>NZ_CP187952.1:0-4800000 GCF_058172895.1 Aliinostoc maniaoense | reverse complement strand
TTGTCAAACCATACTGGTTTCACTCCTACACGGGCTACAGTGCCATCAAATTCAATTAAATGGCACATTTGACCTAATAAAGCACGTCTGGGTATTTGCTGAATATTACTTAATACTTGCTGCCAAATTTCAGTCAAGTCCAATTGCCCTGTTTCAACTGTTTCCTGTATAGGTGGTGGTGAGGAATTGGGGGTTAAGGGTTGTGCTTCTGGGGTGGAGGCAGGTAAGGAAGATGAAGCGACAGGGGCAACTTTTTCCTCTGGGATGGGGGGAGGGGATGGTACAGTTGAAGCAGGTGGGGGTGTTGTTGGGGTGAGTTTTTGCGGTGGTATTTGTGGGGGGACGGCTGGACGCTGTTCCCTGGGTGATATCACAGGGAATACACCAGTAGGGGTTGAGGGAATATTAGCACTGGGTAATAGTCCTAGTAATGTTACTTCTAACCATAATCGTGGTTGAGTAGTATTTTTTAGTTGCAGTTCGGCTGTTTGTAAGTGTTTTTGACCAAGCAAAATATTACCTATGGGTAAAGCCTGGGCGCACTCAACTAGTGCTTTCCAGGTTTGCTGGGTGCAAGCTACTAAATCTTGGCGGTTCGGTGCAGTTTTTGCTATCAGTAAATCACGGTAGAAGGCGGCAAGATTTTGCAGAATAGTTAGTGGTTCTCGACCACGATCTAAAATTTGGCGAGTTTGATCTAATACTGCTTCTGGGTAATCTTGGGCGATCGCATTTAATAATGCCAATAAATCCCGTTCACTTACAGAGCCAACTAAGTCCCAAACTCTTTCCGGGGTGATTTCTCCGGCTAATAAAGCCAACTGATCAAGGAGACTTTCTGCATCTCGCAATCCTCCCTGAGATAGTTGAGCCACTAGGGTGACGGCTTCCTGTAAGATATGAATATTTTCTTGAGAGGCGATCGCACTTAAATGCTTCACCATCGCCCCTAACTCAATGCGTCTAAAATCGAACCTTTGACAGCGTGAAATAATTGTTGGTAATACTCTTTGCGGGTCAGTTGTAGCGAGTACAAAGACTACGTGTTTAGGTGGTTCTTCTAGTGTCTTTAGTAGCGCATTGAACGCTGCACTACTGAGCATATGGCAGTTATGAACTAAAAGCCCATTAGCTACAAAATTATGATTATCCTCAACTTCAATGTCATATACTCGCTCAATTCCAGCGAGGTGAACAGATTCGACCTGTTCCAAACTTGTAATCCATTGAGGGTATTGCATACTGTTTAAGGTCTGCCAGCCATTTCCTACTGGTGTTTGCGCCCATAGATATGTAATGGTAGTGCTTTCCTGTTCTACTTCTGGTGTATGACTTTGTTTGTGCTGGATATCCCATTGCTGTGAGCCAATTGGCAATGATTTGATTTTCTGGGGCAGAAAATCCTTCTGTATGCAATTGAATTTGTGGACTCCCTGCGGGAGACAGGCTGAGTGAGCCATCATCCATGTACCACCAAGCAAGTCCTTCTGGTGAAATTCGATTAAGCCACAGCCAAGAGACGGTTTTCTTATTCCCATTGACTCTAACGATGTCAAAGACATCTTTAAGTTGGGGATGACAACAGGTGTTGCTAGTGATGGAACTTTTACCGTATCCCTGATTAGTGGTAAAGCGTCGTGTTGGTCGTAATACTTGTAACCGAGATGCTTTGTAATCAGACCACTCAAGCTGATTTTCGGCGTGTGTCCAAGCCAATCTAGGGAATCTGCTGTGTTTATTGGGGTAAGTGATGGCACAATCCCCAAGTAGTGTTCCGTAAATAAGTCCGAGTATCTCTGGCTGTATAACTTCCGCCGTGGTAATAAAGTTTTCTGTGCGCTTAATCCAAATTCCGTGTCCTTTTTTGAATGGGTGTCTTTCCCAGTGAGACTGTATACTTTTAATTCCTTTGCCTTTGACTTGTAAGAAGTTTGGTAAATCGAGCTTTTCTCCACCGCCACACCCACACAAGGGACGGAGTAACTCGGCTTGTTCCCGAATATATTCCAGGTTGTAAGATTTTTGTCCGTAGGTATTGCCTTTGAACTGGTGTCCTGAAACAAATCGGCGGACACGTCCATCTGTTCCAAATTTGTAAATGAGGTTGCCACATCCACATTCACAGGGGATAGTATCTTCGCTCCTTCTTTGACGTTTTTTGCTGGTATCCATCCCTGATCTGTCCTAATTAAATGATTTCCCGTACATCTAATTTCTTGGCGAGTGGTCTTGATACGTAATATTTCTCGTTCACCTTGATCTAACCACCGGAGAACTTTTTTGAATTGCCACTTTTGTAATGAGTCATTATAACTGAGGACTTGTTTGCCCTTGATGGTGGGATCATCAATTCTCACCAGACCTTCAGTAGTTAAAACCAGGGAATCTCCTGTTAAACACTCGTCAATTACATAAACTTTATAACGGCACTGTACAGGAGCGAATTGGGCTTTTTCAATCAATTCGCGGATATTATCGACACCAGTGTTACTGGCAGCATCAATCTCAATGACATCTAGAGAGTAACCTTTGGTGATTCCTTGACAAACATCACATACGCCACAGGGTTCAGCCGTGGGTTTGTCTCCTTGCAGACAATTTAGGGATTTAGCCAAAATACGCGCACTAGAGGTTTTTCCTGTCCCCCTAGGGCCAGTAAACAAATAAGCAGGGGCAATTTTAGCTGTACGGATAGCATTAATTAAAGTGGTAGCGATCGCTTCTTGCCCCACCAGTTGAGCAAAACTCTTTGGACGATACTTGTGGTGCAGGGGTTCGTAAGACATGGATCAAAATATTCAATGCCTTTGGTAGTTGACAAAGCCAAAAGCCTGACAAGTATACCAGTTTTACTCTCTTGACTAAACTCAGTATTTAAGTGGAGATTGTCACTCAGCACTCATTTCTGGTTAAAGCATTTTAAACTTTACTGCCCATGTTGACGACTGTGGCATAACCTAGAAGAGACAATAAAACTCATTTATATACATTTTATTGATCAGGATCAAGCGAGAGTATTTAGGGATGCTTTCAGCATCCACAATAGTAGCTCGCTAAAATCTTAGGGTAAACAATAGTAGATGGTACACAAAATGCTCAGGCGGCTAATCCAGTGGTTTAAAGACCTTTTTCAAGGCTTGTTCGGTAAAAAATCAACTCCTGCCAAAGTTCGGGAGAATGTGGCAACCCAACCTCCCCCACCTCTCACCGACACAGATTTAGAATTTCTGTTTACGGAATTTTTAGAAGGAGTACATCAGGCGCGAGGCCAAACCTGGGCATTACGGTGGCTGCAAAATATTGAGCATCGTGTCACAACTGAACGGTGGGTACAGTGGTTAAAGCAGTTTGGTGAAAAATTACTAGCATCATCCTCTCCCAACAATGAATTAGCTGCACGATTAGTGCAACTAGGGGACTTAGGTATAGGAGAAATAGGAGATGTAGCCTATGACATTGGAATGCAGATACTAACCCGCAATCAGGGTGAACCCATCTGGGAATATGACGGGCCTGATGCTGTTAGTACAAATATACCACAAACAGATGAACAATCAACCCCTGATTTTGCTTCAGAAGCAGAATTACAAACAGTCACCCTAGATGAGTTGTTTATTATGTTGCAACAGGATGAAAACTTACGGCGGCAAATGTCCGAACAACTGGCAATTGAAACCGATGATCCCCAGGTGATTGTGGAGACATTAGTTAATCAATATTATGCTGCGAGTCAGTCTAATACGGATGGTGTTTGAGTTGGGGCAGGGTGCAGGGGAGCAGGGGAGCAGGGGAGCAGGGAGCAGGGGGAGCAGGGGGAGCAGGGGGAGAAAAATACAATGCCCAATGCCCCATGCCCAATGCCCCATACCCTTAAAAGAACTAGCTAAGTTTTGTATATTTTTTATAACTATCAGGTGGAAAACTCTGGGTATTTCAGTATATTGCAGGCAAATGGTGATAGATTAAAATTTTTTCAGCACAACGATGGCTACAATCTAGGTTAAACAAAATCCAAGAGTATGGCAGATGCTCACTCGGCTATTGCAGTGGTTTAAAACAATAGAAACACACCCGGTTGCTGTTAACCAGACTGGTTCACTTAAAGCTGCGCGGGAAGCACAGGGGGTAGAAATACCACCTGAACTAACTAATGCGGATCTAGAACTGTTGTATATGCAACTGTTGGAGGGTGTGCATCAAGGACGGGGACAACAATGGGCAATTAAGTTTTTGGAGAGGATGGAAGACCGTATCACTGTGGAGCGGTGGATAGATTGGCTGTTGATCTATGGTGAAAAATTACTCCTCTCGCCTGCACCCAATCATCTAGTAGCTACCCAGATGGTGCAATTAGGTGAATTGGAGATTGGTAAAATCGGTGAATTATCTTATGAAATTGGTATCCAGTTGTTGCATACAGATGCTGATGAATTGTTTGAAGATGAGAATTATACACACTTGTCTGATGATGGAAACGGTGAAAATACTGAAATACAATTAACTTCTCCCGGAGAAGAATTAATCCGTAATTTGGGTGAGCTTTTATGGGAGTCGGAAGATCCAGAACCAGAAATTGTTTTAGCAAGTGGGGATGATGAAAATACGGAAGTTATCGCACAAAGCAGTTCTCAATTCTGGGCGGAAGTTGCTCAAGCAGATAGCGAGGAAACTACGGAACAATCGTTTTGGCAATATCCGCCTGAAGCGACTGAAGCTGTGGAAGAAGGTGATGGGCAAATTTGGCAAGATCAGCCCCAAGAAATTGAGTTTGTCGCCATTGAGCCGATTGTCCCTAGTACTATAGAAAACTTAGACGCACTGAGTTGGGAAGAATTACAGCCAGAGGTTATACCACCGGCAGAAGATATCATCACTAACTTGAGTGAAGTGCTATTTGATGCGCCAGGGACACTCAGGGGAGCGGTTGTTTTATCTAGTCAAGATAATTGGGATCAATCTTTAGCTAATTTAGATTCGGATGTCGCCTATACTCTAGATGAGTTATTAGTGCGATTGGATCAAAGTGCGAGTTTAGTGCAGCAGTTGGCGGCTAATTTAGCAGTTCAGCCGCAGCAACTCCCGGCGATCGCAGGTGAATTTTCCAATCCTTTAGTACAAGCCCAAGCATTATTTTACCAAGGTTTGCAGCAAGCTAAAAATGGTAATTTAGCAGAGGCGATCGCCTCCTATGAACAAGCAATTCAACTCAATCCCCACTCCCATGAATATTGGTTTAATCGAGGCTTAACTTTATTTCATTTGGAACGCCTCACGGAAGCGATCGCCTCTTATGATCAAGCTATTCAACTCAAACCCGATTACTACAAAGCTTGGTATAACCGGGGGGGAACACTGGGGGAATTAGGATTATTTGAAGAGGCGATGGCATCCTTTGAGCAAGCGATCGCTATTCATCCTGATAACCCGGAAGTGTGGGCTAGTAAGGGTTGGGCGCAATTGAAGACAGGACAAATTACTGAAGCGATCGCTAGTTATGATCAAGCCCTGGATCTAGAACCCCAAGAAGCGGAAAACTGGTATTATCGAGGCATTGCCTTGAGTATCAACGAACAACATCAAGCTGCGATCGCCTCCTACGACAACGCCTTAGAAATTCAGCCAGATTTTCACGAGGCTTGGATTGATCGGGGTGTGGTACTGTTTAATTTAAAACAATGGTCAGAAGCGATCGCCTCTTGGGATAAAGCCCTGGCTATTCAACCGAATTTTTACTTAGCTTGGTATAATCGTGGTATCGCTTTAGACAACTTATTACGCCGAGAAGAAGCGATCGCCTCCTATCAGCAAGCTATAGCCATTAAGCCAGATTTTCACTTGGCTTGGTATAATCAAGCCGTCGCCCTATTTTATTTAGAACGATATTTAGAAGCCATATCTTCCTACGACAACGCCTTAAATATTAAACCCGACTATTGGGAGGCTTGGATTGGTAGAGGTACGGCTATTGGTCACATTGATAGTGATAATTTAGATTTATTAACCAGTATCGCTTTAACTCATCCTGCTTTAAATCAGGGTAGTTATGCAGGCAAAATTGCCAGTTATGAAGAAGGCTTAAAACACATTCGTTCCGACACCCATCCAGAAGGTTGGGGGAGATTACATCTAGCAATTGGTAATAGTTATTACGAGCAAGGTAAAAAACAAAATACCCCCCGCAACTATTGGCGTAAAGCTGTAGCTGAATATAATCAAGCACTATTAACTCTGACTAACCAGGATTTTCCTCAGTTACACTTAGAGGTTTTACAATCCCTGATTAAAACACTTTTAGGACTGGGACAAACAGCACAAGCACAAGATTTACTACAACGCGCTACCAATTTATTACAACAATTACTCAACGAACCAACGCGCTCTGATGATAGTAAAAAACAACTAGTTCTTAAATTTGCCGGATTCCCACAAATGATCACTGATATCACTGTAGAATTTGGTGATTTAGTGGAAGCTTGGGAAATAGCAGAATATAGTAAAAACTCTTGTTTAAATGCGCTGCTATTTGGTGGAAATCCAGATATTACTCCCCTGAATTATCGCTCATCAACGCAAACATTACTGAATCCCCAAACAGCCATTATTTACTGGCATATTAGCCCCATTGCTTTACATACATTTATTATTAAAGATCAAGCGCCCTCACCAATTCTGGTTTTCACCCCAATCAAAGATGTGGAAACTAGCAGTAAATCACTGCAAGATTTCCCCTTACCAGAAGCAACTAGGCGGCTGATTAGTTTTGAAAATTGGTTAGAAAATTGGCAGCGAGACTATGAAGAATATCGCCTACAAGCCCAAGATCAAACCAGCAAAAGTAATCATAGTTGGCGGTTAGAAATGGAGGGGAGACTATTACAATTAAAAAATATTTTAGAAATTGATACGATTATTCAAGAATTAGAAAATATCACCCAATTAATTTTAGTTCCTCATCGTGATTTACAACGCCTACCCCTTCATGTGCTTTTCCACATCAACCCAGAAGCACAGCAAAATTTAGAACCAAACTTGAGCGTTACCTATTTACCTAACATCCAAACAGGTTTATCAATCAGGAATGCCAAAGATATTTGGGATTTAACAGAGCAAGCATTACTCAGTATTGAATATCCGACAAATAGCAATCACCCCACCTTCAAATTTGCTAACTTGGAGTCAGAAATTATCTGCCAGATGTTTAATGAACCTTATCGTATCCAAGGAGAAGCAGCAAATAAAGAGAATGTCGAAAATAATTTATTTGATAGATATTTTAGTAATTATAATATCTGTCATTTTGCTGGACAAGTAATTAATAATCTGAGTGAGCCTACTAAATCAGAATTAGCCCTTGCAGGTGAAGATAAACTCACCTTAGCAGAAATCATGCAAGGTAATTTAGCAACATATAACTTAGTCACCCTTTCCGCCTGTGACACCACAAATACTAGTCACCAAAACATTACTAGTGAATATGTGAGTTTAGTTAACGGTTTCTTATCCGGCGGTGTTCCCTATGTATTGAGTACCTTGTGGACTGTAGAATCATCTGCGAGTGCCTTAGTAATTATAGAATTTTATCGGCAACTGCAATTATTGCGATCGCCAAATCTAGCCTTAAGTGCAGCTACAAAATGGCTCAAAGAATTAACCGCCTTAGAATTAACCCAATGGTATGAAGATTTACTCAATCAATTACATCCCCAAGAGTTAAAAATCAGGTCGTATCTAGCCACCCATCTTTATAGAATCAGTAAAATGGAGCGCGAGAAAAAACTCTACTCCCATCCTTATTATTGGGCAGCCTTTATTATTACAGGTAAACCCATGCAAAATAATTTGTAATTCGTAATTCGTAATTCTCTGCTATAAAAGTGCGAAGAAATGGTAGGTTGGGTTGACGCAAGGAAACCCAACACCAACATCCATATTGAATTTTTAAGATCGATGTTGGGTTGCGCTGCGCTTAACCCAACCTACGAAAATTTGGCTACTGCTGCAACCAATTGGTCGATTTCCGATTCTAAAGTCAAATAGTGGACGGTGGCACGGACACAACTTGGGTCAGCAATTGTGCGAGTTAAAATACTTTGAGCATCAAGAAACTGCACTAACTTTACAGGTTCATGATTACTCAGTTGGAAAGCCACAATACCAGATTCTGGGGGTGCGTTGCAAAGACATTTTACATTAGGTAACTCAGCTAAACGTCGCCACAAATATTCACTGTTGTGGCGAATTTGGGCGTAACGGTCCTGTGGTGTTCCCCATTGTCGATGAGTAGCGATCGCCTCCCGCAAACCCAAGTACAATGGGTAAGCTGGGGTAGATATTTCATACCGTCTCGCATCGGGTTTCCAGTTCACAGGTTGGGCTTGACTATTAGTAATAATTCCATACAAACCGATAAAAGTAGGATGCAGACTTCCTAAAACTTCTGGACGCACATATAAACCCCCCACACCTTCCGGGCCACATAACCATTTGTGACCAGTGAAAGCATAGAAATCTACTCCCAATTCTGCTAAATTCAAAGGTAAAGCACCGACAGATTGAGCCGCATCTATTAATAACAAAGAATCATTATTTCTACATACCTCCACAATTTTTTCTAGAGGTAAAACTTGTCCAGTGTTCCAAAAAACGTGACTGAGTACAACTAAGCGAGTGTTGGGGCGCAAATTTTCAGCGATAATTGCTACAGGATCACCCTCATTTAAAGTTGCTTGCAATGGACAAGTAGTGACTTCCACCCCAAACCGCCGGCTAATTTCTTGAGTAGCCGCAATTACCCCAGGATGTTCGCAGTCTGATAATAAAACATGATCGCCAGCTTCCCAGGATATCCCCCACAAAGCGATATTACAGCCCACAGTCACATTATCAGTAAAAGCAATTGTATCAGGTGTGACGTTCAACTCAGAGGCGATCGCTTTTCTCACAGTTTGCATTTGCGCCGTTAACCAAGCACCCGCCTCAGTGCCAAAAGGGCCGATATTCTGGATATGCGCTATAGTTTGGGTAATCGTCTCCATTGTGGCTCTTGGCATCGCCCCCTGTCCACCATAGTTAAAATACAGCTTATTCCCTAAAGCCGGAAATTGTTCCCGATGGTGATGGAGCTTCGCCTGTGCAGTGGAAATAGAAGTCATAAACAATTTAAAATTCAAAATAGCTTGTCTTCTTAGTTTCCCACTCTCTTAACTCAAGAAGTAAGGGTGTAGGAGGAGGCAGGGGGTAGGGGAGCAGGGGGCAAGGGGAGACAAGGGAGACAAGGGAGACAAGGAGCAGGGGAAGCAGGGGGAGAAAAATACAATGCCCAATGCCCAATGCCCTATGCCCTATGCCCAATGCCCAATGCCCAATGCCCAATGCCCAATGCCCAATGCCCTATGCCCAAAACTCCTTAATTTTGAATTTTGAATTTTGAATTTTGAATTGATATGCCCAACCTGAATGCTAATTAATGCTGAACACCTCCTGCAATACCAACGCTGTAAACGCCGTCCAGTTTTAGATATTCACGGTGATAAAACTCAACGAGATACGCCTAGTGAATTGTTGGTAAAACTACAACAGGATAAGAACGCCCATCGCTTAAGTATTTTGGCGCAATTCCCCTATGCAAAACCAGATTACCCTAGAGGACAATGGCAAGCGGGACAAGCCGCTACTATAGAATTAATGCAGCGTGGGGTTGATTATATTTATCAGGGAGTGCTTTTAGCTAATTACAGTCAGTTACTCGATGCACAACCAACATCTTATCATCCTACTTTGCTCAGTTGTCCTGATTTACTTGTCAAACAGCCAGGAGAATCATGTTTTGGCGAGTGGATGTATGTACCAGTCAATATTGAACTGGGTAAGCGTCCTAAACAAGAATACCAAGTAGTGACTGCCTTTCACACCGCAGTTTTAGCTACAGTGCAAGGGGTAACACCGTCAACGGCTTGGTTAATGCTACGGACGAAACAAAGCAAGTATCCCATAGATTTATCTAGATGGACACAGCAAATGCAAGCGATTTTGCAGGAGTTCATCCAGGCTATAGAAGCGGAAACTAAACCAGAAATATTTATCTCCCGTCAGAAGTGTAATCTTTGTCAGTGGCATAGTCAATGTTATGCGATCGCTAAGTCTGAGCAACACCTGTCTCTGTTACCGGGAGTCTCTCCCCTTCGCTACACCCAACTGCAAACCCTCTCTATCACAACCCTGGAATCTCTCGCTGATACTACTCCCGATACTTTAGAAAATCTTGTCGGTTTCGATTCTCAAGTCGCTACTAAGTTAGTTATCCAAGCCCAATCAGTCTTACAAAACCAGCCTCTGATTTTACCATTTCCACCCCAGGAACTAGATATTACCCCCAACTCTCCAATAGAACTCTACTTTGATATTGAAGCCCAACCAGATTTAAATTTAGATTATCTTTTAGGTGTGTTGGTGGTGAATAAACAAACCAACACCAAGGAATTTTATTCTTTTTTAGCAGAAAATCCAGAACAAGAAGAATTAATTTGGCAACAATTTCTAGAGTTAGTTTGGCAATATCCCGACGCACCGATTTATCATTTTTGTGTTTACGAACTAGATACTGTCAAACGCCTAGCCAAGTTGTACCGTACCCCTAATAAATTAGTACAACCAGTCTTAAATAGATTTGTCGATATTTACGAATATCTTACCTCAACTGTAGCATTACCCATAGAAAGTTACGCCCTAAAAGCGATCGCTCGCTGGTTAGGATTTGAATGGCGTAATCCTGAAGCCAGTGGAGCTAAGTGTATTTACTGGTATGAGCAATGGTTAGAAACAGGCGATCGTTCTCTCTTAGAAATCATCAGCAGCTACAACGAAGACGACTGTCACGCCACCCACCGCGTCAAAGATTGGTTATTTGATTTCCTAGAACACAAGTATCATTTAAAACACGCTATTGAAATGTAAAGTAATTTTGGTTATAGCATTTCCTACTCTGCTGATGTACAAATCTCTGCGTACCTTTGCGCTTTACTCCGCGCGACGGCAGTCGCTTCAAGTCGGCAAAGCCGCCCAACGCGCTGCCTCTCCTCTGCGTTTCCAAATTTATTTTCAACCAAAACACTTCTTTTACGCTATCATGATAACGATTCTCATTCTTTGGTAAAGAGCCTACAATTAACATCACAGCAACACCTCAACCCAGTTGCCAAAACCAGTTCGTAGTCAGGACTTTAGTCCTTCTTGCCTCAGCAGATAGTTACAACAATTTTGAATTAACAAATACTATATATGGTCAATTCCCTCACCCAGTCCCAGGAAAAATCACAGCAGCATGATAGCGACAACCTCACACGCATTCGCCATACCTGCGCCCACATCATGGCGATGGCAGTACAGCAGCTATATCCAGGGACGAAGGTAGCAATTGGCCCAGTTACAGAAACCGGATTTTACTACGACTTTGATTGTCCAGTCAGCCTCACCCCCGATGACTTAGAAAAAATCGCCACAGAAATGCGGCGGATAATTAAAGCTAACCTCCCCGTCATCCGGGAAGAAGTAGAACGAGAGGAAATTCGCACCGAAATCACCCAATTAAACGAACCATACAAATTAGAAATCTTAGAACGCATTCCCCCAAGAGAAATCATCACCCGCTACTTTATTGGTAGTCCTGAAGTTGGACAGACAGAATCATCATTATTTGTTACCGACATTCAACCAGCTAATAACTATTGGTGGGATTTATGTGCAGGGCCACACATTAATTTTACGGGAGAAATTGCCCCTGATTCTTTCCAATTATTGAATATAGCTGGTGCGTATTGGTTAGGCGATGAAACCAAACCCCAACTACAGCGCATTTACGGTACAGCCTGGGAAACCGCAACAGAATTACAAGCTTATCTCAAACAAAGAGAAGAAGCTTTACGCCGTGATCATCGAAAATTAGGTCAAGAACTTAACTTATTTAGCATTCAAGAAGAAGCTGGCGGCGGGTTAGTATTTTGGCATCCCAAAGGCGCGAGTATTCGCTATATCATTGAAGATTATTGGCGCAAATCTCACCTTGAATCAGGTTATCAATTACTCTACACACCCCATGTAGCCAATCTTGATTTATGGAAAACATCAGGTCATTTTGACTTCTATCAAGAGAATATGTTTGACTCAATGGAAGTGGAAAATCAGGCTTATCAAATTAAGCCCATGAATTGTCCCTTTCATGTTTTAACTTATAAAAATCAATTGCATTCCTATCGAGAATTACCCTTAAGATGGGCGGAATTAGGTACAGTCTATCGTTATGAACGTTCTGGGGCTTTACATGGTTTAATGCGCGTCCGAGGATTTACCCAAGATGATGCTCATATCTTCTGTTTACCTCAGCAAATTGCCGATGAGATTTTAGGAGTTTTAAATCTCACAGAGCAGATTTTATCAGATTTTGGTTTTAAAAATTATGAGGTGAATCTTTCTACCCGTCCTGAAAAATCTGTAGGAACTGATCAAGTTTGGAAATTAGCTACTTCTGCGTTAAAAGCAGCCTTAGATACTAAAGGTTGGGATTATGTTGTTGATGCTGGTGGCGGTGCTTTTTATGGCCCTAAAATTGACATCAAAATTCAAGATGCTATTGGTCGTTTGTGGCAATGCTCCACTATTCAAGTAGATTTTAATTTACCAGAACGCTTTGATATGGAATATATTGCGGCTGATGGTAGTCGTCAAAGACCAATTATGATTCATCGGGCTATTTTTGGTTCACTAGAAAGATTTTTTGGTATCTTAATTGAAAACTACGCCGGTGATTTTCCCTTGTGGTTAGCACCAGTACAATTGCGATTATTACCAGTTAGTGATGATGTGAGAAAATATGCGGAATCTGTAGCCAGTGAATTGAAAAAATCTGGTTTTAGAGTAGAAATAGATAACACTGGAGAACGTTTAGGTAAGCAAATTCGCACAGCAGAATTAGAAAAAATTCCCGTTGTGGCTGTTGTGGGTAAGAAAGAAGTAGAAAATCAAAATTTAAGTGTGAGAACTAGACAAGCTGGAGATTTAGGAGCAATGACATTAAATGAACTGGCGCATCTTTTACAAGAGGCTATAATTGCTAAAATTCCTGAATCAAATCGTCTAGACTTCACCTGAATCAAGTAGTTTATCAAAATATCACTGCACTATGAATACTATCACTGCACCAACTCAAAACATAATTCCTGATATTCCTAAACGGGGAATGCCTGTGACAATCATCACAGGATTTTTAGGAAGTGGTAAAACTACACTCCTCAATCAAATTCTCAAAAACAAGCAAGATTTAAAAGTTGCAGTTTTAGTCAATGAGTTTGGGGATATCAACATCGATAGCCAACTGCTAGTTTCTTTAGATCAAGATATGGTGGAACTCAGCAATGGCTGTATCTGTTGTACTATTAATGATGGCTTAGTTGATGCTGTTTATCGTGTGTTAGAACGAGAAGACCGTATTGATTATATGGTAATTGAAACCACAGGTGTAGCTGATCCATTACCAATTATTTTAACATTTCTAGGCACAGAACTGCGAGATTTAACTAGTCTAGATTCAATCTTAACTGTAGTTGACGCGGAAACATTTAACCAAGAGCATTTTGAAAGTGAAGCAGCTTTAAAACAAATTACCTATGGTGATATTATTCTCCTGAATAAAACAGACCTTGTAACTTCAGATAAACTGCAAGAAGTAGAAAGTTACATTCATGATGTGAAAAATGGGGCAAGAATTTTACACACGAAATATGGTGAAGTAGCTCTACCTTTAATTTTAGGTGTAGGTCTAACTCCCACAGATGATTATACTGAGCATGATCTAGAAGATGATCATCATCATCATGACCACCATGACCACCATGACCACCATGACCACCATGACCACCATCATCACAAACATCACTCTCATCATTTAGAGAATGACGGGTTTGTGTCGATATCTTTTCAATATGATAGACCTTTTGATGTCCATAAATTTGAAAACTTTCTCTCTGAAGAAATGTCAGAGAATGTTTTCCGAGCTAAGGGGATTTTATGGTTTAGCGATAGTGAATTGCGGCACATATTTCAACTGAGTGGCCCACGCTATAACCTCCACGGTGATGAATGGCGCACTCCACCCAAGAATCAGTTAGTTTTTATTGGTAGAAAATTAGATTCTGAGCAAATTCATACACAACTTGAGCAATGTTTGATATGATTAAGAAATGTTAACAATAGAATGTTAACGAATGCAACAAGTAATGATGCTCTTTAAGGCTGCATTACCTTACTTGATAATTTTCTACCAATTAATAAACCAAGAAAATGACTTTATCGATTCGTCCCGATGCAAATTCTGCTGCTCAGTTAGTGTCATCTTTACCTACTAAGCATTCAGCAACTGTCACCGAAGCGGAAATGGTTCAAGCTGTACGTACTTTGTTAATTGGCTTAGGAGAAAATCCTGATAGAGAAGGTTTATTAGATACTCCTAAGCGAGTGGTGAAGGCTTTGCAATTTCTTACCAAAGGATATCATGAATCTTTAGATGAACTGCTCAATGGAGCAGTATTTACAGAAGATGCTGATGAAATGGTATTAATTCGGGATATCGATATTTTCAGTTCTTGTGAGCATCATATCTTGCCCATTATTGGACGCGCTCATGTTGCTTATATTCCCAATGGTAAGGTAATTGGGTTATCAAAAATTGCGCGAATTTGTGAAATGTATGCACGTCGTTTGCAAGTACAAGAACGGCTGAATTTGCAAATTGCTGATGCGCTACAAGGTTTACTCAAACCCCAAGGGGTAGCTGTAGTAGTAGAAGCCACTCATATGTGCATGGTAATGCGTGGTGTGCAGAAACCTGGTTCTTGGACTGTTACTAGTGCAATGCGTGGTGTGTTTGCTGATGATGCACGCACTCGTGAGGAATTTATGAATTTGGTGCGACATAAAGCCAGTTTTCATTAATAAGTTTTGGCTAGAGTGGATGTTTCTTTAGTGTGTTCCCTGTAGAGATGAGAATTTTCTTGTCTCTACATTTTTATACAGTTTTAGTATCATCATCGGTGAAGCAAATTAAATAAGTAATGAGTAATAAGTAATAAGTAATAAGTAATGAGTAATGAGTAATGAGTAATACTGTATTTTTCAGGAGGTAATGTTGTGGAAATAATAGAGAAGTTGAAGTTTAATGAACAGGGTTTAATTCCAGCGATCGCACAAGATTATCTTGATGGTACTGTCTTAATGATGGCTTGGATGAATGCCGAATCAATTCACAAAACTTTATCTACTGGGGAAGCTCATTATTGGAGTCGTTCCCGTGGGGAATTGTGGCATAAAGGCGCGACATCTGGGCATATTCAGAAAGTCCAAGAGTTCTTTTATGATTGTGATGGTGACACGATTTTACTCAAAATTGAGCAAATCGGTGATATTGCTTGCCATACAGGGGCAAGAAGTTGCTTTTTTCAGAAAATCAACCTAATTTCCTAATTATAACCGATATTCCCCAGGAATATTTCCATAAGGTGATACTAAAATTTTGGCATTTTGGCAACTTATGGAAAATTCTATTTGATATCTTTGTAGTCATTGCAAGGATAAGTGTAGTTGCAACATTAAGCGCGGCATCTATATACCTTACAACCTATTAAATTTACTATTTTTCAACCTCCAAGGTGTATTACCACTTTCAAGCTATGTAGACGGGTGTAACCCGTCTTTTTTTGTCTCCTATGAGATGTATTAGTTAATACCTAAATAATGTAATATCAGTTTTTGCAGCATTTGCATACATCCCCTAGGAAGATGCGAGAGTATGAAAATAATAGGTAAATTAGTCCGGGATGTTGTTATGCACTGGATTTAAAGAGAGGTTTGGTCATGAGCCAAACCTTTTTTTTTCATCCCATCGAAAAGAACGCTTCAACTTGTCTCGTTTTTCTTTCCCCAGTCCCTAATCCTTAGAACAATTTAAACACCCAGACAGCTAGGCAATAAGTTAAACTGCGAGTATAAAAGAAAAACAATAAATCAACTTGTACTGTGTATTGACAGAGCATTAACATGGCACATCGCTATTCGTCTGGGGATAATAAACCTGCTGTTGGGGCAATTCAGGGTGTTTCCTCTAAACCTGAATCTGGGAAAAGGAAAAGGATGAATTTGTCTTCAATTATAGCGATCGCAATTTTACTAACTGGTGCAGGGTTAGTTATATCTGCTACCTGGATTGGAGTGCTGTTGATTTTCGATCCCCAACAACTGGGTTGGCTCAATATTGTTTTACCAGAGTGGGCGCAAATTCCCATGAGTCACAGCCAAAATCCCCAGACTCTCCAGCAAATTCGGGATAGTTTGAGTCACAAACAAAAAATTGTTGGGGAGACAATAGCTTTAGATGAAGACGATAACTCTTTTGTTCTCCCAGTGTTGCGCCAACGTGCCAACTGTCAATCTCATTGTCAGGAAGTGGTAGAACTGAGGGTTTATCAGATAGAAAACCTGCAATACCAAGCACAGCCCGAAAAGTTTTATCGTTTAACGAACCAACTAGCCATCACAGGAGTAGAAGAATCTTTTGCTTTTGCTCCCTTAGTTGATCCCACATTAGAAAATATAGAAGCTAGTCAGACCTTACCGTTAACCCAGATTCAACGCTTTGAAGGCAAAACACCAGGGAGAGGAGTCTGGTTATATTTACAGGGTGAGCGTCAACAAGGCACTCATGCGATCGCTTACGGTCACATTATCTATTACAATCCCCAACGGAGTAATCTACAACAAATGCTCTCTTGGACAAGTCCCAACGGTCAACTACCCAAATGGGAGCAGGTAACAGGAGATAGTCAAAAAGAATTAGTAATTGATCAAACTATTGGTCTAGAACCACAGTTACAAGTTTATCAAGTGAAAACTCTCAAGCTATACCTCAAACCTCTGCAATTAGAACCCATCACTCTCACACCATCAGCTATTCAAGATAATTCCTTCCGAAATGCTCTGTTGATTGCCCGCAGTGGCTTATGGACACCTGCATTTCAATGGTTGCAATCGCTCAAAAAACAACGCCGAGACTTTTTACCAGCCACAGCGCAAGCACAAATTGATCTTATTCGGTTACACTCCCAACTTACTAAAACCCAAGCTGATAAAACTTGGGCGAGTCCCAGCCAACAAGTGCTAGCAGACTTAGTTGATGGTCGTTGGGAAAAAGCTTTACAGGTGTTTGAGAACTCACCACAAAACACTCAAGAAATCGCTACTCTCTTAAAAAATGATCAAGGTCGGTTATGGAAACGAGTTTTAGCTGAACTCAAAGTCAATCCTAGTAGAACATCGGTTCAAGCTTGGGGTGCGTTGATATTAGCAGTCAAAGAAGGCGAACAACAGGCAAATAACTGGTTAGAGCAACAACCAACCATCAAAACAGCAACTCTGACAAATATTCAAACTCTACTTCAAAAACTCAACACCAGAGTCACAACTACTCAAGCCACATCTGAAAATGGGGAGTAGAAGGTTGATGGTTAGGTTGAAACTCAATGCCTAACTCTAAATTCCAAAATTGTTTGACTGTTGACTATTCATTGTTGACTCTGCATAATCACTGCTGCCAAATTCATTGGCTCGTGCGCTGGATACTAGTGTCCAACCAGCTTTGAGCAATTTTTGATAAGTTGCCCAGCCTTTAGAGCCACCTGGAACTTGATAATCTGGTACTGAATATTGGGGGAAAGTTGTGTAGGGTCGCCAAGGTTGATGAGGCGCAGTTTGCAGATATAAGATTTTCTCTCCGTCTCCGCTAGTTTTAGAGATCCAACACATTTGTCGATACATGGCAAACTCCATTACTTTGTGCTTATACTGCATATTGGCAGCTTTCTGTCAATACTTCTTCACCCTTGTGGGATAGTTTTAAATTTTACTAGGGTAGTCAACTTATCTACAATCTCAAATCGTACAATTACCTAAATAAATGTCCGGCATTGAAATTGCTGATTGCAAGCTATGTAGATAGACGAATTATGGAAATGTTTGTGCTTCAATTTAAGGCACGAATAAGATTTTTTTAATGTTATCTGGGGATACTAAAGATGTATGTATCAAGAATTACGGTTTTGCAAATTCTTAAACTTTTGTGACGAATTATAGATGATTTAGTGATCAGTTTTGACCACTTTATAAATGTCTGCGACTAGCTCTTGGTAATAGGATTGAGATAAAACTGGGGTTGAACCTTGTAGTTGCACAGGCGATTCTAGATCAATCCATGATTTGCAACCACCATACTCTGCACGATAGGGAATTTCTTGAGCTTGGGGTAGTTGGTAAGTCCGTAGTAAGAGAATAAATATTGGTTGCTGGGGTTTCCACTTCAGGCGATCGCGGATAAAGTTATCATTCCAGATATGAAAAGGTAGTAAGTTGTTGACAATTGACTGCTCACTAACTGGCAAAATATCGGTAATCTCTGCCCAACTACCAATCCGTATTGTTTCTGGATGCCATCCTGGTGTGACTGGATGTACAAGATCAGCATATTCAGCTTTGAGTAAGCTAGATTGCTGATGCTCATAGGTGGGGTAAAGTAAAACCTGCTGATGCGCCACTTGGAAACGGCCTTGCTGTTCATGAATACCGCCTTTACGCAGCAACATAATTGTTTTACCAGTTTCTAAAGCATTAACTGCAACTGCCCACTCTTTGAGGGTATGCACTGTTTGAGCCAATTCCGTCAGCATAAGCATCTACTGTAACTCTGATTTAATTTTGACCAAAGACCGTTACAGTATAAAACTATCCAGGGATATGAATTAAGGAAAGGTTATGCAGAAGCGCAGACTTGGTACATCAGATGTACACATTACACCCATTCTCA
This sequence comes from Aliinostoc maniaoense, assembly GCF_058172895.1. Lineage (NCBI taxonomy): Bacteria > Bacillati > Cyanobacteriota > Cyanophyceae > Nostocales > Nodulariaceae > Aliinostoc > Aliinostoc maniaoense. Next base: position 4,781,102 of record NZ_CP187952.1, on the reverse strand, counting down.
TGGGAACTTGGCAAGCAGGTAAAAAAATGTGGGTGGGAATTGAGGATGCTGACTCAATTAAAACTATTCGAGCCGCCTTTGAAGCTGGCATCACTACCATAGACACGGCAGAGGTTTATGGTGAAGGACATTCTGAGCAAATTGTCGCTGAAGCTTTATCTGATGTCCGGGATCAAGTAGAGTATGCAACTAAAGTTTTCTCCAACCATCTTAAGTATGACCAAGTAATTGCAGCTTGCGATCGCTCCCTCAAAAATCTCAAAACTGATTACATCGATCTTTACCAAATTCATTGGCCATCTGGTTCTTTCAATAGTCAGATTGTGCCAATTGCCGAAACCATGAACGCCCTTAATGATCTCAAAGCACAAGGTAAGATTCGCGCCATTGGTGTTTCTAACTTTTCCCGCACTCAATTAGCTGAAGCTGCCCAGTACGGACGTATTGATAGTTTACAGCCTCCCTACTCCCTATTTTGGCGACAAGTAGAAAAAGACGCGATGCCTTATTGTGTGGAAAATAATATTTCTATCTTGGCTTATTCACCCCTAGCCCAAGGATTGTTAACCGGAAAATTTTCACCGGGGCATCAGTTTGATCCCGGAGATAACCGCGCTCAAAATAAGTTATTTCAAGGTGAGAATTTTCAACACGCTGCACAAGCTTTAGAAAAACTGCGTCCGATAGCAGAAGCACATCATTGTACTTTAGCTCAGTTAGCTTTAGCTTGGTTAATTGCTCAACCGCAAACAAATGCGATCGCAGGCGCGCGTTATCCCCAACAAGCCAAAGACAACGCCCTAGCCGTCGATGTGAAACTTTCGGCTGATGAAATTGCCCAAATTGATGCGATCGGCCGCCTTGTCACCGACCCTCTCGATCAGAATCCTGTAATGTGGAATTGGTAAGCTGTTACACCTATAAATTGCCCCCTACCCCCTGCCTCACAAGTGTAGGTTTTTTACCAAGCAGTGAGTAATGACTCTCAGACTAACGAAAGAATCATCGTTTTACTAACCCCTACACCCTTACACCCCTACACCCCAAAACCAAGGTTTTTGGTACACAGTATAAAAAACCTACACCTGCCCCCTGCCCAATCCCCACCCTTATTGCAAAAATCTACAAAATATCAACTTTAGTAAAGTAAGGATTGATCATCACTAAAGTCAGTGCTAACTTAAATATCAAGACATCACACAAAGCAAATCAAACCAAAGGGTAAATGACTCGATGTCTCCCGTCATCAGCCCAAGCAATGTTCAGCATATTTATGTCATGTGGTCAAAAGCCCCGAAAAGGCAAAACCAAATCCCAAAGCGGAAAAACAAAGATTGCTGAATTTGCTAGTTACACTGTTCACCCTAGTTAGAAACTTTCTCAACTACTTTTTGACTAACTTTAAACCTTTGAAATCAATAGATATTGAAAAACCTGGTCAACCCGTACCAGGTTTTTCAATGTTATGGTGATTTTAACCTTCATGAATCAATGAAACATAATTATCGGCTGTTAACATTAACCATATTTTTAGCTACTTATTGCTTATCTTGCAGTACTTCTTTAGAAAGAAGAACAGAACAGGCAAAAGCAAATTCACCACAACAAAAAGCACCACAAATTAGCTATGGTGACTTTACTATTAAAGAACAATCAGATTATTTAATGATTCCTGTCCAGGTAAAAGGAGAGTCAAACAGATCAAATATTTTAGAAAGTTCAGGTTCTTATAAAAGAAATAATAATACTTTATATAACATTATATTTTATCGGAAACAAGATGGTGAAACTCATCTTCTCCTGGATAAAAAAGCAATTATTAATTCGTTCCATTTTATAGACACCAAAACACCACCGAAGTCACCTACAAGAGTTTGGCTTTATCAAATTATTGACCAAGATACTAACCAAGATCAAGAACTCAACCAAGAAGATGCTGTAATTGGCTATATTTCTGATTTATCAGGAAAGAATCTTCAGCAAGTCACACCAAATAATACCAAAATCATTAATTGGGTTGTTGTTCCCAGTCAAAACGCTGTTTTTATTAGAATCATCAAAGATTCTAATAATGACAATAAATTTACAGCTACAGATAAAACTAATTTCATTCGCGTTAATCTTGAGCAACCCAGTATAGGTACAGAAGTTATTAGCGACGAAATAGAACAAAAAATCAAATCTTACATTGTTAAATAAAAAACTCCACCCACAAGGAAATGGAGTTTTTGGGCATGGAAAATTGGGGAGGCAGTCACGCGTGCGGCTCTGCCGCCGGGTGAACTGCCTAACCCGGAGGGGTTTCCCGACTTGAGCGGACTGCCGTCATGGGGATAGAGTTTCCCGCCGTTTTCCATGAAAAATCTCAGTATAGTATAGTGCCGTATTTTACGAATCAGAATCAAATGCTTGGGGCTAATTAGAAATAGTCAGATTTTGGATTGGGAAGGAGTTATCAAAACCAGAGATTGTCCCTCAATTTGGGTAATAAATCTTTTGTCGCCAAATCTAGTCATGTCCCAATCCAAAATCTAAATTCATATATTGAATAATCCAGGATTAGTCATTATCCCATTGTTCACGACCAATGAGATCGCCGATGCGATCGCGTAATAAGAAATCACACTTCTCTAACTCACACTCTACACAAACCCACTCTCTAGCAGGAATGTACTGACACAGCGTATATATTGGCTGCTGTCGGCTAACCATTCCTTTTTCTACCAGTCGGCGTGCTTCGTCCTGAATTACATCTAGAGAGTAGTAATTTATAGAGGGCACCGTATTCACACTCATGGTTTTTACTCACAAATTTACACGTAAATAGTGTTCCCAGCAATTATAGGGAACAAACATGACAAAAATTAGACTTGCGCTTAGGGTTTTGTAGTTTGCTATACGGAACTGATTCCATTTTGACGCTATACCCCACAAAATTATGTAAATAAATGTTAAGAATGTCAAGTTCCTATGACATTTACTGCATAGCATCAAATTTTAGAATCAACTGGCGGCTGACTGCAACCTGCCAGAAAATTCATTAGTACAACAGACCTATCTCAAGAGAGATGCAAACACCAACTCGTGACAACAAAAGCAGAAATTGCTAGCGGAAGCGAGTATATAAACTGTTGCGGATATTATCTAGATAAGGGCTACCCTACACTAGTAAGACCTCTCAAAAGGCATAAGTTAATAATTTCTTAAAGCAGACAATTGTTTGATTAAGCTGAATTTAATTAACTAACTGATCGCTAGTAACATCTGTCTTAGGGTGAAATGAGATGTTTCTAGAGTAACAGTAGCCATTAAAGACTGATATCCAACTAGAGGGGTACTTGGGAAGTCATCAATGTGACAATTAAGACTTAAGTCATCATCTCCTAACATATAGTTACGTAAGTACATAAACCCTAAATTATGAATTTTTATTGAGCTAGTGACTGTATTATCAGTACATTTATCAAGATTTGGATATTTTTTATCTGGAAGTTTCTGATTAAGACATCAAACTCAGTAGTTTGACTGCCAGATCGTAACATTTTTGCCCATAAAAGCTTTAGGGGTTCTCACCCCCAATCTTGAGTCATTCAAATAAAAACAGACGTGGCGAAAACACGTCTGGGAATCGATTGGCGAATTGCTCGGCAATTAATTATTCTGAAACCTGCTCATCAGTTTCATCAGTTTTGTGGCGCGATCGCTCATACTCAAGCTGGTTTAATAGTGATAGTACTTTAGTTCCCCGTTCAATCGAACGGTCTTCAATAAAAATCACCTCTGGTGTACGACGCAGCCTCACCCGCGCCCCCAGTTCACTCCGTACAAAACCAGTGGCTGACTTTAAACCCGCCATTGTTTCTGCTTTGGCTTCATCTGTGCCATATATGCTGACATATATTTTGGCGTGTTGGAGATCCCCAGAAACATCAACATCAGTTACACTGACCATTCCTGTACCAACACGGTCATCTTTAATGCCATTTAGTAGCATTTGGCTAACTTCCCGTTTAATCAACTCAGCAACACGGGAAACGCGGCGATTTGTAGCCATATAAATCATACCTCCCCACAGAGGTTGGACAACAACAAGTATAAGCCAGATCGAAACAGTGACTGCTATTTTGCTTATGCCCTGCTCCCTTCACAGAACTCAGCACTCAGTTTAGTCAATTGAGTCAAACAATTTGGGATTTTGGATTTTAGATTCAATCCCAAATCCCAAATTTAAAATCTAAAATTTCCAGAGTCAAGTTACAATACAGCAATTATTAGTTTAAGCCTAGATAGTACTTAGTCCCAGCATTGCGCGTAATGTGAAAGTGAGAAACGCCAAGCCACCTATAAATAAACCCAAAATAGCCACTAAAGTTACTGGACGCTTTAATAAAGGGAATAATGGCTCTATGGTGTTGAGCAGCAGGCCTAACACGATAGTAATCAAGTAGCGGGGGTAGCGAAAAACATTATCCCAAAATCCGTCAAACATTTTAATTGAGACTGCCTTGTTATAAAACTAACGCTTGTTTTGATGTACTTTATCCTCCTTATTGTAATCTATATGTACTGGAAAACTACTCAATTACATCTCAAATATGCTTCCTTAGTTATTGATGAGCTATAGAGCAGTTTTAATTTGATATTAGATAAAAGATATAGCCATCCTCATAACTGCTGTATAATCTCATGGCTCAACTACAACGAATTGCGATCGCACCCTCTCAACTCCAAGAAAGTCAAATTTTACTCACACCCCAACAAGAACATTATTTAAAGCGGGTGTTACGTTTGCGTGAGGGTGAGCAATTTATTGCGATGGATGGACTAGGTAAATGGTGGTTAGCTGAGATTTCTGGAGAACAAGCACAAGTATTAAAACCGTTAATTGTTGAGACTGAGTTACCTGTAGCGGTGACTTTAATCATGGCTTTACCTAAAGGTAGCGGCTTTGATGAAGTTGTACGTATTTCCACAGAATTAGGAGTAGCTTGTATTGCACCAGTTTTGAGCGATCGCACTTTACTAAATCCTAGTCCCCAAAAGCTGGAACGTTGGCGACGCATTGCCGCAGAAGCTGCCGAACAATCAGAACGGGCTTTTGTCCCGACAATTTTAGAGCCTGTGACTTTTAAAGAAGCTGTGATTAATAGCACAGCCAGTCAACGTTATCTTTGTGAAGCCCGTGGTGAGTATAGCCATCTTCAAAGTGTCATTAACCCGATTGCTAATGATGTTGCGATTGCTACCGGGCCGGAAGGAGGCTGGACAGATAGAGAAATTGAGGAAGCAATAGCGGTGGGATTTCAACCAGTATCTTTAGGTCGTCGCATCTTACGAGCAGTCACCGCACCCATCGTAGCATTATCCCTAATTTCCGCAGCGTGTGAAGTATAAATGAGTTATCACCAGTGTGCATGGGATATCTCATGATTGAACAAGTTGCGATCGCTTTTGAGCATAAAGATTATAAAACAGCAGCGAAGTTACTTAAACCACTGCTAAAAGAATCGCCGGATAATCCTTGGGTGGTATTTTATTTTGCCAGGCTACAGGAAGTTTCCGCAAAGTATCAAGAGGCTGAAAAACTTTATCGGCGATTGTTGTTAATGACAACTAATCATCGGATTGTCTCACAAACACGGCAGGCTTTGCAAAGGTTGCAAGACATTCAAAAAGAACAAAAACAAAGAGCCATTGCTGAAGCTACAGCCGAACCCAGTAATACAGAACCGGGAGTATTAATCTTAGAACCTCTCGATAATGAACAAAAAAACCAAGTAGCGGCTAAATTTGCTCAAATTATGCAGCTAGACCCCTACACTGCCAAGTTATTACTTCCCAGTCGTTCTTGGAAATATTATCGCAGTGGACGCATTGGTGAACTCAAGTTTTATGGGATGCAGTTACAACACGCTGGTATCCCTTGTTTTTGGACAACCTTGAAAGCAATTACACAAATTCAAGTTTATCAGGTACAGTATTTTGACCAATCACAGCCAAAACCGACTGTAATTTGCTCTAACCACACAAATATAGTTGGTTCTCTCACCTTTGATTGGTCGGAAGTCTCTGCACAAGTCTTAGGACTATTGCCTATTTTTGAGCAAGTTGTGGATGTTAACGTACATCGTCAACTAGAACGCAAAACTCAAACCCAAGATTATGCCCAATTTTGTGATTTACACTTACCAGAGAGACGTTGTATTTTGCGAATATGCGATCGCCAACGGCGGGCGGAACGCGATCGCAGTTATAATTTTCCACAAGCTGTAGAAATCACTCCCTCAGCTCATCAAAATACCATCAGAATTAATTGGAATCATCTACTAGACTGGCTCAGGCAATATCTACAATCAGTCAAATATTACTCAGACTTTACACCCTTTGCTCAGACAGTCCTAGAACAAACAGAAATGCTGAGTAAAATAGAATCTCACATTCACCTGTTTCGCAGAGAGAAGACCTATTGGGACTCAGCATTTCATTTATATAGTGGACTAATATTTCACAAACATCAGGCACAAGACCTTTAGTTACCTGTCACCTGAACAACTTAGCCAGGAGTTTTTACTTGACGCGCCATATCTAAATAACTGTTCATATTCGCACCTGGACGACGACGACCATTTGAACCACTCACAGAAGGAATTAAATACTTGGGTGCAAATGTTGTTTCAGTTGGTGTAGCGGGTTTAGTGCTGGCTGCGGGTGCGGGTGCGGGTGCGGGTGCGGGTGCTGCGGCTGGTGCAGATTTGCCATTTTGAGCAGCTTCTTTCTTCACAGCCTTCTCAGGAGTAGGAGCAGCTTCTGATTTTGGCGTTTCTGCTGCTTTGGCTTTTGTACCGTTAGACTTTGCTACTGCTGGTTGAGACTCAACAGGTGCTGAACCTGTACCAGTTTCTTCTAGTTGTAAGTAGTAGCCATCGTTTTTACTACCAGGTAACAGCCCAGTAATAAAACCGATGATGCCACTGATTAGTTTTTTGATAAAACCGAACATGGGATATTTCTCCTGAAGTCTATAACTTGTTAAATTTGACCGCAATATTAATAATTACGTCACAATGCTAAGTTTTGTGATATTCAGCTATTTGTGATCAAACTTGATTGGTTTGGTTTCAATCAGGCTTAAAGCTAGAGTTATAAGAGTCTTAAGTCTTATTTAGCAGTAGTGTGCAATATCTAAACACTGAAGACTAATTATTAAATTTTACCCTAATCTAAAGCAAGATTCTGAAAGCTTACTTAACAAAAATTAACATAATTTTCTCTGATGGTTATCTATTGTCACCCATGATGATGACAGTTAGTGGGGGCAGGGGGCAGGGGGCAGGGGGCAGGGGCAGGGGGACAAGGGGGACAAGGGGGACAAGGGGGACAAGGGGGACAAGGAGGACAAGGGGGACAAGGGAGATAAGGTACTTAAATTAATGAACTGTGAACAGTTATTAGGTGACTAATAACTGATAACTAATGACTGATGATGTCTCATCTCTAATAATTGAAATCAACCAGTCTCAAGAGTGTCATAATCTGGCTTCTGGTAAAGATTAGACTCGGTTACATTTTCTACATATAGCCTTAGCCAGATTGATTAGGATATCAAGCCAGCATAAAACTCTGAAACTAAAAGTCTTGTAATTCAGTCAACAATCAACCATCAACGATTAAAAATAATGAACACGAAAAACCAACAGCATAATCCTGTATTGTTGGTGCATGGCATTACCGATACGGAAGCAGTCTTTGATGAAATGGCTGTATTTTTAGGAAAACAGGGTTGGCCTGTGTTTTCACTAGATTTAATTCCTAACAACGGTGAAGTAGGTCTAGATGTATTGGCACAGCAGCTAGCTAATTATATTGCCAGTAACTTTGCACCCGAACAAACTTTAGATATAGTCGGCTTTAGTATGGGCGGAATTGTCAGCCGTTACTATATCCAACGCCTGGGAGGAATTAACCGTGTGCAACGGTTTATTACAATTTCTTCTCCCCATCATGGTACTGTTGTTGCCTATGCTTCCCGGAATGTTGGATGTGTACAAATGCGTCCTAACAGCGAATTTATCAAAGACTTAAATACTGATGGAGAAATTTTACAACAGTTAAATTTTACTTCTATTTGGACAAATTACGATTTGATGATTATTCCTGCGAATAGTTCCAAAATGCCTGTAGGTAAAGAAGTAATTATCCCTGTAGCATTGCATTCATGGATGTTGACAGATTCTCGGTGCATAGCAGCCGTAGCCACAGCTTTAGCAGAACCTATAAAGACTAATTCCTATCACCAATTTGAGTATATTCATAGCTCCCAAAAATTGCCTCTGGGTGGCGATAATATTTAAATTCCATTAAATTATTAAACGGATCTTCTAAAAAGAAAGTCCGATGTTCCAAGGTAGAACCAACAAAACGATTTTTGGGTTCTTCCCGAAATAACAGCTGTTTTTGTTGCGCCCTTTGTAGGAGGGCTTCCCAGTCTGTTTCTGTAGTAAAAATTAAACCAAAGTGCCGGGGATAAATAGTACGCTGGCGGGTTAGGGGTTCTCTGGTGAGATGGGCTACTAATTGATGCCCGTAAAGATTGAGAATGAGGGCTTGGGGGTTTTCACGGCCGGGTGTGCAGCCTAAGCCATCAACATAGTATGCTTTGGCCTGGGCAATGTCAGTTACAGGGAAGGCTAGATGAAATATGGTTTGGTTCATGGTGGGAATTGGGAATTGGGCATGGGGCATGGGGCATGGGGCATGGGGTAGTTCGAGGTTAGTTATAATTTTTTTGCTATTTTGCCTGTTAATTTCTCCTTGAACCTGTAAAGAAAATATAAACTATGTGCTTTCGGGATGGGGAGGTTAATCAAATTTTTAGGCAGATATATACTTAATATCTTGCATCATTCTCAACAAGCCTAAAAAACCGGGTTTCTGAACGAAAGATTAAGGTTTCTAAGCTGAGGGATTTGCAAGAAACCCGGTTTTTAACCGAGGTGCAGGGTTGGTGGGTGAATTTTGAGGGATAGATTCTGCTGTTAGCTCTAAAATTCGCTATTCTGGTTGATATCCGGGCAACACTACCGATGGTTTATTGCTGATGTTCTCATTAATTAGCTCTGCCAATCCTTGGTTAGTGGGAGTAGGACTCAACGCTATTTTGTTGAGTTTGGTTTGGTTTGCTCCCAAAAAACTGTTAACTCCGGCGGGGATATTCCACGCTTGGTTACTAGGGGTGTTAATTTGGGGAACTCTAGGTTGGCAAGGATATGTAGTAGTGGGGTGTTACTTTTTAGTGGGTTCTGGTGTGACGCGTATTGGCTTGGCACAAAAAGAGGCGGAAGGGATAGCTGAAAAACGCTCAGGTGCAAGAGGCCCGGAAAATGTTTGGGGTTCGGCGTTGACTGCGGCGTTGTGCGCTGTAGGATTTGGACTGATTAATAGTGGACTAATTTTACCTAATTCCGAGTCTCTTATCCCCAATCTCCAGTCTCTCCTCCTATTGGGTTATGTGGCAAGTTTTAGTACAAAGTTGTCTGATACCTGTGCTAGTGAAGTGGGTAAAGCCTACGGTAAGCGAACTTTTTTAATTACTACACTGCAACCTGTAGCTAGAGGTACAGAGGGTGCTGTGAGTTTAGAGGGGACTTTAGCGGGTGTAGTAGCTTCAGTTGCGATCGCTATTTTAGGTTGGGGTGTGAGTTTAGTTTCACCGATGGGTATACTGTGGTGTGTCTTAGCAGCCTTTGTGGCCACAAATTTAGAAAGTGTTATCGGTGCAACCCTACAAGCTAAATATACTTGGCTGACAAATGAAGTTGTTAATATTTTTAACACTTTAATTGGTGCGATCGCTGCCATGCTATTCGCATTTATCTGGGTAAGTTTCTTTGCTTAGGAGTGCAGGGAATATTTGATTTTTTAATGGAGGCTTGGGGTGTTTTAGCACCGAAAGCTTTGGGAGGAGGTGCGTTACGGCTTACGCCTAATACACCCTACTAGACTAAATAACTCTAATTAAGAGTCGCTTTAGCTAAGACGCAAAAGTTGACAATTTTGGACATGGGAAAATTTTCCCATTATTTATTTTTAGGTTATAAAATTTTAGCTGTTTTACCAGGTGAGTTCATGGAAACTTTAGCGTTTTTGAGCATTGACGACCAGCCAATTTCTGTAGAACAAACAGTAAAATATCTGCAAACATCAGGGAAATTATCTCAGTTTATTAGTGATGTGTTGCGTCAGTATGTAATTGAGCAGGAAATAAGCACACGGGATGATATAGAAATCAATTCAGCCGCCTCAGAACAAAGTATTATTGATTTCCGACTGAAAAATCAATTAGCTGAACCAGAAGCTTTTCAGGAATGGCTCAGGAGAAATGGTACTGACTACAATACATTTCACGCGGCAATTACTTTGAATTTCAAGCTAGAAAAATTAAAAGCTTTAGTGACAGCCCCAAAAATCTCTGAATATTTTATTGAGCGTAAAATTTTCCTGGATAGGGTTGTGATCTCCCGAATTGTGGTGGATAGTCAAGAACTAGCCCAAGAGTTGCAACTACAAATCACCGAAGGAGGTAGTTTTGAACAATTAGCTAAGGAATATTCCCAGGCAGACGATCGCATTGTCAATGGCATGATGGGGCCAATTAGTCGAGGCACTATGCCAGATGTCTTACGGGCTGCCATTGATGCGGCTAACCCCGGAGATGTTATCGGCCCTATAGAACTCGATGGACGCTATGGATTGTTTCGCATAGAACAATTTTTACCAGCGTCTTTAGAAGATACGCAATTAACACAAGCACTACAAAACGAATTATTTGAACAATGGCTAGCGGAGAAAATTCAAAAGCTGACAGTCAAATTACAGATGAGTTAAAACTTCAGGATAATGAATCTCTAAGACAATACGTGCTAGCTACTATCCCTTGGAATCAACCACCTCTAAGTTTCCTCAATCCTGAAGAAAAATCTCAATTAGAACAACGCACCGAAACCCGTCGCTATCGACTGGGTGAGAAAATTTGGTCGAGTGAATTAGGTGGCTACCAGTTTTTAATTATTGCTGGTAAAGTCAGGCTACGGGAAGAAGATACGGGTACACCTTTAGCCGCCTTAGAGGTGGGAGACTGGTTCGGTGATTTGCAAAAAATCCCAGGGGATTATAAGGCGGTAGCAGCTACGAAAGAGGTAGTTGTCGCTTGTTGGGATACAAAGTTTTGGGCTACCATATCTCACCCAGAAATAGAAGATTTTTGGTTGGGTATGACACCGGAGGAAACCCCAGTCATTATTCAAGATGTGCAAGTACTCCAGCCTAGTACACCCACAACTCCCACCCCTACACCAACAGCCCAGAGTTACCCTTTTGTAACGAGTGGGAATACTGCCGCCGCTTGTTTAACTATGGCGGCGCAACAGTTAAATAATCCAGTCAAGTTGGAATGGGTGCAACGCCAACTACGGGGACAGAATGCCAGACAAGTGGTAGAAGCTGGGGAAAAATTAGGGTTAGTGCTGCGGCGGTTGCAAGTGAGTTGGAGTGAGTTACGACAGTTGTCATTTCCGGCTTTACTACAGTGGGAATCGCAGTCATGGGTAATAGCTTATGGTATCAAAGGCGATCGCTTAATTATCGCTAACCCCCTCCATCCTGATAGTATTTGTGAAAGTCTGCCGCTATCTGTGGTTGAGCAATTTTGGGATGGACAGTTATGGCAAGTTGAACTCATATCCCGTCAGGAAAAATTTAATCTGAGTTGGTTTACCCCAGCCGTTTGGAAATACAAAGGATTGTTAGGAGAGGTTTTACTGGCTTCCTTTACCTTGCAGTTATTGGGCTTGGGGACACCATTAATTACCCAGGTGGTAATTGATAAAGTCATGGTGCAGGAGAGTTTACCGACTCTCGATGTTATGGCGATCGCACTGTTATTTATTGCCGTATTTGAGTCTATACTCGGTATTCTCCGGCTATTTATCTTTACTCACACAGCCAGACGCTTAGACTTAAGTTTATCTGCTCAGTTATTTCGTCATCTCATGCGCTTGCCCTTGGCTTATTTTGAGTCACGGCGCGTTGGGGATACAGTTGCTAGAGTCCAAGAATTGGAACAAATCCGCCAGTTTCTCACCGGCACAGCTTTAACGGTGATTTTAGATAGCATCTTTGCTGTTGTCTATCTGGTGTTGATGTTCTACTACAATATTCCGTTAACCTTTGTGGCGTTGGCGGTGTTACCATTGTTTGCCACCTTGACACTAGTAGCCACACCAATTTTGCGTAACTGGTTAAACGAAACCTTTAACCGTAGTGCTGATAGTCAGTCATTTTTAGTAGAGACAGTTACGGGTATTCATTCTGTCAAAGCCCATGCTGCTGAATCAGTAGCCCGCGATCGCTGGGAAGGTTTATTTGCTCGTTTTGTCCGTACTGGCTTTAAAGCTTCTACTACTTCTAATATTAGCAGTAATATTGGTGACTTTCTCACTAACTTTTCATCCCTATTAATTCTCTGGTTTGGGGCGAAATTAGTTATTGAACAAAAACTGACAGTTGGGCAACTTGTAGCCTTTCAAATGTTATCTGGCAGGGTGACAGGGCCACTATTGCGCCTAGTGCAGTTATGGCAAAATCTCCAACAAGTTTTACTTTCAGTAGACAGAATTGGTGATATTCTCAACGTTGCCCCAGAAGCAGAAACCGGAACAGGTTTAGTATTACCACCATTGAAAGGAGAAATTAGCTTTGAGCAGGTATTTTTCCGTTATCAAGCCCATACTGAACCTGTGTTAAGAGGGATTTCTTTAAATGTTGAGCCAGGGCAATTTATAGGAATCGTCGGGCGCAGTGGTTCAGGTAAAAGTACCTTATCTAAACTGTTACAGCGACTTTATCAAATTGAATCAGGACGCATTCTCATTGATGGTTTTGATATTAAGAGTGCTGATTTATCATCACTACGACAACAAATTGGTGTAGTTCTGCAAGAAGACTTTTTATTTAATGCTTCTATCTTGGAAAATATTACCCTCGGCAATCCCAATATTACTGCCGAACAAGTAGTAGAAGCCGCCAGAATGGCAGTAGCCCACGACTTTATTAGTCAATTGCCCTATGGTTATGAAACTAATGTGGGAGAACGGGGTACAGCTTTATCTGGGGGACAAAGACAACGCATAGCTTTAGCTAGATTGTTTCTTTGCGATGCACCAATTTTGATCTTAGATGAAGCCACCAGTGCTTTAGATAGTGAAACCGAGCAACAGGTATTACAAAATCTGCAAAAAATCTCCACTAACCGGACTGTATTTTTAATTGCTCACCGCTTTGCACCTTTAAAACGAGCCGATCAGATTTTCGTGTTAGAACGAGGTGTGATTGCTGAACGTGGTACTCATGCACAATTATTGCAGCAAAAGGGCTTGTATTGGTCACTGTATCAGCGTCAGCAAGCGAATGTGTAGGGGAAGAGTTCGTAGTGAGGACTTTAGTCCTCATCTAAGGACTGTTCGCGGAGCGTTCCCGAAGGGTAGTCCTTACTACGAACTATTTTCTTAACTGAACTGTATTGATCTTTATCCCCCTTCTATTCCTCTGTTGCCTCTAGTTCCAGTAATTCCCAAATTAGGATAGCTAACTCCATCACAATTCCTGAGCCGGGAAACAACCAATCAACAATTAATGGAATCAGAAAACACAAAACCGCTATCAGCCTCTTAGATGTCATTTGCTTTACCTTGAATGCTGAAGCAAAGGTAAATTTGGGGTAGTACCTGAAGGCAAAAGCGGTTATTTCTTCGTGGTAATGCGTGAATATGCCGAAGTTTAAGTTTGGGGATGCTAGATTAAGTTTGGGGAATCCCTAAACTTTGTCGCAATTATGTAACTTATTCTGAAAACCCCTCTCCCTCCCTGCAAGGCTACGGTGTACACACATCTTTGTACTGAGTGCAAAATGTGGCTTGATCCCCCCTAGCCCCCCTTAAAAAAGGGGGGAACAAGAATCAAAGTCCCCCTTTTTAAGGGGGATTTAGGGGGATCGAATGATTTGTGTGTACACCGCAGCCTGCAACTGTAGAGACGTTGCATGCAACGTCTCTACTTTGATTCTTTCTCCCCTTCCCTTGTAGGGAAGGGGTTGGGGGTTAGGTTTGAGAGTAAATTACTTATGGCGTTAAACTTTGTCGCAAATTTGGGCAAGAATAACTGATGGCGCGTGTTAGCTATGGTGATGATGTCAAAGCACGGGTAAGAACTCTGCTAGAAAGATTCTTGGCTTATGCCAATGATGAGTTAGAAGACAGTGAACTTTATAAAATTGCCCTTAACTGGGAAACCTCGCAGCAAGTAATAGTCGAAACACAGCTAAGAGTCTTGGCGGAACTTAGCGGTTTAAATAAAGAAGAAGTCCGAGAAGCATTAAAACGACTGCAAGATTTTGTAAACATTCTCGAAGATTTGCGCGCACAAAAGCGAGGTTCGGAAAACTGGCACTTTCGGCTGAAGTTTTGGCATGATAAAAGCGACAAAGACGGAAATTTACAGAAATTTGATGCAGAATGGCAACGCCGACGAGAAGAATTACCCGGTGTGCAGCGTGGGGAAGGTAAAAAAGGTAAACTCTCGCCTACCCGTTATGAAAATATTCCCTTCAGTGGGGTGGTGAAGTTTGTTGGAAGAGAAACGGAATTGCAAAACCTGCATGAATTGTTGCAAAAAAATCAACAGGTAGCAATTGCTGCTATTGCGGGGATGGGTGGAGTCGGGAAAACAGAACTCGCTGTGCAGTACGCCAATTCTCACCGCGTCACTTATCAAGGCGGGATTTGTTGGTTATCCGCAGTGCAGGATGTGGGGGTGCAATTGGTACAGTTTGCTGCAAATAAGCTGCAATTAAAACCCCCAGAGGATTTAGATTTAGTTGGGAGAGTGCAGTATTGTCTTTCAAATTGGCATCAGGGTGAGGTTTTATTGGTAATTGATAACGTCACTAACTATCGAGAGGAAGTTAGGTGTTATTTAGAGTCTGTTCCTTCGCGGTTTAAGCAGTTAATTACCACACGGGAAAAATTACAGCTGCCAATAGTGTGCTTAGATTTAGATGTGCTGACACCACCAGACGCAATGCAGTTATTAAAATCTATAGTTGGTGAGGAACGACTACAACATGAACAGTTAATTGCAGAAAAACTTTGTAAATGGTTGGGATATTTGCCACTGGGTTTAGAATTAGTCGGGCGTTATTTGTTAAAGGATGAGAAATTACCTTTAGCGAAAATGCTGCAATATTTGGAAAATCAGCGTCTGAAAAATCGGGTTTTAGAAAAAACTAGCCCGGAAATGACTGCTAAATTGGGTGTTGCTGCTGCTTTTGACTTGAGTTGGGAACTGTTAGAGGAAGAAGCCCAACATTTAGGCTGTCTTCTAAGCTTATTTGCTTTAGCTCCCATTACTTGGGAATTGGTGGAGGGGATAACAATAAATAATGAGTTTCAAGATTGGACAATTATCAGAAGTGATTTGTTAAATTTAAATCTACTCCAGCATAAAGGTGAGGGAGTTTATCAACTACACCCCCTGTTGCGGGAGTTTTTTCAATCTAAGCTTACAGGTTTAGAACAGAAAGAGGAATTTAAGCGATCGTTTTGTGGGGTAATAGTGGATGTTGCTAAAGGTATTCCTGACACTTCCACACTTAAGCAAATTAAGAATGTCGCCCCAGCAATACCTCACTTAGCCCAAGTAGCAAACAATCTCCTTCAGTATATTAGTGATGATGATTTAATTTGGGCATTCGTTGGCAACGCTCGGTTTTATAATGGTCAAGGATTGTATGATAAAGCAGCACCTTGGTATGAGCAGTGTTTAAAAATCACTAAACAACGCTTGGGTGAAGAACATCCATCTGTCGCCACTAGCCTCAACAACCTAGCTCTATTCTACGACTCCCAAGGGAAATACAGCCAAGCCGAACCCTTGTACATCCAAGCTTTGGCTCTGCGGCGCAAACTCCTGGGTGAAGAACATCCAGATGTCCCCCAAAGCCTCAACAACCTAGCTGGACTCTACTACTCCCAAGGGAAATACAGCCAAGCCGAACCCTTGTACATCCAAGCTTTGGCTCTGCGGCGCAAACTCCTGGGTGAAGAACATCCAGATGTCGCCCAAAGCCTCAACAACCTAGCTGCACTCTACCGTTCCCAAGGGAAATACAGCCAAGCCGAACCATTGTACATCCAAGCTTTGGCTCTGCGGCGCAAACTCCTGGGTGAAGAACATCCATCTGTCGCCACTAGCCTCAACAACCTAGCTGCACTCTACAAATCCCAAGGGAAATACAGCGAAGCCGAACCCTTGTACATCCAAGCTTTGGCACTGCGGCGCAAACTCCTGGGTGAAGAACATCCATCTGTCGCCACTAGCCTCAACAACCTAGCTGCACTCTACGAATCCCAAGGGAAATACAGCGAAGCCGAACCCTTGTACATCCAAGCTTTGGCACTGCGGCGCCAACTCCTGGGTGAAGAACATCCAGATGTCGCCCAAAGCCTCAACAACCTAGCTCTACTCTACAAATCCCAAGGGAAATACAGCGAAGCCGAACCCTTGTACATCCAAGCTTTGGCACTGCGGCGCCAACTCCTGGGTGAAGAACATCCAGATGTCGCCCAAAGCCTCAACAACCTAGCTGCACTCTACGAATCCCAAGGGAAATACAGCCAAGCCGAACCCTTGTACATCCAAGCTTTGGCACTGCGGCGCCAACTCCTGGGTGAAGAACATCCAGATGTCGCCCAAAGCCTCAACAACCTAGCTTATCTCTACTCCTCCCAAGGGAAATACAGCGAAGCCGAACCCTTGTACATCCAAGCTTTGGCTCTGTCGCGTAAACTCCTGGGTGAAGAACATCCATCTGTCGCCTCTAGCCTCAACAACCTAGCTCTACTCTACAAATCCCAAGGGAAATACAGCGAAGCCGAACCCTTGTACATCCAAGCTTTGGCACTGCGGCGCAAACTCCTGGGTGAAGAACATCCATCTGTCGCCTCTAGCCTCAACAACCTAGCTGGACTCTACAAATCCCAAGGGAAATACAGCCAAGCCGAACCCTTGTACATTCAAGCTTTGGCACTGCGGCGCAAACTCCTGGGTGAAGAACATCCAGATGTTGCCTCTAGCCTCAACAACCTAGCTGAACTCTACCGTTCCCAAGGGAAATACAGCGAAGCTGAACCCTTGTACATCCAAGCTTTGGCACTGCGGCGCAAACTCCTGGGTGAAGAACATCCATCTGTTGCCAATAGCCTCAACAACCTAGCTGGACTCTACGAATCCCAAGGGAAATACAGCGAAGCCGAACCCTTGTACATCCAAGCTATAGATATTTTTGAGCGACGGTTAGGGGTAGATCATCCTTATACGGTCACTGTGCGTAACAATTTAGCATCTTTGCGTCAGCTTTTAAACTCACAGCCAGAATAATCAGGTTCATTCTTGAATACGCGATGCTGGCGGCGATGCTTTTCTACATTCAAACACAAACTTTGATGTTCTCATCTCCAACTTTCGTGTTCTGAACTTGAAGTTTCCTGTTGCAAGTGAGAATGTTCGTGTTCTGAACTCAAAGTTTCGTGTTTTGAACTCGAAGTTTCATGTTCTAAACTCAAAGTTTCGTGTTTCAAACGAGAACGTTCTTGTTTTGAGGTTAAATGATGGTGTTGTGAAGGCGAAGGTTTAGCCTATTATATACATTGCTGCTGTTGGGAGTGTAAAATTAAGTGCGTAGACGAGACGCTTGCGGCTTGTCCTCAGAAATTGCTGTATCAGTTTTTTGTTAGATTGGCAATCTCCTGAAGCCCTAAAAAACCGGGTTTCTGAACGAAAGATTAAGGTTTTAAGCTGAGGGATTTGCAAGAAACCCGGTTTTTAACCGAGGTGCAAGATGTTGATTACTGCTTCCCACCGCGAACCCTGGTGAGGTGATGACTATTTTAATTCGTCAGATTTTCGTTTTCTAACCAAACAGCGATCGCTCTTGGAGTCATTATCAACCGAGAGCGATCGCTTATCTGTTGAAAATCAATTACCATAAATATTGATGCCTAAAAAAATTCGAGAATTAAAAGCCAGATTACAGAAAGCAGGTTTTGATTATCGTCCCGCAAAAGGTAGTCACACATTCTGGACTCATCCACTTATACCTGATGAACCCGTAACTATTGCAGGCAAAGATGGAGATGATGCACCAAAATATTTGGAAAAACAAATAAATCAGGTTTTGAATAGATTAGAAGAAATACAAAACCAATCTAACAAAAATGATGAGGAAGCAGAATGAATTATCGCTATAGTATGGTTATTCAATGGTCAGATGAAGATAATCGCTATTTAGTCCACCTACCGGAATTTCCTTGGCAACAATACCACACTCACGGCAAAACCTACGAAGAAGCTGCCAAACATGGACAGGAAGTGATCGAATCTCTCATTGAATGGTATCAAGAACAGGGAAAAACTTTACCTGAACCCATTGCCTTACCAGAAAAACCGCTAAAAACCGCGTAGATTCATCCATCAACCAAACAGTGATCTAAACTCATTATCAACCGAGTGCGATCGCTCATTTATCGAAAAAATACTTAAAGATACTTTATAAAATAAAACTTAAATTTGTAGGGTGCGTTACGCGTTGCTTTAACGCACCTTATGATCTTGATGTGTTATACCAATTCTGCATGAAATTGCGGCAAATAAATGATGTAGAGACGTTGCATGCAACGTCTCTACAGTACAGAATAAAGTGCATCTATGGCTACGCCAGGCAAGCTACATCAACAAACGGTATTACGGCTAAATATCATTTGCTCAGATGTCTAAATGTTGACACAGCATTAACACAAGGGCAATAAAGCAAGAGGAAAGTTTACACTGCTTTTTGCCTCCCCTACTTAATATTTACTGGATAATGAGGCTTTCAATATTATCAACTTAAATTTGTAAAACCAACGTCATTTTACTTATTTCTTTTATAGTAATTATGGGTTAGGAGAGCGAATTTCTCCCTGAAAAACTGCGATGTCAGTTTTAACAGTTAATGCTGCCAAAAAACAGTTAGGTTATTTGAGGAGATGCTACCTATGCCCAATCGTGATGCCAGTATAAAATCTAATTCTTTTGCCGGGCAAGATTCTAGTTATTTCTCCTCATTAGATACTTTTAATACTACAAATGAATATAATTTAAATCTGACGGGGCGTAGTAGTTCTATTTCAACCACAGAGGCTATTACTACTAGTAACTATAACTCTAATAATGGTTATGGTTTAATTGATGCTTCTAAATCAGTATCCCAAGCAGTTGGACAAAATCCTTATAATAATGTTCCTGCTCTCGGTGGTAATAACTGGGGATTAGATATGATCAAAGCTCCGGCTGTGTGGTCAAATGGATATACAGGTAGCGGTGTTGTAGTTGCCGTTATAGATACAGGGGTAGATTACACCCACACAGATTTAAAAAATAATATTTGGACTAATACTAAAGAAATTGCAGGTAATGGCATCGATGATGATGGCAATGGCTATGTAGATGATGTTTATGGTTGGAACTTTAACGACAAAAACAACAACACCTTAGACGATAACGGACATGGTACTCATGTTTCTGGGATTATTGCAGGTGAAAATAATGGCTATGGGGTGACTGGTGTTGCTTATAATGCCAAAATTATGCCAGTCAAAGTTTTAAATAGTTCTGGCTCTGGTGCTTATAGTGCGATCGCCAAGGGTATCTACTACGCTGTAGATAATGGCGCAAATGTGATTAATCTCAGTTTAGGGGGTAATAGTTCTAGCCAGACGCTCAAATCAGCTATTGAATATGCGAGCAGCAAAGGTGTAATTGTTGTGATGGCATCGGGTAATGAAGGTGGTTCAGTTCCAGGTTATCCCGCCCGTTATGCCGATAAATCAGGAATTGCTGTTGGGGCTGTAGATCAAAATAATAACCTGACTGACTTCTCTAACCGTGCTGGTAGTAATCCACTCGCCTATGTCACCGCCCCAGGCAAGAGTATTTATTCTACAGTTCCCGGTAATCAGTACGCTAATTATAGCGGCACATCAATGGCATCACCCTACGTTGCTGGGGTAGTTGCGCTCATGCTTAGTGCTAACCCCACACTAACAGAAACCCAAATTCGAGAAATCATTACTAGTACAGCAGGCAATAACAGCAGTAGCAACAATACACCAACATCAGACTTTAACTTTGACTGGAATCCTTTTGACTTTTTCCCAGATTTTCTTAGTAATAGCTCATTCCCTGAAAATTCTAGCTTTAGTATCAAATCTTCACCAGATACCAACGGTATGACTAATCTCTCAAATACCGTTTCCACAATGACCAGTAATCAAGCATATTATAGTGCTAACACTGAGTTGAAATTTGACTATTATCTAGATACACCAATGAATAGTTTGGCTAACAGTCCAACAGATATTAATACTGGTTTTAACTTCGATTTTCTGCAATTATTCAATGAACTCTACAAACAATGGGAAAATTACCAAAAACTGCTAGGATAGGGGACAGATAAAATCAATTCGTAATTCGTAATTCGTAATTCGTAATTCGTAATGGACTAACGTCCCGTTCCGCTAACCCAATGGACTAACGTCCCGCTCCGCTCTAAGCGCAGCTATGCCGTAGGCTTTACGCAATTAATTCAGCCACCCATAAGGGGTGGGGTTTTTACCTCCCTTGTCTCCCTTGTCTCCCTTGTCTCCCTTGTCCCCTAAACCCCTACACCCCCACACCCCTACACAGGCAACACCTTTGGGTAAACTCATCCTCATCACCGGCCCTGCTCGTTCTGGTAAAAGCGAATGGGCAGAACATTTGGCACTAGCATCAGGTAAACAGGTGGTTTATGTGGCGACGGCTACTATCAACCTGGATGATGCGGAATGGCAAGAACGCATTCAATTACATCAAAATCGCCGCCCTGCAAATTGGGTGACGTTGGAAGTTCCTGTCACACTATCAGCAACTCTGGCTGATGCTAAACCTGATACTTGTGTTTTAGTCGATTCTTTGGGTACTTGGGTAGCTAATCTCTTGGAACAAGATGATGAGAGTTGGGAAAGTACCTTGGCGGAATTTTTAGAAACGGTGCAGTTAGTTGCTGCTGATATGGTGTTTGTCGCAGAAGAAACGGGTTGGGGGGTTGTCCCAGCATATCCTATGGGACGAGCATTCCGCGATCGCCTGGGGGCGGTGGTGCGTCAGTTAGGCGCGATTTGTGAAGCTGTTTATTTGGTGACTGGTGGTCATGTTTTAAATCTCAGCATACTTGGCACACCATTACCAAAATCTATACATTACGAATCGTAAAGGTTATTTGAAGAAATTTTAAGAGACAAATATTATTATTCATCTCTCAGCTTTGAGTCTGATTCTTAATACAAAATTAAACAGTTAGTATCAAAATTTTCCTCATACCAACTGTAGAATTGGGGTATGGCAACTAAAGAAGAAGTCAAAAAATATCTTTCCCACTGGTTTCAGTTAGGAAAGAAAGTAGTGGTCGGAAATGAGGGAACAAGCCTGCTACCTCAACCTATATTCCAAGGCGATCGCTACAGCAAAGAGTTTGAAGAATGTTGGCAAAAGATTCTCTTATCACCTGGTGATTCTTATTTGGAGGGAACACAGGAAACTATTGCCGAGTTACTAACCCCAGTATGGGAAATGTTACCTTGCAGTCGCTGTAGTATGCCAATAGCGATGCGTAACGTTGGTATGCCTGCGGTTTTATGTCCATGCAATAATTTACGAGATTGGCCGAATAGTGAATTACCAATTCCTAGATGTCCAATTAATACTGAACTACATTTAAAAAGCATTTGCGATCGCTTGTTACAAACTCTTGATCGGGTTAGTTGAGTGTTAATTGCAAAATGTGACAGGTAAATCTGTTGATTAACACGACAAATCAATTCAAAATCTAAACTTAAATACAGCCATCCCCTTGGGGATGGCTGTATTAATTGCGTGCAGCCTGCGGCATAGCTGTCCAGAATTGTGAATTTGTTTATTCTAGCGTTGAAAAATCAGGCTTGTGAGAGATTTATACAACATTGGGTTATTCTGCGATCGTTTTATTGTAAAATCATGTGGTGAAGTTTTGTAAAGTAACATCAAAAAATCAATGTCTTCTACCCTGTCTGAAAATGCCATCTCCATCTTGAAGGACAGAGCCATGAAAAGAATCATTGTGTATCCGATCATGACTGCTTTATTAGTAGGAGTTGGACACATGGCAATTGCTCAAATGGGCAGACATCGGTTAAATCAGCAGTTAGCTACGCCTCAAATATTAGCTACACTACAAAGAAATCAAGTTGCTAAGGTCACTAACACTACAAGAGAAATTGATCAAAAAACAGCCCTGAACTTAGTTTGGCGACTTCCCTTAGTACAACGCAAAGCCAAAGAAATTGAACGCCTTTCTAAAAGAACTATTAAAGTAGCTGCGATCGTTGATAGCGTTCCTACTCTCACCGAACCTTACTATACAATACGTGTTTTTGAAGATGACCCGACCAACTATAACTACACAATTTATTGGTTTCGGGTGTTTACTGCTACTGGTGTAATTGAAGCGTTGGACATCATAGAAAATAAGTACGTCCCTTTAGATCAATGGAGAGCGCAAATTAAGCGCAGAAATTAACAATTAGTAAAGAGAAAAATCAAATACAGCTATTTTGAAGTAAGTGAGGTAGACGATGAGTAATGAGTAATGAGTAATGAGTAATGAGTAATGAGTAATGAGTAATGAGTAATGAGTAATGAGTAATGAGTAATGAGTAATGAGTAATGAGTAATAAATTTACTTATTACTTTTTTCAATAACTTGCTGTACTTCATCAACATCGAATCTGCTGTATTATTCTTCAATTATGTCTGAACAACAGCCTCTCAGCCCTTGGAAATATAAGCCTTGGTGGTGTCAACCTTGGTCAATCTTACTGACTGGTGTGAGTATTATTGGTGTTAGCTGGCTACTATTTAAGATGATTTGGTTGACAGTGGTTGTTTCTCTACCTGTGTTAGTGTGGATGGGTTTTTTTCTGTTGATATGGCCAAAATTAATTATGAATAGTGGCGTTTTAGAAGCATCTCAAGAAGATAAAGTATAGTCAGTAACTTGCATTATTCTACCTTGAGGTTTTGATAAAGCTTGTAGTTGTTCCCAACTGTAATGACGAGGTAATTCAATTGGTTTGTCATTTGCTCCTAATCCCAAGCTGATTTTTGGCTGGAGTTCTGCAATAAATTCTTTGCCATAGCCTACCAATTTATTACCAGCAAAACCACCGGCAATAGCTCCAGCAATGCCACCAATTGCACCACCTACTTTACCAGCAATTGAGTGACCCAATGCAGATCCAACAATTCCACCTCCAGCTACTCCCAATCCTGTGGCAATCAGATGCGGATTCAAGGAAGTTTCAGGAGAGGTTTGGGTTTGCAGTTCTAAATTATAGGTTTCTTCGTTCATACAAATTACGGATGAAATTATTTCTGATCAAAGTACACTAGAAGCCACAAGGCAAAGCGTTCTAGTCCAACCAATAGAGCAGTGATACCCACAGCTAAAGCAAACAATACTAGGTTGCTTTCATTACCAGCTTTTAAGGCAAAGCTTAAAGATGTGGAAACGGCTGGAGGGTGCATGACATCTAATAGAATCATCAACACGATGGTAATGAGCATGGCAGTTCCTCCAGACAGATAACCCGAACCCATCACCATAAAAATTACAAACCCGATTGTAGCGGCCATGATTTGGGAAATCACTAAAGTTTTCACCGTATTTGTCTCGTGCTGGGGATCGAGATAAATCAGAAAAGCACTGGAAGCAAGGGAAGCAAACAACAAACGCTGGCGGGTTAGTGCCTCCACTAGAGAAAACACCGTCAATATGACTATTGTGGGAGCAGTAGCTAATACCAACTCATCCTTCCAACTCAATCGGTGGCGGGGCGATCGCTTTTTTCTGCTCAATGGTGTTAGGGTAGAATTGGGAGGTTTCATAGTTTGCTACCGCCATCTTTGAGCTATGTGATCCCCCACACGCAAGGCATTCGCCATAATTGTCAGTGTGGGATTAGCACTGGAATTGGAAGGAAAGAAACTACTATCAACAACATAAAGATTATCAACATCATGGGTACGGCAATTGAGGTTAAGGACTGAGGTTTGAGGATCTGTACCAAATCGGCAACTACCGCATTGATGGGCTACGGCTTGTTCAGGCAAGTGAGTGCGGGGATAAATACTAAATGGTAGAACGTGTTTTGCAGAACGGGGAATTGATTTGAGTACAGATGTCCAACGGTGAATGAGGCGATCGCCTGCTTCGGTATTATTCGGTGTATAGTCAACATGAATCTTCTCGCCCACTACCCGAATCCGATTATTCGGGTCTGGTAAATCTTCTGTCTGCAACCACCAACCCACGGATCTTTCTGCTAATAAATGCCTTTCATAATGAGGAAGCAGTTTGACAAACGGGGCCATTAACGGCGGAGCTTCGGCGGGCATCATATCAGCCAGGACATTGCCTGTATTCTGTACCATACCCATTGGATAAGGAAAATCCGGTTCTCCCCAGTAAAAGTCATTAACGGCGATGGTTTTTTGAAAGTTGGCGTGATTTACCTCTAAATGTAGGGAAACTATGGCGGTTTCCAACTGTTTCATAAAATTCCGCCCCACCTGATCGGAACTATTGGCCAAGCCGTTAGGATGTTGATCATTAGCAGAACGTAGCAGCAAAGCGGCTGAGTTAACAGAACCACAGGCAACTACCACAATATCACCTGTAAACCAGTGGATTTCCCCGGCAATTTCCGTTTCTACTTTTGTTACCTCTCGTCCTGACTCATTGGTGTGTAACCGCAACACTTTGGCATTGGTTTTGAGAGTGAAATTACTATACATTGCCCAAGTAGGACGAATGGCGTTAACTTCTGCATCGGCTTTGGCGTGGACTAGACAAGGGTAGCCATCGAAGGTGTCGCAACGAATACAGGGGCTATTTGTGGGATCACTCTCATTCAACTTTAATCCTAATGGTAGATGAAAGGGGTAATATCCCAGTTCACGAATACCATCAACCAGAGACTGCATATCCGGCTCATGGCTGACTGGCGGATAAGGATAAGGTTTACTCCGAGGCGGTTCGGTGGGATCTTCTCCCGCTTGTCCATGCACGTCATACAGCTTTTCTGCTTCGGTGTAGTACGGCTCAAAGTCTTGATACTTTAAAGGCCATGCTGGCGAAATTCCTCCTTTGTGAATAACTTGGTCAAAATCTCGCTCTCGCAATCGCACTAAAGCCGCACCGTAGAGTTTAGTATTACCACCAACCCAATAACCTGTCTGGGGTTTAAAGGCCTTACCTTCTCTGTCATACCATTGCTCATCGGTGTGGTAGCGATGTTTTTGATAAACTTCTTTCGGATTCCAGTTATCTTTTTCTCTCGGTAAAAAGTCGCCCCTTTCCAGCACCAAAATCTTTTTACCGGTGGGTGCAAGACGATGAGCGAGTGTACCGCCACCTGCGCCTGTGCCGATAATAATGATGTCGTAATGTTCTTGAATGCTTGTCATAGATGCAGAGGAGTTTTGACTTTTAAACGCAGAGGGGCGCGGTGAACCAGCGTTGTAGGAGGGTTTCCCTCCGTAGACGACTGGTGAACCCAAAGGGAGGTTCACGCAGAGGAACACTGAGGTTAAATAAAAGGTTTGTTCTGTAATTCCTCTAGGGTTGGCTTTTGGTGCAGGCGCATCAATTCTGAGATAGCGGCTGTTTCTTGATCCCGATGGCTGGTGGCAACTGCTAATACTTGATTGTTTTTGACGTAGAAAGCGATAAATTGCTGTTTTTGGAGATTGCCATCTACAACTATTTCATCCCAACTTTCGGCGTGTCCTACATAGCGGAGGGGAAATTTGAATTGCATTGTCCAGAAGAAAGGCAGTCCTTGAAATTTGACGGCTTTACCTGCCATGTTGTGAGCTGCTATTCGTCCCTGTTGGGCTGCCACTCGCCAATGTTCAACGCGCATTGATTCATTGGTTCGGGAATCGGGATAACGGGCAATGTCACCTGCGGCGTAGATTCCATCTCCCGCACATAAGTATTCATCAACCACAACACTATGATCTCTGGGATGCAAATTTACATCTTCTAGAAAGTCGGTAGCAGGTTGTACACCAATACCAACAATGACTATATCTGCTCTCAAGCGATCGCCGTTATCTAAAATGACTGTTTCTACTTTGCCGTTACCGACAAATTCCACCGCTTTTCTACCCAACTTAAAGTCAACGCCGTTCTCCTGGTGAACTTGTTGAAAGATTTTACCAATTTCTTGACCGAGGGTTTTTTGAAAAGGAACAGAATCCGGTGAAACCACAGTTACTTGTAAGCCTTGCCCAGTCAAAGCGGCTGCGGTTTCCATCCCAATAAAACTAGAACCAATAACTACCGCTTGTTGTTTTTCCTTGATAGCCGTCAAAATGCGATCGCCATCTGCAAAACTGCGTAATGTAAAAATGTTGGGTAAGTCTGCACCAGGGATATCTAGCTGGCGTGGTTTTCCGCCTGTGGCTACCAGTAGAGCATCATAGGTTAAGGAATCACCGTTAGTAAAGGCGATCGCTTTTTTCTTTGTTTGTACCTGTTTGACTTGTTTATTTAACAGTACCTCAATGGCGTGTTCAGAGAAGAAATCTGATGAGCGCAAAACCATTGTCTCTGGAGATGCTTTCCCACTGAGGTAGGCTTTACTTAATTTAGTGCGATCGTAGGGTAGCTTGTCTTCTTGAGTAATCATGACGATTCGCCCTTGATACCCAGCTACTCGTAACGCTTCAGCAGCATGAATCCCGGCTGTACCTGCACCTAAGATCACAAATGTGCGTCCATCAACATTGGGGTTAAATTTTGCCATAGCAGGCGTTTTTAATCCTGTAGTTGGCTCTGGTACGCTCACAATCACATTTTCACCTGCCACCCGTACTTCATAACGAGCTAAAGAATCCAACCCAGGTGGTTCTAATTGGTTGCCAGTTGTGACATCAAAACAAGCATTGTGCCACGGACAAACAAGATGATGCCCACTTAGCACACCCTTTGCTAACGGTGCGCCATAATGAGCGCAATGTGCGCCAGTAGCATAAAATTTACCATCTATGCGACTTAATAAAATTTCTGTCTCGCCGACACATACCTGTCGCATTTCACCATCATTAAGATCGTTAATCTTGGCAACGACTGCTTCTATTTGTTTCATGATGAACTCTTAAATCCTCAACTCACTTCGCCTATAAAGTTGCAACCGAGCCACCATCAACCCGATAGTTAGAACCAACCACAAAACTTGATTGTTCAGAGCAAAGGAATCCAATGACAGCCGCTACTTCTTCTGGTTTACCCCGTCGCTTGAGTTCGATGTGGGGACGATGTTCATCTAAGAAACTTTCAATTGCTTGATCAAAACTGACACCCAACTGTTTTGAGCGTTTTTCCATCATGGCATCAGTCATGGGGGTGGCGATGTAGGCAGGAGAAACTGCATTCACTAACACGCCATCTTTGGCATAAGCTTTAGATAAATTTTTCGCCAGATTCAGTACAGCTGCTTTGCAAGCACAGTAAGGTATTTCTTCTGGATAAGGCTGTAGTGCATCTTCGGAACTGATGAGAATCACTCTCCCCCAACCACTTTTACGCATCTCTCCGATAAAAGCGCGACAGGTGCGGACTGTTGCCATTAAATCAACTTCGATTGTCTTGTACCATTCTTCATCACTTAGTTCGAGAAAATCACCTGTAGCACCTGTGATTCCTGCGGCATGAACCAAGATATGAACTGTTTTGAATTGCTCTAGAATTTGCTTTTTGGCGGCTTCGACTTGTTTGGGTTGAGTGAGATCGGCCACAACTGGAAAGATATCTCCATACTTTTTCAATTCTTCAGCCGCTTGCTGGGTGTTGTCTGATGTTTTATCGATAAGAGCAACTTTTGCACCCTCACTAGCGAGCAGTTTAGCTGTCGCTTTGCCAATGCCTGAATCACCTCCAGTAATTACAGCGACTTTACCTTGAAGACCAAGATTCATAAGCTATTTTTCTATTTCTTAATTAAGGTCAATTTGTGCCAAGCCATTAACAATTCAAAATTCAAAATTCAAAATTCAAAATTTAAGACAGTTGGAGTTGGTGATTTAAGCCCTAACTCAACTTATACTACGTGTAGACGTAGGTTTCTTAAACATTTGAATTTACGACAAGTTGAAAATATTTAGATATTGTTGGCTTCAGACGCTCTACTTATAAGTCATTTAATCTCGATTTTGCAACTAATCAATGGTATATATCTGAAATTGTAAATTCAGTCTTTAGATATAGGTATATGGTAAAGCTAATTGTTTTAACTAATATTTATATTCAGCAATCAGTTGTGTTTGTTTAGGATAAAGAATAAGATTTTAAAACGCAGAGGTACGCGGAGTAAAGCGCAGAGGTACGCAGAGATTTGTGTCTCAGTAGAGTAGGAAAGGCTATTAGGGGATTTTTTTAGATAAGAATTAAGCTATATCTAGCAAGTTTTGTATTGGTTTGAAACTGGTATTTATTTTGAATTTTGAATTTTGAATTGATTCATCGTCATTAATTAAGTTAAATAACAGGAGATTTTCATGGCTGAAACTGTTGAGATTTATGACGATCGCCTGCGTGCAATTGTACCGCCTGATGCTTCACTACACAAACTAGCTAACGGTGCAGTCCATAGCGAGGGGCCTGTTTACTTTCACGAAGATGATAGTGTAATTTGGAGCGATGCTCATGGTAATCGTCTACTGCGCTGGAGTCCTACGGATAATGTGACAGTCCTGCGTGAGCCATCTGATTATCAAAGTGGTAATTATCGAGATTTAGAAGGGCGTTTAGTGGCGTGTTCGTCGGGTTTGCGTGGGATTATTCGCCGGGAACATAATGGAGAATGGCACGTTTTAGTAGACCGCTACCAAGGTAAACGTCTTAATAGTCCCAATGATTTGGTAGTGAAAAGCGATCGCACAATTTGGTTTACCGATCCGCCCTATGGTATCACTCAACCAAACCAAGGTTACGGCGGCGAACAGGAACAACCAGGAAGTTATGTGTATCGCTTTGATCCCTCAATAGATGAGATTTACCCTGTAATAACGGACATGGTACGTCCTAACGGACTGGCTTTTAGTCCTGATGAAAGCCTCTTGTATGTTTCCGATACGGCTGCCTTTAATATTCCAGGTGGGGCGCATCATCTTCGGGTGTATGATGTTGTGGATGGTCGATGGGCAAAAAATGGGCGTGTATTCGCAGTCATTGAGCCAGGATTACCGGATGGATTTCGGGTAGATGAACACGGCAATATTTTTATTAGTTCCCAAGACAGTGTGCAGATATACGCTGCTGATGGTACTCGCTTAGGCAAAATTCTCGTACCGGAGGTATGCGCTAATCTGACTTTTGGTGGACAAGAGCATCAACGCCTGTTTATCACCGCAGGCAAATCTTTATATGCTATTGACCTAAATACCCGTGGTGTACAGTTATGATTTATCAATTTGTACTGGGTATAGTGATTGCACTATGGATGATACCGCAGGTTTTTCTCCTAGCCGTAGTTAATTATCCCTTCCTCGGCCCCCATCTATTCAGTTCTCTGGTTTATGCCTATCCTGGCGGACTCGCAGGATTAGCTCTTTTACTATTGAGAGTTAGTGTTGGCGGTTTGTTTTTGATTCACGGCTACCCCAAGGTACTGCATATTAGGCGGTGGGCTGACTCCATCAATACACCTGTTTTTCTGTGCATTATCTCTGCATGGTCGATGTTAGGTGGTGGCTTGTTCTTAATCATTGGATTACTCACACTTTTAGCGACTTTACCAATTTTGGCTTCGATGTTGTTCGCCATGTTGTTGCACCTGATTCAAGGTAAGCCTTTTGTAGCCACAGATCCTTACCTAATTCCCCAAGATCAGTACAAAGGCCCTTTAGGAAAAGGTGAACCACCGAGTTGGGAAAAAGCGTTTATGTACTGTGTGATGTTGATTGCGATCGCAGTTTTAGGCCCTGGTGCTTATTCACTAGATGCAGCGATTTTTGGACGATGAACGCTACAGTCGTTTATCTAGCGTACTCCTTAGCCTTGATTAACCCTTTTTGCTAACTCAGTTTTTAATTGAATCCGCCGCCAAAGGTTTGCCACAATAGCCAAAGATTTAACCCGACAATAACAGTTGCCACACTTCCAGCTAATACTTTCAGCCAACGGGGATTCACAAACTCACCCATAATCCGGCGATCGCTGGTGAATATAACTAAGGGAACGACGGCAAAAGGTAGTTGCAAGCTCAAAATCACCTGACTCAAAATCAGCAGATTGGTTGTGCTAGCTTCCCCAAACAATAAAATTGTGACTAATGCTGGAACAATTGCCAACAAACGAGTCACTAAGCGACGCAACCAAGGCCGTAAGCGCAATCGCAGAAAGCCTTCCATGACAATTTGCCCAGCCAAAGTTCCAGTTAATGTAGAGTTTTGACCAGATAATAATAGTGCAAATGCAAATATCCCACTGGCTACTGGTACACCCAATGTAGGAGACAGCAATTTGTAAGCATCTTGGATTTCAGCTACTTGATGATTTCCTGAACTGTGAAAGGTGGCTGCGGATAAAATCAGAATTGCAGCATTAATAAATAAAGCAATTGTCAATGCAATGCTGGAATCGATTGTACCAAACCGGATGGCTTCCCGCTTTTGCTGTGCATTTTCTTGCCAGCGACGAGTTTGCACAATTGACGAATGTAAATAAAGATTATGAGGCATCACCGTTGCCCCCAAAATCCCAATTGCAATATAAAGCATTTGGGGGTTACGCACTATCTGGGAATTAGGGACAAAGCCTAGCATAACATCCCCAAAATTGGGCTGAGAAAACATAATTTCCGCCGTAAAACACCCGAAAATCAGCGTAATCAAGCTAATAATAACTGCTTCAATATAGCGAAACCCTTTAGTTTGCAACAGCAACACCATGAAGACATCGACTGCTGTCACACATACACCGATCGCTAACGGAATACCAAACAATAATTGTAGAGCGATCGCACTTCCTAAAAGTTCGGCTAAGTCGCAGGCAGCGATCGCAATTTCACAAAGCAGCCAAAGGAAAAAACTTACACGGTGATGAAAATAGTCCCGACAGGCTTGTGCTAAATCTTTTTTGGTTGCTACACCTAAGCGTACACATAGCGATTGCAATAATACCGCCATCAAGTTTGATAGCAAAATTACGCTCAAAAGAGTGTTACCATACTTAGCTCCTCCCGCCAAATCGGTAGCCCAGTTTCCAGGATCCATATAACCCACCGCTACCAAGTATCCAGGCCCCGCATAGGCTACCAGCTTGCGCCAAAAATTTGCGCCTTCGGGAACGGGGATACTCCGATAGACTTCCGGTAAGCTAGGCGGATCTGACGCAGATACCTTTTCGGTAAGTTTTTTCATGTTTTCTTGATTTTCATAATTTTTTCATAATTCTATATTATTCTCATAATGTTTTCATATTTTGTTGAGTTAGTGCAAAAACTCTGCATATCCAGCTTGCCGTAGGATATTGGAGGATGTTTGAGTGATGTATCAAATCAGTTGAGATCCCCTTAAATCCACAACATTTGCTTCCAGATCATTTGTAACTCTGAAAACTTGGTTTACGAACTTTGACGGGATGATGAAATAATGTGTAGCCGAGATTTTTTACCCAGTCGAGAATTAAAAGCAATCCTAAAGAATAACCCCAAACTATAGCCGCTAAACCCCAGCCAATCGGCGACATTAGCCCGAAACCAAATATTGCCACTAAACTAGCAATAATCTGCGTCCCAAAAATAGCTAATAGTAAAATATTGGCTGGTTTGTCCGTCCAGAATAATTTTCTGGTGCGGGTGACAAAGATGGTTAAATGTCCCGCCACTGAAAGTTTTAAATAAACTAGGGTTTGTAATGTGGCTGGATTCAGTTTTAGTAATTCTTTACCTATGTAAAAAATGCCAAAAGAACCAAATACACTGGCAATACCAATTAAGGTAGAAACACCCAAAACGACAAGCATATCCCAGGTAGCAGGTTTATTTTCAGGAATTGCTCTATCGTAGGCGATCGCTAAAATTGCCCCATCATTCAGTAAAGCCAGCAACACGATCATAATCGCTGTCATTGGATAAAAATTAAAAATTAAAATTGACAGCGTTAAGAAAATTAAAATATCAATTGTCTCGGCAATTCTATATAAAACATAACTATACATTCGTTGAAAAATTTTGCGACTTTCTCTCACAGCATCAGCAATGACAGTTAATCCTGGTGCAAGTAAAACGATATCAGCCGCAGCACGCGCCGCATCAGTTGCACCAGAAACGGCAATACCGACATCTGCCTTTTTCAAAGCTGGCGCATCGTTGACACCATCCCCTGTCATACCGACAATATGACCTTTTTGTTGTAGTGCTTCGACGATGTAATATTTATGTTCAGGAAATACTTGACCAAAACCATCAGCTTGCATCACCGCATCAGCAAGCTGTCCCATTTGGTGGGTATCGCTGGTTTTAAATAGCTTGGCATTTAAAATATTAGTACCTAAACCTAATTGCCGACAAGTTTCTTTAGCGATCGCTACTTGATCTCCTGTGAGCATTTTTACTTTCACACCCAAGCGTTTTAAGTCTGCAATCACAAATTGCGAATCACTTCGAGGCGGATCAAATAGGGGTAAAACGCCAATAAATTGCCAATTACCTCCAGCATTAGTTCTGGCGACACCTAACGCCCGAAAGCCCCGTTTAGCAAAATTATCAATGCTTTTATTCACAGAGGCTTCAATCTCAGAGCGATTAGCAACTAAAGCTAAAATTACCTGGGGCGCGCCTTTACTGACTTTAAATTCTTGTCCGTCACCTGTGGAAATAGTTGCTTCTGTACGTTTAATTACTGGATCAAAGGGTAAAAAACGTGTCACCTGATAATTATGCAGTTGTTGTTTATCCTGCAATCCTGCCAGAATTGCCCGATCAATTGGATCTTCCTCGAAATTGTGGGAAGCTAGAACAGCTAACAAAATTACTTGCTCAGGAGTGAAATTATCCAAACTAACTGGTTCACCTAAAGTCAATTGATTTAAGGTGAGAGTCCCAGTTTTATCGGAGCAGAGAATATCCATCCCCGCAACTTCTTCAATAGATTCCAGACGACTAACAACCGCTTGTTTTTTCGCTAAGGCTCGCGCCCCAATCGCCATCGTGGCAGATAATACAGCTGGCATAGCTACCGGAATCGAAGCCACAGTCAAAACTAAGACAAATCTTAAGATGTGGAGTAAGCTATCATGCCGATAAAGAGCCACAAAGACAATTAACACCACCAGCACGAAAGCAGTAGCAATTAAAAAGTTACCAATCTTGAGGATGGTTTGCTGGAAGTGACTGGGAATAGCACCAGTATCTACTAAGCTGGCGGTTTTACCAAAAAAGGTATTTGCACCTGTGGCATAAACCAACCCATCAATTTCGCCTCGTTTTAAAACTGAGCCAGAGTAGACAGCATCCCGTGTTTCCCGTGTGACTGGTAGAGACTCCCCAGTTAAAGCCGCCTGATCAACTTCGACAGAATCACCCGCCAACAATTTTGCATCAGCCGGGAGAACATCACCAATTCGCAAGTGAATGATATCTCCAGGGACTAACTCACGGGCTGGAATTGTTAGCCATTGTCCCTCGCGCTTCACACGGGCATTGAGAGCAAGTTGAGCTTTGAGAGCTGCGATCGCATTTCCCGCCTCAAATTCTTGCCAAAAACCAATGACACCATTACCTACCAACAAAACTAAAATAATCGCAAAATCTACCCAATCTCTTACCAAGGCTGACAAAATCACAGCCACTTCAATCATCCAAGGAATCGGCCCCCAAAAATGAGAGAAAAACTGCTCAACAACACTGGTTTTTTTCTCAGTTAGTTCGTTGTAACCGTAGCTAGAAAGACGACGCTGGGCTGCTTCGTGAGTTAGTCCCTGTTCTAAAGAAGTTTTTAATTGAGCTTGTATTTCTTCAAGGCTCAGGTTGGCTAAATCATTATTATTATCAACTGAAGGATGAGATTTATGTTTCATTGTTTTCACACAGCGATTTTTTGATGAATCAGTCTCACTCAGCAATTAACAATATTGCGTGTCCGTCAGGATCTTTAACTAAACAACCTTGTTTGTAAGGAAATAAATCATCTGCAAATTGTACAATCCTCGGTGAGACAAACTGAACCCCGTTCTGCTGTAACTTATCTACTAGTAACTCAAGATTATTCACCACAAATTCAATTTGCACTCTCGCAATATCGCAACTTTTCCAGTCACTCGGTATAGGACGACCCTTTCCCGGCACAATATAATCTAGTAGTTCAATTCCTATACCATCTTGAACAGGACGCAAAGCTGTAATTTTAACTTCTGCTGCGGGTAAGTTATCTAAGCGAGTTTGAGTTTTACGCCAGTTGAGACTACGGCTATCAATTTCCATTCCTAAAAGGTCGCGGTAAAAGTGTAGACTTTGTTCGGTGTTGGAAATGGCAGTTGCACTATGATCAATTCCTAAAAATAACCGATTTGTATTTTGATGCCATTTATCTTTTCCCTTATCAGGTGGAAACCAAATTAACTCTAAATCATGTCCGTCTGGATCTTTAAATTTGAAAGCGCGGACACCACCAGAAGCTTCATTTTCAGGTGGTATTGTTTGGGGAGAAACAGAAATAGGTGTTATGGGAAATGAGCGCAAGTGATTATAGGCGCGCTCCATATCACTTACTACAATTGCTAAATGTTGAAACCACAAATCATTACTTTGGGAATCGCTGGGTATGGGTTTTCCTTCTACGTTGAGATATTCCATTAACTGGATGATTTCATCACCTAGTCGCAAAGTGACAATGCGAATTTTTGCCCCTGGTACACCTACTAAGTCACTGTAATTTTGTTCTTCAATAGTGATATCTGAAAATAACTCAAAACCTAGTGCTTGTGTATAAAAATTCAGAGACTGATTACAATCTGTGACTGTTAAGCCAATAGCTCTAATTCTTTGTACTTGTATATGGGGTTGAGTCAGCATATTTAACCGCCTTTGTACTGAAAATATATTTAAACGCAGAGGTACGCTAAGTAAACGCAGAGTGACGCGGAGTTTTAATTAAGTAGTAGGTTTTTCTTCATCACCTAAGATTTTTAATAATTTTCT
Organism: Aliinostoc maniaoense; assembly: GCF_058172895.1. Classification (NCBI taxonomy): domain Bacteria; kingdom Bacillati; phylum Cyanobacteriota; class Cyanophyceae; order Nostocales; family Nodulariaceae; genus Aliinostoc; species Aliinostoc maniaoense. Next base: position 4,745,670 of record NZ_CP187952.1, on the reverse strand, counting down.
GGCTACTAAAATACCTATGATTCCAGCACCAACTATTTCCACTGTTTGTATGACTTTTTTACCAACTTCATGAGGGTCTATATGATGATGAAAAATTTCTTCGTCTAGCCATTCTGTTGTGGCTTCAAAGTCATGAATTGGGGTCGGTAATAGGGTTAAATATGTGCCTTGACGAATTAAATGTGCGGGTTCACCTGCAACTTCAAAAATATTAAATAAGTTAGCAGCAGCATCATTTAAACCCAATTTCAAAAGAGTTCCTCGGATATTTACTTTAGTTGGTTTGGGATCTTCTCCGAGAGCAAGTTTTTTCAAATTTTGAGCAATATTCGCTCCTTGTTGATAAGCAACTTGGGCTGTAGGCGGTAAGGAAGTATCTTGAACGGCTGCACAATCACCACCTGCAAATACTTCTGGAAAGTCGAGTAATTGCATTGTGGGAGTTACTAAGGGACGACCATGATGATCTCGATGTTCTGGGGAAATGGGTAAGTTTTGTATTAAAGGATGGGTAGAAGTGCCAGCAGTCCAAATTGTGGTGTGTGTTGGTAATATTTTAACTTCATTATTATGCTTCAATTCAATGAAATGAGGGTGAACATTAGTGGCTTCTGCACCTGTAATAATTTCAATTTTTACGGTACGTTTTTGTAATTCTTTTTCCGCAATTTGGCGCAGTAAATTGTTAATATCACCCGCTAAAATTTCTTGACCATGATTGAGAAGAATCACGCGAATTTCAGCCGAATTTCCTCCTAAAGCTGCATACCAATGAGGGAGAAAATCTGCTAAAGTCGCCGCCATTTCTACACCACTAGGTCCACCACCAACTACAACTACTGTTAATAGCTTTCGGCGTTGTTCTATCTCTGGGGTTTGCACTGCTTTATGTAGACACTCGCGTAAGTGTTTATCAAGTGCGATCGCATCGGCTTGTGTCCAAAAAGGAAAGGCGTTTTCTTCTGCACCTTTAACATGATGATAGCCAGTAACACTACCCAAAGCTAAGACTAAATTACTGTATTTATAGACATCACCGGAAACTAATTTTACTTGCCTTTGATGTAGGTCTATAAATTGCACTGTATCTTGAATAAAAATCACACCACTCCTGTGAAGTAATTCCGCAAAACGTGGTACTACTTGAAAGCTATCCATCTCGCCATCGAAATATTCATAAAGTAATGGCTTAAAACAAAAGCGTTCATTTTTATCAATCAAAATTACCGAGCGGGGATAGTGTGCATGAGCTAAATGTAATGCCGTAAATAATCCGGTAAAACCACCACCGACAATTACAGTTTGATAAACTGGGATGTTCATAAAACTCTATTAGGGACTGGGGATTAGTGACTGGGGATTAGGAAAGAAGTAATTTGCTATATAAATAAAAAGAAAGCAATGAGAATAGCACTGAGAAAAAAAGCGAAGATAATTGCATATTCAACTCTGCGACTCAAAAAGCCTACAGCAGTAATTAAGGCGATCGCTAGCCCCAAAATGCCAATATACTGCTCTTTTTGTAAACCTCGTGCAATCAGTTGATCTTGGTTTGTACCCCGTGCTGGAGCTTCTTCAATTGGTCTAGTAGATGGTAATTCTTGTGCTAGTAATTTCATGTTAAATTTTGAATTTTGAATTAATTTATGCTTGCCATAAATAAAGCAGTGAAAACAGAAAAACCCAAACTATATCAACAAAATGCCAAAACAAAGTAGTCGCACTTGCGCCAAAGTGACCTTTATCATAATTTCCTGGAATGAAAGAACGACCAAGCATAGTTACTTGGAGAATTACACCCGCAAGAACGTGTAAACCGTGGAAACCTGTTAATACGTAAAATGTAGAACCAACTAATCCGGTACTTAACCCAAAATCTAACTTACTCCATTCAATTCCTTGACCGATTAAGAAGAAAGTTCCCATACAAATTGTCATCACCCACAGCCAGCGAAATTTCTTTAATCTGCCATGCTGGAGAGAATTTTCTGCTGGTTGAATCACAAAGCTACTTGAAAGTAAAACTACCGTGTTAACAATCACAAGGGTAGATAATTCCGGCCCCGAAATTCCCTGTGGTAGCCAATTTCCTGAATGCGTTAATCGCAAAGCAACATACGTAAAAATAAAACTCAAAAAAATGATGCTTTCTGATAGTAGAAATACGACAAACCCAAAAATTGCTTTGCCATGATGATCTTCAGCTTTACCACCACCACTAGGCAAAAATCGCTTAAGCCAATTCGGTAGATTTTTCCGCCACTTTTCAAAACGGATAGGACTTTCATCTATATAAATAGTACGACGGTTCATATATTCAGTCATCAGTTATCAGTTATCAGTTCGTAGTAAGGACTTTAGTCCTTATCAGAGGACTAAAGTCCTCTCTGCGAGACGCTGCGCGAACACTACGAACTTTGAATTTTGAATTTTGAATTGATTCATCTTTCCCATATTTCTCTGCGCCTCTCTTCTGCTGACTCATTAGGTTCTATGACTGAATATTTAGGATCTCCGTAGTCGTAGGGTGGTCTTTTCACAACGGGAATCTCTGCAAAGTTATTGTGTGGTGGCGGTGAAGTTGTCATCCATTCCAATCCTGTGGCCAGCCAGGGATTATTAACTGCTCTCTGTCCGTATAATAAAGAACCCACCATGTTGGCAATAAAGGGCAGTGTAGATACTCCCAGTAAAAATGCACCTAAACTAGCAACAATATTCCATCCTTGATACTCTGGTTCATAGGAGGAAATTCGGCGTACCATTCCTTGTAAACCTAGTGCCAGCATGGGGAAGAAAGTTAGGTTAGCACCAATAAAGGTTAACCAAAAATGCACTTTGCCCCAGCCTTCGGCGTACATCCGTCCGGTAATCTTGGGAAACCAGAAGTAAATGGCGGCAAAGATTGCCATTGTGATGGTGTTAAACACAACATAGTGGAAGTGTCCCACCACAAAGTAAGTATTGTGGACGTGAATATCAAAGGGTACTGCTGCCAGCATCACACCAGTGACACCACCGAGCAGAAACATGGCTGCACCTCCCAAGGCGAATAGCATGGGTGTCTCTAAGTGCAGCTTGCTTTTCCAAACTGTAGCCGTCCAACCAAATGCTTTCACACCAGTGGGTACAGCAACCAACATGGAAGTAAACATAAATAATATCCGCATCCAGCTAGGGGTAGCACTGGTGAACATATGATGCACCCATACGAAAATGCTAACTATAGCAATGCCTAAAGAAGCAACAGCTAATGAGCGATAGCCAAATAAAGGATTACGGGAAAATGCTGGCAGAACTTCGGCAAAAATACCAAATGCTGGTAATGCCATGATGTACACTGCCGGGTGGGAGTAGAACCAGAACAAATGCTGATAAATGATGGGGTCGCCATTCTCTAAGGGTTTAAAGAATTGCGTGCCGAAATTGAGATCAAATAACAGCAATATCAATGCACCTGTGAGGGAAGGTAAATTCACTAGCTGTAACAACTGCGCGCTGAGAATTGACCAAACAAACACAGGCATTCGGAAGAAGGTCATACCTGGGGCGCGCATCCAAAAAATTGTCGATACAAAGTTAACAGCCCCCATAATGGATGAAATGCCGATAATGACTAAACTAATAATCCAAATAAATTCACCGTTAATCGGCTGACCAGGCGGAATTTGCAGACTAATGGGCGGATAAGACCACCAGCCAGATTGTGCTGTACCATTGGGCAGAAAGAAACTAGATAGTAATAAAACACCCCCTACTGGAATCATCCAAAAAGAAATGGCATTGAGGAGAGGAAACGCCATATCTCGCGCTCCCAACATTAGCGGCACTAAGTAATTAGAAATACCTGCATTAAACGGGATAATCCACAGAAAAATCATGATTGTTCCATGCAGGGTAAATAAGCCGTTATATAGAGGACGATCTAGCAAATTTGATGGCGGTGTAATCAGTTCAGCACGGATGAGCATCGCCAAAAGTCCGCCAATCAAGAAGAAAATGAAAGTCGTCACCATGTACTGCACACCGATAACCTTATGGTTGGTGTTAAAGGTGAAGTATTTTTTCCAGTTATTTTCCGGCTCGTTTTGAGATGTTGCTTCTAGAGAGTCATGTGTCATTAGTAACTTTCCTTTCCTTGGCTATAATCTCTTGACTGGGTGCGACAGTATACCAGCCACTTTTAAATAGAGTTTTTGGCGGTTGATTATATTCAGCAATTGCTTGATTTTGATTAGTCGGAGGTTCTTGTTCGGCTTGAGCAAGCCACTGGTTATATTTTTCTAAAGTTTCAACCTGTACATTGGCATCCATCAAAGCAAAGTAAGTGCCGCTAAATAGAGCATCTTTGAGTGTGTATTTACCTATGCGAGTGGGTGTAACTATAATGTCTATGTCACGTCCAGGGACAACATACTGCTGTAAGCGAAAATCAGGGACGTAAAAACTATGAAGTACGTCTTTTGCGTGCAGATTTAGGCGAGTACGATGATTTACAGGTAAGTGTAATTCATGACTGATGACATTATTGGCATAACGGAAAGACCAATCCCACTGCTTGACGAACACATCCACACTTTCGGCAGCAGGTTTAGGTTTGTCATCACTTGATACGGCATAAGCTGGTTGAGATTCCCAAGGTGTCAGCAAATGCACAATTTGTTGTAAACCCAGAATATTTAATTGCTGATAAATATTGAGTCCTTGAAAAGCCAACCACAATACTAATACAGTTGGCACAGCCGTCCATAAAATTTCTAACTTGATATCTCCTCTGGATGGGTGTCCTTCACTGTAATCATTTGCGGGTGCGCGAAAGAATAAGACTGAAAATAGCATCATCCCCGCCAGCCCAAGAATAATAAACGCACCAATTGAAACTAAGAAGCTAAATAAATCATCTACTTTTTTCGCTTCTGCGGTAGCTTCAATAGGCATCCAAGCATAAGACATCTCCCCAATCCAATGGCTGAGAACGAGTAATACGGCAATAAAACCAGCTATTAATAAATATTCTAAAAATTTAGCCATAAATTTTCTAAATTATCATCTATTTAGGCAGTAAATTTGGGTCTACCCCCTCTTGGACTAATTTAGCCGCAGTCACATGAATGCCAAACTCTCCACCTAATTGCCCTCCTAAAGTTCCGTGGACATACAAAATACCCAGCATCCCAATACCTACCAACAAGTAGCACCACTGCACCTGTATGGCAGCATCTTTGCGCCAACGGTAGCGTTGCACACCTCGCCACACTGTCATGGCGACAATAGCACCCAACAATACAACACCACCCAAGCCATGTAAAAGCATTGTCCAAGAGGCATTTAAGCCCCAATCACTCTTTTGATCAATTGGTGGGTTGGCTAGTAGTAACTCGAAAAAACCAAATCCAACGGTGAAAAAAGTTACAATAGCCGCCCCTAGTAGGTTGTACCAGCCAACATTGAAGAAGCCAGAACGAATGGCAGTTAAACCCAAGAATTTAAAGATGGGTTTTTCTATGGGGAAAATTGCTCCTGCTATGTCAAATAAGATGGCAATAATAAATAAGCCCAATGTCAGATGCACTAATAGCGGATGTATAGGAATTTCGTAGGGCAATCCATTAACGCCTAATCTCAGTCTTAATTGCTCAATTAGTTGGGAGTTCATCGAAACCTCTGGGTCTGAAACCCCGTCCTTTTAGGACGGCTTTGTGCTAAACTTAAGTACATACCGAGGGACATCCGGGAATTTAAGTCTGTGGAGCAAACATAAGACCGAAAAACCTTTGGGGTAGAGGCAGTTGCTAAGAAGCAGAAATCTAAGCCGTGAGACTTAGAGAATCCTTGTACCTTCAGGTCAAGGAGTATGTCAAGGTGATATGCCTTGCCTCATAGCCTCAACAACAGGCTCAACGTGCAACCCGTAGACCCAAAACAGCTTACTTCCTAGATATACTTGCAATAACACTAGACAAACTAAGAATGTAGCAACGCCGAGGTATGCGGGAGGCAGTTTGAGGGGGTTGCGATCGCGCAGCACAAATCGCCAAGCAGTAATTGCCGCTACGATCGCTCCCAATGACCAACCCATAACGGTGTGAAAATTCAAGGTAGGCTGGACGGCTGGGTAAATGTTCGCCAAACCTGCTTCCAACTGCCCAAAAATGATCGCCACAAAAATAGCGATCGCCGCCACAAACATATTCCAAAAACCAACCTCTAACAAACGCACATTGTGAGCAAAATACCCCACTACATCACAAAAAAACGAAAACAACACCATTGCAATTACAAAATGCACAACGATGGGATGAATGGGATCAGGATATGGCAGGTTCTCACTATTTAACTGTAGAGCAAGCATGAAGCTCTCCTAAATCTTAGGACTTCTTGAGAAATAGGCTAAAAGTTATAGAAATTATCCAAGACGCTCAAACACACAATTCCACAATTATTACTTGCAACTAACAAATACAAAACAAATTCTCTAAAACACATCTTTCTTAAGATTGAGATTAATATCATAATTCACTATATTTACAAATATTAATAAAAAAGACATAACTTTTTCATCTCTATGACAAACAATTGAAACATCAAGCCATTGAACTAATTAATAATATGTTTTCTAGTCTCAAAATAATGATGAATTTGATGTTTCTTTTGATAGATTAATTACATATGAGAAATTTATTAAAGTAGAAATAGGTTGAAATTACCAACTTTCTGCTGCACATAACATAAAATCTTGCACTTGCAAAGAGTCTGTAATTCTCTTGGTATTAGCTATCTGCTGGCGATATGGCGAATTGATATAACTGTTTATTTTGAATTTTGAATTGATTCATGCCTACGAAAGTTATTATTAATCCTGGTCTAATTACCATAAATGATGGTTCATCGTTTTTGGTGACAGCTAGCGATGGTTCTATCAATAGCAATTTACCCCAAGGTTTTTTTGTGCGGGATACACGCCTAATTTCTTACTATGAAATTTCTTTAAATCGTTATCCACTCGTACTATTAGCCTCTAGCAATATCACCCATCACAGTGCGCTTTATCAATTTACTAATCCTAAATTTCCTACTGTCAAAGGAAATTTACCTGCTGATTGTTTGCTGATTAGTGTTCGCCGGGACATTGTAGAGGGGATGCACGAAGATATTGATATTACTAACTATTACCATGAACCTGTCGAATTTCAATTAATGCTGGCACTGCGATCGGATTTTGCAGATATTTTTGATGTGAAAGCCAAGCATATCCTGACACGGGGAATTACAAACACCACATGGCAAGACAGGGTTTTAAAGACAGATTATCGTAACGGTGATTTTGTGCGGAGCATGATAACTGAGGCTGTGTGTTCTAGTTCGCAGGTGCGTTACGCTAACGGCCGTTTAATGTTTGATGTAGTTATTGCCTCTGGTGAGTCCTGGCATACTTGTCTTAATTTTACAGCCATAGCTAATGGCGACATCCTCAAGCCTCAAACTACCTGCTGTGTAGGCCACAATACCAAAGCGGGAAAAATCAGAGATGAATTTCTCACTCATGCAGCAAAGCTCAAATCTGCCAACGCTGAGATTCAAGCATTTTATCAGCAAGCACTAATTGATTTGGCTGCCATGCGGATACAGGTAGAAGATAATGGGCAACAATTTTGGATGCCTGCGGCTGGTATTCCTTGGTTTATGGCTGTTTTTGGTCGTGATGCAATTGTCACAAGTTTGCAATCAATTGCTGTCTATCACGAATTTGCTAGTGGTACATTACTCAGACTAGCTCAGTTACAAGCCAAAGATTTAGATAACTGGCACGATGCTCAACCAGGTAAGATGTTGCACGAGCTACGCCACGATGAATTAACTAAAATCCATCAACTTCCATATGATCCTTACTACGGCACAGTAGATAGTACCATCTTATGGATTGTGACTTTAGCAGAAGCCTACTCTTGGAACGCTGACTTGAGTATGCTGAACGAGTGTCGCACCTCATTAGAAAAAGCTCTCAATTGGATTGATAAATACGGCGATTTTGATGGAGATGGATTTGTAGAATATTTAACTCTTTCTAGTCAGGGTTTACGCAACCAAGCCTGGAAAGATTCCGGTGATGCGATAGTTTATCCCAACGGTAAGTTAGTTGAGCCGCCAATTGCTTTGTGTGAAGTCCAAGGTTATGTTTACGAAGCTTGGCAAAAAGCTGCCTTCATTTATGAAGTGTGGGGAGAACAAAAACAAGCAAAAAAATTCCGCCAAAAAGCAGAGGAACTTTATCAACGATTTAATGAACAATTTTGGATGGAATCAGAAGGCTTTTACTGTCTTGGGTTAGATAATCACAAACAACAAATTCAATCAATTGCTTCCAATGCTGGACAACTACTATTTTCGGGTATCGTACCTAAAGAAAGAGCAAAAAAGCTAGTTGAGCGACTTTTTCAAGCAGATTTGTGGTGTGGTTGGGGTATACGAACCCTGTCATCAAAACATCAAGGGTATAACCCAATTAGTTATCAACGCGGTAGTGTGTGGCCTCACGATAACTCGATAATTGCGGCTGGGTTAAAGCGGTACGGCTATCACCAAGAAGTTAATCGCATTGCTGAAGGAATTTTTGCGGCTGCTAGTTATTTTCAAGCGGGAAGAATGCCGGAATTATTTGCCGGAATTGAACGCCAAGACAATAACTTTCCAGTGCCTTATCCAGATGCCAATATACCCCAAGCTTGGGCGGCAGGCTCAATTTTATTTCTGATTCGCAGCATTTTAGGACTCGAAGCCAATGCACCACAGCACAAGTTAAAAGTACAGCCTCATCTGCCAGAATGCTTATCTGATTTAGAACTGAAAAATCTGGCTGTAGGAGATGTGAAAGTTTCACTACGTTTTTGGCGTGAAGAAGAACAAACGCGATGGCAAGTTACTCATAGTGATGGTGAATTATATGTTTATCAATAATAGGGAGGTTTGATTTTTTTACCCTCATGGCATCAGATTCTTCTAAGAAAACGATTTTGGCGGCGATGGGTGCTAATCTAGCGATCGCTATTACTAAATTTATCGCTGCTTTCATTACCAATAGTTCAGCGATGATATCTGAGGGTATTCATTCACTGGTGGATACTACCGATCAATTATTACTGCTGTTGGGGTTGAGGAGGAGTCAAAAACCAGCAGATGATAGTCACCCCTTTGGTTATGGACAAGAACTTTACTTTTGGACTTTTATTGTTGCTATCCTCATTTTTGCCATTGGTGGCGGAATGTCTATTTATGAAGGCATCAGCCATTTAATAAATCCCAGTCCGTTAGAAAATCCGATGTGGAATTACATTGTGTTGAGTTTAGCGATATTATTTGAGGGTTTTTCTTGGACTATAGCTTTAAAGGAATTTCTCCCAAACAAGGGTAATCAGAGTTTTTGGCAAGCAATCAAAACCAGCAAAGATCCCACTGTATTCACAGTCTTATTTGAAGATTCTGCTGCCATCTTAGGGTTGATTGTTGCTTTAATAGGTATCTTCTTAGGACATTTATTGAATAATATTTATTTCGATGGTATCGCCTCAATTATTATTGGCATGATTTTAGCTATAGTAGCAGTATTACTAGCAATAGAAAGTAAAGGATTGCTAGTTGGGGAAAGTGCCAATCAAGAAATTATCGATGACATTCGCTTTATAGCTAAAACAGAACCAGGAGTAGAAAATGTCATGCGTGTACTAACTATGCAACTCGCTCCCCAGGAAATCTTACTCAATTTAGAAATTCAATTCGCTCAGTATTTATCAGGGCAGGAGATAGCATTAACAGTAGAAAGCTTAGAAGCCAAAATTTGTCAAAAACATTCTGAAGTCAAACAAATATTCATTGAAGCCAAATCTTTATCAAATAGCAGTAAAAGTTTTCCTAAAAATTAAAATTGAGCAATCTCCGCGCCCCTCTGCGCTTTCCTTTGCGCCCCTTTGCGTTAAAAAAAATCAGTTATATACCTCAATTAAATATCCCTATAAATTGCTTTCACCACTAAATAAATCATAAATACTGAAATTCAACAAAAAGTAAATTATGAGTGCATCAAAACCTGAAGTTGTTGTAATTACTGGAGCATCAGCCGGCATTGGACGAGCGACTGTCCAAGCATTTGCCAAACGAGGAGCGTACATCGGATTAGTTGCTCGTAGTCATGACGGATTAAATGGAGCGCGGCGGGAAGTAGAAGCGGCTGGAGGTAAAGCGTTAGTGCTACCAACAGACGTTTCCGACCCCGCACAGGTGGAAATGGCGGCGGCGATGGTAGAGAAAGAGTTTGGCCCGATTGATATTTGGGTGAACAATGCGATGGCTTCGATTTTGTCGCCATTTTTAGAGATTACCCCAGAGGAATTTCGCCGTGTTACCGAGGTGACATATTTAGGATATGTGCATGGCACAATGGCAGCTTTGCGGCGGATGAAGCCACGCGATCGCGGTACAATTGTCCAAGTCGGTTCTGCTCTGGCTTATCGCTCAATTCCCTTACAATCTGCCTATTGCGGTGCAAAAGCTGCCATTCGCGGCTTTACAGATTCCATTCGTTGCGAACTGCATCATGACCATAGCAACGTTCACATCACGATGGTACAAATGCCCGCCGTGAACACGCCGCAGTTTGACTGGATTAAAAACAATATGCCCCAAAAATCCCAGCCAGTACCGCCAATTTTCCAACCAGAAGTAGCGGCTGAGGCCATTGTCTGGGCAGCAACCCATCAACGACGGGAACTTTATGTAGGTGGTTCAACAGTTGAGGCCATCTTGGGTACAAAAGTTGCCCCTGGATTACTTGATAGGTATCTAGGTAAAACTGGATACAAGAGTCAGCAGACAGCACAACCAGAAAACCATCATAAGCAAAGTAACTTATGGCAACCATTACCAGGAGATCACGGGGCGCATGGTAGCTTTGATGCACAAGCACAGGATCACAGCCTCCAACTGTGGGCAACTGAAAATCAAGATTGGCTGATTTTAGGACTGGGTGCTGGTGTCGCCTTAGTAGCACTGGGGGCTTATTTGGGGCATCAATCTCAACCTCAGCGATATGTTCATCAAGAGGATGAATACGAAAGAATCACCGAATCAGATATTAATACTGAAGTAGCTCGACAGTTGCATCAAACTTTAAATGGCAACAGCAAACTAAATAACTGGAATTTGCTCACAGGATTGGCTCGATTTGCCTGGAAAGCATTAACAACAGAATCTGCAAACCAACAAAAAGCTACTCAAAGCTAGATTAGACTTCTTGCATAAATACTTTGGTGTTGCTAACAAGATTGTTTAAAAGCTCACGCAAAGGCGCAAAGACGCAAAGAAGAACGCAGGAAAATAACTCTTGAAGTTATTTATTAGGATTGTTCAATTATTCGTGCAAGAGGTCTATTATGAAATTTTTTAGTCAAAAACAGGCTTTTGGCTCACCAGGTATTGAGCCACGATGGACTCATGCGAATAAGGATGGAGTAGGAACAGCTTATTCTACCTCTAGTCATATTTGGTTTACCCTCTGGAACGGTGTGATAACTGAAGTCTACTATCCCACAGTAGACCAACCCCAAATTCGTGATTTACAATATCTCATCGCTGATGGCAAAACTTTTTTCCATGAGGAGAAACGCCATCTCGAATCAAAAATTGAACATTTGTGGACTTATGGTTTAGGATACCGTGTCACTAATTCCGATCCCCAAGGGCGTTATGCTGTGATCAAAGAAGTGATTGCTGACCCACATTTATCCTGTATTCTGCAACACACAAAATTAACAGGAGAGCGCGATTTTATCTCCCAACTTCGTTTGTATGCTTTATGTGCGCCACATTTGGACGTGGGTGGGTCTAGTAATAATGGTTACATATTAGAAGTAGCTGGACAGAATATTCTCGTAGCAGAAAAACAAGGAACTTGGTTAGCACTAGGGGCAACAGTTCCCTTTAGCCGTCTTTCCTGTGGCTACGTTGGACAAAGTGACGGTTGGACAGATTTAGCTGATAATTTCCGCATGGATTGGGAATTTGATAAGGCCTTAGATGGTAATTTGGCTCTGACCGGAGAACTAAATCTAGATGATAGTCACGAGTTCACTTTAGGATTAGCATTGGGTACAACTCTACACAATGCAGTTTCCACCCTATGTCAGTCGCTTAATCTTCCTTTCCCACAACAGAAGCAGCAATATAACGAACAGTGGCAGCGATCGCGCCACGACATCAAACCATTAGAAAATATTTCCTATGATCAAGGAAAGTTATATCACAACAGCGTTAGTCTGTTGTTGGCACATGAAGACAAGACTTATCCTGGTGCTTTAATTGCTTCCTTGGCGATTCCTTGGGGTGAAGTCAAAGACGACAAAGACCAAGGGGGATATCATCTAGTTTGGACAAGGGATTTAGTTAGTAGTGTAGCAGGATTAGTGGCGGCTGGGGAAACAGATACAGCAGTGCGATCGCTCATTTATCTAGCCACCAGTCAACAAGAAGACGGCGGTTTTGCTCAAAATTTCTGGGTTGATGGCGAACCCTACTGGACAGGTATCCAACTAGATGAAGTTGCATTTCCCATTCTTTTAGCATGGTTATTAAAACAAGAAAATGCACCACTAAACTTTGATTTTTATCCGATGATTTTGCGGGCGGCTGGTTATCTAATTCGGCATGGCCCCGCTACTCAACAAGAACGCTGGGAAGAATGTAGCGGTTATTCACCTTCGACACTGGCTTGTAACATTGCAGCCTTAATTTGTGCTGCCAAATTTGTCCGCGAACATGGGGATGAAAACACAGCCCAATTTATCGAAGACTACGCTGATTTTTTAGAAGCTCACATTGAAGATTGGACAGTAACTAACGAAAGCAACTTAGTTCCTGGTATCAAACAACATTACATTCGGATTACTCCTGCCGATATCAATAATCCTCAGCCTCACGAAAATCCCAACCAAGGAACTCTGTTTATTGGTAGTCAACCACCTGGAGAACCAACAGAATTTCCCGCCAAAGAAATAGTTGATGCCGGATTTTTACAACTTGTGCGCTATGGCATTCGTCCACCTGATGACCCAATTATTATTAATTCCGTCAAAGTAATTGATGCCGTCTTGAAAGTAGATACACCCGTTGGGTTTTGTTGGCATCGTTACAATCACGATGGCTATGGACAAAGAGAAGATGGAAGCCCCTACACGGGTTGGGGTAAAGGACGCGCTTGGCCTTTGTTGACAGGGGAACGAGGACATTATGAACTAGCTGCTGGCGGCGATGTCAAAGCATATATCAAAGCGATGGAAGGATTTGCTTCCGATATTTGTTTATTACCGGAACAGATTTGGGATGAAGCAGATAAACCTGATGTTCATATGTATTTAGGAAAAGCAACAGGTTCAGCCATGCCTTTAATGTGGGCGCACGCTGAGTATATTAAACTGCTGCGGTCAACTCACGACGGTCAGGTATTTGATTTTATTCCAGAGGTGGCTAATCGATATTTAGGTGAAAGAAAGCAATGTAAATTATTAGAAATTTGGAAATTTAACCGTCAAGTAGACAAAGTTAAAAAAGGTCATACATTACGGATTCAAGCTTTAGTTTCTTTTCAGTTACATTGGTCAAAAGATAATTGGCAGACCGTCAAGGATACACCTTCTATTGCGACAAAATTGGGATTAAATTATGTAGATATATCTGTTGATGATAAACAACAAGAAACAATAAAGTTTACCTTTTTTTGGATTGATAGCAATAAATGGGAAAACAAAAATTATCAGGTAGCTATTGATTAATTATCAGTATTCTCAACCAAAAACTTAATCTCTGCAAGGGGGTTTAAATGCCTCAATGGCTTTACGACCTGGCAATTATTTCATTAATTACTGCTGCTATTTGCTCTTTGATAATTGCTATTGATATCTTTACTAAAAATCCGCAAAATATGTGGATTATGCAAGTAGTTTGGCCTGTTACAGCTTTGTGGTCAGGGGTATTTGGGCTGTATGCCTATTACAAGATAGGGCGATTAAGTACCAAGGAACGAGTTCAAAGAGCGAAAGAGCGAGGTGAAGAACCTCCAAATCAGAAAAAACCCTTTTGGCAAAGTGTTGGTGTGGGAGCAAGTCATTGTGGGAGTGGTTGTACTTTAGGAGATATTGTTGCGGAATGGTTCGTTTTTTTCGTGCCAATTGTCATCTTTGGTAGCCACATTCTTGGGACTTGGGTATTAGATTATATTGTGGCGTTTATTTTTGGTATAGCTTTTCAATATTTCACCATTAAACCGATGCGGGGTCTTTCGATGGGAGATGGTTTAAAAGCTGCGGTGAAAGCCGATACCCTCTCATTAACAGCATGGCAGGTTGGGATGTATGGCTGGATGGCAGTTGCATTTTTTGTTTTTTTCTCACCAGAAACTTTACGTCCGAACAATCCCGTATTTTGGTTCATGATGCAGATTGGTATGGTCTGCGGCTTTATCACTAGTTATCCTGTCAATTGGTGGCTACTGAGTCAAAAAATAAAGGAAGTAATGTAAATGTATCACCGCAAGACTGATAGCGATCGCCTCCATTGGGAAGAAGGCCGTACACTATGACTTTGTTTCAATTGATGGATAAACACTCATTTAACAGTTATCAGTCAAGAGTGATGTGTTTATCGTTGGGTTTAACAGTTATCAAAAAAAACTGATAACTGTTCACTGTTCACTGTTCACTGATTTAATATCATCTGCCCGATTTATGCCTACCAAAATTGTCAATCTGGTAGCACGGGATATTCGTTTTCCTACCTCTCGAACTCTCACAGGTTCAGATGCAACGAATAAAGCACCAGATTATTCAGCCGCTTACGTGATTTTGCAAACAGACCATCCAAAAGGCTTAGAAGGTCACGGCATGACTTTCACCATTGGGGAAGGTAATGATATCTGTGTCTTAGCTGAAAAAGATTTAAGCCATTTGGTTGTAGGACACACCCTAGAGTCCTTTACAGAAAATATGGGTGCATTCTGGCAACATATTACCAGCGATAGCCAACTCAGGTGGCTAGGGCCACAAAAAGGTGTGATTCATCTAGCTACAGCCGCCATAGTGAATGCAGTCTGGGATCTCTACGCCAAAGTCGAGGGTAAGCCACTTTGGAGACTGTTATCTGATATGTCACCAGAAGAACTTGTACGCTGTGTAGACTTCCGTTATCTGACTGACACACTCACTTCAGAAGAAGCCTTATCAATTCTCAAAGATAAGTTTCCCACACGGAGCGATCGCATTCAAAAAATTCAACAATCAGGCTACCCAGCTTATACCTCAGCCGCCGGTTGGTTAGGCTACTCAGATGATAAACTGCGTTCTATTTGCCGTGATGCTCTAGCCGAAGGTTGGCAAAATTTTAAAATCAAAATTGGCAACGATTTAAAAGACGATTTCCGCCGTGCGGAAATTATTCGCTCAGAAGTCGGCTATGATTGCAAACTGATGATGGATGCAAATCAAGCTTGGGAAGTCAGCCAAGCAATAGAAAATATCCAACAACTAGCCAAATATCAACCATTTTGGATTGAAGAACCCACAAGCCCCGATGATGTTCAAGGATATGTGGAAATTGCCAAAGCAACTGCACCAATTAACTTAGCAACTGGTGAACAATGTCAAAATCGGATTCTTTTCAAACAATTTATCCGTTCTGGTGGGATTCGCTTTTGTCAGATTGATGCTTGTCGCCTAGGTGGTGTGAATGAAGTTCTAGCAGTTCTACTACTAGCCGCAAAATTTAACCTACCTGTTTGTCCCCACGGTGGCGGAGTCGGACTACCCGAATATGTCCAACATTTATCCATTTTTGACTACATTTGCGTCAGTGGCACGCTCGAAAATCGATTCATTGAATACGTCTCTCACCTACACGAAAACTTTTTAGATCCCGTCACAATTCAAAACGGTCATTATCTACCCCCAACCAAACCCGGCTTTAGCATCCAAATGAAGCCTGAATCTCTAGATAAATATCAATATCCCAACGGTAAAGCATGGCAGTGAAACCAAACATTTCATTAAATTCGTAACCAATTCTTTGCGTACCTCTGCGCTTACCTCCGCGTACCTCTGCGTTTAAAAATCACTAAACACCTAGGAAACTTCCAATGGTCACAACAGCATCCGATGTTCTCGTTGACACCCTCATTGATTGGGGTGTTGACACTATCTTTGGCATTCCCGGCGATGGTATTAACGGTGTCATGGAAGCACTACGCCAGCGTCAAGACCAAATCCGCTTTATTCAGGTACGTCATGAAGAAGCGGCTGCTTTCATGGCTTGTGCCTATTCCAAATACACAGGCAAATTAGGCGTATGTCTAGCAACATCAGGGCCGGGTGGTCTGCATCTAATTAACGGTCTTTATGATGCGAAGATGGACGGTCAATCAGTATTAGCGATTACAGGTCAACATTTCCATGACTTAATTGATACACACTCCCAACAGGATGTAGACCTTGACAAAGTATTCATGGATGTTACCGTCTATAACACCCGTGTGATGGGGCCTGACCATATCGAGACTGTTGCAGATTTAGCTTGTCGTGCGGCGATCTCTAAACGTAGTGTAGCTCATATCACCTTTCCCATTGATTTCCAAACCGA
Organism: Aliinostoc maniaoense; assembly: GCF_058172895.1. NCBI lineage: Bacteria > Bacillati > Cyanobacteriota > Cyanophyceae > Nostocales > Nodulariaceae > Aliinostoc > Aliinostoc maniaoense. The sequence continues at coordinate 4,728,999 of NZ_CP187952.1, read as the reverse complement.
AAGAGTAACGAGAAAGCATTCTATGCACAATGTTCTCCATCATACATCAGATGTGAGAGGGAGTAGCGCACAACTGCCCGGCGAACGTGATTTGCTACGTGCTGTAGATATTTTAAATGCTGGTAAGAAAATTGTTATTTTTGCTGGTCGGGGAGCTTTAAAGGCAACTGATGAATTAGAACAACTGGCACAAAAACTAGGCGCACCAATTATTAAAGCAATGTTGGGGAAAGCGGCTGTACCGGATTTTAGCCCCTATACAACAGGTGGCATCGGTCTAACTGGAACTAAACCATCCCAAGAAGCAATGGAAGACTGCGACACTTTATTGATGGTAGGTACATCCTTTCCCTATATGGAGTTTTTACCGAAGCCAGGACAAGCAAGAGGTGTTCAAATTGACATTGATCCGATGCGAATTGGACTGCGTTATCCCGTTGAGGTGGGGTTAGTTGGTGATAGCCGTCGTACTTTGCAAGCCATTCTTTCCTTAGTGGAAGCTAAAGAGGATAAGAGCTTTCTAGAAAAGGCTCAATCTGGAATGAAAGATTGGTGGGAGTTAATGGCAGAAAGGGGGACACGGCAGGATAAACCCATGAAACCCCAGGTGATAGCGTGGGAGTTGGGTAAACGTTTATCTGACACAGCGATTGTCTCGGCTGATTCCGGTACAAATACCACATGGTGGGCGCGACAAATTCCCGCCAAGCGGGGTCAAATGCACTCAGTATCGGGAATAATGGCTTCAATGGCTTGTGGTTTGCCTTATGCGATCGCTGCCCAAGTCGCTTATCCTGAAAGACAATGTGTGGCTTTTGTTGGGGATGGTGGCTTCTCGATGTTAATGGCGGAGTTTTTAACTTGTGTTAAATATCAACTCCCCGTCAAAATTGTCATCATCAAAAACAACACCTTGGGTCAAATTAAGTGGGAACAGATGGTATTCTTAGGCAATCCCGAATACGCCTGCGAACTGCAACCAATGGATTATGCTGCCTACGCTCGTGCTTGCGGTGCAACCGGCTTTACCATTGATGACGCTGCAACTTGTGGTGATATTCTTGACCAAGCGTTGGCGACACCAGGGCCAGTAATAATTGAGGCAGTTGTTGATCCTCATGAGCCACCTTTGCCCCCGAAAATCACCCTCAGCCAAGCGGCTAAGTTTACGGAATCTCTGATTCGAGGCGAGCCTAACCGCGAAAAAATTATTCTCACAGCCGTGTCAGATAAGGTAAGGGAGTTGATTTAATGAATACTCAAACTATTGAACCGAGTATCATTCCCACAAACGCTCAGTTAGAAAAAGTCTTTGACGGGGGTTGTGGCCGTACTGAAGGCGTAGCTGTCGCACCAGATGGCATGGTGTATTTCAGTGACATCACAGTTACTTATTGGACAGATATGCAGGCGGGACATATTTGGCAATACAATCCCAAGACGGGCAAAACTATAATTTTTCGTTCTCCCAGTGGGATGTCTAATGGTATTGTTTTTGATGCCGCAGGACGGATGGTGGTAGCGGAGGGTGCAGACTGTGGCGGACGGCGTATCACCCGTACAGATATGAAAACGGGTAAGAGTGTCATCCTTGCTAATGTCTATGATGGTCGTCCCTTAAATTCTCCTAATGACTTGGTAATTGATGCCAAAGGACGAATTTATTTCACAGATCCGAGATTTTTTGGCCATGAACCGATTGAACAATTTGTGTGTGGCGTATATCGGATTGATCCTGATGGTTCACTGCATCGAATTATCTCAGATTTAGCCAAGCCAAATGGTGTAGCTGTTTCCCCGGATCAAAAAACTTTGTATGTATCCGATTACAATGATGGTTTGTGGGATGTTCGAGAACAAGTAGAAGATATGAGTCATCGCCGAGGCTCAATGGCATTGATGGCTTATGATTTAGCGGCGGACGGTACAGCTAAAAAACGACAAAAATTAGTTGACTATTCACCTGAAAACGGTGCTGATGGTTTTACAGTAGATAGCTCAGGTAATATTTTCGCAGCTGTACGCGATCGCACTCGCCCTGGTGTCCGTGTTTATTCTCCTAATGGGCAAGAACTTGCGTATATACCCACCCCAGAAATCCCGACAAACGTTGCCTTTGCTCGGGGAGAGGAAAGCCATGTACTCTACATCACAGCTGGTAAAAGCCTTTATCAAATCCAGACGATGCACACCTAAATAATATGGGAAAGGTGGTAGCCACGAAACGAGAGAGTCAAGGAATTAAAGGAATTAACTCTCTCGTGTTATTTATATCGTGGCGGAAACCTGCAAAAAGCAACTTTAGTTGCAGTAGTTTTTTAGAGCAACGAAATTGTTGATAATAATTTCATGTTATGAGATTATTACTATTAGCAAAGGAGGTGATAAAAGTAGTGGCTAAGAGCAAAACTCCATCATTCGTGACCACAATTCCCTTAGTGGTTAATAGCAAGCAAGAATCAGAATTCTTAGCTCGCTTTCAAGCTAGTAGACAGCTATATAATGCTTGCCTAAATGAAGCAATGACTAGGATGGAGTTAGTTAAAAAATCTGATATCTATCAAGCAGCTAAAAATCTACCTAGAGGGCAAAAGAAACAGCGTTCTCATATGTTCTCTGAAGCTAGAAAACTTTACAGATATTCAGACTACGACTTACAAGCTTATGCCACTAAGGTGAGCAATAAATCAAAATGGATTGCCGATAAAATAGACTCAAATACTCAACAGACAATAGCCACTCGTGCTTTTAGAGCTAGTGAAAAAGTTTTGTTTGGACTAGCTAAAAAAGTTAGGTTTAAACCTTTCAACAGATTCAGGTCTATTGAAGGTAAGTCTAACAAACAAGGTTTACGGTAGAAAGACAACGCCACTTGCTTTAAGCCGGGAGACCCGTCCAACGCAGTGGCTCATCGACTGATTTGGGGAAAACTCAAACTTAATCCTATTATCGATGAGATTAATCCAGTAATACGGCATGGATTAAGTTCACCTGTTAAATATGTTCGTCTGTTGTGGAAAGAAGTTAACAGTAAACGTCGATGGTATATTCAGCTAATCAATGAAGGTATTCCATACCAAAAACCAAAAAATTATATTTCAGAAGGTGTTGTTGGCTTAGACCTCAATATCTCTAACATTGCTTTTGTGGGTGACAATCACGCTGGACTATTACCTTTTGCCGACAAAGTTCCTGATTTCCAAAAAGAAATAACAAGACTGCAAAGAAAAATGCAACGTTCCCAACGTGTTAATAACCCTGACAATTATGAGTCAGATTTTTTAGCTAAAAAGGGACGCAAAACAATTGTCAAAAAAGGCCAGGTCAAAAAAGGTCGTTGCAAATGGAATCAGTCTAAAACCTACAAGAATATTTCTCAGAAGAAGCGGGAATTAGAAAGACGTAAAACTGCTTATGCTAAGTCTCAAAATCGTAAAATAGTTAATGAGATTTTAAGACATGGCAACATAATTAAGACTGAGAAAGTCTCAGTTAAAGGATGGCAGAAACGCTATGGTAAGGCTATTTCTGCCAAATCCCCCGGATTTGTACTTTTCTGTTTGAAACGCAAAGCTGAAAACGCTGGTGGACAATTCATCACTTTTTCTACTCAAAAAACTGCACTCTCTCAAACTCATTTAGATGGTAGTCGTATCAAAAAATCTCTGTCTCAACGGGTTCATAGAGATGTGACAGGAGTTGTTATGCACCGTGATATTTTCAGTGCATTTCTGAGTAGATACGTTAATGAGGATACGTTGTCATTGCAGGATGCTCAATGTGAGTATTCGAGGTTGGAGCAAACCTTATGGTTGGCATGGCAACAATATCAAACAAACTGTGAACAAGTAGGCGAGTCCGAAAGTAGGCTGACTCATTCATCCTCGGAACAGTTCAACCATGAGGGCAAAAGCGTTAACCAGATAGCTGTTAAGAGCGAAAAGTTTGCGTGATCTTTGCCTGAATCCACGAACTAGAAGTTCGTGGAGTGGCTCAATGGTTATTACTTACCTTTGAACTGACCAGCAACAGGATCTTAATTTGTATTCCCAAGGTAGAGGTACGGAATGGTTTTGCTTTACTTCAGAGGGAGTGAGAGCTATATGAGGATGATACATGATTAAGGTGAGCGATCGCCAATCTGAACACTACTCAAAATTGCTGCCCGTGTTCATATTTATGTTGTGGTAACGCTAGATGGAAATGTGCGGAGTGGTCAAGTCTTAGAGGTATACGTCCGACCTATCTACAACTAATTTTGTGGAAGTCTCCAGAACCAAAGCCAACCAAGTATCAACCAAAGACTGGATTAGCTCTGAAGATATCTTTGCATGATAGGAGGTGGATACCGAAATCAAAGTTTCAAATCAGGAATTAATGATTATGACTGAAAATGAACGACCTTTAGTTAAGCAAGATGAAATTATTGACCTGACTGAAAATACACAACCTTTAGCTAAACACCAAGACAATTCAGAGCCAGAGCATTCATCAGGTACAGGTGTCGGTGCGGGGATAGCTGGCGCAGCAATTGGCGGTGTAGTTGGTCGTCAAGTAGGCGGAACTGTTGGTGCTGTAGCCGGTGCTGTAGCGGGTGCTTTAGTCGGTAAGGGTACGTCTGAAGCTGTGAACAAGACTGTAGAAGGCATAGTGGATGCAGCCAAAAGTGTAGCGGAGGGTGTTAACGAAACTGTAGAAGGTGTTGGAGATAGCGTTAAAGATGTAGTACAGGGTGTTGATAAAACTGTGGAAGGTGTCGCAGAAGTTGTTCAGGATACTGCTACAGATGTCAAACCCGCTATCCAAGATGTTGCTAGTTCCGTCAAAGATACAGTAGAAGATATCAAACCTGCTGTTGTAGATGCAGCATACACATTAAAAGATACTGTCAAGGAAAGCAAGCCTGCTGTTGTTGAGGGAGTTAAGGATGCAGCACAAGAAGCTAAACCTGCTGTCAAACAGGTAGCACAATCCATTAAAGATACAGTAGAAGATGTCAAACCTGCCGTAGTAGAAGTTATTAGAACTACAGCTAAAGAGGTTAAACCTGCAATTAGAAATGTAGCCGATTCTGTGACTGAGACAGTAGCAGATGTTAAACCTGCTCTCAAAAATGTGGCAGATTCAACTCAGAATATTGTGGAAAATATTCAGCCAAATACCAAAGATTTCACAGAATCTCATCACGAAGTTGTTGAGGATGCTAACTCCTCAAAATATCAGTTCACCTTCGTTCAACCTGATGCTGCCAATGCTGAACCACATTGGCATTTAAATAAAAGTGAATAATCTGGTGAACTATGACAATAATTTTTGAGATGTAAATGGGTTTGTAGTAAGCACTTTAGTGCTGCGATATTTGAGAAATAAAGTTTTTACTACAAACCTATAAATTGGCAATTTTTAGGATGTAACAACTCAAGTTAAGAGAGTTATTGTTATGCAGAAAAATCAATCACACAAGCCAACAATAGATTACTGGCGTGTCTGGACTGACGAAAAGGGTATCAGCCATCAGTCTCGTCATCAAATTGAGGACTTTGTGCAGAAAGGTATAGCACCTGATACAGCTCCTCAGTGGCTTTCTCAGTTGAAGCAATCTGGTGCTACAGTCACTTTTACTGTGCTACCTGTTGGCTGGATGGGTAAATGGCATGAAAACCCCAAACCACAGTGGATTATCCCCTTGTCTGGACGTTGGTTTGTAGAGACTATGGATGGACAACGTGTAGAGATGGGTACTGGTGACATTTCATTTGGAGGAGATCAAGGTACAAAAGCGGACGCGCAAGATCATAAAGGTCATCTCTCTGGAACAGTAGGGGATGAACCAGCTGTTTTGATGATGGTGCAGTTTGAAGAAACTCCCAGTTTGAAGTAACCCTACTAAATTGATCAATTAGGAATATTAGTCAATGAAAGCAGTTGTATTTCATGGTATTGGAGATATTAGGTTAGATGAAGTACCAGAACCTAAAATCCAACAGCCAACAGATGCCATTATTAGACTTACTTCTAGTGCAATTTGTGGCACAGATTTACACATGATTCGGGGAACATTCACAGGCATGAAACCCGGCACAATTCTGGGACATGAAGGTGTGGGGATTGTTGAAGAGATTGGTTCTAATGTACGGAATTTGAAAATAGGCGATCGCGTTGTTGTCCCCTCAACAATTGCCTGTGGCTACTGTTCTTACTGCCGTACAGGTTATCATGCTCAATGTGATAACGCCAATCCCCACGGACATAACGCCGGCACAGCTTTTTTTGGAGGCCCAGAAGCAGCAGGCTCTTTTGATGGCTTACAAGCAGAATATGCTCGGATTCCCTATGCCAATGCAGGATTAGTTAAACTACCACAAGAAGTCACAGACGACCAAGCAATTCTCTTGTCTGACATCTTCCCGACGGCTTACTTTGGCGCAGATATTGCAGAGATTACACCGGGTGATACAGTGGCTATTTTTGGCTGTGGCCCTGTTGGCCAGTTTACTATTGTCAGTGCCAGACTATTTGGCGCAGGACGCATCATAGCAGTAGATACAATACCCTCACGTTTAGAAATGGCGCGTGATTTGGGTGCAGAAATCATCGATTATAATGCTGAAGATCCAGTAGAAGTTATCCGCCAACTCACAGGGGGAATTGGTGTGGATAGAGCGATTGATGCTGTTGGTGTTGATGCCAATGCACCTGATAGTGGCCCAGCAGCCAAAAAAGCACGACAAGAAGCAGAACAATTTCAGCAACAATTACAACAAATTGCCCCTCAAACTAATCCTCAAAACGGGAATTGGCATCCGGGTAATGCGCCTTCTCAAGCATTAGAATGGGCAGTTCAAGCATTAGCAAAAGCCGGAACTCTTTCGATTATTGGTGTTTATCCGCCCAGTCACAATTTCTTCCCCATTGGTACAGCAATGAACAAAAACCTTACAATTAACATGGGTAATTGTAATCACCGCAAGTATATTCCAACTTTGGTGGATTTGGTTCGTAATGGTACAGTAGAGCCGACAAAAGTCTTAACTCAAATTGAACCATTAATGTCAGTCATTGATGCTTACAAAGCGTTTGATCAACGACAAGCAGGGTGGGTAAAGGTGGAGTTAGTGCCAAGAGCAGCACTAGCTAAAGTTTAGATTCTTTGTCAGTACAATTCGCAACGATGTTCTCGCCCCCTGCTCCCTGCTCCCTGCTCCCTGCCTAATCAGAACTACAAATATTTACCCTGTTCGACTTAGGTTAGCTATGCCATCTAAACTTCGTAGTCATCCTTATTTTTTAATACCACAATCATCTCAACCTAATTATCCCTTATTTGTATTTCTACCAGGAATGGATGAGACTGGTAAGGAACTGATGTATATTCAGACAGCAGGTTTAGAAGCTGCTTTTGATGTCCGTTGTTTTGTAATTCCAGCAGATGATTTAACAAGTTGGGATGAAATGACGGACGAATTAGCAAGTTTGACTCAAATTGAACTCAAAAAAGTACCACGCTCATCTGTTTATCTCTGTGCTGAATCATTTGGTTGTTGCTTAGGAATAAAAATTTTAGAAAGATTTCCTCAACTATTTACAAAAATTATTTTAATTAATTCGGCTTCTTCATTTCATCGCGTACCTTGGTTAAATTTAGGTTCGCGGTTATTCCCTTATACACCTAATTTCTTTTATAAACTTACTTCATTTATATCTTTGCCTTTTCTCGCAAATTTAAACCGAGTATCTTCTACTGCCAAAAAAGCTCTGTTGAACTCAACCAGTTCTGCACCAAAAGGAACTGCGAGTCAGCGTCTAACTTTGATGAGAGAATTTGATATTAATGAAATGAAATTAACTCAAATTACTCAACCTGTTTTATTAATTGCCAGTCAAGATGACCGACTTTTACCTTCAGAGGCAGAGGCAAAACAGTTAAGTAATATTTTTCCTAATTCTCAACTGATCACTCTACCTCATAGCGGTCATGCCTGCTTAGTCGAAATGGATGTGAATCTTTATCAAATTTTACTGTCAGCCAATTTTATTTTTATGTAATGGTAACTGGCTTTCTATCTGTTGCAGAATTTTCTTGAATATTCAAGTATAATTAGAATCATCATTTGGATTGCTAACTTGTAAACTGCTAAGATTACGACTAGCAACATCAGCACTAATTCCCCATAAAATTAACCCTAAATAATCAGAAAAAGGCTTAGAACCGAAAGTTAAACCGTTATCCACATACAGCGAACCTAAACCGACTAAAGATAAACCAAATAATAAAGTTAGAGACAAAAATGGTCGAATTAGCCAAACAGTTGCACCAATCCGAATATCATCAGATACACCAGAGAGTAAGACTAAAAAATTCTGTAAACCGATCTGCCAAGTAGAAATATCCGGTAAATCATGAGGAGAAACTTGATCAGCCCGAATTAATAAATCATTAACAGCGTTAGCTAACTCCAAAGATAAAACAGGCTCATTCTGTATAAAATTATTATTTCCCTCTATTTTTTGATTGAGAATAGCCATACCTCTCATAACTTGTTGCATAGCTTTTTTAGCGGCAGCATCATTTTTTTGAGCTAAGAATATGCGAGTTTTAGCAATATTTCTTTGTAACTCTTGGGCAAATTTAGATAAATTTACTTCTCCATTAATTTCTAATAATTGCATCTCTATTTTACGGAGTTTATTTAAGGCTTCTAATCGGGCTTCGATAGCTTCTATTTCAGCAAAAGCCTTATCTATCTTTTCCCATCTAATTAATTGTTCTACCCAATCTACCATTCGTTGTAATATTTTCTGGTCTTCTGGGTGTTCTACTTCTTGTCTGATGCGAGATTTCAGACGATAAACTGCTGTCATAGCTCTAGTGAGTTTACCACCAGATTCTTGCATATATTTAAATAATCGTCCCAATAAGACACCAAAGATTAACACCATCAAAGGCAAAATCGGCCCAGAGCGCATTTTTAAATCTAGTGGGATCACTAATCGTTGCGTCTGTCCAGATAAAGTTAGATAAATAGCACCTGTATAACGGTCTGGGGGGATAATAGAGCGATTGAGAATTAAGGGTATACTCATGATGCGATCGCTCGGTAAACTGATTGTACCTTGGGGTAAACTCACAGCTTTTTGTGTTAATTGATACCCAGTTTGCTCACCCCTGAGAATGACTTTAGTATCAATAATCGTGACAGGTGCTTGAGTAGGGTTATCAAATTGTAGTTGCCATTCATTTAAAAAAGCACTGGCTGGTAGTAACCCTTGAGCAATCAAACAATCCAAAAAACCCCAAAAACCCTGACAATTAACTAAACGCAGTTCAATTTGTTCTGTACCGCCCACAGGAATCAAATTTGGTCTAACTTTAGCAATTACCTGGAGAGGAATTGTTTGTACTGGTTTTGAGGATTGATTGGGTAAAAATACTTGTATTGTTCCTTCATACGTGCCAGGGACACGAATATTAGTGACTCGCAATTGAAAATCTTGGGGAATACCTACCAACAGTTGTGATGCACCTGCGATCGCTATTTGCTGACGGTCAATTATCTCACCACCTTCTTTGCGTCGCAAGTCTGAAGCTAAAAATACAACTTTCTCAATATTTTCACCTTCAGCCGTCAACCGCAGATTACCAAAGAGCGCAATTTCTTCATCCAACCAACCACTAATCTCAACAGACTTATCGCCGGCATCAACAATTACACTAGCAGCCGCCTGCACAGAAACCGGATGACATATCACCATCACAGGCAACAATAGAGATAATATCCAATATTTCATCAACAATTCTCAGAATATGGAATGGCATCCCGGAACTGCACGAAACAATCAGTTATATCTTCTAGCACAAAATATTAATCCACCTGATTAGATTCTAAGTAGAACGACTTGAAAAAACCAAACTATGTAAAGTAATGTAAAAAAATTGAATTTAGTTCGTAGTAAGGACTTTAGTCCTTAAGAGAGGACTAAAGTCCTCACTACAAACCTTTAATTATTTACACCGTTCTACTTAGTCGAGGGCATTGGGCATTGGGCATTGGGCATCGGGCATTGGGGTAAATATTTCTCCCTTGTCTCCCTTGTCTCCCTTGTCTACCTTGTCTCCCTTGTCTACCTTGTCTCCCTTGTCTCCCTTGTCTCCCTTGTCTCCCTTGTCTACCCCTGCCCCCTGCTCCCTGCCCCTACCTCCTGCCCCTACTTCTCAACCTTAGTCATACAGCCAAGTATTGGCAGAAAAATCATCTTGAGATTCGCTTTGCTGTACGGGCATTTGTTCAGGTGTGCGGTGAGATTTTCTATAGCTAAGAACTGGTTTATAACTTTTTGGTTCTGGTTGTTTTTGAATTGCTACTTGCGCTTCCTGTTTTGCTGCTTTAGTTGCTTCCTTGAGTGCTTCCTGTTCTTGTTTTAAAGTTTGACTTTCTTCTATCAGTTGAGAATTAGCTTCTGCTAGTTGCAGTGCTGTTTTTTTCGTGTCGTAAAGTTCCTTTGTCAATCTTTCTACGGAGGTTTGTTGTTCAGCTAAGGCTGATTGTAACTCGACTATTTGCTGTTCCAGAGTTTTTTCATGTGCTTGAGATGCGGCTAAACTAGTTTGTAACTCTTTGATGGTTACTTCTAAATCGGCTTTAGTGGGATTAGTGCGTTTAGCCGTCGATGGTTCAGGTGTTTGTTTACTGCTTTCTGCTGGGGTTTCTGTATCTTCTGTAACTGCTTCAGCCGTGACTTCAATTGCAGATTCGTCGCCTGTGGGTGTAAATTTTTGTGCTTCTTCTTGAATTAAGTCGGAAAGATTGTGTTTTCTAGCCATTATTTCCTCCAATCACGCTGTAATTCTTCCGCTACCCGGCGGTAGTCTGATTCCGCCTCTCTAGCATTTTTGCCTCGCCACTGATTAATTGCTACACCTTCCAAGGCTGCCCGTTCGTGGGCTTTATAGATCCGAATAAAAGACTTACAAGCCGGAATCCCTAGCCTTTGGAGAGTGTTTTGGGCTTCTATTGCTTCATTTATACTCCGTGTATCAACCTTTGTCAGTAATACCCGATGGGGAACACCAGCCGGCACAACAGCGGCCTTAACTGTCTCAATTAGGGCTGCTAAGTCCATTGCGGCTGGCGGTGTCGGTAACACTAGATAATCTGCGATCGCTACTACAGTTGCCAAGGCTTCGGAATGCAGCGCAGGCGGGGTATCTACTACTACTAAATCGTAACCTTTAATTGCTTGCAACCGACTTAAAAGTTGAGGATTTGTTTCTTGGGATAAGTCAAATCCCATACCGTTCTGATTCCGCCCAAACCACCAGCTAGCAGAACCTTGAATGTCTGTGTCTACTAGAATAACTTTTTTCTTTTTCCCAAACTGGGCAGCTAAATTAATTGAGGTAGTCGTTTTACCGACTCCTCCTTTACCGTTAAGAATAGCGATGATTTTTGGCACTTGTGACTCCCGACCCTGCCTTACATGAATATACCGCTTTCTTCTATGGAAATTTCAAAATTGTTATGACACTAACTCAAAATCTGCCTAATGGCCCAAAAACTCCTGAACTCATCAGACTTTTCAAATTTATCATTCAACCAATTGAGTATGTGGAAGATTTTGCTCAGGTTTACGGCGATAATTTTACCGTCTGGAGAGAGAACAAGGATAATCAAATCGTCTATTTCAGCCATCCCCAAGCTTTAGAGGAAATTTTTACGGCGGATGCTAAATATTTTGAGACTGGGGGAGGGAATGGGGTTTTAAAGGTGTTGTTGGGTGATAATTCTGTCATTTTACTAGATGGCGATCGCCACCAGCGTCAACGGCAATTATTAACACCGCCTTTTCATGGTGAACGAATGCGGGCTTATGGTCAAGCTATTCAGGAAGTGACTCAACAAGTAACTAACGAATGGGAAATTGGCAAACCCTTTAATATCCGCGCCTCTATGCAAGAAATCACCCTCCGCGTCATCTTGCGGGTAGTGTTTGGGGTGGATGAGGGGGAAATGTTCCAGAAATTGCAGCAATTACTCACTTCCGTCTTAGATTTAATGGGTTCTTCTGTCTTTTCTACAGCTTTATTTTTTAGCTTCATGCAAAAGGATTTAGGTGCGTGGAGTCCTTGGGGGCGAGTGCTGCGCCTGATTCAACAAATCGACGCATTAATTTACGCTTTGATTGCAAAACGCCGGGCTGAACCGGAGGAGAACCGCCAAGATATTCTCAGTTTATTAATATCGGCTCGTTATGAAGACGGACAGCCGATGTCAGATGTAGAATTGCGTGATGAATTAATGACAATGTTGGTAGCAGGACATGAAACTACTGCTTCGGCGTTAACTTGGGCTTTCTATTGGCTGGCGCAATTACCAGAAGTACGCCAAAAGTTGTTAGAGGAATTAACTACCGTTGGCATCAACCCAGAACCAAGTCAAACTGCACGCTTACCTTATTTAACAGCAGTGTGCCAAGAAACTCTGAGAATCTACCCCATTGTCTTATCTGGATTTTTCAGAGTCGTCAAATCACCAATAGAAATTATGGGTTATCAACTACCCAAAGGAACTTTAGTAGTTCCCAGTATTTATTTAGCCCACCATCGTCAGGCTGTGTATCCCCAATCTAAACAATTCCAACCAGAAAGGTTTTTACAGAGGCAATTTTCCCCTTATGAATATTTACCCTTTGGCGGTGGCAATCGTCGTTGCATAGGTTTGGCTTTTGGTCAGTATGAAATGAAAATTGTCTTGGCGACAATTCTATCGCAGTATCAATTATCTTTAGTAAATAAACGTCCGGTGCGTCCGGTTCGTCGTGGTTTAACTTTAGCCGCACCAGCCGGCATGAAAATGGTAGCAACACCTAATGCCAATTTTGGATTTTAGATTTGGGATTTTGGATTGAATGTTGAATATAAATAGTATGGGAAATTCCATCCCATTTTCATGCAGCGTCGCAAAATGAAATTTCAAATACGAAAACCCCAGTTGTTCAAACCGGGGTTTTCAAATTTCACTAGTGTTCATAAATTACATAGAATCGCCACAAATTAAAGCCACAATCACTTTAATTTATGAATTGATTAAATAAACGTTAACTCAAGTTAAGTTGTCCTGTATCGTTCACAGTCAACTTAGCAGCCTCAAGCTTACTCGTTTGAGTTTTGAGACAATGCAATCCACAGGTAAATACTAGAGAGATAGGCTATAGCTAAAATGCAGGTTGTTGATATAAATTCAAAATCGTTCATGACCCTTAATAATAGTTGAAGTGTGTGTAGTGTTGGCAAATTCAATGGCAAAGCTGCAAGTTGTACATTCCTATGCTGGGATGCACCTACAACAAGCTCTCATCCCAAAATTTGGATGATGTAAAGATAATTAGGTCAATAATATTGATGTATTCCCCTGATGAGGTCAATTTCGTTGTCATTCACCCCAAAGGATATCTATCATCAATTGACCTGGCAAATAAATGTAGCCATAGCACGGCCTTCGGGAATTGCTTCCCCAAAGCTAGCTCATCAAATTAAAGACTTGATGGAGATATAAACCTGCAACTAGCCACAATTTCCAGAGAAATCAAGAAAATCTCTCTTTAAGACTGGCACAGTCCAGGTAAAGTCCATTCAGACTTTTTTATTGATCAACAATCCTCAACTCTGTTGAGGTAGATAGCTAAATAACTATGATGAATTGCATTAGTCTGATTTATGACTAATTGTTCATCAAAGCTTACTGACTCTACTAAGCCTAAATTGCTGTATGTAAGTAGTGTAACAAAATTAAGCTTTTATCGCTCTGGGCTAATATTTATAAGGGCTAATGCCGCTTATGACACTACAAGCTATCGTTTAATTTAGTTTTTCTACTTCAGCAGCAACCTTAACTAGGCAGTTAGCATTAGTTAGCCTAATGATATGAGTGCTATCGCTATGTTTTGAACTACCGTTCTTCTATATTAAACCAAACTAGGAAAAAATCACAAAAAATATAATTCTCAAATTGAGTAGTAATTATACTTAACAGTAGAGGATTTATGATTGGGAAATTGCCATGAAAGCTTGAGTTTTAATTTAGTCAGGACTTACGCAACTGGCACAAAGAGGGGGTAAGGCGCAGCCCTACCCAGGGACAATTCAACTCAGACCAAGCACATAAGAATACTTGGGCGTTTGAGTTGCTGAATTAAATAATTAGAAAGCAAATTATGCTTGATTTGATAAACAGTTTGACCAGTTTGATAGGCTAAATTCTTTAATCTAATCCAAACTAACATTGCACAAGCAATATGATTTCTTTGCAGCCTAGCCTTACGACATTGACAAGATTCAATGCCTGTTAATTGTTTAATCTCTCTGTGAAACTCTTCAATTTTCCAACGAATCTTACACACCTGTTGTACAACATCCGTGGAGCTTTGAGATAAATCGTTAGTGGCGATATAATCCGTTCTGTTGGTAGAAACAGTAACCCGGAATAGTTTCACTTTTTTCTCTGGCGGAAACCCTTTAATTTTTATGATTTTACCACATTCTAACTCTTCAGGACTCCACTCTAATAATTCAATACGTTTATATTTTTCTTTGGCAAAGCTATCATCAACTAAGCGATTATTTTTTAAAGGGCAATAATAAATTTTTTCTAAACTATCAATATAAAGCATTAAACTATGTACAGCATACCATGTGTCCATCAAAACAGTATCAAATGGTAAAAGCTTATGATATACAAGGTTTTGCAGCATATCTTTCACATGGTCTACCTTGGTTTTACCATCGATATCAGGATTGAAAATGCGGTAATCTATGACCCAAAATCTTTGAATAGTAGGGTTGACATACACGCAACTAACTACACCAATGCCTTTGACAACACCATGCTCATTACCACTATATTGTCTCCTGACTATTTCTATTTCTTCAGAATATCTTTTATCTAAAACGCTATCATCAAATATTATGTAAGCATTCGTATCCGGCTCAACTACCTCTTTCACGTTATCCCAGAGTAATCGAGGTGTTAACTTTTCTCTCTTCAAATAGTAGTTAATTGCATCATGGCTAATAGTCTCTAAATGCTCTGCCAAATTAGTCATCGTATAATTAATTTGACTACTTAATAAGTATTGGCAGTAATTAAGTTTAGTAAATCTCATTACCGTCAGCAAAATTTATTTCATACAATCTCTAGCTATTTTCTCATGAATATTTTATGTTTTGCTTCCAAGACACCGACTTCTATTGCGAAGACAAAGCTTTCGGAATCAAATTAATACTTATGTACTATAAACTGGCGATCGCATTGTGCCAGTTGCGTAAGTCCTGTTAGTAAAGTCAGGGATTAGCTATTTTCATTGGTAGTTACCGCAAACTAATGTAAAGAAATATATAACGTAGAGTTAGGAATTGAGAAAAAATATTTGAGAAAAATATTTCACCTGCTAGAGAATAAAGCCATTCAGGTATGGTAGTAATGATTTGCTATGAGCGTACAAATACCAAATTTGAATCACCCCAAGTTTTGTGTACGATCGCTGGTTAAACCTTTGTGTAATTTCTTGAGTCAAGGTAGTGATTATGAGCAACTATGAGCAGATTTTCGAGGCCAAAAACACCACAGAAGAAACCCTCAGTCCAGAGGAAGCAGTAGCAGCGATCGCAGTTGTAAGTGCGATCGCTGATTCTACAATAGAGGAAGTGGATGGTGAGGGTTTAGCAGGTATTCTCTGGGAATTTGAAGTATTTGCCGAATATTCAGAAGAGGAAATCCTAGAAATGGTTGATGAACTGATGGCTATTGCCGAAGAGGAGGGAGTTGGCACTTTATTAAACACAGCAACTCAATCCTTACCTGAAGAAATGGTTTGGGATGGTTTCGCTTCTGGAGTCGTGATGCTTTTAGACGAAGAAGAACTAGTCATTCCTTCAGAGAAACAGCCTTATCTGAAAAAACTCCAACAAGCTTTGAAACTTAGCGATGAGGAAGCACAAGAAATTATCGAAGAAGTAATGGCGGCTTTCCAAGAAGATGATGAAGAATTTCTAGATGACGAAGATGACACACTAGTCACGGGAGACTCTAATTAGCCACTGCAAAAATCAACAATTGCTTTCTAGGCTGTTGTGCAGGGGGCAGGGGGCAGGGTGCAGGGGGGCAGGGGGCAGGGGGCAGGGGGAGAAAATTATCAACATTCCACAAGGTGGCACACCAACATCAAAAAGGTAATTTGGCTAGCACAAATATCCGTGCTGGTTTTTTTATGTGCATTTGTTGAACCAAAAATTGCTCAGGGTTTAGACAACACACCGCTTGAGTGAACCATCCGCATAGAGTTCTAAAGGCACTAGCTCTAGTTTGCCGTTGACTTTTACTTGTGAATATACTACTTTCACTAGGGGGGCTTGGTTTTGGTTATAGCGTAGAGACATAATGGCTCTCCTACCTTTGATAATTTATTTACAATCAACTCGCTTGGTTGACACTTTCATAAACGAGTTTTAATGCTGATTACTGTTTGGGAAGAATTATTGCTGATACTTTATATATAACCCCAACAATGTGAAAATTAGGTATCAATATTTCTAAGTATTGATAAAGATTTCACAAAGTTTTTAGATTTCCTTATCACTACTTCACAATTTGGCAACTAAATGCTCACTCAAGAGAGATAATAATAAATCCCCCACACCCTCAGCTGTAGCACCAATGACCATGACAGAACTTGTTGTGGCTTGGCTGACATAATTGACTTCACGGCTACAGGGTACTATTCCGCAAGCTCCTATTAATAAAATTATGACCACAGCGATCGCATCTCAAGCCCGTCTGGAGTATTACTATCAGCAAATCAAAAGCATTATTTTGACGCGTCAGAATCCCATTACTGGCTTACTACCAGCTAGTACAGCCATAACTGCCCACGGAGATTACACTGATGCTTGGGTGAGAGATAATGTTTACAGCATTTTGGCAGTTTGGGGGTTAGCCCTGGCCTATCGCAAGGTAGATGAAGATCAAGGACGTACCTATGAATTAGAACACAGTGTGATTAAATTGATGCGTGGTTTGTTATTTGCAATGATGCGACAAGCCCACAAAGTCGAACAATTTAAGCACACTCAATCACTCTTAGATGGCCTTCACGCCAAATATAATACAGCCACAGGTGATATTGTGGTTGGTGATGATGAATGGGGACATCTGCAATTAGATGCGACATCAATATTTTTATTGATGCTGGCACAAATGACTGCTTCAGGATTGCAGATAACTTATACGATTGACGAAGTGAACTTTGTCCAAAACTTGGTTTATTACATTGGACGCGCCTATCGTACCCCCGATTATGGCATTTGGGAACGGGGGAATAAAATCAATCATGGCAGTGCAGAGTTAAACGCCAGTTCTGTAGGCATGGCCAAAGCAGCCTTAGAAGCTATCAACGGACTAGATTTATTTGGAGTGCGGGGAAGTCAAGCTTCTGTTATTCATGTATTGCCCGATGAAATTGCTCGCGCTCGCATTACTTTAGAATCATTATTACCAAGGGAGTCTGCATCTAAAGAAATTGATGCCGCACTCTTAAGTATTATTAGTTATCCCGCCTTTGCGGTGGAAGATGTGCAGTTACGCGAACGCACACTTAAGGATATTGTGAATAAACTCCAAGGTAAATACGGCTGCAAACGCTTTTTGCGGGATGGACACCAAACCGTTTTAGAAGATACCCAAAGACTGCACTATGAGCCTTGGGAATTGAAACAGTTTGAGCATATTGAATGTGAATGGCCGTTATTTTTCACTTATTTAGCCTTAGATGGGTTATTTCGTGGGGATAAAAAGCAAACTAAATTTTATCAAGAAAGTTTAGCCAATTTATTAGTTGAGCGGGATGGTTTGCATTTATTACCCGAAGTTTACTATGTCCCGGCGGAAAATGTGGAAGCTGAAAAATTAGTTCCCCAAAGTCAGCCTCGTTTACCGAATGAAAATATTCCCTTGGTATGGGCGCAAAGTTTATATTTTCTCGGTCAAATGCTCAGTGAAGGATTATTAGCCCTGGGAGATATTGACCCTTTAGGTAGACATTTGTGTGTTGGTAAAAATCGGGAAGCTTTAGTGCAAATCGCTCTACTAGCAGAAGATGAAGAATTACAAGCAAAACTAGAAGTACATGGCATTGAAACCCAAACACCCAAACAAGTAGCCCCAATTGAAGTTAGAAAAGCGGGAGAACTTTCCCAGATTTACACACAAATTGGACGCAATGATAAACTCGGTTTAACTGGGCGGCCTGTACGACGACTGCGGAGTTTAACAACATCGAGAATCTTCCGTATTCAAGGGGAAACAGTCGTATTTTTACCATCGTTTCTAGATTCCCAGCAGTTTTATTTAACTCTAGATTACCATTTTTTGGTAGATCAAATTAGGAGTGAGTTGGCGTATATTCAACAATATTGGAGTGATTTAGGTCGTCCCACTTTAACTTTAATGTTAACCCACACCATTTTAGAAACTGGTTCTGAGGCTTTATTAGCACTGATGCAGGAATTGAAAGAGGGTGTATGTAATGGTGTAAAAGTTAAATTAGGCCGATTAAATCAACTAATGCTGACAGCAGGAATCCAAAGAATTGATTTTCTGCAAGAGGGAGAATTTACCCAATCGGCAATGCAAAATGCTGCTCCACATTGCTATTATTTAGCTTATCATCCTGGGAAAAGTTGGCGATTGGGGCATACACAAGAATTTCAGATGGAATGTGAGACTAACTTAAACTTGTTATTGTCATCTCTGCGTTCATCAGAAAATCTTTATGAGCAAATTGAATTATTGCAGACATTGACACGGTTGCAAGGACTGGAGTTTGATACCGGGTTTGGGGGGCCAGATTATCCCGTGAGTGTAGCTTACTTGCTAGATGAAGTCTACACCAAAGCTGGAGATGCAGGTCACTGGGCAGTAGTGAGGCGGGCGGCTGGCTTGCGTCAGATGGTTGATATTGGTTTATCGGATGCGGTGACGATTATTTTGGTGCGGGGTAAGCAAATTGCTGTGGGTAGGGCTTATAGTGAAGCGTCATTGATTACTGTGCCGATGCCTCATAATGAGATTGTGGAGAAAATCAATAACTTCTGTCGTGAGGATATCCGCGATCGCGTTTTAACTCAAGAAATCCTCATCTATCTTAGTATTCTGATCAAAACCGAGCCAGAATTATTTCAAGGACTACTTACCCTGAGAGTCGGCTATCTCATCCTCTTAATTACTAGCGAACTAGCGCGAGAGTTGCGGGTAACTCAAGATGAAGCCTATGAACAGTTAATGGAACTCTCACCCTTTGAAGTCAAGAACCGTTTACATCAAGTTTTAAGTGCTTATACAGGGATGAGTAACTTATTGCGTCAGCAGGAATCACTGCACGTTAAGCAAAAAGAAAGTGATATTAATTGGGTAGTGTTACCTGTAATTGAAGAAGAAACAGCAGCAGAAGAAATTCCTGTAGGTGGTTGGCGACGCTTCCGCCAAGCTGAAGGCGCACTCAACCGTGTTCCAAAAAATTTCTTTCAGCAGGTGTGGTTATTAATGCACCATTGTAAGGGTGTAGTGATTGGCGATAAACTAGAGCGGCGCAATCGTTTAGAAAGCGATGTGATGATTTCGGAGATGACAGCCGGCGAGAAAAATTTTGCTTTATTAGTCGAGCATCTGTTAAATAAAATCGAAGCCCCAGAGTATCGCCATGTTAACATTGAAGCACTGATGGAACTAGGAGCGATCGCCTCTAAAAATCCCAGCCTGCAAATTGAAGAATACATTGTCTTAGATGTGTTAATTGGTCATGCGGTGCGTTTAGCTTGGTTAGAAACACACCCAGAACGCGGCGATCGCTATGATGAAGATAAGGCTAGTGCATGGCGACATTTTTACAACACTTCCCCCAGAGACTGCACTATTTATATCCTCAAAGCCTTTAGATTCCTCACCAAGTTTGTGGAGGAAGTTCCTAGTTAAGTAGAACCTGACTTTTCACGGTATCTAGAAAACCCCTCTCCATAGAGCGAAGCTCTTCTCGTAGAGTACCTCTCCTCTACCAATGTAGAGACGTTTCATGAAACGTCTCTACATATTCCCCCTTCCCTACCAGGGAAGGGGGCTAGGGGGTTAGGTTTGGCGTAAGCCAGAAGTAGAACAGGGTAAATAATTAAAGGTTGGTAGTGAGAACTAAAGTTTTCTCCGAGAGGCTACGCCAACGCATAGCGTGTCATAGACAGACGCTCCCTGAACAAACAAGGACTAAAGTCCTTACTACTAACTGAATCCTATTATTTTTAGTTACAAATTAATTGCAGAGTAACAATAAATCAAATTACTGTATGTAAATATACATTTTCTCCAATCAAATCTCAAGTTACCAGGAAAATTACATTTGAGTATTAAATTTTACCGTCTAATTATCTTGATTCATGTGCAACAGCGAGATTTTGGCTGAGTATTTTTGATCAGAGATGCGATCGCAACGTCGCTTACTGATACGATATACGAAAGCATATTTTAAGAATTTGGAGATTAAGAAGAATTTATCCCCTTAAATAATAAATATCTCAGAATGATATTTATTTGCAGATGACAAATTATTGGTGAATGCCTCATTGGAATATGTTTCAGAGATTGGACAAATTAGAAATTAATTCGGTTTTCCTGGATGCTACATCATTAATTTTCACCACTTATGCAGTTAAAAAAGCCTAAACATAGCACTACATAAACTCAACTAGAGAGGAAGACAAAATGTCAAATAGCTCAGGGTTGTATATCATACTAGTCAGTGTTCACGGCTTAATTAGAGGAAATAATCTAGAGTTAGGACGAGATGCTGACAACGGTGGACAAACAAAATATGTAGTCGAACTAGCGTGTACATTAGCTAAACACCCCGACGTAGAAAGAGTTGACTTAGTAACTCGTTTAGTCCAAGATCCAAAAGTTAGTTCTGACTATGCCCAACCAGTAGAAGTTCTCTGTGATAAAGCCCAAATCGTTCGTCTAGCCTGTGGCCCCCGGCGTTACCTCCGCAAAGAAGTTCTCTGGCCTTACTTAGATACCTTTGCCGATGAACTACTCAGACACATTCGCAAAGTCGGTAAAATCCCTAACATCATTCATACACACTACGCTGATGCAGGCTATGTAGGTAGTCGGGTTGCAGGGTGGTTAGGTATACCCCTTGTGCATACAGGTCACTCTTTGGGACGAGTGAAACTGCAACGCTTACTAGAACACGGAACTAAGCAAGAAAGTATCGAGGAAAACTTTCACATCAGCACCCGCATCGAGGCAGAAGAAATTACCCTTGGTGGTGCAGCATTAGTCATCGCTAGTACTCATCAAGAAGTTGAAGAACAATACAGCATTTATGACCGCTACCAACCAGAGAGAATGGTAGTAATTCCTCCCGGTGTAGCTTTAGAACGTTTCTACCCAGCAGCTGAAGATTGGCCAAATCCACCGATTTACGAGAAATTACAACGATTTCTGCAAGACCCCTACAAACCGATGATTACGGCCATTTCTCGTCCGGCGATTCGGAAAAATGTCAGTACTTTAGTCAAAGCTTTTGGCGAAGATCCCCAACTGCGTGAGTTAGCCAATTTGGTAATTGTGCTGGGAAATCGAGATGATATCACCACAATGGAATCAGGCCCCCGCCAAGTTTTGACGGAAATCTTGCAATTAATCGATCGCTATGATCTTTATGGTCATGTTGCCTATCCCAAACATCATACCTCCGATGATGTACCCGATTTATATCGGCTCACAGCAAAAACCCGGGGCGTTTTTATCAATCCTGCTCTCACCGAACCCTTTGGATTAACTTTGATTGAAGCTACAGCTTGTGGTGTACCCATTGTTGCCACATCTGACGGTGGCCCACGGGATATCATTGGAGCTTGTGAAAATGGCTTACTGATTGATCCTCTGAATATTCCAGACATCCAAAATGCACTGCGAACAACTTTAACCGATGCTCAACAATGGCAGCGTTGGTCTAAGAATGGCTTAACTAATGTCCGTCAGCATTTCTCTTGGGAGAGTCACGTTGAGCAATATCTAGAAAGAGTCCGCCGCTTCCCCCGACAAAAGGTACAATCTTTACTCAGTCCTCTGGTAGCGTCTCCAGCTTCTGAACATCCAGGTTGGAATATACCTGATACTAACCGTTTACCAACAGCCGATCGCTTTCTAGTTACTGAAATCGATAACACACTCCTTGGTGATCAACAAGCCTTAGAAACCTTGATTGCGCGCATACGTCAAGAAGGACAGACAACTGGTGTGTGTATTGCCACTGGTCGCAGTCTCGAAAGTGCCTTGAAGATGTTGGAAGAATGGCAGTTTCCTATGCCAGATTTACTCATCACTTCCACTGGCAGCGAAATCTATTATGGGCCACAGATTGTCACAGATACGAGTTGGCAAAAACATATTAGTTATAATTGGCAACCAGAGGCCATCCGGGAAGCAATGAAGAATATCCCTGGAGTGGAATTGCAACCAGCAGAGGCTCAAGGCAAGTTTAAAATCAGCTACTTTGTCAATCCCAGCATATCGCCCAGCTACCGGGAAATTATCCGCCATTTGCGCCGCCAACAACTTCCTGTTAAGGGAGTTTTCAGCCATAATATGTATCTGGACTTGTTGCCCATTAGAGCCTCGAAAGGAGATGCCCTACGTTATATTGCCTTAAAATGGGGTTTACCTGTGAAACGCTTCTTAGTCGCAGGGGCATCAGGCAATGATGAAAGTATGTTAGCGGGTAATACCTTAGCTGTGGTTGTTGGTAATTACAGCAAAGAAATCCAGAAATTACGCGGTTATGCCCAGATTTATTTTGCTCAAGGACACTATGCTTGGGGAATTTTGGAAGCACTAGACCATTATGACTTTTTCGGGAATCTGTCTCAAACTCAGCCGGAAATGGTTGTAGCCTAATCATCTTGTTGACCGAAAATCAATGGCGCGCAAGCCCCTAGATTCATCTATGGGGATAAGCGTCTAGGCGATTTTAATCGCCGTCCAACATGGTATGATTGGCATAGCTACATAAAAGAAAAGTAGCTCACCTACGTACTGCGAAAGCTCGGTTATTCGGACATCGGTAACTTGGTTAGTAGAGAGGATCGGGGTATTAAACATAAAAGTATCTGGGTTAATTCCCAGTAGTCGGGACGATGGCGTTCCCCACAGAGAAATCTGTGTAGCCCGTAAAATCGGCTCTGCCAAGGGCAGTGGAAACGTGGAAACCCTGCTTGTGGAAACATTTTTCGACCATGAGTATCAGGGAAGAATCCCCCAGCTTTTCATGAAAACGAGCGATAGCGTTGTTTTCATAGCTGTGGGGAGTACGTCAAGCTTATTAATCGTTAATGGGTAATTGGTGAAGTACCAATTACCCATCATCATCTGTTCTCAACAAATATATTTTGATAAAGATGCGATTTATCGCGTCTCTACAATTAAGGTTTGGGAGAGAAAAATCTGCGGTTTAGATACTGCAAGGTATCTAGCTAAAGTGAAGTTGATTAAATTAAGAATCTTGGTGGCTTAAGTTTGGGGACTGTTAATTAACAACAAAAGTCAAGTAAGATGCTGATCTGAAACCTTGATATTAGAAGCATCTCATTTGTGGTAACACACTCTAGTGGCATGATTAATCAACGTCCCCCAAAGTTTATCGTATCTGGGCTGAGTCTGAGTATATTTGTCTTACTCGGTAGCATAGATTTGCCTGTGGTGGCAACAGCTGTGGAAGATACACAACTAGTAGATGAGTTTAAATATGGCTCGTCGAATCTTACAGAAATTGCCATTACGAAACAATTCTCTCGGCTTCCGGTGGGAGATCAACTAATTTTGTCACAAAAATTTCCTCCACCACAGGATGTCCAACCACCAACACCTCCTACTTTACCATCACCCCAGCCGCCCCAACCCCTACCACCACCAGCCGAATTACTCCAGCCTGATACCCCGGATACCCAACAAGAGCAACCACCAGAGAATATTCCTCAAACTATTACTGTAGAAAGGTTTGAAGTTTTAGGTAGCACTGTATTTAGTCAAGAAGAATTAGCGAAGGTAACGGAGAATTTTACTAACAGACCCATTACTTTAGCAGAATTGTTTCAAGCACGCTCAAAAATTACCGAACTATACGTCAACAAGGGTTACATAACTTCCGGTGCTTACATCCCTCCCCAGACAATTCAGTCTGGTGTGATTAAAATTCAGGTGGTGGAAGGGAGTTTAGAAGACATTCAAATTACTGGGACACAGCGACTCAATCCTAATTATGTCCGTAGTCGTTTAGCGATCGCCACTTCACCCCCATTAAATCGAGAGAAGTTATTAGCAGCATTACAACTGTTGCAACTTAATCCTTTAATTGATAACTTGTCAGCCGATTTATCTGCCGGGGTACGTCCTGGGACAAGTTTGCTACAAGTTAAAATCAAGGAAGCTAGAACCTTTCACACCCAAATAGCTTTAGATAATGGCCGTTCACCTAGTGTGGGTAGTTTTCGTCGTCGTATCCAAGTTAATGAAGCTAATTTACTAGGTTTAGGGGATGGTTTGAGTTTAGCTTATACTAATACCGATGGTAGCAATACTTTTGATACTAGCTACACATTACCTGTAAATCCCCGCAATGGCACACTGAGCTTGAGTTTTGGGACGGCTGCTAGCAATGTCATTGAAGAACCTTTTAATATTCTCGATATTCAATCCTCTTCTCGTTACTACGAGGTGACATTTCGCCAACCTTTAATTGAAACTCCTAGCCAACAATTTGCTTTGGGATTAACAGCTTCCCGCCGGGAAAGCGAAGCGAGTTATGTAGAGGGTTTAAGATTACCTTTTCCCGCCTTGGGTGCTGATGACGAGGGACGGACACGCATATCTGCATTACGCTTTTTCCAAGAATGGACAACTCGCAATAGTCGCCAAGTCATTGCCTTGCGATCGCAATTTAATCTCGGTCTAGGTGTATTGAATGCTACTGTCAATAATAATGCTCCTGATAGCAGGTTTTTCTCTTGGCAGGGACAAGCACAATGGGCAAGGCTACTAGCACCAGAAACTTTACTCATTGTCCGTGCTAATACTCAAATAGCCTCTCGCAGTCTGTTACCTTTAGAGCAGTTTGGTGTAGGTGGACTAGATAGTGTGCGGGGTTATCGCCAAGATTTTTTGCTGGCTGATAATGGTGCTGTAGCTGGTGCAGAAGTACAAATACCAATTCTGCGCTTATCTCAAGCTGATGGTTTGTTACAAGTTATCCCCTTTGCTGAATTTGGGGTGGTGTGGAATAATTCCCGCACCAATCCCGATCCTAACACCTTAGCATCAGTGGGTTTGGGTTTACGCTGGTCACAAGGCGATCGCTTTAGTGCGCGTCTTGATTGGGGTATTCCCTTGGTATCTGTTGATTCCGAAGAAAGAACCTGGCAGGAAAATGGATTATATTTTTCTGTGCTTTATAATCCTTTTTAATACTTGATATGACTTCTCAACTAAGCCCTTAAAGATAGACATCTCTCCCTATAGTTTTTTTTCCCATACTCAGAAGATTGTTGTTGTTTCCTCCAAGCTTTGGGAGGTAAGCCATGATGCTGGCGAAATTGGCGGGAAAAATGGCAGGCGTTTTGATAACCTAATGCTGTAGAAATCTGCTCAATTGTCTTGTTGGTGTTTTTGAGTAAAGGACGAGCTGCGGCCATGCGACGCTGAAGAATCCAACCGTTGACGGTATCTCCAGTTTCCTTAGCAACTCTATTTGTTAAGTAAGCAGGTGAATAACCCACGGCATCAGCTACATCTGATAAAGTAATTCCCTCATGATAATGAAGCTCTATATAATCAAAAACTTCCTTAAGTTGAGGTGTGGTAGGGAAAACAAACTCAGGCTCAACACCTAACGAGTCAGAAAGTTGCTGAGATTTCGCCGCATACCAGTACCTCAAAAAAGCCTGCTTCTCTAATCTAATTGCGATCGCTTTGAGTATCTCCTCTATGGTAGAGGGTTTAGTAATATAATCATCTGCTCCCAATTCCATCCCTTTCCGAACAGCCGTCTTATCATGGCTACCCGTGAGAAAAATAAAAGGGATAATTGCTGTGAGAGGATCTTGCCGTAGCGCATTTAAAACGGCGTATCCATCCATATCAGGCATGATAATATCACAGATGATTAAATCAGGTAAATATTTTTGTGCCTGCTGAATCCCCACAAAACCATTTTCAGCACCTATTGTTTCAAAACCTTCAGTCTCCAGAATCGTTAAAAACAGATCACGGGTATCAGCTTCATCTTCAATTACCAGAATTTTTATTGATGATTCGTGGGTCATTTTTCCATTACCAGGAGTGGTGGCCGGGAATTTTTAAGTCAAAAATTTTTAAGTAATTTATTATTTAGTTAATACATGATATCAAACAAAGTAGATTCAAAAGTTTCATTAGTAATTATAATTTAGATTATAAATAACAAACTTGTTTTTTACTTATATGCAACAGATGTTAATAAGTAATTACGTTTGCTGATTACAAATTGCTCCTTATTCATTTCCGGTTAAAAAGTAACTACATTGATCAGTATGAATAAACTATGTATTTATCAATAGAATTTGTATTTTAATATTTTTTTATAACTCGCATTGTAGAACTGTAATTACGAAGTATCTATATCATATATTGATTTTTGATTTTAGTTTATTTAAGACGGATTAAACTACATCATAAGATGCCCAGTCATCTGTCATGAGGAGTAGCTTTTTCTGATCATCTGTCTCAGTGTTGATCAGCCATCTACCATAAGAAGTAGAAAAGGTTAAGTTTGCTTGTATTATGGTATACAATTTAATAAGTAATTAAGTCATGAGTAATGGGATTTACTTTATCAGTAAAACTAGATTAAACATAATTTGACATTAGATATAGATTGGAGGAGTCATAACTGCCAATCTATCAAAACAGTTAGAAAAATTTTTAATTCTTTTGTTCATACAATGGTAAAATTAATTGTTTTTATAAGCAGCCTGTGTATTAGGCATAAGAATATAATTACAAATCACAAATTTAAAAAAAGAAAAAAGAGATACATCTATCAAAAGAATAATCATATATATACTGCTCAAGATTGAGTAATCTTAGCAAAGAAGCTGCTTCTGCAAAACAGTTCATCTTTAGGGGTTGGATTAACTAGATAATTATTAAGCAAATAAAAATGCTGACTAGTTAAATTCACCCCTATTTTCAATAACTATTTGTAGAGATGTGCTAATTTACCTTTGCTGTAGTGTCAATAAAATCTCAAATAGGCATCGGTCAACTAGTATTCAGTATAAGTTTGCCGCAATATTAACGTATCACGCATCTACCACGGACACCTGAGTCCATCTTCTTTGCTCATTTCATACCGTAACTACAAGCAGACAAAACAATTACCAAAACACTATTTTCAACAATTTGGCAATACACTGTAATTCTTTGTAATGTCATAGTTGAAATCAATTGATCTGACCAATTTTTATTTGCAAGTCTTTCACAAAAGGCTACAAGTTTCATCATCAGGGAACGCTATGTATCAACAAAATGCAAATTACAATTCACAGAATGTCAAGAAAATCAACAACGAGCAAATAGAACAAATTATCAAAGCAATCATCGCCGGGAAGTATTCCTGGGCTTGTGTTTTACTGCTGCGATTCTCCGGCTACAACCCAATGGAATACATCCCGTACCGCACTTATATTCGATTACTCAAAAATAATTGCTTAGGGAATACAAAGAAGGTTAAACAATCAGATACTCAAGAAGTTTTTCAGATGCAATCGGGCTGGATACAAAATAAAAACATGGGCTTGACAAACTAAAACCCTAGCACCCTATTAGGGGCAGGGGGCAGGGGTAGACAGGGGAAGGGAGACAGGGGAGACAAGGGAGACAAGGGAGACAAGGAGAGAAGTCTGAGCGGAGGTTTCCTCCGATGGCTTCGCCAACGCCAAGGGCGAACAGAACTTCGGGGAGACAAGCAAGAAATATTTACCCCAATGCCCAATGCCCCATGCCCAATGCCCAATGCCCAATACCCAATTACGAATTACGAATTACGAATTACGGATTACGAATTACGATTATGTATCCAGTTAGTGCGATGAATATGACACGTCTGCAACCTATCTTGAGAGAGATTGTCTGGCAGAAAAAACAAGAAGTAGCCCAACTACATCAACAGATGTCTTTGGCTTCCCTACAACGTCAGTTAACAGCTGCGCCAACGGTGCGAGACTTTCTAATTGCTTTACAACAAAACCCCCATAAACCCAGCTTGATCGCAGAAATACAAAAAGCATCACCCAGTCATGGTATCATCCGTACAGACTTTGATCCCATTGCGATCGCGCAGGCTTATGAGCATGGGGGAGCAGCTTGTATTTCAGTAATTACTGATAGGTGTTTTTTTCACGGTAGCTTCGATATTTTGCGTATTCTTCGCAAACGCATCTCATTACCCTTACTCTGCAAAGAATTTATTATTGATCCTTGCCAAATTTATTTAGCAAGAGCCGCCGGTGCAGATGCAGTCATCCTCATCGCCTCTATTCTCACTGATAGAGAATTACAAGACTTTTTACGGATCATTCACTATTTGGGGATGAATGCTTTAGTAGAAGTACATACCCTAGGAGAACTAGATCGGGTACTCACTCTGCAAGACCTTCGCTTGATTAACATTAACAACCAAAACCTTGCAGACTTTAGCATTGATCTTACCACTACTCAAAACCTCCTAGCAGCCAGGCGATCGCAACTGCAAAGTTTAGGTGTAACGGTAGTTGTGGAATCTGGGTTGTATGCACACGGGGACTTATCTTTAGTTGCTCAAGCCGGTGCTAATGCAGTCTTGGTAGGAGAATCTTTAATTAAGGAGACAGACATCAAACAAGCTGTACATCGTTTACTTACAGGGTTGTAATACCAATTTTGGATTTTGGATTAAAAGCCTAGATTCTTAGCCTATTCCAGAATCTCGAAATAATACTACCTATCCCAATTCGGTATAACAGACAAAAAATTTTTCTCCCTCATCAGGAATGATCTCAAAACAAACTGTAGTAATCATTACTTATCTCAGCGAAACCATAACCCCTGGTTAACCCAGGGGTTTTTATTTGGTTAGTCAACACTCAAAAATACCCTAAATCCTTAAGTAATATAAAGAATCGAGAAACTTAGTAAAAATCTCTGTAGTCTAAAAGAACATCAATCTCCGTAGAACTTACGCAAGTGTCACAAAAAATCAAGTTTTCTGTTTGTAGTAAGGGCTTTAGCCCTTATTTTGAGGACTAAAGTCCTCACTACAAACTTAAAATAATATGTTAGTTGCGTAAGTCCTGAGCTTTATATTTAATATCAATTTTTAGGTAAAGCAAGATGAAGTGGCACAATTGGTCATTACATCAAAAATTAATTCTCAGTACATTGTTAACTTGGGCGTGGTTGACTCCCAGCTTTGCCCAAACAGATAAACCGCTTACTCGTGCTGAAGTCTATAAACTGATCCCCAAAGTTAATTTACTCCTGCATAACCGCACTCAACGAGCTGCACAAAAAAATGATGTCATAGTGCCTAGAGATGCAGTACAAACCGGAATCAATTCAGAAGCACAATTATTTTTTAATGATAAATCCCTGATTCGGGTAGATCAAAAAACTACCTTTCTGTTTGAGCCTGGGTTGCGTCGCTTTAAATTGCCCAATCTGATTGCTTTAGGTGAAATTATACCAAACGTAGAGAATGGCAGAGCTTTAATTTTAAGTCCACCGGGCAGTGTGGTGGCAGTGGTAGAAACACCACAAAGTCAGATTAGAATCCTCTCAGGAGATTGTGCGATCGCGGAGAATCAAAATACTCCCAACATTGAATTAACTGAAAATAATCGTCTCTGTAAACCAGCCCCAAAAGCTACTGCCGTAATGGTAGCTCATAATCACGAAACCAACACAACTCAAGTGTTTGCCCTGACTGATGGAGGCATTAATATTTCTGATGCTCAAGATAAAAAAACAGTCGCCTTAAAAGGTGGTCAAACAGTAGCCATTAGAAATGGTATACTCGGAAATCCCCAAGAATTTGACTTACCAGCCTTTTATAAAAATATTTCCTTGGCGGCTGGTTTAGGGCCAGGACAAGAAACATTATTAGCTCAAGAATCAGCCCCAGTTCAAGAAACACTCAAAGCAATTAGAATCGAAACTTTAGCCGCACTTAAAAATCAATCTCGCAGATTTAAAGGCTTTAGCAGGACATTTCTCTCTGATGCTCTCAATGGTACAGAAGGAGATTTAAATCCTCGTCCTAACCTGTCAGTAAGAATTACTAACCCTGAAGTTGTCACCGGGACATACTATAAAACATCAGAAAACACCGCTATTTTTTACCCTGATAATAATCCCAATGCTCCTACAAATATTACAGTAGATTTTGACAACAAAACTATCACAATTGATGGTAATACAGGAGTCTCTAATAATGTGGGATTAAGCGGCAATAATGCTAGAGGTTCAGTCATCGATGCTAATGGTCGCATCACCGAACTAGAAGTCATTGGAGTTAACGGTGAAAGACCACAATATGATGTTGGCTATCGGGGAACTTTAACAACTGGTGTCAGACGCGGCCGCTAGTTAAAAAGCCAGGGAGAAAAGGGCAGAGGATATTTTACACCAATGCCAAATTTTTAATATTGAATTTATTTATCAGGTGTGAGGAAGATGGTTAATAAAATGGCTTTATTGCTGCTATCAGGAGCAGTATTTTTGGGTGTAAATACACTAGCTTTGGCAGAAGAATCTCAAATAATTGATCAAGATATAGATTTAGATAAACAATTACCTGAAAACTCAGCTAGGGTAACATCAGTATCACAATTATCAGATGTACAACCGAGTGATTGGGCTTTTGTCGCCTTACAATCTTTAGTAGAAAGATATGGAGTGATAGCAGGTTATCCCGACAGCACATTTAAAGGCAACCGTGCCATGACTCGCTACGAATTTGCTGCCGGATTAAATGCTGTATTAACTAAAATAGATGAATTAATCACGGCTGGAGTTACAGATAAAGTTAGAGAACCGGATTTAGAAATAGTCCAAAAATTAACAGAAGAATTTGCTGGAGAATTACGCACCCTTAGAGGCAGAATAGATACTTTAGAAGCACGTACCGCTAACATTGAAGCTCAACAATTTTCCACCACTGTTATATTAGGAGGACAAACCATCTTAGGGTTAGCAGGGGGTTTTGGTGGAAATCGTCCCGGAGATGGAGAAGCTAACCCAATTTTTACTTATCTGACACAAATACAATTAGTATCTTCCTTTACAGGTAAAGATAGATTTAGATTAGCCTTAGTCAGTGGGAATGCTGCTAATGATAGCTTTGGTAACTCCACAGCCTTTAACACCAATATGGCGTTTTTAGCTTGGCAAGCCAATTATGACAATCAAGTGAGGCTAGATTCTCTAGAATATCGCGTTGCGGCATTAGGCGATCGCGCCGTTCTTACTTTCAAACCTGTAGGCTTTAGTTTAAGTAGTGTCCTCAGTGTCAATTCACCCTACGCCGACGCAGGACAAGGCGCAATTTCTGCCTTTGGTGGTTCAACTTCCATCTTTAAAATTGGTCGCCTCGATGCAGGTTTAGGTTTTGACTGGTTAATGTCTGACCAAATGCGGCTACAATTCGCCTACGGTACAAGAAATAGCAACGATAGCACTCAGGGTTTAGTGGGTGCAGACAATAGCGCATTGGGAGTACAGTTATTATACAAGCCCAGCGCATCGTTAATTACTGGTTTAGCCTACGTCAATGCTTACTCAAGTGATGGTAGATTAGATACAGGTACAGGTAGTAATAATGCTGATACATCGGGCAGCATCAACGAACCATCACAGATTCATGGCTTAAATGCCAGCCTACGATGGCAACTCAATGATCAATTAGTCCTCGGTGCTTGGGGTGGCATTGTTGTTACAGACTCCCTGAAATCTGATGCCGTCACTCTCAGCAGCACCTACACCGCTTCTTTAGGTATATATGACCCCTTCGGTAGAAAAGGAGACTTATTAGGCTTCATCTACGGGCAACCACTCAAACTAAATAACGGCGTTGCAGTTGCAGAGGTAGATACTGGCAATTCAACTCACTACGAAGTATTTTACCGTTATTTAGTTAACAATAATATCTCTATCACTCCCGGCTTTTTTATTGTCACCGACCCGGATCATTTTTCTCCAAACAATGATATTTTTATCGGTACTATTCGTACTACCTTCACTTTTTAAGCAGTCTCAACAAGCCCTAAAAAACCGGGTTTCTGAACGAAAGATTAAGGTTTTAAGCTGAGAGATTTGCAAGAAACCCGGTTTTTAACCGAGGTGCAAGATGTGTGTTAATAATACGTGAGTTCGAGCAATTTTAAAAACCCCTCTCCAAACCTCTCCCCTGCAAGGAGAGAGGCTTAAAAACCCGTTGAGCTTTCAAGATATTTAAGCCCCTCTCCGCGTCGGAGCGAAAAGTCTGTAGCTTGCTACTCTCCGAGAACGCTACGCGAACCCGCAGGGTGCGGAGGTTTCCTCCGTACAGAACTTTTCAAGAGAGAGGGGTTGGGGAGAGGTCATCGAACTCACGTTAATAATGATTGCCAGATTTGCGGTGATGCACGGCTGTCACGCCGTCTTGATTTAACACTTTGCCATTCTCCACAGTGGCATACACTAACCAATGATCCCCTGATTCCATACGGTTCTGCACTGAACATTCTAAGTATGCTAGGGCATCTTTTAATAGGGGACTGCCGTTAGTTGCTTCTTCAGTATCGACACCAGCAAATCTGTCTTGTGCAGGGCTGAAGGGTTTGAGAAAGTGCTTCATCAATCCCAAATGATTGCCTTCTTTGAGGACGTTGAGGACAAATTTATTACCTGAGTGTGTTAGTGATTCTACTGCCCTATCTTTAGCCACAGCAATAGTTAAACCGGGAGGATTAAAGCTGGCTTGAGATACCCAGGAGGCTAACATCGCACTGGATATATCTCCTTGTTTGGCGGTGAGAACACACAGTGAACCAACAATGCGCCCCACTGCTTGTTCGACGTTGGTGGCGGGTTGACTGGTGGCGCGGACTTTTTTAGCTTTCTTGAGGGCTTGGGCAAAGTCTGTTCCGGCTTCTTCACACAATTGTAAAGTTGCTTCGTCAGGTTTGAATTTGACGCGGATGGTGTCGAAGCCGAAGCGATAACCAGCGTCTTTGAGTCGGTTTTCAATTAAATCGACGGCTTCCCCACTCCAACCAAATGAACCAAATACACCAGCTAGTTTATTGTTAGTGGCAGTAGATAATACAATGCCTAATGCTGTTTGTACTGGTGTAGGTGCATGACCTCCCAAAGTTGGTGAACCCATGACAAAGCCAGCCGACTTTTCTACAGCCGCCCGAATTTCTTCAGGCTCGGTAAATTCGCAGTTAATTGATTCTACCGCGACACCGGCTTTAGTGATTCCCCGTGCGATCGCCTGCGCTAAGGTAGCTGTATTTCCATAGGCAGAAGCATAAATTAATGCAACTGTCAAGTCTGCTGAGGCTTGTTGTTGAATCCACTCTCGATAAGCGTGAGTCAGTTCAATTAAGGCGTAGCGAACTATCGGCCCGTGTCCGGTGGCGTACATCCGTGCGGGTACATCAGCGAGTTTATCGAGGGCGGTGTCTACTTGTTTGGCGTGGGGGGCAATCACACAATCAAAATAATAGCGGCGGTCTTCATTAATGGACTGCCAACCTTCATCAAATACCTGATCACCGCAAATATGGGCTGCAAATAGTTTATCTGAATAGAGAATTTCTGTTTGGGGGTCATAGGTGCAGAGGGCATCTGCATAGCGGGGGTTGGGTGTGGGGATAAATTGTAAATGATGACCTTTGCCTAAATCTAGGGTTTCATCCCCCCGCATGACGAGAATGGGCAAATCTTGATTTTCTAACGCTCCCCGCAAGTTAATCGCCCCTGGGTTAGAACAGACGAAAGTAATTTGGGGTGCTACTTCCAACAAAGCTTTTAAGGTAGCAGCGCGGTTGGGGTTAACATGACCGAGAATGACATAATCAATGGTCGTGACATCAAATCGTTGCTGTAAAGCCTCCAGGTAAATTTCGGTGAAAGTTTCCCCTGGTGGGTCAATTAGTGCGACTTGATCACCTTGAATTAAATAAGAATTAGCAGTTGTACCCTTAGCTAGAGCATATTCAATTTCAAATCTTAACCTTGCCCAACTGCGCGATCGCACAATTGTGGTATCTGTGGCAATGGGCATTACTTGAATGTCGCGCGGTTTAGTTAGTGGCATCGTAAGTCACTTGTTTTAAAAGTATTTTATACCTGTTGCCTGTTCCCTTTCATTGATTTAAATCTCTAGTCCCTATATTTCCTGATAACATAATTTAAATAATTAAACGTAAAGACAGATATCATTTTTCGATACAATCAATAATCCGCGCTTCCTCATTCAAACTATTATGCTCAATCCCAATCTGGAAGATATCCAGCTAACTAAAGACGACTACGAACGCTATTCCCGTCACCTCATTTTGCCGGAGGTGGGAGTAGAAGGGCAAAAACGGCTGAAAGCTGCCAGTGTATTATGTATCGGTACAGGTGGACTAGGTTCACCACTACTGTTATATTTAGCAGCCGCAGGTATCGGCCGCATTGGTATCGTTGATTTCGATGTTGTGGATACTTCCAACCTGCAACGCCAAGTTATTCACGGTACATCCTGGGTAGGTAAACCCAAGATTGAATCAGCAAAAAATCGTATTCACGAGATTAACCCCTATTGTCAAGTTGATCTCTACGAAACCCGTCTCAGTTCGGAAAATGCCCTAGATATCATCAGACCTTATGATATTGTTGTCGATGGTACAGATAACTTCCCCACAAGATATCTAGTTAACGACGCTTGCGTATTATTAAACAAACCCAACGTCTACGGTTCAATTTTCCGCTTTGAAGGACAAGCAACTGTATTTAACTACGAAGACGGGCCAAACTACCGCGATTTATACCCAGAACCACCACCACCAGGAATGGTTCCTTCCTGTGCAGAAGGTGGAGTATTAGGGATTCTGCCAGGGATGATTGGTGTGATTCAAGCCACAGAAACCGTTAAAATTATTCTGGGCAATGGTAATACTTTAAGTGGCAGACTGTTGTTATACAATGCCCTTGATATGAAATTCCGGGAGTTAAAACTGCGTCCTAACCCCATTCGTCCAGTGATTGAAAAGCTAATAGACTACGAACAATTCTGTGGTATTCCCCAAGCCAAAGCAGCCGAGGCGCAACAGCAACAAGATATGCAAGAAATGACTGTAACTCAGTTGAAGGAATTACTTGATAGTGGTGCAAAGGATTTTGTGCTGCTAGATGTGCGTAACCCCCACGAGTACGACATTGCTAAAATTCCTGGTTCAGTATTAGTACCTTTACCAGAAATTGAAAACGGTAACGGTGTGGATAAAGTCAAAGAATTACTCAACGGTCATCGTTTAATTGCTCATTGTAAAATGGGTGGGCGATCGGCTAAAGCTCTAGCTATCCTTAAAGAAGCGGGTATTGTGGGTACAAATGTCAAAGGTGGGATCACTGCTTGGAGTCGAGAAGTAGATCCTTCAGTTCCTGAGTACTAAAGTTAGGTAGGGTGTGTGACGCTGCCAAAGTTTTTCAACGTAGTCATGAGACTGATAGCGTCACGCACCAATCATCAATTGTGACACTTGCATAAGTACTCTTTATATCTGACTTTTCATGTTATTTGGAAAAGTTAACGTAAAACCTAACCCCTTCCCTAGTAGGCAAGGGGGAATATGTAGAGACGTTGCATGCAACGTCTCTACATCATTTATTTGGCGCAACTTCATAGATAATTGGTATTACGCCTAACACAACGGCAATATTGCAGGAGAAAAATCCACACTGTAATTTGCCTCCCCTACATATCACATATACTTTTGATCAAAGTTACCACCAAACGCGATCGCCTTTTTCGTCTACCCTCGCTTGACGAATTACATCAGAAATTTCTTCCGCATCTTTGACATGATGCAGTGCTTTTTTTTCACCATCGGGATATTCAACTACAAAATAAGTTGGTACTGTAATTTGATCACCTGTGATATCAGGTACATCTACAGCAACTTGTTTGGCTTTCTCTTCAATAGACTGAGGTTCTTCAGCAATTCTATCTCCTGGGTTGGCTGTTAAGTTCCTTTCTTTCACATTTGCTTCTTCCCTGGAGTGCCAATCTTCACTGACTGGTTGTCTAATTTCTTCGGATTGATTATTTTGATTTTCTAATTCTTTAGTCATGATGATTTCCACAGTTAAATTTTATGTATTTACTAACACAATGTAGGAAATTACATGACTAATTAGTTCTTTCTTGGGAAAGAGTTTATTCACTAATTCTTAATTACATCTCTGAAGTTATATCTCAGTCTCTAACTATGAGAAACTTAGATATAACTATGGGTTTATTTCTTGATTTCAAAAGGTGTATATTTACCTCCTAAAGCCTCTACAATGGTGCGGGTATTTGCTACCATCATTTTGATATACGAGTCGGCATTACTTCCTGCTGCACCAATAGAGTCAGAATAAAGTTCATTGGGTGCAAGTTTCACGCCAGCTTCTTGAGCAACGGTTGTAATTAAAGCTGGGTTAATTGTAGTTTCCGCAAAAATTGCCGGCACACCGATTTTTTTAATAGATTCTACTAATTGCTGTACTGTTTGCGCGCTTGGTTGTTCTTCGGTGCTAATGCCAATTAATGTGCCTGCGATCGCAATTCCGTAAGTTCGGCCATAATATTGAAAAGCGTCGTGAGTTGTTACCAGTTGGCGATTTTTGGCGGGTATGGTTTGGATTTGTTGATTAATCCAACTATGCAACTGTTGTAACTCTTGTGTCAGTTGCGCCGCATTTTGGGTAAATTTATCTTTATCTTCCGGTGATAACTCTATTAAAGCATCTCGAATGGCGTTAACCATTGCGATCGCATTTTCTGCACTCCCCCAAACGTGAGGATCTGGGACAATTTCACCTTTGCCTTTATCTAACTCTAATGACTTCACCACTTCCCCGACAGCTAACCTGCGCGCCTTCCCACCAGCCGCATTCATTAACTTAATGATTCCCGGTTCTAAGTTATAGCCGTTATACAAAATCAAATCAGCTTCTTCTAAAAATCGGCTGTCTGCCGGCACTGGTTCGTATACATGAGGATCTGCACCAGGTTGCAAAATTCCCTGGAGTTGAATTTCTTCCCCCCCAACTTCCCCTGCTAAATTGGCAATGACTGTACTCGTTGCTACTACTTTCGGCTTGCCATCGGTAACAAAGGGAGTACGGTTAGAGTTAGCTTGTGTACATCCATGTATCAAAAGTCCTACAACTACCCCTAATACCGCCTTACCCCAATATCTCGCTTTTGAATGAGTAATTGCTGCCATAAACTTGTTATCTTGGTTTTCATATTTTTCTCATTTTTTACGGTACAGTATTTTCATAATCTTTTCATTTTTTAGTTGTAGTCTCGGAAATGACACCATGAAAACCGCTAATTCTTCCCTAGAAGCAAATTCCCATCTAGTTGGGTTTAATACCATGACAGCCAGCAGCAACATTAACATTGCCCATCTAGGGGTACACTATCGTACACAAGAAGCCTTGCGGGATATTAATTGTATTGTCAAAGCGGGACGACTAACGGGCATTTTTGGCCCTAACGGTGCGGGTAAAAGTACCTTAATGAAAGGGATGCTGGGTTTAGTTCCTTTGAGTAGTGGCAGAGTGTTGTATCAAGGTAAACCATTGATGCAGCAATTAGAGCAAGTCGCCTATGTTCCCCAGCGTAGTCAAATTGACTGGACTTATCCCGCCACCGTTTGGGATGTAGTCATGATGGGAAGAGTCAAGAAAACAGGATGGTTACGTAGTTTCTCTGGTGTGAGTCGTCAGGTAGCAAAGAATGCCTTAGAAAGAGTAGGAATGATAGAATTATGCGATCGCCCCATAGGACAATTATCAGGGGGACAACAGCAACGAGTATTTTTAGCCCGTGCCTTAGCGCAACAAGCCGAAATTTTTTGTTTTGATGAACCATTTGTAGGTATAGATCAAAAAACCCAAGCTGTAATTTTCGATGTCTTTCATGAATTAGCGACAGCTAATAAAATTGTCTTGGTAGTTAACCATGATTTAGGCGAATCTATCAGCCACTTTGATGATTTAGTCTTACTCAACCGCGAACTAATCGCCACAGGTGCAAGACAA
Source organism: Aliinostoc maniaoense (assembly GCF_058172895.1). Taxonomy (NCBI): domain Bacteria; kingdom Bacillati; phylum Cyanobacteriota; class Cyanophyceae; order Nostocales; family Nodulariaceae; genus Aliinostoc; species Aliinostoc maniaoense. Next base: position 4,690,537 of record NZ_CP187952.1, on the reverse strand, counting down.
CAGGTACTCACACCAGAAAATTTGCGTCTAGCTTATGGTGGGAAGGTGATGTATTTTTCTGACGCAGCATAGAGATGAGGGAGAAGGGGGCAGGGGAGATAAGGGAGCAGGGGAGACAAGGGAGACAAGGGAGACAAGGGAGACAAGGGAGACAAGGGAGACAAGGGAGACAAGGGAGACAAGGGAGATTTTACCCCAATGCCCAATGCCCCATGCCCCATGCCCCATGCCCCATCCCCAGTCTTGCCAAATTTAACCCTCAACAATTACACTGAAATTAATCAGCTTATCAGGGTTTATACTCATCTTGAACACGCTAGCAGGACGCTACGAAATCATCAATTTACTAGGTGGCGGTGGTTTTGCTGTCACATATCTGGCTAGGGATAATTACCAACCTAGTAAACCCTTATGTGTAGTGAAACAACTGCGTCCCAACCAAACCCAAAGCCGCGTTATCGAATTTTTTGAAAAAGAAGCCGCTATCCTCGAAAGACTAGGGAAACATCCCCAAATTCCCCAACTACTGGCACACTTTAACCAAGACGACAATCTATATATAGTACAAGAGTTTATCGAAGGACAAGATTTAAGTCGAGAAATCGTCCCAGGTAAGCGACTAAGTGAAAGTTATGTAACTAAACTTTTACAAGATGCCCTAGAAATCTTATCGTTTGTACATAGCCAGGGAGTTATTCACCGCGACATCAAACCCCAAAACTTAATGCGTCGCCAAGATGGCAAGATTATCTTAATTGACTTCGGCGCAGTCAAAGAATTAGGGACATTATTGATTAATAGCCAAGGTGAAGTTAATTCTAGCGTAGTGATTGGCACACCTGGTTATATGTCTTATGAACAATATCGCGGTAAGCCTTGTTTTGGTAGCGATATTTATGCGTTAGGGGTAATGGCTATTCAGGCTTTGACTGGTGTTTTGCCCCAAGAATTAGAAGAAGACAGCCAAACAGGGGAGATTATCTGGCAAAATCAAGTACAGGTGAGTAATCATTTAGCTGAAGTGTTAACTAAAATGGTACGTCATCACTTCAGTATGCGCTACCTTAATGCCACAGAAGCACTACAAGCTTTAATCTCAGTCACAGCACCATTACCACCGACAGTTTTATCTGAGATTAACAAGGAATTATATCTGCAAGAAGTCACCAGTCGCGCCCAGCAGGGTGAAGGTAATCTTTCTGTCATTGCTTTGAGAATATTAGAATCAAGGCGCGTTGAGTTGGGGTTAACTGAACAGGAAGCCAGAGAAATTCAAGAACAAGTTTTGCAACCGTATCGGGAGTATCAACGCAAGTTACAAGAATATGAACAGGCGTTAATTGATGTAGTCAAGCAAGAATATCCCTTGAGTCAGCGATCGCAAAAGGACTTACAAGACTATCAGCAATATTTGGGAATACGGAATGAAGATATTGCAGCGATAGAAGCAAGAGTATTTGCACCACTACAATCAAAATCTCAGCAACAGCAGCAGGAAGCGGAAAGATTACGTCAACAACAAGAAGCATCTAAGGCTATATCTAACCCCAGTATTCAAACTCAAACCTTTGAATTTGAAACCGCTACCATTACAGTTACAAATCCAGGGTTTTTAGGTTTAGGAAAGAAACATGAAATCAAGCGTATTCGGGGACGTGCTGAGTATTTTAGAGAAAACTTAGCTAATGGCGTAGCTTTAGATATGGTGGCAATTCCTGGGGGTAAATTTCTCATGGGTTCACCAAAAGATGAAGCAGGACGAACTAACTTTGAAAGTCCACAGCATAACGTCACTGTCAAATCCTTTTTCATCGGTAAATTTCCTGTGACTCAAGCTCAATGGCAAGCTGTTGCTGGTTTTTCTAAGGTGAATATTGATCTAAATCCCGAACCATCTTATTTTAAAGGTGCTAACCGTCCTGTAGAAAAAGTTTCTTGGCATGATGCGGTAGAATTTTGCGCGAGATTATCTCAAAAAACTGGGAGAATTTATCGTTTACCAAGTGAAGCGGAATGGGAATATGCCTGTCGTGCCGGGACGACTACTCCATATTACTTTGGTGAGACAATTACTAACGATTTAGCAAATTATAGTAACAGCCAAACAACGGATGTGGGTAAATTTCCTGCCAATCCCTTTGGTTTATTTGATATGTGTGGTAGTATATGGGAATGGTGTCAGGATGAGTGGCACAATAATTATGATCAAGCTCCCAATGATGGTAGTCATTGGTCTGGTGGTACAAAATCAAAAAGACTGCTGCGCGGTGGTTCTTGGGGCAGCCTCCCAGGCTTCTGTCGCAGTGCGCACCGTCTCAGGAACACCGTCGGCAACCGTAACGACAATATCGGTTTTCGCGTAGTTTTTGTTTCCGCGTAAGGACTCATTGCTCTTTGCACTCTTGCCCTTTTGTCCTCTACACTTCTTTCTCTTTTCTCTTCGCGCACAGCGCGATCAAATTTTTTTTCAATTTTTGGATGAGTAACTATAACTTTACACCATAATAAAAATTTTAGCAAGTGGTATAGGCGCGATATATTCAAACTCTAAGGTGCGTCAACACAATTCACAATTCGCAATTCGCAATGGACTTCGTCCCGCTACGCTAACGCAATTCGCAATTAATGCCCACGGATAAATCCGGGGGCTTGTACCATCAAGGAATAATTGGTCAGGCGTAGGTTGGGTTGACGCAAGGAAACCCAACACCAATTATCTATGGTAAAATCAACTCCCTTCGGGAGAGGGAACGAACCGACGAACTGTTCCAAGATTTAAGGCAAAAATATCCTCATCTGGTTAAAAACCGGGTTTCTTGCCAATCCTTCAGCTTAGAAACCTGAATCTTGCATTCAGAAACCCGGTTTTTTAGAAAGGGTGCGTCAGTGCGAGAGAACCTAACTATACCGAGTTGTGAGAGCGATATGCTGAGATACTTAGTACACCACTAATAAAATTGGGCAATCTCCGCGCCCCTCTGCGTTTTACTCCGCGCTCCTCCGCGTTTAAAAACATTAATTTCGTACCTCATTTAAATAGGAATCGCTATATAGTGTTTAGGGAGTGCGATCGCTAAAAGTTTTCAGCTTAAGTAAAACGACTTGAAAAAACCCAACTATGTAAAGTAATGTAAAAAAAATTGAATTTAGTCCTCACTACAAACCTTTAATTATTTACACCGTTCTACTTAAATTAACATAAGTCTGCAACAGAGGCGTAGCTGTGAGAATTGCGAATTGATTTTATTGCACCCTATTGCCTTATGTATGGAAATATTGATTTAGTTTTAATATAAAAGATTGCAAAATTGAAGTTTCTGGTAAAATTGAATCAACCAGAGTGTAATTTCTATTTGGTTCAAGTTTAATTGTTGTAATTGCCGCAGTATTTTTTACCGTTCCAGATTAGAACTGAGGCATGGATAGAAGTATATTTTTAGATGTTTTGTATAGCTTACAAAGATTGTTTGTAGGTTACATTCCTGCTGCTGTTGTAGGCAGTTTTTTCGGTTATTTAATGGGGGTCAATGGCACAGTTTATCAAATATTTAGACGGATAATTCAGATACCTCATAGCATTCCCCCTATCGCTTTGCTACCGATAATGCTAGTTATTTGGCAAGAAAAAGAATCAGCCGTAGTGATAGTAATTTTTATTGCTACTCTGTGGACAATTTTGCTCAATACAGCCATAGGTATGCGACACTTTCGCAGACAAGATAACAATTTTCGTGTAGCTATATTCCACATTTTTCATGCGCTCAAAGTTGGAATTTGGGTAGCATGGTTTACGGTGATTGCAATAGAAATGTTAATAGATCAAAAAGGACTTGGCTCTCTGGCATGGGATAGCTATAAATCTATCAACATCAATTATATAATTCAGGCGATAATTTACATCGGTGTCATCGGTTTTCTGCTAGATCAATTACTCGATTTAACAGGATATATGCTAGCTCAAATTGTGAGCAATGGTAAGAAGTCTGGCTGAATATTTGTAAGGGGAGCAGGGGGCAGGGAGTTGGAGGCAGGGGGCAGGGGGCAGGGAGCAGGGGGCAGGGGAGACAAGGGGACAAGGGAGACAAGGGAGACAAGGGAGACAAGGGAGGGGGGAGTGTGGGGAGAGAGGGGAGTGTGGGGAGAGAGGGGAGTGTGGGGAGAGAGGGGAGTGTGGGGAGAGAGGGGAGTGTGGGGAGAGAGGGGAGTGTGGGGGGAAAGATTTGTTCTCCACCATCCTACACCTCCCACACCTCCTACACCTCCCACACCTCCCACACCTCCCACACCTCCCACACCTCCCACACCCTGCGCCATGCCCCATGCCCCATGCCCCATGCCCAATGCCCAATGCCCAATGCCCCATGCCCCATGCCCAAAATTCCTTAATTCCTGTTAGATATTGGGCTGGGATAGTTGATGCTCAATCTTGATATTGCGGCTTGTCATAACTTGCTGAAACAACTCCGTTGGTAGTGCGGCTTCTACTGGCCAAACTCCTGGTTTTTTCAGTTTACCTGCTAATAATAATTGGGCAATACTACCTGTACCACAGCCAGCCGCAATTGCTGTATTTTTATGTACTAAATTTGAGGAATAAACAGCATCTTCACCATTTATTTTTCCTCTCACTTCTGAGCGTACTGCTACACCAATACCACTAAAAATATTGGTGACATCTGTCATCACATGACTAACATGAGATAAAAATTCAATTGTACTTTGACGCTGCATCCAAAATTTAGGAAAAACATGAGCAGCAATCCAAGTCAGATGATTATAAAAATCTGGGATTGAACCAAACTTAGTAATTACAGTGTTGATATTAGGAAAAGTCAGGGGAATTGTGAAGGTTTCTGGCATATCAAACCAGTAAACTCCACTGCGGTTGTAAGGAGAGGGAAAATTGACAACTTCTCTCTCAGTATATGGTTTAACTAATTGCCATTGTCCATCTATCCAAGCTTGAAAAGGATGTTGCAATCCTAAAAAAGTAGTCCGCATGACTGTAATGCCAGCACCGCCAGAACCAGCAACTAAATAACTTAAATGTACCTTTTCTGGCTGCTCAAATTGTTCAATACCTTGGCGTACCATACTATTAGAAATACCTGGGAAAATACCAGTATTGACAATAGCTGTTACCCCAGCATTGATAGCTTGTTGATGATAATTTAAAGCCTTTTGGGTAAAAGAACGGTGGTCACTAACATCTAAATAGTTAACCCCGTGTTCAATGCAGAGCTTGAGAACATGAGCATCACGATAATGAAACGGCCCTGCACAGTGGATTACTAGATTAGATTTTGCGATCGCTTCCCGTAACTTGTCAACCTCTGCCAAGTCCAACACCAGCAACGGGAAATCAACCCCCTGACTTATTTGTGAGGAACGGCCAGTGATAGTAATTTCAGCTTGAGTGTAGTTAGCAATATCTTGGGCAACACTTCTACCAATGCGTCCCCGTCCTCCCAGAATTAAAACGCGGTCTGTCATCACTCCCTGTAGGCAACGATACTTCTATTTGACCAGTTTTTTGTCCTGTTGGCATCAGCTACAGGTGGTAATTCTTGACTACCGTTGAGGGTAGAAGAAAAATCTGAGAAAATTCTGAAGTAAAGCCGAAAACCTAGATGATATCTGACTTTCTTAATTACGAATTACCAATTGATATAAGATCGCCTTATTATAAATTGGTGCTTTTAATAGTTAAGTAGAACGGCGTGAATAATTCAAGGTTTGTAGTAGGGACTTTAGTCCTCTCTTAAGGGCTAAAGCCCTTACTACAAGCTAATTTAATTAAATTTTACATTACTTAATGTAGTTTGTTTTTTTCTCGCCGACTTACTTAACAGTGATCTATTTATTTAGCTGAAAAATTCTATGAATCCTCAGGAACATAATCCGAAAGACACTCCTGCATCATCAAAATCATGGCGTAATTGGCAGGAAAATTTTACCCTAATTGCGATCGCATTAGTTTTAGCTCTGTTGATTCGGACTTTCATTGCCGAACCTCGTTATATACCTTCCGAGTCAATGCTTCCTACTTTATACGAAGGCGATCGCCTAGTGGTGGAAAAAGTCTCTTATCGGTTTCATCCAGCCACTACTGGGGATATTGTTGTTTTTCAGCCACCCCCAGAATTACAAAAACGCGGATATCCCAAAGATCAAGCCTTCATCAAGCGAGTAATTGCTATCCCAGGAGAAACAGTCAGCGTTGCCAATGGTAAAGTCTACCGCAATGGACAACCATTAACAGAAGAATATATTGCTGAACCCCCCAACCAACCATTCCCACCCGTCAAAGTCCCAGAAAACCAATTTTTCGTCATGGGAGACAACCGCAACAACAGTAATGATTCCCGTTATTGGGGCTTCTTACCTCAAGAAAACATCATTGGTAGAGCCGTGTTTCGTTTTTGGCCACCTGAGCGAATTGGGTTGATTTAGAGGGTGTAGGGGTGTAGGGGTGTAGGGGAAATAAATTCTACCTTGTCTACCTTGTCTACCCATGCCCCATGCCCCATGCCCCATGCCCCATGCCCCATGCCCCATGCCCCATGCCCCATGCCCCATGCCCCAATATTTCCTAAAACCGCAAAAAATACATCAATTGTGCGATCGCTTCGCCAGATAGCTGTAATCGAAGCTGGAAATCGGCTAAATTACGGTAATATCCAGATGATAGACGATTTTCTACTATTGCTTGCGCTAAAGACATATCCATAAATGGAATTTGGGCTAGCTGTTCTACTGATGCGGTGTTGGGGTTAACCATATCAGTAGGATTAAGTAGAGACTCATGATCGTAGTAACTAAAATTCAACAGAACCTTTAATGGTTCTAAACGTGGTGCGGGCATTCCCAAAGCCGCCGCAATATCTTCAATGCAGTAAAATTTTACACCAGAACGGGAAAGTTCCACAAGCGATCGCGCTTGATGAATCGATAAACCCGGTAAGCGCAACCAATCATCAACAGTTGCTTGATTAGCATCAATGCGAATACCTAATTGTGCTGCTATTTGAATTTCTTCCCCAGACTGTAATCGGTAATAGGGATCATTGAGTAATTTAGCCCTCAGCCTTTGTAACTTATAATTCCAAGGTAGCCATTGCATAGTAGTGATTAATCATGATATTTGGTGGGCATATCAATTCAAAATTCAAAATTCAAAATTCAAAATTGAAGAGTTTTACTCCCCCTGCTCCCCTGCTCCCTGCTTCCCTGCCCCCGCGCCCTGCCCCCCGCGCCCCGCGCCCCGCGCCCTGCCCCCTGCCCCCTGCCCCCAAATTAAGAAATTTGATCAAGCAGATGGCGGCGTTTTTGCTCAAATTCATACTCGGAGATTAATCCATCTTGACGTAGGGTATCTAACTCACGTAAAGCATCAGCGATCGCTCCTACTTGATTACCTACATATTGTTGTGTAGTTTTGACTGCTGATTTACCAAAATTAAAGTTACGATCAAAAGCCTCCTCATCTTGAGCTAAGTACCAAACCCCCTCAATGGCACTAGCGACTTTGGGAATAGGTGTCCACGACAGTAAAAGATATAACAAACCCCAAACAGGCTGTCCTAAATAAAACTTATGTAATCCAGAGATGCTAACTGTTCCAGCAAAGGCTAGAATAGCGGCAACACTCCTACTTTTACGCTTAGTTAACATATCCTTAATTCATCCACGACTACCACAATTGTGACTATCAGACGGTCATAGTAACAAAGCACCTAGATAAATACAGCATGACAAAATTCAGATTACTAAACAAATATCAAGCAATTATAAATCTATTGTATTAATCATTATTTTCTACATTCCAGTATTCAATTCCCAATGCTATCTTAAAATTCACATCTGCCAATGTAAAACGATGTCACAGACTACTCTCCCTACAGAATGGCTACAACAACTATCAGATCCCTACGCCGTATTAGGTATTACTGTGACGGCAGATGATCGGCGTATTCTCCAGCGTTATCATGTCTTAGCAAAGCTGTTACATCCTGATAACTATGCCAACAGCAACAATAATGGCGAGCAAAAACTAGCTACAGCAATATTTACTCGTCTAATTAACCCAGCTTACGGTGAATTAAAAAATCTCCAAAAACGTGCTGAGATTATAGCCACTTTGAGGTTACAAGGGATTACCTGGGGGAAAAATGCCGTATCTGAGCAAAATCCTTTAATCAAGCAACTGGTGAGGATGTCACGGGAAGAAGCCGAGTTATACTATGAACAAGCGATCGCTTCTTACACTACAAGCCAATACGAATCCTTGACTCAATCTTATTGGATTATCCAAAAATTAAATGAATTGAATTTAGCCTACTTGTACCTGCAAACAGACAACTCATTTATCCTGGAACAGCCTGCACCTCATCCTGTAGTTTCTCCAGCTACATCCACCCTAGTTCCAGCAAACGTAGAAAAAACACAAAGTCTTGCAGCAAAGGATATTAATTATGCTCAACGTCACTATCAGCGAGCTATTGAATATTCTAAACAAGGCCACTGGTCATTAGCAGTGCGAGAACTACGCGATGCCATTAAATTAGACCCAAATAATAGTGATCACTATGCTTTATTGGGCGTAGTGCATCTGCGGCAAAATTTTAACGGTATGGCCAAAGTTTATATCCGCCAAGCATTAAAACTTAACCCCCATCACCCTTTAGCTGTAAAATATGCTACTCATTTGAAAATGTCACTTCAAGATCACAGTGATCCCAAATCAGTAGCTAAAGCCTTGGGAATTGCAACTTGGCTACAGAAATTCTTTTCCAAAGCGGAAGCGAATTTAAGTCAAGTGTTGAAATTGCGGTAAAAAGCCGTACTAAAACCGAAGCTATTTCTAGAATTGAGTCCCTTAAACTAAAATAAAAATAGATAAAAGCAAAACTATAAGGTACTGAGTGTCATTACTCAGCTCAATAGAGGCACATGGGATTCTTTGACTCTGAGATAGTTCAGCAAGAAGCAAAGCAGTTGTTTGAAGATTATCAAGCACTGATTAAACTAGGGAACAGCTACGGTAAATTTGACCGCGAAGGTAAAAAGCTGTTTATTGAGCAAATGGAAGAAATGATGGATCGCTATCGTGTGTTTATGAAGCGATTCGAGTTATCTGAAGACTTTATGGCACAAATGACCGTAGAGCAACTCAAAACTCAGCTAAATCAATTTGGCATCACCCCACAGCAAATGTTTGATCAAATGCACATGACTCTAGAACGGATGAAATCTGAGCTAGAAAAACAATCTTAAAATAAGTTAGTTAGAAATCTTATCACCTTTGCACCAAGCCCCCAAGTTACGGCTTCTCCTCCACTTGGGGATAACAGCTTTAGCCAACTCATTTGCTGCTTTATTACGAATTACGTTAGCGTAGCGGGGCGCAGCCCATTACGAATTACGAATTACGAATTACGAATTATAAACCCTACCTTTCCACGCGCCGCCACGTCCTTGCCAATGGCGTAACGCTGAATCTATGGTCATGAGGGTGTAGAGAAAAGCGATCGCAGGTAAACTAAAAGCAAATACAGGCGAACATCTATAAAAACGAATTGTGGGGAAATAAGCCAACGTCATCACTAGCCATGTGACTAAACTCGTGATGGCAATTAATTGATTGCCCAGCCCTACACCTAAAATTAACCCTATAGGTGGAACTAAATAAATTAGCGTCATCGCCACTACAGTTCCCAGCAGTAACCAAGGAGAATAATTTAATTGAGTGTAAGCCGTCCGGGCTACCATATCCCAAATTGTTTTCAAAGATGGATAAGGGCGTAAACTACGAGTTAAGGAACTCAAGCCCAGCCAAATTTTTCTTGAGTGTTGACTACTACCCAATTTAACAGCTTGAGCTAAGGCGCAGTCATCAATCAAAGCTTGGCGGATGACTTGAAAACCGCCAATTCTCTCTAAAGCCTCTCTACGAATGAGGATACAACCACCAGCAGCAGCCGCCGTTTGTTTTTGAGGATTATTCACCCAGCGAAAGGGATAGAGTTTTTGAAAGAAAAAGACAAATGCAGGAATTAACAGTTTTTCCCAAAAACTTTGACATCTCAGTCTTACCATTACCGATGCTAAGTCTAAATCTTCCTGCTCGGCTTTCGCAACTAGTCGCCGCAGATTATTGACATCATGCTCAATATCTGCATCTGTGAGAAAAAAATAGTCAGGTGTTAATGGTTTAGCCTCTTGAATCCCTTGTTCTACTGCCCAAAGTTTACCAGACCATTCAGGGGGTAGAGATGGGCTAGAGATAATATTTAATTGGTCGGCTTTATTTACAGCATGGGCAACCCCTTCAGCAAAGGCGGCTGTACCATCTGTACTATGATCATCTACTAAGAATATATGAAACTCACCGGGGTAGTCTTGGAGTAAAAGCGATCGCAGTGTGATTGGTAACAATTCCGCTTCATTACGCGCCGGAATTACTATACACACTGTAGGTAAGGATTCTAACGTAGTTTCAGCAGTTTCTAGTTGCTGATCTAACCGCCAAAATTGCCCCCGCAAAGTCAATAATCCTAACCAAATCAATAAAGATAATAAAGTTATTCCCAAGATAAATGCACCCACGTCGCTGCGCTCCAATTCAAAATTCAAAATACCCTACGGGAAGGCTTGCGCCTACAAAATTCAAAAGTTTTCTCCCCCTGCTTCCCCTGTCTCCCTTGTCTCCCCTACACCCTTACACCCTTACACCCTTACACCCCTACACCCCTACACCCCTGCTCCCCCTACACCCCTTCCTTCCTCAAGTGCCTCAAACACAATACAATATTTGCTAATTACGGTAAAATTTTTTTTACTGTACTGCCGTATTCATAGCTAAAGTATTGAGTAGTATTTGATGCAGACACAAGACAGGTTAGAAGTCAATCAACTTGCAGAAGCGATCGCAGCTAGTCAAAAATATTTGCTATCACTGCAAAATCCGGCTGGTTACTGGTGGGCTGAGTTAGAATCTAATGTCACTATTACGGCTGAGGTGGTATTGCTCCACAAAATTTGGGGAACAGATACAACCAGACCTCTGCACAAAGTAAAAGCATATCTGCGTTCCCAACAACGGCAGCACGGAGGTTGGGAATTATTTTATGATGATGGCGGCGAACTCAGCACTTCTGTTGAGGCTTACATGGCTTTGCGGTTGCTTGGTGTGCCTGCAACTGACCCAGATATGATACAGGCGCGAGAGTTTATTATCCAACGGGGCGGCATTAGCAAAACGCGCATCTTTACTAAATTTCACCTGGCTTTATTAGGTTGTTATGACTGGCGTGGTTTGCCTTCTCTCCCGGCTTGGGTAATGCTGTTACCGCAAGAGTTTCCTGTCAATATCTATGAAATGTCCAGTTGGGCGCGTTCTAGCACTGTCCCATTGTTGATTGTCTTTGATCGTAAACCTGTTTTTGTCACTAACCCCAGCATCAATCTTGATGAGTTATACGCTGAAGGTGTGGAGAATGTCAGGTGGGAGTTACCCCGCAATAACGACTGGACAGATTTATTCCTCACCCTGGATGCAGGATTTAAGTTAGCAGAAAGCCTCAATTTTATTCCTTTTAGAGAAGAAGGTATCAAAGCCGCAGAAAAATGGATTTTAGAACGGCAAGAAGCTACAGGCGACTGGGGGGGAATTATTCCCGCCATGCTCAATTCTATGCTGGCTTTGCGGTGTCTAGATTATGACCCCAGTGATCCGATTGTAGAACGGGGTTTGCAAGCCATTGATAACTTTGCCATTGAAACAGAGGACAGTTACCGAGTCCAGCCTTGTGTGTCGCCGGTTTGGGATACAGCCTGGGTAATAAGGGCATTTGTTGATTCTGGTATGTCACCAGAGCATCCGGCGATAGTCAAGGCGGGAGAATGGTTATTACAAAAGCAAATCCTCGATTACGGTGATTGGATGGTAAAAAATCGCCAAGGTAAACCGGGGGCTTGGGCGTTTGAATTTGACAATCGTTTTTATCCAGATGTGGATGATACGGCGGTGGTAGTGATGGCATTGTATGGGGCGAAACTACCTAATGAACAATTAAAACAGACAGCGTGCGATCGCGCCCTCAAATGGGTTGCTTCTATGCAGTGTAAACCCGGTGGTTGGGCTGCTTTTGATATCGACAATGACCAAGATTGGCTTAACAGTATACCCTACGGTGATTTGAAAGCCATGATTGATCCTAACACCGCCGATGTCACCGCCAGAGTTTTAGAAATGCTCGGTGTGTGTAACTTATCTATTGCACCCCATAACTTAGAAAGGGCATTAAATTATCTTCTCAACGAACAAGAACCGGAGGGTTGTTGGTTTGGACGTTGGGGAGTAAACTACATCTACGGTACAAGTGGAGTTCTTTCAGCCTTAGCGGTAATTGCACCCGAAAAGTATCACAGCCAAATCGAACGAGGTGCAGCTTGGTTAGTTAGCTGTCAAAATCCTGATGGTGGTTGGGGTGAAACTTGCCGCAGTTACAATGATCCTAGCCTCAAAGGTCAAGGACGCAGCACCGCATCCCAAACAGCCTGGGCAATAATTGGCTTGTTAGCCGCAAAAGAAGCTACTGGTAAATTTCCCCGTGAGTCTATTGAGAAGGGAATTAACTATTTAGTGTCCACGCAAAAATCAGATGGCAGTTGGTTTGAAGCAGACTTTACAGGTACTGGCTTTCCTTGTCACTTTTATTTGAAGTATCACTATTATCAGCAGTATTTTCCCCTAATTGCCCTAGGTCGATATCAGGCGTTGGGTGAATAGGGTGGGGACTGGGGACTGGGGACTGGGGACTGGGAAAGACAAGGTAGACAAGGTAGACAAGGTAGACAAGGTAGAAAATTTACTTATGAGTCAACTAGAAAAAGCTCAAGCAGAGTATGAGGGTTTTACTCAAGATTTTGAAAGTGTGATTATTAGTACAGTCAATGACCAAGGGATTCCTAACGCTAGTTATACTCCCTTTGTCATGGATGATGCGAAGAATATATATATATACGTAAGTGGGTTAGCAACTCACACTCAAAATATTTCTGGGAATCCTCATGTTTGTGTTTTATTTATTGAGGATGAGAGTAAGACTAATCAGATTTTTGCTCGTCGTCGGTTAAGTTTTGATTGTACTGCTAGCCTAATTGAGCGAGAATCGGAAATCTGGAATGGAGTAGTGGCTCAATTTCAAGAGCGTTTTGGTGAGATTATCGAAATTTTGCGGGGTTTGGCTGATTTTCGGATTTTTCGCTTAACTCCCACAGAGGGGCGGTTTGTCATTGGGTTTGGGGCAGCATACCATATCAGTGGCGATCGCCTCAATCAACTCACCCAGATGACCGGCGACAAAGCAAAATAACAGCACCCATCACTAAACCTATGCTTCAGTTTCAACCCCCTGGTTTTGGGCATAAAGTTATCAATACATCTCTAGGGAAGATAGTTTACTACACTCAAACTACTACACCTTGGTTAACTACTGGCATGGAAGACTTACCACCATTACTTTTTTTACATAATTTTGGTGGTGGTGCATCTGCTTACGAATGGTCAAAAGTCTATCCAGCTTTTGCTTTTACTCATCGCATCCTCGCACCAGATTTAATTGGTTGGGGAGACTCAGCCCATCCCGTCCGAGATTATCAAATATCAGACTACCTGACAACTATTGCTCAATTCATCACCGCAACTTGTCAAGAGCCTGTCACAGTAGTCGCATCTTCCCTGACTGCGGCTTTAACTATCCGCTTGGCTGTTCAACAACCTGAGTTATTCAAAAACCTCTGTTTAGTCTGTCCTTCTGGGTTTGATGACTTTGGCCAGGGTGCAGGACGTAGGCTACCATTACCGATAATTAATACACCCTTACTAGATAATATAATTTATGCCCTAGGGGCAGAAAATGAACTAGCAGTAAGAAATTTTCTGGAAACTTTTCTGTTTGCTCATCCAGAACGGGTGACTCAAGAGATGGTAGCAGCTTATCTCACTTCTGCACAACAACCCGATGCTAAATTTGCGGCGTTGGCATTTTTACGCGGTGACTTGTACTTTGACTTGAGTTTGTATATTCAACAACTCAAAACTCCCACAGTCTTCTTTTGGGGAGAACAGGCACAATTTACCAGCATCAACCTAGGAAGGCGGTTAATGAGTTTAAACTTAACTGCTATTACAGAATTTTATGCGATCGCTGATGCAGGAGTCCTACCCCATCTAGAATTACCAGCCTTATTTACTGGTATCTTACAGCGTTTTGTCTGAAGAATTTACCAACAGGTTATTTACACGGATGAAATTAGATCAGAAAATCAAGCCAGTGTGTTTCATCAAAATAACCCGGCTAGTAAGTTCTATACAAAATGATTGCATTACCATCAATATCTGCTCAAACGCAGCCACTAACCACCAACAAAGAAACCGCATTGTTGGTTTATTGTGCTAACACGAAAATCGACTCAGAAACAGCAGCAAAAATTCAACAGTTAGTTAAATCAGAAATAGATTGGAATTATTTAATCAAGCTGGCGATTTGGCATAGAGTACAAACACTGTTGTATTCCAGTCTTAAGCAAACTTGTCTAGAAGAAGTTCCCCACAGCGTTTTAGAATATTTACACACCGATTGTCAAAAAATTACTCTTAATAACCTATTTCTGACTCACAAACTAGTTAATATTCTGCAATTACTCACAGATCATAATATTCCCGCCATCCCATTTAAAGGTTCTGTCCTAGCAGCTTCAGCCTATGGAAATCTGGGACTCAGGAAATTTAGCGACCTTGATATTTTAGTCAAAAAACAAGACGTTTCCAAAACAATAGAAATTTTACAATCTCAAAAATACCAAACTAAAGCATATTTAACTGAAGCAAGACAAGACCTCCAAGACGTATTTTGTGAATACAGTTTGCTCAGTGAAGATGGCAGAGTTTTGATAGATTTACATTGGGAATTGACCCCGACTTATTTCGCTTTTAAACCAAGTTTTGATACGCTATGGGAACGGTTGCAACCTATATCACTTGCTGGACATAATATTCTACAACTTTCCTTAGAAGATTCCCTGTTATATCTTTGTGTCCACGGTTGTAAGGATTTATGGCAGAGATTAGCTTGGATTTGCGATATTGCTGAGTTAATTAAATCTCATCCTGAAATACAATGGGCAAAACTTTTAGAGGAAGCTAAACAGCAAAGTTGTGAAAGAATGTTACTATTGGGCTTGTTGTTAGCAGCAGATATTCAAAAAATTACTTTACCAGAAACAGTTGAACAAAAAATCCAGCAAAATCCTATTATCAAAACCCTGGCAGCAGAAGTAAAAGCCAGATTATGGATGCAAATTGACGAACCATTAGATGTATTTGAAAGGTCTTTTTGGTCTTGGCGTTTAGGTTTTCATTTCCGAGTCATGGAAAGCTGGAGACATAAAATTTTGCTGTGTCTTTTTGTGTTGAGATTTGCTATTACTCCCAAAGATAAAGATTATGTCGCTTTACCTCTACCCAATTTCCTCTCTAGTCTTTACTATATAATTCGTCCCTTGAGATTAATAATCAAATTTGGACTAACACCATTGAAGCGAGTTCTTAATTTGTGTGTATCTACTGAGAATACAGATTAATTCCTAGAAAAACCGCAAATTTGAATTTCTTCCTGACTAAAATTATCCTTTAATATCTTGCGGAGAACACGCTGGAATAGTTTTTTGTAGAATAAGGAAACTCCACAAGAGCTAGATTTTACGCAGGATTCCAAGTGCCGTGGAAACCATGAGGAATGACGCTTGGTAATGCAAGTTTGCAAACAGGTTCATCATTTAGGCGATCGCTATCAAATACCCAAACTTCACTACAATGGGAATTACCATCGTAGATGACTGTTAAAACCCAAGTTTGATCAGGGTTTTGGGCATCTTGCACAGGTAATGGTTCTGAAGGATAGAGATTTTCTGGAAAGTTTGTTTCCGTAAGGTTTTGGGTTTGATAATCGAAGCGAGCGATCGCATTTACTAGTTCTTGGCTAATATCTGTGCCTGTTTGGAATGAGGCAAAATATGTATGCCGAGAGGCTTGCCCCACATTTTGCTGTGGCACATTTGGGAACTCACAATGTCGGTCTATGATGCGCTCAATGTTGCTAACTTTGCCAGTTTGGGGTTGAATATGTACTCGTGTTAGCGTACTTTGCGCCGGAGTGTGAGTTGCACCTGTAGGCACTTCTTTCAGGTATTGGTTTGTTTGAAAGTCTTTGTAGTGAGCAATATCTACAATCACTGCACCACTAGCATCTAAATAACCGTTGACAAAATGCCACTGAAACCAAGGTTCAGCTTCACTACGACTTACTAAAGATAATGTCTGGCGATCAAAAATTAAAATTTGAGTTCCCAGTTGAGGTTGCCACTCTAGAGCATCACTATAGTTTGTTCCTAAGAGTACAGGCAAAAAATTCAGTCGCACTGGGGGAATACAAAATACAAGATATTCTCCCGCTAAAACGAAATCATGCACTATTGATATGCCATCAAGAGAATATGCAGCTTTTTGGATGATTTTGCCCGTGGCATCGCTTTTATAAATATTTAGTTTGGCATTTACTCCTGGAGTAATCCCAAAGTTAAAAATTTCCCCTGTTTTTCCGTCGCGCTTACAGTGTGCAGAATAAGCTAATCCTTTATTTAACCCTCCTAAATCATCTTCGCCCCAAGTTTCTAAAGTTTGTAAATCTAAGGCGTAGGGTTTACCACCTTCCCACAATGCTAAGAGTTTATCTGCAAGTGCTATTACTGAGGTATTGGCAGTATTTTTTACTGGTCTGAGCAATTGATTCCAAAAAGCTCCAGGCGCAGTCATGCCATAATTGCCGTAGAGCAGTTTATCTGCTGCGGCTTCTTGTTTGTAGCCTTTGGTTTGCACATAACGATAAACTGCGGTTGCTCCGGCATCAGTAAAATGGACGGCGAGAACTGCCCCATCGCCATCAAACCAATGCCCCATAAGCTTACCGCCACGCTCTAGCCTTGCCGGGCCATTACGGTAGAGTGTGCCACGCAAACCATCGGGGATTTTGCCAGAAATAACGGATAATGGGGTAAGAGGAAATTCTGTTGCAGGTTGGGCGATCGCACTAGCCCAAGCTTTTTTGGTTGATTTTTGACTGATTATAGTCATCTTAAATTTAGCAATAAAAAACAGAGCTTAATCAAGATAATGGTTAAGAATAGTTGTACTAGGAAAAATATAAATTTAACTTATTTTAGATTCAACAAATTTTGACACTCCCCACGCCTGAAGGCGGGGGATTCCAGCGTCACTGACGTTCCTTGCTTTTACAGGTCTTGCGACCAATAGAAGTAGAGGGAACATCTCGACTGGCGTTACTTCCCGGATGCCCTCCGGTAGCGGCAGTTGCTCCCCTTGGGGAGACCCCAAGACCGCACTGCCTTGCCTTTGCACGAACGCCAGTTGCCTCTCTACGAGACGCTACGCGAACAAGTCGGGAAACCCGCCCACGGCACTGGCTCCTTAAAATTACTTTGGCTGCATTCACATCCCTTTGTTCAATGTGACCGCAATGCGGACAAGAATGAGTTCGAGTGCTGAGAGATTTCTGTACTCTTGCACGACAATTGCTGCACTCTTGGCTAGTGAAATGTGGCGGGACAGCAATTATTTCCCGTCCAAATTTCTCACCAAAGTATTCAAGCCACTGGCGGAAGTTGTACCAAGACGCATCAGAAATACTCTTAGCAAGCTTGTGGTTTCTTACCAAGCCCGAAACATTTAAATCTTCCACGACTACCTTAGCGTTAGCTAGGCATAAGTTACGTGCTAATTTTTTAGCGTGTTCATTCCTTTGTCGAGTTACTTTTAAATGTTTACGAGCATAAATACCACGCGCTTTTCTTCTGCCAGATGACCCCTTTTTCTTCTTGTAAATGTTACGTTGAACCCGCTTAATTTCCTGTTCTGCTTTGCGTAAAAAGCGCGGGTTCTCTTGATGATTACCGTTGCTATCAGAGTAGAAATACTCCAAACCTACATCAATACCAATTTCTGATGTAGTTAGTGGAGCTTCTTGTTGATTATCAATCTTGAGGCAAAACTGAACATAACATCCGTCGGCTCGACGCACAATCCGAACTCGTTTAATTAGTTCAACAGGGTATTGATGAATATCCCACTTACCTAATAATTTAAGCTCGCCAATACCTTTTTTATCGGTAAAAGTTATGCGACGTTTTGTTGGGTGCAACTTCCAACCAGATACCTTGTATTCAACTGAACGACTATGCTTTTTGAATCTGGGATAACCCTTCTTTCCAGGCTTGTTTTTCTTGCAGTTATCAAAGAACCGATTGATAGCGCGTTCTACATTTTCTACTGATGCCTGACAAGCGTGACTGTTTAAATCATTAACAAATTTAAATTCTGTTCTTAGTTGAGTGTTGTACTGATACAGTTGTTTTTTGCCAATGCCACGATTATCCATCCAATATCTAAGAACTTTGTTGCGGACAAACTGACTTGTGCGAATAGCTTCATCTATTGCTGTTGATTGGGCTTTCTTAACAACCGCTTTATATTCTAGTATCAACACTCTTGTATCACCCCCTTTCCTTTGATAGACTATATTTAGCATATACACAATATCTAAATATGGCAACTAAAAAAAGATTAAAAAATGTGCCAGTTTTGCATGATGAAGTTAAAGAAAGGCATCAGATAGTAGTTACCCCTTCCGCTTGGGAAAACATGAAAATGGAGTCCAGCAATAGAGGTATTAGCGTTAGTGAATTAATAGAAGAATTTGGACGGCGATTAAAATCGCCAACGGCTAACCCCCATGTCTGAAGCCAGGGGCTTGCTCGCCGTTGATATTTTGGTCAGAAAGGGTGGGTAAATTCCCACCCTCCAAACTACGAACCCAAAGCCTCAGCAGTTTTGTCCCTATCCAACTTCAGCATCAACACACCTAAAGGTGGTAAGCATAAATCCAGAGAATAAGGACGACTGTGCATAGACCAATCATCAGTCCATTTTCCGCCTAAGTTACCCATATTGCTACCGCCATAGGGACGAGCATCACTATTAAACAACTCGGTGTAAAATCCTTTTTCTGGCACACCAATGCGGTAGTGAGAATGGGGTTGTGGTGTAAAGTTACAAACGACTACCACAAAATCATCAGTATCCTTATCACGGCGGATGAAAGACACCACACTATGGCGATTATCGCTACAATCAATCCACTCAAACCCGTCTCTAGCAAAATCCTGAGTGTACAAAGCAGGTTCAGAGCGATAAAGATGATTTAATTCTTTGAAAAAGGTTTTTAATTGTTGGTGTGGTTCATGCTGTAACAAATGCCACTCCAAGTCTGCCCAAACATTCCACTCACTCCACTGGCCAAACTCCATGCTCATAAACATGGTTTTCTTCCCTGGGTGAGTAAACATATAGGCAAACAAACAACGCACATTAGCTAACTTCTGCCATCTATCACCGGGCATTTTGCCAATGATATTGCTCTTACCATGCACAACTTCATCGTGAGATAAAGCCAGCATAAAGTTCTCGCTGTGGTTATACCACATACTAAAGGTGATATTGTTTTGATGGAATTGGCGAAACCAAGGATCCATGCTGAAGTAGTCCAGCATATCGTGCATCCAGCCCATATTCCACTTCAGATTAAAGCCCAAACCACCTGTATAGGTAGGCCAAGAAACCATCGGCCAAGAAGTCGATTCTTCCGCAATGGAAACTACACCAGGGAAATAACTAAAAATTAGATGGTTTACCTGACGTAAAAAATCTGCTGCTTCTAAATTTTCTCGGCCGCCGTATTGGTTGGGTAGCCATTCCCCTTCTTTACGGCAATAGTCAAGGTAGAGCATGGAAGCCACCGCATCCACCCGAATGCCGTCAATGTGGTATCTATCAAACCAAAATAGGGCATTGGCGACTAAGAAATTGCGGACTTCATTGCGGCTGTAGTTGAATACCAGCGTTCCCCACTCTTTATGTTCACCCTTACGGGGGTCAGCGTGTTCGTAGAGGTGAGTACCATCAAAGAATGCTAAACCATGCCCATCTTTGGGGAAATGGCCAGGAACCCAATCTACTATGACACCGATGTCATTTTGATGACATTGATCAACAAAATACATGAAGTCTTCTGGGCTACCAAAACGAGACGTAGGAGCATAGTAACCGGTGACTTGATAACCCCAAGAACCATCAAAGGGATGCTCGGCAATGGGTAAGAGTTCTATGTGGGTGTAGCCTAAATCTTTAACGTAGGGAATTAATCTGGCCGCTAATTCTCGATAGGTCAAAAAACGCGCCCCTGGATTGAGTTCCGCCGCTATGACTACAGGTTCAGTTTCACCATTCGGTAATCTCGCTGGTTCTGCACTGGAAGCTTGTAACCAAGAACCCAAGTGTACTTCGTAAACCGAAATTGGCTGTATTAAGGGGTCTGTATGACGGCGTTTTTCTAACCAGTTGTTATCCTGCCATTGGTAAGAATTTAAATCTGTGACAATAGAGGCGGTTTTAGGACGGGGTTCTTGTTGAAAACCATAGGGGTCAGACTTTTCGTAAATGTGTCCTTCCCAGTTTTTGACTTCGTATTTGTAATGCGCTCCAATGGGTAGTTCAGGGATAAATAATTCCCAAACCCCAGTTATACCTTTACGCATCTGGTGTTTACGTCCGTCCCATTGGTTGAAGTCACCCAACACAGAGACATTGCGAGCATTGGGGGCCCAAATGGCAAAATACACCCCTTTGACCCCATCGATTTCTGTGGGGTGCGCTCCTAGTTTTTCGTAAATGCGATGATGATTACCTTCAGCAAACAAATGTAAGTCAAAGTCTGTTAAGCGGGGAGAACGGAACGCGTAGGGGTCATAAGTCACCCGCTCGTGTTCTCCTTCTTTGATTTTTAATTGGTAGTTGGATAATTCAGAAATTTCAATAGTACATTCAAAAAAATGGGGATGATGTACCGATTGCATTGGATATTCTTGACGTTGTTCCGGCAACACTACCCATGCAGCACTGGCATTGGGGAGGTATGCTCGGACAGCCCAAATGCTTTTACCATTTTGGTCTACTAGATGAGAACCCAGGATTTCAAAAGGATCGTGATGCTGATTCCAAACGATACTGTTAACCTGCTCAGGGGCGATCGTGGTCATGGACATTAAGCTACCTACGTAGAATAAACTGATTGACTAAATTGGGTTTTGTATATATATATTCTTTACATTTATTTGCAATTTTGTCGCCATCGTTATCCTATCTCAGATTGAGTCAAGCAATTTTGGATTTTGGATTTTAGGTTTTAGATAAACAAGCGGATGAAGTTTTTGGGTATGGGACATGGCAAAGAAATTACAATGCCCTATGCCCTATGCTCAAGGAACGGCGAAAACAACCAGCAGCACTCACAAGGAGAAGAAGTTTATTGACATAAATAACTGATTTTTGGGAACACTATAAGTATCACCACAGTTAGCAGGAATTGGTTAATGTCACAAAGAGAACAGCATAATACCAGCAAGAATACAGTTCCTGTGGAAGTTGCGAAATATCTTAAACAAGTCAAACGCAACACAATCACCCATGAATTTGACCAAGGTTTACCGGAAGAATTGCTGCTGACTCAAGAAAATGACAACCAATTATCAGCTGCATCACACCTGCTGCGGCAAGGGATTCAACAGCAAAAAGCAGGAAATTTGATAGCAGCCATTAAATCTTTTCAACAATCTTTAGAGCTGTTTCAAATCGCTGGTGATGTACGACAGCAAGAGCAAATACTGTCTTTGTTGGCATTAGTAACTTACAGTTCGGGAGATTATAAAAGTGCTATTACTTACTCCCAAAATTGTTTGGCATTAGAAAATACACCAGATATATCAGTGCGAATGCAAGTGCTTTCACATCTGGGTAATTCTTATCGGCATCTCAACAATCACAACAAAGCCATTGAATTTTTAGAAGAATGTCTCAAATTAACCCAGCAGTTACAAGATAAGCGTAGTCAAGTTGCAGCTTTAAATAATTTAGGCTTGGTGTATAAAGCTGCGGGTAATTTGACCAAGGCAATTGAATATCAAGAGCAAAGCTTAGAAATTGTGCAAGAATTACAAGATAACTGGGGCATAGAACAAGTTTTGAAAAATTTAGGTAATGCTTGGTATGCTTTGGACAATTACCCCCAAGCGATCGCCTACTATGAAAAATGTGTCAAAGTATCTCTTTCCCTGAATAATCCCCGTAGTGCTACTCAAGTGCTAAAAAATTTGGGTAATGCTTGTTACGCTATAAGTGATTATACTAAAGCAATTAAGTATTATGAAAAGCGGTTGCAGTTAGCTAGACACCTCAAAGATCAGCGTAGTGAAGAACAAACCCTTGGTAGTTTAGGAGTTACTTGTGAAGCTTTAGGCGACCATAAAAAAGCAATTAAATACTACGAAGCCCGCTTGTTATTAGCTAGAAATCTTAAAGACCGTCGCATTGAAGAACAAGCCCTTAGTAGTCTCAAAATTGCTTGCTATGCCTTGGGTGATTACGCTAAAGCTATGCAATATGAGCCAGGGATGGGAGAACAATGAAAAGCAGGGGAGCAGGGGAGCAGGGGAGCAGGGGAGCAGGGGAGCAGGGGAGCAGGGGGAGACAAGGGAGTAAGGGGAGACAAGGGAGTAAGGGGAGACAAGGGAGTAAGGGAAGCTCTCGTCCACAATTCCACTCGGTTTTGAACCTTATTTTTTTAATAAAAAAATATCCAAACTGTAGGGTGCGTCAGTGCGATAGAACCTAACTATAGGACTAGTATTTGATTTCTGAAAAAATCTAAGTATGTGTAGGGTGTGTTAGGCGTAAGCCGTAACGTACCACAGGCCTTGGTGCTAGGTGTTGTACTCTCGCTGCTAACACAACGGCAATATTGCAGGAGGAAAATCCACACTGCAATTTGCCTCCCCTACGTATCTGTTCAACAATCAATTTAGATTCCTATATACCCAGAAATTATTCATACTGACGCACCCTACCCAACCATCAACTTGGGATAAGTTAATTTGAGCAGCATCATACCTTAATTTCACTGATACAATGAAAGTCTAGTCAATTGTCATATTCAGTCACAGTATTTGTCTGAGACATATTTATCAACAGCTATAGCTATATTTAATTTAGACAAATTTGCTGATGCTGACTCCATTATCTTAGATTTTCATGAGCAGCGAAATCCAACTCAGCCTCTTTAACGAAGAACCAAATTTTAACCAAAAAGAGCTGATACCCAAAGATCCAAAAATCCCTATTCCATCTGGAACTTACCCCAATATGACTGAGTTGGCACAGCATTGCAACCAGTGCCATCGCTGTGAATTGGGTAATACCCGTACCCATGCTGTAGTCGGGCGGGGAAACCTGAAAGCACCAATTATGATTATCGGAGAAGCACCAGGTCAAAATGAAGATGAAACAGGTTTACCCTTTGTTGGTAGGTCAGGACAGTTGCTAGAAAAGATACTCGCATCTGTGGATTTAAGTACGGAACATGATGTATATATCGGTAACATAAATAAATGCCGTCCACCTAATAACCGCGTTCCTACTCCTGACGAAATGGCGGCTTGTTTACCGTATTTATTAGAACAAATCCGCCTTGTTGACCCTAAAATCATTTTGTTAACCGGTGCAACAGCAGTTAAAGGAATCACAGGAGATAAACGGGGAATTACTAAAATTCGTGGTCAGTGGTTAGAGTGGGAAGGGCGTTTATGTATGCCAATTTTTCATCCGTCTTACTTACTGCGTAACCCTTCCAAAGAAAAAGGTAGTCCTAAATGGTTGATGTGGCAGGATATTCAAGTGGTACGCGCCAAGTATGATGAAATTACCAGTCAACAGTCATCAGTTAACAGTTAGCCATCAACAGTTATCAAGTTACTAATAACTGTTGATGGCTAATTGTTTAGCTTTAATTGACAGAAGCCTCTCACTCAGTCCGAAAGGACGAGTGATGAGATGAATGGCTCTTGTGTTGACGACAGTTCCCCGACCAATGCCGATAGGCGTTCGCGTAGCGTCTCGCAGAGAGGGAGGGGAACATGGAGGAAACGAATAAAATATTTGATAATTTGGTAGAATAAATTTGGTTAACTTCACCCGTACTGGTGTCTGATAAGCCTCTGTCCAGTGGCATTGCGACCATTGGTAAGCGACTCCGTTGCACAGCATAGAAGTAAGTAGGCACATCTTGATTAATACAAATTACCTCCGGGTTTGTCCTATAGCGCGAATAAGCCAGCATCTCATCCAGGACAGCAAAATTTGTAGGGTACAAGGTAAGAAATTCATAATCTGCGGTAGGGCATTCCGTGGATTTAAAACAAAGCTCATCGTCTCCTAAGCAATAGCCGGATTGGATGAGAAGCCTACACTGTATGCTTGCATCAGTGTAGGAGTATGTCACAGATTACTGGCAATTATTTGGCGATATTCGCTTTTTTGCTTTACGCCTTTGACTTCCTTGAGTAGTTCTTTATTCTTAAAGAATTGAATTGTTGGTGTTCCGGTAACACCAGCGTTTTCCGCTATGTCGCGGTCTTTGTCGATATCAATTTCGACAAAGTGAACTTTACCCTCAAATTCATCTACGACTTTATTCAGTATGGGTTTGAGAGTATGACAAGGGCCACAACCAGGAGCGACGTATTTGACAACTAACAGGCGATCGCTTTCATGGAATAATTTCCTTAAAGCATAACTACCCTCATGGCGAGTTGCATTCAAATCAAATTCTGCCGCTTGTTCCGCTTCCGTCTTCTTAGCAGTTGGCTGGGGTTCTAACTCATTATTAATTGTCGGTTGTTGATGGAACTCCTGAATCAAACTATTAGCAGATAACCAACGTTCCGCCAACAACGCCGCCGCACAGCCACTACCAGCAGCCGTAATGGCTTGGCGATATTCATGGTCTTGCACGTCACCAGCAGCAAATACACCCTCTACACTAGTTTCTGGTGAACCGTGTTTAGTCAGGATGTAACCAACCTCATCTAATTGCAATTGTCCCTGGAATAGAGAAGTATTTGGCGTGTGTCCAATGGCGTAGAATAAACCCTTAGCGGTGAGTTTGGTTTCTGCCCCAGTTTTGTTATTGCGGACAATTATCCCTTCCATGTGTCCGTTACCGAATATATCTACAGCTTCGGTGTTCCAATGCACTTGGATTTTGGGATTGCTCAATACTCGATCCTGCATGGCTTTAGAAGCCCGCATTTTATCAGAACGCACTAACAAATTCACTTTCGAGCCGTATTTAGTTAAATAAATCGACTCCTCCGCCGCCGAGTCACCAGCACCAACTACAGCTAATTCTGCACCGTGGAAAATTGGCGTTGCACCATCACAAATTGCACAAGCGGAAATTCCCCGACTCCAAAATTGATGTTCGCTGGGTAAACCCAAACGTTTAGCAGTCGCACCAGTGGCAATAATTATCGTGTGCGCCTTGACTTCCCTTTCTTGGGAGCGGATAGTAAAAGGACGCTGACTCAAATCAACGGAAATCACATCCTCAGTATATAACTCAGCCCCCCAACGCTCCGCCTGTGCCTTCATCCTATCCATTAATTCCGGCCCGGTTATCCCTTGAGGAAACCCTGGAAAATTCTCTACTTCCGTTGTCGTCATAAGTTGTCCGCCAGGTAATCCCCCAGCTTGGAAACCTTCAAATACCACAGGTTTTAAGTTAGCTCGTCCAGCATAAATCGCCGCAGTGTAACCTGCTGGCCCAGAACCGATAATTACTAAGTTTTCTACAGTCGGGTTAGTCATAATAATTATCCGAACTCATAACGACTACGTTTAATATAGCATAACATATGAGTCAGGCAAGCGATCGCTCTGGTGACTACGATAATATCAGCTTGATAATATGGAAGCAGCAATGATCTGCTAAGACTACTGACGCACTCTACCAAACCGTTAATTTCGGATAATTTATTTTCTAGTGTTCCCTTTCAAGAAACAGGGGTGTAAGGGTGTAGGGGTATAGGGGTATAGGGGAAGAAATAAAGTGTTTCTTTCATTCATAGGTGTTGGTGTGCCGCCAGTGCGTCTGCTTCTAAGAAACTGATAGCAGGGATTAAGTTATAGCTTTTGTCAGGGTCGGTATTTATGATGGATGTAAAAGTATTTTAAATTGTGTTATGTCTTTCACTATTACAGATTTAGAGCAATTACAAGCCGAGCATCCAGAATGGCAGATGGAACTGGTAGAGGGAAAAATCATAGTTATGGGGCCATCAGATTATGAGTCAGAAGAAATCGGCTCTCGTTTAATTACCTTCTTGAATATGTGGGTGATGTCGCGCAAGCTAGGACGAGTTACAGGTTCTAGTGCTGGGTTCATTTTGCCAAGCTTGGAAGAGGGTGACGCGGAAAAGAGAAACCTACGTGCGCCAGATGTTTCCTTTGTCAAAGCTGAACGGCTAAAAAAGACTAAACGCGATTTTGTGGAGTTAGTTCCAGACTTGATGGTTGAGGTGAAGTCAAAATCAGACAGAATTAAACCACTGGAAGAGAAAATTCAACTATTTCTGCAACTTGGATCTACAGTTGGGATGTTGATTGACCCTGACAAATTTACAGTCACAATTTATCGAATCAACCAAACTCCAGAGGTGTTACAAAACGGTGACACAATTACCCTACCAGAGTTGTTAGCTGGGTGGGAACTAGCAGTATCAGAACTCTGGCCACCTGAGTTTGATTAAAAAACTAAGTAGAAAACAGGAGATATACCCAATTTATTTATAGCCAAGAGTATTTTATTAGTAGATACACGTAAATATGGCTTGATTGAAAAGTTTTTTTTACTGAGGTGATAGATCGCCGATCGCAACTGGGTAAGTTCTTTCTAGAACAGAGCGATCGCAATCTAAATTACCCCCAAACTTCAGGAGAGACCCATGCTCAAGCCAGAATTGCAAGCTAAATTCCTCAGCCACCTCAGCAATCGTAAGAACAGAGAAGAAGAAGGTTTTACCTTAATTGAACTGCTAGTAGTAGTAATTATTATCGGTGTACTGGCAGCTATTGCGTTACCTTCGCTACTTGGTCAGGTAAACAAAGCTAAACAGTCAGAAGCGAGAAACTACGTAGGTACAGTCAACCGTTCTCAACAAGCTTATTACTTGGAATATCAAAAGTTTGCTACTAACTTAGATGAATTACAAGTAGGTATCAAAACTCAATCTGAAAACTATCAGTATACTATTGCTGGTGGTGGTGCAAGTGCGGCTCAATTTAAAGGAACAGCTTATAAAGCAGCACTTAAATCTTACTACGGATTAGTAGGTACAACCCAAGGAAGCAGTGCTACCTCAGAAGCCCTGACATTAGCAATAGCCTGTGAGACAGCAGGCCCTAGCCAAGTGGTAGATGATGTCACCACATTTGGTACAACGTGTGCAACAAATTTCGTCTCTTTAGCTAGATAAAAGCGTTCAGTGATAATTATTTCCCGCAACTTCAGATAATTTTCTGCGTTGGGTAGTGTTTTTAGGACATTACCCAACTTCTGCTATCAATCTGATTAATGCTCTATTTATTAATGTTAAGTCTCACCAATTTTTGGTAAATTCTATGATTTCTTTATCTACCTCCGATCACTACCATCAGCGTGCAGAAAAATATTTCCTCACAGGTAATTATATCCAAGCTGTAAGTCTGTATGAAGAAGCAATTTCCATAGAACCTGATGTTAGATCATACTATTGGTATTTGGGATTAATTTTGCTCTTGCAGGGACAAGAGGTAGAAGCTCAAACAACTTGGTTTATGGCTATGATGGATGGAGAACCAGAACAAGTTGATGAATGGAATACAGAATTAGTCACGATTTTAAAAACGGAAGCTGAACGCCAGGAAGAAGGACAAGAATATTCTATTGCTGAAAAAATTCGCCGTAATATTAAGGAAATTTCGCCTAAAGATATTCATAACCTCTTACATCTTGTTTTACTATCTATCAAGTTAGAAATCTATACTGGTAATGATTTACAGGAGTTGGGCGTAATTGATATTCTCCAAGGCAACCCCTCTTTAGAAGTAAGTTTAGACTTATTGATACAGCTTGTACAAGCTACCTTAGATTATGCTCCTGTACATCCCTCGACTCTAAATTTTCTAGAAACTTGTTTACCTTATTTTCAAAAAAATCCTAAAGATTTACTAATTATTTTAATGCCATCTGCAATAGAAATTGCCTACTCCAAACGGCTGCCAGGAATAGCAGCACAGATGTGCGAAATCTATTTAAAGTTAAGTCCTAATAATACAGAAATTATAGGTCAGTTATCTAGTTTTTATCAAAATTCAAACCAATTTAAAAAGGGCATAGAAACAGCAAAATTATACTATTCTTTAGTTGAAGAATTTGCAGATAAAGTCTTTGCCAATCGTCAGTTACTACGCGGGTTAATGAGTGCAGGAGGTCATTGGGAAGAATCTTACTCCGTACATAAAACTCAGGAATTATTAATAGAGTCTCTTATAAAAGCTCACCCTAAACAACTTGATAATGTGAGAGTATCACGATTATTTAATTCTAATTTTTTTGCCCCATATATTGAAGATAATCCCATAAAAAATAGAAATATACAGAATCATTTACTACAAGTTTGTCACTCAAATATAGCTAATTACGCAAAAGAGCTAGTAGACAAATATTTTTATGGTCATTTAGAAAGAAGAAAACAAAAACAAACTGATCATAAAATTAAAATTGGCTATCTATCATATTGCCTCAAAAGTCACTCTGTAGGCTGGCTAGCGCGGTGGCTATTTGAGCATCATGACAGAAATAAATTTGAAATTAATGCTTATTTTATTAATACGAATCCAGACCTTGATCCTTTACATGAATGGTATCTCAGTAAAGTAGATAAAGCATATAAATCAACAAATACTATTGAGCTTGCTGAAGAAATTTATCAAGATGAGATTGATATTTTGATTGATTTAGATAGCATTACCCTTGATATCAGTTGTGAAGTTATAGGGATGAAACCTGCACCAGTTCAAGTAACTTGGTTGGGTTGGGATGCTTCAGGAAGTCCATCAATAGATTATTTTATTGCAGATCCCTACGTCTTACCAGAATCAGCACAGGAATATTACAGCGAAAAAATTTGGCGTTTACCTCAAACCTACGTAGCTGTAGATGGTTTTGAGGTGAGTGTACCTACAGTAACTCGTGAGGAATTAGATATTCCTCATGATGCAGTTGTGTATCTCTGTGGACAAAGAGGCTTTAAACGACATCCAGAGATTACTAAACTACAATTGAAAATTATTAAGGAAGTTCCCAATAGCTACTTTCTAATTAAAGGTATATCTGATGAAGACTCTATCAAAATGTTCTTTGATGGGTTAGCAGATGAAGAAGGTGTAGATACATCGAAACTGCGCTTCCTTCCCATTGTTATGTCAGAATCAATTCATCGTGCTAATTTAGATATTGCGGACGTAGTATTAGATACCTATCCCTATAATGGAGCTACAACCACTTTAGAAACTCTGTGGATGTGTATTCCTATGGTGACAAAAGTAGGTGAGCAATTCGCAGCACGCAACAGTTACACAATGATGATGAATGCTGGCATTACAGAAGGAATAGCTTGGACTGATGAAGAATATGTAGAATGGGGTGTACGTTTAGGTAAAGATGAAACTTTAAGACAACAAATCGCTTGGAAGTTAAGACAGTCCAGAAAAACATCACCTCTATGGAATGGTAAGCAATTTACCCGTGAGATGGAAAAAGCTTACACCCAAATGTGGCAAATATATATGAGTTCGTAGTGAGGACTTTAGTCCTCATCTAAGGGCTAAAGCCCTTACTACCAACTAGTGGGCTAACTCCAGATAATTTGCAAGTCTAAAGTAAAACCGATTAATACGTCTTCTCCAGATAAACTGCTGGGAGATTCTAATACTTCTTTTGGTTGTCCTTGACGATAAATTTCTACACGGCGGGTTTTTCTGTCTATCAGCCAACCTAACTTTACTCCCGCATTCATATATTCTTCCATTTTGGCTTGGGTTTGATTCAAGGTATCAGATGGAGACATTAACTCTAAAACAAAATCGGGAGCAATGGGAGGAAATTTTTCCCGTTGTTCTAATGCAAGTGCATTCCATCGGCTAATTTCTATCCAAGAAACATCGGGAGAGCGTTCTGCACCATTGGGGAGTTTAAAACAAGTAGAGGAGTCAAAAACTTCACCTAGTTTTGTTTGCTCATTCCACAAAACAAATCGTGTTGTAAGTTTAGCGTTATATCTTCCAGTTTCTCCCCCTGTAGGTGGCATGACGATTAATTCTCCCTTGACATTGCGCTCAAATTTTACATCGGGATTATCCCGACAAAGCTGATAAAATTGGTCTTCGCTGAGTCTAACTACATTGTTCAAGTTAATAGTAATAGCAGTCACGGCGATATTTTAAGATATGGGTATAGTATTGAGATATAGAACTTCTAGCCTTAATCTTAGTTTATCAGTACAGACATGGAAACAATGAAACTGCGATCGCACATAAGGAGGTTCGTAGTGAGGACTTTAGTCCTCATTTAAGGGCTAAAGCCCTTACTACAAACATTACAAATCCCAATTTTTACCATAATCTCGCACTGGATATTTAAGCCAGCAATCACGCAACCATTGTCTGCCATAAATTTGTAAATACCAGTGAACACTACTTTCCACCCAGTTATAAGGAGATGTTACTAAACCATGTTTGACTGGGTTGTAATGTATATAGTTAAGGGTTGTATAGTAATGTCTTTCAGAGCGAATAGCGCGATCGCTCCAAGAATACCAAATTTTTCGCTTGATTACATTATCCTCAACATTCCATTGATGTGAAGTAATTCCATGTATCTGGCGAAATAATTCACTTAATACATCAAAATTTACAACCTGAACTAGTAAATGATAATGATTTGGTAAAACCACCCAAGCACAAATCGTTATGTTCGTAGTAAGTGCTTCAGCACTTTCTTTGTCATCTCCACTATCACCAAACCTATCAAATATCATATTCAGTAATTGCTGACGACGAGATTCAGAGTGCATATGACACTTATGCTCATAACAAGCCGCACTCAACAGATACAGTTGTCTATCTTTTACTGGATGTGGTGGCGCGTGAGCAGGATAACCGAGACTCAAGCGGTGTTCAACTAGTTCAGCTTGTTGTTTTGGATTGAGTTTGCGATATCCATACATATATTTTGAAGCACTGAAGTGCTGACTACAAACCTTTGCTCGTAGTGAGGACTTTAGTCCTCAATATCCCCCAAGCACTGAAGTGCGGACTACAAACCTGTGTTCGTAGTGAGGACTTTAGTCCTCAATATTCCCCAAGCACTAAAGTGCTGACTACAAACCTGTGTTCGTAGTGAGGACTTTAGTCCTCAATATTCCCCAAGCACTAAAGTGCTGACTACAAACCTGTGTTCGTAGTGAGGACTTTAGTCCTCAATATGCCCTAAGCACTGAAGTGCTTACTACGAACTTAATTCAACAACTTGTTTATAAAATTTTTCCAAACCAGCAACACAAACTTGATCATCAAATAATTTATCATGACGCTGACTAATGCGTTCTGAAATCTCCCGTCGCCAAGCAGGATTTTGCCCTAATTTAACAGCAATATCAATATATTCCCCTTCATGTTGAGCAATAGTATCTGTCACTCCCAACATTTTCAAAAAACTATCAGAGTGACGACCCCGCATAAATTCACCAGGACAAGTTACTATGGGAAGATTACAAGCGATCGCTTCTAAGCTAGTATTACCACCAGACCAAGTAAATGTATCTAGATAAACATCTGAAAGTAAGTTAATCATCAAATAGTCTAATCTTTCAGGAATACTTAAAAATACACAGTAATCCTCAAATTTTAGCCCCAAAGTAGCAAAAGCTCTTTGTAGTCGTTCTTGCAATAAAGTACCACGCAAAAATATAAATTTAGCTTGCGGTACACGACACGCTATTTCCGCAAAAATAAAATCGTATTGTGGTAAATATTTAAACGGTGCTTGACAGCATAAATAAAGAATATCATCATCTGATAAACCAAAATCAGCACGAGTTTTAACAACTGGGGGAATATAAGGTTTAGGATAAGAAACGCCAATATTTGGTAAGCGAATTAATTTTTCTGAATAATGTTCTTGAGCATTTTCTGCTTCCATTAACTCGCTAGATAAAAAGTAATCAATATTAGATAAACCAGTTGTTACCGGATGTCCCCAAGCAACACATTGCACTGGTGCAAGTCGCAAAGCACCCATGAGCATACTTTGGGGATTCATACCAATTTCTGGATACACCAAAATATGTAATTCATCTGCAATTATTTGCTGACAAACAGCAGGTAAATTATATGGAATGTGGTGAAAGGAATCACTATATTCTCTAAATTTTTCCGTAACTGCGTCTGGTTCATTACCTGTGTAATAACAATAAATTTCAAAGTTGTCATGGTCGCAGTATTTTAACCAGCCAGTTAACCATAGTGTACCACTATAAGAATGTAGATAATGGGAAACATAACCAACCCGAATTTTTGGGTTATGTTGTAATTTAGGCATAGATAAAGGAACAACCCATTGAGGGAAATTAGCCATCATTATGTCATATACTAATTTGCCGTATTGGCGTTGTAAATCTACATCATTTTGTGCTTGATATGATAAATAAAAATTAGTTAGTCTACCAATACCAGCTAAAGCACTTTGTTTTTCTTCAAGAGTCTTGAGAGATGTTTCTTCAATTAAATTTTGCAGTCCTTGAATAAAACGCTGGCGATAAAATTGTATTTCTTCTTGATTGTTATAAATACTAGGAACTGTTAGGTATTTAAGAATCTTAAATGTATAATCATCAGGTAAATCTCGGCAAGCTTGCTCCGCGCTCACAATAGCTTCTTGAATACGCCCATTCCGCCGCAAATCAATGATTAATGTAAAATGAAACCTGCCATCCCCAGGGTAAAGCTTAATGGCTTGCTGTAGAGTCTGGAAATACTCATCTAACAAGTTTAAATTTCTATAACACTGGCTGAGATTCCAGTAAATATCTGCACTATCTTCATGCAATTCTAGCAACTTTTGATATGAGGCGATCGCTTTTTGCCATTGACCTTCATTGTATAGTTTCTGACTTAAGTAAAAAAAAACTCTTTCTCTGGAACTTGACTAAAACTTGTAAGTTCATAAGATATGAGATTTTCTGCTTTTACTTGTAGAATTGCCTGTTTATTTTCATGTTCTAGAATAATTCTGCCGTGAATGCGAGGTAGTAAAGCTTGCCACTGAATATCAGACAAATTCACAACTAAAGAAATTTCTAACCCATCAGTAATATCTAAATCTTCTTCCATGAGA
The DNA here is from genome assembly GCF_058172895.1 of Aliinostoc maniaoense. Taxonomy (NCBI): domain Bacteria; kingdom Bacillati; phylum Cyanobacteriota; class Cyanophyceae; order Nostocales; family Nodulariaceae; genus Aliinostoc; species Aliinostoc maniaoense. Next base: position 4,657,016 of record NZ_CP187952.1, on the reverse strand, counting down.
AGATTCATGGTTATGCTAGATAACAATAACTCTGCATCTTCACTTGAAATATCAGTAGTATCAATTAATAAAGCAGTCTTGCTACTATCAGGATGAATTGCTAGTACCTTGATTATTTCCGCTAATTCTAAACAAATTAAATCTTCTGATTTTGACCAATCTGGGAAAATAACTAAATTAATCTCTTTTAAATTTAATGACAAAAGAGTCGCATCAATTAAAGCAGAACTAACAATCTCTGCCATTTTCGACCAAGAAAACTTTTTGGCTTGCGCTAAACCAGCAGTAATTAATGACTCACGAATAGCAGGTTTTTGTACTTCACATAGTGCATTTGCTAATCCATCTATATCATTATCACTGACATATATTGCTGCGTCTCCTGCTACCTCTGGAATTGAAGCGTTAGGACAAGTAATGACAGGACAACCACAAGCCATTGCTTCAATAATAGGCATTCCAAAACCTTCATATTTAGAAGGATAAACTAAAGCCACAGCACCAGAGTAAGCCGTTGCTAATTCTTCGTCACTTAGTTGCAAGGTATGAACAACACTACCAAATGTACAATTTCTAAACTGAGACTCTAATAAAGCTCCACTACCTGTCACAATAATATCAAAACCGCAACTACTAACAAGTTCTGAAAAAGCTTGGAAGAATAGAATACTATTTTTATATCCAACACCAACACCAGCCAATAAGAAGTAAGGCTTAGTAATTCCATACTTGGTCTTAAAAATACTTATATCTTCAAATTTAGATGGAGTAAAAGTTTTACTAACCCCACAGTAAGCTACAGTAATTGAGTCTAAAGATATATGATTAAAGCATTTTACTAAGTCAAATGCTGTATTTTTAGAAATAGCTATATAGGCTGATGCGTGTTTTATAGCTTGTTGTTTGTCCTGCCACATGGGACTACTTAAATTCCATCCCATAACTTCTGGAATCATATCATAAGCCATGAATACAGAAGGTGTTTTAGTAGGTGTTGTGTAATAAGATGAAATAAATAAGTCTGCCCCTTCCGCATCACACACTTGCTGTAATAATTCTCGCTCATTAGTGATATCTTTGTAGTTATAAGGGGGTAAATTTAAATACTTAATACCAGCAATCTTAGGTGCTGTATTGTTGCGATCAATTACGATAATATGTTTAGCAAATTCAGTACTTGACCATTCTTCTAAGAGAGATTTCCACACACGAGCAATCCCAGTTTGATATAGTTGGAAAAATATCCCATCAATGAGAATCAGGGGTGAAAACTTTTTAATTTGAGTAATTTCCTGCTGTACTTCTTCAGGTTCTAGAAATCTCCAATTATTATTGTTTTCATCTCTTTGGGCAATTGGAGCTATGCCACAGCTATGAGCAGTATCTACCTGTGTTTCATCGTACACCCAGGGAAAATATTCTTTTAATAAAATTGGAAATTTCTTATGTTCTTGCAAATTGCGCCATTGTGCAACAGCATTTTTATAACCATAGTATTTTTCTTTAAAGCTTAATTGTTCTTGTGTGACATAAGCAAAATGTTGAAATACTAAACCGTGTGCTTCCGTTTCTTGATGTAAAAAAGGATTCTCAGCAGCTAAATTTTTATATTCTCCATTAGCTAAAGGTTCTACTAACACAGGTGGCTCATGTGCAGCCCAAATATATCCCGGTTTAAATCGCCAAGTTCTTAACCACTCTTGCTGAGGATTTTGTGTATAACAATTGCGAGTGCTAACAATTAATTGTTCACCGACAAAATACCAACACCAATAAAAAGCAGCAGTTTTATCAGGATTACTAATGAACATTTCTCTAGCACAACAAATCTGTTCTAATGTCCATAGTTCATCTACATCTATCTGCCATAATAAACATTCTTCTTGAATATTTGCGAGTGGCGCATTCACCATTTCCCGTTTTCCATCCCAAAAAACACCCTCTGGTTGACGATAAACGGTGATATTTTCTGCATAGAGTTGTACTAATTCATCTATATATTCTGTAGTTCCGTCACAACTACGTCCATTTCTATGAACTTCATCAGTAATATGCCCACCTAATTGCACACTCCAACTAGTGTCATGTTTTAAATCTGCTACACCTTCAATAATATGCCAATGCCATTTAAAAGGTAGCTGTTTAAAAATGTCGATGTGATAACGGATAAACGGTTGTCCATTCAGAACAATAGTGAAAAAATTAATCGGTAAATTTGCAGTTTTATTATTAGCTGTAATTGGTTTAAATGATATGCGTTTAAATATGGCATAACCATTACGCAAATTGGTATTTGATGCAATTAAATTATATTGTTCATCATGTAGTAATTTATAAAAATTAGAATAATTCTTAAATGTATTAATATCATCTAAGCAAATATATTTAGCACCATAAGTTGCATTTAACTCAGCAATACCAGTAAATTCAGAACCATCTATTAAAACTAAATCAAAGAAATCTGTTTGATTTTCTTGTTTGATCTTTTGAATACCTTCTTCATATACTCCAGATTTTTTTATATATTCTATATCCTGCTCTAACCAGCCAATAATCAGGTCAATAGGATAGAAATTTAGACTCGTTTTTTTTGTATTGTAAAAATCCATAATATCTTCTTTGCTAGGGAAATTACTAGCAGGAACAGATGACATATTATAACAATTTACAAATAAATCATCTGCATATGTTTTGGCTAATTCATGAAATCTAGCTTCTGATACTTCTAAACAGAATAACTTGGCTTGGTTTGGATTAAGGCGAAGACCTTTTACTAAAGCTTCGGTACTTCCTGCACCTGAAGATGAGCCAATTTCTAGAACCGTTTTTACATCTTCTTGTTGAACAATTTCTAAAATTGTGTAATAGAATTCATCATTTTTAATCTCTGCTGGAATCAAATAATTTAACTCTGATATTTCGAGATTAACATTAGGTAGGTTAGAAACCAAATTTCTGACTATAGATGTTATTTCTTGATAGTCTATTTTTTGTAACTTTATCTCTTCCTGTTTAGGTAAGTAGTAGTTAGATGCACCATCTATTGGGTTGGACTGTGAATATTTGCGAACTTTCTCCTGGCGAACATCTTCACTATTAATAAATAGATCCAAATGATATATATTTAAAGCAGTAGATAAATTTTTTCCATTATTATCTAAATTAAAAATAGTTTCATGTATTTTTCCTTGGTAATAAATATTTTCATTATATTTAAATAGTCTACGCTGGTAATCAGGATAATGAGGACAGCTTACAATATACTGATCTATTTGATGAGGACTAATCCATCTTCGGGGAATCCAAAAATTATCAGTATCTAACGGTTCGTTATATACTTTTATTAAACGTAGAAAATCTGCTAATTTAACATCAATAAATTCATCAGAATCAAGTACAAAAACCCAATCTGTTTTGATGTATTTCAAATATATATTACGTTGTTGAGAATGATTACCACACCAAGGAGAGCTTATTACTTTAGCTCCATATTTTAGTGCAATTTCACAGGTCGAATCCTGACTTCCTCCATCAACAATAATTAGTTCATCATAAATACTCTGAAGAGATTCAATCGCTATTTTTAATGTTTTCTCGGAATTCTGCACCATCATACAGACAGAAAGGCTTGGCATACAATAATCTCCCTTTTGAATATTTAAAATCTCTCTAAAATTTAATTATTTTATTCGCGTTTTTTTATATCCTCTAAAATAATTTTATAATCCTTTCTATCAGGGTGCAGCTTCACCAGTTTTTCCAACGGTTCTCTTGCACCCTTAAAATCTTTTAACTGTACGCGTACCAAAGAAAGCTTCTCTAACGCGGTTTGATTATTTGGTTCACGCTGTAAAACTAATTCGTAACCCTTGGCTTTTTCTTGCAAAGAAGAATCACCAGATGTAGTTGTAGTCACTGGCGGAGGAGTCTGAATAGCCCGTTGAACAGTTGAAACAGCTCCAAATCCTAATGAACCAAAGAAAGAAAAAATTGAAACTATCGTTAAAAGTCTTTTTCTGCGTTCAATCTGCTTTTTACGGACATTTAAATAGTCTTCGCCTGACTTAGCCATGTTGGAATCTGGATAAGGGTAAATACTGAGTTACAGCAATCTTCTAGATTACAGATTACCCATTACCACCCAGAAACTAACATCTGAACTAAAAATTTCTGATCCTTAAAGCAGGGATTTAAGACAAGCAAGCAGAAAAAGCACAACCGCAGACGAGATTTAAATCAATCAGCAGTTATCAGTGACTTGATAACTGTTAATGAACAAAGCCCAATATGTCTGCTTAATCTCTACAGAAAAATTAAATCTATATTAAGATTTGCAATGCTTTGCTTTAAATCTAGATGTTTGCGTTATTGTAGATAACGGTTGAACCTACAGAGCTAATGATTCTGTCAGTATTGTTTCAACATCTTCAATTAGCCATTAACTTATGGGCTTTTTAACAATCGCACACATTTTGCTCAATACAAAAAATAAAATTTCACAAGTTGTCACCCTTTTGTGCTGTTATTGCAACCTTCAAGGGGACTAATTTTTTCGTTGAGCATTACACCATGTCTGTTGGGTGAGACTGGAGTTTTGTAGAGTAATTGTAGAGTAATTACCGTACAAAACCGAATCTCATCACAAATGAGTAGAGTTTGTTATGGTATAGTAAGAAAGTTAAGACTAGCTTTGCCAAAAAACAAACTCTACGCATTGTTGACAGTTGCAAAACGGAAAGCAGTTTTGATTAAGCATTTACCCAATAAAATTTTTGAATTGAATCGAGGTTATGACTCAGCAAGTAATTCACCCAATGGTGAAATTGCAGCGTAATGTGCAATCACTCCTTGAATCCAATATTATCAAGCCAACCGATAGCATTTGGAAAATTGCGCTGCTTTATGGTAACGATTGGCAGTATTGGAAACAGGAACTCCTAGACTTTGGTTTCAGTATGCAAGACCCAATAGGCGATTTGCTCGCCGTTGAAGCGTGGGATGAGGAATAGGGACTGGGAATTGGGGGACAAGGGAGACAAGGGAGACAAGGGAGACAACGGAGAAATATTTCCTCCAATGCCCTATGCCCCATGCCCTATCGTTCACTGACAATTAGCTAATGCTTGGGCTAGTTCCTTGGCTGTTTGATAGCGATCGCGTGCTAAAGGTTCTGTGACACGCTCAATAATATCTCTTAGTTGGGGTGTGACAGTCGGAATTTTGCTGACATCGAAGCGGAAACCCCGGCCTTTTTGGCGATAAAACTTAAAAGGATTTTCGCCTGTGAGCAGAAAAATCAATGTCGGGCCGATCGCATATAAATCAGATTGTGTCAAAGGTTGTCCCCGTTCTTGTTCCGGGGCGCAATAACCTTCTGCACCTATGCGAGTACCTGGGGTTGTGCCAATTTCCTTGACTGCGCCAAAATCCAACACAACTACTTGATTATTGGCATTCCGCACCATTAGGTTTGCAGGTTTAATATCACGGTGAATTAATGGCGGTTCTTGACTGTGGAGGTAGTCAAGGATATCACAGGTTTGGATCATCCAGGCGATCGCTTGCTGGGGGATAACCGGGCCAGTAGTATAAATGCGTTTTTCCAAATCCTGTCCGTGAACTAATTCCATCGCTAAGTATTTCTTACCGCCTTCGACAAAAAAGTCATAATACTTAGGTATTCCCGGATGATTTAGGGATTTGAGGGTGTTAGCCTCCCGATCAAACAACTCCTGAGCTTTAGCAATTTTCGCCATATCAGCGTTCATTTGCTTCAACACAAATAATTGCTTAGATCCACCAATCAAGCCCTCTCCATCCCAAGCTAGATAAGTAGTACCCATTCCTCCTTGTCCTAGGGTTCGTAACACTTGATAGCGGCGAATCGTCTGCTGTACAACCAGAGGTTGACCACAATGAACGCAAAATACATTTCCAGGGGAATTACCTTCATGGTTGCAACTGGGAGAGGAACTAGTTGATTGACTACTAGAAAATACTGCTGGAGGCTGGTTTGAGGGCATCTCACCAGTAGTAGGCGATGGGCTACGCCCCACCGTAGGCGATCGCAAATTATTATTCGCTGTTGCCTCTTCCTGCAATTGGATCTGTAAGATTGGCCCTCCCTGGGCTAGTTGTAGCAGGCAGTTATTCGGCAAAGAACTCTGAATAATCAACACGCCATCTAGAAAAGTACCATTTGTACCCTTACTAATGACTTGCCATGAGCCACCATTCTTAGCAGAACTAACTTGGCGAATTTCAAGATGATGCCGGGAGACTAAGCTATCAGTTAAAACAACATGATTATCTGCCGCTCGGCCAATCCGAATCACGGCAGAATTTTCAAAGCACCACTGTTTTAGGGGTGTTTTTTGTTGCGGTTCTAACAAGGTGAGAGTAACCACAATACAACCTGGATAAGATTTAGGGACTGGGGACTGGGGACTGGGGATTGGGGACTGGGGATTGGGGATTGGGGATTGGGGATTGGGGATTGGGGCTTGGGGATTGGGGACTGGCTTGGGAATTGAGGTAAAATTTCTTCCTTGTCTCCCTTGTCTCCCTTGTCTTCCTTGTCTCCCTTGTCTCCCTTGTCTCCCCTATTCACCATTCCCCCCATTTGGACGTACTTTTGCCCGGATCAGTATAGCAGTAATATTGTCATGGCCGTTGTATTCGTTGGCCAAGTCAATTAATGCTCTGACACCTTGTTCTAAGTTATTGGCAAGACTTAACAAGGGCTGGAGGTGAGTCTGCCAATGAGTTTCTAGTAAGTCATTATCTGATAGACCGTCAGAAACCAAAATAAACAGACTATCTTCATTAATATCGAAAAACTCGACATCGGGATTAATCGCCGTTTCGTCACGAGGACCTAAAGCTTGGGTGAGCTGATAAGCATCAGGACGGGAATAAGCTATACTAGCCTCCACACCTCTGTTAATTTCCCGTTGACCAACTTCATGGTCTACCGTCAATTGTTCCAAGCCTTGTTTGCGTGTCAGGCGGTAAAGGCGACTGTCTCCCACATGGGCAACGGCGGCTTTAGTGCCTTGAATCAGCAGCATCACCAAAGTAGTACCCATCCGTCCTACCCCAGAACGGGCATCTTGCTGATTCTGCTCATAAATTGCCTCATTGGCTAAATAAACTGCCTCCCGAATGATTTCTTCTGGGGGTAGTTGATTAGTATTCCAGTGTTGTTGAAAATATTGCCGTAGCGTCTGGACTGCCAAATTACTAGCTACCTCACCACCAGCGTGTCCGCCCATGCCATCGCAGAGAACATATAAACCTTGGGCTTGCACAGAGCGGTTTTTGGGTGAGTCTACCTTCTCAATTTTAGTAGCAATGCCAAAGCAGTCTTCATTATGCTGACGTTGACGACCGACATCAGTACAGCCTGCATCTTCTAAGCTGCTTAACTGTACTGATAACACAACTGTCGGGAGGTCATCGGCTCTACTAATAGAATCATCTTCAAAATCATCTAGTTGTAAGAGCGTTGGTGAAGTCGTTGGTTCTACTGGCATTGATGGAAAATTGGGGGATGTTCTCAATTCTAATTCTGTAGCTACTTCTTGTAACCGCGATCGCAATTGTGCGATCGTCTCAATAGTCCCCTGCTCTAAATCATCCAAAACTTGGATTAATGAACCAAATTGAGTGCGTTGTGAACTTCTAAATAATTCCTGCCAAACTTTTCCCAACGCTTTCAAAGTTACAGGCTCTTCTGAAAGCTCCAAAACTTCTTCTTCCTCTTCTAATCCAACCAACCTCTGATTTTCTACTGGTTTCTGATGTAATTTTTGTATCCCTAGTGACTGGTCTTCATCCAATCGCAGATTCGACAAATCCAACAAACTATAGTGAACATCTAGCGGTTCTAGTAAAACCCACAGATGTGCCATTTGATGACACCAGTGTAGAATTTGGAACGAACTGGTTGTTTCCTGTTTCCATAAATCCAGTAGACACGGCCAATCAGAACGGTCTTCAATCAGTACCACCTGCACCTCTCCATCCTGCCAAGCATCATGAATCTTGGGTATTTCTGAGTGATGGCGAGATTGTAAGGCAATGTAAGGCTCTGCAATTTTGGGAATCCTATTAGCTTCTGCTACCGGGGGCATCAAGCCCTGTCGCTGATTGGCTAATATAGTTTCAATTAGTGAAACCTGATAGGGTTGGCAGTCTAAAACCCTAGCATACAGTTCAGAATTTTGGACTGATGGCGATTCCAAAAACTGATAGCGTTGCTCTTGATCTAAATATGAGCCTACCGACAATTGTGGTGATAAAACTGGTTGAGGGGGAATAGGGCATTGGGCATGGGGCATTGGGGATGGCTCATCAGGCATTTCTTCCCCTGTATTCTCCTCTGGCTCTGCTTCCTTGTTTTCCATTTGGCTCACGCTCACTGCGGTAGCCTGCTCCTCTACTTCTTTCCTGTCCCCAATTCCTTCCTTCCTGATAATCGTCCACCAAACTGTGCCGCATTCTGCACCACAGTTATGACACTGTAGAGCATCAACAGGAACATTGGTACTACATTGAGAACATACCTTGTGGGACAAGGAAGCACCACATTTTTGACAGAATTTGTTAGCGTTAGGGTTTTCAAATTGACACTGAGGACAAATCAGCATAGTGGAAGTTCCTTTATTCCCGTTCCAAGGTGCTTTTAGCCACTCATATCCAAAGTGCCACAATTGGCCGCCCCTGCCTACAGTAGACCTACAAAAAAATTGTGGTTTCACCCGTGAATTTTGGTGGCAGTATTAATTGTGACGCATATTAGCTAAATATTTCCGACATAGGCAAGGGAATTTTTGTGAAATTGTTTCAGTGGGCAGTGGGAGACAAGGAGAGAAGTCTGTAGCAAGATCCCGTAGGGTGCGGAGGTTTCCTCCGTAGAAGCTTTGCGGTGAAACAGTCCTGTAGGCGGGTTTCCCGCCGTAGGGAACTGTTGAACCCGAAGGGCTTGCCGCAGGCAACAGAACTTCCCTGCGGGACGCTACGCGAACGGAGAGACAAGGTAGATAAGGGAGTTAAATTAGTCATCAGTTATCAAGTGACTGATAACTGAATAATGCCCAATTTTTATCTTTTGAGTGCAAGTTGAATACTAAAACAGGTACGATTTGACCCACTATCCACTGTAATTGTTCCGCCCAACTCCTTAATCAGTTGTTGTACTAATGCTAATCCTAACCCTGTGCCGCCTTGCTTGGCAGGATCGTTAGTGGGAATGCGATAAAATTTCTCAAAAATGCGGCTTAATTCCGTCTTAGGGATGTCTACACCGTAATTAATCACTTGCAATAGGATGTTATTGGCTTTTAGCTTTGCAGAAATGATAATGGCTGCATCTGGCGGACTGAATTTATAGGCATTAGTGAGTAATTCTATAACTATACGTTCTAAACTAGATGAGTTGCAGAGTAGAGGGGGGAGAGAGTCGGGTATCTTGATGGTTAAGTTTTGCTGACAAACCTGACGATGACGCTGTTGAAACTTCTCTACCACTTGATAGAGCCACTGCTCAATTTGAATTGTTTCCAGTACCCAAGGTTGGGAGTTGTTCTCTAGACGTTTTAAATCTAAAAAATTATTAATCAGATTTATTTCACGATCGCACTCATTATTTAAAATTTTAAAATAGCAAGCTGCTTTAGAATTTTCTGCCTCTCCTAAAACTTGCTGTTCTTTATCCAGTACAATTCCCAACATCTGAATTGCCATTTTCATATTCGTTAGGGGTGTGCGTAATTCGTGGGAAATTGTACTAATAAATTCTTCTTGCAGCCGAGTCAGGCTTTCTCCTTCTTCCTTGTGATCTGATATTAATACTTGATTATGTTGTTCATCGCTAGCAATCTGGGTAGACAGGGATAGTTGCCGCACTCTATTTTCGATTGGGTATGGGGTGTTGGTCACTTTTTCCCCATGCACCATAGCAGTAATATCTTCACAAACCATAATAATTACTGGCTGATCAACCTCATAATCAGGTATCAACCGCAGTGTTACCTTGACCCATTTGATTAAGCTTAAGGGACTTTCTAAACAAAAATTGCCACAATTTAGTACATATTCTGAGGTATTTGTCAATAAAAATTTTAATTGATCAGCCAGCCTTTGTTTTTCTGACTCGGCAAACAATTTTAAAATCGGTTTTTGGATTAATTGTTCTGGTGTGTAACCAAGACAACTAGCTCCAAACTGGTTAATAGATAAAATTAACCCTGTTATATCCAAACTCAAGTACACATATGGGAGATTGTCATACAGCATCCGATACCGTTGTAATTCTGCTTGGGTATGGCGTAGCTGTTCGGCTATTCCCAGTTCTAAATTAGTAGCTGGTTCTGATAAAAGTTCCAAGCTACTGGGATTTGCAGACAAAATATGGAGTTGATGAGTTTGATGCCAGAGCGATGTCTGATTCAGGCTCATAAGAGTTACAGTTATTCTCCAAGGCTAGTTAGGGAAATAAAAAAACAGAATTATACTCTTTTCGAGTTTTTTTGGTAAAAATCAGCAAATAAAAATATTTTTATGCTTTCTGCACCTGGAGATATTTTCTATCTAAACCTAGCTGGCTTTTTGCCCTGTTTGACTGGTAAATCATGCAGTAATTTAACTTCTGATGGAGTTAAATCACGCCAGTCACCCAAAGGTAAACCATCTAAGCGTAAATGAGCGATGCTCACCCTGACTAAACGCAAAGTCGGAAACCCTACCGCCGCAGTCATGCGCCGTACTTGCCGATTTTTACCTTCTGTTAAGGTCATTTCTAACCAAGCTGTAGGGACATTTTTACGAAATCTAATTGGTGGTTGGCGATCGCCAACTCGCGGATCTTCCCGCAATAACCTGACCTTTGCTGGTCGTGTGCGGTAATCTTGAATTTCTACCCCTGTTTGTAATTTGGTTATAGCATCTACATCAGGAATCCGCTCTACCTGTACCCAATAAGTTCGCTCATGTCCAAAGCGCGGATGCGATAAACGATGTTGCAATTTACCATTGTTTGTTAATAACAGTAAGCCTTCACTATCCCAATCTAAACGCCCCACAGGATAGACATCCGGCACATCAATATACTGTTTAAGGGTAGTTTGCTGGGGTATTTCCTGAGTAAACTGACTCAAAACACCATAGGGTTTATGAAAAATAATATAGCGATCGTTATTAGTCATTAGTCAAAGGTTTTCTCTTCTGCTTTCTCGTCTCTTCAATTACTTAATTCTCAGACTAAAATATAACTAAGCCTCTAACTGCGCCAAGGTTCTATGACCCTTACTAAACCTTCTGAACTAGGCATTACCCACCTTCCCGACCATACTGAGTTACCAGAGTCAGACGGAACATTTGTGTTCGCGGAGCGTACCGGAGGTAAGAATTTTCAAGAACATCCTCAAAGTATCCTGCTGACTGACTCCATTACCAGTGTATTGCAGCAACTACATCCTGATAATCAATACTGTATTGGACAAGATTGCGGTATTTATTGGCGTTTAACTGAACCACCAGAGAGAGGCGCAGAAGCACCAGACTGGTTTTATGTGTCCAATGTACCACCAATATTAAATGGTAAGTTTCGGCGTTCTTATGTTTTATGGCAAGAATACGTCGCACCATTAATTGTTATAGAATTTGTTTCTGGTAGTGGCTTAGAGGAGCGAGACAAAACACCTCTGACTGGCAAATTTTGGGTGTATGAGCAAGCGATTCGAGTGCCGTTCTATGCCATTTATGAAGTCAACAAAGCCTCTGTGGAAGTTTATCATTTAGTAGATGGTCACTATGAACTATTGCCAGCTAATGAACAAGGTCACTATCCTATTCCCCCAATGGGTGTGGAATTAGGAATTTGGCAAGGACAATATCAAAATATGACAGCCCCTTGGTTACGCTGGTGGGATGAACAGGGGAATCTGTTATTGAGTAGTGAAGAGCGATCGCAATTACTCACACAACAGCTAGAACAAGAACAGCAACGGGGCGATCGCTTGGCAGAAAAATTACGCCAGTTAGGGATTGACCCTGATTATTAAAGACTAATTTTAGTAATTGTTAACCTCCTTGCACTGACCCATAAACAAGGTGATACACTACATCCATGCTAGGGGTGCTTGCACCAACAGGCTGAGATTAGACCCTTAACACCTGAGTCTGGGTAATACCAGCGAAGGGAAGCTGTTTATCGAGGAATTTCATATGCGGAAAGAATGGGTTGCTAAACGACGTGGGCAAAGCAATGTAACTCAAATGCACTACGCACGTCAGGGTGTCATCACCGAAGAAATGCACTACGTCGCCCAACGAGAAAATCTACCAGCTGATCTGATTCGGGATGAAGTGGCGCGGGGGCGAATGATTATCCCTGCCAATATTAATCACACCAACTTAGAGCCAATGTGCATTGGCATCGCTTCTAAATGTAAGGTAAATGCTAACATCGGTGCTTCACCTAATTCTTCCAATCTTCAAGAAGAAGTAGATAAATTAAATCTAGCGGTGAAGTATGGTGCTGATACTGTCATGGACTTGTCCACAGGTGGCGGTAACTTAGATGAAATTCGTACCGCTATTATCAACGCTTCACCCGTTCCTATTGGGACAGTGCCAGTTTACCAAGCTTTAGAAAGCGTCCACGGCAGAATTGAAAATTTAACTCCAGAAGATTTTCTCCACATCATCGAAAAACACGCCCAACAAGGGGTGGACTATCAAACCATCCACGCCGGAATTTTGATCGAACATTTACCCTTGGTGAGAAGCCGCATTACTGGTATTGTTTCCCGTGGTGGCGGTATTTTGGCGCGGTGGATGTTGCATCATCACAAGCAAAACCCTCTCTACACCCATTTCCGCGACATTATTGAAATTTTCAAAAAATATGATGTCTCCTTTAGTTTAGGTGATTCTCTCCGCCCTGGGTGTACCCATGATGCCTCTGATGATGCCCAGTTAGCTGAACTCAAAACCCTCGGTCAACTTACCCGCAAAGCCTGGGAACATGATGTCCAGGTGATGGTAGAAGGGCCAGGACACGTCCCAATGGATCAAATTGAGTTCAACGTCAAAAAACAGATGGAAGAGTGTTCTGAAGCTCCCTTCTATGTGCTTGGCCCATTGGTGACAGACATTGCACCAGGTTATGACCACATCACGTCTGCCATTGGTGCGGCTATGGCTGGTTGGTACGGTACGGCTATGCTGTGCTACGTTACACCAAAAGAACATTTGGGTTTACCTAACGCTGAAGATGTCCGCAATGGATTAATTGCTTATAAAATAGCCGCTCACGCTGCTGACATTGCTAGACATCGCCCAGGGGCAAGAGATAGGGACGATCAACTCTCCCAAGCCCGTTATAATTTTGACTGGAATCGTCAGTTTGAATTAGCACTCGACCCAGAAAGAGCTAAGGAATACCACGATGAAACTTTACCAGCAGATATTTACAAAACTGCTGAGTTCTGTTCTATGTGTGGCCCCAAATTCTGCCCCATGCAAACTAAAGTTGATGCTGATGCCTTAACTGAATTAGAAAAATTCTTGGCGAAAGAGACTGTAACACAAAGTTAGTAATTGAGGGTGGGGAATACCCACCTGAATCAATTGCAGAAATCCAGAAAATCGACTTTAAAGGAACTTCCAAAAGTTGTAAATTGAGCATTGCATAGAAATGGAGAATCAAGATATTAATGTCAGTAATTATGTTGAGCAAATGGCGTTGCTGTTAGATTTGCGGATAAAAGATGAATATCGAGATGAAGTAATAGCAAATTTTGAGAGAATAAAAGCGATCGCTCAACTAGTTAATTCCTTCCCCCTACCAGAAGAAATTGAAGCCGCACCAGTATTTGAACCATGAATGATGCTGTATCAATTGCCACTGCCATACATGAAGGTAAAGTTAGCGCAGTGGAAGTTACCAAAGCTGCATTAGCTAAGATATCAGCACGCGATCGCTTCCTCAATTGTTTCACAACTCTAACTGCTGAGACAGCTTTGGCAGATGCAGCACACATCGATAATGAAATAGCTAAAGGTAATAATCCTGGTGTATTGGCTGGTGTACCCTTTGCCGTCAAAAACCTATTTGATATCGCTGGTTTAACAACTTTAGCAGGTGCAAAAATCAATGCCGAAAATCCTCCAGCTACCCAAGACGCTACAGCAGTAGCCAAACTTAAACAAGCGGGTGCTGTTTTGGTAGGTGCATTAAATATGGATGAGTACGCCTACGGATTTGTCACAGAAAATCATCATTACGGTGTTACCCGCAACCCCCACGATTTACAGCGTGTAGCTGGTGGCTCATCTGGCGGTTCGGCGGCGGCGGTTGCTGCTGGATTAGTTCCTTTTACATTAGGTTCTGATACTAACGGTTCAATTCGTGTTCCAGCTGCATTATGTGGTGTCTTTGGTTTCAAGCCAACTTACGGACGCTTATCTCGTGCAGGGGTAGCTTTATTCTCTAGTAGTCTTGATCATATTGGCCCCTTCGCTCGTTCGGTAAGAGATATAGCCATCATATTTGATGTACTACAAGGAGAAGATGTCCGTGATCCTATTTGTACCAAGCGATCAACAGAGCTAACTTTGCCCCAGCTAAATCAAGATATATCAACCTTGAGAATTGCTATAGCCGATGATTATTTTACTCAAGGTGCAAGCCCAGAAGCATTAGCAACAGTACGGAAAGTAGCAGATGCCCTCAATGTCAAGCAATACATTACATTACCAGAAACACACCGCGCCAGAGCAGCCGCATTTGTAATTACCGCCTGTGAAGGTGCAAATTTACACTTAGATAAACTGCGATCGCGTCCTCAAGACTTTGACCCTGCAACACGCGATCGTTTCCTAGCAGGTGCATTAATACCGAGTAGCTGGTACTTACAAGCACAACGCTTTCGGAGATGGTATAGCGATCGTCTGCGAGAAATTTTTCAACAAGTTGATGTAATCATAGCTCCAGCAACACCAATTACAGCACCGCTAATCGGTCAACAAACAATGATTCTAGATGGAAAGGAAATACTTGTGCGTCCCCACTTAGGACTATTTACACAACCATTATCCTTTATTGGCTTACCTGTATTATCAGTACCAATTCAGCATCAGGATTCTTTACCACTTGCTGTGCAATTGATAGCAGCACCCTATAATGAAGTATTAATTTTACAAGTAGCCTCTATGTTAGAAGCTCAAGATGTAGCCTCAGTAAGAATAGCCTGAAAATGCCAAAAATAAATGTCAAAACTATAAAAAATCCTAAACAATAAAAAAATCACCCTTCACAGTCAGTAAAGGATGATTTTTTTATCCAAAATAAAAACCTGGCACTGAGCGATTGTGGCAGGAGGCAACCCTCCAACTATCGTAGCCGCAGCAGCGTTTCACCTCTGAGTTCGGGAAGGGATCAGTGTGGTTCCACCGCGCCATAAGCACCAGGAAAAACTGGGGATTGGGGACTGGGGATTGGGGACTGGGAAGAAACTGTCTTAGCTAGTCCCCAGTAGCCAGTTCCCAGTCGCTTACACAACCCTGAAGACTGCAAGAAACGCGAATTGCCAATGATTATGAGGTCAAGCCCTCGGTCTGTTAGGACTCCTCAGCTACATACATTACTGCACTTCCACTTAGAGCCTATGAACGGGTGTTCTGCCCGTGACCTTACCTACTTTGCGTAGTGAGAACACTCATCTTGAGGTGGGCTTCCCACTTAGATGCTTTCAGCGGTTATCCGCTCCGAACTTGGCTACCCAGCGTCTACTGTTGGTACAATAACTGGTACACCAGCGGTTCGTTCCTCCCGGTCCTCTCGTACTAAGGAGGAATCCTCTCAATGTTCTTACGCCTGCACCGGATATGGACCGAACTGTCTCACGACGTTCTGAACCCAGCTCACGTACCGCTTTAATGGGCGAACAGCCCAACCCTTGGGACGTACTTCCGCCCCAGGTTGCGATGAGCCGACATCGAGGTGCCAAACCTCCCCGTCGATGTGGACTCTTGGGGGAGATCAGCCTGTTATCCCTAGAGTAACTTTTATCCGTTGAGCGACGGCCATTCCATTCTGCGCCGTCGGATCACTAAGGCCTACTTTCGTACCTGCTCGACTTGTCGGTCTTGCAGTCAAGCTCTCTTTATGCCTTTACACTCGCCGCACGGTTTCCAAGCGTGCTGAGAGAACCTTTGCGCGCCTCCGTTACCTTTTAGGAGGCGACCGCCCCAGTCAAACTGCCCACCTGAAACTGTCCTTCTACCGGATAACGGTAGCAAGTTAGAATCCTAGCTTCGCCAGAGTGGTATCTCACCGTTGACTCCATATCCCCCACAAGGAATATCTCTTCGTCTCCCACCTATCCTGCGCAAGCGAAGCCCGGACACAATTCCAGGCTACAGTAAAGCTTCATAGGGTCTTTCTGTCCAGGTGCAGGCAGTCCGTATCTTCACAGACATTCCTATTTCGCCGAGTCTCTCTCTGAGACACCATCCAGATCGTTACGCCTTTCGTGCGGGTCGGAACTTACCCGACAAGGAATTTCGCTACCTTAGGACCGTTATAGTTACGGCCGCCGTTCACCGGGGCTTCGGTCGTCAGCTTCATGTTACCACTGACCAACTTCCTTAACCTTCCGGCACTGGGCAGGCGTCAGCCCCCATACTTCCTCTTTCGAGTTCGCGGAGACCTGTGTTTTTGGTAAACAGTCGCCTGGATCTCTTCACTGCGACCAGCTCTCGCTGGCACCCCTTCTTCCGAAGTTACGGGGCCATTTTGCCGAGTTCCTTAGAGAGAGTTATCTCGCGCCCCTTGGTATTCTCAACCTCCCTACCTGTGTCGGTTTCGGGTACGGGTAATCTACTTTCATCACATTCCTAGCTTTTCTTGGCACTATCCTTCCCCACTCGGAGTTCGTAAACTCCTCCCAAACCAATCAGGGTGTGGCTATCTTTCATGCGTCCCTAGCAATGCTCCAGTACATTAGTCAGGGATTGTTGACCCTGTGTCCATCGACTACGCCTTTCGACCTCGCCTTAGGTCCCGACTAACCCAGAGTGGACGAACCTGGCTCTGGAACCCTTAGGGTTTCGGGGCATTGGATTCTCACCAATGTTTGCGCTACTCAAGCCGACATTCTCACTTCCGTTTCGTCCACAGCTGCTCGCCGCTACTGCTTCTTCCTACTACGGAACGCTCCCCTACCGATTAATGTTTAGTTAATCCCACAGCTTCGGTACATCACTTAGCCCCGTTCATTTTCGGCGCAAGACCGCTTGACTAGTGAGCTATTACGCACTCTTTCAAGGGTGGCTGCTTCTAGGCAAACCTCCTAGTTGTCTTTGCAGTCTCACCTCCTTTCTCACTTAGTGATGATTTGGGGACCTTAGCTGGTGGTCTGGGCTGTTTCCCTCTTGACAATGAAGCTTATCCCCCACTGTCTCACTGGCAATGTGTTCTCTAGGTATTCTGAGTTTGTCTCGATTTGGTACCGGTCTCCCAGCCCGCACCGAAACAGTGCTTTACCCCCTAGATATATTCATTACCGCTGCGCCTCAACACATTTCGGGGAGAACCAGCTAGCTCCTGGTTCGATTGGCATTTCACCCCTAACCACACCTCATCCGCCGATTTTTCAACATCGGTCGGTTCGGACCTCCACTTGGTTTTACCCAAGCTTCATCCTGGACATGGTTAGATCACCAGGGTTCGGGTCTATAAATACTGATTATCGCCCTCTTCAGACTCGGTTTCCCTTTGGCTCCAGCTACACCGCTTTAACCTACCAGTACCTATAACTCGCCGGCTCATTCTTCAACAGGCACGCGGTCATCCGTTTAATCGGACTCCCACTGCTTGTAAGCTCACGGTTTCATGTTCTATTTCACTCCCCTTCCGGGGTTCTTTTCACCTTTCCCTCGCGGTACTTGTTCTCTATCGGTCACACAGTAGTATTTAGCCTTACGAGATGGTCCTCGCTGATTCACATGGGATTCCTCGTGCCCCATGCTACTCGGGATTCAACTACTATCCTTAAGTTTTCGACTACAGGACTTTCACCTCCTCTGGTGCAGTATTTAGCTGCTTCGTCTAACCTCTAGATTCGATATCGTTGTCCCTCTACCCCAAAAGATATATCCTTTGGTTTAGGCTCTTCCCCTTTCGCTCACCACTACTTAGGGAATCTCTTTTGATTTCTTTTCCTCCAGCTACTAAGATGTTTCAGTTCGCTGGGTTGGCTCTTTCCTGTCTATATATTCAACAGGTAGTATTTAGGGTTTCCCCATTCGGATATCTCCGGCTCTATGTTTGCTTCCAACTCCCCGGAGCTTTTCGTCGGTAACCACGTCCTTCTTCGCCTCTGTGTGCCTAGGTATCCACCGTTCGCTCTTATTAGCTTGACCACTTTACATTGGTTTCTATCCGCAAACACTCGAATTTTTCTTGAAGATTCTTGTGTCTGCCTGCTATAATCGCGTTTCTATGCAGTTTTCAAGGTTCTGGCTGGATTTACCCAGCAGTCTAACTTCCGTTAGTTGCTGACTTTTCCTCTTTCTTTTCATGTGGAGGTTAGCGGACTCGAACCGCTGACATCCTGCTTGCAAAGCAGGCGCTCTACCAACTGAGCTAAACCCCCCAACCGAATTTTCGATTTTGGATTTGCGATTTTCGATTGAACAATACAATCTAAAATCTAAAATCGGCAATCTAAAATTCTTCAGGTGGGCCATCCTGGACTCGAACCAGGGACCTCACCCTTATCAGGGGTGCGCTCTAACCACCTGAGCTAATAGCCCATACGAACCTCATTATTAGTTTGAAAGCCTTACAACCTCTGCGACCGACCTAGAGTAGACCATCTCAGTCTCTATTTGCTCTTCGCTTCTGGCTTTTGGCTTTTGGCTTTTGGCTTTCGATTTCTGATTTGGGTAGGTCTCCCTAAAAAGGAGGTGATCCAGCCACACCTTCCGGTACGGCTACCTTGTTACGACTTCACCCCAGTCACCAGTCCTACCTTAGGCATCCCCCTCTCCGAAAAGTTGAGGTAATGACTTCGGGCGTGACCAGCTTCCATGGTGTGACGGGCGGTGTGTACAAGGCCCGGGAACGAATTCACTGCAGTATGCTGACCTGCAATTACTAGCGATTCCTCCTTCACGAAGGCGAGTTGCAGCCTTCGATCTGAACTGAGCTACGATTTCATGGATTTGCTTCACATCGCTGTGTCGCTGCCCTTTGTTCGTAGCATTGTAGTACGTGTGTAGCCCAAGACGTAAGGGGCATGCTGACTTGACGTCATCCCCACCTTCCTCCGGTTTGTCACCGGCAGTCTCTCTAGAGTGCCCAACTTAATGCTGGCAACTAAAAACGAGGGTTGCGCTCGTTGCGGGACTTAACCCAACATCTCACGACACGAGCTGACGACAGCCATGCACCACCTGTGTTTGCGCTCCCTAAGGCACTTTCCCCTTTCAGGGAAATTCGCAACATGTCAAGTCTTGGTAAGGTTCTTCGCGTTGCATCGAATTAAACCACATACTCCACCGCTTGTGCGGGCCCCCGTCAATTCCTTTGAGTTTCACACTTGCGTGCGTACTCCCCAGGCGGGATACTTAACGCGTTAGCTCCGGCACGGCTCGGGTCGATACAAGCCACGCCTAGTATCCATCGTTTACGGCTAGGACTACTGGGGTATCTAATCCCATTCGCTCCCCTAGCTTTCGTCCCTCAGTGTCAGTTACGGCCTAGTAGCACGCTTTCGCCACCGGTGTTCTTCCTGATCTCTACGCATTTCACCGCTACACCAGGAATTCCTGCTACCCCGAACGCACTCTAGCTCTGTAGTTTCCACTGCTCTTATGAGGTTGAGCCTCACTCTTTAACAGCAGACTTTCAGTGCCACCTGCGGACCCTTTACGCCCAATCATTCCGGATAACGCTTGCATCCTCCGTATTACCGCGGCTGCTGGCACGGAGTTAGCCGATGCTTATTCCTCAAGTACCTTCAGAACTTATTCCTTGAGAAAAGAGGTTTACAACCCAAGAGCCTTCCTCCCTCACGCGGTATTGCTCCGTCAGGCTTTCGCCCATTGCGGAAAATTCCCCACTGCTGCCTCCCGTAGGAGTCTGGGCCGTGTCTCAGTCCCAGTGTGGCTGATCATCCTCTCAGACCAGCTACTGATCGTCGCCTTGGTGCGCTCTTACCACACCAACTAGCTAATCAGACGCGAGCTCATCTCTAGGCAGCAAGCCTTTCACCTTCCGGCACATCCGGTATTAGCCACCGTTTCCAGTGGTTGTCCCCGACCTAAAGCTAGATTCTCACGCGTTACTCACCCGTCCGCCACTAAATCCTAAGATTCCGTTCGACTTGCATGTGTTAAGCATACCGCCAGCGTTCATCCTGAGCCAGGATCAAACTCTCCGTTTTGTTAAGTTTGCTTTTAGCTCTTTCTTTGGCTGCTCTTTTTACACCTCAGCCTGGTGTGTATTTTTCTTGACGCAGGCTAGTTGTTTTTTTCTGGCTTTCAAACTATAATTTTTTCAAGGTTCGGTTGCCTCGGACTGCGCTTCGTCGCGCTCTCCTTTCAGGCACTTATTCAATATAGCTAACCCTCTTGGGATTGTCAACTCTTTCCTCTAACTTTTTTTGTCTCTTTTTTCTTCCTCCTCAATATCCTTACGAGATAAGGATTTTAGCCTTCAGTCTTTCTTCTATTTCCTCATAATCTACCGACCTAAGCTGGTTATCTCCGGGATTTTTTAGTTTTTTTGAGTGCAGCTTCACGCACTGCTTGATTGAGTAGGTATCCGAAACCAGCTGCTTCTATTCGAGCAATAAAGTCCTGGGTAGTTTGTGAGAGTGCTTTGGCGGTTGCTTCCATATTCCAGTTGTGTTCGGCTAATTTGCTCAGTAGGTAAGCTCGGCGAATTTGTGCTTCTGATAGGCGATAAGTTTTGAGATATTCTAATTCTCCTGATTCCCTGATGATTGCTTCACCAATATAGTTTTCGTGTTTGGGTTGTAAGTCAGTGATGAACCTTTGCAGTAGAAAAGAACCGGCAGTATAAACTATCTGAGAATTTAGTTGGCGTTGTAATAATCCCTCTGCCATAAAGCCTTGGAACGATGCCCAGTCTTGTCGTATTTTGGCGATCGCTCCCCTCAAATCTGCCAGACTATTAATGTTGGCATCATCTACGGTGGTTTCCATCCGCCAAGTTGTGTCATACAGTAAGCTGTACTGGTAAATCAACTCACCATAAAAGTCTTCTAAAAGGCTGGTATGCAAGGCACGATAGTCTTCTGGAGTGGGGACTACAAAAGCGGATGCTAATGATTCAGCTACAAAAACTAACACCCCCACTTGTTTTTCGTGAATTTCAAACACACGTAAAGCATCTTCCAAACCAGCTATGTAACGTCCATTCACGGCAGTTTCGTAGCGCGAACCCAAACCATGAGAGAGGGCATATTTAGAATACTCACGCCAAGCAATTGTCGTACCAGAGAAAAATAGTGATAAAAAACCTTCCATTGCTAGGTGTAAAGGTAAAAATCTCAGTTGATTAGACGATTCTCTTTTGGCCATGCGGTGCATTAAGCGGACGCTTGCACAACCATATTCTTGACTTTGTCCGTCGGGTTTGAGTATCTGTCCACCAAAGCTGGCGACGGGACTACCATCATCAGTCCACGACATCACCAAGCCGTGGGGAACATAGGAAAAATATTTGATGCCTGGTTCTGTAAATTTTCCTTCTAAATTAACAACTGTTATATCTTCTTGATAGGAACGACGGGTTAAGCGTAAATCATCACGGATGTTCTGCCGGATGAGTGGCACAATGCGGACTGCACCTCTTACTTGTGAAGGGGCAATGTCTAATCCTTTCAGAGATATATCTGCTAATAATCTTTTCTTTTGTGCCATTTTTAACCTCTGATGGAATTGTTCAACATCTGTTGCACTCTGGCGGCTAAATAATCTTCTAGTTCTGATAAAGGTGCAGAACCATCAGCAAATCGGGCAAACCCTAGCATTGTGGGTAAATCTTCTGCATCTCTGAGTCCGACAGTGGGGATGTTGGGGCTAAGATTTTGTAATGAAAAGTCTTCAGCATTAAATACGGGGTTGCAGTGAATTATGGAAGTTAGTTTTTGGATATCTAATTTGGTGCGATAAATTCGCAGCACTTGTGCCGCACCGTTGGGTGGGTCATTTTCACAACCGTCAGAGATAATCACTACTAAGTCTGCACCGGATGCTAAGGCGTTTAGTAAGGGTGTAGCTAAATCAGTTTGTCCATAGGGACGGACTAGTAATGGTTCTGGTGTGGGTACTGTCCAAAAAGCGCGATATTCTTGTGAGGCTGCTTTGAGTAGGTAGTGTGCAGCTAAGGCTACACCCAAGGGACGGCGACGTTTTTCACTAGAGCCGGAACTGGAATAACTGCAATCTAAGACTGCTGCAACTTTTCCTAATTTTAAAGGTGCTTTTTTTAACGTGAATTGTGCCGATCGCTCTAAAGCTTGGGTTAAAATTGCTTGTTGCTGTTTTCGTGTTTCCCAAGGTAAGGAAAGAATATATAACGCCAGCTTGGTTAAGGGAAGACGACCCAAATCTACATCTATATCTACTTTCTCACTCCGTTCTGCTACACCTTGGAAACGCAACTTTTCACCCAAAGTCATTTGCTCTTGAATACGGGATAAAAAAACATCACGGGGAATTTTATGTTTAGTGGCTAAACCTTCGGCGACTGTAAACGGTAATTTATAAACGGCTTCGGCACTGTAGTGTGCTTGGCGAAAGTTTTCAAATAACTCGGTGTTATAAACTTTTTGTTGCCAGTTACGGAATAAGAAATTACCTAATTCACCTTGTAATTTCAGGTGGGCATGGGTGGCGATCGCTCGTACTTTAGCACGATATTTCACCGCATCAAAACTAATATCACGCCGCATACTTAAATAATCTCTTGCGATCGCTCTACTACGACGATTGTTAATTTTTCTTTGGCGTAGTTGTTGCAAAACTCCCCAGGCTCTCTGGGGTGGTAGGGTGTTGAGTGTATGGGCAATCAGCGCGCCTTCCTCTTCTCGATGTTCGGGATGTGTGTTTTTCCCTGTTGCTAATAGTTTTAGGATGATTTGAGCTTGATTGAAATGATTGATACCTGCTGCTAAAGAACGGGTGTATAGTAAGCGGTAATTACCGAGAATATAGTCATGTAAAAAATTAATTGATACTCTTTGACCGTAAGCATCATCATAAAATTCACGTTGTCCTGTGCAAGCAAGGCAAGCATTAATAAACATGACCAAATCTTCTTGTGCAACTTGGTCGGAACGGTTAATAGTCATAATTCTGAAGGGGGTGCTGTTCGGGGAAAGGCGGCACAACTGACTAGGACAGTTTTACAGACTGGGTTCGGAAGTTGTACCATAGTCCCGCGAACAGCAAGCTTTATGTAAGTTTTTTGAACGCAGAGTGACGCTAAGTCGGCGCAGAGGGGCGCAGAGAGTTTTTAATTAAATAGGGGTGCAGTTAATTGTTGCTGGGTTTTAAAGAGGCGTTGGAGAAGTATTTCTGCTAATTGACTTAAGTTTGTCACAAAAATTCCTGTCGCGCTTTCTAAGTCTGATGTTAGCCAAGTGCCTTTAAGAATAATTTCAGCACAGGAGGCATCACAAGGGCAGATTTCTAAGATATTTTCTTGAGATAGTTGTTTTAAGTCGGCAATAAGAGATGATTCGTTGGCGATTAGAAATGTAGCTGTAGTGGGTTCAATATGAAGTTTTGTAGCAGAATACAAGGCTAAAATCACTCTTTTACTTACCCAATCTGGCAAAGATTCGTTGAGATGTTCTAAGTGAAAGCTGTTTTCTGTGTAAGTTAGTTTTAACATAATTGGTATTAGTAATATTTTTGCGGTTGGTGATTTATAGGTTGAGGTTTTTATTTGTATGCTGGAGTTGCTTTGTCTATAAAATCAGGATATGCGGAGGAACTTCCCCGAAGCGAATTAGGGGAACTATCGCCGCAAACGCTTGTAAATTCAATATATTCAAGCTAGAGGAAGTTGCAAAACTTGGGGGAATCCCCGAACTTTGTTGATTTTGGCGACAACAGCGATGGCAAGAGCGAGTTACGGTACAGAAGCAAAAAAGCGATCGCGGCACTTATTAGGGTTGCTGTTGGCTTATGCTAATGATGCAATGGACTGTAATGAGTCGGCTTTAGATGCTTTACGTCCGCAGATTCAAACTCGTTGGCTAAATGAATATCGGCTGGTTGTCAGAACAAAAGTTAGATTTCTCCAAGCACTAACAACTTTGATTTCTGGCGATATTTCCTTAAATGCAGAACAAATTAAGGAATCTCTCAAGCGGTTTGCTGATTTTTTGGAAATTTTAGAGGATAATCGTCCCTCTCGCAGTGGTTCAGAAACTTGGCACTTTACTCTTAATTTGTGGTACAAACGCCAAGACATAGCAGCTAATTTGCAACAATTTGATCAAGAATGGGAACGTCGCCGTTCTGAAAAGTCACATCCAGTAGTGGCAAAACCACAAGCAACTGTAGAACAGACTGCTACTTTACTTATAGATTGGCAACAAATTTGTCGTGCTGATTTAGAACTCAACAATATTCAACGCCTGACAACTAATCCTTTAACAATCGCTGATGGATTAAGTTTTGCATTAAATCAAGTTTACGTTTCTTTGGGATTGGTAGAACAAAAACAGCGATCGCGTTATCGTGGCGATGTTACTCCTCAGAATGGCTCTCGTTTATATGAGCCAGAAGATACCGAAGTAACTCAAACTTTTGACCATGATGAATTTTTACAACAGATAATACAAGCAAAACAAAGTAAACGAATTGCCATCATCGGCGAACCAGGCGCAGGTAAAACTACGTTACTTCAGAAAATTGCTACTTGGATATTAGATAATACTACTGATTTACCTATCTGGGTTTCTTTAGCAGATTTGCAAGGTAAGAATTTAGAACAGTATTTAGTTCAAGATTGGCTACCTGCGGCTACTCGTAAGTTACGTGTTTCTCCAGAGGTAGAGGAGGAATTTTGTCAACAGTTTAATCAAGGAAGGGTGTGGTTATTACTAGATGCAGTTGATGAAATGGCGATCGCATCTACTCTGGCTTTAACAAAAATCAGTAACTATCTCAAAGGTTGGGTAGCAGATGCCACAGTAATTTTAACTTGTCGCCGTAACGTTTGGGATGCAGGTAAAAATGTTTTAGAGAATTTTGATACCTATTGCAATTTGCATTTTACTTACGGTGATAGTCAGACACCAGACCGAGTCAAACAATTTATTCAGCGTTGGTTTAGTCCTGATTCAAGTATAGGGGAAAAACTACGATTTGAGTTAGAACAGCCCGAACGGCGACGCATTAAAGATGCAGTCAAAAATCCCTTACGGTTAGCTTTATTGTGCCGCATTTGGGGATTAGGACAAGGAAGATTGCCTAATACAAAATTCATGTTATATGAACAATTTGTTGAGGCGATTTATGAATGGAAACAAGACCGTTTTCCGACAACTTTCTCCCAGAGACAAGAGTTAAATCAAGCTTTGGGTAAATTGGCATTATTAGCTATTAGTCAAGAAAAAACTAAATTTAGAATCAAACATAGCTTTATATTGCAAGTATTGGGTAATCCTGATGATGGTTTATTTCAATTAGCATTGCAATTAGGCTGGCTTAATCAAGTAGGTATATCAGAAGCCATTACTGAAAAAGTTTATGCTTTTTATCACCCAAGTTTTCAGGAATATTTTGCGGCTCAACATATCAAAGATTGGCGTTTTTTTATAGGTTGGCAGTTAGACAATAGTATCAATAATTGTATTTTTGCATCCCAGTGGCGGGAAGTAATTCTACTATGGCTGGGGAGAAATGACATACCAGAAGCAGAGAAAACAGCATTTATCGCAGCTTTAACTAATTTTGATGATAATTGTGGTGGATTTTATAGTTATCAAGCCTACTTTTTGGCAGCACAAGGGATAGCAGAATTTAGCGATTTTCACAATGCTGATGAGATAATTCAGCAATTAATTAAGTGGCGTTTTGGCTATTTTCATTCCCAAAAACAAAAGTGGTGGAGATACCCGCCGCCTATTGTGGAAGGTGCTAGGGTAGCATTACTGAAAACTGATCGAGTCAAAGCGATCGCATCTCTAGAAAAATTTATTCAATCATGCGACAATGAGTTTGATAGTTGGAATGCTGCCTATAGTTTGGGTAAAACTTTTGACCCTGGAAATAAAATTGCGATCGCTACTCTGGAAAACTTAGTTAAAGCAGTCCGTCATGAATCTATCCGTTGGCAAGCTGCCTATAGTTTGGGTAGAGTAGATCCTGGTAATGCTATTGCGATCGCTGCTTTATTACAAATAATCACATCCACTAAAAATGAAGCAACACGCCGCAAAGCTGCTTATGCTTTGGGCAAATTGGATGCTAATAATACTATAGCAATTTCCACATTAGAAACAATAGCCGCCTCAGCTACAGATAAATCACAACGACAACAAGCTGTAGAAAATTTAATTGTTTTGCGTCGCGGCGAAATTATAAATAAAAATCACACTCAGCCTCTACCAAAATATCAACCGATATCTTCCCCACCTGCTGCCAAAATTACAGCATTAATCAGAGGGATTATCTCCTGTGATGATGAAAATACTCAAAGACGCAGAGCTTATAAATTAGCACAACTCGCTCCAGGTAATGACATAGCATTGACAACTTTATTAACTCTACTCAAATCAACTAAAAGTAAATCTTTACAGAAACGAGCAGCAGATAACATTAAGGAAACTATTATTTGTGAACAATTCCCAAAAGTGATTGCTGATTTAAAGGAATATTTTACTGATACTTCACCACCAGAAAATTTACACTTGTACTGTGATGCTTATAAATTAATTTGGCACTGTGCAGAAAATATGAGTTATCAAGAGTTTTGTGCAGCTTGGCATGATAATTAAGAAATTTTATGGCAAGTAACGCAGAGATTTGATCAGCCTCGTGACGTGCTAGCAATTGTGTTGGTTCTTTCTGAAGGATCTGATAGCGATCGCTCTCACATTGGATACCAGTGGAATCAAGTCCTTCAACATTATTAACCAATCTTACCCTGATGTGGCTACAATCACAGAATTATCGTTGCATAAGTCTTATTTTAAATCTTTAAATAAGATTGTTGTTAATCAAGGGATCAGCGAACAAATTTTGCTATGCTGGACTCTGTAATCGAGTAGTTTGCCTAAATTCACTATAGCCCAATACTATTGCAGTTCAGCAAGCTAAAATTACCACACAGTAAATTAACGTACAGTATAATTTGGTTTTGCAACTAAAAGTTCATAATTTACTCTAGGTAATTAGACGATCGCTCTCAAAAGTTGATATTTTTTTATATGGAGGCTCAACAACCTGTCTAAGCAATTGTCTAGCTGTGTTGGACTCACTTACGCTCATTTGCAATTTTTTTATGAGTCATCATCTACCCCACACCAAGATACCGGCTCCGTGCATTGTTAACACGGGCATTATTGTGAATAAACTCGACATGAAGCGATTATTGGCTGATTTAGGTCGAGTCCACTACATCTACACCCAAGAAGACAGGCTACTGAGCGAGGGTGAAGGGGATGTGATGGAAGTGTTTGCTAACCCGCAAAGGTCTACCTTAGTCGCTAATAGTGCGCTTTACCTAAATGTTGAGAGTTTTGATTATTTGGAACTCAAACAGTCTCCGCAACAACAAACCTATTTTGATTTAATGCAAGAAGGTATGTGTTTGCGACTCATTCCCTTATCCACCCCATTCCAAGAACGTCAACAGAGACAATGGAATGTGAGTGCGATCGAAGCTATGATGGACGAAGTGCTAGCTGCTAGATGGGATGCAGAAATTGATGATGACTGTTCTGATACCTTCTAAAGACAAGCTTACCCAAATTTTAGCCCCAGCATTTCAATAACGTAGTGGAGTGACACAACTAAAATTGAGCTAGTTTCTCATCTTCATCTCCAACAGAGTGAAGAACAGAAACTAGTGCCTTGACATACCTCTTAGTTGTCTCATCCCCCTACGCAAAATTTAACTCACACGGAGGCTCAATAATATAGCTATTATCTCAGTCTAAGTCTGTAATCATACTTGTCTGAAACTATTCTGTAAAAAGTTTTAGGAATCATACTAGAAGAACAACTGCCATCCGCATCAAAAATTTTAAAAGATGATTGTTTCAGACAAAATGTAGCTGTTCTTCTATCTCGCAATTCCCACGGCTGCCATTCGTTATCAGCTGCATAGATATAAGCAGAAACTCGTCTCATATCACCAGTAAGAATTGTTTCACACTCACCCGAATTTACGTGAGTCCACCCACTAGCTACCCAACTATCCTCTGAATACCAAGCTTTGGCTACATAAGCTTTATCAGATGAGGAATTACAGACAATCAAATCAGCTTTAGCCTCAACAGCTGTACCCATAACTAAGGGCATAGATAGTAACCCAGAAATAAATAAGTAATTGACAGCCTTCATGTTGATGAAAAAATTTTTTGGAGTTGATTTAAAAGTAATCGCAGACTATTGATTAACTGACTTGAGGATAAAAATCCTCAGCTAATTAATTACGTCGGCATACTTATTTGTTAGTTAAATTCACTGACAATACCATCAATTCCAGAAATTTTAGGTAACAAAAAGAAAACTGTTTTCTTACCAACTTTTTCCTTCAGGGTAGTGAAAGACAGCAACAACGTGTTATGTTAACGAAGCATCGATATTAGACAAAAAGCGACAAGCAAACATCAAGATTTATTTGCTGGTATATTTAGTAACAGATTTCTAAATATCTAGGAAATAAAACCCTCAAACCAATTTTCCCATTAGCGATCGCCTGATTTTACCTTGAGTGCTATCTTTTCTTATCAATCTTTGGCTCGTTGTAGCCAAACAAAAGCCAGAGCCGGGGTATTTTTAACACCTCATGGTGTTGTA
This sequence comes from Aliinostoc maniaoense, assembly GCF_058172895.1. Classification (NCBI taxonomy): domain Bacteria; kingdom Bacillati; phylum Cyanobacteriota; class Cyanophyceae; order Nostocales; family Nodulariaceae; genus Aliinostoc; species Aliinostoc maniaoense. Next base: position 4,627,928 of record NZ_CP187952.1, on the reverse strand, counting down.
GAAACTCCCCGATTTATGCCTGTAGGAACGCTGGCTAATGTCAAAACTGTTACCCCAGCCCAATTAAAAGAAACTGGGGCGCAGATGGTTTTATCTAATACCTATCATCTCCATCTCCAACCAGGGGAAGCAATTGTGGCGGGTGGTGGTGGTTTGCATAAGTTCATGGGTTGGGATGGGCCAATGCTAACTGATTCTGGTGGGTTTCAGGTCTTTAGCTTAAGTGAAATGCGGAAAATTACTGAAGAAGGGGTAACTTTTCGCTCTCCCCATGATGGACAAATTATTAAGTTAACACCAGAACGCTCTATAGAGATTCAAAATATCCTAGGGGCAGATGTGATTATGGCCTTTGATGAATGTCCACCCTACCCAGCAACACGTCAAGAGGTGGAAGCTGCGACTGAACGCACTTACCGTTGGCTACAACGTTGTATGGTAGCCCATGAGCGTAGTGATCAAGCATTATTTGGGATTGTGCAAGGGGGGGTATATCTAGATTTACGCGCTAAAGCTGCTCATGCTTTAACTGAATTAGATTTACCAGGTTATGCTATTGGCGGCGTGAGTGTGGGAGAACCGCCAGAACTGATGGCGCAAATTGTCCAAGCGACTGCACCCTTGTTACCACCGGAAAAACCCCGCTATTTGATGGGTGTGGGGACGTATCGAGAAATGGTAATTGCGATCGCTTCCGGGATAGACTTATTTGATTGTGTCATTCCTACCCGTTGGGCTAGACATGGTACAGCGATAGTCAACGGTGAACGTTGGAATTTAAAAAATGCCAAGTTTCGTGAAGATTTCGCACCATTAGACGAAACTTGTCCTTGTTATGCTTGTCAAAATTTTAGTCGGGCTTACATTTCTCATTTAGTGCGATCGCAAGAAATTTTAGCTTATACCTTATTGAGCATTCATAACATCACCGAACTGATTCGCTTTACTCAAAAAATTCGTGAAGCAATATTAAGCGATCGCTTCATGGCAGAATTTGGCCATTGGCTCAATTCATCCGAAAATGCAGAACTAGGGTGAAAGGAAAAAATTTTTTCCATGCCCTATGCCCAATTACCAATGCCCAAACCATGTTAAGATACATCTCAATTATGAAAGCTGTGTTGGATTAGGTGGATTTAAACAAACATGGAAGCCGCACTATTATTAGCAAAATTGCCTGAAGCCTACCAAATCTTTGATCCTTTGGTAGATGTTCTCCCAGTTATTCCCGTTTTCTTTTTGTTACTTGCTTTTGTATGGCAAGCAGCAGTGGGATTTAGATAACTTCAAACATAATCAATTGATGGGATAGGTAAATTACCTGTCCCATTTTTTTATCACAATACTATCTTGATAATTCTTAATTATTTGTAATAATTAAGAAAAAATTATTAATATAGGTGTGTAACCCGGCCAGCGTGCAGTTAAAGAGGAATTATTTAGTTATGGGTAACATCAAATTTGTCAAAGAAAATAAAGAAGTCATCGCCGCAGATGGTGCTAACTTGCGACTAAAAGCAATGGAAAATGGAGTTGACATCTATAAACTTATTGGCAAACTCACAAATTGCGGCGGCTATGGCCAGTGTGGTACTTGTATAGTCGAAATAGTAGAAGGAATAGAAAATCTTTCTACTCCTACAGATGTGGAAAATCGAATGCTCAAGAAAAAGCCCGCGAATTATCGTCTAGCTTGTCAAACCTTAGTTAATGGTGCAGTTAGCGTAGTCACTAAACCTTAATCTTGTTGATTTTTCCTGGTATCAGCTTTTGCCATTGCCTGAGTAAAAAAAAGAGCTAACACTGGCATTGATGATGCTATCCTAAAATTGTTGACTGGAAATTTAAAGAGAGGCTTCCTTGCCATGCAAGTTAATGACCTGGGGTTCGTAGCGAGCATTCTGTTCGTATTAGTTCCCTCTGTATTTTTAATAGTTCTTTACATCCAAACTGCTAGCCGCGAAGGTAAAAAAGATAGTTGATCATTGTTTGTTAAAGGTAAAAACCCCTCTACCATTCGGTAATAGGGGTTTTTACTGATTAACGGCTAGACTACCAAACAGGCTTAAGCCGTTGTCCGTGCTAATAAAACTGGACAAGTAGCATTAACTCTGACATAGTCTGACAAAGAAGCACCGATGAGTCGGTCAATATCGACAAAATTCTTCGCTACGGATGGACGGCGATCAGGAGAACCAAGTAATAATAAGTCTACGGTCAATTGTTCAGTCAAACGACAAATCTCTTCTCCTGGTTTACCGCTACTGGTATAACAACGAGTTGATACACCATATTTTTGTGCTTCTGCTACAGCTGCGGCTAAGACTGGGTTTTTATCTGGGCTAATTTCAGCTACTTCTGAGGTTTTACCACGTAAATCAGTTGTGATGTTAGCTAAAATTAATTGACTACCCTGAATCCCTTGCAGTAAGAACAAAGCTAAATTTAAGCAATGTTTAGCAGCATCAGAGTTATCCATCGCCACCATGATGCGTTTAATTCTCTTGACATAAATGTCATCCTTAACCAACAACATGGGGCGAGAAGACAATTGAAACACATACTGACTTACAGAGTTCGATAAAATTGATTGCAGACGCTTTAGTCCGCGTGAACCCATAATAATTAAGTCAGCATCTATTTCATCTGCTACCTGGCAGACAACATCTTTAGGATCACCTTGGCGTAAAATCGAAGACACTTGAGAAGGATCTAAATTCAAAGATTGAATGGCATTCGCTAGAATTTTGCCGCCTTCTTCCCATTTGTCTGTCATTGCAGCCGAAGTGCTTTGAGCAGGAACAACGTGGAGAACTGTCACTTTTGCATTTTGGATTGATGGCACTTCCTTCAAAGTCTTAAGCATTTCTTCGGCGTGTCCTAATCCAGAAACCGCTAGCAAAATCTTTTCTATCATTGTTACTTCTTTGTTGTTAAGGTTGCTTGGTGTTTAATCTTTAGTAGTTAATGCCAATGAGATTGTCACCACTTTGCTCAACAACCTAGTTATTAAGCTAGCACAAAGCAAATTTTTATCATTAGTCAATTAACACCCAAAGGTGTAATTTTCTGAAATCCTAATGATTTTTTAAGTTTGTTTGTGGCTTATTTCCTTAACTTTTCAACTAGGTTTCAATAATTAAGCTTACTCTCAATATTGCCTGATAAGTTTCAGAATTGATGATATTAGTTATTTTTTTTAATCAATATTAAATAATTTTAATTAGAGAAACGTTAAGTATTGCAAAGCTGGAGTTGCGAAGAGTAGCTAAGATGATGATTAATTCTAAAAAAACAGGGGACAGGTGAGAGGTAAAAATGAATAGAAAGGAGAAAAGAATCGTGTTTATCTCTCAAAAAACACAGAGATGTAGGGGTATAGAGAAACAAAAAGCTGTTACTTCTATATTTTGCTAGTGCCTAGCCGTGCTAGTGAGAGTCTCCTATCTTGCTATTTCGTACTACTTCTACTTGGTGGGTTACAACACAATAAGATATTAAACAAATCCCTACATTTATAGATTTTACTTATATTTAAGATAATCAGGAATGACTATTATTATATCTAATGTTTTGAGATGTATTTTTAGTATTATCCAATAAATGTCAATATCCAAATTTGAGTGAATTGTACAAATTTTTAGAAGTTAATGTAATCGCATCTCAACATTGACTACTACGCGAAGAATTTGGGGTAAAAGTGTAAGAGTCTGTGAGATAACCCTTATACCATTACTGCCAAATTCTTCCTAACTCACCCACTAACTAAAGTATTGTAATGTTCAGATCAAGTTGGTAATAAACCGTTATGTTTGAGCAAAGAAGTAGTACTCGGTTGACGACCCCGGAACGCTTGAAAAACCTCCATTGGGTGTTGACTACCACCGAGAGCTAGCACAGTATCTCTATATCGTCTACCTGTAGCTTTCAGAGCTTCTTCATCTTCTAGTCCTGCTTCCTCAAAAGCAGCAAACGCATCAGCACTTAATACTTCCGCCCACTTGTAACTGTAGTAACCTGCCGCATAACCACCTTCAAAAATATGCCCAAAGGCACACAAGAAGGCATCTTCTGGTAGTGGAGGTAAGACGGTAGTAGTCTTAGCCATACGGTGACGCACATCAGCAGCCGTTTCATTGCTACCTGGGCGATAACGAGAGTGCAATTCTAAATCAACGCTGCTAAAGTGAATTTGTCGCAAAATCAGGCTACCACTCATGTAATTACGAGCCGCTAGGAGTTTTTGATAATAATGCTCTGGTAGCAATTCCCCAGTTTCGTAATGTTTAGCCATACTAAACAAAGTAGTACGCTCATAGCACCAATTTTCCATAAACTGGCTAGGTAATTCTACAGCATCCCACTCAACATTATTGATTCCTGCTGCACCACTGTAGTCAACCTGAGTCAGCATATGGTGTAAACCATGACCAAACTCATGAAAGAGAGTTTCTACTTCATAGAAAGTCATCAAACTAGGTTTACCATCCACTGGCGGAGTTTGGTTACAAATCAAATACGCCACAGGTAAACGAATACTAGTCACACCATTATCTGTGATTTTGCTACGATTGATGCAAACATCCATCCAAGCACCACCACGCTTTTCGGCGGGACGACTGTAAGGATCTAAATAGAAGTAGGCAATGGGAGTGCCGGTTTCATCAGCTATTTGGAAATAACGCACATCTTCATGCCAAACTGGAGCTTGACCATCAGCTGGGGTGACAGTAACACCAAAAAGCCGATTAACTAGACCAAATAAACCTTCTAAAACTTGGGGTAAGGGGAAGTAAGGACGTAGTTCTTCGGCGGTGAAAGCAAATTTTTCTTCTCGTTGGCGTTCAGCCCAAAAACTGAGATCCCAGTGTTGCAAATCTTGGGCTGCTGCTGTTCCCTTAGCAGCAGCAAAGGCTTTGAGTGCTTCTAAATCTTGGGTTGCAGCATCATAACTAACCGATCGCAATTCTTCTAACAGTGCTTCTACTGCTTCCACATTGGAGGCCATTTTACTAATTAAGCTTAATTCAGCAAAGTTTTGAAATCCGAGTAAATTAGCTAATTCTTGGCGCAACTCCAAAATGCGCTCAATCAGGGGTTGATTATCTAACTCTCCAGATGAAGCACGGGTGATATATGCCTTGTAGAGCTTTTCACGCAAATCACGACGGGTACTGTGCTGCATGAAGGGGTTGTAGCTGGGGAAGTCTAATGTCACACGCCAAGGGCCATTTTCTGGTGTGGCTTTTTCTGCTCCAGCTGCACGAGCTGCTTGAGCAGCTAAACTCAGCCAACTTTGGGGTAAACCATCAACTTCTGCTGGAGTTGTCAGGGTTAAGCTAAAAGCTTTGGTAGCATCTAAAACATGATTGGAGAACTTAGTAGAAAGTTCTGCTAACTCCATTTGAATAGCATTAAAACGTTCCCGTGCTTCTCCTTGTAAGCCGACACCGGACAGTTCAGCATCACGAATAGCAGCTGTCACAATTCTTTGTTGAGCTGATGCTAAATTTTGCCAACTATCACTGGCACGGAGTTCTTTAAAAGCATTGTAAATGGGTTGGCTTTGTCCGAGTTTATTAATGAACTGGATTACCTGTGGTTGTACATTTTCATAGGCTTGGCGTAATTCTGGGCTATTTTTAACTCCCATTAAATGACTGACAATACCCCAACTCCAATAGAGACGTTCTGTGAGTTTTTCTAGAGGTTCTACTAAACTACTCCAGTCAGGTTGGATATTAGCTTCTAAGCTTGTAAGTTGGGTGTCGAGTTCTGCCAACAGCTGATTAAAGGCTGGTATGACTTGTTCTGGTGTAATTTCTCCAAAAGGAGGCAGCCCAGAACCTTTGAGTAAAGGATTTTCAGGAATAGTAGTATTTGCACTCATGGTTATATATCAGCAACAGATACAGATTTTGAGACTCCCCATGCCTCAAGCTACCCATTACCTGGATCTTTCTCAATATTTGTGAGAGTATTCGCTCACGTTTTTTATCACCCTGATTTGTTTGTTGTTCATTCTCAATAAAAACGCTGTTTTGGCGAGAATACTAAGTACGAATTTGCCAAGTATGCTTAAAAATTCAAGTTTTAAGATGCTTACAGAATCATGGTTTCAAGATTACTAAGAAAGATGTAACTAATGGATAGACCCTTGCAGGCAGGGGATTCTTGGTTCATAGTCCCATCATAACCTTACAAGATTGGTTGCTTACGGGTTCGGCAGTCGCACCCTTACGGGTAGGCTTACGCCAACATGGGGAAAACCCCCCTCCCTGCGGGACACTTTGTGAACGCGCTAGCGTCTCGTAGAGAAGAGTGAACTGCCTCACCAATGGAGCTAGAGGATCAAAATCCCCAAGCTTTAGAACTTGTACTGACCTGTGACCTGTCACCTGCTATAACTTAAGGACAATACAAAGTATCCTTCGTATCACGTCCAGTAGTTGGATTAGTTCCTTTAGCTACCTTACATAATTTTTTTACTTCATCTGGACGTAACAGCACATCGGTAAAATCTGCGCCGTCAATGATTGCACCATCAAACTTGGCATTAGCAGCAAACGCGCCTTCTAAAACGGCATTCGTCAAATTGGTTTTGATGACACGAGCTGAGTCTAGGGTAGCATTTGTTAAGTCTGCTCCTTGAAAGTTAGCCGACTCTAAATTGGCAGCAAAGAAACTCACTCCCCGCAACTTGGAGTTACTAAAATTACTTTGACGTAGATTTGCTTTAGTAAAACTAGAGTCTGTTAAATCGCGCTCTGAAAAATCAGCCTCTATGAGAATTTCTTTGTTGTAATCAAGTGCTAAAGCTGTGGGGGAAAAACCGGCAATTCCCGTAATGCCGACTACTATCCACAGGCATAAACTAAGTATATTGAGCAAAATTTGATGATATTTTTTATGCCCTAACTCAAAGGGAGTAGGGGATATATCCAGTCTAGAAGCTAATTTGCGATCGCCTCCAATGGGGTGTAATCTATCGCTTAACTTAGAGTTCATAACTATTTTTAGCCAATGGTTAATCCTCCTCCATCACATTATGCCGATATTGGGGACTTAGGAGAAGACCTTGTAACCCAATGGTTACAATCTACAGGTTGGTTAATTCTACAACGTCGCTTTTGTTGTCGTTGGGGAGAAATTGATATCATCGCGGAATATCCTCATCCCAGCCAAAACAACTTAGACTCTACACTGGCTTTTGTAGAAGTTAAAACCCGCAGTATCGGTAATTGGGATACTTGGGGTAAAAATGCGATTACTCTCAAAAAGCAGGCGAAAATTGCGCGGACTGCTGGTATATTTTTAGCTAAATATCCTGACAAAGCAAATTACTTTTGTCGATTTGATGTGGCGATTGTTCGTTGTCAGCCAATTTCACCACAATACCTTCATACCAAGGCTATTTCTGAAGTCTTGGCTATCTCATCGGTTGCAGGCTACCAATTACAGTTACAAGAATATATTCCGGGGGCTTTCGATATGGTGCTTGAGGATTGATTGGTAACTGTAGACTAATCATACCAGTTACCAAATTTTCCCTATTCTGTTTTGTATATTTAAGCACATATGGTTTACGCCAGAGTTTCTGGACAGTAACCCAAACCGCGAACAAACTGTTGTCGAAAAGCCTCAATTTCTTCTCTTTCTGGACTACCATGAGAAACGATCGCTACTTGATAGCGACGCATGACATCAACCGGATATTGCCCAGCTTCTAAACTCCAAAGTGCCATTTGTACCCGCATCGGTGGCTCATAGCTAATTCCCAATTCACTGAGAAAAGCGCGAATATCTCCATCCTCTTGCGGCGAAATCTGCTCTTTTAGTTTGATCCTAACCACCCAACCATCAATTTGATGAATCACGGTGACGAATGAAACAGGAATTTCAGGTCTAGCGTGCAAGTGTTGAACTACTCTCAAGGTGAGACTGGCATTTGCCAGATAATACAAGTATTCCATGATGGTGCTTTTGGATCAAAGCCAATCCTACATCTTTAATATTCGTAAATTTCTCCCTATTCTCGGTAGGGTAAAAGCCCCCGTTTTCGTATGGGGAATTTTACCCAATTTTGATATTCTTGTAGGGGTGTCACGGATTTTTTTAGTCTCAGGGTCATAGGGGATAGGGCATAGGGCATAGGAAAAAAGACTACTCTTTACTGTGCATCTACACTCAGCACTCCTTCCCGCAGAGAAAACTGTCCACTAACCCTAACAGCACTCTGGCAACGGAACAGCTATTATTACAAGTTAATCACAATCAAATGTCTGATCAAGGAACACACGATACAAATCAAGCTGCAAATTTAGATTGTTCATTAGCTGGGTATGATTATGAACTGCCTCCAGAACTAATTGCACAAAATCCGGTTGTTCCTAGAGATAGTTCTCGTCTGTTGGTGATCAATTCTCAGACTACAGGAAAGACCACAGCACCATTACACCACATTTTTCGTGATTTACCGGATCTCCTGCGCCCTGGAGATTTATTAGTCATGAATAACACCAAAGTGATTCCCGCACGACTTTATGGACGGAAATCAACTGGTGCAGAAGTCGAAATTTTACTATTAGAAGAACGCCAGCATAATTATTGGTTAGCCCTGGTTAAACCGGGAAAACGCTTTAAAATAGGCACTCAAATCTTTTTTGAGCCAGGAAGATTTGGTTTTTCCCCAGTTTCTAGTTCTCCACTAGCTGCTACGGTTTTAGAATCAGATGAGGCTACAGGCGGACGCTTATTAAAATTTGATCTACCAGATAACCAATCCTTAATCCAAATTTTAGATAAATTTGGTGAAATCCCGCTTCCGCCTTACATTACTACGTCCCAAGCCGCAGATGAACAGTATCAAACTGTTTACGCCCAACAACCGGGAGCGATCGCTGCACCTACAGCTGGGTTACACTTTACTCCAGAATTAATTGCTAAGTTAGGCGATCGCGGTATCAATCAAGCTTTTATTACGCTGCACGTTGGTGTGGGAACTTTTCGTCCTGTGGAAGTCGAAGATGTCACTAGTCACCAAATGCACGAAGAATGGATTGAAGTTCCCCCAGATACAGTAGAACAAATCCGCGCCACTCAAGCCGCAGGAGGTCGAATTATTGCCGTGGGAACAACAGCAGTCCGGGCTTTAGAAGGGGCGGCGGCGGCTTCTGGGGATTTACAGCCTTTTTGTGGTAAAACCAACTTATTTATTTATCCTGGCTATCAATGGCGAGTAGTGGAAGGGTTAATCACTAATTTTCACCTCCCTCGCTCTAGTTTGCTGATGTTAGTTAGTGCGCTGATTGGTAGAGAGAGATTATTAAATATATACGAGGAAGCGATCGCTGCTCAATATCGCTTCTATTCTTTTGGGGATGCCATGTTGATTTTGCCAGAAGGGACTCAACAGTTGTTAAGTAACTGATAAATTTTTCTTCTGCCATTTTTAATTTTTTATGTAGCAGTGGGTACTCTGACTTATAAGGATCTAAACCTTCATGCAGAGATGCCATTATGTATAAACAACATCTTACTAGACAGTGGTATTGCGGATTGTCTACCATCACCCGTCACCGCATTTCTCGTTGGCAAAAGCCATCACTAGGGCTTCTATGTGCTGCCTCTGCTGTGTTGATGTTGGCTGCACCGACAGTTGTTGATTTCCCAGATAGTAAAGTACTAGCACAAACTCCCATCTCCCAAAATTTAGACGCGGCTATTTTTTACCAACAGGGAGTGACACGCTACAACCGCAGTGACTGGCAAGGTGCAGAGTATGCTTTTCGTCAAGCATTAGAGCAAGATCCAAATCTCGCTATGGCGAGAAATTATTTAGGTAATATTTTCCTGATGCAAAATCGTCTAGATGTAGCAGTGCAGGAATATGGAGAGGCGATTAGAATTAATCCTAACTTGGGAGAAGCTCATTATAACTTAGGGTTAGCATTGCAACGCCAAGGACAAACAGAAGCGGCAATTACAGCTTATCGTCAAGCGTTGGTAGTAGAGCCGACAAGGGCAGCGACTCAGTATAATTTAGGTTTATTACTTTACGAGCAAGGACAACTACAAGAAGCGATCGCAGCTTACCAACAAGCGATTAACTTTGATAGTAATAATGCTAATGCCTATCATAACTTAGCGATCGCCCTGCAAGAATCTGGCAAAATGGAGGAAGCGATCGTTGCTTATCAGCAAGTCCTCAAACTAGATCCTAAAAATGCCTCAGCTTACACTAATCTGGGAAGTTTAATGGCACTGGAAGGTCAAACTGCTGAAGCTATTGCCGTGTATACCCAAGCTGTTCGCCAAGACCCCAAAAATGCCTCAGCTTACTATAATTTAGGTGTAACTTTATACAACCAAGGTGATTGGGAAAAAGCTAATAGTGCCTTAAAACGCGCTCATAACCAATACCGTGAACAAGGTAATTTAGAACAAGCACAAAAAGCTGAACAATTAATGCAGCAAGTTGATCAAAAAATTGCCCAACAAAAACTTCAACAGCAACAAGCATCTAATTCTCAGCCGACACCAAACCCTACCAAAAATTCAGTAGAGAACAATTCCAGTGATACCCCTGTATCCTCTAAATGAAAAACTCAACCCACAAGGGAATAGAGTTTTTGGGCAAGGGAATTTATTGGGCATGGAAGATGCGAAAGAACATACCAATGCCCAATGCCCAATGCCCAATGCCCAATGCCCAATGCCCAATGCCCAATGCCCAATACCCCATGCCCCTTTCAATCAAATGGGCAACCGATTAATATCTTTATTACAACCAATCACTACCATTGCTGAACCCCGTTCTAAACGCTTGTAAGGGTCAGGATTAATTTGAAATTTACCATCATGACTTACAGCTAACAAATTCAAACCATAGCGGTTACGCAATTGCAGTTCTGCAACAGTTTTGCCGTGAAATTCATCAGGGACAATTACTTCTACAATACTGTTATCTGGGTCAAGGTCAAATCTATCTAAGATAGAGGGTTTAGTAAGGCTACGTGCTAAAGCACAACCCGCTTCATATTCAGGAAAAACAACGTGATCTGCACCAACCCGCTTAAGTAATTTATAGTGAACCTCACTAGAAGCTTTAGCAACTACATGAGGTACACCACCTTCTTTGACATTTAAAGTAGTGATAATGCTTTCCTGAACGTAGTTACCAATAGCAATAATCACCGTATCAAATTCATAAATTCCTGCTTCTTTGAGTGCAGCCGGTTCAGTAGAATCTAACTGTAAAGCATGACCAGTTATCTGTTCAGTTAATGCTGCGGATACTCTTTTTTCATCAACATCAGTGGCTAACACTTGATAGCCGAATTTATGTAGTGTTGAACAAACAGAACGACCAAAACGACCTAAACCAATCACAGCAAATTGGTGGTTATCTTGACGTAAACTGCGGAAAAATCCTAACGATGCCAGATTCACATTTGTAATCCTTATTATTAATCCCTGTATTTACAGCAAAAGGTTGGTAGGCTCAACTAATTATCAAGTTTGTATTTTGACTGTAATCATTTACATTTTATCAGTCACTTGATAACTAATGGGCATGGGGCATTGGGCAAAAAAATTCAAAATTCAAAATTCAAAATTCAAAATTAAAGAGTTTTACTTCTCCTGCCCCCTACACCCCTACACCCCTACACCCCTACACCCCATCTCCACCAACTAACCTACCAGCAAGTTTTCCTCTGGATAATGGACTCTAGTGGGACGAGGATCACCGAGAATAGCCGCCATCAGCAGTAAAACACCAACTCTGCCTACATACATGGTGATAATTAAAATGATTTTAGCGGCGGTGGAAACACTACCTGTAATACCTGTGGAAAGACCCACTGTGGCAAAAGCTGAAACTGTTTCAAAGAAAATTTGAATAAATTCTAATTTGGGGTCTGTGAGAGCTATCAACATAGTAGCTAACATGACAGTAGCTACAGAACCAACTAAAACACCAACCGCTTTGAGAATTAAAGATATTGCTATTTTCCGGTCATATAACAAAACTTCTTCTTTACCTTGAAGAATTGATTTAGTACAACTGGTAAGTACTCTCAATGTTGTGGTTTTTATACCTCCTCCCGTACCGCCAGGACTTGCACCAATAAACATAAAAGCAATGGTAATAAATAAACCAGCCGTTGTCATTTTGCCAATATCAATAGTATTAAAGCCAGCAGTTCTGTTAGTGACTGATTGAAACCACGCCAGTAAAAATTGCTCATTAAAACTAGCTGTGCCAAAGGTTTGAGGATTTTTAACTTCTATACTCCAATAAGCAATTGTTCCTAAGATTAAAAGGATTAATGTTGTGGTGGTGGCAACTTTAAAATCTAGGGAAAATAGTAAAGCTGCTTTTTTTTTCAAGACTATATGACGCAACCAAATGTACATTTCTAAAATTACTTGATAACCAATTCCTCCAAAGATAATTAGAAAGGTAATTGTTAAGACTACTAACCAAGATGACTGATATCTAATCAAACTATCTGGAAACAAACTAAAACCTGCATTATTCCAAGCACTAATACTATGGAAAATTGCTAACCAAAGCCCTTGATTCCATCCATAATCAGCAACAAAATTTGGCATTAATAAAAAGATACCTGTAATTTCAAAAATCAGAGTCGTGGCAATAATTGAGCGGATAATGTGAGTGCTACCACTCATACCTGGACGATCTAAAGCTTGTTGAATTGCGACTTTATGGCGTAAGTCAAACCTACGCCCAATCAGCAAAATTAAAAAAGTGGTAGTTGTCATATATCCCAAACCGCCAATTTGAGCCAACATCAAAATAAACAACTGACCCCAAAAAGAAAAATAAGTACCAGTATCAACTACTGCTAAACCAGTAACACAAACTGCGGATGTTGATGTGAATAATGCAACTACAGGATTATTCCAAGTACCATCACTGGTAGAAAAGGGCATCATGAGTAAAATAGTTCCTACCACGATGACCGTCAGGAATCCCAAGCAAATTGTCCGAGAAACAGTCATAAAAAATTCAAAATTCCCAATAATTTGGGGTACACAAATCGCCAATAATGTTTTCCCAGGAGGGTTTATTTACTGTACCCCCCAGGAAATTAAAAGTTTCTTATTTAATTAAAAACACACATGGTAGCCTACGAATATGTTTTTTTAAACTTTGTTCTGTCTTAACGTTACTTTCCTCATGAGTGCAACACTTTACCAGCGAATACAGGAATTTTACGATGCGTCCTCTGGTCTGTGGGAACAGATTTGGGGTGAACATATGCACCACGGCTATTACGGTGTGGATGGGACTGAAAAAAAAGAGCGTCGTCAAGCCCAAATAGATTTAATTGAAGAACTGTTGAGTTGGGCAGAAGTAGAGAAGGTAGAAAACATTTTAGATGTAGGCTGTGGTATTGGTGGCAGTTCTCTCTATTTAGCACAAAAGTTTCAGGCTCAGGCTACAGGAATTACTTTGAGTCCAGTACAAGCCGCTAGAGCCACAGAGCGAGCTAAAGAAGCAGATTTGAGTGATAGAAGTCAGTTTCTTGTAGCCAACGCTCAAGCCATGCCTTTTGATGATGGTACTTTTGACTTAGTTTGGTCGCTGGAAAGTGGTGAACATATGCCAGATAAAACTAAGTTTATGCAAGAGTGCTATCGGGTTTTAAAACCTGGTGGTAGATTTATTATGGTGACATGGTGTCATCGCCCTACTGATCAATTCCCTCTGTCAGCAGATGAACAAAAACATTTAGAGGATATTTATCGGGTGTATTGTTTGCCTTATGTAATTTCTTTGCCGGAGTATGAAGCGATCGCTCGTCAATTACCATTAAATAATATCCGCACTGCTGACTGGTCAAAGGCTGTAGCCCCATTTTGGAATATAGTTATAGATTCCGCTATTACTCCCCAAGCTATATTCGGTTTACTGCGCGCCGGTTGGACTACTATTCAAGGAGCGTTATCACTAGGGTTGATGAGTCGCGGTTATGAGCGTGGGTTAATTAAGTTTGGTTTATTGTGTGGGTATAAGTAGGAACTAGGGACATATCAAATGAAAAACTCCAGCCACAAGGGGATGGAGTTTTTGGGCATGGGAAAGAACATACCAATGCCCCATGCCCAATCCCCAAAGCGGCGGGGATTGTCAATTAAGATTAGGGTGCTAAGGCGTTACCACGAATTAAGCTACCAATTGTCTTGGCAGTAATTTTGAGTTGGGTAATAGGATTAGCTGGCACAACTGTTTTATACAGATAACTATCAAAAGTAAGTTTCTGTACATCCAGGTCAGCACACATTTCTACAAATGCTTCGCGGGTAGCATCAGAACGATAAAATACTGATTGTAGAATGTCTAAAACTTTGTAAGTCAGACCGTATTTTTTATCCCAACGTTGCAGATAAAGCTTGATTTCCTTTTCTGTGGGAATGCGGCTACCATTTTGGGAAACTTCTACGATGGTTTCTGCACACATTCTTCCAGATTTGGCAGCAAAATAAATTCCTTCACCGGAAGATTTGGTAACGTAACCAGCTGCATCTCCAACTAAGGCAATACGACCAACTACACGGCGGGGACGGGGATGCTCAGGAATGGGGTGAGCTTCTACTTTGATAATTGTACCGCCTGCTAATTTTTCGCTGGCACGGGCGCGAATACCAGCTTGCAGTTGTTTGATGCTGGCTTTGTTAATGTGCATTGTGCCAGTACCGACAGCTACGTGATCATATTTGGGGAAAACCCAAGCGTAGAAGTCAGTAGAAACGTCATTACCGACATACATTTCGGCAAGGTCGTTGTAGTATGCCATTTTATCTTGGGGTAGACGAATGCGCTCTTGAAAAGCGATCGCATAGTTATAATCCCCTGCATCCATTTCTTTGGCAATCCGGGAGTTGGCCCCATCTGCTCCGATAATTAAATCCACCTTCAGGGTTTTGGTAATTCCTTGTACCCCACCTTCACTATGATCAACATAATGAATAGTATATGGATCTGTATTATTTGATGGTATATCTACTTTATGAACAGTGGCATTAATTAAATTTGCCCCAAGTTTCGCCGCCCGATTCCGCAAGAAGCCATCTAGCACTTCGCGGCGGCACATTCCTATATATTCATCTTGTTTTATTAAATTGATATCAACCTCACGATTGGAAGGTGAAATCATTTTCATCTTCCGCACCTGACGATCAATAATCTCTGGTGGTAAATCAAATTCACCTACCATACACAGAGGGATAGCACCCCCGCAGGGTTTGGCGTTATCTAACTTGCGTTCAAACAGATAGGTTTCAATCCCAGCCTTTGCTAATGTTTCAGCAGCAGAGGAACCAGCTGGGCCTGACCCAACAACAGCAACCCGTAGTGTCAAAGGTCTTCTCCCAATCTTCACATTTACCGTTTACCGAAAGCATCCTACCACGGTCTTTTGGCTGATTTCGCGCTTTCCCTTCAGGTTTTGACAGAAATGCAACATTCCTTCATATTTTGATACAAAAACTCATACCGAGATGGTTATTGTCACGTTGAGAGAAATACTTTAAACACTGCCCCTTTAGGCTGGTTATTTTCGACGGTGATTTTGCCGCCGTGTGCTTCTACTGCCATTTTGCAAAATGCTAATCCTAAACCTAGTTGTGAAACTTCTGGCATAATTGTGCCGATTTCGTATTTCTCAAAAATTACCTGTTTGAGATTTTCGTTAACTCCTGATCCTGAATCAGCAATTTCCACTATTACCCCATCTGTACCTAAATCATCAGTTCTCAAGATGACGGAACTATTTTTGGGTGAAAATTTAATGGCATTGGATAAGAGGTTATCTATGACTCTGCGAAATATCAAAGCATCTAAGTTGACATTCAAATGAGATGGGGATAATTGACTGATGAGTTGAATTTGCTTTTGGGATGCGATCGCTTCAAAATTATTTAATGCTGATACACACAGATGATTTAAGTCTACTTCTTGCAAGTTGAGAATCATTTTGCCAGATTCTAACTTGGCCATCAGCAATAAATCATCAATCAAAGATTGCAGATGTTGTACAGAAATAATGATCTGATTAATTTTATTTTGCTGTTTGGCAAGGGGAAAATCAGGTAACTGTAAGATTTCGGTAGCTAGTAAAATAGATGTCAGGGGATTACGCATATCATGCAAGACCATTTTTACCATGTCTTCCCTGAGTTGGAGTAATTTTTGTAACTTGTCATGCTGTTGCTTAATCCGCAGCATCGAATTTACCCTAGCACGTAACTCCAAACCATTGACTGGTTTACTGATAAAATCATCAGCACCTGCGGTCATACACCGCACCATGTCTTCTTTTGCTGTCAAGGCTGTTACCATAATGATTGGAATATGCTGCCATTGAGAATTGGCTTTGATGCGTTTGCATACTTCAATGCCATCTAAATCGGGCATCATCACATCTAACAAAATGGCATCAGGTTGTATAATTTCTAGTCGTTCTATGGCTCGCTGACCATTAGGTGCATAATTTAAATCATAACCCTCACGAAATAGTAGAGCTTCAATTACATCAAAGTTATCTGGTTCATCGTCAACGACTAGAATACAAGGCTGATTGTCCATTTAATCTATGTACTGGTTTTCAACAAGTGCTGAATTATACTTGTAAGTTCTCTGAGCTTGACTGGTTTGTTTAAATAATCATTAGCCCCTGCCTCTAGACATTTTTCGCGATCGCCAGGCATGGCTAATGCTGTTAATGCAATTATGGGAACATTGGCCAATTGCCTATATTGGCGAATGCTACGAATAGCTTGCAAACCATTGATTTCTGGCATTTGAATATCCATCAAAATCAAGTCAGGATTTTGGGATCTGGCCAAGTCAATCGCTGTTTGCCCATTAGTCGCTAGTATTAGTCTATACCCCCTACTTTCAAGATAGCTAGAAATTGTCTCTATATTGGCCTGATTATCTTCTACCAAAAGAATTAAGGGTGATGGGGAAACTACCGATGGAATAGTTGATAAACCAGTTAAAGGTAATTGTACATCTGCTGTAGGTGTAGGCAAAGTTAATTTTTGCTCTATGTCAGGTAAACGTACCGTAAAACAACTACCTTTGCCTAGTTCACTACTGACACTTACCTGTCCGCCGTGTAACTCGGCAATTTGACGCACCAAAGCTAGTCCTAATCCTGTGCCAGTATACTGCCGATTCAGACGACTATCGATCTGCACAAAGGATTGGAATAATTTCCCCATATCTTCGGGAGCAATACCAATACCTGTATCAATGACCGAAAAACTTACCCAGTCTGAGCATTGGGGTTGGGGAAGGTGAGTATTTTCAACACAGGAGTAGTTGTCAATTCTTTCTTTGCGGACTGCTAAGGTGACACATCCCCCTTCTGGGGTAAATTTCACCGCATTATTGAGCAAGTTAATTAAAACTTGGCGCATCCGGCGTTCATCGGCAGCAATTTCTGTGATGGTAGTTTGAATATTTAGTCGGAGTTGAATTTGTTTTTGATATGCTAGTTGTTTGACAAAAGCCAAACTAGAATCACACAAGTAAGTAATAGCAATGGGAGCAATTTGCAGTTCGAGTTTACCTGCTTCAATTTTTGCTAAATCAAGGATATCGTTGATCAGTTCTAACAGGTGTTTACCGCTACGTTCGATAGTAGACAAAGCACGTTGCTGGCGGTCTGTAATTTGACCAAATACCCCGTCTAACAAGCCTTCAGACATTCCCAAAATGGCATTTAGAGGTGTACGCAGTTCATGACTCATACTGGCGAGGAACTCATCTTTGAGGCGAGTGGCACGGGATAATTCGGTGTTGACATATAGGAGTTGCTCATTTAACAAAGATAATGCTATCTCTGCACGTTTGCGATCGCTCAGTTCCGTTTGCACTTGTTCATAGAGGTCTGCTTGCTGAATTGCTACGGATAATTGGCTAGCAATTTGCTGGAGTAGATCAATTTCATGTGTTTGCCATTGACGGTGTGTAGCACAAGTGTGAAGACTAATTAATCCCCATACCCTAGGAGGATGATTTTCTACTTTTTGAATAATTGGGGCGATAATTTTGGATTTTACCTGTGTTTGTTGGATGAATCCCGCCAGACAATCACCCCAATCGTCATCTTGACAATCTGTGACGATGCGGATATTACCCTGGCGGTAAAATTCATAACATGGTTCTGGAAAACATTTATCTTCCCATAGCTTACTATCTATGATCGGGTATGCGGGGTCTACGGATTGTTCCAAAACCATTCCACAAGCATTGGTAGTGAGGCGAAAAATTAAGACTCTGTCTGCCTGAAAAGTTTGTCGAATTTCCTTGACGGCTGAGGCGAGGATTGACTTTAAATCCAGGGATTGACGGATGTGTTGAGTGATATTTCTCAGCAGTCGTTCGCGCTGTGCTTGTTTTTGCAGGGTTTCCTGGGCGCGTTTGCGATCGCTAATATCTTGAATGACAGCAATTAAATATTGTGGTTCACCAGGGAGCGATCGCACAACGGAGGTAGTCACATATACCCAAACAATACTTCCTTGTTTATGGATATAACGTTTTTCTAGAGAAAAGGTTTGAATTTCATTATTGAGAAGACGCTGCCTTTGATGTACATCCCTAGAAATATCTTCTGCATGGGTAATGTTCATAAAGGATACGCCCAGCAATTCTACTTGTGAATACCCCACAATATCACTGAATTTTTGATTCATCCCGATGAATCGACCCTGCAAATCAACTTCGACTATACCGACATTTGCTTGTTCAAAGGCGGCACGAAACCGAGCTTCACTTTCTTGCAATGCGGCTGTGCGTTGTTTGATGTTGGCTTCTAATTCGTCATTGAGTTTTTGTAAGGCTTCTGTGGCTTGCTGCCGTTCTAATTCTGCACCTGCTCGTGCAGCAAATACCCGCAAAGTTGCTTTCATCCATTCTGGGTTTTCCAAAGGACGGGTACTGAGAACACAGACATTACCTATAGCTATTCCCTGATTATCCCGCAGAGCCACACCTAAATATGTTTGTGCCTCCATCATCTGAAGATCGGGATCTGCTGGAAATTTCTGAGATGCTTCGGATGGACAGTAAAAAATTCCTTGTGTTAACGTCTTTTCACAAGGACTCTCGGCAATCGGATAGGTGATTGGGGGTTGCAATTGATTATTGGCAAAAAATCCCAAAGTTTTTAAGCAGTTGCCGATGCGTTGTGTAACTAATACATAAGGTACATCCAAGGCTTTAGCTGTATAACGAGCTAGAGCCGAGAAAAACTCTGTACCGGTGAAAGCGGCTGTACCTTCAACTAGTGTTTTTAAGGATTCTTCTGCGCTTTTGCGTCCAGTAATATCAGCAGCAGTACCAATTAGACGATAGACTCGTCCGGTTTCATCCTGCAAGGGCTTGAGCGTTACTAGTAACCAATAACTACGATTTGTCTGGCAGTTAGTAAACTGTTCTTCAAAGGAAAAAGGTTTTTTTGATTCGACACAACTGTCATACTTTTGACATAGTAATGTGCCTATAGATTCACCTAACACTTGTTGGGGAGTTTTACCCTTGCCATCTAGGCTGGCAATACCACAAAAACGCTCGGCAACAGGATTCCATCCCCCATAACGATATTCTCCTTGGCTATCAATGTCTACGGTAAAAATAGCTTGCTCAACGTCTTCATAGATGGCACGTAAAAAACTCTCACTTGTTTGCAGAGCAATCACTCCTCGTTCTCGTTCGATAGCAATTCCGGCAATATAAGCAGCAAGGGTGAGTAGTTCCAAATCGTAGGCTAGGGGCGTTTTTACCTGGCGGTAATATATACCAAATGTTCCCAGTACACGACCATCACTGCCGATAATGGGTGCAGACCAACAAGCCCGCAATCCAAAACTCAGAACAATATCCTTGAAATCTTGCCAAAGAGGATCATTGGCAATATCGGGAACAATCACTACTTGTTGGCGATAAATCGCAGTCCCACAAGATCCGACTCCTTCGCCAATCATTACGCCATCGCAGGTCATGAGGTATTCTTGTGGTAGCTTCACAGATGGACACGGATGTAGGCGATTTTCCTCATCGACTAACAAAATAGAACATAATGCCCCATCTAATTGCTGTTCGAGAGAGGCAATCAGTGCTTTGAGGATATCTAGTAAGGGTTCACCTTTAGCAATTTGGGCTAAAATGCAGTTTTGCATTTCTAATCGCCCTTCCATGCGTTTGTGAGCAGTAATATCCGTCACCGTGCCTACATAGCCTGTACAATTGCCGATGCTATCGATTTCCGGTATTGCTTGTGCCATCACCCAGATGACTGTTTCATCCGAATTTTGCAAGCGATGTTCTGTGAAAAAAGATTGTTTTTGGGCGACAGCATCACGCCACTCGCTTAGTACGCGCTCCCGATCATCAGGATGTAATGCCTGTAACCAGTTTAATCCTAATGCCTGGGTACTTGATAAACCTGCCATTTGTTGCCAACGAGGATTGACGTATTGATAATTACCTACTAAATCAGTACGAAACACACCCACTGGAGCATTTGCAGTCAGTGTGGCATAACGTTGTTCACTATCTCGGAGAGCTTGTTCTATCTGTTTAGCTTTGGTAATATCTGTGACTATCCCCTGGTAGGCTTCCACATTACCCTCAGTATCGTAAATCAGATGAGCGCGATCGCAAACATAGCAAATTGAGCCATCTGGCTTGATAATTCGATAGGTGATCTCTTGATAATCTGATTTTCTGCTATCAGGAAAAAAGGTAGAGCGAAATTTTTCTAGATCATCAGGATGAATGCAGTTGAATAAACAATGGGGATAATTATGAAAGAAATATTCATGGGGTCTGCCAAAAATCTCAGCGATCGCTAGATTGATGTACAATAACTTTTGATCAGGACTGACAAGGTACATACCATCAGGTATATTCTCAGCCAAAGAACGATATTTTTTTTCTGAAGCTTCGATTTGGGCAACAATACACGCTTCACAATCTTGCTGTTGTTGAGTTTGCAGTTGTTGTAAACTGCTTAGTCCATACAGTAGACTTTCTAAGGTAAGTAAACCAACGACTTGGTGAGCATGATCAACTATCACTAAATGTCTCAGGCGATGCTGACAAAATAGTTTTAACGGGACTGAAAAATTATTTAACTCAGATTCCTCTATGGTAATGACAGGATGAGTCATAACTTCTGCCATGCTCATTAAAGCTACATTTAGCCCTTCAGCATTCCGTCGGAGTAAATCTTCCTGTGTCCAGATACCCACAAGTTGGTTATCTTCCATGACTAAAACACAACTAGCTTGAGCTGTAGTCTTCACCCAAGATTGATCTAAATGATCGCAGAATAAGCCATCTGTCCTGGTATTATTCATCAGTTTCAGTGCTTCAATGGCAGGCGTATTGGGTGTGACAACTAAAGGTTGACGGACAATAGCCTCGGCCATTACCACATCTGGCTGATTAGCTAAATTCAATAATTCAGTACCCATTTATACAACCATATATTTGTAAAACTTTTTGATTAATACCCTTGAGTCACTAGAGAAAATTTCGTATGTTAAGATGATATGTCTAATATTATACATTTCCATTGATATAAATAGGTTACTGATAGGACAATAGACTGAACACAGTTATCAGTTATGCCCCCTAGGTCTACGCGTAGTATCAGCTGAGTTGGGGTTTGTCTTGAGAAATCGCTCCACTTGGGCAAAGCCCAAGACCGCGTTTCTCGCTAAATACGCGACGGGTGAACGAAACTTTGTGTGGGATTTCTAGCTAAGTATCCAAAAAATTACCCTCCACACTCCCCACACTTCCCCCTCTCCCCACACCTTTTTTCTCTCACCCACTGTGAACCTAAAAGCGTTACCCTAGAGGCTAAAGCTCAAACAAAACATATGACACCTGAAGACATTCGAGGAACGCTGACCGAACTATTTGGGAGTGCGAATGTACAAGAGATCACATCTTGCTCGTGGCAAATAGACACATCTACACTGAGACTGCTAGTATTGCTATCGGAAGACAGCAATTGGCTACGAGTTTTATTACCAATTGTGCCGTTACAAGAAGCACAACCATTTTTAGCAGAGTTATTAGCAGCTAACTTTGATGACACCCAAGAAGTTCGTTATGCTTTGCATGAGAGTGTAATTTGGGGAGTATATCAGCATCATAGCCGTACTTTAGTCAACGATGATTTCAGGAATGCGATCGCTAGACTCATCTCCTTACATCAAGCCGGCTTAAACGATATTTTCAATCGCCTCATTGAACATCGTCTGCGGCAAATTGTGCAAGCAGCAAAACAACAAGGACAATCTCTGCAAGCCACAATGCAAACCCTAGAGCGATTCTATGCAGAAGGACTCTTAGGGGAAATTAACCAAACATCTCAAACAACACAAGGAGTTTTAGCAGCTTGGCAACAGCAGCTAGAACGCCTATGGCATCAAGTATAACCTCAGCCAGAATCACAAAATGGATATCATTGCCATCCTCAAACAAGACTATCAACGCTTCCCAGATGATCAAACCTATAGCATCTATGCTCAAAATGTTTATTTTCAAGACCCCTTAAATAGCTTTCATGGTGTTGAACGCTACAAACAGATGATTAAATTTATCCAAACTTGGTTTTTAAATTGCCAGATGGATGTACATCATATTCAACCCGTGGGAGACACCATCAAAACCGAATGGACACTGAGTTGGAATACTCCCCTACCTTGGAAACCCCGCATCTCTATCTCCGGTTGGAGTGAACTCCGACTCAACTCAGAAGGTTTAATCATTTCTCACATTGATTATTGGCATTGTTCTCGTTTAGATGTACTGAAACAACATTTTTCCCAGGCAGTAAATAATCAATGAAATTAGGACTAAACTAAAATTAATTAATATCATCACTAAGTGTTATGACCGAAATTAATGGGATACAAGCCCCGTCCTTCTAGGGCGGCTTTGTTTGTGTTAGAATAAATGCCGTAGAAGTTTTCCACGTCAAATGATAGTTTTAGAGTTTAAGGCTAAAGGGAAAACAACTCAATATGCAGCTATAAATGAAGCAATAAAGACCGCTCAATTTGTCCGCAACAAGTGTATCCGTTTTTGGATGGACAACCGAGGTGTAGGGCAGAAAGAGCTATATCGCTACAACACTGCATTAAGGGCTGAATACTCCTTCGTAAAAGACTTAAACTCTCATGCAACTCAGGTAGCAGTAGAAAGAGCATATAGCTCCATAGCTAGGTTCTACTACAATTGTAAGAAACAAATCCCTGGTCAAAAAGGATATCCCAAGTTTAAGAAAAATAACCGTTCGGTGGAATATAAGACCTCTGGCTGGAAACTATCACAAACGAGAAAACAGATAACCTTCACCGACAAAAAGGGAATTGGCAAACTTAATCTCAAAGGAACGTGGGATTTAAACTTCTACCCATTAGAACAGATAAAACGAGTTAGGTTAGTACGTCGTGCTGATGGTTACTATGTTCAGTTTTTAGTCAGTGTAGACAATAAAGTAGAAACACAACCAACAGGTAAAACCATTGGCTTAGATGTTGGCTTGAAGGAGTTTTACACAGACAGTAATGGACACAGTGAACCTAACCCAAGATTTTATCGCACAGGAGAAAAACGTCTCAAGTTTCGACAAAGACGTGTTCAAAGCAAAAAGAAAGGCTCTATCAACCGCAAGAAAGCCATTAATAAATTAGGGCGAGTACACCTCAAAATAAGTAGGCAACGTGAAGAACACGCTAAGAGAGTAGCGCGTTGCGTCATCCAATCTCACGATTTGGTCGCCTATGAAGACTTGAGGATTAAGAATTTAGTGAAAAATCACTGTCTCGCCAAATCTATTAATGATGCTGGTTGGTATCAATTCAGAAAATGGTTAGAGTATTTCGGGGTGAAGTTTAGCAGGATAACTGTAGCAGTCAATCCTGCCTATACATCCCAAGAATGCTCTAACTGTGGAGCAGTAGTCAAAAAATCTCTATCCACAAGAACTCATGTTTGTGAATGTGGATTTGTGCTGGATAGAGATTGGAATGCTGCTATTAATATTCTGAAATTAGCCTTGAGTACGGTAGGGCATACCGGAACTTGGGTCATAGACCCGAACGCTTTAGGAGATTCGACCTCTACTCATGCTGGAGAAATCTTGTATGAGCAAGTTGGGTCTATGAATAAAGAATCTTCGCCCTTATAGGGCGGAGAGTGTCAAAAAAGAAATAATATACTGAACCCAAAAGAGCGATCGCTATGGCTGATAAAGAACTTAAACAACTCATAGAAGCTAACGCCAAAACAGTGCAAGCCATGTTAGATGATATGGCAGACACCAGAGAAGAACGTCAAGAACTCCGGGAAGGTATGATTCAACTACAAAAAGCTGTAGAAAAATTAACCCAAGTACAAGAAGGCATATTGAAGATATTACTTTCAGAAGATGGCGATCGCCCCACCATACTCAAAAAACTCTCAGACATCGAAACCAAACTCGATCAATTCTTGCAGTCCCATTCCCAAAATGAATAAATCCTTCATGCCTAATTCCCCTAACTCAATACCCCTTGCCCCAAAACCATTGATAATAGAGATATCGTAAATAAATGTAAACAATTCTCAGGCAGGGCAGAATCATCCATGCGAGTAATTTTAATGACAGGAAAGGGCGGCGTGGGTAAAACCTCAGTTGCAGCAGCAACTGGACTCCGTTGTGCAGAGTTAGGATATCGTACACTGGTTTTGAGTACAGACCCTGCCCACTCATTAGCAGACAGTTTTGACATGGAACTGGCACACGCACCCCGACAAATTCGTCCAAACTTGTGGGGAGCAGAACTAGACGCACTACAAGAATTAGAAGGTAACTGGGGTGCAGTCAAACGATATATTACCCAAGTTTTACAGGCCAGAGGTTTAGAAGGAGTACAAGCCGAAGAACTAGCCATCTTACCAGGTATGGACGAAATTTTTGGCTTGGTAAGAATGAAACGCCACTACGATGAAGGCGAATATGATGTTTTGATTATCGACTCCGCACCCACCGGCACAGCATTACGACTGTTGAGTTTACCAGAAGTTGGTGGATGGTATATGCGACGTTTTTATAAACCATTTCAAAACATCTCTGTCGCTTTGCGTCCCCTAGTTGAACCACTTTTTAAGCCTATCGCTGGCTTTTCTCTACCAGACAAAGAAGTCATGGATGCGCCTTATGAATTTTATGAGCAGATTGAAGCTTTGGAGAAAGTATTAACAGATAACACCCAAACTTCAGTTCGCTTAGTCACTAATCCCGAAAAGATGGTGATTAAAGAATCTCTCCGCGCTCATGCTTATCTAAGCTTGTATAATGTCGCCACAGATTTAGTTGTTGCTAATCGAATTATCCCGGCTGAAGTGCAAGATCCATTCTTCCAACGTTGGAAACAAAATCAGGAAGAATATCGCCAAGAAATCCACGAAAATTTCCTCCCTCTACCTGTTAAGGAAGTGCCATTATTCTCTGAAGAAATGTGTGGGTTAGCCGCTTTGGAGCGTTTGAAATCAACTCTCTATCAAGATGAAGACCCAACTCAAGTATATTACAAAGAAACCACCGTCCGAGTAGTGCAAGAACAAAATCAATACAGCTTAGAATTGTACTTACCAGGGATTCCCAAAAATCAAATTCAACTCAGTAAAACAGGAGATGAATTAAATATTACAATTGGTAATCATCGCCGTAATCTAGTATTACCCCAAGCCCTAGCAGCACTACAACCCGCAGGCGCAAAAATGGAAGATGATTATCTAAAAATTCGCTTTGCTGATAATGCAAGAGTCTCATAGTTCAGTAATGATGTGTAAATCCAGAAAAGCTATATTAATCTTGTTTTATTACTGCAAACTTCCACCAAAAAACTCCCACTAAAGGCAGATTTAGCCTTTGTTTTAACGTGAGTTCCATGACCTCTCCCCAACCCCTCTCTCTTGAAAAGTTCTGATCGGAGGAAACCTCCGCTCAGACTTTTCGCTCCGACGCGGAGAGGGGCTTAAATAATCTGGCAAGCTCAAGGAAAGATTAAGGTTTTGAAGCCTCTCTCCTTGCAGGGGAGAGGTTTGGAGAGGGGTTTTTTAAATTCGTCGAACTCACGTTTGTTTTAGGATTTCATAAGACGCGATACTGCGTCTTTTTTTATTTTTTACCTGACAGATTTTAATTCGTTTGTATTGGCTTAAATTTGACTTTATTCAATAATTAACTGTAGTTCTGATATATAAATTTTTGAAGAAAAATTTGGCCGTATTTCTACTGTAGACAATGTGATTTATAAAAATACAGAATGTTTTTAGATTTGTAAAAATCTCGTGTTTTTCCTCAAATCAATTTAACTAAAAACAATGTCCCCGATCGCTTCGTCTGATTCGCAGGTCAGTCTTAACCAAGAAAGTGTGTTGCACCGGATTACAACTCGTATCCGTCAATCTTTAGAATTGGAAGATATCATTACCGCAACCACAGCAGAAATACGCTTACTCTTGGGAACTGATCGCGTGA
Source organism: Aliinostoc maniaoense (assembly GCF_058172895.1). Taxonomy (NCBI): domain Bacteria; kingdom Bacillati; phylum Cyanobacteriota; class Cyanophyceae; order Nostocales; family Nodulariaceae; genus Aliinostoc; species Aliinostoc maniaoense. Next base: position 4,601,337 of record NZ_CP187952.1, on the reverse strand, counting down.
TGATCTACAAATTTCACGCCGATGGTAGCGGTCAGGTGATTGCGGAGTCGATTTATGAAAACTGTTTACCCTCATTACTGGGCTTAAATTTTCCCGCCGATGACATTCCCCCCACAGCTAGGGAACTTTTGATCAAATCAAAGGTGCGTTGTCTAGTGAATCTAGATTCTGGACAAATTGGTCAAAGTCGCTTACATAACTCTCAAATAGGAGAACAAATCCCGGAAGCAATCCGTTATCGCCCTGTAGATCCATGTCATGCTGAATATCTTACAGCAATGGGTGTTAAGTCTTCCGTTGTGATTCCAATTTTTCATCAAGATACGCTCTGGGGATTGTTGGTATCCCATCACTCAAAAGCCCGTCATATTTCTGAACATGAATTAGCAGCCATGCAAATGGTTGTAGATCAATTATCTGTGGCTATTTCTCAAAGTTACCTCCTCACCCAAGCCCGTGAAAAAGCACAACGGGAAGCGGTAATTAACCAGATTGCAACCCTACTCCACTCATTACCAACTATTGTCTTACAACCTGCTTTAGAAGTAGCAGTTACCGCTTTTCATGGCGTGGGAGGTAGACTGTGTCTGAAAAAGCAACCATTTGATCTGCACAATCATTATCATAAAAGTTTAGCAGAATGTTTAATGCCAGGTAGTGATTGTATTCAACTTTATATCTGTGGAGAACAACCAGTCATTCCCGAACCAACTATCTATCCTCTCATTGAGCAATATAGTCTCTGGCAAGAACACTACAAATCTCATCATTATGATGTTTGGGCAATTAGTGATATCTATGAAAATCCTGCTTTACATAGTTTAGAGCCTGTTTTTCAACCCACAAAAATTCGCAGTATTTTGATGATTCCCTTGGAATATCGTCAGCAATTGTTGGGATATTTAAGTATTTTCCGTAATGAAATAGATACACAAACTCTATGGGCGGGTCAACATGACCCAGATACAAGACAATTGTACCCCCGCAAATCCTTTGAATTGTGGTGTGAATCTAAAAAAGCACAAGCCCAACAATGGACAAATGAAGATATAGAATTAGCTAAAGCAATTGCCCAACACTTCGCCTCAGCAATTCAGCAACATGAACTATATCAACAAGTACAAGCTTTTAATAATAACTTAGAAAAAGAAGTTACAAAACGGACTTTTGAACTACAAAAAGCAGTAGAACAACAACAAGCAGTGTTTCGAGTTATTACTAACATTCGAGAATCTCTTGATACTGAAACTATCTTTCAAACCACAACAAAAGAAGTCTGTCAGTTAATCACAGCAGATCGTGTTTCTGTTTATCGTTTCAATGCTGACTGGGGTGGTGAATTTGTTGGTGATTTTGAAGCAGTTAATTCATATTGGTTTAAGAAATCACCAATCAGTGTAAGTACAGTTTGGAATGATACTTATTTACAAAAAACAGCAGGAGGAAGATATCGCCACAATGAAACATTGGCGGTAGATGATATCCATAAAATGGGATTTGATCAGTGCCATGTGGAAATGCTAGAAAATTTCCAAATACAGGCTTTTGTGCTTGCGCCAATATTTGTCGGTAAAAAACTTTGGGGCTTACTAGCAACCTATCAACATTCATCTCCCCGACAATGGAAACCCTCGGAAGTTAATTTCCTCAGTCAAGTTGCTGCCCAACTAGGAGTAGCACTGCAACAAGCAGAACTACTCAGCCAAACACAACAACAGGCACAAAAGTTAAATCAAGCACTACAACATTTAAAACAAACTCAAACCCAACTAATTCAAACTGAGAAAATGTCTTCCTTGGGACAATTAGTGGCGGGTGTAGCCCATGAAATTAATAACCCGGTGAATTTTATCTATGGCAACTTGTCTCATGTGAGCGAGTATGCTAAAGATTTACTGAGTATGCTAGAGCTTTATCGACAACAATTCTGTCATCCCACTACGGAAATTTTGGATTTGGCAGACAAAATTGACTTAGAATTTTTATCTGAAGATTTGCCTAAAACTCTAGCTTCTATGCAAATTGGGGTTGAGCGCATTCGTCAAATTGTCATGTCTTTACGAAATTTCTCTCGCCTTGATGAAGCGGAAATGAAAGCTGTGAATATTCACGACGGTATAGATAATACCTTACTGATTTTACAGCATCGATTAAAAGCTAAACCAGAAAGTCCCGCTATTACCGTCATTAAAAAGTACAGCGATCTACCTTTGATAGAGTGCTACGCTGGACAAATGAATCAGGTATTTATGAATGTTTTGAGTAATGCGATCGATGCTTTAGAAGATTATAGGCAGTCACCATCAAAACTAGATAAAAGTCAAATTACTATCACTACTAGCATTGGTCAACTTAATAACCATGTCAAAAGTGTAGTAATTCGGGTTGCAGACAATGGCCCTGGTATACCCGAAACCCTGAGAATGAGAATATGTGACCCATTTTTTACTACCAAACCAGTAGGTAAGGGTACTGGCTTAGGATTGTCAATTAGTTACGGGATCGTAGTCGATAAACATGGGGGTGTATTTAAATGTGATTCCCAGTTGGGTGTAGGAACAGAGTTTTGGATTGAAATACCCATTTATCAAACGGAATTGGGAAATGGTATCTATGATTAGGGATTAATCAGTAGAATTACTGACAAGCTTTCATATCCAAGACATGAAAACCTGATTTTTTGCTCGTTCTATTTTTTCTATCACCTGTCACCTATACTGTGTCCTTCTTGACTATCTCCCGGTGAAATCTGACTATGAGATACATTCCGCATTCTATTCATTTGAGTCAGAGCATACCTAGCTGTGGACTGGACTTCCGCGTCGGGATCGTCGAGAGCGTGGGCTAACATTTGGCTCATTTGTCCCATAAGATCATAGACACGAGTCAAGTCACGGATGGCATTTTGGCGTACTTTTGGGCTTTCATCTTGCATGGAGACAGCTAAAGCCCGGTTGATAGGTTTAAGTGTACGGATATTAATTTCTGATAAAGAAGCTAAAATTAAGCTGCGTTGTTGAGAATCAGCATCAATCAACAAATTGACCAAGGGCTGAATTGCTCGTGAATCACCTTGCTGACCTAAATCCCAGATGGCTTTGTGTCGCTTGCTGGGGTCGGTACTACGTAAATCTCTAATTAATTCATCAACTATACTAAGTTTGGTGATGCGAGAGGTAGTTTCTACAGGGGGCATGAGAGTTGTAGAACTTGATGGGCTACCTGTGGATGAATTTGTGAATTGAGCCGTATTTTCTAGGTTAACTGGTGTTTTTTCTACTTCTTGTAAAGCTAGTGGAACTTGAGTTTCTTGGGCTGGACTTAAAGCTTTTATCCCTGAGTTTTGCGGGGTTTTTGCGGTGTTGTTTTGCTCATACCATTTCAATAAGAACAAAATCGCCCCAATACTCCCTAAAGTTCCTAATGCTAATATTAACCACCAAATCAAATCTTTCTGGGCAGACTGGGGTTTGGGATTATTTGGGCGGCTAGAATTGGATGCAGCAGAGGTATCAGTAGTAGTAGAGATGGCTAATTGACTTTTATTTTGTGCAAATGCGCTTTGCAGAGTTTTTTGGGTTGTCAGGTCAGCAAAACCATCTACCCTTTTTAAACCCTTAGCTGTCTGGAATTTGACTACAGCATTTTTTGTACTTTGACCGTATTTTCCATCTATCAAGTCATCATAGTAACCTAACTCCTTTAATTGAGTTTGTAAGATTCGTACATCTGAGCCTTGACTACCTGGGGTGAGAACAACTGGTTTAGTTGCTTGAGTGGAACTAGCTTGTGCCAGATACCAAACTTGAGGAACTAAGTTAGGTGTAGTTGCACTGGCACGATTTACGTAAAATCCCAGGCAGGAAAAATAGGTAATGATTAAAATTGAGGAGCGGTATAGCCTCATATTAAGTTCAAAATTGTAGCCTGAAAGTGCTAGGGAAGTAAGAGAATATCTCTAAATAGTAACTTTTATATGGTGAATAAAGTTGAATTTTTCGTGGAAATTATGTAAATTATACTACCCTGTGTAATTATTTGTGGGTGTTTTTTGCTTTTTTACCATAAATATGTCTAGGGAACTCCAATAGTAAATTATTTTGCTTCCAGTAGTTGACTGTTGACTGTGAACAATAGAAATGGAATATTTGTTTGCTTGCGATGGAGATAATCCTAGAGGTAATTAGGGTAGGGTTTCAGATTCTGATTTTCTGACGGATACAACTAGGGGATTGAGTTGTTTGCTAGAGGATTCTGTGAGTGGTTTTGGCTGTGTATTAGCTGTTTCTTCTACAGTCAAGTTTTTCGTTTGTCCAGCTAAGTTATCACGTTGATTGATCAGGTAGATACTGATTAAAGTCAGGAAGACTCCTACCCATTGCAATGTACTGAGGACTTCTGAGAGTAAGAGATGACCGAACAGGAGAGCAAAAACTGGTGTGAGGAAAGTCAGGGAACTCAGACTAGTAAGACTACCTCTAGAGGCAAAGTAGAAAAATAAAGCATAGGCGATCGCACTTCCAAATACCGTAGCATAACCTAAAGCCAACCAATCAGAATTGACTAGATTCTGCCATTGCTGGGATTCTACCATTGATGACGCACCCCACAATGGCACACCACCTAAAATCATATGCCAGCCTGTAGCGGTTACTGGGTCAGCATAACGAGTCACAAACCTAATGAACACCGTCCCTACTGCCATCGACAAAGCTGCCAACAGCATTAACCATTCACCCCTGGAAAAGAAGTTTTGCCAGTCACCAATGGCCACATCTGCACCAGTACCCAGTAACCCGAAAATCCACTCATCTGGTAAGCCAATTAAACTAATACCAGTGACTCCCAAGCCTAACCCTAACCATCCCCATAAACCAATGCGTTCTTGAAATAGCCACAAAGATAGTAAGGCGACAGCCAAAGGTTGAGAATCAATCATCACTGAACCTAAACCGGCACTAGTTCTGACTAATCCTTCCGCTAAAAATCCTTGGAATAATGTGCCATCAATCAGACCAAATAAACCAATCCATAGCCAGGCTAGCCAACCTCTAGGCTGGGGTCTACCCATAATGACTGCAACGATTAAAATTAATACTCCGGCTGGTAGTAAGCGTACTCCTGCCATAAACAGTGGTGTTGTATGGGGAATGACTCCTTTCATGGCTACCATCGCCGTTCCCCAGAGGAAAAAAGGCGCAATGAGTAGTAGAGGTGCGAAGGGTAGTTTAGATGCACTGAGTTTCAGTTGCATGAGTTTGCGGATACCTTTGGTTAAGAGGTGCAGAGATTACTTTAACCAATTCTACCCAATTGTGTCTTTTTGTGAAGGAAATAATATCTGAGTACTTCCGACTATATTTTTGTTATTTAAACCCAATACCAAGAAAGAGAATGTTAACTGTTGCATTGCCGAAAGGGGAACTACTCAAAAATAGCATCCGCCTCTTGCAAAGTGTAGGTTTGGACTTTAGTGCTTTTTTAGACTCAGGAAATCGCCAACTTCAAATTACCGATGGGAGTGGACAAGCCAAAGGATTATTAGTCAGAGGACAAGATGTGCCTGTATATGTAGAATACGGTCAGGCACAAATTGGTATTATTGGTTACGATGTTATCAAAGAAAAACAGCCCCAAGTCGCTCATTTAGTTGATTTGCAGTTTGGTTATTGTCGGATGTCGGTGGCGGTGAAAGCATCTAGTCCCTACAAATCACCTCTAGATTTACCACCTCATAGTAGAGTTGCGTCTAAATACGTCAATTGTGCTAATGAATACTTTCAAAGTCTTGATTTACCAGTAGAAATAGTGCCGCTTTATGGTTCTGTAGAACTGGGGCCAATTACCGGGATGTCAGAGGCAATAGTTGATTTAGTTTCTACGGGAAGAACTTTAAAAGAAAATGGACTGGTTGAGATTACTACTTTGTATGAAAGCACAGCACGGTTAATTGCTCATCCTCTGAGCTATCGTCTCAATACCGGTAACTTACATCATCTAGTTGAGCGTCTCCGAGAGGCAATCTTGACACCTGCTTAATTTATCATCTAGGAATTTTTGAGGTAAGCTCCCTGAATTTTGCATAAATTTGGGGATTTTTTCTAATTTATCATTGATAGTGAATTTTGGCTGTAGTTATCAAAGATTTAAATTATTTAAATTTATTTTTATATACTAAAATTAACTGCAAGATTTATTATTTAAATTAATATTTAAATCAAATTTTGTTGTTTTTTTTTAACAAAACCCTATTTAAAAAAGAATTGAGACTAGAGAACCCCACATCAGTATTGATTCTCATTTTTTAATCAAAGCGTTATGACATCTAACTCAAACCATCAAGAACAAGAAAGGCTGGCCGCTTTGTATCAGTACGAAATTCTGGATACTGAACCAGAAGAAGCTTATGACAATTTGGCTCATTTAGCTGCCTTTATTTGCGGTACATCTATAGCTTTAGTTAATTTTATTGATGAACATCGTCAGTGGTTTAAGGCAAAATTGGGTTTAGATGTAGGAGAAATGCCTCGTCATGTAGGCTTCTGTTATCTATGTCAAAAACAACAGGATGTTGTAGTGATTCCTGATGCTTTGGCAGACGATCGCCTGGCAACTAATCCCGTAGTAAACTCATACCCATATGGGCGATTTTACGCAGGTGTACCCCTTTTCAGTCCTCAAGGTCAAATTTTGGGAACTCTTTGTGTTATTGACCAACAACCTAAACAACTCAGTCAACCACAAATTGAAGCACTGGTAGCCTTAAGTCGCTTAGTAGTTGACCAATTGGAACTAAGGCGTAAAACGGCTGATATAGCTCAGATAAGGGAAAAATTGCTCAATCAAGAGCAAGCAGCACGTAGAGAGTCGGAAGTCGTAAGCGAGCAGCTACACTGGGCGGAACGCCATCACATTAGTAATATACTCGAAAGTATTACCGATGGCTTTTTCGCCCTAGATCAACAGTGGCGATTTACCTACGTTAATAGTCAAGCTGCCAAGCTATTGCAGAGAAACCAAACTGAGTTACTAGGGAAAAATATCTGGCAAGCATTTCCCGAAGTGTCAAACACGTCATTTGAGCGAGAATATCACAGAGCAATTACTGAGCAGATAAGCATTGAATTTGCAGAATTTTATCCACCCCTAGATAAATGGTTTGCAGTTCACGCTTACCCCAGTAAAAACGGCTTATCGGTTTATTTTCAGGATATTACAGAGCGCAAACAGGCAGAAGAAGAACTAAAATGGCAAAATCGGCGATCGCAACTATTTGCCGAAATCACCGTTAAAATTCGGGAAACTCTGCAAATTGGAGAAATTTTACAAACCTCAGTTCAAGAAGTCCAAAAACTCCTGCAAGCCGACCGAGTATTGATTTTTAAGCTCTGGCCTGATGGTTCAGGAACAGTAGAACAGGAAGCAGTCTTACCAGGCTGGCCAGTAATTTTGGGAAAAAACATTATTGACCCTTGTTTTCAACAAGACTACGTAGACAAATATCGCCAAGGTAGAGTTAGTGCAATTATGGATATTGCACAGGCAGAGATTCAAGATTGCCATCGAGAATTTTTGCAACAGTTTGGGGTGAAAGCTAACCTTGTAGTACCAATTCTCAACTTAGAAGGAATTTGGGGTTTACTCATCGCCCACCAATGTAACGCTCCTCGCCATTGGAGTCAATTTGAGTTGGACTTATTGCAACAGTTAGCTAACCAAATGGGGATAGCTTTATTCCAAGCACAGTTACTTGAAGAACAAACCCACCAAAGTCAAGAACTAGCTCGTTCTAATGCAGAATTAGAAAGTTTTGCCTACGTTGCATCCCATGACTTGCAAGAACCATTAAGAATGGTCACTAGTTATTTACAGTTATTAGAACGTCGCTACAAACATCAACTAGACACTACAGCACAACAGTTTATTAACTATGCGGTTGATGGCGCGCAACGAATGCAAACTTTAATCAACGATTTATTAAACTATTCTCGTTTGACAACCCGTGGACAGCCTTTTATCTCAGTTGACTGTGGTGTAATTTTAGAACGGGTGAAAACTAATCTCAAACTAGCCATTGAAGAATCTGGAGTAGTCATCACCCATGATCCTTTACCCATAGTTACCGCAGATCCCACACAATTAACCCAAGTTTTTCAAAACTTAATTGCTAACGCCATTAAGTTCCGGCGAGATATTCCCCTGGAAATTCATATTGGGGTAGTTAGGGAAGCAGGGGGCAGGGGGCAGGGGGCAGGGGACAGGGAGCAGGTGGCAGGGGGCAGGGAGCAGGGGGCAGGGGGCAGGGAGCAGGGGGCAGGGGGAGACACGGGAGACAAGGGAGAAGTTTCTCAGCAGTCCCCATTCCCCAGTCCCCAGTCCCAATGGCTATTCTCAGTCCGGGACAATGGTATTGGCATAGAAAAACAATATATTGAAAGAATTTTTGTGATTTTTCAACGTCTGCACGGGAGAAGTAAATATCCAGGTACTGGCATCGGTTTGTCAATTTGTAAGAAAATTATTGAACGCCACGGTGGTCGCATTTGGGTTGAGTCTGAACCGGGTTTAGGCTCAGTTTTTTACTTCACCATTCCAGAACAAGCAGGTCAACAAAAGTGATGATAACAACAAATATTATGCCAATTCAGGTTTTGTTAGTAGAAGACAATCCTGGAGATGTTGAACTTACACGCATTGCTTTGGAAGATAGCAAAATCTCGGTGAATCTTAATGTGGTGGAAGATGGGGTAGAAGCGATGGCATTTCTCAGGAAACAAGCACAATATGCCAATGTACCTCATCCAGATATAGTGCTGCTGGATTTCAATTTACCCAGAAAAGATGGCCGGGAAGTTTTGGCAGAGATTAAAACTGATACAAATCTCAAACGCATTCCTGTTGTGGTGCTGACAACATCCCAGGCGGAAGAAGATATTATCAAAGCTTATAACCTAGCCGCTAATTGTTATATCGCCAAGCCAGTTGACTTTGATCAGTTCGTTAGAATTGTACAATCTATAGAAAACTTTTGGTTTGCGATCGTCAAACTGCCACCGGAGTAAAGGCTATGGCAGATGAAATTATTCAAATCCTATTAGTAGAAGATAATCCCGGTGATGCTTTTTTAATTCAAGAGTTAATCAAAGAAGTCAACACAGTTAAGGTAAATTTACATACAGTTGAGCGATTGTCAGCAGCATTTAACTTGTTAGCCAGTGCAGCTAGTAGCAGTTTAAATCAGGTCTTTGATGTCATGTTATTAGACTTATCTTTACCTGATAGTCAAGGCATCGAGACTTTTATTCAAGCTAATAACCAAGCTAAAACAATTCCTATCATCGTCTTAACTGGTATAGATGATGAAACCTTAGCATTAAGAGCGATGCAGGAAGGCGCGCAGGATTATTTAGTTAAAGGAAAAGTAACTGGTGACTTATTGGTACGTTCTATCCGATATGCTATTGAACGCCAACGTATAGAAGATGCGCTTTGTCAAAGTGAAGAGCGATTCCGAGTAGCCTTAAAGAACTCCCCAATTTTCGTTTTTAACCAAGATAGAGACTTACGTTATACTTGGGTTTATAACCAAAGGGCTGGGTGGACAGAACAGACAATGTTGGGCAAACAAGACTGTGAAATTATGCCTCATCCAGATGCCCAAGCTCTCACTGCTATAAAGTATCATGTTTTAACTACAGGTATAGGTACTCGTGCAGAAGTATCGATTACAACCGCAAAAGGTATTCGATATTACGACTTGACCGTTGAGCCATTGCGGAATGAATCGGCAGACATTATCGGTATAACTTGCGCCAGTATTGATATTACTGAACAACAAATTGCTTTACAAGAGCGTCAGTTAGCAGAAGCCAAAATTCGGGAACAAGCCGCATTATTAGACATCTCCACCGATGCAATTTGTGTCCGTGATTTACAAAATCAAATACTGTTTTGGAATAAAGGTGCAGAAAATTTATATGGCTGGCAACCTCAAGAGGTGATGGGTAAAAATGCCAGTGAATTGTTGTTTATTGAACCCTCTTCAGAACTGGAAATGGCTCTATTACAGGTCATTTCTCAAGGTAACTGGCAAGGAGAGTTAAACAAAGTCACTAAAAATGGCAAAGAAATTGTAGTTGCTAGTCGCTGGAGTTTAGTTTGTGATCAGTATGGCAAACCTAAATCAATTCTTTCAGTTGATACAGATATTACTCAGAAAAAACATTTAGAAGCGCAATTATTGCGTACTCAACGTTTAGAAAGTATTGGCACTTTAGCTAGTGGTATTGCTCATGATCTTAACAATATTCTGACACCAATTTTAGCTGGAGCGCAATTATTACCTCTCAAATTTCCTGATGCCGATGAACGCACTCAACATTTATTGGAAATTTTAGAAATTAATGCTAAACGTGGTGCTGATTTAGTCAAGCAGGTATTATCTTTCGCCAGAGGTGTAGAAGGTAAACGTATCAATTTACAACTCAGGCACATTATTGTGGAATTGTCTAAAGTTTTGAAAGAAACATTTCCCAAATCTATCAAAATTGTCACGGATGTCTCTAAAGAATTATGGATGGTGTGTGGAGATAGTACGCAACTTCATCAAGTGATGATGAATCTTTGTGTTAATGCCCGTGATGCTATGCCTGATGGTGGAACTCTCTATATTACGGCAGAAAATCTCATCATTGATGAAAACTATGTTCGCATGAACTTAGAAGCCAAACCAGGTGCTTACATAGTGGTGGCAGTTTCAGATACAGGTATTGGGATTCCTCCAGAAAACTTAGACCGAATTTTTGAACCATTCTTTACCACTAAACCAGTCGGCCAAGGTACAGGTTTGGGACTTTCTACGTTAATTGGGATTGTCAAAAGCCACGGTGGTTTTGTAAATGTAGAAAGTGAAGTAGGGCATGGTACTACATTTAAAATTTACTTGCCAGCCGTGGGAGCTACGGAGGTATTCAGTACAGATGAATTTACGCCACCCACAGGACAGGGAGAATTGATTTTGATTGTAGATGATGAGCCGGCAATTCGGGATATAACCAAAACCTCGTTAGAAAGTCACCAATATCAAGCCTTAGTTGCTAGTGATGGGATTGAAGCGATCGCCATTTATGCCAAATATGCAGATAAAATTAGTGCTGTACTGGTAAATCTCATGCTCCCAGGCCTAGATGGTTTAACTACTATCCGTACCTTGAAAAAAATTAACCCCGATGCCAAAATTATCGCTACCAGTGGGCTAATTGCTAAAAATAAACTGGGAGAAATAGTTAACACTGGTGCTGCGACGTTTTTATCAAAGCCCTACACTATTAATGAGTTATTACTGGCTTTAAACCAAGTTATGGGCTAAACAGTCAACAGTTTTTCTCATCTCCTGGTGATTTTATCTTCAAACATCTGTTTCTAAGATTGTAAAAATTAATATAATGCTCATCTATGAGCATCTACCAAACATCATCCCAATCTTACAGAAAAAACAGTTGGCGCAACAACGACTGGCGGCTGTTTTTACGTCTAGTCCCTTACGCTCGCCGTAGCGGCAACCTACTAACCCTAGCCATATTAATGCTATTGCCCATTGCAGTAGCTAATGCTGTCCAGCCTCTATTAATTGGACAGGCTGTATCCTTAATTCGCAATGAACCCGGTGTCTACGAGTTTTTCAGCAATCGTCCCTTAGCCCAAGGGTTAAATATCCTCATCGGACTATTGCTGGCTATGATTGTAGTACGATTAGTTCTCACTGGTGTTCAAGGTTATTTCCTACAGAAGATAGGGCAGAACATCACCGCCGACATTCGTCAAGATTTATTTCATCATGTAACATCTTTAGCCGTCAGGTTTTTTGATAGTACACCTGTGGGTAAATTAGTTACCAGACTTACCAGTGATGTGGAAGTTTTGGGCGATGTATTTTCTACTGGAGCTATTGGCATCGTCTCAGATATATTTTCCATGCTGGTAATCTTGGGTTTAATGTTTTCTATCCAATGGCAACTGGCTAGTTTATTACTGGTGATGTTAATTCCCGTCACTTGGTTGACTATTTATTTTCAGAGACGATATCGCCAAGCTAATTACAAAGCACGGGAAGAATTATCCATGTTAAATTCCCAGCTACAAGAAAATATCCTGGGAATTAATGTTGTGCAGCTATTCCGGCGAGAAAAGTATAACGCTGAGTTATTTCGCACCACGAACCAACGTTACAACCAGCAAGTTGATGAAACTATTTTTTACGATTCAGCCGTTTCTGCAACTTTAGAATTAATTGGCTTAATTGCGATCGCAGGCGTGTTAGCTTTAGGTGGTTGGTTATTGTTGGGCAATAACTTGACTTTTGGGACTTTGTCTGCATTTATTCTCTATGCCCAGCGATTATTTGATCCTTTACGGGATTTTGCCGAGAAATTCACTGTCATTCAAGCTGGGTTTACGGCGATGGAACGTGTTAGCGATATTTTAGATGAACCCATTGAAATTAGCGATCGCATCAACCCCCGGCTTTCAGTTCTAGATGCCCAATTTGGTTATATTGACGAAATCATCGCTAACTTAGAATCAGAAGAAATCAAGCCGACACCCACCTTGGGAGAAATTCGTTTTGAACACGTTTGGTTTGCCTACAAAGATGATGATTATGTGATTAGAGATTTAGATTTTGTCATTCATCCCGGTGAAAAAGTCGCCTTAGTCGGGCCGACAGGTGCAGGTAAAAGTTCCATTATTCGCCTGTTGTGTCGTCTCTACGAACCCACCCAAGGACGCATTCTCGTAGATGGTGTAGATATTCGGGAGTTACCCCAAGCCGAACTACGGCGTTACATGGCAGTAATTTTACAAGAAGGTTTTTTATTTGCTGGTGATGTGAAAAGTAACATTACTTTGGGAGATTACTATACATTTGAAGAAATTCAAGCGGCAGCTGAAAAAACCAATATTGCCGAATTTATTGAACAATTACCTGCCAGTTATAACACCCAACTGCGAGAACGTGGCACAAATATATCTAGTGGACAAAAACAACTTTTAGCCTTTGCCCGTGCTGCCATTCGTAACCCAGAGATACTTGTTTTAGATGAAGCCACTGCTAGTTTAGATGTGGGGACAGAAGCTTTAGTCCAAGAAGCATTAAATGAGTTATTAGTAGCACGAACAGCAATTATTATTGCTCACCGTTTATCGACAATTCGCAATGTGGATAGAATTTTTGTCTTGAAGCGAGGCGAATTAGTAGAACAAGGTAGCCATGAAGAATTGTTAAAAACAGGGGGACTTTATTCTACACTGCATAATTTGCAAATGTTGGGGACTTAATCTTTCAGTAAAATTAAGTCAAGCATCAATGCAAAATTATGACTAAAAGCTTACCCAGCATTACCGAAATTATACCAATAGTATTGCAATTGCCAAGTGCGATCGCTATGAGTGACGAGCAATTTTATCAATTCTGTCAACTCAATCACGATTTGAGTATCGAACGCAATGCTATTGGAGAATTAATTATTATGCCCCCGACTGGTTCAGAAACCGATGAAAGCAACTTTAACTTAATTGGACAGTTATGGCTGTGGACAAAACAAGATGGTACAGGTGTAGGATTTGGTTCTAGTGGTGGGTTTACTTTACCAAATGGCGCAATACGTTCTCCCGATGCAGCTTGGATAAAACGTACACGCTGGGAAGCAATACCATTAGAATTGCGAAAGAAATTTGCACCAATTTGCCCTGAGTTTGTAATTGAATTACGTTCTGAAACTGATAATTTAAGAACCTTGCAAGACAAGATGCAAGAATATATAGATAACGGCACAGAACTGGGTTGGTTAATTGATAGAAAACAACGCCAAGTTTTTATTTATCGTCCGAATATTTCAGTTGAAATATTAGATAATCCTCAAACTATTTCTGGTGAACCCCTATTACCTGGCTTTGTTTTGGATTTAAGTCCAGTTTGGTAAAGAAGAAATTTCAAAAAATTAGAGATTGCATCATACATTATGGGCAAACTAACTTAGTGGTCAAATTTCGTATCACTAGGAAAATAGCTAAATAGGAGAATGCCATAATGTACGCATCTATCAATCTGGATAAAGTAAGAGATGGTAATTTTTCTTCCAAAACACCCTTCCAGCACCAAGTTGAAGCATTTGATGCCCTTAGTAAAACCTTTAAATTTGGCAGTGAAAAGCCGGGTAGTGGAATTTTAGTTCTACCCACAGGTGCAGGTAAGACATTTACTGCTGTTAAGTGGTTATCTGACCATGTGATTCCGAAAAATATTAAGATACTTTGGTTAGCTCCGTCATTTTACTTATTAGATCAAGCATTCGATACCTTCAAAAAAAGTGCTAGGGAGATTCCAGAATCTAAAAAAACATTAAATATTCGATGTGTTTCTAGTAATCCATCTCATGCTAATGTAGCATCGATAAAATTAACTGATGATATTGTCATTATGACAATACAAACAGCTATCAAGAATCTACATACTGATGCTGAAGACAAAACTGGTAAAAAGTTTGATACAGCTTTTAGAAAATTTATAAATTCTTGTCGCAAAGCAGGACTTTTTGTAGTAGTTGATGAAGCTCACCATGCACCAGCATATGGTTGCAGAAATTTATTAATTGGGGAAAAAGACTCTGCTTTAGGATTGCGATTATTATGCCCAGAGTTAAATCTGCTTGGTCTAACAGCGACACCAACTCATAATGATAATGCTATAAGGGGTTGGCTGTGGAAAATTTTTGAAAATAAAATTATTTATGAAGCAAAAAAAGAAAGTTTAATATTACAAGGGATTTTAGCTCAACCTCATTATATTGAAGTATCAACGGGCAAAGAATGGGAGGTTGATGATAGCCTGTATAATCGATTAGTTAAGCAACATAAAGACCTACCAGAAGACATTATTGAAAAACTTGCATCTGATCGAGATAGAAACAATTTCATAGTAGATAATTACGTAAAAAATCAGGAGAATTATGGCAAAACTATTATTTTTGCAGATCGATGGTTTCAATGCGTTTACATAAAAGATAAGCTTATTGAACAAGGTATTCGAGCCGATGCAATTTATTCACATATAGATGCTGATCCTGGTTCAGCAGAAGCACGAAATAAACGTACTCAGGATGATAATAAAAGAATTTTAACTGCATTTAAAGATGGGAAACTAGATGTTTTAATCAATGTAAGAATGTTAACAGAAGGTGCTGATGTTCCTAATGTTCAGACTGTATTTATCACTCGTCAGACAACAAGCTCTATCTTAATGACTCAAATGATTGGCAGAGCATTACGAGGCAAAAAAGTAGGAGGTAGTAGTGAGGCGAATGTTGTGTTATTTTTCGATGATTGGAAACGTTTAATTGATTGGGTTGATCCAAAAAATGGCGAAATAAAGATCATTGAAAAACCTGGAGTTAGAGGAAATTATCCACTAGAATATATATCAATTCGTCTAGTAGAAGAATTATCAAAATCAATTGAAAGTGGTGGAGAATATTTAATACAATACAAGAAAATTTGTCCAATTGGATGGTATAAAACTGAAATTGAATATGCTGACCCTGAAAATCAGTCTGACTCGATGGAAACATTTACTGAGTTTGTCATGGTATATGAACACACCAAAGACAAACTTGATACTTTTATGACATTCATTCTTTCGACAGATTTGCTAGGTGAATGGTCTAAAGAATATCTTGATGAACAATGGATGCAGCCTCAAGTTGAACAATGGCTAGATAAATACTTTGACCGTAAATATGACGATATTGGACAAAAGCTTCAGTCTGATTTAATGAAGATTGTACGCCATATCGCTCAAAATGAATCTTTACCCCCATATCATTCATTTGAAGAAAGAGAAATTTATGACTTAGATAAAATGGCAGAAAAAGTCATGAATTTTTTACCTTATCAAAAACATGAATATTTAAAGGGAGAATTTTCAAAACCTGGCACACTATGGAAGACTTTATACAAAAACTTGCGTCGATTTGAAACAGCCGTTGATGCAGCAATTATAAACATCATTTATTCTCACCGAAGTGTGGTAGATAAAATTAGTCCAGTTGAGATTAATCCTGATCAAGAAAAGAATGAGGATAGAGAATTAACTGAAGCAGAAAAAGCAGAAATTAAGAAAAGAGACGGCTATGTTTGCCTATGTTGTGGAACTAACAGATTGAAAAAATTACAAATCGACCATATTAAACCGTTTTCTATGGGTGGCAAAACAACTATAGAAAACTCACAGACATTGTGTGATATTTGCAATAGAGTTAAGGGCAATCATGAAATTAGTTTTCTGTGTAAACAAACCGAATTAAGCAGTCCTAAAAAACTTGATTTTTCACCACCATATACAGGTCAGAGTGCTACAAGAATTATTACAAGATTAGTTAATATGTTCTACCATTGCAAAGCAGTTTATAAAGTAAGTTGGGAGGTGCTTACTTACACTTACAGTATAGAATTATATCCAGGCAATAATCCTGAATGGTTGCGTAAACATCGAGCCGAACTCTTCAATTTCATTCAAAAGAAACTTAACAGTAGTGCTTATAACATTAGTGTTAATACAACTTATAAAACTTAACTCATTTTTACTCCTGAAGAAATTCAAAAGTATGTCAATCTGAACCTTATCTTCTAGGCAAACTAACCTACGACTGGGAGCAAGTGTCACAATCAATAGTTGGTGCGTGACGCTATAAGTCTCATGACTACGCTCAAATACTGTCACAGCGTCACACACCCTACGTAAAAAATATGCCCTTTGCGTAAGTCCTATAACCTAGTGGGTAAATAGTCTCACCTTAGTGGAGAAGCAGTCCGCAGTCCCCTAGATTAGAGATAATATATTCAAAGCAGTAATTCTCCAACAGCTATGACTCAAGCCATACCCAAGCCAGTAACATTTGAGGAATTTGTCGATTTGCTACCCGAAAATACTGCGGTACGCTACGAATTACATAATGGAAGCATTGTTGAGATGGCACAACCAATAGGGGAACATGAAGAAGTCAAGGGTTTTATCGCTAGAAAAGTCACGGTTGAATTTGACCGATTAAACCTGCCTTATATTATCCCCAACCAAACTATAGTAAGACCTCTGGAAAAAGATTCTGGTTATTTTCCTGATGTGTTGGTGCTAAATCGGGCAAATCTCGTCAATGAAACATTATGGAAAAAAGAATCCATCGTTAGCTTAGGTGCATCAATACCTTTGATAATTGAGGTTGTCTCAACTAACTGGCGAGACGATTACTACTTAAAATATGCTGATTATGAAGAGATGGGTATCCCTGAATACTGGATTGTAGACTATGCTGCGTTGGGTGGACGCAATTTTATTGGCAACCCCAAACAAGCAACCATCTCCGTTTGTAATTTAGTGGATGGAGAATACCAAATCAGTAAGTTTAGAGATAGCGATCGCATTATCTCCCAAACCTTCCCTGAATTGAACCTCACCCCAACTCAAATTTTTCAAGCTGGTTTGGTATAAAGAATGTTTTAAATTCGCCGAACTCTCATTTTTTGGTTCTTTCTAACTTACGTTAAATTATGGGCAAACTAACCTAGTAGTCAAATTTCATTGCTAGGTAAAAATAGAGATTATGAAGTTGAATCTCAATTATAAAACAATGCCAGTTTTACCCTATATTCAACGTAAAGAACTACCAGCAAAACCAGGTATTTACTATATAGGTAATAGCTTATCTCCAGTTATGTATGTCGGTCTTTCACGTAATTTAAAAGGTCGTCATATAAACCATCACCGCCAAGGACAGTTTGAGGGAATGGAAAATGCTGTGATACGCTACCGCATTGTCCCAGAGGATTTTTTAGCTACCATCTCAGATTTAACGGAGACTCTCAGGAAGTTAGAAAAACAAGCTATTGATCACTACAAACCACCTATCAACGATACACCTGTACCAAATCAAGCAAAATTTACAACAGTACATGGCCCAACTTATATTCAAATTCATAAAGCTAGAGAAGCAGGCTACTGTACACATTTTGAAGCACGAGATGGAGATGAACTGACAATTAACTCTAGTAGATTACCTCTAATTAGTAGAGCTATTGAAGAACAGCGTCCTATTTTCTTAATAGCATCTGGGGCTTACAAAGATTATGAAATAGCTGATTATCCTCACCTTTCTGAACTATTACCATACAAAAAAGACAGGATTTATCTTCTAATCAGTCGCTTTATCCCTTATGGATATGAGGAATCTGATTGCTTTGGTTACGATTATGTTGTGTATGGAGGAAATTCTAAAATCTTTTTCAACCCTTATATTATTCTGAATAGTAGACCAGGATTTAATGAATTTAAGAGCAGCTATTTAAAATTGGGATTTACGAATTGTGAACGTTCTCCCTTTGTCAGTGAGTTGTTACGTCTAGGTGACTTTCAACTACTTGCACCTGCCTAAAAATTGCCTGTGTTAGCTTAGAGGCTGATAAACCAGACATAAAAAAAGCGGGCTAACCGCTATAACTTGGTTAACCCGTGCAGCTTTGGGAACGCGCAGAGAAATTGTTATTGCAATACTAATTTCACATTTGCGTTTTGCAAACCGCGCTGTTTTACTTCTGCCAATGTTTTGTTAACAGCGTATTTTTGGTTGATGGAGTTGATTAACTCGGTTTGGTTGTGCTTCTTAGCAACACCCCACAAGTCAGCGATTAGGTCAAAAGAACCATCGCTGTTGCGAGACCAACCTAAGTCATATTCGCCTTCCAAAACTGCAACGATGTCGGAACGAACGCGCTGACCGTTATAACCGCGTACATCAGCTTCTGTTTTTACGCTGATACCCAGGTCGCGCAAGGAAGCTTTGAGGATTTCGGCATCGGTGATTTTGGTGCGAAGAGTGCTAAAATGAGACATTTGGGTTTCCTCCAATGAGAAGATTGAGAATTTAGGACAACGGTTTGTTTTTAGGGAGCCGCGATGATTGGGATGCGGCTATTTTTTCGTAACTGCTAGCGGGTTTGGCTAGCCTTTCCCCCTGGGTTAGCAAGGGAAAGCTTTTAGAACTCCATTCGCTGATATTCAGCAACGGAGGCTGCGGCGGGTCTGGCGCGCTGTCTTGCCCAGTCTCTCAGGGCTGTGACCTGTTCTTGCATCGTGCGAGACAGTGGCAAGGTGGCTTTGAGTGCCGCAATAATATCTAATTGGGTGAACTCCCGGTCTTGGGCAAAGGCTTCATACATTGCCGCAATTAACGCTTGTTCAATTTCTGCCCCGGAGAAGCCATCGGACATCTTGGCTAGTTGTTCTAAGTCGAAGCGGGAGATGTCTTCACGGCGTTTATTGAGGTGGATCTTGAAGATATCACATCTTTCTTCGGGTGTGGGCAGATCCACAAAGAAAATTTCATCAAAACGACCTTTCCTCAAAAATTCCCCAGGTAAACGTTCTACACGGTTGGCTGTAGCCATGACAAACACTGGAGATTTCTTCTCTTGCATCCATGTGAGGAAAGACCCAAATATTCTGCTCGATGTACCGCCATCGGAATCACCAGAACCAGCACTACCAGCAAAGGATTTATCTAATTCGTCGATAAATAGGATTGCGGGTGATATCGATTCTGCGGTTTTGAGGGCGTTACGCAGATTAGCTTCACTTCGTCCCACCATTGAGCCGTCGTAAACTCGACCCATATCTAAGCGCAGGAGTGGTAAACCCCACAACCGGGACGTTGTTTTGGCTATTAGTGATTTACCGCAACCAGGAACACCTAAAATTAACATCCCTTTGGGTTGGGGCAAACCATACTCTCTGGCTCTTTCTGTAAAAGCATTAGAGCGTTGTTTAAGCCATTTCTTTAACTCTTCTAGTCCACCTACAGCATCAATGGTTGCATCTTCTTCGATGTATTCAAGGATGCCATTGCGCCGAATGAGTTGCTTTTTCTCAGATAGAACTATATCTACTTCTTCTTCAGTCAACCGCCCTGTGGTGACTTGCGCCTTACGATACACTTTCTCAGATTCGTCTTTAGTTAAACCCAAAGCTGCTCTGAGGAGTTTTTCCCGCGCTTCCGTGGTCAACCGCCGCCCCCGATACTGGTCAAGATGTTGAGTTAAAACTTTGTTTAACTCTGACATATCAGGTAATTGAAAGTCTAAAACTACAACTTCTTTTTCCAGTTCGATGGGTACTTGCTGCATCGGAGACATCAAAATGATATTCTTTTGCATACCCTTGAAGCTAGCGATCGCATCACGCAGTGACCTTGTGGTTGCAGGAGCATCAATAAATGGATGTAAATCTTTAAGAATAAATATACCGGGTTCTTTTTGCCGGATGATCCACTCGATCGCCGCCTCTGGAGAAACGGTGTTATGTTGGGTTACACTCCGGGGTTGACCATACTCCACGATGCCATGTGTTACTGTCCAAACATACACTCGGCGTTGGGGTCTTAACGTTTGGGCGATTGTGGAAATTGCTAGCTCTGCCCGCTCTTCCTCGGAGGTCACAAGGTAGATTAGTGGGTATTGAGCTTGAATGAGAATATTGAGCTCTTCTTTCATAAATCGACCTTCTTGAGACCCTAGTACAGTAAAGACATCGTTTTGTTGATGACAACAACCAAAATTATGAATTACTTATCTAATTCCTATCTAGCAAGGAACTAATTCTTCCTCACCCTTGGGATGGGTTTCTGCTTGTGCCATTTCATCAAGGGAAAGATGATCTTGGCCAATTACGCCTGGCTGACTTCCTAAACCAACTAATTCCCCATCTTTTAACACCACTGAACTTTCACAATTGGGACACGAATAAACTTTGTGTGTCCTACCGTAAGCCGAAGCTTCGATCTCTTCAACTATGTCTGAGTTTGTTAGGTAGAAAAAAATGGCACGCTCGGCAAGTTCTGACATTCGCTCAGATTCGATTGCTGACCGAATCTTCAGCTTTTTGTGCAGTTCTGGCGATAAATACAACGTAACCTTTTGCTTAGTTTGCATATCACTTTTTAGTGGTCTTACCCGGGTATGTATATTACGTTATCGACTAGCCTCTCTGTTGTCAAGACAGTAAAACGTTTTGACGGCTATTTTGTTACTTTTGTTTACAATTGTGCTTTGTTTGTTACAAAGATTATCGCCAAAGAAAGTTATCTAAGCGACTAAACTATTATTACCCTCAAAGTAGAGACAAATGACTAAATTTATCTCGGAAATACTTGATATACAAATACTAGCTACTTTTAAAAAAGGTAGAATCTTCTCTATTTTTGCAGTAAAAATCCTGAGATTAATGCAAATATTTTATACTAAAATTACGTGTATTAGTGCAGTAGTTGCTTTGTTATTAATTCTGAGTGGATGTTTGACCTCTACCTTAAATGTCACAGATATCACATGGAAAACTTACAAAAATTCCCGCTATGGCTTTGAGTTTCCCTATCCCAGCAACTGGAAAACTCTAGCAACGCCGACAAACACAGATGGTATTGCTTTAGTCTCACCAAAAAACAACTCAGTAGAAATTCGAGCTTGGGGGAGTAATCAGATACTAGAACCCATAACCCCAGAAAAGCCTAATTTTCAGACTAATCAAGGCTTAAGTGGCATTTTCAGGGTAGAAGTGGGCAATGCCGTTAGTTCCATGACGTTGACACTCACACAAAATCAAGTGAAATATAACTGGCAAGGACGAAGCCCGTCTCAAGAATTTGCAGATTACTATCCCTTGTTTTATTACATAGCCCAACAGTATCGGGTTTCTCGGTGAGTTTTAACCAGTAGTGATCAGTTAAATCCTTAACGAAACACCACACCAATTGGTAAAAGGCGTTAGTGGCGGGTCTAAACCTACGCCGATACACCGTCAGGACTGATAACTGTTTTAATTATCCCCAGTCCCCAATCTCCAAGTACGGTAATCGCCCCGATGCAATGAGGATGAACCACACTTGATTATTTATATTATTTGTTAATTTAAAATCAGAATTATTTGTGCTTGGCATTATACCTAGCAAAAACGAAATCTCACATCTTAGAAAAAAACTTAAAGGAAATTTTTACAGGAGGCTGGTAGATGGCTGCAACCGACTTCAAAGACTATTACAGCATTTTGGGAGTTAGTAAAACTGCCAGTCCAGAAGAGATTAAACAAGCTTTTCGTAAACTAGCCCGGAAGTATCACCCTGATGTTAACCCAGGCAATAAGCAGGCAGAAGCAAAATTTAAAGAAGTCAACGAAGCTTACGAAGTGTTGTCAGATGCAGACAAACGCAAAAAATATGACCAATTTGGTCAATATTGGCGACAAGTAGGTGAAGGTGGCTTCCCTGGTGGTGCTGGTGTCGATATGGGCGGTTTTGATTTCAGTCAATACGGCTCTTTTGATGATTTTATCAATGAATTACTAGGACGCTTTGGTGGCGGTGCGCCTCGCGGTGGACGACAAAGTTATTCCTATGGAACTCCGGGAGGCCGACCAGGGGGTGCTTATGGTGGCTTTAGTGACTTCGGATTTCAAGACTTTGGCGCAGGGGGCGGACAAGATACAGAAGCCGCTATTACTTTAACTTTTGCAGAAGCTTTTACTGGTTCTCAAAAGCGTTTTAACTTAGGTAACGAAACATTAGACGTGCGTATTCCACCCGGTGCAAAACCTGGTAATCGTTTGCGGGTGAGGGGTAAAGGTCAATTTAACCCCATGACTCAACAACGGGGCGATTTATACTTAAAGGTAGAGTTACAACCCCACTCATTTTTCCAGATTGAAGGTGATAATCTGGTCTGTGAAGTGGCAATTACTCCTGATGAAGCGGCTTTAGGTGCGTCCATTGACGTACCCACACCCGACGGTAGTGTGAATGTGAAGTTACCTGCTGGTGTGCGTTCTGGTCAATCTTTGCGTTTACGGGGTAAAGGGTGGCCTATGCCTAAAGGTGGACGTGGCGATCAGTTGGTGAAGGTAGCGATCGCACCCCCGAAAGATATGAGTCAGCAAGAACGGGAATATTATGAAAAAATCCGGGCTATTCGTACTTACAACCCCCGGAGTCATTTACAACAGGTTAAACTGTAAAATCAATTAGATTTAGCCAAGGTTGTTAGGGGGCTTTTGACTGTCCCGCCAAGGATCTTTCTTTGGGAAAAGAACTGTAAAACACAAAAAGAGACGATTTTAACCTCGCTTTTTGTAACAGTTTAGATTCCCCGTTGCTTGAGCATCGGGGAGTAGTCAACTTTTAACTTTGAGTAAACATTTCTAATAAAGTTTCAATACTAGCGTTGTGGTCTAAGAAAGAAAATAAATGTTTGTAGCGCAGTCTGCCGTTTTTATCTAATACAAATTGGGCGGGTAAAGGTGCGCCTAAAGCTTGCCCTACTCGATAAGTACGAAATACTCTGCAACTTGGATCACTTAGTAATGGCATTTTTAAGCCTAAATCTCTGACGACTATTTGACTTTGTTGCTCGTCGGTACTAGTAATTAGTAAAACTTCTATATCCCGTTCCTGAAACTCCTCATATCGCTCATTCAAAGCTTTAATATGAGGAAAGCAAAATGGGCAATATTGCTTGGCTGTAAAAATGCGGGTAAAGGCTAGTAAAACAGGTTTTTTTCCGCGATAATCTGATAATTTTACTGACGTGCCATTAGTAATATCTGGTAATTGAAAGTCTGGTGTTCCTATCTCCAGCCTTAACTCATTACTAGCGGGAATCGGCAGGAAATTACGGAAGAAACGCTCATTTAATAATCCACTAAAATCTGTTGAGGTCAGCATAAATCAATTCAAAATTCAAAATTTAAAACCACAGATAAACATTTTCATCAACACTAATTTTATATCTGTATTGATGTGTTTTCATCTGTGGTTGGGATGATTTTATTGCTTAAACTTTTATAGTTAGAAATACAGAAAGGAGTTGAAAAAGTCCAAAAAGCAGATAGTTAAAATATTTTACTTTCTGCCTTTTTCCTTCTGCCTTCTGCCTTCTGCTTTTTTAGACAGCAGAGAAGTAAACTTTAGATTTCACAGGGTCAGGATTCATTGTTTTGTCACCAGGTTGCCAACCAGCAGGGCAAACTTCATCTGGGTGAGATTGAACATACTGAATCGCTTGCAATGTCCGCAGGGTTTCATCAACGCTACGACCAAAAGCTAGGTTGTTTATGGTAGCGTGTTGGATGATACCATCTTTGTCAATGATGAATAGACCACGTAAAGCAATACCTGCGGCTGGGTCTAAAACATTATAGGCGGAGCTAATTTCTTTTTTGATGTCGGAAACTAAAGGATAATTAAGGTCGCCAACACCACCAGACTTGCGATCTGTTTGAATCCAGGCTAGGTGAGAAAATTCGCTATCAACGGAAACACCAAGAATTTCAGTATTAAGTTTACTAAATTCTTCGTAGCGATCGCTAAATGCTGTGATCTCAGTGGGGCAAACAAAGGTAAAGTCTAGGGGGTAGAAGAACAGGACAACATACTTACCACGATAGTTGGAAAGTTTGATTTCCTTAAATTCCTGATCCGCTACAGCTGTTGCGGTAAAATCGGGAGCTTGTTGACCAACGCGGAGGCTTCCTTCTGTTCCGTAAGTGATGGACATTTACTATTATCTCCTTCAACTTATATCCGTTTACTAGCGTTGGAGTTGGGGTCAAGTAAATCTTACCCATCCACGCTCTGTCACAGTTTGATTACGATCTGTTACAACTATATCATACTCATAACGATTTTGAGTAGCACATGGTTGATTTAGATACAAGAGAATGGTTATTGACCAATGGCTTGGGCAGTTTTGCCAGTGGAACTGTTAGTGATGTCCGCACCCGGACTTATCACGGTTGGTTATTTGCGGCAACAAATCCACCGGCCGGCCGCACCCTATTGTTTTCGCATCTAGAAGCTAGCTTGGAAGTCTCAGAGAAAGTTGTGGCACTGGGAACGAATATTTGGGGTACAGGTAATATCGAGCCGAAAGGCTACAAATTGCTGCAATCCTTCGATATTAACCCTGTTCCTAAATGGATTTGGGGACAGAATGATTGGCAACTAAGCAGGCAATTGGTGATGCCGCATGGTTTGTTAGGCAATAGCCAAGAAAATCAGACTTGCCACTGGCCAATGAGCCATCGTCTGTTAATTCAATATCGTTATGAAGGTAGAGAAACTGCGGTTTTGAGACTGCGATTGTTGATAGCTGATCGGGATTTTCATGGTCAACAAATCGGTAGTTCCGACTTACAATTTTCCCAATTACTTGGTGATCAACAGGTTTGTTTACAGGCAATTATGTCTGGACACTTTGGTACACCTTGGCAATTGCGTTGGACACAAGGGGAATATCAAGCCGATCCCCTGTGGTACTGGAATTACGAGTTTCCAGAGGAGACAGAACGGGGACTGTGCAATCATGAAGACCTTTTCAGTCCCGGTTATTTATCTGTGATTCTCAAGCCAGGAGATGCAGTAACTTTAGAAGCCAGGATGGGTTTTCCTGAACAATCACCGGATGTTCTCACCCCTGATACTTTTACAGAAGCTGTAGCCGCAGAACAAGAGCGACTGTCTCAAATTTTTGGTTGGGATCTAGATACTGGGAGATTGGGGACTGGGGACTGGGGACTGGGGACTGGGGACTGGGGATTGGGAACTGGGAATATGGATCATCCCCAATGCCCCATCACCCATGCCCAATCCCCAATTTGGCGACAATTATTAAAAGCCAGCGATCAATTTATTGTTTATCGAGCTTCTATTGGTGGCCCTACGGTGATTGCTGGTTATCACTGGTTTAATGATTGGGGTAGAGACACCTTAATTGCTTTACCTGGGTTGACTTTGGTAACTGGACGTTTTGAAGTAGCTAAAGGTCTGCTGCAAACTTTTGGGCGTTACTGTCGTTATGGTCTGATTCCTAATGCTTTCCCAGATATGGACAGTGAGCCGTTCTACAATAGCATTGATGCTGCTTTGTGGTGGGTTGAAACTTTAGGACTTTACTTGGAAGCTACCCAAGATTGGCAATTTTTAGCTGAACAGTTTCCAGTTGTACAGCAAATTCATAAAGCTTTTATTGGTGGTACACGCTACAACATTCAAGTAGACGCAACTGATGGACTGTTGGGTTGGGATGCACCTAGTGTTGCTCTGACTTGGATGGATGCTTTAGTGAATGGACAACCTGTAACACCTCGTCCCGGTAAAGCGGTGGAAATTAATGCCCTGTGGTATTCTGCTTTATGTTGGATGAGTCAATGGGCAGAACGTTTAAGTCAGCTAGAAGTTGGTGATGCAGTCCGTTTCGCCAATCAAGGAAAGCGTTATGCTCAACAGGCACAACAAGTAAAAGCTTCCTTACAAAAATTCTGGAATCCCCAGTTGGGTTATTTGTATGACACCATTGACGTTGACGATCGCCGCAATGCTCAAATTCGCCCCAATGCAGTTTTAGCATTGTCTTTACATCATTGCGGTTTTTCCCAATCCCAAGGTCGTCAGGTCTTAGATTTAGCTACTTATCGCTTGCTAACTCCCTATGGTCTGCGCTCTCTTGACCCAGCAGATCCAGAATACATTGGTAAATGTGTAGGTAATAGCGAAAACCGCGATCGCGCTTATCACCAAGGTACTGTCTGGACTTGGTTAATCGGCCCCTTTATCCGCGCTTGGCAGCGTTTTTTACCGGAACAACCACTACCTTTTAGTTGGCAACCGTTGTTAGATCACTTATTCCAAGATGTTTGTCTAGGTTCAATTTCCGAAATTTTTGATGGCAACCCACCCCACCAACCCAGAGGCGCAGTCGCACAGGCTTGGTCAATTGCCGAAGTTCTTCGCCACATAGAAGATCAATAATTAGGAACTGCGAAAGATTGACACTCTCCTGACGACAAAAATTTTGCTATCGTCTCTTGACTCTACCCTTACGGCAGGGTGTTTAGTTGAGAAAGTCTGAGACTTAACCCAAATACCAAGATGTTAAAAATAGGTGATTTTTCCAAGCTCAGTCAGGTGAGTGTCAAAGCACTGCGTCTCTACGATCAAATGGCATTACTCAAACCATTACAAGTAGACAACCTTACAGGCTACCGCTACTACTCACCTGAACAATTACCCCGACTGAATCGCATTTTAGCTTTCAAAGATTTGGGTTTTTCTCTAGAACAAATTAGCACGCTACTAGATGAGAATTTACCCCCAGCCCAAATTCGGGGAATGCTACGACTCAAGCAAGCCGAAATTCAACAGTTAGTAGAAGCAGAACAAGCAAGACTCAGACGAGTAGAAGCAAGACTCAAGCAAATTGAACAGGAGAATAATATGTCTAACTATGAGGTTGTGATCAAAAAGGCTGAACCTATTGAAGTTGTCTCTATCCGCGAGATTTTACCCAATTACGCCAGTATAGGCATACTTTATGATGAATTACACGAGTATCTCAAACAACAGTCAGCCCAAGTTGGTGATTATTATGGGGCTATTTGGCATGACCCAGGCTATAAAGATAGTGATGTCGATGGGGAAGCGGTAATTTCCATTACAGGATTAGTCAAAGGTAATGAAAGAATCAAAGTTTACGAGTTACCTAGGCTAGAGAAAATCGCCTGTTTAATTCATCATGGCAGTTATGATACTATCAGCCAAGCCTATGCAGCCTTAGTTTCTTGGATTGAGGCCAATGGCTACAAAGTTACCGGGCCAAACCGTGAAGTATATCTTATTGGTGGTAACGAACAGCGCAATGAATCCTATGTTACTGAGATACAGTTTCCTGTCATTTCAGCTTAATATTTTGAAAAATTAGAGGTGATTTCTTGTTAATCAAATGGCTCAGGTCTGACTTGAACAGACGACCCCAGGCTTATGAGTCCCGTGCTCTAACCAACTGAGCTACTGAGCCTTGCTTTTCACACATTTCTTAATATAGCAGACAAATCTTTTTTTGGCTAGTGTGATTTTGAATTATTTTTGGCTACCCTGAAACGGTTAGTAGATTTATGGACAAATATCCTCAATGGCTACTTTGCCGGGAGTAACAATATTTGATTTAAGGGTTGATGGTTGGCGGTGGGCGATCGCTCCCCAATTTACCACTTCAAATAAGCAGCTTCTATCCCTGCTTCTCGTCTCATTTTGCCATCTTTTTCAAACCAAGTGATTACTTGTTGTGTGGTTAAGTCTTCAATCGCTACACCATATTCTTGCGCGATGTGTTTTAAAAGTTTCAGGGAAGAAATTGTTAATCTAGTTAAAAACTTTTCTGATGAAGATAATAAAGCCGCATCTACTTTCTCTGACTCTTCTAAGGTGAGAAATTGAGTTGATGGCTGTTGTGATGGTAAATCCATAACAATTCAAAATACCCTACGGGAAGCAAGCTACAAAATTCAAAATTCAAAAACCGAACCCCAATAGGCATGATAGCTTAAAAGTTAGCTTTGGGTGATATTGGTCAATAATTGGTAAACTGCTCTACTAATTTGCCATAATTCATGGCTTACACTGAATAAGATCATCAATTTACGTATTTTAATTTTTATTTACGCTCTTGGACTAGATAGCCGCAACGATGTTCGCCGTTAATTAGCCAGTGGGTACGCTCAACTGTACAGTCTGGGAGAACCGCCGCAAACATTTCTAGTTCATGGCCGCAAACGCTGGGGAATGATTCCGCCACATTAGAAATTGCACAGTTATGTTCCATGAAAATAAACCGTTTCTCCTCTGGTGAACCAGGGGAATCTACAGGGTGATATTCTGCCATGAAACCTTCAGCTTTTCGCAGTGAGACTAAATTAGCTACCCGTTCTTCGAGTGAACCGTTACCGACGCGATCGCGGTATTCTTGGGCTTTGCGTTCCCATTGTTTTTGTAAAATGGTCTTAAATTGGTCTTGTCCTACCGTTGCGGCTAAGGTGTCAAGCAACGAAACGGCAAAATCTCCGTGGCGATCGCTAGCTGATTTATGCAGGCGTTCTCGTCCTTGGCGGCTCAATTCATAAACGTGTTGCGGCCGCCCCATGCCAGCTTGTACCGTGGTGGAATAAATAATCAACTCCTCCATCTCCAAATCTTTGAGATGACGACGAATCGCTTGGGGACTAACATCTAAAATTTCCGCCAAGTCTAGGGCTGTGGCTTGGGAATGCTTGAGGAGATACTCTAGGATCTCTTGCTTAGTTGAGGACTGTTGAGTAGTCGCCATCTGAGTCCAAAAAATTTTTTGAGAAAATTTGACTTTAACAACATCGTTGTTGTTAATCTAGCGTAAAATGGAATTACATTAAACAACAACCATGTTGTTTTAGTCTATATCCTTATTGTAACAGTCGTCTAATCACAAGGTTAGACCAGATGGGTAGATATCCTAACTAAACCCGTCTTCGATCCTGAAAGAGCAACACTTCCTGAACACGAGAGACCACTAGCGATGAGTGCTACTGTCAAAACCTTAGTCAACCAACCCTACAAGTACGGTTTCGTCACTGATATTGAAACCGACACCATTCCGCGTGGACTAAACGAGGACGTAATCCGCTTAATCTCCGCTAAGAAAGAAGAGCCGGAGTTTATGCTGGAGTTTCGTCTCAGAGCTTACCGCCAGTGGCTAAAAATGACTGAGCCAACTTGGCCAAGCGTCACCTATCCACCTATTGATTATCAGGATATCATCTATTATTCCGCCCCTAAGAAAAAGAAAGAAAAACTCAACAGCTTAGAGGAAGTAGATCCTACCCTCCTAGAAACTTTCGAGAAGTTAGGTATCCCCCTATCTGAGCAGAAGCGATTGGCAAACGTTGCTGTAGACGCAATTTTTGACAGCGTTTCCGTCGCTACTACCTTTAAAGAAAAACTCGCCCAAGACGGCGTAATTTTCTGCTCAATTTCTGAAGCACTGCGGGAACACCCAGAACTCGTACAAAAATATCTGGGTAGTGTTGTTCCCATTGCTGATAATTATTTCGCCGCCCTCAACTCGGCGGTATTTAGTGACGGTTCTTTTGTCTATATTCCTAAAGGCGTAAAATGCCCGATGGAACTGTCTACCTACTTCCGCATCAACTCCGGTGATACAGGGCAATTTGAACGGACTTTGATTGTAGCCGAAGAAGGTAGCTATGTTTCCTATTTAGAAGGTTGCACTGCGCCAATGTACGACAGCAACCAATTACACGCGGCTGTAGTGGAACTTGTCGCCCTGGATAACGCGGAGATTAAATACTCTACTGTGCAAAACTGGTACGCTGGTGATGCTAACGGTAAAGGTGGGATTTACAACTTCGTTACCAAGCGCGGTTTGTGTCAAGGCGTAAACTCCAAAATTTCTTGGACACAAGTAGAAACTGGTTCAGCGATTACTTGGAAGTATCCTAGCTGTGTGTTAGTTGGGGATAATTCTGTCGGTGAATTTTACTCGGTGGCGTTAACTAATAATATGCAGCAAGCTGACACCGGGACAAAGATGATTCACATCGGCAAAAATACCCGCAGCACTATTATTTCTAAGGGTATTTCCGCAGGTAAGTCTAGTAATAGCTACCGAGGTTTGGTGAAAATTAATCCCAAGGCGGAAGGGGCGCGGAATTATTCTCAGTGCGACTCGATGCTGATTGGGGATAATGCTCACGCTAATACTTTCCCTTATATTCAAGTGCAGAATAATACTGGGAAGGTGGAGCATGAGGCTTCTACTTCTAAGATTGGGGAAGATCAGTTATTTTACTTTGCTCAACGGGGAATTTCGGCGGAAGACGCGATTTCGATGATGATTAGCGGCTTCTGTAAGGATGTGTTTAATCAGCTACCTATGGAGTTTGCGGTGGAGGCTGATAAGTTGTTGAGTCTGAAGTTGGAAGGTAGTGTGGGTTAATTTCTGAACGCAAAGGGGCGCGGAGGTTAACGCAAAGGTACGCAAAGAGAAGAGAGAGAAGAGAGAAGAGAGAGAGAACATGATTGTTGAAAATAGTGATGTGATTTTGTCTGTTAAGGGTTTGACGGCTGAGGTTGATGGTACGCCAATCCTTAAGGGTGTGAATTTGGAAGTGCGGGCTGGGGAAGTTCACGCGATTATGGGGCCAAATGGTTCGGGGAAGAGTACTTTTTCTAAGGTGTTGTCGGGACATCCGGCTTATACTGTGACTGGTGGTGAGGTGATTTTCCAGGGACAGAATTTGCTGGAGTTAGAACCGGAGGAACGGGCTAGGGCTGGTGTGTTTTTGGCGTTCCAATATCCTTTGGAAATTCCTGGGGTGAGTAATTTGGATTTCTTGCGGGTAGCATATAATTCTCGTCGCAAGGCTCAAGGTTTGGAAGAGTTAGACGCTTTCGATTTTGATGATTTGATTGAGGAAAAGTTGGAAGTGGTGAAGATGAATCCCGCTTTCCTCGAACGTAGTGTCAATGAAGGTTTCTCTGGTGGGGAGAAGAAGCGCAACGAAATTTTGCAGATGGCTTTGTTAGAGCCGAAGTTGGCAATTTTGGATGAAACTGATTCGGGTTTAGATATTGACGCTCTGAAAATTGTGGCGCATGGGGTAAATCAACTCACTAGCCCAGAAAATGCCACAATCATGATTACCCACTACCAACGGTTACTAGATTATATTGTTCCTGATTTTGTCCATGTTATGGCGCGGGGACAAATTATCACCAGTGGCGGTAAGGAATTAGCACTGGAATTAGAATCTCGTGGTTATGACTGGCTGTTGGAAGAAACTGCGGTTGGGGTGGGTGTGTAATGACAAATCAAGTTTCTCCTAGTGCAATTCCTAACTCGGATGTGGCGAGTTTGACAGCTACTTTGTTAGATAGAGATGCTGAGTTAGTGGCTTTGTTAAATCAGGTGACTGTACCAGCTTCTACAGGTTGGTTACAGGAAATTAGAGAATGCGCGGCAAATTGGGTGCATCATTCTACTATTCCTACTACCCGTGAGGAAGAATGGCGATTTACTGATTTGTCGGAGTTGCGCCAGGTAAAATTCCAAACCTTACAAGCAACATCCCCTGATATCAGCACATTTACAGTACCAGAATCTCATAACAGCCGCTTGGTGTTTGTTAACGGTGTGTACGCACCAGAGTTATCAGCCGTTGCAGATTTACCGAGTGGTGTAGTTGTCGGTAATTTAAATGCGCTACCTCTAACTGAACAGGAACGGGTACAAAAGCATTTAGCCCAAGCTGAGGGAGCATTAGAGGTATTTACTGCACTCAACACGGCGGGTATATCTGATGTCGCTGTTGTTTTGGTGGCGAAAAATGTCATCGTGGAAACGCCGATACATCTATTATTTATCTCCGTGGGTGGGGAAACAGCAACTATCGCTCAACCTCGGTGTTTAGTAGTCGCGGAAAGTGGCTCACAGGTGAGTGTGATTGAAGATTACGTGACTACCACAGGGGAAGCGGGGGTTTACCTCACCAACGCTGTTACGGAAATTGTCATTGCAGATAACGCTCATGTAACTCACACTAGAGTTGAGAGAGATAGTAAACAAGCTTTCCACATTGGTAAGACTGCCGTTACTCAAGCGCGTTATAGCCGTTATACTTGTCACGCCATTAGCTTGGGTGCAAAGCTATCACGACATAATTTAGAGATTTTGCAAACTGGTGAGCAAACTGAAACAACTCTCAATGGGTTGACAATGATTGCAGGGAATCAAGTAGCGGATACCCACAGTGCGATCGCTCTCAATCATCCCTATGGTACAAGTAAACAATTACATAAATGTATTATCGGCGATCGCGCTCACGCAGTCTTCAACGGTAAAGTTTTCGTACCCAAACCAGCACAGCTAACCGACGCAGCCCAGTTAAACCGTCACTTGCTGCTATCATCAAAAGCCAGAGTTGACACCAAACCCCAACTAGAAATCACCGCCGACAACGTCAAATGCGCCCACGGCGCGACAGTCAGCCAGTTAGAAGATGATGAAATATTCTATCTGCAAAGCCGGGGTATTGATAGCAACGACGCGCGCAAGCTACTAGTTAACGCTTTCGCCGCCGAAATCATCAACCATATCCCAGTCCCCTCATTGCGAGAAAAATTGCTAACCGCCGTCACCAAATTTAAGTCCCTAACTAATGAATAAATAGCCCGTAATTCGTAATTAATGAGTAATAACAAAATTACGAATTACGAATTACGTACAGCCTGCGGCATAGCTGCGCTTAGAGCGTAGCGGGGCGCAGCCCATTACGAATTACGAATTACGAATTACCAATGACGTACACTCCTACCAAAACCTTAGCTGATAAAGTCCGTGCTGATTTCCCGCTATTGCATCAAGAAATCAACGATAAACCATTGGTTTATTTAGACAATGCGGCGACATCACAAAAACCATTCTTCGTATTAAATGCACTCAGGGATTACTACGAAGAATATAACGCCAACGTGCATCGAGGAGCGCACACCCTCAGCGCAAAAGCCACCGATGCTTATGAAGGCGCACGGGATAAAATCGCCAAATTTATTAATGCAGCTTCCCGCCAAGAAATTGTTTACACCCGCAACGCCAGCGAAGCCATTAACCTTGTAGCTTATAGTTGGGGAATGAACAATTTAAAAGCTGGGGATGAAATTATTCTGTCGGTGATGGAACACCACAGTAATATTGTGCCTTGGCAATTCGTTGCCCAAAGAACTGGTGCGGTTCTCAAGTTTGTGGAATTAACACCAGAAGAAACCTTTGATTTAGAACAGTTTAAACAACTGATTTCTGAGAAAACTAAATTAGTTTCTATAGTTCATGTTTCTAATACACTGGGTTGTATAAATCCAGTGGCAGAGATTGCGAAAATTGCTCACAGATACGGCGCGAAATTCTTAGTTGATGCTTGTCAAAGTGTGCCTCATATGCCTGTTGATGTCCAACAAATCGACTGTGATTGGTTGGTAGCATCTGGACACAAAATGTGTGCTCCTACTGGTATAGGTTTCTTGTATGGAAAGTTGGAATTACTAGAAGCAATGCCACCATTTTTTGGTGGTGGTGAAATGATTGCCGAAGTATATTTAGATCATTCCACCTATGCCGAATTACCCCATAAATTTGAAGCGGGAACACCGGCAATTGGGGAAGCGATCGCCATTGGTGCAGCGATAGATTATCTTACTAACATAGGTATGGATAAAATCCACGCCTACGAAGCAGAATTAACAGCTTATTTGTTCCAAGAATTAGCTAAAATTCCCCAAGTCAGAATCTACGGGCCAGAACCCGATGCGAAAGGTGAAGGTAGAGCCGCTTTAGCAGCATTTACTGTTGAAGGTATCCACGCCAACGACTTATCTACATTATTAGATCAAGAAGGCGTAGCCATTCGTTCTGGACATCATTGCACCCAACCATTACACCGCCATTTAGGTTTACCAGCCACCGCGCGAGTCAGTTTATCTTTCTACAGCACCCGCGAGGAAATTGACGTTTTCATTAAAGCACTCAAGGAAACCATTGATTTTTTTGCTGGAATATTTGGTTAATTTAGGGTGGGCATTGCCCACCTTTTAATTTTTATGAAAAAGTCTAGTTTAAGAAAACTAAGTTAAGAAAAGTAAACAAACCTGTAACCCTCTTACCTCCTGCCTCCTGCCTTGACATAGCGATAGTTTTTAACACTGAGCTACTTATAGTCTTAAAATCACTTCTTTTCTTTGACTCGCTAAATTACAGGAGTCGCTACAATGTCATACAGTGACTTTACTTTAGACAAAGTGAGGAAAACTTTTGGTTTAACCATCGCCGATAAATTAGATATATTTGCATCTATCCCAGAAATATATTCTCCTGTATTATTGACAGAAATCTTAAAAGAAAATATTCCATTAGCTCTTGCTAGCAATACAGAAAAATCTCGTTCAGAGATGATTATTGTACCAATTTTAATTGCTATTAGAAAATATTTAAGTAATCAAATAAGCTTATTTTCTGGCATTGATTTCACTGTCGAACCAGCACAGGGATTAAATGGTAACTGTGCTTTTATTATCAGCCGTTCACCAGAATTATTAATTGTCAATGCACCAGTAGTCACCATTGTAGAAGCTAAGAAAGAAAATATCAATGCTGGCTTAGGTCAATGTGTAGCCGAAATGATAGCAGCAAAATTATTCAATGAACGTGAAGGCAATAATATTCAGACTATTTATGGAACTGTGACTACAGGTACTAACTGGAAGTTTTTGAAACTTTATGAACAAGTAGTCGAAATTGACTTAAGTGAATATTATATTAATAACATAGGTAAAATTTTAGGAATTTTATCGCATATTTTGACAGAATAAGTATTGTCATATGCTCATACAGTCAACTCCTGCCGAACAAAGAACAGTTTTACATAACGTTAGCTGGGAAACCTTTGAAGCCTTGCTCAGAGATACAGGCGAGCATAGAGGTTCTAGGTTTGCGTATGACTGCGGCACTTTAGAAATTATGACCCCACTTTTTGAACACGAAAACCCTAAAATTCAGTTTGATCGTTTAGTGTTTGCCTTAGTTGAAGAATTAGACTTAGAAATAAAAACTGCTGGCTCTACAACCTTAAAATTGCCATTAGCTAAACGAGGTATAGAACCAGATAACTGTTACTATATCCAAAATGAATTTAGAGTAAGAGGTAAAGAAAAATTAAATTTAGAAACAGATCCGCCACCTGATTTAGCCATAGAAATAGACATTACTAGCAGTTCAGTCAACAAATTTAATATTTACTCAGCGTTAGGTATTGCTGAATTGTGGAGATATGACGGATACAACTTAAAATTTTATCAGTTAGTTAACGGTCAATATATTGAGGATGAATTTAGTCTGGCCTTTCCTATAGTGTCTGCAAGTGAGATGAGTAGATTTATTCAGCAAAGTAAAAGCATGGGTGAAATTGCTTTGCTCAAATCATTTCGTGTTTGGGTTAGAGAACGCATAGAATAATTATTTGAAGAAGCAGAGATATTTACCAAGCCCCGTTGAGGGTGTAGGGGTGTAGGGGGAAGAAAGAGCAGCTAGCCACCCAAGGCTTTTAAGCCCTGTTCCTTTTCAGGGGTGAAAAATTCATGCACAATCCTTTTCTTCTTTGAGTAATGAGTAATAAGTAATGAGTAAATAGCCATTACTTATTACTTATTACTTATTGAATTTGGTTCACCGATGATGACACCAAAACTTTATGAATAAAGAATAGGTAAATCTCATCAAAGTCAACACCCTACCCTTACACCCCTAGTGATTCACAGTTGTCTTACTACTGGTTGAGCATCTACAACCTCGCCAACTAACACTACATCGGCACAGTTGACAAAGATCCCATTTTCGAGAACACCAGGGATGTTATTGAGAACCTTTTCTAAGTTGACTGGGTCGTCAATAGAGTCAAATCGAACGTCTAAGACAAAGTTACCTTGGTCAGTGATCACTGGCCCAGCTTTTTTTACGCCCATACGCAGTTCTGGTTTACCTCCGAGTTGCTTAATTGCATTAGTGACGGGGGTAATTGCCATCGGAATCACTTCGACTGGTACAGCAAATACAGAACCTAAACGCTCTACTAATTTGCCACTATCTACAACGACTATAAATTGATTTGCTAAGTAATCAACTACCTTCTCACGGGTATGAGCTGCGCCACCACCTTTAATTAAGTTCTTGTTGGGGTCAACTTCATCAGCCCCATCAATGGCAATATCAATATGGTCAACAGCATCAAGGGTAGTGAGAGGAACGCCGTATTTTTTTGCCAACACCTCAGACTGAAATGAAGTAGGGATACCGACAATATCTTTTAGTTCACCAGATTTTAAGCGATCGCCTAAATACTGAATCGTGTAAGCTGTAGTTGAACCAGTACCCAAGCCGACAATTGAATCAGACTTGACCATAGCAGCTGCGGCTTTACCAACTTCTTGCTTCATCAAAGTAACGGGATCTGCTGTCATGCCCAAAACTCCTGAAATATCGTCTAAATAAAAGGCTTGTCCACAGCAGACTATACTACAATCCCTGACACTTCAATATTCTCTGTTGACACAATTGAGGTAGAAAGGGGCAGGGGCAGGGGGCAGGGGAGCAGGGGGACAAGGGAGACAAGGGGGACAAGGGAGACAGGGAGCAGGGGGCAGGGGGCAGGGGGCAGGGAGCAGGGGGAGTAAAACTCTTCAATTTTGAATTTTGAATTTTGAATTTTGAATTTTTCTGCCCAATGTCCTGTTTGCCTAAATTCGGCAACCTTACCGAGTAAAAATATGTCAACATAATCAGTGCGTAATGCGTCGTCTATCAAAGAAGCAGATTTACGGTGGTTAGAACTATGCGCCCTTGGCTGAGTACATTTTCTTTAGTGCTACTACTCCAAAGCTTCCCGGTAATTGTGCAAGCGCAAGCGACCGAAACTACTGCGGGAGTGACATCAGAGGTAATTCAACAGGTAATTGCTGCCCAATTGATGACTAATTCCCCAGATGGTAATTTTTATCCAGAACGGTCAATGAGTCGTGCAGAATTAGCAGTGATTTTAGTCAAAACATTTCATTTAGATAAACGAGAAGCTGCTAAACAAGAAAAATCAATATCTGTTGCAGATGTTCCTCCTTCTCACTGGGCATATCGAGATATTCAGATAGTGCTGAAAACAGATGTGATGAGAGGTTATCGAGGGAATTTATTCTTCCCGAATCAAAGGGTGACAAGGGCAGAAGGGTTGGCTATTTTCGCCCAAGCTTATGGCGTATTTCAGTTTGGTGATGATTCTGTAAATGAAATTCTCGCTCCATATCCAGATGCAGGATCTATACCTAGTTGGGCTAGAAGAGCGATCGCTACAGTAGTTACAGAAGGATTTATTAACACTGATGCTCAAAATAATATATCCCCTTTAAGACCGATGAATCGCGGGGATATGGCCTATCTTTTGAGTAAATATTTGCAAAGACAACAAAAGCAACCGGAAACACCAGAAGTTCGCGGTGTTACCAACACCCCGCCATCTTTCTAATCTTCACAATGCCAGATTCAAAAGTGAAAAGCAAAAAGATAACATACATATAATATCGGCTTCTTCTTGATTTTCGCTAAATAATGTCTATTTTGTTACTGTCTGAGAATGTAACTGAATACATACTTTAAAGTAATTTCGCGGTACAAACTTTGAGCATAAATACTCGTCAAAAATGCTGAAGGTCTTGTGTCTAATTACCCGTTACAGACAATTACATTTTAGACTGCTATTTAGTAAGAGTCTAATTCTGTCGGCAGCCCGACCGTGGGAAAATCAAAATACCGAAAGTTAGAGATTAGAGAGGAAAACACTATAATATGCACCTGAGCGAAATCACCCATCCCAATCAGTTGCACGGTTTATCTATCCGGCAATTGCAACAGATAGCCCGTCAAATCCGAGATAAGCACCTACAAACAGTAGCAGAATATGGCGGACATCTAGGGCCTGGTTTGGGTGTTGTAGAGTTAACACTAGGGCTTTACCAGACTCTAGATTTAGATCGGGATAAAGTAATTTGGGATGTCGGACACCAAGCTTATCCTCACAAACTCATTACAGGACGTTACAGTAACTTTCACACCCTGCGGCAAAAAGACGGAGTTGCTGGCTATCTGAAGCGTTGTGAAAATGAATTTGACCACTTTGGGGCAGGTCATGCTTCTACAAGTATCTCAGCAGCATTGGGTATGGCTGTCGCACGAGATATGAAAGGGGAAAAATTTAAGGCTGTTGCAGTCATTGGAGATGGTGCTTTAACTGGTGGTATGGCTTTAGAAGCTATCAACCACGCCGGACACTTACCCAAAACTAACCTATTGGTGGTTCTCAACGATAATGAGATGTCCATCTCTCCCAATGTAGGAGCAATTCCTCGCTACCTCAATAAAATGCGCCTCAGTCCGCCGGTGCAGTTTATCAAAGATAATTTTGAAGAACAGTTCAAACATATTCCTTTTGTGGGTGAATCCTTATCTCCCGAATTAGGACGCATTAAGGAAGGGATGAAGCGTTTGGCTGTTCCCAAAGTTGGAGCAGTGTTTGAAGAATTGGGCTTCACTTACATGGGGCCAGTAGACGGGCATAATTTGGAAGAATTAATTGCCACCTTCCAACAGGCACATCAAATTGCTGGGCCAGTTTTAGTCCATGTGGCCACAGTCAAGGGTAAAGGTTATGAAATCGCGGAAAAAGACCAAGTAGGCTACCACGCCCAAACCCCCTTTAACTTGTCAACTGGCAAAGCTATTCCTTCTAGCAAGCCTAAACCCCCCTCATATGCCAAGGTGTTTTCTCACACCCTCGTCAAACTCGCTGAACAAAATCCCAAAATTATTGGGATTACTGCGGCGATGGCCACAGGCACAGGCTTAGACAAACTCCAAGCGAAGTTACCCCATCAATACATTGATGTTGGCATTGCAGAACAACACGCCGTTACCCTAGCGGCGGGACTAGCTTGTGAAGATATGCGCCCGGTGGTTGCTATCTACTCTACCTTTTTACAACGGGCTTATGACCAGATAATTCATGATGTCTGTATCCAAAACCTCCCAGTCTTCTTTTGTCTAGATAGGTCAGGTATTGTAGGTGCAGATGGCCCTACTCACCAAGGTATGTATGATATTGCCTATCTGCGTTGTATTCCTAATATGGTGCTGATGGCCCCTAAAGATGAAGCTGAACTGCAACGGATGATGGTTACTGGGATTAACCATACTAGTGGCCCTATTGCTATGCGTTTCCCCAGAGGCAATGGATATGGTGTTCCCCTGATGGAAGAAGGTTGGGAATCTTTAGAAATTGGTAAGGGTGAAATTCTCCGTCATGGTGATGATGTATTAATCATCGGCTATGGCACTATGGTTTACCCCAGTATGCAAGCAGCACAAATCCTCAGCGAACATGGTATTGAAGCAAGTGTGATTAATGCCCGATTTGTCAAGCCTTTGGATACAGATTTAATTGTACCTTTGGCTCAGAAGATTGGGCGGGTGGTCACTCTTGAAGAAGGTTGTGTAATGGGCGGTTTTGGTTCAGCCGTAGCAGAAGCTTTACTAGATGCTGATGTACTAGTTCCTGTGAAGCGCATTGGCATTCCAGATGTATTAGTGGAACACGCTACACCAGACCAATCTAAAGCCGAATTGGGATTAACTAGCCGTCAGATAGCAGAGAGAGTTTTAGCAGCTTTCTTTGAGTCAAAAGAGGTTGCTGCTGTTTAGTTAATCAGTTAATCCGCTATTTTATGATCAATAACCCCTGTTGTTAGGGGTTATTTTTTTAACAGTAGACCTCTTGCACGAATAATTGAACAATCCTAATACATAACTTCAAGAGTTATTTTCCTGCGTTCTTCTTTGCGTCTTTGCGCCTACCGCAAGCGGAACGCCAAGGGCGAATGCGTGAGCTTTTAAACAATCTTGTTAGAAACACCAAAGTATTTATGCAAGAAGTCTAGTGAATAATGAACAGCAAACAGATTTAAATTCCCAAGCCCCTCACCCTACACCCTATTTAACCGTGGGCAGTGTCAATAGTGCCGTTAGTTACCTGTGATGGAGGTGTTACTAGCTCTGGGTATATGGGTGTGACTTCACCATTTTTATTGGTTTGATTCCATAAAATCATAGATAGTAACCCATCAACTAAACCGTTAGTGCTGCCATTACTACCACCAACTAAGATATCAGGGATTAAACGGACATTGCGATCGCCAATAATCTGCATGAGTTGCATGGCTGTATAACCTTGTGTTCCCAAGGCTTCCACCCCAGCACGGTAGGTTTCGGCTTTGGCGTTACCTGTAGCCCTAATTCCTTCAGCTTCCGCGATCGCTCGGAGTTTTGTAGATTCAGCCTCCCCATTCGCCTGCTTAATGTGCGCTTGGGCTTTGAGTTCCGCAATTTGAACACTTTGCTCTGATTTCACCATTTCTTGCTGAATATCAGCCAAGGCTGTCTCCCGCACCAGTTTTTGGCGTTGGGTTTGCGCCATTTGCTGCACTTCGTAAGTCTTGCGTTCTTCTTCGGCAATTTTACGGTCTGTTTGAGTTTGCATCAGTGATGCTGGCGGCTGAATATCCCCAATTAAAGTATCAATCGCTTGCACATCATAAGCCCGTAATGCGGCTTTAATATACTCTGATGCTTCAATTTGCCGTTCACTCCGAGCATTTAAGAAATCTAGTACAGTGTAATCTTGGGCTGAGTTGCGGAAATAATTACCAATACTAGGTTCTAGAACGTTATCAACCAAGTTTTGCATTGCACCCACACGGGAAATTACCTTTGGTGCATCCAACGCGCCGACGTGGATGATTTGCGAAACTTCTAAATCAAAGGCAAAACCATCTTTAGAACGTACTGT
This sequence comes from Aliinostoc maniaoense, assembly GCF_058172895.1. Taxonomy (NCBI): domain Bacteria; kingdom Bacillati; phylum Cyanobacteriota; class Cyanophyceae; order Nostocales; family Nodulariaceae; genus Aliinostoc; species Aliinostoc maniaoense. The sequence continues at coordinate 4,559,933 of NZ_CP187952.1, read as the reverse complement.
TAAAGATGCTAAATTTGCGTCGTATTTGTGCCGTTCTGTGCGTCCTGACCAATTTAATACGATATTAGTCGTCGGGACTAACTCTACCTTCATAATGCGGGTGTTGATGGGGTGTTTACCCGGATACAGAGGCTCAACCCAAACACCTTTATGTCCAGGATTTACTAAGTTACCGTGGGTGAAAGACGCGCCGCTCACATCTTCTTGAGCTTCCCCTACAAAGGAAATCACCACCCCAACATAACCAATGGGAATTTCTGTCATTGGCACTTGTTCCACGTTGACAAGCCAGGGATTAAGATTCCAAGAACCAGACAGCAGAATTTGTTCTTGTAAACCCCTGCGTCCCCCACCATCCAAAAATTTCTGCCCGTTTTGGAAGTTATCGTGTCCTGGAATTACGGGGCCAGCAATTTCGCCCACAGCAATAGGCATACCATCTAAGGTGGTGATAATGCCGACTTTATCAGATGCCACAGTATGCACCCGTAACTGTTCAGGATTCATCCCCTGAGAGGTGGCGTTAGCAGTCGTAATTACTTTAAATAAAGCAGTATTAATCCGGTATGTACCAGCAGTCAGAAAGCCCATTTGCCGACCTTTTTCACCACTTTGGGTGAGAAACTTCCGGGCATCTTGGAAGTTATCACAATCGACAATTTTACCTAAAATCCGTTCTGGCGGAATAGAACCACCATCCGCAGCCACAATTAAAGCAATTTCACCTTGGGGAACTACAACTACTGACTCCTTGCGTACCGAATATTGCCAAGGCCAGTAACCCCAGTGCCAACCAGGAGCAAGAGTATCGGCTTGTAAACCTGCTTCACCGTTAAGAGCAATTAAACGCCCGGCTGGTAGTCCCCGTCCAGAAATAGCAAATTTTTTGACGACAATACCAACTTCTCGTTCACCAATAACGACTAAACCCCCAAAGAACAAGGGAAAAAAGATGACTAAGCCACCAACTATCACAATGGGGACAAGTACCAAAGGATCAACCGCAGCCGCTTGATATTGAGTAATAGTTGGCTGAGTTTGTTCTAGCGTGACTGATGCAGATGTATTTTCTTTGAGAGTGGGTGTTTTGATATTAGTAGCGTGAGCAGAGTTAATACTGCCAGCTAATGCTAAGGAAGCTATGAAAGTAGTTGTAAAACGAGCTAATTTATTTTTTTTAGTCTTACCAAAGAGAGATGAAAAACTTTTCATAATCTGCGCCCTTCTGGGCAACTAATTATCTAAAGTATCACTTCACTTGATAAGGCTGAGTTTTCTTAAACTTGGTGTAATTTTTTTAGAAGATAGCAAACCTGAAAAACTCTGCGCCTCTTTGCGTTTACCTCAGCGTGCCTCTGCGTTAAAAACAAAGTCCAGATAAACAAACAAGGGTGAGCAAATAGCCCACCCTGTGACAATAATATGCTCAGTGTATTTCTACACCAAACCGCCAGCCGCTTGAAAACGAGCGCGGGCGCGTTTGAAGGCTTGGTTTGCTTGAATTTGAGCTTGGCGATCGCCTGCGGGTACTTGGCTCAATTTCGTTTGAGCTTGGTTATAATCAGCACGAGCCGCTTCTAGGTCAATACTGTCGCCACGTTCAGCACCATTCACCAAAATGGTAACTTCATTTTCTTCGACTTCAGCAAAACCACCGAGAAGTGCGATCGCCTGCCAAGATTGGTTTTTGTTGGCACGGACACGCATCACGCCTATATCCAGTGCGCTCAGTAGTGGCGCGTGTCCACTCAGGATACCTAGCTGACCGGTAGTGCTGGGTAAAATCACTTCATCAGCTTCCGCATCCCACACTGTTTTATCTGGGGAAATTACACGGACAGTTAGGGTCATGTTTTCAGTTGTCAGTTATCAGTTATCAGTTATCAGTGCTGAGTGCTGAGTGCTAAGTGCTGAATCCTGAGTTAAAAAGAGACTTTACTCATTACTTATTACTCATTACTTATTACTTATTACTCATTACTCAGCACTTCTGTTTAGCCTTTGAGTTTTTCGGCTTTAGCGATCGCTTCGTTGATGTCGCCTACCAAGTAAAAGGCCTGTTCTGGCAGATCATCTAATTCACCAGACAGAATCTTCTGGAAGCCTTTGATGGTGTCTTCTAACTTCACGTATTTACCAGGAGAACCGGTGAATACTTCCGCTACGAAGAAGGGCTGAGACAAGAAACGCTCAATTTTGCGCGCCCGTGCTACGGTGAGACGGTCATCTTCAGACAATTCATCTAGACCCAAAATGGCGATGATGTCTTGCAATTCTTTGTAGCGTTGTAGTGTTGCTTGTACAGCACGCGCTGTTTGATAGTGTTCATCACCTACAATGTTGGGTTGCAACATGGTGGAGGTTGAACCTAATGGGTCAACTGCGGGATAAATACCCTTGGCTGCCAAACCCCGTGACAGTACTGTTGTACCATCCAAGTGAGCAAATGTAGTTGCAGGTGCGGGGTCGGTCAAGTCGTCCGCAGGAACGTATACAGCTTGAATTGAGGTAATAGAACCTTCAGTGGTGGAGGTAATCCGCTCTTGCAGTTCACCTACGTCAGTACCCAAGGTTGGCTGATATCCTACCGCAGAAGGCATCCGACCTAACAGCGCGGATACTTCTGAACCAGCTTGTACGAACCGGAAGATGTTGTCAACAAACAGCAGTACGTCTTGCTTGTTCACATCGCGGAAATATTCTGCCATTGTCAAACCAGACAAACCAACCCGCATTCTCGCTCCGGGTGGTTCGTTCATTTGACCGTACACCAGCGCAATCTTAGATTCGTTGAGGTTATCTTTGTTGATTACCCCAGATTCAATCATTTCATTGTAGAGGTCGTTTCCTTCACGGGTACGCTCTCCCACACCAGCGAATACAGACACGCCACCGTGCTGGGTTGCAATGTTGTTGATCAATTCCATCATGATCACGGTTTTGCCCACACCTGCACCGCCGAACAGACCAATTTTACCGCCACGACGATAGGGGGTCAGGAGGTCAACAACTTTAATCCCTGTCTCGAATACGGAAGGTTTGGTTTCTAAGTCAGTGAGTTTAGGCGCGGAACGGTGGATGGGTAAGGTTTCCTCGTTGTTGACGGGGCCTCTGTTGTCTACGGGTTCGCCCAGAACGTTGAAAATCCGTCCGAGGGTCGCTTTACCTACGGGGACGCTAATGGGCGCGCCTGTATCAACAACTTCCAACCCACGTACTAAACCATCAGTAGAACTCATCGCAACGGCGCGGACTTGGTTGTCGCCTAAAAGTTGCTGTACTTCGATGGTGAGGTTGATTTCCTGTCCAGCTTCGTTAGTGCCTTTGATGGTCAAAGCGTTGTAGATTTGCGGTAATTTTCCGCCGGGAAATTTAACGTCTACAACAGGACCAATGATTTGGGTAATGTAACCGATGTTTGTTTTTTCTGCGGTGGTGACCATGCTGCGCCTAATGATTGAAGCTATATTTCAGAATGGGTCTTAGAAGACATAAGATTATGCAATGTCATCTTTCACTGTAGCACCGGAGGGGGACAGAGTTCCGTTAGTAATTCCTTAAAAAGTTGTTTGGCGAATTTCTGCCCACCAGCTTGACTGCATGACCCAACTGTTTATCATAAATTGATTCTTAAGAGTTACAACATCAGAGAGTTAATTTAATTTCAGTAGTGCTGGGCAAAAATAAAAACTGCCGTATTGTTGATTGTTGAACACGACAGTTATCAATATTAGATTTTTAGAGTTTGACGTACTCCCCACAGCTATGAAAACAACGCTATCGCTCGTTTTCATGAAAAGCTGGGGGATTCTTCCCTGATACTCATGGTCGAAAAATGTTTCCACAAGCAGGGTTTCCACGTTTCCACTGCCCTTGGCAGAGCCGATTTTACGGGCTACACAGATTTCTCTGTGGGGAACGCCATCGTCCCGACTACTGGGAATTAACCCAGATACTTTTATGTTTAATACCCCGATCCTCTCTACTAACCAAGTTACCGATGTCCGAATAACCGAGCTTTCGCAGTACGTAGGTGAGCTACTTTTCTTTTATGTAGCTATGCCAATCATACCATGTTGGACGGCGATTAAAATCGCCTAGACGCTTATCCCCATAGATGAATCTAGGGGCTTGCGCGCCATTGATTTTCCGTCAAATTTTTCTGGTTAGAACTAAACTGACTGTTTTTGACGACCCTTAACCTTAGAGACTACACCAAAAGCACCGAGTCCCAATAAACCCATGAGAGTTGTAGGTTCAGGAATTGGGTTGGGTTGTGGTGGTTCGGAGGAGAAAGTACCACCTGCAATAAACACAGCAGAATCGAGAATACCATCACCAGCATCTGCGATCGCCAATTTAATTTTGCTTGTTCCAGTCAGTCCAGTTGCTTTAGCAGTGAAAACTTTGGTGAAACCGTCATATTGGATATCGAAAAATGGCCCGCCATCTGATGGGTCATTATTGACAAAGAATGCTGAATTAGAAGCGTTAGTACCTAGGGGATTACCACCGTTAACATTGTTAATAGAAACTGGTGTGGTAGTTCCAGGGATGAGGGCAATGTTCTCTCCATTCACGAAGAACCCAAAGACATCATTAAAAGAACTATTGGTAAATTCGTTATATTCTTCAGAGGCAAAGACATACTGGAAGAACAACTCACCTGTATCTGAGGCGAAGTCAAATTCTAAAATAGCGGCATCTTGGGTAGTAAATCCAGGAATCAAGCTGTTTAAGTCAGCATCTCCAGGGAATGGGTTATTGAATCCTGCACCATCTGAGGTGTTAGGCCCAACTGCCAAGGCAGCATTACCACTGGTAAGAATGATACCTTTATCTATACCGATACCTGAAGACAAACCACCAGAGAAAGTTCCTGCTGCTGCCGGTGAGCCGTTGTAGGTAACATTGGAAATAGTGATACCAGTACCCAAAATTTCATTCACTAAGGTGTTAGGGTCGCCAGTAGTGGTAATGTTAAGAGCTTGGGCAGGTGCAGTCACTAAACCTAAACCTAGCACTGTAAAAGCACTATGCTTGAAAAAATTAGCCAAAGATTTCATGATATTTTGACCCTTGAAACAGTAATAAACGCGCTCACGCCCTCTAGATGTGTGATTAATCGGCAATTTCAAATTAGCGATACCAAATTTCCAGGAATAATAAGCACCATCGCTTCATGGCAAAGGGTAATTCCTTTAACCTGTCATAGCGATCGCACCTACTCGATATACTTAACCTCAGCAAAATTTCTGTGCCTGGTGTATTCTTTGCCTTTGTCTCAGCTATGAGCAAAACTTGACTACGTGTTTTCCTCATCTAGACACTAAATAGCTTAGGATAAATTTACTGATGCCGCCAGTAGTAGTTTGATACCTTTACAGAAAAAACACATGATAGAGTCTGGTTTTTTTGCAGCCAAAGGTAGACATAATCAAGCTTATAGGCAATTTTGATCTCAAAAAAATCGAGTTGGTGATCAGTAAACTGTTTATGTAATTTTACGAGTCCTTTATATAAAATTCATGATAAATTTGGCTTAGTTTGAGTATAATCAGCTAATAAGCATCAATTGTTCGCATCAAAGCTTTAGTATAAAAAGTACTGTTAACGTAAAAATACCTTTGTCACGTAAACTGACTTACAAAAGGTGCGATCGCACTGACAAATTCAGTCGTAGATTCGTAGGGTAAAACATTTCGTCCCGGTATTTTCACCCCATAACCTTGCTGTAACCGGGCAAGATAATCAGCTAAAATCTCATCAGGGGTTTGTGTTTTCCCTTCTTTGCTAATACTTGATGCTGATGCTCCTAAAACTACTAATGTGGGTTGTTGAATAGCAGAAATCAAGTTACTATAATCCTGCTTCCACAACCCAGCTAAAAAAGAAAATACGGCGTGACGAGTACCTGTATCTGCTGCACCTGCAACTAGAGTATTTAACCATTGTGCATCGACGTTATCGGCTGAGGCGAATAATTGACGGGTAGAGAAAGATGAGAGGAATTTGGGAGTGCGTGCATAGCGATAGAAAGCATTACCAACAGGTGAGTCGAAAAGATTCCAAAATAGTTTTTGTCGCCATGCTGGTAATTTATTAGTAATTACAGGCCAAGCTGGAGTTCCAGAAAGCACTAAACCAGCAATTAGATTTGATTCCTGTTGTACTAATTCAAATGCGACTGGAGATAAAGCCCCTTGTGCTATTAAGATTACAGGTTTTTGGATGATATTTTGCAACAGATATTTTAATTGTTCTGCCCAATCTTTGGGAGTATAAGCTACATGAGGTTTATCACTCTCACCACATCCTAATAAATCGGGATTATAAATGAGATTATTATTTCCCTGACTGAACCATTCAGTAATAAAACGTTGCCAAAATTTGCCAGATAAACCAACCCCAATCGGATGAATTAATAATAAGGGAATAGCTCCAGTATTGGAGTGATTTGGTCGATATACTTTATAGGCACATTGATAATTTCGCCAATGATAAAATTGCGTGATGGGAGATGCTTGCATAATTTCCTGGTGTACTTGCTAAAAAATCATTTGGGGATGAATTAACTGATAGCCAGCCTGTTTAATTTTTTGGTTAGAAACTGTAACATTATATTGGCGATCGCTCTTTAGGGAATCATCCCACAATACTGGGGGTAAGTTGTATTTCTTGAATAGCGTATCTAGTAATTGTCTACTAGTTATATGGGCATCATCGACTAAATTATAAATGCCCTGTAAGTTTCGTTGTCGCACAAAATCTATAGCTGCCACGATATCATCTAAATGAATCCAGTTACTAATCTCGCTACCATCCCCAGCACGAGTTTTACCAGCAACCCTGCTAAAGATTTTAATCAATTCTCTACCCTCACCATAAATACCACCTAATCGCAGGATACAAACGCCCAAATTTTCACTAGCCGCCTCTAGTAAAACTTCTTCTGTCGCCTGCATAATTTTTCCATTAGGAGTAGCAGATTGAGGGGGTGTTGTTTCATCTACCCATGCACCATTTTGATTGCCATAAATAGAATAGGTACTTGTATAGATTAATTGTTTAACAGTAGGATTTTGTTGGAGAATAGCCGCTAAATTATGAGCAGTATTTAAATAAGTTTCTTGATATAAGTTTCCTCCTTTTGAACCTACAGTTAAGAGAACAACATCTTGATTTTTTGTAGCTGCTTGTAAGCCTAATAAATCATCACCTTTAGTAACTATCACTCTTTTAGAGATAGATTCTAATGTTGTTACACGCTCAGGTGTAGTGGTAGTGACAGTAATGTTCAAAGATGGATTTTTTTGCCAGTATTTAGCGACAGCACAACCAACGTAGCCACACCCGATAATTACAATATTCATGCTAATTTTTCTTTAAAAATAAGGAGAAAAGCTATTGACTATTTATGTACAAGTCCATCGGGCATAATTGCACCCGATAAATTTGCACCAATTAATTTTACCAGTAAGCGATCGCCTGAACGAATCCGCGCTCCTGTTAAGTCTGCACCGCGCAAATCAGCACCACTAAGATCCGCACCGATTAAATTGGCAGCGCGTAAATTAGCTTCTCTTAAATCAGCTAAAAGTAAATTGGCTCTAAATAAATTCGCCTCTGATAAATCTGCTCCTCTGAGGATAACTTTGTGCATAAAAGTATCACTCAAATCAGCACCACTCAAGTTAGCATAACTAAGATTTCTCCCCGATAAATCTTTATTACTTAAATTAGCTCGGCTGAAATCTTTACCACTTAAATCAGGATTTTGTTTGGGTGGTTGATGGTTATTTGGTGATGGTTTCTTAGGTTGAGGTGATGGAGAATGATAAATATGTTGATGTTTACCATTAAAAGAGCGTAACCTTTCTCGCGCTTCATTAATTGCTTTGAGTTTTTCTTGTGCTTTCTGTTGTAAGCGGAGATTATCTTTAGGTAAACGATCTGGATGCCAGACAAATACCAAATCTTTATAAGCCTGATTAACTTCTTCAAGGGTAGCTCCAGGCTCTAATTCTAATATCCGATAATATCGCTCCAGATCGCTCATAAGATGTGTTAATAGAGAATCAACTTGAAGTAAGAAAAATATAGCCCTCCATATTTTTAAATAGGAGTGGGCTGTTTCGGAGTTACTATTTACACAGTTTGATTCTACGGTAAACAGTTAAGATGCTGACATTATATAAGCCTATCGCAGTCAGCTAGGTCTATCAATAAATTTTTATACGAAACGGGTAAGGGATAAATCTCTCCATAACTTTTAGCGATCGCCATCCTCCTGCTAATATATATTTTTTACTGAGGAATCTAATTATTAACTGTTAACTTTCAGAGGATGTTTAGAAAGTCATCAAGGATACTAAAAACCCCTCTCCAAACCTCTCCCCTACAAGGAGAGAGGCTTTAAAACCCCCATTCCCTTGTAGGGAAGGGGGGCTAGGGGGGTTAGGTTAGAGAGAGTTTGGTGTTAATAACAATACTTTTCAAACATCCTCTCAGCAGTCACCAGTCAAAAGTTAACATTACTTTTTGAGTACACAATAACTAACTATCTTTCCATTGATCTATTTCTCCATCTATTCCAAGCTTGCCAATAAGCAGATATCGGTATTTGATAAATTTCTATAAAAATCCAAATAATAATTGATAAATGTAACAAAAAAGTTAATATTGTCCAGATATAAGGCAACCAACTAATAGGATCATCAAAGTGGGGAGGTAAATAATAAGCCACTATTCCAATTAAGAAAGTGGGCAGAACAACAAAACTAATTGCTGCCAATCCATAACCCCAACCTAACTCTACACCTTCTAATTGGACTTCTGACCAATTAAATCCATTCCATCGCCAAATTAAAGGCGGTTGTCGAGAAGGCATTTTAATTTGTTGTTGTTCAATATTGACAGTAAAAATTTCATGGCAAAAATCACAACCCATCGCTTCCATCAATGGTATATGTGAAATCTTGCCGACTCGGCAGACTGGACAAGGATAAACACCGTGAGCATCAAAAGGTGTAGTGAAGATTTTAGACCTGGGCATAATGAAAGTAATTTGTGCTTAACAGTTGATTAGATAGATGCACAATTTGGCTAGAATAACTACCATCATCAGGGGTAGTATTTTTTATCCTGTTTTGTTGATAGAACTCATCGCAATTTTGGATTGATTCATAGGCTATTCCAGAAGCGCAAAATAATACTACCTATCCCAATTTAGTATCATCATGATTACTTAAACATAAAATTTATTAATATAACCCTAGAGACATAGCCATCCTACTTAATTGGTAAGAATTGTGAGAGTTCAGAAACCTCGATTGCAGAAAAACTAGGGTTATTGATTCTCAGCTATGAGCTAGGATGCCTATTACTAGGTAAGTCATTATCTAGTTTGTATAAATTCAACTTATTATTTGTAAACTTATTCATGAGTTTATCGCTTTTTTTGGATCTTGACTGGTCTTGACGCTACCAAATCCTTCTGTTATCTTTACTCTTAATATAAGTTGTACATTAATCTATTTAGCTTACCATTTCCAAAATGTTCAGCAGCACTCGTTACTTTTATTTTTGGTTTAAGGCGGTTCACCGGCGGTGAATTAGTTTCCTAATGGAAACCGCCCGGTGAACCGCAGAGCGAACTCTGCGGTTTTTGTTTTTTCAGGAGTAAATTTCGTCATGATGACCTATTCCAGCAACTGGTTTTATAGCTTTTATTTCTGGCCTAGACCAAGTTCCGGGTAAATAGCGTCATGTCGATAAACCATACGCACCCGGAACTCTCAAGGTTCTGGGTTTTTTTTTCAGAAGGGAGTGGTGAGGGGTGAGTAATGAGTAATGAGTAATGAGTAATGAGTAATGAGTAATGAGTAATGAGTAATGAGTAATGAGTAATGAGTAATGAGTAATGAGTAATGAGTAATGAGTAATGAGTAATGAGTAATGAGTAATGAGTAATGAGTAATGAGTAATGAGTAATGAGTAATGAGTAATGAGTAATGAGTAATGAGTAATGAGTAATGAGTAATGAGTAATGAGTAATGAGTAATGAGTAATGAGTAATGAGTGAAGTTCTTCTTCCCCTGCTTTCCCAATGCCCAATGCCCCATGCCCCATGCCCCATGCCCCATGCCCAATTCCCAAATTTATTAGGAGACTAAAATCATGATTAACGCTAAACTTGTTGCACAATCTCACGCTAATCACCAAACCATCGTCAAGCTTTCTGAAACCGTTGCTTTCGGTGGGGAAGAATTGGTAATTATTGGTGGCCCTTGTACGGTGGAAAGCTTAGAACAAATGGAGACAGTCGCCGAAAATATAGGGGCTGCACCTGTACAAGCTTTGCGTGGTGGTGTTTTCAAACCTAGAACTTCCCCCTACGCTTTCCAGGGAATGGGAGAAGAAGGATTGGCAGTTTTAGCTGAAGTGCGATCGCGCTACAATATCCCAGTCATTACAGAAGTCATGGCGATTTCTCAAATCGAAGTCGTCGCCGCCCATGCGGATATGCTACAAGTCGGTAGTCGCAATATGCAAAACTTCGACTTGCTCAAAGCTTTAGGACAAGCTGGTAAACCGATATTACTCAAACGTGGTTTAGCAGCCACTATCGAAGAATTTGTCATGGCGGCGGAATATATTGTTAGCCACGGAAATCCTGATGTGGTGTTGTGTGAACGCGGTATCCGCAGTTTCGATACTTACACCCGCAACGTTCTAGATTTAGCTGCTGTAGCCGCCCTTAAGCAAATCACCCACCTACCTGTGATTGTAGATCCTTCCCATGCTGTCGGTAAACGGGAGTTAGTCGCACCTGTCGCCAAAGCTGCTGTCGCTTGTGGTGCAGATGGCTTAATTATTGAATGTCATCCAGAACCAGAAAAATCCGTATCTGATGCCCGTCAAGCTTTATCTTTGGAAGATATGGTGAATTTAGTTGCTAGTTTAAAGCCCATAGCCGCAGCCGTCGAACGCAAAATATCAAACACAAAAGGGGTAGGCTCACAACCTACCCCTATTTGTCGTGCAGCTTAATGGTTTGTAGTGAGGGCTTCAGCCCTCATGACAAAAAAATTCACTTTCTCCACACCCCAGCATATCGAGGAGAATTACCATCCACATAACCAGTCACATTGCGAGTGCGAAGACCGCTATTTTGTGCAGATTCCCACTCATTCTGATACTGCTGACTACTCAAACCATGACGCGCCTTGAAACTTCCTTTAGTGACTGCATTCCAAATCGCGGTGAAACGAGTTTGACCATTGTGTTGGTAGGCGTTTAGGTAAGCAATTTGACGACCCTGTTGTTGGTTTTCATTAAACAATTGTTGATACTGTGCAGGAGTCAAAAAGGACTTAGCGACAAAACTACCGATATTTGTCTTTTCATAAAGTGCGGCGTAACTGCGATTCCCATTTCTAGAAACAACAGAAATATTTATCGGTCGCCAGCCGTTTTTAGTCAAATCATCAATGCGTTTTTGATGTTGATTCGCAGATAAACCGTGATAAGCCGTAAATGGCGCACCATTTTCCTTAGCAAAAATTGCTGCATATAGAATAGTATTGCCATTCAGATAACTCTCAACCTGATTTAGTCTGTAACCAGCTTTAGTATATTGATTGAATTTAGCTTGGTACTGAGATGAGGTGAGATTATGAAAAGATGCCCATTTCACACCATTTGCAGGACGAAAAACAGCATTAAAATAAATCTTGCCCTTGACATCAAAACCATCAATCCAATCTAGACGATAGCCAGACTTAGTAATTTGGTCGAAAACACATTGATAATCACTAGCCGGAACGCCATGTCTAGCAACTTCCGCAAAACCTGGAGAAAAACTAGGTAAATCACTGGCAACATAAGATTTACCATCAACAAATATTGAACCAGGGGCTTTACAGATTTTCGGAACACGATTGCGTTTGCTGTTGGCGTTGTCTTTTAAAAAGCCGCCTTGTGCCACAATTGGGTCTTTAGGGTTAGCTGGAACAGCAACTTCAAAATGTAAGTGTGAACCAGAAGCACAGCCAACATCACTTTCATAACCTAAGAAAGTACCAGCTTTCACAAAATCACCCACAGAAACTTTAGCAACTTTTGTTACTGAATCTTTCCGCATATGTGAGTATTTAGTCCACTCACCGTTAGAATGCTCAATCCAGACATAGTTATTATTGCAAGGGCCTTTATCTTGGCGTTGGCTATGATTATCAACTATATAGCGGATATGTCCATCCGCCGCCGCCACGATGCGATAAGCTGTTTTACCTCCCACGCCACGCATATCAATGCGAACAGCTGGATTATGGGTTTTGTGATCATTAGTAACTTTAACTTCCGTTCCGTTAGCATAGGGAACGCGATACCATCCGTCTGAAAATTCCGCCGCCGCCGCAGGTGCGTGGGGTAATATCATTGCAGCTAACAATGTCAGTCCGAAAAACTTGGTGCTGGAAGATTTAGTTAAAAACTGCGTCATTAGTTGGACTCCTATAAGATAATTGAATTGATAATGTAGAGAAAAAATTAAAGTTTTACTGAGCTATTGGCGTAAGTTGATGAGAAGTTTGATTGTATTGATATTGCCCAGATGGAATTTCACTAGTGGGATTGACACATACTGTTTCTTGACCTAATCCTGTAATTGATACTACTTCCGAATTACAGGGTACTTTAGTCCATCCCCATTTAGCTAAAACCTGATCTATAGAGTTGCCAGCTTGGGCAATTTGAGGTGGACTATCAGGTAAATTACTCTCAATTTCTGTATTTTCTTCGGATTCTAGGTTTTGATTTTCTTCGGTGTTGGGTTCAGAATTATTATTAGATTGGTGATTAATATAAGTGATCAAAACATCACCAACTTTATTAATCAGAGTTGGTAAAACTGAATCAGATTGAGAGTTAGAATCAGTTTCTAAGGTTTCCTGTGAATCTAAATTCTGTAAATCTTGGTCTGGTAACTCCGTCTCTGTAGTCTCTGGAGTTGGTTCTACTACTGTCTGAGTTTTACGAATTAAAACAGGTGGTTTACTCAAAACTGGGGCAATTCCCAGTTTATTTATAGTCACTCTGGTAACTTTAGGAGCGCGAACAAAGTAAATCTTATTACCTGTTGCACTTTGTCTAAATTGATAGTTACCATTCTTGAGTGCATAAGATTTATTGGTATCAAAGATAAAAATGCGGAGACGGTTAGGAGTTGCTGTATTTTTATAATTGCCACGTTGACCTGGTGCAAGCTGATAAGTTCTGCCACTAGGTAATCTAAATTTAATCGTCCGTCTTGTTTTATTTTCAATTGTGTACTTAATCTGGACGGTTTTAATATTAGCGGGTGCAGTTTCATTACAAGGTAAGGCAGAATCACCACACTTACCACCAAAAGCATAGGCAGAATTTGTATTACCAAAAAAAGCAGCAGATGTAATGCTTAACGCTAATACAGAACAAGTCACCAATTGACGTGGCAGCATTGATTCAACCCCATTGCTATCCTTCAATAATTTGTACGTTGGGGTTGGTAGTTTTATGCAGTCACAGAGATTGCACAGTTAAATCTTTCAGGGTAATGGTGAAATTACGCTGTTCCTGTGTGGCGATGAATGAAATAATTGCCTCACCAGTCACAGCCACAGTTAACATCACCAAGTTCCGCGCCAGTGGATAATCACAGACATCATCGTTAACATCGGAAGGAACACGATAAACCTCATTCCAAATTACTTCCGCATAATCGGCTGACAACCCAGCATGAATACAGGGAATTTGGAATTGATCAGCATAATCTTTTACCGCCTGACGCGCGACGCTATTATCAAATACATCAATAATTAACTGGCTATCTTTGAGTAGTTGAGCCGTATTTTCTGATGTCAATTCCTTAGTTTTGGCATCAATTTTAGTCCCAATCGCGCGGTATAAATTGTTAGCTAAAATTTTCGCCTTGAACGCGCCAACATCACCACGGTAGTAAGGCTGAGTGGAAAGGTTGCGTTCTTCAATGCGATCGCAATCTATCACCGTTAGTTTATCAAAACCAGACCGAGCCAGATTCTCAGCTATATTAGCTCCCAACGCACCCGCACCACAAATAGTCACAGGATAATCTTTCAACTTTGCCATCACAGCATGACTACGGTAAAGTTGTTCGTGAAAAAATATACTCATGTTCTTCACTACTCCTGCTGTTCCATCACACCTACTAAAGATTGCAAATCAAAATCACGATCGCGTCCACTCAAGCAAATACCAGAACTCATCACAGTTAAGTCTGATTTGGCGATCGCGCTACTGTGACGCACACCATCACCAGTTGTCCAATCAACTGTCCAATAATCACCGCGATCGTTAAATTGTTGTAATTCACCACCACCCATCTGTAATGCTTTTCGCAGTCGCTTTTCATCCTGTTGGGGTTGATTGAAACCTTCAACGCGTTGAGTTGCTAACTCATAGACTGTGCGGATTTCTGGTGTCATCCCTTTAAACTGCAACTCATCCACAGCAATTAATTGCTTGATAGCAGATTGCAAAATTTCACTAACAACCGGATCAGCACGACGATCAATATCTTCAAACCAGCATGATTCACCATGCCAACGGGCTATAATTTGCTCAAAGATATTACCCTCAGACACTAAATGAACTGCTATAGGTTTCACCATTTTCCACCGTTGACGCATATCTGCTTCATTCACGGGATAGGCTAACCAAGTTTGTTTTTGTATTTGGTGTGCTAATCGTAGGCGAATTTGGGGAAAATGCTGTAAATATTCTGCTATTTGGGGTAAATCTGCTGATTCTATGACCTTGGCTGTCTTTTCGTCCACAGGTTGAAAAATACCCCAGCCTTCAAATTTACTAGGCTTTGGTGTAAAGATGTAAATCATTCCAGCTACCCGTGTGCGGACTTTTCCACCTTTGACACAAGGCGCGAGAAATTGTGTAGTTTGCAAATTGCTTTGGGCGATCGCAATTTGATTAATTAGTTTATTAATACTAGTCATATGCTGAGATGGAATGGGGCGCAGTGAACAAATATTTATGGAAAACTCACGCAGAGGCGCAGAGAGAGGATAAAGGCGATCGCATCAAAATTTCTCTTCCCAGTCCCCAGTCCCCAATCCCCAGTCTCCAATCCCGCGTGTAAGTTGGTGGAGCATTGCGCTTTCTCAGTTACTAGGGGGACTCCACTGGTGAGTTGTTAAACACTCTTTCAAGGATGGCCACTTTTAAGCCCACCTCCCAGATTCTTCGCACTCCCCGTTCTCACACGCCCACTGTATTGACAGTGTTACCGTTCCTCTCGTACTAGTATGTAGGCTCACACCAGTCGGGACACGCAGGTTATATTACATATACTACAACCAAGATTGATTATTGTCCAGATAACAAGATCAGAAATGATGTATCAAAAAGCAATAATATGTTTTTAAACAGCGAATATTACATAAAACTTAGATGGCAGAATATGACAATCTGTGTAAAATCTTGGCGGAAAATTACCCCCTGGATTTTGCGCGTTGGTTATTAAATCAAGAACCGCAAACAATTGAAATCTTAAAAACAGAATTGAGTATCGAACCTATACGTGCTGACTCAATAATATTTCTAAAAACAGAAAATCGCATCTTACATATAGAATTTCAAACTAGTACCAAATCAAAAACACCCATCGGGTTGAGAATGCTAGATTATTACGTGAGATTAACACGTACATATCAACTTCCAGTCACACAAGTAGTAATTTTTCTGCAAGAGACAAACGACGAAATTGCCTTTACTGAGGAATATGTTAGCGAAGTTACAACCCATCGCTATCGAGTCATCCGAATGTGGGAGCAAGATCCAGCCCAATTTCTCAGCAATCAGGCGTTATTACCTTTCGCACCGCTAACACGAACAGATTCACCCGAAACCTTATTATCCCAGGTTGCCCAAGAAATTGCTAAAATTCCAGATATCGAGACTAGACAAAATACTACGGCTTACACTGAAATTTTAGCTGGTTTAAAGTTTGAACGAAATTTGATTTTGCAATTATTACGAGAGGAAACTATGCAAGAATCAGTGATTTATCAATATATTTTTGAGAAAGGCGAACGACAAGGTGAAAAAAGAGGCGAACAACGCGGCGAACAACGCGGCGAAAAAAGAGGCGAACAACGCGGCGAACAACGTGGGAAACAACAAGAAGCATTCAAATATACCCTACGACTTTTAAATAAACGCTTTGGTGAGATAGATTCTGTAATAACTGAACGTCTCCAAGTATTATCTACTGAAGAATTGGAAAGCTTAGGAGAAGCACTTTTGTCCTTTTCAAATGCGTCTGATGTAGTTGCTTGGCTTGAGCAAATTTGATTTTGCAATTATTACGGGAGGAAGCGATGCAAGAATCAGTAATTTATCAATATATTTTTGAGAAAGGCGAACAACAAGGTGAACAAAGAGGCGAACAACGCGGCGAACAACGCGGCGAACAACGCGGCGAACAACGCGGGAAACAACAAGAAGCATTCAAATATACCCTACGACTTTTAAATAAACGCTTTGGTGAGATAGATTCTGTAATAACTGAACGTCTCCAAGTATTATCTACTGAAGAATTGGAAAGCTTAGGAGAAGCACTTTTATCTTTTTCAAATATGTCTGATTTAGTTGCTTGGCTTGAGCAAAATACAAACACTTAAAAAAACAGCATTGCTCATCATTTTTACTGACAAGCAATGCCAAACTAAGTAGAATGAGGTAAATAATTAGAGGTTTGTAGTGAGAACTTTAGTTCTCAAATAAGGACTAAAGTCCTTACTACAAACTCAATCTTAGTATTTTTACATTACTTAACACAGTTTGCTTTTTTTAACTCGTTCTACTTATAACCCTACTTATCATCGCGCACAGGCAAAGGTATCTCCATAATCTCCATCAGCAAATCTAGGCGAGAGGGACGCGTCAAGAATGGAACAAGATTAGGTAAACTGTAGTAGTCTCCCTCAAAGGTGAAAGTTTCTACAGGTGCTTGCTGTTCCTTGAGTTGAGTTTCTATCCAGTTGTAATGACCACCCACATGGACAATCACGACATTGGGCATTACCCCCAATTCTCGGCAGTAATTCTTGTATACTTCACCGAAGTAAGGTCTAGCATTTTCACCTTCATCAGTCACCAAAATAATCTGGCCAACTACCTGCTTTTTCTGACGCATGATTTCTAATGCACAACCGATACTAGTGCTACCACTTGCTCTAATATGTTGGAAAGCACGTTCCCAATCGGTCAACTCTTTACCCTGTGCAGTTATTGCGTAAGGAATGGTATCAAAAGCATAAACAAACAATTCTGCTTGAGTGATACCAGAGATGAGTGCAGCAAGTTGCTTACCGATCGCAATCGCATTATCCATAGAACCAGATTTATCCACCAGTAAGGCGGTTGCACGGGAAATTGTTCCCCGGCGTTTTACCTGTTCGTTGGTAACTTTTTCCAATTTAGCCACGGTGTCTGCGTCAAAATCGGCTGTATCTGCGGCTACTTGGGCTTTAAATGCGGCTACCCGTCCACTTTTAGCAGCTAAGTCTAGCTTGGAGTCAATCAACTTTTTCACCTCTGGATGATCCATTGCACCTCTATCTTTTAAAGATTTGAGGTTATTGATCACTTCCTGGGGTGTCATACTGTTGATTAACGCCACCAAGACAACTGGTGTAAGTTGCTTGATTGCACCAATGGCGATCGCATAGGGAAGATTAAATTCTACAATCAGCCTTGCTTGTTCTGCGGCGTTTTCTGCCTTAGCTAGTTTTTTGAGTACATTTGCTAAAGAACCCTCTGGCGGAGTATCGCGGAACAAAATTGCATTTGCGCGTTCACTTGGCTTGATGTGTAGCGAAGCATATAGATGCTTCATTGCCTTACGACCCCGCAACGCCGCACGATCAAATAAAGCTGGATTACTGTCCCGTGTCTTTAAGTAACGCTGTACCGCAGTGCGCGCCGAGCGTGGCATTTTATGGCGTTGTTGTTTCATGAAATCCACCACACGCGCCACCTGATAAGGCGGAAACTCTTGCAGCATCACAAATCCCGCATCTCGGTGTTCGGTCAAATTGCTAGTTAGCAAATGTGCAATGAACACTTCCTTATGATCACGTACATCACCATGATTTTGATACCAAACAGCTAAATGTCCGTAGAAAATAGGGTCAAGTTCAACAATTAATTTATGTATCTCTGCAACTTGCTCAAGTTTGCGGTGAGGAGTTGTCAGCAAACTATTGAGCATTTCCAAACGCAAATCACGTTCTGCGGTATTCATAAAACCCCCTTGTAGTATGTGAGGGGCAGATGTTGCACGCGGAGTAATCAAGTCACCGCGCAAGTTGTAGAAGCATAGTATTTAACTTTTTCAGAGTTATGTAAGCTTCTGCGATTTGGGCGCGGCAACAACTGCCGATAAAATTGTCAAAAGTATCTTTAAATCAGTTATCAGTTAGGACACTTCCACGAAGTTAACTGATAACTGTTCACTGTTAATAAAGCACTTCGTACAAGTTGAAAAAGCTGTTGATTCACACACGGGATTTGAACCCGCAATTGCTTGATTTCAATTCAAGTGCCTTTTCCAATTAGGCTAGTATGTAAGCTTTTTCGGTTAGGGTACGAAGTGAAAACTTTACTTTTGAGAAATTTGACTTAAAATAAATCGAATTTCTCTTTTGTTACACTGCTTTTTATCCACAGCATAAATGCGACGACCTCGGTAAGTTGTAGCGCGAGAAATATGGATTTCACCTTTGAGAATATCTTCTACACCTTCAGTTAGATTTTGGGGGAAATCTTCAAAAGTAATTAAATACCAAATATCATTGATTTTGTGGTATTGATGATAATCATCAATGATGATAGCATCAGTTTCTTCCTGCTTTTGCTTTTGAGGTTTATTCTCAATTAAACAAAGAATCCCTGTTTCGGGATGGACATAGAAACACTGACGGTAAGTCCCATCTAATGGCATCCGATAACCTCTGTTAACAGATGTTCCATAAAAACGACCATCAACAATTTCTACACGAGTTACAACGTAATCCCACAAATGACCGATAACGTGTTGTCCTGCCATTGTATTGTGATCTAATTTTTGGCAGAGTTCACTGTAAACCTCATTCCAGGGTTGTCCAACTTTAGAACGTAAAAACCGACGCAGAGGGCCAAGGTGATCTGAAAGATATTTGGATTTCTTTCTAGCTTTAATCAGATAAGGATTAAATAAGCCATCCTGAGTTGCTTCTTCAGTGATTCTCTGTAATTCTTTTTTGAAACCTTTCAACTTTTTGAGGCTAATTTTCATCCCACCACGGGGACGTTCAATCACAATTTCGCTCAAACGATGTTCGCTCATAACTTATGTTGTTTAAAAATAGATGTACAAATTGATTTTTTAAGCTGCATAAGTTTGCGGACATCATTGAAGTCACCTCCATATATGTGATTAATTTCAGGTTAAATGTTAATACAATTTAAGTAATTGGGATTCCGCACAAGTTAGCAAAGCAGTTTTCACAATTGCCTTTACCAATTTGGCTACGCTCCCCTAAACGGAAGCGGTAGGAATCGAACCTACATATCCGTTGCCGGATGGTGTGTATGCTTTACAGGTTGGGGTGCGGAATGAATTATTGGCTAAAATCCTTAACCGTAGACGGCTTCAGGACGGATAATTAAATCACCACTAGGGCGGCGATCAATGATATAAGTTGAGAGGCGATCGCAATTCACATCCAAATGTCGCGCCACCCGTTCTTTTACCGCTACATCATTCATCCCTGGGGCAATTCCTACCTGTGTTTCTGTAACATCAATAGAACGTCCCTCAAATCGAATATGAACCATCACAATCACCTCTTTTTTAATTACAAATTACTAATTTAAAAAACCATAAAAATACTATGATTCAATTCGTAGTAAGGACTTTAGTCCTTTTTTTGAGAACTAAAGTTCTCACTACAAACCTCGAATCACTTATACTACATTTGTAGTATAAACTCTACATCATGTCAAGAGGGTCAAAAAGAAATTCTGAAAAACCGTACTACAAAGTTCCTGCGCTAAATTGCAACTTCAGATACATTAGTTAATGGACTGTAACAAACGGAGCGCGAAATGGCGGAAGAGTCGCAACCAAAACGAGTAGTAGTAGTGGGTGCTGGTTGGGCTGGTTTAGGTGCAACCTACCATTTAGCAAAACAAGGTTATGATGTGACGCTTCTGGAAGCAGGCCCTTATCCTGGTGGACTGGTTGCAGGTTGGCAAACCAACGCAGGTAAATCTGTAGAAGCGGGTATTCACGGTTTTTGGTATCCCTACAGAAATATTTTCGACCTTATTAACGAGTTAGAAATTAATCCCTTCACAACCTGGACACGTTCCGCCCAATACTCCCCGGCTGGTTTGGAAGTAGAATCACCAATTTTTCAAGACTTACCCAGACTACCGTCACCGTTCGGCACTTTGGTATATACAAAATTTGAACGTCTACCATTAATTGACCGTCTTAGTGCCTTACCTTTACTTTTTACTTTAGTTGACTTTGATAATTCCGATGCAGCTTGGCGACGTTATGACTATGTAACAGCGCGAGAATTATTTAAAACTTTTGGCGTGTCAGCAAGACTGTATAAAGAAGCATTTGAACCAATGTTATTAGTGGGTTTATTTGCCCCTGGTGAACAATGTTCAGCCGCCGCTACATTGGGAATGTTGTATTATTTTATTTTGGCGCATCAATCTGATTTTGATGTCGTTTGGTGTCGGGGAACTGTGGGTGAAAAAATCTTCCGTCCCTGGGTGGAAAGAATAGAAAAAGCTGGTGTAAAGGTATTACCAAAACACCGCGTGACTGACTTAATTATTGATAGTAATAATCAAGCTAATGGTGTAGTTTGTGGTGATAAAGTATTTGAAGCTGATGCGGTAATTTTTGCAGTGGGCGTGACTGGGATGAAAAAGATTGTCGCTAATAGTCCCAGCTTACAAAGTCATGCAGAATTTCGTAATTTAAATAACTTAGGTGCAATTGATGTATTAGCTACACGGTTATGGTTTGACCGAAAAATAGAGATTCCCCGCGCTTCTAATGCTTGTTTTGGTTTTGATGATACCACAGGCTGGACATTCTTTGATTTGAATGCTCTACATGATGAATATAAACAGGAAGAAGGTACGGTAATTGAAGCTGATTTCTATCATGCCAATCAGTTTTTAAATTGGAGTGATGCGGAAATTGTGGCGACAGTGCAGCGATATTTAACTACTTGCGTACCAGGATTTAGAGAAGCGAAGGTAATAGATAGTAGTGTGATTCGTTTACCCCAGGCGGTGACTCATTTTGCTCCTGGTAGTTACAGTCATATGTTGCCAGCTAAGACGAGTTTTGGTAATGTATTTATGAGCGGTGATTGGATTATTAATCGTCATGGTTCTTGGTCACAGGAAAAAGCCTATGTTACAGGTTTAGAAGCAGCAAATTTAGTTATTTCTCATTTGGGAATTGGTAAAGCTGCTAATATTTTATCTGTGGAGGAAGACGAAGCACATATACAAATAGCCAGAAATATTAATCAAACAGTACGTAACTTAGGTAAATCTGTGTTGCCTAATTTTTGGTTGCCGTAGCAGAATACAGACTGATTACAAAAGTAGGTTGGGTTGACGTAAGGAAACCCAACACCAACATCTACAGCAGATTCGATGTTGATGAGGTACAGCAACCGGTGAAACCAACAAGCCCTAAAAAACCGGGTTTCTGAACGAAAGATTAAGGTTTTAAACTGAGGGATTTGCAAGAAACCCGGTTTTTAACCGAGGTGCAAGATGTGAGGATCGCTCTATTTGCTTCACCAGTATATCCTAGCGATCGCCAATTTTTTCTTAATAGCCAACAGCCACTGCAAAGCGATGAGCTAAATTAATGATGTCTTGTTTACGCGCAACTTGCTTAAACCATTGTTGGGGAATCCCTTCTACACCATAATAAATCCCTGCTAACCCACCTGTTACCGCCGCCGTTGTATCTGTATGTCCTCCCAAATTGACGGCTTGTAACACAGCTTCGCCATAGGTAGAACTATTTAACAAACACCAGAGGGAGGCTTCTAAAGTGTCAATTACATAACCACCAGAATTAATCTCTGCTATGGGAAAGTTGGCAATTTCACCACTAAAAACACGCTCAAAATGAGGCATTTCTACAAGATATTCATCGGCTGTATAAACTGTTTGAATTTTGTCTAATCCTTGTAAATATGCAGCTTGGGGATTAGCACCTTTGAGCAGTTCCACGGCAATACTAATGTAAATACCACAGGCCATTTGCGATCGCACATGAGCATGGGTAATACAAGAAACTTGATGTACCCGTGTCATCAACTCCTGAAAGGCTAAACTTTGATAACAATAAGCCATTGGTAAAATTCGCATCAACGAACCATTACCATTACTCATTTCACTCGTTCCCCCAGCCTCCAGTGGTGGAACTCCCTGGTTGAGCTGCATCATCACCGCATAAGTGTTTTCACCAATGCCAAACACTTCGCCACGGGGAGTCCAGTAAGCCGATTTATACCAACGCCAAAAAGAATGTGCGATCGCATCTATAGAATAGCCCCTACACAAACTCTCTGCTAAACAAAATGTCAGTGAACTATCATCAGACCACGTTCCTGGGGGTTGATTCCATGTCCCGTAACCCAGCATCCTTGTGACTGGAGATTGAGTTAATTGAGCGCGACTAGTAAACTCCACCGGCACACCCAACGCATCACCGACACACAAACCCATCAAACCAGATAACGTTTTTGTAGCGGTTAGCATTCTTGAATCTCCATGCAAACTACTCAAAATTAACTTTATAGATTCTCTGTAAACATAATTGAAGTAACTGTTACAGCTTTGTAATTCGTAATTCGTAATTCGTAATTCGTAATTCGTAATAAACTAACCTTCCCTTTTTCTCTAAGCTCTTTAATTCAATAGAGTTTAATATTGTGCCAGTTTTAAAACTGTATACACTTGGTAAAAAAATATATCTATTTTATTAGCCTAAAAATAGGAAATTTCTTGTCCCTGTAACCCTATACGCTTACACCTCTACATCTTTTTTTCATACATAAATCACTCAAAATACCTGGAACATATTTAACACATTTGACGACTATAAAAATAACAGTAAAAACTAGAAAATTTTCTCAAAATTATGAAAAATATACTCAAGTCTCTAGTGACAATCTCTGCATTGTCTTCCGTAATCATGACAGGTTTTGTAATTAACGCTAGTCAAGCGGCGGCGGAAACTCAAAAAGGTACTGATGCTAGTTACGTGGGTGCTGGTATTGCTGCCGGTGTTACCAACGGTGGACAAAATAACGATGCTGCTAACTTTGGCGGTAATATTACAGGACGAGTCAAACTAGGTAACACCCCATTTTCAGCACGGGGTAACGTCCTTTGGAATGATAAGACAAGCGCAATTATTCCAGAACTTTCCGTTGATGTACCTATTGCTAATCGTACCAATGCCTTTGTAACTGGTGGTTATTCCTTCGTGGAGAAAAATGGCTCACCAACTCCCCTAGGTAATAGAGATGCGGTTGTAGTCGGTGCAGGCATAGAATCGGAAGTTGCCAATAATTTCCTAGTCTACACCAATGCCAAAGTCGGGTTACGTGCCTATCAAAATAGCCCCGCATCTGCTATCAGTATCAATGGTGGTATTGGTTATCGGTTTAGATAGTGGCAGGGGGCAGGAGCAGGGGGGCAGGGGGCAGGGGGCAGGGGGCAGGGAGACAAGGGGGACAAGGAGGACAAGGGAGACAAGGGAGACAAGGGAGAGAATGATTTTTTATTCCCATGCCCAATGCCCAATGCCCCAAAATTCCTTAATATTCCTTTCTTATATCTTGCACCATTCTCAACAAGCCTAAAAAGCCCTAAAAAACCGGGTTTCTGAACGAAAGATTAAGGTTTTAAGCTGAGGGATTTGCAAGAAACCCGGTTTTTAAGATGTGTGCTTTTTTGATGTAGTATATATTTAACTCAGCACTAAAAACTCAGAAAAATTAAAAGCTGGTTTGATTAGGTGTTCAATCACTGATAAGGCCAGCTTTTTGCCGTGTTCATTTCGTGTTAAAATAAAGGTATTCTGCATATTTCCGACCGGATTACCGGGAATAACCAGACACAGCAATGCTGCGAACTGGCTGATTCGGCAATTACGGATGCCTTATTGAGAATAATATAGAACTCTGATGGTTAAATCTGCCCCTCCCCCTCTCACTAGCCGCAAACCTTCTAAAGTTGAAGGTATTAAAGAAAATAGTAATTTTTTACGTGAACCTGTAGCAACGCAGATCCTTGAGGATACTACTCATTTTACCGAAGACGCGGTACAAATACTCAAGTTTCACGGTTCTTATCAACAGGATAACCGCGATAATCGCGTTAAGGGACAGGAGAAAGATTATCAGTTTATGCTGCGGACTAAGAACCCTGGTGGGTTAGTACCGCCGCAGTTGTATTTGGCTTTAGATAAGTTAGCTGATGAATATGGCAACCACACTTTACGGGCAACGACTCGTCAAGGTTTCCAAGTACACGGGATTTTAAAGAAAAATCTGAAAGCAGCGATCGCTACAATAGTTAAAAATCTCGGTTCTACTTTGGGTGCTTGTGGCGACATTAACCGCAATGTTATGGCACCGCCTGCGCCTTTCAAAAATCGCCCGGAATATCAGTACGCTTGGGAATACGCCCAAAATATTGCTGACTTACTCTCACCCCAAACCGGTGCTTATTACGAAATCTGGCTAGATGGGGAAAAAGCCATCAGTGCAGAAGAAAACCCAGAGGTAAAAGCCGCTAGAAACAGCAACGGCAACGGCACAATTATTCATGATACCGAAGAACCTCTCTACGGTACATACTATATGCCCCGTAAGTTCAAGGTGAGTGTGACAGTACCGGGAGATAATTCTATTGATTTATATTCCCAAGATTTGACTTTAGTAGTAATCACTGATTCCCAAGGTGAGCTACAAGGTTTTAATATCTTTGCTGGTGGTGGTTTAGGTAGAACCCACAACAAAGAAGAAACCTTTGCTAGACTAGCAGACCCCATTGGCTACGTTGATAAAGCTGATGTGTATAATGCAGTAAAAGCCATTGTCGCCACACAAAGAGATTATGGCGATCGCACTGACCGCAGACACGCTAGGTTAAAATACTTAATTAACGATTGGGGTGTCGAGAAATTCCGCGCCCAAGTCGAAGAATATTTTGGTAAACCCCTCGCACCTTTCCAAGAATTACCAGAATTTAAATATTATGACTTCCTCGGTTGGCACGAACAAGGAGATGGGAATCTATTCTTAGGTATTTCCATTGATAATGGTCGGGTAAAAGATGAAGGCTCATTTCAATTGAAAACAGCCTTACGGGAAATTGTCGAGCAATTTAACTTACCCATCCGCCTCACAGCCCACCAAAACCTAATTTTTTACGAAATCGCACCAGAAAACAAAGCCGCCATTCAAGCCATTCTCGACCGTTGTGGTATAGTTTCTGACCCCAACACCATCGAACCTCTAGTCCGCTACGCTATGGCTTGTCCCGCCTTACCGACTTGCGGTTTAGCTATCACCGAGTCAGAGCGCGCCATACCCGGAATTTTAGAGAGGATTCGCACTTTATTAGATAAACTTGGTTTACAAAATGAACATTTTGTGGTAAGGATGACAGGCTGTCCCAATGGTTGCGCTCGTCCTTACATGGCAGAATTAGGTTTTGTGGGTAGTGCGCCGGAAAGTTATCAAGTGTGGTTGGGTGGTTCACCAAATCAGACACGCCTAGCCCAGCCTTATGTAGATAAGTTGCATGATAACGACATAGAAAGCTTTTTAGAGCCGATTTTTGCCTACTTTAAAAAGTCTCGCACACCTGGAGAAAGCTTTGGGGATTTTTGCGATCGCGTCGGCTTTGATGCTATTCGTGAATTTACCGCCCAGTATGAGCCAGAACCAATATCCTCTAAGTCTCGTAAATCGCGCTATCGTGTCAGCCTTCATGATGACCTTTATACCAAAGTCAAAGCCACAGCTACCAGCCAAGGTAGATCAATGACTGAGTTAGTTAAAGAAGCCTTGGAAGCGTACTTCCAAACTCTTTCATAGGATTTAGTCGTCCTTGCTTGAAACCCCATTCTTAAAAGAAGGGGTTTTCCCACACCCAACACCCTCAACCTAGGGTGTTAATTTTGTACCTTTTCAGGGGTGAAAAATTCATCCAGCATCCTTTTCTGGTTGAGTAAAATTTGCAGTGGGAAAAGTTATTTTTCGCGTTCTTTAACTAACAAGTAATAAGTCATGGGTATTTACTCATTACTTGTTACTTATAGCGATTCCTATTTAAGTGAGGTAGAGAAATATGTTTTTAAACGCGGAGGGGCGCAAAGGAAAACGCAGAGGGGCGCGGAGATTGTACAATTTTATGAGTAGTGTACTCAGTACTTCAGCAGAGTAAGAAAGCCTATATTACTCATTACTCATTACTCATTACTCATTACTCATTACTTATTACTCATTCCCCTAAACATTCTGTAACAAAATGCAGCGTCAGACCGAGCCTGAATGTTTATTCTGAACGCTTTCAGGCTAAAAAACTACACCAACCCTGTACGCTGGGAATTTTGCCCTTAAAAGTGCGAAATTAAGCAATAGTTGCAGTTTGCGCCATAAGGTGAGTATGACAAGGGCATTCCCAAGTATAGCAAGGTTCTTGAAAGCAGCAGGAGCTATGTTGTTGAGGGTGTTGAACCGTCTTACAGCATACCTGACGTTTGATTTTGAAAGCAACACGACCGAGACTCTGACACCATTGGCTGGCCCTGTGTTTAACTTGGGTGGTGGTGGCCCTGATGTGGAAGCAGCTATCCAGTGGATGATTAACCAAGTCAGAGGCGGTGCTAATTCTAGTGAAAGAATCAATGTTGTAGTTATTCGCACCTATGGTAGTGATGACTACAATCGCCTGATTTATGAGATGAAAGGTGTGAACTCTGTCGCCACTTTAATAGTGAGCAATCGTCAAGATGCCAACAGAGATGACATTGTACAGAGAATACGCAATGCTGGAGTAGTATTTTTTGCTGGTGGCGACCAATGCCAATATATCCGCAGTTGGAAAAACACCAAACTTGAAGCGGCTGTGCAGTCAGTGTATCAAAAAGGCGGCGGGATTGGTGGCACTAGTGCGGGAGCAATGATTTTAAGTGATTTTATTTACGATGCTTGTGCTTGCGAAGACCCCATTGAAACTAAGGATGCTTTAGAAGATCCTTATGAAAATATTACCTTTACCTACAACTTTTTGCGATGGCATCATTTGCAGGGAACAATAGTTGACACCCATTTTGATAGTCGCAAACGCATGGGACGGATTATGGCATTTATTGCCCGACAAATTCAAGATGGTGTCGCTAGGAGTGCTTTAGGTATTGCCATTAGTGAGGAAACATCGGTAGTTGTAGATAAATATGGTAAAGCGAAGGTGATGGGGAGGAATGCGGCGTATTTTGTTTTAGGAGATCATCCGCCAGAAGTTTGCAAACCCCGTACACCACTGACATATTATGATTACAAAATTTGGCGTGTTCCCAGTGGTGATACCTTTGATTTAAATAATCCACCCAGTAGGGGTTATTATTTTCGGAGTGTGAAGCGGGGTAGATTTGATTACGATCCTTATTGAACAAACTCTTCAATTTCAAGGTGCGTCACCATCAAAATTCCTGGGTATGGCTAAGTTTTTTCTGAATAACGTACCCTATATTGAGATATCGGGTAATCAGGTTTGATTGCGGCTGCGCCCCACCTTGCCTGCGGAATACTCCATGAACCGGAATCCCATTATTTTTCTATTCCACTAATTACTTCTATGGGTAGCACATCCCCAGATATCACTGCTACTATCCCTGGAAAATATTTGTCCATCATTTGAACGTTAGCATAAACCAAACGCTTCATCAGTATACTATTCAAGCCATTCCCTTCGACATCAATACTACTTTTGAATCGAACTTCACCATCTTCAAAATCCATTTCAAAATTACCAATAATCAAGCCAGCATTTGCTCTGGTGATAAATTCTGCGATTGCATATAGCTTATTTTTGGGTACTTTTATGGGGCTGATTGAATAAAAAACACATTGCTCCTGTACCTCTCTAGCTCTGGCATAGCAGTTCCATTCACCGTTAATCCCCTGATATCCAACAATGATGGCTGGCTCATCTGCAATCAAAGAATAAGGCCAGTCATCCTCTTGGAAGAATTTCACCATCACCTCAAAGATTGACTCTTGTGTTGTCACTTTTTTCAGTCTCCTTAACAGCTTATGACACTGAAACTCTGCTTTTGTATTCTTGAAGAATGATTAAGCCTGTGAGATGTTTAACCGTTATTGCAGTTTCTTTAAGCACTAGTCTGGTTGCGTTTCCTTCGCCTGAAACTGAAATCTTACTTGATTTGGAAACATATCTTTTCCTGTTAAATCCATCATGAGAGAAAAGTCGATTTCTGAATCAGTTGTTCTGGGACGTTTCAGTTTTTCCTTTTTTTCTTCCTTCGGTGGTTCTGTGTGAAGAGATTTCAACTTCTCAAAGATACCTGATAATTTATTCACATCATTGAAGTAGTCCGCCAACACGATGTCACTGTCTTGTGACTTCTCCTGGTCAATTTTTTTGACGAAATTTTCGATGATTGTATTTGGGTCATATTCCATATTCTTTTCATCTTTCCAATTACTGTTAAGTATTTTCCGATTGCCTTCATATTTCTTAAGTGGGTGTTTGCCTGTTGCTTTGATGGTTGGGACTGTGACTTCTTGTACTATTGGGTTAAGACCCCATGATTTGACATCCTCTAAATTTGGGTTCTCTTGATTTTGCCATGTTATTAATTGTACAAATTTAGTCTTGACCGTGTTCTTAGCTAACTTTAATACAAACTCGTCAACAGGGTTTTGGGCTTTAGCTTTGGAAGTGAAACCTTGGACAAGAGTTGCGGGTCCTCGCGCAATGTACTCCTGATTAGTTCTTTCCAAATTCTCTTCATCAAGAATTCCATAATCACTAGTAGGTGCTAATACAAAAGGAGTTTCTGGCCGCTTTGATGTTTTTAATTCTTCTCTAGAGGGGAATGGTAGAGGTTGAGCTGTTGCATACCATGATTCTGGTATGCGTTTTGTTAGATTGACTGAACCGTTGAATTGTGGAATATCTGATGCCGGAATTAACCCAAATTTAGCTAATATTTCTGGACTAACAGAATATTTCCCACTTGGGTAATTTACATGCACTCTGTATCTAAACGTGTAAGGTAAATTTTTCTCTTCTACACCTTCCTGTGTTAGTGTAAGAGCAGTTTTTTGTATTCCCTCCGCTAAGACTTTTTTCTCCCAGTTCTGAAATGGTCCATTATTGAGTGCTTTCCCTTGAGGTGCGACATTTTCATAGACATTTGCCTCTTTTCCCATAAATTGGTAGGCTACTAGATGTCCACCATCGTACGCAGGTTCTATATTTTTCGGAGGCGGCTGTTTATTTTCTTTCGGACTAGGAATTGTCGGCTTGAGGATCTGCTGCTCAGTCTCTAAGTTAGACACTGGTGGGACTTTTATCTCCTTGTTTTCTTTTTCAATTTTTTCTGTAGCAGTGCTTTGTTTCTTTTCAATGAACGGAACAGCCTTTTGATTTCCTCTCAGTGCGGCCTCCAAAGTACCAATAGTTCCATGAATCTTTACACTAGTGGGATTTTCCCCTCGCTCCGAAACTGTTTTTGACAGTAGAGCTACAGAATTGTATGGGCGACCCCCCTTTTTTTGATGTTCATTGATACTCGGAAAGAAACTCTGCTGCCAACACTTTTCAAATTCCTCATTTGGTGATCCTACATATTGGCTTTTGATTTCTTCCTTGAGTGGTTTAACTGAATCTACTAATTTTTCCTCAAACTTGTTCTCCTGTCGCTGGATAGCACTTGGAGAATCGACTTGTTGAACCACATGAGTTAATTCATGAGCAAGTAACTCCTGTCCACTCTGGTTTCTTGGATTATATGCACCTTGTCGGAAAAAGATATCCTGTCCGGTTGTAAATGCCTTTGCTTGAATTGATCGATTTAACTTATCAGATTGTGCATCTGTGTGAATCTTCACTCCACTAAAATCTTTGCCAAATGCTTGCTGCATTGGTTCTCTAATCTGGACTGCTAGTGGTTGCCCACTGCCTCGTAACCGTTGAATTGAAGATTCAAGTTCTGGGCTTGCGGCGATGGTGTCCTGACCTAACTTAAACTGAAGCATCGGTTTTAGTTTGAGTTCGTCTTCATCTTTAGACATTTCTTGCCGTTCAATGCTCAACTCTGGCTTCCTTGGAAGTGGGTTTTCGTGTTTTGTTATCTCTTGAGGCTGAAGTGGTTGTAGAGAATGTGGGACATTAATCCTTTGTACTACTTGTTTCGCTGTCCGGTCTGCTTCCTGCTCATATTTATCTGCCGGTGCGCCGATCGCTAATTTTGGTTGTAGAGGTGCGCGATCGCCTGCTGGATTCAGGATGGTAAACTCTGGTATCTGGCTTTTGTATCCATGCGTTCCTTGTGAATCTCTATTTTTCTGTAGTTTTGGCTGCACAACAAAGGGACGGGATACCAAGGAATTAGCAGCAGAAGATTCTTTTTTTGATGCTTGATGAGTTCGCATAGCCACACTCCAAATCGCAGCCATATACACTCTATTCTGTCATTTTTTTAACACAAATGAACTAGACTATAGGCTAATTGTCATTGCTCAAATTTTGTACAAGTTTCAAGACTTAATTGACATTCAACGTAATTGGGGATTTTGAATTGGTATTACACTTCAAACCCAAGTGCTAGCATCGTCCTGTTACCTAATAATTGCAGATGAAGCTGTCGGGGATTTCGATTTGTGTCAATTGGGGTGAGTAAAGGTGATGAATAACGATTATTATCATCAGGGACTAGAAAAAGCTAAACAAAAAGATTACGCTGGGGCAATTGAGGAATTTAGCCGCGCCATACAACTAACGCCCTATAATGCCGATGCTTACTTGCAACGGGGTTTAGCATATTTTGATTCGGGGGCAGTACTTGAGGCTGTTTTAGATTATACAGAGGCTCTCAAGATCAATCCTGAAAGTGTGCAAGCATACTACTGTCGTGCTTTAGCTAGGTTAGCACTGAAAAATTTGCCAGGGGCGTTGGCAGATGTAGATCAGGCAATTTATTTGAACTTTAATTATGCAGCAGCCCATGATTTACGGGGCATAATACGACGCAAACAAGGCTATATTCAAGATGCGATCGCTAGTTTAAAAAAAGCCGCAGATTTATATTTACAACAAAAAGATACAGCTAATTGTCGTTTGTGCTTAGAACGGATTAAGCAGTTACAACCACCCCAACAACCAGTTACACAGCCAGTAGTCAAGAATACACCAATAACATCTGTAAATGAATATTTTAGACAGTTGCTGGCAAAAGCTGAAAAGGGAGATACCCGCCAAGCCCTTGCAGATTTAAATTGGATATTGCAAGCTGATGCCCAAGATGCACAGGCCTATTGCTGTCGGGGGGTGGTGCGGTGCAAAATGGGCAATTATCGAGAAGCGATCGCTGATTTTAACCAAGCTTTACAACTCAACTTTCAAGATGCCATTGTTTATCGTAACCGGGGTAAAGCACGTTCTTTATTAGGAGATCATCAAGGTGCGATCGCTGATTTCCATCAAGCTATCCAAATCCAACCCCAAGATGCTTTAAATTATGTTGCCAGAGGTAACACTTATCGAGCAATGGGTAATTATCTTGGTGCGATCGCTGATTATGGCTACGCTTTACAAATTCACCCAGATGATCCCTCAGCATACTACAATCGTGGCATTACTTATACTCTTTTAGAAGAGATGCAAAATGCTGTAACAGATTATCAAAAAGCTGCCAGTATTTTTTGTGAACAAGAAGACTGGGAAAATTATCAACAAGTTTTAGATAGCCTCAAACAAATTCAAAAATCTTTTCCTGAAGCCAAACAGCAGAAATCTCAAATCTTGCGTCAGCGACTTTTACGCCTAGTTGGGGGATATTGGGAACTCGCCCAAAGGTTAATACAACAGAAAAAAGATGATTATCCAGGGATGACAGAAGAATGGTATATGCAAAAAGTCATCGATGATTTAGAACGGGATATTCGTAATTCATAAAAACTGCATCCACAAGGGAATAGGGCAGATCAATTCAAAATTCAAAATTCAAAATTCAAAATTAAGAAATTTTCGGGCATGGGGCATTGGGCATCGGGCATTGGGATAAATATTTCTCCCTTGTCTCCCTTGTCTCTCCGAAGTTCTGATCGGAGGTTTCCTCCGATCAGACTTCTCTCCTTGTCTCCCCCTGCTCCCTGCTCCCTGCTCCCTGCTCCCTGCTCCCTGCCCCCTGCCTCCCCCAGATCCCTCCTTTAGAATAGTTTGTGCAAAATGAGTGCAAAACGCTCTCATTTTGTCAAGATTTACAAATCTTGATGCTCACCGTGGCACGCTCATAAGAAAATTGATCATAACAAAGCGTATAAAACGCCTAAAAGGCTTGCTCATCGAGAAAATCAGAATTTTTATTTTGATGGCATCGGGCAGTTTGGATGCACAGGAATCAATCCAGTCATCCAATTACCTGGCATGAGCAATCTGAAATTTCTTTACATCTTGAAACAATTTTCGGAAACTTTTTCGTTAACAGGAGATAAAATTAATGCCGTTTGGACCAGCTTCTCGTCTGGGAGTCAGCTTGTTTGATGAAACCCCTCCCATTGAGTGGGTACCCGGTCGCTCTCTAGAGGAAGCAGAAACAATCATTCGGGCAGTCTATCGCCAGGTATTGGGCAATGCCTATGTAATGGAAAGTGAGCGGCTGACTGTGCCAGAATCCCAATTTAAGTTGGGTGAATTGAGCGTCCGCGAGTTTGTCCGAGCAGTGGCTAAATCTGATCTGTATCGTTCTCGCTTTTTCACCAGTTGCGCCCGTTACAGAGCAATTGAACTCAACTTCCGTCATTTGTTGGGTCGCGCCCCTCTGGATTTAGAAGAAATGCGGACACACAGCACCATTCTTGATACTCAAGGATTTGAAGCTGAGATCGATTCTTATCTCGACAGCGATGAGTATCAGTCTACCTTTGGGGAAAACTTTGTGCCTTACATCCGGGGCTACAAAACAGAAGCTTGCACTAGCATGGTGCAGTTTACCCATACCTTCCAGTTGGTGCGGGGTGCTGCTAGCAGCAGTTTGAAGGGAGACTTAGCTGGTAAGAGTCCCAAACTGAATGCTTTAGTCATTCAATCTACTCCTACTCCAGTAATTTCACCTAGTGGAGATGGTGCAACCTTCCGCACACCACCAGTAGTTTCTCGGACTCGTCATGGAGTTGATGCCAGTGCTGGCGGTAAAGTTTACCGGATTGAAGTTACAGGTTATCGCGCCAAAACCTTTAATAATATTTCCAAGTTTCGCCGCTCCAATCAAGTCTTTCTCGTGCCATACGAGAAGCTCTCTCAAGAGTATCAACGCATTCACCAACAAGGCGGCGTGATTGCCAGCATCACTGCGGTATAAATCAGCACTCAAACAACAAAAATTGAGGAGATAGATTGCAATGGCAACCCAGACAATTCTTGAACTGTGGCCAGCTAGTGGCGCAGAAGAAGTTCAAACTATCATCCGTGCGGTTTACAAACAGGTATTAGGCAACCCTCACATGATGGAGAGTGAGCGGTTGGTAGCAGCAGAATCACAATTATGCGATCGCGCCATCACCGTGCGGGAATTTGTCCGCATCGTTGCTAAATCCGAGTTTTATCGTACCCGCTACTTCCAATCCTGCGCTCCCTATCGCTTTGTAGAACTCAACTTCTTACACTTGCTTGGTCGCGCACCCCAAGATCAAAGAGAAGTTTCTGAGCATATTGTCCGCACCGTTGCCGAAGGCTACGAGGCTGAGATAGACTCCTACATTGATAGCAGTGAATATCAAGTAGCCTTTGGTGAAAACATAGTCCCCTACTATCGCGGTAAAAACAGCGCAGCTAACTCCAAGCAAGTAGGTTACAACCGGATGTTTGCGATCGATCGCGGTGCCGCCCAGATTGATAGCTCCGTTAAATCTGCTCAATTGGTGTATGAAGTTGCTACCAATAGTGCCAATGCAATTAAACCCTCATCAGCAACTGTCATTGGTTCTGGCACAGAAAAACGGTTCAAAATCGTAGTCAGAGGCTCTAAATTCGACAGTCCTCGCCGGATTAGTACCAATGAGTACATTGTCCCAGCGAGTAAAATGACTCCACAAATTCAGCGCATCAATCGCACATCTGGCAAAATCGTCAGCATTACTGAAGTGGGCTAATTCTGGGTGTTGAGTTGAGGAGCGATCGCACTGTGCAACCATAGCAAAAGCGATCGCTAAAAACTAAACATCTAGCTGACAATTCCATTACTAAAGGCTGCGGTTGTCCATCGATTCAGGTTGATGATAAGTTGCTTACAGCATCGAAATTGAAGGTGATTTGTATGGCAACCACAATCATTACTCCTGGCGATTGTCCTGACTATAGTAGTTGCCGAGTCACGATTGAAGTCATGGGCGGCTGTCATCAATATACGATGCGAAAAGCAAAGTACACAAAGACAATTCCTTATAGTTCTTTATCTCAAACTATTCAAGGTATTCATCGTCTAGGTGGCAAGATTACCCGCATCACCCTATCGCCTTCTCATGATCAAATCTCAAAGATAGAGTCGGTTGAGCCATTATCTACAATAGCCGCAAGCGATGTTATGCCTTCAGCAAATCTAGCTGAATCTGTCACTTCATCGCCCCAGGTTCAGGAAGACAACAACTTGACCGATATCTATCAGGTGACAGAACCAACTCCACTAAAGCAGGAAAGACAAAAAATCACAGCTTTCAACTCAGTAGAGTACAACTTTACAGATGAGTGGTGATGGAAAAATCAACAGTGCTGAGTTGTAAATCCTGCTAGCACAGGTAAGTCTGAGCAGGGTGCTGAGTGAGAATTACTTACTCAGCATCTGCTTGCCAAGCTATAGCCAAAATAAAATTAGTATTGATTAGGACATTAAAAAACCGAGATTTAATGGATATTACGGAGTTTGTTGCCAAGTCTATTGGGCATTGGCGATCGCAGCGTAGCGCACATCATTTAGCATTCAGTCATTTTGAAGCCGTACAGTCTGAGATTGATATAGTTTCTCTCCCAGACGACGATCCGGCAGTCATTGAATTGTGTAAAAGCTATAACATTGACCCGCAGACAATCGTTTCCCCATTTCGGATGACCTGGGAAGGTCAATCAGACTGGGATGACAACGAAATCAAAGGTAGTTGTGTCCTAGTTCCTATACCTGATCCCACCCATCCCCATCGCGGTAAACTCCTGCGTGATCAAGGCTATGCCGAAACAATGGCAGCTGCTGGCGACTATTATTTAACGGAAGACGGCACTTTTGTACTCATTACCGCCTACGACCGCGCCGCCGCCGAAGAGAAAATCTGGTTTGTCAATCCCAACGTCCGTTGTCGGGTTTCCCTAATCAAAACTAGTGCCGGTACAGGAGTTGTGACAGCCTCGTTTTCCTCAGAAATCCGCCAGGATATTCAAAATTAAGAGTTAACAGTGATCAATTACATACTAGGGTGAAACACCACACCATAGGCCATGAGGACTGATAACTGATTTAAACCAGATCCGAAACATCAAAGACTAGTACCGCCAAGCGGAAGTTAAAAGTCAAAAAACCTATTTTATAAGCTCGTCATCTATGTCAGATACTGGCTTGATTCATGCTGTTTATTTATTTTGAATTTTGTAGGCTTGCCTTCCCGTAGGGTATTTTGAATTTTGAATTTTGAATTTTGAATTTTGAATTGGAGCGAAGCGACTTGACTTCTACACCATCAGATATCTGCACAACTACATCGCATAATTTACTCACCTTGGCTGGTTGGATGGCAGGGGATTTCAGCAACTATAAACAAGCATTTGAAAATCCTAAAGATTATGCCCATATTCACATTTTTTTCCGTCCATTACCTTTTGAGTTCTTCTCTGGAATTGGCCTCTATTCAGAACAGGTATACGACTACGATTTGTGGAGGCCATATCGACAGGGAGTACATCGCTTAGTCGATCAGGGTGATCAAATTTATATTGAAAACTACAGCTTAAAAAATGCACTTTTCTATGCTGGTGCAGCGCGGGAATTAAGCATTCTCAAAACCATCACACCAGAGTGCATTCAACGCCGATATCACTGCTCAATGATATTTAAACGAGATCATGACCGATTTCTAGGCAGTGTCGAACCTGGAAACCGTTGCTTGATTGAAAAAAATGGCTGTCAAACTTATCTAGATAGCTATGTAGAAGTGACGGAAACCACCTGGGTAAGCCTCGATAAAGGTATGGATGTGAATACACACCAACAGATTTGGGGATCGACATTTGGGCCACTGCGGTTTGAAAAACGGGAGAGTTTTGCTCATGAAGTCCCAAATATCCTGTGATATTTCCCTGCCTAAACTGGAATCCATTAAAGCAAATATGCTGCCACCAGAAGCGCAGAAAAAAATGCAGTGCTGGATTCGTAGCCGGCATTTAATTTGTTCAGGTAATTTCTTTGTTTTTGAAACTGTAGATTATAGTGCCGTCGAGCGGTTTTCTCAATGTGTTGAAGTCTTGGGTGGCACTGTTATTTCAGTTGATCCCATTGACAAAATTTGGATGGGTGATCATCGTCAAGTTATTCTTTATCAAGCAAAAGCTAGTTTACATACACCCTGCCATAATTTGAAACAATATTGGCTAAAATATGGTGGTTTTCGCACCAGATTTGATGGTCAACCGTGAAATAATTGGTTATAAAATAACAACTTTTCCAAAACCCATGCTTGATATTGATCAATCTGCCTTACAAGCTCGCAATAAATTATTCGCTATGTTTGTGGTGCTTTCTATCCTAGATATAACTCTAGTTTTCATGGCGCGGGATAGATGGGCAATTGGACGGATATTACTAACTTTTGTGGTGATGTACTTTGTTCTACAGGGACGGAAATGGGCAAAATGGCTCATGATCAGTATGTGTAGTTTCTTAGTTGTGATTCTAATAGCAATGGTTGTGGCACTGAGTTCCAGGCTGTCAACTTTCCTAATTTTAGGAAGTTTGATCATGGTTATTCTCAGTGCCATTATTGCTATATATATGGCCAGTAGCAGAGATTTGAATTGTTACTTCGCTTGGAAAAGACAAAATTCCTGATATTTAATTAACTTTTTTTGAATCAGTTAGTAGTAAGGACTTTAGTCCTTGACTTGAGGGCTAAAGCCCTGACTACGAAACGCACAAAGCTTCCTTGCTGAAGTCTCGGCTAACAAGAAAAAAATTAAATAATATTACCAGAATAATTGGCTTATATGCGGCAGTTTTTTCAGGAGATTTGATCAACAATTTTGATTGATCAGCTGACTTGGGAGAACCTTTATGTCAATTCCTCTGTTAGAGTACGCACCTGTATCTCAAAATCATCGTGTGGAGGCGTTTGAGATTCCTGGTGATGAGCAGCCGAGAATTTACACTACTGATAACCTCCTAGCTGCCTCGGATATGGATATGTTAATCATGGCAGCCTATCGCCAGATTTTTAACGAGCAACAAATGTTATCCAGCTATCGTCAGCAATTTTTGGAGTCGCAATTACGTGCTGGTCAAATCACTACCAGAGACTTTATTCGCGGGTTGATAATGTCGGATTCTTTTCGCCGGCTGACCTATGATAGTAATAATAACTATCGGTTTGTGGAGATTTGCATTCAGAGGCTTCTAGGTCGTAATGTATATAGCGATCGCGAAAAACTGTCCTGGTCGATAGTACTGGCTACCAAAGGACTGCAAGGTTTTATAGATGATTTGCTCAATACTGAAGAATACCTGAGCAACTTTGGTTACAATACTGTTCCTTATCAACGTCGCCGCATTTTACCCCAACGCACTCAAGGTGAATTACCTTTTGCTCGCATGGCGCGCTATGGTGAAGATTACCGCAATCGATTGCCCTTTCCTTACCTTCCCCCTCGTCCCATTCCTATGGGAATGTTTGAGGAATTTGAGCGGTTTAGCCTTTATCTGTTCATGCAGCGTGCTAATTGGAAGACTAGCTTCAGTTTAATAGGTTTGTTGATTGCAGTAGCGATCCTGTTTATCCTCTTTGCAGAAGCCAACAACTTATTCTGGGGTTGATTTTTTTGTAAATCTTGGTCAAAACACCCTAAAACTAGGGAGTAGGGGCTGATTAACCTCCCTTGTCTCCCTTGTCTTATCTTGAGTGGGCGATCGCTAACTACTTTAGTAAATGCTAAATTTTAGCAATACTTGAGTTTTATGATCGAACTTTAACTATGGGATTCAATTAAGTTATGTAATTTTTATCAAACTAAATCGAATAATGACACCCCTTCTCCTTTATGATTATGAGAAATTTGTAAGATTTCGTTAAGGAAAGGGAGATTTTGTACTCGTGGCAATTCCTCTTTTAGAATATGCACCCGTTTCTCAAAACCAAAGAGTAGCCGGTTATGAAGTTCCTGGAGATGACCAACCCCGGGTCTACTCTACAGAGAACATACTTTCTCCAACAGACTTAGACATTCTGATTGAAGCAGCTTATCGCCAGATTTTCTTCCATGCCTTTGCTGCTGACCGGGAGCGTTTCCTAGAGTCTCAACTCCGCAATGGTCAAATCACTGTACGTGATTTTATTCGTGGCTTGTTGCTATCTGATACATACAAACGCAGTTTTTACGACCTCAACAATAACTATCGTTTTGTTGAACAAACTGTACAGCGTGTTCTCGGTCGTGATGTTTACGATAACCGGGAAAAACTGGCTTGGTCTATTGTCGTAGCCACTAAGGGTATCAAAGGCTTTGTTGATGACCTCCTCAATAGTGATGAGTACCTAGCAGCTTTTGGTTACGACATCGTACCTTACCAACGTCGTCGGGTGCTGCCTGGTCGGACAGAAGGTGAACGACCTTTCAACATCAAATCTCCCCGCTACGATGAATACTATCGTGGTAAGTTTGGTTTCCCCCAAATCATCTGGCAAACTACCGTTCGTACCTATACTGCTCCAGACAAACAACCAAAAGCAGGTAGTCCCGCTCTGTTCTTGCAAATGGCGCAGAGCATCAATGCTAAGGGTAATCCACCTCAGCAGCTGTCTGTAATGAATATTGATATCGAAAGATCAGTTCCTTATCGCAAATAAGCTGATTTCAATTAAATGCTGAGTGCTGAATGCTGACAAATAAATACTGCTTAGTAATTCTGCACTCAGTATGTTTGAGTAATTTATTTACTGACAAAAGCTAGAACACTGAAAAAAACTTCATCATGTTTTCAGTCAGTAGTTATCATTAAAGTATGGTAACTTATTGCAAATAATTTTTAATAGTATCTAGTTAAGCACATTCATCCTTTTCGGAACGAAATCCTAGTTCGAGAAGAGCTTTATGAATTTTAGCCTTAGAAGGACGAACTTTGGGCGCACTCAAGCCCATTTCTCTGGCTGTTTCAAAAAGGTCGCGCATTAATATATCTAGAGAAGTATCCTCTGCATCTTCGGGAAGCTTCTCAATTCTGGCTTCGTAGGCGAGCGTATAAAGCTCTAGGTGATGTTTACCCATGACTCTAGCCAGTTTTCTCAAGGTTTCCGGTGTAGGACAAGTTCCTTTAAAGCAAGCACCTCTGAGTCGGGGTTGAGGAACACCAGATAAATCGGCCAGACGGTTCATACTGATACCCTGTTCTTCCAAGTATTGAAGAATGTATTGTCCTAGAGGGGAGCAATCCTCAGCTTTTATTTGCAACCTTGCTGGCATTTTTCGGTATCAGGAAAATCTAAATATCTACAATATAGCGGAATCAAAGGAATTACGCACAATTGGGAGGGAGAGTGTAGGGGTGTAGGGGTGTAGGGGTTAGTAATTAGCGTAGCGGGGCGCAGCCCATTACGTAGCTTGCTTCCCGTAGGGTATTACGAATTACGAATTACGAATTAAATTTATCTGCGTCTAAGAACTTGTAATAGAGTTGTAAAAGTTGGTGGAGGGGGTGCTGTGACTTCTATCCATTCTTGGGAAATGGGATGCTGTAATCTTAACCGCCAAGCGTGGAGTGCTTGACCTGGTAAATTTACTCCTACAGAACGACCGGAAGCATAGAGGGGGTCGCCAACTATCGGATGACCGATTTTAGCACTGTGGACACGAATTTGATGTGTGCGTCCGGTTTCGAGTTGAAAGTGAATTAATGTATAGTTACCGAGACGTTCTTGTATTTGCCAATGGGTGATAGCTGTTCTTCCCCCTTGTTCTACTGGGACGACGGCCATTTTTTTGCGGTCTTGGAGATGCCGACCGATGGGTAAATCTACAGTGCCACTGCTAGTTTTTGGCGCGCCATAAACTACACCTAAATATTCTCGGCGTGCGGTTTTGGCTTGGAGTTGTGCTTGTAGGTGTTGATAGGCGATATCGGTTTTAGCGATCGCTATTGCCCCTGTGGTATCTTTGTCTAGACGATGGACTATTCCGGGTCTTTGTACACCTCCGATACCGGGAAGATGGGGACAATGGGCGAGTAAAGCATTGACTAATGTACCATCAGGATGACCAGGAGCGGGATGAACGACTAAACCTGCTGGTTTGTTGAGAATGAGTAATTGCTCATCCTCATAGAGAATATCTAGGGGGATATTTTCGGGTTTGAGTGCTAATGGTTGAGTTTCGGGAATTTCTAGGGTGATGCGATCGCCTATTTTTACATTTACCTTTTTAGATGTGCAGATATTACCATTAATTTGGACTTTACTTTGTTCAATTAACTGTTGAATCCGAGAACGAGATAAATCTGGTAACTCCTCAGCTAAATAACGGTCAAGCCGTGGGTTATCTTCTTCAACTTGTAAAAAGAAATTGTTCACCATTGAATTGTAAAAATAATCTAGGGTTTACACAACTACCATATTTTTATGTAGGGGTCTAGGGATGTAGAGAGATAAAGAATCAGAGGAAGTTTATTTTTGGCTTGTTTAGACAGGATATTTTTGCGTATTATTATATACTTACGTATTTGGGCTATTATGGTTACATCCCTTTATTTTAGTTGATTTATACTTACGTGATTAAGTAAGACAATGGATTTTTGCTACTGATGGGTTTGAGCCAATATCTCTAATTTAAAGAATTGCTGTACTGTTAGATTAGTTAGATTAACGAAAGATACAGAAAAAATAGCTGATTTTTGGGAAGATTCTTCCTGGTAATCAGTGATTGTTTTGCTGTTTAATATGGGGATGCAATTACTTTTAGGGTAAATTGCATTGACATAAGTTAGTGCTGTGTGGCTCATAGAGATTAGCAAATTGTGAGCCGCAAACGATTGTGCTGACTAAAATTTTACTTGCTCAATCAGTTGAGCGATCGCAGTTATAAAAAGATACCTTAAACGTCCGGCAAAATTTGCCATTCATTCATATTTCTATAATATTAAATTTTTCGCTGAGTGCCACCCATGAAAACACTGCCTATTAGTAGATACAGATTTTTCCAGAAAGTACAACCACTATCACTTTTAAAGAAAATTACTGGTAAGACTGTAACTGGCTGTTTGCAGGTATTCAGCACATCGGGAGCTTGGTCAATATATGTAGATGAGGGTAGACTGATTTATGCCTGCTACTCAGAAAGAATGTTTGAGCCGCTTTATCGACATTTACAGAGTCTCAGTCAGGAAATTAACACTCTACCTACAGAAATCAATGATCAGTTACGGATAATATTTGAGACTGGTGCTGATAATCAATCTATTCCCAATCCAGATTATTTGGCTATTTGTTGGTTAGTCAATCAAAAATATATCACTCCTTCACAAGCAGCCATTCTCATAGAACATTTGGCTTTGGAGGTTTTACAGACATTTTTACTGTTGGAAGAAGGTAGTTATGAGTTTATTCCCGAAAGTTTTTTAGATGACTTACCTAAGTTTTGTTATTTAAATTTGCGTTTATTAGTAGAACAGTGTCAACAACGGGGACACAGTCACGACGGATACAAAAGAGAAAGCGATGTTACTCAAACATCCATATATCAAAATAATATGCAGTCAACAGTTAATCATAGATCACAATATCAGAGCTATACCAAACCCAGACCTGAACCAAGATTACCGAAAATAGATACTAAACGCTATCCATCTCAGTCTGTGAATGTTAATCATGGTTATCAGCAAGTGTCATCAAATGATGTTGAGAGAAAAGTTTATAAAATATTTTGTATTGATGATAATTTAATTGTATTAAATAGTATTAAGAATTTTTTAGATGAGCAAATTTTTTCTATTATTGCGGCGACAGATTCCTTAAAAGCTTTAATGGAAATCCTGCACACCAAACCAGACATTATTTTATTAGATGTTGATTTGCCAGATTTAGATGGCTATGAGTTATGTTCTTTATTACGTAAACATTCTTATTTTAAGAATACACCTGTGATTATGATGACTGCAAAGGCAAGTTTAATGAATCGGGCTAGAGCTAAAATAGTTGGAGCATCGGGATATTTAATTAAACCATTTACACATGGTGATTTACTCAAGGTGATTTTTAAACATATTGTTTAATTTTTCTTTACTGCCGTCGGGTAGTCTGTGTATGCCAGGACTTACGCAAGTGTCACAATTGGTGGTTGGTGCGTGACGCGATAAGTCTCATGACTACGTTCAAATATTCTTGCTGCGTCACGCACCCTACAGGGCAAAAACTATCAAACAGGGCGACAATTAGATAAAATACTGTGCAGATTCACTACTGAGCCAATAACAGCGATCGCAGGAGCTTCAAATCCTGTATCCTCTACTAGTTGTACAATATTGCTCAAGTCTCCAATTAATTCTTCCTGTTCGGGACGCGTACCCCAACGGACTAAAGCTATTGCTGTTTCTGAACTCAATCCAGCTTGGGTTAATTCTTCCACAATGTAAGGTAGGTTGTGAATGCCCATGTAAATTACAATTGTCTCTGAGCCATGAGCGATCGCTTGCCAATTTACTTTCGGTTTATACTTACCTGTGGCTTCGTGTCCAGTTACAAAAGTAACCGACGAGCTATACAGTCTATGGGTTAAAGGTATACCTGCATAGGCTGGAGCAGCGATACCCGATGTAATTCCTGGCACAACTTCAACTGGAATGCCTGCGGCAACTAAATCAGCCATTTCTTCCCCACCGCGACCAAAAATAAAAGGATCACCGCCTTTGAGACGCACAATAACGGCGTGTTCCTGTGCTTTCTCTATTAAAAGTTGGGTGGTTTCGTCTTGTAAAAGTGAATGTCTTCCTCGTCGCTTCCCAGCGTTGATTTGCTCCGCCTGGGGATTAATCATCGCTAAAATCGCTGGACTCACCAAAGCATCATAAATCACCACATCAGCACATTCTAAAACACCCTTACCCTTGAGCGTCATCAGTCCTGGATCTCCAGGCCCCGCACCGACTAAATAAACTTTGCCTAAACTGTGTTGTGCTTCATTGTCTGTGCGGTTCATGCGTGAATTAAATCCCCAATTAAAATAGCTAATTCGTCACTTGCTCCTAGGGGTGCAGCTAGGTAAAAATTCACCCCAGGGAATTGTAATTTTAACTCGTCAACGGCTTGAGCGATCGCATCAGTTATGC
Source organism: Aliinostoc maniaoense (assembly GCF_058172895.1). NCBI lineage: Bacteria > Bacillati > Cyanobacteriota > Cyanophyceae > Nostocales > Nodulariaceae > Aliinostoc > Aliinostoc maniaoense. The sequence continues at coordinate 4,515,967 of NZ_CP187952.1, read as the reverse complement.
CACCAGGGAATAGAAAATATGGCAAAATTGCAATTGCTTGCTTACCAAAACCGACTAACTCTTGTATCCGTGATTCTAAGGTTGGTGCAATAGACCAATAAGCAGTAACTATCCCCAAATTTGCCGCCATCGTTTCTACAGGTTGTTGTGAACCAGGACGACGGCTACCGTGAGATAATAAAATCCCTGCATCGGCTTTGATAGTAGCTAGTTGCTGTTGCAAAAACCTCTGTAAATTGGGGTGACTTCCTAAATATGGTTGTAAGTCAATTGTGATATCTTCCCCCAAAGCTTGTTTTGCTAGTCCTACCTCAGCCGGAATATCCGTCATCACATGGACACCCGGTAAAAGAAATATAGGAATAATTTGCAGCCGACGACATCCCAATAACATCACACCTTGGGCAAACTCTCGAATCTGCTCATGTAAAGGCTCAGGACTAACTTCTAAACAGGCTGTACCCACCAACTTTTCTGGTATTTGCAACTTATCAGCCACCAATGCGGCGAGTTGCTGCATAGCAATTTCAGGACGAGGATCTCGGCTTCCGTGAGATACCAGCAAGTAGGCAGAACACATAAATTCAACTTTTGGCGACTATTGTTAATATTTTTATCACGCAGAGACGCAGAGACGTAAAAACTAAAAAACCGGGTTTATGAACGAAAGATTAAGGTTTTAAGCTGAGGGATTTGCAAGAAACCCGGTTTTTAAGATTAAACTTCCCCCAACCTCGCCCCCACCGCCTCTATATGTCGCCACCATTGAGTACCACCAGCCCAAACCCGTGACGGAAAATTCCCCTCTGGGAGCGACTGATAAAACGGAAGTTGCCAACTGGGAAGAGAACTAGAATTATATAATTTCCAACCCACCGCCCCACAAAACCTGACATAATCACACTCAACACTTTCGTAAATTCGCTTCTGCACACTAAAACCAAACCGCCCTTGACTGTACTTCAACCACAACTGGTCAATAATTTGTAAGTCCTCAGTAGGTAAGTTAGCAATATCACTCATAAAGAAATAACTGCCGATGGGCTTAGATAAAGCCTGACACATCACCACCCAAGTTTCTTGGTCTGCAAGTTGCCATTGTTGGAGAGCCAGTAAGTCTCGCAGTTTGTGGTAGTCAACTCCTACCTCAGAGATGAGGGTGTTAATTGGCTGTTGTTTAACATTGCCAGAACAGGAATTGAGGGCTTGTAAAACTTCAGTTGCTGATTTGTAGCGTTGAGAGAGGGCATTTTGTAGCAATTGGTCGAGAATTTCGCCGAGTTTTTGGCTGATAGTGTTCCCTGATAATAGATAATCACGCCACACCCAGCGATCGCAACTCACATCAAATAAATCAAAGGGGGAAATGTCGGTTAGTAAATAAATGCAAGTCACACCTAAACTATATAGGTCACTGGCTGGTAGTGCTTTTCCCCTGGTTTGTTCAGGTGGCATATATTCGGGGCTGCCTATGGTAGTACCTGTTTGTAGTAAAGCTGTAGCAGTGATGTGTTTGGCAACCCCAAAATCAATTAAAAATAACTTCCCTGTGGTAGCACTGCGAATAATATTAGCTGGCTTGATGTCCCGGTGAATAATTTGCTTGTCGTGGATAAATTGCAACACTGGTAATAAGTCTTGCAGGAGTTGCTGAATTTGTTGTTCATTAAAGACTCCATTTTGTTGCAATTCCTCTTTGAGAGTCTGTCCCTGTATCCATTCTTCCACTAAATACAGTTGATGCCCCTGTTCAAAGTACCCCAACAGTTTCGGTATTTGTGGATGCTTTAACTCATCTAAACGCACCGCTTCCTGACGGAATAATTTCACCGCTTGATGACAATTGCGACCATACTGGGCAGGAAAATGAAATTGTTTAATGACACATTTAGGCTTTGCAGGTAATTGCTCATCTACTGCTAAAAATGTTACACCAAACCCACCCTGACCGATACACCGCAATAAATGATAACGATTATGCAGTAAAAGTTGTTCACCACATTTGAGACAAGCTGTAGCTGTATCAGGGTTTTGGGAATATAAACAGCCAACATGAGGACAGAGTTTCATCACAAACAATTTTCCAGGGCTTACCCTATCATTCCCAAATCGTTCTTCTCTGTCACCCTAACCCTTCCTATTGCTGCTCGGCAGTGTACGTATAAAAATTATTAAATGCACCTACTGTTTCAAATCTGTAAGAAGGTATCCACTGATTCACTTTTAATTCTGTCCGATACACACTAAACAAAAATAAATCTTGCCGTTCAGTAGTGAGTGCAAGGAGTTGGCGCATTTGAGGGTTAGCAGAATCTATCAATTTGTCACAGTTAGTATTGATTAACTTCTCTATGAGTTTTGTGGTTTGATTGCAGACATCTTTCTTTAGGTATGACGTTAGTTGCTGTACTGCATACTCCTCATAAGCCCCCTGGCTGGGGTTAGTATTTGCCATAACTACCCCCAACACAGCTGCTAAACCTATAGAACCGAGAGAAACCAAAATATTCCATAACTTCATATTTATTCGGTGTTAACTCCTTCGATATTGATTAAGTTCCCCTGACTAGAAATTAATTAAGTCCGTTCCTTTCAAAAAATATCTTGATAAATTTACAAAATCAGTGCTATAATAACGAATGTCAGATGGCGAGCGTAGCCAAGTGGTTAAGGCAGTGGTTTGTGGTACCACCATCCGTGGGTTCGAGTCCCATCGTTCGCCCTTAGAAATACAAAACCTCGAATATCATATTTTAGGTTAGTTTAGCATGGGGCATCGGGCATTGGGGTAAATATTTCTCCCTTGTCTCCCTTGCTCCCTGCCCCCTGCCCCCTGCTCCCCTCTAAACAAACTTTTGAGTAAATTCATACATTAAATCTACTCTACCTTTCCTGAGCATGGCTGGATCTAGTCTTTCTGTAGTATTACAAGTCATTAAAACAACTAATCGCTGCTTAATTTGAATGCCGCTATCGTCAATGACACTTTGATATAAAGTCCCATCTAATAAACTCAAAATATGTTCTGTTTTGTTGTTGTATTGGGCGACTTCTGAGGCGCGGTTTTGGGCTAGGTTGTCGGCTTCGTTGATGATGATACAAATTTTCTCTAAATATGTCGGTGGGACAAAGTTAGCGATCGCATCATGATCTAAAATAAAGATGACAAATCCTAAAGGCACTAGAATTTCTTTGGCTACGGCTTGTGTCCAAGCAGTTTTACCTGTACCTGGTTCGCCGTTAACTACCACGGCTAACTGGTTTTGGTTGAGAACAGCTTGCTGAACTGCATCTGTGAAGCTTTGAATATCTGAGGGGAAAGTGCGAATTGGGAATTGGCTATGGACTTTACCTACCCGGCTTTGATACCCACTCAACATTACTGCTAAGTCATAGGTAGCTTTGTTGATTAAAGGCGATATGTCCTTAGACATGATAGTATACTGTCGCCGTCCGCGATCGTAGGCTTCTACTTGTAGCCAAACATCCTCTTTTGACCAATAGGCATAAACCGTATTTAAAACATCGATACGTTCCCAAGTCACAAATTTTTCTACAGGATAATAAAAATTTCTTTCTAGATAATATTGGGTGATCATATCAGGACGACCCAAGACATTTAAAACTCGTAATACTGTAATTTCTTGTAGTCGGTTTAAGACATAATCAATGGGGATGCTATTGCGACTTACAAATTGTAATATGGGCGTTTCTGTGTTTAAAACGTCTTTATAGCGATAGTCTGGTGATTGAGGATCAGGTGTGATATAGTGCCAAAACTTTTCTATTTCATAGCGGGCATTCTCTGACGCTAAACTTAAAATATTAGCCCACCAAGTATAGTTGTTTCTGCCTAAAATTTCTGCTATACCACTCGTTAAATTTAAGGTTTTTTGCGTTAACTCTCTACTATCATTCTGTAATATTTGCCATAAAAATTGCCAGTTTAATTCCCGATTTAACGGTCGCCATCCACTCGCAAGTAAGCTTTGACTGTTTTGATTTTTTGGTGTGCTTTCGTGACTATTAAAATAATCAAATTCCATATTTTATATCTAAAAGAGGTTGAGAGAAAATATTCTAATCAAATAAAGATAGCAAACTAGGATTTAGGTATTCCCTAGTAAAATCAAGGTCTTAAAATTCCTTCTCTACCATTGCAATAAGGAAAATACATGAGGATTAGATAAGTCCTGATAATAACAAAATTTATAGGTTTGGATTTTTATTAAGTAATATTCATTAATATATTACACAAGCTCAATCTATATGGCTACTATGTGATGTTAAAAAATAGTCAAAAATAATTAAGTTGTCAGGGATAGTATCTGCGATCGCTGACTATTCTGAGCATTTTAATTATTAATAAATTTTGGGTATTGTACTGCATAATCCTTATTGTACTACAAGTAATACAGAAAAATCGATTAACTATATAACTTCACAAAACTATAGGAATCCTATTGAATTTTTGCACAGATGAGTAAGTAACGCCGTGTGCAACTTTCTTTCAAACCTAACTCCACCACCTTCCCTACATAGCTTGCTTCTCCGAAGGAGTGGGAAGAGGGAATATGTAGAGACGTTTCATGAAACGTCTCTACATTGGTAACTCTAAGAGAAGCTCCTCCGCGTCTTTGGAGAGGGGTTTTAATAATAAGTTACACATCGCGTTAAGTACCCTTATTGAACTGCGTATCCTCAGGAGATTTTTACGAATTTAATACAATTTCATTCAGAGTCTCCACTTATAAAAATGTATCTTTACATCTACTGAAATAAATAGCACCAGGGATTATACTGCAAAACAGAACCATGTATATTAAGTTATGATGAAGTTACGCAAAAAATATTTTATTATCTTGCGTATAATCAATAAGTGTCTGCTAAACCTATCAAATTTATCTTTCTTTTTCTAAAGTTGGTTGTATTGAATGAGTCTTGAACAGACAGAGGTGACAGATAACAGGTGATAGTCAACAGGTAAGGAAAGTTTTGATTTTATTTTGTGCTAGCACCTAACCCAACTAGTGGGAGGCTAATATGATGATTTTTTGATTTTGGGGCGAGATACCTTGTTTATTAACAAATGACTACAAATGTTCATGGAATCTTCTAGAAATGTATCTGGCAAAATCATTCATGAGTGATCATAAGACGCGCAACTCTCAACAGCCGTTGATTTTAGCAGTGGAAGACCATGATGACAGTCTACTGCTAATTAGTTATGCTCTTGAGTCACTAGGGTGTAGATTTATTTGTCAAAAGGATAGTGCAAATACTCTACTAGTAGCAAAAGAGTATCAGCCAGACTTAATTATGTTAGATATCTTGTTACCCAGCCTTAACGGAATTGATGTGATCAGTTATCTCAAACAAGAACCGCTAACTTGTGAAATTCCGGTAGTAGCTGTGACAGCTTTAGCTGATAGACAAGATCAACAACGGATTATCAAGGCGGGATTTGATGAATACCTCTGCAAACCCTATATGATTGAGGATCTAGAGGCAGTAATTCACCGCTTGCTTTGCGGTAAATTTCAATTTTCTTCGGCTTATCAGCTATGTCAAGAGTAGGGAACAGGGTTGGGAGACAAGGGAGACAAGGGAGACAAGGGAGACAAGGGAGACAAGGGAGACAAGGGAGTTAAATTAGTCAACAGTTATCAAGTGACTGTTTACTGTTGACTCATAACTGTTAAATAAGTTATGGGTATCTACTCATTACTCATTACTCATTACTCATTACTCATTACTCATTACTTATTTAATTTGATTCACCGATGATGAAACCAAAGCTGTATTAACTAATGCAAATTTTTTGGTAGTTGAATAGTGAATTTACTACCTCTGCCAAGTTCGGATGTGAGGCTAATTGTGCCTTCGTGTGCTTCGATAATCCGACTTGATAAATGTAGTCCTAAGCCACTACCTGATCTTTTATTTCTGCCTTGGCGAAATCGCTCGAAAATACTAGCTTGATCTTCAGGAGCAATTCCATAACCTGTATCTTCTACTTCGATATTTACCCAATTGTGATTGGTTTCCCAAATACTTAGACTAACGCCGCCTGTGTCGGTAAATTTAATTGCATTCCCAACTAAGTTATTTAACACACGCCGTAATTCTAAGGCATCGCCCATGACTACACCAGGTTTATCTTCTAGATGATCTAGGTTGCTGGTGTCTAGTTTTAGACTAATGTTTTTTTCCTTGGCTAGCGGGATGAGTTCGCTGACTACTTCGGAGGCAATTTCTCCGAGATCGCAGCTTTCATAATTCAAGGTCTTTTTACCTGCCTCGAAGCGGTAAACTTCGAGAAGGGTGTTGACCATTTGCATGAGATTTTGATTACTGCGAATCATCACAGCGATCGCTTCTTTCATTTCTGGGGAAATTTTACAAAAGGTTTCTTGCTCAAATAAACCCAGCATCCGATCTGCTGCTACTAAAGGGGTGCGTAAATCGTGAGTTAACCGAGACACAAAGTCTTCCCGTTGACGCGCCATTTTCCGTTGTTCGTCGAGACTATGCTTGAGGCGCAGAAGCGATCGCACTCTTGCTAATAGTTCATCTGTATCAAATGGTTTCCGAATAAAATCATCAGCACCTGCATCTAAACCTTCCACAACACTAGATTCATGAAAGGCGGTAATCAACAAAATCGGAATATAGTTAATTTCAGGATTTTGGCGGATGCGCCGTGTGACTTCATAACCATCCATTCCAGGCATCATCACATCTAGCAAAATCAGATCAGGTGGAGATTGAGCCACTTTTTCTAAAGCTGATACTCCATCTGTGACTAAGTCAATTTCATAGCCTTCACTTTGGAGAATAGTCTCTACTAAAATGAGATTATCTCTAGTATCATCAACAGCCAAAATTCGATCAATTTTAGGGTTTTCAACAACAGACATGATAATCAACTGGTTAATAAATTTTATAGTTTGATGTGAGGAAACCTCATAGATGCTTGAGTCGGTTGAGAATTAGATGGGTGTGAAATTTGAGACGAAGATAACATTCTTTTGCCATCAAATTCTACATTCGCAGATGTTTTAGTTGAGGGAGATAATGATATTTGTCTGGGCAGTTCAATTTTAAAGAATGAACCTACTCCTACCTCACTTTCCAGAAATATTTTACCGCCCATCATTTTGACTAACGAGTTGATAATTGCTAAACCCAAACCTGTACCCGGATATTTCCTGGTGATGCTTTGATCAACTTGTCGGAAGGCTTCAAAAATATGCTGAAAGTCTTGGGGAGATATTCCTATACCTGTATCTCGAACAGCGATCGCTACCCGATTTTCCCCTATATCTTGTACTTCTACCCAAATCTTACCAGACTCAGTAAACTTAATCGAATTAGATAATAAATTCAATAATATTTGTTTGACCCTGGCGGGATCATTAAACACTACAGGGTTAGCTATATCTATTTTGACTATCAAAGACAACTTTTTTGCTTCAGCTAAAGAACGCATTTGTGCAACTGCGTTCTGAGTGACTTTGACTACATCAAATAATTCAGGTTCGAGTGCTAATCTACCTTCTTCCAACTTAGAAAAATCGAGAACTTCATTGACTAACATCAGCAAATGCTTACCATTATTAAGGATACGTTCTACCATATCCGCTTGCTGATGTGTAAGCTTGCCAAATTTAGGACGCAACAGTATTTGAGCAAAACCAATAATGGCATTCATTGGTGTTCGCAACTCATGAGATATCGTAGCTAAAAATTGAGATTTTAGCCGTGATGCTTCTAAGAGTTTAAAATTTTGTAGTTGAATTTGTTCCCGTTGTCTCTCTAATTCTTGATTTTTTCTTAATAGTTGCTCATGACTTTCTTGGAGTTGTTGATGTACTAAAGCTGCTTGCATTTCTACTTGGTAAACCCGCATAGCATGACGTAAAACTTGTGTCAAGGTTGCTGATGATAACCTTGATTTGACAAGATAGTCAGTAGCCCCAGCTTGCATCAATTTTACGGCAGTTTGTTCATCTCCCTGCTGTGTGATCACTACTAGGGGAACTTTAATTTCTAAAGCGCGTAGCTTTTGAATTAAACTTAAACTATCCTCGTCTGGTAAATCATCATCTAAGAAAATGCAATCATAAGTACTATTCCTTAAGGTAGAGATTGCCGTTTTAGCATCACTTACCTCAGACAATTCTATTTTTACACCTGCTCGGGTGAGGGCTAAATAGACTGTCCTGCGATCTAACTCGTCATCATCTACAACCAAAATTCTCAGCGTTTCTTTCATTGCTTTTTATTTTCGCTGTCAAATACAGGTTGGTGTTAAACATACTTGTGGTAATCTATCAAGCTGAATAATTTTCAATGTTGCTGAGGTTTTTGGGGATTGATACTGGGTAAATGATAGATATTTAGCTTTTAGCTGAAAAAGTCTTTCAACTGGAGTAAATCAGTATCATGCCTACACAACATTATGAGTGGCTTTTCGCTCTTATAATCCCAATCTATGAGATGGGAATATAAACTTTCTTCAAGGGTAATTTTATATTTATGGCATTTATTTCATCATCCTCTGATAAGATTATATTTATTTAGTTTGAGTGTATATTTTAAGTTAAAAATGTAGTATTGTTGAATCATTAATCATCAATTAACAATTTTGGTAGACTAGCAAATACTGAGTACCACCAATGATATTACAAAGTAAATTAAAATACTTTGTTAACGTTCATTACAATTGTAAAAGAACGACTTAACACAAGTCCTCACCCATTAGTGAGAGTTAGAGATAAACATTGTTTACCATGAACGTGAGGTATTGGAATGTTGCGATCGCTTGTTGTGGGTAAAGGGAACTAGTTTGATAGATATAGTACAATCGGGTGATTAGCGATCGCTAAACTGACTCCCGTATTTTCTTGGAGATCGCCGGATGCAAGAGTTGACAAAATCACAATCAACTCAATCAATAGCTACTAATTGATTGCTACTTAATGCGATGTGCAACTTATTATTAAAACCCCTCTCCATAGAGCGAAGCTCTTCTCGTTAGAGTACCTCTCCCCTACCAATGTAGAGACGTTTCATGAAACGTCTCTACATATTCCCCTTCCCACTCCTTCGGAGAAGCAAGCTATGTAGGGAAGGGGTTGGAGGTGAGGTTTGAGAGAAAGTCGCACAAGGTGTTACCTAAAATTTCCCATACATAATATATCAATATATCATTCATAGAAGATTGTTGACGGCTAACGCTTAACACTCAAGACTCAACAGTCAAATGTCTATTACTGAGATGCACGACAGCTAATTTTATATTTCTCGATAGGAAATTAATATATCCCAGGCCTGATTTTGAGGTAAATCAAGCCTGAAAAAAGATTATAGTGATTATTTCTATCGGTGGATGCAGAGAGGTAGACAGATCATCTATCTTTGGTTTGGAAAACTCTAGAAAAGCAAATTAGAAACCACAAAAAAATTTAGTTTGCAAGCTGCAATGAAACAATAGCGGGTGTAGCAATGAATGAAATTAGCATTATTTTAATTGAAGACCATGACTTAACAAGGATGGGGTTAAGAGCTGCATTGCAGTCCCACGGAGGCTTGAAAGTCATTGGTGAAGCGGCTAATGCAACTCAAGGACTAAAACTTTTGGAAACAGCCAAGCCAGATGTCGCCGTGGTAGATATTGGTTTACCTGATATGGATGGCATTGAACTCACCCGTAAGTTTAGACGCTATCAAGTTGACAGTGGACAAACAAATACTAAGATATTGATCTTAACAATGGATCATACCGAGGATGCAGTTCTAGCAGCCTTTGCCGCAGGTGCAGACTCTTATTACATGAAAGAAACCAGCATTAGTAAACTCACAGAGGCCATCCAAGCAACTTACGCTGGTAACTCTTGGATCGATCCAGCGATCGCTAATGTAGTATTACAGAAAATGCGCCAAGGCATCCCTGTAGAAACCCCATCATCTGACCAGCCAAAAACAGTTAAAATTGAAGCCTTGCCCTCAGAATACGAACAAGTTTTAGAAACTTATCCACTCACCCAACGGGAGTTAGAAATTTTAGAATTAATCGTCGCTGGTTGCAGTAACGGACAAATTGCCGAGAAACTCTATATTACCGTTGGCACTGTTAAAACCCACGTTCGCAATATTCTCAATAAACTCTGTGCTGATGACCGTACCCAAGCTGCCGTCAGAGCTTTACGCTCAGGTTTAGTTGCATAACCAATAAATTTAACTCTGGTAATCTAATGTTCTGCACTCAACTAGATTACCAGAATAATGCCTATACAAATTGCGTAATTTACTGCTCGTAGGTTAAGTAGAACAGGATAAATAATTAAAGGTTTGTAGTGAGAACTTTAGTTCTTTCTCCGTTCGCATAGCGTGTCGTAGACAGACGCTCCGCGTTCGCGCAGCGTCCCGCAGGGAACAAAAAAGGACTAAAGTCCTTACTACAAACTCAATCCTAGTATTTTTACATTACTTAATATAGTTTGGTTTTTTCAAGTCGTTTTACTTATTACAAATTACGAATTAACGCCTGATGTGAATTAGTAAAACTGCCTATCCAATCAATAGTAGGGGCGGGTTAACAAACATCATTCATGATTAACTTTTGATCTCGGTGAACCCGCCCCTACAAATATCTAGGTATTCGCAAGATTTCAATTAACATTAGACGTAATTACGTAAAGCCTGCGGCATAGCTGCGCTTAGAGCGTAGCGGGGGGGAGCATCGTTACGTAGCTTGCTTCCGCGTAGCGGTATTACGAATTACGAATTACGAATTACGAATTACGAATTACGAATTACGAATTACGAATTACCCCTCGAGTCCATTGCCTTTTGATATGCTGGTCTTGCTGTCATGCGTTGGATATACTCTTCCACGGCTGGGTAAGCACTCAAATCTAGCTTCAGCAGTAGGGGAATATAAGCCAAAATAGAACCCACTGCCACATCAGCAACGCTAAATTCATCTCCTAGTAAAAAAGGCTGTCGAGAAAAAATCTCATTTAAAGGACTTAATAACCGAGGCATTTCTCGTTCACGGTTAGCTTCGATAAAGATACCATTTCCCAAAGTAGCATTTGCAAACAGTACCCATTGATCAATGATCGCTTGTTCCTGTAGCGAAACTGGGTGTTTGCCATACTTATCTGCGAGATAAAGTAAAATTGCTCCAGATTCCCATAGCTGCAAGTCTCCATCTACAATTGCAGGGACTTTACCAATGGGATTAATTTGCAAAAATTCCGGCTGGCGATGTTCTCCCGCCTGCATATCTAACAGTACATATTCATAGGGAACTTCCAGTTCCTCTAAATACCATCGCACGATCGTAGCGCGACTGCGAACGCCGCCATACAGTTTCAACATAACTACCTGAGACTAAAGGACTTGATGAGTGTGAGAATGCTGTTTAACGTTATCTTCTTTTGTGACCAATCTAGTAGCGTTTAGTACCCGCTTGCGATCTACCGAATATTGTAAATCAGTGTAGGTTGTACCCAGAGGAATCAAAGCCTGTGCAGTTTCACGCCGTTTGTAAGTCCGAGCAGCCGCAAAAGCCCGTGAGACAAATTCATCTGCAAATTGAGCAGAATCAGGAAAGCCGGCTGGGAAACTGGGCTGTTCACCATTGACAACCGCGCCTAAATTAGTAGCACAAGCTAACTTATACGATGTGGGAATACCTTTTAATAGGGCTTCTAAAGCAGCCGAAGGAATCGGTTCTAGCACCTCAACTTGATGAATTTCTCCATCTTCCTTAACAAAGCAGGTAGCTAAACCAATCACAACATAATCATCAGATGTTAAGTCAGGTGCATTTTGGTAAGTCATGGTTGTTATAAAAAATAGAATTGGGAATTGGGCATGGGGCATTGGGCATGGGGCATCGGGCATCGGGCATCGGGCATCGGGCATTGGGCATTGGGCATTGGGGTAAATATTTCTCCCTTGTCTCTCCGAAGTTCTGTTCGGAGGAAACCTCCGCTCAGACTTCTCTCCTTGTCTCCCTTGTCTCCCCCTGCTCCCCTGCCCCCTGCTCCCTGCTCCCTGCCCCCCTGCCTCCCCGTTGGCATTTTACCAATTTGTCTCCCTAACTCCTGGAATGTTCGTAGAGATTAATATTTCATCTTTCAGGAATTTAACCTGGGGAAGAAGTATCTTTAACTAGGTTGAAGCATTAATTGTTTGTATGGAGTGTGTTTTTTACTGGATGGAGTTCCTGAAATGTAATTTGGTCACTGTAAATAGGTAATTATAGACACCTACGCAACTGACACATAATTACAACTACCGCGACAGTAAAAACTCTAACTTGATCTCAAGGAGCATTTAGGCGTAAACATGAACATTCAATCTTTTTTAGCTTCTGGTGAACAGCAAAACCATTTTTACAAATCTGTAGTCAATAATACATTTGCTGATAAAGAAAATGGGGCTAATGATGATAGTTACTTACGTTCTTGTGCTTTGAGGTCAGCTCAACAGGGAAATTATACTAAAGCGATCGCTCTTTTAACGGAATTAATTCAACGCCATCCACATCATGCGGTAGATTACAACAACCGGGGACTAATTTACTTCCAAAGTGGCGACATTCACAAAGCACTGTCTGACTACAACCAAGCACTACAATTAAATCCCCATTTGGCTAGTGCTTACAATAATCGTGCCAATTATTACGCCGCTTGTGGAGAATTAGCGGCGGCACTGGCTGACTATGATTCTGCTATTAATTTCAACCCTGGCCATGTGCGTGCCTGGATTAACCGTGGCATTACTTTACGGGATTTGGGACAATACGAGCAAGCAATTGAAAATTTTGAGAATGCCCTGCTATTTGGTCAGCTAGAAGGGCATATCTGGGCTGAAAGAGGCAGAACATATCATGTTTGGGGTGATTGGAATTGTGCGATCGCAGATTATCGTCGTGCTGTGACTCAATTACCTGTCTTGAATAATAACAAAGATGTTGCTGGCTATCGTTTAAGATTACAAATAGAAACTTGGTTAGATGAATTACTGCCTACATATCCTATGTATTAACTTTAAGAAATTTGCACCCAGGTCTAAGTCTATATATTTAGCAACAATTGCAATTCTGTAAAATTCGGCAACAAATTCAAAACCCGAAACCCATATTCTATCTAACTTTCTGAATTACGAATTACGTAGCTTGCTTCCGCGTAGCGGTATTACGTTAGCGTAGCGGGGCGCAGCCCATTACGAATTACGAATTACCATTTAGCTTAGGGTGAAGACTCTGATAGGTCTATTTTTTCCCCATATTGATTGGTCAACACAAGAGGACGCTGACCAGGCTGAAATTTATATGTTTGTTGCTGCATCACACTTTGAGTTTGGCGAGGGTCAAAATTACGGGTAAATTGTGCCTGTAAAGTATCGACGCGTTTTTCTGTTTGCTTCACTTGTGTAGTAAGTTCTCTTAACTTGCCTTGCTGTGACCAATAATGGGGGACAAGTTGCACTAAAGCAGATATTGCTACTGCGGAAATCGCAAAATTGACCCCTAACTTAGCACTGACCTCTACAGCCATCACCTTATAAGAGCGTTGGCGAAGATGGCGTTTTGGCCGAGGAGAGACAGTTTTCTTCTGTATCGATGGTTGTTGCGGGGTTGGAGAAGGTTGAAAGGCGTTCATGATGCTGAGAAAGAAAAATTTCCTGATGAATATAACTAAGCCATAAAAAGCCTATTAGCAATGATTACAGCTGAGATTAGCTGACATATTACTTCATTTTTGCGAAATTGCTACACGTATGTTTATTGTCAAAAATACACGCAACATACGTAGGGAAGACCAATTTACAATTTGCAAAAATGATCCCGCCCCGCTTTTCTAAGTTCGCGCAGCGTGTCGGAGACAGACGGCTTCCACGTTCGCGGTAGCGTTGCGTAGCAAAGTGGTACGCTAATGCAATATCATCTATCGCAGGAAGTAAGCTAGGCAATTAAGAAAATCAGATGCAACTAATTGCTTCCAAGGTATCAAAACAATCTTGATATTGTCAATTTTAATTTGCTGTTTTCTGCTAATACGTTTGTATTTATCTTATTTTTTGTAGTTTTCAGCTAATTAGTTCCGTTGTATTCATTCAAGTATAATAGTTAATATTACTGATAAGTTTAGTTATAGAAAATACATTTTATATAGAAATCTATGGCTGATTTTCAACTCCCAAATCAAAATCGCCCACCTAGGGTTTTAATTGGTGTAGGTGGTGGTATTGCTGCTTACAAAGTTTGTGAGGTGGTTTCGACTTTGTTTAAAGCAGGGGTGGAGGTTCGAGTTATTCTCACTAGTTCGGCGCAGGAATTTATTACACCTCTGACTTTATCTACTCTCTCCCGCCATCGTGCCTATACGGATGATGATTTTTGGCAAGGTACTCACTCACGGCCATTGCATATTGAGTTGGGGGAATGGACTGATGTGTTAGTTATTGCGCCTTTGACGGCTAATACATTAGCTAAGTTAACTTACGGGATGGCAGATAATTTACTGACTAATACTGTGTTAGCTTCTACTTGTCCGGTGTTGTTAGCACCAGCAATGAATACGGATATGTGGGAACAGCTAACGGTGCAGCGCAATTGGCAGCAGTTATTGGCAGATAGTAGATATCATGGCATGAGTACCGCATCGGGTTTATTGGCTTGCGATCGCGTCGGTGCTGGTAGAATGGCAGAACCTCCCGAAATTGTCAGTTATATTCATTCGCTCTTGCATACCAAGGGAGAGCGTGATTTAGTCGGGAAGCAAGTTTTAATTAGTGCTGGCGGTACACGGGAATATTTAGATCCTGTGCGATTTATTGGAAATCCTGCAACCGGTAAAATGGGACTAGCTCTAGCCCAAGCTGCTTTACATCGAGGCGCAAAAGTAACTTTAGTTCATGGTATAGCTAGTTGGGATGCACCTTTAGGAGTGCAAGCCATTCCGGTTATTAGTGCAGCAGAAATGCAGCAGGTAATGTTGGAATATTTACCGAATGCAGATGTGATTTTGATGTCTGCGGCTGTCGCTGATGTCAAGCCTCAAGATTATAGCCCAGAGAAATTACCAAAGCGATCGCTTCCCCAAGCTTTACCTTTAGCACCTGTTCCTGATATCGTTGCCGAGTTAGCCCAACTCAAACAACCCCATCAGCTGTTAATTGGTTTCGCCGCCCAAAGTGGTGACATTATCACACCAGCCAAGGAAAAATTACAGCGTAAACAATTAGATGCCATTGTTGCCAATCCTATAGATCAACCAGATAGTGGTTTTGGTAGCAATAACAACCAAGCTATATTTATACATCATCAAGGGCAACAAATCACAATTGCACCCTGTTCTAAATTACAAATGGCACACTATTTATTTGATTTTATCAGACCAAACTGACTATGCTAACCGTGCAGTAGCTAAATCGCGGATGAGATGCGTCCGAGAGAATAGATAAGAGTTAACAGAATTAATTTCTTCAGTAGTCAGTGTTTGTTCCTTATCAAGCTGCGTCAACAGCTGGCTAACCAAATCAGAATCACTCAGCCTGAGCAATGTTGTGCTTTGAGTTTTTTCAACCACAGACCAAACTTGACGTAATATGTTGGCGTTTATAGGGCAAACTTTCATGACAACCGCTCCCTTTATTGTGAAAGCATAAAAACGCTATCGAGAATCTAAAGAAAATCTTAAGCTATCAAATATTAAAAAAACCTTAAATATTACAAATGTTCACTATTTAGATAAAAATCTAAATAAAAGCCTACAAATGTTGATTTGATTGGGGTGTGGGGGTGTGGGGGTGTGGGGGGCAAGGGAGCAGGGAGCAGGGGGCAGGGAGCAGGGGGAGACAAGGGAGACAAGGAGAGAAGTCTGAGCGGAGGAAACCTCCGCTCAGAACTTCGGGTAGACAAGGGAGACAAGGGAGAAATATTTAAATGCCCAATGCCCAATGCCCAATGCCCCATGCCCAATGCCCAATGCCCAATGCCCAGTCAACTGTCATCTGTTATCTGCTGTAAAAAATTGAGTATTGCTGTAGCTACAATTTTTGGTGACTCAATAATAAAACCATGACTGCCACCATCGATAAATGACAGTTTTGCGCCGGGAATACCTGCGGCTAATTGTTGAGAAAATTTAACTGGGGTGAGAATATCTTGCTTACCTGCTAATACCAAAGTTGGACAGATAATATTGTGTAGACGATTTGTAGTATCGCCATCGAGGATAGCTCGGCTTTGATGATAAATGCTATGAACTTGAGGGGCAAAGGGATAATACACAGCCCATTCAATTAGCTGTTCTATCATCTCTGGCATGGAATAAAAATTATCGCTAAACATCCAGGGAAAAATCAGTTGTTGAAAAAGTGTCCTGTCTACCTTGTCAGCCAAGTCTCCCCAGCTTTGAATAATGCTATGAAATCGCTCGTCAGGCTTGGCTAGAGAGGCTAGTAGGATTAAACTTTTGACTTTTTGGGGATAAGTTAATGCTAGTTCTTGGGCAATTTGTCCACCCATAGAATGACCGGCGACGTGTACTTGCTCAATACCTAGATGCTCAAGTAAGCCGGCGGTATCGTGAGCCATGTCTAAAATACTATAGGGGCTATCTGGTGCAGAACTCCGCCCCATGCCTCGGTTATCAACACGAATAACTTGATATTGGGCAGTTAAAGTTGGCATAAGTAGCGACCAGTAGGAATGATCGCATAAAAAACCAGAGATGAATAGTAAAGGTTCTCCTGTACCTTTGATGTCGTAGAAGAAATCAATCCCGTGTAGTTGTATCTTGGGCATATGCAGCCTATTGTCAAATGTGGGTCGCTTGAGAGATCAGGCGATCGCTGTGCTTTTACTTTAAAATAGTCTACAATCCTCCTGTTTCGTGCCTCCTGCGTCAAATTCAGACTAAACCACTTAGTTATGGGAGTTGCATTATGTCTATCCGTGAAGAAATGCCTGTACTCGTCCGTCATGAAGGGGAATGGATTGGCACATATACTATAGTTGACACATCAGGAAAAATTTTAGACCAGCATCAATCCCATTTAACTTGTCAATTTCCAGACAATAGCCCCTATCCCTACTACCAAATTAATCGTTACAAGTGGGCTGATGGTAAACAAGAAGAACATCAATTTCCTGGAACATATCATGATCAAGCCCTTTGGTTTGATACAGAACGGGTTGAAGGTAAGGCTTGGGAAGTAGACAACAATACCATAATTTTGTGCTTTTCCTACAAAACAATTCCAGGAATATCTTTATCAGAAATGATTTATATTAGTCCAGATAATAACCATCGCGCCCGTACATGGCATTGGTTTAAGAATCATCAATTATACCAACGTACTCTAATTCAAGAAGAAAGACTAAAGTAAAAAAATAGAAAGCTTCAAAGTGTCGTAACATACCATACTGGACTGACAAGCCTACTAGCGTGGCAAGCCTAAAATAGTGTATTAAATGTAGGTTGGGTTGAGCAAGGCGAAACCCAACATAGATATCGGTGTTGGGTTTCCTTACGTCAACCCAACCTACCATTTTTTCACACTACTTTAGCCTTGACACTGATGCGATCGCATAGGTACAAAATATCAGTTATAATTTCAAATTGCGATTTGTTAAGGTAGACGCATGGCAAAAGGTGACAAAATCAACTTTTCTACTCCTAGTGGCTTTCCTGAATTTCTCCCTAGTGAAAAACGCTTGGAATTATATTTATTAGATACCATCCGTAGAGTTTATGAAAGCTATGGATTTACACCTATTGAAACTCCCGCAGTTGAGCGGTTAGAAGTATTACAAGCTAAAGGTAATCAAGGCGACAATATTATTTATGGTATAGAGCCAATTCTGCCACCAAATCGCCAAGCTGAAAAAGATAAATCTGGGGAAACAGGTTCAGAAGCTAGGGCTTTAAAATTTGATCAAACTGTGCCGCTAGCTGCTTATATTGCTCGTCACTTAAATGAATTAACCTTTCCCTTTGCTCGTTATCAAATGGATGTGGTATTTCGGGGTGAACGGGCAAAAGATGGTAGATTTCGCCAGTTTCGCCAGTGTGATATTGACGTAGTAGGCAGGCGTGAACTCAGCTTATTATATGATGCCCAAATGCCTGCAATTATTACCGAAATTTTAGAGGCAATTAATATTGGGGATTTTGTCATTCGCATCAATAACCGCAAAGTTTTGACGGGATTTTTCCAATCTTTAGGTATCTCAGAAACTCAAATTAAATCCTGTATTAGTATCATTGATGAATTAGAGAAAATCGGTGAAGCAAAAGTTAAGCAAGAGCTAGAAAAAGCTGGAATTAATCCTGAACAAACACAAAAAATTATTGATTTCATTAAAATTGATGGCGGCAGTGACGAAGTTTTAGATAAACTCAAACACCTGTCACAAACCTTGGCAGAATGTGAACAATTTAGCTTAGGTGTTCAGGAATTAGAAACAGTAATTACTGGAGTGCGGAATTTGGGAGTGCCGGATAAACGCTTTTGTATTGATTTAGCGATCGCCCGTGGTTTAAACTACTATACCGGCACAGTCTACGAAACTACCCTCATCGGTCATGAAGCTTTAGGTAGTATCTGTTCTGGTGGCAGATATGAGGAATTAGTGGGAATGTTTTTAGGTGAGAAAATGCCTGGTGTGGGCATTTCCATTGGCTTAACGCGCTTAATTAGTCGCTTACTCAAAGCAGGTATTCTCAACACTTTACCCCCAACCCCAGCCCAGGTAGTGGTAGTAAATATGCAAGAAGATTTAATGCCTATTTATTTAAAAGTATCACAAAATCTGCGTCAGGCTGGGATTAATGTGATCACTAACTTTGATAAGCGTCCTCTGGGTAAACAATTTCAGTTAGCGGATAAGCAAGGCATTCAATTCTGTGTCATTATTGGTTCTGAAGAAGCAGCCGCACAAAAATCATCACTTAAAGACTTAAAATCAGGTGAACAAGTAGAAATAGAATTGACTAATTTGGCTGAAGAAATTAAACGCAGACTGCAATAATAAAACTAATTTAGCAAATAATCAAAGAGGGGATAAAAAACTATGGCTCGTACTCGTGAAGTGATTATTCCCAAAGGGATGGAAATTTTATATGAAAAGTTTCATTATTGTCCTGGTATTAAGGTAGGCAATACATTATATATTTCAGGACAAGTAGGACGGGATGAAAATTTACAGGTAGTAGAGGGAGTAGAAGCGCAATTTGTCCAGACTTTTGAGAATGTCAAAAAAGTGCTTTCTGCCGCCGGAGCAACTTTTGACGATGTAGTAGAGATGATTACTTACCATGTCACCGGGGTAAATCTCACTACGCCAGTTTCCCTGGGTGAGCCTTCACAACAACAGTTTACTATTCCCCATCTGCCATTATTTATGCAAGTAAAAGATCGTTATTTTACTAATCAATTTCCTACTTGGACAGGGTTTGGTATCACTGCTTTATCTACACCAGGATTAATTGTTGAAATTAAGTGTACAGCCATCTTAGAAAATTAAAAATGTTGAAAAAATGTAGGGTGTGTTAGCGACAGCGTAACGCACCTTCCAAGGCTTTCGGTGCGTTACGGCTTACGCCTAACACACCCTACTAAACTTTTTGATATTCAATTCGCATTTGTTGTACTTGAGTTTCCTGAGATTCTAAAAACAGCATATCCGCTATTTTTTGTAATCCGAAAGTTTCCAACTGTGATAGTTCTGAATGAGATAATGGCCAGGGTGGGCCTGATGGTTCGTCTTCTGTATCACGTACACGAGTAATTAACAACAAAGTACCACCAACAGCGACCACAGCAGCCACACTAGAGATTACTGAATTACGCACACTTAATGGTAATGCTTGAATATTGCGACATTCAAAAACAAAATCAAAACCTCCATACCATTGGGAAGGAATAGCCAATAAATCAGCAATTTGATAATTAACTTGAGAATGAGGAAATCGTTGCTGACACCAACTAATAGCAGTAGGAGAAATATCAAAAGCTGTTACATCAAATCCCAATTTAGCTAAAGCTTCTGCATCATCTCCTAAACCACAACCAATTACTAAAGCTTTTTTACCTTTAGTTGATAATTGATGATGATCTAACCAATCTTGTAGATAGGGGTGAGGTGTTAATTTTGCCCAGGGAATTTGTTCAGCGTTACCATTAGCTGAAGCATATAACACTTCAAACCAGGCTGATGGTTCTGATTTATTAATAGCTTCTGTGGCTAATTCTTGCACTTTCTGGCGTAAATTTTCAGGTTGTTGTTCAAACATAAAAAGCAGTATATTGACAAAATCGTGAAATTGATCAGGTTTTCATCACCCTTATACCAATTCTCTATGAAGTTGCGCCAAATAAATGATGTAGAGACGTTGCATGCAACGTCTCCACAGTACAGAATAAAGTGCATCTATGGCTACGCCAGGCAAGCTACATCAAGAAACGGTATTAACCATCATATTGTGCGATCGCACTTTGCAACTTCTCGACTACAAAATAAAGCTTTCTACACCGTTCCTCCCCCACACCTCTTACCAAAACGATACTTTTCCTCCCAGTCGCCAGTATCAAAGAACTAAAATTCTGTTATAGATTAGGAAATAAGCACGCCGCAAAACTGGCCACACATCAGGATGGTTGTTGATGAAGAGCAAAAACCAATTGGTCTTATCCCTATTCTTGAAAAGCGTCCTAGTCTTTTCTCCATTGCTGCTGTCTAGTGAGATCAGCACTGGACAAACTACACCATCTACCTCTCATCAACAGATTACTGCTCAAGCTGCACCTAATCAACCAGGGGAAACATTAACCCAACCACAAACAGAAAGGCGAGTTTTAGAACAAATACAAGCTGATGTTGAACAAGCCTTTAGTCGTACAAGTATGTTGCTCAACATTTGGTTAGTGATCTTGAGTTTATTTCCAGTAGCAATTATTACTTTATTTTGGCTACTGCGACGAGTAGCTATTCGAGAAATTGTCAATAGAGCTATGTCGCAGTTACAAGGCGTGGAAAAACTGGAAGGACAATTAACTTTAGTTAAACAAGATGCGGAAAATCTCATTCAAGAAGCGAAGGGAATTACTCGAGCTTTAGAACGAGAAGCAGAGAACTTACAACAAAAAATTAAAAATGAACAAGATAATTTATCTTTGGTAACATCGGAAATCTTACAAACCAAGGCAGATAATTTAACGCAAATATCCACAGAACTAGCTAACTTTCACACAAAAATTGAGCATTTAGTATCTGAGTTTGCTAGCAGACTATCTCAATTAGAGTTAGATACACAACAAAATAAAGATATCACTCTGGCAAATATTCAAAAGACAGAATCAGCATTTTTTAATGAATTGGCTGAATTACAAAATCATGCTGTCAGTCAGCAAAACTTAGCTTTAGCAGATTTAGAAAAATCCCAGTTACAATTTAACACTCAAGTCGGAAATTTATATAGTGATACTCAGCAGCAACAAAATCAGATTCTGGCAGGTTTAAATAACCTACAATCAGAGTTTGGTGTGCAGCTATCTGCATTGGAAGCAGATGTACAGCAGCAAAAGAATATTAAATTAACAAGTATCCAAGAAATAGAAAGTCAGTTTCAATCTCAAGTATTAAAGTTAACAGAAGATACTCAAAAATCTAAAGATAGTCTGTGGGAGAATTTAACAAACATACAAGCTGAGTTTACACAGCAATTATCTCAATCTCAGTCAGAAGTTAACACCCAAAAAGATAGAATTTTACAAAATATCCAAGAATTAGAAAATTTATTCAAAGCCCAAATATCCCAATCCCAGTTACAAATTCAAGAGGAATTGCGAAAATTAAAATCAGAGTTTGCATCTCAGTTAGGTGAATTACAGGTAGATGCTCAAAATCGCCAAGAACAAATTCTAGAAAATTTAGAAAAATCAGGTTCAGAGTTTGTAACCCAATTTTCAGAGTTACAATTTAATGCTCAACAACAAAAATTATTGATTTTAGGAAAATTAGAGAAACTAGAAACAGAGTTTGTAACACAACTATCTGAATTACAACTAGATGCACAACAGCGTAAAAATGTGATTTTGCAAGAGTTAGCTGAGACGAAACCCGCAGTAATTCCCACAGCAGCACCATCACCAGAACCCCAGCCACCTAGAGAAGCAGAACAGCCAAAAGTTACGGCTGAGGATTATATAGAACAGGGAGATAACTTCTTTTCACAAAAGCAATTTTATGAAGCGATCGCAGCTTATGAGCAAGCCGTGAAAATCAAACCAGATGATGCTATACTCTGGTTTAAATGCGGTTTGACCTTCGCTAGATTAAAACGCTA
This sequence comes from Aliinostoc maniaoense, assembly GCF_058172895.1. Taxonomy (NCBI): domain Bacteria; kingdom Bacillati; phylum Cyanobacteriota; class Cyanophyceae; order Nostocales; family Nodulariaceae; genus Aliinostoc; species Aliinostoc maniaoense. Next base: position 4,493,588 of record NZ_CP187952.1, on the reverse strand, counting down.
CAAACAAGCGATATCTTCCTATAATCGTGCAATTAAACTCCAACCAGATTATCATCAAGCATGGTGCGATCGCGGTGTGGCTTTTGGTTATTTAAAACGACATCAAGACGCTTTTGAATCTTTTGATCAAGCCACACAAATTAATCCACAAGATGCTGTAGCCTGGATGAATCGTGGTTTGGCATTAATAGAATTAGAACAATATGAAGCAGCAATTACTTCTTTTGATGAAGCTTTGAAATTCCAGCCTGAATCTGCTAAGGCTTGGGATAAACGAGGTTACACCCTAGTAAGATTAGGCAAGGATGATCAAGCAATCATCTCTTTTGACAAAGCCTTAGCTATCAAACCAAATTACGCCAGTGCCTTTTATAATAAAGCCGCCTGTTATGCACTGCAAACAGAAGTTGACTTAGCTTTAGAAAATCTGCAACAAGCAATTAATCTTAATCCTAGATATCAAGAAGATGCTGCTAGTGATATAGATTTTGATGATATTTCCGAGGATGAAAACTTTAGAAAGTTAATTAATCAGCAAACATCAATCAACACTCCCAAGCAGAATAATTAATAAATCACAACTTTAATTATGCTCCAAAAAGGTGTTACAGTCTGGTTTACAGGACTGAGTGGTGCTGGTAAAACTACATTAGCTAAAACCATAGAAAAAGAATTGTTGTCTCGTCATTATCTTGTAGAATTGCTAGATGGTGACATTATTCGTCAGCACTTAACACCAGATTTAGGCTTTAGCAAACAAGATAGGGAAGAAAACATTCGTCGAATTGGGTTTGTTGCCAATCTTTTAACTAGAAACCGTGTAATTGTGTTAGTATCTGCTATTTCTCCTTACCGAGAAATTAGAACACAAATGCGGCAAAAAATTGGTAATTTTATTGAAGTGTATGTCAATGCACCTTTAGCCGTATGTGAACAACGAGACGTTAAAGGTTTATATAAACAAGCGAGAAGCGGTTTAATCAAAGAATTTACAGGAATTGATGCTCCTTACGAACCACCGTTAAATCCAGATATTGAGTGTCGCACTGATTTAGAAGATATCCTAGAAAGTGCTACCAAAGTTTTACAGAAGCTAGAAGATTTTGGTTATATTCAGTGAAAGGGAACGGGGAACAGGGAACAGGGAACAGGAAAAGAAAAAACTTTAGCCGTGGGTACACTGTTAATTATTACTCATTACTCATTACTCATTACTCATTACTCATTACTCATTACTCATTACTCATTACTCATTACTCATTACTCATTACTCATTACTCATTACTCATTACTCATTACTCATTACTCATTACTCATTACTCATTACTCATTACTCATTACTCACTACTCATTACTCATTACTCATTACTCATGGTGTACCTCACTTACTCCAAAAGTGATGTATTTAATTTATCAATAGCCTGGAAGCCAACAATAATTAATGCTAGACATATGCTTTTATATCCAAGGGCATCAGTTAATATTTATCTACTTTTTAGCTAAATTTACTTAAAATTAATCTCAATAAAGCTCATAAATATTTGCCGATTATGGCTAAAGATAACTCTTACTGTGTAAGACTTTGAAACAATTTAAGGTATTTAAATATTGACATTAGGCGTACACTAATAAGTCATAGAAGTCTCTATCAAAAAATATCTATGACTTACGATAACCGTGCTGAAGTAAGAAAAGTTTTAATTATTACCCTAGTCCTTAACTTGTTAGTGATGGGATTAAAGGCATTTGTGGGATATTTCACAGGTTCTTTGAGTTTAATGGCTGATGCTCTCCATAGTGTGACAGATAGTGCCAACAACATTTTAGGACTAGTTGCCAGTAAATTTTCTTCTCCGTACCCTGATCGTGAGCATCCCTATGGACACCACAAATTTGAAGCTGTGGGAGCATTAGGAATCGCTGCATTTCTGGGAATTGCTTGCTTTGAAATTCTGCAAGGTGCTATTGAGCGGATTCTTCAAGGTGGCAAGCCTGTAAGAATCTCTGCGCCTGAATTGTGGTTATTGCTGATTGTTTTAGGTATAAATATCTTTGTGGCGTTTTATGAGCGTAATGTGGGTAAGCGCGTTGGTAGCCAAATTTTAATTGCTGATGCTACCCATACCATGAGTGATGTTTGGGTGACAATCTCCGTGATTGCTGGTTTAATTGGGGTTTGGCTGGGTTATCAATGGTTAGATATCGTCTTAGCCTTCCCTGTAGCATTGCTAGTTTTTTGGAGTGGTTGGTCAGTTTTAAAGGAAAATTTACCTTGGTTAGTAGATCAAATGGCGATCGCACCAGAAGCAATACACGCCATTGCTACTTCTGTTCCTGGGGTGATTAATTGTCATGATATCGCCTCACGGGGTGTTTTAGGTCGCCAAGTCTTCATAGAAATGCACTTAATCGTAGATGCGCCAGATGTCGAAACTGCTCATCGCATCACTGAAGAAGTAGAACGTCAGCTAGAAACACGCTTTGCCCCAGTCAGAATTATCATTCACGTCGAGCCACCAAGATATGAATCGGAACAAATTAGCTTTGATACCGGAGGAAGTTAGGAAATGTTGATTGATGACTATTTTACAAAACTTAATTTTTTCCAATTGACCAAAAATCGATTTTTTATGATAAAAATAACCGTTTTTCACTTATTTATCTAGTTAGTCATGAGCTAGAAGCATAAGTGAAATTAATCCCATCTATAGTAATTTTTATGGTGTATTTGTAGAGAGTTAGGCATGATATCGCTCTATTCTACTCTCTTTAAATCTATCTATTAAATAAATCAACAGTATATTAGAGTCAGTCTCATATGTATCTGACCATGAGGACTGAACAGTGAACATTGACAATACGGGTACAAATTTTCCAGTTGACCTCACTAATTGTGACAAAGAGCCAATTCATATTCCTGGGTATATTCAACCTCATGGAGTTATTCTAGTATTGCATTCAGTAGAATTAACTATTTTACAAGTTAGCGATAATACATTTAATTATTTTGGTATCCCTCCAGAAGAATTAATTAATCAAAACTTAGATATTTTATTGGGTTCAGAACAAATAAGTTTATTAAAAGATTGCCTAGAAAATGAAGATTTACCAATTGTCAATCCTATAGAATTTTCTATCGAATCAAATAATAAAATTATCAACTTTGACGGCATCATTCATCGTAGTGATGGTTTGATAATTTTAGAAATAGAACCAAACACATCAGAAAAAAATCATGCTTTCTTTAAATTTTATCACTTGGTAAAACTCGCCATGATAAAATTACAAGCGGCAAAAAACATCTCTGAACTTAGTCAAATTTTAGTCAAAGAAGTACAAAAGATTACAGGCTTTGATCGGGTGATGGTTTATCGTTTTGATGAAAACTGGCATGGTTCTGTGATTGCTGAAGCCAAGCCGGAATATTTGACACCTTATTTAGGCTTATACTATCCTGCCTCTGATATTCCCCAGCAAGCCAGAAAGCTCTACACTCAAAACTGGCTGAGACTAATACCAAATGTTAACTATCAACCAGCACAAATTATTCCTACAAATAATCCTATAAACAATCAACCCCTAGATTTAAGTCGTTCAGTGTTGCGGAGTGTCTCACCTTTACATATTGAATATATGCAAAATATGGGTGTGAGTGCTTCTATGTCTATTTCTATTATCAAAAATCAACAACTATGGGGATTAATTTCCTGCCACCATCAGTCACCTAAATATGTTCCCTATGAAATTCGTAGTGCGTGTGAATTTTTAGGACAAATGACTTCACTAGAAATGAGTGCTAAAGAAGATAGTGAAGATGTAGCAGAAAAAATTAAAGTAAAATCTGTGCATAGCAAATTAATAGAATATATCTCCATAGAGAATAATTTTATTGATGCTTTAATTCATCATCAGCCGAATATACTAGACCTAGTAAATGCAGAGGGTGCTGCTGTTTGTTTTAATGGTCAATGTTATCTTGTCGGTAATACTCCCACAAACCCAGATATTGATGATTTAGTAGAGTGGATAAATCAAAATCTGCATGAAGATATTTTCTACACTGATTCTTTAGCAAGCGTTTATCCAGAAGCCGAAAACCTGCGAAACGTTGCTAGTGGGTTAATGGCACTTTCCATTTCTAAAAGTCAGAAAAACTATATTTTGTGGTTTCGTCCAGAGGTAGTGCAGACTGTCAATTGGGGAGGGAATCCTCATAAACCTGTAGAAGTAACAGCTAACGGAGATACGCGCCTATCACCTCGTAAGTCTTTTGAATCATGGAAAGAAATAGTTTTGCTGAAATCTTTACCTTGGAAATCTTACCAAGTTAATGCAGCCTTAGAATTACGAAGTGCAATTATTGGTGTGGTGCTAAGAAAGGCTGATGAATTAGCTCAATTAAATATAGAACTAGAACGCAGCAATAAAGAATTAGATGCTTTTGCTTATATTGCATCTCACGATTTAAAAGAACCACTACGAGGGATTCACAATTACTCTAACTTTTTAATGGAAGACTACGGTGAAATTATCAACGCCGATGGTAAAGAAAAGTTAATGACCTTGATTCGTCTCACCCAAAGGATGGAAGATTTAATTGATTCACTCTTGCATTTTTCTCGGTTGGGAAGAGTGGATTTGATCATGCAGCCTACAAACTTAAATGATGTGGTACATCGGATTTTGGATATGTTAAGGGTTCGCATTGAAGAATCAGGGGTAGAAATTCGCATTCCTAGACCACTACCAACAGTGTATTGCGATCGCGTCCAATTAGGTGAAGTCTTTAGCAACCTCATCGCCAACGCCATTAAATACAACGATAAACCCAACAAATGGATTGAAATTGGCTACTTCGATAATTTACCACGACCAATCACATTCTACATCCAAGATAATGGTATAGGCATTCGAGAAAAACATTTTGACTCCATCTTTCGCATTTTCAAGCGACTACACGGCCCCAGTAAATACGGTGGTGGTACAGGCGCAGGACTCACGATCGCTAAAAAAATTGTGGAACGACATGGCGGTACAATTTGGCTAGAATCAACCTATGGTGAAGGCAGCACCTTTTATTTCACATTACAAGAACCAGAGTAAACTACCCACCACTGAACGGAGTACCTTTACAGTGGGGGCTTTTAAGCCCAGAGTTTACCCGACTAAGTGTTAAATCACTACGATTTTTAGGTCATCTCACCTACAAATACGCAGCCAGTTTGTAGCTACGCCACTTGCTACAACTTTGGAAACCAAAGCAACGCAGTGGCTTCTGAGGTTAACGATTAAACAAGCATATTGGGTTTGAAGCTAGTGTCGTTGACGTAAAAAGCCTTTAAATCATTGTCCAGGCTAACTTTACCCAGAAATGGAGGGACTTATGTCCAAAATATTTGTTATAGATACTCAAAAAAGACCGCTTGACCCTATTCATTCAGCACAGGCAAGGCAGCTATTGCGAAACAAAAAAGCAGCAATATTTCGCCGGTTTCCGTTCACAATTATCTTAAAAGAATCACATTCAGATTCAACAGTTCAAACACTTCGATTAAAACTTGATCCAGGTGCTAAAAACACAGGAATTGCATTGATCAACGATGCTACTGGGGAAGTTGTATTTGCAGCCGAACTAAAGCATAGAGGCTTTGCAATTAGAGATGCTTTAACATCTAGGCGACAATTAAGACGCAGCAGAAGAAACCGTAAAACTAGATATCGTCAACCAAGATTTTTAAACAGAACACGACCAGAGGGTTGGTTAGCACCAAGTCTACAAAGTAGGGTTGAGAATATAAAAACCTGGGTTAAAAAACTGTGTAAACTCGCGCCTACTGAGGCTATTAGTCAAGAGTTAGTACGCTTTGATATGCAGTTAATGCGTAATCCAGAAATTCAAGGGGAAGAGTATCAACAAGGTACTCTTGCTGGCTACGAAACCAGAGAATACTTACTTGAAAAATGGAATAGACAATGCGCTTATTGTGGTGTTAAAGACGTTCCTTTTCAGGTTGAACACATTCACCCACGAGCTAAGGGGGGAAGTAACTCTATTACAAATCTCACTTTAAGTTGCGAAAAGTGCAACACAAAAAAAGGGACAAAAGACATTAAAGAATTTCTCAAAAAAGACCGATCAAAATTAACCAAAATATTGGCACAAGCTAAGAGACCATTAGCTGATGCAGCAGCAGTAAATACAACTCGTTTTTGCTTATTTAAGGCTTTAAGGGAAACAGGATTACCAGTAGAAACGGGTTCTGGTGGCTTGACCAAGTTCAACCGTAGTCAACAAAAACTGCAAAAGACTCACTGGTTAGATGCAGCTTGTGTTGGTAAGTCAACACCCAAACTAATTATTAAATGCGTCAAGCCTCTATTAATTATATCTAACGGACATGGTTCAAGACAATCATGCAGAACGGACAAATTTGGATTTCCTAATCGTCATGTCCCAAGAGAAAAAATACATTTTAATTTTCAAACTGGAGACATCGTAAAAGCAGTTGTTACTACTGGAAAAAAAGTTGGTATTTATGTCGGAAAAGTGGCTATTCGTTCGTCAGGTAGTTTCAATATTTCTACTAAGAATGGATTAGTCCAAGGAATATCGTACAAGTTTTGTAAACTCATTCACGCAAAAGATGGTTACTCATATGTATATTAAATCCAAGAAGTTGGGAATTACTCAACTATCTCTTGATTTGTTTGTGCTGACGCACAAAATTAATCAAAAGATGTTTCGTAATTCCCTCTCCATTCCTCTCACCACTGACCTGAGTACAGGTACAGTGGGAGTCTCCTGGAGGTTTTAGATGAATCAATTCAAAATTCAAAATTAAGGAATTTTGGGCATTGGAAATTGGGCTAATCAATTCAAAATTCAAGAGTTTTACTCCCCCTGCTCCCTTGTCTCCCTTGTCTCCCCTTGCCCCCTACCCCCTGCCCCTCGTCTCCCCTACACCCCTTTCTCATGATTGGCAATATTACACAACCTTTATTAGTAATTGAAGATAGCGATGAAGATTTTGAAGCTTTGCGGCGATTAATTCAAAAAGAAAAGATATTAAATCCGATTTTTCGGTGTGTAGATGGTGATGAAGCCTTAGATTTTCTCTACCATAATGGAGCTTATTATGATCCTCAAACTGCCCCAAAACCATCAATCATTTTACTTGATCTGAATTTACCAGGTACTGATGGGCGAGAAATTATAGCCCAAATAAAACAAGATCCAGAGATGAAATCTATACCTATAGTTGTGTTCACCACTTCTTCTAATCCCAAGGATATTGCAATATGTTATCAATACTCCGTCTCTAGCTATATCCTCAAGCCAATTGATATTAATCGACTCGCAACAACAATTCACAGCTTTTTAACTTATTGGTTAGATATTGTGATTCTTCCTGATGCTGTTAATAAATAGTCATGGGACAACCGCTAACTATTTTAATTATTGACGATTGTCCTGAAGATCGTCAGGCGTATCGTCGTTATCTCCAGCAAAATCAAGAGCATAGCTATGAAATTCTAGAACAAGAATCAGGAGAAGAGGCATTAGCATTATGTCAAAAACTCCAACCTGATGGAATTTTATTAGACTTTTTATTACCAGATTTGGATGGACTGGAATTTCTGGCAGAACTCAAAAAAATCACTCAAGCTCATATGCCGGCTGTAGTCATGTTAACAGGCTATGGCAATGAAGCGATCGCTGTCGAAGCCATGAAAAGTGGTGTCCATGACTATCTAGTCAAAGGAGAAACTACTGGTGAACGGTTGCGTTTCACTGTCTACTCAGCTATCAAAAAAGCACAGTTAAGTCAGGAGTTGCGCCGGAGTGAAGAAAAGTTACGCGAATCACAAAAACTCATTGAACGCATCGCGGAAACTACACCAGGAATTTTGTATGTTTATGACTTGTTAACAAGCAAAAATATTTATCTCAATGGCCAAGTAAAAATCCTACTTGGTCATTCTCCTGAAACAATTCAAGTTTTGGGATCGGAATTTTTAGTAAGACTCATGCACCCTGATGATTTTGTGCAACTTCCTACTGTCTTTCAGAAATTTAATACCGCCAGGGATGGTGAAGTTTTAGAACATGAGTATCGGATGCGACACGCCAACGGTACATGGCGATGGTTTTGTAGTCGCAATTGTATATTTGCTAGGAATCCTGACGGTTCACCAAGTCAAATAGTTGGTACTGCCTTTGATATTACAGATCGTAAGCAAACAGAGCAACAATTGCGTGATAGTGAACAACGCTACCGCTATTTATCAAATGCTGTACCTCATTTAGTTTGGATTAGTAATACCGAGGGAGAATGTGAACATCTTAATCAACGCTGGTACGAGTTCACAGGTCAAACTATTGAGGAATCATTGGGGTTTGGTTGGAAACAGGTTATTCATCCAGATGACATTTCCATAGTGATGCCAAAATGGCTCAAAGCTATGGAAACAGGAAAAGCTTACGAACAAGAAATTAGATATCGAAAATTTGATGGGAGGTATCGGTGGCATTTAACTAGAGCCGTACCCATCCACAATGAGCAAGGAGAGATTGTCAAGTGGTTTGGCGCAAGTACAGATATTGACGATTACAAACAACTAGAAGCCGAACGTAACCGACTTCTAGAACTAGAAAAAGCCGCTCGCACAGAAGCCGAAGCCGCCAACCAAGCTAAAGATGAGTTTGTAGCAATGGTATCTCATGATTTGCGATCGCCACTTAATGCTATCCTCGGCTGGGCGCAACTGCTCAAAACTCGCCAACTTGATCAGACTCATTTTAACCGTGCTGTAGAAACTATTGAACACAATGCGAAATTCCAAGCCAAACTTCTAGAAGATTTGCTAGATATGTCCCGGATTCTACGGAGCAAATTAAAATTAGAACTAACCCAAGTCAATCTAGCTGCAATTATTGGCGTAGCTATAGAGACAGCATACCCCTCAGCTAAAGCCAAGAATATTACCCTTGAATCTGTCATAGATTCATCCGTTCCCACCATTACTGGTGATATTAACCGTTTACTGCAAGTATTAGGTAACTTGCTCTCCAACGCCATCAAATTTACAAATCCTGGCGGCAAAGTATTGGTAGAGCTATTAGAACAAGATTCTCAAGCTCAAATTAGGGTAACTGACACAGGGATAGGTATTAACTCAGAGTTTTTACCCCATGTTTTTGAACGTTATCATCAAGCAGATCGTAATTATACACAAGGAGGCTTAGGACTAGGTTTAGCGATCGCTCGTCATCTAGTAGAATTACACGGTGGCACAATTGACGTTACTAGCCCAGGTTTAGGCCAAGGTACTACTTTCACAATTCAATTACCTTTCAAAACCAGTTAATACAAATTTCATTGTGACATTTTGTGTTTAGAAGTTACCCAACTGACATATTTTTGATGTAGCGTCTGTGACGCTGCCAAAGTACTTGAACGTAGTCATCAGACTAATAGCGTCACGCACCAAAAATTAATGTAAGACTTGCATAAGTCCTGTTAATAAGATCATGAAAGATTGTTTAATTTCAGACTATCTATGATGAATTTTTCTTGAAATAAAAATTTATCTCTGGGAGATGGGAATACTAAATCTTAAGCTAAACGTGTTTTTTTCAAACATCTTTAAGATTTAACTCATTATCATGCTGACTCCCTATCAACAAGAAAATAAAATTACCTTAACAGAACAAAAATTCCACCAAGAAAATATCAACCTTAAACTAATTGTAGAAGGGATTGCCGCTCAAGTTGGTGAAGCCTTTTTCCAAGCTTGCGCTCATTACTTGGCTGAAGTACTGCACATTCAGTATGCTTTGATTGCAGAGTTTATTGATGCTCAAGACTCACCACGAGCTAGAGTTTTAGCATTTTGGACAGGGGAAGGCTTTGGCCCCAATTTTGAATATGATTTAATGGGAACTCCTTGTGGCATTGTCTATGAAGAAGGGCTGCAAATTTACTCTAAGTGTATTCAAAAAGAGTTTCCTGAAGACCTAGATTTAGTAATGTTAAATGCCGAAAGTTATCTAGGTATTCCAATTTTAGATCCTGAAGGTAAACCTCTAGGACATATTGCAGGCTTAGATACTAAACCATTAGAAAGCAATTACGAAGAACAAGAATCCATCTTAAAAATATTTGCCGCTCGTTCAGCAGCAGAAATTGAGCGTCTTCTAGCCGAAAAAAAACTCAAACAACAAAATATTTACTTAGAACAAACCATTAAACAACTACAAATCACCCAAGCACAACTCATTCAATCGGAAAGAATGTCTAGTTTAGGCAATCTTGTCGCAGGTATTGCTCATGAAATCAATAATCCCATAGGATTCATTTATAGCAATATTAACCATACCCAAGAATCTATTAATATTCTTTTAGAGTTGATTGCAGCATATCAATCAGAATATCCCCATCCCTCCAGTTTCTTGCAAGAAAAAATTGCTGAAGCTGACCTAAATTTTTTAGAAAAAGATACTGCCAAAATGCTCAATTCTATGAAAGTGGGAAGTGAGCGTATTAGGAACATTGTCCTGAGTTTACGGAATTTCTCTCGTCTGGATGAATCAAGTAAAAAATCAGTAGACTTGCAAGAAGGAATAGAAAACACCTTATTAATTCTGCAACATCGCTTACAAGCAACTGAGACTTTACCTGAAATCAAATTGATTAGAGAATATCAACCATTACCCCAAGTCAACTGTTACGCCAGTCAACTTAATCAGGTGTTTATGAACATTTTAAATAATGCCATTGATGCCTTGAGAGTGACTTCAAGTCATATTTTTCAACCAACTATTACCATAAAAACAGAGGTAATTAGTTCAGAAAATGCCGTGAAAATTTCCATTATTGATAATGGAATTGGTATAGATGAAGCAACCTTATCCCAAATATTTGATCCTTTTTTCACCACAAAACCCGTTGGTTCAGGTACTGGTTTAGGACTTTCTATCAGCTATCAAATCGTAGTTGAACAGCACAGTGGCAAGTTAAATTGTATTTCTGCGCCAGGAGAAGGTGCAAAATTTGAAATTGAAATACCGATTTAACAGTTATTAGTTATAGGAATGCGACTTGATTCATGAACAACTTGTGAGGGCAGGGAACTACTGAGGTTTTGTTCAGAAATCAAATATGATTCCTACATCAGAATTGAAAGCCTTTTATTCTAAAAAAATGTAGAGACTTTGCAATGCAACATCTCCATAGAAGGTTATACCAATTCTCTATGAAGTTGCGCCAAATAAATAATGTAGAGACGTTGCATGCAACGTCTCTACAGTGCAGAATAAAGTGCATCTATGGCTACGCCAGGCAAGCTACATCAAGAAACGGTATTAAACCCACCGTATTGAAAGTGAAATTACGAATTACGAATTACGTAGCTTGCTTCTCGCTTTGCGAGTATTACGAATTACACTATTCCCACTCAATAGTTCCAGGTGGCTTAGAGGTAATATCAAACACCACGCGATTCACCCCTTTTACCTCATTCACAATGCGGTTAGAAATCACTTCCAGCACATCGTAAGGGACACGCGCCCAATCTGCTGTCATGCCATCTTCACTCTTGACAATCCGTAATACAATCGGGTAAGCATAGGTGCGTTGATCACCCATGACACCAACACTACGAATTGGTAATAAAACAGCAAATGCTTGCCAGTATTCATGATACAAACCACGCTGGTTGATTTCTTGGCGGACAATCAAATCAGCATCACGTAAAATATTTAACCGTTCAGATGTAACTTCACCTAAGATACGAATTGCTAAACCGGGGCCGGGGAAGGGTTGACGTTGGACAATTTCTTCCGGCAGACCGATAGAACGTCCGACTTTGCGGACTTCATCTTTAAAAAGTTTCCGCAGAGGTTCGACTAACTTGAAACGTAAATCTTTGGGTAAACCACCGACGTTATGATGGCTCTTAATTTTTACTGCTACCCGTTCCCCGGTTTGGGGGTCAACGTTGGTATCAGCAGATTCAATTACGTCTGGGTAGAGAGTTCCTTGTGCTAGATAGTCAAAGGGGCCAAGACGTTTAGATGTTTCTTCAAAGACCTGAATAAATTCGTGACCGATGCGGCGGCGTTTTTCTTCTGGGTCTGTCACTCCCTCCATCATTTTCAGGAAGCGATCGCGCGCGTTAACATACTCTACAGGAATATGAAATTGTTCTTGGAATAATTTCACCAACCTTTCCGGCTCATACTTCCGCATAAAGCCTTGGTCGATAAATACACAAGTGAGTTGATCTCCAATGGCTTTATGTAGTAAAAAAGCCAAGGTAGAAGAGTCTACACCCCCAGATAAAGCCAACAGTACCCGCTTATCACCAACTTTGGCGCGAATTTCTCGAATTGCTTCTTCTACAAAAGCTGCTGTTGTCCAGGTGGGTTCACACTCACAAATGTGATAGACAAAGTTGCGAATTAAGGCTAAACCGCCGACGGAATGCACAACTTCAGGATGAAACTGGACACCATAGAGTTTTTTCTCGTGGTCAGCAACAGCAGCACAGGGAGTATTTTCTGTATGGGCTAAAACTTCAAACCCTGGGGGCATTTTTGTGACTGAGTCACCGTGACTCATCCACATAGTAGTGCCGTCTTCGACATTCGTTAATAAGTCTGTAGGGTCATCAATATACAGTGATGCTTTGCCATATTCACCCCGGTCAGCTTGGGCTACTTCTCCTCCCAGTTGATTTACCATCAACTGCATACCATAGCAAACACCCAAGATGGGAACTCCCAATTTCCAGATTTCCGGGTCGCAATGGGGTGCGCCAGGACTATATACTGAGTTGGGGCCGCCAGAAAGAATGATTCCCTTGGGGTCGAGTTTTCGTAACTGTTCAGCTGGCGTGCGATAAGACAAAACTTCAGAGTATACTTGAGTCTCGCGGATGCGTCGGGCAATTAGTTCTGAATATTGAGAACCAAAGTCTAAAATGATGATGATTTGACGCTCAAGCTTCCCAAACTCTTCTACTGCTTGAGGGGCTTGTTCGGTTGGTAGAGTCACCACTGTATTCATAATTAGGGAAGTGCAGTTTAGATGTAGATGATTACTCTTGTCAGATGTACGGTTTTGCTGCCTGGTTAGTCAGCAAAGAGTAGAGTGAACTGTCACAAACGCTATATAACTAACGTCTGTCGAGGCAATATCCAAGGTATTAAAAGGTATAAATTACCCTAGGGTGCTTACTGAAAAAGTTATTTATTGAATTTATTTATGATTATTCATAATAAGTTAACATAGATTTCCCATTAAGTTACAAGCAGTTTTGCTTTTAACGATAATTTGGCGATCGCGGTCAAACAAAATCGAGCCACAGACTGTAATCATCTTCTCTTTGGTGCTATGGCTGTGGAGATATTCTTGGCAGCGTAGATCAATCGTATCAGCGATCGCGCCATAAACTTGATTTACCCAATCACTACCCCTAGAACTATCTAAGGCTCTTAAGTGTTTAAGGGCAGCTTCAGCAGTCGGGCTATGAAACACTATGTCTATATTTTCTTGATCTAAACCTGCTAAAGCACAGTGAGCCGTTAAAATCTCTCGTCGCCCATCGGCTAAATGATGGTGGGTGTGAAAAATCCCCCCCGCTAATTTCATCAACTTACCGTGATAGCCGAACAATAAGATTTCTTTAACACCCAAAAGTTCCGCTTCTACTAACATCGGCCCCAACCAATTAGCAGTTTTTACCAATTTCTCAGGGTTAATACCGACTTTTGGGGCTAAATCTAAACCATTCTCCCCAATGCAAAATACTAGACTTTCAAAAACACTAGCTTTTCGTTGTAATTCAGTCCGAAAAGTATTTAACTGTTCAGGAGTACTCAAGGGTTGAGAAATACCCGATGTTCCCAATAAAGACAATCCCTCAACTACACCAAAAGCAGCATTAGAAGTACGACCAGCAAGCGATCGCCCCTCTGGTAAGATCACTGTCACCGTGATTTTTTCTGTAGGTGCGAGTAATCGAGACAAGTTTGCTTGCATCAACTGCCGTGCATAACCATAAATCGCTGGATGATTATTGGCATTGACTTGTTTACCAATACCCTCCCCACCTTGAATAGTTACTTGCTCATCACCAACCCCTCCCCAAGACACCAACGCCCAAACAGGGGTATTTTTAGTCAAATCCAGATTATCACCAGGATCAGAGCGAGTAATTGCCAAAGCCATATTTTCAGATAACCCTGCTACCTGTTCTATCGGGATTTGTGCTATTTGTGCAGGTGTAATCAAATCAACTCCTACCACCTCTAAAGATTGACGCTCACGCAACCAACCTAAAGCCGCCACAGCCGCCGCACAAGCAAAAACAGGTAAAGTGTATCCAGAAGCAGTCATCAGTTATGAGTTATTTTTGGAGTAATGAGTAATGAGTAATAAGTAATGAGTAATGAGTAATGAGTAATGAGTAATAAGTAATAAGTAATGAGTAATGAGTAATGAGTAATGAGTAATGAGTAATGAGTAATGAGTAATGAGTAATGAGTAATGAGTAATGAGTAATGAGTAATGAGTAATGAGTAATGGGTATTAATCATTACTCATTTAACAGTTATGAGTCAACAGTAAACAGTCACTTGATAACTGTTGACTAATTTAACTCCCTTGTCTCCCTTGTCTCCCTTGTCTCCCTCATCTCCCTGCCCCCTGCTCCCTACCTCCCCTACACCCCTACCTCCGCCAAAATACCCTGCATAGCTTCCCAAGAAATTTGTCGTTCAATATAACGGGGAGCTTCAGGATTATAAGGGCTAGCTATACGGTCAATGGTAAGGATTTTTGCATCATCGGGAATGACTGGAATTTCAGGATCAAATGCAGTCGAACGCATTAAAGAACTGGAAAACCCTTTGAAAATTGCTACTTTATCTTGCTCATCAGCAATTTCTACTGTCACTAGTAAGACTTCTTGCGGACGTTTGATGGTGTATTGTTCTAATCGCTTGCCAATGGAACTCATTTTTAACACTAAACAGTAAACAGTTAATGGTCAACAGTCAGCACTCAGCAGTTGTTACTCAGTGCTGTTTACTGTTGTGTAGCCGAGCGTCCCTGCTTGCCCAACTTCACCAGGACAAAGTAGCTTAAGTAAAGCACATACATTATTAAACCAACTATGCCTAGAAAACCTAAAAAGGTGTGTTTACTGTTGTGATGGAAATACTCTTTAAACAGTAATGGAGCTTCAAACCAAACTAAACACTCAGGGGTTTTTATCGCAGTGCTAGAAAAAGCACAACCCAAAAAAGGTACGAATGCTATTGCTCCTAACAAGCAATAAAGAGTTATAGCCCATCTCCAAGAGTTAAAAGTCAGCTTTAAAGGTGTACTGGGTAAATACTCAATTTCATCGTTAAGATCAACCCAGAACCAGAGCGACGTGGGAATCAGAATCAAGCCTATCAAACCAGAAATAAAACTAACTGGGTACTGAGCAATCATCAAGTAAACCGTGATAGCCAACAAACTAGAGACTCGCCAGTAAATTATTAATAGTCTCTGTATTCCTTCTACTTTTTGGACATAAGCCCAAGTCAAAATAATTAAAGGAATAATCACTAGGAATAGTACGGCCAGTCTGTAGTCAATCCAGACAAACTGGCGAAACCAAACGTCATTTTGCATAGTTCCCGTCAAAGGCTCAATAATCAATATATTGCATTAACTATATTCATAATTTGCAATTAAGCATTAACACTCATCCGTTCACACCAGAGAAAAAAACAAGCAACTCGCAGAGTGTGAGCATGAATATTTCGCACCTACTGTAGCAAATTTAGAGAGAGTTTCAGGACAATTCACAATATTGCTACGAGGGGAATAAGTCTCAAACATTCTTCATCTTTCAAGAGTTAGTGGCATTAGCAACCAATGACTCTTTATGATTATCAATGTAGAGATGTAGTCTCCTCACGGGTGAGAAATATTTGTCCACAGCTTCTGGTTGCTTGTATGTGAACAGTGGAGAAAGCTGATATTGGCGGATAGATGTCCGCTTATATTTAGCCTACTACCAACTGATGTGCCGTTTCATCAAGATTTAACTGAATAACTGTTATTCATCGTAAACTCGGCACTCAGCTGCTTCTGGGTTATCGTCGCAGTACTGTTCTAGAGAATTTTTCTTTTTATCTTGGCGTTGGTGGGAAGCTTCAGCTTGTAGTTCTTCTACCGCATCCCAAGCAGCAGCACACTCTGCGGAGTTGCTGCCGTTAATATCACAGACAGCGCGGGCTTGTTCTACTTCTTGTTGAATTTGATCTTGAATGTTGTTGGCTTGAGTATCAGTCATTGTTTTCTTCTCGTTGTGTGATCTTTAGTCCTAGTATAGAAAAGTGACAAAAATTGCTATTCTTGTGTTCTATCAATCACCATTGTACCTAATTAACTGATACAGCTAATTTTGTAGTTTGATGTATCGATAACAATTACAACAATCTGTAGACTCTATACCAAATTGCTATTTATCTTTTAAGATTTTATAGATCAGGAGTGCAAAAACTTAACAATACAGTATTCTCGATGAGAAGCAGAACCCAAACACTCGGTATTTTCAAAGCGTATATGTAGCGCAAACGCCAAAGTTACCTCAACATGGTAAAGTTGACACAAACCAAGAATATCCTAACAGGTCGCACTCTGTTACCATACCACAGACACATTTCTAGAGTCAGTATTTGCAATTCTCAACAAACTTGCTCCTTTCCCATCCTCAACCTAGTATAAAAAACTTAATCAGCGACAAAACAAACCCCAGCCCCAAAAACATGGCAGATCAAATGCAGTGGGCAAATGCCCTATCAACCCGTCCTTCCTTAGAAGCAGCTATAGCAGATGTAGTAGAACGGACTGTCTCATCGTTAACAGCACCTGCGGATTTAGGGTTAGTGTTTATTTCATCTGCGTTTGCGAGTGAGTATTCTAGAGTTTTACCTTTGTTAGCAGAAAAATTATCTGTACCTGTATTAATTGGTTGTAGCGGTGGCGGTGTAATTGGTACTAGCCTCGGTGGAGAAACGGAAGAACTGGAAGCAGAAGCAGCTTTGAGCTTAACTTTGGCTCACTTACCAGGGGTAAATTTGCAAGTCTTTCATGTTGTGGCTGACGATTTACCTGATTTAGATAGTTCTCCAGATGCTTGGGTAGACTTAATTGGTGTATCACCATCGCCAACACCCCAGTTTATTGTGCTTTCTAGTGCCTTTTCTTCAGGAATTAACGACTTATTACAGGGGTTAGATTTTGCTTATCCTGGTTCAGTGATTGTGGGGGGACAAGCAACGGCTGGGGGTTTTGCTGGTCGTTTGGCATTGTTTGCCCATGATAGTCGCAGTGGCATCAACCAGAGTTTATATCGTGAAGGGACGTTGGGTTTAGCCTTGAGTGGCAATATTGTGTTAGAGACGATTGTGGCACAAGGATGTAAACCGATTGGTCAGCCGGTGCAAGTTACCAAGGCTGAACGCAATATTATTTTGGAAATAGATGAGCAAGTCCCTTTGATGGTGCTGCGAGATTTGATTTCTAGCCTGAGTGATGAGGAACGCACCTTGGCACAGCATTCATTGTTTGTGGGGGTGGCAATGGATGAATTTAAACTGTCTTTACAGCCTGGTGATTTTTTAATTCGCACGATTTTAGGAGTAGATCCATCTGGAGGCGCGATCGCTATTGGTGATCTTGTCCGTCCTGGTCAACGTCTGCAATTTCACCTGCGGGATGCTCAAGCCTCCGCCGATGATTTAGCATTCCTCCTAGAACGGTATCAACAACAATCAAGATTAAATTATCCTGCTGTTGGTGCTTTAATGTTCTCCTGTGTAGGCCGTGGTGAAGGATTGTACGGCAAACCCAATTTTGATTCTGAGTTATTTCGCCGTTATCTCTCTGATATCCCCATCGGTGGCTTTTTTTGTGGGGGAGAAATCGGCCCTATCGGCGGTAGGACTTTTTTACACGGCTATACCTCTGTGTTTGGGATCTGCCGACAGCAGGAGTGGTGAGGTTTACAGCTTGTATGAGTCAGGAGTTTTTTCTAATAGTAAGGTGCTGTTATTGTCAATAAAACTAGGTGTGCCAGTGTGAGCGATCGCGCTATAAGTTTGAATGTAATGGCGCACTTTTTGGGGAAAATGGGGATAATCTAACAAGGCATCGCCATCGGCAATTGTTGCCCAAAAATCACGCAAACTGGGAGCTAGTTCTTGAGCTTGGGTCACTGGTAAATTTAATGGTGGTAAACTCAGTAATTTTACTAAGAAAGGAAAAGAGCGATCGCCCATCCATTGTTTTGATAAATGCTGCAAATTAGGAAAATCAGGTACTGACTCTACACGATGAGATAAGATTTGCAGCCATTCTTTTCCTTGTTGATCTCGATGGAACTCTAAAACCCGATAAGGATGGGGATAACTGACTAAAGAACCAGTAGTAATATCATATACACCTTGGTCACAGGCAACATCCTGGACGTGTAAATGACCTGTAAATACTAGTCTCACTCCATAGCGTCGGAGTAGCTGTAATACTTCTGGGGCATTTGCCAACATATAACGATTGGCCATAGGATGGCGGGATTGATGAGGTAAATGCTCAACGACATTATGATGCACCATGACTAATACTAGTTCATCCTGAGCGGCTGCTAGTACCTGTTCTAACCATCTCATCTGTTGAGGATCTAAACGTCCTACCTGTTCACCCTGGTCATTAAAACAGTTAGAATTTAAACCAATTAACCGCACTCCTGGTAATAACTCTTGTGTGTAATAAAGTTGATTGGTATTTTCATAACCAAACTTGCGGTAATAACTGGGAAAATCAGCACAGGCAATTGATTGCTGATTCGCCATCAACACCGGAACATCATGATTACCAGGCACAACATAGGCAGGAAAAGGCAATTTAGATAACCTTTTTTGTAACCAAATGTGATTTTCTGGTTCACCGTGTTGTGTTAAATCTCCTGGCAGTAAAATAAAATCTAAATCAAGTTGTGTTAAATGTTGTATGGCACTTTCAAAGGCTGGAATACTCACTTCCACTAAATGAAAGCGACTAGGATGATCCCAGATGGTGTGAGGCAGCGCGATGTGTAAATCACTAACTACTGCAAAGCGAAAATTTAGCACCATTGATTTGCAAAAATTATAAAAAACGGTAGTTTAAAGCACACTTTTTTAAAAAGTATAACCTTTCCTTTGTCAAGCTGCGTAGGATTGCTTATCTTAATATTTTTATACATAGGGATCGGGGATCGGATAATTCAATTTTGGATTTTGGATTTTGGATTTAAATCTAAAATCTCCAATTCTTTCCCCTACACCCCACACCCCGCCCCGGAGGTGTTCCCTAATAACGAAAACATAAGGAGTACAATTTTGGCATTTATCCGCGTCCGTCAGCACGTTAATCCCCTAGCGCAGAAGTATCAACAACCAGTCAAACCAGTCGAGTGGGAAAAAATTTATGCTAATTTACACCAGCCACTACATTTAGATATTGGCTGTGCTAGAGGAAGATTTGTGTTACAAATGGCGCAGACAGAACCAAATTGGAATTTTCTTGGTTTAGAAATTCGAGAACCCTTAGTCATAGAAGCGAATAGATTGCGTTCTGAACTAGGTTTAACAAATCTCCATTATTTATTTTGTAATGCGAATAACTCATTAAAAGTGCTGTTATCTTCTCTACCCGCAGGGATTTTACAGCGAGTTACTATTCAATTTCCCGATCCTTGGTTCAAAACTCGTCATGCTAAACGGCGTGTAGTACAACCAGAATTAGTGGCAGATTTAGCCGAATACTTAGCAGTGGGAGGAGTAGTATTCTTGCAATCAGATATGCAATTTATAGCAGAAGAAATGCGCGATCGCTTTACAGAAAATCCCCATTTTCAAAAAGTCGGTACAGGAGAATGGCTAGAAGATAACCCCCTATCAGTCCCGACAGAACGAGAAATTGCCACGCAAAACAAAGGTGAACCAGTATATCGCGTCTTATTTACCAAAGTTACCCCTAATTTCTGAGTCATAAAACCCCGTTGAGGCAGTTGTTGAGTAGGGTGTTGAGTTTGTACCTTTTCAGGGGTTAAAAATTCATACACAATCCTTTCTTCTCCTGGCTGACTAAAATTTGCAGTGGGAAAAGTTATTTTTCGCGTTCTTGGAAGTAACAAGTAATAAGTCTAAGTCATGGGTATTTACTCATTACTCATTACTCATTACTCATTACTCATTACTCATTACTCATTACTCATTACTCATTACTCATTACTCATTACTCATTAGATGACACCAAAACTGTATGAATAAAGAATAGGTAAATCTCATCAAAGCCAACACCCTGCCCCCTGCCCCCTTGCCGTCTTAATCAAATCAGCCCCATTTCTCGCAACCCCTGCCGCAGTCTATTAGCTTCCGAGGGGTTGTTTTGCTCATGGAGGAGAATGGCATTTTTAAAAGCGGTGACACTGGCTGGAACATTGCCGACTTTTAGCTGTACAACCCCTAAATTTTGATAAGCTTCAGCATATTTGGGTTTAAAACGAATCGCTTTTTGATAAGCTGCGATCGCATCTGTAAACATTCCCAAGGCTTTGAATATCATCCCTAAATTGTAGTAACCAATAGCAAATTGAGGGTCAATTTTTAATGCTGTTTCATAAGCCTTTTTTGCACCGTTAACATCTCCGGCTGCTTTGAGTAAGTTACCAAGATTATTGTATGCGCCTAACTTGAGTATGGGATAAATAGGTAACTTAATTGCAGTTTGGTAATGAGAAATGGCTTTTTCAGGATTATTCAAGCGACTGAAAGCAATGCCTAAATGATAATAGAGTTCGTATAAAACTTCGTAATTATCCTCATACTTACTATTGTGAATTTTCTGGGTTGAGTTAATTCCCCGTTGCAATAACTCAATCCCTTGGTTAATTTTGCCAGTTTCCACATATAAAGCCCCCAACTTACTGCAAACGTAAGGATCATGGGGGTGAGTTGCCAAAAACCCTTCCATTGTTGCTTGAGCTTTGGCGTGTTTATCATTTTGAGCGATCGCACTTTTTTGATAACCTGTGTGCAGAATCGCTACCCCTGGTAAATAACCGATTTCCCAACTTGGCTCTTTTTCCACGATAGCCGCCACACTATCATCAATTAAGGCGTGATAGGGACGGTCAAAACGGATATCTGGATGATTGCGAAATAACCGAGATACTAGAGAATAGGGAGATTGTTCCGCATCGACTTCACACCGCACCAAATTAATTAACAAATATTCATCTTGTGCGATCGCATTCTGCATCTGTGGGACAATTTCTGGTGTTAAAGTCTCATCTGCATCCAAAACTAACACCCAATCACTAGTCACATATTTTAACGCCGCATTCCGAGCCGCACTAAAATCATTACACCAGGGAAAATAACGGACTTTTGCCCCAAATTCCTCAGCGATTTCCGGGGTACGATCAATAGAACCCGTATCCACCACTACCATTTCATCTACAATATTTTTAACGCTGCTCAAACACTTAGGCAAAGCTTGAGCTTCGTTTTTCACAATCATACACAGACTAAGACTCATAAAATAATCGTTATATTATTTACGTTAATTGAACCTCCGCACCCCTCAGCCTCAACCTCAGCTTTCCTTCGCGTTCAAATCATTTGGGATGTTAACTGAGATTCAAAAATGTATTTTACATTTGAGCCAGCAAACACAGTCATTTTTTTTGATTTGGTTCAACATTGCCAATTAGATTATGTGTAAAAATCAAAATTAACGAGTCAGTAAGTAATTACTTTTAGGGAAAATGGTAAATTTAATGCTAGGGCAGACGGTCGGTGGACGCTACCAAATTCTCACTCAGTTAGGTGGAGGGGGTTTTAGTACAACCTTCATAGCTCAAGATATACAACGACCAGGCAAACCAAAATGCGTTGTTAAGCATTTTAAACCACTTTCCAACGATCCCTACACCTTACAGGAAGCTAAACGACTGTTTGATCTCGAAGCAGACACTTTAGAGAAGTTAGGCAAGCATGACCAAATTCCGCAATTATTGGCTCATTTTGAAGAAAATCAACAATTTTATTTAGTTCAGGAACTCATTGCCGGTCATGATCTTATCCAAGAATTACCCCCTTTAAAACAGCCATTGACTGAGATAGAAGTCATCAAACTTTTAAAAGATATTCTAGAAGTTTTAGCATTTGTACATCAGCAAAAGGTGATTCACCGAGATATTAAACCTGCGAATATTCGACGCAGAGATGCAGATGGCAAAATAGTATTGATTGACTTTGGAGCAGTTAAACAAATCAGCGTTCAAAAAACTAATAGTCACGGAGAAACAAGTGTTACCGTTGCTATTGGTACTCCTGGTTATATGCCTAGTGAACAAGCTAATCAATTACCAAAATTAAGCAGTGATATCTACGCAGTGGGAATTATTGGTATCCAAGCTTTGACAGGTCTTGATGTTTCTAACTCCGGTATTCAAGGATTACCAACACACCCCAAAACTGGAGAAATTGATTGGCGTAAACAAGTTAAAGTCAGCCCTAAATTAGCAAATGTTTTAGACAAAATGGTGCGTTATGATTTTCGCCAACGCTACCAGACAGCAGATGCAGCTTTACAAGCTATTGAAAAAATAATTCCCAAATCTCCAACCCGCAAAATCTGGCTGGGAGTAGGAACAATCACACTTATGATTCCCTTGCTTGTATTCCTATGGCAAGCAATTTTTTCTCAAAAAAATTTCTTGATTTATCAAGATAAGCAGGCAGGAGTAAAGATAAAATACCCCCAAGGTTGGGAAAGACAAGATATTCAAAATATTCTCACACAAGAATTAGTGACATTTTTAGCTCCCAAAGAAAACGATGGTGATCAATTCCAAGAGAAGCTAACAGTTAATGTTGGTAAATATGCCGTAACATTGGATGAATCTCAAGATTTATTCATTCAAGAAATCAAAAATACTGTATCAGAGGCTAATATTCTAGAGACAAGTACAGCTACCCTAGCAAATAAAAGAGCAAATCAATTAGTTTTTACTGGTAAAACTGGAGAAACTAAGTTAAAAAATCTGCAAATTTGGACTTTGAAAAATGATCAGGTATACGTCATTACTTATACGGCAACAATAGAAGATTATGAAAAGTTTCTGCCTATAGCTAAAAAAATGATTCAATCATTTGAAATTCAATAACTCACAAACTCAATTAACCATCCTGACTCGAACAGTGATTTTTATCTAAAAAAATAATATTTAATTATTACAAAAAGTTACAAAATTTGTCATATATTGGGTTTGCACCTATTTTTTTCGGTGTCTATCCTTGTGTGGATGCTAATAGATTTGCCTGAATATAAGCCATGACTCAAATAGTTTGGATCGCTAGACACGCCAACCGTCTCGACTTCGTAAACCCTGATTGGTTTCTCACCGCAGAACGACGTTATGATCCACCCCTGTCTGAAGATGGTTTTGTTCAAGCCAAGCAGCTAGCTAGGCGGTTAAAACAAGAAAAAATCAGCCATATTTTTGCTTCCCCATTTCTGCGAACAGTACAAACAGCCAATGCGATCGCAGAAGCTTTAGATTTGTCCATTAAACTAGAGACAGGACTAAGCGAATGGCTCAACCCTGCCTGGATGACAGAAGAACCCGAAAGACTCTCAACACCAGCCCTAGCAGAATTATTTCCCAGGATTGATACCAGCTATACAGCCCAAATTGCTGCCAAATATCCTGAAACTCATGAACAGGTACGCGCACGCTCAGGACAAACTGCTAGATGTTTGGCATCAGAATACTTCCCCCATGATATTTTGCTAGTAGCACATGGGGCTTCTGTACTAGGGGGCGCAATGGGTTTAGTCGGAGACATTGCCAAAACCGAAGTTAAAGCTTCCTTATGTTCTTTAGTAAAAGTCGTCCGCACAGAAGCAGAATGGTTACTAGAACTCAAGGGAGACACCACCCATTTAACTCAGGTAGAGGAAGTTATTCGTTTTGCTTGAAATTGGGCATTGGGGATTGGGCATTGGGCATGGGGCATTGGGCATTGGAAGGGAGAATGACTATTACTCATTACTCATTACTCATTACTCAGCACTCACAATTCAAAACTCACTTACAGATAATTTTTATGACGTTGTTACTAGCAGGAGATATTGGTGGTACAAAGACTATTTTGCGGTTGGTGGAAATAGGGGAATCATCGGTATTACAGACTATTGATGAGGAAAGTTACCAGAGTGGAGATTTTCCTGATTTAGTGCCGATGGTGCAGCAATTTTTACTCAAAGCCAACGCAGGGACACCGGAAAAAGCGTGTTTTGCGATCGCTGGCCCAGTGGTCAATAATACAGCCAAACTCACGAATTTAACTTGGTTTTTAGCAAGCGATCGCCTAGCGCAAGAATTGGGTATTCCCCTAATTTCCTTGATTAATGACTTTGCGGCGGTTGGTTATGGCATTTTTGGTTTAACGAAACAAGACTTGTTGACGTTGCAAGTCGGTAAACACCAAAATGAAGCACCGATTGCGATTATTGGGGCTGGTACTGGCTTAGGACAAGGATTTTTAATTAAACAGGGTAATTACTATCAAGTTTTTCCCTCGGAAGGAGGACACGCTGATTTTGCTCCCCGCAACGAGTTAGAGTTTCAATTATTGAAATATCTCCTAGATAAACATGATATTCAGCGTGTGTCTGTAGAACGGGTAGTTTCTGGCCAAGGGATTGTGGCCATTTACCAATTTTTGCGCGATCGCACACACGCCAGCGAATCTCCAGAAATCGCCCAAATTGTCCGCACTTGGGAACAAGAAGCCGGACAATCAGAAAAAAGCGTTGATCCAGGGGCAGCTATTGGTAAAGCTGGAGTAGCAGGAAGCGATCGCCTCTCTCAACAAACTTTACAAATGTTTATCGATGCTTACGGTGCAGAAGCTGGAAATCTTGCCCTCAAACTCTTACCCTACGGCGGCTTATATATTGCTGGTGGCATTGCCCCCAAAATCTTGAGTTTGATCCAAAAGAGTAACTTTTTGTTGAACTTCACCCAAAAAGGCAGAATGCGCCCCTTACTAGAAGAAATCCCGGTGCATATTATTCTCAATCAACAAGTCGGATTAATTGGTGCGGCTTTGTGTGCTGCTAGGTTATAACAGCAGCATCATCAGTGTTATCAGCATCTACGGATGCCAAAACTATGACACCTAAAGTTTTGTTCCCCTTAATCGCCGCCACCTTAATTTCTAGCGGAGGGTTGATTGTGCAAGCAAGTCAACCCAAACCTCGGAATGTCCCCGCTAAAACTTCCGTGTCGCCAAAAAAACCACCCGTTGATCAGCCAGTACAACCCCAATGGAAGTTATTCACAGCCCCAGACGGAGGTTTTACCGTATTAATGCCAGGGATACCTAAAAGGGAATCCCAAATTCAAAAAACCTACATGGGAGAAATTGAACTAGAGATATTTTCTGCCCAGCCACCCAAGCAAGAAGTAGTTTATCTCGTGGTTTATAACGAATTTCCCCATAGTTACGCCAAAATGACCAACCCCCAAGTAATATTAAATAACGCCCAGGCAATGGCGTTAAAAACAACTAAAAGTAACTTAATTAGTCAGCGCAATATTCGCAGTTCCAATGGTCATCCAGGCAAAGAATTTGCTTACATTAACATGGGCGGCAAAATCACCAGAACCAGAATCTATGTCGCTGAAGGACGTTTGTATCAAGTAACAGCAATAACTACTAAAAAACAGCAGCAAAACTTAGCTAGAACGATTACAGGATATTTAAATTCCTTCCAGATAGTTCTCAAAAAGTGAAACGATCAATAATATCTGACAATATCAGCCCAAAAGTTAAATTTTGGGCTGATTGCTATTAAGCGGAAAATAGACCAATTTGATTCAGAAAAATAAACTCCGGCTGACCTATTGTGCCACTGGATTTCATTGTTTCCTGGACTACAGGATCATTTAAGAACTGTTGAAAATTCTCCTGACTCATCCATTGAAATAAGACCCAGACAGTATTTTCTGCTTCCACAGATTTAAATACTTCTGCACTCAGACTGCCGTACTGTTTGCGGATATCAGCCCCACGAGTAGAGAACACACCCACAAATTTTTCTAGGTTTTCGACAGACACTTTGGCGAGTACGCTAATCATCTCAGCCACCATACTTTTATTGTTAACTTTTAATATTAACTATTTGTCTGTTGGTAGAAACCTAACAAAAGTCAACACTCAACACCAAGTTTGCAACAACACCCCAGATATCCGGTAATGTAGTATCTACATGATTATTAGCTACTGAATACCACCTACTGCAACCATGTCAGAGCAACCTACTCTAATCAAACCCCAAAATCCTAATTTTTCCTCCGGCCCCTGTGCCAAGCATCCCGGCTGGTCTGTGACTAATTTGCAAAATGCTTGTTTAGGTCGTTCCCACAGGTCGGAAGATGGCAAAGCCAAATTAGCAGAAGTAATTGAACGTTCCAAACAAATTCTCGGTCTTCCTGCTGATTATCGCTTGGGTATTGTTCCCGCTTCCGATACTGGTGCAGTAGAGATGGCGTTATGGTCATTACTCGGACAAAGACCCCTTGACATTCTGGCCTGGGAAAGTTTTGGTCAAGAATGGGTCAAAGATGTCGTAGATGAGTTGAAACTGCCCGATGTCCGCTTAATGAAAGCACCCTATGGCAGCTTACCCAATTTAGAAGAAGTTGATTTTAGCCATGATGTTGTGTTTTTGTGGAATGGCACAACATCCGGGGTGAGAGTTCCCAATGGTGATTGGATTAAAGATGACCGGGAAGGATTAACCATTTGTGATGCCACATCTGCGGTATTTGCGATGGATATACCTTGGGAAAAAATCGATGTGCTGACTTATTCTTGGCAGAAAGTTTTAGGAGGGGAAGCACAACATGGTGTAATTGTTCTCTCACCCCGTGCTGTAGAAAGACTGGAAACTTATCAACCAACTTGGCCTATACCAAAAATTTTCCGCCTATCACAAAAAGGTAAGTTGATTGAAGGCATTTTTAAAGGAGATACCATCAATACACCATCAATGTTGTGTGTAGAAGATGCCCTAGATGCTTTAATTTGGGCAGAAAGTATCGGCGGACTGTCTGGTTTAATTAATCGTAGTGAAGCCAACTTAGCAGCTATCAGCAAATGGGTTGAGCAAAGCAATTGGGCTGATTTCCTAGCAGAAAAGCCAGAAACTCGTTCTTGTACTTCCATTTGCTTAAAAATCGTCGATGCTGGGTTTGCTAGCCTCAGCCCAGAAGACCAAGCCAAATTCGCCAAAAAAATGGCGAAACTTTTAGAAAAAGAACAAGTAGCTTACGATATTGCCCCCTATCGCGCTGCCCCTCCCGGATTAAGAATTTGGGGAGGAGCTACGGTAGAAACTACAGATATTGAACTTTTACTTCCTTGGTTAGATTGGGCATATGCTAGTGTCAAAAGCGAGTTTGCGGCGGTAGCATAATGGGGCATGGGGCATTGGGCATGGGGCATCGGGCATCGGGCATCGGGCATTGAGGTAAATATTTCTCCCTTGTCTCCCCGAAGTTCTGATCGGAGGAAACCTCCGCTCAGACTTCTCTCCTTGTCCCCCTTGTCTCTCTTGTCTCCCTTGTCTCCCCCTGCACCCTGCCCCCTGCCCCCTGCACCCCTGCCCCCCTAAAGGTTGCAACCAAAGCCTTCAAAACTTTCAGCAAAACTAACTAGTTGTAAAAAGTCTGGGTTAGCTAAAAACTGCTTTGCGGCTAATAGTCCGGCCATAGTCCAGGTTTGATTGATTCTGGCTTCTTTGCCGATTAAACGACCGTTGTTACCGTCGTAGTATTCGGGGTATTGATCCTGGGTTAAACGAGTTTCGGCGATCGCAATTGCTTCTTGGGCAAGTTCTATTCTACCGGTTTTGATCGCCGCAGCTGTAAATATCCACAATAACACCGGCCAATGACCACCGTTATGATAAGACCAAGGAATATTTTTAGGGTCACACCCTGTAACAATGCGCCACTCTAACCCTTCTATGGCTGGATAGCAAATTTTTACAGGCATATAGCCAATCAAGTCTTGCCAGCGATGCACAAATAAATTCATGATGCTTTGAGATTCTTTTTCGCTGGATAAGGACGTTAAAATTGCCATCAAATTACCGAGGGCGAAGAAGCGAAAATCCATCCTTCCCGGCCCCAAATTCCCAGCTAAATAGCCGCTATTTTGTGGTAGCCACTCAATGACCCAATTAGGAATTGATTCTGAGTAAATATTGAACTTATTAGCGACTTCTTTGCCAAATTCATCTCCTTTGTAACGGTAAATTTCTCTTAACCTTTTCAGGTCTAACCAGTAATAATTGCAGATGTGATAGTGCAAAGCCCCCAATCTGGTATTAATTTTATCGAGATAGCGTCCGCCATCTCCATCTGGTAAGAGTAATTCACGAGATGCTCGCATGGCTGCGTAGAATAACACCTGAATTTCTAAGGGGTGTTCGTAAACTCCCATCCGGCGGTCAATCATAAATGCGCCGTCGGGAACTAACATGGTGGGGTACATGGCAAAGCGATGTACCAGACAAAGATCCAAAATTAACTTGATTCCAGCTTGAAATTGTGGCTGACGGGCTAATTCTATGTCTCCTGTGGCTTTTTCATAGGCACGTAGGAGCAGAATCCACCACAAACAAGAGTCTACCGGAGGAACGCGTGCGATCGCTTGTTCTCCAAAGTCAGCAACTAAATATTCCTCACTGCCATTGCATTCTACTTTAAAACTGGCAGGCATCAACCCCGAACCAGGTTGAAAGCAATCCATTTGCTTCTCATGGCTTTGTAATTTTAGTGTTTCCACTAAAAAGTTACGGACGATTTCTGCTTTACCCTCCATGAGAAATACCAAAGCCGAGGGAATAAAATCTCTCAGGAAACATTGGTCATAGTTAAGTGCATGGGATTGAGGATCTTGAGCTGCTACAGTACCAATGGGTTTCCCTTGGTAATAAATGATTGATTTTTCGAGGAGTTGCCAAGCTTCTATTTGCTGGAGATATTTGTGATTGATTGTGCGAGTTTTCATAGGACTTAATTCTGTTACTACTCTCGAATCCATCGTGGAAAGCACAGCAAATCAACTCTCCAATTGAGCAAAGATGAAAGCAAATCAGATGAAGCTCAAGAAACTGCTGCTATTTCTTCCAAAGTACTAACAGGGGGTAAAAAGATGGCTTCTAGGACTTTTTGCCTGACTAATCTCTGAATTTACGCTTTTAGTTAGGAGTTTCCCTCTTTTTACCCTATCATACCAATTTGGGATTTTGCCAAAAGTTATGCTTATGAACTACTCACCCCTACTTCGTTGAGGGGTGAGTTTCTACATCCACCCCAGTAGAGTTGAATTTTTGTCGCTTCTTTGCCCCCAGTTGCCGCATACTTCCAGCTTGCTTGCGCTGACTGGGGGATGCGGTAGAGCTAGGCGACTCTGCGACTGCGAGGTTCGTTCCAAACCCCGGTAGATTACCTTGAGCATAGTAAAGCATAACCTCAGCAGCAGCAATATCACGATCTTGCTGATATCCGCAAACAGCACAATTATGCACTCTAATATCAAGAGTCTTTTTGTGCTGATGTCCGCATTTGGGGCAGGTTTGACTAGGCTTTACTTTCTTGGTTGGAACTTCAACAAACACACCACCAATTTGTTCTACTTTGTACTTGATGGTACTACGTAGCATTCCAAAACCCACGTCAAGTATTGACTTGTTCAAACCTGCTTTTTGCTTTTTGCGCTTGCCTTTCTTTGCATTACTAGACATATTCTTGACTTCTAGTTTTTCAGTGGCAACGAAGCTATTACTGCTGATTATTTCTGCTGTCACCTGATGAACCCAATTTTGACGTTGGTTAGCAACTTTACAAGTTAGTTTACTAACCTTACTTTGGGCTTTCTTCCATCTTCTAGAAGCTTGAACTTTTTTCTTTCTATTTGGTGCTTGTTTTCGCCTTTTATCTTTAGAAGCTTTTTTTATTAGATGTTCAGCATTTCTCAAAAATTTTGGTGCTTCAATATGTTGATGATTCTCACCATCAGTAATTGATAAAGCTGACTTACATCCTAAATCTATCCCAACAGCACCAGTTGGTAAAACATCTGGTTTAAGAACTTGGTCTAAAACATCAACCGTAATAGATGCGTACCATTTACCATTACGATAAACAATTGTGCAAGTAGTTGGAGTTCCCCAATACTTAGCGAACCCACGCATCTGAATACGACCAATTTTAGCTAAGGTAATATAACCATTTTCACCATTTGATTCTACTGAATATCCGCTTTTTGCTGGATAAGTCCAACCTGAATAATGTCGAATTGACTTGTATCTAGGACGTTTACCTAATCCTTTAAACCAGCGTTCAAAGGCAAAATCAACACGCTTCAAGGTTGCTTGTAAAGCTTGGGAATTGATTTGTTTGTACTCTGTCCAAACTTCCTTGAAAGCAGGTAAACAATTCTGTTGCTCGAAATAACTAACAGAGTGATTGAATTTTTGATATTGAGTAAATCTATTGTATATAGCACAGTTGTACAAGTCCTTGTGAAGCTTTCGGTGATACCGCAAGGACTGCTCTATTCGCTTATTTGGGTATAACCGGAAAGTCATCCGTCTTGTAGCCACTGATTTTATTCCCTCCTTTTATGTTTACCTAATTGTGTATACAATAAGAGTAACACACAATCGGGTAAATATGGCTAGAACAGAAAAAGTTATTGTAAGATTGACTAAAAAAGAGAAAGAAAAAATAGAAAAATATGCCAAGTATATGGGTGTATCAATGTCAGAAATAATTCAGGACTACATCAAATCTCTACCGGCAAAAGATTGTTGATTCCGACGCTCGTGCCTCGCTAACGCTTCGCTATCATACATCCATTCCCTTATCAACCAAGAGGATTGATTTTGGTCATAGATGCAATCGTCATCAACCGCTATTCATCCCCACCTTGCGAGTACGCTGTTCGCGTAGCGTCCGCACCAGAAGGTGGGGACTTTCGCGTGTCGTTAAAGGTGGGTCACTACACCCTACACCCCACCCCCTACACCCTTCTAAATCAACGCAAATTAGCTGGTATTTGTTGTGGAATCACCCAATAGTAAATAGTTCTACCATCTACTTGTAATGTTTTTTCAGGCTGCCAGTCACCCATATCAAAGGCATGGGATACCACTCTAGTACCAGGCTTGAGTTCTTTAAAGAGCTTAGGACGTAGCTTTAGATTGATGTCAGGTAACAGGTACAGTGTAACTACTGTAGCATCACTTAAATCAGTGTTAAATAAGTCTTGCTGAATAAATTTGACCCGCTCAGTAACGCCAGCTTGTTGAGCATTGACGTTAGCTTCTTGAATGCGTTCTGGACTAATATCTATACCAATGCCTCTCGTACCGTACTTTTGCGCTGCTGTATTCACAATTCTACCGTCACCACTACCCAAGTCATAAAGCACATCATCTTTATTGACTTTTGCTACTTCTAACATAGCGTCTACTACAGGTTGTGGTGTTGGTACATAGGGAACATCCGCAGGGCGTTCTTGGGGTTTTGTGGGAGCTAGTGTTTCAGTTTGACCTGTTAATGTTGAGACAGAAGGCTGTGTTTGTGCTTCTAAATTGGATGATTGATTTGTGCATCCCGCAAGACTTAAATTAGTAATACCAAATCCTGTGACTAAGAGCAGTAGAATTTTTGGCAACTTCATTACATATCCTCCAATTAAATTGTTGATTGTTAACAGTTAACTGTTAACTGATTGCTGATAGCGATTCCAAAGCAAAAAGGGAATACCTGTCGCTACTACTCCTACACCAGCCATTGCGCCGATGTTGGTGTAAACTAAGCTGGAGTAGAGCAAGTAGCCACAAACCATACAAAAGAGTATGGGTGTGAGTGGATACAATGGCACAGGAAATGGGCGTGTAATGTTTGAGTCTTTAGTTCTGAGGACAATCAAAGATATGCCAGAAAGTAAGAAAAAGAACCAAAATACAGGGGCAGTATAATCCACCATTGTTTCAAACCCTTTGCGGGTGAATGTGCCTAAGATAACGAGTCCTAATGCCATTGCTGCTTGTACCAACAATGCAGAACTAGGTGTGCTGGGGTTTGGTTGCCAACGTCCCATAAAACCAAACAAAGCAAAATCTTTACCAAGGGCGTAATTAGTCCGCGCGCCTGTAAAAATTGTGGCATTAATTGCCCCTAAAGTAGAAATTGCAATTAAAAAGCTAATAAATAATGCTCCAGGTTCGCCGGCAACAGAGCGCATTAAATCTGCGGCTACTGCTTGTGATTGCGCCATGTTGGCTAATCCTAATCCTTGGAGATAAGCCCAGTTGATTAATAAGTAAATGGCGGTGATAATGCTAATACTCCACAGTAGCGATCGCAATATATTACGCTGTCGATTTTGAATTTCTGCGGCAATGTAAGCGGCTTCGTTCCAACCGCCATAAGACAGCAACACAAATACCATTGCTAGTCCCCAATTACCTGATGAAGTAGGCTCTGGTGTGACTACAGAATTACCTGTGGCACGCAACCCAAACATCACTACTAGTAACAAACCTAAAACTTTTGCTAGAGATAGTAAGTTTTGTGTCCACTTACCTTGTCTTAAACCAAAAAGATTCAAGGCTGTTAAGAGAGTAATTACCCCGGCGGCATACACAGAAGTAGAAAATGAACCTAATCGCCATAATTGCGAGGCATAATCACCAAATACGAAGGCTAATAGAGTAATAGAACCAGTTTGAATGACTGTTAGCCGCGCCCAGGCAAATAAAAAGGCGATCGCTCCCCCAAATGCACGTTTAAGATAAAAGTACACCCCACCAATATCAGGATAGGTTGTTGCCAACTCTGCATAGCACAATGCACCAATTACAGATACCAAACCACCAGCTAGCCACAACATCAGTACAGTAATATCATTTCCGGCTTGACTCGCCACTAAAGCTGGAGTTTGAAAAATGCCTGCACCAATGACAATGCCTACAATTAAAGCCACGGCATCTGGTAATTTTAACAACTGCCTCGGTGTTGCTACATTTCTCACCTGTCCTTGGTTGAGGACAATGTTTTCTGTAGGTTTACTCACATTTGCTCCTTACTCACTTCAGGCTTCAGAGTATCAGTAAAAAATTTCTGACTCTGTTTTAGTTAAAAGTCTTTTTGGTTAATCTTTAGGGATTTACAAACATGAGTATTCAATTACTAAATTGGTAATTTTTCAATTAATCACGACGTTACACTACAAGTTTTTTGAGTGACTCGTAAGTAAGTAAGACAAAGAACTCATCTATTTTGTGTCGGCAAAAAATAGATGATTTATCTGTCCCATATATTAAATTTTGAGTCAAAAATATGACTTAAAAATGACAAAGACAAAATAAAGTTGTGAGGAGTAGTTCTAATTATTTTGGATCATCCTCTAAGCAAATCTTTTCCATTTTTTATATTTACATCAGTTTCCGTCGTTTCAAGCGTATAAAAACCGGCTCAAAAAAGCTTCTATCACTGGTAAGATTGATCACAACTTAGAGAATGATTGACAAAACAGGCAATCTAAGTAAGAGACAAAAACGCGACTTTAATACAAGCCCTGTCAGTATATGTAGTATATTTAGTAGTATATGTAGGGTGTTTTAGGCGTAAGCCGTAACGCACCCAAAGCTTTAACAAAAAGTGCCGTACTCTCTCTGCTAAAACAACGGTAATATTGCAGGAGGAAAAGCCACACTAGAATTTGCCTCCCCTACCTATATTTCAAAAATAAAATACGCGTGCTATATAACAGTTTCGTTAGTTGGAGTTGTTCACAATCTCATACTAGGTAAAAATAAAATATCTACAACTTCACCAACTACTAGCCCAGCAGTAGCTAACATAGTTAAAATCCAAAAAGAATCTATCTTATTAAATCCCGCAAACCGCATTTCTAAATCAGCTAAAAGTGTGCTAGCTACAGGGATGAGAAAAAGACTAAACAATAATGACCAAGTAGCAACTAAGGCAATTGACATACTTAAGACTAAGATCACAACTAACAGTTGAGAACCGAAGGAGACTAAGCCCTCTAACCAAGATATACTTTTACGGACTACTGCGATCGCCATTAAAGCTACAAAACCTCCCACTAACCAGATAATATGATGCGCCGCCAGATACCATCCTAAAAAGGCATAAGCTAGCCACAGCAATATTAGAGCCAAAAAGGGAGTCTTAGGATTAGATGCTAAATTGATTTTTTGCATAAATTTATCAGTTTATATAAGTTTGAAGATACAAACTTAGATTTAACAAATTTTTCATAAAAATATGCACTTATCAAGCAAAACTTAATTATATTTATATTAATTTTTGATACTTTTGAGCCAAATAAAAAACCAGTGCAAACCTGAAATTTGTAGTGGACTGACAAGCCTAAAATTTTGCAAAAAAATTGTAGGTTGGGTTGACGCGAGGAAACCCAACACCAGCATCTATGTTAAGTTTTTGATATTTATGTTGGGTTTCGTTCCTCAACCAAACCTACCTCTAATGCACTATTTTAGCCTTGCCACGCCAGTACTGAATATTTAGCTTTGCTTTTCCCTAACTGCGGCGCGCTTGTTAATTTCTTCCCAATTCACTACATTCCACCAATTGTTTAAATACTCCCCACGACGGTTGCGATATCTCAAATAATAGGCGTGTTCCCAAACATCATTCCCCATAATTGGATATAACCCTTCCATAATGGGACTATCTTGATTAGGAGTAGTTGTAATTTGCAGTTGCCCTTGGGGGTTACGCACTAACCAAACCCAACCACTACCAAAACGACTAGCACCGGCGGCGTTAAATTGCTGTTTAAAAGCATCGAAACTGCCAAAAGTTTGGTTAATTTCTTCCGCTAGTTTCCCTGTTGGTTGCCCACCACCCTCAGGACTCATAATTTGCCAGAAAATAGTGTGATTTAAATGTCCGCCGCCGTTATTTCGCACTTTGGTGCGGATATCTTCCGGTACACTGTCCAAATCTCTTAGTAAAGCTTCTACACTTTTCTTTTGCAAATCGGGGTACTTCTTGAGCGCATCATTGAGGTTATTAACATAGCTAGCATGATGAGCATCATGGTGCAGTTTCATAGTTTCTCCGTCAATGGCTTGACTCAAAGCTGTGTAATCGTAAGGTAATGGAGGTAATTTGGCAGGAGAAGCACTTAACTCTTTATCTGGGTAAGCAACAGGCAAAGAGGACTTAGTAACAGCTTTGGTTGTATTGAGAGACTGTGACTCAGCTATTGGCATTGTTCCACAAGCAACGAGCAAAATTACTGTCAACAACAAAGCAAATGTCTTTTGCAAAAACCGAAACATAAATTATTACCTCAAAATTTATCTCGCAAATGAAATCAAGACTAATCAATAAATTACCGTATTTTGTCTAGCTGAAATTAATCACTTCCACAGCTATAAGTAGAATGGTGTAAATAATTCAAGGTTTGTAGTAAGGACTTCAGTCCTTATTAGAGGACTAAAGTCCTTACTACGAACTAGATGCTAATCTTTTTACATTACTTCACATAATCTGCTTTTTTCAAGTCGTTTTACTTAAAGCTTTTTGGCGTTTTAGTCAAGTAAATATATTTCGATAATTCCAAAAATTGAATTATCCAATTTTCAGAGCAAAGACGATAATTATCTCCTTCATGCCTTGTTTTCTGCTTTCTATACGCTGACTTAAATAACGTCAACAATCAATTCTCAAAACATCTAATTATTAATAATATAAATCGGTAATTTTGTTTATAAAGGAAATATTTATTGCTATTTGAAGATGATATTTGCTTGCTTGTGTTACAAAATTTTAGCATAAAACTATGTTGACAAAAATTAAGTCTTTAATATATTCCTTTAGATATACCACAAAAAAAATCCAAGCAAAACTATTGGCAGAGACAGCAGAAATTTTCTTTTGTTAAACATATAATTGAGTGATTGATCTTCAAGCAGTTATTTCAATTTCGGTAGATATTGACTTTAGATTTTTAGACTTTTAGATTTTATTTTTAAACCTGATTCATAGCTGAAATATCAAGTATATCTGTCAGAAAATGATAAATAAACTGGTAAAAATATCAGATTACTCGATATATATCGCCAAGGATATGTAATATGTTTACTAATGAATTATTTTCAAAAGAATTAAGACATCATCAGAATGTTGCTCAAGCAACTCGGAGTGAACTTAAAACTAAGCAATCACCCACTAATAATATAGATATTCCTGAGATAGCTATATCTTTAACCCCTATTGGTTTAATTTTTAGCTGGGTGATTTTCTTTATAATTCTGCGAAAAATTCGGAGTGTGTTAGAAGATAAGATAATTACCTCAGTTAAAGCATCACATCAACTACCTTGTAAGAAATGCAAATTTTATGCTAGCAACCATTTTTTAAAATGTGCTGTCAATCCTTCAGTTGTGATGACAGAGGATGCTAAAGATTGTTCAGATTATGCACCTGAAAAAGAGAATAAGTTTTCGGCTAAAAATCTGTTTCACTAATAGCTGATTTATAGTGCATAAACCGATAAATGTTAGTTAAATTAAGCGACTTTACCAAATTCTCGTCGTCGCTGTAGCCAATTGGCGATATCATTGGCGGTGATAATGCCTGTGAGTAAACCATCTTGAGTGACTAGAACTCGTCGCACTCCTGAAGTTTGCATTTTTTCGAGTACCTCAGACATTTGTTCTTCTGGACGTGTAGTTACACCCTGTTGTGTAGGAATCATGGTTTCTTTAACAGTGCGATACATCCATTCTTCTCGCGGTATATCTTTAACTTGATTTAAAGTAATCATGCCGATTGGTTTATTGTCTTCCATAACTGGAAAAGATTGATAACGGCGACTGAGAAAATATTTATCTACTAGTTCTTGGAGTGTTAACTGTGCGTCTACGGTTTCGGGATAGGGTGTCATCACTTCCCGCGCTCGCACTCCTTGTAAACTGGTACGCAGCAAGATTTCCTCATAACTAGCTTCAGCCGCAGTAAAAAGAAACCAACCAATCAAAACTAGCCAAAGTCCACCTAGAACAGCACCGCCAAATGTCTGCAATAAACCGAGGGCAATTAGTAAATAACCCAGCCATTTACCGCCAGTAGAAGCAATTTGTGTGGCTTTTTTCAGATTGCCAGTATATTTCCACACCAGCGAACGAAAGACACGACCACCATCTAAAGGAAACCCCGGTAACATATTAAAAATAGCCAAGGCTAGATTAATAGATGCTAAGTAAGAAGTGACACCATTAACTACCACACTCCAGCCAGCATTGCGGCCGATATACCAAACCAAACCAAATACGGCGGATAGTATTAAACTGGTAACAGGGCCAATGACAGCTATTTGAAATTCATCTCCTGGGTGTTCTGCATCCATACGAGTGCGGGAAACGCCACCAAAAATAAATAGCGTAATACCCTCCACTGGAATGCCTTTTGACCTAGCTACAAAAGAATGGGAAAGCTCATGAGCTAGTAATGATGCAAAGAACAGTAATGTTGCTACTATGCCCATGCCAAAATAAGTAGCATTATCAAGTCCGGGATAATTGGTGGGAAATAAACCTGCGCCTAAAGTCCACAGGACAAGAAAGAAAATTAATAACCAAGATAAATCTATTCGGATTTCAAAACCGAAGATAGAACCTAAGCGAAAACCTTGCATAACTTGCTTTTGTTGAAATCACCAAAAGCTTAGATAATCATGATGATTGCTGCCTCTAGCAAACGATAGAGGGATTTGTATCTCAGGAAAGAATTGTAGCAATTGAGCAAGCTGTGTAGGGGTGTAGGGGGCAAGGGGAGACAAGGGAGACAAGGGAGACAAGGGAGACAAGGGGCAGGGGAGCAGGGGCAGAAAAACTCTTGAATTTTGAATTTTGTAGGCGCAAGCCTTCCCGCAGGGTATTTTGAATTTTGAATTTTGAATTGATTAGCCCCATGCCCCATTCCCCATCTTAATTACGACTTATAACCCTACACTGGGATTGAGTTGTAATAATAACCAAGTTAAATATGTCCCGAATGGCCCCCAAAGTGCGTAGGGAAGAAATAGCCAAGATGCTGTTTGAGAAATTGGCCTGACAACAAAAGCCAAAATATAAACTAAGAGCGTAGCTAGTCCACCGAGAATGATTCCGCCTGTGAGGCTTCGCAGTTCTACGACAACGGGACTGTAGGTGGAAGTGAGGAGAGC
Source organism: Aliinostoc maniaoense (assembly GCF_058172895.1). Lineage (NCBI taxonomy): Bacteria > Bacillati > Cyanobacteriota > Cyanophyceae > Nostocales > Nodulariaceae > Aliinostoc > Aliinostoc maniaoense. The sequence continues at coordinate 4,455,154 of NZ_CP187952.1, read as the reverse complement.
GATCGCACTATAAACAACCATTAAAAACCAAGGTCGAGAACCTTGTCTAGTTTTTTTCTCCCACACAATAATGGCTGAAATGGTGAGACAAGCCCAAATCAAAGTCCAAACAAACGGGATGATAAATTCAAACGTCAACCAGTTGGGGCGTTGTAAGTTTTGAAACCAAGGGTCACGCAGTGAGGTAAACAGGCTACCACCAAAAAACAATGCGGCTGAAACTGCTGTAATAATCCATCTAGCTTTCACAATGGTTTCCCGTCAGAGTGGGCTGATATTTGTAGTTTAACGTGGGTTTGACGGATTGAAAAACCGGGTTTCTTATAAACCATAATCTTTCGTTCAGGTTAAAAACGGGGTTTCTTGCAAATCAGCTTATAAACCATAATCTTTCGTTCAGAAACCCGGTTTTTTAGTTAGCAAAGTTACAAAACAGTTAAAACAATTAATAACTGATAGTTCCTGTGATAATCTAAGCGCATCAGGATTCTATGCTAGATATGGTATAAATTTTGCTTTCCCGGAAGTAACTTTTGCCTTCCCGGAAGTAACTTCTGCTTTCCCGGAAGTAACTTCTGCTTTCCCGAAAGTAACTTCTGCTTTCCCGAAAGTAACTTTTGCTTTCCCGAAAGTAACTTTTGTCTTCACGTTTCCGTGTTTCGCGCACTCTGTAGCAACTTCCGCTTTAACGTTAAGAACTTCACTCGATGTGCAAGTTATCAATAATCTGACTTTTCACGGGATCGGGATAACCCCTCTCCATAGAGCGAAGCTCTTCTCGTAGAGTACCTCTCCCCTGCAACTGTCTACCGTGTACACACAAGTCATTCGATCCCCCTAAATCCCCCTTAAAAAGGGGAGCCACTGCGTTGGGCGGCTCTGCCGACTTGTAGCAAGTGGCGTGGACTTTGACCCTTTTGATTCTAGTTCCCCCCTTTTTTAAGGGGGGCTAGGGGGGATCAAGCCACATTTTGCACTCAGTACAAAGATGTGTGTACACCGTAGCCTGCAACTGTAGAGACGTTGCATGCAACGTCTCTACTTTGATTCTTGCTCCCCTTCCCTTGTAGAGAAGGGGTTGGGGGTTAGGTTTCATGTTAACTTTTCCACATAACGTGCAAAGTCAGATAAATAATCACTACTGTAAATTCCTGAATCTTTAAATTTTTTTACAAAAATCAACAATTTTACGTATGACAACGCCTTAAACAATTGTCCACTATAGAGTTAGGGCAAACTAGAAGTTTGAGTATTAATTATGGCAAGACAAAAACGCAATTCACGTATGCTAGATAAAGCTGAGATACGTCTAGCAAGCATTAAATCTATTAGTCCAACTCTAGATGTAGGAGAAGGGTTAACGGTTCAAGATTATACCAAAAAAATTGAACGCCTCAGAAAATCTCTGGAAGCGTACAATACCACTCTTTCTAATATTGATGTTTTATTAACTCAGATAGTTGAATATGAACAAGATTTAGCAGACTATTCTGAGAGCATTTTGCGTGGTGTTGCTTATAAGTTCGGTAACAATAGCCATGAGTATCAAATGGCTGGAGGTACGCGAAAGAGCGATCGCAAACGTGCTATGCGTCAAAAGGTGGTTTTGACTACTACCTCAAGCTAAGAATACAGTAAAATTTATCACCCAGATTCCCGACTTTTTATAGCAGTCGGGATTTAAATTTAGGCAATTTAAATATAACAAAGAAGTTTATCTATAAAGGTTTTTGGCAAATTTTTATATATGGCGTGTAATCATACAACAACTATGGCAAGATAACTCCAACTCACAAATAAAAATAGATATATGAATCCAGTGCGATCGCTGCTGCAAGTTTTTGGTAGCCGAAAAATGGCGGCGTTAATACTCCTTGGTTTTTCATCGGGTTTACCATTATTCTTGACTAGTAAGACCTTGCAAGCTTGGATGACGGTGGAAAAGGTCGATTTAACAGCTATTGGCTTATTTAGCTTAGTCGGCTTACCCTATTCCTTAAAATTTCTCTGGTCGCCGTTGTTAGACTGGTTTAATCTCCCATTTTTAGGTAGAAGGCGCGGCTGGTTAATCACCCTGCAAATAGGATTATTGATTGCGATCGCCTGTATGGCCTTGCAACAACCCAAACAAGCACTACAACTTTTAGCGATTAATGCAGTGGCGATCGCATTTTTCAGTGCTACCCAAGACATTGCCGCCGACGCTTACCGCACCGATGTTTTAGAAGAATTAGAATTAGGTGCGGGTGCAGCCGTTTTCGTTCTAGGCTATCGCATCGCCTTACTGCTCACAGGCTCTCTAGCATTAATCCTAGCCGATAATATACCCTGGTCATCAGTTTACTTATTCATGGCTGCCGCTATGGCAATTGGCATCGTCGGCACATTATTTGCACCAGAACCCAAAGAAACACGACCCCCAGAATCTCTAGCCGCCGCCGTTATTTTACCCTTTGGGGAATTTTTTCAACGCCAAGGGGTAGTTTATGCCATTTTGACTTTATTGTTCATCGTCCTCTATAAACTAGGCGATTCCTTTGTCAACAATATGTCTACACCTTTCCTGCTACAAACTGGATTCACTCAAACCGATATTGGTGCAATTCAGGGTGGAATGGGATTAATCGCTACCATTGTTGGCACATTAACAGGGGGAGTCATTCTCAGTAAAATCGGACTCAATCGCTCACTGTGGCTATTTGGTGGACTACAAGCTGTTAGTAACTTAGCTTACTTATTACTAGCTCAAGTCGGTAGAAATTACCAAATGCTAGTGTTAACTATTAACATTGAAAACTTTTGTGCTGGTTTAGGAACAGCGGCCTTTGTTGGCTTTTTAATGAGTTTATGTAACCAACGTTTTTCTGCTACCCAGTATGCTTTACTTTCCAGTTTTATGGCAGTTAGCCGTGATATTTTAGTTGCACCCGCCGGCAGCCTCGCAAAAAGTACGGGTTGGCCTTTATTTTTCGTGATTAGTATTATAGCCGCAGTCCCAGGATTGCTTTTATTACCATTTTTTGCCCCCTGGAACCAAAAACCAGTGGCAGTAAACAGACCAGGAATTGAGCCAGAAGACGAGGACTTATGGGAAACCAAATAGTAATTATTATCGGCACATTTATTCTTTTACTAACCGGGTTATTACTTGGCTATGTGCTTTCACAATTAGTTTTAGGTTATCTAACATTTAACATCCTCACCTTTTTCGGAACAATCAGCTTAATTTTAATTTTTGGCACACTCTATTACGTATTGTTCTGGCAATTGAAACGAGGACAAACCCAAACATTACCACAAAGATCCTCCGAACCAATCAACCAGAGCATCAGTGAACCCACATTTGAGAGCCAAAACTATCTCAAAAACAAACTCATTTCTAAATTATCTGGTGATGCCGCCGCCGCCGACAGATTAATTGACCAAGCCAAAGAAAACTATCCCGGAATGCCAGAAAATTGGTATTGCGAGAGAGTCCTAGACGACCTAGACCGAGACACCCGCTAACAACTCTCCGCGTTCCTTTGCGTAAACCTCCCTTTGGGTTCACCAGTCGTCTACGGAGGGAAACCCTCCTACAACGCTGGTTCACCGCGTTCCTCTGCGTTAAAAAATTCCCCCTCCTTTTCCCCAAGAACCAAAACCCGCTAAAATTAAGTCAAGTAAAATTCACAAATCTTTAATTAGATTTCCCACCCGCAAGCGATCGCACACAAAAATATGGCTATCTTTCGTCAATACATTGCCCCCCTACTAGTAGTATTAGTATTCATCATCGCCCTAGTAGCAGTCAGCGCACGCATATTTTTACCCTCCGACATGGCAGCCCCAGCACCAATTGAAGAAGTGGGCATGGTTATAGGTCATACCGTTTCACTTTAAGTTTGATACAAGTAGGTTGGAGGGGGCAGGGGGCAGGGGGAGACAAGGTAGACAAGGTAGACAAGGTAGACAAGGGAGACAAGGTAGACAAGGTAGACAAGGTAGAAATATTTACCCCTATACCCCAATGCCCAATGCCCAATGCCCAATGCCCCATGCCCCATGCCCCATGCCCAATGCCCAATGCCCCATGCCCCATGCCCCAAAATTCCTTAATTTTGAATTTTGAATTTTGAATTATTAATACCCGGCTATTATCTTCGTCGTGGCTCTACCTTAGAGCGATCGCTGCTAGTCAAATTCATGCAGCGCACTTACCAAGACCTATATCCACAACAGGATTTTGCCCACTTAGCTCGAACCGTTGAGCAATACTTCTCCAAAGATACCCCCTTGTGGTGGGTGGATTGTGGAAGTGAGAGCGTCCAAACTCCCCCCTCTCCCGTCGCCTGTCTTTGGGTAGGTAATGCCATAGATCAAGTTACTGGCACACGCCATCCCCACATTTTTTTACTTTACGTCCTCCCAGAACATCGGCGGCGGGGCATTGCTACAGCCTTAATGCGCTATCTAGAAAATTGGGCAATTCAAAGAGGCGATCGCCAAATTGGATTACAAGTATTTCAAACCAACCAACCTGCCCTCAATCTCTATCATCAGCTAGGTTATCAAACCCAATCCCTCTGGATGCTCAAGCAACTAGATAGTCAATAATCATTACTTTTTCCCTGCCAATGCCCCATGCCCCATGCCCAATTCCCAATTCCCTGCAATGAGATGGATCAGACAGTGTACAATGATTTAACCGATAAAAATAAAGTTTTAATAAATTAGAACCGGGGGATATATACAGATCACCCCAAAGCATAAAAGTATATGTATGACGAAGAAGACCTAAGCATACTCGAACTCGATATCGAGGAGGATTTAGAAAGTCCCTTAGATAAACTAGAACCCATCACGGCTGAGTCAGAATTGCCAAAACCTGACCCAGACGAGATGTTAGCACTGCTGCAAAGTTCCCAACCTCAACAAAAGATGTTGGCAGCCCGCGCTTTTTGTGATATAGAAGACTCCAGAGCGACTCCCCTGTTAATAGACTTGTTGACTGATACCTGTCCCTTAGTTCGGGTGAGTGCAGCCTATGGGATTGGGCGTAATCCGAGTACCGATGCAGTTGAACCCTTAATTAATCAGCTAAATCGAGACTGGAACGGCTATGTACGTAAAGGTGTAGTATGGGCTTTAGGGAATTGCCGCGATCGCCGTTGTTTAGCACCCCTTGCAGATGCCCTAAAAACCGAGATTTCGGCAGTGCGATTGTGGTCGGCTAGTGCCTTAGCACAAATGGCAGATGTCAGTTATGAAGCCATTATTGGGGCAATACCTCCCCTAATTGAATCCTTATTTCAAGATCCAGTAGCAGCAGTCAGAAGCAACAGTGCTTGGGCTATCGGGCAACTGTGTAAAGAACTACCCTCTAATGTAGTTTATGCTGCTGCGATCGATGCCTTAATTCAGTCCTTTGCCGAAGACAAAGACTTAGGAGTAAGGGAAGATGCTAAAGCCTCACTATTAGGTGTAGGTGATCCCCGTGGCTTACAGCTAATTGAAACCTTAGAACAAGAAGGATGGTTTTAGCTCCAGCCTAGGTCACACAACCCCCGCCCCCTTTAAATCAGTGCTGGGTGTTGGGTGAACAGTTATCAAAAAAAAACTGATAACTGTTCACTGTTAAACCCAACGATAAACACATCACTCTTGACTGATAACTGATAACTGTTAAAAAAGCACCCTAATTCTAGGGTGCTAATGTATGAGCAGTACCAACGCAGCAACTAACTTGCAATTGAAGGAGCAGCAAGGGCAATGGGTTGAGCTTCACCAGATGCTAAGTCTAGAGGGAAGTTATGAGCATTACGCTCGTGCATCACTTCAATCCCTAAATTGGCTCTGTTTAATAAATCTGCCCAGGTATCAATTGTCCGTCCTTCATGATCCAAAATCGAGTTATTGAAGTTGAATCCATTCAAGTTAAATGACATGGTGCTGATACCCAAAGCCGCAAACCAAATCCCAATTACAGGCCAAGCAGCAAGGAAGAAGTGCAAAGAACGTGAGTTATTAAAGCTGGCATATTGGAAAATTAACCGTCCAAAGTAACCATGTGCCGCTACGATATTGTAGGTTTCTTCTTCTTGACCAAACTTATAACCAATATTCGCTGATTCAGCTTCTGAAGTTTCCCGAACGAGGGTAGAAGTCACCAAAGAACCGTGCATTGCCGAGAATAAAGCCCCACCAAACACCCCAGCGACACCAATCATATGGAAGGGGTGCATGAGGATGTTGTGTTCTGGTGAAAACACAATCATGAAGTTGAATGTACCGGAAACACCCAACATCATGCCATCGGAAAAACTACCTTGCCCAATGGGATAAATCAACAAAACAGCTGTTGCAGCCGCAACGGGAGCAGAAAACGCTACAGGAATCCAAGGACGCATCCCTAAACGGTAGCTTAATTCCCACTGACGACCCATATAAGCATAGATAGCCAACAAGAAGTGCAACACAATCATTTGATAAGGGCCACCGTTATATAGCCACTCATCCAAAGAAGCAGCTTCCCAGATGGGGTAAAGGTGCAAACCAATCGCCGCCGAAGTCGGAACTACAGTAGCAGTCATGATGTTATTGCCGTAAAGCAGTGAACCAGAAACAGGTTCGCGGATACCATCTACATCCACAGGAGGCGCAGCAATAAACGCCAAAATAAACACAATTGCCGCAGTTAAGGCAGTGGGAATCAGGATTACGCCAAACCAGCCAACATACATCCGATTGTCTGTACTGGTAATCCAGTTGCTGAATCTATCCCATAAATTAGAGCTACTACGCTCTTTGAGTAGTGTTGTCATATTTGGTAATGAGTGCGAATGGTAATGATGAATTTTGAGTGACAGGGAAACACCAATTAGTAATTACGTAGCGGTTTGACCAGAGGGGTCATACAAATTCAAAATTCAAAATTCAAAATTAAGAAATCCTGATTTAACAAAGGTTTCAAAGTTGAGCTTTGTTAATCTGATATCTTGCACCATTCTCAACAAGCCCTAAAAAACCGGGTTTCTGAACGAAAGATTAAGGTTTTAAGCTGAGGGATTTGCAAGAAACCCGGTTTTTAACGGAGGTGCAAGATATGTGTTAATGAATTTTGCAGAATTGGTATTAAGAGAGAGTAGTGTCTACGTAATTTAAGAAAGTCAGATGCAGTCCGAGTTATTCAGGAGAGCATCTGTATCTTTCAACAAATCGGTGTATCCGTCGTATATGAATATTATATAACTGTATAGTAGTAAAGTTGTCAAGTGGTTAATTGAAATTAATACTGCTGTAACGAAAATCTTGACTTCATCTAGGCTTCAGAGTCTACACCCCACACCCCCACACCCCTACACCCCTAAAAAGACACACTGAAATGGTAAAATTACTTTTCGGTTATTTAGTTAATAAGTGAGTAAATCTGTCATGACCCAGATCCTCCATCCCTTGCGGATTGGTAAACATATTGCCCGCTATCCCATTGTGCAAGCTGCAATGGCGGTGCGGGTATCTGGCGCGAAATTAGCGGGAGCAGTTGCCAATGCTGGAGGTGTGGGGATGATTGCGTCTTTGGGAATTGGTTTAGATTCTCCGTACTTTAATCCCCGTCAAAAGAGTAGTTTTTTTACAGCCAATCGCCTAGCTTTAAGTGATGAATTATCCAAAGCCAGGAGTATTAGCCCCGATGGGGTAATTGGTGTCAATATTCTGGTAGGTACTAAAGATTACCCAGGGTTAGCGAAAACCGCAGCCGCCGAGGGAGCAAATCTGATTGTTACAGGGGGAGCATTACCCTTAGCTTTACCAGAGTATACCGCCGATTATCCAGATGTGGCACTAGTACCGACCGTCGCCAATGCAGACTCAGCAGAGTATCTTTGTCAGACATGGAAAAGTCGATATAATCGCTTACCCGATGCCTTGATTTTAGAAAATTGCCAGAAGGTAGGGGGACATTTTACCCAATGTGAACAAATTAATGTTCCAGGGTTTTCGATCGCGTGGGTGATTTCGCAAGTGCGAGAATATTTAACTGAGAAAATGGGTGTGAGGATACCGTTAATTGTCACCGGTGGAGTTAGCGATCGCACCGACATAGATCAAATGTTAGCAATGGGAGCGGACGGCGTACAAATGGGTACACGCTTCATCACCACCATTGAATGTGATGCCCATCAAAATTATAAAGAACGCCATTTGCAAGCGCATCCAGAAGACATAGTCACCGTACCCAGCCCCGTAGGTAAACCCAGTCGAGCTTTACGTAATTCCTTTGCAGAAGAAATCATGGCAGAATCATTACAAGAGCGGCGATGTATTGCCAATTGCTTAGAAGTCTGTCTATTTCGAGACAAAGGTAAAACCTATTGTCTACTGAATGCCCTCTCTCAAGCAGCCCGTGGCGACGTAGAAAATGGGTTAATTTTTTCTGGTGCAAACGTGACTCAAAATCAGCGTATCATTTCTGTGTCAGAGCTGATGGCAGATTTGACAGCCAAGGTCTAGCACCGACAGCACGGCGAATTTCCCGCCAAATCTGCGTTGCAGCCAATGCGCCATCACCCGCCGCAATCACCACTTGATTTAAACCTACCTTCAAGTCTCCAATCGCAAAAATGCGCGGGTGAGAAGTTCTACCCATTTGATCTGTAATTAAATATCCTCCTTTGCGCTCCAAATTAAACTTTTCTAGATAAGTATTGTGATAGCGCGAACCCATTGAAATTAAACCAGTTTCCAACTCAACCACCGTACCATCAACCAATTCCACACCTGTCATGTGATGGTTTTTACCCAAAAATTGCTTAATAGGTGTTTCCACCAAGCGATAACCATACTGTTGCAATTTAGAACGTAATTCTGCACTCACAGTAAATAACCCGTGAGTGAAGATAGTAATGTAGGGCGTAAACCAACTGAGATTAAACACCATTTCCTCAATACTGGCTTCACTCCCCGCAAAAAACCCGCATTGCTTATCAGCCATTTCATAGCCATCACAGACCATACAAACGTGCAAATTATAGCCAGCGTATTCAAACACATTCTGCATATTTTCCAAAGGTGGCAGATGGTCAATAATGCCACTAGCCGCAATCAAATACTTAGAACGCAAAACAGAGTAAATACTATTTTGACGACCAACTTTCACCCGCACCGCAAAAGTATCACCCTCGTCCACCACCTCCTCAACATAAGCATTCAAAAAATCCCCATCCAGAGAATCATAATGCTTCTTACCCTGCTGCAACAAAACACGCCCAGGAGTATCAGGAGGCAAACCCAGATAATTATGTAACTCCTGCATCCAGAAAGAACGAGCCTTACCCTTGTCAATAATTAGACTAGACAACCGATACCTCTGCAAATAAATCCCAGCCGACAGCCCCCCAGCACCACCACCAACAATAATTGCATCATAAACATGATCCAAACGTTCCGAAACATTACCTTTTGATAACTGCATATTCTCACCAATTCCTCTTAAAAAAACTCTCCGCGCCCCTCCGCGCCTACCTCCGCGCCCCTCCGCGTTTTTAAACCCACCAAGGTTTTTCACCAGTCCGAGGATCTGTCTCTTGCCAAGGCGAAATCCAAACATAATCATCCTTAACTTGGACATGAACCAACTTCAGAGGACGGTTAGCAGGCCCCCGTTCTACAGAACCTTGGGCATCATAGCGTGAACCGTGACAAGGACATTGGAACTGTTGATCAACCGGATTCCAAGGGAAAGTACAACCCAAATGAGTACAGTTATTAACAATACCCACAGGCTCAAGAGTGCCATCTTCCCTAACAGTTAAATAGGTAGGCTCACCAGCCAATCCAGCGATTAAAGCCCGTGTTTCTGGTGGTTGGGCTAAAATTTGGCTGGCTGGGATGGGATGACCAAGTATATCTTTAGCGAGAATACTACCGCCTGCATCAGTGCTTTCAGATGGAGGTATGAAAAACTTACTCGCCGGATATAAAGCTGCACTAGCGGTAGCTGCAACAATAGCTCCAGTGAAGAAATTCAGCAGTTGCCGTCTAGACATGGAAGGGTTGGGGAGACTTAAGCTATCATCCATAAACTTTCTCACTCTTTACTAATCTTTATCTATTATACTACTATATAGTTATATAAATTTTTAAGGAGATTTATTTTTTCTACACCCTTTTGTGCAGTCAGTATCTTAATTAAAAGTAATACAAGAGTTCTGATGTTTGAAAAATAATAATAATAGGAATCAATCTATTGGTCTATCAAGTTAGTTTTAACGGTTCGTAGTAAGGACTTTAGTCCTTAGAAAAATCAGGACTAAAGTCCTTACTACAAACTTGCTTATCTCTCAATTCATCCCCAAATCCACAATCCAATATTTCGGAGATTTCCTGCAATGGCTCATATCGTCATCGTCGGTGCAGGGTTGGGCGGTTTACCCACCGCTTATGAATTACGGCATATCCTCCCCAAACAACATCAAGTTACCGTCATTTCAGAAACCCCTTACTTCACATTTATTCCTTCCTTGCCTTGGGTAGCAATGGGCTTAACTTCTTTAGAGTCCATTCAGGTAAGCTTGCAAGAACGGCTCAAGCAAAGGGGGATTAATTGGATACAAGGACGAGTAGATCACTTGAATCCTCACGATCAAAAGATCACGTTTGGAGAGGAAAGTATTACTTACGATTACTTGATTATTGCCACAGGTGCAGAACTGGCATTAGATGCGATCGCTGGTTTAGGACCCGATGGATATACGCAATCAGTATGTAATCCGCATCACGCTTTAATTGCCGAGAAAGCTTGGCAAAAGTTTCTCCTTGCACCAGGGCAATTAGTAGTAGGGGCATTACCAAAAACGAGTTGTTTAGGCCCTGCCTACGAGTTTACCCTATTGGCAGACTACGTTCTCAGGAAACAGGGATTACGGGAGCAGGTATCAATTACTTTTGTGACACCAGAACCCTACGCCGGACACTTGGGTATTGGTGGGATGGCTAATTCTGCTGAGTTAGTGAAAAAATTCATGGCAGAACGGAATGTAGAAGTTATTGAAAATGCAGCAATCACAGCGATTGAGCCAAATGAGATTTATCTGAGAAATGGCAGAGTATTGCCATTTGCTTACTCAATGCTACTGCCACCCTTTAGAGGGCCACGCTTTGTGCGTCAAGTACCAGGCTTAGGTAATCAAGATGGCTTCATTCCTGTATTACCGACATACAGACATCCTGAATATTCCTCAATTTACGCCGTGGGAGTTGTGGTACAAATTAAACCACCAGAAGTAACACCTATCCCCTTGGGAGTACCCAAAACTGGACAGATGACGGAAGCAATGGGTATGGCAGTGGCACATAATATTGCTATTGAATTGGGAGTACATTCTGCCCAGCCAGTCACCCCAACCCTGGATGCCATTTGCTTTGCTGACTTTGGTGATTCAGGAATTTTATTTCTCGCTAACCCTGTGCTACCTGATGCAGTCACAGGTAAACGTCGGCGGGCTGTAGCGTTGAGTGGTGCTTGGGTAAGTTGGGCAAAAGCTGCGTTTGAGAGATATTTTCTGGCTAAAATGCGCTTCGGGGCTGCTGTACCTTGGTTTGAAAGATTAGCGTTGAAATTATTGGGATTATCCTTAGTTGCGCCTCTCCCAGTACAGAGTAGTAGAGAAATTAGCCCAGAGATTTCTTTAAATAAAAATTGAATAGCCAATTTTGACTGGCTAAAAAATGAGGAAGAAATATGAATTGTCAAAGACACCGCCGACATCATCAAATGGCTAAACGTGGTTTGTGTGGTGTAGCGATCGCCAATACTACGACTAACCCAACTGCGGCTTACAATCCTAGTACGGAGTTGAATACCCAAACCCAACAGGCAATGATTGATGCCATCAACGATGAATATCATGCCCGTGCTTTTTACACCGCAGTCATCAAGAAATTTGGTGAAGTGCGTCCATTTAGCAACATTGTTCACGCCGAAGATAGACACGTTTCTTTATGGAATCATCTATTTAGTAAATACGGATTGCCCATTCCTGCTGATAATTTTATGGGCAATGTCCAAACCCCCGACACTCTCAAAGCTGCCTGTCAAGCGGGAGTAGAATCAGAAATCGCTAATGTCGAAATGTATGACCGTTTTTTAGAATTTGTGCAAGAATCGGATCTACGGATTGCTTTTACTCAACTTCGCCATGTTTCGCAAAATCACCATCTCCCTGCTTTTCAACGTTGCGTTAGTCGTTATTAGGGAATGGGGAATTGGGAATTGGGAATTGGGAAAGAACGACAATATTAAGCTATTACGCTTTGAAATTATATAGTCATTCTTGAAGGTTGTTGACTGCTAATGGTTTACTGTTAAGTAATGTAAAAAAACGAGGATTCAGTTCGTAGTAAGGACTTTAGTCCTTTTCTGTTCCCTGCGGGACGCTACGCGTTGGCGTAGCCTCTGTCTACGACACGCTCCGCGAACGTAGAGAACGTAGAGAGAACTAAAGTTCTCACTACAAACCTTTAATTATTTACCCTGTTTTACTTAACGTCTGTTTTTGAACTTTTAATTTTGAATTAATTATGGATTTGAATCAGATTCTCAAAAAATATGCTGCTGGAGAACGGAATTTTCCGCGAGTTAACTTACAAGAAGCAGAATTAACAAACGCTAACCTGACAGGTGTAGATTTTAGCTATGGTGATTTACGTCAGACACGACTTGGCAAAACTAATCTCAGCCAAGCTTGTTTACGGGAAACAGACTTGAGTGAATCGATTCTTTGGGGCATAGATTTGAGTGAAGCTGACTTATTTCGTGCAGTTCTCCGAGAAGCAGATTTAACCGGTGCGAAATTAGTCAAAACACGTTTAGAAGAAACCAACTTAATTAAATCAAGTTTGTGTGGTGCGAATTTGCATGGTGCAAACTTATCCCGTTCTTTGCTATTTCAAGCAGATTTCCGCCCTAGTTCTAACCAGCGTACAGATTTGGGATATGCGGTTTTGACTGGGGCAGATTTGAGTTACGCTGACTTGAGAGCAGCTTCCTTGCATCATGCCAACTTAGATCAAGCCAAATTATGTCGGGCTAATTTGGGTAAAACAATTCAGTGGGGTAACTTACCAACAGATTTAACTCAGGTTAGTTTACAAGGTGCAGATTTGAGTTATGCCAATCTTGAGAATGCGATTCTGCGAAAAGCAAATTTGCAAGGTGCAGATTTAACAGGGGCAATTCTCACCAATGCTGATTTAGAGGGAGCAATCATGCCGGATGGTACAATTCATGAGTAAGGATTCTGTTTTGTAGCCAGGCGATCGCTCTACCCTAAGAAAATTGATGGAGATGCCGATTATTTTCCCATATTCCGTTTCATTTGTTCTAACTCGTCTTGAGTTTCCAAACGTCGAAACTGTTCCTCTAAATCATCAAATCCACTGCTAGAGGTGCTAGCGGTATTCCACCAACCGTTAGTTTCTATACGTTGTTGAGTTTGGGCTTTAACGCGTTCACTTTGTGCTTCTGCGGCTTTGGTTTTGACTTCCTGTCGCCTTACTTGGATTTTATGTAAAAGTTCTTGAGATTGGGCGATGCGTTCTTTCACACCTTGCATATGTCCCCAAAGCTGATTTCCTTCACGCAGTAAAGCTGCTTCTCTGTCTTGCGCCGCCGCCGCTAAATCTTGTCTACCAGCGTTTTTGGCTTTCTGTACGCGGATATGCCAACGTTGAATTTCTTGGGCAGTCGAGAGAATATCTTCTTGCGATCGCTTTTCTTGTAATTGTAAATCTGCAATTAATTTTAATGTATCTTCCTCTTGCTGTCGCAGTTGTTCTAACAACGCCTCTAATTCCAAATGCGGATTATTACGCAAGAACTCCTCTAAACGGTTTTCCAGAAACCGACTAAAATCGTCAAATAAGCCCACTGTCAAAACTCCAGAGTTGGGTAAGTGATGATTTTATTGTAGTAATTATCCAAGCAGCTGAGTGCTAAGTCCAGTAGGGTGTGTTAGGCGTAAGCCGTAACGCACCGCAAGCTTTGGTGGGTGCTGAATGCTAAGTCATAAGTTTTCCTCCCCTGCCCCCTGCCTCCTCCCTCCTGCCCCCTGTGATTATCAAAGGCTAATTGGGAAATCTAAGTATAGCTTTCTACTTATGCTGATTTTCACAGGTATGAAACCTTTGGCAAGCAATGACTCAATTTCACTAAAATCTCATCCTAGGCAGCACTCATCACGGAATTTTCTCATTCGATTTATTCTTGGCGGTACAACTCTGATTGTCAGTATTTCTGCTTATTGTAGCTATTTAGCTGCCCGTAATATGGCACTAGCAGATATACGACGAAATGCTTTTCTGGAAGTACAAACAGGAGTTGATGAAATAGAGGCGTGGTTAAGTGTTCGCAAAGTCGAGGTAAAAACTTTAGCCAATACTTCAACTGTACGCTCCTTAAATTGGGCTGTAGCAGAACCTTATTTAAAGACTGAAGTTGAGAGAATCAAAGAATTTTTCTTATTCCAAATGTCGATTGCGGATGGTTCTTACTACACTACAAAGTCAGGACGCTCAAACAAAAATGTGAAGGATAGAGAATACTTTCAAAAAGGAATAGCAGGAAAAAGTAGTATTTCTGATCCTTTTATTAGCCGTTCTACAGGAATACCTTTGATTGCGATCGCTACTCCGATTTTATCAACTTCTAACTCACCAATAGGAGTGTTTCACGGTAGCGTCAAAGTTGATCATATTACAAAGGTGATCAATTCTCTCACCTACGGTAAAAATAGCTACGCTTTTGCTCTCAATTCCCAAGGGGAGGCGATTGTTCATCCTGACTCGACTTTAATGTCAACTATCGAAAAACCTGCCCCCAGTCTGCTGAAAATTAATGACCATAGTTTACAAGCGATCGCCCAGCACATGGTTAACAAACAGCAGGGAATTGAGTTAATGACAATTGACGGTAAACAAAAATATATTGCTTATATACCATTAAAGGCTGCTAATTGGTCTGTGGCTTTGGTGATTCCCCGCGAAAATATTGAGTCTCGGCTGCAATTTCTAGATTTAATTGCGTTGATTGTTGGGGGATTAACTATCACGATGATTACTGTTTTGTGGCGAGTACAAGCTTTTGAACAGGCACAACTGAAAAAGTCTAAAGAGGCGGCTGATTTAGCTAACCATGCTAAAAGCGAATTTTTAGCTAACATGAGTCATGAACTGAGAACGCCTTTAAATGGCATTTTGGGTTGCGCGCAAATCTTGCAACGCTCCTCAAAGTTACCTGAGCAAGAACAACATCATATCAATATTATTGAACAATGTGGTTCACACCTTTTGACCTTAATTAATGACATCTTGGATCTTGCCAAAATAGAAGCCAAGAAACTAGAACTGCATGATGAAGATGTGCATTTTCCGTCTTTTATGCAAGGTATTGCCGAAATTTGCCAAATTCGTGCTGCACAAAAAGATATTTTGTTTGTCTATGAACCTGCCAGAGATTTACCTACAGGGTTGCATATTGATGCCAAAAGGTTACGTCAAGTGCTGTTAAATTTACTAGGTAATGCGATTAAATTTACTGATCATGGTCAAGTTAAGCTGAAAGTTGAGACAATTGAGAAATTATCTAGTCAAAAACAAGTTAAACACCGTATTCGTTACTCTATACAAGATACAGGTATTGGCATCACTGACGCAGAATTAAGCAAAATTTTCTTACCTTTTGAACAGGTAGGTGAAAAAAATCGTCAGACGGAAGGGACTGGGCTGGGTTTAGCTATTACTCGTCAGTTAGTGCAGATGATGGGGAGTGATATCAATGTTACAAGTCAGGTAGGAAAAGGTAGCACTTTTTGGTTTGAATTGGAGATGGTGGCTACCAATGAATGGTTACAGTCAATGATGACTACCTCAGCCAGAAAAATCATTGGTTTTGAGGGAAATCCCCGCACAATTCTGATAGTAGACGATCGCTGGGAAAATCGTACAGTATTGAATGATTTATTGCAACCATTGGGTTTTGAAATCATGGCAGCTGTCAATGGTCAAGATGGTTTAGAACAAGCGATCGCTATGCCACCAGACCTAATTATCACAGATTTACTCATGCCAGAAATGAATGGGTTTACGTTAATTAAAAATCTGCGAAAGATACCCCAGTTTGAGAATATCAAAATTATTGTTTCTTCCGCTAGTGTCTTTGAATCTGACCAACATCGCAGCTTGGCAGTCGGTGGTGATGACTTCCTCAGCAAACCCATACAAGCAGATGAATTATTGCGTCAATTAGAACGTCATTTAAATTTAGTCTGGATTTATGAACCTTCTGAGTCTGAAAATCAAGCAATCTCAGATGTAGTAACTAAAAACAATAGTCCATCAGCACAATTAATTACTCCCCCATCAGAAGTATTACAAGAACTGATGACATTAGCGAAAAAGGGGAACTTTAACGCCATTATCAAGTGTGCAGATCAATTAGAGGCAGAAGATACAAACTTTGGTACTTTCGCTCATCATATCAGACAATTAGCCAGACAATTTGACGAGGATGCAATCCTTGATTTTTTGACACAATATGAGGTAGAAATGGCATGAGAGCGACTGTACCCAACCAGAATTATTTTAGCGATCGCGCACCAATCAAAGGCATAATTTTAGTTGTTGATGATAATCCCAACAATTTACAAGTTTTATCGAGTTTTCTAGATAACTCTAGTTTTGAAGTTTGGGCGGCGCGCAGTGGTGAAAAAGCCTTACAAAGATTAGAAAATGATTTATTACCCGATTTGATTTTGCTAGATATAATGATGCCGGGTATGGACGGTTTTGAAACTTGTCAACGTCTTAAAAGTGACCAGCGTTTTTGTGATATTCCCGTAGTGTTCATGACTGCACTGTCAGAAACCGCCGATAAAGTCAAAGGATTTCAACTAGGAGCAGTAGATTATATTACCAAACCTTTTCAGCACGAAGAAGTATTGGTGAGAATAGAACACCAGCTAAAATTGCGTCATTTAACAGCAAGTTTAATCGCCAAAAATGCTGAACTCCAAAAAACTCAAACTCAACTAATTCAAACCGAAAAAATTGCGAGTTTAGGTCAAATGGCAGCCGGAATTGCTCATGAAGTGAATAACCCCATCAACTTTATTGCGGGTAACTTAAATTTTGTGCAACAGTATGTAAAAGAAGTAGTGGATTTACTTTCTCTGTATCAAAAGCATTTTCCCAATCCACCTGCTGAAATTCAAAATGCAATTAATCAAACTGATTTAACGTATTTATTAGATGATTTATCTAATGTAATTAAATCAATGCAAGTCGGTACAGAGCGCGTTCAAGAAATTGTCTCCTCATTAAACAAATTTTCTCGACACAAAGAACCAGGCAAAAAACTAGCTAACCTCCACGAAGCTATAGAAAATACACTACTAATTCTTGGACATCGACTCAAAGCAAATTCTGTTCGTCCTGCCATTGAAATTGTGAAAAACTATGGTAATTTACCCTTGATTGAATGCTATCCCGGTGAAATTAGCCAGGTATTTATGAATTTAATCGCCAATGCCATTGATGCTATTGAAGAAACACAAAAAAATCAAAATTATTACGAAATTGCTAAAAATCCTGGGGTTATCCGCATTACAACTGAGCTAATGGGAGAGCAAGTTATTTGCAAAATTGCTGACAATGGTGCAGGTATTAGTGAAGAAAGCCAAAATCAAATATTTAATACTTTTTACACTACTAAACCCATCGGTAAAGGTACTGGTTTAGGTCTATCGATAGCTTATCAAATTGTCACCGTTAATCATCACGGTAAAATATCATGTCATTCCCAACCAGGGACAGGTCTAGAGTTTATAATTGAATTACCCATAGATTAATATATTCGGCATAAATAAAGGTTTGTAGTGAGAACTTTAGTTCTCAAGAAAGGACTAAAGTCCTTACTACGAACTTAATCATAGTGTCTTTAGATGAGTTAAAATCAGTGCTGGGTGTTGGGTGAACAGTTATCAAAAAAAACTGATAACTGTTAAAGCCAACGATAAACACATCATTTTAACTGATAACTGATAACTGATAACTGTTAAAGCGGTGTTACCCAATAGCTAATTCCCTTTTCCACTTTATTTATTAAGCCAAAATTAGGTAAATCTGACTCAATTAAACCTAAATAAGTCCAGTGTGGTACATCATTCACTACAGTTTGAAACCAGCCATATTCATTAAGAGTCTGCCTTTGTTTTTCATTAGATATTCGCAAATCAATAGCTAAACCCCAAAGATGTTGTGATGTGCCTGGGGGTGCAACTACACTCAGAATTGCTGTTTCTTTTCCTTCTCTGACTTGTTCTAAGGTATTTTGATTAGCATACTTATACCAAAATCTTAAATTAGTCGCATAAGTGCGAGTACAATCACCAGAACCATAGCCTGATTTTAAAGGAATATTTTCTTGCAGTCGGGCTTGATTTAAAGCAGCACCAGCTACAGCTTGTAAATAACAATCATTTGTACCTTCGATTTTCACCATTGTTAAAGAATCTTGAAATGCTTGGGTTTCCTCCTCATTATTTAGCAGCACTGTTGGCGGTAATTTAGCTGTTTTGTTGTGAGTAATGAAAGCTGCTCCGTAGGCTTTGAGCAAAATATATTCATAAGTACCCGGCTGGGGAATGGTAGATAAATTATTGGCGATCGCACTTAAAAAACGCTCTTGATCTGTCTGCGGAATGCTAGAATTGGGTGTGGGTAATATTGGTGTTGACTCCACAGGAACACAGGATACAGAATCTACTGTATTACACGCATTTGATGTTTGTACATTGGTTTGAGGATAATTCATCCTGATAATAACTACCACTGCACAAATTATCAATATTAATATAAAAATATAAATTCTTTTTCTTATAATTAATCTCATGGCAATAAGTTAGCTTGTAAGTTTTAACTATATTGTGTGATTATTAAAGTATATATGGTTGGTGTTTTTTAATTACTAATTTACATAACGATTGAAATACAAACACATACATCAATACAATCACTGAATTAAGTTAACATTAGTAGTAATTCTCAATTTGCTAATCCTGTACGTATGACCATGCACAATTCCGTTGCCAAAGACGCTTTTGATGTCATCGTTGTCGGTGCAGGTCACTCCGGTTGCGAAGCAGCTCTTGCTACTGCCCGCCTCGGTTGTCGTACCCTGCTGTTGACACTCAATTTAGATAAAATCGCTTGGCAACCCTGTAACCCGGCTGTGGGTGGCCCTGCTAAATCCCAATTAACCCATGAAGTAGATGCTTTAGGTGGGGAAATTGGTAAAATGGCAGACCGTACTTACCTACAAAAGCGCATCCTCAACTCTTCACGGGGGCCTGCTGTCTGGGCATTGCGCGCCCAAACTGACAAGCGGGAATATGCCGCAGTCATGAAAAATATTGTGGAAAACCAAGATAACTTGAGCATCCGGGAAGGGATGGTGACAGACTTGGTTTTGGGTGCGAATGATGAGGTAATTGGCGTAGAAACTTACTTTGGCGTTGCTTTTGAATGTAAAGCCGTCATTTTAACTACCGGTACATTCCTTGGTGGCAAGATTTGGGTAGGGAACAAGTCAATGGCGGCGGGACGCGCCGGAGAATTTGCGGCGGAAGGTTTAACCCAAACTTTGAATCGTCTCGGCTTTGAAACCGGTAGACTCAAGACTGGTACACCTGCACGGGTAGACAAGCGGTCAGTAGACTATAGCAAAATGCAACTCCAGCCAGGGGATGCGGAAGTGCGGTGGTTTAGTTTTGACCCCCAAGCATGGGTGGAACGGGAACAAATGCCTTGTTATATGACCCGTACTACTGCCGAAACCCATCGGTTAATTCGGGAAAACTTGCATTTATCCCCCGTTTACGGTGGTTGGGTGGAAGCTAAAGGGCCGCGTTACTGTCCCAGTATTGAAGATAAGATTGTGCGCTTTGCCGATAAAGAAAGCCATCAAATCTTTATTGAACCGGAAGGACGAGATATCCCCGAACTCTACATCCAGGGGTTTTCCACAGGGTTGCCAGAAAATTTGCAACTGCAAATGTTACGTAGTCTCCCTGGGTTAGAAAACTGCGTCATGCTACGGCCAGCCTATGCGGTGGAATATGATTATTTGCCTGCTACCCAGTGCTACCCAACGATGATGACGAAAAAAATTGCGGGGTTATTCTGTGCGGGACAGATTAACGGCACAACAGGCTATGAAGAAGCCGCCGCCCAAGGACTAGTGGCAGGAATTAATGCGGCGCGGTTTGTGCGTGGTCAAGAAATGATTATTTTCCCCCGTGAGCAAAGTTACATCGGTACATTGTTAGATGACCTGTGTACCAAGGATTTACGCGAACCTTACCGGATGTTAACTAGCCGTTCTGAGTATCGTTTGTTGCTGCGTTCTGATAATGCTGACCAACGCTTAACACCTCTAGGACGGGAAATAGGCTTAATTGACGATCGCCGTTGGCAATTATTCTCTAACAAACAGGCACAAATTACAGCAGAAAAAGAACGCCTCTACGCCACCAGAGTCAAAGAACATGATGAAATAGGAAAAGCGATCGCCTCTGATACCCAACAAGCCATCAAAGGTTCGATTACCCTAGCCGACTTGTTGCGTCGTCCCGGATTTCATTATCTAGACCTGCATAAATACGGACTCGGCAACCCTGAACTTACCCAAGCAGAAACAGAAGGGGCAGAAATTGACATTAAATATTCTGGTTATTTGGCTAGACAGCAAAGCCAAATCGAACAGATTGCCCGTCAAGCCAACCGCCCATTACCACCGGATTTAGACTACACAAAAATTGACACTCTTTCTAAGGAAGCAAGGGAAAAACTCTCTCAAGTCAAACCCCTCACCATCGGTCAAGCAGCCCGCATTGGTGGGGTGAATCCGGCTGATGTCAACGCCTTACTAATTTTTTTAGAATTGCGTCAATCCCAACCAACATCAGGTTTTGCAGCTTTATCTTAACTTGATTTTTATGAAGGGTGAGTATAGTAGATAGTGGGATGGGTATGATAGATGACAACAATCCAGCCTTGGGATCATCAACGATCCCCAATCTGGAGTTGAATTTCATACATCCACCAATTGGTAAATCAGTAAACAGTAAACAGTTACCAGTGTCAAGCAAATCCTGCGGGATTTATACCCGCCACTAACAAATGTTTGGAAAACCGATAACTGATAACTGATAACTGAATAAAAATCCTGATACCCAGGTAAAAGGGGCGGTGTTGCCCCATCCTGGCAACTACCACCCAAAATTTGCTTATGTTAAGAGAAGCTAGCACCAATCTGATTATCCCCGAACCATCAGAAGACCTGATTGTTAACGAGCCTTGGTCAATAGAATTTTATGCTGATGGCTTAATGGATGAACTATTTGCCAGTATTGACGAAATACTTGATGTCAATTTTGATTATCGGCAACCACTACGTCAAGTAGCTGCATCTGGGCGGGACTGGTCATATAACTCTCAGCCCAGAACCTTAGAATATGACCATGTGCAAACCGTAGAAATCCCGCAAATTGTTTTACCCAATACAGCCAAACGTCCTTTACAGACTGTTGCAGCCATTAGCAACAAGCAAGTGAGTTCCGTTGTTATCGATCAACCCCAGATTAAACCCATCAGTCAAGTTACTCAAACAGCTAAACAAACCTTGGGTAAACTCCTGATTACAGGTACAACTATCGGAGTAGCGATCGCAGGTGTATTATATATAGTCCAATCTGGGGTGTTAGTGCTTCTGACTTCTCAACCCACCCAACCAACTGTTTATGTAGCTCAAACACAATTACCAGCAAAACCAGATGTACAGACTGAGTTAGTTAATTACATGATGGGAGCATTAGCCATCATTGATAAAAACGATAGCATAACCCAACGTACAGCCCGTTCCCCAATAGCTAATCGAGTAATTTCTCAGCCGACATCTGTAGCTTTATCTAACAATCAGCCTATCGGTAATCTACCATCACCCCTAACCGCCAACAACACACCACCAGCATCTAGCAACATCACCAATGTTGTCGAGCGCATCTATATCCCGTTCCAACCACCTTCACCCATGCGCTCTGCACTCCCAGTCATTCCCAGTCTTCCTGCAACCTTACCACCAGTTGCCAGCCAACCAAATGTAGTTAAAAATACTTTAGATCAAGTGCCACCAGCCGCTAAACCCAGCACAGTCAATATGTTAGCTGCATCTGTGCGTTCAGACATCAAACCAGTGGCTGTGCGAAATGCCCCTATCAAAGTTCAACAGTCACCCAATTCTTTACCTAACTTGCCAGTTGTTCCCTTTGGTGCAAGTTTACCCAGGCCATCTACCAACGGCGAAGCTGTATCAGTATCATCCCTCTCTGTTACCCCCCCTGCTCCCACCCATACTTTAGAAGGACTGCTAGAGTTGGGTAATAAATCTGTAGCACTGTTTCAAGTCAACGGTGTTAGTCGTCGTGTTCACATTGGCGAAAGTATAGGCTCTAGCGGTTGGACATTAGTAGATGTTAATAACGGTGAAGCTATAGTCCGCCGTAATGGTGAAGTACGTTCTATTTTTGCTGGACAAAAATTGTAACTTGATCTTTTGTGTATCTGCCTTGCTTCCTACCCCCTTGCCTACAGGGTGATAGCTATTTCGTCAGTTGCAAATCCCTGATGAGCAGCGTTTTATACCATTTCTCTAAATCCCGGCTACAGATCATTCTTCCCCTGCCCCCTGCCCCCTGCCGTCTATGTGTAGGTTTATTTTGGAGAATTGGTATTACCTGGCTACGGCTATATTAATTAAGATGAGGAAATATACAAAGTGGCACACACTTTTTTATTAGAGCCAGGACGGTGGGTAATTCAAGGCAGTTGGTTAGAACGGAATGGAATGCCAATCAGTTTTAAGGGCATGAGCTTGATAGCTTGGAATCGAGATAACTGGTTCACCATGGCCACAAAACTCATCTTTGTTGATAGCGATCGCCCTGATATCTGTTTACAATACAAAGGGCGTTTGCACGAAGGTGAACGTCAATATACTTTTTTACTCCACCATAGTCTACTAGGTCAGGTTGAAGGTGAAGGTTGGATTGGTTTAGAAGCAATCATACAACGTTATTGGGTAATTAGCGATCGGCAGCGTCGTACTGGCTTTGAAACTATGCACCGAATTGCAGACGATACATATTACCTCAGTAGCGGTATCATGGCTGCTCACTCTCTCATCAGTACAATGGAAGCCAAATTAAACCTCCAGCCACCGAAGAATTAACAGATTCAGTTAAAAGGTTTGTAGTGAGAACTTTAGTTCTCTCTACGTTCGCATAGCGTCCCGCAGGGAACAAAATCAGGACTAAAGTCCTGACTACGAACTCAATTCTAGTCTTTTAACATGATTTAACATAGTTTGCTTTCTTCATAATATGTAAGTTTTCTGGGCTTAAGTTATCTAGGTGAGAAAAACTGGGCAAACTAACACTAAATCAAAACCCAAGTCCACAGCATCAGGATACATCTACCTCCTTATTTCATTGCACTTTTCTATTCCAAGAGTTATAGCGGATAAAACCCTGACAAAAAAAAGGCGTTCAATTCTATCAACTGCTATAAAACCTACCGGAGAGTTAAGTGTAATTCACAGTTGTTAAACATTGGAGTCGAAGTTTCTATGTCAGACCCCAACATTGGCCGTTTTCTCAGTAAACGCTACCAATTGCAAGCATTAATTGGTACTGGCGCAATGGGTAAAGTATATCGCGCTAAAGATGTCTTATTGGGAGGTGTACCTGTTGCTGTGAAGTTTCTTGCTCTCTCAATACATAATGAAAAGATGCGACTGCAAGATAGATTTGAAAGAGAAGCGAAAACTTGTGCTTTACTAGGGCAAAAAAGTATTCATATTGTTCGGGTGATGGACTATGGCGTAGATGAAAATAAGACTCCTTACTATGTCATGGAATATCTACAAGGGCAAGGGCTTAACCAGATAATTCGACAGCAAAATCTATCGTTACCCCGATTTTTGAGTATGGCACGGCAAATTTGCCTGGGTTTAAAATGCGCTCATGATGGTATTCCAGTTGATGGCTCAGTTTACCCAATTATTCATCGGGATATTAAACCTAGCAATATGCTAGTGATTCAAGATCCCAGTTTTGGCGAATTGCTCAAGATTTTGGATTTTGGTATTGCTAAATTACTACAGGCTAACGGTGATCAGACAAAATACTATTTGGGAACACTAGCCTATTCTTCTCCCGAACAAATGGAAGGCAAAGAATTAGATAATCGCTCTGATATTTATAGTTTGGGTGTGATGATGTTTGAAATGTTAACGGGTAAAATGCCCCTCGTCGCCTCAAGTCACTCTTTTGGTGCATGGTATAAAACCCATCACAATCAAGCACCGCGTAGTTTTACTGAAGTCGCTCCTAGCTTGGTGATTCCTCCAGAGGTGGCAAGTCTAGTGATGAGTTGTTTAGCTAAAAAAGTCAAGGATCGCCCCCAAAGTATTAGTGACATCCTACAAACTTTAGAATCTATTGAACAGCAACATCATCAACAGTCAAGTCCAGAGGAACATCATCCATCTACTGATAGTGTCACTCTTTCACCCGACTCTGAACAAAAGACAAATGGTAATGTGCCATTACAGTTAAATTCAGGAAAGCATGAAATTACTTTCTCAGCTGCTTGGCCAAAAAATAAACCAATTGCTGATATTGTTTTTCCTCAGCCCATCCCAGTTAATGGTGAGATGATACCAGCATTATGGGTAATGCTACCACAACGAGAAATTATTCAACGTCTGATATGTAGCCGTTACAATCAATTTTTGTTTATCACTGCTCCCCACCCCATGATGTTGTGGATTACTGTTCTCTACAATCGCAAATATGGAGCTAAGTGGTTGCCTTACTACCTTGACCTTAAAACCAGTCTCGGTCAAGAGATGGCTAAATTAATGTTGAAAACAGGTTACTATCATTTACTCTTGTTTGCGCGGGAATCACCCCATACCTGCTCTCATGTCCTAGTTACTAGTATTGCCTCGGCTCAATGTCAACGACTACAACAATGGATGCTAGCTGCCAAAACCTTTGTATCTGCGGCTGATCCCCAAATTAGCAAAAACTTGCTCAAACAAGAGTATGAAAAAATTAAACCCCAAATTTTGGCCAAGCTAGATGCAATTGATACTGATTCCGCCTTTGATATCTCTGGCTAGCCAAAACATTTGTACAAGTTATCTCTAACCTATTTCAAACATTGTAAACTTTTATAAACAATATATATTATCTAGTTGTAAGTAGTATTCAGAATAAATATAATAGTCAACAGTGCTGCCTAAATAAGCAAGTGCTTAGTCAAATATAACGAAATAACTCTTCTTGCTTGTTACACTAGTAATGTGTGTTTCGGTCAGCAATGTCAAGTTTCCTATTGGCTTATAAGTAAATTCACAAAATTACTAGCTAAGGGGTTGACAAATCAACCAAACCTAACTTACAAAAGCACGGGGCTTAGAAGGAAGACAAAGTATTATCGGTTGTTCGTGGTAAGTATTTTAGAAATAAGTTGAGTTGCGATTTAAGTTGACGCCCCAGCATCCCCAGCTCCTTTCCTCCGTGGAAGTGAGCAAGAGAAGGAGGTCGCCCACTGCGACATACAACTTACTCTATGCCAAAGTGGAACCAGAATCTAAGCCCCACTGATGCTTAAGCAACTCTTGGTAAGTTGCTTCACGCACGACCATCTGCTCATAGAGCTTGACTAAAAAGTCTTTAGCTTGGTCATGGCTCATGTTCTGTACTTGAGTGGCAAATGAGCGGATGCTGAATTGCTGTTCCAAGGAAAGTTTAATTGGTTGGTTCATAATAGACTCCTAAAAGGCAACGCGTAAAGTTAATTTTGGTAACACCAGTCCTATAAAATAGGTCTAGTTGGGATTTGCTACCAAGTCTCTGTATTAAGAAAGATAACAACTATCTAGACAGATTGCCCATATCCTGAGAGGGGAGATTTAGGCGGGGATTTTCTGTACTAGAACCTAATGAGATAGAACCCAAGTCTGTCTGGACAGGTTTGGGGTGCGTTTTAGGTAGCTAGAATATCTTCCTTCACCTCCAGTTCGTGCATCTGTCTGGAAATTGTCCTTAAGGAACATTGCCAGAGAAGAGTGAACTTGGAAGGTATTAAGATCGCATTATATGCTGCTTACATTATGATGTGCAACATGTCAATCAACTAAATTGTGTAATTTCAGCCGCCAACTGGGAATTTTGGTGGCTAAAAGTATTTGTATCAAGTTGTAAACAGGAAAAATGCTCAGACTGAACAAAATGCTGAGTATATTTACTAAATATGTCTTCTATCCTCTACTTGCTGTGGGATTTTAATGAAAAACTCCACCCACAAGGGGATGGAGTTTTTGGGCTTAGAGCGAAGCGAGGGCATCGTTGCGAATTGATTTAACCTTGTGGGGAACGGATATAAATTGCCTGATTTTGATTGTTGTAAATAAACAAAGGTAGATTGGCGTTTTCACTAATTACTGTTAAAGCTTCCTGTAAAGTTTGCCAGTGGTTGGCAATATCCACAATGGTAGTAGTATTGTTAGTAGTATCAGAGATGCTATTTTGCAGGATTTGTTCATACTCAGGGGTAATTTTGACCATAATCCCCTTTTCATCTACCGTGAAGTTGCAAATTCTCATACCACTAGAACAGGTTTTCTCTAAATCTGCACGGGTTTGCTGCCAAGCATTTTGTAATTGTAGTTTTTCTTGTGCTTGCTTGAGAGATGCTGAATATGGTGCTATGAGACTTTGAGCTTGATTGTAGTACAAGCTATCATTAGAGATTTGTTTAGCAGCCTGTAGAGCTTGTTCCCAATACATGACGGCGGCTTGCCATTGTTGTTGTTGTTCGTAGGCTTTGGCTTGTTTGGCAATATTGGTAAGTTGTTGGTAGCTTTTAGCTCCTAGTTCTTCTATGGTAACGCGATCGCGCGCTCTGGCTAATTTAGGTTTATATTCTAGTAATAGCTGTTGTGCCTCTGGGTATGCGGGACTACTTTGGGGAATCACATTCAAAGCATTTACTACTATTTGCCAAGTGGACTGTACTTTTTGCAAATCTTGAAAACTTTTAGCCGTGGTTTCTCGCCTGGTAGCCACAACCGCCACAGCTTTGGCATCCATGAGTTTTTTCTGCCATTTTTCTTGTGCGACTATTTGCTGATTAACGGTTTTTAAATTATTGCGATACCTAACTAATCTAGGTGAAATCAGACGGTAAAGCTCATTATTGGGATTAACTAATTCTAACGGTGCGATCGCCTGCCGCCACAGATTTTGTCTAGCTTTTAATTCCTCTTGGCTATTGGCAGGTGTTTGCATTTTCTGTTCTGCTGCCGCCGCCGTTTCTAAAGCTTTTAGCACGTGAGTAATTTTTTCGGACTGTGCAGACAAACTCGACTTAAGTTCTTGTGCCGGTTGATAATGGGGAGACCACCAGGGAATAACTCTTAAGTCCGCACTGATAGTTTCTAGCTGCTTGGTAATAGCAGCCAATTCATTATCTGACTTAGCACGGCTGATAAGCTGTCTGTACTGGGTTTTTAGTTCCTTGGCGGCTTCAATTTCCCTACACTCAGACATGACACAAGGACGAGTCAGTACATAAGCACTCCCACCCCCCAATAGCACAACTCCCAGCAAAACCACACCCAGAAACATCGGTGAAATTGGTCGGTGGCGTGGGGTTGTTAATAAATCTGGTGTACCCGCCAAAGGGTCAAACACTTCTTCTGCAATTTCATCTCCAGTATGACTAACTCCTGATGAATAAGCCAGGGGAAACTCTGCCGATGAGAAAGGCACTGGTTCTTCAGCTAGTTCATCTTTCTCGCTTTCCTGATGTTCCTCATAGACGGGGGTTTCTACCTGCTCATGACCCTGCATCATCAGGGAACGTTTAGCATAAGGAAGTTTTTCCCCCAATATTCTCAAAAAACAGCGAATTTTTTGCTCCCGATAAGGTGCTAAGGACTGAAGAACTTCCTCAATCACAGCAAAAATTTGTTCTGTGTCAACATTTATACTAACCGGATGTTGAGCAAGAATCATCAATTCGTCTTTGTTGACAGCACACTTAATCTGAAAAGCTTCACCAGATGGGACTTCTGCTAGGAATTGTTCCTGCAAGGTTCTGTCTAAGATTTGCAAATCTTCCTGCTGGACTGCTACTGTCATAGAGCTTTCCTGCTGGTTATCTATATTATATTTTTTATCTTTGAGCGACCCCGATGAAGGTTGCTCATGGATTGAATGCAGATGCACAGTTTAACCAACCATAATCATAAAATCCAATAGACCAACTTTTTAACACACAATTTGCAGTTGTCACCAAAAATTCAATACTCAACGGCTCAATATAGTAACTTGGCCTGAGCAACACTACTAGACACCCGACCCTAAATTTTATAATCTGAGCTTGAGTAGAAATTGCAGAGCAAAATTGGGAATAATAAAAGTTTTGATTTGTTAATAATTGATTAACTTTTGCTTATTAAATTAATTGCATCAGCATTTTGATTACTCAATGCTCAGGGAACACTAGAAAATAAATTATCCCAACTTGACGGTCAAAAACCGGGTTTTTTGTCAGAAACCCGGTTTTTAACAGGTATAGTTAGGTTTTCTCAAACTAACGCATCCTACATTTTGGATAGTTTTTGATCTGTAATTCCCTCAATTCTCCATCGTGATATAAAAAAGTTGGCAGTAAAAGCTAGTTTGATTATATATTAGTAAATTTACTGATATTATCCATGATGAACGTCCAACACAACACTCAGGAGTTAGTGCTAAAAATTAAATGTCGTGTATTGACTAGATTCGATAGAATTGATACTTGAAAAATAAGTTTTTATAGTAGGTCAAGGCTTGATTATCTAATTAGGGTGCAATCAAAACCGAAAAAACAGCACCAAAATAATTCTCTAAAAGTATAAATATCAGGTGCGTAACCTATGGATTTATTGGAATATCAAGTTAAAGAATGGTTTGGGGAAATAGGCATTCCGGTATTGCCCTCCCAACGGATAGACCATCCGACAGATTTAAAACGGTTGAAAATTCGCTATCCCATTGTGTTGAAATCGCAAGTACACGCTGGAGACAGAGCGAAAGCCGGAGGAGTCAGGATTGTGGAAACCACCATTGATGCTGTTGCGGCTGCCCAAAATATCTTTAATTTGCCTATTTGGGGCGAATTACCAGAAGTTGTGCTAGCAGAATCTAAGTATGATGCAAGTCAAGAGTTTTATTTAGCAGTCGTTTTAGATACCGCTATTTGCCGACCCATCCTTTTAGGTTGCCAAGAACCGGATGTTGACTGGGAACTAGCCGGGGAAAAAATGCAGCACGTTGTTGTAGAACAGGAATTTTCCCCTTTTTATGCTCGTAGGCTGGCTTTAAAAATGGGTTTGCAAGGGACACTGATGCAGTCGGTAAGTACAGTTTTAGAAAAGATGTATCAGTTATTTATTCAGAAAGACCTAGATTTAGTGGAAATTAATCCCTTAGCCATCAATAAATCTGGGGAATTGATGGCACTCAATGGTAAAGTCAGAGTGAATGAACGGGCAATTGGGCGACATCCCGAAATTGCGGCTATGGCAGCCAAAATCGCCCATTATCAGCCCAAAAATTCCCGGTTTGGTGAGTGGGATAGTTTAGCGATGCACGGCAGAATTGGGATTTTAGGCAATGGTACAGGTTCAATGATGGCAACCTGTGATTTAGTGGCTAGTGCGGGCGGCAAACCAGGGATGTGTTTAAATCTCCGGCACGCTTCGATTATAGATACATCACCGACTACGTTTAGCGATCGCTTAATTAAAGGTTTAAATATCCTAGCTGCTGATCAAACTATTCAGGTGATACTGATTAATCTTCTCGGTAGTATTCCCCAACCTGAAGCCGCAGCCACAGCAATTGTTGATTTTGTCTTAGGCCATCAAGGGGAAGTGTCATCATCGATAGTACGCACTAATGGCAGTAAACGAGAGCATACGTTGCCAAAGTTAGTGATTCGTCTAGCTGGTTCAGAATTGAAGGCAGCTAAAGACGTTTTAGCACCATTAGAAACTAATTATGATGGCTTGATAGTAGTGGAAAATTTAGATGAAGCTGTGGCCGCCGCCGTTAGTCTAGTCAAATCACCCGCCTATAAAAAGGAGAAGAGCAGGGGAGCAGGGGAGCAGGGGAGCAGGGGAGAAAAACCATCTACAAGAGATGAATCAATTCAAAATTCAACATACCCTTCTCCTATCGGAGACGCTACGCGAACCGTAACGCCAAGGGCGAACAAAATTCAAAATTCAAAATACCCTGCGGGAAGCTAAAGCTACAAAATTTTGGCACTAAATACAGCCACCCTTTGTGGTTGGGGTGTTTCAGCTTTCATAAATTTCCCCATGCCCAATGCCCCATGCCCCATGCCCTTAACCCAATTCCCAATTCCCAATTCCCATTTTTTATGAACTTAACCCCAGATAGCAAAGTTATTATTCAAGGCTTTTGTGAATTTATCTCAGCCACTCATATTGCTCAAATGAAAGCTTATGGTACAAATTTAGTGGCTGGTGTTGATCCTGGATGTGGTGGACAGGTAATTTATGATCTACCAGTATTTGACTTGGTAGAGGAAGTAGTAGCAAAATTTGGCACAATTGACACCACAATTATTTGCGTACATCCCTATCAAGTTCTGGATGCAGCTTTAGAAGCGATCGCCTGTGGTATCAGTCAGATTATCATTATCTCGGCGGGTGTGCCACCTTTAGATATGGTGCAATTACTCCGCAAAGCCGAAACCGGTGAAACTCTCGTAGTCGGCCCCAACAGTCCCGGAATTATTGTGCCAGGAAAGATTCTTTTAGGCACACAACCAAGTGAATTTTATACCCCTGGTTCAGTAGGAATCGTGAGCCGTAGCAGCACCCTCACCTATGAGGTAGCTTGGGAACTCACAAAAGCAGGTTTGGGACAATCAATTAGTGTCAGTATTGGCAGTGATGCCATTGTCGGTTCTTCCTTTTTGCAATGGCTGCAAATATTAGATGAAGATGATACAACTGAGGCAATTGTTTTGGTTGGTCAACCAGGGGGAGGTAGTGAAGAAACCGCCGCCAGGTACATTGCTGAAGCCATTGATAAACCAGTTATAGCTTACATCGCAGGTAGACAAGCACGACCCGGCAAAACTTGGCGACAAACCGGCACACTAGTCACTGTTGTTGGTCGTCCACCCAACTTCGGCACTGCACAAAGCAAAATCACAGCCTTTGAAGACGCAGAAGTGCCGGTGGCAGAACGTCCTTCTTTAATTCCTGAATTATTGAAAAAGGCGATTAGTTAAATATTGACTGTGCAATTGTCAATAGTCAGTTCTTGTTTTTCGGTGATACACAGAGCAATTCCCTTTTCGTAATAGGCAGCTTCGTTAATAAAAATGGGGTAAACTGTTGATGTGCCTGTGTAGGCGATCGCTTGACCATCAAATGTTAAAAATATCGGATCACCCGGATGCAGTGGTTCATAATCACGAGACTGTAATTGAGGGTGAATCATCGCTTGAATTTCCCCTTGTTCATTTCTGGGATAATCTATAGCACCTAAAAATTTATACAGTGTGAGTGTATTTTTGACTGCCAAAAAATCACCGCTATTATATTTTTCTAAATAATCTAAAATTTCATAAATCAAATTTTCTGTATTTTGAAATAATTCGGCATCTAATACACCCTGTGGCACAGCACCGACTTCAATGACAAACCCTAACTCACTCAGGGAACGGAGAAAATTACTACCTTCTTCTGGTATGGTATGACAAACCTTGACTAAAGGATTAATGGCACTCAAATAAGCAGCTAATTGTAATAAAAACGGATGTTGATTGCCTAAGATAATACTCAAGCCCATGTTAGCAGTTGTACTGTGTAAATCAATAATGACATCTGCCTTAGTTTGATCATCTTCACCTAAAAGTTTCGATATATTTTTCGCCTGAATATCTTCATAACTAGACAGGGTACTATTTTGTAAATCTTCTGTGAAAAAACAACGATTTAAATCTTTTTCTATATAGCGTCTACCTGCGGCAAAGGCTTGGGGATTGCCTAGTAATGTCAATATTTCAAAGCTGTATTTTTGAATAAATTGGGGAAATTTTTCAAATTTTTTAATCAGAAATGCACCTGTAAATTCATTGCCATGAGTTCCACCAACAACAGCGACACGATTAATTTTAGTCATAACATCTTTACCAGAAACCCATCCCCTAGGAAAATAATTATTTTTGAAGTAATAGGTAATTGGTATTACTCATTACTCATTACTCATTACTCATTACTCATTACTCATTACTCATCACTCATCACTCATTACTCATTTAATCGTTGACAGCCAAGCTTGTAAATCAGCCAAATTAGTAAAATCAAGTAGTGCTTCGCCGAGATTTTCTAATTGTTCTAGGGAGAGACTTTCCACCTGTTGACGCACTGCCGGAGATAATTCTCCTACTCTACGAGTTAATTGTCGTATAATTAAAGATCGCGCTTCTACTTCCATTCCTTCTTCCTTGATTTCCCTGTAAACGCGTGTTTCCTTGAGGCTAATTCCCAACATTTGTTCTACCTCCACTCGGCTTAATTGTTCAAACTTGTACACCATGATTGTAGTTATTAATTCAATTATGGCGCGACTTGTAGTTTCTGGTTGTTCTAAACTAACACGCTCTAACAAATATCTTGCTTCTTCGGGTGCTTGTGCTTCTTCTATAGTCGTCAACACCATCAATGCTACCCACAATGGTAGTTCACGCATATCTCCCAATTCATCCAAATACACCCTATGCACTTGATTACTATTAAGTAATCCCCGGTGAGGATAAATATCGCTTTGTTCAATACTGCGCGTAGGATAAATGATTACTGCTTGCCAATCATTAAATCTGTCACGTTGGCGGTAAAAATATAATGATGATTCTGCAAATATCCTTTCATAGAGTCGTTCGTCTTTCTGGAATTGCACTTCGCAGAAGTATACCACCCCTGGACTTTCATTTTCAGGTGGCAGAAATACCCCATCAATTTCAAATTTTGGTTCTTTGACAGCTACACAATCAAATCGATAGGCTGCCGCATTTGTCGGTTTATCTGCCAATAGTTCAAATAGTAAGCTAGGATGTTGTTGAAATAGTTGATAAAATATTGAATCTCGCCGCATAAAATCTTTAACTAAGAGCCTATTTATAAAATAAACATTAAGTAGGGTTTGTAAGGCTATGTAAGGATTGGAGGATTTTAGCCAATGATATCTACCCTTAAGGCAACTAATATTATACGGTGCGTTACGCATTGCTTAAACGCACCCTACAATTTAAGGTTTTTTTGGTAAAAAGTTATCAGTCAGCAATTAAGTAGAACAGAGTAAATAATTAAATGTTTGTAGTGAGAACTTTAGTTCTCAAATCAGGACTAAAGTCCTTACTACGAACTCAATTTTAGTCTTGTTACATTACTTAACATAGTTCGTTTTTTTCAACTCGTTCTACTTACTTGATAACTGATAACTGACTTAAATTTCTCCTATCTCTCTAACTTCTGCCAACCAATCCCCAACGATCTAAAATGAAGGCATACTCAAAAGCTAACTCTTTTAAGCTTTCATAACGTCCAGATGCGCCGCTATGTCCAGCATCCATATTAGTTTTGAGTAGGAGAATATTATTACCTGTTTTCAGTTCTCGAAGTTTGGCTGTCCATTTAGCTGGTTCCCAATATTTGACACGGGAATCATTTAAACCGGCGGTGATTAACAAATCAGGGTAATCCTTGGCTGTGACATTATCGTAAGGTGAGTAAGATTTCATGTAGTGATAGTAGACTGGATCGTTAGGATTTCCCCATTCTTCCCATTCCATCGCCGATAGGGGTAAAGAGGTATCTAGAATAGTAGTCACTACATCAACAAACGGCACATTAGCCACGACTACCTGAAATAATTCGGGACGGAGATTAATCACTGCACCCATTAATAAACCCCCTGCACTCCCGCCTGTAATGGCTAGGTGTGTGCTTGCTGTCCAACCTTCATTGATTAAATATTCGGCACAGGCAATAAAATCAGTAAAGGTGTTTTTCTTGTGTAAAAATTTACCATTTTCATACCATTTGCGCCCCATTTCTTCGCCACCGCGAATATGAGCGATCGCAAATACTGCGCCTCGGTCTAATAATGTTAGTCTAGTGGAAGAAAATGATGCGGGGTAAGAAGCTCCATAAGAACCGTATCCTGTGAGCAATAAGGGATTTTTGCCGTCTTTTTTAATGCCTCGTTTGTAAACAATTGATATGGGAACTTGTGTACCATCTGGGGCTGTAGCCATTAACCATTCACTGCAATATTGCTGGGGATCATAGCCGCCTAGTACCTGGGTTTGTTTTTTTAATTCCCTCTGTTGTGTGTCCATATCATAATCGAAAACCGATGGCGGTGTAATTAATGAGGTGTAATTAAACCGCAAGATATTAGTGTTAAATTCTGGATTATTTCCTTCTGAAAATGCGTAGGTAGGTTCAGGAAAGATAATATTACTTTCCTCTCCTGTAGATAGATTCTGTACTCTGGCGGTTGGTAGTCCATCTTGACGTTCATAAATTACCAAGTGATTAGCAAATAAACTAATTCCTGATAAGAGAACATCTTCACGGTGAGGAATTACTGTTTGCCAGTTGTCTTTTGAGGGTGCAGCTATGGGAGTTTTCACCAATTTAAAATTAGTGGCTGCTTCGTTGGTGACAATGTAAAAGTAATCACTGTGATGGTCTACATCATATTCTATACCTGGAACACGGTGGTAAATAACCTCAAAATCACCCCTAGGATGATTAGCATCGAGATAGTGAACTTCTGTTGTGATACTGCTCCGTAAAGTCATCAAAATATATGCTTGAGAGCGCGTATTATCAACATATAAAGCATAAGCTTCATCAGGCTCATGATAAATTAATTGATCTGCATTTGTTGGTGTGCCGAGAGTATGCCTAAATAATTGAAAAGGGCGATTAGCATGATCAATTTTGGTATAAAAACCTGTTTGATTGTCGTTAGCCCAAACAAAGGAAAAATAAGTATCAGCAATAGTTTCTGGATATAACTGACGTGTATTTAAATCCAGAAAAAACAGTGTATATCTTTCAGAGCCAGTAGTATCAAATGAGTAGGCTAGTATTTGATGATTAGGACTAATTGCAAATACACCCAATTCAAAAAAATCATGTCCGGCTGCTAATTCATTTTCATCTAACAGCACTTCTTCAGGTGCATCTAAACTGCCTTGTTTGCGGCAATAAATCCGATAAGCTTTTCCGGCTTCCGTCCGTGCATAATAATAGTAATTATCTTTGCGATCAGGCACAGAGAGATCGGTTTCTTGAATGCGGGAGAGCATTTCATCATAAAGCTGAGTTTGCAGCGTCTCTGTATGCTGCATCATGGCTGTAGTGTAGGCATTTTCCGCCTCTAGATATGCAGCTACTTTGGGGTTATCAATTTCGCGCAGCCAAAAGTAGTTGTCTATGCGGCGATCGCCATGTAATTCTAAAACCTGGGGCTGTTTGTTTGCCACAGGTGGCAGAATATTTTTTTGTAACACCCGATCTTTTGTCATCCTTCTGTAACCTTTTATCCCATGTCAACCAATAGCTACCCAAAAATTTAGGATGAGCTAGAAATTCCAGTCTGACGTTGTAATTGTTTTTTCAAAGTACACAAGCCAATTGCTGGTATAACTCCGAGAATCATAGCTGTAAATCCCTGTTCAATCCAATACATTCCACCAACTGGCATCAAATTTTTCATGAAAGAAAGTAACCAGACTACCAGACTAATACAAAAGAAGGAAACAGAGGGGAAAAAACTCCACCACCAAGTTTTGACTGTATAACGCCGCAAAACTAACCATTGCAAAAACCCTAGCCAAATCCCGGCAATAATGTAGAGAAATGTTGACAAAAATCCTAATGCCAAAGTAATTTCAGCAGTTACAGTTTCAGCAGATGATTGAGCCAGAGTACCAATATAGTTAATCCAAGCGGTGGACACACCATTAGCTAGTAGCCAACCGATACTGGTAGCAACTGTCCATAGCCAACCAGACAGGTAACGGCGCATAACTAATGCTTGATCAGCAGCGAAAACTACCGCAAAGACAATATTACCAAGCAATCTTACCCAAAAACTCCATACTTGCGGCTGATCAGCAAAAATAGGTAGAAAACCTTGCCAGAGAATTTTTTCAATAGCAATACTGACAATACCACCCACCACCCAACCCACAATTGTCATCAAGGTAAATTGCACAAAGAATACCCGACGTTGAGAACGAGGGATCAATAACCTGACTGGTTGCGATTTATGATGATTAGCTCCAAAATGAGCAGGATGATTAGAATTAGTTTTCATATTAATTTACGTTAAGAAATTTACAAAAAATAATCTCAATCAAAACATTTGTAACTCAATTAGGAAAATGGGAATGGGGAATGGGGCATAGGGCATAGGGCATAGGGCATAGGGCATTGGAGCAAATATTTCTCCCTTGTCCCCCTTGTCCCCCTTCCCTTGTCTACCTTGTCTCCCTGCCCCCCTGCTCCCCTGCCCCCTCCTCCCATTCCCCTTTGATCATGCGTAATCCCAGAATGATAAGCTAAACATTGACATAAAAAAGTGACTTAGGATGAAGTGTTAAATGGGTTTTGCGTCAACGACTCCTCATCTTTTGCGGGCTGCTCGTGGTGAAATCGTAGATCGTCCCCCCGTGTGGATGATGCGCCAGGCAGGACGATATATGAAAGCATATCGGGATTTGAGGGAGAAATATCCTTCATTTCGGGATCGCTCCGAAATTCCTGAAGTGGCAATTGAAGTCTCCCTCCAACCCTGGAGAGCTTTTCAACCAGACGGCGTAATTTTATTTTCCGATATTGTTACCCCCTTACCCGGTTTGGGGATTGACATGGACATTGCGGAAGGTAAAGGCCCCATCATTCATGCGCCCATTCGCACTCAAGCACAAATTGACGCGCTACGTCCTCTAGAACCAGAAGCGGCTTTACCGTTTATCAAAACTATTTTGCAGGCTTTACGTCAAGAAGTAGGCAACAAATCAACGGTATTGGGCTTTGTGGGTGCGCCGTGGACTTTAGCCGCCTATGCGGTGGAAGGTAAAGGTTCTAAAACCTACTCCATCATCAAAAATATGGCTTTCACACAGCCAGATTTACTACATCAACTCTTAGCTAAATTAGCAGATGCGATCGCAGATTACGTCCGGTATCAGATCGATTCTGGGGCGCAAGTAGTACAAATGTTCGATTCTTGGGCAGGACATCTCAGCCCCCAAGACTATGATGTGTTTGCACTGCCCTACCAAAAACGCGTATTCCAGCAAGTCAAAGCCACTCACCCAGACACACCATTGATTTTGTTAGTTAGTGGTAGTGCAGGCGTACTAGAGCGCATGGCACAATCTGGTGCGGATATCGTCACCGTAGACTGGACAGTAGACATGGCCGATGCGAGAGCCAGATTAGGTAAACACGTCAAAGTGCAAGGTAATCTTGACCCCGGTGTATTATACGGCTCAAAAGAATTTATCCGCGATCGCATTCTCGATACTGTTCGCAAAGCTGGTAACTGGGGTCACATTCTTAACCTCGGTCATGGTGTACACCCAGATACCCCAGAAGAAAACGTGGCTTTCTTCTTTGAAACCGCCAAGCAACTCAATGTTTTGGTTTAGTTGAGGATGAAAGGGGACTGGCTGGGGACTGGGAGCAGGGAGCAGGGAGCAGGGAGCAGGGAGACAAGGAAGACAAGGGAGAAATATTTACTCCAATGCCCAATGCCCCATGCCCCATGCCCAATGCCCCATGCCCCATGCCCCATGCCCCATGCCCAATGCCCCATGCCCCATGCCCCATGCCCTTATGAATCAACGAATTTTAGTCACCGGTGCTAGTGGCTGTATAGGTCACTATATAAGTGAAATCTTAATTCAACAAACACAAGCTGAATTATATTTACTCGTCAGAAACCCTCAAAAATTACAAGTTGATACCACGGTTCGCCCTGGTATTCATGTTTTGCAAGGTGATATGCAAAATATTAGCCAATTAGCTGATTTACTTCCCACAATTGATGTCGCAGTTCTGACTGCTACTGCTTGGGGTGGTGAACAAACTTTTGATATTAATGTATCTAAAACTTTAGAATTACTCAGTCTATTAAATCCTGAACGTTGTCAACAAGTTATTTATTTTTCTACAGCTAGTGTTTTAGATTCTCATAATCAACCACTCCAAGAAGCGGGAGAAATTGGTACAGATTATATCCGTTCTAAATATGAATGCTTACACAAAATATCACAATTAGCGATCGCACCTAAAATTACCACTGTTTTCCCGACTTTAGTTTTAGGTGGTGATGCCAAAAAACCCTATTCACATCTTACATCCGGTATTCCCGAAGTCACTAAATATATTAATTTAATTCGCTTCTTAAAAGCTGACGGTAGCTTTCACTTTATCCACGGTCAAGATATCGCCACTGTAGTAAAATATTTAATCTTGAATCCTTCCCCAAGCGATGCACCACGCCGACTAGTTTTAGGACAAGCAAGACTAACAGCCAACCAAGCAATAGAAGAACTTTGCTCTTATTTAGGGAAAAAGATTTACTTCCGTATTCCCTTATCTTTATCCTTAGCTAATTTTATTATCGCCGTCTTTCGCATTCAAATGGCAGCTTGGGATAGATTCTGCATGAATTATCGCCATTTTACCTATAAAATTGTAATTAATCCTAGTAGTTTTGACCTACCTAATTACTGTGCCACTATGAGTGATGTACTCAAAATTAGTGGTGTTAAATCACGTCAAAATTAACACCAAGCCTATAAATAAGCTAATGCTATTGTAGAGCAGGCTTGCACTTAGAGATGATTTATACAGTAAACCTTAAATTGTTAGATACATTAACATGAGTTCGACAACTGGAAAAAACCCCTCTCTAAACCTCTCCCCTGTAAGGAGAGAGGCTTTAAACCCTGGATTCTTCCTTGATATATAATGCTTTTTACTCCCCTCTCCGCGTCGGAGAGGGGTTGGGGGAGAGGTCACAAAAGACTTGTCGAACTCACGTTAAATTATAACAATGGTTAACGCACCGTATAATATTGGTGCGTTACGGCTAATTCTCACTCTCTGACTTCTGAAATCTTTGCATAGTCGTAACACACCCTACTGGACTAACACAGCTAAAATGTAGCAATAAAAAATTCATTTCATCAGCGTACCCTGCGGTTTCGCGGTAGCGTCTCGTTAGAGAAGCAAGCTATATCTGCGTACATCTGCGTTTTTTATCTAAATCTAATACGCCACTACTTAATATTTACAAACAGCCTCTCACTTAACGTATAAAAAAATCTACCATATCCTATGAATACAATAATAGACTACCAATTTATTGAAAAAATTTACGAAAGTGCTAACTCAATAGTTTATCGAGGAGTTATCAAGTCAGAGTCACAACCAATCATTCTGAAGTTACTGAAAGAAAATTACCCCACCCCCTCAGAACTAACACGATATAAACAGGAATATGAAATTACCCATTCATTAAACACAGACAACATTATCCGAGCTTATGACTTACAAAGATATCAGAATAGTTTGGTGATGCTGCTGGAAGATTTTGGAGGTCAATCTTTAAACAATTTGATACAAAAATATCACTTTACATTAGAAGAATTTTTCACCATAGCTATTAAAATTACTGAAGGTTTGATATCCATTCACACTGCTAATATTATCCACAAAGATATCAATCCCAGCAACATAGTATATAACCAAAAAACAGGCAACCTTAAAATTATTGACTTTGGTATTTCTAGTAATCTTTCTCAAGAAAATCAGAAACTTTGTAACCTCAACCAATTAGAAGGAACATTAGCTTACATTGCTCCAGAACAAACGGGTAGAATGAACCGAGGTATAGATTATCGCAGTGATTTTTATTCGCTGGGTGTTACCTTCTATGAAATTTTGACTCATCAACTCCCCTTTCCAATTAATGATCCTTTAGAGTTAGTTCATTGTCATCTCGCACAAGTTCCCAAAACACCCCAGGAATTGATTTCTTCTCTTCCCTTGGCAATATCTGATATTGTCATGAAATTGTTAGCTAAAACCCCAGAGGAGCGATATCAAAGTGCTTGGGGAATTAAAGCAGACTTAGAAATCTGTTTCCAGCAGTTAAAAACTTGCGGAGAAATTTCTCGATTTCCTTTAGCCAGTCAAGATATTTCTGATAAGTTTCATATTCCACAGAAACTATATGGCAGAGAGCAGCAAATTAATCAACTACTAACTACCTTTGAGCGTGTCAATAGCCAAGGTAGTACAGAAATAATGCTGATTAGTGGTTATTCAGGTATTGGTAAAACTGCCTTAGTTAATGAAATTTACAAACCTATTACACGCCAAAAAGGATTTTTTATTCAGGGTAAATTTGACCAGTTACAAAGAGATATTCCTTATGCAGCAATTACCCAGGCTTTTGAAGATTTAGTACGCCAACTGCTGAGTGAACCGGAAATTAACTTACAAGCTTGGAAACAGAAAATATTAGCAGCTTTAGAAAATAATGCTCAAATTATTATTGATGTAATTCCTGATTTAGAAAAAATTCTCGGTAAACAGCCAGCTATTGAGCAATTAGTAGGAAGTGAAGCCCAAAATCGATTCAATTTATTTTTTGCACGATTTATTAGCATTTTTAGCCGCCAAGAACATCCCTTAGTAATCTTCCTAGATGATTTACAATGGGCAGATTTAGCATCTTTAAATTTTATTGAGTTAATAACGAGCAATTCTGAAAATCAATATTTATTAATCATAGGTGCATACCGGGATAATGAAGTTACTCCTACTCATCCTTTAATGCAAACATTAGAAAAAATCATCAAGGCAGAAGCTAATGTTAATGAAATCACACTTCCACCTTTAGAACTCAACCATGTTAACCAATTAATTGCCGATACCCTACATTGTTCGATAGAAAATGCTCAACCTCTAGGTGATTTAATAGCTTACAAAACTGGTGGAAATTCTTTTTTCTTAACTCAATTACTGCAAAATTTGTATAAAGAGAAACTTTTAGTTTTTAACTATACAGAATTGCAAAATAAGAATAAAGAAGCTAAAAGAATGTTGTGGCAATGGGATTTTCAGGAAATTAAAAACCTGGAAATAACTAATAATGTCATTGATTTAATGGTCAATAAAATTGAAAAGCTAGATGAAAATACACAGAATATTTTAAAATTAGCAGCGTGTATAGGTAATGAATTTAATTTAGAAATTCTTTCTATTGTCAA
This sequence comes from Aliinostoc maniaoense, assembly GCF_058172895.1. Classification (NCBI taxonomy): domain Bacteria; kingdom Bacillati; phylum Cyanobacteriota; class Cyanophyceae; order Nostocales; family Nodulariaceae; genus Aliinostoc; species Aliinostoc maniaoense. The sequence continues at coordinate 4,413,592 of NZ_CP187952.1, read as the reverse complement.
TAAAAAATCCCAAACATTGACTGCTCAACAACTACAGCAAGCCATTGAGGAAGGATTGATTGTTCCTTTAAGCAATGATTATAAAATACCTTTACTATGGAATGGGGAGGAAATTTCTCGCAATTCTTCAGAAATATCCTCAGCTTTTACACCGAAATATCCTAAATCTATTCCCTATAAATTTTTACACGATAGAGTGCAGCAAGCTGCTTATAGTCTAATTTTAGAAGATAAGAAGTTTGTACATCTACAAATAGGTCGTATTCTCCTTAAAAATACCAAAGACAAGTATTTAGAAAACAATATTTTTAATATTGTCAATCAATTTAATGAAGGGGCAGAATTAATTACTGAGCAATCAGAAAAAGATAATTTAGCTAAATTATTTCTGCAAGCTGGCAAAAAATCTAAGGCATCTACTGCTTATGAACCAGCACTTAAATATTTACAAAAAGGATTAAATCTCTTACCTGCTAATAGTTGGGAAATACAGTATGAATTAACCTTTGAATTTCATATAGAAATCTTAGAAACTCTCTATGTTATTACTAAATTCGATGAATTTGAAACATTATGCGAGTATCTTTTAACAAAAACTAAAAATATACTTGATAAAACTAAAGTACTTCAAAATAAAATCACTTACTATTTTACAATCTTTCAGCACGAGAAAGCAATAGACATCGCTCTTAAAGCTTTATTAGATATGGGTGTAAATATTAATAAATTTCCCAGTGATATAGACAATCAACTTAAAAAACAACAAAAAATAGTTAAAAATTTATTGCAGGGTAAAACAATTGCAGATTTAGCTGAATTACCTGCAATGACTGACGAAACTCAAATTGCAGTCAATTTAATACTTCAGCAGATAACTATAGCAACAGTCACAATAAGTGTTAGTTTAAATGCTCAAATAATCTTAACACAGATCGAGCTTTGTCTTAAATATGGAAATCCGGTTACTGCTGCTTATACCTATGTAATTTATGCTTATATTTTGTGCCTAAATCAAGATATTGATGATGCTAATGAGTTTGGTAAATTGGCTCTGAGTTTAATTGAGAAATCTAGCAGTAAAAAAATAGAAGTTATGGTTATAAATATCTATTATGCTAGTATATGGTATTGGAAAGAGCATATCCGAAACATAGACGCACAAGAAAAGATTATATATACCTTTCAAACAAGTATAAATATTGGAGAGCATGAGTTTCCTTGTTATTTGGCAATTAATTATTGTCTGATAAAATTTGCAGGTGGAGAAACTTTGCCAGATATTGATAATGATTACAGGAAGTATTTTGATTTTATTAAATCAACTAAAATTACTTATGTTATTTATGCTCACCAAGTATTGCATAAAGTCATAACTAATTTCTTGGTAAGTAACGAAATTGATGGATTAATTATTGGTGATTCCAGAGAAGAAGAACAAGAATTAATCAACAGTTGGGTTGCAATAAATAATCAATGGTTACTATTTTTTATATATTTGGCGAAGACTATTTACTATTTTTATTTTAAAAAGAGTTTTGATGCTGCTACTCATGGAATATTGACTGAAAAATATACTTCTAGTGGAAGTATAGGTGGATTTTTACATAATTTTTACTTTTCTCTTTCGCTACTTGCTCAATATAAAGACTGTGAAATAAATCAGCAAAAAGAATTTATTGAGCAAGTAGATAAAAATCAAGCAACGATGAAAATATGGGCTAGTTCCTGCCCTGCCAATTTTCAGCATAAATATGATTTAGTCGCAGCCGAAAAAGCAAGAATATTAGGGCGAAATTGGGAAGCTGAAGAACTTTATGAACAAGCTATTCAAGATGCGAAAAAATATGAATTTATCCAAGAAGAAGCACTAGCTTATGAATTAGCAGCAGAATTTTACTTAAATCTGAAACGGGAAGAAATTGGCCAGTTATATTTGAGAAATGCCTATCATTGTTACGATCGCTGGGGAGCTAAAGCTAAACTACAACAGTTAGAAGCGGAATATCCCCAATATTTGATGGCAATTACCAAGCCAGGGATAGCTAAAAATTTAAGCACAACTACGTCTACTGTCGGTAGCAATGCAGAAGTTCTCGATTTATCAACAGTCATTAAAGCTTCTCAAACTCTAGCCGAAGAAATTATTCTAGAGAATTTGCTGGCGAAGTTAATGAAAATTATGATTGAGAACGCAGGGGCGGAAAAAGGCTTATTGTTGCTATCTTCTCAGGATAAATGGGTAATTGAAGCGATCGCCACTATTAATACCAATAATGTTAAAGTTTTACAATCAATACCAGTAGATACACTAGATGAAGCGAGTCAAACTCCTTTACTGTCCCTATCTATTATCAACTACGTCGCCCGCACCCAAGAAAATGTAGTGCTGAATGATGCTACTAAAGACGAACAATTTATCAGTGATCAATACATTATCGCCACCCAACCTCAATCAATTTTCTGTATTCCCTTAGTCAATCAAGGCAAATTAAACGGCATTTTATATTTAGAAAATAACCTGACTACAGACGCATTTACACCAGAGCGCGTCCGCATCTTAAATATTTTATCTAGCCAAGCTGCCATTTCAATTGAAAATTCTCGCATCTACACCACTCTAGAACAGAAAGTAGAAGAACGTACCCAAGAACTATCACAAACTCTCGAAATTCTAAAAGCCACTCAAGCAAAATTAGAATTTGAAAATGCTCTATTAAAAAGTGCTGAATCAGCCTCAAATTATGATTATCAAGTAGGTGGTAGTTTGCCAATTGATGCACCGACTTATGTAGTGCGATCGGCAGATCGTTACTTCTACAAAGCATTAAAAAATGGCGAGTTTTGTTATATATTAAATACCCGACAAATGGGTAAATCAAGTTTGATGGTGCGGATGATGCACCACTTACAACAACAGGGTTTTTGCTGTGCTGCCATTGATATGACAAGAATTGGCAATGAAAACATCACCCCTGAGCAATGGTATAAGGGATTAGCTGTGGAATTGTGGCAAAGTTTTGACTTGCTAGATCAGGTGAATTTAAAAGCTTGGTGGCAAGAAAAACTAGACATTTCTCCTGTACAGCGATTGAGTAGATTTTTAGAAGAAGTTTTATTAGCTAAAGTTAGATTACCAAACGATAATCTTCCACCAAAAATATTTATCTTTTTAGATGAAATTGATAGTGTTTTAGGTTTAGATTTTCCAGTTAACGACTTCTTTGCTTTAATTCGCTCCTGTTATAATCACCGCAATATTAATTTAGAGTATCAGCGATTGTGTTTTGCTTTATTTGGAGTTGCTACTCCTAGTGATTTAATCACTGATTATCGCAAAACACCTTTTAATATTGGCCAAGCAATTCAACTGCATGGTTTCCAAATGCACGAAGCTCAACCTCTGCTGCACGGACTAGCAGACAAAGTGAGTAATCCTCAAGCCGTGCTGAAAGAAGTGTTATTTTGGACTAACGGCCAGCCATTTTTAACCCAAAAGATTTGCCAGATGATTCGTACTTCACCATCTTCTGTCCCCCAAAAAACTGAAAAAGCTTGGATTGAGAATTTGATCCGTACCAATATCATCGAAAATTGGGAAGCTCAGGATGAACCAGAGCATTTTAGAACAATACGCGATCGCATTCTCAAAGGTGATACAAAATCTACCAAAATACTGGAACTATACCAGCAAATTTTAGAGCTTGGACAAGTAACTTCGGTTGATACTCCAGAAGCCAGAGAACTAATCTTATCAGGATTATTGATTAAGCAGCAAGGTTACTTAAAGATTCATAACCGAATTTATGAATTAATTTTTAATAATAGTTGGATTGCAGCTAATAGATAATAAATCTTAGATGATTATAAGCTGAATTGAAAATGGGCATAGGGCATGGGGGAGGCAGCCGCGTGGGCGGGTTTCCCGACTTGAGCGGACTGCCGTCATGGGGCATGGGAAAGACAGATTTTCATCCTTGGTTGTGGCAAAACTTGGCGTGAATGGCTGACTTGAAAAAGGGGTGTAGGGGAGCGAGTGCGTTGGGCGGCTTTGCCGACTTGTAGCAACTCGCGTGTGTAAGGGAAAGAATTTTTCATCTTTTATGGTGTACGCAGTTTATGACAGCTACTTGTTTCAAATTTATGAATTATGGCTTTTAACTTGGACGAGGCAATTAAAATTGCTAATGAAGTAGTGTTGAAAAAGTTTTTCAGAAAATTAACTGATGTTGAAATTATTGTCCTAAAAGGAGCTTGGAAACGAGAAGAATATGATCAAATAGCGGCTAAAAACCAATATACAACCAGTTATATTAGTCAAGATGTTGCACCCAAGTTGTGGAAATTGTTAACAGATTCTCTAGGAGAAAAAGTTAAAAAAAGTAATTTTAAAGAGGCTTTAAAACGCAATTGGGAAAAAAAATATTGGCATCAGCAATTTACATCTCAATCCCACTTATTAACTAAAGAAATAAGGATAAATAAATCCCAACAGCCTTACCCTCAGTTTAATCTATCCCAAGAGCAAAAAAGCTGTGTAGATTCACAATTTTATGTGCCTCGCTATCCTCTGGAATCCCTATGCTATGAACACTTGTTACACCCTGGTTCTCTGATGCGAATCAAAGCACCTAAACTCATGGGTAAAACATTGTTAATAGAGCGATTATTAATCAAAGCAGCAAAACACGGCTATCGGACAGTCAGTTTAAGTTTGGAAATGGTAGACAGAAAAACTCACTGCACCGACTTGAATAAATTTTTGCGTTGGTTCTGTTTTAATGTCAGTCGAGAACTGCACTTACCTAGTCAGATGGATGAATATTGGGATGAACAGGGGATGGGTGCTAAAGTCAGCTGCACAACCTACTTAGAAGAATATCTATTAGCTGATGCCCAAACCCCCCTAGTTCTGTGTTTAGATGATGTGGACGTGCTTTTCCCTTATCCTGAAGTTTATGAAGACTTTTTTGGATTATTGCGTTCTTGGCACGAAAAAGCCAGAAGTCGCCCAAACTGGAAAAAGTTACGATTAGTTATTGCTCATGCCACAGATGTTTATATCCAGTTGAATATTAATCAGTCACCTTTTAATGTAGGCTTACCCATTCAATTACCAGAATTAACTAGAGAAGAAGTTGAGGTATTTGCTAGGCAATATGGATTAGCAGGCGATTCATATTTAGTAGATTCCTTAATGCAATTGGTAGGGGGTCATCCTTACCTGCTAAAAATGGCATTTTCTTACCTCACAAGTTATCCTGATTTGACTTTGGAACAATTGTTATTAGAAGCGGTAACAGATGCGGGAATTTATAGCCATCATTTACGAGAATATTGGTTGAGTTTGCAACAAGAACCAAAACTGATGGCAGCATTTCAAACAGTGATTAATTCTGATAAACCTGTGAGATTAGAAACTATATCAGCTTATCAATTGCAAAGTATGGGATTGGTTAAGCTTGCGGGTAATGATGTTGAGCCGCGCTGTCAGTTGTATTGTCATTATTTTGCTGATGTGATTGCAAATCATAGTAATGAGTAATGAGTAATGAGTAATGAGTAATGAGTAATGAGTAATGAGTAATGAGTAATGAGTAATGAGTAATGAGTGATAAGTGATAAGTGAATTTCTTGATTGTTATTTATCAACGTCGAATTTGCTTTATGATGAAAAAAAATCTGATACTTTGTAAGTATCAGATTTAGGCTATAACTAGTACAGCATTTATAATATTATTAGTTTAATTTTTAGATAAAATGAAAATATAAATATTGTTTTATATAGAAAATTTTCCTATGTAACTAAGTTTGTTCATCAATTAAATATGAAAATAGTTTGCATTTCCATAGTGATATCAGATGGGGGATCAGGAACATTGTAGGATGAGGGAGACGTAGTAATGCTATATGTCAAAGTGTAATAAGCACCTTTAGTAAATTTGGCAGTTCCCAAATTCACATTAAGAGTAGGTACTTCAAACTCACCAATCAAGTCATAACTATCTACTAATGATGAGTTGTCTTCATGCCATATCTTGACTACAGCATCATGATTGAACTCATATGATTTACCTAATAACCAGGTATCTCCTTGCCTCATCTCATGTCTGAGTTGAACACGGGGTTTACTATCAGTGAAGACTTCTAAAAGAGTTTTGTCATTGCCGAAATAGTATTCGGTTTTATCACATCTGAGAGTATGGAGAATAATTTTACGAACCATACATATATCAATCCTTAAAATTTAAACAGAATCTTAAAAAGCTCCTAATTGATATTGTTTGCTTGCTACATCAAAATAGCAGAATTAACGGGTTTCTTAACTATGATTGAACTTTCAAGTCAATAGTTGAGTTAAATTTAGGATTTCAAAACTCAGTTAAATTCAGTTAAATTCAGGTATTATGAGTATACAAGCACAACAAATCATGTGAAAATTGATACTGAAGCATTTTGTCAGCATCTCCCCAAATATCAATGTTTGATAAATTCAACACCACCTATCAATATCAACTAGGTGGTAGTCTGCCACCGGATGCTCCTACTTATGTCATGCGACAGGCTGACACAGAACTTTACCAAGGGTTATTAGCTCTTGAGTATTGCTATGTTCTCAATGCTAGACAGATGGGAAAGTCTAGCTTACGAGTCAGAACGATGGATAAGTTACGCACTCAAGGTATTGCCTGTGCTGAAATTGAATTAAGCGGGATTGGTAGCCAGCAAATTACAGCTAGCCAATGGTATGGCGGAATTATTCAGGAATTGGTAAGCGGTTTTCAATTAAAAATACATCGGCGCAGTTGGTTAAGCGCACGGGATGATTTATCTCCTATCCAATGCTTAAATGAATTTATTGAAACTGTGTTACTGATTCAAATTCAGCAAAAAGTTGTCATATTTATTGATGAAATTGATAATGTCCTAGGTTTGAAGTTTTCCACAGATGAATTTTTTGGGTTGATTCGCCACTGTTATGAAAGTCGAGCCATTAAACCAGCTTATAGACGACTATGTTTTGCTCTGTTGGGAGTGGCTTCACCTTCAGATTTGATTCAAGATAAACATTATTCTACTCCCTTTAATATTGGTCGAGCTATTGAACTACAAGGATTCCAAATTCAAGATAGCAAACCTTTGGTACAAGGTTTAATAGGAAAGGTGAGCAAGCCGGAAGCAGTCTTAAAAGAGGTTTTATATTGGACGAATGGACAACCATTTCTGACTCAAAAATTGTGTTGGTTAATTGTTAATTACTGCGATAAAAACCCAGCAGATTGCTTCCCTGAAGTTGGTGAAGAATCGCTGTGGGTAGAGCGAATTGTGCAGCAACAAATTATCAATAATTGGGAGACTCAAGACGAACCAGAGCATTTAAGAACAATCCGCGATCGCATCCTCCGCAATACTTCTAAAAGTACACAATTATTGCAACTATATCAACAAATTCTACAACATGGCAAAATCCCGTGGGATAACTCACCTGAGTACCTAGAATTATGCTTATCAGGACTTGTTACCCAACATCAAGACAGTTTAACAGTCAAGAACCCCATCTATAGCAAGATTTTCAACTTTGATTGGGTAAATCAAAAGCTAGCACTACAACTTGCCCACTCCGTTAATTCTTCCTGTTATCCAAATGGTGCAATTCCTCTAGAATCTCCATTTTACATAGAACGAGTTGCCCTAGAAACTCAAGTTTGCGAAGAAATGATCAAGCCTGGGGCTTTAATCCGCATTAAAGCCCCTAGAGAAATGGGTAAAACTTCTTTATTGTTGAGAACCCTAGATTACGCCACCCGTCAAGGCTATCAAACTGTCAGCTTAAATCTAGAACAAATTGACGATGTAATTTTGAATGATTTGAATCGATTTTTGCGCTGGCTATGTGCTAACGTTACTCGCCAACTACAACTGGAATTGAGACTAGACGATTATTGGGATGAAGATATTGGTAGCAAAATTAGTTGTTCTTTTTATTTCCGCAACCATATATTAAAGCAAATTGATAGTCCTTTAGTTTTATCTTTAGATGAACTGCAATATTTGTTTGAGCATCCTTTGGTAGCAAAAGATGTTTTACCTCTATTTCGTTCGTGGTATGAGGAAGCCAAGAGAGAACCTATCTGGCAAAAGTTACGGCTGATTATAGTTCACTCTACAGAAATTTATGTCCCTCTCCAGTTAAAGCAATCTCCATTTAATGTAGGTTTGCCAATAGAGTTAAGTGTTTTTAGTTTAGAGCAGATAGAGCAGTTAGCTCAACGCTATGGACTTAAATGGACTCAGACAGAAGAAGCTAAACAACTAATGGCGATGGTAGAAGGACATCCCGCATTAGTGCATATGGCTATTTATCATCTCAGTCGTGGGGAAATTAGCTTTGCTCAATTCCTCGATACAGCAGCAACATTAAGCGGTATTTATTCACATCACTTACAGCGTCATCAAGCAATATTGCAAGCACAACCCGAATTAGCAAAAGCATTACAAAAAGTCATCCATGCTCAAGAACCAATATTGTTAGATCCAATTATGACTTATAAACTCAGCAGCATGGGATTAATCAAACAGTTAAGAGATAAAGTCATACCAAGTTGTGAATTATATCGGCAATATTTTGCATCATATTAGGGCATGGGGCATGGGGCATGGGGCATTGGGCATTGGGCATTGGGCATGGGGCATTGGGATGGGGCATGGGGCATGGGGCATTGGGCATTGGGCATGGGGCATTGGGCATTGGGCATTGGGCATTGGGCATTGGGCATTGGGCATTGGGAATTGGGAATTGGGCATTGGGCATTGGGGTAAATATTTCTCCCTTGTCTCCCTTGTCTCCCTTGTCCCCCTTGTCCCCCTTGTCTCCCCGCTCCCTGCCCCCTGCCCCCCGCTCCCTGCTCCCCGCCCCCTGCTCCCTGCCCCCTGCCCCCTGCCTTATTCCATTTGAATTGGTGTAACTTGAGCTTTAGCAGAGGCGGCACTTTTTGGTGTGTGCCATTGCCAGAATGTGTCACGATTTTGAAACATGACAAATGCTGCTACTGCTAGTAAGAAATAACCAAAACTCTTTTGCAACCTCGTCGCCGGGACAAACTGAGATAAATACCCACCTAACACAGTTCCCACGCTAGCAGCCAAGATAAAAGACAGCATTAAACCCCAGTCTAGGGTGACGTGTCCCCAATAACCGATGAAGCCAGCGATCGCATTCATGATAATAATTAGTAATGATGTACCAATGGCTGCTTTCATCGGCACTTTACCAAGTAATACCAAAGCTGGAACAATAGCAAATCCACCCCCAACACCCACCAAACCCGTCAAAGTCCCTACAACAATTCCCTCACTCATCAACCATAGCCAACAATATTTACAGACAGGGGGCGGATAAGGTGTATCATCAGCAGATTTTTTAGTACGTGCGCCACGCTGAATCATCAAGAGACTAGATACCAGCATTAACAACGCAAACAACAACATTTGTAGAGCATCGGTAATAAATGGTAAGGTGGCTAACTTCGCGCCGAAGAATGCACCTATCATTGTTGCCCCACCAAAAATCGATGCTGTTTTTAACCAAACATTTCCCGCTCGCCAGTGGGGAATTAATCCCAGTATGCTGACTGTACCAATAATTACTAGGGTCATAGCGATCGCATTTTTCGGTGCAACTCCCATGACATATACCAATACAGGTAAAGCCAACACCGAACCACCGCCACCTAATAATCCTAAGCTCATACCAATAACAACGGCCAGTATATGACCCAATATCCAAGTCATAATTTGTAATTCGTAATTCGTAATTCGTAATTCGTAATACCGCTACGCGGAAGCAAGCTACGTAATTCGTAATTGGGAAAGGTAAGTAATTCAGATACTCTGAGTTACTTAACCTCCCCTGCCCCCTTGTCTCCCTTGTCTCCCTTGTCCCCCCTGCCCCTTGCCCCCTGCCCCCTGCCCCTTTCCCTCCTCAGCGTCGGTTATAGGGTAGTTTGGCTAATAACATTCCCATTGCACAGGTATTTGTCACCCCAGCAAAGACTAATCCACTACCTACAAACCCACTCAAAATTAAAAACCAAGGTGAAACAAATGCGCCTAATACAGTTCCAATCACAACTAATGAACCTGCAACCATTTGCACTTGCCGCATAATGCTAATTGGCGCACGGGGATTAATTTGAGTTGGTAAACCTGCCGCTTTCCAGGTTGGTAATCCACCCTGCAAATGATAAACCTTGTCAATTCCACCTGCAATCAATTTTTTACCAGCTTGGGCGGAACGATTCCCGGAACGACAATATAAAACTATGGGTTTTTCTTCTGCGGCAACTTGCTGAGGTTGCAAAGTAGAAAGAGGAAGTAATTTGGCTTCTGGAATATGTTCTTCGGCGTATTCTGAAGGTTCACGCACATCAATTAATAAGATGGTGTTGTAGTCGAGCCACTGTTTGAGTGTGAGTGCATCAATTTCAGAGATTTTTGTAGCTTGAACCATAATTTTTCCTTGTGAATTTTCTAGTAAAATACCCTAGGGTATGCGTGAATTTTGAAGTTTTAAGAAACGTCCAGAGAATAAATTCCCCAATTTATTCAGATAATATTTGTCTCCCTGCACCCTGCCCCCTGCACCCTGCCCCCTACAACTCTAAGCCGCCTGTCCACACCGTTGATTAGCTGGTACTGCTTCCATAATTTTTTTCGGATTGGGTAGGTTTAAATTACCCATCAATTGGATAAATTCTGTGCGATCGCGTCCTGCAAATCGGGGATTAAATTTTTTTTCTTCGCCGATGGTAGAAACCATATGTCCCCGATAATCGTGTCCTGGGTAAACTAGTGTGGTATCAGGTAGAGTAAATAAATTTTGGGTGATACAGTCATAGAGCGCGCCTGCATTACCACTTTGAAAATCTGTGCGTCCACACCCCCGAATTAATAGGGAATCTCCGGTGAGTAAATGGGTTTTGTTGACTAAATAAGTCATATGACTGTCAGTGTGTCCAGGAGTAGCGATCGCTTCTATCACAACTGATCCAATTTCCAAGACTTCACCATGTTGAATTTTTCTGTCAGCACACACTGCATTTGCACCCATCGGTACAATCGTCTGACATCCTGTTAACTCGCGCAGTCTTCCTGAACCAGTAATATGATCAGCATGGATATGGGTTTCTAAACAGTAACCAAGTTTCAAACCCAGTTCCTCAATTAGCTTTTGATCGCGTTCGGCTTGTTCTAGCACTGGATCAACTAAAATTGCTGTGTTGCTTGTCTCATCTGCAATTAAATAGGTGTACGTGCTGGTTTCTGGATCAAATAGTTGCCGAAAAAGCATAATTTTAACTCCCTAGCAATCTTCAATGACTTTATATTTACTATACTACTATATAGTAATATAATATAAACATGGTAAACTAGAAAGTGTCAAGAAAAAATTTACTGAAATTATTGCACTATGCTCGAATCCTCTCCTACGACACTTATACCCATTGCAGAGTACTTCAAAGTTTTATCTGAGGTGAGTCGCCTACAAGTTTTATGTGCGCTGAAAACAGGTGCAAAAAATGTCAGTGAAATTATGGAAATTACCCAACTCAAACAAGCTAATGTTTCCAAGCACCTGCAAATTTTGGCACAGACAGGCATTATCAAGCGACAACCCCAGGGTGTGAGCGTGTATTATGAAATTGCTGATCCGATTATTTTTGATTTGTGTGAGTTAGTCTGTCAGAGTTTATCAGTCCGATTAACTCAACAGTCCCAACAACTCAAGCAGTTAGAAAATAGTGCATTAGCTTTAAGTGATGGCTTACGTCGCTAATTTTGAGAAGATAAAATCTATAAGATAATTCGTCAAAATCATCACGGGATGAGAAACTTTAAATTGCAAAGTTTCTCATCAACGTTGATCTGTAAATAGAATAGGGTAAATAATTCAAGGTTTGTAGTGAGAACTTTAGTTCTCAAATAAGGACTAAAGTCCTTACTACTAACTGAATTTTAGTATTTTTATATCACTTGAAACAGCTTGGTTAATAGGAACTATAGCGATTACCAATTAAGTGAGTTATGGATGATATTTTAAAACGCAGAGGTACGCAAAGTAAAGCGCAGCGAAAAGTTCTGGAGGAGGGTTTCCCTCCGTAGGAAACTTTTCAAGAGAGAGGTACGCAGAGATTTTTACTTCAGTATACTAGGAAATTCCATATATAGGAATCCTATTGATTTTTGAAAAAATTTAAGCGGATGGGTTGATTATAACTATAACACGCGAAAATGTCAGTTGATTTACATCAAATTGCTGAAACATAGACTGGGTAAGGTGCGCGGTTATTTTAAATTTATTTTTTTTGCAAAAGCTTGTACAGTAAAGCATACAGCCATTTTTGTTGAACAGCGATTTTTGACACCTGCCCATCCGCGCATCAAGCCAAAAACCGGAGTACATCTCATACTAAGTTGCTTTCCGAAATAGTATTCCTACACCCCACACTCCCCACACCTCCCACACTCCCCACCCCAGGTTACTATCTTTGACTGCAACTTGGTATCATTATCCCCCATACATCTTTTCCAAATCAGTACGGTTGATGTATTGTTGTGATAATTGCATACCGTTTAAAAGTCAATAAGTAATTATTTTCGTTAAATTGGGATCACAATCACACCGTGAGGAATGATACGAAATGCGTGTTCTACTGGTATATCCAATATTTCCCAAAACCTTTTGGTCATACGAAAAGATTCTGGCTTTAGTCGATCGCAAAGTGCTATTACCACCATTGGGTTTAGTCACAGTGGCGGCGATTCTGCCCCAAGAATGGGAATTTAAGCTGGTAGATCGCAACATCCGCCCAGCTACAGAGGAAGAATGGGCTTGGGCTGATCTCGTGATTTTCTCAGCGATGATTGTTCAAAAACAAGATTTACTAGAGCAAATTCAAGAAGCGAAACAGCGCGGTAAATTAGTAGCTGTGGGTGGCCCTTATCCCACCTCTACACCTCATGAAGTGCAGAACGTTGGCGCAGATTTCCTGATTTTGGATGAAGGGGAAATCACCTTGCCCATGTTTGTAGAAGCTATTCAACGAGGGGAAACTTCTGGAACATTCCGCACTGCCGAAAAACCAGATGTCACAACTACACCCATACCCCGCTTTGACTTACTAGAATTTGATGCCTATGACATGATGTCGGTGCAGTTTTCCCGTGGTTGTCCTTTCCAGTGTGAGTTCTGCGACATCATTGTATTATATGGACGTAAACCCCGCACCAAAACCCCAGCCCAATTAATAGCTGAGTTAGAGTACCTCTACAATTTGGGTTGGCGGCGAGCGGTGTTTATGGTGGATGACAACTTCATCGGTAACAAACGCAACGTCAAATTGTTACTGAAAGAGTTGAAAGTTTGGATGCAAGAGCATCAGTATCCATTCAAATTTGATACTGAGGCTTCAGTAGATTTAGCACAAGACCCAGAACTGTTAACTTTAATGGTGGAGTCTGGTTTCTCGGCAGTATTTTTGGGAATTGAAACCCCAGACGAAGATAGCTTACAACTGACGAAAAAATTCCAAAATACTCGGAGTTCTTTAACCGATGCAGTGCAAACCATCATTAAAGCGGGTTTGCGTCCAATGGCTGGGTTTATCATTGGATTTGATGGTGAAAAAGCCGGAGCAGGCGATCGCATTGTCAGATTTGCCGAACAAGCCGGGATTCCTTCTACTACCTTCGCCATGTTACAAGCTTTACCTAACACAGCATTGTGGCATCGTCTGAAGAAAGAAGGCAGACTCCGGGAAAATCAAGACGGGAACATCAACCAAACCACACTGATGAACTTTATTCCCACCCGTCCCTTAGAAGATATTGCCAGAGAATATATTGAGGCATTTTGTAGTTTATATGACCCTGTGAAATACTTAGATCGCACCTATCGGTGTTTTCTGATGTTGGGTGCGCCACCTTACAAAACCCCCTTTAAAATGCCAGAGTGGTTAGTAGTCAGAGCCTTACTAATTGTCATTTGGCGGCAAGGTATTAAACGCGAAACCCGTTGGAAATTCTGGCATCATCTATTTAGTATTCTCAAGCGTAACCCAGGAGTGTTAGAACATTACATTTCCGTGTGCGCTCACAACGAGCATTTTCTAGAATATCGCCAAATTGTGCGCGACCAAATTGAAAAACAAGTAGCCGACTACCTAGCCCAAGGTGCAGAAAAACCCTATGTACCTGTTGTAGAGACTAAGGCGGAAGCGGTGGTTAGTTAAGATTAGGGCAGGGGGCAAACTAATTCAAAATTCAAAATTCAAAATTCAAAATTAAAGAACTTTTGCCTTTGGAATTTTGACTTTTTTATGCCCAATGCCCCATTCCCCATTCCCCATTCCCTATTCCCATGCAGATTACTCAAAGTCTTCACACTGCTATTCTTGTAACTGATTTAGAACGGGCGGAAAAGTTCTACAGCCAAGTTTTAGGATTATCGAAAATCGACCGTACTCTAAAATATCCTGGTGCATGGTATCAAGTGGGTAACTATCAACTTCACTTGATAGTTGCATCAGATGTACCCACAGAAAAACTGAACGACAAATGGGGACGCAATCCCCATGTTGCTTTTTCTGTTGTAGACTTAGATGCAGCCAAGCAACAATTACTCAATCAAAATTATCCCATACAAGCTAGTGCCTCCGGTCGGGCTGCTCTCTTTGTTAAAGATCCAGATGGCAATGTGATTGAAATTAGCCAAGGGTGAGGGTGTGGGGGTGTGGGGGTGTAGGGGTGTGGGGGTGTAGGGGAGACAAGGTAGAGAATAACTCATGCCCAATGCCCAATGCCCAATTCCCCATGCCCAAAATTTTTGAATTTTGAATTTTGAATTTTGAATTGATTAGCCCCATTCCCAATGCCCATAGCCTACATCTACACTGATCCTTTATTAGAAACTGCTCCTGTGTCAATTGATTGGGGGCGGGAGGTGGATTTTGTGTATGCGGATTTGGGGATGCGATCGCAGATGCAACAATTATTAGTAGACTGTGAAAATAAATCTATAGATTGTTTGCTGGTGCGTCGTTTGGAAGAATTGGGGGATAATGTAGAGGAAGTTAGCGATCGCCTCAATCAACTAACATCTTTAGGTGTGACTGTCATTGCTACAGAACAAGGCTATAATTCCCAAACTGCTCATCTGCGTGCAGATTTACTGAAGTTACTGCATGAAATTCAAATTGAACAACGTAGTCGGCGCATCCGTCAAGGTCATGCCCGTAACCGTCTGGAAGCTGCACCACCTCCAGGTAAAACTCCCTACGGTTATCGTCGAGGTAAGGGTAAATACATTATAGACCGCAGTACATCGCCAGTAGTTAAGGATTTTTTCGACCATTTTTTACTTTACGGTTCTCTGCGGGGTGCTGTGCGTCACCTAGTTAAAAAGTATGGTAAGAAAATTTCTGTAACTACGGGTAGGCGGTGGTTGACTAATCCGGTTTATCGGGGTGATACTGCCTATCAACATGGGGAAATTATTTCTGATACCCACATGGGGATTATTTCTAGAGAAGAAGCTGCCCAAGTTGATAGACTTTTACGGCGTAATAGTCGTTTATCCCCTCGTGCTGCTAGTGCGCCTCGTTCTTTGGCGGGGCTGGTTGTCTGTCAGCAGTGTCAGTCACACATGACAATTACCCGTGTAACTCAACCCCGTCAAGATAAAGAATATCTGTATTTACGTCCTATTAGTTGTCTCCAAACTCCCAAGTGTCGGGCTATTGCTTACCAAGAAATTTTACAACGCACCATTGACAAAGTCTGTTGTGATTTAGCTCCAGCCGTCGCCGGGTTAAGTTCGCCGCAGTTAGATGCAGTTAAAAATAGTTTAGGAGATGCGATCGCTCATCAGCAAGAAATTCTCCAACAATTACCCACATTGATAGAAACTGGGGTACTAGATACAGAAACCGCAAAATTAAGAGCGTACAAACTCCGTACAGAAATATCTAGACTCCAAGCCAAGTTAGCAACTCTCCCCCCAGTCAACTTGTTATCTGTAGCTCAAGCAGTGTCAATTCCCCAATTTTGGTTAGACTTATCAGAAGCAGAACGCAGATTTTACTTTCGAGAGTTCATCAAACAAGTAGAGATCATACGCCAAAATCCAGATTGGGATTTACAGGTAATTTTTATTTTCTAATCAATTAAACGTTCGTAGTAAGGACTTTAGTCCTTTAATCATTACGAATTACGTAGCTTGCTTCCGCGTAGCGGTATTACGAATTACGAATTACGAATTACGAATTACGAATTACGAATTACGAATTACGAATTACGAATTACGAATTACGAATTATCGGCAGGTTTAGGACGTTTACCAGAATTTCTCACATTGACAACTCTACCAATTAACTCAAACCAAAAAGGCGCACCCATTGAAATCGCTACACCACTGACTAACCAACCAACAACCATTGTTAAATAATTATTAATTAACACCGGATTTTTATTATCTGGTGTTAAGCCAAGTTGCTGCTCTAAATTTACCTTGTTCCACCCAATTGGTAAAGTAAGTTCTTCTAAAATATTCTTTGTATCTTCTCGCAAAATTTTAACTTCTTCAGGTGAATTAACACTATTTGTCTGCACTACTTGCCCAGCATTATTAACAATTGCGGTACGAATAGCTGCATCTTTAGATAAAATACTCACAATATGAAATGTATCGGCATTGGCTATTACAGCCAGACTAAGACCAATTAACAGTGCTACACCTTTGGCATTTCTTCTATAAACGCCAGAGGCTCTTTCCATTGAATTATCAAAGGTTTCGGCAATTTCTTGGCGGAGTATATGAATACCTTCCTCTGTGGTTTTCGCTTTTAATTGAGCGCGTGCTGCCAAGGTTGAGATATTATCTATGACAGATGGCGGTAGTTGTTTACTGAAATTTTCTAGTTTTTCACACAAAGATTGAAATGTTTGATAAGCTTCACTATCTTTGTCTTGAAATTCCTTGATAAATTCTTGCTGGATTTCACTACCGACATTAATTAATTGTACAACTTCATTAATATTCGGTTTTAATCCTTGCAAACAAATAGTTTGCTCAACATCGTCAAAAATGTCTGTTCTGAATAGTTTTAATCGCTGGAGGGATTTTTGAGTTAATTCATGTTCTGGCATTTCTAAGGCAAATAATTCGATAAATCTATCGAAACTTTTAGCCATGCGATTGATACTAGTAATTAAGTCAGTTTTCTGTTTTTGGTAGTCACTGATGATAATGGCAAATTGATATTCTACTTTTTCTCGGAAATCTTGAATAATATTATCTGAAAATTTACGTAATTCCTCATCTTCATTATATGAGCATTCCTGTAATTTAATTAATATACTCTGCATATGATGTAATTGCTGATGAGCAAAGTTTATTAATCTGGACTCAGTTAATTTTTGTACCAGCTTCGGAATGCCTAAAGTTTCCATGAGCGTAGTAGCAAAGGTATCAGCAGGAATGTATGAAGGCGCACTATGTTGTGTTGTTTGTAATGCTAATTGCTGATTTTTTCCAGATAGGGATAACTTCACCGGAAGATTAGATATAAACCAAATCAACTTCCGAGGTAAAATGCTGAGAAATCCTTTGGATTCTTGATTAACACTTTTAATTAACGGATGATTGTATAAGTTATTGACAAACTCGATAATGCTTTCGTCTTCTGAATGCTTGGCATCCCCTGCAATCAAAATTTCAATTGATTTTTTTAAATGAACAGCACGCCATTGTAATACAGTAGTAATTAGTTCCTGAATTTCCGAGGCTAATAAACTTAAAATTAAGTAAATAAAGACTAATCCAATGGTGATATCAAGTATAAATGGTAGTGTCATTGACAAATTCCTCGACTGGTAAACAGCAAATCCTGGTTGGGAATATTTGTATCATTTTTAGCAAAAAATAATTGTTAATTAAATTGAACAAAATTTCTGGGAATTTTCTCAAAAATTATCGCTGTCCAGGAAAAATTGAGCTAACCTTGAAATTTAGTATTTGTTCAGCACAAAGGTTAGAACTGGGTGGGAATTTTAGAGATGATCTTTAGTCTCTAAAGCAGATCAAAAGTGTTGAGTAGAGAGTTAAAAGACAAACCACTGTCAAAGCGGGACTTGTAGGAAGTACATCAACAATGAGTGAGTGTACCCTGACTCATTACTCAGTCTGGAGTTTAGTAAAATGATGATCTATAGAATATGCGAGAAGGAAGCTTTATTTGGGGTCATCTAGAAAAACAGCACCGCACTGCTGAAAAATGGATTGACTGGTTATGGCTAGTAGTGTTGCTGATTGCAGCAGTACTATTGTTTAGTGTTAATTTGGGGGACTTACCTCTACGGGATTGGAATGAAGGGACTGTAGCACAGGTTGCTAAGGAAATTTGGCGCGCCCCAGCCGAGGAAATGCGTTGGTTATACCCGACTTTAGGCGGGGAAGCTTACCATAACAAGCCGCCTTTGCTGCATAACTTGATTGCTCTGGCTTATTCTCTAGGTGGCGTAAGCGAGTGGACAACCCGCTTACCGGGAGCAATGATTACAGCCTTATCAGTACCTTTACTGTATTGTCTGAGTAGAGAAATCTTTCGCCATCGCTGGGCAGCAATTTATAGTGCCTTAGTTTATCTGACAATGCTGCCTGTGGTGCGGCATGGCAGATTGGCTATGTTAGATGGCGTAGTGGTAAGTTTTTTATTGGTAATGATGTTGTGTATCTTGCGATCGCGCCGAGATTTACGCTACTGCTTAGGTATAGGCTTAAGTTTTGGCTTAATTTGCCTCACGCAAGGACTTACAGGTATTTTATTCGGTGCTGTGGCGATCGCATTTTTATTTTGGGACACACCCCGTTTACTCAATAGTCGCTATCTGTGGATAGCTATTGGCTTGGGAATGTTACCTGTAGCGGGTTGGTACACAGCCCAAATACTCCATTATGGTCAAGAATTTATCCAATATGGTTGGTTAAATCAATCCGTTAACCCCAGTCACCTTACCCCAGAAACTTCTCAACCACCTTGGTTTTATCTTGTAGAACTGTTCAAATGGACTTGGCCTTGGTTAATTTTTTTACCACAAACTGCTAATTTAGTCTGGGAAAATCGTAACCTGAGTTGGGCTAGACTCATACTAGTATGGTGTGGAGTTTACTTACTGTTAATTTCCCTAATAGGTGCTAAATATTCTTGGTACATCTTACCGATTTACCCCTGTTTAGCATTAGCCTTCGGTAATCAATTAGCCGAAATAGAAAACTTACCTTTATTTTCCAATTATCCCCGGACTTGGGTAGCTGGTTTATCAATGCTGGCTGTTGTTGCCTCCTTTGGTAGCATTTATTTTAGTTGGGGGACACATCCGAAAACTGACTTACAGCTAATTTTTGCCGCAGTGGCTTTGACGATGACACTAGCGGCAATTTTAGCGGAACGGGGTGATGGACAATTCCTGAGAGTGTTATTTTGGGGAACTTATATTTCCCTATTATTGTTAATGAAATCTAATTACTGGGTATGGGAGTTATGGGAAGCTTATCCAGTCAAACCAGTAGCCGCAATGATTAACCGTGTCAATCCCCGCGTCACAGATATTTATACATCTTTTCCCCAGCATCGCCCATCATTAAACTTTTATAGCGATCGCACCATCATTCCCGTTTCCAATTATCAACTACAACACCATTGGCAATATCACCAACAACCCTACTTACTCCTCAACACCTCTACCATCAAAAGCCTACGCTTAGATGCCGTCAAAACCCTTGGCGAAGCCGAAGGCTGGAAACTAATCACGAAAGACACCAAGCGGCTATAGTATTCAGTTATCAGTTATCAGTTATCAGTCATTTATTAACTAACCCACCACCAATTTAACTACCTTGTCTACCTTGTCTCCCTTGTCTCCCCCTGCCCCCTGCTCCCTGCCCCCATCTCCCCCGTCTCCCTTCCATTTGACAATTCCACAGTTATGCTTTCTGCTTCATAACTTGCCGCTTTTTGAGTAATGGCAATCATCCCGAAGACAATGGCACTACCGATTGCCAAAGCTAATAAAGGACGCTTAAATACAACAAAGTCACGGATAATTCTGGCTAAAGGACTGCTTTGACGACGTAGTGCTGAACAAATCATGATTTGATTCAGAACAAACGGATCACGCACATAATGTCCACTTTGACATACTACTAATCGTTCTTGACAATAGGGACAACTAAATAAACCAATATAAGTTTTAATTGCTTTTGCCTTAGTATGTCTTTGGCAAATAGGGCAAGTAACATAATGATGATCAAAGATGTGTGTATTCATCTACCCTGTCCGCTTAGTCCATTTATGCACTGTACTAATATACTTATGTTCCATTCCCAAATCATGGCGCATAACCTGGGGAAGTATGTATAATGACAAACATTAATTACACACTTAGCTATCGATACTGAGAATGACTCAATGGCTGCCACAGGGGGATAGCTATGCTCAGGCAAGGATGCTTACTCTTACCGACTTTTTGTTTGGACAATACCTGATGGTTTAAACAGTAAAAATAGTAATTACTCATACCTTGCTATTGAGCATTGCTCATTAACCATTAGTTCTCTCTTATTTAACCATTATCTCCAGAAACATTTGGAGTAGCAAAATTTTTTTTTAACTTTACACGAAAGTTTTACAAGGGAAACTGGGGTGAGTAGTTTGTCAAAACCAATCTACTTGTCTGGTTGATAAATAATGTCTCACAATAAGAGCAACAGATAAAAATTTAAATTAACTTCTAGATTTACCTGTTTTTTCCCATGACTTTATTGCCTCCTGTTGAGGTGGGCAAGGCAAAGGAACAATTCGCCTTCGCCACACCTTCTAGCCGTTTATTAAATTTCGTTAACCGTTTTCAACTGTCTCCAGAAACCGTTGTACTGTTTTTAGCTTTATTTATTGGCGGTAGTACTGGGATGGGGGTGGTAACGTTTCACTATTTGATCGAGTTAATTCATGATCTATTATTAGAGAACTTCATGGGTGCGATCGCGGGTTGGGGTGCTTGGACTCTAGCTGGTGTGCCGATTTTAGGCGGATTCGTTGTAGGATTAATGCGCTGGCGGACTCAAGATTTTGGCCCTGGATTATCATCTTTGATTGCTGCTGCTGATGGTACGGAAATCAAGCGGCAACTACGCCCAGTCACTAAAATGATAGCAGCATCGGTTTCTTTAGGCAGTGGTGCTTCTTTGGGGCCAGAGGGGCCAAGTGTGGAAATTGGTGCTAATTTTGGGATGTTGCTGTCTTTAATTTTGCAAGTATCACAAGAAAGACGGCGTTTGTTGTTGGGGGCTGGGGCGGCGGCGGGGTTAGCGGCTGGCTTTAATGCCCCCATTGCTGGGGTATTTTTTGCTTTAGAAGTGGTGATGGGGGCAACATCTTTTGCTACTTCTGCGGTGAGTATTGTTTTACTAGCAGCAGTAGTTGCAGCTTTAATTGCTCAAATTGGCTTGGGGGCGCAACCTGCTTTTGCTTTACCTGTATACCAAGTCCGTAGCCCTTTGGAGTTACCTATTTATTTAGGTTTGGGTTTGGGCGCAAGTGTAGTTTCTTTGATTTATACACAATTAATTCGTCTAGCCAAAGCTGGTTTTGCTGGCTCAATTCCTGGGGTGAAATTTTTAGCTAAAATTCCTCGGCCAATACATCCTATTATTGGTGGTGTGATTATCGGTGCAGTGGCTTTGCAGTTTCCCCAAATTTTGGGTACTAGTTACGGCACTATCCAAGCCATGCTGCAAGATGTGGAATTTTCTGTAGATTTACTCCTAGCCTTACTAGTAGCAAAGTTGCTGATGACTGCTGTTAGTGCAGGTAGTGGTTTTGTGGGGGGTTTGTTTGCACCAGCAATGTTTCTCGGTGCTTCTTTGGGTTCAGCATACGCTAAAATTTTACCCTTGATTGCTCCTGGGATTGGTGAATACATGGCTGCACCCCCAGCTTATGCAATGGTGGGGATGGCTGCCGTGTTGGCTGGTAGTGCGCGCGCGCCATTAACTTCGATTTTAATGCTGTTTGAACTCACCCGCGACTACAGAATTGTTTTACCTTTGATGGCGGCTGTGAGTTTAAGTGTATGGTTAGTGGAGCGCATCAAACCAAATGCTAACTCTAATTCCAATCTGCAACAAATTGGTCTTTCAGAACTCAAAGACGAAAAAATCGAAATTTTGCAGCAAATTTTAGTAGAGGATGCAATGCTTTCTTGCCCCAAGAAACTGCCTGCTAATTTAGGCGTGTTAGAAGCAGCAAAAGAAATGACGCGCGATCGCACCCGTAGTGCTTTAGTAGTTAATGAAGCCGAAAAATTAGTTGGTATCCTCTCTCTCGAAGACCTCAATCGGACTCTTTCTCTATGGCAAAGCTACACTAATTCCTCCACAGAAAGCCAGAGTAATTTAGCAACTCAAACCATTATAGATATCTGTACCACTGAAATCCTTTACGCTTGGCGTGATGAACCTTTATCAGAAGCTTTTGCTCGAATGACTCTCAGAGGTTTGCATCAATTACCAGTAGTAGCAAAAGATAACCATGATCTGATTTTAGGTTTGTTAGATCGAGAGCAAATAGCACTAACCTGTGACTTGGCAGTTACACGCAAAGCAATTTATGGGTTAATCAACAGTCAATAGTCAATGGTCATTAGCTCATTCAGTGATCGGATAACTTTCATATCCCATCTTCAGACTGTGGACTTTTGACTATTGACTTTGAACTTGTTGATTATTTATGCTGTAGCTTCTTCCGCTTCTACGCCTAACTTTTCATCTTCATCTACTTGTCGTAGACGAATGTGCTTCTTACCTAGAGTAATCAGAAACTCATCGCCTGGTTTGAGGTTCATCTGCTTGGTGTAAGCTGAACCAATTAACAAGTTACCATTTGACTGCACACTAATTCTATAGCTAGCACTGCGTCCACCACGGCCATTGGCATTGGATGAAGTATCTAACTGAATGCCTTCAGCATCAATTAAAGCATTCAAGAATTTCATCATATTGACACGCTCTACACCATTTTTAGTAACGGTATAGTAGCCACACTGCTTTGCCTTTTCTTCTTTACTGAGGCTCTCTAGCTCTTTAACTTTTTTGAGCAGTTCTTCACCGACTAGGGGTTCAATTTTTTTCTGTTTAGGCATCAACTTAGGTCAAAAATCAAGGTTTAAGGTAGTTGAATCGATTTTATTTTAGCTGACTTGAGCTAATAGGAACAATATCCTTTAGTTTTTATCTCAGCCTAGCCAAGTATATTACATTCACAGGTAAAAATGTGGCAAAATTTTCAATATTGATCAAACAATCTATTTTTGATAATGGTGATAACTATATTTAGTTTGTTGATTACTGGTAAACTATATTTATTTAAGTTTTCTAAAGTGGTGCAAACGACTTGTCTATTTACTGAGGTTGATCATTGGAGCATAAAGTGATAAGCAAAACTGATCCTTGGAGACATGAAACTAACTACTAAAGGCCATTACAGCGTTAAGGCTTTACTTGACTTGAGTTTACAACCAGGTTACGGCCCGGCATCAGTGAAAGTGATATCTAAACGCCAAGATATCCCCGCTCCATATCTAGAAAAATTACTAATTGAAATGCGTCGTGCTGGACTTGTAAAATCAATTCGTGGTAGTGTTGGCGGCTACCAACTAGCAAAGAAACCAGTCCAGATTTCTATAGGACAAATTTTGGAAGCAGTGGGTGAAACCATTACTAATGTACCCCATCATACCCCCACCCCCACCCAAACAGAAGATTGGGTAACATTTAGCCTTTGGCAAAGACTCAATCAAAAACTCAAAGAGGCTTTGTACAGCATTACTCTGGCAGATTTATATTATGATGCTCGGAGTTGGCAAGCATCTCTAGGAGAAGAAGCGAGTTTTGTAGTTTAACTATTATTGAAATTACTAGCGTAGTGGACTCACAAGCCTAAAATCTTGCAAAAAAATTGTAGGTTGGGTTGACGCGAGGAAACCCAACACCAGCATCTATGTTAAGTTTTCAATATTTATGTTGGGTTTCGTTCCTCAACCCAACCTACATCTACTAGCACTAAGGCCTTTGGTGCGTTACGGCTTACGCCTAACACACCCTACTGGACTACCTTGTCTCCCTTGTCTCCCTTGTCTCGATACAAAAGTGTTATCAGCTATTGTTCTCCTAATTGCGGCAACTTTAGATTATTTAATAGGCGATCCTTGGGGTTGGCCTCATCCAGTGCAAGTGATGGGATGGGCGATTTCTCGCTTGAGTAAATTTTTGCTGCAAGTGAGTAGCCAACCTCTCACACAAAGAATAGCTGGAATTATACTAGCTTTGGTGTTAATTATTGGTAGTGGTGGTGTAGGTTGGTTAATAGTTTACCTAGCCAGATGGTTACATCCACTATTAGCGATCGCCATTGAAGGTATTCTTGTCGCTAGTTGTTTTGCTTTGACAAGTTTGCAAAATGCTGCCGTTGATGTTTTAAAACCATTAACAGCCGGAGATTTACCCTTAGCTCGGCAAACTTTAAGTCAATATGTCGGTAGAGATACCGAAAACCTCTCAGAATCAGAAATTTTACGGGCTATTTTAGAAACAGTCACAGAAAATGCTACCGATGGAGTTCTCGCACCACTTTTTTATGCCATTGTTGGTGCTTGCATTCCTGGGGTGGGGGCAGTACCTTTAGCATTGGCATACAAAGCTAGCAGTACCCTTGATTCAATGGTAGGTTATCGAGAACTACCTTATACATATATAGGATGGTGTAGTGCGCGGTTAGAAGATGGCTTAACTTGGTTGCCTTGTCGCCTCATGGTGCTAACTTTAGGCTTAATCTCAAAAAAACCTGTGGATGTCTGGCGAATTTGTCGCCGGGATGCAATTGCTGATCCTAGTCCCAACTCTGGTTGGAGTGAGTGTGTTTATGCAGCCATTTTAGGTGTACAAATGGGAGGTACAAATTGGTATCGGGGAGTTCCCAAACCGAAACCACTGTTAGGAGATCCCATTTATCCCATCCAACCAACTCACATTAATCAGGCCTTACAACTAACAAGATATTGTTTTTTACTATGGTTGGGAATTGCGATCGCTATACTCATAAACTAGTTATTAGTTCTCTTGACCTTATCTCCCTCATCTCCCTGCCCCCTGCACCCCTGCCCCCTGCCCCCTGCCCCCTGCACCCCTCCTCCACTTTCCCTAAATCCCTATCATGCCCACACCCACTAAAGTCGTTGAAATCCTTTCCTCCGAAGACTTACGCCGGACTGTCAATCGTTTGGCTTCCCAGATTATTGAAAGAACCCGTGATTTATCCCAATTGGTACTAATTGGCATTTATACTCGTGGAGTACCTTTAGCGGAACTATTAGCACGTCAAATTGAAGCAATGGAAGGTATTAATGTAGCTGTGGGAGCATTAGATATTACCTTCTATCGGGATGATCTCGACCAAATTGGTTTGCGAACTCCAGCAAAAACTCACATCTCTTTTGATTTAACAGATAAGACGGTTGTATTAGTAGATGATGTGATTTTTAAAGGGCGGACAATTCGCGCTGCCTTAAATGCCGTCAATGAATATGGTAGACCAGAAGTCATTCGTTTAGCTGTATTAGTTGACAGAGGCCATCGAGAAGTACCAATTCATCCTGATTTTGTAGGTAAACAGTTACCCACCGCGAAAGAAGAAGTTGTGAAAGTTTATTTGCAAGATTGGGATAGTAAGGATGCAGTAGAGTTAATTGGTTATTAGGCAAGAGGCAGGGGGCAGGGGGCAGGGGGCAGGGGGCAGGGGTGAACGAAATTTTGTGTGGGATTTTTAGCTAAGTATCCAAAAAATTACCCTCCACACTCCCCCTCACAAGTGTAGGTTTTTTACCAAGCAGTGAGTAATGACTCTCAGACTAACGAAAGAATCATCGTTTTATTAACCCCTACACCCTTACACCCCTACACCCCTACACCCCAAAACCAAGGTTTTTGGTACATAGATTAAAAAACCTACACCTGTCAGGCAGGGGGCAGGGTGAAATGATTAAGCGCGTATTAACTGATCACTGATAACTCATAACTATTGATATCTATTATTGTATAATCAGATGTTTATGATAAATTACTGTTATCGTCCTGACAGCATCAAAGCTTAAGGAAGATAGATATCATAGTTACAATTGGAATCTAAATTCCTCCAACATCAAACTAAAACCTTTCAGATCCTGTTGAGGTGATGAAAAACTTAGCAACAAAATACAGGGTTGCAGTCGCAAAACTGCCACTAAAAAGAATGGGAGGCAGCAATGAACAGAAATCCCATTAAGGTTTTGTTGATTGATGATAATGAAAACGATTATATATTAACTTGCAGTTGGTTGAGTGAATTTCAACTCCCTGGTTGTGAGTTGGCATGGGTGGATAATTATCAGGCGGCTCAAACAGCGATCGCTCAAGCTGAACATGATATATATCTTGTAGACTACCATCTAGGGACAGTTAGTGGACTAGAATTAATCCGTGAGACAATTGCTAATGGTTGCAATGCGCCGATGATTCTGCTGACAGGTCAACCAGACAGAGAACTTCACTTGCAAGCTATACAAGTAGGTGCAGCAGACTATCTCGAAAAAAGTCTGTTAAACTCGGCTTTACTAGAACGTTCTATCCGTTATGCCATTGAGAACCAACAAAAACAACAGCAAATTCAGCAACAAGCAGCTTTACTCGATATAGCCACAGATGCTATTTTTGTCCAAAACTTAGACGGAGAAATTTTATTTTGGAATCAAGCCGCCGAGTTACTCTACGGATGGAATAAAGCAGCCGCTATTGGCAAGAAAACCCAAGAACTTTGGCAAGACAAAAATTTACAAATCTTACAAACCGCATTTGCATATCTGCAAAAAAATCAGGCTTGGGAAGGAGAATTACAGCAAAAAACTAAGACTGGTAAAGATATTATTGTCGAAAGCAAGTGGACGCTAGTCAATCAATTCAATCAGCAATCTCACTCTATTTTAGTTGTTAATACAGAAATTACTCAAAAAAAGCTCCTAGAAGCTCAATTTCTCCGCGCTCAAAGATTAGAAAGTATCGGCACTCTTGCTAGTGGTATTGCTCATGACCTGAATAATGTCTTAGCTCCCATCTTGATGACAGCACAACTTTTAGAAACCCAAATTCAAGATCAACGTTCTTTAAGATTATTACCGATATTAATTAGCAATGCTAAACGGGGAGCAAATTTAGTTAAACAGGTACTTTCTTTTACTCGTGGTTTGGAAGGTGAGCGTACCCTATTGCAACTAAAGCATTTAATTCTAGAAATTAAACAAATAATTCAAGAAACCTTTCCTAAATCCATTGAAGTTGTCACCAAAATTTCCCCCAATCTTTGGACTGTTTTTAGTGATGCCACCCAAATACATCAAGTGCTAATGAATTTGTGTGTCAATGCCCGTGATGCCATGCCAAATGGTGGTAATTTGCACATTTTAGCCGATAATTTTTTAATAGATGAAAACTACACCAGCATGAATCTAGATGCGAAAGTAGGCCCCTATGTAGTCTTGACAGTTACAGATACTGGTACTGGTATTAGTCCAGAAAACTTAGATCGGATCTTCGAGCCATTTTTTACCACTAAAGAAATTAGTCAAGGTACAGGTCTTGGTCTTTCCACTGTGCTTGGTATTATTAAAAGTCATGGCGGTTTTATTAATGTGAATACACAACTAGGCAAAGGTACTCAATTTAAAGTCTATCTACCAGCACAAGAAGCTAAAGAAATTGTAGAAGAAGCAGAAATACAATTATCGCCAGGGAATGGAGAATTAATTTTAGTTGTAGATGATGAAGAGACAATTAGAGACATTACCAAAGCGTCTCTAGAAAGCCATAACTACAAAGCGATTACAGCCAGTGATGGGATTGAGGCTATAGCTTTATATGCAGAATACCACGAAAAAATATCTATTGTTTTGACAGATATGGTCATGCCCTCAATGGATGGACTGACTACAATTCGCACATTACAGAAAATTAATCCCCAAGTCAAAATTATTGCTGTTAGTGGGCTAGCTACTAATGATAAAGTGAGTGCAGCCCATAATATAGGTATCCAAGCCTTTTTACCCAAACCTTACACCGCCAAGCAATTATTACAAACAATCAGTACAGTTAAAAGTGAAAAACTTTTGAGCAAATGAGTAGGGGAGCATAAGTAATGAGTAATAAGTAATGAGTAATAAGTAATGAGTAAGTAAGTCGGCGAGAAAAAAACAAACTACATTAAGTAATGTAAAATTTAATTAAATTAGCTTGTAGTAAGGGCTTTAGCCCTTAAGAGAGGACTAAAGTCCCTACTACAAACCTTGAATTATTCACGCCGTTCTACTTAATGAGTAAATTAATATATTTTGATGAAATCAGTGTTGACAACTACACCTGTCGTTATTAAACCCAGAATTGAAGATAGCTTTGCTATCAG
Source organism: Aliinostoc maniaoense (assembly GCF_058172895.1). Lineage (NCBI taxonomy): Bacteria > Bacillati > Cyanobacteriota > Cyanophyceae > Nostocales > Nodulariaceae > Aliinostoc > Aliinostoc maniaoense. The sequence goes on along the minus strand of NZ_CP187952.1, from coordinate 4,384,997 downwards.
CTTTGCGCCATTATCTATTGATGAGATTTATAGTAAAGCCAATGACCCAGCGAATGGCGCAGTGGTGGTTATGAGTGGAATGGTTCGGAATCAAACTGATGGTAAGCCTGTAGTTTCTCTAGAATATCAAGCATACGAACCAATGGCGTTACAGGTGTTTTATCAAATTGCGGCTGATATTCGTGTTGACTGGCCTGATGTGAATCGGGTAGTAATTCATCATCGCATTGGACGGTTACAAGTTGGAGAAATTAGCGTGTTAGTGGCGGTGGGTTGTCCTCATCGGAGTGAGGCGTTTGCCGCTTGCCGTTATGCTATTGATACCCTTAAACATAATGCCCCTATTTGGAAAAAGGAACATTGGGCAGATGGTTCTAGCACCTGGGTAAGTATTGGAGCTTGTGAACAGTCAAGCGAAATCAGTCATACCCCACAACATAATGCGTCAAGTTTGAAGACTGGTTCACACCATAATACTAATGATTCTTTGTAGTTTGTGCTTAAACTTATAATCAAAATATAAATCAGGGAATACTACAACTAAGTAATTCAGTTTCCCTGAAAAATATGACAACAAACGATTATGAAACGCTAAACCATTTGGACTGGCAAGAATGTCATCAACAGCTACAGCTTTTCCAGCAGCACCAAAAAATCTTGGCGAGGATTATGGCTAGGGTTCGTGCATCTGTTAGCCTAGAATCCTTGTGTTCTACTTCTTGTCAAGATATTTGTCGGCAATTGAAGATTGAGCGAATGGCAATCTATCGCTTCAATGCTGACTGGAGTGGTAGTTTCATGAATCGTCTTGGCTTTGCAGAAGCACCTTGGAATACCTTAACCGCCTTTGGTCAAGACTTAGTATGGCAAGATTCCCATTTGCAAGAAACTCAGGGAGGGCGATATCGCCAAAATGAGCCGTTTGCTGTGGCAGACATTTACAAAGCTGGACACGCTCGTTGTCATATTGAAGTATTAGAACAATTCCAGATTCAGGCATATGCGATCGCTCCGATTTTTGTTGGTGCAAAACTTTGGGGTTTACTGGCTGCCTATCAACATTCTGCACCGCGATACTGGCATCCTCATGAAGTTGAATTTATAGCGCAAGCCGCCACCTATATTGGCATAGCTATGCAGCAAGCAGAAAACTTAGAACAAACTAAACAACGTACAGTAGAACTACAAAATGCCATTGCTAGACAACGAGCTTTAACAGAAGTAGTGGGAAAGATTCGCTCGTCTGTGGAAACCCAAATTATTTTAGACACTGCCTGTCAGGAACTTTGTCAACTACTGAAGCTAGAACGGACGGCGATTTATCGTTTCCATGAAGACTGGAGCGGCGAATTTGTGAGCCAGTTCGGCATGGTAGAGCCAATGTGGGATAGAATCAATCCATTTGGTAAAAATCTCGTTTGGGAAGATACTCATCTACAAGAAACCAAAGGTGGACGCTATCGTAATAATGAAAGTTTTGCTGTCAATGACATTTATGAAGTTGGTCACTCACGCTGCCACATTGATATTCTAGAGCAATTTAAAATTCGGGCTTATACCATAGCACCGATTTTCATCGGTTCAAAACTGTGGGGACTGATTGCAGCTTATCAACACTCTGGATCTCGTCAATGGGCAAATTACGAAGTTGAGTTTTTGGGACAGGTGGGGGCGCAACTGGGGGTAGCAATTCAGCAAGCCGAGAATTTGTATCAATCCAAACAACAGGAGATTGCTCTCAAAGATGCGATCGCTAGGCAATGCGCGCTCACAGAGGTTGTCGGTAAAATTCGCTCCTCTCTAGATATTGATTTAATTTTGAAAACCACCTGTCAGGAAGTCTGCAAATTACTCCGCGTGGAGCGAGTTGGTGTTTATCGCTTCAATGAAGACTGGAGTGGTGAATTTGTCAGTCATTTCGGTATGGTGGAAGCGCAGTGGGACAGTATTAATCCTTTTGGCAAAAATCTCGTTTGGGAAGATACTCATCTACAAGAAACCAAAGGCGGACGCTACCGCAACAATGAAACTTTTGCTGTTAATGACATCTACCAAGCTGGACACTCACGCTGTCACTTAGATATTTTGAAACAGTTTAAGATTCGCGCCTATGTGTTGACACCCATTTTCGTTGGTCGAAAGCTGTGGGGATTGCTGGCGGCTTATCAACATTCTGCACCCCGTCAATGGGATAGTGTAGAAGTAGAATTTTTGGGACAAGTTGCCAGCCAATTAGGAGTAGCATTGCAAAGTTCCGAAATGATGGCGCAAATTCAAACTCGTGCGGATGAACTGCATCAAGCAGCAGAACAACGCCGCATTTTATTTGATTTAGTCGTTAAAATCCGCGAATCTTTAGATTTAGAGACAATTTTTCAGACTACAGTACAGGAAGTTAGGCGATCGCTACAAGCTGATCGAGTTGGTATATTCCAATTTGATTCTGATGCTGGTTTGTGCAGTGGTGAGTTTATCGCAGAAGATGTCATACCCAATTTCGATTCTGCTCTGGCTGTTAAGGTGCAAGATTATTGTTTTGGTGAAAATTTCGCACCACAATATCGGCAAGGGCAAGTGCAAGTCATCTCTGATATCAACAGCATTGGCTCGAAAGTGCCTCATCTGGAAGTGATTGAACGATTTCATATTACAGCCCAGATTGTTGTCCCGTTGATGGAAGGTGATAAAATGTGGGGCTTATTGTGTATTCATCAATGCACCCATCCCCGTCATTGGGAAGAAGATGAATTGGAATTTGTTACCCAAATAGCGGCTCAACTCAGCGTAGCACTACATCAAGCTAACTTATTCCAGCAATCTAGTTTGCTGGGTCAAACTCGTGCAGAAGCAAATCAACTAGCACAGGCTTTGACAGAACTACGCACTGCCCAAATGCAAATCATCCAAGCTGAAAAAATGGCTAGCTTGGGACAACTGGTAGCGGGTGTTGCCCACGAAATTAATAACCCGATTAATTTTATTCACGGTAACTTGGAACACGCCCACAAATACACACAAGATTTGCTGCGTTGCGTAGAACTTTATGGCCACTATTATCCTGATACTGTACCTGAGATACAAGAGTTTCTCAAACAAGCCGAAATCGAGTTTCTCTTTGACGACTTACCCAAATTATTCCAGTCTATGAAAGTTGGTACGGAGCGTGTTTGTGAAATTGTCACATCATTGCGGAACTTTTCGCGCCTAGATGAAGCAGACTTTAAAGTCGCCAACATTCACGAAGGTATTGATAGTACATTGATGATTTTGGAACATCGTTTCAAGTCTTCATCTGATCGTCCCGCTATTCATTTAAAGAAAAATTATGACCAGTTACCTCCAATAGAATGCTATCCTGGTCAACTGAATCAAGTATTTATGAATCTGCTATCTAATGCTATTGATGCTTTAGAAGAGCGTAATGCACAAGATACTCCAGAAGCAATCGCTGCTAACCCCAACGAAATCTGCATTTCTACCTCTATGCTCAATCATGATTGGATTAGCATTCGCATTGCTGATAATGGTATCGGCATGGATGAAAAGTTACTTTCCCGACTATTTGATCCATTTTTTACTACCAAAGTTGTCGGTAAAGGTACAGGGTTAGGACTTTCTATTAGCTATCGCATCGTTACTGATAAACATAATGGCAAGATATATTGCCAATCTGAACTAGGTAAAGGTACGGAGTTTGTTGTTGAGTTACCGATTCGTCAGACCATAGCTAAAAAACCTATACTTAAAGTCTAGATGTAATAGTTACTAAAAATATAGTCAAATATTTCTAGCTTCGTAAGGTTTGCACCTTATACCGTTTCTTGATGTAGCTTGCCTGGCGTAGCGATAGATGCACTTTATTCTGTACTGTAGAGACGTTGCATGCAACGTCTCTACATCATTTATTTGGCGCAACTTCATAGAGAATTGGTATAACTTGTGAACAGTCAGGAGACAATTGTTAACTTACTTTACTAATATATAGTTATTTGGTTATAGTACATAAAGCGATCGCTAACAAGTTGGGATACATTCAAACTCACTTCTCAATAACGGCTGATGGTCGCACACACATATCATGATAGGAAGACCAATGTGGGAAAGTGCTATTACAGCATATTTGCATTATCTCGGCTTCATGCTGGCCTTTGGGGCGTTAGTAGTAGAAAGTCAAAATCTAAAAAAAGATATCTCTCTAGCTCAAGCGTGGACAGTGGTGATAGCAGATGCCGTTTATGGTTTATCGGCTATCATGATTCTGGTGACAGGCATCTTGAGAGTTATTTACTTTGGCAAAGGTTCAGATTACTACCTCAACAGTCCAGTATTTTACACTAAGGTGGGCATATTCATCCTAGTGAGTTTGTTGTCTTTATATCCTACCTTTTCCTTTTTATCTTGGATAAAAAACCTACGTGAGAATAAACCTCCTCATGTAGAATTACCCCAATTACAGCGACTCTCTTGGCTCATCAGGGGTGAGCTAATTGGGTTTGCGTTTATCCCTTTATTTGCAGCAATGTTAGCACGGGGAATTTAACTTGTATAATTAGGAAGTATCTTGTCTATGTCACAAAACAAATTAAGTTATCCTGCGTGCAAATGGTGCGTCGCTCCAAGAACAAAATCAATTACCCAGGCTCTAACTCTGACTGGCCACTAGAGACAGAAATAGTGGGATTGCAATTCGAGTTAGCCACAAAAGTAGATGTATCTTTATACCCTCAGTACACCATTGGACTCCACGCCTGGTTTCTTGACCAAGTCCGTTCAACTAACCCGGAACTGTCTGCTTATCTGCATGATGGCGAGTCAGAAAAACCCTTCACTATCTCTGCGTTAGATGGAGAGTTAGTCAGTAGTGGTAAGCAGTTAAAAATTTTTGCTAATCAAATCTATCATTGGTATGTGACAGGGTTATCAAGTAGAGTAGTCCAATGGTTGGCGGAGTGGGTGAAAAATCTCCCTGCTGAGGTGAGTTTGCGAAATGCACCTTTACAGATTCTAGGGTGTAATGTGGTTCATGCACCGACAACTTATAATCAATTACTGAATGCTGCACAGGGTGACAATCTCAGTTTAAGATTTATCAGTCCTACTAGTTTTCGTCGCAAAGGTCATCATCTACCCTTACCTATTCCCATGAATGTCTTCCATAGTTATCTACGGCGTTGGAATGATTTTTCTGGTATTCCAGTTGACCAAGATACATTTCTCGCTTGGATAGATGATTATGTATTGATTAGCCGTCACCAAATTGCCTCAATGAAAATACTGGCAGGTAAGAAAGGTGCAGTAACAGGTTTTACAGGCTCAGTAGAGTTTACTTTAGTCAAACAAGCAGCAGAAAATCCTCAATTCTATCAGTTGTTTTATGCTTTAGGTCAGTTAGCACCTTATTGTGGTACTGGTCATAAAACCACATTTGGTTTAGGTCAAACCCGCTTGGGTTGGTCATCGCAAGTGGTTGTAGATGTGCCAGAGGTAGAAAGTTTGTTGGCAAGTAGAATTGAGGAGTTAACGGAGATATTCACAGCCCAGCGAAAAAGGACGGGGGGCGATCGCGCTTCTGAGGTAGCATCAAAGTGGGCTACTATCTTAGCACGCCGAGAAATGGGCGAGTCTTTGCAAGTGGTGGCGAATGATTTACAAATGCCTTATGAAACTGTGAAGACTTATGCTAAGTTGGCGCGCCGTGCTTTGAAGGTTGAGTGATGTGTTTCGCGCAAAGGCGCAAAGACGCAAAGAAAGACGCTAAAATGATGACTCTTGTAAGAGGTCTAGTGAACACCCAACTATTTTACTGTTAACTGTTAACTGTTAACTGTTAAAGTGTGTTGGGGTCAATTCCTTTTTGTTGTAATTTCTTTAAAAGTTCTTGCAATTGTTGTTGTTGCTGAAAGTTTGCTTCTTCTGGTGTGAGATATCTTTGACCCTGTTCATCGTACCAAAACAGCCATTCTCGTGTCATACCTTGATAAGTTCCCCGTTCGCGTCCAATACCTAAGCCAATTTCAGGCATCCAGATTTTATCCCCTGACAGTAAAATATACTTACCTTCCACTAAGCGATAAACTTCTAAACGTTGACGCTTACGCCGTAGCCGGGTTGGTGCGTAAATAACATAATACAAAATGCCTAATTCGGCATAATCGATTTTTTTCTGTTCATATTCACCGTTGTAAGTTTGCGAAACTACTTCTAAAGCTAAAATTGGCGGGATACCCTCTTCTTCCCACAAAACATAGCTGGAACGTCCATTTTCACCCACAAAACGTTCTACACCCAGACTCAAAAATCCATCTGGAACGATCGCACCTTGATTCGGCGTATGATATATACCCATATTGATACCGAAAAACCAATCATCACGACTTTGCCAGATTGCCGCTAAGATGGCTAACAACAAATTGGGAATTAATATTTGCAGTTCGTTATCCACTGGTGTATCGTCTGAATCTGGTAATTCTGCCGATGACGGTAAGCATTCTAATGGGTTGTATTTGAACATCATCGTGAGGATAGAATAATATAAAGGCGATCGCAAAGTTCACGCCAAATGTAAACTTAGCAGCTACATTCCCCTATTTTATACAACCTTTACCTCAAAGATAGCCACAACAAAATAGATATTTTTGTCTATCAATCAACTAATTTAATTTTCTTTATACTCCCATCTTCTTTAAGCTCTAGAATTTCGACCTTAACTTTTTTTCCTTCTGCCAAATCTTGTGCTTTCTTGTGTTCTTTTTTGCTTAATCTTTGCTTAGTCAATACAATTTCATAGGTTACATCAATATTTTTTTTAACGGCAATTATTGCTTCAATTACTTGACCAACTGTAAAATTATGACTACTACTAGCTCTCGCTATTTCTACTTGACGTGTTGACTGTTCAGGCGGTGCAGTGGGGGTAGCAATTTCACCAATGGGAATGCCAGCATCTTTGTAATAACGCATGAGGCGAGATACCCATCCTAAAATTTGCAGGATGGTGTGAGCATCATTAATACTTTTGAGATAATCGCTACAGGCTTTATCGATACTAATGTAATAATCCGTAGTTTTTTTACTGTGTCCTATTTGTCTACCATTGCTTACCAAGGTTTTGAGATATTTAAAAAACCTAGAAGTTGCATCTGGTTGATGAATGTAACCACGCAGATAAGCAACGGCTTTTCCTACCTCATTGACATCAGTATCATCTTTTACTAAAGTAAGAGCGATCGCATGGGCAATTTCCCACTGTCTTTCTGTAATAATTTCAGAGTTAGCTTTTGTTGTTATCATAAATCAATAATTTTTAAAGTATTGTTGACTATTGGTAGTTAGTGTAGCGTTTTATGTAAATAAACTCGGTTCGACATGGAAAAAATCTCCGAGTTTTTGCGCTTGTTCTGATGTTATCTCTTGTTGTCCGTTTAAAATTTGCTCTATTAAATTTTTTGATCCTAGCACTACATTTAAGTCGTCTGTTGTTTTGCCAGACTGTTCTAAAAGAAACAAAAGCATAGATTGAGAACTAGTCTGCTCATTAAGTTGATAATATTCTTGTTCAAATTTTTCAATTAAGGTAATCAATAATTGATATAGCTCATCTTCTTCAGGACTGCGTTCCTTGTGCATCAGCTTTTGGACAATTGCTAATGCTTCTTCATTTTCTGCTTCCGTTCTGATAATTTTAGGAAGATAATCTGTTAATAATTTTTTATATTTTTCTGGATTATGGGCAATTTCCCACTGTGCATCTGATATAGTCATAATTAATACATCCCTGATGGTGGTTCGCGATCGGTGGGGTAGCGTAGCACGTTTGTTAGTTCTTCTAGTTGTTGTTTTTGAACTAAACGTGAGTGTGCAGCTTGTATATGTTTCTGTTTAAATTGTGCTAATTTCTCGCCTGTAAGTTCATCATCTTCGCTAATCTCATAGGATGAATAACGCTGTTTTAAACTTTGCGGCTGTTTAATTTTATCTATAGTTACTGTCATTGTTCCCATCCCAATAGGCTTACCGCCACCGACTTTTAAAGCTAAGGGATATTTAGAATCTTGTCCTAATACAATTAATAAAGTCCCTAATTCTTCTGGTAGTAAATTCTTGAAATGTAATTGTGTTTTAAAAGTATATTCCCTCCCAGCTTGTTGGACGGGAATACCAGAATTTTGTCCTTTATCTATGGCTTTGATAGTATGGTAATAAAACTTACGTCCTGCGGCTTTACCTTTAATAAAGTATGCCCTACTTTGGTCTGGTCTGGGACGATATAAGGATGGCATAAATCCAGTAGTAAAGCCGATGCTTTCACATTTAGCATCATTAAAATCTAGCAGACCTTGCCAATCTAATGCACCAAATACCCGACTAGCTGGACACAGTTGTTCTTTGTTGCGACAAGGTAAGCGTTCTGTAGGAATTTTATCTCTATATCTCGAAGTAATGACAGCTAATGTACTATTGGTAATCGCTTCATATACAGACCGAATGCAGCCTTTGAGAGAACTACCTTGAATTGATAGCTTTTGGTCAACACCCTGCACCATTGTTTTAATTAGGGGGATGCGGTTGTTTCCGATGTCGCTACCCATTGCAACTATCCCTGTGGATATGTGGAGAGATGTCTGCACTTTCAGGGTAAGGTAGAGTGTACCATGTAGGCGATCGCTCCAATATTTATCATGTCCCACCGGACGCTGTAAGTTAGGACGTTCCTTGGGAAAGGAAACGAAATCATAAGGCTTTGGTGGAAGCTCTGGGTTAGATGACTGTTTAGGAGTCGGTTTTCTTGGTGGTGGGGGAGGAGTTCTTGTCATCTTAAATGTACCTCTAGAGTTAAAGCTACAAATTGTACGGCGGATGTTTCAGCGTCAATAAAGTAACGTTGCGCTAATTTTGGTTGTTTTTTATTATCTTTCCCTAGCCGAATATCTAAAGTTTCGGAATAATCGAACCCTTTAGGGAAACGAGTTTCATCAGGACGATAGCCATAAGCAGGATAGGCGTGAGATGGAAATTTTTCTGGATTATTCGGTTCTATTCGCCAAGGTTCTTTCTCTTTATCTTCGTCTTTTATTTTTTTAATTGGCATAAAACTATGATGATTTTCATCTATAGTTAACAAAAGCATTTCATAACTGCCTTTGTCTTTTTTCTTCCATCGCAGTTCACACAGATAATTAAACATTTGCCCTTCAATAATCTGTTGCAGTTCTGCTTTTGTGGGCTGCTTTTCTATCATTCCACTAACTTTATGAGTCCAACGCAAAAAGTAGTAACTAGATTCAGAAGCCAATTTTTTCATTAAATCTAGTAATTCATCTACTGATTTAGCCGTTTTAACGCCAACAAAAGGTTTCATTTAGCACCCGCTAGTAACTGACTCCAAGACCTAACACATCTTTCAAATAAATCATTAACTGTTCCCTCTTGCCAAACAAGTTGGACACCAAAACCTAATTCCATTGCTTGGGCGGCGACTGGTGTATCTTGATGGTCTGGTTTAGCAAAACCATATAATTTTGCGTCTTCAGCTTGTAAAAATTCTCCTACACCTAAAAGAAAAGTCTTACTCCATTTATTGTCACTACCCAGGGCATGAATTTCTTGTTTATCTTCTGATAAAATACAACCAGGATACTGCACAACGGCTTGATTTAATTTCACTTCCACAGTACCCAAGCCGCGAGATTTGGCAAAGCCTAAACCAAACCAACCATCATTTAAATCTCGCAAGACTAAACCAATTAAACCTAGTTGCGCTAAGGTAAAATTCTTGAGGTGGATTTTAGTTTTAAATTCTCCAGCCGTACAGACTTGATAATTAAACGGCCCCACTGCAACAGAACCAAAAACTCTATCAATTGCTACACCATTACGTTCCTCAATTCTCGGAGGCTGTGAACTATCTGGGTGAGCATCTTCAATTCTGACACGACTAGCAATAGAAGTATTACCAAACATTTGGTCGGTAAAACAAGAAAGTTTGTAAATATCGCTGGTTGAAGTAACATTATTGAGATAGTCATATTTATCATTTAATGGGTCATTCGCCCAAGGTAAACTAGAACTAGTATCGCGTCTATCTCTTCCTACAGTCCTGACTATGCGTTCTGCATGAGCGCGAATTGCTCCTTTTAAGCTGCTTCCTGGTAAATAAATTGAACGTCCCCCACCGTGATATGTTTCGACAAATTCCATATCAGGTTTTGTGGGGTCTGCTCCTTCTTTTCCTGACTTAATTAAAATCGGCCCATCAGGTATGATAGTTAAATCGATTGTGCAGTGATTAACAAATCTTTTGTGCATGACTGGATTTATTTGATAATAAAGATTAAGCAGCTACTAAATTATTTAGCTGTACTTTACACTGTTGGAATATGAAATTTACAACCGAAAATAATTTATCTAATTCGTATATAGTGTAAAGAGTGATATTTTTAGTAAAATTTTCTCCTTCTATTTTGCCAAATTGCCATATTGCACCATTAGATACAATACCGTAAATTACTATTTGGGATTCTCCGTTTAATCGTTGAGCCGCAATCATTTCTGCTAGACATTGCGCCCAACCTGTCTCAAAGTTGTCTTGTTTAGCTTCAACTAAAATGAAATATGGTTTATCAAAGACAACTTTACCTAACGGAGAACGTTTAGCTAAAATATATTCAGGAAAACCAGATAATTTTTCATCATAGTTGAATGATTGATGACTCCAGAGAATAAAATGATGGCGGTAAGTTTTCCAAACTTCTTTGATAACTGGATAAATTAGATTTTCACAAATAGCAAATTCTGAGTTATCTACAACAGCATCCCGCATCATCAGTTCTAAATCTTCGCGGAAATAGTCAGAAATCTTAAAAGCTAGTTCACTAATAAAATTTGCTTCGGTGTAAGTGACTTGAAATGCTTTGAGAACTTCACCAATGGTTTTGAAATTACTAAAAGCCATATTTACCTCTTCAAGAATTTTGGGTTACTTCGGTAGTGAGAGTATTAGCTTTATTTTCTCTTAAATGATTGATTAGTGATTGCGTCCACTTTTGCTTTTTCGACTCGTTTACATCTTGATAGCTTGGTAGTTGCTCTCCTAAATTACTATTTACTAATTCCTGTAAGTAAGTTAATAACTTTTCTGGGTCATCCTTCACATCAAGCCAATACATTTTCTCAATATCTAGTTTAACGACACCTAAGCCACGCGATCGCCCTCCTCCGAGTGGTATTTGTTCTGTCTCAAACTGGTGTAACCCAATCATCAACAGTCCCAGTTCATATTCTTCGGCGTTTTCTACCACCGCTTTAAATTGAAACTGCGTTCCTGCTGGTACAACTTGAAAGTCGTAGAGTTTCCCGTCTGCGGCGGTTTCGGTGTCTCTGTCGATCGCTACACCGTCTCTTTCTTGATATTGTCCAAACCAAGTATCAGGGACTACTGTTAAATCCCGTACTTGGAATTTGCTTGCTATCCAAGGTGAACCAAATAGCAGAGAGGTTATATCTGTTTCACTAATAATTTTCTCTGTGAATAACTGATCCCTTTTTCCACTTCGTTCCGCTTGGGGATATTTTTCAAGTTCTTTTTCAACGTCCTTCTTAATACCATTTTCTCCATTCATGCGGTCATTGGTAATTGACCATTCGGCTTCTATCGCTGGATTTGCAGCCAAATTTGGATTGATACCACGGAGGAAACTTTCTAGGCGCGATCGCATTGCACCTTTAAAGCTAGATCCTGGTATTAATGGATTACCCAAACTGTCTTTAATTACAGGTAAATCTGAGCCTATGGGTTCACTAGAACGACCTGCACTAATGCGTAATGCTGTTTTTGTTGTAAGTTTACCTGTGATTTGTAAGCGATTTTTGAAAGTTTCAAACATAAATATATCCCAGCTTTTATCTAATACCTTCACTACGTTCAACATGATCATGAGTCCCATAGTAACGAAGTAATAGCCTACCTCCATCCATTACTTTACAGCTCACTCTGAGACTATCATTCACATTAAAATGCTCAATCTCTGTATTTTTATACCTACGAAGTTTAATACCCCCATCTTCTCTTAAGGCACTGATTCCATCACGATACTTACACAAAATTCCTGCAATACTAGCAAGCTTCTCTTGTAAATTTATTTTATAAATTGGATTACGAGTTTTTTTATAATCATCTTTAAAAGACTGTGCATAATCTAATTTATATTTTTGGAAATTTAATAAATTTTCTTGTGATAATATTTCATTCTTGCTTTTGTTCCAAATGATTTGTCCCCAAGGTGATAAAAATATTTCTTGATCTAATTTAATTCTCCATTCTTCTGGAACTTTGTTCACCTCCTCCCAAGAAGCAGGCATTATTTCTGCATCCATAATTGCTAGTTGCAATTTGTAAGGTTCAACTTCATTTATATCAATCTTAAGCGGAAGCTTAGGAATTTTAATTAATTCCTGTTCTTTACCTTCAAAAATATAAATAATCTCATCAGCATAAAACATTCCAATTGTATTCATATATCCTTGAAGAGCCTTAAATCCTCCCACCAAATTAAAACATATTGTTTTACCTTTAGTTTTAGGGTGATTTATTTTAAGATCTATTTCTGTTATTAATTTGGCTATACCTTGAGTGAATACAGTTGTATTAGCGGTTGAAATATTTGTAGGAATTAATAATTTTGTGTTATATAGTTTCTGAGATTCTAAGAAATTTTTCAGTAATTCAGATGATTCTCTACCTTGATAAGTATCAGTAGAAACCAATAAATGTTCATCAGACTTGCCTTTTTGTAAATCTTCTCCATACAAGCCATATATACCATTTAGTTCAGCACTAGCATCTCTAATTTCTAAAATATTGCCGCTCTTTAACTTTTCTTCAGCCCTGTTTTTTAGGTCTAGAATAATATTAATCACTTCTGGCTCATGTTGTTTAATTCTCTCCTCTGTCCAGTTGGCAGTTTTATCAAGTAGTCCCTTCCAACTTTTTGGATCTTTGGGGCGAATTTGGTTAGAGAGTAAACTTGTGCCAACAGTTGAGACAACAAAGCGGTACATCTTTAAACACTCCTAAAAATTTGATAAATGTTTTATTTTTGTAAATTCATTTCACCGACTGAGGCTGTATGTTCTCTAGCTAAATATCCTAAAAACAGTTGCACAAGTTTAATATGAACATTTTTGCGTAGTTGAGTTTGATTATCAATGTCATTTAAATGTGCTTCCAAACCATGACCTTTAGGAATATTGCTTCTCAATTCTGTTAAGATAGATTGTGCATTTTTTTCCAGATCATCTAGTGCATTTACTAGAGATTTAGCAAATATATCTTTACCATGTGGTGTTGTCCAAATGGGGCTTGAACCACTCCTTCCTACTTGGTAACGAATGTAATTTTTAATAATTTCAATTGAAGAACTCGAATCAACAGCAACAGCTAAGACATTTCTGAAAGGAGATTTTTTATCTTTATTGGCTATGGCGAATTTATCTGATAAATCTTTAATATTCTCGATAACTTCATCCATTTGGTTACTGATACATTTCTCAACTCTTAAAGCCAGTTGCTCTTTTAATAAATTATCTAGTTCCACCATAACTAAACAGCCTCCTCTCTGAAGATCAAATGAAATTCATTGCAAATTTGGACTTGTCCGAAGCCTTCGCAGGTGCGATCGCCTATTCCATAAACCTCTAAATCTTCCCAAGCTTGTAGCCAGAGATTCTTACTTTCTGTGCTGAATAAATAGACACTTCCTTTGTTTGTAACTAACTCAACATCTTTCATCAAACCCCAAGCTGCATTCCAGCCTGAACGATAATCATAACTACTGTAAGCAGCGTGAATATGTAAAGATGAATCGTTCACACCAGTATACTGCTGTAGCATTTCTGGAGAAATTACCGTTGTACGCTGCCATTTTTCTGTTAATATTGCATCTGCTTGTAAATCCACAGTGAAATAAGTACGATTTTCTGGCAATGTCTCTAAAGGATTACCAAATATTTTGCCCCATTCACTCCAGCGTTGACGTAATTTCTGATTAAATTCGTCTATGCGTTGAATCACTGTTGATTTAAGATCAATAGGTGCTTTAGCTGTAATTTTCACCTTACCTAAGCCTCGTGAACCTGCACCACCTAAACGTAAATCATCGTGATGATTTTGAATAAACTGTTGTAAAGATACAGCTAAATCATCATTTACTAAAACTACACCTGTATATGTGACAGGTCTTTGTTTATTTTCTTGAGATTCATTTAAAACCGCAATACTATATAGTACCCTTTCTTCAGAAGTTGCACGGCGGCGATTAATACCTACTCTAGTTAATAGACGAGCATTTGCAGAAGGGGTGTAGTAATCATCATCATGTTCACTATAAAAACCGCTAAAATGATCAACTCTTTTTCCATAAGTTGAATGTTCTGTTGGGCAATTTGGATCATAGATTTGAGCATACTTTTCAGCGCAAAAACGGTCTATTAAAGTATCAAAAACACCATTCTTTTCACAGTCACCTGTTTTAAATCCAGATTTACTCTTAGAACTCAGTACAGTAGCTGGTAATACTTGCACATTAGGCTTAAAGACACAATCGCCATAAATAGTGATAATTCCTGGGTAAGCATTTTGAAAAATTGCTGGATTATCTCCTAGAAATAATTGATGAAAATCATCATCATCACTAATTGATTGATTAGTTCGCTTTAGTATTTGACTAGCAACCGCACCGCGAATTACAGAACCAGGAATATATTGTTCAACTTCACTCACATTTCCACCTGGTTTTTGTCTACCAATTGCTAAAGGGGATAGTGCTTTAATTTCTAGATTAATTTTCTTCATTGTTTTCAAATCCTTTAGCCAGAAAATCCCATGCTGCTTGTTCTACAGGTAAAGTAGGTAATTCCCAATGTAGCCAGCCTAAACCTGCTGATTTACTACCACCTAAAGCATTAATATGGCGCAATCCAGCTAAAATTAATGGTGCTGCATAACTAGGCGCATTCGATAAATAAATATTACCTGTAAACCTCAATTGAATATTTGCTGGTGATGTTTCTAAAAAATAAAGTTTGTCTTCTTCCGCAGTCCGGCGACGGCGGTTGATAGTTACACCAGGACGTATAACTTCTGGTAAATTATCTGGTTCTTCTTCACAAATTAGGTCATCTAAAATGATGCGGGAAGTTAAAGCGGGATTACCAAAAATTTGACAAATCAAACAATGATATTTATTCTCTTCTGATTCTGATATTTTATATTCTGCCCTAGCAAAATCCTCTGTTAAACCTGCTCTTTGTGGACACATAGTTTGAGGATTGGGAGAATAGCAAATAGGCCACTTTAAACCCCTAGCAATTTTTTCGCACTCATGGCGCAAACGTCCTTTAAGTTGAGAACCTGGAATTAGTAAATTATCTTCAGCGTTGCGAACAATTGGTTTATCTGCAAGAGAACCCGAAGAACCACCAGCACCAATACATAAAGCTGTATCAATGACTGCTGTAATGGAGTAAGTTTGCAATGAGTTGGATAATTCTTGTAGTTTAATCATAACTCAACCCCCACAGATGCAACTTCTGATGTTTCATTTTCTGGTACTTCTACAAAATCGTAGACATCTACCATATCTCGCCAAATCGTTTCATAAAATGGATCTTCAGGATGTTTAGGATCAAGTCTGCCGTTATCATACATCCAAGGAGCTAAGTTGCCGTTATTATCTTTATCTTTAGGTAGACACCAAGCCTGTTCAAAATCCCTAAGTAATGCTTCTTTACCTTGTTTAAGTCTCACTCGAAAATAGCGATAGTTAAGAATAGCTGTGTGTTTACCCCGTTCTAATAAACTGCGAATTTGATAAAGTTGTGACTTGGGAAACTTAGCTGTTTTCAAAGCTGAAATAGAGGTGATTAATCCTCCTAATTCATGTAAAGTGTATGGTGCAGCGTATAATTTTAATTTGGGTGGGATATTTTTAGTTAATGCTTCTTCACGAAATTCTTTAACATTCGATGAAATCATTGTAACTGATTTGAGAGTTAAAAAATCAACTGTTCCCCCAAAATATCCAGCTTTTTGTAATTTTTTAGCGCGTTCTTTAGCTGATTTCAATAATTGCTCTACTAAATTTCTGGCGTAGTATATGGGTGTGTTTACAGCCGTAATTAATACACCAATTGATGTACTTAGTTCACAGTCAGAACGTTTTGCTGTTAAGGGTTTATAACGTTGATATTTATGCGGCTCAAATGTTTTAGTGTGAGTCAGGCGATAATTACCAGTAATTTCCTTAGTTTCTCCATCGTCAGATTGAATCTCATTAATTTGAATCTCTTGCAATAGAATCTTCTCAAATCTCTCGCCTATCATCTGAGATATTTCTAAAGCTTTATTAGCAGGAACAATTAATAAAATATCATCACCACCAATGGTAAGTATTTCAAAAGGATGAATAAATTCACCATTCTTTAAATTTGATTCTTCATCATTTAAGTTACGTAGTTTGTGGGGATGTAAGTTTTCAGCTAATGCTTGGTAAACTGCATATTCGGTTGCTAAAGCTACATCTTGACTAAATTCTTGATATTTTTCTGGTGTCAGAATTTTTTGGATATAACCACCCATATTATTACCATCGGCGTAAATATAGGCGATATAACCACTACTGGCGTTAGATACTTCGCTTAAAGTTCCAGCAATTTCTAGTGAATCCTCTGGAATGCTACCGTAGTATTTCGCTTTTAAACTTGGATTTTGGTTTAAAAACAGTTGAAATCTATCTACCCAACTTTCAACTCTATTTCTACGCCATTCTAGTTTAGTGTCACGATACCATTTTGGCTCTTCTAGGCGACCAACTTTTGCTCTATCACCTACTAAATACTTACGTACCGATGCTTCTGAAAAATTGGTTTCTCTTGGTAGTTGATCTACTCGCATGATAGCAGAACGGCGATCGCTACCATCACGCATTAAGTAAGGATGGGTTTCAAACATCGGCGGATAGCGGCGACTAGGACGATTAGCTGTATCATTACCACTACGACGCTGATTAAATAAGATATTTAATTTGGTGGTTAATTCATTAAAACTCTTACGTCTTTTAAATGCTTCTATTCTTTCTGATTCATTACTAGGATAACCAAAATAAGCTTGAACTAATGGTTTGTTAAATTCCCGATGATACCAATCTAACCATAATGTGTTTTCAATTGGATCTCGTAACAAACCAAACCGTAGTTCCAGCAATCTAAATTTATCACCAACAGCGCAAGAATTAGCTGTTAACGTTTCTTCTGTATAGCGTTTTTCAATCGCATTTGCTAAGTCATCGACATAAGCAGCCGGACAAAAAGCGAGGATATTACCACCTGTAGAATAAATAATTAACTCTGGAATTAGCGCATCAGATAATTTGTAATTTTCTGATTCGGACTTTGCTGGAAAATTATCGTTTAACCAAGTTCTAATTTTATTAAACTGTATATTGTAGCGGTTTCTATCTTCTTCTGCAATCTCTTGAGGATTTCTCTGGTTAAAAAAAGCAGGTAAATCAATGATGTTTATTCTATCTAATAAACCAGATGCACCGCGAATTTCTTGAATTTTGGCTGACTCAAATACATATTGCTTAATCTTAGTCGCACCACCATACACTAAACCAATTCGAGTATCCTGATTCCACAAATCAGGGTATTTTGCTTTTAAATCGTCAACAGTAGGTGGAATTTCGTCTATGCTTTGTAGTGTTTCTACTTGTCTCATTATATGTTGTAGATTTTCTGGTAATGCTTTTTTGTTAATTACAGCATCACGTATTTGCTGGGGATCTAAATTAAAGGCTGGTTCACGTTCATTACCCCAGGCTAAACACCAGCTAATGGCTATGGCGATGTTGTTTTGAGAATCTGTCATGTTTTTAGGAATCGTAGTATGTAATTAACTCAAGCAATAGTTACAATTTTTCCAACCTACTAACTGCTTAAATAAAATTCACAAACAGCAGCTACTGAGAAACCTATCTAAGCAATACCAAACATTCCGCAATCCAGGCGGCTGCTATGAACTAATTTCACAGCCGCAAAAATACTTAATAATATATGTTGCAGTTATTAACCTCATCATAGATATTATTAGCAGTTAATTCCGTAAATGACATCCGTTATTACAAAAGTTGATGAATCTCAGATTTGCTTAAGCATAAACTAGCTTAATTAATGATGAAATTATTCTACACCCCCTTGGAAGAGGGGTCTTCCAATATTTGGGAAAGAGTAATGAGTAATGAGTAATGAGTAATGAGTAAATACCCATGACTTATCACTTGTTAGTTAAAGAACGCGAAAAATAATTTTTCCTACTGTAAATTCTTACTCAGCTAGGAAAGGATTGTGCATGAATTTTTCACTCCTGCCTAGTACTTCTACCCTGTAATGAGAGAGGCTTCAAAACCTTAATTTTTATTTAAGCTTTCCAGATGTTTAAGCTCCCTTTCCCGGTTCAGTTCGTAGTAAGGACTTTAGTCCTTATTTGAGAACTAAAGTTCTCACTACAAACGTGTCAAGAAGAAGCCCGCCCTACGTCCCACAATAAAATACTAGTGCGGAGGAAATCATACAATAGTAATCGTCAGCTATCAATCATACCCACCTGTGAACGCCCCTACCAATACATCAATCCCTACCCAATCACGCAAAGCTGATCACATCCGTATCTGCTTAGAAGAAGATGTACAATGTCACGAAATCACCAACGGACTAGAACGCTATCGTTTCAGCCATTGCTGTTTACCAGAATTAGATCGCCACGATATTGATATCAGTACGACTTTTTTAGGTAAACCTCTCAACGCACCGCTATTAATCTCCTCCATGACTGGGGGAACAGAACAAGCGAAAATGATTAACCAGCGTTTAGCCGCACTTGCCCAAAACTATAAATTAGCTATGGGTGTGGGTTCTCAACGGGTGGCAATAGAAAAACCCCAAGTGGCTGATACTTTTGCGGTTCGTAAGTATGCGCCGGATATTCTTTTATTAGCTAATGTCGGTGCAGTGCAACTCAACTATAAATATGGCTTAGATCAATGTCTGCAAATCATCGAGATGTTAGAGGCAGACGCTTTAATTTTACATATCAACCCCCTACAAGAGTTTATTCAACCTAAAGGTGATACTAATTTTCGGGGATTGCTTGACAAAATCAATAAATTATGCAGTGAAATAGCAATACCAGTAATAGCGAAAGAGGTAGGGAATGGTATTTCTGCCCCCATCGCTGAGAAACTGATAGCAGCCGGAGTCAGAGCAATTGATGTGGCTGGTGCAGGTGGAACTTCTTGGGCAAAGGTAGAAGGGGAAAGAGCAGAAAATGCGATACAACGACGCTTAGGGCGCACCTTTGCAGATTGGGGAATACCCACAGCAGAATGTATTACCAGTATCAGAGCGATCGCGCCCCAAATTCCCTTAATTGCTTCCGGTGGCTTACGTCATGGCTTAGACGTGGCTAAAGCGATCGCCCTCGGAGCAGATATCGCCGGTTTAGCTATGCCTTTCCTCAAAGCCGCAGTAGAATCAGAAACAGCACTCCAAGATTTAGCTGAGGTATTAATTGCCGAAATTACCACTGTATTATTCTGTACAGGTAACACTACCCTATCTGAGTTAAAACACTCAAATAGTTTACATCTTATTAGGTGATTGGGGATTGGGGATTGGGAAAAGGGAAAAGGGAAATTAACTATACTATTAATTATTTACTAAAAACTAATGAATAACTTTTTAAAACAAACTATTGCTAGCTTTGTAGGGACTGTACTAGGACTAGTTATTTTTGCTGGTGCTAGTACATTCGGGTTGTTATTTTTGCTGTTCGCTCTTGCTAGTTCCAAAGATCCTGGCCCCGTAGTTAAAGATAAGTCAGTTGTAGTTTTTGATTTATCAACTACCATCACCGATAGAAAACCTAGTTCTAGTGAAGTGCTACAAAATACCTTATCGGGAGTCGTAGATGAGCGGATGACACTCCGTAACGTCCTCGATACCATTGAAAAAGCTAAAGATGACGATCGCATAGTGGGCATCTACTTAGATGGTACAAACAGCACAGGTATCAGTAACTTAGGGTTTGCTTCCGTCAAGGAAATTCGCCAAGCCTTAACACAATTTCGGGCGGCAGGGAAGAAAGTTATCGCCTATGGTGTGGACTTGGGAGAAAAGGAATATTATCTGGCTTCCGTAGCTGATACCGTTGTTTTGAACCCCTTTGGAGCAATGGAAATTAACGGTTTGAGTAGTCAACCATTGTTTCTCGCCGGTGCATTACAAAAGTATGGTATTGGGGTGCAGGTTGTCCGCGTCGGCAAATTCAAAGGAGCAATTGAACCTTTGGTATTGAATAAACTTAGCCCAGAAAACCGCGAACAAACCCAGAAATTATTAGATGATATTTGGGGAGAATGGCGGACGACAGTAGGCAACAGTCGGAAAATTAACCCCCAAAAATTACAAGCGATCGCAGATAATCAAGCATTATTAGAAGCTACTACTGCCAAAACTAATGGCTTAGTAGATCAAGTAGCCTACACCGATGAGGTTGTGGCTAAATTAAAGAAATTAACCAATAATGATAAAAATGATAAAAGCTTCCGCCAAATCGATTTAACTGAGTATGCACAAGTACCTGACAAATCCTTACCCGCAGAACGCAACGCTAAAAATAAAATTGCTGTAGTCTATGCCGAAGGTGAAATTGTCGATGGTAAAGGTGAGAGTGGACAAATAGGAGGCGATCGCTTTGCTACTATCTTCAACAAAATCCGCCAAGATAAAAATGTCAAGGCTGTTGTCTTAAGAATTAACAGTCCTGGCGGCAGTGCCACAGCCTCCGAAATCATCCAACGAGAAGTCAAACTCACCCGCCAAGTTAAACCCGTTGTTGTCTCTATGGGAGATGTCGCCGCCTCCGGTGGTTACTGGATAGCCAGCGACTCCAACCGCATTTTTGCTGAACCCAACACCATCACAGGTTCAATCGGTGTCTTTGGAGTCTTACTCAACGGTCAAAAACTCGCCAATGACAACGGTATTACCTGGGATTCCGTCAAAACAGCCCGTTATGCCGATAGTCAAACCTTTGCCCGTCCCAAATCACCCGAAGAATTAGCCATTTATCAACGTAGCGTTAACCGCATTTATAATTTATTCGTCAATAAAGTTGCCCAAGGTCGTAAACTACCACAACAAAAAGTAGCAGAAATTGCTCAAGGTAGAGTTTGGTCTGGTGTCGCAGCTAAACAAATTGGTTTAGTCGATGAAATTGGTGGTTTGAATGCAGCCTTAGCATATGCAGCCAAACAAGCCAAACTCGGTAAAGATTGGCAGTTAAAAGAATATCCCAGAGAAGGCACATTAGGAGAACGTTTTTTTGGGCGAACCATTGAAGAAGCCAGCACCGTTTTCGGCGTGCAGAAACTACAGCCACAGCCAACTACTCTCCTAACTACTCAATTGCAAAAAATTCAACAAGAACTAGCAATTATGCAAAATATGAACGACCCCCAAGGAGTTTATGCTCGTTTACCTTTTAATTTAAAAATTGAGTAATACCGTTTCTTGATAAAGATGCACTTTATTCTGTACTGTAGAGACGTTGCATGCAACGTCTCTACATCATTTATTTGGTGGAAATTCATAGAGAATTGGTATAAGCTATTACAGCTTGAAATTGCATAGCTGTAAACCCCTCTCCCCTGCCCCCTGCTCCCTGCCCCGTTTCCTACTCAATCACTGACGCTTAACATTTCCTTAATCCCCCTTTGATTGTCAGTTGATAAGTTCTTTGTGCTTGCTTGCAAGTCAAGTTACAGCTTGCCAACTATATTTCAATCTTAGTAGGGATGAGTATGGAATTTATCGGCGATCGCCTGCTCAAACGGCGTAATTTTTTACTGGGTGCAAGTTTCTTTACAGGGTTAGCCGTCACTAACCAATTACAGCCTGTCATGGCGCGGGGAAGATTTTCTGACTATCCCTTTAAGTTAGGCGTTGCTTCTGGTGATCCTCTACCTGATAGCGTAGTTTTATGGACTCGCCTTGCACCAGAACCCCTAAATGGTGGCGGAATGCCTCCTGTAAATGTACCTGTGCGTTGGCAAATTGCCCGGGATGAAAACATGAGACAGGTTGTGCAGAGAGGCACAGTTTTGGCAACACCACAACTCGGCCATTCTGTTCACATTGATGTCAAAGGTTTAGAGCCTAACCGTTGGTACTGGTATCAATTTAAAGTCGGGAGTGAAGTTAGTCCCATCGGTCGCACCCGTACAGCACCCGCTAGCTATAGTGCAGTTTCACAACTAAACTTTGCTTTTGCTTCTTGTCAAGATTGGCAAAATGGCTTTTATACAGCCTATAAACACATGGCGAAAGAAGACCTAGATTTAGTTGTGCATCTGGGTGATTACATCTATGAATATGGCCCGGAAGCTGGCGCACCAAGGCAGCACGTCGGCGCAGAAATCATTACCCTCACTGACTACCGCAACCGTTACGCTTTATATAGAACCGACGTAAATTTACAAGCGGTTCACGCCAATTTCCCTTGGGTAGTTACTTGGGATGACCACGAAGTAGATAACAACTACGCCAACTTAATCCCCGAAGATAATCAAACTCCAACCGCCTTTGAACAGCGACGAGCCAATGCTTACCAAGTGTATTATGAGCATATGCCCTTGCGCTTATCTTCTCTGCCAACAGGAGCTAATATGCAGCTGTATCGGCGGTTTACCTTTGGCGATTTAGCAGAGTTCAACGTCTTAGATACTCGCCAGTACCGTACAGACCAACCTTGTGGTGATGGACTCAAACCCCTATGTGCCGCAGCTTTAGATCCCAACGCAACGATGACAGGCACAGCACAAGAGGCTTGGTTACTCCAAGGATTAGACAAATCACAAGCACGCTGGAATGTTATTGCCCAACAACTTATATTAGCTCAATTTGATTTTGATCCTCGTCCTGGTATAGAAGTATTTAACGTTGATCAATGGGATGGTTATGTAGCGGCGCGGAAGCGGTTGTTAGACTTTTTAGAACAACGCAAACCATCTAACCCAGTGGTAATTACTGGCGATATTCATTCTAGTTGGGTATTTGATTTAAAAGCTGATTTTAATAATCCCCTATCAGCAACCGTAGGTACTGAGTTTGTCGGTACTTCCATCACTTCCGATTTTCCCACTAGTTTTATTGCCCCAGTACAAGCCGCAGTCGGTGCTAATCCCCATACAAAATTCTTTGATGGTGCAAATCGTGGTTATGTGCGTTGTAAATTGACGAGAAATAATTGGCAAAGTGATTATCGTGTAGTTTCCAGCATTCTTGACGAAAACGCTAGTATCAGTACCTTAGCTTCCTTTGTGGTACAAAACGGCAAACCAGGCGCAGAAAAACTTTAACAATTATATAGATAGGGAGAGAGCGATCGCTTTCTCCTTTTTCTATGTTCGTAGTCAGCACTTCAGTCCTGATCATACTGACTTGCCGCATTGAACCCCAATCACGAAGCACGTTTAATGTGAATTGAGTCGTGAAAATTTGCGTCAAATTCGGTTAGCTTCATCACTATAGCGTTTCCTAGTCTAGTGATGTATAAATCTCTGCGTACCTCTGCGCTTTCCTTTGCGCCCCTCTGCGTTTCAATATTTGTACCTCACTTAACTGAGAATCGCTATAAATTGACATTGTCAGGCAATACATTGCCATTGCCAGGCGATACATTAACAATGCCGATGAAACAACTTGTGTGCATACCGTAAATTTATGCAAAGCGAAGACAAAGCATAGTTTTGACGGAGTGAGTGAGGGAAAGCGATAACTACAAGATAAATCATCATCCAGACTTACTATTATTCACATCAGGCGGAAAGTAGAATTTTATTCTATATTAAATTAAGTAACGTCAGTTCGGGTTAAGACGATTTCGCTGCTAGTTCTACGAAAGAATACGAGTTTTAGGCAACGATAGAATCGTAGTTTGAGATTATCCTGAACTCAGGTTACTTAGGTTTTCTCATAAATCAAATCCAATTCCTAATAGATGTCTAAATAAATGAATTTTGAATTTTGAGGAAAGCAACGTGACAACTAAACAAATTGAGAAACTGAAAACTCCTAAATTTCTCCAAGCCATCGAATCAGCCCTAAAACCATTAGAATTTTTAGATAGTTGTGCCGCAAATTATGGAGACATTTTTTTAGCCAATTTCTTTGGTAATATCGAAACCTTAGTTGTTAGTCATCCCCAGGATCTGCAAGAGTTATTTAACCCCAAAAATAAAGTTCTTGATGCGCCTGGTTATGCCAATGAAATCTTTAAACCTGAAGTTGGAGACAATTCACTAATTCTACAAGATGGAGAACGCCATAAAAAACAAAGAAAGGTCATCATGCCTCCTTTTTATGGCGAAAAGATGCTCGATTATGGGCAAAGAATTTGTGAGATTACCCAACAAGTCACACACCACCTCAAACCGGGTGAAACTTTTATTGCTCGTCATCTGAGTGAAGAAATTACTTTGAAGATTATCTTAAAAGTAGTCTTTGGAATTGATGAGGAATTAAGGTTTGAAAAACTGCAAAATTTAATGACAACTTGGATGAATTTAACTAATTCACCACTCGGTGCTAGTATTTTATTGTTTCCATCCCTACGCAAAGATTTGGGAGCTTGGAGTCCTTGGGGAAAATATGTGCGTGTGCGACAACAGATTGATGATTTACTCATGGCGGAAATATTAGAACGTCACCAAACAATGCAATCTAGTAACTCTGATGTTCTAAGTTTATTAATGGCAGTAGAATACGAAGATGGAGAGCCAATGAGTGATGTTGAATTAAAAGATAACCTTTTAACTTTACTCAACGCTGGCCACGAAACAACTGCTACTGCGATCGCTTGGGCTTTGTACTGGATTCATCAACAACCAGAAGTTTATGAAAAAGTGTTACATGAGTTACATAGTTTAGATAATCCTGACCCCCTCAAAATCTCTCAACTTCCTTATCTAACAGCAGTTTGCCAAGAAACTTTACGGATTTATCCTGTAGTTCTTTTTACTTTCCCTAGAATTACTATTTCCTCTGTTAATTTAAGAGAATATCACGTTCCTGCCGGGACATATGTTACACCTTGTATTTACCTAACTCATCGTCGAGAAGATTTATATCCCCAACCGGAAGAATTTCAACCGGACAGGTTCATTAATCGTAAATACTCATCTTATGAATTTTGGCCTTTTGGCGCAGGTTCTCGTCAATGTATAGGTCAAGTATTTGCTTTGTTTGAAATGAAATTAATTTTGGCGACAATTCTATTAAATTATCAGTTAAAATTAGAGGAAACAGCACCTGTTCCTCCAGCCCGGCGTGGTTTTTTATTAGCTCCTCAAGGCGGAGTAAAAATGAAGTTGGTAGGCAATATTTAGGCACTTTCCCAGGGTAAATATAGGAATCATATTTGATTTCTGTTTGCGTAGCCTGCGCTAGATACGTAGGGGAGGCAAATTGCAGTGTGGATTTTCCTCCTGCAATATTGCCGTTGTGTTAGCGACAGCGTAACGCACCTACCAACAAGGCATTTGGTGCGTTAGGCGTAAGCCGTAACAAACCCTACACATACTAATTTTGTTGATTAACTATGACACTCCAAGAATTAACAATAAAGCTCCAAGCATTAAACCCAACACAAAAAGCACAAGCGATACAAATATTAACTAAAACCCTCAGCAACGGCTCACTAGGAATCACTAAAACTCCAGGCGTATGCGGTGGTGATGCTTGTATTGCTAACACTCGCCTACCTGTTTGGATGTTTGTGAGTTTACGTCGTCAAGGTACAACGGATGCTGAAATTTTTGATATGTATCCTCATCTAAGTGCTGCTGATTTAGTCAATGTCTGGGCTTATGCTGATGCACACGCTGATGAAATTGAAACAGCACTCCGCGAACAAGATGAAGCTATGGCACAAGAAATCTAAATCTATGGCTAATCTCTATGCTGACGAATAATTCCCTTTAGCAGTTGTGCAACTACTCCGAACTTGGAATCATGATGTTTTGACAGTTCAAGAATCAGGAAATGCTGGTATATCTGACCCAGAAGTGTTAGCTTTTGCCACAAATCATGAAAGAGTAGTTCTGACACAAAATCGGCGTGATTTTATCAGGCTGCACAACCGAACACCTGACCATGCTGGTATTATTATTTGCACAGAAGATAGAAAAGTTGAAAAACTGGCAATACGCATTCATGAGACGATCGCTGTAATTGAAGTTTTCACAGGAAAATTAATTCGAGTTAATCGTCCAGCAAAGTAAGTAATATTCGTCAAAACAATTTAATGCGGTGCGCGATACTTCATCAACGCACCACTCAACACCGGCTAAACGACTCTCAAGGCACAATCAACACAGGACAAGGTGATAAGTTAATCACACGAGTAGTCACACTATCCGTTGCACCCTCTTCAGTTAAACCTAGTCCCCGACACCCCATAATGATTAAATTAGCCCCAATTTCATCGGCGACATCACAGATAGTAAAGGCTGGTTTACCTTGCCTTTCCATAATTTCCGATGCAATACCTTGCCCAGAAAATAAAGCTTGAGCATCGGCTAAGAGTTTAGCAACCGCCTCTGGTGACATCATCGGATCAGATTTACCTTCCTCTGGGGGGGGTTCTTCCACTACAGACAATAGCACTAGGCGGCTACCATATTGCTGCACGACATTAGCCACTACATCAGCAGCTTCCCGTGCTTCTCGACTTTGATCAATTGGAAATAACACTGTCTTGAACATATATCTCTCCTCAGCACCCCGTACTCCGGTAAAATCTTGATGGTGATACATTCAAAACGATAACAAAAAGGCAATCAGGAGGGTTTGGTAGTGTCCAAAAAAACTTTAGCAAGTTTATCTGCGGCTGATATTTCCGGTAAACGCGCCTTTGTGCGGGTTGACTTTAATGTTCCTGTGGATGACCAAGGTAACATCACCGATGATACTCGCATTCGGGCTGCTCTACCAACCATTCAAGATTTAACGCAGAAGGGTGCTAAGGTCATTCTAGCAAGCCATTTTGGTCGTCCCAAAGGTGTGGATGACAAATTGCGCCTAACCCCGGTTGCAAAGCGTCTGTCTGAGTTGTTAGGCCAAGAAGTCGTTAAAACTGATGACTGTATTGGTGATGAAACAGCCGCTAAAGTGGCTGCTTTACAAAATGGCCAAGTTCTGCTGCTCGAAAACGTCCGTTTTTATAAAGAAGAAGAAAAGAACGATCCTGAATTTGCTAAAAAACTGGCAGCTAATGCCGATTTTTATGTCAATGATGCTTTCGGAACAGCACACCGCGCCCACGCTTCTACTGAAGGTGTGACTCATTATTTGAGTCCGGCTGTTGGTGGTTATTTGATTGAAAAGGAATTGCAGTATTTGCAAAGCGCGATTGAACAACCCCAACGTCCTTTAGCTGCGATTATTGGCGGTTCTAAGGTTTCTAGCAAAATCGGTGTCATCGAAACCCTGCTAGAGAAGTGCGACAAACTCATCATTGGTGGGGGGATGATTTTCACCTTCTACAAAGCCCGTGGTTTGAGTGTTGGTAAGTCTCTGGTAGAAGAAGACAAGCTAGAACTAGCGAAGTCTTTGGAAGCAAAAGCCAAGGAAAAGGGTGTTACCTTCTTGCTACCTACAGATATCGTATCTGCTGATAAATTTGCCCCCGATGCCAACGCCACCACCGTCAGCATTGAAAATATTCCAGCTGATGGCATGGGTTTGGATATCGGCCCCGACTCCGTGAAAGTTTTCCAAGAGGCTTTAGCTGATTGCAAAACCGTAATTTGGAACGGGCCTATGGGTGTATTTGAGTTTGATAAATTTGCTGTAGGTACAGAAGCGATCGCTCATACTTTAGCAGAAATCAGCAAAACAGGCACAACCACCATTATCGGTGGCGGTGACTCCGTAGCGGCTGTAGAAAAGGTAGGTTTGGCTGATCAAATGAGCCATATCTCTACCGGCGGCGGCGCAAGCTTAGAATTACTCGAAGGCAAAGTACTACCCGGTATCGCAGCGTTAAATGACGCGTAATTAAGCACTGCTGATTCTGAAGCAGCAGAGGAGCAGGGAGCAGGGAGCAGGGAGCAGGGAGCAGGGAGCAGGGAGCAGGGAGCAGGGAGCAGGGAGCAGGGGGAGACAAGGTAGACAAGGAGACAAGGGAGGGGGGAGTGTGGGGAGAGAGGGGAGTGTGGGAGGAAAGATTTGTTCTCCACCATCCCACACCTCCCACACCAAGCACACCAAGCACACCCTACCCTGACGAGGTTTCAGCTTAACAAGCGTGCCATTCCCCAATGACGGCAGTCCGCTCAAGTCGGGAAACCCGCCCACGCGGCTGCCTCCCCCATGCCCCATGCCCCAAAATTCCTTAATTTTGAATTTTGAATTTTGAATTTTGAATTGATATGCCCAATGCCCATCAACTATTGATCACTGATGCTAAAACTTGACATTTCATTAACTCATTCACTAAGCGATGGGCTTGATGCTTGTAGAGAGGATACTGTAAAGTTGCTGGTAATTGATTCATCAAGGTTCTAGCTAGGTACATATCACAGCCAGAAATGCGGGCAATTAATGCTGCCCCTTCAAAAATCGCTTGTTGTGACACAGCCTTTTCTACCCTCACCCAGCATTGAGGGGGGAGCATAGTTCCTCGTTCTACCCTTTGCAGTCCTTCAATGGTGGCGAGAACTACTAAGCGATCGCCTACCGCTAATCTGATATCATCAGAGGGCATAAATTTGGGAGTACGTTGGCTATTTCTAGCATGAAGAATCGGCACAACTCCATAACCGTACGCAATTTCCGCTACTATTCGTCCGTTGAGGGTATCATTAGCTTCAATTTGATATTCAGTGACTAATGTAGTTTGATTATTCAGGCGAAATAAATTGAGAATATTTTCCCCAAAGGCTGCCCCCACAAATGCCTCGGCTGCTAGTTCATAAACCCCCAAAACTCTGGCGTAAGGTAGTAATCTGGCGATATTCTCACTAAAAAGGGGATCAACGGTGCGAATAACTACACAAGCTTTAGGGTTGGCAGCATAAGTCATTAAGGCGATTTCTAAGTTTGTCACTTCATCATCAGTGACAATAATCACACTTTTGGCAGTATTAATATTGACTTTATTCAAGCCATTTTTGATATTGCCGACAATTAACGGCATCGGTGGCAGTAAACTGGGGTCTAAGTCATGGGGATGCACTCCTACTAAGGGTTGTTTCAGTTCTTGGAGGATGTGCGCTACTAGTTTTCCCACTCTGCCTAAACCAATCAATACTATATGATCAGATTTTGGTACAGGTAAACGACGTAGGGAAAATTGAAATCTGGCTGCTAAGATGCGTTCTGTCATGACGGCGTAGAGAATACCCACAAACACCGTACCAGCGACAGTCTGACTAATGCTGAATAAATGTAGCCACCCAGGAATGGCAAAGGGTAATTCTCTACCGCCAAATATATCCCCATAACCCCCAAGACTGAGAATTAAAGAAATATTCAAGGCTTCCTGGTAAGTAATTTGGGGATAGTGCAGTTTGTAGAGGAATGCGCTACACCAGAATAAACTCACCATTACCAAACAACTCATTAAAACTACACGGCGTGTTTGGCTACTTTCTGTCCAAAACTGAGTGACTTGATAACGCAGATTTGCCCAAGTGAGAGTTTTAAATGTTGTACGCCAAAGTTGCTTGATATTTTTGACTGGTTTTTGGGAGTGAGAAACTAAATTTTCCGTGGCTTCAATATAAGTAATGATGTCACCTGGCAAAATATTAGCCTCTGCATCCCATTCATAGAATGTCTGTGCTAAGGGTTCTCCGGCTCGGTTGTGGGTGAGAATGCGCCGATGACTAGTGTTGATTTCATGCAGTTGTAAGTAATTTCGCCAACGATGTCGAGCATCAATGCAGACTTCCATAACTTGCAGGAAATGATTATCTAAACTAAAAAAGCCTGTAGTTTCACTCCCCAAGGCTGCCAAAGCAAAGCTTTTGGCTGGTAACTGGGTAGCTTCAAAGGCGACAAAATTACCCAAACTGTCCCTGAGTAACTCGTTGAGGTTATCTTGGGAGGAACGAATAACTAAACGCACATCAGGATTGAGCGATCGCGCCGCAAAAGCTACAGCAATATTCACGCGCTCATCACTGGTTACAATCAAAATGGCTCGGCACTGGCGAATTTTTGCCTGTTCTAATATTTTGCCTTGGCGAGCATCTCCAATAATTAACTCATCAATCAAGTCAGGTAAGCCAGGAATTTCCCATTGTTGAGGGTTGACAGCTTCAATGGCGTTGACTTGTACCCCAAATTCTTTGAGGACAGATACACAATACTGTCCCAAGTTCCCCAGCCCACAAACTAAGAAGGTATCGGCATTGACTATATTTTGTGCCATGTTCAACGCTGCTGAACAATTCAACATTCAAAATTGTGATGGGAGAGGATAATGTAACAACAAATGAAGTAATATACTTTACTAATGAATCATCGTCTAGTATTTTACCGTAGACTTTACTAAAATACTTGTAAATAGTAACGAAATTAATACCAACCTAATGGTGTCAGAAACCCCACGGCTAAAGCCGGGGGCTTGAAAAAGCCCTGATCTGACCAGACTAAGTTCTTAACTGAACTACGTTAGAGGCAAGAGTTAAAGACCTACCAAGGAATGCGTAGCTAGTTCCTTGCTCTAGAACTGAGCGATTAAACAGGCTTAAAGGGGTTAAACTCGTGTCGTTCGGATAGTTACCGACCTCTAACATTGTCGAAGCTAACATTACCCCGTAAGGGAGGCTCAATCGCAGCACACCATTATGCGTACAGGGTTGTCAAATTTGAAACGGTAACTGTCCCGTTGAAAGTACAAAACAAAGGTACACCGAATGCAGCAACCCCAAGGCGATAATGTGAAGGCGATTTCAATCGCCTGCGCCTTACCCCCATGTCTAAAGCCAGGGGCTTCCACGGCGCGAGGACTTTGGTGAACTACTGCACAGTTTGATTTACACCTGTTTTCACTCAAACTATAAATTTTGCTTAGTTCTGGAGATTTTTAAAAGGGTATTACGGTATGATTTCTCAAGATTATCATGCAATTGATTCTGTCAACGAACTGATTAGAAAAATTAGAGTCAAAGAAAAACAGCTACAAATTGCTAAGGAAGCGCAAATGCACTATGTAGCTGAAGCTATAGAAACTCAATTATTAGAGTTAAAGCATCAGTTATCACTCTCACCAACAGAAGAGCCGGAAATTTACGCATTGATGAATTTATTAGAAGAATTTTAAGCATTGCTGAATCAGGGGATGAATTTTAATGTATTGGAATTTTAGCTCCTTATTCTCTCTGCACGCCAGTTGCTACAAGTCGGCAGAGCCGCCCAACGCACTGGCTCGTCTTTGCGCCACCCTGCGGGAAGCCGCAAAGCGTCTACTGCGTGAATAAATCATCCCGCAATTATGCAACGCCGAATTTTAAATATCAAAGGTGCGTTATGGCTTGAGCCTAATGCACCCCACTGATACCAATTCTCCAAAATTCAGCAACAGATGCAAAGCTTGAAACCCAGATGGTATATGACTTTCTTAATTGCGAATTGCGTTAGCGAAGCGGGACGTTAGTCCATTGCGAATTGCGAATTGGTATGGCTACTCAATTCAACTACTTTAACAATCTCAGACCACTGAGAGTAACTAATACTGTAGAACCTTCGTGACCAATTACACCGATGGGTAGGTTAATATTGCCGAGAAAGTTACCAACTAACAGCAAGATAATAAACCCTAAAGCAAAAACTATATTTTGTTTGACTATACTTTGCGATCGCCTGCCTAATTTGATCGCGGTGGACATTTTCTCTAGGTTGTCTGCCATTAATACTATATCTGCGGTTTCTAAGGCGACATCGCTACCTGCTACACCCATTGCAATACCTACAGAGGCTTGAGCTAAAGCAGGTGCATCATTAATCCCATCACCTACCATTGCTACTGTGTGATATTTTTTTTGTAAGTTGCGAATCACCTCTAATTTATCTTCTGGTAGCAATTCGGCAAATACTTGATCAATGCCGACGCTTGCGGCAACACTATGGGCGGTGCGTTGGTTATCGCCAGTAATCATGATAATTTGTTCTACTCCCATTTGTCGCAGATGGGCAATAGTAGTAGCTGCTTCTGGTCTGATTGTATCTGCAAGAGCGATCGCACCGATGATCTCATATTCTGTGCCGCTCATTTTTGCCACCCAAACCACAGTATTACCCTCTTGTTCTAAGGATGCTGCTGTTTGTACTAATTCCTCTGATAATTGGGGAACATACTCTTGTACAAAAGTTCCATTTCCAACAATTACCGATTGATGGTTAACTGTACCAAAAATGCCTTTTCCTGGTATAGCTTGTACCTCGCTAGCCCTTTCCCAGTCTAAATCATTAGCCGCCTGGGTGATAGCTTCTCCTATGGGGTGTTCAGAGGAAGATTCCAAAGCGGCGGCGGCTGTGAGTACATCTTGTTGGGTGTATTTACCAGTGGTGATTATTTGGGATACTTGTACTTGTCCTGTAGTTAGAGTACCAGTTTTATCAAAGGCGATCGCTCTGACTTGACCAATCTTTTCTAACTGTGCGCCATTTTTAAATAAAATCCCCTGTCTTGCACCATTGGCAATTCCCGATAATAATGTGGGCATAATAGCCGCCATTAAAGCACAGGGAGAAGCCACCACTAAAAAAGTCAAAGCCCGATAAATTGTAGTTTCCCAGTCCCAACCCCAGACAAAGGGCGGTAAAGTAGCTAGTAATACCCCAGCAATGACGATAACTTTAGCATATCCCCTTTCAAACTTTTCAATAAACTCCTGAGAAGGCGGGGCTTCTGTTTGGGCTTGTTCCACCAACCGAATCACGCGCTGAATTAAACTACTGGCGGCTGGTTTGTGTAACTGCAACTGCAATGCACCATAACCATTAATTGTCCCCGCAAAGACTTCATCTCCCACTGTCTTTTCTATCGGTAAAGATTCCCCGGTGATTGCAGCTTGATTAACGGTGCTGTAACCAGAAACAATCATGCCATCTGTAGGAATTAATTCACCGGGTTTGACAACAATTTCATCACCGACTTGTAACTGGCTAATGGGAATAGTTGTTTCTTCTCCCTGTTGTAAAACCCTAGCTGTATCTGGTGTCAAACTCATCAAACTACGGATACTCTTTTCAGTTCGCCGCATTGCATAGCCTTCTAATGCACCACTGATAGCAAAGATCAAAATTAAAATTGCACCATCAATAATTAAGTGATATTCCCGCCGCCACAAACCTAAACTAGCTGCACCCACAGCCGCCACAATCATCAGTAAATCTACATCCAGTTCTTTTTCCTTAATCAGCGTCGTTAGTCCCTCCCTTGCGCTGTCGTAGCCCCCAGTTACATAAGCCGCCGGTAATAGTAGCAAAGCCCATCCCAGCCAACCTAAATGCAAGGCGAACCATCCCAAAAATAGCAGCAACCCACAAAGTAGGGCGGCTAAAGTGTCTGAGTGTTCTGTGGTGAATTGCTGCCAACGCTGGGGGTAAAGCATGAGAGTAGAATCAGTGACGACTACCTCAGCCTAAACCTTGACATTAATGTTAATGTCAATAGTGGGGAACTAAAAAGTAAAGTTATGAATGGTGGTTGCTTGACGATTAAAGAACTGACAGCAGCAGTGGGAGGTGGCATTACTCCCCGGATGGTGCGACATTACCATGAGTTAGGCTTGTTGCCACAGCCGGAGCGATCGCCAAGTAACTATCGCCTCTATACTGAAAAAGATGTGATCAGACTGCAAAAAATTGTGGCACTGAAACAACAAGGGTTTCAACTCAACCATATTCGCCACATTTTGGCAGTAGAACCCGAAGCAGACACCAATAGTCATTTAATGACACAGTTGCAACAACAATATCGCGCCGTTATACAGCAAATTGCTCAACTGCGCCAAACAGCGTCAGCTTTAGAAGGATTATTAGGACGCGATCGCCATTGTCAAATCATCCAAGCAGAAGTTTTGGCACAAGTCAAGTTACTAGATGTAGAAACTCAAGCCGGTTTGGGAAGTTTGGCTAAACTGTGGAGTGGTTTAGATGCTCAAGTTCACACCCATTCCGAAGTTTTTGCAGAATCTTTGCAAAACTTGCTTCCCGACTTATCCAACCGTTCCGAGATTGAACAACATTTAATTTCTCAGTTGGTTTTAGCTTGTGGTGATGTTAGTTTAGTGTCCTTTATTCGCCTTAGTCAAGATGCGATTGCAGCCAGTCGTGCAGCCTTGAGTTCTGGTTGTGAGATTGTTGTTGATATCCCCACCATTGCGGCAGCTGTAGATCAAACTAGATTAGTGCATCTCGGTTGTCGAGTCACAACTTTAATTGATAACCCCCATGTTTCCACCGCCACAGAAGCTGAACTAGAATTTTGGCAGCATCAGGAATGGCGACAAAGATTAGAACAAGTGAGCAAAGGCTGTATTTTAGTCATTGGTTATGCGCCTTCAGTGCTACTAGCAGTCTGTAGCCTCATTCAGCAGCAAAAAATTCAACCGTCTCTAGTGATGGCAATGCCGATTGGTTTTAGTCACGCGCCAGCCGCCAAGCGTCAACTGATGCAACAAAACTTACCTTATATCACTATTGAAGGGACAATTGGTGGCGGGTTGTTAGCGGCAACTGCACTCAATTCCTTAATGGAGTCATTAATTGCAAAACCAGATTGTCATTGTTATCTTAACCATTTATCCTAAAAATTGTTGGATTTTGGCTACGAGAAACTTGGGAGAAATCGGCTTAGTTAAGTATTCATTAGCACCTGCTGCTAAACATTTTTCTTTGTCTCCAGGCATAGCTAATGCAGTTAAGGCGATAATTGGTAATTTAGCAAATTCCTGGTCGGCTCGAATCAGTCTGATGGCTTCCAAACCATCAACTTTTGGCATTTGAATATCCATTAAAATTAAGTCGGGATGATGGCGTTTGGTGAGTGCAATTGCTTGTTCTCCATTGGCGGCTAAGATGTAGCGATAGCCTAAATTCTCTAGGTAGATGGTAAACATCTCTACATTGGCTTCATTATCTTCTGCTAACAAAATCAGGGGAGAGCCAGTAGTTATCATGTCATCTGGTGAACTAGAGACAGCAACAACTTCACCTTTGGGAACTTCCCAAGCTAATGGGGGAGCTTGAGCCGGAATTTGCACCATAAAACGACTACCCTGACCTAATTCACTTGTGAATGTGACTTGACCTCCATGTAGTTCGACAATCTGCCGGACTAGAGATAGACCCAACCCTGTGCCGTTGTAATGACGACTGAGACTACTATCAACCTGACTGAAGGGCTGAAACAGTTTATGGAAATTTTCAGGAGCGATACCAATGCCAGTATCACTGACAGAAAAAACAATCCAGTCTAGACAAGCTGGGTTTTGATCGTTGTGATGGTTAGCTAGACGATTAACTGCCAAAGTGATATTACCGCCTTCTGGAGTGAATTTGACGGCATTGCTGAGTAAATTGATCAGTACTTGCCGCAAACGGCGATGATCTGCTTGAATGCTGCCGATATCATCGGGAATCAGACTAGTAATCTGAATCTTTTTTTTGAATGCCATCTGGCGGATAAAGATCAGACTGTTCTCACACAAACTGCGGATGGGAACTTTGCTAATTTCTAGTTCGAGTTTGCCAGATTCAATTTTAGACAGGTCAAGGATATCATTAATTAGTTCTAGTAAATGTCTGCCACTGCGTTCTATAGTAGCGATCGCATTTTTCTGTCTGTGATTAATATCACCAAATATCTCCTCTTGGAGTCCTTCAGACATTCCCAAAATGGCATTGAGGGGGGTTCGCAGTTCATGACTCATGCTAGCTAAAAATTCGTCTTTGAGGCGGGTAGCACGAGCAAGTTGAGCGTTGGTAGTTGCTAGTTGCTCATTGGTTTGGCGTAACTGTTCTTCTGCTTGTCGCCGTTCGGTGATATCAGTGAGAGTCCCAACGTATCCGAGTACATTGCCAGTAGCATCGATTTCGGGAACTACTTGACTGTAGAACCAAGTGATGCTGCCATCTGTGTGGAGATGCCTACCCTCAAATTTAGTCACTCCATTGTGAGGTATTGTTTCCAGCCTTTCCCTGATCAGGCGATCGCGGTCTTCTGGGTGTAAAGCTTGTAACCATCCCATCCCTAATGCCGTTTCTGCGGTTCTACCTGTCATCACGCTCCACTCAGCATTGACGTAGGTACAGTTACCCAAGGTATCAAACCGGAAAATCGCTACTGGTGCTGCTGCCGCTAATGTAGCATAGCGGCGTTCACTTTCTTGTAACGCTGCCTCTGCTTGTTTACGGTCTGTAATATCAGTTAAAGTACCGATGTAGCCTAGTACATTGCCAGCAGCGTCCATTTCAGGCAGCATTTGGCTGTAAAACCAAGTAATAGTGCCATCTGGGTGCAGATGTCTGCCTTCACTATTTTTCTTGGTTTTATTCGCTATAGCTTTTGATACACCCATCATGATTTGATCACGGTCTTCTGGATGTAATGCCTTTAGCCATCCTCTACCCAATGCTGTTTCTGCGTCTCTACCTGTCATTTCACTCCAGCGAGCATTGACGTAAGTGCAGTTACCTACCGGATCAAATCGGAAAATCGCTACTGGTGCTGCGGCTGCTAATGTAGCATAGCGACGTTCGCTTTCTTGTAAGGCTGCTTCGGCTTGTTTGCGTTGGGTGATATCTTTGACAATACCGACAAATCCGATTATTTCCCCTTGGTCATTCTGTAGTCGTTTCACCGATAGCAATACTGGGAAATGGTAGCCATTTTTACGAATGTGTGTACATTCCACTTCATAACTACCTGCTTCGGTTTTGATGAGAATAAATTCTTGAATGTTGACAATTTTCCTACCTAGTTCTAAGGAGAGTGTCGCTAACCATTTTTCAACTTCCACTGAGTCATGAAATAGCTCAGGACTACTGCAACCAATCACTTCCTCGGCTGTGTAGCCCAACATCCTCTCAGCAGCTGCATTAAAAGTTTGGATTTTCAGATCCTCTCCTGTAGAAATAATTGCATAATCAGTACCATCCAAAATTGCCTGTTGCAAATTACTTAAGGCTAACAACCTAGTTTCACTGGCTTTGAGTGCGGCTGTGCGTTGTTTAATTCTGGTTTCTAATTCTTGATTGAGTTGTTGCAGTTTCTCTTGCGCTTGTTGACGTTCTAGTAATGCTTTCTGAAGTTGTTGATAAGCACTTGCCTGCTGAATGGCGATCGCAATTTGCACTCCTAGTTGATCGAGTAACTCCAACTCTACTGATTGCCAATGACGAGAGGAGGAACATTGGTGAGCTATCAATAACCCCCATAATTGATGCTTCACTAAAATTGGTACTACGAGATTGGCTTTAACTTCAAATTGTTCTAATAGTTGCAGATGACATTTTGTTAAGCCTGCTTGATAGATATCATCAATAGCCCGTTTTTTACCCTGATGATACGCAGCACCAGCACCCTGTTGAAAGCAGGTGTCTGGAATATGACACCCTAGAGCTACTTTCCAGCCTGGAAGTACAGACTCAGCGACAACTGTGCCGCTCATATCCTGATGAAATCGATAAACTACTACTCGGTCGGCTTTGAGAAATTGACGCACTTCTGTGGCGATCGCTGGTAAAATTTCTGATAGTTGCAGGGATTGACGAATCCGTAAGGCGATCGCCGCTATGAGTTGTTGTTGTTGTTGACTGTGTTCTAGTCGTTCCATTAGGTGCATCCGTTCTCTGGCATGATGAATTGCACCTTGTAAGATGTTCGATGTGAGAGAATTTTTGACTAAATAATCCTGGAGGCCATTTTTCATTGCCTGCACAGCAATCATTTCATCACCTTGTCCTGTCAGCATGATCATGGCACATTGGCTCAGACTCAGATGTTGCCGCAATTGTTGAAGTAACTCTAGTCCATTGCTATCTGGCAATAAATAATCCAACAAAATCACATCGGGTATCTGCTGTTGACACCACTCTATCGCCTCACTTCCCGTCTCCAATTCCCAAATTTGGTAATTGTAAAGCTTGTCATTGTGCAAATAGCGAGCGATCGCCACCCGATCTTCAGCACAATCATCAATCACTAAAATGCTCAGACAGGAACGAGAACTCATACATCAAAAACTTTGGCCAATAACTATAGAAATTCCCTACCTACCTGAATATATTGCCCAGATTACCCTGATAGTTATTAATGTATGATTTTTG
This sequence comes from Aliinostoc maniaoense, assembly GCF_058172895.1. NCBI lineage: Bacteria > Bacillati > Cyanobacteriota > Cyanophyceae > Nostocales > Nodulariaceae > Aliinostoc > Aliinostoc maniaoense. The sequence goes on along the minus strand of NZ_CP187952.1, from coordinate 4,346,540 downwards.
TTAATAAACTCAATGTCTGATTTATTATTTTGTTACACACAGATGCTCATCAATCCATCAGGGAAAATGACTATCCTATCTAGCAATATTTACCTAGTTAGTCATCTTTAAATTTTTGTCTTGCGTAAATACAAAGCCACAAGAAAGCAAGGTTTCTGGGACATAAAAAATATATTTATAACGCGATGTGAGACTTATTCATACATTTTGATGGCTCTGAGATGGCAAGCACATTCCAGAAATGATAAAAATTGTTATAATTTCCTGCACCAATTGTAGATTGTGCTAATTAATTTAACTGTCTATATCAGCAAAAATTTTAGATAGGATTAGTCAAAAACCGTATAAATTAAGTATTTTTTTATACAAAATTTATTTTTGGGTGACTTAGAACAAAATTGACAGCAGATGTATAATAAGCGCGTCTCCTCCTACATCAAAATCTCAATTCAGATTCGTCGGCTTTCTGTTTCCTGTACCTTGATAAGCAGCATATGTGGCAACAAGAAAAACAAGATCATGGGATAGTAGGTCTGGCATTATTGCTAGCCTTAACTACCTCTCCCTTAGCAACAAACCTTTTGATGTCAGTCCCAGTACTGGCACAATCGGCAAGTGAAACACCCTCTTTCCCATTGCCACAAACGGTGGCAGATGGCACTACATTGCGGATTGATGGTTCTAGTGGCTTTGCTGGCTTTAATCAAAACTTACAACAGAGTTTTGAGCAGAATTTCTCTGGTACAAAGGTGACAGTAGCAGCCAATGGCACAGAAGCGGCGATTCAGTCTCTTTTAAATGGACAAGTTGACATAGCAGCAATTGGTCGGGGTCTAACTCCACAAGAGAAAGCACAAGGTTTGGAGCAAGTGCGATTGCATCGAGAAAAGATTGCGATCATTGTAGGAGCAGAGAATCCCTTCAAAGGAAGCTTGACCGATCGAGAATTTGCTAGAATTTTCCGAGGCAGAATTACTAGATGGTCACAAGTAGGACAGGCAAACGGTAAGATTCGCGTCATTGATCGGCCAGATAATAGCGGCACACGGGAAGCATTAAGTAACTATCCCGTGTTCCGTGCGACCAAGTTCGCCACAGGTGCAACTGCTACCCAAATAGCAGACGATAACACCACAGAAATTGTCAAACAACTCGGTAAAGATGGGATTAGCTACGCTAGAGCCAATCAAGTGTCAAAACTCCCAGGGGTGAGAGTAATCAAGTTACATGACACTTTACCAGATGATCCGAAGTATCCTTTTTCTCAGCCTTTTGTTTACGTTTATAAAAAAGATCCTAGCCCTGCTGTAGCTGCTTTTCTAGGATTTGCTTTAGCACCCCAAGGACAGCAGGCAATAGAAGCGGCGAGAGTAGCAGAAGCAGAAGCGATCGCTAAAGGTGAATCCTCCGTATTTCTCACAGCAAATAATCCCAGCAGCACCCCTGAAATTACACCAGGATCTACGGCTGCTCCCACCACAGAAACCACAGCCGCCGCTACTACTTCTCCTACGGCGGCAGTCACCCCTGACTCTTTGACGGCAAATACACCGTCTGCTACCAATACCCCATTTTTAAATAGCAATAATACATCTACAGTCACAAATATCACTCAGCCCTCTGTAGTAGCACCTCCCGAAAATCCCCCGGCTGATGGACGTAATTTGCTGTGGTGGTTGTTGTTACCCATCGGTGCTATCGGTGGATCGTTATTATGGTTTATGCGGCGATCTCCAGCCACTCCAGTTGATGAAGAGAGTAGTTTGGCGGCAGATGCTACCACTAACCAAAGTTCAGAGATTAAAGACAAAGTAACTTCTTCTCCTCTACCCTTACCGCCTGAGCTAGAGCAGTCCCCCTGGGATATGGAAGCCCCAGCCACAATTGTCAACACTTCCTATCCGCAAATTGTCGATACTCCTCAAGCGGAAAATGTGACCAATGAAACTCTAGAATTAGTAGATAATACAGAACTGCCATCCCATCAGGCCAATGAAGTTACACCTAATCTGGAGATGGAAAAGCCGGAAACCCCAGGTGCAGCAGAATTATCAACAACAGCAGTTACAGATGTACCTGTCAATCTAGGAGATGTCACCCCTGAAAATTTAGACATCGCAGATGAGGAGAGCGAATGGACTAGGGAAACTCAGCCAGAGGTAAATAATATTGATATTGACTCTCTATTTGAGAATGAGTTAGTTGCACCGGAACTATCTGCTGAAGAAGGGGAAGATTTACCAACTGTTGCACCCCCATTTGGCGAAATTCCTGAAGATGCTCTCAACTCAGTAGCAGATGAAGCTGAACCGATTGAGCATGAGATATTGCAAGAGACACAAGATACTCCCCCAACTAATTTAGAAAGTTTAGCAGGTGGTGCGGCAGCCTTGGGCTTAGGGATTGGAGCATGGGCTGTGCATCAAAATCAAGATACCTCTACACCAGAAACATTAGAGGAAACTAATACCGCACAGACAACACTAGAAAATCTAGGAACGGTGGATGCAGTGTCTGGAAACTTGCAAAATTCTGAAGAACCGAGCAGCATTATACTAAAACCCCGTAGTCCTGAATGGGCTTATGTGTCTTGGTATGTGTGCCAGAGCGATCGCCAGCAAATGGCAAATGATGGTGTGTCACAATTAGCATTGCGACTCTATGATGTGACAGAACTTGACTTGAGTTATCAAGATCCCTATTTAGTCCAACAGCATGAGTATGAACCAGCTATCACAGATAGTTATGTATCGATTCCAGAAAGCGATCGCAATTATTTAGCGCAAATCGGTTATATCACAACAGGCGATCGCTGGGTAACAATTGCCCGTTCTGATATTGTCCGCGTCTTCAGTCTTCCTTACACAGATAACCTGATTGCAGATGACTCCATACCAGACGAAGACAGTCAGATTTTCTTTACCCCCCGCACTCCTAAATGGTCTTATATTTCCTGGGAAATTTCCGAAACGCGTCAAAAAATACTACAGGATGCTGGAATTTCTCAATTAGCACTAAGACTGTATGATGTGACTAATATCGACCTCAGTTATCAAACTCCTCAATTAATTCAGCAATACGAATGTGAAGAAATTATTCGTGATCGCTATATTGCCATTCCCCAGAGCGATCGTGATTACATGGTAGAAATTGGCTACTTTACCGATGGAGAACGTTGGATAAATATAGCCCGTTCAGCCAATGTTCATGTCTTCAGTCGTCCCTACGGAGACTTTTGGTTTGTCGCTGATGCAGAGTTAATTATCCACGGCGCAACTGAACCAGGCGCAACAGTCAGTATTGCTGGTAAACCTGTCACACTCAAACCAGATGGGACATTTCATTTGCGTGTTCCCTTCTCGGAGGAAGTAATTGATTACCTGATCACCGTATCTGCCGCTAGTGGAAAACAAACTACCAATTTGCACAAAAAGTTTTCTCAAGCAACTTTGGAAACCTAAAACCCTATTTATAAAATAACTATTTAGTAGGGTGTGTTACGGCTGTATTAGGATTTGGGCGTGTGAGCAAATCATATCTAGCCGTAACGCACCACTATTAAGTAGGTGGCAGAATAAATCCAAACTATGTCAACGAAAGTAAACAAGGCTAAAACCCTTTTTCCCCCTGCTCCCTGCCCCCTGCCCCCTGCCCCCTGCCCCCTGCCGTCTATGTGTAGGTTTATTTTGGAGAATTGGTATTACACTCCTGCATTCCCCTGACTAATTTCTAGATAAATATGCTCTAAACCTACATTTCGGCGAGAAATTGACTCTATCTCTATGCCAGAGAATTTATGAATAATTTCGGCTAATTCTAGTGTTTCTGGTAGCCAAAAAGCTAACTCACTACCATAATATCTATAAGTAAAACCATATTCTTGAGCGCGTGCGATCGCAGTTTGTTCTTCTGGGGTTTGGATGACAACAATTGCTTGGGCTGGAATTAAATTACGTAACTCTCCTAAACTACCTTCAACTATAATTTTACCCTGTTTAAGAATGCCTATTCTATCACATAACTTTTCAGCTTCATCTAATAAATGAGTAGTCATTAAAACTGTGATATTCTGATTTTTGAGATTTTTAATTAACTCCCAAATTTCATACCTAGCTGCAATATCTAATCCTGTTGTTGGCTCATCTAAAATTACTAACTTTGGTTGATGTACTAAAGCCAAGGCAATATTTAAACGCCGTTGCATCCCTCCGCTTAATGTTTCTACAGTACTTTTGGCTCTTTCTAATAAATTTACAGATGCCAGTGCTGCTTTTACCTGGTTTTGGCGTGTTGCTTTGTTTAAACCATAAATATCTGCAAAAAAATTTAAGTTTTCCTCACAAGATAAACTTTTATATAATAAATTCTCTTGGGGTGCAATACCAATTATCTTTTTAGTATCGTCCGAAATGTGTTGATGATTAATTTTAATTTCCCCACTATCAGCTTTGAGTAAATTACAAATAATATTAATGATTGTCGTTTTTCCTGCACCATTAGCACCCAATAATCCGTAAACTTCTCCCTGATTAATTTCTAAACTTAAATCATGCAGCACTTGACGATTTTTATAACTCTTATTTAAATTAGAAATTTTGAGCATATTTATAAATTTCTTTCTAAAATTAACATCCGTCTGTAACATAACCAGCCCCCTAAAACCATCACCACAGTGAAAATGAATAAAAATCCTAAATGCAATGTGATTTCATTCATAAATTTACCCTGGGATGAAACAGCTACAAGAGCCTCATTCATATGATAAATTGGGTTAAATTTAGCAATATTTACCAAAGTTTTAGGGAAGAGACTAGCAGGTAAAAATGCCCCACCTAAAATTAATAAAGGCACACCAAAAGCAGCAACTAAAGCATTTACATCTTCAATGCGTCGTGCTAATTGTGTGCCTAAAATAAATCCTAAACCAACGTAAGCCGCAATACTCATCAAAATTATTGTTAGCCCTAATAAAATAGCTCCCCTGAAGGTTGCACCCCAAAAAGCCGCAATTGTATAAATTAAAATAGTTTGTCCCATACCAATGCAACTATGAGCCAAAAAAATTCCTAAAAAATATGATGTACCACTCAAGGGAGAAAGAAACAAACGTTTAATAGTTTGCTGTTCTCTTTCTGCAACTATAGTAGACACAGTTCCACCTAAACAACTGAAAAATAACGCCGCACCTACTAAGGTTGAGGGTGCAGCATAAGCAAAAGCATCGGCTAAGGGTAATTCTGCTCTTTCTGCTAAAATGAATCCACTGAGAATTAAGACGGAAATAGGAAAGATACTCCAAAAAATTAAACTGCGTCGGCGACGTAGTAGTTCAGTTAAAATGCGTCGAGTTACAGCTATAGTTTCACGCCAATACTTCATTTTAATTCGTAATTCGTAATTCGTAATTCGTAATACCGCTACGCGGAAGTAAGCTACGTAATTTGTAATTAATTCAACAGGCTAAAATTTTTGACCGGTGGTAAATTCTAATCTTATTTCTCCTTGGTCACTAACTCCTAAGTCGCCGCGTAATATGCCAAAGTTAGAATTGAGGCGCACGCCTAAACCGTAGCCAAAACCGCTTCCGGGTTTATCTCTGACTACTCCAGGTTCTCCGATGACGGTTTTACTAGAACCAAAGTCTGAGGCGAAGTCTGTAAAGACAACTCCGCCAATGGACTCAATAATCGGAAAGCGATATTCTACAGACGCTAAACCATAACTGCGACCACTGGCAAGTTCTCCGTAACCGTAACCACGCACAGAATTTGCGCCACCTAAATTAAAAGCATCAGCAGGGGGGAAATCACCCAGAATTGTACCCAGTTGAAAGTTGACAGCTACCATTTCAGGCGTGTCAGCAAACTTATTATTGCCTAACCAATTGACTGGTAAATACTGGACGTAGTTGCCCTGTAGTCGGTTGCTGAAAATTTTGCCTAATCCTATAGGAATTGCTTGAGCGGTGCTGAGGGTGAGAATTGAACCTTTTGTGGGATTGTTGGGGCGATCGCGTCGATCTCGATTTACACTAAAAGATACAGTAAATAAGTCATCAATGCCTGTACCACTCACAGAAAGGGAATTTCCTAATTCATCTTTTGAGACGACATCGTAATTGTGGTTACGTAAGCTAATTCTCGTGTAGTTCAGCCCTAAAGCCGTATCCCACTCATCAAAGGAGCGCAATAAACTCAAACTTCCGCCAAATCTACCTTCCCTGGTTCTGTCGCCGTTGGCTAGTCTGATATCATCATCAAACACGGGGGATAACTTGCGATCGCGGAAAATTTTGATACTATAACCAAAGCGGTCTGGTTCTGTTGTACGATAGGGACTGATAAACTGAGTAGAATACTGCACATCTTTACCACTAACTTGAACTGTGCTAGTTAATTGGTCATTGACACCACTAATATTGGCATCTCGATAACGCACTTGACCGTATAGTCCAATATCGCTGTTACTCCCCGCACCAAAATTCCAAGTCGGGAAATTTCTTTCTTTAATATCATAAACAATGGTTACGCCCAGGTTGTTTTCTTGGGGGAAGGCTCTAACGAACTCTACAGATTCTAATGTCCGCAATCTTTCCAAGTCTGTTGCTAGTGCTTCTTCCTGAAATACTGCTCCCGGTTTGAGTTGAAGAATACCGAGAAGAAAATCTGTTTGTGTACGTCCTCGAATTGGGTTTCTTTGGTCATCAAGTAACCTACCCCGCTCATCAATAAATCGAATTTGAATATCTCGGACAATTTTCTGGGAAAATTCAATGGTTGTTGGTACTTCTACATAACCTCCATATTTAGCGTACCCGTTGATTTCTACAGCATTAGTCCCATTTGGTGAGTTCGCCAGCACTAGCTGTTCCCACCTCACCAAGATTCCTACTAGCAAAACTACAAATATTGGAACACGCATATTAGCAACAAGTTACTGTAGTTAATTTTCCCTCAAATCTTCAGTATAAGCAATTACGTAGCCAATTACTGACTCGGTATCAGACAGCGAATAGCAAATTACTAGAATTTTAGGCAATTATTTACTAATCAGCAAAATTCATTCAAAAAAGCAAGGTTTGCAGATACTCAATTTATTCATTAGAATACCAAAGTTTGCATTTTATTTTTTGTATTTTGAATTACTACCAGGGGTTGACAATGTTCTCTATTCTGCTTGAGATCGCAGGGTATATTTTACGAAACCTCTAGAAATCTACTGATTTACAGTTAGCATTTCTTTCCAGTAATTCCGCCCTCAAAAGTTAATGTTTGAACCAATGAGTCTACCATTTAATTCGCTGGAATCTTTGACTATCTCCCGTCGCACTTTACTGAAGGTGTTTGGTTTTGGTACAATTGCCGGAATCACAGGTTACTCCCGGTTTACTAAGCCAAAACCAGCAGTATTTCAACAGGATACTATCAATTTACCAAGGACATTAAACCAATCAAAAACTGTAGTCGTGATTGGTGGGGGTTTGGCGGGTTTAGCTTGTGCATATGAATTAAGCCAGAGGGGATTTACTGTCACCCTATTAGAAAAATCTCCCCAATTGGGAGGAAAAATTGCTAGCTGGCAAATAGAAGCGGCTGGCGAAACCTTTATGATGGAACATGGCTTTCATGGATTTTTTCCCCAGTATTATAATTTAAACAGCATAGTTACAGAATTAGGCATCAAAGATAATTTTCAATCTTTAAATTTTTATGCCGTTGTTTATCGTGGTGATCAATACCAACCGGAAGTATTTCGCCCTAGTAGTTCAGCCTTTCCTTGGAATATTATCGACTTAGCGATCGCTTCTCCAAATCGGTTTCAATGGGGAATTAATTTAACTAAAATCAAGCATTTACAAGTATTCCAAGCTATCACAGGATTTCAGCGTGAGAAAAACTATCAACGTTTTGATCATATCTCGGTGGCTGATTGGGTAGCTACAGAATTTCCTCAAGGTTTATATGATTTATATTTTCTCCCCTTTGCTAAATCGAGTTTAAATGCCCCCGATGTGATGAGTGTGGGAGAGTTAATGCAGTTCTTCCATTTCTATTTTTTTGGCAACCCCGAAGGCTTGGCTTTTAATGGTACTAAAGATGATATGGGAACAAGTTTAGTCCAACCGATTGCTAAGTCAATTCAAAAACATCAAGGTACAATTTTTACTGATGCAACAGTCAGCGAAATTGTCACTGAAAATGGTAAGATTCATAGCATCAAATATTATTTAGGTAGCAATCATAGTGCTGTACCTTTTTGGGTGCAACGTAATTCAGCTACAAGTGATCAACAAACAGAATATTTTGGTGCAGCCGATGAAGTTTTTGCTTTAACACCAGGAAGTAAAGAAGCAATTTCTTTAACTTGTACCCACCAAGGTTGTACTGTCAAAAAAGCCGCCGATGGTAATTTTCATTGTCCTTGTCATGGGGCAGTCTTTGCAGCCGATGGTAAACTTTTAAAGGGGCCTGCTCAACGGAATTTACAAAAGTTGCGAGTTGTAGACACAAAAGATCATGAATTGCAATTAGTAGCAGCCAATTCTCAATCATCACAACCACAAACAATCACCGCAGATTATTATGTGTTTGCTACTGATGTACCGGGAGTACAACAATTATTTAAGCAGATTAGTGGTAATGTTGATGAAAATGCGCGATCGCAAGTAGAAAAACTCAGTATTGCTGATCCTTTTGCAGTGTGTCGTTTTTGGTTTGACCGCGATTTTGAGTGGCAACAGAGTAATTTTACATCTCTCTCTGGTTATCAATTAACCGATAGCATCACTCTGTATCATCGCATTCAACAACAATTCATTGATTGGGCGCAACGCACAGGTGGTAGTGTAGTTGAGTTACACGCTTACTGCTATAAGGAAAAACAATTCCCCACCCAAGAAGCTTTATTAAGCACATTTGAACAAGAACTCTATGAAATAGTTCCTGAGTTAAAACAAGCTCAGGTATTACATCGAGAATTGGTAAATCAACATAACTTTTCTGGTTATCCACCCAATAGTTATACCAACAGACCAGAAACTAGCACAGATATCCCTAATTTAATATTTGCTGGTGACTGGGTGAAAATGCCCTTTCCTTGTGGTTTAATGGAACGCGCCGTTAGTAGTGGCTTATTAGCAGCCAACGAGATTTTACACCGTGAAGGTTTGCAAAGGCGATCGCTTCTCTCTGTAAATCCAGAAGGATTATTGCAAATATGATGATTCTTCCCAATTCAAAATAAAATAAAACCTCCTAACAATGATGTGAGTTAGGAGGTTTTATTTTCAATAAAAACCTGGCACTGAGCGATTGTGGCAGGAGGCAACCCTCCAACTATCGTAGCCGCAGCAGCGTTTCACCTCTGAGTTCGGGAAGGGATCAGTGTGGTTCCACCGCGCCATAAGCACCAGGAAAGACAGTGAACAGTGAGCAGTTATCAGTTATCAGTTATCAAACAACTGTCACCCATTCAGAAACCCTGAAGACTGCAAGAAACGCGAATTGCCAATGAATAATGAGGTCAAGCCCTCGGTCTGTTAGGACTCCTCAGCTACATACATTACTGCACTTCCACTTAGAGCCTATGAACGGGTGTTCTGCCCGTGACCTTACCTACTTTGCGTAGTGAGAACACTCATCTTGAGGTGGGCTTCCCACTTAGATGCTTTCAGCGGTTATCCGCTCCGAACTTGGCTACCCAGCGTCTACTGTTGGTACAATAACTGGTACACCAGCGGTTCGTTCCTCCCGGTCCTCTCGTACTAAGGAGGAATCCTCTCAATGTTCTTACGCCTGCACCGGATATGGACCGAACTGTCTCACGACGTTCTGAACCCAGCTCACGTACCGCTTTAATGGGCGAACAGCCCAACCCTTGGGACGTACTTCCGCCCCAGGTTGCGATGAGCCGACATCGAGGTGCCAAACCTCCCCGTCGATGTGGACTCTTGGGGGAGATCAGCCTGTTATCCCTAGAGTAACTTTTATCCGTTGAGCGACGGCCATTCCATTCTGCGCCGTCGGATCACTAAGGCCTACTTTCGTACCTGCTCGACTTGTCGGTCTTGCAGTCAAGCTCTCTTTATGCCTTTACACTCGCCGCACGGTTTCCAAGCGTGCTGAGAGAACCTTTGCGCGCCTCCGTTACCTTTTAGGAGGCGACCGCCCCAGTCAAACTGCCCACCTGAAACTGTCCTTCTACCGGATAACGGTAGCAAGTTAGAATCCTAGCTTCGCCAGAGTGGTATCTCACCGTTGACTCCATATCCCCCACAAGGAATATCTCTTCGTCTCCCACCTATCCTGCGCAAGCGAAGCCCGGACACAATTCCAGGCTACAGTAAAGCTTCATAGGGTCTTTCTGTCCAGGTGCAGGCAGTCCGTATCTTCACAGACATTCCTATTTCGCCGAGTCTCTCTCTGAGACACCATCCAGATCGTTACGCCTTTCGTGCGGGTCGGAACTTACCCGACAAGGAATTTCGCTACCTTAGGACCGTTATAGTTACGGCCGCCGTTCACCGGGGCTTCGGTCGTCAGCTTCATGTTACCACTGACCAACTTCCTTAACCTTCCGGCACTGGGCAGGCGTCAGCCCCCATACTTCCTCTTTCGAGTTCGCGGAGACCTGTGTTTTTGGTAAACAGTCGCCTGGATCTCTTCACTGCGACCAGCTCTCGCTGGCACCCCTTCTTCCGAAGTTACGGGGCCATTTTGCCGAGTTCCTTAGAGAGAGTTATCTCGCGCCCCTTGGTATTCTCAACCTCCCTACCTGTGTCGGTTTCGGGTACGGGTAATCTACTTTCATCACATTCCTAGCTTTTCTTGGCACTATCCTTCCCCACTCGGAGTTCGTAAACTCCTCCCAAACCAATCAGGGTGTGGCTATCTTTCATGCGTCCCTAGCAATGCTCCAGTACATTAGTCAGGGATTGTTGACCCTGTGTCCATCGACTACGCCTTTCGACCTCGCCTTAGGTCCCGACTAACCCAGAGTGGACGAACCTGGCTCTGGAACCCTTAGGGTTTCGGGGCATTGGATTCTCACCAATGTTTGCGCTACTCAAGCCGACATTCTCACTTCCGTTTCGTCCACAGCTGCTCGCCGCTACTGCTTCTTCCTACCACGGAACGCTCCCCTACCGATTAATGTTTAGTTAATCCCACAGCTTCGGTACATCACTTAGCCCCGTTCATTTTCGGCGCAAGACCGCTTGACTAGTGAGCTATTACGCACTCTTTCAAGGGTGGCTGCTTCTAGGCAAACCTCCTAGTTGTCTTTGCAGTCTCACCTCCTTTCTCACTTAGTGATGATTTGGGGACCTTAGCTGGTGGTCTGGGCTGTTTCCCTCTTGACAATGAAGCTTATCCCCCACTGTCTCACTGGCAATGTGTTCTCTAGGTATTCTGAGTTTGTCTCGATTTGGTACCGGTCTCCCAGCCCGCACCGAAACAGTGCTTTACCCCCTAGATATATTCATTACCGCTGCGCCTCAACACATTTCGGGGAGAACCAGCTAGCTCCTGGTTCGATTGGCATTTCACCCCTAACCACACCTCATCCGCCGATTTTTCAACATCGGTCGGTTCGGACCTCCACTTGGTTTTACCCAAGCTTCATCCTGGACATGGTTAGATCACCAGGGTTCGGGTCTATAAATACTGATTATCGCCCTCTTCAGACTCGGTTTCCCTTTGGCTCCAGCTACACCGCTTTAACCTACCAGTACCTATAACTCGCCGGCTCATTCTTCAACAGGCACGCGGTCATCCGTTTAATCGGACTCCCACTGCTTGTAAGCTCACGGTTTCATGTTCTATTTCACTCCCCTTCCGGGGTTCTTTTCACCTTTCCCTCGCGGTACTTGTTCTCTATCGGTCACACAGTAGTATTTAGCCTTACGAGATGGTCCTCGCTGATTCACATGGGATTCCTCGTGCCCCATGCTACTCGGGATTCAACTACTATCCTTAAGTTTTCGACTACAGGACTTTCACCTCCTCTGGTGCAGTATTTAGCTGCTTCGTCTAACCTCTAGATTCGATATCGTTGTCCCTCTACCCCAAAAGATATATCCTTTGGTTTAGGCTCTTCCCCTTTCGCTCACCACTACTTAGGGAATCTCTTTTGATTTCTTTTCCTCCAGCTACTAAGATGTTTCAGTTCGCTGGGTTGGCTCTTTCCTGTCTATATATTCAACAGGTAGTATTTAGGGTTTCCCCATTCGGATATCTCCGGCTCTATGTTTGCTTCCAACTCCCCGGAGCTTTTCGTCGGTAACCACGTCCTTCTTCGCCTCTGTGTGCCTAGGTATCCACCGTTCGCTCTTATTAGCTTGACCACTTTACATTGGTTTCTATCCTGCAAACACTTTCCAACTGTCCACTAACAATTCCTCTATCCAAAACTTTTTCTTCATTTTGAATGAGTGAATTTTTAATTTTGAATTGTTTTGTCTGTGTCTGCCTGCTATAATCGCGTTTCTATGCAGTTTTCAAGGTTCTGGCTGGATTTACCCAGCAGTCTAACTTCCGTTAGTTGCTGACTTTTCCTTTCTTAAAACCGGAATAGTAATACTTTGAAAGCTTTCACCAATCTCGAACGACCTAGGATGACCTCATTACGACTTCTATACTTGCATTCAGTCTGTAATGGGTTAGGTCTCCCTAAAAAGGAGGTGATCCAGCCACACCTTCCGGTACGGCTACCTTGTTACGACTTCACCCCAGTCACCAGTCCTACCTTAGGCATCCCCCTCTCCGAAGAGTTGAGGTAATGACTTCGGGCGTGACCAGCTTCCATGGTGTGACGGGCGGTGTGTACAAGGCCCGGGAACGAATTCACTGCAGTATGCTGACCTGCAATTACTAGCGATTCCTCCTTCACGAAGGCGAGTTGCAGCCTTCGATCTGAACTGAGCTACGATTTCATGGATTTGCTTCACATCGCTGTGTCGCTGCCCTTTGTTCGTAGCATTGTAGTACGTGTGTAGCCCAAGACGTAAGGGGCATGCTGACTTGACGTCATCCCCACCTTCCTCCGGTTTGTCACCGGCAGTCTCTCTAGAGTGCCCAACTTAATGCTGGCAACTAAAAACGAGGGTTGCGCTCGTTGCGGGACTTAACCCAACATCTCACGACACGAGCTGACGACAGCCATGCACCACCTGTGTTTGCGCTCCCTAAGGCACTTTCCCCTTTCAGGGAAATTCGCAACATGTCAAGTCTTGGTAAGGTTCTTCGCGTTGCATCGAATTAAACCACATACTCCACCGCTTGTGCGGGCCCCCGTCAATTCCTTTGAGTTTCACACTTGCGTGCGTACTCCCCAGGCGGGATACTTAACGCGTTAGCTCCGGCACGGCTCGGGTCGATACAAGCCACGCCTAGTATCCATCGTTTACGGCTAGGACTACTGGGGTATCTAATCCCATTCGCTCCCCTAGCTTTCGTCCCTCAGTGTCAGTTACGGCCTAGTAGCACGCTTTCGCCACCGGTGTTCTTCCTGATCTCTACGCATTTCACCGCTACACCAGGAATTCCTGCTACCCCGAACGCACTCTAGCTCTGTAGTTTCCACTGCTCTTATGAGGTTGAGCCTCACTCTTTAACAGCAGACTTTCAGTGCCACCTGCGGACCCTTTACGCCCAATCATTCCGGATAACGCTTGCATCCTCCGTATTACCGCGGCTGCTGGCACGGAGTTAGCCGATGCTTATTCCTCAAGTACCTTCAGAACTTATTCCTTGAGAAAAGAGGTTTACAACCCAAGAGCCTTCCTCCCTCACGCGGTATTGCTCCGTCAGGCTTTCGCCCATTGCGGAAAATTCCCCACTGCTGCCTCCCGTAGGAGTCTGGGCCGTGTCTCAGTCCCAGTGTGGCTGATCATCCTCTCAGACCAGCTACTGATCGTCGCCTTGGTGCGCTCTTACCACACCAACTAGCTAATCAGACGCGAGCTCATCTCTAGGCAGCAAGCCTTTCACCTTCCGGCACATCCGGTATTAGCCACCGTTTCCAGTGGTTGTCCCCGACCTAAAGCTAGATTCTCACGCGTTACTCACCCGTCCGCCACTAAATCCTAAGATTCCGTTCGACTTGCATGTGTTAAGCATACCGCCAGCGTTCATCCTGAGCCAGGATCAAACTCTCCGTTTTGTTAATTTCGGAGTTTGTTATCTGAAAGCTTGTCTTTCAGATTCCTTGCTATAATTTTGTAAAAGTCTTTGGGAAGTCCCAAATCCAATTTTTTTGACGAGGATTGGTTACTTCTTCGCTTTCAAAGTATTCTTTTTTCTCGGTTCGGTTGTCTTAGCTCTCTCGCCTCGACACTTATCTAGATTAGCGAGTATTTTTAGGTTCGTCAAGGGGCAAATGAAGTTTTTTTTGAAATTTCCGATCGCATTTTCTGTTTTAACTCGCCAATTCCTTGCATAGAAGGCGTTTCAGCCTCTAAAAAATATCTGGGGTTTGGCAATTTATTTGTGAATCAGCAAGTCTTGCAATCGGGCTACCATCTCAGCACGGGCGGAAACTCCTAGTTTGCGGAACATTCTTTTTAAAGCTTGCTTAACTGAGTTTTGGGTAATCCAGAGTCTTTGAGCGATTTCGGCGTTAGTTAATCCTTGGGCTACTAGTTCAGCAATTTGTAATTCTCGTGGGGTTAAGGGATTAGATGATGAAGTAGCAAAGGTTTTCGGGGTGGTTCGCAGGGTGGCAAGTTTAGCAGATAAATGAATACAAAGTGCGCTGAGATCAGCTAAATCATTGGCGTTGAAGGGGGGATGGTCTTGATCACGAGCAAAGTTAAGTGTGCCTATAAGTTTACCATCGCAAACAATTGGCCCTGTCATAACGTGGCCGTGGTCATGGCGCGGACATAAATCTTTCCAGTCTTCTGGGGTTAATAGCAATTGTTCATGGGTGGGTGCGTGACGTTCTACTACATATTGCCCGATAGGATTACTTTCTAAGCAGACGGCTGGAATGCTTGGGGTATCGGTATCTTTGTTTGTCTGGCTATCTATGAGATGGATACCCCAACTTTGCACACGAAAGTATGCGGCAATTTTATCCATGAGTGTTTGTTTTAATTCTTGCTCACTATGGATATTGGCGATCGCATCAAATACATCATGGAGAGAAATAGGCATAAGTGTACCCAGTTGGGGTCTATGCGAGACTCAACAATTACTTCTATGCTAATACCAGCACAACTAAAAAGCGACTATAACTAATTATTGCGCTAGGAGAAGCACATGACAGTTACACAACTCTCTGCTCAGGAACTTTTCCGGGCTGCTTATGACAACCGTTATACTTGGGACAAGAATTTCCCCGGTTATACAGCAGATATTACCTATAAATATGATGGGCAGGTAATTACAGGTAAAGTGATCATCAACGCTGAACTCAAGGCGGAAGTTTTGGGTGTTGATGATGAGTCAGTCAAGAAAGCGATTCACGGACAAGCATGGGAAATTGCTATTCACCGTGTACGCCGCACCTTTGAAGAAACCCACGGTGCAAATACATTTCGTTATGGTGCGACAGACGAAAGTGGGGCTGTGGAAATTTTGATGGGTGGCAAGGCGGAAGGCGATCGCTATAAACTTCACAATAATATAGTCACTCTGGTTCATCGTCACATTCACGGCGTTGTTGTGACTATTAATACCTTCAGTGTTCATGAGACTGGGGAAGGTTATTTATCTCATACCTATGATTCTGTGTACCATGATCCTCAAACTGGGGAACAAAAAGGCGGAGTCAATAATTTTGTCGATGAGTACGAAAAGGTGGGAGCTTATTTCATTCTCAATCGTCGTGAAATTCGTACAGAAGTAGCCGGGAAAACATCCGTTCAAGAATTTGTTTTCTCTAATATTCAATTGTTGACTGTTGATGGTTAATTGTTGACGGTTTGTAATAGTCATACACACATCAAAGAGGCACCTGATAATGGTGTCTCTTTATTTTTTAAATGAAGGACTATGCGCTTTGAGAATTGTTAGTAGATATTGTTTTTGAACCAGCTTATTAGGTTCGTGACGAAACTGAGTTGTGTGGTGACAAAATTAATTTTACACTTTGCGATTGCCTGTGGTGAAGATACCCGACTTCTTCAAAAATTTGGGTATATATATTGATTGTGAAGCCATTCCCCATCCATAATCGAAGGTGGGGTGATACCTTGGCTTTATTGTAGGCGATCGCGGCAATTCATCCTGATCCAATTCCTGAAAACCTTGATATAGCAGATAATACCGCGATCGCGTATTAATTAACGTGATTCTAATTGAGAAACTCGCGCTTCTAATTTATTAACTTGTTGCTTTAATTCAATTACTAAAGTTGCTAGCTTATCAAACATCTGATCTCGTTGTGTTTGTGAAAGAGTTCTTCTAGAACCTTGAGGGACTGTAATTGGTGTTCTTGGGGATGGAGACTGTCGATTTTGATTCAATCTGGATTCTATTTGATCTAACCGCGATTCAATACGATTTAAATCAAATTGCAAATTATTCAGCCGAGATTCAACTTGCTGTGATACAGCAGGATTTGATAGCAATCCCAGCCAAATAATTATGACTAACAATATAGCAAGAAACAATCTACGAAACATTTTATTGTTGACTGTTGATTTTTAATGGTCAACCAACCTCAGAATATAATTTTATTGATCAGGTTTTAAGTTAGAGAATAAATTTTGCCAGTTTACATTTTTAGCAGTATTCGTTCCCTCTTTGACCTCAAATGTTAAATTAGACGCATGATTTTGTTGTAAAGCTTGTACACATAACTCAGCTATATCTTCACGGCTGACTTTGCCCCTTATATTATCACCTTGCTCAAAAATTAACTCTTTACCTCCTGCTTCTTCTGTTAAGGCACAAGGTCTAATAATTGTGTAGGGAATCCCACTACCTCTTAAACTATCTTCGCCTTTTAATTTCCAAGTCAAAATTCCACCTAACTGATCATTTAACCTTACGGCTGGGGGTTCTTCATCTAAATTAATTCCTGGTCTACCTGGACGGGTGACACCTGCGGAACTCACAAGTACAAATTGGGGTGTAGTTGTGCCACCATAAGCTTTAATTG
Source organism: Aliinostoc maniaoense (assembly GCF_058172895.1). NCBI lineage: Bacteria > Bacillati > Cyanobacteriota > Cyanophyceae > Nostocales > Nodulariaceae > Aliinostoc > Aliinostoc maniaoense. Next base: position 4,329,434 of record NZ_CP187952.1, on the reverse strand, counting down.
ATGCCAACTCTAAAGCAAAGATACCCGGTGAAAAACGAGGATTTAACGCCCCATCATATTCAAACTTACTTAACATCAATTGCAAAGAAGCAATGCTATTTGCAGAAATTGTTGGCGCATCTTTAACTATTTTAGCTCGAAATACTGGCACAAAATCAGTAAAAGGAATGCGGATATTAATCCAAGTGTTAGCTAAAGTATCAAATGAATAGCTATAACCTAATCCATCCCATTTGCTATCAGTCCGTAGAAAGAGTTTATAACGCTGCCCATCACCTTTAACACGTAACTCCACACCTGTATAACCAGATAAATTCAAAGGTGGCTCAAAATTTTTCGTCCTTACAGATGCAAAGCCGCCAGAGTTGGCTGTGGAAACATTACCAGTAAACACAGCTGTTTTATCTAATAACTGCATATTACTAGCACTTACACCACCCATCACAACATCATCGAGCGCACCCCAGATATTTTTTAATTGTGTAGAGGGATTTGTAAAATCAAATATAAGTTTTTCGTCGGCTGAGGGTAGATATTTTTTAGCTGCATCAACTAAATTTTTTACTCCTTGATATTCTACATTTTCTGGAGTATCGCCTACAATTTCAGGCTGGTAAAATTTGACACCTTGGTAGTATTTAGCTCTATTAGCTGTGTCTCCTTCTACTGGCTGTACACGCACGGCTGTACAGGAAATTACGGCTTGAATATTACTCATAACTATAGGAGTTAAAGTTTCTGGTTTAGTGATATCCGCCTCTACTAAATCAACTTCATCACCCAGAATTGTCCTAGCTTTATCAATATCTCGCACTAAGGCACGGACTTGATAACCTTGTGCTAACAACCGCTTGACTACTCGTTTACCTACTCCACCGGTTGCGCCTGCTACTAGTATTACACCCACACTTTTTTCTCCATTAGCTACATACTGATTTTGCTGGGGACGACCTTGAATTAATCGCTGTATGCAGTTGAGGAAAGGAATTACCTCAAAATAGCTCAAGGTCTGAATAAATCTGCCTAAGTCCCATTGAGAACGATTTTGATTAGTCACAGTTGCGTCTTTATAATTCGGTTCTTGATACATGATAACGAAGCCGTAATACTAATTCGTAATTCGTAATTCGTAATTACTGAATGTGTCTTTTCAATATTTCTGACTTTTCACGCTATGTGCAAAAGTTAATATGAAACCACCCTGCCCTTCCCTACCAGGGAAGGGGAGCAAGAATCAAAGTAGAGACGTTGCATGCAACGTCTCTACAGTTGCAGGAGAGAGGTACTCTACGAGAAGAGCTTTGCTCTATGGAGAGGGGTTTTCCATATCCCGTGAAAAGTCAGTTCAATATTTGGTATAAGACTTACAACTTTTGAGTACAACTCTACTCATACTGATAAAAAAGGGGGAACAAAGGTAAAGTACCTCGTTCCCCGATCTTCAGCAACACTGAAATTCTTTATGCTTTGACTGTAGTTTGCAGTACTTGTTTCAAGAAAGATACTAAATCATTAGTATTTAATGATTGCAAATTGTTCAAAACTGTCCTAGCTTGCTCTGAGGGGGTATAGTCGCGGGGGATGTCAATAATGGTAGTGCCTAGTCTTTGTCCTAAAAAATACCAAAAAGCTAATTTACCCTCAGCATTAAGTGCGCCATACTCTCCAGTGGGAATTTTTGTGCCACCTTGAGCTAGTTCAACCATTGCCTTACTAGGATGGGGATCTAGCATGGTTTCATTTTGATCATTTCTGGAAGCTGGTAGTAAATCACGCAAGGCATAAAGTTGTTCTTCTGGGGAAACTTGCTGAATTTGTGCTACTAATTCCGCAGCTTTTTGGGTTGGTAATTTATCTATATCGCTGGTGGAGATTGTATCAGAAACTTTGCTAAATAATGAGCCAAATATTACCAGGCGATCGTCTATATCTAATTGCTTAAAATCTGATATGGCTTGCTCTACAGGATTTACATTTGTAGAAGTCATAAAAACCTCCTTGATAATTGTTATTTATTTGCGAAGATGAATGTATTTTTTTTACAGTATTTTCAAGAAGAATTGTTTTTTATCAGGTAATTAAATCTACTCTCTTATTAATCGCATAGCCATTAACTATACTTTCGTTTAAGTTAAAAAAATAGCCAATTATAAAACACTATAAAAAGATAGACGTTATGAGAATAATCAATAAAATTAAACCATCCGCAAGACAGAGGAAATATTTTATTAATTCATTTAAACTATCGGGATAAGAAGCAAAGGGCGTTACGAGTTTTGGGTGCATCTGACCCAAAGAGCAACTTAGTAAACACAGAGGAAAACTTCTGACTATTACTCTGTGTTTATTTATTTTTGAGGTTTACTAGTTTGCCCAATTAAAAATATTTACTCAGTCTATAGTACTCATATTTGATTTTTGAACAGATACGTAGAGAAGGCAAATTGCAGTGTGGATTTTCCTTTTGCAATATTGCCGTTGTGTTAGCAGCGAGAGTACAACACCTAGCACCAATTCCTGTGGTGCGTTACGGCTTACGCCTAATACACCCTACTGGACTACTTCCCTCAATATACAAGGTTGGGTTGACGTAAGGAAACCCAACATAGATATTGGTGTTGGGTTTCACTGCATTCAAACCAACCTACATCTAATGAACTACTTTAGCCTTGCCACGCTACTACTTAAGTCATTTAATTATTGACATTTTTGCAATTATGTAGGGGTGAAATTGATAAATCACTCCTACACAAATATAGCGTAATCTCAAATAAAGTTGATTTTACGCCTTTTTAAATTGCTTTAAATTTCAGCACCGGATTTTGCCTCAGCACCCATTGGGGAAACATAATCACGGAAGACAGTAATTTGCTGTTGAAATGACAATGTTTTGATTTTAGCCAATAAATTTTTTGCCTCAGAACCAAGTTGGTATTCAGATGGCATAGGCACAATAGTGCTACTTTCCATTCCTTGGGCTAAACGATACCAAAATAGTAATTTTGTGGTATCACTTAATGAGCCATATTGACGACTAATTTGATTATCCACACGGTTAATCAAGTCCCGTTGCAACTGTAACTGTTGTTGATGGTTTAAACCTTTGACTTGATTAAATAAACCCTCGGCAATTTCTGGGGAAACAGTGCTGGCATTAGGGGCTGCTGGTGTAATTGCATCTCCCATTTCTGTGTAGACAAACCAAAACAAAGCAAGCTGTTCGTCTGTATCCAATTTTTGCCATGCTTGGACATATTGGCGAATAGTTGGATCGCTGGTTTGTGTATAAGTCATAATGATTGTGTTTGTCATGAATTTCATTAGCAACCTTAACAATCATTCATCAGGTTTTGAACCATACTAGAGATATAAGTGTAGTAATCAAAAAGTAGAATAATACAAGCAAATTCAGCAGTAAATTGCAGTGAGTTTGACAAATTGAAGATATTGAAACCCCTCTCGGATACCGACAGGGGTTGGTGAGAAGTCATCAAGCGTAAATTAATTCAACTACGAATTACGAATTATTTGAAAGTTTCTGCCTTCTGGTAGGCGCGGATGACTGCTGGACGGATTTGAATGGCTTCAAACCAACGTTTTAGGTTAGGGAAATTATCTAAGTTTTGGCTTTGACGTTGATGGGGTACTATCCAGGGATAGGTGGCAATATCTGCAATAGAATAGTCACCAGCAAGAAATTCTCTATATGCTAATCGTTTATCTAGCACTCCATATAAACGTGCTGTTTCATTAACGTAGCGGTTAATAGCATACTCAATTTTTTCAGGTGCATACAGGCTAAAGTGGTGATTTTGCCCAGCCATTGGCCCTAATCCTCCGACTTGCCAGAATAGCCATTGTAAAACTTCTACACGGTCTTTGATATCAGACGGTATTAATTTCTGAATTTTTTCTGCTAAGTATAACAAAATAGCACCAGATTCAAACACAGAAATCGGTTCACCGCCTCCTTGTGGTTCATGGTCAACAATTGCTGGGATGCGATTATTAGGGGAAATTTTGAGAAATTCTGGCTTAAATTGGTCGCCAGCAGCAATATTCACAGGAATAATTTTATAAGGTAAGCCAACTTCTTCTAAAAAAACGGTGATTTTATGACCGTTGGGAGTTGTCCAATAATATAGGTCAATCATGGTGATGTTTCCTGGTTGATGAGGGACTTAAGTACTTACCTGTTGTTTTTTAATTTGCCGACTACTGCCCAAACTCTGTGGTGAACTTGCAAAATTGTTGTCGGGAATTGTGCTTGCAATAATGTTGCTAGTTCTTGGTCAAAAACTTTTACTTTTTCTGGTGTGAGACTTGCGCCAACACCTGCGCTAGCACGGATGCGTCCGCGCCAATCTGCGTGGGTATAAGGGACAAAAATATCATAAGAAAATGTCTGAAGATCATGAAATCCGCCTTCGGCAATATCTCGCAACCATTGGGGATACAAACCACTACCACCACCCATTTTCCAAGTTGGATTATGCGTTTGGATTAATTTCTCGGTGGCTTCGGCTACATTGCCTTTGATGGGTATCCAATCAAAATGAGCGATCGCAATTTGCCCCTCAGCTTTGAGAATCCGAACTATTTCTTGCACCGCAACAGGACGGTTAAACCAATGCCAACACTGACCAGCCGTAACTACATCAATGCTGGCATCTGGTAAACCAGTATTTTCCGCAGTCCCAATGTAATAATCTATCTTGAGTTGAGCAGCTTGGTCTAGTTGCTTGGCTTGTTCTAATAGTGCGCCTGATGGGTCAATGCCAATTACGCTCGCACCTCTAGCAGCAAAACCCCGCGCTAATGTTCCTGTACCTGTACCGAGGTCAACTAGATTTTGTCCTGGTAAACCAATATTGTATTCAGCAAGTTTGTCAAAAATACAACTAGGAAAACCAGCTCGGTGTTTTGCGTAATCGCCAGCAGTTAAACCAAAATCAATATTCATTATTAGGGAATGGGGACTTAAGACAAATTATCCTTGATAGGGGTGATTAATTTTATCTACAAAGACGTTGTGGTTTAATGGCAAGCGACCAGGATCTAAGCGGGGTTCGGCGGCATAACCTACAGGAACTAAAACTGCGATCGCTAAATCAGGCTTATTGGCTGCACCAATTACTTCTTTAACTTGCTCTTCTACCCAACCATTCAAAAAGCAAGTTGATAATCCCAAACTCTCTGCGGCTAACACTAAATGAGTAGCAGCAATCATCGCGTCTTTAATCGCATATTCCCGGCGTTTATCTCCCAAACCTGCTTGGAATTGAGGAATAGAATTTTTAAAGTATTGGACTGTGCCTTCATTCCATGCGCCAGTTTGCAAAGCTTTTTCATATATTGGTGTCAAATCACCTTCTCCAGCCTTGGGATCGGCAGCAAATACAAAGGTAACTGGTGCTTGAATGACTTGCTTTTGATTCCAAGATGCAGCTGATAGGGCGGCTTTTTGCGCTTCGTCTTGAACTAAGATAATCCGCCAGTCTTGCATGTTAAAGCTACTAGGTGCAGCTACAGTCAACTCTACTAGTTGTTTTAGTAATTCTGGTGCTATGGGGTCTGTTTTAAAAGTCTTAATGGAACGTCTCTGAATAATAGCCTTGGGTACATCTAGAGGTTGAATTTGGGCAATTGTACTCATGAGATTCTCCTCGGATTTGATTTAATTAGGATTACGCTCTGAAAGAGTGGTGACTGTTGACTTTTGATGTCACCTGTCACCTATTACCTATTACCTATTACTCTTGTTGAATGTGCTGGGTTAAGGTCTTAATTAAACTAGTTTTAGCCACAGCCCCGACGACTATATCAACTTGTCGCCCTCCCTTAAATACCATCAGAGTAGGAATGCTACGGATTCCGTAATGACTGGCAACTGTGGGATTTTGATCTGTGTTCAACTTTACCACTTTTACCTGTTCTACGTATTCACTAGCAATTTCATCAACCACTGGGGCTACCATCCGACAAGGGCCACACCAAGGGGCCCAAAAATCCACTAAGACTGGAATTTCACTGTCCAGCACCTCTTGTTTAAAGGTGGCTTCTGTAACATTGATGACGGATGACATAGTTTCTTTATTTAATTCTATTATTCGATATTATCGAATAAACAAAATATATGCCAATTTAAGAGATAATGCAAGTTATGAAATTTTTATATCATCCAGACCGAAAAGATATTACTTTAGCCGGAGTGTTGTACGCCTTGGGAGATCCTGTCCGGTTAGAGGTCGTGCGCTTGCTAGCCAGCGAAGGTGAGCAATGTTGTGGAGACTTTGATTTTGCGATCGCTAAGTCTACCATGTCCAATCATTTTAAGATTTTGCGGGAGTCAGGGGTTGTACTGAGTCGTAAGGAAGGAACACAACACATTAACAGATTGCGAAGAGAAGATTTAGAAGTGCTGTTTCCTGGTTTACTAGATGCAGTGTTGCGATCGGCTAAGTCGATAGTCAACACTTGAAAACTTCCTGATCACCTGCATTCTTAAAATTTATTTTTCTTATAACTTCTCCGCCATTTTTCCAGATTATCTATCGATATCGACTGAGTGACGACATTTACAGAATCACCTCGCCAATCAATCTCAGAATCTGTAGTAAAAACGCCACATTCCAAATGTTCAGGATGAATATCCCAATATTGACTAAATCGGCTTTTTAAAGTAATTACTTGTTCAAAAACTTTGTTTCTATGCTTGTTTCTGCGTTTTCTCTCAGTTGCGCCTGTCGCTTCTGTATCAATAAATTTTGTCTCAATTAAAAACAAACTGCCATGAAATGTTAAATAGACAAAATCACATTTACCTAAGTCTGTATAGTCTGCGATTGGAGACTTTTCAAACAACAATAACTCATAACAAGCTGGAAACAAAGTCCGAATATTTAAAAATAGATAAGCTTGCAAAAGTAATTCTTTATCGTAAGGAAATACAATCACCCCTTCAAAAAATTGTTTAATGTCTTCGTGCTTTTGGGGTTGAATTTTTTTGCAATAACATACAAACTTACTTAAATCATTAGCGATCATTAAGTTTTAGCTCCTTCCCCTACCTCTTGCCGAAGTTGTCATGGCATAAAAAAATACCATTAGCCAGAGGAAATCATCATCCGCATAACTGACTAAAAAAAAGTATTAATTTTAATGAATACTACGGTAATTTACTAGGCATCAAAGGCTGAGGACTGAGGAGTAGCTATCAGAAAGTAAATCTACCTGGTTCTAGTTGTCTTGTTCAACTACCAGTTAGGGGTCTTAGATGTGCGGGAAATCTGGCATTTTGTAGTGCTTGAACGGTAATTCGGGCATCTTGTACACAAAATTGCCATCCTAAACGGACTAATTTACGAGAGTTTTCAGTTTGTATAATTCCTATCACTGGCATTTTTGATTTCTCTTTATCGCCTGACTGTTCCTGTAAAATTGTTTTCAACCTGTGTAATTCTTCAATATTGCTGACTTGTTGGGGATTTAATTCCACCATGACCATTTGTACTGTCTCTACGGGTTCTGCATCTTCAACTATTAATTGCACTTGTTCATCTCGACGGTCAAGTTTTCCCCAAATGATTAATCTGGCATCAACTTGTAAGAGGAAACTAATGCGTTCATAGGTTTTGGGAAACACCACAGCTTCAGTTTGGGATGTTAAATCTTCTATTTGTAAAATAGCCATTGGATCACCTTTTTTGGTCATCACTTTTTTGACTCCATTGAGCATAATCACTACACAGAGTTTTGTGTCTTCTCTTTGTTCACCAAGTTGGGAAAGGTTAATAGGAGTTAAAAGTGGTGCAACTTGTCTTAAGGATTTCAAAGGATGATCAGAAACGTAAAAACCCAATAATTCTTTTTCCATCCGCAGTTTTTCTTGGGGTGGATAGTCATTTACAGGTTTAGCTTTAGGGGCAGTTTCAAAGGCATTATTAGTTTTTTGCTCATTGGTTGCAGAAAATCCACCTAATAAATCAAATAGATTTCCTTGACCTGATGCTCTATCTCTAGCACGGGATTGCGCCCATTCGTAGACTAATTCTAAATCTTGAATTAATTGCTGACGATTTGATTCAATTTTGTCAAAAGCTCCACAGTAAATCAATGATTCTAAAGTCCGACGGTTGACAGTGCGAAGATCAACGCGATCGCAAAAATCAGCCAAGGATTTAAATACACTACCTTCATTACGTGCTTCTAGAATAGCAGCGATCGCATTCTGCCCGACATTTCGCACCGCCGAAAACCCAAATAAAATCTTTCCCCCCACTGGCGTAAAATCCACCCCAGAACGATTAATATCTGGTGGTTCTATTTGAATATTCATACTCATACAGGTGGAAATATATTTCTGCACCTTGTCTGTGTCACTACTATTAGCTGTCAGTAGTGCAGCCATATATTCCAGTGGGTAATTAGCTTTCAGATATGCAGTTTGATAAGTTACATATCCATAGGCTGTTGAGTGTGATTTATTGAAACAATTAGAGGCTATGCAGCCATTTTTAATCACAAAATTGTGATCACGCTCAACGCCTATATCGTAGACATTTTCTGTACCAATGTACCTGCGAGTAACAATTTTAACCATAGTTGGGATTGGGGACTGGGGACTAGGGACTGGGGAATAGAGATGATTATAAGTTATTTCACCAATGCCCCATGCCCCATGCCCAATACCCCATTCCCAATGCCCAATGCCCAATTCCCAGTACCCACAAACCATCAATATGTACTAAAATCAATCACTTGAGTCACTAAGAGAGCAATCATGGCATCCATCCGCGAGTTGCACGAACAACTAATTAAAAAAGAACGTTCTGCGGTTGAAATCACCCAAGAAGCTTTAAACCGCATTCAAGCTTTAGAACCGAAATTACACAGTTTCTTACACATAACCGCAGAAACAGCTTTACAACAGGCTAGTGCCGTGGATGCCAAAATTGCTGCGGGGGAAGAAATTGGGTTACTGGCGGGCATTCCCATTGGTGTGAAAGACAATATGTGTACTAAAGGGATTCCCACTACTTGCGGTTCTAGGATTTTAGAGAATTTTGTCCCGCCTTATGAATCAACGGTGTCACAAAAATTAATTGATGCTGGGGCTGTCATTGTAGGCAAAACCAACTTAGATGAGTTTGCAATGGGTAGTTCCACAGAGAACTCTGCCTATCAAGTCACAGCTAACCCTTGGGATGTGTCTAGAGTGCCTGGAGGTTCTTCTGGAGGTTCAGCCGCAGCCGTAGCCGCCAGTGAATGTGTTGTAGCACTAGGTTCTGATACGGGGGGTTCAATTCGCCAACCGGCATCTTTTTGTGGTGTAGTGGGACTAAAGCCGACTTACGGGTTGATTTCCCGTTATGGTTTAGTGGCTTATGCCTCATCATTGGATCAAATCGGCCCCTTTGGACGCTCAGTAGAAGATACTGCGATATTATTAAATGCGATCGCAGGCTATGATCCCAAAGATTCCACCAGTCTGAAAGTCGAAATTCCTGATTACGCCGCCAGTTTAAAACCAGACTTAAAAGCTAGAAGCAAATTAAGAGTTGGGATCATCAAAGAAACCTTTGGCGAAGGTTTAGATGCTGTTGTGGAAAAAGCTGTCACCAAAGCCATTGAAAAACTACAAAGCTTAGGCGCAGAAATTCATGTCATTTCCTGTCCTAACTTCCGGTATGGCTTACCTAGTTATTACATTATCGCCCCGTCAGAAGCATCAGCCAACCTAGCCCGATATGATGGTGTGAAATATGGCTGGCGTGCGCCGGATGCTGATAATCTCCTGTCAATGTATAAAACTACCCGTGCTACTGGATTTGGTGCAGAAGTCAAACGCCGCATCATGATTGGTACATATGCCCTTTCAGCTGGTTATTATGATGCCTACTACCTGAAAGCCCAAAAAGTCCGCACCCTGATTAAACAGGACTTTGAGCGAGCCTTTGAAACCGTTGATGTTTTAATAACTCCCACTGCACCCACCACAGCATTTAAAGCCGGGGAAAAAACTACTGATCCTTTGAGTATGTATTTAAATGACCTAATGACTATTCCTGTCAACCTAGCCGGTTTACCAGGTATTAGTATTCCCTGTGGTTTTGATGAACAAGGACTACCCATCGGCTTGCAACTAATTGGCAAAGTTCTACGAGAAGACCAACTACTTCAAATAGCTTATGCTTATGAGCAAGCAACTACTTGGCATTTACGTCAGCCAGAAATTTCAATGCGCTTAATTTAAATAGGATACGTCAGTATGAATCAATTCAAAATTAAATGAGTAATGAGTAATAAGTAATGAGTAAATACCTATTACTTATTACTTGTTACTTGTTACTTAAAGAACACAAAAAATGACTATTGAGCATTAACCTCAGCCTCATATGTTACTTGTTTAACTTCACCTTGTCCGCCTAAAAGTTGTGCAGGCTGATTATTTACACCCACCAACACAGCCCCAGCGTTGCCAGAACGGACTGTCAACTGTTGTTGAGCTACCCAAGTTCTGCGTTCTCCCTTGGTAAGATTACCTACAAACTCTGTCTTACCATCTGCTGTGATTTGTAACCATGATTCCCCTTGCAATTCTAAGGTGACTCTCACCTGGGAGTTATCTGTGGTGTTAGATAAAGTTGGGAATGCTGTACTTATAGAGGATGGCGTGGTGGTTGGTGATGCCTCTGGGGATAGAGGATTTTGTTGATTAGCTTGACTTTCATCTTTGGGTAAAGATGTGACTTCATCGGCTGATGAGTTTTTTTTATTTGCCGAAGATTGGGCTATTAGTCTAGGATTAAGTAGATAAATTAGGCCAGTGCAAGCAACACCTAATAACAAAATATAGGGTACAACAAGAGGTATGCGAATTTTAGGCTTTTTGTCTGCATTTGCTGGCTCATGTTTGGCATCTATCTGAGATTTTGGAGGTGAAGCATTGACTGTAAAAGAATTAGCTATAGCTGTACCATCTAATCCCACAATATCTGCATAACGACGGATGAATCCTTGTACATAAACTGGTTCTGGCAAGTCTTCAAAGTATGCTGCGTCTAGAGCTTTTAAGAATGATAATCTAATATGTGTTTTAGCAGCTACTTCTTCTATACGTATAGATTTTTCTTCTCTTGCTTGTCGTAAATATCTACTTATTTCCAGCAATTGTTCTTTTTGTGTCTCATTTAATAGCGTCACGGGATGCTCCTAGTTGTAGCTAATGTTTATTATTCATTAGTGAGACTACTTAATCAAAGTAAATATTATTACTATTCCATGAAATAAGGGAGTTTTGCGAGGATTTTAATTCTAATTAGAAATTCTAATTGGAAAATATTAACCTTTTTTGGTTATTAGAAAATTATTGTCTTTATCAATCTTTGTTAAATGCTCACAATTATGTCCATCATCATCAACAAATTACCACTAGTGTTACAAATGTGTTTCAAATTGCTACCTTTAGTAACAACAGTGGTAGCGATCGCATATGTGACAATGTGTATATTGCTCTCACGGCAACAAACTCGTTTAATATTTTTTCCCTCCAGCGTCATTGATGTGACACCAGAGTATTTTAATATGCCCTACGAAGATATTTGGTTGCCTGTGACGGGAAAGTCTGGAGAGATAGAAAGTTTACACGGTTGGTGGATGAGTCCTAAACACGGCAATAACAAAGTGTTACTTTATTTACACGGCAATGCGAAGAATATTAGTGCTAATGTAGGTCATGCCCATAGATTTTATCAACTAGGATTTTCAGTATTACTCATTGATTACCGAGGTTACGGGCGTAGCAAAGGTTCGTTTCCCAGTGAAATGAATGTTTATCAAGATGCTGAAACTGCCTGGAATTATTTAGTACAACAGAGGCAAATTCCCCCTGATCAGATTTTTATCTATGGTCATTCTTTAGGGGGTGCGATAGCGATTGATTTAGCTTTAAAACAACCAAAAGCTGGAGGACTAATTGTAGAGGGAACTTTTACTTCTGTGCGGGATGTTATAAATTATCGCCATACTTTTCGGTTATTTCCGATAAATTTACTTTTAACACAAAGATTTGAATCTATTCAAAAAATCTCCCAATTGCAAATGCCAATTTTATTCATTCATGGCACTGCTGATTCTACAATACCTGCGTTTATGAGTCAGAAATTGTATGCTCTTGCGCCTGAGCCTAAAAAGATAATTTTAGTTCAAGGGGGAGAACATAACAACTCAGCAGAAGTTGCAGGGTTACAATATTTACGGTGGGTTGAAGAGTTTATCCAAAGGTCAATGGTTAATAGTCATTAGATCAATCATAGCTTCCTGATGGCGATAGATTGAATTTACTCATGCTCATTAACGTTTATAGCGACTTATCAATCCAAGTCTTTCACTACACCCCACACCTACAAAAGCCACACCCAGCCTACACAAAGAACTTTGTCATCTACTTAATTTAATTTTTGCCAGTCCCCGGAACATAAAAAATCATAACTAGTTAATAATTCGATACAATTTATAATCTCAGGGTAGGTGACAACAATTTTTCCATATGGATAATGTTGGCATAGCATTTTTTGGTACTTGCTCTAAGTTTTCTCTGGTTTGAGTTAGGTTTGCTGAAAACAGTAATATTCTTTTAGCTTAAAGATTTTAGTTATGACTCAGAATGAAGATAATACTCAAGTAAATGGCAACGAGTCTTCCTCTCATTCAGGCGCGCGTTACTGGGGTAATGTAGAGGTCATCGAAGAGGGAGAAACCTATAGAATTAGTCGGATTGAAATTAAGCCCAGACATAGTATTAAACCACAAATCCATTATCACCGCAATGAACACTGGGTTGTAGTCTCTGGTGTGGCTAAGGTGACTTGTGGAGAAGAAGAAGTCTTACTAAACCGTAACCAATCAACTTATGTACCAGCAGCAACCTTACATAAAGTTGAAAACCCAGGATCGATTCCCCTAGTTATTCTGGAAATTCAAAATGGTGAATATTTGGGCGAGGATGATACGGAACGTCCCTATGATTTAAATTTGGTTAAGGCTGTGGCTGAGAAGTAGAACAAATTGGGCATTGGATGGAAACTCCCACGGCTGCAAGCCGTGGGATTCTTGGTTCTTCCACTAATCATGCCAGAGGTGGGTCTGTCCGCAAGCTTTTTGCTCGATTACAGAAGTCTTATTCAGCAAGCCCTAATTAACTTAATAAATCGGCTTTTTCTAAATTCTCTGGAGAATCAGCAGATTTTTTGAAGGCCAACCGTAGCAAAGGTGGTGCTAAGAAGGTAGTTAAAATCACCATAATTACAATTGCTGCTTGCAGAGGTTTATCTAAAGTACCACTAGCTGCACCAATACCAGCAAAGACTAGACCAACTTCACCACGGGGAATCATACCTACACCAACGGCTAAACGGTTGATGCCAGGCTGACCAAAGATAGACCAACCAGTGACAACTTTACCAATAATTGCCACCACAATTAAAAAGGCTGCAATTATTAATCCTTCTCGATTTTCAGGCAGTACAGGATTCAGCACACCCAAGTCTACTTTAGCTCCGACTGTCACAAAGAAAACAGGTACAAGAATATCAGCAATGGGTTTAACCTGCTCGTCTAATTCCTTGCGTTTGTCGGTTTCATCTAAAACTAAACCTGCTGCAAATGCACCTAAGATAGCTTCTAAGTGAATCGCATTACCCAAGAATGCCATAAAGAATGCAAATATAAAGGCTGGAATCACTAAATTCCCGCGTGTTTGTAATTTATCGGCAATGGCTACAAAGCTTTGATTGAAAAATTTACCCAGTAAAATCGAGCCAATGAGAAAAACAGTGGCACTGACAATCAAATAAATGACATTGAAAACATCAACTTCCCCAGTTTTCGCTAGACTAGCAACCACTGCTAAGACAATGATGCCTAAGATATCGTCAATTACTGCTGCACCAACAATAATTTGACCTTCTTTAGATTTGAGGTAGCCAATTTCTGAGAGAACTTTGGAGGTAATACCAATACTGGTAGCTGTCAAGGCTGCACCGGCGAAAATCGCAGGAATTACTGGGGCATTAAATAACCAAATCAGTCCACCTGTACCCGCCGCAAAGGGAACTGCTACCCCGACACAAGCAACAATAGTCGCTTGATAACCAACTTTTTGCAGTTCTTGTAAATCTGACTCCAAACCAATTTCAAACAACAGAATAATCACACCCAATTCAGCCAGAATGGAAATTGCTTCACTCTGACTGTTAAAAATCGCTGTCGCTGCATCTGGGGTGAGGTTGTTAATAAATTGCAGCACAGTCATAATCATGGAGTCACCAGCTACTGCACCGGTTTCAGGAAATACGACCAAATGTAATGCAGAAGCACCCACCACTACACCACCAACTAATTCCCCTAAAACTGGAGGTAAGTCCATCATCCTAGACAACTCACCGCCAATTTTACTAGCCAGATAAATGACTACTAAAGTGAGTAATACACCAGTTAGGATAATGGGAGCATTTTCGGCATTAGTTTCTGTTGTCAACAACAAAGGTGGTGATGCAGAGATTAAGGGTATCAAAGAAGTCATCGAATTAAGGATTGGTTCTATGAAAATCATCTTTATCTATCGTGGTGGGATCAATTATTCATCGATTTGATTGCAAATAATTGGACAGGTTTGTGCCTGTCCAAATTAGTTGTATCTTTTGCTTGAGTTTAGCGTGATTTGATCAGCTGGGTTAAGGAAGTAAGGGATAAGCTACTATTTGACCCAGGGAAGGGGTAAGGGTTTACAGCTTTTAGTAGACACTAGTAGTAGTGTCTGTTTTCACTAAAGCAACAGCTTGTTTTAGGGCTTCTACACGGTCTACAAACATATAGTGGGGCGGTACAAATCTAGAAACACCAAAATTTTCTAAGCGGCGTTTGACTTTGCCTGTTGCACCGACTATGAGAACGTGACGACCTTGTTCAGCAGCGTCTTTGATGGCGTTTTCAATGGCTAAAGAGGCAGTTACACCCAACATAGGTACATCGCTAAGATCCACAATTAACACATCGGAGTCTGCCATTGCTGAATGTTCACGAGCGATCGCTTTGGAAACTCCAAAAATCATCGGCCCACTCAAGTAAAATAGCAGAATGCGTCCCTCGGCTTGATCGAGCAACTGCTTCTCTTCATCATTCAAAATGATCGCATCGTCAGCATCAGTAATAGTTTTCACTTCTTGAGCTTGTAATTGAGAAAGACGCTCAATAGTCAAGATGTTGGCAATAAAAACTCCAATACCTACGGCTACAATCAAGTCTACAAACACGGTGAGGAATAACACACCGTACATGATCAGTGTACCTTTCCAAGAAACCTTGTGAGCGCGTTGGAGGAAACTCCAGTCTAGAATGTCAATCCCGACTTTTAAAGCAATACCAGCCAACACCGCCATTGGGATGCTTTCGGTAAGATTTGCTGCCCACAAAACTACAACTAACAAAACTAAGGCACGAGTTAAACCAGATACAGCAGTTCTGGCACCAGTTTGGATATTAACTACTGTTCCCATTGTCGCACCAGCACCAGGTAGCCCACCACACAAACCAGATACTAAGTTACCAATGCCTTGACCAATTAATTCTTTGTCAGATTTATGTTCGGTGCGGGTTAAACTATCTGCAATCACTGCCGTTAGTAGGGTGTCAATACAACCCAACATCCCCAACATTGCACCATCAATCATCATGGTTGTGATTTGTGATGCAGTGAAAGTAGGCAGTTGCAATTCTGGTAATCCCATCGGGATTTCACCGATGCGTCTAATTTCGACATTGCCGAAAAAGACCAGAGACACTACAGTCCCAACAATTAACGCGACTAACTGGGGTGGTACAACACGCTTAATTTTAGATGGCATCAAGAAAATAATTGCCAACGTCAGCACACCCAAAGCAGTTTCGGCAGGGTTAATTTTTGTCAATAAATCGGGTAAATTCTGCACTATCCCCAATACCCCACCTTTAGGGTTGGGTTGCCCAACAAAGGGGGCGATTTGCAAAATAACCAGAATTACCCCAATCCCTGACATGAAGCCAGAAATGACGCTGTAGGGCATGAGGGTAATATATTTACCCAGTTTAAATATGCCAAACAGAATTTGAAATAAACCCGCTAGCATGACTACAGTAAAAGCCATCGCTAAACCGGTTTTTTCATCACCACCAGCCGCCGCAATCATCGAACTAACAACGGCAGTCATAACTACAGTCATCGGGCCTGTAGGTTCAGAAATTAGGGTGGGTGTACCACCAAATAGTGCGGCAAAAAAACCGACACAAACAGCACCATAAAGACCAGATGCTGGCCCCGCACCAGAGGCAGCAGCAAAAGCCAAAGCTAACGGGAGAGAGACAATTGCAGCAGTTACACCGCCGAATATATCCCCTCGCAGGTTTCTAAAATTAATTGTATTGGTCAAGGACATTTTGGGTTCCTAAAACAAGCAAAGTTTGGATGGTTAAGAAAATTTTGAGCAGCCTTTAGTAAATTTTTGATTTCATAGTGATGAAATGTTTAGACAAAAAAACTGCGTTTTCTTGTCTGGGAAACGACAGGTACAAAAAAAGCTATATAGACCTCTTACATTATCTGTAAGTTTTGCTTATAGCTAAATTAATTTTTGATGAAAATAGCTTACAAGGTTTCGAGACAATATTGTTAATTTAGTTCCTGAATTATTAAAATAAAATTAAATCATAAGCATCAAGAAAAACTTATACATCTTAATAACACTTAATTTTGAGGAGTAATCGTATTATTTCAGCCGTAAACTGGCAGGGTAAGATAAGCAAGTTTGTATGTATAGGTAATTTTTCGTTATATCTTGAAGTTGTTACCTTAATAATGTAGACAAAGAGAGGTTTTGGCAATTTGGCAACCTGATTTTTACCAGAGCAGTTTTAATAGACATATCAACAGGGATAGCGAATATAGTGAGACATCGATACAAGGCAGGGATCAATCCTAGTCTCCATATTCCTAGCCCATTGCCAGTTGTTGACCAAGGGTTCGATAATGGCTTTACATAGTTGAAACGGTAAAGTTAAGCCCTAGTTTATCGCTTCACACAACTGGCTATCAATCAGAAACAACAAAATATATGTAAGCATTAATAACTGCTTAAACACCTTGGAGAGTGGAGAGTTGAGAGTTGTCGGTTGATACCAATTCTCTAAAATTGAGTAACAGCCCAACTCTAAAACCTTTAGAAATAAGAAATACTTATTTTTGAATTTTAAATTTTAAATTTTGTACGCCTTTGGCATTCCCAAATGATATTTTTAATTGATACGACGGGTGATAGTTGACAGAATTGTCAGCCTATGTGTTTAGGGTTTTACCTAGAAAAGCTACGTTAAACCAATTCGCAATTCGCAATGGACTTCTCTCCGTTCGTGGAGCGTTTCGTAGACAAACGCTAACCCGTAGCTTGGTTTCCTGGAGGGGTACATCCCGCTACGCTTTAATCACAGCTATAAATCCCTAGATTTTTTTTAATACAAAAATTTTTTAGGAAGATACCGCAGGGAATTTTAAATTTTGCATTAATTTATCACCCCAGTTGCTTGGAACAACTGGGGTGATAAATGATGAGAAAAATAGCAGATGGTTAGAGGAGATGTTTTATGATTGCCAAGGTGAGGGAATTGGTGTTGTAGAAATGACTTTATTTGCCATTAACTTGATAGCGGTTCTACCACAACTAGGACAAGGTACATCTAGAGTTTGTGATGACACCCCTTCTACTTCACTTAATAAACCTTGTTTACAGTGCCAACACTCAAAAATGATGCGATGC
This sequence comes from Aliinostoc maniaoense, assembly GCF_058172895.1. Lineage (NCBI taxonomy): Bacteria > Bacillati > Cyanobacteriota > Cyanophyceae > Nostocales > Nodulariaceae > Aliinostoc > Aliinostoc maniaoense. The sequence continues at coordinate 4,311,588 of NZ_CP187952.1, read as the reverse complement.
ACTGGCTGATTACAGTCCAGGATTTTAACGTGTTGAAAATTTTTGATTTCGTTGTCTTGGTGTCTTGGTTTGTAGGGCTTCTTAATTTCTCTGACTTCCATCATTTTACCTGTGTAACTCTCTGAGCAATCTGTCCGTGACTTCAGTGATGAGTTGTTTACTGAAAATCAGGACTAGGAGGATCATGCCAAAATTAAAAGTAAAAAGACATAAAACTGATTATGTTTTCAGCTTTTTACTTATTCTCGATAGTAACTTTATTTTTGCTCTGCTGTATTAAGTAATTAATATTTTTATATTTATATTGTGCTAACTCTACCTTAATTTTATCAGAGTTAAGAATTATCGATCATCTGCCAAAAAATCAGGCGTAGTCATTTACTTTGATTTTTATAAGTCTAGGCTGGCGTAGGTATACTTGATTGTGTAGTTAGGGATTGGGGAGTAGCAAGTAAAGAATAATTACAGGTAAAACTAAATACCTATTTGGAAATCTTGGCTGGCATTGGGTAGATTAAGGTATAAAATTCACAAACTACCTTAAATACAATAGCTAAACTTATGGTTAATTTCCCAGAGATATTGAGATTTATTCAAAACATAGAAACTGACAACCTTGGTCAATCTACTTATGAGATAGCCAATAAGCTACGTGGCTATACCAAACCACAATACACAACGAAGTTATGGACTGTAGCAACAGGGTATAACCAAAAATATATTGAGGGAGAGTTTGCAGGGAAACTCAATCAGGAATTAGTCTTAAGTGGTGAGAAGATTGATTTTGCTCACTTCATTGCTTCCCTGTCAGACCAAATTAATCAGCAGGGAATACGTAAGTCTGATTTAACTAGTTGGACAGGGGATCATACTTCATGGGCAGGGGATATTGGTTCAGCGATTGTGTTTTATCGCTCTCAATCTGCAAATACTGGGAAAATTACTTTAGATGAAGCACTCAAAAGACTTGCAAGTGATCTTGATTATACGGCGAATATTGCGGCTTATGTGATTGGGAATAGGTTAAATTGCGATCGCAAAGCCACTATTTCCCAAGCAATTGTCCAGTATAATACTACGGAATATGCAGTCCATGTTCAAACATTTCTCACCAAACGCCTTGGCGCAAAGATTTTAGGTAATAAACTAGAGAATCCTGAAACCGTAGAAGCTGAGATTCGCCGGACTGTATCTACATATATTCAATTGTCTGGTGTGGCAACTGATGTTTATAAATCTGTAAAAAACTTAGTCAAGTTACAACCACAATTAGCACCAGAAAACAACAATGTCCCCAATGCTACTGATTTACTGACTGGTTCTTTACATTTTTTAACTCACCTAGTTAAATTTGGTGGTTTAGATAATCTGCATTTTCAGCCATACAAAGTTCCTGGGGTGTTTTGGCTAGGGAAAGTCGATTATTTTGTTAGTACTCAATAGGTATGGGGCATTGGGCATGGGGCATTGGGCATTGGGCATTGGGGTAAATATTTTTACCTTGTCTACCTTGTCTACCTTGTCTCCCCTGCTCCCTGCTCCCTGCTCCCTGCTCCCTGCTCCCTGCTCCCTGCTCCCTACTCCCTGCTCCCTGCCCCCTGCTCCCTGCCTCTTTCAACTCGGTCTTAAATCGTTAGATAGTTCCACGATACCCCTAGAACCGTCAATCCTAACTCGTTGGTCGTCTTGTAAAATCCAAGTAGCACCTTTAACATCCATGACTGCGGGAATCCCGTATTCACGGGCGACGATCGCACCGTGGGAAAGTCTGCCACCAGCTTCAGCAATTAAGCCTCCCGCCCTGACTAATAAAGGGGCCCAGCCAGAGTCTGTATAAGGTACTACTAGGATTGTGTCTTTGTCTATCTCTGGGAGGTTTTGTAAATTTCGCACTACCTTAATTTTCCCTTCGGCTTGTCCGTGGCTAGCGGGAATGCCTTGTAAAATTTGGTCTGAGTAAACACCAACGGCGGTGATGGGATGGGGTGGGATATCACCGTAGACGACGAGGGGGATTTGTTCAATTTGGCTATCTTGGTAGAATTGCGATCGCCTAAATTGGATCATGGAGTTTAAGTGTTGCAACAATTCGGCGTTAGCATCGGTGGCTAATAACTTCACTTCCTCTAATTCCAAAAAGAAGATATCCCCTGGTTGTTTGAGCCAGCCAGCGTCTAAACAAATTCGTTCTAAAGCCAAGAAATTCCACCTTAATAGGGCTAATAACCGAGAATATACCTCTGTAACTCGTCCTTTAATATCTATCCGCTTCTGTACTATTCCCCGTTTGCGTTTACTGGGTTCTAAATTAACTTTTTCGGGTTCACTCAATTGAATTAACTGCACAAATAATTGCTTGATGGGTTGGGGTTCTTCCTTCCAGGTGGGAATGGCGATATTTGTACCCACATCACTTAAATAACCGTAATCTTCTAATAATTCATCCAATTCATAGAGAACTTTTTCACCTTCTGGGGTTTGCGCCAATGAATCAAATACTTGCTCTGGTTCACATTCGATTAATATCTGTTTGGCATCGGCGGCTAGGGTTCTCAGGGAACGCATGGCGGCTACTTCTGGGGTGACGCTGTTATCAATTTGCTCGTCTTTTACCTTAAATATTCCCTGTCTGATGGCGGCACTTAAGGGGGCTAAAATGCTGTAGTAAGTACCAATACGCAGTAATTCTAGGTTAAAATCTATTCTTTCTAAGATTTGCGCCGCTTCTAATTCTTCGGTGCTTTCATTGGCTAATCTTGACAAACCAGGAATGAAGACTTTTTGGTAGTCCCGTTTAAAGTCCTTTTCTAAATTTAATTCTTGCTGGAGTAGTTTCCATAACCCTGGCAGATTTTTCAAGGTAGACTGCAAGGGTGGTTTGGTCATTTTTGCGCCCCTGGTGAGAAATTCTAGGCTTTCTGGTGGTAATCCCATCCTTAAGAAAATCTCTCCTAGGAGGGAGGCATTAAAATAAGCTCTAGAGTAATGCAGAGTTGCAGTTGCTGTAAAATCTAATCCGGTGGCGCGATCGCCTAAGACTATACTAAAAATATCTCCCCAAACTCCACAAGTCAAAGGACGATTAATCGACCAAGTGAGGGGATGAACTACACCAGGGATAACTTCAGCTGCGATTTTCCTTGTCCAAATCGGCAGTAAAGTAGTGATAGGTCTAGCTTGCAGTAACCAGAGGGTTTGACCGTCGTAACTCCATTCAATATCCTGGGGAACACCAAGGTAACGTTTTTCAATGCGGCGGGCTAAATATGCTACTTGTTTAATAATCGCTTGGGGAACTCGTCCTGTCCCTTCCAACTGTACTGAAGAAAGATTATCTGTTTCTACTACAAATGCCCGATATTGTTCTGGTGTGACTTTCCCGGAAACTACTTGTGTGGGGCTACCAGGTAAGGCTTCAATTACCACTGCATCGCCTTGCTGGGTGATAGGATCACGACTAAAAGCAACTCCTGAATAGGCACTTTGTACTTGCTGTTGAATTAGCACCGCCATTGCTGAATCTGGTAAACCGCGATCGCGCCGATACTGCACCGCAGCTGGATAATCATAAGATTCCCTGACAATGGCAATGGCTTGCTGTAATTGCTCTTTACTCGTAACGTGGAGCAATGTTTGATATTGCCCAGCCGCCGAAGCTTGTTCTGAATCTTCCCCAATGGCAGAAGAACGCACGACTAAGGGAGATAAATCAGAAGGTTGGAGGAAATTTAATAATTTTTCAGGATCATCACCGGGAACAAGTACCCAGCCTTTGGGAACTGAGTAACCCCAACGCTTAATTTGCGATAGGGTGGCGGCTTTTTGTCCTACGAGGGCGATATCTAACTCATCATCTAGAGATAGAATAACGCGATCGCCACGCAAATATTCAAAGACTGCTTGGGATTGAGCATCAACCCCTGGGGCTGGTAAGTTCAAATCATCGGGGATCTGTTTATAAATCCACGCCAATAACCCAGCGAGGGCAACAGCTGCGAAAATTTTCGGGAAATCTTCAGCATGGAGAATCACCACAAATAAGGGAAACACAACTAAAACTCCATACTTCACCAAAATTCTCGACTGCAACAGGGTAAAGGTGATAATTGCTAGTAACCCAATAAATAACGATAACAGGGGATCATGTACCAGCAACCCCCAAACCACGTTGGTTGTCCCTGCGCCTCGCCCCACCAAGTATCTACCAAATACTAAGGTAATTAACGCCAGCAGTTCCCAAAATGATCCCTCTGGGAAAAAAGCACGAGCTAGAAAAATAGCAGCTATACCTTTAAGGGCTTCTGACAAAACAGCCAAAACCCCAGCTATTGTTCCACCGTGATAGAAAGCGGCGGAGACACTGATATTTTTCGTTCCAATTTGAGCCAATCGTCTCCTTTTCAGTGCGTAAGTAATCCAAGCGATTACAGGTAACGCACCCAACAAGGGACAGACGATTAAAATAGCCAAAGCACCCCAAAGTTCTCTCATTATGGATTTTGGATTTTAGATTTACTTGCACCTAAAATCTCAAATCTAAAATTTTAGAGCTTTTCCGCAATATTTTGCTAATTTTTAGGGCGCACAGCTAATTTTTCTTAGAGGACACTGGCGTGTAACCAACGTCCTCCTAGGCTGCTATCGGCTCAATTAAGAGCGTAAGCAGACTGTAACGCCCAAATAATCAGGACAGCGATCGATCCCAATAGTAACACAGTAGAGATGGTGACTACTTTGGGGGTATCTGCCCCGTCAAATTTCATAATTCCTCGATTTAAGTCGGACATAGCTTTGTAGTTCTCCCTTTATTACAGTGCTAATTTGTCCGTTTTGATTTTAGTCTTTCTCTATGCAGATGGGACGATCTTATAGATAATATTTTGTTTAAGCTTTGCAAAGTTTCTCACATTCAGTAAATTACAAAGTTCTCTTTTTAGGCAGGGTATGCGGTAATACCAATTCTCCAAAATAAACCTACACATAGACGGCAGGGGGCAGGGAGCAGGGGGCAGGGAGCAGGGGGCAGGGGGCAGGGGAAGAATGATCTGTAGCCGGGATTTAGAGAAATGGTATAAGAGCCGCAAGTATCGCATCTGTGCGGATATTACAGTTGAAGCAAGCGATAGGAAATTTTGCTAAAACTGATTACAATCAAAGAAAATATTAGGAATCTAAATCTATGAATATTCAGCTAGTTGAATCCTTAGTCAATGCCATCAAAGCTTTGTCTATTGAAGAACGAGAGTTATTAAACCAAAAATTAACACATCAATCTAATTGGCAAAACTTACGACCAAGAATTTTAGCTAATGCTCAAGCTATCCAGCAACGGCGTAGTAGTCAACCCTTGCAACCAGATATTGACCTAATTATTCATCAAATGCGAGAAGAACGCGACCAACAATTGATAGCAGATTTGTTTCCTGGTGAAGAACAATTATGACAGGACAAATTATTTGTGTAGATGCTAGTTTTGTAGTTAAATTAATCAACAATCACTCAGAAACATCGTCCTATCTAACATTGTGGGATAACTGGGAACAAAACCAAATCCAGATTATTGCTCCTACTCTTTTATGTTACGAAGTTACAAATGTATTTCATAGAATGCAACTAGCCAAACAATTATTGAATACAGAAGCCCAAGAATCTCTCAATAATGCGCTAAATTTACCCATTGAATTTTACAGCGATCAACAACTTCATCAAGAAGCTTGGAACATTTCCCAACAATTTCACCTCCCAGCTACTTATGATGCTCATTATTTAGCATTAGCTCAAAGATTTCAGGCAGATTTTTACACAGGTGATAAACGCCTGTTTAATACGATTCATTCTTTTTTGCCTTGGATTCATTTAGTTGAATAAGACTTCCAGCCGACCAGAGATCATCGCCATTACCACTAGGTGAATCAAGGGGAGGAATTTGTTCGGCATTTTATTCATGTATGACTTAATTCTTTATTTCCTGAGTCAATTACGCGAATGGTGAAATAAAAGTTTGTGATTATTTTGCTATTTAAATTTATACAAATATTCTTTCTGCAATTAATTACTACTTTCTAGAGTAGTATTGAGTAAGAATATTCTTGCTACCATTTGGTAAGACTATGCAAGTTGAAAAACTATCAATTTCCTTACCAGCTTCCCTGGTGCAATTTATTGAAGGTTACAAAGTAGCCCATGACAGTAAATCTCGTTCCCAAGTTATTGAAAAAGCATTGCAGTTATTGCGAACACAGGAGCTAGAACAGGCTTACCGAGAAGCATCTGCTGAAGTTGACAATGATTGGGAAATGACTATTAGAGATGGATTAACTGATGAAGCGTGGTGATATTTATTACGCTAATCTCAGTCCGGCTCTAGGCTCTGAGATGGCTAAACGCCGCCCAGTGTTGATAGTTAGCAATGATACCAATAATCGTGCAGCTAGCGAGGATGTTTGCAGGTGAAATTAGTATTGGTAATTTTTGGGGTGGTGGTGGTAGCTTTAGTGCTAGGGGAAATCGGATTGCGATCGCTGTTTGGTTTTGGTAATCCCCTGACTTATATTGCTGATGAGCAAATAGGTTATTTGTTAGCACCTAATCAACGCACTCGTCGTTTTGGTAATCGCATTGAAATTAATCAGTATTCTATGCGGAGCGCGCCTATATCCGAAACACCTGCACCTTCAACCCGGCGAGTCTTACTGTTGGGTGACTCCATTGCTAATGGTGGTTGGTGGACAGATCAAGATTATACTATTTCTAACTTACTGATGGTTAGTTTATCTGGTCATCAGCCCACCGAAGTGATGAATGCTTCCGCTAACTCCTGGGGGCCAAGAAATGAATTAGCTTATCTCCAGAAATTTGGGACTTTTCAATCTCAAGCAGTTGTACTATTACTTAATACAGATGATTTATTTGCTACTGCACCCACCTCTTTACCAGTGGGACGCGATCGCAATTACCCCAACCAAAAACCAGCCTTAGCCTATATAGAATTATGGCAGCGTTACCTAGAAAAACCCCAGGCGATTCCTGAAATGAAAGCTGTGCAGAAAGAACCAGGCGATCGTGTCGGTTTTAATCTAGAAGCCATTGCCAAAATTGAAGAATTAACTCGTGCTAATAATAGCAAATTGCTGTTGTTGATGACTCCTTTATTACGAGAAATTGGCGAACCAGGCCCCCGTGATTATGAAATTAAAGCCCGTCAACGCCTCCAGAATTTTACTCAATCAAGAGAAATTATCTATATAGATTTCCTGCCGATATTTAACGCTACTGCTAACCCTAAAAGCTTATACCAAGACCATATTCATTTGAACTTAGAAGGCAATAAGTTAGTTAGTCAAGAAATTGAGCGATCGCTGATGACTTTATTTTAAAGCAGAGGTAGATTGAGTTAATACCAACGTCAGTTCGGGTTAAGACAATTTCGTTGCTAGTTATACGAAATCATAGGAGTTTCAGGCAACGATAGAATCATGGTTTGAATTTTGAATTTTGAATTGCTATGACTGTTCAGGACTTTAATTCGCCAAATTTGGGACTCCACCAGCCTTTTTGAGTGCTGAAATAGGCAACATCTTTGTGTTTCTTGTCTTGGCGTGACTGGGGACTAGAACAGCGCAACATTGTTTTAGGCTGTCCATCTTTGGTGTAAGAGTACTCTTCTAAAGGTTGTTTGCATACAGGGCAAGGATAGGAAGTTATCTTTGCAGGGGGTTTTTGTGGATTATTTGCTGGGGTGGCTTGATTTTTAGGTGCTTGCCAAGTGTGAGTGCGATCGCTCCAAAACAGTACAATGTTGTCACAGCCGCTAGTACACTTGAGGAAATATTTTTTCTTGAGCTTAGTACTTTTAATTTTGGAGAGAAAATTGTGACATTCAGGACAACGAGTCTTGGAGGTTTCGTATTGACGGGGGGCAGATATCGTACTATTGGAGACACCAACTACTACAGTTTTGGCTTTAGTGAGTGCGGGGACAAAATAATCTTGATTCCAAGTGGTGAGATATTCTTGCCAACCTTGTTTACCATGAGCGATCGCATCTAGAGCGTCTTCCATCTTAGCGGTGAATTGTGCTTCTAGTAAATCTGGCAGTGCTTTCTGTAAAAAAGCATCAACTTCTAATCCTAAAGCTGTGGGTTGCAGATTACCCTTCGCTAATTCCACATAACCCCGATGCTTGAGGGTGGCGACGGTGGGAGCATAGGTACTAGGACGACCAATACCTTTACGCTCCATTAGCTGCACCAATTTGGGTTCGCTGTAGCGTGGCGGTGGTTGTGTCTGTTTTTTTTCAAAATTGGCATTTTCCAGCGTTAGAGGCTGTCCTGGCTGCACAGAGGGTAAAACTGAATCCTTGCTGAGATTAGGCCAATACTTAGCATAACCATAAAATTCAATGACTTGCCCTCTAGCTTCCCATAACAAATTCCCGGACTGAGTGACTATTTGAGTTTTACGGAGTTGGGCGGAACGACACTGAGAAGCCATTGCCCGTTTCCAAATCATCACGTATAAATTAAACTCATCTGCTGGTATTTCTTCACGCAATTGTACGGAAGGACGAAACACATCTGTCGGACGAATTGCTTCATGGGCTTCTTGGGCTGATTTACTGCTACGATGCTTGGCTACTTGGGGCGGTACATTTTGGGGGTCATGTTGTTCTAACCACTGACGCGCACTGGCACAAAATTCAGGACTGAGTATAACTGAATCGGTTCGCATATAAGTAATTAGCCCCGCCTCATACAATTTTTGCGCTACCTGCATAGTTTTATCTGGGGAGAATTTCAGCTTAGAACCGGCAGCTTGTTGCAAAGTTGAGGTAGTGAAGGGTGGGGGTGGTTGGCGTTGTACTGTCTTCCCTTCCACTTGAATGACTTGGTGGGGATAGTTGCGGGCGGCTTCGACTAACTTTATTGCCTCTGCTTCTGACAACACCCGTTTAGATTCTGGTGCTTTTGTTGTATTGTCAGCAGCATCATCATGAATTTCTGCTGTTTGTGTTTCTGCTTGTGGGGTTGAGTCCGCCAAACCCTTGTAAAACGCCCGGAAACCCTCTTGATAATCTGCCCAGACATTCCAATAATCTTGGGGAACAAAGGTTTGAATTTCTCTTTCTCGCTGACAAATCAGGTGTAAGGTAGCACTTTGAACTCGACCGACACTTTTTGCACCGTTATTCAATGCCCAAACCAGGGGGCTGCCCTTGTAACCTACTAACTTATCTAAACAGTCACGGCATAATCCCGCACCGACTAAATTAAAGTCTAGTTTTCTGGGGTGCGCGATCGCTGATCTGACTGCTGATGGTGTAATCTCAGTGTAGATAACTCGTTTAGCATCACGTAATCCTAGCACTTCTTTGATATGCCAGGCGATCGTCTCTCCTTCCCGGTCTGGGTCAGTTGCTAAAACAACTTCATCAACCTGCTTAGTAAATGCTTTTAGCTGCTGAATAGTCTCCTTAGCCCTTTGGTCACGCGGCACGTAGTTGCATCTCACACTCCCCCCATCCATACTGAACCCCAGTGAATCTTCCCCTTCATTACTGAGTTCTCGAATGTGACCACAACTAGCACGGACAATCCAATCTGTACCAAGAATTTGACTGAGTTTTTTAACTTTACCAGGAGATTCGACGACTAGAAGACGTTTCGCCATAGCACCCGCTTGTTAAATAGTTTTAATAACAGAGGCAACTTTTAATCATACACTTAGTATTCCTGTACTATCAAGTACTGATAAACTAAATGTATCTTGTGTCTGTTGATTTATACATACTCTGACAGTTATCCTGCTGTAAGCACTCAACTTACCTACACCTCCCATGCCTCGCAAAATAGCATCTCCACCTCCTGTTAGCAAAACAACACCCTTGGCACTGTCTGAATTACATATCCGCTTAGAGGTTTTAGAAAAAGAACATCAATCCCTACTCAAGCAGATTAAGAGAAAGCGGACAGAACTCAAGAATTTTGTCGAACAAATGCGTTCTTTAGCGACGGAGATATTTCACAAAGCAACTCCAAACTTCCAAAAAATGGCAGAACTTGACCAAGAAATTCATGCTTTGTTCCATGAACTTTTGACCAAAAGAAAGTTTGGTAAACAAACTAAAAAAAATATAGAATCTGTTTATCAGCAACTCCAGTTAACAGGAATCATTAGTTTAAAATTTAATCAGCCTGATGAAGATACAGAATTAGATGAATTATTTGAAGAGATTCGTTCTCGAAATGAAACTTTTCAAGATGCTAATAAACACGATCATCAAGATTGGGAAAGACAAGAACCGATAGAATCTCCATCTGCTAGTAGAACAGACGAATCTCGAAAAATTCGTCAAACATTTTTGAGGTTAGCAGAAATTTTTCACCCTGATAAAGTCAAGGATAACGAAACCCTTCAGTCTCATACCGAAATCATGAAGGAAATTAATAAAGCTTACCAAGAAGGAGATTTAGCAAGACTATTAGAAATTGAGCAAAAGCATCAGGTAGGGGAATCTATCGATAATAACAGCGAGGATGATTTGACTCGCAAATGTAGAATCCTAGAACAACAAAATGAAATTCTCGTCAATCAATATGAGAACTTGAAGCGAGAATTACGCCAAGCAAAAAATACTCCAGAAGGAGCAATGGTTGCTGATGCCCGTAAAGCTGCTAAACAAGGCATTGATGCGGTTGATGTGATGCTACAAACAATAGAACATCAAATTAATATAGTCACACAAATTCGTGATTTTGTCCAGAAATTCCGTGACCAGAAATTGACAATTAAAGAATTTCTCAGTGGCCCAGCAACTCTACACTCATTTAGTGAGGAAATGATGGAAGATATGCTAGAGCAAATGATGTCAGAATTAGATGGAATAATAGTGTTTTAAAACAGTTATCAGTTAAATAGTTGGACACAATTAAATTCATTCGTTAAGGCAGGTAAAAGGCTTGGGGCAACAGGCAATAGGAAAACGCGTACCCCCAGGGTACGCGGATGAATCAATTCAAAATAAAATCTATTTTTTAATGCAACATTTCAGGCTTGCCACGCCACTGCTACTACTCGTCTTAACTAATAAACCAAGACCGAAAATTAAACCTAATCCCAACAAAGTAGAACCTTCAGGTATAGTCTGAGCAGCGTCATATTCATACGTAACCTGGATATTTGCTTTAGCTAATGTCGCCACAAAAAAGCTAGTATTACCTGAACCTGCAACTACTGATTTACCTAAAGCTGAGAAGGCAAAGTTTACATTACTATTACCGATGAAAGATTGTAAAAACTGGCTATCAGTAGAAGTAAAAGTACCAGATTGCGAGGCCATTAGTCCTGCTATTGTCTGTCCAGAAGTACCACCAAAATTAATTGTGCCATCATATGCACCAGTTTGGTAGTCAGAAACATTTTGCGGATTTAATGTCAATAGAGACTGATTGTTGAGAGATAAACTTAAATTACCACCAAGTGTAACGGTTATTTCATCAGGGTTTGGGCTGATATTTTCAAACCCTGCATCTCCTTTGATGTCACCAGTAAAGTCTATAGTTACACTTTGAAGAGTGCCGAGGGACGAGTTAAATTGTTGAATGGCAATAGATTCATTAATGTTTGTGGGTGCAAAATTAGTGCTAGCTGTTTTCGTCAGGGAAGCAGCATTAGCAGTACCAGCACTAGCAATAATTCCTACCAAGGTTGTAGCAGTGCCTAGAATCTTAAAAAGTGTTGTTGTCATAAGTGATAATCTTTTTAAAGATTGATTGGAGTAAGATTTCTCACCTAATTTCTAACTCTGAAACTTTATAAACAGGGTTGAGGAATATACTTAATTTTTTATAAAGTTTTTACAAAAGATTTAACGGGAGCGTGAAAGCTCCTGAGAAGCAGCAACGCAGTTGCGTACTTCGTGCTTCAGACAGGAGATGAAACGCGACACGGCAGGCTAAGATGCTGCTGTGTCTTTTTCAAGTATTAGGCTGTCAATCCAATCTTCAATCAAGGATGTGATAGTTTTATCTTTTTGAGCAGCATATAAATAAAGTTTATTTCTTCTACGCTCAGATAAACGTATTGTTAATGTTTTTCCTTTCATTTTGTACATACATTGTTAGTATTTAGTGTTATTATATCTCAAGGAGGTGAAAAGCATTGTATGGTTGTCAGCAAAATCTAATCAATCCTAACAATGAATTAAAAGCAGTTCTTGAGTTTATTTGCTCTGAGTCGCATAAACTAACTAATTGTGGTATCTACTATGCTCGTCAACTATATTTCAAAACTGGCAAGTTAATTGGTAAATACGACTTAGAAAAGGAGTACAAGACTAACAAACATTATCAGGTTTTGCACTCTCAAGCAGCGCAACAAATACTTAGATCCGTTGCTGAGTCATTTAAATCTTTTAAGGAACTAGACAAGAAATATAGTAAAGGTAATTTGCCTTTTAAACCAAAGTTGCCTAAGTATCGCAAGGGCAATGGTTATGCTCTTGTAACTTATCCTAGACAGGCATTAAAGCTTGTTGGTAATAATATAAAAATACCCTTGGGTAATACTATTAAACGTTGGTTTAAACTTGATAGTTTCCTGCTACCAATGCCTTCAAACTTGAAGTTTGCAGATATTAAAGAACTAAGAATACTACCAAGAAATCAATGCTTTTATGCTGAATTTGTCTATGAGCAAGAACCAGCACAAGAGTTACAACTAAATCCCCAATATGCTTTAGCAATTGATCCAGGTATCAATAACTGGTTAAGTTGTGTCTCTAATCTTGGAACTAGCTTTATTGTTGATGGACACAAAGTTAAATCCCTTAATCAGTGGTATAACAAACGTGTCTCAACCCTAAAAGAAGGTAAACCACAGGGCTACTGGGATGATCATTTAGCAAACATAACAGAGAAGCGTAACCGACAAATGCGTCATGCTGTAAATAAAGCAGCTAGCTTAATTGTTGATTATTGCATTAAACATCAAATTGGTGTGGTTGTTTTTGGATGGAATCAAGGGCAAAAACAAGAAGCCCAATTAGGTAAAACAACTCAATCTTTTGTTCAGATACCAACAGCAAAACTAAAAAAGAGAGTTGAGCAGTTATGTGACTACTACGGTATCCAGTTTATTGAAACTGAAGAATCCTATACCAGCAAAGCTAGTTTTTTAGATGGTGATTTTCTACCAACCTACGGTGAAAAACCCGAAACGTGGAAACCATCAGGAAAACGAGTGAAACGAGGAATGTATCGTACTCGAACAGGTAAATTCATCAACGCCGATTTAAATGGTGCAGCAAACATTCTTAGAAAAGTAGAGACACAATTAGGTTTAAGCCTAGTCAAGGTCTGTAGGGCATTATTGACCGTGCCTACCAGATTTCGTATCTGGGAAACCAAAACTAAAAAGCGGAGCGAAGTGGCTTTAGCCTCAGCCCGTAGCAACAGTTTAGAATCCCCGTGTCTTTAGTCCGGGGAGAGGTCAAAAAAATTATTAAAGTTGAGGGTAAGCGGGGGAGTGATAAGAGGCAGGGGGCGGGTGTAGGGGTGTAAGGGTGTAGGGGTGTAAGGGTGTAAGGGTGTAAGGGTGTAAGGGTGTAGGGGTGTAGGGGTGTAGGAGGTGTGGGATGGTGGAGAACAAATCTTTCCCCCCACACTCCCCTCTCTCCCCACACTCCCCCTGCTCCCTTGTCTCCCCCTGCCCCCTGCCCCCTGCCCCTTTTCTTCTTCACTGGTGTTGTGGTTCAAGGTTCTGGCTACAATATGGCTATGTCTCAAACTTCTGTTGCTCAAACTACTACCCGTCCTACCTTCATCCTTGTAGACGGACACTCTTTAGCTTTTCGTTCTTACTTTGCTTTTGCTAAGGGACGAGATGGCGGACTGCGTACTAAAACCGGTATTCCTACTAGTGTATGTTTTGGCTTTGTGAAAACACTGTTGGAAGTCATGGATACACAACAGCCGCAAGCAATGGCTGTGGCTTTTGATTTGGGTTTACCAACTTTTCGCCATGAAGCTGATGATACCTATAAAGCTGACCGTCCTGGAACACCAGAGGATTTTGTCCCAGATTTAAAAAATCTGCATGAGTTGCTGCAAGGTTTTAATCTGCCAATTTACACTGCGCCTGGTTATGAAGCTGATGACGTGTTGGGGACATTGGCGCAAAAAGCAACGGTTGCTGGGTATAAGGTGAAGATTTTAACAGGCGATCGCGATTTATTTCAACTCATCGACCCCGCCAAGGAAATCACTGTCTTAAATTTTAGTCCTGATGCACTGAAACGCACTACAAATGGCATTACTGAGTTCAGCACAGAACAAGTTAAAGAAAAACTTGGTATTTTACCTACACAAGTAGTTGATTTTAAAGCCTTGTGTGGTGATAAATCAGATAATATTCCCGGTGTGAGAGGAATTGGCGAAAAAACCGCAGTTCAATTACTTAATACTTACGAGTCTTTAGATCAAATTTACGCCTCTATAAATGAAATTAAAGGCGCAACCCAGAAAAAGCTCATAGAAGGCAAAGAAGACGCATATAAATCTCAATATTTAGCCAAAATAGTTTTAGAAGTTCCCCTAGAAGTAAATTTAGAAGATAGTAAACTTCAAGGGTTTGATCATAGCCTTCTCATCCCGATTTTAGAAAAATTAGAGTTTAACACCTATCTCAATAAAATTAATGCCCTACAGCAAAAGTTTGGTGGACAAGTCGAGGAAAATTCACAAGTTACAACAATTGATATAGACGCAAGCTTTGGAGATGATACAGATTTTTATTCTTTGGCAGAAACACAAGCTGCACAGGAAGAACAAAAACTTGATTCTCCCATTCAACCGCGCATCATTAATACTGAAGGAAAACTTAGAGAATTAGTTGAGATATTACAGAAATTCACTAACCCCAAATACCCTATTGCTTGGGACACAGAAACCAGTGATTTAGAACCAAGAGATGCGGAATTAGTAGGAATTGGTTGCTGTTGGGGAACTGCACCAGATGAATTAGCTTATATTCCCTTAGCACATAAAACTGGCGATAATTTAGATAAAGATATTACACTCCAAGCACTGCGGCCAATTTTGGAAAATACTCAATATCCTAAAACTTTCCAAAATGGTAAATTTGACCGCTTAGTTTTTCGCACTCAAGGAATTAATTTAGCGGGTATTGTCTTTGACACTATGTTAGCTAGTTATGTGTTAAATCCAGATACTAGCCATAACCTCACTGATTTAGCTTTCCGTTATTTGGGGTTAAAACTCACGAATTATGTTGATTTAGTTCCCAAGGGTAAAACTATTGGGGATATTAATATTGCATCTGTAGCTAATTACTGTTGTTTACAAGTTTATGCAACATTACAACTTGTACCCAAAATGCAGGCAGAATTAGAGAAAATTCCAGCATTATCTCAGTTATTGACAGACGTAGAACAGCCACTAGAGGCTGTTTTAGCAGCAGTAGAATATACGGGAGTGCGGATTGATTCTGATTACTTAAAAGAACTTTCCCAGCAATTAGAAACGGATTTAGCCAAATTACATGAACAAGCTACAGAAATCGCTGGAGAGAATTTTAATTTGGGTTCTCCGAAGCAATTGAGTCATATTTTGTTTGAGAAATTAGGTTTGAGTACCAAATATTCGCGGAAAATTCAGACTGGTTACTCTACCGATGCAGCAACATTGGAAAAACTGCAAGAAGTTGATGAAACTGGTTTTGTGAATGCGATTATTGAGTATCGAACTCTCTCAAAATTAAAGTCTACTTATGTAGATGCGTTACCTGCATTAGTCCGTGCCGATACCCATAGAGTACATACTAATTTCAATCAAACAGCCACATCAACTGGTAGACTATCTTCCTCGAATCCCAACTTACAAAATATCCCCATTCGCACAGCTTTCAGTCGTCAAATTCGGAAAGCATTTTTACCGGAATCAGGTTGGTTAATGGTAGCTGCCGATTACTCCCAAATTGAGTTAAGAATTTTAGCACATTTGAGTCAAGAACCTGTTTTAGTGCGAGCTTATCAACAGAACGAAGATATTCATACTGTAACCGCCAAGTTAGTTTTTGATAAAGAAGAGATTACAGCCGATGAACGCAGAATAGCCAAAACTATTAACTTTGGTGTAATTTACGGCATGGGTTCATTGAAATTTTCTCGTTCTACAGGAATTGATAAAACTACAGCTAATGAATTTATTAAACGATTTAGCGATCGCTATCCGCAAGTTTTTGCTTATTTAGAAGGTGTAAAAAAACAAGCCATATCTCAAGGCTACGTAGAAACTATCCTCGGTCGTCGCCGTTACTTTGAGTTTACCACCAACAGTTTACGCAAACTTAAAGGTAGCAATCCAGCAGATATTGATTTAAGTAAATTAAAAAACTTAGGTGCTTACGACGCAGGCTTACTACGTGCCGCCGCCAATGCACCAATTCAAGGTTCAAGTGCAGATATTATCAAAATTGCTATGGTGCAACTCCATGAAGTTTTGCAAAGTTATCAAGCGCGGTTACTATTACAAGTTCACGACGAATTAGTCTTTGAAGTTCCCCCTGATGAATGGGAAGAATTACAACCACAAATTAAATCTGTGATGGAAGGTGCAGTAAATTTAAGCGTACCGTTGCTAGTAGAAGTGAAAGCCGGTGAAAACTGGATGGAAACAAAGTAAATTAATCTCAGTCAACCAGTATTAACCTTTTATGTTTTTATCTACCATAATATGCCGATTTACGGGTCAGATGAGATTACCTTTGAAGGGGTGAGAGGCGATCGCTATTGGTTCTATGAGCCTTATAGTTATAGTGGGCTGAGTGATATCGACGAACAATTAAGCGGCTTTCCTGTGGCAGTATTTTTACCACAGCATCGCCCCAGACAGCACACACCCTTAGTTATCGGTTTACAAGGGATGTGTGCGCCCTATGGCTGGAATGCGTTTATTGTCCCCACACTCACCCAAATGGGTATCGCAGTAGCCTTATTCGATACACCATTAGCGGGTGAACGGAGTTTAGTACGTACCTTTACAAGTTTGGCACAAAATGAAATTAAACCCTTACTTGAGCGAGGAATTGCCTTTGATACAGCCATGCTGTTGGCGATATTTCGCAGCACAGCCAATGATATCGCTAGAGTGAGAGAATTTTGTAGCGATCGCTATGGACTTTGTGACTCTAGACTGGCATTATTTGGAGTAAGTATGGGTGTATTACTATCCGCCTACGCTTTTACAGCCAATAATTTAGGAGACAGACTACTGGGAACTATTGGTCATGCAGATTTGCAATCTTTTGCCAAAAGTTGGGGATATACTTTCTTACCAGATATTGCAGCTTCCCCTTTCGGTGGAATAGCCGAGTCAATTTTAGACAGATTGCAACCTGATTTAACACCCGTCGTCAAACTTTTGCAACTAGCCAAAAATCTCAAATATCAAGATCAATTCGCATGGGAATGCAATCCCATCAATTATATTGAACAAGTAAAATTACCCCGGCGAGTCCGCTTTTTGATTGGTGCGAACGATCCAATGGTAAATATTAAAGATGCTCAAACCTGCGCCCAAAAATTCCCCGATGGAGCTTGTTATATAGTTCCAGGAATGGGACACGGAACTAGACAATGGGGTATAAATTTTGTTGATCATGTGCGTTATTTCCTCGCCACACAATTAGGAGACTGGGCAGGGTAAACTTTAGATACAAATCAATTATAAGTAATAAGTTAAGATGATCATACTAAAACTGTATAGGCAATAGTGGCGTGTCAAGCCTTAAATTGTGGATTAGGGGTAGGTTGGGTTGGGGCTTTGCGTTCGCGTAGCGTGCCGTAGGCAAACCCAACACCACGATCAAAGTTGGGTTTCCTAACGTCAACCCAACCTACAATTTTTTGCACTATTTTAGCCTTGCCACGCCAGTAGGGTGCGTTAAAGCAACGCGTAACGCATCGTGTGATGGTGCGTTACGGCAATTTATACTTTCGCTCATACTCAAATCCTCACGCTGCCGTAACACAACGGCAATAAAGCCTTGTGCTTATCTCTCTACCCAGTTGACAAAGAACCGTTAAACTTCATTGCGAATTAAGAAGCCTAACGAAACAACATGATAAGTTTCTATGGTGTGAACCAATAGCACGCTAAGATAAGGAGAATACATTGGCAATGGAATCAAATTTATCCAAGGGCGTAGTTTTAACCAACGAAGATATCAGTGAATACGTAGCCCATCTACAGTTGCACATGACTTTACAAGCTCGCAATCTGGTTCCAACCCTTAAGCCAACACAGGAAGATAGTAGAGAACAATTGTTACATCAAACCCAAGCCACCTTTGAAAAGCTGGCTTCTCGTCAGGGTTTATAATTAAGAAAAAATATAATTAATAAAAAAAGCAAATAAAATAAAAGCAGATGATCTTGGGTGAACACCAACAGTGTACTCAAAAAGTCTGCTTTCTCTATTTTTGCTGTATTTCCCGACGGAAATCACCCTTTTGGAGCAATAGCAAACGACAAAAAGCCGTTAAGATAATTGCAGCAGTTCCTCTGTTCCCAGTTAGTTAAGGCTACATGGCAGCCCAAATAAAAATGAACTCCTTACTTCCGCAAAACCTCAGCGTTGTCATTCGGCCAGTCCAATACCGGGATCTGGACGGAATTGAGCGCATATCTCAAGAGTCATTCGCCGCCTCGTCTCCCAAAGGGGCTAACTTCATCAACCAGCAAATGCAATTGTTACATCGCTGGTATGGGTTACTGAGATTTTTAAGTTGGTTTCCCAACCCTCTACAACATCGTTTCTGTGCCTATGTAGCGGAACAGGGACGAATGCTCTTAGGAATGATTCAAGTATCACCATTCAATCGGACACGTAGCACTTGGCGAGTTGAACAGGTGATGTTGGATCGAGGTGCTGATAAACAAGGAATAGGTTCGCAACTCTTACGCCATTGCTTTGAGTCAATTTTAGAAGCTCGGACTTGGTTATTAGAAGTTAATGTCAACGATCTAGACGCACTGGCACTTTATCGTCAAAATGGATTTCAGCGTCTAGCAGAAATGACTTACTGGGAAATA
The DNA here is from genome assembly GCF_058172895.1 of Aliinostoc maniaoense. Lineage (NCBI taxonomy): Bacteria > Bacillati > Cyanobacteriota > Cyanophyceae > Nostocales > Nodulariaceae > Aliinostoc > Aliinostoc maniaoense. The sequence goes on along the minus strand of NZ_CP187952.1, from coordinate 4,292,477 downwards.
GAGCCGGAATTGCTCACCGAACTAGCAAAAGCTGAACCAGACTTGCCTAACCTCCTACCAGTGAGCAATGCTGATGCTCAGTTGCTTTATCAACTAGATACTGCCTCAATGCCGCCTTTAGTGCGTCAAGTATTTGATCGCAACAACCGCGATTTTAAAACCAGCTTATTTGGGGCATTAGCTGATGCTGTCAAGCAATGGGTAACAAAAACCGAGGTAGTCAGTGGCTACGTGTTTGAACCCCAACGCAAAGCCGCAATAGGTTATTTTCAAGTACAACTCGATCGCAAAGGTGAAACTCCCCACGTCGCCACCCTCACCGTTCATCCTGCCTATACTTGGCTATATCCAGAGCTACTAGCTCAATTAGCTCGCATTGCCCAAGATTTCCCCCAACAAGGCTTAAAACTCGCCTCCTCTGACTATCAGCCAGAAAGAGAAGAATATTTAGAACGGATTGGCGCAAAACGTATAGAACATACCTTAATCATGTCCCGTTCTGTGTGGCACAAACTCCGGGAATCGAAATTTGTGTCTTTAGAAGGTATTCAATGGACTGACGTGTTGCAAGGCTTACAACCAGCCCGTAAACCCATACCTGGCGGAATGTCCTGGGCAGAAGTCAGACAACAGCAAACCCCAGAAATCCCCGTCAAACACCAATCTGAATCCCTGCCATTTGGCTGTAAAAATTGTCACATTGAGCCGAATTGTCTCCAGGAATTGGCAGATGAGCAGGAGGAGAATTAGGGATTGGGAGCAGGTTGCAGGGGGCAGGGAGCAGGGGAGCAAGGGAGACAAGGGAGACAAGGAAGACAAGGGAGACAAGGAAGTACAGGAGATTTTACCCCGATGCCCAATGCCCAATGCCCGATGCCCAATGCCCTATGACTAATGACTAACAAGTAAATATAATGACAACAAAGTATATATCAGCACTGGGATTAGATGTAGGGCGTAAGCGGATTGGCATTGCGGGATGCGATCGCACAGGATTAATTGCTACAGGAATCACTACTCTGGAGCGTACATCCTTTGAGCAAGATGTCGTGAACATTCGTAACTTAGTGGAAGAACGTCAAGTAGAAGTGCTGGTTGTGGGTTTACCCTATTCAATGGATGGTTCTCTAGGCTTTCAAGCTCGTCAAATACAAAAGTTTGCCAACAGACTGGCTAAAGTTCTACAACTACCTATAGAGTATGTTGACGAGCGACTAACTTCTTTTCAAGCGGAGCAATTACTCATTGCTGAAAATCGTTCACCTTCACGTCATAAAGGTTTAATTGATCGCAAAGCTGCATCGCTAATTTTGCAGCAGTGGCTGGATAATAGACGACGTATTCAGCAGAGTTCACAGGTATCTCTAGAGTATTAATACCTTTGAACATGATATCCTGAAAGCTATTACACAGCAGTTGTATTTAAATCTAAAGCTATTTGCTTGACATCATTAGTCATCAAACAGCAAAGCGATTTTCACTAGTGTTGGTACTTATCAAGTTTCATCCATTAGCTATGTTTTCTTCTCCATTTTCTGAAAATGACGATCAAGCTTCCACAGGTTCCATCATTTTGACTGATGATAAGGGACGAACCCTTGAATGTTATGTAGAACATTCACTTTCAGTAGATGGACAAGAATATGTTTTGTTACTGCCTGTAGACTCACCTATAGAAATTTTTGCTTGGGAAAAAAAACAAGAGGAAGAAGAAGCAGTTCTGGTAGAAGATGATGCCATTATTGACGAAATTTTTAGTACAGCTAAAGCTGTATTAGCCGAGCAAAATTTGGCACTCAAAAATACTGCTTACGCTTTGACAGTTGCAGGCGAATTACCACCAGTAGAAGATGGAGAACTTTTTACTTTAGAAATCGAAGAAGAAGAGGCTGATTTAGAACCAGAGCAATTGCAATTACTCACTACTTTCTATTATCAAGAGCAGGAGTACTCTATTTATACACCTGTTGATCCTCTGCTATTTTTTGCGAGATTATCTAAAACAGGTGAACCTGTATTACTCTCTCCAGAAGAGTTCCGCCAAGTGCAGCCGCTTTTAGAAGAGCAACTCTTTAATGAAGTGGAATAAAATGAGAAGTTGACAATTAAAAATTAAAATCTGGCATTTTTAAATTTTTAATTAATATTTTTCCAGAGAACAGAAAAATTCTCATTCCCAAGTCAAGCAGTTATCATGGCTGATGGTTGCTTTGTTATGCAATTAATTTAGGCGGAAAATCAAGATCATGGGAGTAGGGGAGCAGGGTAGATAAGGTAAATACACATCTTGCACCTCGGTTAAAAACCGGGTTTCTTGCAAATCCCTCAGCTTAAAACCTTAATTTCGTTCATAAACCCGGTTTTTAAGGGCTTTTTAGGGCTTATTGAGAATGGTGCAAGATATAAATAAAGGGAACAATAAGTAATGATTAATGACTATTGACTATGACTTGGAACAAGTTCTTACAGCCTGATTTGATTTTGGATGGTTCTGTATTAAACCTAACACCAGAGATGATTCAACATTACCAGTTGAAAGGATTGGTGTTGGATGTAGATGAAACCTTAGTGCCGATTCGAGTAGGTGCAGCTTCCCCAGAACTCAGGGAATGGGTAGAGCAAGTACGTACCTGCACGTCTTTGTGGTTGGTGAGCAATAATTTGAGTGAAGCACGGATTGGTAGCATTGCGCGTTCTCTGAATTTGCCATACTACCTAGGTGCAGCCAAGCCTTCCCGCAGAAAAATCCGTTCGGCACTCGAAGCAATGGATTTACCTGTGCATCAAGTGGGGATGGTGGGCGATCGCTTATTTACTGATGTCTTGGCCGGAAATCGTTTAGGTATGTTTACAATCTTGGTAGAACCTATTGTCCATCCTGATGCAGCTTTGCGTTCCCATCCTATTCGCAACTTTGAAGTTTGGTTTTCAGAAATGCTGGGAGCTTCGATTATTTCCAATCATACAAAAGTTCACAAAGATTGATAAATGCTTAAAAAATCGAAATCTAAAAAAATAATTAAAAAAAATCACTATGGAGACAAAATCGGAGAATATAGGTATTAATAACATGGGGTCAGCCAAAAAAGACCCTAGAAGATAACAAATAAATATAAACTAGTAAAGCGTCAGCCTTCACTTATAGAAGGACTGGCGTTTTGCTATTTAGTTTTGAAGTTTTAATTTTGAATTTTTAATTCCCCGCAGGGGTTGATTAATGACCAAAACAATTGTTGTCAAAATCGGCACATCTAGCCTTACTCAACCGCAGACTGGACAACTCGCACTTTCCACGATCGCCACTTTAGCAGAAACCCTGACTTATTTAAGACAACAGGGTAATCGGGTGATTTTAGTATCTTCGGGAGCGGTGGGAGTGGGTTGTGCGCGTTTGGGTTTAACGGAACGTCCGAAAGCGATCGCGCTTAAACAGGCAGTAGCAGCCGTTGGACAAGGCAGATTAATGCGGGTGTATGATGACTTATTTACCACCTTGCAACAGCCCATTGCTCAAGTCTTACTGACTCGCAGCGATTTAGTACAGCGTAGTCGCTACCTCAATGTTTACAACACCTTTGGGGAACTGCTGGGATTAGGAGTTATCCCTGTAGTCAATGAAAATGATACTGTCGCCGTGGATGAACTCAAATTTGGGGACAATGATACCCTCTCAGCATTAGTAGCTAGCCTTGTAGAAGCAGATTGGTTATTTTTACTCACCGATGTTGATAAATTATACTCTGCCGATCCTCGCTCTGTGCCTGACGCTCAACCAATTTCTTTAGTCAGTAGCATGAAAGAATTGGCAGAACTACAAATACAAACAGGCTCTCAAGGTTCTCAATGGGGTACTGGTGGGATGGTAACAAAAATTTCTGCGGCCAGAATTGCCATTGCCGCAGGAGTACGTACCGTAATTACCCAGGGAAGATATCCCCAAAATATCGAAAAAATTTTACAAGGTGAAAGTATTGGTACGCATTTTCAACCCCAACCAGAACCAACCTCAGCCCGAAAACGCTGGATTGCCTATGGTCTTGTACCTGCTGGGAAATTATACTTAGATACTGGGGCGATCGCTGCTATTGTAGAAGCAGGTAAATCTTTACTACCAGCTGGTATTAAAGCTGTTGAAGGTGAATTTGACGCTCAAGATGCTGTACAATTATGTCACATCAATGGTCAAGAAATTGCCAGAGGACTAGTTAACTATAGTAGCAGCGACTTGCAAAAGATTCGTGGGTGTCATTCTAGAGATATTCCCACAATCTTGGGTTATGTCGGTGCAGAAACAGTCATACACCGAGATAATTTAGTTTTGACTTAAAAAATAGATAAAAGGCAGGAAATCCTACCTTGGTACATAGCTTATCTTTTAGCCTGGATTAAATGTTACATAAGCATTTGACGCAGAGATGACAGTTAGATGAACTTTCTGTGTAAATATGCCTGCTAAATTTACTCAACAACATAGCAGCGATCGCTCTTGCTTCAAAGATGCTATCATGACAACAGGAAACTTTGTCTCAATAGTTTCCTGAGTTGACTAGGTTTGAACTTTTCACAGACTCAAACCCATAATTTTATACCTGGAGAGGTGTCCGAGTGGTTGATGGTGACGCACTCGAAATGCGTTTTGGGGAAACTCAACGGGGGTTCGAATCCCCCCCTCTCCGTTTTACAGTTATCAGCTAACACACTTAAAAGGCTTTTATTGTCGCCATTATGTTACGGCTCTCTAAGGATTTGTGGATTTTACCCAATGATATATAGCCGCAGCACACCAATATTATATGGTGCGTTACGCGTTGCTTGAACGCACCCTACAATTTAAGGTTTACTTGATAAATCATCACAGATATCAAATAATGAAAAATTTCAACACATCCTTTAGGAAGATGACCTAAAACAACAGTAGTTTTAAATTAAGTCTGGTGTGTCGAATAACTGCTTTCTATGGAGGTTTAGCAACTGCTAAACCTTTTTTATCGCTAAAAAAATTTCCTTTATAATTGGAAAATTTATACTTTTTAGGATCAATGTATAATTAAAAACTGTCTAAAGTATATTTTAGGAGATACTCACATACCTATAGATAGATGAACTAAAGTAAGATTCTGAATATATTACCTAGCATATGGTAAACTCTTGGTATTTATAGGCTTGGATAATAACCAAGCCTATTTTGTCAAAAAATATGTAAATAAATTTAAATTTAATATTTACAAATTTTCAAATATTACCTTATATAAATGAATAAGATTCAGTTAAGGTTTATTGTTATCAATAATTGCTGTTGCAAGATGCAATATCCCTCATCTCTACATCATGGTGTGGGGATTATCTAGACTTTTTTTATATAAATAATTTATTTAAAGCAACCTGCTAATTATCAAGTAAATTCTCAATTAGCATCTTTCTATAGATGGTGGAAATAAATTTCTTGGCTAGCTAGAATTAACCCTGTTAATGCCTGAAAAACGTGTGTATACCCTGGAATATAGGCCAGGGTCTTTTTTTTGCAATTATTAATATGACTAGGATTGCATAACAGATTTTTAAGATTTTGTACACATCTTTTGGAGAGATGAATTATTCTTGCATGAAGCATAAATTAAGGATATATGGTAAACACCTGGTATACCTAGGGGCTGAGTTATGACTCAAGCCTCTTTTTATTTAATTAGGGCGTGAAATTCAGAGTTAAAAAGTTAAGTTTGTAAAAGGTATCAACCTACCACTTATATTAATATATTGATACATACTCAAGAAAGATGATATCTCAAAAAAGTAATTTTAAATTAATTTTGTACGTTGTTAAGCACAGCAATTACCGAGGTTTGGCTAAAAACCAAACCTTTTTTATAAAAAATTATAAATTTTTGACTTGATTTATTAATAACTAAGTTAGCACATATCAGTTTTGAGATAATTTGTATTCACTCTAGAGAAAGATGAACTAAAGTAAGAGTCAGTTTACATTAATCTTGGTGTAGTAAATGCTTGGTATATATAAAGGCTTGGCTTAACCGAGCCTTTTTTTGTAAATTATTAGGGAGTATAAACTAAATATTAACTAGTGGCGTGTCATCTTGCAGCTATCAATCTAATTTTTGTACCATTCATCTCAATGATTCCCTCTTGAGAGAGTTTATAAAAAGCGCGGGAGAGAGTTTCAGGAATTGTTCCTAGGAGTGCAGCTAGTTGTCCTTTAGGTAAATCGAGTTCAACTACATCAGCATTACCATTACGATCGCTTAACATGAATAAGTAGTTTTGTAAGCGTTCTGGGACTTCTTGAAAGGAAAGGGTATCAACTAAATGGGTTAATCTGCGTAAGTGACGGGCAAATGTTCCCAACATAGCGATCGCTAATGTAGGATGTTGCTGTAAAACCATCAAAAATGCTGTCCTAGGAATAAACACCACTTCAGAATTTTCTAGGGCGGCGGCGGAAGCGGGGAAATTTCCTCCATCGAAGGCGGGTACTTCTGCAAAGTGTTCATCTACGCCAAAAATATGCAAAATTTGTTCTTTACCAGCATTAGCGAGTTTAAAAACCTTAATTCTGCCAGATTTGACGATAAAAAATCCTGTACCTGCATCTCCTTCCCAAAATAGGGTTTCTCCTTTCTTATAGGTTTGGGGAATAGCAATATTCGCTAATGCTTGCAATTGTTCATCTAAGACACCTTGAAAAATCGGTGTCTGTTGCAAAAATTGTTTGACTTCTAATACACGTTCGTTGAAAGACATGATGGGGAGTGGGGGCAGGGGGCAGGGGGCAGGGGGCAGGGGGCAGGGGGCAGGGGAGCAGGGGGAGACAAGGGAGACAAGGGAGACAAGGGAGACAAGGGAAGGGGGACAAGGGAGACAAGGAAGAAATATTTACCCTAATGCTCCATGCCCAATGCCCAATGCCCAATGCTCCATGCCCAACTTTTGACTTAGATCAAGGATTTACTTAAAGGTAAATCATACGCTGGAAGCATGAAGATTGGAGTTATAAATTATGTTCTGTAACCAGTGTGAACAAACAACCCGTGGTGATGTGTGCCATCAGTGGGGCGCGTGTGGTAAAAGTCCTGAAGTTGATGCTTTGCAGGATTTGTTGGTGCATTGTTTGCGGGGATTATCCCAGGTGTCGTTACAAGCAAAGTCTCTAGGAATTACTACCCGTGATACTGATGAGTTTACCTGTGAGATGCTCTTTTCTACACTAACAAATGTAAATTTTGCTCCGGCTGATTTTGTGGCTTTCGTGAATCGTGCGATCGCTTTACGTGATAGTCTCAAGTTACAAATTCAAGCTACAGGTAACAGTGTTGTAGCATCTGCGATCGCTAATTTTCAGCCTGCTAGTAATCTACAAGCACAAATTCAGCAGGGAAAAGACTTAGAATTTGAGTTTATCAGTCAATCTGCGAAAAATGTAGATATTTTCTCTCTCAAGCTCACTGTATTATATGGTATCAAGGGTGTAGCCGCCTATGCTTTCCACGCTTTGGAGCTTGGGCAACATGATGAAGACTTATATAGATTTTTCCATGAAGTTTTGGCACACCTGGATGACCAAGATAAAAGTTTATCAGATTGGTTAGATATCACCCTGCAAGTCGGGCAAATGAATCTGAAAGCGATGGAATTACTGGATGCTGGCAATACTGAAACTTTTGGTCATCCTACACCTACAGTTGTACCTCTGGGACAGATCACAGGTAAAGCCATTCTCGTATCAGGACACGATTTACTGGCATTGAAAGCCATCTTAGAGCAAACCCTGGGAACTGATATTAAGGTTTATACCCACGGTGAACTGTTGCCTGCACATGGCTATCCCAAATTAAAACAGGTTTATCCGCATCTTTACGGACATTACGGTACTGCATGGCAAAATCAAACACATGAATTTGAACGTTTTCCTGGTGCGATCGCCATGACTACAAACTGCCTCATGCCTCCTCATGAATCTTATAAACATAAGGTATTTACACTGGGGCCAGTTGGTTATCCTGGGTTGGAAAATATCAGTATTCGTGATGTTTCACCGATAATTGAGAAAGCTTTAGAACTACCGGGATTTACTGATGCAACCGATGGCGGGACAGTAACTACAGGTTTTGCTCGTAATGCGGTGTTGAGTGTTGCTGATACTGTAATTGATGGTGTAAAGCAAGGTAAAATCCGGCACTTCTTCTTGATTGGGGGTTGTGATGGTGCTAAATCGGGACGTAATTATTACACTGAATTAGTCGAACAGATGCCAGATGATTGTATTGTTTTAACTTTAGGTTGTGGTAAATTCCGCTTTTTTGACAAAAATTTAGGCGAAATTGCTGGTATTCCGCGCCTATTAGATTTAGGTCAATGTAATGATGCTTATTCTGCAATTAAAATTGCTGTAGCTTTAGCAGATGCCTTTGGGGTTGAGGTGAACCAATTACCACTATCTTTAGTATTATCTTGGTATGAACAAAAAGCGATCGCAGTGCTGCTAACACTCCTACACCTCGGTATCCAAAATATCCGCATCGGCCCCACACTACCAGCTTTCTTCACACCTAATATTGTCAAGTTACTCTCCCAAACTTACAATCTGCAACTTATTACCACCCCAGAACAAGATTTAGCCGCCTGTTTAGTATAGGGGGCATGGGGCATGGGGCATGGGGCATGGGGCATTAATTATCTTCTGTTCCCCTAAGTGACTATTAATACTAAGTTTCTTTCAGAAATAGTATTCCTACACCCCACACTCCCCACACTCCCCACACTCCCCACCCCAGGTTACTATCTTTGACTCCTCCTGACGCACCCTACTACAAGCTAAAACGGTGGCAACTCCTCAAGAATTGTAAAGCGAATATGATTAATGGCTAAGTCACCTATAGGGATATCTTCCTTAGTTAACCGCTTACCTTCACTACTTAATGTTTCAAAAGAGATGCCTTTGCCAATTTCAATGTGATACCAGCATAAGCCCATGAAAAAGCGTGTCGGATAAGGGCCATCATTACCCAAATCATCAGGATTAGATTCCATTGGCAACCAACCCAGACCAGGTATATAAAATTCTAACCACACATGATTAAAATCTGGTTGTAGAGGCACTCCTTTATAGTCGCTATTAGGGGGGCATTTGTATCTACCGACGGTACGGCAAGGAATGCCATTTAAACGACACAGTGCCAACAATACACCCACATACTCACCACAAGAACCTACACCCCGTTCTAAAACAATATCTGGGGTATCAATGTAGGGTTTAATGCCATAGGATAATTCATCATAAACATAGTTGCGGATGCTGTACATTTTCCGCAGCAGATTTGTTTCTGAACCAACGGCATCACGGGCAGAACGCCGCACAATGGGGGTATCCATTGCTAAATCATCATTATCTACCAGATAACGAGCTTGAATTTCCGGGGATATTTCGGGAATATCTTCCACATCTTTAGGTGTGATGCGGTACTTAATTCCCCGTACTTCTAATTGTGCCTTCCAGCCAAATATATGACGTTCGCCAGGGGTGAGAGCATCAAATTTAAACAAAGCTACCCGTTGCCCATCAATAACTTCTTCAGTGAAGGGGATACCAATGGGTTCGATGTGTCTAACTTTTTGGCGTTCCGTTTCCGAGGGGAGAGCAATACGCCATTCCACATCAGGCAAATACACCTCTTCTAAGGGGGCTATTTCCTCAGCATAGGACATTTCAATCAGATAGCCATTAGAAAGGGCGTATTTTTTATCCGGCTCGTGATGATAATACAGGGGATGAATGAAAGTGCGATCGCGGTATGTTAACTCATGATTAGGATCGGCATTAGGATTATCCCGAATGTAAGGCTCTTCCGAAGCATAAGCCACCAACAGACTTTCATTACCCGTTTGCGTATCTAGGTGTACTGCTATGCCTGTAGGGGAATCAAAGGGAGTTAAAACACTAAATCTCACTTCCCCAGTTCCCCTATCCATAGAGTAGACTGTTTGTTCGGTGCGATCGCAAATCCAGAGAGTTTCTCGATTCACCGCTAAATTTTCTACCCCCACGCCAGGCGTATAAAATCTAGTAATTTCCTTGCGGGTATCACGGTCATATATCAGAATATAGCCAAGTTTTTGGCAACTAACATAAACAGTGGAATCCCAGACAGCAACACCATCAGCAGGATAGGGCAAGGTAGCAAAATGCTCTAAACCTAAAGACGGCAGTTTCGATACATAAACACTATGATCACGAGTTACCCACAGAGTATCTTCCCAGACAGCTAAACCTGTCACCTCACTAAATTCTCTAGTTTGGTGAGGGTTGAGAATTTTACTGTTATCGGTATGAGGGTCAATTTCTAATAAATGCCCCTTAATCGTGTCAATTGCAATCAGTTTATCTTGGATAAACGCGATGCCACATAACATGGCAGCAGTCAACGGTCGAATTGTCCTTTGCCCAAACATTTGGCTAGGTGTCAAACTAGTGGGTGCAAAACTCATATTAAGCATAATTGGCAACGGTTTAGCACACCTAGAATTAATTGTGCCATATCTTTAACTAGGAATTGGGAATTGGGCATGGGGCATGGGGCATGGGGCATGGGGCATGGGGCATTGGGCATGGGGCATTGGGGTAAAAATCTCCCTTGTCTCCCTTGTCTCCCTTGTCTCCCTTGTCTCCCTTGTCTCCCCCTGCTCCCTGCTCCCTGCCCCCTACTCCCTGCCCCCTGCCCCCTTGCCCACACAGTGATACGATATTTTTTAAATTGGAAGTCCCTTAATTGATGGTTTTCCTGCCATGACTCAATTATGATCGAATTTTGTAACCTTTTCCTGTAACTTACACAATGTCTGCTAATTCTCTGCCTGAAGGTGTCGCCATTTGGCATAGTTTGGAAGTTGAGCAAGCAATAGAACTGCTTGATAGTCATGCTGATAGTGGCTTAACAACTCCAGAAGTTGAAAGGCGGTTGCAAAAATACGGACTCAATGAACTAGAGGAACACGGAGGACGTAGTGCTTGGGAAATTCTGCTAGATCAGTTCAAGAATATTATGTTATTGATGCTGATTGCAGTCGCTTTCATTTCTGGATTTCTAGATTTGATTGCTTGGCAAACTAATCAGCTTAAGCCTGGGGAAGTACCATTTAAAGATACGATCGCTATTTTAGCAATTGTCATTCTCAATGGTATCCTGGGATACGTCCAGGAAAGCCGGGCGGAACAAGCCCTAGCCGCATTGAAAAAAATGGCTTCTCCTTTAGTGCGTGTCATCCGCAATGGCAAACTGCTGGATGTAGCAGGCAAGGAGATAGTCCCAGGGGATGTGATGCTAGTGGAAGCTGGGGTGCAAATATCTGCTGATGGACGCTTGGTTGAACAAGCGAATTTACAGATACGGGAGTCAGCACTGACCGGTGAAGCGGAAGCAGTTAATAAACAAGCTAATATACAACTACCAGAAGAAACATCTTTAGGCGATCGCATTAATTTAGTTTTTCAAGGTACAGAAGTTGTCCAAGGGCGCGGTAAGGTACTAGTCACTAATACTGGGATGACTACCGAGCTAGGTAAAATTGCTGCTATGTTGCAGTCGGTAGAAAGTGAACCTACCCCCTTGCAGCAACGCATGACTCAACTGGGTAATGTCCTGGTAACGGGTTCTTTGGTATTGGTGGCGATCGTTGTCATTGGCGGTATTATTCAAGCTAGAGGTTTTAGCAATCTCCAAGACCTCTTAGAAGTTTCTTTAAGTATGGCGGTGGCTGTTGTCCCTGAAGGTCTACCTGCTGTAATTACCGTCACCTTAGCATTGGGAACTCAGCGCATGGTACGCCGCCATGCGTTAATTCGCAAACTACCAGCAGTAGAAACTTTGGGTTCTGTCACCACTATCTGTTCTGATAAAACTGGGACATTAACTCAAAATAAAATGGTGGTGCAATCGATTGCCACTAATCTTACTAGCTTCCGGGTTACAGGCGAAGGTTATGCCCCTGTGGGTGAGTTTTATTTAGATGGTGAACCAGATAATGCCATCGCCCCAGATGAATATCCCGCCATCTCCGCTTTATTAGTGGCTTGTGCTGTTTGTAACGACTCAGTACTACAAAAAGAACAAGGAGAATGGGCGATTTTAGGCGACCCCACCGAGGGAGCATTAGTCACCTTGGCGGGGAAAATAGGTATTGAAAAAGACCAATGGTCTAGTAAATTACCGCGTGTCGGCGAATTTCCGTTTTCCTCAGAACGTAAACGGATGAGTGTGATTGCTCAAGTGGAGCAAGTAGCCACAGGGGAACAGTCTTTTACATATGTTGACCCCCAACTGGCGGGATTAATTAACACTGAACCTTACATCATGTTTACCAAAGGTTCACCAGAATTAATCTTGGCTCGTTGCAGTGAGATTTATTTAGGTACAAACTCAGCACCACTCAACGACGAGCAACGTAGCCAAATTTTGGCTGAAAATGACCAAATGGCTAGCAACGGTCTACGGGTGTTAGGCTTTGCTTATAAACCCCTGTGGGAAGTACCCCCAGAAGGTAGTGACGAAACCTCAGAACAAAACTTAGTTTGGTTGGGGTTAGTGGGAATGCTAGATGCACCCCGTCCAGAAGTGAGAGCAGCAGTACAAGAGTGTCGAGAAGCCGGGATTCGTCCCGTGATGATTACAGGCGACCATCAACTAACTGCACGAGCGATCGCTACTGATTTGGGTATTGCCCAAACAGGTGACAGAGTTCTCACTGGTCAAGAATTGCAACGCATGAGCGACCAAGAACTAGAACAGCAAGTTGACTTAGTCAGCATTTATGCACGGGTAGCCCCAGAACACAAACTACGGATTGTGCAAGCATTACAACGCCGGGGTAGATTTGTAGCCATGACTGGAGATGGTGTCAACGATGCCCCCGCTTTAAAACAAGCTGATATTGGCATTGCAATGGGTATTACTGGTACTGATGTCAGTAAAGAAGCCAGTGATATGGTGCTAATGGATGACAACTTTGCTACCATCGTCGCCGCCACCAAGGAAGGTAGGGTGGTTTATACCAACATCCGCCGTTTTATTAAATACATCCTCGGCAGTAACATTGGCGAAGTTCTCACCATTGCCGCCGCCCCGCTTTTAGGGTTGGGTGATGTTCCCCTCACACCCCTACAAATTCTGTGGATGAACTTAGTCACAGACGGTTTACCCGCTTTAGCCTTAGCAGTAGAACCCCCAGAACCAGATGTAATGAAGCGTCCCCCATTCAGTCCCCGTGAAAGCATTTTTTCTAGGGGTTTGGGTTCTTATATGGTGCGGATTGGCATTGTGTTCGCCATCATCACAATTATTTTGATGGAATGGGCATATCATCATGCCAGAGGCTACACAACCGGAGGACTTGACCCTGAGCGGTGGAAAACAATGGTCTTCACGGCTTTATGTGTAGCTCAGATGGGTCACGCCATAGCAATTCGCTCGAATAATCGATTGACTATTGAGATGAATCCCTTCTCTAATATGTTTGTCTTGGGTGCTGTAATTGTCACCACAATTTTGCAACTAATGCTGATTTATGTTCCACCCCTGCGGGCATTCTTTGGCACTCACTGGCTACCACCCAACGAATTAGCCATTTGTTTTGGTTTTAGTGCCTTAATGTTTGTTTGGATTGAAATGGAGAAACTTTTCTTCCGCTTTATCGGCAAGAAAAGCGTGTGAAACAAGCAGGGGGCAGGGGGGCAGGGGGCAGGGGGCAGGGGAGCAGGGGGGACAAGGGAGACAAGGGAGACAAGGGAGAAACTCTTGAATTTTGAATTTTGAATTTTGAATTTTGAATTTTGAATTGATTAGCCCCATTCCCAATGCCCAATGCCCCATTCCCCATGCCCCATTCCCCATTCCCCATTCCCCATTCCCCATTTATGTACCTCAAAACCCTACACCTGCGTCATTTTCGCAATTACCAAGACCAAGAAGTCGAATTTACTGCGGCTAAAACTATTTTGGTAGGGAATAATGCTCAGGGGAAGTCTAATTTGTTGGAAGCAGTCGAGTTATTGGCAACATTGCGATCGCATCGGATGGCGCGCGATCGTGATATCGTCCAGGAAGGTGAACCAGTAGCCAAAATTGATGCTAGCGTTGAACGGCAAACTGGCGTGAGTGACCTAAGTTTAACTCTCCGTCGTAATGGTCGCCGCAGTGTCGCATTAAATGGGGAAACTTTACGGCGACAAATGGACTTTCTCGGTGTGATTAATGCCGTCCAGTTTTCCAGCTTAGATTTAGAATTAGTCCGTGGTAGTCCTGAAGTTCGGCGTAACTGGTTAGACACACTTCTGATTCAACTAGAGCCAGTTTATGCTCACATTCTCCACCAATATAACCATGTGTTACGTCAACGTAACGCTTACTTAAAAAGCCTTCCAGACTCGGTAACTACCACCCACCAATCAACACTGGCTATTTGGGATACACAATTAGCCATTACAGGGACAAGAGTAATTAGAAGACGCGATCGCGCTCTCAAAAGACTTGCGCCTCTGGCTGCCGCCTGGCACGCTAGTATTAGTGGCAGTACCGAAGTTTTAGAAATTACATATACTCCCAATGTTCCCCTCACCCAAACTCATCCCGAAGAAATACAGCAAGCATTTCTTAACAAAATACAGCAGCGAGCCGTTGCGGAACTCCACCGAAATACTACTCTAGTTGGCCCCCATCGTGATGAAGTAGAATTAACCATTAATCAAACTCCGGCGCGTCAATACGGTTCTCAGGGTCAGCAGCGCACTTTAGTACTAGCTCTAAAACTCGCAGAATTACAACTAATTGAAGAAGTGATTCAAGAACCGCCGTTACTTCTACTTGATGATGTGTTAGCGGAATTAGATCCTTCTCGCCAAAATCAATTACTAGATGCGATTCAAGATCGGTTTCAAACTTTAATTACCACAACTCACCTGAGTTCTTTTGATGCTCAGTGGTTAAACTCGTCTCAAATTCTTGGTGTGCAAGCAGGAAACATAAATCAGTCGGCGTAAATGGTAAATTCTATTTAACTTAAACACTAATATTGTTACTGATTAACTTTGAGTAAAAAAATGTATATCCCAGAACCAAAACTTATATTAAATCCCCAGGAAATAGCATCTTTAGGGGCATCACTGCGAAAAATTGAACAAAAACTGCTTAAACAAAAACATACTGAAGGTAAGCAGAAAATTTGGTTTCAAGGAGAAGAACCTTATTTTGATGTTTTCTTTGAATTAGAGCATGATGAACTAATATGGTTTGAATTGACATTAAGGGGTAAATCAGTTTCATGGGATCGTAAAAAACAGCAATTACAAACAGGTATGACTAATGAATTAAGTATTAATGATGCTAGCTTTTATGCAGCTAGTAAAACAATTGAAAATGATATTAAAACAGATAATGAATTTATTGATTTGGTAAAATCTATCCTCGGAACGAGAGCAGAAGAAGCAATTTTTGCTAGAGCTTTAGAATTATTTAACGTATAAAATGACGCAGGAGGGAAAGGGGAAAAAGACAAAGGAGCAGGGGGGCAGGGAGTAGGGGGCAGGGGGAGTAAAACTCTTGAATTTTGTAGCTTGCTTTCCACAGGGTATTTTGAATTGGAGAGAAGCGACTTGATTTAGGGAAGATATGCGGATTGAGTTATTTGCATAGGCATAAGAGTAAATAATATTGCTCAAATCATGGGGTTAAACGTGGTAAGTGTTTAACGCTTTTATATCTGAGATAAGAAAAATTGTATTCTGGATGAATAGATGAAGTCTTATAATTTTTAATGAACCCCAAAAAATTATCAATCACAGATGTATATAGAAAAAAGCCGTTCATTTTGAACCATTATTCAAGGGGAAATCTGTAGAAAATGTCAAAGTAAACAGACAAAAATGTAAAATTGAATGTAACTATTTACAAATTAAATCATGTCAAAAATCGTGATTCTGTTGAATAAGATGATCAATACTGTTAGTGTAGCAGGGACTGAGAAATGTACGGAATTGTGAGTATTTTTCTTTGTTATAATTGCCTGCCGGCTGGTACTAGTATATTAAGTTGGTAGAATTACGACACTGAATTGATCAGGCATTCTTCCTTGTAGATAGTTAGTAGGTGGGATGACTGTAGTGTAAACTAAGCAAATGGCAATCAAGAAAATTGAGTGGATAGACTCTACTGGCTAGATCAAATTAAACTACAAGACCGCACCAAAGTAGGTGATAAAGCTTTTTACTTAAGTAAACTTAAACAGCGTGGCTACCCGGTTGTCCCTGGTTTTGTAGTTCCAGAAGATTTACTACGACTATTTTTAGAAACTCTCAACACTTCCGAGTCATTAGTTGCTAATTTACCCAATTCTTCCTTGCATTTGGATGTAGGAAACTGGCGACAACTCCAGGAAGTGGCTAGTCGTTTGCGTCAGGAAATTATCAATGCTCATGTACCATCCCAATGGGTGAGTACAATTCTAAACGCAACTCAACAATGGCAATCTCAGTATGTAATTTTACGACCAACTCTAGCTACACCAAAAGTCAGAAATACTTCTGGATTGCTGGAGTCTAGTTTTTGTAGTTGTGATGAAGTGGCGATCGCATCCTCATTAAAACACATCTGGAGTCAACTGTTTCGCGCCAGAAGTTTACTATATTGGCGACGGATGGGAGTTAACCTGGAACAAGTTAACTTAGCAATTCTCATCCAACCAGTCAGTAATGCTATTGCTAGTGGTTTACTCAAGGTGAACCCTACAAGCTGGACAATCGAAGCCACTTGGGGTTTAGGAAATGCGATCGCTCACGGTGAGGTACTACCAGATACATACCACATTCAACCAGAAACAGGTGTGGTATTAGAAAGGCATCTAGGCAACAAAATCCTAGCTTATCGCCTCAATGAAAATGGGGCAGGTATCACTATTGATCGTAATATTCCCAATGTATATTTAGTTGAGGAAGCCCAACAACAACAGTACTCTTTAGAAGAAGAATTACTCCAACAAATAATTACCCTAGGGCATCAACTCGTCAGTGAGTTAGGTAAAAATTTTACCATTGAGTGGACAATTGCTCAGGAAAACTCAGTCCCCCATATTGACATTACCCAAGTTAGCACCCCCCACTCAGCAATTCCCAATTTACAGTTTATTAAAGGCGTTGGTGCAGCCGGGGGACGGGTGACAGCAAATGCTCACGTAGTCGTCAACACTCAAGCCAAACCAGATAAAATACCCAAAGGTGTAATTTTAGTAGTACCAAAAATTACACCCGATTGGTTGCCACTCATTGAACAAGCAGTGGGTTTAGTAACAGCACAGGGAGGCTTGACTAGCCATGCCGCAATTTTAGCCAGAGAATTGGGTATTCCCGCCGTAGTCAGTGCAGCAGATGCAACAGTCATCATTCACAACGGAGAACGCCTACTTGTAGATGGCGATCGCGGTGAAGTGTATCGTCTGAGGGAAGATGAAGTGAGTGAGGTAGTAATTTCACAGCCAAATACACCACTGCAACCCCCGACTCCCTCACAGCAAACCGTTATTACTTCCCACTTGCCAATGATTGCTACCCAACTGTTGGTGAATCTCAGTCAAGCTAGTTTAATAGAGCAAGTCCAAAAATTACCTGTAGATGGCGTAGGATTATTACGTTCAGAACTGATGCTACTCTCACTCCTCAAAGGGGAACATCCCCATTTTTGGGTGATAGAGGGACGAGACTCAGAATTATTAGCCTACTTGTCTGAACAAATCATGCAATTTGCTCGTGCTTTTGCTCCCAGACCAGTTTTTTACCGCTCCTTAGATTGGCGATCGCACGAATTATCAGCAAATAATATACCATCTACACAGCAATCAATTTTAGGCGATCGCGGCACATTCAGCTATATTCAAAATTCCGCAGTTTTTGATTTAGAACTAACAGCCATAGCCAACGTGCAAAAAGCCGGTTATAGCAACATTCACCTGATTTTACCCTTTGTTCGCAGTGTGCCTGAATTTAGTTACTGTCAACAAAAAGTTCAGCAAATAGGGCTAACCCAAGTACCCCAGTTTCAATTGTGGATGATGGCAGAAGTTCCCAGCGTCTTGTTTTTGCTGCCAGAATATATCAAAGCCGGAGTTGCAGGTATTTCCATTGGTACTAA
Organism: Aliinostoc maniaoense; assembly: GCF_058172895.1. Classification (NCBI taxonomy): domain Bacteria; kingdom Bacillati; phylum Cyanobacteriota; class Cyanophyceae; order Nostocales; family Nodulariaceae; genus Aliinostoc; species Aliinostoc maniaoense. Next base: position 4,274,298 of record NZ_CP187952.1, on the reverse strand, counting down.
CGATCTCACCCAATTATTGTTAGGAGTAGACCGCGAACAAGCACAATTAACTAAAGTATTAAATGAGCTTCATCCGGCTGTCATGGCCGCAATTTCCCAACTAATCAAAATGTCAACAGATGCCGGCATACCTTGTTCCATTTGTGGTCAAGCACCAGCTATTTATCCAGAAATAATTGATCAACTAGTAAAATGGGGCATTACTGCCATTTCTGTAGAACCGGAAGCAGTAGAGACAACATATCAAGCGATCGCTCGTGCTGAAAAACGTTTAATATTAGCAGCAGCACGGCAAAAACTGCATTAAATTCAAGAATTTTGGGCATTGGGCATTGGGCATTGGGCATTGGGCATTGCGAATTGGGCATGGGGCAGGGTGTGGGAGGTGTGGGAGGTGTGGGATGGTGGAGAACAAATCTTTCCCCCCACACTCCCCTCTCTCCCCACACTCCCCCCTCCCTTGTCCCCCTTGTCCCCCTTGTCCCCCTTGTCCCCCTTGTCTCCCTTGTCTCCCCTGCTCCCCTGCCCCCTGCTCCCTGCTCCCCTGCTCCCCTGCTCCCCTGCCCCCCTGCCCCCCTGCCCTCTCCCTCCATATCAATATCGGAAAATCGCTGCTACTGGTTGCTTATTAGGCATTTGTTCTAGGTCAAGAGTGTAAACTTGACCACCATTGAGGAATGTGTGAGCAGCCGCAAAATCTAACATATCGTTATCTTGGGGCTGGGGTTGGGAGTGTAAATCTACACTCATGGTTTCAGGTTCAAATTTACCCCAAACTTGTTGTCTGAGAGATACAAATAAAGTATCTACCTTTTGATAATAGGCGGCTGGGACAATTTCTTTGATATCACCAGAGGCTTGAGCCATATTCTCTCCCGCTAGCTGTTGATAAAGTGCGATCGCCTGCTGCTGTTGTTGTTGGATTAACGGGGATACAATAGACCAAGCTTGATGGTGTAATTCTTCTAGGTTTGTCACTTCCTGATTGCCAGTAATACCCTCTGTCAGCAGATGGGGATAAGTATTCGCCTCTTCATAAAGAGGATGAAGATGCTCAACTCCTGCCACAATTAAAGGTGCTTGTTTGTCCCGTAATTTTTCATGTAATGCCTGATCAACTGCATAGCAAAATTGTAAAATACCTGCTTGATGTCTATCTTGCTCTGGACTTCCCTGTCCATGAAATTGACCAGGTTGCTGAACAGGATTAACTGTTCCCCCTCTTGATGTCGCAATTCTGTGCTGTACGCCTTTTTGTGAGTTATCCTGTATGAGCAGAACTGCTTCTAAATTTGGCGGCATATTTTCCACTGCCACTTCTTTAATTTCATAGTGGTTGCCCTCAAAGAAGTGGACATCTTTTTGACTCAATGCTAAAAGATAGAATTGGCGATCGCTATTAATCAAATGCAGTAATGGCTTAATGTGAAATTGATCACCAACTACTACCAACTCTGGTAATTCCATTGGTAAACAATAATACCGAAATATCTGTGGAGAAATAAAGATTGCTAATCCTCGGTCTTGGTGTTCCCAAAAATCATTATCATCCAATGCGATCGCAGGTTTAAGAAAATTGATCACTTCTGTAGAACGCATCCCGATTGCATTCAAACGTTCTTCAGCTTCACGGATGACATTTTTAAACCGAATTGGATTTTGTCTAGTCTCTGCTCCTAATTTTTGCATTGGTATATACAGAGATATACAAGGCGTTTGGCTATTCTCAACCAAAGTTTTTAATTCATCAATAGATGGTAGTGCCATAGGATTAAATTCTGACCAACCAGAAGTAAAACTAAATTATGTAGTTTTATTTCACGAGATGATTAAGGATAAATCATCTTTCTTTTGATAAGAATTTGTTTATGTGTTCACCCTTCCTAAGAGATGATTGATCAAGAAAATAGGCTACCTTAAATCAGTGAACAGTGTTGGGTGAACAGTTATCAAGGCGCATGGTGTGGTGTTTCACCAATGATAAACACATCACTCTTGACTGATAACTGATAACTGATAACTGTTAAAGCAACGCCCATAGAAACCCCACTCGCAAGTGGATGGCTCTATTGAATGCAATAATTTTGAATTTTGAATTGTGAATTAATTCATGGATGCTTCCGAACTATTAGAAACAATCACACTCTTAATTGAGCAAGCTGAACAAGGAGAAATAGATCCTTGGGATGTTCAAGTCATTGAAGTTATCGACCGTTACTTAGAACTGATGACACCCAAGACAACAGCCAGAGGTTACGAAGCTGACTTGTCTCAGTCGGGACAAGCGTTTTTATCAGCATCCATGCTAGTTTTATTTAAAGCTAATACCTTGATGCAATTGTCAACAGCAGTCAATGAACTAGAAGATGTAATCGATGATGCTTTAGTAGAGGGTGAAAACGGATTATTGCATCAAGGTCATCGTTTACAGTTAGAGCGTTATTTGCGTCGTCGTCCCGCAGCAATGCCACCACCAAAACGCCGTGTGACACAGCAAGAGTTAATTGAGCAACTACAAATCATGGCCAACCAGCTGAAGCTGGTGCAGAAAGTCAGTAAACCTCCTCGTCTCAAACGCCAACCCAGTGTCAAAAGTATGCGTGAGGCACTAGAGTTAGCGCACCAAGAAAATTTAACAGAGGTGGCTGGTGAACTAGAACAAGTATTGCTTTCATCCGCACAAGAGTTACTTTTAGAGCAAAATTATTTACATTTAGAACAACTTGTACAATTATGGACTCAGAACAAGCCAGGACTTGAAAATAACTCTCACCATGAATCAGAAAATAGTCACGTCGTTAGTGTTTTCTGGGCTTTACTGCTGCTATCGGCTCAATCTAAAGTGGAGCTGTTTCAGGAGGAGTTTTACCAAGATATTAAAATTCGATTAATTACACAAAGCTAACATGGCTCAACTTGACAAGCAGGGAATCTACAGACGACAGCTTTAGTCAAAGCTAAAATCCGATTATCTTAAATAAAGATAAGCGATCGCTTGTCATTTGTCCGTACCTCTGCTTGCATTAATCAGTAGATTCCTGTTATCCCTGTTGACAGAGGTTAATCACAGGTTACTTAGAACAAACATCAAAACTAATGATTAAGTATCATTCAATAAATGTAAACTGGCTGGTGGTTGAGGAATAGATTTTTATGAAAGCGATGATTCTCGCAGCAGGTAAAGGTACTCGTGTTCGTCCTATTACCTATACAATTCCCAAACCGATGATTCCTATCCTGCAAAAGCCAGTGATGGAATTTTTACTGGAACTTCTCCGCCAACATGGATTTGACCAGATTATGGTCAATGTCAGCCATTTGGCAGAAGAAATTGAAAACTATTTCCGTGATGGTCAACGGTTTGGTGTACAGATTGCCTATTCTTTTGAAGGCAAAATTGATGACAATGGTAAACTCGTAGGGGAAGCTGTTGGTTCGGCGGGAGGAATGCGCCGCATCCAAGATTTTTCACCATTTTTTGATGATACCTTTGTGGTATTGTGCGGTGACGCTTTAATTGATCTCGATTTGACTGAAGCGGTGAAGTGGCATAAATCCAAAGGTTCAATTGCCACCATTATTACCAAATCCGTTCCAAAAGAAGAAGTTTCCAGTTACGGGGTAGTAGTAACTGATGAAGATAGCCGGGTTAAAGCCTTCCAAGAAAAACCCTCTGTAGAGGAGGCACTTAGCACCAATATCAACACAGGTATTTACATCTTTGAGCCAGAAGTATTTAAATACATACCTTCTGGAGTGGAATATGACATTGGTAGCCAATTATTTCCCAAATTAGTAGAAATTGGTGCGCCATTCTACGCCATTGCAATGGATTTTGAATGGGTGGATATTGGTAAAGTCCCTGACTACTGGCGAGCAATTCGCGGTGTGTTATCGGGTGAAATTAAAAATGTGCAAATTCCTGGTCATGAAGTCGCACCCGGTATCTACACTGGCTTAAATGTGGCTGTGAATTGGGACAAGGTAGATATCACAGGCCCAGTTTATATTGGGGGCATGACTAGAATAGAAGACGGAGCAAAAATCGTTGGCCCAGCGATGATTGGCCCCAACTGTTGGATATGCAGTGGCGCAACAGTCGATAACAGCGTCATCTTTGAATGGTCACGTTTAGGGCCTGGAGTGCGGTTAGTTGATAAGTTGGTCTTTGGACGTTACTGCGTAGATAAAACCGGATCAGCGATTGATGTACAAGCTGCTTCTCTAGATTGGTTGATTACCGATGCCCGCCAAACACCACCAGAACATACTCCCGTAGAACGCCAAGCAATTGAGGAGTTGCTAGGGACAAATGTGATTTAGGGCAGGGGCTGGAGGGCATGGGGCTGGGGGGCATGGGGCTGGGGAGCAGGGAGCAGGAGGAGACAAGGGAGACAAGGGAGACAAGGGAGACAAGGGAGCATGATTCTCCAATGCCCCATGCCCCATGCCCCAGTCCCCAATCCCCAGTCCCCAGTCCCCAGTCCCCAAATCCTAGCTATTCAAATACGTGTATCTTCTGAGACTTTGTTCGTAGGTTTGTAGCAGTCTTTGGGACTCAGCGAGGGTGATGTGCTTTTCTTCTAGGGCTTTTTCACAACGCTGGCGGATGTTCTCTACCATATCCTCAGAGTCATACTGCACGTAGCTAACTACTTCGCTCATGGTGTCGCCTTTGACTACGTGTTCAATTTGGTAGCCTTTGGGGGTTAGTTGAATATGAACTGCGTTGGTGTCGCCAAAGAGGTTGTGTAAATTGCCCATAATTTCTTGGTAAGCACCATTGAGGAACATTCCCAAGTAATAGGGTTCTCCTGGTTGGAAGGGGTGCAGTTCTAAGACTGATTTGACATCCCGCAGGTCAATAAAACGGTCAATTTTGCCGTCACTATCACAGGTGAGGTCAGCTAAAATTCCTCGCCTGGTTGGTTCTTCGTCTAGGCGATGGATGGGCATAATGGGAAATAGCTGATCGATCGCCCAACAATCTGGTGCTGATTGAAACACTGAAAGATTGATGTAGTAGATGGAAGCCATGATTTTCTCTAGGTCTTCCAGTTCATCGGGTACGTAATCATGCTGTCTGATAATGTTTAAAATTTTCTGACAGCAAGCCCAGTATAGACGTTCGGCTTTAGCCCGTTCTCTCAGCCGTAAAATTCCCAAGTTAAAGCGGCTGATAGCTTCTTCTTTAAATTGGGTTGCGTCGTGATAGAACTCTTGATAGTTCTCTTTGTTAATCGATTGGTAGGTTTCCCACAGATAATTAATGACTGGAGATTCACCTTCCTGGGGCGGTTCTGGTAAATCTAGGGGGACATCGCTGGTACTGAGGACATCAAAAATTAGTACCGACTGATGGGAGGCGATCGCTCGACCACTTTCACTGAGCAGGGTAGGTACAGGTATCTGACGTTCCGCACAGGTATCTTTTAACTCTGCTACGATGTCGTTAGCATAGTTCTGCATATTGTAATTTTTGGAAGCGTAGAAGTTGGTCTGAGAACCGTCATAATCTACACCCAAGCCTCCACCAACATCGAGGTATTTCATATCTGCGCCTTGATCTGCTAGTTCCACGTAGATGCGGCTAGCTTCTTGGATGGCATCTTTAATGACGTTAATGGCGGAGATTTGCGAACCGATATGGAAGTGCAACAACTGCAAAGAACCCAATAAATCAGCATCGCGCAATTTGTCCACGGCGTGGATAATTTCAGGAATAGTCAGCCCAAATTTAGCGCGATCGCCTGTGGATGTCCCCCAACGTCCCATGCCTTGAGTACTTAATTTAGCCCGTACTCCCAAAATAGGTTTAATACCTAATTGTTGGCTAGCAGCAATTACCAAATCGACTTCTTCAATCTGTTCTAAGACGATAATTGGGGTTTGTCCTAGTCTTTGGGCTAACATTGCTGTTTCGATGTATTCCCGGTCTTTGTAGCCGTTGCAAACGAGCAATGCGCCTGGGGTATCCAATAAAGCCAAGGCGATCATTAATTCTGGTTTAGAACCAGCTTCTAAACCAAACTGATGGGGTTTGCCAAATTTGACTAAATCCTCAATTAAGTGCCGTTGTTGATTACACTTGACAGGAAACACGCCACGATATACACCAGGGTAATTATAACGGGCGATCGCCTTTGCAAAACAAGCATTTAACCGTTCAATACGGTCTTCTAAAATATCTGAAAAACGAATCAGGAGAGGAAGCCCCAAATTACGCTGTTTCAAGGCGTTGACGAGTTCAAACAAATCAAGAGAACCGCCCCGATCTCCTTTGGGAGAAACAGTCACATGACCAGCCGCATTAATCGAAAAATAAGGTTGTCCCCAACCTTCAATCCGATATAAATCTTCGCTATCCTCAATTTTCCAAGCGCGAGATACATCTCCTGTACTTGGTGGTAACAGCTTTTTGTGTTTGTGACCTTTTCCTTCCAGTTTATTAACGTTGGACGGTACTTTTACCACCTCGTCTGATGTAGCAGTTGATTCAACACCCATGTCTGACCTCTGTGTTTCACCCACGAATAAACAATTTAACGCATTCATTTGGCAACGTATATGCACTTAGAGATAATTTCTGAGATAAACTCTGATTGGTCGTTCGTCATCAGTTATTAGTGACTAGTCAAAAGTCGGTAGCAAAAAACTCTGAGGCTCTAGACTATGGACTTTTGGCTTTTGACTTGGGACTAGATAAAAATTTGATTAAGTTTTGGGAGATAGCAATGGAGCGCACATTCTTAGCAATTAAGCCTGATGGCGTACAACGTGGACTGGTAGGCGAAATTATCCGTCGCTTTGAAACCAAAGGTTTTACCCTTGTTGGTTTAAAGTTTTTACAAGTCAGTCAGGAATTGGCCGAAAAACACTATGATGTCCACCGTCAAAGACCATTCTTCCCCAGTCTAGTGGAATTTATCACCTCCGGCCCAGTAGTAGCGATGGTTTGGGAAGGTGATGGTGTGATTGCTGCTGCCAGAAAAATGATTGGTGCAACCAATCCCCTAACCGCAGAACCAGGAACAATTCGGGGTGATTTTGGCATTAATATTGGTCGTAACCTCATCCACGGTTCTGACGCACCAGAAACTGCTGTACGAGAAGTCAGCCTCTGGTTCACAGATGCAGAATTAGTCAACTGGCAACCTGATTTAACACCTTGGTTGCATGAATAGTTAGATGGGGCATGGGGCATGGAGCAGGGGGCATGGGGCAATTCAATTCAAAATTCAAAATTCAAAATTCAAAATTGAAGAGAGAGTTTTACTCCCCCTGCTCCCTTGCTCCCTGCTCCCCTGTCCCCTTGTCTACCTTCCAGCCCTCATTCCCTCACTCTTCGGTGAGAGTACGTTTGGAAAATCCCCAAGTTAAAATTAGGGCGATCGCGGTAATCATTACCCATTCTGGTGGGACAAAATCATCGTTTACTACTTTCAATAACAGGCGTAATCCCACTAGGGCAACTGTAATATATCCTGCGTCTTCTAGGTTTTCAAATTCGTCTAACCATCGAATAAATAAGCCCGCCATGAAGCGGAGGGTGATGATCCCGATGGTAGTTCCTGTCAGCACTAGCCACTTTTCTTGAGATACAGCGATCGCAGTTGTGACGCTATCTAAAGAAAATGCTAAGTCAGTAAAGGCAATTACTGGTATTGCTTGCCACAGTGAATTAAAACGTGGCCCATGATGATGTTCGTTGTCTGCATCTTCTGAGGTAAAGTGTTGGAATACCAACCACAACAAGTATGCAGCACCGAGGAGTTCAAATTGCCAAAACTTTTGGACTTCAGTGGCCGTCAACAGTAAGGTAATTCGCAGCACATAGGCAACGACTAAACCAATGTTGAGTGCCTGACGTTCCAGTTTTTTATCATCTAGTCCTTGGGCTATGGCTGCAAGTGCGATCGCATTATCAGCAGATAGCACTGCTTCTAAAAATATCAAGATCAGCAGGACTATAGAAGCTTCAACGCTGAGATGAAAGTGCAGGTAGTCAAAAATTTGGTCTAGCATTCCAGGTTTCTCAAGCAGTGGAAAATAAAAAATTAACAGGGATAGCCAGTTTAATCTAAAAACCGCAACAAATTGCTACCTTCATTCAGCTTAACGTGTAGGTGCTGCATTTTGAAAATCTTAGGGGTTCAGCGATGGAGTAATTTCTGTTCAAGTTTAATGTAATTTAATATACAGATAAACAGGAAGATTCAGTGTTGATATTTCAAGTTATGCAAAAACCAATCCCATAACAGTAATCTTTTGCTTCTTGTTCAAGTTTGAAAATTTCCCTGTTCCAATGTTTCATCTGCTCTTCACGGATTCGTAATTTTTCGGGTTTTAGTACTTTGTTAGATAAAATACCTGTGTTGGGAATAATTGCTCTATGTTCCAACCATTTTGGACAATATTCTTGCCAAAGATAAACGTGATCGTGCTTATCACCACCTAAACAGCGAATTTTTTTAACAGATAGCGGAGAATCACCAAAAAGAATTTGCTGATTTCTCAAGTTATTCTCCAACAAGCGTGTTTCACTACCTCTTCCACGAAAAAATTCTACTACCAACCACTCACCAAAATCAAAAATACAAACTTCAGTGCGATCGCTACCATCATTCTCTAGGAAATGAATATCACCTTGTAGCTTATGTTTGATAGGATTGAGTGATGTTTGAGGTAACAAAATCCGAAGTCTTTCAAAGCGATCGCTGTAATTACTCCAAAAATCTCTTCTTGCTTTTAGTTGCTTGGGTCTATCACTGTCTGATAAGGTAGGTAAAATTGCTTCTACTAGCTTTTGAAAATCTCCATAGTTAATAGAGCCAATCCACTCTCGTAATCTCTGCTTGGCGCGTGCTGAAAGTAAATACCACGCCTCACCATTTCGATAGTGTATTCTGAACCAATCAACTAGCTGTGGATTATTTGTAGCTATGTATTGAGATATGTTCTCCAATAAATAATTAACAGCTTTTATTTTCTCCTGTAATGACATTTCATCTAAACAGCGTAACAACCAATTAATATGCTGTTGAGTTGGATGATAAATTTTCGTAAAATGAGGTGCAATATAATTTACAAATTCGCTAAATACGGAAAGCCAAACAGGCATTTCTTCTTTAATTGTGTTTAGTAATTCAGTTCTAGTTAAATTAGAATTACAAGCAATTCTAGCCAAGGTTTGACATGAATTAGAATTGCTGATAGCCTGAATAATTCTTACAGTAAGTAGCTCAACATTTTTAGCATCATTAGCAAATATATCAAATGATTCGACTAGGGATTTTGCTAATACCTTCTCGGTTTTATCACTATAATAAATAGCTAAATTCCAAATCAATCGCTGTTGTAACCAACTATTATTAATTGCTACCTTCCAGATAGATGCGGATGTTTCTCTGGAAGAATCTAAATGCTGTTCATCCCAATCAGCTTTAGCATGAATACAATACACCCACTCTAAAGGAGTGATTTGAGTAGACTGACCCTGGGAAATTTTTTCCAAAACTCTATCAACAGTTGGGATAGAATTTTTTGTATCTGGTAATTTGCTACTAAGCTGAGTCAGTTTTTCAGGGATATACTGCTTAGTTTCAAGTTTAGAAGGAATCGGAAATTCATAATTCACAGCTTTTGCTCCGGTAACGAGATACTTTTACGAGAACGTTCAGTTAATTCATCAGTACGAAATTGAAAGCGAAAAAGAACTTTCCGATCAGTCGGGTTATCTGTTTGCTGATCAGCTTCTATTTCTCCACGACCAGCCGCCAATATTTTTTTACTTAAAGGTGCTTTGGTAGCAAAATTCATATCGTAAAAAATGTAGTTATAAACTGATGCAGAGCGCAAAACACTAAGTTTTAAGTTGGTCTTGTCATCGCCATCTGAGCTAGTATGACCTTCTATAACTACCCGGCTAATTTCTTTCTCATATTCTGGCTTAGAAAAAATCACCCCACTATAAACAGGAATAAATCTGCGTAGAAAAGCTTTACCTTCAGGTTTGAGTTCGTTACTTCCCTTAGCAAATAAGATTGATTCTTGGATGCTAATATCACCTGTATCTGGATTAACTTTGACATTAATATTATTACTTTTCATTTCCCCTACAACGTTGCCGATTACCATACGTTTTGGGGTATCTTTTTCTGCAAGCTGAAGTAATGCAGTAATAAATAGCAAAGCAAAAAACATTAATACCCCTGACATGAGATCACCAATTGACAGGTAAATACTCGCATCTTCATCTTCTATATTGTCTGTTTCAATTTCATCAAATATCAAATTATCCATTGTAATTTTTCCTGTCATCATTTGCCATCACTAAGAGATTAGCTGCGTCTAACAAACTACTACACACGTGAGCCATAGAACTATCAGCCTCCTTAAAAAATTCTTGCCGTGATGCTTCAAAATGACCTTGCCAAGCCTCAAAAGATTCTTTAAAACTTATCGATAATTCTCTATATTCTTGTCTGACACCTTCTACTTGTTCACCAATACCACGGGAAAGTTCTTCTAGTTGTACTAACCTATGACTTGAATTTAAGCCGACTGCTGTAACTAGTTGACCAACTTCTCTAGCAGCGTGTTGAATTTGAATCATACTTTTGTCAACTTCTTGAGACAATTGACTACGCCTTTGAGCTTCTTTTTGGAAGACTAAATCTAGATTGTTCACTACTTCAGCTAGTCCATCACGTTGTTCACCTAAAGTTCCCTCCAGTAGATGATTTTGTTGTAGAAAGAAAGCTTGTAGGTTAGCTTGATATTCTTCACGGAATTGCGTCAAATCATCTTGCACAGTTTGACGAGTTGCTGTGAGTGTGGTGTCAATATTTCCTAAAGTAGTTAGGAGATTGTTTTGAGCATTATTCATCAACTCAGAAGCTTGATTACCCACTGCTGTTAAAGTATTTGTTTGTTCATGAAAAGCTCTATTAGCTTCGGTGAGAATATGAATGATGCCCGTTTTTGTACTTTGCAACATCTGCTGTTCTGCTTCGGCTCTTGATTGTAATGCTATTTCCAATTCCTCTCGAATACCTCTAAAAGTAGCAGCAGCTTGTTCTGCACTTGCTTGAAAAGCAGTACGCTGGGTTGTCATTCCTTGGATACTTTGATCAACAGCACGATTAATTTCTACTGCTGTTTGTTGTAACATTCCTTCTAATAGATGATTTTGTTGTACAAAAAAAGTTTGTAGGTTAGCTTGATATTCTTGACGGAATTGTGTCAAATCTTGTTGGACACTTTGGCTAGTTGCTGTGAGTGTTTGATCAATATTTTCTAAAGTAGTTAGGAGATTATTTTGAGCATTACTCATCAATTCAGCAGATTGATTACCTACTGCTGCTAAAGTATGTGTTTGTTGTTGAAAGGCTGTATTAGCTTGATTGAGAATTTGCATAATTCCCGTTTTTGTACTTTGCAGCATTTGCTGTTCTGCTTCGGCTCTTGATTGTAATGCTTGCTCTAATTCCCCACGAATACCTCTAAAAGTAGCAGCAGCTTGTTCTGCACTTGCTTGAAAAGCAGTACGCTGGTTTGTCATGCCTTGGATGCTTTGATCAACAGCGCGATTAATTTCTACTGCTGTTTGTTGTAAAACTCCTTTTGTTTCAGTTTGGAATTGGCTTAAAGTTTTTCCAAGATTGTGAGCAAATTTCTGAAGTTCAACTAATGTTTCTTTTTGAAAGCTTTGAATTGTCTCGATGGAAGTTGCTAAACTTTGAGAAATTCCCCCTAATTCTTGGTGCAGATTTAACACAGCTTGTGATGCTTGTTGAGTTAGCTTTGCACTTTCATCTAGTCGATTTGCAATTGGTTCAAGTACCTGACTTCGCAAATCATTTATTAGTGATTCTAAAACTCTCTGTCCCTGACTTTCTTGGAGTTCTCGGAGTGTTTTCTGTTCTTGGAAGATGGCTTTTAAGGCTGGTAACATTTGTTGGCCTACGGCTTGACCAATATTTTGGGCTGATAATTGGTTTAAGCTGGTGAACTGTTCTGCTATACTTCTACCTACAGCTTGTCCAATACTTTCTCCATTTAAGTGTTTTAATCCCGTTAAATTTTTGGCTACAAGACTGAGTGCTTCAGCGACATCACCGTTAGAATTTTCTGTTGTCTTGAAAGTGGCGATCGCCTGCAATTTTTTCCGTAACCCATTACGCCGTGCTTGACGCGTAGTATCACCAACAAACAAAATTAAAGTAAATAGACTACCAGAACCAAGCCCCATCAAAGAAGTAGAAAAAGCTGTTTTCATTCCCATGAGTAGCTTAGTGCTAGATTCCATCAACTGTTGAGAGTTGGAGGTATCGAGGCTAATTCCTTGTAATCCCTGTTGAATACCGTAAAAAGTTCCCAAAATACCGAGTGCTGTACACAAAGTTGTGACAAAGCGCAAGGAACTACGAGGTATTGGTCGAGCTAAAACAGCAGGATATTGTATGAGTATGAATTTGGATGTTTTATCTTGTATTGGTTCATAAGTTCCTAAATGTTCTCGTAACCATGAACGAATATTCTTTGATGCTGGGATACTTTGATTATCTTTGTACTTATGCAAAAATTTAATTGCAGTTGCAGTTTCACTACATTCTTGCTGCCAATATTGCCATACTGTCACAACCTCAGTAATGAAGGCGATAGCGAAAACAAAAACAATAGCCCAGTGAAAAAAATCGTTAGCCCAAACGATGTTCCAGATGTTTGCTATACTCACAAAGCACTCCTGATCAGATTATTGATTGGTGAATCGTTGTAATTCCGCACTATTAAAAACCTGATGTGCTACCCGTACTGGTAGATGTTCTACATCCTGGCGGTTTCCTATAGGTGTTCTCAAGCGTAAACTATACAGTTTTTCCCCTTCTGCTTCTTTATCCTCAACCAGATACACTAGCTCAGGTGCATAGTTTTGCAATAAACGTACCTGTAAGCAGGTTTTGAGATCCCGTGAGGAAGTAGATAGAGGTGAATTTTGTCCAAATAATTCACGAGCAACTTTCCAAGCATGATTAATCGCTACAATCTCTTGAACTAGCTGCTCAACAAGTGCTATTGTGTCCATTGCCTAATTTGTATCAGCTTTAATAAGCTTATATTTCCCAAATATCGGCGTGAATTGAACTTTTCTGGTGAATTGTTACTGGGCGATCGCCTAATTTTGCATCTGTGCGATCGCCTAGCTAAGATATTTCTATCAGAATCTACTGGCTAAATCCCGACTCCTGGCAGTCTTGGGTAACAATTTCTTCCCGTATCTAATAATGGCAAAGCCTGTAAAAAACATAAATAGTCCGTAAATAGCAGCAGCAATTCCCATATTTGGATTGTTCAAAAGTCCTGCTGTGATGGCGAATGCTAAGGAGGTATTTTGAAATCCAACTTCTATCGCAATACATATTTGCTGGCGAATATTGAGTCGGCATAGTTTGGCGATGAAAAATCCTGCTAGGGTTGAGGTCAAATTTAACGCGATCGCCCCTAAACCTACTTGTAAAATATATTCTGGTAAACGATTCCATTCTTGAATCACAAGCAACACAATAATGCTCACCAGTAGGGACATCCCCAGCCGACTGGTTGCTTTTTCTAAACGCAAAGCCGTATCTTTAAACCTCTGACGAATATACATCCCTAACCCAATCGGCATGATTGTAATTAGGAATATCTGTAACATTGTCTTACCAATCGGTAGGGCGATCGCTGCACCTTGCTCAAAAAAATGTTGCAGTGCTAAATTAGTCAGCACAGGAATGGTAAATATGGTGATAATACTGCTAAAAACTGTGAGAGTAATTGATAGTGCTGTATCACCACCGGCTAAATATGTAACGATATTTGATGATGTAGCACCGGGACATAATGTAACGATGATTAATCCTACTGCGATCGCAGGCTGCATAGGTAAAATTTTGGCAATGGTAAAGCCAATCATGGGTAAAACTACTAACTGGCTTACCAAGCCTACGGAGACTGCTTTCGGATATTTAGTGACACGTTGAAAGTCTGCTAACTGCAAGGATAAACCCATTCCCAGCATGATAATCACTAAGGATAAGGGTAAAATCACGTTAGTCAATAAATTTGCTTGCATAAGGCTAAATTAAAGCAATATATGCCGGATACATCAGCAGTTTACATTAATGTGTCATCCAACGTGAGCAAACAAAAATAATTGTCCTCAGTATTATACACTACTCAATATTTACGCGCCTAACATATTAAGTAGGGTGCGTGAGCTATCAAAAATCTGTTTAGGGAATACCAAAAATTAAATGAGATACGTAGATACGCAGGGAAGGCAAATTGCAGTGTGGATTTTCCTCTTGCAATATTGCCGTTGTGTTAGCAGCGAGAGTACAACACCTAGCACCAAGGCCTTTGGTGCGTTACGGCTTGCGCCTAACACACCCTACTGGCGTGTCAAGGCTAAAATAGTGCATTAAATGTAGGTTGGGTTAAGCGGAGCGCAACCCAACATTGATCTCGGAAACTCAATATAGATGTTGGTGTTGGGTTTCCTTTCGTCAACCCAACCTACAATTTTTTTGCAACATTTAAGGCTTGCCACGCCACTACAAGAAATAGTGATAACTACTCAAACTACATTTGCTTAGAGGGAATATTCGTGTAAAATCATGCCATTGACAATGTAAATCATACTGAAGATTAAGGATATTCTCAATGGCTATGGGTAAAAGGCAGTTGTATCCAAAACCTTTACTTGTTGGTTTAAGTCTAGGGTTGGGTTTATTAGTCCCTAACGCTGTTTATTCTCAAACTCAAAGTATACCCGTGATCAGAATTTTAAGGGTTACTGCTAATGGTGGTACTACTTTCAAGTTACAAGAAAACTGGTTTCGCCAATCAACTGAAATTAAAGAAAATAATAAAAAGTGTCCTGTCGGATCAGGAGATAAATTTTTTGTTGCGTCTATTAATGATAATCGTAATAGTAATACAGAGTTCCGTGAAGGTAATCGGGTGGAAAGACTCAAAGATTACTATACTGTAACTTTTGATAAAACATTGGCTTGCAATCAGCAAAGTCAAACATGGTATATCTTTAAACGCCATGTACAACAATTGCAAGCCGTGCCTGTGCGCTAAACTCTGATTTGTACTGTTTATATTTTCACAGCATTTCTGTTAACTTTTTTAACAAGCTATCGGCTAAATCGGATACCTCTACATGATCTGTTTCGCCGATCGCTAAAATATTTGTCACAGTCTCTAATCTGTCTCCTACAGGAGTAATCCTCCACATTTCTTCTAAGTTTACGGCGATGTCAAATAGTGAGCGATCACCTACATAATCTCTTAATCTCACCGCTACAAGATCATCGCTGACTAAAAACTCTTTAATCTGATCTAGCACTGGGTTAGCAAATATCTCATCGTTTTCCCATGTTTCTAGCCAATCTCCATCTACATCATCAACGTAGAGATGGACAAAATTTAACCCATAACTTAGCCAGTCTTGCTGCATTTGTCTGGCTGTTGCTAACGCTTCAGTAAATGTTTCCATCTGGTTATTGTAACTATTAGTTTTTTTTGGGTTAGCCATGTTAAGCCATCATTGGCAAATGAATAAATTATGTGATTTCAAACAAAAATTAAGAAAATTTTAAATATTTCCCATTAACCAAAGAGTCACTGTTGTATAGTGTGATGTTCACTAATTGGTTGATAAAATTTGCATCTTGAGGATTGTAACTTAAGAATAATCCTCTCTCGATTTCCCAAGAACGTAGCGTGCTTTCCCATGCTTGGTATTTTTGGTGATTTAGTTCTTCACTAACACTGGTCACTTGAATGCAGAGTGGTTGTTGCTGATGATTACTAACAATTAAATCTGTGGCCATAGACAGGTCTGCAATATAGCGTTGCCAAACATTTCCGTTTCTACTGGCAATATGTTGCGCTATAGCTTTAATGATATCATCATCTTCTTGATTAAACTCTCCTGCCATTAATTTTTGTTTCCAGATATAAAACTTCGAGTCACTAGCGTTAATCCACTTAGGAAACAGATACCCGTACCAGTACCTTTCATTGGCTGTCATTTGGGCAAATTTTGCTGTTTTTTCGGCTTCTGAAGGTAGGGATTGAATGATCAACCAAATTGTCGAATCCGTAATTACCTCCAACAAAAAAGCCAGAACAAAGGGTTTAGCAGTCAGAGAACCAGGTTTGATATCTTTTACCCAACGGTTTATTTCATCTAATTTTTTGGCTAAATTAGAATCTATCGAGGATGCTTGCTCGATCAATAATTTCAATTTATCTTTGATCTCTTTTGCTTGCAAACGATCGCCTACTTTACTATTACTATAGCTTTTTGCCACCATCAGCAATACTTCGACCGATTGATATTATACTGCCACCCCAAAAATTAATTAATATTTTATATTTATTAGGGTATCCTGCAATACTACGATAAGTAACTCGACTCTGAACCGACTTAGGTAGATGCAGAAGTTATCGGTTCTGATTATACTCTATAAGTGTGTAATTGAGGAAAAAATTGCGATCGCCCTCAAAATTCTCGAGGAAATTAATTTACACCCCATACCCTTGCTTAAAAAAAATCAAAGCTCTTTTGCGTAACTTTGAGTACAGAATAGTTGTCAGTCACAATATTATTGACTGCAATTGTTATGTCTGAATCAACCATAGAATCAATACTGCAAGAGCAGCGTTTATTTCAACCCTCTAGCGAGTTTTCCCAAGCTGCCCATATTAAAAGCCTAGAAGATTACCAGCGTATTTATGACCAAGCTAAAGCTGATCCGCAGAAGTTTTGGGCAGATTTGGCTGAGTCAGAGTTAAATTGGTTTGAAAAATGGGACACAGTTCTAGATTGGCAACCACCGTTTGCCAAGTGGTTTGTCGGTGGCAAGATCAATATTTCTTACAATTGTCTTGACAGACACCTGACAACTTGGCGCAAAAACAAAGCCGCCCTGATTTGGGAAGGAGAGCCAGGGGATTCCCGGACTTTAACTTATGCCCAATTACATCGGGAAGTTTGCCAGTTTGCGAATGTGTTGAAACAATTGGGTGTTAAAAAAGGCGATCGCATCGGCATTTATATGCCAATGATTCCTGAAGCGGCGATCGCTATGTTAGCCTGTGCCAGAATTGGCGCACCCCATAGTGTAGTGTTTGGTGGTTTCAGTGCGGAAGCATTGCGCGATCGCTTAAATGATGCCCAAGCGAAATTAGTGATTACAGCCGATGGCGGTTGGCGTAAAGATGCGATCGTTCCCCTGAAGGAACAGGTAGATAAAGCGATCGCTGATGGCCTTGTTCCCAGTGTTACTGATGTTTTGGTAGTGCAACGGACTGGGCAAAAAACCCACATGGAAGCAGGACGTGACCATTGGTGGCATGATTTACAAAAAGGTGTGTCTGCTGACTGTCCCGCCGAACCAATGGATAGTGAAGATATGCTATTCATTCTCTACACTTCCGGTAGTACAGGCAAACCCAAGGGTGTAGTTCATACCACAGGTGGTTACAACCTATACGCCCACATGACCACCAAATGGATCTTCGATTTGCAAGATACAGACGTTTATTGGTGTACCGCCGATGTAGGTTGGATTACCGGACACAGTTATATTGTTTACGGCCCCTTGTCCAATGGTGCAACTACACTGATGTATGAAGGCGCGCCCCGTGCTTCTAACCCTGGTTGTTTCTGGGATGTAATTGAAAAATACGGTGTAAATATTTTCTACACCGCACCAACAGCAATTCGGGCATTTATCAAAATGGGTGAACACCATCCCAACGCCCGTAACTTGTCTTCCTTGCGCTTATTGGGAACTGTCGGTGAACCAATTAACCCCGAAGCTTGGATGTGGTATTACCGGATTATTGGTGGGGAACGTTGCCCAATTGTAGATACTTGGTGGCAAACTGAAACCGGTGGAATTATGATTACACCCCTACCAGGCGCAATTCCTACTAAACCCGGTTCAGCTACCCTTCCCTTCCCTGGGATTCTAGCCGATATCGTGGATTTAGAAGGTAACTCTGTCGGTAATAACGAAGGCGGTTACTTAGCGGTAAGCCATCCCTGGCCAGGAATGATGCGGAATGTCTACGGTGATCCTGAACGCTTCCGCCGCACCTACTGGGAACATATCCCCCCCAAAGATGGTAAATATACATACTTTGCTGGAGATGGAGCAAGAAAAGACACAGACGGTTATTTTTGGGTGATGGGACGAGTAGACGATGTACTGAATGTTTCAGGACACCGCCTCGGTACAATGGAAATCGAATCAGCCTTAGTTTCTCACCCAGCCGTGGCTGAGGCGGCAGTAGTAGGTAAGCCGGATGAACTCAAAGGCGAGGAAGTTGTAGCTTTTGTTACTTTAGAAGGCACTTATCACGCCAGTGAAGAGTTAAGCAAAGAACTGAAAAAACACGTAGTAGGAGAAATTGGTGCGATCGCTCGTCCCGGAGAAATCCGCTTTACTGACGCATTACCCAAAACGCGATCGGGTAAAATTATGCGCCGCTTACTACGCAATCTAGCCGCAGGTCAAGAGGTATCTGGGGATACTTCAACATTAGAAGATAGAAGCGTCTTAGATAAATTACGGGAAGGTGCTTAGTTTACGATGAATGCGTAAAAATAATATAGGGTAAGTAAAATTTATTACCCTATATTATCTTGATAAAATTAATAAACAAAATAGACAAATTCTTTGGAATGAAGTCAATAATTTTTGGAATCAATGCAAACAGAACAACCTTGGTATATTGGTTTACGTTCAGAAGCTTTGGCGATGGTATATTTAACTCGTCGTGATGATTTGATTGTTTCTCAGGCACAAAAAAATACAGCAGGTTTAGACTTCCTTGTCACCATCACTAAAGATAGTATGTATAGTGGTAGGCTCTTTGGTGTCGAAGTCAAAGCTAAAATTTCCTCAGATAGCTTAACACAAAATGGCGAAGTTTTTAAATTAAAAAATAGTCATAGTCATCAAAGTTTATTGAGAGATTTACCATTTCCAGTGTGCCTATTTTTCTTTACATTAGATAATGATCAAGGTTACTATAGATGGATTTTAGAACCTATTATTAAACCAGACAACAATCTAGGTTTACAATTCCATGACAATAATGAGCTAAAAAAACTCGATGATCAAGCTATAGATAATATTGTTTCACTAGTTAACAATTGGTACGAATACAGAAATAAATTAACATGAATACACCAATTTTTTTGTATTAAAAAATAGCTATGTTAGAAGAAAATAATACTCAGCTACTTCAAGCTAACCACGAACTAAAAGCTGCCCTAGATAAACTCAAATCTAGTCAAGCTCAACTTGTGCAAACTGAAAAAATGTCAAGTCTTAAGCAATTAGTTGCAGGAGTTGCTCATGCAATTCAGGGGCCAAGTGGTTTTATTGAGGGGAATTTCACTTTTGTATCTGAGTATATAGAAGAAATATTACACATTTTACAGCTTTATCAGCAAACCTATCCAGTTCCGCCATCACATATTCAAGAAGCAATAATTAAATGTGATTTGGAATTTATTCAAGAAGACTTACCCAAGATTCTGACATCCATGCAAGTTGCTAGCAATCGAGTTATGCAAGTTTTGCGATCGCTACGCAATTTTCACCACTGGGATGAAGCAGAAGCGAAAAATTTTGATATTCATACGGGGATTGATGACACCATCACATTTCTTAATCATCGGCTGAAAATCAACTCAACAAATCAGGTAATTCAAGTAATTAAAAACTATGGTGCAATTCCTCTAGTAAAGTGCTATCCGACACAGATAAATCAAGTATTTATGAATATTATTGAAAACGCCATTTATGCTTTACAGGATATCAATACTCAATCTCAAAATTTAGTTCCTACTATTTGGATTACTAGTGAAATAATTAAGGAAACGTGGGTAAATATTCGCATTAAAAATAATGGTTTGGGTATTCCCGAATCTATAATTTCTAAAATATTTGAGCCGTTTTTTACAACCAAACCTGTTGGGCAAGGAACTGGACTTGGGTTATTTATTAGCTATCAAATAGTGGTAGAAATGCACAGAGGGCAGTTAATATGTAACTCTAATAGCGAGCTAGGAACAGAATTTTGCATTCAAATTCCCATGC
Organism: Aliinostoc maniaoense; assembly: GCF_058172895.1. Lineage (NCBI taxonomy): Bacteria > Bacillati > Cyanobacteriota > Cyanophyceae > Nostocales > Nodulariaceae > Aliinostoc > Aliinostoc maniaoense. The sequence continues at coordinate 4,254,121 of NZ_CP187952.1, read as the reverse complement.
AATAGTTCATATTGTGTTCGTTGAAGTGTCTACTGCTCTACTTCGGTTTATCATAGGTATCAGGACATGATTTAACAGTGAACAGTAAACCCCTGGGTTAGAGTTCCCTAGCAATTAGTAGAATCTCTTGGTGGCGATTCTTAATCGCCCACCATACCCTGGATAACTGATAACTGATAACTGATAACTGATAACTGATTTAAGGATGAGGGTGATGAAGTCAAATAGTCAACAGAAAACAGGATTTCTTACAGTTTTTAGCTGCATATCTTTAAGTATCATCACCCTATGTTTGCCAATTCCTGTTGAAGCACAGGAACAATCAGTTGTAAAGTTAGCCTGCCAAACCGCTTTAAACACCACGGAACAAAAACCGCAAGCTAAACAAGTACAGAAGTTAGCACAGTTTACGGATACATCACAAGAGCGATCGCAACTAATCCAACAAGCCAATAATTTATATAATCAGCGAGACTTTCAAGGCGCAGCCAAAACCCTGTGTCAACTGCTGAAAAAATCTCCCCAGGATACTTTTGTCAACTTTCAACTAGGCAATGTATTTGCACGTCTCAATCAACCAGAAGCGGCAATTAGTGCCTACAGAGAAGCAATTCGCCGCAATTCAAAATATGCCTTAGCTTATAATGGGATTGGTGTAGTTTATGCTAGTCAAAGTCGTTGGGAAGATGCGATCGCTGAATATAAAAAAGCTTTAGAAATTAATCCTGATTATGGTGAAGCATTGGTTAATTATGGTCAGGCATTATGGCAAACAAATCAAAAGGAGCAAGCACGAGTTTCCTTTGAAAAAGCATTAAGCATCTTTAAATCTCAAAACAGAAACGAGAGAGTTTATCAAGTCGAACAAATTTTACAACAGATCAAAACATTAGATAATCCTGGGATTTCATAATACTAATTAGAACAAGTTGTGTTAATTCATTTAAAAAGACTCGCATTGAGTTCGTAGTAAGGACTTTAGTCCTTATTTGTTCCCTGCGGGACGCTCCGCGAAGGGAGAGAACGCAGAGAGAACTAAAGTTCTCACTACAAACCTTTAATCAATCTTCTGTTTGGCCGACGCGGCGGATGTTGAGGATATCGCTCATTTTTTTAATTTGGGTGAATACTTGTTCTAGTTGGGGTCGATCGCGTATTTCTATTCCTAAGTCCATTAATGCTGGTTGACCAATGGATGTTTTGACTTGGGCATGACGGACATTAATCCCTTGGTCGCTTAATCTGGAGAGAATATCTTTTAGTACGCCGACTCTATCGAGGGCTTCAATTTGAATACTGACTGGGTAGGTGTGGGGACGACCACTATTTTCCACAGTGGGATTCCAGCTGACTGGCACTAAGCGATCGCCTTCTACTGATTCTAAATTATGACATCCTTGACGATGGATGGAAATTCCTCTACCCCTGGTAACTGCCCCAATAATCGGTTCTCCAGGTATGGGGGTACAACAACCAGCCAGATAATATACTAACCCTTCTACGCCGATAATGGGGGAGTCTGTAGAGCGGGAGGTAGTTGGATGGGTTTTGGGTGTGGATGACTCTTTTGGTATTAAGGGGATGACTTCTGCTGTTGGTTCTTGGGCTTTGACTACTTCTCGCCAACGATTTAGCACTAAATTTAAGGTAATTTCCCCGTAGCCTAAACCAGCTAGTAAATCTTCTGTACTATGATAGTTGCATTTTTCTGATACGGTCTGCATAGATTCTGACTTGAGCAGATTGTCAAAACCGGTTTTACCTAGTTCTTTTTCTAATAACTCTCGCCCGCGCGCCACATTTTCTTCCCGGCGCGATCGCTTGTACCATTGTTTAATCCGATACTTCGCGGTAGAAGTCCTGACAAAATTCAGCCAATCTAAAGTGGGGTGGCTATTCTTTTGGGTAATAATATCGACAATATCCCCGTTTTGTAGTCGTGTTGACAGAGGAACAATTCTGCCATTTACCCGCGCTCCTGCACAGTGGTTTCCTACTTCTGTATGGATACGATAAGCAAAATCTACAGTTGTGGAAGCTGGATTTAAAGAAATAACATCCCCCTTAGGGGTGAAGACATAAACATCATCTTCAAATAAATTATCTTTAACGCTATCAAGATACTCTTGCGCGTCCTTCATGTCGCTTTGCCATTCCAACAGTTGCCGCAACCAAGTAAATTTCTCATCACTAGTTGTCAGTTGGCTATTAGATCCGCCCGTTTCTTTATATTTCCAATGGGCTGCAATCCCGTACTCCGCAATGCGGTGCATTTCCATTGTGCGAATTTGTACTTCTAAAGGGCGACCAGTTAAGCCAATAACGCCTGTATGCAAGGATTGATAGCGGTTCGGTTTAGGTAAGCCAATGTAATCTTTAAATCTGCCAGGGATGGGACGGAAAGCATCGTGAACGACAGCTAAAGCCCGATAACATTCCTCATTTGTTTCTACAATAATCCGTAGGGCTGCCAAATCATAAATTTCATGAAATTCTTTTTGCTGTCGCTGCATCTTCTGGTAAATGCTATACAGATGCTTCGGGCGACCACTAATATCTAAACAACGAACTCCCGCTTGATGTAACCGTTCCCGTAAAATTGTCGTAGCTTTAACTAATTTTTCTTCCCGTGAATCGCGTTTTTCGGCTACATACTTTTGCATTTGACGGAAAGCTTCCGGTTCTAGATACTTAAAAGCTAAATCCTCTAATTCCCACTTAATCCGCCAGATCCCCAAGCGATTAGCTAAAGGTGCAAAGATATCTCTAGTTTCCTGGGCAGAACGGCGGCGGCTGTCTTCTGACATATATTGCAGAGTTCGCATATTATGCAAACGGTCTGCTAACTTGACTACAATTACCCGGATATCCTGCGCCATCGCCAAAAACATCCGGCGAAAGTTTTCGGCTTGACTTTCAGTTTTGCTTTTGAAGTTAATTTTAGAAAGCTTGGTGACACCTTCCACCAATTGACGCACTTCCGCGCCAAATCGCTGTTCTATCTCTTCAATTGTGACATCTGTATCTTCCACTACATCATGGAGAAATCCAGCTGCTATCATAGCAGCACTACCTCCTAAATCGCGCAGCAAGCCTGCTACAGCCACAGGATGGCTAATATATAATTCTCCTGACTTGCGATATTGACCTTTATGTAGCTCATAGGCAAATTCAAACGCCCGACAGATTAACGTGTTATCACTATAAAGGCGATCATCTGCGGCTGGGTTGTGTTGGGCTGATGTTTCCCGCAAACATTTCTTGAGCCATTCAGGAAGGGAAAGATCAGTTGGGGAACTAATAGCTATACTGCTCATACAATACAAGAGGTGGTCTCTAGATAAATGAAGAATAGATGCAACTACCAGCATCATCATGTGGGTGATGTTGCTGTCTTGGTGGGGGAGAAAATTGGTATTAGGATGATGTCCTATATGCCTATGGTACTCATCCACTACGGATTTTCATGATCATATTTGTGAAATAATGTAGATGGCAAACACAGCCTCAAAGCAGGTTTTGAGGCTGAGAGTACAATTGAGAGCGTAAGATAGATGGTTGTAGAAGAAAATTTTCTTGACATTAATACTATCTTAAATAGCAGTGAATGTCTTTAAGTTCTGATAAATATCAATCACTAGTAAATTTACTTGAACAATTGCGTACAGATATTAGCAATCTTCAAGTTAGTACGCCTGAACTCAAAGAGCGTGTCTCCGCCTTGCAAAAATTCTTTGGGCAAGAAATTATTCCTTTAGGTGTAAATGCCAACTCACGAGAACAATCTTACCAGACAGAGATGAGTAAGCAGTTGCGCCTGTTGGAAGTAGATGTGATGTTTCTGCAAGGGGCGCGGCAAACATCGACAGTGCAAACCAGACTCAAAACAATTAGCGATCGCCTTTCTACTTTAGTTCAATATTGTCAGGCCGTACTGCAACAGGGGACACAGTGAGGCAGGGGGCAGGGGGCAGGGGGCAGGGGACACAGTGAGGCAGGGGGCAGGGTGTAGGCTAAATATTAGCCAATGAGCTATTAGCTAGTCTTTTGGTGCTACAATTAGGGGTTGAGCAGGAATAGAATGTATGACTACAGTTTTTATCTTGCCGATATCAGATGCTAGTGGTGAGAAATGTTATCAAGCGATCGCTGGTGATAAGTCTTCTGTATGTAAAACTGCGGGACAAGCTCTAGATGCTTTAACTGCTGAGTTAGGTGAAACTGAATTTAGTGCTTTGTTGGTTATTCAAAGTTTTCGCCCTGATCAGTTTTTTAGTGCCGAGCAACAAAAACGCTTATCTGAACTGATGAGTTTATGGCGCACAGCACGCGACAAAGGACAAGAGCTTTCTTGTGAAGAACAAGCAGAATTAGACAGTCTTGTCGATGCTGAACTCAGAGCTTCTACAGCACGGACAGCATCTCTACTACAACAAATCAGCCCATGAATCCCTACTATAACTTAGTTGCAGACCGGGCTAATCATCGTTGTGAATATTGTCATGCGCCTGAATTGATTTTTAATCTTGCCTTTGAAGTTGAACACATTATTCCGCTTTGCAGAAAAGGTACAGATGCTGATGCCAATTTAGCCCTTGCTTGTCGCTCCTGTAATCTTCGCAAGGGAACTCGAATTAGTGGAAATGATCCCCAATCAAATATGGAAGTTCGGTTTTTTCATCCGCGACAAGATAAATGGAGTGATCATTTTTTAGCAGATATAGAATCGGGAAATATTCAAGGCATAACTTCTATTGGTAGAGTCACTGTTCACGCTTTGGAAATGAACAGTCAGCCACAAATCATGGCGCGCCAACTATGGATTCGTTTAGGTATATTTCCATAGTTGCTTGATTTAGTAGTTAGGTTTTCTGATACTTACGCACCCTAATAACTGACTTTTTAATTCAATATTGTCAGTCCGTACTGTAACAGGGGACACAGGAATGAGGGTGTAGGGGTGTAGGGGTGTAGGGGTGTAGGGGAAATAAATTCTACCTTGTCTACCTTGTCTACCCATACCCCATGCCCCATGCCCAATGCCCTATACCCTAATCTTTTGCCGTTTCAGAATGAATATAGCGGCTGCACCAATAACTAAAAACCAGCCACCGGAGGGTTCGGGGACGCTGGTTTTAAAGGGATTATTGGGTTTAGTGAGATTTTCTTTACCATCTTCTACTTTACGGTCAAAGCGATCGCTTGCGGCTTCGGCTTCTTTGAGTAATTGTCTTTGCTCATCGTTGACTAATACCAACATGGAAGAGTATGGGCTAACAATTTGATATTTTTTGGCGATAGCGTGAATTGCATCTAAGCTTTCGAGGTTGTCTAATTTGATTTGTTTACTCAAGCTTAAAATCAATTGTCGGGCGGCTAATGGTTGTAAATCTGCTGACTGTTGAGGGTTATTTACGTCTGCGGTAGCATTTTTCTGCACATACCACGCATAATTATCTACTACACTTACTACAGAATCACCTAACGCTGATTTGGTGGTAATTCTTCCTAATACCTCGGCGATATCTTCTCCCACACCACCGCCAGTATCTTGCATAGATTTAATGATGCCATCGTTGTATGCTGCTGGTAGTCCACCTAAATGCACCATCCATAAAGGTGCAGGTGCAGCAACTACAGTCTTATTCTTGCGGGATAACTCATAACTCCCCTCATCACTAATCAGTAACACTGCATCATAGGCTGTATCACCACGCAGTTGATTAAACTGTTCCAGCATTTGTTGGGGTTGCAGCGTACCGTAAAAGGTAGTTTTTTCAGCTTGAAATTGTTGGATATCATCTAGCCTTGTGGGGGCTGCACCCTTAGCAACGCTGATGTATAAATCGGCATCATTATTAGTTAAATCTTTGTCTGCAAAGCCATGCTGTTTTAACCAATCCCAAGTTTGCGATAATTCCTTGATATGGTTGCCCATACTACGGGAAGTATCTAAAACTAAGGCAATGCGTTGATTTTTGGGTAAGGAGTAATCTTTTGAGGATAAAGGCTTAATGACAATTTGATCCCCATTTTCTAAATTTACTTCATGCAGTGCAGGTTGTATCTTCCTACTGGCAGGGACAAATGTTTCTAGCCAAGCATCTTGTTGCAACTTCAAGGTTTTACCGTTGCGGGTGCGTTTAGTATCTTGACTCCAGAAAATATTGCGTTTTTCTCCTAAATTCGGCATTGCCCAACCTTTATCTTTAGCCATCACCTTGTAGGTTAGCCAAAGGTGCATTTCTGTAGGGCGTGGTGGTTGTCCCTGAATTTGCTGTACGTTGTTGGGAGGAATGGGAAAGGCTCTGAGGCGATAATGTCTTGTCCCTACTTGTTCTAGTAAAGCGGGATCTATAGGGCGTTGTCTTCTCACCTGGGAATTATACACTTTTTGGGCAGCACCACGGGGGGAAACCCGAAAAGCAAAGCGTTGGGATAATTTGTTAGTATCTCCCAACCATAACCCAGTAATTACAGCACTTTCAGGCAAAGAAAAGGAGTAAAAAACTTCTTGTACTTCTGGAGTTTGGTTTTTGTAAACTTCGTACAATTCTACATCCGCCCAATCACCATGTTCTTTAACTGTGACTTTTTGTGATGCTAACCAAACTTTTTTCTCGTTGATATTTAATAACCCGGCTTTGACTTCTTGCTGGTTAAATGTAGATTGGACAGCATGACTCACGGCTGCTTTTTCAGCTTTTTGGAGTGGTGTATCAAAAAATTCTGCATAAAGTTTTTCGGCTTTATCACTATCTTTACTTGTACCATCATATAAAAATGGTGACATGAGGAAGTTATAGCTATTTTGGATATTATTAGCTACACCTTTATTCAAGCCTAAAACTTGCTGATACATGGCACTGATATGATTATTTTCTTCTCTACTGCTGAGGTAGCGATAAGAAGATAAATAAGCGTTAACTAAACCATCACGAATTTGATTTGATTTGGTGAGAATAGTTTGGCGATCGCTATCATTATTGGTAGCATTTCCTAATAGGGAAAAAGCTAAAACTTGCGGTTGTTGTTGTAAGGATACAAAGCTAATGACAAAGGCAATTAAAACAGCACTAGCACCAGCTATACTCTTTTTAATTCCGTAGTCTCTAGCAAAAGCTTGTAAAATTCTATAGCCAGAATTTACATACATGGCTGCTAGTGCTGAAGGCATGAAAATAAAGAAAGTGGCACTAAAAGTTAACATTAGTAAGCCAAGAGTCACTTCCCAAAAATTAGTAAACACATAAGGTAAAGCTTTCAACCACTCAAATTTAATGAACTCTTGCAGCAACAACACAGCTAAGGGCAAGGCATAAAATAGTAAAATCACACCTGCATAAATGCCAAACAGCAACATTAAAGTATGTGCTACCATTTGCACCCATTGCAGATAGTTTTTCCTTCTAGAAGCATAACCAAAAAATAATTCGCCGCTAAATGCCAAAATACAAATACTAATTGTGGCAAGAATTTGAGTGCTAGCTGGTGTTAATTCCCGAATTACAAATAAACGTAGTAAACACAAAACAAATAGTGGTGCTTCTACGCCATAAAATAAGCGGATAAGTTGTAGAGGTTTTTTGATTAAGAACTTGCCACCAATAATTGAACAAACTGTTGGTATGGCGATTAAGGCAACTAACGTTAGAGAAAATTCGGCGGGGATTTCACCTTGTACGGTAGCTTGGAATAATGGCACAGCTATCCAAGGGAGGATGCCAAAATAGACAAACATCAAAAATGTTAAGTTCCACAGCCAAAATATCGCGTAAAATGTTGTATTCCAGAAAAGCTTCACAACCTTGTCCCCTCCTATTCACAGTGATTAATGCTTCTACAGGATGTAGATCATACATTTCCAATGTTGGATAGATAAATTAAGCAAATTTTTACAGTGTTGCTGGATAACAAGACTGTAAGTTTATAGTTCCCAAAAATTTGGCGAGGGTGAAAATTTAACGCAGAGGCTAGCTAAGGTAGGCGCATACCGCCAAGGGCGAAACCCGCAGGGTAGGTGCGCGGAGTATTTTTTCGTGGAGTTGATGGTTTTAGGTTGAACGCTGGGTTATGGGAATTTCAATGATAAATTCTATACCTTTATATTGAGTGGAATTACAATACAGCTTTCCAGAATGTTTCTCGACAATAATCTGGTAACTAATTGATAATCCTAACCCTGTACCCTTGCCTACTGGCTTAGTTGTGAAAAATGGATCAAATAGTTTCTCACGAATGTTTTCTGGAATACCTATACCATTATCAATAATCCTTATTTGTATCCAAGATTGATTGAGTTGATGGGTACAAATACGAATTACAGAGGGGTTATTTTTAATTTCTTCAGTTGTGCGTTGCAAGTTGTATTCATGTAAAGCATCTATGGCATTAGCAAGAATATTCATAAATACCTGATTGAGTAAACCAGGATAACATTCAATTAATGGTAATAAACTATATTCTTTAATAATGGAAATTGCTGGCTGTTTATCTATAGCTTTGAGCCGATGAGATAAAATCATTAAAGTACCATCAATACCTTCGTGAATATCTACTGCTTTGATTTCTGCTTCATCTAGGCGGGAAAAATTACGTAGAGATTTGACAATATTTTCAACTCTATCAGTGCCAATTTCTATAGATTTTAGTATTTTAATAAAATCTTCTTGGATGAATTGTAAATCAATTTCTTGAATTTGTGATTGAATATCATCTGGAGGTTGGGGATAATGTAGCTGATAATTATCTATCAGTTTTAATATATTTGATGAATATTCTTTAACATACTTAATGTTACATTTAACAAAAGTGATAGGATTATTTATTTCATGGGCAATACCAGCTACCATTTCACCTAATGAAGACATTTTTTCTGTCTGAATTAATTGGATTTGAGCTTGTTGTAGTCGTTGCAATGTTTGAGTAAGTTCAGTGTTTTTATTTCGTAGTTCCTCTGACCTTTGTTCTACACGCAATTCTAATTCATAATTGACGTTTTTTAGTACTTTTTGGGCTAAATTGCTAGTTTTCAAATATTTTTTTAATAAACGCAACACTAAAAACCATGAAGGGATAAGAAAACCTAAACTAGTAAATGAGAACCCAATTGACCATAGTAGGTATCTGCGATATTGGAAGACTCTATTTTCTATTAAACTAGAAATGCGCTGATTAATTTTTTTAACGCCTGATGCGTAGTTTTGTTTTTCAGACTCGTATTCTAGTCCTGATAAAAGTGTTCTTGCTTCTAGGGTTTGTCCTTTTTTAACTAATTCAAAAGATTTATATTCCATTGCAACCAAGCGTTGATTAGCCGCATCGGTTTCTTTAACATCTTGACTATCATAAGCTTGGGGTGCGAGTCGAATAGATTCTTTAATTGTCGCATCTAGTAAAGGTTCAAATTTACGATATCTTGTTTCCCAAATAGAATTACCTGTAGCAGCATTCATCCGGGCTGACATTGTTAAAACTTCATCGTAATACTTAATTTGGTCACTGAGATTTTGTAGTTTTAATTCATGATTAATGATTTGATTAAAATTATGATAAGCTCGCCAAGTAATCCATGTTTGAGGTACAAATAAGAACAGAGTTAGTACAACTGTAACAGTGATTAACTGAGATGGACGCAGTTTAAATATTCGAGAAAATAATTTAAAAAGTATTGCTTGAATATCTAGCTTTGGAAACATATTAAAAATATACAGAAATGAGATTTTATTGTTGTTATGCTGATTCGGTAAAGAACTTTCAGATAAAAAAATATCCAAACTCTAAGGTGCGTGAGTGCGATAGAACATAAATATACTCATAAATTATCCATACTGACGCACCCTACCCAATGATTAATTTCGGATAATTTATTTTTTGCTGTTCCTAAAATCAGTGTTATTGCTTAGGTTTGACATTGAACAGTTGATTGTTCAAGATATAAAATTACTATGGGCGATCGCATCACAGCTAAATACTTCTTAAAGAGTTGCATTTGATACTCCTACCGCTATGAGCTAATGTTTGATTACAATTAATATTGTCTATTTTAATACTTGTACGCACCTCCGTACTTTCTCGCAATAGAATCAACAAATCAAAAAACCAAAACTAAATGCTGACAACAAGGAATTTGTTTTTTGGAGACTTATTTTTCTACATAAGAATTAAATAAAATTGATGATTTTATAAATGACACCTTTATATAAAAATTAGTATAAATGCGAATCCAGAAGCTAGTGAATTTAGCTAATAATAGTTGTAATACTCACCAGGGTATAGTAGCGATTCTCTCAGTAATAGACTTCACTTATATAATTTGGGAATTAAGGCATAATGCGGAAAAACTATTTTCAGAAAAGTGTATTAGCAGCCCTGACAGTATTTTCCTTATTATCAGGAGTAACTCAGTCTGCCAATGCACAATCTAGAAACGTATTTGGGGCAATTTCTTACTCTCCTTCTACCCAAACTTACTCATCAGCACTTGCTACTTCCAAGCAAGCAGCTATTAATGGGGCTTTGAAGAATTGTGTACGTGATAGTCAGGCTGAAGATTGCACAGTTCCTCTATGGTTCAAAAATGCTTGGGGTGCGTTAGCTGTAGGTGCTGATGGTAGTTATGGTACAGGATGGGGAACTAGCCAAGCTTTAGCAGAAAGGTTTGCTGTTAGCACCTGTCAGCGTTACGGTGGCAGTAATTGTCAAGTAATTTTTATCAGACAAGCCAGATAATTAGCTTTTTTGCACTCAAATTAACTCGGTTAAAAACCGGGTTTCTTGCAAATCCCTCAGCTTAAAACCTTAATCTTTCGTTCAGAAACCGGGTTTTTTAGGTCTTTTTAGGCTTGTTGAGAATGGTGCAAGATATAAGTTAAATAAGTTTTCAGAAATAAGATCCCGGACTTTTCCTACAAGTCTGGGATCTATTTTATTTATGGGCAGTAGTCTAGTGAAGAATTTGATACACTAACTTAAATTTAAAATTATCCCAGCTAGTGCCTTTGGGCTGATAACTAAACTATGAGTAAAGACTTATTTTGTATCGAAAATTTGCGCGTCGCCTATCCCCAGCGTAGTGGCGAAGGAATACAGTGGGCAGTTGATGACGTATCTTTTACATTGCAACCTGGGGAAAGAATGGGGTTGGTTGGTGAATCTGGTTGTGGTAAGTCTACCTTGGGGCGGGCGGCAATGCGTCTATTACCAAGTTCTAGCCGTGTGGAAGGGCGGGTAACATTTCAAGGGGAATCGGTATTTGATTTAACTCTGCCTCAATTGCGGAAATTTCGGGGGGAGGCTGTAGCATTAATCTTCCAAGATCCGATGACGCGACTTGATCCTCTGATGACGATTGGGAATCACTGTATTGAAACTTTGCAAGCGCATTTACCAGAGTTATCAGCTAAGGAAGCCAAGGAAAAAGCACTGGCGACTTTAGAGAAAGTGAAAATTCCGGCGAGTCGGTGGAATCAGTATCCCCACGAGTTTAGCGGGGGGATGCGTCAGAGGGTAGCGATCGCACTAGCCCTTCTCCTCAATCCTAAATTAATTGTCGCAGATGAGCCTACCACTAGTCTAGATGTGACGGTTTCTGCCCAAATTTTACAAGAATTAACCCGTCTTTGTAGTGAGGAAAATATGGCGTTGCTACTAATTTCTCACGATTTAGCAATGGTGGCAGAGTATTGCGATCGCATTGGGGTAATGTACCAAGGCAAAATGGTAGAGATGGGTACTACTGATGCGGTGTTTAAGAATCCCCAGCATGAGTATACGCGATCGCTATTGCAAGCAGCGTTACATATTCAATCTGTTGATGAGGTGGGGACTGAAAATATTTCCCAGTCCCCAGTCCCCAGTCCCCAGTCCCCAATTTTGCGAGTCACTGAACTGAAGCAGTATTACACCATCGAGCCTAACTTTATTGAGCGATTGTTTAAGGGAGAAAGTCAAACCATCAAAGCAGTAGATGGGATTAATCTGGAATTATATCCAGGGGAAATTCTGGGATTAGTTGGTGAATCGGGATGCGGTAAAAGTACACTGTCGCGGACAATTTTACAGTTAATTCGTCCCACATCTGGCAAAGTGGAATTTTTAGGACAGGATTTAACTAAACTGTCGCGTCAAGAAATTCGTGCTTCCCGGCGACAAATTCAAATGGTGTTTCAAGATCCCCACGCTTGTCTTAACCCAGCGATGACAGTCGGACAAAGTATCGGTGATCCTTTATTAATCCACAATTTAGCTGATGCAGCGAAAGCCAAAGAACAAGTTTTATGGATGTTGGAGAAAGTCGGCTTAACACCACCAGAATTATATTATCAACGTTACCCATCTGACTTGTCTGGGGGACAACAGCAACGGGTAGCGATCGCCCGTGCGCTCATTACTCGTCCTAAACTAGTAATCTGCGATGAACCCGTGAGTATGTTAGATGCAAGTGTCCAGTCGCAAGTGCTGGATTTGATGTTGCAATTAAAAGATGAGTTTGAGTTAACTTATTTGTTTATTACCCATGACTTGTGGTTAGCGAGATTTTTGTGCGATCGCATTGCCGTTATGCACGGTGGTAAAATTGTCGAACTGGGTGCAACAAAAGAAATTTTTGCTAACCCACAACATCCCTACACCCAAACTCTTTTAGCTGCTGCTCCTTTACTAGCACGAGCTTAGAAAATCAACCAAATTACCTCAAAATTAGATGAAAGAAAGGCTTTAAATCTTGCTCCCCTTCCCTTGTAGGGAAGGGGTTGGGGGTTAGGTTTGAGAGAAACTTGGACACGGCGTTAATTCGTAATCAGAGCAGCTTACAACAGGAAATTACGAATTATTAATTACTAAATTAAATTGACAAATGGGCTATTTTAGGTGTGAATTACACACTGCCAACTTTCGATAAATAAGCGGAGATAGGAGGAAAATTGAACCGAACAATTTTGAGGCGAGAGTGGTTTTTTAACACTCAGCGAGACATTATGGCGGGTGCAGTTGTGGGACTAGCACTCATTCCAGAGGCGATCGCCTTTTCAATTATTGCTGGGGTTGATCCCAAAGTGGGGCTATATGCCTCATTTATTATCGCCGTCATGACAGCCTTTTTAGGCGGTAGGCCTGGGTCAATTTCCGCCGCTACAGGGGCGATGGCTTTGTTGATGATTGATTTAGTCAAAAATCATGATTTGCAGTATTTATTCGCCGCCACGTTGTTAACCGGGGTCTTTCAAGTTGTGTTTGGATTCCTGCAACTAGGCCGTCAAATGAGATTTGTGCCTAGGGCGGTGATGATTGGTTATATTAATGCCCTAGCGGTGTTAATTTTCCTCGCCCAGTTACCCCAACTGACGAATGTTCCCCCGACTGTATATATATTGACTCTCCTTTCCTTGGGGATTATTTACATTCTGCCGCGTTTTACTAAAGCAGTTCCCTCTCCCTTAGTGGCGTTGGCGGTGATGACTATAGCTGCGATCGCACTCAAGCTAAAAGTTCCCAGAGTGGGGGATATGGGAGAGTTACCGACTGCATTACCAAGTTTTGCTTTGCCCCAAGTGCCGTTAACTCTAGAAACATTAAAGATTATTCTGCCTTATTCTTTAACATTGGCGATCGTGGGTTTGTTGGCTTCATTCTTAACCGCTTCACTAGTAGATGAACTCACAGATACCCCCAGCGATAAAAATCAAGAAGCTAAAGGGCAAGGGATTGCAAATATAGTTACGGCATTTTTTGGGGGCATGGCTGGATGTGGGATGATTGGGCAATCGGTGATTAATGTCCAATCTGGCGGCAGGGGGAGATTATCAACCCTGGCGGCTGGAGTGTTCCTATTAATTGCCATTTTATTTTTACAGGATTGGGTGAAACAAATGCCCATGGCCGCATTAGTCGCTGTAATGATTATGGTGTCAATTGGGACATTTCGCTGGACATCTTTTAAAAATATCCCCCGCATTCCCCGCACGGAAACGGCTGTGATGTTAACGACGATGTTTGTGACAATCTTCACCCGTAATTTTGCCCTTGGTGTAGTCACAGGTATCGTTATGAGTACAGTATTTTTCTCTAACAAGATTGCTCAATTGGTATTTGTCGATAAAGTGCTAAGTGAAGATGGTACACATCGCATCTATAAAGTAGCGGGACAAATTTTCTTTTTATCTAGAGATGAATTTCTCGGATTTTTTGATTTTACAGAACTGGTGGAGCGCGTCACTATTGATTTAACTCATGCTCATCTCTGGGATCAAGGGGCTGTAGAGGTACTTGATAGAGCTGTATTAAAATTTCGCCGCAATGGGGCAGAAGTAAAATTAATTGGGCTGAATGCAGCGAGTGCTACCTTGCTAAATAAATTAGCACCCCATCAAAAATCTGATGCTGTGAATAAACAGTAGATTGCCTTTACATCCTTTGCTTAACAGGGGCTAAAACCACCATGAAAAATATTTTACTTTGTACTGATGGTTCAGCTTATGCTGAAAATGTATATCGATATGGAGCTTGGTTTGCTAGTCAATTCCAAGCCAAAATTAATGTTTTATTTGTCACTGATATTCGCAGCCAAAAAGTAGTTTCTACTGGTAACTTAAGTGGTAGCATTGGGCTGGGAGCTTCAGAACAATTACTGCATGATTTAGTTAACTTAGAACATGAAAAAGCCAAGTTGAATAATCAACGGGCAAAATTGATTTTACAAAATGCTGCCGCAACTCTTAAAGCTGAGGGTATAGAAGATTTTAAGTTAACGAATAAAACAGGATTTTTAGTAGATTGTTTTCATGAATTTGCAGAGAATCATGACTTAATTGTTTTAGGTAAACGGGGAGAAGCCGCAGATTTTGCATCGGGACATTTAGGGGCAAATTTAGATCGGATTATTCGTAGTAGTAGTAAGCCGTGCTTAGTTACTCCCCGCGAATTTAAAATAATTGATCGCATTTTAGTAACGTATGATGCTAGTTTAACTGGGAAGAAAATACTAGAATTTTTAGTAGATTATCCTGTCTTTCAAAGTTTAGAAGTACATTTACTGACCGTAGCTAAAAGTAACTCAGAACAAACAGCATCTACAAGACTGAATGAAGCTAAACAATGGTTGCAAAAAGCTAGATTTGAGCCGATTTGTAGCCTCCTAGAAGGTGAACCAGAAAAAGCGATCGCTCGATATGTGCAAGAAAACAACATTAATTTACTGATGATGGGGGCTTACGGACATAGCCGCATTCGTCATTTGATTATTGGTAGCACCACAACTCAAATTCTACGCAGCAGCAATATTCCCGTACTGGTCTTTCGTTGATCAAAAATTCTAATTGAGAGTAATAATGCGGTGTCCATTAACCCTATCAACAAAATTCACTTTCGCAATTGGCGCGGCGATCTATTTGGGGGCTTAACTGCGGCGATTGTGGCTCTACCCTTAGCCCTAGCCTTTGGTGTCGCTTCCCGTGCAGGAGCGATCGCCGGACTTTATGGCGCGATCATCGTCGGCTTTTTTGCGGCTCTGTTTGGGGGAACACCAGCCCAAGTTTCTGGCCCCACAGGGCCAATGACTGTGGTAGTAACAACCGTGATTGCTACCTTGATGGGGCGTTATCCCGATACGGGGTTAGAAATTGCATTTACCGTTGTCATGTTGGGCGGACTAATGCAAATCCTGTTTGGGGTGATGCGTCTGGGACAATATATCACCCTCCTGCCCTACACCGTCATTTCTGGCTTCATGTCAGGGATTGGTGTAATTATCATTTTCCTCCAATTACCCCCCTTGTTGGGTTATGCCGGCACGGGTGGCGTAGTCACAACTCTGCAAAAACTACCCGCCTACCTAAGTAATCCTAACTGGGTGGCTGTCGGGCTGGGATTGCTGACTTTGATCATTGTCTTCGCTGCTCCACCCAAACTAAATCGGATTATCCCGTCCCCTTTATTAGCATTGGTGGCGGTAACAATTATTTCAGTGGTGGTATTCAAAGATGCCAATATAGCACGCATTGGGAAGATTCCTAGCGGATTCCCCACTTTCCACAAGCCTACCTTTAATCTCCGCGAGTTAGCAGATATGCTCAGGTATGGGTTGATGTTAGGGGTGTTGGGATCGATAGATTCGCTGTTAACTTCCTTGGTAGCTGATAATATTTCCCGTACTCAGCATGATTCTGACAAGGAATTAATAGGGCAAGGAATTGGCAATATGTTAGCGGGGTTATTTGGCGGATTACCCGGTGCAGGCGCAACCATGCGGACAGTTGTCAATGTCCAAGCTGGGGGGAAAACACCCTTATCTGGGATGATTCATGCTTTGGTACTGCTGTTAGTTGTGTTTTGGGCAAGTCCATTAACAGCACAGATTCCTAATGCAGTGTTGGCGGGACTGTTATTAAAGGTAGGTATTGATATTCTCGATTGGGGATTTATCAAACGTGCGCCCCGTCTTTCTTTGAAAGGTACGGGATTAATGTACTTGGTGTTATTTTTAACGGTATTTGTAGATTTAATTACGGCGGTACTAGTAGGCGCGTTTATTGCCAATGTACTGACAATTAAACGCTTAACCGATGTTCAAAGTGATAATATTCAAGTTATTACTGACTCTACAGGAAATCATAATCTTACTCCCACTGAGCAAGAAATCCTCACCCAAGCGGCAGGGGAGATTTTACTGCTGAAATTGGGAGGGCCAATGAGCTTTGGGGCAGCTAAAAGTCTTTCCCGCAGGGTGTTAATGGTGCAGAACTATCATGCACTAGTTTTAGATTTGAGTGAAGTTCCTAGTATCGGGGTAACAGCTGCCCTAGCAATTGAATCTATAGTAGAAGATGCGATCGCACATCATCGTCATGTTTGGATAGTCGTTACCCGTGGACAAGTGGAACGGCGCATTACCCAGCTTGACTTGCAGCGATTCTGTCAGCATAACCATGAGTCCTCTTTCACCTTGTCAGCCCAAATTCATCAGGTGGAAAGCCGCATACAGGCGTTAGAATCAGCGTTTGCGGTGATTCAGTCAGATACAGACCTAACCCCCAACCCCTTCCCTACAAGGGAAGGGGAGTAAAGCCGCATTTCTCACAAACAGTAGCGCAGGGGACTTCCAGATAAAAAAATATCCAAATTGTAGGGTGCGTCAGTGCGATAGAACCTAACTATACTCAGAAATTATTCATACTGACGCACCCTACCCAACCATCAATTTGGGATAATTTATTTTTTGGTGTTTCCCAGATGCGTAGGTTGGGTAGAACGAAGTGAAACCCAACATATACAAGGCTTTGAGGTGTTGGGTTTCGTCCCTCAACCCAACCTACATCTAAACCTAGTTTGACTAAGTTTAGGTCAGTTTTTTATAGCAGTGTATTGCATACAAACGAGAAGTGCTATATTCAAAACACCATCATTCAACCTCAGAACTAGAAGATTCTCCTTTGCAGCAAGAACATTTTCACTGAAAACAGGAAGATTCTCGTTTGAAACAGAAACATTCTCGTTTAGAACAAGAACGTTCTCACTGGAAACAAGAATACTTGAGTTAAAAACAGGAACATTCTCGTTTGCAACACGAAAGTTCGGGTTCTGAACATGAAACTTTGAGTTCAAAACAGGAAACTTGGAGATAAAAGCTTGATTGATGAGGTTGGGAAGGTAAATTTTTGTGTTCTCATGAGAGAGAATCGCGTAAATTTGCTAAATTCTCACGACAAGTCACAGTATTAGGATGATTAGCTCCTAAACTTTGCTCCCAAATATTCAAAGCTTGGAGATACAGGGGTTCGGCTTGGTCGTACTTTCCTTGGGAATTGTAGAGATTTGCCAAGTTGTTGAGGCTTTGGGCAACATCGGGATGATTGCCTCCTAGCAGGCGTTGTCTGAGTTCTAAAGCTTGGAGAAACAGGGGTTCGGCTTGGTCGTACTTTCCTTGGGAATTGTAGAGATTTGCCAAGTTGTTGAGGCTGTTGGCGACATCGGGATGATTGTCTCCCAGCAGGCGTTGTCTGAGTTCTAAAGCTTCGAGATATAGGGGTTTGGCTTGGTTGTACTTTCCTTGAGATTTGTAGAGTAATGCCAAGTTGTTGAAGCTAGTGGCAACATCGGGATGATTGTCTCCCAGCAGGCGTTGTCTGAGTTCTAAAGCTTGGAGTAACAGAGGTTCGGCTTGGTTGTACTTTCCTTGGGAACGGTAGAGTCCTGCCAAGTTGTTGAGACTTTGGGCGATATCGGGATGATTGTCTCCCAACAGGCGTTGTCTGAGTTCTAAAGTTTGGAGATACAGGGGTTCGGCTTGATCGTACTTTCCTTGAGATTTGTAGAGTAATGCCAAGTTGTTGAGGCTAGTGGCGACATCGGGGCGATTGTTTCCCAGCAGGCGTTGTCTGAGTTCTAAAGCTTGAAGATACAGGGGTTCGGCTTGGTCGTACTTTCCTTGGGAATAGTAGAGATTTGCCAAGTTGTTGAGGCTGGTGGCGACATCGGGATGATTGTCTCCCAGCAGGCGTTGTCTGAGTTCTAAAGCTTGAAGATACAGGGGTTCGGCTTGGTCGTATTTTCCTTGGGAATAGTAGAGATATGCCAAGTTGTTGAGACTGGTGGCGACATGACGATGATTGTCTCCCCGCAGACGTTTCAAAAGTTCTAAAGCATGGAGATACAGGGGTTCGGCTTGGTCGTACTTTCCTTGAGAATAGTAGAGATATGCCAAGTTGTTGAGGCTGGTGGCGACTGAGGGATGATTGTCTCCCAAGCGGTTTTGTACTGTTGATAAACACTGTTGATTCCAAGGTTCGGCTTGGGTATATAACCCTTGTCCTGCATAGAAGCGACTCAAGCCGAGGAAAGGCCAGATTAAATCTTCATCACTGAGGTATTGAATGAGATTGTTTGCTACTTCAGCTATGTGTGATATTGCAAAGGAAACAGCGTTAATTTCTTCAAGGGTAGGAGTATGAGGAATTTTTTTAGCAACTGCTAACATTACACCGCAAAACGATCGCTTAAATTCCTCTGCTTGTTCTACACCTGTAAACTTAGATTGGAAAAATTCCCGCAGTAGGGGATGTAGTTGATAGATTCCTTCACCTTTGCGCTGGAGTAGATGCAGATTCAATAATTTATCATCCCGAATTTCTTCTAACTCATCCTCATCTTTATCTGTTAAACACTGTTCTACAAAGTTCCAGGGTATGGGTGCGGCTGCAAATAAACTGAGTACACAGCCTAAGAACTGATCATCCTCTGCTAATTCCTGCCAACTCAACTCAAAGGCGGCTTTTATTCCCCGTTGTGCTGTCATATCGGCTTCTGGGTTGACAGTTGCAGGTTGTTCTAGTCGCTTTTGCTTTAATCGCCCCATCATTTTCGATAGGGACAAATCTTGTTTTTTCGCCAAATATCGCCCCACCAACTCTAAACCCAAAGGCAAATACCCCAGCCATTCACACAACTGTTTTGCTACATCTAATTCTCTCTCAATTCGCCCTGGTGTTTCTGCTAGCAAAGACCGTAACAAATCCAAGGCTGCATCTGGTTGTAATACATCTAAAGGTAATTGCTTGATAGCTGCACCCAACTTTTTGCGCGTAGTCATCAACACTTTAAACCTGGAAGATACGCCCTGTAGGTAAGGTTTGACTTGCTGGTAATCTGTAACATCATCCACCACCAGCAGCACATTACCCTCACGCCAATTCCGCCAGCAGTATTGTACTTGTTCAGGTAAATCAAATTCTTCTGGTGGCTTTAAATCAAGCTGAGTTCTGGCAAACCGCACCACTTGAACCCCCACATCCTCAACTTTCGCCTGTAACCAGCACAGTCCACCTTTGTAGTTTTCGCGCTGTGTCATGGCATATTGCAAGGCGAGTTCTGTTTTACCCAGTCCACCCATTCCCAAAATAGCCGCAATGGCTACTTGGTTATTTTCCTGCAAAAGTTGATGGAGTTGTTGCAGTTCTTCATCACGTCCGACAAATTTCACTACCCCACTCAGGGGTAAATTTTGCGGTATTTCAGGATTTAACTTTACCCGTTCCTGTCCGGGCGACTGTAGTCAGTTGTATGTGTTGTGCTGTTCCTCAATTGTGATTTGTTGGGCAACCATTGCCCCTTTTTCAGCTTGGATACTTTCTGCTAACTTGGCAAAGTTATTAACAACTGCTGGCTGCGCTTGAATTTCTGCGGCTAATTTTTGAATTTCCTCTGCTTTGGGGGATTTATCTTGATTGATTGTGGCTTCTACTTCGCGCACCGATTGAGCAATATCGTCATCTTTATCGGCTGCGGCTTTCAATTCCAACACAGCTTGACCATAATCTAACGGCTGCTGTGTGTCTTCCTCTGACGTATTCGCTAATAAGGGCAGCTTATTTTTTTGGCGTAGCTTTGCAATTAACTCGTTACTTTTTTCTATTGCTGCTTCTCCCAGCTTTTCGCCTGTTTTTTCTAAAGCCTTAGTTAAAACTATAGTAGCGATCGCAGTTCCTACGGCTGTTAATGTTACTGCTTCCATAATTTAACAATAATATTGCGAGATTATACTGATTTTTCTCAGCATAACAGTTTCTCAACAGAGAAAAAAGTCTTGCACCTCGGTTAAAAACCGGGTTTCTTGCAAATTCCTCAGCTTAAAACCTTAATCTTTCGTTCAGAAACCCGGTTTTTTAGTCTTCAAATTCCTCAGCTTAAAACCTTAATCTTTCGTTCAGAAACCCGGTTTTTTAGTCTTAGCGATCGCCGCAGGTTATATGATCGCTGTAGTCAGAACAATCAGGACTGAAGTCCTGACTACGAACCTTTCAATCGCCACCTTCAATTAATTTCATGTTTTCTCGACTTGAGCCATATAGTTCCACAAATCTTTTAAACAGCAACATATTCGCTTGTTTTGATAACCGACTCAATTTAAATAAACGCTCAATATCTAGTTCAGCCAACTTACGCAGATAAGGTAAATCTTCAAAGAGAGTTAAGCAAGAAGCAAAATGCAAAAGTATTTGCAATATTGGTTTAGGCCATTTCAGGTCACTATAAATCTCTATAAATAATCGGTGTTCTTTCTCCGTTAATGGAAAAGCATAAAATATGACAATTATTCTTTTATTATTATAAACTGGAATACTTAATTCAATAGTATGAGGACTATGTAATATTAAATCAACTTCAACTACAGGCTGTCTCCAAATTTTTAGAGGATTAACAGGAGAATCTAACAGGGTTTCAAATTTGATGACACCACCAATATTAGTGGTTTGAAAATCACTAACATTCAAAACTTTCAAGTTATTTAAACTGAAATTGTGAACAGTTTCTAAATGCTTGAGATTTAAAAGATGATAAATTTGACACAGATAAGGAAAAGGCAAAATATACTCTTGACTAATCATGTGCCTTTTCTTTATCTGTCCTTGAGATAGACACAAATATCCTTTATTTTCGTTAATATCAATATTTTGATCAAATTTATCTGCTGGTTTTAAATACAGCCAAGTTATAAAAAAGAAAGATGTGATCAACAATTGTACAAGTTCTATAGGAGATACATAACCATCAGCAAAAGCTGCCATACTTCTATCGGTTATGCCAAAAATCCAAGAGGGAATACCAAAAAACCAAACTCCAATTTTGAATTTATTGATAAATTGGTAAATTTCAATATCTATAGAAGTATATTCATTCTGTTGCTGTTCATGATAATTTTTAGTCATAAAAAATAGATTAATCACTTGATTAATGGTAATGACCGACAATCAAGATTAACTCTATCTATAGGTAAAAATGAATTAGTAAGTTCTCTAATTTAGAGCATAATTTTAAAAGACAAAATTACAACCAAAAGATGATTTATTGAAAGCAACGGGAAACTCCATCCCCTTGTGGGTGCAGTAGTTATGTAGGGTGTGTGACGCTACGAAAGTATTTGAACGTAGTCATGAGATTGATAGCGTCACGCACCAACAATCCATTGTGAATTGCGAATTGATTTAATTTGATGTCGATCGCTGCATCAGTCGTTGGGTTAAAGCTGGAAAAAATCGGTAAATATTGGCGAGAATTGAGCCTGAACCAACGATCGCCTCATCTTTGCGATTTTTCACTACATCCCAAATAGCTTGCGCTACATCTTGCGGCTGACTGGCTATTTGAGAAGTTAAGACATCGCTCATTTGCTGGCGATACTTTTGCGCTTCTTGTTCATCTTTACCCCGAAATTGCGATCGCTCCATAAAATCGCTGTTGGTAATGCTGGGTTGTACTGCACACACATGAATACCTTTTGGCTCTAATTCCAGGCGTAAAGTATCTGTTAAACCTGTAACTGCATATTTACTGGTACAGTAGGCAGTCATATTAGGTAACGGAACTTTCCCCCCGATAGAACCCACATTTACTATTGTTCCCATACCTCTTTGGAGAAAATGAGGTAACAAAGCTTGAATTGTGTACAGATAAGCCCAAAAATTTGTCTCCATCATCTGTTGCCAATCAGCCAATGAGGTATATTCCATTGGCCCTGTCATACAGATACCAGCATTATTCACCAGTACATCAATGTGAGGATAAAAATTTAAAGCTTTTTGTATCAGATCGTTTACCTGTTCAACTTTGCTGACATCTGTAGGGATAGGTAGTGCTTTCTGCCCTAATTTTTGCACCTCAGCCGCTACCACCTGTAAACGTTCGCTGTTCCGAGCCGCTAAAACCACATCGTAACCTTTTTGAGCAAATAACAATGCTGTTGCCTTACCAATTCCTTGAGAAGCACCTGTGATAATTACTGTAGGAGACATAGAATTATGGTGATGAAAGCTGTATTATTTGTGAATCTTTGATCAAAATTTTCGTGAAAACCCCAGCAATGACCATCCGTCATGCGAATGAGACTGACTTATCTGCAATCGTAGCAATTTATAATGCGGCAATTCCTAGCCGCCTTGCCACTGCTGATTTAGAACCTGTTTCTGTAGAAAGTCGCCGCGCTTGGTTTCAGGGGCGATCGCCTCATGTACGTCCTTTATGGGTAATCGAACAAGATGGCGTAATTGCTGGTTGGCTGAGTTTCCAATCATTTTACGGACGACCAGCTTATCATGCAACGGCTGAAATTAGTATTTATATTGCCCCACCTTTCCATCAGCGCGGCTTAGGAAAGCAACTGTTAGCTACAGCAATTCATGAAAGTCCCAAATTAGGTTTAAAAACTTTATTGGGGTTTATTTTTGCTCACAATCAACCAAGTTTAAAGTTATTTCAATCTTTAGGCTTTACAAAGTGGGGACATTTACCCCAAGTTGCAGAACTAGATGGAGTAGAACGGGATTTAATAATTATGGGCTTGCGAATTTAAGATATCGTTGGTAACAAAATTTGATCGCCCTTGTCTTGCACCTCGGTTAAAAACCGGGTTTTTTGCAAATCCCTCAGCTTAAAACCTTAATCTTTCGTTCAGAAACCCAGTTTTTTAGGGCTTGGGTAGGGAATGGGGAATATGTAGAGACGTTTCATGAAACGTCTCTACATTGGTAGGGGAGAGGTACTCTAACGAGTTCGCTCTTAGCGTTCTTGTAGAGTAGCCGCTCCGCGTCTTTAGAGAGGGTTTTTCGAGATGCCGTGAAAAGTCAGTTGTTTTCCCTGTTGCCCGTTGCTTCCTTCCGCGTAGCGGAATTACGAATTACGAATTACGAATTACGAATTACCCTATCTTACTTTTTTCAAACTCTCAACTTGATTAGTAAACAACTCAGTAAATAAACTCATTACTGTTCGTTCTTCTCTTACTTTGATGTTAGCACTCAGGGACATACCTGATTGTAAAGCGATTTTTTTATCTTTAATTTCTAGATATTGCTTATCTAAGCTAATTCTGGCAGGGAATCTATAAAACTGATATGTTTGATCTGGTGGTAGTGCATCTGAGCCAATATCAATTAATTCCCCTTTAATATCACCAAATTCGCTAAAGGGGAATGAGTCAATGCGGACATCGGCTTTCATCCCTTTTCGGACAAAACCAATATCTTTATTGGTGATAAAAATATCAGCGATAAATTTATCATTGGGTACAATTTCTAAGATTTTTTGGGTGGGATTAGCCACAAAACCGGGGCTTTTTGCTTGTAAATTAAAAACAGTTCCTGAGACGGGGGCGCGTAATTGTTGATATTTTAAATCTAACTGAGCTTGGGAAATTCTACTATTGACATCGGCTAGGTTTTGTTCGTTATTTAGCACAATTTTCATAAATTGGCTATCAATATCAGCAATACGTTGCTTATTATCTGCTATCTTTTCTAAAATGCTTTTATTAGTAACAGCAACTGTATTATAAGCTTGTTGTTTTCCTCTCTCTATATCAAATTCCAGGCGTTTCTTTTCTTCAATTAATTGCTCTACTTCTGCTGTGAGGTTTTGTACCTGTTGTTGTTGGTTGAGGTACTGTAGCTGAGAAATGCCACCTTCTTCTGAGAGGATTTTGAGTTTATCTAAAATTTTCTGTTGAATAGCCAAACTTGCTTGTGTATCTTGGAGTTTGACTTTAGTTTGAGATAGTTGCTTTTCAATTTTGGCAACTTCTAAGCGTGCCGCAGTGGCACGGGTATCTAGTTCTGTTTGAGCAACTTCTAGTTGTTGTTGTTCATCACGATCTAATCCTATACCTGTAATGGAGTTTCTTAGTTGAGTACGCAATAATTCATTTTCTCCAACTAAAGCCACCCGACTTTTTAATAAAAATTCTGCATCTCTTGGCAATCTAACTCTAGAAAATGCTAATTCCGAATTAATTCCTGAACTAGAGTTCATTAGTTGACGATATAACTGATTTTCTTGAATTAAAGTGCTGCGAATTTTATTTAAAGAATTTAATTGGGCAATAGTTGCAGAGGTTTCAAAGGTGATTAATAAATCTCCTTTGAGGACTTTATCGCCATCTTTGATATGTACTTCTTTGACTACTCCGTTAACTGGTGATTGTACTTCTTTAACTGTTCCCTCTGGTTTTAATTGACCAGTGGCGGGTACTACTTGTTCAATTTTGGCGAAATATGCCCAAGTAACCCCAAAACAAGCTAATACCATCAATGTCACCATGATAGTACGCGACCACACAGGCGATTGACGCAATACAACGGATTGGTCAAATTCCTCATGGTAGCTTTTAATTGATCCTTGATCTTTACCCTTAGCAGCAGATGTGATCACTGGCGCATCGATGGCGATCGCTTTGTCTTGTTTGCCGTTACCATTATTAGCGTTAAGTTGAGTCATAGTAGTTGGGAATGGTTGACTGTTGAGGGTTGACAAAGAAAGGCAGAGGGCAGAGGGCAGAAGGCAGAAGGAAAGAAAAATGCTTGTTGGGTTCAAGCCCCGCCTATGAGTGGGTGGCTGTCTTTAATTTTGAATTTTGAATTGGAGGGAAGCGACTTGACTGGCTACAAATTCACTTCTTGTTGTTGATATAAGTAGAAATAATGACCTTTTGCTGCCATCAGTTCTTGATGGCTACCTTGTTCGATGATTTTGCCTGCATCCATGACTACGATCGCATCTGCATGACTAACGGTGTTGAGACGGTGGGTAATAAAGAATACTGTACTACCTTTAAAGGCGTTGGCGAGATTAAGGCAGACTTGGCGTTCGGTGGGATAGTCTAATGCGCTGGTGGCTTCGTCTAAAACCAATAGTTTTGGGCGTTGGAGGATGGAACGAGCGATCGCAATTCTTTGTCTTTGTCCACCAGATAACCCTGCACCCCGTTCTCCAACTCTGGTATTATAACCGTTCGGTAAGGTCATAATAAATTCATGGGCAGCAGCAATCCGCGCGGCTTCAATAATCTCTTCGGTGGTAGCATCGGGATTAGTCAGGGCAATATTTTCTTGAACTGTACCGTCAAATAACAGGGTTTCTTGGGGAACAACACCGACTTGACGACGCAGGGAATATAGTTCTACTTTGGCGATGTCGTAACCGTCAATTAAAATTCTGCCGGACTCTACGTCATAAAGCCGTAGTAGCAATTTCATCATCGTACTTTTGCCTGAGCCACTTTGCCCAACGATGCCGATAAATTTACCTTGGGGAATTTCGAGGTTGACGTTGGATAGTTGCAATGGCCCGCCACTATTAAATCTAAAGCAGACGTTTTCGTATTTTACAGAGCCTTGAATTTCTGGTAGAGGGATATTATAGCGGTCAATTTCTGCTTCTTGGGGTGTATCGACAATATCGCTTAATCTTTCCAGAGATAAGGCTGTTTCTTGGAAGTTTTGCCAGAGTCTAGCTAGGCGTAAGATGGGGCCTGTCACATAACCGGAGATGATTCTAAAGGCGATTAATTCCCCTAGGGTTAATTCTCCTTGCAGGACTAAATAAGCACCCACCCACAACACTAATAAACTACTGAGTTTATTGAGAAAGTCACCGGTAGAGTTAGCCAAGGTGGAGGTGACAACAGTTTTAAATCCAGCCGCTACATAACGAGCATATCGCTCTTGCCAAGAAAAACGCGATCGCAATTCGATATTTTGCGCCTTGACTGTTTGAATCCCAGACATCACCTCAACTAAATAGGATTGAGTGGAGGCGTTGCGTTCAGCTTTATTACGTAACTGTCTACTAACGGTAGGGGAGGCAATTAAGGTAATAACTATAAAGATGGGAATTGTACCTAAACCTACCAAGGTCAGCTGCCAACTATAAAACAGCATGACAATGATATAAACTACCGAGAATACGGCATCTAAACCAACTGTTAAAGCTGTACCTGTCAGAAACTGCCGAATATTTTCTAATTCGTTGATGCGTGTAGACAACTCACCCACAGGCCGCTTTTCAAAATAGCGCAGTGGTAGCCTTAATAAATGGTCAATTATTTGTGATCCTAAACCCATATCAATCCGATTGGTGGTATCAACAAATAAGTAAGTTCTTAAGGTAGTGAGTACAGCTTCAAATATCCCTACTACTAACAACAACATCCCCAAAATATTTAGAGTACTGATGCTATTTTGGACGATGACTTTATCAATAATTAACTGAATAACTAGAGGGTTAGCTAACTGTGCCAACTGTACAAAAAATGATGCAAAAAAGACTTCAGCCAGCACCCTTTTATAACGGAACAAGTAAGGAATAAACCATCGTAAGCCAAACCTTTCTTGTGGTGTTTCTTTGGTATGAGTTAATAGTAATGCCCTGACTTGGGGAGGAAAACTATTTTCTACAACTTCTAAATGTTCAACTATCTGACTGGGTTTGCAGCGCACTATCCCTTGGGATGGTACAGCTAAAACTATCTGATGAGCATCGGCGGCGAATAACACCGCATAACCATCGCCATAGCGCACTATTGCTGGTGTGGGGAGGCGAGAAATTGCACTTGCAGGTATGTCTACTAAGTTGGCTTTGAGTCCAATTAACTCTGCTATGTAAGCACAAGCTGGGAAAGAAATCGTTCCTTGGCGTTTGATTTGCTCAGATAAGAGGCGACGCACCACTTCCCGCCGCAAGGGAATTTGTAAATGCTTCGTGAGCATTTGAAAGCAGGCAAAGGTACTATTTAATTCGCCTTTACCACCGAAAAAGGGGAATTTTTGGCGGTTTTTTTGGACATTAGCTGAGGACTTTGACGACTGGGGATAGTCTTCTTCGGCAGCGTAGGGAATTTCTAGGGTGGTGCTGATGTTGCTTGGGCTGCTACTAATAGCCAATGGCGATTGAAGACTACTACTTTCTAGAAATGATAAATCTGATGGTGCTAAACCCAGTAATCGCGCCGGATAGTCGTCTCTGACGATGATTGTTTCTTGTCCATCTTTCGGTTCTAGTCGAGAACCAATGGGAAATTCTTTAATTGTGCCGCTACTGACAAACCAAACGCTGTCTTTATCTAGTTGATGAAAGTAATTTCTTCCTGGCGCAAGATATTGGATTTTGGCTTGTTGCCAAGCTTGTTGAGCTAATTCATCTAGATTATTGATGACGCTGGCTTGGTTTGCTACCTGTGAAGCCAGAATATCAAATACTTCTACTAGGTGAGTGGGTTGTTGACGAGCTTTAGCAAAGGCAGGATAAGTAGATAACAGCCGCAAGTATTCACTAGCATCTAAGGTTAAACCGATCATTTCATCGGTAGAAGCGATCGCTGTTTCACAACCCACCTGACGCAATAACCCAATTTCACCAATAATTTCCCCTGGTTGCATCAATTTCAGGGTATTGGGCATTTGCGTTTGGGGATCAAATCCCAACAACCGCACCTGCCCTTCATAAATAATTGTTAACCGTTCGGGAATTATTTCTTTGCTAATAATTTTTTGCCCAATCCGATAGCGAAATGCTTGGATTCGCTCTAATAAATTATTGATCTCTGTGGCTGGCAATTGGTCAAAACCTGGCAGGGTCAAGAAAAATTCTTGAAAGGCATTTTTAATATAAGTCATAATCAAACAACTGGTTTACTCTATATGTTGATGTGTATAGTAGTCCGCCTTGATTTCTCAACTTACTTGTCTAGTTAGGGAACAGAAAATAGGAAAGCAGTTTTTCCCAGGTCAAATAGGATTCCTATAGATTTTTAAATTAGTTGACCGTATTTTGACATCATCATGTATTTAAAATACAGCTAATACAGATAAGTAAACCTCAACATTTTTTACACAATGTCTGAAAACTATCTAGAGTTTAATGCCTAAAAACACATATTTAGGGTTAAAGTATCACATTTTTTTACACTAATAAATACTTAAGATAAACTAAAGGTGAAGTGACTCAAATGACATCAAACCAGCCATGAGCAGGGTGTAGGGTGTAGGGTGTGGGGGGTGTGGGGAGTGTGGGGAGGGTAATTTTTTGGATACTTAGCTAGAAATCCCACACAAAATTTCGTTCACCCGTGCAGGAGAGGAGGAGAGCAATTGCTTCACTTGGCTTTGCCCAAGTCGAGCAATTGCGGAGGAGCAGGGCTACTGTGTACACACATCTTTGTGTTGAGTGCAAAATGTGACTTGATCCCCCCTAGCCCTTAAAAAATCAGGGTGGTTTCATACAACCAGAGAAAAAAATAAACCTAGCTTTCAAAGCCTCTCCCCGTGGGGGAGAGGTTTGGAGAGGGGTCAAAATCTCGGCTACAAAACGAAAAATCAAAACTTATAGATTTTTCTTTTTTCGTATGAAACCACCCTACTATGAGCAACTACCGAAAGGGTTTCCCGACTCCCTCAGTGTCGTGGATGGGGATCTAGTGTGCAACTTCACATGAAATTTGTATTACTCAACAAGTCTGCTGTATTTCTCAAGAAAGGACTAAAGTCCTTAGTAAGAACGTTTAACTATTTAGAGTTCACAACTTAATTCACCGGCTTTTTGAGTAAAGCGGCGGTTTTCTCTGTAGTCTACAGGGCAATCAATGACAGCAGGCACATCCTGTTCTAAGGCTTCTTTGAGGATAGGAATTAAATCTAAAGTAGATTCTACTCGATAACCTTTTAAGCCCATACTTTCAGCTAATTTGACAAAATCTGGATTGCCAAAATGCACGAAAGATGATTGTCCTTTACCAAATTGATTCTCTTGTTTCCACTCAATTAAACCGTAGCCACCATCATTAAAAATTAAGGTGACAAAGGGTGTACCTACACGCAAAGCTGTTTCTAATTCTTGGCAATTCATCATAAAACCACCGTCGCCGGTAGCGGCGATAACTTTGCGGTTAGGATAGACAAGTTTGGCGGCTAAAGCACCAGGAATTGCTATCCCCATTGCGGCGAAGCCATTGGAAATTAGGCAAGTATTGGGGCTATGACAATGATAATGGCGGGCAATCCACATTTTATGCGCGCCTACGTCGGAAATCACAATATCATCTGGCCCCATGACTTGGCGCAAGTCATAAATTAATTTTTGGGGTTTGATGGGATAGCCTTCATCGTTGGCATATTGTTCATAATCAGAGCGAATGTTTGGACGTAAACTAATAGCGTAGGGGTTGGGTTTACCTTGTCTATCTGCTACTTTTAAAATCTCCATGAGAGAATCAGAAATATCTCCCACAACTTCTACTTTGGGAATATAACTGCTATCAATTTCGGCGGAATTTGCCCCAATATGGATGATGGGGATTTTACCATCAGGATTCCATTTTTTAGGGGAAAATTCAATTAAGTCATAACCAATGGCAATGACTAAATCTGTATTATCAAAACCACAGGTGATAAAGTCTCTTTGTTGTAATCCCACTGACCATAAGGCTAAAGGATGAGTGTAAGGAATCACACCTTTACCCATGAAAGTATTAGCCACGGGAATATTCATTTGGGTGGCAAATTGTGTGACAGCATCGCTAGCTTGAGCGCGAATTGCACCATTTCCGACTAAAATTATCGGATTTACTGCTTGGGAAATGGTGGCGGCGGCGGCGCGAATACTAGCAAAAGCAGCGTAGGTTTTTTCGATATTATCTTTATGTAATGGTTTGCCCTCTACGGGCATGGCAGCAATATTTTCTGGTAAATCTATATGGACAGCACCGGGTTTTTCGGTTTGCGATCGCTTGAAGGCTTTTCGCACTACTTCTGGTGTAATACTCGGTCTAACTATCTGTTTATTCCACTTAGTTACAGGGGCAAACATTGCCACTAAATCTAAATATTGGTGGGATTCAATGTGCATTCTATCTGTTCCCACCTGTCCGGTAATTGCTACTAATGGCGCACCGTCTAAGTTAGCATCTGCAACACCGGTCATTAAATTTGTTGCCCCCGGGCCAAGGGTAGAAAGACATACTCCAGCTTTGCCAGTTAAACGTCCGTAGACATCCGCCATGAAAGCTGCTCCCTGTTCATGGCGCGTAGTAATAAATTTAATAGATGAATGTTTAAGTGCTTCTAATACGTGTAAATTCTCTTCTCCAGGGAGTCCGAAAACATATTCGACACCTTCGTTTTCTAAACACTTGACTAACAATTCTGCCGTGTTCATTTTCCATTCCTCATTACTTGTATTAGGGACTGGGGACAGATCAATTCAAAATTCAAAATTAAAGAACTGTTAGGGATGGCAAGGTAGTTTAACTAATACCCTATGCCCCATGCCCTTAACCCCATTCCCAATATTTATTTAACCCAAACAGTTTTAACATTGACGAACTCGTGTATGCCTTGAATGCTTAGTTCTCTGCCATACCCAGAACGTTTAATACCACCAAATGGTAGCCGGGGGTCAGATTTAACTAAGCCGTTAATAAATACTGCACCTGCTTCGATTTCTGTGATTAAGCGATCGCGTTCTTGATCGTTATTTGTCCAAGCACTCGCACCTAAACC
Organism: Aliinostoc maniaoense; assembly: GCF_058172895.1. Lineage (NCBI taxonomy): Bacteria > Bacillati > Cyanobacteriota > Cyanophyceae > Nostocales > Nodulariaceae > Aliinostoc > Aliinostoc maniaoense. Next base: position 4,222,808 of record NZ_CP187952.1, on the reverse strand, counting down.
AAAGGGTGTAGCATTTGCTAGTTTAATCGCAGTATCTATATTTGGCACACGGAATAATAAAGCGACTGGCCCAAAAAATTCTTCTTGGGCAATTTGTGAGTCAGCAGGGATATCTATGATAATTGTTGGTGGATAAAAGTTGCCAGGCATATCTAAAGGATGTCCACCTGTTAAAACTTTTCCCCCACTTTTAACGGCAGCTTGTACTTGTTGATCTAAATCTTGCAGAATCCCTGGTGTGGCTAAGGGGCCTAAATCGGTGTCGGGAAGCATGGGATCACCAACTTTCAAGGCTGTGAATTTTTCTAATAGTAATTTCTCAAATTGATCAGCGATCGCTTCTGTAACAATAAAGCGTTTGGCAGCAATACAAGATTGTCCAGTATTTAACATTCTGGCGGTGGTTGCTGTTGCTGTTGCTGCTGCTAAATCAGCACTTTCTAGCACAATAAATGGATCACTTCCACCTAATTCCAAAACTGTTTTTTTAATTTGTTTTCCCGCCGCCGCCGCCAGCGATGCGCCTGCGGGTTCACTGCCGGTTAAGGTGGCAGCTTTGACTCTGTCATCTGCCATTAAATCGGCAACTTGCGCCGCACCGATTAATAGAGTCTGAAATGCACCTTCAGGAAAACCAGCACGGCGCATAATATCTTCAATTGCTAAAGCACATTGGGGGACATTAGACGCGTGTTTGAGTAAGCCGATATTTCCCGCCATCAGTGCCGGTGCAGCAAATCTAAACACCTGCCAAAATGGGAAATTCCACGGCATCACCGCGAGAATAACACCCAAAGGTTGATACCGCACAAAACTATGGCTAGCATCAGTTTTTACCGACACATCACCCAAGAAATCGGCAGCATTTTGAGCGTAGTAACGACACACAGCAGCGCATTTTTCCACTTCTGCGATCGCAGCTTTGTAAGGCTTGCCCATTTCAATAGTCATGAGTTGAGCAAAATCAGCCTTGTCTTGCTCTAAAATTGACGCAGCTGTATTTAACCACTGCGATCGTTCTTTAAAACTCGTATGACGGTAATTTTCAAAAGCCTGTTGTGCCAAATTTAATTTAGCAGCAATTTCTGTATCATTGAGTGCCTCAAAGGTTTTGAGCGTCTCCCCAGTGGCGGGATTGATAGTGGCGATCGCCATTCCCTGACCTCCCGTTTTAAAATAGCTTGAGGTAGCTTCTTAGTGTTACACATATTTTTCTGGGTAGCTACCACCAAAATTGTAGTCTTTTGACAAAGGCTTGGTTGGTCTAAGTTAAAATCTCGCAATTAAATTTGAAGTATTTTATACTCTGTCAGTTCAGTAGGGTGTGTTAGGCATAAGCCGTAACGCACCAAGTGCCTTGGTGGTAGGTGCTGTACTCTCGCTACTAATACCAATTCTGTATGAAGTTGCCCCAAATAAATGATGTAGAGATGTTGCATGCAACGTCTCTACAGTACAGCATAAATTGCATCTATGGCTACGCCAGGCAAGCTACATCAAGAAAGGGTATAACACAACGGCAATATTACCGGAGGAAAATCCACACTGCAATTTGCCTCCTCTGCATATCTGTTCCAAAATCAACTAGGAATCCTCTAAAAAACTTTCAATTTTTTCAAATATCAACTATCAACTACTATACATATCACCATATTTAAATTCATGGTTTTTTGACTTTTGCAATATATCTCATCAAGAGTAATTTAAAAAAAAGAGATAATGGTGATTGTCATCTTTTTCTGATTAGAACTTATTCACTATCATCATCAAAAAAGGGGGTGACACCCCTCTTGTCAAATTTACTAAAAAGTTGTTCAACAACTCTGCAACTTGATGATGCAGACTATTGAGCTAATCGCTGTTGAAGCTGTTATATCAAAGGAGGTTCAGATGAGTCGTCTTCTTTATGAAAATTCGGTTTCACATAAAGGATATCTCATCATTCCATTTGTTTTTGGCAAAGCAGACCAGTACGAAATTTATTCGTATAAACTTTTGTCAGAAGTGGGACGCAAAAGCCAGTTTCATAAAACAGATAATCCTGCAAAAATCTACGGCAATAGCAGTAGCAATATTGTTGAGATTGCTAAAGAACATATAGATCAAAATGGAGATTTTATTAGTCAACGAGATATTTTTCAATCTCGCTACGTTTATCGTAAAAATTTAATCATCCTCTTCCATGAAAATGGCAGATATTTTTACGATCATTACCCACCAGAGTTGTTAAACAACATTGCAGCACCAAGACTATTTAAATCAGAATATGAATGTCTGAAATGGATTAAACAAGGTCTTGATAGTCAGCATATGGGGCAAATTCGTAATTCGTAATTCGTAATTCGTAATTCGTAATTCGTAATTACAGCAGATTTGATGTTGATGAGGTATAGCAAGTGATTGGGAAAAGTAATGAGTAATGAGTAATAAATTTACTCATTACTCATTACTCATTACTCATTACTTATTACTTATTACTCACTACTTATTACTGAGCTAAAAATTACGAATTGGAATTTATTTTAACAGGAGGTAGTAAATAGAACCAGTAGTAACCGTAATGCCTGCGCGATCGCCTGCTAAGTCACCATAGCCTAAAAAATAATCTACTCTGCCAGGCCCCTTGATAGCACTGCCTGTATCTTGATCTAAAACAAAACGGCTGACTCTGCGATTGACTAATTTTCTACCCCGTTCAGGATAGGGAAATGTAGCATTAATTACTGCTAACGCCCCAGGAGGCATAATCGATTTATCTGTCGCAATGGAACGTTCTGGTACTAGCGGCACGCTAATACTACCTGTAGCTGGTTCGCCTCTCGTTTCTTTGAAGAAAATAAACCTTTCCCAGCGTGGTAGATAATTATCCATTGATTTGGGGTTTTTCTGGAAATAACGGATAATTCCTGGCATATTTAATTCTTCTTTGGAGAGTTTGCCATCTTGAAATAACAATCTGCCAACACTTGTCCAAGGATAATCTGTTCCGCGTACAAAGCCGACGCTAGTTTGAGTTCCATCAGTCAAGTTAAGTTTGGCTGAACCTTGGATGTGAATCATGTATGCTTGAAAGCGATCGCGTAACCAAAACATTTCTAAACCATTTAATCGGCTTTTCTTCCCCAATAAGCCGTCTACTCCTTCTAATTCCACCCGTTTAGGATGAGGTTTAGGCCATTGCTCAAAGTCTGCGGGTAGGCGATAAATGGGATATTTGTATTGTGCGGTGCGGGTGCGACTGGCTTGATAAATCGGTGCGTAGTAAGCAGTAAACTTGACTCTACCTTGATTATCATCACCCACTGATTTATAAAATGCAAACTCACGCCTAACAGATGCTTGCAATTGTGCAGGGGATTTGGCTGTAGCTACCAACTGGCGAAAGCGTCTTAAACTGCGGCGTACTCTATCGAGGGTGATTTCTTTGATAGGGTAATTATTATAAGCTGCGATCGCTTTTGGTGTATTTAAATAACTCAAACTATTGTCAATTGATTTTAATAGAGATTGGCGATCGCGTTTTAAACTGCCATGACCAAAAAATAATTGCTCATCCCAACCCAAACAAGCACGCGCAGGTTGACAAGTACCAATATCAACTCGTTTTAACGCTGGCGTTACCTGAGATGGTGGTGCTGATGGTTGGGGTGTTACCTGACTCACAGCGATTGGTAACGGGTTGAAAAGTGCAATTCCCAAACCCAAGGAAAATAAAGCCAGTGGTTTTTTCATATCTAACAGAATCTCAGATGCACATCTTTAGAGATGTTTTTATCACACACTAAGACCATTGTTTCTAACTTTAGTTTCCCATACAGTAGAAAAATCAAACACTCTCCATGAACTTTTTCTTAGGTGATACAGCAGGTTTCCGTCCCCGCAAAGGGGAATAAATGGAAAACACGGCGGATAAAAACGCCATTGATGAAGCAGCGATGTTTCCGTCCCCGTGAAGGGGAATAAGTGGAAAACATTGAGTTAGGGTAATTATACCACTTGTTGTTTATAAGGTTTCCGTCCCCGTGATGGGGAATAAGTGGAAAACAGGTTTCTTTATCCTTTTTCTCAGCCATGACTCAAGTTGTTTCCGTCCCCGTGAAGGGGAATAATTGGAAAACATCGCCCGATGCAGCGAGTTCCTTAACATCTGTGTTGGAAACGTTTCCGTCCCCGTGAAGGGGAATAAGTGGAAAACTAGAAACTTATATCTCATAAGGAGATTTTCATTATGGTACGGTTTCCGTCCCCGTGAAGGGGAATAAGTGGAAAACTTTTGTTGTTTCTGCCCCTGCATTTGCAGGTGTTCCTGTTTCCGTCCCCGTGAAGGGGAATAAGTGGAAAACCCTGCCTTTATAGAAACCTTACTGTGACTGAGTTTGAAAGGGTCATTTTTGCGGGGGGTGTAAATTACCTGTCAACAAGCTGAAATTATTGATAATAACCTACCTGTTTAACCCACTCAAACCCTTGCACAGCAAGCGATTCGCGGGGGTCTACGAAATAATCAGAGTTTGAGCGATCGCCCTACCCCCACGAATGCCATTTCTGCAACAAAAATTTACAGAAGTAATAGGAAACTTTTGAATTAAATTTTCAAGGTTCTGTGGTTATTTGGGGTATATCTTATCAATGAATCTGAAAAATTCCAAGCTAATCTTGCAAAAGCAATATAAATCTTTACTTTTTCAGTAACGTAGGGTGTGTGACGGCAGCGATAAGATTAAAAACATCACCCATATATTCAACTTGCCGTCACGCACCAAACAGATATAAGAGCCTATTTATAAAGTAAATATTAAGTAGGGTGTGTTACGGCAGTGTGAGGATTTGAGTATGCGCGAAAGTATGAATTGCCCTTATATCTTGCACCATTCTAAAAAGCCCTAAAAAACCGGGTTTCTGAACGAAAGATTAAGGTTTTAAGCTGAGGGATTTGCAAGAAACCCGGTTTTTAACCGAGGTGCAAGACGTGAGTATAGCAATTGGCAATGGTTTAATCTCATGTTTCTGCAAAAGGATTAAAAACCATAATCTCTATCCGATCAAAATCTTTTTCATTACGAGTAACCAAAGTATAGTAGACGTAGGGTGTGTGACGGCAGCGATAAGATTTAAAACATCACTCATATATTCAACTTGCCGTCACGCACCAAGCAGATATCATTAATTTGAACCGGGATAAAATCACCGTAGCTAGTGGTATTTAAGACAAAACCATCAAAATCTGGCGATTCCAGTTATGAGTCTGGAGTTAGCTTTTTTGCATATTGAGTTAAACACAGAAAAATTAACCTAAATTATCTCGGTAACGCCTTATTTATCGTCACTATTTCCCGCATCAATTCTCTGTTTAATCACTTCGTCAGCTATGCGAATATTTTCCTCTACTCGTGTTCCATCTGCTGTAGCCAGTGGAGGCATAGTTTTCCATTTTAGACTAGGATGATGAAACAGCGCACGCACAGCTTCCATATCATCACGGTGTGCTAAGACATATTTTCTTAACTCAGGTACACTCATCTGTTCAAAGTTCGGTTTCATCTACAAACCTCCAAGGTTCATGAGAGGGTACGATAATTTGTATGTCCTCACCTGCCAAAATATATACATCTCCAGTTTTTTCATCAAATCTAAACAACCGGATATCACGATAGCAGTTAGACAACATTTGACAAACTATGAAACAAGTTATAGCTTGCTGGGAATTGGGATATATAATCTTTTCCTCAATTGTGACATAAATAATATTAAATCTTAAATTGTGACACAATCCCTTCAAGTAGGGTGTGTGACGGCAGCGATAAGATTCAAAATATCACTCATATATTCAACTTGCCGTCACGCACCAAGCAGATATAAATGACGATATCAGTGATATAGACGTAATGATGTAGACGTAGGGTGTGTGACGGCAGCGATAAGATTTAAAACATCACCCATGTATTCAACTTGCCGTAACGCACCAATATTATACGGTGCGTTACGGCTACATATCATTTGGTAAAACCTTCAAATCCTTACATAGCCGTAACACACCCTACTTAATATTTACTGATTACTCATTACGAAGCTTGAGATTGTAACTGCTCCAACCTTGCCAAAACCTCTGTACTGTGGATAGTAGGGTTAACTTTAACAAAAGTTTCCCGCAGGATGCCTTGGGGGTCGATAATAAAACTATGACGCATGGATAAAAATCCCAACCAAGAACCGTAAGCTTTACTGACAGCACCAGTAGTATCAGCTAAAAGAGGAAATTTTAGCCCCTCAGAATCACAAAACTCAGCATGGGAATCAATATCATCAGCACTGACACCAACTATCTCCACATTTTTCTCTAAATATTTTGGTAAATCTTGCTGAAACCGACGAGCTTCAATAGTGCAACCAGAAGTAAAGTCTTTGGGATAAAAGTAAAGTACTACCCACTTACCACGCAAATCAGACAGAGCAAGTTTACCATCACCTGTATTTGTCGGCAGGGTAAAGTCTGGTGCAGGTTGATTAATTGCTGGGAGTGTACCGCCAAGTGCATGAGCAACAGGGGCAAAATTTAACCAACTAATCACCGCAAAACAACTAACTAATAAGATGTTCAAAAAATGGCGACGAAAAATCATGATATAGACAAGATTGACAACTTTACATAAGTTTACAATTCTTGTCTAAAAAATGGGTACTGGGAATTAGGGATGAGGAACTAGGGAATTAAGAAAAAATTCTCCCTTGTCTCCCTTGTCTCCCTTGTCTCCCTCGCCAAAGTTCTGTAATTTTGAATTTTGAATTTTGAATTTTGAATTAATTAGCCCCCTGCCCCTCACTCAGTATTACCATCATCACTTGCTAACGGCTCTGTACTTTCGAGATATTGACTATCTAAAAGAAAAGCTCCCTTAGCAAACCGAATACCCCAATATCCACCAGGACGACGGTCAAGAACTATACCTTCTTCCCCTACTTGAATGATATCAGCAGGGCGTAACATGGGCATGGGATCGGCTGTTTTGAGATACGGCGGCAAGGTAACAACTCGGACTTTACTACCAATGGTAAATTCTTTAGACATTACAAACTATCTATGTATATTTTTCACGGCTTAATTTAAGTATGATATATCAGGGCCAGAAGGAATAATGCCACCAGGATTGAGGGGGAAAAGATTTCCATAGTAATCTCGTTTGACACTTTCTAAATCGCAAGTATCAGCGACACCTTGGAGTTGATATAAATTACGTAAATATACACTCAAATACTCATAATCTTGGATGCGACGAAGGTTACATTTAAACAAACCGTAATAAACAATATCAAACCGGAATAAAGTGGTGAATAGTCGCACATCCGCTAATGTTACCTGCTCACCGCAAAGATATTTACTATGAGCTAATACCGCTTCAATTTCATCAAGAGTGATAAATAGCTGCTCGCAAGCTTGGTTATAAGCGGCTTGGGTTTGAGCAAAACCACAACGATAAACTCCATTGTTGACATAGGTGTAAATTTTCTCATTCCAAGAGTCAATTTTCTGTTTTAACTCCTCTGGGTAAAGGTTGAGGGTAGGATTTACAGCAAACTGATTAAATTCAGAGTTGAGCATGACAATAATATCTGCACTCTCATTATTCACAATGGTTTGAGTTTGCTTGTCCCATAATACCGGCACTGTAGAGCGTCCATTGTAACCGGGTTGACCTAGGGCATATAATTCAGCCAGAGTAGAACAATTTTCCTCTGGGGTGTCAAATACCCAACCACCGGAAACCGCAGAGGGAGAAACTACAGATACTGATATAGTTGATTCTAGTCCCTTTAAGGCGCGAACTACTAGGGTGCGGTGCGCCCAAGGGCAACCCATGCCTACATACAAGGTATAACGTCCACTTGCTGGTGGATAGGGGCTATTTTCACTAGATTGAATAAAATGCCTAAATTCGCTAGGAGGACGAATATACTCACCTGATTGATTTCGGGGGGCAAGTTTTGACATCATGATCTGCCAAAGGGTTGTCCAAACAAATTTTCCCATGCCAATGATCAGCTTTGGCGGTAAAGACTTGCCTTTTTTGTGAGTCTTAGTAATATCAGTCATGATTTTTTGATGTTATGGCTTACCCCTGATAGAATGCTAGCGGATTTGTTAGGCAACTAGTGAGTTTGTAGTAAGGACTTTAGTCCTTATTTGTTCGCGGAGCGTCTCGAAGAGAGAACTAAAGTTCTCACTACAAACCTCTAATTATTTACCTCATTCTACTTAGTAGTTAGCGATCGCACTTTAAAATACTTCTAGCTTCATCATCCCCTACTTTCTATTTTTTGAGTGTATGGCTAAAGTTTTTGACTGTATTACACCACAACTGCAAGAGTTTATTACCACTCAACAAATATTTTTTGTGGCTTCTGCACCCTTAAGTGCTGATTGTCATGTTAATCTCTCACCTAAAGGATTAGATTGTTTCCGCCTCATTTCTCCCCATCAAGTCGCTTATCTTGATTTAACAGGCAGTGGTAACGAAACTTCAGCCCATCTAGCAGAAAACGGGCGGATTACTTTGATGTTTTGCGCTTTTGAAGAACCCCCTTGTATTTTACGTCTTTATGGCAAGGGTAAGACAATTTTACCAAGTTCCCCTGATTGGGATTCCTTGTATGCTTTGTTTCCTCCAATTCCGGGAACTCGTCAAATTATTGTTGTTGATGTAGAACGAGTGCAGACATCCTGTGGTTTTGGTGTGCCACTTTATGAATATAAAGGTCAACGAGATACTTTAGTCAATTGGGCAGATAAAAAAGGAGAACAGGGAGTTAAAGATTATCAACAACAGAAAAATATTGTTAGTATTGATGGTTTAGTAACTCCACTGAGTACATACAGCACTTTTGAAGTAAGTGACGTACACCATGAGTAATGAGTAATGAGTAATGAGTAATGAGTAATGAGTAATGAGTAATGAGTAATGAGTAGTGAGTAATGAGTAGTGAGTAATGAGTAATGAGTAATGAGTAATGAGTAGTGAGTAATGAGTAGTGAGTAATGAGTAGTGAGTAATGAGTAATAAATAATCTAATTTTTTTACTGATTATACTAATTCTCTATCAATTTGCGCCAAATAAATGATGTAGAGACGTTGCATGCAACGTCTCTACAGTACAGAATAAAGCGCATCTTCATCAAGAAACGCTATTACTTTTTCCATCAGTTACTTTACCTCATAAACATCGAATCTGCTGTATGAACTACGGGAGGTAAAAGTGGTGTGGATTTTCTTCTCGGTTTAATGATTAATTATTTGATTAACATGAATTTTGTTGAGATATAACAGCAATATTTTTAGTAATTCTTGCCGGAATTTTAGTAGAAATTCCTGGCAGCGATTATTTATCAATATTATGGTATTAGGTGTTTCTATGTCTTTAGATTGTAGACATCTAATATCATCTTGCATAAGATGATTTCTGGTTGTTATTTAGTTAAGATGACTGCAAGAAAGTTTGTATTAAGAAGAAAATTAAGGATACAGGCAGGAACAAATTTTCTCAAACTCATTTGGAATAGGAATCAAGTAAATTATTGTATAAATTTAACCTCATAGATTGTCCATGAAAATTTCCCAACTTCGCGCCGTAGTTGCAGTAGCGGAGCGCGGCAATTTCAGTGAAGCAGCTTTAGAATTACAACTTACTCAACCGGCAGTTAGTCATGCGATCGCTACTTTAGAGGATGAACTAGGTGTACCATTATTTGCTAGAGGTCGTTATGGTGCAGTTTTGACACCTGCGGGGGAGAGGGTTTTACATCATGCTCGTCAAGCAATGCAGCATCTAGAGATGATGCAGCAAGAAGCCAACATCCATAAAGGCTTGCGTGGCGGCCATGTCAGGATAGCAGCATTTCGCAGTGTAGCTACTCATTTATTACCAAAAGCGATCGCACAGTTTCATGACCAATTCCCAGATGTTTGTGTCACCATTATCGAATGTTTTTCTTACCTTGAAGCAGAACAATGTTTACGTGATGGACGTGCTGATTTAGGTATTACTTATCTGCCTACAAGCGATGAATTTAAAGTGTGGGAAATTATGCGGGATGAGTATATAGTTTTACTCCCACCAACAGCCAAAATTAGCAATTTAAAAATTACTTGGGAAGATATAGAAGGGTATTCACCAGTTATCTTGACTTGCTTACCCGGTGAACAAGCTTTACATGATCACTTAAAGCAAGTAGCACCCTTCATTCATACCAAAAGCAATATTCAAGATGAATCTACCATTGTCAATTTAGTCAATCAAGGATTAAGCGCAGCCATCCTACCACATTTAGCAGTTGTAGCGATTCCTCCAGAAGTGCAAGTATATAGCTTACCCCAACCTTTAGAAACCGTCATAGGAATAGCAGTTTTATCTCATTGTTTACATATTCCTGCTGTGTCCAAGTTTCTGGAAATGCTTAAGAACTTCGATTTTCACACTCATTAAAAATTGGGCATGGGGCATTGGGCATTGGGCAATTCAATTTTGGATTTTGGATTTTCAATTTTGGATTGGATTTCAATCTAAAATCCCAAATCTAAAATCTAAAATTCTTTCCCTTGTCTCCCTTGTCTCCCCTGTCTCCCCTGTCTCTCCTGCCCCCTAATTTTGAATTTTGAATTTTGAATTTTGAATTAATTAAGCCCCCTGCCTTATCCCAACGACAATTTTTAACGCCAACCTACTTACCTTGGTACAGGTACTTGGTTCATGACTGAAGCAATTACAGTATCAATTTGTAAACCATCTAACATTGCTTCCGGCTTGAGAATTAAACGATGGCGCAATAAAGGTAAGGCAACTGCTTTAACATCATCTGGGGTGACAAAATCTCGCCCTGCTAACCAAGCGGCAGCTTGGGAAGTTTGTAACCAAGCACCGGCAGCGCGGGGTGATGCACCCAAAGCTAAATCAGCATTCTGGCGCGAGGTTCTCACTAATGCTAATAAGTAGTCAATAATTGCCTCTGAGACTTGAATGCTTTTAACTGCTTGTCTTGCTTGTAAAATTTCTGCTACCGTTGTTACTGCTTGCAAACGGTTAATTTCTAAACGTCTTCCAGCAAAACCACTCTGACGATTTAATAACATTTGCTTTTCGGCAGTTTGGTCGGGATAATCTACTACTAGCTTGAATAAAAACCTATCTAGTTGCGCTTCTGGTAAAGGATAAGTCCCTTCAAATTCTAGAGGGTTTTGTGTCGCAATCACCCAAAATAAATCCGGTAATGGCAAGCTTTCACCATCCAAGGTAACTTGCATTTCTTCCATTGCTTCTAATAAAGCTGCTTGTGTCTTGGGGGGAGTGCGGTTAATTTCGTCTGCTAATAAGACTTCCGTAAATACAGGCCCTTTCTTCAAGGTGAAACTGTGACTATTTAAGTCAAAAATATTTGTCCCGGTAATATCTGAAGGTAAAACATCTGGTGTGAGTTGCACCCGACGGAACTCAGCTTGGATGAGTTGAGCTAATACTTTCACAAGGAGAGTTTTACCAGTTCCCGGCACACCTTCTAAAATAATGTGTCCGCCTGATAATAGTCCTATGAGTAATTGCTGTACTAAGGTAGATTGTCCGACAATGATTTGGTTAAGCTTTTCGCCCAGCTGAATTAGGACTTGATGGGTTTCACTCATAAATTTTGATGGCACAAAGGGGAGAGTGTCAAAATCGCTTTCAATTATGGCTGTTCTCACCTCAGTGTGTTCCTTAACTTTGCATAAATTATGACAAATTGGGCAGGGGGCAGGGGGCAGGGAGCAGGGGGCAGGGGAGCAGGGGGCAGGGGGCAGGCTGTTGACTCTGTACCTTTTTTGGGATTTTGTCCATGCAAAAAATGTGCGTAGTTACGATGGCTGAAACTGTGTTTTGAGAAGGCTTTGAGGCACAAATTAAACATCGCGTACAAAATTACTAAAAACCGCCCAAATTTCAACAAAGTCAACAGCCTAGGCAGGGGGGCAGGGGGCAGGGGGTAGGCTGTTGACTCTGTACCTTTTTTGGGATTTTGTCCATGCAAAAAATGTGCGTAGTTACGATGGCTGAAACTGTGTTTTGAGAAGGCTTTGAGGCACAAATTAAACATCGCGTACAAAATTACTAAAAACCGCCCAAATTTTAACAAAGTCAACAGCCTAGGCAGGGGGAGACAAGGTAGACAGGGGAGACAAGGGAGACAAGGTAGATTATTTTTCAATGCCCAATTACGAATTACGAATTACGTAGCTTGCTTTACTGCGTAACGCTCCGCGAACTCGCTTTGCGAATATTACGAATTAGCTTGATTTAGTGACCACACGATTCAGTTTCGTGACTAATGCAATTGATTTAGTCACCACACAATTGAGTTTTGTGACAAATGCAATTGATTTAGTGACCACACAATTCAGTTTTGTGACGAATGCAATTGATTTAGTGACCACACAATTCGGTTTTGTGACGAATGCAATTGATTTAGTGACCACACAATTCAGTTTTGTGACTAATGCAATTGATTTAGTGACCACACAATTCAGTTTTGTGACGAATGCAATTGATTTAGTGACCACACGATTCAGTTTTGTGACTAATGCAATTGATTTAGTCACCACACGATTCAGTTTTGTGACTAATGCAATTGATGTTGTTGGCAGTTCTTCTCATTCACCTAAATTATCAGGATCTATTCCTAACGCTTTTAATTGTTCTGCCAACTTTTGGGCGCGTTGAGCCTGTTGTTGTGCTTGTTTAATTTGTTTTTAATCTAAGAAACACTTTTTTCTTCCCCTACACCCCTACACCCTTATACCCCTACACCCCTACAACCTTACACCCCTACACCCTTACACCCCTACACCCCTACACCCTTTTTAATTATTCGCCATTTTGCTAGCCAGTTAAATAATTCTTGCTGACTTAGTCGGCGTTTGCGGGTTTGTAGTTTTAATACTGTGTCTAACTCTAATGGGTTTTTACCTGTTTTTTCTACCCAAAGGTTGAGTAAGGTTTGGGGTTCTAGGGGGACTGAGCCTAAGCCTAGGGCTTTTTGGAGTTGTAATTGTTCTTCTTTGCCAATCATTTCAATTACAAAGTCGCTGGTTTCGGCTTTTTGTAATACTCCTGCTAGAGCTTGGATATATGCTTCACTATTATCTACTACTGGTGTCTGTAAGGCTGTTGGTTGACCAAAACGGCGATTTTGTGACCAAATCAAGACTAACAATAAAATACCTATCTGCACTAAGACGAGTAATAAAGGTGTTTTGGCTAAATAATCAATGAGGTTGGTTTGACCTTCTGTTTGTTTGATATCATCGTCTTTGTAGCCGTGAATGTATTCATCTATAAATAATTTTTTGCCTTTTTGGTTAACTAAACTGGCTAGATATTGAAAATTATTTAAGTCGTCTTGGTAGGCGTTGGCGGCTATGTAGGGAGTAGTTGCAAAGGTGATTTTACCTTGTTTGTATGTATCATGCCAAACTATAGCTCCGAAATTATCACTTAAAGAAATGTTTTCTGGTTGGGCTTTTTGATAACGTCGGCGTGTAGCAATCTTGACTTTGCCTACTGGTGATGTTGGGGAGGTGTGAAAGTCAGCTTGACTAACGCGCGATCGCACACCTAAAATTACTAAATGATTGCCTTGTTTTAACCATTCCTGCTCATCAGGTAATAAATCTGGTTGTCTTAAATAACTCATCACTCTCAGCAGGGTAACGGGTTGTTTTTCGGTTTTGAGTTTTTCTAGGGGTTTTTGCCAACGTTGAATATTTGTTCCTTGCTGCTGCATATAAGCATACCAAGCACCATAACCATCAGGGGCGCGGCTATAGCTAGAACCTATGTAAAGTTTAGTGCTGGGAGCAGAAATAAAGCTTAATATAACTATAACGACGATGGCGATCGCACCTAACCAAACTTGACGTTTTGAGGATTTCATTTGTCTGTAATCTCCCGATAAGCTTGGCGACACTGTTGATAATTTTCTGGTAACATCTCCCCATTGCCAAAACACAATTGTTCATGAGTCGTAATCAAAGTTTCGTAGGGTTGAATGGGAGTTTGACTAGATGATCTGAGCAATTGTAGATATTCGGCATCAGTGCGACTAGGTTGATGCAAGAGAATTTTGGTATCGTGTAAATGTTGCAAAATCGCTAAATACAGACAACGACAGGCTTCACGGTAGTTACCTTGACTGTACAATTTTTGCGATCGCTCTAATAAAGTTGTGATTGAGACATTTTCAGTAGATACCCTTGACCGATAATTAACAGAATTAACGTTAGTTCCCAGCCACGCATATAAATAAGGGCTAAATTCTCGCCATAAACGCCAAATTACTATCGCCACAGCTAAAGCAATTATCAACCAAAACAAAAAATTCAATAAATTAGCCAACCAAGGGCTGAGTTTCCAGTCAGGAGACAATTCTGGTAAAACTCGATCAAAACGGTAAGACTCGTATTCTAACCATTCTCCTATTTGTTGTCGCAACTGAGACAGTTGCCAGTCCCAAGTAGTTTTAGTAAAAGTTTCCGTAGACATAAAACCAATGCAAAAGCAAGCGTAGCGGTATTATAAATTACAAATTAACGTAGTGTGCAACGTTCTCTCAAACCTAACCCCCAACCCCTTCCCTACAAGGGAAGGGGAGCAAGATTTAAAGCCTCTCTCCTTGCAGGGGAGAGGTTTGGAGAGGGGTTTGAAAAATAAGTTGGACATCGTGTGAATTACGAATTAATAAATCCCTTCTGCCTTCTGCCCTCTGCCTTCTGCCTTTCTTTGATAAAAAACTGGGCGTAGAAAATTTTACTTTTCCACACCCAGGTAAATTATATGAGCATTGCTATTTAGTTTTCTGATTCACCTTCAGTTGCAGTGACTGCACTTAAGGGACGGATGCCGACAATCTTGCCGCCTAGACGGCTAATGCGTCGCATCTCATCATTCATGCGGCTGTAGGGGACTTGAATCAAAATTGTGCTGCTGTTGCGAACCGGATACTTATTGTTATCGGTTTGGTCGTTTTGCCGTAATCCTTCTACTTCATAGACAAAAACGCGATTGTCTGAAGCTGAACTTGACACTGCTAGCATTTTGTGTTCTATCTCCTATTGGGCAATGGTGATGCTGGCTACCTTACCGCCTAGCTTATTAATTTGCTGGAGGGTATTAGATAGCTGTTCGTAGGGGACGATGAACTCTTTATTGCTCCGACGAACTTTAGGATATCTGGGTAAACTGATACTCGTAACTTCAATGCGGTAGAGACGTGCGCTAGAACCCAGTGAGGATCTGCCAAAGGTGCGACTTGGTGCAGTTCCTTGTTTGGAGGGTTGGTAAGCCCAACCTTCACTACCACCAGAAGGAGCAATGATAGCTGTAGCAGTGTTTGTGGCTAAGTCAGCAGCTAAACGAGAATTATTTCCTGATAATTGAGCGCGATCGCTATTAGCATAACCCCGATAAAGGCGGAACATCCGGGTAAAGCCAACGGTTCTTTGACCAACTCCGGTGGTGACGAGATCACGGTAATAGGGAACGATCGCATCACCAAAGTAGGTATCATATTCTACAGAATCGATATAAGAATCGATGTCTGCATCGAAACCTTGATTTTGGTAGCGATCGAGATGTTCAATTACTTCTGCCTCATCGTAGGGAGCGCGTCCCAACAAATGTTTACAATTCAACTCAATTACCCTAGTTTGAAAATTGGGGTAAAGGAATTTGGTTTTGTATAATTCTGATTTAGCAACTCCTCGGACAAAATCTCGAACGTTGATTTGACCGTTGGTGAGTAAAGACTCTAGACTAGTCAAACGTTCTGACTGCATCAGGTAATCGTTGCCTAAGACCTGACGATAAACTGCTTGAATGACAATCTTGGCATCTTCTGGTGTCCAGTTTGGTCGCAGTTCAATTGGGCTGGCTTGGTCAAAAGCCGTAGTTCCCAAACGAGATGCGGCGGTGGTAATTGCCATCTAATAATTCTCCTTGTAAACTTAATATTGCAAATTGTTGATTGGTTCAGGCAGGAGAAATATTTACTACTCGGCTACCTCTTTGGTTGAGCCGTTGTAGGGTTGGTGAGAGTTGGTCATAAGTGACTAAATACTCACTCATGCTACGCCGGATTTGGGGAGTGCGTCCTCTATCTGCTTGCATAAACCGCACGCGGTAAAGCTGTCCGCGATCGCCTGCCACAGTACCAGTCAGTCCCCGGCCGAAGCTGGGGGTCTGCACTGGACTAGCCAAATTCCGAGCTAGATCCTCAGTTAACCACGCAGATTTATTTTTACCTTGGGCGCGATCGCTATTAGCATAGCCCCGGTATATCTGAAACATCCGGTTAAAGCTGACGGTTTTCTGCCCTAGTTGAGTTTCAAAACCTCGATAATAAGGAACGATCAATTCGCCAAAGTTCTCTTGATATTCCAGTGAATCTATATAAGAATTGATTTCTGCCTCGTATCCTTCCTGAGTATAGAGATCGACATGGTAAGCAATCTCTGATTCATCAGCAGGCGCACGACCAAGCAGATGTTTGTAATTCAATTCGATGAAGCGGACTTGGGGTGTGGAGTAAAAGAATTTTTGCCGATATAACTCAGATTGTGCTAACAACCGGACAAATTCCCGCACAGTGATGTTATTTTGCTGCAATAGTGACTCTGCACTGGTGAGGCGTTCGCTTTGCATCAAGTGGTCATTGCCAAACACTTGACGATAGGCAGCATGAATGACTGCTTTTACATCCTCACTAGCTCGCAATTCTGTAGGAGCAGTGTTAGCAAATGGCTCAAATCCCAAGTGGCTGGCTACTGTAGAACTAGTCATGACTGATCTCCTTAATTTCTGCCAGGAAAAAACAAGCCCAGAACCCCAAAAAACTGTCTACGCTAGTAAAAATTAGCATTCACAGCCTTGAGTTGTTCTGGGCAACAGGAAACCCTCTAGCTTAGAGCGTTGATTGCGTAGTCAATGTAGGAATTTGCTTCTACAGCAGGATCGCCACTCAAACCATGATTAGCTTTGATGTATTTGAGAGCTTCAACGTACCAGCTAGGAGACAAATCAAAAGTACGGTTGATTTCTGCCAAACCACCAATTAAGTAGTCATCGAGAGGGCCTGTACCACCTGCAATTAGACAGTAGGTGATGATGCGAATGTAATAACCAATGTCCCGCGCACACTTAGCTTTACCTGTGGGAGTGGAAGCGAAGTTATTACCCTGCATTTGGGTGGTGTAGGGGAACTTTTGATATACTGCATTAGCTGCACCATCAGCTAAACTTTGTGCTTTAGAGCTTAAACCTTTAGCTGCATCTAAGCTAGCAGTTGCTTGACGGAAGCGACCAAAAGCCACTTGAAGTTCTGTAGAGCTGAGAAAGCGACCTTGAGAATCTGCGGTAGCGACTGCTTCGGTTAAAGGTGTTTTCATGCTGATTATCCTTTCAACAAATATGTAAACTTGTGGGGCAGAAAGTAGAAATAATGAAGTGATGAGGAGTTTACTAGCCGACTGCGGCAGCAGCACGATCAAAGTAACTGCCCAATTCAGCCATTAAGGAGCTACAGTCACCACGAGTAACACCATTGGGGTCGTTAGCAATTGCGATCGCAGCTTCTTTCATTTTGCTTACGCCAGTTGCTACGGAAGCACCAGGAACACCCAAAGCTTGATATGTTTCCCGAAGACCATTCAAACAGCGATCGTCTAAAACGCTAGCATCACCTGCAAACACAGCGTAGGTAACATAGCGCAAAATGATTTCCATATCGCGCAAACAAGCAGCCATGCGACGGTTTGTATAAGCGTTTCCACCAGGTGCAATCAACTGGGGTTGCTCTGCAAACAATGCCCGTGCTGCGTTAGCAACGATGGTGGAAGCATTGCCGGTAATCCGGTTGACAACATCCATCCGTTTAGCACCAGCAGCAACCATTTCTTTTAGTGCATCGATTTCGGCATCGCTGACGTATGCGCCTCTTGTATCAGCCTGGGAAACTACTTTAGTAAAAGCGTCAAGCATTCCAGCATCTCCTAAGTTATTACTATGCTGTGGATTCCAATTTGGTTCAAAGCCTGATTGTTGATTCGCTTTAGCATAGTTATTGATTGCCAAATAGTTCCACCATCATCAGAACACAACTAAACTGCACCTAGGGAGTTATACTCACTGGGAAATTAGGGTTAATTCAAACCCACACAGTTAGCTAGCTGCAATTAACCGACGGCACAGCTATCAATCAATACTGCTAATATCTACAACAACCATTTTTCTAAGACTCAAAACCCTAAATTATGAAATGGGCAATCATCAATTTCTCCGAAACTGAATCCCCTTCATCCAGGGCAGAGAGTGCAGTGGTTTTTTGAACCTGAATTTGATTAAAGCAATCCGTTTGTGCAAATTTTGTGCAATTTTAATTTTGTCTCCAAAGAAATGGTTAAAAAATATTAAGGAAACTCTGAAACTCTGTCAGCGCAAGGATTTATTTTATTTTCTTTTTGTTTTTAGAATTAAAATATTGTTACTTTTAGTAATATTTGGAAACAATTGCTTCAACAGTGATTAGTTATCAGTTAAATCTCTGGTGAAATACCATATCAATTGGTGGTAGGTATTAGTGATGGATTTAACAGTTAGCCAATATCAGTGAGTAATAAGTAATGAGTAATGAGTAATGAGTAATGAGTAATGAGTATTAGTTATTACCTATAAATCAACTTGTTCTACCATTTCTCTAAATCCTGGCTACAGATAATTCTTCCCCTGCCCCCTGCCCCCTGCCCCCTACCCTTGAAAGCTGCCAGTTGTTCATGAATCAAATCAAATTGCTATATGAATTTGCCAAAACCCAATTTAGAAGACATTGAAATTCAGCTGTTATTGGAAGGTTTATACCAGTATTACGGCTATGACTTTCGTAATTATGCTCTAGCTTCCCTGAAACGACGGATTCACAGTTTTATGCACTCCCAGGGGTTAAATAATATTTCTGCACTACAAGCACAGTTACTACACGATCGCACTTCTATGGATCGGTTTTTAGTGAATCTTACAGTCAATGTCACATCAATGTTCCGTGACCCCAGTTTTTATTTATCCTTCAGAACTAAAATCGTGCCACTACTGAGAACATATCCGTTTATTCGCATCTGGCACGCTGGTTGTTCTACTGGGGAAGAAGTCTACTCGATGGCAATTTTACTCCAAGAGGAAAATTTATATCATCGTTGTCGGATATATGCAACAGATACGAATGAAAAAGTTTTGCAAACTGCCAAAAGTGGTATTTTTCCTCTCAAACTTATGCAAGAGTACACCCAGCTATATTTAAAAGCCGGGGGCAAGTTGTCTTTTTCTGAATATTACACCGCCGCTTATGATCATGCAATTTTTCGAGCTTCATTAAGAGAAAATGTAATTTTTGCCCAGCATAATCTAGCTACAGATAGTTCTTTTAACGAATTTAATGTGATATTCTGCCGCAACGTTTTAATATACTTCAATCAGGTACTACAAAAACAAGTACATACATTGTTTTATAACAGTTTATGTAATTTTGGTATTTTAGGTTTAGGACGACAAGAATCAGTCAGATTTACCCCTTATGAGCAGTACTATGAAGAAATAGCTCAAGGTGAAAAGCTCTACCGGAGGCTCAATTAATGAGCTTTAAAATTGTGGTGATTGGGGCTTCTTTAGGGGGATTATCTGCTTTAAAAATAATTCTGGGTGATTTACCGCTAGATTTTCCCCTACCGATAGTGATTGTGCAGCATCGTCACAAAGACTCTGCAAAAAGTCTCAAGGCGTTAGTACAAACCTATACATTATTACCTGTCAAAGAAGTAGAAGATAAAGATGAAATTATCCCAGGACAAATATACTTAGCCCCCGCAGATTATCATGTATTAGTAGAACGTGGTTATTTCGCTCTTTCTACTGATGTACTCGTTTCTTATGTTAGACCATCTATAGATGTACTATTTGAATCGGTAGCTGATATATATGCTGAAGGTGTCATAGGTCTAATATTGACAGGGGCAAATGAGGATGGTAGACAAGGACTAAAAAAAATCAAAGCCAGAGGAGGTATAACCATCGTAGAAGATCCAAGCACCGCCCACAGCCCAATTATGCCTGCCGCCGCTATTTCTGATGTAGTAGTAGATTGGATTTTGCCACTACCAAAGATATCTCATTTACTCATTAATCTTTGTTATTCTACAGGGAACTGAAATGATGCAGCCCGAATCCAAAGTAAACATCCTCCTGGTGGATGATAAGTTAGAAAATTTGCTGGCACTAGAGGCGATTTTGGAGCATTTGGGAGCAAATCTAGTGAGAGCGACTACCGGAGAGGAAGCTTTAAGGTGTCTGCTGCATCAAGACTTTGCGGTAATTTTGTTGGATGTGCAAATGCCGGGGATGGATGGTTTTGAAACTGCCACCCTGATTCGCAGCCGGGGAAGATCACGTCAAACACCAATTATTTTTTTGACTGCCTTTAGTACCAGCGACCAAATGTTATTTCAGGGCTATGCTTTAGGGGCTGTAGATTATCTCCTCAAACCCATAGACTCGAATATTTTGGTATCTAAAGTAGCTGTTTTTGTAGAACTGTTTAAGAAAACTCAAGCAGTCCAAAATCAAGCCGCTCAACTTGCCGCCATGAATGCCGAATTAAGGCAAAGTGAGGAGAAATTCCGATGTTTAAGTAATTGTTCCCCTGTAGGTATTTTTGAAACCGATACAGCAGGATATTGTAAATATAGTAATCCTCGTTATCAGACAATTTGTGGTTTGAGTGCCGCCAGTTTACAAAGCAGATGGCTAGAGTCAGTTCATCCAGAAGATAGAGATAGAGCGATCGCCACTTGGTCTAAATATATTCAACAAGGTGGGGATTACTCAGAAGAATTTCAGTTTCAAACTACTGATGACAGTCGGCGATGGGTACAGGTGCGTTCTTCGCCGATGGTTTCTCAGCAAGGAAAATTGTTAGGCTACGTTGGCACACTAGAAGATATTACAGCCCGCAAGCAAGCTGAAGAAATCCGCGCCCAAGTAATTCAGGAACAAACCGCTAGGCAAGAAGCTGAAGCCATCAACCGCATGAAAGATGAGTTCTTGGCGGTGCTATCCCATGAACTCCGCACTCCCCTAACAGCTATGTTAGGTTGGTCAAAAATCCTCCGGGCGAAAAAACTCGATGAAAAAGCCACAGCCCGCGCCATAGAAGCCATTGAACGCAATGCCAATACTCAAGTACAGCTAATTGAAGATATTTTAGACATCTCACGGATTATTCGGGGTCAGTTGCGGCTAAATTTGTGTGCTGTCAATCCCATGACAGTGATTACAGCAGCCTTAGAAGTAGTGCGCCCCCTGGCTGATAGCAAAGGTATTCAATTACATACTTATCTGGACGATACATTAGGTTCAGTCTGTGGTGATCCAGCCCGGTTACAGCAAATTATTTGGAATCTCCTCACCAACGCTATTAAATTTACACCAGAAGGAGGCAAGGTAGAAATTCATCTAGCAGGGATAGAACCAGAAAACTCAGTGCAGGGGGAACTTTTACCAGTCAATAAGACTAATATTGCTT
The DNA here is from genome assembly GCF_058172895.1 of Aliinostoc maniaoense. Taxonomy (NCBI): domain Bacteria; kingdom Bacillati; phylum Cyanobacteriota; class Cyanophyceae; order Nostocales; family Nodulariaceae; genus Aliinostoc; species Aliinostoc maniaoense. The sequence goes on along the minus strand of NZ_CP187952.1, from coordinate 4,201,168 downwards.
TGAGTATCCCTAAATCTTCCGTTTACGCTCAAATTCAAGTCATAGATACAGGTATTGGCATTGATGAGGATTTTCTCCCCAATGTATTTGAGCGTTTCCGCCAAGCCGACAGCACGACCACCCGATCGCACAATGGGCTAGGATTGGGACTAGCGATCGTCAGGCATTTAGTAGAGTTGCATGGCGGCACAATTACCGCAGACAGTCCAGGAGAAGGAAAAGGGGCAACCTTCACCGTCCGGCTACCACTGATTTATAGTAGTCAAGATGCAATGGCTGATTCCCCCAAAAAGTCTTTAGTGATGAATACCACTGCTCTCCAAGGTGTGAAAGTGTTAATTGTCGATGATGAAACTGATACCCGGAATTTTTTAGTGTACTTATTAGAGGAGTATGGAGCGATCGCCAATTTTGCCGCATCAAGTGAGGCAGCATTAGCAATTATCCCAGAATCAAAACCAGATATTCTCATTAGTGACATAGGAATGTCAGATGAAGATGGTTACACTCTTATGAGGAAATTACGCAGGATGGAAGCCCAACAGGGAGGCCATATACCAGCGATCGCTCTGACTGCGTTTTCTGGGAAAGAAGACCGTCAAGCGGCTCTGGAAGCGGGATTTGAGCAACACTTGGTTAAACCTATTGACCCAAATCAATTAATTACAACCATCACTAATCTATTAGAATTAAAGGCAACAGGACGATCGCTCAACATCAGATAAAAGAGTTTGACAGCAGGTGTTCAAAACATTTTTGCTCATTACTATTGGTTTGTTACCCTCCCTGTTTTCTCTGTGGGTGATGCGTAAAACCCGATGGCGCATACGTTCACGGTTGCGGCAAGCAGCTATTCATGCTGCCAGAGTCAGGATACAAGAACATCTTCCCACAGAGGAAGGCGATCGCTATTATTTAGAAGGAGTAGGTTTCCTGATTGGGGATATCAGCTGCAAATTTAATGCTCGTTCTGGTTATCTCCGTTGTGCTATTAACCCTCATGGCCCCTGTGAAAGCTGTCGATACTATGAACCTAGAAATTGAACATCAAAATACTAATAAAGGATGAGCAAAATTTTAAAATAATCAAGAGCAGTACCCTTGAAAGCCGAAAATTACATGAGTAATCCCCGTGTTTTGTGCCTAGGTGAGATTCTATTTGATTGTTTAGCTGATCAGTTAGGGCTAAAGTTAGAAGAAGTACAATCCTGGACTCCCTACCCTGGTGGTGCGCCAGCTAATGTAGCTTGTGGTTTAGTGAAGTTGGGAACTCCCGCCGCATTTATTGGTGCAGTGGGAGAAGATGAACCAGGTAATCAACTTGTGCAGTTATTAGAAACAGTAGGTGTAGATACAACGGGTGTGCAACGTCATTCTACTGCACCAACGCGCCAAGTTTATGTGGTGCGAAATCTAGCAGGCGATCGCCATTTTGCTGGCTTTGGTAAATATGACACTGCCGAATTTGCTGATACTCGCCTACAAGCCAAACAACTGCCAGAGTCCCTATTTCGAGATGCAGAGTTTCTAGTTTTGGGTACTTTGGAACTAGCCTACCCTGAAACTGAACAGGCAACTCATCGCGCTCTAGAACTGGCAGAACAGTATGATTTGAAAATTGTCTTAGATGTCAACTGGCGGCCCGTCTTTTGGCAAGATGAAAATATTGCTCGGCAGAAAATCCAAGCTACATTCAAACGGATTGATTTTCTCAAACTCTCCAAAGAAGAGGCTGAATGGCTATTTGATACCGCAGACCCCGGTGCTATTACTTACCGACTAGATTCGATTGAAGGGGTGCTGATTACAGATGGTGAACATGGTTGTGCCTATTGCTTGGGTGAGAATGAAGGTAATTTACCTGCTTTTACCGTGTCTGTAACTGATACCACCGGTGCAGGTGATAGCTTTTTAGCAGGATTCATCCACCAACTGAGTCAATATGGTATCCAGAGCCTCAAGGATGCAGACACAGCAAAAAGGATCATTACCTATGCTAGTGCTGTAGGCGCGCTCACTACCATTAAACCAGGTGCGATCGCTTCTCAACCCACCCCGGCTGAAGTTGAATCTTTTCTAGCTGAGTATCAAATGGGATAAAGACTGGAAGGGAGACAAGGGAGACAAGGGAGACAAGGTAGACAAGGGAGACAAGGGAGACAAGGTAGACAAGGTAGACAAGGTAGACAAGGTAGAATTTCTACCCCTGCCCCCTGCCCAATTCCCAATGCCCCATGCCCCATGCCCCATGCCCCATGCCCAATGCCCAATTCCCAATTCCATAATTAATCTATGCAATTGGGAATACCTACAACAGCACAGGGAAAATCTGAATTTAACTGTTGAATCAGGGGATGATACACAGATTGACATCCCAAAAATAAGATATCAGCAGATTCAATTTGTACAACTGTCCTGAGTTCTGTACTAACGCCACCAAAGCGCAAATGTGACTTAAAATAACCTTGCCATTCTTCCGCTAAACTCCTAGCTTGCCAAAGAATTTGATCGGCTTTTTGCAGGGAATTTAGGGTCTTATTTTGTGGATTTGGTGCAATTCCCTGTATTTTTGGTTGAGTTAATACTGATGTGGTAGAGTGAGAAACTTCAGTCACAGAAGATTCTAATGTTGGTAATTTATGGACTAGTTTCAATCTCCTGGAATGTTGATGATGATGTGTTTCTTCTAATACGTAAACAGCTTGCACTATTACTTCTTGATTAGTGGCTAACCGTGTTTGATGTGCAATCCAAAAAGCTATATCTAGTGCGGTATGACTATTAGGAGACGCATCATAACCAACAATTAAATTCACCGATTTTCCTAGTTGACATTGCTGCTCATCAACTTTTTTCGGTTCTGGTAACAAAAGAATTTGTTCGATTAAGTCATCTCTACCCATCGCACTTTGTAAGCGCGCTAACATTGGCTTGATGTTCACAGCTTTGACTTCTCCTAAACTTAACTAACAACAAATGAGAAGCAGGATAGACACGAATAACCCAATATTCGTTAGGAATCCCCAATAACAACTGCTATGACAGCCAAAGTTTTGGGATTTCCTTCCATTGCCGACGGAGTTAGCTGACGGGCTAAGACTGGAAGGTGTCTCTCTTATGAGTGATAGTTTTCAAATTAGCTACACTCTGAAATTGCTCACTCTCTATAAGATGCGCCCCATAATTTGGTTTCTCCGTTTCAAATTTAGTTTGACTGAATTTGAATTAGGCTACCCACTACAAAAATCATAGTCTACTTCACTCTTGGTGAGTAAAATATTTATCAAGAAAGTTTAAGGCATGATTACGAAGTTCAAAGTATTCTTTCGAGTTTCGTATAGCAGCTCTATCCCGTGGATGGGGAAAGGGTACATTTAAAATTTCACCAATTCTAGCTGCTGGGCCATTGGTCATTAAGACGATGCGATCGGACATATAAATAGCCTCATCAACATCGTGAGTAATCATCATGACTGCTTGTCGATGATTTTCCCAAATATCTAATACTTGCTTTTGCAATTTACCTTTAGTTAAGGCATCTAATGCGCCAAAAGGTTCATCCATGAGTAACATTTTGGGACGAATTGCTAAGGCTCTAGCGATGCCTACTCTTTGTTTCATACCTCCAGAAATTTCATCAGGATACTTGTCTGCTGCCGCCGTTAAGTTTACCATTGCCAAGTGTCCGTTCACAATGCTAATTTTTTCAGCCCGATTAGCATTTTTTAACACTTCATCGACAGCTAGACGAATATTCTCTCTTACTGTTAACCAAGGTAACAAAGAGTAGTTTTGAAATATCATCATTCTTTCCGCACCAGGCTTGCGAATTTCTTTACCATCAAGGCGGACAGAGCCGGAGGTTGCTGTTTCTAAACCCGCTACAATTTTTAACAAAGTTGATTTACCACAACCGGAATGTCCAATTACTGAAATAAATTCATCTTCACCAATGGTTAAATTCACATCATTAAGTACGACAAAGTTACCTTTATCTGGTGTCGGATAAGACTTGACTAAATTTTCTATTTCTAAAAACTTAGGTCTAGACATAGCTGGTTGATCAGCCGTGAAGGTTAAATGTGTAGATTTCATGTCAATTATTCCTATTAATTTCAAGACAGAAAAAAACGAGTTGGTGCGTTGGCTCTAATGGCAAAACTATTTAAATAACCAACAGGGTTACTAGGGTCAAAGCTTTTTTTATCGATGAAAACTGCTGCCGGCTCAACTTTGTAGTCGTCTTTGGGACATTCAATGCCCATTTCGCTGGCTATTTCTCGATATAAATCGGTTCTCCAACCTTGCTCGGCTAATTTTTCAGCATTTTTAGGAAATTCCTTGATTTGTCCCCAACGGGCGGCTTGAGTCATTAACCAAAGACTTCTCGATCTCCATAAAAATGTTGAGTGTTCGCCTGGTTCTTGGGGTAGATTCTCAGGAATATCGTAGAAAATCGTGGTATCTGCGGCGTTGATAGTGCGGTTTTTGCCATCAAATCCGCCATAATTGTAATTGCCGATAATGCCGGGTGCGGTCAACTTGGTAATTGCCGCATTGGTATTTTTTGGTTTTGCACCTGTAAAGGAACGGTCTGTCATCAGTTCGGCAACTTCTTGACGGTTTTCTGGCTTGCTACAATACTGGCAAGCTTCAATCATCGCTTTGACTAAAGACCGATAGGTTTTAGGATAGTTATCAATAAAGGATTCCATCACCCCTAATAATCTATCTGGGTGTCCTAACCAAATTTCTTTACCTTGGGCAAAAGTGAAACCGATGTTTTCGTTACCTGTAATGGCTCTGGTGTTCCAGGGTTCGGCTACCATATAGGCTTGCATCGCTCCAATTCGGACGTTAGTTAACATCTGTGGAGGTGACACAATAATCACACGGAACTCTTTGAGAGGATCGACACCAGCCGCAGCAGATATATACCGAATAAAGTATTCATAAATCGAAGAACTTAAAACTACAGCCCAGACTTTGTTTTCTGGTGGTTGTTGGGCAAAATAAGCGCGAAAATCTTTACCGAAGGTTGCTAAGGCACTGTCGCCATATTGTTGTTGATATTCGTACCAGGGACGTAAGCCAAAATCCCACATGGCTTTATTCATGGTCATAGCGTTACCGTGACAGTGAATAGTCATGGCTGCACATAGGGGGGCATGACGTGCGCCTTCTGCACCGATACGGGCGTTGGTGACTGCACCGGAAACAACGGGGGAGGCATCTAAGCGACCAAATATTAAGCCGTCGCGGGAGGTAGCCCAACTGGCTTCGCGGTTGAGTTGGACGTTTAAGCCATACTTGCGAAAGAAGCCTTTTTTCCAGGCGATCGCAAATGGCGCACAATCATTAACGGGAACGTATCCAACAACGAGGTTGGGTTTTTCTAGGTCTTGGGATCTGACTAGTGGTTCTACTGCTAAGGCTTCTTCTGTCAGTGCTTTGGCGGTTCTATCTGTTGATATATTACAGGCGGATAGACTCAGTCCGGCTGTGGTTACTCCTATGCTTTTGATGAAGTTCCGTCTTGTCCAGTTATGGTTACTCATGTGGCGTTCAATGTTTAATTAGCTCACGCAGAGACGCAAAGACGCAGAGGCACAGAGGCACAGAGGCGCAGAGAGAGGTTGCGTCTGGAAGTGTTGTAAAAATGAGAGTTTTTCATTTAGACGCTATGGGGCGATGGGTAACTAGTTCTTGCAGTTTGCTCACGGCGAAGTCTAGAATAAGTCCGGTTAGGCCGATGATGAAGACGGCTAGGAAGACTGAACTCAGGTTTAAACGACTCCATTCATCCCAGACGAAGAAGCCTATACCTACTCCGCCTGTGAGCATTTCTACTGCAACTATGACTAGCCAGGCAATTCCTAAGCTGATTCTTAAGCCTGTGAAAATGTAGGGTAAACTGGCAGGCCAGATAATTTTGATAATTCGCCGCCAATGGGGTATTTCTAGGACTTGGGCAACATCTATATAATCTTTGGGAACGCTGGCAACTCCTAGGGCTGTATTAATAATGGTTGGCCAGAGGGAGGTAATGAAAATGACGAAAATGGCGGAGGGATCTGCTAAATTGAAAATGGCTAAGGCTATGGGTAGCCAAGCTAGGGGTGATACGGGTTTGAAAATTTGAATTAGAGGATTGAATGCTAGCATGGCTGGTCTAGACATCCCAATCAAAAAGCCTAAAGGTATAGCTACGACTGCACCCAAGGCAAAGCCTATGAGTACCCTTCGCAAGCTAGCTAGCAATAACCAGCCAATACCTAAATTACCGGGGCCTCTTTCATAGAAGGGGTTGAGTATGTAGTCTAAGTTAGCGGCTAGGGCTTCTGGTGGTGTGGGCATTAACTCGTGGTTCAAGAGTGCTATAACCCACCACAGCAAGATAATTCCTAAAAAACCAACAATAGGTAATAGGACTACATCCCGCATAATTACGGGTTTGGTTTTTTTCCAGACAGCTTGAGTTGTAACAGCTGCGATCGCTGCTAAATTTAATTGCAATATCATTGGTGCAACCTCAACAGAGTTAAGTGCAGGTACAAAAAACCGAGCAGTACCAGCCTCGGACACTGATGAGAGCAAAACATTAAAAATGCTGTCTCTTCAGTCTCCTCTCAATGCCTACGAAGTTAGCTGACGGGCTAGGGCTGAGAGTTGCCCTTCCAATGAGAGTGCTGAGTTTTGAGTCGGGAGTTAGGATGGAATTTCCTTTCTCTTGTAACTCTTGACTTGCGCCTCTCTCCAGGATACGCCCCAAAAATGTGGTTCCTCCGCTCCAACATGACATACTGTGATCTGTTGGATTAGGCTGACTTACTCTAAATGAATAGTAATGTTCATCAAGATAACATCATTGATTCAATAAAGACAACTTGAAACTGATATTTTTTTGATTACCTGATATCTTGCTTGATACAGCACTTTTGAAGTAAGTGAGGTACACCATAAGTAATAAGTACTGAGTAATAAGTAAATTTCTTACTCATTACTCATTACTCATTACTCATTACTCATTACTTTTTTCAATCAGCTGCTGTACCTCATCAACATCGAATCTGCTGTATGTTGCTGCTACCCGATGTTCCACCTCGGAATACATCAAGAGTCTGATAGGGTTAGTCCGTTACTGTTTGTGCGTATAGTTTAGGGTTAAAGTACAAAGTCGTGGTGTCTTGATTTTCATGTTGTGATGGCACAAAAGACAGATAACAGGGTTAAATATATCTCATGAGATAGGTGAAACTTCTCAATAGTTGCGATAAACGTCACTGTAATCGTTACACTATTGGCATATAGAATTTAATTACTCTATCTAAGAACAGAATTTAAAAGTATGAATTTTAGTCAATTACTGGCTGAAAATACTGACAAAATTGTCGAAAAATGGATTTTAGCAGTTCGTAATGATCACCATATAGAAAGTGCTGACGATTTATCATATACAGCAATTAAAAATCATATTCCTCAAGTCTTTCAGGCGATGGTAAAGGTGTTGTCACTGACCCAGGAAGGTGATATTAAATCAATAGTGACTGCTAGTTGGGAACATGGGTTACTACGCGCTGAACAAGGTTTTGACCCGTCCGAAATTGCTCGTGAATATCGTTTGCTCAGAGGAGTAGTATTTGATACTCTAGAAGGGGATCTATTACAAGCAACACCAACAGAAATTATTCGTTATATGCGTCTGATTGATGCGGTGATTGATGAAGCGATCGCTCGGTGTTTTAATAGTTATGTTCAAGAACGCTTGCGGGAACTAGAAAATTTACAAACTTCTCTGACTCTGCACAATGAAGAACTCACACGTTTAATTAATATCAATCAAGACAAACTCTCAGAACTAGCACACGAACTCAAGCATCCTTTGACGGCTATTATTGGTTACTCAGATTTATTTTTACGACAACAACAACGAAACATTACTCCCAAGGATAACTACACCAACTTAGGTCATATTGAACGTGTACTGCGTAATGGTAGACACTTGCTGCGGTTAATTAATAATATCTTGGAACTTTCACGATATGAAGCGGGTAAACTCCAACTTGAACCGGAAGTTATTAAGATTCAGGAATTAATTAACCACGTATGCGAGATGTTAGAACCACTAGCAGCCGAGAAGAATTTAACAATTTTAGTCGATTGCGATCGCCTACCTCTAGAAGTAACTACAGATGGTTTTCAATTACAACAGATTGTTACAAATCTTGTTAGTAATGCCATTCGTTACACAGACTCCGGCACTATTAGTATAAAGTGTGAGGTGCTAGATAGTGAAAAATTGGCGATCGCGGTTGCTGACACTGGGATTGGCATTGCACCAAAAGACCAAAGTAAGATATTTGAGCCGTATTTTCGTGTCAATTCCAAACAACGTCCCCGCCTTCCTGAGAGTACAGGTTTAGGTTTAGCAATAGTGGCGCGGTTAGTCGAACTACTGCAAGGAGAAATTAACTTAGTGTCTCAAGAGGGTATTGGCTCTACTTTCACCGTGATTTTACCATTACAAGTGAAGATTTGAGCAACTACAAAACTCATGCGATCGCGTATCCCGTATGTTGTCTAACATTAGGTGGGTGAAATCCCAAAACAATCTGATCTTTGGGGATACCTGCGGCTACTAATTCATAAGTCACACCATCTTCTGTATCATCCCGTTGTACCCAAATTTTTCCATCAATAATGTCAAGATGAACTAAGCAACCATGAACTCTCTTAACACCATCCCAGCCTCTATTTATGAGTAAATAACTGTCATTTTCGCTATCAAATACAGCTTTACATTCAATATCCCCATAGGAATAAGGAATTTTTGTGTAAGGTAATAATACCTCTTTAACGATCCGCCGATAATTATCTAATCTATCCATTGGATAATCCTCTCCGTTTCTGGATTAAAGACAAGTAACTTCAGATGTTCACTTTCTATTAAAAGAGTACCAATAGGTTCTGCAAACAAAGTTGCAAATACGCTGTCACGCACACTTAAGTATAGTGTTCTTTCTGGCTCTAAGCGATTGATAACAGCACGATACATAATAAATCCGCCAATAGCATCTTTGAGATCGGCCATTTCTGAGGGACTAACAAAACTCTTAATTTCTACAGCTATTTTTTTAGTTCCTATTTCTGCCGCTAGGAGTTGTTTTGCTCCTAAATCTACATACATATCTTTCTGACCCCATTTCAAGTGTAGGGGATCATCTGTAATTATCCATCCTTCCCGAGTTAAGGCATTTTTCACAGCATTATGATATATATCTCTCGCAGGCATATCAAGGTATATTTATGTTAACAAATCTTGTTTTTTCAACTTAGCTAAAGCATCTTCAGCCGCCGCTTTTTCTGCTTCTCTCTTATTACTTCCTGTTGCTTCTCCATACTTTTTATCTCCTACATACACCTCAGCCTTAAATTCTGGCGCGTGAGGCAAACCACCTATTTGTGTTGTGAGATATTTGGGAGGAGTTGGACTAATATTGCGTTGTACCCATTCCTGAAAACGATTTTTGGAATCTACATTTGAGCGAGAGACTACAATTTGTTCCGGTACAGCATCAAATAATGGCTCAACAATGGCGCGCACTGCTTCAATATTAGAATCATTATCTAAATAGTAAGCACCAATGACTGCTTCAAATGTACTACTAAGTAAATTGGGATTTTGATAACCGCCATCTCGAATTGCACCTTTACCTAAGCGCATCCTAAAATCTAAGCCGACTTCCAGAGCAAATTTAGCTAATTGTTTTTCATCAACTAATGCAGAACGTCGCCGTGTTAATTCATCTTCTCCTTTTTCCGGGTGGCGGCTATAAAGATATTCACCACTTAGGAAATTCAGCACCGCATCACCAAGAAATTCTAGGCGTTCATTATGTTCGCCTTCGCCTGGGTTTTCATGAACATAGGAACGATGAGTAAGTGCGCGACGTAAAAGTTTTTCGTTATGAAATGTTAGAAGTTTGTGCATTTTTTATTGTTGCAGAAATTAATGCTGGGAAATAGATAAAGGCTATTATATTAACATGAAAAAACCGCGCTTACTGCGGTTTTTTAGAAATAGTTTTGAGATAATAAACTAGGCGAGGTGCAATTTTTTATGCAGCAATTCTTTCTAAATCAATTAAAAACAATTGTTGATTATGTTTTTGCACTTTACCATCCTTGACGGCAGCATCAACAAATTGACTAAAGTTTTTAAACTTCGTTCCATCAGCTTTACAAACAGAGGAAAATCCGTGATAGTGATCACAAAGCTGACGCATCAATTTATCAATAGATGAAAATGTTGTTGGTTTCCCTTGAACTAATAGGATTTTAATTGCTTCAGTTAAATTTTTTATAGCCTCATGATAATTTATTTGAACATTGAGAGCAGTAATTTGAGATTTACTTATATTTATAAATAAATCAGTCAAGTCATTGATAAAGTAGAAGTTATCATTACCAACTAGTTTGATTAATTTCTGACTAGCACTACCTTTTTGAGCAACAACTATAACCTTTTTACCCAAGGACTTTAGAACGCAAATCAATCCAGCAAAGTCTCTATCTCCTAACACTAAAATGATTTTTGTAAGACAAGGATTAAAACCAACACATTGAACACAGTCAGCTATCAATCTGTAGTCTAAACTATTCTTGGAAGCGTCAGGAACATCAACACATTTAAAACCGAAAACCTCTAAATGATTCTTGACACGAACTTGATCGTTATACTGTGAACTATAGTATAGATTTTTGCAGTATAAAAACTCATTAGATTGAGCAAAATCAAGCAAAGATTGAACCTTTTTTCTGATTAAAGATACATTCTGAGCATCACAGAAAAGAGCAACGTGGTTTTTTTTCTGGCTAGAGTTATTTTTTGAAGGTAGATTAGGTTGTGACATTGTAGGTTGATCCAGTGTTTTTTAGTTTACTGGACAGCACAAAAACCGCGTATCTAGCAAAGTAATACTGTTAGTCAAGGATTGATAAATAGTGTTTACTAAGCTGTCATGGATTCCTGCAAAACTTCTTTTGGTTCAAGTCTCAGCCGTAGAACTCTATGCTTCCTACCGGGCTTTGAATTATCTTCTCCCTTGAACATTCACTTCAAACATTTGCTCAAAGTAAAGGTGAAGAAATATTCAAGGGAAAGGATAACTCAAAGCTTGGGAGGAAACTAAGAGTTCTGCTGCTGAGACAACACCAAAAAATAGAAACCTTAGATTAGGAGTTCTTTTGCTGTCTTTAATTATACAATGGCACAACTAATTCTGGATGTCAAGATATTGTTTGACAAAAAAAGTACTACCGAATACGAGTAAGTTCAAAATCACTATAGATCATTGAATATTTATCTTTTGGGGAAATATTCTATTTAAATCAATAGATAAATCTGGAAAACAAGGGAAATCAACTACTTGATGAGGCAGAAAAATTCGCTTAGTTGAATAACCGTATTTTCCTTGACTATCTTGATAAGGCTCACTGTAACATTCCAAATGATTGTCGAATAAATTGAATATCCAATAATCAGAAATACCTGCTTGAGCATAGAGAAGTATTTTCACATCTTGGTCATAACTTAAAGATGAATCTGCTACCTCTATCACTAGCAACACATCAGCAGGGCGAGGGTGAGCAGAAAAATAATCATCAAGGCGGTTCTGCACAATAGCAAAATCCGGTTCAGGTTCGCTGTTAGGCGGTAAAGTGATAGGGGCTTGAGATTGTAAAGTAGCCCTATCGCCTATGATTTTTGGAACTTCTTTCAATAACTTTCTTAAGCAAGTTTCATGGGCTGTACCCTTAGATACCATTTCAATCAGTTCCCCGTTAATTAATTGGATGTGGTCATCCTCGTGGAGAAAGCCCAATTCTATAAGTTTGTGGTACTCATCCAAGGTGAAGCGTTTAGCTTGAGCGATACTCATAAATTCTGCCCCCAGAGTAATACACAGTCCTCATTCCCACAACCCTTATTGTAAATGAGCCAGAAATTGATATGCTAAAAACCGAGACTAGTTTAAAAGTGCTGAGTAATGAGTGCTGAGTGCTGAGTAAGTAGTTCTTTAACTTTGAATTGATTTGTACCCAATCCCCAGTACCCAGTACCTAATCCCTTATCTGTAAACTATGCCTGCGCCTACTATCAACCCGACAATTACTACGTTTCCGTTGACTGCCGTAGTCGGTCAAGAAGCCATTAAACTTGCTTTATTGTTAGCAGCAGTAGATCCTGGGTTGGGAGGAGTAGCGATCGCAGGTCGTCGCGGTACGGCAAAATCAGTAATGGCGCGTGCTATTCATGCCTTACTACCACCAATTGAAGTTGTCACCGGTTCGGTAAGCAACTGCGACCCCAACCACCCAGAAGAATGGGACGATTATCTATTGGCTGAGTGCGCCGATAAAGATATTCAAGATGTCCCGACAGAAATTATTCCTGCTCCCTTTGTACAAATTCCCCTTGGCGTAACTGAAGATCGTCTCCTCGGTTCTGTGGATGTGGAACAATCAGTTAAACAAGGAGATACAGTATTTCAGCCTGGGTTACTCGCCACAGCTAACCGGGGTGTGCTGTATGTGGATGAAATCAATCTTTTAGATGACCAGATATCTAACCAGCTATTAACTGTCCTCTCGGAAGGACGCAACCAAATCGAACGGGAAGGTATCAGTTTTCAGCATCCTTGTAAATCCCTATTTATCGCCACCTACAACCCAGAAGAAGGAGCATTACGGGAGCATTTATTAGATAGAATTGCGATCGCTCTTTCTGCTGACGGTGTTCTCGGTTTAGATCAAAGAGTACAAGCAGTTGAGCAAGCGATCGCCTATTCTAAATCACCCCAAGATTTCCTCCAACAGTACAGCGAAGATATCGACTCGCTCAAAACTCAAATCATCTTAGCAAGGGAATGGTTGAAGGAAGTTACCATTACTCACGAGCAAATTGCTTACCTAGTTGATGAAGCCATTCGCGGTGGAGTTCAAGGACATCGGGCGGAATTATTCGCGGTACGGGTAGCAAAAGCGGCTGCGGCTTTAGATGGACGAGCCACCGTCAACGCTGACGACCTACGCCGGGCGGTAGAATTGGTCATTGTGCCACGGGCAACTGTAGTACAGACACCACCCCCCGACCAACCACCCCCACCACCCCCACCACCGCCACAAAGTCAAGACGAGTCAGAACAAGACCAACAGGAAGACCAAGAGGAAGACCAAGAAGAGCAACCAGACGAACCCGAAGACCAAGAACCCCCCAGCATCCCGGAAGAATTTATCTTTGACCCGGAAGGGGTAATCATGGATGATAGTGTGCTGTACTTTGCTCAAATGGCACAACGTCAAGGTAAATCTGGTAGTCGTAGTATTATCTTTTCCGATGACCGGGGACGCTACATCAAGCCGATGTTACCTAAAGGTAAAGTCCGCCGCATTGCTGTAGACGCAACTTTAAGGGCGGCTGCACCCTACCAAAAAGCCCGCCGGGAAAGACACCCAGACAGAAAAGTGATTGTTGAGCAAGGTGACATTCGCTCTAAACGTCTAGTCCGTAAAGCCGGGGCGTTAGTGGTGTTTGTCGTAGACGCTTCCGGGTCGATGGCTTTAAACCGGATGCAGTCAGCTAAGGGCGCAGTTATGCAGCTGTTAACAGAAGCCTATCAAAACCGTGACCAAATCGCATTAATTCCCTTCCGGGGTGAACAAGCAGAGGTATTATTACCCCCCACACGTTCCATTGCCTTAGCCCGTAACCGCTTAGAAAGATTACCCTGTGGAGGTGGTTCACCTTTAGCACATGGTTTAACTCAAGCTGTCCGCATTGGTGTAAACGCTCGCATGAGTGGCGATATTGGGCAAGTGGTAGTTGTCGCAATTACTGATGGACGAGGTAACATTCCTTTGTCTCGGTCTTTAGGTGAACCCCAAGAACCTGGAGAAAAACCAGACATCAAAGGGGAATTATTGGAAGTTGCCGCCAGAATCAGAGGATTAGGGATACAACTGTTAGTAATAGATACTGAGAGTAAATTTGTCTCCACTGGTTTTGCTAAGGAGTTAGCCCAAACAGCAGGAGGTAAATATTATCACCTACCTAAAGCCACAGATAAAGCGATCGCTGCTATGACCAAAGGTGCGATCGGTGATTTAAAATCTAGGTAATTAAAAAATAGTAGGGGCGGGTTCACCGAGATCAAAAGTTAATCATTAACGATGTTTGTTAACCCGCCCCTACAAATATCTAGGTATTCGCAAGATTTGAATTGATATTAAGTAGCCATCATGAACTCCCTACACCAGAACACATGAAAAAGTCTTTCCCTTACACCCTTATACCCTTACACACGCGAGTTGCTACAAGTCGGCAAAGCCGCCCAACGCACTCGCTCCCCTACACCCCTTTTTCAAGTCAGAACGACTTGAAAAAACCAAACTATGTAAAGTAATGCCAAAAAATTGCATTTAGTTCGTAGTAAGGACTTTAGTCCTTATTTATGAGAGGACTAAAGTCCTTACTACAAACCTTTAATTATTTACACCGTTCTACTTAGACGTAATTTGTATTTTTTAATCCTCCAACTCAGGACAGATGTAGAAGTTTACGAAATATTTCACGATCAATCACATCATTGAAAAGTTGATTTGATCATGAACGGAAAATTAATTTTTCTCGCGTCTACTATGGGATTAGGTGTATTGATGGCAGCTTGTGAGCCAGCTACACCACCCCCAACAACTGCACCCCCACCTGTGACTCCATCACCTGTAGTTCCACCGGAAACTGTTCCACCGACTACCCCAACTCCTGCCGTTCCCTAGAACATAAACTTGGGGTTGGTGTTGCTCAGGGCAGACTTTAGTGTGTATGATTATAGGCGATCGCTTCCATCGGAATTACCAAATCTGGAATTTTTTTTTGATCTAAGGGTATTTCAATCCAAAACTCGCATCCTTTGCCCAATTCCGACTCACAACGCAATATTCCAGAGTGTTTTTCCACAATAATTTGGTAACTAATTGACAAGCCTAACCCTGTTCCTTGCCCTACAGGTTTAGTGGTAAAAAATGGGTCAAATAGTTTTTGTTTAACTTTCTCAGTCATCCCAGGGCCATTGTCGGCAATTCTCACAACTACACGATTATTCTGAGTCAGATGGGTGCTAATTTTAATATGACTGGGATTATTTTCAATTTCCTGTGGTGTCCGCTCGGCATTGTAACTATTGATGGCATCAATAGCATTATTAATAATATTTAAAAACACTTGATTTAATTGTCCTGCATGGCACTCTACCAGAGGTAGATCACCATACTCTTTAATAATGTCAATTTTGGGATTTTCTGGTTTAGCCTTGAATCGATTTTGCAAAATCAACAGTGTACTTTCAATACCTTCATGAATATTTACCGCTTTCATCTCAGCTTCATCAAGACGGGAAAAATTGCGTAAAGATAAAACTATTTGCTGAATACGCTGAGATCCCATTGTCATTGAATCGAGAATTTTTGGTAGGTCTTCTTGGATAAATGCCAAATCCATGTTATCGATCTTAGCTTGAATCTTTTTACTAGGATTGGTCAACTCTTGTTGATATAAACTAACTAATTCTAGTAGTTCTTGGGTGTAGTCATTAGCATAAGTTATATTCCCATAAATAAAATTTACGGGATTATTAATTTCATGGGCTACCCCAGCTACCAACTGACCCAAGCTAGACATTTTTTCAGTTTGTATCAGTTGTGCTTGGGTACTTTGTAATTCTTGCAATGCTCGTTGGAGTTCTAATTCTGCTTGTTTACGTTCAGTAATTTCTAACTCCAAACGTTGATTCATGTGAGTTAATTCTGTATTTTTGATTAGCGTTTCATGAGACTTAGCTAATTTAATAGCCATGTGGTTAAATGCCGTTGCTAAGTCTTCAATTTCATCCCCGGTGGGAATATTTAACCGATACTCAAAATTACCTGTAGCAATTTCTGATGTCCCCGTTTGTAATTTCTGTAAAGATTTAATTGTTGGTCGCCAAATTAACATAAATTCGCCAACTAGTAGCATTAAAATCACAGCTACAACCACAAAAGAAATAATTCTTTGTACCTGATGGAGATTTTCTAAATCTTTTGCTACTAATTCCCTCTCCTTATCAGTCATTTCAATTAGTTGGTCAAGAAATAATTTAATATCTCTGCTAAAAGAATTAATGGAGCGAAAATACAGTTGTTGATCTGCTACATTAGCTACACCAGAATTTTGCTCAATTAATTGCACTGCCATCCGCCGCAGGAACTGGTGACGACGGCGAATTACAGAAATTTCTTCCATATCTGGCATTAAGCGTTCTAAGTCATTTAAAGACTTAATAAACGCCGCATGGGATTTTTCAATTTCTGCGTTTTGATTCTGGAATAAAACAAAATCTTTGAGAATAATAACTTCCGATTTTAAAGCGTTGTCTGCTTCTAAAGTTGCTTTGATAGTTTCCGCAGTATCATAGCTTTTATCCCGTACAGTCTGCTTAATCTGCTGTACCACTACCGTATTACCAATGAGGATAGCTACTACAAGTCCAACAGATACAGCAGAACTAGTCAATAGCTTTGTAGAGATTTTCATTTTTACGGGAGAGATATTAAGTTCAATTTTTCGCGGAGTTGTTGAATTGGGTCGTAGTCAGAAGCAATTACAAGAGTATATCCATCTAACTCACTACCTCCAATAGCACCAACACCTTCGGGAAGACTCAGAAAAGCGCGTTGCAGTTTTTGAATTAAGTCAGGGGATAATTCCTCTGATATGACTATGGGAAAATTGGGTACGGGAGCAGATTCCCAAATTATTTTGGTATTTTTTGATGTGAGTTTACCATTTTTTGGTGGATTAGTATAGGCAGTAATATTGGTAGCTACAGCATCAACTATGCCATCTTCTAATGCTGTCATACTTTGAGTATGGTTGCCCAAATAGATAACTTGAGTAAAATCTTGATAAGGATTATTAATTTTTTGTTGTTTTAAATCAGCTAACGGTGCAATATATCCGAAGGTAGATATCTGATCAACAAAAGCAATAGTTTTACCTTTGAGGTCTTCTAAGGTTTTAATTTTGCTATTGTTCTTAACAATCAGACACAATCGATACCAAGGTTGACCTGTCCTGCTGTCAATAGGAGCTACCAAGGGTTTGATTTTCGCGCCTTTTTCTACAGCCTCTAGGTAAGTAACAGATCCCAAGTAGGCCATATCTATTTTATTTTCCACTAGCCACTGTACAACTTGTTTATTGTCCTCGGCAATCTGGAAATCAACCCCCCGCTCTAGATATTTTTCTAAATAATTATCTAGAGGTTTTAGGGCTTGTTCTTGGTCTGTTTGATTTTCGGTAGGCATTAACCCAATTTTGAGATTGGGTATTTTTTCATTTATAGGGGTTTCGTAGGCTGTACCCTGTCTTTCCCTTGTGCGCCTAGAGACTCTAATGGGTGATGGCGATGAGGTTTGATTGAGAGTGTGCTGACTATATTGGGATGAGTTTTCAGTACAACCTATACTCAGTATTGATGCGATCGCACTGACAATTAATATCTTGCCACTAAATACAGATCGTTTGCTTGCAAGCCACTGCACGGCTTTTGTCATAGAATTTTGACTCTGGTAATCAATAGTTTCAGCTAATACTAAAATCTAATTTTGATCTATAATCAGCTAACTCAAATCATTTTGGGACATTCTAGAAAATCAATTATCCCATTTAACCAGATAATATTTTTCTTTCTCCCCTGTGTACCCATTAGGGGTGTAGGGGTGTAGGGGTGTAGGGGTGTATCAATCAAAATTCAAGAGTTTTTCTACCTCTGCTCCCTTGTCTCCCTTGTCTCCCTTGTCTGCCTTGTCTCCCTTGTCTCCCCTGCCCCCTGCCCCCTGCCCCCTGCCCCCTGCTGTGGTTATTTAACTAACAAACGTTAAAAAACCTGCCAACCTTATACTGAAGATTAGCAGGATTAGGGATTTTATTAATCGGAGCGGCGGGATTCGAACCCACGACCTCCACTACCCCAAAGTGGCGCGCTACCAAGCTGCGCTACGCCCCGGTCACGATTTACTATATTAGCGCAAAACTAAAGTAAAATCAAGGGTCAACTTCAAAAAACTTTCAACATTCCAGCAGCTTGCAACAATCCAGGTACAGCCGGGGCTGTCCATTTACCTTCAGCACAACGTCCTGAGTTCAGGATGAAGCGCAAGCTGTATTCATGGGGATAGCCTTCTACCTCCATCCATAATAAATCGCTTTCAGCTTCACAGGCTATTTTTTCTTCATCCATCAATTCGGCGGTGAGTTGTTTCATCGTGTCGGCTAGCTTTGCTAACAGGCGGCAAAAATCATCTAACTCGGCGGCGGTTAATTCAATTGCCCAATCTTCAGTACCTACTAACCCTTGAAATTCCCTAGCGTTGGGATGCCAACCGATGCGCCAACCATTACCGCTTTTAATTAAACGTTCCATAGTCTTAATTCGTATTACGAATTATTTTCATTGGGGGTTTAAACAGTGTTCAAAAACCTGTTTAAATTTACTCAAAATCCTCTATAATTTAGAATAAGCGAGAACCAAGCTAAAAAAAATTAAGGCTTGAGAACCTGTACAAAACTTTTAAGAGTAGCCAACCTGTAGCAAGGTAACTGAGAAAACCCAGAGGTTTTAAATGGCTGAAAATAAGGGAGTAAAGTAGCGAAGTTTCTCAATCAAAAACTGAAAAATAGGGTGAGTTATACCCGATTTTAAGCCTGTGGACTGGATAATGCCGACATTACCAGAGTTAAGCAGGAAGCTAACGCCTTAAGTCTTGAAATAGATTTGAGCAAGTTTAGTTTAACGGTTAAATATATCTGTGAGGACTTGTACTAGGGCATCTCTTTGGTGGCGTGTGAGGTTTTGAATGGCAGTGCGATCGCCATCTAAGGGGTTCTTTCTCAAGGTATTATGACCAGGGTAAGTATTTTCATACATGATTTCATTTGCATCTAAGTAATCAGCCAAGGTTAGTTTCCAATCAAGGCGATAATTAGGGGCGCGTTGTTTAATATAAACGTGATATCTAATGAGGCGACTGGCTAGGGTGCTATTTTCGGCTACTTTCCCAGATTCTCTGCTAATATATTGATTTTCCTTGGGGAAATCAGGCAATTTTTCATATACTAACTGCCACACATCACTAGGACTAATTCGTTGTGCTTGTGCTGGTAGTAATGTCAATTCAGTTGTTACAGAAGTTAATACAATGACAGAAAAAATCGCAGTGGCGATCGCCGTTAATATAATCTGAGCAGGGGCAATAAAATTTAGCTTTTTCATTACTCGTTCATTAGGACTTACGCAACTGCCATATTTTTATGTAGGGGAGGCAAAAAGCGGTGTGGATTTTCCTCCCCACCGAACTTCATATCGGCGGAAGCCGCCGCTCTGAGTTCTCGCTTTATTGCCGTTGTGTGACGCTCTAAAAGTATTTGAACATAGTCGTGAGACTTATAGCCTCACGCACCAACCATCAATTGTGACACTTGCGTAAGTCCCGTTTATCTTCTGAGGTGAAAACACAAAGCAACAACTTTTAAATCGTTCAACTCAGCCAGCATTAATTTCAGAGTTCGCCAATGATTTCTGGTTGTGTGAGTTCATCAGACATTTCAATAATTGCCCTTAGCACGGGTTTCATCATAGCATCTTCAGCACTTTCAAATTCTTCATAACGTCGCCGCTTGGCACGATTTGCCACTTGAACCGTAATGCGGTAGCGGTTGGAAGCTGCACTAATTAGATCCTCGGCACGGTGCATAATCTGAGACTGGGTTGTCTCGAACTTAGAACGCTTGAGCATAGTAATTGGTTCTTGGGGACATACCTAGTTTAGCAGCACCAAACAAGATAATCGATTGATTTGAGTCTGTAACTGTTCACGAAGTTTGTTTGTCCGTTCATACAATCCCCTACGTGCTTTCCTAGAATCATGATCAATTTCTGATGTTGGCTGTAGTGTGTCTACAGGCTGAATAAAATAACGTAAGTCAGTTCTCATCGCCCAAACACCCATTGAAGGAAACAGAATTAACATCAACATCAAAGGCGAGACAGGGAGAAATGGTAATTTCAAGAGGCTTTGTAATTTTTTCAAATTAATAGTCCAAGGGTGTAAAAATTCGTTCCCTATGCAAACCACTGGCAGAATCGGAATATGATAGCGATCGCTCAACTGTAAAAAACTCACATCAAACTTTTGCAATTGATAGCGTTTCCCCCAACCTTTCAACGGGCCGCGTAAACCCTCCGGCGCATATAACAAAGTTTTACCTTCAGAAATAGCCTGCTCAAAATCACTCAACTCTGCACGCACAGCACCCAAAACCTGCGACCATTTTGGAGGTAGCCACCACACCATCCAAGGATGTTCAAATAATGATACTCCCGCCAAAGGTTGCACTGTCCAACCCTGTTTTTCCCCTAATAAATAACCCAAACTAATAAAGTCCCAAGGAAAACACATCCCTGCATGGTTCATGGCTACAATTAACGAACCCGTCGAGGGTAAATTCTCTACTTGGTGCAATTCCCCACGAAAATAATATTTCACAATAAAAGCTAAAATTTCTTCACGAAAAGCCTGTTGATAGTCAGGATTAAATTCTACAATTTCTGTTCTAGGAGAACGACAACCTAAACGCAACCATCGCATCAAAAACGCCAGATAAAATCCCCCAGGAATTAAAAATAGTAAATATTCTAGCCAACGCCAACCGTCGGGATCAGGGTGATAATGTTGCCAATGACGGTTAAATAAAATTAGCCAACCGGGAGGATACCACAAACAAAACCAGTCAAACCAGTTAAATTGATATGGTTGCTGAGTTGTAGTTACTGAAGAATGTATCAGACTTTCAGAATGTTGATGAATCACAACTACTGAGTTAATTAAGATATCAATTATATTTGACTGCTATCTTAGCCTGATAAATTTATCATGTGTATCCAACTACGGGCGTAAAAAATACTACATCAATATCACAGAGTTACGATCAACAAAATCCCTCAAACGAGCTAGCTTAGATATAAGTTTCTGTGAGTGGCAATGATGTTATTAGAACTCAAGCGCATCTATATTCCACCTGGACAAAAAGTAGTGTTACGAGATGTAACTTGGCAAGAATTAGAAACTTTTCACGTTATGTGGAAAAGCTAAGGTGAAACCTAACCCCCTAACCTAGGCTGTTGACTTTGTCGGTTTTAAGGCAGAATTAGTTCATACAATAATTGTGTCGGAAAAATCCAGCAAAGTCAAAGTCTATGCAAGAGTTTAAAAGCCCAGTGAGTAGATTAGCGAGATTGTTCAAGAAAGGTAGAGAAAACTGGAAAGAGAAGGCGGTCGTAAAACAGAAGCAAATCAGAGCTTTAGAAATAAAAGTGAGAGACTTAACGGATTCGAGAGAGAAGTGGAAAAAGCGTGCGATGGCGGCAGAAGCAAGGTTAAAAAAACTGAAGTTGGAGGAGGAGAGCGAAAAAAAGCAGAAATCGAAAACCAATCAGCCGACATAGAATCGGAGATGGGTGAAACAGACTTAAAGATTAAGGGTCACTATTATGATGTAAAAACAATTCAGCAAGCGATACATTTGTTAATCAACAGTGGGATTAGTTTTAGAGGTGTAGAGAAAGTTTTTGAATTATTTAATGATTGTGAATCACAGGCAACTCCTAGCTTTAGCTGTATTAGAAAATGGTTAGGAAGAATAGCAATATATGAGTTAAAAAGAGAAAAAGAGTATCGCAGGGATTGGATTTACATTGTGGATTTTACTTTAGCATTGGGAAAACATAAAGCTTTAGTTGTGCTAGGGGTGTCACAGGAATACTTATTATCAAATGTAATTGAGGAAAAGAGGGGATTATCACATAAAGACGTAGAAATACTAGCAATAGAAATAATGGAGTCTACCAAAGGAGAAATCATAGAAAAGCAATTAGATAAAATTAGCCAAAGGGTGGGAGTACCAAGACAAATCGTTGCAGATAATAGTAGTGACCTAGCGCGTGGAATCAAGCTATATCAAGAAAATAATCCAGAGGTAATTTATACGCATGATGTGACTCACGCAATGGCATTACTATTAAAATATCAATTAGAATCAGATAAGAGATATCAATCATTTATCCAAAAGTGTAGCATATGTAGGCAGCAATTACAGCAAACAGAATTATCTTTTTTAGCTCCGCCATCACAGCGTTCTCAATGTCGTTATTTTAATATTGAAAGGCTAACTAATTGGGGAATTAAGTTATTAAACTCATCAGTGGAAACTCTAATTAGCCTGATTCCAGATATTGCCCCCACAGTGATTTATCAAAAAGTCAGAGATAAGTTGGGGTGGTTAAATGATTATCAATCAGATTTAATTAAATGGAATCAAATGGTATTGCTAACACGCCGTATCGAAACTGAGCTTAAACAATCAGGAATCAATCATGATTCTCTTGTGCATTTCGCAAATAATCAAGATAATTATGATGATAATTGTCTCCAGAAGCTTCAGCAAGATATTTTGGGTTATCTAGCTGTTCAATGTAACAAAATCAAGCATGAAGGTACTTTTTTGGCTACTTCTGATGTTATTGAATCACTCTTTGGAAAATACAAGCAATTTTCTGCTCGCTGTCCATTTAAAGAAATCAGTCAAATGCTACTAACCATATGTCTATCGACTATGGATTTAACAACTACTGTTGTTAAAAATGCACTTTTAAATATTAGCTTTGCTGATGTTGAAGCATGGTTTCTTCAGGTTTTTGGTCAGTCTTCGCTCTCGAAACGAAAAATATTATTTTCTCCTGATTACGAAGACACAGAAACTGCATGAACTTTTACCCCTAAAAAAAGTACAGAGTCAACAGCCTACCCCTAACCCCCAGTAGGGAAGGGGGAAAATGTAGAGACGTTTCATGAAACGTCTCTACAGTTGTAGGGGAGAGGTACTCTACGAGAAGAGCTTCGCTCTATGGAGAGGGGTTTTCGAGATGCCGTAAAAAGTCGGTGTTGACTCACGGAAACCCAACACCAAGGTTAATATTGTATGTCTAAAATTGGTAAATTAAAATGACAGCTATAGTTACAGAAAATAGCACATTAGAAGAATTTTTGAAACTTCCATACATAGATGAGTCACCAGCATGGGAATATATTAACGGACAGGCAATTCAAAAAACTATGCCAGGTGGAAAACATAGCCTTTTACAAAAACGTTTAGTGGGAGCAATCGATACAGCAGGAAGTAATTACGAAGCTTTTCCCGAATTGCGTTGTACGTTCGGTAATCGTTCCATAGTTGCTGATATTTCAGTGGTTGCTAGTAACCAAATT
Source organism: Aliinostoc maniaoense (assembly GCF_058172895.1). Classification (NCBI taxonomy): domain Bacteria; kingdom Bacillati; phylum Cyanobacteriota; class Cyanophyceae; order Nostocales; family Nodulariaceae; genus Aliinostoc; species Aliinostoc maniaoense. The sequence goes on along the minus strand of NZ_CP187952.1, from coordinate 4,177,744 downwards.
CCATTAGATGAAAATGGCGATATTACTAGCACGGGTATTAATTTCGCACCAGCTTGGATAATCGAAATTCTCTCACCTGACCAAAGTCAGACTAGAGTAACAGGTAATATTCTCCACTGTATGAGAAATGGTACTCAACTAGGATGGTTAATAGATCCCTATGAACGCTCAGTAATAGTTTATCGGTTAGATTGCCTCCCCGATATATTATCAGGAGCAGATGTATTACCCGTCCTAGAAGGTATGAATTTAGAGCTGACTGTTAATGATATCTTTGCTTGGTTGCAAAGAGTTAGCTAAGAGATAAAATTAACTTCACAACTCTTTCTTTGACTTCATCTCGCACACGGCGAAATGTGTCTATAGATTCTCCTTCAGGATCATCTAATTGCCAATCTTCAAAGACTTCTCTTAATACCCAAGGTTCTGGTAAATTCACACCACAACCACATAAAGAAATCACCGCATCGTAATCTTCTGGATTAAAATCATTTAATGCTTTGGAAGTTTGATTACTAATATCAATGCCAATTTCTGACATGACTTGCACAGTGATGGGATCTACTTCACTGGAAGCCAAACCAGAGCTAGATACTTCTACTTTACCTGCACCTAAAACTTTAGTAAATCCTTCAGCCATTTGGGAACGGCGAGAATTTTTCTTGCAGACAAACATGATTTTTTTCATTGTTTTTGATTGATGAATTAATTAGCTTTGATTTCCAATGCACTGTTTGCTATTTGAATAGTTGCTTTTGCAGCTTTTTCTTTACGTTCGCTGTAGCGGTCTGTGAGATAATCAACTTTATCCCGCAACAGGAGGGTAAATTTATACATTTCTTCCATGACATCAACCACGCGATCGCGGTATGATGAATCCTTCATTGTGCCGTCTTCGTTAAACTCCTGATAAGCTTTCGCTACAGAAGATTGATTGGGAATTGTAAACATTCGCATCCATCTACCCAAAATCCGCATCGTATTCACAGCATTAAATGACTGTGAACCACCACTAACTTGCATAACAGCTAAAGTTCTCCCTTGAGTGGGTCTAACTGCACCTAAACTTAAAGGTATCCAGTCAATTTGGTTTTTCAAAATGCCAGTAATATTACCGTGCATCTCAGGCGAAGACCACACTTGACCCTCAGACCACATACTTAATTCCCGTAATTCTTGTACTTTGGGATGAGTATCTGGCACACTGGCATAAATGGGTAATTCACGGGGGTCAAAAAACCGCACTTCCGCACCAAATTCTGTAATAATCCTGGCGGCTTCTTCTGCTAGCAAGCGACTATAAGAACGCTCTCGCAAAGAACCATATAAAAATAATATTCTGGGAGGATGATCGAAAGATTTCATTCTTTTTATTAGGCACAACAAGATTTAGTAACTAATCATTAAGTAGAACAACCTGAAAAACTCAACTATTTAATGCAGAAATACAACGATTCAGTTCGTAGTAAGGACTTTAGTCCTTATTTGAGAACTAAAGTTCTCACTACAAACCTTTAATTATTTACCCCGTTCTATTTAGAACCAAACGCACTAATACAACGTGGATCTCGTAATGTCGCTTTTTCTGGTTCTCTAGGAAACCAAGGTGCTGTCCGTTTGCAAAATTCAACTAACATCAACATCACAGGTACTTCGATTAAAACACCGACAACTGTAGCTAGTGCTGCACCGGAATTTAAACCAAATAACATGACAGCCGTAGCAATAGCAACTTCAAAATGATTGCTAGCTCCAATTAATGCTGCTGGTGCGGCATCTTCATAGCTGAGATTCAGCTTTAACGCTATGACATAACTAATTAAGAAAATAAAATTAGTTTGAATAAATAGCGGTACAGCAATTAATAAAATATGCAAGGGATTACTAACTATTAATTCTCCCTTAAATGCAAACAATAAAACCAACGTAATTAACAGAGCAGAAATCGCAATAGGACTGAGATATTTTAAAAACTTGCGCTCAAACCATTCCTTACCTTTGTATTTAAAAATCCAATAACGGCTGTACATTCCTGCTATTAATGGTAAGCCAACATAAATCAGCACTGACAACACAATTGTTTGCCAAGGTACTGTTAAATCATTGGCTGCGAGTAACCATCTTCCCAAAGGTGCGTACAAAAATAGCATTGCTAGAGAGTTAACGGCTACCATCACCAAGGTATGTCCTTGATTACCGTAGGATAAATAACCCCACATCAACACCATTGCTGTACAAGGGGCAATTCCTAGTAAAATTGTACCAGCGATGTAAGAATTTGCGATCGCAACTTCACTACCACGAATTAATTCTGTACCTGCAATTAACGGACGAAACAACCAACCCAAGAAAAATTGGGCAAATACTACCATTGTGAATGGTTTAATTAACCAGTTCACCACCAAAGTTAAAATTACAGGTTTTGGCGCACGCATAGCATTTACAGCTTGCGTAAAATCAATTTTTACCATGATGGGGTACATCATGAAAAACAGACACACGGCGATAGGTATTGAGACTTGATAAATACTCATCGCATCGAGCGTCACGGCTATTCCTGGAAATAATCTTCCTAGTGCAATTCCCACGAAGATGCACAAAAATACCCAAATAGTTAGGTACTTTTCAAAAAAACTTAAGTTGCTTCCAGCCTTGACTGGTGCTGTACTAGCTTGAGGATTATTCCTATTCATCCAAATTTCCTTCTAATGTCGGCAGTTATACCAATTCAAAATTCACTCATTAAGAAAACGAGAGTTCACATCAGTTTCAGCGTTGGCATCTGTTACTGAATCTTGAATAATTAGTATTAGTAGCAAACAAAATTTTAAAATTGTTTTTGTTTGCGTAAAAGTTGCCCAATCGTTAAATCTAGCTGTGCTTTACCATTGAAAACTGTACCGACTTTGCCTTGATTTAAATGCACATAATCAATGTGATAGGCTTCATTTGGTAAAGGTACATAACCTACAGCAGCAGCAGTTTTAGGTGCTTGTTTAATGTAGAAATCCACAAACTGATAAACTGTACTTTTATGTTGTGCTGACCAAGGATTGACATAGATAAATAAAGGTCGAGAAAGCGGTTGATATTGTGATTTTTCTACCGTTTCTCGTGAGGGTAGAATTGCACCTTTACCACTATCCACTGATAGCACTTTTAGCTTATTTTTATGCTCTTCATAGTAGGCATAGCCAAAATAACCCAAAGCATTTGGATCTTTGACAATTCCGTCTACCAAAACCTCATCGTCTTCACTAGCTGTATAGTCGTTGCGGCTAGCTTTGGCTTTACCTGTAACGGCTTCTGTGAAATAGTCAAATGTTCCAGACTGTTTACCCGCACCATATAAATTCAGTGGACGGTCTGGCCAAGTTGCGCGGACTTGATTCCAACGGGTGATTTTACCTTCTGCTTCAGGTTGCCAAATCTTTCTCAATTCAGCAATTGTAATGTCTTTTGCCCAATCATTCTGGGGATGAACCACAACAGTTAAGGCATCAAAAGCAATGGGTAATTCTATATACCTGATGCTATTTTTATTACATAGTGCCATCTCGGACTGGGAAATTGGTCGAGAGGCATTATTAATATCTGTTTTACCAGTACAGAATTTTTCAAATCCGCCGCCTGTACCGGAAAAATTTACTTGGATTTGTGTATTGTTTTTAGAGTAGGCTTGATACTCTTTAGCGATCGCCTGGGTAATCGGATACACCGTACTCGAACCATCAACGGTAACTTTTGCCACCTGTTCAGAATTAGTGACTTCAGTGACTCTAGGAGATTGTTGAGTTTGAGTTGATGAATTGGATGTGGCTGTACAACTGCTTGCTACAGCTAATATCCCAAATGCGAGAGCCAATTTTGTTGCTACTGCGTTCATTGACCTCACCTGTATGGGTGATCTGAAATGTATATTTATATCATTTCAAAAAAAATTGATATGTCAATTACACAGGAGGCTATATACACAAAAATTCATCAAAAAAAGTTGATGTATCAGGAAATGTTATCACAGCAACGTGCAGATAATATTTGTCCCAAGCGGTGGAAATCTGCTAAATACTGCTCTAAGACAGCAAATTGAGGTAAATTGAGGCTGTAATAAATCCAACGCCCTTGTTGACGAGAGTTAACTAAACCAGCTTCTTTAAGAGTCTTCAAATGAAAAGATAATTTAGACTGACTTACCCCCAAGGTTTCACACAAGTCACAGACGCACAATTCACGCTGACGTAGCAATTCTATGACATTAATTCTAATAGGGTCAGAAAGTGCGTGAAAACCAGTAACAATTAAGTGAGGGGTGGAAGCAGTAGGGGTTTGCATTAAATTAACCTTGGTTCAGCAACGGTGTAAATCTTGCTATATTCAAGCATTTTGACTCAGCAATCTAGTGGACTGTTTCAGCTAAACTAGTGTATTAAATTTAGATAAAAAAACACAGATGTACGCAGATAAACGCCGATGAAACGAATTTTTTATTGCAACATTTTTTTATTCTACACAGTCCAGTAGTTTATCTTAAACCTTGTTCATGCAATAATTGATCTGCCCAAATCGTGTCTGCTCCTGACAATGGTGGAACTGGTTCTTGAGTATAATCGACAATCAAATCATAATCATAAATATCATATACCTGAGTGAACAAAGTCTGTAAATCTATCACAGGTTCATTGTCACCAGAACGCAAAGGTAGGGGAAAAGCAGGAATAACATCTGGTAAGTTAAAAGCATATAAATCAGCCAGGGGACGACGATTTCCCCGACAGACTAAAATCCGGTAATCACTTTCAATATCATCACCAAACATCAGCATGGGTTTGCCTTTGCGTAATAAATCAATTTCTATTAAATTAGTATGACTGCCTAAGACTTGTTCCCGTTTTCTTTGATAAACTTTTCTGCCTTTACCTGGACGTTTATTAGTAGGAGAAAGAATTTCTATCGTAGTAATTAATTCTTCCGTCCCTACTTCTTTTACTTGTAAATATCCCTCTTTAATAGTGAGAGGTATTGGTACTCTCACTTTAATAGGTTTAGGTGTTGGTGTGGCAACAGCTACATTTATATTGTTGGTATCATTGATGTTTTGACGAGTTTTCACCATGACATCAGGAACACCAACAACTACGGAACTATCATCTGTAGTTTCGTACATTCGCACTTCAACGGCGACACGATATTTAGGACGCAGTTGAGGAGATAAAAACCTAGCAATTTCAGTAATTAACAGGTGATGTAATCCAGGAAACAAATCCGGGTGTTCTAAATATGGGTTCATTCCTGGAAATACCGAAGGCATGATTTATACTCCTAACTCTGAGCCTGCAATAACAACTTCGGGTTGATAGCGAATCCCAGCTTTTTCAATGCGATGTAAGGCTTCACCCAGGCGATCGCAATCTGCAATCAAGCTAATACGCACATAGCCTTCCCCAGCCACACCGAAAGCATTACCAGGGGTGACAACAACGCCTGTCTGCTGCAACAAGTTCAAAGCAAAATCCGTTGAACCCATACCCACAGGACATTTCACCCATAAGTACATTGTAGCTTTGGTTTTGGGGATATCCCAACCCAGCTTTCCGAAGCCTTCAATCAAGAAATCTCGGCGGGTGCGGTAGCGTTGCTGTACTTCGTGTAGGTAAATATCAGGCAATTGTAAGGCGGTTTCGGCGGCTGTTTGCAAGGCGGCGAAAATCCCATAATCCAAGTTGGTTTTTAATGTCCGCAAACCTTGAATTACATGGCGATTCCCTACCACAAAACCCACACGCCAACCAGCCATATTATAGGTTTTAGATAAGGTGTGGAACTCTACGCCAATATCTTTTGCCCCAGGAATTTCTAATAAGCTAGTGGGTTGATAACCATCAAAAGCTAACTCGGCGTAACATAAATCATGCACTAAGAGAATTTCGTATTTCTTGGCAAACGCCACGATTTCCTCGAAAAATTCACGGGGTGCGGTGGCGGCTGTGGGGTTGCTGGGATAGTTGAAGTAAAGTATTTTGGCTTTTCTTGCCACTTCTTCGGGAATGGCGGTTAAATCAATTAACCAATCATTCTCAGGCTTTAAAATCAAGCTGTGGACTTTACCACCGGCAATCACAGGCCCCCGAAAATGGGCAGGATAGGCGGGGGAGGGAACTAATACCACATCCCCAGGATTAATATAGGCGATCGCTAAATGGGATAATCCTTCCTTAGAACCTAACAATGGCAAAGCTTCACTATCAGGATCTAGCATCACCCCATAGCGACGCTTATACCAAGTCGTAATGGCACGGCGGAAGTTAGCAGTCCCCTCAAAAGGGGGATAACCGTGATTGGCGGGATCTTGTAAAGCCTTCATTGCTGCTTCTACCACTGGCTGTGGTGTCGCGCCATCGGGATTCCCCATTCCCAAATCAATTAAATCAATGCCTTGTTCTCTAGCCTTAGCTTTTAACTCATCAAGACGGGCAAATACATAAGGTGGTAGTTGCTTTATCCGATCTGCTGGCGTAATCCAATCGAAACTCATTCCTCAACCTCGTCAACCCCTGGTGGTAATTCAAAATTCAAAATTGTAATTTGTAGTTCTGCGTGTTGCTTGCCAGAAAGTATTATGAATTAGTCATGATTTCATCACTTGTTTCCCTGGTGGAGACACGATTAACTAAGTCTCTACTATCTGTTGGTGCAGTGGTAGAAACCATCGCCGCCATTAACTGTTCTAATGCAACCTTAAATGGGAGTCGATGAATATCAGATTCAGGTGCTAATGCGACTTCGGCGGCTGTTTGCAATTCGCCGAGGGTAATATTTCCCAAACCTAAATCTGCTAATTTTTGTGGCAGTCCAATCTCTGCGTAAAACTTCAATAATTGTTGTCTGGATGAGGCTGCTAGTTGATTGCCTTGTACCATTTCTTCTAAACGCAGCTGCACTAAAATTCCGAAGGCGACTTTTTCCCCGTGGATGCTGCTGTGTCCGGCAATGTGTGTTAAACCATTATGCACAGCATGGGCGGCGACAGTGCGACATTGCGCCCCACCCAAGCCACCAATTACCCCAGCTAGTAAGACGGTAGCGTCTACAACTTCTTGCCATACCTGACTCCCTGGATTTTCCAAGGCGGCGGCTGATTTTTGGAATAAGATATCGCGTAAGACTCGCGCCTGTTGGACTGCGGCGATAATTAAAGTCTGTTCTAAATGCCCACTGCTAACGGATGCTTCATACCATTTAGCGATCGCATCCCCAATTCCTGCTACTAATGTATGTGGTGGTGCAGTTTTCACTAAATCGTAGTCAAGGATAACTAAATCAGGACAGCGAGACAAAGCTACATCATACAAAAATGCCCCCGACTCAGAATAGACATTCGATAAAGCCGTCCAAGCTGCACAGGTAGCCGCCGAGGTGGGGATAGTGGCGATGGGTAACTGTAATTGATGGGCAACTAATTTGGCTGTATCTAAAGCCTTACCGCCACCCACACCGATAACCACATCAGCTTTATGTTCTTTGGCTGTTTTTCTCAGTGACTTTAAGCTAGTTTCAGCACAATCTGCACCATAGGCAGCAGAGGTGACATGAAGATTGTGCTGTTCTAAAATTGGCAGTAAATTGGCGTTAGCGATCGCAATGGTGCTGTTGCCTGCCACAATTAAAGGACGACTGCCTAACTTGGCAATTTCTAAAGCTGCGGCAGACAATATATTTGACCCACGCATCACTTTGGCAGGGGCTACTGCTAGCGTGAGTAGAGAATTAGAACTTGAAGTAGACAAGGCTGGAGTAGATAAATTAGACATATACTCTAGTTTGCCAAAAACCTTGATGTTTCTTCATAAAATTTACTTTATAGCCATTGCTCATAGCTCTAGAAGTGATTCGGGGCTACAACCCATTGACTATAAATTCCGAACTATCAAAGTTTTGAATAACTATATAGTTCATTAAACATACCACTGTCAGAATACTCAGGGAAAGTAAGTATCAGAGTGTCTAACGGACGTGATACAGTTTTACCCGTATTTATCACCCGTAGATAAAGTTATTCAATTTGGGTAGATCATATCTTAATCTAAAATTAACAAATATTGTATAGCTAAATACAAAAAAATTATCTTCTTTGGATTTGTTGGCAATTAGGTTGATCAAAAATTACCCAGTTAGTAGGGTGCGTCAGTGCTATAAACCCGAAATATACCGATAAATATTTATACTGAAGCAGTCTACTGGCTCGTATTTGATTTCTGTTGGCGTAGCCTGCGCTAGCACATAAAAACTCAGTACACTTTTATTCCTTCTTACCCCAACCCTGTTCCCTGACTACGCAAATGATTTCATGAATCAAAGCGGATTCCTATATCCTATATATCGGATTTGCTTGAGTTCTTCTATCGTATAAAGATTTGTAAAAAGGTGATTTTCCACGAAGTCTTGATGTTTCTCGGTTTCCGAGTCTTATACTCAATTAATAGGCACTCTCACAGCAGAGATATCCTGTTGACCAAAAATTAGTTAAATTAAAGACAATTCCTCATGCCAGCGAGAGACATCTATCACAACACAGTAAAAAATGCACTTATAAAAGATGGCTGGAAAATTGTCCATGATCCTTTGCGGATTCGTTTGGCAAGGGGTAAAAACTTATTTGTTGATTTAGGGGCAGAAAGATTATTAGCAGCAGAAAGAGGAACGGAAAAAATAGCTGTTGAAGTGAAAAGCTTTACTCGTCCATCTGATATGAAAGACCTCGAAGAAGCAGTGGGTCAATTTGTTTTATATACACATTTATTGCTGCGCTATTATCCTGAATATAAATTATTTCTGGCTGTCAGTGAAAACACTTGTAAAACAGTTTTTGAAGAAGAAGCTGGTCAAACTTTAATTGAAGATGGCATTATTCGCTTATTTAGCTTTGACCCGAATCAGGAGGTAATTGTGAGATGGATTCCTTAAGTAATCAGTATCGTCAAATCATCATCAAAATTCTGCAAGATTATGCTGATTTTCTTGATAATGAACAACAAGTGCAGGTTGAATTAGTGTTAGATGAAAAACGCGATCGCTATTTGCTTGTTGAAGTAGGTTGGGAAAACGGTTATCGGATTTATGGAACATTATTACACATTGATATAATTGCAGGGAAACTTTGGATTCAACATGATGGCACAGAAGATGGTATTGCTAATGAATTAGTTGCTGCGGGAATACCAAAATCACAGATTGTTTTAGCGTTCAAATCACCAGAAATTAGACAATATACACAATTCGCAGTTTCTTAATTTGATGTTGTAAATACAAAAAATCATTTTCTCTGGATATGTTGGCAATTATTAGGTTGATCAAAAATTCCCCAGAAATATGGAAAATCAAACCGAGTATATTACCGCCTTGATCAATTTACATCGTGGACTTGAACGCCAAGGGCCGGGTGATGCAGATTTCTCACGCCAAATATTACGTAATCTGCCTGCTTTACCAGCAAAACCACGCATTGCTGATCTTGGGTGCGGAAGCGGTGCGGGTACATTGCTACTGGCGCAATACTATCAATGTAACGTTATGGCGGTGGATTTCTCCTCTGTTTTTATTGAGGAACTCAAAATCCGCGCCCAACAGGCTGGAATTGAGCATCTGATTACCCCAATTCATGGGGACATGGGTAAACTTGATTGGCCAGATGCTTCAGTGGATTTACTTTGGTCTGAAGGTGCTGCATATAACCTGGGATTTGAACAGGCTCTGAAACTCTGGCGACCATTGTTAGCAAATAACGGTATTGCGGTAGTCTCAGAGATCAGTTGGTTTAGTGATCAAGTACCTGAAAGTGCGATCGCATATTGGAACACAGCTTATCCGATGATGGGTAGTGAGGCGGAAAATATTCATCGGGCTACAAAAGCAGGTTTCAGCGTCCTTTCTACTCAAAGATTACCTAGTAGTGCTTGGTGGACTAATTACTACGAACCACTGCGCCAGCGCATACAGGAAATGGCAATTACCCCAATTAATCAATCTGTGATTCGTGAAACCGAAGAAGAGATGGCATTATTTAAGAAATTCAGCAATTTTTACGGTTATACGTTTTATATTATGCAGGTGAGCTAGGCTAAAAATATCTAATATTGCTTTTTCTTGAGATTTTGTAACTTCTATTACCGAGATTCTGGAAAAATCAAGGGCAGGCTTGTATTTAGTGGCTAATAGTAAATAGTGTCTCAGCTGCGGTTTGTGGGTGACTCATTCCAGATATGCACACACCAACCAGAGGCTGAGATTGAACTGCATACCAGGAGATTAAATTATGGTTCAGGTTCGCTATGGTGGCCAGAACGGGCAACAGTATGAACTTGTGATTAGCGATAATCACATTGTAGTTCGTACCGAAACCCGTAATGTGCTTGTGGGAGATAGACCCTTTGAAGTGGCATCTGTCTCACCACAAGCTCGTCATATTCTCGACCAATTTCAGGTAACGGCACGATTTCGCCCAGCAGGTGTAGAAGTTCTGGAAGTAAAAGCACCCCATCAAGATGGAGGTTTACGTGACCAAGCTAGGGAAATTTTAAATCAAGAAGGTGACATCCAATTTGCTGGCAGGGTATTGGTTGATCCTCAATCCCAGCAACCAGTAGTTTACACCGAAAACTTATTTGTTAAGTTCCATAATCAAATCGAAGCTAATACCTGTGAGGACGTTTTGCGGCGTTATGATTTAACCATCAAACGTCAACTTAATTATGCTCGCAATGCCTATTTTGTCAGTGCGCCTGCAAATACTGGTTTAGCGGTTTTTGACTTAGCTGAAAGACTACTGAATGAGGAATCAGTAGAGCTTTGCCATCCTGAGTTAGTCCGAGAATTTCGGCAACGTCAAGTTTTCCCCCAGCAGTGGCATCTCAAGGAAACCACAATTAATGGTAAGGTGATTAATGCTCATGCCAATGTGGAAGCAGCTTGGAAGTTAAGCGAAGGTGCGGGGACAACTATTGCAATTATTGATGATGGTGTTGATATTGACCATGAGGAGTTCCGTTCCTCTGGTAAAATTGTCGCTCCACGAGATGTAACTAGAAGAACTGATAACCCCCGCCCAGGAAATTCAGATCATCACGGTACAGCCTGCGCCGGAGTCGCCTGTGGCAATGGTAACTTCGGTGCATCCGGTGTAGCACCAAAAGCCAAACTCATGCCGATTCGATTTGTGTCGGCGTTGGGTTCACAAGAAGAAGCAGACGCTTTTGTCTGGGCAGCCCAAAATGGTGCAGATGTCATTTCTTGTAGCTGGGGGCCACCGGATGGAATTTGGTGGGAACCTAACCACCCAGGTCATCAGCAAAAAGTGCCTTTACCTGATTCTACACGGTTGGCGATGGAATACGCTTTTAATCAAGGGCGTAATGGTAAAGGATGCGTGATTTTATTTGCAGCCGGGAATGGCAATGAGAGCGTCGATAATGACGGTTACGCCAGCTACCCGAAAGTAATTGCTGTGGCTGCTTGTAACGACTTCGGGACAAGAAGTGCTTATAGTGACTTTGGCAATGCTGTGTGGTGCGCTTTCCCAAGTAATCATGGCTACAGTTCTCAAACCCCCGGCATTTGGACAAGCGATCGCACCGGGTTAGTAGGGTACAATTCAGGTAATCTCAGACTGGGCGACCAACTAGGCAACTATACTAATAGTTTTGGTGGCACTTCCAGCGCGTGTCCTGGGGTAGCTGGTGTAGCAGCTTTGATTATTTCCCGTAATCCTAATTTACGTTGGGATGAGGTCAAAGATATCATTAAACGCTCCTGCGATCGCATTGACGAAGCTAACGGCAATTATAATGCTGATGGACGTAGCCCCTTTTATGGTTATGGTCGGGTGAATGCCCTCAAAGCCGTAGAATTAGCATCACCCCCCCAACCTGAACCGGTAAGTATTTTTAAAGCCGTGCAGGATGTCCCGATTAAAGATTTGCAGACATCTACATTGAGTTTAGCGATCGCTAACACCAAGACAATTAAATCTATCAAAGTTGAGGTAGATATTGAACATACCTACATTAGCGACTTAATCGTAAATCTCATTCCTCCCGCAGAATTAGGTGTGTTACCGATAGTTCTCCATAATCGTCAAGGCGGCTCTACAGACAACATCAAAACCACCTACGATGAAGTCAATACCCCTGAATTAGCTACCCTCAAAGGTAAAATTCCCCAAGGAAGTTGGACATTGGAAGTCACAGATAAAGCCAGAGTCGATATAGGCAAAATTCGCAGTTTGACTATTCAAATTGGGTTTGCAGGTTAATACCTGGGTTAAAAACCGGGTTTCTTGCAAATCCCTCAGCTTAGAAACCTTAATCTTTCGTTCAGAAACCCGGTTTTTTAGGGCTTTCTTGAATCCCTCAGCTTAGAAACCTTAATCTTTCGTTTAGAAACCCGGTTTTTTAGGGGTTTCTTGCAAATCCCTCAGCTTAGAAAGAAAGCCGGTTTTTTAGGGCTTATTGAGAATGGTGCAAGATAGAAGTTATCAAAAGTAAAAACTCACCCCTACTGAGTTGAGGGGTGAGTAGTTTAAGAAAATATTCCGTTGCGATTAGCCCAACAATTTTTTAGCTGTAGCTAACACATTATCAACACTAAAGCCAAATTTCTCTAAACAAATGCCGCCAGGAGCGGAAGCACCAAAACGGTCAATTGTCACAGTATCGCCTTCAGTACCAATGTACTTGTGCCAACCGAAGCTACTAGCAGCTTCCACAGCTAAACGCTTAGTTACAGCTTTAGGTAGAACTGACTCTTTGTAAGCTGCATCTTGGGCTTCAAATAAATCCCAAGCAGGTAAAGAAACAACACGGACTTTCTTACCTTCGGCTGTGAGTTTTTCAGCAGCAGTTACACACAGGTTCAATTCTGAACCAGTACCAATCAAAATTAAATCTGGTGTGCCATTGCAATCTACTACAACATATCCACCTTTAGCTACACCTTCCATAGATGTACCTGCCAAGTTGGGGACGTTTTGACGAGTGAAGGCTAACAAAGTAGGATCATTTTGTTTTGCTCTTTCAATCGCTACTTTATAAGCCCCAGATGTTTCGTTGCCATCAGCAGGACGAATCACTGTCAAGTTAGGAATAGCGCGCAGAGAAGCTAAGGTTTCGATGGGTTGGTGGGTGGGGCCGTCTTCACCTTGACCGATGGAGTCGTGAGTCATTACCCAAATCGAACCAGCTAAAGACAAGGCGGATAAGCGAATAGCAGCCCGCATATAGTCGGTGAAGATCAGGAAGGTAGCACCGTAGGGAATTAAACCTGAACTATGTAACGCTATACCGTTACAGATTGCACCCATCGCGTGTTCCCGCACACCAAAGTGGATGTTGGGGTTTTGGTATTGTCCTTTTTGGAAGTCGCCTTTACCCTTGATTTCGGTCAAGTTAGAGTGGGTTAAGTCAGCCGAACCACCAATGAGTTCAGGAACAACCGCCGCCAATTTGTTCAGGCAGGTTTCGGAGTGCTTCCGGGTGGGAATGCCTTTATCTTCAGGGGTGTAGGTGGGTAATACTTTATCCCAACCGTCAGCGAGTTTACCACTGAGGTAACGCTCAAATTCAGCCGCTTCTTGGGGATATTTAGCTTTGTAGTCAGCAAAGGCTTTGTTCCAATCAGTTTCGTAGCCTGCGCCGCGTTCTACAGCTTTGCGGGTGTGGTCGAGGACATCTTGAGGAATGACGAATGGCTCATGTTCCCAACCCAAATTTTTCCGGGTTAATGCTACTTCGTCTCCACCCAAAGCTGCACCGTGAATACCAGCAGTGTTAGATTTGTTGGGAGAACCGTAACCGATAATAGTTGTCACCTTAATCATGGTGGGTTTATCGGTGACAGCTTTTGCTTCTTCGATAGCTTTAGCGATCGCCTCTAAATCGGTGTTACCGTCTTTAACGTGGAGGACGTGCCAGCCGTAAGCTTCAAAGCGTTTAGAAACATCCTCAGTAAAGGCAACGTCTGTAGAACCATCAATAGAGATATGGTTGTCGTCATACAGGGCGATAAGTTTACCTAAGCCCAAGTGACCAGCCAAAGAAGCAGCTTCACCGGAAACGCCTTCCATGTTACAACCATCACCTAAAATTACGTAGGTGTAATGGTCAACAATTTTAGCATCGGGTTTGTTGAATTTAGCAGCTAAATGAGCTTCAGCGATCGCTAAACCCACACCATTGGCAATACCTTGACCGAGGGGGCCTGTAGTTACTTCTACCCCTGGAGTGACGAAGTTTTCGGGGTGTCCTGGGGTTTTAGATTCCCATTGACGGAACTGCTTGATATCTTCAATAGATACGCTGTCAAAGCCTGTCAGATACAGTAGAGCATACTGCAACATTGAACCATGACCGGCAGACAAAACAAAGCGATCGCGGTTAAACCATTTGGGGTTTTTGGGGTTATACCGCATAAAGCGATCCCAGAGTACGAAAGCCATCGGAGCTGCGCCCATCGGCAGTCCTGGGTGTCCCGATTTTGCCTTTTCTATAGCATCAACAGCTAAGAAACGAATCGAATTAATACAAAGTTCTTCGAGGGTTTGGGTTGCAACAGCCATAATTTCTTATTTTTAACGACGGGTTAGTACTCTTGGAGCTACTCTTACGGGGGTGGTTTTTAACAGTTATCAGTTATCAATGATCAGTTATCAGCAGTAAATTTTATGTTGATAACTGTTGAGTGTTAACTGATAGAAGTTCCCCTACAGTATCATCATCCCATTCCCAATTGTGCATGGACAAGCGGGATATCCTAAGTTGGTGGTAATTAATCAAGCTTAAAATTAGGTTAACTTGAACCCTTGGCTAATTGGGAAATGAGATTTACGATACTATTTTTATGTTGATGACAGGATAGCCGACACAGATGATCATTGCGGCTATTTCGTGAACATGGAAAACTTAGAAGTCCAGAAAAATTGAGAACTCAGGAATCAGGATGCAGAATATAAAAATTCAAGATTTCTGAACTTGAGATTCTGGATTCTTCATTCAGGTTTGTGATGATTAATTTGACTGCTCACATTATCTCTTAATTTTTGAACTATTCTGTCTCCTGAATTGTGAACTCTCAATTTTCTTGTGATCGATGTTGTTAGCGTTACTCTGGCCAGGAAACTGTGCTGAGTTTTGTTGTTGCCTCTGCCTCTGTGCTTCCTAGGGGTGAACGAAAATTTTGTGTAGGATTTTCTAGCTAAGTATCCAAAAAATTACCCTCCACGCTCCCCACACTCCCCACACTCCCCACACCTTTTTTCTCTCACCCGCTTCCTAAGCCTGTTCATTTAGTCAACATACTTTCTAAAGGCTAAGGTGACATTATGACCACCAAATCCAAAGGAATTGGATAAAGCCACGTTAACTTTGAGAGCGCGGCTAACATTGGGTACGTAATCTAAATCGCACTCTGGATCAAGGTTTTCGATATTGATTGTAGGTGGAATTTGATCGTTAGCGATCGCTAAGGCTGTGGCTACTGCTTCAATACCCCCAGAACCGCCTAATAGGTGTCCTGTCATTGATTTAGTGGAACTGACGGCAATTTTGTAGGCATGATCGCCCAAAGCTCTTTTAATAGCTGCGGTTTCTGTGGCATCATTAGCCTGGGTGCTAGTGCCGTGGGCGTTGATGTAGCTCACTTGATCTGGGGTGATACCTGCATCTTTAAGTGCTAACTGGATGGCTCTAGCTGCCCCTTCACCCCCAGGGACGGGGGAAGTGATATGGTAGGCATCACAGGTCATACCATAACCGACCATTTCCGCATAAATACGTGCGCCACGACTGAGGGCGTGTTGCAATTCTTCGAGAATCAACACTCCCGCACCCTCACCCATGACAAATCCATCACGATCACGATCAAAGGGACGGCAAGCATGAGTAGGATCATCGTTACGAGTGGAAAGGGCGCGTGCAGCTGCAAAACCAGCTACAGATAAGGGCGTAATCGCTGCTTCACACCCGCCACAAATCATCGCTTGAGCATAACCGCCTTGAATCATGCGAAATGCGTCCCCAACGGCGTTAGAACCAGCAGCACAAGCTGTTACAGTACAGTTATTTGGCCCTTTTGCACCAGTATGAATTGCTGTCAGCCCTGCCGCCATATTAGCGATCATCATGGGAATCATAAATGGACTACAGCGATCTGGGCCACGGTTGAGGTAGATGGTTTGCTGGTCTTCCATGACCTTAATGCCACCTACACCAGAACCGATAATAACTCCTACCTGTTCAGCGTTGAGTTCATTAATAACTAACTTGGCATCTGCAAGTGCTTGTTTGGCTGCTGCGACTCCGAACTGAGAAAATCGATCCATGCGCTTGGCTTCTTTGCGCTCCATATATTCATGGGGATCGAAATTTTTGACTTCACCCGCAATGCGGCAATCATGACTAGAAGCATCAAAGAAAGTGATGTAGTCAATGCCGTTGCGTGCGCTTAACAATCCTTCCCAATATTCAGCAGGTGTATTACCAATAGGTGTAATCGCGCCAACACCAGTTACAACAACGCGTTTACGATTATAATCTGTCATGACTCAGTACAAGATGGCGAGAAAGTTGCAAAAATTAGGTACTAGGGACTAGGGGCTGGGGACTAGCTACAGGTAGGTTATTCAGAGAACAGGAAAAAACTTACCTCATCCCTAATTCCCAATCCCCAATCCCTAGTCCCCAATCTCCAATCTCTGTTTAAGCAGATGCGGCAACTTTGCTGTTGATGTAATCCACTGCTTCTTGAACGGTTGTAATTTTTTCGGCGGCTTCATCGGGAATTTCAATATCAAATTCTTCTTCCAAAGCCATGACTAATTCCACTGTATCTAGGGAATCTGCTCCTAAATCATTAGCAAAATTAGCTTGTGGAGTGATCTTTTCAGCCTCAACACTCAGCTGGTCGCCAACAATTTTCTTGACTTTTTCAAATGTCTCTGCTTGACTCATAAAATAAAATTCCTTACCAGTTGCTATGGTCTGCTCTTTATGGGTGACATCGTTTTGAGCATATACATCTTATCGGAAAGCGCGATCGCCCGTATACGTCCCCGCCCAAAATTGGAATATAGTTCAGTGCTGAAATAAGATAGACTTCCCACTCAGCTAACAGAACTCGTAACTCAGAACTTTTTTTCTAGGGGTTGTTAACAATTTTTACTAAATTTTGGGTGAATGTCCAAAAAAAAATACATTCCTGCCTCAGTATCTCTGGTGAGAGATATAAAAAAGTTATCATCGGGGCAGTTGCCCTCAACGACATTTATTTTTATGCTATCTCAGACGCTAAAATATGCTTACTTCCCTGGTTGTGTCGCTCAAGGTGCTTGCGGGGAACTATACCAGTCAACTCAAGCCTTAACTCAAGCCTTGGGAATTGAACTAATTGAACTTAAAAAAGCAGCTTGTTGCGGTTCAGGTACATTTAAAGAAGATTCCCAACTTTTAGAAGATACCGTTAACGCCAGAAATATCGCTTTAGCAGAAGCATTAAACTTACCCTTATTGACTCATTGCAGTACCTGTCAGGGTGTTATAGGTCGCGTCAATGACCGCTTGCAAGATTTCCACAGCAGTCATCCAGAATATGTTGAACAGGTGAATGGCTTGTTAAAAAAAGAAGGCTGTTTACCTTATCGTGGAACTACAGAAGTTAAGCATCTCCTCTATGCTTTAGTTAGAGATTATGGGTTAGAAAAAATTGCCCAACGTGTCACCCGCAAGTTATCTGGGTTAAAGTGTGCGGCTTTTTATGGTTGTTATTTACTGCGCGCTCAAAAGTCTCTCGGCGATGAAGATCCTTACAACCCCCAAGCAATGGAAAATATTTTTGAGGCTGTAGGTGCAACACCAATTTATTATCGTGGTCGAACACAATGTTGTGGCTGGCCTTTGTCTAGCTATGCGACTACTCAATCTTTTCAGATGGCTGGGATGCACATCCAAGAAGCCTTAGCAGTGGGTGCTGACTGTCTAGTAACTCCTTGTCCTCTGTGTCATCTCAATTTAGATTCTCGTCAACCAGAAGTAGAAAAGGTAATTGGCACAAAATTAGGTTTACCAGTGTTACATTTACCACAGTTAATTGCTTTAGCATTGGGAGTTAGTCCAAAAGAACTGGGTTTAGATAGGCATATTGTTTCTACTAAACCCGTTTTAGCAAAATTGGGGTTTTGAAGGAGGGGTTTAGGGGTGTAGGGGTTTAGGGGTTTAGGGGTGTAGGGGTGTAGGGGTAGGCTAGTAAAGGAAATTAAATGAGTAATGAGTAAATACCCATTACTCATTACTCATTACTCATTACTTATCACCCTACACCCTATTCATTTGTGCTGCCGTTGCAATTGTCTAAACATCTGATACATTTCTGGTAAATACTTGTAAATAGCAGCTACTTTCAGATATAGCTTATGGGGAACAGCCGGAGTACCAGAAACAATCTCTCCTGCTGCAACATCATGTGCAATACCGGTTTGAGCGGAAACGGTTACACCATCTCCTAATTTGGCTTGATTAGCAATGCCAACTTGTCCGGCTAAAATTACCCGGTTGCCTAATTTTACACCGCCAGCCATACCAGTTTGGGCGGCGATCGCACAACCTCTGCCAATTTGACAACCATGTCCAATCTGCACTAGGTTATCAATCTTGGTATCACTGCCAATTCTGGTTTCTCCTACCGATGGACGGTCAATGGTAGTATTACAACCTATATCTACACGATCTTCTAAGACTACGTAACCAGATTGTTCCATTTTGTACCAACCAGTCCTAGTTGGGACAAACCCAAAACCTTCTCCACCGATTACCGCACCGCTATGGATGATACAATCTGCACCAATTTGGCTGCGTTCTTCGATGGTGCAGTTAGCGTGTAAAATTGTGCGATCGCCTATTTTGGCATCAGGATAAATGACGACGTTGGGATGAATAATTACGCCATTACCGATTTCGGCTCTTTCCTGAATTACTGCATGGGGGCCAATATAGACATCTTCACCAACTTTTGCTGTCGGGTGAATCACGGCTGTGGGGTGAATAGCTGGGGCGGGATGGTATGGTTGATAAAAGATGGCGATCGCTTGAGCAAATAACAATCTAGGTTGTTTTGTCGCTAACCAGGGTATACCATGTTCTTCGGCTTTGGCTTGTATTGTTTGATCATCTGGTAAAATTAATGCACTAGCCTTCGTCGTAGCGATCGAAGATACAAATTTTCCACTTTCTACGTAGCTAATAGTACCATCTGTTGCTTCATCAATGGCTGCTACCCCTACAATATCGGGGTCGTTGGCATTGGTTTTCAAGCTATGGTCAATGGCAGAGTCACCAAAGTGGTGTATAATTTCGCTCAATTTCATATTTGCGTATTTAATTTATTTATCTTCTGTAGAAAAGCAAAATTATACTACGCCACTTCCATCATAAAACATTTAATTTCAATAAGTTAACCACACAATTATCCGGCAATACTTGATATTCGTCCTCTCATCAGGTTATATACTAAATTCCTAATTTTGTTATAGCCATTAATTCCTAAAATACTGACTAAAATAATTGCAAAATTCAAAATTCTATAATTACGTACATAGCGTAATTCTGGGTATATCATCACAGCTTGTTTACGAAAATGTACAGCCTTGTCACATTCTCCACTTTGCAAAGTTTTCCATGCAATCCGCAGATTAGCAAAACCATAAATTCTATTTTCTAACTTTTTTACATCCAAATCATTTAAATTTTCTGGAGGAGCAGCAAAGCTTTTTTCAAAGACAATTTTATAGTTATCCTCCATAATTTTCCAGTTTTTAGAACGGTTATTCGGATGAGCGCGATAATAAACTAAGGTTTCATTAATTACTTTAAAACTGTAACGAGAAGCAATTCTAATCCACATTTCCCAATCTTGAGCATAGCTGAGACGCGGATCAAAAAAACCCACATCATCAAAACAACTCCGGCGTACCATCGGATTACTACCACACTCAATAATATTATGTTCTAGAATTTTTTCCCAAACATTACCTTCAGCAATATTATTACGGATTTTGCTGCCAATATTGCCTTGAGCATCAATTGAACCTACCCAACTATAGACTAAACCCACGCCTGGATTTTCTGCCAAAATCCGAACCTGTTTTGCTAATTTTGTGCATTCCCAAATATCATCAGCATCTAAAAATGCTAAGTAATCTCCTTGAGCATTGATAATGCCATTATTACGTGCAGCAGCAGGCCCTTGATTATTTTGTGATATCAATTTCACCCTGGAATCTGTAACTTGAGTAAACCATTCTTCAATACCATCAGAACTACCATCATTGACAATAATTACCTCATAATCACTAAAAGTTTGTTTCAAAACACTATCTAAAGTTAATGGTAAAAAAGACATTGCATTATATGCAGGGATAATTACTGATACTTTGGGCATAATGATTCTTTTCCTTTCAGAATATTTTGTCTGTAGGGTGTGTGACGCTGCGAAAATATTTAAACATAGTTATCAAACTTATAGCGTCACGCACCAACCAATAATTCAATCTTTGTAGTAATCTATTCCTCTAATAAGGACTAAAGTCCTTACTACGAACTAGATACCAGTTTTTGTACATTACTTCACATAGTTTGGTTTTTCCAAGTCGTTCTACTTATGATGTTGCGTTAAGAAAGCAACAGTGTATTGGCTAATTTCTTAGCAATTACATTCCAATTTAGTTGAGTAGCTACTTTATGTCTTGCATTCATAGACATTTTTTCTAAAATATCTTTGTTAGTAAGTAAATAAATAATTTGTTCTGCTAATGTATCCACAGTTGGTTGAGAAATCACAATTCCATTAACTTCATGTTCAATAATTTCTGGCATACCATCTTGATTTGATACAATACAGGGAATGCCATGATTCATGGATTCTATTAAGAAAAGTCCTAAAGGTTCACAACGTGCTGGGGAAACTACTAAATCTGTTGCTAAAAAAATATTTCTCATCTCTACAGATGAAGATACAAAGCCTAAACTTGATACACCATCTTGATTAATTGGTAAAATATCTCCTACAATTACCAACTTAGCATCAGATATTATCTGTCTAACTTTTTGAAATGCAGCTAATAATAAATCCCCGCCTTTCCTTTCAAAATCAGAACCATTGAACAGAATTTGCTTACTGCCAAAATTTTTCTCTCCTTGATAAGTCTCTAAGAACTGGCCTGAAGAATATAGGACTGTAATTTTGCTAGAATCTACACCATAATCTGCAATTAACGAATCTTTAACTCGGTTACTTTTAGTAAACAGAAGACTAGCATTTCTATATGTTTGAGCTTCATATTGTATCCATTCTTGGAAATCCGCTTCTGTCTTAAAGGGAGTCCAAGGAAGCCAATTTTTCCTAGCAAGAGCCATTGTATAATCTAAATAAACACCATAAGGTATATCAAATTTTTCCCAAAAGGGGCTGAACATACCGTAAATATGAAAAACGAAATCTGGCTGATAATTTAACTTTCTAATCTTTTTCTCTAATCGCTGTGATTTTTTAATAAAAACTTGAGGTTTTTTGAGAAATGTACTAGCCCGTTTAATAGGTATAAATGGAAAAGTCCGGTAAATAGATTTAAAAGTGTTTTTAATTATTTTCAGGTTAGATAAATCATCAATATGAACGTAATTAATCTCGTCAAAATAAGGTGACATTTCTTGAAATAAAAATTTATGGCGATGAATCATATTTTTATCGCCTGTAACTACCAGATTTTTAATTTGCATAATGAATTGATACTTTTAAAAGATAAATTCCGTGATGTTTGGTAATTGTTTTGATTGTTATTTGAACTTATTTAATTTGTTGAACAGGATGTTTCCAGTTAGTTAAATTATTATCCGCTAATGGCATTTCATCCCAATCCCAACCAGCGACAGCTAAAGAAAGCCACCAATAAAATAAAAGAGTAGTGTGCTTCCAGATATTGTCAGTCAACATTCCCAACAGCATAGCCATGAAAACAGCCAACAAGATAAAACAAAAGTTTTGCTGTGAGCTATTTTTTTTGGCAGTAGACATAATATTGACAAGGCGATAAACTTGAGCCGCCAGAAAGATGATAAATGTTGTAAATCCTACTATTCCTCCCTCGGCTAAGGCTCGGAGATAATCATTGTGAGCTTCGTTTCTTAATACAGTTAAATAAGAGGCTGTATTCAGTCCATAACCAAGTAATGGAGACTGCTTCCATGCCTCCAACATAAAATGCCATTGCGCTATTCTCCAGTTAAAACTATTGCCATCTGTCCAAGACAGTAAAATTGCTCGCCATACCTCTATATCAGAATTTAAAATTGGTGTCTCTGTGAGTGAACCAAGGCGTTCTCGTCCAAATTCTGTACTGACAAATAAAACAATTACTAATCCTAATAGTAAAAATCCCCCAATTAATTTGATTAAATTTAATTTAGGAATAATCATTACCAAGACAAACACAAATAGCATAGCTGTCATAGTTAAAGCTTTGGTACTGACAAAAAAGAAAGCAAGTATACCAAGCAAACATAACCAAGGCCAACGTTTTGGTGTGTTACTGATTTTCCAACAAGTTAAGGCAATAAATAGTAATAAAAAAGTGGCAAATGATGAAGGATGTCCTAAAGTACCTCGAATACGGGAAGCTGATGCTAATTCACCTGTATTGATGCTACCTTGAGCCAGAAATGAAGGTAAAAGTGAACCAGGTAAAAACATCTGCATGAGTGAGACTGTTAGGGGAATCACAAGACTCAAAAACAAAGCCGTGATTAGTGTTTGAGGTGGTAATTTTCCCTTCAACTGCATGACGAGTAAATAAACCATTAACCACGAAAATAAACGCGTCCATTCACGCACACCTTCTATGAGATATGTGCCATCTAAACCTAGTCCTCCTAATGGTAGTAAGACTACCCACATTCCTTGTAGTGCTACCCATCCCGCAAAAAACCACCAAAATTTATCTACTTTAATCGCTTGATTTGTTAATAACGACACAGCTACATATAACAATGCCAAGCCACTTAAACCAACTGCAAAAGCGGCGGGAATTTGTTGCGCGGAGAATGTATCTAAAGCACTACGCACAACTAATAAACCGATAACGGCTTGCTCAAATTTCCCAAAAAACCAGACAATAATAGCTACGGCAAATATAGGCAAGCCAATTAACAATGGGTTAACACCAAGGATAAAACCCGTGACTATGCCAATAGCAATACCTGTTAACCCAACTAAGATTCCCAAGTGAGAATAATGACTTGAGTTTTTATTAGTTAACATTGTGATCTTTACCTCAAATCATCTTGGGAATCTCTACTACTTCCTAATAAGTTCAACCTTTTAAAAGGCCGGGATAGGAAAGATTGGTTATCATCAATAGGATAGCGATAATATTTTTCTGTTTCCGTTGTCATACCATTGACAACTACGCCCAGAATTGGTATGCGGTTTTGATTAAGTTCTACTACGGCTCTTTGCAAGGATTCTTTGAGGGTGACGCTCGGACGTGTAGTCATGATGACTCCATCGCTATATTGACTCAGGGTAGAAGCATCAGCGCAAACGCTTAGGGGTGGTGTATCGATAATGACTAAATCGTAATGTAATGCCGCTTCAGCTACTAGGGACTTCATGGCTTCAGAGTCTAGTAACTGGGAAGGTCTACCATGTAATTCACCACAAGTCAATACAAATAAGTTGTCAATATCTGTTGACTGGACGGCATTTAGTAGTGATCTATTGTCATTGATGATATCGGTGATTCCGGGTTTGGGAGGTAGATTAAATAGTGTATGTTGTACAGGTCTTCGCAAATCTGCATCTATAATCAGTGTGCGGCGAGATAGCATAGCTGCAACAGCACCTAAATGGGATACTACAACTGATTTACCTTCCCCAGCGATGGTACTGCTTACGACTACAATCTGTAATTTATCAGTACTGCGAAACTCTAGATTTTTGAGCAGCATCCGATAAGGCTCAACTAAGCCTACATCATCTAAGAATTTTTCGGCTGGTTCGAGGGTGAGCTTGGTAGCTGGCAGACGTGGTAAAACTCCTAATAGTGGTAATTTGAGTAGTTCTTCTGCCTCTGCAACATCATAGAGTCTGTTGTCCATGAACTCTAAGAGCAACACTACCCCAGTAGCGAGAATACTACCAAAGAAGATAGCAATAACTAATACAACCGATCGCTTGGGATAAGCATAAGCAGTTGGAACTTGAGCTACTTCAATGATTCTGAGATTACTGACCTTTTGGGCTTCCGCAATCCGTGCTTCTTCTAGCTTGCTTTGTAGCAATTTTAAAGACTCTGCGGCTTCTTCCCGTTGACGGATAAGGGTGGTGAGTGGTTGTTGTTTGAGAGGCAACACTGTTAAACGCTCTTGGAGGTTAGCTTTCATTGACTGGACTGCTCGTAGCTTATTTTCCAGTGCTAGCCGCTCTACTTCATTATTTATCAGTTGAGTGGTAAGATTTTGACTGATTTGATCGGATGCCACATCATCAGAAGATGCCGTTTCATTTGCTGGTGATAGCCGTGCTACTTCCTCCGCGTACAGATTGCGAATTTGATCTCGCTGTCCTAGTAAGGATACAACCCTGGGATGATTATCTGTAAACTGTAAACGAGCTTCGATGAGTTGAGTTTCTAACTGTGTTAATTTAGCTCTTAAGGCTTTGAGTTGTTCATCTTGACCGCTACGTACAGACGTATAGGCCTTGTTGATGTTTTTTGTAGCAGTTAGTTTTCTGAGGGAATCATCCCGCGATCGCGCTTCTTGTACTTGAGCTAATAATATCCTTTCTTGGTCTTCCAGATTCTTTAAACTCTCAACTAGACTCCGGGTTTGTTCTGTATCGGCAATTACGCCGCTTTGCCTTCTATATTGAGATTCTGCTGCTTCTGCTTTTTGTAAGCGATTCCGAGCTAGTGGCACTTCTTTTTCTAAAAATTGTCTAACTTTAGTCGCCTCGGAGCTAATCGCTTGAATATTTTCCTCAACCATCGCCTGAGAAACAGCATTTAGCACTTCAGCCGCAAACTCAGGATTTTGGTTGTAATAATTCAATTCCAGAATGTTAGTAGCAGGTATAATACTAACTTTCAATGAGGAAATAATATCTGTAGGTTTGATCTCAATTGGATGAGCATTATTCTTGTTTTGGGAAACTAACTTCTGTATGGCCTTATCCAAAACAGCCTGTGATTTCACTAGTTCAGCTTGATCTGCTAGGGGGTTGCTACTTCGTCCTACAACAGAAGGTTGTGTTAAATCACGTCCTAATTCCGAAACACTGACACCTTTAGCATCAACCATTAGTCTTGCTGATGTTTCATAAAAACGCGGAGCTACAGCCAAGTAAGCAACCGATGCGCCAATCACCGCCGCTAAAGTAGACAAGGCTGGCAAACCTCTGCGTTGTAATACTGCTAATAAGGTGGAAATACCTTTTCCCATTACCTATACCTTAATTTCTTTCAGATTGGATTATCAAGCGTTAACAAAAGTATTAAAGAATATTAACTACTCGGTATCATACCTGATGACCACAGCACTCAATACAAGTTAATTACTTTCACGGATTCGGTTTTTAAATAGATTATGATGGGAATTGTCTATTTCTTAGATCCAACTTTTGCTAAATCCATATCTTTGGTTTGTGCCTGCAATTGCCCTGAAATCTCCGAAGATTGCAAAACTTGTTGATATACTTGCAAAGTTTCCGAGGTGACATAATCCCAACTGTAGTTGAGATTGACGTAATTTTGAGCTTTATTTGCTATTGGTGCTAGTGCTTCTGGGTGACGTAAAGCCCAGTCTAAAACAGAAATACAAGAGTCTAAATTGCCAGCTTTAAATAATATTCCTCGCTCTTGTGCCAATAGTTGTTGATGAGGTGGAATATCACTACCTACAATGGGAATACCTTCTCGCATAGCTTCTAGCATTGATAAAGGTAAACCCTCGACATCAGAAGGCAGAACAAATAAACCTGCGCCTCGGACAATTTCCCACAGACGAGAACCTCTCAGTTCCCCAGCAAAGACTATATTTTTTTGATGGGCAATTTTTTCTAGAAGTTGGCTAGTAAATGTTTTAGTATCACTCACACCCCCAGCCAAAACAAGTTTCCATCCTCTTTGGTTCAATGCACAAAAAGCATCAATTAACAAATCAGGACGTTTTTCTGGGACAAGTCTTCCTAAAAACAGAATATAACGTCCTTTTTCTAGTCCTAGATTAGTACCATATTGAAAATTGGGATCTGACTCACCATAATTAGCTGGCGCAGTGGGAATATAGACTGTTTCTTTGCCATATGTTTGCAAAAAGTATGTTTGCAGTGCTTTTGATACCACAATCATTTCATGTCCAAACCGCACGGCTGCCTTTTCTCCCAGTTGAATCAGCTTTGTAGATAGACTACCCCACTTAGCTCGTTGCCAGTCTAAACCGTGACAAGTAACTATAATTTTGGCAGAATTAGCGATTCTAGGTATACAGGTAAATAAAGCTGGGCCTAGAGCATGGAAATGGATAATATCATATTTATTGCCAGTAGCTGCGATCGCTCCCATCGCTGAGGTGACTAGAGCATCCAAACCATAATAGTAGTTCAAACCCGGAAAAGAAATGACTCGCACCCCTTGAAAATCATAATTTTCCCAGCCAAAACTCTCTGTGTAAGATGAGCGAGCAAATAAATCTACACTGTGTCCCTGTGACACCATTCGCGGATAAATTTCCGCACAATAATGTTCAATGCCACCCTGTTTTGGTGGTATACCTTTTGCACCAATTACTGCAACTCTCATAATTAATTAGCCTTGAAGAATGAGATCATTAATAGGGAATAGGGAATAGGGAATGGGGAATGGGGATAAAAAATAGTTATCTAACGCCGTGTGCAACTTTCTCTCCAACCTAACCCCCAGCCCCTTCCCTACATAGCTTGCTTCTCCGAAGGAGTGGGAAGGGGAGCAAGAATCAAAGTAGAGACGTTGCATGCAACGTCTCTACAGTTGCTGTTCGGAGGTACTCTACGAGAAGAGCTTCGCTCTATGGAGAGGGGTTTTAATAATAAGTTGCACATCCCGTTATCTACCTTGTCTACCTTGTCTACCTTGTCTCCCCTGCCCCCTACCCCCTGCCCCCTGCCCTCTACCCCCTGCCCCCTGCCTACATAGGAATAAAAGATTTTTTGAATTACTTAGAAGTCAACTAGGTGTAACTCAATACTTTGTTGCCTAATTTTGTTTCCCAACTTTGCCACATTTTTTTATACACTTCGTTGATGACAGTGCTAGCAGCATAAGGTTGGGCAGTTCTTACACAGGCAGAGGTTGGATAACGTTCTGGATTCATTACTACCTCGCGTAAACCATTGGCAATACACTCTGGGGTACGTTCTTCGCAAACAATACCGCTATCAGAGGATAGTAACTTTGGTGTTTCACCAGCTTGAGTAGTTACTATGGGTACACCGCAAGCCAAAGCCTCAAGCACTACAAAAGGCAACCCCTCAAAGGCACTACTCAGCACTAAAGCATGACACACACGATGTAAATCAGCTAGTTGCTTTTGTGGAACTGCTCCTAGCATTGTGACTCGTGCTGCTAATCCTAGTCGGGTAATCTCATTACGAACTGGCTCGGCTAACTCACCATTACCAGCCATTAATAAATGAATGTTGGAGTCCCCTAAAGCCGCTAGGGAACGAATGAGGAGGATGGGATCTTTTTGGGGATGTAAACGGCCTGCAAACATAATAAAGCGGGTGTTTTCAGCTAATCCCAACTGCATAGCTAATTCCCGTCTTCCCTGTTCTCGTTTGTCGGAGGGTAAGGGATAAAAAATTTCTTCATCAAAGGTATTCTTGAGAAAAGTTACCCGCTCTCGCAAGCTAGGATATCGCTGTTGATAAAGTTTCATTGAGTCTGTGTTACAAGAGTAAATTTGATCGAATTGATCTACCAACATCTTTTCTAAAGCGAAATAAGCGGCGGGAAACTTTCTCCACAGAATTGCGTTTTTATCGTCCTTGGCTGCAATCTGTGCTTGAATATCATTTTGAATAAACAGAGTCTTTTGTCCTTGCCAGTGACGGGTGACTATGGTTGGTTCGATTCTGTAAAAGTGCATAAAATCTGAAGCGTAATTACGCCCAACCAAAGCGGCTGCATACTTAATCGTGGTAGGTATCAAACCTCTAAAATCATCGTTTTCTATGAAAAATAGAGGTAAAAAACTAATTTCTCTGCCTGCAAATTCTTTTTGTTGCCACTTACCCATAGGCTGAGAGCGATCGCTTGTTGTCCCCACAAGCCGCACTTCAAAATCCGTAGGAGCATACTTGATAAAGGTATTGATTAATGTCTGAATGCCTCCTATCGAACTGTACCAGGGATTGAACTGGTAAAAAATAGTTAGAATTGGTTTACGCATTACTCACACCATAAGGGAACTTTGTTGCATACAAAGTCAAAACTTATCAATTAGAAAAAATACTGAAACTTAGCCGTAATTTATGCAACAACTGTACTGAAACATACACAGACTTATCGTAGTATCTCTATGTTGAAAAGTCACTTTATGATCAAAGTCTTTACTAAACTTTTACATTCGGGACAAAAAAATCTTTGATAAAAAGCTTCAGAATTTTATAACAACTATCTACGAACCCTTTACTAGATCAATCCATGAAGATATCAGTAATTATTGTGAAGGGACTTTAAAGTAGCTTCACAATAACTTTATAAAAAATGGGAATTGGGAATTGGGCATGGGGCATGGGGCATTGGGCATTGGGCATTGGGCATTGGGGTAAATATTTCTACCTTGTCTCCCTTGTCTCCCTTGTCTACCTTGTCTCCCTGCCCCCTGCTCCCTGCTCCCCTGCTCCCTGCTCCCCTTCCTAATTCCCACTCATAGCATTCCCCGCCAAATAAGCCGTCGTCCAAGCACTTTGAAAGTTAAATCCACCTGTTACGCCATCAATATCAAGAATCTCTCCGGCTAAGTAAAGCCCAGGCACTAGTTTACTTTCCATCGTTTTAAAGTTGACTTCTTGTAGATTTACACCGCCACAGGTGACAAATTCTTCTTTAAAGACTCCTTTACCATCGATTAAGTATTTCCCCTGAGTTAATTCTTGCACTAATAAATTTAAAGTTTTATTAGGTAATTCTGCCCAACGGTCATCTGTGGTAATACCTACACGGTTAATCATGTATTGCCAGAGACGATGAGGTAAATCTACTCCCCGATGTAAGGCGATCGCTTTTTTTCCCCATTCATTCTTGACTGTTAAGATTTTTTGCCGGACTTGTTCTTGTGTGAGTTCAGGCAACCAATTCACTACCAAAGTCGCTTGGTAATGGTTTTCATGTAGCAATCTCGCACCCCAAGCCGAAAGTTTTAGTACAGCCGGGCCACTTAAACCCCAGTGGGTGATGAGTAATGATCCTGTTTGTTCTAAGATTGGCTGATTTTCTACAGATAACCGCAACCGTACAGGGTTCACACTAATCCCCGCCAACGCCTGAAGTTTTGCTTCAGAAATATTGAATGTAAATAATGACGGGACTGGTGGTTCGATGTGGTGTCCCAATTCTTTAGCGATTTTATAACCGATGTGACTACTACCGGTTGCTAATAGTAGGCGATCGCATTTAATGATCTCCCCGGATTTTAAACTCACCTCAAATTCATGACTGACTCGTTTAACACCAACCACAGCTGCACCAGTCCAAATTTCTACCCCCTCGGCGGCGGCGGTATTCATCAGACAGTTAACAATCGTTTCTGAACTATCACTGATGGGAAATATCCTACCATCAGCTTCAGTTTTCAGTTTAACTCCGTGATCACTAAACCAAGCTACAGTATCTTGGGCTTGAAAACGACTAAACGCACCACGCAAAGCTTTACCGCCCCTAGGATAATTTTGGACTAGTGCTTGTGGTTCAAAGCAAGCATGGGTAACATTACAGCGTCCCCCCCCAGAAATACGGACTTTAGCCAACAGTTCACGACTGGCTTCGAGTAAAGTAACTTGGGCTTCAGGATTGGATTCTGCACAAGCGATCGCTCCAAAAAATCCTGCTGCCCCACCCCCAATAACTACAATTTTTAAACCTAGCAATTCTCAAGCATCTCAAATAAATATCTACTCTCTAGGCTAGTACAGAATTAATTCCTATTCACGTAGGGTGTGTGACGCTACGAAAGTATTTGAACGTAGTTATAAGACTTACAGCGTCACGCACCAACTATCAATTGTGACACTTGCCTAAGTCCTACCGTTGATAACTGATTTAAGCTGATGTTGTGAATTGATTCATCTCGAATATATATTTAAAACCGCCACCAGGTTCTTTGGGCATAGGAAATTAAACCTATGGCGATCGCCCCCAGCAGCAGCAGTAAAATTACTCCTCCAGGAATAAAGGTGATTAAACCAAAGCCCCTGAGTAACCACACAGCTATCCCCATGCCCAGAAACACACCAAAAGCCTGAGTTAGTAGACGGTTTAGGAAAGATTGACTCATTCTATTTTCCTCTCAATTGAGCATTTCATATACATTGACAGACTAACAATTATTTTCATATATTTGGGGATATTCTTAAGGTTCTGGGTTTATGGAATTGCATACAATATTTTATAGAGATAAATTTTTTCACCCTTCAAGTCTGTCTAACTTAAATTTTTGATGAAGTAGTAGTCTAATTTTTTCTACTGCTGAAGTATCAATGATATTTGTAATTGAAAACACGGAATTTCCGGCATAATTTCAGAATAATTACCAGACATAATTAATTCCGAAAAACTGGTCTAAAAACTGGAATTAAATATTAATGAGGTTGTAATTCACAACCTACGCAGATGGTGAACTTGAGGAGTAACGGAAACAAATTTATGTCTGTAATCCATATCTCAGAACAATTGCTCACAGGTTCGGGTATGACTTGGAATCAAGAACAGCAACGCTTGATGATGCAAGGTGAAATTTTAGTACAGACAAAATCCCATACTGTTTGGGGTGGTGCAGTCAGTGCTTGTATGTACTTACCAATGGTGCGATCGCAGGTATGGCAGAAAATTACTGACTATCCCCGTTGGGTATTATACTTTCCTGACATTACAAAAAGCGAAGTTCTACAACGAGGTGAAGTAAAACGCCTCTATCAAACAGCGCAAAAAGCCTTTTTATTTTTAACCGCACAAGTAGAAATTTACCTCAGCGTTGTCGAAGTAATCGGACATCAAGTGCAGTTTCACATGGAGAAAGGCAGTTTTTCCGATTTTGCAGCCAATGTTGAATTAAAAGACTGTGGCAAGGGAACTTTACTCGCTTATACTGTTCAAGCTACCCCCAAAATTCCCATCCCAGCAATTTTTATTCAACAAGCCATGAACTTGGAATTGCCCGCAAATATGCGTAATATGAGACAAGTGATGTGTCAAAATAGATAATCATGTCTCAGGCACAGGTAATTTTAGACTTTTGGTTTGGTCATCCTCATCAACCAGATTACGGTAAACCCAAAAGCTTTTGGTTTAATCCGCAAGCAGAGTTTTATCAAGAGTTAAAACATCGATTTCTCAAAGATTACCAACAAGCTGCAACCGGATATCTAGACGACTGGCTAAATTTGCCAAAAACCTGTCTAGCCTTGATTTTGCTCCTAGATCAGTTTCCCCGAAATATGTTTCGGGGTACACCACAAGCATTTGCAACTGACGCACAAGCACTTTCAGCCGCTAAACACGCGGTTGCTCAAAGCTACGATCATGAATTTTTGCCTACACAATGCTGGTTTATCTATCTACCCTTTGAACACAGCGAAAACCTAACTGATCAGCAGGAATCTGTGAAGTTGTTTCAGCAATTGAGTCATGATCCCGATAGTGCTTCACCTATTGAATACGCCTGGCGACATTTAGAAGTAATTGAGCGTTTTGGGCGATTTCCCCATCGCAATAGTATTTTGGGACGCGTTTCAACTCCAGAGGAACATAAATTTCTTCAACAACCAGGAAGTAGGTTTTAAAGGTTTGTAGTAAGGACTTTAGTCCTTATGAGAGGACTAAAGTCCTTACTACGAACTAAATGCAATTTTTTCTTTTTTCTACATTACTTTACATGGTTTGGTTTTTTCAAGTTATTCTACTTAAACCCCTACATTTTGTTAACTGAACCGTATTGGTTTATTTACTTAATCCTAAACTGTAGCTAATTCCAGTAACTTACTTTGTTTGGATTCACTCACTGAATCATGAATAGAGATAGGCTCACTTTCAAACCATACATAAGTTAATTCATGTTCAGTAAATTGATAACCAAGACTTGCTGCAAAATTGACTATTGTAGTTGTGTTCCAATGCCAACTGCCCAACAAACCTCTGCTACAACACTTATTAAAGTATGCTTCATAAATAGAGGAATCCAACATCAAAACTTCATAAAAATCATTCACCTGTTGTAAAGACATAAAATTTTATCCCCAGAAATTTTTATTTTTGTATTTAATAACACCTACATTTAGTTACTCAAATATTCCGGGTTTGATGTCCCAGAATTAACGAGTCTTTATTTATTTGAGAAAATAAAATTCTAGAGATAAATATTCATCTAGCTATAGTTATAATTTTGAGCAAGTTTTAGTATTATTATTTCCCATCTTCTAAAAATGTTTTAAAATTTACTAGGATGCCCCTCAGTATGGCTGCTTCTGCTTCTACATTTCCTGACATAATGGTCAGTGTGGGTAGTTGCTTGATATAGTAACCTGCCAATAATTTGCAGCTTGTTTGGCAGTCATTGATAAAAGTTTGGGATCTCCCAAATCTAAAACATCTTCAGGAGTAGTGGGATTGATTCCCAAACATTTCATAATTTCTGCACCTATTGCTCTCGCCAATGGTGGCGGAACTGAATTTCCTACCTGTCTCGCACCGTGCCATTTTGTAATGTGAAAACGAAACCAATCAGGAAACCCATGTAATCGTGCCATTTCTCGTACAGTAATACAGCGAGGACTACTATAATGAATAGGTCTTGGTGATGTGTGTGAGCCATGAGCAGCATCAGTTCCTGCCCTTAAGGTATTAGCTATGCCATTTTGGGACAATTTGAAGAAATGAGAAACAGGTTCTTTCTTTCCCTGTTCTGTGGCATGAAATCTAGCTCGTGAGATTGATGAATGATTAGTTCTTATACTAGAAGTCAAAAGCAAAGGATTCCAATTTCTCCTATAGCCAAAATGCCAGCTTCGATCATCTAAACATCTCATTTCTCGCCCATAGTTGCTGGGATTGCTCCATTTTTCCGTTTCCACGCAATCACTATATAGCAATTCCTCAAATTCTTCTGCTTCTGGTAAATCTTTGAGGGCATCCCAACAAGATGGAGTAAGAGGTAAAATACGATTAGCTAACTTCTCAGAAAGTGGTTGACTACAGGGAGCAGGATATTCAGGCAAGACAAAACTTTTCTTTGCGCCAATTAGAAATAGTCTTTCTCTCTTTTGTGGTACTCCATAATAAGCAGCATTAAGGACTTTCCAGGGTAAACAGATTTGATAATTATTATTGGTGAAAGTTTCGATTAATTCGTCTAAAAATGATTGATATTTACTAACTGTAAAACCTTTGACGTTTTCAAAAACAAAATAAGAAGGCTTTAGCTCTAAAACTAATCTTATAAAATCTTTTACTAAAAAATTTCTTGGGTCTTCTAATATTCGACGACCCATATAGGAGTAACCTTGGCAGGGAGAACCAGAGATAATAATTTCTATATTTTGGTTGCCAATTCCAGTTTTTTCTCGAATATCTTTCCCTGATAACTCAGTAATTGAACAAGGTAATACAACGGAATAGGGAAAATTAAACTTATGAACAGCAGCATGAACCGGATCGATTTCAACGGCAGCTTTTACATCAAACCCAGCTTGCTCAAATCCTAAACTTAGCCCTCCCGCACCAGCAAATAAATCTATTGCTATTGGTCTTTTCCGCTTACTCTTCATTTTGAATTTTTTAGCAAGATCCCCTAGGGTATTTTGAATTGATTCAGGAGTCTGTTAGCATTTGCAAAATTTCTTGAGCCGCGCGATCGCATACTCCCAATTCTCCCAAATACTGGCGCATTTGTTGATAATCTGCCAAGGTTTGCTGTCGGCGTTCAAAATTAAGCAACAATTCCATTGCGGCTTGGATAATATTTTCTGGGGTTGCTTGTTCTTGCAATAACTCCGGCACTATTGGTTTCATTACCACTAAATTAGGTGGCGAAGCAAAGGGAATAGAACCTCTGAGGATTTTTCTAGCAATCCAGGCTGTGAGGGGATGTAAACGATAAACTACCACCTGCGGCACGTTTAATAAAGCTAGTTCTAAGTTAACTGTGCCAGATTTAGTAATGGCGCAATCAGCCGCCGCAAATACTTCTTTTTGTTGACCTGATATAACTGTAGCCCGCAACCCATAACGCTTGACTGCCTCCTCTATGGGCTGTCTATACACTTCCAAAGATAAGGGAATCCAAAAATGTACGGCTGGTAATTTTGCTTGGATAGTTTGGGCAGCCGCAAAAATCACTGGTAGGAGATATTTTAATTCTTGTTTGCGGGAAGCTGGCAAAAGTGCGATCGCTATCTGCTCCGAATCAATCCCCAATTTAGCACGGGCTGCGTGACGGCTAGGAGCGTTTTGCATCCGGTCAATGAGGGGATGACCTACCCAGGTGACATTAGCCCCATTGCGGCTAAAATAACGGGCTTCTTCTGGGAAGATAGCCAGTAACTTATCTGTAAAGCCCACAATTCGGGTAGTATTCTGTAAACTCATCGACCATACCCACTCTTGGGGCGCAATGTAATACACCACCGGCACATCTGGTAAATGCTTTTGCATATAAGTACCGATGCCAAGATTTGGCCCCATGTAGTCAATTAGCACTACCAAATCTGGGGGATGTTGTTTTAAATAGGCGATCGCCCTGCGTTGTACCATCAGAGTTGGCAACACATAAGGCAAAGATTCCAGAATACCCATTGAACCAATACCACTGGTATTCCCCAAAATCTTCGCCCCAGCCTCAGCCATCTTGTCACCACCCAAGGCAACAATCTCTAATTCCAACCCAGCCGCCACAGCTTGACGCTTCATCGCCGCAATCAATAGCGATCCTTGCAAATCGCCAGACACTTCACCAGTGCTGATAAATATCCGCATTTAAAATTCAAAATTCAAAATTCAAAATTCAAAATTCAGGAATTTTGGGGCATTGGGCATTGGGCATTGGGCATTGGGGTAAAATCTCCTGTACTTCCTTGTCTCCCTTGTCTCCCTTGTCTCCCTTGTCTCCCTTGTCTCCCTGCTCCCCTGCTCCCTGCCCCCTGCTCCCCTGCCCCTCTGCTCCCCTGCCCCTCTGCTCCCCTGCTCCCTGCTCCCTGCCCCCTGCCCCCTACTCCCTTAACTCTCATCACTCCCGCCTATCTTACTCCTACCGGGAGTCAAGCCCCGTCTGCCTGGCATTTGGGATAGTAAGAGGAAACGGCGTAAATTTTGGAGGGTTTCCGTATCTCCTAGAGATTCTAGTTGTTCTAGGGCTTCTTTAAAGCTCAACTGAGAACGGTAAAGAATGCGGAAGGCTTTTTTGAGCAGTTGTAACTCGTTACTCTCAAATCCAGAACGTTTCAACCCTACTAAGTTGAGGGTTCTGATTTTGGCGGGATTGCCTTCAACTAGCATATAAGGTGGCACATCGCGGTCAATACGTGCCATGCCGCCGACCATCGCGTGTCTGCCAATGTGTACGAATTGATGCACACCTAAAACACCACTGAGTCTGGCGCGGGATTCTATATGGACGTGACCAGCTAAGGCTACGGAGTTGGCAATTACTACTGAGTCCTCAATAATACAATTATGAGCTACATGGACATAAGCCATGAGTAGGTTATTATTGCCAATTACCGTGGCTTCCCCTGCACCAGTGGCGCGGTTAATGGTGACATACTCACGAATCAAATTGCGATCGCCAATTCTTACCCAAGTGGGTTCACCTACAAATTTTAAATCTTGGGGTTCCATGCCGATAGCAGCACCGGGGAAAATTTGATTTCCTACCCCAATTTCACAAGGCCCTTCTAGGACTGCGTGTGCGCCAATAATAGTGTCAGCACCTACTTTGACATTTGCTCCAATCACAGCATAAGCACCGACTTGCACCGTTGGGTGTAGTTCCGAGTTTGGATGAATTACAGCAGTTGGATGAATAAGCGTTTTCAAGGGTAAATCTCCAGAACTATCTTGAAAAGCCAGTGCCTTGCTTTGATGGACAAATTCAGACGACTGGCGTGACTGAGTGTGTGAGTATCACTAAAAAAGTTGTCGGGCAATTTATGTGTGAGGGTAGCGAAAGTCAAGAATTAATAAGAGGCTCTTGTAGTGATTTTGGGAAATTGGTATCCTGCTTTGGTGTTTCAGGATAATTCACGGCTACACTACTACCACGGAAGTTAGATTTTAGCTAACTAGAGAGAACATTAATTCCCCTTCAGCAGCAAGTTGACCGTCAACCTCTGCCTTTGCCTGCATTTTCCCGAAACGACGTTGTTTAATCCATAACAGTTCCACCGTCATCAGTAGTTGA
Organism: Aliinostoc maniaoense; assembly: GCF_058172895.1. Taxonomy (NCBI): domain Bacteria; kingdom Bacillati; phylum Cyanobacteriota; class Cyanophyceae; order Nostocales; family Nodulariaceae; genus Aliinostoc; species Aliinostoc maniaoense. The sequence goes on along the minus strand of NZ_CP187952.1, from coordinate 4,141,004 downwards.
TCTCCTGGTACTACTTGGCGGCGGAAGCGGACTTTATCGATACCAGCAAAAACAAACAGTCCTCCTTCTACCTCTGGTAATTGTGTTAAAACAATACCACCAACTTGAGCCATTGCTTCTACAATTAGCACACCTGGCATCAGTGGTCTACCTGGGAAGTGTCCTTGAAAGTGTGGCTCATTGATAGTAACGTTTTTAATACCTACGGCTCGTTTACCTGGTACGTAATCGATGATTCTATCTACAAGTAAAAATGGGTAGCGGTGGGGTAGCAGGTTCTGAATTTCTTCAGAGGTGAGAGTTGTTTTAATCTCAGGTGCAGTCTCATCAAGAGATGCAGGACTATTCACTTCAGACAGAATTGACATTAGCAGTTGAATTTTAATCTGGGTATTTAGTGAGTAGGATGGAGAATTTTAGATGAGAGCTAAAATTCTTTGCGCCAGCTGAATATGTAAATTATGACTGGCTTTGTACGCTAAAAAGTGAGCGCGGGGAAAATATCCCAATAAACTCAAATCCCCTACTAAATCCAAAATTTTATGACGTACTGGCTCATTTGCAAATCGTAATGGTGGATTTACCCAGCCATCAGCCCCACAAACGAGGGCATTATCTAAGCTACCACCTTTAATTAACCCAGATTTCTGCAAATGTTCGATTTGATGCAGCAACCCAAATGTCCGTGCTGGGGCAATTTCTTCACTAAAGCTAACTGAGGCTGTTTCTCTATCGGTAGCAATAGACCAACTATGCCATTGATTACCAATTGCTGGTAAGTCAAAATCAATACCGTAACTAAAGCGGGTTTCTGATCCTGGGATAGCAGCCACAAAAGCATCATCTTGATAAATCCAGATAGGCTCAGGAATTATCAAAGGCTGTTTTTCCTCAGTCACAGAAGTTGGTTGTGATCTCAAACCCACTTCAGCAATACTATTTGCCCAAATTCTAGCTGAACCATCCAAAAGCGGCACTTCTGAGCCATCAATTTCAATACGGGCGTTATCTACACCCATCGCCGCCAAAGCTGCTAATAAATGTTCTACTGTACGAACCGATGCTTCATCTTTACCCAACTGAGTGGAGAGGACAGTTTGATTAACGGCTGCTATTTGGGCTGGGATAATTGGTAAATCTGGCAAATCTACACGCACAAAATAGCGTCCACTACCCACCTGTGCCGGTAGTATCCGCACCTTGGTACTGATACCGCTATGTAGTCCTATGCCAGTTTGAGTAATTGCCGCAGCTAGAGTGTGTTCTAGCATAGGCACAAACTCTTAGTATTTTGGTTGTTATTATCCATGTTGGTAAAAACCCCTGATTGGTAATTCGTAATTCGTAATTCGTAATTCGTAATTCGTAATTCGTAATTCGTAATTCGTAATTCGTAATACCGCTACGCGGAAGTAAGCTACGTAATTCGTAATTTTAGGATGTTAACAGTTAACAGTTACCAGTTAACTGTTAACTGTCAGCGTTAAAATCTTTCGCCAATACCAAAGTTAATTCGGCTATCACCGTCATCGTTGATACCGTAGTCAATGCGAATTGGCCCTAGGGGTGATTGTACGCGCACACCCAAACCATAGCCGTAGCCAGTACCGTTTTTATTCAGTACTTCGGCTGTTCTGGTGGTAGTACCTAAGTCACTGCCTACATCAAAGAATAACGCTCCACTAACTACTGAAAATACAGGGAAGCGATATTCTACTGAGGCTTGTACGTAGCTGCGTCCACTGCTTAATGTCCCTTCTTCATAACCCCGGACGGAGTTACTACCCCCTAGGGTAAAGGCTTCATAGGGGGGTAAATCACCGAGGACTGTACCGCCTTGGATGTTAAAGGCTAGGGTTTCTTGCCCTTTTGTAAAGCCAGTAAATTTGACTGGTAAATATTGGCTGTAGCTACCCCGGAGTCTGGTGAGGAAAATGCTACCAGAACCGACGGGTACTGATTGGTCTACACCGAAACGCAGGAAAGAACCACTGGTAGGTTGTAAAGCATTGTTACGGCGATCGCGTTGCGCTCCTAACTGCACTAACAATAAATCATCTTCACCTGTACCAGAAAAGCTCAAAGGTACGGTTGTGCCAGGCACGAGGTTGCCAGCATCATCAAATACTCCCCCCTCTTTTCTTAAGTTACCGTCAGCATCACGGGTACTAACTCTTTGATACTGTAACCCGGCTGAAGCCGTCCATTCTGACCTCTCGTAAGGATTACCAGATAAGGGACGAGTGAAGGTAATACCACCACCTAAACGGGTAACACGGGGGCGGTCTTGCTCGTCTGTATCAGTAATATTATTAGGGTTAAATGTTCTGATATCGTTGTCTGCGCCATCGAAAATCAACGAAATGGAACGGCGACGGAAAATATTGGCTGTGTAGGAAGTCCGGTAAGGATCACCAGCAATCCAAGGATCTGTAAAGCGGAGGTCAAACAACAACTCCCTTTCACCTACTTGAACTTCTGCCCCTAGTTTCTGATTTCTACCACCTAGGTTTTGCTGTTGATAGCTGACTGTCCCAAATAGTCCACTCGCAGAACTAATCCCAGCCCCAGCCGCAATTGAACCACTACTGCGTTCAACTACATTCACGACTACATCCACTTTGCTGGGGTCTGTACCAGGGTCAAGGGAGACATTGACATCTTCAAATAGTCCTGTACCAAATACCCGTTGCAGGTCTTTCTGCACAGTGTTGCGGTTAAATACTTGTCCCGGTTTTAACTCCAATTCTCGCTTAATTACATATTCTCTTGTGCGGCCTTTAATTGGTTCTCCTTTCTCATTAACATCTTGACCTTCTTTGTTACGGAAGCGGACTTTAATATTTTCTACTACCCCTTCTGCTACTTGCAGGGTGACAACACCACTTTCTGAGACTTGTGGCGCACCAATGACATTAGCTAGGACGTAACCTCGGTCTTGATATTGCTTGGTTAGTTGCTTGATACCTTCTTGTAAGTCCCGTAAGTTGAGGATTTTGCCATACTGGTCACGGAAGATTTCGTCAGCAGTATTGGGGGGAAGAACGGAGGGAACTTCAGTACCGGGATTAGCTTGGATTTCTACTTTGGTTAAGACAGGGTTGGGTTGGACAATAAAGTTAACCCTTACCCCTAGAGGTGTATCTTCTGGTGCAGCTTGGACGTTGGAGAAGAAGCCAGTAGCGAAGATGGCGTTAATGTCTTCTTGCAGTTGAGCGCGGGTTGTGGTTCGTCCTGGTTGGGTACGAATAACGTTATAAACTTGGGCTTCTAATTCTGGGGTGAGTTGCCCGGTTTGTGCTTTGACTAGGACTTCGGACACCAATACACGGGGTTCAGTAGTTTCTGGGGTGTTGCTGGGAGTATTATTAGTGTCTGGTGCTGGTGTTACTGGCTCGGTGCTGGGGGTAGGAGGAGGCGTAGTAGTTTCTGGTGCTTGTACCAGCTGTTTGGCAGTTCCTCTCTGGTTGAGTGCTGTTGAGGGAGATGAAATCACCACGGGGGATTTTTGGGCTGATTTCTCTGTCTGGGAATTTAGGGGAACAACAGCAACCGATGCAGACTGAATATTGGCAAATGAATTAGCTTTTTCAGGAGTAGGGTTTGTAGATACTGGTGCTACTGCGACAGTAGGGACAATGACCTCTTTTGTTGCGGTTGTGGCGGATTTTGTGGGTTGATTCTCAGATGATAAAGCAGCAGAGGCAGAAATTTCTGGGGCGGGAATTTCTGCCAGTGTTTTTACTTCAGTAAAGTCGGACTGTTCTGGCTGCTGATTAGTCCCAGGGGGTAAAACTTCTGCTGTCTGCTCTAAACTGTTAGGAGTTTGTGCATTTGCACTCAAAGAGCTACTCAAGGGTGCTGTAATTGCTACAGCTGCCATCAATACTGGAGATAAACGCATTTTATTTAGATTCCTCTTCACATCCACACACCATCACAAAGCAATTTTTAGTGCTGACTGCTAATAACAGTCAACAGTCAACAGTTAACAGTTAATATTCTGGATTAATTCTGAGTTTCAACTACTTGTAATACTCGTTGTAAAACCTCCTGATAAGCATCTTCTACATTCCCTAAGTCTTTGCGGAAACGGTCTTTGTCCATTACCCGGCGATTAGGATCGGCTTCTGTGGTGTTCCACAGTCGGCAGGTGTCGGGACTAATTTCATCTGCTAAAAGTAGATTTCCTTGTGAGTCAACACCAAATTCTAGTTTGAAGTCAACTAGGGTAATACCGCACCGTAACCAAAATTCCTGGAGAAACTGATTAATTTGCAATGCTAGATGAGTAATTGCATCGACTTGTTCCGGTGTCGCTAGTTCTAGGAGCAATAGGCGATCGCGTGTTAATAACGGATCTCCCAATTGATCATTTTTATAGTAAAACTCTACTAGGGGTTGTTTTAATAATGTACCCAGTTCTAAGCCTGTCTGTTGACACAAGCTCCCAGCCGCAATATTACGGATAACTACTTCTAAAGGTATGATTTTCACTGCCTTCACCCGCATTTGATGAGGAGCAGGACTATCAATAAAGTGTGTTTTAATACCCGATGCTTCCAACTGTTGAAATAGCTGACTAGAAATACTACAGTTGATCTTCCCTTTGCCCAGGATATTACCTCGCTTTTGGGCATTAAATGCTGTAGCATCATCCTTAAAGTCAGCGAGTAAGACTTCGGGATCATCAGTTGTATAGAGAATTTTTGCTTTGCCTTCGTATAGCTTGGAATAAACAGACATGGTAGAGGTAAGGTTTTTGGCGAGAGACAATTTTTGTCCTTTCGGGCTTACCCATTTTATCTTTAGTTATTCCAGATTCGCTATTATATCAAGTTCGGATAATTAGTTATAATTCTGTGACCTATGCAGAAACAAAAAACTCTTTCTTCCCCTGCCCCCTGCCCCCTGCCCCCTTGCAGTCTTAATTATAAGTCTTTAACCGAACACGATATTACTCGGTAATCTCGATCTTTCTCATCAGTTTGGAGTATCTAGGAATGAATATCTAACCAAACACAGAAGTTGATTGCTGGTTATCTATGATATTTTGTGGCTGTAAGTTACTTTTTTAACAACCCTAGCGAAAATATTTTCATCATCAAAAATGTGAGTATAGATTAATACTTATACTTTTGTATCAAAAAAGCAGCATAACATAACATTTTTATAAATGATGAAATAAGATCAAGCAAATCTCTAATCGATCAGGAGAGTCTATCACCCAAACCCATCAATTCAGCAACAAGTGCATTAATTAACTTGTCTGGAACAAGTTTTCTCAAGCAAATCAGTCTGGTGTGCATAATTGTAGGTAAGATTGGTGTTCATATCTCAACACCCCAAAAAACATTTTAAAATCAGTGCAATATTTTTCATTAAAAGAAAAATATATCAATACATAAGTAGGCTGGCTCACATCTCAACTCATACATCTTTTTCTATTGCTGTAAACTCTAAACTGTCAATTGTTAACAGTTAACTCACGTCTTGCACCTCGGTTAAAAACTGGGTTTCTTGCAAATTCCTCAGCTTAAAACCTTAATTTTTCGTTCAGAAACCCGGTTTTTTAGGGCTTTTTGCAAGAGTACACAGCCCGCTAGCAATTCCGCTTTAAAAAATCACAAAAACAGGGAGTTGAATAAATGGAGCAAAAAATAGTGACTAAAGAAAATTTTCTCTATCCTCGTGGTCGTTATTATGGTCAAGTAAAACCCGAAAACTTAGTTTTCAATGCCAATCTCCAAGAATTTGCTCAAAGGGTAAGTTATATCTGTAACTTAGAAACGGCAGGAAAATTGCAACCAGAGGAAGCATACGAACAGATTAAAGCATTGTGGAAAAAATTAAAGCGGACAAAAAAACAACTACAAATTGGTGAAAATCCCTTTCAAAATGAAAGTGAGGAGGGAGAAGGCTAACTGATAGCTGATGGCTAGGGAAAAGAAACAACTACACCAATGCCCCATGCCCAAAATTCTTTAATTTTGAATTTTGAATTTTGAATTTTGAATTTTTCTGCCCCATGCCCCATGACTACTTGAGTGTCATTGTCCAGACTCCATCCCAGTCTTGTGGAGGTGGTGTTTGTTGGTAATTGTAGGCGCGTTCTAGGTGAAGATTCACCCCTTGGTCTGTGGGTCGAATATTTTTGGCTGATGTGAAAGAGGCGATCGCTGCGGTAAAATTACGAGATAAGTAGGCTGTACGGCCAGTATGGTAGTGAAACAAAAACTCCTCGGTGATAGCATCTAAAGGAGTGGTGCGATCGCTAATTAACTCGTAGATATTCACAGCTTGGTGTTTACCTTTAACTCGGATTTTATCTAATTGGCGTACCCAAATGCGATCGCTACATAACTGGTAAGTAAACTCGCTCAAAACAATATCACAACCATATTCTTTAGTGACTGTTTCCAAGCGGGAACTTAAATTGACACCATCCCCAATGACTGTATAGTCCATGCGTTTTTGAGAACCGATATTTCCTGAAACTACTTCCCCAGAACTAATACCGATGCCAATATTAATTTGTGGTTGGGCTTGGATAATGCGGCGTTGATTAAATTCTGCCAGTCGCCGACGCATATCTAAAGCTGATTGTACTGCCCGCCAAGCATGGTTTTCTGTGAGTGGTAAAGGTGCGCCAAATACAGCCATTAACGCATCACCAATAAATTTATCGAGAGTGCCTTCGTAGTTAAAAACCGCCTCTACCATTGTTTCAAAATACTGATTTAGGAGTGATACCACCTCCGCCGCACCCAGATTTTCTGTGAGTGTGGTGTAACCTCGGATGTCGGAAAATAAGATTGTTACTTCCTTACGTTCACCCACCATTAAAGCATCTTCGCCCACAGCTAAGACTTGCTCTGCTACGTGGGGTGTCAGATAGCGGTACATGGTATTTTTCAAGCGTTTTTCGCTGCTGATATCTTCCAGCACTACCAACCCGCCTCTAACTCCCCCTTCTGGGTTAGTCAGAGGGTTGACTGTGAGATTAATACTGCGCTCAAGAATGGTTACTTGTTCAGCCGTTAAAAACTTTGATTGGGGGGTAAGGGGTAAATTCCAGGTCAGAAAAATATTTGGGTTAGTGCGATCGCGTATTGTCAATATAGAATACTGTGTTTCACCTGTCAGTATTCCCTCAGCACTTTGTAATTGATAAATGCCTACTGTCAAGTTTTGTTCTGGTACATAATGTTTCGCACCAGTTTTTAAACTATCTTCCAACCGCATTTGTAAATTTTCCACTGGGACAATTTCCCAAACACAGCGACCAATTAAATTATGTTCCCACAGCAGTTTATTACTTTTATGGTTAAGGTCGCCCAAAGGACAACCTAATAATGTTAAAGCTGCATCATTAATAGTCACTATCCGACCAGCCATATCTGTAGAAATCACAGCATCTGATAAACTTTGGAGAATATCTTTTTGATACTGCTTTTCCAGCAGAACATTTTCAAATAAGCGAGCATTTTCTAAAGCAATTCCTGCCTGAATATTAAAAGCCCGCATAAACTCTTCATCAGAAGCGGTAAAACTACCTTGTTGTTTATTAATTAATTGGGTAACTCCAATTAATTCATTGGCTGAATTAAACACTGGTAAACACAAAATATTCCGCGTTATGTAACCAGTTTTTTTATCAGTTGAAGGGTCAAACCGAGGGTCTTTATAAGCATCAGGAATATTCAGTGCTTCTCCTGTTGATGCTACATAACCAGCAATCCCACGATTAGCAGGAATGCGAATTTCTATGTAATTTGTCGTGTCTGCGGCGGCTGCTACCTTTGTCCAGAGTTCCGCCATTTCTTTGCGGTATAAAAATAAGGTACTGCGGTCAGCTTGCATTAAAATTCTGGCTTGCTCCATCACTATTTGCAAAGTTGCTTCTAACTCTAAACTTTGCCCCAATGTTTGAGTCGCCCGTAAAAGTGCTGTTGCTCCCCGTTGGTTGCGAGCCGCTACATAAAAAGATTGACAAGTTTCTAAAATAATGCCTATTGAAGCTGCAAAATCACGAAAACGTCCTTCATCTTCATGATTAAATGGCGTATCTCCAGTTTTATTTGCTAGTTGTACCACAGCAACCACTTGGTTTTTACTACTCACCACAGGCATACATAAAATATTGTGAATTGCATAGCCCATTTGTTTTTCTAAGTCTGGACTAAATAGAGGATGAGTAGCAGTTTCACCAATATTTAAATATTGTCCTGTACTAGCAACATGACCAGGAATACCAAAAGTAATTGGAGTCCGAATTTCTAAAAATTTCTGCCCATTATCTTGGGGAACTTTTGACCACAGTTGGCTTTTATCATAGTCAACTAAAAAAATAGCCGTATGTTCGGCTTGGAGAATTTGACCAATTTTGAGTGTGATTGCTTCTAAAACTTTCTCCAACATATTTTCTAGAGCTTCATTATTGATCAATTCAATAGCTCTAAGAAATTGTTGAAATTCGGCGGTAATAAAGTCTAATAAGCAAACAAATTCATTAACAGAAAGGTCTTTGACTCGCCGCAATAAAGCGTGAGTACGATTAACTTGAGTCAATTCTGTTAATGTAGCTAAGACGCTACCAGGATTAGGAAGAGTCAAGTCGCTACGCTCCAATTCAAAATTCAAAATTCAAAATTCAAAATTCAAAATTAAATACCCCACGGATAAAACCTGCGGCTTGAATTAATGCTGTTTCACTTTTTTCTTCTCCATAAATAAATTTAGCGCGAAGTCAGAGCGGAGGTTTCCTCCGAACTGAACTTCGTAAGAGAGGGGCTTGTATCCTTATTTTCTTTGGTTATTAATTAATTCAAAATTCAAAATTAAATTTCCCATGCCCCATGCCCCATGCCCCATGCCCCATGCCCTATTCCCTAGTACCAGTCACCTGTAACCTATTCCCTGTCACTTTGCCATAGACGATTTTTTGATAATAATCGTGTAATTGATGGGTAGCAGCTGCCCAGCCCCACTTTTCTGCCTCACGTCGGGCATTTTGCCGGATGATTTCCCGTTGTTGTTTGTTTTCTAACAGCTTAATAGTAGCGTCAATAGCATCTTGAATATCAGCTTTGGGGTCAAAAAGATACCCATTGACACCATCTGTAACAATGTCGGGAATACCGCCAGAACGCGCCGCTACGACTGGACAACCAGCCGCCATTGCTTCTAGTAACACTAAACCGAGTGTTTCTGTGCGGGAAGGGAAGATGAAAGCATCAGCACTGGCAAAGGCTGAACCTAACTCCCGCCCCATGAGATAGCCGACAAAGTTAGTATTTGTGCCAGCAAAATGTTTTTCTAGGGCTTGGCGATGGGGGCCATCTCCGACTAGTGCTAATCGCGCTTGGGGAATGGCTTCTAAGATGGGTTTAATGCGCTCAATTTCTTTCTCAGCCGAAAGACGACCTACGTACAATAATAAGGGGCTTTCAGGGTGATTTTGGGTTAAGCGATCGCGCATTTCTAAACTGGCTAAGTCGGGGTGAAATAATTCCGTATCTACTCCCCGTTGCCATAAATCTACTCTTTCAATGCCATGTCCTGAAAGTTCTTCTACCATTGCCGTAGAAGTACATAGGTTTAAAGCTGCTTGATTATGCCCGGCTTTTAATAGTTCCCACAGTAACCCCTCTAACATCCCCAAGCCGTAATGTTGCAGATATTGGGGAAGATGAGTATGATAAGAAGCGATTAAGGGAATTTTCATGACTTTACTGTAGAAAATCCCCGATAGCCCCAAAACTGCCGGATTGACAACATGAATGATATCTGGCTGGAACTGTTCTAGAGTGTAACCAATGGCTGGACGAGGTAAAGCCATTTTCAACTCTGGATACAAAGGCAAAGGAAAGCCACTTACACCGTAAACTTTCGCTCCTTTATGTTCCGTAATTCCGCCTTCTGGGGCAACTACTAAAACTTGATTTCCTTGGCGTTGTAGGTGATCAACGGTATGACGGAGGCGTGTTACAATGCCGTCAACCTTGGGTAGAAAGGTTTCGGTGAATAAGGCAATTCTCATAGGAAATTATTCAGTCCAGGCAGATAATTCTAGCTTTTGTGGATTTTTGGTATCTAGAACAGAGTAAACCGATTCTTGTGGCGTAATCAATTCTCTACAGTCAGAATTAATCTTTTGTCGCTGTTGTCGGACAAATTCGGAAATATCTTCGATGGCATCAGCTTGACGATAAGCTGAATACACAACAATTGTCTGGTCGTCATATTGCGCTAATAATATGACGACCAGTTTTCGGCCACTTACTGAGTTGAGTGAAATAGGGTTGTGTAATTAGCCGCACAAAGGTTTATGTCTATTTTCTATGCCAAGAAACCTTGGGTAAAATTTGCTTGTGATCCACGCGTTTTTGATATTTGATGGCAAAGTTCAGCAGAGAATCGAGCAGAGAATCAGAGAGATAGTGAGGCTGCAAACCTAAATCGAGTAATTTAGTGTTTTTAGCATTGAAATAGTGTTCTTCTTTCTCAACTCTGGGATTGTCTAGGTTGCTGATTTCGACATTCAGTCCCAAAGCATTCCCGGCGTTCTTCACCATTAACGCCAAATCACCGACGCTGAATAGTTCAGTAAATTGGTTAAAGACGCGGAACTCACCTGGTTCGGCGGGGTTAGCGATCGCAATTTCCATACATCGCACCGTATCCCGAATATCCAAGAAACCACGAGTTTGTCCACCTTTACCATAAACCGTCAGAGGATGACCAATCGCCGCTTGAATACAGAATCGGTTCAACGCTGTACCAAACACACCATCGTAATCAAGACGGTTAATTAATAGTTCGTCCATCCCTGTTTCTTCAGTCAGGACACCATACACCACACCTTGATTTAAGTCTGTGGCGCGTAAACCCCAAATCCGGCAAGCAAAATGTATGTTGTGGCTATCATGCACTTTGCTCAGGTGATACATTGACCCAGGCTGTTTAGGATAAGGTAGGGTATCCTTGCGCCCGTTATGTTCAATAGTGATATAACCTTCTTCAATGTCAATGTTGGGTGTACCATATTCACCCATTGTTCCCAACTTCACTAAGTGACAGTCTGGGAAATCTTCTTTCATAGCATAGAGTAGGTTTAACGTACCAACGACATTATTGACTTGAGTAAGAACTGCGTGTTCTCTGTCAATCATCGAAAACGGTGCGGAACGCTGTTCACCAAAATGCACGATCGCATTTGGTTCAAATTTGTGCAACGTTTTCTGAAGGAATTGGTAGTTAGTAATGTCACCAACGAACAAGTCAATGGATTTACCTGTTAAATCTTGCCAGCGTTGGAGGCGTTGCTGAATCGGTGCGATCGGCGTGAGGGTGTCCAAACCTAGTTCGTTATCCCAATGCCGTCTCACCAAACTATCTAATATTCCAACTTCATAACCGCGATTGGAAAGATAAAGTGCGGTTGCCCAACCGCAATACCCATCGCCACCAATAACTAGGACTTTCATTTTCACCAGTTTTTACTCGCTGATAGCTTAATCTATCAGGTTTGGGTACCCTCTCACTCATCATTCTGGAAGATGTGGGATATCTACGATGACTTTCCCGCCTGTTTTCCTAATTCACATTAGGCGTAATTTTGAATTTTGAATTGCCCCAAAGGGTTACAGTGGCAGTATTTCATCTAGTCCTTCTTCGAGGCTGGGGGGTGCATCACGGAGTTGGCGGTGCATTCTGAGGATAATTTCTTCTGGAACAATGCGATCGCGTTTTTGATTTCTGGCTAAACACAACCAAACTGGGGTTTGTACCCACACTCCTGTAATGTGAGTAAAGCCTAACTCACGGGCTAGAGTAATCACTTCCCGACGATGGCGGCGTTGGGCGTTGGTAGCATCAAAAATTACTGTTTTCTGGGTAGATATAGCCTCTTGCAATTGTCGTTCTATTTCCCGCCAAATCAGCAGCCAAGACCCTTGAATTGCCTCTGAACCAAATAATTGCCCCCTGATGGCATCTGTAGAAATCAGTTGCATCTGGGGGCATTGTGCCATTAATTGTTTTGCTAAAGTTGACTTACCGCTACCAGGAAGACCAATTAGTAATATGAGTACTGTTAGGGGTAGCTCGGCGTTTAGTCGGTGCTGAGTTGTGAGTTGTGAGTTGTAAGTTGTGAGTAATAATTCAGGAGTCAGGGCTTGAAAGTAATTAGAAATTGTATTCATTACTAATAACCTCAAACTCATTACTCATTACTCATTACTCATTACTCATTACCCAGCACTATTTTAGATAATTGTTCCATCGGGAATGACAGCATTTTTCAAGACAACTACAATGCCACTACGGATGTAAAAGCCTTGAGTTTCGCGGTTTGCTTCCTGCACGTTGTCTTTATTGATAATTTTGACATCGTGACCGATACGGGCGTTTTTATCGATGATGGCGCGGCGGATAATGGTATCTGGGCCAATACCTACCGGGATCTCTCCTTTCTCTATACTGCACTGACGTTCTACATAAGGCTGGTAAAAGTCAGCACCCATGAGTAAAGATTCTTCGATGACACAACCTGACTCAATCCGCGATCGCACTCCTAAAACTGAATGTTGAATGCGGCAGTTTTTCAAAATACAGCCTTCACCAATGATTGATTCTGTCACATGGCAGTCTAAGAGTTTAGTTGGTGGTAAGTAACGCGGACGGGTGTAAATTGGGGCTTCTTCATCGTAGAAACTAAACGGTGGTAATGGCTGCTGTGTCAGGGCTAAATTGGCATTATAAAAGGCTTCTATCGTTCCAATGTCTTCCCAGTAGTCGTCAAACAAATATGCTTGGACATTATAGTCTTTGGCGGCATCAGGAATAATTTCTTTGCCAAAATCGGTGCGTTCTAAAGCTTCTTTCAAAAGTTTTATTAAAACATCTCTCTTAAAGACGTAAATGCCCATCGAGGCGATGTATGGCTGTAAAGCGGCTTGTTCTGGACTCAATCCCAAAATGGTGGTATCTACCTGCATTTGGGTTAAGGCTTCACCTTTGGGTTTTTCGCTAAAGTCGATTACCCGCCCAGACTGATCAATTTTCATTAAACCAAAATCTGAGGCGCGGCGATCGTCGATGGGAATTACCGAGAGAGTAATATCCGCGTTTGTGTCCCGATGGCGTTGTACAAATTGGCGATAGTCCATACGGTAGAGATGATCCCCTGATAGGATCAGGTACTCATCCACATCCCATTCTTCTAACAGCCATATGTACTGACGGACAGCATCAGCAGTTCCTTGAAACCAGTTTGGGTTTTCTGGTGTTTGCTGGGCAGCAAGCACTTCCACAAAGCCTTCGCTAAAGCCGCTAAAGTTATAGGTGCGGGCAATGTGACGGTTCAGAGAAGCCGAGTTAAATTGTGTCAGAACGTAGATTTTAAAAATTTCTGAATTAATGCAGTTACTAACAGGGATATCTATTAGGCGGTATTTCCCTGCTACTGGTACTGCCGGTTTAGCACGTAGTTTGGTGAGAGGGTACAGGCGAGTACCCGCACCACCTCCAAGGATAATTGCTAATACTTTTTTCACAAGATGTCTCCCGACTGCCTTTTGATTCCCACCTACAGTTTAGGACTGTATGTAGCAACTGGTAAGGGGGGATCAAAGATTATGGCTAATGAATTTTCTGAAACACAGGGGTGTAGCGGTGTGGGGAGTGTGGGGAGTGTGGGGGGTGTGGGGAGTGTGGGGGGTGTGGGGAGTGGGGGGAGTGTGGGAAGTGTGGGGAGTGTGGGGAGTGTGGGGGGTGTGGGGGTAAAAGTGCTGTTTGCCCAACTCCCAACCGTGTTAAAGTTTTTCAGTATTAATCAAACCAAACCCCCATTTATGATCAAACGTACCGGGAGATTTGCCGGGGATGGAACTGTTTTGGCAAAGTAAGTCTTTAATGGCAGTTGGGGTTAACTTGGGGTTGCGCTGTAAGAGTAATGCAATTAAACCAGTGACAAATGGTGCAGCCATACTAGTACCGGACATGGCGATAAATTGGGAATTAATGATCATGGAGCGATCGCCATTAAAATGACTAGAAAGTGCAGAGACAATCATTGCACCTGGTGCGGCTATATCTGGCTTAGGGGCATGATTTCTTAAAGGGCCTTCACTACTAAATTCGGCAATGGTATTTAATTCTAAACCCATTTCGCGGGTGTGGCGATCGATATCTTCATATTTAACTTTAGTAGTGTAGGCTGCCACTGTCACCGCACTACTAGCACAACCAGGAGAACCAATTTTTACTGCATCCTTGACACTTTTACCTGTAAAAAATACTGATAGTGTATCATCTAATGTCCAGACATCAACTATAGTATCTGATGCTGAGTGATTGCGAACTCTTAATTGCCAGATACCACCTTGCACAAGGGATCTACCCCTACCACGAATCTGCACAAAGAAATGATAATCACCATTAATCGGGTCACGGTCTGGGGTGACAATTTCTACCAAAGAATCCGGTAAATCATGGCTTTGGGAAGGATTACCAGTAGTAATAATTTTTTGATAAGGCGTAACAAAACCGTTAGGACTGCGTACTGAGACTTCTAATGCACCGCTACTGACATACCAACCATTTAACCAAACCATACCGATTTGATTTAAAGGCACATGAAAACGCATACCCCGGCTGCGTCCACTGGGAATATGAGTTTGACCGTGAATATTATCATTTCCTTCATTACCAGCCGCACAGCAGACAATTCTACCCATGCCAGACTCAGCATTGATAATTTGGGAGAGAGAATCACTGCCATCATGAGCATCAGCGTGTCCACCGACGCTAAGATTAATGACAGCAGGTCGTCCCAACTCACCCGCCACGCGGAAAATGTAGCGAATCCCATCAGCAATGTGAGCATCCTGTAAATCAGACTTAATCACCACTAATTCCGCGTGGGGTGCGACACCACCATAGACAGCATCAGTACCAGCCGCAATACCTGCAACATGAGTACCGTGACCTTCCGTATCTTGGGAGATATAAAGCTGTTCTCCTGTCAGTTCTGCACCGTAACCACCCTCATTCACCCCTAGACCGGGGAGAGTTTGATCCCAAATTCGCAAAATCCGTCCAGCAAAAGCAGGGTGTTTGGCATCAATACCCGTATCAATAATGCCAATAATTACCCCTTGACCAGTAAGTTTAGTTCTATTGACAAAACTTGACAGTTTAATAACTGCGGGTGCAACATCCATCCGCAGTTGCAGTTTACGGGATGGTTTAATGCGAGTAATTGCAGGTACTTCTGATAAAACTGTTAAATTATCTAGAGGTAAAAAAGCCGTCCTAACAGCACCAAAATTTTGATTTATTTCAATATCATATTGAGCAAGATAACTCAAATCTGCATCAGCATCACAATAAATAAAAACCATACTTTTAGTAGGTTTAATCACACTTTTAGGAGCAATAATACCAAGCGATCGCCTATGTGTAATTAACGCCAACTCCCCCTCCCGTTGAAAATCATCCCAAGCCAACAAAAGTCCAGGAGAAAGCTTTTCATATCTCATGTTATTTCAACTTTGAGCCTAAAGTCTTACCTTCACAAATAACATCAATCTCATCACCAACCCCAAAAACACAACCTAAACTTAATCAATCCCAATAACTCCCCCTCCCCTCTCCACCTCCTCCTCTCTGCGCCTCTGCGCCTCTGCGTGAAAAAAACAAATATTAAAATTTTTCTACCATAAGCAAGAACCGCAAATATTCACTTTAAAGTCAAAATGACTACGAAACCATTCAAAATTCACTCATGCAAATTCAAACACCAGATTGGGTCAAACACGCAGTTTTCTACCAAATTTTCCCCGACAGATTTGCCAGAAGTAAACAACCCCGCAAACGCCTATTAGGTAACGCCACCTGGGAAGACTGGGAAGCCATGCCCACACTGCAAGGATACAAAGGTGGTGATTTATGGGGCATTATGGAACAATTAGACTACATCCAAGACTTAGGCATTAACGCCATTTATTTCACACCCATATTTCAATCTGCTAGTAATCACCGTTATCACACCCATGATTATTATCAAGTAGACCCCTTGTTAGGGGGTAATTCTGCTTTCCAAGAATTACTAGATGCAGCCCATCAAAGAAATATTAAAGTTGTTCTAGATGGAGTATTTAATCACGCTAGTCGCGGATTTTTCTTTTTTCATGACATTTTAGAAAATGGCTCTTATTCACCGTGGCTGAATTGGTTCAGAATTGAGGATTGGCCGCTTGCACCATACACTGGTGAATTACCTGCTAATTACGTGGGTTGGGCAAATAACCGCGCCTTGCCTGTATTTAACCACGATAACCCAGAAGTGCGGGAATATATCATGGAAATCGCCGAATACTGGATTAAATTTGGCATTGACGGTTGGCGGTTAGATGTACCTTTTGAAATTAAAACCCCTGGTTTTTGGCAAGAATTTCGAGAACGAGTCAAAGCCATTAACCCTGATGCTTATATTGTCGGGGAAGTGTGGGGAGATTCCCGTGAATGGTTAGATGGTAAGCAATTTGACGGTGTGATGAACTATTTATTTGCCGGGCCGACCATTGCCTTTACAGCAGGCGATCGCGTAGTCTTAGAGGAAGTGCAAGGCCGCGACTATCAACCATCTCCCCCCTTATTTGCCGCAGAGTACGCCGCCAAAATTGAAGAACTACTGCAACTTTACCCCTGGGAAATTCAACTTACTCAACTTAATTTACTCGCCAGTCACGACACAGCCAGATTAATTACCATCGCTGGTGAGGATAAAGCCAGTGTAGAACTAGCCACCCTGCTATTACTCACCTTTCCTGGTGCGCCCAGTATTTATTATGGTGATGAAGTCGGTTTACCAGGGAAACTAGATCCCGACTGTCGTCGAGGTTTTCCCTTAGAAGCCAATTGGGACAAGGAAATTTACCAGACTCACTACCAATTAATTGCTTTGCGTCATACCTACCCAGCCTTACGCATAGGTGAGTATAAAGTTATTTCCGCCCAGGGAGCATTATACATTTTTGCCCGCACTTTCGGGACAGAGGAATTAATTATTGCCGTCAACGTTGGTACAGCATCAGCACAAGCCGATATAGATATTACGAATTTGCAGACTCAACCCAACAAACTGTTATACGGTAAAGCACAATTCAACTGGCATAGTGCAGGAGAGACAAAACAGCTTTCCTTAAATATTCCCTCACGTAGTGGTTGCATTCTCGGTTGATAGTAGTAGGGTTGAGGGGAAAGAACTGAATTAGTGGAGACTTTCTCTATCCCCTGTCCCCTGTTTCCTATCGCCCGGCAACCATTGCCGGCATTAAAACTCCATCAATAACATGAATTACACCATTATCAGCAACGATATCTGTTTGTAGTACTGTGGCATCATTCACCGTAATCACACCATTATTACATTGAATGGCTAGAACAGATCCTTCAATAGTTTCTGCTTCTTCGATTTGCAGTAAATCATCAGAGCGGACATCACCAAAGGCTACATGATAGGTGACAATTTTCTTCAACTTAGGGATGTTTTGCTGTAATGAGTCTAAACTCCCTTCTGGTAGCTTTGCAAAAGCCTCATCAGTAGGTGCAAAGAGAGTAAAAGAACCAGGACTTTTGAGAGTATCTATGATTTTTACAGCTTCAGCCACCTGCAACAACTTTTTGAAATTACCAGCTTTGACAGCAGTTTCCACAACGTCAGCCATGATATTTTGTTAATAAATTAACTTCACTGTTATCACCAACATATAGACAGACAAAACTAATTGACCTCTATCAATAGAAAGGTTAATCAAGAGTTATAAATTATACACAGCACTTTGGAAGTAAGTTAGGTACACTATGAGTAATAAGTAATAAGTAATAAGTAAATTTTTTACTCATTACTCATGACTTTTTTCAATCAGTTGCTGTACCTCATTTCATTCCATTCCTGAAGTCCCAAAGCGATAGCCCTTACCATAAACTGTATGAATCAAAGGTGTTTCCTTACCTACTTCAATCTTGCGCCGCAGTAGACGAATTAATGCAGCTATGACATTACTGCTCGGCTGTTCTTCACCTTGCCAGAGAGATTCCATAATCTGAGCATGAGTGAGTAACTGTCCCGTATGTTCCATAAAGTATTGCAATAGCTGGCTTTCCTTCTGGGATAATTCAATTACCCTTCCTTGACGATAGGCAAGTTGATTTTCACAATCGAGTTCTAAATCAGCTACAGTTAATCTTCCTGTGGTAGTTTCATAACTCTGTGCAGTAGAACGACGCAATAAAGCACGCACTCTAGCCAACAACTCCCGCAGTTCAAATGGCTTGACTAAATAGTCATCTGCACCAGCATCTAAGCCTGCTACTCTGTCATCTAGAGTATCCTTGGCAGTAAGAAATAATACAGGGGTAATCTTACCTTGCTGACGTAATTCTTCGCAAATGTCTAAGCCTGTTTTTCCAGGTAGCATCCAATCTAAAATTAGTAAGTCATAACTGCCTGATTGTGCCATTTGCCTGCCAATTGTGCCATTATAAGCAGCATCCACAGTGTACCCCTCACGAGTCAACACGCGACTTAAAGGATCAGTGAGTTCTACTTCATCATCAACTAATAAAATTCTCATGGTGCTTGGTCAGCAACAGCCAACAGCAAAAAATGTGTAATTTAGATGGGTGAGAGCGTATTCTCAATCTTATACTGTAGGGTGCGTCAGTGCCTTAGAGCCGAAGGGAGAGTGTCAATCTCCCCTACACCCCTAAACAGCTAAAAACTTTTGAATTACGTCTTGACTGAGTTCGTCGGTTGAACCGGAGGCGACAATTGCACCTTTTTGCATGGCGTAGTAATAATCGGCTTGGCGGACGAAGTGTAGGTGTTGTTCTACTAGTAAAACAGAAATGCCTGTGGTTTCAATGATGCGGCGGACTGCGGCTTCTATTTCTAGGATGATGGAAGGTTGAATACCTTCGGTGGGTTCATCTAAGACGAGTAATTGGGGTTGTCCCATTAAAGCACGAGCGATCGCTAATTGTTGCTGCTGTCCACCACTTAAATCACCACCCATCCGCGACAACATGGTTTTTAACACAGGAAATAAACTAAAAATTTCTTCAGGAATTTCGGCTTTTTTTACTTGTTTTTGTCTAGCTTCTAATCCCAATAAGAGATTTTCTTTAACTGTCAAACGAGGAATAATTTCTCGTCCTTGGGGAACATAGCCAATCCCCATTTTTGCCCTTTGGTCTGGTGATTTTGAGTTAATTAAATTCCCTTGTAAATTAATAGTGCCAGTGCGCGGTTTTAGTAACCCCATAATTGTTTTAAGTAGAGTTGTTTTACCGACACCATTACGTCCAATTAAGCATACCATTTGCCCTGATGGTACATTCAAATCAACGTTGCGAAGGATATGGCTTTCACCGTAGTAAACGTTAAGGTTAGATATATTTAGCATTGGTTAATAGTCAGTCAATAGTCATTATTTATCTCCCCCTGCTCCCTGCCCCCTGCCCCCTGCCTTAATTTATTCCTGCTGTTGTCCCAAATAAACTTCAATCACACGGGGGTCATTTTGGACTTCTTCAAAATTACCTTCACAAAGTACCGAACCTTCATGTAAAACTGTAACTTTTTTGGCGATTTGTCGGACAAATTCCATGTCATGTTCAATTACTAAAATTGAATGACTCTGCGCTAAGGTTAACAGTAATTCACCAATATTATAAGTTTCTTCATCAGTTAAACCTGCCACTGGTTCATCTACAAGTAGTAAATCGGGGGATTGCCCTACTAACATTCCAATTTCTAAACGTTGTTTTTCGCCGTGGGATAACAAGGCGGCTGGAATGTCTGCTTTAGAAGTTAAGCCAATGGTTTCTAATAGTCCTTTAATCCTATTTTTTTCTGTGGTTTGAGAACGACTAAATAATGTTGAGAACACATTTTTATTACGGTTACTAGTAATTTCTAAATTTTCCCTCGGTGTTAAGTTGAGATAAACTCTAGGTGTCTGAAATTTACGCCCAATTCCTCGCCGGGCAATTTGATGTTCTGGTATAGAGCGTAAGTTTTTACCTTTAAATAAAACTCGCCCTATTGTTGGTTGTACTTTACCTGTAATTACATCTAAAAATGTGGTTTTACCTGCACCATTAGGGCCAATCACTACTCGTAATTCACCCACATCCATACTAAAATTTAGTTGGTTGAGGGCTTTAAACCCGTCAAAACTGACAGTGACGTTTTCAGTTTCCAAGATTTTGGCGTTCATTTTGTACTTCTGGGTCTGTTTCTAAGCTGGGATATGTAGAAATTTTTTGAGGACGTTTGAAAAGAGCAATATTTTGATGACGCAACCAACCGACTACACCGTCAGGAAGAACTGTCACAACTATTAAAAATAGTGCGCCTTGGAAAAATAGCCAGATTTCAGCAAATTGTTCACTTAAAAAAGCACGGGCATAATTAACTAATAATGTGCCAACAAATGCCCCGATTAATGTAGCACGTCCCCCGACGGCTACCCAAATCACCATTTCAATAGAAAAAGCAATATCCATTGCTCTAGGTGAGACAGAACCACTTTGCAGGGTGTAAAATGCTCCTGCTATGCCTGCGATCGCACCCGAAACTGCAAAGACTAAGGTTTTAAAATCTGTAGGATCATAGCCGGAAAATCTCACCCGACTTTCATCGTCTCGAATAGCTATTAATAATCTGCCAAAGCGTCCACTTGTCAACCAACGACAAACCCCGTAGGTAATGGCAAGAAACAAGACTGTTAGGATATAGAAAACAAATTTTGTTTGCGGAGTATTGACATTTGCACCAAACAGAGTTTTAAAGTCTATCAGTCCATTTGTGCCGTTAAAAAATTGTTGTTGACCATTAAAAAAGTTAAAAAATACAATAATTGCAGCTTGAGTCAAAATTGAAAAATAAACGCCTTTGATACGATTGCGAAAGACTAAATATCCCAATAATCCTGCAAGTAAACCAGGGATAATGACTACAGCCGCTACTGCTATGGGGAAAGAATAAAAAGGTTTCCAAAACCAGGGAAGTTCAGTCACACCATACAATCCCATAAAATCAGGTAATTCACCCTCTGGGATTTGCAGTTTCAGATACATTGCGATCGCATATCCACCCAGACCAAAGAATATACCATGTCCTAAACTCAGTAAACCAGTGTAACCCCAAATCAAATCAATCCCTAAAGCCACAATTGCCAAAGACAAAAATCGCCCCAACAAATTCAAGCGAAAATCCGACAACACCAATGGCATAATCAAAATTAGGATAAGTGCGATCGCTACCACCACCCCAACCTCAATTAATATTAACCGTTCTCCCTTCTTCATCCTCTGCGTCCTCTGCGCCTCTGCGTGAAATTAAAATCATTAAACATCAACAGTCCGGCCTTTCTGCGGAAACATCCCCGCCGGCTTCCACTGTAAAAATACAATAATCAACGCAAATACCATCACCTTAGCCATACTTGTAGTTGCAAAAAACGTCAAGAAATCAGCTAAAGGCTTCACCGGAGACAACAACAAAGCCAAAGTCCCAGAACCAATTAAAAAGTTAGCTGTACCAATAGCCAAAGCAGCGACAATAGTACCCGCTAAATTACCCACACCACCGACAACCACCACCATAAACGTATCAATGATGTAATTTTGCCCAGTATTTGGCCCTACCGAACCGAGTAAACTAATTGCACAACCAGCCACCCCAGCTAAACCAGAACCCAAAGCAAAAGTAATGGCATCAACTTTTTGAGTGGGGATACCCAAACAAGCACTCATACTGCGGTTTTGTGTGACAGACCTAATTCTTAAACCCCAGCTAGAACGTTGTAAAAATAGATAAATTCCTGCTACACAAATTATTGTCAAAGCAATAATAAATAACCGAGCAAATGGCAATTGCACACCAGCTAAAGATACACCAGTTCGTAACCAACTAGGAGCAGTTACATCCACATTTTGCGCCCCAAACCAAGGTTGAGTAACCGCTAATTTATAACTTTGACTTAATAAATTACCCGTAGTGATGCTGATACCCAAAGATAGTAAGAAAATTACTGCCACTACCCAGTTACGAACTTTCTCTAAATTCGTGCGGGAATTTAAAAACCATAAACCCCCAAAAAACAACAGAGAAAATAACACTAAGCCAATAAATAATACCCAGTTTACACTCCGAACAAACTGCTGAAAAATTAAACTGACTCCCCAAGTTGCCAACAAAGTTTCTAGGGGTCTACCATAAAGGTAACGAATTACGCCTCTCTCCAAAATTAATCCAATAAATGCGGTGAAAATGAAAGCGATAATTAACGCCAAAAATATATAAGTTTCAAACCAAAAACCGCCCAATTGCTTACAAACATTCTGCACAACAAATGTTGTATAAGCACCAAACATCATCAATTCGCCATGCGCCATATTAATTACGCCCATCAAGCCAAAGATAATGGCTAATCCCAAGGCAGCAATTAATAACACTGAACCGATGCTAATGCCATTAAATACAGCATCTAAAAAACCTATTAACACTTAATTTTTTCCTCAATAATTATCAGTAATAAGTCAATAGTCCACAGCCCGAATATTAAACTAATTCGCAATCCGACTTTTCACAGGATCTGGAAAACCCCTCTCCATAGAGTGAAGCTCTTCTCGTAGAGTACCTCTCCCCTACCAATGTAGAGACGTTTTATGAAACGTCTCTACATATTCCCCCTTCCCTACTAGGGAAGGGGGTTAGGGGGTTAGGTTTTGCATTAATAACTATTGACTATTGACTATTGACTAATCACGCTTTCTTGTATTTACCACCTTTTGCTGGATCTGACCAATCACAA
This sequence comes from Aliinostoc maniaoense, assembly GCF_058172895.1. Taxonomy (NCBI): domain Bacteria; kingdom Bacillati; phylum Cyanobacteriota; class Cyanophyceae; order Nostocales; family Nodulariaceae; genus Aliinostoc; species Aliinostoc maniaoense. Next base: position 4,118,112 of record NZ_CP187952.1, on the reverse strand, counting down.
GCATATCCGTTGGTTTCTTTGACAAATTGATTCCAAGGAACTGGCTCAACTGGTGCAGGTGTTGCGTAAACAATCTCAAACAAACCATCATCTCTAACTTCACCAATTCGCACAGTTTTAGAGATGTGATGATTGGCATTGACTGTTACTTTACCTTCAGGTGCATCTATGGTTTGACCATAGGCCGCAGCACGGACTTTTGCTAAGTCTGTAGTACCTGCTTTTTCTACTGCTTGTTTCCACAAATAAACGGCAATATATGCAGCTTCCATTGGGTCATTTGTCACCCGATCTGCACCATATTCTTTTTTAAAAGCTTCGACAAATTTCTTATTAGCAGGAGTATCTACTGTTTGGAAATAATTCCAAGCAGCATAGTGTCCTTTAAGATATTCAACACCGATGGCTTTCACTTCTTCTTCGGCAATACTGACAGACATAGAAGGATATTTATCTGGTGTTAAGCCTGCTCCTTTTAATTGTTTAAAGAAAGCGACATTACTATCCCCATTTAAAGTGTTGTAAATTACCCCACCATTGGGTAAAGCTTGCTTAATTTTGCTGATAATTGGTGTAACTTCAGTATTGCCTAATGGTAAGTAATCTTCTCCAACTGTTTTGCCTCCTAAAGCTTCCAATTGAGCTTTAATAATAGTGTTAGCAGTCCGAGGAAAAACGTAATCTGAACCTACTAAAAAGAACTCTTTGCCTTTATTTTTTAACAACCAATCAACAGAAGGTTCGATTTGTTGATTTGGTGCTGCACCTGTGTAAAAAATGTTTTTAGAACATTCTTGACCTTCATACTGTACGGGATACCACAGCATATGGTCTTTGCTTTCAAAAACTGGCTTGACGTTCTTACGACTAGCGGAAGTCCAACAGCCAAAGACTACAGCTACTTTATCTTGATCAATTAGTTTAGTGGCTTTTTCTCTAAAAGTATCCCAGTTAGAAGCACCATCTTCCACTACTGCTTCAATTTGTTTACCTAAGACCCCACCACCTGCATTAATTTCCTTGATTGCTAGTTTCTCAGCATCCACAACACTTTTTTCACTAATGGACATTGTGCCACTGAGGGAATGTAGAATCCCAACTTTGATGGTATCTCCACTAGCCGCAGCTACTGGTGAAGTATTATCAGAGGTCGTTGGTGTATTTGTACCGCTTGGTGTATTGTTGGCGCAAGCCTTCAACAAAATGCTGCTAGCAATAGTTGCAGAACTGTAAATTAAAAACTTGCGTCGCTTAAATTGTCTACTCATCTGTTGATTAATTTTCCTGTCAATGAATTGGCTAGTGCAGGACAGCAAGAAGCTTGACCTGTGGAATAAGGAATAGTGATGGCAGCCAATCTCACAAGATTAACTTTTAAACTGTGATATTAGTGCGATTTTTAACTTGTGAAATGTTATACAGTATACAAAAATCCTATTTGGTACAACAGTAAATTCAGTTTTTTAGAATAAATTTAATAAAATTTAATGTAATAAATGTTGTAAGTATAGTAATAATTTGACAAAGTGAAGTTGTTGAGGAGTAGCGATCGCAATTAAAATCTCTGTGGAATAGGTTTGTTCTGATGAAGCAAGTGTTACAAGGGAGACAAGGAGGACAAGGGAGACAAGGGAGACAAGGGAGACAAGGAGGACAAGGGAGACAAGGAGGACAAGGGAGACAAGGGAGACAAGGGGGACAGTATTAAAGCTATCCGAGAAAAATGAGTTCTAAGGAAATATCCCTGCGCCCTGCACAGGAAGCGGACACATGGATACTGAGTGCAATACACATTGCTGCAATTAAAGCTCTGCCGACAACGTTTTATACTCGTCAAGAACTTTTGGCGTGGCGTAATCACTTGGATAAGCCGGATGGCTCTAATATCTTAAAGTATCTGCAATTAGAGACTATCAGGGTGGCAATTGAGGATGAGATAATTGCAGGATTTGCCAGTTTTACCTTGAATGAACTCATTAGTTTATATGTCCATCCTCGCTATCAAGGAAGAGGAATTGGCCGGACTTTAGTAGAGGATTTTTGTACGAGCGCATTAGGTCAAGGTTTTGATAGTGTCGTCACTACCGCTAGCCTCTATGCTGAAGGTTTTTATTTGCGTTTGGGATTTATTCCTATTCAAAGAGTACCTCATCATTTAGGGCGTGGCTTAGTAGTGCCTGTGACTGAGATGACTAAGGAGTTAGATAGTAGTTGAGTATTGAATGGTGTTAGCTGTAAAGGGGTGATTTATTAAAAATTAATTAAAATTATCAAATGTATGATTGCTGGGGATTTCAAATTACAATTGAAGTAACTTTTTTTAATATATTAAAATTTTGTATTAAAATTCTGATTTAACTTTTTTCAAACCTTAATTTATCATACCTGAGCTAATTTGTTTTAATGACAAGCTGTTTTTGAATGAAATTTGAATAATGCAAGCAACTACTAAAAATCAAAGAATAGTTAAAACTGTCCGTTCTTCTGCGCTCACCCGTATACGTTTAATAGAGGCTGCCTCACAAGTATTCGCTAGCTTGGGTGTTCAAGGGGCAACTACCCGTGAAATAGCTCGTGTGGCTGGTGTAAATGAAGTAACGTTATTTCGACATTTTACTAGTAAAGAGCAACTGTTAAAAGCTGTGATTGAAAATGCGATCGCACTGCAAACTGAAGCCCTCGCTCACCCGGAAGCATGGACACAGGATTTAAGAACTGATCTCAATAACTATGCCCAGATGTATAATGCCATGTTGATGGCACAAGAAGACTTAATTCGTACTTTTATCGGTGAAGCCAAGCGTCATCCAGAAGCCGCCAAGCAAGTTATAGAAGAAGCCGCTAGGCCTTTGGGAGAAAAACTCATAGCTTACCTGGAATCTTGCCAAAAACGTGGAAGTGTCAGAGCAGAGATAAATGCACAAATAGCGGTTGACATCTTTCGGGGAATGTTACTAACTGGAATGTTGTGTAATGATGTCAAATCCCCAAACCACAGCTATAGCAGTCAGGAATACATTGCCAGCTGTGTAGATATTTTTGTCAGGGGAATAGAGACTGAGGGTTGAGGAGGCAGGGGGCAGGGGGCAGGGGGAAAAAGAAGAAAATTATGGAGAGAGGTATTTAATTTTGAATTTTGAATTTTGAATTTTGAATTGGAGCGAAGCGACTTGACTCCGTTGAAATAATTTCGCAGCGTCACACACCCTATAAGAAACTACATGAATCCAATACATTGGATTTTCAACAATAATGGGTATTACTAGTCAACAGTCAACAGTCACCCGATGAAACCTCAATTTCAATACACCAAAGCCCAGCCAGAGGATATTGGGCAGTTAGGACATATCCTCGAACAGTGTTTTATGATGTCGGCTGGTGATAGTGCAAATTATGCCAATTTTGTGGGTTTAGATAATTGTCGTGTGATTTATCGAGATCAACAAGTTGCTGGTGGCTTGGTGATTTACTCGATGGCTCAGTGGTGGGGTGGTGAGTGTGTACCGATGGCGGGAATTGCGGCTGTGGGTATTGCTCCAGAATATCGTGGAGATGGTGCTGCGATCGCACTTATGCAAAACGCACTCCAAGAAATCCACTCCCAACAAATCCCGATTTCGGTTCTATATCCAGCTACCCAACGCCTATACCGCAAAGCTGGATACGAACAAGCGGGTACTTACTGTATTTGGGAAGTTCCTACACAAAGTATTCAGATAACAGAAAATTGTTTACCTGTGCAAGCTGTAGACTCTAAAAATTACGAGCTATTTCACAGCCTACATCAGCAACAGGCAAAACTCACCCACGGTTATTTAGACAGACATCCTGGAATCTGGCAATTATTGCTACACACAGAACCATCGGATACTGTCTACTGTTATTTAATTGGTGAAAAAAACCAACCCCAAGGTTATATCATCTTTATTCAAGAACGCACCAAAGACGGCTCAATATTAGGTGTGCGAGATTGGGTGTTGCTTTCCCATGAAGCTGTAATTACCTTTTGGTCATTTTTAGCCAAGCATCGTTCCCAAATTGACAAAATACGCTGGAAAAGTTCAATTACTGATGCTCTAACATTAGTTTTACCGGAACAAACTGCTAAAATTTACCAGAGCGATCGCTGGATGTTAAGAATAGTTGATGTATGCAAAGCCTTAGCTAGCCGTGGTTATCCCCCAGAACTAGCAGCAGAATTACATTTAGAAATCCAAGATAACTTATTAAGCCACAACCAAGGTAAATTTATTTTATCTGTTGCCAACGGCCGGGGTGAAGTCATCAAAGGAGGTAAAGGAGACTTCAAGCTAGACATTCAAGCATTAGCACCCTTATATTCCAGCCTATTTACTCCCCATCAACTACAACTAGCCGGAAAACTAAATACAACAGCCACAGCACTCACCACCGCCACCCAAATATTTGCCAGTGCCTCCCCTTGGATGATGGATTTCTTTTAACAGTGCTAGGTGAACTAAGTAGAACGACTTGAAAAAACCAAACTATGTAAAGTAATGTAAAAAAAATGAATTTAGTTCGTAGTAAGGACTTTAGTCCTCTCTTAAGGACTAAAGTCCTTACTACAAACCTTTAATTATTTACACCGTTCTACTTACAAACTACAAATTACGAATTACAAATTACGAATTACGAATTATTATTATGCACCATAGTTCTGGACGCTGGCGTTTCGGGCTGGCGTTATCTTTATTAACTGTTTTTTTATGGGGTGTACTACCAATTGCCCTGAAGGTGGTACTGCAAACCTTGGATGTGTACACCGTGATTTGGTTTCGCTTTTTGGTGTCGTTTATTTTATTAGCTATATATCTGGGGATGCGTGGTAAATTGCCACCCTTAAGACAATTGAGTCCTAATAGTTGGAAATTATTAGCGATCGCTACTTTTATGTTAGCCGCTAATTACTTATTGTTTATGAAGGGTTTAGCGTTAACTTCCCCTGCTAACGCGGAAGTGATTATTCAATTAGCTCCCCTACTATTAGGTTTTGGTGGTTTAGTCATCTTTCAAGAAAGATACAATTTGCAACAATGGTTAGGTGTGGGTGTATTAACTTTAGGTTATGTGTTATTTTTTCGCGCCCAAATGACTAATCTAATTAGTTCTACTAATACCTATGTTTTCGGCAGTGCTTTGGTAGTATTAGGGGCAGTAGTTTGGGCAATCTATGCTTTAGCTCAAAAGCAATTATTACAGTCTCTATCTTCTGCCCATATTATGTTGATGATTTACGGCGGATGTGCTGTATTATTTACTCCCTTAGCGAAGATAGAAACAATTATTACCCTGAGTAATTTTCATTTAATAACTTTGGTTTTCTGTGGTTTTAATACACTCATTGCCTATGGTGCTTTTGCCGAATCTTTAGAACATTGGGAAGCCTCAAGAGTCAGTGCTGTGTTAGCATTAGCACCAATTGTCACCTTAATAGCAGTAGAGTTAACATCGCTAATTGCACCTAGTTTAATTCCTCCAGAAAGACTGACAATTTTAGGTATATTAGGTGCATTGTTAGTAGTAGGTGGTTCAATAGCGATCGCACTCAAGGAAAATAGGAGATAGGTAAGCTGTTGGACATTTAATTTGCATATTCACATTGCAGGAGGACAAGGAGCAGGAGGCAGGGGGCAGGGGAGCAAAGGTTTACAGCTTTTTTAGACAAATCAAATCATGCAACTTATAGGTGTAAGATTTTAAATTTATACGAGAAAAAGAAGCTCAAAAAAACTTAACGTTTAAAGCTACATCAAAACTACTGAGGCAGTGACTTTTAACATTTGCTATAATTATTAGCGTTAGTGTCAGGCATCAATTTACATCTCTGCAAGGGTGAATCTTTTTGTACCTGTATATCTAGTAAAGAGCGGAATTTTTACGCCAAATTGCTGGATCTGTAACGCTATTACACATTTAAATTACACAGCAATCATCCTGTTGACTGTGATAGTAGCTAACAGTAGGTAACACAATGATCAAAATCTGAGCATAATATATGACTCATATTTGATTTTCTCACAAATACGTATTCAGTCCACTACATATAATTAATTACGAATTACGTTAGCGTAGCGGGGCGCAGCCCATTACGAATTACGAATTACGAATTAATCCAACTGGGTGTCAGCATTCCTACCAACAATCAGCATTACACCACTAAAACAGTTGAGCAATGAATAGTTTATTGAAGAAGTGGACTAACAAAGTTAGTAAACATTCACTGTTGTTAGTTCTCTCAACACTACTACCAACATTGGGAGTTCATCATCAAGTTATAGCAGCAGAACGAGTCTATACTTCTTATTCAGGATTAGAGTTATCTATTTCTGTTGCTAGTTTAGAAGCATACGCCAAAACAGGTGTATTCAATGAAGAATTAGCAATTTCTCAGCAATATTTATCTGGTAAACAGTTTCAAGAATTGCGGCAAATTTTATCTACCCCGGTAAAAGTGAGTTCTGTAGTGTTGTCGCAATTTCTGCAAACTCCCCAAGGTGAATTTTTACTGCGGCGGTTGGCGGAAGTAATTCAAAGTAAGAGTATACAAACACAACCACAATTAAATGCTTTACGTTCCGCGTTAGTGTTAGCAGCTAATGAACCAGAAGGGTTAACTTTATTAAATTTATTACGCAAATATCCGGCTGACGGCATCTATATTAATTTAGCCCAAAGTTTCACGATCGCTAGGGAATTACAGAAAATTGTTCATCAAACTCATCAGGCGATCGCAGTTGTTACGAATAAATCGAATTTAGAAGCTGCTAATATACAAACTACCAAAGGTTTATCTCAATTACCAGATTTAAGCAATCAGGGAAACATCCCGGCGCAAAAACAGACTTTGAGGTTGTTTGATTCTACACGGCATCGGTTATTGGTAACTGATATTTATCTTCCACGTATACAACAAACTGCGCCTGTAATTGTGATTTCTCATGGCTTGGGTTCAGACAGCAGTAACTTTGAGTATTTAGCTAGCCACTTAGCATCTTATGGGTTTGCCGTAGTTGTTCCTAATCATCCCGGTAGTGATGCAGGGCAAGCGCGACGTGTGCATCAACAAGGAAATGATGTCATATCAGTAGAGGAATTTCAACACAGACCATTAGATGTCAAGTATATTTTAGATCAATTGGAAATCAGTAATCAGTCTCATGGTGAGTTTAAGGGTAAATTAAATCTGCAACAAGTGGGTGTGTTTGGGCAATCTTTAGGAGGCTACACAGCTTTAGCGTTAGCTGGGGGTAAAATTAACTTTGAGCAATTGCAACAAGACTGCAAACCAGAGAAACTCAACAAAACCTGGAATATGTCTTTATTATTTCAGTGTCGTGCCTTGGCATTGAAAGATAATTACCCATTAAATAACTTACAAGATCAACGAGTCAAAGCTGCGATCGCAGTTAACCCCATCACAAGTTCTATTTTTGGCAAAGCTGGGATGAATCAGATTAAAATCCCTGTGATGCTCATTGGTAGTAGTGAAGATACAGTTGCACCAGCTTTGTATGAGCAAATCTTACCCTTTTCCTGGCTAGCTAATTCCCCCAAATATCTCGCCATGCTTGTGGGTGGAACTCATTTCACCACCATTGGCAATAGTCACCCGAGTAGCCAGCAAGTAGCTTTATCTCAAGATTTAGTAGGGGATGCAGTGCAAGCACATCGCTACATGAATGTTTTAAGTTTACCTTTCTTCCAAACCTATGTAGCTAAAAATGGACAATATGCACCCTATTTAAGTGCAGCTTATGCCAAAAATATTTCTACTAATTCTCTGGCTTTGAAAATTGTTCAATCTCTCACCACCACAGAATTAGCACAGGGGTTAAGTGCTGAAGCTAATACCATTAACCCACAATATTAAGTAGAACGGCGTGAATAATTCAAGGTTTGTAGTAGGGACTTTAGTCCTCTCTTAAGGGCTAAAGCCCTTACTACAAGCCAATTCAATTAAATTTTACATTACTTAATGTAGTTTGTTTTTTTCTCGCCGACTTACTTAATTAAAACTGACGCAGGTGTTAAAAATAGGGTGTAGAGGTTTAGGGGAAGAAAAAGGTTGTCTTCTATGCAAACGAGAACTGGGCAGTATTGCCAGATGCCAGATTCAAATTGAGATTATCGGCAGTAAAACCAGTTACACCTTTTAACTCAGCTAATAATTCACCTGCACCAAATTCAGCATTACCATTTATACCGTCACCTAAATGGAAGTAAGTATTACTACCATTTACCACCACATCGATCGCATCAACATTTTCAAATTGTAATAAGTCACCACCTGCACCACGCTGGAACTGATGGATAATATCACTACCATCACCCTGGCGATATATGACCGTATCAATATGGCGATCGCTTCCTAAATACAGAGTATCATTTCCCCAACCACCAATCAGAATATCTGCACCAGTACCACCATGAAGGATGTCGTTACCTTCACCACCGCGCAAAATATCATCGCCACTCAAACCCCAAATCTTGTCATCACCACCTTGGGCATTAATCACATCATCGGAGTTGTCAAAACCACGCACATAATTATCTAAATCATTCAGAAAGGTAACAGTGTTACGATTCCAAATTGTATTTTGGGTAGAGTCGCCATTGAAGACATCAAAACTATCTTGCAGGGTTTCATCACCATCAAACACAATATTACCAATCTGACCGTGTTGACCACCAGGAATTGCCAAGTTATCCAGGTTTTCGAGAGCAAAGTCCTTGAGAATCACTTGGGTATCATCAACCCCTTCAAAACTGACAACTAAATCATCACCAGTTTGGGTAAGGAGCAAGTTTTTGGCAACTAAACCCTCTCCTGTAAATATGAGTTCGTCAAAAGTTTCCTTGACTTCCACTGAGGGATTACTGCCCCGACCTACACCTGTAAAATCTTCTACCTCAATCGTGCCATCACCTCGGTTGACTTTGACTGGATAGATATTGCTATCAGCATTTGCCGTTGATGCAGAGTTTTGAATGAAACGCACCCCACCTAGATCCCGCAATCTACCATCGAATTGCACAAAGATTGCGCCGCCACGTCCTTGACCATTCTCAAAGCCACTACCACCAACGGCAGAATTGAACAGAAATGTACTGTTGCTGACGCTAAAGGTTGCGCTGTTAGAGACAAAGACTGCACCGCCTAAACCTGCACCACCGCCGCCTTGTCCTCCCACACCACCGTTACCTGGACTGTTACCAGTAAACGTTGAGCGACCATTAGTCCCATTAGCTCCAGCGCGTCCATCCCCAGCAAATGCGCCACCTAAGCCCCCAGAACCGCCAGCACCACCGGGGCGAGCTTGTCCTCCCAACACGTTAGCACCGCCGCCGCCGCCGCCGCCGCCACCGCCACCGCCAGCACCATAGCCACCAAAACCACCACGGCCGCCACCACCGCCACCAGTCGCATCTCGGAAAGCACCAGCACCGCCCGTACCGCCACCACCACCGCCGCCACTACCACCAGCGACCCCAAAGCCTCCTGAGCGACCACCGAAACCGCCACCAGCTCCCAAACCTGTACTTCCGACTATTCGTCCGCCCACACCACCACTACCGCCGCTCGTTGGGACTATCCCTCCAATAGCGAAGAAACTTGGTAAGCCACCACTACCACCCGGAAAGCCATTGCTTCCAGCCGAGGAATCATTTCCACCCCGCCCACCGTCACCACGACCAGCAAAACTATTACCTCCGACTGCGCGGTTATCAAAAAACACCACATTATCTGCGGTGACATTAGCACCTGGATTCAGAAACAGGCCGCCTCCAGCCCCTAAACCGCCACCACCGCCTCGACTGCCATTTCCTCCTTGAGCAAGACCCCTGTTAATGTGCAGATCATTAAATGTAACAGTGCTGTTATTGATGAGAAATATAGAAGTGCGCCCCTGTCCATTGAAGCCACTAGAGCTAGTGCCATTCCCCTGGAAGTTAATGTTATTGCCTGGTCTGATGACAATTGGGCTATTTAGTAGAGCAATGCTATTAATGGCGATCGTATCAGTTCCAGGTAGGGCTTCTGCGGCTGTTACCGCTTCTCGTAAACTTAATAGCCCGTCTGTGGCATCAACAACATCATTGAGTGTAGTGACTGTAAAAGTTGCCATGTGAGTATCCTTTGATGAGTAAATGATTGATTTATTTAGTAGGGTGCGTCAGTAGCAATAATTTCTCGGTATAGTTAGGTGTTTTCACACTGACGCACCCTACATTTGAGATATTGTTATCGGGAAGTCGTTAACCAAAACGTTGGCTACGATGTCTACCCATTTATTACCGTCATGATTTTTAGAACTGTTGTATAGCTGGAGTATCCTAGAAAATTCCTGGTTGTGTCGATACAGAAAAGTTAAGGACTTGGTGATGTGAGTTAAGTCTGTCAGTGGTCAAATTAATCTTTGTTCTCTGGTAAAAACTGCATAACTTTTATGTATCGACTTGATAAAACATTGAATCTATGGTGATAAAAGTAAACGCTATTTCAACACAGGAATTAACTTATGTTACTGTCTTATCGCGGTTCTTATTATGAATTTAGCTCCACAAAAATAGCACAACAGCAAGATTTGAACACAGCCAAGTATCGTGGAGTTAGTTACCAAATTGCCAAACCTACAACAGTTGCATCTCAACCTCAATTGCAACTGAAATATCGAGGTGTTACCTATATGAGTAGGGTTTAGTGTAGGGCGTAGGGTGTGGATTTTCCTCCCCACCAAAGTTCAGATGCCTGCGGCAATCCGCTAAAGCGTCTACGGCGGAAGCCGCCGCTCTGAGTTCTCGCTTTATTGCCGTTGTGTTACGGCAGTGTGAGCATTTGAGTATGAGCGAAAGTATAAATTGCCGTAACGCACCGTGTGATTATGGTGCGTTACGCGTTGCTATAACGCACCCTACAATTTAAGCTTTACTTTATAAATCATCTCTAAGTAATAAGTAATAAGTAACAAGTAGTGAGTAATAAGTAATAAGTAAATTTCGGTTTTTCGGCTACTTTTATAGTGAAAACAAATTTAAATAGCTAGAAGCATTAAAAGCCAGGGTTTTTAGCTTACTAACTACATAATTTTTCTACATCGACATAGTTATTGCAGTTGCAATATAACCAAATTAGTTCAGCTAAGTAGAACAGGGTAAATAATTAAAGGTTTCTAGAGAGAAGTTTAGTTCTCAAATCAGGACTAAAGTCCTTACTACGAACTCAATCTTAGTCTTTTTACATTACTTAACATAGTTCGTTTTCTTCAACTCGTTCTGACTTGGAAAAGGGGTATAGGGGTGTAAGGGTATAGGGGTATAAGGGAAAGACTTTTTCATGTGTTCTGGTGTACGCAGTTTATTGGGTCATCTCACCACATTACCATTCTCACCTGCCGAAAAAAATCGCTCTCCGCTTTGGGTGAGCAACACGCTAAACGCGCTCAAAGCAGCATTTTCCATCCCGTAGCGAGTGTTTTTGTCCGCGCGTTTGTCCGGTAGCGACGACAAACGCTGCCGAAATGAACCGAAGATGGTGTTGAACAAATCCCGTTTTTGCAACCGCTCTAGCTCTCTTGGATTTCTCAGATGTCATTACAATACCAAACCGAGATTCCCACTGCTTGAACAACTTCTTGCCAAAAGGAGAATTGCTGGGGTTTTGACTCAGAACTGGTGCGCGTACAGTACCTCCATCACGTCGCAGATATAGGTGATGCCCGAATAATCTGTGAAAAACTGCGCTGCGACCTCATCTGAAATCTTCACGGCCATATCTCGATTCGGGGTGAGTACCTCAAACTTTACATTGGTGTAGATGTCGCCAACGTTGGGTTGTCCCGACGAGCGCACGCCACGACTGCCTTTACCTCCAGCCGCCACCACCGTATAACCGGTAGCACCGGCTTCGTCGATGATCTTGGCGACCTTTTTCAGCAGCACCTTTTCTGTAACGATGACGAGCTTGCTGGCTTTCTGGGTCATGTGGTTTACCTCCTGATACTTTCTATTACGACACTTCAAGGCAAAACCACAGAGTCTTGCTTTGAACTATATATTTAAGTTTATGCTAAAGATGGGCAAATCTACTCACCTCAGTTGAGAAAAATTGACTCAGATTAGCGGAAGTATTTGATAACAAACACTTATCTTTTTGACGATATAGCCAACTGCGATTGGCAGCACTATCTAACGCAATTTGGCAAGTGCAGTTATAGAAAGCCCTTCTTAATAGGAACAACGTATAGATAAAGGTCTATGATTGCAATTTACATTGATCAGAGAATATATGGGTTTTCTGAGAATAAAAGGAAAACTTATGATTTGAATTTGAAATTAGTTAGCAGATCAATGTAGAGCGATCGCAAATTTGTACGGCTTTTAAGATAAAGTGAAGCACATATCTGCCGTTCTGACATCTAATATCTGAAATCAAGGAAGAATTACAAGCTGGATTTCTTCTCCAATTTCTTGATGCGCTTCTAAATATAAACGTAAGAATATCGTTCAAGGCAAAAGCATAGATGAACAAGTTTGACTCAACTAAAATGCGAACCAGATTTGACAACACCAGTGAAGGTTGGCTAGTGCAGGTATATAGTAGCGATCGCCGCCTGCTGTGCGTACTTGATTCGTCTCACGCCTGGACTTTTTTGTTGGGCTGTGGGTTTGGTCTCATACTGGCGGTGGGATGGTTTAACCTCGCCAGTCACAGTCCGTCCACAACTTCTGTGCCGTCAACAACTCCCTCCGAAATGCAGATTGATTAGCTTTGACAAAGAAGTGCTTTCTATGACTGCACTTCTTAAACAGTAAACAGTAAAAAGTTCTCAGTTAAATCTTGGAGGAAACACCACACTAATTGGTGGAAGGCGTTAGTAGCGGGTCTAAACCTACGTCGATACACCTGATAACTGAAGTTTAATAGCAACAATGTATAGATAAAAATCTATGATCGCAATTCACATTGACCAGGGATATAGAGGTTTTTTGAAAATACAAGTAAAACTTATGATTTGAATTTGAAATTAGTTAGCAGATTCATGTACAGCGATCGCAAATTTGTGCAAATTTTAAGATAAACTTAAGCTTATGTCTGCCATTCTGAACTTTTTTGGATTCAAAATGCAAAATGCAAAATTAAGAAGAAGATTTATTTTGAATTAATTAATTCTGGGTGCAAGCCCCCACTGAATAAACTTCAGTGGTCTTCAATCAGTAGTAGGTTCAAACTCCTAATGATTGCAATTTTGAATTGATAATTTTGAATTTTGAATTTGTCTTCAATCAGTAGTGGGTTCAAGCCGCTAATGGTTGCAATTTTGAATTGATAATTTTCAGTTGTTTTGACCCCTAATAACCTGAATCAAGGAGGAGTTACAACGTGGATTTTTTGTCCGATTTCTTGACGAAATTCGGGGCGCAATTGCAGTCCCCGACACTCGGCTTTCTGCTTGGTGGTATAGTCATTGCGTCCCTCGGTAGCCAACTACAAATTCCAGATGCGATCTATAAGTTCATCGTCTTCATGTTGCTCATCAAAGTCGGACTGAGCGGCGGTATTGCGATCCGCAATTCCAATCTGACGGAGATGCTGTTGCCTGCGCTGTTCGCCGTGGTGATGGGTATCCTCATCGTGTTCATCGGACGCTACACCTTGGCCAAGCTGCCGGGCATCAGAACCGTGGATGCCGTTGCGACTGCGGGCTTGTTCGGTGCTGTGAGTGGCTCTACCCTCGCCGCCGGGATAACGGTCATGGAAGCGCAAAAGATGACATACGAACCCTGGGCTGGCGCACTCTATCCCTTCATGGACATCCCAGCACTCGTGACTGCGATCGTTGTGGCCAGCATTTATACCAACAAGAAGCGCGACAAGTATCTCAGCAAGGACGAGTATCTCAGCAAACAGGCAGTCGCCGCAGGGGAGTATCCCAGCGAGCAGGAGTATCCCACCACCAGACAGGAGTATCTCAGCCAGCAGCGCGGTAGCGCAGGGAATCGGGTCGAGATATGGCCTATCGTGAAGGAAAGTCTCCAGGGTTCTGCCCTATCTGCACTGCTGCTCGGCCTCGCTTTAGGCATAATAACCCGGCCGGAAAGTGTATTTGAAAGCTTCTACGAGCCTCTATTCCGGGGACTGCTTTCAATACTAATGTTGGTAATGGGTATGGAAGCTTGGTCAAGGATTGGTGAGCTACGCAAGGTAGCCCAGTGGTACGCAGTATATGCCCTGATAGCACCTCTACTGCATGGGTTTATTGCCTTCGGTCTTGGCATGATTGCCCACTACGCCACGGGTTTCAGCCCTGGGGGTGTCGCGCTCCTAGCCATCATTGCCGCCTCCAGTTCAGACATTTCAGGGCCTCCCACTTTACGAGCTGGTATCCCGTCAGCCAATCCATCTGCCTACATAGGTGCGTCCACAGCCATCGGCACGCCTGTTGCGATCGCCTTGGGAATACCGCTTTTCATCGGACTCGCCCAGGCAATGATGGGCAGCTAATCTCAGACTGGTGGCGGCAAACCGCTATTAATGCTTTACACGTAATAGCGGCTCCAGTCACCAAACTGAATATCACACCAATTTGGGCAATGGCTACTAAGTTGGGGTTGAGCCGACATACAGATACTGTTGGCAAATTCCCCAAAGCCTTTAGTGCGTTACGGCTTACGCCTAAAACATTCTAAATACACTATAATTTCTACATATATTACATTTTTACATTTTTTCAGATGGGCTAACGCTTTTAAACCTGGGTTACTACACCCTACACCCTACCCCCTACACCCTTCTGAAAGCACCAAGAGCTTGTAATGTGAACATTGTTGCTTCCGTTAACCCTTTGACACCAGTAATATTCATCGCCTCATACAATCTTTTTGCCTGGAAAATCTTCCAACACTTGCCTGTATTTACATCCCAAATCCTCACGGTTTGGTCTTGAGAACCACTAGCAAGAAATTCCCCATCTGGACTAAAAGCCACGGAAGATACTAAATGGGTATGCCCAACGCAGATATGACGACATTCACCTGTATCTACATCCCAAATTCTCACAGTTTGGTCATGGGATGCACTTGCAAGGGTTGTACCATCATGGCTAAAAGCAATGGCGAATACCCAATTAGTATGTCCAGTCAAGGTTTTAAGACATTTACCCTGTTGCCAGTCCCATAATTTCACTGTTTGGTCAGTGCTGCAAGTAGCAATGATTTCGCCGTTGGGACTAAAAATAGCTGAGTAAATGCGATTATTGTGTGCTTTTAAGGTGTTGATGCAATTACCTGTACAACTATCCCATAGTTTCACAGATTGGTCAGCACTGGCACTAGCTAAAATTTTCCCGTCTGGACTCCATGCAATTCCCAGGATTTTATCGCTGTGTTCATTTAAAGTTTTGAGACATTGACCTGTAGTAATATCCCATAGCTTGACTGTGCAATCTGCGCTACCACTGGCCAGGATTTGACCTTGGGGATGAAAAGCAACAGCATATAGCCAATCTGTATGTCCGAGTAAAATTTGTAGACATTTACCTGTATTAATTTTCCATAATCTGACTGAGGAATCTGTACTTGCACTTGCCAAAATTTCACCGTCTGGACTCAAGGCAATGCCATAAATAAAGTCTGTATGTCCTTGTAAACTGTTGATGCAATTGCCTGTTTGCCAGTCCCAGAGTTTAATTGTCTTGTCGTTACTACCACTGGCTAAGATTCCCCCTTCGCTTCCCTTATTAAGTGGGGGTATCGGACTAAAAGCTACAGGTAAAGCCCAATCTGTATTTCCGTACCAAGCCTTTAAACAGTGACCAGTCAGAGCATCCCAAAGTTTCACGCTTTGGTCTAAACTAACACATACTAGTGTATGACCATCGGGACTAAAGGCGACGGAACAAACTTCATTAGTGTGTCCGTGTAGAGTTTTGATGCAGGTATGGGTTTGGCAATCCCAGATTTTGACGGTGCGATCGCCACTGCCACTGACTAAAATTTTACTATCAGGGCTAAAAGCAATAGAATAGACGCTGTTAGTGTGTCCGGTGTAAGTTTGCAGACATTCACCAGTATGATAATTCCAGATTTTAATAGTGCGATCGCCACTAGCACTAGCTAAGGTTTGTCCATCTGCGCTAAACGCCACCGAACGCACCCATCCCGTATGTGCTGTTAAAGTTCTCCCACATTGACCTTGATATACATCCCATAGTTTAATGGTGTGGTCAGCACCACTACTTGCTAAAGTCTGACCATCTGCACTAAAAGCCACACAACGTACCCAATCTGTATGTCCTGTCAGGGTTTGTTTGCATTTACCTTCGCGGATATCCCAAAGTTTGATTGTCTTGTCGCCGCTTGCACTGGCTAAAATCTCACCGTCGGGATGAAATGCTAGAGAAAATATCTCATGTTCATGCCCCGTCAATGTTTTTATACAAACTCCATCTCCGACATTCCATAGTTTAATTGTGTGGTCTGCACCACCACTAGCTAAAATCTCCCCATCTGGACTAAACACCACCGAGCGCACCCAGTTAGTGTGTCCTTGACAAATCAGTAATAATTTACCTGTTTTTACTTCCCATATACGGACATGACAATCGGTGTCGCAGGTGGCTAAAAGTTGACCCTTTGGTTTTGCCAGTTTGCTTATGCCGGAGAACGCGTCCACCGCAACTGGCTCACCATCAGGACTAAAGGCAGCAGATAAAATATTACCCAAAGTTTCCGTAAACACACAGTGAGATAAATCTGATTCGGCAAAATTCACATCGTGCAAGTTGACACCTTGTAGATAAGCTTGCCAAAGAGTTAAACCTGAAAAATCAAAGCCATTGAGATCAATGTCTGCGTGATGCAGCAAATTTAAAAAATTCCCCGCAGCATAGCCTGTGACTTGGGGAGATTTACCACGCAGATTTGCCAAGATGTGAGTCAGACAATCAGCGATATTTTCCAGACTGCCAACTTCTGTAATTAGTTTATCGATAATCGGCTGAAGAATCAAACTAATCTGAGTTTCCCGCACATAATCTTTAGCTTGCGCCTTAATTAGCGCATGGCTGGTAAATAAGGGAGTGGGGGACGAAATTGGCTGTTCTATTCCCCATGCCCCATTCCCCATGCCCCATTCCCTAATTTCCTCACAAACTTGCTCAATTAACTGATTGCTGACATACTCCATCACTACAGGTTGTTGAGTGAACTTATTCGCACTTTTTTCAATGAAAGAACGTCTTTGCAAAGAACTTAGGGACTCTAGCAATTCACGGGGTGGGATATGAGCGACAAAATCCGCTTGTAATTCCGGTAAAGTAATAGGTTCGCGGTTGATGGCTAGCCAGTACATAATTTCTCGTTCCAAGGTGGTGAGACGCTGGAACTGTTGGTCTAGTAAATCACGAATATCATCAAAAATGAATGTACCTTGCTGGGAAATTTCCAGAAATTGGGAAACATTACCATCAAAAAAGTCGCGGATGGAAGACGCTACAATTTTGAGAGCCAGAGGATTACCGCCATAGCGTGAAATTAAAAGTTGCCATTCATCATGAGAAGCAGTAAATTGACCTTTGACGTTGAATAATTCCCGCCCTTCTGGTTCTTGTAAACCTGTTAATTGCAGAGAACGCACAGGTAAACAATCTCCTTCATATCTGGCGAGTCCTTGGGGTTTTTCCCGTGAGGTGAGAATTACACAACTTTGGTGAGCAGTTTCGGCTACACATTGCAGAAGTTGACTGTAACCTTCACATCCAGGACGATAACGACCATTGCGATCGCCTGAGAGTAAAATTGACTCAGCATTATCTAAAATAATTAGACAGCGTGAACCACGTAAATATTTGAGTAGCAGTGAAATCCTACCCTGCACATGAGTTGGTAAATTTGTTTCCTGCTGGGCAGATAAGAATTGAATTAACTCAGCTAATATATCTTCTACCTGTGGCGCGTTGCGGAGACTACGCCAAATGATGTATTGAGGGGATTGGGAATTGGGGATTGGGTACTGGTTAATAATTTCCTGTGCTAGCTTTACAGAAAGTGTTGTTTTCCCAATTCCACCCATTCCTAACAACGTTATTAAGCGGCAATTTTCTGTTGTTACCCATTGCTTCACAGTATCTAATTCTGCACAACGACCATAAAAAATTGATACATCCGGTGCTTCTCCCCAATCAATATCAGGATGAATAGACAACGAAAATTCTTTTTGTTCGCTCTTGCTCCCTGCCCCCTGCCCCCTGCCCCCTGCCTCCCGCAATTCTTCCCAATTCAACCCCAGCACTTGACAGTAAGCCTTAAACGCCTCAGAATTAATCGCCTGTTTTCCTGCTAAGAACCGTTTCCAAGTTCCTTCTGATATCCCAACAGCGAGAACACCACTTTCTTGCCACGAGACACCTAAAACTTCACTGGCTAATTCTAGCCATCGAAAATCATCAACAGACCAACCCTTTTCAATTCTGGCTTGTTTAATTTTGGCGAGTCCTGATTGAGAAGCTTTGAGAGTAGCCACAATGTTTAAGTGCTTTCTGCTATACCTAAATCACTTACAGATATATTTGCAGAATTGCAATGTTGATTGCAATAGCATAAAGTTTTGCGATCGCCAAGATCAACTCTCTCTGCTTAAATCAATTCAAAACTGATCTTGAAATTCCCTATAATATCACGAATATTAAATAAATGTGTATTTACTATACAATTTGATTTCTTAATTACGAATTACGAATTACGAATTACGAATTACTAAAATGTCTTTCCATTCTGGAGAAATTGCAGTCCAAACGCAAGCAGGAGTGACACAAGAGGCGCAACGTCTATGTCACTTCATTAATAGCAGCATCAAAGCATCTGCTGAAGAGTTATTGCACACACAACAATTAGCAGTTGCTAGTACAGTGGATATAAACGGTAGAGTTTGGGCATCTTTATTAACAGGAAAACCCGGTTTTCTAGAGGTGTTAGACGAAAATAATTTACAGATTAATGTCACTCCAACAGATACAAGCATCTTACAAAAACATCTCAAAAATAATCATGATATTGGTTTATTGGTAATTGACTTAGGAAATCGTAGGCGGTTACGTTTAAATGGCAAAGCAGAAATTAATCAAGAGCATATAAAACTACAAATTCAGCAGGTATTTTTTAACTGTCCTAAATATATTCAGATACGTCATATAGAAAAAGCTGTAACTGATTCACTCGAACAACCTGAAATTTTTACAAGAGATACTTTAAGTGAGATAAATCAACTTTGGATTACCCAAACAGACACTTTTTTCATCGCTAGTTATCATGCAGAAAGTGGTGCTGATGCGTCCCACAGAGGCGGCTTACCAGGGTTTGTGAAAGTTGTGAATAGTAATCAGTTAGTGTTTCCTGATTATTCTGGTAATAATATGTTTCAGACCTTCGGCAACTTAAATATTAACCCCAATGCAGGTTTATTATTTATCAACTTTGAACAAGGGCATACTTTGCAATTAACTGGTAAGGCGCAGGTAATTTGGGATGTAGAAAGATTAGCTGAATTTGCAGGGGCGCAACGTTTAGTAGAGTTTGATATTGAGCAGGTTTTGGAAATTAGAAATGCTACCCCTTTGCGTTGGCGATTTGAGGAATATTCGCCTGTAAATCCTAGATAAGCTGTTGACTGGGAAAGTCTATACGGATTCATTATTAACCTCAGTTCGATGACCTCTCCCCAACCCCTCTCCGACGCGGAAAGGGGCTTTAAACTCAACCAAAAATAAGGTCTTGAACTCTAGCGATAAGCCGCTCCGCGTCTTTGGAGAGGGGTTTTTCTCAACCGTCAAACTCACGTATTATTAACTATCTTGCTTGAGCTTGCGCTGTCCTCGTGCCTTGATATCTGCCAGCAAATTGGGTAGAGACTCATCATCATATTCAGTGTAGTCTCCATTCTTCAGCTGTTCGGCTGCGATCGCAATATCTCGCTTTAATGTTTCTAACTTCAACCGACGCAGTTCTTCCTCTACACGCTCTAGCATATTTCACAAAACTAACAAATTGTCAAGACCAGTTTAACAAGAACTGCTTCGCTAGAAAACTGATCTTTTATTGTGTTGTGCGATCGCGTCATTCTAGAAAGATAAAGACCTCATACTCCAAACACAGTCCTTAATCACATGGAGTAAATCATGCCCCAACATCCCCTTAACATCGGTATCACAGCACCGCCCAGCAATATTGTTAACTTCACTGCCTTCAAGAATGCAAAACTGCAACTCCAAGAAATACAAATTGATATTGATTTAAACAAACTCGCACAGCAGGTAGCAGAAATTACTCAAACTGATTATTTTAAAAAATTGCAAACAGAAGTTGCAACCCTTCGCAATTCAAACATATAGGAGCAGACTATTACGAATTACGTAGCTTGCTTCCGCGTAGCGGAATTACGAATTACGTAGCTTGCTTCTCGCTTTGCGAGTATTACGTAGCTTGCTTCCCGCAGGGTATTACGAATTATCACTCTATGTCTAAAATTATTGCCATTCACTCATTCCGAGGCGGAACAGGTAAATCTAATTTAACAGCAAACTTAGCAGTAACAATGGCACTCCAAGGAAAGCGAGTAGCAATTGTTGATACTGATTTGCAATCTCCTGGTATTCATGCTCTATTTGGTATTGATGAGACAATTACAGCTAATACCTTGAATGATTATTTATGGCATCGTAGTTGTATTGCTGAGACTGCCTATGATGTGACTGCTCATCTAGCAATTTATCCAGGAAAAGTTTTTCTCATACCTTCTAGTATTAATGGTGATGAAATCGCCAAGATTCTCAGCGAAGGATATAACGTTAGTTTACTTAATAGCGGATTTCAAAGATTAATTAAAGAACTAGATTTAGATTACTTATTCATTGATACTCACCCAGGACTGAGCCGAGAAACTTTACTATCTATAGCTATTTCTGACTTATTAATTGTAATTATCCGGCCAGATCGCCAAGATTTTCAAGGTACTGCGGTAACAGTTAATATTGCTCGTCAACTGCAAGTTAGTCAAATGATGATGCTGATTAATAAAACACCAAGCCGGATAAACTTGATATCTCTGCAACAAAAAGTAGAGAGAACTTATAACGTCCCAGTCGCCGGGATATTTCCTCTTTCAGAAGAAATGGCACAACTTGGCAGTAGTGGTATATTTTGTTTACAATACCCTAACCATACCTTGACTCAAATGCTGCAACAAGTGGCAGAAAAAACCAGTTAGCATTTCTATTTTAAAACCAATTTAATCAAAATATTGAGACAGTTTATTAATAAAATTTCAGATAATGACCAATGATTCCTTGATAGTAAAAGCCCCTCTCTTACGAAGTTCAGAGCGGAGATTTTCTCTACTCTGACTTCGCGCTAAATTTATTTATGGGAATTTGAATTTTGAATTTTGTAGGCGCAAGCCTTCCCGTAAGGGTATTTTGAATTTTGAATTTGGAGCGAAGCGACGTGACTGACAGTATTCAAGAACAAGCAATAACATTTGAGACAGCTTTAAAAGTTGCAGATAAAGCAGTTTTTGCTAAGAATCAAAGACATCTCAAAAATATTGAAGTAGCTGTACTGCGCGGGGCTTTATTGGGTAAAAAATATGACCAAATTGCCGCAGAATGTGACTATGCACCAGAATACATCAAGCATGATGTAGGGCCAAAATTATGGCAGATACTATCAGCTAGTCTAGGAGAAAAAGTTAGTAAAACTAATTTAATGGCTGTCTTAGCACAAAAAGCCTCTGAAGATTTGCCAATTCAAAACTCTTTCCCAATTCCTCATCCTCATCCCTCAGAATTAGAATCACCAGTGGGAGTTATTCCATTGAACTCTACTTTATATATGGAACGCTCTCCGGTAGAGTCTCGCTGTTATGAAGAAATTACTAGAAATGGGGCATTGATTCGCATTAAAGCACCTAGTCAAATGGGCAAGACTTCTTTAATGGTGAGAATTTTAGCTCATGCTCAACAACAAAATTCTTCAGTACGTACTGTAGCTTTGAGTTTACAGCGTGCTGAAAGCTCTATTTTTCATAACTTAGATAAATTCTTGCGTTGGTTTTGTGCTTCTATTACTCGTAAACTTCAGTTACCCCATCGAGTCGAGGATTATTGGAGCGAAACTTTTGGGAGTAAAAGTAACTGTACTGCTTATTTTGAAGATTGTATATTACCAGAAATTAATGGTATTTTTGTATTAGCATTAGATCAAGTTGATGAGGTATTTTTACATCCAGAAATTGCGGACGATTTCTTTACATTACTGCGTTCTTGGTATGAAGAAGCAGCCTATGGCGATAGTGGTAATCCTCTATGGCAAAATCTGCGCTTAGTAATTGTTCATTCTACAGAAGTGTATATTCCCCTTGATATTAATAAATCACCTTTTAATGTAGGTTTAGCAATTGAATTGCAAACATTTACACCTGTGCAAGTATGCAATTTAGCCCAACGTTATGACATGAATTTATCTGAAGGTGAATTATCAGAATTGATGCAGCTTGTGGATGGACATCCATATTTAGTTCAGCAAGCTTTGTATCATTTAGCCCAAAAAGATTTGACTATGAAACAGTTAATTGCAACCGCAGTTACAGATGCTGGAATTTATAGCAATCACTTACATCGCCATTTACGCAGTCTGCAAGAACATCCGCAATTAGCAGCAGCGTATGAATTAGCGATCGCCTCCTCAATTCCTGTAGAGTTAGAACAGAATGTAGCATTTAAGTTACACAGCATGGGGTTAGTCAAGCTGCAAGGCAATCAGGTAATATCCAGTTGTGAACTCTATCGCCAGTATTTTCAAGAAGCTTTACGCACAAACGCTACCTGAATTTGTAGGGGTGGGTTCACTAACATCAAGAGTTGATCTTTAATCATGTTTGTTAACCCACCCTATTAATCACAGTTCGTAAGGCTTTGCCGTGAGGATTAGCCGAACGGTGTAAGCCTTACCAAGCTAGAAATATATAATTCATGCTTGCACCCAAACTGATACTGAACCGCCTAGGCAACGAAATTCACCCCAACCCCATTCATTGGTATATACAGGTTCTTTGATATGTTCAGTTAAGTCAATGAATTTAGTATTGGGTTTACCAACTTCCATCCATTTAGAACCTTCTGCGCCATCACTCATCATCACAGCCATACCTTGGGGATGTTCTGCGTCACCTAAGCGTGTCCAACCAATAGTATTCCAATGGTCAAAATAGTCGTATTGTGGCCCGTAAGCATAATGTTTACGTGCATAAAGCAATTTATCAAGTATCCAACGATGGGAGGGCATAAAAATCTGATAGCGATTCCCATCTTTTCCCCAGTCTTCATACTCTGCACCGTAGTAGTCAGCATGAAAAACACAAGGATAACCTTCTTGTCGTAACAATATCAAAGCATAAGCTAAGGGTTTAAACCAAGGTTCAACGACAGATTCTAATGCTTGCAAAGGCTGAGAGTCATGATTCTCAACAAATGTTACAGCATGGGTAGGACGTTTTTGCATCATTGTGCCATCCAAAATCCGGCGCATATCATAATTACCTCCAGATTTGCTGGCTTGATGGAAGTTGTAATGTAGTGGTACGTCAAAAACTGACATCTTGCCACGCACAGCATCAACATACCAAAGCAGAGTATTAATATCGTTATACCAATACTCTCCTACCATAAATAAATCTTTACCAACATGGCGTTCTAGTTCATCTATCCATTCGGGAAAGAACCAAGTGGAAATGTGTTTGATGGCATCCAAGCGAAAACCATCTACTTTTGTGTTGTCAAGATACCACTTACCCCAGTGGGTTATTTCGCCCCGCACCCACTCATGTTGAAAATCAAGATCGCAACCCATTAAATAGGCAAAGTTGCCATTTTCTAAGGCTACATAATCGTCAAATGTTTTACCTTCTAATAAATAGACTGTGCTGCGATCGCCACTGTTATATTCGTTATAATCAACAGCATCAAAATGCCACCAATGCCATTCAAAGTTAGAGTATTTGCTTTGCCTGCCAGGGAAATAAAAGTGAGAGTATGTTTTAATATCTTGTAACCCACCTTTGGGATTAAGGCGATCGTTTTGAGGAAAAGGAGTCGCTTTTGGTGTTTCTACTGCATCACCACCCATCTTATGATTGAGTACCGCATCAGCATAAACTTGCATACCATGAGCTTGCAGAGATTTAACTGCATCAAGATATTGCTGACGTGTACCATACTTAGTCCGAACAGAGCCTTTTTGATCAAACTCGCCTAAATCAAATAAGTCGTAAACACCATATCCCACATCATACGCACCGGCAAATCCTTTATAGGCTGGTGGCAACCACATGGCTGTAAAACCAGCATCTGCTAATTCTGGTGCGGAAGCCTCAACCTTACTCCACAAGTTCCCATCATTAGGGGTGTACCAGTGGAAATATTGCATCATTGTGCCATTAATCTGTGCCATATCTCGTTCTGCCTGTAAATATCACCTTTGACGAGAGATACAGTCCAGATTGGTAGTAATTCGGAATTTTTGCAGCCATTTTCAGCCGAAAAATCGGAAGAAATACTTAAGAAAATGGGAAATAGCTGATAACTTAATCTCAAATCCTAGCATTAGTTAACATTTTCTCTCATTCCCTATATTATCGAAGCAGTATTCATTGCCACCTAGACCTGGACAAATTAAGCTAAAAATTAGGGTTATCAATTTTGCTTCTACTATGTCTATTCAAATAAAAACCAAGTATATTGCATTATCTATCATGTCTTGCTTTGTGGCATTGACCACCAACAGCATCCCCGTACAGGCACAAATGAGTCATATTGATGGAATACTACTAGCTCAAACAGTATTTGAAACTCTCCCACCACCACCAAACTATACACAACAGCCCATAGAATTTAATCAATATCAACCAGTACAGTCTACCTACAGCCAAAGTTTTCAACGTTACTCAGTTTACGTTGAGAATACTAGCAATTGGACTTTGCAACAAGTACGTCGTGTTGAACCTACTGCATACATTCGCCAGTACAATGGCCGTTCAGTGATTCAGTCTGGGGTATTCAATCGCCTAACTAATGCCCAACAGCGAGTTAGTGAATTAAATGCAGTTGGTATTTATGGTGCAAGTATTGCAGGTTTTAATAACGTCCAAGAAGTACCATTTGATACTGGTAATAGAAACTCTAGTAATAACAATAACGTCAGCACTAAATCTCGGTATTATGTATCCATTCCTGTGAAATCGCAAAATTCATCTACAGTTGCTAATCAAGTCAGACAGATTACGGGATTAGACGGTTTTGTCGTAGAAAAAAAACAACCCATAGGCCCACATATAGCAGTAGGCCCTTTTGCTCAACGTGCTGAAGCTGAACAATGGAATAATTTTATCCGCGATCGCGGATTCGGCAACGCTAGAGTTTACTACGATAGATAGATGTTGTGAGACAGTAAAATTTACAATTAGACTCCTTCCTTAAGCACGGAGTCTATTGTGGCTAACTTATGTTCTATGATTGTCATCCCCAAACGCGCCCGAATTTCACTCACCTGCACACCCCACAACTGATCCCATTTTTGGGCTATTAATTTACCAGAAGTTTGAGAACCTAGTCTATAGCCACGAGCTATTTCTGTCATTAAATCATTAAACTTTGTCGGTTGATAAAGACTGATCATTACCATACCAAAACTGACTAACATCACACTGATAGGAATTGGAGTTTGAGCTAAAACAAATGCTTGGAGTCCAATTTCTCCAACTCCATCAGTATCAAATCCCGCAACCACATGATAAATATCATGGGTAGAACGCCATAACATTTTGAGATAGGAAATATCATCAACTACAGGGACTTTTTTGTAAAAATAAGGATCAAAACCTCTAGCTTTCATCTCTCTGGCGTAGATATGACCTAAAGTTCCCTCTGGAAGTTTAGCTAATTCATCCAAATCTAAAGGTGCAGGTAGCCAGCGTTCTTGAAATAAGGCGTTGACTTCTGGAATTTTCTTTAATTCATCAACTGCTAACTGTGCCATTTCTGTTTGGTCAAGTGCATCCTCAAAATCGAATACTGGGTCAGTATTACCATTTCTGGATTTGAGACTGCTAGCAGCTAAAAATTCGATGTAGGCGAGGAGTCCTTTATCGTTGTTGTAATTAATTACATTATTCATGGTGATTTTGCCAGTTGAAGATTTACGCAACAATTTCCAAGGAAATATAGAAATCCGGTTTGATTTGAAGAAAAAATCTAAATATATGTAGGGGAGGCAAATTGCAGTGTGGATTTTCCTCCTGCAATATTGCCGTTGTTTTATGCGTAAGCCGTAACACACCCTACGTATTTATGTATTTGTTCAAAAATCAAATATGAGTCCTATATTTACCTCCAGTTTTGGCAAGATAATCAAAATTTTCATGAATCCCTAGAGGTATTTATCGTAATTCCCCATTAAGAAAATCAGATAAAATCTGGGTTTCAAGGTTTGCATCTGTTGATTAATTTGGGAAAATTGGTATTATGGCAATCTTGAATTTGATTTTCAACTGACAGTTTAGATAAATAAAAACATAAAACCCCAATTTCCTAAAGAAACCGAGGTTTTTAGGACTAAAGTCCTTACTACGAACTAGATTATTACATTGCTTAAGCGTTGACCAAATTTGAATAGTTCAAAACTTTTTCTGTTAGCCATTTATACCAACTGTCTAAGCCTGCACCTGTAGTTGCAGAAACTTGAAAAATTTGGATATTGGGATTAACTTGTTGGGCGTATTCTATACAACGCTGCACGTCAAAGTTAACATAGGGTAATAAGTCAATTTTGGTGAGAATCATAATCTCACTAGCGCGGAACATATGCGGGTATTTAATTGGTTTATCTTCTCCCTCTGTCACTGAAAGAATTACAACTTTCGCCTGTTCTCCTAAGTCAAATAAAGCTGGACAAACTAAATTACCCACATTTTCAATCATCAAAACTGAGTTTAATGGCGGGTTAAGTTGTTCTAACCCTCTTTCAATCATTGATGCGTCTAAATGACAGCCTGTACCAGTGTTAATTTGTATAACTTTACAGCCTGTTTCTTTAATTTTTTGTGCATCATTAATTGTTTCTTGGTCGCCTTCAATGACATTTATCGGTAGTTGATTTTTTAAATCATTAATTGTGCGAGTTAACAGCGTTGTCTTCCCCGCACCGGGAGAACTCATTAAATTTAATGCGAGAATATTACGACCTTTAAACCATCCGCGATTTTGGGCAGCTATAAGATTATTTTTACCTAAAATTTCTTGTTCTAAAGATATGGTTGTGCCATGAATTTTAGCATGAATATGGGGGGCTTCATGGTCGTGGTGATGGTGATGATGATGTTCGTGATCATGGGCATGGGTAATCACTGTACCATCAGGTAAAGTGTGGGTATGATGATGGTGATTGTGTTCCATTTCACCAGTTTCTAAGTTAGTAATTTTGCCCTCAGCATCATCAGAACAACCGCAAGTTACACACATACTTCCTCAACCTCTATCTCTTTAATTTTGAGTTCTTCACCAGTCAGAATATCTAAGTGAACGCTACCACATTGACATATACCAAATGGTTTGTCGATGGCAAATTCTTGGCCACATTGCCGACATTTAGCTAAACCAGGAATTTCAATAATTTCTAATGTTGCACCTTCTAGAAGTGTGCTTTGGGTGCAAATATCAAAACAAAAGTTAATCGCCTCTGGCATAATTGCCGATAGCTTGCCAATTTCTACTGTAACTCTGCTGACTTTCGCGCCTTGAGCATATTCACTGACAATGGCAACAATATTTTGAGTAATTCCTAGTTCGTGCATGAAAATATCTACTCTTGACTAACAAATTCTGGGTAATTGATCACCAACTAACATATCAATAATTCGTTCTGTACCGAAGGCAGTTTTTAATAAAACTACACCGTTAGGTGAATCAACAACCTCACCAATAATACACGCATTTTTTCCAGATGGATGAGATTGCATAGCGGCTAAAACGGTTTCGGCTTGTTCACCTTTGACTACTACTACTAATTTACCTTCATTGGCTAAATATAAGGGGTCTAACCCTAAAATCTCACACATTCCTTTAACTTCTTCCCGCACAGGAATCGAGGCTTCATGAATGCGGATACCGACATTAGAAGTTAAGGCAAATTCATTTAAAACTGTCGCTAATCCTCCTCTAGTTGCGTCCCGCATGGCGTGAACTTCAGGACAAACATTGAGGATAGTAGCAACTAATTCATGTAATGGCTGACAATCACTTTCAATGTTAGTATCTAATGCTAATTCACCACGGGCAATTAAAATTGCTGTGCCATGATTGCCTAATTCACCATTAATAATGATGGCATCGCCGGGTTGAATATTATGGGAGGAAATGTTAACGCCTGTGGGGATAATGCCAATACCAGCCGTGTTAATAAATAGTTTATCAGCCGCGCCACGGTGAACTACTTTAGTATCTCCGGTGACAATTTGCACGCCTGCTTTTTGGGCAGATGTTTTCATACTACTAGCAACACGCCGCAGGGTTTCTGTGGGTAATCCTTCTTCTAAAATGACGCTACAAGTTAAGTATAAAGGTTTAGCACCACTGACTGCTAAATCATTAATTGTACCGTTAATGGCTAATTCTCCGATGTCGCTACCGGGGAAAAATAGGGGATCTACAACATAGGAATCGGTGGTGAAAGCGAGTCTATCTCCTTGTGGTAAAAGTTGGGATAAATTAAAGCTGGCTTGGTCTTCTAATTGGGAGAGAATGGGATTATCAAAACTACTGACAAAAATATCATCAATTAAATCGCGCATGGCTTTACCACCACTACCATGTGCGAGGGTAATATGGGTATCTTTAACTTTATTATGGCGACGGCGAACTTGAGTGATTTTTTGTAAGAGAGGATGAGGAATTGAGTTGGTTTTTGATAAATCCATTTTTTATAATTCGTAATTCGTAATTCGTAATTCGTAATTCAGAGTTGTTTATGTATTTTTATGTAAGGTGTGTTAACGATGAGTGGTAACACACCTTACTATTTACTTGTCAGTTTTATCTACCTGTTTCGTCGTGTCTACCACGATGGCGATCGCAGTGTAAAATACCATTAACAGCCCAGTTTTCTCGCTCAAATTCATCGATGTGAATTGTAATCCATTCGGGCTTAGTATCTAATGCTGCAACCATCGCATTAGTAATGGCTTCTACTAAGTGTCTTTTTTTCTCGATGGAGTGTCCTCTGGCAATTTTGACGGTGACAAATGGCATACAAATGTTCCTCGCAGTGTTGTTGTGTGGAGTGTATCGCTGCTTTTTTGGAGGTTATGGAGAGACAACTGCTGTTTGTGGCATTGCAGTCGAAAATCTGCCATATTTATAGTATGCTGCACAAGCCCCTTCAGATGAAACCATACAAGTCCCAATTGGGGTTTCGGGTGTACAAGCTGTCCCAAATACTTTACATTGCCAAGGTTTCAGCACTCCTTTAAGAATTTCGCCGCATTGACAGGCTTTATGATCGGCTACTTTTTGGTTAGGAATGGTAAATTTTAATTCAGCATCAAATTGGGCATATTCTGGGCGAATTTTTAAGCCGGAGTTGGGAATTTCATTTAAGCCCCGCCATTCAAAAGTTTCGCGGACTGCAAATACTTGATTCATGGCTTTTAGTGCTACTTGATTTCCCTCTTTTTGGACTAATCTGTTGTATTGATTTTCGACTTCACACCGATTTTCTACTAGTTGCTGTAACAGCATCCAAATTGATTGGAGAATATCTAAAGGTTCAAAACCGGAAACAACTATTGGTTTGTGATATTTTTGGGAAATAAATTCATATGGTGCAGTGCCAATTACCATACTGACATGACCAGGCCCGACAAATCCATCTAGTTGTAAATCGGGGTTATCTAGTAAGGCTTCTAAAGCGGGAATCACGAGGACGTGATTAGTAAACATACTAAAGTTTTGAATGTTTTCTTCAGCAGCTTGGAGGATGGTAAAAGCGGTGCTGGGTGCGGTGGTTTCAAAGCCGATACCAAAAAATACTACTTCTTTATCGGGGTTATTTTTAGCGATTTGCAGGCTATCTAAAGGCGAGTAAACCATGCGAATATCTGCGCCTTGTGCCTTTGCTTGTAGGAGGCTATATTTCGAGCCAGGGACGCGCATGGTGTCGCCAAAGGTTGTTAAAATGACGTTGGGGTTTTGGGAAATTGCGATCGCATCATCTAATCTACCCTTGGGCATGACGCACACTGGACAACCAGGCCCATGAATTAGTTCAATATTTGCTGGTAAGATTGCTTCAATACCGTATTTAAAAATAGAATGGGTATGCCCGCCGCATACTTCCATAATTTTAATGTGTTTATCTAATTGATAGCTGAGTTTTTCTATTTCTCGGCGTAAGGCTGCGGCTTTTTCTGGTTCTCTAAATTCGTCTACGTATTTCATGATTTTGGGGAATGGGGAATAGGGAATGGGGAATAGGGAATAGGGAATGGGTAGGGCTTTCTTTTTCTTACTCCCCCTGCTCCCTGCCCCCTGCCCCCCTTCCTACTGTCACTAACGCGATTTCTTCTAATAATTTAAGTGTCTCGGCTGCTTCTTGTTCGTTGATTCTATTCATGGCGAAACCAACGTGAACTAATACCCAATCTCCTAAACATGATTCGGGGGGATGTTGTTCGTCAACTATGCAGGCGATGTTTACTTGGCGTTTTACTCCACCAATGTTTACTATGGCTAGTTTTTGGTTAGTGTCGGTGATTTCTACTATTTGTCCGGGGATTCCTAAACACATTTGTATGTTCCTTGGTGGGGTGGAATAATATATTTTTGTTCGCGCAAAGGCGCAAAGACGCAAAGGTATAAGAGAAGGTTTTTGGGTGGGTATTCAGGAATTTTTGAGGGAGGCTGTGATTAGGGCTTGTCCTAGTGATAAACCACCGTCATTTGTGGGAATTAGGCTGTGGGTTAGGACGTTAATTTGTAGGTTTTTTAATTGGGTTTTTAATAGGTTTAATAAAATGGTGTTTTGAAATACTCCTCCTGTTAAGACAACTTGATTAATTATGTTTTCTTGACTTAGGCGGTTAACCATTTCTACAATGACATTAGCTAAACTTTGATGAAATTTAGCAGCTATGACTGACTGAGGAACGCCTTGCTTGAGGTCATTAAGCAAGCATTGCCACATGGGGCGAGACTCTATACAATAAATACTATCTGAAAAGCTCAGGTGAAAAGGGTAGGGTGCTATTTCTTTAGGATTATTTAATGTGTTAATATCGGCTATGGCTTCAAGTGCGATCGCAGCTTGTCCTTCATAGCTACATTCTTCTGGACAAATGCCTATAGCCGCCGCTACAGCGTCAAATAGTCTGCCGACTGAGGAGGCTAAGGGAGCGTTAATACCTTTTTCAATAAGCTGATTCAGCAGTTTTATGGGCTTTTGATTTAAAATTTGTAATATTTCTAAATCAGTGTATTGTTGTTGGCAATCATCCCAAAGATTGGCAGCTAGTAAATGGGCGTAGGTGTTTCGCCAAGGTTGATAAATTGCTTGTTCGCCACCAATCATTGCTACTGGTTTAAATGTAGCTAGGCGTTTAAATTGGCGATAATCAGCTAGTAGAAATTCTCCTCCCCATAGTTTACCATCTCCACCATAGCCTAAACCATCGCAAGCAATACCTAAAACTGGGGTTGTGTCTAGGGGAATACCATTTTCTGCCATGCAAGCGGCGATATGGGCGTGATGATGTTGGATGAGATAAAGGGGGAGATTGTTTGCTGTGGCGAGTTCTTTACCGAGTTTTGTAGAGAGATATTCGGGGTGTAAATCAACTGCGATCGCTTGTGGTTGATGTTCAAATAAGTTTAAATATAAACTGAGCGTATCTTGATAAGCATTCAATGCCGCAGCATTCTCTAAATCTCCTAAATGTTGTGAGAGAATAGCTTCCCCTTCTCGTAATAAGCAAAAGGTATTTTTTAATTCACTCCCCATTGCTAAAATCGGCGGGACATTATCAAATCCTGGTGGTAATTTTATTGGTGCTGGCGCATAACCTCTAGCCCGGCGAATTGTTTGTAATTTATTATCAACAACTCGCACCACAGAATCATCTACTCTATTCACAATCTCTCGATTATGTAAGAGAAAATAATCAGCAATGTGACTTAATTTTTCTCTAGCTTCATCATTATCTATACATTGGGGTTCATCGGAAAGATTACCACTAGTTAACACAATCGGGCGATTCATCCGCCGCAGAATTAAATGATGTAAAGGCGTATAAGGTAGCATGAAACCAAGAGTATTTTGTCCTGGTGCTACTGAAGGGGCTATTGGGCATGGGGCATTGGGGAGGCAGTGCGTTGCGGAGGTTTCCTCCGTTGTAGCAACTGCCGTCATTGGGCATTGGGCATGGGATTTTTTTTCATTTGCTTTCCTAGTCCCTAGTCTCTTTTTTTGTAACAATACAATAGGTGCGGCTGGGCTTGTTAATAACTCGCGTTCCTTATCGTTAACAAAACAGTATTGTTCAATAATTGCAATATCCCGCGCCATCAAGGCGAAGGGTTTATCATAACGCTGCTTACGTTGACGTAATTTCTGTACAGCCGCCTCTTGTGTCGCATCGCAAGCCAGATGAATACCGCCTATACCCTTAATAGCGACAATTTCACCTTTTTGCAGCAATGTACAAACAGCATCCACATCATCTAACATCGAGAACATAGAAGCCGTCACAGGTTTACCATCAGCCCGTTCTAACCAAGCTTGAGGGCCACATACATGACAAGCTACAGGTTGGGCGTGAAAGCGGCGATTTTCGACATCGTGATATTCGTCCTCGCAGTGGGGACACATGACAAACGCAGACATACTAGTGTTGCATCTGTCGTAAGGGATGGCGCGAATAATACTTAAACGGGGGCCGCAGTGGGTACAGTTGGTAAAAGGATAGCGATAAAAGCGGCTAAAGGGGTCAAAAATTTCTTGCTGACACTGGGGACAAGTCGCCGCATCAGGGGAGATTTGAGTTTTAGAAACACCGCTAACACTCCCTGAAATGACAAAATCATCAAGCTGCAACTCTCCAGCATAGGGAGTTCTGACAAGTTCCGTGATTTTTGCCAGTGGAGGACATTCCGACTGTAATCTAGTAACGAATTGGGTTAATTCGGTTTCATCTCCAACTACCCGAATTAACACACCTTCCCCATCATTACAAACATCTCCCCGCAAACCGCAGGCTTTAGCCAGACGGTAAACTGTAGGGCGAAATCCTACCCCCTGTACAGTACCGCGAACTCTGATTTCTTCAAACTTCATAAAGTAATGTGAACTGAATAGACATACCTGGGTAGCTTAATTTTGAATTTTGAATAGTCCCGACAGCATATAGTAAGACTGATAACTGATAACTGTTAACTGTTAACTGATTTAAGTCCGCCATAGCAAGATTCGGTTATTGCCAGAATCCGAGATTACCGCCGTTTTACCACAAACTTTTATTCCGTAACACCAATTTAAGCTGTGGCGCGTGGGTATTCCAAAGTTGCGATTTTCGCTTTTACTGTGAAAGTTGTCTTGTCCCACAATTCCATCTGCTACAGCACCCTGCAATGATAATATTGACTTTGGCTGCTTCCATCCTAGCAATCGAGAATTAGCAGTATCCGCAACTAATAACCATTCCCCAGCCACAGCTACACCATAAGGCATACTCAAACTACTCGCACTAGGAAAATAAACTCCCTGGTTCATCTCTACAACATCAAAACTTTTCTGTCCTAAAACCACCGCACAAGGGGCATTATTTTCTGTTGGTATCCCTTGCCAAATCATCACCCGATTATTACCCGCATCGGTGACAACTAAATTATCATTCCACATTGCAATATCATGACACCAACGCATACTCGCCGCAGTGGGAGAACCGCCGCCATTCTCATTCCGAGATGTCATATCTGGCTGTCCTAGAACTATATCAGCCGGTTGACCATTTTCTGTTGGTAACTGCTGCCAAATTAATAATCTTCTATTACCTGTATCTGCTACAAATAACTTACCTTGATGATAAAAAATACCATAAGGCCAGTGCATAGTATAAGCCGCAGGCTGATGACTTCCCCTGTTAGGTTGATTATCAGTAAAGTTAGCTTGTCCTAATACTAAATCGGCGGGAACATTGCTATCTTCTGGTAATTTATGCCAAATTAAAACCCGATGATTCCAAGCATCTGCAACTGCTAAACCTTCACCACATACACAAATCCCCGTCGGGACACTGAAAGTATTTCTTCCTGGCGTACCTTTCGCATTTTGTCCTTCATGATAAAAGTCTGGCTGTCCAATTACCCAGTCAGCCGGTTGACTATCTTTTGTAGGTAAATTACGCCATCCTAATAAACGATGATGTCCGGTGTCTGATACCCATAATGAGCCGTTTTCAGATACTAAACAAGCACCACGGGGGCCAAACATTGTGGTAGGCGTTGGTGCTAAAGGAATCGCTAATAATTCTGGGTTGGGAATGTCACCTAAAATCACCTCTGCACCTTGGGGTGATAAGGGTAGAGGTGGGGGAATTGTTGTTACTTTTTGTTGCAAAGTTAGTCTAGAAGTAATGGGGAGATAAATCAGGCGCGAATAGATGCTAATTCTTATTTAAGAGGATAAGGGACTTACACAATGTATCCGCGATCGCAGTTTTTTATCTCTTGTAGGGTGCGTCAGTCCTGTTCTAGATATAGAGCGATGGAAGTTCCTAAACCCTAGATGCTGGCTTCAAAAATAACCATGCGACAAAGAAAGTAGCGGCTGTAAATAGTTGTGTCAAATCCAATGCAGATAAATAGCCATCAGCAAAAGATGCAATACTGCGGTCAGTTATCCCGAATACCCAAGAAGAAAGGCCGAACAGCCAAATACCATTCTTGAGATTACCTAAGAACTCCTTAGAGTCTGACTGTGGCTGGTCTTTCATACTCCTTTGCTCCTTTGTAAGAGAATTGACTGATTTGGGAAAAATGTTTATTTTGAACTCTTTGCACTCCTAACCCTAGGCTTATACTTATATTAATAAATATTTCATAATCTTGACAGCACTGCCAAAAGGTACATATCTAAATTTTGACTTTCTGCCTTTGGTTCTGTTTACGGCTAAAGTGTCGAAATCCCTACAAAATCCGGCTTGAGATACTCCACACCCACCAGATAAATTCAGTTAAATGAAGTGGTACACAAAATATAGATAAATCAATGACTGCAACCCAGTTAAATAATTTACCTGAGACAGCAAAGTTAAATAACACCGTTACACCAGAATTAGGACTGGTTTGCATTACTGTTGACAAAAAAGTCCGGTTTCGGACAATGACACGCACACGCTATCTCAAACTTGACTTGCATCAGCGTGAAATGGCATTAAAGGAACTGTATCAACATAACCTACAGCGTTTGCACGATGCCTTATCTTTCTGTGCAGACAACGAGATGCGCCTCTATCGAATGTCTTCAGCATTGTTTCCCCTCAGTGACATGGAAGACGAAATTGGCGCGAATATCTTAGAACAAATGAGTGCTGAACTAGGGAAAATCGGTGAAAAAGCCCAATTATTGAACATCAGAATGGTACTGCACCCAGATCAATATGTAGTCCTGAGTTCTGATGACCCCAAAATCGTAGAAACCAGCATCAAAATCTTAGCCAGACACGCCCGCACCCTTGATTTACTCGGCTTACCTCGTTCACCCTGGTCATTAATGAATATTCATGGCGGTAAATCCCAACGTAGCCAACAACTAATCAAAGTCATCTGCGAATTACCAGCCAACATCAAAAACCGTTTAACACTAGAAAACGACGAATACGCCTACAGTGCCGAAGAAATTGCAGCAGTCTGCCAACAAGCCCAAATCCCGATGGTATTTGATGCCCATCATCATATTTGCCATGAAAAACTAGACAGTTACAATCATCCCAGCGTCGAAACCATGTTTTACGCCGCCAGAGCAACCTGGACAAATCCAGACTGGCAATTAGTCCACATTTCCAACGGCGAACAAACATTCAACGACAGAAAACACAGCGATTTAATCACCGCCATGCCCAACATATACCATCAAGCCCCCTGGATAGAAATCGAAGCCAAACAAAAAGAAGTTGCAATTTCACATCTGCGCTCATGGTGGCTTATGGCACAATAGTTTCAACCTCAAACACCCTTTGCGTCTTTGCGCCTTTGCGCGAAACAAACTTAGACTATGGCGATCGCAATCGATTTTGGTACAAGCAACACAGTCATTGCTCGTTGGAATCCAGTCACCCAACAGCCCGAAACCCTTACCCTATCAGGCTTATCCATACAACAAAGCCTCAACCCCCCATTAATTCCCAGCTTAGTTTACATAGAAGATGCCAACCAAGGTAAAGTGATAGTAGGGCAACAAGTACGCGATCGCGGTCTTGACCTTAAAACCGACACGAGATTTTTCCGCAGCTTCAAACGCGGCATCGGCTCAGATATTCAAGGTTTCCTCCCAGAACTAGACGGACAAACCGTCACCTTTGAACAGGTGGGACAATGGTTTCTCACCCAAGTCATTCAACAACTCGCACCCCAAGAAGGCGGCTTAGATTCCCTAGTCTTAACCGTCCCCGTAGATAGCTTTGAGGCCTACCGCTATTGGCTAGGTAAAGTATGCCTTGCCTTACCCGTCGAACAAGTGCGGATGCTAGACGAACCCACAGCCGCCGCTTTAGGCTATGGTTTAGCCGATGCAGAAAATCTCTTAGTGATTGATTTCGGTGGTGGGACTTTAGATTTATCCCTGGTGCAGTTAAATAAAAGCAACCAAGCCAATACCAAACCCGTAGGCTTTCTACTCAAATGGGGTAATAAATCCCTAGCAGAAGACTCCAAACAAAAAGTCAAAACTGCCCGTGTATTAGCCAAAGCCGGGCAGAATTTAGGCGGTACAGATATTGATCATTGGTTAGTAGATTATTTCTCCAAAACTCAAGGTTTAGCGGTTAGTCCCTTAACAATGCGACTGGCTGAGAAAGTCAAGATTCAACTATCTAGCCAACCCCAAGCCAGCGAAGTTTATTTTAATGATGAAACCTTTGAAACTTACGAACTAGAATTAAACCGCGACACCCTAGAAAATATCCTCAAAGAACACGCCTTTTTTGAACAATTAGATGAGTCGATGACGAATCTATTGCAGCAAGCGCGCCGCCAAGGAATTGAATTAGCAGATATTAACGCAGTGTTGTTGGTGGGTGGGACAGTACAATTACCAGCAGTGCAGACATGGGTAAGGCAATATTTTACACCAGAAAAGATTCGTTGTGAACGTCCCTTTGAAGCGATCGCCCAAGGTGCATTGCAACTATCCCAAGGCGTAGAAATCAAAGATTTTCTCTATCATAGCTATGGTGTAAGGTATTGGGATCGCCGTAATCAACGCCATAATTGGCATCCGATCATTAAAGCCGGGCAAGCCTACCCCATGACTCAGCCAGTAGAATTATACTTGGGTGCTTCCTTGGAGAATCAGCCTAGTATTGAGTTAATTATTGGTGAACTGGGTGCGGAAACAGGGGGAACTGAAGTATATTTTGATGGCGATCGCTTAATTACCCGCCGTTTAGATAGTGGTGTCATCAGCGTCAAACCCTTGAATGAGCAAGCAGGTGCAAGAACTATAGCTCAACTCACACCGCCTGGTTTTCCGGGGAGCGATCGCATTAAAATTTTATTTCAAGTTGATCAGCAAAGGTTTTTAAGAATCACCGTTGAGGATTTGTTAACCAGTGAAACCTTATTAGAAAATCAACTCGTCGCCCAGTTGAGTTAAATCATTTAGGGGGCAAGAGGAAAACTGTTCCCTCAAACCCGTTCTCATGCTCTACTGGAAGACTTTTTCAGCAAGCTCTACTCATAGCGTTTCCTAGTCTGCTGAGGTATGAATCTCTGCGTACCTACCCTTCGGGTTCCGCCCTTGGCGGTATGCGCTTTACTCTGCGCTCCTCTGTCTTGAAAAGTTTCCTACGGAGGGAAACCCTCCTCCAGAACTTTTCGCTGCGTTTCAAAATATTATCTGTACCTCACTTAACTGGGAATTGCTATATCAGCGATCGCCATTCTCAATTGCATCAATCTTGAGGTAAAAATCTAAAGCGTGAAGATATGGCAATAGATATAAAATTATCATCATATTTTATGGTGTTAGGCTTTACACAAATTTTAAATAACCCACCTCAAATATATAAAAAACCTACATTTATTTAAATAAATCTACTATTAAATAGCCACAACTTTCTGGAAAATTCATCCAAATATTTCCGTAAAATTTACCTTTGCTTTCAAGGTATGCAAACTCTAACCTATTGATGTATCTAACTAGAACATCAACATGAATTATTCAACGCGTCATCTGTTAGGAGCAATTTTAGTAGTTAGTCAAACTTTGATTTTATTACCATGCCAAGCTAATATTGTTAGTGAATCAGATAATAAATCTATTAATTCTGTATCTATCTCTTCAGAAGTAATTCCTACGCCAAATACACTTTCAAACCCTAAAGCAAGTAGCTCTGATAGTTCTAGCGAGAGTAAAGAAATTATTACTGCCAATTCTAATAATAATGTGTCATCAGTAGAGAATAAACCTAACCCTAGGATTCCCATATCTAGTAAAATTTTCGACCATCCCGCCATGAAACAGTAGTTGCACCCTAATTAATAAGCAAATAACTGCGGTTTAAAAAATGAAACTAGTCCTGACTATACCAATAGTCACAGGATCATTGTCTGGGGTATGACCGGGTTCTAAAATGTGAATTATCCCAGGGGTAATGCTGATATTATCATTTACCTGGAAACGATAAAACGCTTCAATTTGGGTGGTAGT
Organism: Aliinostoc maniaoense; assembly: GCF_058172895.1. NCBI lineage: Bacteria > Bacillati > Cyanobacteriota > Cyanophyceae > Nostocales > Nodulariaceae > Aliinostoc > Aliinostoc maniaoense. The sequence goes on along the minus strand of NZ_CP187952.1, from coordinate 4,079,073 downwards.
TCCTGGTTGTCCTCCTGCCAGTCCTCTACCAGAACTAATCGCATCAGGGACATTATTACCATTAGCTAAGTTACTGCTAATAATTTTAGGAGGCTGGCCAACATAAATGCCACCCAAATTACCTTCAGCAAATAAATCGGGAAAATTCATAAATACCATATAATTGGTAGTCTCTACATGACCCGAACTCCCTGGAATGTGAGAATTTGTGTAACCACCCCATGCACCTAAAGTCACACGAGGCGAGATTTGCCAAGTCACCGTCGTACCAACGGCATTAGTTTGTAAAGGCTGGGAATTGACCGTTAAACATTCATCACCTACAAAACTTAACAAACAACCATTAGGAGAGTAGTTGTTAACGTAATACAAACTCAAATCTAAGTTATCACTAGGTGTTAGTAATAGCTGCACACCAGTAGTAGTATTGCCATCAATAAATCCGGGTTTAGCTGCATTAGTCTGATAACTAGAATAAACCCCTTGTAAACTGATGCGTTTAGCCAGTTGCCAGTCGATAGCTACACCAGCATCACCAAATCCTATATTTAAAATAGGGTTTCTTTGGGCAAACAGAGATAACGCACCAGTAGCAGCACTTTCTACCCGATTAGGGCCTCGGAAAGCAGATACCATACTGACCCCTTTTGTACCGAACATCACTGCTAAATTGTCTGTGAGCAACCAATGATAACGCAGGTTATTAATAATCAATTTGTTATCTGTAGGATATTCGTAGCTGAGTAATACATCATGACGAGAAACGCTATTTGTAAATCTAGGTGATGTGCTACCAATACCGTACAAAAAACTTGTTACTAGATAACTACGGGGAGTGAGTTGGCTTTTTAAAGATAGCTGTGCCAGAGAAATCATGTTAATATTTGTACCAGCATCATCCGTATCTTTGTTGCCGTCTCTAGGGTTAACATCACCACGATTATGACTCCGCCCTTGCACCCCAGTAATTAATAAACCACTAAGTTTAGTTGTGGAAGAAAATTGTTGAGCGGCGATTTGACTAGTACGCGCTTCTAAACTATCAACTCGACCCCGCAAAGTTGCTAATTCAGCCGCAAATTCTTCCTCTAATTTTTGCAGTTTCCCTAAATCTCCTTTCTTGACCAGATCATTGCTAGCTGTAGCAATTAGCTCATTAATGCGACTTAAGCAAGCATTGATACCTGCGGCAAATTCATACCTGCTGATACTTCTATTACCTTGATATGTGGCATTGGGATAACCGGCTATACAACCGTAGCGTTCTACTAAAGACTGTAATGCCTGAAATGCCCAGTCTGTAGATTGTACATCCTCTAATTGGGAAACTGATGTCACTTGTGCCATCCCTTCTAGCTGTTCTACAGGAAGGAAGACACTAGAGTGAGAGTTTAAATCTATGGTTTCTTGTGTTTCTGGTAAAGGGTTTTCTTGAGCGATCGCTTTTTGGTTGATTCCCGTTGCTTCTACAATTAGTAAACATAGAATCATCCAAAGTTGATGTTGATGCCTGGGAATTAGATGATTGTTCAATGTTTTACCTACTCACTTGCATATTATTACGCATAGAGTATATTGGGCAAAGACTACAGAAACCACGGTATAATTACTGTGAAGGGGTAGAGGGCAGGGAGCAGGGGGCAGGGGTATAAAGTTTGAGGGTGTAGGATAGAAATAGTAATGAGTAATAACTTAAATTCTTATGGCAAAAACTATTTCTATCAGTGATTCATTAGTTCCTAATCCTGTACCACAATCAACAATCATTCGGTTAGAAAACATCTTTAAAATCTACGGCAGTGGGGAAACCGAAGTTAAAGCCCTCAATGATGTAAATTTGGTGATCTATGAAGGTGAATACTGTTCCATTATGGGGCCTTCCGGTTCTGGTAAATCCACGGCTATGAATATTATCGGCTGTCTAGATCGCCCCACCACAGGACATTACTATTTAGATAATGTCGATGTGGCGCAAATGAACGACGCAGACTTAGCACATATTCGTAACAAAAAACTGGGGTTTGTTTTCCAACAATTCCACTTATTACCCCAACTCAGCGCATTAGAAAACGTGATGCTGCCGATGATCTATGCTGGTATTAATCCTAGCGAAAGACGCGATCGCGCTGCGGAAGCACTCACCAAAGTCGGTTTAGCCAATCGGATGAATAATAAACCCACTCAACTATCAGGGGGACAACAGCAAAGGGTAGCGATCGCCCGTGCTATTGTCAACCGTCCCGTTGTTCTCCTCGCCGATGAACCTACCGGCGCACTCGATTCACACACAACGCAAGAAGTATTAGATATTTTTACTGAACTCAATACCAGTGGGATTACAGTAGTTATGGTGACACATGAACCAGAAGTTGCCCGTCAAACCCGGCGTATTGTCTGGTTTCGGGATGGTCAAGTTGTACATTCTGACTTAACTCCTGAAGATTTGAATAGGGTGTAGGGGTGTATCAATTCAAAATTCAAAATTCAAAATTCAAGAGTTTTTCTACCTCTGCTCCCTTGTCCCCCTTGTCTCCCTTGTCCCCCTTGTCTCCCTTGTCTCCCCCTGCCCCCTGCCCCCCTGCTCCCCTGCCCCCTACCTTTCTGAATAAAGAACTAGCCAGTGGCGCACTAAACTCTCTACAATAAATCCCTGGTTGATTGAAAAAACTATAGTTGTAATTATGACGAATCAAGCTCCTATCCCGGTAATTGTGAATGGTGCGGCTGGAAAAATGGGTCGTGAGGTGGTGAAGGCGGTAGCACAAGCACCAGATTTAAACCTGATGGGCGCAATTGACCACAGTGCAGAACATCAAGGTAAAGATGCTGGGGAACTAGCAGGTTTAGCAGAACCGTTGGAAATACCCATTACTAACCAACTAGAGCCGATGTTGGGCTATGTAGCTGGGGAAAGGCAAGGGCCTCCTGGGGTGATAGTAGACTTTACCCATCCTGATTCAGTTTACGATAACGTGCGGAGTGCGATCGCCTACGGGATTCGTCCTGTGGTAGGGACTACGGGGTTAAGTCCAGAACAACTGCAAGATTTAGCGGACTTTGCCGAAAAAGCTAGTACAGGTTGTTTAGTTATTCCCAACTTCTCCATTGGCATGGTACTACTACAACAAGCCGCCGTCACCGCTTCACAATATTTTGATCACGTAGAAATTATTGAACTGCATCACAACCAAAAAGCAGACGCGCCTAGTGGGACAGCCATTCAAACGGCTCAATTACTAACTGAGATGGGTAAAACTTTTAACCCAGCAATTGTAGAAGAAACGGAGAAAATCCCAGGGGCTAGAGGTAGTTTAGCTGGGGAAGGGATTAGAATACATAGTGTAAGGTTGCCTGGACTGATAGCCCATCAAGAAGTAATTTTTGGCGCACCAGGACAAATTTATACATTACGCCATGATACCAGCGATCGCGCTTGCTATATGCCAGGAGTATTACTAGCAATTCGCAAAGTTTTACAGTTAAAGTCATTAGTATATGGCTTAGAAAAAATCCTCTAGCCACCCACTTTAGTCTAGAGTTTCTACCCCTGCCCCCTGCCCCCTGCCCCCTGCCCCCTGCCCCCTGCCCCCTGCCTCTTATCCCTATTTATTATGCTTGTCCCACTGACTCGCCAGAAATTTGAACAACTCATTCCCCTGATTGCGACTGGCCCACAGTACAAGTATTATTGGGGGAAGTTTGCCAATTTTTTGCAACGTCTGTTGATTTCCGTAGTAGTTGTGGCTGCGATTCTGCTGGTAAAGGTGCTGTTTCGGTTGGTAACTAGCCCCATATTATTTTTTGTAGGAATCGTCGCCGCACTGTTTTGGATGTGGTATCCCATATTTCAAGCCAGTCTACGGAATGTCCAATGCCGCCGTTACAAATATAGTGGCTTTTTCCGGGGTAGGATTCTTGATTGGTGGATTACAGACAAGTTAATTGGCAAACAAGAAACCGTCAACAGTAAAGGCGAACTGGTGATTGTCGAAAACCGGGAAAAGCGGATTAATATTGAAGTTGGTGACGATACAGGCTTTAGTGTTGAATTACAAGCCCCATTGCGTCCTTTTCATAAAGAAATTACTCGTGGACAGATAGCAGAAATGATTCTCATGTCAAATCGCCCAGATTTGAGCGAAATTGAAGATTTTACTGATGTTTATATTCCCAGTCGGAATATTTGGGTAAGTGATTATCCTTACATTCGCAGAGATTTCTTTGATGAAGTTAGCAGTCGTCTACGGGAAAACCGACAATCAAGAAAACAAAACTCCCGCCGTCCTCGTCGCAGACAAGATTAAATCAGTGCTGGGTGTTGGGTGAACAGAAATCATCGGCGTATGGTGCGGTTTTACAGCACACCAACGCACTCCACCAATTGGTGTGGTGTTTCACCAACGATAAACACATCACTCTTGACTGATAACTGATAACTGATAACTGATAACTGTTAAAGTTCTCGTCGGCGGGGAATATCATAAATCATGAAATCATGAGCCATATCTGTATTTGGAAAAATAGCGCGGGCTTCTTTGAGTAAATCTCTTAAATCTAAAACATTCCCAGGAGCGTACCGGGGGCTAAAATGAGTCATAATCAGTTTATGTGTTCCCGACGCTAAAGCTGTTTGTGCTGCCATTGTAGTTGTCGAGTGCAACCTTTGAAAAGCCATTTCTGCATCTTGATGAGCAAAGGTAGCTTCATGAATTAACACATCAGCATCTTGAGCTAATTCGACAGCACCATCACAATAAATTGTGTCTGTACAATAGGCAAACTTACGCCCTAATTCTGTAGGGCCACATAATTCTGTACCATGAATAACTCGGCCATCCTCTAGAGTCACGGTTTCACCGCGTTTGAGTTGACCATAAATCTTACCAGGCGGAATTTGTAAGGCTTTAGCTTTTTCCACATCAAAGCGTCCGGTGCGGTCTTTTTCGGCTACGCGATAGCCAAAAGCTGTAATGCGGTGATGCAAAATACCGCAACTTACCGTAAATTCTTCATCTTCATAGATGACACCCGGACGAACAGCATGAACTTTAATAGGGTAAGAAAAATGTGTATGGGAGTAGCGTGAAGCAGCTTGGATATAGTCATTTAATCCAGGTGGCCCATAAATATCCACTCTTTGTACATTACCAGCTAAACCACAACTAGCCAGCAGCCCCATCAACCCAAAAATATGGTCGCCGTGCATATGAGTAATAAATATTCGGGATAGCTGGCTGCTTTTTAGTTCACTCCGTAATAGTTGGTGTTGAGTACCTTCGCCACAGTCAAATAACCAGAGTTCTGCCCTTTGCGGTAATCTGAGGGCAACACTAGAAACATTACGTGATCTTGTAGGTACACCGGAACTCGTTCCCAAAAATGTGATCTGCACAGCGTTTTCTAGCCTTTTTCTTGCTCTGTTTTATATAGTGGCATGGTTAGTCAATTTACAATAGTGCGATCGCACAGAAGCGATAAATCGCCGTATCTACAAGTTTTGTATTGATTTTCAGTGAAAATTAGGGTTAGAGAACAGCGATTTTGTGACTTGTTCTAAGACTTTTAATGCTTGTAAAGAACCTCGAATGAGGCGAGTGGCTGCAATTGGTTGTTGGATAAATATTTTTGCTAAAGATAGAGGTTTAAGAGAACCATTCGGGTTGATGGCTGCCGTTAAGTCAGGGATATCATGGTGACAATCATCACTAACTACCCTTAACATTGCTACTTCTACCCCCATTTGATGGAAGAAGTCAAGGACAGCAAAACCTTCCATATCAACAACATCAACATTCATTGTTTCACCAAGGTCAAGTTTGTCGGCGGCGGAACAAATTATGCGATCGCTTGTTAATGATTTAATTATATTAACTGTTGAGGCTTGACTGTTGACTGTTGAGTGAATATGTGTATTAAGTTGATGACTGCATTCTTGGCGTTTTTGGTGATAAACACAATTTTCATACAGCACAATATCCCCAACTTTGTACTGTTGCTTCAAGCTACCGCATAAACCCATCACTAAGACTTCTGCTGTGATTTTAGTGCCAAAGTCTTGACTTTTTGACCATGTTTCTAAATATGTATTGACAGCTTTAACACCTATTGGTATGGCTACAACATCAGGCCTTTTACCACTCAATTGATTTAAACCACGACACACCGCCCCATACTCTGCACCTTGCGGCACTAAAATTGTTGAAATTACCAATTGATTTATCTTCCTTGTCTCCCTTGTCTCCCTGCCCCCTGCCCCCTGCTCCTGCCCCTGCCCCCCAAAACATAACTCGCAAACATGACAATGATTAATGTAGCATGACAAATAATTATCTCTTCCGCGTGATGATTTTCCAAGATGGCAAAGCTAAGTAGCGCAAAATCTGCACGAGAGCGTTTTAATATTTCCCGATTAGCTATTGAATTTTCATGGCTGACGGTGAGTTTTTGGATAGCGGTGGCTGTGGCTGGGATTCTAGCTTTCAGTTCCCTCAAGTATGCTCTGTTTCCAGACATTACCTTTCCGGTAGTCGTGGTGAATGCTACTGCGCCTGGGTTGGTAAATGCTTTAGACACAGAAGCCCAACTTACCAAACCCATAGAGGAACGCCTACGTTCTCTAGAAAGACTGGAGGATATTCGCTCATCTAGTTATCCTGGACAAGCTGCTGTTAGCTTGTCTTTTACTGTTGGTACAAATCTAGAAACATCGACTCGCAGCGTCGAAACAGCACTCAAACAGCTGACTTTACCCCAGGGAGCAAATTATCAAATTATTCCCTTGAACTTAAATGAATCAGCAGCCGTGAGTTATGCCATTGAGAGTTCTACACAGAGTCTCAATGATTTGACCAAGCTGGCAAATGATCAGATTATACCTGCGATCGCTAAATTACCAGGAGTGCTAAAAGTCTCACTATTAGGTGCTTCTAGCCCAACCCCTCCAATTAATGCCAATACTCCAACGGCGGCTTTAGCTCAAGGAGGAGGCAATTTAGTCAGATTTAATGGTGAAAACGCCCTGGCATTTCAAGTCATCAAGCGTGGTGATGCTAACACCTTGGAAGTAGTCAGTCGAGTGGAAAAGGAAGTGCAAACACTCCGCACTAACTTCTCAGATATTCAACTCACCCTAGCCGCTACCCAAGCAGAATATATTCACAATGCCACCCAGTCAACTATAGATGCCTTGATAGAAGCTATAGTCTTGGCGATTGTGGTAATTTTCCCATTTTTATGGAATTGGCGCGCCACTCTCATTTCTGCCTTAGCCATTCCAACATCTTTGTTGGCGACATTTATTGTCATGGCGATTTTTGGCTTTAACCTGGAAACAATTACGCTATTAGCGTTAGCTTTAGTTATTGGTAGTGTGATTGATGATGCCATCATTGATGTCGAAAATATCACGCGGCACATCGAAGAAGGTCAAAGTCCCAAGCAAGCTGCATACTCAGCTACCGATGAAATCGGCTTAACAGTAGTCGCTACAACTGCTACATCAGTAGCAGTGTTCTTACCTATTGGGTTGATGGGTGGAGTAGTGGGACAGTTTTTCAAACCATTTGGGATTACAGTTTCCGCCGCCTATATAGCTTCTACATTAGTGGCGCGGACTTTATCACCAGTATTATCTATCTACTGGCTCAAACCAAAACCATCTGCTACAACTTCTCGGCGTAGGGGAGTAAACAACATTGGGATCTATTTCACCAACGCTTATCGTAACTTACTCGCTTGGTCTTTAAACCACCGCACAATAGTAATTGCCTTAGCTGTACTCAGTTTTGTGGCTGGAATTGCTCTCATTCCCTTGATTCCCAAAGGATTTATCCCCAAATTAGATAGAGGCGAATTTAATATTACCTACACCGCGCCTCTGCCTCAAGTTCCTGATTTAGCAGCCTTGCAGAGACTAGGGGAGCAAGGTAGACAAGGTAGACAAGGTAGTAGTTTTTCTTTATCTTCCCAGTCCCCAATCCCCATCCCCAATCCCCTGAATGACTCCCTAGAGGTGGCAAAAAAATTAGAAGCGGTGGTGAGGAAGTCTCCAGATGTGGAAACAGTATTTACTACTGTTGGTTCTCGTGAGGGTGAACCGAATAAAGGGACACTTTATGTCAAACTCAAGGAAAACCGCAGTATAAAAACCGCAGAATTACAAGACCAATTACGCCAAACCTTGCCGAAACTTCCCGGTGTTACTACCAGCGTCGAAGATATTCAATTTGTCGATACTGGCGGACAAAAGCCTTTACAGATATCACTACGCGGTAATGACCTCAAAGCCTTGAGCCAAGCTGCTAACACCATTAAAGACCGGATTACCAAAATCCCAGGATTTGCGGATGTCACAGTTACAGGAGATACCAAAAATACAGGGCAAATTTTGCAGATTGAACGGCTCAACAGTCAACGGGTAGCCTATATTAGTGCCAACTTGGGTAAGGATTTAACTTTGGGTGATGCTACAGACAAAATTGTGGCAGAAGCACAAGGAGTTTTACCTGCTGATATCACTTTAGATTTAGGGGGAGATTCTGCCCGTCAAAATGAAGTGTTTGGCAGTTTTGCTTCTACTTTGGTCTTATCTGCACTATGTATCGTCGGCGTGTTGATTTTATTGTTTAGAAGTTGGGTAGATCCGGTAGTGATTGGTGTTTCCCTACCCTTAGCAGTTGTGGGAGCAATGCTAGCACTACTGTTTACCAAGAGTGACTTTGGCATGATTTCCCTGATTGGCTTTGTCTTCTTGCTGGGACTGGCAAACAAAAACGCCATTGTCTTGGTAGATTACATTAATCAACTACGCCAAACCGGACTAGAGCGAACTGAAGCCATACTCAAAGCGGGGCCAGTCAGACTTAGGCCAATTATGATGACTACCGTTTCCACCATTTTAGGGATGTTACCTATTGCGTTAGGTTTTGGTGCAGGTTCAGAATTGCGATCGCCTATGGCTGTAGCTATTGCTGGTGGTTTAGTGACTTCTACTATCCTCAGCTTGATTGTGATCCCCGTAGTCTACGCCATCTTAGACGATTGGTTTCCCAGGTTTAAAAAGGTGAAAAACTAATGCAAGTCTTTGTCACAGGGGGGACTGGTTTTATCGGCTCTCATGTGGTGCGCTTGTTGCTGCAACAGGGATACTCAGTCAAAGCACTGGTACGCCCTCACAGCAACTTGGGCAACCTCCGAGGGTTAAATGTAGAAATTGTCAAGGGGAATCTCAATTATCCAGAGTTGTGGGAGCAGATGCTTGGTTGCAAGTATCTATTTCATGTTGCCGCCCATTATTCCCTCTGGCAAAAAGACCGATATTTACTTTACCGTCACAACGTTGAGGGGACAGCTAATGTCTTGAGTGCCGCCCAAAAAGCTGGCATTGAGCGCACTGTATATACTAGTTCCGTGGCAGCTATTGGGGTGGGTGCATCGGGTCAAGTCGTCGATGAAACTCACCAAAGCCCTGTAGAAAAGCTCGTTGGGGATTACAAAAAATCGAAGTTCCTCGCCGAACAAGTAGCCATGCAAGCTGTAGCTAATGGCCAAGATATCGTAATTGTCAATCCCAGCAGTCCTATAGGGGCATTAGATATTAAACCCACACCTACAGGGGAGATTATCTTGCGATTTTTGCGGCGACAAATGCCCGCCTACGTCAACACCGGACTTAACTTTATTGATGTGCGAGATGTGGCCTGGGGACACTTACTAGCATTGCAAAAAGGCAAAACAGGCGATCGCTATATTTTAGGCCATCAAAATCTTACTCTCAAACAATTGCTAGAGCAACTCGCACAGATCACAGGAATACCCGCACCCCAACGCACTGTTCCTAACTGGCTACCTCTAGGTGTCGCCTGGATTGACGAAAAGATGCTTGCACCTTTAGGTAAAAATCCCTCAGTTCCCCTGGATGGTGTGCGGATGGCACAACAATCTATGTATTACGATGCCTCAAAAGCTGTCCAACAATTAGGTTTACCCCAATCTCCTGTGAATCTCGCCCTTAAAGACGCTGTAGATTGGTTTGTAGCCAATGGTTATGTCAATTAAGTTCTGATTCAGGACTAAAGTCCTAACTACGAACAAAAAGATGCTTTGATCTAGATAGAGAGGAGTGAATAACAAAAATGGCGATTAATCTACAACAAGCTATAGACATTGGTAAGTATCTAGTAACTCAACGTTTTTTAGGACGTAAAAAGTTTCCTTTAGTATTGATGTTAGAACCACTATTTCGCTGTAATTTGGCGTGTTCTGGTTGCGGTAAAATTCAACATCCTACAGAAATACTCAAGCAAAACTTAACTCCCGAACAGTGCTTTGCTGCTGTGGAAGAATGCGGCGCACCCGTCGTCTCAATTCCTGGGGGCGAACCTCTACTACACCCACAAATTGATGAAATTGTCAAGGGATTAGTAGAACGTAAAAAATATGTTTATTTATGTACCAACGGCTTGTTATTAGAAAAAAGCCTCGATAAGTTTCAGCCTTCTCAATATTTAACTTTCAGCGTCCATTTAGATGGAATGCGAGAATGGCATGATCAATGTGTAGACCGTAAAGGCGTATTTGATATTGCCGTCAAAGCCATCAAAGCCGCTAAAGCCAGAGGGTTTCGTGTCACCACTAACACCACCATTTTTGAAGGTTGCAATCCTCAAGAAATGCAGGAGTTTTTTGATTTCTTAGACAACCTAAATATAGATGGGATGATGATTTCCCCTGGTTATAGCTACGAATGGGCCCCAGATCAAGATAATTTTCTTAAACGGGAGCAAACCCGCGCCTTATTTAGAGAAATTCTTGCCCCCTACAAATCTGGGCGCAAAAATTGGAATTTCAACCATAACCCCTTATTTTTGGACTTTCTCATTGGTGAAAAAGACTATGAATGTACACCTTGGGGTAGTCCTAGCTATAGTGTTTTGGGTTGGCAAAAACCATGTTATCTCTTAAATGAAGGCTATTACACTACCTTTAAGGAATTACTAGAAACTACTGATTGGAGTCAATACGGTCGTGCTAGTGGTAATCCCAAGTGTGCTGATTGTATGGTTCACTGCGGTTATGAGCCAACAGCCGCAATGGATGCTATGCAACCCCAAAATATTGCCCGTTCTCTGGGAACTGTGTTTGGTAAATAGTTTGAAAAAGATGGAGCTTGTAACCCTATGGTTGTTGGGGCTGTCTATTCAGTCTACACTCCACACCTGCCCTATCTCCTAAAGCTTGCGGTGCGTTACGGCTTGCGCCTAACACACCCTACTAAGTTTAGGTAATACCAATTCTCTATGAAGTTGCATCAAATCAATGATGTAGAGACGTTGCATGCAACGTCTCTACAGTAGACCTCTTGCACGAATAATTGAACAATCCTAATACATAACTTCAAGAGTTATTTTCCTGCGTTCTTCTTTGCGTCTTTGCGCCTACCCTGCGGGAACGCCAAGGGCGAATGCGTGAGCTTTTAAACAATCTTGTTAGCAACACCAAAGTATTTATGCAAGAAGTCTAGTACAGAATAAAGTGCATCTTTATCAAGAAACGGTATAAGTATTTCAGGGCAGAAAAAATAGGTAATGACAGATGGCAGAAGCTAAAAATGTACTCGGCACAGATTTAGAGGTTTGCTGTACTTCTCCGATGACGGGATTTTATCGTGATGGGTTTTGTTCTACAGGGGCGTATGATCTGGGAATGCACGTTGTTTGCGCTCAAGTGACTGCTGAATTTTTAGAGTTTACCAAATCACAGGGTAATGACCTCAGCACACCTTTTCCTGAGTATAATTTTCCCGGATTAAAACCTGGCGATCGCTGGTGTTTATGTGCATCTCGTTGGCAAGAAGCCTTAGCAGCAGGTGTTGCTCCCCCTGTGGTGCTGACTGCTACCCATGCTAGAGCTTTGGAAGTGTGCGATCTGGCAGATTTACAAAAGTACGCTCTCCAATGATCACAAAAGCGATCGCACCTCAAATTTTACCCTAGGGCGATCGCTGTATCTACAATTTCAGATCAACTTCTAGCCAGCTTTCAAATTCACACTGTTTAATTGCTCTAGTAATGCCATCACATCACTACGACTGAGTTTTTCTTTGCCGTTGGCTAAAGCTTCAATCGTTCCATGTGCTAAAGCTAAGGGGATTTGGCAAAAGGCCAAAGCTGGGCCATCTGGCAAACTAGCAGTATAAGCATCTGCTAAAGTTAAATTCCGCAGGGCATATTCTTGCATATGGGCTAAATTCCAACCATCAGGTAAGAAATTCACCCCACGTCCTAAATCTTCCATATGGTTGCGAAGAATATTAACTGCTTGTAAGCCTCTACCAAAACCAATAGCTTGAGTCCGGTTAGTTTGTGTGCCATCGTACCAACTCCACAAATCTGAAAGCAACAAACCTACTGCACCCGCTACCCCAAATGTATAACGATCTAAATCAGCTTCTGTATGAACTTTCCAGTTCATTGCTGCCCAATAAGCCATCCTATCTGACATTGCCGCCGTCGCATCCCAAATTCGCGGTGCAATGGTTTCTGGTGCAAGTAGCGACCATTCTCTAATTCTGATTGTGACTTCTGCTAAAATATCCTCGTAACCGCTAAACCCGGCAGTAAAAGCATCGGCTGGGAAACCGTCAACTCCACTTTGTAGAGTCAGACTAATACTTTGTAAAAGTTTTGCCTTAGCAGCATTATCTAAATCGGAATGATCCTCAATTTCATCTATAGCACGCATACACAGGTACGCTGATGCTACTGCCTCCTGCAACCCTGACGGTAAAATACTAATCGGAATATAAAACGTTCGACTAGTTTCTTTGAGGATTTGCAAAGCATCACTACGTAAATCCATGTTGTCACTCCCCTGTTGATTTTTACACCACACGCAATTGGCAGTTCTTTTGATGATACTGGATATTGTTTTACGTAAACCTAAAAAAATAGAGATGTAATAATGATGTTTTTAGATAGTAATATTTTTTGGTATCAAAATTGACAAAATTTTCATTAATAATCAGAGCGTGGGTAGGGGGCAGGGAGTAGGGGGCAGGGGGCAGGGAGCAGGGGGCAGGGAGCAGGGGGCAGGGAGTAGGGGGCAGGGAGTAGGGGGCAGGGAGCAGGGGGCAGGGGGCAGGGGAGACAAGGGAGACAAGGGAGACAAGGTAGGGAGGGGAAAATTTACTTCCCCTAGACATTACTTATTACTCATTACTCATTACTCATTACTCATTACTCATTACTCATTACTCATTACTCATTACTTATTACTAATAACCTCAAACTCATTACTCATTACTAATTACTTATTACTTATTTAGATGACACCAAAACCGTATAAATAAAAATGGGTAAATCTGATCAAAGTCAACAGCCTAGCCTGAGCCTACCCTGGGTGAGACGGAATAAACCTGCTGCTGTGTACATTGTTGTTGTGAAAAATCTGTATATAGATAGATGTGGACTGAATCGGTGAAAGTAAGATGTATAAGGATGTCAAAATATAGGGAAAATAAAAACATCCCTCATAAGCTAGATGCGGTTATATAAATCTTAATGATAGGAGTGAACCGCTTGCGACTACAAGATACATATAATTATCTAGTTGCCAAAATTGCCAGTGCGATCGCTATTCTATTCGGCAGTTTAATTCTGGTTGCCTGGGGGTTAAAACTGCAATTTGTTCAGGGTAATTTATTAGGTATTGAAGTTACAACCAAAGTAAATACAGCAGTATGTTTTCTCCTCTCCGGTATTTCCTTGTGGTTGTTAGTAGGGACAAGGGGACAGAAATTAACTTACTTATCTAGAGTCTGTGGCATAGCTGTGGGTGTGTTGGCATCCGTGGCTTTGAGTAAATATTTATTCGGCTGGAATTTGGGCATAGATTCTCTCTCAGCCCCGATAACACAGTTTCACACAGGTATGGGGTGGAATACGTCCCTAAATTTCATCCTAGTGAGTTTAGCCCTACAGCTGTTAGTTAATCCCAGAAATAAACGCAGCTATTGGTATGCTCAAATATTCACTCTCATGGTAGCGGTGATTTCTCTACAGGTGGTGATAGGTTCTGTATACAAAGTGAAATTTGTCTATAGCCCTACTCCCAATATCCCATGTATGGGATTTTATACCGCATTATTATTTATAGTCCTGTGTGTAGGGATGTTATCAGGACGAGCCGAACAGGGATTAATGAAAATAGTAATTAGCGATAGCTATGGCGGCGCAATTACACGACGCTTATTAGTAGGTGCGATCGCATTTCCGATAATATTGGGGTGGTTAATCGTCCAAGGACAAAGAGCCGGACAATATGGGCCAGCCTTTGCCGTGTCAGTATTTGCCGTAATTTTAATTGTGATTTTTGCCATTGTAATTTGGCAAAGTGCGGTAATTATTGAATTACTCAGCCAACAACGCGATCGCGCCCAAAAAACAGCTAGAGTTTATGAAGAAAAACTCCGCAGTTTTGTAGATGCTAACATCATCGGCATTATCTTTACTGATATTTACGGTGGCATCGAACAAGCTAACAACGCCTTTCTAGAAATGATTGGTTCTTCCCAAGAAGAATTACTCACAGGTAGGTTAAATTGGCGGGAAATTACACCCCCAGAATATCTTCACTTGGATGAGCAAGGCATTGCCGAAGCTAAAAGTAACCCCAAAGGTGCTTGTACACCCTACGAAAAAGAATACATTCACAAGGATGGTAGCCGCATTCCAGTATTAATAGGTTACGTCCTTATAGGAGAAAATAAAGCAGAAGGAGTTGCTTTTATCTTCGACTTGAGAGAAAGTAAACAAGCACAAGCTGAACAAGAAAAATTAGTCTCTCTGATCGAAAACAGTAATGATTTTATAGGTTTAGCAACTCTAGAAGGCCAATCATTTTACCTTAATTATGCCGGTCAACAATTAGTAGGACTGAAAAATCTTGAGGAAGTCAGGGAAAAGCTAGTCTCAGATTATCTCATGCCTGAAGACAAAACCTACTTTCAAGAACAGATTATTCCGACTGTAATCACTCAAGGTCATTGGCATGGCGAATTTTATTTTCGACATTTTCAAACAGGCCAACCCATCCCAGTTGACCATCATATTTTTACCGTTAAAGATCAAAAAACCGGAGAACCCATTGCCTTAGCTACCGTAACTCGCAACATTACCGAGCAGAAGCAATCACAAGCAAAAATTCTCCAACTGAATAAAGATTTACAACGTCGAGTTACTGAGTTACAAACATTACTAGACGTAATTCCTATTGGCATTGGCATAGCAGAAGATCCCCAATGTCACAAGATTAAAGTTAACCCTGCCTTTGCTAAACAATTAGGAATATCACCAGATATCAACGCTTCTTTAACTGCTCCCAATGACGAAAAACCAACCCAGTTTAAAGTCTACCGCGACGGCAGAGAACTATTACCGACAGAATTGCCTATGCAATATGCGGCGGCGCATGGGGTAGAAGTTTTAGATTTTGAAGTGGATATCCTCCATGAGAATGGTAAAGTTACTCAATTATTAGAGTATGTTGCCCCACTATTTGACGAAGAAGGTAACACCAGAGGATGTATCGGCGCGTTTTTGAATATTACAGAACGCAAGGAAGCTGAAGAATTAGTCAGAAATCAACAAAAATGGTTGGAATATGTTTTAAACTTGATGCCCCGGCCATTATTATTTATTGAGCCGGGAACAGCAAGGGTAATATTTGCCAATCGTGCGGCTGATGAATTAGCCGGAGGTGAATTTCCCAAAGGTATACCAGCCGCAGATTATCACACCGCTTATTGCTTTACCGATGCCGCAGGTAATCCCATTCCGAATGACCAAATGCCAGGGGTGCGGGTGGCTCGTGGAGAACGTTTAGAAGGTGAGGAAATAGACTGGCACACCCCCAAGGGTATCTTATCTATATTAGTATTTGCCGATACACTACCAGCCATGCACGGCTATCCAGCTACCTGTATTTTAGTATTTCAAGATATTACTAAACTCAAACAAGCTGAAAAAGCCCTATCACTCAGTTATAAAAGACTGCAATTATTATTTAATACTGCTAGTCAATTATTATCTAGCACAGAACCATTAGCATTAATTGAGAGTTGCTTTAACAAATTAGCAGAACAAATAGAATTAGATGTTTATTTTAACTATTTAATAGTAGAAAATTGTCAGAAAATGCGTTTAGCTTCCTATAAAGGAATTGCCGCAGAATTAGCCCAAGAAATTGAGTATTTATCTCTAGGACAAGCCGTCTGTGGTGTTGTTGCTCAACAATGTCAATCAATTTATGTGGAAAATGTACAGCAATCAACTGACCCTAAAACAGAATTACTGCGCTCCGTTGGACTGACAGCTTATTATTGTTCTCCATTGATAGCACAGGGGAAAGTTTTAGGGACTCTGGGTTTCGGTAGCCGTTCTCGTACTGCTTTTAGTGAAAATCAAAAAGGGATGATGAAAGCAGTTTGTGATCAAATAGCAGTGGCAATGGAACGCACGGAATTAATCAGTTCTTTACAGCAGCAAACTGAACAGCTAACAACCGCTAATCGCATGAAAGATGAGTTTTTAGCTATACTTTCCCATGAATTGCGATCGCCTCTGAATGCTATCCTCGGTTGGTCACAATTGCTGCGAAGTCGCCAACTCAATGAAACTCAAATAGCTAAAGGCTTAGAAACCATTGAGCGCAACGCCAGAACCCAAACCCAGTTAATTGAAGACTTACTAGATATCTCACGGATGATTCGGGGTAAGTTGCGCCTCAATGTTTATACTTGTAATCTTGTTTCCATCATCGAATCAGCTATTGAAAATATTAAAATAGCCGCTCAAGCCAAAGCAATTAACTTGCAATTTTCCTTATTCCCTCAGTCAGCAGAAACTAGCCAATTTCTAATTTCCGGTGATTCTGAGCGATTACAACAAATTATCTGGAATCTCCTCTCAAATGCCATCAAATTTACCCCCCCAGATGGCAAAGTGGAAATTAAACTCTCTAAAGTTGAGGATGGTAAATTAGATACAAAAACAAGCTATGCCCAGATTCAAGTTATAGATACAGGCATTGGCATTAGTTCTAGTTTCTTACCCTATGTATTCGATCGCTTTCGTCAAGCCGACAGTTCCAGCACCAGATCCCACGGTGGATTAGGATTAGGTTTAGCGATCGTCAGACACTTAGTAGAATTACACGGTGGTACAGTCCACGTAGAAAGTCCCGGAGAAGAACAAGGAGCAACCTTTACCGTCAAACTACCACTCATCACCCCAACTCAGACCAGTGTCATCGAACCAGTCAGCCAATTAGCTTCCAATGCTTCCCCATTGGGTATGTGTCCTTCACTGTTAGGGGTACGGGTGCTAGTCGTAGATGATGAAGCGGATTCTCGTGATTTTGCTACCACAATATTACAACAGTGTCAAGCCCAAGTTCAAGCAGTCGATTCTGTGGCAGCCGCATTAGAGATGATTAGCCAGTGGCAACCAGATGTTTTAATTAGTGACATTGGTATGCCCCATGAAGACGGATACTCCCTCATCCGCAAACTGCGATCGCTCCCTCCAGAAAAAGGAGGTAAAACCCCAGCCGCCGCCCTCACAGCCTACGCCAGAGCCGAAGATCGCACCCGCGCCATTCAAGAAGGATATCAGCTACATTTACCCAAGCCAATTGAACCAGTTGAGTTAGCCACAGTAGTCGCTAGCCTCATGAAAAGAAACCGTTAACAAACACTATTTCTTTTGCAATTGGACTAAAGTTTCGTAAATTTGTTGTTTTAATTTATTATTGTTGGGAATTTCCATTGTGATTCTATTGAACCTGTCAATAGATAACCCATGATTTTCGACAATTTGTTGAGAACGTTTACAATAACTAACTGCAAGATTTCTAGCTCGATCGGGCAAGTTATTCATACTACTAGGGTCATTACAAACTATTGTAGGAACATTCCCGACTATTTTTTTAATTTCTCCAAAAGCATATTGACGTGCAGGCTCCATTGCTAATAAAGCTTGAGCATAACTGGTAATTTCATTTTGATTAACAGAAAGATTTTGAGCATGAGCTTTGACACTAAATGTACTCAAAACCAAACTAGTTGTAGTTATCAGTCCAAATAAGAAGCTATGAGTTATCCTCTTGTGCATACTCGTTTGGAAAAACAAATTAATAGTCTTCATAGGATGTGACACAGAACCACGGCAAGGAGTATTACATGACTTTGAATTAGTTTAGAAGTGATAAGTTCCAGAGAACTTTGATCGCTCCCATGATATTTATGATTAATTACGCCGACATACTTGACATAGTTCTATGACTTTAGTTTGTAGGACAGATACATCTCCAGAGCCTTTTTTAAAAGTAAACTCTAACTCTAATAGAAGAGGTAAGCAGGAAATTAGTTGCCTTAAAGAGAGGGATTGCACCTCTTGCTGTAAAAAATAGATCCGTTTGGGATTACCAACTTCAGCAGCTTTAGCGATCGCTTGGGGATTGCGTTCACCGCTTTCTAGCATCAACTTCACCCATAACCAAGTACGAAATTGACCGACAAGGGTAGCAATTATCCGTAATTCTGGCTCGGCAGCATTAACGAGATCCCCTAAGACTGTCAAAGCTTTAACGGTGTCCCCCGTTCTCATTGCTGCGGCTAGTTGCAGGCTATTTTGAGTAGTATTCCTGACTAAAAGCATCACAGTATCTACATCTACAGGTTGATGGCTACCCTCAGCATAAAGACGTAATTTCTCTATTTCATTGTAAAGGAGTCGTGTATCATTACCTACAGCCTCTGCTAAAACTTCCGCAGACTTAGCAGTAAGTTTTACGCCCACGGTTTGCGCCGCTTGATTCACAGCTTGTATCAGTAATTCTGTCTTCCAAGGTGGAATTAAGGGAAACTCACGGAACTCAGTAGCGTATTGTTTGATTAATTTCGTAGATTTTAGACGCTCGTCTGGTTTTTGCCGGGAAGTCAGTAATAAATAGGAATTGTCAGGAATAACCGGTAAAGTCCGCGTCAGTTCTGCTAAGACATTTTCAGGACACTGCTGGCAAACAGTCGTATTGATTAGCCATACCAAACGCCCCCCAGTCCCAAAAGGTGGAGTCATAACTTGATTTAAGGCTGCCATAGGGGCATCAGCTTGATCGGGGAGAAACCCAGTATAGTTAAAACTAGTCCATAGAGGATCAAGAATGCGATCGCGCAATATTGCCACTGCCTTTTCTATGGCAAAATCATCCTCACCCCAGTAGAAGTAAATACTCATTAGTCACTTGTCAACGGTCAACCCTCATTTATTTAATTTAAACTAGCTATTAAATTATGAAAATTTTCCTTAAAATCTATCAAGTGAGAGCGCGAGGCAACGAAGATTGGACGACAACTACCAAATTTATCTAAATCGGGTAGCAAGACTGACACTACCAGAAGCTTATAAATCTCAGGTGCAGAATATTCAGGAATCCTATAAATTTCAGCCATCTGAGGGAGCGAGAGTTGCAGTTAATTTTCCTGGTTATACCCTAATTACGCCACCGGCGGCGGAAGATTCGGAAAATTCGGCTTTTTACGCTACTTTAGAAGGTTATCAACAGGAAATTTTAGAATTAGCTAGCAATCAAAATTTGATTGTTCCTTTACCTGCGGAGAGTTTCCACTTAACCTTAGCAGATTTGATTTGGGATAGTGCTTATCGTCATGCTTGTGAGAAAAATCCCCAATTTGAGGAGCAATTACACTCCTGCATTACAGAAACATTTCAGCAATATCAAGAATCCTTGACACAAAAGAGTCAGGCGATCGCGTGGCAAGTGCTAGGAATAGTCTTAATGCCTAGAGCTATAGGTGTGTGCCTAGTTCCTAAAGATGAAAGTGGCTACGAACAAATTCTGAAATTTCGGCGCACAATTTACCAAAATCCCAAATTAATCGCCTTGGGAATTGAACAACACTATCATTTTACCGCCCATGTCACCTTGGGTTATTTCGGAGATATTTCACCAGATTTAGACAGAGTAAAATTCGCCGATGCACTCACACAATTAAATCAAAAATGGATGTTTAACCTACCAGAAATATCCATTCATCGTGTCGAACTGCGAAAATTCGACGATATGACCCGTTATTATCGAGAATCAGACTGGCCTAGTTTATCGTTTTAATTAGGGGCTTTTGACTTGATAGACAGGGGAGACAAGGGAGACAAGAAATAATAATTCTTGTGACTTTTTACAACCGTACTCCTATCCAAGACGCTAGCGTCTCGGATAGGATTCCATTACGAATTACGTTAGCGTAGCGGGGCGCAGCCCATTACGAATTACGAATTACGAATTACGAATTACGAATTAATTTTATCCTTTCACCCAATCCCCATTTTGATAAACCAAATAAATGGCTTCCAACACAATATCTGGGTGAATATTGTTAGGTAAATAATCTATATTCAAAATCTCTTTAATTTGTTGAGATAACTTTAGAGATAATGCACTTCTTGCCTTGACTGACATACTGCTACGTCTGTGTAAATATTCCCGAATTACCGCAAAATCATCAGGTAATAATCGTGATAAATCAGTAACTTGAATTAACTCCTGATATAGTGATTGAGCTTGTTCAGAAATCAAGATACTTGCTGATGTAGTTGTTGTCTCAGCTTGAATGACAATTGTACCTGCAACTAAATCCCCAAGACGCTTTTCCCCACTACTAAACATAATTAATAAAGCTCCTATAAATAGAAACTCATCAAATGGTCTGAGGAGAGCGCGTAAGGTTGCCTGCTGCATCCCAATGGGTCTACCATTATCACGAACTACACGAATTTTTGCAGCTTTTTTACCAGGAGTTTGACCTTGCCATAGAGTTTCAAAAACTACAAAATAGCCAGCGTAAATTACAAAGCTAACAATAAATGTAATGGCTAATAACCACACATCAACTTTAGAACCAAAAATTTGTTGCCAAAAATCTGATAATTGACCGACAATAATAGTCCAAGCAATTAAGAAAGTAATCAAAATTGCAGCTAAGACGAAGTAGTCAAGCAGCAACGCCCAAGCTCGATTACCAATACCTGCAAGGGTAAATTCTAACTCTACACTTTCTGGTGTGCGGTATTTAACACGGTTAAACAGGTGCATAATCTCAATTACCCAAATTTGGCGGTTAAAAGTGAGGCTTTAGCCCATTACACATTACGTAGCTTGTTTCCGCGTAGCGTCTTGTAGAGAACCGCAACGGAGTCTATTACGAATTACGAATTACGTTAATTACGAATTACGTTAGCGTAGCGGGGCGCAGCCCATTACGAATTTCCTTAAAATTCCCGTTCCCGTAATTTTAGCCCTAACCCTTCCCGGCGACTCCGCAAGTCGTAGTAAATCACAGCTTTAATTGACTGCCAAAACGGTAAAAAGGCTGCATTTAATAAGTATGCTAAAACAAATGTGACTAAATAAACTGCGGCTATGGAGTAAACAGCATTTACTGAGCCACTGATAGCATCTTGGATGGATTGTAATAATATAGGTTGGGTGATGCTTTGGGTAATTAGCTGAAAAACTAATTGGATTGGGAATGTAATTAACAAACCTACAAATAATATTAAAACAATGCGCCAAGCATTATTTTGAGTTAATTCCCAACTGCGTCCAACTGTGGTAACTGCATCAAGGTTATTTTCTATTCCTATTAACACATCAGCAATCAAAAACCTAGAAGAAAACCATACAATAGCAGATAAAATGACAAAATATACCACGATAGTTAGCAGTATCGTAACTACATTAGGTTCTGTTGCTCCCAATCCAAATTGCATTAATGCTAGGACAATTCCCCCAACTATAGAAATAATGACAAAGATAGCTAAGAAAATCAGAAATAATAACAGTGCATTGAAAACAAATGTCCATAACTTAGGGTTAACTTGACTGCGAGCTATACTAACAGTTTCTGGTTGATTGACTAATTCGCCAAATGCTAACCTAGAAATAATTGAAGTGTTAACTAACGCTTTACCCAAACCATACAAAAAAGCAATTATTCCCACTACCACTAAAACTACCCAAATCCCAGGGGCATTATTATTAAAGCGAACATTCCAAAAACCTACTAAACCAGCACCGATGAAAAACAATAATGGTAAAAATGACCATAAAGAAGCGATTAAAGCCACTAAAAAGTAATCCTTGAGATGAGAACGATAGAGTCGTATTCCTGCACTCACCACATTACCCACACTCAGTGGTTGCATAGGACTAGGAGAACCAATATTGCCTGCCATAAGGTTGAGCCTTCCTGAAAATTACGGGTATGAATTTGAACCTATATTAAGGTACGTTAGAAGCTAATATGCCCAAAATTTATGAATATTCAACGTTGGATTGCTAGGCGAGAATCAAATTGGCAGCGTTTAGATACCTTACTCAAACAGTTAGAAAGCAAGGGCTTAAAGTCCCTGAAAGCGTCTGAGATTAGAGAAGTAGCAAGTTTATACCGTTCCGTGGCGGCTGATTTGGCACGCGCCCGCACTCAACAAGTGGGCAATATTTTGATCCATAATTTACAATCCTTAACAACCCGCGCCTATACACAGATTTACCAAGGTTCTCGTCGGCAGGAATGGCAAGCAGTATGGCAATTTTATCTTTGGGGATTTCCTGCGATTATCCAAAAAACATTTCCCTATACTCTCACAGCGACAGCTTTGTTTTTTGTGGGGTTGCTAGTGGGGTGGTGGTATGGGTGGCAAGATCCGACTTTTATGTCCTTAATTGTGCCAGAAAGCTTAATTTCCCAAGTTAGGGATAAACATGAATTGTGGATGGGGTCAATTGTTGGGATTGAGCCTTTAGCCTCTAGCGGCATCATGATTAACAATATCAAAGTTTCCTTTGCTGCCGTAGCCGGGGGGATTACAGCCGGAGCTTTGACGATTTATATCATGGTATTTAATGGGTTATTAATTGGTGCGATCGCTACCTTAGTGGGTCAAAATAATTTAGCTTATCCTTTTTGGGCTTTTGTCTTCCCCCACGGTGCTTTAGAGTTACCCGCTATCTTTTTTGCTGGTGGGGCTGGTTTATTATTAGCAAAAGCCATTTTATTTCCTGGTAAATATCGCCGGGGGGATGCCTTAAAATTTTATGCTGGTCAAGCAGTACAGTTAGTATTTGGCATTGTACCAATGTTAATCATTGCGGGAATTATTGAAGGGTTTATATCACCTAACCCTATAATTCCAGACCCAATCAAATATTTATTTGGGTTAGGATTATTTATAATTTTAGTCATATATTGCAACCGCAAAATTACATCAGCCAATAGTTAGATTTATGAATTTTGAGTTTTGAATTTTTCCTGTACGGTTATTGCGATCGCTCTTGTTCATTAAACCGAACCTCTAGATATTTAAGAGTGATCTAGTGTGTTATTGAGGAAGCTTAAGACAAAGCTTTTTAACACTAAAAACTCAACTAAAAATATATTGCTGTCCTTTCAACTATAAAGCTGAAGATTACGCTTCCTAAAACCAAAATAGTGGATTTTTAGAGGTGATATTATGGCTCTTATTCGTTGGGAACCTTTCCGGGATATCGAACGCCTAGAACCATTTCGTGAAATTGATACCTTACAACGGCAAATGAATCGCCTGTTTGAAAGGTTAATGCCCACTGATGGCGGCGAAAGAACGGGATTTACATTCATGCCTGCTGCTGAACTTGAAGAAACAGACGATGCCATTCATCTAAAATTAGAAGTACCTGGTCTAGAATCCAAAGATATTAACGTAGAAGCTACACCCGACTCAATTTTAATTAGCGGTGAACGCAAATCTGAAACCAAAACTGAAGAAGGTGGTATGACTCGTTCTGAATTTCGCTACGGCAGATTCCAAAGAGAAATACCCTTACCTTGTCAAATTCAAAACGATAAAGTTCAAGCTGAATATAAAAATGGCATTCTGCGCTTAAATTTACCAAAAGCAGAATCCGAAAAACAAAAAGTTGTGAAAGTTAATCTCGGCTAATGTGAAAAACTAGCAGTAGTGGCGTGGCAAGCCTTAAATGATGGATTAGGCGTAGGTTGGGTTGAGGAACGAAACCCAACAGAATCTTGAAAGTGTTGGGTTTCCTAACGTCAACCCAACCTACATTTATTGCACTATTTTAGCCTTGACACGCTAGTAGGATATTTTGAATTTTGAATTGACCAGCACACCCCCAAAAAGAGGTAATTCCTATGGCAAAAGTAGTCGGTATTGATTTAGGGACAACCAACTCGTGTGTTGCTGTTATGGAAGGGGGACAACCAGCCGTTATTGCTAACGCAGAAGGACAAAGAATAACTCCCTCTGTGGTGGCATATACCAAAACTGGTGAACGTTTGGTAGGGCAAATTGCCCGACGGCAAGCTGTAATGAACCCAGAAAACACCTTTTATTCTGTCAAACGCTTCATTGGGCGTAAATTTGATGAAGTTACCCACGAAGCCACAGAGGTTTCTTATCGAGTCATGCGTGACAGCAACGGCAATGTGAAATTAGACTGTCCCGCCGTTAGTAAACAATTTGCGCCGGAAGAAATTTCTGCCCAAGTGTTGCGGAAACTCGTAGACGACGCTAGCAAATATTTAGGAGAAAAAGTTACCCAAGCTGTCATTACAGTTCCCGCTTACTTCAACGACTCCCAACGCCAAGCTACTAAAGATGCTGGGAAAATCGCTGGTATTGAAGTTCTCCGCATCATTAACGAACCCACAGCCGCCGCCCTCGCCTATGGTTTAGATAAGAAGCAAAACGAAACTATTTTAGTATTTGACCTTGGTGGTGGAACTTTTGATGTTTCTATCTTAGAAGTAGGCGATGGTGTATTTGAGGTAAAATCCACCAGTGGGGATACCCATTTAGGTGGTGACGACTTTGATAAAAAGATTGTCGATTGGCTAGCTCATGAATTTCAGGCTAATGAAGGTGTAGACTTACGTAAAGACAAGCAAGCACTGCAAAGATTAACAGAAGCTGCCGAAAAAGCCAAAATTGAACTTTCTAGTGCGACTCAAACTAATATCAATCTCCCCTTTATCACCGCTACCCAAGCAGGGCCAAAACATCTAGATATGACCCTGACACGGGCGAGATTTGAGGAGATGTGTGCAGATTTGTTTGACCGTTGCCGCAAACCGGTACAACAAGCCTTGCAAGACGCGAAACTCTCCCATACTCAACTCGATGAAGTTGTATTAGTTGGTGGTTCGACTCGCATTCCGGCTGTGCAAGCATTAGTTCGCCAGATAACTGGCAAAGACCCATGTCAAGGGGTGAACCCGGATGAAGTGGTAGCAGTTGGTGCAGCTATTCAAGCGGGTGTGCTATCTGGTGAAGTTAAAGATATCTTGTTGTTGGATGTAACTCCGTTGTCCTTGGGTGTAGAAACTCTCGGCGGTGTGATGACGAAGATTATTGAGCGTAACACTACTATCCCAGTGAAAAAATCTGAAGTCTTTTCTACTGCTGTTGATGGACAAACAAACGTAGAAATTCACGTTTTGCAAGGGGAACGAGAATTAGCTCAAAATAACAAGAGTTTAGGTAACTTCCGTTTAGATGGCATTCCTCCAGCACCTAGAGGTGTACCACAAATTGAGGTAACTTTTGATATTGATGCCAATGGGATTCTTTCAGTGACGGCAAAAGACCGGGCAACCAACAAACAGCAGTCAATTTCGATTACTGGTGCTTCTACCTTAGATAAAAGCGATGTAGAACGCATGGTTAAGGATGCAGAAGCCCACGCCGCCGAAGACCACCAACGCCGGGAACAAATAGACACCAAGAATTTAGCAGATTCTTTAGTTTATCAAGCAGAAAAACAACTGCGAGATTTAGGTGATAAAGTGAATGCTAGCGATCGCATTCGAGTAGAAGGGTTAATCAATGATTTACGAGAGGCGATTAACCAAGAGAATTTTGAAGGCATGAAATCTTTAACTAACGACTTGCAACAAGCTTTAATGCAAGTAGGTAGTGCTGTTTATGCTCAAGCCGCAGGAACAACTTCAGACGGCACACCCCCAGGTGAACAAAGAGGCGACGGGGAAGATGTGATTGATGCTGACTTTGTAGAAAGTAAGTAGAACGGTGTCAATAATTAAAGGTTTGTAGTAAGGACTAAAGTCCTTACTACGAACTAAATTCATTTTTTTTACATTACTTTAGATAGTTTGGTTTTTTCAAGTCGTTCTGACTTGAAAAAAGGGTGTAGGGGTAGGCTGTTGACTCTGTACCTTTTTTGGGATTTTGTCCATGCAAAAAATGTGCGTAGTTACGATGGCTGAAACTGTGTTTTGAGAAGGCTTTGAGGCACAAATTAAACATCGCGTACAAAATTACTAAAAACCGCCCAAATTTCAACAAAGTCAACAGCCTAGTGTAGGGGTGTAGGGGTAGGCTGTTGACTCTGTACTTTTTTTAGGGGTAAAAGTTCATGCAGTTTCTGTGTCTTCGTAATCAGGAGAAAATAATATTTTTCGTTTCGAGAGCGAAGACTGACCAAAAACCTGAAGAAACCATGCTTCAACATCAGCAAAGCTAATATTTAAAAGTGCATTTTTAACAACAGTAGTTGTTAAATCCATAGTCGATAGACATATGGTTAGTAGCATTTGACTGATTTCTTTAAATGGACAGCGAGCAGAAAATTGCTTGTATTTTCCAAAGAGTGATTCAATGACATCAGAAGTAGCCAAAAAAGTACCTTCATGCTTGATTTTGTTACATTGAACAGCTAGATAACCCAAAATATCTTGCTGAAGCTTCTGGAGACAATTATCATCATAATTATCTTGATTATTTGCGAAATGCACAAGAGAATCATGATTGATTCCTGATTGTTTAAGCTCAGTTTCGATACGGCGTGTTAGCAATACCATTTGATTCCATTTAATTAAATCTGATTGATAATCATTTAACCACCCCAACTTATCTCTGACTTTTTGATAAATCACTGTGGGGGCAATATCTGGAATCAGGCTAATTAGAGTTTCCACTGATGAGTTTAATAACTTAATTCCCCAATTAGTTAGCCTTTCAATATTAAAATAACGACATTGAGAACGCTGTGATGGCGGAGCTAAAAAAGATAATTCTGTTTGCTGTAATTGCTGCCTACATATGCTACACTTTTGGATAAATGATTGATATCTCTTATCTGATTCTAATTGATATTTTAATAGTAATGCCATTGCGTGAGTCACATCATGCGTATAAATTACCTCTGGATTATTTTCTTGATATAGCTTGATTCCACGCGCTAGGTCACTACTATTATCTGCAACGATTTGTCTTGGTACTCCCACCCTTTGGCTAATTTTATCTAATTGCTTTTCTATGATTTCTCCTTTGGTAGACTCCATTATTTCTATTGCTAGTATTTCTACGTCTTTATGTGATAATCCCCTCTTTTCCTCAATTACATTTGATAATAAGTATTCCTGTGACACCCCTAGCACAACTAAAGCTTTATGTTTTCCCAATGCTAAAGTAAAATCCACAATGTAAATCCAATCCCTGCGATACTCTTTTTCTCTTTTTAACTCATATATTGCTATTCTTCCTAACCATTTTCTAATACAGCTAAAGCTAGGAGTTGCCTGTGATTCACAATCATTAAATAATTCAAAAACTTTCTCTACACCTCTAAAACTAATCCCACTGTTGATTAACAAATGTATCGCTTGCTGAATTGTTTTTACATCATAATAGTGACCCTTAATCTTTAAGTCTGTTTCACCCATCTCCGATTCTATGTCGGCTGATTGGTTTTCGATTTCTGCTTTTTTTCGCTCTCCTCCTCCAACTTCAGTTTTTTTAACCTTGCTTCTGCCGCCATCGCACGCTTTTTCCACTTCTCTCTCGAATCCGTTAAGTCTCTCACTTTTATTTCTAAAGCTCTGATTTGCTTCTGTTTTACGACCGCCTTCTCTTTCCAGTTTTCTCTACCTTTCTTGAACAATCTCGCTAATCTACTCACTGGGCTTTTAAACTCTTGCATAGACTTTGACTTTGCTGGATTTTTCCGACACAATTATTGTATGAACTAATTCTGCCTTAAAACCGACAAAGTCAACAGCCTAGTGTAGGGGTGTAAGGGTATAGGGGTGTAAGGGAAAGACTTTTTCATGTGTTCTGGTGTACGGAGTTCATGATGGCTACTTAAATAGTGAGTGATTCATGCTGTTGTTAACAGCATGGTGTTTGTTTGGTGCTGAGTAGAAATACTTTACTCAGCACTTTAATGTCTTTAATTTTGTAGGCGCAAGCCTTCTCGTAGAGTAGTTTGAATTTTGAATTGTTAATCATGTTGTGAGTGTCAGCCATTTTTGATGCCATCCTGCGGTGGACATAAAAGTCTATCCAGAAAAGTACAATGTAAACACTAAAGTTTGTTTGTGTATAAATCTTTGTAAAGAAATTTTTCAACTGGCTGATATATAAATTTTTGGTGTTTAATTCCTCAAAAATATGGAAATAAATAGTACCTAGATGTCGATAATGAAATATATGCTAATAAGACAAGCAATTGATTGTTCCTAGTTTCTACTATGCCAACGCCAGCTGATGGAAATCCAGTAGACAACTAAACACACACGGATCTAAGATTGTTTGCTTGAATAGCTATATTGAGAGAATTGCAATTCCCCTTTTTTGATTATGACCAGTAAGCTAATTGATGTTAGAGAATATACTGTTAAAGCCCACAAAAGGCTGATTCATACTCGCGTGTTTAATTTTGTTTGTAAAGAATGCAACGAAGCTACAAAACGCGAAACTTTTGGCCCCCGTCCTTTATATTGTGAGAGATGTCGCCCACCACAACCACCGAAAAAATCTCAGCAGCCATCTCAAAAAGCTAAACCTCGGCCAATGTCTTATAAAAGTGACACCGATTTGGGTTGACGTAAAACTAAATGATGAATTATCAATTGCAATTAGAACCCCCTCCTCAAGACTTCGTTTCTCCATTGTTGGAACTACGAGACTATTATGCTCGCCTTGTAGAAGAGTACGAAACTTTGTATACACAGGCAAAATCCCAACTTGATCATGTACAAGCTTTGTTATCCACTTGGTCTGCGGATACAGATACAAATGGTCAAGTGGCAACTCTGGAAGCCAGACAAGAAGCATCTACCCCATCCCAGAAAGAGTCTTTGTTATCTCTATCTGATAGGGTTTCCCCTAGTACTATTCAATCGGTAGAATCTAGCCAAGGTGGCAGCCCCAGTTCACAAACTTTAGAAATCAAAGAACCTCTGAGTACGGTTGCAGATAACCAACAGACTCCACCTAAGATCACAGCCGAAAGCATTAAGGGCATTGACTTTCCCATGCTACCTGAGTATCACTCTATGAGTCGGATGGATGCTATTTCCAAACTCTTGCAAGAACATCTGGGCGCAGTTTGTCATATAGATTTTATTGTGCGATCGCTCTATGGTGAATTAGACCCACACATATTTAAGGTAGTTAAAGGTAGAGTCCAGTCTTCCCTCACCCAAGGGAGAGAAAAAAAAGCTTGGTTTGGCATACCTGACGAACCTGGTTGTTACACCTTAGATTTAAGTTTAGTAACTTCCAATCGCACTCATACCTATTCTCGCAATGGGAGAACTAGGAAAAAACCATCTCCACCAGCACCGAAGACTAGAATTGTACCAATGTTAAAACCCTATGAAGGTCAATTTTTAATTGATGCGCTGACTGCTTTCTTTCGACACAACCCAGGGAAAGTTTTTAGTGTGGCAGAAGTCATCACAGGACTTTATGGAGACATCGATGCGGATGATCACAGAGAAGTCAAAAGCAAGGTATTAAATGAATTATCACGAGGTTATCGCATAGGCAGATTTGATAGAATCCCCAAAAAAGTCGGCTTTTATACCTTAGATTTGGAGTTAGCCGCTAGTTCGGGATGAGGATGAGGGGGCAGGGGGCAGGGGGCAGGGGGCAGGGGGCAGGAGACAAGGGAGACAAGGTAGACAAGGTAGCAGAGGGCAGGGGAGCAGGGGAGCAGGGGAGCAGGGGAGCAGGGGAGCAGGGGAGCAGGGGGAGTAAAACTCTTCAATTTTGAATTTTGAATTTTGAATTTTGAATTGATTTGCCCCTACTCTCCCCACTCCAAAGTGCGTTTAACAGCTTTTTGCCAATGAGTAAAGTTAAGTATCGCTTGATGTCTTGCTTGGCTTGGCTCAAATATGCGGTCAATTTCTCGCTGCTGGACTAATGCGGTGTAACTCTGCCAAAATCCTACCGCTAAACCTGCGGCAAAGGCAGCACCTTGCACGGTGGTATCGCGCATGGTAGGCCGTTCTACGGGAATGCCTAATACATCGGCTTGGAACTGCATCAGGAAATTATTTTCGCACGCGCCACCATCTACAATTAAACGCTGCATAGGAGAACTACTAGAGGCGTTGATGGCTTGTACTACTTCTACCACTTGATAGGCGATCGCTTCCAATACAGCCCGAACTAAATGCTGGGGTTGGACACTAGCAGTAATCCCGAAAAATGCTCCCCTGGCGGACATATCCCAGTAGGGCGCACCTAGTCCACTCAATGCCGGCACAAAATAGACTCCGCCGTTATCAGCAACTTGCTCGGCCATTGTCTCCGTATCGGCCGCAGTTGTGATTAACTTGATGCCATCCCGTAACCATTGGATACAAGCACCACTAGTAAACATACTGCCTTCTAGCGCATAGCCTACATGGAAATTATCAGTTGAATTGGCTTGCGTCCAGGCTATTGTAGAAATTAATTGCTGTGGCGATCGCACAATATCATTACCAGTATGAGCCACTAAAAAGCTACCAGTACCGTAAGTACATTTCATCAAACCGGGGCGATCGCAACCATGACCAAATAAAGCTGCTTGTTGATCACCTAAAATAGCAGTGATGGGGATAGCTGCACCTAGTATTTCAGGATGAGTAACGCCAAATTCTCCTAAACTCGGTTGAATTTTCGGCAGAATATGCGCCGGAATCTGGAAAATGTCTAGTAATCTCTGATCCCAACTACAGGTTTTGAGATTCATTAACATTGTCCGACTAGCGTTGGTGTGGTCGGT
The DNA here is from genome assembly GCF_058172895.1 of Aliinostoc maniaoense. Lineage (NCBI taxonomy): Bacteria > Bacillati > Cyanobacteriota > Cyanophyceae > Nostocales > Nodulariaceae > Aliinostoc > Aliinostoc maniaoense. The sequence goes on along the minus strand of NZ_CP187952.1, from coordinate 4,047,912 downwards.
GGCGTGGACTTTGCCCCCTGTCAAATTCCACAATATCCAACTATCAATAGTACCTGCCAGGACATGATTTAAATCAACGTCTGTGAGATGATCTAAGAGCCATCTAATTTTAGTAGCAGAGAAATAAGCATCAACGATTAAACCAGTGCGATCGTATATTTCCTGAGCGTAACCTTCCTCCTGTAATTGATTACACAGAGGAGCAGTCCGCCGATCTTGCCAAACAATCGCTTTATGTAGTGGTTTACCTGTAGTTTTATCCCACAGTAAGCAAGTTTCCCGTTGTACAGTCAGACCAATAGCTACAATTGCTGATGGCGGGATTTGAGATTGAGAAATTGCAGTTTTAATTACCCAGCAAGTATCCCGCCAAATTTCTTCAGCGTCATGTTCTAACCATCCCGGCTGGGGATAATATTGTGTGAGTTCTTTATAGGCCTGTCCGACAATCTTACCGTCAGCGTTAAAAATAAAAGCACGGTTTCCTGTCGTCCCTAAATCCAAGGCCAAAATATAACCAGATGATCTTGTGCTGCCCAATGTTGAATAAGGGGTATTACCAATTACAAATTGATATTACATCAAATTTCTTCAAATTTAATACTAACGCTGTTGCCTTGCCATGAGCATTTGCGGTTCAACGTTTTCCACATCAGGTATAGCTTCTAATTGAGTAATTCTTTGCAAAGCATCGCTGATTTTACCTGATTTTGCTCGTAACCAGGCTGCATGAGGAGCATAAACCAGAGTTTGGGCGACTTCATAACCTGCTTGATCAATTGCTGCTGTCTGTGATTCTACTTTAATGGCTTCGGTAAAGCGAATAAATACTAAGCCTGTGGGAACAGCAAATGAACCACCTTCTAGTGTATAGACAGGGCTGATAATATCTGTCATTTCTAAGTTCGGTTCACCCGCAAAAACGGCAATTTTACCTTCATTTAATACTAAAATTGCTGTAGATGGAGCAGTGCTTGATTGTTTGTAATGTACGGCGTAGTAACCAGGCTGACGGCTATAGGAGACAGTTCCATCTTTGCTAGTGGAAATTTGTTGAGGATATTCACTAAAGTAGTCTGGTTGAAATCTCACTTCAGTAATTAGGGGTAGAGAACAAGCCTGGAGGAAAAATTCAATCATCTTGGGGAATGCCAATAGAAACCGGGTTTCTAAAAATTTGATCTGGAAGTCCCTTATTTTCATTCTAAGGGAACACCAAAAAATAAATTATCCAAAATTGATGCTTGGGTAGGGTGCGTCAGTATGAAGAATATCTGATTATAGTTAGGTTATATCGCACTGACGCACCCTACAACTTGGATATTTTTTGATCTGGAAGTCCCTAATCACCTTGAGCAAAAAAAAGGATAAGCTCGAAGGCCTATCCTTTTTTGGGCATAGGGCAGGGGAGCTTAGTCCCCTAGCACAGACTACCCTGTGATCAACATAATTAATGATTAAGTTCCAGACTGCCAAGAATTGATGTACTCAATTTGCTCTGGAGTCAAGCTATCAATGTAAATACCTAAAGCTTGTAACTTCAAACGAGCAATTTCTTGGTCTACTTCCGTGGGAACTGAATGTAAGCCAGGTGCTAATTTACCTTGATTCTTGACTAGGTATTCACAAGCCAAGGCCTGATTCGCAAAACTCATGTCCATAACTGCGCTAGGATGTCCTTCTGCGGCAGCGAGGTTAATTAAGCGACCTTCACCTAGTACAATTACTGATTTACCACTGGGGAGCTGATATTGTTCTGTGAAGGGGCGGACTTGCTTGATTTCGGTGGCTTTGCTAGCTAAGTATTTCAGGTCAAGTTCAATATCAAAGTGACCAGAGTTACAAACGATCGCACCATCTTTCATCACGTCGAAATGTTCACCGCGAATGACGTGCTTGTTACCAGTCACAGTAATGAACAAATCACCTTGGGGTGCGGCTTCCGCCATTGGTAATACCCGGAAACCGTCCATGACGGCTTCAATGGCTTTAATGGGGTCGATTTCGGTGACGATGACGTTAGCACCTAAACCACGGGCGCGGAGTGCTGTTCCTTTACCGCACCAACCGTAGCCAACTACAACTACAGTTTTACCAGCTAAAAGGATATTTGTAGCGCGGATGATACCGTCTAGGGTAGATTGACCTGTACCGTAGCGGTTATCAAAGAAATGCTTGGTGTCAGCGTCGTTAACGTTGACTGCGGGGAAAGTGAGAACGCCATCATTAAACATGGCTTTGAGGCGGACAATCCCGGTGGTTGTTTCTTCGGTAGTACCAATCAAATCAGCAATTTGATTTTGGCGTTCTTTAACGAGGGTGGCAACTACGTCGCTACCGTCATCAATGATAATGTTGGGACGGTGATCTAGGGCGATGTTGACGTGGCGTTCATAGGTTTGTGCGTCTTCGCCTTTAATCGCAAATACGGGAATTTCGTAATCGGTGACTAAGCAAGCTGCTACGTCATCTTGAGTTGATAAGGGATTACTCGCAATTAACAGCGCGTCTGCACCACCAGCTTTCAGGGCGATCGCCAAATGAGCAGTTTCTGTGGTAACGTGGGCGCAAGCTACCAAACGTAAACCAGCAAAGGGTTTTTCTTTGGCAAAGCGATCGCGGATTTGCCGTAAAACTGGCATTTCCCGTCCAGCCCATTCAATACGCTGTCTTCCCAAGGGAGCGAGGCCGAGGTCTTTAACCTCGTGCTTTAATCGGGGAGATGTTGCGGTCATTAAAAAGTTTCCTCAAAAAAAGTAACAAGAGCTACGCAATTTTACACGCACTCTTCTAGAGTATGCCATGACTCTAGAAATTTAGCTGTAATTAGCAAACAGCTAGTCAAAGCTGCCGTGAACTAGCCTGACGGTTGATAAGCTTCCTGTCAATTGCATCTTTGGGTTTTTTCTTTTAACTTTATTTTTGGTAAGAGTATTACAAAGATTTCTCTAAGTTATCACTCGCGCTAGATGAAGTGAATTGTCATCTATCTTTAGACAAATAACTCTCAAGCAAATTCATGATATAAAACTACACGAAAACCAAAAATTCAACTTTTGATAGGTACAATCACGGAATTTAATCGTAGAGGATATCTAGAGAATTTATCAGCATTAGGAGGTGTTTGAGTGCGCGTTAAATTTTTGGCGATCGCAGGTTCAATGGTTGTTGCCGTTGTATCTGTACCAAAAGCTACAGCCCAGATTCCTCTTGTACCGCAACTACCAGCTGCTAGCAGTACGAGCAACGATATTACTAACAGAACAGTTTCCGACTGGGTATATTTAGATGGTCGGCGATTGTTCCAGATAGCAGCATCAAGAAGTAATTTTTCTGATCGTTCTCAGAATATCCAGAAGAATTTAGCTGCCATCAGTCAAAAATTCTTCCAGTCTGATGCACAACAAATTGATGTCACAACTCGAATCGTCAACGGATTACCCATCATTGAAGTCAACGGTAAATATTTGATGACCGTGACTACCGCCGATGCCAGACTACAACAGGTAGATCCCTCAACATTAGCCAATCAAATCGCTGAAGATTTAAAGACAGGATTAGAACGGGCTAAACAAGAACGCCAACCCCAATTTTTAATCAACCAAGGTCAAATCGCCGTAGGTATTGGATTCGCCATCATGGTAGCTAGTTGGGGGGTATATACTTGGCAGAGACGTTCCCAAAAACATCGAGCTAGCCCAACTCTACAAACTCCACGCAAAGCGCAGAATATTACCACTCAACTTAATGAACAGCAGCACCAACATCTGCAAGAAGTTAAAAAACGCCTGTTTCAAATCGCTCAAGTCGGGATTTGGGGCGGTGGCAGTTTTACCATTTTAGGTTTATTTCCCTATACACGCATCCTACAAGTAGGAATTGTCACCGCCGCTCAAATTCCTCTGAAGTTGGGTGTTGTGTTACTGGGAACTTATGTAGTTATTCGTTTAAGTTATGCCTTAATTGACCGTTTCACTTCTACATTAATTAGTAGTGGTGCTTTACTCAACTCAGAAACCTCTGAACGTATACAACTGCGAGTTTCTACATTTTCTGGGGTGACTAAAAGTATTGTCACTATCATTTGGGTAGCAGTTGGCATCTTGATGGGGCTGATTTTATTTGGGATAGATATTGTTCCCTTGTTAGCAGGTGCGGGTTTAGTGGGTGTGGCGGTGTCTTTAGCTTCCCAAAACCTGATTAAAGATGCTATTAACGGCTTTTTAATCATTATCGAAGACCAATACGCCCTAGGAGATGTAATTGCCGTGGGAGATGTCGGCGGCTTAGTAGAAAATCTGAATCTACGGATGACTCAACTCCGAGATGCTGAAGGACGCTTAATTACTATTCCCAATAGTGAAATTAAAGTTGTCGCTAATCTTTCTAGCCGTTGGTCAAGAGCCGACTTAACAATTCCTGTAGACTATAACACCGATATTGAGAAAGCCTTTCAGCTAATTAAAAACGTAGCCTTGGAGATGAATCAAGACCAGCAATGGAAACGTCAAATTATCGAAACACCGCAAGTATTAGGCATAGATAATTTTGGCGATCGCGGTTTAATGATTCGAGTATGGATTAAAACCCAACCCCTCAAGCAATGGGATGTTGCACGAGAATATCGCCGCCGCCTGAAAATCGCCTTCGATCAAGCCGGAGTCCAAATTCCCGTACCACAACAAGCCATTTGGGTAAATGACTCCCAATTACTCAACTCTCATGAAAATGGGCAAGTTGGTTGATAGGGAATTGGGCATAGGGAATTGGGCATAGGGAATTGGGCATGGGGCATGGGGCATTGGGGAATAGGACGCTTGTTAAGCTGAAACCTTGTCAGGGCAGGGTGTGGGAGGTGTGGGATGGTGGAGAAGAAAGAGAGGATGGGGAAGGGTGGGAGGATGGGGAAAGAAATCTTGTTCTCCCCACACTCCCCACACTCCCCTTTCCCCCCACACTCCCCACACTCCCCACACTCCCCACACTCCCCACACTCCCCACACTCCCCACACTCCCCACACTCCCCACACTCCCCACACTCCCCACACTCCCCTTTCCCCCCACACTCCCCCTGCTCCCTTGCTCCCTGCTCCCCTGCCCCCTTGTCTGCCTTGTCCTCCTTGTCTCCCTTGTCTCCCCTTCCCTCCCCTACACCCCTACACCCCCACACCCCTACCCTTCATAAATAAAATCCCTAGAAAAACCAAAACTGATTTTTTTTTGCTATGGTGATCCCAAAGGAAATATTAAGGGAGCAGCTAGTATAAAAACGCGATTTTTCGCGTCTACTCACCTGCCGCCAAAATTACAGAACATATTTGACAAACAAATTTCAGCTAATCAACCAGAGAGTTAGAGACTTACAGACAATAAAATAAGCAATTTATTCTTTATCCCCCCTGCTCCCTGCCCCCTGCCCCCTGCTCTCTGCCCCCTGCCCCCTGCCCACACAGCAATTGATTCTTCACAGCCCCTTAAATTTGGGAGGTAATATTTATGGTTACAGTATCTCATCACGCTGTGGCTCAATTCTCCAAAGAGAAATCACTTGTTCTCTGGTTTGATGAAGTTGGCATTACGGATATAGCTTTAGTGGGTGGGAAGAATGCTTCTTTGGGGGAAATGATTCAACGACTGACACCCAAAGGCGTAAATGTCCCTAGAGGATTTGCGACTACAGCTTACGCTTACCGTTATTTTATCCAGTCGGCTGGGTTGGAAGCACAGTTACGAGAACTGTTTGCTGACTTGGATGTAGACAATGTGAAAAATTTACAAGCCAAGGGGAAACAGGCGCGATCGCTGCTGATGAACACGCCATTTCCTTTAGAATTACAACAGGCGATCGCTGATGCTTATACAACTTTGTGTGAACTCTATCATCCCAACACAGATGTAGCAGTTCGCTCTAGTGCTACCGCCGAAGATTTACCTGATGCAAGTTTTGCTGGACAACAAGAAACCTATTTAAATATTGTTGGTGTAGAGGCAGTATTAACAGCTTGTCATCAATGTTTTGCTTCCCTATTTACAGACCGTGCTATTTCTTACCGTCACACTAAAGGATTTGATCATTTTAGCGTCGCCCTGGCTGTAGGGGTGCAGAAAATGGTGCGTTCTGACTTAGCTACCTCTGGGGTGATGTTTTCTATTGATACTGAAACCGGGTTTAAAGATGCGGCTTTAATTACTGCTGCCTATGGCTTAGGCGAAAACGTTGTCCAGGGAACAGTTAACCCGGATGAATATTATGTATTTAAACCAACTTTAAAAGCAGGTTTTAGTCCAATTATCGATAAAAAATTGGGCAGTAAACAATTAAAAATGGTCTATGAAAAAGGCTCTCAATCTACTAAAAATATAACTGTATCTGATTTAGAAAAAAATCAATTTGCCCTGAGTGATCAAGAGATTTTACAACTAGGAAATTGGGCTTGTTTAATTGAAGACCATTATTCCCAAGTCAACGGTATTTATACGCCGATGGATATTGAATGGGCTAAAGATGGGATGACAAATCAATTATTTATTGTGCAAGCGCGTCCCGAAACTGTCCAGTCTCAGAAGCGGGGTAATGTACTTAGGAGTTATCGGTTGGTATTGGGGAATGGTGCAGACGGGATGAATTGCGTTCCTACAAAGCCGCTCATGCCATTAGTTACAGGTAGAGCAATTGGGGAAGCAATTAGTCAAGGAAAAGTGCGGGTAATTTTAGATGTCAAACAAATCGAACAATTCCAGGCGGGGGATGTTTTAGTAACAGAGAGAACTGACCCCGACTGGGAACCGATTATGAAACGCGCCAGTGCTATTATTACCAATGCTGGGGGACGTACTTGTCATGCAGCGATTATCGCACGAGAATTAGGTGTACCTGCGATCGTTGGTTGTGGTTATGCAACCCAAGTATTAACCACCGGTCAAGAGGTGACAGTTTCTTGTGCGGAAGGGGAAGAAGGTAAAGTATATTCAGGTTTATTACCTTTTGAAGTTAAAGAAGTACCTTTAGAAAACTTACCTCGCACCCGTACCCAAATTTTAATGAATGTTGGTAATCCTCAAGAAGCGTTGAGTTTATCGGCAATTCCCAATGATGGAGTCGGTTTAGCTAGAACTGAGTTTATTATTGCCAACCAAATTCAAATTCATCCTCTGGCGTTAATTCACTATGACGAATTAGAAGATGCAGACGCAAAAGCTAAAATTGCTGCCATCACCGCCATGTATGAGCATAAACCCCAGTATTTTGTTGATAAATTAGCCCAAGGAATAGGTAGAATTGCCGCCGCTTTTTATCCCAAACCTGTAATTGTGCGAATGTCAGATTTTAAGTCTAACGAGTACGCCAACTTAGAAGGCGGTAGACAATTTGAACCGAAAGAAGAAAATCCCATGCTGGGCTGGCGGGGTGCGGCCAGATATTATGATCCAGGTTACAAAGAAGGTTTTGCTTTAGAGTGTCAAGCTATTAAGCGAGTCCGGGAAGATATGGGTTTAACCAACGTTATCCCGATGATTCCCTTCTGTCGTACCCCTGAAGAAGGACGGCTAGTTTTAGCAGAGATGGCGAAAAATGGTTTAAAACAAGGCGTGAACAACTTACAAGTTTATGTCATGTGTGAGTTGCCTAGTAATGTGATTATGGCGGAACAGTTTGCTGATGTCTTTGATGGTTTCTCCATTGGTTCTAATGATTTAACTCAATTGACACTAGGATTAGATAGAGATTCAGCTTTAGTGGCACGACTATTTGACGAACGCAGCCCGGCTGTGAAACAAATGGTCAAAATGGCCATAGAAGCAGCCAAAAAGCACAACCGCAAAATCGGTATTTGCGGACAAGCACCCAGCGATTATCCCGAATTTGCTCAGTTTTTAGTGGAACAGGGGATTGATTCTATTAGCCTTAATCCTGACTCAGTGTTAAAGACTATGTTAGAGGTGGCAAAGGTTGAACAGATGTGAGGGACTGGGGACAAATCAATTCTAAATTCAAAATTCAAAAATGATGGCTTGGGAGGGTCTACTACTTCCCTCAATATATTAAAGTTGGGTTGAGGAACGTAGACCCGGAGGAGCTTTGAAAGTCATAAGGCGTTATGAATATGAATTTAAGCTTTAAATTAACATTGCACCACCATCACTAAGAATGGTAGTCCCTGTTAGATAACTATTGTTCATTAGAAATAAATAGGCTTCTGCTATTTGTGAGAATTTTCCTAGTCCTAGAGGAATTTTGTCTTCCATTTCTTTTAACGTTGTAAACCCTGGAGCAACAGCATTGACTCTAATCGGAGCGATTTCTAAGGCAAGAGCTTTACATAAAGATTCCACTCCACCATTAATCATACTTAGCGTAGAAAAACCAAAATAGGGACGAATGCCCAAACTTCCTGAAGAAAAGACAATACTCCCCCCCGAATTAATTTGTTTATAAGCTAATTTAGCGATATTGTATTGACCCCAAAACTTGGTTTCAAATGCGTGACGGACATCTGAGGTATTTAACTCTAAGAATGGAGCAACAATTAAAGGAGACTTCACCGTTATGGCAATATGATCGATACAACCTACTTTTTCTAATAATTTTTTGATTTCACTTTCTTTAGTGATATCGAACGAAAAGTATTTACACTCTTTGAGCTTGTTAATTTTTCGTAATTCAGGGGCTTGTTCTTCAGCAGATTTGGAAGCAATAATCACATTACTTCCTTGTTGTTTAACTTGTTGAGCTAAAGCTAGTCCAATTCCTGAACTTCCGCCAACAATAAGAACTGTCTGATTTTTCATGTTGATTATAAGTAAAAGAAAAATTTTTAATTATTCGCTGCTTTTTGCTCTCTTTTGTTTCTTTCTGGATCGGTTTCTAGTTCAATATACAATGAATCAATTCCCTCTCTTTCTAAAAGTTCTAATATGGCTAGGTTTAATTTTCTTTCAGCAGCAAAATAAAAACTAAGAGAACTGACATAAGCTCTAATTTCAATAACACGAGCATTCTGTTCAATTTTTTTAAACCTGACTAAACATTTCTCATAACACCCTTCAATAGATGCTGGCAATTTTTCGATTCCCTCACAAATACGGTGAGTTTGTTGGGCTGAAATACCATCAATATTTAGATGCAAATTAATCCCAAATTTTCCTTCTTCTTCGGCATTTTGTGACCAATTGGCAACGATTCCAGAAATCATTTTTGAATTTGGCATTTTCGTAATAGAACCCCATACAGTATCATGAATGGTTGTAGTTCTAAAACCAACATTTAATACTTGCACCATGTTTGAAAATCCTGAAATGACCAACCAATCTCCTTCTTTATAAATCGAGTCAGAATAAATAATTAAGGTACAAAACCAATCATAAAGGATATCTTTGAATAATAAACCTAATGTGATTCCTGCCCCTCCTAATAGTCCAACAAGAGCAGCCGCAGACTGTCCTAAAAATAGCTCGCTTATCTTGAGAGTTATGAGAATAATCGCAATTGCTTGGAAAATTTTGGGCATCAAAGGCTTCAATAATTCATCGAGGTCACTATCAGTATGGAGCAATATCTCTGCAATGATTTGACCAAAGATAGAAGAAGCTCGATAAACAAAATAAGCAATGATTAAAAGAACAATTAGATTAATAAATTGATCGAGTGTTTGACTTAAATTAGCACCTAAGTTTTCTGATAGAATCTCTTTACTTAGCCACAATCCACCAATCAGAATTATACCGCTTAAGCAGGGTTTCAAAATACCAATTAACTCATCATCGAATTTACTTTGAGTTTTGCTAGTGAAGCGTTCAATACGTTTGAGAATAATTTTGGTCAAAAACACCCTCAAAAACTGAGTCACCGCTAGAATAATTACAACAATTGCAATTTTACCAATGGGGAAGCCAGAGGCATTAATGTTTGTCAGAGTAGTCCAAAGTGTTTCCATAATTTCTTATACTCTCGAAATATTCAAGAAATTCTTTATTCTCGTTATTGCTAATGGGTAAGTTTTGATAGGGACATAACATGGTTGTTATAAACGAGAGCAGGATAAAATTGATCCGTTTCTCCCCCCAAAAAGCCATAATAGCGTTCAAAATATGTACACAGCAATTATGTGATTATTTGATGCCAACAAACATTCTAAAATTCCAACTTTTATATGTTTAAATAAACACCACAAAAAAGTGTATAGTTGTGTTATTCTCTTTAATACTCGCTAAATCTAACGATTACTTTATTTTGCTCAACCATAATCTCAATCTATGTCCCTCATCTTCAGAGTATGGCTCTCATAACGATCCTGTGATCATCACTCGCCAGTTTCACGATCTTGATGCTTTTGCTGAAGCCATCAAACCATTGAATGTGACTGCTAACCAGTTAACCCGAGGTAATTTTAGGGGGAGCGTTAATTTTGCAGACTTTAGGGGTCTGAAGTTTACCGACGTTAATCAAAATCAAGCCTTGAAAGTAACTGGGCCTAAGGCTTCTGACGACCTTGTATTTGCGATCGCACTTCAAAGCGGTCAGACACAAGTCATGTCTTATGGTTGCCCGATCAAAAAACGCGATATATTTGGGTTCGATCCGGTCCGAGAAACGGATGTCGTTACAGCAAAAGACAGTCTCATAGCCATAGCGAGTGTTAATTTGTCAGTTTTCCAGTCCTTATGTAACCAAATGGGATACGATTTAGGGCAAAAATTTCTCAAACAGAATTTGATTCGTCTCCACCAAGCTACATTGCGCTCTCTAAGAGCTTATTATCAAGCAATCAGTCAAATATTTATCAGCCAACCATCATTATTAACGCAACCACAGATGCGAACAGTGATCATGGAAGATTTTTTGCCATTGCTGATCAACACGGTGGGAAAAAGTACACAGAAAAATTCATACAGATTAAAAACCTTCCGTCGTTATTCCCTGATCAAACAAGCTGAAGAGATTGCTTTATCTTTTCCCGATCGCCCTTTAACCCTGCAACAATTATGTAACGAATTAGGAACTAGTAGCAGTGCCTTATCTTATGGCTTTCGAGAGATTTTTGGCTTAAGTCCAATGGCTTATCTAAAGATTCAACGGCTTAATGGAGTACGTCGCACTTTAAGAAATAGTGATCCCAATACAACAACGGTGATGCAGGTAGCTCACCAATGGGGATTTTGGAGTGCGGGACATTTTTCCAGAGATTACAAGGAAATGTTCGGTGAGTCACCATTGCAAACTCTGCGGACATTGCATAATTCTTAGACTATGGCGCGGTAAACGAAATGTAGCTTTCCAATAACTTTCATCATATCTCAGTAAACAAGAGTATAAATATTTACATTTAAAAAACAAAATACTTCTTGCGGAAGTTGGCAGGTGTTAATTAGCTGAAGGGGTGACAAAGAAGCTACAAAGCAGACTGGATAACAGACATAGCACGTAGACCATTGCGAAAATAGGGTAGTGGCGTGTCAAGGCTAAAAAACCTGAGTTCGGGATAAGCTCAAACCATGATTCTATCGTTGCCTGAAACTCCTATGATTTCGTATAACTAGCAACAAAATTGTCTTAACCCGAACTGACCTTAAAAACGTGAGTTCGATGGTTGAGAAAAACCCCTCTCCATAGAGTGAAGCTCTTCTCGTAGAGTACCTCTCCCCTGCAAGGAGAGAGGCTTCAAGACCTTAATTTTTGGTTGAGTTTAAAGCCCCTCTCCGCGTCGGAGCGAAAAGTCTGAGCGGAGGTTTCCTCCGATCAGAACTTTTCAAGAGAGAGGGGTTGGGGAGAGGTCATCGAACTTTCAAGAAACAGGGGTGTAAGGGTGTAGGGGTATAAGGGTATAGGGGAAGAAAAAAGTGTTTCTTTCATTCATAGCGGGTGGTGTGTCGCCAGTGCGCCTGCTCCTAAGAAATAAGGCAGGGGGCAGGGGGCAGGAGGAAAGAGGATTTTACTTGTTTCTTTCGCCCTTCCCGTAGGTGCGCCTCCGTTGGAGACTCACGTTAATCTTGTCTAATCTTCCTTTCCTTAATTGATTCGGCTGGATTACCGACATAAATTGTCATAGGCTCTAAGGATCTGCCAGTCACTGAGCCTAATGCTAAGATAGCTCCACGTCCAACAGTTACCCCAGGGCCAATGATTGACTTGGCTGCAATCCAACTACTCTCTTGAATCAGGATAGGGGCTATCATCAATTTGAAATGAGGATGACTCCAATCATGATTGCCTGTACACAGATAAACACCTTGAGAGATACAAACATGACTTTCTATGGTGACATGAGCTAAGTTATCTATCCAAGCATCTTCTCCAATCCATACATAATCACCTACAGTTAACCGCCAAGGAAACTTGACACGCACTCCCGGTTTAATTCGCACACCCTGGCCAATTCTTGCACCAAACCACCGCAACACTAAAACCTTGAGGCTTGATATAGGTAACACATGGCTTTCTACTAGAGGAGATCCGAAAAAATACCAGGAAAGTTGTTGCCAAAATGGTACACCAGGGCTGTAGTCACCAACACTGTAGGTATCTAAACGCATAATTTTTCTCAGAAAATCCCCTTGTAAGTGAGAAACTATTTATAAAAGCAAGTATTAAGTAGGTTGGGTTGACGCAAGGAAACCCAACACCAATATTCATGTTGGGTTGCGCTGTGCTTAACCCAACCTACTGACTTAACAGAGAATTGGTAATAAGAACTTATTTATCAAAGTAAACATTAAGTAGGTTGGTTTCCTTGTGTCAACCCAACACCAATATCCGTGTTGGATTTCGGAGATTCATGTTAGGTTGCGTTGCGCTTAACCCAACATACACCCGATACACTGCTAATTTTATGGAGATTATTAGATTTATTTATAATATCCTATTATAACTACTCTGGGAGAGCCTAAAACCTTTACACTACGAAGCTTTGGAGTCTGTCACCTGCTAAATTAACCAAATTTAAATTGTGACACCTCTTTAAAACTTCCTATAGAAACACTTAAGAAACCTGAACTCTAGCCTTTCTGATTCTTAGCTTTTTCACTAAGAAAATTCAAATCACTGGTGCAAAACTTGGGTGACAGTTTTGCATTTAGCGAGACTATCACCGGAACACAAAATAGAATTGATCGTTGTTATTTGATGTTAAGTTAGCTCAAGTGAGTTTAAACTTTTGCAAGTTCCTTGTCTTTTTTGCCATAGCGTTTTTTGAGGAAAGCACCAAAACCAGCACCTAAAGCTAGACCACCCATTGTTAGGGGTTCAGGAACAGCTGTTGCAGTAATTGTGTAACCATTTACTGTGCCTATGTCGTTTGCGGTAATTTGAGCTGTACCAATGATTTGGTTACCAAACTGCCACGTACCTGTTGTACCCATCATTGATACAACTAGACCTGAATCATCGGTTGCTTGAACAATAAATTGTGCAGGATTTAGGTTAAAAGTCAATGCTGCTGTAGTTGAGCCTAGTGTCCGTTGACCAAAATTCAGGAAGGGTATAACTGCGGCTGTCTGATAAGTAGTACCGGAAACCTGGGTAAGAGTTAAATCTTGGATACTGATTCCTGAACCATCCCCATTAATGATAGGAAGAAGTCCAGGAACACCATTACCAAGAGGAGGGGTAAGATTAGAGAAGGTTGGTACTGCTGTGACACTGTTGACATTAGTAAAATCTACTAATACGTCAGTAGAGTTTTGTATTAGGCCAACCTGGACATTACCTGACAGTTCAAGCTCACCAGCAAGACTAATGGCTTGTGCAGCAGAAGGGGCAAAGGCAACTGCGGTCATTGTAGTTGCCGCCATAGTTGCCCCAAGGAATAAAGATTGAAACTTGTTCATAAGATTCCCGTTGGTTGTTATGAGATTTGCGACACTGGTATCAACTCATCATCAATTCCTCGGTCAATATCTGCAATCTAAGTAACATGATATTTGCTGAAATCGTAGAAGTAGATACCAGTATCCGTGAGTTAAATCATTTCAGAGTCATAATTAATTTACAATAACCAGCCTCCTACTTCACCAAAACTTTGCAAGAAATATATATTTGGTTTTATTAGTTTTTAAAAGTAAAATCTGTGTACTTGGAGACTCACGTTAATTTAATATACAAGGGTGCATCAGAAGGAGATATCCCAGGTACACCAAGAAAATATTTATACTGACCTACCCTACTAAAAGTTAATTGGGATATTTTATTTTTTGGTGTTCTCTGAAGTCTCAAAGCCCTAGTAATTTCGTAGATTCGCCCAAAATCATGATTTTGAGCGAATCTACAAACCTTTTTGGGATAAGAGACATTTCTTGTTCACATCAGGTCTAAATTAGTTACTCTTAATTAGGCGACCTTACCCCATTCGTTCCAAATGCAGAATAATCTGCTGTGGGGAAGAGACTGGCGTGACCATCTACCCTATAATCAAATCCCTGAACAGGAACGATTTGCTTCAAAGTAATGCCCAAATCTGGAGCAGGTGATGTTCTGACGTTTCTCCCGTAAGCATTACGGTGAAATACAGTTCTCAAAATATAAACATTATGAAGAACATTTATGTAAATAATATAGAATAAATGTCTATAACAACAAATTTAAAGAGCCTACTATCCTTGTCATAAGTGCTAAATAAAACTGCACTTCAATACTGGAGGAGAAGTGACATCAACATATACCCTGATATTAAATGAAGATTTGATGAAAAAACTCACTAAGTGTTGTGTGACTTGTACGTTTTATGCAAATGTATTTACAGATACTGTGTAGTTGCTATACCTTAGCAACTTCTTGTGGAAACAGTGCATCTCAGAGAAAGATGGATTAAATGTTAGAACTCTCTAGACTAGAGACTAGATGCTTTTTTGTATAATTGTTAACTTGTTAAGGAGGACAGGCACATACTCTTTTAATCTAGGAAATTGCTTAACTTATCTCTTTTGAGTGTTGCCTAATGCCAGTCATGATACTGATGGTAACACTTAGAGCAAATCCAGTATTTAGTTGAGATAGGTTTTATCAAACCACTAATTTCTCAAAGTATCATTCATTACTCGCTTCATTCTAGTGTTCCCCAGTATTTTTTAGTAATCAGCTAGCTTAGTCTACAACAGGTAATATACATATATTTCCCAGCCTGAATTGGTTGCGATAAATATGTCTATATACGTAGATATTGTTTGCTTCAAAAAAGCATAAATAACCACACGACTTAGTGAACAAAAATGTTTTAATATGAAAAGTTATGAAAGTAAAATTGCTGTCTTTACTTTTAGAATTTACGCAACTAGCATATTTTCTATGTAGGGTGTGTGACACTGCGAAGGCATTTCGAGGTAGCCATGAGGCTTATAGCGTCACGCACCACCATCGATTGTTACACTTTTGTAATTCCTGACTTTTATTCTGTAATTTATTTAATGAAATTAACTTATAGTATGGAAACTATGCAAAATAAGTTATCTATATCACTAAAAAGCGTTGAGTTTTGGTTACTAGGAATAGCTGGGTCATTAATAGGTATTAACTTAACAATAGTTGCGAGGAAAGATGACCCAGTATACTTTTACGTCAATGCTTTATTTTTGTTAGTGTTATTTTTATCGCTAAAAGATAAAAAACACAAATTAAATTTAAATAGTGATTTTTTATCTAGTTGGATAGGCTTATTTTTTATTTTTGTAATATTTACAATTAGTTCATTGCAAATAAATATCGGCATATTATCACCGTTTCCACCATTAATATCTGGTGTTGGTCTAGCCCTAATAGCTTCTGGTTATAGAGGTCTAAGGCAATACTATCAAGAACTGTTGCTCCTAAGTTTTCTAACTATCCGTAATTTATTACATATATTCCAAATAGATATATCAATTTTAACTGCTAAATTATCTACAGCTATTCTTTGGTATACAGGTTTTAAAGTAAGTCGTTCTGGTATTATTATTAGTTTGCCAACAGGAAATGTAGAAGTATATTCTGGTTGTTCTGGATGGACTATGATTATAGATTTATTGAGCCTAGTAGTATTGTTTATTTTTATGTTTGATATTAATCTGAAGCAAAAAATTATGTTACCAATAGTAGCTACAATTATAGGATTTATTGTCAATGGGTTTAGAGTTGCACTAATGGCTATTTTAGTAGCGCAGGGTGATCAGCAAGCGTTTAAGTATTGGCATGAAGGCGATGGCTCTCTCATATTTTCTATGATTGCCAGTTTATTCTTATGCTGTTTCTGCTGGTTTCTGCTAAGTAGAAATGAACAAGAAAGTAAAAATAACGCAACTTCTTTAAAGTAATGTACTGGAAAGAAAACCGGAGTAAATTTTTAGCCTCAATATTTGGTTTAGGAATGTTAGTTTTATTAAAATCTATTTTATTTCCGAATCCAGATAAACCAAAAATCAACCCCTTTACTTTTCCTGAAGAGGTGCCTTTAGCAAAATGGCAACAAAATTCGACTACCCATATAAAACCTTTGAATAAAGAAAATCCTGACTTAGTAGCAATAAAACATTATACCTATGTAAAAAATAACCTACCGCTAGATATTGAAATGCGTTACTTAGGAAATTTTTATGAAGCAGATATTGGTATGTATATCCAGCGTAATTTTGGTATAAAATCACCTAAAATAATACGTCAAAAAAAGGGAGTTGGTTACTATGGTCTAGGTATAGATAAACAGAAAGCTTATCTAAGTTCCTGTATAAATCCACGGGGAGATAGTACCTTCACTCACGCACAATTTAGAGACAATCGCTTTTCTAAAGATATTCACATTAACCGTATAGTACCCATCTTTATAGGAAAAGAAGCACTTTTAGACAAACGCTGTTTATGGGTGTATTTATCGGTTCCTTTGCATGATTCTTCTCCAGAAGATGCTTACAAAATATTAGAGGAAGCCTGGTTTTCTTGGTATCAATGGTGGCAACCCCGATTTCCTCAACCTTGAATTTTAGTAAATGTAAATTCTGTAATTACCTTTAACTTATGGCTGAAACTGACATTCGTGAATCTAACACCCGTGAATCTAACTCCCATGAAACTGACATCCGTGAGTTTGTTGAGTTAGAATTTAGCAAATTAAGTAAGTTAGTAGGGAATATACAACCTCTACTAGAAATAGTTCATCTTTCGCGCTTCCTTGGCTACGGTATGTTGTTGTTGGCATTGCTAGATATAATTGAGATGTTTGTGCCACCAAACTTCATGAATCCTAGTTGGGAATTTCAAACAATGGGAAGATTGGTAAACCAAGTGGGTGTTCCATTAATTGCAATTTTGTTTGTATTTTCCGGTAAGTTAGCAAAACGAGCCAAATGGGAACCACGCATTTTGGGTTTTCTATCTCGTTTAACCCTATTAGTGGCGTTGTTATACTTACTACTCATTCCTTTAGGAGTAGTTAATACAGTACGTTTGTATAATACAAACATAGAACAAATTAGAACTGGCTATGAGCAAAGACTATCTCAAGCTGCTCAGGTTGAAAAGCAGTTGAGCCAAACTTCACCAACAGAGATAGATAACTTAATCAGACGGCAGGGTGGCTCATTAAATGGCAGAAATCCTGAAGATGTAAAAAACCAAATTCTTTCAGAACTAACCCAAGCAAAACAACAATTGAAAACGCAAAAGGAAACAAATCAGTCTTCTGTAACTTTGAATTTATTTAAAAATTCTGTGAAATGGAATTTAGGAGCTTTGATATCTGCGGTTTTGTTTTTTATTGTTTGGAAAGAAACACGCTGGGCGAGAAAGAGAGCAGTATAGTTTTTGATTAATCATGAAAAGGCTCTATCGATAGCTAATATGAGCCTCTGCAAATAAATCTCTAACCACAGACAAAACCCGCCTATGCGGGTTTTCAATTATTTAGTAAATAAATATGCTTAAAAAACAAAATATTCTTCTGAAAATTAGGCTTGTAGCTTCTGCTGATTAAAGTATAAGATGTAATCGTCATTAAACATTAAATACTAAACCTAGTTCCTTCCTGTATGCCCTGTAATGATCCACAAAAGAGAGCGAGCTATATCACGAAGGATATGAGGAATAGATTCTGATTGAGTTCGTCTTGATGAAACTGCAATAGGAGTAAAGGCAATACCTTGGCTACCAAGGACAAAAGTAGCGATCGCCTTTGCTCTAGGCATATGAAAATCTGACGTAATAAGGTAAACATGGTGAATCTGTCGTTGTTTGAAATCATCAACGACGGAAGTGAAGTTCGTTACTGTATCTACAGCTTGCAAATCAATGTGTACTTGCGCACTAGAAATGTTGGCCGCTTGGAACATTTGCAGAGTTTTTTCAACATCTGGAGGGGAAGATACCCAAACTTCTAAGGATGGATACCATCTGGCTAGTTCAGCAGCAGCTTGTTCTCTTGCGGGATCGCCTCCTAAAACTAGAAAAGCTTGTGGTTGGGGTGCTTGATAGAATGCGATCACTAACCTTACTGGAATAACTAGTAGTAAACTGATGAAAAATCCTACTAAAGCCAATCTCCAGTATGGTTTTAATTTTTTGCGGTAGTACCTTTTTTTCAAAATGTTTTTTTAGGAAAATTCAGTTGATGAAGTTCTAATAAATTCTGGCAAAGGTTGTTTATCAATAATTGCTTGATAAACTTGGCAGAGATTCGCGGCAATACGATCCCAAGTATAATTACTGAAAATAAAGTCACGAGCGCGATCGCCCATAATTTTTGCTTCGTCAGGATGACTTAAGCACTTTATTAGAGCATTAGCAATAGCATCGGCATTTATCTCAACAACATGAGCGACTTGAGCTTTTGCCGCTTCAGGAAAGTTACAACCAGTCGTAATTATACAGGGTAATCCAGAGGCCATACCCTCTAAAATAGACATACTAAAACCTTCTGAGTAAGAAGGAGCCACGTATAAGTTAGCAGCAGCCAAAGCAGCATATTTTAATGCTCCATTCAACATACCTGTAAAGGTAACAGCATGAATACAATCAGCCTGAAGGAAATAACTTTGAGCCTTTTCTAAAAAACCAATATTATCTGGGCCTGCCACTACTAGATGAGTTTGAGGAAACTGTTTATGAACTTTAGCAAAAGCAGGTGCAAGTAAATCTAGTCCTTTTTTAGGGTCAATACGCCCAAGAAATAAAATCAAAGTTTTATCTCTAATCTTAGGAAATTTTTGATAAAAAACTTCTGGCTCAGGTAAAGTTCTAAAGTCTTGAATATTAATTCCATTAGGAACTAAAATACTATTCCCAAATTTCAGATTATTAATATTTTCTAATTCCAAGCTAGACGTAGCTTGAATAGCTTGGGAACGCTGAATTAGTTTACTTTCAAACAATTTATAGTAAAAATTTTTCTTCCAACTTTTATATGATAAAGCCCACGGCTCTAACATACCATGAGGAGTTACAATGTATGGAATTTTGTAATGTTTACATATCCAGTTTGCAACTGATACTATAGGCGCAAAAACTGTTTGTGTATGCACTATATCATAATCTTTAACACTTTTCACTAGCCATTTGAGCAAAGAGTAACTAATGATAAAATCATCTTGGTGCCAGCAAGAGAAATACTGTATTCGATAATATCTTTCATCTATCCATGTATTTAAGGGTACGTCTAAATTATTCGAACCATTAGCATTTGTTGTGATTAAATCAACAGTAATGCCAAGATGGCCAATTCCTTCTACTAGCTCTCTAACGATTTTTGAAGTACCACCATACGTAATGCCAATATAAGGAGCTACAAACAAAATCTTCATAACAAATTAATATAGGTACTTTTAAATAAGAGATTTCATCGCTATGCCAACAGCATTTAAAAACCCATCTGCGAACTTTTGGGGAGAACATTTATCAACATTTTGTTGACTTAAATATCCCATTTTAATTCTTGCTTCTGCATCCATTTGATGGACAGCTAGCAAAGAGCGAGTAATATCTTCTCTATTTTCAGGGTCAAATAATAAACCATTTTTCCCATCATCAACCAATTCATATCCTGCCCCTACAGTATTACTGCATAGAACTGGCAATCCTGCCGCGCAAGCTTCGTTCACAACCAAACCCCATTGCTCCTGCAAAGCAGGATGGACAAAGGCATTAGCCAAGCCATACCAATCCCCAATGGCTTGATAAGTTATAAAGCCGGGCAAATGAACACAATCTTGCAATGTTTGTTCCAAAATAAAATTGCGAATAGCAGTTTCTTCTGATCCACTACCGCAAATTACCAAATCCCAAGCTGCCTCAACTCCTATTTTCTGACGATAAGCAGCGTAAGCTTCTACAAGACGAAAAACATTTTTGCGTTTGATAAGACGAGTAACGATAATAAAATAAGGTTTTACTGGGATTTTGGCCTGTCTGTACCTAGCCGAAACAGAATCGAGTCTTGCTATATCTGCTTGTTGAGTAAAATAATGATTATCAACTGCATCATAACCTAGAAAAATCCGTTCAGAAGGAAAACCTAACTTGATTAGATAGTCACGATGTAGCTTTCCACCTACAAGCGCAGCATCATATTTTTTTACGTAAAGCCAAGATTTTAATTGCTCCTTCCACCACTGCCGCCTTTCGTCATCCCATTTACTTTCACTCATCAAGATTTTAGGGATATGGTGTTTTTGGCACCAAGAAAGTGCAGTACGAGAAATAGGAAATCCCCATCCAGGGATAGCAACTATGTCTGGTTGTAATCTATCTAGACAAGAGGGTAGCAAAGAGGCTGGAAAGCTAGATTCTTGATTTCGTGGAATTGAGGGTGCTGTTGTTGCTGATGGCAACAAAGTTATGAGAGGAAATGTAATCTCCTGTTCTACATTACCCCACGGATGCTCTTGAGTGTTATCTGTAACTTGAATTGCACTAAGTTTCCAACCTTTTTGTTGACAAGCTATATAGGCAGCACGTAGCCTTGCAGCGTGATAGCCTCCAATATTATAGAAAATGACAACTATATTCATAATTTATAGCTCTTAAGATTGAAAATACTTAATTTTAGGTCTGAAAATAAAAACGATTTGTTAATAGATAATTTCGTCTAAAATACTTGCGTTTTATCCACAGCAACAAAAAACAAGGCCAGAATGCCATACCAAACCAAGCATAAATCCCAGGCAAGTCTCCCCCTCGTAGCAGAGGGATGAGACAAGCGCACAGAATGGCACGAGTTAATATACTGGCGAAGGGATGAACCCTAGTAGTATAGCGAACTATAGAGGCCAAAATTTTACCATAAATAGTTGCACAAACTATAATTCCTGCAATTCCACCTTCTGCATAAAACGAACCTATTAATGATGGTGATATTCCTAAAGTTCCTTTGCCTTTATGAGTAGTAATATTCAGTTTATTCATATAGCCGCCTACTGGCTTGTCCGGCCAAAAAGCTCTAGGAATAGGACGCATCAAAATTTCCAAATGCTCCATGCCCCAAGAAAAGTCTAAACGTTTGGGGTAAACCTGTTGTATTAATACAAAACCGTCAATCATATTGGCATCTTCAGCACTGAATGCCCGCTCCCATGCTGACTGCTTGAGGGCATCTTCTGATACAACCGTGCTTCGCATGGCACCAGCTACAGTAAATACACTAATGCCTAAGACAGCAATAATAGTAAAAATAATCAAACGGGTTTTTGGGCGAAAAGAAGAAGATAAAATAATCGCACTAGCAAGCATCCACCCCAAAAATTGAAAACGACTAGTGGGGCTAAAGGTGTAATAAGATACGCCTGCAAGAATAGAAAAAGCGGTGAGTTTAGTGCGAATGGATGTAAATCCACCGAATTTCCAAACACAAAGAACTAACGTGGCAATTCCTACTAACACCATAGGAAACAAGTATAAGTAGCCAGTAACTTCAAAAGCCAATGACTTTCCTGATGATACTTGTGCATCTACACGACGGCGAATATACAAAACTAGAGGCAAGCACAATAAGCCAAAACGGATGGCTTTTGGGTATAGCCATATTAAAAAGGAGCGTTCAGCAACAGGTTTGATAATTGGCAGAGATTGCTTCTGAGACAACATATAAGTTGCTACCAAGCATATTTGTCCAAAGACCATGTAATTTAAGGCAACGAGAGATGCTTCTGTAGTGATGGGATTAAACCCACCCAATTCACCAAGATATACCCATTCACCAAAGCCACTAGTGACTGCCCAATATCGGTAAGAGCTAATATAAAATAAAAAACTGTTGATAAATAGAGGGATTTCGTCATTACGCCGCAGCAGCCAAATACAGCTAAAAATAATCAGTCCAATTTGGGTAAAGGCTAGTGTGGGAAAGTCAACAAAAGTCATAAGTTAGGGCTTGGAGACGATGCTGCAATTGTGACAGACTAAAATCAAAAGTGTCAGTGGAGTTGAGTGCAAAAGCTGCTAGTTGCTGAGGATTATGCAAGCAGAAACTAAGAGCTTGTGCGATCTCTTTTCCACTCACTTCCGTTAAAATTAGTCCGTTAACTTGATCTTGTACCACCTCGCCACAAAATCGGGAAGTGATAATAGGCATTTTCCAAGCTTGGGCTTCTAACTGAGTCAGGCCAAAACCATCAGAAAGAGTAGGAAACAGGAAAACGTCTGCCTGCTGGTAGTATGTAGCTGTGGTGCTGCGAGATACCGAACCAATCCACTTGACTTGACTGTGAGATGCTGGGGGTAGAGAAATTCCTAAAGAACCAACTAGCCAGAATTCTATCGGTTGATTCCTTAAAAGTTCTACCGCTTCTAGTAATGCAGCTATCCCTTTGCGGAGGATGACTTGTCCCAAAAACAGGACTCGAAGTGGACGTTCAGTCGAGAACACCGGGGGATAAATTCGCTCAAAATTCGATGCTTGCTGAGGTGGTTGATAAGCCAGGGGAATAATGTCAATTTTATCCTTGGGGATACCTACTTGCTGTAATGCTTCACTTGACCAAAGTGAATTAACCATAATTCTGTCAGCTAATGAGCATTCTTCTTGCCAATTATTCCAGTAGTAGGATGGTGCTGGTTGCCAGTTCGATTGATAAAACGGGTGTCTGGCGTGTTCTTCCATAACCAACTTTTCCTCGAATGTCCCTGGGTCAATTTGAGCAAGAATCGTTCTCCAGCCTTGAGATTTGGCGTAACGTAAAATTTCTAAAGCCGCGTAACTGTATGCAAATAAAGTAGGACGACAATTTAATTTAGATAGTTGCGGCGTGAGCTTGTATAGTATTTGAGTTGCGTTTTTTTGAAACCAGTCATTGCGGGCAATGATTTGTGGCCATCCGGCAGTTTTTTGAATTCTTTGAGCTATTTCAAAGCGAATCAATGAACCAGTAAAAGCGTGAACCGAGGCTGTGGCTAAATCTGCATGAAACCGTTCCCGTAGATTAGCTAATAAAGGCCGGGGTAATCCATTCAGTGCAGAATGGGGTTGTACCCATGCGTCTGTGATCAAATGAGCTAACTGTCCAGACTGGTTTAGCGATCGCGGGATAGCATAATGCTCACGCGCTCCCAGTTGGCAACATATCCAGAGGGAAGATTTTTCAAACACTAGCCTAGACACAAATAAATATAAGAAATTTTTATCAGCAAAATTTTAATATTTCTTCAAAAGAAATTAATCTACCTTATAATTTACCGTGGTTTTACTTAAAAAATCTTCAAAGAAAATTGAAGTCCCATGAAATTTCAGTAAAGATTCCACTTGATAGAGGGTAAAGCGAAGGTTAGCCTTATGAAAAATTGTTGCAGGTTGATGTATCAAGTTGAAATAAGTGCATCTCACTAATTTCTCAGATACTCACAGAATTTAGACACTCAATAATTCTGGCTAAAAATATCAGTTTACTGCCTTGTAGATATCGCTGAATTATTTTTCTCAATTATTCCTTTATTGAGGAATGATCAAATTTGTTCTGCCAAAAATTTTAGGAGCTTAAATCATGGATCGTCGTACATTTTTAATGCAATTTGGTTTAGGTGCAGGAGCTAGTACACTACATGGACTACTCAGCAATACATCGTCAGTAAACGCCAAAGAAACAGCAAGTAAGAAGCCAACTTTAATTAGCCAAACTGTCATAAATAACGTTGTGAATGTTTATCAGTTTGGTAGATTGGTTAGTGGTAAGACAAATAGAGAACGGGTTAGGATATCCAACGCTAAAATAATTCAAAAAGCTATTGATACAGTTGGTCAGCAAGGTGGGGGAACTATTTACATACCAGCCGGATACTACCAAGTATCACCAGAAATCTTAATAGGTGATTCCCCATCTTCAATTGTCATCAACTATGACAATATTACTCTTATGGGGGATGGAATTGGTAAAACTATTATTGAAAGTAGAGGTTCTTGGTCTATTATCAACAACCAAGTTGTTAGAGGGCATGGAATTATGATTAGAGGTACCAACAATCCTAGTCAGCCCAGAAGAAACGTTACAATTAAAAATCTAGAATTATATGGTGGTACCAATGGATTTACTAATAACCATTGGTGGCCGGCTAATCCAAGTACTGGAGATGGATGGGACATAACCCATAAAGGTATAGTATTAGATTTCGATAAATACTTAGAAAATATCACTATTGATTCTGTTTACGTCCATGATTTTAGAGGTGAAGTAATTTATGCCGGTGGGATAGGTGTAGGAAAAGTTACGATATCAAATACAAAATTACATGGCTCTAATGCTTCCATGCTGAGTCTTGAGGCTGACTTAACTGTAACTAAATGCGAATTTTCACAAACAGCTAATGCTTGGGTTGAAAATGCACCAATTACTCCGAACAAATCTTATTATTTTAACGAGTGCATCTTTAAAGATTCAACACGCTATGGCTTAGTTGTTGCACAAGGCAATTTATCTCCTGGACGCAAAGTAACAGTTACTAACTGTAGTTTCTTTAATTCAAATGCTGGCATTTGCCCTTTCGGAGGTGCAAGCGATTTCGTTGTGACAAAAAATAAATTCTTTGATGTCAACAATGCCCTATTCACCAGTGGAGTCAATAGAAATATTGAGTTTTATGAAAACGAAATATATGGGCAAAAACAACCAGCAACAACTGCTCACATATTTGGCAAATTATCTAACGTAGTAATAAAAAATAATCTTCATAAAGCATCTACAGATACTAATGTTAGCAAAGTAGGCTGCATTTTTTATTATGGCGATTTACAAAATATAGTTATAGAAAATAATGTTTTTGAAAATTGCCGCACTCCTGAGCAATTAGCTGTTATCACGAATGAACGTCCATTTTTTAAGAATAATCAATATAAAAATGTACACAGACGTGATTTGCAAGGAAGCTATGCTTTTTGGCATCAGGGACCTTACATTGTTGAGCCAAAGTGCGAAGAAGTGGTTTTGTGGAACGCTACTGGAAATCCTAGCATTCCAGTTATAGAGATAGAAATGAGTATTAGTGGTTATGTTGATGGACAAGAGGTGTTAATTACAGGCGGTACAATTAACAAAAAACTAATTATACCGAGCAATTCTTCTAATGTTCAATGTCGGGAAGACATATATTTAGCTGGTGGTTCTGAACAAGTCATACTTAAATTTAACAAATCTGAACAAAAGTGGTACGCAGTCTACTAATTCTCCGATTTTTAAAAATTCTGGGTTGTTATCCAAGAAGTCTTAAGGGTGCGTGACTCTGCGCCTAGTAACCAATGAGGTTTGTATGGATGAATATCAACTTTCCTGTTAGCTTTAACAAAAAAGTCTAACACTGGGTCTAATAGATGATCTCCATGCACTTCAACAACAAAATGGTTATGTCCTTGCAGCAATTTAGTTGCTCCTTGTAATACTTCTACTTCAGCACCTTCAACGTCTATTTTTACCAAAGAATTTTTACCTTCTAAAAAGGGACGCTGACTATAAGCCCTATCTAGAGTTATTGTTGCTTCATCAAAAACTGCTCCGACAAACTGAGGGATAAATTCAAACTCAACTCCAGCATATTGTTTCCAACTAGAGGGAATGGTTAGACTAGGTTGGTCTGCAAGTCCTGGTTCAAAAGCAATTATATACCCATCAATTTGATAGCGTTTCATTACATGAGCACAACCATAAGTGAAATACCCATCATTTGCACCTACATCCCATAAAACCTCAACTTGAGGAAGAACTTGTCGTAACCAGGGATTCAATATATGTTCATAAACACCGAGTATTTTGCGTTTAGAGTAAGTAGGATTGAGAATGACACGAGACCCTTTGAATGGCCCACCTAATATATTTACTGGCACGGGTTGTTTACTGATATAAGACAAAATATTCATCTTTAATGATGTCTCCAACATATTATATTTTTTGTAGATTCAAGAATTCTTAAATTATCCAAAATAAACCCAAGAATCAGTGGTGAGCTAATGTCAAACTGAACTCTGATGTTATAACCTGGGTTTAGCTTAGGGTTATCAAATTTATTAAAGTAGCCACGGTTGATAGTTTAAGTTGTAGTTCAACTCAGCATTGCGCTTCTTAATAAATTTAGCTGGGCTACCCGCAACAATGGTGTATGCTTCTACATCTTTCGTGACTACTGAGCCTGCACCTACAACTGCCCCCTCACCTATCGTAACTCCAGGTAAAATAATCGCTCTGTAAGCAATCCAAGCGCGATCGCCAATAATCACATCACCTCCTTGATCACTAAAATCTGGTGACTGTGGATCATGTCCCAGGGTTAAGATTGTAGCCTCTGGACCAATGGAGA
Source organism: Aliinostoc maniaoense (assembly GCF_058172895.1). Lineage (NCBI taxonomy): Bacteria > Bacillati > Cyanobacteriota > Cyanophyceae > Nostocales > Nodulariaceae > Aliinostoc > Aliinostoc maniaoense. The sequence goes on along the minus strand of NZ_CP187952.1, from coordinate 4,021,193 downwards.
CATCCGCACCAGTCCGAATTTCATACTTGCGACCATCAAATAAGCAGCCAAAATTAATCACATTGCGATCGCCAAAATAAATCTTGCGTCCATTGAGAAATCTACAGCCCATCTGTACACAAGTACCTTGTCCAACTTGAGCTAAATACTTTTTGAGATAAGACATTCTCAACTTGCGAGATGGACAATTTGCAAATATGTGGTTGTAAGAATAACTGAGAATACTACCTGCAATCAGCCTATATTGCATACTGTTAGTTTATGCCAGATAAAATTACTTTACAATCAAAGTAAAATTAACATTAGATTATAAATCATATCTAAATTAATTAGAAAAAACACGGATTGCTAATTAGGATTAGAGTCAATTGTTTGTTTTATTTCCCTTGTCCAAATTTTATAGGCAGCTTCTGTAAAATGAACTCCATCCATAGTATATTCATTAATTAAATATCCTGAAGGAGCGATATATGGGTTTAAATCAATGAAAGCAATATTGCTTTGCTTCAACAATACAACCAATTTAGAGTTTAAATTTTTGATTTTATTGTTGAGTTTTGGATTGTTAGTTAGTGGAATAAGAGTAAAAATAGGAAGCGTGTTATTACCTTCAAACAATTTAATTATTTCTGCGTAGTCTTCAAGAGTCTTGTTCAGTGAAAAATCATTTCTTAAGACATCATTACTACCAGCCATTATGAAAACATAAGTAGGTTTATATCCCAGAGTCAACTTAACTTGCTCCCGAATTTGAGAGGTTTTATAGCCATTACCAGCTAAGTGTTTACTGTTCAATAAACTACCTTGTAATCTTAAACCCCAATTCCTTCCTCCTGCTGTAATACTATCTCCACAAAATACGTATCGGGGGGGGGGGTAAATTTAGCTTTATATCCATTGATTATTTCAAAATATATGAAACGAAAATACTCATTTGAAGAGAAGACTGTGACTATAGGTAAAGACAAAATAATATAGATACCAAAAGATAAACTTAATATTCTTTTTGTTTTTTTATTAAACATAAAACTTCCTTATGTTTAGGCAATGTCTACTATAATTAATTTCCCCAAAATCGGCTGTAAATGATTTCAGCATTCTTGCTCCAAGAATTATCTCGCTCGTAATCTTCCCAGTTTGCTTTAACTGTATCGTTGAGCCACAACTGTATGCCATCACAGATGGCCTCCCAATTATCCGGTTCAACAAAAATACCAAGATTGTATTTTTGTACTACGGTACGGAGATTACCTAATCCAGCAGATGCAATGCACAGTCGTCGATAAGCAGCTGCTGCATTGAGAACACCACTGGCAGAGCGAAAACTTGCACTATAAGTTAACAAGACTACATCACAAGCATTAAATAGATCCCCAACTTGCTCTTCAGGAATGAAATCAATTAGCCAACGACATCGGTCTGCAACGCCAAGGCTATGGGCTAAACCTTGATAATAAGTTACAGGTCTTTGAGTGGATGAGGAAACTTTACCAGCGATTACTAGATAAACATTAGGAAAGTGAGCGATCGCCATTAACACCAAATCCAGATTCTTGTTATCTCGAATGTGACCAAACGACAACAACACTTTGGCTTGTTGAGGAATCTTTATATCTGCGCGTACTTTTTCCCTACTTTTCTGGGGTGGTAAGAACTGCAAAGAACCGTGAGGGATAATAGTAGTTTGCAGATCAGGCATAGGTCTTACGGCATCAAGGGCGATCGCTTCATGGACAAAAGCCTCTTGCAGAAATGAATAGCCGCAAGCGATCGACCAGCGATGCCACCAAAGCGGACCCAAGACAAAATCTCGCACTGGGTCATGTACAACTGCACCAAAAACCACACCACGCTTTGCCAAATCTTTTAGCTGCCCAAACCAGAGGGGTGCTAGGTACTCAGAATATGAAGCCAGCAGGACATACTGAAAATTATTTTGTTTGATAAAGCGAGCCAAAACTGCATAATTGGCTAAAGTCACTGCTACGTAATGTGCTGCTTTAAGTACCTTATTATGCAATGGCTTTGCAGGCTTAACCTCTTGTAGAATGGTGACAGTTTTGTACTGCTCTCCTCTGCCGATTGGATACTTTGATGTGCATAGCATGATCACCTCAATGCCATGAGCAGCTAAAGCATTTGCCTGCTCATGGGCATAATCTCCTATGCCGCCATAGCTGGCTGGAGAGTAGTAGAGTAACCTCATATTGTCTATGTAGTTTGTTGTAATGGACTATAACTGAGTCTCTTGCGGCACTCCCGACATTTTCTGAAACCTGCCAGAAACCCTTCCCAATAGCCAACAATGCCCCAAAATTTGATGAGATATTCAAAAACGATGACCTTCAGCCAAGCATCTGTATGCCCTTGTTGATAAAGGAGATGAATAGCAGGAAGTAGACGTATAACCCGTTGTCCCACAATAATTAGAAAACTGCTCAAAAGAGTAATTCCTAACCATTTGGGTGAGGCGAAGCATAACCAAACTAAACCAGAGGTTAAAAGAAAAGCTTCTAAGAATAACCTACTACCTACCAAAATTCCATGATTGAGCCAAATCCCTGCTTCGCCCCCACCACGAAAGTTTCGTCGAGCTTCTTTGCAAAAGGACTTTAAGCTTACATGGCGTTCCCAGTAACAACGGGGAATAGGCGCACAACCTACATAGTTGGTTATACGATGCAAAAGCAAGGCAAAAACCATATCATCTCCAGCCAGGGTTAAGTCCTCCGGATAGCCACCAATTTTCTCCCACAAGGACTTACGATAGGAAATTGCACGTGAAGAAGCATGGGCTTTGGGATGAGCAATAAATTTTAATCCGTTGAGTGCATATTCTACCTTTGCCCAATAACTTTTAAGGTCTTCACAGCGAACTTGCCAGCTACCCATGACTGCTTCTAGTTGTTTATTCTCTATTAAAGGTCGAGCAAGTTCTTCTAACCACTGGGATTCCCACGTACAACCAATATCTGTAGAAACAATAATCTCATGTTTTGCTTGGGCAATAGCTAAATTTCTCCCGCGAGCTACATTACAGCCTATTTCTTGAACTACCCGCAATGAATAAGGTTGACTTGGTTGGTAATTTTGTAGAAATTCCCATGTCCCATCTTTCGAGCCACCATCTACAATCACAATTTCGTCAGGTATATAAGTTTGTGCTTCCATTTGTTTAAAGAAAGCAGCACATCCTTGTTGATCATTTAATACAGTCGTGACCAGTGAAACCATCAGTTTAGCTGACGACATACTTCTACCCATAATTTCATATTTTGAGCCACATTTTTGAAATAACCTTTTAAGGAATCATCCCAAAGAAATCCTTCCTGCTTGGCTGACCATTCCTCAATTCTTTCTGCTAATTCGAGTGTGGCATTACTATAGTCTTGAGCAGGAGACAAAGGAGTTTCAAGGAGAGGTAACATATCATCAATGATTACCATACCTGCTAATTCATTCCAAAGGTCTTTATAAAGATTGTGAGGAGAGCGACGATGCTCAACAACAGGAGAGCCAACTTTAATCTTATGACCTACTGCTTGGGCGCACTTTTGCACAAAGAAACCACTGAATATATCACCAAAACGATCTAGTTTCATTCCTGCAACTGGATGACCCATTTTTACATAATAGTAAGCTGGGATAGCATCTCTAATAATGCCAGTATTTTGGGTATTTATAGGCATTAAAGTATTTTGGGCAAGTAAGTAGTCTTCTGCAAATTTTTCCTTAGCAACGCAACGAGTTACTAATCTTGTAGCGGCATCAACATCTGGATCTCCAGCCCAAAGCCCTGCATTAATGCCTACAATACCAGTAGAAATTTCAGCATCGATTTGCGAACATTTTAGTTGACGACGCTTATAAGGAAAGCCTCTGGCGTAAACGGTTTCTCCACTTCCCAACGAAGGACAATCAACTTCCATCATGGAACACAAATTAAACCAACCATCATTTCCAACTGCTGTGATGAGAGAAACTTCTTTACCGACTTGAGCATGACCTGATAAAAAAGGCCAATCATTCAGGGGATAGTTGTCGTCGTCAATGGCGATGATGGTATCACAGCGATCGCGGTAAGCCATTAGAAAACCAACATTGCGGCGGTTGTCAGTCTTCCAGGGAATTTGAGCAGCTAGCTCTGGGAAGGGTTTAAGAAATTCATTCTGCTCATCTACACCGAAATAATACCAAGGTAGCCCTTGTTTCGTGTACTTTTCTACCTTTTCTCTGCAACTAACTGGAGTTGAAATATCACCTACGACATAGAAATTGACGTTTTCTAAATCACCGTTATTTAAAAAGTGGTTATGATACTCATCAATAAAATCACCACCGTAGATAGTAGTTACAACAATTCCATACTTCATATTTTTTTTAACGAATTAGTGATTAGTTTAACTTCTGTAAGTAAATAGCCTGAAAGTATTCTTCGTCTACAAAATGCTTTCCAGGCAATAAATTTTCTGTATAGCCAAGGCTTGCTAAAAATTCCTGAAATTCAGCTAAATTAGTCCCAAAATCAGCCAAGGCAAATCCATGCACTTCAATTAACAGATTTGGTTTCCATTTCCTTAGCAATTTTTCTGCACCGCGCAGCACTTCTAATTCTGCACCTTCTACGTCAATTTTGATTAATTGAATAGGTAAGTCTATATTTTCCCAATAATCATCTAAACGAACATTCGCCACCTGGAAATTTCTACCATTATTATTTGCTGGACTTAGAGAAGCTGTAACAGCGACCTCATCTACAGGAATGTAAAAATTTAAAAATGGCTCAAGTGAATTTGATACAGCTTTAGTAACAACCTTTATCTGCTGTTCAACGCCATTTAAAGTTATATTTTTCTGTAACAAATTTAGATTTGAGGGAGCAGGTTCAAAGGCAAATACACTACCTTTTTCCCCTACAAGTTTAGCAGCATAAAGAGTATGTAATCCAAAATTTGCACCAATATCTATGAATGTGTCACCTGGATGTAGATATTTTTTCAGCATCTTTTGGACTTCTACCTCAGATGTTATATCCCAACGTCTGAGAGATTCATCTAATCTAATCGTTTCTCTATCTATTAAAACTGGGACACCTTTAAACTGATAACGTAATTTAAAAAAAGTATCTTTTATTGAATTTAATTTCATTGCTTTAAGTTATGAGTAAATAAAAATGTTTTTATCTATACTTAAATTAAAGTACCATAACCAAGATTACGTATCAGTTGCTGCTGGTATTCAATAGGATATGACGCTTGATAAGCGTAGGAATAGCGTGAACCAGTTAATCTACCCTGTAAACCAGCAGTGAAACGCTGCCAAAGATTCACCAAATTATATATTTTTGCCAGTTTTGACGAGTAATTATAAAAATCTATTTTAGATTTATCTTCCTTATCAAGAATTATTAATTTTTTATACATATTAATATTTTTAAGTAATTGAGATTCAAATATAAGCATAGTCATAATATCAACTTTAATATCTTGATTAATAAGTTGTTCTTTTGTTAGCTGCATAAATTTTATCCAGTCTTCTAACCTACTATTTACAGTTGTTCCACTATCAGTCAACTGTCCCATATTATGCAATCTATAAAGTACGAAGCTTTGATGATTGAATTGAAGTTTAGGATTCTGTAATAGCATCCTTAGTAAAAATTCAGCATCCTCAGCAGTGGTTAAATCTGTTCGATAACAACCTATTTTTTTAATAAATGAATGTCTAAATAAACAAGCTTGAAAAATAATAAACCAACCTCGTAAAAACCAGATAAGCGGACTCATTTGGACAGGTAATGGTCTTTGTTGTAATACATGATTTTCAAATTGAACTTGGTTATCATTTATATATACCTTTGCCCAAGGACAATAGGAGATATCAGCACCAGACATTTCTAAGGAGTTAACCTGGCATTCCAAATTATTTAAAGAACATAAGTCATCACTATCGAAAAACTGGATATAATCACCAGTAGCAATTCTTAATCCTGCATTACGTGCTGCTCCTGGTCCTTGATTATGTTGGCATATCAAAGTAACTTTATTTCCAAAAGACCGTATAACATCTACTGAATTATCAGTAGAACCGTCATCTATTACTATAATTTCTTTTGATTTTAGGGTTTGTGATAATATATTATCAAGTGTTAATCCAACTAGCTCTGCTCTATTATAATTAGGAATAATAACTGATACTTTGGGCATATAAATTATGCTAATTAATGAAAGTTTTCTAATTTTTAGAACTACTATTCAAAACTTGGGCATACATATCTATATATGATTGACGCAATACTTGCCATTCAAAATTAGTTTCAAACTGGTTAAGATTTTGCTGAATAATATACGACTGTTTATTACTATCTTCAGATAAATTCTGAATATTATCGCTTAAATACCCAGGCTTTGTCATATCGACAAAACAATCTTCACATTTAACAATCCATTTTGCTGTTGCATGAGGATGTAGTAATAGAGGTAAACTAGCTCCCATAGCTTCACATAAAACTCTACCGAAGCCTTCATAAAGTGAGCATAGAACCATTAAATCTGATAACCAAATTAATGAAGGTATTTGTTCGTAAGGAAGAGTTAAAAACTGATAATTTGCTTTTGGTAATAATTGTTTAGCTAAATTTTCTAATTCCGGGGTTTCACTGTCTCTTTGCCCTGCCATTATTAAATAATATTTTTTAGGATCTAAATGAGAAAATTCTTTAATTAACCAATCAATACGTTTATGAGTAGAGTTTAATGCTGCTAAACAGACAACAGTATATGCGTTTTGAGGAATATCATATTTATGACGAAATTCATTTCGATTAAAATAATTAGGACTCACTAACCTTTTTTTATCAAAGCCGTAAGGAACTAAAAAGTTTTTTTCTGCTGAAACTTTAGCAGATATGGCATCTTTATAATGAGATAGAGCTACTTGTTGAATAGCATCGAACTGATCGCAATAATGCGGCTCATAAGGAGCACCGTTGGACAATAATAGTTTAAACCTTAAGCGAAATATTTGTCTTATCTTTAATAGAAATTCTCCTAGTGTACTATCACTAAAATGAATAATATCATACTTATTTTGTAGTAATGAAGGTAGTAAAGAATAACCAAAGCTCAGACATTCATAACGGTAACGATAGTAAGCATTTAGTTTGTTAAAGGGAAAGAAGTTATATAATTTAGATGTTCGCTTTAAAGTGGGCATAACGCGGACATTTATATCCGGTTCCCCTGAGCCTTTTAACAAATTTACATAAAGATTTGATTCAAGGCTATTAAATAGTTCTTTTGAAAAACTTTCAAATCCTCTATATATATGATCCAAGCCTGTGCAAGCAATAGCGATTTTCATGTGTATATTTACGCGGTTTTGTATAGATTGGGCTTTATTAATTAAAAATTGAATAATTTTTTTAATGTTGAATGAGATTAAATTAGCGAACGTAAAAATAGTCTAATACATGCAGAAACGAAAATTCTATCTCGAAATGGGTCAGGAACCTTTATAAATAAATTATATGCTTGTATAAAGCTATGCCATTTTTGAATTTTATTATTTTTTTTCTTTGCTAATAATTTTTGAATGACATAAATAGAATTTAAGCGAATATATTCTTGATTGATTTGATAGGCTGTTCGGTTATCAACCTTTTCTATAATTTCCTGTATTAGCTTTTTAGTTTCTTCTTGACTAATATGAGCTATTGTATTGCTTTTAGAGTCATTATGTAATCTAAAAAATGCTGTTTTCTGCTGAAAAATCTTAGGCGTTCCATATTTCATATAAATTTCGCTAAAAAATTTATGATCCATGCCAAATTTTCTAGAAATATCAAAATATGGTTTTTCTTTTACGTCCCTACTCCAAAAAACACCAGCTTGTCCAAAAGTTTGTCTAACTACAAAACGAGATAGATTAGCTGGATCTGCTTTCCAAAGCCATCCTGAGTCATTCAAATTATTAGCGCATAAAACTGATGACGCAAGCCACTTAAAATTTTTCTGAGAATTATAAATTAATGCTACTTCTTTAAAAACTGAAGGGAAAAAAACATCGTCACTATTTAAATAAGCACATATACTTCCTGTACTGTTGTAAAATCCTTTATTAAGAGCATCACTTTGACCTTTGTCTTTTTCACTAACCCAGTAATTTAAAAAAGGTGCATATTTTTTAATAATTTCAAGAGAATTATCTATACTCCCTCCATCAATAATAATATATTCTAGATTTGGGTATCCTTGTAGAAGGACAGAACGAATTGTTTCCTCTAGAAAATGACCTTGATTATAACTAGGAGTGACTATACTAATGCAAGGCCAATCTGAACCATCAGGCATTTTTTCTGGTAAAGGATCTGTTTGTTCTGTCCACGGCCAACCAGTTTTCCCCGGTGGTGATGCAGGAAGGTCTTTTAAACTTGGGCAACTCATGAATATCTTATTCCTCTATGTAATATATTTCTAGGTTTAACCTTTTGATCTAAGGCGATCGCTCTACCTCATTACAAAACCTGTTGATATAGCTCAATGTATCGTTTTGCTTGCAGTTCTAAGGAATATTCGGCGAGGGCGATCGCTCGACAATTTTCACTCATTGTTTTCCGTAACTGCTCATCTTCCAGCAATTGCACAATACCATCAGAAAAATCTTGCGTATCTTCTGGTTGAGCTAAATAACCTGTAATTCCTGGACGGACTAAATCAGATACACCACCTATTTTAAAAGATACCATTGGTGTTCCACAAGCCATACTTTCTTGTAATACCAAGGGTAAGTTATCAGCACGGGTGGGAAAAATGAATAAGTCAGCAGCAGAATAGGCGATTGATTTCAGGCGATCGCTACTCACATATCCAAGGTTTAAAGTTGGTATTCCCACTAAATCAGAAATTTTTTCGCTTCCATTACCCAAAGTCAGTAATATTGTTTCTGATTTTAACGCTTCAGGCAAGTTTTGCAGAGCTTTCACTAGCAAGTCCCCACCTTTGCGGGAATCCTTAAGGCTATCTGCACCAAACATTAGAACTTTTTTGTTTGGCGCAATACCTAAAATGTCCCGGCATTTTTCTGTATCTAGAGGCTGATAAGCATCTGTATCAATACCATTTGGGATATGATAAATCGGAAAACGCCTGAGCATACTCTTTTTCACCTGATCAGTCAGCCATTTACTAAGAGTTACTATAGTAAGACGAGAGTTACTGTAAACACAGTCTTTTAGTCTCCATTCCAGACTTGTGTTATCTCTTATTATTGCTGGATATGTTTCAGGGTAAGGACATTTACCACAACCTTGCTGCCAGCGATCGCAATCATAACTGTAGGCACAATGTCCGGTAAAGCTCCACATATCATGGAGAGTAAAAATAGCTGGTTTATTTTCCGTTAGTGCCGGAATCGCTAAGTAATTAAAATATCCTGTGTGCAGGTTATGAAAATTAATAATATCTGACTGAGTATAAAAATGATGCTTTGAAATATCAAATGTGCTTATCAGGTTGATGTAATTCAATCCCAACCTTACGGTCAAGCGGATTAATTGGTTCTCCCAGCGATATTTACGAGAAACAGCAGTAACACGCTCACTATCTGTTTTAACATTCCCAACTAGCAATTTTGAGTCAATGCCTTGTTGCAATAAACCTTGGTGAAGACGATAGCCTGCGATCGCTGCTCCTCCAACTATGTCAGACTGGTTAATGTGTAATATCTTCATACTGACGGCTTCACACCCTCCATATACAGAGAGTCCGGTTTATAAATAGAGCCATCAGCCTCACTATCTAAGTTAAAGCTAGCCCAATCTGGAATATAGCTTTCATAAGCAGTTCTGCGTATAATTCCTTTTAGTCCAGACCTTTCTAGTAGTAAAGATAATGAATAATGATCATACATCCATTGGTGAACTTCTCCACCTTGGCGAAACTGACCAATTTGCATTGCCTTAAGTTCTGTTGGGCTAAGGATAAGCTTTATAATTTCCTGATGGCGATATTTGCGATATCGAAATAAACGATAAATGTGCTTTAAAAATTTTACAATGCCACCCTTATGTGCAGAATTAGGAGAGACGGTTTGTTTTTGATCTGCTGTGATTATATTTTGAATTTCCAGTCCACAACGTTTAATTATAAATTCCTGATTAGAAAGCTTTTGACTAGTGAGGAAACTAAACATTTCACCCCCAGTCCGATTTCTCACCGTTTGGTCATACATTTCCAGAAGAATCCATTGGTAATTTGCTGCCCATTCTTGGGAACCAGCACTGGCTTGCTCAAGTGCGTGTAGATACGTGCGGGTGATTTGTTCAAGATCTGGAACGACTACTCTTAAAATTCCTTGAGGACGTAAAACACGATAGCACTCTTTTAAAAAATGTTCTGCTTCTATTTTAGAAAAATGTTCTAAAACATGAGAGTGGTAAACTACATCAAATGATTGATCAGGAAAAGGTATTCCCTGTTTTAAATCATAAGCAATCACACCTTGTGATGATGATACAAAATCAATATTAGTCCATCCAGTATGAAACCGACGACCACAACCAAGATTAGCAAGTTTTATCATTTTTAACCTTAAATTGACTTTTCCATCTATTAATTTTTGATATATCTATTTTAATTTCTGTGATTGATGGTTTTTCTATCCATTGTCTTATATAGTCAAAATCATCTCTTCTGGATGTGGGTATACCTGTATCAATAGCTATCTCTTTAGCTCGGTTATCAATTTCTAAAATTAGTGATCTTTTTTTCGATAAAAGGCATCTAATTCCGCCATGCAGTCTTGTACCTATATAATCAAAGTTGACTTCGGAATTTATAAATTTATCTAAAGATTCTAAGGAATGTTCAAGGATTACTAATGGTAAATTAAATTTAATTATATATTCTAAATCCTGCCTACCTTGAGGCCATACAAAAACTTCCTTATATTGGCTCACTAATAACTCAATTAACTTTTTATCTAAAGTAAGATTTTTTGAATAATCAGTAAGCATTAAAAGAGCATTTTCAGATTTAGCCGATGGAATTTCTTCTGATTTAATTTGGGACAAAGTCCACATAGTTGGACAACCAGTGTTGATAACATTTTTTATTCCAATAGCTTCGAGTTTATTTTTGGTATATTCATCTCTAACTGAGTGGATAATTTTATTAGATAAAGCAGTCTTCAAGAGAGTTTTTGTATAGAAGTTAGGATTTTCTTGGTATTGCCACCATCCAACTCCTAGTAAAATAGCATTTTTTATTTGAAATGAGTTAAATAAAGAGATTTTCCACTGTTTATATTTATCCATATTTGAGGATAAAAGATTTGTTCCTCCTACAAAAGTAAATGAACTATTTCTCATAATTTTGAGATGTTTTTTCTCTATCCAAGTCTGTGTGGAAATCTGGTTGATATCGCAATTACCAAAGATATTTTCTAATTCTCGAATAACAGCTTCTTGAATGATTAAATCTCCAAGATTAGAACTTGGTGAATTATTGTTATTTTCAATCCCTGGATCTAGTAAGCAAATTTTCATACAATTTTCTCTCAAAACCAAGTATTGTATTGTCATTTAAGTCATTAATAGCTATAAAATTATATTTTGGCTCTTCCGTAGTTGTTATGCTAAATTTTAGCCTCAAATTATTGATTTGCCTATAAAATGAAGGGTTTCAGGCGGTTAAAATCTAGATTTTCTCCCAAAAGCTAAAACGTCAAGATTAAAAGCTGTTTTTCTTGCCCAGCAAGGGATATAAGCTAATTTCTAGACGTTTTTAGCATAACAAGTAATGAAGAACCTATATTTTTAGCTTTTTGCGAAAGCATTCATTATTTTATTTATCATAGTTAAATCCATTTGTGAGGAATACAAACACTACCGTATTTACCATCCGAAACAACGGGATATCCTCTGATATGCCCTTGCTCAACTTCTAAAATAGTTGCTGCTTCTAAGTGGTCTTGTAACTCCCCTTGATTCATAATTGCTACATTCACACGATAGCGACCAGGAACTAAAAGCAACTCATTAATTTCGCAAATAATTTTTTCTGGATTTGATGAATAGTTTATGTCTTTACCAATATGGGCTGCACTATTAAAATTTGTCACAGCTTGGCCATACTGATTGTAAATGGTGAAGGAGCAAGACATTGTAGGTTGTCCGTTAGTGAAATAAAAAATGAAGCGAGCAGGACAACCTGTAGCTAATTTAGTTGATAAATCATCTTTACCTGAAAGTACATCAACTCTGGCAAGACGAATTTTACCTTTCCCTTTGCGGTCAGTTCTTTCTAAGAGATTAATAGATGCAGCTTGCTCAAGAGATTTTAAATATGTACTTACGGCTTCTGATGCAATATCATCAGCCATAACTTGGCCTTGCTTTAAGAGAATTCCTCTATCACAAAGGGTTTGCAATGTTCCTAAATTATGACTAACAAACAAAATAGTCCGTCCTTCTTTACCGACATCCTCCATTTTTCCCAAACACTTTTTCTGAAACTTGACATCTCCAACGGCAAGAACTTCATCTACAATCAAAATATCTGGTTCCAAATGTGCAGCTACAGCAAATGCTAGCCTCACATACATTCCAGAAGAGTAGCGTTTTACAGGTGTATCTAAAAACTTTTCTACCTCAGCAAAGGCCACAATTTCGTCAAACTTGCTTTTAATCTCTGCTTTACCCATCCCTAAAATTGCACCATTCAGAAATATATTCTCCCGCCCAGACAACTCACCATGAAAACCAGTTCCTACCTCTAATAAGCTAGCAACACGCCCTTTAATTTTGACTCTACCTTTAGTTGGTTCTGTAATTTTGCTGAGAATCTTCAATAATGTCGATTTTCCTGCACCATTATGACCAATAATACCAACTCTATCTCCTTGCTTAATCTCAAAGGAAACATCGTTTAATGCCCAAAACTCTTCTTCATAGATATGGTCTTTACTGTGTTTATTTTGGAATGGTTTAACTAAACCTTTAGCACGTTTTGCAATAACATCACGCAGTGTAATATAGCCCTTGTCCTGCTGGTGTCCAATAATATATTTTTTACCTAGGTTCTCAACCTTAATTACAGTGTCAGACATTAGCTATTTACTCTATATCTATATCAACAGTGTTTTATCAAATTAATTCAATGATCTAAGATTTACGCTAAATTACATCTGCAAATGTCCGTTCTGTTCTGCGGAAATACCAAATACCAGTGACAAGTAATAAAACTACCAGCATTAAGGATAGAACAAACCCTGGTAAATATAGCTTGGCTTCACCTCCGATAATTGCCCAACGAAAGCCATCAATTACCCCTACCATTGGGTTTAAAGAATAGATAAATCGCCATTTTTCTGGAATGACACTACTGCTAAATCCTACAGGGGAGATATACAAACCGAACTGCACAATAAACGGCACTATATAACGAAAGTCTCTATACTTAACATTCAAAGCAGCAAACCATAAACCGGCACCCATCGAAGCAGCAAAGGCAATACCAATAAACAATGGTAATGTCAAAATTCGCCAACTGGGGACAAAGTTATACCAAGCCATGAGAGCTAGTAGAATCATGCCAGAAATCATAAAGTCTACAAAGCTGACAACTACTGCGCTTGTGGGTACTACTAAGCGAGGAAAATATACTTTTGAAATTAAATTGGCATTGCTGATTAAACTGTTACTACACTCAGAAAGGGAATTGGCAAAAAATTGCCACGGTAACATAGCTGAAAACACCAGAATGGGATAAGGCGCACCCTGAGAAGGTAGTTTTGCTAATTGCCCAAACACGATTGTAAACACTACCATCGTGAGAAATGGACGAATTAATGCCCAAGCAATACCAATTGCTGTTTGTTTATATCTAACTAAAATGTCACGCCAAGCCAGAAAATAAAATAGTTCCCTATAACGCCATAAATCTTTCCAATATTGTTTTTCAGTGCGTCCAGCTTCAATTATTAACTCTTGCTTGGCAACACTTTTTTGACTATTCATGGTTATTGATTAAAGATTAATTTAAAAGGATCTGTCTCACTCAGAGGCGCAGAGAGAGGAATTAAGCCAGTAGTGACGTGTCTTTCTATAAATTATCTGGATCTACACCGAGCGATCGCAATCTTTGAGCTAATCTCTCAGCCCGTTGCCGTTCTTGTTCGGCTCGTTCCTCGAAAGTGGGAATCCAATTACCTGTAACATCATACCAACGCAGCCATGAACCTTCTGTTTGTTGATACTGCCCCCGCCAAACACTCAAGCCTAACTGTAATTCCTCAAACCAAAATTTCGGCTCTGAAAGTGCTACTGCTTGATATCGCATTCCTGTTAATTCAAACACGCGCAACAAATTTTGGTAGCGGTCAAACACAACGTAATAAGGAATGCGTAAATTCTGTTCATACACTTGCCATTTTGTCGGGGGTTTGTTGGCATCCCTTAATGTTTGCCCCAAATCTTCTGCTTCTGTACCTGGTGAAAGTAATTCTACTACTAAAAATGGTGCAACTGCTTCTTGCCAAACAACATAGCTGAGACGCATTTCTTGTTGTTGTTGAGCGCGAGATACACCTAATACTAAAAACCAATCTGGTCTTTTATGCCATAACCGATGGCGAGCATCGTAATATAAATTTAAGTCTGTACCAATAAAGATTTCTCCCATAGTGTAAGTTGATGGTTGACAGGTTTCCCTCAAAAGTTGGGGTTGGAAGTCATGAAATTCGTCGGGCAAACCAGGCTCCTCTGGATCTTCGCTGGGAAGGTCGTACATTGTCGGTAGGACTTCACTGGGGGGAAGAGGTGGGTCAGTTTGGTACATACCTGTTTTGATTGGCAGAATATCTACTTTATTGTATGTGAGGTGTGGTGATTTCAGACATTTATCGTTATTAAATCACATCTGCATACCTTTCCAATACTGCTGCTCGGTGCGCCCAGCTTCAGTCACCAACTCTGATTTAGAGCTAACATTTGTACTACTCATAGGTTATTGATTGAAGATTAATGTCTTGAAAAACTTTATAGGCTTAAGTTACAAATTGGAAACCGTTAAGACCTTTATAGGTAACATCCCTAGCACTGCGCCGAGTAAATTCACTTACAGAAGGATTTCCCTCAGCATGAATGACTCCTGTTGCTTGTTGCCATAGTTCTGGCGGTGCTAAGGAAATATCGTAAGTACGCTGATCAGATTTACGAACGTAATACCATTTAGTCTGTTGACACTGTTCACACCAAAAAGCTTCTAACCATTCTCCATCTATAGGAACGGCTGTTTGATTCGCTACTAACATTAAGGCATTCCTTCGACTTATACCTCGTTGTTGTAGTTGACCTGGTTGGTCAGCAAAGATTCTATATTTCTGACTGACGCTATCAAGATAGCAGCCATGAATCGGACAGTAAATCGCCCTGCGTTTTGAACGTTTCCGATTTCGGTCACACCTTCTCTGCAATTCCACCTCCTGTATAGATAACTATGATCAAGGAAGGCTAGTGTGGAGGGACTGAGATCAATAAGACCGTCGAAGCCCAACTCCTTAAAAAGACCAACAAAATATTCAATTACAATGATGAGTTTATCTCTTTCTGTTACGTATTCTGTAAATTTCAGGAAGAGATTTTACACTAAATCAAGAACTTATGGTTGAAATTTATGTGATTTCAATCAGGCTCTCAACCTCGTATTTATCTCATGAGAATTTTATACCATGTAGTTGAACATTTGTGTCTGTATTTATTTCATGTTTCCGGGAAATTACCAAACTTTAATAACCACAATATGGTTACTTTACATTACCTTCAGATACTTTCATGACTTGCTCTGATGATACTGCCTTTTGCAAAACACGTAAGTATTGCTCAGAGATGACTTTTGGTGTAAAGTGCGATCGCAAATACTGTCGGCCTGCCTTGCCCATGCGTTCACCTATTTGGGGGTCACGTCTGAGAAAGCGAATAAATTGCGCTAAACCTTCACCATCTCCATTGTCAAATGTGCTACCACATTTAGCATCAGCAACTATTTCTCTTAGATATGAAGACTGGGAGCAAATAGCAGCTATTGGTCGCCCAGCAGCCAAGGCTGAGTAAAGTTTGCTAGGGGCAACTAAACCCTCTGTAGTTGTATCTACACTCACTAATGATAAGTCACAAGCTGTTAAGGAATAGGGTAGTACCTGCTTATCTTGATAAGGTAAGAAAGTGAAATTGTTCAACCCTAATTCATTTACCTTCTTGATTAATTCCTTGCGTTTAGCCCCACCACCAATACAGACAAACTGAATCGGTTCATCCTGCAATTGTTTGGCAGCTTCTAACATTGTCTCGATATCATGGCAGCGACCCATATTCCCAGAATACAGTACGGTAAATTTGTTGACCAAACTATACTCATGAGCAAACCAGTTTTCTTCCTTGGGAATTGGTACGATTGCTTCTGGGTTAGCCCAGCTATGTATAACTGAAACTTTATCAGCCACTTCAGGACAATGAGCTACTATGCGTTGCTTCATCGCCGGGCTAAGTACGACAACGCCTTGAGAGTTTAACCAAACTCGTTTGTTAATCCCATTCCATAAACGCACCAACCAACTGCTCTGGGAAACTACCCCAAGAGCGATCGCAATATCTGGATAGAGATCGTAAACTATGCAGATATAAGGTAATCGAAATAGTAAATAAGCTAAATATCCTATAACTGGTAAAAATGGAGGGGCTGTAGTGACTAATAATATATTGTTACGCCGCGAGGCTCTGAACAGATGTAGTAAAGCCCGTAAGGTATATAGGACACCATTAACAGCTTTACCACGAATCCTCCCTGACCAGAGTTGAGCAGTGCGGGATCTCTGTATTCTGATTCTGTCTACCCACTCAATTCCTGGAGCTGTCTGAGATTGAAACGCATAGCCTGGTTGGCTTGTAAATACCTCAATATTTACTCCTTGTTGCCCTAGCTGTTTCACTAGTTCTTCAATCAGCTGTCCTGTAGGAGCATAATCTGGAGGAAAAAACTGATTAACAACACATAATTTAATTAGTTTGGAGGTTTTTATAGGATTTGCATATTCAGTTTCTATGGGTATGGAAATGGATTGTACAAATTTCTTATTAATCCATTCATTTAGTCTCATCGGCTGTGTCCTATTTTACAAATTACAAGTTTTGTTGAACACACTACCGAACTGCTCAAGCCATTAATAGATATCGCCATTTTCCTGAGTTGCGCTTTGTAAATTTAGTTTTAATTACTGAGGTTGATGAATTTATCAAATGCAAGTAAAAATATCTACAACTTCGCCTGTGTTGCTGATTGAATCTCAGCAATGTCTTTAGCGAATAATGCCGATTTCGTACTTTGTTTAACTTTGGGAACACAAGGGATAAATACAGAAGCAAGATCATCAACATTCACTAGATGGAAGAAGGTATTTTGCTTTAGAGTCAAGATATTTGACACTTGCAAGACTACCTCTAAATAGCCTTCTAGTGGTTCGCAACGTAAATTTTGACAAATAGTTACCTGTGTCAAAACTTAGTAATCGTGGATTATTAGTGAGTCATATGCCAAGCCATCACTATCTGAGGGTGCAATGGCTATATTCGAGTATAGAAGACAACGATATTTGATTTAGCAATGAGTATCTTTGCTGGCTTGTTGGCTTCCGTTTTGAGTATTATTTTCACTTAATTAATTGTTTTTTCTAGAATAAAATACTTGCTTTATCTCCGAATATTCTTGGTTTACTTAAGTGTAATTACGAGATATACGATACCACGTTTTCAAGTTGACTGGTATTCTTTATCTAATCTTTATTTTCATCCAAACTTTTTCCAAGCTTTCTTCATAAAAAACTATTTTTAATTAGTGTTAACACAAACTACTTATATAACTAGGAATCTCCTACTGCGAATATTAGGTGGACAACAGGCTTGAGGGTTTTCCCCACCCCGTTCCCTGCTTCGATGAATCCCCTGTCTTGATGAAGGTTTGAGGGCTTACCGTGAAAAGTCAGATAAATCATCTCATTATCGACAGTGACCTAGATTGCAAGTATCCTAATTGACCAAATTGTCTCCATCATTGCTTCTCTGTGAGCATTTTAGTAATTTATACTTACTCAATACTTAACTAAAGTAGGTCTAAAGCTAATCTACAAATACAATAACGAAATCTTTATAATACAAGGGTGTTATGTAAATTAGGATTTGTGTAGTAGATGAGGCTGATTTAGACTTGCAATACTTCCATCAGTAAAATGTATATTAAATTACTTTCTATATATTGAAATCACTGTCTTAACTCATGGACAACAAAAATTGATCATTGATTATACATACACTTAATGTGTCAGAGATTTTAGCAATTTTATTACAAACAATTTAAACATAATGAGTAAACAACCTTACCAAATCGTCAACATTGAACAGAATGGGACATCTCAACCTTTATTACCTCAACCTCAACCAGTTCCTGTTCCTTGGAGTGAGGAAGAACAAGAAAATTTTAGTATCAGGGATTGGCTAAACGTAGTCAAGAGGCGATCGCTAGTTATAGTTGGTGTATCTGTGACTGTGATGGTAGCTGTATCTATCAACGTTTTGCTCAGTAAACCAAAAATAGAATATGAAAGCAATTTTTTCATGTTAGTCGAACCAGTTAGTAGTGATAGCGATGTAGTAACTGTTGTTCAAGATAAAAGTTCCAACAATTCACAACTAGATTACGATAGCCAAATTCTGGTTCTCAAAAGTCCTGAAGTGATGCGAAATACACTCCAGCAATTGAGAACTTCCTATCCAAATATTTCCTATCCATCCCTCATCGAATCTCTAACTATTAATCGCATAGAAGAAACTAAAATTATACAAACACGGTATCGAAGTAACGACCCCAATGAAGTTAAAACCGTATTGGAACTCCTGTCAAAAGATTATTTAGAATATAGCCAAGAAAGACGACAAACTAAATTGCGCCAAGGCATTAAATTTATTAATGATCAGTTACCATCTATCCAAAACAGAGTTGATCAAATCCAGCAGGAACTTCAATTTTTCCGTCAAAAATATAATTTTAATAATCCAGAAACTTATGGAAGTTCATTGGATGGACAAGCCAGTTCTTTAGCGGGAACACAGCAAAGCATTGATTTACAATTAACTCAACTGCGTGATCAATTAAGTCTACTACAGACAGAAAAGGGTAGAAAAACAGTACTTAATGATGCTTCTTTGTATCAGCAACTTTTAGGTCAAGTAACACAATTAGATACTCAAATTGCCACAGAATCAACACTGTTGCAGGAAGCAAACCCCAGGTTGAAAACTTTGAAGGAAAAAAGAGACAGTTTGCTGCCAGTATTGTTGCAAGAAGAAAAGCGTTTTTTGGATGTGAGAACAGCACAGTTAAACACTCAGATTCAAGCTTTAGAAGTACAAAGGCAAGAAGTTACCCAAATAGCACGGGAACTAGAAAAACAGCGTAAGCAAGTACCAATTTTGATTCGCAGGTATACAGAAATTCAGCGTAAATTACAGTTTGCTAATGACAGTCTGAATCGTTTTTTATCAACCCGCGAAACTTTGCAAATTCAAATATCTCAAACAGAGTTAGGTTGGCAGTTAATTCAACCACCTAGTGAACCGAAGTTGGTTGCTGGTGCTAACAGATTACGTAATTTAATTCTGGGACTATTTGGCAGTATAGCGGCAGGTCTAGGAGTTGCTATTTTACTGGAGAAAACAGACAACACTTATCATACTGTACTGAAGCTGAAAAAGAAGGTAAATTTCCCCTTGTTAGGCAATGTTCCCTTTGATAATGAAGTCAAAGCCATTCAAGCCCGTACTACCAAATCCAAGTTTCCTCAACTGAAAATATTAAATCCGTCAGTAGAAGATAGTGAAGATACAAATGTAGCGATCGCGCAAGAATATAGCAGTTATTCCAACGATTTTTTAGATGCTTTAAGATTTCTTTATACAAATATTCAACAAATTAAACCTAATTCCCAAATACGCTCTTTAGTTATCAGCTCGGTGATGGCTGGTGATGGCAAGTCTATAGTCGCTTTTTATCTAGCTCAAACAGCTACAGCAATGGGATTGCGAGTACTACTTGTAGATGCTAACCTCCGCCAACCCATGATTCACAACTTAGCCAATTTAAAAAATCTATGGGGGTTGAGTAGTCTACTATCTACGAATTTACCAGTCAGTGAAGTCATTCATAAACTACCTTCTATGGAGCAGTTATCTTTAATCACTGCTGGGCCAGCACCTGATGATCCGATCAAGTTACTTGCTTCTGAAAAAATGAAGCAATTAATGACAGATTTTCAAAATGATTATGATTTAGTCATTTATGATGCTCCTCATTTCTTTGGACTATCTGATGTTAGTGTCATATCACCTCATACAGATGGGGTTTTGATGGTGGTGAGGATAAGTAAAACAGATGCCTCTGTAATTGAGCAAGCTTTAGATTATTTAAGAATTTTACCCTTGAATATTTTGGGTGTGGTTAGTAATAGTTAAAAAAGGATTGTACCCCTTGAAAAAGCTGCGGTGTACACACAAGTCTGATTAGCTTATCCTGCATCGTTTTGATCCGCCCTAACCCCCCTTGAAAAAGGGGGAACAAGAATCAAAGTCCCCATTTTTCAAGGGGATTTAGGGGGATCAAGCCAAATTTTGCACCTAGCATCCAGATGTGTGTACAACGTAGTTTCTGCCTGACAATAGCTAGCAACTTGGAAGAAAAAGCAAATGCTGTGAACAATATTAAATCTTATGATAATTAAATGTTTAGTTTTGATGAACACATGATGAAGTTATTAAGTATATCTATTGATTGATTGGCAGTTTCACCCTATATTCTTTACACACTGTCTTTTTGGTTTCTAAAAGATGATGAAGTATACTTCAGTTTTCTCTGCTCTGTTAGTAGGGGCAAGCGTTGCGGTTGTAACAACTGTGGTACAGCCTGCTGCTGCTATTCAAATGAGTACTTACACGTTTTACAACTTTGAGAACGTCCCAAATGGTGATACTTTTGGTGATGCTTATAAAAAATATTACTCATTGGATGTCATTGACTTGACGAATAATCAAGTATTGTTTCGGTTTAAAAACGATGCCAATAATCCTGCATCAAACTCCTTCATTAGTGAAGTTGCTTTCAACTTTGATACAAAAGACCTTCTAACTAACGTTTACACCGACACTAGCTTAAGCAACCTGCTCTACAATGGTGGTACTGTACTTTTTGACACTGTTGCAAGTAATTTACCGCAAAGCAATAATATACCAAATTGGGATAAAAAAGATTATGATGCAGGTGGAACATGGATAAAAGCCAAAAAGATTGAAGATCCTTGTAGCGGTACGAACTGCGGTGTTCAAGTAGGTGAACAGTTAGGTTTTCGTTTCACAGGTACTTATTCCGATGTTATTGCTGCTCTTAACGCTGGAGATCTCAGAATAGGTATCCATGTTCAGAGTTTACCTTATGGTAAAAGCGATTCCTACTACGCAACACCCGTTCCCGAACCCATCACTATGCTTGGTCTTGGTGTAGGTACTGTAGGATTAGGTGCATTAAAGCGTAAGTACGGCAAGAAAGAAGCTAAAGCAAAAGTAGCAGTCTAATCAAAACTGCAATAACTTTGATTAATTAAACAGTAAGGCTAGATTTTCTAAATGGTGTGTCATTAGTCTAATAGGTATGTTAAATAACTGTGACATAAAACACTCCTATCTCAATTTCAATGTGTTCTCTATTTTTCTTGCTTAACTCCAAATAATCATAAAAAAGTTAAATATTAAAAGCTTTATAATCAAAGTTCAGAAGTATAGTTGATTAAAATATACATATTTCAAATTTTGTACACATAAGTGTTATAAATTTAGATATCCATGTTAGCTTGCGCTATGCTTAACCTAATCTACTAATCTGAAAATCGTTAACTAAAGGTATTAGGCTATAAACTATAGTTCTTAGTGGGTGGCTCATGACATATCGGCAGGATGATTAAGGACTAAAGTCCTTACTACGAACGTTCATGAAGCAACTCAAGAGTGATTAATAACTAATGAGTAATGACTAAGAATTGGTATCGGATGGGGTTGGTGGGGATATTTTTGCTGTCTCTCACCTTCAGGTTTTGGGGATTAGATAGATTTAATACTTTGGTATTTGATGAGATTTATTACGCCAAGTTTGGTAATAATTATCTTATCCAGACACCGTTTTTTGATGGTCATCCACCTTTAGGTAAGTATATGATTGCCCTGGGAATGTGGCTTGGTAGTCATTTTACTTTTTGGCAAGAACCTGTGAATGGACTTACTGGTTCTTTGCGATCGCCTTGGAGTTATCGTTGGATAAATGCTCTATCCGGTTCGTTTATTCCCCTAATTATAGCTTATATTGCCTATCAATTAAGTTACCGTCGTAGTTTTGCTTTATTAGCAGGTTTATTTACCGCCTTGGATGGTATATTTATTGTTGAATCTCGCTATGCTTTAATTAACATTTATATAGTTTTATTTAGTTTATTGGGTCAGTTGTTGTTTTTATTAGGGTTAGCCAAACAACAACAACGTCAATTGTATTTTATCTTTGCAGGTATAGCTTTTGGTGCTTCCTGTGCTACCAAATGGAACGGGCTATTTTCATTATTTGGAATATATGTTATTTGGAGCGTTGCTTGGCTATACCAATTACTAACACATAAAGAACAAGCTAGAGAGATTATCAAAAAAGCATTTACGTTTAACAATAATTCATCTAACCAATATTTAATTAATATTTCCCAATATTCACCATTACAAAAGCTAACACAAATTAACTTTTGGCAGTTAATATTATTTTTAGGAATTATTCCCGTTGCTGTCTATAGTTTGCTGTGGATTCCTCACCTACAAATCAATCCCAAATATGGATTTATAGAGGTACACAAAGAAATTTTAGGATTTCATGAAAAACTAGGGGGTAATTCTCCTACAGTCCATCCTTATTGTGCTGCTTGGTACAAATGGCCATTACTAACTCGACCGATGGCTTATTATTATCAAACAGCGCAAAGTATCACTGATCCTTTACCTGTATTTGGGCCGCCTTTACCTCGTAATACAGGAAAAGTTATTTATGATGTTCATGCTATGGGGAATCCTTTTTTGTGGTGGTTTGGCTTGATATCTATATTATTTCTGTTGGGGATGCTATTAACGCCAGTAGTGATTCCTCTATTACAAAAAAGACAGGTGTCGCTACCTGAAAACCTTGGTACTGATAGTTGGATAGCTTTATTTTTAGTCTTAAATTACGCCGTTAATTTACTACCTTGGGTAAAAGTTACAAGGTGCGTTTTTATCTATCACTACATGACCTCTGTAGTATTTGCATTTTTAGCGATCGCTTGGTTTGTAGATCAATGTCTACACAGTTACCATCGCTCACTGCGATCTGTAGGTATCACTATTTCTTTTCTCATTATCGCTGCTTTTGTCTTCTGGATGCCGATTTATTTAGGTTTACCGCTTTCTCCCGAAGGTTATAGACTGCGGATGTGGTTTAGTTCTTGGATTTAATAATTCGTAATTCGTAATTCGTAATTCGTAATTGGGCATTGGGCATTAGATATTTCTCCCTTGTCTACCTTGTCTCCCTTGTCTCCCTTGTCTCCCCCTACTCCCTGCTCCCTGCCCCCTGCCCCCTGCTCCCAGTCCCCTACACCCCAATAAATCAAAAGCCCGGTTATAATTACCGAGCTTTTGATCATTATGAAGGGGATATATTCCCCAAAGGGTTCAATATAAAGTTTCTGTATAAACCGTTGTACTTAGCTGTACTAATAAGTAATACCACTGCGTTTTGAGGATTTCCGGAAAAGTAGCAAAGTTTTTTGGGAAAATCAATCCAGGAATCTACTGTGAGTATAAACGCGTAGACTGGAGATTGAAGGAGGATTTTTGGTTATTTACCGCATTTTTACTGATGAATAATCTATCTGGTAGCTGGCAGGAATGGTTAACCGTATCAACCTATCTAGGTTTAACAGTGTTTGTAATATGGTGTGTGTTTGCTTCACAGAAGCCAAGGGAATAGGGAGAAATGCCCCATGCCCTATACCCCATGCCCCATGCCCCAACTCTTGACTAGAGACTCAAACCAACACACACTGATGGAGGCGATCGCTTGGTTATGAAGTAGATTTTTACTGAGGATGTTGGTAGAAATATATTTTGTTAAAATACGAACTTGGTAAATCAAATTTTTCTCAGTAATATATTGTTCAATGTTGTTGTTGTGGCAATGGCACAATGTCAAAATTGCCATCGACAGGATTAGGACTATTGCAAAAATCGTTTGAGGATTAACATATGAAATATGGCATTGATATTGGGCATAATTCCCCACCAGATACCGGAGCTAGAGGTATAAAATTTGAAGATAATTTAGTTGTAGATGTTGGTAATAGAGTAATATCTAAGTTACAAGCTTTAGGACACGAAGTTATCTCCTGTAAACCAGACAGGTCTAGTTCAGTCAGAGATTCCCTCTCACAAAGATGTAACAAAGCTAATGCCGCTAGAGTAGAAGTCTTTGTGTCAATCCATTTTAATGCTTTTAATGGAAAAGCGAACGGGACAGAGGTGTTTGCTGCAAGTGATTCAGGTAGAAGAATTGCTCAACCTGTATTAAATGAAATCGTTAAATTAGGATTTTTTAACCGTGGGGTTAAGAATGGTTCTCACTTATTTGTGTTGCGAAATACAAATATGCCAGCAATTCTTGTAGAGTGTTGCTTTATTGATTCACAAAAAGATATGAATATCTTTGATCCTGAAGCAACAGCAAATGCAATTGTTAAAGGATTGACAGGTAAACTACCTAGTGTTCCTGTAAATGCTGTTCCTGATGAAGAACAGAATATAGATACTAGTGTTATGAGACTACAAAGGTCTTTAAATCGTCTCAAAATTACTGATAGAAATGGTAAGCCACTAGTAGAAAATAATCAACTCAACACAGAAACAAAATATGCTATAGAGAAGTTTCAGGGAATTGTTGGTATTGAACAAACTGGGATTGTAGGCGAAACTACTTGGAGTGTCATTAATCAAATTTTAGCCAAACGCATCATCAGACGTTCTCATGGTGGTGGCCCAGTAGTGAGGTATATACAATATCGAGTGGGCGCAGATGCTGATGGTATTTTTGGCCCGCAAACAGAAGCAGCAATTAAGAAGTTTCAAAGAGAAAATGGGTTAGTGCCTGATGCAATTATCGGCCCAGCAAGTTGGCAAAAATTAATTGGTTAGTTTACTAAAAAGTTAAAAGTCAAAAGCAGGAAAATTTTTAACTTTTGACTTTTGACTTGCCGCAATTAACCACGATTACGTTCTAGTAACAGCATCATAATTAAGCTTAATAAAACTTGTTTTTCTTCACGATCGCTCAGTTGATCTACAGGTTTAATGATAAATTTCCTAGATAGGAAAGTTGGGATTTTTTCTAACCGCATCACCACAGTACCATCAGCCCGACTCACTAAATAGACAGGATTAAATACATAACCGGTGAATAAACCCAAAATTGGTATTTCTGCAAAGAGTGCGTCTGCAACCTTCACCCAGGGATTTTGTTCTTGAATATTAAGATTAGTTACTTCCCCGTCAAAGATATCATAACGAGCTTTCCACAAAGATTTTAAACCCCGGCGTTTAACTGCACCAATATAATTACCATTACTGTCGGTGAAGTCATAACGAGCCGAGAAATCAATAATGCGATCGGCTTTAATGTAGTATAAAGGGCGAGTACGTTCCGCATCAGCAAAGATAGTAATCGCTTCTTTGAGTTTAAATAATTTTTGCTTAACGTAAAAAACTAAATTACTTTGAGAATCAGCAACAGAAATTTGTGGTGCTAATGCCCAAAGTTTAAAGGTAAGCTCCAATGGATACTGCATGGCTTTAGAGACAACAACAAAATTTTTAGTTTTATTATTAATCCCATTTATCGCATATATATAACAAACAACTAGTTAATTAATGTAAATATTACAACACGTAGAGTAATATTAATTCGTAATTCGTAATTCGTAAAACGACTTGAAAAAAAGTAAAAAGACTAGGATTGATTTTGTAGTAAGGACTTTAGTCCTTTTCTGTTCGGGGAGCGTCTGTCTACGACACGCTCCGCGAACGGAGAGAACGCACAGAGAACTAAAGTTCTCACTACAAACCCTAGGGGTAGGCAGAGTGTTATTGAGGATTGAGAAACTTAGCTACGGTTTGTACATCCTTGTCACCACGTCCAGAGCAGTTAATGATAATTCGGGGACTACCGTTGAGTTGAGGACATAGAGTTTCTAAATAGGCGATCGCATGGGATGTTTCCAAAGCTGGTATGATACCTTCCAATCTAGATAATCTTTGGAATGCTGCCAAAGCTTCGGCATCAGTCACACTATAATATTCAGCCCGACCTATATCCTTTAAATAGCTGTGTTCAGGGCCAACACCAGGATAATCTAACCCTGCACTAATCGAGTGTGCTTCTGTCACCTGTCCATCTTCATCTTGCAACAGATAACTCATCGCTCCATGCAATACACCAACGCGTCCTTTTGTCAAGGTAGCGGCGTGTTTTTCTGTATTGACACCTTCTCCAGCCGCTTCTACTCCTATCAACCTTACAGATGTCTCATGCACAAACTCGTGGAATAACCCCATTGCATTAGAACCACCACCCACACAAGCCATGAGAATATCAGGTAAACCACCCCATTTTTCTACAGCTTGAGCGCGGGTTTCTTCACCGATAACCGCATGAAAATCACGTACCATCATCGGGTAGGGATGGGGGCCAGCTACCGAGCCTAAGATGTAATGTGTAGTTTCCACATTCGTCACCCAATCCCGAATAGCCTCAGAGGTAGCATCTTTGAGAGTGCCTGTACCTGCTGCCACAGGACGCACTTCCGCACCCATCAGCCGCATTCTAAACACATTTAACGCCTGGCGTTCCATGTCATGAACACCCATGTAAATTACACATGACAACCCAAAGCGAGCGCAAACTGTAGCAGTAGCAACACCATGTTGTCCTGCGCCTGTTTCAGCAATAATGCGTTGCTTACCCATGCGCTTGGCCAATAATACCTGGCCAAGCGCATTATTAATTTTGTGCGCCCCTGTATGATTTAAATCTTCACGCTTTAAGTAAATTTGCGCTCCTGTGCCATCTGGACGGGCATAATGAGCAGTCAGGCGTTCAGCAAAATACAACGGTGTGGCGCGTCCTACATAGTCTTTGAGGAGTTGTTGTAGTTCTGCTTGAAAACTGGGGTCGTGACGATATTGCTGATAAGCTACTTCTAATGCCGATAAAGCAGGCATTAGTGTTTCTGGGACGTACTTGCCGCCAAAGCGTCCAAAACGTCCTTGTGTATCGGGAACTGAGGTAGTAGAGGGAGAATTTGGAGACAGAGGAGTGGTAGTCACAGAAATTATCTTGATGATGCGACAGCCTAATTATTTTGACATAGTTACCGACGTTCTAGGTCGTTGATTCTTCACAGATTACCTGACCAATACGTTGAAGAATTTGTAAAATATTATAGAGTTCTGTGGCAGATGTAAACAGGGCAAATATTCGTGAGACATCATACTGTGGTCTGCCTGCTTCCCACTTGACTTTGATAAATAAAACGTCATCCCCATTTGTTACCATTCCAAACACGGGTTTATCGAGTTGAAGGTTAGCCATTAGATAGGCTAGTGCTTGCGGTACAGCTGACCAAATTGAAACTGTGGTTTTTTTAGCTGAGACAGCAAGAAGCCTCTCACCTACCCGAAGGGAGGTGATGAGATGAATTGCGCGTGAGTGACGAATTGACCTCCGACCAATATCAACCGCTAGGTTGATTAGGAAGTGAGGTCGATGAGGAACGAACATCTAAACTCCTGATATATTCACGAATAATATCCGTTTTGGTTCTTCCTGACAGCTTTGCATATTGCTCTAATATTTCCATCTCCGATTGCTCTACACGGACATTTAAATTTACTTTTACCATTTGCATTGTAACGATATTTGCATTACAATAATACTAGATGACAAAGCCGTAGCTTGCTTCCCGTAGGGTAAATGCTGGTCATCTATACTGAACCTTGACAACTCAGAGTATGGGGTTCTACCCAGTAACAGGCATTTGTGTGTCGCTTCTGTGGGTAGGTAAAACTCTGACAGTACTAAGGATTGAACATTTGTCTTGAAAAGTTGTTCATGGGGGAAACCCCCAAGACCACACTTTTCGCTTTGTACTTGTTCAACTGTGCGGAGGGGCATCTCGTGCAGTCTAAACAAAGCTCAGTCAATGTCCGACGGGATACCGGGAGTCGCTGAGAAGCCCACACCTACAGCTTGCTGAGGTGTGGGAGTATGTCACACTCTAACACCATCACCCACAACTGATTTTGGATTACCAAAACATCAATGCGACCACGCAGCACTTCTTCACCATCATCGAGTACCAAATCTACAGATGATTCTGCTTTAATCCTGAAAGGAGGATCGTAAAATCCAGACTGTGCTAGCAACGGTGATACCACTAGCAACATGACTGTTCCTTCTAATAAATCACCTTCACCACGGTGGTATAAATATCTGCGTCGGATTACGTCCAGGGACGCTTTTTCTGCGGCTGTAATTTCGGGTAATTCACTTTTCCACTCTGGAAAAAATTGCTCTGACTCAATACGAACTAAACCAAAGCGGGTTTCTGCTTCACTCAAACTGGTAATTGCTTCTGTAATTGCTGTTACCTGTCTCATTCTTTCTTCACCGCTAAGAATAAATACTGATAGAGCCAATTAGCGACTCATGGCAAAAATCTGTTCAGCCGTTAGGGGTATATTGGGAAACAATCTAGAATCAATTTGCTCCTGACCTCGAAAAATTTTGGCGGGTAAATACTCGGCATCTGCAAGTTGATAAATAGTAATGGTGGGTTGCTTGGGAGAGCCAATGAAGCGAATCCCACCAAAAGCAGCATAGTCTATAATGATATACTCAAAAACCCCCAAGTCCTCGTATTCAGCAAGTTTTGTGAGATAGTCGTCCTTCCAGTTGTGGCTTACCACCTCAATAATTCCTGGTGGTGGAATATATGCAGCCGCAGAACTAGAACTTGTTTTCATCCTTTGCCATTCTTCCCTAGCAAAGATGACAATATCTGCTTTGCGGCTTTTTTCCTTTTCTCCTGGTGGGGTTTTCAGTCGAACCTGCTTGGACTGCCTCGATACATAAGGCAGATCATTTTCTTGACAGTAATTTTCGAGGTAAGCACACAGGTGTTGAATCAAATCTTCGTGATTGGCATTTGGTTCTGATAATGGCACAGGAATCCCATCTAATAGTTCAAACTCTCTGCCTGAACCATCATCCCAGGCCAGAAACTCTTCAAAAGTCAGTGGTTGTGTGACGGTTGCGTACATCGTCTTCCCTCCCTTGCTGACGGGTACTCAAGACAATGTTATCAAGAGTCATGGCTGATTTTCTGGTTATAGTTGGGAAAGGTGGGGTGATGGAGAGCGATCGCTCCTTCCAGGAGAAGATACGATGAAAGCGATCGCAATTACTGAGTCTAGCGCGATCGCCATCAGACATTACTGAGTCTCTATGCTATGCTGGACACCTTCAAAATTGTGGAGAATACAGGCGTGGCAGATAGTTTGTTTAGCGCATTGCGTAAATATCCCAAAATCCAAGAACTATTAAGATTAGTAAACTTATTTTTCTCAGTATTTATTTCTATGATATCTCTCTTTCATCTGCTGTTAAAAATTTAACTAAATTTCCTATGCCTACAGTTGCGATTATCTATTTTTCTGGCTCAGGCCATACTCATCTGATGGCACAAGCGATCGCTGAAGGTGCAAGTAAAGTTGAAGACATTACTGTAGAACTGCTGCGGATTACAGGAGAGGAGATTGTCAACGGTCGTTGGAATAATGATGATGTAATTGCTACCCTCAATCAAGCGGATGCGATTGTTTTTGGTTCACCTACCTATATGGGCGGTATAGCTGCTCAATTCAAAGCTTTTATTGATGCTACAAGTTCAATTTGGTTCCAACACGGTTGGAAAGACAAAATAGCCGGTGGGTTTACCCACTCTAGTTCTCCCAGTGGTGATAAGCAAGGAACGCTCCTATATTTAGCTACTAATGCGGCACAACATGGCATGATTTGGGTGAATGTTGGGGACTTGCAAAGCTTTCTGTTTGGTAAAGATGATGGTGTCAATCGACTCGGAGGATTTTTAGGTGTCATGGGTCAAAGTCCACTCGATATGAGCGGCAAAGAACCAGTATTAGATTCGGGAGATGGTCTGACTTCATTACGTTTTGGACAACGTATTGCAGAAGTAACTAAACGTTGGGTTAAGTGAATAGCTGCTGCAAAAGTTTTAAAGTTATTACACTCAGCTAAATTCATAATTGAGTTTAATCATATAGATTACCGACTTTTACCGACTGACAAACGCTGGTGCAATCGCTTAGGCTATTGACGGTGTTAACCATGCGGCATAATTGTTGATAGATTTATTTCCCAAGGTGAAGAAATTGATAAATTAGTTTAGCGATCGCATTCCACATATTTTATCAACATTATGGTTTTATTGGGATTGCTACGCACTTCATTACAGCTCAAGCAATTTACTGTGATCATTTTACTATCCCCAGCCCATTGCACAAATGACGGTCTTCTTCTTTGACATCTGCACTATTTTGCAAATAATCCCTGAGACAATGGCAAGCTTGGGCTAACAATTTCTCTGGACTAGAATCAAAATCTAAATTCCAGAGGGTGACTTTACCCAAAGAATCTGAGGAGGCTACAACCTGTCCATCTGGGCTAAAACTTGCGCTTTTCACCCCAGCATCTAAACCTGCAAGGGTTTGCAGCACTTTTCCCTGACGATTCCATAATTTGACTGTCATATCTTCACTGGCTGTAGCTAGAGTCTCTCCATTGGGACTAAAACTGACAGCATTCACTTCTCCCCCATGTCCCCGCAAAGTTAAAATTTCTTTACCTTCTCGATTCCAGAGTTTCACGGTTTTATCTTTACTGGCGGTAGCAATTATCTGACTATCAGGACTGAAATTTACAGCTTGTATCCCAGCTTGATGTCCTGTGAGGGTGACTAGTTCTTTTCCCTGGCGACTCCAGAGTTTAGCTGTGCCATCTTCGCTGGCGGTAGCGATGATTTCACCATCAGGGCTGAAAACTACGCTTCTGACACCGGCTTGATGTCCCCGTAAGGTTACAAGAGGCAGGGGAGCAGGGAGCAGGGAGTAAGGGGGAGGACTAGGACGCAGGTTGTACTCGGCTTTAGTAGGAGCGTCTTGGAAAGACGGGGCTTGTCTATACCCATGCTCGGCTTTGCTCCGCGCAGAGGAGAAGGGCTTGCTCCCCCTGCTCCTCCGCAATTGCTCCACTTGGGCAAAGCCCAAGACCGCATTGCTCTCTGCCCCCTTCCCCTCTGCTGCTTCAATTTCTCTACCATCTAAATTCCACAGTTTTACTGTGGTATCCCAGCTAGCACTAGCAATAGTTTTACCGTCAGGACTAAAACTGACGCTTCTGACATCTGCTTGATGTCCTTGTAAAGTTGCTAGTTCTTTTCCAGATAAATTCCACAGTTTGACGGTTTTATCTCGGCTGGCGGTAGCGATAATTTGACCATTTGGACTGAAAACTAGACTTCTAAGGTTATCACTATGACCGTTGAGTGTCGCTAATTCCTGTCCTTGGCGACTCCAGAGTTTTGCCATTGTGTAACGGCCAGTTGTAGCCAGAATTTTACCATCAGGACTAAAAATGACGCTGCCAGTGGCCGCTTCACCCAGATTAAAGCTTAAGGATGGCAGTTTTGCCGTGTCACTATTACTGATATTCCACAATCTGACAGTTCTATCTTCGCCGCTACTAGCTAAAAGTGTGCCATCTTTACTGAAGTTGACACCCCAAATAGCATCGGTATGTCCCCGCAAAATCTGTAATTCTTGACCTTGGCGATTCCAAAGGCGTACAGTTGTATCCCAGCTAGTTGTGGCGATGGTTTGACCATCACGGCTGAAGACTGCACTGGTAACGGTATCATTATGACCGCGCAGTGTCGCTAGTTCTTGGCCTGCTAAATCCCAAATTTTTGCGGTCTTGTCTCGGCTAGTTGTGACTAGATTTTTACCATCTGGGCTAAAACTAACGTACATTACCCAATTGTGATGCCCTCCCAAAGATAATAATTCTTTGCCATCTAAAGACCAAACTTTGGCTGTACCGTCTCGGCTGGCGGTAGCAATCATATTTCCTTTGGGGCTGAAATGGATAGCAACAGCTGGTTGTTTATGGGTAGGGAAAGATTTTAACTGCTGTCCTTCTAAGTTCCAGAGTCTCATTGTGCCATGCCATTCCATTGAGGCCACTGTCTTACCATCTGGGCTAAATCCGACACACGCTACCCAATCTTGATGATTTAAGGTTGTAATTTCTTTACCATCCTCCACACGCCAGATTTTCACGGTTTTATCACGACTGGCACTAACTAACATCTTGCCATCGGGACTAAAATTCACGCTCCAAACTGCGTCCGTATGACCACGCAAAGTATGTAATAATTTACCGTCACGCCGCCAAATTTTGATGGTTTTGTCCCAACTAGCACTAGCTAACTTCTGTCCATCGGAACTGAATTTCACCCGTGTGACGATATCTCCATGACCAACTAAACGGTTGCGTTCGCGCACCCAGTAAAGGGACTGGCGTAAGGTCTTTTCTACCTGCACCTGTAAATCTGTATCTGCATTTTTCCAGCCTATTTGGTTTAACTTGATACCTGCTTTGAGACTTTCTAGTAAAGCATCAAAGTTATTATGGGACTCAAACGCTGTTTCTGATGCAAGTGTTAAGGCTTTAATTTCACCTAAGCTGACTTGTTGCTTTTGTTGTGCGGTTTGCCATGTGAGTAAACTGGAGATTCCCAAGAGGATGACAGTTACAAGGGAGAGGACTGATAATCCCACAAACCCACGACGAATCCTTTGTTGGGCTTGTTTTTCGGCGTTGATGAGGATTTGATTGGCTTGTTCTGATGCTATAAGCGCGCTTTGGACTTCCCGTTTTTCTAGTTCCTCACTCGCCGCTAAAAAACGATAGTCTATATTACTCAAACTTTTACCCTTCGCCCAAATTTGAGCATCCTTGAGGGTTTGTCCGCGCAAGAGGTGGGTTTCATTTTGATAATCTGAGGCTACCCAAGCATTAATTAAATCTGCGTAGGGACGTAATTTTTTTAGTTGCTTTTCTACCCAATCTAGATTAAAAACTTCTTGGTAAATGCGGTTGTAAACTTGTAAGCTACCTTGTCTTTTAACAACTAACCCCGATAGGAGTAATTCGATTTTTTCTGGTGAATCATCGGCAGGGACACCACCATTTTGTAATATTTGCAGATATAGTCCCAGTAGTCTGCTAGCTCGTTGTTCATTGCACAGTAATCTATCACGGATGGTTCTTAAATGGGGTGGTTCATCAACAGATGCCCAGTTATCGATGATCTGCGATCGCACTATAGCAGATATTTGATCTGCGATCGCTTCACTGGGAGTCAATATCTCTTGCATTAATTTTTTCAGAAAAGGTGATGCGATCGCAGCAACTTTCCCTTTTTCTCCTGTTCCCTTATCCCAATGCTGTGCAACTAATTGACAGAGCTTCTGAGTCAGAAATGGTTGTCCTCCAGTCCAAACCAGTATTTCTTGCAGTGCTGCTGGGGGATTTTCTACTCTATTCGCCAACCCCGTTTCTAATGGTTGAATTTCCCTCAGAGTAAACCCATGTAATTCAATTGCGCGTCCAATATTAAAAGGTGTACGGGTTTTATCTGTAATTAAATCTGAAGGCGTTGCTACTCCCAACAGCGCAAAAGTTAAACGCTGATGTTCGTGACAAGAACGAATCAAAGCAAAAAAGTCATCTGTATGAAATGGTAAGCTGATAGTGCTATCAATTTCATCGAAAAAAATCACTATCGGCTGCGAAATTAATTCCGGTAAAACAGCTTCCAGTAATTCACCCAAGCGACCAACTGGAGATAAATCTTGTCTTTGAGCTAACCAATTACGGACATTAATTTGATTAGTTAGTCGCAAACTCCTAACCAGTCGCATAATAATATCTGCATACCACTGGTTGGCTGTAATATTGCTATTGCCAATTCCTGATAAATCAACCGTCGTGCAAGTAATACCATCCTCTTGTAATCTTTTAGCCACCTGCACCCGCAAGCTAGATTTGCCCATTTGACGACAGTTAAGAACATAACAAAATTCACCTCCTCTTAAGGCGTTGTAGAGTTCTTCATCAGCCTGTCGAACTACATAACTGGGTGCATCAATGGGGAGGCGGCCGCCAACTTGATATTCGTAGGATGAAATCAGTTTCTGCACGGGTTTTCCTGCCTTCAAGTCTAAATCGATGCCATCACAAAATGGATTGACATATTTATATAGGTTTTAGCTGCCACTGTCTATGTAGAAAAGTTAAGGATTTTTCTGAATTAACCTTCCTGTGGCTATCTCTTGAAAGGCGGGAGTTCGTCACGACTGATTTAATTGGGTATTTTAAATTTCCTGGCGGAGAAGTAATTAAAAGTTAACACAGTATTTTTGTTGGTGTTGATTTGGGGATTTCTGCCTAGGGAAGTTGAACGATGAGCTTGTGTAAATAAACTTAAAGTAAAAGTTAAAATACCAGCTAACAAAAGTCTTTCTATCATAATCCTCCTCCCCAAACCACAAAATAATAAAATATATTTATGTCATGCTTAAGCGTAGTTTATTGTTTTTTCAAAAATGCGATCGCCAATACTGGACGATACCCATCACCCAAGGTAAGCCTGTAACACTGACTAAGGACTAGAATATTCATGATTGTTTCAATAATACTTGTTATATATATCGCTAGTTAAGGAAGGAATTACGCAAAAGTATTTTTTAAAATTGACATCCTAAAAATAACCCCAATCTCTTTAAGAGATTGGGGTTATAGATTTGTTAAGTAGCCTTCCTGAACTGCGTACACCCCTACACCCCTTCATAAATCACACTGGCAAAGATAAGCCTGTAACAGCTATCACACCAGCCAGCACACTAGCCACGAGGGAAGATAGTGCTGCACCAAATAGCCACCAAGCTGCACTAGCAACGGTTCTGCGGGTGGCTTCAGCTTGCTTTCTGGCTTGTTCTTGCACGGCTTTGATGCGTTTTTGGGTTTCTTGTTGAATCCTTTCGGCACGTTGTAATACACTATCCCGTGCGGCTTCGATTTGGTTAATGATGCGGTTAGCGTCTTCTTGGGAGATATCCTCACGGGAACTTAAGATAGCTACTAGGGTATCACGGTCAAATTGACTGAGGCGATCGCGCAAAGCTGCAAATCCCACTTGCGGATCATCGAATAATTTGGCAAAGTCTTGTCTAATACCTTCATAGCTGAGTTCTGGACGTTCTAAGGAGTCGAGATATTGACGAATCCTAGCAAAAATTTGGTCAATGGCTGACTGGAATCGTTGCTGGATTTGTTGAATTTGCTCCACAATCGAGTTACGGGTAGACTCGATTTGCTCAACAATACGGTTAGCTTCCTCCTCGGAAATATCTTCTCGTTGAGACAGTAACGCCACCATTGTCGAACGGTCGAATTTAGAGACGCGATCGCTTAAATTTTCTACTCCCAAGCGGGGATCTTGCAAGAGTAATCGTAAATCTCGTTTGATTCCTTCGGGGTTGAGTTCGTCTTTGTTGGTGTGACGCAGATAGTTTTCTAGACTAGTTGCAAAATCACCCATTCTTTGGGTAGTGCGTTTTGCCAAGCGGCGTGGCGTTCTGATAATATTGGCGATCGCCTCTTGTACTTGGTCAATGGTGCGATTAACTTGCTCTTCGCTGAGGTTTTGTTGTTGACTGAGGAGTTTCACTAAGGTTTCGCGGTCAACTTGTGCTAATCTGTGACGTAACGCAGTTGCACCTTCTTGTGGCTGAGTCAGTAAGGTTTCTAAATCCCGTCTAATACCTTCCGGGTTGAGTTCTTCGAGGTTAGTATCGCGGAGATAATCAGCAATAGTTTTGATAGTGCGATCGTACTGTTCTCTAGCTTGTTCTAATGTTGCTTGTGGTGCTTGTAAAACGTTGTTCCACACAGATTCTAACTGGTCAATAATTTGATTGATTTGCTCTTGACTCAAATCTTGACGCTGAGATAGCAATTTCACTAAGGTTTCGCGGTCAAACTGTGATAAACGTGATCTAATCTGCTTAATTCCTACTTGTGGATCTGCCAACAATGCCTGAAAATCACGTTTGATACCTTCAGGATTTAACTCATCTTTGTTAGTATTGCGGAGATAATTTTCTACTCTTTGCCATAATTGATTAACTCTCGTTGTGGCTTGTTCTTGTTGTTCTCTGGCTTGATTGGAGACATCATTGCAGATACCTTCAATTTGACCAACAATATTGTTAGCTTCCTCTTTGCTAAAATCTTGCCGTTGCAAGAGTATCTGTACAAAAGCTTCCCGGTCAAATCCTTGTAACAAAGTACTAAAATCAATAGATTGGTCGTCTAATTCTGTTAACAAGTTGGTAAAATCTCGCTGAATCGCTTCTGAATGCAGTTGTTCTTTACCAGTTGCGCGCAGATAATTTTCAATGCGAAAACGAACTTTGTGACCTGTTTCTACTTTTTCAGATTGACGCACATTTTCTAGCACTTCCTGACGGATGCTTTCCATTTGTTGTGCGATTTCTGTCACCCTCGCTTCACTAATATCACCTCGTTGTGTCAGCCAATTACTAAAGTCATTTTGCTGGAGTTTTTCTAGTTGCTGACGGACATTTGTAGGATCTGCTTGGGGGTCATAAATGACCTCTGCAAATTCATTTTTAATTGTGATGCGATTGAAATGCCAAGGAAAAGAATGCAAAATATAATCTTGGACATCTGATTTGATGGTGTTGTCACTCGCTGTAGGAAATCTAGTAGAGATTTGCTCAGTGGTTTTATCTCTGATTTGTTGAATTTCGTGGGTGATTTTATCCACATCAATATCTTGCACTTTGTCTTTTAACTTTTGTAATTGATGGGTGATTTTATCCACATCAATATCAGAGACATCAACTCGGTCTAAAACGGCTGGGATAGCAGCAGTTACCCCATATTGTACAGCTTGCTTCATTAAGCCATTTCTGCCGTTACCGTTTCTTCTGCCGGTGGTGACTAACTGCTGTAATCTTTCTCCTAAATCTTCTGATTTTAATTCTTCGGGAGTAGCAGATTGTAGCAAGTTAATTACTTGTTCCGTAGGGTTACGACGAGCAAAAGTTTGTTCCCAAGCGGTGTTTAATTGGTCAGCAATTTGATTTATATTATCCTGAGATAAATTGGTTTGACGGCTAATTAAATCCACGAAAGTTTGGCGATTAATGTTTTTGAGTAAATCACCATCAGCGAGCGATCGCCAATCTACATCACTGAGAATTTTATCAAATTGACTGCGAATTTCTCCTACATCTAATTTTGGCAGTGGTAGAGATTTTAGAGAATTTTGCACAGTATTGCTAATACTTTCCGCATCCAAACCAGCAGTTAATTCTCTCCGCACTGCGGCTGTAATTTCTTCTGCTGTAGAAACCGCTTGTTGTTGTACTGCACCCGCACCAATAGCTGTAGTAGCAGTTCCCATCAGGGATTGTAAACCAGAATTAACAGTATTGATAATCGAACCGAGTAGAGAACCAACTGCAAAAGAACCGAACCAAACTACCAATAAAAAATAGGTAGACCAAATGACAACGCCAATAATCGCTCCTAGCAGTACACTATTAATTAAACTCAGTTTCACCGCTAAAAAGCAAGCGGCAAACAAGGCAATACTGGCGGTTACTATGCCCCAAGTCCCGACTTTCGCCTCAACTTTGCGAATTGTGCTGCCCAAACTTGCTGATTCTTCATCATAATCTACATCAGTTCCTAAAGTAGATATTCTGGCAGCAACCGAAAGATTAGTTAATAGTAATTGAAAC
Source organism: Aliinostoc maniaoense (assembly GCF_058172895.1). Taxonomy (NCBI): domain Bacteria; kingdom Bacillati; phylum Cyanobacteriota; class Cyanophyceae; order Nostocales; family Nodulariaceae; genus Aliinostoc; species Aliinostoc maniaoense. Next base: position 3,983,008 of record NZ_CP187952.1, on the reverse strand, counting down.
GCGATCGCCATTAAAGTACCAGCTAACAAAGCTACTACAAACTTAGAAGCTGAAAACCCAAACAATGGTTCTATTGGTACTATGACATCTGGCAGTCCTGTTGTTGGTGTTACACCAAAAGATAGCCAAGGCTGCATCAAAATATTTGTCAATATTTGCCACATAGTATTTTTTCTCTTACGCCGAATATATGCAATCTCCATTTTCCAGAGAATGCCTTATTTCTGAGTCTAGATATCACTTGTATTTGACTTACACTTTCTTAAGTAGTAATTTAAATTATCGAAAGTTATATATAGCGTTTCCTAGTCTACTGAAGTACAAATCTCTGCGTAACTCTGCGCTTTACTTTGCGTACCTTTGCGTTTCAAAATAGTATCTGTACCTCACTTAACTGGGAATCGCTATAAATCTAAAAATAATTTTCAGTGCTAATTTATGAATTAGGTAATTTACTATATCTAAATCAAACTATGTATTTTACAATCTAAAAGTTAAGTTCCTACTCAGGTTAGTCCTTTTGATTGTTAGATGTAAAGTTTTTTAAAGATAAATTATGTTGTTGATGCGAAAAAATTAGATATGCTTGTAAGTGTATTCTCTCATCTTCGAGATGCTGTCCATGATGATGACTTGCAGAACTCAAGCTTGGCTATAAGTGTGTGCTGTGTGCGATCGCTCAAAATGCCCACTACCATGATAATATGGCAGTAGTGCAGGATAAGGTAACTAATTAAGCGGATGAAAGTATACTAGCTAAAGCACTTAGAGCTAGAGTTTCATTTGTTTGATGCCACTGGCAACAATATTTAACCTAAATTGTATAAAAGTAAGCAAGTGTAAATAAATATAGCTAATCATTAAAATAGTCACTTTTGAGACTAACTCCTGACTTATCGTGATTGACAATTGCCAAGACTAATGATTATGTTTATTTACATCTGATCACTTAGAAAAACTGTTTTGATTACACAATAGAAAAACTATGGAAACCGAACAACAACAACCGGAATCCTTAAATGCGACTGTACCACAAGGCACAATAGCACTGCCCACTCCAGAAAATGCTCAAATACAAAAGCTACCACCTGCAACTGATCCCAATGCCCAATGGCAGCAAACTGCAAAACAAGTAGCTGATGTTTTCGGACAACTCCCTGATTATTTAGGAAGTTTTTATCAACAATACAAGCAGCCTATTGTCACTGTTTTTATTATTTTATCATTGATAGTGACACTGAAGGTATTACTGGCTTTACTAGATGCAATTAACAATATACCTCTCCTCTCACCAATTTTTGAAGTGATAGGAATTAGTTATTCAACTTGGTTCGCTTTTCGTTATCTTCTTAAGTCTTCAACTCGCAAAGAACTAATAGCAGAAATTGATTCTGTCAAAAATCAGCTTTTTGGTGGATAGAATTTATCTCAACTAATTGCTTTCATTTACAACCCCGTTTTCTTGAGTAAAATGGGGTTATTATTTTTTGACAATAAAAATTAATTTTTTCATGCCCAATGCCCATTTTCAAGGCAGTCTAGTCTGATTTGAATATATCTCAAGACATAAACAGATATTCAAACTTCCTTTTTAAACACTACTAAAGATAGTAGATTTATAGTGTTCAAAAGCATAGCATTGTTCTCGAAGTTTTAATAGTTGTTTTAACGAGGACATATTTATGACTAAGGAAGAAAATAAAACAATAGACTCATCTGAACGTATAGAAGTAGATACTTACGATAGAGGTATTGTCCCGGCTGAAACTGCTGCTCGCAAAGCCAGAGAAGGGGATTTATATAAAACACTCCCCACGGAAGCAAGAGAAGCAGATGCACCTACTGATGACCAAACAAACCCTGAAAGTATTCACACCACAGACGGCTATACTGTAGACAAAGAAGGTTTGTTAAATAACTATGCAGTTGAACCGGAAATGTACTACGAAGTTCCTGGTGATGCCACAGCCGCAGCAGAACAAGATACTGCTAACAGAATGCAAGAGTTAGCGGAAGTTAATGAAGATAAAGAAGGCGAGTTAACTGAAAAACGTGATGTTAGAGGTAAGGGAACAGGTTTAATCTAGGACTGCCATTTTATCTTCAACACAAAAGTGTTGAAAAATATTAATTTCGTCTGCGCGTCATACTCTCATTAGGATCAATCTCAAAACCTGATTAATTCAAAAACCAGGTTTTGAGTTTACATTTATTTAGATATATAGCGATTCCCAGTTAAGTGAGGTACAGATAATATTTTGAAACGCAGAGGGGCGCGTTCGCGCAGCGTCTCGCAGAGAAGGAAAGCGCAGAGGTACGCAGAGATTTGTACCTCACCAGACAAAGAACTATTTTAAGTAATTAAAAAAGACTAAGGTTGAGTTTGTAGTAAGGACTTTAGTCCTTATTTGAGAACTAAAGTTCTGACTACAAACTTTTAATTATTTACCCTGTTCTAGCTTGAAAAAGGGTATAAGGGTGTAAGGGTATAGGGGTGTAAGGGAAAGACTTTTTCATGTGTTCTGGTGTACCCAGTTCATGATATGGCTACTTAATTAGCCCACTTTTCACTCCAATCACCTGTGACATTAATACCACCAGAAACAGGTGTTAACTTGAGTGAACCCCAACTAAAGTTATTACAAAATGTGCCGAAGTTACTACCACAAATATCACCAGCACCATAACCCTTAGCAGAACGCGTTCCTAAATGAGAATAGGTAGAACCGCCCCAATTACCGTTACCAAACCAAGTGGTGTTTTTCAAGCCATCGCGGAGAACACAACGCAAGCCGTCGCCATCACTACCTGAGAGGCTAGAAACTTGGTATTCATCAAAATATCCCCCGCAGGTTGTTGCTCTAGATAAAGGTTGGTAATTAGTACTGTTGACTAATTGCCATTCTTCATTCCATGCACCGGTAACACGAATTTTTGAACCACCACTTAAAACTTGCACATTTAAATTGCCGGGGAAGTTGCCATTAAAATATTCACCATTACCGTAAATGTCAGAGGCAAACCCAACTAAATCACGACCTTTGTAGATGGCTTGTCCAACGTGGCGGTAAGTTGCACTTCCCCAACTGCCTTCACCATACCAGGCTAATCGGGGGATTCTTGTCCCTGGTTTACCTTGACTAAATTTGACGCAACGGATACCAACACCTTCACTACCATGTAGAGATTTGACGATGTAAGTACGCAGATGGGGGCCACAGCTAAAACTAGCATTTTGGGCTAGCTTGAAGTTGTTTAGTGTTGGTACTTGAGCTAAAGCTGTAGTTGCCGTAGTTACAGCTACTATACCTGCAAGTGTTAAAGATTTAAATCCTAGGCGTAACATGATAGTTTTTCCTTGTAGTAAATTGTGTGCAGGTGTTGTTAAATACCTTGTATTGTCCTATAGGTCGGCTTCTAGTTTTTTATGCAACCTCGGCAAAACATTATTGAGCTTTTTTCAACTTTTGTACAGTTTGATGCCGATCGCTTTAGTCGGTGGGCGGCGGAATCACGCTTACGTCGCAGTATTCAAAGTTGTCTCCACCAATCTCCCAAGGAAACTTCGGAGCATTTTTGGGCGTTGTATTGGTATAAGTTTTGGCAAGTTCCTGAAACTCAACCCTTAGCCAAGCAACATTTAATGGCTTATCTACAAGAACCTTGTTATTGGACATCCCAAAAAACAGCCGCTAGCATTACCAGTACCCAGTACAAACTTTCCGATTGTTTTCAAGTGGCGATCGCCCAAATGGATCGAGTCCTCAAAGGCTTTAATCCCAGTCAAACCAGCACTCTCAAGAACTACGCTAGCATTATTTTTGGTAGTGCCATTCGAGAAACACTACGTCAACGTCAGGAAGTTGATATCTGCACTGATTGGGGACTATTACGCAAAATCAGTCAAAAGCGGTTAGATGAATCTTTGCAAAATGCTGGTTTATCCCCAATGGAAATTCGGGCTTATATCCAGGCGTGGACTTGCTTTAAAACTCTGTATGTGCCTACTAAAGCAGCGAACTCCCGCCAATTATCTCGCCCCGATGATGCTACATGGGAGGCGATCGCCAAAGCTTACAATTCTCAAAGTACATCTTCAGTTAACAGCCAAACTCTAGAGAAGTGGCTATTGAATGCGGCTAAAGCGGCACGTAAATATCTATATCCCACTCCCGATTCCCTAAATGTTACTAAAGGGGCTGATGATTCTTCGGAGATTTTAGATAATCTTCCCGGTACAGCACAGCCATCTTTAATTCAAGAAATGATTGCCGAGGAGGAAGAAAAAGCCAGAAATTCGCAAAAAACTGAGATTAATCAAGTGTTAGTTACAGCAATTTCTCAACTAGATGCCCAAGTACAAGAGATTTTAAATTTATACTACTGTCAAAAATTGAATCAGGATGCGATCGCTAAACAACTAGACATCAAACAATACACCGTTTCCCGGCGACTGAGCAAAGCTAAGGAAACTTTATTGCGTTCTTTAGCCAGTTGGAGTCAAGATACACTGCATATTGCACTCACTCCAGACATACTCAAGGGTATGAGTACATTGATAGAAGACTGGTTACAGAATTACTACAATGCCTCAAATCTCTAAAATATGCTAAAACCGTCACTAATTCATTGTTAAGATTTGTAAATTTTTAAATCTGTCAGCAAAGTAGTTAATGATCCCAAATTTACTGAATTTTGAATTGATTCCCCGGAGTATGTGCCATGACTGCTAACCCTAGTGTATTCAGCTTTGCTGACTCAACAAACTTAATTTTAGAAATTCCCCATCAAATAAATTTAGCCAATCAGGGCTTTTCCCATCCTAGTGCTTGGTATCAAGCCTATTTAAACGAAATTTGCTTGAGTGCCGTCTTGCCGTGGTTGCAAGAAGATTTTACACCCCAAGCAAAGGTTTGGCCTTATACCAATTCTCTAGCCAGCATTTGGGAACTGGTAAATGGAACTGCCGTTAATGTAGACGTAACCAAATTTATTTTAGTTCCCAGTGAAACCATTGATTTAAGTGAAATGCGTGTACCCCAAGAATGGGTAGATTTACCAAGTTGGGTAGGAGATTATTATTTAGCGGTGCAAGTAGATGCGGATGCGGGTTATGTAAGAGTGTGGGGTTACTGTAGCCATACCCAATTAAAAACACAGGGTAAATATGATCCAGGCGATCGCACTTACAGTATAGATGCTACTGACATCACCACTGACATGAGTGTGTTAGCAGTGGAATTGCAATTTTGTGCCGAGACAGCTACACGCACTCAAATTGCACCCTTACCAACTTTACCCCTCACCCAAGCCCAAAACTTAATCACTCGGTTGGGAAATCCTGAAGTCATTACCCCCCGGTTAGCCGTCCCTTTTGAATTGTGGGGGGCATTAATGGAGCATGGTGGCTGGCGCAAAAGTTTATATGAACGCCGCATAGGATTACCAGAACAGCGTTCAGTGCTGCAATGGTTGCAAGAGGGTGTTAGCCAGACAGCCGAGGCGATGGGTTGGGGAAGATTGAACTTACAATTAAGTGCAGCTAGTGCTAGGAGTGTAGAAGGAGTACAGCCTGGGGTAACATTATCCCGCAGATTAGCGATCGCCGGACAAACCTACGAACTATTAATTTCACCCCAAGGCGAACCAGAAGCATTATCTTGGCGGTTTGAGTTACGCAATGCAACCGTTGGCGCAGTCATTCCCGGTGGCTTCAAACTCAGACTCCTCACCGAAGACTTACAACCATTTCCCAACAATGAAGACATAGCCACAACCGCAGTAGAACAACTTTATGTTGAAGTCGCCTTAGACAGTGGCGAAGGCATAGTTTGGGAAGTAGAACCCTTACCAGAAAATTATGACCGAGAAATTTTAAGATTCTAAGCTGTTGGACGACTTTTTTTATTGATAATGTGGATAAACATTCCTTCTCTGTCCACATGAGATTACGAGCCATGAGAGAACAACACAACCAACAAATGCGAGTCTGGGCTATGTTGTGTCATCTCTCAGCATTGTTAGCTTGGATACTATTATTTCTCTTAATTTTATTAGGTATACCTTTATTCCTACCCCTCAACATTGCCGCCCCCTTAATGATTTGGAGACTGAGAAAAATCAAATATCCCTGGGTAGATTTTCAAGGCAGAGAATCCTTAAACTTTCAAATTACCTTAACCTTTTATATTGTAGTTGTCATCATAATTTCCCTACTACTAGTACTAGCTAGTTGTGGCATTTCAGTGGCAACTAACGGAGCAATTAATCAAGTAACCACAGTCTTAGACAGCTTATTATTTATTTGGATGTCCTTTATTATTCTCTTATTTTCACTACAGTTATTCCTAGTAACCTTTGCTGCCACCAAAGCATATCATGGCGAACATTACCGCTATCCCTTCACCATGCGAGTCTTGAGGTGAGTGGGGGCAGAGGGGAGAAAGAATTAATTTGTTTTCTGCAAGTGCTTATACCAATTCTCTATGAAGCCAAATAAATGATGTAGAGACGTTGCATGCAACGTCTCTACACTAGAGAATAAAGTGCATCTATGGCTACGCCAGGCAAGCTAAGTAGAACGGCGTGAATAATTCAAGGTTTGTAGTAGGGACTTTAGTCCTCTCTTAAGGGCTAAAGCCCTTACTACAAGCCGATTCAATTAAATTTTACATTACTTAATGTAGTTTGTTTTTTTCTCGCCGACTTACTTACATCAAGAAACGGTATGAGATAATTCCTGATTATTTACATAACAGATCGATTTCTGTACTATTACTTATGAAGCACAGAAAAAGAATTTAATTAATAATAATTATGTCTTTAGAATTAAACAATAAAATAGGTGTAGCAATTGTTGGCACTGGATTCGGTCAAAAAGTTCACATTCCTGCATTTCAAGCCCATCATCGTACAGAAATCACAGCTATTTATCACCGGGATATTAACAAAGCCAAAACCATTGCCACAGCCAACAATATTCCCCATGCTTGTGACACAATTACTGAACTGCTCACCTTACCAACAGTACAAGCAGTCAGCATCTCAACACCGCCGTTTCTACATTATGAAATGGCCAAACAAGTATTACAAGCCGGGAAACATTTATTACTAGAAAAACCCGTAACCTTAAATGTCACCGAAGCCAAAGAACTTTATGAATTAGCTCAAAAACAAGGAGTAATTGCCACAGTAGACTTTGAATTTCGCTTTGTGCCGGCGTGGCAATTTTTTGCAGAATTATTGACATCAGGTTATGTAGGCAACCCACGCTTAATTAAAATTGATTGGTTAGGTTCTTCCCGTGCTGACACATCCCGCCCTTGGAATTGGTATTCATCACAGGAAAAAGGCGGGGGTGCATTGGGTTCTTTAGGTTCTCACGCCTTCGATTATATTCATTGGTTGTTTGGCCCAGTCAAGAGATTAAACGCCCATTTAACCACAGCTATTCCCGCACGAGTTGAACCTAGTAGCGGACAATTAAAACCTGTAGAAACAGATGATACCTGTCTCATCTCTTTAGAATTAGCTAATGGTACACCTTGCCAAGTGGCTATAAGTGCAGTGGTTCACGCTTCTCGGACACATTGGGTAGAAGTGTATGGCGATCGCGGTACTCTAGTCATAGGCAGCGACAACCAAAAAGATTATATACATGGCTTTAAAGTCTGGGGTTCTCACCCAGGCGAACCCCTGCAAGAAATCGACATCCCCCAAAGATTCTTATTTCCCCAACATTACGCCGATGGGCGAATTTGTGCATTTTTACGCGTAGTTAACCAATGGACACAAGGAATTGATACTCAACAGCAAACAATACCATCCCTCAAAGAAGGCATTTACTCACAGTTATTAATGGATTTATCCCATCAATCCCATCACACATCAACCTGGGTAGATGTGCCAGATGTAACTTAAAAATACGTGAGTTCGATGACCTCTCCCCAACCCCTCTCCGACGCGGAGAGGGGCTTAAATATCTTGAAATATCAACTAAAAATAAAGGTTTTGAAGCCTCTCTCCTTGCAGGGGAGAGGTTTGGAGAGGGGTTTTTTAATTCGTCGCACTCACGTTAAACATCAACATTTAACTGTTCTATATGCCTAGCAGCCTTCTCCCACAGCTTGGCTGTCACCTCATCCTGCCAATGAGTTCTGAGATTTTCCGCCTTTTTATGGCATATTCGCTCTAACATTTCCAGAATTGCGGCTAATGTCAACTTATCTATTAGAGTTTCTAAAACATCCATATCATCTTTTTTCATTACGCCCTCAGTATCCTGAACTAAGTAAGTCGTGGAGAAAATTTATAACTATGTAACAAACAATTAAGCAGAAGAATGAGAGTTAAATCTGACACGTTGTGTACTGAAGTTCCCCTTTTCTCCTCTTGTTTGAATCCCATCAATCACAGCATAAGCAAGGTCTAACTCATCTTCAAAAGTTTTTGAGACAAGTTCATCTTTCTTGAGATATTGCTACTCTAATTCAATAGGATTCATTGTCAAGACACGATACACACACCGTCTCGCGCCGGCTAGGATGTGTTCTTCTCTCTCTACTTTGACATCTTCTCCTAAAACAGATTGAAAAATGCTTAACTCCTGCTCACATAATCCCGTACAGGCTGTAGCCGCAGCGCATATGGGACAGTGATTTTCAATCAATAGGAAAGAACCATCTGCTAAGGCTTGACTTTCCGCCATGTATCCTTCGTGCGATCGCAATTTTACTAAAGCTGCTAATTTTGCTGCTAATGTATCTTGGGTAGATATTTGTGCTTGGTAGGTAGCAAGTTGCTGTTTAGTCCTAACTTCCAGCAGCTTATTTAATCCTGCTTCTCCAAAAGCTTCTGTTACCGCCTGAATTAAACCCAAAGTTAACTCTGCATAACCATCAGGAAACAAGCGGTTAGCATCTAGAGTTAATTGCCATAGTTTAGCAGGTCGCCCCATCTCGCGGGGTTCTTCTTCATAGGTAACTAAATTTTCATCTTGTAGTGCATACAAATGCTGACGCACAGCCATTGCAGAAATCCCCAAACAAGCAGCTAATTCTTGGGAGTCCATTGCACCCTGTTGTTTGAGTAAGTTGACAATAGCGCGGCGAGTGCGGACTGTAGTTGATTTTTTCGGTGAGTTTTTGATCATACTCACAAACTAAAGAAAAATCTTTACAAAGTCAACCTGAAAGGTTTATTATACTTTCTAAAGATTTTTCTTGAGAAAGTAGCAATATGAGTGGACGAAAAGTAGCCATCCTGACGGCTGCTAGCCGGGGGATTGGTGCGGGTTGTGCGCGAGAACTAGCCGCACGGGGTTATAATGTGGCATTAATGGCGCGATCGCCTGAAGTTTTAGATTTAGCTACAGAATTGGGTGGTATTGCTATTCAAGGGTCAATCACCAACCCTCAAGACTTACAGCGATTAGTAGAGACAACCTTAACTAACTTTGGTCGGATAGATGCAGTAGTTAATAGTTTTGGCGACCCACCCCGGCCAGATTTACTTGCTATTTCTGATGAAATGTGGTTAGAACACTTTGAAATGCTATTTTTGAGTGTGGTTCGCATTGCCAAACTAGTGACAGCACCAATGCAACGTTCTGGAGGCGGTGTCATTGTTAATATTTCCGCCTGTGATTCTCAAGAACCCAGCTTAGGAACACCTTTTACCGGAACACTCCGCACCGCAATGGAAGGCTTTACAAAATTATATGCCAAGCGTTACAGAGCCGATAAAATTCGGATGGTTTCCGTCGCACCTTTTTTTGTCGCCGATTCAATGGCAGAGTTAGAAGGCTGGAATGTGCCGGCGGATTTAATGTTTGGTCGTCCTGCTACCTATCGGGAGTTTGCCAAAACAGTAGCTTTTTTGATTTCCGATGATGCTAAGTTCATCTCAGGTACAACCTTAAAAGTAGATGAAGCCTATTCTGCGGCCATTTAGTCGAGTATATATCCTGGGGGTGGCAGGCATTGCAGCCTTACTCCACGCATCAGTAGAACAGGGTAAGTAATTAAAGGTTTGTAGTGAGAACTTTAGTTCTCAAATAAGGACTAAAGTCCTTACTACGAACTCAATCTTGGTTTTTATATTACTTCATTTAGGCTAGGCCATTTACTGTTTTATCCGTTGCTAACTATACAGAATTAACACGATTTTATTTAAAAAATAAAATTGCACAGAATAGGACAATATTTGTATTTTCAATTACTGCATGGGTTATTTTTTCAGATATAAAATGTGTGTCTCAGCAGTTAGTAACAACGACTAAATATACTTTTAATGCTTTTGTAGCTAAAGTTTCAAAATTTACTTCATTCTCCTGGCTATTTTTGCACCTTCTTTGGTAGTTATATGACTTACAATTCCGAACAAATGCAACAAATTCTCCAAAAAGCTTTTGCTCGTCAGCAACAGGGAGAAATTTCACGGCAGCAAATTATAGAAATCGCAGCAGAACTAGGAGTTTCATCAGCATCCCTACAAGCTGCTGAACAAGAATGGTTGACCCAAGAAATAGAAGGGAAAATGCGGCATAAATTTCATGCCCACAGACAAGGGGAGTTTAAATCACATTTAATTTATTTTATTGGTGTTAATGGATTTTTAATTGCTTTAAATTTATGGACAAGTCCTTCATATTTCTGGGCAGTTTTTCCCCTACTAGGTTGGGGGTTAGGTTTATTTTTTTCTGGTATGAAAGCTTATAAAAATAGCGGAGAATCATATGAAAATGATTTTCAGGAATGGTCTAGAAAATTGCCGAAATAAGTTACCCAATAATCACTAAAAAATTTAAGGGGTAGTTGTGTAACTACCCCTATACTCCCCTCAGATTAGAATTTACTTTTCGTTCCCTAGTCGGGACTTATATTTACTTAGAGATATTAACTAAACTTTCAACTTGAGCAGAAGCCAGAGTTGGTGCGGTGAAAATTTGTGAGTACATACTTGCTGGCTGTTGTCCATTACCCACAACTGGTAACACTTGACGGGCATGGGTGGCAACTTCTACTGTCTTCACATCATAAGTCTGTGTCACCATCTTGGGATACAAACCGATACCGATGATGGGAAGAATCAAACAAGCGGTGATGAACAACTCACGGGGTTTAACATCAGCAACTACAGTATCTAAATGTAATTCTTCACTTTGCTGACCGTAGAATACTTGACGCAGCATGGAAAGTAAATAAATTGGTGTCAGAATCACACCTACTGCTGAGAGGAGAACTACTACAACTTTGAAACTGGAACTGTAAACATCACTGGTAGCAATTCCGAGGAATACCATCAACTCACCTACGAAGCCACTCATCCCAGGTAAGGCTAGAGAAGCCATTGCGCCTGCGGTGTAGAGAGCGAAGGTTTTGGGCATTACTTTACCGATACCGCCCATTTTATCCATTAACAAGGTGTGGGTACGCTCGTAAGTTACACCAGTTAAGAAGAATAAGCTAGCAGCAATTAAACCGTGAGAAACCATCTGTAACATCGCGCCACTTACACCCAGTTCTGTGTAGGAAGCTAAACCGATGAGTACAAAACCCATGTGAGCAATTGAAGAGTAAGCGAGGCGGCGTTTGAGGTTGGTTTGAGCAAAGGCGCAACAAGCACCGTAGATAATGTTAACTACACCTAAGATTGCTAAAACTGGAGCGAAGTAGACATGAGCGTTAGGTAACATTTCCATGTTGAAGCGGATTAAGGCATAACCGCCCATCTTCAACAACACACCAGCTAGAATCATTGAACCAGGTGCGGAAGCTTCACCGTGAGCATCAGGCAGCCAAGTGTGTAAGGGGAAAATTGGGAGTTTGACACCGAAGGCAATTAAGAAACCTGCATAAGCTAATAATTCAATCGCTTTGGGATATTCTTTCATTCCCAATGCTGTGATGTCGAAAGTGAATGTATCTCCAGAGAATGCTAGAGCAAAACCGGCTACGAGAATAAATATAGAGGCAGCAGCAGTATAAAGAATAAACTTGGTAGCTGCATAGCGGCGTTTCGCGCCTCCCCAGATAGAAATTAGCAAGTATACGGGAACTAGCTCAATTTCCCACATGAGGAAGAATAACAGTAAGTCTTGGGCAACAAACACACCTAACTGTGCGCTATACATTACCAACATCAAACCATAAAACAATCGCGGCTTGTTGGTTACTTTCCAAGCCGCGAAGATTGCTAGGGTGTTAATTAAGCCTGTTAGTAACAACAGAGGCATTGATAAGCCGTCAACTGCTACTGACCAATTTAAGCCGATTTGGGGTATCCAGGCGTATTTTTCTACAAATTGATAGGCGGAACTGTGGAAATCGTAGTTTTGCCAAAAGGCGTAAATCATTAAGGCAAAATCAGCGATCGCTACTCCTAAACCATACCACCGGACTGTTTTACCTTCTTTATCTGGAATTATAGGGATGGCTAAGGCTGCCACCAACGGTAAGGCAATTATGGCTGTTAGCCAAGGAAATGCAAGGGGATTCATCACTTCTGACAATCGTTTTTTGTTTTCGCTTTTAATTACATTATATTAAGGAATCGTTACTTTTGTAAACATTAATTATCTCTGCAAAAATTAAATTTTCCTGATCCCTTAAGAATATATACTCACTAAACCTAGGATTTTCAGCAAAAAAGAGAATAAATACCTATGAAAATCTGAGTTAATCCATCCTAATTGTAAATTTATGTAACGTCAAGAAAAAACGGCAGTCAAAACTACCGTTACAAAAGTTTATGAAATTGGGCATTGGGCATTGGGCATTGGGCATGGGGCTAATCAATTCAAAATTCAAAATTCAAAATTGAAGAGTTTTACTCCCCCTGCTCCCTGCTCCCCTGCCCCCTTGTCTCCCTTGTCTACCTTGTCTCCCCCTGCCCCCTGCTCCCTGCCCCCTGCTCCCAGTCCCTCAGACAATCCGATTCACAATTGTCCACACTTCACCGTCTGAACGGACATGGGGAACTGAGATGGTTTTAAATCCAGTGATGAAGGGTTTGTAATAAACTTGCCAATATAACGGACTGAGTTCATCGGCGCAGGCTTTTAATAGACGAATTTCTGTGGCTAGTTCCCCAGCTATCTGATTAATGCGTTCAGCATGGACTTGCGCTACTTCTTTAGCTGCTTCTAGCTGTTGTTTTTGGGTAATTTGTTGTAACTTCCTGGGGAGACGGTTTAATTCCGCTTGTTTGTGCTGTAGCTGGGAATTTAAAGCAGCGATCGCATCATCTATACCTTTGAGTTCTGCAAATAATTGGGCATTGTCCCTAGCTTGACGGCGATAAGCTTCTACAATTGCCCAAGGTGTATCATTCTCATCCACAATTACATCATTATTATGAGTGAGTGCGGCACGTTCTTGTTCAAGCACCTGAATTTGAGATTTTAGTGCTGTAATCTCTGACTGCATTTGCTCCAAAGACAAGCTAGGGTTAAGTTTTTTCATTTTGAATTTTAAATTTTGAATTTTGAATTTAAACTGCGCCTTGGGTATCGAGAGTGAGCGATCGCACTACAGCTTTAATTCCTTGTGCTTTCCAAGCTGAAGCCATTGCAGTTTCTACAGTCTGGGCATTGTTGACATTTGTTAAAGCTAACAGTGTCGGGCCTGCACCACTAATTACCATACCGTAAGCACCGGATGCGATCGCCGCCGCATTCACAGCAGCGTAACCAGGAATTAAAGCTTGGCGATAAGGTTGATGCAATTTATCTTGTAAGGCTGCTGTTAACCATTCTCTCTTACCAGTTTCTAAAGCGCGTAACAATAAGCCTAAATGAGCAGTATTAAAAATCGCATCAGCACGACTAAATTCCGTGGGTAAAACTCGCCGTGCTTCCGAGGTTGACAATTCAAAATCAGGAATTGCTACCACAGGCACAATATCACTATGCCAAGGTACATCACAAATTGCCCAACCTGTACCAGAGTTAGCGGCTAGGCGACAGCCCCCTAACAAAGCTGGAACTACATTATCAGGATGTCCTTCCATTGCGATCGCTAAATCCATCACCTGCGACTGAGACAAAGGCGAACCCGCTAATTTATTAGCTGCCACCAAACCACCCACAATTGCCGTCGCAGAACTCCCCAAACCTCTAGCCAGGGGTACACCCAACCCAATCTCAATTTTTACAGGTGGCGGTGTCTGGTCTATATATTGATATAACTTGACAAACGCCTGATAAATTAAATTACTCTCATCAGTTTGTACCCGTTCAGCTTCCGCGCCTGTGACATGAATAATTAACTCGCCTTCATCCAAGCGGGTAAATTGGAACTGGTTATATATACTCAAAGCTGCACCAATGCAGTCAAAACCAGGCCCCAAGTTAGCAGTTGTGCCAGGAACTTTTACAGTAACTGAAGAAACAATAGACATTTACAAATACTCATCTAACCAATCAACAAGCATCTCACGCTGAGGACACTTGATTACTTACAAATCTTATTATGAAAGTCAGCGATCGCTACCTGCATTTACAAATCAAACGCACTCAATTATTTTGCATAATTCTTGATAAATCTCCCTCAAGTACGGGAATGCTAAAAAAAAGCAGTACTTAGGGGATAGGGTATGTACGGTTTAGTTAATCAAGCGATTCACGATATGGTGTGTAGTCGTTTTGGTGAAGAAACTTGGCAAGTAATTAAACACAAAGCAGAGGTTGATGTTGAGATATTTATCAGTATGCAAGCTTATCCAGATGATCTAACTCATCGACTTGTGAAAGCTGCCAGTCTTGTCTTAGACTTAACCCCAGCAGAAATTATGCACGCCTTTGGTGAGTTTTGGGTGCAATATACAGCTCAACAAGGCTACGGTGATTTAATGGAGATGAGTGGTGACAATCTCCCAGAATTTTTGCAGAATCTCGATCAACTTCATGCTCGTGTGGGAGTAATGTTTCCCAAACTACAACCTCCATCATTTGACTGCGAAGAAGATGAACAGCAAATTCTCAACTTACATTACCACTCACATAGAGTTGGTTTAGCTCCTATGGTTATGGGTTTGGTGAAAGGATTAGGAGAGCGATTTCATGCCGATGTAGAAGTAACTCAAACCCAAAGTAAAGCTGATGGGGCAGATCATGATCAGTTTTCTATTCGTTACAAATCTCAGGAGAATGAATGCTAGTTCAATTCCATTCACCTTGTAAAGAGGTTTAAATTTATTCAGCAGATACTACATACTTAGATTTTTTCTCCGAATCAAACTGGATTCCTATAGTTTCTCAATTTTAAAAAATATCAACTATATATAGGAATCCAACTTGATTATTGCAATTATTTGCTTAGGTAGGGAACATGGTTGGGGAAAAGAAGTAACAGAGGTATACCGATTTTTTCAGAAATTAAATATGATTCTTATATTTTGATGATTTATATTAAATGTAGTTTTTTTGACTAACTATTATGTCTCGGGTATGAAATTTTCTCTATTCATAACTATTTCGGTAATTTAATTATTATCTTACTAATAGTTACTCATAAAAATGAGTTTAAATTTGTTGCATATAGATTGAAATTATGTACAAAGCTACTTATGATATTTGAGACAAATATGTCAAATATACTGTGAATCATATATAGTGACAAAGTACTGAAGTAACAAGAATTTACATATAAATTTCCTTGATTACCTCATGACTTCATTAGCTATAAATGAGACAGTGTTATGATGTCAATTACGTTTGATGATACTGTTTTGCACGAAGCCTGCTGTTTAATTTACTAAGACTATAAGGGCTTGCTGGCATGAGACTATCTGCATTAGATCCACTCATCCCGCTTAACTGTTTAAAAGATGAACTGATCAAGTTGCCAAAAGGTTACTCATTTTATGAAGAAGAAATTATAGATTTTCTCTCACGCCGAAGATGGCCTGAAAGCGATCGCCGTATTGACCGCACAACTTTCTGGCGTTGGAGAAATGATAATGGAATAGAACGCCAAAAGGTATTCAGCCGCTTGGATCTGCTTAAACTTTGTCAAATCTGCGACCACTACCGAATAGATGGAACGCGCAATGAATATTTGCAAATCATGAAAAGGAAAAAGGAATTAGCACTCAACAGGTAAGAATTGATGTCTAATTTGTTAGCTAGCATGATCAAACTGAGTGCATAAATTGTTTCTCTCGCAACTGAGTTTATGTTTAGATACCTGCATTTCTATAAGTGCAGGTTTTTTATTTTGAATTTGAATTGATTCATGGCGTACTTATGGGCAACAACTTAAATTATGATTCCATATACAAAAAATAAAAATTTTCCTATATCTGAGGTAATAAAACCATCAAGGATAAGTTCTTTCTAAAGTGAAAAATAAAATTCTCTAGAAGTATGAAGTTTTTATTTATCTATTCGCAGAGAATAAAAGTGTAGTTGATACATTACTAAATGTTGAAATGCTATTATGTTATCCATTGGAGATTATGTAATTAATCAACAAACAGGTCATCTAGGTAAAGTCGTTGGTTACGGCAACTATCTAATCAACAATGTATATACAGTCACATTAAAAGTTATTGTATCTGAAACAGCTAATTCCCAAAAGCGCGTGTTTGTAGTAGAGGATAAAGTCTCAGCATGGATTAGGTGGTCGGTAGTATAATCCTTTTGATTTTTCAGGATGATGATGGTAAACGAGTGTATATTTTGTCTACAAGAAGCAGCGTTACAATTGATATTTAAAAAATATTTACCACCGCAAAATCCATCAGAATGTTTTGTAAATCCCCCTTGTGGTTGTCCCAATCCCGGTAAAGAATTACAGTGTGAAGACTGTATTTATCTGGAAGCTTGCTTGTCTAATTTTAGGCAATTAGGGAGTAGGGAGTAAAAAGACTCTGATTGAGTTCGTAATAAGGACTAAAGTCCTTACTACAAACCTTTACTGATTAAAAAAGTAAACTAGCAGAATTAACATCTAAAAATAAATTCGCTTGAGGTTGTTGACGGAGGATAGAAGCTGGACAGTCTGTGGTTACTGAACCGTGTAACATCCTTTCTACTATTTGTGCTTTCCGTTGTGCTGGTGCGAGACACAGGATTTTTTTAGCAGAACAAATTAAAGGTAAGGTGACAGTAAAAGCGTACTGAGGAACACTATCAAGGTGCGGAAATTGTCCTGTATTGACTTGTTGCTGACGATTAGCTGTATCTAGTTTTACTAGTTTAACGCTGTAAGGGTCTTGGAAGTTAGCTACAGAGGGGTCATTAAAAGCTAAGTGTCCATTTTCACCAATACCAAGACAGCAGAGGTCAATAGGTTGTGCTTGTAGTAGTTTGGTGTAGCGATCGCATTCTGTCAATGGTTCTAAAGTATCACCTTGAATATAGTGAAATTTGTGGGGATATACGCGCTTTTCTACACGTTCTCGCATATAGTAGCGAAAACTCGCAGGATGATCAGCACTAATTCCCAAATATTCATCTAGATGAAATAAAGTAATCCGTGACCAATCTACACCACCCAAAGCCATCAAAGCTGCTAAAAATTGCAGTTGAGAATTGCCTGTGGCCAATAAAACAGCTGCTGTATCCTGATGTTGGAGAAGAGATTGTAAATACTTGTGAGTGATATCTGCAACATCTTGAGCCATATCTGATTCAGAATTATAAATCTGTACCGAAAGGCGATCGACATGAAAAGATTTTGTAGCGGTAATCATTTGTTTAACTAGAAATTATTGATACAAATCACTTCCTCTGCACCCTCTGCTTGCCTATGCGTATCATCCTGAAAGTGCAACGGTATCACTTGTTGCTCAGGGCTAAAAACAATGTAAACTATGGAAATTCAGTTAACAATTATTTACATTAGCCCAAAAATTATGCTAGATGCAATTCTCTTTGATTTAGACGGCACTATTGTCAACACTGACCCCATACACTACCAAGCTTGGCAAAAAATGCTGTTAAGATACAACATGGAAATTGATGAAACCTTTTATAAATCTCGGATTAGTGGCCGATTAAACCCAGAAATTGTCCAAGATATTTTGCCACATTTATCACCAGCAGAGGCGGAAAAGTTTGCTGATGAGAAAGAGGAAATGTTTCGTCAACTTGCTTCCTATCTTAAACCATTAACAGGGTTTTCTGAGTTAGTAGCATGGACAGAAATACATCAACTAAAACGTGCTTTAGTGACAAATGCTCCCAGGTTGAATGTAGAGTTTATGTTAGAGGTTTTGGGAATCAAAGGAATTTTCCATGAAATCATCTTATCCGAGGATTGTATAGCAGGTAAACCTGATCCTGCACCCTATCAGGTTGCTTTAAAGAATTTGGGCGTTAAATCAGAACGAGCTTATGCTTTAGAAGATTCACCTTCGGGTATTCGTGCAGCTGTTGCGGCTGACATCCCTACTATTGGTATTGCTTCCACCCATGATCCTCAACATCTGCGAGATGTTGGTGCTTTGATGGCGATTGCAGATTTTACTGACTTACAATTATGGACATTACTCAACTCATTGATCGAAATAGCTTTAAGTAACAAATAATAAGTCATGGGGCATGGGGCATGGGGCATTGTTAAGTAATGGGTATTTATTCATCACTTATCATTAGACTTCTTGCATAAATACTTTGGTGTTGCTAACAATACTATTTAAAGCTCACTCAAAGGCGCAAAGACGCAAAGAAGAACGCAGAAAGATCACTCTTGAATTTATGTATTCGTAGTGTTCAATTATTCGTGCAAGAGGTCTATTGATTACTTATTACTTATTACTTATTACTTATTACTTAATTTTGCTTCTTGTCCCTGTTGACTGTGCCTAAAAAGGTGGGAATTGAGCCTGTAGAGGCTGCAATTTCTCGATTTTCGTGATTCACTAAATTAATAGTTAATTCCATAATTTTATCAAATTGAAAATTATGAGCTAAACAGCTGAAATACTCCTGTAAAATTGTATTTTCTAATGGCAGTTGCTCGATTAAATTTAAAATCAAGTCATCACTACCTTGGGCGGCGGCTTTATGTATTTTTACTACCCATTCTTGAGGCATTTGAGATAGTACAGACAACATCTCATCAACTTTGGGGATTTTTTTAAGAGATTTTTCTCTAAGCTTATTGAATGTTTGATGAATATCTTCTTGATAAAGATAGCGTACACCTAAATATTGACTAATTTTTTCTAGAATTTGTGCTTTCTGGAAAGGCTTGTTAATTAAATCATCACACCCAGCTTGGATCATTGCTTCCCGTTGTTCTTCAAAAGCGTTAGCAGTTAAAGCAATAATGATTGTATGGTTTTGAGAGTAACCTGACATGGAAAGAGGATTTTTTCGAGAAATTTTGTGAAGGGATTTTTCCAAGAGCAAACAAGCCTCCGTGCGGCTGACTCCGGGTGTGTTTATTGAGATCATGGTGCATTGTTCTTGATCCTTCAATTCCCGGGAACGAATTAAGCGGGTAGCTTGATAACCATCCATTGTAGGCATTCGCATATCCATGAAAATCAGGTGAGGATGCCATTTTTCCCATACAGTAACAGCTTCCTCACCGTTTGAAGCTTCCTGGACAACAAAACCAATAGAAGAAAGAAGTTTCACTAGTAATAGACGACTATCGGGTATATCATCTACCACTAAAATTCGATATTGTTTTTGTTGGGGTGCTAAACCAGTCACACCGGGAGATACTGATGATGTGGGCAGATCAGCAGCAGAGATTAAACCGACTTGAATATCAAAGCTAAATTGACTGCCTACACCTAGAGAGCTGGTAACGCTAATATCTCCCCCCATCATCTGCACGTATTTGCGGCTAATTGCTAATCCTAAGCCTGTTCCCTGTTGTGATTGTTTACCGCTTTCAGTTTGTCCAAAGGCTTCAAAAAGTAACTCTAATTCCTCTGGGGCAATTCCTATACCAGTATCTTGGATCTCGAAGATCAGAGATTGGGAATTGGGGATAATTTCTTGCTTGTTTTCATTGTGGCGATTTTTGAGTTGATTTGTTCCGACTTTCCCATCTCCACTAGCTAACCTAGCTCTGAGTATGACATTGCCAGATGTCGTAAATTTAATAGCATTACCGATAATGTTGAGTAAGACTTGACGTAGTTTGCTTTCATCACCTTGCACGTATTGGGGCAAATTGGCGGCATATTCAAATACTAGCTGTAAATCTTTGGCTTTAGCTCGAATTTGCAAGAGTTCTTGGAGATTATCTAAGAGGCGAATTAAATCAAAACTGCTGAGGTTTAAGGTGGTTCTACCTGCTTCAATTTTGGACATTTCGAGAATGTCATTGATGAGGTTGAGCAGGTGTTCTCCGGCGCGGTTCATGATAGCTAAGTTTTTTTGATGTTCATCAGAGAGGGTGTTGTCATGGCTCATCAGTTGTGTAAATCCCAAAATGGCGTTGAGGGGTGTTCGCAATTCGTGGCTCATGTTGGCTAAAAATTCGCTTTTGGCTCGGTTGGCGGTATCAGCTGCGGTGACGGCAGCTTGTAATGCTTGTGATTGTTGTTGAGTTTGTGCTAATAATTGCGCTTGTTGTAATGCGACTCCCAACTGATTCCCAATCTGCACAACAATGTTGATTTCCCCTGTTTTCCATTGGCGAGGGCTAGAATTTTGATAACTGGCTAATAATCCCCAAAGTTGATTACCACATAAGATGGGAACAGTAATATAGGCTTGGGCTTGAAACTGCTCCAAGAATTTGATGTAATCAGGATTTAAACCAGCTTGGTAGATATCTGATACACAACAGAAACTTGTGCTTGTATGAGATGATATCTGATCTTCTAATTGAATATTTTGGCCGTCTAACATTTTGACTACACAACGACCATTTTCTAAAACATTTTGGGTGAGATTGGGGTTTTGTTGGTGTAATTGCATCAGTGACACCCAATCTGTACTGACAGATTCGGCGACAAATTCGCCACTCCAATCAGGATGAAAACGATAAACAACGACGCGATCACAACTTAAAACTTCCCGTAATTCTGCGGTGGTGGCTGTAAAAATTGTTTCCAAATCTAGGGTCTGGCGCATCCGTTGAATGACTTGAGCGATCGCTCTTTCCCGTTCTATACTTTCTCGTAAAGCAGTTTCTGCCCGTTTGACTCCAGTAATTTCCAAGATCACAGTACCTACACCGTCAGGATGATCTTCTCCTGGAATGGGGAAATAGGAAACCAGAAAATAACGTAGTTGCTCCGGTACATCACAGACAGCAATACTAATCTCTCGGTTGAGAATAGCTTCACCAGTTAAAAGTACGTGTTCACAAAAGGGTGTAATCAAAGCATCTATATTGGGGGCGATTTCACGGAGGGTCTTACCGATGTGGTCTTTTGCAGGTTGCCCAGAAATTTCGGCCATCAGTTCGTTAATTTGCACAAATCGCAAATGGTGGTCTAAGATGCTCATGGCTACAGGCGCACCACTAAAAAAGGCATTGAGACGAGCTTCCCGCAGTTGCAGTTGTTTTTCTAGGGTTTTGCGCTCTGTAATGTCTTTATTCGTTCCAGTCATTCGCACTGGTGTACCCCATTCGTCCCATTCGACAATTTGACCACGAGATTGTATCCATTTCCATTCCCCAGAGGCACAACGCATCCGAAATTCCATTTCATATACAGATGTCAAGCCTTGAAGATGGGCATGAATAGCTGATTTAACAGCTGGTAGTTCTTCAGGATGGATTAATTCTTTGTTAACTAATTGATGTTGATCAACTTGAGATTCTGCGTAACCCAGTAGATGTTGCCATTGCCAGTCACGATAGATTTTACCTGTGCAGAGATTCCAATCCCACAAACCTAACTCACTGGCTTCTAAGGCTAATTGTAATCTTTCTTCGCTTTTTCTATGGGCGGCTTCGATGATTTGCCGTTGAATTAAACTGCCCAATTGAGTGGCTACAGTACCCACTAACATTAGTAACCGCTTATCTACTGCCACTGTACTGCGTTTAAAAAATACTAAAACAGCTACTACTTTCCTACCACCAAGAATAGGAACACCAAAACCAGCTTTAAAGCCGATTTTTGCAGCTTGTGAAGAACGTAAAAATACTGACTCCTTGACCTGAGAAACATCTTCAATCCATTCTGGTTTTTTAGTTTGCCATACTCGCCCCGGTAGTCCCAGTCCCAATGCAAAGGTCATTGTTTGACTGCGATCGCAAAATTCTTCTAGATAGTTTTCTTCACAATAGCAGACTAAACTATGTTCTAAAACACTGCCGTCATCACTGGGTATCCATGCTTCCCCAAATTCCCAACCGATAGTTTGGCAAATCAAACGCAGGACTACTGTTAAAGCACTTTTGACATCAGTGGCGCGGGTAATAGCTTGGGTAGTTAACAACAATAATCGGCTTTCGTTTTCTGCTTGTTTACGCTCAGTGATATCTTTAGCTGTCGCTAATACATAGTTTTGATTCTCGATTTCGATCATTTCTGCACTCAGCAGTAGTGTTTTAATTTCACCATTGGCAGTGCGAAAATCAATTTCATGGTTGCGGATAGCTTTTGTACGTTGCAGGATTTGCGAGAGAAAATGACATTCCTGGGGATTTACCCAAATGTTCAATTCTGCATTGGTGCTACCAATGACTTGTGAACGAGGATAACCAAATAGCCGACAAAAGCTGTCGTTTACTTCTATGTAGCGTATTTCAGGAAAAGTACACAGGGCAATGGGGTCGGGGGAAGCTCGAAAAGCTGAGGCTAGCTTCTGCTCAGACGCACGATGGGCTGCTTCAGCCCGTTGTTGACTTAAAACTAAATTATAGTTGCATAGCTGAACAGGCTTTGCTTGTAGATGACTCTCATGTTCGAGATTAATATTGTCTTGGACTGTCTGACAAGTATGTTTTGCTAACTCAATGGTTAGTTGCTGACATTTTTGTTGTTCTGCTAGTAATTGTTGCTGTAAATTTTGAATAATTATTTGATTGTTAACTCGGATTAAAACTTCTTTTTGTTGTAATGGCTTAGTAATATAGTCCGTCACATCTAATTGCATATCATCGAATCTTAGATATATTTCTTCTACAGCAATTAATAAAATGATGGGTATATTCCTTGTCTGCTGATTGCACTTTAATTTCTGAAAAATCGCTTGTGCCTGGGAGTTGAGGATAGAACTGTCTATTAAAATTATATCTGGTATAAAGTCTATTCCTAAATTAATTTCTATCTCATCAGCAGATAATTGTTCTAATTGATAATTGAGTGGAGCAAATATTTTTAATAAGCAATGATAATTTTCGATTTCATTATCAATTAAGAGAATATTGATTTGCTGATCATCTGTTTTCATATCATGGTTTTTAATTGAAAAAGTTTCACCACACCTAAATGGATTCGTAATCTCAACAATATTTTTTCCGTAATATTTCGGTAGAGAATTTTAAATTAATTATTTATGTAGCTGGAAGTCTTAGGATTCAATATAACTCATATTTGCTACAGTCACATCAATGAAATCACTAATATCATTCATTAATAATCCCGTCTTACCACCATTTTTTATCTCCCTATTTTTGTATCTCTGTATAATTATCTATATTTCTGCCGAGAGAGAAATCGTAATATTACTTATATTGAAGCTGAGTATTATCTGAAGAACATCTAGTGAGGATGATTACTCTTAGAGGATGTTTGAAAAGTATTGTTATTAACACCAAAGTCTCTCTAACCTAACCCCCCTAGCCCCCATTCCCTTGTAGGGAATGGGGGTTTTAAAGCCTCTCTCCTTGTAGGCTACGGTGTACACACAAGTCCAAGTAAAGTAATAACAGAAGGAGTTGTGGGAGTAGAAGGCAGTGGAAAATCCAATCAGAATACACGCTCAAGCAGTTGGGGGAAAAGCATTTGGAGACCCGCGACTCTCTAAAAGGGGGCAGCATTGTACGAAGCAATGGGAAAACATCAATCAGCCAGCATTCGACAAATAAGTAAAAATAGAGCCGAACAAGTGGGATATTATCGGTTTTTGGAGAATAAGAATGTGACAGTAGGGGAATTAGTGCGAAGCTTATCAGACCACTGCGTATCTCATGTAGAAGGAAAGCATATATTAGCAATTAGTGATACGAGCGAAATAAACTTGCAGTCGCATGTAGGCAGGTTGAAAGCCTTGGGTGTAGGTGTAGTCGGAAATAACAAAGATGTAGGATTTTACATTCATCCGACATTGGTATTAGATGCAGAGAATGGATTTCCCTTGGGGATAAGCACAGTAAAACTGTGGACAAGACAGATGAACCATCAAGATAAGCATGAGCGCAACTACCAGCGATTACCAATAGAAAAGAAAGAATCATACAAGTGGCTACGTTCTGCCGAAGAAACGCAAAAATGTTTAACTATTGGTCATGCTAAAATCGTGACTCACATTGCCGACCGCGAAAGCGATATGTATGAGGAATTGGCGACAGTCCCAAATCACGACAATCATGTGCTGGTCAGAGCGCGCATTGACCGTCGCCTTGTGGGAAAACCCAATCATTGTAATTACGAATGATTTCCCGAATCATACTAGCTGTAGCTGGAGCAAGTAAGACCCCATTGCGATAATGTCCAGTTGCTAATAGAACGTTACTAAAGCCTGGCAATTCGCCAATTACTGGTGCTGGCCGACCTTCGGGACGGGGACGTAAACCTGACCAAGTGCGAATAATTTTAGCTGAAGCTAATTCTGGACAAAAAGCGATCGCTTGTTTTTTCACTGACTCTAATAATTCTTGATTAGGGGGAATCTCAGCACTATCTACAGGAAATTCCACCGTCGCCCCTATCCAATAGTCACCGCCACCAATGGGAACTATATGCACATCATTACCATTAATAGCTGGTTGAAAGTCAGGATTACCTAACAAATGTCCTAGAGATACTTGCAGGGCTTGTCCCAAGACAGGACGAATATCTATCTTTTGATTTAACTGGGCTGTCAAAGCTGTAGAACCTAACCCAGCCGAAATAATGATCCAATCGGCGGGGAAGTTACCTGTTGTTGTTTTTACCGAGTTACATTTGCTATTGTCTGGGTTGGAAATACCTAAAACATTCACACCAAACTGGAAATTTACGCCTTTTTGTTGGGCTGCTTCCACTAAAGCCAAAGTTAATACTGTAGGGTCAAGTTGACGATCTTGGGGAGAGTAAACAGCACCAATCACTTCAGGATGATCGATTTGGGGACACATAGCTTTCAGTTTCCCCTGATCCCAAATTTCTAATTGCCAACCTTGGGAGTGGCGAATTTCTGCTAACTTTTCCCAGTGGGCTAAGTTGTCTTCTACCAGACAAAGCCTGAGAATACCTTGACGGTTAAAAGGAATGGTGCGTCCTGTTAAAGCTTCTAGTTCAGGAATCAAAGTTTCATAACGTTGGATGCTGGTTTGTCGTAACTGCCAAGCCTTACCCTTGATTTTCTGGCTAATTATCCCCACCAAAACACCCAACGCCGCCCCAGTAGAAGCCTGTGCTGGTGATTGTTGATCAAATACTGTAATGTTGAGTCCAGGGACTTGGCTCAGTTCATACGCGATCGCCGCCCCCACCACGCCACAACCGATAATCGCTACATTCATAATTTTCGCTCATGAAAATAGGGCATAGGGCATTCAAAACCCCTATACCCCTATACTAGGCTGTTGACTCTGTACCTTTTTTGGGATTTTGTCCATGCAAAAAATGTGCGTAGTTACGATGGCTGAAACTGTGTTTTGAGAAGGCTTTGAGGCACAAATTAAACATCGCGTACAAAATTACTAAAAACCGCCCAAATTTTAACAAAGTCAACAGCCTACCCCTATACCCCTACACCCTTACATCCCTTGATTCTTTCCCCTATTCTAGCTAGCCTCAGATGCGCTACTGCTTTCAGGCAGCAGTTCTAGGAATTGATCAACATCAGCGAAAGCAGCTTTATAGTTACTTAAGGCAAGTTGAGTATTACCAGCACTAGCAGCCTGATCGATTTTAACTAGATGGTTGAGCAAATCTTTGTTGATTTGCCGGGCTGTGGATTGTGCTTTAGGCAGTAGGTTGGGTGTGATGTAAGTCATACTTAGCCTAGCTTCTGCCATTGGCCCATGAATAAAATTACCCACATCGATCCAGTCACCTTTTTGAATCAGGGTTTTCAGTTCGTCTGCGCGATCGCGCACAGCTTGAATCTCAGGGGAGTGTACCTGAATCTTCTCAAGTTGAGCAGTTGTATAAGTTGGAGGAGCAACTGCGGTAGTAGGACTGCCGCAACTAACTAGAAACGTTGCTACAAGTACGATAAGTAATGAAATGATTGAGCGTTGACGCGCCATACACTGAAATTGGTTGGTTTCTTTTTGCTGATTCACAGTGTCATTCTATATCGCGGAGGTAATTTATCGTTCCTACCAGTAAATGATTTTGGAGAAATTTTTTCATATTTCCCTTGGACTGTTCCACAAAAAGCTCATTATGAGCTATTTTGGTAAAATTTTTAAGTACAATTACTTAACTAGAGGTTAATGACTAGAGACTAGAGGCTAAAAACTGGATAATTAGCTTAATTGCCAATCCAGAGTCCCTAATCCCTACTCCCCACTCCCTACCTTTAAGTCCGTCCCAATCAAGGAGTGTTTTTTCGTGAATGCAGCTGAACAGGCAACCAACCTTGAACTCGCCAGCAAGATTGCTACAGCAGTTAACTTGTTCAAATTCGAGTTTCCTGATGCCAAATCAGATTTAAAACCCTGGAACAATGACCCAGACACCAGAGAATTAGTTGATCCAGATTCTATAGATATTGGTTTTCATTTTCCTGGTGTGAGTAAATCTTGGCGTAGTCGCAGTATTTTAATTCAAATTCGATTTCACCAAGACCCCATCACGAAATCACGACGAGCCATTGGCTTAGAGGTAGCTGGGTTTGATCATCGCGGTGAAGTGTGGCGACTTTCTACGGTAGAGACTTGGAGTTTTGTGGGTGAGTCTATCCCTTCTGGTGAAGTTACAGACAAACTCAAACAAGTTTGCCGCCAGATTTTAGAAGTTTTTAATAAACAGAATGATTAGTCAATCAATTTTAGATTTGGGAATTTAGATTTTAGATTCAATCCGGCAATCCAAAATTTAAAATCTAAAATTCGGAAGCCCACTCCTGGTGGAGCTTTGACTCAAACTAATCCAAAATCCAAAATTTAAAATCTAAAATTCGGAGGGTCAATAGTTAAGGGACTTCCAAGCAGAAACTATTCTATTACTGTGTGAGTAAGGAACTTTGATTTGCTATCACAATTGAATAATTTAATTGCTGGAAGTCCCCAATATTTATTAGTCATTACTTACCAGTCAACAATCAACCGTTAACAGTCATCATTTCTTAGCTTCTGCAACTCCCATCAACACAGTAAGGTGATTGATAGGTAGTGGGGCGTTTACCAAAAATATTGTAACGATTGTCCCGGATTTGTTGGTAGAGGTAATCTCCTACTGATTTTGCTACCGGTAAGGCTCGATATGCGTCTATAAAAGCACTACCCAGAGGCAACAATCGCCGAATTTCTTCCACCGCATCACTGCCTTGCCAACGTCTATTAGGGTCATTGGCATCAATTAAAATTATCCCTTGTTCACAGTCTTCAGATGTAATACCCCATTCGGCAAGGGTTTCCTCATCTTGCATAGGGATGTAACGAAACAGTTGCCCTTGGTCTAGGGTTTCTAGTAACTGTACTAGAGGAACGCAGAGATTACAGTTACCATCGTAAATAACGTAGTAATTCATCATTAATAACCCATGTTTTTGGTAACAATTTTCTGAAAAATATTTTAATATATAATTAAGCAGTAAATTTTGATTTAATTAAGTATTATTTAATTTGTCGATTTCCATAAATACCCCTTTTAATCAAATCAGCTGTCCCGTATCTAAGTTTCACATCTTGTTTGTGATGTTGACGGTTAACGTCAAAAAATTCAACAATGACTGTGTAATTTAAAAGCGTAATAGCTCCTCATCAATTTTTATAACATATTAAAAAGATTTTTCAAGGTAAATCTAAAAGCTTGTGGGTGAGAATGATGTCGGAAGAAAAAATCCTGAGTGTTGATGTGGCTCAAGAAGATTCCTTTGGGGAGATTCTGCCGCGATCGCCCTTGATTTCTAGTTACCATGCTCAATGGGAAGGTTTACGTCTTGATGTTCATCAACAGCCAAGCCATGAAACTCCTGAACACATCATTCAACAACACGTTATTAGTATCAGCTTAAAGCCCGAAATTATCAAAGCAGAGCGAGTGTTGAACGGACATTTGCAGCCAGAAAATGTAGGTAACGGAGACGTAGCCATTATTCCGGCTCAGATTACTCACATCTCACGCTGGCAATCGGAAGCTGAATTTATGATTATGGGCTTAGAGCCAGCTTTTTTGAGGCGAATTGCCATAGAAACAGGAGATTGGCAGGAACTGGAAATTAAACCACGTTTTGCAGCCCCAGATCCATTAATTCATCAAATTGGACTAGCACTCAAGTCAGAACTAGAATCTCATGGTGATGGTAGCCGTATTTATATTGAATCCCTGACAAATACCCTTTGTGTTCACCTCCTGAAACATTATTGTGTGACTAATCACACCAGCCTTCCTTATTCTAAGGATAAAGGTTTATCTGCCTGGAAACTCAGACAAGCCATAGCCTACATTCACGATAACCTCAACCAAGATTTAACTCTGGCAGAGATTGCGGCGGTAGTGGATATGAGTATGTATCATTTTTCACGACTATTCAAACAATCAACAGGCTTTGCACCACATCAGTATGTGATGAATTGCAGAATTGAGCGAGCAAAAAAGCTTTTGGCTCAAAGCAATCAACCTATCGATAAAATTTGCCAAGAAGTTGGCTTTCAGAGTCAAAGTCACTTCACTAATGTCTTTCGCAAGCTTATAGGTATCACACCCAGAAATTACAGAGAAAAAGTGAAAATTTAAAAATTGGGCATTGGGCATAGGGCATTGGGCATATCAATTCAAAATTCAAAATTCAAAATTCAAAATTCAAAATTCAAGAGTTTTTCTGCCTCTGCTCCCCTGCTCCCCTGCTCCCCTGCCCCTCTGCTCCCTTGTCCCCCTTGTCCCCCTTGTCCCCCTTGTCCCCCTTGTCCCCCTTGTCCCCCTTGTCCCCCTTGTCCCCCTTGTCTCCCCTTGCTCCCTGCTCCCTGCCCCCTGCCCCCTGCCCCCTGCCCCCTGCTCCCTGCTCCCTGCCCCCCTGCTCCCAGTTCCCCGTTAATAGTATCCTTTTAGTAAGTACGCCACTTTTGAGTGCGTACTTTTCATTTACTGTTGCTATGTTTTAAGATTTATATAGTTGAAACAGGGATAAAAAACCTGAATAGCTACAAATAATTATCTATCAAAACACAAACTTAAAAACTGATAAAAAACATATTTTTTGGTCAGTTAATATAACACGAAAAATTTTTCATTCACTAATCACTAATTTGGAAGCGAGGTAAATTTATGTCTGCTAATACAATTAACTACCTAATTCATGATCGCAGCGATCGCGGTCGTAGTCAAACTGGTTGGCTCGATAGTTATCACACCTTTTCCTTCAGTAATTTCTATGATCCCAACCGGATGGGATTTCGTTCTTTGAGAGTGATTAACGATGACCGCATTGCGGCCGGTGCTGGATTTCCTACCCACGGACACCAGGACATGGAAATTTTGACTTATGTGTTATCTGGTGCAGTAGAACACAAAGACAGTTTAGGTACAGGCTCAGTGATTCGTCCTGGTGATGTACAAATCATGAGTGCTGGTACTGGTATTCACCACAGCGAATTTAATCATTCCCAAACTGAACCACTCCACCTATTACAAATCTGGATTTTACCTGATCAAAAAGGACTCTCACCGAGATATGAACAAAAAGCCTTTTCCCCAGAGGAAAAGCGTGGTCAACTCCGCTTAGTAGCCGCTAAAAATGGACGGGATGGTGCTGTGACTATTCACCAAGATGTAGACATCTACGCCTCGGTTTTAGAACCTGGTGATGTAGTTAATTATCATCTCCAACCCAATCGTTATGGCTGGTTACAAATAGCTCAAGGTGTCGCCACCTTACATGGAGAAGAATTGAGAGCCGGGGATGGCGTACAAATCAACGGCGAAGAACAGTTAGAAATTAGTACCAATGTGGGTACAGAATTTTTACTGTTCGATTTAGCTTAATCATTTTTGCCTCCCCTACATCAATCAATCCAAAATCAAAAATTGATTGACTCATACCTAGAATAGATGTAAGATTTTCTTAGATAGAAGGGGAGTAGCTACTGGCATAAAATTTCCCAGCCAGTACATCTGAGTCAACACACTGGCGATGAGCCTGGTTCAGATGACAAATAATTAAGATTTGGTAGCGAGACCTTCACTAAGTTCACAAAAACGTGAGCTTGGTGGGGTCTTTTGGCATTCATCAAGCTCACATCACACAGGATTTTTCAGGAGCTTGAGAGAGTGCTAACAGCTTTTACCGCAGGTTTACTATTGATTACAGTTTCAGAATTAGGGGATAAAACATTTTTTATCGCTATGATTTTGGCAATGCGCCATTCACGGCGATTGGTATTTACGGGAGTGGTAGCTGCTTTAGCAGCGATGACAATTCTTTCAGTATTATTTGGGCAAGCCGCCTCACTACTGCCCAAAGTGTATATTCATTATGCAGAAATAGCTTTATTTATTGCCTTTGGGATCAAGCTGTTATACCAAGCTAGTAAGATGACTGCTGCTGCTGAGAAAGCCGAAATGATGGCAGAAATGGAAGAAGCCAAAGCCGCCGTCGAAAAAGCGGATTTGGAGCTACCCAAACAAAAAACTCCCCTATCGATTGTCATAGAAGCCTTTATCTTGACATTTATGGCAGAATGGGGCGATCGCACCCAAATCGCCACCATAGCCTTAGCGGCCGGTAATAATGCCATTGGTGTCACCATAGGAGCTATTTTAGGTCATGCTATTTGTGCAGCGATCGCAGTTATTGGCGGCAAAATGATCGCCGGACGCATTTCTGAGCGTCAACTCACCTTTGCCGGGGGATGCTTGTTTTTAATTTTTGGGATTTTTGCCGCCATTGAGGGAGCTTGAGGGACTTGTTGATGTCTAGGCAGGGGAGCAGGGGGCAGGGAGCAGGGGGAGACAAGGGAGACAAGGTAGACAAGGTAGACAAGGTAGACAAGGGAGAAATATTTACCCCAATGCCCAATGCCCAATGCCCAATGCCCCATGCCCAATGCCCCATGCCCAATGCCCCATGCCCAATGCCCCATGCCCCATGCCCTTTAAGGCTTAAGTGTACTTTCAGGAGTGGCTGCGGGTGATGTAGTAGCTGTAGGGGTAGGTGGGGGTGATGTAGTTGCAGCTTTGTTAATCTCATCTTTGTATTGAGCAGGAGCTAAAGCTAAGGCACTATCAAACAAAGGTTTCGCTTCGGTGACTTTACCCTGTTCCTTCAACAACATCGCCTTAGCCAAAATTGGGCGAAAATCTTGGGGGGCTTTTTTAATTGCCTGATCAAAAGCAGAAATAGCTTGAGGATAGCGTTTTTGGCTTGCGTGAACATTACCCAGTAATACCTGTACAGCGACTACATCGACACTACCAGGCTGGATAGTATTAGCTTGGGCAGCATTAGTTAAAGTTTCTTGCAGCAAACCTACAGCCGCCTCTGGGCGTTGCTGACTGACTAACAGAGCCACCATTCCCTGTAAAGCCTTGATATCCCCTGGTTTGGTGTCTAAAATGGCTCGATAAGCTTGAGCCGCACCTTCGTTATCACCTATTTGCTGTTTAGCTTGAGCCAACAACACACCATACTCGGACTGCTGGGGATTAAGTTTCGCCAACCTTTCCAAAGGTTGAATCACCCCTTGAATATCACCTTGTTTTAAGCTTAGTAACTGTAGCCGCGCTTGTAATAAACCCTTGAGAGCCGTTTGATTTTCTGGCTCTCGTTGTAAAACCAATTCATAACCTCGTACTTCATCTTGCAACTTAGATATTTGGTTAGAAGTAGCAACGTCACCTGTGTTAGTGGCATTGGGGCTTGGGGATGACGTATCATTGAGCGCACTAATGATGGGAACTAAAGAAATACCTACAAAAGTAATAACTGCCAGTGCTAGAATAATCTGAACTATCCAGCGATTGCGCGGTTGAGACACGATTTCGTCCCCCTCTAAAACTCTGATCTCATTATTATTGACACAAACACAAAAGTTAAAAATTTGAAAAACTGTACGGAATACCGCCAATTAAGAGTGAATTTTATAACAAATGATTATTTGACTGCTAAATTAAGTGATTACTTTAGGAAGACCCATCATATTAGAAGCTATGATATGCTTCCGAAACTGCGGTAAAGACGCTAAATTACACATTTAGATCATGAATGCCGGATTTAGCGTCTTTACAATTGTATAGAGCGTTCTGTTGTGATTTTGTGAAAAGCCAATATACTTTCATCAACCACACAAACGCCATTTCTAGCTGCCTTAGTAAAATCCCATTATGGGATGTGTCTCCGCCGCAAGGAGTTTTTATGAATTCCGACCTGATGCCTTCGCCTGATTCCTCCAACTCTTTTGCTTCCAATGAACCTGAAACTCAACCAGAGGCAGCCGCTAAGATTCACATAGCAGCAACCCAGCCCTCTAAAGTTGAAAGTTCACCTGTCAAATCTAATGAAACCGACTCCCATGAGAACCCAGTAGATCGCCAACAACCAATACCGCCCCCTAGTGAACCAATGCAGTACCGTGCCATTGGACTAGTGCGCGGTCGCTATCAAGCTAGTGACGAACATTTTACCCAAGGTATGTTATGTACCTCGGATGGCGTAGAACTCAATGCCGTCTTACTGGGTCGGATTATGAGTCTAGTGAAAAATCACCTAGACCTAGAAAAAGAACATTTGTGGGTAGTTTATCCCCGCACCAGACAAGAAAATGACACCTTACATATTCAAATTGTAGGGGTATGGGAGCCTGAAAGCCTTGCTAAACCAGCAACAGCAGAAACTCAAGCTGATTCGGAGTCAAAAGAACTACAGACATCCGATGAGAGTTTAGTAGATGAGAGTAAAGAAGCTACAAGCCTCCCAGCACCTTCATCGCACATCCCTGATGGCGGTTTCTCCGTCCGTGGGGAGGTGGTTTACCAGTCTTTTGATGAAAAGAGCTTAGTCGTCAAAATTAAGCAAGCTCCACGCAAACCAAACGATAAACCCAAATATTTCAAGTTGAAATTGCGGGGTGTGTTGACAACCAAAGCCGTAGGCAAGTTTTGGGACTTTCAAGCCAAGCGAGAAGCTGACGGGTTAGTCATAGAAACAGCAGAAGCGATCGCGGATTTGCCCAAAAAACGCAGACCACCCTTCAAAGGTGGCGGTGGCCCTCGTGGTGGTGGCGGTGGTAGAAGACCATTCCCCCCCAGACGGCCAGGAGAAACTCCACGTCCTGTCAAGAGAGGAAGCGGCGACTCTTCCCCAGTTACCAAACCCTTACCAAAATCGTCTTCATCGAGTTCTACACCCACTCCGAAGCCGATTAAACGGCCAAAACCAACACAAGAATAGGTTATGGGGCATTGGGCATTGGGCATTGGGCATTGGGCATTGGGCATTGGGCATTGGGCATGGGGGGTAAATATTTCTCCCTTGTCTTCCTTGTCCCCCTTGTCTCCCTTGTCTCCCCCTGCCCCCTGCCCCCCTGCTCCCTGCTTTAAAACTCTCTCCAATGGTCTTGAGGAAGAAAAGACCTCTCCATTGGAATTGATGCGACTGGTTCAGTCAGGGTAAAGTTGCCGGCTTGAATCCATTGTTTTAACTCTATGGCTACTTGCCGAGATAAAAACAAACTAGCTAAAGGAGCAACCCTAACGGTTTTACCCTCAATGGTGATACGCCCGGATTTTAGTTGGGCGTAACTCACCAAACCAAAGGTCGGACGCACTCGCCGGGGAATGGAAAAATCAACTATCGGCGCGACTAAATCTTGATCTTGAACTGCACAGTTTTCTACTACCTGTTCATTTAATAAGGGTATGGGTACACCTACACCCAACATTAACGAAGAACCATAACTTTTAAAGTAACAACCCCTAACCCAGCGCGTATCCATTTGTTTGGCATCACCAATTAAGGCTAAAGTCGCAGCCGGGCCAATGGGTGTTTGATTGTCTAATCGCTTTTGTAAAGGAAAATGTTGTGTTCCTTCCCAAGCGACATAACCAACACCGCCACCTAAGAAAATACGCGTACCAATGCCAATAATTTGTAATTTTGGGTCATTTAATAGGGGAGAAACCGCCCCAGGGTTAGAATAGACCGCATTGCCTAAACGGGGTTGTAAAGGGCCAAGGTAAGTATGAAGTGGGCGATCGCCTCCATTTACCCCTACAATAAAGTTTTGATAAAGATTACGGGGATTAAATAAATAAAACTGATTTATTGTGTCACGGGTAATAGAAGTCTCAAAACTAGCCCTAGGATAACAATCAGTGACTTGTCCTTGGGCGCGGATATGGACGGGTTTACCTGCAATCAAATCTTCTATAACATGGCCACCGCCCCGTTCCCGGACTTCTTCGCCATCCATCGTATCGACAACACAGCTAGCACCCAAATATAAATCGACTGCACCAAAACCAGTGTATGCGGGTACACCATCCACCCAACAACGACGAATTTTAATTGGTGGGTCAGTGTGTCCCAGATTAATAATTGCACCACTTGATTCCATTGGTTCAAAAGTGCCAGTGGTGACAATATCAACCTCTTGAGTAACTTTCTTCACACCGACTTCCGCAACCCGTGCTTTTAGTTCCTCAGCCGTTAATACTACCGCTTTTTGGCGGTTAATTTTTTCATTAATTTCTGCAATAGTTCGCATCTTCAATTGACTGAGCAGATTCATACCCTTATTCTAGGTGGAATCATCGCCAGTGCTTGGGATTTCCCGCTACATCCCAAGGATGAGCGGGAGTTGGGTGGGCATAGTAAATAATTTATTTACACCGTTGATAGGGCAGAATCAACTAATTTTTTTAATTTCAGATATGCTTCTGGTGCTGTCAAACAATTGCAATTAGTGTCATCAGGAATACAAAATTCCCAACTATCGGGGTAGTAACGCACCACAAAAGAAGGAATTAGTTTCAATGCTACTGCCTTCCTACCCAATTCTTCTGTTTTTTCTGCTAAGGTAACTTCGTCGTGAAACAAGTACTGACTCATAAAAATAACACCTGCATTTTCATCTATTACTAGGTGGTCTAGTCAGCACAGCTACTAGTTTACAATTAGTAGCGATCGCGTCTTGAGACTTGAGTTGCTGACGTTGTAATTATCAATACCAAGAGATGATCGAGGGTTTAACTTCTCACCATCACCTTAAATGTTGTTATAAACAGAAAATTTGAGGAACTTGTGAGGAAGACTAGCATTTTCAGAAAATCTTGACTAATGATAGTTATTATGTGGGTTGTGGCTGGGGCGATCGCTATTTTTTGGCTGCACAACTCAAGAACTAGTCAATAAATCTTGATTGGGTTGATTTTTACTCACCAGTGTTCTAGGTAATTGTGACCCCAATACTAAAATCATGATGCTCATATAACAAATTAAAGCGATCCATAATAAATGATTATTCTGCAAATACCATCCTGTAGCAGCTAGGGGCGCAAAACCTAATCCAAAGGCTAACAAAACGGCGTTACGGATGATAGCACCTTCTTTTAAGCCAATAAAGTAACCTTCTAGCATAAAAGCAACAGCCGTTAATCCGAGAAGCGGTAGTAACCAAATTACATAATTACTGATGTGTTGATTTACCTCTGTATGATTAGTCAGTAATCCAAATATGGTATCTGGGAAAATCACAGAGCCGACAGCAAAACTCAGGGCAATCAATAAACTGGTAATTACGGAAATCCCTAACAACGGCAGCATCTTTTCTGTTGTGCCTTTACCTTGAAAGTTCCCCGTCAAGGTTTGGGTTGTCATTCCTACACCTTGAATAGTGAATTGACTCAGCAGCGCAATTTGTAACAGCAATCCATTTTCAGCCAAGGTGACTGTTCCCATTGTGGCACTGAGGTTAGTAAAGATGGCATAGGTGGAAATCAAAACTAAAAATCGTACTAAAATGTTAGTTTTAAGAACAACGGTATCTTTCAAAGCTGCCCAATCAAACACCTCTTGCAATGCGGCTGATACTTTTCCCCACTGAATACTGCAACAGACTCCCACCAAACCAATCAATAATGCTAAATACTGGCTGAGTGCTGTAGCTAGCCCCGCTCCCATGCTTGCCCAACCCCATCTGACAATCATCAAATAATCCAGCAGCACATTAGAGCCGTTGCCAATTAAAGATATCAGCAACACGAGACTATTCATTTCTCGCCCCGTAAACCAACCAATTAAGACAAAGTTGAGCAACACAGCCGGAGCAGCCCAAATTCTGGCATAGAAATAGTCAGTTCCAGAACTCTCTATTGCTGGTGAACCGCTTAAAATCAAAAATCCCAGCTTTTGGATTGGATATTGCAGTAACAGAATGAGTAACCCAATTCCTAGGGCAATGAAAGCACTCCTCATCCCTACTAACAATATAGTTTTGTGGTCATCCATCCCTACGGCTTGTGCAGTCAGAGCATTAACACTGGAGCGTAAAAATTTTAATACCCGATAAAGGTAGTCAAAGAGTATGGTAGCGAGGATGACTCCCGCTAAGTGACGGATATCTGCTAAATGACCTAAAAAGGCAATGTCAACAATACCTGCTAAGGGAACCATCATATTGGAAAGCACATTAATGCTTGCCATTTTGTAAAATCTTGGTAAAAAGTCGTACTGGAGTGAGACTGCTGCAAATCTCATAATTTGACCGTAGATGGAATTATGGATGGAAATTGGAACTATTGTAGTTTAGGCTGTAGGCAATCTTGAAAGTTTGACGGTGATTTAAAGCTTCTTATCTCTAATTTAGTTGGTATGGGGTGAAAATTGCCAACTAAATAGATATTCATTACATAAAAACGCACATTTCCGGGTAGAAATGCGCGTTTTTGAATAATTCAATATGATTGATATTAGTGACTTTCAGAAAATAAACTATCGAATTTAACTTTGAACTAATGAGTAATAAGTAATGGGTATTACTCATTACTCATTACTCATTACTCATTACTCATTTAACTTGTTCAAAACAACTGTCTTGCCCCCTGCCCCCTGCCCCCTGCCCCTCTGCCCCTGCTCCCTTGTCTACCTTGTCCCCTGCCCCCTTGCCATCAACGTTAGGCGGCAGTTTTTTCTTCCAGGGGAATAAAAGTCTTCTTGGTA
Source organism: Aliinostoc maniaoense (assembly GCF_058172895.1). Classification (NCBI taxonomy): domain Bacteria; kingdom Bacillati; phylum Cyanobacteriota; class Cyanophyceae; order Nostocales; family Nodulariaceae; genus Aliinostoc; species Aliinostoc maniaoense. The sequence continues at coordinate 3,945,606 of NZ_CP187952.1, read as the reverse complement.
GCACCACAAATAGGACATTGCCAATCATCGGGAATAGCTTCAAAGGGTGTACCAGGTGCAATACCAGAATCAGGATCACCAGTTACAGGATCGTAAATCATGCTGCATTGTCTGCAAATCCATTTGCGGGTGTTGGGATTGTCACTTGCTACTCTAGTGGCAGGTTGTCCACCGTTAATGACTTCTAAAGCTTCAGTGTAGCGATCGGCGTGGTAATTTTCAATAAATTTCAGTAAGCCGAAACGGTGGGCGGCGGCGCGGAAGGTGTCGGCGTGTTCGCTAGATTCTTGAGCTTGTTGGAGAAATTCGGCGGCGGCTGGATGATTGCGATCGCGTTCAGCAGCTGCGGCAAAATCAGGATACATTGTAGTGTATTCGTAAGTTTCGCCTTCAATCGCTAAAGATAAGCAACGAGAGACAATTTCCCGCTTTTGTTCATCGCTGAGATCCTCTGGATTTTCGACAACTAATTCTGGGTGTAATAACTCAAAATGAGCAAAGGCGTGTTCAGTTTCTTGTTCTGCGGTTTCACGAAATAGTTTGGCTAAATCTTTAAACCCCAGTTTACGAGCTACTTCAGCAAAGAACAGATATTTTCTGTTTGCCATTGATTCGCCACCAAAAGCAGCTTCTAAGTTTTGCAGAGTAGTAAAGTTTGAAAGATCCATAATTTTTAGATACCTGACAAGTAATATCTAGGGGTAAAGTTCAGACTCTCAAATAGAGTAAATGAGCTATCAATTGTATAATTTATAGTTTTTTATACAACAATTTTCGCCCATATTTATTTACCTGTTTTATGAACTGCGACAGGAAAATTTCAGCCGAAAACCGACGTAAGCGTCTTAATAGTCAATCCATTTTAGATTTTAGATTTTAGACTGACTGCACCCATAAAGGGAAGCAGCTTGGGGATTTTGGATTGACGATTTTAGATTTGTTCCACCTAACAGGGGTGGGGCTTGTACCAAAAACAATCCAAAATCCAAAATTTAAAATCTAAAATTCGGAGGGTCAAGTCGCTTCGCTCCAATTCAAAATTAAAAATTCAAAATTAAAAATTAAAGATAGCCACCCACAAGGGGTGGGGCTTGAACCTTCCTCCAAAAAATGTTAATCGCCCACAAGGGGCGGGGCTTGAACCCAACAAGCATTTTTTTCCTTCTGCCTTCTGCCTTCTGCCCTCTGCCTTTCTTGTCAACAGTTATGGCTCAGTAGTAATCAATGTTGCCTGATGTGCGTAGATTACTGACAAAACAAATGCACCTAATAAGTAGGTGCAAGGATTAGGCAATTACAGAATTATTACTACTATGTAAACATAAGTAAGTAATAACTCAGGAGTTAATCGAGTTTATCTGAATACTGAATAAAATGTTTCCGTAAACATACTGAATTTTACCATACAAGTCTTAAAATAACTCATGGTAAGTGTTTCCACGATTAGAAAATTTTCTTAAGTAACAAATCTTAAATTTTTTAAGTATAGGATAAAACAGTTCTATAGGATTCCTACTTGATTTTTGAACAGATACTTAGATACGTAGTAGCGTGGCAAGCCTAAAATAGTGTATTAAATGTAGGTTGGGTTGAGCAAGGCGAAACCCAACATAGATATCGGTGTTGGGTTTCCTTACGTCAACCCAACCTACCATTTTTTCGTTATTTTGTATTGCAACGTACACCTCTAAATACTTTCTTGCCTGTTCCCCCAACCCTGTTATCTATTGCCTGCCTACGCAAGTAATTTCAGTCAGTAATGCTTCTTGACAATACCAGACTCATCTGGGTACAATAATTAGTACATAAATACTATGCAAATTAAAAGGGCAACAGCACAGCAAAAAGCGCATAGAAATTTTGTCTTAATAACTCATACTGACTCTTGGTATGGGTTGTTGCTTGATTTCAGTAATTGTACTGAATCAATAATCTTCATTTCCAAGCTACTCTAAAATGTCTGCATAGAGTAGTTATTTGGTATGACTTACTACTCACTCAATTATTACATTTCAAGGGAGTTGAAATATGACAACAGTTGCATTTAAAGATAGCAAACAGCAACTCATGCAAGCATTTCAACAAATTCTCAATGAAAGGAAGAAACTAGAGTTTAAAATAGCCACTAAACAAGAAGAAGCAGATAAAGCTAAAAATCAGGAAGTTTTGGCTCTTGCTTCTACATACACTGTTGATAGTATTGTCAAAGGTTTAGCAGATTTACAATTAGAATTTGGTAGTATTGTCAACTCTCTATCTGAAAAATTAGCTCAAGAAAACTCTAAATTAGATGAACTCAACCGAGCTATAGAAATTGAAAATCAAACCCTACAAGACCTACAAAAAATTAGAATTGTTGCCGATGCTCTAGATATTTTACAACAAGAACATCAAGAAAAGCTGAAAAATTTAGAGCAAGATACTGCTACTAAGAGAGAATCACTAGATAAAGCGATCGCCAATCAGCGCAAAGACTGGCAAAAAGAGCAATTAGAGTATGAGGAAGCACTGGAAACATATAATAATACTTTAGCTAAGGAACGCCACCAAGAAGAAGAAGAATATCAATATAAATTAGAAACCACTCGTAAACTTAATAGTGATGCTTATGAATCGAAAAAACGCACATTAGAAAGAGAAATCCAAGAAAAAAGTCAACAAAAAGATAAAGATTGGACTGAGAGAGAAAAAATATGTAATCAACGTCAGGCTTCATTTACAGAATATCAACAAAAAGTAGCAGCATTCCCCAATGAATTAGAAGAAGCTGTGAAAAAAGCTAGAGAAGAAGCCATTAAAGAAACCACTCAAAAAGCTAAGATCGAGGCGGATTTGTTTGAGAAAGAATGGGAAGCTACCAAGCAAAGCTATGAATTAAAAATTAAATCTTTAGAAGAAACAATTACAAAACAACTTGAACAGATAGAAAGTATATCTAGTCAATTACAATCTACCTTAAAACAAGCCCAAGACTTGGCTATGAGGGCTTTTGATAGTTCTACAGCCAAATAATTAATTGGGTTAATTTTGCTTGGTAATTAAATGTGTGTGATTAACAAGAGGTGCTTATGGCGACAAAAAAACTAACAGATAAAAATACCAAAGCTGAAATTTTGCAAGCTTATGAAGAATTAACAAGAGAAGCTTCTGGACTGAAATTACAAATTACTCAAGTATTAAAAGAGCAAAAAAACAGCAATCAAGAGCCAGTAAAAGCAACTTTAAATCAACCTATGAATCAGTCTGCCACTATCCAACAGAAAATGAATTATACAATTGAAAATTTAGCAAAAATTCAATTGGGATTTGGTAGTGCAGCTAATGAATTAGCTGAAAAACTGACTACACAAGCTACTAGGTTAGAAGAAATTATTAAAGCAGTAGAAAATGAAGTTGAGCAATTAAAACAATTGCACAGTTTAGAAGTTACTGATGATACCTTGGATACGCTGATTACAGCTTATGAAGAGAATTGTAAGACTTATCAAGAGGAGTTTAGCCAGCGTTATGATTTACTTTCCCAAGAAATATTAGAATATAATAATGCCTGGCAAAAAGAACAGGAAGAATACAAAAAAAATCTCAAAGAAAGGAATGATAATTTAAATAAAACTCGTCAAAGAGATACAGCAGAATATAAATATGATTTAGAACTGCAACGAAGATTAAATATAGATGAATATGAACAACAGCAAAAAGCTTTATATCAACAGTTAGACGAATTACGAGAAGAAGCAGAAAAACAATGGTTTGAACGAGAGAAAACAATTTCTGAACGGGAAAAACAATTTGAAGAGTACAAAATGAAAGTAGAATGTTTCCCAAAAGAAAAAGAAGCAGCCATTAAAAAAGCGACAGAAGAAGGTAAAGGTATTGCTCACTACCAAGCAAAAGTGAAAGCTGATTTATATGCCAAAGAAGTAGAAGGACAAAAACGCTTTTATGAACAGCGATTGCAATCTCTAGAGCAAACAATTACTAATCAAGAAACCCGACTACAAAACCTTTCTAAACAACTTGAATCAGCCCTGAAACAAGTTCAAGATTTGGCAGTCAAAGCCATTGAAGGAACTGCAAATGTCAATTCTTATCAAGCTATTAAGGAAATAGCATTAGAACAGGCAAAAAGTCAAGTTAAAAATAAATAATTAACAAGATACAGATGTTTTGAAGTAAGTGAGGTAGAGCATGAGTAATAAGTAATAAGTAATGAGTAATAAGTAAATAACCTGAGTTCGGGATAAGCTCAAACCATAATTCTATCGTTGCCTGAAACTCCTATAATTTCGTATAACTAGCAACGAAATTATCTTAACCCGAACTGACGTTAAATATTAAGTAGGGGAGGCAAAAAGTGGTGTGGATTTTCCTCCCGCTTTATTGCCGTTGTGTTACGGCAGTGTGAGAATTTGAGTATGAGTGACAATATAAATTGCCGTAACGCACCATAATCACACGGTGCGTTACTACATATTGAAGATATTTAACTCAATCGCCTTTACAATAGGGAAAAAGCGAATTGGGAATTGATTTAATGGTCTGTTTTATCTGGACGACCATTATTTAACGGTTTTTTTCTACTCTTGTTTGTGTCAGTTGCTTTTTTATTAGATGGTTGATTAGAATTGGGTTTTTGGCTAGGCATAGGTGGAATAGTGTAATTAATGACAAGTTATCCTACATCTAGGATATGATTTTTTCCTGAAAAGTGTCAAAAATTTTACACAATAAAAAGAGATGTAAGTTTTATTACATCTCTAAAGAGAAAGAAACCCATTAACTTTAGCAAGTAGAACCAGAATCAATCTGCATCTCATGTTTGTGCAGTTACAGAAAATTGAGATATACAAACCGTTGATTAGCTCGCTAAAAAAGAACTACAATACTGTCACTGAGTTTTCCAGAAATCAGAAGCATTGATTTTAGGGTTGCGATCGCCTACTCTCAATAGTTCCACTAGAGTTAGCTGCACCAGTAAATTTTTCACCTAAAGATATAGTGCCAGTTAAACCCAGAGATTGATGAAGAAATCAGCAGCAACGGCGAGACTGGGGAGTAGGATTAATATAAAGTAGCAAAATGGTATCTCAACAATCTCGACAATATCAACGTGCAATTGGCACATTTAGAAATAAACAAGAAGCTGAACAAGCATTACACGCATTAAAAAACTCTGGTTTTTCAATGGATCGGGTTTCTATCTTAGCAAAAGATAGCGATCGCCATGAGCAAATAGCTGGTGCGGAAGTCAAAGATCGAGGTGAGACAGAGGCGCAAGAAGGTGCTGGTATTGGTGCAACCACTGGTACTGTCTTAGGTGGAATTGGTGGTTTACTTGTAGGTTTAGAAGCTTTATTAGTACCAGGTGCAGGGCCATTTCTAGCGGCTGGGACAATCGCTACTACCTTAGCGGGTGCTGGTATTGGTGCAGCCGCAGGTGGTATTGTAGGAGCATTGACTGGTTTAGGTATCCCCGAAGAAGAGGCTAGACACTATAGCGATCGCGTTTCTGAAGGGCAATACTTAGTGATCATCGAAGGTACAGAAGCGGAAATTGATCGTGTTGGCAAAATTTTAAGCGATCGCGGCATTCGCAATTGGCAAGTACACAACGTTAGTAATGTTCGTGGTTATAACACTGAGGTAGCACCTACAGCTACTCATCGAGATGTAGATGTATATCCAGGCACAGCACCCGATAGTGATGTCGTGGAAATTATTGATAAGCGCGATCGTTTAAGATAATTTGCAAAACCCCGGTTTCTTAGAAACCAAAACCCCGGTTTCTTCAAAAAACCGGGGTTTTTGGTGATCTATACTCTATAACTTTTCCAATTATTGAGGATATCTTTTACTAAAACTTCTTGTATCCAGATTTGCAAAACAATCACTAACGGCACAGCCAAAAATACACCTAAAAAACCAAAAAATGTCCCAAAAATGACTACAGATAATAAGGTAACTGCTGGCAATAGTGATACTTGAGTCTTCATAATCCAAGGTACTATAATTAAGCTTTCAACTTGCTGAATTACAATATATAAAACTACTACAGCAATGGCTTTGAAAGGGCTATCAGCTAAAGCTAGTAAAGCAGGTGGTAACACACTCAATGTAGGGCCAACATTGGGTATAAATTCTAAAAATCCTGCGAATATAGCATTGATTAATGCTAAGGGGACATCTAAAATCAATAACCCAATGTAGCTTAACACACTAATCAGTAACATCGTCAATAATGTACCTTTAATCCAACCTGTTAAAGCAGTTGCACACTTATTCAAGATTGCATTAATTCGGTGACGATAAAACGCAGGAAATAATAATATAAAACCCCGACGATAATGTTTAGGATGTGCCATTAGCATGACAGTTAAAGCTAGAAAAAGCAGCAATCCTAAAACAATAGTCAGTGAACTACTAATTAAAAAGAAGAAATTATTAAATAAGCGATTTAACCAAATTTGTAAATTTTCAGTTAAATATCTTAAATTGCGAATATTCTCTAATACATCATTGGGAATTACTTTAATTAACCAATTATTCCACAACCTGATTCTATCTAATGCCATCGGTATCAGGTTACTCAGTTGTTGTAATTGTTCAATAATCTGGGGAACAACGACAATAAAAAATCCAAATATTATCAATAATAAAAGAGTGATAGTTATAAAAATAGCGATACTTCTTTTTACCCGCAGTCGCTGTAAAAAGGTAACAAAATTATTTAAAACTGTTGCTAAAACTATAGCAGCAAACACTATTAAAAGTATTTGACGAATTTGCCAAATAATATAAAAAGAGATAATAACTAGAAAAAATCCCATCCATTGACCAAAACGCACAATTTCGCCTCCATAATTTCATAAAATAAGCGATTGTGCTGACTTGATTATTTAAATAATACTGTTTGTTTATTGACAGTAAAGCTTCACAAAGAGAGATTTCTTGAATAAAAATATTCATCTATAGGAGTAGTTGCTGTCATGAACACAACACGGAAGGTAACGCTAAAATATAATTTATTCCCAAGTGTTTCTCTCATGAGGGTATATTAAAATAAAGTGACTTCGATGACCTCTCCCCAACCCCTCTCTCTTGAAAAGTTCTGTACGGAGGAAACCTCCGCACCCTGCGGGAAGCAAGCTACAGACTTTTCGCTCCGACGCGGAGAGGGGCTTAAATATCTGGAAAGCTCAACGAAAAATTAAGGTTTTTAAGCCTCTACGCCACTTGCTACAAGTCGGGAAACCCGCCCAACGCAGTGGCTTCTCCTTGCAGGGGAGAGGTACTCTAGCGAGAAGCCGCTCCGCGTCTTTGGAGAGGGGTTTTTTAATTCGTCGAACTCACGTTAAAATACCTGTTTGTTTCCATAATTGAAATCAGGGGTTTGTACGGACTCACCGATACCTTTGCTGATTAACGATGATCCAAATCAACCACTAACATCGGATGCAGGAATCATAATAATTTTATATTTTACACTCGTATAAGTGAGCGTGTTTATTTTACGGTGTATCAATTAATGCAATACTGAGGTAGACAGAAATAAATAAGAATTTTCTATTATTAAAATAAGCTAATTTTATCCTTTGATTGCCTAATTCTTGTTGCTAGTTAAAGTGGTTTTTTATTGCTGTCAACTTATTATTAATAAACTCTGAGCGCAAGATATATCAAACTCTTGGGGCAATTGCCCAGTGAAATTTTTTAGTTAAACAACTGTGGCAATTGTTAACTAAAATTCTGTCGAGCTAATTAACTCAAGTTTTGTATCTATTTTAGCGATGCAGATAGGTTAGCACCCTCAGCAGACTGAACTCAAATTGTGTTAGAATTGTAGCAAAATATGGCAATTATTCAAGAGAAATTTTGTGTAATTTTGCGTTTGTTGCAGCAATAAAGCTAAAATCTAAGTTTTTTGGAGTTTTTTAGTTTATGACAACCTCACAGGAGAGGATTATCCCGACGGATCTGCGGAATGAAATGTCCCGGTCTTATCTGGAATACGCCATGAGTGTCATTGTGGGCAGGGCGTTACCAGATGCCAGGGATGGTCTAAAACCTGTGCATCGTCGCATCCTCTATGCCATGCACGAGTTAGGGCTAACCCACGATCGCCCCTTTCGGAAATGCGCCCGTGTAGTTGGGGAAGTGTTGGGTAAATACCACCCCCACGGCGATACGGCAGTATACGATGCTTTGGTGCGGATGGCGCAGGATTTTTCCATGCGATCGCCATTAATTAACGGACATGGTAACTTTGGTTCAGTAGACAATGACCCACCGGCGGCGATGCGTTACACAGAGTGCCGTCTGCAAGCATTAACTAGTGCCGCACTACTGCAAGACATCGAATCAGAAACCGTAGATTTTATTGATAACTTCGACGGTTCACAACAAGAACCCACAGTTTTACCCTCGCGGATTCCCCAACTACTGCTGAATGGTTCATCGGGGATTGCGGTGGGGATGGCGACGAACATTCCCCCCCACAACCTAGGCGAACTGATCGATGGCTTGGTGGCGTTGATTCACAACCCCGAAATCACCGATTTGCAGTTAATGCAACATATTCCCGGGCCAGACTTCCCCACAGGCGGACAAATTCTGGGAACATCGGCAATTAAAGAAGCCTATACCACAGGCCGGGGTTCAATTACCATGCGGGGTGTCGCCAACATTGAAACCATCGAACACCGAGGCCGTCCCGACAGAGAAGCCATCATTATCACCGAATTACCCTATCAAACCAACAAAGCGGCGTTAATTGAAAAAATTGCCGAATTGGTGAACGACAAGCGGATTGAGGGGATTGCAGACATCCGCGATGAAAGCGATCGTGATGGGATGCGAATTGTGATTGAACTCAAGCGCGATGCTTATCCCCGCGTCGTTTTAAATAACCTCTACAAGCAAACACCACTACAAGCCAACTTTGGGGCAAATATGTTGGCATTAGTCAATGGTGAACCCCAAATCCTCACCCTCAAGCAGTTCCTTAACGTCTTCCTGGATTTTCGCATCGAATCGATTACCAGACGCACCCGTTACGAATTGCGAAAAGCGGAAGAACGCGACCACATCTTACAAGGGTTGTTAATTGCTCTATCTCATTTAGATGCCATTATTAGCTTAATTCGTCATGCCCCCGATGCACCCACAGCCAAGGGTGAGTTAATCACAACCTATGGACTATCGGAAGTGCAAGCCGATGCGATTTTACAAATGCAGCTACGGCGATTAACAGCCCTAGAAGCCGATAAAATTCGTCAAGAACACGAAGATTTACAAACGCAAATCGCTGATTTGCAGGATATTTTGGCACGGCGGGAACGGATTCTAGAAATTATTGAAACCGAAATTACCCAAATTAAAACCAGCTTTGCCACAGCCCGACGCACCGTCATCACCCACGCCGAAGGAGAAATTGATGAACGGGACTTAATCGCCAATGAAAAAGCCCTCATTTTAGTCACTGAACAAGGCTACATCAAACGGATGCCGGTCAATACCTTTGAAGCCCAAAGCCGTGCCACCAGAGGTAAAGCCGGTGCAAAGGTGAAAGAGGACGATACGATTGAGCATTTCTTAACTTGCTGTGATCACGATAGCGTTTTATTCTTTAGCGATCGCGGTGTCGTCTACTGTCTCAAAGCCTATCAAATCCCCGTGGGTTCTCGCACCAGTCGCGGTACACCCATTGTCCAATTACTACCCATCCCCAGAGAAGAAAAAATCACCTCCATTGTCCCCGTTGATGAGTTCACTAGTGAAGAATATCTAGTCATGCTCACCAAAGGCGGCAACATTAAGAAAACAGAACTAGCAGCCTTTAGTAACATCCGCGCCAATGGTTTAATCGCCATTTCCTTAGAAGAAGGTGATCAACTGCGCTGGGTACGTCGCGCCAGAGTTGAAGACAGTGTCATCGTCGGTTCTCGTCATGGCATGGCTATTCACTTTCGATGTAACCATGAACAATTGCGTCCTTTAGGTAGGGCTACCCGTGGTGTAAAAGCCATGAAACTCAAGGCAGGAGATGAACTCGTAGGGATGGATATTCTACCAGCCGCCATTCTAGATACTTTAAACACAGAGGAAGTAGAAACCGAAGAACTCGAAACCGAAGAACTCGAAACCACCGAAGAAACCACAGAAGTTGCAGCTAATGGTAGTGTTGGCCCTTGGGTATTAGTCATCACAATGGGAGGTTACGGAAAGCGCGTACCAGTTGCCCAATTCCGCCTGCAAAATCGTGCCGGGCAAGGTTTGATGGCGACTAAATTCAAAAACCGCAAAACCAAAGATCAGTTAGCCACCCTCGGTATAGTCAACAACGACAACGAAATCATGATGGTGACAAGTCGTGGCATTATTATTCGGCAAGCAGTGAATGCAATTTCCATTCAATCCCGTTCGGCAACTGGAGTAAGAGTGCAACGCCTTGACGAAGATGACGCAATTACCGGAGTAGCAATTGTGCCTCCCGATACAGCTGATACAGCCGAAACAGGCGAAACAGACGAGGCAGAATGAAGTTAAAAGTTAAAAGTCAAAGGCCAAAAGCAATTTTCCCTTTTGTCCTCTACCTTTTACTTGCCCTTGGTAGTGGGGTAATCATGGGCTTAACCGTCGCCCCCGTTGGTGCATGGTTTATGGCTTGGGTAGCCCTCGCCCCCCTGTGGGTGATGGTAGGAAGCAGGGGGCAGGGAGTAGGAGGCAGGGGGCAGGGGGCAGGGGGCAGGGGGCAGGGGGCAGGGGGCAGGGGGCAGGAAGTTGTTTTTCTCCCTTTACGCTCCTTCCTTGTTTTGCCTTTACTTTGGGGTATTGGTTATCATGGTGTTGCCTTATTCTGGATTACCGGCATTCATCCAATGAATTGGTTGGGTGTGCCTTGGTGGCCGAGTTTAGCTATCACCATTTTTTGTTGGTCATTTATTAGCCTGTGGGGGGGAGTATTTCTCGTTATTTGGGCGGGTGTGCTTTCCTGGCTCAAGTTGCCATCATCTTTACTACGTGTTTTAGTTGGTACAGCACTTTGGTGCGGTTTAGAAAGCCTGTGGAGTGCTGGCCCCTTATGGTGGAGTTCTCTAGCTTACACCCAAAGCCCGCATAATCTCGTAATTTTACACCTGGGACAACTATCAGGGCCAAACACAGTTACGGCTGCTATTGTCGCTATCAATGGCTTAATTGCCGAAGCCTGGCTGAGATACCAGCAAGCTAGAAACCACACCCCCAAACCCCTACACCCCTACACCCCTACACCCTTAAAATATTTAGCGATCGCCACAACTTTACTCATCACCCTCCACCTGATAGGCTGGTATTTATACACTCGCCCCATCGCCCAACCACCAAACACTGCCTTAAAGGTGGGAATTATTCAAGGCAATATTCCCAATAAAATTAAACTCCTCCCTGAAGGAGTGCAACGCGCCCTTAGAGGTTATACACAAGGATATTTAACCTTAGTTAATCAAGGCGTTGATGCTGTTTTGACTCCAGAAGGGGCAATGCCTTTTTTTGACAAAGATTTACCCACCACTCCCCTAGTTGCCGCCATAGAAGACAAAGGTGTTATTGCTTGGGTGGGAGCGTTTGGCAGAAAAGGACGCAGCTACACCAATAGTTTATTTACCGTCAACAGTCAAGGTCAACTTAGCAGTCGTTATGACAAATCGAAATTAGTACCCCTGGGTGAATATATCCCCTTTGAAGAAATTTTAGGGGCAATTATTCAGCGTTTATCACCACTAGATGAACATCAAGTACATGGTTCACCCAATCAAATTTTTGATACTCCCTTGGGGCGGGCAATCGTCGGAATTTGTTACGAATCAGCATTTCCTGAAGTATTTCGCCGTCAAGCAGCCGCAGGTGGAGAATTTATCCTCAGTTCTTCCAACGATGCCCATTACAGTGCTGCCATGCCATTTCAACACCACGCCCAGGATATCATGCGGGCAATTGAGATTGATAGATGGTCAGCAAGAGCCACCAACACCGGATACTCTGCCTTTGTCGATCCCCACGGTCACACTCTCTGGATTTCTGGATATAATACCTACGAAACCCACGCAGCAACTATCTACCGCCGACAAACAAAAACTTTATATGTGCGTTGGGGTGATTGGTTGACACCGTTATTATTAGGCTTGGGGTTGATAGCATTTAGCACTCAATGGAAACTGATTAAAACAAGTAATGAATAAGAAATTGACTTATTACTCATTACTCATTACTTATTACTCATTACTCATTACTTATTACTCATTACCTCACTTACTTCAAAAGTGCTGTAAGTTTAATAGGAATTTCAATCCAAAATTCTGTACCCTTGCCTAATTCCGAGACGCAATCCATAACTCCATTATGTTTTTCCACAATAATTTGGTAGCTGATAGCTAGTCCTAATCCTGTACCCTTACCTACTGATTTAGTTGTAAAAAACGGATCAAAAATTCGCCTTTTAACTTCCTCCGTCATACCAGGGCCATTATCTGCAATGCGAATTAAAAGACGGGATTGCTCTGGAGATATTTGAGTAGAAATACAAATTCTTGGTTTAATAGAATTGTTATTTGAGTATTGATCTTCTAGAGCATCAATAGCGTTAGAAATAACATTCATAAAGACTTGATTCATCTGTCCGGCATAGCATTCTATTAATGGTAAATTGCCATAATCTTTGACAATTTCTACCCCACAGAAATTAGGGTTGGGTTTAACGCGATGTTGCAGAATTAATAAAGTATTATTGATACCTTCGTGAATATTAACTAATTTATTTTCCGATTCATCTAAACGGGAAAAATTGCGTAATGACAAAACTATAGACCGGATACGATCTGCACCTAACTGCATAGAAGAAATAATTTTAGGCAAATCTTGTATAACGAAATCTAAATCTATGTCTTCTATAACCTCAGAAATTTCGCTATGGGGCTGAGGATAGTAGTTTTGATAAAGTGCTAAAAGGTTTAATAATTGTTGAGTATATTCGTGAGCATGGGAGAGATTACCATGAATAAAGTTAACAGGATTATTAATTTCGTGGGCTATGCCTGCTACTAATTGTCCCAAACTCGACATTTTTTCATTTTGAATTAATTTTGCCTGAGTTTCTTGCAGTTGCATTAAAGTTTTTTCTAACTGTGTCGCTTGAGCTTTAGCGGCATTTTCAGCTTGACAACTCTGTTGATATAGTTCTGCTTGATAAATAGCGATCGCGGCCTGATCTGCTAACTGTTGTAATAAATCTATTTCTACTTCTTGCCACTCTCTCGGCGCGTCACATTGATGAGCAATCAATAATCCCCATAGTTGATCACCCATATTAATGGGAACAATTAAGTTAGCTTTTACTTGCAAACTTTCCAAGAATTGTTGATGACAATCACTCAAACAAGCTGTAGCAATATTATTAATTGCTCTGACCCTACCCCGAAAATACAGATCGTTATATTCATTGGGTAAACAACCCAATGGCATTTTTAAACCTAAAACTGAATCCCAATTACCATTGACTTCTTCAACAAGTACCTCACCATTAGATTCACTTAAAATTTGATAAATTAATAATCGGTCAGAATCGAGTAGAGAACGGACTTGTTCTACAATAGTTTGGAGGGTAGTTTGTAAATCTAATGTACTGCGAATTTGCTCGGTAACTTGTTTGATTACCTGAGTAATTAAAAATGATTTCTCTAGTTCAGCAGTTTGCTCTTTTACCCGACATTCTAAATCAATATTCAGGGTTTGTAGCTGTTGATTGGTGTGTTGCTGTTGAATAGCAAGAGCAAAATCAACGGCAAATCTTTGCGCTAGAGAAATGTCTGCTCCGCTCCATTCTGGTGCTTGTCCTTTTCTTTCTTCACACCACGCCTCAAAGGAAAGTTTTGGTAGTCGTTGGCGTTGATTATTCTCACACCGTCCAGCCCATAAAATTTTTGTCTCCCATTCCGGGCGAAAAATCGTCATGACTCCGATTAAACGTTGGCGATAATGCAGAGGTATAACCAACATTCCCCGAATATTAGTAGACTCAAATGCAAATGCTACAACTTTTAAATGTGTTTCTTGATAAAGGTCACAAATAGCCCAAATATCACCCGGTTTGGATTCATTCAGCCAACATTGCCAAAGGGGATGCTGTTCAATTAAACTGATTCCTGACTCACACTTAAAATGGGGTTGTTCACCACAGCTATATAACTGCTGGGTTTTACTCAGATAAAGTCTGCCACCGATGCCACCTAAAATATTAATAGTGGCTTCTAGAGCTATCTGTAATTCTATATGTGGTTGCTGATGTAAAAGTGTATTGACATGATTAATCATGGCTTCTCGTCGTTGTTGAGCGCGAGTTTCAGCCAAGAGGTTACTTTGAGCGATCGCAATCCCTACTTGATCACTAATTTGCTGAACTAATTTCAGTTCTTCTACTAAAATACTACGGGCTTGACTGTGGTGTGATACTAACAATCCCCATAGTTTAGGCTGTGTGGATGGTTGTTGTAAGTCTGATAATAAAATTGGCACAATTAAGGAAGACTGCACACCCATCGCCTGTAAGTATTCTAAATGACATGGATCTACTTGGCGATAATAGATATTTTGCTTTAACAGAGTTTGTGTTTGGTGTGGTAATTGTAATGGCGATACCCCAATTTTGTTATTTATGACATCTACAATTGTGCGTTGTTTTGCCAAGACAAACATCTTTCTGGCTTCTTCGGGAATATCACCTGCGGGAAAATGTAAACCCAATAGAGATGGTAAATTCTGCTCATCACGAGATTCAGCAATAACTTCGCCGCTACCATCAGAATCAAAACGATACACCATGACTCGATCTGTACCTAAAAAATCCCGCATCTCTACAACTGTAGCGGTTAAGATTTCTTGCAGTTCTAGCGATCGCCTGATGCGGTTGGTAATTTGGTGTAATAAATTTTCTGGCTCTAAATTGGGGGCAAAACTATCTGTTTTATCAGTAAATCTCATTACTTCTTACACCTACAACAAGATAAAATTTTTGCCTCATCTCACCCAACATAGAATTAAAAGATTTTTACCCTGATTTTTTACTGAGACAAAGGTAAAAATTTTTATCATAATTCATCTGATTTTATCTTGCGAATCTTGATTTTTGATTAGTGAAAATACTTAAAAATACAAGTTGAAATAGTTTTTGGATTTACATAAACGTATTTAGATTGTGCATTAGATTATCCATGATAGAGGTTTGCACTCAGTGACTAAAAACCTCTAACATTCTTCACCACAACATATGATTGAGCAAATGACGAAATAGTTTTAACCCACCAGGCTCTTGATAATCAGTAGGTAACAAAGACAACATACTATTTTGTAAAGTTTCTACAGCCGTTTCTACTTCTTGGCGTTTTGGTCTAGCTGTTAGCTTAAAATTAAGTGGTTCACCAAAACGGACTGTTAATTCTTTTCCCCAATACAAATCTTGCGTACCAATTAAAGCGATTGGTACTATCGGCACACCAGCACGTAAAGCATAAATTACAGTTCCTCGCTTCAAAGGTAAATGTAACTGACCTTCACTGTTTCCTAATCTGCCTTCAGGAAAGAGAATTAAGCTATCTCCGTGAGCTAAAATTGCTAAAATAATCCGGTCTATTTGGCGGAGTGTCTGTATATCGCCCCCGGTGGGTACATTTTCTTCAATAACTTGTGCTAATTTAACTAGGTCTTCTCTGCCGGCTTTCGCTGCTGCCATGACTGCGAGTTCTTCTTTCCAAATCCTCGCTAGAGGAATCACACCCCCTGCAATACCCAAAATTCCACGTTTCCAGAATTTGTTATATAAAGTGCGGGCATCTCCCAGAATGTAGTAATAGGGTTGGGTAGGAAGTTCTGCCAAAAGTAACAAAGGATCAATATGGTGGAGATGATTAATTGCCAGGATAGCTGGTTTGTCTGGGATGTTTTCGGGGTTTTCCACTTTCACCCGAAAAACACAATGAATGAGCGATCGCAATACAAACCGCCTTATCCCAGCATTAATTCTCGGTGGTAAATTTTCTTCCTGAATAGATTCTAGCCCAGATAGAGTATTAGCAATCATCTGGCGAATAATGCGATCGCTCGCAGCCGCCACCCCTTCCTCCACCCGCTTGATACTTGCCGCCGTGACGGGGGAAGATGTTTCTGATGGGGTACTACTTTCGGTCATATTAATTCGTAATTCGTAATTTTTAATTCTTGATTTAAGGTGAGTTCGACGAATCAAAAAACCCCTCTCCAAAGACGCGGAGCGGCTTCTCGCTAGAGTACCTCTCCCCTGCAAGGAGATAGGCTTTAAAACCCCATTTTTCGTTTATATTTTAGCTCTTTACTCCCCTCTCCGCGTCGGAGAGGGGTTGGGGGAGAGGTCAGAAAAGACTTGTCGAACTCACATTGATTTAGAGGGGAGAAGGGGCGTTAGAGTGTGGCGTAGGAAACGCTATAAGAATTAGAGATAGTTAATATACTAGGTTGTGGGCAACACTAGAATACATGAACCCGATGATTCATCATAATCAAAGTGTCTTTGCTGGTGTAGGGGGTCTGAAACTTTATTATCAAAGTTGGTTTCCAGAGGGCAAAGTCAAAGGGATATTAGTCATTGTGCATGGACTGGGAGGACACAGTGACAAATATAGTCATATAGTTGAGCATTTTGTCCCCAAACATTATGCTATCTATAGTTTAGACCTGCGGGGTCATGGGCGATCGCCTGGTCGTCGTGGTCATATCAATAATTGGGCTGAGTTCCGGGAAGATTTGCAGGCTTTTATTGAGTTAATTTTTAGTCAGCACTCACAACTGCCAGTATTTTTATTAGGTCATAGTCTGGGTGCAGTTATTGTTTTAGATTATGTTTTGCGCTATCCCCAAGCAGCCTTAACATTACAAGGTGTCATTACTTTAGCACCTGCGATCGGTAAAGTTGGCGTGTCCAAATTTCGCTTACTATTAGGCAGATTACTCTCAAGAATTTGGCCTACTTTCACCTTAAATACAGGACTTGACTTAGCAGCCGGTTCAAGAGATGAGAAAGTTATCGCCGCCTACGCCCAAGATACCCTACGTCATACCCTTGGCAGTGCGCGTCTAGCTACAGAATATTTTGCCACCGTTGCCTGGATTTATGATCATGCTCCAGATTGGCAAATCCCATTACTAATTCTCCACGGTGGAGCAGATCGAGTTACCTTACCTGAAGGAAGTGAGATTTTTTACCAGCTTGTTCCTTATCCAGATAAACAGCGAATCGAATACCCAGGAGCATATCACGAATTACAAGACGACCTCAATTACCAACAAGTGTTAACTGATTTAGAAAATTGGTTAGAAAAACACCTGGAATTAATTCGTAATTCGTAATTCGTAATTCGTAATTCGTAATTAAGATTGGGAATGTGTCTCCCTTCTCTTGTCTCCCTTTTCTCCCTTGTCTCCCTTGTCTTCCTTCTCTCCCTTGTCTCCCTTGTCTCCCTTGTCTTCCTTGTCTCCCTTGTCTCCCTTGTCTTCCCAATCCTCAATTTAGTAAATTATGCACTGTTTTTTATCTAGTCCGTTGACTGTAGAGCAATTGACGGTGAAGATTGCAGGCTTATCTGCATCCTTAGAGGGTAAGAAGTTGGTGCATCTATCAGATTTTCACTACGATGGTTTACGACTGTCGGATGCGATGTTAGCAGAAGCGATCGCATTAAGTAACCAAGCACAACCAGATTTAGTATTATTAACTGGTGATTATGTGACTACTACTCCTGAACCAATTCACGAACTTGCTCTACAACTCACTAAACTGCAAAGTAAGTATGGTATTTACGCCATCCTTGGTAATCACGATTTATATTACAAACACTCCAAAGCAGAAATTACTCAGGCAATGACGAATATTGGTATTCATGTCCTGTGGAATGAAATTGCCTATCCTTTGGGAGCAGAATTACCAATAGTAGGAATAGTAGATTATCTCTCCCGTGAATTTAATCCAGCCCAGGTTTTTAACCAATTAAATCCCTCTACACCACGCCTAGTTTTAGCTCATAATCCAGACACTGCCGAATATTTACAACCCTGGCGAGTAGATTTGCAATTATCTGGTCATACTCATGGAGGACAAATTGTTATTCCTGGAATTGGGGCAGTCTTACCCTATCATAAAAAAATCATCCGTAAAATTCCTATCAGAGTGCGGCGGCTGTTACCCTGTCTATTCAAAGAGTTTTTTATCATCCATCATTGGGAATGGTCACAAGGCTTACATCGCATAGGAAACAATCAACTATATGTTAATCGTGGTTTAGGAACTTATTTCCCAGGACGCGTATTTTGCCCACCAGAAGTAACAGTAATCACACTAGAAAAAGAAGATAATATAGGATTGAATGATATTTGATTTCACCTCGGTTAAAAATCGGGTTTCTTGCAAATCCCTCAGCTTAAAACCTTAATCTTTCGTTCAGAAACCCGTTAAAAACAGGGTTTCTTGCAAATCCCTCAACTTAAAACCTTATCTTTCGTTCAGAAACCCGGTTTTTTAGGATGGCGCATCCCAAAGAAATTACTTGCAACTATATCAAAGAGAAGGTAATGTAATTCTACACAAGGCTAGGCGATCGCTCGCAGGTGTACCAAACTCAAATACCGTAGTTGCCTGGTAAACCAGGCTGATATTACCACATCAAATATAAATATGTTGGGTGCGATCGCAGGTGACATTATTGGTTCAGTTTATGAAGGCAAAAGCCTCAAAACTAAATATTTTCCTTTATTTGACAGGCAATGCCGCTTTACTGATGATACGGTGTTAACAGTAGCAGTAGCAGATATTATTCTCCACACCGACCAATTCCCCCCCAGTAGTAAATACATCGATCACTTTAAGTGGTACTACAGTTATTACAAGTATGCTGGCTATGGTCGTAACTTTAGTAACTGGGCTAAATCTAACACTCGTCAACCGTACAACAGTTTTGGTAACGGTGCAGCTATGCGAGTTAGTCCTATTGGTTTTGCTTTTGATGACTTAGAGACTGTACTCAGAGAAGCGAAACGCAGTGCAGAAGTTACCCATAACCACCCAGAAGGCATCAAAGGCGCACAAGCCACAGCCGCAGCCATTTTCCTTGCCCGTACAGGTTATGATCAAGGGGCAATTAAATCGTACATTGAGACAACTTTCGGCTATGACTTAGAACCCACTTTAGAGCAGATTCGACCTACATACCAATACGATGCCACCTGTCCGGGTTCTGTTCCCCAAGCCATAATTGCATTTTTAGAATCAACCAACTTTGAAGATGCTATTCGCAATGCCATCTCCATTGGTGGTGATAGTGACACCATAGCCTGTATTACCGGCGGTATTGCTCAAGCATATTATCGAGGTGTACCACAAGCGATCGCTCAACAAAGTTTATCTCATCTCAATGACCATCTCCGCAATATTACAGAAAAATTTATGTATAAGTATTCCCTTTAGATTAGTCAACATCTTTTGCTTGTCCAATGAATAGCCAAACACACTCTATTTCACCAGATATTTACTCGATTTTAAGTCAAACTCAACGCTTACGAGTTAGCGATGGGGAAATTAAACTCGTTTTAGATGATTGCACTCATACTTCCAAGTTGCTTGTACTAATATGGTCACAATTAGGAGATTTTGATACTTTAGAATACGCTTGGTGGCTACAAAGAGAAAAAGCAGAGATTGCAGCTAGGGGAATTACAATTCGTGCTATTGCCATTGGAAACCGCAATTCAGGAATCAAGTTTTGTGAATATACGGGATTTCCTCAAGAATGGCTGTTTGTGGATGCGAAAGCTGAAATTCACAAGCTTTTAAATCTTTATCCAGGTTTAAATATCCAATTACCTTTGTTATCAACTTCCCAAACAGCTTGGCTGAATTTAATGCTGATGTGCGCCGGAATTGGTAGCCCTGGAACTTTGAAGGAAGTTTTGCGGGGTTATCGAGGTGATAAGAAAGCTCCGCAATTAATTGCTGATGAGGAAGTTGTTAAAGATATACCTTTACCAGCAATCAAAGGTTCATTTTTTCAAGCCGTTGGCAAAAAAGGCTGTCAGCGTCCTTTTGAACTAGCAACCTTGCGTTTACGCAATATGACTGAAGTGTTAAGCAACTGGAAGACTTATGTACCAGATTCATCTTACTTAACACAACGGGGCGCAACTTTTCTATTTGATGCACAAGGAAAATTAATTTATCAACATTGCGATCGCGCTATTCTAGGTTTTGCTGAAAATATGAGCAATCCCTTATCTTTCTTGTATTGGGATCTGTAGTTAACACTGAAGCAGCTACGTATCTCCTTTTCTTGAAAAGCATTACAATAATATTAAAATTTACTATTAGCCACCAATGATTAATCATCAGCTTGAAGAAGAGTCTCAAAAACTAGAAGCACGAGTTGAAACTTTGGAGAAAGAACTCGCAAAAGTTAAACAGACATTAGCTAAATCCCTTAACAGTAAAGAACCCTGGTGGTTAAAAGTTGCGGGTAGCTTTGAAAATGATCCTACTTTTGATGAAGCTATCCGTCTTGGACAAGAATGGCGCAAACTAGCTAAGTAAGGTTGCGAATATTTCATAAATGTATATTTTTGATACTGACCACCTTAGCCTAATTCAGCGTAACGGTATTGAAGGAAAGCGAATTATCACAAGGCTAGCAAACATTGAAGAAATTGAAGTCGCAGTAACTGTGATCACCTACGAAGAGCAACTCAAAGGAAGGCTTGCTGTTTTATCAAAAGCAAAAACTCTAGACGAACAAGTTTCCGCTTATCAATGGTTGCAACAACTTGCAACGGATTACTCCTCTATCGCCATCATCCCTTTTGATCGTACATCTGCCACAGAACATCAACGGTGACGAAAAGCTTATCCTCGTTTGGGAAATATGGATCTGAAAATTGCTGCGATCGCTCTAACTAACAAAGCAATTTTGCTTACTCGTAATGAGTCCGATTTTAGACAAATTTTAGAGCTACAAATAGAAGATTGGTCAAAAGCATAGATAATAGATGATAGTTCTGGTTATAACTCTCACCGGCTTGTGATCAAATTGAAACTCTTGCGGTGAAACTCCAAATTTCTGTTTAAAAGCCTTGGCAAAATAACCCAACTGTGGATAGCCGACACCACTCGCTACTTCTGCAACTTGTATTTTACTACCTGCTAATATTACTTCTATTACTTAGCTGTCACCCTAGGTGAGTTATGACTATTTTCACTAGAGATTTAATAATTTAAACATAATTTATATTACAAAAAATATGGTAGTGTGTACATTGCTCACCCTACAAACATCATCACAAATCCCTAGCAAGTAAATAAGTAAAACCCTCTTTTCTGGGTTAAATTATAAATAATGATATTCCTAGAACTCGTATTACAAAACTTTGGACCTTACGCTGGCAGACAAGTTATAAACCTTGATACAAGAAGTCCAGAAACTTACCATCCAATTATTTTATTAGGTGGCATGAATGGCGGCGGCAAAACCACTCTCATGGATGCTATACGGCTAGCTCTGTATGGTCAACGCGCTCAATGTTCTACTCGTGGTAACTTAAATTATAGTGATTTCTTGACTCAATGTGTTAATAATAAAGCCAACCCGACTGATAAAACCCGAATTGAATTATTATTTGAACACGTTGAAGACGATAAACCAGTCAAATATCGGATTGTGAGAACTTGGGAGAAAAACCCCAAAGATGGTAAGGATACACTGGGAATTTTAGGTGATGATGATACCTGGCCTGTGGATTCTCTAGTAAATATTTGGGATGATTATATAGAAAATCTGCTGCCATTAGGTATTTCTAATTTATTTTTATTTGATGGTGAACAAGTTAAAGAACTCGCAGAACAGGAAACACCACCGCCAATAGTAGTTGAGGCTATTCGGGGACTTTTAGGTTTAGAGTTGGCTGATAAATTAGCTGTTGATTTGGAAATTTTAGTTAATCGCAAACGTAAAGAAATCGCCGACACTAAAGATTTAGCTAATTTACAAGAAATAGAAAACAGATTAAAACAATATCAGGAAGATTATCAACTCATAGAAAATGAATTAGAAAAATTGAAGTATCTCACTGAAGAATTAGAAACTAAACAGCGAGAAACCTTAGATAAATTCATTTCTGAAGGTGGTAAAATTGCCGGACAACGCAATCAGCTAGAACAACAGCAAAAAGATAAAGTATCTAGGGCAGAAGAAATCAGAGAGTCAATGTGTACATTAGCTGCTGATGTTTTACCATTAGCATTCATCCCCAAATTACTGAATCAAGTGCAAGCCCAGGGAACAAAAGAATTTCGTTATCAACAAATCCAATTAGCTAAGGATGTCTTAATTGAGCGAGATCAACGTTTATTAAATTGGCTCAATCAGTTAAAGATTAATCTAGAGCAGATTGATAAAATTGAATCATTCCTCAAGCAAGATGCTGAGAATTTATATACATTTAACTCATCAGAAGCACCTTGGTTATTAGCAGATGAAGAAAGTTTGAGTCAATTAGATAATGTGCAGTATCATTTACCCAATGCTCAAAAATCTGCTCAACAACATTTAGCCAAATTAAAAGATATTGAAGAAGAAATCATTAATTTAGAAAGACAAGTACAGACAGCCGCCGAACCGGAAGCATATAAACAGCTAAGGGAGGCGGTAGAAGATGCCCAAAATCAACTTGCTCAATCCAAGGCTAAATATGAAACCACACGCCAGAATTTAGCCGAATTAGCTGAGATAATTGAACAGACAAAGAAAGAGTTGAAAGAATATACCGATAAAAATATTGACCGTAAAAATAGAGAACATATTATTGATTCAGTGGCAAAAGTGCAAGAAACCTTGAAACTGTTTCGAGAAAAATTAACTTTAAAAAAATTGAATAAATTAGAAGAAGAAGTCAAAAATTGTTTCCTTTATTTGCTGCACAAATCTGATTTAGTACGTACCATTACCATTGATACTAAAACTTTCAGTCTGTCCATTTATGATTTTAATGGTAAACCAGTTCCTAAACATCGCCTGTCAGCAGGGGAAAAACAACTACTAGCGATCGCATTTTTGTGGGGACTAGCCAAAGTTTCCGGCTTACGCTTACCAGTAGCCATTGACACACCCCTTGGTAGACTCGATTCCTCCCACCGCCACAATTTAGTAGAAAAATACTTTCCTGCCGCTAGTCATCAAGTAATATTGCTTTCCACTGATACGGAAATCGGTAAAAAAGAAGTCCAAGCACTGCGAAACAATGAAGCGATCGCCCGTGAATACCTCCTCAAATATGATTCCTCCAACCGCGAAACGACAGTCATAGAAAATAAATACTTTTGGGAGTAGATATTGTCTCAAAAATTGAGTCTAGCAATTTATTTCAAGCTAGATAGTTACAATATATTTAAGTAGCTTGGAAAAAACAATAATTATGGTATCACCACATTTATTAGAAATAGAGCGTGACTTAGGTAATTTATCATTAGAAGAACTAGAATGGCTCTTAGAGCGTATTCAAAAACAAGTGCAGCAAAAACAGCAAAAATCATATAATTTAACTAACAAAGAATACATGAATGCACAATTAACTGCAATGGCTATTGATGTAGATATCCAAACAGAAATTAATGCTATTAATCAAGAGTTTACTTTTACCGAAATGGATGGTTTAGAAAAGCAGTGAGCATCGAGAGAGGAGAAATTTATTTTGTTAACCTGAATCCAGTCTTAGGGCGAGAACAAGCGGGAACACGACCAGTTTTGGTATTATCTATAAATCCTATCAACCAATTACCTTTAGTTGTGACTGTAGTTGTAGGTACAAAAGGAACAAATATTAACCGCGATTATCCAACTAATATCAGAGTTTCTCCTCATGACATTGGATTATTAATAGAAACAGTATTTTTATGTTTTCAAATTCGTTCTTTAGATCCAAATCGCTTTCCTGCTGAACCAACTGGCAAGATTTCGGAATCTAAGATGCTGGAAGTTGAAGCTGCGGTTCGCTATTGTTTGGGTTTGTGATCAAATAAATTCGATATTTACTTAATATTATGGAATCTCCAATAGAAAGAATTAAACTCTCTCAAACTGCAAAAGAGCAATTACTAAAACTCAAACGCAACACTAAAATCGAGCAATGGAATATTCTGTGTCGTTGGGCTTTTTGTCGTTCCCTTGCAGAATCTACACCACCGTCCCCCATTCCCATCCCCCAAGATAGTAATGTGGAAATGACTTGGCGTGTCTTTGGTGGTGAAATGTCAGATATTCTGCTCCTCGCCCTTAAACAACGCTGTCATAATGATGGCTATCCCACCGACAAAGAAACCCTAACTACCCAATTCCGTCTACATTTACATCGGGGTATTGGTTACTTAGCCGGCGATCAAAATATCAAGAAAATTGAAGATTTAATTGCCTTAGTGACTAAAGATTGAAAAGATATTACTAAACACTTTTACCCAGGGAATTGTATCCAATAATTACGAATTACGTTAGCGAAGCGGGACGAAGTCCATTACGAATTACGAATTACGAATTATTCTTATGCCTGAAACGGTAGAAATCGAGCGTCATAGAGCCGCGATCGCTCGCACGGAAATCTCTCGTCCTGTACGATTGGCTATAGAATGGGCAATCCTCAACCAAGACACCAATTTTTTTGATTACGGTTGTGGCTATGGTGGGGATGTGCAACGTCTAACTAACCTCGGCTACAACAGTTTAGGTTGGGATCCTTACTATTATCCCAATGAACCAATCACCTCTGCTGATGTGGTGAACTTAGGTTATGTCCTCAACGTCATAGAAGATATTGAGGAACGCCGCCAAAGCCTCATCCAAGCCTGGGAACTCACCAACAAAGTTTTAATCGTCGCCGCACAAGTATTAATTAATGCTCCCAGCAAAGCCCAACTAGCTTACAGTGATGGCATTGTAACTAGGCGCAATACTTTCCAGAAATATTACGAACAAGAAGAACTGAAAAAATATATTGATGAAGTCTTAAATGTCGATGCTGTGCCAGTAGCACTGGGTGTTTACTTTGTGTTTCGAGACGAAGCCGAAAAAGAAAGCTTCAAAGCTATTCGCTTCTTTTCCCGCACCTCTACACCACGCGTCCGTATTCCTACCAAGCGGTTTGAAGACTATGAAACACAACTCCAACCCCTGATGGAATTTTTCACCCAACGCGGTAGATTACCAGTCAAAGGGGAACTAGACACAGCACAGGAATTACTAGCGGAATTTGGTAACTTTCGCCGCGCCTTTAATGTCATTTTACAAGCCACCGATGAAGCCGAATGGGATGCGATCGCCTACCGTCGTTCTTTAGATATTCAAGTCTACCTCGCCCTTACCCACTTTGATCAACGTCCCCGATTTTCCCAGTTAGCCCCAGCCATGCGCCACGACATCAAAGCCTTCTTTGGTAGCTATGAGGAAGCGTGTACAGTCGCTGATCAAAAATTATTTAGTCTAGGTAAACCAGAAATCATTAAAACCGCGTGTGATAAAAGCAAAATTGGCAAACATACACGGGGTGCGCTTTACGTCCATGTTTCCGCTTTAGCAGCCCTAGACCCCCTACTACGCATTTATGAAGGTTGCGCCAGTCGCACCATTGGACGTGTCGATGGGGCTACCTTGATCAAATATCACATCGACAAACCGCAAATATCCTATCTGTTTTACCCAGACTTCGACACAGACCCCCATCCAGGCTTAACAGCTAGTATCACAATTGACTTAAAAACTTTGTATATCACTCACCGCGATTACAGCAACAGAGCCAATCCCCCTGTACTGCATCGCAAGGAAACCTTTGTCACATCTAGTTATCCTCTGTATGAACAATTTGCCAAACTCACCCAACAAGAACAGGAACTAGGATTACTCCAGCAAAAAACCGAAATTGGTACGCGTGAAGGTTGGAAGAAATGCCTAGCTGCACACGGAGTAGAGATTAGGGGGCATGAAGTGTATTTCATCTCACAAGGTAGGTAGAAACCCCAACGCCAGTTCTCTCAAGTCGGGAAACCCCGCCAGGAGACTGGCTTTCGCTTGTGGGGGCTGTCTTTAATTTTGAATTTTGAATTGAAAGGGCATCAGGGTACAGTCTTGAGTGTGAGTTTCAGCCCCGACAGCAAAATCTGCGCCATCATTGACAGTCATTTTTTGCGGTTGTTAGGAGATTGCTACCATAACAAGATAGTTTCTAGTTTGTTTTGATTTTAGCTTGGAGATATCTGGGCAATATGCGATCGCATCTATCACCATGAAACATAAAAACTTTACTGGCATTTTTACGGAAAGGGGCGCAAGAATAACTGAGTAACGTAGTAAGTATTACCTTCGCGCCAAACTCCTACACCTGTTTCCGTAAATACTGGACGCAAAATATTTTCTCGGTGTCCTGGGCTTTTCATCCAACCTTCAATAGCTGCTGGTACTGGCCGAGGTACATTCTGGCTAGTGAATAAGTTCTCACCGACTGCTGAATACAGAATCCCATCCCTGAGAACTCTTTCTTGTGGTGTGCTACCGTCAGCACCAGTATGGCTAAAGAAATTTTGTTCAGCCATCTGACGGCTATATTTGCGGGCGACTTGCGCTAACTTTTGATTATCTTTGAGTGGCTGAAGCCCATTTTTTTCTCGAACTTGGTTAATCCCTCGGCGAATTTGTGCTTCCATTTGGGAAGTTGTCTCAGACTCAGGCGAAAGTAACGGTTGTGGCGATTGGTTGGCAATAGGTAATGTCGGTAACGGTGGTAAATTTTTTTCAATAGATTCACACCCAGTCAACAAAAATGCGATCGCCAAAGGTGTGCGGAGCATCGCCAACGGTGGTAAACAGCGCATTATATAAGAAATAATCCATTAGATAGTTGTTTTGTTGGTATATTTTCAGTTTTAAATATAGATATGATATTCCTACGACCATTGCAACAGAAAATTTTGAATTTTCACATTTCGCATTTTTAGTAATTGATGTCGTCTCTCTAAACCTTCCCAATGACAGGTAAAAATTCTAATCTGACAACCATTTTTTTGCAATGGTTGCAAATTACTCTATCAGTGTTCTTTCTATCAATAGCAATTATATTAATACTGTTACCTTTCCTTACTATTTTGCAAGTACCTTCATTTAGGTTAGGTAATAGTGATATCTGGCTATTAAATTGGCAAAACACTCAAGAGGTAGGTTTTAACATTGCCTTTAACCCAGTCATGTTACTAGCGATCGCTTCTGTAATTGGTGTGATAGTTATAATTTTCCGCCAACAAAAGCGATGAGTAATAAAGTTATTGTTAGCGTTCTTTAAGTAAGAAATAATAAGTCATGGGTATTTACTCATTACTTATTACTCATTACTCATTACTCATTACTTATTACTCATTACTCATTACTCATTACTCATTTAATCTAGGGTGTTGGCAAGCAGCACAAAGAGAATACGCTTGCCACCATCCCCAATTAAATCAAACTAGCGATCGCTACAATTAAGGCATCTGGATCTACTGGTTTGGGTATGTGTAGTTGAAACCCAGCCGCCATTGCTTGCTGTTGATTGATTTCCCCAGCATAAGCCGTAAGTGCGATCGCCGGAATATTTCCCCCTTGTTGTGGTGGTTGCTCTCTCACTTGACGCATCAACATATAACCATCTATCTCTGGCATTCCTATATCACTAATTAAAATATCTGGCAAGGAGTCAGACAGTATATCTAATGCCTCTGGTGCTGATGTTGCTGCAATAACTTCAACCCCATAGTCTTCTAGAATAAAAGTGATTAAATCTCTGATGTCTGGCTCATCATCTACTACCAAAACCTTTTTTCCTACGAGCAAGGGGGATTGCTGGTGCGTGGGTAAAGGTTGATCATCTTCATCACTCATGGGCTTATCTTTCTGTATTAGTAAATTGATTTAAAACTCGCACCATGTAATTCTACGACTTGACGCGCCCAAAGTGAGTTCTCAACCCCAGCCAGCAAATTTTATTTTAGTTCTGCTGACATCTGCACAAAAGTCATCAAAGACAGAGAAATCTATCTCAAAGGTTGTAGATTGATAGTTATCCTTGAACGCAGGAGGATCATCAGCCTGCTTTCCCAATGCTTCATCAGTACATCTACTTACATGGTTTTGCTTCTAGTCCTCAATCTACCAAAGCGCAAGATATTAGCGATCGCTTTGCTAAAATTCAGATCCCTCTACAAATTCCCGATTTGAATGCTAATGATTTCTCTCAATTAACCATCTCACGTCAAATTCAACAAGTGGTAGCAGAATTTACGGCTGACTCCATACCTATAACCTTGATTGGTTCTAGTTTAGGGGGTTTAACTGCTGCCCACATAGCACAACAATATTTACAAGTAGAACGCTTAATATTACTAGCTCCTGCTTTTGAGTTCTTATCCCATTGGCTGCCCAAATTAGGGGAGGAAGCAATACAGCGTTGGCAACAAGAACAATACCTAATGGTTTACCACTACGGGGAGGAGCGATCGCTGCCTTTAAATTACAATTTTGTCATAGATGCTACTCAGTATTCCCTCACCCAATTACAACGCCCTGTTCCCACATTGATTTTGCATGGCAAACAAGATGAAGTCATTCCCATTACTGCCAGCCGCAATTTTATTAGATCCCGTCCTTGGGTAGAATTAGTAGAACTAAACAGCGATCACGCCCTTGGTAATGTTAAAGAAGAAATTTGGCAAGCAATTAAAAAATTCTGTCAGTTATCTACAGACTAAGTAGCCGTCATGAACTACATACACCAGAACACATGAAAAAGTCTTTCCCTTACACCCCTATACCCTTACACCCCTACACCCCTTTTTCAAGCTAGAACGGTGTAAATAATTAAAGGTTTGTAGTAAGGACTTTAGTTCTTATGAGAGGACTAAAGTCCTTACTACGAACTAAATACAACTTTTTTACATTACATTACTTTACATAGTTTGTTTGTTTCAAGTGGTTCTACTTAAAGGATAGTGAACACAACGGAAAACTACTCCCCCTTGCACCCTGCCCCAATTCCTCTTATCCCATGCCCAATAAATAAAACTATGCTTCCTTTTATTCGTTCAGATTTAGCCCAATTTACCGCTTACAAACCGCACCCCAGCAGCGATACAGCCGCAGCAGTTCCTACGCAGTTAGATCGTCTAGATACAAATGAAAGTCCTTACGATTTGCCATCTGAGTTAAAACAAAAGCTGGCTGGGATTTATCAAGAGATGATCGAAACCAATCGTTATCCTGATGGTGGACATGAAGCCATTAAAAATGCGATCGCTGAATATGTGAATGAATCGGCGGGTATTTCCACATCAGTATTCACTGCTGACAATATCTCTGTCGGTAATGGTTCAGATGAACTCATCCGTTCTTTATTAATTGCTACCTGTCTACAAGGTGCAGGTGCAGTTTTGGTGGCTCATCCTACCTTTTCTATGTACGGGATTTTGGCTAAAACTTTGGGTATTCCTGTTGTGGCAGTTTCCCGAAATCCCACCAACTTTGAAATTGATTTAACAGCCGCTCAATCTGCGATCGCACAAACTCAAAATCCCCCCATTCGAGTTGTGTTTGTAGTTCATCCCAATTCCCCTACAGCTAATCCTTTAACGTCTGATGAATTAACTTGGTTAAGAAGTTTGAGTGAGGAAATTTTGGTGGTAATTGATGAAGCTTATTTTGAATTTAGCCAAACAACTTTGGTAAGTGAATTAGCACAGCATCCTAACTGGATAATTTTACGCACCTTTTCTAAAGCCTTCCGTTTAGCAGCTATGCGTGTTGGTTATTGTATAGCTCATCCAGAAGCGATCGCTATCCTAGAAAAAGTCCGCTTACCTTACAATCTACCTAGTTTTTCCATTGCTGCCGCCCTCATGGCTTTAGAAAATCGTCAAATCTTACTCCAATCAATTCCCCAAACTCTTGATGAACGTACCAAACTAATTACAGCTTTATCTCAAAACCCAGCAATACAAATTACAGAAAGTGCCGCTAACTTTATTTTCCTGCGTCTTCAACCAAAAAATGATCACCCAGAAAATACCACTTTAAAAAATCTTCATCAACAACTCAAAAATCAAGGCACTCTTATCCGTGAAATTAGCGGCGGACTAAGAATTACTATCGGTACACCCGAAGAGAACCGACGCACCCTCAACAGAATCCAAGCCGCCTTAATCAATAGTCCATAGTCATTAATTCTTCACCCCTGCCCCCGTGTCTCCCCTGTCTCCCTTGTCTCCCTTATCTCCCGTGTCTCCCGTGTCTCCCTTGTCTCCCTTATCTCCCTTGTCTCCCCTGTCTCCCGTGTCTCTCTTGTCTCCCTTGTCTCCTCCTGCCCCCTAATTTTGAATTTTGAATTTTGAATTAATTAAGCCCCCTACCCCCTACCCCCCCAACGGCGAACTAATCCCACTGTTTGAGGTAACACTCCCACCAATAAAGCAAAAGCAACATCCGGTAAATTAGTAACCATTTCCTGGGGAAAATATTGTTCAAACTGATCCAGAATTTTTTGCACTCGCTGCTGAGGACTGGGATTTTCTGTGATTTGTTTGATCAACCTAATCCATTGTCGTCTAATCAAATAAGCTTTTTGTCGCTCTTCATAAGATTCTGGTGTCAGTAAAGACAGATTTCCTATGGGAATAACCATTTGGCAATCAGCATCATAATCCCCACCAACTGCCGCTCCTGGCCCAGCAAATTCAGCATGGTAGCGTTTAAAGAGAATTAACCCGTTGCGCTTACGACTATTGACGATAAAAACTTGTCTACTGTGCAAAAATGCCAAGACATCGGAACTGTAACTTTGCTCAGATCCATTTGTCATGACAACCTTGTCAAGGCAACTTGTGTCAGGGTAGTAAGTTGATACCATAGTAACTTGATAGCGGCGGGTTTTTTCGCTATCCATGTTTGCTAAAAGTTTTGAGTAGTGTAAGTTTGGGAATCCAGGATGGACACACTTGATGAAATCTCCACCTGGTTTTTGCTCTTTCTTTAGTAAACAGAATTGTTTAGTCAATTTTAACTAAAATTAAAAATGACAGACATGAGACTGCCATTAAGTAATCACATTCTATGTGATTTAACTAAATTTGTCTGCCGATTAATTGCCAAAACCTTTAAAGTTTCTATGAAGATCAATATCTTGATTAATAAGTTTGTATGAGGAAATTAATTGAATTTCATAGTGATTTTACTGAGGCGACAATTATAGTTGAAATTTTCTATTGGACAATATTTAAGACTCGGATTTTAAATTCAATCTATCTAACATAATATGGTAAAACCAAAATATTTTTTTATATAAATATTTCTTAAAGTTCAGTCAAAATAATTTTATAAAAATTCTAGATCAAGTTTAATTAGGAATCAATACGCTTAAACAATCTCAAAAATAGTAGTGTAAGTAAGCATTTCATCCGGCCAGCAAGCATTCAAATCCTAGACATCTACAATATAGTCGATAACGGTTATAGCCCCATATATTTTGACCAAAACTTTAAGGTATAGCCATCAATATTTCTGATATAAAACGTAGGTATATGCTTTTATAAGTCAAAAAATTCTGATTTTTTAGTTGATATAGATGCTGAATTTAAACAAAATAACGATTCATTCCTCCAAAAATAGAGTAATTGCTAGTTAGCGATTTATCCCCCAAAAAAGAATATTTAGATAATGGCATCTAGGTTGAGATGTTTATGCAATAAAAGCTGCCGTGATTGCCTCAAAAAGAATATATTCAAGTTCGGTTCTACGGTGTGTACTTGATATCCCAGTTTGAAATAAAGCTGGCGCGCCTGATAATTATGTTCTAAAACATGGAGATATAGACGATCAAATCCCCATTCCCGTGAAACCTGTTCACAGCTAACAAGTAATTGTGATGCCACACCATGCCTGCGGTATTCTGGGTGAACTGCTAAGTTGGATAAATAAAGGAAACTTCTTCCCACCTGTGTCCAAGGATCACTGAAACGCACACCCATTTCCACAGTACCGACTAATTGATGTGTGGAGTTAGCATCAGTGTTTACCGCCACTAAACAAATATGATGAGGTGATGAAGATGATAGACGATGTTTCAAGTCTTCATAAATACCCAAGCGTAGTAGCGGGAAACTCCATCCCCAAAAACCGTTTTGAGAATGAAAACTTTCGGCAATAATTTGGGCAACACCCCTCAAATCACCAGATGTAGCAGGGCGAATTTGGAAGTGATGGCCACTTGGTGCAGCAGATGCTGCTGTGACTTGTTTTTGGTGGAATGGGTCAGAAAACCAGTATTTCAAGGCTAGTTAGGTGTTGTTTAGTATTGATGTATGTCAACGAAAATCTTCTCAAATATCCTAGAACAAGTAAGAATATAGTAGCCTAGCAAATTAATATGGTTGCTAAGATCAGCATAACTAAGTACCCGTAATGAATTGCGTATACCAGGAAACATGAAACTAGGGAGAGGGGAGCAAAATTTATCAGTGGACGGTGGACGCTTGCTTTAACCACCTTGGCTGCCTTTCTCAAGCCCCAGTCCCCAATCCCAGGGTGATCATCGTTTTCTTGATCAAATTTACTTCAAACTGTTAGTGCGAATGCAACAACGGGAAAACTTAACAAGTAGCTTCATATAGTTTTTAACTAGGCTGATTGCTGCTCATAGTATCCTGGTGTTTATTACTGGAGGTGAGGCAATATTTGAACAGTCAGTATCAAATCCATAACACGATCACTGATAATGAGACTAACTGCACTGCCCTAACGCCAATGGCAATCCTGACAAGCCATTGAAGTTAATTACTGTGAATAGTTCCATACTCAGCATTTATGTAGCCACATAGCTATATTGGTTACAATGCTTTGTTATCAACTGACTCAGCAAAATTCTTACCTGATCAGATTATCCTTTATCCGACTGCCGTTACAGCAGGAAAGCGGTGCATGAAATCCCAATTAAACAGTAAGCCTAAAATTTTGGTTGTTGACGATGAACCAGACAACCTTGACTTGCTTTACCGCACCTTCTATCGAGACTACAAGGTGCTGAGGGCAACATCTGGCCCTGCGGCTCTGGATCTGCTGGCGCAAGAGGGAGAGGTGGCAGTAATTATCTCTGATCAGCGTATGCCGATCATGAGTGGTACGGAATTTTTAAGCTTAACAGCAACTCAATATCCAGATATTATTCGGATTATTTTAACTGGCTACACTGATGTTGAAGACTTAGTAGAAGCAATTAACTCTGGTAAAGTATTCAAATATGTTACTAAACCCTGGGAAGCTGAAGAACTCAAGGGAGTAGTTCGTCAAGCTCTTGATACTCATAATGTCCTCAAAGCGCGCACCCGTGAATTAACCCGGACATTGCGTCAAGAATCTCTACTCAACACTATTACAAATACAATTCGCAGTGCTTTAGATTATCGACAAATTTTACAAGCCATTGTCGATACAGTTGGTGAGATGTTGGAGGTAGATGTTTGTCTATTGCGCCCATTTCAAGATGAACAATTAGTAGATGAAGGATTTATCTACCAAAGAGTGACTGCACAAGCAACCCAGGGGGAGGTGAACACACACCTAACACCAGCGCAAATCAATAGCCCTGCTCCCGTGCCACTTCTAGCTCAGACAGTTTGGGAAACTCGTGAAGTGCAGGTAATCAATGATGTCTTGGGTGATGAGCGCATTTATGGGGATACTTCTGAACTGCAAAACAGAGCTAAGGCTTTTGAGGCGGCGAATATCTCCTCTAGCTTAGTTGTACCCTTGCTTTGGCAACAGCAATTGATGGCGGTGCTAGCTTTACACCAGTGCGGCCAATCTCGGATCTGGGGATCTGAAGAAGTGCAGTTAGTATTAATGGTGGCGGATCAAGCGGCTCTTGCATTATCACAAGCTTACGCCTATGAGCAAGTACGTGCTTTGGCGAAAAGAGAAGCGTTAATTAATACAATTACCACAGCAATTCGTTCGAGTTTAAATCCACAAGATATTTTTGCAGCGATTACCCAGCAATTAGGACAAGCCTTACAAGTAGATGGCTGTGTTTTGTCTTTGTGGTCAGAGGAAGATGAGTATGTGCAGTATGTGGGTTTATATGATAGTTCTGAGCCTATAGAGAATTATGGCTCAGTCAATGTAGATAAAGAATATAGTGG
The DNA here is from genome assembly GCF_058172895.1 of Aliinostoc maniaoense. Lineage (NCBI taxonomy): Bacteria > Bacillati > Cyanobacteriota > Cyanophyceae > Nostocales > Nodulariaceae > Aliinostoc > Aliinostoc maniaoense. The sequence goes on along the minus strand of NZ_CP187952.1, from coordinate 3,911,318 downwards.
CAATTATGAATTAACTATTCCTGGATTATCTGAATCCCAAGTACCGATTCGGGAAAATGAGATTTTGCAAGAAATTATAGAGACACATGAGCCTGTAGTCATTGATGACTTGAATAATTATGGTTTTGAAATTCAAGGTTTTGATTTACCGGGGAAACAACCAGCCCGATCGCTAATGGTAGTTCCTTTAGTAGCTGATGGTAAATGTATTGGTAGTATTACCCTCACAGAAGGTAGCAAAACCAGACGCTGGTTATTATCGGATATTGAGTTAGCAAAAACTGTAGCCGCACAAGCTGCGATCGCAGTACAACAATCCCACCTCTATCAAAAAACCCGTGAGCAAGCGGAACGCCTGTTAGAGCTAGATAAGCAAAAAACCGAATTTTTCCAAAATATTTCCCATGAATTTCGCACCCCAATTACTTTAATTCAAGGGCCATTAGAGTCGGCTGTGAGTACGGGAGAGGGATTATCCTATGACCAAAGTGCGATCGCTTTACGTAACTCTCGCCGATTACTGCGACTAGTGAATCAACTACTAGATTTACAACGCTTAGACGCTGGCAGGATGCAACCGAGTTTTCGTCCTAGCGACTTAGTGGAGTTTGTCAGTCAAATCGTTGAATCCTTTCGCCCCTATTGTGAGAAAAAGTCTCTAGAGCTTGTCAGTGACTTTAGCGAATGTCCCACCGTTTATTTAGATATGGAAAAATTTGACAAGGTCGTTTATAACCTCCTGTCAAATGCCATGAAATTTACACCGGAAGGTGGTAGAATTACTGTTAAAGTCAAAACTGTAGGTCATCGCTGCTTACTACAGGTACAAGATACAGGTATCGGTATAGCCCAAGAACAAATTCCCCATTTATTTGAGCGATTCCGTCAAGCCGAGGGTTCGGAAAATCGCTCCTATGAAGGCAGTGGTCTAGGTTTAGCTCTAGTAAAAGAATTAGTAGAAGTACATGGCGGTCAAGTTACAGTCGAATCAGTTTACGGTCAAGGTACAACCTTTAATTTATGGTTGGTAGCTGGTAATGCTCACTTACCCGCCCAGCAGGTAACAGAAACTCGTGTAGAAGTTAATACCAGCCGTGCGAAAGTGGAATTAGCAGACTTAGAACTGGTAGAAGCAACTCCAGACAATATTGAAGGTATAGATTTATCAGCATTAATTGAGTCGAAAAATCACCAACAGGAAGTTACAGAACTCGCAGCCAGCGATCGCTCTGGTTACTCTATCCTAGTTGTAGATGACAATGGGGATCTCCGCACCTACGTATCGGAAATCCTGCGGCGTAGTGGCTATCAAGTGCAGACAGCGCGTAACGGTTATGAAGGCTTTGGTAAAGCTCAAGCAATCACACCCAACTTAATTGTTACTGACTTGATGATGCCGATGGTGACAGGATTGGAGATGATTCGGATGATTCGCAGTGAGGAAAAACTCAAAGGAACACCAATTATCTTACTAACAGCCAAAGTTGACGAAGAAACCCGCATCGAAGGGACAGAACATGGTGCAGATGCTTATTTAGCCAAGCCATTTAATGATCGGGAACTTCTGGCAGAGGTTCGCAATCTTCTAGCTTTGAAAGAAAACGAGCGACGAGTTTTGGAGCTAAATACTTATCTGACAGAATCAGTTTTAAAACGTTTTTTGCCACCTACATTGGTGGCGAAAGCAGCTGCTGGTTCTTTAAGTCTAGATTTACGCCCAGAACCACGCTTAATTACAGTATTATTTAGCGACATTGTCGGATTTACTCAGTTAGCTAATACCCTCAGATCCCGACGGGTAGCAGAATTACTGAATGAATATTTAGAAGCAATGACTAAAGGAGTGTTTGATAACGGCGGTACAGTAGATAAATTTATGGGAGATGCCATTTTAGCTTTGTATGGTGCGCCAGAAGAACTCACACCGAATGAACAGGTACGCCGAGCCGTGAATACAGCCAGAGCTATGCACAAATCATTAGCCAAATTAAATGAGAAATGGCAAAACCAAGGTATATTTGATGCTGATCAGCCCAATGGAGTGCAGTTTCGCTGCGGTATTCACCAAGGTACGGCGGTTGTAGGGATGTTTGGCAGTGCCGAACGAGCAGATTATACTGCGATCGGGCCAAGTGTGAATATTGCTGCTAGATTGCAAGCAGCAGCAGTTCCCGGTAGTATTTTGGTGTCTGCTGCCGTAGCTGATTATTTACAAGATGAAGAAATCACTAAAGGTAGTCCCCTCAAACTCAAAGGAGTTGATGAAACCGTATTAACTTTTGTTGTCACACCATGAGGAGACAGGGGGGCAGGGAGCAGGGGGCAGGGGGAGCAGAGAAGAACGTAATAACTCAACACTAAACACTCCCCACGCCTCCCACACTCCCCACACCTCCCACACTTCCCACTCAGTACTCAGCACTCGAATTATGACAACATCGGTGGCGGATAAAAGTCCCATTTCAGCCAAAGCCAGGCGGCGACATCAAGACCCGCCTGGTTTGTGGATGATTGTGGCTATAGCTTCAGTATCTATTCATGTGGTAGCTTTTTGGTTAATGCGATCGCAGCCTCATGGTTTTAGACCTTGGTTTCCAGAACAAAAACAAACAATTGTTCCTATTGAGTTGGTAGAAATTTCGCCTCAAGAATCAACCACTAAACCACAAGCACCACCAGTAAAAACTACACCAGAGGCAGCACCCACATCCACCAGGCAAAATGATCAAGGCATAAATTTTGACAATACTGTTCAAGCAGACAACAAGACGGATACGTCTCAACCTAATACACAAATCTTTACTCCACCAACTCCAGAACCGACACCAACTCCTACACCCCAACCAGAAATCACATCTACACCAACTCCTACACCAACTCCAGAACCGACACCAACTTCTACATCCCAACCAGAAATCACCTCTACACCAACTCCAGAACCGACACCAACTCCTACAATTCCATTGGGTGAACGTCCTTGGGAACGTCGTCAAGATATTGAATTGGGTAAGGGAACGCCTTTACCATCAGATACTCCATCTGTAACACCAGAAGAAATCACTGAGTCAGAAGCAGTAGAAGACAAAACCCCACGTACTCAAGATGAAGAAACTGCAAATACCTCTACACAAGAGCCTCCACCTACGGGGAATCAAGAAACCGTTAATAATTCTGGTGATGATAATTCTACTTCTGCTGGAGAATCCACCAATAATTCTAATAATGTAGATACTCCATCTAATCCCAATGAAGAACTAGCTAATAATTCTAGTGATACTAGTTCATCTAACCCTGAAACTACCAATACTCCAACTGCGGAAAATTCACCTACAACTAATACTGGCGGATTTATCGCTAATGTAATGCCTATAGAAGATAATGAAGCCCGCCAACTTGTACAGCAAGGTAAAATTACAAACAGAGATATTCCTAGTGTTTTTGCTGTGTACCAAGGAAGCAGTACAAAATCTTTAGACGATAGTTCCAGCTATCTTCCCAGCAACTCTCCCCTTCAGCCTGCAACTTTGTTAGTTAGTTTATTAATTGATCAAAATGGCCAGGTTCAAGAAGCTGAAGTTTTAGAACTGCCAAATGATTTACAACCAGAAAAAAGTTTATACAGCCAACTTGTCAACGACCTGTTCAAAAATGACAGGTGTACCCCAGCTAAAAGTCAGGATGGTATATCATTAGACTTGAGCAATTGTTATATATGGGTTGATATCAAGTCCGTAGCAGCTAATTAAATACTTGAATTGCTGATAAAATTGTGCTATATTAGAGCAGTTGTAAATTTGCGGGCGTAGTTTAGTGGTAAAACTATAGCCTTCCAAGCTATTAATGCGGGTTCGATTCCCGCCGCCCGCTTAAAGACTAAAACCCTTGTGAGGTAAGCCCTACAAGGGTTTTTTGCATTTATCGAATAGTTATTTTAATAGTACATACGCACCAAAAATTGATAAAAATTTGGGGTGGTTTAGGTTATTTTGGGTGTAAAGTGGGTGTAAACTGGGTGTAGCGAACATATGTACTAAAATAAACGAAAAACAATTAAATATGTACAGTAAGACACCTAAAGGGAAAGTACCCAAGGGAAGTGTTTCGATTATTGATTCCAATGGTAGGTTACAGCTACGGTTTCGCTATGGAGGGAAAAGGTATTATCTATCGCTTGGTTTACCCGATACAAAAATAAACCGTAAAGCAGCAGAAGCCAAGAAAAATCAGATTGAATTGGATATTGCGTCAGGAAATTTTGATCCAAGTCTGACTCAGCACTCAGCACTGCCGAACCTGACATTAGGGACTTCCAAGAAATAAATTACTCAGCAAAAATCATAATTTGATATCTATAAAATAATGATTATCATTATTATGCTTTGGGGATTTTATTTCTTGGAAGTCCCTACCCGCAATCTCCCTTTGGGTAGGTACTGGTGATTATATACACGCTTAACCGAATTTAATAATTTTTTTCCACAGCTTCGAAATCTGGGTTTGGGCTGACCACTGATGATTCTCCATAGACCATGAAGGACTTAGTTAAACCAAAAAACTTTTCTTCATAAAGTTGCCCTCCAGGAAACAGATTCAGGAATTGTCTCTTACTCAATAACTTGATTGAAGTGGCTATACTTCTAGCCAACCGTTTATCTGTCACCTTGTCGTACCATCCAAGTGCGAAATTGGTTAGTAGCCATACACGAAGATTTACTGGTAGAAATTGGAAGAAAGGAAAAATAAAGTGGGGTTCAATCGGAAAGAAAAGATTAGGCGTTTGAACAAAATATTTTTTCCCTACTCGCATTACTTCATTCGCCATCTGACGCTGTTTATCATAATCGCCTACGTGTTCAATCACTGAATTTGAAAAAACTATATCAAATTCATTTGCTGGAAACTCCAGCATATTTGTCGCATCTCCAATCACTTGTTTTATAATTGGAGATTTTGAGATTTTTGCAGGAGGTTCTACATTTAGTAAAATAATTTTTATATCTTTAATTTCTTCACTCAAAAAACCTAAAGTATCCCAAAAGTTTAGTGTTCCCCCAACATCGAGTATTTTTATCGGAGAGGGCATTGATTCTAATATAGATATGAATAAAGAGAAACGCTTCTTTCTAAGTTTAGTTGCCCACGAGTTATTGAGGGTATGATCATATATTTTTTTTGTGAAATTATACATATTCTGCTTATAACTCCAAAAAATATTTTATCTACTGCTGATTATTTGGTCTAGATGGCTGAAAAAACTATTTTTGATCAACGGATCAAATCTAATCTTTTATTTTCGACTCACATTCAAATAACTATAAAGAGGTATTCCATCAGAGTAAAAATTATTTATTTAGGATTAAATAACCTAATCGTCATTCATTTTTCCAGACTGACTAGCTTGTAGTAAGGGCTTTAGCCCTGGTTTTATGCAACTTAAATGCTCATTAGCTTACAGGATGCTTAAATCCTTAAACTACTAGCTAAAGTGCATTGTATTGGTTTAAATAGTCACAACAATCTATCGCATGATAGAGGTTTTATCTTGTTAATTATTACAGATGTATATATTAATGCAATTTAACTTGAAATTAATTATCTAAAAAAATAAAAATATTAATGTATCCTAAGATAGATTTGCATAGCATATCAAAATTGCTAATGTACACGTACATAAGAGGGTGAAATTACTGAAATCACCTATGTGAAATTAACATTTCAAGAACAAATAGTTTATTTATTAAGCACCAAAATCGTGTGTTTGTGTATATATCCAGTGTAAACTTTTTTATGTTCTTGAAAGTGTGAAATGATATCTTAAGTAAGATAATGATCCTCTCCAATTAATTTGACATTAGGCATTTAATTTTTCCAATCAATACCTGATCAAATACTTTATGAATTAATATTTCCTAGTCCTCAACCAGTTGTGAGAGATAAAATAGCTGAAAGGCTTATAAATGCTTACTTTTAGTTTCGATATTGTCTCACATTTAACTTTGGATTGCTGCAGATAAATATTTGTTCAATCAGGAAATGATTGATTAATCGTCTACACAAGTTTTTGCATCACAATACTAAAAAAAACCTTCCTAGAGTAGTTATGATAAATTAATAATAAAAACAGGCTAAAGTAGTTGCTATAGCAAGTTTTTAGTAATACAAAATAAAGGATTAAGGGACTTCCAACTAAAAAAATATACAATCCCTTTGATGAGCAGAGGAAGCAGGAGAGCAGAGGGAGAAAGAATCTGCTTGTGTCTTCGCTCTTCATTATTGAATAATTTATTTTCTGGAAGTCCCTTAACAAAAATCGCTTTATTTGTTTGCATTCTTCGCTATGTAATAATTCAAGCTAGTGTTAAGTATTAATTTTAGATAGCTAGTCTAGGCGAGCCAAAAAAAACTAAAAAGGCTGATCATGATTAATCCAAGTATTATCCAACAAAAATCACCTAAAACTTTGAGTAATGTTGCCCTCGATTTACGTGCATCTGCATCTGTGCAACTTAGAAAAGGAAATTGGTGGTTACGATTACTAACACTACTTTCAGTAGATACTATTGTTTTATCACTGACTTGGTTATTAGCTAAATATCATGCTTCCTCTGTAGATCCTTTATGGAATACATCAAAGAGTTATATTCCAGGATTAATTTTTGTCCAAATAGCTGCGCTCATGATTCAACAAAGTTACGGTTCAGGAAAAAATCGTTCTGACTATTTGGGTATTGCTAAAACTTTAACTTTTGCTCATGGAGTGATAATATTTATTTGTTTTTTATATGTACCTATATTATATCTTCCTCACTCCTATTTTATATTGTCTTGGCTAATGAGTATGTTTTTTGTCTGCGCTAGTAGATTTTTAATCAATATTTATATTAAATATCTGCGTCGAAAAAAACTATTTGCACGTATTCCTGTTTTTCTTATTTGTCACACAGAAGATAATGAAAAAGCAATTAATTCAATTGAAAAAGAAGAACGCTATATTATTTGTGGAAATGCAGGGGCTAATTCATTAGACAGAGCTAATCGGCAAGAAACTCTGGCAAAATTAAATGATTTGGGCGTGACAGAAGTTTTCATTGCTTGGGATGCCATTAAAAACAGAATGTTTGTATGCTGGTTATTTCAAGTATCTGGCATAACTGTACATATTTTACCAATGGAATTAAAACCAATTGACAGACAAGTTAAATTGCAGCAAATAGGAGGAATAGCTTGTCTGAGTTTTGATTGTCCTGTAATTACAGGTAAAGATTTCTGGATTAAGAAGAGCTTTGACTTTTGTGCTACTGTTTTATTTTTAGTGTTTTTCTTTCCTATTTATATAGCGATCGCTATAGCTATCAAATTAGACTCTCCAGGCCCAGTTTTCTATAAACAGACTCGTATAGGGCTACGTGGACAAGAGTTTAAAGTTTGTAAATTTCGTACTATGAGAACCGATGCAGATAAATTGCAAAAAGAGTTAGAAGCATTAAACGAAACTAAAGATGGCATCCTCTTCAAAATCAAAGATGATCCTCGTATTACCCGTGTCGGTAAATTTCTGCGTCGTTATAGTTTAGATGAGTTACCACAACTATTTAATGTTTTGTTAGGAGAAATGAGCCTAGTTGGGCCTCGTCCTTTACCAATTAGAGATGTTCATAAGTTTTCCGAACGTCATTTTATTCGCCAAGAAGTTTTACCAGGTGTAACAGGTCTTTGGCAAGTTTCAGGACGCTCAAACATTTTAGATTTTGAGCAAGTAATTAATCTTGACATCAACTACATTGAAAATTGGTCACTAAAGTTAGATTTTCAAATCATCTTGAGAACATTAAAAGTAGTTTTAACAAAAGAAGGGGCATACTAAAACATCAAACATTGTAATAGCAATTATCTAAATAAACGTCACGTCACTCAATCGATATTTTATTTATTTTATAATCCTAAGAACAATGAAAAAGCCTGTAATTGCAATTGGACTAGATGCCGCCGATCCAGTTTTGTTAGAAAAATGGATTTCACAAAATTATTTAAAAAACATTGGTATACTTTGTGAACAAGGAACATATGTCCGTCTCAAAAACACAATTAAATACTGTGGTAAGACAACAGAATTTGCAGTAACCGAGCCTTTATGGGCAGCATTTTCTACAGGTTGTAAATCTCACACTACAGGGTATTGGGATACTGTCAAGTATCAACTTAAGAGCTATGATATTGAATGTGATCTAAATATGAGTGGATACGACTATCAAGAATATCCACCCTTTTATGCACTCGGTGATAAATACAAAGTAGCAGTATTTGATGTACCCGTAACCAGACTGTCGAAACAAGTAAATGGCATTCAAATTTTAGGTTGGGGAGGCCATTATCCCTATACACCTAGCTATTCTCATCCACCGCAAATATTGGCAGATATTATTAATAAATATGGAAAAAATCCTATCCTATTCAATGATGTCGGTATTTGGTGGGATAAAGCATATGTCAAATGGCTACAGGAAGCACTGAAAGAGAGTATTGACCAACGCACAGCTATTTGTTGTGACTTACTAAGACAAGAATCTTGGGATTTATTCTTAGCAGTTTTCGGTGAGCCTCACACAGCTGGTCATGATATATATAACTATAGCCAATCAGATCATCCCCTGCATTCCCATCTGAGTAAAAATAGCACTTTTCCTGACCCATTACTCGAAACTTATCAAAATATTGATCAAGCTATAGGAAAAATATTAGCTGAAGCACCTGAAGATGCCTATATTTTGTGTTTTTCACTGCACGGTATGGGATCTAACTATAGCGATTTACTCAGTACCACAATTTTACCTGAAGTTTTGTATCGGTTTAGTTTTCCCGGTAAGGTAGCTATTGCCCCTGGTCAATTGGGTGTTACTTCACCACCAATGGTAAAAAACCCAATTAGAAACTCTTGGTCTGGAGAAATTTGGGTTAAAAATTACGAATCTAATCCCATTAAACGTCTAATTAAACCTTGGATTCCCAGTCAATTTTTACACTCACATAACAATGGTTTAGCTTCTCCTTACGTATTAATGCAGCAGTCAGTACCAATGGGGTGGATGCCTGCCAGATGGTATCAACCTTTGTGGTCGCAAATGAAAGCTTTTGCTCTGCCTTCTTTTACTACTGGACATATACGTATTAATTTGCAAGGGCGAGAACCACAAGGCATTGTTGCTCCTGCTGATTATGATGCTCTTTGTGACGAAATCTCTCAACTGCTTTATGGTCTTACGGATGCAAGGAGTAGAGAACCAATTGTTAAACAAGTAGTTCGTACTAGAAAATCTGCAACCGATAATAGCCCTAAATTACCCGATAGCGACTTAGTAGTATTGTGGGAAGAGCGTATTACTGACGTAGTTGATAGTCCTGATTATGGACGAATTGGACCTCTAACTCACTTCCGTGCTGGTGGTCATTGGAATCGCGGATTTGTGATATTTAAAGGCCCAGGCATTACCCATAATTCTGATTTACATCAAGGCGAAGCTGTTGATTTACCAGCAACAATTTTACACCTTATGGGTGTACCAATTCCCGATTACTTTGATGGTGAGACAATGCTCAACCTTGCAGTTAATCGCTAGAAATTTTTAAATACAGCAGAATTCAGGGGTCAGAAGTAAAACTAACTTAGTTTCAGGTTTTAACATATATTCTGTACTTATTTATCTGCAATCTGCTGTATTTGTTCAATTTAGATGAATTTTAAAGATAAAAATGGATATCAAACCAGAAGTTTCTGTAATCATTCCTGCTTACAATACAGCAGCATATATTCATCGTTCAATAGAATCAGCATTAGGGCAAACTCTTAAAAATATTGAAGTAATTGTAGTAGATGATGCCTCAACTGATAACACATTAGAAGTAGTCAAAAACTTTACAGATGAACGTTTAAAAGTTTTTGTAAACCCAGAAAACTTAGGTGTAGGTGCTAGTCGTAATCGAGCAATTCAGGAAGCTAAAGGGAATTGGATTGCGGTTTTAGATTCAGATGATTGGTATGCGCCAGAACGACTAGAAAGACTTGTAGAATTAGCGTATCAAAAAAACGCAGATATGATTGCTGATGATTTATATCTGATTAAAGATGGTGAAGAATATCCCTGGAGTACCCTAATTAAAGAAAGTGGAGAATTTGTACCAACAATTAAGCAAATTGAACCAGTATATTTTGTGGAAACAGATGTATATAAAAAACAAGGTTTGCAGTTAGGTTTCTCGAAGCCTTTATTTAAGCGAGCCTTTTTGATGCAACATAATATTCAATATGATACAGGATTAAAAGTTTCTGAAGACTTTTGGTTAACTTTGACCTGTTTAGTTCGAGGAGCTAATTTTTATTTAGTGCCAGAACCATATTATTTTTATCTTTCTCGCTCATTATCTTTGGTTTATACTAACAAATTAATACGCCTTACTCAAGATTGTGAAGCAACATTAGCTTTTATAGAAAAAGAGCAAATCATTAAAAAATCAACTCGTTTAGCTCGTGCTTTATATGCAAAATATCAAGTATTTAAAAGATATTTATCTTACTACCGAGTTATTGAACCACTTAAGAACAAAAGATTATTAAAGGCTTTAAAAGAAATGGTCTATAATCCCTACTTTTTTGTCTGTTTGTGCCTAAATATGCCAGGTATTTTCAATCGTCGTATCCAATTCTACTTATTTGGAAATAAAGCTGCTTATGACATTTTTTACTCAACCAAAAAGCGAAGACATTATTCTCAATTCTCATATGGCTATCAGAGTCCCAGGAAAACCAGAAAAAGAGATATAGTCAACACCATAGCTAAAATTTCTTGATAGATGGAATGTAATTAATGTGTGCCAAATCAACTGTTATATTTAATACTAATGTCAGAAAAACGAAACTTTCTTTTAAATTCATTATCAGTGGTAATACAACAATTTAGTCAAGGTATTGCCAACCTCATATTAACTGCTATTATAGCTAGAACATTAGGAGCAGAAGCATTAGGACAATATTTGTTGGGCATTAGTTTCTTTTACATTTTTGTTAATCTTGGTTCCCAAGGTTTTAAAACTTTATTTACACGGGAAATTGCCCGCAATCCCAACTCAACATCTCTTTATTTAGTCAATGGACTAATATTACAACTATTTTTTTGTATGATCAGTTATCTAGCACTATTAGGAGTAATTTTCCTACTTCCCTATAGTGTTGATACATCAATGGTTTGTTACATCATTGGTTTAGCAGTTATTCCCTTTGGACTTTCTAATATTGCTGAATCAATTTTGCAAGCACAGGAGAGAATGCACCTAGTTGCTATCTCTACTGTACCAATTTACTTTCTTAGACTCATTATCATTATTTTTGCTATTAATTTGAATTATGGGATTAAACATATATGTATAATTTTGGTTATTTCAGAATTAGCAATTTTTATAATTGAATGGCTACTAATAACTAGAGAAATTAAAACAAAATGGCAAATTAATACAGAATTTATGTGGGAAAATATTAATAAAGTATGGACATTTTTAGCTATTGAAAGTATGGGAATTTTGGCCGCTAGAATAGACATTCTTTTAATATCTTTGTTGGGAAGTGAAATATTAATTGGCATTTATGGTGCAATGAAACAAATACTGCAACCATTTTTTATTATCTCTCGTAGCGTCAGTTTAGCAGGATTTCCTAAATTATCTAAATCTGCTAATGTTGGCAAATCACAACAAAAAGAAATAGCAGAAAATATTATTACTGTTCTCTTATTTATGAGTTTACCATTCTTTGTTTCCTTAACCTTTGTAGGAGAAGATTTACTACTTCTTATCTATAAAGATGAAAATTTTCATGGTATGGGTTTAATATTTAGGTTACTAACTATTTCTGTGATCACATCCAGTTTTTCTAGAACATTCAACTATTTATTAACAGCTAATGGTTATGAAAAGTTTCAATTAATAGAAGTATTAATTACTAATACTGTTGCGATTTTTGCAGGAATTTTGCTTATTTCAGAATATAAACTCATGGGAGCAGGTTACATGAGTGTGTTGAGGTCAGTTGCTAGTTTTTCTACTTTGACATTTGCTGTATATACGCGTGTGTTTGCTATAGATTTATGGAGAATTATCAAGTTACCACTACTGATTAGTAGTTTAATGGCAATTATACTTTACTTTGTTACCATGCTCAATTTTAATATTGCTGCAATTATCACTATCAATATTTTAATTTACATACTATTGTTAAGTACGATCGCCACTTATTTATCAGGAGGTATTGGAGCTTTAAAACAAAAATTTATTGACAAAAGTAGAGGTTAAACTTGGCAACTAAATTTCTATTTTAATTATCAACCAATTTCTCAAATTGCTATAAAAACTATGATTGAATCTATCCAAGAAATAGTCAGTGTCGTAATTCCTACCCGAAATAGACCTAAATTGGTCAGCAAAGCAGTCAGAAGTGTTTTAGCTCAAACAGTAAAATTAATTGAAGTCATTGTAATTGTAGATGGTCCTGATGAGTCTACAGTTAAGGAACTGCAAAAGATAGAATATCCACAACTGAGAGTCATAGAAATACCTGTTAATATTGGCCCTTCAGGTGCTAGAAATGTTGGTGTTACAGTAGCTAAAGGTACTTGGATAGCTTTTCTTGATGATGATGATGAATGGCTACCAGAAAAAATTGAGCGTCAACTTGAAGCAGCACATAAGTCACCTTACGCTTTTCCTATTGTTTCCTGCCGCTTCTTTGCCCATACTGGCAGTGGCGAATTCATTTGGCCTGGAAGACTACCACGCCCTTCAGAACCTGTCAGTGAATACTTATATGTTCGGAACTCCTTATTTCGCGGAGAAACCTCTATAGCTACTCCTACAATTTTGACTAAAAAAGAATTACTAATAAAGATACCTTTTAACGAAAATTTAACAAAACATGAAGATTGGGACTGGTTGCTTAGAGCTTGTATTACTGAAGGTGTAGGAATCGAGTTTATACCTGAACCTATGGCTATTATTAATGTTACGTTTGACCCAAGTCGTAAAAGCTTAAGTAACATGAATAACTGGAAATATTCTTTAGATTGGATTCGTTCTGTTTCCGATCTAGTTACACCACGGGCATATTCATCATTTATTACAACATTTGTAAGTGTACAAGCTTCTATACAAGGTAATTGGCAGTCTTTCGTACCTCTGCTAGTGGAAGCCCTAAAATTTGGCAAGCCTAGACCTATAGATATTTTGTCATACTTATTGATGTGGTTCATACCTCATAATTTGCGGCAAAGATTGCGCTCACTATTAACAAAATATAAATAAATATAAAATATATTTACTGTAGCAGAATAATACTAATTATTCACAATATTGCCATCTAAAACACCAAATAAAAACAGTTATACTAGCTAATTTTTAGAAATATTTAAATTAGCCAAACATTGCCGATAATAATGCAAATTATCACAAAACAATAAACGATATAAATCAAAAAATAAATAAAAGCTCGTTGATATTATGCGGATTAAAACTATGAACATTAACCAGACAAAAGTATTACTAGCTTTAGAAAAGGTATTCACAGTTGTTTCCTTACTGTTATATTCTGGAGGACTATTGATGCTAATCATATCAGGAGGATTCAGTCAGGGAGATGGAACTACCAGAAATACCGATACAGCTTTAATACAAGTTATATTTATGTTAATTTATCTATTCACTTTCCTCCTACTGCTATGTCGTTGGAGACAAGCAGTTTTCATACTTAGTAAAGTTAGGTTTAGTTGGTTATTATCTCTATTACCTATAGCATCTATAATTTGGTCTTCTGATCCAAATATAACTACAACTCGCAGTATAGCGTTGTTAGGAACTACCCTTTTTGGAATGTACTTTGCTACTCGCTATACCTTGAAAGAGCAATTTCAATTAATCACCTGGATGTTTGCTATAGCAATAGTATTAAGTTTACTATTTGCAGTAGGATTACCACAATATGGATTTATGGGTGCTACACATTCAGGTGCATTAAGAGGAATTTACACTCATAAAAATGTTTTTGGCAGAATAATAGCTTTGGCTGGAGTTAACTTTTTAGCCTTGCTTATTGAGAATAAAAACTGTCGCCGACTCTTATGGTTTATTTTTAGTTTGTCTATAGTTTGCTTAGTGATGACTCGTTCTAGTTCATCAATACTCACTTTTATTAATTTGATACTAATATTTTTTATATTGCGGGTTTTTCGATATCCTATTATCTTTCTCCCTTCAGTCTTAAGTGGTATATTTCTAATTTGTATTGTTTCATTTTTATTTGTGCAAAGTCATTTCGATACTCTTCTAGCTTCAATTGGCAAAGATGCTACCCTGACTGGGCGTACTTATCTTTGGCCTTTAGTCTGGGAGAAAATATGGGAACGTCCGTGGTTGGGTTATGGATTCAGTGGCTTTTGGCGAGGTTTAGATGGTGAGTCAGCTTCAGTTTGGTATGCTTCTGGGTGGACACCCCCCAATGCCCATAATGGCTTTTTAGAAATCTGGTTAGATTTGGGTTTTTTAGGAGTAACAATCTTTATTATCGGATTTGTAATACTTTTTTTAAAGTCCTTAAGTTACATAAGAACTACTAAAACATTAGAAGGTTTTTTTCCTACGATATTTTTATTATATTTATTAATTATTAATGTGAATGAAAGTTCTTTGCTGATTCAAAATAATATATTCTGGATTCTCTATGTAGAAGTAGAAGTATCACTTGTAGTAGGATCACATCACAAACATCAAGTTCTACCCTCATCATAGTTATTTGTTGTTTTTATTATAAGGATAGATAAAAAATGAGAATTATTATTTTAGGTCCAAATTTATCTCAAAAAGGGGGAATTGCTAATTACGAAAAATTATTTTTGCAATATATCCCGGAACAAGTAGAAGCGTCACATATCATTACTCATCAAGAAGGTTCTAAATTTGTCAAGATATGTGTATTTTTTAGTGCTATATTTAAATTTATAGGTGTTCTATTAACCCAAAAAGTTGATATTGTTCAAATTGAAATTTCCCAACGTGGTAGTGCATACCGTCAAGCAATTATGACATTTGTAGCTTGGGTGTTTCGCAAGCCAATAATTATTCATGCTCATGGTAGTCAATTTCATGAGTTCTACTCTGGACTTTCCATATGGATGCAGAAATTGCTCAATTGGGTATTTGGTAGATGTCAACGCTTTATAGTATTATCAGAAAGTTGGAGAATATTTTATACGAATAGCTTTGGCTTAAAACCTGAACAAGTCTTAGTTTTATATAACCCAGTCAAAGTACCATCTGAAGTTCCACATCGTTCAGATTACAAAAAAGTGAACCTACTCTTTTTAGGAAGAGTAGGTAAAAGGAAAGGAGCATTTGATTTAATTAAAGCTTTTTCTCTTTTACCTGATGTACAGAAAAATAAATGCTGTTTGATTATGGCAGGAGATGGAGATTTAGAAGCAGCTCGCAATCTGGTAAAAACATTAAATTTAGAGGAGTATATTCAACTTCCTGGCTGGATAGATGCAGAAGAACGTGATATTCTTCTAGCCGAAGCCGATGTTTTTATCTTGCCATCTTACAACGAAGGTTTACCATTAGCCATGTTAGAAGCAATGGCTTGGGAATTACCAGTTATTGTGACTCCAGTGGGAGGTATATCAGAAATAGTTACTCATGCAGAAAATGGATTAATTGTTGAACCAGGTGATATTGAGCAGCTATCGGAGAATCTTAAGACATTGATTGAAAATGAGAGTTTAAGGCTGACTTTAGGGGTTAAGGCAAGAACAAGTGTTATTCCTCTCGATATCAAAAATCATTGGCTTTCTTATCTAGATTTATATCGCTCAATTTTAAATTCTCATAGTTAATTAGAGCGCCTCAATGGTTTTGTTGTTTTGTTCTTTATGAAAAACAAAATCTCGGTTATGAAAATTAGCATTTTTGGTTTGGGATATGTTGGTGCTGTAACTGCTGCCTGCTTGTCACGAGACGGACACCAAGTAATCGGAGTAGATATCAATCCAGAAAAAGTAAATTTAATTGCCCAGGGAAAGTCACCCATAGTAGAACCTGGATTGAGTCAGTTGCTGGCTGATGGAGTGGTAGCTAACCTAATTAAAGCTACTACAGATACGGAATCTGCGGTACTATCTTCAGATGTTTCCCTAATTAGTGTGGGTACGCCACCAACTGAGAGAGGAGAACCCAATCTGAATTATGTTTGGAATGTGTGTAAGCAGATTGGCACTGCTGCCAATCGCAAACATGGAACTCATGTGATTGTCTTGCGTAGTACTGTCCCTCCAGGCACATTAGAAAAATGTCAGAATCTTTTGGATAGTATTATCGGTAATAGCTCTATTCACCTAGCCTTTAACCCAGAGTTCTTACGAGAAGGCTCGGCTATTCGAGATTATGATCGACCACCCTACACTATTATCGGTACTGAATCTGCTGTAGCAGAAGCAGCGGTTCGTCAAATGTACGCCACAGTAGATGCACCAGTAACTGTAGTCCAACCAGCTGTGGCAGAAATGGTTAAATATGTAGCTAATTGTTGGCACGCTACCAAGGTAGGCTTTGCTAATGAAATTGGACGGGTGGCCAAAGCCTTTGGTGTAGATGGACGGGAAGTGATGAACATCATAGTGCAAGATACCAAATTAAACATTTCCCCTGCCTATATGCGTCCCGGTTTTGCCTATGGTGGTTCCTGTCTGCCTAAAGATTTGAGTGCCTTACTTTACTATGCACGCAACATGGATGTACCAGTTCCCCTTCTCAACGCCCTTCCGAATACAAACACTATCCAAGTTGATTTGGCTGCACAGGAAGTTTTGCGCCTTGGGAATAGAAAAGTTGCTCTGTTAGGGTTGGCATTTAAACCTGGTACAGACGATGTAAGAGAAAGTCCAGCAGTCCTGCTAGTCAAGCGGTTAATTGGAGAAGGCTGCCAGGTAAAAATTTACGACCAAGCCGTCTATGAAGCTCGACTAATGGGAACCAACCTGGCCTATATCCAAAGTAACTTGCCTCACTTTGAGGCACTGCTGGTTCCAAATGCTCAGGAAGCTCTGGCAGAAGCAGATTTAGCAGTGGTTAGCCATGCTACACCAGAATTTCGCCAAGTATTACTTAACGCTCCCAAAGGAATGCGGATTCTGGATTTGGCAGGTGTTCTTAATAAACCAACTCAGGAGTTAGATTATCATGGCATCGCTTGGTAAGGTACTAATTATTGTTGAGAATCTCCCTGTTCCCTTTGACCGACGGGTATGGATGGAATCCAACACTCTGATCAAAGCAGGGTATGAAGTTTCCGTGATTTGTCCGAAAGGAAAAGGTTTTGAAAAAGACTATGAGGTAATTGATCAAGTTCATATCTATCGCCACGAAATGCCACCTGATATCAGTTCAGTCACAGGCTATATCAAAGAGTATGCAACCGCAATCTATTGGGAGTTTCGTCTAGCTCATCGGGCGTGGAGGGAGAGAGGCTTTGATATTGTCCATATTTGTAACCCTCCAGACTTACTGTTTTTAGTAGCAGGATGGTTCAAGTTTTTTAAGGGCGTAAAAGTTATATTTGACCACCACGATATTAATCCAGAAATGTATGAGGCTAAGTATGCACGACGAGACATTTTCTATTATGGACTCCGCTTAGTTGAAAGATTAACTTTTGCCACAGCAAAGGTCGTCATTTGTACTAATGAGTCTTACCGAGAAATAGCACTTACTCGTGGAGGTAAAAATCCAGAGGATATCTTTATTGTTCGCAGTGGACCGGATCTTTCTCGCTTTCAACCTGTGACTCCTAATCCAGTCTACCGTAAAGGACGGAACTACTTAGTGGGATATGTTGGTGTTATGGGGGAACCAGAAGGCATTGATTACTTGTTGCAATCGGTGCGTTACATTATCTATGAGAAAAAACGCCAAGACATTCAGTTTATGCTCATTGGCAGTGGACCAATGTTTGAAAAACTTCAGAAACTATCTGAAGAATTGGAAGTAAATGAGTTTGTAGAATTTACGGGGCGTATCCCTGATCAAGAGCTTATCGAAAGGCTTTCCAGCTGTGATGTATGTGTTAATCCTGATAAAAAAATGCCTTACAATGAGCGTTCAACTATGAACAAGATTATGGAGTACATGGCGATGGGAAAACCCATTGTCCAATTTGATCTTTTGGAGGGAAGGTGTTCAGCCCAGAGAGCATCTGTTTATGCGAAGGGTAATGATGTGGTGGATTTCGCAGAAAATATTCTTAAGCTTCTAGAAGATGCTGAACAGCGCCAACAGATGGGATATTTCGGTAGAAAAAGGATGGAAAATAATCTTGAGTGGCGACATCAAGCCCCTAAGTTATTAGAGGCCTATGAGAAAGCTTTGCAAAATCAATATTTACCTGAAGTTGTGAAAATTAAAGTTAATAAATAATCATTATGTCCAACAACAGTAAATTTAACAAACGGCGAGATTTTTTACTGAAATTAGGAACTTTAGCGGGTATTACTACTCTCGTACAGGGGAAATCCATATATCCAAATTACAGTATTCAATCCCTTGACAACCCAGAACGAAAGTTTAATGCTAATGGAGAAAAATCTTTAAAAGAACGCGCTGCTGCTAAAGGATTCATTTATGGTGCGGCAGCTCGTTATGACCACCTTCGATCAGATCCAGAATTTACCAAAGTTTTTCTGGAAGAGTGTGGGATGATAGTTCCAGAATGGGAACTAAAATGGTCTTCTGGTAATAAAAGGCTACGTCCTAATCGAGATAGTTTTGATTTTAAAGCATCTGATTGGATGGCTAATTTTTCCCAAGAAAATGGTCTGATTTTTCGTGGTCAGACCCTAGTATGGCATCATGCTTTACCAAAATGGTTTAAAGAACAGGTTAATCGCCAAAATGCAGAATCATTATTGACCAATCATATCCAAACCATTGCAGGACGTTATGCAGGCAAAATTCATTCTTGGGATGTAGTAAATGAAGCAATTGCACCCTGGGAGCAGATGTCTAATGGTTTACGCAAAACACCTTGGTTAGAGTTCCTAGGGACAGATTACATTGAGATGGCCTTTCGTTTAGCGGCTCAAGCTGACTCCAAGGCTTTATTAGTTTACAATGATTACGGCTTAGATTATGACATATCTAAAGATGAGGCAAAACGTCAGGCTGTATTAAGTCTATTAGAACGTTTAAAGTCAAAAGGGACTCCTATTCATGCTCTTGGTATACAGGCTCATTTATCAGCAGATAGCAAGAGTTTTAATCCCCAAAAATTCAGAGAATTCCTCAAGAATGTGGCTAGTTTAGGTTTAAAAATCCTGATTACTGAGATGGACATCAAAGACCAAAAACTGCCTTTGGATATAAATAGACGCGATCGCATGATTGCCGCAGCCTATGAAGATTACCTCTCAGCAGTTTTGGATGAAAAAGCTGTGATTGCAGTTATAACTTGGGGTTTGAGCGATCGCTATACATGGCTTTCAGAATTTCGCCCTAGGCCAGATAGATTACCAGTACGCCCTCTACCATTGGACGCAGACATGAACCGCAAGTTGGCATGGAATGCCATTGCTCGTGCCTTTGATCAAGCACCTAAACGTTAGTAATTTTTCAGGTTTGAGGAAAATTAAATTATGAGAACTAAAACAATAGAAGTTGAATCAACTCTCAAATCTAGAGAAGCAATTGATCTAGATTTCCATCGCTACTTATTGATGTTAAAAAGGCGTTGGATACTAGTTGTAGGTATATTTTTAGCCACAGCAGGTTTTGGAGCCTTTACAACCACATTGATGAGGCCATCATACGAAGCGGCAGGAAAACTATTATTCCGAATTCCTGCTTTTAACATTGTCGGTTCCAATCTCTTACCTAATAGCTCTGAAGGAGAATTCAGAGGTTTGAGAACTCTTGTATCCACACAAAATCCGATTAGTAGCGAAATGGAAGTGATCACTTCCCATCCTTTGTTACAACGGACAATAGACACACTCCAACTGAAAAACGACAAAGGTGAACCGCTAGAAGTTGAGGCATTAGCAAAAAGCTTGGATCTGAAAATTATTGGTGGCACAGATGTATTGCAGATTACTTATCAAAGTGATACTCCTGAAAAAGTGGCAGCCGTAGTCAATAGCATTATGAATGTTTATTTAGAAAATGACATTCGGACAAATCGCACTGAGGCAGAAGCAACTCGGCAATTTATGGCTAGGCAACTTCCTCAAATTCAAGCAGCTGCACGTAATGCTGAAGTGGCACTAAGGAAATTTAAACAGCAAAATAATATTGTAGACCTCTCAGAAGAGGCGAGATCAGCTGTAGCAATTATTGCGGGTTTAGACACAGAGATTAATACCGTTAAAGCTGCACTCCACGATACCACAGCCCAAAGTAATGAACTACGCAAAAAAGTCGGTCTGGATTCCCAGGAAGCAATCGCCATGAGTACCCTGAGTCAATCGCCTGCTGTACAGGGATCTCTGACTCAATATCAAGAAATAGAACGACAGTTAGCAACCGAGCGTAGTCGGTTTTCAGAAACGCATCCCACAATTGTTAATCTAGAAGCGAGAAAAAGCAACTTAAAAACCCTGCTACAACAGCAAATTGAGCAGACACTCGGCGATCGCACCACAGTTTCTCCAAAACTATTGCAAATTGGCGAACTGAAACAAGGGCTAATTGCAGATTTTCTGCGATCAGAAGTACAGCGCCTAGGATTAGCTCAAAGACTAACTTCTTTATCTAATTCCCGTGCTGCTTATGAACAGCGAATGAGAAGTCTACCCCAATTAGAACAAACTCAGCGTGAGTTAGAACGAACACTACAAGTTGCTCAATCTACATATCAAAATCTACTTAGAAAAATTCAAGAACTACAGGTGGCGGAACATAAAAACACAGCTAACGCTCGGATAATTGTTCCGGCTGTAGTTCCAAAAAAACCAATGTTAAAGAAAAAAATTATTGTAGTTGTACTCAGTGTCATATTTGGTACTTTTCTATCAACTACAACTGTTCTACTTGTGGAAATGAAAGATAGATCTCTCAAAACTCTACAGGAGATTAGACAGGTGTTTGAATATACTTTACTGGGAATAATCCCTAGCTCTTCGGTGTCTTACAAAGCAGTAATGTTGTATCCTGATAATACAAAATCAATAACTCCGTTTATTGCTGTCAGAGATCACCCTTACTCTTTGACAAGCGAAATGTATCGAATACTGCAAGCAAATCTGAAATTTTTAAGTTCAGACAAAGAATTAAAAACTATAGTCGTAACTAGCTCTGTTCCTAAAGAAGGCAAGTCTTCAGTTTCGGCTAATTTGGCGTTAGCAGTCTCACAACTAGGACGTAGAGTTTTACTGATTGATGCAGATATGCGAGTGCCGTCTCAACACGAAATTTGGGAAATAAGCAATACAGTCGGTTTGAGTGATGTACTGGTGGGTCAGTCTCAATTCAACGAAACCGTCTCTCAAGTAACGCATGATCTTGATGTCCTAACTGCTGGAGTTAGACCGCCCAATCCCCTAGCGTTACTGGATTCTAGGCGGATGGCATCACTCGTTCAGGATTTTTCTGATCAATACGATGTTGTAATTATTGATTCTCCTCCTTTACTGCTTGCTGCTGATGCTCTGAGTTTAAGTCAAATGTCTGATGGCATTTTGTTAGTAGCGCGTCCTGGTGTTATCGATAACAGCAGTGCTGATACTGTTCAAGAAATGTTAGAGCGATGCGGCCACAATGTTTTAGGTTTAGTTATCAATGGACTAATTGATAAAAATGAATTTAGCAGTTATTTTTATCATGCCAAAGAATATTTTAGTTCAGATAATTTACCACAAGTAGCTAGTACGGATTTACAAATTCGTTAACTCATGAAATATTAGTTTTTTTCTGTTGCTCCTCTATATTTCTACATTTTTTTACTGTAGATAGATATGAGCTTATATCAATAAGTCCATTTGAGGTAATGAGATATGCTCATCGTAAAAAAGAAGCTAATATTTGCAATTGGTGAAGTCTGGTTTGATGAAGAGCCAGAACAACTTTCTAATTTAGATGTAATCTATTACTGGCATCGATCACAGCCAGTTAAACATACTCAGGTTCAAGAAGTCTACACAAGATTAATAAACCTCACTAAGAACTATGATGAGTTGTGGGAAAGTCTCAGTAGCAATGATAGATATAAGATTAGAAGAGCAGAACAAAAAGATAGAATTATTTATGAATATTGGGAAGATATCAACGCTGAAATCCTCAATAATTTTGCTGATTTTTATGATGTATTTGCCTCGCAAAAAGGGTTAGAAAAAATCAATAGGTTAAAACTAGATAGTTTTGCTAAGGTTGGTTTGCTTGATCTATCTCGTGTCAGGGTAGACAATGATAATTCCTTAGTTTGGCACGCTCATTATCGTAATAAAAGTCGCAGCCTTCTTTTGCATTCTGCATCAATTAAAAACAAAAGTGATACCTCTTATCAATCGTTGTTAGGTAGAGCAAATCGTTACCATCATTGGCGAGATATTTTAAGATTTAAAAAACTAGGAATACCTATTTATGATTTCGGAGGATGGTATATAGGAAATACAGATCAAGAAAAACTCAGACTAAATGAATTTAAGCAAAGATTTGGAGGAGAAGTTGTAAATGATTTTAACTGTAGCCGTGGGATTACTATGAAGGGAAAGCTGTATTTAGCTTTGCGGAACATTTTGTGACTTGAATGAAAAAATAAAAAATGGGCTTTTAGCTCACATTATGGGTTCTTGGCAACTTTTGGTGATCTTGGCTGGGGAAAGGCAGAAGTCGGAAGAGTAGAAGTAATAATTTCAACCTTTGAGTTTGTTTAAAGTAGCAACTAATATACTTTGCATTTCCTCAACTTCATTCAATAGTGTATTGCGAGAAACTTTTATCCCCAATTGCTGCGAGAGTCTTACCCCTGCTGCACCACCATTAGCTAAAGCAATCGCACTTAGTCGTTGAGCTAAACGTAGAGTTCTTCTCGCCCAAGGTACGGTTATATTGGTCAGCATTTCTGCAAAAATGCGCCGTTTACACAACTTATTAATGCAAAAAAACTTCCGCACCCTTAACTGTAAAGTAATGCTGTAATCAGCCCAGGGTAAATCTGCTAACTTTCGCTCATAGCGACTATGAATTTTATGAGTTGGTTGGTTACAAACTGGACAATTAACTACTCTATTGATAGCAAAAACAATCAACTTTATCTGAGTTTTTATCTCGTCAAGAATGCAATTTTCAAGTTTCAGGTTTGCTGAATCTGGTAATAGATAACTTAGCACTGACATAACCAAGCTGAGGCTTATCCCTCAAATGTTTGATGGAGTGAAGTTTGACGTATCTCAATTATATCTTTCTAACTTCTGCCTTCTGCCTTCTGCCCTCTGCCTTCCCCCAACCAAGATCACCAAAAGTTGCCAAGAACCATTTTTTCGTTCAAATCATACATTTATAGAACTATTAAGTCTCCAGCCTAATTGGCGTAAATAGAAAGTAATATATCCTGTAGTATTTCAAAAAACTCTCAAAGATTTGGTGGCTATTTAAGAGTAGATTTTATCCGTAATTTTAAAAGTATGGGGACAAGAGAAATTATTGATAGATAAAAACTATAAAAGCGATTATTGCCCTCTCTCTACGGTATGGGAACAAATACCGGAGTTAAGAGAATTAATACAGGAATAAATGGGTAAAAATATCAAGATTTACTTCATGTATATTTATATCCACAAATACCAGTTACTTATTGCTATTGCAGACGTTATTAATGCCATAAAATGAGACAAGCTAGGCAAGGTTATAATTAGTATTTCTTATCAACTGAGGCTAAATAAAGGGTTGTTTTAAAAAAAAATTTCCCAGGTTGCTCCTGGTTGCACGAAGCTTCTATTTTCGCCTAATTAACAGTAATATTAAATTCATCACGCTACAATTTAGAAATAAAAATCACAAAATATGAACAATAAAAAAAATGTCAGTAAATTAAGATACTTTTTCGCTATTCAGGTTCGTCGTCTTAATACTAATATCCTATACTATTGGATTTTGTATTTTAGAAGTCAGCCATTAGCAGTGAGTAATAAATCCGCAATGGTGTTTGCACCCCATCAAGATGATGAAACTTTAGGTTGTGGTGGTTTAATTGCCCTCAAACGGTCACTAGGAGTGCCTGTAGAGGTAGTGTTTATGACTGATGGCAGATATGGTATTTCTAACAAGTTTAGATCAGAAAAAATCATAGATATTCGCCATCAAGAGGCTGTAAACGCCCTAAAAATTTTAGGGATTACAGATTTACACATTCACTTTCTCAAGCAAATAGATGGCTCTTTACAAAATCTGCCCCATTCTCAACACCAACAGATAATTGATCAGTTAGTTCAACTATTACAGTCATTTAAACCAGATGAGGTTTACGTACCCCACAGAAAAGATGTTCACAATGATCACGAAGCTACTTACAATTTGGTTAAAGAAGCAATCAAAGCATCAGGACTCCATATCGAACTATTTCAATATCCAGTTTGGTTGTTTTGGCAAAATCCCCTGTCTTTGAGAATAAAATTGGGAGATATCACAAATGCTTACCGATTAGCAATTAGTTCTGTTCAAGATAAAAAAGAACAGGCAATTGTTACCTATAAATCGCAATTTCCTATCTTACCTAGCCCATTTCTCAAGCGTTTCTTTTTGCCATATGAGATTTTTTTCAAATAGTAAAGTATTAAATAACCTGAGTTCGGGTTAAGTAGGGCTTGCTGAAAAATGGCGAAAGAGAGAAGCATCAAGAGTTTCAGGTTCAGAAAACAGAAATAAAGTGGAAGAAAAAAGGGTAAAATGAGTAAAAACACTTGCACTGATATGCGTCAAGATGTATAGAAAAGCGCAAAGACAAGACAAGCCTCCAGAAAACTTTGAACTGCCCTTTGGGGGGAAACTGGCAGCAGATAACCGATGGGTAATCATGGCGAACATGATACCTTGGTCAGAATTTGAAGCAGAATACGCAGAAATATTTTCAGCAAGTATGGGCGCACCAGCCAAAACATTTAGGTAAGGATTCAGGTCTAATATTGGGGAAGCAAAGAAGGACGAGACAGACTATCATTAGAGTCAGCAATTAGAGCTTGTGCAAAAAAATCAACTACAGACTGACCTTGACGGCGACAAGTCTGCACCACCGTCAACAAATTGGCAGTATGTTGAAACCGCTCCATTGAACGGGAACCACCACTAACCTTGCGTTTTGTCACAGCTAAACGCAGCGAGCGTTCAGCCTGATTGTTATCAGGAGGGACTTCAGGATGATCAAGGAAATACCACCATTGATGAGCTTTATCTCGCAAAGAGCGTAAAACCTGGCCTGCGGTAGCCCCTGCTAAATCAATCCACTGATTGAGTGAGGAGTGCAACTTAGATTTGAATTGATTGACCCAATCATTGTAATTAGCGCAGTCAAGAGTCTCAAACCAGATGGCGTAATGCCTAAAAGCTTCATCAATTAAATCAACAAACGTTGCACCAATGGCTTGGTTGTGAAGGCCAGGAAGTTGAATTAATTTTTTGAAGTGACGGCGTAGATGTGCTAAACACTTCTGCTGGGCTACACCTTGATAGCCATTGTAAACACTAAAATCGATGTATTCTGCCAAAACCCTTTCGAGTCTTACCTTGATGTCCTGGCTGTCCACCTGGTTTCTTTCGAGGCTGATTTGATTCTTCTTGTGGGGGTGCTTTTTTGTTTTCGCTCTTTTTCAAAATGTCCCCAGACGGTGGTTTCGACGAATTAGAGCTATCCAACTCTCGACTTACTTTTAAACGCTCTATTTCTTGCTGTAGTTCTACAATGATTCTCTCTAACTCACGTATTACCTTACTCTGCTCAATAATTATCTCTACCAGTTCTTCCTTCGACAACTGGTTCAAGCTTTCTCGGTCTAAATCTTGAGGCAGGTTTTGGTTCATATTTGTGATACTCCCCCTCAAGTGTTCCCTTTGTCAATACTCTGCTACCTGAATCCTTACGCTTGGTAGACTACTAGCTGCTTCTTCCATTTGTTTCCTTAAACTCAGAGGCCGCATATCAGTCCAAACTTCTTTAATGTATTCTAAACATTCTGATTTAAGTCCAATTTTACCTGTCTGTTTCCAAGCAAGCGCATTTTCTCTATCAGCAGGCCAGATAGAATATTGTTCTTCATGATTGACTACAACTTTGTAAAGTGTTGGATTTTCTGTTTCTGTACTACTCATTATTTCATTACTCCAGATTATTTTTATTTATTAGACTCTTTGCAAGCCGCAAAAATAGCAAAATTGTTATATTCATAGTCAGCTAAGTGTCCATCACTATCGTAGACATTAATATCTTTAAAACCTACACATTCAAGAGTAGATATAATTTCTTTTTGAGAGTAAGCCCTAACTAAATTATTAATATCAAAACGCTGCCAAGCTTTCTCTACCAATTGAAAAATAGTTATCTGAAATACCCCTATTTTTTCTACTGAGTTATAGCTATCACAACAAGCCCAGGCAAAATCGTCTTTCACATCTCCATCTGTGATCGTACTATTCCATTCTGCATAACCAGCTTCTAAATTTAGACCGAACAAAAAAATCCCATTCTCTAACAGTGCATTATATACTTGCGTGAATACTTGTTGTATTTCTTCAATGCTCATCATGTGATTGAGGCTGCCACTAGGAGAAATTACAGCATCAAAAGTAGGGGGCAAATTAAAAAACCTAGCATCATCAAGAATGAATTGCGCCTTTGGTGCATTTTCACGAGCATATCGCAACATCGCTTCAGAAATATCAAGACCTGTAAGTTTATATCCTTGCTCGATTAAACGTTGTGCCATGTGTCCCGTACCACAACATAAATCTAGAATATCTGCGCCTTGATGAATATGGTAATTTTGTAGTAATTTTTCAAAAGGCGGCAAATTATTTTCACAGTATTTCGCACCCCAGTAGTGATTATAAATCCGCGCCCAAGAGTCATATTTAGAGTCAACGTTGATAGTAACCATTCCAGCAATCTCCTGATTATGACAAAATTAAGTTTACTGATGAGTATCATTACGGCAAAAAGCCACCATTGCGTAATTCTTGAACGCTTTCTTTAGCTGCTTGGATGATAAAGTTTAAATCCTCATCTGTATGGGCTGTAGATAATAAACCACCACCAGGACGTAGAAATACTCCTTTGTGAATAAGGTGATAGTAAATTAAATCCATGTTTTCTGATGCGTGTGAATTGGCAATATTAGATGAATTACCAAAAGGTACAACGTTAAAAATTGAACCAAAATTCGACAATTTAATTGGAACTCCATCCTCTTGAAAATAGGAATTTAATTGTTGAGTAAATTGGGAAGTACGCTGATTTAATTGTTCTTGCAGAGTGAGTCCTTGTATTTTCAGATATTTAAGAACTGCTCTTGCTGCTGCCATAGATAAAGGATGCTTGCAGTAAGTACCAGCAAAAAATGTTTGCTTGACTTGGGGACTAGATGTATCACCAAAGTTCCACATTCCACCGTCAATTCTATCCATATATTCGGCTTTCCCAGCGATAACACCAATCGGCATACCGCCACCAACAATTTTTCCGTAAGTAGCAATATCAGCTTGGACATTAAACCATGCTTGCGCGCCGCCTGGATGAATACGGAAACCAGTAAGCATTTCATCAAAAATCAACACTATTCCTGCATCTTGTGTTAACTTTCTCAACTGATATAAAAACTCTTTTGGTTGAATATCTGGGCGACCATTTTGTACAGGTTCAACAATGACAGCAGCTAGTTCTGTCTGATGTTCTTTGATGATTTCTAAAGATTCAAGATTGCCATATTGTAAAACTAAAGCATCTGCCACAACGCTAGGAGATACCCCAGGAAACATAGGCATTACTTGCGTAATTTCATCCTGAATTTGGGCTTGAACTAAACTAGCGTCGGAATGTCCATGATAAGAACCAGAAAACATAGCGATTTTGTGACGACCAGTGGCGGCACGTGCAAGCCGCAAAGCAGTAATTACTGCTTCTGTACCTGTATTACTAAAAGTTACGCGCTCCATTCCGGTCAGTTGGGAGAATAACTCTGCAACTTCACCCGCTAAGTCTGACTGTGGCCCGATGTGGATACCCTGTTCTAATCTTTCTGTCAAAGCTTCTTTGATAAATTCTGGATTGTAGCCAAACAAATTTACGCCAAAACCCATCATTAAATCTATATATTCGTTGCCATCAATATCCCACATCCGGGAACCAGAGGCATATTTACCAACGATGGGATAGACAATTTCTTTGATACCAGGACGAAATCCTGCTGAACCTCTGACATCAGCTAGAACATGGCGGTAGATTTGAGCTTGTTGTTTAGATTTTAGTGTTTTTTGGTTGTAGCGTTGAATAAAATCACTAAGATACTGCTGTTGATGGTTGTTGAGTTCGTTCTGATTGGGAAGTTGTTGTAAGTTTAATTCTTGTGTTTGCATGATGTTTAGTTGATTGTTAGTCGAGGTTATCTGTGGATAGGAAGCTATTTTTTGTCTAAAAATCCTTTTTTACTTAAGTATGAAATATAGATAGACAGTAATTTTTCATCAATATCTGGGCAAGTAATTTGTGAGTTAGATAGTCCTGCGATCGCATTTTGGCAATCAAATTTTAAACTGCCTGATTTTACAGGTTCTTTATCCTGAGAATTATGTTCTAAGAAAAACGGGACAAGTGGATATAAAGGATGTTCAGGTGAAGCACCAGCTATGTTGATCAATTTCCATCGCCAATCCCCATAAGGCAGTTGTTGAATTTGATAACCAAATGATTGGATTACATGAAGTAGAGTATTTGTGTGTAAAAGTTGATTATTGACTAAATGAAATGCTTTTCCTAGAAAATTTTGTTGTGTTGAGAGGTGGATAATAGCTTGGCTAACATAATCAATAGGCATGATATCTTCCTGAATATCACGGTCGGGAACACTACCAAGTTGAATACACCCAATAATTAGTTTGTATACAAAGTCATTAGCATTAAATACTCCTGTTTGGCTATGCCCTGAAACTCTACCAATTCTATAAGTACTAATTGGTAAACCTCGTGCTTGAGCAGTTTTGATTAACTTCTCACATACCCATTTGGTTTGAACATAACCATTACTAAATAATGGATAATCATCAATACTATCTGTTTCCTTGACTACTGTAACAGCCGAATCTTTCAAGGGTGAGAAAATACTCGCAGTAGAAACAAAATGTACAGGTTTTGTTTTAACCTGGCAAGCTAATCGCAAAACTTCTTGTGTTCCCAAAACATTTGTCGCTTTTAAAACAGAGTAGGGATAAATATGATGTACCCAAGCACCATTATGATAAATAATGTCAATTTGATTAGCTAACTGTTGAAATTTTTTCTCATTCAACCCAAGTAATGCTTGAGATAAGTCTCCAATAACAGGAATAATTCTCTCGCTAAAACTCTCATTCCAGATTAAATAAGAGTCTAGGGAATTTTTTATTTTTCTCTTACCTGCTTCTGAATTGTTAGCGCGGACTAAGCAATAAATATTTGCCTGAGTTTGCTGCAAAAGTTCAGATAGTAAGAAAGCACCTAAAAAGCCAGTTGCTCCTGTTAATAAGATATAATTTGGCTCAGTTTGAGTTTGTTTCCAAGAATTGTCTGGATAAATTGTTGAGTCAAGGAGAATTTCTTTATTCCACTCTATAATACTTTCTTGATTCAATACATTAGTAGATTTAGTTTGGTAATATTTTTCTAAATTAATGGCTAAACTAGCCACAGTAGGTGATTCAAACAAAACACGTAAGGGTAAATTAACCTGAAAATCTGCACGAATTTTTAGAATTAACTTGGTTGTTAATAAAGAATTACCTCCTAACTCAAAGAAATTATCATGAATACCTAATTTTTCTACACCCAAAACTTCAGACCAAAGTTGTA
Source organism: Aliinostoc maniaoense (assembly GCF_058172895.1). Lineage (NCBI taxonomy): Bacteria > Bacillati > Cyanobacteriota > Cyanophyceae > Nostocales > Nodulariaceae > Aliinostoc > Aliinostoc maniaoense. The sequence continues at coordinate 3,881,218 of NZ_CP187952.1, read as the reverse complement.
CTAGCTTTATTTCTGTTTTAGTCCGAGGAGCAATAGAAGTATTTTCAATTTCCTGAATTGCTGGCTTGGGTAAAGCGCGACGGTCAATTTTTCCATTAGGTGTGATGGGGAAAGACTCCAGCATGACAAAAGCAGAAGGTATCATGTAGCTAGGTAAATGCTCTTGTAAAAACTGCTGCAACTCACTAGAGTTTATTTGGTTAGGATGTGCTGACTCTGGCACAACATAAGCAACTAATTGCTGTTGTTTGGGTATATCTTCCCGAACTAAAACTACAGAATCTTTGATCATTGGGTGTTTGCCAAGTAAAGCTTCAATTTCTCCCAATTCAATGCGGAATCCTCGCAGTTTTACTTGATTATCTATACGACCAATTAATTTAATATTTCCGTCTGGTAGCCAACGACCTAAATCACCTGTTTTGTAAAGATATTCTCCTGGTTCTTGAATTATAAAATTAGGAACAAATTTTTCTGCTGTTAAATCTGGTCTATTAAAGTAACCCCGCGCCAAACCAGCACCACCTATGCAAATTTCTCCTGTTATTCCCAACGGTAGGGGTTGTAAGTAGCGGTCTAGAATATAAATTTGAGTATTAGCAAATGGTTTTCCTATGGGTACTAACTGCTCTACAGATAAGTTAGTTGAGCCGGATTCAAAATATGTACTATCAATAGTGGCTTCAGTTAAGCCAAAGGAATTAATTAGCCTAGTTTTTTGGTTGCAAAATTGGCGAAATTCTTCATATTCTTGGACATACCAACTATCAGAACCGCAAACTAACAATTGCATAAAATCAAGGCGTTGTTGACTTTGCTCTAAGTATTCGATTAAGTTCCGCAAAACCCCAGGCACAAATTCTGCACAGTCTACTTTTTCCTGAAGCATGAGTTGATAAAGTTTTTCTGGTTCTAGTAAGAACTCACGTGGACAGAGTACCAATTTACCACCAGAACAAAGAGCGCGCACTAAATCTCCAGTAAACACATCAAAGGAGAAGCTAGCCATTTGTAAATGAGAGGTGGCGTTGCTTTGCAATTGATAAGCTTCTTCCCAAGCAAGGTAAGCATTTACCAAGTTGCGATGTTCTATCATCACACCTTTAGATTTACCTGTAGAGCCAGAGGTATAAATAATATAAGCTAGGTTATGTGGTGTGACTTCACTGAGAGAATTTTCCCTAGTTTGATTAGTAATTTGCTTCCAGTTAGAGTCAATACAAATGATTTGCGAGTTGTGAGTTGGTAATTTGTCTACCAATTTTTCTTGGGTAAGAATAACTGACACTTGGGCATCTTCTAACATATATGCCAAGCGTTCTTCGGGATACGCTGGGTCAAGTGGAAGATAAGCTCCACCTGCTTTCATAATTCCTAAAATTCCAACTACTAATTCACAGGAACGCTCTAAAAAAATACCTACTAAAACTTCAGGTTTCACTCCTTGAGGCTGTAAATAATGTGCTAATTGATTGGCAAGTTGGTTGAGTTGTTTATAAGTTAGCTTTTCTTGTTGAAAGATAACTGCTAAAGCATCAGGAGTTTTTTCTACTTGTGCTTCAAACAGTTGATGAATGCACTGCTGAGGTACAGAGATTTTGTTGCTATTCCAAGTAGTTAGTATTTGCTGATGTTCTGCTGGTGTTAATAAGGGGAAGTCAGACAAATGTTGGTCAGTATGGGCAATAATACCTGCTAATAAGGTTTGGAAATGACCCAACATTAGGGTAATTCTGTCAGCATCAAATAAATCTGTGTTGTATTCTATTTCTCCCCTTAAACCTGTTTCTATTTCTACCATTGAGAAAGTCAAATCAAAATTTGCTGTCTTAGTTTCTACTTGTAATGGTTGTAGCGTTAAATCAGGCAGATGCAGAGTTTCGGTGGGCGCATTTTGAAGAATGAACATTACTTGAAACAAGGGACTGTGGCTTAAATTTCTTTCTGGTTGTAGTTCTTCTACTAATTGTTCAAATGGCAAATCTTGATGAGCATAAGCAGCTAATGTGACTTCACGTACCTGTTGTAAAAGTTCTTTAAAAGAGGGATTCTTGCCAAGGTTTGTCCGCAATACTAAAGTATTGACAAAAAAGCCAATCAAGCCTTCAATTTCCGAACGGTTGCGGTTAGCAATGGGAGTACCAACTAAAATGTCATCCTGCTGAGTGTAACGGTGCAGTAATACTTTAAATGCTGCCAGGAGGGTCATAAATAAGGTGACTCCTTCTTGCTGGGAGAGGTGTTTGAGTGCGGCTGTTACTGATGGGGAGAGTGTGAAAGATGCGGTTGCGCCGCAGTCAGTTTGAATTGCTGGGCGTGGGCGGTCTGTGGGTAATTCTAAAACTGGTAAATCACCACCTAGCTGTTGCTTCCAGTAGTTTAACTGCTGGGTTAAAATTTCCCCTTGTAACCATTGGCGTTGCCAAACGGCAAAATCTACATACTGGATACGTAAATGGGGTAAATTACAAGGCTGACCGCTATCGTAGGCTTTGTATATTGTTGTCAGTTCACGGATGAGTATTCCTGTTGACCAGCCATCGGAGACGATGTGGTGCATGGTGAACAAGATTACATTGTCTGTTTCGCCCAAGCGTAACAGACTCACACGCAGTAATGAATCTTTTTCTAAGTTGAAGGGTGTTTGCGCCTCTAGTGTGGCTAGGCGCAAGGCTTGTGTTTCCCGTTCGGTTGCGGGGATAGTCTGCAAATCGATGATTTTTAGTTGTAGCTTGATTGTTGAACTAATTACTTGAACTGGTTCTTCATCTACTACTGTGAATGTCGTGCGTAAGATTTCATGACGACGGAATATTTCATTGATGCTGTTTTCTAGGGCGACTATATTTAGCCTACCTGTTAAGCGGATGGCACCAGGAATGTTATAGGCACTGCTTTGGGGTTCTAATTGGCTAAAAAACCACAGCCTTTGTTGGGCAAATGATAAGGGGTAATTCTGATTATCTCGACTTTGGGGTTGAATTTTGGTTTGTGAGGCTTTCCCTTTTTGCTGGTTAAGTTTTTGCAGCAGTAGTGCGCGTTTTTCGGGAGATAGTTCAGCAATTTTTTGCAGTAGGTTACTCATGTAATGTTGATTATTGGCTATCAGAAAGAATTAGTTGGATGTCTTCGTCGGATAAGTCTGCTAATTCAGCAAGCGATCGCGCTAAACTTTCATCATCGACTTGCTCGGCTAGCTTTTGGGTAATAATTACAGCAAAATCAGCTACCGTAGGATTTGCAAAAACATCCTGGATGAGTAATTCCACACCCAAAACATCCCGTATTCGTGATATCAATTGAGTCACCAACAGGGAATGTCCACCTAATGCAAAAAAGTTATTGTATATACCTACTTTTTCTAACCTCAGCATTTCTGCCCAGATAGCTGCCAACTGTTCCTCAAGAGAATTACGAGGAGCAACATAAGATTCATCAACCCATGTATTGACCTCATCAGGTGCTGGTAAAGCCCGTCGGTCTACTTTGCCATTGGCTGTTAAGGGTAAAGCCTGTAATGATACAAAAACCGCAGGTATCATGAAATCAGGTAGTTTTTCTTGGAGAAAACTACGCAGTTCATTTGCTCTAGAATTTGATTGAGGTTTGAGAACTATATAAGCAACTAAACTTTGATTACCCGGTACATCCTCACGTGCAATAACTACTGTTTCCTGTACTGAAGGATGTTGATTAAGGGCAGTTTCAATCTCACCTAATTCTATACGGAAGCCACGAATTTTTACTTGGTTGTCAATGCGTCCTAAAAACTCAATATTGCCATCACTAAGATATCGCCCTAAATCCCCAGTTCTATACAGACGCATTCCTGGTTTTTGGCTAAAGGGGTGAGGAATAAATTTCTCAGAGGTAATTGCAGGCTGATTTAAGTAACCTCTGGCTATACCTTCACCGCTAATATAAATTTCGCCAGTACCACCAACAGGAACCGGATGTAAGCAAGAGTCTAGTATATATATTTGTGTATTGGCTATGGGACGACCAATGGATATTTGTGTTGGAGTTTCTAAAGAATGGCAATGGTATACACTACTCCAAACTGTTGCTTCTGTCGGCCCGTACTCGTTAAATAGTGAGGTTTGTGGCTGTAATCGAGAGTGATTTTCTACCAATTCTGGTGGACAAGCTTCACCAGCAACTATGACAGCACGTAGGGAATTTAACTGTTGTGGTTGTGTTTGCTGCAAGATTAGAGAATATAGAGAAGGAAGGCTTAATAAATGGGAAATACGATTTTGAGAAATTAACTCTACTAATTTAGGTACTTCTCGTTGCACGCCTTCTTCTGGTAAGTGTAGAGTTGCGCCAGAACAAAGAGTCCAGAAAATACCTGCAACTGAACTATCAAATGCAAAGGATGAGAGTAATAAAAAGTTGGTGACAGGTTCTTGATAGTAGGAGATACGTGCAGTTGTGGAATGAACTAGGTTACGATGTGCGATCGCAACTCCTTTAGGTTTACCTGTAGAACCAGAAGTGTAGATCACATAAGCTAAATTTTCAGGAGATGCTGTAGTCAGGAGGTTTTCCTGACTCTGTTGTGCGATCGTTTCCCACTCTGTATCTAAGCAAATTGTCTGTGCAGCGTGGTTAGGTAAGCCTTCCAGCAAATGCTGCTGAGTCAATAATATAGATACTTGCGTATCCTCTAGCATGAATGCTAAACGCTCTTGGGGATAGTGCGGATCGAGGGGAACATAAGCACCACCGGCTTTGAGAATACCCAAAATACCAATGAGCATTTCTAGGGAACGTTCAACACAAATTCCCACTAATACTTCTGCACCTACCCCTAAACTTTGCAAGTAATGAGCGAGTTGATTTACACGCATATTCAGTTCAGTATAGGTAAGTTGCTGATTCTTAAATGCAACAGCGATATTATTGGGTGTGCGTTTTACTTGCTCTGTAAATAACTGGTGAATGCACTGATTTTTTGGATAATTAGCCTCAGTTTGGTTGAATTGAAATAGAAGTTGATGCAGAGTGCGATCGCTTAAAATATTTAGCTTACTAATTATCTCTTCTGGATTATTAATAACACTGGCTACTAACTGATTAAAATTTTCTGCTATGAGTTCAACACTTTCGCGATTGAATAAATTAGAGTCATAATGAAACTCTAGATTTAAAGCCTCAGCTTGCTGTTTACAAGAAAGCTTTATTTTAAACCTATCGATGCAAGTGTACTGTTCCTCAATGGAAAACTTGACATCTCCCCCATCACAAATCACAGACTCTTGCTGAAAATCAAAACCAAAAGGCAAAATAGTTAATTTTGTAGCAGAAGCATTAATTTGCTCCCAGACAAAGCATTCTTGCCATTTATTTATTTCTTCTATAGATTCATTTACTTGTTCTAAAACTTCGCTAAAACCTAAATTCTCTTCTAAATAAGAATTTAGCGGCAAATATTTAGCAAACAAACCCAATGCACTTTTTAACTCATCATACTTTCTACCATCTGTCCCTACACCTATAATAATCTCTGATTGCTCAAGTAGCCGCCACAGTAAAACCTGCCAGCAAGTAAGAATAAATATAAAACTCGAAGTATTATATTTTTTAGCTATAATTTCTATTTTTTGCAACAAATCAGCATCAATAAGTAAATTGATAGCTTTTGGTTCAAACTGATGCTTGTCTAAATGATCAAGTTCGTAAGGCAGCTTTACACTATCAATACCAGATAAATTTTGTTTTAACCAATATTTTCTCCCAATCTCTGTTTCTTCTGCTTCTAATATTTGGTTCTGCCATTCAGAAAAATCTGCGTATTGTAGCAGTTCTTCAGCTAATTCACTTTCCAGAGTATTTGAGTAAGCACTAGCAACTTGTATCATTAAATTATGGAGAGTGATAGGATCACCGCAAATTGCAGGTAAACTAAGATATAAAAGGTACTTGTCTGAGGAGAGAGTAATCAAAGCAGCCTGTAAATTTAAACCATTTTCTAAATCAAAAGGTAGAGATTTCAAATTTTGAAGAATTACCTTAATTTTACCATTTTGCTCCTCAGCATTTAAATCGTTCAGATTGTACGTTTTTTCTAAAGTTATTTTGCTATTTGTAATCTCCTGAACTGGAATATTTATCCCTGGAAGGCAACGAAAACGGGTGCGGAGTATTTCATGTCGATTAACAACATCTCCTAATGCTAATTCCAAGCGTTTTATATCAAGATTGCCTCTAATTGAAATTAGACAATCACTGCGATATATTGATTTATCATTAAGTTTTTGTAATAACCATAAATGTTCCTGTTGTGGAGAAAGTCGGAATCCTTCTATAGTTGGTGCTTGCATTTTAGTTTCTCTTGATTTATTTATAGTGATTTATTTTTGTGGTCTTATACTGCAACTGAAGGAGTATAGGGTTCAGCCATTCCTACTAAAATTTTTCTTGGTGGAACAAAAGGGGTACGAGCGTGGATAGCCAACATATTATCCAACATCAATACATCTCCCTTTTCCCAAGTAAAGCGCATCATTTGCTGTTGATAAGCTTGGCGAAGATGTTCTAAAACTTCTGGTTCAATTACAGACCCATCACCATAATATGTATTAGTTGGTAAATCTTCTTCTTTAAAAGAAGATAATAAAGTCTTACGGATATTGGGTTCTAGTGTGGACACATGAAAAAAAGTTGCATGATTAAACCAAACCATTTCTCCAGTTATGGGATGTTTGAGAATAGCTGGACCTACTTGGCGGGTTCTTAATTTTTCGCCTTCTTTCCACTCAAATTCAATTCCGTTGTTTTGACAATATTCTTCTACTTTGGCTTTTTCTGCGCTTTGAAAAACTGTTTGCCAAGGTAAGCCAAATCCATCACCAAAGTTACGCATATACATAACTTTTTTTTCAATGAATTTTTCTGTGATTTTGGGGTCAATATTAGCGAAAACTTGACGGCAATTACCAATTGGTGTTTCTCCCCCTTGTGCTGGTGGAGTTTGGCAAAAGAAGAAGATTTTTAAAGGAAAGGTAGGTGAATAAGCGTGTTCGTTGTGAGGAAATATACTTTGATCTGCGGGATAATCAGTAGAAGTGTAAATTCTACCTGCAACTTGAGTGCGTGGTGAGGCTCGATAGCGATATTCCAATGCTTCTCCACAGATAGCAGCAATAATTTGCTCAAATTCTTCTATTGATGTGACATCAAAACCACGAAAGACAATTGCTGCATATTTTAATAACTCTGATTGTAAAAATTCTCGATTACTTTTAGCCCAAGTGAGTAAATCTAGTCCTTTAACTGCTGGTTTGATAACTAAAGGAAAGTTAGGGCTGTCGTTAAGATACTCTGTTTTAATTAATTCATTTTTACCAACATTAACGGCTTTGCGTTTGATATTGCCTAATTTTAATGAACTATTTTGTTGATTTTGATTTGTCAGCATTGTTTGTTTCCTATATTCGTTCAGTCAGATGTTGCAAATTAACCAAAATAGTTTACTTAACAGACCTACGCCTAATATTGCCCAATCTTTGTTGTAAAGAGTTTTGATAAGTTGTTTCTTGAGCAAGCCTGTCTTGTTTGTCTGCTTGCGCTAAGATTTCTTTGATTTCATTGATTTTTACATTTGGCTGATCGACAATTAGGCTCAAAATCGTCTCAAAGCGTTGGAGCATCTGGGCAATAGTTTTAGCTGCAAACAATTCTGTACTATATTTCAATAATCCTATTACCCCTTGCTCTGTATCTCTGATATCAAAGAGTAAATCAAACGTGGCTGTTTTAGTTTCCGTGGATAATGGCTGGAAAGTTAAACCAGGAATATTCAAAGTAGTTGTGGGAGCATTTTGAAGAATTAATTTTACTTGAAATAATGGTGTACTGTGTAAATTACGCTCTGGGTTGATAGCCTCTACAAGTTTGTCAAATGGTAAATCTTGATGTGCATAAGCATCTAAACTTACTGACCGGACTCTTTCTAGTAATTCTGGAAAACTAGGATTATCATCAAACTTGGTGCGTAAGACTAATTGATTAACAAAAAAACCAATTAAACCCTCCATTTCTTCCTGGTTACGGTTAGCAACATCTGTCCCAGTCACAATGTCATCTTGCTCACTGTAGTAGTGCATTAAGGTTGCAAAAGCTGCTTGCAAGGTCATGAAAAGTGTTACACCCTGTTGATTACTCAGGATTTTTATTTGTTGAGATAATGTAGGAGAGAGTTTGAAAGGTTGTGCTGCACCTTGATAAGTTGGTGTTAGAGGTGGAGGATAATCAGTAGCTAATTTAAGTGTTGGTAAATCTTTAAGTTGTTGTTTCCAGTAACTAATTAGTTGTTCTAAAACTTCTCCCTGTAACCATTGATGTTGCCAAACGGCAAAGTCGGCGTATTGAATTGGTATTTCTGGTAGTGGAGATGGCTCACTAAGAGAAAATGCTTTGTACAGGTCTACTAACTCTTTAATTAATACTCCCATAGACCAACCATCAGAAATAATGTGGTGCATTGTGAAAAGCAGCACATATTCTGTTTCAGATAAGCGTAAAAGTGTAACCCTTAATAGCGGATCTGTATCTAGCTTAAATGGTTTTTTACTTTCTTGTTGAGCTAAATTCTGGACTGTTTGCTCTCTTTCTGTATCTAATAGCTGACTCAAGTCTATAATAGGCAATACTAAATTGATAGATGGGGCAATAACTTGGATTGGTTGCCCATTATTTACAATGAAATTAGTGCGGAGAATTTCGTGACGGCGAATAATTTCATTCAGGATTTTTTCTAAGGCTGGAATATGGAGTGAACCAATAATACGCACAGCGTTACAGATATTATATGCTGTGTTATTAGGTTCTAATTGGTTGAGATACCATAATCTTTGTTGAGCGTAAGAAAGCGAAAGATTTCCTGTTCTGGAAGTCGGAGTTATCTTGGGTAATTTGAATTTTAAATCTGCTAGTATCGATTTCTCAATTTCCTTGGCTAATTCTGCTATTGTTGGTGATTCAAATAAACAGCGTAGGGGCAAATCTACTTTAAAATCTTTGCGAACTTGAGAAATAAAACGAGTTGCTAACAGAGAGTGACCGCCTAATTCAAAGAAGTTGTCATAAATACCTACTTGTTTAATTCGTAAAATTTCTGTCCATATACCAGCTAACATTTCTTGAACTGGGGTCAAATTTAGAGAATAATTCTCCTTTGGTTGGTCTATTTTGTCAGGTGCAGGTAAGGCGCGGCTGTCAATTTTTCCATTGGGTGTCAGAGGAAATTCCTCTAACACAACAAAGGCACTTGGTATCATGTAATCTGGTAATTTATCTTTTAAGAAGTTACGCAGTTCCAATACAGAAATATTTGTTGAATGAGCAACTATATAAGCCACAAGATGTTTATTCTCTATGTCTTCTTTAACGAGAACTACCGTTTCTCTGATTTGTGGATGTTGATAAATTGCTGCCTCAATTTCCCCAATTTCAATGCGGAAACCACGAATTTTAACTTGATGATCAATGCGTCCCAGATATTCAATGTCACCGTTAGGTAAATAACGGGCTAAATCACCAGACTTATAAAGTTTACCTTGCTTGCTTAAGGGGTGAGCAATAAACCGTTCTTGGGTAATATCTGGGCGGTTGAGATAACCACGAGCTAAACCCGCACCACCAATATACATTTCACCAGGAACACCAATGGGTACTAATTGCTGATGCCGATCTAATAAATAAACTTGTAAATCAGGAATTGGTCTACCAACCACACTGGCTGTAGTGTTTAAATCAGCTATAGTTAACGGTCGATAGGTAACATGGACGGTGGTTTCTGTAATCCCGTACATATTCACCAATTGGGGAGATTTATCTCCATGACGAGCAAACCAAGGCTGCAAACTTTGGATGTCTAAAGCTTCACCACCAAAGATGACTAAACGTAAGTTTAAACAAAGAAGTTCACTAGCAGATTCTTCTACTTGAATGAGTTGGCGAAAAGCTGAGGGAGTTTGATTTAAAACTGTGACTTGCTCTTGGGACAATAATTCATAAAATGCTTCAGGAGTTCTGCTTACCCAGTAAGGAACAACAACTAGTTTTCCGCCATAAAGTAAAGCCCCCCAAATTTCCCAAACTGAGAAGTCAAAGGCATAAGAGTGAAACAGCGTCCAAACATCTTGTTGATGGAAGTTGTACCAAGGCTGTACCGCCGCAAACAAACGCACAACATTGCCATGGTTGATTAACACACCTTTGGGTTGACCTGTAGAACCGGAGGTGTAAATTACATACGCTAAGTTTTCAGATGTCACATTGCTAATTGGGTTAGCTGTGTTTTGGGTAAGGAATAAATTTTCGTCAGAGTCTAAACACAGAATTTGGACGTTGTGTGCGGGTAATGTTTCTAATAAATGTTTTTGGGTTAACAATACCCCAACTTGGGCATCTGCCAACATATAGCCTAACCGTTCTTTTGGATAGGCTGGATCTAGCGGGACGTATGCACCGCCTGCTTTGAGAATCGCTAAGATACCGATCACCATGAAGGGCGATCGCTCTACACATATCCCCACTAATACTTCTGGCTTTACTCCCAGTTTTTGCAAGTAATGAGCGAGTTGATTGGCTCTGGTGTTCAGTTCCCGATAGGTCAATTGCTGATTCTCAAAGAGCACTGCTACAGCATCAGGTGTTTTCTCTACCTGTGCTTCAAATAATTGATGAATGCACTGGCCTTGAGGATAATTAATCTCAGTATTATTCCACTCTACTAATAGTTGATGTTGTTCATTTGTTGTTAATAATGGCAATTCTGACAGGCGTTGTTCAGGGTTAGTAACAATTCCCTCTAACAATACTTGAAAATGACCCCACATTCGAGTAATTGTATCAGCATTAAATATATCCGTGTTGTATTCTAAATCTCCCTGTAATCCTGTCTCTGTTTCTGATAGTGAGAGAGTTAAATCAAATTTGGCAGTCTTTTTTTCTAATGTTAATTCTTGTAAGGTTAATTCTGGTAAATTGATAGGTTCTGTTGTAGCATTTTGCAGCACAAACATTACCTGAAATAAGGGGCTATGGCTCAAAATTCGCCCTGGCTGTAGTTCTTCTACTAACCTTTCAAAAGGCAGGTCTTGGTGAGCATAAGCCCCTAAAGTTATTTCACGTACCTGCTGCAATAATTGTCTAAAAGAGGGATTCTGGCTAAGATTGGTACGCAGTACTAAAGTATTGACAAAAAAGCCAATAAGCCCTTCTATTTCTGCTCGATTGCGGTTGGCAATGGGAGTACCTACTATAATATCTTCCTGCTGAGTGTAGCGATACAGCAACACTTTAAATGCTGCTAGCAGAGTCATAAATAAGGTAACACCTTCTTGCTTTGACAGGTCTTTAAGTTGCTCGGCTAAAGATTGAGATAAATGAAAAGGCTGTGTTGCTCCGTTTTTAGATGGAATTGCAGGTCGAGGATGGTCAGTAGGCAATTCTAAAATGGGTAAATTACCACCTAACTGCTGTTTCCAGTAATTCAGTTGGGTTTGCAGCACCTCACCTTGTAACCATTTTCTTTGCCAAGTAGCAAAGTCTGCATATTGAATTGGCAATTCGGGAAGTGGGGAAGGTTGACCTTGAGAAAATGCTGTATACAGTGCTGTGAGTTCTTTAATGAATATCCCCGTAGACCAACCATCAGAGACTATATGGTGCATGGTCAACAATACAACATAGTCTGTTTGTGCTAGTTGGAGTAAACTAGCTCGTAGTAGTTGATCTTGTAATAAATCAAAAGGTTTTTGTGCTTCTAAAGCAGCCAGCTTTGAAACTTCTTGCTGTTTTTTTTCTTCCGCAATCACCTGCAAGTCTATAACTGAAAAAGTAAAGTTTTCATCTTTAACAATTACTTGTCTTGCTTCGCCATTAACCACAGTAAATGTAGTTCTTAATATTTCGTGCCTTCTGATAATTTCATTGAGACTTTTAGACAGTGCAGCTACGTTTAATTTCCCTGTGAGTCTCACTGCTGTAGGTATATTGTAAGCACTGCTATTTGGTTCTAGTTGGCTTAAAAACCAAAGTCGCTGCTGGGAAAAAGACAGAGGTATATTTCCCAGGCGTGAAATAGCTTGAATAGATTCTGAAGAGGATTTTAAAGCCTGATTTGCTTGGCTAATAAAAGCTATAATTTCTGCTTTGCGTGCTGCTAATTCTGCTTTGATATCTGGTGTGAGAGCTTCTTTAGGCGCATTACAACGCAGGCGTTCATTCTCTACCCATAATTTTATATCGAGGCTGCAAAGGTCAGACAAAAATTCTGCGATCGTTTTCATAGTTCTATTTCCTCTCTGTCTTCTGCCATTTGCATAGGTAAAGCCTGTAAATGTTGCACTGCCAAAATTCCCTCTATGCGCTCAACTAAATTTTTAACTGTCGGATTTTCAAATAAGCTACGCAGAGGTAAATCCATTTTGAAGGCTTCACGCAATCGAGAAATAACTTGGGTGGCTAAGAGCGAATGTCCTCCCAACTCAAAGAAATTGTCATAAATTCCTACTTGTTCTCGCCCTAATATGTCAGCCCAAATATCAGCTATTATCTGTTCAGTTAGTGTACGGGGTAGGACAAAACTTTCTTCCCATCCATTTTTTATATCTGGTGCAGGTAAAGCTTTACGGTCTACTTTACCATTGGGAGTTAAAGGCAGTTTATCTAATATGACAAACGCCGTTGGTAACATATAATTTGGTAATTTTTCTTGTAAAAAACTGCGGACTTCAGTAGTATTAATCTCTGGATTTGATTTGCTAACTATATAAGCTACTAAGCGTTGATTACCTGGTTTATCCTCCCGTACTATAACCATATTTGCTTGTACACCGGGATATTGATTTAATACTGATTCAATCTCGCCTAGTTCAATACGAAAACCACGAATTTTTACTTGATTGTCAATCCGTCCAACTAACTCAATTTGTCCATCAGCCAGATAACGCCCTAAATCTCCTGTTTTGTAAAGGATATCTCCTGGCTTTTGACTAAATAAATTGGGGATAAATTTTTCAGCAGTTAAATCTGGTCGTTGTAAATAACCCCTAGCTAAACCAGCCCCACCAATATAAATTTCGCCGATGATTCCCACAGGTACAGGCTGTAAATAGCTGTCGAGAATGTAAATTTGTGTATTAGCAAAGGGAGAACCAATGGGGACTAATTGCTGACCAGATAAGTCTATTGCCTGCGTTTCAAAATAGGTACTGTCAATAGTTGCTTCTGTTAAGCCAAAGGAATTAATTAATCGGGTTGATGTTCCACAAAATTGGCGGAATTTTTGATATTCTTGCCTATACCAACTATCAGAACCACAAATGATTAATCCCATGAAATATAGGCACTTTTGGTTCAGTTCTAAGTACGAAATTAAACTTCTTAATACTGCTGGTACAAATTCTGCACAATCAATCTTTTCTTGCAGCATCAACTCATAAAGTTTTGCTGGTTCTAGCAATAGATCACGAGGGCAAAGTACGAGTTTGCCACCTGAACAAAGGGCGCGAACTAAGTCTCCAGTAAACACATCAAAGGAGAAACTTGCCATTTGTAAATGGGAACTAGCAGCAGTTCTTAGCTGATAGGCTTCTTCCCAGGCTAGATAAGTATTTATCAGGCTGCGATGTTGAATCATCACACCTTTAGATTGTCCTGTAGAACCAGATGTATAGATTACATAAGCAAGATTTTCTGGTCTGACTTCACTAGAAAGATTTTCTGTCGATTGTTGAGTTACGAGATTATCTAAACAGATAATTTGGGCTGAATTTGCTGCTAAATCGGCTACGAGTCTTTGTTGTGTTAGTACGATCGCCACTTGAGCATCGGTTAACATGAAGGCGATACGCTCTTGGGGATAAGCTGGATCAAGGGGTACATAAGCACCACCAGCTTTGAGAACAGCCAATAATCCCACTACCATTTCGAGCGATCGCTCTACATACACCCCTACTAATACCTCTGGTTTTACTCCCAGCTTTTGTAAATAGTGTGCTAGTTGGTTAGCTCTCTGGTTTAATTCTCGATAAGTTAATTGTTCATGTTCCCATACTACTGCTACAGCATTAGGAGTTTTCTTCACCTGGGCTTCAAATAGCTGGTGAATACACAAACCCTGTTGTAGATTTTCCCCTAATGTCTGATTTTGACCCCATTCTAGTAATTGCTGTTGCTCATGAGATGTTAATAAAGGTAAATCACTTAAACATTGTTCAGCATTTGTAATCATGCCTTCTAGCAAGGTTTGGAAATGTCCAACTAACCGATTCATTCTTTCTGCATCGAATAAGTCGGTGTTGTACTCCAAATCACCCCTTAAACCCTGTTCTGACTCCTCCATTGTCAGGCACAAATCAAAAGTTGCAGTTTCGCTATTGACATCCAAAACTGAAAGATTTAAATCTGGTAGTTCTAAGGCAGTTCTAGGAACATTTTGGAACACAAACATCACCTGGAACAAAGGATTATGGCTCAGATTCCGTTGCGGCTGTATTTCTTCTACCAACTTTTCAAAGGGCAAATCTTGATGAGCATAAGCCTCTAGTGCTACTTGCCGCACTTGTTTGAGCAAATCACGAAAAGTAGGATTACCAGATAGGTTACTTCGCAATACCAAAGTATTAACAAAGAAACCAATTAAGTTTTCAATTTCTGCTCTGTTCCGGTTAGCAATAGGTGAACCAATTAAAATATCTGTCTGATTTGTGTAACGATATAGTAAAGTTTTAAACGCTGCTAATAGTGTCATAAACAAAGTGACACCTTCTTGTTTTGACAGAGTTTTTAATCGTTCACTTAAGCTGGTTGGCAATACAAATGATAGGGTCTTCCCAGTATAAGTTTGAATTGTGGGACGCGGACGGTCAGTAGGTAATTGTAATATAGGAAGTTCACCAGATAGTTGCTTGTGCCAATAAGCAAGTTGATTTTTTAATCCTTCTCCTTCTAACCATTGTCGTTGCCAAACTGCAAAATCTGCATATTGTATAGGTAATTGTGGTAAGGGAGAAGGTCTACCAGCACAGAAAGCTGTATACAGTGCGGCTACTTCCCGAATTAATATATCTGTTGACCAACCATCGGAAACAATATGATGAAATGTGAGCAAAATTACATGGTCTTCCCCATCTAATCGTAGAAGTTTCGCCCGTAATAATGGCGATTGAGTCAGGTCAAATCCTGTTTGTGCTTCTTCTTTGGCTAGGCGGTATAGTTCTGCTTCTCGCTGTTGTTGTGGAATATGTTGTAAATCTACAACTGGTAATTTTAAGTTTACTGAGGGAGAAATAACTTGAATTGGTTGCCCATCAGATATTGCAAAACTTGTCCGCAAAATTTCATGTCGTTTGATAATTTCGTTGAGGCTGGCTGAAAGTGCATCTATGTTCAGTTTCCCTTGTAAACGAACAGTTCTAGGCAGATTATATGATGAGCTACCTGGTTCAAACTGGTCAAAAAACCACAGCCTTTGTTGAGCAAAAGATAGGGGGAGATTTTTATCTCTAGAAACGGGGGTAATGGTTTTAATTTCCTGTTGTTCACCCCGCATTGCTATTTCAATCTGCGCTGCTAGTGCTGCTAAATTTGGAGATTCAAACAGTTGCGGTAATGGCATTTCTATGCCAAAAATGGTGCGAATACGGGAAATCACTTGAGTGGCTAGTAGGGAGTGTCCACCCAACTCAAAGAAATTATCGTCAATACCTACCTGTGGTATAGCCAACAATTGCGCCCAAATACCTGCTAATACTTCTTCGACAGGAGTACGGGGAGTTATAAAGGTAGTTTCTCTGCTGACTACTTCTTCTGGTGCAGGTAGGGCGTTACGGTCTAATTTACCGTTAGCAGTCAGAGGTAAAGCTTTGAGAATGATAAAGGATGTAGGTATCATGTACTCCGGTAACTTTGCTTTCAGAAAGTTGCGGAAGTCATGATCCGATACTGAAATAGATGTAGGGACTATGTAGGCGATAAGACGCTTTTGTGTTGATGTGTCTTCCCTAGCAATAACTACACTTTCTCTGACTGCTGGGTGTTGATTTAAGGCTGTGGAGATTTCGCCTAATTCAATGCGATAGCCGCGAATTTTTACTTGATCGTCAAGACGACCGAGAAATTCTAGATTACCATCTGATAGATAACGAACGCGATCGCCTGTTTTGTACAATCGCTCCTCGCCATCACGAAAGGGATTAGTAATAAACCTTTCCGCCGTTAATTCAGGTTGGTTTAAATATCCCCGTGCTACAGATTCACCGCCAATATACAATTCTCCTGCTACCCCTAAAGGAACTGGTTGTAGATTTGCATCTAATACATAAACCTGGGTATTAGCAATTGGTTTACCGATGGGAACTGTTGCAGTGTCCTCAATTCTTTGTCCTACTGGGTAAGTCAGTACGCCAACTGTTGTTTCTGTGGGGCCATAGTGATTAAGAACTCGACAATGGGGTGCATTTTTTTCTATTTTCTCAATCAAATCCCAATCAGCTGCTTCACCACCAAGAATTAGTAACTGACGGGGTATAATTTCCCAACACTCCGAACTTAACAAAGCTGCTAAATGAGAGGGGACTATTTTCAAGCAGTCGATAGAATGACTGCGGAAATAATCAGCTAATGCAGCCGGATCTGATGCCCGTTTCCAAGATACGATATGCAGACAGCCACCACTAGATAAACAGGGAAAAATGACCGTATTACCTAAATCTGCGGCGAAGGTGGAAACGCTAGCGTAAGTTGTACTAGCTGAAAGTTGCAATTTTGGCAAAATCCCAGATAGGTAATTAAGCAGTTGTTGATGCTCAACTGCAACACCTTTAGGTTTACCAGTAGAACCGGAAGTATAGATGATATAAACTAGATTTTCCGGCTTGGTGTTGTTAATTAGGTTTTTTGTACTCTCCTGAGAAATGATTTCCCAATCAGTATCTAGATTTACTTCTGTAATGTTAAAAAACTGTTTCCTGTTACTCTTTTCCTGTTCCCTAATTAACACGGATGCTTGAGCATCTTGTAAGCGAAACTGTAACGCTTCTTGGGGAAGAGTGGGGTCAACTGGGAGGTACGCACCGCCAGCTTTGAGAACAGCTAATAAGGATATGATAAATTTGGGCGATCGCTCTACACAAATTCCTACGACTACTTCTGGTTTAACTCCCAAGTTTTGTAAGTAGTGAGCTAATTGATTAGCTTTACAGTTTAATTCTTGATAGGTTAATTCTTCGTCTTCAAACACCACAGCAATTTGATGGGGTATTTTTTCAACCTGTTCTTCAAATAGCTGATGAATACATTTCTCGCGCTGGTAATCAGCCTTTGTTTGGTTAAATTCAACTAACAGTTGTTGATATTCACTGACACTGAGTATTCCTAATTGACTAATAGGTGTATCATGATTATTGATAAGATTTATTAATAATGTTTGAAAATTTTTTACTAGACGTTGAATTGTTTCTTTTGAAAAGTAATTGATATCGTAGTAAAATTCTGCCAGTAAACTATTGTTTCGCTGTAAACAAGTGAGTTTTACTTTAAAAGGTTCAATAAAGCTGTAGATGTTATGTAATGCGAATGTTAATTCTGTATTCTCAAATTTAGTTTCAGAAATTTTTTCAAATTCAAAGCTAATGGGGAAAGCTATAAAATTACCATTTTCCACAGCTTCAGGCACAAAATAATCTTGCCATTCAGCAGCATTTTCTAATATTTTGTCTACTGCTTCTAAGACTTCTGTAAAGTTTAAGTTAGATGTAAATTTAATTTTAATTGGTAGCCAAGTTGCTAATAAGCCAAGTACGTCATTTAATTCTTCATAGTCACGGCGATCGGTTGCTATACCAATGACTATTTCTGACTCTCCTGTGAGCCGCCAAATTAGTATTTGCCAACAAGCTAGTAAGATAACATCAGGCGTTATATTATACTTTTGGGCAAAGTAATTAATTTTATGAGATAATTCTTGGCTAATAGCTAATTGATGATGATCAAATATAAATTTCTCAGTCTTACCTTGCCGTTCATTGGGTAATTTTAAGGCTGACAAAGAGTGAATTTTTTGCTCTTGCCAATATTTTTGAGCTTCTTCTGCATATTCATCTTCTAATAATTGATTCTGCCATTCAGAAAATTGGGCATATTGTACATATTCTGCACTAAATGCTTTACCTTCACAGCATTGAGTGTAGGCTTGATTAATTTGATTAACTAAAGTTTTGATTGTTTTAATATCAGCACATAATGCAGGTAGAGAAATAATTAAAATATGCTGGTTATCTGACAGCCTGATTAAATATAAACGCAGTGGTGAGGTTTGAATTGAATGTTGATATTCTTCTCTAGCTTGGTGGAATAATTCTTGAAGTTTAATAGGGATATTTTCTTGTGAAACCTCACTTAAATCTATATATTCCCAGTTAAATGAATTTTTATCAGCAACAACCATAACTGGATTTTTAACTCCAGGTGGGCGATAAAAACTTGTTCTGAGAATGTCATGAATATTAACAATTTGCTCAATAGCTTTTTGTAGCATCTCTGGTTCGAGATTACCTTCGATCAAAATACTAGCTTGTGAGCAGAAAGCAGAACTATTTTGTTGTAAATTCCACAGTCTTTTTTGTTGAGGTGAGAGCCGAAAGCCGCTAATAGTTTCTGTTTGCATATTGAGGGTGAGGTAATTTTTTAACGCAGAGGAGCGCAGAGTTCGCGCAGAGTTTTAGTTTTTAAGGAGTTTTAATGTCTTTACCATTAGTCATTTCTGCCATTGCAACAACGATTTTACGCTGTCCAATAAAGGGGTTTCTACCGTGAGCAGCCAGCATATTATCTAGCATAATAATATCGCCTTTGTGCCAGGGGAAGCTAGTTTGCGATCGCTGATAGATTGTGTTAATTTCAGCGATTTCTTCTTGGGCAATTGGTGTACCATCACCAAAGTAAACATTACGAGGTAATTTTGATTCACCAAATATAGATAGCAGTGATTCTTGTACTTCTTTATCTAAGTAGGAAATATGGTGTAATTGAATTTGGTTGAAAAATACAGGTTCACCAGTTTTAGGATGTACTGCTAAAGCTGGGCGAATTTGTCGAGTTACTAACCTGTTATCATCATACCATTCAAATTCCATTCCGGCTTCGCAGCAATAATTTTCTACTTTATTTTTATCTGTAGTTTGGAAGAAGTTCTGCCAACTAACATCTAAACCTTCAGCAAAATTTCTTACATACATTAACTGTTTGCTGGATAATTTTTCTCGCAATTGAGGACTGAGTAATTGATAAGCTTTACGACAGTCAACAATTGGGGTTTCTCCACCGACCGCCGCAGGTTGAACACAGTAAAACCAAATTTTTAAGGGGAAGCAATGTAAATGAGAGCTTTCATTGTGAAAAAGGATAGCTTTATCTGCTGGGTAAGGAGTAGAACCATAAACTTTACCACCTTCACCTGTGCGGGGTAAGTCGCCGTATTCAGCAAATAAATTAGGGCAAATTGTTTGAGCAAAATTTTCAAACTCTGAAACTGATTTTACATTAAAACCTCTAAATAAAATTGCTCCATGTTTGAATAATTCTGTTTCCAGATATGCTCGATTATTCTCAGCCCAAGATATTACATCAATTTCTGCACTATTAGCCTGAATCACGAGTGGTAATTGTTGCCCAGCTTGCAGATAATCTGTTTTGATTAATTGCTCTACTGACAAGCTCACTGCTTTAGGCGCAATAGACATAAACTTTTGTCTTTTAGCTGCTTTACGCTCCTGTTGTTCCATAGCTTGTTGCTTTATCTCAGTTTCAGTGAGGATTTCTAAACTTCCAATCCGTGCATCAGGTTGGGTGATTATGCTATTAAGCAAAACTTGAAAATTATCTGTCATGCGAGCAATAGTGCTAGCATCAAACAAATCAGTGCTGTAGTTCCAGTTACCTACTAGCCGTTGCTCAGTTTCATTAATAAATAGTCCTAAATCAAATTTAGTGGTTTTAATATCCATTTCAATTTGTTTCATGCTCAACCCCAATAATGACTGCTGCGACTTTGG
Source organism: Aliinostoc maniaoense (assembly GCF_058172895.1). Classification (NCBI taxonomy): domain Bacteria; kingdom Bacillati; phylum Cyanobacteriota; class Cyanophyceae; order Nostocales; family Nodulariaceae; genus Aliinostoc; species Aliinostoc maniaoense. Next base: position 3,861,149 of record NZ_CP187952.1, on the reverse strand, counting down.
GATATTTTGCAGGACAAACAAAACTTGAAATAGCGGTGTTGGTTGTAAATTTCGCTCTGGTTGAATTTCTTCTACCAATTTAGCGAAGGGTAAATCTTGATGAGCATAGGCTGCCAATGCTACCTCTTTTACCCGTTCTAAAAGTTCATAAAAAGTTGGATTACCTGATAAATCTGTTCGTAATACTAATAAGTTAATAAAGAAACCGATTAATCCTTCAATTTCAGCCTGGTTACGGTTAGCAACATCAGTACCAACAATAATATCTTCTTGCTTGGTATAACGATGCAGAAGAATTTGAAAGCCTGCCAGCAGAGTCATAAATAAACTTACGCCTGCTTGGTGAGAAAGTTGTTGTAAACCTTGAGATAAGTTGGCAGGTATGGTGAAGGAGTAAGCCGCACCTCTGTAAGTAGGAACTTGCGGACGAGGCCTATCGCTAGGTAACTTCAGCACTGGAAGCTTACCAGCTAATTGATTTTTCCAATAGGCTAACTGAGTTTCTAGGGCTTGTGTTTGCAACCATTGACGCTGCCAAACAGCAAAGTCTGCATACTGGATAGGTAATTCGGGAAGCATGGGAGTTTTGCCTGTTGAAAACGCTTCATACAAATTGGCGATTTCTTGAATTAAGATTCCCATCGACCAACCATCAGAAATAATGTGGTGCATGGAAAACAACATCATATGGGCTTTGGGGTTAAAGCGTAAAAGCGTTACTCGTAATAATGGCCTTTGTCCAAGGTTGAAAGGACGGGCTTGTTCCTCAGTAATTAGAGTTTGGATTTGCTGTTGCTGTTGTTTTTCTGGTAAGTCTTCGAGGTCAATAACTGGTATCTTAAACTCCAAATTTTGAGCAATTACTTGCATTGGTTGCTCTTGTAATATTGCAAAAGTTGTTCTTAAAGCTTCGTGGCGTTGCACCAAAGCATTAAAGGATTGTTCAAGTGCTGCAATGTTGAGTAATCCCGTGAGTTCCACCGCCCCTGATATGTTATAGGTAGGGTTTCCTGGCTCTAGTTGGTCAAGGAACCACAAACGCTGTTGAGCAAACGAAAGGGGGAAATAATTCAGTTCTAGTTGGCGTGGAAGAGGAGGAATAGTTTGTTGTTTAAGGATTTTCCTATCCTTCTTCATTAACTTTAGTTCTAGCAGTGCCAGCTTTTCTGGAGAAAGTTTTTCTGCTAGTGCGAGCAGTTGACCATGTTGGATTTTCTGATTTGTTGTATCAACTACAACAGGGTTAATATCCCTTTTCAGTGCGATTGTTTGATTAAATGATACAGTGGGCTGGGAAATTTGTGCCTCTATTACATCACACGTATTGGCGACAGGATTAGTAGCAATAAATTTACCTGCTAGTATCCGGCAGCGATCGCGCACTGAATCTAAATTAGTCAACCGATGCAAGCTTTGAGCAACAATTTCTGGTTGCCATTGCGGTAAGGATAATGATTCACCAACACCCAAACGTTTTAAACAAGAGCCTGTATACAGTTGGTCTGCGCCCCCGCCCAAAACTAATTGAGGTATTCCTACTGCTAGTGCCTGACCACTTGTTACTAAACCACCATGATGAATAATTGCACTTGTATAGGACATACAGTTTACCAATGATGGTACATATTTCACCCACTTCACACCATCAGGCAGATTGTTAGGCACTAATTTTTCATGACGAGTTACTAATAACCCTGGAATGCCCAATAACTTACAGGCTGCGGCACTGACTGCAAAAAATTTCTCTCCAGCCAAAGATGTTGTCCCACCTGTAATTAATATTGGTGATGGTTTCTGTTGTAAAAATTCTTGTACATCAATAGGAATGCTTAAGGGTTCATCATCCCAAATAAAACCTGGCTGCAAGACTCCAGAGGATTCTTCAAGAGTGGCATCAGCAAACCAATCTGCCCAAAGTCCTATTGTTTTACTTGGTGTATCTCTCAACCATGCTGACCAATTTTCTACAGCAGATAGACCAATTTCTTTTCTAATTTGATTAATTTCATTACCAAGAATAGACCCAATCATTTCTGCAACTAAGGATTTAGTTGATAGATGGCTGGGTGAAGACATAACTGCTACTAGCGGCATTTCTAGTTTTTGGGCGGCGATGCGTGCAGCAATTCCTGGTGTATCACGAGCAACTAAAACAGTTTCCTGAAAGCGATAAAGTTGAGCAATTAATTCATATTCTGAGGCAACTTTAGGCAAGACATATTTTTGATAAATCTTTAAAAATCCTTGGGGACTATTAAATAAATACCCATCTGTTATTAACTGCTCAAACTCTTCAGGAGTATCCAACGCCAGGAAATTAAGCCCAGCTTTTTGCACAGCATTTTCAAAGTAGCAGTTAGTAATCACGCTAACATCATGTCCCCGTGCCTTCAGTTCTCTGCCGATTCTGATCAACGGGTACACTTCTCCAGCTGACCAGTGTGTTGTTAGTAAAACGTTTGCCATAGACCTTTGTGCTGCGACGCTTATTTTTGACGTTGGAGAATCATCCTTGATTCTGAAATCGCGGTTTACTGTAATTGATTGAGTGCCATTAGCACTTCTTCATCTGAGAGTTCATTCAATTCCTGAACAAGAGCAACTATATCTTCGACTTCTACTTGCTGGAGTTGATATCCCCGAATGATTTTCGCCAACTCCGCGATGGTAAACCCTTCGGTAAAAATCACTTTCAGGGGTAAATCAACTTGAAAATTTTGGCGCACGCGGGATAAAAGCTGTGTTGCTAAAAGTGAGTGTCCTCCCATTTCAAAGAAGTTATCGTGAATACCCACCCGTTCCAGATGAAGCAATTGTGTCCAAATTTCTGCTAGTGCTTGTTCTATAGGTGTTCGTGGAGTATCTAAGGATGCTGTTGCATTGGATTTGTGATATTCGGGTGCTGGTAAGGCTTGGCGGTCTAATTTGCCGTTTGATGTTAATGGCAAAGCATCTAAAATCAGGAATGCAGATGGCACCATGTAATCGGGCAATTTGTGTTGGAGAAATTCACGCAGATTAGTTGTCAGAATTTCGCTATGTTTTTGGCATGGTATAACATAAGCAACTAAACGCTTTTCTTTGGGTGCGTCTTCTCTCACGACTACCGCAACTTCGGCAACATCACGATGCTGTGCCAATAATGCTTCTATTTCTGCCAACTCAATGCGAAAACCCCGAATTTTCACCTGATGGTCAATTCGTCCTAAGTATTCGATATCACCATTAGCTAAATAACGCGCTAAATCACCAGTTCGATAAAGGCGTGTTGAGGGATTATTACTATTGCTGAAGGGATGAGAAATAAACTTGGAGTCGGTTAACTCAGGGCGGTTGAGATAACCACGTGCTACACCTGCACCGCCAACATACATCTCGCCAGGTATTCCAATTGGTACAGCTTGCTGATATTGATCCAAAATGTAGATTTGTAAATCTGGTATCGAACGACCAATCGTACTGCCAGAATAATTGAATACATCATTAGCGGTAATCGGTCGATAGGTGACATGGACGGTTGTTTCTGTAATCCCGTACATATTAATTAACTGCGGTGTTTCGTCACCATGTCGTTGTAACCAAGGTTGCAAACTTTGCAATTCCAAAGCTTCACCACCAAAAATCACAAAACGTAAGTTTAAATCTTGGTCAGTACCCACAGATTCATCTATTCGCATTAACTGTCGAAACGCAGAGGGTGTTTGATTCAGAACCGTCACCTGTTGTTGTTTTAACAACTGATAAAATTCTTCTGGTGAACGACTGACCCAATAAGGAACTACTACTAGTTTTCCACCGTGAAGTAGTGCCCCCCATAATTCCCAAACGGAAAAGTCAAAGGCAATGGAATGAAACAGTGTCCAGGCATCGTGGGCGTTGAAGTTAAACCAAGATTTAGTGGCTTGAAATAGACGCACTACGTTGTGGTGCGTACATAAAACACCTTTGGGTGTACCCGTAGAACCGGAGGTATAAATTACATAGGCAATGTTGTCCCCTGCAACATCTAAATCGAGGTTTTCGTCCCCAACGTGGTTATTGCTGAAGACAAATGTATCTAATTTTAAAACTTGGGTAGAACAGTTAGTAAATTTATTTAATAATTGGCTTTGGGTCAGTAATAAATCTACTTGGGCATCTTCTAAAATAAAAGCCGAGCGTTGTTGGGGGTAAGTTGGGTCTATGGGTACGTAAGTTCCACCAGTTTTAAGAATACTGAGGATGGCAACTACCATTTCCATCGAGCGTTCCATACATAACCCAACTTTGGCTTGAGTGCCTATTCCCAAACTTCGTAGGTGATTGGCGAGTTGGTTGGCTCTTTGGTTAAGTTGGTGGTATGTCAGAGATTCGTCTGCAAATACTACAGCAACTGCATCTGGGTTTTGCGCTACTTGGGCTTCAAATAATTGATGTAGGCACTTATCTTGGGGATAATGGCTGTGGATTTGTTGCCATGTTTCTAAAGTTGCCCGTTCTGGTTCAGTCAGTAGGGGTAGGGTGTGAATTGGCTGGTTGGGGTTAGCAATTATACTTTCTAGCAATGTTTGATAATGCCCCAGCATTCGAGTCATTGTGTCCCGATTAAATAAATCGGTGTTGTATTCAAGAGTACCTGTAACTCCCTGCTCAGTCTGCTGTAAAGAGAATACCAAATCAAAAAACGCTGTTTGATTTTCGACTTCTGGAAAACTTAAGGTGATCTCCGGTAGTTCTAAACTGACTTCTGGCAGATTTTGCAAGGAGAACATGACTTGAAACGGCGGTTTGCTACTAGAACGGCGATCAGAAGGCAACGATTCTAATAGCTTTTCAAAAGGTAAGTCTTGATGTGCGATCGCACCTAAAACTACTTCATGTACTCTATTTAATAGTTCTCGAAAACTAGGATTACCAGATAAGTCGCTACGTAGTAGCAAAGTATTAACGAAAAAGCCAATCAATCCTTCAACTTCTGGCCGGTTGCGGTTGGCAAAGGGAGAACCAACTAAAATATCATCCTGTCCTGTGTAGCGATGTAACAAGACTTTAAATGCAGCCAGCAAAGTGGTAAATAATGTCGCACCCTGTTGACGACTCAGTGATTGCAACGCCTCGGTGAGTGTTTGGGGTAACGCAAAAGATACACTCGCACCTTGATAAGTTTGTGCTTGCGATCGCGGACGGTCGGTTGGTAAATTAAGAACTGGCAATTCACCTTGTAATTTCTCTTGCCAATAAGCAAGTTGCTTTTCTAAAAATTCACCTTGAAGTTGCTCTCTTTGCCAAACTGCATAGTCTGCATATTGAATTGGCAATTCTGATAATGGAGAATTTTTATCTTGGCTGAAAGTAGTATAAAATGTTGCTAACTCCTGCAAGAAAACTCCACGCGACCAAGCATCAGCAACAATATGATGAATAGTCAACAGCATTAAGTATTCTGATTCATTCAGGTGCAGCAGGTTGACTCGTAACAATGGGCTATTTGTTAAGTCAAAAGCTTGTGTTTGCTCGCGTGTGATTAAGCTCTGAACTTCTTGCTGTTGTTCATTTGTTGATAAATTTTGTAAGTCAATAATTGGTAATTTTAGCTCCCAGGATAGTTTGATTACCTGAATTGGTTGCCCATTTACTGTTGAGAACGTTGTTCTTAATATTTCATGGCGTTGAATAATTTCTTGAATACTACGCTCTAATGCCTTAATATTCAAATGCCCTTTCAACAAAATGCTGGCAAACATATTGTATATAGAAGCATCAGGCTCTAATTGGTTGAGCAGCCACAACCTTTCTTGAGCATATGTCAAAGGAGCAGGATGATTGTGCAAACGACGAGGAATTAGATTTGATTGTAAATCTGATTCTACTTGCCGTTGCAAACGTTTCTTCAGCAGTGCCTGTTTTACAGGAGAAAGCTGAGAACGTCGTTGCCAGATTTTTTCTTCATTTATATCCATACCCATTACCGCTAGTGGCTTAATAAGTGTTTTTCTACTTCTTCATCAGTTAATTTATCTAATTCTTCAATAATAGAATTTTCAATGATTAAAGCTAATTCTGCTACTGAAGGAGCAGTAAAAATGTATTTAATAGATAAATCAATTTGAAATTCTTGGCGTAGTTGAAAAATCAGTTGGGTTGCGATTAAAGAATTTCCGCCCAAGTCAAAGAAATTATCATAAATGTTTACTTTGTCAATTCCCAATAATTCTTGAAAATATTTAGCCACTGTATATTCTATGGTATTACGTGGGGCAATATCTGTTGAGTAAGAATTATTGTTGTTTGATTTCGCAGAGGATTTTTCTAATTGCCTCATTAATTTTGAAGCATCAAAATTATCAAATTCAGTAATGAGATCATCTAGCTTGCGTGTGGCAACAATTACTTGCGAAAGCTGCCAAGATAGAATCCTGTTAAAAACATCTATGCCTTCTACAAATTTTATACCATAATTGTCACGATTTTTCTGAAACCAAGCTTGAATTTCTGGGAGATGTGCAAGTAATGAATTTTGCCAGTTATCCAATTCCCATGTATCCCAATTAATTGCAATAGTGAATCTATTACGGTTGGAAAGACTATAATGGGAGAAGGAATCAAGAAAAGCATTTGCTGCACAATAATCTACTTGTCCGAAACCACCACATATAGAAGTGAGTGAAGAGAATAAAACAAAGAAATCTAAATTAGTGTCTTGTAAAAGATTATCTAAGACAAGAGTTCCTTTTAACTTTGGTAGCAGCACATTTTCTGCCATTTCTGGAGTTTTTAATTGAATTAAGCCTGCTCCGGGTAAACCTGCTGCGTGAATTACGCCATGAATTGTGCCAAAGCGATCACCAACTTTATGAATAACATCTTGCATCTGTTCGTGGTTAGCTACATCAGCTTGTAACACTAAAACTTCAGCACCAAATGCTTCAATGGTTTGTATTTTCTGTATTTTTTTGCTAATTACATCTTCTGTACCATGCTCAGATAACCATTGTTGCCATTGTATTTTTGTGGGCAATTCTGAGCGTCCAACCAATACTAATTTAGCTTTAAATGTTTTAGCCAAATGTTCGGCAAATGTCAGTCCAAGTCCCCCTAGACCTCCAGTAATTAGATAAACTCCTCCTTGCCGTAATTTAGGTGTCGTTGGAGTTGAATTTTTTATAGATAACTTTTCAAAATACCGCACCCAACGTTGATTACCTCGATATAAAATTACCGATTCAGAAGACGGGGTGGTAATTTCTACAAATAGATTTTCAATTATTTCCTGCCATTGGTAACTTGCAGGTAGAGGCAGTTTAATATCTATACTGCGACAAGATATGTTTGGATATTCTTGAGGGATAACTTTACAAAGCCCAAGAAGTGTGGCTTTGGCAGGGCATAACTCATCATCATTAGTTAATTTTTGTAAGTAATTAGAGATAACATCTATACGTATATAGTTTGTAATATTATGCTCCCCTAATGCTTGGACTAAAAATAGCAGACTCCAAAAGCTACCTACTTGTAGTTCTTCCCATTCCTCCAATGGCGACTTTATACAATTGCTTGATGTAAGATTCCAGAAATGAACAATAGATGTGGGTATTTGATTTAAAAGCCGTAGTTCTTTAATTAAAGCCTTGTAGTCATCGCTGTTTTTAGGATTAATTATGTATTCGCCATCTCTACACTTAATAAAACACTCTCCAGCTTTGACAATTATTACTTCTTGATTTTCGTTTTCAAGTCGTTTTGCAACTTGGTCAGCAAGTTCACAGTTATCAACAAATATCAGCCAAGATTGCTTTTGCTCTAATTTAATCTGATTTAAACATAGAGGTGATACAGTTCTCTGCCAAGAAGGAACATAAAACCAGTCAGCAATATCAAGTTTATCGGCTTTTGATTCTTGGCTGTGATTGACATCGCCTGTCTGCGCTTGAGTTTCAATCCAGTAACGCTGACGTTCAAAGGGATAAGTTGGTAAAGGTAGGCGATAACGCTGTTCGTGAGCATAAAAACCAGACCAATTGATCTCAATTCCTGCTAACCACAACCGCCCTAAAATGTTGAGTAGAAAATTAACGTCTGATTTTTCTTCCTGGGGATGACGTAAAGAAGGTAATACAACTTGTCCGGCTGTTTCTTGGGTGTGTTGTTTGACGAGAGTACACAAGGTACGCCCTGGGCCTACTTCTAAGAGTATGCGATCGCCTGGGGCGCAGTCTAGCTGTTCGCCTTCCTCTAACAATACTGATAAACCATCTGAAAACTCTACTGTTTGCCGTAAATGCTGCGCCCAATAATCTGGAGATATTGCCTGTTCTGCTGTAATCCAAGTACCCGTGAGGTTAGAAATAAAGCGAATTTGAGGAGGATTAAGATTCACTTTTTTCAGTTCCGCTATGAATGGTTTTAACATCGCTTCCATCATGGGGGAGTGAAAAGCATGAGAAGTATGCAAACGGCGACACTCTATACCTTTGGCTGTTAACTTTTCTGCAATTTTGTCTACTGCATCATAACTTCCAGAAACCACACACAAGGAAGGTGCATTATTAGCAGCTAAAGCTAAATCCTCGTTGAGCAAGCTTTTTACTTCTGCTGCTGATGCGGAAACAGACAGCATTACACCTGTTGGCATTTGCTGCATTAGCCTCCCACGCATAGCAACCAAAGTTAACGCATCTTCCAAAGACATCACACCAGCAAGACAAGCGGCTACATATTCCCCAATACTGTGACCAATCATCGCTTGTGGGGAGATACCCCAAGACATCCACAGTTGAGCCAAAGCATATTCAATTACAAACAAGGCTGGTTGTGCAAACTGCGTCTGCTTGAGTTGTTCTGCTGCTGTTTGTTTTTTAGACTCTTGTGGATAAATAACTGAACGCAAATCTAAACCTAAATGCGGTTCTAGTAGCGAACAACAATTATCTACTTGATCACGGAATGTAGCCTCAGTCTGATACAGTTCCCGCCCCATTTCCACATACTGAGTGCCTTGTCCAGGGAACATGAAGGTGATAGAGCGTTGAATTGGTTCCTGAAAGTGAGTTAGTACTTGTTGAGAATCTATAGTTTCTAAGGCGGTTATTGCTTCTTGGGTATTTTGGCAAACTACAACACGGCGATGATTGAAGACTCCACGGCCTACTTGCAATGTATAAGCTATATCTGCCAAATTTAAATGAGGATGCTGTCTAAGATGTTGAGCCAAATTGTTAGTAGCAGTTTCCAGAGCCGAATCAGTCTTAGCCGAAAGTACCAACAACTGATATTCTCTGCCCTGCTCCCCTGCTCCTTTGCTTACCTGCTCTCTTAAAGAAGGAGCTTCTTCTAAAACAATATGAGCATTCGTCCCACCAATACCTAAAGAACTGACTCCCGCCCGACGTGGTGTAGAAGTTGCCTTCCATTGAGTCAACTTGGTATTGACATAAAAAGGACTATTAGCAAAGTCAATTTCTGGGTTAGGCTGCTCAAAATTTAAGTTGGGAGGAATCAACTTATGTTTTAACGCCAAAGCGGTTTTAATCAAACCTGTCACCCCAGCAGCAGCGTCTAAATGTCCAATATTGGTTTTGACAGAACCGATCGCACAGAAACCTTTTTTCTCAGTCTCCGCCCGAAAAACATTTGTCAAGGCAGATATTTCTATAGGATCGCCTAACGCTGTTCCTGTTCCATGAGTTTCGATATAGGTGATGGTTTCTGGATCAATATCAGCCAGGGCTATGGCTTCAGCGATCGCTTCGGCTTGTCCGTTGACGCTGGGTGCTGTATAGCCCACTTTCCCAGAACCATCGTTATTGATAGCACTACCTTTAATCAGAGCATAGATATGATCGCCGTCTGCGATCGCATCCGATAACCGCTTTAATAGTACCACTCCTACGCCATTACCAATAACTGTCCCTCTGGCTTTGGCATCAAAAGTACGACAATGACCGTCAGGTGATAAAATGCCTCCTTCTTGATGCAAATACCCTGTTTTTTGGGGTATACGAATCGAAGCCCCACCCGCCAAAGCCATGTCGCATTGATAATTTAGTAAACTTTGGCAAGCTAAAGCAGTTGCTACTAAAGAAGTAGAACAAGCCGTTTGGATGGTAAGACTCGGCCCAGTCAGATTTAATTTATAGGAAACGCGAGTAGACAAAAAATCTTTATCATTTCCAATTAGCTTTTGAAAACTATCTGCTGAACCAATGCGATCGCTATTTAACCTAAAAGTTAAATAATTATTTAAACTAGCACCGGCATAAACCCCAATTCGAGTGTTACATCTTTGAGCATCATAACCACCATTTTCCAAGGCTTCCCAAGCACATTCTAAAAATAACCGATGTTGGGGATCAGTCATTTGGGCTTCTTTGGGATTAAAGCCAAAGAAACTAGCATCAAATAAATCTATATGGTCTAATACTGCACCCGCTTTTATATAGTTAGGATTTTTGGCTAATGATGGATCTACTCCAGCAGCAATTAATTCTTGATCACCGAATTGAGAAATTGCCTCAACTCCATCACATAAATTTTGCCAAAACTCGGTAATATTTTTTGCTCCTGGGAAACGCCCAGCCAAGCCAATAATGGCAATACCTTCCATAACTGACAATTTCCTTCTAAATTACTGAAATTTATTCCGTTGCTTCATTAATAATTGATGGCGTTGGTTGAGAGCATCTCTTTGTTTACTCACTCTGTCACGCATTTTCTCTAAAGTTGTTGATTCTGATGATTTTTGGCTTAAATATTCTGCAAGTGACTTAATAGTTGGATTCTGAAAAATTTCTACAACTGATAAATCCCGCTGCAAAACCTCTTTGAGTTTATTGTTTACCTGAACTACCAACAACGAATGTCCACCAAGATCAAAGAAATTATCATCAATCCCTACTTTTTCTAGGTTTAGTACCTGTTGCCAAACCTTAGCTATAGATTTTTCTATTTCAGATTGAGGAGCTTGATAATTATTGGCTAATTCTGGACGCAAATTATCTGGTGCAGGTAAAGCACGGCGGTCTACTTTGCCATTGGGGGTAAGCGGTAATGCCTCTAAAACTACGAAGGCGGAAGGAAGCATATATTCGGGTAGTTTTTCTTTGATGAAATGTCTTAAATCATTGACGGAATCAGCTGTTTTTTGAACATGAACTACATAAGCAATAAGACGATTTTCTTGTGCAACTACTACCGTTTCTCTTACATTAGAATGTTGTGTTATTACCCTTTCAATTTCTCCTAATTCAATCCTAAAACCACGAACTTTAACCTGATAATCGATTCTTCCCAAAAACTCAATTCTTCTATCAGCACGATAACGTGCTAAATCTCCTGTTTTGTAAAGGCGTTTCTCTGGTTGAAAGGGATTAGAAATAAACTTTTCGTTAGTTAATTCTTTCCTGTTCCAATAGCCTTGTGCCAAACCCACACCACCTATATACAATTCCCCCGCAATCCCAATTGGCACAGGCTGCAATTGTTTATCTAAGATATATATCTGTGTGTTGGCAATGGGATGGCCAATAGGAACAATTCTGTAATTGCTGTGTCTTTGGCATTTCCATGAAGTTACATCAATTGCTGCTTCTGTTGGTCCGTAAAGATTATGTAATTCTGAATCTAACCGCTCAAAGAAGCGTTCTTGTAGTTCAAAGGGCAGTGCTTCCCCACTACAAATTACACGTTTGATACTATTGCACTTATCCAGCCCTGGTTCCTCTAAAAATACTTGCAGCATTGAAGGTACAAAGTGCAATGTCGTAATTTGCTGTTGGGCGATTAGTTGAACTAAATAACTTGCATCTTGATGACCACCGGGTTTAGCTACAACTAAAGTTGCACCTGTAAACAGAGGCCAGAAAAATTCCCAGACGGAGACATCAAAACTGAAGGGTGTTTTTTGTAAAACGCGATCGCATTCTTCTAATTGATAAGTATCTTGCATCCACAGTAAGCGGTTGCATAAACCTTTATGAGTGTTAATTGCTCCTTTGGGTTTCCCTGTCGAACCAGAAGTATAAATTACATAAGCTGCATTTTCTAGTTGAACGTTACTAACTGGGTTGGCTTGGCTGTACTCAGCAAATTCTGCACCATCAGTATCTATAATTAATACCTTGGCTGTGTGTCCTGGTAGTTCATGAATTAGATGCGGTTGCACTAGTAACCATAATAGTTGAGCATCTTCTAACATGAATGCCAAACGCTCTTTAGGATAGGTAGGATCTAATGGCAGATACGTGCCACCTGCTTTCATAATTGCTAATATGGCAACTACCATTTCGATTGAGCGTTCCATGCAGATCCCAACTGAGGTTTGTGGTATCACACCTAAATTTTGTAGGTAATGTGCTATTTGATTGGCTCGATTATTTAACTCTCTATAGGTAAGCTTTTGGTTAGCAAAAATAACGGCAACTGCATCTGGTGTTTTTTCTACCTGTGCTTCAAATAAATGATGTATGCAAGCTTGTTGAGGATAATCAACCTGAGTCTTGTTCCATTCAACCAGTAGGGTTTGACGTTCAGCAGATGTCAATATGGGTAAATTGGCAATACGCTGCTGGGAATCACTAACTATAGCCTCTAGCAAGGTTTGGAAATGCCCAACCATCCTAGCTATAGTATCTGAGTTAAATAGATCGGTGTTGTATTCTAGTGTCCCTGTTAATCCTTCTTCTCTATCAATCATTGATAGCAGTACATCAAACTTGGCTGTTCCTGTCTCTAGTTCCTCAGTTTTCCAGATGCAGTTTGTCGTCGGATTCTGAAGCACAAACATCACCTGGAATAATGGGTTATAGCTGAGATCCCGATTTGGCTGTAAAGCTTCTACTAGCTTTTCAAAGGGTAAATCTTGATGAGTATAAGCGTCAACTGCTACCTTTCGCACTTGTCCCAACAATTCTGTAAATGTGGGATTTCCTTCTAGATTAGTACGCAATACTAAAGTATTGACAAAACAGCCAATTAACTGGTCTAGTTCGGCACGGTTACGGTTAGCAATTGGTGAACCGATAAGAATATCTTCCTGACCTGTATAGCGGTAAAGCAAAGTTTTAAAAGCCGCTAACAAGGTCATAAATAAGGTTGCAGCTTCCTGCTGACTTAACTTTTTAATCGCTTGGGTTAACTTTGAAGACAATACAAACTTTTGCTGCGCTCCTTTAAAAGTTTGTATTGGTGGTCTAGGGCGGTCAGTAGGTAGTTGCAATACGGGGATATTTCCTCCTAACTGCTGTTTCCAATAAGCTAAATGCCCTTCTATAACTTCGCCTTGTAACCAGTTTCGCTGCCAATACACAAAGTCCTGATACTGTACAGGAAGCTGAGGCAGTTGAGATAATTTTTCATCAGTGAAAGCTTGATAAATCGTAGATAGTTCTTGAACTAGTACCTTGATTGACCAAGCATCACCGATCAAATGATGCAGATTGATTAATAATATCGATTTTTTTGGCAAGTGCAGCAGTTTTACTCGCAATAAAGGTGCTTGTCCTAAATCAAAAGATGACTGTGCCTCTTGTAAAGATAATTTTTGCACTTCAGCTTGTTGTTCATCAGCCAAATGGCGCAAATCAGCTTCTCGTAAAGAGAAGGAGACTGTCTTTGTAACTTTTTGGATAGGTTCACCATCCACTACTTCAAAGCTGGTTTGTAAGATGTCGTGTCTTTGAATAATTTCGTTAAGACTATGAACCAAGGCAGGGACATTTAAATTTCCTGTCAGATGTATAGCTACAGGAATGTTATATGTCGCTGTTCCTGGTTGCAGTTGATTGATAAACCACAACTGCTGTTGAGTAAAGGTAAGTGGATGTTTGTTAGTAGCTGTCTCTACTTTAGAGATAGGTAAGTATTCACTAATGAGGTTGTTGTTAACTTCGTCTAGTATTTGGGCTGTTAACTCATTAATGCCAGCACCATCAAAGAAGTCGGCTACAGATAAAGTTACCCCAAAATCAACCTCAATCCGGTTTTTTAACTGGAAAACTTTGAGGGAATCTAGACCTAATCTACTTAAAGGTTGCTCTAGATATATTTGCGAAGTTTTTACTCTTAGTACCTGGGCTACGAGCTTTTGTAAATAGCAGTTGAATAATTGTTGTCGTTGTTCTGGTTCTACTGTTAGTAATTCTTTTCTTGTCAGAACTTCTTCTGGTTCTTCTGTTTGGGTAATCTCTAGAATACTACTACCAACAACCTCCAATGTACCTGCCAAAAATCCTGCTTTGGTAGCCCGACGCTGGATTTTACCACTAGAAGTTTTGGGAATCGTGCCGGCTTTGATTAAAACAACTGCATAAACTTCTACTTCATGTTCTTCTGTAATGATCTGGCGAATAGCAGCTGTGACTTCATCTATATTAGGTTTGGCACGAAACTCTAATTCCTGTACAACTACTAAACGTTCTTCTTTTTCTACCTCTACAGCAAAGGCTGCAACACTTCCTAGGCGTAATGTTTTATGACTGCATTCGGCGGTTAGTTCAATATCTTGTGGATAAAGGTTGCGTCCTCTGATGATAATTAAATCTTTAGCTCGTCCAGTAATAAAGAGTTCGCCATTGTGCAGAAAGCCTAAATCCCCAGTCCGTAAAAATGGACCTTTTCGCGTATCTTGCAAGTAGGCATGGAAAGTTTGTTCTGTTTCTTCTGGACGGTTCCAATATCCATGACCAATACTAGGCCCAGACACCCAAATTTCCCCAACTTGCTTGGGATCACAACTAGTTAAAGTTTCTGGATTGGCAATTACAACCTGTTGCCGTGGTACAACTCGACCACATCCAACTAATGTTATTGAGTTATCTGCCTTAGCAAGTGTATCAATTATATGGTTGCGTTCTAAAGCAGCTTTTTGCAAAGATATATTGCTGGCTAGCGCAGACATAACGCTACCAGATATCATCAAAGTAGCTTCTGCCATGCCATAGCAAGGATAAAAAGCTTCTGGGCGAAACCCGCATTCAGCGAAGGTGGCAGTAAACTTCTCTAGAGTCTCTTGACGAATGGGTTCAGCACCGTTGAAAGCTACTCTCCAACTGCTTAAATCTAAGGTTGAGCGTTGTTCGGGGGTAATTTTTTCAATACAAAGCTCGTAAGCGAAGTTAGGTGCGCCACTGGTAGTTCCTTTGTAATGAGAAATTGCTTGTAACCAACGATAAGGACGTTGGAGAAAAGCTGCTGGCGGCATCATAATACAAGGAAAACCACCATATAGAGGTTGTAATACGCCTCCAATTAGACCCATATCATGATAAACAGGCAGCCAAGTGACGAATTTACTACTAGAGGTATGTTCCATATACTGGCGCGTTACCTCGGCATTGTGTAGTAGATTGCCATGACTGAGCATCACACCTTTGGGTGTGCCAGTAGAACCAGAAGTATATTGTAAAAATGCCAGAGTATCTGTATTGATAAAAGGCTCTTGCCAAGCTTCTTCTATCCCTGGTGTGAGGTTGTCAGTAGTTAGCCAGTGAATATGATCTATATTACATTTATCGGCAAGCAAGGACTGCAACTGAGGCTTCATTGCCGTTGTTGTCAAGATTACTGCTGTTTGTGCATCTTTTAAAATTGCCAAGATTCTGGGGGTGTTGCGACTATTACGAGGTGGGTAAGCTGGGACTGCTACTACGCCTGCATATAGACACCCAAAGAAGGCTGGTAAGTAATCAATGGTTGGTGGATAAAGCAGTAAAGCACGCTCTCCACTTAAACCTAAGCTTTGCAGTTGAGAGGCGATCGCTCTACTATGTTGATCTAACTCTTGATAAGTTAAAGTCGCAGCTTGCGCTTCCCCATCGAGCAGAAAAGTAAAAGCCTCAACGTTTGCTTGCTCTACAGATCTGTAACGCAGTAGCTCCACCACTGTCGAAAACTTACAGACGATTTCTTCTAAACCATTGACATATTGAGTCATTGCACTTTCAAAATCCTGATGCACAAATAATTCTGGGTTCTCAAGCCGTGGCGACCTTTTGTAAAAGCATGGACGAGGCTAACGGCATTCCATCTACGTACAATTTTTATCATCTCATAATTATTGCTATTTATTCGCAATTACTTGCACTAGAGTAAAACAACTTAGGGAATATAGCAAGCAAATATTAATGAACAAATATTATCATCATTGATTCAAACACTAATTTTGTATTAAACTCACATCTTGCACCAGCAGTATTTACCCGTACAGAGCCAACAAACTAGTGCCAAATATAACAATAGGTAAATACAATCAAATCAGTAAATTCAAGTTATAAATCCAACTTAAATAGTGTAATTAATACAGAGGGGGATAGATAATAGAATGCAGAGACTTTTTGACCTCAGATCATAAAGATGATTGCATCGGAGTCTCAAAACATGAGAGAAAAGGCGTGAAATATCGAAATTAAAGCAAGAAAAATGCTTGCCCACGCCCAAGAATTAGTTTACAGCCTAAAGGAATTGATGCCGACGCAGTACCAAAAAGATAACCTAGAGACTATGTTGGCGTTATTTTTGGAGGCACAAGGACACCCATTACCCGAACATAGTCAGACAAAATCCCCGAGTGCAATCAGCCGATTTCTGAATATCAATCCTTGGTCAACTAGGGAAATGATTCGGAGAATTCGCCACCAAGTATTAGTGATTTAATCAAAGTCTATAACGGTAAGCGTGGTCTCCATTTGGTAGTAGTTTATTTGGTCATAGGAAAATGGCGTATTCCCTGGAACTTTCGTGTTTGGCGAGGTAAGGGAACGCCTTCCCCAGCGCAGTTGGGGCTGAAACTAGTTAAACATCGTTTTGGTTCACACCGTTTTGGACAAGGAACTCTGCTAGGTATATATCGCTGGCTGATTCTTTCTCTCACTGCTTATCTCATCGCTCATTGGAGTTATCTGCATACTCAGCCAGCATCCCCACCTGATTGGGGACAAGCTGCACAAACAGCAAGAGAATCTATTTTTCCTCACATAGTTGTGTATCTTCTTTTACTTGATATTGAACGTCTTGCTCACCTTACACGTGGTTCGGGTTTTGACATACATATTTCCAGGTGCAAGATGTGAGTAAATATGTTTAAAGATAGATGACGAAATATAAATCAGGTAATTCTGACTTTGGTATTAGTATGAGCATAGAGGTGAAAGCTTTATAAATAAAGGCTTTTTGCACAAAGTTACTGAAAAGCTTAAAATTTAGAAGTTTTGTCAAATGATTGCTCAGACGGTTTCTTTATGATAATGTTTCCTAATATTGTCTAGGACAACAGCTAAATGCAAATATTTGCATCTAGTTCTTGAGAGTTTTGTTAGATATTGTCAAACATTACTGATAAATAATTGCGTTAGTAATGTCAGGCACGACGTTTTAAATTTGGTGTGAGGATAGCGAGCAAAATGCAACTAGAGCCGTTGGTTAAAAACCTGTTAATGACAGGTTTAGTTGAAGGAGCAACAAGAATTAAGTCTGGGTTAATGAGTGAGATACGTTCAGTAGGATTAGCATTAGCGGTAATTAGCAGCTTAGTACAACCAGCCCATGCAGGAACAAAGACAGCAGAACTATCTACTATTGATAGCCAGAAATCTGACTCTACCAGTGCAGTACAATTACTTGTGCAACGCAGTGATATTTTAGTCACTAAAGTTACGGGTGTAAAAGTAAATTCTACAGATAAAGGTATTGAAATTATTTTAGAAAGTGCCAATGCAGAAGCACTCAAACCAGTCAATAGTAATCAAGGAAACAATTTTATAGCAGAGATACCCAATGCAGTGCTAGCACTGCCACAAGGTGAAAACTTTAGCCAAAATAATCCAGCAGCAGGTATCGCATCTGTCACTGTTACTCAAGTTAACTCTAACACTATTAGGGTAACAGTCATTGCTGAAGAAGGTTTATCAAATACAGAGTTATTGGATAGTGATGAAGGTTTGATTTTTGAACTTACACCAGTTGCATCTGCCACTAAACCTCAGCAGCCAACACAAACTGAATCGGCATCTCCAAGTGTGGCAGAAGTTACAGGAGTTCAACTTAATTCCACCAATAACGGTTTGGAAATTATCTTGCTAACACTAGATGGTGAAAAATTGCAAGTGTCGCCTAAGAGTGAAGGTAACACATACATTATCAATATTGCTTCAGCTCAACTACGCTTACCTAGTGGGGATACATTCCGCCAAGAGCAGCCTATTGCTGGAATTAGTGAAATCACAGTTACTAACTCTGATGCCAACACTATTAGAGTCGCTGTAACTGGAGTAGACAGTATTCCTAAAGTAGATGTATTTGATAGCGATCAAGGTTTGATTTTTGGTATAGCCTCCACGGTATCCTCTACCCAAGCAGACGCACAACCCCAAGCACCAACCGAACCAACCGAACCAGAACCGCCATCTGCCTCTGATGAGCCAATTGAGTTAATAGTTACAGGAGAGAAAGATGGGTATCGTGTACAAGAATCATCAACTGCGCTAAAAATTGATGCCCCGTTACGTGATATCCCCGCGTCTGTCCAGGTGATACCGAAAGAAGTTATAGAAGACCGCCAAGTAGTGCGTCTGAGTGAGTTAGCTAATAATGTCAGCGGCGTACAACAGCAATCCGGTTATGGTGGACTATCTTCTTCAGGCTACTTTATTCGCGGTTTTGAATCAGGTTTTGAATCGCTGCGTAACGGATTTAAAGATTTTGGTTTTACCAGCCCTCGTGATGTTGCGAATATTGAGCGAGTCGAGTTCCTCAAAGGCCCGGCATCAGTACTTTACGGAAGTGCTAATAACCCTGGCGGTGTTGTCAACACAATAACTAAGAAACCTTTACCAGACCCTTTTTACCGCTTAGGTATGACTATAGGCAGTTATGACTTTTACCGCCCTACGCTTGATTTGACTGGGCCTTTAACAGAGGATAAATCAGTACTGTACCGTCTGAATATTGCCTATGAAAACTCAGGTAGCTTCCAAGATTTTGTCGAAAACGACAGTGTGTTTATATCTCCCGTAGTCACCGTGAATATTGGCCCACGCACCAATATGACGTTTGAGTACGAGTATCAGAAGTATAACTATACCTTTTATAGAGGTTTTCCACCTGCAAGGGTGTTTTTCGATCTCCCTATCAGTCGTTTTCTAGGAGAGCCTGATCTAAATGATGCTGAATTTAAAACCAACGCATTTACCTACAACTTAGAACACGAATTCAGCAGCGATTGGAAGTTTCGGCAAGGTTTTAACGTCATCAGTACTAGTGGACGTACCCAATCAGCCCCCATTGCTAATTACTCTGATCCCTTTTTGTTAGAAGATGGTCGGACACTTCCACGAACAGCAGAAAGATCAGATGAAGAGCAAGAAAATATTTCTTTGCAAACGGAAATTAGCGGCAAATTTAATACAGGTTCTATCCGTCATAATGTGTTGTTCGGAGTAGAACTAGCAAACTACAGATTTACTTACGATTTTTTTGGTGCTCCCATTGCTGGAATAGATATCTTTAATCCGGTGTACGGCGCTCAACCTGGAACATTTGAACGCTCTTTTGCGGGTGACTATGGTGGTAGGAATATAGCACTGTATTTCCAGAATCTTGTAGAACTAACACCTAATTTGAAGGTATTAGCTGGTGGTCGCTTTGATTGGGTAGATTCTTTCAATAGAGATCCAATAGCCAATACTTTACTTGATGAAGTATCAGATTCAAACTTTTCACCACGAGTTGGTATAGTCTATCAGCCCACTAGCTCAACTTCAGTTTATGCGAGTTGGACAAATTCTTTTAACCCTCAATTTTTTGGACGCAGCCGTACAGGTGAGACATTTAAGCCCGAAACTGGAGAACAATTCGAGGTTGGCATTAAACAGGAATTATTTAACAATCGGATATCAGCAACCTTAGCATATTTTGATATCAGTAAAAATAATGTGCTAACTCCTGACCCTGAAGACCCTATTAACTTCAGTGTTCAGACTGGTGAACAAAAAAGCCGTGGTGTGGAATTAGATATTACAGGTGAAATTTTACCGGGATGGAAAATCATCGCTACTTATGCTTATACCGATGCTTTTGTTAGCGAAGACAATAATGAAGCATTAGTTAATGATAGGTTACGAGCTGTGCCATACAACAGTGCTAGCCTATGGACAACCTATGAGTTTCAACAGGGCAATTTACAAGGTTTGGGATTTGGACTCGGAGTTGTTTATGTTGATGAAAGAGAAGCAACTCTCCCAAATACTATCAAAATACCTTCTTATGTGAGAACTGATGCCAGTATCTTTTATCGCCAAAATAATTGGCGAGCAGCTATTAATATCAAGAACCTGTTAGATACTAAATACTATGAGTCTCAAAGTTTTTTCTTAGTTCCAGGTGCGCCGCTTACTATCTTAGGAACTCTTTCTTTTGATTTTTGATGTAAGTAAGTCGGCGTGGAAAACCAAACAAAGATCAATAAATACGGGCAATTGACTCCAAAAAATTGCAGATGCAAGCTTTTTAAGCGTTATATCCCGATTTTATTGCACCTTTTTATCCAAAAATAGCGGCATAGTACAGGATAATTACCGACCTGCGGTCCAAGGAACAGGGTTGAAGCAACGGGCAACAGGCAAGATTTTTGATGAGATGCGGAAATTGTTGCCTATTCTTTCCCTCATCCAATCAACGGGTCGAAGCTCGGCTCCTTAGAGGATGTTTAGAAAGTCATCAATGATACTAAAAACACCTCTCCAAACCTCTCCCCTACAAGGAGAGAGGCTTTAAAACCCCCCTTCCCTACAAGGGAATGGGGGCTAGGGGTAGGCTGTTGACTCTGTACCTTTTTTGGGATTTTGTCCATGCAAAAAATGTGCGTAGTTACGATGGCTGAAACTGTGTTTTGAGAAGGCTTTGAGGCACAAATTAAACATCGCGTACAAAATTACTAAAAACCGCCC
The DNA here is from genome assembly GCF_058172895.1 of Aliinostoc maniaoense. NCBI lineage: Bacteria > Bacillati > Cyanobacteriota > Cyanophyceae > Nostocales > Nodulariaceae > Aliinostoc > Aliinostoc maniaoense. The sequence goes on along the minus strand of NZ_CP187952.1, from coordinate 3,840,234 downwards.
AAATTTCAACAAAGTCAACAGCCTAGGCTAGGGGGGTTAGGTTAGAGAGAGTTTGGTGTTAATAACAATACTTTTCAAACATCCTCTTAGAGCGATTGTATTGGACAGCGTTTAAATCCCCGTCCAATACCTGCCTTCCCCAACCCCCAACCCTGTTACCTTTAACTCTTAAATACAAATTATTTCAACTGGCTATACTCCGCATCATGGTCTGGCACAATAGTTTCTACATTTCGTAGCAAGGGTACATAAAACCCAAGCAAACCAACTATTAACATACATACTGCACACATCACATATAAAAGTGCTATCCCTGCACCAGTACCAGTCTCAAATAATCCTCCTAACATACCATCTAGAATACTCCCTGATTGCAGCGCAGGTGTAAAAACCTGATCTGCCAAAGGCCCTGCTAATAAGTAGGCTACCGCAGAACCTATCTGTAAAAGTAGCGATTGCGCTGCAAAAACTCTTCCTTGTACATTAGGCGGTACTTTAGCTAACCAAATAGCAGTATCTGAACTTCCATAGAATGGGAAATTGAAAGATGAGCAAAATTGTGCAGGAATCCAAACCCAAGAAGTTCTACCTAAACCAAAGACAATTTTACTTAAACCTGCACCTATCATTCCGAATAAAATACCTTTGATTTTAAGTTTAAAACCACCCCAAGTGCTGAGAATTATTGCTCCTGTCACACCGCCAAAACCAGCAGCAGAGGCTAAACTACCTAGGACTAAAGTATTGCTATTTGATCGTGATAAAATCATTGGTGAGTATAGTGCATCACTAATATCATGGGGGATGCAAAATAATAAATTCGCTACTAACAGTGCCAGCAAGCTTTTGCGGTTAAAAATGTAGTGCCAACCAAATCCCAAATCTCGCCAGATATTGGCTACATCTTCATTTTTGGTTGTTGCTGGTGGCTGAGGAATACTTACTAATAATAAGCTGCTAATTGCGATCGCAAAAGTAAATATATCAATTAGCCAAATTCCAAAAAAGCCAATGATTGTGTAAAGATATCCAGCCAATGCTGGCCCGATTATATTACTTCCATAACCAGACAAAAATTCTAGGCTACTAGCGCGGGTATAATGTTTTTTAGGAATCATCAGTGTTACTGATGATGAGTAAGCCAAAGACTGAAATTGATTGAAAGTTCCGATAATCGCACCAGACAGGTAAAAGTGCCAAATTTGTAAATGATTGGTGATATACAGCAATAGAATCATAATTGTAGTCATAACTGCTACTGTGTCACCTACCATCATCAATAATTTCCGGTTAAAGCGGTCTACAATTACACCACTAATCGGGGTAATGATAATACTAGGAAGCAAGCTAAAAAAACCTACTAAAGCGAGGGTTGTTGCTTTACCTGTAATTTCCCATGCCCAAATTTCAATCGCGAAACTGGTCATCCGGCTACCTATAGTAGACACTAGCTGACCAAGCCAGACGATCATAAAATTACGCATACTGGCAGGGTTTGGTTGTTGTGGCATCTGTAGTGTTTCTCAGTGCTGAAATCAGTGTTATTTAAGTTATCTAGAGTCAAACTCTTTTGGCTGTTGCCTTGGTTTTATGGTACGGCATTAAAATAGCCGTTTTATAGAAAGGCTCAAAAAATTCAAATCCAGTCATAGCAAGAAAGATAGGCTCTGATTAGATTTTATTGATTATTCGACTCCATAAAAGGAACTGAAGAGCCACTCTTTTTTGATGAGTGCAATTTGTTCTTGTAGTTTTACCAGCACTTTTTTACGAGCCTTGCAATAAATATTTAACAAGGTCATCTAAAATGGCATTGGCTGATATGACATTTCCAAAAATCCAGTAACTCGAATTAACTGTATATACTCGATTTTTTTTAACTACATTTAGTGTTTGCCATAGAGGATTATTTTGATATTTTTGAAAATTTTCTTCACCACCTGGGTCTATAGCTATAAACATTGCATCTGCTTCAAGCAAATCTACACGTTCTAAACTAATATTGTCATAACTTACCTTGGAATTACTAACTTGACGTTGTGCAAGGGGGATAAATAGATTGAGTTCCTCCAAAATACTAACAGGGAATGATAATTGGTTCAGAAATTGGGTAAATTGAATATCTGTATAAAATCGCATTACACAAATTTCTGGGTTTCCGATTTTCTGAGCAAAAGCTAATTTTAATTTCTCAATTCTTTGTTGATATTGCTCCAGTACTTTTTCCGCTTCTTGTTTTTTATCGACTATTTCAGCTACCTGTTTTAAAGTTTTCTTCCAGCCTGTTTCTGTATAAGCTATCGAAACCGTTGGAGCTATTTGAGAAAATAATTTATAGTCTTGAGGACTTATCCATAAACCTATAATAAAATCAGGACTTAATTGGACAAGTTTTTCAATATTAATCAGACTTTCTTTTCCTAAATAAGTAATACCATCGATTTTACCCTCTAATATACTTGCATTACTACCTACGGCATTTCCTATTGTTGTTGCTATTGGTTTTAAATCTAAAGCTACTAATGATTCTAAAGTGATTTGGTCGGTTACAATGATACGTTGGGGATGGAGAGGAATACAGCTTTCCCCTAACTCATGCTGAACTTTTCGGCATTCTGATGCAATTGGACTTGCTTTTGAGGAATATATTTGTTGAGGTAAAAACTCATAGTAAACCTTAAGGCATATCACACTTAGGGTTATTAGAAAGAATAATTTGATTTGTTTATAGCAGCGTTTATTTATCAACTTCTCACCTTTGATATCAAATTCGGATAATTAGTTAAAGTTCTCTGACCTATGCAGAAACAACAAACTCTTTCTTGCCCCTGCCCCCTTGCACTCTTAATTATCAGTCTTTAACCAAACACAATATGACTTATTTTCTGGCTTCTAGTTTGCAAGAGTGTAAGGTGCTGAATTTACTATACCTACACTCCTGTCTAGTCTTTTATAAGACTGTATGCTCCTCCAAGTGGGTTGTAATTTCCTCTCGGGTTCGCCAAACCGGACGTAACTGTTGGCGGGCAAAAAGTTGCAGTTGATCGCCAACATGGGATGAATTAGGTTGAGTAGCATTACCATAGCTGGTCAGAGCCTTTGCTTTGACTGGTTGGGAAAATTCCACAGCAGCAACGTAAGAGTCACCAGCAACTACCCGTAAACGCCCATCAGCCGCAGGCGCAAAATTCACTACACGGAAGATGCCTTTATCTCCATCACCGCCATTACCAGGGAAGTCAAATTTGCCAGACTGCAACCTATATACATCACCCCAAGGGACATCGAGTTTTCCATAAGCTGTTTCTATTTTTGCAGCTGCATCTGCTAAGGCTTTGACTGCACTTTGAGGATCAGCTAAACCGTTGGGTGTCGTGAGTGGAGATTTTTCATTCCAAGGTGTACGAAAAACTTTATCTAAGTCTAGATTGTTAACCCAAGCAGCAAACATTACAGATCCTTGGCTATCAGCATTGGCTTTGCGATCCCACACGGCCAAGACATCTGCGGCGCGTCGGGCTATTTCATTACCTTGCTGTTGTGCTGCCCCAATCAAATCATCTAAAATTCTCTCTGCCAATTCCATGTGGGTAGAATGCTTGTAGGCAATCATTTCCTCAAAGGAAATACTTTCATCCTCAGCTAACATCTTGGCGGAACTCTGCGCCCGGAGGTACATTGGCCCACGTGGCGCCATATAAGGTGGGTAATTTTCAGCTTTGATAGCTGCTGGAAAAGTTGTAGTCCAAGGTGGGTCATTAGCATTTTGCAACCAACCACTAGCTGGGTCAATGACTTTGGGTAAATCTTGGTAAGGGTGATTTTTAGTCCATAAAGTTTTGGATGTATCACCAGGAATAATACCTTGCCAGTATGCAAAGTCACCCTGTTTACGTACAGGAACTAGGCCGTTGAATAGGTGCATAATATGCCCTTCCCGGTCAGCATACATAACAGTAAACATAGGAAGTTGCAAACGTTGCAACACCTTCTGAAACTGGGTGAGACTTTTGGCTCTGGCCATATCCCACCATTGTTCTAAAACACCGGAACTGTTTTGACCAACTACACGCAGTGCTAAGACTTTGCCATCTTTCTGGCTGACTACAGGCCCGTGAAAAGAACTTTTGACTGTAAATATTTGTTCGCTCAAAGAGCCATTTTTTTGCTTCACCTTTAATGGAAAGCTTGCTGTTTCAAAGGGGCGAACTTTGCCATCAAAAAGATATCCGTTCTTTTGCAATTTCAGTTCGTAAGCATCCCAACCATCATGAGTATTGACAGTGTGAGTCCAACCTAAGTGATCGTTGAAGGCGATTGCTAATACGGGAATACCTACCAAAGAAGCCCCATAGGCATCGATCCCAGGCGCAGTAATTTGCGCTTCGTACCACAAAAATAAATCTCCCCAAGGCAGGTGAGGGTTAGCTAACAGCATTGCTTTACCATTTGCAGACCTTTTTGGTGCGATCGCCCAACCATTAGAACCTGGGGTAGTCTTTGTAGGACTCATATCTGCTACTCGTCCTGGATCAACAACAAAAGTAAATAGCAGTACACGTTGCAGGTGACTTAGTACATCTTCTGGCTTGATTGGTAAAGCTACTTCTACTTCATCATCAATTAGATCAGGATGTTCTTTGGCATAGGCATTAATTCCTGCGGCAAAGGCATCTATATAACTCCGAAACGCCGGACTTTGTGCTTTATACCAAGCGACCGCTCTTTTGGGTACGCCCATTGTCAATACCCATTTATCTGAATCTAAATATTCCTCTCCCCAATATTCAGCAGCCTTTCCTCGTGCTTGTCCATACAGGCGCAACAGCAAGTTTCCATGACTTTGCATTTGCGCCCAACCAAAAGCCTGAAAAGCTTTTTGGACATTATTACTGTAAATATGAGGGATTCCATAAGTATCCCAAAGGATTTCCGTACTTTTAAGTGTAGAACTTATAGTTTGGCTACTAACTACTAGCGTAAATATGATACTGAATAAAAACGCTAGCAAGTTTTTTAATCGTTTCCTTGTACCTAAAAGATTATCAAGCTCAGTTTTTGCTGTAAAAAACATTTTATTTAGAGTGAAATATCAAACATTTTCTTTACGCAGATACCAGGGAGATAATAGTAAACTCTCACGATAGCCTGACAAGCAAACCCGCTCATCAGAAAAATGGGGTGGAAACCCGACCATGCGTGCAACGCAGATGGTGCTAAACACGTCGAAAAACTAGTGCCAAGGTCAGAAGTTTTTAATTAATGCAATATATTTGCAATAAACAATAAAATAAAATAGAATTCATGTCAAGCTTAATTAGAGTAAACTAACTAAAATAGGAGTTACGCATTGACAAAAATTCCGTAAGGATTCAGGTAGCAGAGTATTGACAAAGGGAACACTTGAGGGGGAGTATCACAAATATGAGCCAAAACCTGCCTCAAGATTTAGACCGAGAAAGCTTGAACCAGTTGTCGAAGGAAGAACTGGTAGAGATAATTATTGAGCAGAGTAAGGTAATACGTGAGTTAGAGAGAATCATTGTAGAACTACAGCAAGAAATAGAGCGTTTAAAAGTAAGTCGAGAGTTGGATAGCTCTAATTCGTCGAAACCACCGTCTGGGGACATTTTGAAAAAGAGCGAAAACAAAAAAGCACCCCCACAAGAAGAATCAAATCAGCCTCGAAAGAAACCAGGTGGACAGCCAGGACATCAAGGTAAGACTCGAAAGGGTTTTGGCAGAATACATCGTTATGAAATTTTGCATCCTACGGATTGTGTTTACTGTGGTCCATCTTCATTTGCACCCCTAGCAGTAAAAGTAGAAAAACACGCGGTAGCGCAGTTAGTAGAACGGCCTATAGAAATAGTGGAGTATCAACGCCATACCTGTAGATGTAAGTGTTGTGGCAATTTACAAACAGCCGACTGGCCAAAAGACATGATTCCAGGGCAAGATTTAGGAACATCGTTACAAGCATTTTTAGGGTGGGCAAATAATTATGCACATATGCCCTACGAAAAACATTGCTGATAAAATAGTCTATATCAGTCGCCTCAGAGAAAGTAGAAGCATTCATAACGATAGCAATATTTCTCTTTCCTTTTAGCTGTGATATCTCTACTTCTCTAGTTACTACCCATACTGTTTTCGGTTTATCTAGGTTTAGTTGAATTTTTGTGAAAGCCTCTTGGGGTAAGCTTTTAGCTAATTCATCTAGCCTCATTGTTTGTTGAACATTTTCTGAACTGCTAATAGTCACTTTTCGATTTTTGGCTAATCCTCCCAAATACCTTAGTTGTCTCTTCTCTAACTCAAATAAGAAAGATGTATTGTTACCATACCCTGCATCTATAAGTACGATTCCTGGTTGATACTTTCTCTCTATTGTTCTGTCTATTAACTTGATTGCTAATTCCGGTTTTTTCTCAAATATTGGGTCTTGTTTACCTGCTGGTAAAGAGTCTGAGTGCTGATATAACTCTATATCTAACGGCAAGCTTTTTCGTCCATCATTATAGATGGGTTGTTACCACTACTATTCCATTATCTGTTTTACCAATTTCTCCGATGTACTGTCTTCCCACTCCATCCGTAAAGTTACCACTTTTTCTATGACCAGAATCATCAATTATCAAACTAAATCCTCTACTAATTCTAGTTTGACTACACTTGCTCATCGTCTCTAATCGAAGTTCATTAACCTTGGAATCAGACCAGGGTGCTTCAGTCAAAAAGTGGTTTAATTGATGGTATTCGACTCCTATGGTATTAGAAGCCATTTGAGACAAGTTTTTTCTCTCGCTTTCCCCCAATAATCCCCCTAAATAATGCCTAAACCCTTTTTTTTGAGCTTGATGAGTGAAAGCTTTATCAAAGCCTTGACACCATTTTTCAAAACACGGCGGCATTGCTGCGGGGGTTGTCTCTTTCATCTCTTGTTTCTTTGATGTGAAAGCCATGCTAGTCAAGCATTATACCCTGTTTTTAATTCTTTTTTTGCCTAAGTCCCGATAACTGCGGCGGACTGGAACGTTGATAATCCATTCAAAATATTCTTCTGCCCAGATTTCATATTTTTCTAGGCGGTAGCCCAAGGTTTCAAACCATCCTCGCATTTGTTGGGCGAGTGCGATCGCTCTACATTTATTTTCCGTTACTGCTCCGCTTAATGCTGGATAATTCTGGGCTGCCAATCGTGCTATTTCTGTCCGAATCCCTTCCAGTGTAGGCAATCTCTCTAGTTGTTCTTGGATACTAGCAATCCTTTTATGTAAAGAACCAATCTGCTGACTCATTAAGACATCAGCAGGTGTGCGACTGCGTTTGGCGACTTCAATAAATACGGTTGCAAATGCAGCTACCTCTCTTCTCACGTCCAGTTCTAAGCTTCTGATTTCATCGCCCAAAGTATAAGCATCAAGAAAAGCATCAACCTCAGACAGCAAAATTGAGGGGTTATTATGATCTAATGCTTTGCGAAAAGCCTGCTTAATTGCTTCTTGTAGAAATAATTCGAGAAATGCTTTTGGTTTGCCAACACCGTATTCTACTAGGGCATAGGCGTAAACACCGCTAAAATCCGCAGGTGGATGCTCTGGATCAAGGTTAAATTGCTGGAGTAACTTAATTACTGTCTCACTACGCAGAATTTTTTCTTTAATCAAAGGATTGGCAATGCTAGTAATTGCGTTGATGACTAGATCCAAGTTAATTAAGCTCATCACGACACCCCGAAAATACAGAGCTACCTTGCTAAATAAGACTTAATTACTATTACAAGGGATATCTGAGCTATAAAAGTTTTCTTTTATACTTTCTCAAGCATTGCTTAATTATGAGTTGCCCGCTTGATGAGCGGCGATCGCCATCACTCCAAATCTATGAAATACTTGTGTTAGCCAAAAATTTGACTGGCTTGGTTCTGGGATTCATAACCAAATTAATAGCCCACATTAAATCCTACTCACTTAAAAATCTCATACATATCTAAATATTTTTGTCAATAGTTAACTATAATTAGTAAGGAGAAAGTCAGGAAATTTTGATATTGTCTTTTTGGGTGTAAATTGGGTGTAAAAATTGTACAAATAAGCTGAAAATATTGGAAATAAAGGATTTTATATAGCCTTCCAAGCTATTAATGCGGGTTCGATTCCCGCCGCCCGCTTAAAGACTAAAACCCTTGTGAGGTAAGCCCTACAAGGGTTTTTTGCATATATTCAATAGTTATTTTAATAGTACATAGGGTCTGCTGAATAACTTTACGCGATGTGCGACTTATTCTTAAAACCCCTCTCCATAGAGCGAAGCTCTTCTCGTAGAGTACCTCTCCCCTGCAACTGTAGAGACGTTGCATGCAACGTCTCTACTTTAATTATTACTCCCCTTCCCTTGTAGGGAAGGGGTTGGGGGTTAGGTCTGAGAGAAAGTTGCACACGGCGTAACTTTATACTAAAATAACCCCAATTTCCTTCAGGAAATCGGGGTTATTGTTGCGGAGCTAAAATTTTGATGAATTAGCGAGCTGCGCCTTGGGCGGAAACAGCGTCAATGGGTTTCATCAAATAGAGTTTCAGGAACTGCCAACCAGTGGATATAAATACTGGTAGCTTCTGGAAGAATTGGAGGAATTTGGGAGTGTTGGAGTTAGCGATCGCACTCAGTTTTTCGTTATTCTGGACACAGATATCCAAACGCTCATAGAACTCTGGGCTATCTACATCTAACATTACTGGGAAGACTCTACCTGCTGTTTCGTTGGTTTTCTTGATGACATAAATGTCATACTCCCGTGCATCTAAACCAAGAGAAGCGTAGAAATCTTTGCGTTGGATGTCATTGAGATACATCGTGGCAAACACTGACAACAGGAAGAAGCGACTCCACAGTTTTGCTTTCCAATCATTCAGCATTTGTGGCTGAGATTTCATGATCGCATCAAAGAAATCACCATGACGGTTTTCATCCTGACACCAGTTTTCAAAGAACCGGAAAATCGGATAAATTCTGTCTTCAGGATGTGCTTCTAAGTGACGATAGATGGTGATATAACGCCAGTAACCAATTTTTTCTGAAAGATAGGTGGCGTAAAAAATGAATTTTGGTTTAAAGAAGGTGTAATTACGGCTCTTTGTTAAAAACCCTAAGTCCAAAGACAGGTTAAAGTCTGACATTGCCTTGTTCAAAAAGCCAGCATGACGCGCTTCATCCCGTGACATCAGGTTGAAACACTCTGCCAAAACAGGGCTTTTATCCTTTAAGCGGCGACCGAGTTCTTTGTAAAGTAAGAAGCCGGAGAATTCTGCCGTACAAGACCGTTCGAGAAATTCCACGAACAAGCGGCGAGTATCCCCGTCAATGTGATCCCAGGATTGTTCAAACTCGGCATCCCGAACAAAGTGATGGCGGTTATAGTCAGTACGAAATTCTTCCAGAATGGCTAATAACTCGTCTTCGTTGACGGAGATATCCATCCGCGCCATCTCGTCAAAGTCAGTGGTGTAAAACCGGGGTGTTAATAGAGTTTCTTTTGCCGGGACTTTAATCCCCGGACGGATTTCTTCAAAGCCTGGCTTTTTTAGGGAATCTACCATGTCCTAATTGCTCTTTTGTCTTGATTATCTGTGATTACGCCCAACAAAAGCAAATTTTATGCTCTCATCAGAGGTAGCAGCCGACAATAATTAATTTGTATAAATTTCAGTCTACCAAGGTGCAGAGGTAAACTGGTAGGTCAAACGTTAAGAGTTGCAACAATTCGTTAGGGAACTGGGGACATTTGAGGTGTTTTTCCGCCCAGTCAACCAATTTTAGATTTTAGATTTTGGATTTTAGATTTTGGATTGACCGTGTTTAATTGGTTAAAATTTTGATAAAGCTATAAAAGCAACATGGGAATCCATGCGTAATCATTTGAGTAAGCTGCAACTAGGCTGGGAGCGATTGCAAAAAGCAGATCATGACCCTGAATTACTGGGTTATGCACTGATGAGTTTTCACGGCGCGTTGGAGGATGATTTTCGTTACAGCTTGGCTACTAACAATTTTCTTGATGTCTTCCAACGGGCGAGGGTGCAAGATCCACAACAGATGCAATGGCAAGAGTTACTTGATCTGATGCAACAATATCGCCCTTTGAGTATAGATGATTGTCGTAGTATCCTCAACGCCAATAGGCTGTGCCAAGAAGTGGTTCATGGTAGTCGCTTTCAAGGTATGCGGGCTGATGTGGAACTTTATGGTCAACTTGTACAACGACTGATTACTACTCCTGGTTTTGTTAGTCCTCCGGTATCTACTGGTTATAGACAATACAATACATACGAGAGTTCTTCAGAAATATCTAAAGTATTTAATACATTGACAAATGAAATTAACCGTTTAGATCATCAGGTTAATCCTACTGGTAATAATCGCTTGCCTATTTCTTATATCCTGTGTGGCTTAGGGTTTGTTTTCCCCGTTGGAGGCTTACACCGTTTATATAATGGCAAAATTGGTACGGGCTTGTTGTGGTTATTTACTTTTGGGTTATTTTATGTTGGGCAGTTTGTAGATTTGTTTTTGCTACCTGGGATGGTGGAAGAATATCAACAAAGTTTACGAAGTAAAGCAGGTGTTTCTTCCTTTGGTGTCCCAGTCAACCCGCCAGTTGTTGCCGCGCAAGTTCATCCCCCCAAGGGGCATGAATTGATGATGAAACTCATTGAAGTGGCAGAAAGCAGAGGTGGGAGTTTGACTGTAACGCAAGGTGTCAAAGCAACCGGTGCAAGCTTTGCAGAAGTCGAAACTATGCTCAAAGAAATGTTTAAATCAGGTTACGTCAAAATAGATAACGACCCCATCACAGGAGCCGTTACCTACCATTTTGATGAACTGAACTAGTTTCTACCTAGCCATTTTTGGCCGTTTAAGCGATAGACTAAGCGAGATACTAGCAATTCCAAGGTAATTTTCCGCTCATCGATTAAGAAAGATTCTAGGGTGCTGGGTCTTCTACCTTCGTTGCAAGAAAAGCCTTTTTTACCTTGAATGTTTTCATCGGGGAAGTAGACATTAAACTGACGCTGACCATTTTGCCAACTGCCAATTACTTGCCAACATTCTTCTGCTGATTGCAAGCCAGCAATAGGTAGTTTTTGTTTAGCGAAAGATAATTGTATATCTTTTACCCCTTCTGCGGCGATCGCTTTTTGCAATGCTGGTAGGTAATCTTGCTCCATAAACTCCAGAAAGGGTTTGTCTTCTACAGCTGGAGGTTTTTCTTTCTTCGCGGCGGGTTTGGCTGCGGGTTTTTCTGTCTGGGTAGCAGCATTGGGGTTAGCTTTGGGGTTGGCTGCTGCCGGTTCTGGGGTGTTAGCAGTAGGAATATTAGTCGCTACTGGTTCGTTGGTACTGGGAGCTACATCTCCCGCTTGATTTTGATTGGTTTCGTCTGCCATTACTCAGGTCAATCCTTTATCTAGCTTTTTGAGCGTCGCTCACCTTTAATTAGTAAGTTATCTTCATTTTGGCATAGTAGAGATCGGGAGAATAATTCGTAATTCTTAATTCGTAATTAGTAATTTGTAATAGCCTGCGGCATGGCGTAGCGTTCCGTAGGAAAGGCTTGCGCCTAGGTAACTCATCAATGCAATCTCAGTATGCTCAGGGAGCTTGAGTTTTCCAGGAGTTACGGTAATGGCGAAGATTGATTTGTGCTACATACAAATTAGCTGGAGTAGGTGTTAGTCCTGCGTCAGCTACTATTACTTTTTTATCGCCACATACCATCGCCCAAGCACAGCTTGAATCTTGCTCTACGCCACGAATACCCACCAAAGCACCGTAGGAATGTGCATCAGGTTGGTAAACAAATTTAGCTCTTGAGCCTGTAACATTGATGTTCCAATGCACGACATTTTTACCATTAAATGGCCCTGCATGATTTGCACCTCCGGGTGAACCATCATTGAGCATAGTAATTTCTGTACGAATTAAATCAAAAGGTAAACCCCGATGGGAATCAAATGTTCCGTGTAGCATTTGACCTCGACTCCATACATTCCCAGATGAAAAGTTTTCTACATTAATTCCATGAATTACAGGAGATTCAATGGTAAAATTGCTAATTAAAATGTCTGCTGAACTAAACCGATTAGCGGTGGCATGGTGCATTTTTACATCACCATTAAATATGATATTTTGGCTAGTTATATTTTTAGATTGAGCTATAATTAATCCATTCTCAGAATTACTAATTTTAATTTTTCTTGCCCAACAGTTAATAGCTCTATTAAAGTAAATACCATTGTAACCAAGGTTTTCTAAATGAGGAACTGCTAAGGGGACATTTGCCATCTCAATGGCTAAATTCTCGATTCCAGATTCTTGTATATAAGACCCTATATTTTTAAATTTAACTTGCCACTTAGGCAATACATTTAGGCGTAAAGGCTGGCTCAAATAAACAGTATTATCTATAATTTTTTCTATTTTTACAGGCCAATGATATTCGGTTTGTAATTTGGCACTCTTCCAAGGATAATTGTCCATTAAGCCAGAACCGGCTATGTGTTTAGCTAATGAATAATCTTTGGTTTCTTGCCAAGTCAGTAAAACAAAAGTTCCTGGTTGGAGGTAAGTTGTAGAATCAACTTTGAGGGTAATATCTCCACGTTGACTATTACTTATAACTTTTGCTAAATCAGATTGTGGATATCTCCATCTTTCCCAATCGTCAGTGCTAGTTTTTCCAGAAGCTATCTCACCTGTAGCTGTGACAATTTTAGCCTGGGAATTAAAGGTATCGGATGGGGAAATCCAAACTAATCCACCTAACCAAGACCATTTTGATTGATTTTTGTAGTAAGTCAGGGGATAAATTACATCTTTTAAAGGACGAAGAAAAGTAATTGTCGTCTTTGCCATCCCTGCGCCACGCAACACAACCCCTGATTGATGAAGATGGATAAAGCCTTTAACTAGATAATTTCCTGGGGGAATGAAAATAGCTCCTCCGCCTTTGTTCGCTGTGTCTGCAATGGCAAGTTTAAAAGCTTGTGTATTGTCTGTCACCCCATCCCCTCTACCGCCAAATCTCTGAATTGAGGTGACAACTGGAGGTGAGGGAATAATGGTATGACCCTGATGATAACCAGCATAGGAATTGTTGGGAATATGAGGGTGAGCGTCAGGATTTTGGGAGTATTCAGACCAAATAGTGCGGCTAGTGGGTTGTACAAAAGATGCAGATGCGATCGCTTTTTTTCTTCCTACTTGTACATCCAGCAACGAGTTGAAGACAAGTAGACAAGTAGCCATCAAAATCACAATAGCAGCAAAACGAACTAGTTTGAACTTCCTAGGATGATAGAAAAACTTCACGGTTGGTTGGATAAAAATAAAACCCAACATCTAGGTTAGTGTTGGGTTTAACTATATCAACTAGTTTGATTATCTGGTGGTACTGACCCTGGTGGGGCTTCGGCTGGGGGAGCTAACACCGCATCTGGGGCAATTTCTTCGACGGGGATTGATTTTTTATCGTCAGTTTCATCATGTGCTTGAGCGGCTTCCACCTGTTCCGGGGATGGAGAATGAGGCGGAATTGCTTCTGGCGCAGTTTCAGTTGGAGGTTCTGTTTCAGTTGTTGTAGCTACTTCTGTTGGTTGTTCTGGTGTAACCGTTGCAGTTTCAGACTCAGCAGTAGTAACAGGCTCTTGGGCTGGTGCTTCAGTTTTGTCGATAATCTCTACAGCAGGTTTTGCTGTTGTTTCTGGTTCGGGAGTTGTGGTTTTGGAAGTAGCAGGTTGTGGGCTACGGTTTGTCAAGCCTGCGAAAAAACCACCTACAGCTTGCTGCAATTGTGCCAAAGGTTGAGGTGAAGACAACTTATTGGCTTGTTCTTGTAGTGTAGTTTTCACTTCTTCAGAACTAGGAACTGGAGTTTGCTGAAGTAAGGGAGTCAATTGGCGACGTAATGAGAGAGTCTGCCAACCAAACCACACTAAAAGAGCCACACTAGCCACATGACCCAGTAAAAGACCTCCAGAAATGCGCGGAGCAAACACCCATAAAACTAGAGCATAAAACAGTCCGACTCCACTCCAAATAAAATCATTCTTGCGGTGGATTTCGGGGAAGAAGAAAGCTGATAAGTAGATGGCTAAACTACCAAGGCCAACCACCAAAGCTAGGACATTTGCCAGCATTTTTTGGTTACTCCTTTAACTAGGGATTGGGAATGGGGCATTGGGCATTGGGCATGGGGCATGGGGCATGGGGCATTGGGCATGGGGCATTGGGCATTGGGCATTGGGTATGGGGCATTGGGCGGGTGTTTCGCTATTCCCTATTCCCTATTCCCCAGTCCCCAATTCTTAATGAAAGCAAATTTTACAAATAAATTGTGGAATTAGATACAAATTAAAACTATTGAACGGTGTTACTAGTGAGCTTTTATTGTTTAGATTAACTCTTAATGTCTTCTTTAGGGGAGAAGAGAAAAACTCGGACTACCCTTAAAGATGAAAGAACCTGCAAGAGTTAGCCAAACATAGTTTATGACACTACAAAGCTTTGGTGTGATTGGTTTAGCCGTGATGGGCGAGAATATCGCTCTAAACGTTGAGCGTAATGGCTTCCCAATTGCAGTTTATAACCGCTCCAGAGAAAAAACCGATGCTTTCATGGCACAGCGTGCCGGAGGCCGCAATGTTAAAGCTGCTTTTACCTTAGAAGAATTTGTTGCTGCTCTAGAACGTCCCCGCAAGATTCTAGTGATGGTGCAAGCTGGTAAACCAGTTGATGCGGTCATTCAGCAGCTAAAACCCCTGCTAGATGAAGGCGATATCATCATCGACGGTGGCAACTCTTGGTTTGAAGATACCCAAAGACGCACTCAAGAATTAGAACCTGTTGGTTTACGCTTTTTGGGTATGGGTGTCAGTGGTGGTGAAGAAGGCGCACTCAATGGCCCTTCACTGATGCCTGGTGGTACACAAAGTTCTTATGAGTATCTGTCCCCAATTTTCAACAAAATTGCCGCTCAAGTTGATGATGGCCCTTGTGTAACATACGTTGGCCCTGGTGGTTCTGGTCACTATGTCAAAATGGTACACAACGGTATTGAGTACGGCGATATGCAGTTAATTGCAGAAGCCTACGATTTGTTGAAAAATGCTGGTGGACTAAGCGCACAAGAGCTACACGAAGTATTTGCTGAGTGGAACACCACCGATGAACTCAATTCTTTCTTGATTGAGATTACAGCCAATATCTTCCCCTACATCGACCCCGAAACCAAGAAACCCCTCGTCGATTTGATTGTTGACGCAGCCGGTCAAAAGGGTACTGGACGCTGGACAGTACAAACTGCGTTAGATTTGGGCGTTTCTATCCCTACCATTACAGCAGCCGTCAATGCGCGGATTATCTCTTCTATTCGTGATGAACGGATTGCTGCATCTAAGCAGTTGACAGGCCCCAGTGGCAAGTATGACGGTGCTACCAAAGACTTTATCAATAAAGTCCGCGATGCGCTCTACTGCTCCAAGATTTGCTCCTACGCTCAAGGGATGGCGTTGCTATCCACAGCTTCAGCAACATTCAACTGGAATTTGAATCTGAGCGAAATGGCGCGCATTTGGAAAGGTGGCTGTATTATTCGCGCTGGCTTCTTGAATAAGATTAAGAAGGCATTTAACGAAAATCCTGCATTACCTAACTTGCTACTTGCTCCTGAATTTAAACAAACAATTCTCGACAGACAAGCAGCTTGGCGGGAAGTAATTATCACAGCTGCCAAACTCGGTATCCCTGTACCTGCATTTAGCGCGTCCTTGGATTATTTTGACAGCTATCGCCGCGATCGCCTACCCCAAAACCTCACCCAAGCACAACGGGACTACTTCGGCGCGCACACCTACCTGCGTACCGATAAAGAAGGTGTATTCCACACTGAATGGGTTCCTATCACTGAAACTAAAAAGTAAGTTTGTAACCCTATAAATTCTCAACTTGTTTACAAGTGGCTCTAATATTTTAGAGCCACTTTCTTGTCAGCCCTTACAAATTTTAATTAAAGCTCGGTTGATTGAAAAAACAACGGGCATTATAACTTGTTTTCTTACCACAACTTAAATATGATTACTATATTTAACTAGCCTACATAGACAAGCATTTTTCTATCCAAGAATTAAGACTTTGACCTTCTTTTTTTGCCTTGATGGCAATTGTTTTATGTAGCTCAGGGTTAATTCTTAACATCAGCTTACCTGAAAATTGTTTTTCAGGCTCTTCACCACGTTCTTTACAAAATTCTAAATAATCATCAACTGAGTCTTGAAAAGCTTGCCTTAGCTCTTTTGCATTATCACTTTGAAATGTAATTACATCACGCAGATTGATGACTTCGCCATAAAAAATTTCAGCTTCATCATCAAATTCAACAACAGCTTCATATCCTTTATATTTCATGGATTATTATTCCCAAGATACTTAGCTTTTAATTCTTCTAATTCCCTGTCAATTTCGGTTTGATTACCAGAGGTGTTAGTTGTGGTTTGGGCTTGATTATTTTGAGGTTTGGATTTACCTCCAGGCAAAAATTGTGTTTTTAACTCTTCTAGTTCTAAGTCAATTTGACTTTGTGTTTGGCTAATAAAAGTTGGTGGTAAAGTAGGTGAGGCTTGATTAGTTGGTTTGGTTGGTGTCGCTACTGCTGAAGATGGTAGATTTAAATCTTGTAAGATTTCCTCTACTGTTTGATAGCGTCTTGCAGGGATGCTAGCTAACATTTTGTTAATAATGTTAGTTAGGGTATTACTGATTGGGGTTTTTAAGTATTGCTGCCAAACCCATTTGTCGTGATTTGTATCATAGGAATCAAAAGGCGATCGCCCAGTTAATAAATTCACACAAGTCGCCCCTAAACTATAAATATCACTGGCAAAAGTTGCCCGTCCTCTAATTTGTTCTGGGGCTACATATTCAGGACTACCAATACTAGTTCCAGTTCTATTTAAAGCTGTGCTAGTGGCAGATTTAGAAGCACCAAAATCGACTAGCACTAATTTATTATCACTATTACGTAAAATAATATTTTCTGGTTTAATATCACGGTGAATTACTTGCCTAGCATGACAAAATTGCAATACATTCAATAAGTCCCTGAGTAATTGCCGAATCTGTGTTTCGTTGAACGCGCCTTTATTTGCCAATTCCTGTGCTAAGTTTGCCCCATTAATAAATTCTTGTACTAAATACTGGCGATCGTCTTGGGTAAAGTATGCTAAAAGTTCGGGAATTTGAGGATGTTTACCCAGTTCGTCTAACTGCACTGCTTCTTGGGTAAATAACTCCACCGCTTTTTGGACTGTGTTTGTCCCTTGGGCTTGGGGGTAAAATTGCTTAATGACACAGCGTGGCTTGGAGGGTTTATCTTCATCGACAGCTAAGAAAGTCCTGCCAAAACCACCTTGTCCGATAGGTTTAATGGCGCGATAGCGTTCTTTGAGCAGCAATTTAGAACCACAACTCAAGCAAAACTTGACATTATCTGGATTTTCAGGCTTGGGACAACGGGGATTAAGACAGTAACTCATTGGCAGGATAGCGTTAACATCGCTCTTACTGTCTTTATTTTGCCCTGTGCTGGCCGAGAGTGGTTATAAGAAAAATAATAATAAAAATAAATAAAAATAACCCCGGGTTTTCCGAAAAACCGGGGTTATTTCATGTTTTTAGTAGAGGAAAAAAGTATCTTTTCAGTTAAAACCCTGAGATTTTCAGCGATGAACAAGTTTTTAAGGAGTAAGCTACCGCTAGTTTTCATCTTTTTTTTATTTGGTGGTTTGTTACCTACTTCTAGCTCAGTTTTTTGCCCAGCCACAGCAAATGAGCGATACGATGATGATCTCTACACCAAACAAGGTAGTTATAGCGGTGCTAGTGGGCGAGATGGTAGAAATGGCCGTGACGGTGAAAATCAAACGGTTGTAGCTAATGGTTCAGCCATTAATCTTGATTTATCAGGTCGAAATGGGGAAGATGGAGAAGATGGGGGAAGTGGTTCTCGGCCTAAATGTCGCCACCCTGAACGCAACCCTAACCGCGATATCAAAGCCCCAAACGGTGAAAATGGTGGGAATGGTGGTAGGGGAGGAGATGGCGGAAATGGCGGCAATCTCACCGTCTATTACACAAATTTAGCAGATTTACAAAAAATTCTCGTGCGCGCTAACCCTGGATATCCTGGGCGTGGGGGTCGGGGTGGTCGTGGTGTAGCTGGTTGTCGATGTCATAAAAGTAGTTGGGAGAGAGAAACCTGTACTGGAAAACCTGGAACTCCTGATTATAAATGTACAAAGAAAACCTACAGATGTCACAACGGTAGAGATGGATACAGTGGTAGAGATGGTAGTGACGGCAAAAAGGGCAACTTAGGCGTTTTGAGTATCGTCAAGAGTCAGCAACCCCTACCTGAAGAAACCCCCAGCGTCACCCTACCAATATCTGAACTTGGTAGTAAACAAATTAACCTCTCCAAACACAAATGGAAACTCCATCAAGGTGCAGCATCTCTTCTAGCACCTGGTTCAATTATTGCTGATGAATATCGAGAATTTGAGGAACGCTTAGAAACGGTTTTTCAATTAGTTTGGCAAGAAAGACAACCCATCACCAACTTTGGGAATGAAAAAGTTAAAGTTAGTCTCAATGATAATAAACAAGTAGAAGTTAATTTTCCTAATGATTGGTGGGTTGCTGGTAGCACCAGTAACGAGGGTAACTCTACTAAATTTACAGTTAATCATCTCATTACCAAGCAAGATGTCACTAGATTAGCTGTAGCAGAATTTGCTGATGCAGGCGAAAACCTGAATTTAAAAATAGTAGATTTAGCAGCAAAGTCTGATGTCATTAACACTCAATTTCGGGTGAAATTTCGGGTTAAAGACAATAACTTTGGATCTGGCGACTATCAAACCCAATATGACGCCGAAATTCCTGCTAACCTAGTCACCCGTGATTACAATCGCTTTACCCTAGCTTTGGGTAAATTGAATATCAAAAGGGAAAATTTACGTCCTGGTGTCAACGTTGATCTTGAAGTTGTTGCAACTCGTTCCCTGGGAGAACGTTCAGCCAAGCAAACTATTATCTGGCAAAGTACTATCCGTAAACCGCTTAAAAATCAAAGGTGAATATATTGGGGAATCGGGCGTGGGGAATGGGAAATTGCACCTCGGTTAAAAACCGGGTTTCTTGCAAATCCCTCAGCTTAAAACCTTAATCTTTTGTTCAGAAACCCGGTTTTTTGGTTTCCTCTAATTCTGCCTTAATAGATAAGGGTTGATATCCCAAAGCAAAGGCTTTAGAGCTATCTAAAGATACATCTACTGGTCTTGGTGCTGCCATTTTTACATCTTTTTGCAGACAACCTTTAAGTCTAGTATCAGGAAGTTGGAAAACTTCAACTAAAAGCTTGCCAAAATCATAACGAGAAATCCTTTCTTTTCCGCCTAAATGAATAATCCCATTCACTTTTTTTAGTGCTAATAACAAACCCTTTGCCGCAGTTGTTGCACTAGTTGGTGTACGAAATTCATCGACAAATAAATTAAGTTCTTTTTTATCTTTTAAAATTTCAATAAATGGCTGAATAAAACTTTTCGCTGTGGGGGTAGCATTACCAAACATTAATGGCATTCGACACACTGCTGTCATAGGATAGCGTTCTAGCATTCCTATTTCTGCCATGACTTTTTGCTCACCATAAATATTCACAGGACACACGGAATCTGTTTCTTGATAAGGAGCATCTAGCCCATCAAAAACTAAGTCAGTTGATGTAAAAGCACAGGGTATGGCATAATCTGCACATAATCCAGCAAGATCACAAGATGCAGTCACATTAATTAAGTGTGATTCCTGCTGATGAATTTGACAAAAGTTTGGTTGCGATCGCGCGGCTGTATGAATGACTGCATCCGGTTTAATTTCCTCAAATACCTGCTTGAGTTGAGCGAAATTTGTTAAGTTTAATTTAATTAATTGAATACCAGGAATTTTTATGTTATTGGAATCATACGTTCCATAAACTTGCCAATCTTGTTGAGCCATTTGGCAAAGGTGCCATCCGAGAAAACCACTTGCTCCTGTAACTAAAAGTTTTTTCATGGTGAATTGGGCATTGGGCATTGGGCATTGGGCATTGGGAATGGCGCAGGGTGTGTTTGGTGTGCTTGGTGTGGGATGGCGGAGAACAAATCTTTCCCCCCACACTCCCCTCTCTCCCCACACTCCCCCCTCCCTTGTCTACCTTGTCTACCTTGTCTCCCCCTGCCCCCTGCTCCCTGCCCCCTGCCCCCTGCTCCCTGCTCCCTGCCCTAGAAGGGTTTTAAACCCAAATTTTCGATAAACTGAAATTAGATTAAAACCATCTTCCATATCCCCTCTGCCTCCTCTCTCCTGTCCTGAAATGACACCAACTAACTTATCCCCAACTCTTGCGGTTAATATTCCGCCTACGCTGACGTTGATAGTTTCTCATGAGCAGTTTGTGGAGTTAGCACTAGCTAACAGAGATTTACAATTGGAACGAACTGCTACGGGAGAGTTGATTGTCATGCCACCAACTGGGAGCGATACTGGTAAAAGAAATTTTGATATTGCTGGACAGCTGTGGCTGTGGAATCGTCAAACTAAATTAGGTGTAGCATTTGACTCTTCAAGTGGTTTTCATCTACCTAATGGCAGTAGCCGCTCTCCTGATGCTGCATGGATACGTCAAGATAGATGGGATGCTCTCAGTATAGAACAACAGGAAACCTTTGCCCCAATATGTCCTGACTTTGTCTTAGAACTACGGTCTAAAAATGATTCTATAGAAAAATTACGCGCCAAGATGAGAGAATACATAGATAATGGTGCGCGTCTAGGTTGGTTAATTGACCGTAAAAATCAACAAGTAGAAATTTATCGCCCAAATCAAGATGTGGAAGTGCTAAATCATCCAGTGAGTTTATCAGGTGAAGATGTTTTACCGGGGTTTGTATTAGATTTAACCGAAATCTGGAGTTGACACAACTCATTACTCATTACTCATTACTGATTACTCATTACTGATTACTCATTACTCATCACTCATTACTCATCACTCATTACTCATTACTCATTACTCATCACTCTTCCAAAATGCGGTAAAATACACCCCACCGAATTTGTTAGGGTTTGGGTAATGACTTCTGTAATTAATGTGAATCTACCACAGCAGTCCTATGAGATTGCGATCGCACCTGGAAGTTTAGAACAACTTGGTCAACGAATGGCTGATTTGAAGCTAGGCAAGAAAGTATTGCTGGTTTCTAATCCCACTATATTTAAGCATTATGGTGAAAAAAGCATTAACTCTCTAGAATCTGCTGGGTTTCAAGTCGCTAGTTATTGCCTACCAGCCGGAGAACGCTACAAAACCCTCAACTCTATCCAAAAACTTTACGATATCGCCCTAGAAAACCGCTTAGAGCGTTCCTCTACAATGGTGGCTTTGGGGGGAGGCGTAATTGGTGATATGACTGGCTTTGCGGCTGCGAGTTGGCTACGAGGAATTAATGTTGTACAAGTGCCTACCACTCTCCTAGCAATGGTAGATTCAGCAATAGGTGGTAAAACAGGGGTAAATCATCCCCACGGAAAAAACTTAATTGGCGCATTCCACCAACCGCGCTTAGTATTAGTTGACCCAGAAGTATTAAAAACCCTTCCCACGCGAGAATTTCGGGCAGGGATGGCAGAAGTAATTAAGTACGGCGTAATTTGGGATGCTGAATTGTTTGCCCAAATAGAAGCCAGTAAACACCTTAACCAACTGCGCTACATCAAACCAGAATTAATAGATACCATCTTAACCCGTTCTTGTCAAGCCAAAGCCGAAGTTGTCAGCAAAGACGAGAAAGAAGGAGGACTCAGAGCAATTTTGAACTACGGACACACCATTGGTCATGCAGTAGAAAGCTTGACAGGTTATCGTTTAGTCAATCACGGTGAAGCTGTAGCCATTGGCATGGTAGCAGCCGGACAAATTGCTCTGAAATTGGGAATGTGGCAGCAGGAAGACACAGAACGTCAAAATGCCCTGATTCAAAAAGCAGGCTTACCGACAAAGTTACCAGAAGGTTTAGATATTGAAGGCATTATTGACGCACTGCAACTAGATAAAAAAGTTAAAGATGGTAAAGTGCGGTTTATTCTCCCCACCCAAATGGGTGTAGTCACAATTACCGACGAAGTACCAACAGAGATCATTCGCCAAGTTTTACAGGCAATGTAAATTACGAATTACGAATTACGAATTACGAATTAGCTAAAATCTAACTACCCGCCCTCTGGTTTTTGCTATGCTTCTCCAAGCTGACAATCAACTAACTTTGCAAGAGTTCTTAAATCTCCCCCCAGGTGAGGGAGATACTACCTACGAACTCGTTGATGGTAAATCAATTCCTAAAATGTCACCAAAGTTTTTTCATGCAAAACTTACTCACGTTCTTCTGTCTTTAATTGAAGAATCATGTCAAGAAAAGGGAATCGTTTGTCCTGAATGGGCTGTTTTATTAAAAAAAGAGGGAAAAGATTGGATTCCTGTACCTGATATTGTCTACATTTCTCATGAACGTTTACCTGCTGACTGGAACGAAGATGAAGCTTGCCCTGTTCCTCCTGATTTAGTGATTGAAATTCTTTCGCCAGGGCAAACCTTTGGACAAATGATGGCGAAAGCAAAACACTATCTAAATGCTAATGTTTTGCGAGTGTGGGTGTTAGACAGCAAAGCCAGAAGCATTACCGTGTTTTATCCAGATGCAGCACCACAGACTTATATGGGAGATGAAATAATTACAGATTCTGTATTACCAGAATTGCAATTGACAGCTGAACAGGTATTTCAAACAGCAAAAATCCCTTTAAAGTAAGTAAAATTTTTGGCTCAACGTGTACTAGCACACCTATAGGAATTGACGGATAAATAAAAAACTCCACCCACAAGGGGATAGAGTTTTTGGGCATGGGGAATTGGGCATGGGGCATAGGGAAGAGATCACCAATGCCCTATACCCTATGCCCCAAGCGACGGGCGGAACAACCTTGTCCACCCACAAGGGGATGGAGTTTCCCGTCGCTTTCAATAAATATTTGAGCATTACTGGTATTTTTTCCCGATGCTGCCAATAACTGGAGGGATATATAAATTAGTAGATGCACCTTAATTAAAAGCAAGCCCTTCAGTCTTCGGCTGGGGCTTTTATTTTGGTAATAAAAATGGTAGCAAACTAGGTGCTAACCACAAGGCATAAGCGATAAATCCAAATAGCATGGTAATTAAAATAGTGATGCCATAACTAACGCAAATCAGTAATCCATCTGATTCAATCGTGGCTACTGCTAAGAGTAAAATGCCAACTGTAGGAATGGGATTAGTAAACGGAACTGGTGACATTAGTAACAGTGTCAACCAAGAGATACACAAGCCATTGACTCGCCAAGTTAAAGGATTTTCGGCAATTTTAGTCAAACGAGGGCGAGTAATTTTTTCTAATATTTTGGTGACACGGCGGAGGTTTTGTAAGATTAACTGGGCAAAAGGACGAGGGAATTTATAGCGAGCGATTCTTTTTGGTAGCCAAGGCGATCGCCTACCAAGTATCATCTGTACTGATAATACTAAACACGCAGCACCAAAAGGCCCTGCTAAACCCGGTGGCATAGGAAACAAAAAAGGTAAAACTAATAAAGCAATAACTAAACTAAAGCCGCGTTCACAAGTCTCCGCTAGAATTTCACCGAGGCTCAAATGCTTTTCGGCTAATCTTTCTAGCAGTAATTTAATCTCTTGAGAAAATCTCACATGAAATTGGCGTGAGTTGATGTGAGTTGCCACAATACCCCACTATAAGTTAGCTACAAAAGAATTAAGTTAACAAAGCACCCGTTATCGTCTCTTATTATTTCTCACCATATCAGATTATCCCTTCCCTATCCACCGCAGAGATAGTCAACAGACAACAAGCAGTTTGAACTTTGTAGCTTGCTTCCCCCAGGGTATCCCCATCCAATTGTTCCCCACACCCTAAACTGGTGGTACAAAAACAGCTACAGCTTTAGGGATAACACGGAACTTGGCTGGAGTATATGTAGTAATTTCTCCATCAGTGTTAATCGGACGCGGTTTACGTGTATATACTTCCATCTCTTGTCCATGTAAAGCGCGGACATTTTGCCGATGAATATGTCTACCTTTTCGCATAGCAGGTAATAAATAAATTATTTCCCACCAATATTTAATTTCTAAACTATAAAGGTCTAGCCTTTGGTCATCAATTTTAGCATCGTGAACTACAGCCATCCCACCGCCATAGTAACGACCATTACCTACAGCAATTTGCACAGTTTTTACACGAAAACATCTATCCTTCACCCGAATTTCTGCGCTAAAAGGTCGAGATTCCCAAATTACTTGTAATGCTGTAGCCGCATAAGCAAAAATTCCCCAGCGTCGTTTAACTTCTTTGGTCAATTTTTGAGTAATTTTTACACTTATTCCTAAACTCGCAACATTAAAAAAGTGTTTACCATTAACCCATCCTAAATCAACCCGCCGTAATTCCCCAGAGGCAATTGTTTTACAAGCTTCTGATAGAGAATTAGAAATTCCCAACGTCCTAGCTAAATCATTGGCAGTTCCTAAAGGTAATATTCCCAAAGGTAACTGAGTCTCTACTAAAGCATCTACTACTGCATTGAGAGTCCCATCACCACCACCTACTATTACTAAATTTACATGATGTTTATACTTATGTATAATATCAGTCAAATGTTTGGGATCTTCTGTAGACTCCTCAATTAATTCCAAGCCGAGTTTTTGCAAACAACTAATTGCTTCCGCCAGACCTTTTTGTCCTTGACGGGCGTGACGATTTACTAGTAGTAATGCGCGGTAACTCATGGGGAGTATTCTTTAAATCAGTTATCAGTTATCAGTTATCAGTTATCAGTGATTGGGCTGATGTTTTAAGAGGTTTACGTTGTCTATGGTGTAGGCTTTAGGCTACCTCTATCATTCAATTAATAATGCAAGATTCTGAAATAGAATATATAGAATTATCCATATATGTCTACCAAAATTGACTATAGGAATCAGACTGAATTTAGGAAAAAACTTTAGTAGATGTAGGGTGTGTTAAGCGTAAGCCGTAATGCACCAAAAGCTTTGATCAAAGTATCATATTTTTTTGTTATTTAAGTTACAAAAAAGACTGACAACAATAGTGGCATAATCTAGCTTAACTCGATTATCTCTAATTGAGATCATGCTGCGGTATGGAATATAAAAAATTGGGAATAGTAGAAATTTGATCTAAGATTTAATAGTCAATTGAACTCAAGATTATCCTAGAGTTATACCAATTCTTTAAATGGATAGAGATAGATTGGCTGTTGAGTACCGTTAACCAGTCGAGTTTCCTAGCGATCGCTCAATAGTCTTATGAATACTTACCGCAGGAATGTTAACATATGCAGGTGATCTGCGATCGCGTAACCGCCCAGCGTAGCTGATCGCATCAATCTGGTGTATTCCAGTAGGCTGGAGGAGTCGTTGCAGAGGTTTTTGGAGTCGTTGGGGAAACTGAACCGAGCTTATTTGTCAGACTTGGAGGAGAAATTGCTGAGATTGCTGTAGTTGGAATGTAGAGTTACCGATTACTCTCAACATGATTTGGGGTAAAAAGTTACATAATATGTATAAGAACTCGACAATGACAAGTAACAGAGGTATCATGACTATATTAGCTTGATGTTTGACAAGTCGAAGCGGGGTCAAAAACCCTGGGGGATTCGTCAAAAACGCCAGAACCTTGACAACATAATAATTACAGCGTTTTAACAATTGGGGAAGTTGCGAATTACTTGCAATAAGATGGGCTGAAATCGACCTGATTTTGAGACTCGTCAAAATGCTTCCCAGGAAGCTTGCTCTGTAATAGTTTCAGCACCGAGCAGTTTCCATCAACCATTACCCCGCAAGGGGACTGAAACAACCCAGAGGTTGTCCCGTCGGAGGGACAGGAGGAAGGTTTCCATCAACCATTACCCCGCAAGGGGACTGAAACCCAAGTGAATAGGCGCACCTTTTGATAAGGAGTGCGTTTCCATCAACCATTACCCCGCAAGGGGACTGAAACGAGGAACAGCCCCAGGTATTAGGGATAAATAGTCAAGTTTCCATCAACCATTACCCCGCAAGGGGACTGAAACTGAAATTTCCTCACGCTTGATTAAATCGCTGATTTCGTTTCCATCAACCATTACCCCGCAAGGGGACTGAAACCTGAAGTTAATTGTTAGGTCTAAGAAAACTTAAGTGTTTCCATCAACCATTACCCCGCAAGGGGACTGAAACATAGCGTAGAAAACATCATCTACAGGTTGTTTCCAGACGTGTTTCCATCAACCATTACCCCGCAAGGGGACTGAAACTTTTAATCGACATAACAACTTACTAACCTACTAGTTTCCATCAACCATTACCCCGCAAGGGGACTGAAACCGTGTAGGTGTTAAACAAGAGAAAACAGAGAAGAGTAAAAAGTTTCCATCAACCATTACCCCGCAAGGGGACTGAAACTTCTTATTGGTGCGCTTGCTAATCCTCAGGGCTGGAGTTTCCATCAACCATTACCCCGCAAGGGGACTGAAACAACGCATCTTATAAGGCAAAGGATAGCGAACCCTGGTTTCCATCAACCATTACCCCGCAAGGGGACTGAAACTTCAAGAATCAACGAAACGTCTTCACCGGACGTAGTAGTAAAAGTTTCCATCAACCATTACCCCGCAAGGGGACTGAAACTAATAAAAGCCCGGTTTCTACCCGGGCATCCAAAAACGTTTCCATCAACCATTACCCCGCAAGGGGACTGAAACGATAGTTAGAATACAGAAATACAGTATATATAAGTACAGGTTTCCATCAACCATTACCCCGCAAGGGGACTGAAACAGTAGGTAACGCTTTGAGAAATGCAGATTCAAAAACAGTTTCCATCAACCATTACCCCGCAAGGGGACTGAAACCTCAAGTATCCTTGGGTGGTTTTGCTAGCCGCTATAGTTTCCATCAACCATTACCCCGCAAGGGGACTGAAACGATTTTCAGCCAGAATGTCTAAGTAGAGCTTGTTAGTTGAGTTTCCATCAACCATTACCCCGCAAGGGGACTGAAACTGTCTAGAGTAAAAAGAGTGTTACTAAATAAGCAAGTGTTTCCATCAACCATTACCCCGCAAGGGGACTGAAACTAAGCAATGCCGACGGTGGCGGAGGGCAGAATAACTGTTTCCATCAACCATTACCCCGCAAGGGGACTGAAACAAATTAACTAAATTACTTGTAGCAACCAGAACTCCATTCAAAGTTTCCATCAACCATTACCCCGCAAGGGGACTGAAACAAAAATTGAGGAACAAGCACTCTTAGCATCGACGAATGCGTTTCCATCAACCATTACCCCGCAAGGGGACTGAAACGCCATCAATCTTTTGTGCCAGCTTGTTCCAGGCGCGTTTCCATCAACCATTACCCCGCAAGGGGACTGAAACTATGAATATAATCGTAATATCGCCGAAATTAATCGGTTTCCATCAACCATTACCCCGCAAGGGGACTGAAACTTGATTTCTACACTCTCAAAAAAAAATCCCCTTTTTGTTTCCATCAACCATTACCCCGCAAGGGGACTGAAACTTTGTTAAATCTTTTGTCTCAAATAAGATTGCAGCAAGTTTCCATCAACCATTACCCCGCAAGGGGACTGAAACTATAAATTGCTTCGTACCAGGGATGTAACATGGCGTTTCCATCAACCATTACCCCGCAAGGGGACTGAAACAGACGATGGGGACGCGACCTAGTATTCGAGCTAGTGTTTCCATCAACCATTACCCCGCAAGGGGACTGAAACAATACGCTTATCTCTGCTTTCGTAGGGATAAATACGTTTCCATCAACCATTACCCCGCAAGGGGACTGAAACTCAAGAAAAACGCTATCACCGTGAAGGCGTACCAGCACGTTTCCATCAACCATTACCCCGCAAGGGGACTGAAACAAGATTCCCAGAACTTAATCATGGACAAGCTGGGTGTGTTTCCATCAACCATTACCCCGCAAGGGGACTGAAACCATAGGTTGCCATCCTATGTAGACCCCTTGCGGGGTGTTTCCATCAACCATTACCCCGCAAGGGGACTGAAACTGGACATTTTAAGGTCAATATCGTAAATGATTTGAGAGGTTTCCATCAACCATTACCCCGCAAGGGGACTGAAACATATCTGGTCAGCAGAATGGGGTGAACGTCCTCCTTTGTTTCCATCAACCATTACCCCGCAAGGGGACTGAAACAAAATACTTAGGAGTCCCGTTTCCTTTTATACAAGTTTCCATCAACCATTACCCCGCAAGGGGACTGAAACGATAGATTAGAGATGGCGGCGATCGCGGTCGCTAGGTTTCCATCAACCATTACCCCGCAAGGGGACTGAAACAAATTACCTTGACAGTATTTTTGTGAACTACTAATCGTTTCCATCAACCATTACCCCGCAAGGGGACTGAAACATTACTATCTATATGTTTTAGATACTCGTTATATTGGTTTCCATCAACCATTACCCCGCAAGGGGACTGAAACCACACTAGCCACAGGTAAAAAGATGATGATACATATTGTTTCCATCAACCATTACCCCGCAAGGGGACTGAAACATCAATCCCTTATCCTTTAAACTTTGTTTAGCTGGTTTCCATCAACCATTACCCCGCAAGGGGACTGAAACATTATGGGATCACTTAACTCTTGCTTGATGATCACGTTTCCATCAACCATTACCCCGCAAGGGGACTGAAACTTTATAAGGGAAATCTTTAATACCCACGATAGCAAGTTTCCATCAACCATTACCCCGCAAGGGGACTGAAACTCCCCCCGGAGTCATGTTATAATAATTACAGTATCACGTTTCCATCAACCATTACCCCGCAAGGGGACTGAAACACTCCGGGGGAAGATTTGTCCCCTTTGGGGTATTTGTTTCCATCAACCATTACCCCGCAAGGGGACTGAAACGGGACTATTAAAAATGATGACGAAGAAGTAAAGGGTTTCCATCAACCATTACCCCGCAAGGGGACTGAAACTATTCTAACCCAACCTGAGTATGAGCGAACGAGCAGTTTCCATCAACCATTACCCCGCAAGGGGACTGAAACGGGCAATTTCGCTTCAGACGATTAGTTCCATCTATGTTTCCATCAACCATTACCCCGCAAGGGGACTGAAACTTTTTTCAAGAAATCAGCAACCTGCTTTTAGTCAGGGGTTTCCATCAACCATTACCCCGCAAGGGGACTGAAACCTGTTAGATCAGATCACTGTACTGCAAAACACTAATGGTTTCCATCAACCATTACCCCGCAAGGGGACTGGTGCGACTATCAGTTGCTCATGAGAGTGAGTATCTCAGAAATACTCCTGGTTAATGTCTAAACCAGTACCTACCCGAAGGGGCATTGCGGGTAACTGCGGTGTCTCAGAGCTAGAGGGGAAAGCGTAAAATCTACAAGCCGAAGAGTGGACGTAACGCCAAGGTAAAACCACTGACGGGTTAACGAGAGTGAACCTTTGACGAGGCATCGTGAAGCGGAAATACTGAAAACGGCTGAAACAGTAAAAGGGGTGAGATATTCTGTCCTGTCCTCAGAATATAAGACATCAAAACGCCCCCGGTGTATAGAAGGAACGCGCAGTGGTTGTGTCTTTCATGTGTGATATGAAGAAACCCCAATGGAGTCTGACAACTAGAAACGATGCTGTCAGTAAAGCAGGGAGTAATCCCGACTGAATCCTCCAGTGGGTGTAAGATGCTACAAAAAGCGAAAGCTGTGAAGCCGAAAGGCAACGGGAAACCATAACCGCGCAGATAGGTTTAACTAAACCGACCTGAAAGGGTGCAGACGTGTAGCGAGTGAATCCCTTGAAATCAGAGTAACAGGAAACCGAACTGTGCGGGAAAAGTTATGGTGCAATCAACGATTGTGAATGTAACCGACAGGACTACGGACTGGAACAGCATTAACTGGAAAAATGCTTACCGCGTAGTCAGGCGACTCAGACAAAGAATATTCAAGGCAACCAAAGACAGTAACTTTAAGAGGGTACGCAATCTTCAAAAGTTACTCATGCGGAGTTACTCTAACATTATACTTTCCGTGCGACGAGTAACGCAATCAAATCAAGGCAAAAAAACAGCAGGTGTGGATAAACTACTGGTACTGACACCACACGCTAGGGCAACATTGGTAGATATTCTCGCCATGCGCCTACAGTGGAGAGCATTACCAGTGAAGCGGGTATACATCCGCAAATCCAACGGCAAACAACGCCCCCTCGGTATTCCCTGCATCATCGACAGATGTCTCCAGGCAATAGTATTAAACGCCTTAGAGCCAAGTTGGGAAGCACAATTCGAGAGAACATCTTACGGTTTCCGCCCCGGCAGAGGCGCACATGACGCGATAGAAAGAGTACACACAATGTCAAAAGCCAACTCCACTACTAGTTGGGTGGTTGATGCCGACATTGAAGGTTGCTTTGATAACATCGCCCATGCACCGCTCATGCAAACCATTGGGAACTCCCCCGCACGGCAGTTAATACACCAGTGGTTAAAAGCGGGATATGTAGACAAGGGCGTGTTTTACGATACAGAAACAGGTGTACCTCAAGGTGGAATCATTTCCCCACTACTCGCAAATATTGCATTGCACGGTATGGAAGCAGCATTGGGTATCAGATACGATAAACACGGTCATAAAATCGGACATCGTGGTCTGGTACGCTACGCTGATGACTTGGTAGTTTTCTGCAAAACTCAAGAGGATGCCCACAGGGTGGTTGATATCTTGTCCGGCTGGATGAAAACTAAAGGGCTGGCTTTATCAGAGTCTAAAACCCAAATAGTACATCTAACTGTGGGATTTGATTTTCTGGGGTTTAACATCAGATGGTATCAAGACAAAAATACCAAAACCGGGCGGAAAGTATTAATCAAGCCCAGCAAGAAATCTTTGCAAGATGTCCGAGACCAGATTCGCCAAGTTTGGCTAGAGAATAAAAGCCATAATGTCAATTATCTCATAGGCAAGCTCAACCCGATAATTCGCGGTGTGGCTAATTACTATCGGACAGTTGTTTCCTCACATATATTCGCCAAACTAGATAGATGGATGTATGTGCGACAGCAACGGTACGCCAAGAGAATGCACCCAAATAAAAGCTCACATTGGCGCAAGCTTCGCTACTGGGGGAACTTTAACTTGGATAGAAATGACTTTTGGGTGTTTGGGGACAAACGTTCTGGTCAATATCTACTCAAGTTTAGTTGGTTTCATATCAAACGGCACACTTTGGTTAAAGGTGATGCTTCTCCTGATGACCAACACTTACGTGTTTACTGGGAACAACGACGCAAGAAGCAATCTCGCTGTTTGATTCCTAGTTACCAAAAGTTAGCCCGAAGACAAGGGTATAAGTGTCCTATTTGTGGCGAGTCTCTGTTTAACAATGAGTCGCTACATAAACACCATAAAATCCCTTGTGCTGCTGGCGGTAATGATAGCTACTCTAATTTAGAGTTGGTGCATTTCTACTGTCACCAACAAATACACTCAGTAGGGCGCAAGTCTGAAGGTGAGGTGTTTGTGCAAACACAAAATTGCTTTCATCCACCGATACACTCAGTAGGATTATTAGATGAATCTGAAGACGAGGTATTTAGTCTTTGGTAAGCGTTCGGGTTTGCTAAAGCCGGATGCAGGGTAACTTGCTTGTCCGGTTTGTCGGGGGGAAGGGGATTTCAACATCCCTGCCCTACCCTCTAAACATCAACGACTTCATCCGAAACCCCATGAATGTTCTTGGTTTCCATCAACCATTACCCCGCAAGGGGACTGAAACGTCGTAGGGGGCTTTGATATGAATGCGATCGCCGTTGACTCGGAGGTTTCCATCAACCATTACCCCGCAAGGGGACTGAAACATTTTTTACCATATTCTTAACCTTTAAATCTTCGTAGACGTTTCCATCAACCATTACCCCGCAAGGGGACTGAAACTCCTCTATCATCATCAGGACGCTTCACAAACTTGGTTTCCATCAACCATTACCCCGCAAGGGGACTGAAACATCCTTGATGATGCGATCGCGGTACTCTATTTTTTCGTTGCCAACAACCATTACCCCGCAAGGATTATTAAAGAGTTAAAAGTCTTGATTAAGCTCTTGAATTACTCGTGAAAATTCTTCTGTTAAGAAGTCTGAACCATTCTCACTATATATTTTCTGTAATTCTCGATAAAACCATAAAGTCCCATCTTGACCAGCTTTGAACTGATTCCAGATGCTTCTACCATGTTGTCGATAATCAGCAAGTAGTGATCTAGCATTGTGAAGCTTATCGGCTAAAGAAACTCGCCGGATTGAGGGTGAAGCTTGACGTAGATTGTGCAGATATTTCAGTTTGCGTTCTTCCCAAGGTGGTTTGGGGTAAATATCAGATTCGGTACAGCCATCAATTATCGCTACAACCGTCTCACCAAAACGCTGACGGATTTCTTCACGGGTCGATTGTCCACCCTGATCTTCAACTGCATCATGTAATAAACCAGCGATCGCTTCTTCTTCAGTGCCTCCAGCTTCTAGTACGAGTGCGGCGACACTCAACAGATGAGCCACATAGGGAACACCACTAATCTTGCGGGTTTGGTTAGCGTGGAGACGAGTGGCGTAAATTAATGCTGATTCAAATTTAGCTGTCAGTTGAACTGTCTTCATAGTTTGAGTCGTATTAGTAATAAAGTTGAAATGCTGCGACTAAATCAGTGGCAATACTTTGCCTTAAATCAAAAGGCAGCAGAACCTCACATTTGGGTTGCCATGCACGTAAACGCATCTTAATACCATTATCTTGATCGCGGTAATAAACTTGGTAATAAGCGTCTTGTGGAGAACGATTCATCAATATATTTAACAAGACTTGTTGATGTTGTGGTTGAGTAACGTGAAACTTGATTAGATGCTGTGCTTGTTGGTATGTAATGGGTTGAAAAGTCTGGTGGCGAATAGTGTTTTGAATGTAGCGGTCGTTATAATCACGATCAAATCTGAGCAGCATAAGTCGTGATGGCAAATAGAAATCAAACCCCCAAGCGTTAGAAATTTCCTCAGCAATATAATCTGGGTTCAGAGAAGATAATTTGGGATAAGATTGTCTTAAATTTTGGGGAATTTGTACGTTATCCCATGCTAAGGATGTGATGTTTTGAATCCGGTCAAGACGGAAGTTATACCATTCAGTTTCTCGATCTGGACTTTCGCCGTAAGCACAGAGATAAACTGCTCTTTGCATATAATAAATACATACTGGGTAAACAATACACCCTACTACATTACCTGTTCTTGCGCTGTCATAAGTGAGTTTTATAGGGGGTACAGGTGTTTTTGCCCATAGTTGTCTCAACTGAAATTGCAAATCATCAACTAAATCGAGAGTGCTATGAGGAATTACATAATCTAATTGCAAGAAAAAACGCTGTACACCATTGATTTTGTGAGAGTGAGTTGCTGCAATTGTTACTAAATCTTCATGCAAAAAGCTGAGTTCATCACTATTGATTTTGTCGATATTATCATCTGTAGACGTAACTGGACGTGACGGAAATTCATTGACACGATGATATTTTTCATTCTTATATACCAGCCAACCCAACTTTACTAAGGTTTCTAGATCACCTTGCAAAGAACGACGGGTTACTCCGAACAATCTTTTATTTAAGATTTTGTCTAATTTAGATTTTTCTATACCAGTGTGTGCCAGCATGATTTCTTGCCATTGGTCAGCTATAATCCCAGTTTTTTCATTAAATAACCACTCTTTTGTTGTTTTGGCACAGGGGCAATTAGGATCATGTAAGCTAGGAATTTTTTCTCCTGGAGGATGTTTGGAACTGAAGAAGATATCACGCCAGTCGGCATAAGTAAAAGAATTATTTAAGAGCAAACGGTCTTGAGTATCTCCATAGAGTGAACGTAACCACACCCACAACCGAATTGTCCGCAGCAGTTTTTGTTTGAGTAAACCACGGGCTAACCATTGTAGTAATTCCACCTGGGGAATATCTTGGAATACTAATTCAGACACTAGGGAAATCTCAAAATATAACTTTCTTTAAGATACACTGTCTTGGAAGACATATCTTCCAAGGGCGTGTATGATATACGCAACAAATTAAACCAAAGTAATGAATACTTATAAAATTGACTTAAAAGACGGGATTTTGCGAGTTGCATTTGGTGAACCTGCTCAAAATGACCAGATTGTACGTGATGCCGCCGCAAGGCTAGAAGAAATGGCTGTATCAGGCGAACTAACTGGAGGCCAGTTGCTGAAGATTAATGGCCCTATTTCTATACCAGTGGCATTTGTTTTAGCACATAAACTTGCTCATATTTACGGAGCAGTTGCCTTTTACGATCCCAAATTAGGTAAATATGTGATTTGCATCACACACAATCCTAGTTATAAGTTAGGAGACTTAATTGATTGATATTTGCTGCATATAGCAGATGGGCGTAGCTACTGGTAGATGGTATGACAACGTATCACATTAATTTAGAAGGTGATGTTTTAAAAGTCAGGTTTGGTCAACCTGCACATGGCGACCAGATAGTGAGGGATGCGGCGGCACGTTTAGATCAGATGTTGGCCTCTGGTGAACTATCTGGAGGCAAGCTACTGAAGATAGACGGCCCGGCATCTGTAGCTGTGAGTTATCTGATAGCACATAAGATATCTCATCTTTATGGTGCGATCGCTATTTTTGACCCGAAGATTGGCAAGCCAGGCTATAAAGCTTACATTGTGGCTGCTACCCACACTCCGGCTTATAAATTGGGTGAAATTATTGAAACAAATGAGCCACACAAGAGTAAGCCAATTATTAAAGTTGTCCTTTGTGGCCCACCACAGTCTGGAAAGTCATGTCTGCGTGAAGGTTTAAAACAAGCCATCACCAATATTGCAGGCGCACCCTATCCTTATGTGATCACAGCCTGTCCAGATGGTGAAGGTGCTTGGTTTTCCGAAGCTGCACGACGAGATTTGGATTTAGCCAGAAGGCTGAAGGATGAGTATAAAGCTAAGTTCACCCCAGAGTTTGCCATCAAAGCGGCGGGTTGGGTACGCAGTGCCAATACACCACTCAATATTATTGATATAGGTGGTAAAATTACTGAAGAAAATCGCGTAATTGTGCGTGAAGCTACTCATGCAGTGATTTTGGCTGGGGATAGAGGGAAGGATGAAGTTCCTCTGTGGGAAGAGTTTTGTCGGGATTTGAATATACACATCATTGCTAATCTTGATAGTGACTATCAAGGAACAGAAGATAAAATTGTTACTCAAATACCATTGCTAACTGGTAGCGTTCATTACCTTGAGCGAGGTGAAGATATTTCTTCTCGTCCGATGGTGCAGGCTTTGGCGCAGGTGTTGGTGGGGTTGTGTAGGGGGTAGGGAATGTGTGGGAGTTGGGGGAGTGATGCCTGCGGTGGGCGTAGCCATCGCTCATCTTGAAAAGTTTTTGTGAACTGCAATATTGAGAAATAGATTATGTATTTGGTACTTATTGAAACATCTGGGAATCAAAACTACATTTTTTCAACCAACAAGCTAAAGGAAAACATTGGTGCTTCTGAGTTGACCTATCGTGCTGGTACAACTTGGGTATTAGAAGCTGTGGATAAAGTAAATAAATCTACAAAACTTTTGGGTCTTTTCAAAAATGGAGAGGAACTGAGAGATAAACTTTTGGATACCAAAAAATTAAATCCACCTATTGACACAAACGATAATATTAAAGTTGAAGTAATTGTAGCAACTTCGGGAAAAGCTCTTTTACTAACAACACAAAAAGAAATTGCTAAAGAAATTATACAGTATGTTACTCACTTAGCTGTCAAAGAAGCACCAGGTTTAGATATTTGTGGTGTTATTCATCAATTCGATTGGGATAACAATAGTTTGGGAGAAATCAACCGGAAAATACATCAGAAATTTGCAACAGTTCGCTCTCAAAGACCTGCCCCCAATTTAAGATTTTTGCGTTTACCAATAATAGATGAATGTTCTACAAGTGGTTTACCTGCTTCTCAAATAGATAACACTGAAGGAGAAACTGTAGTTAGGTCTGTAGTCAGTTGCAGTAAAAGAGATTCTAGCGAAGAAGGTCTGAAACGGATTAGAGAATTACTAAAAAAAGAAAAACCTGAAATTAATTTCCCTAATAGCACTCGTCAATTAATTGACTATTTGGAAAATGAAGGAACATGGTTATCTGTTATTCATGCTGATGGTAATGGCTTAGGAGAAATATTTCTAGATTTTGAAAAGCATATAAAAAATGAGCATCAAAATTGTGCTGAAGCTAATAGAAACTATGTAGAAAAACTGAGAAAGTTTTCTATCGCATTAGATATTTGTACAGAAAAAGCTTTTATTTCTGCCCTTGATGCTTTTAAAGCTACCGATAAAAAATTAGTAACAATCATACCATTAGTTTTAGGAGGTGATGATTTAACTGTAGTCTGTGATGGTAAAATTGCTATTGAATTTACAAAAAAATTCCTAACAGCTTTTGAAAAAGAAACAAAGAGTCAATCCCAAGAACATTTAGATGGCATCATTCCAGAAATTGCAGAAAAAGCATTAGGTGTTCCTCGTCTTTCTGCTTGTGCGGGTATAGCAATTATTAAACCAAAATTTCCCTTTTCAGTGGCTTATGAATTAGCAGAAAAACTGATGCAATCTGCCAAAGAAGTCAAGAAAAAAGTTAAACATCCAGAAACAGATAAACCTTATCCTTGTTCTGCTTTTGATTTTCATATCCTTTATGATTCTAGTAGTGTTGATTTCAAGACTATTCGTAGCAAGCTAGAAAGCGAAAACCAAAAATTACATAATCGTCCTTATGTAGTCACTTGTGAAGATGATCTCACAAAAGCAAAGGGTTCGGAATGGGCTAAATTTCATCAAATTTCTAAATTAGAAGCAAAAATTAAAGTTCTTGTAGCTAAAGATAAAAATGATGGTGGTAAAAGAAAATTACCTAATAGTCAAATCCACGACTTAAAAGCAGGATTATTTTTAGGTAAAGAAGTTGCTGATGCGCGATATCGTTTAATTAGAGATCGTTATCATGATCAAAATATTACCACTTTAGCAGGTAGTCAAGATTCTCATTCTCTTTTTGAAAAAGAGCCACCAGATTCAGTAATTGATATTACTGGACTATTAGACGCTATAGATGCAGCCGAATTTTTAAATGTAGAGGATAAAAATCATGCCTAAAAAGAATAAACAAAAACAAACTCAGAAAAATCAATCTCAAAATACAACTAATATGACACTGAATCGGTCAAATACTGCAAAGTCTGAACAACCAAGTAGAAAACTGACCATCAAAATTAAGCTTACCAGTGATTGGCACATAGGTTCTGGTGCAGGAATACCAGGAGATATTGACAGTTTAGTACAAAAAGATCAAGATGGACTTCCTTATATACCAGCTAAAACTCTGACAGGTATTTTACGAGATGCTTGTGAGTTAGTAGCTTTTGGTTTAGACAATGGTGCTGAAAACGGTGTTTGGCAACAGTGGGTAAATTATTTATTTGGTGAACAACCTGCTTTAGCAACAGAAGCAATAGAAAAAGAACCTCTTCCTGCGGCTTTATCTATACGTGCAGCATATTTTTCAGATTCTTTAAGAAAAGTTTTAAAGAATAAACCCAGTGTGAAAAATGCTCTAACTTTTGTAAAACCAGGAATTAGTATAGATGCTGAATCTGGTTGTGCTAAAGAAGACTTTTTGAGATTTGAAGAAGTAGTTAGAGGTGGTGCTGTACTAGAGGCTAAATGTGAATTAAATTTACCAACAAATAAAGAGCAACAAAAGACTGCTCATGCGTTATTAGTTGCTGGTACTAAATTTGTAGAACGTCTAGGTGGTAAACGTCGCAGAGGAGCAGGAAAGTGTGAATTAGAAATTAAAGGTGAGGATATAAAATCTTATATTGATTGGATTTCAAAACATCCTCAACCACAAGTACCATCAATTGATAATGTATCAGAAAAAGAAGATACAAAAAATACAGGATATGTAAACGAGCTTGTAAATGAAGAATGGGTAGAAGTTAACTTAGGAATTACTACAAAATCTCCTCTGATTATTTCTAAACGCACTGTAGGTAACGTAGTTGAGACACTTGATTATATTCCTGGTACTCATTTACTAAGAATAATTATTAAAAAATTAAGTGGTTTAGATGTAGATTTAGGTAGTGCGATCGCTCATGGTGATATCATAGTTACTAACGCTACATTAGAAGTGAATGGACAGCAAGGAAAACCTGTTCCCCTAGCACTTTTTCATGAAAAGTTAGCAGGTGGATTAGATAAAGGTGGCAAGATTTATAACCGCTTTTATGAAGACGAACCAGAAGGACGACAATTAAAAGGTTATCGTTCAGGGTATATTGACTCTACAGATGGAACAATTTTACCTAAGCATGAAACAATCAAAATGATTGTGGGGACTCATAATACTGTTGATGATAAAGCTCAAAGTCCTACCAAAAATTCAGGAGGAGGTATTTATAGTTATGAAGCTATTCAACCAGGAACTAAACTACAAGCTAAATTGAAGCTGAGGAAATCTATAGCAGATGTCATAGATAAACACAAAAAAGATTGGTGCAAATCTTTAAGCGGTGATTATCGAATTGGACAATCAAAAAAAGATGATTATGGTGATATAACTTTAGAGATTTTAACCAATCAAGAATCGGAACATCAAAAACCAGCAATTATTAATAATGAGTTAAATGAGTTAACAGTCTGGTTACTTTCTGATGTATTGTTACGAGATGAAAGATTACGACTAACAACTGATATTAATTGTCTCAAAAAAGAGTTAGAAAATCATTTGGATGTGAAACTTGATATCAAATCTTCTGAAGATAAAAAACTCTCATTTATAGCGAGAACACATCGGATAGATTCTTGGCAAGTACGCTGGGGATTACCTCGACCTTCTTTAGTTGGACTAGCTGCGGGAACTTGTGTTGTTTTTGAAATCACAGAAGGAACACTTGAGCAGAAATTATTAACTCAAATTCAATCAAGAGGTATAGGTGAACGCAGAGCAGAAGGTTATGGACAAATTTGTTTTAATGAACCAATTTTAGTAATAAAAACTTCAGAAATAGAACAAAAAACAAAACAAAATCAATCAGAAAATCCCACTAACAATTCAAATCACGATCTTGAAGATGAGCAAGATATTATTAATTATGCTCGTATTCTTGAAACAGCCGCATGGAGAGAAATTATTCATCGAGTATCCTTAGTTTTAGCATCGAAATATCGCTCTAGCATTTTAGACATCAAAATTGAAAACACAGAAAGTAAACCTCCTATGAGTCAATTAGGAAGTTTACGCTCAGTTATAAACCGTATTGAATCATCAGAAAATGAAAGTATAAGAAGATGGATTCAACATTTAAAAGAAACTAAAAATCGTGCTGATAAATGGCCAAGCAGTAGTTTAGAGCAACTTAATCAATTAATCACCAATTCCACAGAAATTTGGCAACATTTATTATCAGGATTAACCGAGTTAGGACATACAAAAGGATTTGCTGAATTTACTCTCACTAAAACAGGGGAGGAAAGACTTAAACAAGAATTGTGGTCAGAAGCAGTACAAATTTTAATAGATGCTTGTATCCGCGCTCATAAACGTGAACTTGAAAACCAACAGAAAAACATTCAAAAAGTAGGATAAAAATTACATGGCACGTAAAATATCATCTCGGATTAAAGTTAGTGGTCAGTTAATTGCTCAAACCCCTATTCATGTAGGTGGAATTGGTGGTAATCCTCAAATAGATTTGCCTTTAGCTGTTAATGGTCAAGGTCAATATTATATTCCTGGAACAAGTTTAGCAGGGGCTTTTCGTGGTTGGATAGAAGATGTTCAGAAAGCAAATAGTGTATGGGGTTATCAAGAAAAAGATGCTGAGGGTCAAGCTAGTTTTATTCTTGTGGAAGATGCACCTATTCAGGGTGTAAACACTGAAATTAGAGATGGTGTAGGTATTAATAGAGAATGGGGTACAGCCGCAGAAAAAGCAAAATATGACCGTGCAATACTGCCTAAAGGTTGTAAAATACCATTAAATATGACCTTAGAAGTACCTTTTGAATCTTCAGAAGAAGCAACAGAATATAAGAATAGCTTTGCTTCTTTGATTAAAGCTTTAGAAAAAGGAGAAATTCGTTTAGGTGCAGCCAAAACCAGAGGATTAGGTAAAGTTCAGTTATTTAATTTTAGTATCCGTGAATCTAATTTAAGTCAACGTGACGGTATATTAAAAGCTTTACAGGGTAAGGATGAAATAATTAATTCAGCTATCTTTTTGCAAAGTAGTATTATTACTTCTCAAAGAAAAAAGCTGACATTTGAAATTAATTGGCAACCACAAAGTCCATTAATGGTCAAAGCCGAAGGTAATGGTATTGCTGTTGATATTCTACCTTTAGTCAGTGCTATTGATCGCAGCCTAACATTTGTGTTACCAGGTAGTTCAATTAAAGGTGCTTTCCGGTTTCAAGCAGAACGCATTATTAGAACTGTTTGTCCCTCTTTAATTAACAGAAATGTAGATTTTTTGGATCAAATTGAAGTTCCTTTAGTTAATGAATTATTTGGTACAAGAGCAAAAGCTAAGAAGGAAACTAAAAAAGGAATTGGTTCACTTTTTATTGATGATTGTTATGCCAATATACCTATAACTCCTTCAGCTTGGGGAAATATAGAAGCTGCTACTAATGAAAAAGACCTCAGAATAGCACTAGATAATGCTAGACTGCAAAACGTTCAGCAAGCTTTTCATGTAGCAGTAGATAGATGGACTGGAGGTGCTGCTGATGGTATGTTGTACAGCAATTTAGAATTGATGAAAATAAGCTGGAAACCTATATGTCTGACTTTAGATATTGATCGTATCTCTGACAATAAATTATTTGCTATTTCTCTACTTTTGTTATGTTTACGTGATTTAGTAGATGGTCGTATTCCTTTAGGATATGGAACAAATAGAGGTATGGGTTCAATTAAGGTTAACAGCATTGTGATTAAGGGTGATAATTTAGAATCTGATTTAGATAAATTTACAAATGTAACTCTAGAAAATGGTAGTTTAAATGATTTAGATTGTAAATTTTTAGAAACCTTAAATAACCATTGGAAACAATGGATTGATACACAAAATAAGGAGGGTAAATAACTATGACTTTATACGGAAGATGCACAACTACTAATATCACTCTCAAATCAGCCTTAGAAAAATGTGCATCAGCACTTTCTAATGCAGTGGCAATTATTTACTCTCCTACGTGCTGTCAATTTGCTAAAGTTCAAGAAAATGGAGATTTGACTAATGCTAAAAATGAGATTATACCCCTTGATAAACTTTTTGAACTACGAGCATTTAACCAAAATTATGAATTACGTTGGTTGAATGAATCGAACGGTAAAGGTAAAGCAGTTTTGATTTCAGAAAAAGATATTTGTGACTATTTAGATGAGTGTGTTTCTCTAATGGAAATATTAGATATAATTCCCCGACAATATATTTTATGGGGTAAAAAAGCAAGCACTGAATCAACTTCAGAATGGGCAAAACTATCTACTGCTCGTATCGGTTCTATAGATGTTCCAGTGAGAGGTTTAACTGCTAATCAAAGAGTTTATTTAAAAGCCGTTGAATATCTACAAGTAACTGATGACAATGGCAATGTTTCAGTAGTGGAAGAAAGATTAA
Organism: Aliinostoc maniaoense; assembly: GCF_058172895.1. Taxonomy (NCBI): domain Bacteria; kingdom Bacillati; phylum Cyanobacteriota; class Cyanophyceae; order Nostocales; family Nodulariaceae; genus Aliinostoc; species Aliinostoc maniaoense. The sequence continues at coordinate 3,798,184 of NZ_CP187952.1, read as the reverse complement.
CAAAATTAGTGGTGGAATAATGTTAACAGGAAAATTAATTGTTGCTAAAAATGGAAAAATTCAATTGCAATTTACTAATAGTAAAGGTGCATTTAGTAGTTGTATGGTAACTGATTCTGTATTATCGGCAGATTTATTAGAAATTAAGAAAACAGAAATCTCAAAACTCAATGGTTTAGAAGTCGAACTAGAAGAAATTAGTGGACAACCAAAACAGATCCGCGAAAAAGGTAAGGCTTTTGCATCTACTCAATCTACTATTTCTACATCTAAAAGAGAAGTGACAACACCACCACAACCAACTCGTTCATCTAATAGTTCACCTAGAAATAATAGACCACCAGGAGACTTTCACAACCCCTATAACTTTGTTCCTGCACTTCCACGTAATATAGAAGGTGAGTTAGGAGATAGAAATCCTTGTGGACATGATTCTTATTTAGATAATCATTGGAGTGGTAGAATTTCCGTTACCTTAACGACTGTTACACCTTTACTTATTCCTGACGCAGCAAACGCAAGAGGAACAGATCACAAAATTTATCCCATTCGACTAGATGCAGATGGTAAACCATATTTACCACCAACTTCAATTAAAGGAATGTTGCGATCAAATTATGAAGCAGTAACTAATTCTCGGTTATCAGTATTTGTTAAACATGAAGATCGTTTAGCCTTTCGGATGCCTACCAATCTTGGTATACAAATGATTCCGGCTCGTATTGAAAGAGATAAAAACGGCAATAAATTAATTCATTTGTTACCTGGTACATCCAATATTCAAAATGATGGAACTCCCAGCCCTAACTTAATGTATGCAGCATGGCTACCTCGATATTGGAGAGGCGAAATTGCTCGAAATGCTATTAAATATCCGAATGGTCAACTACCTGAACACCAACAAGAAGTAGAAGCTTGGATTGAAAAAATTCAACATTTCAGATGGGATAGAAATCGCAATAAACATATAGCAGATTTTCAATATTGGCGTGTACGTAAAATAGTCATTTTAGGAGAAAGACTAGGAGATGAACCCGATCCAACTCCTACAACCGAGCCAAGAGATAAGCAATCTAGTCATCAATCTTTAGGGGTGATAGAAAAGATTCGTGGTTTTGTTTGTATTAGTAATTCCAATATCGACAGAAAACATGATGAAAGAGTATTTTTTAATAATGGAAGTCAAATTATTCAAGTTTTATCTACGGATGATTCACGAAAAATAGAAAAGCAGTGGGAAAATTTAATTACTAATTACCAAGAAATTCATAACGATGAAATTTGCAAAAAGCATAAAGACAGCCCACCCGCTTTAAATAATTCTGTATGGTCACGTCACATCAAAGGAACAGGTTATAATCTAGCAACACATGAACGCAACTTAGATCCAGGTACTCTTTGTTATGCAAGGATCAGAAAAAATAATGATCAGTATGAAATATTAGGATTATATCCAGTAATTATTGCGAGAGAATTATTTACAGTAGACCCTCTAAGTTTATTACCACAAGAACTTAGACCAGCTAGTAACATAGATCAGCTTTCTCCCGCAGATAGAGTATTTGGTTGGGTTAATCAAAATCCAACTAATAATACTGCTAGTCAAGAAAATATGCGAATTAATTCTTATAAAGGAAACTTACGAATTAATTCCGTAGAATGCAATTCAGATGATCCTATAGAATCATTCGGAGATGATGGTTTTCCTCTTGCTATCCTGGGAGAACCAAAACCGCAACAAGCAAGATTTTACATTGCTAAAGACAACAAAGGAACACCACTTGATAAAGGAATAGCAAAAGAAGATACTTATCAAAGTGATCATGGTTTAAGAGGACGTAAGGTTTATCCTCACCATAATAATTTACCTGCACAACACTGGAATAATCCAACTGATGAGAGAACACAAATAGAACAAGGAGGACATTTCCAAGAATATCGTAGACCCAAAAACAATAATGTAGAACAAATAGATGATCAAAATCGTTCTATTAAAGCTTGGGTAAAACCTAATACTACCTTTAGTTTTAATATTGATGTGACTAACCTTTCAAAGGTTGAACTTGGCGCACTGCTTTGGTTATTGTCTCTTCCTGAAAATCATTATCATCGTTTAGGAGGTGGAAAACCTTTAGGTTTTGGCAGTGTAGAATTAACTATTCATTGGGATGAAACCGATTTACGTAAAGGTGAAAATTGGCGTGAGTTCTATTCTTCTTTAATCTCAAGTTCTAATTCATCACGAAGGGAAGCAGAAGCATCAATAGAAATCTTTAAAAATGCCGTAACTGAAGTTTATGGTAATGGTAAATCTTTTGAAGAAGTACGTTTTATTCAAGCGTTTTGTTGTGGATGTCAAGGGTTTAATGATAACAAACCTGTTCATTATCCTAGAAAACGTCTACAACCAGGACAAAACCCTGTACCTGCTCATCCCGAAGGTAAGGCGTTTGAATGGTTTGTTGAAAATGAACGTACAGGAAACACAGGTGGTCCGAAAGTTTCGTTACCCGAACTTTGGAATGAAACTGGTTTACCCTTATTACCTTAGTAAAAATTCAAGGAAGAAAAATAATGAGCAAAATTAATATCATCACATTTTTAGGCGATCGCGGCGCACTACAAACTACCTACACTCATAACAGAAATGAGTATATTGGAGGAGTTTTTGCGGAGGCTTTACGACAATTTTGTGAATATGACACAATGTTAGTCTGTGTTACAGAAAGAGCAAAAGAAAATACTTGGCCTGTTTTAGAAGCTTTGGGAGATTCACGCATTAAGCCAATTGATATTCCAACTGGTAGGAACACTGAAGAAATGTGGCAAACATTTAAAATAATAGCTGATCAAGTTGGTGAAAATGATCATGTGATTTTTGATATAACTCATGGACTACGCTCTTTACCTTTTCTTGTATTCTTATTCGCTGCTTACCTGAAAGCTGCTAAAAACGTTACTATTGATGCCATTTATTATGGTGCATTAGAACTAGGAAATTTCAAAACTGGTATACCTGCACCTGTAATTGATTTATCAGAATTTGTGTCTATGATTGATTGGTTAACAGCTACAGAACGTTTTGTAGAAATAGGAGATGGACAAGCACTTGCTAATTTACTCAGAACTGCTATTCCGTCGAATATTGAACTTCGGGATAATCCTGCTAGTAGACCTTTGAGAAGTCAGTTAGAAAGAACTGCTAACACTATTGAAACTATTTCATTAGCTTTAAACCTCACTCGACCAATTGAAACTATGCAATCAGCTACGAGGTTAGAAGAAATATTAAAACAAGCTGCACCAAGTTTTGCTGAACGTGCTAAACCATTCTCATTATTGTCAGAAAGAGTTGTAAAAGAGTATGGACAATTTGCTTTAGAAGATCCAACGGATCAAGCAGCATTAGCAGAAAATTTATGGTTACAACTGCAAATGATTGAGTGGTACATTAAACGAGATCGAGTAGTACAAGCTGTTACCCTAGCGCGTGAATGGTTAATTTCTGTATTGGTGTTACGGTTTGGTGAATTGATGTTTGATAACCACAACGGACGCAAGTATGTGGAAAATGCTATCAACAATGCTGTGGAGAAGACCAAAAAAGATCCTCGTCCCATTACTCCTAGTCGTTGTGATGATAAATTTACTACATTATCACAAGCAGATGAACTTGTTACAGTTTGGAATCAAATGACTCAACTACGTAATGATATCGCTCATGTAGGGATGAATCTTAATCCTCAACCTGCATTCAGACTCAAGGAAAAAGCTGTATCACTCTACCCCCTATTACAAAAGCTGGGTCAAGAACTACTACCAGAGCGAGTAAATATTTAGGTAAATCAAAATAATTTTTAGGCGGTTTTGACATGGTAAAAACAATTATCTGTTCTGTAGGAACAAGTGCTGCAAAATCTTTAAAAAAGAATCCAAAAGAATTAATCAATTGGGTTAAGGAACAAGATAGTGTAGAAGATGCTGCGGAACAAGTATTTTCTACCTTTCGTGAAATTACTCCTGAAGGAGAAAATTTGAAGAATACTCTATCAGCAGAAATTCACTCGGTTGTGAGAATTGGTATTACCAATGAAGACAGAGTAATTTTGCTTGCTTCAAGTACAGATGATGGGTATTGCTGCGCTCTTGCAGTTGAAAAATATCTAAAACATTACTGGACTGATATATATGCAAAAGCAGAACCAATTCCAGGACTTCAAGTTGTAGATGCTGAACTTTTTAGAAAAGAAGGTGTTATTAACTTTGTCAAACGTATTCTCAAAGAAGTTGATAGTTATGATGCTAGTAATATTATCCTCAATCCCACAGGAGGATATAAAGCCTTAGTTCCTTACACAGTATTGTTAGGTATGGTGAAAGGAATGAAATGTGATTATATTTTTGAACAGTCAACCACATTGCTGGAATTACCACCACTTCCTGTAGAATTTAAGCGATCGCAATTTGAAATCTATAAAGATTTATTTGAAAAAATAGAGCGTGACGCAGAAATTTCTCAAACAGAATGGGAAGAAAGAGTTCATTATACAGAAAGACAGCTTTTAGAACCTCTAGTTGAGTTTTCCAATAAACAAGTAACTATTTCTGCTGTAGGTTTTCTCTTCCTGGAAGAAATGCGTAAACCTTCAGTTTTAGTTCCATTTTTGTCTCAAAAGGCTATCAGTGATTGCTTTGATAATATCGCAAAATTAGATGACTGTGATCCTATTAATTATTTGTTACGAGTCGCTAAATCTACAGAGTCTCTGGAATCAGCAAAACATATTAATGTAGGAAATGGATTATATTGGCTTAAAAGAGGTAGAACAACAGATCGTTATTTAGTATCTGTGGAAGGTTGGCGTTTGTTAGTTTGGAGAGCAATTCGTGAAGATCAAGAAGGTGGAAACTATGCTAGTAAAGTTAAAGTTAATCCTGATAGTGAGCGTAGAGTATATTCACCTTTTATGCGTGTAGATTCTGATAGCTATTACGAGTTCAAATAAAAACAAATAGCGATCACATCCTTGACTCCCACATTCTGAATTTCTAATATCTAACCCATCTGTACCCTTACCCATTCCCTGATTGCTTGCCGAAAAACCCGCCTTCCTGCCATGCGGTATCTTTCAATGAGTGAAGGAATTTACTGAATATTCAAATTAGGAAATACTAAACTTGTTTCTGCTTGAATATATTCCTCACCTTGCAATTGGTAAATTTTGATTTCTCCAGCGTCATAACACCAAATTTCAGGTACACCTAACCGAGCATAGATAGGAAACCTATCTAATGATTTACTGGTGACATCAATTTCTAAAGCTAAATCAGGAGGTGGGTCTTGATTTAAATCAAACTTGAGCTTGCCTCGAATTAATGCCTCATTTTGAAAATAAAAACAGTTATCAGATTCTATCCCGGCTTTTTTAAGTTCTCGCTTCCAGGTAGTTGAACCGTAACACTCATAATCTAGCTCTAAAACTTCTGCCGTATCTTTGATGATGTCACCAATTATTTCTTTGTAATATTCGTGTTCTGGTAATGGAGTCATAATCTCTAATGTGCCATCATCGTAAGCAATCCTAGCTGCTCGGCTTTCACCTAAATCTACTAATAAATTCTCAAATTGTTGCCAACTGATATTATGGAGAACTACCCGGTCAGCGCGACGTTCAGTTAACAGCATAATTCCTCGCAGTATCAGTGAGCTATCAATAGCAGTCAGTAATCAGTGAAAATCAAGTAGATTTTTAAAACCTACAACTGATGACTGACCAATATCACAATTTATCCTAATTTATTCTATCAATGATGATTGATGAATATTTCCAAACCCTAACGAGCTTCCCCCCACGCAACTTTCAACGAGAAGCGATCGCAAAACTCCTCAACCAGCAAAATATCCTGCTGCGCGCACCCACAGGATCAGGTAAAACCGAAACAGCGATCGCACCTTTTCTTTTCGCCAAACACCTCAATCTTGACTTCCCCAATAAACTCATCTACGTTGTACCCTTGCGAACTTTAGCCAATAGTCTGCGCCAACGTACTGAAACATTAGTTGACAATTGGAAAAAAGCTTATCCATCATCTCGTTCTTTGGTAGTTACCCTACAAACAGGAGAAAACCCAGAAGATCCAAGGTTTGAAGGTGATATTGTTTTTTGTACCATTGACCAGATGTTAAGCAGCTTCTTAAATATCCCTTACTCAGTTGGTCGTGGTTCTGCCAATGTTAACTCAGGAGCAATTTTCGCCTCATACCTAGTGTTTGATGAATTACATCTGCTTGACCCAGACCGTTCTTTCGCTACCGTTCTCAAAGTATTGCAACAAGTCAAAGGTATTGCACCATTCTTACTGATGACCGCCACGCTTACAAATGAACTTGCCACCCAAATCAAAGACTTGATTGATTAATCATGGAAATTATTCAAATTGAAGATGCAGACTTACAGATGATAGAAGGCGATCGCTGCCGTACCTTTGAAGCCATGTCTCATCCCCTGAACGCTGGTATAATCCTAGATGATATTCAAGCTCATCAGCGTAAACGAGTCATAGTCATCTGTAACACTGTTTCTCAAGCTCAGGGGTTATTCAGGGATTTAGAGGAACTCAACCACGGCGGCAGATTACATATTACACTCCTACACTCTAGATTTCTACCAGAACACCGCGCCCAAAAAGAAACTCACCTCAAAGAAATATTTGCCCAAAACTGGCAAGATGACGGTAATTGCTACGTCTTGATTTCTACCCAAGTAATTGAAGCCGGAATCAACATCACCTGCGAAGTGATGCACACTCAACTTTGCCCAATGAACTCGCTTCTGCAAAGGGCAGGACGTTGCGCTCGGTTTCGGAGTGAACAAGGGCAAGTGTTTGTTTATCGCACTGTAGAAGTTAATCAAGGGTCTGCTGCATTAGCAAATGCAGATTTAGAATCAGCAGAATCTGCGGATAAAAAGCCAAGTTTTTTGCCATATTCCAAAGAAACTTGTGAACTGACATGGCAAGTTTTAGAGACACACACTCAATCAGCCCAAGTTAATCAAAATGTAGGATTTAGGACTGAAGAGGAATGGATTAATCAAGTCCACACAGCAGAAGACCTATTGCAAGAACAACGCCGACAAAATAACAAGATGCAGTTTGAGCAGCATTTTGAAGCTGCATATTTTCGAGGGGATCAGTCTGCTGGTAGTCAATTAATTCGCTCAGTAGATAACCGCAGTTTATTTGTCTGGGAACAAACACCACTAATTGATTTTGAAGAAGAAATCATTAATCCGCGAGAATTACTTGCTTTTTCTGTTCCTATCACTACACTGTGTAAAGTTTGGCGAGAATTTGAAAATTCAGGCTTTGGTTTAGATTGGATTTTCCAAAAAATTGAGTTACCACAAAATAAAACTGAAACCTATAGCCTACCTGCTTGTACTAAAATAACTTCCCGTGCAGCATTGGTTAGTAGTATCCAAATTTTAGTTAACCCTCGCTATGTCTACTATGACGAACACATTGGTTTACTAATTGGCATGAATGAGTTTGGTAATGGATTTGTATCACCCAAGAAATCACAACGCCTGACCAAAAATGAATATCGCTATCACATGGATACCTACGTTGGTCATTTAGGCTGTATGTGGACTTGTTGGCGCAAGCCATTTACAACTACGCGCTTAAAAAACGGTCAATCTATAGACACTGTTTACAATAGCGTCAGAGACGAGCTTTTAAAAGCAGGTGGGCAATTAATTAAAAATAAAATATTTCCCCAAATACAAGAGCAAGAAGCAGAAACACTGTTTGAATTACTGGTATTGTTAGCTATTTTCACCCACGATTTAGGGAAACTGCAAATTAAATGGCAGGAAGTCATGCGGGGATGGCAAGCGATCGCTCATGCTTCATTCCATGCCAAAGACCCCAAAGGCCATTTATTAGCTCACACTGACTACAATCCAGAATCGAATGAGCAAAAAGCTGCACTCAAGAACTATGAAAAGAAATATAAACGCCCTAACCACGCCGTTGAAAGTGCATATCTCGCCCAAGATATTCTGAATCAATCCTTAGTCCCGCTCCTACGTGATGATTTCTCTGCCAATAGCGAACAAATTCAATACATTCGGCATACAGTTATGTTAGCCGCAGGTCGTCATCATTCAGCTTGGGCTGCGGGATGGGAAAAACCAGATACGAAAAAAAGTATAGAATTACACCCTCAAGCACCAGAGGCGATCGCTCGCAGTTGGAAAACAATGGTACGCCATCTACCCTTGACCCTACCTTTATCATCAGTAACCCTAAGTAAGAATATTTACCCTCTTAAAACAAACTTTGACCTGAATAGATTTACTACTGACCAAATTGAATATTTGCAACTTTATCTACTGGTAGTCAGAGCCTTAAGATTGTGCGACCAGCGTTCAGTACAATTTTAGAATCTTCAACAGCTTATTAGTTCGTTGTTTTGGCGGGATGAGGTGTAATTCCGTGTTGGAATAGTACTCTTCCAATGGGGTATAGAATATTATTCAATTTACAACTCTCATCGGTCATGCGCTAGATGATAGAGAATCTATTTGTTACCAAAAAATACGGGAATTATGCTGATACATTTCTGTTGCTGGGTTTGGTGCAACTTGTCGAGTATGCCTTAAGGGAAACAAAACAAAAAAGTGAGATTCAGCTTGTGGATGAAGGCACACGCTACCGCATCCAATTAAAACAGGCTGTCAATTTAGAACCCATAGCCAAACTTAGATATACCAACCCTTTTCCACCGGTGAAGGGTCAAAAAACAGACGTTAGCAAAATTCCCCAGGAAACCGAAGTTTTTAATACAGTGGAGGAGAACGAAAAACGAAAACTTTACCGAGAATACGTATTTCAGCAAAGGGGTAAAACTGAATGGAGTGAAGATGCACCTAAACCACCTCATGCCAGTACCCAAAACGGTGTAATTCTGACATCTATGCGCCACGATCGCAATCATAACGAATTGTGGCAATTGGGATGGCAATTTAAGGATCACTATGGGGCTTTACTGGTTGCGCTCATTCAAGCATTTAGCGAAGAAACTAACTCTGAACTCAATGCACAAACCAACCGTTGTCAGGAATTATTTAGTCAAGCTACTGGCTGTAAATTGCCCCAAACAGCCAGTGCGGTCAAAATCTACTTACCGACTTCTGTACAAGGGGTTAACCGTGTTAAGGCAGATACTAATAAAGTAGATTCGCAAAAAGCAGATTGGTTAAGTCTATGGTTGATTGCAGGTGGTTTATTCAGCTTTGGTGTAGCAGAACGAATTAAAATTGCTGACCGTGTTTTTGACTGGAGATTAGTTGTTTTAGAACCGCAAGATATTCAATTGAGTAAATATCGACAAGTGCTAGACCAACTACGCAAATATAACCCACCTTCTGGCGGACATGGTATTGCTCGATTCGACGCAGAGTTAGTTTTGCGATTTTGCCAAGAACTCCTCAAAAATCACTCTTCTCAAGCTGATGCAGAACTAGATGAATTTGATATTTGGAAACCCATCAATCATTTTATTAAAAGCTTTATTGGCACTCACTTTGGTTCTAAAAGCCAAGTGTATGGAGTCAAAGAAGTTTTTAGTTTAGGTCTTCCAGGGTGGATTCGTCCAGAAAATTCTCAAGAATTGACAGATTATCAGAGAGTTTTGCAAGAACATCTGTTAGTAATTAGTACCTTATCAGCAGAGGAAGGCCATAGTGAACTGTTAGCTGCTTATCGAGACTTTATCACGGGAATCAGTTTGCTTCAGTTCTTTCGATTTCAAGTTAGTTATGCAGATTACGTTGTTAAGCGGCTAGCAGATGCCAAAGCAAAACCCCCACGTTTATTTTCTGTCACAGGGCTAAATACAATGACCAAAAAGGATTTAGAGTTTACCAAAATTACTCAAAACCCCAGCTTTCTCCGCATTGCCAAAGCAATTAACCAAGCAACTGTCTATGCAGGTAAAGTCCAAACTAAGGAAGGACTGAAGGAACTCGAATGGCAGCGTACATACGGATTAGCACAGCGATTAAGTAGTCAATCTGGCTCGAAAAAAGAATTTTTGGCTGAAATTGCTGATTTTCTAGCTAAATATGAAGCAGAAAATTTACGGCTATTAGAGCAATTGCAACAAAAAGGTAAACCCCTAAAACGAGTTTGGACAACTAAAGAAGACTTAGACCAATTAGTTGAATTAGTGGAAAAACACGACACGGTTTTAGTTGCTAACCTCTTAATTGCCTATGGTTATGCCCGTTGGATACCAGCTAAAGATGATGGTTCACAAGACAAAGAAGATATGGACAATTTAGACGATACTACATTAGGAGAATCAAACGATGACTAATAATCAATTTCCAGTTTATTCAATTTCTATTAGTGGCTCATTATCTTGGCAACTTCATGCGTTAAATAATGAAGGTAACGAGGGCAATCAAACTCTAACTCGTCGCTATTATATTATCCAAAAACACATGGATGAACCTGAGTATGTCAATGGAGTTTCTGGTGATATGCTCAAGCATATTCAAGCAGAACACCTACACCGGATTACTATTCAAGATAATCTGACTTTGTCTGAAGGTGGGAAACAATTTCATCCAGATCGCGTTGGTTATGATTTAGAAAAGGGATTACCAGTTTTCACAGATGCTGACACTGATTTAGCAGCCAAAACCAACAAGGTGATTCAACGCTGTACTATGAGCGACTTGGAAGGATTCATGGTAACAGTCAAGGGTGGACAAACTTTAAAACGAGAGTCTGTGATTGAGTTTGGAGCAGTTGTTGGTTTACCGACTTTAGTGAAAACTCAAAGTTACTTTCATGCTAAGTACGGCACAGATAACCCTACACCCTATAATGTACAGCTTAGTTCTGGGTTATATGCGACGGTTTTAAACATTGAAGCGTTTCGCATTGGCTACAATCCCCATACCTTTAAATACGGCATTGATATTGCTGAACGGAAAAAAAGGTTAGATGCTTTGCTCAAAAGTGTTTTGTATACCTACCTGCAACCCAACGGAGCAAAACGCAATACTAACTTACCTCATCCTGACAATTTTGAAGGTGTGATTACAGTTAGTACCCGCCGTTGTCCTGCACCAATGATTAGTCCTTTGGATGCAACCTACAGCAGTCAGATTCACAGTTTGGCTGGTACTCTAAATAATATTAATGGTGCAGAGACAATACTCTGCTTTCAATTCGATAATATTGCTCAGTTTGCCGCACAAATTCAGACTTTAATAGAGCGATCGCAACCTTGGGAGAGTGACAATGCCGAAGCGATCGAATAAATCAACTAACTCTCTCCCTCTGGAAAATACTAACCAATGGCTGACTGTTACTTACCAGCCAGTTAGCCTGTTCTCGCTCAAACGCTCTGATGCTACCAGTATGGCAGCTAAGTCTAATCTCGTACCAACGCCCTATGCTATCAAAATGGCATTGTTGAAAGTATTGTTGGAAAGCCAAGGTAGATATCACCAAGATGATTTACAGCAGTGGATGAAAAATCAGTTCACTTGGATTCGAGATTTAACTATTTATATTTGGCCTCCAGAAAAATTGGTGGTCAATCGCAACGGTTATAAACTGCGTTATTATGACCAAACTGCTGATAAGGCCGATAAAAATCGCAGTACGTTACCAATGCAAGATGGTTTTGTGTTTCGAGAATGGGTGTATATGCAAGGTCATCTACAAATTTGTTGTGGTAGATGCGATCGCTTGACGCAATTGGAGGAACTATTTTCACTCATAAATTACTTTGGTAAGCGAGGGTGTTTTTTTCAACACTTGCCCCAATACAACCAACAAACTCCTGAGCCTTTATTTCAACCAAATCTGACTACTGGTTTTACAGTACAGCCAATGGATGACTTGGGTGAAAAAACTACTTTTAATCGCATTAATCCCTATTCCACTGATAAAGCACAACTAGATAAAGACCGAGTCATCAAGCCTGGTTTTTTACCTGTGCAACTTATTTCTAGCAGCTCCCGTTATGACATTTACCAAAGACAGTGAAGCTGTTTTGACTGGGCTAAATTTAGTTCTCAAGCCCACAGAAACTTTAGTTAGCAATGCTACCGCACTGGTGTCTTGGTTATCAGAATTTCAGCCTGCACCAGTGTGGATTCCTTTAAAAACTCATGATGGTGTTACAAAAATCATGCCTATACTACCAGATTTGGTGTTGTATCCAAATCTCATGGAGCAAATTTGCCAGCGTATAAATAATAACAACTATCTAGAATGGCAGCAAAAACTCTACGAAATGGTAGGAGTAGAAGTAAATACTAATACGCTGCACGTAATTCATATTTCCCTGCTAGCCACTGCTCCTTTACCCTCAACATTAGGCAGAGCTATTCATGCTCAGTGCTTTCAATGGTTTGCGAATACTGATGCTGATTTAGCCCAACATTTACATCAGCAAGAGAATGTACCCTTTACGCTTGGAATACGATATCTTACCCCTAAAAAGATGCAGTTGAGAATTACACTGCTCCGACAAGAACTGTTAGCACCTTTACTTTGGGGATTACACATTAATTTAGGTAGTGAAATCATGTTGGCAGGTGTGCCTTGCCGCTTGGGGAAATCAATAGATATTTCACAAGCCAGTAGCTTTACAGAACTAGCCCAGCTACCAACTCAAAATCCCATTGAATTAAAATTTCTTTCTCCTACCAGCTTTAAGCAAGCTGGCAAGATACAACCTTTCCCCTTGCCAGAATTAGTGTTCGGTAGCTTGTTGCGACGTTGGAATGCTTTTGCCCCTCCAGAAGTGAAGTTTCCTTCTGTAGAATGGAATGCTCAAGCTTCGGCTTTTGAGATGAAAACCTATGCTCTAAAGTTAGAAGCTGGTGCAGAAATTGGGGCTGAAGGTTGGGTAAAGTATAGGTTTTTCGATTCAGAACAAGCGAGAATTGCCACGGTATTAGCCCATTTTGCTAGCTTCGCTGGTGTAGGACGTAAAACAGCGATGGGGATGGGACAGGTAATACCAATTCAAAATTCAAAATTCAAAATTCAAAATTTATATGAGTGAAGATTACTTACCCCTGGCATACCTCAATGCCTGGGAATATTGCCCACGTAGATTTTACCTGGAATACGTTCTGGGTGAGATGGAAGACAACGAACACATTATACTGGGTCGCCACATACACCGAAATGTGAATGAAGAAACAACATTCCAAGAGGGAGAAACACTAATTCATCAACAACAATGGGTGTGGAGCGATCGCCTAAAAGTAGCAGGTATTATTGATGCTGTGGAAGAATGCGACGGTCAACTTGTGCCAGTGGAATACAAGAAAGGCAAGATGGCACAGCACCTTAACGATCATTTTCAATTGTGTGCAGCTGCTTTGTGTTTAGAAGAACGCACTGGACGCAGTATTACTTATGGAGAAATATTTTATCATGCCAACCGCCGCAGACAGACTGTAGCAATGACACCCGAACTGCGGCAAATGACTGAGCAAGCGATCGCACTAGCTCAACTTGCTGCCTACAGAGCTATGCCTGCACCGATTGATCACGTTAAGAAATGCCAATCATGCAGTTTACAGGGAATTTGTCTGCCTTTTGAAGTCAGGCAGTTACAAAAATCAACAATAACTGCAAACGACGATTTGTAAATTTATCTACTTACTCACACTCAAAAATCTAAAATGCCAATACTATACGTAACTCAAGCTGATGCTGTTTTGAGCAAGAACTATGAAGCTTTCAATATTGCTCTCAAACAAGAAGACGGTTCTTGGAAAAAACAAAGTGTCCCCGCACAAACTGTAGAGCAAGTTGTCCTCATGGGTAATCCCCAAGTTACAGGGGATGCTTTGGTGTATGCCTTAGAACTGGGGATGCCAGTGCATTATCTTTCTCACTTTGGTAAATACCTTGGCTCTGCACTTCCTGGTTATTCGCGTAATGGTCAACTACGGCTAGCTCAGTACGAGCTTTACCATGATCCTGTGCGTCGTTTGGAATTAGTTCAAACGATTGTAGCAGCTAAAATTCACAATCAGTATCAGGTTTTGTACCGTAATAATCAACGGGATAATCCGCTTAAGGAACGTAAAAGCCAAGTTAAAAGTCAGAAAACTATAGATCAGGTCAGGGGGATTGAAGGGTTAGCCGCAAGAGAATATTTTGCTTGTTGGCCGAATATGGTAGGAAAAGAGTGGACTTTTACAGGCAGAAACCGCCGTCCACCTACTGACCCAGTGAACTCTTTACTGAGTTTTGGTTATGGTCTACTACGAGTTCAAGTAACTGCTGCGGTTCATGTTGCTGGTTTAGATCCATATATAGGATACCTACACGAAGTACATCATGGTCAGCCTGCAATGGTACTCGATCTAATGGAAGAATTTCGTGCTTTAATAGCCGATAATGTAGTGCTAACAGTATTGCATAAACGTGAAATACAACCGCAGGATTTTTGTGAAAGTTTGGGTGCTTATCGGCTTAAAGAACCTGCCAAAAAATCATTTTTGCAAGCCTTTGAGCGCAAAATGAATGATGAGTTTAAGCATCCTGTTTTCGGGTATCGATGTACTTACCGCCGAGCCATAGAACTACAAGCCCGTTTGCTAAGTCGGCATTTGCAAGAAGGTGTTCCATACAAAGCTTTAGCTTTGCGATAAAAATTATTGCCCACTTATATCATGACTACGCTGTTTTATCTAATTATTTACGACTTGCCAGATAATAAAGCGGCAAATAAACGTCGGACTCGATTGCATAAAATGCTCTCTGGATATGGCAAATGGACGCAATACAGTGTATTTGAGTGTTTTCTAACATCAGTTCAATTTGCTACACTGCAAACAAAAGTAGAAAAATTAATCAAGCCCGATGAAGATGCTGTACGAATATACGTGCTTGATGCAGGGGCAGTGAAAAGAACTATTACATACGGTTCGGAAACACCTCGACAAGAACAAGTAATCGTCTTATAATTAGTGTATTAGCTTGATGTTTGACAAGTCGAAGCGGGGTCAAAAACCCTGGGGGATTCGTCAAAAACGCCAGAACCTTGACAACATAATAATTACAGCGTTTTGATAATTAGGGAAGTTGCAAATTACTTGCAATAAGATGGGCTGAAATCGACCTGATTTTGAGACTCGTCAAAATGCTTCCCAGGAAGCTTGCTCTGTAATAGTTTCAGCACCGAGCAGTTTCCACAAACCATTACCCCGCAAGGGGACTGAAACGTACAACTATACCGATGCTCTCGTGGTATTTAACCAGTTTCCACAAACCATTACCCCGCAAGGGGACTGAAACATTTGGTGATAAGGTCTTACACTCCATAACAAACTCAGTTTCCACAAACCATTACCCCGCAAGGGGACTGAAACTTTTCTGTTAACTGGTATATAGCTCTGCCGTTGTTTGGGTTTCCACAAACCATTACCCCGCAAGGGGACTGAAACCACCCAAGGTTTTATACCCATACTTCGACGTTGAGAAGTTTCCACAAACCATTACCCCGCAAGGGGACTGAAACCCGTCAATGGAATCGCCAGATATGCCCGTTACCTACGTTTCCACAAACCATTACCCCGCAAGGGGACTGAAACTATCTGTCTCAAATCGTGTTAATAGAACGTCGAGAAGTTTCCACAAACCATTACCCCGCAAGGGGACTGAAACTTTACGCTGCGGCAACTGGTAGCGGTGCTTGGCGTGTTTCCACAAACCATTACCCCGCAAGGGGACTGAAACCAATTCAAAGAATGTGCGTAATAATTGAATCATTGCGTTTCCACAAACCATTACCCCGCAAGGGGACTGAAACAAAGTGGTATTGCTTGAGTTGCTGCATTTTAAAGTAGTTTCCACAAACCATTACCCCGCAAGGGGACTGGTGCGACTATCAGTCGCTCATGAGAGTGAGTATCTGAGAAATACTCCTGGTTAATGTCTAAACCAGTACCTACCCGAAGGGGCATTGCGGGTAACTGCGGTGTCTCAGAGCTAGAGGGGAAAGCGTAAAATCTGCAAGCCGAAAAGTGGAGGTAACGCCAAGGTAAAACCACTGACGGGTTAACGAGAGTGAACCTTTGACGAGGCATCGTGAAGCGGAAATACTGAAACGGCTGAAACAGTAAAAGGGGTGAGATATTCTGCCCTGTCCTCAGAATATAAGACATCAAAACGCCCCCGGTGTATAGAAGGAACGCGCAGTGGTTGTGTCTTTCATGTGTGATATGAAGAAACCCCAATGGAGTCTGACAACTAGAAACGATGCGGTCAGTAAAGCAGGGAGTAATCCCGACTGAACTCTCCAGTGGGAGTAAGATGCTACAAAAAGCGAAAGCTGTGAAGCCGAAAGGCAACGGGAAACCATAACCGCGCAGATAGGTTTAACTAAACCGACCTGAAAGGGTGCAGACGTGTAGCGAGTGAATCCCTTGAAATCAGAGTAATAGGAAACCGAACTGTGCGGGAAAAGTTATGGTGCAATCAACGATTGTGAATGTAACCGACAGGACTACGGACTGGAACAGCATTAACTGGAAAAATGCCTACCGCGTAGTCAGGCGACTCAGACAAAGAATATTCAAGGCAACCAAAGACGGTAACTTTAAGAGGGTACGCAATCTTCAAAAGTTACTCATGAGGAGTTACTCCAACATTATACTTTCCGTGCGACGAGTAACGCAATTAAATCAAGGCAAGAAAACAGCAGGTGTGGACAAATTACTGGTACTGACACCACACGCTAGGGCAACATTGGTAGATATTCTCGCCATGCGCTTACCGTGGAAAGCATTACCAGTGAAGCGGGTATACATCCGCAAATCCAACGGCAAACAACGCCCCCTCGGTATTCCCTGCATCATCGACAGATGTCTTCAGGCAATAGTATTAAACGCCTTAGAACCAAGTTGGGAAGCACAATTCGAGAGAACATCTTACGGTTTCCGCCCCGGCAGAGGTGTACATGACGCGATAGAAAGAGTACACACAATGTCAAAAGCCAACTCCACTACTAGTTGGGTGGTTGATGCCGACATTGAAGGTTGCTTTGATAACATCGCCCATGCACCGCTCATGCAAGCCATTGGGAACTTCCCCGCACGGCAGTTAATACACCAGTGGTTAAAAGCGGGATATGTAGACAAGGGCGTGTTTTACGATACAGAAATGGGCGTACCCCAAGGTGGAATCATTTCCCCACTACTCGCAAATATTGCATTGCATGGTATGGAAGCAGCATTGGGTATCAGATACGATAAACACGGTCATAAAATCGGACATCGTGGTCTGGTACGCTACGCTGATGATTTGGTAGTTTTCTGCAAAACTCAAGAGGATGCCCACAGGGTGGTTGATATCTTGTCCGACTGGATGAAAACTAAAGGGTTGGCTTTATCAGAGTCCAAAACCCAAATAGTACATCTAACTGTGGGATTTGATTTTCTGGGGTTTAACATCAGATGGTATCAAGACAAAAATACCTTAACGGGACGGAAAGTATTAATCAAGCCCAGCAAGAAATCTTTGCAAGATGTCCGAGACCAGATTCGGCAAGTTTGGCTAGAGAATAAAAGCCAGAATGTCAATTATCTCATAGGTAAGCTCAACCCGATAATTCGCGGTGTTGCTAATTACTATCGGACAGTTGTTTCCTCACATATATTCGCCAAGTTAGACAGATGGATGTATGTGCGACAGCAACGGTACGCCAAGAGAATGCACCCAAATAAAAGCTCTCATTGGCGCATTCCTCGCTATTGGGGGAACTTTAACTTGGATAGAAATGACTATTGGGTGTTTGGGGACAAACGTTCTGGTCAATATCTACTCAAGTTTAGTTGGTTTAATATCAAACGGCATACTTTGGTGAAAGGGGATGCTTCTCCTGATGACCAACAGTTACGTGTTTACTGGGAGCATCGACGCAAGAATCAATCTCGCTGTTTGATTCCCAGTTACCAAAAGTTAGCCCGAAGACAAGGGTATAAGTGTCCTATTTGTGGCGAGTCTCTGTTTAACAATGAGTCGCTACATAAACACCATAAAATCCCTTGTGCTGCTGGCGGTAATGATAGCTACTCTAATTTAGAGTTGGTGCATTTCTACTGTCACCAACAAATACACTCAGTAGGGCGCAAGTCTGAAGATGAGGTGTTTGTGCCAACACAAA
This sequence comes from Aliinostoc maniaoense, assembly GCF_058172895.1. Classification (NCBI taxonomy): domain Bacteria; kingdom Bacillati; phylum Cyanobacteriota; class Cyanophyceae; order Nostocales; family Nodulariaceae; genus Aliinostoc; species Aliinostoc maniaoense. Next base: position 3,779,961 of record NZ_CP187952.1, on the reverse strand, counting down.
ATTGCTTTCATCCACCGATACACTCAGTAGGATTATTAGATGAATCTGAAGACGAGGTATTTAGTCTTTGGTAAGCGTTCGGGTTTGCTAAAGCCGGATGCAGGGTAACTTGCTTGTCCGGTTTGTCGGGGGGAAGGGGATTGCAACATCCCTGCCCTACCCTCTAAACTTTAGGTTGGTTGCTGTATCTACTAAAGTTACGTCGTTTCCACAAACCATTACCCCGCAAGGGGACTGAAACAATATCTTATTAATATGTTTGCTAGCTTATTAAGTCAAGTTTCCACAAACCATTACCCCGCAAGGGGACTGAAACGTGCTAGATTGCGACTCAATCAACTAAAAACAGGTGTTTCCACAAACCATTACCCCGCAAGGGGACTAAAACTCGCCGTTCTGTAGGCCTTGGTGCTAGGTGTTGTACTCTCGCTGCTAACACAACGGCAATATTGCAGGAGGAAAATCCACACTGCAATTTGCCTCCCCTACGTATCTGTTCAATAATCAAATATGATTCCTATATGTCTTCTTATTCTTAACTTGTCATCAACGATTTGGGAATACTAAATCCATCAGAAATGGTGAGGATTTAGCTGTATGGTTAGTGCTGTTGCTAGTATTCTTGGATATCGCATCATTGAAGAACTCTACAGTGGTTCTAGAACCCAAGTTTATCGAGCAGTGAGAGAATCTGACTCAGTACCAGTAGCGATTAAATTACTGAAAAATCCTTTTCCTAGCTTTCATGAACTCTTGTCGTTTCGCAATCAGTACACCATTGCGAAAAATCTCCATTCACCTTCGATTATTCAAACCTATAGCCTCGAACCCTTTCAAAATGGCTATATCCTAGTTATGGAAGACTTTGGGGGAATTTCTCTGAATGATTATTTCGCCCAAAATCAAAATTCTGCGTTTTTAAAAGAGTTTTTAGTGATAGCGATCGCTTTGTGCGATACCTTAAATATACTCTACCGCGATCGCATCATTCATAAAGATATCAAACCCAGCAATATATTAATTAATCCCGAAACTAAACAAGTTAAATTAATTGACTTTAGCATTGCATCTTTACTACCACGAGAAACCCAAACACTAGTCAATCCTAATGTTTTAGAAGGGACATTAGCTTATATATCTCCCGAACAAACAGGGAGAATGAATCGCGGGATTGATTATCGCACAGACTTCTATTCTTTGGGTGTGACTTTTTATGAATTACTCACAGGAGAATTACCTTTTGCATCAAATGACCCAATGGAATTAGTACATTCTCATTTAGCAAAAGTCCCAGAAAAGTTAAGTAATCCCAAAACAGAACTTCCTTCAGTTCTGGGTGAGATTGTCATGAAATTGATGGCGAAAAATGCTGAAGATAGATATCAAAGTGCATTAGGGTTAAAGTTTGACTTAGAAAATTGTTTACAGCAGCTAGAAGCAACTGGTGAAATTAAATCCTTTGAAATAGCAACAAAGGACGTGTGCGATCGCTTCATCATTTCTGATAAACTCTATGGACGAGAAGCTGAAGTTAAAACCCTGCTGACAGCCTTTGATAGAGTCAGCCAGGGTGCAACCGAAATGATGCTCGTCGCTGGTTTCTCTGGAATTGGCAAAACGGCGGTTGTCAATGAAGTTCACAAACCAATTGTTAGACAACGCGGTTATTTTATTAAAGGGAAATATGACCAATTTGGGCGCAATATTCCCTTCAGTGCCTTTGTGCAAGCATTCCGAGATTTAATGTCCCAATTGCTAACTGAAAGCGATGTTCAAATAGAGCAATGGAAAACCAAAATCTTAAATGCTATAGACGAAAATGGACAAGTAATTATTGAAGTCATCCCTGAATTATCAAGAATTATTGGTGAACAACCAAAAGCTGTGGAATTATCAGGAACAGCAGCGCAAAATAGATTTAATTTATTATTTCATAAATTTACTCAAGTCTTTGCCAGTGCAGAACATCCCCTAGTGATGTTTTTAGATGATTTGCAATGGGCAGATTCAGCATCACTGAACTTAATCCAGCTATTAATGGTTGATACAAGTCATCTGTTCATCATTGGTGCATACCGTGATAACGAAGTCAGCCCAGGACATCCATTAATGTTGACATTGGGTGAAATTATTAAAAAACAAGCAACAATTAATACGATTACTTTATTACCACTAAGTCAAGAGCAAGTAAATAAATTAGTTGCTGACACTCTCAAATGCACAGAAAGTTTAGCCTGGAATCTTTCTGTATTGCTTTATCAAAAAACTCAAGGTAATCCATTTTTCGTCACCCAGTTTCTCAAAGCATTATATCAAGATGGATTAATTAGATTTTCTCCCCTGGGAGGCTGGGAATGTGACATTGCACAAGTGGCAACTCAAGCGGTTACAGATGACGTTGTGGCTTTTATGAGTTTTCAATTGCGAAAACTACCGCTATCAACTCAACAAGTCATCAAATTAGCAGCTTGTATTGGTAACTCTTTTGATTTAGCAACTTTAGCTATTGTTTCAGAACAATCAGAAATTGAAACAGCATCTGCTTTGTGGAAAGCATTACAAGAAGGATTAATTTTACCTATTAGTGAAGTTTATAAATTTTATCAACAAGACTCATCAGTCAAAGGGAATTTGTCATTTGTAGAAGAAGTAAAACAAGAACAAATGATAGTTGAATACAAATTTTTACATGACCGAGTACAACAAGCAGCTTATTGTTTGATTCCACCCCAAGAAATACAATCTGTTCACTTAAAGATTGGGCAATTACTTCTAAACAATACACCAGCAGCCAACCTAGAAGATGGCATTTTTGCGATCGTCAATCAACTAAATCTGGCAAAAGAATTACTCACCCAATCCGCAGAACGTCAAGCCTTAGCGGAGTTCAACCTTTTAGCAAGTCGCAAAGCCAAAATTGCCACAGCCTATGTTGCAGCTTTTCAATATGCCGAGAAAGGTATAGATGTACTGGCTGAAGACAGTTGGCAAACTCAATATAAGTTGACTTTGGAACTGCATCAAATAGCGGCAGAAACATCTCATCTGATTGGTGATTTGCAACAGATGCAAACATTTACTAACCTGGTTCTCGACCATGCCAAAACGCCATTAGATATGGTCAGTGTGTACGAGGTGATAATTGAGGCGTTCACTACTCAGGGTCAGATTGCCGATGCGATCGCTGCTACAATTACTATTCTTGGGCAACTACAAGTGGAATTGCCTTCAGAACCTAGTCAAGCAGATGTCACAGCTGCTTTTGATGCTGTTTCTCATATTCTTGAGGGACGCTCACCTGCTGAATTACTCAACCTCCCACCTGCAACAGATATCAACATTCTGGCAGCAGCACGAATTTTAACATCAGTAGCACCTGCGGCTTATGTATCTCAGCCGCTCTTATATTTAGTGGTGATTTTAAAAAAGGTTTATCTATCGGTTGTCTACGGCAATGAGTCAACATCACCCTTTACCTATGCTTCTTATGGAATATTACTATGTGGTATCGTAGGCAACTTGGAATTAGGCTATGAATTTGGTCAGTTAGCCCTTGATTTACTATGTCGAGATCCCAATTCTCAATTCAAAGGCAAAACTTTATCACTGATCTATCTTTACACTAGACATGGAAAAACGCATTTGCGTGAGACTTTACAACCTTTACAAAATGCTTATTCTAGTTGTTTGGATGTAGGCGATTTTGCTTTTAGTGGTTATTGTGCGTATAACTACGTATTATATTCCCGTTTTGCTGGAGAAAATTTAACTCAGCTAGAAGTAGAATCTGATGCCTATTGTCAAGCACTCGCTCACCTCAAGCAAAATCTCACTCTTACTTATTGTCTATTAGCTCGGCAAATTATCCTGAACTTAACGGGAGATGCAGATAATCCCGTGGTTTTGAGTGGTACAGCTTACAATGAACAGGAACAATTGCTATTGCATGAAGCAGCAGGCGATCGCACTGGATTAGCATTGCTGTGGATTAACAAACTAATTATTTCCTATCTATTTGGCGAGTTTGCCCCAGCCGCACAACAAGCCCAACAAGCAAGACAGTATTTAGATGCTGTTATGGCTTTTGTTTATGTACCGATCTTTCATTTTTATGAGTCTTTAGCGCAATTGGCAGTGTTTAAACAACTCTCAGTGTCAGAACAACAGCAGATAGAAGAACGCATTGTTAGTAACCAAGAAATTCTCAAATACTGGGCAACGCACGCACCCATAAATTTCCAACACAAATACGATCTGGTAGCAGCAGAGTGGTATCGAGTGTTGGGCAATCGACAAGAAGCAATGGAATTTTATGATCGTGCTATTGCTGGAGCAAAAGCTAACGGCTATATCCAAGAAGAAAGCCTTGCCAACGAACTCGCCGCAAAGTTTTATCTCGACTGGGGCAAAGAACGAATTGCTGAGGAATACATAATTCAAGCCTACTACGGTTATGCTTGTTGGGGCGCAAAAGCCAAAGTTGCTGATTTGGAAAGACGCTATCCCCAACTACTTGCCCCCATCTTCCAGCAAACTCAATCTCCTATCTCCACAGAAGAAACTATCTTTGCATTAGGGAATAGCACCAGCACCTCCACTAGTTCCCATCCTTCTAGTAGCAGCGTGTCTACATCTCTTGATTTAGGGGTCATTTTCAAAGCTTACCAAACCATTTCCAGTGAAATCGAATTAGAAAAATTGCTCTCGGTACTGCTTTCTATCGTGATTAAAAATGCTGGATCTGATCGATGTGTATTCATGATGCCGCAGTCCGATCAACTGCAAATTCAAGCTTTGGCCAAGCTTTCTGGTAATAACATCGATTTTTATCCTATGCTGCTCAACCCACAGCCTGTTGAGGACTCAGTTGATGTACCAGTTGGCTTAATTCATACTGTCAAACGCAGTTTCAAACCAATAGTAATTGCGGATGCCAGGGTACATCCCCAATTTATCAATGACCCCTATATTCAGCAACAGCAGCCTAAAAGTATTTTGTGTAGTCCGATTTTGTATCAAGGCAAGCTGATGGGCATTTTATATCTGGAAAATAGTTTAGTAACGGGAGCGTTTACGAGCGATCGCGTCGAACTCCTGAATTTACTTTGCACTCAAGCGGCAATTTCCCTAGAAAATGCTCGAATGTATGAAAATTCCCAGAACTATGCCCAACAATTGACACAATCTCTCACGCAATTGCAGGCTAATGAAATCCGCTTTCAAAATTTGGCAAATAATATTCCGGGTATGGTATACCAATTCCATCTGGCCGCGGATGGTACTACTTCTACACCCTACGTTAGTTCTGGTTGTTGGGACTTGTATGAGTTAGATCCAAATTTGGTAATGGCAGGGATACATAATCTTTATACCATGCACCATCCTGACGATCACGCAGCAATGGTAGAAGCCATCACCGACTCTGCACAAAATCTCACACCTTTTAAACAAGAATGTCGCCTTGTCTTGCCTTCGGGAAGGGTAAAATGGGTGCAATTTGCTTCTCGGCCAACGCGACAAGCCGATGGGGTAATTGTATGGGATGGGGTAGTGATTGACATTAGCGATCGCAAACAAGCTGAGAAATCTTTCAGACTGACTCAGTTTGCCATCGATCGCTCCAGCGTGCCGATCTGGTGGGTTAAACCGAGCGGACAGATTTCTTATGTTAATGATGCCGCCTGCGACGATCTAGGCTATTCTCGAACTGAGATTTTGCAAAAATGCGTGTGGGACTTCAACCCAGAACTTTCGTCGGAAATTTGGGAAAAGCATTGGCAGGAGCTTAAGCAGAAGGGTTCATTTGTCTTTGAGGCTTACAATTTCAACAAATCAGGGCATAGTTATCCGGTTGAAGTAACGGTTAACTACCTTAAACTGGAAGGCGAAGAATACAACTGTGCATTTGTCAAAAATATTAGCGATGCCTATCGGCAAGCTGCGCAACGCAAACAGGCTGAACTTGCCTTGCAACAAGCACAATTACAAATAATTCAAAGTGAGAAAATGTCTGCTTTGGGTAACTTAGTTGCTGGTGTAGCTCACGAAATGAATAATCCTTTGGGTTTTATTGCTGCCAGTATCAAACAAGCTAAACCCACCTTTACTGATATTTTTGAACACTTAAAACTCTATCAAGAAACTTTCCCAAATAAAAGTGAAGAAATCGAAGACCATGCCCAAGAAATTGACTTGGAATATAGCTTAGAAGACTTGCCCAAAATGCTTGATTCCATGACTTTGGCGTGCGATCGCCTGAAAAATATCAGCACTAGTTTACGTACTTTCTCTCGTGCTGATCGAGATTACAAAGTGCGATTTAATATTCACGAAGGCATTGATAGTACAATTTTGATTCTCAAACATCGTCTGAAAGCTAACGAGCAACGGCCAGCAATTGAAGTTATCACAAACTATGGTAGTTTACCACAAATAGAATGTTTTCCTGGGCAATTAAATCAGGTATTTATGAATATTCTTGCTAATGCTATTGATGCTTTAGAAGAGTCGAATCTTGGACGAAATATGGCAGATATTCAAGCCAATCCTAACCGAATTACTATTACCACTGAGCTAGAGAATAATCTTGTTAAAATTGCGATCGCTGACAATGCTAAGGGGATGAGTGAAGATATTAAACAAAAGATATTTGACAATTTATTTACGACGAAAGCTGTCGGCAAAGGCACGGGGTTAGGATTGGCGATCGCTCGGCAAATTGTTGAAGAAACTCACGGTGGAAAACTAAGTTGCAAATCTGTTCTGGGCGAAGGAACAGAATTTTTAATTGAAATTCCAGTGTAAATTGCAGCTACACAAAAAAACCCTGCTTCCTACTGCTCAAAATCAACTTTGAGGGAATTATAACAATGAGATAAATTCCCTAGATGCTTTTGACTAATAATATGACACTGGCGGCAAGCACCTACGTAAATCCATTACCCGACATTCCTGGCTATGAAATCGTTGAGCAATTATATCTGGGTTCTCGAACGGTTGTTTATCAAGCAGTGGAAGAATTAAGCCAGCGTCAGGTTGTCACAAAATTGTTGCAATAAGATTATCCCAGCTTTAGTGAATTGTTAGCCAAATACCAGAAGCGATCGCGCAAATTGTCGCTAAGTTGATGAGCAAAAATGCCGAAGACCTCTACCAAACTGCTTTAGACAACAGGGCTAAATGTAGCCTTATCATTCATAATGCAGTTTTCTGCACTATTTATTACATAATTATTTACTACACAGCGATGAATAGTGCATTTTGATGTGCAGAAAAGACCAATGCAAAATTGCTACAGTTTTTTTACTCTGTATTGTGGAGTCTATTGATCCTTTGATGCCATCTTATGGTAAATAAAAATTGCTTCTATTCAGTAATAATCGCAAATTTAGGCAACAATAACCTATTTTTTGCGTCATTACGACCATAATATTCATCTAGCGTGTTTATACGAGGTTTTACACGTCTATAAAGCGTTTTGTAGATTATTGCCGATAGTGGGGTAGAACATCCTCATCAAGCTTTAATTTTCATTGCGATTTGCGTAAATCCTCGCATAACTACTGATAACTAGAAATAACATTCAATTTTTTTGGCTAAAGTATGTCTGGTAAATTTTTAACTCCATTTCAACGCAAGCTATTGTTAAAAAATCTGGAAGAAGATTTACCTGAGTTATATCGCCAGCGTATCCAAATTATGTTGCTGGCTGATGAAGGAAAATCACAAACAGAAATTTGTCGTACATTAGGATGCTGTGCAGCTACAGCACGACATTGGATACATATTGCTCGTAGTGGTATGGCGCACCAGTGGGAAACTTCACGAATTGGTCGTCCTAAAGCGGTTAATGAAGAGTATTTAAACCGTTTAAAACAGTTAGTAAACGCTGACCCTCGTGATTATGGTTATGGTTTTCGACGTTGGACAGCGAACTGGTTAAACAAACATTTAGCCCAAGAATTTGGAGTGAAAGTCAGTGATTGTCATATCAAACGCTTACTCAAACAAATGGGATTATCCACAAAACCTAAAACTCCAAATTTACCAGGTAACACAATACCAAAAGCTCAAAGTTCACAAATTTTTATTACAGATATCTCATCTGAAAATCTTCTAGATACCAGTGAAATATTACCAATTCACTTCATAAAATTCGAGACTAAATCCTAACTTTATGGTGCAAAATTCATCTATCACCAGCGTTTCTTTAGAACTGCTGAGAAATACCCTTGGTTATCCTGTTGCAGAAGTAGAATTACAAACCTATCAACAGAAATTTCAATATTTAGAACCAAAAATAGGAAAATTTTTTTCAGGAAGTGGGGTTGAAAGTGGTCTTTATATAGTTTTATCTGGCAAAGTTAGGTTATTAGATGAGACGGGAGAATTAATTAGTACCTTAGAAGTTGGAGGAGTATTTGGACATTTTACCTTGTTTCCTGATGACAACTTTATTCCTTACACAGCTAGAGCTAGTAAAAATCTGCAACTGTGTTTGATTCCCGGTGAAGTTGTTGCTCATTTGATGACAAAATATCCCGAAATCAATCAATATTTAATCACTCAAGCTAAAGCTGTAAATTCTCTGTTACTCAACTCTAATGAGGCAGAAGAACAGCAAATATTACCGACACCAACGCCATCTTTAACTAAGGCTAAACCAGAGAAAAAGATTAATAAAGCTTACTTTCCAACTCCTACGGAGAGGGTTCGTCATCTATTACAACGAGTAACTCGACGCTTTCCTTTTTTTGCCCAACAGAGTGGTTCTGACTGTGGTGCGGCTTGTCTAGTAATGGTGGCGCGTTATTGGGGTAAGCAATTTAGTGTGAACCGCTTGCGAGATATTGCTAATGTTGACCGGAATGGGGCTTCTTTACGGGGTTTAACAGTAGCGGCGGAAAGTTTAGGTTTGAATACTAGGCCTGTGAAAGCTAGTTTTAATCAATTGGCAAAGCAAAAATTACCTGCTATTGTCCATTGGGAAGGGAAGCATTATATCGTTGTTTATGAAATTAACAGTAAACACGTAATTGTTGCCGATCCTGCTATTGGTCAGCGCACTCTCACACATCGACAATTCCAAGCAGACTGGACTGGTTATGCACTGTTATTAGAACCAACAGCTTTATTTAAAGATGCTCAAGAAATTACTACACCATTTTGGCAATTTTTTGAGTTAGTCAAGCCCCATTCAGTGGTGATTTTAGAAGTATTTATTGCTTCGATTTTTATTCAGATATTTGGACTGATTACCCCGCTATTTACCCAGTTAATTTTAGATAGTGTAGTGGTGCAAGGTTCACAACTCACCTTAACGGCGATCGGGTTGGGCTTGATGATTTTTAGCCTTTTTCGTGTAGCTATAATTGGCTTAAGGCAATATCTGTTAGACCACACTGCTAATAGAATAGATGTTGCCTTGGTAGTAGCATTTATTCGGCACGTTTTACAGCTACGTCTGAGTTTTTTTGAAACCCGTTATGTAGGAGATATTATTTCTCGTTTACAAGAAAATACTAAAATCAAAAGATTTCTTTCTGGGGAGGCATTATCAATTGTCTTAGACTTAATTACTGTTGTGATTTATCTAGGATTAATGTTTTGGTACAGTTGGCGCATGGCTTTGCTATCTTTGATAATTGTGCCGCCATTTTTTTTGTTGGCGTTGATAGCTACACCATTTTTACAAAGGATTTCTAGAGAAATATTTCAGGCTGTAGCAAAAGAAAGTAGTTATTTAATTGAGGCATTGACTGGTATAAGTACAGTCAAATCTACAGCAGTAGAGCAAACTGTGCGTTGGCATTGGGAGGAGTTATTACAAAAGTCAGTCAAAACCAGTTTTTCTGGACAAATGATTGGCAATCGATTGCAAATTTTTAGTAATACGATTGAAGCTGTTGTATCTACTGCCTTATTGTGGTATGGAGCGTATTTAGTCATTGAACAGCAATTAACCATTGGGCAATTAGTAGCATTTAATATGTTGCTAGGTAATATTATTCGCCCTTTCCAAAGATTAACTGTGCTGTGGAATGAGTTACAGGAAGTGATTATTGCTGCTGAGCGGATTAATGATGTATTAGATACAGATTTAGAAGAAGATTTAAGAATAGAGATAAAGCAAAATTTACCGATAATCAAAGGTAAAGTTTGCTTTGAAAATGTCACATTCCGTTATCATACAGAAAGCGAGCTAAATATTTTAGAAAATCTCAGTTTCACAATTAAACCCGGACAGATGGCTGCTTTGGTAGGGCGTAGTGGTTCGGGAAAAACAACGATTTCTAAGTTAGTTCTAGGTTTGTATCCGCCTACAGATGGCAGAATTTTAATTGATGGTCATGATATGACTAATATCTCTTTACATTCTCTACGCCAGCAGGTGGGAGTAGTTGATCAAGATACTTTTTTGTTTGGAAATACCATCCGAGAAAATATTAGTTTGGCACATCCTCAAGCAAGTTTAGCTGAGATTATGGAGGCTGCTAAATTAGCTGGTGCAGATGAATTTATTCAAAAGTTACCTATGGGTTATGAAACTCAAATTGGTGAAGGTGGTGGGCTGTTGTCTGGTGGACAAAGGCAAAGAATTGCGATCGCACGAGCTTTGTTAGGTAATCCTCGACTGTTGATTTTAGATGAAGCTACTTCCCATCTTGATACTGAGTCCGAGAGGATTATCCAACAAAATCTGAAAACTATTCTTCAGGGAAGAACTTCTTTAGTAATTGCCCATCGTCTATCTACTATCAAAAACGCAGATTTGATTTTGGTTCTAGATAGAGGTGTATTGATTGAAAGTGGTAATCATGAGGAGTTGATGGCGAAGCGTGGACATTATTTCTACCTCAATCAGCAGCAATTTGGAGGGCAGGAGTAGGGAGGGGGGCAGGGAGTAGGGGGTAGGGAGCAGGGGGCAGGGGGCAGGGGGCAGGGGGCAGGGGGCAGGGGGCAGGGAGCAGGGGCAGAGAGTTTTTTTAGGAGGGATTATGGCGAATTTATGGAATGGTAGGGTGACAGAAGAAGTTGAGCAGGAAGAGGTAATATCTGCATCGATAGTGGAGGCTAATACAGATTGGTCTTTTGCTACTAAGGATTTATTAGATAGTGTACCGCAGGTTTGGACTAGGGGTTTACTGTATTTTTTGGTGGTGTTTGTGTCTGTGGTTTTACCTTGGGCGATGTTATCTCAGGTGGATGAAACAGGAACGGCTGCGGGTAGAATTGAACCTCAAGGTAAAACAATTAGGTTAGATAGTGCGGTTTCTGGAACTGTGAAAGAAATCCGAGTTAGAGAGGGTGAGGTAGTTAATCAAGGACAGACTTTACTGTTGTTAGATACAGATTTAATTCAAGCAGAATTACGACAAATACAAGATAAATTAGAGGGGCAATTAAACAGGCGATCGCAGTTAAAATCTTCTCAAAATCAATTAGTCGTCGCTTTTACTACTCAGCAGCAACAAAATCAATCTCAAGCATTAGAAAAACAATCCCAAATTGACCAAGCCAAGCAAAATTTAATTGCTTTAAATAATGCCTATGAGTTACAAAAATCCGAAAAAATGGCTCAAGTAAATCAGGTAAAACAAAATTTAGAACATAGTAAAACTGCTAGTAGTTTAATTGCCAGTAGTTTAGCGATCGCCCAACAAGAACAAGCCAGATATCGTAAACTCTATCAAGAAGGAGTCATCCCAGAAGTTAATTTTGTAGAGAAGCAAGAAATAGCAAAAGAAAAGCAAAAATTATTTGAACAAAGTCAGTCAGATATTCAACAAGCCAAGCTACGTGTAGCAGAACAGCAGAGTAGTTATGAGCGAATTGTCAAACAAGGAAAAGCAGATATTACCCAAGCACAATTACGCCTGAATGAACAACAACGCAGTTATCAAACCTTAACTCGTTCGGCTCAATTAGCCTTATTACGAATTGAGGAACAGCAAAAGAATCTCGAAACAGAAATTACCACACTCAATGCAGAAATTGCCCAGACTCAAAGACAGATTGAAAGCTTAAATATTCAATTAGCACAACGGGAATTAAAAGCACCAGAGAGCGGAAGTATATTTCAATTACCTATTACCAAAGCTGGTGCTGTAGTTGAACCGGGAACAATGGTGGCAGAAATCGCGCCTGTTGGTTCAGCGTTAATAATTCGGGCGCAAATGCCAACTACAGAAAGTGGTTCTTTGCGGAAAGGATTACCAGTTAAACTCAAGTTTGATGCTTATCCTTTCCAAAAGCATGGTGTAGTAGAAGGAGAATTAATTGATATTTCTCCTACTACTATAGAAGTGGATACTGCTAATGGTAAAGTTGCAGCTTATAACTTAGAAATTGCTCTCAAACAACATTGTATTAAGAGTGATAATAAGTGCATTCCTCTCCGTCCAGGAGAGACAGCAAGGGCAGAAGTAATTGTGCGTCAAAGACGAATTATTGATTTTCTACTTGACCCATTTAGACAATTACAAGCAGGTGGTTTGAAGTTATAGGTTACTCTCGGAATTTTAGATTTTAAATTTTGGGTTGGGGATGGAATCTAAAATCTAAACTTGGTTTACTAATAACTAAAAATCAAATAGTTTTTGTAGTCTTTCATGAATAAAATGCGGAGAAAAATTGTGCCACAATCTATGAGTATCACCAATAATGATCTTGTACAGCAAATCAAAATATCAGGTCATATACCTGATATCATTCAGCAGATTATCATGCGGAGAGTTATTGAAACATCTGCGGCTGAAGTAGGTATCAAAATTGAGACAGAAGAACTACAAAAAGCAGCAGATAAAATGCGGTTGGTAAATAATCTCCTCAATGCTGAAGACACTTGGAAATGGCTAGAAAAACATCATTTATCTCTAGATGATTTTGAACATATTGTTTATACAAATTTAGTTTCGAGTAAGCTGGCTGCTCACTTATTTACAAATCAAGTTGAACCATACTTTTATGAGCGTCAACTTGATTATCAAGGTGCAGTGATGTATGAGGTGATGTTAGATGATGAAGATTTAGCTTGGGAACTTTTTTATGCAATTAAAGAAGATGAAACGAGCTTCTTTGATGTTGCTCACAAATATATTCAAGATATAGAATTACGCCGTAAATGTGGATATATGGGGTTAGTCCATCGTCAAGATTTAAGTGTCGAAGTTTCTAGTGCTGTGTTTGCAGCTAAACACCCACAGCTTTTAAAGCCTATTCTGACAGCTAAAGGTGTGCATTTAATTTTTGTAGAGGAGATTGTGCAAAGACAACTAGATGAAAAGTTACGTCAAGAAATTTCTGCACAGTTGTATTATGAATGGCTGAAAACGCAAAGTGAGCAAGTGGAACTTACTCTTGAGCTTGATTAGTGACTGGTAGTAGTAGGGTGCGTCAATAAAAATCTTATTTGATTTTTAAACAGATAGCTAAGTTGTATTAGCACGCACCCTCCAAAGCTTTGGGTGCGTTACTACATATACTTATTTTGTTCCTTGCCAGTTTATGATGTGTAGGCTTGTAAAACAAGTTTGTTGAGCAAGCCTACACACTGACTATTGTATTTATCTACGGATCTATTGTTATATTTATTCCAGTGGTCGTCGTGGTAGTTGTAGTAGTTGAACTACCATCTGAATTAGTAGTAGTTGTTGTTGTTGTTGTTGTGCGACCAATAGTTAATGAACCACTAGTACCTCCTCTGATACCTGTTAAATAGGATGCAGAAAGGTCTTTAAATTCTGTTGGAGTTGATTGCAATTCTGTAATTACAATGTTAGCCATTTGCAAATTTCCTTGTAGTTTACTAATTCAAGATATTGTGTTTACGATGAGATGTTGAATTTCTTCATCTCATTACAAGAATCTCTTATTTATCTGGGAATGGCAATTGCTTTAAATAATAAAAATAAACATAATATCTACTATTTTTAATAGAATTTTTTGGAAAAATAGTGTGTTATTTACTTACTGTAAATATATTTGATAAACCAAGAGTGTTTATGTATAAATACAGTATCATAATTGCTGTAATTAAGCTTAGTTTACCAATATTTTACTACATATAAATTGTAAAAAAACTAAGATTAAGTTCGTAGTAAGGACTTTAGTCCTTATTTGATAACTAAACTTCTCTTTTCTCTAGGAGATGCTTACAGCGAACGAGACGCTGCTCGTAGCTTGCTTGCCCGGAGGGGTACATTACAAACGTTGAATTATTTACCCTGTTCTACTTATACCAATTCTCTATGAAGTTGCGCCAAATAAATGATGTAGAGACGTTGCATGCAACGTCTCTACAGTACAGAATAAAGTGCATCTATGGCTACGCCAGGCAAGCTACATCAAGAAACAGTATTACCGCTATGTAAGGCTTTAAGGATTGTTTTTGGTTTATCTCAAATGTATGGTGACATAAATTAAGGTTTCAGCTTCTCTAGAACTCATTTTACAGAGATGGAAAACAATAAAAAACAACCCAACAAAAGGATTGGGTTGATATAACAGCATGATTTTAACTATTGTTGTGTTATGATGAATTGCTTGTCACTTGAGTTTGATAGATGATCAAAATACTCTTGCTAGAATTGAATTGGACATTGCATACCACAAGTAGATGTACCTTGATGTGAACCTGACAAACCACCTATAATATTTTGGGTTTCTTCTTCAGATAAATCAAATACATCATTGGTTGAATCAACATCATGATTTCGGCGAATGATAGCATTTTTGACAGCATTATCAATTAGATCATTGAGTTCACAAGAAATCTGTTTTTTTCTGTTGTTATGCAACATTTTATTTCCCCTTTAATTGAATATCACCACTTTTAGAGGTACGGCAAAAATAGATATTTCAAGACTGATCTAGAAATATCGTCAAAAAATGAAATCAAACCATGATTTTTTCTGCGGCTTTCTTCAACTCAGAAGAGGCTTCTGGTATGTAAGAAGTTGAGGGTTGATTGGCTATAATTTTTTGCTGTTCTCGTAATTGTGACAAGCGGATATTGCTCCATTGGGTAAGAGCTAAATCCCCCAAACGCGGAGCTAATTTATGCAGTCGCTCTACAGCAGAAATAGCAAGTTTATCTATTTGTATTGAAGCGAGGTAACAATCACAAGCTATATCTATTTCACCTAGTTGCTCATGACATTGAGCAGCCATAAACCAAGCGATCTCTGTTCCTGGTGGCCCTAATCTGGCTGCGGAACGATACATCTGAGCAGCTGCTGCTATTTTACCCTGCTTGATGTAAATTTCTCCCAGTTCTAGACGGTATCTAGGATCAAATTGATCCATCTGGGTGAGTTTGTGCGATCGCTCTTCAGCTAAATCTATATCACCAAGCCACAAAGCTTCTTTCGTTCGACTCTCAAAAACTATATTGAGATTTTCATCAGCTACTATTTTTTCATTGTCATTACTAGCAATTGAAATTAATCTATTTCCATAAAATTCACTCAGATCCATTTCTTGAATAACTTGCTCTTGATCGTTCTTGATAAGCGGTATAAAAACCACCGCTCGGTAATAAATACTCAGTAGGCGAGTATAGGTAAACTCATCTAAGGACGATTTTAAATTCTTCAGTTCTTGTGTAGCTATTTCTCGCCAATATTCTGCCTGTGCTAAATTTCTAAATGTTTTTGCATACTGCACTACCAACTGAAGAGCCGCACCAAATTTTGTTTGAGTTTCAGATGGAGCATAATTAGCAATTAGTTCCAATTCACTTAAGTTTTGAAGTGTGCCAGAGTCAAGATTAATCATTAAACTACACATGGCACGGGAAAAAGCCAAGGCTGCCAATATAGGATCTTGCGCTATTTCTGAAGCTGACATCTCCGGTACATATTCTAATACCGCTTCATCTAAACACAAGCTTTTTAACAGACTTATCACCCTGAACTGAGTAAAGCTTTGTAGTTCTTGATAGTGTGTCAAATATTCACATAACTTATCCCATCTTTCTGTGCGTAAGTCAGTAGGTAGTTCTAAAGGATTTTTAACTTGATACTGTAATAAGCCAGTTTCTCTTAATAGACTTTCTCTAAAGGATGGAGGAAGATTAACCTGAATATTATGCTGAATTGGCCCTGTGCTAATAGGTTTTCCACTAACTAAATTAAGATAATTAAACTCAATTCCATACAGATGAAATGCACCAATATTACAGTCACCTAAATCGATATATGGCCGATTTAACCAATTTACAGGTAAACTATTCAGCATCGACATAATAAATTTTCCTCCACAATAAAAAATTAAAAATTACCTAAAATCTCTTAATTACGGCAAACAACTCCATCCGAGTTATACCAATTTCATGTAAATTGGCACATATTTAGATCCCCCTAAATCCATGCCACTTGCTGCAAGCCGAGAAAGCTGTCTAACTTAGTGACTCTCCTTAAAAAGAGGGACTTTGATTCTTGTTTTCCCCTTTTTCAAGGGGGTTTAGGAGGGATCGAATTATATACAGCTTCATAAAGAATTAGTGATTTTGATGAAATTTATCCACAACAGCAATTTTTAGTGTTGTTGTGGATAAAATCAATGTTGTTTTAGAAAATGAGTTCCATTTTTATGGTTCTCAAAACTGCATCAAATATTGTTCGATAGAAACTCTTATAACATCTGTTGAGTACACCAACAAGCCTTACGAGCAGCAAGACCTCCACGTAAGCTTTTGAAAGCAACAATAGCTGCGGTATTACCTTGTGCAGCTTCAGCTTTTAGATCAACGATTTCTGAGTTTTTGTCAATGTTTAGTTGGTTGATTTTAATTTCAGCCATTGGATTAATTCCTTGTTAGTAAGTTTATTTTGATAGGAAATTGAGTTTTGTTTCTCTTTTCCTATGACTATAATTGCGGATTATTTTATTAAATTCAAGATTTTTTGGCATGATAAAGCAACATAACTATTGTATTTTTATAACTATGGAAAAAGGCTTGTAATGTAGTTTATGATGAGCTACAAAGCCTGGAATTAATTGCTAATTAACCTGTAAGGGGTGAGAATTTATTAAGGTGATATGTGCTAAAAATAGAGCAAAATTACTATAATTAAGCTGTGTTAATGTTTCAGTTCAGCGTAAATTACAGCAGATTCGATCTTTATGAGGTACAGCAACTGATTGAAAAAAGTAATAAGTAATAAAACCAATTCCCAATGGACTATAGCAATCCTATATGAATTGACGATAACCAACACCTAGTCTAGAAGAATTGATCAGATATAGGAATCCGACTTGAATATTGAAATTATTTGCGTAGGTAGGGAACGGGGAACGGGGTTGGGGGAACAGGAAAAGAAGTAACCCAGGTGTACTGAGTTTTTTTCAGAAATCAAATATGATTCCTAGATATATTGGCGTTATCATCACTAGAGACAGTAGTGAAACTGGCGAGGTTTTTGTGTTGCTTGAGAAAGTGTTATTTAGCGAATAGCTTCTAAATCTACAGGTGAACACTGTAAAGAATTATCACAAGTCAAAACTATCAATTGTCCATTGGGACGAACTTGAAATAAAAAATTATCCGCACTATAATTAGCGTTAGGTGTATTAGTACCCGCATAAACAGGATTATATCCTAATAAAACTAGTCCAGAAGATGAAGACTTCAATCTCATTGTTTGATCAACAGCAACAGTTCTATTGATTTCGTGATCAAAATAACGAGTTCTCATACTTCCATAATATCCTTGCATTGTCAGAATACTTTCGTAAATAACGCCATTAACGCTGTATTGTAGTTTCCATTTTCCGTAAACAGGAGAACTAGCTTCTGTTAGTTGAGCAATAGTAAATGATGAAGCTTGAGAAAGTAATTTTGTAGGGGGTATAGCTGGTTTAATAGGAGAATTTTCAGCAGCTACTGGCTTTATACCAGAAAAACTCATTGCTAGTGTTAAAATCACCATTGAAAATTTTTGTTGACGATTCATCTTTCTTTTCTCCTTTGCTTATTTGCAACTAAATTGAGCAATTTTTTCAAAATAATTTATTCATTTTTTAAAAAAATACACAAATTCATTTCTTTTTGTATAAGTACGGATATTACTCAATTTTTATGGAGAATAGTTTAAAGTTTATACTCGTAGTGGAAAATGTAGAAAGATGTAATCTTTTTTGCAGAAAGATGTATTGTCAAAATGGTCATTTTCAGATGAGGCAAATCCTCCTTGATGTTCGTCAATCTCATGCTTAACCCTAATCAAAGCCTTGACATAACTACTCTGCACTACAAAATTTTGTTGGGGATACAGTCTCGGTAATTTTTGTATAAATTAATATCAGTGTCAACATAAGCGATCGCTCCCTTGTCTCCCTTGTCTCCCCCTGCCCCCTGCCCCCTGCCCCCTGCCCCCTGCCCCCTTGCAGTCTTAATTATAAGTCTCTAACCGAACACGATATTATTTGCCATACCGTCTAGGTGTATAGACGCTAACACTAGCATCAATGCGGTTGATGATTTTAGTTTGGCTAGAACCAACAATAATCACTGTTCGCATATCTGCAACATCTGGTGCTAACTCCTCAAGGGTAATTACTTTGATACTCTGTCCTGGTCTGCCGAGATTTCGGGCTAAAATTACGGGAGTGTTGGGGGTTCTGTAACGGAGTAAAATATTTCTGGCATCAGCTAATTGCCAAGTCCGTTCTTTAGAAACAGGATTGTAGAAGGCAATAGCAAAGTCAGCTTCAGCAGCAGCAGCAATCCGTTTTTCAATAATTGACCAGGGTTTTAAAATGTCCGATAGGGAAATCGTACAAAAATCATGACCCAAGGGTGCGCCAACGGCGGCGGCGGCGGCTTGCATGGCGGAAATTCCCGGTGCGACGTGAATATCAATACTGTCCCATTCTGGTTTGTGGTGGTGGTCGAAAACTTCAAATACAGCCGTAGCCATTGCATAGATACCAGGGTCGCCGGAAGAAACTACCACTACATAGCGTCCGGTAGCTGCTAAATCTAAGGCCATTGTTGCCCGTGCAATTTCTTCGCGGTTGTCTGACTCATGGCGTTGTTTTCCTGCTGCGAGAGAACCGACTAAATCTAGATAAGTTTTGTAGCCTACTAAGTCAGTGGCAGATTTGAGAATTTCTTTGACTTCCGGTGACATCCATTGAGAACTGCCGGGGCCTGTACCAATAATTGCTAACTTTCCCTGGGGTTGACCGATGGTGTTGGGGTCTAGGGGTTCGGAAGAAATAGCGATGGCGTACCGCCCACCGTAGGCGATCGCTATCTGCGATAATGAGTCAATTAATTTACCATCTCTACCTGTCGCTGTTAAGGCCAATGTTTCTGCTGCTAACTCTTTAGGGAAAAACCGCATCGGCACACCGTAGAAATCGGCTATGGTGTGGATGTTGGCATAGGGGGCAATAGCAATGGGTGCAAATATGCCGGCGATGGCTGCACTAGCGATGTCTGCGTTAGCTAGTAATGTTTGTACTAAGTCTAGAGTAACATCAGGGTGAGTGATGGCGATCGCAATATTTTTAGGATGATATACCAGACAGTTAGCTGTAGGAGTCACACAGCGTTCTGTGACTTGGATGGTTAAATTGCCATTGGGGTCAATGGGTAACTGACTATGACTTAACCAAGGTGCAGTTCCTTCTAACTTTACCTGCGCCCCTGCTAATAAATCAGAGATAAATTTCTTCGCATCATCTGCGTTAGCTAAATGATACCCAGGGGGAGGTGATAACAAAGCTGTGCGGAAACGAATATCCCCTGTAGTAGTAATTGCTGCTTGGGTATCTAGTACCTCAGCAATGCGCCGTGCTAAATCATTGACTCCATTTAGTCCCCCCAAAAGCGGGACAACTGCGCTACCATCCTCAGCCACCGCTAACAGTGGCGGTTCTTGGCGTTTGTCGGAAATTAGGGGTGCTAGGGTTCTAATGAGAATACCAGCCGCACAAATACCAATTAGAGGTGTGCCGGCGGCGAACAATTCCCGGAGTGTTTCACCGAAATTAGTAAAGCTGATATCAACATCACAGGTGCGTCCTGCTAAACCGTAGAGTGTTGCGCCTGGTAAGACAGTGATGATTTTGCGAGCTAGTGTAACACTATTTTGACTTAAGACTATAACAGCAGGTGCAACCTTGTTCATAAAATTTCTTGAGGTTTAATTAATATTTTGCAAATGTAATTTTTACAGTATTGTTAATGCTATATCTCTATCACAAAATTTTATAGAAATATTGCTTTTATTTTGAATTAGGACTTACGCAACTAGCATATTTTTGATGTAAGATGTGTGACACTGCGAAAGTATGTGAACGTAGTCATGAGACTTATAGCGTCACGCATCAACGATCAATTGTGACACTTACGTAAGCCCTGTTGATATAATATAGGACTCCTATTTGATTTTTGAAAAAAATCCGTACACCTCTAAATTCCTTCTTACCCCAACCCTCTTCCCTTACTACGCAAATAATTTCAGTAATCAAAGCCGATTCCTATAGCTAATCTAGCAATCTTCTCGAATCCACAATGCTAAACCTCCCCCACGTCCACGGGCGGCAATCAAATCTGCGTTAATTATAAAGAACGCAAAAAAGGGTAGTTTAGCAATGGGTTGGTTGTAAAAACCTTCAGATTGACTTTTACCAGAACGAATCTGTTGTTGATAAATAGTACGACCAAATAAACTCAGAGACATTTGAGTAAAGTCAAAAGCTAGGAGATTTTTCTTGCCTAAATATTTAGATTTACCTGTTAATTGCAATAATATTTTTCCTAATTTTACCTGATTACTAATTTCACCTTTATTGATATCTAGCTCTAGATTTCTACTAAAGCAAATATGAATAGTCACCAGTTTTGGCACATACCAACCCTTTCCTAAAATAATTCCCCCGCGTTCTCTGGCTTTCTTTGTGCCAGTGGCAAAACATAAACGCCACTTACCCACTAGAGAATCAAAATTATAATTTATCTTTTGTTTTTTTGCGGTTGTTTCTGCTGCTAATAAAGCATTAACAATTTCTTCAGTTGTAGGCAGTTGATAATTTTGTCTATAGGCAGTAGCAGCTTGAGATAAAATACCAAGAAAATTATCTGTAGGCGTAAATGTCATGATAGTAAACTAATTAATCAGATATTTTCTCTGATTATAAGTTGTTTGAGAGCAGATATTTGCAGATATCCCTCCTATGTGTGGTGTCAAATCAAAAGCGATCGCCACTTTCATCATACAGGCGATCGCATCTTCTTATTCTCCTAATTTATTCCTAGGCAATCTCTTCTAGATCAACCCATTCATCATAGGATGAGTCGTAATCAAGGTAGTGTACATAGTATTGTTGACCCTGAATTTTGTTAATAGTGGCAGAATACCACTCTTCCTGATCTTCATCCCAAACTTTCACCTTTAGACCTACCGCATATCCATTATCATCAGATGATTTATGGTTGCGAATACGCATATCATCAGGGCCTACCCATTCATCATAGGATGAACCGTAACCAGCGTAATGAATAAAGTATTCATTATCTTTGACTTTCTCAACAGTAGCAGAATACCAATCTTCTTCCTCCTCATCCCAAACTTCTACTGCTTTACCAACTCCATAGTCATTGTTCTCTCCATTAACAGCAGAGGTAGTATCGACACGGTTTGATTGTAATAGTTGCTGTTGTTGAATTTCCTGTTTAACTAAAATATGAGCTTTCTGAATTACATTGTAAGCGACAGTTTGAATCCCTGTATGCTCATAGTAATTTGTAGTTTGATCAAGGAAAGCTGCTACAAAGTCTAGGTTATCATCAGCAATCTGAATAAAATTACCCAAACTACTAAAAATGGTTTGAGGAGTTAAGCCAGTCTTAGATACAAAGCCACTTATCCAGCCTTGTACAGAGTTAAAGCCTTGAGTAATAAAACCAAGTTTGTCAGTAGGATTATTTCCTGGTAGAGAATTATTCACTGCCAAAAACACAGGATTTTGGGTGATTTGTCCAGAAGTATTATTCCCACTCATCAATTCTTGTATTTTGCTGAGAAAATCGGGGCCTAATGGTAGCAATCCATCTATACAAACTAAAGCTACCATCCGTATGAGAGATGAGCCTTGATAGTTGTTGCTTAGAGAATTGACAAACTCTTGGGGGTTTGGCTGAGGAATCCCATTGAGTTTGCAAAAGGCGATGATTTCAATAGCAATTTTTAAGACTAAATCAATCGTCTGAGTGACATCAGCTTTGGGCGTAATATTGCTTAAAAACGACAGAAAACCAATTTTTTCACCAACTTTATTGGCTAAAGCCGCCGCCGCCATAGCCGTATCTGCTTTATCAATTGTTTGATAAAGTTTGATGACACTCTGGTAGTTCTGTTGAGGATCTTGATATAAAGCCGCAGCCCGTTCCCGGATTCTCTGGATGATTTGAGGATCGCTTTCTCCAGTGATAGCACGAACAGTATTATCAAAGCCTACAAGATTATTCCATTGACTGGGTGCTACAAAATCGACAGCCTTTAGAACCTTGACAGTGATATTATCAGCAGGTAACTCATCAACCAACTGAATAATTGATTTATCCATAAATCCTCAAACACAAAATCGTACTGACAACACAGTTCGGATTCAGCTTAAAATTGCTACGGAAACTAGCCTTAACTGAACCTTAGTGATAGAGTTCCCAGAACAGCTAAAAAAGTAACCTTGATTTCTACCAAACTACATGAAGTCAGCTAATTTTGGATGAAATTAACCGTTTGCAAGCATAACTTTGCCCCCAGTCTGAAATGGAATGATAAATGACGAACGAACTGAACGGACAAAACGGACACAAGAAAAAGCTAGAAACCCAGCTTTGGAATATTGCCGACTCCCTTCGGGGCAAGATGAATGCTGATAAATTTCGGGATTAAGTAAGTCGGCGAGAAAAAAACAAACTACATTAAGTAATGTAAAATTTAATTGAATGGGCTTGTAGTAAGGGCTTTAGCCCTTAAGAGAGGACTAAAGTCCCTACTACAAACCTTGAATTATTCACGCCGTTCTACTTATTGCTTAATAGACATCTTGCAAAAGTGACGATTATAGAGTCCTTCTTTGCGTCTTTGCGCCTTTGCGTGAGGCAAAAAAATATTTATGCAATAGGTCTAATGTAGATACCTTTGAGGAGTAAAAGGAAATTAATCAAAAGATGGTGGAGACAGAGCGGCTGATTCGCGGGTTTTGTGAGGAGTTGGGCATTGGGCATTGGGCATTGAGGTAAGTATTTCTCGTCTACCTTGTCTACCTTGTCTCCCCCGGCTCCCTGCCCCCTGCCCCCTGCCCCCTGCCCCCTGCCCCCTGCCCCCTGTTGTCTATGTGTAGCTTTATTTTGGAGAATTGGTATTACCCATTACCCTATGCTAGTATCTTCCTCTAAACTTTACGAGCAGTTTATTGAACAGGTAATTGGTTTAAGTCAAAAAAAAGATTTTTCATTAACTGCTTTAATCAGTAATTATGTGAGTATGAATTATCAACTGAAATTAGAGCAAATTGATAAGCTAAAAGCTTGGTTAGATGACTTTAGACCATTTGATCAAACAATGATCGCCGAACTCAAAAAGCTCTATGATGTCCGCTTTACTTATAACTCTAATGCCATTGAAGGAAATACTTTAACTCAAAGTGAAACTGAGTTAGTGTTAACAAAAGGGATTACAATTGGCGGTAAGACTCTCGATGAACATTTAGAGGTGATTGGACATAAGGAAGCGATAGACTATATTGAAAGTTTAGCCCAAAAAGATATAGAAATTAATGAATGGGAAATTAAACAAATTCACAATCTCATTCTGAGGAAAATTAACCCTGATGAAGCGGGTTGTTATCGGAAGTTGGATGTGATGGCAGCAGGAACAAATTATATTTATCCTCCCCATTATTTACTATCTCAATTAATGGCAGATTTTGTCATCTGGCTCAATTCGGATGCTGCTTTAACACTCCATCCGGTAGAATATGCCACAATGGCGCATTATCGTTTTGTCTCGATCCATCCTTTTCGGGATGGGAATGGCAGAACGGCTAGATTATTAATGAATTTATTGTTAATTAGTGCGGGTTATCCTATTGTGGTAATTAATAATCAAATCCGCAATGATTATATTAATGCTTTGGCTTATGGACAACAAAACCAAGATGATTTAAGTCAGCTTTTTAATTTGGTTTGTGATGCTGTTATAAATTCATTGGTGGAAACTTTAAGGTTATTAGTGACTGCAAGTAGTAGTAGAGAAAAGGGGCAGGTTTTTTATCAGGAAATTACTGATTTTATTGATAAGGGTTTTAGGTAATGGGTAAGAACTTAAAGCAAAGTATCCCTCAGTTGCGGTTTCCTGAGTTTAAGCGACATTGGTACGGTTAAGGATGCAGAACTGGCGCGTGTAACTCTTACTACGAAAACGAAAATTAACGGCGATCGCATTTTTTTTTGTGGAGAGCGATCGCTGTTGTGCTTTCATCAAGATATGAGAGACCATACTGGAATATCTCTTGTTCTGCTGTTGTTAACTCAAATTCCAGATATTTGCACAGATGAATAAAATTTGATATTCCATATTCAGATAAGCAGTGCTTAAAAGTTTGTACTTCTTCTATGATTTCTTGAATGTGTCTTTTAAGAGCTATTCTGGACGGAAAATAATTACAAAACTGGTCTGCAATGCTTCCCAAAATTACTGGTGTCTGATTTTCTATACTGCCATATTTGCTGTTTTCTGTAACCAGTAAATGCTTATTAAACAGGAAAAATTCTTTATTTATCAGTTCACTTAAAATCTGCTCTTTCATCTGCTCTATTACATACTCCATCACCACAGGCTTTTGGGTATAACCTTCGGCTTGTTTTTCAATTAATGAACGCCAAATCAATCTTTCTATGGCGTTCAATAATTGGTATTTAGGAACAGTCAACCAAATCTTTTTAGCTAAGATATCAATACTTGTTACTTGCTGATTAATAGCTATACAGTACATAATATGCCATTCAAGCTCAGAAAGACGATGTAACTGTTGTTTGAGTAATTGGCTAATGTTACTGAGCAATAAGGTATTTTGTTCTAGGAATTTGTCTATATTGCTATCAAATAGCCTGATGATGGCATTAGCAACCATATTGATTTGTAAAGGGTTATGACTGTAGAGAAGGCATAATTTCTGTTTTTGCTCCTCTGAAGCTAGCAGTTGCTTTGATTGCAGTAAGTGTAAGGCTACCTCTTGAGAACCTTCTAAGTTGAGGGAACGCACCTTGAAAGCTGTTCTCTCTAAGGTGGCGATTTCAGCAGGCTTTTCTCTAGAGGTTAAAATCAGACAGCTATTATGGTTGGTTGTGCCAATTGCTCGGATTAAATCACTATATATCTGATAACCTGAGCGATAGTGTCCCATCAAGTCGGCATCTAAGGTTGTTTCTAGGTTGTCTAAAATTAATAGACATGAGAATGTACGTAGATAATGAATCAGCAGATTGATGTCGGGTTTGCTTTCTTGCTGATTGGATAAAAATAATACAAACTCAGTTAAAAGGTCGTTTGCTGAAGAAGTATGTTGTATTGCTCGCCAAATTACATACTCAAACTGATCTTGAATTGATATTGCTAATTTAGTGGCTAAAGTCGTTTTCCCAACCCCAGCCATACCTAAGACTGTCACTAAGCGACAGCCATCTTCTAGAATCCATGACTTTAGTTGTGTCAGTTCTTGTGAGCGTCCATAAAATGAGAAAACATCAATTGCTGCGCCCCAGTCTGTGTTTTTTTTTGCAATTAATTCTGTGTTATTACTTAGATAATCAAATCGAAAATGAGAATTAAGTGTAGATACGTCTCTCCAATCTAGCTGTAATTTACGACATAGTTCTTCAAAATTTGCATGACCAACTGCTTTTCCTGTGAGGAACTTACTAACTGTAGCTAGAGCTAGTCCTGTGTCATAAGCCAGGCTTTTTTGGGTGGGGTAGCCATTACGTGTCAGTGCTACTTTGACTTGATCAATACAGTCATGGTGAACTTTCAATGACCTTGGCATTCTGCATTAATGTGTGTTTAGTTACATAACTATCGTACAACAATGCTTAAGCTTATTTCAATGTATTTGATATTTCATAGAAAAATCATAATGGTATCAATTTATAAATTACTAACTTAAATTATCTATTGAAGAAGAATATTAAAAAATTATTAAACTTAGTTGAAAGTCAGAATAAGTCAGTAATTGTTAGGTCTGAAGTTAGTAATTAACAAAATATTATTATATCGGGTATAAGTAATTTTACTGATGCCTACTTAAATATTCTCTCTTTTGCTTCATATACCTCTTTTACATGAGACTGATTCCTAAATTTGCTTTAGGAATGCAGACATTTTTTTGTGCTTATTTATCGATGCAATACCAAGGAGTGAAACCATGAAAAACTATAAAACTTTACCTAACAACTTATATAAAATCGGGTTGGCTAGAGAAATATTATTTTATCAAGATTTATTCTTTGGCATTCTGGACGATGAAGAAGTAGTTAATAACTCTTTTTTATTTGCTCGGTTTGCCAAGTCAGATAAGTTACCAAATAAAATTTTATTTGATGCCGATGATTTCAATTCTGCTAATCTCAATCATCTGCTTTTAGCATTTGGGCATAAAAAAACAGATGATATAGTTTTGGGTTTGCCGTCACTTAGTGAAAATAATAGAAATGCTTTTAATTCATTGAATGCTTTAAAAGCTCCAATTTCAGTTAATAATAAATCTATTAGAATTAATAGTAAACAGACGAATTATATTGGACAAGGGGATACTGATAGTAGTAATAATCAAGTTAATGATAATAACAATGATACGATAATTAGCAGAGAAATTGTTGAAGTTTATAAAAATAGTCAAACCCAGTTAGATGAAACCAAGGTTAAGGATAATCTGACTGTTGTTTTTGCTGAAAATCTTCAGAATAACAGCACATTGGATTTGTTGGATATTTACGGAATAGTAGCTCAAGCGTTACGAGATAGCTATGACTATCTCAGTAAGTTTCGATTTGATCGAGAATATATAACTAAGTTAGAAACTGCTTTTGGTACTGATTTTAATTGGGAAGTAGCAGATAATTTATTTGATAATTTTGCTGAAGATAATTTTACTGATATTCCTAATATTAAGATTGTCAATCGTGCTGCTATTACTGGCGGAAATGGTGCGTTTTCTGATGATACACAAACAATTTATTTGGCGGTGGAATTTATTGATACATATGCTAATAATACCGCCAAAATTACTGATGTATTATTGGAGGAAATTGGACATTTTGTGGATTCTCAGATTAATGAAGTTGATTCCCCTGGTGATGAAGGGGATATTTTTTCAGAACTGGTGCAAGGTAATACTCTGAGTGATGAGGAGTTACAGGCTTTAAGGGAAGAGAATGATATTGTTACTCTGGTAAGGAGAAGTAATGGAGAAATTGGGATTGAGAGAAATACTGATGGTAATGTTCTAAGAATAGGAACTTGGAATTTTTGGAATGGTAGAACTGATAGGAATGGAACAATCCCATCCGGCAATTTCGCTGACCGTTTAAGTATGATTGCCAACATAATAGAAACTGGAGAAGAACTTGCCGATGGTAAATTTAATCCCTTAGATATAATAGTTTTACAAGAGGTACTAACTACAGATTTAAAAAACACAAAAAAGCTGGAAGAAATTCTATATCCTGGAGGAAAAAATAAAGATTTATTTGGTTATAAAATATTGGAAACAGAGCGTCCTCTAGATACGACAAGAACATGGTTTAAGAATACCAACACTGGCTATCTTGTACTTTATAATATTGAGACTAAGGTTACAGTTAATTCTGTAAATTGGTATCAACCAAACAATGACGTTTGGAGAAGACAAGATGGTCAATGGTATCGCCCTCCAATTAAAATTCAATTAAGTAAAAATGGTGTCAGTTATAATAATATTTTTGCTTGGCATAATGAACAACCTGAAAATATTGCAAGAGAAACTCTTGGGACATTCACTAATTTATTGAATCAAGATAACACTATAGATAATAGAACCATAATACTTGGGGATTTGAATATTGAACCTAATGCTTTGCCAGACAATAGAACAAATATACTTCCACAATATTATGGCTTAAATTTAACAAAGGACTTTATCTTATCAAGGAGTGGAGCAGTTCAACCAATACCCATCATTGGACACAATTATATATACAGTGATGCTCATTATGCAGTATTTGGCGAAATTGATTTTACTAAAAACAACTCTCTCCGTGCATTTCCTGTAGGTAATGCTAGTATATTTCCTATTCAGAAGAATCTTAATGCTAACCTTAACATTGAGAATAATATCAGTAATAATCAGTTAAATTTTTTTGAATTAGCAGATAGTAAAATTTGGGAAAATCAATTAGTTTATATAGGTAATAAAGACAATATTTTTACACCTTTAATTATTGTTGATGGAGGAAGAGTCAGAGTTAATGATGACACGGGTAAAGAGCTAATACATGTCGAAAAAATAGCTGGTTCTAGTAAGAATCCCAAAATTTATGCTGGACAGGGATATGATAGAAACTCTCCTTTATTTGAAGTTACAGACAGCATTACATTTGATCCAGACAATCTAGCCGCAAGCTTACCGAACAATAAGCCTGGATTTAAGCTGCTTGGTGTAGAAGTCATTTTTAAAGGGTTAGCGTTTAACGAAGACCGTCTAAAATTAAAAGGTCATTTAACACTACCGGAAGCACTCGGTAGTTTACAGTTGACAGTAGAGGATGGCAACTATACAAAAGGAGAAGGAAATCACTATATTAGCATTGGTGCCGATGGTGTTGATGTCACAGGCGCAAAATTACAAATACCACCAGAAACGACTAAAGAATTTAACGTTTTCGGTTTAAAAATTCAAGTTAAGAATCCCTCTCTAAGCTTTCAGAAAGAAACAGTAAATGAAGAAGAGGCTCTTGTAGCAACATTTGGTGGTAGTTTTATAGTTCCCTATCTCAACAACGCTACACTCGAATTGACTAATGGTAAATATATTAAGGTTAAAAAGAGCAATGACCCTAATAGTACTTTGCCATTTGATTTGGCAACTAACACTCATATTACTGTTAACCAAATAAATATATGGGGAGACTGGAAGCTTCAGGATTTTAATGCCAATTTAAACAAATCTTTTGGTTCAAGTACCATTACTGGTTCCCTAGGAGCAAATCTCTACACATCGAAAGATAAGTTTATCCAAATTACAGGAGCCTATAATAAAAAAGAAACAGATAAAAATGGGGTTTTTACATTTACCGCTAATAGCGGAGTAGGAACAGATTTTAGTGTTTTTGGAACAGAGATAGATATCCGCACAATTGAATTTAGGTCAGACATAAATCCCACAGATGATAACTATTGGGATCCAAAATTTACTCTAACAGAAGGTTTTATTATACTACCTGAGTTGTTGGGAAAAGACGAACAGGGGAATAGAATTCAGGTAACGTTAAAAGACTTAGAGATAACAAAAAATGGTTTTTCATTAAGAGAAGCTCAAGTTGACCTGCCTGACTTTACTGTCAATCTTCTGGGTTTACCTAAGCTCAAAGCGATCGGTACAGGTATTAAACTTAAATACGCAAAAGATTTAAACAAAACAGTAAAAGATAAAGATGGCAACACGGTTGCAGAAGAATATTTTCAAATTCAAGGTAAATTAGAACTTCCCAATTTTTACAATTTAACTGCTGATTTTAGCGGCTCAAACTTTATTAAATTTAGCAACGATTCTCAGAACCCTGTTCAAGTTATCGGAACATTTTCCGCTAAGGATATCAACATAGCAACGGGATGGACAATCAAATACGCAGAATTAGGGATTAATACACAAGATAAAATAGTCACGGGTAAAGGAACTCTGATAATCCCCAGTGGAATTGAGATTGGGGCTAATGTTATTTTTCAAGATGGCATATTAACTTATGCTGACATTAAAGCAGATCACCTCAATAAACCGATTGGAACTACAGGTGCATATCTTCAAAGCATAGAAGGGCAATATAAGGCAGGAAACATTTCAAAATTTAGTGGCGATGTAGAAATCACAGCCGGACCTAAAATTAACTTAGATTTACCTTCTTGGGCTGGTGGTGGTATTCACGGCTCCCTGATTGAATTAGACCTACATGGTGAAATTACTAAGGATTATTTAGAAGCAGATGGCAACATTAGAGTTCTTGGTGGTCTAATTACAGGACATGGTGAAATAGTACTTGATTGGCATAAGGGATATTTGTGGGCAGAAAGTGATTTCAACATTTTACATGGACTAATCAAAACCCAAACTCAATTTTTGGCAACATCCAACTCTGACATTTATATGTTTGGGGAAGCCACTGTCAATGTTCCTGATCCTATACCTTTTATTGGAGGATGGAATTTAGGATCTGGAGAAATGTATTTTGAGTATACCAATGATGGCAATTCTCACAATGACTTTGTTGCAGCTTGGGCAAGTGTAGCTCTGCTAGGAACTGTAGGTATTAAGTTTTATTTGGATGGAAACTATCATGTGATTTGGTATGACGAGGCAAAAGCCATAGCTGAATATGCCAAAACCACAATTGAGAAAAAACATAACGAGTTACTAAATAGGGGATCTGGATACACCATAGGTAATGGTCTACAAGATGTCTCGGCTAATAATGGAACAAACATAATCGGCACAGATGGCAACGATACTCTGCATGGTGATAATAGTAGGAACAATATTTATGGTAAAAAAGGCGACGACTTATTGTTAGGCGAGGGAGATACTGACTACCTGTATGGTGAAGAAAATGAGGACTTGCTTCATGGCGGAGATGGCGATGATTACCTCTATGGAGACGGAGGTAATGATATCTTGTATGGCGACAACGGCTATGATGAGCTTTATGGCGGAGATGGCGATGATCACCTCTATGGCAATCATTATGATTATCTCGTTGGCGGAGAAGGAAATGACTACCTTTTCGGAGGGGGAAACCTCTACGGTGGAAAAGGTTCTGACATTCTTTCTACCAGCTATGCTTTTGCTAAATTAGATGGTGCCCACGATGAAAGTGATAAAGCCATAGGTGTATATGACGATCCGGGTGATAGTGATACGGTTTCTTACAGCGTTTATACTGAAAATCTAGACATATCTCTCAACAACTTTGATAACTCTTTCGGTTATACAACTGGATTAGTTTATAAAAGAGGGATAGCAAGCAGCCAATTCCAGCACGTTTTAGCATCAATTGAAAATGCCATTGGCGGCAGTGGTAATGATTTCTTATCTGGCAATAGCCAAAATAATCGTCTCGAAGGTGGTGCAGGTAACGACACCATAAATGGAGGTGCTGGTAATGATACCCTTGAAGGTGGAGAAGGTAATGACATCCTAACGGGAGGTGCTAATGCTGATACTTTTGTCTTTCACAGTATCTCAGAAGGAATAGATACCATTACAGACTTCAATTCTTCAGAGGGAGATAAGATTCAGATTGATATTTCACAATTTGGTCCAACTTCTATGGATCAATTTAGCTACGATAAAACAACAGGTATTTTATCCTATAAGATATTTGATTTTGCCAGCCCTATTTACAATTATAATGGACACAAATATCTCCTCAGTAATGTTGGTACTTGGGAACAGGTTCAAGCCCTAGCTAAAAGTATAGGCGGTAATTTAGTAACGATTAATGACCAAAATGAGCAAGATTGGTTAGTTAATACTTTTGGTGGCAGTGAACAATTGTGGGTAGGGTTGACAGATAGAACAACAGAAGGTGTTTTTCAGTGGGTCAATGGCATAACATCTACTTATCGAAACTGGTATCAGGGTGAACCTAATAATGATGGTGGTAACGAAGATTATGTGGAGATGAATTTTGGTGGCGCTGGTAAATGGAACGATTCCGGTAGTAACATTTCTCGACGAGGTATTATCGAGCTTAATTCGGGTACTAATTACATTAGTAATTTCCCATTCTTTAGATCCCAGCATTTAATCACTTTTAGCAACAAGCCAGATTTTGAAATAAGTTCAAATTTCATTATCTCTGGTCAATATGCTGAAATTTTTGAAGATGGTGATTTTTTAGGAAAGAGTTTGAAGCTAATACCAGGTAGGTATGATTATGACACATTACTAAGAAATGGCTTCGATAAAGACATCCTAAGTTCCTTAAAAGTTCCTCAAGGTTGGGCAGTTGCGCTCTACCAAGATAATAACTTTAAGGAGCTATCGGAAATTTTTACCAGCAATAGTAGCTGGGTGGGTAATGCTAATGATTCCACAGATTCACTCATCGTTTTTAATAATTATAAAGAAGGAACGGCTGGGAATGATATCCTTAAGGGTGAGTATGACTACTACAGCTTACTAAAAGGTGGTGGTGGTAACGATACTTATATTGTTGTTAATAGCATCACTGATACTATTCTCGAAAATCCAGAAGAAGGAACTGATACAGTTCAATCCAGTGTCACCTTTAGTATTGCTGATATTGCTAATGTAGAAAACCTGACATTGACAGGAACAGGTGCGATTAACGGCACAGGTAACGCCGAGAGGAATGTCATCACAGGGAACAGTGGCAACAATACTCTCAATGGTGGTGCAGGGACTGATACCTTGATTGGTGGTACAGGTAACGATACCTACATTGTCGATAGCACCACTGACACCATTACTGAAAATGCCAATGAAGGTACAGATACAATTCGCTCCAGCGTTACCTTTAGCCTAGCTAATCTGCCTAATGTCGAAAACTTAACATTGACAGGAACAGCAGCGATTAACGGTACAGGTAACGCCGCCAATAATGTCATCACAGGCAATAGTGCTAACAACACTCTCAATGGCGGTGGCGGAGATGACACTCTAGATGGTGGTGCTGGTGACGATACTCTTATCGGGGATGATAACAAAGCCCTGAGATTGGATGGAATCGATGATTATGTAACAGTTGCTAATAGTGCTTCTTTAAATATTAGTGAAGAAATAACCATAGAAGCATGGGTTAATTTAGCCAATTCTACTCAAAACCAAAAAATTATCGGTAAAACCCCTGTTGGCTCAGGCTACCTTCTTGGTGTGAATAATGGAAAACTAAATCCAGAATTTTGGGATTCTCAAAGAAATCGTAATACTTTTGAATCTGGACAAATCCCTTCTAACCAATGGACTCACATCGCTGTTACCTGGAAAAGAGGGGGAAGCATGATTGGTTATGTCAATGGAATCGAAGTTGGCAGAACGGCAGCAAGTTCTAATCCACTTGGTACAAATACCAGCAATTTACGGATGGGAGTAGCACCTTGGGATATCAACTCCTTTAAAGTCAACGGTGCCATTGATGAAGTCCGTATTTGGAATGTAGCTCGTAGTGCCACAGAAATTAGCAATAACCTGAATAAAACTTTGACGGGAACAGAAGCAAGGTTAGTCAGCTACTGGAACTTTGATAATGCTACTGGCAATACCATTACAGATTTAACCAGCAATCGTAATAATGGTACCGTCAATGGACAGGGCAATAGTGTTGTTACCGAAACTTTTTCAACTATTGGCGGTAATGACACTTTGAATGGTGGTGTTGGTAATGACACTTTGAATGGTGGTGTTGGTAATGACACTTTGAATGGTGGTGCTGATAATGACATACTAACCGGGGGATTTGGAAAAGATACTCTTACCGGAGGAACTGGCGCAGACATTTTTGTTTACACTAACTTACAACACTCCCTGCTTAATAACTTTGATGTCATTACAGACTTCAATGCTAACGAAGACCAATTCCAAATTCCTACTGTATCTGGATTTTACTTCTATGATGCTGGTTCTGTTATGGAACTTACTGAGTCTTCAATCAATCTAGTATTACAGATAGGAAACATTAGTGGATTTCAACCCAACGCTGCTGCCCTATTTAGCGATAGCAGCGATCGCTACTTAGTTATTAATGATGGTACAGCAGGGTTTCAGGCAGGTAGTGATGCCATCATTAAACTTGAAAATCTACAGGGAACTCTTCAAGCCAGTAATTTTAGAGATCCTAATGGTAATGTTGCTCAGAATCCTCCAGCAAATTCTGGTGGCGGTGGAGATTTAGGTGGCGTTGTATTTCCTCCCCTTGGAGGCATAAATATTGATAGCAGTTTCACTTTGGGTGGTGGAGATTTTGCTTTCACTTCACAGTTACTTTCAGTTGCTGGTTCTGGTCTTGATGGTAACAACTATACAAGTTTCGCTATTCGTCCCCAATCTATCACTATTAATCCGTCCAGTCAGCCGCTAAATCAAGTCACTGGTACATCAGGACGTGATACATTAACTGGAACTTCTGGAAACGATCGCATCATCGGCTTACAAGGTGCAGATACACTAACTGGTGGTGAAGGGTATGACCAATTTGTCTATACTAATATCCGCGATCGCGGTGACACAATTACAGATTTTGAGATTAACAAAGATAGTATTGTCTTAACGGAACTGCTCAACAGCTTAGTTCCAGGAGGCTACAACGGTACAAACGCAATAGCCGACGGCTATGTGAAATTTGTCCAGGGTACTAGCAACAACAACTTCACTGTGCAAATTGATGCTGACGGCCCCACAGGTAATGACATCTTCAGACATTTCATTACCGTAAACCTGGCTAATACTGGCACTTTGAATAACCCCATCAACTTTGTATTTTAACGTGAGTTCGACGGCGGGAAAAACCCCTCTCCATAGCTTGCTTCCTGTAGGGTACCTCTCCCCTGCAAGGCTACGGTGTACACACATCTTTGTACTGAGTGCAAAATGTGGCTTGATCCCCCCTAACCCCCCTTGAAAAAGGGGGAACTAGAGTTAAAGTCCCCCTTTTTAAGGGGGATTTAGGGGGATCGAATGACTTGTGTGTACACCGTAGCCCCTGCAAGGAGAGAGGCTTTAAAACCTTTATTTTTCGTCGATATGTAATGATCTTTACTCCCCTCTCCGTGTCGGAGAGGGGTTGGGGGAGAGGTCAAAAAAGACTTGTCGAACTCACGTCATATAGAGGTTAAGTCTTCCCAACTAATAACGAATAACACATTTACTCACCAAGCATTTTCACCAATTTCTAGGAGTTTTATGATGTTGAATACAACTTTTATGGCGCGCAGACTTCATCAGGCTATGGTTGTTAGCTTCTTGAGTTTGAGCAGCTTCACCATTGCATCCCCTGCGTTTGCCGCTAGTCTTGACTTCAGCACCTGGGCAACATCAGGTGATGTTTCTTCAACTTTATCTGAAACTAAACTAACAAATGCCTTTGCTGATGGCAGTGATGATGCTGACAACTACAATCTTTCAGGTAATGACCCAACCGATATTAGCTCACTAGAAACTTTCTTAACTCTCGCACCAGGACAACTTGGTAGTGATGCCACCGAAGGTTCTGCAATTAAAACCGCGTTAAATGTCTTAGCTGGAGATGTTTTCCGCTTCGATTATTCCTTTTTAACTTATGATACTGCCTCTAGCGATCGCGCCTTTGTCACCATTGATAACTCAGTTTTCTCTCTAACTGGAAATACCCCTTTTAGCTATACATTTGCCACATCTGGCATCTACGACATTGGTATTGGTGTTATTGATGTGAATGATGTTGTTAACTCATCAATATTGTCAGTAACAAATGCTTCCTTGAGCAATTCTCAATCAGTCCCCGAACCTTTAACTACCCTTGGTTCTATTTTGGCTGGTGGCTTTGGTCTAATGTTAAAGAGAAGAGATAGCAAAAAAGCTTAACCACATTAGTAGCAAAAAAATGTGGGTTGGGTAGACGCAAGGAAACCCAACACCCTAATCTATGTTCAGTTTTTGGCGTAGAACGCTATCATCTCAGGAAATATAAGGGAAATTCAGGCGATCGCTCCATGCTAAGTAAAATCAAAATGGGAGCGATCGCTCTCAATTGTTTGCATAACATAAACATTAGAAACGATAGGTTAAAATCAATGAATGTAGGAGGTAAGCTATATGTTAAAAACAATTCAAGGAATTTATAAAAACGGCAAAATTGAATTAACTGAAACCCCACAGGGTATAACTGAAAGTTTAGTTTTCGTCACCTTCTTAGAAACCAAACCCAGCCAATGGCCAGAAATAATTATGCAACATACAGGTGTAAAAGAAAGTATTATTTTTGAATCATACCGAGATGAACTGATACCACCAAACGAAATAGAACTGTAATTATGTATGGGTTATCTACTAGATACTTGCGTAATTAGTGATTTTGTCAAAGGAGAAGAAAACACCCTCAAGCAAATAAAAGTAATCACTCCCACTGAAATTTTTGTTTCATCTCTAACAGTTATGGAAGTGAAATATGGATTAGCCATCAACCCACAACGCGCTGTTAAAATCCTTGCGGCAGAGTTATGGGAAAGTCAAAATCACAAATTTGGCATTTTGAATTAATTTATGGGGGTGGAGGGACTTGAACCCTCACGACCGTTTAAGGTCAACGGATTTTCATTCTCCCGCAGCTTTCGCTACTGCCTGTTGGCTTTGAGAATTGGACTCTCTCTTTACCCTCGTCTTGACGTTAGGGTAGCTCCCGTCGAGTCTCTGCACCTTCCGAATAGTTTTTACTGTTTCGGCTTGGCTCAGGATTGCCTTGTCTGTCACCAGATTTAGGTTTCCCTGAATTTGAGAGCATCCACTTCAAGGATTTCTCCTTCAAGGCTCAATTTAATTTAAGTCCGTAGCGTCTGCCATTCCGCCACACCCCCCCATTTGCTTGGGAGTTGGTTATTTACTTCTTCAAGAAAATAACCACCTATCTATTTCAGCATAAATTGCGTTTTTTGTCCAACAAGATAGAAATTTTTTATCCTTTTTAATGGTTTTGCTGTTTCTAGCTCGAAGTTGCTTGCGCTACCTCGTTACTAGTGCAGCATAGGACTTTGAATCTTGTTTTACAACCGCACTGCTGTTTTACTAGCTTTGCCATTGTAGCATGATTTCCCAATTTTGATCAGCAATAATCAGGAATTTTTGCAGGAGTCATTTAAAAGCCCAATACTTAAGGTTTCTTTAGCCCCAATGTTCAGCCTATGATGGAGATAAAGATGCACCAACAAACAAAGAGTTTATGATTGTACCCCTGCTGTATTTGGCTCTAGCCGGAGCTTATTTGTTAGTTGTCCCCGTTGCTTTAATGATTTACATGAATCTACGCTGGTATGTGGTTAGCTCTATTGAGCGTACCTTCATGTATTTCCTGGTGTTCCTGTTCTTTCCAGGACTGTTGGTTTTATCGCCGTTTGTCAACCTGCGTCCTAAACCACGCAAAATAGAAGTTTAACAAGATTGGTAGGTCATATAATCTCATGCGAAAGATTGATGCGATCGCAATTAGTTTTGCCATATTCATAGCTGGTGGCTTGGCGTATCTGGGTTTAAAGCTAGTAGGTTTTGATCCTCAACTGGCTGGGATATGGAGTCAAGCTTTGCTAGTTGTGGGGTTGATTGGTTGGGTAGCAACCTATGCTTTCCGCGCGGGGAGTAAGAAAATGACCTACCATCAACAACGCCAGCAGTATGAGGAAGCTTTCTTCCAAAAACGACTGGATGAACTTTCTCCCGAAGAATTAGCGAAAATTCAAGCTGAGATTGAGCAAGAAGAACAATCTCAGGTGTAAAGTAATCATTAGTCAAAAGTCTATAGTCGATAGTGCAAATCTCAGCATTCTTAACTAATGACCATTGACTAATGACCATTGATTCATGACAAATGACTAATGACCGTTATTGCCGATCGCTTTCAAACCCTCAAGCGGAATCAAGAGTGCGCTCTGATTCCGTTTATTACTGCCGGTGATCCTGATTTAGCAACTACCGCCGCCGCCTTAAAACTTTTAGATGCCAGTGGTGCGGATTTTATTGAACTAGGTGTTCCCTATTCTGATCCTCTTGCTGATGGGCCAGTCATTCAAGCGGCTGCTACTCGTGCTTTACAAAAGGGAACAAAATTAGAGAATGTCCTGGAAATGCTGCAAGGGACTATTCCTAGTTTACAAGCACCAATTATTTTATTTACCTACTACAACCCCATCTTACACAGGGGCATTGACAAATTTTTAGACCAAGTAGCGGCGGCTGGGGTGGCTGGTTTGGTAGTGCCGGATTTACCCCTAGAAGAAGCAGCAGGGCTATTGCAACCAGCGAGTGAACGGGGGATTGATGTAACTTTGTTAATCGCCCCTACTAGCTCTGTAGACCGAATAGAAGCGATTGCCCAAGCCTCCCAAGGATTTATCTACTTGGTGAGTGTGACAGGTGTGACAGGAATGCGATCGCAAATGGAAACACGGGTGTCTGATTTATTAGCCAAAATTCGCCAATTTACAGACAAACCCATTGGTGTCGGCTTCGGTATTTCTCAACCCGAACAAGCAACCCAAGTTAAAGAATGGGGTGCAGATGCAATCATTGTGGGTAGTGCCTTTGTGAAGCGTTTAGCCGAAGGTACACCAGAACAAGGACTAAGTGCGATCGCGCAATTTTGTCAAAATCTCAAAGCAGCCATCAAAACATCTTGATCACTAAGATAAACTAGATTACAAAGTATAACAAGGCAGTTTTTTTTACCGCTATTTAGTGGACAATTCAAAATTTATAGTTTTGAATATTAACATTGGAATACTAGGCTAAAAAAAACCAAATGATACAGTAGCTGATGATTTGGGTACTATGTCAAATTAAGTAGGCTTAAAAGATTATGAGTGTGAGAGTGTGTCAGTCAAAAGTTTTTGTGTTTACATCGCAGTTGAGGTTAAAAGGCGATGAGTGAGAGTATGGCATTTATTGGCGGTGTCGCTGTAGCTGGACTGGCCGCTCTTTTATTACTCAGAGGGACAAGTGCTTCCGTACAGCCTAACTTTGCTGTTAGTCCCCAAATTCCAGGTACTGTAGTCGCACCCCAACCAATTCAACCCCCAACTTATTACCCACCCTACGGGCAAACACAATACGCTAATCAGCCCCCTACCGCTCCTAGTACAGAACAGCGTGTAGAACTAGAACGGCTGAAAATGGATTTGGAACGCCTCAAAAACGACAACGAACAACTGAGAGCGCAAAACCAACAACTCCAGTTTCAATTCCAGAACTACAACAACCAACAACTGCAACAAGCCCAACAAAATAGCCAAAGAGTTGCCGCCGCAGCATTCCAAGCTGAAACCCCCTGGTGGTCTTCACCCATCGTTTGGGCGGCTGGAGGTGCAACCCTCACCATTGGCGGTGGTATTGTAGTCGCTGGTGTATTATCTTTATTTTCCTCTCGCTCACGTCCTACTAGGACAGTACAAGTAATTCACCCCTACCAAGGTACTCAGCCCATAGTCCCTATGCGTCGTGCGGAATTTCTACCCCCAAGTGGGATGGATGCGAGGCGGATGGAAACGCGTGAGTATGATGAGATGATCTAAGGAAAGAGGGCAGGGAGCAGGGAGCAGGGAGCAGGGGGAGACAAGGTAGACAAGGTAGACAAGGGAGAAATACTTACCCCAATGCCCAATGCCCCATGCCCCATTCCCAATGCCCTTAATATCCATTCTGAGGCAATTCTTCAGAGTTGATGATTTCTGAAGTGAAGGGTTCTTCAGTTTGAGATGGTTGTGGTTTAGATTGATTTTGATCATTACTTGGGGGAACTACTTGTTTCGCCAAGTTTTCGGCTGCTTGTTTAAATACGGGTTCTAGTTTGTTGCGCCAGTATTTGATATTCGGCAGTTTTTCAGGATGATTTTGGTAGTCTAAAACCTTATCCCATTGACCATTATCTAGAGCCTGATTGATGTCTTTAAAGAGTGCATCGGCTTTTTCCCAATCTTGTTGCCATTGTTGAATCATGGCGGTTGTTTCTTTAATGCTAGCTGAGGTACTATCAGGTAAGGATCTCAGTGTAGCGATCGCTCCTATTAAATCACCTGATTCATACTTTTGTCTGGCTTTGGCAATAATTTTGGTGGGGTCTGCCTGAGACTGCGCCGGGGTAGCACTTGGGGATGCTACTGGTTTTGGTGCTGGGGTAATTCGCTCAGATTTTGGTTGGGGTTGGGGAACAGGTTTAGCAGCAATGAATTGACTATCATTGAATGTCTCAATGGCAATACCTTTCTCACGTAAGCAAGTAGGCCATTCCTGTTTATTGATAATCACATCTGAGTGCGCCCAAGCTAAACGACGAGGATTAAGTTTAATTTCCACCCATCCCCGTTTGGTGCGTCTACCAGTCACCTCAAATTGACTATTTTCACCAATTGTTTTTAAGACATTATCAGAGTTAATCGAACTCGGTTCAGAACGGATATTAGAATTACCCGCCACTACCGCTAGACATTTATCTGTTGTGGTCAAATTATTACCCAAAAAATTAGACGCTAAATTTTTCACATTAGGATAAAAGTTAGCAACCACAGCCGCCGCACCCCCTGCCAAGAATAACCCAATTAATAACGGCCAGGGGTCAGCTTTAGGAGAATCTTTACGAGGGGGTTTAGCTTTGATGGGGTTAGCTGGTGCAACAGCTACAGTTTGGTGTCGAGATAAATCAGACGATGGTGTATTTCCTCTGTAGTTGGGGCTATTGATGGATTTTGTCCCTGTAGCAGATACACCTACAGCTACGGGATTAATCACATTTTGACAAGCTTCTAGTGCTTCCGTTGCGCTTTGATAACGGTCTTTGAAGTGATAACGCACCATTTTAGTTAACACTTCTGCTAGGCGATAGTTAACTGTAACTAAATGCTGCCAGATAATTTCCCCTGTGTTGGGGTCTTCTTGTAACTCCGTGGCTGGTATTCCCGTCAAGGCTTGAATGGCGATAATACCCAGAGAATAAATATCACTATTCGGACGGGGTTTACCTTGTCCTTGTTCTGTAGGCATATAACCAGGAGTACCAATAGCGACGGTAGCAGTGGGTTGTCCGCCAACTGTTACCATTTGAGTCCGCAATTGCTTAACTGCGCCAAAATCTACTAAAACTAATTTATTATCTGAGGTACGACGAACAATATTATCTGGTTTAATATCGCGGTGAATCACCCCTTGTTGGTGAACAAACTCTAGAATCTTTAAGGCATCCTGCAACAGTTGAATAACTTGGCTTTCACTCCAACGTTTCCCAGGAACAAGTTCTTCTGTGAGGGTATGTCCTTCAATATATTCTTGAACTAAATAAAATTCTTGGTTTTCATCAAAATAAGCTAATAGCCTGGGTATTTGGTCATGATTACCCAATTTCTCTAAAGTTTCCGCCTCACTATTGAACAGACGCTTGGCAGTTTCAAAAATTCTCGGGTCAGAACTAGAGGGTTTGAGGTGCTTGACTACGCATACAGGATTTCCAGGCCTGCGGGTATCTTGGGCTATGTAGGTTTGACCAAAGCCTCCCACAGCTAAAACGCTAACGACTTGGTAACGATGGTCTAGTAACTGGCCTATCATAAAATCCCTCCCCACAGTTATCACCTAGAATTTCCCGATGGTAATCAATATCTCCAAAATTTTGGCAGTGAAATCCGCTATCTTGATAAAAGATTTGAACTTAATCAATAATCCTTTTAATAAACACAGACTGTAAATTTATCCTTTTAGTGCCTTTATTAATTACCGATGCCACCTAGAATAACAGATCAAGCCACATGGCAGCAGGCGGAACTCCTCATGCAGCCTGCTTTTATTCGCGTTATTGACAACCTCCGCAAGCAGCTAGATGAATCAACTTGGAAAGGAACTTACCAAGATGTGTTGATTTGGCCAGCTAACACCAGTGATGAAACCAAAGCTTTGGTAACACAGTTATTGCAAGAGATGGAAAATGCCAGTTTAGAACAAGCAGAAGCCATCAGAGAAAGTCTTGCGAGGTTGCCAATGCCCCATCCAGGATATCACTTATGTTTGCAACGTCAAGACCAAAATGTCAGTATTGATTTGTGGGAATTATGCTATCAAGTATGTTTTATAAATTACAGTCCAGACAGTGAAAATGTTGATATCGATGCTAATTTAATTGATGAGTTTGGGGAAGTTGACTGGCAACATTTGGAAGATAAAACTAAGGAGTTAGTTGAGCAGGTGTTTGCTAATTTACCGCTAGCTTAAAAAAATTTAAATAGTTCAAGTTTTGTAGTGAAAAGTTTAGTCTTTATTTGAGGACTGAAGTCCTGACTACAAACATGATTCTATTACTTTTTTTCGGCTACAGACGCAGCCGCTATCCGAGCCACAACCGCAGGGGTTGCTGTATGCGATCGCTCTTACTAGAAATAGTAGGCGTGCTACAATTAAGACAAATAAATAACTGAGATTATTTATGGCAGAAATCAAATTAGATGAAGTTAGATTGAAAGAAATCCTTAAAAAAGCGATTGTTGAAGTTATTCACGAACAGAAAGAAGTCATTTCTGATTTATTAACAGAAATCATGGAAGATATAGCTTTAGAAGCAGCTATCAAGGAAGGTGAAAATACAGAAATTGTTAGTCGTGAAGCTATATTTGAAATATTAGACAGTAAAAAATGAACGTTGATTTTAGAAAAAGCTTTGAGAAAGATTTAACTGATATTCTAGATGAAAACTTACTGCAAAAAGTGAAGGCTGTAATTGAAGAAGTTGAGAATGCTGTGAGTTTAGCGGAGATTAGAAATATTAAAAAACTCAAAACTGATGGCGATTATTATCGCATTAGAATGGGAGACTATAGAATTGGCCTTACTATATCAGATAGTGTGGCAGTTTTTGTCAGAGTATTGCATAGGAAAGAGATTTACAGATACTTTCCGTAAAGTTATTAATTAGTCAAAGTGTTAACCGTTCTAACCCTAAGCGATTGAAGCTGTTAACCAGGATTTGCTAAAATCACCATTGCGAAAACATTGAAACAGGGTAACTCTTGACTACCATGCCAACATCTGCACTTGACGGTAAAGACGCAGCCGCTATCCAAGCCGCAACCGCAGGGGTTGCTGTATGCGATCGCTCTTTTTGCGGACGTATCCGTGTTTCTAACGATGACTGTCTGCGGTTTTTACACAACCAAAGTACGAATGATTTTCAAAGTCTCAAGCCAGGACAAGGCTGTGATACGGTAATGGTAACATCCACAGCCCGCACGATTGATTTAGTGAGTGCTTATGTTTTGGATGATGCGGTGTTGCTTTTGGTGTCGCCTAACCGTCGTGAGTTTTTAATGCAATGGTTAGATCGTTATATTTTTTTTGCTGATAAGGTGCAATTAACTGATGTAACATTGGAAACAGCAGCTTTGAGTCTTATCGGTGCAGGAAGTGACGCGATAATAGAAAAACTTGGTGCAGGGGCAATTATCGGTAAACCCTACGGCAATCATATGACAGTGGATGACAATATCATCGTCGCTGTTGGTAGTGGTTTAGCTTCCCCTGGTTATACATTAATTTTGCCTGTGTCTGTCAAAGAGAAAGTATGGCAGCAAATTTTAGAACTAGGGGCGGTAGAATTAAGCGATCGCGCTTGGGAACATTTACGCATATTACAAGGAAGACCAGCCCCAGACGCAGAACTTACAGATGATTTTAATCCCTTAGAAGTCGGTTTATGGCAGACTATCTCTTTTACTAAAGGTTGCTATATCGGACAGGAAACTATTGCCCGGTTAAACACATATAAAGGTGTCAAACAATATCTGTGGGGAATTAAACTTAACAGTGCCGCCGTCGTAGGTGAAACCATTACTATTGGCGACGACAAAATCGGAAAACTTACCAGTTATACCGAAACGGCCGATGGCTATTTTGGACTAGGTTACATTAAAAGCAAAGCCGGTGGTGTAGGGTTAAAAGTGCAAGTAGGCAACACAGAGGGGGAAATAGTATCTATTCCCTTTGTGTCTCATGAATATCCGTAGGGGAGCAGGGGGGCAGGGAGCAGGGGGCAGGGGAGCAGGGGGAGA
This sequence comes from Aliinostoc maniaoense, assembly GCF_058172895.1. Classification (NCBI taxonomy): domain Bacteria; kingdom Bacillati; phylum Cyanobacteriota; class Cyanophyceae; order Nostocales; family Nodulariaceae; genus Aliinostoc; species Aliinostoc maniaoense. The sequence goes on along the minus strand of NZ_CP187952.1, from coordinate 3,735,910 downwards.
CAAGGGAGACAAGGGAGAAATATTTACCCCAATTCCCAATGCCCCATGCCCAATTCCCAATTCCCAATGCCCCATGCCCAATGCCCCATGCCCTATGCCCAATTCCCCATTCCCAATGACATCTATTCAAACTTTACCTAAAGAAGTTGTACATCTGATTACCGCCGGTGAGGTAATTGATTCTTTGGCGGCTGTGGTGCGGGAATTGGTGGAAAATGCTTTAGATGCGGGTGCAACAAGGATTGTAGTTGCTCTGTGGCCGCAGCAGTGGCGTATTAGAGTGACGGATAATGGTTGCGGTATGGATTTGGATGATTTGCAACAAGCCGCAGCAGCTCACAGCACTAGTAAAATTCACTCTAGTGACGACTTGTGGAAGATTAACAGTCTGGGATTTCGCGGTGAAGCTTTACATAGTTTAACGACGCTTGCAGATTTGGAGATTTTCAGCCGTTCTAGTGAGAATGTGGGATGGCGGGTAGTTTACGGTGAAGGGGGGAAAGCTATTCAGGTGGAAGCGACTGCGATCGCACCTGGTACAGTGGTGATAGTCTCAAATTTATTTGCTAATTGTGCGGCGCGTCGTCATGGTTTACCGTCAGTTGCACAGCAAATGAAAGCTGTACAAGCGACAATTTACAACATTGCCCTTTGTCACCCGCAAGTTACTTGGCAAGTTTGGCAAGATGACCGCCAATGGTTTACCATCTCCCCAGCCGCTACCGTCGGACAACTCCTTCCCCAACTCTTACCCCAAGTGCGACAAGGCGACTTACAAGAAGTGAGGTTTGTACCAGAGAACGGTAGAGCAACTCCATTTTCCCCTCTGCCCCCTGCCCCCTGCCCCCCTGCTCCCTGCCCTGCCTCCACCCAAAAATCAACACTCACCCTAGTAGTAGGCTTACCCGATAGATGTCACCGCCATCGCCCGGACTGGGTGCGGGTAGCGATTAACGGACGCATGGTAAAATCACCGGAATTAGAACAGGCGATTTTAGCAGCATTTCATAGAACCTTACCACGCGATCGCTATCCGATTTGTTTCCTCCATTTAATCATTTCCCCAGACCAAATTAACTGGAATCGTAACCCCGCCAAAACCGAAATTTACCTCAACGAGTTAACATATTGGCAAGACCAAATTAACCAAGCCATTACCCAAGCACTGCGCCTAAGTTCCGCCAACATCAAAGAATCTCTCCACACCACCAGAGTCAGTCAACTACTCAAAGCCGCAGAATCAAAAGGTAATTACAACCCTAGTCCCCAGTCCCCAGTCCCCAGTCCCCAGTCCCCAGTCCCCAGTCTCCATTTCCTCAAAGCCGTCGCCCAAGTCAGCAATACCTACATCGTGGCGGAACATCCTGGGGGAATGTGGTTAGTAGAACAACACATTGCCCATGAGCGAGTTTTGTATGAGCAATTGTGTGATAATTGGCAACTAACTCCAGTAGAAACACCAATTATTCTTTATCAATTATCACCAGCCCAAATCACCCAACTGCAACGCATCGGTTTTGATATCGAACCCTTTGGTGAACAACTGTGGGCAGTACGTAACCTGCCTGCTATGTTGCAACAGCGTGAAGATTCTACTGATGCAATCATAGAACTAAGTTGGGGCGGAGATTTACAAACGGCTCAAGTCGCCGTCGCTTGTCGGAGTGCTATTCGTAACGGTACGCCGATGAGTTTACCAGAAATGCAGCAGTTACTAGATGATTGGCAACGTACCCGCAACCCCCGCACTTGTCCCCACGGCCGCCCAATTTATTTATCATTAGATGAGTCGGCTTTATCCCGATTTTTCCGTCGTCATTGGGTAATTGGCAAGAGTCATGGGATTTAATTAATTCGTAATTCGTAATTCGTAATTCGTAATTCGTAATTCAAGAATTATATCAAGTTCAGATAATTAGTTATAATTCTCCCACTTGTGCAGAAACAAAAAACTCTTTCTTCCCCCTGCCCCCTTGCAGTCTTAATTATAAGTCTTTAACCGAACACGATATTATCTGTCGCGCCATAGTCTCACTACTTGAGGAAATGAACTCATAATTGCAATTCCTCCAATCAATGCAAAAAGTGACCCCATACCAGTAAACATCACAGGTAAAAACCAGAAATCTAGCCAGGAATTAATCATGGCTGAATTTGGTTGTTGAGGATTGTATAATACTTCTACTTGCTGTCCTTTTTTAAAGGCTGGTGGGTTACTGCCTGTATTGGCTCGAAATGTAATTGGATCACCAGAAGATGGAGTAAATTTTACTACAGGATAGTAGACTCTACTACTACTTGATGAACGTCCAATCAAATCGGTAACTGTTCCCTGGGTTGTTACAGATGTGGCTAGGAAAGAACGAGTGTTGAGTCCAATTATTATGCCGATAACGGCGAAGAGACTACCAATACCACCGAAGATAGAACCAAATAACCGCAAAAATTTGGCATCATCCATAGGATTTTCGTTAACTATTGCTTTTGCTCAATCAATAGTTTATACCTCTGCTGGAGCAAACCCTATTTCGGAAATTTGCAGATAAAAAAAAAGGCAGGAAGACCTACCTAATAACCCAAAAAAAGCATTTTGTAACCAAATACATTATCTAATATTACAGAGGTTTATGGAGGGAATATGACAAAGGTACGACAAGTCTATGAAGATTGACGACTAGAGAGAATAGTTAACTGTTAACTGTTGACTGTTAACTAATTTGCCGTCTTCCATGTGTACAATGCGATCGGCAATGTCGAGGATGCGGTTGTCATGAGTCACCATCAAGATGGTACAGCCTTGTTCTTTGGCAAGTTTTTGCATGAGGTTAACTACATCTCTCCCAGACTGGCTATCTAGGGCGGCTGTGGGTTCGTCTGCTAAGACTATTTGGGGATGGCTGACTAAAGCACGAGCGATCGCAACTCGTTGTTTTTGACCTCCAGAGAGTTGACTGGGATAATAATGTAGGCGATTTGCTAACCCTACTTGTTCTAAAATCTGCACAGCACGAGTTTGTATTGCTTCTAATTTAATGTGCTGGTGCAACTCTAAACCTATTTTGACGTTTTGGAGTGCTGTTAAACTATTGTGGAGGTTATGAGATTGAAATATATAGCCATTATTACGTCGGGCTTGGACTAATTGTTCCGCATCCGCACTACACAATTCTCTACCTAATACTCGTAAACTGCCAAACTGAGCAGAACGCAATCCACCAACTAAGGTGAGTAATGTAGTCTTACCAGAACCAGAAGGCCCAGTCAAAATCACAATTTCACCTTTGGTAATTTCTAAGTTGATATTTGATAAAACTTGCTTACGCAGTGAACCATGACCAAAATAATAGTCGAGGTTCTCAAGAGAAATGACGCTAAACATAATTTATTTTGGGAATTGGGAATTGGGAATTGGGAATTGGGAATTGGGCATGGGGCATGGGGAATTGGGCATGGGGAATTGGGAATTGGGAATTGGGAATTGGGCATGGGGCATGGGGAATTGGGCATGGGGAATTGGGAATTGGGAATTGGGAATTGGGCATGGGGCATTGGGGTAAATATTTCGCCCTTGTCAGGGCAGGGTGTAGGAGGTGTGCTTGGTGTGCTTGGTGTGCTTGGTGTGGGATGGTGGAGAACAAATCTTTCCCCCCACACTCCCCTCTCTCCCCACACTCCCCCTGCTCCCTTGTCTCCCTTGTCTCCCCCTGCCCCCTGCCCCCTGCCCCCTGCCCCCTGCCCCCTGCACCCCTACCCCTCTCCTCCCTTGTCTAAAACATATCTGCGGGATCGGCGGCTTGGAGTTTGCGGGTAGCGATCGCGCCGGAAATGGTACACATAATAATAGTGAGGATGAGTACCTGTAATCCCCGAATCATGGTCATGTAAATTGGTAAGTTGGTAGCAGTGCGGGTTAATTGATACAGTCCTAAAGATACTGCTAACCCTGGGAGAAAACCTAATAAGGCTAAAATCACGGCTTCTTCAAAGATCACACCTAGCAAGTAGTAATGGCGATATCCTATAGCCTTGAATGTGGCGTATTCTCTCAGGTGGCTATTCACATCTGTAGATAAGACTTGATAGACAATAATCACACCGACTACAAACCCCATTGATACCCCAATACTAAAAATGAATCCTATCGGGGAATTGGTACGCCAAAAGTCATTTTCAAATTCAATAAACTCCTCATGGGTCAACACCTTGACATCTTGTGATAAACGTGCTTTTAATGCTTCTTTGATTTCTTCCCTATTTACCCCTGGTTGTAACTGAATCAAACCTAAACTGACACTAGAAGCCTGCTGACGAGGAAAGAAACGCAAGAAATTTTGGTCACTAGTAATTAGCGTACCATCCGCACCAAAGGAAGCTCCGAGTTTAAATAAACCGCTAATAGTAATTGTGCGCCGTTCTAATTCTGTCTTAACAGTTTTACCCTCTTCTAGTTGGGCAATAGTTTCTTGATAATCTCCTCTAGCAGCACGGTCAAATAACACTGTATCTGGTAACTTGATTTCTGAGAGTTTGGCATTAACTTCCGGGAAATCTACAGCAGGTTTGTTAGGATTAATCCCAATAACTAAAATCTCCGTATCCCGGCGAGTTTGGGGATTTTTCCACACCATGCTACTCACATACATTGCTTCGGCTGATTTTACTCCTGGCACATCCATCGCTTGATATAGTCGCCTGCGAGAAAAAGTAGAAATGCGTTGCAGGTTGCGGGTTTGCGAACCAATCACAATCATATCTGCTTGCAAATTGCGATGTAGTTGAGTGTTACTGTCATATAATGCCGCTTGAAATCCCAACTGCATAAACATCAGTAAATCTGCAAAAGCAATACCTGACAACGCCACTAACAACCGACTTTTTTCATGGCTTAATTGCAGCCAACCTAAAGGTGTCCGTCGTCGCAATTGTTGAAACATAATTTGTTTTGGGAATTGGGCATTGGGCATTGGGCATTGGGCATTGGGCATTGGGCATGGGGTAAATATTTCTACCTTGTCCACCTTGTCTACCTTGTCTACCCTGTCTACCCTGTCTCTCCAACTTCACAACTCAATTACTACCTTGACTTGCATATTGGTTAAATCGGCGGCTTTCTGGCTGGAGGCAGTATTGAGGCGGATTTGGACTTCTACTACTCGGTTATCAATATTACTGGTAGGGTCAGTATTAACTACGTTTTGCCGTCGTATCTGTAAGCCCTTGCGCTCAACTGTTCCCTGCATTTCTATGGGTAGATAATCGCCGATGATGTGTACTTGTTGGCCTGGTTTGACTTTGCTGATGTCGCTTTCATAGACTTCGGCAATGACATACATTTGCTCAGTTTGCCCAATATCGGCAATGCCATTATTGGAGACTAATTCCCCAGGATGGGTATGTATTTCAAACACTCGCCCGTCTTGGGGCGATCGCACGTAAGCTTGTGTAAGATTAACTTGGGCTTGATTGACTCCGGCTAAGGCTCGATTGACTTCCGCTTGGGCTGCTGCTACATCAACACCCCGCACTTCGGTAATTTGCTCTAAGGTGGCTTTGGCTTCTCGGAGTTTTTGCTGGCTACTAATTTGTAGACGCTCTAACTGTGCTTGAGCTTCTTGCAAATTTTTCTGGGCTGTTTCTAACTGCAATCGCTGACTATCACTCTGAGAAGCAGAAATTGCCCCTTGCTGATATAGTGTTTGATAACGTTGGTTTTCTATTGCGGCGTTTTTTACTTCGGCTTGTAATCGCGCTACGGTAGCCTTCTGAGCGGCTATGTCACCTTGAGCTTCAGCTTGCAGACGAGCTATGATAGCTTGTTGAGCAGTCACCTCTCCCCTTTTTGCTCCAGCTTTGGTGCGGTTGAGAATTGCCTGCGCGACTTTTACCTGTTCCTGGGCTTGTTTTAATGCAGCTTCTAACTTATCCCGGCTATCTAAAATCGCAATTACTTGTCCGGCTTTGACTTTATCTCCCTCTTTTACTAAAAGTTGCTCTACCCGACTGCCTTCACTAGATGTAGTCGCAGAGAGTTGAATGACTTTCCCCTTGGGTTCAATTCGTCCTAAAGCGGTGACTGTTTTTAGCTCTGTTAATAATGTTGTTGGTGCTTGTACCTTTTGATTAGATGCTTCCCTTATTTTTAATGTAGTAAAAACACTGATACTTATGACTGCAAAAGATACAAAAAAAGCTAAAAAAATGGCTGGACGTGAAATCGATTGAGGAGAAATTGAACGGTTTAGCTTTGAATTTTGCACAATCGCATACCTTTGTAGCAATTCCCAATTTGCTGTCTCAAATCGAATTTTTATGGAAAATAGGCGGTTATGGGGCATGGGGCAGAAAAATTCAAAATTCAAAATTCAAAATTGAAGAGTTTTACTCCCCTTGCTCCTTGTCTACCTTGTCTACCTTGTCTCCCCCTACTTCCCCTGCACCCTGCACCCCTGCCCCCCTGCCCCCTTGCCCCCTGCCCTCTACTTCCCCAATAACTGATACAGCTACTCTTATACGCTTAACCCTGGCTGAATATCTGAACTGAGATATACAAAACTAAACTGTATAGTCTTATAATGTGATTATACTAAACTGACTAGTTTAGTCAATAGATCAACCATAGCAGTTTTCAATTAACTGGAGTACATTTCTTTCTGGGCTTTGTGCCTTTATGTGTGTACTTCAGGCAAATAAAAGCCGCTAGTCTATCGCCACCAAAAAGGAATTAAACATGGTACGCCCAAAAACTGGGGACGCTGAACGCTCAAATTCTACTGAGAAAGTTGAAAAAATTCTGCAAGGTGCGATGCAGCAATTTTTAGCAAATGGTTATGCGGCTACCAGTATGGATAAAGTAGCAGAGGCGGCGGGAGTTTCTAAAGCTACGGTTTACAGTCACTTTCAAGATAAGGAAGGATTGTTTAGAGCTTTAATTGAGAAATTAGCGAGAAAGCGGTTTCAGTCGATTTTAGGCACACAACCTTTACAGGGAGAACCTTATATAGTGTTGCGGGGGCTAGCGAAAACAGCCTTAAATCAAATGGTTAATGACCCAGAGTATCAGGCATTTGAACGGTTGTTAATGGGAGAGTCAGCCAGGTTTCCTGAGTTAGCGCAGGTTTTTATTGGTAGTATTGCCAAACCAGCGATAGAAACAATTAGTAAATATCTAGGTTCTCGTGCAGAACTGAATATACCAGACCCAGAAGCAACAGCGAGGATTTTGATTGGTTCATTGGTGCATTTTGTAATTACCCAAGAGATTATGCACGGTAAAGATATTATGCCTATGGAGAGCGATCGCCTGATTGATGCTTTAACTCATTTAATTATCAACTGTGCTAAGTAGAGTATGTCTTAAATTTATCAAAGTGAAACAGCCTGTGTTTGTGCATAAATCCAAAATCACTAACCTATTGATGAAGTGAAAGGGTTAACACCCAAAAACACACAAATCAAAGGAAGATATAACAATGAAAGCTCAAACTTTATTAAGCCTTGCCTGCTCTGTTTCCCTTTTAGGTTCTTTAACTCTACCAGCTACCGCCCAACTTGTTACCCCCGAATCACCTCAACCCCAGGTACTCACCTCAGAAACTAGCATTCCCCAAGATACCGCCCTTATTGTTTCATTTCCTGCACCCATCACCATTGATGTCGGACAAAAAAAAGATTATCCCCTAACTGTTCCTTTAGCTAGTGCAATTAAAGATGCTCAAGGTAATACAATCGCTCCAGAAAATACTCCTGTCTCCATAGTTCTCAAACCTAGTGATGGCGGTGCTAAAATTATCGCCCAATCGATAGTGATTAATGGCCGCATCGTTGCAATTAAAGCATCTAGCCAAACTATTCCCGGAACAACCATTACCCACAAGCGAGCTAATGACAAAGCTGTAGAAAATGGTTCAATTTGGGGTAGAATTGGCGGTAGCGTTCTGGGATTTTCCAGCAATGGTGATCCTGAGCAGTTTGATAGAGGTGCAATGTTAGGAAGTGCGATCGGTTTGATTTCTGGTTTGCGTTCCCCAGAAAATACCCGTGTCGTGCAAATTCCTCAAAGCAGCGTTTATGTTTTGTCTCTGGAAGCTCCAATCACTTTGTCTGCTCGCTAGAGACGGTAATTTTTAGTAAAATATGAACAAAAATTACACTCTACTCTCTGCGCTCTCTGCTCCCTCCTCATCACCAACCGGATGCAGAATCGTTAGATGAAAGTTATGTCTATTTTCAGTTTGCAGATATCGTTCTTGTAGTGGTTGCCATGCTTGCCACCACTGATACCGATTAGCAGTTAATAAGCTAGTAAGTGTAGGTAGCTTGGTGTTAATTTCTGACTTAAATACACCCATCAGCCACTCACCCATAACTACACTATCTTGAATATTTCCCAAGATATCTTGAATATTTTTCACATCTGCAATATATGCCGCGTAAGATTCACCGTATAACTCAGTAAATAATTCCATTTGGTAGCGCAAACGCTTGGCTTGCTTGCGTAAGTCGTGGAGAGTTTCACCTTTATTAGTCAAGTATTTTTCTATCTTGTCTGTTGACCAATCTGTATTAACTTTGACTTGGGAATCTACAATTTCAGTACCTACTAAAAATCCTGGGTGTAGTAAAAATTGACTCAGTTCAGGTAAGAGTAAATCTGGTAATACTTGTTCAATAGATAGAGTCGCTAAAGGTTGATAATTGGGCTTATCTAACCAAGCTTGTAAACTTTGTTTCAAAGATTGATAGGATTCATGCTTCAATGTCCCTATAGTTTTAGTTACTGCTGCTTCACGCTGTTTAGCTAAAGCATGAAACGCTGTTTGCAAAGATTTCTGCTCTTTGGTAGGTAAGTTTGGTTGATAAACTGTTTCTAAACTTGCTTTTAATACATCTAAGTCGCGGAGATTACCAAGGCGACGAGCAATTTTACCGATATTTTTGGGGTTGGCTGGTTGAGGTAGGTCTAAAATTATCTCAAACCTACTGATAGCTGTTCGTAAGCGACGCATCCCCACCCGCATTTGGTGTAACGCTTCTGGATCTTCATCTTTCTTAACAGGTTTCTCCCATTTTAGTATTTTAGTAAAGTGTTTTTGAACAGCCTGATAAGCGTAGTTTCCTAGTGTTTTAATTGTAGATTCTGTAGCTAATTTCATAGTTGATAGTAATTTCTTAACTCGGTTATTGCATAATAACATTAGTGAATAATTTCATCTGTCTTTTGATATTTATTTTTTTAGGACTTACGCTGTATATAATTCGATCCCCCCTAACCCCCCTTAAAAAAGGGGGCAACAAGAATCAAAGTCCCCTTTTTAATGGAGATTTAGGGGGATATAAATATGTCTAAATTCATCTGAAATTGGTCTTACCTAAGTCCTAATTTTTATATCAGTATATTCTCAAAGTAATTTCTAGATGATACCTGATAAAATTGCTGTAAGTATGATGACAGAATTTAAGAGAGCTTGTTAAATGATTAATTCAATGTTCAATAATCAAGTTTTGCTGACATTTCAGGCAACTTTTGAAGAATATAGAAAAGACTTGTCAGCAGTTCGTTTGACTGACAACAAATATTTATGGTTTGGTTCGGATGAAACTACAACAATTGAGCGTTTAACTTTAATTAATCAGGATAAATTTGCCGATCATCAACAATTTCGTGTAGCACAGTTCATGTGTTTACCTGCACCGGAGGATGAAGAAATTGATATTGAGGGTTTAGCTTATGATGATTATTATTTATGGTTTGTTGGTTCACACAGCTATAAACGTAAAAATCCTAAATCTGATAAAACTGATCAGAAAAATATCGCCAGATTAGCCAAGATTGAATCAGAACATAACCGCTATATCTTAGGAAGAATCCCCTTAGTAGATGGGCAATTATTTGAGTCTTGTGAACATCCACAAAATCCTCAAGTGCAGTTAAAGGCGGCTCAACTAGAGTTAACTAAACACAGTAATATCTTGATGAAAGCTTTAGCTGATGACCCCCATTTAGGTTTTTTTGTGAAAGCAGGTATTCCGGGAAAAGATAATGGATTTGATATTGAAGGTTTAGCAGTCCAGAAAAATCGGCTTTTTTTAGGTTTGCGTGGCCCTGTGTTACGGGGTTGGGCAATAATTTTAGAAATTGAGTTAGAAACTTCTCGGTCTGGTCTATTAAAATTACGGAAAATTGGTGCTGATAAACAAGAATATAAAAAGCATTTTATTTGGTTGAATGGGTTAGGAATTAGAGATTTATGTTGGGATGGAGAAGACTTGTTAATTTTAGCTGGGCCGACTATGGATTTAGATGGAACTGTGGAAGTTTATCGGTTAAAAAACAGCGTAAATTTACCAGAAAATGTGCTGCATAATCCAGAGTTTGTCCAAGAGATTCCGCATGGACAGCGCAATAATCGTGCTGAAGGAATTACCATGTTTTCGGATATCTCTGGCTTTCCGTCTCTGCTAGTAGTGTATGATTCTCCAGCCCCAGATAGACTAGTAGATGAGAGTAGCGTCATAGCAGACGTATTCAGGCTTGGTTAAAGATTAGTGGAGATGGCTTGGACTGGACAAGTGGGGATACATTGTTCACAGACAATACAACGCGATCGCGTAAACGTCAGTTTATAAGTTTCTGGATGCAAACTCAAGGCTTCTGTAGGACAAACCCCAGTACACAAACCACAATCAACACACACATCCTGATCAACCATGATTTCCCCTAAAGTAGAGGAAACACTGATATGTCTAGAACGCATCCACTCTATAGCTGCATCTAATTGATCAATATCTCCCGATAATTCTACGACTAGTTTACCAATTTGATTAGGCGCAACTTGAGCGCGGATAATATTAGCCGCCACATTAAAATCCTTAGCCAGCACATAAGTCACCGGCATTTGAATGGCGCGTTTAGGGAAAGTGAGAGTAACTCGTTTTTTCACAGATTTAGCACAGACTTTTCTTTATGATAGTTATCACTGTTGAGTGTTGACCAAGCGTCGTTGGTGTAGGGGTGTAAGGCGCAGGGGAAAAGAGGCATAAAAACTCTTGAATTTTGAATTTTGAATTTTGAATTTTGAATTGTTAATTCCCCTGCCCCCTGCCTCTCCCCTAGGCCTACTCCACTCAGTTAAACTAAAAGAGAAATTAGTTAATAACTTTTAATAAATTTTTATGACTAGCAATTCACCTGCCAAGCCGGAAACTACTGCTGGCCAAAGATTGAGAAACTTTTTGATTGCCATAGTAGCGATCGCTCTCAGTAGTGCTTTATTCTTAGGACTAAGAACTGAGACAAATTCTGTTTCCTTAGCCAACCTAGAGACAACATCTATACCCCTAGAAACTGCTATGGCTAACGGCAAACCATCTATTATAGAGTTTTATGCTGATTGGTGTACTGTCTGCCAAAAGATGGCTCCTGATATCGCTGCATTAGAAGAGCAGTACACTGACAAAGTGAATTTTGTCATGCTCAACGTAGATAATACCAAGTGGTTGCCAGAGATGCTGAAATACAGAGTAGATGGTATTCCCCACTTTGTATTTTTAAACAAAACCGGAGAAACTTTAGCTCAGGCGATTGGTGATCAACCCCACACAGTCATGGCCAGCAACCTAGAAGCTTTAGTAACAGGTTCTACCTTACCCTATGCTCAAGCTAGCGGTAAAGTATCACAATTCTCCGCACCAGTTGCACCCAACACGAGTCAAGATGATCCTCGTAGTCATGGTAGTCAGGTGGTGAATTAAGGCGTTATGGGGCATTGGGCATTGGGCATTGGGCATGGGGCAGAAAAATTCAAAATTCAAAATTCAAAATTCAAAATTGAAGAGTTTTACTCCCCTTGCTCCTTGTCTACCTTGTCTACCTTGTCCCCTGCTCCCTGCCCTCTGCTCCCTGCCCCCTGCCTCCTGCCCCCTGCCCCCTGCCCCCTGCCTCTTATCTACCCAGTCGCCAAAAAACCTAAAATTTCGACCGTATCCGCTCCGAGCTACCGGTGGGAATAGAAGCAATTAAATTTTGTGTATATTCTTCCTTGGGTTCGCGGTAGATGCTTTCGGCTGTACCTTGTTCAACAATTTGACCACGATTCATGACTAAAATGCGATCGCTCATAAATTTGACGACGCTTAAATCATGGGAAATGAAAATATAAGTTAGTTGAAACTCGTCTTGCAGTTCTTTTAATAAATTCAACACCTGCGCCTGTACTGACACATCTAAGGCTGATACTGACTCATCACAGATAATAAATTTCGGATTTAATGCTAAAGAACGAGCAATACAAATCCGTTGACGTTGTCCACCAGAAAACTGATGCGGATAGCGGTTAATAGCATCTGCACTTAAGCCGACTCTTTCTAAAAGTTCTCCTACCCTTTGTAAACGTTGTTTTTTACTTTTACCGACAGAGTGAATTAATAAAGGTTCTGCAATTGCTTCCCCAACTTTTATCCGGGGATCGAGTGCGCTAAAGGGGTTTTGAAAGACAATTTGCATTTCTCGGCGGAGTTTTTGCAATGCTTGGCCTTTAAGATTGGTAATATCTTGTCCATCAAAGATAATCTTGCCCCCCATTGGTTCAATTAACCTTAATAGGGTTCTACCCAAGGTAGTCTTACCACAACCAGATTCTCCCACTAGTCCCAGAGTTTCCCCTGGCTTGACATCAAAGGAAACACCGTTAACTGCCATGTGGTAGCGTTTCTTAGTGCCGAACACAGTCCGCATGGGAAAACCCACTTGCAAATCTTGGATTTTTAATAGCGGTGGCTTTTGTTCTAACTGTGTCAACCGACTATAGATTTCTTCGGGAGAAACTTCTGGCGGTTGTGAGGGTTGTTTCTCCTCAATAATTAACTGTCCGCTTTCTGTTTCTGCCACAGTCATATAATCAGAAACCGTCAGCAATTTATGGGGATGGTGGGTGAGGGTGGGACGACAAGCAACTAAACCTTTAGTATAGGGATGCTGGGGATGCTGAAAAATTTGCTCCGACGCGCCGTATTCGACAACTTTACCTTTATACATTACTGCCACTTCGTCAGCAATTTCGGAGATTAACCCTAAGTCATGGGTGATGAAAATCAAAGCCATGTCACGGACTTGCTGCAACTCTCTGAGGAGATCAATAATTGTTGCTTGGACAGTCACATCTAAAGCTGTGGTTGGTTCATCGGCAATTAGTAGCAAAGGGTTGCAAGAAATCGCCATTGCAATCATTACCCGTTGCAGTTGACCCCCAGAGAGTTCATGAGGATAGCGTGCTAGGATTGATTCCTTATGATGCTTAACTAACTGTGCCACCTTGTATTCATCGACGGGAAAATTGGGGTTAGTTTGCGGCCAGGAGTCAATATATTGCTGTGTCAGTTGCTCATCACTAGGTAAAAGTTTAACCTCTTGCAGACCTGCGATCGCCATTTGTTTGGCTTCATCTGTGGTCACATTCTGGTGACGCTGAATCGCCTCCGTTAACTGAAAGCCAATATTATAAACTGGGTTTAGGGAACTCATCGGCTCTTGAAAAATCATAGCGATGTCCCCACCTCGATATAGCTGCATTTCCTCTGGCGGTAATTCCACCAAGTTGATAGGATTAGCATTTTGTTGATGACGAAACCAAATTTCCCCACCGCTAACCCTGCCAGGATACTGCAACAAACCCATCACCGCCAAGGATGTAACTGATTTCCCGCTACCAGATTCTCCTACGATTCCTAGAGTTTCACCTCGTCTTAGTTCAAACGAAATACCATCCACGGCTTTGATAGTATCCCCATCGCTGGAAAATTCTACTTGCAGATTACGAACTTCTAGGACAGTTTCTCTCATAGGAGTACGGTATGAATATCGAGTAAAAATTATTTGGATTTTAACAGTAGTTTTGCATTTCAGTAGACGAACATACAAAAATATCTAAAATGTAGGGTGCGTCAGTATGAATCAATTTCAGGTAGAGTTAGGTTGTCTCAAAGTGACGCACCCTAGCAGCTTACTATGAGGTGCTGTAAGTAGAACGAGTTGAAAAACCGAACTATGTTAAGTAATGTAAAAATACTAAAATTGAGTTCGTAGTAAGGACTTTAGTCCTTATTTGTTCCCTGCGGGACGCTACGCGAACACAGAGAGAACTAAAGTTCTTACTACAAACCTTTAATTATTTACCCTGTTCTACTTAGTTCATCGTTGATTTTGTAACAGCCAATGCCATCCCGAACCATCACGAGTTAACCAACCATCTTCAAAGTCGGGATGGTGATCATACAAATCCGAATTGTCAACTGATTGATCAAAATAGTTAAAATCATCTTCCAGGCGGATTCTGACATTGCGACAACTACCTTCTATTTCTATGGTGACAGTATCATGACGTTCCGCATGGGAGTTTAATAAGCTGTCTCTGATTATACGGCGTTTGCTGTTTTGTTCTTGTCTCAACTTGGGAACACAACGCACTCTTACCCAGGAGTTATCACGGGGATGATTGAATAAATAAGGTAAAATTTGCGAATCCCCAATTGAACGCTGAGGAGTTTCGGCACTAACTAAAGGTGCGATAGTCAACAATAAGGTCATAGTGAGGGTAACAATTCCCCATTTTGGTATAGTGTTCATAGTTTATCAATAAATAAAGCAATAGCCAGGGTCATGAACCCCGGCGGATTAAACCTGCAAGTTGCATCATTGCATTTGTGAATAAAAACTCTAAAACCCTGCCCCTCCGATAATAATATGTAAATTAAAAGCCTCCAAATAGCATGGCTACGCACCAGCAAAATATTAAAGAAACACTTTTTTCTTCCCCTACACCCTTACACCCCTACACCCTTACACCCCTAAACCCCTACAACCTTACACCATTATTTATCTTCAAGTAATTGGTTAACCTGTTGCCCACGACGACCAGTTTTAATTTCATAACGACGGGTGAGGTTATCTTGATAGTTCATATCTCTAGCGGCGGCAGAGTTAACGAAAGCATCACAATTCTTTCCTTGAACTACTATCGAGGAACTGCTGCTACGTTCTTCGCTGCTGTTGGTGCGGGTATCTTTAGAGTTACTATTAGTTTGGTTGCCTTGGCTACTACCACTACCATTGACACCAATACCCAAGAAACTGACACCACCGCCACCGCCATTATTATGACTGCGAGAAGAACTAGAACGAGTGCTAGTAGACGTTGCTAAGGCAATTTTAGTATTGCTGGTGCGAGTGTTGTTACCTAATCCGACATCACTACACAAAGCGCGGGGGTCTTTGGCTAGCGTGTTAGGATCAACCCAAGATTGATGATCGCCTAAACCTTGAATTTCACTGTTACCAACTGAGTTATTACCAGGTGCAGGAGTGCTGGTTTTAACATTACCTGCTGCACTAGGAACAACATTCACTGGCTTAAAAATACCTGCGGGTTGAGTATCAAAAGGCCCTGCAAAAGCAGGAAGTGTGCTGGTTAATAATGCAGTAGCGGCGAGTAAAGAACTGGTTAAGTGTTGGAATTTCATGGTCATGTTCCTCAAGTTTCAGTGTTGATGTTTGTTTTGGGTTTCAACCCCTTCACTGACTCAATAGGTTGACCTTTGTTTGTTTATGCAATCCCTGATCGATTATACTCACCAAGCCCCCTTGGGGCAGGTGAGAGAAAAAAGGTGTGGGGAGTGTGGGGAGTGTGGGGAGTGTGGAGGGTAATTTTTTGGATACTTAGCTAGAAATCCCACACAAAATTTCGTTCACCCCCTTGGGGCAGGGTGTAGGGTGTAGTTGAAACCCCTACATTTATGTTTTTTTGCTTGTTTAAAATGCTTGAATGCTTTCTAATTTCAGTAGATTTAGTAAGCAAACCGCAGTTTGTTAACTCATTTGCTATAAATGCTTACTTATTTCAGTAGATTCAGCAAGCAAACCGCAGTTTGTTAACTCATTTGTTGTAAATGCTTACTTATTTCAGTAGATTCAGCAAGCAAACCGCAGTTTGTTAACTCATTTGTTGTAAATGTTTACTCATTTCAGTAGATTTAGCAAGCAAACCGGAGTTTATTAACTCATTTGTTGTAAATGCTTACTCATTTCAGTATGTGTAGGGTGTGTTAGGCGTAAGCAGTAACGCACCAAAAGCCTGGGTGGTAGGTGCGTTACTACGTATCTGTTCAAAATTCAAGTAGGAATCCTATAGTAAAGTAGTCCTAGGGCGATCGCCATTAAACTAAAATCAAGATGGTTTAATCAAGGCATGGGTAGGAAATTGAGCAATGGTCACAGAAACAATTACGTTGCAAATTCCACAAATACTCTATCAACGTTTGGTCAACACTGCCCACGCTCAACGTCGTCCCATTGAAGAGGTAATAGTTCATGCTTTACAGGTAGGAAGTCCACCAGCATGGGATGATGTACCAGAGGAATTTCAAGCTGACATCGCAGCTTTAGATAAACTAGATGACAATAGTTTGTGGCAAATTGTCCGTAGTTGCAAAACAGCAGAGCAAATGGAGCGATACGACTGGCTACTGGAGCGTAATTCTAGTGATAATATAACAGATGCAGAAAAATTAGAACTCATAAAACTGCGCCACGAAACTGACCGTTTTATGCTTTGTAAAGCCCAAGCTGTTGTTTTACTCCGTTGGCGAGGACATTGTGTGCCAAGTTTTGAAAATGATGTTCTAATCTATCAGGCGACTGCTGTAAATTATCAATAGAACTCTTACACGAATAATTGAACAGTCCTAATACATAATTTCAAGAGTTATTTTCCTGCGTTCTTCTTTGCATCTTTGCGCCTACTCTACGAGAACGCCTTGCGGCGAATGCGTGAGCTTTTAAAAAATCTTGTTAGCAACACCAAATTATTTATGTAAGAAGTCTAATATAAAACCCCTCTCCAATACAGAGAAGGGTTAGGTTAATTAAATTAACTTAGAAGAAACAACAAAACCTTTGTGGTGAAACAATTAAAACTCACCAGCTAAGGCGGAAACACAACGATCGCAAATCAAAGGATGCTCTTGTGATTCTCCTACAGTAGTAGAATAATTCCAACAGCGATCGCATTTTTCGCCTTCAGCTTTATCTAGGTAAACAACTACATTTGCAAAAGATAAATCGTTTCCATCCTGATCTTTAGGGGCAGACTCCAACAATTGAACTTGAGATACTAAAAACAGATAGCGTAACTCATCTACCCCATTACTTTGATCAAAAGAATGAGGGTTAAATGGTTGTAACTGTTTCCGCAATTCCAAATCAGAGAGATATAGGAAAACCTTAGCTTCTATAGAAGATCCAATTGCCTTTTCAGCCCGAAAATGTTCAATAGTTTTGTTGACTTCTGTCCGAATTTTCCGAATTTGTTGCCAAAATTCCCCTAAATCTGGATCATCCCATTCATCATCTAACTGCACCCAACCAGCTTGAAACACTGATTTATAGGCTGTTTTGTAGGGGAGATATTGCCAGATATCTTCAGCAGTGTGACATAAAACAGGTGCGATCGCTCGTGCTAAATTTTCTAAAGCAATGTGTATCACTGTCTGACAACTGCGACGACGGAAAGAATTTGGCGCACTGATGTATAATCTATCCTTGGCGATATCTAAATAGAAGTTAGATAAATCCACCACACAGAAATTCTGCACAGTTTGGAAGAACCGGAAGAATTGGAAACTTTCAAAAGCTTCCGTCACTTCTAGGAACACTTCCCGAATGCGGTGCAGCATATATTTATCAAGCTGCGGCAAATCTTCAAAAGCAACTGCATCTTTTTCGGGATCAAAATCGCTTAAGCTTCCCAGTAAGAACCTAGCTGTATTCCGAATCTTACCGCGAATATCATTTAGCTGCTTGAGGATATTTGTACCGATGGGAACATCTTTAGAATAATCTACCGATGAAACCCATAAACGTAGGATATCAGCTCCATAAGGCAGAAAATTCACGGATTTGCCATTGATTTTAATTGTACCCCCTTCAATGATCACATTGGGGTCAATGGCGTTACCTTCAGATTTACTCATTTTCCGCCCTTGTTCATCAAGGGTAAAGCCGTGAGTTAGCACAGTTTTGTAAGGTGCAATCCCATTCACCGCTACACTAGTCAGCAAACTCGACTGAAACCAACCGCGATGTTGGTCAGAACCTTCTAAATATATATCGGCGGGGTAGCGTAAGTCTGGACGTTGCTTAAGTACAGCCGCCCAGGATGAACCAGAATCAAACCAGACATCCATTGTGTCTGTACCTTTGCGGTAAGACTTGCCGTTATTACAATAAGCCTCTGGTAATAATTCCTCTACCGACAGTTCCCACCAAGCATCAGAACCCTTCTCGGCAATGATAGCTTGCACATGGTTGATAGTTTCCTCATTTAGCAGTGGTTCGCCAGTTTCCTGATCATAGAATACCGGAATTGGCACACCCCAAGAACGCTGACGAGAGATACACCAATCAGAACGTTCAGCCACCATTGGCGTGATACGATTTTCACCTTGGGCTGGTATCCATTTTACAGATGCGATCGCCTTTAATGCTTCCTCCCGAAATCCCGCCACCGAAGCAAACCACTGTTCAGTAGCCCGGAAAATCGTCGGCTTCTTCGTCCGCCAGTCGTAAGGATACTTGTGTGCGTAAGCCTCCTCCTTCAACAGCGAACCCGCAGCCGTCAAAGCATCAATCACCGCCTGATTCCCATCACCCAAGACATTCAACCCAGCAAACTCTCCCGCTTCCTCGGTAAAGTTGCCATTATCATCCACAGGCGCGAGAATTGGCAGACCATAACGCAAGCCCACAATGTAATCTTCTTGACCATGACCAGGCGCAGTATGCACCAACCCAGTACCCGAATCAGTAGTGATATAATCACCACCCACCACCACCGGACTTTCCCGGTCAAATAAAGGATGTCGATAAGTAGTATGCTCTAAATCTCTCCCCTTAAAAGTAGCCTTCACAGTCAACTCAGCCGAGATAGTAGTAGCCAACCGCTCCACCAACTCCGCCGCCACAATCAAATACTTAAATCCTCTCTGCGCCTCCGCGTCTCTGCGTGAAACCTCCACCAAAGAATAATTCAACTCGCCATTAACCGCCACCGCCAAATTCCCCGGAATAGTCCAAGGAGTAGTAGTCCAGACAGCCACACCCAAATCAGGCAAATACTCACCCAAAACAGACTTAACCGCCTCAGCCAAACCCGTCACAGGAAATGCCGCATAAATACTTCTGGAAGTATGACCTTCGGGATATTCCAACTCCGCCTCAGCCAAAGCCGTCTTAGAACTAGGACTCCAGTGAACCGGCTTCAAACCCCGATAGATGTACCCTTTCAAATACATCTGGCCGAACACCCCAATTTGCGCCGCCTCATATTCCGGCTTCAGCGTCAAATAAGGATTATCCCAGTCACCCCAAACACCATAGCGTTTAAAACTCTTGCGTTGGTCATCAACCGTAGCCAAAGCAAATTCCTTCGCCTTTTGCCGCAATTGCAGAGGTGTTAAATTTTGCCGTTCTGCCGACTTGAGATTTTGCAAAACCTTCAACTCAATTGGCAAACCATGACAGTCCCAACCAGGCACATAACGCACCTTCCGCCCTTGCAGCAGTTGGTAGCGATTAATAATATCTTTGAGAATCTTATTTAAGGCATGACCAATATGAAGTGAGCCGTTTGCGTAGGGAGGCCCATCGTGCAGTATAAATAATTCGCCTGGATTATTTTGCGACAGGCTCTCAAAAATTTGATTGTCTTCCCAGAACTTTTGAATCTCAGGCTCACGCTTGATTGCATTCGCCCGCATATCAAAACTAGTCTTGGGTAAATTTACAGTATCTTTGTAACTTCCGGTTTCTGTCACAGCTTCATGCCTAAGATTTATGTGTACAGGTTCTATCAATTATAGAAGATGGCAGGAAGTCCAAAATTCCTACTTTTACTTACTCCAGCACTGATAATTAAGTAATAGTAGTTTAGTAGGGATAAAACCAATACATTGACGCTATCACTGCTGATGGCGTAAACTCCGCCGTTAATATATTCTTGTTTTTCTAGTTGGGTGGCTTGCCAGGCAAAATACTCGTCTGGGGTGAGGTGAGGGACGTTGTCTTTGACTGCGCTCCTTTTTTTGGTGATGGTTATATTGTTGTTAACTGATTTCATACTCTATGCACAGACAATTAGAACCGGAAGTAATGGATAGCTGGGAAGAAGCTACCGAATATGATGCGATGGATTTTACTGAGGTAAATAATAGCTTTGTGCAGGAAGTCATTAGCCTCAGTCTACCAGCACAGGGATTAATGCTGGATGCTGGTACAGGTACAGGTAGGATTCCGGTTTTGATGTGTCAAAAGCTTCCCCAGTGGCAAATTATCGCTATTGACATGGCTCAAAGTATGTTAAAAATTGCTGCACACCATGTTGAGCAGGCTAGGTTGCAATCACAAATTTCCTTAGAATTGGTGGATGCCAAGAATCTGCCCTATGAGGATAATAGCTTTGATGTAGTGATTTCTAATAGCCTGGTGCATCATTTACCAAATCCGCTCCTGTTTTTTCAGGAATTGAAGCGTGTCCTGAAACCTCATGGTGCAGTGCTTATTAGAGATTTATTTCGTCCCCAGGATTTAGTGACAACGAATGCTTTAGTTGAAAATATTGGTCACGAATATGACGAGCATCAAAAGAAATTATTTCGTGATTCCCTGCTGGCAGCACTAACAATAGATGAAGTGAATGAATTAATTGTAGCAGCAGGTTTAGTAGGATTGCAGGTTGATCAATCAAGCGATCGCCATTGGACTGCTAAACGTAGTTGGAATTTCCCGGATAAAATCAACTAAAAGCTCTAGTTATTCTCATTTTGCTGGATTTTACTGGCTAATGAATTATGCTGTGTCTGATTTCTCAGCATCTATGCAGCTAAACTCCAGCTACTTTCACCAATTTAGTTGCCATAAGTTCATCTATTCATGGGTGTGTTTGTATTCCATACCCATTCAAACTCTGCTTTAGTAATACCAAATTCCTGTAAATCTTTTTTCTCTAAAGGTTTATCAGATAACATTCCATAATTATCTGCTAAATGCGTGTTGTCATAAAACAAGACGTTGCCATTTTCATAAACTTCTATCTGTCTTGTAGGACATAAATCATTACCTACCAATGTTAATTCGATAAAGTACGTGCTAGTACCCCAAGTATCAAAATCACCACCCAGAGATTCATCCCAGAACCACTTACAATACTTCTTTTCTTTGCTTGCTAGAGACATAATCTTTCTACTCCTATAAAGCTCTACTTGCACACTTATTCTATAAGAATATAATTCCTATATAGTTAAATAATTTGTCTTTGAGTTAAAAATATTCCCTCAGCCTTATGCCTTTGATCATACTAAGTGCTGGAGGATAATTGAAAATTTACTCGGATTTGGCTGTGTTTAAACTGAAGTACATCCAATCACATATTTTAACACAGTCATGCTAAATAATGGAATATAGAGTAGAGACGTTGCATGCAACGTCTCTACATCATTTATTTGGCGCAACTTCATAGAGAATTGGTATGAGTATAGTTAGATTTTATCGCACTGACGCACCCTAGCCAATTATTAATTTCGGATAATTTGTTTTCTGGTGTTCCCTTAACTGAACCTGTCAACTTAGGTTTTATCTATGGAGCGTAGTATTTCTCTAGTTTCCATTAAAATTATACCCAACAGATTTTTACCGCTACCATCAGCCCCACAACCCCAATAATAATCAATAGGTGAATTTTCAACTATGTCCTCATTACCTGTAGAAAGTAATATTTCTCTGATATCCAGATGAGTTTCAAATTTTTTCAACACGGCTTTTCGCATAATATCATCTTTAACATTTCCCCAATCAGCACGCAAAGGACGCTTTCTTTCTCGCCCCATTTTGGCAGCTTCTTTAGGAGTGTTCGCTAGACGAATTTGTTCTAAATGCAATGTACCTATAAATTTTTGTGCTTGAAAATAATGTTCACTTGTAGACCAATATAAATCATCTAATATAAATCCGTGGAGTGAAAAGTTAGAAAAACAACCGTATTCTTCGCGGGTAGTATAGAAATAAATAGTCATATACTTAACATAATATTTTATCTAGACTGGGCTTATTGTCAGATTGAGATGCTTTGGGTTCTACTGGTAAATAAATAATAAAGTTGCTACCTTGATTTGACTCTGATACTACTTCTATTTTTCCTTGATGCTTTTCAATTATTTGATAACAAATACTTAAGCCTAACCCTGTACCTTTACCTACAGGTTTAGTTGTAAAGAAAGGGTCAAATAACTTTTTGATAATCTCTGGTGGAATACCTGAACCATTATCTGCTATTTCAATTTTAATATAATTATTTTCTGTTTTATGTGTAGAAATTATAATTTGTTTATTGTTTTGTTGAGTATTTTCTAATAAAGCATCTATGGCATTATTAATGATATTCATAAATACTTGATTAAGTTGGGCTGGGTAACAATCAATGTGGGGTAAATCGCCATAATTTTGAATTACTTCAATGTCGGATTTAAGTCGATGATTGAGAATTAGTAGAGTATTGTTAATTCCTTCATGAATATCTACTTCTTTCATCTCAGCTTCATCTAAACGAGAAAAGTTACGCAAAGACAAGACAATTTCTCGAATGCGTTTCGCGCCTATTTTCATCGAAGATAATAGATTTAATAAATCTTGGCTAATAAAGTTGAGATCAATTTCTTCTATAGTTTCTGTAATAATATATTCTGGGTCGGGATAGTGTTGTTGATATAAATTAACTAGATGTATTAAATCTTTAATATAATTATCTGCACATTCAATATTGCCATAAATAAAGTTCACAGGATTATTAATTTCGTGAGCTATACCTGCAACCATCTGCCCCAAAGATGACATTTTTTCGGTTTGGATAAGTTGCCCTTGGGTTTCTTGCAATTCTTTTAATATTATTTGTAATTCTTGGGTACGTTCTTCTACTCGTTGTTCCAAAGTATGATGAGCTTCTTGAAGTTCTTGAGTACGTTCTTCTACCTTATATTCTAAAGTTTGGCGTGCTATTTCTAATGCTTCGGTGTAATCTCCCACCCATTCGACTAACTGATTTAAAGAATTTGCTAAAGTGCCAATTTCATCTTTACTAGTGACATTAGCCCTGAGTTGAAAATTTGATTCTTGGGTAATTTTTTGGGAAATCTTCGTTACGACTTGTATCGGATGAGCAATTAACTTACTAGTTAATACTGCAATTGTTCCAGCGATCGCAGTAGATAATATTAGACTAATAGTAATCAGATGTAATCTTAAATTCCTGGCATAATTAAAACTTTGATTGGCTTTCTGTCTTTGCTTTTGTGCATAGACAATCATTTCAATTAACTCATCTGAGTGTTGTTCAAACTTAACATCTATATTAGCACTATCTATAAATCTTAATAGTTTTTGTAAAGGTAAAGTATTTGATTCAGAATTTTCTATTTCATGCCATAGTTGTTTAATGTCATCATTATAAATTTTTATAGTTTCTCTATAATTTTTTACTAAATTTTCAAATTTTTGATAGCTTAATGCTAAATTATAAGGATGATAATTGATAAAATCTTCAATTTTCAATAATTGCCCATTGATTTGATTAATATCTGCTTGAAATCTATTTTTCTCAAATTCTAACCAAACAGAATCTTTCAAAACAGAGGCTAATCTTTGTGGATGAAGTCTGGCTCTTGATACATCATTTTCTAAATCTTTTAAAAGATATTGCTGTTGATAAGATAAATTTAACTGTTTATAGGCATTAATTTCATAGTAATAAGCAATTAATGAACCACTGGCTGTACCTATTAAAGTAGTGCTAATAACAATAGTATAACTATAACCAATTTTTTTGGTAATACTCCAGTTATGGGTAAAACTACCAAGCCAATTTAAAATATTGTTTTTTAATTCATGAGGGCGAAATTTGAGCATTAATTTAATACACAGCCTATTTTAGAAAACTATCTTGTCCAATTCTTTTATAGACTTCACGAATCATATCATAGTCAGCATCATTAGCTGTTAACATTTGACTGCCGACATACTTACGGTTTGCGGAAGATATTAGCATACTTTGAATGAGTTTATCTTGATGTTTAAGCATCTGCGATCGCAATGTTTCTATGAAGCTCGATGCTAATTGATTACTAGCAACAAATATATCACTAGGAAGTTCTGCACCTCTAAAAATAATTTTAAAATCCTGCGGTGATAAACCTTCAGATTCTAAAACATTTTGGTATCTATCAGAGGAAATATTCCAAGCATCTACTTCACCTGTTTTTAATGCTTTTCCTCCTTTGTTATCTAACATAATTACTTCAAAATCAGTTTTTGGATCTAATCCTGCTTCCATTAGTAAACCGATAGGTGCAATATGTCCAGAAGTAGAACCGATCTTACGCATAGCAATTTTTTTGCCATTTAATTGAGCTAATGTTTTAATATTGCTATCTCTACGCACCACAAAAATAGCATGGTAATTTTTACGTTTAACGCTAATTACAGGAATTGCTTTAGCTCTAGATTTTAAAATTAAATACTCTGAAGGCCCAGCAAAGGCAATATCTAAATTTCCTGATAGTAAGGCTGGTGCGGCGGCAGTGGGGTTTTCTACTGGAAATAATTCTATTTTAATACCTAATACTTCTGCTAAAACATTGCTGAATGCACCAAAATCTCTTGTTAAATCATCAATTCCAGTTACATCTGTTACCGCCAATTTTAAAGATTTTGGTACATTTGAGGATGAACTATTAATATTAGCATTTGTACTGGCTGTACATCCGGCAATAAATAATAATGAAGACTTAATTAAATGCCGTCGTCTCATGATTTAAATTTTATGCAACTATAATTGTTTTATTTAGACAACATAAATTCTAAGTCTGAATTATACTAAAAACTTCTGTGATACTACGGAAAATAGCTTTAGTAATGATTAGAAATATAGGTTAAGACAAGGTTATTGAAATCCCAGAATAATCATCTAGTTTCTTGAATGTGAATTAATCAATACTATAAAAATCAACAGGCAATTTCTAAGAAATTATCATAGAACTTACTATATGTTGTGATGAGTTTTACTCCCGTAAAGATTGAATACTTATATTGTGATTCGCGGAATATTCACAGCAAATTGTATCTTAAGTCACACATTATTCCCTGAGCTAGTAGCACAGAGTCCCGCTACTACT
Organism: Aliinostoc maniaoense; assembly: GCF_058172895.1. Classification (NCBI taxonomy): domain Bacteria; kingdom Bacillati; phylum Cyanobacteriota; class Cyanophyceae; order Nostocales; family Nodulariaceae; genus Aliinostoc; species Aliinostoc maniaoense. Next base: position 3,710,644 of record NZ_CP187952.1, on the reverse strand, counting down.
ATAAATATGAGTAACTTTTTACTGATTTTCACAAGAAAATAGTCCTGTCATCGTGAGAGTAGGGGTAAAATAGACGTTATTTTCGTAGCTTCAAGATTACAATTATGGCAATGCCTTCTACACTGCAAAGTGCATTTACTAACCGCCGTGTTCTGAAAGTGATTAGCGGTTTGAACAACTTTGACGCTGATCATGTCGCAGCCGTTGTCAAAGCAGCTGAACTTGGTGGTGCAACTTTTGTAGATATTGCAGCTGATCCTGTTTTAGTACAGCTAGCCAAAAAATTAATTAACTTACCTGTTTGCGTTTCTGCCGTAGAACCAGAAAAATTTGTTTCAGCCGTCGCTGCGGGGGCAGATTTAATTGAAATCGGTAACTTTGATAGTTTTTACGCCCAAGGACGCAGATTTGAAGCCGAGGAAGTATTAGCACTCACACATCAAACCCGTGCTGTATTACCAGAAATTACCCTATCTGTCACTGTTCCCCATATCCTAGAACTAGACCAACAAGTACAACTAGCTGAAGAATTAGTGAAAGCTGGTGCAGATATTATCCAAACCGAAGGCGGTACTAGCAGCCAGCCATCTCACTCTGGAAGCTTGGGATTAATTGAAAAAGCTGCTCCCACCTTAGCCGCAGCTTATGAAATTTCTCGTGCTGTATCTGTACCAGTATTGTGCGCGTCTGGTATCTCTAACGTTACCGCACCATTAGCGATCGCATCTGGTGCGGCTGGTGTTGGTGTCGGTTCTGCTATCAATCAACTCAACAGCGAAGTCGCCATGATTGCTGCTGTACGCGGTTTAGTCGAAGCTTTGGCTAATACTAGATTAACTGTTGACTGTTAACTGTTGACTTTTGACTTTTGACTCAGGAGTGGTGAGTAAATTAACTTCTCCACTCCCCAATGCCCCATGCCCCATGCCCCATGCCCCATGCCCCATGCCCTAAGACATAATATCTTTCAAAGCATAAATTACTTTGTCTTGCTGCTGGGTTGTCAGTTCAGGAAACATGGGTAAAGATAACACCTCATGACAAATTTGCTCTGTGACTGGTAATTGTCCTGGCTGATAACCAAGATGTTGATAGGCTGGTTGTAAGTGTAAAGGATAGGGATAGTAAACCATTGAACCTACTCCTTTCTCTTGCAGTTGGTTGCGTACTGCGTCGCGGTGTGTAGCTGTAGTTTGGTTTTGTCCCTCACCTAACACGCGGATAGTATATTGATTCCACACACTCACACCACCTTCTAAGGCTTGAGGTGCAATAATACCAGGAATTTGACTGAGAAATTGTTGATAATAGGTTGCGATCGCCTGACGTTGTTGATTCCATTTATCCAGATAACGCAGTTTAATCTGCAATATTACCGCTTGTATAGCATCTAAGCGACTATTTACGCCAATTTCCTCATATTGATAGCGATTTTTTTGCCCATGCTCTTTAATAATCCTTACCTTAGCCGCCAACTCTGGATCATTGGTGGTAACTGCTCCGCCATCACCGCAAGCCCCTAAGTTTTTGGTAGGGTAGAAACTAAAGCAACCAAAATGTCCTATACTACCGACTTTTTTACCATCCCACATTGCGCCTGTAGATTGGGCGCAATCTTCAATCACAGCTATATTATGAGATTGTGCGATCGCCATTAATTCTGTCATATCCACAGGCTGTCCAAATAAATGCACTGGGATAATCGCTTTAGTTTGGGGTGTAATCGCTGCTGCAACTTCCTGTAAATTTAGATTAAATGTTGTCGCATCTATATCTACAAAAACTGGCTTTGCACCAACAGCAATGATGACTTCTACTGTAGCGACAAATGTAAAAGGTGTGGTAATGACTTCATCACCTGCGCCAATCTCTAAGGCGCGTAGTGCTAAATATAACGCATCAGTACCAGAGTTACAGGCGACACAATCACTTACACCATGATAGCTAGCAAACTGCTGTTCAAAACCTTGCACTGAAGGGCCGCCAATATAGCGGCCAGAAGCTAAAACCTCGACAACAGCCGCACTAACTTCGGCTTCTAGGGCAGTGTATTGTTGCTTGATATCAAAAGCAGGTACAGAATTTATGCTCTGGATCATAAGTTTTCATTTTAGTCTGAAGATACAAAGAATACATCTCGACTGTCAATTCTTGCTAATAGAATTTCTTCTTAAAAAGCTTGTCAAGACTGTCGCCTGAGATACGTATTAATCAAGAGTTATTACCGGAATAATTCTATGGGTAAAACGTGCAACAGTGGTAAATTGTGAGTGCCTGTTTGTAAACTGACTATTTTGGGCATGGGGCATTGGGCATTGGGCATTGGGTATTGGGGATTGGGGATTGGGGACTGGGGACTGGGGACTGGGGACTGGGGACTGGGGACTGGGGATTGTATCTTTCTCTCCCTACACCCCTACACCCCTACACCCCTATACCCCTACACCCCTACACCCTTACCCCTTACACCCCTACACCCCTACACCCCTATACCCCTATACCCCTAAGAAAAAACCCATGCAAGATTTAATCAAGTTAGATTTGGTAGATTTAGCGATCGCTGTAGGATTGATGGCGATCGCTGTTGGGATATCTGCTTGGGAAAGATTGGGACTAGAGTTAAATTTAGCGATCGCTACAGGTAGAACTATCCTACAATTAGCTGTTTTGGGATATATTTTAGACTTCATCTTTGCTTTGGGCAATCCTTGGGCGGTTTTGGTGATTTTAGTGGTAATGCTGACGATTACGGCGATTGTCGCACGAAATCGCATCAGTCAAAAGATTCCTGGTGTATTACCGTTGGTTTGGGGTGCAATTTTTGTGAGTACCCTGATGACACTGGTTTACACCAACTTCTTAATCATTCAACCAGATAAGTGGTACGAACCGCGTTATATTATTCCCCTGGCGGGGATTATGTTAGGAAATGGGATGAATGCAGCTGCGATCGCTGGGGAACGTCTAGTTAATAGTATGAATACCTTTCCCAACGAAATTGAAACCCATTTAAGTTTAGGTGCTACTCCCCAACAAGCCACCAACCAATACCGCAAAGAAGCCATCCGCGCCGCTTTACTACCGACAATCAACCAGATGATTTTGGTAGGGATGGTAGCAATCCCCGGAATCACCACCGGACAGTTATTAGCTGGTATTACACCACTAGAGGCTGTATCCTATGAAATTTTGATTATTTTTATGGTGGCTTTCGCCAATTTACTCACCACAGTTTTAATTACTAAAGGATTATGTCGTCAGTTCTTTAATTCTGCCGCACAGTTGGTAAGGTGAGGGATTGGGGACTGGGTATTTTTAAACGCAGAGGTACGCAAAGTTGAGCGCAGAGGCACGCGGAGATTTTCTGAAGATGAGTCGCTATATCCCAAAATAATGCGGGGATATTCTATCGGGAATTGGTGTCAGTACCTCGCCTCACACTAAAATGGGAAGTGACGTGAAGTTCTCTATTAACTAAAGTGTCTGACTCATTGCCATTGCGTGATCGCTATCTCGCCCTGATTGATGAAATTGTCCAACTCACCCTCCAAGGGAAAATTAGCTCTGTGGAGATGGTGTATCAAATGCTGCAAAAAAATATCTTGGCAGGTACGGGAGAAATCTTTGAGTTAGGTTTGAGCGATCGCCTCAATACTATCCAAACTCAGGTAGATAGCGAACCAGATGAAGCGAAAAAAGCCAAGGCTAACCGGAGTTTACGGGCAATTAAGACAATTCAAACCCAATGGCAAAGATATAGAGAACAAAATAAAGCCACGGAAGCGATCGCCTCTGCATCTCAACAAATTACTACAGCCGCCACAGATGAACGTCTAGCCACATTTTTACGTCTCATTGATCCCAACCTCAAAGAACCACTTAATACAGCCCAACTACAGCAACTATCCAAATCATTGCAACAATTTGCCCAGTTTAGTGAAGATGTAGGGCAGATATCCCAAGGAATTACCCGTGGATTAGGAGCTTGGCAAAGGTTACAAGAACATTTAGTTAGCTGGATGTATGAGCAGAATCAAGCTTTGGGTTTTGGTGGTGTACCGGGAGAAACTGGCCCTTGGGCTACTTGGGCGAAAAAAGTTAATAGTGAGTTACCGCAAACATTATTACGCACCTTAGCGGTAGAACAATCTGCCATTCCTTTTGCTCAACAACACAGCACTATTAGCTTGAGTGATTGGGTAGAAATAGCCTTAATTTTGCAGTATTTACAACGGGGTTTAGTAAGTTGGTTTGACCAACAACCATACAACATTCAAGCCGGTTCAAAACTGTCGATTTCTACTTTTTTAACCTTTGCCGTCATTTGGAGTCAGTTGGCAAGCGGTTTCCAAAGTCAGACAGTGTACAGTAATGGCGCATCACAAATCATGCTCCAAATTTTACGCACCTTCGCTCAACGTTCCTATTTTCCCCTATATGGTGGGATTTTCGCTTCCTTTTCTGGTAGTTATTTACGCGACGCTCTAGATTATTTAGATGAACCCTTACGCAAAGTAGAGCGAACCCAGGAAAAAGCGCGAATTTTAACACTATTAGGATATTCTCAGCGTGGTTTAGGTCAATATCAGCGTTCTATACAGTTTCACGAGCAAGCATTAGAAATTGCCAGAAACGCAGGCGATCGCCCCTGTGAAATTGCCAACCTCAATCACCTCAGCCGGACTTACGTACAAGAGCAGAATTATTCTGAGGCTATTAATAATAGCCAAAGAGCCTTAATGTTAAGTAGACAAGCAGGCGACAGAACAGGAGAAGCCAACGCTCTAGTGAACTTAGGTTACAGCGAAGTCATGCAAGCGCAACAACTGGAACAAGCCGAACCAGAAACCTATGAAATGGCAATTAACTATCTAGAACAAGGATTAAAGTTATCAGAAAAATTAGGCGATATTCAAAGTAAAGCCCTATGTCTAAGTAGTTTAGGCATAGCATATTTAGTCATTCAAGAACCACAAAATGCCATTAAATATCTAGAAGAAGGTTTTAAAACAGCCCAAATTTCCGGTGATTTATATCTCCAAGGCAGGAATTTAGCTAATCTAGCCGAAGCTTATTATCAACTACAAAATTTTGAAAAAGCCGTTTACACTGGTTCTCTAGGAATGTATCTCCTAGAGCAAATAGCCTCAAACGAATGGCGACAACCAGCAAGATTATTAATAATCTTACAAGGACAAATAGGTGTAGATAATTTCCAAAACTTATTACAACAACACCGCCCCAAAATCATAGCCATCATCGGCATAGACGGGTATGATTACATTCCCAAATTACTCATAAAATACCAAGAAGACATTGACTTAACATCTTAATAAATTCCCAAAAGCCATAAACACCTTAATTCTAGGGTGTTGACTTTGTAGCTTTTCAGGGGTGCAAAATTCATACACAATCCTTTCCTTTCCGAGTTGAGTAAAACTTGCACTAAGAAAAGCCATTTTTCGCGTTTTTTAGTATTACTCATCACTCATCACTCATTACTTATTACTCATTACTCATTACTCATTACTTATTACTCATTACTCATTACTTATTACTCATTTAACTTCGTTCACCAGTCAACAGCCTGCCTTAATGCCCCATGCCCATATATGGTATAAAATTTCTAGAAAACATTGGTGACTGGGATGATAGGTCAAATTCTCGGTGGACGCTACCAAATTACAGCACAACTTGGTCAAGGTGGATTTGGCATTACCTACACAGCTATTGACACAGGAAGACCAGGGAATCCTCAGTGTATCGTCAAGCAATTTAAACCGATGTCTACTGACCCATATACTTTGACAAATGCCAAAAGATTGTTTGACACCGAAGCCGAAAAACTCGAAAAGTTAGGAAAACATGACCAAATTCCCCGGCTTTTGGCATTCTTTGAAGAAAAACAACAATTTTATATAGTACAAGAATATATAGAAGGTCACGATTTAACTCAAGAATTAATCTCAGGTCAAAAACTCAGTGAACCGATCGTAATTCAACTTTTACAAGATATTTTAGAAGTCTTAACTTTTGTTCATCAACAGAATTTAATTCATCGGGATCTCAAACCCTCAAATATTCGCCGCAGAAAATCTGATGGCAAAATTGTTTTAATTGATTTTGGTGCAGTTAAAGAAGTTACCACTCAGTTTGTTAATGCTCAAGGAAAAACAAGTATAACTGTTGCTGTTGGTACTCTTGGTTATATACCCAGTGAACAAACCAATGGTAAACCTACTTTCCAGAGTGATATTTATGCAGTAGGAATTATCGCCATCGAAGCTTTAACAGGAATAAATCCCTACCCTAGAGGTTTTGCGATAGATTCACAAACTGGGGAAATTGTCTGGCGCAATCATGCTCAAGTTAGTTCTAAACTAGCAAATATAATTGATAAAATGGTGCGCTATGACTACCGTCAGCGTTATCAATCAGCTAATGAAGTATTGCAGGCTATAAAAGTTTTATCTCGTAAATTTTCACCGAAAAAATTATGGTTTGCTGTGAGTTTATTAGTATTAATTACACCTGTAATTTTCTGGATTTTCTCTCAATTTAATAAACCAAAACCTATATTTACAACTTATGATAGTATAAATTCTGGTATTAAAATTAAATATCCTTCAGACGACTGGCAACCAATTAAACCTCCTGGTGGAGATTTTGAGGATGAGGTGATTAGATTTGTCCCGAAAAATCAGACTCAGCAAAATAAATGTATTTTAGAAGTTGTGATCAATAGTCATGAACTACCTGGAAAATTGTTATCTCTGGAAGAATTTAAAAACGATGCGTTAAAACAAATTCAAAGAAATAATCCTAATCAACAAGTTACAGATGCTTCTCAACTATCAACAACACTATCAAAATTTCCGGCTTATAAATTAAATTATACTCGCCAAGATGGGGAATGTAAGCTGCAAGCAATGGAAATCGGTACACTCAGAAATGGTAAGGCTTACTTTATCACTTATACAGCAGAAGAGAAAGAATATAACAAGTATTTAGATGTTGTAGAGGAAATGATTAATTCATTTGAAATTAAAGCAGAATGAATTATTATTGGGTGAACGCAAGCAGGTAGCAGGTAGGTTGGGTTAAGCGCAGCACAACCCAACATAAATCTCGAAAACTCAACATAAATATTGGTGTTGGGTTTCCTTACGTCAACCCAACCTACTTCTACTTCTCTGCGGAAAAGATGATTCAGTCATTTAAAATAACAGAAAATGACAAAAAAACTTAACTTTATTTTACTTATTACTTATTACTTCTTTACTTCTTAACCCACAGCAAAATCCGTAAATTGTCTTTTATAAGGTGAATGAAATCCTATGACAATATCTTGTTTGGGAACACCCATCGCCACTAATTCTTCCGTAATATTTATCTCAGTTCCATTCCATTGAATCCAAATTTTTTCATTTTTGATATCAATGTGTATTGAACAACCATAAACACGACGTTTATTTTCCCAACCTACATAAACAATTTGATAATGGTCACGCACAGTATCAAATATTTGTTCTACTTCTACATCACCATAAGAAAGTTTATAACTACCATATTTTGTCAAAAGTTGTTGAATCAGAAGTGTTGAACGTTAAGAAAAAGCTGATAAAAATAGCCCAAAATTTGGTAATATTTGGGCGAATAGTTAAAATATTTTAGTTTGATAATGATTATAAAATCATTTCCCAGGATTGTCAAAGATATCCTGAGTGATCTGCCAAAAAAAGATTATCCAGTATTGAACAGCCGTCTGTTCTTTGAGTGTTGGCTATCTTATGTATTGGATAATAGCCTCACAAGTATGCGAGATTTATTTAAGAGACTGAATAATACAGGTTTTGAAGTAGATATTTCTACTTTTTCCAAAGCTAACTTGCATCGAAGTCAAAAACCATTCCAAGAAATCTATAAAAAATTGAATGAGTTAGTACAAAGTAAAACGCACAAAAAATTGCACGATATGCTATTTGTCCAATTGATTCGACAATTATTACGTTGACAAGTAAGTTGCTATGGGTGCTAGGTCATCACCAAGTAAAACTTTTTAGTTCGCTGAACTTAGCGACAGGAACGCCATCAGATAACCTGATAAACTTTGGGCATAAACATGATTATAAATTCGGTTCAAGAATGATATCGAATTTGCCAACAGATGCTGTAGGCGTAATGGATAGAGGTTTTGCTGGATTGAAATTTATCAAAGAATTAGTTCAGGAGAAAAAATATTTTGTTCTGCGAATAAAGAATAATTGGAAGCTAGAATTTGAAGAATCAACCGGCTTAGTTAAAGTTGGTGCATCTGATGATGCTCAAGCCTATAGGGTCGTTAGCTTTTGTGATTTAGAAACGAAAACTGAGTTTCGTTTAGTCACTAATTTACCTGGCTCAGGAGAAGCCGCAGTCAGTGATGATGAAATCAGAGATATTTATCGATTGCGTTGGGGAGTGGAATTGTTATGGAAGTTTTTAAAAATGCACTTAAAACTCGACAAATTAATTACCAAAAACGTCAATGGCATCACGATACAAATCTATGTGAGTTTGATCGCTTATCTCATTTTACAGCTTTCATGTATTCCTGAACAATGGGGAAACACACTATTAGATAAAATTCGCTATATTCAGTCTTGTATGTGTCAGAAAATTAGCTATGTTCATTGGTTTGAGGAGATGATGTCATGTTGACAATTTCACGCTTTGTAGACTTAGTATAATCAACTATGTAAAGTTTTGTATCAACATTCAACGTTTCTGGTATTCCCTATATTTTTCTAACTTATCCATCTTACGATCTCCTCATTTTCAGTATCGTAAATCACTAGCTTTAATTGAAATTCTTGAAATCGTTAAGGTTTGTAAGTATAATAATATTAGCTTGTACCTTTTTATCTGAGTGTACAGGAGAGGCTTTTTTATGATGACTCCAATCAACAACTCAATAATTGCAGAAATTATCCGACGATTGGTAGAGCTACTAAACCCTGAAGAAATTATCCTATTTGGTTCTTATGCTTGGGGAATGCCTCACCAATATAGTGATTTAGATTTATGTATTATTGTATCAAATGATATACCGAACTTTGACCGGATTGAGTGGGGAGTGCAAGCGATTAATGCTCTTGATGATTTAATGATTGATGTCGATATTCTCATTAAAACTAGAAACGATGTAGAAACATTTAAAAATGTCCCCGCATCTCTGACTAGAAAAATTTTAACAGCAGGTAAGTTACTTTATGGACAAGGCAAAACGCATTCTGATCCAGTTTTGGCTGAAAAAAGCCCAACGTGACTTGAATGCGGCTCAGAAATTAGCTCAAGAATTACCGGATATAGCTATCTATCATTGTCAGCAAGGAGCAGAAAAAGCTCTCAAGGGATTTCTTGTTTTCCATGATACAGAGCCAGGAGATACTCATAATATTAATACTTTAGTTAAATTAGCTTCTCAATTTAAGCCAGAATTTGCGAATCTTTTAAAAGAGGCAGGATATCTAAGTCAATACAACCAAACATATCGGTATCCGATGGAAGCAATGGAAGATTTTCTTCCTACACCTGGAGAATTAAAAAAAGCTTATAAATTGGCTATGGAAGTTTATCAAAATGTAATTGATTCTATGCCTAATGAGATTACTGGAAAATCATAAAATACAATAGAACTTACGCAACTGGCATATTTTTATGTAGTGGCGTGGCAAGGCTAAAATAGTGCATTAAATTGGAAAAAATTAAACGCCGATAAACGCGGATAAAATCGATTTTTTTAATGCAACATTTAAGGCTTGCCACGCCACTACACATACTATTGCTGTACCGAATAATAATCCAGATAGTACACCAGCCACCCTCATGATTGATTCTCCTGATGATTTTGTAATAGTTTTTGTTTCATTGGTACAGCCATACGAGAGTAAATGTAATTGATTGTATGCTTTGATTAAATTACTAGAAAATCTAAAAATACAAGGTTGCTTTAATTGGGATAAAATTTAAAATCTCAAATTGAATAGCTAATCAGACAACCGCCAAATTTTGATAGTCGCGTCACCACTACCACTAGCTAAAGTTCTGCCATCTGGGCTAAAGGCGACTGAGAAAACCCCATTAGAATGACCATTGAGGGTACGAATTTCTTGCCCTGTGGCGATATTCCAGATTTTGATAGTCTTGTCAGAACTACCACTAGCTAAAGTTCTGCCATCTGGACTTATGGCGACTGACCAAACCACCTCAGAATGACCATTGAGGGTACGAATTTCTTGCCCTGTGGCGATATTCCAGATTTTGATAGTCTTGTCAGAACTACCACTAGCTAAAGTTCTGCCATCTGGACTTATGGCGACTGACCAAACCCACTTAGAATGACCATTGAGAGTACGAATTTCCTGCCCTGTGGCGATATTCCAGACTCTGATAGTCTTGTCATCACTACCACTAGCTAAAGTTCTGCCATCTGGACTTATGGCGACTGACGAAACCCAAGACGAAACCAATTCAGAATGACGTTTGAGAGTACGAATTACATTCCCTGTGGGGATATTCCAGACTCTCATAGTCCCGTCCCAACTACCACTAGCTAAAGTTCTGCCATCTGGACTTATGGCGACTGACCAAACCAGGTTAGAATGACCATTAAAAGTACGAATTTCTTGCCCTGTGGCGATATTCCAGATTTTGATAGTCTTGTCATGACTACCACTAGCTAAAGTTCTGCCATCTGGACTTATGGCGACTGAGATAACCGGATCAGAATGACCATTGAGGGTACGAATTACATTTCCTGTGGCGATATTCCAGATTTTGATAGTCTTGTCCAAACTACCACTAGCTAAAGTTCTGCCATCTAGACTTATGGCGACTGAACCAACTGTTCCTTCTATCCATGAAGAATCGCCACTTTTAATCACTTTTTGAGAATGTCCAATCAGAGTTCTCGCTAGAGTAAACTTAGCTGCTGATGATGCAGTAACCACCGATTGCACAGATGGTGCAAGACTTAAATAAGTCCTCAACGGAATCCCCAATACAGTAGTAGCATTCGTATCTGGACGAGTTGTAGCACGTCCGTGAATCCCGACTAACTTACCCTGCTCATCGAGTATCGCTCCCCCACTCATCCCAGGAAAACCACCGATGTCATACACAAAAGCATAACCATCCTTGGGCTTTGACACCAGACGGGAAATTGCACCCCTACGAAAATCAATGTCTGATGTTCCTTGTGGATACCCCGCTACAGAAATATTTGTACCTAATGTTACTTGGTCAGAATTACCCTTTTCGGCGACACTGTAATTTTGATTACTAGTGAACTGAAATATAGCTAAATCAACGCCAGGAAATCGTTTTACTTGGCTGTTATTGAATGTATATCTTTGACCATCTGGTGTCTGTACTGTGTAGTTACCTTTGAGTTGCACTACGTGCCAGTTTGTCACCACAGTATAAACATTCCCTTGACGCTCAATAATCACCCCTGAGCCAGTATTTGCGCCATCAATGCGGACTGTAATTTGTTTAGCAATATTAGCTATTTCTGAGGGTGTCAAAGCTGTAGCGACTGGCTGCACTATGACTATTGCTGTACCCAATAATAATGCCGATAGTACACCAGCCACCCTCATAATTGATTCTCCTAATGATTTTGCAATAATTCTTTTTTAATCTGACTTTTCACGTCATGTGGAAAAGTCAACGCCAAACCTAACCCCCCAGCCCCCTTCCCTGGTAGGGAAGGGGGAGTATGTAGAGACGTTTCATGAAACGTCTCTACATTGGTAGGGGAGAGGTTTGGAGAGGGGTTTTCTAGATACTGTGAAAACTCAGTTTTTGTAACCGGTACAGCCATACTAGAACGGGTAATTAGTTCTTGCAAGTGCGGTTCTGGTTGCGAACCATCTTGATAAACTGCCGGTGTCTCCCAAAGGGGATCTTTATGTAAGCTATTAATCCCCACCACTTCACCATGTATATTCAGCAATGGCGCGCCACTCATCCCTTTACGCACATCATTGGTGTAACCAATCTGGTAGCCTTGCTCTAATGCTTTGTCTAACAATAGGGTGACTTTCCCAGAGGTAAAGACAAATTGAGTTTTGGTTAGGGTAGACTGCTTTTGAGTTGCTAAATTGGCGATAAATCCACCCACAAACACCTCATCCCCGACTTGCAAAGGAGACTTATCAGGGAGGTTAGCGACTGGATAAACTATATCGGGACTACGAAATTGCAACACGGCTAAATCATCCTGCTGCAAATTGGCAATCTGCAATACAGTAGCTTGATATACACGCCCATCTGGTGTCTGAATTTGATAGGGTGGTTTAGCGGTTCTCAAAACATGAGCATTAGTAATAACTGTATAAGTTTCACCTTGGCGTTGCAATAGAGTTCCTGAACCTAGGAACTCTGACGCGGTAATTTTGACGGTGATAGCCTGAACTAATTTTTGCAATTGCTCGACAGAAAGGCGATTAGATCGCTCTACTCTGGTAGACTCGCTAGAAATGCCCTGCTGTTTTGAGAGTGCAAAGGAAACACCACCAAGACAAATCACCAAGCACACCAGATAAATAATTTTGTGTTTGAGCCGCCAGTTCATGCAATATTAAGGAGTCGATGAACTACACTCTTTACCGTCTAAAAGTTCCTTGACATCAACATACACATCACCTTCGTCATAAGTAAAAGCTTGACATCCACTTAAATTAACTACTGATTCGCCTGCATCTCGTCGTAAACTCAGCATTTGCTGTAAAACTCTACCAGTGTCAGTTCCAGGTTTTAGGGTGACTAATATATTATCTGTTGTACAAGGCGCGCCTCGGCGGTTAGAAATACACAATACTGGATAGCCGTTAAAGTTATCGCGGCTGGTAATGAAAAGTGCGCCGTTATCGTAGTAGCGTTGAAATCTGGCAGAGACTATCCGACAACGTTGTGCTGGAGAGAACTTTTTAAAGTCCTTAACAACCCAACGAATCAGCGTTTGATTTCCCCGTGAGGTGCGTACTTTGGTGACAGGTACACCACCTTCCCGTGTGCAGAAAAATCTGTTTCCTCTTGCTTCACTTGGCTGGCTGTTGGTGGTGATGGTGATTCCCACGGCTACAGCTGAGATGATGGCGGATGTTGCTGTGCTTGTTATTCTGTGATTCAGTGATCTTAGTTGCATATATTTAAGCAATTAGGAATAAAAGTATGTTTTTTGGCTATTTTTAACTGTATTTGAGACCTAACCCCCAACCCCTTCCCTACAAGGGAAGGGGAGTAAGAATTAAAGCTTCAATTTAAATTTAAGTATTATTATAGGGGTTGCTACAAGTTTAAGTTACCGATTTTCGGAAAGATATTAGAATATTTCGGTACAAATCAGGGTTTTTGATAAAGAAATTATAAAGAAAGTCAGTGCTTATTGGTAGATGAGGAGCGATCGCACTTCTTGTTTTATTAAAGGTTTGTAGTGAGAACTTTAGAGGATGTCTGAAAACTTTTTGGTGTTGTATTTAAGACTTGTAGATCCCCCTAAATCCCCCTTTTTAATCTATGCGTTACCCACATCTTTTTTTAAAATCTTAAAACCCTTGCTCTATAAGCATCTTAAGGACTGAAACTTTAAGCCTACTTGACAAATCATCATTTATTCTTCTCGCTAAAACAGTGTTTTTATTGAGAATGAAAAACGAACTAATCAGGGTTCTAGAGACGTGAGTTAATACTCTCGAAATGTTAAGAAAGATGTTTATAATGGATAGTCTTTCAAGGGGTTGGGGTTGGGGGTTAGGTTTGAGAGAAAGTTGCACACGGCGTTAACTATTGACTAATAGGCAACCAAATCATCACAGTTGTTCCTAGTGCATTGGCTGTATTGATAGCGGGACTAAAAACTTCTATTTGTCCTTGCATTTGCTCGATTAATTGTTTAGCGATCGCTATTCCTAAACCTGTGCCGGGAATATCTGTTTGGGCTTGCACTCCTCGATAATGTCTTTCCCCTAAATGGGCTAAATCTTCTGGTGGAATACCAGGGCCAGTATCACTAATTGCTATGCCTTGAAAATTAGCTTTTTCTTGTCCTAATTGAATATAAATCTTACCCCCTGAAGGAGTATATTTCAGTGCATTATCAATGATATTACTCAATACTTCTTGCAAAGATTTGACATTAGCTTTTACTAATGGTAAATCTTCAATCACTTCTAATATTAATTCTAGATTTCTTTCTTGAGCGATCGCTTGAGCAGAAACTAACAATGGTGTTAATAATTCCACCAAGGAACAATCAGTTACTTTTTCTCCTGTGCCTGGTAATAATAATACAGGTTGAGGTTCTTTTTGTACAGTAGCTTCTACAAATGCCTGATTTTCTGGGAGTGAAAGCAGTTCAGAATCAACATTTGTCCAGTCGATCACCTCATCAAATTTTTGCAGTAATTCCTGGAGGCGATCGCTTTCTCTCACTATATTTTCGCCTACATCCCGATTTGGATCTCCTGGCCGCAATCGCTTTAATAACAGTTTGCCAAAGGTGCGTAAGGCTGTTAGCGGGTTACGGAACTGGTGTAATAAGTTATCTAACAAATCTCGCTGTTGCTCTTGCAAAATTTGCTGTTGATGCAGTTGGTGTTGTAACCAAGCACGACGCTGATCCAAAATACAAGCGATCGCTAATGTTTGCCCAATGGTTTCTATTTGATTTTGTTCCTGTTCACTCCAGGCGCGATCGTCTCTACCCGTCACCAATAATCCCATCATCACACCCTCATGAATCAAGGGAAAGACAAATTGATGCCCACTCAACAACAAGTCTTCTGCTAATGGTGATGCTTCCCCTTGATCTGTTTCCGTAGTTGGTGCAGGTGTCAATAATCTTCCTGGTTGCTGGGGTAGTGCTAACACATCTCCTGTTTGTAGTTGTTTGCGTGCAGTAGCCTCAATAATTTCCTCCCCTGGCAATATTATTGCTGTTTCTGGGTAAACTACTACAGGAATTAGTTTTGTCTCACCTGTAGGCGACTCCACTAATTCTTGGGTTAAATAAACCACGCTTAAAGATGCTCCCAGCCCTTGGGTTAATAGTGCTATTTGCTCTCGACATAGAGCCACAAAATCTGAACTGGCAGACATTAACATTTTTCAGCTCTTGCTCAGGATCACGGAATTTCAAATAAGATTAGAGAAATTACTCTGTTTTTCTCCATCTTTTCATCAAGCTTAACTAAATATTTTCAGTAATGGTTTCCACCAAGAGATTATTTATTTCTTCGCTCTGGATTAATTTACTGTCAATCAGAGTATTTTCGCTGTATCAAAAATTAAAAAACTATTGATCTTTTGAACTAGAACTTATATAATTACGACGGATTTTGTAGCTATCACTACAATCTATAGCTTGAAAGAGGAGGAAAATAGGTTGGCAAGGAGACGCAAAAGAAAAAGCCGTCGTCGTCAAGAAGGACGACGTATTTTAGAACATGTGCCTCAATATAGCATCGAAAGCGGCGAAGAGAAACCTGTGACAGCAGCCAGAAAATTCATTCAAGCTGAAGGTATCTTGCCACCGGCTTTGCTACTCGTAAAGCGAAACGAACACACAACAGACCGTTATTTCTGGGCAGAAAAAGGGCTGTTTGGCGCACAATATGTAGAAGAAAACCATTTCTTGTTTCCTAGCCTGCGGACACTAGAATCTCCCGCAGGTTTGGAACAAGTCGCTGTGGCTAGTCGCTGAGTCACAAATGGTTATCTTACCGTGTTGCGTGCAACTTCTGACAACCATTTAACTGGCAAAACAGATCAATTTATGCAAAGTTTCCAATTTTTTTAAGTTTGTAACTGATTTGCCAGTAAAACCAGACCAATTCAATAGACAATCAACTAGAAACCAAAAATTTTGGTTTTTAGATAATTGTTTTAGGTCTTAGCATACACAAGGGAATCAGGATAGAGCAAAAAGCATCCCCAAGCGAGAGTTAAGATGTGCTTTTATCCTCTGGATTGTCCACAAAGCTCTGCCAACACATACTGATTTTCCCTACAGGATTATATTGTAGAGAAAATCAGTAGCGTGCTAGTAGTTCTAATACCTAATTCCCTATTGTGTATCCGGTTAGAAGATACTTACACAGCCTGATGTGGGATGGGTAATTTAGCATTAACAGCAATAACACTTGTCGATTAATTATCAACATTCAAGTTATTGCCTTCATTTAGGTCATCAGAGTCATCGAAAATCAATTGCTAGGCTTGAGGTGCAATTTTTTCTGTAACTCAGCTAATTCGTCACGATGAGCTGTCACAGTGATTTTACTAGAAGATTCTGGCTTGTTTAAACTTGGTTCGAGCTTGAGAAAAACTTTTTCCATTCTCCCGGCTTTTTGCCAATAGAAAAGACCACTTAACGGTGACAGTAGTAAAAGTCCGAAAAATAACAGCCCTACTTGGGGGACAAGCAAAGAGAGAACCAGAGATAAACAGAAGAAACCAGCAGCAGCTAGCAGAGTTAAAAAAACAGCTAAAAAAAGACTCGGTTTAACAAACCCTTCAAAAGCCACTAAGTTCTGTGCTTTATCTACTTCTACTACTCGGTAAGAACGGGAGTGAAAATAATCTTGTAATTGCGGCATGAAGACGGCTTCAGCTTGCTCAGAAATCAGCTGTGCTGTTTGTGTCCGGTCTTTAGTCGCAGCACGAATAAAGAAGAGCAGCCCAACTGATAATAACAAGGTTAGCAGCAACGTAGATGGCAATATAGCAGTATCCATTATCAGTTATCAGTCTTAAAGGTGTATGGTGGGGGATGTTTTTCCCCATCAAATATCAGTCTTATGTTATCAAATTCAAGCATATGGGGGCATAAAAGTTGCCAAAACTAACACTTCTATATCCCCATACATTTACTTAGTTAACGACTTGGGTTATTAGTTACCTATCCTCAGAGTTATGTAATTTCGCCAAAGCCGAGCCAAATCCTCAGCTTGTCCTTCCCATTCTGGAGAAATTTGATACATCCTTCTAGGGCGGCCTCGACCTTCCAACTTTTTCCAATACCCATCAATAGCATTATGGTCTTCTAGAAATTTGATGGCACTGTAAAGAACAGTGTCAGAAAGGCGATAAGTCGGGTATTCCTCTTCTAATTTTTGAATCAACTCAGTACCGTAGGATTCCCCTTGTAACAACACATCCAGAATGTAACAAATTGCTAGTTCTTGGCAGAGATAAGTTGGCGGAGGATTCTCAAAGAATTGATATATATCCTCAATTTTCATAATTTGTAAATGGCTAAAAGTATGCCTTAGGGTGGAATCTACATCTTTGTAGCCAGTATATGCTGCTACTCTAGTATGAGTAAGTATATAGAGCTACCTAGGCAGAAGTTCCTAAGTGAAAACATTAAATTGAGAACCCACGATCAAAAATCACGGGAAATGACAAAAGTTTTAGGAGCGTCACAATAGAACGCTCCCACCTAGCTTTCATTAGTGTTGTGAGGAGCAATCAAGACAGTGGGTTTTACCACTACCTTGCTTTTAAGTAATGCCGATCTAGTTAGAACTGCTTAAACGTAAGATGCTATCGAAAAAATTTTACAGTTAAAATGTCGTTTTGTCTGTAAATCTGTAAAAGTTAACCAATACTTTGTTAAAAAATTAATATCCTATTGCAAATCATCAAAAAGTTAGACAACTAATAATGATATAGTCACCAGCCGAAAACCTCTAGACAGGTTAGGGACTTCCAGATCAAAAAATCTCCAAAATCTAGGGTGCATGAACAGGGTGTAGGGGGGGTGTGGGGTGTAGTGAACCCCATACTTAAAAGCACAGACAAGTCGGGACGGTTCTTTTCCCCACACCCCAGACCCAGGGATAATTTATTTTCTGATCTTCCCTCAAAAATATGCCACACTCAGATGTCTAACCTTGAGATTGTTGCATCTCATCTGGTAAGTGTGGTATTAGCAAGGCTGACACCAAAATGGTAGAGGTATGAGGGTGTAAGTGCAAAAGCGTTGATTGCTAACATTCTTGAGCCTAGGCTTTGAACTACCGTTACCTGTGTGTAAGTCACCAATAAAATCCGTAAATGTCTAGCAGGTAGGTGATTCAGTATGTCACAAAACTCCGATACTCCCTCTTCTTCCTCTAATCTCCGCACAATTGCCCAGACTTTTCGCCTTACAGGTTGGATTAGCTTTTGGATTCAATTAGTACTAGGTGTAGTTTCTGGGATTATTGTCTTGTTATTTGCTGTTTTCAGTCAAAGGTCAGGTAGTCCCAGTAATAATCCTGGCACTAGTTTCGGTGTTTTTTTAGCAGTTTGTGGAATATTAATCTTAGGTGGCGGTATATATTTGGCTTATCGTTATACCAGAATAGGCAATCAATTGCTGTCATCTAACCCTAGTAATCGTCCCCGGAAAGTGGAGAGCGTGCAAGTTTTACGCTTAGGACTATGGGTAAATTTAGCCGGGACACTAGTAACACTTTTGGGAGCGCAGGCGATCGTTGGTACACTCGTAGCTAGGTCAATATCTCCCCAAGCCATCACGACGCAATTTTTTGACCCTACTAGAATCATTAGTGGCTTAGATATGCTCGTTGTACAGGCAAATATCAATACAGTATCAGCTCATTTTGCTGGGTTAGTAGGTTCACTATGGTTACTTAACCGCATCAACCGCTCATAATACCAATTTTGGATTTTGGATTTTGCGGAAAGTTCTGTAGGGGGGTTTCCCTCCGTAGGAAACTTTTCAAGACGGATTTTGGATTAAAAGCCTAGATTCTTAGACTGTTCCAGAATCTCGAAAAAATGCTACCTATCCAAATTTGGTATAAGTCATTCAAAATTTAAAAGTCAAAATCCACAACCTACCTATTCCCCATTCCCACCTTTAATATAATTTTTGTATTTGCTTTTCCTGTCATAGCAAGCGAAAATCAGTATATGCTGATGTGTTGGCAGGAAGTAGGCAAAAGACTGAGAAAAATCTGTGCTGGATATTAAGCAAATACGGGAAAATCCGCAATTAATTCAAGAACGCTTGAACAGTCGTAGTGGTAAATACGACATAGAAACGATATTACAATTAGATCGGCAGCAGCGAGACATAGAAGTTACTCGTAGCCAATTGCAAGCGCGTAGTAATGAAATTGGTAAACTCGTTGGGCAGAAGATTAAATCTGGTGTTAGTCCCCAAGACCCAGAAATTCAAGGCTTGCGGGATGAGGGTAACGCCATTAAAGCTCAATTGAGTGAACTAGAACCCAGAGAAAAAGAACTCAAGGCGGAAATTGAGCAACTTATCCTCGCTATTCCCAACATCCCCAGTGATTCTACACCCTTGGGTAAAACTGAAGACGATAACGTAGAAGTCCGCCGTTGGGGTGATGAGTACATACCTCAAAACCCAAATATTCTGCCACATTGGGAAATTGGCGAAAAGTTGGGTATTTTGAATGTAGAGCGAGCGGTGAAAGTTGCCCAAAGTCGTTTTGTCAACTTAATCGGGGCTGGTGCAGCTTTAGAAAGGGCTTTGATTAACTTCATGTTGGCGATGCAAACCCAAGCAGGTTATGTAGAAGTTAGTCCGCCACTTTTAGTCAATTCTGATTCTTTGACAGCGACAGGTCAGTTACCCAAGTTTGCAGAAGAAAGCTTTAAATGTGCTGATGATGATTTGTGGTTAATTCCCACAGCAGAAGTTCCTGTAACAAACCTGTATCGGGGAGAGATTCTGGCGGCGGAAAGTTTGCCTATCTACCATTGTGCTTATACTCCTTGTTTTCGTAGAGAGGCGGGTAGCTATGGGCGCGATATGCGGGGGTTAATTCGCTTGCATCAATTCAATAAAGTGGAGTTGGTGAAATTTGTGCATCCCAGCACTTCTTTTGATGAATTGGAAAAATTAGTAGGAAATGCGGAAGCGATTTTACAGGCTCTCAAGTTACCTTACCGCGTGATTAATTTATGTAGTGGGGATTTGGGTTTCTCTTCCACTAAAACCTATGATTTAGAGGTTTGGCTACCTTCTTCTGGGAAGTATCGGGAGATTTCCAGTTGTTCCAATTTTGTGGATTTCCAAGCGCGACGGGCTGATATTCGGTTTAAGGAAGCCGGGAAGAAGGGAACTCAGTTTGTCCATACCCTCAACGGTTCTGGTTTGGCTGTAGGGCGCACAATGGCGGCAATTTTGGAGAATTATCAGCAACAGGATGGCACTGTTTTAATACCGGAAGTGTTGCGCCCATTTTTAGGGAAGGAGGTTTTGTAATAATTTGAAAATGCCCCTTATTTAGCTCGTATTTTAAGCATCTTAAAAACTCGACAGTATAAAAAGGTGCGTTTAATTTCATTAACGCACCCTACTGGAATGACAAGCCTAAAATGATGGATTAGGCGTAGGTTGGGTTGAGGCTTTGCGAAACCCAACGCCACAATCAATGTTGGGTTTCCTAACGTCAACCCAACCTACATTTAATTCACTACTTTAGCCTTGCCACGCCAGTAGTGGCGTGGCAAGGCTAAAATATTGGATGAGGAGAACAGCACAAAATAAGAATTTATCTCGATTTTGTCAAACAGCTATTACACTATCTTAGGTGTACCAATTCAGTACAAGATTTTTTAATATAAAAAAATTATACAAGTGCCTCGCTAATAATATTAAAACATCTTATGGAGTTTTATTTAAAAAAATATGGAACTACACGCTTATACTAGAACAATTTCTGATCTTTTTTCTGTAAAAAAGAAGTATGTTGTTCCTAGATTTCAAAGAGAATACTCATGGACAAAAGAGAAGGTTTCTGAGTTATGGGACGATATTATGTCAAATATTACTCTCACTAATGAGAAAGAATTTAAGCATGAAGAGTATTTTATTGGTTCACTTGTTCTTGTTGGAGATGACAAGTCTCTATCAATGCAAATTGTTGATGGACAACAACGTCTTACAACGATAACCATACTACTTTCTGCCCTTTGTGAAAGATTCATAGAGCTTGAAAAAAGAAACTTGGCTGAATCTATATACGAGAACTATATTGCTGGAAAAGATGATGAAGGAAATTACTACTTTAAATTAGAAAATGAAACACCAAAACCTTTTTTTCAAACAACAATTCAGCATATTGATAAAAAGTCAGAATCTGCATCTTCTGACGAAGAAAAAACATTGCTAAATTCATATAACGAATTATATACCTATACTTCCAGAGAATCACTCAAAAACAAATTTGGGCAGACTACATTAGTTACATTAGAAAATGATTTATATGAAAGCCTTCTAAAAGCAATTAGAGATCAGGTTGTAAAGTATCTAAAAGTAATCTTTATAACTGTTGGTGAAGAAGATCAAGCTTACACAATCTTTGAGACTTTGAATGCACGAGGAATGGATTTAAGTTTTGTTGACTTAATCAAAAATAAGATATTTAAAAGTTTTCCTACTAAGCATCCTGATGATTATGCAAAAACTAAATGGAAAAAAATACGAAACACAATACATTCAAGATATGGTGTAGGTACACTAGAAACATTTATAAGGCATTGGTGGATAGCTCGATATAACTATACAAGTGCAGACAATGTTTACCAACATTTCAAGAAACAATGGAATAGTGGTGGAATAGACCCTGAGAACTTTTTAGATGAGTTGATGAGTGATGCTGAACTGTATGTCAAAATATCTTCTCCTGTTGTAGAAGACTTTCCACAACAGGAAGAAAAAGAATTATATAGATCACTGTTGGCATTGAAGACTTTTAATGTTAGTCAACAAAAGCCTTTTTTATTAAATTTATTTAAAGTAAGAGATAAGAGATATTTAAAACTGTCTGATGTAAAAAATATACTGTTTTTTATTGAAAAATTTCACTTTTGTTTCAACGCAATATGTTCTATGAGACCTTCAGGAATTGAACAAAGTTATTCTAAAGCTACTAGACAACTGTTTGATGCAAAAGATAAAAACTCAGCTAGGAAAGTTATAGAGGAGTTGAAACAACAATTGTTGACGCGACTACCGGACATAGATACATTTAAAGATGATTTTTCTAAATTGAAATACCTCAAAAGCTATACCACAGATAAAAAACTTATCCAACATATTTTTAGTCATATTGAATTTATAAAACAAACGACTAATGAGTTCACTACTGATAGTATTACCTTGGAACACATACTACCTCAGTCATCAGGTAAAGAAGATTATATAGGTATGATCGGTAATTTATTGCCACTTGCGGCAAAACTGAATGAAGAAGCTGATAGTAAAAACTTGGTTGACAAAATAGATATATACAAAAAATCAAAATTTATATTAACACAAGAATTTACAACCAGTTACCCCGAAACATGGGGAAAAGAAGAAATTCAAGCTAGAACAAGTGATTTGGCACAATATTTATACAATTCAATGTGGAATTCAAATGAATAAAATCTTGAAGGGTGAGCGAAGAATGAAAATTTACTACAATACCTCTGCACAAAAGGTTATTGATGAAAGCTAAAGGTGTGTCAAGAGTGTCTTTAAGGAGATTGATAGATAATGAAGACTTTAGAAATAATCGTCACTATTACCCAGGATGGCAAATTGCTAGTTAATTCTCCTATAGACTTACCTGTGGGTGAATATAATGCTGTCCTCGTACTAGAAGATCAACCCATTAGTAGTATTCAAACTTCTGTTCAAGAAGCTCAAGCTATTTTGAGAAAATATATTCCTGCTAGTAGAACTCTTTCTCAAGAGTTGATGGAGGAGCGAAGATTGGAGAGCTTGAGTGAGTAAAGTTGTTGTAGATGCTTCTGCTGTTTTAGCGTTGCTTAATCAAGAAACTGGTAGCGAAGAAATTTTGCAGTTGATTGACAATGCAGCAATTAGTAGTGTCAACCTATCGGAAGTTATAGCAAAGCTAGCAGATGCAGGAATAGTTACTAAAAATATAGTCGAATATTTCTAGCTTTGTAAGGTTTGCACCGTTCGGCTGATGCTCAAGGCGAAGCCTTACTGGACTAACTACGAGCCACTCTATCTAGTTATTGATTTTCAATGTTCTAGACTACTTTAAAATATGAGGTTATCTAGTCACAGAGGCTTTGAACATCCAACAGGAGAGGTCGCTTGTATTGCTAGGCTCATAAACTTAATTATAGCAAGTTCATTGAGTATTAGATGAATTTGTTAAAACTTGAATATATTTGACTAGACAACTAATAACTAGACTTAATACCTGAAGAAGAGATTAGGCAAATTCTATTGCATCTAAATCTTGAGGTGGTTATTTTTAATGAAGAACAAGCTCTGACGGCTGGTATGATGCGTCCAGCGACTAAATCTATCGGACTTTCATTTGGAGACCGTGCTTGTCTGGCGTTAGGTATTATTCTTAACCAGCCTGTGATCACTACTGATCGTTTGTGGAGTAACCTGAATCTTGGAGTTGAAATTCGAGTGGTGCGTTAGTGTGTAGCCAAAGAATAGTTGTAAGTATTACTGCATCTTGTTGGCTGAGTTGAGTCTGTGCGTCCGTTCACCAAATACTACAATAAAAATATATATCCAAATATTTTGACTAATTTGCTCTATGTCAGTTTTAGCAGCGATCGCAGTCTTGGCTGTATTAATTTTGGTACACGAGTTTGGGCATTTTATTGCAGCCCGTTCTCAAGGTATCCATGTCAACCGCTTTTCTTTGGGGTTTGGCCCTGTGCTGTGGAAGTATCAAGGCCCAGAAACCGAATATGCTATCCGCGCTTTTCCCTTGGGTGGCTTTGTGGGATTTCCTGATGATGACCCTGATAGCGATATTCCCCCCAATGACCCAAATTTGCTGCGTAACCGGCCAATTTTAGATCGGGCGATTGTAATTAGTGCTGGTGTCATCGCCAATTTAATTTTTGCCTATATGTTACTGGTAGGCCAAGTTAGCTTTATTGGTATTGGTCAAGCTAGTCAACCAGGGGTGTTAATTCAACAATTAGCACCTGAAGTTAGTGATGTAGCTACCAAAGCGGGACTAAAAGCAGGAGATGTGATTCTTGCTGCTAATGAACAACAATTTGGCAACTCACTCCAAGCTATCGAGAGTTTAAGACAGATTATTAAAAGCAGTCCCAATCAGTCAATTGAACTAGAAATTGCCCGTGGTGACGAAAAACTCTCTGTGAATGTCATCCCTGAAGCTAAATCTAGTGGTGGTAGTATCGGGGTGGGACTTGCACCTAATGGCAAAGTTGAACGTCGTCCCATCAGTAATCCTATTCAGGCTTTAAGTGTCGGGGCTGGTGAATTTCAGCGCATTATCACCATGACATTTAAAGGCTTTGGACAATTAATTACCAACTTTGGTGAAACAGCCGGACAAGTGGCAGGGCCAATCAAAATTGTGGAAATTGGAGCTAACATTGCCCAAAATGATACAGGTAGTTTGTTTTTCTTTGGGGCTTTAATTAGCATTAATTTGGCAATTATCAATATTTTGCCCCTGCCGGCTTTAGACGGTGGACAATTAGCATTTTTACTTATTGAAGGTTTGCGGGGTAAACCCTTACCGAATCGCATTCAAGAAGGGGTGATGCAAACAGGTTTAATGCTACTGTTAGGATTGGGAATTTTTCTGATTGTGAAAGAAACTACCCAATTAAC
This sequence comes from Aliinostoc maniaoense, assembly GCF_058172895.1. Lineage (NCBI taxonomy): Bacteria > Bacillati > Cyanobacteriota > Cyanophyceae > Nostocales > Nodulariaceae > Aliinostoc > Aliinostoc maniaoense. The sequence continues at coordinate 3,685,974 of NZ_CP187952.1, read as the reverse complement.
TACCCAATTGGAATGGGTACAAAAGTTATTCCAGTGAGTACAAATCGTAAATCCCTGTCGAAAAAGCAACGTGCTGTAGAAATACTGACTCGCCTGAAGCGGTTGTATCCAGATGCTACTTGCTCCTTAACTTATACAACTCCTGTACAGCTACTCGTAGCTACAATACTTTCCGCCCAGTGTACAGATGAGCGGGTGAATAAAGTTACACCAGACTTATTTAGCCGCTTTCCTGATGCTGAGAGTTTAGCGAATGCTGACTTGACGGAGTTAGAAAACTTAGTACGTTCCACGGGGTTTTATCGCAATAAGGCGAAAAACATTCAAGCCGCTTGTCGGATGATTGTTAGCGAGTTTGATTCTGTAGTTCCCAACACAATGGAACAACTATTAAAGTTGCCGGGGGTAGCAAGGAAGACAGCCAATGTGGTTTTAGCTCATGCTTATGGCATTAATGCCGGGGTGACTGTAGATACCCACGTTAAACGCCTCAGTCAACGCTTGGGTTTAACGAAGTATACAGATCCCATCCACATTGAAAAAGACTTGATGCAGTTATTACCGCAGCCAGATTGGGAAAATTGGTCAATTCGGCTGATTTATCACGGTCGCGCTGTGTGTAAGGCACGTTCCCCCGCCTGTGAAGCTTGTGAACTCGCTGATTTATGCCCGGAGGCGGGGAAGTAGGGGGCAGGGGGCAGGGGGCAGGGGAGCAGGGGGCAGGGGAGCAGGGGGCAGGGGAGCAGGGAGCAGGGGGACAAGGGAGACAAGGGAGACAAGGGGGACAAGGGGGACAAGGGAGACAAGGGAGACAAGGGAGGAATGTTTACTGCAATGCCCAATTCCCAATTCCCAATTCCCAATTCCCAATTCCCAAAGTAATTACAGAGAAATAGAGACGATCGCGCTTGAGTAAATGTAGAATGGAAAATGCTGTCTTTGCGTTTGTAAGATAATTTATGGCCAAGAAGAGTATGATTGAGCGCGAGAAAAAACGCGCTAAGTTGGTGGAAAAATACGCTGCTAAACGGGAAGCTCTGTTAGAAGAGTTCAGAACGACTGAATCTCCTTTAGATAAGCTGGAAATTCACCGCAAAATTCAACAACTACCCCGGAACAGTGCGCCTAGTCGTCGCCGTAACCGTTGCTGGGTCACTGGTCGTCCTAGAGGTGTGTACCGTGATTTTGGACTATCTCGGAACGTACTGCGGGAATGGGCGCACGAAGGTTTGTTACCTGGGGTAGTTAAGTCTAGCTGGTAAAGACGCGATGAGTCGCGTTGATACAGTTGAGACAAGAGTCATTAGTCAATAGTCAAGCAATGGACTTTTGACTTTGGACTTTTAACTTGGTTTTATTGTCCGCAACAACGGTCGATACCTAGACTTTCTAAGAGTAGATCGCTGACGGCGTTAGCGATCGCAAACTCTCCATAAAAGCTTTTGGAAAAATCAAACGCCTGCATCTCGGTGACTATAGCAATCACTAAAGAGCCTAGGTCATTTTCCCCTTCCATGCGTTGACGCACAAAAATCTGTGCGGCTCGTTGAGCAATATTTTGATTTACGGCTTCTGGGATAAATTCTGCATCCAGCCACCGCAGTAAACGCTCTTTTAACCATTCCCCTTCTAGGTGGGGATTATCTGAGGGTGGTAGAGTAACTGGTGGTATTGGTTGTGTCATCGTTATTAAAGGCAGATTATAGGGCATGGGGTATTGGGCATGGGGCATTGGGCATTGGGCATGGGAGGGGTTGCCTCCGTTTTAGGAACTGCCGTCATGGGAGTAAAAATATTCCCATGTTTACCCTACTGCCTGCCTTGTGTTTTCATGCTTATTTTTAGTTTTATCTATGCAATATGATCTTGCCGATATTATACAAGGCTATGCCCAAGGCTATTTTCTCATGGCTGATGACGATAACGGATTGGGATGGTACAAAAGCCGCGATCGCACTTTGATTCCTTTAGATGACAGATTCCGCTACCCTAAGTCTTTGCAGCGTGTCTTAAATCAAGAACGGTTTACTGTGGCAATTAACCGTGATTTTCAGGCTGTAGTTGCAGGTTGCGCTCATCGAGAAACTACCTGGATTTCTCAAGAATTAGAAGAAATTTACCTATTATTGCATCAAGCTGGTTTTGCCCATAGTTTTGAAACTTGGCAAGGTGACAAACTCGCCGGCGGGATTTTAGGCATTGTTATTGGTGGTGCTTTCATTGGCGAATCCATGTTTTACCGCATTCCCGAAGGTTCTAAAGTGGCAATGGTCAAGTTAGTCGAAAGATTACGCCAAAGACAATTTACCCTGTTTGATGCTCAAATGATGAACCCCCACTTGGAACGATTTGGTGCTTATCGCATCAATGATGAAGATTATCAAACTCTCTTGCAAGCAGCTATTTTTAGTCCTTGCTCCTTGAAGGATTAAAAACACCAGAGACAGCAGAATATATTTTTCCCCATTCCCCATTCCCCATGCCCCATGCCCCATTGACCATAATGCAACAAATTTTGTGAAGTTATTAAGTTTGCCCTGGTAAATACCACAATCAGGCGTTAAACTTAGGAGCATCTTGGTTAAGCAGGTTTAACAAATGTAAATTTTCACAGCAATTTTATATATTTTTCAGTAATTTTACTGAAAAAGTTTCATAAATAATTTTCTTCTCAGAAAAAAAATAACTATTATAAAAACAAAGCAAAGAATGTTGGTTATAAATTGTTGAATAACCTTGAAAGTGATAATCTCCTGTGTGAGTGTGTGGGGTGTTTAAGCATATGGTTTCATCAATAACTCGAAATCAAAACAATATTCGAGAAATTTCTGCTACTGAAGCGAAGAAGGTAGATCAGGGATTTGAGCAGCATCAGGGATTCAATTTGCTATCTTTGCCAGCTAATCCTCTGTTTGGTACAGATGGGATTCGGGGGAAGGTAGGAGAATTGCTGAGTGCGCCTTTGGCTTTGCAAGTTGGTTTTTGGACGGGTGTAGTTCTAGGCCATCATGTTGGTCAAAAAGGAGTGGTGATTGTAGGACAAGATTCTCGCAATTCTAGTGATATGTTAGCAATGGCATTGAGTGCAGGACTCACAGCCGCAGGGATAGAAGTTTGGTATTTAGGGTTATGTCCTACACCTTGCGTTGCCTATCTGACTAGTACAAGTGCAGCTATTGGTGGGGTGATGATTTCTGCTAGTCATAATCCACCAGAAGATAATGGCATTAAGATTTTTGGTGCAGATGGTACTAAGTTATCACTAGCTTTGCAGAAAAAAATTGAGGAGGGACTGCGGGGTCATAGCTTAGTTACAGATGCGGGAATGGCGTGTGGACGGCATTACTCACGTCCAGAATTAATTAAAGATTATGGTGCAGCTTTACAAACACCTTTAAAAAATTCTGGTGATCTTCAGGGGATGAAGATTGTTCTTGATTTAGCTTGGGGTGCGGCTGTAGGGTTAGCACCTGGTGTCTTTGAGGAAATGGGAGCAGAGGTCATTTGTTTGCATAATCAAGCAGATGGCGATCGCATTAATGTTAATTGTGGTTCTACCCATCTAGAAATTTTGCAAGCGACTGTACAAGAACACAAAGCTGACTTAGGATTTGCTTTTGATGGCGATGCCGATCGCGTCTTAGCTGTGGATAATACTGGCAGACCAGTCAACGGTGATTACATTCTCTATTTGTGGGGAGAACACCTCAAACAACAGCAACAACTGCCAAATAACTTGATTGTATCAACAGTGATGGCTAACCTAGGCTTTGAAAGGGCTTGGCAAAAACAAGGTGGTCAATTAATCCGCACATCTGTAGGTGATCAGTACGTCCAAGCCGAAATGCTCAAGACTGGCGGGATGTTAGGCGGTGAACAATCTGGTCATATTTTATGCCGGCACTATGGCATGACTGGGGATGGTTTGTTAACAGCTTTACATATAGCAAGTTTAGTTAAACAAGCTGGTGTATCTTTGGCGGAATTGGTAGATCAAAGCTTTGCTACCTATCCTCAATTGTTGCGGAATGTGCGTGTAACAGACCGCGATCGCCGTTTGGGTTGGCAAAATTGTGAACCTTTGCAAAAAGCGATCGCCTCAGCCGAAACTGCAATGGGTAATGCTGGTAGAATCTTAGTCCGGGCTTCTGGTACAGAACCAGTAATTAGAGTCATGGTAGAAGCCGCTAGCAATGAACTAGCTAACTACTGGACAGATGAACTAGTAACACAAGTACAACAAAACCTAGCTAACTAAATAGAGGGGAAGTAAGACCAAAGATGGGGCAAAAGTCTCATCTGCGGCATTTCCCTGTGAGTACAAAAGCTTCAACTATAGCGTCAGCTTACTTGCAGTACTTAACTAACACGATGTGCAACTTATGATTAAAACACCTCTGCAAACCTCTCCCCTGCAACTGTAGAGACGTTGCATACAACGTCTCTACTTTGATTGTTGCTCCCCTTCCCTTGTAGGGAATGGGTTGGGGGTTAGGTTTAAGAGAAAGTTGCACACAGCGTTAACTATATATCTCAGCTACGAGCTATTAATTGTTACTATGTTATTATTTACGCGTTAACTATTGCGGTATTTATATAAGGTAATAATATGCTTGTTTTTGTTATCCCCCTCAAAGGGCGCGAATTTTCTAAATCCTGGGAGCGTGTTTGCAATTTATTTGCTAGGTGTATTAAATCAGTTTGTAATCAAACTTCACCAGATTTTCGGGTAATTGTAGTTTGTAATGAGCAACCAGAAATAGACTTTCATCACCCTAACATAACATACCTAACCGTTGATTTGGCAGACCATAAAGAGCCACTTTCTGTGAATCGAGGACGCACAGATAAAGGGCGAAAAATTCTCAAAGGTTTAGTGTATGCCCAACAATTTGCGCCTACACATACTATGGCATTGGATGCAGATGATTGTATCAGTAACAAGATAGCAGAATTTGTCAAAACCAATCCTCAAAGCAATGGATGGTTTATCAATCAAGGTTATAAATATCAAGAAGGCAGTGACTATATATATATTAAAAGAAATAACTTTTATAGAATGTGTGGTAGTTGTAATATTTTACGCTACGACTTAAATTTTTTACCAGAACCACCAGAATATAACCGTGGATATGGTTATTATAAGTATTATATAGATCACGCTAAAGTTAAAGATACTTTAACAGAGAAATCCCAACCTCTTAGTCCATTACCATTTCCAGGTGCAATTTACATATTAGAAACAGGAGAAAACCATTACTATGACCCAACAAAGCTAACTTTTAGTATTTTCAATCGTAAAAAAATTACACCATCAATTAGAGATGAATTTGGATTATATAAACTACAGTAATCCGAATTGATTAGGTTAACCATATACTTTTTATCAGGCTACTAGGCTAGAACGCCCCTATGCCAAAATTACAATCTAAATCCTCTCGTTCTAAATCCTTACGTTCTAAAAAAACCAAACAGCAAGCAACCAAAGAAACGCCAACCCTGAGTTTAAAGGAGAGGTTAGCTCAAAAGCGGAAAGCTACCCAAACACGTAAAGAACTGATTAGTTTACTGACTACGGTTTCTTTTGTCAGTATCTTTGTTGGCATCTTAGTATTTTTAACTATAGGAATTAAGGCAGCAGTTCCCACGGTTTTGGGAATTATTGTGATGTCGATATCTTATAAATATCCGAGGTTGGCTTTGTTTGCCTTTTTGGTGTATGTACCTTTTGGGGGTACAATCACTTACTACATTGGTAACAGTCCTATCTTGCAACTCGCCAAGGACTCGTTTTATTTTCCGGCTTTAATCGCCATTTGGCAAACTTGCCGAAAACAGAAACAACCTCTCATTATTCCCGCTAGTATTAGAACGCCATTATTTATTTTATTTGGCTTGTGTATGCTGACCTTGTTGTTTATCAACGGTGGACAGCAACTCAACCCACCCAGTACCGGAGCATTCCAAGCAGCTACTAGTGAAATACCTATAGGTATGGGGATTTTAGGACTAAAAGTATTTTTAGGCTATATCCCTTTAATTGGTTGCACTTACTACTTAATTCGCAACAAACAGGATTTTCTCTTTTTATCCCGCCTCCAGGTAAGTGTGATCCTCATATGTTGCGTATTGGGTATTATTCAATACGTACTATTGTACACAGGAGTCTGTGAAGGTACAAGAAATGCTTCGGGGGCTGACTTATTTAAAGCCACCCTGGATGCACGTTGTTATTTTGGTGGCTCTCTGGTTTATAGTCCTAGTCAGGGAATGATTCGCCTACCAGGAACATTTGTTGCACCTTGGCAATGGGCGTGGTTCTTAATTTCTAGTACATTTTTAGTCTTTGCGGCAGCGTTTTCTGACCCTTCTTTTATTTGGCGTGCCATCAGTTTAGGTTCTATGGCCACTGTATTTATTAATGCAGTTGTTTCGGGGCAGAGAATTGCTCTGGCCTTAGTACCCGCTTGTTTTGTCTTACTACTAATACTTACAGGTCAAATTGCCAACCTGAAACGCTTTATTCCTATTGGTATAGGCTTGGCTGCTATTTTGGGAATTGCAATGGTAAGTAACCCTGCAATTGTCCAAGAACGGGTGGATAGTTTGTTCGGTCGTTGGGATGCTTCGCCACCGCAAGAATTTATTGTCGAGCAATTTGAAGAGAACTGGAAAACTGTAGAAACGCCAATAGGCAGTGGTTTGGGGCGAGCAACTAACTCGGCTCGTAGTTTGGGTTCTACTAAGTTGGTGGAAACCTACTACCCTAAAGTGCTGTATGAAGTTGGGATTGTGGGATTATTGGGTTTTATTGCTTTGGTTACTACGCTGACCTTTAGTGCCTTTAAAACCTATCGTTCCTTAAAAAACCGTAGTTTCCGTACTTACGCTGCTGCTATATGGGTGTTTATATTGTTTATCAGTTACAACACCTACTATTATCCTTTAGATGTTGATCCAGTAGCAGTATATTATTGGTTCTTTGCAGGAGTTCTGTTTAAATTACCAATATTGGATAAACAAGAAAAGAAAAATGAAGAACTGGAACAAAAAGCAAAATTAGTTTGACATTGATGTCAATATATGCAGAAAAAGAACTGAATTGTGATAAGTTCACTTATTATCAAAAACTATGAATAATCAACCCTTAGTTAGCTTAATTATCCCAACTTACTGTAGAGAAGAACCATTACGAGATAGCATTGTAGATGTTTTAAATCAAAATTACCCGAATTTTGAGGTTTTAGTAGTAGACCAATCGCCAACACATGAACCAGAAGTACAAACTTATCTGGAAGAACTAGCGGCAGCCGAAAAAATTAAATGGTTTCGGTTAAATTGGGCGAGTTTACCGGGGGCGCGCAATTATGGTATCAGAAGGGCGGCTGGGGAAATCATTATTTTTATTGATGATGATGTGAAATTAACGCCTGACTATATCTCAAATCATGTTAAAAATTATCTGCAAAACCCAGAAATAGGGGCGGTAGCCGGACGGGTATTTGACAGAATGAAATTAGGTGAGTCTAAGGGAGAGTTTGAGATTGAATATTTACCCCCAGAAGCAATGAACCCTGGGATAGCTTGGTATCATATTGACTTAGTACACACCATTAAGCCCCAACAAGTGTTAAGCGCGAGGGGTTGTAATATGTCTTTCCGCCGGGAAATTTTCACTAAGTATGGACTGAGGTTTGATGAGAGATTTCGCGGTAGTGCTGTGCGGGAAGAATCAGATTTTTGTTTGAGGTTTCGCCAGACTGGGTATAAAATTTGGTATGACCCGGAGGCTTGTTTAGTCCATTTAGGAGAAGAAACAGGAGGGTGTCATGATATTAGTATGCGATCGCTAAAATATCAATTCACTTTCTATCACAATCATTTTCTCATGGCGATGAAAAACCTCACCGCTAGCCAAGCTTTACGCCTATACGCCAGGTTATTTGACTGTCACGTCCTCGGCCGTCCCCCCTGTCATAAAAGTGGTTCACCGATAAAAATCGTCACTCGTGGTTTATTTTATACCTTGGGTTTTTTCAATGCTTGGGGGACGATGATTCAATCTCTTTGGGATGATGGGCAAGTTTACAGTCGTTTTGATCAAGAATCAATGACTAAGAGTTCAGAGTCATTAGTCATTAGTAAAAAATAATAAAGTATTGACAGCTAAATAGTAGTAAATATTTATGAAAATTTTAGTTGCAAGTCATACGTATATTGTAGACCTCAACTGTGAAAAATTGCGTGCGTTATCTCAGTTAGAACCAGGGATAGAAGTAACAGTTGTAGTTCCTAAAGTCTGGAAACCTGGTGGTGTACAAAATAAAATTGTTGAAACTCAATACAGAGATGAAGGTGCATTTAAAGTAGTTCCGGTTGCTAATTTTAGTCAAAATCATCAAGGGTTACTCACTTTTGGGGCTGAGTTAATATCTCTTTTACGAAAATTTCGTCCCCAAATTATCCAAGTAGAACAAGGTTCTAGGGGTTTAGCTTATACTCAGATGATTGTGTTAAATCAGTTATTAGGACTGAAGGCGAAAAATATCTTTTTTACTTGGTGGAATTTACCTTACGAATTAAAATTACCAGTTGCTTTACTAGAAAAATATAACCTCAATCATAGTCATGGGATTATCTCTGGTAATCAAGATGGGGCGGAAATTTTAAAACAACGAGGTTATCAAGGTAAAATTAAAGTTATGCCGCAATTGGGTGTTGATGAAACCCTGTTTAAACCTCAAGCACAACCAGAATTAGCGGCAAAGTTGGGAATTACATCTGATGATTTCGTTGTAGGGTTTGTAGGGCGTTTTGTTCCCGAAAAAGGAATAATAACGCTTTTAAAATCACTATTAGTTTTAAAAGATCAGCCTTGGAAGTTGCTACTACTGGGACGCGGTGTTTTAAAGGAAGAATTAGTGAAATTAGTAGCAGAAAATAATCTTCAAGATAGTGTGATTTTTGTCGAGAGTGTACCTCATGATGAGGTTGCTAATTATATTAACTTGATGAATACTTTGGTACTACCTTCAGAGACTACATATGAATTAAAAAATCTCACCTCTGTCGGTTGGAAAGAACAGTTTGGTCATGTACTTATTGAAGCAATGGCTTGTAAAGTACCTGTGGTTGGTTCTGATTCTGGGGAAATACCTTATGTTATTGGTGATGCTGGTTTGATATTCCCTGAAGGTAACACTCAAGCTTTAGCTGATTGTTTATTACAATTAATACAAAAGCCGGATTTGGCTGACAAATTAGGTGAAATTGGTTATCAGAAAGCCATGATTCAGTATACCAATAAGGCTTTAGCCAAGCAACAGTTTGAATTTTATCAGGAATTAGTCAATAGTTATTAATCAATACTCAATACTCAATACTCATTACTCATTACTCATTTCTTCTCCCTTGTCTAAAAATGAAAGTTTTACAAATTGTTCCATCTATTTCTTTAGTTTATGGTGGCCCTAGTCAAATGGTATTAGGACTAGCACCGGCTTTGGCTAAAGAAGGGGTAGAAGTTACAGTATTAACTACTGATAGTAATGGTGATACTGGACAAGAACCCCTGGATGTACCTTTAAATGTACCCATCCAACAAGATGGTTATAATATTATTTATTTTCGCTGTGCGCCATTTCGGCGTTATAAATTTTCTCTAGATTTACTCAAGTGGTTAAAAATTCATGGTAGCGAGTTTGATATAGCACATATTCATGCTTTATTTTCACCTGTTAGTAGTGCGGCGGCTATGGTATGTCGTCAACAAAAACTACCTTATATTTTACGTCCTTTGGGAACACTAGACCCGGCTGATTTGCAGAAGAAAAAACAATTAAAAAAACTGTATGTAGAACTTATTGAAAGGCGGAATTTAGCTAAAGCGGCGGCGATTCATTTTACTAGTGAACAGGAAGCGAAAATCTCGGCGAGATTTGGAGTTTCTACACGGGATTTAGTAATTCCTTTGGGTGTGATTCCACCTCAATGTTTACCCCAAAATAGTAAAAATTCTGTTAGTAATAGTCTGGGAATACCAGAGGATGTTCCTTGGATATTATTTATGTCACGACTTGACCCGAAAAAAGGGTTAAATCTGTTGATTCCAGCATTAGAAAGGCTGCTAGAATCGGGTTATAAATTTCATTTTATTTTGTCTGGTGCAAGTCCTCAAGACCCTGATTATGAACAAAAAATTAAAGAACAAATAGCTAATTCATCCTTAAAATCACATACCACTATTACAGGTTTTGTCACTGGTGAATTAAAAACTAGCTTACTTCAAGCGGCTGATTTATTTGTCTTACCTTCCTACTATGAAAACTTTGGTATTGCTGTGGCTGAGGCAATGGTAGCAGGAAAACCTGTAGTAATTTCCGACCAAGTACATATTTGGGAACAGGTGCGAGATAGCGAGTCTGGTTGGGTGGGGACAACAGATGTAGAATCTTTGGTAGGCTTACTGCAAGAAGCTTTGCAAAATCCCCAAGAATGTCAGCGTCGGGGTTTAAATGCGAGAAATTATGCCTTAGAAAATTTTAGCTGGGATGCGATCGCGCGCCAAATGATTCAAGCTTATCAAGGAATTAAGGGGTGTAGGGGTGTAGGGGTGTAGGGAGTGTAGGGGAAAATACTTTTGACTACTGACTATCTTTAATTTGCTCTTTCCCAAAGACGCTGAATTTCCCTAATAGTCTGGGTGTTTGGTGGTGGTATGGTTTGGACACTCGGTTTAACTTCTGCACCAGGAATATTTTGATTCCAGGGACTATTCGGGACAGTTTTTAAATCAACTGTGTTATTCACCGGACGGAAACCATACTGAACTAAGATTTCTTGCTGTGCGGGTTGTGTCAGAAAATCTAAAAACTTCCTAGCTGCATTTGCTGTTGCGTTATCAACATCCCGGCGGACAATTGCGGCTGTAGCAATAGATTCACTTGTAGGATTTAAATAGTAGATTTGGTATGGTTGACCTTGATTTGCCGTTGACTGTTGCCAACGATATAGAGCTATACTTTCATATACTGTAGCTACATCTGCATCATTCCGACCTCGGCTAATAAACTCTTGCAGAAGAATATCTGTAGACCTGGGTGGCTGATAAACTGATTTTTTCACTAACCCAAACAACGATTGCACAGATGGGTTATTAAAACTATTTTGGTTGATATTTGCACCTAATTTTGCTTGTGTCCACAGGTTGAGGGTGACTTGACCACTATTAGAACGGGTAGGGTCGGTGGTGACAAAATCAAAACTACCCCAGTCATTAGCACCACCAATTTTTTCCCAATTACTAGCTTGCATGGCTTGTTCAATTTTTTGCCATTGGAAGCGTCCGTCTGGGAATAAAACTTTACCCCGTTGCGGCCAGGCAATCGCTACGAGTAAAGTTTTAGCGATGGGTGTGGGAGAATCATAAAATGGGTTGGTGTTATTAGTGGCTTTGAGGCGATCGCTCAATTCTGTTAAAATTTCTCCATTAGCCGGAATTAACACCACAGGTTTAAAATCATTCTTCTGGTCAACATAATTATTCACCATGTCTTGAGAACCCTGAAACTTGAGTTCTAACTTGATATTGGGGTTCTCCTGCTCAAATTTCGCTTCTAGTTTTTGCAGTGGTTCTTGTAATTCCGTCCCACTGACAATTATCACAGTTTGCTGTAACCCAGGAATTGGCGCGTAAGTTAAACCTAATGCTGCCAGAATAATAGTAATTGAACTAAAAACCTGATTTTTGCGGTTGAATTTCGACTTTTGTTTTTGCATAAAAACCAACCAAACATAGCCAATAAACTGTAATTAAAACTCTGCGCCACTCCGCGTAACTCTGCGTTTAAAAATTATTGTCTTACTACTAAATCTAAATTTTCTGCCAGACTAGTTAATTCATCAGCAATTAATTGCAAACCATTAATTTGTTCAGCATCACTTAAATCAGATGTACGTAATCTTGTTTGCAGTTTTTGTAATACGCCAGAAAAGTCTTGAATTAAAGTAGCAATATTAATGATTCTGGCGAGGCGACTATCTTCACCTTCTTGTGCTAATTGAATATTCCGTTTGAGACTGTCTGCTAATTGCTTAAGATGTCGTTGAGCCACACCAGAACTAGATGGTAATTTCTTTTTTACCTCTGTAAGTTGCTGTTGTAAAGCCTCAATCGAAAGTAAAGAATTAGTATGATGCAGTTTAGATACTAACGTATCAATTTTACCTGGAAGTTCGGCGGCGCGATCGCAACTCATTAAAACCGTTGTCAAAAGTTCCACCTGAAAAGTATCAGTCAATAATTTCTCCACCTCCAACCGCATAGCCTGAGCTTGATTTGCTAAAGCCAAAGCCGAAGATTTCACCGCTAATATTTCCCGTTCCAAAGCTCGATTATCTAACTCTAATACCTCACCTTCACGAGACTTTAAAAAACTAGCACCAGCCACCGCCACACCACTCGCCACAGGTATCATCACCAAACTAGACAAATTCCCCAACCGCACCCCAACAAACAGAGTCAAACCCCCAACCAAAACAGCCACCGGATAATACAACGGATTACCTAACTTCATCATAAAAAACTCCGCGCCCCTTTGCGCTTCCCTCAGCGTACCTCTGCGTTTAAAACTCCACCTGCAAATCAGACATTAACCGTGCAATTGTTTCTGGATTACCTTTAGAATAATACCCCCCATTCAACTCAGCAATTTTCTTCAAAGCATCAGAATTAAACTCACCTTCTTCACCATACCCAACCGTAAAAAAGCCAATTCTCTGGTCAGTAGAAAACCCACTTTTTTGCAATTCACTTGATAGCTGATCTAAAGAAACCTGCGAACCAGAATCTTCACCATCCGTTAAAATTAAAACCGCATTAATCGCATCTTTACGCCGATTTTGTTGTAACCAATTCCGGGCAGAAATTGCCGCATCATATAATTTTGTCCCTCCATCCGCTTTCAGCCCATTAATAAATTGCAAACCGCGATCGCGCCCTTCGGGTGTACCATCTACTAACACTGGGGGACGAATCTCCGAATCAAAGTCTATAAGGGCAATTTGCTCCTTAACGCCTAAATTCTTAATATAATTTAATAAAGTATTCTGTACGGCGGGTAATTTATTCCCCTCCATTGAACCTGAAGAATCGACCACTACCACCACTAACGATGGTTTCTTAGACGCTTCCTGCCAAGATTTCAACATCGCATCCACCACCTCTGGTTTAGGTGGTCTCAGAGAATCATACTTAGCTTGAGATTCCACACCAAAATCTGGGGAAAACTTTGCACCTAAAGCTACACCCGGAGTTCCCGGCCTTAAACCTAAGTCAGTAGCAATTTTTTGAGTTTCAGGCGATCGCCAATAAGTGATAAACTTCTCGGCAGCTGCTTTTTCATCAGCACTTACCCAAGGCGCGTTCGGTATAATTGCCCGCATATTAGATGTAAACGTAGCTTTCGGATACACGGCTGTATAACGCTGCTGTCCTGGTTGCAAGGTAGAATTAGCCGTAATCACACTAGACTCGTACACAGACCCCACGGAAGCCCAAAACGTACCATTTTTCACCATCGCTTGGGCGAGAGAATTAGTAGACACCCCATAACGGGTAATTTTGCTTTGAATTTGCTGAATTTGCGGCTGAAACTTCTGTACATCAGCAATAGTCAAATCTTCAGGACGCTTGCTCGACACACTAGTATATTGAGCTACCAGTGTTTGTAACCCAGAATTAGAACGAGTCGGCGCAGTGTGGACATAGTTGACTGTTAACGCTGGTGCTGCGGGATCAATATCTTTGTAAGTTTTTGCTGTCACCAAAGCTTGATAAGGATCAGCAACTTTTCTCAAACCTTCAGCCACATCTGACTGCGCCATAAACACCATTGGCGTGTTCGCTATTAGCTGTGCGTCAGTAATTTCAGGAATATAATTTTGCCCTGGAAACAGTTGATTAATGCGGTAAACTAACTGATTGTGATATATATCTCCATCCAGAGAAATAACTGTGGGTAATTCTGGCGCATTTGCTTGCAAAGTCCCATTTTTCAACTGAGTCGCGGAATTAACTACCTGGGTGACAACATCACCGCTACCCTGCGCCTCACAACTTACCTGAAAAGCTTTCCCGTTATCTAACTTTGGCTGAGTCGCATTAAAATTCTTTGCCGCTTGGGTGCAAAAATCTCCCAAAGCACTACCCACCAAAAGCTTAACTTTCAAACCCGTAAAATTATCATCAGAGTTGGCATTACCATTACAAGCTGTTAGTAACAGTACACCAAAGGCTGCCGTCCAACGTGTAATTGACCAAGACCCTTTGAAAATCATGTATTTATTGGGGAATGGGGAATGGGGAATGGGGAATGGGGAAGAAACTGCTTAGATTTTCACTCAGTTTTTTGACACTCTCCGCCCTATAAGGGCGAAGATTCTTTATTCATAGACCCAACTTGCTCATACAAGATTTCTCCAGCATGAGTAGAGGTCGAATCTCCTAAAGCGTTCGGGTCTATGACCCAAGTTCCGGTATGCCCTACCGTACTCAAGGCTAATTTCAGAATATTAATAGCAGCATTCCAATCTCTATCCAGCACAAATCCACATTCACAAACATGAGTTCTTGTGGATAGAGATTTTTTGACTACTGCTCCACAGTTAGAGCATTCTTGGGATGTATAGGCAGGATTGACTGCTACAGTTATCCTGCTAAACTTCACCCCGAAATACTCTAACCATTTTCTGAATTGATACCAACCAGCATCATTAATAGATTTGGCGAGACAGTGATTTTTCACTAAATTCTTAATCCTCAAGTCTTCATAGGCTACCAAATCGTGAGATTGGATTACGCAACGCGCTATTCTCTTAGCGTGTTCTTCACGTTGCCTACTTATTTTGAGGTGTACTCGCCCTAATTTATTAATGGCTTTCTTGCGGTTGATAGAGCCTTTCTTTTTGCTTTGAACACGTCTTTGTCGAAACTTGAGACGTTTTTCTCCTGTGCGATAAAATCTTGGGTTAGGTTCACTGTGTCCATTACTGTCTGTGTAAAACTCTTTTAAGCCAACATCTAAGCCAATGGTTTTACCCGTTGGTTGTGTTTCTACTTTATTGTCTACACTGACTAAAAACTGAACATAGTAACCATCAGCACGACGTACCAATCTCACCCGTTTTATCTGTTCTAATGGGTAGAAGTTTAAATCCCACGTTCCTTTGAGATTGAGTTTGCCAATTCCCTTTTTATCGGTGAAGGTTATCTGTTTTCTCGTTTGCGATAGTTTCCACCCAGAGGTTTTATATTCCACCGAACGGTTATTTTTCTTAAACTTGGGATATCCTTTTTGACCAGGGATTTGTTCTCTTACAAAGTTTGGATCGGAGGAAACCACATCTCCCCCTTTGCGCTTCTTACAATTGTCGTAGAACCTAGCTATAGAGCTATATGCTCTTTCTACTGCTACCTGAGTTGCATGAGAGTTTAAGTCTTTTACAAAGGAGTATTCAGCCCTTAATGCAGTGTTGTAGCGATATAGCTCTTTTTGCCCTACACCTCGGTTATCCATCCAAAAACGGATACACTTGTTGCGGACAAATTGAGCGGTCTTTATTGCTTCATTTATAGCTGCATATTGAGTTGTTTTCCCTTTTGCCTTAAACTCTAAAACTATCATTTGACGTGGAAAACTTCTACGGCATTTAGTCTAACACAAACAAAGCCGTCCTAGAAGGACGGGGCTTGTATCCCATTAATTTCGGTCAAAAGTCAAATATAAATCTTCTATATCTGATTCCAGATGACCAAGCACCTCTACAAACCACAAATGCTGGTTAGGCTATTCCCGAAAATGTATCAAATTATTTCAATCTTAAGAAAAAACAAATACATTGTATTTGTGCAATAATCAGAATCCGTGAGTTATTCTTCCCCATCTCAAATCAGCTTTTAGACTCTAAAAATTTAAAATTTTGTTACAAAGCACTAAAAGCCGATGGGGAAACCGATGTTGTGTAATGACAACACGGTAAAATACATAAGCCTTATTTAACTACAGGGAATCTTATATGGCTCTCCGTCTTGGTGATACAGTACCCAACTTTACACAAGCGTCTACACATGGCGACATAGATTTTTACACATGGGCTGGTGATAGCTGGGTAGTGCTGTTTTCTCACCCTGCTGACTATACACCAGTTTGTACAACTGAATTAGGTACAGTTGCGAAACTCAAACCAGAATTTGACAAGCGTAACGTGAAAGCGATCGCTCTCAGTGTTGATGATGTAGAATCTCACAATGGCTGGGTAGGCGACATCGAAGAAACACAAAGCACTACTCTCAACTACCCCATTTTGGCAGACGCAGATCGTAAAGTTTCCGACCTTTACGACATGATTCACCCCAACGCTAACGCAGCTGTAACAGTGCGTTCCGTATTTGTAATTGATCCCAACAAAAAACTGCGTCTTTCCTTCACCTACCCCCCCAGCACCGGACGCAACTTTGATGAATTGTTGCGGGTAATTGATTCACTGCAACTCACCGATAACTACAGCGTAGCCACCCCTGCTGACTGGAAAGATGGCGAAGATTGCGTAATTGTACCTTCCCTCAAAGATCCAGAAGTATTGAAAGAAAAATTCCCCAAAGGCTACAAAGAAATTAAACCCTACTTGCGGATGACTCCTCAGCCTAATAAGTAATGAGTGCTGAGTTTTGAGTGCTGAGTAAGACACATTACTCAGCATTAACTAGATTAATTTTTAATTCAGTTTGTGTACAAGACGCAAAGAATGGTTTATCTTTGCGTTTTTTTGTATTTACGTAAAAATGGAAAATAAAGTCAGATGTTGAACTATGATGCTGCCATCACCTTTAATTCTACAAATTCCGCTATCAATGCAAATGACAGACGAACAATTCTTTGATTTCTGTCAAGTAAATTCTCATTTACGCGTTGAGAAAGATAGATTTGGACACCTATCAATTATGTCGGCGATTGATGAGAAGATGGCGAATCTTAGTAGAAGTATATTTGATCAACTGCGTGTTTGGTCGCAACAAAATAATGCAGGTGTAATTTTCGATGCAAATACAAGATTTAAGTTATCAACAGGTGCAAATAGATTACCTTATGCTGCTTGGATGAAATTAGAACGGTGGAATACACTTTCGTCAGCGCAAAAAGAATGTTTTATTCCTATTTGTCCTGATTTTGTAGTTGAAATTAGATTTCTCAACCAGAACCTGCAATTAATCCAAGAAAAAATGGCAGAATATATGCAGGAAGCAAAGATAAAATTAGGTTGGTTAATCGACCTTCAGCATCGTCAAGTATATATTTATCATCCTGACAAACCAGAAGAATGTTTAGAAAAGCCTGAGACAGTTAGCGCAGAGCCAGTTTTACCAGGATTTTCCTTAAATATGTCTAAAATTTGGTAGTTATAAGTAGAAAGACCCGAAAAAAACAAACTATGTTAAGTTCGTAGTAAGGACTTTAGTCCTTATTTGAGAACTAAAGTTCTCAGTACAAACCTTTAATGATCTACCCCGTTCTACTTATTATCCTAATCGTTGAATAATTGTTGTGATATTGCAAGCAATATAACCAATTGCTAAAGGAGATTTATTATTTAAAAGTAATAGAATTTCATCAAGAATTTGCCCAAGATTTGCGCCATAAATTCGCCAGAGTTTTTCTTGTAGTTGTTGCAAAATGCGATCGCCTACAATATCATCACTACCCGGACGTAATAACCAATGGGTTCGCAAAATTTTAAAATCAGCGATATCTTGACTCTGCATCACCTTAATTATCTCTTGAGTACCACGTTCTATTAATTCATCAGTGACAATTTTCATTACCAGTGGTTGTAAGGTAAAAGCTGGTGCATCACTACAAATCCATTTTTCTACAAGCGATCGCCTTTCTAAAGTGACAATTGCAGCTAAAATTGTGGCAGGATCAAGAGAAATCAGTAAATGAGTTTGTAATCGGCTAAAAGAGATTGGTTGTTGCCAGATTGCTAACCAATAGAGGATTTCTTGTTCTAAATCGCTCAGTTGCTCAAACTGTTGCTTGAGGATAGCACACAAGCGATCGCCAATTACTATAGTATTTTGACTAAGAAAAGCCGCAATATTCCCACCAAACACAGACTGAATCAATGGGGTAACAAGTTTCAGTGCTAAAGGATTACCGCGATAAAGTTGAATCAAAGCTGATATTCCAATTTCTTTACCTGTAAATCCTCTGGCTTGCAATAGTTCCACAGCAGCAGCTTTTGGTAATCCTTTTAACGTGAGACTTTGAACCGTTTTTGTATTCGATTCAATGAGATTTGGTTGCTGACGACTGGTGAGGATAATGCAACTTTGATGATGAGCGCGGCTTAATTGCTGGATAAATTGATGATAGTGTTTCTCGGACTCATCCCCACCATCCAGAATCAACAAACATCGACGCTGTTGCAGGTGGTGGATAAGTTTGGCTGTGTCTTGGGGAATGTCATCAACAGGAGTTTGCTTAAAGGTGTTGAGTAGTCCATCTAGCAGGGAATTTAGGGATAGCGCAGAATGAAGCGTTTTCCAGATTAAGCCATCAAATTGTAACTGAAGACGGTCAGCTAAAGCCAGAGCCAGAGCCGTTTTCCCAATACCACCAATCCCTGTAATGATGATTAGTTTACAGCGATGTGTGAGAATTGATTCTTCTAACTGAGTTAATTCCTGATTACGTCCATAAAAACTTTCAACATCAGGTGCTTGATTCCAGTCAAGGTATTGTGTAGAGAGTTCCTCGGAGTCTGCATCGGGGATTTCTGCAATACTTTGCCAATCGTTGATTCCCACAGCCTGACAGATAGCGATGAAAATTTCTTGCTGAATGCGATCGCCTTGCCAAAATCGCCGTAATGTAGCTCTAGAAGTGTGAGCATCTTGCCACCAACGCGCCGTGCTGGTTTTCGTCCAGCCAAGACGTTTACGTGCCTTGTCTACAATTACCAATCCAGTTGTTGATGCTTTGAGCGAGTTTGACATATACAGCAGATTTCAGGTAAATATAACGTCAGTTCGATGACCTCTCCCCATTTAAATTTTGAATTTTGTAGCTTGCTACTATTCCCTAGGGAAACTCCGCGAAAGAGTTATCCAAAGGGTATTTTGAATTGATTAACGTAGGGTGTGTGACGCTGCAAAAGTATTTGAACCTAGTAATTAAATTTATAGCGTCACGCACCAACCATCAATTGTGACACTTCCTTGAATAATTTATGGTAAGCCGAAGAATTTAGTAATCAACGGCAACAATTTAGCACAGGCTTCAACTAAATTGGCAGTTGCAGGTAAGTCAGCGATTGTACCTTTCAAAAATTTCAAAGATGTTTTTGCTGCTTTTTGCATTGCTCCATCTTCTGGCTTTTGTCCTGCTTCTGCAATTGCTTTCACTTGTTCTAACGCTTCTGCTTTGTCTTCATCGCCTAGGTTATTATCAGCCTCAATAGCGGTTTTTAGTTCAGTCAGTAGTTCTTTAATTCCTGGTTTATCTGGTTCAGAAGATGCAGGTAACTCATTAATAGTATTGGTAACACTGCCACTAATTGCACCAATAGCAACACCTGTCATTGCCGAGTTTTCACCCACGGCAGAAATCCCACTAATATTACCTTGAGAACCACTGATATTGACATTTCCTTTACTTTGTGACATGAAAATTTCTCCTTGATTTTGATATGTTTCTACATAAAACTTCGGCTGATGTATGGCATTTTCTAGCAGTTTTTCTAAACTTTGAATCCGTTCTTCTTTTTCTTTAATCCCTAAAAGTAAAGCTTGTAAATCACTATAGGGTAAAGACTGAATTTCAGTATATTTTTGAAAATATTCTTGATAAAGTTCTGAACGATTGGCATCATTAGCAACTAGAGCTTGCAGGCGAATTTTATCTTTTCCCCTGCCTTCTAGAGCCACAATTTCTAATCCGGCTTCTGGGTGATTTTCTGCTAATTGAGTAACAGCGATCGCCGCAGCAGTGGGATCAATACCTTCATAGTGAAATAAGTCTAGAGTTTTGAATTTATTAGCTACTTGTCGCGGATCAATATTTTGCGTTTGGTAGAGGTTGAGTGTTTTAATAATTGGGGCGATAAATTCTGCAAAGTCTCCTGGTTGAAAAATTTCCCGTCGATTATCGGGTTTGCGACAAGGATCGGGATCATCCTTGGTTGGTAGCTGCATATATATGTAATCACATTTGATTTCTTCGAGTTTAGTATCAGTGGAAATCCCCCAATTTTGAATATATGCACCTGTTAAACAAGCTTGATGTAAAATAGTTTGATATAGCTGTGATTGAGCTAGTTTTGCACCTGCTAAATTAGCATTTCGTAAGTTAGCTTCACTCAAATCTGTACCGATAAAACTAGCATCTTGTAAATTAGCATTCTCTAGATTTAATTCTCTGAGATTTAAGCGATCAAAATTTTGTTCTCTCCCTTCTTTGGTAACAACTAATTGCCGTAATTTGGGGTTTTCTAAATATGTACCTTCTAGACGAGCTTGAGCCAGATTTTTGGCTTGCAACCAGCAGGTGCGGGTGAGGGTAGCTTGGCGGAAGTCTACACTTTTGAGGTTAGCTTGGGTAAAGTTCGCATCCGTTAAATTTGCACACTGAAAGCTAGTTCCACCTTGGGACACAATACTAATAGCTAAGGAGCGAATGAGCAAGTATTTCTGATTTCCGGTTATAGCTTCCCTACCTACATAAATACCGATAGCGATCGCTACTAACCCAACTAACCCAGCCATGAGGTATGCTGAGACTTGCGATCGCACTCCCAATAATCCACCCAGCACAGCACCAACTAAAGCCATTAATCCCGTTAAATGCACAATTACCGGTAAAATCATAGCTCTAGCTACACCTACAGCTAAAGCCATATTCATCACACCAACAATTGAGCCAGCTATAGCCAGTATTACTAATATTGCCCCGACTGCCGAAGAAGTTCCTATTTCATTTTCAGGAAACAATGCTAATGAAATAATCGCGCAAGCAGCTACTACTTCCGCTAATGTTGCTAGTATTAACCCTAAACCTTGCCAGAGAATAATAATTAAAAAAATCGCTAAAGTAAATATTGCTATTACTCCAAAAGCAGGGTATATGTTAGCATTACCACTTAATAAATCCCCGATAATTGCACCACCATAAGCAGCAATTAATCCCGCAAATAATGATACAGTTAGTGATAATAAAACAGCAATAATTACCTGAATAATTGGCAATCCAGCATTAGCAGAGGTAAAATTTGCACAAACGAGAATAGCATTACTAAAATTTGCGCCACGGATATCAGCATGACTAAAATCGACTCCCGTGAGGTTTTTACCCCGAAAGTCTTTACCCCTTAAATTAGCATTGGTAAATTCATTTGCCATTACTATTCAACCGTACTACTGAGGGACATTTCCATCTCAGTACAGACCTGATTACTGGAATTTTACACATAATCGGTGGGTTGTTGCTGACATGAGTTAGTGTTGTGTTCTTTAAAGTAGGTGTATTTATACGAGAAAGATCAATTACTATCCGTTCCAAAATATTGGCACGGCTAGTATTGTGTATCTTTTGTAATGATTGGGCTGCATTAGCACTGACTTGAGGATCTGGATCTTTAGCCGCATTCCTCAGAAATGGGATAGCATCTTTGGCTTCTACACTTAGTTTTCCTAAATTGTCAGCAGCTTTCTGGCGTATTTGAGGATCTGGATTTTGGAGAGCCAGAATTAGAGCAGGAACGGGATCTTTACCCATTTTCTTGAGGGTATTGGCAGCCATTACCCTCACTCCTTGGCTTTGATCGGTTAATAGATCATTAAACTTTAACAAAAGTACAGCATTTGATGAACCTTGCAAAGCAATTTCACCAAGTGCAGCAGTGATCATGATGCGGAAATCTTCATTTTTGCTAACAAGGGAGTTGATGAGAGAGGGAACGGCTCTAGACTCACAAGCTACCAGTGCATCATAACCGCCAATTTCACCTCGATTTAATCGCTGGATATGCTTTTGGATTTCTACCTCAGTGCATGAAGACTGAGTTGATGAAGTTTGAGCGATCGCTTGAGTATTTGTACTAATTACAGTTCCAATGAAAGCTAGAGTCGTCAAGATAGCAGTGGGATATTTTCTGGCATTTTTCAGCATAATCAACTCCCGACAGTCAACCGTCAACCATCAACATTGTTGTTTACGTTGCACGTTGCTCAAATATGCTACTTAACGCTTCTAAACCATTCAGTTATTCCATCTGCTAAAGTTTTGGCTAACTTTTTCTGCTCTTGGGGATTTGTCACCCACTCAAATTCATTGGGATTGCTCATAAAACCTAACTCTAATAATACTGACGGTGCTGCGGCTGGGCGTGTTAATGCTAAGTTATTCCAAAATACACCGTAGGAAGGCCTGCCGAGTTTCTCTACTAGATAATTGTGCATAAACACAGCTAAACTATGGGCTTGGGGATGATACCAAAACATACCTACACCCTTGGTATTTTCCGCATCGCCAGCATCGGGTAAGGCATTGTAATGAATCGAAAGTGCGATCGCAGGCTCTTCTCGATTGATAATTGCTTGACGCTCTGCTAAAGAAACTTCCTCATCAGTTTCCCTTGTCATCACCACCGTTGCACCCCGCTTGATTAATTCCTCCCGCAACAGCTTAGATACAGCCAAATTCACATCTTTTTCCAAATATCCAGTCGGGCCAGCCGCACCAGATTCTTTACCACCATGACCTGGATCTAGTAGAATCTTGATACCAGATAAGGGCTTTTGCCTATTTTGCTTGATAACAGGCGCATGGCGTAAAGTTAAAACCAGGGTTGTATTGTCGTATCTCAGCTTATATCCCCACTGTTGACTTTTTTTGAGGTTAAAGGTGTATTGTACCTGTCCTGGGGCTACTTGCTGCCAATCCAGGCGAGAAATTAAGGGGTCATCATCCAGGCGAATAATATCAGTTTGGGCAGTGGTATTGTAGAGTGTCAAAGTGAAAGAGTTATTGCCTTGCTGTACACTCACAGGCACAGGAGTTTGGAGAGGGAAAACCATCTCTGTTTTACCGGGAAGTCTCCGATATCCAACACTGCGAATGATTGAGCGTGGGGGAATAGCTCCAGGTAAAATACGGGTTTCCTTGCTATTAATCCAGCCACCGTAGTCTAAACGCAACCATTCACCCTCTATTCCTGTAACAGTTCCCCTTGTTCCCTGGGGTAATGGAGTCAGCCGAGAAAAATCTGTACTCGGGCCAGTCCGAGCCACCCCAGCCTCTACTGTGACTTCTGCAACTGCTAACTTCCCTGGTGCGAGAATGGTAATTTTGCCAGTTCCTGGTTGAGTTATCGTCTTACCATTCAAGGTGAGTTGAAATTCCGGTTTACCCAGATCAATATTTTGCCGTGAGTCTGGGACAACAGCACCAGAGATGATGTTATTACCATTAATTTGAGTGAAAGCATCACCATCAGGTACTGAAAGGGTAGTACAACCCTCATACTTACCGGAGTTAGACTCTTTAGTGGGCTGATTGCGTCCCGTCAAAGCTGCCAAATTACTTGGTAGTTGTGCTTGTTGTGGTTGAGGTGAAAGTACTACATTCTGGTTTGCCAACTTCACAGAGACACTGGCGTTAGGAGGTGCAACTGCGCTAAAACAAATTAGTTCTCCCGGTAGTCTGGCAATGTCAGCAGATGGAGTCAGAGAACCTTGAGCAAAAGTTAACCCCTGTGGAACTTCTGGCTGAGTGCTGATCCTGTTCACCTGAATCTGAAGTGTTTGATTTTGGTGAGTGATGGTAAATATATTCTCCCCTAACTTTAAGGGAAAACTCGGTGCAAAATGGCCTGATCGACTGCGGTTTATTGGCGTACCATTAATGAGAACTTGTCCATTGGGTGGTGCTGTACCAATAAAAAAAATTTTATCCGCGCTTGTCTGGTGATTTGTCGGAGGATAAACAACTTTGAGAGTAGGTGTAGATTGAGCCAATGCAACAGAGGAGGTGATAAAGCAGCTGACTATTAGTGAGATCAGGAATTTTTTCACAGCAGGATCATTGAAAATTTGATGATTTGACACCAATTCAAGAAAATTCTGCCACAAAATTCAAAGTTACTCGTAAATGCCAGATTTATTAATTTTGAATTTTGTAGGCTTGCCTTCCCGTAGGGTATTTTGAATTTTGAATTGGTATGACGGGATGTTTGTTTGGAAGGTATTTTTAGCAGTTGATAGCAACTCAAACTACTATGACTAAGTTTATCTTTGTAACTGGAGGTGTGGTTTCCAGTATTGGCAAGGGCATTGTAGCAGCAAGTCTGGGCCGTTTACTCAAATCACGAAATTATTCAGTGTCGATTTTAAAACTTGACCCCTATATTAATGTTGATCCAGGAACTATGAGTCCATTTCAACATGGGGAAGTGTTTGTCACCCAAGATGGTGCAGAAACCGATTTGGACTTGGGACATTACGAACGCTTTACCGACACTTTAATGTCAAGGCTCAACAGCGTCACTACAGGTTCAATTTATCAAGCGGTAATTACTAGTGAGCGTCGTGGTGACTATAATGGCGGCACTGTGCAAGTAATTCCCCATATTACTAATGAAATCAAAAAACGGATTTTATTAGTAGCTCAAGCTACAAATCCATCTGTGGTAATTACAGAAATTGGTGGAACTGTAGGAGATATTGAATCACTGCCATTTTTGGAAGCTATTCGTCAGTTACGCAAAGAGGTAGGACGGCAAAATGTGCTGTATATGCACGTTACCTTAGTACCTTATATTGCTTCGGCCGGGGAAATGAAAACCAAGCCGACACAGCACTCAGTTAAGGAACTCAGATCAATTGGCATTCAACCAGATATTTTAGTCTGTCGGAGCGATCGCCCGATTCCAATGGGACTAAAACAAAAAATGTCGGAATTTTGTGATGTGCCTGTAGGGTGCGTCATTACTTCCCAAGATGCCAACAGTATCTACGAAGTCCCCTTAACTCTAGAGCGGGAAGGACTAGCACAACAAGCCCTAGAATTGTTGCAAATGGAACAACGTCAGCCAAATCTAGTGCAGTGGCAAACAATGGTAGAAAGGCTGTACAGTCCTAAACACAGCGTAGAAATTGCCATTGTCGGTAAGTATGTCCGCTTAAGTGATGCGTATTTATCCGTAGTAGAAGCACTGCACCATGCTGCATTTGCAACTCATGGGGATTTACGTCTACGCTGGGTGAACTCCGAAGATTTGGAAACCCAACCAGCCGAAAAATATTTGGCGGGTGTAGATGGCGTACTTGTACCCGGAGGTTTTGGTACACGGGGAGTAGATGGCAAAATTGCCGCCATTAAATATGCCCGCGATCGCCAAATCCCCTTCCTCGGTTTATGCTTAGGAATGCAGTGTGCCGTCATCGAATGGGCGAGAAATGTCGCCGATTTAACAGGTGCTAACAGTGCAGAATTTGATCCCACTACCGATTATCCAGTTATTAACCTGCTACCAGACCAACAGGATGTAGTAGATTTAGGTGGCACAATGCGCTTAGGAGTCTACCCTTGTCATATTCTCCCCAATAGTTTGGCATTCAAACTTTATCAAGCAGAAACCATTGACGAACGCCATCGCCATCGCTACGAGTTTAATAACGCATATCGGCAGTTATTATTAGATTCTGGCTATGTTATCAGTGGAACTTCCCCTGACGGCAAGTTAGTCGAGATTGTAGAATTACCGCAACACCCATTTTTCATTGCGTGTCAATTCCACCCAGAATTTCAATCTCGTCCTAGCAACCCCCATCCTTTATTTAAAGGCTTTATGCAGGCTGCGATCGCTCGCAATCATCCCACTGCTAGCTTACAAACACCCGTAGAGGTATCTTAAACAACTCCCAATACCTTATAGTTAGCTAAAAGGGCATCTACCACCTAAAATTCCACATCCCTATGTGGACATTTTACACACACAACAACATTAACTTAGGAAGTCATAACATTTTGGATTTAAAATTGTGCAAAAAGTTACACTTGTGTATGAGAACTTTTTCCCATCTCACAATGATTTTGCCAATAAATGTTAGTAGACTTCATGGCATACAGGGTAAGCATCATTACATAAACTTGGGACTTGAGGAGATGTTGTGGCGTACTGGGTAAAAATTATTTATGAGAGGAAACAATATGTGATCAATTTTGACCGTGTTAATGCTTTTTGTTATGAAAAAAACGGCAGAGTCACCTTTTGGTTACCTGACAGTGCCATTCCCATTGTGATTAACCCCCAAAATAATCTAGAAGATTATCAACAAATTTTAGATTATCTAGATAAAGTAACTGGATTAGAAGTAGAAAATGCCTATTGGGTAAAAATTATTTACGAAAGAAACGAATATGTAATTAACCTTAATTGTATTAGTTCCTTCTGTCACGAACCCAATGGCAGGATAACCTTTTGGTTGCCTGATGGAACTATCCCCATTGTGATTAACCCCACAAGCAACCCAGATTCTTACAAAAAAGTCTTGCAATACGTCCACAAAACCACAGGCTATTCATTTTCTGCACAGTAAATGGGAATGGGGAATGGGGCATTGGGAATTGGGCATGGGGCATGGGGCATGGGGCATGGGGCATTGCTATTATCGTAATAAGTAATCGGTATTACTCATTACTCATTACTCATTACTCATTACTCATTACTCATTACTCATTACTCATTACTCATTACTCATTACTCATTTTCCCCCTGCCCGTTGCCATGCCAACTTAGCAGCACCTACCATCCCGGCTGAGTTACCTAATTGTGCTGGGAGAATTTCTAAACCTGCACGAGATGTTGGCATAACGCGCTGTTCAATTTCTGCCTTCATACTGGGGAAGAAAAACTCAAAGCTACCACTGACACCACCACCAATAATGATTGCTTCTGGTGTTAAAACATAAATCAAGCTAGTTAAACCAATACCTAAATATCTACCGTATTCTTGCCAAAATGCTAAAGCGTTGACATCTCCAACCTGCGCTAGCATTCCTAATTCTACAGGCTCTTTACCCGTCAGGCGACGAATGGCTTTCACTGAGGTGTATTGTTCTAAAGAGCCTAAATTACCACTTTTACACATCGGCCCATCAGGCTGGAGTGTAATTAAACCAAGTTCTCCGGCTGCACCTTGATGCCCCACAAACAAATTACCGTTGAGAATAATAGCACCGCCGACACCAGTACCCAAGGTTAACAGAATAAAATTTTGAAATTGACGACCTGCACCTAACCAAGCCTCAGCCACACCTGCACAATTAGCATCATTTTCAATAATAGTTGGCTTACCAATTTTAGCCTCTAACCAATCAGCTAGGGGGATATTCTGCCATCCTGGTAAATTAATGGCAATTTGAGCAATGCGTCCTTGAGCATCGGCTGGGCCAGGAGTACCCACACCAATAGCTATAGTTTGATTATCCGGGTCGATTTGCGCGATCGCATCCACCATGACAGCAAACACAGCCTCTGGTGTCGCCGGTTGGGGAGTGGCGACACTCAAAGATTGCAGACAACTACCATCTTGACTAAATCGCCCCAATTTAATCGCCGTTCCCCCCAAATCAACCCCAATTACTTGAGAATTTCCCACTTTCACATCCTCACACCACAAACTATCAGCTTTAACTAAGTTTTTAGCTGATTAAAACTTCCCATATTAGGGTAACTTATAGTCTGTGGGTAAGGTCTAATAGGACAAACTAGGAGTTTGATGCAGATAGGAGCGATCGCCTAGTTGTTTCAGGATAAAATCTGCTACATCTGCCCGTGAAATTTTCAGCTTTGAGGTGTTATCTGTACCGGGGAAGCCGTGGCGATACTGACCAATGCGCTTACCCTCGATAAAAGCTCCTGGACGCACAATAGTCCAGTCCAAACCGCTTTGTTTTACATACTCCTCTTGCTGTTCATGATCAGCAAACACATTCCGCAAGATCAAACCAAACATGATGTACTTCCAGTAGAAGTTGAGGCTGCCCCAACTGTCGCCTACGCCCAAAGTGGTTTGGCAGATCAACCGTTGAATACCCACTCGCTTCATTGCCTGGATGATATTTCTTGTTCCCTCTGAGCGGATATTTCCAGTGAGCTTTTGTCCAGAACCGAGGGTGCATACAACGGTGTCTTGTCCTTGCACCGCTTGTTCCACAGCTGAGAGATCCATCACATCTCCCTGAAACAAGATCAGATTGGGGTGCTGGATATCGAGTTTAGAAGGATTACGGGCAAAAGCTGTGACTGTATGACCTTGTGCTAGAGCCTGTTCCACCACTTGCTGACCTACACCACCAGTTGCGCCAAAAATTACGAGTTTCATACTGAAGTTTCCTAAGTAACAATATCTTCAGATTAGAAAAAAACTCAATTCTCAACTATTTGGTTCTTGCGTTACTTGTATCATCTTGCGGCTAATTTTGACAAAAAAAGGGAACGGGGAACGGGGAACAGTGGAGGCGTTATACCAATTTTGGATTTTGGATGAAAAGCCTAGTAGTTAGCCTATTACAGAATCTCGAAACAATATTAAGTAGAACGGTGTAAATAATTCAAGGTTGGTAGTGAGGACTTTAGTCCTCAACTAAGGACTGAAGTCCTTACTACAAAACGAATTTCCCAATTTTTACATTCCTTAATATAGTTTGGTTTTTTCGCACCGACTTACTTACCTATCCCAATTCGGTATTAGATGAGGATGTGAAACAGCATTAATTCCAGCCCTCTGATTTATCGGTGGGGTATTTAATTTTGAATTTTGAATTTTGAATTTTGAATTGGAACGTACCCCTTCGGGGAAGCGAGCTACGCGCAGCGTCTGTCTCCGACACGCTGCGCGAACGTAGAGAAGCGACTTGACTATGATTCGGTGTAAGGCATAGATTAGGGCAAAGCATACTGAGTTTCCATTATGCAAAATCTTGCTCTTGCACAAGCTGGCATGAATCGCCCATCTCATTTGTCTAGCCAAACGCAACACTCGGAGAATGTTCGGGTTGAACACCTTGAAAATCCGCCAGGAGAAGAAAATTGTTACGTGGAGGAGGCGCATACGCTGTTCGTATCCCTTGCACCGCGCCCAATTTATTATGTGCAGATTCAGGATGGCAAGACCTACATGGGGCTGTATCGTCAAGGAGATATGTTAATAACACCAGCCAATATACCCCTGTCGGTTCGATGGGAAGGGGAGGAAAATTGCTTGCAGGTTCAGCTTAAAGCTAAGTTTTTGCAAGATATTGCTAGAGAAACGCTTGATCAGGATTGCGATCGCGTCCAATTAATCCCTGAGTTTCAGCTTCATAATTCTCAAATTGAAGCGATCGCTATGATGCTCTTTACGGAATCGCAACAGCAAACATCTAATAACCGACTGTATCTAGATTCACTAGCAAACATTTTGGCTGTTAATCTTCTCCGGCATCATACAACGACAAAACCACAGTTACCCGTTTACGAGGGTGGCTTACCACCACGTCAATTGCAGCAAATTTTGGATTATGTTGATGCTCATTTAGATGAAGATATCAGACTAGAAAACCTAGCCCAATTGCTAGACATGAGTCAATTCCATTTCAGCCGTTTATTTAAGCAGTCTATTGGAGCATCTCCCTACCAATATTTAATTCAGCAACGAGTAGAACGAGCCAAGCAGTTATTAAAACAAACCAATCATTCAATTTTGGAAATTGCCTTAGATTGTGGGTTTAACAGCCACAGTCACTTAACCAAACAATTTCGGCAAGTTACAGGTATGACACCAAAAGCGTACAGAGTCAGTTAGGCAAAATACTCTTTTAGAGCGTGTATTCTTGTCTATACAGGCTTTTGATGTCTTTTTACTACATCCGCACAGGGGTAAGTCTAGTTTAATGTATCGGTATTTTTAGGAACGAATTTTAAATCAGTAGCAATACTGGGACTGAAACTAGATTGTTCCCGCCAAGCATTTACCGGCGCACCGTGTAAAATCCCCGCCAAAGCCACAGAAAGCATAAACCCACCAGCAGCCGCCGCAATTAAAGAAATGTTATCTTTCACTCTAATCTCTCAGTGTTTAATCAAGTATGTGTCCGATTCAAAACACCAAAATTCAAAAAACAATTTTGAATTTTGTTCGCCCTTGGCGTTCCCGCAGGGTATTTTGAATTTCCCATAAGGAGTTGACTATTTTCGGTTTCCATTTTCTCCCCGTAATCGAGGATTGACAAATTCATTTAACCCCTCACCTAGTAGTGATAACCCTACCACCATCAAAGTCATTGCCAAACCAGGGAAAAGGGTAGTCCACCAGACACCTGTCGGTAAGGCTTCTAGAGCTTGTTTTAAATCGTATCCCCATTCTGGGACTTCTTCGGGTAAACCTAACCCTAAAAAACCCAAACCACCTAATACTAAAATCGCATCGGCGGCGTTGAGGGTAAAAAGTACAGGTACGCTTTGAATGACGTTCAAAAACAGATACCGAGATAATACAATCCAAGTAGAAGCACCCATTGCTTGTGCCGCTTCAATAAAAACTTCTGTCTTGACACTGACCGTATGATTACGGACAACTCTGTAATATTGAGGGATGTATGCAATACTAATAGCGATCGCAGCATTTAATATTCCTCGCCCCACTACAAACGCCAGTGTCACCGAAAGCAAAAGCCCCGGTAAGGTGTAGATACTATCCATCAAAAACAGCAACACCTTATCTAACCTACCACCGAGGTAGCCACTCAACATCCCCAGAGGCACACCAACCACCATACTCAAAGCTGTAGCTAAAACCACCACCTGCAAAGCAGCCTGCGCGCCAAATATCGTCCGGGAAAAGACATCATGTCCTAAACGACTAGTACCAAACCAATATTTAGCAGATGGTGCTTCTTGTATGGGGTTCGAGAGAAATTCTCGAGGATTTTGTAACCATCCCCAAGCTTGCAGTACAGGCGCAAACAAAGCCAGAAAAATGAAGAATAAAGTCATCCCTAACCCAATAATCATTAATCTTTGGGAAAGAGTGGGATTTTTAGCAAAACTTATCCACCTTGGTAGATAACGTTTAGTAATGGTCATGAGCAACACAACAAGCAAAATATGCTGACCATTTTAATAGTGATTTGTCAACAGTCAACGATCAAAAATTGGGTGTGGGGGTGTGGGGGGTGTGGGGAGTGTGGGGAGTGTGGGGGTGTGGGGGTGTGGGGGTGTGGGGAGTGTGGGGAGACAAGGGAGACAAGGGAGACAAGGGAGAAAATCGCTAACACCCAATGCCCAATGCCCCATGCCCAATGCCCAATGCCCAATGCCCTAAAAATACTTCAACTGAATTTGAATATTGGTATTAGGCCCTGCTAAAACAAAAGCAGCTTCGCTAAACTTGGGTGCTTTGGTGCGAACTACGGGATTTCTGGAAAAACCAAAGCCTTCGATGGGCATACCTAAGTTATTTCGATTTAGGGTGCGATCGCTATTTTGATCGTGAATTACAGCAACGGCATAACTACCTGCTTTTAAATCCTCAAAGGTAAATTTTACGGGATTTTCGCTAATTTTACTACACTGATTGCTGACAACACGTTGGCGATCGCTCGGAAATCCTTGGCTACTAGCAAATAAATTCACGCAGATTTGCCCCTTTTGATTTTTCAAGCCATCAATTTCAACGGTGAGTTTACCGTTGAAATTGGCTTTAACACTTGATGTCCATACCAGGTTTCCTAGCACTGTCAGCACCATCATGCTAACTGTCATTTTTTTTAGCATAATATTCTTGGTTAAAATCACTACTATTAGCTAGTGCAGATTCATCCTGACATGAATCAATTGATTTCAGCAAGAGAATTGGAAACTGGGGAGAAAACCTAGTTAATGGCTATTGATGGGAATATGAATGATGAACTCAGCCCCTTTTCCTTCAGTGGATACACAATACATCTTTCCCTGGTGTTTTTCTACAATAATTTGATGACAGATAGATAGCCCTAATCCCGTACCTTTACCTACAGGTTTTGTTGTAAAAAATGGTTCAAATAATCGGTTTTTCACATCTTCAGGTATACCATTGCCATTATCAGCTATGCGAATCATGACTTGCTGATTATTAATATTTTCAGTACGAATCCGAATTTCTGGTTTAATTGATGGTTTCATGTTTTTTTCTAGGGACTCTTGCAACGCATCAATTGCATTAGCCAGAATATTCATAAATACCTGATTTAACAAACCAGGATAACAATCTACTAAAGGCAAATTTCCATATTCTTTAATAATGCTAATAGTTTGATTGTGTGTGTGATTTTGCAGGCGACTGCGTAAGATGATTAGCGCGCTATCAATACCTTCATGAATATCAACCGTTTTTCTATCAGATTCATCTAAACGGGAAAAATTTCTCAGGGAAAGGACAATTTGAGTAATGCGTTTGCAACCAAGCTGCATAGAGTTTAAAAGATGAGGTAAATCATCAATCATGAACTCTAATTCATTGTCAGCAATTGCATTGGTAATTTCATCTACTGGCTGGGGATAATGTTTTTGATATAAATTGATCATTGCCAGCAAGCTGTGACTGTAGTTAATCACATGAACAAGATTACCAGCAATAAAGTTAATAGGATTATTTACTTCATGGGCAATACCCGCTACCAACTGACCTAAAGCAGCCATTTTCTCATTTTGTAATAGTCGGCTATAGTTTTTCTTTAAGTCACGAAATCCAGCTTTGGCTAATTGTGATTGTTCTTCTACACGCTGAAGTTGAGCAAGAGTGAGAGCATGAATTTGAGAATGCGCTAAAAGTAACTGATGAAAATCAATGATGCTATAATTACCAGCTTGAAGTTTAATGAGAATTGGCTCATAAACAAGTTGAGGCGATCGCTGTAATGCTACCTGAGTTGCTTCTACAATGGTCATATCTTCATCAAATATGCACATCTCAGGTTGTAGGCAATTATACAGGTTTTCGATAGGACGCATGGAAAACAACCCTAAACTATAAGGGCGACTCATATACTCAAAGAATTGCTTTCGGGAAATCATCCCCACAAAATGCTGATTTTTAGTCAAGATAATTCCTGGTAATAATGCTTCTTGCTCAAAACTTTTAATTAGTCTGTTCCCTGGTAGATGTAGCTCACATTGAACTTCCCACGTTGGTAATTCTTTTAAAGTCGAATCTAATTGCAGGCCGATTTCATTACCATTGCTGATGCTATCAATAGCAAGCATAATCTCCATCCTTTTCCCTAGGTGTGGTATGGGTTGTTCAGCGCAAATCACAAGCAGCCAACATTATTGCTATACCTAGTTTTCCCAAAATGGAGTTACAAATCTTAATTATTGTGATGATAATAACCAAGCCCCAATGGGGCGGGTGTGGGATGTCTCACAAGTGTAGGTTTTTTACCAAGCAGTGAGTAATGACTGTCAGACTAACGAAAGAATCTAACCCCTACACCCCTACACCCTTACACCCCTACACCCTGTTTTTGACTAATTATTCAGAATCTTAAAAATCATCAGCTTTCTGAGGGTTTTGCCCGCAGGAGCGATCGCCAATCTGCTAAAGTTGATTCTGTCCACAGCCAATTATTGCTTAATTTATCAATTTGAAAATTTAAGGGATCTTTCTCTAAAACTCTTTGCCGTAATTTGATGGCTTCGTTAATATATCCAGTTCTTCTAGCCCCGGAAAATCTCTGTGCAGATTTATACAGTGCTAAAGCTAAACCAGCATCGGCAGTTAAAACATCATCTGGTACTTTTTTTTGAGAAAAGCTAGTTTCTCCTTCAACTCCTAAACTGGAAGCTTGAAACCATGAATTATTAGCCCGATTTAAGTCACCTTCAGCATAATAAGCAAAACCTAGAGCATTCTTATATAAAACCGATTTAGAATTAGCTTTAACGGCATTTTCCCAGTAACGACGGGCATCATCTACGCTATATTTTGTATTGCCTATTTGCAGAAATTGCCAGATTAATCGCCCTTTGAGAAAGTTTACTGATGCCCTTTGGGCTTGTTCGGGAGGGATTAAATTCAAGGCTGTTTCCGCAGGAGGTAAGACGTTACGATTTAGTAATTCTTCTACAGCTGCTAAACCTACTTCCAATTCACCTTGATTTAATTTTTCCGTAGCTAGAGTGGTCAGCATTGCTGTGGACATTTCTGCAATATCCGTTGGACTTTCGCTGGGACTGGATAAAGACTGGTTGGGGATAGGGGGAATGTCCCGTAAGAATGATTGGCGATTTTGCCACCACCAAGTTAAGGCTAACACAGTAGCGATCGCACCTGCCCCAATCATGGCTACAATTGACCACTTTTGCCGACGCTGACGTGTTCTTGAAGATAAAACACCTAAATTATGTAAATTTACTGGTAAGTTTTGACCAGGTGCATGATTATTTACAGGTACTATTCTGGGTGACTCTGTTTCTCTGGGTGCAGCCGCCATTGGTGTTTGTAACAAAGTATGGTCTGGTCTTGGCTGTCTGACTTCTTCTACTAGATCAGGTAGATTATTTCCAGGGGTTTGTTGATCTAGTTGGCGAAATATATCTGATACAAAGGCAGAATCTTCTGCATAGGTGGGATCATCATATTCAATTTCATCGACTAAATCACCCCAAGTATCCTCTCCTAACCAGTCTAAGCCAGATTGATCACGACTTAATCCAGAGGGAATCATCCCCTGAATTGGTACAGACATTTCCGCATCATCAACTATGGCAGCATAACTTGCTGTATTAGTTGGAGTTGCTGTCACAGGTGGACTATACTCCCCTAGGGAATCAGCACTTTCACCACCAGCTGTTTTGGGATACAGAAAACCATTAAATTCTGGCTGGAGATATAAAATTGGCAATGCCCAGTAAAGCTGGTGTGAACCATAGGCAGAAATTAATCCCTGACGAACTCGACTCACACATAAATCTACTGGATACCCTTGGCTGAGGTTGCGATAAAACAATTGGGTAAGAGTCAAAGCTACTTCATCAGGAATACGTTCTGACATAGCTAAAACGCTTTGAATGCCACGTTTAACTAAGCTTTCAGTCAGGTTACGTTCCCATGAGTCTTTGGGAATATCATTAGTCGCGGTGTATGTTCCCCAACAGGAGTTAAATACCGCCATTTTAATATTATTATTTACCAGCAAACCCGCTAAATCATCACCGCTCAGGGTTTCTGTTAAGCCAGTTCTGTTGCTGACTAGATAAATTTCCCCACCGTTGGGGCCTAAATTACTGTGGCCGGAGTAGTGGAGAACATGAAATTTTCCTTGTTCTAAAGCTTGGGTTAATTCTTCTCTACCCGGTTGGTCTAGCAAGGTGAGTTCAATTTCTGGGAGATAATGACCAACATCTAAAGTTCTGGGTAGCTGGCGATGTAGTTCGGCTTGTAGTCTGATTCCTTCTTGTTTGAGTAACTCTAAACTAGCTTGGTCTGTGGGGGATGCCAAGACCATCAACACCCTAATTGTAGTATCTTCAGCAATTTTAGTTCTATTGGCAGGTAAGCGGGAGGCTGGGGAAATGCCACTTTGGTAGCGAGAAAAAGCAATATAAGGGCCTGTTGCTAGGGGGCGATCGCCTGCGTGCATGACTTCCCACGGCAGACGTGCTAATCTATTATCCTTAAGCCCTAATCGTAGACGCAGTACCTGTTGTTGATTTTGGGCAATGCCTTGGGCAGTAATCCAACTATCTCGGAGAGTCCCTTGAAATATGGCATTATAAAGTTGCTGACCCAATGCCACTAAATTCACAGAGTTTTTTGCCATCGCACTCGAAGCGATCGCCTGCCCCTGTAATAATATCTTTAGCGGGTCATTCATCAAATGTCCAGCAGATATCAACCAATCAGCCACAGGCCAAGTCACTAGTTCTTCTGCCAAGGGGACTCCAGGCGCGACTTGTTCCGTCCGCACCAAGTAGTCATTCTGCCCTACTGGAGTCACGGAAATGTGAAATTCCTGGGTCACAACTGCTCCTGTTTGCCTGCTACATCTAATGTAAACTGATTGTTGCTGAAATTGAGTATTTTTGCTTTTTCCTCATTTATGACTTTATCCGGATTATTTGGCATCCATCCAGAACACTGTATTGGTAGATGCACCTTGATCTTCAACTCCCCTAGTTGGCTAACACCTGACTAGGGGTTTTTTCTATTACTTCATATATACTTAGTCTATTTCAAGAAAGCAAATAGGGCAAAATCTTTGAAAAAAACGGGGGTATAGGGGTATAGGGGTGTAAGGGTATAGGTCAAGAAAAAATTGTTTTTTTTAGTAAACCTAGTTTTACTAAGTTTAGGTAAGTATTTCAGAGCAGGAAGCGTAGGTACTTCACTAACTATTAAGTGCAGAAAGATGCTTGACCGAAAATCAATGGCGCGCAAGCCCCTAGATTCATCTATGGGGATAAGCGTCTAGGCGATTTTAATCGCCGTCCAACATGGTATGATTGGCATAGCTACATAAAAGAAAAGTAGCTCACCTACGTACTGCGAAAGCTCGGTTATTCGGACATCGGTAACTTGGTTAGTAGAGAGGATCGGGGTATTAAACATAAAAGTATCTGGGTTAATTCCCAGTAGTCGGGACGATGGCGTTCCCCACAGAGAAATCTGTGTAGCCCGTAAAATCGGCTCTGCCAAGGGCAGTGGAAACGTGGAAACCCTGCTTGTGGAAACATTTTTCGACCATGAGTATCAGGGAAGAATCCCCCAGCTTTTCATGAAAACGAGCGATAGCGTTGTTTTCATAGCTGTGGGGAGTACGTCAAATATGTTAAACTTGGTGAATACACCCTGATAACTAACTCCCCTGACTGGCTAACACCTGACTGGGGGCTTTTTTATTTAAATATTAAGTAGGGTGTGTTACGGCTGTGAAATGATTGAGATTTTTGAGTAAATAATATCTAGCCGTAACGCACCATATGATATTGCAACGTTACGCGTTGCTTTAACGCACCCTACAAATTTAAGTTTTACTTTATAAATCATTTCTGAGTCAATTTGAGAAATTGTCCTGAAATTACTTGGTAGAGATAGAACAATTAATTGGTAGATGCACCCTGATAACTAACTCCCCCTGTTGGCTAACACCTGACTGGGGGCTTTTTTTATGTTTAGTAACCAGTCATGAGTCAATTTGAGAAAATGTCCTGAAATTACTCGGTAGAGATAGAACAATTAATTGGTAGATGCACCCTGATAACTAACTCCCCCTGTTGGCTAACACCTGACTGGGGGCTTTTTTTATGTTTAGTAACCAGTCATGAGTCAATTTGAGAAAATGTCCTGAAATTACTCGGTAGAGATAGAACAATTAATTGGTAGATGCACCCTGATAACTAACTCCCTCTGTTGGCTAACACCTGACTGGGGGCTTTTTTTATGTTTAGTAACCAGTCATGAGTCAATTTGAGAAAATGTCCTGAAATTACTTGGTAGAGATAGAACAATTAATTGGTAGATGCACCCTGATAACTAACTCCCCCTGTTGGCTAACACCTGACTGGGGGCTTTTTTTATGTTTAGTAACCAGTCATGAGTCAATTTAAGAAATTGTCCTGAAATTACTCGGTAGAGATAGAACAATTAATTGGTAGATGCACCCTGATAACTAACTCCCCCTGTTGGCTAACACCTGACTGGGGGCTTTTTTTTATGTTTAGTAACCAGTCATGAGTCAATTTGAGAAAATGTCCTGAAATTACTCGGTAGAGATAGAACAATTAATTGGTAGATGCACCCTGATAACTAACTCCCCCTGTTGGCTAACACCTGACTGGGGGCTTTTTTTTATGTTTAGTAACCAGTCATGAGTCAATTTGAGAAAATGTCCTGAAATTACTCGGTAGAGATAGAACAATTAATTGGTAGATGCACCCTGATAACTAACTCCCCCTGTTGGCTAACACCTGACTGGGGGCTTTTTTTTATGTTTAGTAACCAGTCATGAGTCAATTTGAGAAAATGTCCTGAAATTACTTGGTAGAGATAGAACAATTAATTGGTAGATGCACCCTGATAACTAACTCCCCCTGTTGGCTAACACCTGACTGGGGGCTTTTTTTATGTTTAGTAACCAGTATGTCCAGCCATAACAAATTTATTTAGGACATACTGATTGCTTGTTGACAAAATTAACTACTTTGATGAATGTACCCTAATCAATAACTCCCCCAATTGACTGCCACTGACGAGAGCTTTTTTTTTGCAGACAAAAAAGCAACTCCATTTGTGACAATTCCTCCGGAATGTATTGTTTAATCCTAGAACAATTAATTGGTAGATGCACCCTGATAATTGACTCCCCTAGTTGGCTGCCACCACTAGGGGCTTTCTTTCATATAAATTACAGTCAATCTTTGCACAAATTTATCCTGAAGACTGAAATTTATTTTGAAACAATTAATTGGTAGATACACCTTGATAACTAACTTCCCTTCCCTGTATGTTCAGTCATCACGAGAGCATTTAGAGGTAGATGGTGTTGATTTGGTATGCTCTGATGATTGGTAGTTGCTTGGGGATACATTTTAGCTCAAGATTGGAGTTATATTGTAGCCCAGATCGTGTGTTATTGGTATGAATGTCACGGTCTGTTAACTATATTTTCTTGAGTCTCAGGAATTATAACTTATTTTTACACTGGCTAGGTGTAAATTTATGGCAGAGTCATTACATATATTATTTGGAATCAGTAATTTCAGAAAAGTTCCCATTGTGTGCTGTTGGTGACTTAATTTAGCTGTAGTTTCTTCTCGCCCTCATTTGTAGCGTTTGCATATACTTAAGTAAGTATAAGGTGAGAAGGAATCAGTTGGCGATCGCCCCATCATTCAGCTGTAAAACGCCTCATTTCCAGGCTAATTTACTGCTGCGAGATAGTATCCTTCCAGGCGATGTCTATATATTAGTTGAGAACTACTTATGATTTTTGTGCAGAGAGAGCATATCTGAATGCTTATGTCTCGATTTGCTCACAGTTGCAATTTGACACCCGTGATAGATCAATATGGCTAGGTCTAGAGGTATGCTTAAACTATATCGGCTATATCTAAAAGAGAAAAAAGCTACATGAGTTTAGCTGTAATTAAATTTTCTTCGGAAGAATGCGGGATCTGCCACAAGATGTCTTTTTATGACCAAAAAGTGGCTGAA
Source organism: Aliinostoc maniaoense (assembly GCF_058172895.1). Taxonomy (NCBI): domain Bacteria; kingdom Bacillati; phylum Cyanobacteriota; class Cyanophyceae; order Nostocales; family Nodulariaceae; genus Aliinostoc; species Aliinostoc maniaoense. Next base: position 3,646,685 of record NZ_CP187952.1, on the reverse strand, counting down.
GAACTAGGCTTACAATTTATTGATGTGAAAATGCAGGATACAGCGACTTATCGCAAATATCGCAAAATCCTGCTCACCCAGTATCCTGATAAATCGGAAATGGGATGGCCTACCTACATTATTTGTGATTCTCCAGAAGGTGAATTTCAAATCCTCGGTGAAGTCAAGGGGGGACATCCCAAAGGGGAATTTAGAACCCGTCTACAGCAAGTTCTCAATTCCACCGCTAGTCAGAATTAATCACCTCAAAGGATTTTACTTCTAGGACAGGGCCAATCATGGCAATAGTCATGATATCTTCGCGCACCTGTCCTTTAACTTGGGCTTTTTGCCCAGCTTTGAGTAGTTCTTTATCTGCACCCTTGAGAATTTCATAGGTAACACCTTCATCGGTGACTAATGCCCATGTACCCATGCCAAGTTCACGGCGTTGAATTGTGCCTGTAAGTGTAATACTCACGTTGCTGCCCTCCAAATTGAAAATTCAAACTTTGGCAATGAATGAACAGTGAACATTTAACTGTTTACTATTCTCACTTTTCACGGTATCTCGAAAACCCCTCTTCATAGAGCGAAGCTCTTCTCGTAGAGTACCTCTCCCCTACCAATGTAGAGACGTTTCATGAAACGTCTCTACATATTCCCCCTTCCCTGTCTCCGACACGCTGCACGAACGTAGGGCAAGGGGTTAGGGGGTTAGGTTTCACGTTAGCTTTTCCACATAACGTGAAAAGTCACGTTAACTGTTAACTGTTCATTGTTCACTGACTTAAGCCGTTTGTCCTTCGTTCTTCAATGCTAAACGTGCTAGGGCATAACAGAGTAAAGCGTTGGTTATGAGGAATATTCTGGCTAAGTTGTCACTACCTAAACCCCAGACTGCTGGGTCTAACACTGCACTGACTGTTAAACAAGCGGCTACACCTAGGGTAGAGCCAATGGCGAACCATTTCCAGGTGGGATGACCTAGTAGCAATGCCATTAACACAATTGGAATTAAGACACTGGCAAAAATCGGATTTAAAGCACCAGTTCCTTGTATGCTGTTGCCTAATTCTGGTAGGGAACTACCTAAAACTCGGAATGGCCACTGGGGTAAATCAAAGATATAGATACCTTTGAGGAAGAATAACCCCGAACTACCAAAAATTAGACCACTAGATAACGACCAACTCCAACTGAAGGGGAAGTAAACCCGCAAAAACCAAGCTAGCAGATAAGATCCAACTACCATCAGGATTTTTGGTAACAGTGCTATTGCGCCGCCATCTATCCAAAAACCTGGGTTGAGATAGCCGTTATCCCGTAACCACCTAAAGAAATCTTGAAAACTGATTTTTCCCTCAGTGGCTAGTTTGACGGCTGCTTCGGCGTTGAGTTGTCCAGCACCGTAATAATTTAAGCTATCGTCTTGAATAACTCGTGCTGACTGCTTGAGGACTTTTAAAATTTCCTCTGGTTCTTGGATGCCTTGCGCTTTAACTAAAGCTGCTACACCAGCAACGTGAGGGGAAGCCATGCTTGTACCTTGGAGTCCGAGAAACACGCCTTCGCCTTGTTCGTTGATAGTTTCTTGCAGAATTGTGCCGGCATCACTTCCACCAGGTGCGGAAATGTCAACACCAGCACCAAAGTTAGAATAGGGGGCTTTTTCGCCATTGGGGCCAAATGCTGAAACACCGATAACATTTGGATATCGGGCAGGATAGGAAGCAGAATTTTCATTTTCGTTACCGGCGGCGGCGATGATAACTACACCTTTGTTGTGGGCATAGTTAATGGCTTCTTTGAGGAGTTGACTTTCACCGCCACCCCCCAAGCTCATATTAATGACATCTGCACCTTTATCAGCCGCAAATTTAATAGCTTCGGCAATATCAGCAACAGTTCCACCACCATAGGCACTCAGCACTTTTAAGGGCATGAGTTTGGCTTCATAGGCAATTCCCGCTACGCCATATTTATTATTGGTGGCTTGGGCGATAGTACCAGCAACATGAGTACCGTGGCCGTTGTCATCGCTGGCTTCTTCTTTGTCGTTGACAAAATCGTAACCTTTAACGAATTTTGTTTCGTACAAGTCCCGGACTTTGGTAACACCTGTGTCAATGACGGCGACGGTTACGCCACTGCCTTTGGTTTGACTCCATGCACCTTCAACGCCAATTTGGTGAAGATTCCACTGTTTGCTGTAATATTCATCGTTGGGTGCATTTAATGAGGGTTGTACCTCTTGGCCGTCTTGGGGTCTTAATATTTCCCCTAGCCAGGTGGGTTTAGCCGTTGGCTCAATTAGCTTGTAGATATAATTCGGCTCGATAATTTCTGTCGCTTTAGCAAAGGGAGATTTCTTTAATTCTTTGAGTCTTTGGCGATCGCCTTTGATAATATACACATGATCTCGCGCTGAGAATTTATTATCTAACTGAGGAGTAACGTTGTATTGTTGCGCGATCGCTTGTAAATTTTGTTTGATCACCTCGGCTGGAATATCTTCCCGAAAATCTAACAAAATTGTCTGAAATTCGCCTTTAGCTGCTAGCCCTTGCCAATTCAAGAAACCAAATACAGCCGATACCAACCCGATGACAAACAAGCTTAATATTATAAGTCTTCTCATACCAACTCATCACCGCTTTTTGCCAGTTTGTTCACTACCATAACTTATCTATGTCCCTAGTTGGTGGACTTTGCAATTTAGTTAACTTTTTTTAGTTCAATCTTTGATGTAGGACTGTTTAATCAATGGAACGTGGTCTTTTATGGTTGCCTCTGTTAATAATATTTTTCTGGTTGGCTTGGCAAGGGTCGAAGGAGTATCAAAAAGTTGAAGCCTATCGCACTTGGGCAGAGCAATTTGATAGAGCCAAGTATGATATCTATGCGGTATTGGGTCAAAAAGATAACAATATTACTTGGGGTAAACCAACCGCCAAAGGATTAATTCAACTACAAACTTTTTCTTTAATTGATGTCCAAGAAATCAGACTTTTGGTAGATGGCAAAGTAGTAGATATTAATTCAATACCGGATAAGGGTCGTGCTATTGAGTTAGAGTTTATATTTAATGAACCCGGTAAATCAGTTAAAGTTCCTTTTACAGAAATCCCTTTAGCAGCAGAATGGGGTAAATTTTTGCAAGGAGCATTGCAAAATAAGTAGCTTGGCAATAAGGCAGGGGGCAGAGAGCAGGGAGCAGGGGGAAAAGGGTTTTATCCTTGTTTACTTTTCTTTATACAGTTTGGTTTTATTCTGCCTACCTACTTATAGAGGTTGATAGTTAACAGTTGCCATTTTCTTATCGGAATACTCATTACTCATTACTCATTACTTATAGGGATTCCTATTTAAGTGAGGTACAGAAATAATGTTTTTAAACGCGGAGGGGCGCAAAGGAAAACGCAGAGGGGCGCGGAGATTGACCAATTTTATCAGTGCTGTACTCAGTACCTTAGGAGAGTAATAAACGCTATATTACTCATTACTCATTACTCATTACTCACTACCATTTTTCTGCCCAATAGACAATTTCTGAAGCCGAACTATTAATAGCTACACCATAACTTTTACCATGATTCCATTTAAATCCAGGTGTGCCTTTATCTTCAGCATTTAATACTAATATTTCATAAGAAGGGGGAAAAGATTCACTGCGAGAATCGCTAGTATAGAACAAAGTAGTTGGTACACCGTTAGGGAAATTAGCGTGGTCGTTACTGTCACCACCAAGATATTTATGTTTTGCCGATTTTCTGTATTGTGTGAGTAACTTTTGAATCTCTGATGGTGATTGTTTAAATCTCACTTGAAAGAAAACACTTCCTTGTAAAACTCCAGGAGAATAGGCAATCCGTATATTCTCGCTATCTTTCGGTATTTCCGTAGGGAAATGTTTAATTTCATCTTGACTTAACCAAAGTTGATGGCGGATTTCCCGATAACGGGATGTATCGGTAATGACTTGCTCAGAGCTACTGCTGAAGGCTCTTTTGAGGAAGAAACTCCCGCCGACAACGCCAACACTGCCTAGGGAGAATAAAACTATCATCGTGAATCTGACAAAGTGCGATCGCTTCATAGCGTTGGGTAGCTTCTCACATCTATAGCTATATACCCAACTACTAAACTAGATTCGTAATATTTCGGAGATGGATCTTGATATTTTGATGAAATCTTTGTGTAATCAGGGAAAATACGAAGTTACGGTAAAATTTTTATGAAGCTGGAATTAGGGATGGGGCATGGGGTTGAGTTAGTTATGTTTCAGTATTTTAAGTATATTTAGCCATTAATCATTGCCAAAACCCTAATTTCGTTAAGAAAATAACGTTTTAAACGATATCCGTAAATTTGCTGTAGTAAACTACATCTAAGACCAATTATTCAAATTAGACTACAAACACCTACTCACAAAAGTCCATCTCTATCTAATTTTTCTTAATTACGTTAGCGTAGCGGGGCGCAGCCCATTACAAATTACGTAGCTTGCTTCCCGTAGGGAATTACGAATTACGTTAGCGGAGCGGGGCGTTAGCCCATTACGAATTACGAATTAGCTAATATCACTGTGAAAAAGATATTGATTTTATCAGCGAATCCCACAAATACCAGTCGCTTGCGCTTAGATAAAGAAGTACAGCAAATTCAATTAGGATTGGAACGTTGTAAAAACCGAGATCAGTTTGAAATTATTTCTAGATGGGCAGTGCGTCCTGAAGATTTGCAACGGGCATTTTTAGATTATGAACCGCAAATTGTCCATTTCGCTGGACATGGTGCTGGTGATGAAGGGTTAGTGTTAGAAAATGACGCTGGAGAGTGGCAACTTGTCAGCACAGAAGCACTGGCTAATCTATTTGGTTTATGCAAAGAAAACATAGAATGTGTACTATTAAATGCTTGTTATAGTGAGGTGCAAGCGGAGGCAATTTGTCAACACATTGGCTGTGTGATAGGCATGAATCAGAAAATTGGGGATTTAGCCGCCATTAAATTTGCTGTGGGATTTTATGATGCTTTGGGTGCAAACAAATCCTATGAAGATGCTTATAAATTTGGTTGTAATTTAATTGACCTTAACAGTATTCCCGAATCTTCTACACCAGTTCTGAAAAGTCGAAATAATCAAATTTCAACGACTCAGACAACGCCAGTTATAACTTTAGAAATTCCAGAGGGACAAGTCCCTTTAGATTCAGCTTTTTATGTAGAACGTCCGCCAATTGAAAGCGACTGTTATCAACAAATTCTGCAACCTAGTGCTTTAATTCGGATTAAAGCTCCTCGACAAATGGGCAAAAGTTCCTTAATGTCGCGGATTCTTCACCATGCTAGTAAAAACGGCTGTCAATATACTTCTATTAATCTCCAGTCAGCAGATGCAGAATTTTTGGGCAATTTGGATCTGTTTTTACAGTGGTTCTGCGCCACTATTACTGATAACTTAAATCTGCCAGAGAAGATAAATGACTTTTGGAAAGGGGTTTTGGGAAGTAAGAATAAGTGTACAAATTACTTCCAAAGATATTTGTTAGCTGAAATTGATTGCCCCTTGGCTTTGGGTTTAGATGAAGTAGATGAAATTTTCAAACATCCCCAAATTGCTACAGATTTTTTCGGGTTGTTGCGGGCTTGGCATGAGCGTGCTAAAAATGACCCAGCTTGGAAAAAACTCAGGTTAGTAATTGTGCATTCTAAAGAAGTGTACATTCCTCTCAATATTAATCAGTCGCCTTTTAATGTGGGTTTTCCTGTGGATTTACCAGAGTTAAATCAACAACAAGTGCAGTATTTATTGCAGCTACACAGACTCACTTGGTCTAATACACAAGTGGAACAGTTAATGATGTTAATGGGTGGACATCCTTATTTAGTGAGAGTCGCACTGTATGAAATTGCGCGGGGGAGAATGACTTTAAATCAACTTGAAGAAATCGCACCCACAGAAGCTGGCCCCTATAATGACCATTTGCGCCGCCATTTATTGAATATACAAGAGGATACCGAATTATTAGCAGCATTAAAACAAGTTGTGTCAGCAGATGATCCTGTGGATGTGGGAACAACAGCAGCGTTTAAACTCCGTAGTATGGGCTTAGTGAAGTTTCAAGGGAACAAAGTTATGCCATTGTGTAATTTATATCAACAATATTTTAGCGATCGCCTGAAGGTTAATTCGTAATTCGTAATAGGTTAACCAAGATCAGTAGGTTGGGTTGACGTAAGGAAACCCAACACCAAGATAGAAGTTAACCATTCAATATCTATGTTGGGTTGCGCTGCGCTTAACCCAACCTACATTGCTCCTAATTTTGAATTTTGTAGCTTGCTTCCCGTAGGGTATTTTGAATTTTGAATTTTTATGTATCAAGTCGGTGGTAGCCTTCCCGCAGATGCGCCAACTTATGTTAAGCGTCAAGCTGATGATGATTTATATGCAGGCTTGAAAGCTGGACAATTTTGTTATGTTCTCAACTCGCGGCAGATGGGGAAATCTAGCTTGCGGGTGCAGGTGATGAAACGCTTGCAGGATGAGGGGTTTGCTTGTGCGACGGTTGATATTACTTCTATTGGAACGGTAGATATTACACCGGAACAATGGTATGCAGGTGTAATTGATACGTTGGTGGGGTATTTTAATCTTTATACTGATTTTGATTTAGAAACTTGGTGGCATGAAAATAATTTACTTTCACCTGTGCAGCGTTTTAGTAAGTTTATAGACACAGTTTTACTAACAAAAATCACAGGAAATATTGTAATTTTTATTGATGAAATTGATAGTATTTTAAGTCTTGATTTTAATTTAGATGACTTTTTTGCCCTGATTCGAGATTGTTATAACAGACGAGCAGATTATCCTGAATATTATCGCATTACTTTTGCTTTAATTGGCGTTTCTACTCCCTCAGATTTGATTCAAGATAAAGGACGCACACCTTTTAATATTGGTAGAGCAATTGATTTAACGGGTTTTGAGTTAGATGAGGCTCAACCTTTGGCGCAGGGTTTGGCGACACTGGGGAATCCCCAAGAGGTGATGGCGGTTGTGTTGGCGTGGACGGGGGGACAGCCGTTTTTGACGCAGAAGGTTTGTAATTTGTTGGTATTGGAGGCAGGGGGCAGGGGGCAGGGAGCAGGGAGCAGGGGGCAGGGGGCAGGGAGCAGGGGGCAGGGAGCAGGGGAAGATGAGGGGGAATTGAAAATTGCGGGGTTGGTGGAAGGTGTTGTTAGACAGCGAATTATTGACAACTGGGAAGGACAAGATGAGCCGGAGCATTTAAAAACTATCCGCGACAGAATTATGCGGGGTGGGGAACAGCGCACCGGGCGACTTTTAGGCTTATATCAGCAAATTGTGCAACAGGGTGAAATAATTGCTGATGATAGTTATGACCAAATGATGCTGCGGTTGACTGGGTTGGTGGTGCGGCGAGATGGGAAGTTGCAAATTTATAACCGCATCTATGCAGAAGTATTTCAAGCAGAATGGTGTAACAATATTTTAGCTCGGTTGCGTCCCTATTCTGTTGCTTTTAATGCTTGGGTGGCTTCTGATTATCAAGATGAATCCCGGTTGTTGCGGGGGCAAACTTTACAAGAGGCTCTGAATTGGCGCATTGGTAAAAGTTTAACTGATGTCGATGACCGATTTTTAGATGCTAGTCAGGAATTGGAAAAGCGCGACCTCAAAAAAAGTCTGGAAGCAGAGGAACAGGCAAAAAAAGTTTTAGCAGAGGCGAACCGCAAAGCTCAAAGACAAATATATATTGGTTATGTAGTTCTTGGCTTCGCTGTGTTAGGAGCAGTTGCATTATTTATAATTTCTCAAAAGAGTATTAGAGAAGCACAACTAGCGATAAATAGAGAGATAAAAGCAACCAACGATGCAAAAATTGCTAAAGATGATTTAAAAAAAGTCAAAGCAGAAAGCGATAAAATTCGTAGAGAAAGCCTAAAGATATTTGAACAAATTTCAAAAGCCAAAAATGATTTAAAAAATGCCATTTCTAAACAGAAGCAGGCAGAGTTAAGGGAACGTCAGGCACAAAATAATTTTGTTCTTACACAGTATCAACTAAAATCTGCAAACCAACAAGTTGCAATTGAGAAGGAAAAAGCATTTCAAGCTAGGGAAGAACGCAAAAATGCACAAATAGCGGTAGAGCAAGCAAAAAAAGAAATACGAAATGCAGAGCTATCTCTTAGAAATGCAGAAGCTTCGGTCAGGCTAGCTCGACAAGGTGCGGAGTTAGAACGAGAGAGTATTGTAACCCTAGCAAGATTTGAAGTAGATAGAGTAGGAGCTTTGCTATCAGTAACAAAATATGCACATAATTTAAGAGCCTTAGTAGAGAAAAACAATTTGTCACAAGGAGTAGAATATCCTACGGAAACCATAGGATTGGCTTTGCAATTAGTCCTGAAGAATATGCCGCAAGTATTGGGGCATAATTATGCCGTTAAAAGTGCAAATTTTAGTGATGATGGTAAACGTATTGTTACCACTTCATCTGATAAAATCGCTAGAGTTTGGGATGTAAGTACAGGTAGAGAAATATTAAAACTTAATGGTAATGATGGAGTTGTACTAAATGCAAATTTTAGCCATGATGGTAAACGTATTGTTACGGCTTCATCTGATAAAACTGCTAGGGTTTGGGATGCAGCTACAGGTAGAGAAATATTAAGACTTAATGGTCATAATGGGGTTCTACTAAATGCAAATTTTAGCCATGATGGTAAACGCATTGTTACGGCTTCATCTGATAAAACTGCTAGGATTTGGAATGCAACTACAGGTAAGGAAATATTAAGGCTTAATGGTCATAATGGGGTAGTTTGGAGTGCAAGTTTTAGCCCAGATAGTAAGCAAGTACTTACGGCTTCATCTGATAAAACTGCTAAAGTTTGGGATGCAAATACGGGTAAAGAGATATCATCTCTTGATAAACATATTGGAGTAGTTTGGAGCGCAAATTTTAGTGCAGATGGAAACCGCATTGTTACGGCTTCATCTGATAAAACTGCTAGGGTTTGGGATGCAAATACACGTAAAGAGATATTAGTTCTTGATGGACATAGAGGTATTGTATGGAATGCCAATTTTAGTAGAGATGGGCAACAAATTCTGAGTAATTCTTCTGATGGAACTGCTAAAATATGGGACACCAATAGCAATCGAGAAATTAATAGTATAGAAATCAATAATAACATTATTTGGAATGCAGTTTTTAATCCTGTAAATAACCAAATTCTTACAGCTTTATCTGATAAAACTGTAAGAATTTGGTCAAATAATAATAATGTTATCTCCCAATATTTGGAAATTGTTAATAATGGGGCAAAGCCAGAAGATAATGCTCAGGATAAAATATTGAAAAACAGATATGATCTAAATAAATTACTTAGTCAAAGCTGTAGGTGGTTGCAAATTTATTTGCCATACAATAATCTTGGGAAAGATGTGAATATTAATCAATCTCTCTGGGAAGAAGCTAAAAATATTTGCAATTTTACTTCAGTCAAAGCACCATCTGAATCAATAAACATGGCAGGACGGAAATCCTTAAAAAGTTCTGTAGTGGTGATTGATCCTGGACATGGGCTGCCACCAGATATAGGTTCTAAAGGTCTTCTTACAGAAGAAGATGTAATTTTACCAATTAGCAAAAAGTTAGCTGAAATTCTAGAGAAACGTGGTGTTTCTGTAGTGTTAACCCGCAATTATGACAATGAATATACAGCAGATAGTGTCCGTGAGAGCCTGGTATATAGAAGACAAATGGCTGAACGCTTGAGTGCTAATTTATTTGTTAGTATTCACGCTAATGCTTTTAATGGAAAAGCAAACGGTATAGAGATATTTGCAAACTCAACTCAAAATAGACGAATAGCTGAGGTAATTCTGAAGAAAATTGTTGAGGTTAGTGGTTTACGCAGTAGAGGTGTCAAAAGTGGAATCAATTTTGGTGTTTTTCAAGAGCTTTCCATGCCAGGTATTTTAATAGAAACAGGTTTTATCGATAATGAAAACGATGTGGCAATTTTGAAAAATCCAGATTCACAGAATAAAATAGCTGAAGCGATCGCTAACGGTATTATTGAGTACCTACAGCAAAAAGAGTAATTTATATCGATGTTTATGAGGTAGAGCAACTGATTGAAAAAAGTAATGAGTAAGAAATTTACTTGCTACTCATTACTCATTACTCATTACTCATTACTCATTACTCATTACTCATTACTCATTACTCATTACTCATTACTCATTACTCATTACTCATGGTCTACCTCACTTACTTCAAAAGTGCTGTATTTACGAACCAGTTAGTATCACGTCTACCAACAGAGAGATGATTTCATTGACAAATATTGCTAATCTATCCAGAGGAAAACATCTAAAAGTAACAAAAAGAGCATATGGCATCTGCAAAACAACTGCATGGAACTGACCTAGTAGATTGTGCTAGGGCAAATGCCAAGCAAGGAATTAAAACTGCTGCTTATCAATGTGGTTATGGTGAGGATATCAATACCTTTGCACGAGAACTTAGACAAGCTTGTGAGCAGATGAATTTACAAGTTAAAGAACTGAGTGAACTGGTGACAGACCAGGACATGATACTAGAAATGCGTAATGGTGAAATCATTGCTCCAGATACATCTTCAGAATTGTAGAAATTAATTATTAGTCACCAGTTTGACCATAACTCAGCACAGTTGAGACTTATGGAGTTAATATGAATTTTGCCAAGTTGAAGTAAATTAGGACACCTAAGACATCAACGGCTGTTGTAATAAATGGTGCAGACATCAAAGCAGGATCTAAACGCAGAAAGCGGAATAGAAACGGTAGAGCTGAACCGGAGACAGAAGCTAAAACGGAAATAGCTATCAGACTACTACCGACTGCGATCGCTACTTCTAATCTGCCTTGTAAAAAGAAAGCCCAAATAGTAGCGATACTACCTAACATACCACCGAGTAATGCGCCGGCGATCGCTTCCCGCCCAATTACCTGCAAAGTTCCCAAGGATCTAATTTCATCGGTGTTCATCCCCCTAATCACTACAGTAGAAGACTGCGCGCCTACGTTACCACCAGTACCAGTCAGTAGGGGAATGAAGGCGGTTAAGGTAACGAACTTGGTTAAAATATCTTCTTGGGATTTAATAATCGTACCTGTAACAGTATTAGTAATTAGTAAAACAAGTAACCATACAACTCGTTTACGGGCTACTTTCAATAAATCCATCTGAAAATAATTATCGCCACCCGACTGCACACCACCACCTACAGCATAAATATCTTCTGTGGTTTCCTGTTGTAAAATATCAATCACATCATCAACGGTGACAATACCTACTAAACGTTCTTCTTTGTCTACCACAGGCACAGCCAAAAAATCGTATCGTTGAATTAACCTAGCGACTTCTTCTTGGTCTGTATCGGTATGGACATAAATGACATCACGGGTCATAATTTCCCCAATGATTTGCTCAGGCTGAGATGTGACTAATTCTCGTAGTGAGACTATCCCTGTTAACCGTCTGGCGGCATCTGTAACATAGAGATAATAAATCATCTCACTGGCATTAGCTAGGCTGCGAATCCGTTCTAAGGCTTGAGCTACTGTAAAGTTTTCTTTAAGAGCTATCAACTCTAAAGTCATTATCCGCCCAGCCTGATCAGGTTCATAACCCAAAAGTAAAGCTGTGGCTTGCCGTTCTGTCGGACTGAGTTGTTCTAAAAGACGATTGACAACTTTAGCAGGTAATTCATCAAATAACCTAGCACGGTCATCTGAAGACATTTGATCTACAATATCGCGGACTTCTTGGCTTTTCAATTCCTCAATCAGCCGCTCTTGTACACTGTAGTCGAGATATTCATAAACTTCAATCGCTTCACTCTTGGAAAGTAAGCGAAACGCTAAAGCGTGCATAGCCTCTGGTAAACCTTCAATGGCTTCGGCAATATCAGCAGGCTGTACTGGTACGAGAATAGCTTTAGCTCCCTGCAAGTCTCCGGCTTCTAATAGCATTCGCAGCTGAGTTCTGACTAAATCTCGTAGTTCTCTACGTGTAACATCCTGAAGGGTAGAGTTTAAGTTGTTCGTCTCCGTCACTTTCCACTTTCCTCGACCAGTATTAACAAAGTTGCTGCCCCTAGTCTAAGGGATAGTGGCAAGGGATAACTCTAAAATTCTGGTGATTTTTTGTACTTGAAGTATAAGAGGATGTTTGACAAGTGGTTGGCTGTGTTTTGAAACATTTGTTAATCTCCCCTAAACCCCTTAAATCAGTGCTGGGTGAACAGTGAACAGTGAACAGTTATCAAGGCGTATGGTGTGGTGTTTCACCAAAGATAAACACATCACTCTTGACTGATAACTGATAACTGATAACTGTTAACTGTTAACTCCTCTGCCAAAGTTTAATGGTTTTATCCAAACTACCACTGACTAACATCTCGCCGGAACTGGTAAAAGTCAGGGATGTGACAATATCAGTGTGTCCTGTAAAGGTAGCTAATAACTCGCCAGAGTCAAAATGCCATAATTTGATAGTTTGATCTGCACTGCTACTAGCAATAATTTGTTCATCAGGACTAAGCGCGATCGCATACACTTGATCAGTATGTCCTTTGAGGGTGCGAATTAATTTCCCAGCCTCCAAATTCCAAATCTTAATTGTCTGATCCCAGCTACCACTCACTAGCCATTGAGCATCTTTGCTAATTGCTAAAGCCCGGACTATGTGAGAATGACCCATGAGGGTATGTAAAGGCTCTTTATCTTTGAGATTCTTAGTATTCCAGGGTTCTGAACTATGCCAGACTTTGATTTTACGATAGCTACCAGTGACTAAGGTTTGTCCGTCTCGACTTAACACTAAAGAATGTGCAGCCGTATCATCTAAAGATAAAATGGCTTTTACCTGACGACTCATCAAATCCCAAAACAAGATTTTTCTATCATCGCCACCAGTCGCTAACATTCGTCCGTCGGGTGTAAAGGCAACACAGCGCACCACACCATGATGTTTGTGCAGAATATCAATTAAATCGAGCGCGCCTGTATGCCAAATTTTAATGGTAGAGTCTGCGCCACCACTAACTAGCATCTGTCCATCTGCACTAAAAGCCAGAGAACTAATATCATCTATCAGTCCCGACAACACCCAAGGATATTCTGACAAAGTATCAATTAAATCACCTTTGCTTAAATCCCATAACTTCGTCTCGCCATGACTACCACTAGCCAAAATCGGTGTAATCATGCCGTTTTCATATTTAGAATTAAAAGTTAAACAATTAATTCCTTTAGTATGTCCTTTTAATGTCTGCCAACATTCCCAATCACCAATAATTTCTTTTTTAGGATGATCCGAAGATACAGTTTGAATTGTTTCAGGAATTGTTCTTTCCACAACTATCGGTAAGATATCTCTTTTAATATCTTTCTTCATGGTGAGTGATTCTAAATACCAACTCAAACCCCCTGCATACAATAAGTTACTAGGACTAACAAACATTTTTGGCTCAGTTAATCCCACTTGATGGGTAGGTAAAAAACCTGCAATCACCGCTTGTTTTTCACAGCCCATTTTTCCCGTCGAGGGATAAAATAAACACAAGAAAATTAATACTTGGTGATGTGTTAAATCATCTTGAGTGACTGACCACCTGATTTTATCTTTCTTAATGCCATTAAAACTTTCTCCATCAGCAACATAAACTTGTACACTTAACTTAGGATTATCTGTTAGCAAGTAAGTAAACTTACTCTGACCACGCAAGTTACCTTCATCATCTAACACCATATTGTTTACAGTGTCTTGGGGGATTTTCTTCAGTAACTTGCCTAGACGAGTGCTAATAATGCGATCGACAATTTGCTCTCGCAAAATATAATCTTCGGCTTGTTGCTGGAAATATGTCGGAAAAGGAATCGTCCAGTCAGGGGGTTCGGGATACTCAGGCGGTATGGGAGGAGGATTCTTCGCCAAGATTTCGGCTTGTCGGCGAGAAAATTCGATAATTTTCGCTAAAGCCTCTCCACAAAATGCCATCACTTCACTGTGACACCCTCTGACTTGACTTTCTAGCAAAGCTAAATCGTAAGTTTTGGGTTTTTTCACACGTTGAAGGAAGTCAGCCTGTTGAGCTTTGAGTAAGCTAATCCAATCCATCTGCATTCCTGCGGCACAATGTTGCATATTTAAGGTAAGCTATACCAATGCAATGACTCAAGTTTATAACTTCTAGTTAATTAAAAATTCCGTAATCCTCGCAGTCTAATAGAACACAATCAAAGGCTTAATTCGCAGAGAGTATCCATCAAAAAGGATAAAGACCGTTGATTGATCAATTCGACTCAAGTATTGAGAATTTAAATGATGTCCGTCAATTCTAACTAACCTTAACAATAAGATACTGTTGCCCTAGAAACAGTTATATTTTCCAAGACAAGTATTCTTAGAGAGGTTGAGACAAACACAACTCAAAATGATGACTTTAAAGTAACTTAATGTTACAAAAACTCATATATATACTTGTTAATTTGTTAACTTAGGATACATTTTCAGCGATTTTAAGTTTTATGTTCTGGTGTAGAAGATTGAGTATCTGATTTTAGTGCTTGAATTTTTCTGTGCAAATCAAATTCTTCACTACTAACTATTGTTTCGAGATTGGCAATTCTTTGCTCTAGTGTCTCTGTTGGTGGCTTTGATAAAGATGTTGTTCGTGATTTTTGCTCATCACCACGCCAGACAGCAACAGTACCTGCAACTGCACCGCCAATAGCAGCTAAGGGGAGCAAAGGGCCACTCCGAGTCACAGCCGACAGGGGAATACAAATTACAAACATCCCGACTGTCATTCCCCAAATTTTAGAGGTAGCAGCAACCCTACTATCTTCCTGTGGTTGTTGAACCATAAATTTTACCCAGAGGATTTACCTAACTAGATTCGCACGATCGCCGATAAAAATACCTCCCGCATTTGGGTTAAGTATAATTACTCTTGAACCTCTGATACAATTCCTTGGGGAGTGATGAATTGTGATTCTTTGGAGAAACGGAGGGGTGTGGGGGTGTAGGGGTGTAGGGGTATAAGGGTGTAGGGGTGTGGGGGTGTAGGGGTGTAGGGGAACAACTTGTTTCTCTTATATATTTTGCACTTTGCGCTGCCTCGCGTGTTAGAAACTTAAATTTTGAATTTTGAATTTTGAATTGATATGACAAGTACATCTCACATTTTCCTGGTTGGAGCTAGTCGCGGTGTTGGTAGAGAAATTGCAGCTTGCTTAACTAAACAAAATATCCCAGTCACAGCACTGCTAAGAAATGAAACATCCCGTAGTGAACTAGAAGCAATGGGAGTTGAGGTAGTGTTAGGAGATGCCTTAAAGGTAGATGATGTAGAACGTGCCATGATTACAGATAAACCAATTTATGCTGTGATTAGCACATTAGGCGGTTTACCTAGTGACGAACAAAAACCAGATTACATAGGTAATAAAAATATCATTGATGCGGCAGTCAAAGCAGGTGTAAAGAAATTTATCCTGGTTACGTCTATCGGTACTGGTAATAGTGTTGGTGCTTTGTCTCCCCAAGCTTTAAATGCACTACAAGCAGTTTTGGTGGAAAAAGACAAGGCTGAACAACACTTAATTGCTAGCGGACTCACTTACACCATTATCCGTCCTGGTGGGTTGAAATCAGAGCCAGCTACAGATAATGCTGTGTTAACGGAAGATACGCGTATTGTTGGCAGTATCCACCGCGCAGATGTTGCAGCGTTGGTTTGTAGTTGTTTAAATTCTGAGGTGGCTAATAATAAGGTTCTCTCAGCAATTGATAAGAATATGTTGTTTACTTCAATGGAGTTTGTTGAGTTTCCTATATATTGAGTTTCCGAGATCAATGTTGGGTGAAGCGCAGCGCAACCTAACATTGATATTTTGAATTTTGTAGCTTGCTTCCCGCAGGGTATTTTGAATTTTGAATTGATTTATTCCCCTGATATTTGGAGTAAGATGGTTCTTTTGCGTGCGCCATCTAATTCAAAAAATAATACTGATTGCCATGTTCCGAGGGCTAAGTTACTGTCAACAATAGGAATAACTTCACTGGTGGCGAGCATCATGGCCATGAGGTGAGAATGAGCATTCATTGGCTCGTCTTCTGGGACAATTCTTAAATGTAAGTCGTTATGTAAGTAACGGTCTGTTTCTGGTGCGAGTTTATTTAAAAATACTTTGATATCTTCTAATAGTCTTTCTTCGTCTTCATTAATTGCTAAAGCTGTGGTAGTGTGCCTGGAAAATACTAAGACTTGTCCGTTTTTAATGCCAGTTTCGCTAATAAAGTCTTTAATTTGGGGTGTAATGTTATATATATTAATCCCGGTGGCTGTTTCAATTTCAATGATTTTATTAAGAATTGGCATAAGCTGGAAATTAAACTAAATTGACTAATTTAAATGGGAAAAGCACAGTTTTAATTTTCTCATATTTCTTGCAAATTAATTTTATTTTCATATTTCCCTACACTCTTATCCCAAGACTTAATTTGTTATACCTCTAATATGGCATATTTTATCATACTCTTTAAGTCATATTAATTAATACGACAATAGTTAGATGCTGAGGTCTTACTGAAATTTTAAATTAAAACCTATGAAGTTCAATTGCTTCATCAAAAACCTTAACCATTAAAGAGATTTTGAACATGGCAATACAACAATTGAGTTTACAAAAAGTTAACCAACAAAACCAAGAATGTATTCAAGATTGTTTAGACTGCTCTAATATTTGTCTAAATACTGTGAGTGCATACTGCATAACTAAAGGTGGTATGCACACAGAACCGGATCATGTACGATTAATGCTTGATTGTGCTGAGATTTGCCAAACCAGTGCCAATTTTATGTTACGTGGTTCTGATTTGGATGTGCGTACCTGTAGCGTTTGTGCTGAAGTATGTGAACGATGCGCCCGTAATTGCGATCGCTTTGAGAATGATACACAAATGAAGGCCTGTGCTGATATGTGTCGTCGTTGTGCTGAGACTTGCCGCCGAATGTCGATGGCGAGAGCTTAAGTCATCAGTAACATTTTTTTCGTTGATTTATTACCCTAGAGGGATGTTGAATCAACAACTAAAATTTTACTCTATATAAGACAAAAATAAAGCTCTCTAGTTAAATTATAGAGAGCTTTATTTTTTGATTAAATTAATAATTTCAATTATCATCAGCAGCACAACTCACCTATAGTTAACTGATTTACTCGCGTGCAAAAAGATACTCGACCTCTGGGAAAGGTTGGGTATTTTTTAGTAATAAATTAGTAACACTGATGCTATTACTAGTCATTTATGACACCTAAAACAAATTACACGGGAGCAAATACACTGTTATGTTATACTAATATTATAGTATACATTTATTAAGATGTGATGTCTGTGATAAGTGAGGCTAGCTACTTCCATCTTATGGTGAAATATTTAGAAAATCTAAATTAAAGTAGCCAGGCAGCCATTACACCAGTTCCCTGTTGATGATAAGATTAGACGTATATCAGTAAATATACAAGTACTGTTTGTAATCAATGCTGATTGTAAATTAATCATATCTCTTGTAAAGAAATATCCTCATTTTGACAATTCACTCTAGAAGTAAACTGAATAACCTTAGACTTGGCTCAATTGTATAGCTCTTGACAGTTGATAGTTGACAGCATTAAAATCCTCTGATTTTCAGCTTTTTATCCTAATTTTGATGTGCTAATCTATCTACCTAAGTTCATCGAACTAATGTTTGCCTTTGTTAACTATTGACAGTCAAAAGTCAACTCCAGGGTTTACACTTTTAATTTCCTAGTAAGTAGAATGAGGTAAATAATTAAAGGTTTGTAGTGAGAACTTTAGTTCTCAAATAAGGACTAAAGTCCTTACTACAAACTCAATCTTAGTATTTTTAAATTACTTAACACAGTTTGCTTTTTTCAACTCGTTCTACCTAACTCAAATTTAAATATGGTCAAATAGTATATAGAATGTGACTAATTTTTAGATATCAACAGCTAGATAAAAGAACATCACACCAATTCAATATCATGGATACTCTCAATAATAAATCAATTACTTTGCCACCAAAAACACCAGAAAAACTCATGGAAGAACAGCGTCTCCATGACATACTGCTTTTGTTACAAAATTTGTCATATAGGGAAGAAGTAACTATTAAATTAATCATAGATTGTTTATATGATATAGGTGCAACTAATATAATCAATCAAAAATTTCGTTCATACTTCATGAATGGCACATTTAAGAGAGTTGCTAAATTTTCTAAGCCTGTATTTAGGATAATTGCTTGGCGATGGTTTAAGAAAAACTTTGCCCAACTCACTACTAACTGGTTATATGAACAGGTGAGATTTAATCAAGTAATTGTACCTGAACCAAAAGTAGTTGTTGAACAGGTACAAATTCAGAAAGATTTACCAGCAACATTAGCCGATAAAAATAGAGAAGTTAAATATCTTCGTTCCCAAGTCAGATTTTTAGTGACAATTTTTATCCTGGCAATTACTTCATTTGGGGGTAGTTTTTTGTGGCTCAATTATAAATTAGAGCAGGCACATCTACAAACCCTGCAAGAACTACAAACTCAATTCCAAATTAAACCAACGAGTGTGAATAATCCTTAACTATTGATGGGGGCTAATTAATTCAAAATTCAAAATACCCTACGGGAAGGCTTGCGCCTACAAAATTCAAAATTAGAGAACTTTGGGCAGGGGGCAGGGGGTAGGGCAAGATAGAAGATGTGAGTTGAGTAAATGAGAGAGTTGATTTTTTGGTAGTTCCCTGAATTAAGAAAATTTGGTGAGAAATGCCAAAAGTTTTTTTGTTTTTGGTGTCAGCAGTGTACGGCGATAAGCGTCGGCAGCTTTTTTAATAGCTTCGGCTTGGGTGGGATAGGGATGAATGACATTACTTAATTTACTAAGACCGATTTTATTGACAATTGCTGTAGTTATTTCCGAAATCATCTCTCCAGCGTGAGCCGCTACAATTGTTGCGCCGATAATTTCATCAGATCCTTTTTTGTGGTGGATTTTCAAGAATCCTTCTTCTTCGGCATCTGCGATCGCTCGATCTACACTACTAAAAGGAATCTTAATTGTTGCCACATCAATCCCCATAGCCTTAGCTTCGTGTTCATACATCCCCACATGGGCAATTTCTGGCTGTGTGTATGTTACCCACGGCATCACTAAGTTACTGAGTTTAGAACGTCCTAAACCAAAAGGCGAAAACAGAGTATTCTTAATCACAATCCGCGCTGCCGCATCTGCCGCATGGGTGAACTTCCAATTCATGCAGATATCTCCAGCCGCATAAATTTTAGGGTTTGTGGTTTGGAGATAATCATTTACCTGCACACCTTGGCGTTTGTCGTAGTTTACCCCGACACCTTCCAAATTCAACCCTTCCACATTCGGCGCACGTCCCGCACCTACTAAAATCTCATCTACAGTTACCGAATCTCGATAATCATTCACAGAAAAATACAGTCGTTTACCCTCTGTGACACTCACCACCTCTTCTAACTTGCAATTTAACACCAAACGGATGCCATCCCGGATTAAAGCCTGCTGGACAATTTGTGCTGCGTCCCCATCTTCCTTATTAAGAACATGAGAACCGCTATGGAACAGCACCACTTCACAACCCAAACGCCGGAATGCTTGAGCCAATTCACAACCGATAGGCCCCCCACCAATTACCGCTAACCGTTCCGGCTTTTGGATAAGAGAAAACACCGTTTCATTAGTCAAATAACCCGCCGCTTCAATACCCCGAATGGCTGGTTTTGCAGCCCTTGCGCCAGTTGCAATCACAGCTTTTTTAAACTTGAGGATTTTACCGCCAACTTCCACCGTATCTTTACTAGCAAAGCGACCATTACCCAAGAAAACATCCACCCCCAGAGATGAAAAACGTTCCGCCGAGTCATGGTGACTAATTCCCGCCCTTACACGGCGCATTCTTTGCATAACAGTAGAAAAATCAATTTCAATGTGTTGCTTGGGAATATTAATCCCCAAACTTTGAGCGTGGGCAAGTTCCCCTATCACCCGCGCCGAGCGAATCACAGTTTTTGAAGGTACACAACCGACATTTAAGCAGTCTCCTCCCATGAGATGCTTTTCAATCAATGCGACTTTCAAACCCAAACCCAACCCAGCCGCACCAGCCGCCACCACCAACCCCGCAGTTCCAGCACCAATAACCACCAAATCATAACAATCAGCAGGTTGAGGATTCACCCAATTTGGCGGATGGACATGAGCCACCAACTTCTGGTTATATTCATCCACTGGGCGAACAATCACTCTCTCTAACTCCGAATTGGACATTGATAGGATCTCCCTAATTAAGAAATTTTTTAACTTGGGGCATTGGGCATTGGGCATTGGGCATTGGGGTAAAATATTCTGTGCTTCCTTGTCTACCTTGTCTCCCCCTGCTCCCTGCTCCCTGCTCCCTGCCCCCTGCTCCCTGCCCCCTGCTCCCCTGCCCAATTCCCAATCTTTACAAAACTTCCTCATCTAAGGCTTTTTTAGCAATGCGGGTAACGTAGATGGTGACGGCAACTGTGGCGATAAAACCCACAATGCGAATTGCCCATTGTGCTGTGGGGTTTGTCGGTTGAGCTTCAGTCCCAATCATAGCTAGGTTGCCAGCGAGAGAACCAATGTAAACGTACATAATCGTTCCGGGGATCATGCCTACAGAGCCGATAAAGTAATCTCGGAGTGAAACTCCTGTAATACCAAAGGCGTAATTTAGGAGATTAAAGGGAAATATAGGGGAAAGTCTGGTTAACAGCACAATTTTTAAGCCCTCTCTACCCACAGCTTGATCAATGGCGGCAAAGTTTTTGTTATCGGCGATTTTGTTGGCAACCCAACCGCGCGCTAAATAACGCCCCACCAAAAAAGCAGCTGTTGCACCCAGGGTTGCACCAATGAAGACGTAGAGTGAACCCCATACTACACCAAATACCACACCAGCACCCAAGGTGAGAATCGAGCCAGGTAGAAAAGCAATAGTAGCAATAATATATAGTGCAATAAAAGCGATCGCTCCAACTGTTCCCAAACTATCAATCCACAGCAAAGCGTTGCGTAAAATGGTTTGGGGATTCCAATCACTGGGATTATCTATGGTTTGCGCTGCCGCTAAATCTGTGTTAAGTAAGAAAGCGATCGCCACCGTCAGCAATGTTAAACTGAATAACCTGATAACTTTTTTATTAAACATATGTTTTATAATTCCTTGTAGTTATTTTTAAGTGTCAGTGTCTACCACCACACTTTTATTTAATGCCTTCTGAGCAATTTTAGTCACATATATAGTTACACCAATAGTGGCAATTAACCCAATAATTTGCATTGTCAACCTCAGCATTTGGGTTTCTGGTGTGACTGGTTGATGAGTTGTATCTAACATAGCCAAATCAGTAGCTAAAGAACCGATGTAAACATACATCACAGTTCCCGGCAAAATCCCGAAAGAGCCTAAAATATAATCTTTGAGAGATATTTGTGTTACCCCAAAAGCATAATTCAATAAATTAAAAGGAAACAAAGGCGACAGACGAGTTAACAAGACAATTTTCCAACCTTCTTGAGCCACAGCCTGATCAATAGCCTTAAATTTAGGATGTTTTTCTAATTGTTGACAAACCCAATCTCGTGATAAATAGCGTCCGATCAAAAAAGCTAATGTTGCGCCGATAATTGCCGCAATTAACACATAAACCGAACCCCAAACCACCCCAAACAAACATCCACCTTTGAGGGTTAGCAGCGAGCCGGGGATAAATAATAAAGTGGCCAAATTGTAAATAATTATATAGGCGATCGCTCCCCAAATCCCCAGACTATTCACCCTACTCACTAACGCTGTTAAAATTGCGGCAAAATTAAATTGTGTAACACCAATAATTACAACAGCTACCAACAACCCCAACAGCAGCAGCTTAAGTTTGGCATTGAATCGCAGTTGATACTTAGGAATCATGAAAATACCAGAGTTTTTAACCTTCCTGTCAACTATTGGGGGATCATAACTCTAAAAGCTCAACATTCCTGAACTTTCAGCTATTCTCATCCCTACCTCCCCTAGAATATGCCACATAGATGAGAAACAGCTTAAAAAACCATAAAATTCCGCAAAAACCCTCCGCGAACCTTTGCGTCTACCTTTGCGATACTTTGCGTTTAAACTGATGGATTGAGAATAGCAACTAAAATCTGCATTAATTCCTGCAAATCAGTTGGAATACGATATAGCATTAAATCTTGAGTTACTTAAAACCCTGACGATACAACTTACGCAGTCGCTGTGGTGCTACACCTAATAAATAGCCAATCACCACAATTTGATTAATTAGAGTAGTTTTCAATACACCCTTTTGCACCCATCTCCGGGATGAAGTAATAACTGGCACAGATAAAATAAATATTTTACCGATACGTTGCAAACGCCGGATGAGTTCAAAGTCTTCCATAATAGGCATTTCAGGAAAGCAGCCAATTTCTTGGAATACAGATTTAGTGATAAAAATTGCCTGATCACCGTAGGGCATTTGCCAAAAATGCGATCGCCATTTTACCCCCCATTCCACTAATCTTAACGCTAAAACTGGTGCATCTATCTGTAAAGTAAACGCCCCGGCTACCACCCCAGGCTGTTGTAATGCTTTCCGCGCCATCTCATCAAAACCCATTGGTAAACGGGTATCTGCATGGAGAAACAGCAAAATTTCTCCAGTAGCTACCGCCGCACCTGTATTCATTTGCACAGCACGGCCAGGATTAGATAAAATCACTTTTACACCTAGGGAATGAGCGATCGCTACGGTGTCATCTTCAGAGCCTGCATCGACCACTATCACTTCTATATTTGTACCAGATTGAGTAGTGGCGATCGCTGTTTTGATATTCGCTGCTTCGTTGAGAGTAGGGATAATGATAGAAACTTTAGTATTGTTAATATTTTGACCCATGATTACTGATAAATATTTACTTTCTTTGGGTCATTATTCTATTTACGGGTGAAAGATGAAAGCTATTAGAGAATATTGCTTGTGTTTAGGCAATAGAAAAATGATGCCGACTGCACTCAAAGTATCTGTGGTAGTTGGTTCTATTTTATTTACCATTAATCATGGGGGAGCATTGATCAAAGGTCAAATGACTAGCGATCGCTGGATTGCTGCAACTTTAACTTACATAGTACCTTACTTAGTGAACATTCACGGTCAATACATTACTCGTTACAAATAAGAAAAGTCACCATAAATCATCATGTTGCTTTTTCTTCAAGTCCTTGTGTGCTTTATTTTAGTCATCCTCACAGGAGCAAAGCTATCACAAAGTGCAGACATTTTAGCAGAGAAAACCGGACTAGGCAGAACTTGGATTGGTACAATTCTGTTAGCTGGTGTGACATCTTTACCAGAATTAGCTACAGGCATCAGTGCTATTGTAATTTTCAATTCTCCCAATTTAGCTGTAGGTGGTATTTTGGGGAGTTGTTTGTTTAATTTACTGATTTTGGCTCTTTTAGATATTCTCACAGGGCCAGATCCTTTACTCAAGCAAGCACAAATCAGTCATGGTTTAGCAGCTAGTTTGGGATGCGTGATGCTAGGTATAGCTGCAACTGGGATGTTATTAGCCAAAACTGAAATTAATTTAACTTTAGGATGGTTTGGTATTCCTAGTTTATTGTTGATTTTGCTTTATTTTGTCAGTGCTAAAGCTATTTCACAATTTGAGTCTAGACGACGCGCCGAAGTGCTAGAAGAAGAACTAGAGATTTTTCAATACGAACACATTACTACTCAGCAAGCCTATCGACAGTTTACTTTACTAGCGATCGCAATTGTCATTTTAGGTATTTGGTTGGCATTCTTGGGAGATAGAGTCGCTGCTGTCACTGGCTTAGATAAGAGTTTTATCGGAGCGATTTTATTAGCTACAGCGACATCCTTACCGGAAATTGTCGCATCGATAGCAGCCGTGAGACTTAATGCCGTAGATTTGGCAGTTTCTAATATTTTTGGTTCTAATTTGTTTAACTTAGCGATTTTGGGTATTTACGATTTCGCCTATGTATCGGGTAGTTTGTGGTTACAGATTAGTACCGTACATATTTTCACGGCTATTGTAGCGATGATTATGACTTCAGTAGCGATCGCTGGTTTAATTTATCATGCTGTCAGTCGTTCCCGTATGTACATTACTTTAGATGGAATTACTATCATTCTGCTCTACATTGGCGGAATGTATATTGTTTACCGTAATTTATCGTGAATTATGTCTAATGTGAATGCTTTTTTTAAACGCAGAGGTTCGCAGAGGTAAACGCAAAGTTACGCAGAGTGTTTATTCTAGTTCTTGCGCTCTTGTTTTTCATTCTGTAAAGTCGAGAGATTAACAGTTTATAGTATACGTTGGCATTGTCAGGAGATACATTGCCGTTGTTAGGCGATATATTGGCATTGTCAGGAGATACATTGGCATTGTTAGGCGATACATTGGCATTGTTAGGGGATACATTAACAATGCTGATGCAGCAACTTGTGTGTATGCCGTAGATTTTAGGACTTAGGCAACTAACGCCGTGTGCAACTTTCTCTCAAACCTAACCCCCAACCCCTTCCCTACAAGGGAAGGGGAGCAATATTTAAAGCCTCTCTCCTTGCAGGGGAGAGGTTTGGAGAGGGGTTTCAAAAATAAGTTGCACATCGCGTCAACTAACATATTTTGGATGTAGGGTGTGTGACGCTGCGAAAGTATTTGAACCTAGTCATCAAACTTATAGCGTCACGCACCTACCATTGATTGTGACACTTGCGTAATGTATAGTTTTGTCGCAGGGGGGTAAAGCGAAGAGTACAAGATAAATCATCACCCAGACTTAGTATTATTTACATCTGGCGTGAATTACGAGTTGCTTGTTCAAATTCCACGACAGCATCATATTGATCAGGCATATTAATATAATGCAGCAATAAAGCAGGATCTAAATCTGGGAAAAATCCACTTCTATTTACTTCCTGATACTCACCAGTGTCAGTCAAACGAAATATTCTTATAGTGTTAGATTTCCAAAACCAAACTTCCGGCACTTTTTTGGGTTTAAATAACTCTTTCCTGTCAATAGTGCCACTTGTAACAATCACTTCAATCACAATGTCAGGAATTTCTTTTTTTGTACCAATGCTGTAAGACTCATCCGGCGTACCAGAAGCATACCCAGGTTCTTCCAGCGTGAAACCACCACGAGCATAGAATCTAATACCCAATACTCTCATATAAACTTCTAACAGCAACCCGAGAGTTCTTTTCACGTCCTCATGCTTTTCTCCAATGGGGGACATGATTTCTAAAACTCCTGACAAATAAGACAGTCGCACACTGCGGTTGTCTTGGAGGTGTGCTTCAATACCTTTGAATTGCTCCCAAGAAACATTCTTGAGAGTCACCAGTTTTTCTTCTGTAGATTGTTCTACAAGTGGGATGCTCATAACCAAATTCTTGTGGATAATAATCTTGTATTCACTTAATTCTAGTGTTTATTTTTGTTGGTATAGTTAGGTTTTATCACGCTGACGCACCCTACTAAGCTGTTTATTTGGGATAATTTATTTTTTGGTCTTCCCTAATGAGATTTCATCCCCCTACACCCTTACACCCCTACACCCCTACACCCATTTACAAAGACTGGTAAGCTGTTTTATCTAGGCTTTATTTTCGACTTGATTATGGCAACCATTAACGACAACTACTTAAAACTGAAAGCTGGTTACTTGTTCCCGGAAATTGCGCGCCGGGTAAATGCTTTTGCTCAAGCTAATCCTGATGCTAAGATTATTCGTCTGGGTATTGGGGATGTTACCGAACCATTACCGGAAGCTTGCCGCAGTGCGATGATTAAAGCTGTAGAAGAAATGGGCGATCGCGCCACTTTTAAAGGCTATGGGCCAGAACAAGGTTATGCTTGGTTAAGGGAAAAAATCGCTGCTCAAGATTTCCAAGCACGGGGATGTGATATTGATGCCTCGGAAATTTTTATTTCTGATGGTTCTAAATGCGACACAGGTAATATCCTCGATATCTTCGGTGATAACAATACTATTGCTGTTACTGACCCAGTTTACCCCGTATATGTAGATACCAATGTCATGGCGGGACATACTGGAACTGCTAATGAAAAAGGTGAGTTTGAGGGTTTAGTTTACCTACCTATTACCGCCGAAAACAACTTTACAGCCGAAATTCCCTCCCAAAAAGTTGATTTAATTTATCTTTGCTTCCCCAATAATCCCACAGGTGCAACTGCCACCAAAGAACATCTCCAAGCTTGGGTAGACTATGCCAAAGCGAATAACTCGATTATTTTCTTTGATGCAGCTTACGAAGCTTATATTACAGATCCATCGTTACCTCATTCTATCTACGAAATTCCAGGGGCGAGAGATTGCGCCATTGAATTTCGTTCCTTCTCCAAAAACGCCGGCTTTACTGGTACACGTTGCGCCTTAACTGTCGTCCCCAAAACCTTGACAGCGAAAGCCGCCGACGGTTCTGATGTGGAACTGTGGAAACTATGGAATCGTCGTCAGTCTACCAAATTTAACGGTGTATCCTACATTGTGCAACGAGGTGCGGAAGCCGTCTATTCCCCAGAGGGACAAGCCCAAATTCAAGCACTGGTGAGTTTTTATCTAGAAAACGCCAAAATCATCCGCGAACAACTCACAGCCGCAGGTATAGCTGTATATGGCGGTGTGAACGCGCCTTATGTGTGGGTAAAAACTCCCAATAATCTTTCTAGCTGGGATTTCTTTGATAAACTGCTCAATACCTGCAATGTTGTTGGTACACCCGGTTCTGGTTTTGGTGCGGCGGGTGAAGGCTACTTCCGTATTTCTGCATTTAACAGCCGGGAGAATGTAGAAGCAGCAATGCAGCGTATTACTGAGAAATTTAAGGTGTAATATAACGTGAGTTCGACGGTTGAGAAAAACCCCTCTCCATAGCTTGCTTCTCGTAGAGTACCTCTCCCCTGCAAGGAGAGAGGCTTCAAAACCTTTATTTTTAGTTGATATTTCAATATATTTAAGCCCCTCTCCGCGTCGGAGCGAAAAGTCTGAGCGGAGGTTTCCTCCGATGGCTTCGCCAACGCCAAAGGCGAACAGAACTTTTCAAGAGAGAGGGGTTGGGGAGAGGTCATCGAACTCACGTTAAAAAAGGGGGGAACTAGAATCAAAAGAATCAAAGTCCCCCTTTTTAAGGGGAGACACTGCGTTGGACGGGTTTCCCGGCTTAAAGCAAGTGTCGTGGATTTAGGGGGATCAGATGACTTGTGTGATGTTTACCCAGGGTGACTTAACTGTTAACTGGTAGAGAAATTATAAATTCTGTTCCCTGTCCTAAAACGGAATTAACCTTAATTTTACCACCATGTTTTTCTTCGACAATTTGCCGGGCGATCGCTAGTCCTAATCCCGTACCTTTACCTACAGCTTTTGTAGTAAATAAATGTTCAAAGATTTTTGGTATAACTTCTGGGTTGATGCCTTTGCCGTTATCTTTAATTTTTATATACACTTGATTGGCTATTGCTTGTGTACTAATAGTAATTTGTTGGGGATGAGCTTCTAATTCAGCAAAAGTCTGAGTTTGTGCCATTTCATCAAACATATCAATAGCATTAGCCAATATATTCATAAATACTTGGTTTAATTGCCCAGGGAAGCATTTTATTGGTGGGATGTCGCCATATTCTTGCTGAATGATGATGGCAGGACGTTTTTCATTAGCTTTAATCCGGTATTTTAAAATTAATAGGGTACTATCAACACCTTCATGCAGGTTAGCAGTGACTTTGTAGTCCATATCAGCACGGGAAAAAGTACGCAGACTAGTACTAATAGATTTGATTCGCTCCGTTGCTCCCGTCATCGCATTGAGTATTTGAGGTAAGTCTGCAATCAAAAATTCAATGTCGATATCTTCGGCGTTATCTGCAATCGGTGCTGCTGGTTGGGGATAATGTTGTTGATAGAGTTCTAAATGTGCGATTACGTCTTGCACGTATTCTTTAGCATTATTAATACTACCGTTGAGGAAACCAATGGGGTTATTAACTTCGTGGGCAACACCTGCAACTAAGTTACCCAGAGATGCCATTTTTTCATTTTGTACCATCTGGAGTTGAGATTGTTTTAAATCTAAAAGTGCTTGGTTGAGTTGTTCGGTTTTCTGTTGTCTTTGATGAGATTCTAGGGTGAGGGAGATTAAATTGGCGACTGAACTGATAAAGTTTTGTTCGGCTGGAGTCCAACTACGTTTTTCACCAACTTGTTCACAACAAATCACTCCTCCCCTTTCTCCGTCTACTTGAAAGCTAGAGTCAAGCATAGATGAGATATTTAATACATCTAGATAACCGTTGCGAAATTCCCTAGTGCGGGGATCATTCCTAGCATCATCCGCCGCAATGATTGGCTCTGACTTCATCGCTAAGAAATAGGTGGGATAATCTGTTACCTGGAGTTCCCATCCTTGGGAATGCTCTTGAGAGGAATGTTGAAATAAATTCAGACATTGAAGTTTGGTTTGAGGTTTATCAAACAACCAGATGCTAACTCTTTCTATTTGTAGGGTTTTAGCTGTTACTTCTGTGATTTCTGTAAATGCTGTCTGAAAATCTCCTTGATTAATAGCTTGACTTTGAGAAAGCTGAAGCAATGCCATAGCTTGTTTTTGTAATGCTGTTTCGTCTTCGAGTAACTTTTTTTGAGTGATCTGTAATTTTTGTACTGATTGTTCTAATTGTTGGTTATAAATTTGAGATTGTTGATATAAACGGGCATTTTCTAGAGCAATGGCAGCTTGGGTACAAAGGAAATTTAGCACGAGAATGCGATCGCTACTAAACACACCACTAGTTGAGCGATTCTTTAAATACAAAATCCCGATTAAATGCCCTTGATTGAGAATTGGTAAACACAGCAAACTTTTCGGTTGTCTCTGGGTGAGATATTGATCAATTACAGGTAAATCAGTTTTGAGATTGTCAATTACCACCAATTGTTGGGTATTTTTGACGTACTGGATTAATTTGACAGGTAAATTGGGATTACCCACTAAAGGTGCTGCAAACAATTCAGTGTTGTCGAGTGTGGCAATGGCTCTTACCTGCCATTGGTCTTGGCTATCAGGTAAGATTAAAACACAGCGATCGCCCCCTGAATGTTGCAGAATTATTTGAGTAAGTTGGCACACCAATCGATCGAGTTGAATTGTACCGGAGATGAGTTGGGTAGCTTTGAGAATAGTGGCAAAGTCAAGGGCAGTATTGATGCTGATGCTAGAAGAATGTCTGCGCTCTTGAGAACTGTACATCAAGGTATGGTGAGTCACACTCTGGGATAGCGTTTGCAGCACATCCAATGGTTGTATTTTTGGCTGGAGAATTGTATGCAGTAAATCGGGATAACGATGTTCTAAATCCTGGGTTTTCGCCAAACTACCCCAACGGCCATAACAATAATATGCCTCCTGCATATAAACTGCGGCGATCTTTGATTTACCCCAATTAAGATAAAATTTAGCTGCCAGTTCATTACTGAGTGCTTCATCCTGCACATAACCGTAGGCTTTGGCTTGGGCAATGGCTAAATCATAATGCTCCATCGCCTCAGTATATTCACCAAGCACTCGATAGCGTTCGGCTGCTACCAATTGCCAACGATGTTGATGATTAAATGGGGCATGAGTAGCCCAAGTTTGTAATTTTTCTTGGTGGCCATCGATGCGTTCTAGAATTGCCACTTGCTGCTCAGGGGTAGCGTTCTCATAACGTGCCAGATGAATTAAGGCATCATAGAAAACTCGAATCACTGACATGAAATAACCAACGCTAGCATCACTAACCTGTTCTGCTATGATTACTTGTTGCCATGCTAGTTCGTATTCTCCGAACAGATAATAAAGAAAGGTTTGACACAGGGAAAAATGAAATAACCCCCCTTGGTTATGGGTGGCTTGAAAATCTGCTAAGACCTCGGTAGCATTGAAGGCTGTGCCTTGTAAAATATAGGGAATTTCTGCCTGTCCCAATAAGTTGAGAATTGCTTGCTGATAACACTCATGATATTGTAAGGTTGCTTCTTGCTTAATTTGGCTAATGACTTGGTGATAACCTGGCATTTCCTGTGCTAATTCATTTAATTCTCGACCACTCCAATAACTATGTTGTCCGTATATGACTAAGTTGAGGGCTACACATTCCCAGTCTCCGGTTTCGAGTCCATGCTGGTAGCCTGCCAAAACATCTGGAATAGTCTGATGGAGAGGTTCTTTCCAATGCCGAATAAAGGTGTTTATGATAAAGTAAGCCCTGCTTTTAAAGGTGTTAGTTGGAAATCGTTCTAATAACTTTAATGACAGTTGCCCAAATTCATATCCAGCATTAATATCTCCCATGACACCGCATAGAATCACTCCATAGTCAGCATAGGAAAAAACGGCAATGGCAGAATTACCAAACTCGATACACATCTCCACTTGTTTGAAGATGAGTAACGGTAGTAGTACAGGTTGAGCAATGTAAGCAGAAGATACTAACTGCGTCATGATTTGCATGGCTGCCAGTTGCTGGCGATCGCGCATTACTGGCAAATCAATTAAACTTAAGGGTGTACGCTGCTGCCAAAGTTGTCTGGTTTGTTGGGCTGCTGCGCCAATATATGCCATTGTCGGTTGCTCAGGAAATTCCACACCCAGTAATTTCAACACCTGCAACCCAGTCTCCACTACTTTGTTAAATTGACTTTGAGAGCGGAATGCCATAATACGGGTTTCATGGACTTTGATGGTATCTAGCAAAGAAGTAGCAGATTGTAAGATCAGATCACTCCATGCCTCTAGCTTGTCAAAGTCTGTATTCAGCCAGGCAGCCTCCAGACGCTGATGATGTAGACTCAGGGTAAATTCGTAGTCTTTTGTCCAAGCATCAGAGGGCAGTAAATCAATTCCTTGGTTAAAGTAGTTGAGGGCGGCATGATAAGCAATTGCCCCTTTGGCTTTGCGTCCCGCCAGTAAATTCAGTTGCGCTAACTCCAGTTTTTGCTCTGGTTGAGTAATTAAATCAATACCTAGATTCAGGTGATTGACAATTTCAAAGATATGTGTATCTAATTGATGTCCGGGTGAATTAGCGTACAATAATTGACCGATGGCCAAATGAGTTGCTTGTTTTTGATCGGTAGGAATGAGTTTGTAAGCAGCTTGTTGGATGCGATCGTGTAGAAAACGATACCCAACATTTTCGCTATTGTGCGGATCATTTTCTAGCTGATGACTCAGATAAAACTTATACACTTGACTTTGCGGCACAATCAATCCTTCCTGCAACGGTTTCCACAAAGCCTGTGCTACCTCTAGTGAAGACTGTTGCGACACAATAGCCAGAGTATCTAAATCAAAGGAGTTACCTACACAAGCAGCCAACTTCAAGATATTTTGTGTTGCGTCAGGTAATTTCTGTAACTGTTGCGCCATAAATTCCACGATATTATCAGTCACAGATAACACTTTCACTTGAGCAAGATCACATTCCCAATAGCCTTGCTGGTGATTAAATTGAATCTGTCCATCTTCATGTAAGGCTTTGAGGAATTGTGTGATAAAAAACGGATTACCTTGAGTTTTGCACTCAATTAATTCTGTGAACGGATGCGATCGCTCTGTTGGACAATGTAAAGTATCCGCCACTAACTGATTAATATCTGGGAACGCCAGAGAAGTCAGGGTAATTGTATTCACAGTCTTACCCGTTTTCTTCAGTTCCTCCACCGTCAACATCAACGGGTGTGCAGCTGACACTTCATTATCTCGATAAGCTGCCAACAATAGCAGATAGTTTTTATCCTCCATCAGCAGTTTAATCAACTGTAGGGAAGCCAAATCTGCCCACTGTAAATCATCCAAAAACATCACTAAAGGATGGGCTTTAGTAGTGAACACCGCAATAAACTTTTGCAACAGCAGATGAAATCGATTCTGCGCCGCAGTTCCCGAAAGTTCAGGTGCGGGTGGTTGTTTACCAATTACCCGTTCGAGTTCGGGAATGACTTCTATCAGCACTTGGCCATTGTCTCCCACAACTTCCAGAATTTGCCTGCGCCATTGGGTTAATTGCTGATCTGATTCTGACAACAACTGTCTCATTAAATCCCGTAAAGCCTGTACAAAGGCTGATAAGGGAATATTACGCTGGAATTGATCAAATTTCCCTTTAATGAAATATCCTTGTTGGCGAGTAATTGGTTTGTGGACTTCATTGACAACAGCCGTCTTCCCAATTCCCGAAAATCCTGCCACCAACATCATTTCTGATTTGCCATTGGCGACACGCTCAAAGGCTTCTAGCAAGGTAGAAACCTCTGCTTCTCTACCATATAATTTTTCAGGGATGAGAAAGCGATCGCAAATATCCCTCTGCCCAATTTCAAAATTGATAATTTTTCCTCTATCTTTGAGTTGGGCTAAACAAAGTTCCAAATCATGCTTTAACCCCAAGGCACTTTGATATCTATCTTCAGCATTTTTTGCTAACAATTTGATCACAATATCTGACACTACTTGGGGGATATCTGCACTTGTGATTTCATTGGGGTATTTTGTCAGATGACAATGCACCAACTCCATCGGCTGATCACAGTTAAATGGTAAATTCCCTGTCAATAACTCATAAAATGTTACCCCTAAACCATAATAATCACTACGATAATCTATGCCACGATTCATCCTTCCTGTTTGTTCGGGAGAAATATAAGCTAGTGTTCCTTCTAACACATTAGGATTTTTAATTTCTTGGGTTTCCTTAGGTAAAAGAGAGGCAATACTAAAGTCAATTATTTGAACTTGTTTGGTTTCTGGGTTAATTAAAATATTAGCAGGTTTAATATCTTTATGAATTATATGATTTTGGTGTAAATTATTCAAAATATCAGTTAATTGAATACTAATTTGCAAAAATTCTACTAAGGAAATAGTAGTATTTTTCATGTATTCCTTTAAAGAAATTTCTCCGTTATCTGCCATCACCAAAATATAACTGTTGCCATAGGTTTCGAGTGATAACGGCTGAATAATGCCGGGAATGTGGAGATGTTTAATAATAGTGTATTGGTTGCGAAATTCCGTTAACTCTTGGAAACTAGGATATTCCGCCGCTAACATTTTGATCACTACTGAGAGTCTATCTGCTTCCCGCATAGCTCGATATACTTTGGTTCTAGAGCCAGCATACAGTTCAGAACAAATTTGATATCCGGGAATGATGGGGGTAGAGTTGACATTCACCATCTATACATACCTCATGAGCCGATTTGATGTTTGCTTGTTAATGTTAGTATTCCCATTCAGTAGATGTTATATCAAGTTCGGATAATTAGTTATAATTCTCTGAACTATGCAAAAACAAAAA
The DNA here is from genome assembly GCF_058172895.1 of Aliinostoc maniaoense. Lineage (NCBI taxonomy): Bacteria > Bacillati > Cyanobacteriota > Cyanophyceae > Nostocales > Nodulariaceae > Aliinostoc > Aliinostoc maniaoense. The sequence goes on along the minus strand of NZ_CP187952.1, from coordinate 3,613,080 downwards.
ACTCTTTCTTCCCCCTGCCCTCTTGCAGTCTTAATTATAATTTTTTAAACGAACACGATATTAAATAGTGATTGGGAGAGAAATTATAAATTCTGTTCCCTCTCCTACAACTGAATTAACTGTAATTTTACCACCATGTTTTTCTTCAACAATTTGCCGGGCGATCGCCATTCCTAAACCTGTACCTTTACCTACAGCTTTTGTAGTAAATAAATGGTCAAAAATCCTTTTTTTAACTTCTGCACTCATCCCTTTACCATTATCAGTAATTGAGATATTGACATATTTATCTACCACTGAAGTTGTAATTATAATGCGGTTAGGTCTGGCGTGAATTTCTGCCAATGTCTTACCTATATTTGCTTCTTCTAAAGCATCAATAGCATTAGCAAGCATATTCATAAATACCTGATTTAATTGTCCAGGGAAACAATTTACTAAAGGTAAATCACCATAATTAGTAATTACTTCAATAGCTGGACGTTGTTCATTTGCTTTCAGGCGATGCTTGAGAATTAAAATTGTGCTATTGATACCATCATGGATATTAAACTTGACTTGATAATCCTTATCTGCACGGGAGAAAGTTCTTAAACTGGTACTAATATTTTTTAATCTCTCACAAGCTAGCACCATTGTATCGATCATTTTGGGTAAGTCTTCTAAGGTGTAATCTAAGTCAATTTCTTCAGCATGGTTGACAATTTCTGCGTCAGGATTGGGGTAATTTTTCTGATATAGTTTCAGGTGGGTAGTAATATCATCTAAAGTGGGTTTAGCTTGTTTGAGACTAGCAGAAATAAAGCCGAGAGGATTGTTCATTTCGTGGGCTACCCCAGCTACTAAATTACCTAGTGCAGACATTTTTTCACTTTGCACCATTTGTAGTTGGGTTTGTTGCAGTTCTTGCAAAGCTATTTCCAATTCCCGCGATTTTTGGGCAATTGCCGCTTCAGCTTGTTCTCGTTGACGAAGTGCAGCTTTTTGCTCGCTAATATCTCGAATAATCGTAGACAAATATTCAACTTCATTGGCAGCATTTTTGTGAGCAATAATCACCTGAGAAACAGGAACTTCATTACCTTGGGCATCAAAAATAGCTGACTCACCGCTCCAACTTCCTTGGCGGATGGCTGTAGGAATAGCCACAGTTTGCAGATATGTCATTGCTTCGGGTGGAGTGACACTAGCAATGTCGAAATCAACTTTACTATCTTGTATCTGCCAAAATCTCTGTCCGGCTGGATTAGTATAGAGGCTCTTGTGATTAGCATCAGCAATGCCAACAATATCTGGGGTAGCTTCCAAAATCCTCAGCAGTCGCTGTTGTTCTTGTTCAGCCAGTTGGCGTTGGGAAAGTGCCTCTTGCTGTTCGCTAAAAAGACGGGCATTTTCTAGAGAAATTGCCGCTTGGGTACAGAGGAAATTGAGAACGAGAATGCGATCGCTACTAAATACACCACTGGTAGAATGATTCTTCAAATCCAAAATCCCGATTAACTTATCTTGATGGATAATTGGCAAACATAGCAGGCTTTTTGGTTGTTTCCGGTTCAGATAGTCATCAATTACTGGTAAATCGGTTTTGAGATTGTCGATGACTACGAGTTTTTGGGTGTTTTTGACGTACTGTATCAGCTTCACAGGTAAGTTGGGATTACCCTCCAACGGTTCAGAATAAAGTTGTGTGGTTTCCTTGGTAGCAATAGCTTTCAAGTACCAAATCCCTTCAGGGTTGGGTAAGATTAAGGCACAGCGATCGCCCCCAGAGTTTTGTAGAATAATCTGTGTTAATTGCTGCAACAGTTCATCTAATTGAATGGTGCGGGAAAGGTTCTGAGAAGCTTTCAGCACAGCCTTAAAATCTAGCATGGTATTGATGCTAGAACTAGAAGAATTAGTCAGTTGTGTACGATATGCTGAGAGATCAGATACAACTAGGGTTTCTAGAGTTTCTAGGAGGTTGATATTGGCTAGAGACTCTTGGAGAATGGGATGTAGTAAATGGGGATAGCGATGTTCCAAATCCAGGGTTTTGGCTTTCGCACCCCAACGAGCGTAGCAATAGTAAGCTTCCTGCATATAGCCTGCGGCTACCTTCTCTTTCCCCCAATCGAGGTAAAACTGAGCAGCGAGTTCATTGGCTAGAGCGGCTTCTTGCAAGTAGCCATTATTTATCGCTTCTGCAATGGCGCGATCATAAGCTTCCATTGCTGCTAATTCATTACCAGAAAGATAATATCTAATCGCTGCTACCAAATAATATTTATGTTGATAATTCATGGGGGCAGCATAAGCATAAATTTTTAGTTGTTCTTGATTTTCGGCAACTTGCAAGAGCAATTTTTCTTGCTGCTCCGGCTCAACTGTCAAATAAATAGCTAAACGCACTAATGAGTCATAAAAATAGTAAATTGGTGAAGAAGGCATACCCATATCTGCTTGGAGATATTTTGCTCCTTGCTCTAAACTCTCAACAGCCGCCGCAAAATCACCAAATGAGTAACTGAGAATGACTTTACTTAAGTAAAATAGATGCAGTGCCAGTTGATCATTATCTTGGAGTAGGGCAGATAAACACCGTTGTTCATCATCAAGGTCATGGCCAAGATAGGGATATTGACTAAATTGGGTGAAACCTTTGATCGAATGGCGAATAATCTGCGCCCAATTGCTAAAAAACTGACTTGTAGCAAATTTTGATTGATAAGTTTCTACTTCTGCTAATAAATTCCGTAAATCCTCCCCCCCAGCAAAATAACTATAAAGTAACCTAAATGCCGTAGAAATCAGAGCATGAGCCGAATCACCAGTTGCTAACCCTACTTTATAGGATTCTTGCAATAAATTGATCGCTTGTTGAATATGGTGTTTATTGCCTTGATTAAAAGCAGCAACTTTCATCTGCACCATACTCTGGAAGGATTTGCTGGGGAATTGATCAATTACAGACAAAGCTAATTGTCCGAATTGATAGCCTACTTCTAACTGACGCAACACTGTGCTGACTACAATCCCAAAATCAGCATAACCAGGGGCAGAGTAGGGGGAATTACCATATTTCAGCGATAAATTCACCTCTGCACAAGCAACAATGGGAAACAGGGGAGGATCAGCTTGATGAATAGATGGCACAAGGCTAATCATGATCCTTAAAGCAGCTATGGCATTTGCATCCTGCATTAATGGTAAATTGATTAAATCAGCGATCGCCTCTGTTGGTAAAGATGTCAGGGTATTTTCTACCTGCTGCTGTATCTCTAGTGGGGTGACAGATTCAGGCAGCACAACTCCTAGTTTATTCAGGATTTCTCGCCCAATTTTAATCGCCTGGAGTTGTTGATTTTGTAACTGATATCCCTGGATTTGAATTTCATAAGCTTTGACTTGCTCAAGTAAGCTGGTAGTGTGTTGTAGCACCACCTCAATCAAAGATGTCATCTCCTGAAAATCATAACTGAGTAATGCTACTTCTGCGGCTTCTTCATATAAATTGTGCATCAGCTTGCCATCAATATCCCAACCACTGGGAGTTAATAACTCGATGCCACAATTCAGGTAATGTTGTGCCGCACTATAGGCAGTCGCTTCTTTAGCTTTGCGCGCCGCCCGCCAGTTTAATTGAGCATATTGCCGTCGCTCCTGTTGTTGTGTAATCAGTGCCATCCCAGCATTTAACTGATTGACAATCTCAAAAATCCGCTCCTGTTGTTGACTGGCGTTAATGTTCTGGAACAACAACCGTCCAATGGTAAGATGTGTTAGTTGTTTATCCGCCTCTGGAATCAAAGAATCAGCCGCTTGTTGAATGCGATCGTGGAGAAACTTATAAGTGACTGATTTACTAGTAGATACACGGACGAAAATATCTAGCTCGGTTTCTAAACCATCCCCAAAAAACTTGTAAACTTCGTTTTGGGGAATAATCACTCCTTCTTGCAAAGCTTTCCATAAGGCTGTGGCAACGTTAACCTCTGATTGCTGGGAAACAATCGCCAAGGTAGCTAAGTCAAACTTATGGCCAATACAAGCAGCTAATTTCAGTATTTCTTGGGTTGATGGCGGTAACTTCTGCAACTGCTGCGCCATAAATTCCACCACATCATCCGTCAGCGATTGGGCATGAATTTGGCTGAGATCACATTCCCAATAACCGTGTGTGTGATTAAAGGTAATTTGCCCGTCTTCGTGTAAGGCTTTGAGAAACTGGGTGATAAAAAAGGGATTGCCCTGAGTTTTGCGAAAGATTAATTCTGTTAGCGGGCGGGATCTCTCGGTTGTACAGTGCAATGTTTCAGCTATTAACTGATTTGTCTGACTTTCATTAAGGGGGGCAAGATTAATCGTATTAATAATCTTGCCACCTTTCTCCAGTTCCTGGACTGTTAACATCAGTGGGTGGGTAGGCGCGACTTCATGATCTCGATAAGCTCCCACCAAGAACAGATAACTTTCCTTCTCCATCAGCAATTTAATTAACTGTAGAGATGCTACATCTGCCCACTGTAAGTCATCGAGAAACATCACTAATGGATGTTCTGGGGTGGTAAACACCGCGATAAATTTTTGCAACAATAAATTAAAGCGGTTTTGTGCAGCCGTTGCTGACAGTTCTGGTGCGGGGGGTTGCTTGCCAAGTAGACACTCTAGTTCAGGAATGACTTCGGTGAGGACTTGTCCATTGTCACCGACGGCGGCGAGAATCTTGCTTCGCCACTTAGCCAATTGAGTATCTGATTGTGACAAGAGTTGTTCCATCAAATCCCGCATAGCTTGAACAAAAGCAGATAGGGGAAGATGGCGATTGAACTGATCAAACTTACCTCTGATAAAATAGCCTTGCTGACGGGTAATCGGCTTGTGAACTTCATTGACAACGGCAGTTTTACCAATTCCCGAAAATCCTGCTACGAGCATCATTTCCGTGTTACCTTGGGATACCCGCTCAAAAGCATTCAGTAAAGTCTCAACTTCTGCTTCCCGCCCATAGAGTTTTTCTCTAATCAAAAAGCGATCGCACACATCCCGCTTACCAATTTCAAAATACGTAATTTCGCCAGTATCTTGGAGTTGAGATAAACAAGTTTCTAAATCACGTTTTAATCCTAATGCACTCTGATATCTATCTTCCGCATTTTTCGCCAACAGTTTCCTGATGATTTCCCCTAAAACTGTGGGTATTTCTGTTTGCTTGTCTTCTAGTTGTGGCGGTTGTTGTGCCAGATGACAATGCACCAATACCATCGGATCATCACTGATAAATGGTAACTCTCCTGTCAATAATTGATAAAATGTCACACCCAAGGAATAGTAATCACTGCGATAGTCTATGCCTCTATTCATCCTCCCTGTTTGTTCTGGGGAAATATATGCAAGTGTTCCTTCTAACACATTAGGACTAGTAATTTCTTGGGTTTCCTTCGGTAAGAGGGAAGCAATGCTAAAGTCAATGAGTTTAACTTGTTTGGTGGCTGGATGAATTAGAATATTAGCCGGTTTGATATCTTTATGAATGACACGATGTCGGTGTAAATCGTGGAGAATATCACTTAATTGAATAGCGATCGCTAAAAATTCCTGGAGGGTGAGGGTATTAGTTTTGATATATTCTCGTAAAGAAATACCCCCAGTATCTTCCATGACTAAGATATAACCATTACCATAGGCTTCTAATAATAAGGGAGGAACAATACCAGGAATATTGAGATTTTTACTAATAGTGTACTGATTACGAAAGTGTAATAATTCTGGGAAACTAGGATATTCACAAGTAAGAATTTTGATCACCACTGCCAGGGAATCTTGCTCACGTATAGCTCTATATACTGAGGTTTTAGAGCCTTGATACAGTTGAGATTCAATTTGATATCCGGGAATGATAGGAGCAAAAATCATAGTAATCTTTTATGCTGACACTATTATGTAAATTTTTGGTTGCTAATCTCATCTTGAGGAGTTGTCAGTTATCAGTATCAGTGCAAAAAACCCACCTTGATAAAAGTTTACTGCTGACTGTTGACTGATATCACCACCCTTCCCTAACAAGAAGCCGCCCAAAGTTTTTTATGTAAAGTTAGTATTCCCATGAGCAAGTGCCAAATAAAAAAAATCACCCTGAAGGTTTAGGGGGATGAATAAGATGTAGTTGGGTGAACAAAATTTTGTGTGGGATTTCTAGCTAATACCAATTCTCTATGAAGTTGTACCAAATAAATGATGTAGAGACGTTGCATGCAACGTCTCTACAGTCCAGAATAAAGCCCATCTATGGCTACGCCAGGCAAGCTACATGAAGAAACGGTATAAGTATCCAAAAAATTACCCTCCACACTCCCCACACCCTCCCCCAATGCACCTACGGTGTACACACAAGTCATCTGATCCCCCTAAATCCCCCTTAAAAAGCTATGCGTTACCCACATCTTTATTTACAATCTTAAAACCATTGCTCTATAAGCATCTTAGTGGCTGAACCTTTAAGCATACTTGACAAATTACCATTTATTCTTCTCGCTAAAATAGTGTTTTTATTGAGAATGAAAAACGAGCGAATCAGGGTTCTAGAGACGTGAGTTAATACTCTCGAAATGTTAAGAAAGATGTTTATAATGGATAGCTTAAAAAGGGGGACTTTGATTCTTGTTCCCCCTTTTTTAAGCTATGCGTTACCCACATCTTTATTTACAATCTTAAAACCATTGCTCTATAAGCATCTTAGTGGCTGAACCTTTAAGCATACTTGACAAATTACCATTTATTCTTCTCGCTAAAATAGTGTTTTTATTGAGAATGAAAAACGAGCGAATCAGGGTTCTAGAGACGTGAGTTAATACTCTCGAAATGTTAAGAAAGATGTTTATAATGGATAGTTTTTTAAGGGGGGCTAGGGGGGATCAAGTCACATTTTGCACTCAGCACAAAGATGTGTGTACACGTAGCCCAATGCACAGATTGGAATTAAGCTAACGGCAGAAGTAAGCGGCTAACGACGCGATGATCAGGTAATTGGTAGAGATGTAATTCTCCACCTAGTTGCTGCATTAACTGTTGACAGATTAATAAATGTAAACCTGGGAGTTGATCCAAATGAGAGGCTGCTAGCACATCCTGACGGTTTTTTTGTTCTAGTTCTGCTAATAACTCTGGCGCAATTATCCCGTGATCTGTAATTGATAGCTCTAAGAATTGTTCATCTAAACGACGACACCAAATATCAATTCTGCTACTGTGAGGAGAACGTTCACAGGCAGCAAGTAACAATTCATGCAGGATTAATTCAAATTTGATGATATCCCCTGCGATCGCCATTGGCAAAGTATAACTAGCAGCCACCACAGGTTTAAGTACACCAGAATTATTGTTGGTATCTGGTTCTAGGGTAGACTGTCCCAAGCCATGAACCCCAATCCAGAGTTTTTGTGTTTGGACTAAGTTGTCTACCCGTTCTAGGGCGCGCTTGAGTAAGCTGGCGATAGACATGGTTTCGCCGCTTATAGACAATTGCCATTGTTCTTGTTTTAATAATCCTGTCATGGCGGCAGTGGTGTGATCTAACTGTCGCCACAATAATTGGTAGCGAGTCTGGGTTAATTCATTATTAGGAATACCCAAATCATGAACTTGAGTGAGTAATTGTGTAGTTGTTCTTTGAACTTCTTCTAACCGCCGATGTTTGTACCAATTAAGTTGACGTAATTGTTGAGTTGTAGATGCTAAATTGGTGGTGATTAGTTGTTGACGACGCAACCAAGCTAATTGCTCAATCAGAGTTGCGATCGCATTTAAGGTTTGTTGTGGCCAGTAGCGTTCGCCATGATCTGCTAATACTATTACCCCTGTAGATTGATGGCTAGCAGCCGTGCGTAAGGCGATAATCAGCACCTTACTCATAGCTGGACAATTTAACCATTTTTTGGTTTCTGGTGGTAAATCCTCAATTTTCAGGTTTAAGTAACCATCTTTAGATAATGCCCACTGAATTAATGCTTCAGAATCGACGAATACTTGGGCATCGGCATGAATACTAAAATGACTATCAACAACAATACCGGGGATGATTTCGGCTTGTTTTTGGCCACATGACCAAGACAACATAAAAGCTAAAGGACAGCCTAAAATTGAGGCAATTTGATTCAGTGTAGTAGTTTCTAAATAATTTTTTTCTGTCTCAGGGTTTTCACTTTCTTCTAAAATGCAGAGAGATTGTTGGATACTCTGGACAACTTTTTGTTGTTGTTCACTATTGGTTAACAATCGCCACAATCTTAAAACTACGCCTATTTGTTGACTGACAATCCACAACAGTTCTTTTTCTAAGTTTGTCCAAGTGTGATACTTGGTGTGGGCAATGAGCAGGATAGCATCTGGCCGATGACCTTGAGTACAGTTGCAAACTAGTAGCGCTCGCACACCATTTTCTATTAAAGCTGGTCGCCAATTAAAAAAGCGCAAATCTTCGTCTAAGTTCTCAATTTCTACGGTTGTTTTTGCCGATTTTAACATTTGTCTATCGGTTTCATTTAATAAACTAAAAGCAAATGTCAAAGGACGGCGATTATGAGGTTGATTCTGATAAATAACTTGATAGTTATTGCGGTCAGCGTCATATTGTAAAACTAAAAAGCGGGTAGCACCTAAACGAGTTAAGACTTTAGCAGCACAAATGCGTAAAGTTTCTTTCAAGTCTTGGTGAGTATAGATAGCTTGAGCAACTTGGCTGGTAAGTTGTGAATCTTCTTGAATTTGTTGAATGGTAGTTTCCATTGTTGCAGTCGGAGCTACCAAAGAAATTAAACCCGCCGCCCCTTGGACAAAACTTTTTTCTGCTTCTGACCAAATGCGCGGTTCTACACCTTCCACAGCCAGAAAACCCAACAGGTCTTTTTGACAAATAATCGGAGCAGCCAAGAGCGATCGCACTCGCCAACGTTGCAATAACTTGGCTGTAAAATGACTATTTAAAGAACTGCGAGCATCACCAATCCACACAATTTGGTTAACTGATAAAGCATAATAAAAATCGCTCAACTCTTGCACTGTCATCCCAGCAGCCGACTGTTCACGCTGTGCATCTCGATTCATTTTCTTGAGCTGATTAGTAATCCGACACCAAAAATATCTTCCTTGTCTATCAAACCAATAAATATTAGTGCGACTTGGGGCAACAAATTCATGAGTTGCTTCTACTACTGCTTTGAGTCTTTCTTCTAAATTATTTAAATTATTTAAATTATCGAGTAATTCTAATAAAGGTTCATCAGGACGCTTGCTTTGCTTTTGCTGCAAATGAATTTCATTTTGATACAATATTGATGCAAGTTCTCCCAACACAATCATTACACTGCTTTTGGCTTCCTCTGAGATCAAATAACCCCAACGTTCTGAAGCGATTAATAGTAAACCCAAACAACGGTCTTTATAACGTATGGGCAAAATAATTGTTCCCCGAACGTTATATTTTTTGCCTAATTCTTGCCATTCACCAATTCTATTTTCAGTGCGGATATCCGCTACTCCCACCGGACGCTGTTGAATCACTACTTGCTCTAATAAGTCACCCGGATGTAAAATCAAGCGTTTCCGTAAAAAATTATCTTCACCTCCAGGGGTAATACCGCCTTTACCTAACAATGTATGTTTAATGTGATCGTAAATAGCAATCCAAATCAGACTGTAATTAAACTGCTGTCGAATATAAGAAGTAGCAATGGCAATCAGAACCTCAACATCATCTTCTTCCCTAAGACTTTGCAAAACGCGTCCTAAGGCAACAATCTGTTGTTCGGCGGCTGTAGGTGGTTGTGGCTGCCCCATCTGATTATTTGTGAACATAGCTTGTAATATATAAGATGCCCATAAAATAGCCCTGATTAATCTTGTTTCACTTGATTATTCCAAGTTCAGGATAAAAGAGATTGGGGAGTTTGGAGGCAGGGGCAGGGGGCAGGGGGCAGGGGGCATGGGGCATTGGGGTAAATATTTCTTCCTTGTCTCCCTTGTCTCCTAGACCCTTACAGCCCTACACCCCTACACCTATCAAGCAGGGTGATAATAACTCAAGACTATTGATTATTAACAATGGATATCTATCAAATTGCTATTCGTCCGATTTTATTTAATTTATTAAACGCCGATCCTGAGTGGTCACATCACCAAGCCATCAGGGTTTTAAGTTGGTTATCTCATCAACATCATGCTGGTAATATTTGGCTACCAAATCTGTTACAAAAGTCTCTATGCCTAGAAAATTACCGCCTAGAACAAAATTTATTTGGTTTACATTTTCCCAATCCCCTAGGTTTAGCGGCTGGTTTTGATAAGGATGGTGTCACATCTGGGATTTTGTCAAGCCTCGGTTTTGGTTTTGCGGAATTGGGAACTGTGACATTTTTAGCACAGCCCGGAAATCCTCGTCCTCGTTTGTTCCGCTTGTTGTCTGATCAAGCGGTTCTTAACCGTATGGGTTTTAATAATAGTGGTGCAGCAGCAATGGCAGCACGGTTAGCTGAAGAAACACAACAGTTGAGGCCATCTATACCTATAGGGATTAATTTGGGTAAGTCGAAGGTAACACCCCTAGAAGCTGCCGCCGAAGATTATTTAAATAGTTTTAAATTACTTAAAGAGTTAGGAGATTACTTTGTAGTTAATGTTTCTTCACCCAATACACCAGGGTTGCGATCGCTCCAAGATGCCTCTATGCTGAGTTCTATCTTGGATGTACTACAAAAAGAAAACATTTCACAAAAACCCATCTTTGTCAAGATAGCTCCTGATTTAGAGTGGGAAGCGATCGCCGATATTATTACTTTGGCAAGAAGCTACCAGCTAGCCGGGATTATTGCCACTAATACGACTATCAGCCGTGAGGGACTAAAAACTCAGGTGATTGCCAAAACTGGTAAATCACCTGAGCAAGAAGCCGGGGGAATTAGTGGCGCGCCATTACGCGATCGCTCCACAGAAGTTATCCGGTTTATCTGGCAGCAAACCCAAGGGCAGATTCCGATTATCGGGGTAGGTGGCATATTCTCCCCTGATGATGCTTGGGCAAAAATCACTGCTGGTGCTAGCCTGATTCAAGTTTATACAGGCTGGATTTACGAAGGCCCAATGATGGTGCGCCGCATTCTAGAAGGTTTGCTGACCAAATTAGAACAAAATGGCCTCAATTCGATCTCGGAAGCCGTAGGATTAGACTGCGATCGCCAACAGTCAACCGTGAACCTTTAATCATTTTCCTCTAGTGGGAAAAACTCCTTAGTTTTTTCAGAAAAAGCCCAAGCAATACCATCAGGATCGCGGCTACGACTCCATTCAGGAAATTCGGGATCATTCCGACGTTTATATACAGTACTGGAATAAACATTCAGCCGTTTCGCCAGTTCTGATTGAATTAAAGAACCAAAAACTAGCTGTTTTGCTAAATTTGGTTGAGCTTCTTCAGTAACGGCTGGTGGTGGTAATTTCGGTTCTGGTTCTTCTTCTACTGGTTCTGGGGGTGGCGGTGCTAGGAGCGATCGCGCTTCCTTGGTTACTGGTGATGCAGCTAGTTCTTTTACAGGCTCACTACTGTCAAGAATATTACCCAGAATACTGCCAGTAATAAAGTAATAAACTTCACCGCCATCTCCAGCAGGTAGTATACTTGCACCAAATTCAGATGCTTTACCATCTAGATAGCGTTTTGCTTGTGTGCCGGGAAAATTGCCCCGAATTGCCAAATCTACAGGTGTAATCTTGCCCTGATTTTCTCGGATTAATTGACTAAAAATCGGGTTAACTCGCTGACACCACTGTTGCCATTGGTATTGTTGCCAAACATTTACACCAATCAGTAACACCAGAAAAGCCAGCAAAAACTTCCAAGTAGTTACCAGAAGAATAATTACAAACGATATTGGCAAAAGGAGAACGAGAAAACCTTTCCCGCTACCTTCTATAGTTTTTTCACTCATGCCGATTTTTGCCAAGCGAATTTTTTGGGAAATAATATATTATATTGGCAAAAATCGAGACACATAAATGTATACTTTGGCAAAGTTATGGAAAAAATCAGCAAAAATCTCATTAACTGAAATTTGCCAAACCTCGAAAACCTTATAAATCAACCAAAAACAGGCAAAACACTTTGCCACACCCCTAACTGATACTTCTAGTACTCTAACAAGGCTACTTTGCTTGGTTAATAAGTTCGTAGTAAGGGCTTTAGCCCTTAGTCAAGGACTAAAGTCCTTACTAAGAACCTGCCAAAGCCATGAGCAAAAAAATTTATTTTTACTCTTGACACTACAAACTACATATACTACATTAATAATACAAGCTGACATTCCCAAAGGAGTTAAGCAAAACTTGTAACTAATTTGTGTAGCGGATAGTTCAAATATCAGAACACCCACCTTGCCTATCAAGGCCGACCTATCAAGGGTTATCGAATATAACTAACATCTTGATTCCCAACTCCCTTGATACAACTCCCGGAGGTGCAGGTGCAAATCCTGCTCTGCTACACCACATCTAAATTTTTCAGTTTCATGTAGCGGGTGGCGGAATTGGTAAACGCGCTAGACAAAAAACCTTGATCACAACTTGTCTGCAAAGGCTGAAGATTTGAGGATTATCGGGATCTATTGACTGAATAAGTCTTGCAGGTTCAAATCCTGCCCCGCTACCAATATTTATTGGTGAGTAATGAGTAATGAGTAATAAGTAATGAGTTGAAATTTTGAATTTTTATGTGGCAGGTAACTCAGTTGGTAGAGTACCTAAACATCCTTATTCACCCCTTGCCTGTAAAGGCCGACGAATGAGGGTTATCGCCTTCCACGCGGGATGTCGCAGGTTCGAGTCCTGCCCTGCCACCTTTCATTTTTGCCCGCAAGGGCTGGGAGATGCAGCGATGAATTACAATTTCTTCACCAGAAATAAGACGACCACACCACAAAATCAGCCCATCCCCGGACGAGAAGCAGAAATGATGCAAGGGCGTTCGGGTGGCTGGATGTTTGATGCTGGTATTTGGCAGATGCTGCGCCGTTGTCTTTTGGTTGGTACAGCCCAAAGCACTTACTACGCAGGCAAACAAGAACTCACAGAAGATTTTGTGGCGGTTGTGAAACAAGCTGTTGCGGAAAATCCCAGCCGTGTCGCCGAAGAAATTTTGTACGCCAGCAACGGACGCGCCATTAATAACAGCGCACCTATCTTTGCATTGGTTTTACTGTCAATGGGTGAAACTCCAGAAGCAAAACAGGCTTTTGGTGAAATCTTCCCCCAAGTTGTTCGCACAGGTAGCCATTTCTATGAATGGTTGAACTACACCAAATCTCTCCGAGGTTTCGGTAAGATAGTGCGGGAAGCTGGTAAAACTTGGCTATCTCGTGAAGATGCCAAAGGTTTGGCTTATCAACTTTTGAAATATCAACAACGTCAAGGCTTTACCCATCGGGATGCTTTACGGCTGTTTCATGTCAAACCACCTACCGAAAACCACCGTCAACTTTATGAATGGGTGGTGAAAGGTTGGGCAGAATTACCAACTGAAATACCTTCTGAGGCATTAGCGCAGATTTGGTGGTACGAATGGTTAAAACGCAACCCCAGCGAAACCCACCAAGCCATTTTGCAAGGACGCTTAACCCACGAAATGGCTGCACCTGTGGGCAAGATGGATAAAGAAGCTTGGCAATTACTATTTCAGGAAATGCCTATTGGCGCAATGTTGCGTAACTTGGGTTCATTAACTGAACTCGGTGTGTTGCAGGCTGATGAAGATGCTAACTTAGGGCGTGTAGAAGCTGTTCTCAACAACAAAGAATATCTGCGGAAAGGTCGTATTCATCCCATCGATGTTTTGAAAGCACTCAAAACTTACGAGTCTGGGGGCAGACTAGGACGCAGCAAGAAAACCTGGAGTCCAGTTCCTCGCATCGTGGACATCTTAGAAAAAGCCGTTGAGTTGTCTTTTGATGTGATAGAACCTACAGGTAAAGTATTCATGCACGCCGTAGACGTTTCCGGTTCTATGGGTAGCTTGGTTGCAGACATGGGACTTAGCTGCTGTGAAATTGCCACCACAATGGCATTAGTTACAGCTAAAGCTGAGAAAAATTACATGATTCGCGGCTTTGCTACCGAATTTCGGGAGTTAAATATCACAGCTAAAGATAGTTTTAGTTCTGCGGTGCGGAAAGCCAGCAACCAAAACTTCGGCGGCACAGATGCGGCTGTGGCTTATGACTGGATGATTAAAAATAAGTTCAAAGCTGATGTCGTCTGCTTCTGGACTGACTCCGAAAGCTGGGCAGGTTATAAGCATCCCTCTCAAGCTTTGGCGCAGTACCGTAAAAAGGTGAATCCTGATGTGAAGGCGGTGTATGTCACCTTGACACCTTACCAAATTACCTTAGTAGATCCCAAAGATCCCCTGTCTTGGGATTTGGCAGGATTTGACCCTGGTACACCTCGCATCATCCAGATGCTAGCCACAGGGGAGTTGTAAAAATAGTTGAATAGCCTTAAGGATAAGGGGTGATCATCTCTTATCCTTTTTCTGGCGGGTTATCCTTATTCGTCACTTGCCCTTCGGGGACGCTGAATAGAGGGTTATCGGTTAAATCTCCACCATCTTTGGGGATGAGCGGGTTCAATCCCCGCACCCGCCTTTTACAATCATAATAATTAGGCCTGCCTTAAAAATGGGCATTGGGGAGGCAGTGCGGTCTTGGGGTTTCCTCAAGTGGAGCAACTGCCGTCATTGGGGATGGGAAGATTGATTTTTATTGTTAAAATACCTAGAGAATTGGTATTGGCTTACTATGTCAGCCAAAGATAAATTTCACGAGGCTGTAAAAGTAGCACTCCAAAAAGATGGTTGGTTAATTACGGATGACCCATTACATCTTTCAATTGACCGCATCACTAATATGTTTATTGATTTGGCAGCAGAAAAGCTGATTGTTGCAACTAGAGACAATCAGAAAATTGCGGTTGAAGTTAAAAGTTTTTTAAGTCCTTCTACTTTGTCCGAATTTCATTTAGCAATAGGACAATTTATTAATTATCGTTATGCTTTAGAAGATTATGATCCTGAACGCAGTTTATATTTAGCCGTACCAAAGATAACTTATGAGGAATTTTTCACTACAAAATTTATTCAATCCGTAATTCAACGCAGTCGAATCAATCTACTCATCTTCGACCCAATTAAAGAGGAGATTGTAAAGTGGCAAAGCTAGAAAAATATCGAGAATATGTTCAGCGTGTTTTGTCAGAATATGCCGAACGCCGAACATCACCTCATCACAAAGATGAGTTAGAAATGCAAACTATTTTTGATACTGTACACGACCATTATCAGTTAATCTATGTTGGCTGGGATAAAGGAAAGCGTGTTTATGGGCCTGTAATCCATTTAGATATTAAAAATGAAAAGATTTGGCTTCAGTGGAATGGTACAGAAGATGATATCGCTGCTGAATTAGTAGAGATGGGTGTACCGAAGCAAGATATTGTATTGGGATTTCACTCGCCTTATATGCGTCAGTTTACTGATTTTGCAGTTGGTTAGTAGTTGAATATTAGACCTCTTGCAAAAGTCATGATTTTAGCGTCTTTCTTTGCGTCTTTGCGCCTTTGCGTGAGGCAAAAAAAGATTTATGCAAGAGGTCTATTGTAAACAGGACTTACCCAAGTGTCAGAATCAATGGTAGGTGCGTGACGCTATAAGTCTTATTGCTACGTTCAAATCTTTTCGCAGCGTCACACACCCTACATAAAAAATATTCCTATACATAGTGACGATCGCACTCAATATATTACTTGCAAGTGCGATCGCTCCTATAATTCTTTAAGCGACTTGAAAATTCTCCGCTTCTTCCATCGGCTCATAGCCATGAGTTAACTGCTCAATGGCTTTATCAATCAAGTCTAAACCTTGCTGCACTGTTTCAATAACGCTTAATTGTCCACGCAATTCCGCCGCACCGACGAAGCCTTTAGCGTACCAAGTCATGTGCTTACGGGCTTGACGTACACCGCGATCGCCTTTATATTCCCATAAAGCTTGTAAATGATCTCTGGCACATTCTAAACGTTGGATTGGTGTTGGTGCTGGTAATATCTCCCCAGTTTTCAGGAAGTGGTCAATTTCTCCTACTAAAAAGGGGTAGCCTAAAGTACCACGGGAACACATCACACCATCCGCGCCAGTTTGCTCTAAGCATTTCACAGCCGCTTCCACTGAAAATATATCTCCATTGCCAATGACTGGAATTGACAGCACTTCTTTCACACGGGCTATCCATTCCCAACGCGCATTGCCATTGTAACCTTGTGCGCGGGTACGTCCATGCACAGTAATCATTTGCGCCCCTGCATCTTCCATCCTTTTGGCAAAGTCGAGAATGATGATTTCTTTGTCATTCCAACCGATACGGGTTTTTACTGTTACTGGTACGTCAACGGCTTTCACAACTTCCCGCACTATAGCTTCTGCGACTTCCGGCTGTCGCAACAGAGAAGAACCACCACCATTTTTGGTAATTTTATTTACCGGACAACCCATATTAATATCAACTGTATCCGCACCTTCTGCCACTGCTTTGACAGCTGCTTCGGCGAGAAAATCGGGGCGACAGTCAAATAACTGAATACTAATAGGGCGTTCGTTGGGATCTACCTCCATAATTTTGGGTAGTTGCTTGACGTAGTGTAACCCCGTAGCGTTTACCATTTCGGTATACATCATTGAATCTGGGGCATAGCGTCGTACTAGGCGACGAAATACCATATCTGTCACCCCAGATAAAGGCGACTGAAGAACTCGGCTTTTAACTGCAAATGAACCAATTTTCAGGGGTTGGGAAAGTCTAGCTTGCAGACTGGGAGACAGTGTCAGCATAGGTACAATACAAAATACAAAATTAATGATAACTATTTGGCTAACCTTTTTTTAATTTAGGCGTTGTGGAGGCGATCGCCAAATCTAATTTTCTTGACAGCTAAAAATCCCTACCCTAGCCTAGACAACAAAAATCAGCAATCACAAAAATTTTGCAGTTGCTGATTTCAATTTTTTGTAATTAATGGTAAAGTGTTATACAGATTTTAATCAAATCTTTAAGATTGTTGGGAGCGATCGCTGTTACTGCGCTAGTCATGTTGACGGCTGGGAAGATATGAGCGATCGCCACAGGATAAATTTGTTTTATGATTCTTCGCTAACGGTGGTTAAACGTTGTTGTTTGAGGTTTTGTAATTCCTGCAACAGAGAATCAACCTCTGCCTGCAAGCTCATGAATTTGACTTGTTGATCGTCTTTGTAACAGGTTTTGGTTAACTCGCGTACTCGTAAAGCTTGAGAGTCACGTTCGGCAATATTAGATATACAAGTGGTCATCGGCAATTAAATTCCACAACTCAACTCACACCTTTGGTAAATAATATAATAAAGCAACTTTAAGCTTTGTTAAATAATTGTATCTTTTTCATCATTTACTTTAATAGGTTACGGTTTGTATGATAAGTGACGACGATAGATAAATTCAGTTCCAGAGATAAATATAGCCTGCGGAGGCAGGTTCAAAACCTCCCCCCTTGTGGGTTCTACGGTGTACACACAAGTCTAATAACCTAGCCCTACAAAGTTTTGATCCCCCCTAACCCCCCTTGAAAAAGGGGGAAAAAGAATCAAAGTCCCTCTTTTTAAGGGGGATTTAGGGGGATCAAGCCAAATTTTTGACTCAGCACAAAGATGTGTGTACACGTAGCCTTCTGGGCGAGAGTTTCCCCTGCTCCCTGTTAAACTCAGGAAACTTTAGCTTCTAAAGACTTGAGCAACTCAGTATTTACGCCAGATTCACGAGTCAGGGCTATTTTACCAGTGCGGGCAATTTCTCTAATGCCGAACTTTTGTAGCACCTGTACGATCGCTACCATTTTACCAGGGTCGCCCACAACCTCTAAAGTCAAAGAATCTTCCGCCACATCTACAACACGCGCCCGGAAAATTTGAGCTAGTTCGACAACTTCGGAACGGTTACTGCTAGTAGCACTCACCTTCACAAGCATCAATTCTCGCTCTACACAAGGGGTTTCTGTAATATCTTGTACCTTGAGGACATTCACTAACTTGTACAGTTGTTTAGTGATCTGTTCAATGACGCGATCGTCACCAGGTACAACCATCGTAATCCGGGACACACTCCCTTGCTCACCCGAACCAACTGCCAGGCTTTCGATATTAAAGCCACGACGCGCAAATAAACTCGCAATGCGGGAGAGAACCCCCGCTTCATCTTCTACCAGAACTGAAAGGGTATGTTTCATCTTTGCCAACACAGGCTCAGGTAGCATATTGTTAATACAAATTTTAACTAATAGCCACCCTACACGTACTGCTTACTAGGTGAATAAATATAAGGGTATAGATCATTGTAAACTTAATACCTGCAATCCTTGTAGTCTTGGCTAGGAAAAAGTTAAGTCTTGATCATACTCAAAGCATAGCCTTTGGGGAATGGATATCTTTTTGTAGGCAGATGTGAGTAAGTTACAAAATTTTTAGTATGGGAGTGTTATTCAGCTTCTAAAGTTCCAGGAGTGATATATTTATGGGTTGGTTACAAAGAATTTTTGGCATGGAAAAGCCCGAAAACGCCCAAGTAAACCCTTCTTCCCAAGTACAACAAGCGGCTAGTTCTACAGCTACCCAATCAATTCCAGCAGAACGGTTGGGGTTGAATGGAGAATATGATCAAAGTGGTTTAGCCAAGCGAGTAGCTTTGGCATTTGATCAAGATACACAACTCAATAATATAGATACCCTCTGGGTAGCTCAGACTGCTGGTACTGTGGTATTGAAAGGTAAAGTACCTAACCAAGAAATTCTGAATAAAATGATGTCTGTAGCCCGTTCTGTGCATGGTACGACATCGGTTGATACTACACAAGTTACTATTGGCTAGTTTTGTCAAGTGACAGTATTGCAGTCACCATGAGCAATTAAAGCTGTTTCTTTAGTCAAAAACAAATATTTTGTAGGGTGCGTCAGCTTAAGTAAGTTTTTTCATCAGAAAAATGAATTTATGCTGACGCACCCTACTATTCCTAGAAACCCATATTTATAATCAAATCTCATCTAACTATACTTCTTTGAAGGTGTGTAGAAAAGATTGATTAATCCAATCTAAAATAATTTGATTGATTTGGTCTGGGCATTCATCATGGGGACAATGACCGACATTTTCTAGAGTTAGCAATTGCAGTTTTTCATTATACTGGACAAATTGATTAGCTAATATGGGTGGGACAAAGCGGTCTTTTTGTCCCCAAATTAACAACATCGGCACTGCAATATTCGGTAGCAGTGCTTTGACGCTGGGACTAAAATTAATAGCGATCGCAGCTTTAAACAAAGCACTAAAAGCACGGGCTGAACCTCTATCTTGGGGAGGGCTAGCTAAAATATCAATCAGTTCATCAGTAATCGCTTCTGGGTTAGCATAAGCGAGACTCACCCAACGACGTAATACGCTCGGTTGCCGCACAAAATAAAATATAGGCTTTAAAAATATCGGTGAAGCCACAATACCTTTGATTGTTCTCACCAGAGGACGCAGCATTACTGGAATTGCTTCTTGTTCTAATGATGGATCAGGTAAACTCATCATCACAATTCCTTTTACCATATCTGGATGAGTGGCGGCTGCTGCTAAGGAAACTAGAGAACCGTTAGAATTACCCACTAATACCACTGGTTCACGGATAAACGCTTGCCAAAATTCATAGACCTGTTCTACCCACAGTTCTATACTGTAGTTGGCTGGGGCTTTTTCTGAACTGCCAAAACCCAGCATATCGAGAGCATAGACAGCATGATGTTCGCCTAATACTTCTAAATTGTGTCGCCAATGACCAATAGAAGTGCCGAAACCGTGCAATAAAATCAGAGGTGTTGTGTTTTGGTGATTTTGACTGGGGCGAAGATAGGTATAACGAATTTGCCAACCACGCCATACCCAGTCTCTTTGATTCCCAACTCTTTCTTGCCAGTGTACACCGATGGTCAAGTTACTGCGCTCCCAATTGATGATTTATAGTTCTATTTTAAAAGAGGGGAAGGGGGCAGGGGGCAGGGGGCAGGGAGACAAGGGAGACAAGGGAGACAAGGGAGATAAGGGAGACAAGGGGGTTTAATTTGTTAACTTTGACTGACCGAATTGAAAAATAATTGTTACAATAGTTAACCATTCTCTAGGTTGTGTGATTTAAATTAACTATTGCAGAGAATTTCTCTAAGAGTGAGTAGAATAGCAAATACAGAGACAAGAAATGACTCTGTGGACTAGCTAACCCAAAACTATAGACTCCTGATGAAGTCATTAGTTATTTTAGTGTTGTGCTTATGAGTCACACCAACCAAAATTAAGTTAATCCAGTCCAAGCCACATTCTTACCAAAGGAATCCCACTAATTATAATGCCTGTGATTGAGAAAAAAAGAACTCGCGATCTGCCCCAAATTAACGAAAGAATACGCTTCCCGAAAATTCGAGTCATTGACACTGACGGCTCCCAGCTAGGCATTTTGACTCCTCAGGAAGCTCTGCAACTAGCAGAAGAGAAGGAGCTGGATCTAGTGCTGCTCAGTGACAAGGCCGACCCGCCAGTATGTCGGATTATGGACTATGGGAAATATAAGTTTGAGCAGGAGAAGAAAGCGCGGGAAGCCCGGAAAAAGCAGCATACAGCCGATGTTAAAGAAGTGAAGATGCGCTATAAAATAGAAGAACACGACTACAATGTGCGTGTTAAACAAGCAGAACGCTTCTTGAAAGATGGTGATAAAGTCAAGGCGACTGTGATGTTCCGGGGTCGAGAAATTCAACACAGTGACTTAGCAGAAACCTTACTCAAGCGGATGGCTACAGATTTAGAGCCATTCGGTGAAGTACAACAAGCACCTAAAAAAGAAGGGCGTAATATGATGATGCTGATTTCGCCGAAAAAATAATCATAATTGATGACATTTGACTGTTGACTTTTTGCTGTAGATGGTGTACCAAATTACATTTCCTGACGACTCAGGACTTTGTAAGAGGTAGACTCAAGTAATTAACTACTGAAAATATTAAATCTGATAGTCCTGAACTCTGAGTGGGAAACATAATACTCAGTTGTTCAGGACTTTTACCATTTTTAATGGAATTGAAAAATCATTCGTTGGCTACAAATCATCATTTGCTGGCGCAACTATTAAAATGGGTGAATCTACGACCAGAGGAAGGCGAACGGACTTGGATGATGTTTGCCTTCTATACAACTGTATCTATAGGTTTACGATGGGCAGAAGATAGTACTGTTGCACTATTTCTAGATGAATACGGGGTGGGGCCACTACCTTGGATATATATAGCTAGTGCAGTTATGGGTGTGGCACTAGTGTTTTTGTATTCTTGGTTGCAAAAGATTTTTCCTTTGCGCTGGGTAGTGGTAGCGATCGCACCTTGTATGGTGATGCCATTAATTTTACTAGTATTGCTGCACAGAGGAGTACATATTTCCTACCTAGGGGTAATAGTGGTATTTCTATTACGGCTATGGGTGGATTCTTTATATGTGGTAAATGACCTGAATACTTCTATTGTCGCTAATCAATTATTTAATATTCGAGAAATTAAACGTACTTACCCTATAGTCAGTAGCGGGATACTAGTAGCAGATGTAATCAGTGGTTTTAGTTTACCTTGGTTACTGCAATTTGCTCGCCTGAATCGGGTGATTATCATCGGCTGTGGGGTGATTATCTTAGGCTCGGCAATTTTGGCTTATTTAACTTATCAATATCGAGCCGCCTTTCCTGATGCACCTCAGCGCGTACTTCCCCAAGAACAAGCCTCACGACATCGCCGTATTGAAGCTCCGCTCAAGCGTTACACATTACAGTTGTTTGCTTTTGTCGGTTTTTTGCAAGTAATTGGCTTATTAATTGATTTTCAATATCTGCAAGAACTGAAATTAAACTTGGGTGACAAAGAACTAGCGAGCTTTTTAGGTTTATTTGGTGGTATTGTCGGTCTGTGTGAATTAACGACTCAGTGGTTTATTTCTAGTCGCCTCATCGAACGTTTTGGAGTGTTTTTTAGTGCGGCTCTTTTACCTGTGGCTGTAGGCTTTGTTGTGCCAGGAATAATTGCGATCTTGAATATATTACCTGGAATGCAATCCGTTGCTTTTTTTTGGGGACTAGTGGGGTTGAAATTTGCAGATGAGTTACTACGTTATACCTTTGTAGTCAGTAGTAGCCCGGTGTTATACCAACCCATACCTGAGCGGGTTCGCAGCCAAATGCAGGCTTTATGGGGAGGATCAGCCGAAGCGATCGCCACAGGTATAGCTGGGTTAGTGATATTTTTTACATTAATGATTGGGAGTAATTTTGTCCCCGCACCGTTGCAGAAATGGATATTTATTGGCCAGACAGCTATTGTAGCAGCTGCTTGCTTGTGGGCAGTGTGGGTATTGCGATCGCGTTATGTAGATTTGTTGGTTTTAAGTGCAGAACGGGGCGAATTGAGTGCTTCTAAGGTGGGATTACGCGCCTTTAAACAAGCCGTAGTCAAAGCTTTAGAAGAAACAGGTAACGCTGCCGATAAACATTCTTGTATTGAACTTTTAGCCCAAATTGATCCCCAAGGGGCTGCGGAAATTTTAGCAGGATTATTATTTAAACTCGCTCCAGATTTACAACATCACAGTTTAGAAGTGATGCTAGCAGCAGGTGCAAATCCTGAATATGTCTCAGAAGTGCGTTGGTTGTTAGAAAGACCCCCTAATGTCGTCCATCCAGAGGTGTTTGCTTTGGCGTTGCGTTATGTCTGGCTAGCGGAAACTCATCCTAATCTCAGTTTGCTAGAAGAATACCTGCACCCAAGACATCATTCACTCGTCCGTGGAACTGCGGCGGCTTTGCTGCTGAGACAGGGAACACCGATGCAAACAGTAGCCGCTACTAAAACCTTACGTTCGATGTTGACTCACAAGCAAGAACTAGAACGGATGAATGGAGTCAAAGCCTTAAGAGAAGCAGTATATTTACACGCCTTGCGGATTCATATTCCCCATTTATTACAGGATGAATCTCTACGGGTACGTTGCGCTGTTTTAGAAATGATTGCAAACAATAGAATGGAGGAATATTACCCAGCCTTATTAAAAGCACTTTACTACAAATCTACCCGCGATACAGCAATGCGTGTCTTAGCGAACATGGAGAATGAAGCATTGGAGATGCTATTAGAATTAGCCACCAATGTTTACAAACCAGAAGTATTGCGGATGTATGCTTGGCGAACTATTGCCCACATTTCCACCTTAGAAGCACTAGAAACTTTATGGTTACATTTAGAATCTTCTTGGGGTGCAACTAGATATCATATTCTTCGCAGTTTATTAAAAATCCAAAAGCAATCAGAAATCAGTAATTTAGCGGATAGATTTCAACATAGTCGAGTTGAAATTTTAATTGAACAAGAATTAAAATTTTTAGGTGAAATCTATGCTGCTTATATAGACCTAGAACCAGAACAAAGTTTAGAAAATTATCAAACACCAGAGCGAGTTGTGACTGTGTATGAACTATTACAACGCGCTTTGCAAGAAATGGAATGGGATATTAGAGAGAGATTATTACTGTTATTGCGGCTATTGTATTCTCCAGAAAAAATGCAGGCGGCCGCCTTTAATTTAAGATCCGAATCTGGAGTGAATTTAGCACGGGGATTAGAGATATTAGAGCATACCGTGAATTTGCCTACCAAATCCTTGCTGTTGAATATTTTAGATCAGCGATCGCCCCAAGAAAAGCTGTATTATCTTGTTGAGGCAGGATTTATCGAATATCAACAATTTACAGTTAGCGAACGACTACGCCGGATGCTCACCTTGGGGAATTTTTTCTCAGATTGGTCTTTGGCTTGTTGTTTTCATTTTGCCCAAGTTAACCGCATTCGCTTGACGATTAATGAAATTTTACTAGCTTTGCGTCATCCTAGGGGCTTTGTTAGGGAAGCAGCGATCGCTTATTTAAGTGTAGTTTCTCAGCGTGTCCTCTTAGAACTCATACCGAAATTACAGCAAGATTCACACCCACTTGTAGCTACTCAAGTCCAAGAGTTACTCAAAAAGCTGGGGGACAGGGAAATTAATGAATATTATCAAACGACAATTTAATATATTATGGCTACAGGTTTGGGTATTAGCAGCCTTACAAGGTGCAATTACTCTGTGCTGGGTAATCTATAATGCTTACTTACCGAAATTATTAACCCAATTCGGTTTTCCCACATCCTTAGCAGTCGGTATATTAGTAATTGAAAATGCCTTGGCGGTGATTTTAGAACCGATGATGGGGGGACTTTCAGATCAAGCCAAAGGTTGGGTAGGTAGTAGATTTTTATTTATCTCAGGCGGCGTGATTCTCTCCGCTACATTATTTATAGCTATTCCCAGTATAGTTACCTTTGTACCACCGACTGCGGTTTGGCGATCGCTCCTCCCCATCGCATTAATAGCCTGGGCGATAGCCATGACAGTATTTCGTTCTCCGGCTATAGGTTTATTGGTTAAATATTCTCTCCCAGCCGAGTTACCCATTGCAGCTAGTTTCCTCACTCTCACAGGGGGAATAATTGGAGCTTTTCGCGGTGTGGCTCATCAGTTTATTTTAAGTTTAGGGTCAATTTTTGCTTTTGCGATCGCTTCTTTTGTGTTGTTGGCGGTAGCTGCTGCATTACGTATAGTTACCCCTGCCGATACACCAATTGAGCAACGTCACCCGGAAATTATTCAATTACCTTGGGCAGAATTAAGGCTAATTTTAGCAACTGGTTTTGGGGTTGCTTGGGGTTCTCGCTTATTAATGGATGTTGTCAGTAAGATTTTACTAGCCCAATTTAACGAAAATCAATGGTTGATGGTGGGTGTAGGAATAGCGATCGCTTTTGTGGCTCTGCCTGGGGGATGGTTCGCTGTTAAAATCGGTAACACTCGCGCCATGCTTATTGGTATTGCCATCACTATTATTTCATTATTGTTAATAGTTTTCTTCAATCTTATTCCTTTTTTACTAATATTAATAATAGGCTTTAGTTTAATTATTAACGGCACAATTCCCTTTGCTTTAGGCCTGATGTCTCAACGCTGGGCAGGATTAGGCGTAGGGATGTACTTTGGTGGCTTTGCATTAGCTATGAGTTTGTTTGGACTTGTTTTCCCTCAAACTCAAACAATTACACCTATAATTGGTGCATTAGGAACAACATTAGCATTTTTATTAGCAGGGGGATGTATTGCAACTCAACTCTCCCGCGTCTAAATCTCTACATTTTTTCTTAACGTTACATAGCTAAACATAATCTGCTTAATCAATCATTTATCTTTTCATATTTCTTAGCTGTATATATCATGCTGATCTGTTAGAGTGGAAAACGCAGGCAAGTGTATAAATCAACTCTCGCCAACTCACTCAGGAGTCAAAAATTAGCAGTCAGCAAAAGTTATCTAGGGCAAAGATAGCAGGATTAAAAAGTAAATTAGCCATTAATCGTAGATAACAGCAGAGAATTTTATATTTTGATATTTTTCAGCCAATTAAAAAAAATCATGATTTTTAACTAAGAAATATCAAAACCCGAAAATTTACCCTTGACTCTAATATTAATGATCTCTGATAGCATCTGATCCCATTTAACGAAAACAATGAAACAGTTCCAAGCCCTGAAAGCCTGAATAGATAAGACTTTCTTAATTAACGCGATGTGCAACTTATTATTAAAACCCCTCTCCATAGCTTGCTACTCTACGAGCAACTGTAGAGACGTTGCATGCAACGTCTCTACTTTGATTCTTGCTCCCCTTCCCTTGTAGGGAAGGGGCTGGGGGTTAGGTTTGAGAGAAAGTTGCACACGGCGTTAATTACGAATTACGTAAAGCCTGCGGCATAGCTGCGCTTAGAGCGTAGCGGGGTGCAGCCCATTACGAATTACGAATTACCATGAGGATATTTATTTATGACCATAAGCTTAGAAAAAGCAGATATTAATGTCACACGTTTAAAAGAAGCTCCCATTCATCTTTCTAGCCAAATTCAACCGCATGGAGTGGTGCTAGTTTTAGAAGAACCTGACTTAAAAATATTACAAGTTAGCAACAATACTTGGGATATTTTAGGGATAAAGGCTGAATTTGTAGTTGAGAAAAAATTAGAAGACTTAGTTGATTCTTTTCAAATTGAGAGAATCAAAACAGGCTTATTAGAGGGTAATATCGAATTTATTAATCCTACAAAGCTGTGGATGCGAAAAAAAGGAGATGATTACGTCGTTTTTGATGCCGTATTTCATCGCAATTCCGAAGGATTTTTGATTTTAGAGTTAGAGCCTGCTATTTCTCAAGAAAATATTCCCTTTCTCAGCTTTTATCATTTAGCGAAAGCTTCTATTAATGAGCTAGAAAAAACAGCGAATTTGCGGGATTTCTGCCAAATAATTGTGCAAGAAGTCCGCAAGGTGACAGGTTTTGATCGGGTAATGTTATATAAATTTGATGATGATGGCCATGGTTGTGTGGTTGCTGAAGAAAAAATTCCGAGTTTGGAATCATATTTAGGACTGCATTATCCAGAATCAGATATTCCCAAACCTGCCAGAAAATTATTTATTTCTAATTCTATTAGGCTCATCCCCAATGCTCAGGCTGAAGCTGTACAGATGATACCAGCGAAAAATCCCGTGAGCGATCGCCCGATAGATTTAACTAATTCTATCCTCAGAAATGCCGCTTATTGTCATTTGGAATACTTACATAATATGGGTGTAGGTGCGTCCTTAACAATTTCCTTGATTAAAGATCAAAAACTCTGGGGATTAATCGCTTGTCACCATCAGACACCAAAATATGTTTCCTACGAATTACGCAAAGCCTGCGAATTTTTAGGACGAGTAATTTTTGCAGAACTTTCAGCCAGAGAAGAAACTGAAGATTATGATTATCGGATGAATCTCACCCATATTCAATCATTATTGGTTGAATATATGTCCCAAGAAGACAACTTTATTGATGGGTTAGTCAAACATCAGCCGAATCTTTTAGATTTAACTAGTGCCAAAGGTGCGGCTGTATGTTGCGGCGACCAATTTACCTTGATTGGTGAGACTCCTAAAGAAGAAGACTTAGTTTTTCTAGTACAATGGCTGAAAAATAACGTCGAGTCAGAAATTTTTTACACCGACTCTCTACCGCAAGTTTATCCAGATGCCGAAAAATTTAAAAATGTGGCTAGTGGTTTGTTAGCCATTCCCATTTCCCATCGGAATTATGTATTGTGGTTTAGACCGGAAGTAATTCAAACCGTGAATTGGGGTGGTGATCCTCACAACGCCTTTGAAGTCACCCAGTCTGATGGTAATGTCCGCCTGTGTCCCCGCAAATCCTTTGAATTGTGGAAAGAAACAGTCCGCCTCACCTCCTTACCTTGGCGATACGTAGAAATTAAAGCCGCGTTAGAATTGAAAAAGGCAATTGTCAATATTGTTCTGCGCCAAGCCGATGAACTAGCACAGTTAGCGCAAGATTTAGAACGTTCCAACGCCGAACTGAAAAAGTTTGCCTACGTTGCTTCCCATGACTTGCAAGAACCCCTCAACCAAGTAGCCAATTACGTCCAATTATTGGAAATGCGCTACGAAGCTGAGTTAGATGCAGATGCGAAAGAGTTTATTAACTTCGCAGTCGAGGGAGTCAGCCTCATGCAGACATTAATTGATGATGTTTTAGCATACTCCAAAGTAGACACCCAAGCGATCGCCTTTCAACTCACAGAAGTAGAAACCGCACTAGAACGAGCATTAGGAAATTTACGCCAGCGCATTCTTGAAACCAAGGCGACTATTACCCATGACCCCTTACCCACCGTCATGGCTGGTAGCACTCAACTCATGCAGTTATTCCAAAACCTAATTGCTAACGCCATCAAATTCCGCAGCGACAAACCACCGCAAATTCATATCAGTGCAGAAAGATTAGAAGATGAATGGTTATTCTCAGTCAAGGATAACGGAATTGGCATCGACCCGCAATTTAGCGATCGCATTTTTGTGATCTTTCAACGCCTGCATACACGAGACGAATATCAAGGTACAGGCATGGGTCTAGCAATTTGTAAAAAAATTATCGAATGTCATCGAGGACGCATTTGGGTAGAGTCACAACTTGGTGAAGGAGCAACCTTCTACTTTACAATTCCCGTCGGAGGCCGCGAGCGTGAGCGTAGAAACGGAAGAAAAACTCAAAACAATATTTTTAGTTGAAGACAATAAAGCTGATATTCGCCTAATTCAAGAAGCCTTTAAAAATAGCTCCATACCCCACCAAGTCGTAACCGTCCGTGACGGTATGGACGCTATGGCTTACCTCCGCCAAGAAGGCGAATATAGCAACGCCCTGCGTCCAGACCTCATTCTGCTAGATTTAAACCTACCTAGAAAAGACGGTCGTGAAGTCTTAGCAGAAATTAAAACTGACCCCTTACTCAAACGTATTCCAGTAGTAGTCCTCACCACATCTAGAAACGAAGACGACATTTTTCACAGCTACGAACTACACGTAAACTGTTACATCACCAAATCCCGCAACCTTAGCCAACTATTCCAAATAGTCAAAGGCATCGAAGAATTTTGGCTGTCTACAGTTACGTTACCACCGGAGTAGGGGTGTAGGGGTGTAAGGGTGTAAGGGTGTAAGGGTGTAAGGGTGTAAGGGTGTAAGGGTGTAAGGGTGTAAGGGTGTAGGGAAAGTAAATTTTCCCTTGTCTCCCTTGTCTCCCTTGTCTCCCTTGTCTCCCTTGTCTCCCTTGTCTCCCTTGTCTCCCTTGTCTCCCTTGTCTCCCTGCCCCATGCCCAATGCCCCATTCCCCATTCCCAATGCCCCATTCTCAATGCCCCATTCATCAATTCCCAGGCGGTGAAACCAGAAGATGATACTTGGACGTTCAGTAAAAATTTTGTTAATTGAAGACAACATTGCAGAAGCGAGGTTATTACAAGAATATTTACAACAAGCTGAATCTAAGCAATTTCTTCTGGTTCATGTGAAGAGATTGGCAGAAGCACTCAGGGAACTCACTCACACTAATTATGATGTAATTTTACTAGACCTTACACTTCCTGATAGTCAAGGTTTATCATCTCTGTCTTTGTTGATGAAGCAAGACCCTAGTGTGCCAATTGTTGTTCTCACTAATACTAATGATGAAGATTTAGCAATTGAAGCTGTGCGTCAGGGAGCGCAAGATTACTTAGTCAAACGACAGGTAAATGTTCATGTTTTGGTGCGTTCTTTATGTTACGCTATCGAGCGTAAGCAAGCCTTAGAAAGCTTACGAGTTCTCAATAAATCTCTAGAACACCGTGTTGAAGAACGTACTGCTGAACTAGTAAAAGCCCAAGAGATCAACCAGTTTAAATCTGAGTTTGTCTCTATGCTTTCCCATGACATTCGCAACCCTTTAAATACAATTCTTTTAGCTGCTGGTTTATTACAAAATAACGAAGATAAATTAAGCCAAGAGAAAAAACAGTCTCATTTACAAATGATTCGTTCTGCAATCAAAAATATGGCACAGTTACTAGATGAAGTATCATTAATAGGTAAAGCAGATGCAGGCAAACTACAGTGTGAACTTATTGCCATAGATTTAGCAGCGTTTTGTCGTCAAATAGTAGAAGAAGCCAAGTTAAGTATTAAAGAAAAACACCTAAAAGTTATTTTCAACTGTTCTCAAAAATTAGAACCAGTATTATTAGACGAAAGCTTACTACACCATGTTTTAGGTAATTTACTGGGTAATGCCATTAAATATTCCCTACCAAATGGGATAGTAAATTTTGAATTAATTGCTCAAGAACAGGCGGTAATTTTTAAAATTCAAGATTGGGGAATTGGTATTTCCCAAGAAGATCAAAAACATTTATTTCAACCTTTCCATCGTGGGGAAAATGTTGGCGGAATTTCCGGCACTGGTTTAGGTTTATCAATTGTTAAAAAATGCGTTGATGCTCACCAAGGAGAAATTTTAGTTAATAGTGAATTAGGTGTTGGGACAATAGTTACTGTAATTTTGCCTAGGAAATAGGGACTGGGTAAGAAGCAGGGGAGCAGGGGGCAGGGGGGCAGGGGACAAGGGAGACAAGGGAGACAAGGGAGACAAGGGAGACAAGGGGGACAAGGGAGACAAGGGAGACAAGGGAGATAAGGGAGAAATATTTACCCCGTACCCCAATGCCCAATGCCCCATGCCCAATGCCCCATGCCCAATTCCCAATTCCCAATTATCTATTTCTTCGCCTGAATTACCTGCAAACTACCACCAGCATATAAAGTTGGTTGAGTTACTTCAAATCCTATTTCAGTTAATAACCCATTTAAATCAGTTTTTAATAATTTCCAAGCTGTTTCTGTCTCAAACAACCAAAAAAATAACGCTAAACCAGGCCAAAGTATGGGGTTAGTAGGTGGATGAAAATCCACAATAGTAAATACTCCTCCGGGCTTGAGTACTCGATAAACTTCTTGAAGAATTTCCCGTAATTGTACTGGCTGCATTTCATGTAAAGCCGCACTCGTATGCACTACATCAAATTGAGCATCTGTAAAGGGCATTTTTTCGGCAAAAGCTTCAACATAAGTTGCTTCTGGTACATTCTGCCTGGCTCGTTGTAAAGATAAGGGGGAAGCATCTAGTCCTGTTACATTTTGTGAATATTTCACTAAAAATTGCGTCGCTTGGCCACTACCACAACATAAATCTAAAACATGAGTATCTGATTGTATGGTTAACCCTTGCAGAGCTAATTGCCTAAAACGCTTTTCTCCACCGACGCTAAGGGCTGCTAACCGGGATATTCCATCATATAGCCATTGATAACGATAACTTAAATTTCTTAAAATTGTTGCCATTGTACCTTTGCTGACTATTAAGCTTTATATTTAATAAAGATATATTGTTAACATTAGTAAAAAATCTGAAAAAGTCGGGGGAAAATAACTGCTATGGGTCGTGTAGGCGTATTATTACTCAATCTCGGTGGGCCTGATAAATTAGAAGATGTTGGGCCGTTCTTGTATAACCTCTTTTCTGATCCTGAAATCATACGCTTACCATTCCGTTGGTTACAAAAGCCCCTGGCTTGGTACATCGCTTCACAACGCACCAAGACATCCCAAGAGAACTATAAGCAAATCGGTGGTGGCTCACCCTTACGGCGAATTACGGAAGCTCAGGGAGAAGCTTTACAAGAACAGTTAAATTATTTGGGACACGAAGCCAAAATCTATGTCGGAATGCGTTATTGGCATCCTTATACAGAAGAAGCGATCGCACTCCTTACTAAAGACAACCTTGACAATTTGGTTATTCTACCGCTATATCCGCAATTTTCCATCAGTACCAGTGGTTCTAGCTTCCGGCTTTTAGAGCGACTTTGGCAAGAAGACCCCAAACTCCAACGCATTGAATATACTGTCATTCCCTCTTGGTATAAACAACCGAGTTATTTACAAGCAATGGCGGAATTGATTAGTCAAGAAATTGACCAATTCCCTAATCCTGATCAAGTTCATGTCTTCTTTAGCGCGCATGGTGTCCCTAAAAGCTATGTAGAGGAAGCCGGCGACCCCTATCAGCAGGAAATTGAGGAATGTACTAGTCTGATCATGAAAACCCTCAATCGTCCCAATGCTCACACCCTAGCCTACCAAAGTCGTGTAGGCCCTGTAGAGTGGCTGCAACCCTATACAGAAGATGCCCTCAAAGAATTAGGCGCGGAAGGCGTAAAAGACTTAGTTGTCGTACCTATCAGTTTTGTTTCAGAACATATTGAAACATTGCAAGAAATTGATATTGAGTATCGGGAAATCGCCGAAGAAGCAGGCATTCATAACTTCCGCCGTGTACCTGCACCAAATACCCATCCAGTTTTTATCAGAGCTTTAGCTGATTTGGTAATTGAAGCACTGCAAAAACCGAGTCTCAAACTTTCCCAAGTCACTCAAATGAAGAAGCGGGTGAAAATGTATCCGCCAGAAAGTTGGGAATGGGGTATGACCACCAGCGCAGAAGTTTGGAACGGTCGCATTGCTATGCTAGGTTTTATTGCTTTGATTATTGAGTTAATTACAGGTCAGGGTTTATTACATATGATTGGCTTGTTGCAGTAAAAAGTTACACATCGCAGATATGGTCTTCACTCTTAACTTCCCTCTCTTGGGAGGTTTTTGTTTTTATATGTAGGATTTTTATGTTTTTGCGCTTCCCATCCCAGGCAGATGTAATCCGAGAGTAATTTCAGGAATATCGTCAGTAAAGTCTTAATTTCCCCTTTATTGGCGGTAAGTCATGAAAAAATTGATTTGGTTTTCTACCGTGAGTTTAGCGATCGCCACAACTAGTTTACCAGCGATCGCTCAAACCCAACCAATCCGACCCGGACAACAATACCCACCCGGACAATCAAACCCACCCGGACAACAATACCCACCCGGACAACAGTACACACCCGGACAACAGTACACACCCGGACAATCAAACCCACCCGGACAATCAAACCCACCCGGACAACAATACCCACCCGGACAATCAAACCCACCCAGACAACAATACCCACCCGGACAACAATATCCACCCGGACAACAATACCCACCCGGACAACAATACCCACCCGGACAATCAAACCCACCCGGACAACCAATGTCCTACGACCGCACTGCACCGCGAATTAGTAGAACAACTGGTTTCCGTAATACTCATTACATTAGTTTGTATACCGGAGAGCAGCCTTTGTCTTATGTAGTGGTGCGTCCTCCAGAATTTGTCAGTGTCAGTAACAATGATATTGAAGTCACAGATGAATCTGGTCAAAAAATCGATACCAACATTTCCAGAGAAGGTGACAGAATTAGGCTGAATTTTACTCAACCAGTACCTCGTGGTAGTAACCTACGAATCGCCTTTAAGAATTTGGCCTTTGATACTCCCAATCGCAATTTCTATCTATATGAACTTGCTGGAGGTCATATTGGTTATCAGCGAGAAATACCCTATGGTTTCGCCCAAATTCAGGTATTTTAACGGCTTTTGTGATACCAGTTATACCACTGTTTAGCACTATGCACGGCAAACCACAGGAGGATTAAAGCAATTAATCCTCCTTGCCACGGAGCATCAAAAGCAAACAGCACCAGAGCTATACATAAAGTATCCTGTAGAAAAACTGCCCACAACGGCAACCCACGTAAACGATAGAACCAACCCACCTGAACTAGCTGTAAAACCAAAGCTAACAAACCCCCAATTACAACTATTAACCAATGTGGTGTTGCTGTGGCTGAAGCTACTGCTAATCCCATAATTGCTCCCACAAGGGGAGATAAAAATAAATGAACTATTTGTAAAATTCTTTGTCCCCAAAGTTTTTTAGAAGCAAACAATTCCACAAATGAACAAGTAATTAGACAAATTAATAAAACCCTAGGGGAAATATGAGATAAAACTGGCACTTGTGACCAAAATTCACTACCTTGCCAGAGTACAATAATTAATAAAGGTATGCCTATTCTTATTCCTGCTGCCGCAGAAGCCGAAAGGGTGGCGAGGATTTCAATCATCTCACGCGGGTACTCGCATAACTAATAAATCATCAATGAAGTCTTGACTTTGTTATTAAGATTACCCACTACGTAGATAAATCATAGCAGCAACTTTACACTGTTTAAAAATCAAATATATTTTTTATAACTACAGGACTGCTTTGATTGGAACTCCTGTGGTTAGTTGGGTGATTTTGAGGCGGAAGTAATTGGGAGTTTTAACGCAGAGGTGCGCGGAGGTAGGCGCAGAGGGACGCGGAGAGTTTTTATATGAACTGATGAAATTTTTGTATTTTTTGATGAGTGCAATCAGTCACTGAAATATTCAGGTATAATCGCGCTTATATATATCCGCGTTTGGGCTGACATAAAATGTATTTATTTATGCCTTTAGTTAGACTGAAAAATCAGCATTTTTTTTTATTCTAGGCAAAGAATAGCTAAATTTCATCCCTCAATCAAAATTTATTAACTGTCATGGGTTGTCATAAAAATTATCATCCTTCATCACAAACAAACATGGATTCATTCATCGGATGGAATTTTTTTAAACCATTGACTATTGACTAAAATTCAGGGTTGCAGCTTGCGCTACCCTAGAAGGCAAAATCAAAATTTAGGAGTCACTTCTATGTCAGAATTGATGCAAACAATCCTGGATAGTGAAGAAAAAACTGATCTACGTGCCTTTCTGAGTCAATTACGCCAAAAAGAGCAAAATTATTTATTGCGTAATGACATCTTGAATGAATATTGTGAAT
Organism: Aliinostoc maniaoense; assembly: GCF_058172895.1. Taxonomy (NCBI): domain Bacteria; kingdom Bacillati; phylum Cyanobacteriota; class Cyanophyceae; order Nostocales; family Nodulariaceae; genus Aliinostoc; species Aliinostoc maniaoense. The sequence continues at coordinate 3,578,618 of NZ_CP187952.1, read as the reverse complement.
ACTGCACCAAATTCGAGAAGCCAGAAACATTTTATACTTCTTCTCATCTTGGTAAATTAATTTACTATACCCAAGAGATTATTCAAGAAGACTCAAATCTGTGTTTTATTATTCGTTCCAAGATTGCTAGTCAAGAAGTTTATCGCGTCACAGCAGATTTAGATGTGGAGGCGATGACGATACAGGAATTATTGGATTTGCGCGATCGCTTTGTCAATAAGTTTCATCCGCTTGAGGGTGATCTGCTAGAGTTAGACTTTGGCCCCTTTTATGACTACACTCCTGTCATCCGTGACCCGAAAAACATCGGTAAGGGTGTACAGTTCCTTAACCGTTACCTATCTAGTCAGCTGTTCCAAGACCCCAAACAATGGCTAGAAAGTTTATTTAACTTCTTGCGTCTGCACCATTACAACGGTGTGCAATTATTAATTAGCGATCGCATCAAATCACAACAGCAGCTCTCAGAGCAAGTCAAAAAAGCGATCAACTTTGTCAATGATAGACCCAACGATGAACCCTACGAACAATTCCGCCTGCAATTGCAAAGTATGGGTTTTGAACCAGGTTGGGGTAACACAGCTTCCCGTGTCCGGGACACCTTAAATATTCTCGATGAATTAATCGACTCACCAGACCCCCAAACCCTGGAAGCTTTCATCTCTCGCGTGCCGATGATTTTTAGAATTGTCCTGGTGTCAGCACATGGCTGGTTTGGACAAGAAGGGGTTTTAGGTCGTCCTGATACTGGGGGTCAGGTAGTGTATGTTCTCGACCAAGCCAAGAACTTAGAAAAACAACTGCGAGAAGATATCATCCTTGCTGGTTTAGAGGGGTTAAATGTCCAATCAAAGGTCATCATTCTCTCACGCCTCATTCCTAATAGTGATGGGACTTTGTGTAACCAACGCCTGGAAAAAGTCTACGGTACGGAAAACGCCTGGATTTTGCGCGTTCCTCTGCGGGAATTTAACCCCAACATGACCCAAAACTGGATTTCCCGATTTGAGTTTTGGCCTTATTTAGAAACCTTCGCCATTGATGCCGAACGAGAACTGCTAGCAGAATTTCACGGCACACCAGATTTAATTGTGGGTAACTACACTGACGGCAACTTAGTGGCGTTTCTGTTGGCGCGACGGATGAAAGTAACTCAGTGTAATATTGCTCACGCTTTAGAAAAATCCAAATATTTGTTTAGCAACTTATATTGGCAAGATTTGGAAGATAAATATCATTTTTCTTTACAATTTACTGCCGATTTAATTGCGATGAATGCAGCCAATTTCGTCATCAGCAGTACCTACCAAGAAATTGTCGGCACACCGGATAGTATCGGACAGTACGAATCTTACAAATGCTTCACCATGCCGGAGTTATATCATGTGGTGAACGGCATTGAATTATTTAGTCCGAAATTCAACGTTGTACCGCCTGGGGTGAATGAAAACGCCTATTTTCCCTATACACGTCATGAAGAAAGAGTAGATAGCGATCGCGCACGTATTGCCGAAATGTTATTTACTTTAGAAGACCCTAGCCAAATCTTCGGTAAACTTGATGATCCTCAAAAACGTCCTATTTTCTCAATGGCGCGTCTCGACCGCATTAAAAACCTCACTGGTTTAGCAGAATGCTTTGGTCAAAGTAAAGAATTGCAAGAACATTGCAACTTAATTTTAATTGCCGGTAAGTTGCGGGTAGAAGAATCCGAAGACAATGAAGAAAGGGACGAAATTGTCAGACTCTACCACATTATTGATGAGTACAATTTACATGGCAAAATTCGTTGGTTAGGTGTGCGCCTATCCAAAACTGATTCTGGGGAAGTTTATCGAGTCATCGCCGACCATCAAGGAATCTTCGTACAACCAGCGTTATTTGAAGCCTTTGGTTTGACAATTCTGGAGTCGATGATTTCAGGATTACCAACTTTTGCCACTCAATTTGGTGGGCCTTTAGAAATCATCCAAAATAAAGTGAATGGTTTTTACATTAACCCCACAAATTTAGAAGAAACAGCCCAAAAAATTCTCGAATTTGTGATCAAATGTGAAGAGAATCCCCAATATTGGAATGTAGTTTCTCAGCAAGCCATTGACCGAGTATACAGCACCTATACTTGGAAGATTCACACCACAAAACTCTTGTCATTAGCCAGAATTTACGGATTCTGGAACTTTACATCCAAAGAAAAACGGGAGGATTTATTGCGCTACATTGAGTCATTATTCTATTTAATCTACAAACCCAGAGCGCAACAACTCCTAGAACAACATAAGTATCGGTAGTTGATAATTAGTAATTCGTAATTAAGAATTACGAATTACTAATTATCTTGAATACCGGGTTAAGGAACTCCATGTATTGGGGCCAACTATCCCATCTACTCGGAGATTACGTTGCACTTGAAAGGCTTTGACTGCACTTTCTGTTAATGCGCCATAAATGCCATCAACGGGAAGACTATAGCCATTAGCAACTAATAATCTTTGCAAGACTCTCACGGCTGTACCTGAATTACCAAAACGTAGATTTGGTATATTTCTAACAGACCTGCCATAGCGTCTGGCAATGATAATTTCACTGCGGATTTGTTGAGCTATGATCTGTGGTTGCCGGGGAAGTTTAACCCTGACAGCATGGAAATTTTTGAACTCATCTACACTATAAGCATCCTTAATTAACTCTCTCTTTTTAATCGGAGTTCGTTGGTTTTCCGGTTTAAAAGCTAACTTAATATCTGGCGAACTTTGATTGAGCGGCATAAATTCAGGTGGCGTGATTTTTGCAGATGACACTAACTGATATGGCTCAACATATGTTGTTTTCTTCACGCCATTGTCAAGCTGAATTACAGGCTGCTTGGGTACAATCGACGGAGCGGGTTGCTTGATTGCTAATACACCCGTCATCAGCAGGACAATATCATTCATGGTAATTGATGTCACTATCACCCATATTTCCTTTGACAGAAAAAATTTATTAAGTCCGGAATAGTGCTTACTTAAATCTCAGGAGTTAAATTTCGAGCATTTAATGATCAAATAGCCAGAATTAGAAACATATTGCCCTTCTTGATTTTGAGGTTTAAACTCTTACTCTTGAGCAGAGTTGAAATCTCTATAAGTGATTATTTGATACTAGAAATGGCAGCAGTTAATCATTTAATCAACTGCCAAATTGCTCCACGGCGATATTTTGTGATGAATTTACTAATAAACTTGACAAGAATAATAAACTCTAGATGTCAAAGAAATTATTCCACCTTAAGCGGTATATATATATGTGTGGTTTGGAGTTGAAAGACTTATAAATTACCTAAGTAGAACGACTTGAAAAAACCAAACTATATAAAGTAATGTAAAAAAAAATGAATTTAGTTCGTAGTAAGGACTTTAGTCCTTAAGAGAGGACTAAAGTCCTCACTACAAACCTTTAATTATTTACACCGCTCTACTTACATTATGAGTAATGTTGCAAAAAAATGTCACAATTACTACTAAAAATAAAAAGCGATCGCCTGAAAATTAACCTGGGAAAAAATCCGGCGATCGCTTGCTAGATTCAATTGTGAGAATAACTACCCAATCCCATTAATAGGTGGGTGAAAGTAAAAAGCAAATCCCAGTACAGTGTAAGCCGCTAATAACAATGTTCCCTCTAACCAATTAGACTTACCATCAGAACTAATACTATTAGCAATTAACACTGATACCACCACAGCCACTAACTCAAAAGGCTGAAAATCTAAATCCATTGGTTGACCTAGTATCCACCCAGCAATTACTAACACAGGTGCGACAAATAAGGCAATTTGCATACTAGAACCTACAGCCACCGACAAAGAAAGATCCATTTTATCTTTCATCGCTACGGTGACGGCTGTGGCGTGTTCTGCGGCGTTACCCACAATGGGAACTAAAATCACCCCTGTAAACAGTGCCGTCAAACCTAGCTGGGAAGTAGCCACCTCTAAGGAATCAACCAATAACTCTGACTCTAAGGCTACCAACAGGGTACAAACTAACAATACCCCACTCCACAGCCAAAGATTCGGCTTTGTATGACTTTCCTCCTCTTCCGTTTCTGCCACACCCACATCGTACAAATAGGCATGGGTTTTCATAGAAAATAGTAATGTGAGGGCATAAACCAAAATTAACACCACAGCCACCGCCAAGGAGAAATCTTGCAGCACTGGTTCACCAATACCTTTAGCCGTGTAGTTCATGGCGGTGGGTAGCAAAATCGCAATTACTGCCAAATTCATGGCAGAAGCATTTACCCTCGCTACTACTGGTTGAAATGTCTGTTCTTTGAATTTTAGTCCACCCAAAAGCATAGAAAAGCCCATTACCAGTAACAAATTACTGATAATTGAACCGGTGATACTAGCTTTGACAACATTCACAAAACCCGCATTTAAAGCTACTAAAGCAATAATTAGTTCCGTAGCATTGCCAAAGGTAGCATTTAACAACCCTCCCAAACTAGGCCCCACCACCACAGCAATTTCTTCCGTAGCTGTACCCATCCAAGCGGCCAAGGGTAAAATTGCTAAACCTGCGGTAATGAAAACTAGCAAGTCTCCCCATTCGAGAAAGTGCGCCGCCAAGGAAACGGGGATAAACAGCAAGAAAAATAGAAAAAGAATGTTTTTACCTGACATTTGTTACTTTTAGTTGATTTGTTGGCAAGTCATGATTGTTGAGTACTGAGTGCTAAGTGCTGTTAGCAAAAGCGTGGTGTTTAGTTGGTGCTGAGTAAAGTAAATATTAAGTAGGGGAGGCAAAAAGCGGTGTGGATTTTCCTCCCCACCGAACTTTAGATGCCTGCGGCAAGACGCTAAAGCGTCTACGGCGGAAGCCGCCGCTCTGAGTTCTCGCTTTATTGCCGTTGTGTTACGGCAGTGTGATGATTTGAGTATGAGCGACAGTATAAATCGCCGTAACGCACCATAATCATACGGTGCGTTACGCGTTGCTTTAACGCACCCTACAATTTAAGCTTTACTCAACACTCTTCATACATCAAAAAGGTACAAGTATCTGACAAACTTCAGGATACCCTCTAGTTTCTCTAAAAACTCATCTAAAACCATCAGTGACACCAATTCACTAAAAATTTCTTACAGATATGAATGCTAAAAAGTATATTTTGTCAATCAGCCAAAATACTCAAAAAATTTTGAATGGAAATGATCACCGTAGAAGGGAGTGGCGGAAGTTCAGCAGGCAAAGTTGGCTTGTTACCTCCTGTGCGGGTGAACTAAAAGTTTTTAGCAAGCTTGTAAATTTATTGGTGTTACTTCTTTCCACGATTCTGACTCATGAGCCGCACACCAAAGATCATATTTTTGTTGCAAGTTGAGCCATAACTCAGGAGTGGTTTGCAAAGCAGTAGATAAACGTAGAGCCATGTCAGGTGTAATGCTTGCTCGTTCGTTCACTATCTCAGACATTGTTTTACGGGATACACCAATGATGTCAGCAAAATCAGTAATTGTGATATTAAGTGGCTCAAGATACTGACGCTTGATCAAGCCGCCTGGATGTCTAGGTTTTCTTTTGGTGATCATCGGCTTCAGTCTCCTAGTGATAGTCTTCGTAATTTACGTCGTAAGCATCGCCCTCTTCAAAGGTGAAAGTTATACGCCAGTTTTTGGTGACAGTAACAGACCACTCCCCTTTTCTATCACCTTTTAGTTGGTGTAGTCCAGAGCCAGGGTATTGCATATCTTTAATTGCGGTGGCAGCGTCAAGCGTGTCAAGTATATCTAGAAGCTTTTCTGCGTGTGCTGGCTGAACTCCACTCCTGTCGTCATCTTCAAAAAGTTTTTTAATACCCTTATGTTTAAAAGTTTTAATAGTCATTAGTCATAGATATTGTAACCCCTAGGGTTACACTAGTCAACTGTAAGTATTATGTCAAGAAGGTAGCCATGAAACAAAACCGCAAGTGAGATGCAAGAAATTCAAAACTTAGGCAAGTGCCACAATTGATGGTTAATGCGTGACTACATCAAAAATATGCCAGTTGCGTAACTCCTCAGACTATGTAAACTATGGTTGCAATTTCTTATAACTTCGCAATATTCGTTAGCAAAACTATCTATTAAAAATTAGGACTTTACACCAAAAATAGGTTTTAATAAATTAAAAGATAATTAAATTTTGATTGGTTCTGCCAACCAGAAAACTCCGCAAAGGAGCGTTGTGCAATGGTTGATAATTTTGTGAAATATGGAAAACAGTGTGGCAATAACGCAGATTTACTATCATAATAAGATTACATTCGTCGCAATTTAGCTGTATTCCATACTGATAGTTTCTCTATATACCGGATTTTGCTTTCAAACTTGTGTCAAAAAGTTTGAATCAGATGTTTCCGGCATAAGTGTAAGTTTTTTTTGGATAAAAATACATGACTTCTGCTGCTGAGAGGCCAGCTAGTTCTGGCTCAACATCAACATCCAATTTCCCTGTTCCAGATACTCACCATAGCGATCCCCTGAGACGAGCTACAGGTGTCTATGTGACGGTGCATGGTCATTTTTACCAGCCACCGAGGGAAAATCCTTATTTAGATGCCATTGAGCGTCAACCCAGTGCTGCACCTTTCCATGATTGGAATGAGCGCATTCATTGGGAGTGCTACCGTCCGAATGCCTTCGCCAGAGTCTTAAACGACCGAGGTGAAGTGTTGGGGATCGTGAATAATTACGAATATATGAGCTTTAACATCGGCCCAACGCTGATGTCGTGGCTAGAACGCTATGATGTGGAGGTTTATCAACGGATTTTAGAAGCGGACGCAAAAAGTTGTCAAAGATTAAATGGCCACGGCAATGCGATCGCGCAAGTATACAATCACATTATTATGCCCCTAGCCAACGAACGGGATAAATACACCCAAATTCGCTGGGGGAAAGCAGACTTCCGTTCACGCTTTGGTCGTGATCCCGAAGGAATGTGGTTGGCGGAAACCGCCGTAGACTATGCCACCTTAGAAGTTTTAGTGGCGGAAGGGATTCGTTTTATAGTCCTTGCACCATCCCAAGCTCTGCGTTGTCGTCCCTTTTCATCAGAAAATGATCCCCAACCGGAATGGCACGAAGTTGGTGGTAGTCAGATTGATCCCACCCGTCCTTATCGTTGTTATTTGCGTGGGGATCGGGGACAAGGAAATCTCAATGACCAATTGCCCATTCCTACTTCCCAATGCCCATATATTGATGTCTTCTTTTACGACGGCCCTATTTCACGGGACATGGGCTTTAGTGATGTCGTCTATAATTCTCACCATTTTGCCGGACGCATTGGGGCAGCTGTGCGCGGGGATCATCGTCCATCACAATTAATTTCTGTCGCTACAGACGGGGAAACCTTTGGACACCATAAAAAGGGAACAGAAAAAACCCTAGCCTATGCCTTTACCGCCGAGTTTCCCGAACATGGTTGGACAGTGACAAACTTTGCTCATTACCTGAGCTTAAATTCTCCCACATGGGAAGTTGAGTTAAAACCTGTGACTGCCTGGAGTTGCGCCCACGGTGTTAATAGATGGCAGGATGATTGTGGTTGTGGTGGTGAAGGGGGAGTTTGGCATCAAAAATGGCGGCGGCCATTACGGAATGGCTTAAATTGGCTACGAGATCAATTAATTGCCGTTTACGAAGAATATGGTAAACAATTGTTACGTGATCCGTGGCTAGCTAGAGATGAATATATTCAAGTGATCAGCGATCGCTCTGCTAGCAATGTTAGCCGTTTTCTGTCCCGCCATCAAACCCACAAACTCACCGCCGCCGAACAAGTAGACGCTTTGCGCCTATTAGAAATGCAGCGTCATGCTTTATTTATGTTCACAAGTTGCGGCTGGTTCTTTGAGGAACTGTCTCGCCCAGAAGGCACTCAAATTCTCCGTTACGCCGCCCGTGCCTTAGAACTGGCGGGAGATGTGGCTGGTGTGCAACTAGAAAAAGGCTTCCTCAAACGCCTATCTTCAGCCCCCAGTAACGTTGAAGCTTTTAAACATGGTGCGGAAGTATACCGTCAACTCGTCCAAACTGCTCAGATTAGTTTTAAACAAGTCGCTGCCCATTACGCCATTACATCTATATTTAATGGTCAGGGATCAGCCCCCGGTAGTCACCAACAGCACGTTTACTGTTACACCGTCAATGAGATAGATTACCAACTGCAACGCATGGGATCATTGACCTTAGCAGTTGGTCATTTAAAGTTAGTCTCTGATATTACCTGGGAAAGCGAAAACTTAGTTTTTGCCGTACTGCATTTAGGGGGTTGGGATTTCCACTGCTGCATTCAAATATTTACTGGTAGACGAGACTACAGCCAATTAAAAGAAAAGCTGTTTAGCGCACTGCAACAAGCCAGCGCAGCCCAAACGATCTTAGTCATGACACAGGTGTTTAGTGGCCAAGCTTTTAACTTGCAAAATCTGTTTGCAGAAGAACGCCACCGCATTATGCGCTTACTCTCCCAAGAAACCCTGACTCGCTTAGACCAACTTTACACCCAAGCTTACCGGGATAATTATGGTGTCTTAGTCGCCTTTCACCGGGATGAATTAGCTGTACCGCAAGAGTTACAAGTAGCAGCCGAGATTGCTTTAGGATATCGCTCTATGACGACATTGCGATCGCTAGAGCAAGATATCACCGAACCTGTATTAGTTTGGAATCACATAATAGAATTAGAAGCGATCGCTACTGAAGCCAAACATCTGCGTTGTCACTTAAATATTCCTGAAGGCAAGCAAATCCTCGAACAGTTGATTTTGCGCTTGCTTTGGAGATTGCTGCACGATAGCAATGGTAGTTTTGCTACAGACATTCAATGCTTAGAACGGTTAATTGATGTAGCATATCAATTAAATATTGGGATTTCATTACACCAATCTCAAGAACTCTACTTTAGCTGTCTGCACAGTCAAATCATACCCTTGTGTCTGACTAGTCAAGATGATCCTCATCAGTGTCAGAATTTACTCAAATTGGGGCAGAAGTTAATGGTTGATGTTAGTTCAATTTTGACTCAATTGGGCTAATAAAGTTAAATAAGTAACAAGTAATCAGTAATACCCATTACTGATTACTTGTTACTTATTACTTAAATTTAATTTTGTGCGATTCTCTTAGAAAACCTGGTTGCAATTTCCGTAACGGAACTGACGAAAGCTGTAGAAAGAAGTTACCTTAGTGTATAAACAACAGCCGTACCCCAGCCGCTATGGTAAAAGAATTAGCAATTCGCACCCGTGGATTAACTAAGCAATTTGAAAGGCACGTAGCCGTTAATGATGTTGACTTAGAAATCCAAATGGGGGAAGTATATGGACTCATAGGTCCCAATGGCGCAGGTAAAACAACTCTCATCCGAATGTTGGCAGCAGCTGAAGAACCAACTACGGGTGAGATTTATATTAACGGCGATCGCCTGCGTCGTGACAAGAGTAATCCCACCCTCAAACGTCGTCTTGGCTACCTTCCTGATGATTATCCTCTGTATGAAGACTTAAATGTCTGGGATTACTTAGATTATTTTGCTCGTTTGTATCGACTGCGAGAACCACGCCGCACTCAACGTTTACACGAAGTTTTAGAACTCATCCAACTGGGTAATAAACGCCACAGCCTCATTTCTACCCTGTCACGGGGGATGAAGCAGCGTTTGAGTTTAGCTAGGACTATTATCCATGAGCCAATTTTACTGCTATTAGATGAGCCTGTTTCGGGACTTGATCCCATTGCCAGGATGCAGTTTCGAGAAATTATCAAAGCACTGCAAGAAGCCGGGATGACAATCTTAATTTCTTCCCACGTCCTTAGCGACTTAGCAGAACTTTGTACTTCTGTGGGCATTATGGAATTAGGGTTTTTAGTAGAAAGTGCTTCACTGCAACATCTCTATCAACGGTTGTCTCGCCAACAAATAATTTTATCAACTTTGGGTGATTTAGAGGCACTTTTAAGTGAAATTAAACATCATCCTTGTGTAGAGGAGTGGGAGAAAATTACAGGTAAAAATAGTTTAAAAGTGAACTTTTCTGGTACACAAGAAGACTGCGCGGAATTATTGCGATCGCTAGTTACATCTGGCATTCCTATTACTGATTTTCACTGTGTTCAAGAAGACTTAGAAAGTATTTTCTTAAAACTGGGACATAAGCAAGCATCTTAATTATTAAATGGGGAGATATTTCCGATGATGCTGAATTTTATCGATAAGATAGGCGACTGGAATCCGCAATTTTGGCGGGAAATTAAAGGTCGTCTCAAGGTTTTTAATATAGTCATTGCTGTTGGCTTATCATTCATTGCTCAACTCGCAGTTGTTCTATATCAATTCGCTTCTTACCCTGGCGAAAAATATGCGATGTCAGAGACATACTGTAATTTGAGTACAGGTTATAAAGAACGATTGAACTCACTTTACCCACAAATAGACATAATTCAGCAGAAAGTTAATTCCTACACTGGTACTACTAACTTTGATCCGGTAAAACTTCAGGGATTAAAAACACAACTAGCTAACTTAAAAACTGAGCAGACTAATCTTAATAAACTTCTCTATGAGAAATTTTGCCCCACTGATCAAATAAATATGGCTTTATGGTGGCGAGATCATTGGGAATATATATTTCTCAGCCTGAGTGTAATGTTCATCTTTATTTTGTTAGTTGCAGGCACATATTTATTAATCAATAACTTAGCTCAAGAAGAACGTCGTGGCACTCTCAATTTTTTGCGTCTGACACCTCAATCAGAAGTGAGTATTTTAACAGGCAAAATGCTAGGAGTACCCATTGTTATTTATCTCATAGTTATCGCCGCCTTACCTTTACATTTATGGTCAGGAATTTCTGCCCAAATCGCCTTTAGTCGCATTTTGAGTTTTGATATAATTCTCGTAGCTAGTTGTATTTTCTTCTACAGCTATGCCTTATTATTTGGCTTAATTAGTCGTTTATTTAGTGGGTTTCAACCTTGGTTAGCTAGTGGTGTAGTGTTACTATTTTTGTTCACCACCATGAACTTAGCATCATATAACCCAAGCTTTCATAATACAGCTACATGGTTAAGACTCTTAAGCCCCTTTGATATGATGGGCTATCTATTTGGTAACTTATTGCGTCGCTACAATGAATCATCTTTGGATCAATTGCAGTTTTTCTATTTACCCGTAGGTAAAAGTCTTGTGGGTTTAGTAGGCTTACATTTATTTAACTATGGTGTGGGTATTTACTGGGCTTGGCAAGCATTACACCGTCGTTTTCGCAATCCCAATACAGCCATTCTCAATAAATCTCAGAGTTATTGGTTTGTTGGTTGTTCTCAACTGATTCTCTGGGGATTTACTCTCCAATATAACAACAATTACTGTGTGCCTTATGCGAAGAATTGCTACTACGATTTGAATCATCAAATAGCAACAAACTTTTTTATCCTGGCATTCTTTAATGTGGTATTACTGTTTAGTTTAATGGTGATTTTGTCACCACACCGCCAAGAAATTCAAGATTGGTCAAGGTATAGTTATGACCAAGTGTTAAATCGCCGAGGGTTTTTCAATAGTGCTTGGTTAAAAGATGTTATTTGGGGTGAGAAAAGCCCTGCTTTAGTAGCAATGGTGATTAACATTCTGATCATTGTTACCCCCTTAGTAGCATGGATTATGCTTGCACCCCTGTTAAACTTCAACAATAACAATGCTATTGATTGGGTAAATGATATTGGCAGAATGAAAGCTATTTTAGCTGTAGCCCTATTTATTAGCATGATGATGATCTACACTACTATCGCCCAAATGATGCTATTAATGAAAAATCAAAAGCGCGGTATTTGGGCAGTTGGCACTGTCGGCACAGTCATGTTTTTACCCCCCACCATTTTAGGATTTTTAGGCATCTCACCCGTGAAAAATTCCCTAATTTGGTTACTGTCTACATTTCCTTGGGTGGGGATAGAATATGCTAGCACCTTCACAGTTTTTATGTCATTATTAGCTGAGTTAACTGTGTTAGCATTATTAAACTTTAAACTCAACCAGCAGATAAAATTAGCAGGAGAATCTGCCACCAAAGCATTACTCACCGGACGTTAATTATATCGTTTGTAGTGATACCAATTCTCTATGAAGTTGCACCAAATCAATGATGTAGAGACGTTGCATGCAACATCTCTACAGTACAGAATAAAGTGCATCTTTATCAAGAAATAGTATGAGGATTTTAGTTTTATCAAATAATAAAAATGCTCAAAATGTAGGGCGTGTTAGGCGTAAGCCGTAACCCACCTACCCCAAAAATTCCGGTGCTAAATTCCTAACTACGAACTCAAAATCATCTACCAGTTGCATAAATCTTGTCAACCAATTACCAAACAAGTTTTCACTATGCAAACTAATTTCATAAACCAACTCGGAGACTGGAATCCCCAGCTATTAAGAGAAATTAAAGGACGTTTACAAAAACGTAATGTTCTCCTAGCAATTACTACCTCCTTCTTAATACAGTTAGGAGTATTTCTTTATTTCCAAGCTCTCTTACCGAATAATGACCATATCCTGTATTCCCGTTCAAATAGATACTGTACAGGTGCGTATGTAGATATTGCCAATAAATGTTTTTTAGATGGTTCTGGGAATATAAATATTAATTGGGAGGTATGGTTTCAAGATACATTTAGCTGCTTAAGTATTATCGGATTTTTTACTATTTTGGTGGGTGGTACTTATCTACTCATCAATGATTTAGCTAATGAAGAAAGACGGGATACCCTGAATTTTATTCGTTTAAGTCCCCAATCACCCCAAAGCATTCTGTTTGGTAAGATGCTAGGAGTACCGATACTCATATATTTGGGGTTATGTGTAGCAATTCCCGTGCATTTATGGTTAGGTTTAAATGCGGCAATTCCACTCAAATTAATTTGCAGTTTTTATCTAATTGTGATTACAACTAGCCTACTTTATTTCAGTGGCGCGCTGTTATTTGGCTTAGTTGGTTCTTGGTTGGGAGGTTTTCAAGCTTGGTTAGGAAGTGGTGCAGTTTTCGGTTTTCTGCTTTTAACTCAGCAATCACTCAACAATGAAGCATCATTTGATTATCCATTTGCAGTTTTAAAGCTAATCAACCCATATTATTTTATTAATTATCCAGATTTATCTAATTTCCATTGGTTTGCTTTACCAGTAGGTAATATTTGGGTAATAATGATCGGATTTAGTGTATTTCTGCACTTGTTGGGGAGTTATTTTATTTGGCAATCGTTGCAGCGTTGTTTTGGCGATCGCAATGCTACCATGTTGAGCAAACAGCAGAGTTATTTACTCACTATTGCCTTTACAATTATCACCATCGGCTGTGCAAATTGGGATAGATTATTATCTGATAAGCCTAATTATTCTTCTCCATTGATAGAAAATATGGCTTACTTGATATTTCTAAATTTCTTTTTGTTCTTGTATTTAATTGCAGCTTTAACTCCCCATCGTCACACATTACAAGATTGGGCGCGTTATCGTCATATGGCTTACCAACAGGGAAGTAAGCGTACATTAATCCAAGATTTAATCTGGGGTGAAAAAAGTCCTGGTGTTGTGGCGATCGCTATTAATGCCATAATTGCTATTACCGGCTTAAGTTTGTTAACTCTCATCTCTTTGAGCAGTGGGAATGACAAGTTCAACACCTTAATTGCTCTAATTTTTGCTGGTAGTCTTGCCATTATCTATGCAGCCTTAACTCAGCTAGTATTATTGATGAAAAATGGACAAAGGCTATTTTGGGCTAATGGGATTTTAGGTGCTGTCATCATCTTACCTGTATTTGCTTTAGCCATATTATTTTCCTATCCAGAAAAGCACACTTTCCTATGGCTATTATCCGTAGCTGCACCCCTAGTAGCTTTACGTCCATACAACGCCGCATCAACAATGACAGCTTTTTTGGCAATTATGGGACACGCAGGTATTTTAGGTTTATTGTTGTTCCAAATGACACGCCAAGTCAAGAAAGTAGGCGATTCAGCAACCAAAGCACTTTTAGCAGCCAACTAACTCAACTGAGTGTTAAAATGCCTACTGAGCCAGCGTAATTTGTCTATTTAATTAACGCCCTGTGCAACTTTCTCTAAAACCTAACCCCCAACCCCTTCCCTACAAGGGAAGGGGAGAAATAATCAAAGTTTATCTCCTTCTAGGAGAGAGAACAAATTGCATATCCTGTTAATTACGAATTACGTAAAGCCTGCGGCATAGCTGCGCTTAGAGCAAAGCGGGACAAAGTCCATTACGAATTACGAATTAACGTAATGTCAGAAAACAACTCAGTTGCCATTAAATTCCATGATGTCACCTTTAGCCGCAACCATCGTGCTTTGGTGTCCCAGCTAAATTTTACTATTGATCGTGGAGAAGCGTTAGTCTTACTAGGGCGTAGTGGTAGCGGTAAAACTACCACTATGAAATTAATTAATCGCTTGTTCACACCCACCCAAGGGGAAGTATTATTTGATGGCATTCCCACAACCCAGTGGGATGAAATTAAACTGCGGCGTAAGATTGGTTATGTAATTCAAGAAACTGGTTTGTTTCCCCATTTCACCGTAGAACGTAATGTAGGTTTAGTTCCCAGTTTAGAAGGTTGGCAACCCAAACAAATTAAAACGCGAGTATACGAATTATTACATTTAGTAGGCTTAGAGCCGGCACAATTCGCTAGGCGTTATCCCCATGAGTTATCCGGGGGACAAAGACAAAGAGTAGGTGTAGCTAGGGCGTTAGCGGCAGATCCGCCTGTATTATTAATGGATGAGCCTTTTGGCGCACTAGATCCCATTACCCGTTTAGAATTACAGCAAGAATTTCGGCGGTTACAACAGGAATTAGGTAAGACAGTGGTTTTTGTCACCCATGATATTCAAGAAGCCTTTGTTTTGGCATCCCGAATTGGGTTAATGTATGGGGGAGAATTGGTTGTATTAGGAACAAAGGATGAATTTATGCACTCCCAACATCCTGAAAGCCTTGCTTTCTTGCAATGTCTGCATTCACCGCCAGACAAGTTATGAAAGATTTCTTCCTAGTTAAGTACGCACCAGAAATTTTACGCCACACCCTAGAACATTTATTTTTAGTGGGTGTTGCCATTAGTATTGCCATCATCCTTGGCATTCCATTAGGAATTTTGATCACCCGCCAAACTCAACTACGTCAGCCGATTTTAGGTGTGGCTAATATTCTGCAAACTATTCCCAGTTTAGCATTATTCGGCCTATTAATTCCTGTGCCTTTAATTGGTGGTGTTGGTGTTGTGCCGGCGATTGTAGCCTTAACTTTATATTCCCTACTGCCGATAATTCGTAATACTTATACAGGCATTATAGGGGTAGATCCTGCCATTCGGGAAGCTGGGCGGGGTATGGGCATGACAGATAGACAACTATTATTACAGGTAGAAATTCCCTTAGCAATGGGGGTAATTTTAGCAGGGGTGCGGGTAGCAACAGTTATTGGTATTGGCATTGCAACTATTGCCGCCGCCATTGGGGCTGGGGGTTTGGGTGTATTTATATTTCGGGGAATTGCCGTAGTCAATAATCAATTAATTTTAGCAGGGGCAGTACCGGCCGCAGCGATCGCACTTCTGGCTGATTTATTAATTGGATGGTTGGAGAAGCAATTAAAAATGAGAACTGAAGTATATTAATAGCTATGAATCCCACTATACAAAAAACTATCAAAACCTTTATTCCCGCCACAATTATCGGATTATCTGTTTCTAGTAGTAACGCCCTATCTCAAACGCTCCAACTATCATCTAACTTAATTAGCTTTAACTCAGAGCAAGGCAAAAATTTACTTCTTACAAGCCGTGCCAGGGAAGACTTTTTTCCCTTGAGTATGCAATTTATCACTCAAAACAATCAAGCATACTGCGGCGTTGCAAGTATAGTGATGGTGTTAAATAGTTTAGAAATTCCTGCACCAACCGCACCAGAATATTCTCCTTATCGAGTATTTACTCAGGAGAACTTTTTTAGTAATGAGAAAACTAAAGCAGTCATCACACCAGAAAAAGTTGCTCGTCAAGGCATGACTTTAGCAGAATTAGGTCAATTAATTGCTAGTTATAGTGTAGATGTAAAAGTTTATCATGCTGCCAATACTAGCTTAGACGAATTTCGTACCCTAGCTGCAAAAAACTTAAGACAACCAGGAAATTTTGTCATTGTTAATTATTTACGTAAAAAAATAAACCAAGAAAGAGGCGGACACATATCACCCTTGGCCGCATATAACGAGCAGACAGATAGATTTTTAATTATGGATGTCTCCCGTTATAAATATCCACCTGTGTGGGTGAAGACAGCCGAATTATGGCAGGCGATGAACACAGTTGATGCAGTTTCAACTAAAACACGAGGTTTTGTATTTGTCAGTAAATCTAACGCCATGAAGAATTAATGCGATCGCAGTTGCAGTTAAATCTGAAGCCGCCAATGCAGTAGGATGACCGTGAGTCAGTGCAGCTTGAAATTGAGCAATAGCCGCCCGCTTTGTTGAATCTAATTGCAACAAACCCACAGGTGCAACTCGCATATTTGCACCACAACCCTGTTCCCCATTCCCTGTTCCCCGTTCCCTTTTTTTGTAAAAACACTTAAATGATCTTTTTCCTCCCTCCCTGCTTCCTACCATTTTGCCAATATTGCCCGTAAATTCTCTACCATCAGCAGGTAATTTACGGCTGAAGACGGCAAACACCACTTTAGTGTTACGGTTGACCCTAATTACTGAAAGTATTAATTCTCATAAATTAGACAAAGTAAAAGCAGTTTAATGGATGAACCAACTAGAAACATACTTTAAAATTAACCGTCCCATCCATTGTTCGGGAAACCACCCTTCATGGACTGGCTACACAAGCTCAGTATATATATCAGCCTCACTTGGATTTACAACTCCCACAGGTTATCGATGCTGAACGAACTGCTTTATTAACTAGTTGGTTCAAAAATTAAGTCCCTTATATTCTCCTTCATTCATTTTGTAGTTATACGGAGCCAGCACCCAAAATGGCAAAAGTAGTTGGAATTGACTTAGGTACAACTAACTCCTGCGTCGCAGTAATGGAAGGTGGTACACCCACAGTTATCGCTAATGCTGAAGGGTTTCGCACAACCCCCTCAGTAGTAGCGTTTGCCAAAAATGGCGACACTTTGGTAGGACAAATCGCCAAACGCCAAGCAGTGATGAACCCAGAAAACACTTTCTACTCTGTAAAGCGTTTTATTGGTCGTCGCTTTGATGAAGTTACTAACGAAGCTACAGAGGTTTCTTATAAGGTTCTAGGCAGTGGCGGTAATGTCAAGCTAGACTCCTCCGGTAAACAGTTCGCGCCAGAAGAAATTTCTGCGAAGGTTCTCCGCAAATTAGTAGAAGACGCTAGTAAATATCTCGGTGAAACCGTTACCCAAGCAGTAATCACCGTTCCTGCCTACTTCAATGACTCCCAACGTCAAGCCACCAAAGATGCTGGTAAAATCGCTGGTATTGAAGTGCTGCGGATTATCAACGAGCCAACAGCCGCATCCCTAGCTTACGGTTTTGATAGAAAGACCAACGAAACCATCCTAGTATTTGACT
The DNA here is from genome assembly GCF_058172895.1 of Aliinostoc maniaoense. Taxonomy (NCBI): domain Bacteria; kingdom Bacillati; phylum Cyanobacteriota; class Cyanophyceae; order Nostocales; family Nodulariaceae; genus Aliinostoc; species Aliinostoc maniaoense. The sequence goes on along the minus strand of NZ_CP187952.1, from coordinate 3,560,940 downwards.
TGGGTGGTGGTACATTCGACGTATCTGTCCTGGAAGTAGGCGACGGCGTGTTTGAAGTATTGTCTACTTCTGGTGATACCCACCTTGGTGGTGACGACTTCGATAAGAAAATTGTTGATTACTTAGCTGAACAATTCAGAAAAGACGAAGGTATTGATCTCCGCAAAGACAAACAAGCACTACAACGTTTAACAGAAGCTGCGGAAAAAGCCAAAATTGAGCTTTCCAGCGTTACCCAAGCGGAAATTAACCTACCATTTATCACCGCTACCCAGGATGGCCCTAAACACCTGGATATGACTCTGACTCGTGGTAAGTTTGAAGAATTATGCTCAGACTTGATTGACCGTTGTCGTATTCCTGTGGAAAATGCGCTACGGGATGCTAAGTTAAGCAAAAATGATATCGATGAAGTTGTATTAGTAGGTGGTTCTACCCGTATCCCCGCAGTACAACAACTAGTGAAAAACTTATTGGGTAAAGACCCCAACCAAAGTGTTAACCCTGATGAAGTTGTAGCCGTCGGTGCAGCCATTCAAGCTGGTGTATTGGCTGGTGATGTTACAGGCATCTTGTTGTTAGACGTAACACCACTTTCCTTGGGTGTAGAAACCTTGGGTGGTGTAATGACCAAGATTATTCCTCGCAACACCACAATTCCCACCAAAAAATCCGAAGTATTCTCTACAGCCGTCGATGGGCAAACCAACGTAGAAATTCACGTTCTCCAAGGTGAGAGAGAATTTGCTAACGATAACAAGAGTTTAGGAACTTTCCGTTTAGATGGTATTCCCCCTGCACCCCGTGGTGTACCTCAAATCGAAGTTACCTTTGATATTGACGCTAACGGTATCTTGAACGTCACCGCTAAAGATAAAGGTACTGGTAAGGAACAATCAATTAGTATTACCGGTGCTTCTACCTTAGATAAGAGCGATGTTGAGCGCATGGTGCGTGAAGCCGAACAAAATGCCTCTTCCGACAAAGAACGTCGTGAGAAAATTGAACGCAAGAACCAAGCAGACTCTTTGGCATATCAAGCCGAGAAGCAGCTGCAAGAATTAGGCGATAAAGTGCCTGCTGCTGATAAAGAAAAAGTGGAAGGTTTGGTAAAAGAACTGCGCGAAGCTGTTGCTAAGGAAGATGACGAGCAAATTAAGAAGTTAACACCAGAATTACAACAAGCATTGTTTGCAGTTGGTAGCAACATCTATCAACAAGCTGGCGGTGCTGCTCCTGGTGCTGCTCCTGGTGATGGCGGTGCTGCTCCTCCATCTGACGGCGGCGATGATGTAATTGACGCTGACTTTACTGAAACTAAGTAGAGACTAGTATCGCTAGGTGGAAGCTGATCAATTTTGGATTTGAGATTTGAGATTGACTCGCCCTCTACTAGACTGTAGTTTCATATCAACATCAAAACCCCGCTTTCCTCAAAAAAGCGGGGTTATTTTGAAGAAAGAAAGGATATAGCGATCGCCCCATCGTACAGTATTTTTTAAAGTATAATTTTATTTTCCATACTTATGCTAAGTTATTGATTTAGAGATTTTTGTTCTGCTATTTGTTTGACTTGTGCAGTATCTAAATCTAACGCCTGTGCTATTTGTTCTACAGTTAAACCCAGTGCTAACAGTTTAGGTATAGCTTCTAATTTGGCTTCCTGTTTACCTTCCTGTTTACCTTCCTGTTTACCTTTTTGTTCACCTTCTTCTAAAGCTTCTTGATAAACCCGTGTTTGTTTCAATTCACTTAAACCAAACATTGCTTCTATCTCCTGACGACTCATTTGCGGAAATTTATAAACTAAAATTGTCTCTATTAATTCTAGTAACTGTTGTTGTGGCAGTTGCAAATTTTGTGCTTGTTGGGTGCGGTTGATTAATTCTCTAGCCGTGTTAATGGCTGTATCTTCCGCCTCAATTACTAATTTTATCGTAGCCATGCCTATGGGTAGTGATGTCGTTTCACCTAGTTCCTCTAGATAAATTACCCTGATGCGTTGACTCTCAAATAATTCTAGGAAATCTGCTTTTGATGCTGTGTCTATCTGTCTGTAAGGATAAATTACTACTCCCCGCCAAGGATGTTGGCGTTTGTTTTGACGTAAGTATAAGGTAATTTCGGAAATCAGGCGCAGGTAAATATCTGCATCTGCTTGAAATTGTACTTCTACAAAATAAATCGGTTTACTTTCATCTTGGATGGGGAGAAATACACCGTCAATTCTAAAGGCTGTTTGTTTGATTTCTACGGACGCAAATTGATAGATGTTGGCAGTTTCGGGAGGGTTATCAATTAGTTCAAAGAAGATGCCGGGGAATTGTTGAAATAGGCGATAAAATATGCTGTCTGTTTTCACGCAGAGGTTTTAGCTGATTTTTGCCTATGGTGATTTTATCATGGTTCATATTACCTATGTTGGCTTGGTGCGTGACGGCAAGTTGAATATATGGGTGATGTTTTAAATGTTATCGTTGCCGTCACACACCCTACTTTGCTCAAGTAAATGGATTGAGTATGGCAATATTGCATCCCTCAAAGTCCTTTGTATTTCTGGTTACTAATGTAATTTCGTGAATTTCGGCAGTTGCGGCAATGATTATGTCTGCTTGAGTGCGAGGTTTTCCTTGAGTTTGTAAGTATCCTCTTAATTCACCTGCACGTTTAGCAATTTCTGGGCTAATAGGAATTACCTGACAGTAAGTTATTAAAAAACTATCAAACCAATTTTGAATCCTGATGTTTGGTTTTGCTGATAAACCATAGCAAATTTCTTCTAAGGTAATAGCACTGAGAAAAATTGATGAGATGCTTTGACTCCAGGTGATGACTCCAGGATTGGGTATTGGACGAGCTAATTCACTGATAATGTTAGTATCGCAAAGAAAGCTCATACTATTCCTCAGCAAATGGGATAGGGCGATCGCCACCACATCGTGCAGGAGTTTCTAAAGTATAATTCTCTTCAGCACACATTTGACGTAGTTCTACAAAAGCATTGGCGAGGGTGGAGGCTTTTTGTTGCTGGTACCAAGCTAGGAAGTCTTGGAATAGTTGAGGTTCTATGATTGCAGCAACTAATTTATCCTGCTTGAAGATTAACTGAGGTTCTGACGCAATAGCATCAATGACTTCTGGCAGTTTTTGTTGTGCTTCGTCAAGTTTCCAGTTCATTTGTTTTCAGATTTAGTAGCCGATTATTTTGATTTTAGTTTAGGTTAATTTTTCTGTGTCTCATGACTTAAGTCACCCTACTCTAGCTGCCAAATTTTGATGGTGTCGTCTTTGGTGCGTGACGGCAATTTGAATATATGGGTGATGTTTTAAATCTTATCGTTGCCGTCACACACCCTACGTTACTTTCTAAACGTCCTTCAAGCTTACCACGGATAGTAACACTCACTTAATTACGGCAACTGGATAATCAGGGTGTTCTGGATTAGGAATTAATCGCTGGTTTAGACAATCTACCAGTAAATCTATCTGTTCTAAAACTACTTGACCGATTAATATTTCATTACCCACAACCAAAGCTTCAACTACTGTTTCACGTCCTTGACATTCAATTATGACAGGCTCAGTAACTCCGATGGTTTCTTCACTACCATTTGCATATTGAGCGACACGTTCACCCCTAATTTTTAAACCTAGCTGTTCTACTATTTGTGGTGGAATAACTAAAGATACTGCACCTGTATCTACTAATCCTTCTGTTTCACATTGGCGTAAAAGTTGAGGTGCTAGAAGCCCACGCCTGACTAATGCTTCATCTATGGCATTTTTTAACTTGATTTTGCTACGAACTGAACCCATCATGACTAAAATAGCGGTTGACGATTTTCTTTTTCGATATGGTGATTTTACCGCAATGATCAGCACTCACTAGTAATCTTTTTCTCAACTTAGGATTTTGTATTAATAGGTTTTTTAGCTCTATTTTTGGCTTTACTGGTGGCTTTTTCGGTACTACTGGCGTTGATGCTTGCGGTTGAGAGGGTACAGTAGGCTGTGGTGGGGGTGATGCTGGTTTGACAACTGCTGGCTTGGGTGGAACTACTAGAGGTGGCAAAGGAGAATTTAGAGCTTGTAAAACTTTCTCGGCGGACTCATAACGCTGCTGGTGTTCTTCTTGCAACAATTTATCTAGCACACGCCCTAAATTCTGACTGACTGGTTGCTTTAAATGCTGTCGCCAATTCGCAACCCAACCGTAACCTTGTCGTTTCCACAATTCCCAAGGATGAATGCCACTTAACAGGTGAAAGCAAGTTGCACCGACGCTATATAAATCACTCGCTGGGTAGGCTTCACCTCCCTGCATCTGTTCCAGTGGCACATAACCAAAAGAACCAATGGTTGTTCCTACTTGTGTCATCACTGTTGCTGACGAGTATTTTTGCTCGGTTTATCTATCTTTGATACTCGTTGACGAGTATTTTTACTCTGTTTATTAGTCTGGTGTTGAGAATATACTTAGGGATGGGTTAGACTGGGTTTTAATGTACTCTACAAAACGGAATTTAGACGATTGTAGATTATCCAAATTTACCAGTTATGTATTCTTGAGTTGCTTGACTTTGGGGATCTGCAAAGATTTTTTGGGTATGGTCATATTCTACTAAGTAACCAAATCGGTTTCCTTTGTCAGATTCTTCTGCGTTGAAGAAAGCTGTAAAGTCTGATACTCTTGATGCTTGCTGCATATTATGGGTGACAATAATAATTGTGTAATCTTCTTTGAGTTCGTGAATGAGTTCTTCAATCCGTCGGGTTGAAAGGGGATCAAGAGCGGAACATGGCTCATCCATTAAGATAACTTCTGGTTTGAGCGCGATCGCTCTAGCAATACACAATCGTTGTTGTTGTCCACCAGATAATGATAAGCCACTTTGTTTAAGTTTATCTTTAACTTCATCCCATAAAGCAGCTCGGTGGAGCGATCGCTCAACTAATTCGTCCATGTCTTCTTTAAAGCCTTGAATCCTCGCACCGTAGGCAATGTTTTCATAAATAGATTTAGGGAAAGGATTCGGTTTTTGAAATACCATCCCTACTAACCGTCGCACTTCTACCGGATCGATTTTGGGTGAGTACAAGTTTTTCGTGCGGTAAAGAACTTTCCCTTCAACACGACATTTATCAATTAAATCATTGAGACGGTTAAAGCAACGCAGTAATGTACTTTTGCCACAACCAGAGGGGCCAATAAAAGCAGTTACCCGTTGTTTGGGTATCTCCATGAAAACATCACGTAATGCCAATGTTTCATCATAGTAGACGCTGAGGTTCTCAGTCCGCAAAACTGGGGTAGTTTCGGGTTGATTTAAAGGATGATTGTTGAGATTTTTAGCACACATTGGTTAATACTGTGGAAAGGGGACTAATATTTTCAGTCAACATTTTTAATAAGTACTTTTAATTGCTGCCCAGCGAGAGATAATGCTGGTAATCAAGACTAGTAACACGAGGATGAGTGAAGCTGCCCAAGCTAGTTGTTGTTGGTTTTCGTAGGGGACGGTGGCAAAGTTATAAACTAAAACTGCTAGTGTGGGGATTGGTTGCCAAATGCTCCTCGGCCAAAACTGGGAAAATAAGACTGTGAAGATTAATGGCGCGGTTTCTCCGGCTGCACGGGCGATCGCTAATGTTGTACCTGTGGCGATCGCACCCATTGCTGAGGGTAAAACTATGTGTAAAACAGTGTGAAAATTAGAAGCACCTACCCCGACTGATGCCCAACGCACTTCTTGCGGTACTAATTGTAAGGCTTCGTCTGTGGTGCGTACTACAATTGGCAGCATTAACACTCCTAAAGCAAAACCTCCAGCTACTGCCGAAAATTGATTGGTAGTTAAAACCACTACACCGTAAGCAAACAGTCCCACAATAATTGAAGGAACGCCACTCAGTACGTTAGTCGCAAAACGAATCCATTTAACGATATTGCCTGAACTAAATTCTGATAAATAAACAGCCGCCAGAACACCAAAGGGAATACTCAATAATGTACCAATTCCTACAACTATGATTGTTCCTACAATGGCAGCACCTACGCCGCCACCTGATTGTAAAGCGGCTGGTATTTGTCCTGTAAATAATTCTAAATTGAGTCGATTCGCACCTTTGATAGTCACATAAGCTAAAACTAACACCAAAGGTAAAATTGCCATACCCAACATGAGGAATGCTAATACATTTAATATTGTCCCTATCCAGACACGGGGTTTAGTACGGGAAAATTCTAAGTTTTGAAATCTGTCTTCAAACTCTCTTGCTTCATTAGTTAATGTCATATAATTAATACCTCAGCAGTTGCAATGTGACTAAAATTTCTTAACTCGCCGGACAATCAATTCTGCAAAGATATTAACTATGAGTGTGATGATAAATAAAACTAAGCCAGCATAAAATAAGGAAGCTTTTTGTAAACCACTAGCTTCGGCAAATTGATTAGCTAATAGGGAAGCAATAGTATTAGCTGGTGCAAGTATGGATAAATCCAAATCATTGCTGTTACCAATTACTAAAGTAACAGCCATTGTTTCACCTAACGCCCTACCTAATGCCAACATAATGCCACCGACAATTCCCGAAAAGGCGGCGGGAATGAGAATACTAAAAATAGTTTGCCATCGGGTTGAACCCACACCGTAAGCACCCCATCGCAGTTCGGAAGGTAGGGATGCTAAGGAATCGCGGGAGATGACTGTAATGATGGGCAAAATCATAATAGCTAAAATAAATCCCGCCGGGAGCATTCCTGGCCCAATGTAGGGTGTGGAAAATAAGGGAATGTAACCAAAGTTTTCATGTAGCCAACTGCCAATAGGTTTTAAAAACGGAATTAATACATAAATTCCCCATAATCCATAAACTATGCTGGGAATAGCTGCTAATAATTCCACTAAAAAAACTAATACCGTCCGAATTGATAAGGGTAAAAAATTCTCACTTAAAATTATGGCACTAGCTAATCCAATGGGGATAGCCAATAACAAAGCAATGAAAGAACTCACGATTGTGCCATAAATCATCGGCAAAATCCCGTAAACATTTTCTACGGGATTCCAAGCACTTTTAAAGATAAATGGTAAACCAAATTCTTGAATTGCAGGGATGGAATCTATGGCTACTTGTACCGCAATCCAAAGTAAAATACCTCCTACAGCGATCGCTAGGATTTTTGTACACCAAAAAAAGCTAATATCAAAGGATCTTTCTGTTGGCGATCGCGCCGCCTGTGGATCTAATTTTGTCTGACTAGTTGTTAAATTCATGTCTTAGCTCTTGTAAAACTATCTGTTGAAAACTTACTCTCATTCATCTTGAGTAAAACATGATTTTATTTTGTGTATGCTGAATAATAATTAGGCACAAACCACACAAATAAAACTAATAATCTTTAGTTTTATGCACTGATGACTGTATTATTTTAAAATTTACAAGGTTATTTTTTTTACAACTTGCGATAGATTTAAAATAAAATAACTAGAGCAGTAACTTCTTTCTTAGGGATGATTTTGAGATTAAACCTACCACAGTACTTAATTTTAAACAAAACATAACTTCTGTTAAACATTCCTTGACTATAATTACAAGATTGTATGCTGCTGCAACTATCCACTCAGATCAGTGTATATAGAATGTGAAAAATATTTGAAAATAAATCATCTTGATCGATTGAAAGCAAACATATCATAATATATATACTTACTAAGGATAAACAATCTCTATATTGAGAAGGGTATAGGAACTTACAGACAGTAAAAGCTAAGACAAAGAAAAAAAATTGTTTGATATAGTCTCAAAAGCTTAAAATAGTAATCGTAACTAGAGATACAGAAATCTTAATTGTACTCCTGTCTACTTGATAGTCCAGGGTATTTGAGTACAGCTTAATATATCTCAAAATATCCGATTGAAATCGTATCAAAGTCTTACATATTAAGTTTTTTGTAGCGAGTACAAAAATTCTGAACCCCTGACTGAAAAATACTAGTCCCCTATACCTAAAATACTTGTGCCTCTACCCCCAAGAAATTTTTTGGTTGGTGTATATGGGGGGTTGGGGGGGTTGAGTACAGGTTTAATTAATCCAATAAATCCAATCAAGATGGGTTGTACTGTCCTGTTGGGGGTGGACTGCTATAAGCATAAAAGCACACGGCTTTTTTTACCCAAACAGTACCGATGCAACAGTCTTTAGATGGTATCAAGAATCCACCTGATTCTACTCGTTTATCCCGGCGAAAAAGTTTGTTTTCTGGCAGCTTTTTCGAGCCATTATTAAGTGATTTTCGTATTATTTTTGAACGCGATCCGGCGGCACGTAATTGGCTGGAAGTGGTGTTCTGTTATCCTGGTTTACACGCTATTTGTTTACATCGTCTCGCCCATTGGTTACATTGTCGGGGTGTGGTGTTTTTCCCGCGTTTGATTTCTCATGTGGCTCGGTTTCTGACGGGAATTGAGATTCATCCTGGTGCAGAGATTGGTAAGGGTGTATTTATCGATCATGGGATGGGGGTGGTGATTGGAGAAACGGCGATTGTGGGGGACTATAGCCTGATTTATCAGGGTGTGACTCTGGGGGGTACTGGCAAGGAAAGCGGTAAACGCCATCCGACTGTGGGTAAAAATGTTGTGGTGGGTACTGGCGCGAAGGTTTTAGGTAATATTCAAATTGGCGATCGCGTTAGAATTGGTGCAGGTTCGGTTGTTCTTCGTGATGTCCCCCAGGATTGCACAGTTGTGGGGATTCCAGGCAGAATTATTTCCCGTAAGGAAAAAAATACTTCATGTCCCTTAGATCACGCTAAGTTACCTGATGTAGAAGGTAATGTGATTCGCTCGCTGCTGACTCGGATTGAGCAACTAGAGGAAAAGTTGCAAGCTCTCAAGAGTCAATCCCCGGAAAAAGAACTTGTGAGCAAGGATAGGTAATGATGTTGCCCTCTGATATAGTAGATGATTACCCATTGCAGATACCCTTGTGCGATCGCTGGCAAGTTTATCACCGTTTGCAAGAATTGATGATTCCCTGTTCCTGTCTCCCTGATGGCTCGTTGCGCGTACAAGTTAATAGCTGCTTGACAGCAATTCTAGTTCGCAGTACAGTTATGCAATTTATAGCTCCTCGTCACGAGTTGCTGGACTGGCTAGAGCGTTGTTGGATTAATTCGTAATTCGTATAAGTGTGCTTTTGTTCTGCGTTGAGTAGTAATGTTACAGCACACTAAAAGCCTGACAGCAACATCAGGATTATTTTTTTGACTTTTGACTTCGGAGTGAATCGACGTGACTACTCATAAAGATTTAGAATTGCTAGCTTTTTTACATAATGAACTTGAACTTTCCCATAAAGATATAGCTATAGCTCTAAAACATCGAGAGTTTGATCATGCACCTTTACCGATGTTGCTTTGGCAGTATGGTTTAGTTAATTTAGAACAATTAGATAAAATTTTGGATTGGTTATACAAAAATATTTAATGTTTTTAAATTTATCGTCAATAAATCTTGATTTTTTAATTAGATTCTTAAATTTTAACCTTTTTATTACTTAATTTGTTATTCCATAAATTTATGCAATCAAATCTTTTAAATTCAATATCATAATTTGACGACAATTGAATAAATGAGTTTTTGTTTATCCGTTATTTATGATGATTTTGCGGATATTTTTTAGTATTTATTTTAGGGATTATTGGCTTTTCAAAGTATGTAAACTCTGCGAAAACATTCTTAAATTATACAGAGTTTTTGTCTACTGTCATACAGATATGTTGTTATTGTTTAGGTAATATTTAGAAATGATGAAGATGAATTATTAAAAGTGGGAGCTTAGAGCATTTACCGTTCATTCTTCAGCAGTAATTATTAGCATTTACCAATACTGGAATGTGTTAATTTTGAGCTTTTCCACTGAGAAAATATATTAAGAAAAATTGCTAAGAGGGATGTTTGAGATGACTAAAGTTCTCATTAATGACACTACATTACGTGATGGCGAACAAGCGGCAGGTGTTGCTTTTAGCTTAGAAGAAAAAGTGGCGATCGCTAAATTTCTCGACAGCATTGGTGTTCCCGAATTAGAAGTTGGGATACCGGCAATGGGTGAGGAAGAAATGCGAGCGATTTCTGCAATTTCTAATTTAGGTTTACGTGCGGATTTACTAGCTTGGAATCGCGCCGTTATCTCTGATATTAAAGCTTCTATTGCCTGTGGAATGAAGCGCGTACATATTGCTATCCCAGTTTCCGGTATTCAAATCGCCGCGAAATTCCACGGACAATGGCGGATAAGTCTGCAAAGACTCAAAGATTGTATCAGCTTTGCAGTTGATCAAGGTCTTTGGGTAGCAGTTGGGGGAGAAGATTCCTCCAGAGCTGATGAAAACTTCCTGTTGGATGTTGCACTATCAGCCGAAGAATGGGGTGCATCACGTTTTCGCTATTGTGATACCGTAGGAGTTCTTGATCCTTTCAGCACCTATGGGGAAGTTAAGCAGTTAGTCTCTGCATTATCAATTCCCGTAGAAATTCATACCCACAATGATTTCGGTATGGCTACAGCCAACGCTTTAGCAGGAATTAAAGCTGGTGCTGCATCTGTGAATACTACAGTGATTGGAATGGGTGAGCGAGCTGGTAACGCCGCTTTAGAAGAAGTTGTCATGGCCATTAAACGCATATATGGCGTAGATATGGGAATTGACACACCCCGGTTGTTGGAATTATCACAACTGGTAGCGGCTGCTTCTGGTGCTAGCGTACCACCTTGGAAAGCGATCGTTGGTGAAAATACCTTTGCTCACGAGTCAGGAATCCATGCTCATGGTGTTCTGAAAAACCCTGATACCTACGAACCTTTTGCGCCGGAAGAAGTCGGTTGGGAACGCCGCTTAGTACTAGGTAAACATTCTGGACGACATTTGGTATCTAGTTTATTAAAGCAGCATGGGATTGTTCTCAATGCCGAAGAAACCCAGTCTGTTTTAGATGCAGTGCGCCAACAGTCAGTCAAGAAAAAGCGCAGTTTAACTACAGAAGAACTGCTCAACTTGGTAAAAGAACAGAGGTATTCTCATGCAGCGCGATGAATATGAATTGGATACAGAACCGGTTTTTGACTTAGGAGAAAAAGTCAGACTTCGCAAACAAATTAAGAATGATGGCACATTTCCAGGTCGAGACATCGGTGAAATTTTAGCAAAAAAAGGAGAAATAGGCTACGTAGCGAGTATAGGAACTTTTTTACAACGTTCTTATATTTATGCCGTGCATTTCTTGGAAAAAGGAATCATTGTTGGCTGTCGAGAAAAAGAATTAGAATCTGCTGAGGAAAACCATGAAAGTAATGTTACGGATGAATGATGCAGGCAAATTAACAGTCTACGTTGCTAAAAAAGATTTAGAGGAAGTAGTTGTTAAAGAAACTGATGGTGCTGAAGGTAAGGTTCTGACTTTAGCTAACGGTTGGGAATTAGAATTTCGGGAAATCCCAGATGCCAGTAATTTACCTAAAACAGTAGAGGCTAAAAGACTAGCATAAATGGGCATGGGGAATGGGGCATTGGGCATTGGGCATTGGGCATTGGGCATTGGGCATTGGGCATGGGGCATGGGGCATTGGGCATTGGGGTAAATATTTCTCCCTTGTCTCCCTTGTCTCCCTTGTCTTCCTTGTCTCCCTTATCTCCCTGCCCCCTGCCTCCCCTGCTCCCCTGCCCCCAACCCCCCTATACACCTACTCACTTTTTCAGGCTGAACATGGGTGACAAATTTTTGACGTTATCAGAGTTTAATCTTGAGGGTGATTTTTTGGGTTTTATTGGCAATAAACCTACAAAAATTAAATATTTAAGTCTAGCAATTCCCTCTGGAGATGTGTTAATTAAACTACCAAAAAAATTACGCTCTTGTTTAAGTTCATCTTTAGCAATAGGTGAACGAATTAATATTTATGGCGTGGGGAAATTGCACCGATATAAAGGTACAATTAAACTCAAAGCCTATGAAATTACAAAAATTAGCGATCGCCTCAATTCTACAGACCAAAATTGCCAACATCCCCACACAGATTTACCACCGCAACCATCGGCTAAAATTATGGTGTGCAAAAAATCTGGTTGCATGAAACGGGGTGGTAAAGGTTTATTGTCAGATTTAGAACAAACTTTGTGCGATCGCGGTTTACTAGACAAAGTAACTATCGAACACACAGACTGTCAAAAACGCTGTGGCAGTGCGCCTAACTGTATTGTCATGCTGGGTAAGAAAAAATACAAGAAAAACTGTCCGCAAGCGATCGCGTCTCTTTTGGAACAATACTTAACTGAAATTTGTTAATACCAATTTCATGTGAAGTTGCACATATCTAGATCCCCCTAATACCATTTCTCTAAATCCTGGCTACAGATAATTCTTCCCCTACCCCCTGCCCCCTTGCAGTCTTAGAGGATGTTTGAAAAGTATTGTTATTAACACCAAACTCTCTCTAACCTAACCCCCCTAGCCTAGGCTGTTGACTTTGTCGGTTTTAAGGCAGAATTAGTTCATACAATAATTGTGTCGGAAAAATCCAGCAAAGTCAAAGTCTATGCAAGAGTTTAAAAGCCCAGTGAGTAGATTAGCGAGATTGTTCAAGAAAGGTAGAGAAAACTGGAAAGAGAAGGCGGTCGTAAAACAGAAGCAAATCAGAGCTTTAGAAATAAAAGTGAGAGACTTAACGGATTCGAGAGAGAAGTGGAAAAAGCGTGCGATGGCGGCAGAAGCAAGGTTAAAAAAACTGAAGTTGGAGGAGGAGAGCGAAAAAAAGCAGAAATCGAAAACCAATCAGCCGACATAGAATCGGAGATGGGTGAAACAGACTTAAAGATTAAGGGTCACTATTATGATGTAAAAACAATTCAGCAAGCGATACATTTGTTAATCAACAGTGGGATTAGTTTTAGAGGTGTAGAGAAAGTTTTTGAATTATTTAATGATTGTGAATCACAGGCAACTCCTAGCTTTAGCTGTATTAGAAAATGGTTAGGAAGAATAGCAATATATGAGTTAAAAAGAGAAAAAGAGTATCGCAGGGATTGGATTTACATTGTGGATTTTACTTTAGCATTGGGAAAACATAAAGCTTTAGTTGTGCTAGGGGTGTCACAGGAATACTTATTATCAAATGTAATTGAGGAAAAGAGGGGATTATCACATAAAGACGTAGAAATACTAGCAATAGAAATAATGGAGTCTACCAAAGGAGAAATCATAGAAAAGCAATTAGATAAAATTAGCCAAAGGGTGGGAGTACCAAGACAAATCGTTGCAGATAATAGTAGTGACCTAGCGCGTGGAATCAAGCTATATCAAGAAAATAATCCAGAGGTAATTTATACGCATGATGTGACTCACGCAATGGCATTACTATTAAAATATCAATTAGAATCAGATAAGAGATATCAATCATTTATCCAAAAGTGTAGCATATGTAGGCAGCAATTACAGCAAACAGAATTATCTTTTTTAGCTCCGCCATCACAGCGTTCTCAATGTCGTTATTTTAATATTGAAAGGCTAACTAATTGGGGAATTAAGTTATTAAACTCATCAGTGGAAACTCTAATTAGCCTGATTCCAGATATTGCCCCCACAGTGATTTATCAAAAAGTCAGAGATAAGTTGGGGTGGTTAAATGATTATCAATCAGATTTAATTAAATGGAATCAAATGGTATTGCTAACACGCCGTATCGAAACTGAGCTTAAACAATCAGGAATCAATCATGATTCTCTTGTGCATTTCGCAAATAATCAAGATAATTATGATGATAATTGTCTCCAGAAGCTTCAGCAAGATATTTTGGGTTATCTAGCTGTTCAATGTAACAAAATCAAGCATGAAGGTACTTTTTTGGCTACTTCTGATGTTATTGAATCACTCTTTGGAAAATACAAGCAATTTTCTGCTCGCTGTCCATTTAAAGAAATCAGTCAAATGCTACTAACCATATGTCTATCGACTATGGATTTAACAACTACTGTTGTTAAAAATGCACTTTTAAATATTAGCTTTGCTGATGTTGAAGCATGGTTTCTTCAGGTTTTTGGTCAGTCTTCGCTCTCGAAACGAAAAATATTATTTTCTCCTGATTACGAAGACACAGAAACTGCATGAACTTTTACCCCTAAAAAAAGTACAGAGTCAACAGCCTACCCCTAGCCCCCCTTCCCTACAAGGGAATGGGGGTTTTAAAGCCTCTCTCCTTGTAGGGGAGAGGTTTGGAGAGGGGTTTTTAGTATCCTTGATGACTTTCTAAACATCCTCTTAATTATAAGTCTCTAAGCGAACACGATATTAATCTGCGATCGCCCAACGCACAAAAGGACGAAAAGCTGTTACAGTTTTGTAGAAAATTAAACTATCGGGTGCGTTAATTTTGCGTAAATCCACACGAAAATATGCTTTTTTATTTTTAAATTCTACATTATAAAAAACAGATTCTTCTGAACTGGCTTTCCCAACACAGGTAGCATACTGACTATTTAAAGTCGAAACAAATTCTACAAACTGCTTATTATTAGATGGCAGTAACTTGGTTTCGTTAGCAAAAGCTGTAGTATCTGCTACTACTATATGCTCTGCACCACCTTCATAGGGTATCCCCATCCACCACAATCCCACAGTTTTGGGACAATTACCACTGGTGCGGTTAACATTAAACTGCACATTGGGAGAAAAAATTGGCCCTGGTTCTGGCTGTGGTTGTGCAGATGTGTGATTGGTAATTATTCCTACTATCGCCAATGCGCCTAAAATACCACTAACAATTTTGATGGAAGTGAAGTTTTTCATGATCTTAATATTTGAAATTAGAGTTACTTTGATTACATGACTGAATAGCTCAAATAAAAGTGCCATAATGTGACAAATTATCGTGTTTTTAGTTACAGTTATCCAGCGATAAAGTAAGCAACAATGTTGATTAATCTATAGCGATGCAGCCCTTAGATAAATCATGCTGCTGTTACATGAAACCTCGAATTATTGTTTGCGGCTTAGAACTAACTGGATATAAAATCTTTCGTTTGCTTAGACAACAGGGAGCGTTTGTAGTTGGTATTCATCACAAACCCATCTCTGGGGAAGCAGCAGGCGATGTGATTGTTGGTAATTTATGTGCAGCTGCTACCCTAACAGCAGCCGGAATACAAGAGGCGCACACCTTAGTCATAGCAGGAGGAGATGATGAACTAAATTTATCAATTATGATGCAAGCGCGGGTGTTAAATCCCCGGATTCGGATTATCAACCGCTTATATAATACGAATTTGGGTGAACGTCTCGATAAAACTTTATCAGAACACTTAAGTATGAGTGTTGTGAGTTTAGCCGCACCATTATTCACCTTTGCGGCCTTGGGAAATCAAGCAATCGGGCAAATTAAGTTATATGATCAAACTTGGCCGATTCAAGAAGAATATATTGACGAAAACCATCCTTGGCTCGGTCGTGAATTAGGCGATTTATGGGCAGATCCTACACGAATGCCAATTTATTACTTACCGTTAGAAGGTGAGATAAATTTAATCTCGGCGGTACTATCAGGAGAAAAATTAAAAATAGGCGATCGCTTAATTATTGGCATTCAACCGCGCATCCGTCAAATACGCCGCTCCTTAATTAAAAAATTCCTGAAAATATTCACGAGTATACGGCAATTTCAGCAGCATGGACAATCTGTAGTTGTTGGTGCGATCGTCCTAATGGCAGTGATTATGACTGCTACTCTCACCTATATGTCTACAGAATTAAGTTTATCTGTGGTGGATGCCCTCTATTTCTCCGTAGGCATGATTACAGGTGCAGGTGGCAATGACCAAGTTGTCGAAAACGCCCCCAACAGTATTAAATTATTTACTGTGGTGATGATGCTAGTTGGGGCAGTAGTAATTGGAATTTGGTACGCCATGCTGACCGATTTTGTCTTAGGTAGCCGCTTTAAGCAATTTTGGGATGTAGCCCGTGTTCCCCAGCGTCATCATTATATAGTCTGTGGCTTAAGTGGCATCGGGAATCGCATTGTCCAACAACTCCATAGTAACGGCCATGAAGTTGTAGTCATTGAAACTGACTGCAACAACAAATATATCAACTCTATTCGTGGCTTGGGTATCCCTGTCATTCAAGGTGATGCTAGTTTCCGTACCATCCTGCAAACTAGTAATGTGCATATGGCAGCAGCAGTATTAACTGTGACTAACAATGATGCCACTAATTTAGAAATTGCCCTGAAAGCCAAAGGTTTAGCACCCAAAATTCCCGTTATTGTCCACTACGCCGACCCAGATTTTGCAGGAATGGCAAAACAGGTATTTGACTTTGAAGGTGTACTCAGTTCCGCAGAATTAGCAGCCCCAGCATTTGCAGCTGCGGCTTTGGGTGGACGCATCTTAGGCAATGGCATCACCGCCGATAAACTTTGGGTAGCCTTTGCCACTTTAATTACACCCTCACATCCTTTTTGTCAAAAATTGGTGAAAGACATCGCCATGTCTGCTAATTGTGTACCTTTATATCTGGAAAGGAATACTCAAAGAGTTCAAGGCTGGGATTTACTCATCACTTACCTGGATGAAGGAGATGTTTTATATTTAACGATGCCAGCGAATCATTTATATTTATTGTGGCGAGACGAGCGAGTTCAAGTTTAATAACTTCCACATTACAGGCTTTCCATCAATGCAATACACTTGTCCATTTGCTGACGCATCATCTCGACATCACCATGAAATCGCCGCCCGTGTCCTGGTAACACCCACTCAAAAGTGTACTTTGTCAACTTTCGCATTGATTTAATCTGTTCTGACCACGAATACCAACAGTGATCACGGAATGCAGCTAATTGATGCCGACTTGCTGACCAAGCGAGATGGTCGCCAGTGAACAGAAACTTATTTTTATATAGTAAAACCGTGTGTCCTTTGGTGTGACCCGGAACAGGAATAATTAACAAATCTGGTTCAAGCTGAAATGGTTCTGAAGTTGATAGCTGTATTTCTACATCACGAGTATCTGTATTAATATCCTCAACATGAAGAATGCGATCGCACTCAAAATGTGCAGCAAATTTCTGATGGTCTGCTACATCATCTTGATGACTCAGATACAGATAACGTAGTCCTCCCATTTCTTCTATGCGCTTTACTAAAGGTGGCGTAAATCGGGGAGAATCAACCAATATATTCCCTTGGGAACGTTGAATTAAATAGCTAGTAGCACCATAGGATTTTTCTGAATGATAGCCACAATCATAAACATTTTCTGCTACTAAAATGGGAAAACTTTGTTGAGCAATTTTGATATCTTGGGGCTTTTCAACTGTGCCAATGGAACTCGTAGGACAAGCCAAAAGTGCTTGCAGTGCGGCTAATCTTTCCGCTTCATTCGTTGGTTGATGATGTACTGCTGACTGTTCATCAACACGATAAAAAACTTCAGGAGTCATCCAGCGACAGGTATCACAATCTATGCAGGTACTATCAACATAAAAATCACCTGCAATATTTTGGGGGCGACGAAGATTTAAATTAGCCATGATATACCTCGGTGTGCCTAGCTAGTACCAATTCGTAATTCGTAATTCGTAATTCGTAATTCGTAATTAAGCAAATCAGATACTATCTGGGTTTCAAGGTTGGCATTTCTTGCTTAATTTTGGAGAATTGGTATAGCCCCTATATCAATACGTTAGCAAAACTCACTTGTCTCTATCACAGCCAATGGAGATAATTCGTAATTCGTAATTCGTAATTCATCTGTCTAATGTGCTACCGTGTACACACATCTTTGTGCTGAGTGTAAAATATGACTTCATACCCCCTAGCCCCCCTTAAAAAAGGGGGAACAAGAATCAAAGTCCCCCTTTTTAAGGGGAGACACTGCGTTGGGCGGCTTTGCCGACTCCCTCAGTGTCGTGGATTTAGGGGGATCGAATGACTTGTGTGTACACCGTAGGTCTAATGTGATTTCGATGCCCCTCTCGCCAACCCCTCTCCAATGAGGAAAGGGGCTTAAATTTGGCTAGGATTTTAAACCAGGAATTAATCTTTTGAGTGCGCGGCCAGCAACTTGACTGTAAGAAAGTTCGCCACACAAAACTTTACCCATAATTTGAGTACTGGAAGGACGCTTGATTCCTACTTGATATGCAACATTAGGAAGGCGATAAAATGCTCCTGCTAATTTTTTCGCCCAAGCCATCTCTGAACCCCATCTTTCATGAATAATCTCAGTGTATTGTTCTAAGGCATTGATATTACCAGCAAGTGCTTGATCAATCATTCCGGCTGCTACTAAACCGCTAAAAATGGCAGGACGTATCCCTTCGGCTGTCATGGGGTCAACTACACAAGCTGCTTCGCCTGCTAAAATGGCGTTTTGGGTGTGTAGCTTTTGATTACCATCCCATAGACAAAGGGGATGACCGTATTGTTTACAAGTTTTTACATCTAAATTAAAAGATTGGGCGTACTCAGCGACAATTTTCTTAAAGTCTTGGGGTTGGCCACCAATAAAAGTACCTACGCCAATAGAATAACCATCAGCTTTAGGAAAGTTCCAAATATAGCCGTTTTTGACTAAACCAAATTCAAAATGAATTGTCGATAGGTCTTCTACTGTGGCGGGAACTTCTGCTTCTAAAGCTCCTGCAAGGCGGCGTTTACGGTCTTTGAAGCCTAGCCATTTGGCCATCGGCCCCTTTGCACCGTCGGCGGCGATGAGGTAGCGGCCTGTAAATGCGCCATTGCCTGTATTCACTTGCCAATGGTCGCTATGAAATTCAATACCTGTAACTTCTGTGTTTTCCCGGAGTTCTGCTCCTTGTTTCTGGGCTTGCTGAACTAAAAAATGGTCAAAAATATCGCGTCGCACCATCCAAATTGGTTCTTTTGTGGTGATTTCGGCTTCTACAGGATCATCTAATTTCCAGGTAAAACGAACTGAGTTGACTTTTACGGAAATGGCTGGGCTAAAATCAAAGTCAAACCAATCAGCGATCGCCGGTGACACGCCACCACCACAGGGTTTATATCTAGGTAGGGAGTCTTTTTCTAAAATTAATACTGAACGCCCTTTTTTAGCCAAGTGATATGCTGCTGTTCCACCCGCAGGCCCAGCACCAACAATGATGGTGTCGTACATAATTCAAAATGCAAAATGCAAAATTCAAAATTGATTAACTCACAAAAAAGGGAAAGGTTACAGGGAAAAAGCACATCAACAGGGTGTAGGGGGTAGGGTGTAGGGTGTAGTAAATACGGGATTGGTCGGAGTTTCAAGCTCCGACCAATGCTATCGTCTTGAAAAGATGTGGTTTCAAACCCAAGGGGTGTTGGGGCTGTATATTCCCGACACCCGACACCCCACCCCAACGGGGCTTAATCACCTGTCACCTATTTAGACAGTGGAGATGTCTTTTTCCTTATCTGCTAGTAACTGGTCAATTTTATTAGTAAATTGGTTAGTCAGTTTTTGCAGTTTATCTTGGAGGTCTTTAGATTCATCCTCAGAGATTTCTGAGGCTTTCTCTTGTTTGCGAATGGAGTCTATAGCATCTCGGCGGATGTTACGAATGCCAACGCGACCTTCTTCAGCGTACTTAGCTGCTAACTTGACAAATTCTTTACGACGCTCACCAGTTAGGGGTTGAATGTTTAAGCGAATGACAGAACCGTCATTACTGGGCGTTAAACCGATATCTGAGAGGGAAATTGCCTTTTCGACTAAGCTTAAACTACTTTTGTCGTAGGGCTGAATCAGAATAGTTGTCGCATCTGGGGTACTGATGTTAGCCAGGGATTTTAAAGGTGTAGGTGAACCGTAGTATTCTACTTGCACTTTATCTAATAAACTCGCATTGGCGCGACCAGTGCGAATGGTGTTGAAGGCTTGTTGAGTCGCTTCAACGGTTTTTTGCATTTTACTTTCAGCTTCAGCTAATTTCACACGAACCTCCCACAAGGGTACCGATAGATTCTCCTAATACTGCACGGCGAATATTACCACGCACTGTTAGGTCAAAGACTAAAATGGGGATATTGTTTTCTTTACATAATGCGATCGCGGTACTATCCATTACGCGCAAATCGTTCGCTAAAACATGAGCGTAGGTTAGACTAGTGTAACGTTTGGCATTAGGATAAATTTCCGGGTCAGCATCGTAGATACCATCTACTTTAGTAGCTTTAAAGATTACTTCTGCATCAATTTCTGCGGCTCTTAAGGCTGCTGTCGTATCTGTAGTAAAAAATGGATTACCAGAACCCGCACCAAAAATAACCACCCGACCTTTTTCAAGATGACGGATGGCACGACGACGTATATATGGTTCTGCTAATTCTTGCATAGCGATCGCGGTTTGTACCCGCGTCTGTACTCCTATACGTTCTAGCGAGTCTTGCAGGGTCATGGCGTTCATCACCGTGGCTATCATGCCAATATAATCGGCTGTTGCCCTATCCATCCCTGCCGAGGCTGCTTTCATACCCCGAAAAATATTGCCACCACCCACGACGATGGCAATCTGAACGCCTGTAGCTATCACCTCTGCGATTTCTTGGCCGATTTCTTTGACCACTTCTGGGTCAATGCCATAGCCCATGTTGCCCATTAAGGCTTCACCGCTCAGTTTAAGTAAAACCCGTCGGTAATTCGTTCCCATGAAGTCACGCTTTATCAAAAAAGTTGCAATTGCCTCCAATTTAAGATAGCAGTAGTATGGCTATATCTGTCTATATTCGCCAGATTATTGAAGTGCCTACTGGTTGTGTTTCAGGTATGGTGATTGCTTCACCTTTAAATAAAGCAGCGATCGCATTTCTGAGATAGTCTTCACCTGTACCTAGTGGGGCATGAGGATGATTGTCAATCTGTCCTCTATATCGCAATATACCATGACTGTCTACCACAAAGGCCATTGGTGTAGCGATCGCCCCAAAACTCCGGCTCACATCTTGGGTTGAGTCCCATAGGTAAGGAAAGTTCAACTCGTTATTTTCCGCAAAAACCTTCATGCTTTCCAAGTTGTTCCCTGGGGTTTCAGTAGAATCACTGGCATTTATCCCCATTAAAATAAATCCTGCTGTAGCAAATTCTGCTTGAATTTGTTTTAGTCGATTGAGATATAAATTTACATAAGGGCAATGGTGGCACATCGAAATGACACCAACCACCCGAAAATTCTCTAAATAACGTCTCAGATGATGTACTTGATTGTCAATGCCTGGTAATTCAAAATCTGGTGCGTAGCCACCAACAGGAGTACCACTTGTTTCAGTTCTAGTCATCTTCTTATACTGGAAGGTACTAGCAATAAATAATCTAAGTTAGGCTTTGCGTCAATTTTCAGATGCAAACCACCCATGAGTAGATGCTTAACATTCAATATATCTTATAAGCAGATTGGAGATACGCAACTTGTAAAACTACTGAATTTACCTCTAGGTTATCTTGATAAACTTTGAGATAAAAAATATCTTCACTACCCTTGATATGAATGTTTAAAATGATATTCATCAATAAGTATTCATGCCTTTGAGCTTTTTATTTTTGAAATTTGTATCATAAATTTTTTACTATTCATAACTTAATCATGACTACTCAGACCATTAACTCTGATTCCACAAAAACTTGGATTTGGCGAGGCTTCCCCATTTGCTATCAAACTCAAGGAAATACAGGGCCATCTGTAGTCCTAGTACATGGTTTTGGGGCTTCGTGGTTGCATTGGCGGAAAAATATACCAACCCTCGCAGAAAATTGCCGTGTTTATGCCCTAGATTTAATTGGTTTTGGGGCTTCAGCTAAACCACAACCAGAAATTGAAATGGCATACACACTAGAAAATTGGGGACAGCAAGTAGCAGATTTTTGTCGAGAAGTGGTAGGTGAACCAGCGTTTTTAGTAGGCAATTCTATTGGCTGTATTGTAATCATGCAAACAGCCGTAAGTCACCCAGACATAGCACTGGGAATTACTTTAATTAATTGTTCTTTAAGATTATTACACGATCGCAAACGACCTACTTTACCTTGGACTCGTCGTTTCGGCGCGCCCGTATTACAACGCATCTTATCTATCAAACCAGTTGGTAAATTCTTTTTTAATCAAGTCGCACAGCCAAAAACAGTCCGCAAAATCTTATTGCAAGCCTATGCTAACGCTGAAGTGGTTACAGATGAATTAGTAGATATTCTCACAGCACCAGCCAAAGATCCTGGTGCAGTAGCTGTATTTTTAGCTTTCACTTCATATTCTAGCGGGCCTTTGCCAGAAGACCTTTTACCTATACTTCCTTGTCCAGCCATTATTTTATGGGGAACAGCCGACCCCTGGGAAAACATAGAATTAGGTAGAGAATTAGCCAATTATCCCCAAGTTCTGAAATTTATCCCCTTAGAAGCTGTAGGACATTGCCCCCAAGATGAAGCACCGGAATTAGTCAACCCAATTATACAAGACTGGGTTTGGGAGCGTTCCCAAATATTAGCAGCAGAAAAACTCAATACATGAATTTTCATCAATTGACAGCAAAAAAAACAAGTCTGATGTGTTTTATCTGCGTTACACAGAAAAACAATCAAGACTTGTAATCATGGGTTTATGCTGTTAACTACTATGTCTACATAATTGATAGAAATAGAGAACTAATCAAGTCGAAGTTCGATATTGTTCAGGAGTCAAAAATGTTGTTGAGATTACAAACAATCGTGTGTTTTGTTTAAATTACCTCCAGACACGACCAAAACCACCACCGTAACGAGGTCTACCAAAACCACCACCGTAACCAGGTTTACCATAACCACCACCGTAACCAGGGCTACCATAACCACCACCATAACCAGGGCTACCATAACCACCACCATAACCAGGGCTACCGCAACCACCACCATAGCCAGGGGTAATTAAACGGCCAAAACCGTAACCAGGGCTACCACAGCCACCACCGCAGCCTCCTCCGGCTAGTTGCTGTTGTTCTTCTGCGGATAATTCTACGAGTAAATCAGATGGAAGAACTTGATTTGTCATGATTATTGACCTCATTTTCATAACTATTGCTATTGAGTTTGGGAGAGGAGTAGGAAGCTAGGTGCTACATCTAACACCTAGCATTGATCTCTCATCTCTGTTCCCTGAATTTAAGTTCTTAAAAGAACACAGAAAGCTGACTAGAATCGCTCAAAACTTTCTTCATATTGAGCGATTTTTCTGAATTTAATTAGTCTTCACCTCTACCATATGCGCCGCCACTTAAGCACTTGGCAAATGGTGTGACTGTGATGATATTACCAACAGCCAAACGTGCTGACATTGGTTCAACTGTTTCAGGTTCTTCACTTTCTGCTGGCATGGTAGATGCTGGTTGTGGACAACGACACATACCACCAGCTAAAAATTGCTGTTCTTCTGTGGATAATTCCATCAATAAATCGGATGCAATTGTTTGGGTCAACATAATTTATTACCTCACTTACGTTACATAGGTGTTCATCACCTATGATTTATTTATAATGTAATTTTTGGATAAATAAATTGTCCTATAGATATATAAAAAATCTAAAATATCTATCTTCAGGTTATTAAAATAGAGTTCAATTCTTCAAGTCAATATGTTTTTTATTCTGCTAGTTTGCTCTCAAAAAAAACACCTATGAAGATATATCTTCATAGGTGTATAACTAAAGTTCAAACTATGGAACTAATCCATTTAGTTTTCTACAATTAATCTTTATAACATTCGTAGCAGTAGCACCGGGAACACTCATATTCTCTGTCTTTCTTCTTTTTTCCTCCAGAGATCAAGTGCTGTTCTTCTGTAGATAATTCTACAAACAAATTGGATACAGCGACTTTATTTGCCATAAATTATTTACCTCACTTTCGTACATGGTTTTTACTTAGCACCCTTGGGGATGAAAAGACCTTAATGGGTGCAGATTCACGGTTAAATATTTGAGTTAGACCGTGTAGACATGAGCATCAGTTTTGCCAAGTTATTTGCAATTAGAAACATAGTAAACAGCAAAATTGGCAATTATAATTAGTAATTACTTGTCTGCTGTTACTATAGTTTCTTAATGCCTCAAAGGAAGTAGAAGAATGAGCAGAATTTTATAAAGGTAAATTACTTTTAATAAAATCTATCAATCCTCTACTATGCTTAAGTTATGGTTGAAGAAGACTAGTTTCTTCCAACTTTTTGAATGCGGACAATGGCTCTAGTTCGGCTGGTTTTGGTAATTCTGTAAGTACCAGTACGGAAACTCATGAACTGATCAGAACCGTCATTATCGCTGTCTTGAAGGTCTAAATCATCTTGTGTTCTACCTTGTCCGCCAGCTAGAATTTGCTGTTGTTCTGCGGATAAGTCTTCGAGCAAATCAGACATCATTAAAGTTGACATAAAATTCTTACCTCACTTACGTTTATTCATTTATAGGTGGTGATCACCTATGTTTTTTATTATTAGATAGTTCCTCTGATATTTAACTAATCTCAGGTGGTAAAGTGTGATATATTTATTTATGTCTATTGATACATGAAATCCAATAAAGCATCAAGGCTATTACTAATAAAAAATAAATCTAGTTTATAGTGTTATTTGAATTTATTTATAGAAAAATAGATGCACAAATTTGCACATCTATAAGACGTTTATTGCAATTCGGAATCTTAGTAAATTTTAAATGTTTAATGCCTTAATCTGACAATAAAATTTACACAGATAAAAACTTTAAATGTTCTCCGGGTTGAGCCTGTAAATTTTCTAGAGTGCCTTGCATTTGAACTTTACCTTGATCTAACAAAACAATCCAATCAGCACGCTGCACAACACTCGGACGATGGGTAATTAAAATTGTAGTTTTACCTTGACGATGTTCTAAGAGGCGATCTAAAACATTAGTTTCACTAACTGGGTCTAATCCGGCAGTAGCTTCATCTAAAATTAGTATAGGTGGATTAGTGAGAATACCTCTAGCGATCGCTAATCTTTGTTTCTGTCCACCAGAGAGATTTGCACCAAATTCTCCTAACACCGTTTGATACTTATTAGGTAGTTGACTAATAAAACTATCGGCATCAGCAACATGACAAGCCGTGACAATTTCCTCAAAAGAAATATGTGGTGTTCCTAAGCGAAAATTATCTAAAATCGAGCGACTCCAAAAGTGTGGTTCTTGGGGTACATAAACTACTTGTTGTCGTAAACAATCCAGAGATAAATCGTGAATATTATAAAACCCAATGCGGATATTACCAGAATTTGGTTGATATAAACCCGCCATTAATTTCGCTAAAGAACTTTTACCACAGCCGGACTTACCAATCAAAGCAATCGCCTTGCCACCAGGGAGTTTTAGGGAAAAATCTTCTAATAAATCGACTCTCCCAGGATGGTGAAAATTGATATGAGAAAACCGAATATCTGTATCGCCTGCTATTTGTGCAACTGGCTTTTGTGCTTTGTCATCTTCTTCTGGAGTTGCATCAATGACTTCTAACAACCGAGCAACAGCAGTTTGAGAACGAAAATATTCATCAACTAAACCTACTAACGTCCCGATTAATGCCAAAACATTAAATTGCAAAGCATTAATCGCCAGCATTTGACCAATACTTAATTGTCCTTGTACCACTAGAATACTACCTAGACCGAGTAAAATTACACCGCCAATTGTCGATAGGAATTTTACTAGGGTATTATTAATAATGCCAATTTGAATAGTACTGAAAGTCAAGTTAGCTAGACGACCAAAACGACCTTGTAATTCATCCCAAAATTGCGGTGCAGCATTAGTAGTTTTTAGTACCTGTGCGCCTTTAAAGGTTTCGACTAACACACCTTGATTTTCTGCACCTAACACTAAGAGATGACGGGTTTTTTGTTGCAGAACTGGTAAAAGCGGCAGACTCGATAAACTCATTAAACCACCAATTAACACAACTGCGATCGCCAACTGCCAACTATAAAACAGCATCAAGGCAAAAGAAATCACCGCAATGAAAAATTGACTAGGTAACAGAACCACAATCTGAGATACTAACTGATTAATTTCATTAATATCTCTGAGTCGGCTGGTGATTTCTCCACTCCGACGAGCTTCGTAATAAGTCAAAGGTAATTGTAATATTCTGCGTCCAAACTCCAACACCAAACCTAATTGCAGCCGTTGCCCAAAATGAGCAATCATTGTAGATTCCAATAACTCTAGAGTGCTACCAAATAGAGTCATTACCACAACACCTATAACTACAACACCCAATAACTGGGTATCTCCCCTCACTAAAACATCATCTGTCAGCAATTGAATGAGAACCGGAGTACCTAAACCCAGTATCCCCATGACGATATTGAGTAGAAAAACCTGGAGCAATAGCCCGCGATAGGGCGCAATACGCTGAAGAAAGCGCACAAAACCCGCCTGGGGTGTTTCTTGGGGTTGTTGAGCAAAACGGTGAGGATCTGGCTCAATTAAGAGCATCACCCCATTCCAAGCGGCTGTTAACTCTTCCTTGCTGACGTAACGCAAACCCACCGCAGGATCAGCAATGACATATTTTTTCCCTCGCTTGTCGTGTAAAACTACCCAGTGATAGCCCTGCCAGTGAATAATAACTGGTAGCCGTAGTTCTTTGATTCTGTCAATGATTTCAGGTGATGCTTTCACAGCTCTGCTATTAAAGCCAAGATGATCAGAACCACGTTTGAGGCCTAATAAAGTTGTTCCTAATTGTCCTGTGCCTACTGCTTCTCGGCTTTTATTTAAACTTAAAAACCGTCCATAACGCCTGCAAATTGTCACCAGACAAGCTGCGCCGCAATCTTCTTCACTAAACTGTAAAACACAAGGGTAATTTTTTTTTAAATTAAACATAATCAATTCAAAATTAAAGAATTTTGGGCATGGGGCATGGGGCATGGGGCATCGGGCATCGGGCATCGGGCATGGGGCATCGGGCATGGGGCATCGGGCATCGGGTATGGGGCATTGGGATAAAATCTCCTATGCTTCCTTGTCCCCCTTGTCCCCCTTGTCTCCCTTGTCCCCCTTGTCTCCCTTGTCTCCCTTGTCTCCCTCCCCCTGCTCCCTGCTCCCCTGCCCCCTGCCTCCCTTACACATCCGTAATTAACCTCGCTTTACGCAGGATGAACTGTAGTACAGTTTCTTGGCGGGAGATAATATCGGCTTGCCCTTCCATACCTGATTTGAGTTGACAAGGCCTTTCACTTCTGCCAACGTAGGGGGTTTGAGGTGCAATAATCACTTCATAGCCGGCTTTGGTGGGGGTGGGTGATGGGGTATTGTTGGCAACGGGTAGGGCATCGGGGGCGATGGTTTTGACTGTGCCTTTGAGAGTGCCGTAGTCTGGATAAGGACAGGCGGAAACTCGCATTTGGACTTGTTGACCGGGTTTGACTTTGTTAATTTCTTGTGATGGGACATAAGCTCTAATTAAAATAGGGGCATTAATTGGAGCTATTTGAGCGATCGCTTCACTTGGTTGTACTACTTGCCCGGAGTTTCGCAAATTTAACTGCAATACTGTCCCTGCAATGGGTGCGCGAATTACACTCTGATTGATGTCGTTGTCGGTTTGTTGTAGTTCTTTACGAGTTCTATCTAGTTGGGTTTGGAATTGCAGGCGTTGTTGTAATAGGGTTTCTCTTTCTTTGTTCAAGGCTGCTAAGGTAGCTTCACCTTTAGCTCGTTCTTGCTGAATGCGTTCAGCTGCTACAGTCACAGGTGTATGACTAGGATTAAGGGCGGTTTGGGCTTTAATAATGTTGGTTTGGGCGGTTGTTAAGGCTTGTTCTTTTTCTTCCAGGAGATTTTTAGCGTTGGCTTTGGCTTGTGCTAGTTTGGCTTCGGCGGAAATTACCGCTTGTTCTTTTTCTTCCAGGAGATTTTTAGCGTTGGCTTTGGCTTGTGCTAATTTGGCTTCGGCGGAAATCACCGCTTGTTCTTTTTCTTCCAGGAGATTTTTAGCGTTGGCTTTGGCTTGTGCTAATTTGGCTTCGGCAGCAATTACCGCTTGTGCTTTTTCTTCCAGGAGATTTTTAGCGTTGGCTTTGGCTTGTGCTAATTTGGCTTCGGCAGCAATTACCGCTTGTACTTTTTCTTCATAGACATTACGAGCGATCGCACCTGATGCTACTATCGGTTGCATTCTATCTCGCTGTACTCTGGCTAAATTCAAAGCAGATTCAGCTTCTTCGATGGTTGTTTGTAATAGCTTTTCCCGTTGCAAGCGATCGCGTTGTGCTTTGGCTAATTCTAAGGCTGCTTCTGTTTCCCCTACTGTGGCCGTTAACAGCTTGTCTTTCTGTAAGCGATCGCGTTGTTCTCTCGCTAACTTTAAAGCCGTTTCCGCTTCTTGGATATTCGCCCTTAAAAGGTTTTCTCGTTGTAGGCGATCGCGTTGTGCTGTGGCTAATTCTAAGGCTGCTTGTGTTTCTTGAATAGTCGCTTGGAGGAGGTTTTCTCGTTGTAGGCGATCGCGCTGTATCCTCGCTAAAGTTAAAGCAGCTTGTGCCTGTCCCATATCCGCCATAGCTGTAATTTGCTGATCTCTATAGTTGCGTTGTGTGCCACTTAGTTCAGCTTGTGATGCGATCGCAATCCGATTATTTAAGTTTGTCTGTGCAGCAATTTGAGTATCTATTTCTCGCAACTGAGCATCAATGTTATGAAATTGTAATTGGCTTTGTTCAATCACATTAATTAATTGACTCTTTTGATTTTCTAGCCTCGAACTATCAATATAAGCAATCGCTTCTCCTGGTGCTACCGTTTGATTTTCTGTAACAGCAATTTTGGCGATTTTCCCACTAATCAGTGACTGTACAAGCTTAATGTCTCCCACCGGGCGAATCGTTGCAGGTACTTTCACAGTCACGTTGTATTTCAACACAGATGTCAAGGCAACCCCAGCCACAAAAATACTTAATACTACCCCTCCACCAATACTTGTCCATTTACCCAAATGGGGCAGAAACTCATTAACTTCTAGTAGAGGAAGTTGCTCTGGAATCGGCTGATTTAACTGATGCCAAAAATTATTTTCCTGGCGGCGTAAGGTGTTCACAGTATTGCACCTTCCATAAAAATTCAAAATTCAAAATTCAAAATTAAAGACAGTTGGAGTTGGGGATTTCAACCCTAAATCAACTGATAAGTAGAACGACTTAAAAAAAACCAAACTATGTCAAGTAATGTAAAAAAATTGAATTTAGTTCGTAGTAAGGACTTTAGTCCTCTCTTAAGGACTAAAGTCCTCACTACAAACCTTTAATTATTTACACCGTTCTACTTACTACGTGTAGACGTAGGGATATTAAAGCTTTGAATTGACGATAATTGGGGAATTTTGAGACGCGATCGCCCATACCTATTTCTTCAGGCATAAATAACAGTCTCAACTGTAAAATATTCATGACATTAGCAAAAATTATCGTTGATTATTGATATAATCATCGCAGGGGAACAAGGAAAAATTACCCCGTCTGGTAATTAATTTCCTGATAGCTCTAGCGTTGGTAGCGTCTAGAGAAAATAGAGGAGAACGCTCAAACTCCCTCAAAAACCTCACTTACATTGAGCGAGTTCATATCATCTCCTCTCCCCCTTTTTCCCTGACGAACTCCTAAGAAATAAGGCAGGGGGCAGGGGGCAGGGAGCAGGAGGAAAGAGGATTTTACTTGTTTCTTTCGCACTTTCCGTAGGTGAGCCTCCGTTGTAGACTCATGTGTAATTCGTAATTCCTAAACCGTTAAATTTACATAGCAAAGCCTTACCTCTGGTTAATTAAGCAACTCAGATTTGATGAGGATTGATTTAGTTGTATATTGTGTCTAATTTTGACAAATTGATAATTTCAATCCAGTAGGGGATGCAAATTGCAGTGTGGATTTTCCTCCTGCAATATTGCCGTTGTGTTAGGCGTAAGCCGTAACGCACCAAAAGCTTTGATAGAAGGTTTTGTACTCTCGGTGCTAACACATCCTCTCTGTATTTGAAAAATCAAACACGAGTCTTTTGTCTTTTGTCTAAGTAGAACGAGTTGAAAAAACCAACTATGTTAAATAATGTAAAAAGACTAAAATTGAGTTCGTAGTAAGGACTTTAGTCCTGATTTGAGAACTAAAGTTCTCACTACAAACCTTTAATTATTTACCCTGTTCTACTTAAACAGAGAATAAAAATCTAGTAATTTAGTAATATAACCCGATTAAATCTATCCAATATCCTGCCAGACAATTGATCATCTGGCGTAATAAATTCTGTCCATTTCCCAAGACTAAAACTCTTGGTCAGGTTTGTAGTCTTATTAACCTAATATCAATTCAAACAATATTTGCTTCTTTTCTCAAGATAAGATTGCTCATATCTGAACAACCAACTTATAGCAAATATCCAAAATTCAGCAACATTTCTGCTATTACAGCTTGAAGTTACACGATCATTATTGAAGGTAGTTGACTGTTGACTGTTAACAGTTAACAGAAAAATCAGTGTGTAATCTTCAGACTCTGATAATGGCTGATAGATTCCCCACATTTACGAGTCTACTGCAATGATGGAGTTATTCTGCACAGCACTTGCAGATTGTTGGTAAATAGATATAAGAAAAATTTATTGATAAACCCATAAACATGATTGTTGCCCTCACTTACATGACGAGGTGTATTACCTCCTACGAACTTAACTATAAGGACTCCTCACAGATAATTCATAAACCTGGAGACAGAAATCATACTCCTAAATTTACTACTTAAGATAGATGCAAATTGAAGCTGATTAGTTATCAGTTATAGTCCAAGCCAGATAGATGAGGACATTAAGCTTACTACAACCCTGACATTGAAAGGCTTTCAGTTGTGCCAACTGTCAACTGTCACCCGTTAACAGCTATCATCTGACCGATAAGGTTGTATCTATACTCAAGTGCGATAAATGCTATGAAGATTTATTTGGATAAGTTTACAAAGTTTAATACAATGGTGTTATTCACACATTAAGTATTTTTGCTCACTGCCATGATAGCTGATGGATTTCCTTGGCTAACCGCGATTATTCTACTGCCACTCGTTGCTTCCTTTGCCATTCCCCTGCTGCCCGACAAAGATGGCAAGCTGGTGCGATGGTATGCCCTGGGTGTAGGTATCGCGGATTTTGTTTTGATGTGCTACACCTTTTGGCAGCATTACGATGCTAGCAGTGCGACTTTTCAACTCGCGGAGAAATACGCCTGGGTACCTCAGTTGGGCTTTAGCTGGGCTGTTTCCGTTGATGGCATCTCCATGCCTCTTGTACTGCTGGCAGGATTTGTTACAACGCTGTCGATGTTGGCAGCTTGGCAAGTTAACCTTAAGCCTCGCCTGTTCTACTTTTTAATGCTGGTGCTGTATTCAGCACAAATCGGCGTATTTGTTGCCCAAGATTTACTATTGTTCTTTATTATGTGGGAACTAGAACTAGTTCCTGTCTATCTCCTGGTATCTATTTGGGGCGGTCAAAAACGCCGTTATGCTGCTACAAAATTCTTGCTTTACACCGCAGCCGCTTCCATTTTTATCCTCGTAGCTGGGCTAGCAATGGCTCTCTATGGCGACAATACCACCTTTGATATTGTGGAACTGGGTGCAAAAAATTACCCCCTCGCTTTAGAATTATTACTCTATGCCGGCTTGCTCATTGCGTTTGGCGTGAAGTTGGCGATTTTCCCCTTACATACCTGGTTGCCTGATGCCCACGGTGAAGCTTCTGCCCCCGTATCGATGATTTTGGCAGGCGTGTTGTTAAAAATGGGCGGATATGGATTAATTCGCCTGAATTTAGAATTACTTTCTGATGCCCATATTTACTTTGCTCCAGTTTTAGCAACTTTAGGTGTCATCAATATTATTTACGGTGCGTTAAATTCCTTCGCCCAAACCCACATGAAACGCCGCCTAGCTTACTCCTCTGTGTCTCACATGGGGTTTGTGCTGTTGGGTATCGCTTCTTTCACCGATGTGGGTGTGAGTGGTGCTATGTTGCAAATGCTGTCTCACGGTTTAATTGCTGCGGTGTTGTTCTTCTTGGCTGGTGTTACTTACGACCGCACCCACACAATGGCAATGGACAGTTTAGGCGGTATTGGTCAAATCATGCCGAAAGTGTTTGCTTTATTTACCGCCGGTACAATGGCTTCCTTAGCACTGCCTGGGATGAGTGGCTTTGTCAGTGAACTGCAAGTATTTGTGGGTGTTACCACTAGCGACATTTACAGTTCTAGTTTCTGTACTGTGATGGTATTCCTCGCCGCCGTGGGAGTTATCCTCACACCGATTTATCTGCTATCAATGTTGAGACAGGTATTTTACGGCACTGGCGCGGAATTATCTTGCAATATTAATAATTCAGCTTACGAAAACCAGGAAGATGAAGGTACAGTTTGTTTTGGGACAGACTGTTTACTACCTAGCCAAGCAGTATATAGAGATGCTACCCCCAGGGAACTGTTTATTGCGGCTAGTTTCTTGGTATTGATTATTGGTGTGGGTGTTTATCCGAAGTTAGCTACTCAAATGTATGATGTAAAAACGGTAGCTGTTAATACTCAAGTACGGCAATCTTATACTGAAATTGCCCAAACTAATCCCGGAATATAT
This sequence comes from Aliinostoc maniaoense, assembly GCF_058172895.1. Taxonomy (NCBI): domain Bacteria; kingdom Bacillati; phylum Cyanobacteriota; class Cyanophyceae; order Nostocales; family Nodulariaceae; genus Aliinostoc; species Aliinostoc maniaoense. Next base: position 3,528,226 of record NZ_CP187952.1, on the reverse strand, counting down.
GCAAAGGGATTTCTTTCCCCCAAAATCACAGAACCTGAAGTGATGGCAGTTTCAGGAATTATCAAATAAATCAACCTCTAGATACTGAATAATATTAAGCGATCGCTCCCCCATCAAGCGATCGCTTTTTCTTTGCGCTGCCAAGATCATATACGATAGGAAAATAGACAAGCGATCGCCGATAGCAAGAGAAAAACATGGTAGCAATAGTTGATATTGGCACTTTGATTATCAGGATACCTGAAGTTTGTGGAGGTCGTCCTTGCATTGCTGGGACACGCATGACAGTTCAAAATATTGTCATGGATTCCCAAAAGGGCTTATCTCCTCAAGATATAGTCAGAGAATATCCACAGTTATCTCTAGCGCAAGTCCATGCAGCTCTTGCATATTACTATGCTAATCAACAGACAATGGATAGAGAAATTGCCGCTTATCAAGCAGAATGTGAAGCTCTTGAAACGAAGTGGATGTCAGGTAATTTTGCGTGAGCCAAATTCGCTTTTATTTAGATGAAGATGCAGGAAAGAAATCATTAGCTAATGGTTTACGTAATGCTGGAGTAGATGTAATTACAACCGTTGAAGCAAATAGAATTTCATCAACAGATGAAAGTCAAATAATTTGGGCAAGGCAACAGAGCTACATTATTTATACTTTCAATGTTGGTGATTTTTGTCGATTGCATAATCTTTATATTGAACAGCAAAAAAAGCATTCAGGTATTGTAGTTGCTGCCAAGCAAAGTTATTCTATCGGAGAGCAATTGCGAGGTTTACTGAAGTTAGTAGCAAGTATGGAAGCCGAGGATATGGAGAATCAGTTGGTTTTCCTGCGATCGCTACTACAATAACCTAAACCAACCCTAATATTCTTTTCTCCACGACTAGACAACACAATAAAACAAATGTACTATTAAATTAATGCTCAAGATATTGGCAAAAGTTAGCATATTCACATAGATTTATGGTGAAACTTATTACCTATCCAGGGATAAAGGCATCATGACAGACAATCAGTGGCAACTTCAAGAAAGATTGCAGAAATATCCAGGTTATCGTGGTGAACATACTACCACCTTCGCTAACCGAAAAGTCGTACAATTCACTCCAGAGACGGTAATTAGTGACCCTGTAAATACAGCTTATGCCATCAGATGTGAATATGATGATGAAGAAAACGCTGTAGATAAACTAGCAAAACTACTAGAAGATGAGCAAGCTAGTAACCTGGAAGCTTTAGTATTTGGTGTTTGGAATGGGGATATGACTTACACTAGTTCCCAGGATCTAATTACAGCTTTAGTGTCTGCTAAAGAACAGTTGATAAATTTGCAAGCATTATTTATTGGAGATATCCACTACGAAGAAAGTGAAATTTCCTGGATTGTCCAGAGTGATATTAGCCCCATCTTAGAAGCTTACCCTAATTTGCAAATATTGCAAGTTCGAGGCGGTGAGGGTTTAGTTTTTAGTCCCTTCGTTGGACATGAGCATTTAAAAGCATTGATTATTGAAACTGGTGGTTTAAGTAGTGTCACAGTTAACCAAATTTGTGCCTTGAACTTACCAAAATTGCAGCATTTAGAATTATGGCTAGGTTCAGATTATTATGGTGGCGATTCCTCCATTGCTGACTTAAATCCTATATTAGTAGAACAGAAATTTCCTAACTTATTTTATTTAGGATTGCGGAATAGCGAATATTCTGATGATATTGCAGAAGCATTAGTAAGTTCTCCCCTACTTAATACCATCAGAATTATTGATTTATCAATGGGAACTCTCAGCGATGCCGGTGCAGAATTGCTGTTGAAAAATCCTGTAGTGCAGCAATTAGATATTCTCAATCTCTCGGAAAATTACCTATCAGAAGAAATTGTTAACTTTGTAGAAGAACAACAAGATAATTTTCACGTTCAAATCATGATTAATGGACAAAGACAGGACGAATACGACGAAGACGAGCGTTATTGTGCGGTTGCAGAATAATTCGTAATTCGTAATTCGTAATTCGTAATTCGTAATTCGTAATTCGTAATTCGTAATTCGTAATTCCCTACGGGTATTAAACGATTATTATTCTTTATCTACCTTGTCTACCTTGTCTTGTCTACAAATGCTGATGATTTAATGTTCAACTTTGTCATCATCGCCAATCCTGAAAATCGTCGGGTTGGCTTTATGCAAGCAGCACTAGCACATTTTGATTTACCATTTGCCACTGTTGTTTCCTATACAGATTTGATTGCAGGTAGAGAAACATTGGCACAATTTAACGTGCCTCATACTATGATGCGGTTGGAGTCGCCAGAGAAAAATTTTGAGGTAGATAAAGCGATAATTGCTATTGGTGCGGAAGTTCCAGATGCAGGAAAGCAACAGCGTATTAGTGCTAAAAGTGCGGCTGATTTAGTATTTGATAAAGGACGGATTCTTTACCCGCGACAGTGGTATTTAGGTTGGCGTTATTTACTCAATCAATGGGGAAAAGAACTGTTATCGCCAGTGATGAATCATCCCCATGATATTAGTGTGATGTTTGATAAACCATTGTGTAGCGATCGCCTTTCTCAGCATGATATCCCAATTCCGCGTTCTTTGGGTGTAATTCATAACTATGAGCATTTACGAGAACAGATGCAAATTCAGGAATGCGATCGCCTGTTTATCAAATTATCTCACGGTTCTGCTGCCTCTGGAGTCATAGCCTACCGTGCTAATTCCCACAAAGAATCTGCTATCACCACTGTAGAACGAGTCCGCCAAAATGGAAAAACTCTACTGTACAACTCCCGGAAAATTCGCCACTATACCAACCACGAAGAAATTACCGACATTATTAATATATTAACTGCTGAAGGCGTGCAAGTAGAACAATGGCTTCCCAAAGCACAACTTCAAGGACATTCTTTTGATGTGCGCGTGGTTGTTATTAATGGAGAAGCACAGCATATAGTAGTCAGATTAGGCAAAAGTCCCATGACTAATCTACACCTAGGTAATCAACGGGGAGATACAGCAGAATTTCTAGCTAAAATTGGACATGAAAATTGGCAGAAAATGAAACAAACCTGTGAAGCAGCAGCAGGGTTATTTCCTAATAGCTTATATTGCGGAATTGACTTATTAATTTTACCCGACTTTCGCCGTCATGTCATTTTAGAAATTAATGCTTTTGGTGATTTATTGCCGGGAGTTTTCTGGAAAGGTTTAGACACATATACAAGTGAATTGCAAGCAGCATTGAAGGGAAGGCTAAACCAATGCTTGACATGAATCAAATCGTCGGAACACACGACATATTATTTATCACATTTGATACCCTCCGTTATGATGTTGCAGTTGAATTATTAGCACAAGGACACACCCCCAACTTAGCCGCAGTGTTACCGCAAACAGGCTGGGAAGAACGCCATTCGCCGGGAAATTTTACTTACGCTGCACATCATGCTTTTTTCGCTGGTTTTTTACCTACACCAATTAACCCTGGAATACATCCTAGATTATTTGCTTTAGGGTTTGAAGGTAGTACAACCACAACTGAGGAAACTTGTGTATTAGAAGGTTCTAATATTGTGAGTGGATTAGCTGCTAAAGGCTACCATACAATTTGTATTGGTGGTGTTGGCTTCTTTAACAAACTTAATCCCTTGGGAAATGTTTTGCCTTCTTTATTTGTGGAAAGTCACTGGAGTAAAGAACTAGGTGTTACAGATCCCAACTCTACGGAAAATCAGATAAAATTAGCCACAAAAATTATTACAGAAACACCCCAAAACCAACGCTTATTTTTATTCATTAATATTTCCGCACTGCATCAACCAAACTACTTTTATCTCCCAGGTGCGACAACCGACAGCATAACCTCCCACGCTGCCGCCTTAGAATATGTAGACAAACACCTCAACAAACTTTGGGAAGCACTCAAAAAACGCGCTCCCACCTTTTGCATTCTCTCCTCAGATCATGGTACAACCTACGGCGAAAATGGCTACACAGGCCATCGCCTCAGCCACCCTAAAGTATGGACAGTTCCCTATGCACAATTCATCATTTCCAACTGATAATAATTCGTAATTTGTAATTTGTAATTCGTAATTAAGAAAGTTAACCATTTCAAAAATGCTTACAACCCTCAATCAACTTCTAAAAGCATCTCCCTATCAAACCTATGTTTACTCCTACCCTCATAAAACCGCCTATAGAACCCTCAACCCACCTATCAACCTCAGCCAACTGTGGACAAAACAAGATAAACAAGCATTATTTCTCTACATTCACATTCCATTTTGTGAAATGCGTTGCGGATTTTGTAACCTATTCACTACTGTCACCCATAACGAAGACTTTATTACCCAATACATCCGCACCATTCAACGACAAGCACAACGAGTCAAACCCGCACTAGGAAAAGCATCATTTGTCAGATTTGCACTAGGTGGAGGTACACCAACCCTGTTACCCATACATCACCTAGAAACGATACTTAATATAGCTGAGGAAACAATGGGTGCTAACTTACAGCAAATTCCCGTTTCCGTGGAGATGTCACCAGAGACAGCCGATAAAGATAAATTACAACTATTGCGCGATCGCGGTGTTGATCGCGCTAGTATTGGCGTACAAAGTTTCATAGAATCAGAAGTATTAGCCACCCAACGCCGTCAAACTACCCTCCAAGTCGAAGCCGCATTAACAAGAATGCGCCAAGTTGGGTTTCCCACAATTAACATTGATCTAATTTACGGTTTACCCGGGCAAACAGTAAAAACGTGGTTGCAATCAATACAAGCTGCCTTGCAATTTCAACCAGAAGAAATTTATCTTTATCCCTTATATGTCCGTCCCCTCACAGGTTTAGGATGCTCAGACAAAGAATGGGATGATATACGTATATCATGTTACCGCGAAGGGCGATCGCTCCTCCTCTCACAAGGCTACACTCAAGTTTCCATGCGAATGTTCCAACGGGTTTCTTCCTTATCTCCCTCTGCTCCCATCTACTGCTGTCAGTCGGACGGTATGTTAGGAATAGGATGCGGCGCACGCTCTTATACAGACACATTGCATTACTCTAATGAATACGCTGTAGATTCAAAAGAAATCCGCCATATTTTACAAGGCTATATCCAAACACCCGACGAAAACTTTGACTACGCCACCTATGGCTTTCAACTAAATATTGAAGAACAACGCCGCCGCTACATTTTACTATCTCTATTATCTCATGAAGGTGTAAATCTCACCAACTATCACCAAATATTTCAAAGCAATATATATACTGACTTCCCCGAATTAACACAACTCATAGACTTAGAACTAGCAACACCAACACAAAAAACATTAAATTTAACTCCAAAAGGTATAGAACTTTCAGACATCATTGGTGCTTGGCTATTCTCAGAACAAGTCAATCAACTCATGCAAACTTACAACCTCAAATAAACTCTCTATGTGCATAAATTACCATATCTAAATCCACCCATGCACCTAAAAATTCTCTATCGCGGTTCATTAATCAGTTGCAACTACGGTTGTGAATATTGCCCTTTCGCCAAAAAACAACAATCAGCCGCAGACTTAGCAACCGACAAACAAGAAATAGAAAAATTTACTAATTGGATTGCTGAAAACTCACACCATGAATTTTCTATATTATTTACCCCTTGGGGAGAAGCATTAATTCATCAATGGTATCAGCAGGCATTAGTTGAATTAACCCAAATGCCTCATGTAAATAAAGCCGCCATTCAAACCAATCTTTCCTGTAAATTAGAATGGATAGAAGATTGCAACAAAGAAAAATTAGCATTGTGGGCAACATTTCATCCAGAATGGGTAACTTGTCAAAAATTCCTGTCGCAATGTTTAGAATTAAACCAGCGTGGCATTAATTTTAGTGCTGGAGTTGTTGGCTTTCCTCAATTTAAAACACAAATTACTTACCTACGTCAAAACTTACCAAACCACATTTACTTATGGATTAATGCCGTAAAAAAAGAACTCTCAAATTTATCACAAGAAGATAGAAAATTTTTTCTATCTATCGACCCATTTTATGAATTGAATACTCAACATTATCCCAGCTTAGGTAAAACTTGCCGTGCTGGTGAATCATTAATTTCTGTTGATGGTAATGGGACAATTAGACGCTGCCATTTTATCAAATCACCCATTGGCAATATTTATCATCATGACTGGGAAGCTTGTTTATTTGAACGTACTTGCATTAATCAAACCTGCCATTGTCATATAGGTTATGTTCACCTGGATTATTTAGAGTTAGATAAAGTATTTGGTTCTGGTATTTTAGAGCGTATTCCCTATAATTGGGATTATGGTTTAATAAATTTGTCAGCACTCGCATCTAAATCTTAGAAATTAATCTATTTATAGTTACTGAAAATATAGACTCACATTAAATCAAACTGCTTACTTCTATCATTAATGCTCGTAGCCATTCATAAGTAGGTAGATTGTCTGTGCTGTGATGCCAGCGCATAAACACAGAAAACCCTTCCAGTGGTAAAGGTACTGGCAATAGTTTCAACGATTGACTCTGGGCAAATGTTAGGGCAACTCGCTGGGGTAGAGTAGCGATTAAATTAGTTTGAGTAAGAATAAACGGTGCGATGAGAAAATGCGGTATCGAAAGAGCAATGTGTCGTTGAAGATTTTTTTGTGCCAGTAATGTATCAACACGCCCTACTCGATCTTCTTGAATCGAAACCAGTAAATGAGACTCTGCTAGATAGTCTTCTAGGGAAAAGTCACTTCCAATGTTGGGATGTGCCTGACGGCACACACAACTATAAACCTCATGAAATAAAAACTGTTCTTTGTGCAATGAACTTTTTTCTGGAAACAGGCCACATACTAAGTCAATTTCGCCCTTATCCAGTAAAGAGAGTAATTTTTGACGATCGCCTGATCTAATTTGCCAGCTGATCTTAGGTGCTATTAGCTTTAATTGTACAGTTTGCAGTAATTTTGGCAGCAATATAAATTCTACATAGTCTGACATTCCAATCACAAAAACGCGATCGCTCGTTGCTGGATCAAAGTTTGGTTCTTCCAATAGAGCTGATTGAATTTGTTGCAAGGCGGGATGTAATTGTTGTGCCAGAGCTATGGCTTTGGGTGTGGGGGACAATCCTGTAGTCTTTCTGACAAATAATTCATCCTCCATCAAATTGCGTAATCGAGCTAGGGCATTACTGGTTGCTGGTTGGCTTAACCCTAATCTTAAACCTGCACGAGTGACACTCTGCTCAGTCATAAGGGCATCAAAAACTACCAGCAGATTTAAATCTATCCCCGCTAAATTGATATGGTGAATATCACTCATACAAATTATCCATTGGACAAATATATTATCCCCGATCCACGATGAAATTATCACTCTGGTCTTAATTAGGACAGTGATGGAAATGATGCGTTGGGTATTACAGGAGTCTCATTATGAAGATTGCATTTATCGGTATTGGACAAGTCGGTTCTGCATTAGCTGGTCAATTAGTGGTATTAAATCATACGGTAACTATTGCTGCACGCGATCCTCATTCAGATAGTGTCAAAACAGCTTTAGCCAAATATCCAGCATTACAAGTGGCATCAGGGCAAGATGCGATCGCCCAAGCCGAGGTAATTTTTTTAGCTACTCCATTTCACGCCAATCAAGCAGCTTTAGCTGAAGTTGGCGATTTATCGGGAAAAATTCTGGTTGATTGTACTAATCCTGTGGGAGCAAATCTTACTCACGGACTCAACAGTGAACAATCCGGTAGTGAACTTGTTCAAAGTTTTGTACCTCATGCCAAAGTAGTCAAAGCATTTACAATTTATGGGTTTGAAAATTTTGAAAACAATACTTATCCTGGTTATGGCAACCTCAAGCCTGCCATGTTAATTGCAGGGAATGACACCACTGCTAAGGAAGTAGTTTCTAATCTCTGCCAACAACTGGGTTGGGAGGCTATTGATGTGGGCAATCTTTCCATGAGCTTGCATCTAGAACACATGACTCTGCTGTGGATTAAAATGGGGAGAGTTCAAGGTTGGGGAGCTAATTTTGTGTGGGCGATGCTTAAGAGATATTGAGCAAATAATTGGTAATTGTTCAAGCTAAATTTCCAATGAGAGCCGTCTACCCTAGAGGAAGGCTACGCCAAAAATCAGTGGTGGGTAGGCTACAAGCCCCCACTGAATTGTAATTGCGAATTGATTTGAGTACAAACTTTCATCAAAGTAAATTTTCCATTGCTTGTTGTAAATCATTCGTCAAATCAGTAACAGCCTGTCTCGCACCTAAACGATTTTCTTTATAAACTGGATAACGTTCCGATATAGAAATTGGTTCACCAATCGTTAATTTCACCCGTTGCTTACCCAAGGTTGGAAGTTGGTATTTCTCGCCTTTAATTTGAGCCATCATTTTCGATAAAATCAAAACCGTTTCCGCAAATCTTTCGACTGTGGGTTTCTCGCGGATGTAGTTACCAGAAACAGCCACAAAACTTTCTACTAATCTCATGTGCCACATTCTCGCATTGGCTTCTTCCGCTACGCGATCGCCTAATGCTCTCTCTACAGTCGATAATGCTTTAATATCTTTATAATCTTCCCTAAATATATAATTCCAGCCAGCTTGTTCTACTCGCCGACAGCGATCGCTCAATACTCCCTTTGGTTGTATATTAAAATACTGCTCGGCTATCTCTAAGGCTGCGTTTAATAAAGCTTGTAATCTTAATGCTAACGCTTGATTGCGGTCTGTCACATCCTCCGGCACAGCAGACAATTTCAGATGATAAAAGCGTGTATAAAACTGTTCCATTAAAGACAGCAGATGTTCCGCCAACATCAACAACCGGGGATAAAGTGACTCTAAATCAGGAATTTGACTGTCTGCGCTTGTATCTACAGGTAAACCACTAGCAACTGCTAACTCATCTAAAAGTTGCGCGATCGCACCCCAGGGAGCATTAACATAACTATATTTAATCCCGACTGGTACAATTAAAACTTGCTCGGTGCGTCCAGCCTTTTGCAAATCCTCAGCACACCAAAAACCCATTTGAGCAATTCCCGGTTCTATGGGACTGATGATTTCAGACAGTCCATTAGTCGCGCCTTCCGGTGCAGCCATCATGGGAAACAGTCCATTGGCGAACAAATCCCGCGCCGAACGTAACCCAGTCCAGTCAGCCTTACCCCGTTGTATTGGAGTTCCACCCAATTTTGATGCCAACCAACCCACATAATCACCCGCCCATAGAGGAATACCGCGATCGTAGATAAAATGAGCATGAATAGGAGATTTTAATGTTATATTTTCCTCTCGTGCTACCTGCGGTACAAGTCGAGACAACAAATACAGCAAACCCCAAGGATCTTCAGTTTTAGGATGGCGAAATGCTAACAAAAAACGGATTTTCCCCTCTTGAAACTGGCGATAGAGATTTGCTAAAACCTCTACATTCTCTGCTTCAATTTGGTTAATAGAAGTTTGGGTGCGTATCCACGTCGGTAGCAACAGGTGAACACATCGCAGTACCAAAGGACTATACGCCGGAGGGATAAATTCTAAAGGTGGTTGTGCTTGGTAAATCATGATATTGGGAATGGGGAATGGGGCATGGGGCATTGGGCATGGGGCATTGGGCATGACGCAGGGTGTGGGAGGTGTGGGAGGTGTGGGAGGTGTGGGAGGTGTGGGAGGTGTGGGATGGTGGAAAACAAATCTTTCCCCCCACACTCCCCTCTCTCCCCTCTCTCCCCACACTCCCCCTCCCTTGTCCCCCTTGTCTACCTTGTCTCCCCTGCCCCCTGCCCCCTGCTCCCTGCTCCCTACACCCCTACACCCTTATACTTCATACTTCATACTTAGTATTTCGTACTTGAGTTGATACAGAAATTAGTGATTTTGTAATTAGGAGTTAAAAAAATAACGATGCGACTGTCTCAAATGTTATTCGTCACACTGCGGGATGATCCTTCTGATGCGGAGATTCCTAGCCATAAATTATTATTACGTGCTGGTTACATTCGTCGCATCGGTAGCGGTGTTTATGCTTATCTACCTTTGATGTGGCGCGTACTGCAAAAGGTTTCTCAAATTGTGCGGGAAGAAATGAACTCTACAGGCGCACAGGAATGTTTACTTCCCCAAATTCAACCGGCTGAGTTGTGGCAAGAGTCGGGACGCTGGGACACATATACTAAAGCTGAAGGGATTATGTTTTCCCTAATTGACCGCCGTGAGCAACAATTAGGATTAGGGCCGACCCACGAGGAAGTGATTACTGCGATCGCTCGTGATATGATTCGCTCTTACCGTCAGCTACCCCAGCATCTCTACCAAATTCAAACTAAGTTCCGTGATGAAATCCGCCCCCGCTTCGGTTTAATGCGCGGTCGGGAATTTATCATGAAGGATGGCTATTCTTTCCATGCTGATGAAGATAGCCTCAAAAAAACTTACCAAGATATGTATCAAGCCTATAGCAATATGCTACGGCGTTCTGGTTTAGCTTTCCGTCCCGTGGAAGCTGATTCTGGTGCAATTGGTGGTTCTGGTTCAACAGAATTTATGGTGTTGGCGGAAGCCGGAGAAGATGAAGTTCTCTACACTGATGATGGTAAGTACGCCGCCAACGTCGAAAAAGCTGTGTCTTTAGCTGCTGACGCTGAACCTTCACAATTTACCACTTTTGAAAAACGGGAAACACCAGGAACAGACACCATTGAAACAGTCTGTAAATTCCTCAAGGCTTCACCGACTCAAGTAGTAAAAAATGTTCTTTACCAAACAGTTTATGATAACGGTTTAACAGTTTTGGTACTGGTTAGTATTCGTGGTGATCAGGAAGTTAATGAAGTAAAACTACAAAACGAATTAACAAAATTAGCTCCTAATTACGGTGCTAAAACAATACTAAATTTAACTGTTCCCAGTGCCGAAACTCAACAAACTTGGGCAGCAAAATCTTTACCTTTAGGTTATATTGCCCCCGATATTACTGATGATTATATTGCTGCTAATACGCAAATTCATCCAAAATTTATCCGGTTAGTTGATCAAACTGCCGTTGAGTTGAAAAACTTCATTACAGGTGCAAATGAAAGCGGCTATCACGTCGTAGGTGCAAATTGGGGTGAGCAATTTCAACTATCAACAAGTGTAGTAGATGTGCGTAAAGCTAGACCAGGCGATCGCGCCCTTCATGATCCGCAACAAATCTTAAAAAGTGCCAGAGGTATAGAAGTCGGTCACATCTTCCAATTAGGGACAAAATATTCCCAAGCAATGGGGGCAACCTATACTAATGAACAGGGTGAAGAAAAACCTTTAGTTATGGGTTGTTACGGTGTCGGTGTATCGCGTTTAGCACAATCAGCCGTAGAGCAATCTTATGACAAAGACGGCATTATTTGGCCAGTAGCGATCGCACCTTATCACGCCATTGTGACAATTCCTAACGTTAATGATGCTCAACAAGTAGAAATTGCGGAAAAACTTTACACTGAACTGAATAAATCAGGAGTAGAAACCTTACTAGATGACCGCAATGAACGCGCCGGAGTAAAATTTAAAGATGCTGATTTAATCGGCATACCTTACCGAATTGTGACCGGACGAGCCATCAGCAACGGTAAAGTTGAAGTTGTAGAAAGAGCAACTCGTAACTCTCAAGAAATTCCCATAGAGGAAGTTGTGACTACACTCAAACAATGGATAAAAACAGCAACAGAGACTAAAAGTTAAATATCGAGGACGCAGAGTAGTTACAGCACTTTTGAAGTAAGTGAGGTACACCATAAGTAATAATTAGTGAGTAATAAGTAAATTTCTTACTCATTACTCATTACTCATTACTCATTACTTCGTTCAATCAGGTGCTGTACCTCATCAACATCGAATCTGCTGTAATATCATTTTCTCCTCTGCGTTCCTCATCTGGCTAATAAAATAGCCAAAAATCTAACGAAAAGATAATATTTACAGATTTACATAATTTGGCAGGTGACGGACTACAAGCACAAATTCTAAAATGAAACATAAAAAAGAGTTTAGAATCCAAATAGTTAAGCCAATTAAATGCCAAAGTTAATGGATAAGCTAATACACAGCTAAATGCCATCACCACTCTTTGCCATTGTCAACAGTCAACAGTCAAGATTTAAATTTACACAGCTATCATTGACATTTTTGGAAACTCTCTAGTTTTAACTATCGTCCCTAACCAGGCTGCTCTCCACAAACAAACTACTTCAGCCCCCAGTCAGGAAGGTTATAAAAATGAATGACCAACAAGGATCAAAACGTATATCTTCAGGTGTTATTGCAGCCGTCTCCGCCGCAGTTGTAGCAGTTGGTGGCGGTGTAGCTTGGTTAACTGCCAACACCAATGCTCCTACACAACCACCACCATCTCAAAGAGTCCAACAACCATACAATGCACAGCCAGGTAATGAGCAAACAGCTAATGTTTATTGGCTCAAAACCAAAGAAAAAAGCGTAGAATTAGTTCCTCAGCCGATTAGAATAGCGGCAGTCCAACCCAACCAAGTTTTAGAGCAAGCTTTTCAAAGTTTATTAGCAGGCCCCACAGAAGGCACAAACGCCACTACCATTCCCCAAGGAACTAAGTTATTAGGGCTAAAAGTCGAAAATAACAATGAAATCCACGTTAACTTATCTGAAGACTTTCTCAGTGGTGGTGGCAGCACATCTATGGTAGGTCGTGTAGGTCAAGTAGTTTATACCGCCACCACATTAAACCCCAATGCCAAAGTGTACATTGAAGTCAACGGCAAACCATTAGAAGTGTTAGGCGGTGAAGGTGTAGAGATAGAACAACCCATGACTCGTGAAACCTTCAAACAAGAGTATCCACTTTAATCACAGGGTTAACAGTTGACAGATTTAACTCCCTTGTCTCCCTTGTCTCCCTTGTCTCCCTTCCCTTCCCCAGTCCCCAATCCCTAATTCTTAGTACTTAGCACCCTAAAATTACGGGCTTGCTGCTCCAGCCTTGTGGCCAAGCGATCGCAAACCCGATTACATAATTCAAAAATCATCTCGTCTTCCACCCTGTAGTAAGCGCAAGTCCCTTCGCTACGGCGGCTCAGAATCCCAGCTTGCCACATAATCTTCAGGTGTTTAGACACGTTTGCCTGTGAAGTCTGTGTTGCATCTACCAATTCTTGGACACATTTTTCTTCATCCCGCAATAAATGCAACAGGCGCAGACGCATCGGCTCACTTAAGAGGCTGAAGTATTCAGCTACTTGTTGCACCACTTCTGGCGGTACAGGCAAAGTTTGTTTCATCAGGATTAACCCGCAGGACTGACAATGTTAACAATGATCATTTATTCATTAAGAATAATGACACACTTGTTATATAGATTAATACTTAATCAGGGTTAATTCTCATTAAAGGTTGGTTATATTCCACAGGTTCGCCATTTTGGATGAGAATTTCTACGACTTGCCCAGAAATCTCAGCCTCAATTTCATTCATCAGCTTCATCGCTTCGATAATGCAGACAGGTTGACCTTTACGGACGCGATCGCCTACTTCTACAAACGGAGCTTCCCCAGGGGCAGGAGCGCGGTAAAATGTCCCCACCATTGGGGAAGGCACTTCTACAAATTTCTGGTCAATAATAGGTGGAGAACCTGCCCCGGCTGTTGTCCCAGAATGAGTTCCTCCATTCTCAGGAATATGGCTACCCATTTCTGGAGCGGGAATTGGCAATGATGGCTGTGCGATCGGTGCAACCGATGGTACAGCCACAATCTGATTACTCACACTTACAGCTTTACGTACTGATAATTCAAACTCATCGCTTTTGAGCGTTACTTCTGCAATATCAGTTTGTGCAATAGTTGCCAATAATTGGCGAATTTCATTAAAGTCCAATGGCACAGTTATTTTTACCTCGACCTGTTCGTAAATTAATAATTTTAAAGTTTGGCAGGGATTTAATCCCCCTAGAGGGATTGAAATCAGGATATTCCCCAGAATGGGAATAAATTTATTTATTCCCTGCCTAAGTATTTATCGTCACGGGTATCAATTTTGATGCGTTCACCTTGGGAAATAAACAAAGGAACCATCACAACTGCACCTGTTTCCACAGTCGCCGGTTTAGTGCCACCTGTAGCAGTGTCACCTTTAACACCTGGATCTGTTTGTGTGACCTCTAAAACTACAGAGTTAGGCAGTTCCACTTCTAGAACTTGCTCACCCCAACGAATCACGTTTACTTCCATACCTTCCTTGAGGTATTTGACGCGATCGCCAATTTGTGCTGCACTGAGTCTACCTTCTTCGTAAGTTTCCATATCCATAAAGACGAACTCATCGCCCTCTTTATAGGTATGCTGCATAGTCAGTTTTTCGAGAGTAGCCTGTGGCACAGTTTCCCCAGCCCGGAAAGTTCTTTCTAAAACCTTACCCGTTTGGACATTTTTAATAGTTGTACGCACAAAGGCAGAGCCTTTACCTGGCTTAACGTGAAGGAAATCAATCACTCGCCAGACAGACCCATCTAAAACAATTGATACGCCAGGTCGAAAATCGTTACTGGAAATCATGAAGCTTTTAAATCGTGGAAGACAATCGGCATTTATTGTACCCTTCTAGCGTAGTAATTAGGTAATTAGCAATGGATATTGGGCATTGGGCATTGGGCATTGGGCATTAGGCATTGGGCATTGGGCATTAGGCATTGGGCATTGGGCATTGGGCATTAGCTATGAGTAATTCTCTACCTTGTCTACCTTGTCTCCCTTGTCTACCTTGTCTCCCTTGCTCCCTGCTCCCTGCTCCCTGCCCCCCTGCTTCCTGTCTCCCATTCCCCATGCCCTACTCAATGTATGGGAAGATGATTCATGAGTTACGCATTTGAGCCATACCATGTTGAATTTATTAAAATCCTGGCTGAATCACAGCCTCATGGCAATACTGTTGGTAACAATATTTTTAGGCATACATACAGCTGGCTGGACACCCTCTAGTAACGCCGCCTTGCCCTCTGGAAACGCCATCACTGACGGCAAAGCTCTATTACGGTATGCACTCCCGATAGATAATAAGCCAGTACGCGAATTGCAAGCCAGTCTAGAAGATATTTCTACTCAACTGCGTGCCAACCGCCGATGGGGTGCTGTCTCTAAAGACCTGAGCAAAGCATCCCGCATTCTTGATAAACCTTCACAAATCCTAACAAGTGTTCCGGAAGAACGCCAACCTCAAGCCGAAACTTGGCTGAATGAATTGAAGGCTGGCGTAGAGAAGACTCAAGAATTGACCCAAAGTAGAAACAAAGAAGAAATTCTCCAACAAAGAGCTAAATTACTGAATTTGGTGTCTTTATTGGAAGAATCAATGGTTAAAGCATTTCCCTTTGAAGTTCCAGAAGAATACAGCAACCTTCCTCAACTCAAAGGTCGTGCCACAATTGCCATTAAAACCAATAAAGGTGATTTAACCTTGGTTGTAGATGGTTACAGCGCGCCTGTCACGGCTGGTAACTTCGTTGATTTAGTTAAACGTGGTTTTTACAACGGCTTAGAATTTACCCGTTCTGAAGAATCTTACGTACTCCAAACAGGAGACCCACCAGGCAAAGAACAGGGTTTTATTGACCCCAAAACAGGCGAATATCGTGCTATTCCTTTAGAAATTCTCGTAGAAGGTGATCAAAAACCCACCTACGGCATTACCTTAGAACAAGCTGGGCGTTATCTAGATATGCCAGTGTTACCTTTTTCTTCCTTCGGTGCATTAGCTATGGCGCGTCCTGAAAGTGAAGTTAATGGCGGTTCTTCCCAAGTCTTCTTTTTCTTGTTTGAACCAGAACTCACCCCAGCCGGACGTAACTTGTTAGATGGTCGTTACTCAGTGTTTGGCTATCTAATTGAAGGTAAAGATATCTTAGATAAACTCAAAGCTGGTGACAAAATTGAATCCGCTACTGTGATTCAAGGTATAGAAAATTTAGTCGAACCTGAAGCAGCTTAATCCATAAAAATGAGTTGATAGATCCCCGAATTTTGCCATCGGGGATCTGAACATAGCTAACAAAAGAAAATATTGTTAGCATGAGACAACTAAAACTAAAATAAACCTCAGAAAATTTCCAGAAATTGAAAATGTATGAGTAATTTCTGATGGTCAAATATTACCGGCTTTTAAAACCTGTTCAACAGCGATCGCAATATCTCCAAAAGTCTGCGATATAATTTTCTGGTCGCCAGTAAACACTGTTTCTTCGTACAAACCTTCTTCTAATAACAGTACTGAAATCTTCTGCTCTAACGGGTCTACAACCCAATATTCTGGCACTTCCACCGCCGCATATTCAGACCGTTTATAACGATAGTCCCGCTTGACAGAATCTGGACTCACTACCTCTACAATCATTAATGGTGGTGTCTCAAAAACTGCTGAGACATTGATCAATTCTCTCGCTTGTTCCTGTGTTACCACAGACAAATCAGTTAATCTAGATTTATTTTTTCCTGTTCTAACCCCAGCTTCTCGAAAAGTTAACCAAGGTAAATTCAACCGCTTAATTTCTGCCTTGAATACGGTGTCTAAAAAATCGACAATCAGGAAATGTTGAATTGTAGGGGGGTTCATTAATTCCAACCTGCCATCCACTAGTTCATAGTGAAAACCACTACCGTCATCATAAGTTAAATACTCTGCAAATGTCAGATTTGTTACTGGTGAAGTGAGCATCCCAACTGACCCCTAGACGTTACCATTATCGTAGCTTGAGGGAGTAGGGAATGGGGAAGCAGGGGGGTAGGGGGCAGGGGGAGACAAGGTAGACAAGGTAGACAAGGTAGACAAGGTAGACATTTTTCCCAATGCCCAATGCCCAATGCCCAATGCCCAATGCCCAATGCCCAATGCCCAATACCCAACTCTTATTAACTAATGACTAAAGTTAAAGATATTGGCGAACAAGGCCTTTTAGAAAAATTACAGCGTTTCTGTCCCCCAGAAATCATTGGTGATGATGCGGCTGTGTTGGTGACAGACTCAGAACAATCTTTAGTTGTCACCACAGATATGTTAGTTGACCGTGTGCATTTTAGTCAGATTACTACATCACCTCAAGACGCAGGTTGGCGGGCTGCGGCTGCTAACTTATCTGATTTAGCCGCAATGGGTGCGTCGCCTCTGGGTATCACAGTAGGCTTAGGACTTCCAGGAGATGTCAGCGTCAGTTGGGTGGAAAGCTTATACCAAGGGATGACAGAGTGCTTGCAACAATATCATACTCCCATTGTCGGGGGGGATGTGGTGCGATCGCCCATCACGACAATTTCCATTACCGCTTTTGGTCAAGTCCACCCCCAAAAGATTATCCGGCGTTCTGCTGCTAAAGTGGGAGATGCGATCGTTGTCACAGGTGTTCATGGCGCATCCCACGCAGGCTTACAACTCTTGTTAAACCCCGAAATAGGAAAAAACCTCACCGCACCTGAAAAGACGGGTTTAATCAAAGCACACCAGCGTCCTCAGCCACGATTAGATGTATTACCCATCCTCTGGCAAAGTTTAGCATCAAACTCCCCACTTCCTCTTGCCGGTATGGATAGCAGTGATGGTTTAGCAGACGCAGTATTACAAATCTGTCGCGCCAGTGGAGTTGGTGCTATTTTAGAAAGCGAGCAAATTCCTCTACCCACAGCTTTTACTCATTGGTTAACTCCACACCAAGCCCTAGAATATGGTTTATACGGCGGTGAAGATTTTGAATTAGTGCTGTGTTTACCACCAGCAGCAGCAAACACTTTAATACAGCAGTTAAACCAAAACGCAGCTATTATCGGGACGATTACATCTCATCCCCAAGTTATATTACACACTCAACAAGGGAAAATCCCTGACCAAGTTCTGTCTCTCAGTCAGGGATTTCAACATTTTAGTCAATAGTCAACATTTCAAAATCCACATTACAAATCCAAATTTATCAAACCTTGCAAAATTAGGTCTTCTTCATTTTGAATTTTGAATTTTGAATTGATTAAACCCACTTCTCGGCTACTAGTTCTGCTAAATCTAGAACGCGTTGGCTGTAACCCCACTCGTTGTCATACCAAGCCATAACTTTTACTAAGTCGTTGCCCATAACCAGAGTTAGGTTAGCATCAACGATAGAGGAAGCATCAGTACCTTGATAATCGGAAGATACCAAAGGTAATTCACTGTAGTCTAGAATGCCCTTGAGTTGACCTTCAGACGCATCCTTGAGGGCTTGGTTGACTTCTTCAGTAATAGTACGCTTCTCAACCTGAACTACGAAATCTACCATTGAGACGTTCGGGGTAGGTACGCGTAAAGCAACACCATTTAGCTTACCTTTAAGCTCTGGAATTACCAATGCTACAGCCTTTGCCGCACCTGTAGAGGTGGGAACAATATTGATAGCTGCGGCTCTAGCCCGGCGTACATCACGGTGGGAAGCATCTAATAAACGCTGATCACCTGTGTAGCTGTGGGTGGTGGTCATTGTACCTTTGATAATCCCGAATTTATCATTCAACACCTTAGCAATGGGAGCTAAACAGTTGGTTGTACAACTGGCGTTACTAATAACATGGTGTATGTTGTGGTCATAATCATGATGATTCACACCAATTACGAATGTACCGTCCTCGTTTTTACCGGGGGCAGTGATCAGAACCTTCTTAGCACCAGCATTAACGTGCTTTAAAGCCCCTTCTTTGCTGGTAAATACGCCTGTTGCTTCGATAATGAGGTCAATTTCCCATTCTTTCCAGGGCAAGTTTTCTGGGTTGCGATCAGATACGCACTTAATGGTCTTACCGTTAACGATGATAGAGTTGTCATCGGCAGTAATGTCAACATCCTTTAACTTCCCAAGCATGGAATCATACTTCAGGAGGTGAGCATTAGTTCTAGGATCTGATGTGTCATTAACAGCTACTAAATCGATATTGCTATTTTCCCGACCTAGCCAGCAACGTGCAAAGTTACGCCCGATACGCCCGAAACCGTTTATTGCGACTCTAATCACAGTGTCTTGCCCTCTGTATTTATGCCTATAAGTTGATATCTTTGACCCCAATCATATCGCAAAGGGGGGGAGTATTTATAACCTTAAAGTGTTAGATCCATAAAAAAAAACATATTTTATTCAGATTCATCTGAGTAGAGGTTGTGAGCAGTAATGTAGGATCTGACCTCTTGTGGCACTAAATGAGTAATTAATTGACCTTCTCGACATCGCTCACGAATTAAACTTGACGAAACTCTCATTAATGGTGTATGCAATAGTTGCCAGCGAATAGTGACTAACTGCTTTTCCAGTTGTTTCTCTACCTGCTTGCAGATTGATTCACTTTGAGCTATATTCTCACCACCTAGCGATCTGGGTGCGATTAACCAATCACACATTTTTGCTAGTTCGTGTCTACGATACCAACGAGGTAAAGTTTGGAAGGTATCTAAACCTACAATCCAGTACCAGTGAGTATTGGGATAACAACCAGACAAGTCGATTAAGGTGTTGATCGCATAAGAAACTTCAGAGCGTTTTGCCTCAATCTCTGAGACCGTAAACGCTGATATTTCTCTTGTAGCTAATTGTAGCATTGCCACCCGATGCTCAAATAAACCAGCTTTTTTGTGAGGAGGATTTCGGGACGGCACCCAAATCACCTTTTCTATGGGTACTTGATGCCAAGCTGTTTCAGCTATCAGCAGGTGTCCCCAATGAACGGGATCAAATGTGCCACCAAAGATTGCTAGGTGCTGCATCTGTGTTATGCCTTGGCTCTATGCAATTGAGAATCATTTTTATCCCTAAAGGAATATCTTAATCAATTCATGCTTTGGCTTGATGAAATCTTCAAAGTATTTTCGCTACGAATGTACTTTATCTAGATAACACCAGTAAGGAATCAAAAAATATGTATTTCAAGTTACAAGAATTTCTTTCCCGATGTGACGAAAATTCACTGAATAATCTTAAAAACAGTTGGGAAATAGCAAAAACCTCCAATCAATGTAAAATCATTGTCAACCAAAAAAACATACAACAAAAATTCCAGAGAACATCAAAAATGAAAAAGATATAGGAGGAGTTACGGTAGAAATCAAAATCCTGTTATGATACGCGTGTCATTTGTGATTATGGTGTGGTGTGGTGTTTAAGAGGAGCAATCAATGAATAATGCTGTAGATTTTGGCGGTAGACCTTTTCATTTTATTGGTATCGGTGGTATAGGTATGTCTGCCTTGGCATACGTGTTGGCTAAACGTCAATTGCCAGTATCAGGTTCTGATCTCCGACCCAATCATATTACACGTAAGTTGGAATCTATTGGGACACATATTTTTAGTAGACAAGAGGCTAGTAACCTCGCATTCTTTCACCCTCAGGTGGGAGTTAATGAAATAGAATTAAATTCACAAAAACAAGTTCCTGTTATTAACTCAAACTTACCTCAAGTTATTTGTTCAACAGCAATTAATGCCAACAATTTAGAGTATAAAGCAGCTCAGGAATTGGGTTGTCCAATTTGGCATCGTTCAGATTTACTAGCAGCTTTGATTGCCGAATATCATAGTATAGCCGTAGCAGGAACTCATGGTAAAACAACAACCAGTAGCATGATTGGCTATATGCTATTGGCTGCTGGTTTAGACCCTACAATTATTGTAGGTGGGGAAGTGAATGCTTGGGAAGGCAATGCTCGATTGGGTCAAAGTCGTTATTTAGTAGCCGAAGCAGACGAATCTGACGGTTCGCTGGTGAAACACGCTCCTGAGATTGGTGTTATTACTAATATTGAATTAGATCATCCTGACCACTACGACACCTTAGAAGAAGTAGTTGATACCTTCCAAAAATTTGCCCAGGGTTGTACAACTCTAGTGGGTAGCATTGATTGCGCTACAGTACGGGAGTTGCTAGCCAACGCTACTAGCGATCGCCTCAAATCCACAATTACATACAGTTTAAATCCAGAAACCAACGCTGACTACACCGTTACTAATATTGATTATCATGCCAATGGAACGGCGGCTTTAGTCTGGGAAAAAGGTAAAGCCTTGGGAGTCCTGAATTTACGCTTATTAGGTCGTCATAACCTCAGTAATGCCCTAGCAAGTGTAGCTGTAGGGCGTGCTTTAGGTTTAGAATTTGGAGCGATCGCTAAAGGAATTGCCACCTTTGAAGGTGCTAGACGACGCTTTGAGTTTCGCGGTGAAGTTGATGGAATTACCTTTATTGATGACTACGCTCATCATCCTAGTGAAATTCGCGCCACCCTAGCTGCCGCCAGACTACAAGCTAGACCAGGACAAAGAGTCGTAGCGATATTCCAGCCCCATCGCTACAGTCGCACATTAACCTTTTTAGCAGAATTTGCTGATTCCTTCGCCCATGCCGATTTGGTGGTACTAACTGATATTTACAGTGCAGGCGAACCAAATTTAGGTCAAATCAGTGGTGAACAGTTAGCAGAGGCTGTTGCTAAAGAACATCCCCAGGTAGTGTATCAACCAACTTTACCTGCTGTAAGTCAATTCTTACTGCAAAATCTACGGACTGGAGACTTAGCACTGTTTTTGGGTGCAGGTAATTTAAATCAAGCGATTCCTGAAATCATCACCACACTTTGCGAACCCGCTACAGCTACATCATAAAAGTGGCTAGCGAGTAACAGTTTTAACAATTCCCTCTACGGCTGTATTCCTACAGCACATAAATGTAAAAATTTCACAATTTATTGATGTAAAGATGAAAATTTCCCAGGCAGCTGGAAACGCCTGCACAGTTCCTACTTCTCAAGTACAAAAACAGGAAAACCATAATTTAGGTAAAGGTAAAACCATTTACTTACCAGGGACAAATTGCGAGATTAAGTCCCAAGCTTTGTTATCTGCATATACTTCCTATCGAGTTGGGGGAGCAGCTGAATGGTATGTTGCGCCCCGAAATCTAGAGGCATTTCAAGCCAGCCTCAAGTATGCAAAAGAACATAATTTAAGTGTAACAACCCTAGGGGCAGGGTCTAATCTGTTAGTGAGCGATCGCGGACTACCAGGTTTAGTAATTGCCACCCGCCATCTCCGCTACAGTCACTTTGACCCCGCCACAGGTCAATTAATTGTAGCAGCAGGAGAATCAATTCCCAGTTTGGCATGGGCAGCAGCACAACTAGGCTGGCAAGGTTTAGAGTGGGCTGTTGGCATCCCCGGAACAGTGGGAGGTGCAGTAGTCATGAACGCTGGCGCACATAATAGCTGCATCGCAGATATGTTAGTGAGTGCTGAAGTTCTATCACCAGATGGCACAATAGAAACTTTCACACCAGATCAATTAGGTTACACCTACCGCACCTCATTATTACAAGGTAGCGATCGCATAGTCACTCAAGCCACCTTGCAACTCCAACCAGGAGCAGATCCCGCCCAAGTCATAGCCATCACCAAACAACACAAACAGCATCGTTTAAGTACCCAACCCTACAATTTCCCTAGCTGTGGTAGCGTATTCCGCAATCCCAAGCCTTACTCGGCTGGCTGGTTAATCGAACACACAGGTTTAAAAGGCTATCAAATTGGTGGCGCACAAGTAGCCCATCTCCACGCTAATTTTATCGTCAATCGCGGTGGAGCAAAAGCCAACGATATCTTCAACCTGATTCGTCATATTCAGCATCAAGTCCAAGATAACTGGTCAATCTGGTTAGAACCAGAAGTCAAAATGATGGGTGAATTTCAAGCTATTGGTTAAGGAGGGTGTAGGAGGCAGGGGAGCAGGGGGCAGGGGGCAGGGGGTAGGCTGTTGACTCTGTACCTTTTTTGGGATTTTGTCCATGCAAAAAATGTGCGTAGTTACGATGGCTGAAACTGTGTTTTGAGAAGGCTTTGAGGCACAAATTAAACATCGCGTACAAAATTACTAAAAACCGCCCAAATTTTAACAAAGTCAACAGCCTAGGCAGGGGGCAGGGGGAGACAAGGGAGACAAGGGAGACAAGGAGAGAAGTCTGAGCGGAGGTTTCCTCCGCTCAGAACTTCGGGGAGACAAGGGAGAGAATAAATCTTGCATTTTGAATTTTGAATTTTGAATTTGTCTGCCCCATGCCCCATGCCCCATGCCCAATTCCCATTAATTAATAGGCAAATTCCCAGCCGACTCTATAATTGAATTTGATTTGTTATTCAAAGCACACGCGGATAATTTAGTTATGACAGGAAAAGGACAAGGATTTGGCTTTGGCTTAGGCAAAATGAAAGAACTAGCCGAAGCGTTTAAAAAAGCACAACAAGTTCAAGAAGGTGCAAAAAAACTCCAAGAAGAACTAGAGCAAATGGAAATTCTGGGAGAGGCTGGTGGTGGACTAGTGAAGGTAATTGTCAGTGGCAACCAAGAACCCAAGCGGGTAGAAATTTCTCCCGATGCTTTAAATCAAGGCGCAGAAATGCTTTCTGACTTGGTGACAGTAGCCATGAAAAATGCCTATGAAAAGTCCACAGCAACCATGCGCGAACGCATGGAAGAATTGACCAGTGGACTAGAATTACCTGGATTTTAATCAATAATTATGAGTACAGACGCGATTAATCGTGTCTGTACAAAATTTATATATACGAATTACGAATTACGAATTACGTTAGCGTAGCGGGGCGCAGCCCATTACGAATTATGAATTACAAACTCTTGTTTGTCTGTCTGGGGAACATTTGCCGTTCACCATCGGCAGAGAACATTATGAATTATCTGATAGACGAAGCCAACTTAAGCGATCGCATTCTTTGTGATTCAGCTGGTACATCTAGCTACCACATCGGCAGCCCACCAGATCGCCGCATGAGTGTCGCAGCCCTAAATAAATTAGGAATTAAGCTCAAAGGTAGAGCTAGACAGCTGCAAAAATCCGACTTTCAGGAATTTGATCTGATTTTAGCTATGGATAGAGACAATTATGACAACATAATTGCCCTTGATCCCTCTGGACAATATCATCATAAAGTGCTTTTGATGTGTGAATTTTGTTCTCGCCACACCTTCAAAGAAGTTCCAGACCCCTACTATGGTGGAACAGAAGGCTTTAATCAGGTAATTGACTTACTCCTTGATGCTTGTGAAGGACTCTTACAACATATTACCAGTGAGCAAGTTAATTAATGGGAATTGGGCATGGGGCATTGGGAATTGGGAATTGGGAATTGGGCATTGGGCATTGGGCATTGGGGATTGAATAAAATTTCTCCTTTGTCTCCCTTATCTCCCTTGTCTCCCCCTGCCCCCTGCCCCCCTGCCCCCAGCCCCCAGCCCCCAGTCCCTATTCCACAAGTCCATGCTTAATCGCAAAACGCACCAGTTCAGCCCGATTGCTGGTGTCGGTTTTCCTTAATAAGCTACTGACATATTTTTCTACTGTTCTGGGACTTAAGTGTAGTTGCGACCCCATTTCCGCATTAGAAAGACCATGTGTCAAAAGTTCTAAGACTTCCTGTTCTCTGATAGTCAAAGACGAGACTAAGCCCGATCCTTCCAAATCACTCAAAATCGAGTTATGGGTTTCGATGACTTTAGTGAAAGAAGGACTAGCTGAAGTATCTTTTCGAGGTAAGCGGTACTCAGATTGAATAATTTGCGATCGCTCCAACAGATTGTGAATAGCTGCTGCTAACTCTTCTAGCTCAAAAGGCTTAGGTAAGTATAAATCACACCCAGACTGATAGCCAAGGATTCTCTCTTGGGTCTTGGTACGGGCTGTTAATAAAATTACAGGTAACAAACGGAAATTTGGTTTTTGGCGTACCCGACGTACCAATTCATAGCCATTCATCCGTGGCATGACAATATCCGTAACAATTAAATCTGGTTGATATTCTTCTACCATTGCCAAAGCTTCCTGACCGTCATTGGCCGTAATTACCGAATAGCCTGACAGTTCAAGATAATCACTAATAGATAGACGAGTGCCCAAATCGTCATCCACGACAAGAATCGTCAAGGGCATGGAAAGTACACCCCTAGCATTTTTACTCAGAAATTTCCTTCTATAAGCTCTATATAAGAACACGCGTTACAATAGTGTTCTTATGTTTCATACTATGACAGGATTAACAGCTAATGACTGTCTTAGGGGTGATTTATAAAGAAAATCTTAAATCCATAAAAAGGTTAACAAATTTAAACGTAGTTACAACAGCCAAGCATATAAAACCATAGCAAATGTTGCAATTCTTCACAGAATAGCAAAATAACCAGTTATTAGTCACCCTAATATAAATTAATCAACGGTAGAACAATTTTCAATGAGTGATAAGAGCGAAAGTTACAAAGTTATCAGTGATAATCGACAAGCCCGGTATTTGTATGAAATCCTAGAAACCTATGAAGCTGGGATTCAGTTGACGGGAACAGAGGTGAAGTCAATTCGTGCAGGTAAAGTTAACCTCCAAGATGGTTATGCTTTGATACGTGATGGCGAAGTTTGGCTAATTAATGTGCATATTTCTCCTTACAACGCTAGTGGACAGTATTTTAATCACGAACCGCGCCGTACCCGTAAGCTGTTACTACATCGCCAAGAAATTCGCAAGCTCATCGGTAAAGTAGAACAACAAGGTCTGACATTAGTACCCTTGAAGATGTACCTCAAGCGGGGCTGGGTGAAAATTAGTATTGCCCTCGGTAAAGGGAAAAAGCTCCACGATAAGCGAGAAGACCTCAAACGCCGCCAAGATCAGCGCGATATACAAAGGGCAATGAAAAATTATTAGTCATTAGGGAACAGGGAACAGGGAACAGGGAACAGGGGGGAGGGGGAGACAAGGGAGACAGGGGAGACAGGGGAGACAGGGGAGACAGGGGAGACAGGGGAGACAGGGGAGACAGGGGAGACTAGGGTAGGGCTAATTTATTGTAATGAGAGAAAAATTAAACTAGAAATCATACCTACCTCAAGTGTGTTGTGGAGTGAGATGAGTAGTAGTTTGATAGCAGCATTGCAAGAGATAGAAGACTACCGAGCAGCGCGTGGAAAACGTTATCCACTATGGGTGATGTTGTTATTAGTCATCTTAGGAACATTAAGCCAATGCTATGGTTATGCGGCACTGGAAGACTTTTGTGTGCGGCACTATCAAGGATTATGTGAACATTTAGGAGTGGCATACAAGCGTTTACCGAGTGATTCGACATTTCGGCGACTGTTTGAGCAATTAGACTTTGAAGAACTCACGCAATGCTTTGTGAGATGGACACAATTGAATGTGGAAATTCAGCCAGGAGAGTGGTTAGCAATAGATGGCAAAAGTATCAAAAGCACGGTGAGTGGAAAAAATCAGTCCTATCAAAATTTTGTGAATATCGTCTCTGTATACAGTCATCAACAAGGAGTAGTCATTGCCCTCAAGCAATTTGAAAACAATGAGCAAAGTGAAATCAAAGTGGTACAACAACTACTAGAGACTTTAAACCTCACAGGTGTAGTCTTGACCTTTGATGCTTTACATTGCCAAAAAAAACTGTGCAGTTAATTGTTAATAGTGGCAATGATTACTTAGTGGGGATTAAAGGAAACCAACCCAAACTCTTGAATTATGCACAAACCATCTCACAAAAACTGCTGCCAACTACAGTGGACATTCAACGAGAACGGACACACGGACGTAGCGTTCAACGTACTGTCAAAGTTTATGAACTGGTAGATGGTATAGACTCTAGTTGGCAACAGGCGCAAAGTTTGATTGTGGTTGCTCGTCAAGGTATTCGAGATGGGCAGTCCTTTGAAACCATCAGTTACTACCTCAGTAGTCTCAAGACATCTGCCATCAACTTTGCTGATGCGATTCGTGGACATCGAGATATTGAAAACGGATTGCACTGGGTCAAAGATGTTGTTTTCGGCGAAGATACTGCTCCCTTTCGCGCTTACAATGCTGCTACTAACTGGTCAGTTATTCGGACTTTTGTGATGAATCTCCTCCGACTTCAGGGTTATCGTTCTTTGACAAAAGCACTGAGATTGTTTTGTCATGACCTAGAGCAGCTTTTTTCTCTCATTACAATGAATTAGCCCTAGGAGACTAGGGGGACTAGGGAGACTAGGGAGACTAGGGAGAAATTTTTACGCCAATGCCCAATGCCCAATGCCCAAAATTCTTTAATTTTGAATTTTGAATTTTGAATTGATATGCCCCATGCCCCTCATCTATACCTCTTCAGCGTGAGTGCTACAAACACCTAGTTTATAGCCGCAGATTGATTCTGTTCGATTCGGGAGTCGTTACAGTGGTGGGTAACTTTGGAAGCAATGAGGAACTGCTACCATGAAACGTGACTTCACCGCAGTTGTTGGGGCTGGCTTTTTGACTTTAAGTGCGGCCATTTTACCTTTAAGTCTGCCGGCACAAGCTCAAGTCAATACCGTGCCTCGCGTTGATAATGTCCCTAGAACCACATACTATGAGCGTAATGATTTTGATTGGGGTTGGTTGGGTTTAATTGGTCTATTAGGTTTAGCTGGTTTAGCTGGTAGAAGACAACATGACGAACCAACCCGTTATCGTGATCCCAATGCTCCTGGGGCTACTAGTTATCGGGACTGAGGAGATTCAGCATTTTTGAAAAATTAAAGGCACGGTAGGAAAACTAGTCTTGATAATACCGTGCCTATTGTTTTTGAAAAAATTTAACAAAACGTGAGTGTCTAACGGAGGCGCACGCTACGGAAAGGGCGAAAGAAACAAGTAAAATCCTCTTTCCCTCTGCCCCCTGCCCCCTGCCCCCTGCCCCCTGCCTTATTTCTTAGGAGTTCGACGAAGGGAATTGCGAATTGCTTTAATTCACTGTTGGCTGTGGTTGTGGTGAGGTATCTACTTGAGTTTGATCTTGGGTTGAAGGTGTCCAGTAACTGGCAATTAAGGCAACCATTAACCACCAGAGAGTATTAACTTCAGGACGAAACCAAATGGTGTCTACTGTACCATGAGCCAGCATCCCTAACAAAGTTGCCAATGCTGCAATTAACCACATTCCTTGGAGATTACCAGCATCTCTTAATCTGCGTAATTGTAGAAACGCAGTATTAAAAGTGACGATTATTAACCAGAGAAAACAAGCAAGACCCACAAAACCCATTTCCACAGCGACCTCTAGGAAAATAGAATACGCACTCAAGGCACTATAACGAGGACGTTGGTAAAGAGGATAAATTTTATTGAAAGAGTTATGGCCGGGGCCAATGCCGATAATCGGCCGATCGCGGATCATTTCAAATACGGCATCCCAAACATTGCGGCGAAAATTATTACTGCTGTCTTGGCGATCGGCAAAGATACTCAACACCCGGAAGCGCACTGGCTCAACAAATACCACTGCTAGCAGCAATAACCCAATCACTCCTCCTAAGAGTATGGGTAGTGACCAAGTGCGCCAAAAAGGTGGCATTTGTATACTGCACCAATAAACTAGCAAGGCGATCGCGCTCAACATGGCCACCACTAGCCCAATCCAACCCCCACGGCTAAACGTTAAAATTAGGCAACTAGCATTGACAATCAGCATTGTTAATGCTAGAGCTTTTCTCAGCCAACCTTGCCAAGCAAAAATTGCTACTAGGCTAAACACTACAGCCGGTACAAGATAACCAGCTAACAAGTTGGGATTACCCAAATAACTATAAACCCTAGTGGTTTTAGATAAAGGCGATTCTGGGTCAACCCAAGTTGCTAATTGTACTGCTCCAAACCGCCACTGTCTTAAACCGTATACACTAACAATTAATGATACGTGTAAGTAGATGGTAATTATCCAAGACCGCAAACGAGGCGATCGCAATACCCTAGCACACAAAGCAAATAGCAATAAATACAGGGTTAATGTGATTAAATCATTCAACGCCGCTCGTTTTACTGGTGACAATGCTGTAGCGACGACAGCAATTCCCCAGTAAGCCAACACTAGCAGATGTATAGGCGTAGCAAAAAAAGTTCTTACTGATGTAGGCTCATCGCTTAAAGTCAATAATAGCCAAAATCCTACACAAGCTAAAAGCAATACTCCAATCAGGGTACTAGAGACAAAAGGAGCTAGTGCATATACCAAACTCAGTAAAGCAGCAGCAAGCACATCTCCCCACTGGAGTAAAACACTAGTTTGCCGCCAAGGAAACAATAATCCTACTAGCATCCGATGTAAATAACTACTAGAAAGATATTGTTTGAGCGGTAAATACGATAAAGTAAACTGTTGCCAGACTAAGTTCATAAAACCCACTGTGATCAATTAGCAAGCCCTTTTAGCACTTGGACTTGATCATAATGCGGCTCATTATAAAGTAATAATGCAGATTGCAAATTGGTAATTGAACCTTTTGCTGTTAATAAATCGCTACCATAGCAGTTCTCTATAGGCGGACACAGGTTAAGAAATATCGCTAGTTTCTGGGGAGTTAGTTAATTGTAATGGCAAACTCAGTACATAACGATGCCCTGATTGTGCTGAACCTTGAATGGTAATTTGTCCACCGTGTAATTCTGCTAGTTGACAGCTAAGTAACAAACCTAAACTTTCCCGTGATAAATTACTTTGTCCTGGAGTTAAATCGGCTTCTGGATCTAAATCAGAGATATTGGCGCGATCGCTATCTAGATTTTGTAACTTTTCTAGTGTAATCGGCAAGCTCCCAGTTTCTTCATAACTATCGAGATGAATACTGTAAGGTGCGGCTTCGCCAGCTAACTCCATCAAAGTCAAGGAATTGAGGCGGAAGTAAGGGTCAACCTCTGTGATACCATCTCCTAACCAGGGATGGGAAGCCCACACAGTAATATTGAGGGTATTCTCTTTATAAGCAACGTGAATCCGAATAATACTACCAGTGGCAGAAAGTTGAATTACACTAAATATCAAGTGATATAGTATCTGTCTGACTTTATCTTTGTCTAAAGGCCAAATCCGGCCGCGTCCTGGCTCAATTGAGAGGCGAATATCTTGCTCACGACGATTAGCTGCTTCTTCCAAAGTATTAATCGCCTGCTGACACAACATTTCGACATCTACAGGCACTACATTAATGCTAGTAGCATTCTCATCCATTGCGCCTAGTTCAGTAATTTCATTCACCAAAGAAAGTAAGTACCGACCACTATGTTGGATGATATCTACATATTCTCTTTGTTTAGTGGTTAAAGGCCCGTAAATTTCCCTTCCTAAAACACTAGCCATGCCTAATACAGATGTCAGGGGCGTGCGTAGTTCCTGAGTTAGTTGTGCTAACAGTTCCAGTTTGATTTGCTTTGTTTCGTCAGTTTCTTTATCTAAACTTGGTGCAGTGACTTTTGTGACTGTGTTCAGTTCTTCATTGAGTAACAAAGAAGTCGAGTTCTTCAAACCTACCTTTTCTGCTTGTCCTAACCGCACGAGTCGATTCCGTTCAAATTCGCTCATGCTCCAACGAGCTATGATTTGTAAAAACTCAACATCTCGATTCGTAAAATTACGGGGGACTAGATCCATGACTGCCAAAGCACCCAAGTAGTTACCTGTAGCATCAACTAGTGGCGCGCCTAAGTAAGCACGGATGCCATAATCTTGTACTAACTTGCTCCCCACTATGAAGTTATCTGTCAGTTTATGGGTATCGTTAATTACAAGAGCTTGAAAACTTTCTATCACTTGAGTACAAAATGACTCACCCCGTAACAACTGGCGACTTTGTGCCAAATTGTTCATTAAGCCCAGCCTAGATAAACCCACAGCTGATTTGAACCAATGGAGTTCTTGATCTATAAATCCTAAAACAGAAATTGGTGCTTCCAAAAAATGGGCAGCCGTTTGAGTAGCTTCTTCAAAAACTGGGATTGTTTCTGGATGTCGCAAACCTAATTCTGACAATGCTTTGAGACGTTGCTGTTCTCGTGTATCTTGAGAACTCCAACCATCTTTAAGAACAAATAATTTTTTATCCGGCTCTACCATTGCCATCGCTACCTTAATAATTGCTCGATACTGTAATTTATATAACCACTTTTGCAGGGTTATGATTTACTATTCTTAAGCATTCCCCAATTTGCCTGCTGACAAACAAGTTATGGACAAAATTTTTCTACCTCTGAGGTAAATACGGTGATGAATGTTGTACTAGTGCTTGCGGAAAATTCAAATGCGGAGATAACGTTAGTTTATGGCGTAATCCGGGTATCCTAACATCATGAATATGCTCGTAAAAATCATTGAAAACTAAATGGGTATTTTCATAATCAATAGAATCATGAGATAAAACACAATTTTGTTAGCCTTTCTACACTCTAAAGTCTGCTAAATCAAGACTAATTTCACCTATAGCTGATAGTGATAACTATCCAAACTACAAAAAATCTGATTTTTATTTCTAAAAAGAATTTACGAGATAATGCAAAGTGCTATAAATCGCCCTTGCTGAAAAATACCAGTTTAGATACAGTTATTTTACCAAGGGAAAGAAAAAATATATTCTAAATAAAAGCTGATTAATTATAAATAGTGGCTTGTGAAATATCTATAAATCATAAATAATTATGGATTAAACAGATTAACCTTATATCAGGACTTACGCAAGGATCAAAATTTATGGTTGGTGTGTGACGCTATCAGAAGACGTTTA
Organism: Aliinostoc maniaoense; assembly: GCF_058172895.1. Classification (NCBI taxonomy): domain Bacteria; kingdom Bacillati; phylum Cyanobacteriota; class Cyanophyceae; order Nostocales; family Nodulariaceae; genus Aliinostoc; species Aliinostoc maniaoense. The sequence goes on along the minus strand of NZ_CP187952.1, from coordinate 3,496,553 downwards.
AAAAGTGGTTGGCTGTTTTTTTTTAGCACTTTTTGATCTCCCTGCTTTGGACTTGACTATTTTCTGGTCTTTCTTTGTTAAATAAATCAAATATAGGACTAGTATTTGATTTCTGAAAAAATCTAAGTATGTGTAATATGTGTAGGGTGTGTTATACCATTTCTGTAAATCCCGGCTACAGATCATTCTTCCCCTGCTCCCTGCGCCCTGCCGTTCAATAATCAATTCAGATTCCTATATATCTAGTTCTGATTACAAACCTTGAATTAACTAGAACGAGTTAAAAAAAGCAAACTGTGTTAAGTAATGTAAAAATACTAAGATTGAGTTTGTAGTAAGGACTTTAGTCCTTATTTGAGAACTAAAGTTCTCACTACAAACCTCTAATTATTCACCTCATTCTACTTACTTATCATGTTCGACTTAAGAAGCTTCTTGCTGTTGCTCAAATTGTGGGCGGATATTATCCCGCACAAGTTGCCAAAAATGTTGAATGGGGGGAATTTGCAGACGGTCTTGTGTTGTCACCATCACTACCCGGCGGCTGAGGGTAGAAGTATCAGATAATGAGCCTGTGTTAGTTAAAGGACGAACAGCGAGGGTAGGATCAAGGCGTGCTTCGAGTAATGCAGAAGTAGGTAACAACGCGATTAATTCACCTTGACGCACTACACCCCGAAACGCATCTAGGGTGTTAACTTCTAAGGCAGCTTGGAGGATTGCTTCTAGGCGTTCAAATTTTTCTTGAATCAAACGCTGCATCCCATAACCGTCTTTAAATACTACTTGGGGATAACGTACTACTTCTGACCACGGTACAAATTCATACTGGGCTAGGGGATGATTAGCGGCGGTTAAAAGTTCTATCGGTTCATCATACAAGACTTCTACTACCATTTCTCGCCCAGTGGTGAGAAAGCGATTATTCATGACGATCGCTAAATCTACTAAACCATCTTTGAGGACTTTTAAGGCGCGATCGCTACCTAAAGATGTCACCCGCAACTGCACATCAGGATAATCACGACAAAATTTCTGTAATATCGGCGGTAGGTAAGAACCACAAACAGAATGAATTGCTGCAATACACAATTCTGGCTGCTTTCCTGCCATTAAATCTGTTAACTCTTGGGTTGCTGTTTCCCACTCTTGGCAAATTTTGCGCGCGCGAGGTAGTAAGCGTTCACCACCTAGCGTTAATTTGGCTTGATTTGTCCGGTGAAACAATTCCACACCCAAATCAGCCTCTAAAGACTGAATCTGGCGGCTAATTGTCGATTGAGTCACACCACATTTTTTGGCTGCTTTTTGGAAGCTACCAGTTTGGGCGATCGCTAGAAAGGCTTGCAACTGTTCTAGTCGCATGAGTTATGTAGCCTGATTTACATTTATGGCTTCTATTTAAGTTAACGGATTTTTATTTTTAATTTGGTAGATTTTGATACAGCTTTTATGGTTTGTTTCTATTTACAGTGAATTTTTGCGGCAATTTCTTTCTAACTTTGTCAGTGCAGCGATCGCATGAAGTCTGACAAATTCATCTTGATCTGTCAACATATCATTTAATATTGGTGTAGCTTCTGTACAACCTAACTGACCTAAAGATAAAGCGATCGCAGTTTTCACACTGGTGATTTTAGTTGCCGGATGCTCTAATTGCACCATATCCGACAAAATTTTTGTGGCTACTGTAATTAATTCGGGCTTCTGAACTCTACCTAAAACCGTAATAATTTCTTGCCAAAGAGTTACAGAATTTAACTCGTTTACTGCTTTTTGTAAACATTCCACACCTAATAATGTTTCTACCCAAATCAAGGCACGGATGATTTCAAGTTGTAAGGTAATGGGTGTATGGGGTGAAATTAAAACTGTAAATAGATGCCCAGTAGCTACATCACCACCTATCCGCGCCAAAGCAACGGCGGCAGCGCAACAGACTTCAATCTGAAAGTCATACAATCGCGGTTGTAATTTTCCTACCAAATCTAATTCTGTAGATAAATCAGCACGATAACCTAAACTTTGGACAGCGATACGTCTGACGGTAGCGGCTTGATCATCTAAAGCCTTCAATAGTATAGGTGGTACACGTTGATCATGAAAACTGCTGAGAGCTTCTAAGGCAGCTGCGCGTACTGCTGCTTGGTCATCTTGTACTACACTCAATAATGGTGTGATAGTTTCTTGAGTGCGAATGTAGGAGAGCGATCGCACTGCTAAAAGTCTAGTATCATCTGACTTGAGCATAGAAGTAAGCGCAGGAATCGCCACATTACCCATGTGTCCTAATGCTGTAGCGGCGATCGCTTGCAGTTCTTCATCCTCAGTAGTTTGCAATAATTCTACTAAAGGATGAATCACATCCGGGTGTTGATAATCTCCTAAAATTCGAGCAGCAAACCAGCGTAATTCATCATCTGCATCTTCATCTTTTAAGATGGCAATTAATGACGGAATTGCTATATTTCCTAATTGATTCAGCACTTTGGCAATATCCCAACGTTGCTGAAAATCGCCCATCTCTAAAATTTTTAATGCTAATGCTAATAGATATTCTGCATTAGCTATTTCTGAATTTTTGGAGTCATTAGCTAACATCAACTGTTGTAAATCTTGAATTAGCAATGACAAATCTGCCGCATTATGCGCTGTCTGCGCCTGCACCAAAAGTTGGCCGATGTTATTCACAAAACCTTACTTTAATTTTTCAATTGGTATTGGGCATGGGGCATGGGGCATGGGGCATTGGGCATGGGGCATTGGGCATTGGGCATTGGGAACTAAGGAAAATTCTTCCTTGTCTTCCTTGTCTTCCTTGTCTCCCGTGTCTCCCGTGTCTACCTTGTCTCCCGTGTCTCCCTTGTCTACCCCTGCTCCCTGCTCCCTGCCCCTCTGCCTCTACTAGCTAGCCTTAACTACAACTGAATCACCCTCAATCTTGGCGGCGTAAGTTTTGAGGGGTTTTGTAGCCGGTGCTTTTTGTACTGTACCATCAACTGCATATTCTGCACCATGACAAGGGCAAACAAATTTTTTATTAGCCGCTTGCCATGCTACTGTGCATCCTTTATGGGAGCAAGTAGGATTAACAGCAATTAAATCCCCTGTTTTAGAAGTACCGACGATTAAAACCGAGCCAACAGGTGAATTTTCATTCAGTAATTGACCAGTTTTATCTAATTCCGCAATAGTACCGATAGTTTGCCAATCTCCAGATGTGGTTGTGGTAGTAGAACAAGCTGCGATCGCTACAGGCAAACTGCTAGCTATCCAACCCAAACCTACCCAATTAATAAAATCACGACGTTTCATAGTTATTAGGGAATAGGGAATAGGGAATAGGGAACGGGGAGCAGGGGGCAGGGGAGCAGGGGGCAGGGAGCAGGGGAGAAATCTTATTCCCCAATGCCCAATGCCCAATGCCCTATGCCCCATGCTCCAAAATTTCTGAATTTTGAATTGATTAGTCTCCAATCACCGTGTTATGCAGAAAACGCATCATATTGATTTAATTTAAGCATTAATACTAAAATTCTGTAGCTGTTTATACGATTTTATCGTAAATCACAGCATAACCTGAGAAGTATCAAAAATGTTACATAAACATTCATGACAATCACTTGACAAATTTTGACCATGTAAAAAATTACAAATTCTTCCCTATTCAAAAATGAAGTTGCGTTCAATGACAATAGGCGGCTGGCGGTTCATTGAAAGAGCAACTCAATAATTTCGGAAAAATCTTGAGTACAGGTAATCAGGCATCAATATATATTCGTTTGCCATTATTTCGATCTCGTAGGGTTACTTACGGGTGAATTGGTATGGGGTAATGCCTGATGAGGTTCTGATGATTAGCAGTTTGCAAAGAGAGTCAGATAATGACAGATACAGCAACTATCACCAAAAGCAGTCTGAATAAGTTCGAGAAATTTAAAGCTGAAAAAGATGGTTTGAAAATCAAGGAGGAAATTGAAAAAATTGCTTCTTTGGGGTGGGAAGCAATGGACGAAACCGACAGAGATCATCGTCTGAAGTGGGTGGGTGTATTTTTCCGTCCCGTCACCCCTGGTAAGTTTATGCTGCGGATGCGGATGCCTAATGGTATTGTCAGCAGTGATCAGATGCGGGTATTAGCGGAGGTAGTGCAACGTTACGGAGATGACGGCAACGCTGATATTACCACCAGACAAAATATGCAACTGCGGGGCATCAGAATTGAAGATTTACCCGATATCTTCAATCGATTTGACACTGTGGGTTTAACCAGTATCCAATCAGGAATGGACAACATCCGCAACATTACAGGTGATGCGGTGGCGGGGCTAGATGCAAATGAATTGTATGATACTCGTGATTTGGTGCAACAAATCCAAGATATGTTCACCAACAAAGGGCAAGGAAACCCCGAATTTAGTAACCTACCACGCAAATTTAATATAGCGATCGCCGGTGGTAGAGACAATTCCGTTCACGCGGAAATCAACGATTTAGCCTTCGTGCCAGCATTCAAAGAAGGGACTGGGGACTGGGTACTAGGGAGTGGGCAACATTTCTCTGCATCCTCAGTGTTAGGCTTTAATATCCTAGTTGGTGGCTTCTTTTCTGCTAAACGTTGTGAAGCGGCGATTCCTCTCAACGCTTGGGTAACTCCAGAAGAAGTAGTGGCTGTTTGTCGAGCAGTCTTAGAAGTCTATCGAGACAACGGACTCAGAGCCAATCGCTTGAAATCGCGCTTGATGTGGCTAATTGATGAATGGGGGATAGAGAAGTTTCGTCTAGAGGTGGAGAAGCGTTTGGGTAAATCCTTATTACCAGCCGCACCCAAAGACGAAATCGACTGGGAAAAGCGGGATCACATTGGAGTTTATAAACAAAAGCAACCAGGGTTAAACTATGTTGGCTTACACATTCCTGTAGGAAGATTGTACGCCGAGGATATGTTTGAACTAGCAAGGTTAGCGGAAGTTTACGGTAGTGGTGAAATGCGGCTGACTGTTGAACAGAACGTGATTATTCCCAATATTCCCGACTCAAAACTGCGGACATTTTTAGCCGATCCTTTAATGGAGAGATTTTCCATTGATCCTGGTTTATTAATGCGATCGCTAGTTTCCTGCACCGGCGCACAATTTTGCAACTTCGCCCTCATCGAAACCAAAAACCGCGCCCTCAAAATCATTAAAGCCTTGGAATCAGAGTTAACATTCACTCATCCAGTCCGTATTCATTGGACAGGTTGCCCCAACTCCTGCGGACAACCCCAAGTTGCAGACATCGGACTCATGGGAACTAAAGCCCGTAAAAACGGCAAAGCTGTAGAAGGCGTTGATATTTATATGGGTGGCAAAGTTGGTAAAGATGCCAAATTAGGTAGCTGCGTCCAAAAAGGCATACCCTGCGAAGACTTACAGCCAGTATTAAGAGAATTACTCATTCAAAACTTCGGCGCGAAAGTCAGGGAAGAAGTTTTAGCGAAGGGTGTAGGGGTGTAGGGGTGTAGGGGAGACAAGGGAGACAAGGGAGACAAGGGAGGGGGGAGTGTGGGGGGAAAGATTTGTTCTCCACCATCCCACACCTCCCACACCTCCCACACCCTGCGCCATTCCCGATGCCCGATGCCCGATGCCCGATGCCCAATGCCCAAATCGACGAATTAACAATACACAAAGAACAATGAGCAACTTTTCCAGAAGAAAATTTATTTTCACCACAGGTGCGGCGGCTGCGGCTTCTATTGTCACTCATGCTTGCGCTGCGAATAATTCAACTAGTACTGGTGAGCAAGCACCTTCAGCAAATCCAGCTGCTAATGTTTCCACAGTGGCTAATGCTCCCAAGGTTGAGACAACTAAAGCTAAACTCGGATTTATTGCCCTGACTGATGCCGCACCTTTAATTATCGCCAAAGAAAAAGGTTTCTTTGCTAAATACGGCATGACTGATGTAGAGGTAATCAAACAAAAATCTTGGCCTGTTACCCGCGACAACCTGAAAATTGGTTCAGCCGGTGGTGGTATTGATGGCGCACATATCCTGAGTCCTATGCCTTACCTGATTACCATTAAAGAGCAAGTGCCAATGTATATCTTGGCGCGGTTAAATACTAATGGTCAGGGTATTTCTGTAGCTAATAAGTTTAAAGAATTGCAAGTCAATCTGCAAAGCAAGTCACTGAAAGAGGCAGCCGATAAAGCTAAAGCTGATAAAAAAGCCCTGAAAGTTGGTATGACTTTTCCTGGTGGAACTCACGATTTATGGATGCGCTATTGGCTAGCGGCTGGTGGAATTAATCCAGATCAAGATGTGGTTTTAGAACCTGTGCCACCACCACAAATGGTAGCCAACATGAAAGTTGGTACAGTTGATGCTTTCTGTGTTGGAGAACCTTGGAACGCCCAATTAGTTAGTCAAAAATTGGGTTATTCGGCTTTAGTTACAGGTGAATTATGGAATAATCATCCTGAAAAAGCCTTTGCGATGCGGAAAGATTGGGTTGATCAAAATCCCAATGCTGCCCAAGCAATGTTAATGGCAGTTTTAGAAGCTCAACAATGGTGCGAAAAGCAAGAAAACAAAGAAGAAATGTGTAAAATTTGCGCTGATCGCAAATACTTTAATGTTGCTGCCGCAGATATTGTAGAACGTTCTAAAGGCAATATTGATTATGGTGATGGGCGGACTGAAAAAGAGTTTGCTTATCGGATGAAGTTCTGGGCAGATAATGCTTCTTACCCATATAAGAGCCATGATATTTGGTTTTTAACTGAAAATATTCGTTGGGGTTATTTGCCAAAAGAAACCAAGATTAAAGAACTTGTTGAGCAAGTAAATAGAGAAGACTTGTGGAAAAAAGCAGCTATAGCAATTGGTGTCCCTGATGCTGAAATTCCTACAAGCATATCTCGCGGTGTGGAAACTTTTTTTGATGGCGTAAAATTTGACCCTGAAAACCCAGAAGCATATTTACAAAGCCTGAAAATTAAGAAAGTGTAATAAAAAAACTCTGAGCAGTGAGTTACCGCTCAGAGATACAAACACTTAGGAGAAAACAGTGATAATTCTGTTTTATAGAATTGGCTTCTGTACTCATTAAAATACAAACACCTGTAAAAATCACGAAAAAAAGAGAGAATATGGCTGCTGTTTTAGGAAGTCGGAATTTCCGCAAAAAATCTCGTAAAAATATTAATAAATTCCTTGGTCAAAAACTTTTACCACCTTTGGTAGCTTTAGGAATTTTTCTAGTAATTTGGGAATTACTTTGTTTAACACCTAATTTGGAATTACCAGGGCCAATAGAAACTTTTTCTGAAACTTGGAATCCGTTTATTATTAATCCCTTCTTTGATAATGGTGCAAGTGATAAGGGTTTAGGTTGGCAGATACTTAGTAGTTTGGGCAGGGTAGGGATAGGTTTTTCGTTAGCTGCGATCGCTGGGATTATTCTAGGTATTTTAATCGGTGTAAATAAGTTGGTTTACAATGCTGTAGATCCGATTTTTCAAGTGTTACGAACTGTACCGCCTCTGGCATGGCTACCAATTTCTTTAGCAGCATTTCAACAGGCTAATCCTTCGGCAATTTTCGTGATTTTCATTACTTCAATTTGGCCGATTATTATCAATACAACTGTTGGTGTGCAACAAATTCCGCAAGACTATATCAATGTGGCTAGGGTGTTAAAACTCAAAGGTGCAAAGTATTTCTTGAAAATTGTGTTTCCGGCGACTGTTCCTTATATCTTCACGGGGTTGAGAATTGGGATTGGGTTGTCTTGGTTGGCGATTGTGGCGGCGGAAATGTTAGTCGGTGGTGTGGGGATTGGTTCTTTTATTTGGGATGCTTACAACACGACTACGGAAACTAATTTGAGTGAGATTATTTTGGCTCTGATTTATGTGGGTTTGGTGGGTTTGTTTTTAGATAGATTGGTGGGTTTTGTGGCTAGTAAGGTGGTGGCGGAGCAGAAGTAGTTAACGCAAAGGAGCGCGGAGGTAAGCGCAGAGGTACGCGGAGAGTTAGTAGAGGTTGTGACTGAGGAAGAATGAGTGATGACTACTTTTGTTGAGGTTGATCATGTTGATCGGGTGTTTGATTTACCAAATGGTGGTAGATATATTGCTCTGAAAAATATTGAGTTGAAGATTAAGCAAGGGGAGTTTGTTTCTTTAATTGGACATTCGGGTTGTGGTAAGTCTACGCTGTTGAATATTATTGCGGGTTTGGATCGGGCGAGTATTGGCGGTGTGACTTTGGAAGGGCGGGAGGTGAGAGATCCTAGTCCCGATAGGATGGTGGTGTTTCAAAATTATTCGTTGCTTCCTTGGTTGACGGTGAGGGAAAATATTGCTCTGGCTGTGGATGAGGTTTATCAAGGTAAGCCGAAGGGTGAACGCAGGGGAATTATTGAAGAACATATTGATATGGTGGGATTGCGCCATGCAGCCAATAAACGTCCTCGTGAGTTGTCTGGGGGGATGAAACAACGGGTGGCGATCGCGCGCGCTTTGGCTACTCGTCCCAAGTTGTTGCTGTTAGATGAACCTTTCGGAGCTTTAGACGCTTTGACTAGGGGGAGTTTGCAGGAACAGTTGATGAAAATCTGCAATGAACATAATGTTACCTGTGTGATGGTGACACATGATGTTGATGAAGCGTTATTGTTGAGCGATCGCGTCGTGATGCTCACCAACGGGCCAGAAGCTCACATTGGGCAAATTTTAGAAGTCCCCATTCCGCGTCCCCGTCAGCGTTTGGAAGTCGTCAAACATCCCAGTTATTACAATCTGCGGAATGAAATCATTTACTTCCTCAATCAGCAAAAACAAGCGAAGAAACGTCAAAGCCAGCGTTTAGTAACATCAGAAAACAGCACAGCCAAAGCCGTCATCGAAATTGGCTTTATGCCTTTAACTGATGCTGCGCCTTTAATTGTCGCCAAAGAGAAAGGCTTCTTTGCTAAGTATGGCTTAGAAAATATTGTCCTCAGTAAAGCCAATAGTTGGCAGGAAATCACCAAAGGTTTTGTCACAGGCAGATTAGATGCAGCCCAAATGCTAGCAGGAATGCCCCTAGCACTGACACTAGGTGCTGATAGAAACCCTTCAATTACCGTAGTGAACGCCCTCAATCTCTCCCGCAACGCCAACGCCATTACCTTCAGCAAAAGATTGTATAACCAAGGGGTGCGTAATCTCGCTGACTTAAAAGCAGTAATAAACACCTCTCCCGACCAAATTATTAACCTGGGCGTAGTACATCCAGCATCAATGCAGAACTTGATTTTGCGTTACTGGTTAGCGGCGGCTGGGATAGATCCCGATAGAGATATCAGTCTTACCGTCATCCCACCGACACAAATGCTTACCCAACTCGAAGCCGGGTATATTGACGGTTATTGTGCGGGAGAACCTTGGAATTATCAAGCCGTACACCAAGACTTAGGTTTTGTTGCAGCCACCGCCTTAGAAATTTGGTCAGGACAGCCAAAGCAAGTTTTAGGAGTCCGAGAAGAATGGGCGCAAAAACACCCAGAAACCCATTTAAACTTAACTAAAGCACTACTAGAAGCTTGCAAATACTGTGACGACAACCGCAACCGTCCAGAAATCCTAGAATTACTCTCCCGCCCCGAATACTTAAACATATCTCCTGCATATATTCGCCCTGGTTTCATCGACCCCTACGATCGCGGCGACGGTAAACCACCCCAAGAACTCACCACATACAATCAGTTTTACCTCAATAAAACCAACTACCCCAACCGCACAGAAACCCTGTGGATGCTCACTCAACTAGCACGCTGGAGTATTACACCATTCCCCAAAAACTGGGTAGAAGTCATAGAAAGAGTATGTCGCGCAGACATATTTGGCGCAGCCGCCCGTGACCTCGGCTTACTAGACATCGGTGAAGACAACCCCATTCACCTATTCGACAGTAAAACCTTCAACCCATCCGAACCCCTAGAATACCTCAAAAGCCTAGAAATCAAACATCAAATCCGCATCGAAGAAATCTTCATTTAGTAATTAGTTTCTCTCATCCTCTCTGCGCCTCTGCGCCTCTGCCTGAGCAAATAAAATCTAACAAACCCATGCAAATAATCAATAAAAACACCCAACCCCAAACACCCCCCACCCCCAAAGCAGACAACTTCCTAGTAGTAGAAGGTGTCAGCAAAATCTACCCCACCCCAGAAGGCCCTTACACCGTCCTAGATGGAATCGACCTCAAAGTCCGCGAAGGCGAATTTATCTGCTTAATCGGTCATTCAGGCTGCGGGAAATCCACCCTACTAAACATGATTTCCGGCTTCAACACCCCCACAGATGGCGTAGTCCTTCTCCAAGACCAACCAATCACCGAACCAGGCCCCGACCGGATGATGGTCTTTCAAAACTACTGCTTACTACCCTGGCTAACCGTCTTCGATAACGTTTACCTAGCAGTAGATGCAGTCTTCCCCAACAAACCCCAAGCCCAAAAACGCGCCATTGTCAGAGAACATCTAGCAATGGTAGGACTCATGGAAGCCGCCGACAAAAAACCCAGCCAAATTTCCGGCGGAATGAAACAAAGAGTTGCGATCGCCCGTGCTTTATCCATCCGTCCCCAAGTCTTAATTCTCGATGAACCCTTCGGCGCATTAGACGCAATCACCAAAGAAGAACTCCAAGAAGAACTCCTGCAAATTTGGAGTGATCATCAAGTCACCGTCTTAATGATTACCCATGACATCGACGAAGCCCTCTTCCTAGCTGATAAAGTCGTCATGATGACCAACGGCCCAGCCGCCCAAATCGGGGAAATCTTAGATATACCCTTTTCCCGCCCCCGCAACCGCCGCCGCATCATGGAAGACCCTGAATACTACAACCTCCGTAACTACGCCCTAGATTTTTTATATCGCCGATTTGCTCACGAAGAGTAGTCAATAGTCGTTCTGCTTTGCGCCTTTGCGCCTTTGCGCGAAACAATTCCTATGCCCGAATCTACCAAGACCGTCTGCCCTTACTGTGGTGTGGGCTGCGGCTTAGAAGTATCCCCCCCAGCCCAACCCAACACAGCCACCAACCGCGACAACCAAGGAAACCCCATTTGGCGAGTACGCGGCGATAAATCCCATCCATCTAGCCAGGGGATGGTGTGCGTCAAAGGTGCAACGATCGCCGAATCTTTAGATAAAAATAGACTACATTACCCAATGGTGCGCGACTCTCTAGATCAAGAGTTCCGCCGTGTCAGTTGGGATGAAGCTTTTAATCTGATCACCCAACGCATTCAAACTGTGCGCCTTACCCAAGGTGCAGAAGCCATATGTATGTATGGTTCTGGCCAATTCCAAACTGAAGACTACTACATCGCCCAAAAACTCATGAAAGGGTGTTTGGGGACAAATAATTTTGATGCAAACTCCCGCTTATGTATGTCGAGTGCGGTGTCTGGGTACATCCAAAGTTTTGGGTCAGATGGGCCTCCCTGCTGCTATGAAGACTTAGAATTAACTGACTGTGCATTTTTAATTGGGACAAACACCGCCGAATGTCACCCCATCGTTTTCAACCGCTTGGCGAAATACCATAAAAAAAACCGCCATGTAAAAATGATTGTGGTTGACCCCCGACGCACACCCACCGCCGAAGCAGCCGACTTGCATTTGGCGATTCGTCCCGGTACAGATATTGACTTGTTAAATGGAATTGCCCATTTATTGATGCGTTGGCAGATGATAGATGTGGGCTTCATCGATGACTGTACCAGTAACTTTTCCGCCTATGCAGAAGTCATCCGCCACTATTCGCCGGAAGTAGTAGCCCGTCAATGTGGAATCAGCGTTGCAGATTTAGAAACCGCCGCCCGTTATTGGGGTAAATCACAACGTGTGTTGTCGTTGTGGTCGATGGGCATAAATCAATCAACGGAAGGGACAGCGAAAGTTAGAACTATTATTAATCTCCACCTGATGACCGGACAAATCGGTAAACCAGGCGCAGGGGCTTTTTCTCTCACCGGTCAACCCAATGCAATGGGAGGTAGAGAAGCTGGCGGGTTAGCACATTTGTTACCTGGTTATCGGTCGGTGAAAAATCCCCAACATCGGGCTGAGGTGGAAGAGTTTTGGAGGTTACAGCCGGGACAAATTTCACCCCATCCTGGTTTAACAGCGTGGGAGATGATTACAGGTTTAGAAGCTGGGAATGTGGGTTTATTGTGGATTGCAGCTACTAACCCAGCTGTGAGTATGCCAGATTTAGAGCGGACAAAAAAAGCGTTATGGCGATCGCCTTTTACAATTTACCAAGACGCATATTACCCCACAGAAACCTCAGCTTTTGCCCATGTTCTCTTACCGGCGGCGCAGTGGAGTGAAAAAACGGGCGTAATGACCAATTCCGAACGTCGGGTAACTTTATGTCAAGCATTCCGCCAACCACCAAAGGAAGCTAAAGCCGATTGGGAAATATTCGCGCAAGTGGGACGGCGATTAGGCTTTGGGGATAAGTTCGCCTTTAATAATTCTGCCCAAGTTTACGCCGAGTTTGTGCAACTAACCAAAGGCCGTACTTGCGATATGACTGGTATTAGTCATGAACAGTTACGCCAAGAAGGTGCAACTCAATGGCCGCACCCGCAGGAGGGGACTGGGGCTAAAAGACTTTATACTGATTTACGCTTTCCTACTTCTGATGGTCGCGCTAAATTTGCAGCTTATTACTCTAAAGGATTGGCAGAACCACCAGACCCAGATTATCCTTTTGTGTTAACGACTGGAAGACTGTACGGACATTGGCACACCCAAACGCGTACAGGGCGAATTGAAAAAATTCGTTCTATGCACCCAGAACCATTTATAGAAATTCATCCCCGTGATGCGGCTAAGTTAGAAATTATCGATAATCAAATGATAGAAGTGCGATCGCGTCGTGGTACTGCCCAGTTTAAAGCCAAAGTGACAAAGGCGATCGCTCCCGGTACAGTTTTCGTCCCGATGCACTGGGGTTCACTCTGGGCTGATAACGCCGAAGCTAACGCCCTCACCCATCCCGAATCATGCCCTGATTCTCTCCAACCAGAATTAAAAGCCTGTGCAGTCCAACTAATACCTATCTCTGTAAAAATCACAGCTAAAACTACTCAACTCCAGTCCACACAATGGTAAGCTGCTGAATAGTAATTGGATTTCTAGCTAATAGTCAATAGTTACCATTATTACTTTTGATGTATTAATATTGTCTATTAGCAAGATAAGATAATCTACATATGTCAATAAGATATCAATGATTAATCCTGTAGTTAAAACTAGAGGATTTTTATTTTGTTTTTTGATTTTTTTAGTTTGGATAAAAGTGGGTGCAGCCAATGAGAAAGTTAATCAGAAAAATTTTCGGATTGACTAAAGATGAAAGTTTCATGTGCGTAATTGAAAATATAGAGGTGATAGTTTCCAAAATTCTATCTATTTTCATGGTAGTAGTTATTTTGGTAGCAATTGTAGATTTAGGAATTTATATAGTTAAAGAAATGTTTACTACACCCTATGGTTTAATTAATACCACGTTATTTAAAATTTTCGGGTTGTTTCTAAATATTTTAATTGCCCTAGAAATATTAGAGAATATTACAGCTTATCTCAAAAGGCACGTCTTTCAAGTAGAATTAGTAATTGTTACTTCACTGATAGCTGTATCTAGAAAAATTATTATTCTTGATTTAGAAAAAGTTAGAGGAATAGATATTATTGGCTTAGGGACTGCCGTTTTAGCATTATCAATTAGTTACTTAATAATTCGTTCTAGTAATTCTAAAGATAGACATTAAACCTATAGTGATCTATTAAAAAAAAAGGAATATTGACAATGATTCTATATTTATAGGATAGAAGTTCGATTTTTATTTTGAATTTTGAATTGATTGATGAATCGTGTTTTAATTTTAGGTGGAACTGGAGATGCGGCACAATTAACTGCTAGAATTGCGGCTATTCCAGGTATTGAGGCGATCGCATCTTTAGCCGGTCGGACTGTTTCTCCATTACTCCCTGATGGGAAGGTGAGGGTTGGTGGTTTTGGAGGTGCTGCGGGACTAGCGGATTATTTGCGTCAGATGCAAGTTGATGTACTCATTGATGCTACCCATCCCTTCGCCAGCCAGATTTCTTGGAATGCAGCGACGGCGGCGAATCAAGTTAATATACCCAGGTTAATGTTAATTCGTCCGGCTTGGGAAAAACTAGCAGGCGATCGCTGGATGGAAGTAGATGATCATCAAGCTGCTGCTAAAATCTTGGAAAATCACGCAAAAAGAGTATTTTTAACGGTTGGGAGACAGGAGTTAGCGGCTTTTGCTCACTTAAATCAGATTTGGTTTCTGATGCGGATGATTGACCCACCAAGCACTGAAGCTTTAGTACCGCCAGGGGTGATATTGTGCGATCGCGGGCCTTTTATTTTAGAGGATGAGCGAAACATTCTAATTCAGCACCACATTGACACTATTGTCAGCAAAAATAGCGGTGGTAACGCTACCTACGCCAAAATCATGGCTGCACGAGAACTAGGTATACAGGTTGTGATGGTAAATCGTCCAGCTATACCCCCAGGAGAGCAAGTAGCAGATGTTGATAGTGCAGTAAAATGGCTGCTAACTCAACTCAGTAGAAATAAGGACGACTAATTAGGGAAGACCAAAAAATAAATTATCCCAAATAAACAGCTTATACCATTTCTTGATGTAGCTTGCCTGGCGTAGCCATAGATGCACTTTATTCTGTACTGTAGAGACGTTGCATGCAACGTCTCTACATCATTTATTTGGCGCAACTTGGAGAATTGGTATTAGTAGGGTGCGTCAGTATCAATAACCTCTTGGTATAGTTAGGTTTTATCACACTGACGCACCCTACAGTTTGGATATTTTTTATCTGGAAGTCTCTAACTGATAACTGATAACTGATAACTGTTAAAAGATTTTCATACTCAAATCGAGCCATTTTGATTGTGTAATCGGTGCGCTGCTAGAAATATAATCAACTCCTGTTTCAGCGACGGCGCGAATAGTTTCTAAAGTCACGTTTCCAGAAGCTTCTATTTTCACCCGTTTATCTTGGTGGCGAATTAACTCCACTGCTTCCCGCATGATGTTGACAGGCATATTATCCAACATAATAATGTCGGCTTGATGCTGCAAAGCTTCTTTCACCTGCTCTAAATTCTCTGTTTCGACTTCTATAGTTAAAGGATAGGGAATTTTGGCACGAATTTGGGTGATAGCTGCGCCAATTCCCCCAGCCGCCGCAATATGGTTATCTTTAATCATCACCGCATCATCTAACCCCATACGATGATTGATTGCGCCTCCCACTGCCGTCGCGTACTTTTCCAAGAGTCTTAATCCTGGTGTAGTTTTGCGGGTATCTACTAACTGTGCTGGTAAATCGGCGATTTGTTGGACATATTTATCAGTTAAAGTTGCAATTCCACTCAACCGCATCGCTAAGTTTAACGCTACTCTTTCCCCCATTAGCAAAGCATCCAATGCACCGTGAATTGTTGCCACTAATTTTCCAGGTTCACAGAATTTCCCTTCCTCAGCAGTCACCACAAAGCTAATTTGAGGATCTAATAGCTGAAAGACTCTAGCTGCTATGGGTAAACCAGCAATAATCCCTGGTGCTTTCGCTATCCATTTGGCTTCACCTGGGATGATATTTGTACCTATTAGACTATTTGTAGTGCGATCGCCTCTACCAATATCTTCTAATAACCAACTTTGCAATAGGGGATCTAACACGATTGATGGGGGTAGCATAGTCATGAATCAATCAATCAGGGGATTAGGACTGGGTAATCTTACTTTACAAGAAACTTATCTGATCTTTACAAAAAAAATTCTGTTACCAAAACTGTTACGAGTGCGCCGCCATTAGTCAGTTACTCTATGATGATATTTAGTTAAGCTCCTCACACCACACTAAAAACCGTGAGACTATATGACCTATAGTTTCGCGGTTTTTTTTTATCTCTGTATTTTTTCCTGTATTTTTTACCTACACCCTGTCTTCTCCTGAAGGAGACGCTACGCGAACAGGAAAAAGTTTTTAAGCTACTGAAATTAGGACTAAAGTCCTAACTACGAACCTGAGCAAATTAACCCAAGTAAGCTTTTTTAACTCGCTCATCATTCATTAAATCGGATGCTAACCCATTTAAGGTAATAGAACCAGCTTCTAAAACATAACCCCTATCGGCAATTTGTAGGGCTAAATTGGCATTTTGTTCTACTAGTAAAATAGTCACACCAGTAGTTCGTAAATTTTCAATGATTGAGAATATTTCTCTAACAATTGCAGGTGCTAAACCTAAACTCGGCTCATCTAAAAGTAACAGTTTTGGTCTACTCATTAAAGCTCGTGCGATCGCTAGCATTTGTTGTTCTCCACCACTGAGAGTTCCTGCTAGTTGATTTCGTCGTTGTGCTAATCTGGGAAACAAATCAAATTGGGTTTGAATATCGACTTTAATTTCAGTTTGATTCGAGCGAATATAAGCACCCAAAAGTAAATTATCTAAAACTGTTTGCTTTGCCAATACTCGCCGCCCTTCTGGACAATGAGCAAGTCCTAATTTGACGATTTCATGAGGTTGACGACGGGTAATATTACGCCCATTATAAATGATTTGCCCATTCACAGGATTTACTATTTTAGATATGGCTCGTAGGGTGGTTGTTTTACCTGCACCATTAGCACCAATTAAAGTAACTACCTCACCCTTTTTAATTGTTAAATTAATATTTTTGAGGGCTTGAATACCGCCATAATTAACATCAAGGTTCTGCACCTCTAAAATGACAAAATCTTGATTTTCTTCATCTCGGCGTTCATCGTCTTTCATTGGTAGTTTCAGCAATGTTGAATAATATTACAAAACCTAACATACATCAATATCAGGTTTTTGCAGTAGGTTTAAAATGAGAAAATATCCAGAGTTATTGAGAGGAATCAATCATTATGACTGTGAGTATCGCCAAGTGGACGATTGATGACTATCATCGCATGATTGAGGCTGGAATTTTAAGCGATCGCAAAGTTGAACTACTACAAGGAGAAATCATCGAAATGTCCCCAGAAGGCGAACCCCATGCTTATCGTAGTGATGAAGCTGCTGAGTATCTAGCAAATATATTGGGTGAACTTGCTAAAATCCGTCAAGCCAAGCCTATCACTTTACCTAACGCTTCTGAGCCTGAGCCTGATATTGCGATTGTCCAACGTTTAGGACGTGAGTATTTACTGCATCATCCTTATCCAGAGAATATTTTCTGGGTGATTGAGTATGCTAACTCCAGTTTAGAGAAAGATTTAGAAAGGAAAAGTAAAATTTATGCCCAAGCAGGTATTTTAGAATACTGGGTGGTGAACTTGCGAAACCTGAATTTAGTCGTGTTTCGAGATATCTTAGATGGAGAATACGCGACGAAACAAACATTCACAACCGGAACAATTCAGCCTGTTGCATTTCCAGATATTTCTGTAGCAGTGGAACAGATTATTAATAGATGATCAGACAAACGTTAATTTCTCATTCATTACCTAAATAAGCTTCAATTACCGCCGGATCATTTCTAATTACTGAGGGTTCACCCAAGGCTATTAATTGTCCAAAATCTAGTACAGCGATCCTGTCACATAATCCCATAACTAAGGGGACGTGATGCTCAATTAAAATGATAGTTAAATTAAAGCGATCGCGCAAATCTCGAATAAAATTACTCAATTGTACTTTTTCACTAGGATTCATCCCCGCCGCAGGTTCATCCAGGAGTAATATTTGCGGTTCTAAGGCTAAAGCACGGGCAATTTCTAAGCGACGCTGATCACCATAGGCAAAATTTCGAGCTTTTTCATGGGCGCGATCGCTTAATCCTACCATCTCTAATAATTCTAAAGCTTTCTGTCTACTTTTCGCTTCTTCTTGCGGTGCTGGCGGTAAACCTAATACACCTGTAAATATACTACTATTAGTATGTAAATGTCGGGCAATAATGACATTTTCTAATGCTGATAATTCCCCAAATAAGCGAATATTTTGAAATGTCCGAGCAATACCTAAATTAGCAATTTCATAAGCACGCCGTTGAGAAATTTCTTGATTTTGATAAATTAATTCTCCACTAGAAGGGGGAATTAAAGCTGTAATTAAATTAAATAGTGTAGTTTTACCTGCACCATTAGGGCCAATTAAGCCAAAAATTTCATGTTGATTTACTGTAAAAGAAACATTATTTACCGCCACTAACCCACCAAAACGGCGAGTGATTGACTTGGCTGTTAAAATAGGCTGTTGATTCTCGCTCATTGTTGACTGGGTTATCTGTTTTTGGATTTAACTATTTTAAAAATATCAGGAGTTATCAAACCTTGGGGAAAGAAAATTGTCCCGATAACTATTAATAAACCAAAAATAATTAATCTCCCATCCCGGAGAAATTGCGCTAACCAATCAGGTAAACCACCAGTATCAGCCAAACCCCGTAAAACTTCTGGTAAGGCTGTAAATACCATACCACCGACTACCGAACCTAAAAAAGTTCTTGAACCACCAATCAACACAAAAGTCAAGTAAATAATACTAGCATCAAATGTACCTTGTCGGGCATTCCAAGTATTGAGAAAGTGCGCGCTAATTGCACCCACAACTCCGGCTAAAATTGCCCCTAAGGTAAATGCTAAAACTTTATAATAAGTTGGGTTAATTCCCATTGCTCCGGCTGCTAATTCATCTTCACGGATAGCAGTAAAAGCTCTACCGACACGTACCCGCTCTAAACGATAAAATAGCACCATACTAATTAATAGTAATGGCAAAGCAATCCATAAATATTCAATTTGAGTAGAGAATGGTTGAGGGATAGAAAAAATTCCTACCGCACCCCCTGTAATTTCTAAATTGAGAGCAAAAACCCGCAGAATTTCTACAAACGCAATTGTAGCGATCGCTAAATAAATTCCCCGCAATCTTAAGGCTGGAATACCTACAGCAACCCCCAATAAACCAGAAATCATCCCAGCAATTAACATCTCAAATAGCAATAAATGAATTGGGAATAAATCACTACTAGATGTAAAAACTTTCGTTGATAAAATCGCCGCAATATAACCACCTAAAGCATAAAACCCCGGACTAGCTAAAGATAATTGTCCAGCCATTAATGGTAAATATAGTGATAGTCCAAGTAATGCTCCTAATACCATCGAAACAATGAGTGAACCATAGGTAGAGAAAAATTCCGCCATTGTAATTTATTGGGATAAAATTTAAGCTGTTAATATTTGTGCTGCTGTCAGCTTCAGTTCTGGAAAAGTTTGTGAAATGATCAAATCAGAACCTTTAAAAGCAGTACGTTCATATTCTCTATCAGCATTTAATAGAAACACAAATACTGTTGGTTCTTTCGGTTGACCTAAATATTTTCTGTCACCAATTGCCAAATAATCGACCATCCAATATTCTGGAATCCCTAATCTTTGATATTCATCTAATTTATCAATATAGTCATCTTCCCAATTAGTTGATGTCACCTCTACAGCTAACTGAATAGGTTGCTCAAGTGCAGCATAAGCAGAACGATCTGCACGCCATAAATCTCTATCTATGACACTCACATCAGGCTTACGACCTTGTTCTATTCCTTTGGCGGTTATAGTTTTAAAAACTGCTGTGTTTTTGACTACAAAATTTAGATTAAGACGTTTAATTTCATCTTTGAAAAAGTCAGCAGTAAAATCAGCGACATCATCATGATTTCTGGTTGAACGCACTTCTACTATTTCCCCATCAACAAGTTCATAAAAGCCTTCCTCTGGACATTGATCAAGAAACTGCTCAAAGGTTAATTTCGGTTTTGTAAATGTTGTCATAGTTTTATACCTCAACAGTCAACACTCTTTACACTTTTTGGATAAACCGACGACCTAGTAAACCTTGTGGTCTTACTAATAGCATGACAAATAAAATGCCAAAAGCCACAGCGTCTTTATAGCCAGAGAATTGCGCCGGCACAAGTGCTTCCACTACACCGATGAGTAAACCCCCTAGCACCGCACCGGGAATACTTCCTAAACCACCCAAAACAATTACCGCCAACCCCCGCAACCCAAAAGCAATACCAAAATAAGGGCCTGCTATACTGACGCTAGAGGCTACCAAAGTTCCTGCTAAACCGGCGAGAAAACTACTGATAAAAAAAGTGAAGACAATAAAGCGATCGCTATCAATACCCAATAAACTAGCAGTAGTTGCATCTTCTGCGATCGCCTGCATTGCTTTACCGTATTTAGTACGATTAATAAAATAGGTGAGGATAGCCACAATTACCACCGACACCACAAAAATAATCACCTGCACACTCCGAATAGGGATTGGTTTATCTACACTCCCAAAATTAATTGCTGCTGGTAAATTTCCAAAAGTATTAGCAGGAAATGTATAACTTTCTGCACCGACTAAATATTGAATTAAATTGACAATTACTACCGCTACCCCTAAGCTAGAAACTACTGTTAATAAAGGGTCAGAACCCTTAATCCGCAAAGGTTTAAACGCCACCCGTTCCATCCCTACCCCAACCAACCCAGCTAAAGCACTACCAATAATTAAAGCAATAGCAAATGGCAATTGTAGAGGTAGAGTCACATTAGCCAACAACCCATTAAATCCAAAACTACCCCCCATAAGTGCATAAGTAAAATATGCACCCAGAGTAAAAATTGCCCCATGAGCTAAGTTGATAATTCCTAAAATAGAATAAACCAACGTATAACCCAAGGCAAAGATTGCATACACACTGCCAATAGATAAACCGTTTAACAGTTGTTGTAAAAATAAACTAAAATCCATTTGATTTAATTCGTAATTCGTAATTCGTAATTCGTAATTTAAGATGGGGAATTGGGCATTGGGGTAAATATTTCTACCTTGTCTACCTTGTCTACCTTGTCCCCATTCCCCAGTCCCCATTCCCCAGTCCCCAATTCCCATTCCCTTAACCCCATTCCCTATTTCAAAAATACAAACTTACCCTGACTACCATCTTTTTCCATTTTAATTTGTGCTACATAGAAATCTTTCTGCACAACTTCACCTACAGGTGTAAAGCCAATTTCTCCTAATGGTGTGTTGTATTTACCTACTAGTATTTCCTTATTTAATTCTGTTCGCAATTGTGGCAACTCTAATTTATTGACTTTGTTTTTATTATCTAATGCTTTGAGGGCATCTACATACACTTGTACCGCAGTAAAAGCTTGCGCGCTAAATTGGGGAGGTTCTTTCTTAAATTGATCTACGTAAGCTTGGCGAAAAGCAGCGTTAATCTCGCTCGGATGTTCTGGACTGTAAGCTTGAGCTATTAATACACCATCACATAAAGCTTTACAAACTGTAAATACATTTGATGTGTTTAGTCCATTGCCGCCGATGATTAAACCTTTATAACCGAGTTCTCTAAGTTGTCTGACTAAGTTACCACCATCGGCGGCTAAACCAGAAATAATGACTAAATCTGGGTTTAAATTAATGGCATTTGTCGCTTGACTTTGAAAGTCAGTATCAGTTGTTTGAAACTTTTGTACTGTGACTAATTCTAAACCTTGTTCTTTGACAGTTTTTTGAAAAATCTCGGTTTCTGATTTGCTAAATGCGTCATTTTGTGCAAAGAAAACTGCTACTTTTTTAATGTTAGGATTTTGTTTAAGTGCAGCTTTGACAGCATTAGGCGCAACTATAGAAACTGGTACAGAGACACGCGCCACATAATCACCAATTTCTGGTATGCCGTTAGCGGTGTTTGATGGGCCTACTACTGGCACTTTCGCACGTTCGGCTACAGGGTTGGCACTAAAGGCTTGCTGAGACAAAGTAGGGCCGACAATACCAACAACTTTATCTCTATTAATTAAAGTTTGAAAAGCATTGATTGCTCCAGTTTCATCACCAGCCGTATCTTGAAATACTAATTTAATTGGTGTACCGTTGATACCACCTTTTTCATTAAAATACTTTTCGGCAATTTTTGCGCCGGCTACTTGTTCTTGTCCTAGCAAGGCTACATTGCTAGTCTGTGCCACAGCAATACCAATAGGAACTGTATTAGATGTATTTGTGTTATCAGAAGTATTATTTGGAGAATTACTGGCTGAGTTACTGCCGCAAGCTGTGATTAATAGAGCGCAGGTAGATAATAATACGACTTTGTGGGACAAATGTTTTTTCATCGGTAAATAGCTATGCAGTTATTAATAAAGTTATAGAACGTAACATCATATTGTTACGTATCAAAATGCAGACATTTACAAGAGTTTTATTAAATCATTTTTTTTGACTAAGTAGAACAGGGTAAATAATTAAAGGTTTGTAGTCAAAACTTTAGTTTTAAAAGAAGGACTAATACCAATTCTGTATGAAGTTGCGCCAAATAAATAATGTAGAGACGTTGCATGCAACGTCTCTACAGTACAGAATAAAGGTATGTTCGTTGCGATCGCTACTAATCCATCACCAAAAGCGATCGCTGATTGGATATGCTTAGAGTGCGATCGCAGTATGTTTGCTCATTTTAGTAAATTCAATCAGCAAACTCCAGTTTGTTAATTCATTTGCTGTAAATGCTTTCTCATTTCAGTAGATTCAGCAAGCAAACTCCAGTTTGTTAATTCATTTGCTGTAAATGCTTTCTCATTTCAGTAGATTCAGCAAGCAAACTCCAGTTTGTTAACTCATTTTAGTGTTTTCCGCAAGCAAACTCCAGTTTGCTTTGTCATTTGCTGCAAATGCTTGCTTATTTCAGTATTTCGCGCATTTTTGACAATTATCGGCTGTAGCAAAAGTTATTGCAGATTTGCCTGAATTTTCTCAGGCTGATCGATACGGATATTTTTTAAGGTAAAGAAAATTAACAGCTTAGTTGACAAGGTGCGTATCATGAGCCGTAGAAAAAGAAGTTCTCAGGTGTTGCAAAAAGCAGAACGTCGTGCAGCTGGGATGAACTCAATTAATCCAAATTTAGAGGTGGGTAATGGACTAACTTTATTTGCTTTCTCAACTTTAATTGAAACGATGCGAACAAAAGAGAACGCATACAATACTGCTCTTTCCAACCTAGATAAGTTATATCGTGAAATGCTCCAAACTGAGCGTGAGTTAGGAGATATGACAGAACATATGCTGATGGGAGTGGGTGTTATTTATGGTAAAAGCTCTGTAGAGTATGGCATGGCGGGAGGAGTTCCTAAAAATCAACGCCGCAAGGGACTGCGGGGTGAGTCGCCAATTTCTAATTCCCAGTCAATGGTTGTGAGTAGAGACTAATTTTGGTGTAGGGGTGTGGGGTGCGGGGCGGGGGGCAGGGGGCAGGGAGCAGGGGGCAGGGGAGCAGGGGGCAAGGGGGCAGGGGAGCAAGGGGCAGGGAGCAGGGGGCAGGGGAGCAGGGGGCAAGGGGGCAGGGGGAGGAGAACTCTTCAATTTTGTAGGCGCAAGCCTTCCCGCAGGGTATTTTGAATTGATTCGCCCCCTGCCTCCGGCTAATTTCTAGGCCTGAGTCTTTCACGCCAAGACGGTGTGGGAGATGAAGAACTGGCTGGAGATGCAGACTCTCTGGAACTACGGGTTGTGGAAGCACCTGAGTCTACTGTTCTGGTGCGCTGTCTTCTGGGTGGAGAGGCTGCATTGGCAGTAGAATTAGATTCTTGACTACGACGATAGCGTCGTCTTCTGGATGAATTGTCATCTGTTTGTTGGTTGCGGCTTCTACGTCTTCTAGATGGTCTGGTTTCCTCTTGTTCTTGAGATGTTTCATCGGAATTGAGAGAACCATGAAAGACTTTTTTCGGCTTAATGGGTTTAGCTTTAATGCTACCTTTGCGACCTGTGAGTTTCGGTCTGTCAGGAAATTTTTCTACGGGCATTCCCTTTACCGCTACTTCCATAAACTCATGCCAAGTGTAGGCTGCACTACCACTACCCCCGGAGGTGGGGCGATTGTTATCATTTCCTAACCATACCCCGGCAACGACTTGGGGAATATAGCCAATAAACCACAAATCACGGGCTTCATCGGATGTGCCGGTTTTGCCGGCGACTGGTCGATTATCTAATTGGGCGGCTGCACCTGTACCTGCTTCGACGACGTTGCGTAACATTGAGGTCATGATGGCGGCGGTGGTAGGATCAAGGACGCGTTTAGGTTGGGAATTTACCGACCAAATTACGTCACCTTTGCGGTTGAGGACGCGACGGATACCATAGGGTTCGGCGTGTAATCCTTGGGTGGCAAATGTACCGTAGGCACTAGTTAATTCTAAAAGATTGACTTCATTTGAGCCGAGGGCGAGGGAGTAAGTTGGTATCAGTTTCGATTTAATCCCCATGTTATGGGCGATATTGATAGTCGGCTCAAATCCTATATCAAGTAATACTTTCAAGGCGACGACATTGACGGAACGTGTGAGGGCATCGTTCATTGTCATCCAACCCCGGAAGGTTTTACCGTAGTTTTTCGGTTCGTAGTCATCGACGACAAAGGGCGCGTCTAAATATCTATCGTTGGGGCTTTTGCCTGTAGCGATCGCGGTAGCATAGACAAAGCCTTTAAATGTTGATCCTGGTTGACGTTGGGCTTGGGTAACGCGGTTAAATTGGTTTTTGCCAAAGTCTTTACCCCCTACCATTGCTTGAATTTCACCGTTGCGGGGGTCGATGGCTACTAAAGCTGCTTGTTTAAAGTTTTGCCAGCGTCCTTGATTTTTCAGGGTTTTGTTAACGGCTGCTTCGGCTGCTTTTTGCCAATTGGAGTTGAGAGTTGTTTCTACAATTAAACCTTCATTAGCTAGGACATCCGCAGGTAAGTGCTTCGGTAGTTCTTGGAGAATGTAACTACTAAAGTAAGGAGCTTCTAATTGTAGTCGCTTCGGGAAACTTGATTTGAGTTTAATTGGTTCTTGTGATGCGGCTTGTCTTTGGGCGGCGGTAATAAATCCTTCTTCTTGCATTCTTTGCAAGACTAAATTTCGCCTTTGTTGGGCAGAGGTGGGATTATTGGCTGGAGAATAAAAACTCGGTGCTGGGGCGAGTCCGGCTATGGTAGCGATTTCTGCTAAGGTGAGTTTGCCTACGGGTTTACTGAAATACACCCAGGCGGCATCTGCTACACCGTAAGCTCCTGAACCTAAATAGACCAAATTTAAATAGCGTTCCAGAATTTGCTCTTTAGTTAATTCGGTTTCTAGTTTTTGGGCTAGGCGAACTTCTTTGAGTTTGCGCCAAATTGTTCGTTCTTGTTTGAGGAAAAGAATCCGCGCTAACTGTTGGGTGATTGTACTACCACCTTCTACCACAGTTTGCGATCGCAAATTATTTACACTCGCTCTCATAATCCCTTGGGGATCAATGCCACTGTGTTGGTAAAATCTTCTATCTTCAATAGCAATAAAAGCTTTTTGCAACTGTTCAGGTATCTGTTCTAAATTCAGTTTTTCCCTGGTTGCTTCCCCTTGCTGTTGTAATATCGTACCATCAGCAGCTTTGATAGTTAATGTCTGTTCCCGAATCACAGTTTGCAGTTCAGATTTATCGGGTAAGGTACGATCTATTGTGGAGATGAAGTAGCTAAAAGCAATGATCCCACCCCCTAAGCCCAAGCCTGCCCAAAACCACACCCGGCGATAAAACGGCCGCTCCTGAGAGCTAAACTTGTTGACAATTCCAGATGTTGCATTTCGCACATGATGTAACATCTGCCTTCCATTCACCAGCCGATTGGGTGCTAAGTGATCATTGGTGGATTCTTCGTTCTCGAAATGATTACCAGGCGACAAACGCGATTCCTCCTTATCTGACTCACTTAAATTGGTTGCTTCAACTAGGTGGTAAGTTGCACCACATTAGTTCTTAACTGAATGTAGTTCCCGCTACCCTAGAAGTCATACTTTTGGGCTTGGTTTACTGCTTTCGGTGTTAGTATAATATCCCATAAACAATTAACTCAATTCATTGCTACAAAAAATAAATTTTTTACATTCAGTTAATGTTTATTTTGTCAAGATCAATACATTACTTTTAATAAATTGCTCAGGTTGAAAAAACTATCAAAAGTATTAAAAAATCAAGAAATGACTAATTAACTAATCTACCGAAATAGTGATTTAATGGAGAACGGAGCGATCGCTCAAACAGGATTTAGTGCCTTAGCTCTAGGCAGTAATATAGGGGATTCTGTGGCGATTTTAGCAGCAGCAATCGAGGAATTAAGTAGAATTGCTGGGATAGAAATAACGGCTAAATCTAGTTGGTATAGAACCAAAGCCATAGGGCCACCACAACCAGATTACATCAATGGCTGTGTGATCGTGCAAGTAAAGATAAGTCCCCAGGAATTATTAGATACATTGTTAACCACAGAGCAGAAATTTGGGCGAGTCCGTCGAGAACGATGGGGAGCGCGATCGCTGGATTTAGATATACTGCTACACGATGACTTAATAATCGATACCCCAAAACTTCAGATTCCCCACCCCCGAATGCACGAGCGAGCCTTTGTTTTAGTGCCATTAGCAGAGATTGCCCCAGATTGGATAGAGCCAATTTCCGGATTAGCGATCAAAGAACTGGTAAAAAAAGTAGACTGTTCTGATGTACATTTGTTAAAGAGCAGTTAAAGTTACCACTCAAATCAATGCAAAAAACACTGGTGCGATTGCCAACTCCAGTGCAGTTTTGTGCAGTTACAAACAACAGAATTTAACTATGCCATTAGGTAGAGAATTACCACAGCTATTAAAACAACGCCTATTCTACAAAGGACGCAAGTTTGACTTTGAAGTAAATCGCTTGCGCCTACCCAACAAAGCCGAAGGGGAATGGGAGTGCATTCGTCACCCAGGTGGTGCTTTAGCTGTGCCAGTGACTGCGGAAGGCAAACTGATACTTGTACGCCAATATCGGTTTGCCATTCAAGGAAGAATATTAGAATTTCCGGCAGGAACTGTAGAACCCAACGAAGATCCTCTAGAGACAGTCAAGCGCGAAATTCAAGAAGAAACCGGACATAGCGCGCAAAAATGGGATAAATTAGGGGAATTTTTTCTAGCACCTGGCTATTCTGATGAGATTATTTACACCTACCTCGCTAGAGATGTAGAAAAGTTAGACACACCACCAAAAAAAGACGAAGACGAAGATATTGAGATTGTCTTTTTCACTCCCGAAGCATTGGAAAAAGCCATTTTGGAAGGAGAACCAGTAGACGCTAAATCAATTTCCAGCTTTTTCTTAGCGCGTCCATTTTTAGTGTAGGGGTTTGTATCAAACTTCATCTCAAATATTCCGTATAATTCCTTGAATAAAGTAGTTATACGGAATATTTATGTATTATTACTATTTAAAGTCCAGTAGGGTGTGTTACGGCTATGTAAGGATTTGAGGATTTCACCAAATCATATCTAGCCGTAACGCACCCTATAATATTGGTGCGTTACGCGTTGCTTAAACGCACCCTACAATCTGAGGTTTACTTTATAAATCATCTCTAAACCGTCAAAATTCTGCACAAAGATATATTTTGGTAGTTTTAATCACTTAAAGGCTAGCAGTATTTACGATAATAAACTGGCCATAAAAATAGGCTTTTAACCTTGCAAAACAAAGATCATAGGGGTATTTCTGCACAAGTCTAATAAATTATCATTGGTTATCTTAGATGTATTACGATTTCTGAGAAAAAAGTCTAGTATGAATAAAGACGATAACGCAGTACCCTCTGACCCAGAACACGATAAATCAGGTGTTTTTGAATCAAGCTATCGAGGAGAAAAACTCCCAGACCCTGATATCATTCCCTTCTACTCTGAGGATACCTCTGGTTCTGCCAAACGCCCGTCTAAACCTCATGCAGAACGCTACGAATATTCCCAAAAAGAACTTCAAGCACTGCGTCAGGCAATTGAGAATAACGGTGTTCTTCGCCTGGCTTTTTACTTTCTCGACTATATTCTGAGGGCGCAAACAGCACTATTTGAGCAGATACACAGCCAAAAAGATTTGACTAGAATTATTTGGTCAATGTCTGTTCTCTCTATCGTGCTATCAAGTATTTATGGCCTAGTCATGGGTATGTATAACGGGGTATTGCAAGCATTGTCATCTGCAATCAAGTTACCTATTCTGTTTTTATTGACAGCATTGATTTGTGTTCCATCACTTTATACCTTCAATGTATTGCTGGGACAACGTTTCAAGTTTCTGCAAACTGTCGCCTTGATGATGATGACTTTGGGAACTACAACAATTTTGCTGGTAAGTTTAGCTCCCATTGCCTTTTTCTTCACCCTCACTACGCCGGATAACTACCAGTTTTTAATCCTGATGCACGTACTGATCTTTGCTCTGTGTGGCATCTATGGAGTACGATACCTGTATAGAGGATCGTCATACATTGCCTTTCGTATGCAACAACCGTTGAATAATCTGCTACTGCGCCTGTGGATTGTGATTTATGCAATTGTGGGAATGCAGTTAGGTTGGCGGTTGCGTCCGTTTATTGGTAGCCAAGGGATTCCTTTTGAACTGTTACGCAACGACATTGGGGGCAATTTTTACATTACTGTTTGGACATCTTTGCTGGAACTTTTGTCAGGTAGATAAGTAGAACAGGGTAAATATTTGTAATTCTCAGCAGGCAGGGGGCAAGGGGGCAGGGAGCAGGGGGAAAGAGGTTTTTAGCCTAGTTTACCTTTCTTAAGATAGTTAGGTTTTTTCTCACCGACTTACTGAGTAGTTTTGACATACTCCCCACGCCGCCCTTCTCTACGAGACGCTCCGCGAATGTGGCGGCGTGGGCTACTGACGCATTTATTGGTTTGAGGATAACAGTAAATGGTAATGCAGTTAGAACAAGTTGTTCCTTTTGGTAGGTCGCTTGATGAGTATATCAAGATGTTCAACTTAACTGATGGGGATCTACAAAAATCAATTCTGAGTGTGGCTGATGGCCCGGCTAGTTTTAATGCAGAAGGTACACAACGGGGATATCGCATCAAGTCAATTGACCCATTGTATATTTTTACGGCGGCGCAAATTAGCGATCGCTTTTATCAAGTTGTTGATAATATTATCGAGCAAATAGAACAAACTCCCGATGATTGGGTGTGGACGTATCATAAATCACCCCAGGGGTTGAGGAAAAATCGGGAACAAACTAAGCAGCTGTTTTGTGCAGATTTTGAACGGGGGAAAGATGAAGGTCGATATGAAGTGGGTGAGTTACCTAAGTTAAAATATGGAGATGGTGAATTTGAGTTGGGTTTAAGTTCCCATTTTCTGTTTTTGTATTCTGACCATTTTGATCAAAACTTTCATTTAGCATCAATTCGGGAAATGCTGCGAGTTTGCCAAGAGGTGAGGATTTTCCCATTATTAACTTTGATGTTACAGCGATCGCCACATTTGCAATTTATCGTTGAGCATCTAGAAAAGCAAGGGTACAGATGGGAAATTCACAAGGTTGGGTATGAGTTGCAGCGCGGTGGGAATGAGATGTTAAGGATATACTAAGTGGGGGTTTTAAACGCAGAGGTACGCAAAGTTTAACGCAGCGAAAAGTTCTGGAGGAGGGTTTCCCTCCGTAGGAAACTTTTCAAGAGAAAGGTACGCAGAGTTTAAATTCAGAATTTATGGTGAGGTGCAGTGCTGAATAGAAGTGAACAAATTTCCCAAGTTGTAGTCACTGCTGCCCAAATGCGGGATATTGAAGGGCGGATTTTTGCTGCGGGAATGCCTGTCGCTGCTTTGATGGAAAAGGTGGCGGGACTTATTGCTAGGCGTATTGGGGATATTTACCCTAGTCAGCGTGTTGGTGTGTTGGTTGGCCCTGGACATAATGGGGGTGATGCGTTGGTTGTAGCTCGTGAGTTATACTTTCAAGGCTATGATGTTTGGATTTACGCGCCTTTTTCTAAGTTCAAAGAATTAACTTCACAACATTTGCAGTATGCTCAAAGTTTGGGTATACCCTGTTACCAAGACGTTGAACAGTTACCGGATTGTGATTTTTTAGTTGATGGGTTGTTTGGTTTTGGTTTAGAAAGAGCAATTACTGATCCCATCGCTTCGGCAATTAATTATTTTAACAATTGGGATAAACCTATTATTAGTATTGATGTGCCTTCAGGTTTGCATACTGATACAGGGGAAGTATTGGGGACGGCTATTCGAGCAACTTATACTTTGTGTTTGGGTTTGTGGAAGTTGGGTTTGTTGCAGGATCAGGCTTTAGAATATGTGGGAAAGGCTGAGTTAATTGATTTTGATATTCCCCTAGTTGATGTGCAAGCTGTGCTGGGAGAAACCCACAAAATTAAACGCATTACACCTAAAACCGCACTTTCTACCCTACCCTTACCCCGTCCCCCAGTCACACACAAGTATAAAGAAGGACATTTATTGTTAATTTGCGGTTCACGACGTTATGCAGGTGGGGCAATTTTAACGGCTTTGGGTGCTAGGGCGAGTGGTGTGGGGATGTTGTCTGTGGCTGTACCAGAGTCTCTCAAGCTGGTTTTGGTGTCTCATTTGCCGGAAGCTTTGATTATTGGTTGCCCAGAGACGGAAACTGGGGCGATCGCTCAGTTACAATTACCAGAGAAGACAGATTTAAATTCCTTTAGTGCGATCGCTTGTGGCCCTGGGTTAACTACAGATGCTACTCCTATTGTGCAGGAAGTTATAAATAGCGATCGCTCTTTAGTTCTCGATGCTGATGGTTTAAATATCTTGGCAGGGCTAGATGCCATCCCCACATTACAACAGCGTCAAGCAGCAACCATACTCACACCCCACACTGGGGAATTTCAACGCTTATTTCCCCATCTTCCTGATGCGAAACGAGACAGGATAGCAGCTGTACAAGCAGCAGCCATTCAGAGTGGGGCAGTAGTATTGTTGAAAGGTGCGAGAACTGCCATTTCTAACCCCCAGGGTATAGTATGGATTAATCCCGAAAGTACCCCAGCTTTAGCCCGTGGTGGTAGTGGCGATGTGTTAACAGGTTTAATTGGGGGATTATTAGCCCAAGCTATTACTAAAGAATTGCCCATAGAAGATATTGCGGCAACGGCAGCCTGGTGGCACGCCCAAGCCGGAATTTTAGCAGCTAAAGAACGCACGGAGTTGGGAGTTGATGCGTTGACTTTGACACAATATTTGTCGAGAGTGATAGCCATCTAATTACGAATTACGAATTACGAATTACGAATTATGAATTAACCCACCAATGGTATCCTAAGCATAAAATTTCAGGTTGCCTAATGCTGTCACTTTATCATAATCAAATTTCCCTGAACTCGCGGAGAGTCTGGATTGCACTGCTAGAAAAAAACCTAGAGTTTGATTTAGTGGATATTTATTATGGAGATCAATTAAAACCAGAATTTTTGTCCATGAATCCTTTCCACCACATTCCAGTTTTAGTAGATGATGGCTTAGTTGTAGTGGAATCATTGGCTATTTTGGATTATTTAGAAGCCAAATATCCTAGCCCTAGCTTAATGCCTAGCAATCCCAAGGATATAGCAACTGTGCGAATGGTAGAAATGGTAACAGTTAATGAATTAGTATCTGTAATCAATCCCTTCATTCATGAAGTGATAGGTGTTCCCAGTGGCCAAGATGAACAACAAAAACAACAGGCAAAGCAGAAAATATCTAAAGTACTAGAATTTTTGCAAAAATTGTTAGGAGATAGCCCATATTTTGGTAGTGAGCAACTAACTCTAGCTGATATCGTGGCTGGGTGTACACTTCCTTTGTTACCTGTGGCGGGTTTTTCTTTCGCCGACTACGACAAGTTAAATGCTTGGTATGAACGGTTGATGCAGCGTAGTTCTTGGCAAACTACCCAAGTCACCCCAGAAGCAATTGCAGCTGTTAAATCTCGAATGGCAGCGTAAGAGAATATTTTAGAACTTAATATGAGCTTGTTTCCACAAAGTAGTACGAAGACAACAATTCGCAATTCGCAATAATGGTTTGCTTTGGTTTGTAGTGAGGACTTTAGTCCGCAAAATCAGGACTAAAGTCCTCACTACGAACTTAAATTATGTACTTGAGAAAATTGACACATCAGGTTAAGCTTCCTTAGCGTAACTGCAAACTGTGGCATCAGGTAATGACAACTCCAACCTCCCTGCAAATTCCCCCTTGTACTTGGCATCGGCCTATTGGTTTAGGCTGGGAAAAACCTTATACTGTTCGCTACGCTAGTAATATTGATGATGGAGCTTGGCATGGGATGCCCTTGGGTGGCTTTGGTGCTGGTTGCATCGGGCGTTGTTCGCGGGGAGATTTTAACCTGTGGCACATTGACGGCGGTGAACACGTTTTTCAAAACTTCCCCGCTTGTCAATTTAGTGTGTTTGAATCTCATGGCGCATCTTCTCAAGCTTATGCTTTAGCAACCACAACACCGGCAGATGGAAGTCTGCACACATGGCAATGGTATCCAGCTAGTCAAGCAGAGGAGCAGAGGAGCAGGGGAGCAGGGGAGATATCCCACACAGGTACATATCACGCGTTGTATCCCCGTAGCTGGTTTGTGTATGAAAATGTCTGGCAAACACAGCTAACTTGTGAGCAATTTTCCCCGATTTGGGCAGATAATTATCAAGAAACTAGCTATCCTGTGGGGGTGTTTGTTTGGCAGGCGCACAACCCGACAGATGCACCTATTACTCTCAGTATTATGCTGACTTGGCAGAATATGACGGGTTGGTTTACCAATGCCTTGAAATCTCCAGAGGTGAAGATGCGGGATGATGGTAGCCCAGTTTATGAGTATCAGCCGCGTTTGGGTGAGAGTCGGGGTAATTATAATTATTTAGTGGAAAGTCCCCAAGCTTTGGGTTGCTTTTTAGGGCGTGAGGGAATTACAGAACCTTTAGAGGAAGGTGAGGGTAGTTGGTGTATTGCAACTCTCAAACATCCCCAAGTAGAAGTGTTTCACCATACCCGTTGGAATACTGTTGGTAAGGGGGATGAGATATGGCAAAGTTTTGCGGCAGATGGCTCACTACCTGATTATATAGATACTACCCCAGCCGGAGACAATGAACAAATCGGGGCAGCGATCGCAGTTCGTTTCACTCTCCAACCAGGGGAAAGTCTAGAAATTCCCTTTGTTTTGGCATGGGATTTCCCGGTGACTGAATTTGCAGCCGGGGTGAATTATAACCGCAGATATACAGATTTTTTTGGTACTAATGGTAACAATGCTTGGGCGATCGCTACTACTGCCCTAGAGCATTATCAATCTTGGCGGCAACAAATTCAAGCTTGGCAGCAACCAATTTTAGACCGGGAAGATTTGCCGAACTGGTTTAA
The DNA here is from genome assembly GCF_058172895.1 of Aliinostoc maniaoense. Lineage (NCBI taxonomy): Bacteria > Bacillati > Cyanobacteriota > Cyanophyceae > Nostocales > Nodulariaceae > Aliinostoc > Aliinostoc maniaoense. Next base: position 3,463,119 of record NZ_CP187952.1, on the reverse strand, counting down.
AATGGCTTTGTTTAATGAGTTATATGATCTCACCAGTGGGGGAACTCTCTGGAGTGCAGCGACAGAACGCGATCCTATTGGTCAATTTGCTGTCTTAGAATGTTTAGATTACCGTTGGTATGAAAGTTTAGATGTCCGCTTATACGGTTCTTTCGGGCTTTTATTACTATTCCCAGAACTAGAAAAAGCGGTGATGCGTGCTTTTGCCAGGGCAATTCCCCAAGGTGATGAAACACCGCGCGTCATTGGTTATTACTATACTATCGGTGCAGAAAGTCCCCTGGCTGTGCGGAAAGCGGTTGGCGCGACACCCCACGATTTAGGCGCGCCGAATGAACACGTTTGGGAGAAAACTAACTACACAAGTTATCAAGATTGTAATTTGTGGAAGGATTTAGGCTGTGATTTTGTCTTGCAGGTTTACCGCGATTATTTGTTTACTGGTGGCAATGACATAGAGTTTTTGAAAGATTGCTGGGATGCGATTGTTGAGACTTTAGATTATGTCAAAACCTTTGATTTAGATGGGGATGGCATTCCTGAGAACTCAGGCGCACCAGATCAAACTTTTGATGATTGGCGACTGCAAGGGATAAGCGCGTACTGTGGTGGTTTATGGATGGCAGCCTTAGAAGCAGCGATCGCCATTAGCGATATTTTAATCCAAAATCAGCCCAACTCAGAAAAATTACTCAGCCAAAAATCTATCTATGAGACTTGGTTAGCCCAATCTTTACCCATTTATCAAGAAAAACTCTGGAACGGTCAATATTATCGCTTAGACAGTGCAAGCGGTTCAGATGTAGTGATGGCAGATCAATTGTGTGGACAATTCTACGCTGGTTTACTCAATTTACCGGAAATTGTGCCGAGCGATCGCGCCTTCTCTGCCCTAAGAACTGTATATGATGCCTGCTTTCTCAAATTCTACAACGGTCAATTCGGTGCAGCCAATGGAGTTCGTCCCGATGGTTCACCAGAAAACCCCAAAGCCACCCATCCCCTAGAAGTTTGGACAGGAATTAACTTTGGGTTAGCCGCCTTTTTAGCACAGATGGGAATGAAAGATGAAGCCTTACGGTTAACCGAAGCTGTCGTAGAGCAAATTTACAGCAATGGCTTGCAATTCCGCACACCGGAAGCCATTACCCCTGTCGGTACTTTTCGCGCTAGTACCTACCTACGTGCAATGGCTATTTGGGCAATTTATTTAGTTCTGCGTTAAAGGTTTGTAGTCAGAACTTTAGTTCTAAAAGAAGGACTAAAGTCCTGACTACGAACTGAATCTTGCATTATCCTTAATATCAGCTAAAGAATTGGGAACTATATGCACAATTGCGCTAACAGCAGGTAATTTCCCAAAATTTCCTAGAAAACTACCGTAATCTTACGGAAGTAATTGCCAGAATTAGGCGGAATTAAGTTAATGGCAACTTTTTTAAGTGTAAATACTGACCAATGCTAAGTTAAATTCTGTTAATTTTGCATTATTATTTCAGTGTTTATGAATTAAAAGTTACTCATAAGGTATCTGACTCATTCAAGTCTTTACCTTTTCTTGACTTAATTCTACTCAGTACAAGTAACCAAAATCACGATTGATTACGCATGATTTTCATGGGGTTTAACCACAAGTCTGGGATTCAAAAATTTGTATGTAAAATTACAAAAAACTATTAAATGATCCTTGATAGGAATTGTGGTAAAACTGCTAAACCAATTTAGCTGAACTAAAGACAAAATGAACACAACTCCTATAAGTAGCTACCGATTAATCCAAAAACTACATCCCATATCCTTATTAGCACAGCTAACGAGTCGCAATGCTACGGGATGCTTGCGTATATTTACAGATAAAGCTTTTTGGACAATTAACTTAGAGCAAGGTAAACTGACCTATGCTTCATATTCAGATAAGTTATTTGATCGTTTGGATAGTCACCTACGACACTTAAGTCAAAAAATCCCCAATCTCAACAGTGCAACTCGTGTGCAAATGCGGTTGATGTTTGAACCCCAAGATGAAAGTCAGTCTTTAGCTTATGCTGATTACCAAGCGATTTGTTGGTTAGTTAATCAAGAACATATTACTACCAAACAAGCAGCAATTCTCATAGAACAATTAGCTAAAGAAGTGCTGGAATCATTTCTCATGGTAAAAGAAGGCAGCTATGAATTTTATCCTGAAACTACTTGGGAAGAATTACCCAAGTTTTGCTATTTAGATTTACGTTTATTAGTGGAACATTGTCAAAGACAATTAAGAAATAGACCACGGATTACCTCACCATCTAATAGTAGTGGTAGTGCGCCAGTTTTACCTACAAATAAACCATTAAAAACTCAACCAGCAGCGAAACCAAATCATGTAGAATCAGTTGAAAATCCGCGATTGGTGCGAAGAAGTTTATATACTGTTGCCTGCATAGATGATAGTCAAACAGTGTTAAATTCTATCAAAAGCTTTTTAGACGAAAATGTATTTGCCGTAGTAACTATAAATGATCCGGTAAAAGCTTTAATGCAAATTCTCCGCAGTAAACCAGACTTAATTTTACTAGATGTAGAAATGCCAAATTTAGATGGTTATGAGCTATGCTCTTTATTGCGAAGACATTCAGCTTTTAAAAATACACCTATTATTATGGTGACAGGGAGAACAGGATTTATTGACAGAGCAAAAGCAAAAATGGTTAGGTCTTCTGGCTACTTAACCAAGCCATTTACCCAGTCAGACTTGTTGAAAATTGTGTTTAAACATCTGGGATGAATCAATTCAAAATTCAAAATTCAAAATTCAAAATTAAAGACAGCCACCCACAAGGGGAAGCCACTCTCATTGGCGGGTTTCCCGACTTGAGAGAACTGGCGTTGGGGTTTCTACCCACCTTCTCTACGAGTGACAGAGGCAAGGAAAACAAGGATTCTTGGAGGAAGTACGGTTTTAAACCTAACTTTTTCCGATAAGCAAGAATTTAAACTATAAAATATGCAATATTTAAGGAGATTTAACAGTGAGCTTGACTTTAGTAGGAACAATTTTAATTGTGGAAGATTCTCCCAGCGAATTAGAATTGATGAGCCATTATCTTCAAGAAGGTGGTTACAACGTGATTAAAGCCTCTGGTGCAAAGGAAGCTATTGAAAAAGCTTTAGTACAAAAGCCAGATGTGATTGTCACTGATGTAGTGATGCCGGGAATGAGTGGATTTGAATTATGTCGTTCGCTGAAAAGAAACCCTATAACTGCCAAAGTACCAATAGTTATTTGCAGTTCTAAAAATCAAGCAATTGATCGTTTGTGGGCAATGAAACAAGGTGCTAGCGACTATATCACCAAACCATACACCCGCGAACATTTGTTACGTGCTATTAAATCAGTGGTGATTTAAATTGATGAATAATAATTCTAAAGCTACTTTGACAAAAAATCATCAGCAAAATAAATTAGGGGATGCTTATCTAAAGTTTCAACTGAATCAACAAACTGCTGCGATTTTAGCAATGAATCATACACAAGAAGCAGTGATTTTACCTGTTGATAGTATCACCCCTATGCCCAATATGCCCGCTTGTATTTTAGGGTTAATGAATTGGCGCAGCCGGATTATTTGGACAGTTGATTTACCAAGACTACTAAATTTAGAATCTTTAGATAATAGGGTACGTCAGTATAACATTGTGGTCATTAAAGTAGAATCCCTAATTTTAGGATTAGTGGTACAGGAAATTAAAGGTATCACTAAATTTATGTCTGATGAAATTCGTTCCCCTATAGGACAAGTGGCATCAAGTTTAGTACCTTATTTACAGGGTTGTGTGACACAACAAGCAGAAGTATTTCTAGTCTTAGATGCCCAAGCAATTGTTAATTCGGCAGTTTTGTATAAATAGACGTTAATTGCTATTACTCAAAAATTGATTTGTGTTCTCTGTAACTACTTAGGAAAATTTAAGTTATGTTCCATAAAACTGATATGGCTAAGAGTGGAGATGGTAAGAATGGTCAATCATTTATCGTTAATCAAAAAAATAGCAGTAGTATAGTTAAACTGCCAAGTCAAACTCAGCATCAAACTAGTGGTAATCCTTTAGATAATTTAGTTAATTATGTACAGCAATTGAGTTTGAGAACAAAAGCTGTAATTTTAGCGATCGCACTCGGTACACTACCAGTATTCACTCTCGGCGCGATCGCTTATAATTTACTCAATAAATCCATCACTGAGGAAGTCACCAAGGGACAACAAACCCAAGCCATCGGTTTAGTTAACACAGTTAACCGTTATATCTTAGAACGTTATCAAGATATTCAAACCATCGCTAATTTACCATTCCTGACTAATTCTCAGGTGAGAAACATCACCACACAAACAGAAAAGCAAGCACTCCTCAATCAAGTTCTCCAAATTAACCCCAACTATGACAGCATAGCTGTATTTGATTTAGAAGGTCAGGTAATTATTCAATCTACCAGTGAACGATTAGTTACAGAAAAATATCAAAATTATTTTCAAACCATCCTGCAAAAAAATACCCCGGTAATTAGTCAACCAGAAGCAACAAATATTTACCTAGCTGCACCAGTTAAAGATACAATCACCGATGAAACTATTGCCATAGTTCGCGTGCGGATGCCAATTAAATCCCTAGAAACAGCGATGAAAAATTACATCGCACCAGGGCATATATATAGTTTACTTGATCAGTCGGGCAAAGTATTTGTAAGTCAAGACCAAGAATTATTAGGTAAACAAATTAAAACCAGTTATCCTGACTTAGCCTCACTGCTAAGTTATGAAAAAACCGATAGTTTAATTACAGATGGCAAACTTTATAGTTACGCACCATCACCACGCCTAGAAGGTTTACCTAACCTCAATTGGCCAGTTTTATTAACCACAGATGCCGAAATTCTTTGGCAACCCCAAAGACAGTTATTGTGGGTAGTAGCCATTGGCACAGTCATCACAGCTACCGTTGTTGGTGCGATCGCAGCTTGGTATGCCCAGCGTATTACACAACAACTCTCTAAAGCCAGTAACACCTTAACAAAACTCTCTCAAGGCGAACTAAACAGCCGTGTAGAAGTTACCACCGATGATGAATTAGGACACTTAGCCGCCAATGTTAACCAAGTCGGTGAATATTTGCAGATTTTGTCCCAACAAAAGACAGTTATCAGTCGTAACTTAAGCAGTGAAGAACAAGAAGCCCTACACATACAACTATTAGAACTCCTCAGTCATGTAGAAGATGCCGCCAGAGGTGATTTAACAGTCCGTGCCGAGGTAACAACCGGGGAAATAGGCACAGTTGCCGACTTTTTCAACTCCATTATTGAAAACCTCCGGGATATTGTCACCCAAGTTAAACAAGCCGCAAATCAATTAAACACAGCCATTGGTTCTAATGAAGGCGCAATTCGCCAATTAGCAGAAGCAGCCCTCACCCAAGCAGCACAAATTAACCGTACCCTTGACGCGGTTGATAACATGACTTACTCCATGCAGGGTGTAGCCACCAGCGCAGAACAAGCCGCCACCGTCGCTAACCACGCAGCCCACACCGCCACCACAAGCGGACAAGCAATGGACTTAACAGTACAGAATATTCTATCCTTGCGGGAAACCGTCGCCGAAACATCCCGAAAAGTCAGACGCTTAGGAGAATCTTCGCAACAAATTTCCCGTGTAGTTTCCATCATTAACCAAATTGCCACCCAAACCAACCTACTAGCAATTAACGCCGGTATCGAAGCCGCCCGCGCAGGGGAAGAAGGCCAAGGTTTTGCCGTCGTCGCTGAAGAAATTGGCGAATTAGCCGCCAGAAGTGCCACCGCCACCCAAGAAATTGAATACATTGTGGAGAACATCCAACGGGAAACCAGCGAAGTAGCCAAAGCCATCGAAATTAGTACTACCCAAGTAGTAGAAGGTACGCAAATTGTTGAAGAAGCCAAACAAAGCCTCAGCCAAATTTTGCAAGTATCACAGCAAATCGACTTTTTAATTAAGTCAATTTCCACAGCCACCGCATCCCAGGTACAAACATCCCAAAGAGTCAGTCAACTCATGCAAGATGTTGCCCTAGTGTCAAAACGCACCAGTGATTCCTCCCATTTAGTTGCTCAATCTTTGCAACAAACCGTAGAAATTTCCCAACAGTTACAAGCAACCGTCGGGACGTTTAAGGTTAGTTAGGGGTGTAGGGGTGTAGGGGTGTAGGGGGCAGGGGGCAGGGGAGCAGGGAGCAGGGAGCAGGGGGAGACAAGGGAGACAAGGGAGAAATGTTTACTCAATGCCCAATGCCCAATGCCCAATGCCCAATGCCCAATGCCCCATTCCCAATGCCCAATGCTCAATCTTAATTACGAATTACGAATTACGAATTACGAATTAATTTACTTATGTCAAAAGATAAAGAATTAGAAATTCAAAGACAATTTCTGGAAGAAGCCACTGATTACATTAATACTCTGGAAGTGGTGTTATTAGAAATTGATATTCATCACCGGATTGATTTAGATAAAATTAATGGGGCTTTAAGGGCTGCTCACTCGATTAAAGGGGGGGCGGCTATGATGGGATTTCGATCTTTGAGTGATTTAGCTCACCGTTTAGAAGATTCTTTTAAGGTTTTAAAAACTAGTAAAAATTCTCTGGCAATTGATACTAATTTACAAAGTTTACTGCTGTCTGCTGTAGATTGGTTGCGGCAAATTGTGGGATTACTACAAGAAGGTAATACCATAGAACAGGAGTGGTTAACAACTTTTTGCTATCCTGTTTTTGATCAATTACATAGTCGCTTGGGTGATCCTACTCCAGAAGATGCCGCTACAATCTTATCTACAGATGAGGGGCAAGATATTATTCCTCTGCTGTTTGAAACTGAAGTGGATGAATGTTTGCAGCGTTTAGAATCTTGGTTGGGAGAGCCACGAGAGCCAAATTTACAGGCAGAAGTGGCAACCCTGGCGGCGGAATTGGGCGGCTTGGGGGAAATGTTACAACTTACAGCTTTTACCCAGCTTTGTGAATCGATTCGATTACATATAGAAAACGCATCAGGCGATCGCATTTTCCCTATAGCCCAATTAGCGTTAAAATCATGGCGGCGATCGCAAGCTTTAGTATTAACTCATCAACGGGATAATCTACCCACCACAATCAATTTAGATGAGTTAGAATCCCTATCTCAAGCAGCCGCAATTCCTGCTGCAAGTTCTGAAGAATTTGAAGAAATACCAGAATATTATACACCATTTTCAGAATTTATTCCTGATGATTTAGTCTACAATCAGGAAAATATTCATCATGAATTAGCAGCAGTAGATTTCGCCCAAATCAACACAATCTTTGGGGAACAAGTAGAAACTCAACCAGCACAAATTGACTCAATTTTATCAGAAACTCTTGCCCAATCTCCAGTCTCCAATCACCAATCCCCAACCGAGAAAGACAGAGAACATCAACAAGAAAATTCAGTCAGAGTTCCCAACAAGCAATTAGAAAACATCAATGATTTATTTGGAGAATTAATTGTCCAGCGTAATGGACTCAATTCCCAACTGGAAAAACTACGTAAACTAGTACGTAATTTAAATCAGCGTGTGCGAACTCTAGAACGAGAAAATCAGGAGTTACGTACAGCATATAATCAAACATCTGCCAGAAATTTTATTTCTGTTAGTCAATCCTTAGCGCAGAATGAAGATAATCCCCATGCTGAATTAAACTTGCGATCGCAAGTTGTCATGGAAACCATTGTCCAAGTTCAAGAAGTGGCTACAGATATTCAACTCAGTGTTGATGATACAGATCAAATTGCCCGCAAACTCAATAAAACATCAAAACAATTACAAACCAAACTCAACCATATCCGAATGCGCCCCATCTCGGATTTAGTCGAGCGTTTCCCTAGAGCCATCCGCGATTTAAATGTGGAATACGGTAAAAATGTCCAACTACAAGTCAAAGGCGGCGATACTTTAATCGAGCGCAGCATTTTAGAAGCATTAAATGAACCTTTAATGCACCTTTTAAGAAACGCCTTTGATCATGGTATCGAAGAACCAACCGCGAGGCGCGCTCTTGGTAAACCAGAACAAGGATTAATTGAAATTACCGCCACCCATCAAAGTAATCGCACCATTATTACGATGCGTGATGATGGTAGAGGTATCCCTGTGGAGAAAATTCGCGCCCGTGCTATGTCAATGGGCATAGATGAAGCTTTACTAACTCACGCCAGCGACGAAGAACTATTATCACTGATTTTTGAACCAGGCTTCAGCACCTCCGACAAAGTGACGGCTTTATCTGGGCGGGGTGTAGGTATGGATGTAGTGCGTAACAACCTAAAATTAGTACGGGGCGATATCAAAGTTGATACAAAAGCAGGCGTTGGTACAACTTTTACCTTATCTGTGCCATTTACCCTATCTATGGCAAGAGTGCTATTAGTAGAAAGCAATAAAATGCTGTTGGCATTTCCTACCGATGTCGTGGCAGAACTATTTTTACTGCAAGCCGAGCAAGTTATCGCCACAGGGGATAGTGAATTTATTCATTGGCAAGGCTCTACACTGCCATTAATTCGCCTGGGTAACTACCTAGAATTTAACTGCCCCCGCTATGATACCCCAGAATTAGAAACTCCCCCCGCCATCAATGCTACTAGTGTATTAATCATCCCAGGAAATCAACCAGTTGCCATGCAAGTAGACAGATGTTGGGGTGAACAAGAAGTAGCTATTCGCCAAGTTGAAGGCAATATACCCCTACCCACAGGTTTTAGTAACTGCACAATTTTGGGTGATGGTCGAGTAGTATCCTTAGTTAATATCAGTGAGTTGCTCTATTGGATTGCTAATGATCAGCGTACCCCCAAAAACCATCAATTACCATCAACTAGGTTAAAAACACCATTTCTATTTTTTAATAGTGCTAAAACACCACCAACCGTTATCCAATCCAAAGGCACAATTTTAATTGTTGATGACTCAATTAATGTCCGTCGTTTCTTAGCACTTACCCTAGAAAAAGGAGGGTATCAAGTAGAACAAGCTAAAGATGGACAAGATGCGTGGGAAAAGTTAACTAATGGTTTACAAGTTCAAGGAGTAATTTGTGATATCGAAATGCCCCACCTTGATGGTTATGGCTTCTTAGATAAAATCAATTCTAATAACACAACTAAAAATATCCCCGTCGTGATGCTGACTTCTCGCAGTAGTGATAAGCATCGACAACTAGCAATGCAATTAGGGGCGCGAGCTTATTTTTCTAAACCTTATAATGAGCAAGAATTGCTCCGCACGTTAGAGGAAATTATTAGTCAGGTAAGTAATGTCGTGTTCGGTTAGAGATTTATAATTAAGACTGCAAGGGGGCAGGGGGCAGGGGGCAGGGGGCAGGGGGAAGAAAGAGTTTTTTCTTTCTTCCCAGATTCAGAGAATTATAACTAATGATCAGAACTTGATATAATGAGCAATAACTAATGGGTATTTACTCATTACTCATTACTCATTACTCATTACTCATTACTTATTTAATTTCGTTCACTTTCCAAACACCTAAGCTACCCGATCGCCTCGGCAGATAGTTGTCATCAAACGGGGTACAATACCATCATTATGAACAGTGATAAAATCGGCTCTTTTGCCTATCTCTAGACTACCGCGATCGCTAAATACATTAATCGCTTTGGCTGGGTTACTGGTAAATAATTGCATGGCTTCGTAAATAGGTTTACCCGTCTTCTCGGCAATAATAAAAATTGATTGTAACAAGCTTTGAGGAACGTAATCAGAAGAAATTACATCCACTAAATTATCTAAAACCAGTTCCATTGCGGAAACATTACCAGAGTGAGAACCACCTAAAACTAAATTTGGCGCACCCATCAAAACTTGTAATCCTGAACTGTGTGCGGCTTTAGCTGCTTCTAAGGTAGTGGGAAACTCAGCTAATACTGCGCCATCTTGCACCGCTTCTTGGACGTGTTCCACAGTAGCATCATCGTGACTCGCTAAGGCAATACCTTGAGTTTTACAGAGTTCTACTAAAGCTATCCGGTTTTTTTGGGCATACATTTCCTGTCTCTGCTGACGAATTAAAATAAACTCGTCAATTTCGTCAGCCTTGACACCATGTTTACCCATGTAATATTCCTTAAACTTATCTAAGCGAAGAAACTGCCGTTGTCCAGGGGTATGATCCATCAGTGAAATCATGGATAACAAAGGATGATTTATATACTGTGATGTGATTTCGTACACCTGTTCATAAGCCAGTTCACAACGTAGATGTAGAAGATGTTCCACACAAAAGCGTCCGGCTGCTTTTCCTTGGGAGATGGTATCAATCATGGGTGCATAGTTAGTTAAGCGGGGAGATGCGATCGCTATATCACCAATTGCGATCGCGTCACAAACTGTTGTTACTCCCGCACTAGCTAAATCTCGATCATGATAAACGGCTGCGGCTGCTAAAGGCCAACGAATCCCCGGACGAGGAGACATACAGCGTTCTAGATTGTCGGTGTGTAACTCAATCAATCCTGGTAAGAGATAATCTCCTTCACCATTTTCACCCTGATTGACAATTCCTGGTTGAATATCAGCAATTAATCCATCTCGGATTACTAAAGTACCTAGCAATTCTTGCTCTGGTAATTGCAAAAGATAATTAGTATAAACTTGCTCATTCATAATAATTAATTGTTGATGATTTTATAGTTTTAGCTACTAAAGACTAATTCACGGTTACAGAGTTGCGATCGCACTTCTTCATCATGAAAAATTCCAATTAAACAACAGCCTTGTTTTTTTCGTTCTTGTAATAGTTCAATCACTATTTGACGATTGGTAGCATCTAGGGCTGATGTTGGTTCATCTAACAGCAGAATAGGATAATCAACTGCTAAGGCACGGGCAATATTTACCCGTTGTTTTTCACCACCAGAAAAGGTTGTGGGGGAAAGATGCCATAGTCTTTCTGAGAGGTTGAGGCGATGAAATAAGTCTTTAACTTCGTTAAAAGCAACGTCTATATTTACGCCTAATTCTAATAGAGGTTCAGCCGCCACTTCTAACGCTGGCACTCTCGGAATTACTCTTAAAAATTGACTAACATAGCCGATAGTTTTCTGTCTAACTGCTAAAATTTCGTGGGGTGCAAGTTGACATAAATCTATCCAAGAATCTTCATGTTTCACCCAAACTGCACCACTATCAACACGATAATTAGCATATAAACACCGCATAAATGTAGATTTACCAGTACCAGATTCACCAGAAAGAGCGATACATTCACCCGCATTAACTGTTAAAGAAACTCCTTCTAAAACCGATAGCTGTATTCCTCCTTGTTGATGCAAAGTAAAACTTTTTCGCAAATTCTCCACTTGCAAAAGTGCTTGGCTAGGGAAGTTTATTGTTTGATGATTAAGAGTTAATGATTGCATGGTTAAGATTATTGGAGAGCAGAGGGAGGAGGGGAGTAAGGGGAGAAAGGGGAGACAAGGGGGCAGGGGAGCAGGGAGCAAGGGAGCAGGGGGAGTAAAACTCTTGAATTTTGAATTTTGAATTTTGAATTGATATGCCCAAATTATGGTGTTAACGCTGCACTAACTAATAGTTGGGTGTATGGATGTTGGGGATCATCGAGGACTTGATCGGTTAAACCTGATTCGACTACTTGTCCTTTTTGCATGACTAGTAATCTGTGTGCTAAAAGTCTGACTACGCCGATGTCATGGGTGACTAAAATTACACTCAGGTGATAGTTGCGGACAAGCGATCGCAATAAATCCAATAATCGCGCCTGTACTGATACATCTAACCCTCCCGTCGGTTCATCCATTAAAATCAACCGAGGACGGGTTACTAAAACACGAGCTAGTTGTAATCTTTGTTGCATCCCGCCAGAAAACTGCACTGGCAAATCATCAATCCGGGCTGGATCAATTTCTACTTGCTGTAACCAATGGGCGGCTTCATCCCGAATATTACCGTAGTGTCGTATGCCTATATCTAGCAAGCGTTCGCCGATATTTGCGCCTGCACTCACCCGCATTCGCAAACCATCACGGGGATTTTGCTGCACAAAACCCCATTCTGTTCGCATTAACAAGCGTCGTTTAGCTTCCGCAAGTTGAAAAATTTCTATGTCTTCATCATTACGATTAATATAAGTAACATTACCTTGGTCAACAGGAATATGATTAGCGATCGCACTCAACAAAGTAGACTTACCCGAACCAGATTCCCCGACAATACCGAGAACTTGGCCAGGATAGAGATTAAAGGAAATGCGATCGCAAGCCTGAATCGCACCGTAAGATTTACTTAATTGGTGAATCTGTAAAAGAGGTTTGGGCATAGGGCATAGGGCATTGGGTATGGGGTATGGGGTAATAGTCAACAGTCAAGATTCTTTTTACAAAAATCTGTATCTGAGCAAATCCACATTCGCCCACCTTCGTCGTCAATTACAACTTCATCTAGATAGCTTTCTGTCGAACCGCATAACTCACAGGCTTTATCCCATTTTTCTACAGTAAAAGGATGGTCTTCAAAATCTAGGCTTTTAACCTTGGTGTAAGGTGGAATTGCATATATGCGTTTTTCTCTCCCTGCACCAAATAATTGCAATGCGGGACTTATATTCATTTTGGGATTGTCAAAACGTGGGATGGGGCTAGGACTCATCAAATAACGGTCATGCACCATTACCGGATAATCGTAAGATGTAGCAATATGTCCATGTGTGGTGATGTCTTCGTAAAGTTTGACGTACATCGCTCCATATTCCTCTAAGGCGTGCATTTTCCCAGTCTCTACAGATGAGGGTTCGAGCCAACGCAAGGGTTCAGGTATTGGTACTTGGTAGACTAAAATCTGTCCGTCTTGGAGTGGTGTTTCTGGTATGCGATGGCGTGTTTGAATGAGAGTAGCTTTGTGTGTGTGTTCTGTTGTCTCGACACCGCAAACTTTTTTGAAAAAACGACGAATATTAACGGCGTTTGTGGTGTCGTCTGCACCTTGATCAATCACTTTCAAGACATCATTTTGACCAATTACACTAGCTGTTACCTGAATACCACCAGTACCCCAACCATAAGACATGGGCATTTCTCTGGAAGAAAAGGGAACTTGATGTCCTGGAATCGCCACAGCTTTCAGCAAAGCGCGACGAATAGAACGCTTTGTTTGCTCATCTAGGTAGGCGAAGTTAAAGCCTGTTTCTGGGGATTGGGGATTGGGGATTGAGGATTGGGGATTGGGGACTGGGGATTGGGGACTGGGGATTGGGGATTGGGGAGGAGGATTCATGGCGATCGCCTGATAACTAAAATCATGTGAAAAAAGAAAGCTAGTTCGTAGTAAGGACTTTAGTCCTGATCAAAGGACTGAAGTCCTTACTACAAACCTTGAATTTTGCATGAATTGAATGAAGTGATTTAAGTCAGGTGTTGGGAGATTGGGGATTTTGGCTTTGTCGTCAAAAATCCTTAACTGTACTGCGTCTTGGGCGTAAGGTTGTTCGATAAACTGTTCTGCTTCCGTTGGGGAAAATATCCCTCCTTGCAGTTCTAAGCTGCGTTTAGATGCAGCTGAAAGACTATCCCAGTATTCAGGAACAACTGAGCAAAGATAGCGTTTGGCGACAACATGAAGTCTAATAGGTTCTGTGACTGCTGGGCTGAACATCTTTCGTAATAAAGGTATGGCGCGATGTTCATGATAATCATCTATACCTTGGCTAGCAGGGTTATCACCTAAGTCATGGATTAAATGTCCTAAATCGTGGAGTAAACAAGCGGTAATTAATTCATGGCTTTGACCGGATTTTTCAGCGAGGCTAGCACATTGCAAGGCGTGTTCTAATTGGCTAACAGCTTCCGCACCATACAATTGTGAGCCTTTTTCGGTGAATAGGTTAATAATGCTTTCGATGGTAGGGTTCATGTTGAGGGATTGGGGAGGAGGATTCATTGCGTCGCTTAATAACTAGAACCATTTGAAAATAAAGAAAGGTATCTAGTTTGTAGTAAGGACTTTAGTCCTGATTAGAGGACTGAAGTCCTCACTACGAACCTTGAATGCTTTAAATTATGTTTTCATCGTTGAATTTGGTATCTAGCGACTTCTTGTCCGGCTATGTATACAGAGCTAATTGCAGTAATTGCAGATGGTAAGGAATCATTAGGAGATATCAAGAGAAAATCTGCATCTAAACCTGGGGCGATTTTGCCTTTGCGATCGCTAATTCCTGCCGCTTCTGCGGGTTGGCTAGACACTAATGACCATGCTTTTTCAAAGGACATTAAACCTAATTCTTGCAGTTTGAAGGGGGCATAAAACAACGAAGGATAATGATAATCTGAACAAAGACAATCAATCACGTTATGTTTTACCGCCTCAGCTACACTCATCAAACCTAGGTGAGAACCACCGCGCACTAAATTAGGCGCGCCCATGAGGACGGCTGCACCATATTCACGAGATTTAGCAGCTAAATCTACAGTCGCCGGAAATTCTGCGATCGCAACTCGTCTTTGTTGACTAAGTGCAACTTTTTCAGGGCTATCATCATCATGAGATGCCAGGGGAATCTTGTGTGTATGAGCTAATTCCACCAGTTCCTTGATTTGTACATCACCTTCATCTCGTCGTGCTGTAACTTGATTGATTAATTCTTCAATCTCCTCTATAGACATAGATGATCTTTGCTTCACACTATTGATATAGCGGCTAAATCTCTTATGATTACCTGGGGGTGGTAAATGATCATTAATAGATAAAAGATGCACACGATCAGATATTATCCAATCACATAACTCATCATGTCCGGCTATATTGGCCTCTTCATGTCTGATATGAATACGATGGTTGCAGTGTAAAACTTGTTCACCTGTACCTAAGATGAAATCAATTAAAGCACGAGCAGAATCACGACTCCGTAAACCCGGTTCATAAGAGTCAGTAATTGAGCAGTAAAAAGTAGTAATACCCGATGCTAAAAGATTACGGTCATTATCTGCGATCGCAATTGGCAAAGGAAAATTCACCCCAGGACGAGGACAAATCATCCTTTCAAAAGCATCACCATGTAAATCAATAATTCCTGGTAACATTTGGAGGTTTTGAGCATTCACCAAATGAAACCCATCAGGACTAATTACCTGATCAATCCTTATAAACTTCCCATCTGCAATTAAAACCGTAGCATCTTCCACCCACCCATCAGGAGTTAATACATCCACTCCTTGAATAGCAATTTTCGTATTAGTTTGACTGTTGACTGATTCATTAAAAAATTTCATATCTTTTTTATTCCCTATTCCCCTAACCCTATTCCCTGTTCCCTGTTCCCTCTACTTCGTATTTTCCGCACCAAATTCAACTCAGCCTGAAAGTCGATATAGTGCGGCAACTTGAGATGTTGTACAAAACCCTGAGCTTCCACATTATCCGAGTGTAAAAGTACAAACTCGACATTTTGGGCTGCGCCTTGAACTGTTTCCCCTAATTCCTCAGCGCGCATTGCTCTATCTACCAACGCCATAGACATCGCTTTACGTTCGTTGTAACCAAAAGTTAGCCCATAGCCACGGGTAAATTGAGCAGGTAATTCTTTACTACCTTTAAATTGATTAACCATTTGCACTTCGGTGACAGTAATATCTGCGATCGCAATTTCAAATCCCAATTCTTCAGGAAAAATCACCACCTCAACTTCCCCCACCCGAATCTCCCCCGCAAAAGGATGGTTTCTGCCGTAACCTCGTTGTGTAGAATACGCCAGAGACAGCAAAAACCCCTCATCAGCACGCGCCAGATTTTGCAATCTCGCATCCCTTCCCGCCGGAAAAGTTAAAGGTTGACGAGTTAAATCAAAGGGTTGGGGACTAGGGACTGGGGAATGCTGAGAAAATTCCCCCTTGTCTACCTTGTCTACCTTGTCTCCCCTGTCTCCCTTGTCTCCCCTACACCCCTCCTCCTCTGCTTGCATCAATCCTTCCCTATCTAGAGTGTCAATCACTCGCGGAACTGGTTCTGTAATTGCTTCTGTTTCCGGTGCTGTGGGAACTTGTCCTTCTGCTATTAATTTAAAGTCTAGTAGTCGGTGGATGTAGTCAAAGGTAGCTCCTAAAGTTTGTCCTCCTGGTACATCTTTGAAAATGGCAGAAATGCGGCGTTGAATCTGCATTTTACTAGTGTCTAGAGGTTCGCTGTAATAAAAGCGGGGGAGTGTTGTTCGATAGGCGCGTAATAAGAAAATAGCTTCAACTAAATCACCCCAAGATTGTTTAATCGCTAGGGCTGCTAACTCTCGATCATATAAACTACCCTCACACATTACCCTGTCTACTGCTAAAGTCAGTTGTTGTTCAATCTGATCTATGCTCAATTCAGGAATTGCCGGATCACCTCTGCGTCTGCTTTGCAGGAGTGCTTCGGCATTTTGAATGGCTTTTTCCCCACCTTTGACTGCAACGTATGGCATGATTTTAATTCGTAATTCGTAATTTTAAAAACTTATACCGGTTCTTGATGTAGCTTGCCTGGCGTAGCCATAGATGCACTTTCTTCTGTACTGTAGAGACGTTGCATGCAACGTCTCTACATCATTGATTTGGGGCAAATTCATAGAGAATTGGTATTAGTGTTGGTTTGGTTGGAGTACGCATTTAAAGCTCCAGCCGTGCTGCTCGAATCCTAGTGATTGATAGAATTGATGGGCGCGATCGCGTTTCAAATTAGAGGAAAGCATGATTTTATAACACCCAGCTTCAGCACTTAGTTTGATTGCAGTTTTTACCATCTCACTACCGATTCCCTGTCCCCGCATTTGAGAAATAACTGTGACTGAATCTAAAATTGCAAATTTGTGATAGCCTCGGTGCATCATTGTTGGTGCATAAAGCAGGCTAAAAGTACCTACAGGTTGCTGATTTAAATAGGCAATATAGATGTGATAATTAGGAATTTGTGCAATTTCTGCAAAGATTTTTTCTAAGTTTTCATTGCCTAAAGGTGGCTCACCATCCATGTCAGCATAAAACTGATTTAATAGAGGTAAATCCTCACAGTTAGCAATACGAATATCAAGATTCATAGCATTGTTTCAACTTCGCTGTACGCGGTAGTCCCATGACTGCATTTTCTGTAAATAAAAACACATCTACACCTTCTGGATAGGCTTGATGATTCTGTTGCCAAAAATCCCAAAAATGGGGGGGAAGTTTGGGCGCGATCGCTCGCTCATCTAAAATTCCTGGTGCTGTCAAAATTACAGGTTTTCCCATATCAAAACTTTCTAGTTGTATTAATAAAGTTGTTGAGGCTTCTGGTTTTTCAGCCGTTCCCCAGTTGAAAATAGATAATTCCGGTAACGTCGCCAAATCTTGAATTAAAGCAAAGTCAGCTAACTTTGGGTTTTGTGTAAAGCGACAGCCAGTATGAAACAACAACCAAGCCCTAACCTGAGCATCAAAACCTGGCTGTAACCACACCACAACATCCAAATCTAACAACGTCAGACAAGCCGCCCCACAAGCAGGCGTTAAACCCGTAGGTACACTCATCTGAGCAGTTATCTGATAAGCTAACCCTGGTCGAGCATGAGCATCCAACAAAGCCCGAAATGTACTTTGTGCATCATGAATCGCATCGTGAAAACCTGGTAATTGTGTAACTTTAGTCAAGTCGCTTTGCTCCAATTCAAAATTCAAAATTCAAGAGTTTTTCTGCCTCTGCTCCCTTGTCTCCCTTGTCTCCCTTGTCTCCCCTGCCCCCTGCCCCCTGCCCCTGCCCCCAATCATTCCCCCCTCACCATCGTGAAAAAATTCACCTTCGTCGCTGCGGCTTGGCGTTGTTTGAGTTCTTGCTGCTTTTGGCTCTCGATTTGCAAGGGTTGAATCACTTCGGCTTGAATTTGATCATGCCAATGTGGGGTTTGTAGTAAGGCATCACAAACAGCCGCTAGTTCTGCATGACGATGCGATCGCCCTGCAACATACCCAAATCCTGTGATGGCTTCTTCTTCTTGCTTCTCTAACTGCACCACACAGCGAGTCATGGTAATTTCTCCCAAGTTAAACGCCTCCCCTGTACCCCCAGCACGCCCCCGCACCATCGCTAGTCCAATCTCTGGAGAGCGTAAAAAGCTATATTTGGGCAAATTACTAATGTTATTTACCAATTTTTCTAATAGCTCTAACTCAGCCTTCGCTAATGTCGCCATCCATGCTTGTCGCTGGATCATGATGCTTTGCTCCCAATTCAAAATTAACAAAGCCCAACAATTAAGTATTTGGGTAAGACTTGCATGAGCATTAGGTGTTCAAAACCCCTATACCCCTACACCCTTACACCCCTACACCCTCCCACAACCAATAGTTTTGTTGTGTAAGTCCGAGTAACCAGTATTTTGTTTTAAACTATTCTTAACTTGTCTAGACATCTAGATGAAAATAGATTAACGCAATTTGGACAAGTTGACAATCTAATATTGATACATGAAAGAAATCATGCCGATATATATTCAAATTGCTGATCAACTGAGACAAAACATTCATCAGGGGGTGTATCAAATTGGTGAGCAACTACCAACGGAAACCAAGTTAGCAGAACAGTTTGCGGTGAATCGCCATACCCTCAGACAAGCGATCGCTCTCCTGAAAAATGAAGGATTGTTAAGAGTTGATCGAGGGCGGGGTACTTTTGTCGCTGCTAAAACTATTCGCTATGCAATTGGTAAGCGCGTGCGTTATAACCAAACTTTAAAGGCGCAAGGTTGGCAAGCGAGGTATCAATTATTGCGTGTATTAGAATTACCTGCGGATAATGCGATCGCTAAAGGATTAGAGATTACTTATGGTGAGCCAGTAGCATTAATTGAACGTTTAGCTTTAGCCGATGAAGAACCCATTAGTATAGGGACAGGATATTTTCCCCTGAAGCTATTCCCTGATATTTTAGAGCCGCAAAACATCAAATTTTTACAAGAACAGCAATCAATTTCTCGGCTTTTACAGGAAGTATATGGATGTGATCATATTCGTCGTAGTACCTGCGTTTCTGCTCGTTTAGTTCAGCCTCATGATGCTAAATGGCTGCAATTACCTCTGAATCAACCAATTCTATTAGCAGAGTCAGTCAACGTTGATCAAACAGGTAAAATTATTGAATATGGTGTAACGCGATTTCGGGGCGATCGCATGGAATTATTTTTTGAAAATGATACCGAATAAATTCTGAGCAATCAACTATCAAACTCATCTAAACTAACCACTTTCTTACCCTTGCAGAAAGTATATCAATTGTACCTGTAGCCACAATTAAAATTATCAAAATTGCACAGACTTTTTGATATTGAAATGCGCCAAAACTTTGATAAAGTGAAACCCCAATACCACCAGCACCGACAATTCCTAATACAGATGCAGAACGGACATTAGATTCAAATCTGTAGAGAGTGAAAGAAGTCCATAAAGGCATCACTTGGGGAATCACCCCATAAATTACTTCTTGAATTTGACTTGCACCAGTGGCTCTAATTCCTTCTACGGGGGCTGGTTCAATTGCTTCTACTGCTTCAGAAAACAGTTTTCCCAAAGTCCCTGCTGTATGTACAAATAAGGCCAAAACTCCAGCAAATGGCCCTAACCCAACAGCAACTACAAATATTAAAGCAAAGACGATTTCATTAATAGCGCGCATAGCATCTAAAAGGCGACGTGTGGGTTGAACAATCCACACAGGACACATATTATTAGATGCTAGAATTGACAGAGGAACAGCTGCGATCGCTGCCAGTAAAGTCCCCCAAATTCCCATCGAAATAGTAATCAGCGTTTCTTCTAAATAATACTGCCAATCACTAAAATCTGGGGGAAAATATGAACTGATATATTCCGCCATGTTACCTCCCCGTTGTAGCAACACAGGGAAATTTAACTCGCTTTGATAATAGGCAAAAATCAAAATAGCAGCAATCCCGACAAGAAATAAAACTTTTTTAGCACTCACAATCTTTGCTTCTTGCTCTAGCATTGCTATCACGCTAGGAGATACATTAGCACTTCTCTGATTTAGCGATCGCACTTTTATTCACCTATAAATCTAACACCACTGTAAAGTAAGCCTGAAATTTGTAGTGGACTGTATAGACTAAAATAGTCCAAAAATGAAATTTCTATCCGCGTTTATAAAAATGAAATATCTTAAGTGATACAAAAAGAGTAAGATAGAGTTCGTAGTAAGGACTTTAGTCCTTATGTGTTCACGGAGCGTCTGTCTACGACACGCTCCGCGTTGGCGTAGCCTCTGTCTACGACACGCTCCGCGTTCGCCTAGCGTCCCGCAGGGAACGTAGAGAACGCAGAGAGAACTAAAGTTCTCACTACAAACCTTTAATTATTTACCCTATTCTACTTAAGTCATTATTGAATTTCTTTGAGTTGCTGATTAAGTTCTGCTATTTTTTGTTGCTTCTCTTGCTCACTGAGATTTTGTTTAGCTTGAGTTTCCTGGATTTTTTTAGCAATGTCTAACTCTCGAATTGTATGCCAAACTTTATCATCAGCTTGGACAAAGCCAGCAATTTCAAATGGTTCTAAAACTTTAGCATCTTTGTAATTATAGAAAAAGTTTTGAAATTTTTGCTTAATATCTGCTGGTAAATCTCGACGATAAACAATAGGATCACTAGGAATGAGAGGAGATTGCCAAATGATTTCAATTTTCTGTCTAGCTGTAGGATTAGTTCTTTCTAAACGTTTTAAGGCTTCATTGCTAACAGTAGCGACATCTACTTGTTTATTAGCTACAGCCAAAGCAGAAGCTTCATGACTTCCAGCAAAAATCAGCCGCTTGAATGATTTTTTGGGGTCAATATTATTTTTGGTAAAAATGTAGTAACTAGGAACTAAAAATCCAGAGGTAGAATTAGGATCATTAAAAGCAAAGGTGAGATTAGCTGCATTTTGAATTACATATTTATCGCCACCTGCTGCTATAGCTGCCGCCGCAATGGGGTTATCTTTATTAGCAATTAAATGAGAATAGTAACCTCTAGTTCCGTCTGCACTGACTACCTGAGCAAAAGCTTCTGCATCGGCTACTTTTGCAGCTTCAATATAAGATTTACCACCTAACCAAGCCGCTTGAACTTTACCAAAACGCATTGCTTCAATGACGGCTGCATACTGTGTCACATAAAAAGGCTTAATAGTAATGCCAATTTCCTTTGACATAGCAGCCGCAAAAGGTTGCCAAATCGGTTTTTGATTAGCCTGAGATTCTGTAGACAATACACCAAAATTAATTTCTTGAATCGCTGTATTGCTAGTATTAGCCTCAGAATTACAAGCTGAAAGTATTTTGGCACTTACCAAAGATCCAGTAAACAAAGAAGCCTGTTGAATAAATAACCTTCTATCCATAAGTTTAGTGTTCAGATGTAAGTAAAAATTATGAATTGTTGCAGAGATAATCAACTATGAAAAACTACCTAACTCAGAGAGCGAATTACGTAGCTTGCTTCCGCGTAGCGGTATTACGTTAGCGAAGCGGGACGAAGTCCATTATGAATTAAACTAGCAGTTCTCCATGTCCTCTCATTACTAATTCTTCTGCGGCTGCACCGTAAATTTCATTGAGTTTGTTGTCATCTAGTTCTACAGTTGCACCATCAAACATCACTTCGCCATCTCTTAAAGCGATCGCACGCTCAAAGTAATTCCGCACCATTTGAATTTGATGTAAGGAAGCAACTACAGTAATTCCGTTTTGGCGATTTAGTTCTACAAGTAACTCCATAACTTTACGTGCTGACTCAGGATCTAGAGATGCAATAGGTTCATCCGCCAGCAGGATTTTCGCTCCTTGTACTAAGCAACGCGCGATCGCTACCCGTTGCTGTTGCCCTCCAGATAGCATAGATGCTCGTTTATAGGTATGTTCCAGAATCCCTACTCGCTCTAAGGCTGCTAGAGCTTGGATTTTTTCTGCTTTGGTAAATAAATGTAATGTTGAGCGTAAAATAGATAATCTTGCTAAATTACCAACTAGAACATTCTCGCTCACCGTTAGCCGATTGACTAAATTAAACTGTTGAAAAATACAGCCTATCTGGCTGCGTAAATACCTAATTTTAGAATGTAATTTGCCCTGGCTTTGTAGTACAGTGCCAAAAATAAACACTGTGCCTGTATCTGCAATATGCAAGCCATTGATGTGCCGCAAGAGAGTAGATTTACCTGAGCCAGATGCACCTATGAGGGCAACCATTTCTCCCTCATGAATTGTGCAGGATACATTTTTAAGTGCTGTCTTTCCTTTAAAATTTTTGGAAAGATTACTAATTTCAATAGCCACTGTACTTGTCATTTGTTGACATATTAATGTCTCTGTCTAACATTAATAGTGCTTGATTAAAGCATGGTTAAGAGAAGGCTAATTTATGATTTAATTGCTGATTTATCAGTCTGATGAGGGAGCAAATTCTAGAAATATATGAATATAATGGGGGTTTAAGAATATTTAAAAACTTTGATTTAGCTAAAACAAAAATAAGAAAATATATGTAGTGGAGTGACAAGCCTAAAATATTGCAAAAAAATTGTAGGTTGGGTTGACGCAAGGAAACCCAACACCAGCATCTATGTTAATTTTTCGATATTTATGTTGGGTTTCGTTCCTCAACCCAACCTACATCTAATACACTATTTTAGCCTTGACACGCCAGTAGGGTGTGTTAGGCGTAAGCCGTAACGCACCGAAAGCTCTAGCGGGTGCAGTACTCTCTAGATATGTACTCCCCTAGGTGAAAATCAAAATTAAAAACTCAGATAATATTAATTTTCACTTCATTTCACCCCTGCTTTTCTTCAGAAATGAGATAATTTTCTACTTCAGATAAATCAGGAGATTTAAACCCGGAATCGTGCGGGAGAGTGTCCATAAAACTAGGGTGATGTAAAGTATCCCCAAACTCCACTGATACCAAGCCAGGGTAGAAATAATTCCTGGTAGATGTTCATCTCGGAGACGAATATCGTTAAAACCTAATCTAACTAGATTGTTAAGACTAAAGTCGTAGTAGTTGAGCCAATTCCATCGTTTATCCCATAATAAAGGCATATATCGTTCCCGAAATAATTGATTTCTAGGAATGACTGGTAAGCGGCCAATTAATAATCGTAACTGGCGAAATGTTCCGTCTTCAGTTAAGTAAGAAACATTTAATAAATCGTGATAGCGGCCTTGTTTGTAGAGGCTGATAATTAAGAACAAGGGGATAGGGATGATAATTATACTCAGGCATCCTAGAGTTAGCCAAGGTTGGGCAGCATTGCGAAAAATAGCTAATAAGCTCAAGAATAATAAAGCAGTAAAACTAATGAAAATAGCAACGCTTTCGTAATAGGTGGGAATGATGGGAACAGGATGGAGACGACGACAGCGATCTACTAACCAAAAAGTTACACCAAAGAAAGCGATCGCTACTCCTCCCACACCAAAAACTAACCAAAAGTTTGTACCATAACCACTTAAGAGTAACAATAAACTCAATGCTAAACAAGCCCAAGCTTCTAGCAACCAACTACCAATAGCTAAAGGTTCAGCAAAAACTAACTGATCTCTAAGTTGATTGTAGGTAGCTAAATCAATATCTGCTAATGTTAATAATTCCTGGCGGTTACGGAATGGTTTGATGATTCGGCGTTCGGCGATCGCTTCAGCTTGAATTGCCGAAAAACCCAATCTAATTAAACTAACTACAGGAGCATTATTAATATTAATGCCAAATAACTCCCGACTTAATTCTTGTAATTTTAATTTTTGTTTAGTGTACTCTATTTGATTAGCATCAGTTACTTGCTGTTGTTGACGGAAATTCTGTATTAAATTTCGTAACACGTTTTGATTACCTTGAAAAGTCGGGACACTAAACATTTTCCCAATTTGTCCCGGATTACCTAATATTTTAGCTTGATTAGAATTAAAAGTTAGTCCAGCAACATTTAAAAAAGCGGATTTTGTGAATAGTGTATCACTAAAATCCGCTTGATTGAGAATACTTGTCCCTCGCAAATCTACTGGTTGATTAAAAAATACTTCTCGAAAAATCACAGCTTGTTCAAAAACGGCATCTTTGAGAGATAAGGACTGATTAAAATTAGCTTTAGCAAACTGTGCTTGATTGAAAAATTTCACACCATTCAAGTTGGCTTTACCTTGCCATTGAATATGATTAAATTTAGCTAATTGTTTAAAAATAGCCTGATTGAAGTTGGCAGATTTTATAAACAGGCTGCCATAAAAGTTAGCAATATCTTGGAATTGCGTTTGTTTAAAATTAGCCTTGTCAAAGAAAACACTACCTTGAAAATTGCTATGTTGATGAAAAGTTGAATTATCAAAACTGACAGCACGGACAAATCTCGTTTCACTCCAGTTAATTGGTTGGAGAAAGATAGCATTTTTAGCATCTACAGATTGCAAAAAAAATGTATTAGCAAATTTTACTTCTCCATTAAAACGAGTTTGATTAAATGTCAAAGCCCCACGAAAAACGTTTACTTCACTAGATGCTGTGGATTGAGTATCAAGTAGCGATCGGCAATCTTTAGAATTAATCAAAGTCACAGTTAAAGATTGTAAACAAGCTAAACGTAACTGTTCTAATTGTGCTTGTTCTGTAGGAGTAAAAATAGGCGCGATCGCCTGAGCATATAAAGGTGTTCTTAAACCTAAATCACTGCCAATAAAATCACCTTGAATCAAAGAATTACTCAAGTCTAATCCTAAAGGTTTTGCCCCAGTTTTTTGTAGCTCTTTCCGCAGTGATTGATAAAAAGCATCACGAAACATCGAATTTTCAGGACGCAAATCAATTACCATTTCTCGCAAATCTACAGTTAAATTACCTTCTCGAAGAATGGGGTTATGTACTCGCTCTTGTAATAATTCTAAAGTTAAAGGTGTGCGTTCTACTGGTGTTGATGCTGCCCACGCTGGTAGAGGCATGAATAACAATAAACAGGCGTAAAAACTAATAATTAAAATAGTCCAAAAAGAATTGGGCATTAGGCAAGAGAATGTATTTTTTTAATAAAATACAGCTTAAAGTGTAGAGTGCGTGAAAGCAACGTATGATAATGGTGCGATCGCATTCTGGAAGGGTGTTGATAGGAACAAGACTTTAAGAAGTTACCAACCAATACAATAAGTGGTATTTGGGTCAAGGGGTAATGATCTGTTAGAACAAGACTCATGGGAATTTAGTTAGGTTGCCTCTTGGCGTTGTTGTCGTAGGAAGATGAGAAAATCTTCAATAGAGTCTTCTTCCGGCCAAAAATCGGCAGCAAGGTCTTTGAGGTTATCAACAGTTCTGGTAGGATGGCTGGCAAGTAGCTGTTGCAGCGTAATACCTTGCAAAAACTGTTTAGTAAGGGTTTTCAGATCAGGTTCAGAATTTTCTGACAAATTGTTTTGGGTAAGAATTTGCAGTAGTTGTTGCCGCTCTGTAGATGAGAGTAGTTGGATAGCAGCGATCGCAGCTTCAAATTGTGGACTCATAGTCTAGTTTTGTGGTGTCTGCTTCTATGCTATTTGAATTTGGGTGCGATCGCGCTTCTAACTCATACTTGAGTGCGATCGCATTCTTGAAGAGTGTTGATAATAACAAGATTTATAGTAATTATAATCTCTTGACCAAACAGAAGTATCAACAATAACGCTCATCTTTGCTGGCGTTGCTGTTTGTAGTCATAGCCCTGATCATAATCGATAGTACCAAAGAGGTCTAACACTTTGAGCCGCTTGCGACGTTGAATATATTCCCTTAGTGCCGTTTCCACCAGAGAATCAATGCTCACCTGGTTGTCCAGTGCTAACGCCTCTTGTATTAAGGCTTCGTTTATGTTGAGCGATGTAGCCACAATTAATTTTGATTCAACAACTGATTAAATTGATGGTAACGCAATTTCTCTTTTTTACTACTGGTAAAAGAAGGACTTCATTTTAAATTGCGATCGCAATTTTACTCAAGAGCGATCGCCAAATCAACTCAAAACAATCCGACTAAGTAGAACGATTTGAAAAAACCAAACTATGTAAACTAATGTAAAAAAATTGCATTTAGTTCGTAGTAAGGACTTTAGTCCTCTCATAAGGACTAAAGTCCTTACTACAAACCTTTAATTATTTACACCGTTCTACTTACAATTTACTCATTGCTGATCAACAGCACAATTTTACCCACAATTCCACCATTTTCTAGTAATTGATGAGCTTGATTTGCGGCTGCTAAAGGAAACTTGTGGCTAACGTGAATACTTAATTTACCTTGCTCCATAAACTCAGCACACTCTGTCAAAATTTCTGCATGGTGCTGTTGTGCTTCCACTAAGTTTTCTAACATCGGTGTCAGCATTAACTCAAAACCAATGCGGAGGTTACGATTTCTTGCTACTCGCCAAACAGTATCAGCTTTCGGTTCGAGAATGGTGACGATATCACCATAAACTCTTACAGCCGGGAAAGTTTTGTGAAAAGTTTCGCCGCCAACAGTATCAAAAGCTAAGTCTACACCTTCGCCGTTAGTCCAATCTAAAGCCGCTTGCACAAAGTCTGTTTGTTTATAGAAAATTACATGATCAGCACCGATTTGTCTAACAAAACGCGCCTTGGCTTCAGAACTTACAGTAGTGCAAACATTTGCGCCTTTGAGTTTTGCCAATTGAATTGCCACATGGCCAACCCCACCAGCACCCCCATGAATTAAAACCTTATCTCCTGGTTCTAATCTTCCTCGCTCATATAAAGCTTCCCAAGCAGTGATTAATACTAGGGGTGCGGCGGCGGCTTCAGCAAAGGTTAAGGAAGCAGGTTTATGGGCTGTGAAGCGTTCATCAACAACGGTATACTCAGCATAATTACCGTACTTTCCACCTAAGCCACCATTGCAGAAATAGACTGCATCACCGGGACGAAATCTTTTGACACCGTCTCCTACTGCTTCTACTATACCTGCACCATCACATCCTAAAATCGCAGGCATTTGCTCAGGATAAAAAGTGCCTCGTTGGCGTACTTTAGTATCAATAGGGTTAATCCCCGCCGCTACCAAGCGAACTAATAAATCAGTCCTACCTAATGTAGTGGGTTTTGGTACTTCCTGTAATTGCAGCACTTCTGGACTACCAGGTGCTGTCATTAAAATTGCTTTCACAATTGTTGTCTGCTCTAAAAAACTTACCTAAACTTATACCAATTCTCTATGAAGTTGCGCCAAATAAATGATGTAGAGACGTTGCATGCAACGTCTCTACAGTACAGAATAAAGTGCATCTTCATTAAGAAACGGTATCAGTCAAACTTGTTGATAAGTTTAGCGTTTTCTTCCTGTTTCAACCAAGGTAGACGACTACTTCTTATCCACAGGCGTTAAGTTAAGGGTAAGCCCACCTTACTTAATTGATAGGGGCATTCTCAATGGGCATCGAGTATGCCCACAACTTTTCAAGTGGGCTTGTATTCCACAACTAAAGTTTTTTCTTTTCCCCAACCCTGTTCCCCGTTCCCCGTTCCCTTTTTTTGTCAATGTTATTGTGGTGCAGTACAAGAACTATTAAAGCCAAATGAATCTTGCCAACGTTTGACGTTGCTACTACCAATGGGAATAATCTTGGTATCACCATTGTCAAAAGTTAACCGGGCTTTAATTTCTTTGGCTGGTGCGGTTCTGAGTAAATTAGCGGCTTCAGGACTGATATCAAACAATGTATCGCTCATATACCAAATACTGGAACGTTCAACGTTTCTATTGTTTTCGTAGACAGTATATGTATAGTTTCCTTGAAACCCTCTCACTTTCATTTTAGGGTTACGGGTGAGTTGCAGAATTTGCTCACCAATACCTAACTCAATCATTTTTGGGGCAATTTCTGCTAATTCTGCTCTGCCATCCGTTGGTGCTGATTGCACAACTAATTTTACAAAACATCCTTCTATTTTGCTGCCCCAGAGAGAAACTACGACAAATTTACCAGGGCTAGGACTAGCAAAGGGATTTTTGAAGAGAGTTCCTTGAGGATCTTCCCCATGACGGTCAATGACAACTTTACCTAAAGGGGTATTAACTAGAGCGTCTTTAATATCGACAACTTTATCAAAGGGTAAACCATTACCCGCCCAGCGCATTCCATTGACTGAATCTAACTTGTCTTCATCAATGGTAGTTTGAGCGATCGCACTTTGGGGAGAAAATAATGCTGTGGTTACAAGTAAAGCTACAACACCAGATTTTAAAGATTTTGAAAACATCGAATTTAAACTCAAATTATTAAAAAAAACAACTGTAAATTTAACAACGTCTACCTGGACAAACGCTAGCTCCTGGAGGAGAACCATTAATGGTGGCTGGTCTTCCTTTGATGGGAGTGCTGGCGGATGGTACTTGTCTAGGAGGTGGTGCTGGGGTTGTTGTTGCTACCCTTAAGTTGAGACTCTTGGCTAGCTGAGAATTGCTAAAGATATTAATGGGAATACCTAAATTAAAACCTACCTTCTGACCTTCCTTATCCCGTGCGCCTCGGCCATGAATAGCCACCAATCGACCATTTTCATCTAAAACTGGGCCACCACTCATCCCAGGATAGGTAGTATTGTTGTATATCAGGGCGTAACCTTCCTTTGGTTGGGGATGAGTGCCGACAATGTGTCCGTGAGGAACTAACACGGTGCGTTTTTCAATTCCTTGCACTGGTGTCGGTGCGCCGGAGACATACACAGTTGTCCCGGCAATTGCTGTATCTGAATTACCAAGGGTGACAACAGTGTATTTTTGGCGACTGGTAAATTTTAAGATGGCTAAATCTACCCCTGGGATACGGGTAATTAAATTGGGTGTGACTTGATAGGAAGTTTGAGCTTGAGTCTGGACTGTATAAGTTCCTAAATCTTCTACAACGTGCCAGTTCGTCAAGACAGTGTAAGTATTGTTGTCTTGATTAATAATTACACCAGAGCCAAGTTTTGCTCCACTAATAATTACTGTTACTTTTTGAGCGATATTACTGACATCTTGAGGTGTTAATGATACCGCAATTTCTCCAGGTAAGAATGCGATCGCTACTCCTAAAATTACCGTTGCTACTCTACTATCGAGCTTCATCACTTGACCTCTAATCAGCCTTATTTGACATAGCTGGTATCATTTGCACAACCTTATCCATTGGAACTGCCCAACTCAAGCGAGTAATCTGCTGATGTAGATTTTCATCTGCCTGTAAGCCATCGATAAAAACTGATGGCGCATCCCACAAGGGATAAGCGTGCATTCCATTAATACCAACAACCTCACCACGACGATTTAACAGTGGCCCCCCACTCATGCCTTTGGCTATCTCGTTGGTATACCCCACTTGATAACCTCCCTCTAAAGCTTTTTGCAGCACCAGCAACACCTTGCCAGTGGTAAACATCAAACCTTTCGCCACCAATTCCTCTTGGTCAAAAGGAAAACCAGTAGCAAATACTTCATCTCCCACCACTGGGGAATAACCTAAAGCGGCTACGCGATAGTTATGACTGACACTTTGAAACTGCAATAATGCTAAATCATGGTTGCCAAAGCTGACTGCTGGGAGCAAACTGGCTTGATGTATGCGACCATCCACCGTCTGAATCCGATAAGGGGGTTTTTCTGCTCTTAAGACATGGGCATTGGTCAATACAGTATAAAAGTTATCTTTCCTTGTAAGAATAATTCCTGAGCCAAGAAATTCAGTTGATATCACCTTCACTGTAATTTTTTCAGCTTCATGGCGCAATTGTGCTACTGGTAATTGATTTACCTGAGAAACATTGCTACCAATAGAAACCGATTTAGCACAACCACTCACATCTGCTGACAACAGCATTGATAAACTGCCAATACAGGCAATAATTTTCCAACTGCCCCAAATCATATTAATTGCCGACTAGACTGATAACTGATAATTGATTTAAGGGATACCAGCCTCAGAGGTGGAATCACTGGGTGCAGATACGGAATCATTAGTTGACTCAATGCTGGTATTTTGCAGATAAATATCAAAATCGATGTCAACTGTGCTATCGTTACTAGCACTTTCATTGAGTGCGTTACCAGCAGCTAAACCACGACGATCAAACAAGCTACGCAGAATAATATGAGGATTAGCACCACGTTTGAGGGTAAATAATAACGTGCTATCTGTACAAGAACTGTTTTGATTCATAGCCGCACACACAACAGGTTCTCCCCGCAGTACCCCAGTTTTAATGCGCCTGAGTCTACCGTTATCGTGGTTTCTTTGAAATCTCCGCGACACTTCTGAACAACGCCGTTGAGCAGTCCAAGGTGGTGGAAAGTAATTATTAGAAACCCAACGTACTATCGGTACTTTCTTGCCGTCTTGGGTACGGGCGAATGTTGTGGGTACGCCTTTGCTCTTGGCACAGTAGAATGTTGTACCTTGACCATGACTCGGCTGACTTATACTGATAGTCAACAAGGCGATCGCTAACGCTGTTAATCCTTGACAAAATAACCTTAATTTCATGGTTAGTGCCGGATTTCCTCAGAAATAATAAGTATGTTATTGCTAGTTTAAAATTATTCGCTGGAAAATTGTAGGGATTTCTGAAAGAGAATTTTATACATTTACAGAAAATTTATTATTGACACAACTGGGCAGTTAGTTGTTTGAATACCGAGTTTTTTCTATCAATAAATAAATATACTCTGGGTGTAGGGGGTAAGTTTGAATACGATTCATTTCTCGCGGGTGATTCACTTAAGCCACATTATTGACACCAATATTCCCCAATGGCCAGGCGATCCTCCTGTTGAGTTTACCCCGGTGGCAGAACTGCAAGATGATGGTTATTACCTGCGGTGTTTCTCCTTGGGTGAGCATAGCGGCACTCACATTAACGCACCTAACAGTTTTTATCAGACTGGTGTGGGCATTGATCAATATCCTGCTCAATCTTTAATTGTGCCTGCTGTGGTTATAGATATCTGTGCAGTTGCGGCTACCAATTCTGATTATGTCCTGAGTGTTGCTGATATTCTTGCCTGGGAGAGAGAACACGTTGAAATTCCTGTTGGTAATATAGTGCTACTGCATACAGGTTGGCAAGCTAAATGGTCTGATAAAAACGCTTTTCTCAATCAGGACTCCCAAGGAATTATGCACTTTCCTGGTTTTGGTAGTGATGCGACTGAGTTTTTAATTCAACACCGGGGAATTGCTGGCGTAGGTATTGATACGCATGGTGTAGACCCTGGACAAGATCATAGTTTTACTACCAACCGCCTAGTTTTGGCACAGCAAGGCATTGTGTTAGAAAATCTGACCAACTTAGATCAATTACCACCCACAGGGACTACCTTAGCTATAGGTGTCATTAGACTCTGGCGGGGTTCAGGTTCTCCTGTGGGAGTGTTGGCATTAGTGCCTTAATTGCTATTTTGGTAAGTAGAAGATAATCTGTAATTCGTAATTTGTAATTTGTAATACCGCTACGCGGAAAGATGCTATAGGTAAATGACTACTCCATTTAACAGCAAAAACTATATTAATGGTCAGTGGTTGGATGCTATGGGTGAAAATATCCTGGCTAGTCATAACCCTGCAAATAAAACTGAGGTGGTGGCTACTTTTCCCCGCTCTCAAGCTGAGGATGTAAACTTGGCAGTAGGCGCAGCTAGACAAGCTTACCGAAGTTGGCGGCAAGTTCCAGCCCCAGCTAGGGCAGAATATATCTTTCGGGTTGGGGAATTATTGGCTGAACACAAGGAAGAACTAGCACAGTTAATTAGTCGGGAAATGGGTAAACCATTAACTGAGGCTAGGGGGGATGTCCAAGAAGGTATTGACTGTGCTTTTTACAGTGCTGGGGAAGGACGAAGATTATTTGGGCAAACTACTCCTTCGGAAATGCCCAATAAGTTTGCTATGACTGTGCGGATGCCTATTGGTGTTTGTGCTTTAATTACTCCCTGGAATTTTCCTGTGGCTATTCCTTGTTGGAAAGCAATGCCAGCTTTGGTTTGTGGGAATACGGTAATTCTCAAACCTGCTGAGGATACGCCAGCCTGTGCGACTAAATTAATCGAAATTTTCGCCGCCGCAGGTTTACCGCCAGGGGTAATTAACTTGGTGCATGGGGTAGGTGAGGAAGTGGGGAAGGCTTTAGTTGAACATCCAGAAATTGATTTAGTCTCCTTTACTGGTTCTTCGGAAACTGGGGCTTATGTGGGTGCAACTTGCGGACGCACTCATAAACGTGTCTGTTTAGAAATGGGTGGTAAAAATGCCCAAGTAGTGATGGAAGATGCAGATTTAGAACTGGCTTTAGATGGCGCAGTGTGGGGGGCATTTGGCACAACTGGTCAACGGTGTACAGCTACTAGTCGCTTGATTTTACATCGTGATATCAAGGAAAAATTTACTAGTATGCTGTGTGAACGTGCTAGTCAGTTACGCTTGGGTGCTGGTAATGACCCTGATACAGATATTGGGCCAATAATTAACCATAGACAACTGCAACGGGTAAATGAGTATATGAAAATTGCCCGTGAGGAAGGCGCAAAAATATTAATTGGTGGGGAAATTGCGACGCAAGGGGAGTTAAATCAGGGTTATTTTTTCCAACCTACAGTTTTAGATAATGTTACACCACAGATGCGGGTAGCCCGTGAAGAAATATTTGGCCCTGTGGTGGTGTTAATTGAGGTGAAGACATTTGAGGAAGCGATCGCTATTCTTAACAATACCAAATACGGTCTGTCTTCTTCTATTTATACCCGCGATATCAACCGCGCCTTTACTGCCATGCGCGATATTGAAGCCGGTATCACTTACATCAACGGCCCTACCATTGGTGCGGAAGTACACTTACCCTTTGGTGGTGTCAAACAGACAGGTAACGGACACCGAGAAGCCGGCACGACTGCCTTAGATGTTTTCACTGAATGGAAAAGTGTTTATGTTGACTTCTCTGGTAGTTTGCAACGCGCCCAAATTGATAACCGTGATCTGAGTTCAAGTTAACATTTCTTTCACCCTGCCCCCTTGCCTACATAATATTGGTAAGTTGCAAGTCCTTTCACGTCACATTAAATATGAGATGAAACACTCCCGTTCTGATGGCTGGACGCTCACGCCCAATGGTAGCAACTAGGGTATCAGCACAAGTACCTACCTCCGCACCCAGCATAAGGGCAATACCTGTGGGTAATGAAATAAAGCCTTGACTAGCTAATGTGACGACAATAGCCAAAGTAGCAGAAGAAGATTGAATCAAAACTGTAAACAATCCTCCTACTAAAACACCTTGTAAGGTGTTCTGTCCTAAGCTCTCCATCCAATTAATAAACTGTGGGTAATCTCTAAATGGTTCTGTAGCATTTTCAATGTAACCAAGGCCAAAAAAGAGTAAGCCAATACCCAGCACAATTAAGCCAATTTGTTTGAGCCGGTCACTTCTGCCCAGCAAAAATAATAAAAAACCGATGAACAATGCTATGGGTGCATATTCGTCAATATTAAAAGCAACAACTTGCGCTCCAAAGGTTGTGCCAATATTAGACCCTAAAACTACACCCAGAGATTCTACATCAGTTAATAAACCTGCACTTACCATTGCAATCACAATGATGATTGTGACGGATGATGAATCTAAAATAGTAGTAGCAACTGTGCCAGTCATTACTCCTGCTAAGGGGTTGGTAGTGAAATTGCGAAGGATATTGCGGACTCGCTCCCCTGCCAGTGCTTCCATACCTTCCGCTATTTTGGTTACTCCATACAAAAACAGCACTAACCCAGCAATTACACCCATCACAATATGAAAAGTATTTAATTGTGTCTGGGCTTTTAGCTGATCAACTCCCCTAATATTTGCGTTATTGTTGAATTGTTGCTGATTTTCAATCTTGTTAACACTGATTGCTGTTACTTCCTCTATTGTGATTAAAGATGCTGTTCCCACAGCAGAAAAATCATTTTTTAAATTGAAAATACCAATGAATAAAAATAAAGACAAAATCAATAAAAATATAAATTTGATTATATTTTTTTTGCAAGGCATTTTTATCACCCCAAACTTTTTATAGAAAAGGGACGGGTAAAATACCCATCCCTTAAAATATTGATTTTTTTAGCCGCAAAACTAGCTACCCTCCCCTTCTGTTGTGCCGGTTTCTAGATTACTTGTACGCTCTTCAGCTAGTTCAGCCTTGGCTTCAGCAATAATATCTTCAAAATTTTCACCAACCTCTGCAATTACCCCTTTACCCTTTTCATAGAGGACAATCCCACCTTTGATAGTTGCCTTAGTTAAGGATTTACTAATACCTCCAACCGCAGGAACAATGACAGGCAGAAGAACTATTGCAGCGATTCCAGGGACACCAAGACCTTCAACCACTTCTTCTAATTCAGGTACTATTTTCAGAGCCATGAGGATTCTTAACTCCTAGATTCCTACACCTCAATCATATTCATATTTATTAAATTAACAAGCGCAAATTATAGATGTTTTTATCAACATTTACATTAAAATTTGACGGCAATTGTCATAACATTATCTATTTAGTCTAAATTGCTAAACTTTAGTCTGATTGGGAATCAATTCAACTTCTCAACTAAGACCGTTTCTTGATGAAGATGCTATTTAAGTAGACCGAAAAATTTTTCGTGTTCGCGTAGCGTCTCCTTCAGGAGAAGATAGCCTGTAGGATGTAGGTTAGTGAATTAATAGAAGAATTTGGGCGGCGATTAAAATCGCCAACGGCTAACCCCCATGTCTGAAGCCAGGGGCTTGCTCGCCGTTGATATTTTGGTCAACAACATGGGGTAAGGGGTGGCTGAGTGGCGGGCATTGGAGTAGGGGCGGGTTTACCTATATCCTTGCTTTTGGATGATGATCCTAATAAACCCGCCCCTACAAACTTTTTGTTGGGGCTATATCTTTTGCTACACCCTACACCCTGTTTTTGACTGTGTTACCTGTTGCGAAAATTACTGAATTTTCAAGAATTTATCTAAAGCCGCCGCCATACTAGGAGGCCAACGACGGATATTTTTTACCCAGTTCATATCTTTATAACGGGTATCTAATCCATAGGCAGCTACCCAGTTGCTTTCTGCTTCACCTTGTTGGCCATTTACCCAATAAGCGGCGGTTAATGCCGCACGGACATCGGCGAAGTTGGGGTATTTACGGGTAATATTTCGCATCTCCCGAATGGCTTGCTGTGTTTGGCCAGTTTCATATAAAGCCAGGGCATAATTAGCACGGGCAAAGGCAAAATTGGGAGCAATTTCAAAGGATTTTTGATAATCTGCGATCGCATCTTGCCATTTTCCTAAACCAGCGTTGGCATTACCGCGATTGTTATAAGCCATTGCGTCGTTAGGATCGAGTTCTAAAACATGATTATAATCTGCGATCGCCTCTGACCATTTACCCAACCCTTCTAAAGCTGTACCCCGATTTAAGTAAGGATCGGTGACATTAGGGGCTAATTCCACGGCTTTGTTATAGTCAGCTAGTGCAGCCTCTAATTTATTCTGACTCACCCGTGAATTGCCCCGGTTACTCCATGCACCTGCATTCGTCGGGAAATTTTCAATAATCTTTGTCCAATACTTCTCCGCCGTCGCAAAATCACCTTTATTAGTAGCGGCAAAGGCCTGATTTGCCCACTCATCACCCTGTTCTAATTGTTCTTGGGTAATGCTAGGTGGTTGAGTTTCTGCCATGACTGGCGTAACCCAGCCCAGCATGAGTAAAAGACTGAGAATTAACGCGATGTGCAACTTATTATTAAAACCCCTCTCCATAGAGCGAAGCTCTTCTCGTAGAGTACCTCTCCCCTGCAAGGAGAGAGGCTTTGATTCTTGCTCCCCTTCCCTTGTAGGGAAGGGGCTGGGGGTTAGGTTTGAAAGAAAGTTGTACACGGCGTGAACTATACTAATTAACTTGATCATAACGGCGAGTGTTGACTGTTGACTGTTGCTTGGGAGGAAGACAAAGAAACAATTCTACCTTGTCTCCCCCCTCTACCTTGTCTACCTTGTCTCATTCCAATGCCCCATTCCCTAAAGCAATGACATCTGCTCATTCGGTGGTGTAAATCCCATGTGCTTGTATGCGGCTTTGGTGGCTGTGCGCCCACGGGGAGTCCGGCTTAAATAACCAATCTGCATCAGATATGGTTCGTAAACTTCTTCAATGGTTTGGGTATCTTCTCCGGTAGCTGCGGCGATGGTTTCTAAGCCTACAGGGCCGCCATTAAATTGTTCAATAATCACACTTAGCATCCGGCGATCTGTCCAATCTAAACCGCAAGGATCTACTTGAAATAGTTGCAATGCTTCGGCTGCAACACTTTGATTAACTTCTGCACAAGATTTAACTTCCGCATAATCACGGACACGTTTAAGTAATCTATTAGCAATCCGTGGTGTTCCCCGGGAACGGCGGGCAATTTCTGTTGCGCCATCTTCGGTGACGTTAGTTTGGAGTAATTGGGAACTCCTTAAGACAATTTTACTGAGTTCATCAACTTCATAAAAGCGCAACTTTTGAATTAAGCCAAAGCGATCGCGTAGTGGTGAAGTCAAAGCCCCGACGCGGGTTGTTGCTCCCACTAGGGTAAACTTGGACAAAGGCAAACTCCGAATCCTAGCACTAGAACCTTTACCGACGGTAATATCTAGCCTGTAATCTTCCATTGCTGGATACAGTATTTCTTCAGTCATCCGCGAGAGTCGATGGATTTCATCAATAAATAAAATATCTCCGGGTTTTAAGTTCACCAACAGCCCGACAAT
Organism: Aliinostoc maniaoense; assembly: GCF_058172895.1. NCBI lineage: Bacteria > Bacillati > Cyanobacteriota > Cyanophyceae > Nostocales > Nodulariaceae > Aliinostoc > Aliinostoc maniaoense. Next base: position 3,426,219 of record NZ_CP187952.1, on the reverse strand, counting down.
ATCCCTAGGTCGTTCTAAAGCTGGCGCACTTGTGATTTTGTAGTTGACTCCCATCTCGGATGCTAATATCATTGCCATTGTTGTTTTACCTAATCCGGGAGGGCCATACAGTAGCAAGTGATCCAAAACTTCACCCCGCGACTTGGCTGCTTTGATGGCAATCTCTAGAACATCCTTGAGGTCTTTTTGTCCGATGTAGTCAGTAAATTTCTGTGGTCTGATACTCTCTTCTTGCTTACCTTGTTCATCAATGGCAGCTTCAGGTTGCAAAATACTTTCTTTGGGGGCTGCTTTTGCTGATTCCCGATGCTGTTTTGGTTGCCCATTGGGTTCTGGAGGCTGTTTTTTCGAGGAGATGATCGCCATAATTCAGCTTTAACTTTCAGTTTAGGTCTGTTTGAGCGCAATCTCTGCCATAACACTGCACATAGACACGCCTGCGAAGATTTTCGGCGGGAAATACCCACCTCAATTTACAATTTAAATTCCGGACAATTACCCAGGAGCTAAAAAAATATATGTTATCTAAAAGAATCTTACCTTGTTTAGATGTCAAGGCGGGACGGGTTGTTAAGGGAGTTAACTTTGTTAACCTCAAAGATGCAGGCGATCCGGTAGAACTGGCAAAGGTTTACAACGAAGCTGGGGCAGATGAGTTAGTATTTCTAGATATTACGGCTACTCATGAAGACCGAGATATTATTTTTGATGTGGTTTACCGCACGGCTGAACAGGTCTTTATTCCCCTGACTGTTGGCGGTGGTATCCAATCCTTAGAAAATGTTAAAGCTTTGTTACGGGCTGGGGCAGACAAGGTTAGTATTAACTCTGCGGCAGTACGTGATCCAGACTTGATCAATCGGGCTAGCGATCGCTTTGGTAATCAGTGCATAGTTATTGCTATTGATGCTAGACGCAGAATCGACCCGCAAAACCCAGGTTGGGATGTGTACGTGCGCGGTGGTAGAGAAAATACTGGCTTAGATGCCCTACTTTGGGCGAAAGAAGTGGAACAACGCGGTGCTGGGGAACTGTTGGTCACAAGTATGGATGCTGATGGTACTCAAGCCGGTTATGACATTGAGTTAACACGGGCAATTGCTGAGGCTGTAGAAATCCCGGTGGTTGCCTCTGGTGGTGCAGGTAACTGTGAACATATCCATACTGCACTCACTGAAGGTAAAGCAGAAGCGGCTTTATTGGCATCGCTTCTCCATTACGGACAGTTGAGTGTGGCGGAAATTAAGAATTATTTGCGCGATCGCCAAGTTCCAGTACGTTTGTACGCCTAAATTCTAAAGCGATTATAGAGATTGAGTCACATCAGCCCCAGTTAGATACAGTTCCAGAAAACGGTGTTAAGATTATTTTACGACTGTTACAAAATATTAAGAAATATGTTGATTCCTATTTTATTATTTGATGTGGCTCTAGTCGCTTGGTCACTACACCTCATGGAGAAGGCAGTTGAGCATAAAGAATTTTCTCTGATGCTAGCAGGTACATTGGTTGCCTTAGCTGCTGCCGCCATGTTAGTTGTGTATTTTCTCATGGGGCATTGTATGAGCTACTTATTGCAAGTTAACTATTAATTAGTTAAATCGGAACTATAGAAAGTTAATAATTTGCCAAATCACTTGACAAGAGTCTAAATATTAAGAGATAATTAATAACGCAACTTAAGGGGTTATAGCTCAGTTGGTAGAGCACTTCAATGGCATTGAAGGGGTCAGCGGTTCGAATCCGCTTAGCTCCATTTTTTATACAGTAAGCTTTTCAGCCTTTTTGTCACTGGAAGCATAACATTTCCGTGACGGAAAGCTTATGCTTCCAGTGACACACCTTTGCCTCAAAAACTTTTGAAGATGAGTTAGACCTTGCTTATGCTGTCATTGATGGGATTCAAACAAGAGGAGAAAAGGGGAACTACAGTACACAACGTGTCAGATTTAACTCTCATTCTTCTGCTTAGTTGTTTGTTACATACTTATAAATTTTCTCCACGACTTACTTAATCTCTACTTCAAGCTAAGAGAAAAAATTGAAGAACTTGTGAGGAACGCAATCAAGTTGACATCTTGGCGGCAATATCAGCTGGCTTACCGAAATAGAGAGAACTAGTAACTAATAAATCTATTCCTGTGGCAGCATATTCGTGAACATTATTGAGTGTGATCCCCCCGGCTGCTGCCAGTTTAACTTGAGGATAATTTTGTTTCAGATGCTGGGCTAGTTCCTTGAGTGTAGCCATTGGCATTTTATCAAGTTGGATGATATCCACTCCACTAGCTGCCACTGATATAGCATCTTCTACAGTTTCCACTTCAATAGAGATTTTATGTTCTTGAAATCGCTGCTTGAGGGTAGTTATCTGTGCTAGCAACCCAGACAAACCCCCCATATAGACTAAATGCTGTTTGAAAATCAAGATACTTTCCGAAAGTCCCAAGCGATGGGGTAAAGCACCACCCGCAACAATTGCCTTCATCATCAAGGCTCTAGTGCCTGGAAATACTTTGCGTGTAGTCACTACAGAAATAGCCGGATTAACTTTTTTTGCTGCCTTGACAAATTCATCGGTGCGTGTTGCTATGCCTGAAGCATACTCCAGCAAATTTAAGGCAATTCTCCAGGCGATGTGTAAAGACTCTGCATTACCTGTAGCTGCTAAAATTAGTTGATCTGCCGCTAAGTGAGTACCACTTGATACAGCAAAATCGGCGATCGCTCCACATTTCTCTATCACCCTCACCGCTTCTTCTGTAGCGCACACAGTCATGGGGTGGCGAGTATAGAATTGGATTTTCCCTTGCTCCTTGCCAATACCTAAGCCCAAGGTTGTCAAGTCAAAATAGGGAACATCTTCTGCAATTAAATTGCTAATTGCCTCATCAGACAAACAAATACGCATAATCGGCTTTAATGATGATGTGTGCAGCCAGGGAAAAATTTTAGGCACTTTGGTATTCTATTATGCTTCATTCATTTTGATTGTTCACAGTCAACACTCAGAGGATGTGAGCATTTTTCTGAGCTTTAAGTGAGCAGGTTTCAGATCCTATCATTCATTTTTTAGATGGTGTAAATCTTGTATTACAAGGAATGCAAGTGCAACTCATGGCACTGGTTCAGGCACTAAAGGAGTCGCACGGCAGAACATCTACTGAACATGAGCAAGAGGATCAAGTTATGTCACCTACTTTCAAAACTTTAGCGATCGCAGCAACAACAATGTTTTTTGGCATACAGAACCCAGCCACCGCCTTGGTTCAACCAACCATCTCTGCCAACGACACAGATGTAACGATTAATTCTACTCGGCAGATACCCAAACAACCCAATGTAATTGCTCAAAACTATACCTATTGGGGGCCAAATAGAGACTTTATCATTCAGATGCCAGGTAAAGTTACAAATAATACTAATGATCAATTAACATCTGTTAGTTATCGTACCAACACTGCATACACAATTACCCACAGAGATTCACCAGCAGCTGCTCGACTCACACCTTCTCAAATTCGTGAAGTTTTGCGTAGCACAATGCTAGAAACTATTGGTAGTACTGGTTTAGTCATTAGAACTACTAATTATCAAATTGAAGGATATCCCGGCTTGGAGCTAGTTATCCGTCATGCTGATCGCACTTTAGGACAATATCGTGCCTTTGCAGTCAATCAGCGTCTTTATTTTATGGGTGCAGTAACATCCGGTAGGTTCACTAGAGAATCTGTTGATTTCTTCCATTCTTTTCGTGTTTATCCTGAACGGATTCGTTACTCTGGGAATTATTACTAATTAGAAAACAAATAAGATTATCAATATTTGTTTTCTGACAGTTATGGTGAGTTAGTTTCAGGAGTTGCAAGGTGTATTTAGTCAATAGATTATCCCCAGATCGTGTAGATTCAAATTCTCCGCCGAGGTTGAAATTTCTTGATTGGCTGAGGATATTTGTGAGTGTAATTCAAGCTCAACAGCATCAAAAATTAAGTATAATTCCAGCTTTATTGGCAATCAGAAAGTATGGACTATTCTTAATATTACTGCAAAGATACCCGCATATTAGAATAGTCCCGACCCAAGAAATTGATGCGGTTTTACACGCACACATGGCTAATATAGAACAATTTGAAAAAGATTGCCAAAAACTCTTTAATCGCTCTCTTTGTCACATTCCAGAATTTGGACTTAGAGGAGAGAATGAACGTTTAGAATGGCAAATAATTTTTACCCAAACTCAAGATTTATTTGAGCGCAATTTTGGCAAAGGTTCTCTGGGTAATTCTCCTCCGGCTTGTTGTGAAATTTTATTAGCCTAATTTTATGGAAAGTAATTCTAAGCTCCACCTACAAATGGGTGGAGTTTTTTATAATAATTCGTAATTCGTAATTCGTAATTCGTAATTCGTAATTACAGCAGATTTCATTGCTATGAGGTACAAATCATAATAATAAAACTTTTGTGGTGTGGGCATCTTGCCCGCCAATAGTGTACATCATTACACCGGAAAATGCTGTAATAAATTCTTCCGTGATCAGACTTTCAGGCTTTGTATCTGTTTCATTATTTTCATGAAATGGTATCATTACTTATTACTCATTACTTATTACTTATTACTTATTACTTATTACTTATTACTCATTACTCATTACTCATTACTCATTACTCATTACTCATTTACATTTGCCGTTCTAATATTTCCAATAAATTTTGTGTTTCTTCAATTTCCGTTTGCATTCCCAGCTTGTCAAAATTATCTAATGCTTTACTTATCCATTTTTGAGCATCAAATAAGTTACCTTGAGCTTTTGCTAGGTTGGATAGTGAGCGTTGACAAAAAGCGGCACGGCTTTGATCTTGATTGGCTTCAGCTACGCGCAGTCCTTGTGTAAGTAGTCGTTCGGCTTCATCTAATCTTTGTTGTTTGATGGCAATTTCAGCTAACCAATTTTGTGTACAGAAAATAGCACGTATCCATTGAATTTGTTGTGCCAGTTCTAGGGTTTGTTGAAAAATTATTTTGGCTGGTTCGTATTGTTGATGTTTAAATAAAATTTCACCTTGATAATATTGAATTTGGATTAATTGCCGCGATCGCTCTTGCTCGTCTATTTGTGCTAGTAGCTCCCTGGCTTGAGTTAGCCACATCTGCGCTGCATCAAGCTGTTGCTGTTGAATCCGTAACACCGCAATATTTCTCGCCAAGCACAACATGAATAAGGGTTCTTGATAATGGCGTAATTCCCAAGCTTTGGTAAATAGTTGATCTGCTTGTTCTAACTGCTTGCGTCTACCCAAAGAAGTAAGAGTCCAGGCGCGATCGACCATCACTTTGGCTGTAACTGCCCAATCTCCACGTTGTTCTGAGACTTGCATTAACCATGCTGTCCATGTTAGGCGATCGTCCCAATATCGTAAGCGGCTTTCTTTTCTACCCATAGCATAGGTGTATGCCTCCAGATTTTGCCAAAACTGCCACATTTCGGCGTATCGACCCTGAACCATACACCACTCAATGACCGCTTGTAAATTTTGCCACTCCTGTTCTAACCCGTCAAACTGTCCTTGCCAGCTTTTAGCATCTTGTCCGGCGTAACTTTGGGAAAAGTTTAAGTACCAACTAATCCACCTTTCTCTGGCTTCCCATTCAAAATCAGGGTAAGCCTGGAGTTCGGCTAGGGCATATTCACGGGTAAGTGGTAGTATGCTGTAGCGATTATTTTCTTGTCTAACTAAAGAAAGGTTTCGCAGTCGGGCTAAGTCTGCATTAATGGCACAGCTGTTAACTTCCGGCACTGCCACTTGTACCAGTGCATCTTGTAAAGGCGGCATGGGAAATAGTGCTAGTGCCATCAGCAGTTTATGGGCTGGGTGTCCTATCAGTGGCTTTACGGAAGTCTCAAAGCAAAAACGGGCAACATCTCCCTTCGGCTTAGATATTCTGCCCAATACTTCTTGTAGAGAATATCCGTTAGCTAGTTGACCAATTGAGTAGGTAATTGCTACGGGAATACCCCCTGTAACTTTGTAAAGTATTTGACTATCTTTCTTGCTCAGAGAAACACCCTTTTCTTGGGCTTCATGCTGAATTAAACACAGAGCATCTGACTCTGGCATTGATGTTAACCGCACGGGAACAAACAAAATTTGTTCACGGGTAGTAATGATTGCTTTGACAGTTGGTGGTAACTCATGCAAAAATGCCAATATATCTTGTTGATTTTCTACAGTTTCTAAGTTATCAACAATTAATAATGTGCGCTGGCAAGATAAGGCTTCTTTAATTAAATCTAATTGCTCTTCAAAACTCACTCCTGTAATATCTAACTCATCTAATATTCGCGCCATCTGCCGAAAAATATCTTGCAAAGTTTTTTTGGGAGCTAAACTTGGTAATAAACCAAAGGGCATCAAGTAAGATTCTTTGGCTGAGGTAAAAATAATAGTATCAAAAGTAGGTATGTCCAAAAATTCTGGCTGATTCTCATTAGCTTGCAAACAACGATAAGCTGCTTCTAAAACTAGGGTGGTTTTGCCTACGCCACCAATCCCATCAACGCTAATTAAATGTGCGGAATGTGTAGGTGAAAGTAATTCCAAAAGTCGAGTGATTTCTTCGTCTCGTCCGACAAAGTTATTGCAACTACGAGCAGGTAAGTTTTGCCGTAGTTGTTTAGGGTGAATGACAACAGGATCTGGAGGGGTGTGAGGGCGATCGCTCTTTTTACCATCCTTCAGTTCTTGTGATAATCTTTCTAAAGCTGACATCACTGTATTGATGCGGATTTTCTGCCCTGTAGTCACTGATAATAACTCCCAAAGTTTCGGACACAGGACTCTCTGCACCGTGCCATTAGTATATCCTGTCACCTGAATATCTTTGAGCTTATATCCCTGCAAAACTTTTTCCAGGATATCTCTCTGCACATCTTTTAAAGGTCTTCCTGTCTTGGAGATAACTATAAAATTTGCCACTCGGATCAGTTCTGATATTTTTTCAGCTTCCATATGTCTCTCGGAAATAATCCCATTTAGTGAGCTTAACTTAATTTTGAAAATAAATGATCTCTTGCCTAATTAAAATCAAAAACTGAAAATATTGAATATGTTGAACTTCAACGTTGAATATATGAGCAAAATTCAATTTTAGCTACTTATAAGGGGTTTTGATATTTTACTAATACACATTCATCAAGTCATGATAGTTTGTAGTAAGGACTTTAGTCCTTAGCATAAACTTGATGTATTACTACTAAGATAAAAAAATGTGGCATCTTTTTTTAGTTAATCTAAATTTAATTTTTGCTATATGGATTTTACTATTAACTCCTTTAGCAAAAGTGAGGGCTGAATCTTCCCTAAAAGTTTCCACCACTGCTAACAGCAATCATCCCTTTGAAAACATTAATCAATATGCTCAACTAGATTCTCAGCCAGTCACCTCAGTAAATCAACTTGCTGATGTGCAACCAACTGATTGGGCTTTTCAAGCACTGCAATCTTTAGTTGAGCGTTACGGGTGTCTGGCGGGATACCCAGATAGCACCTTCAAAGGAAATCGTGCAATGACTCGGTTTGAGTTTGCAGCCGCCTTAAATACCTGCATAGACAAAGTTAGTCAACGCCTGAGTGCTGAAATTACAGACTTAGTTACTCAAGAAGATTTAACGACTTTGCAAAAGCTACAAGAACAGTTCACTACAGAATTAGCTAGCTTACGCGGTAGAGTTGATACTTTAGAAGCACGTACTGAACAGCTAGAACAACAATTTTCTACAACCACAAAACTGAATGGCCAGATCATCTTTGCGGCTACAGATGCTTTTGGAGATGCTAGCCTTAGCGGTAATGGGGATGAAAGTAATCTCACCTTTTCTAGTCGGGTGCGCCTAAACTTTGACACTAGCTTTACTGGCAAAGATCGTCTCCGTGTCAGACTTCAGGGGAGTAATGTTGTGAATCCCATTGCACCGGGAAATGAGACTCGCTTAAGCTTCCAATCTGGTAGCGACACCACTAATGATGTTTTCCTCAGCAAGCTGGAATATTATTTTCCTGTCGGGGAAAAGCTGCGTGTTTTAATTGCTACAGGCTTTAATAGCTACCTTGATGATGCCGATGTGATTAATCCTTTACAAAGCGATGGAGAGGCTACTATTTCCCGCTTTGGTCGATACAATGCAATCTATCGCTTGGGTGGAGATACGGGTGTAGGTGTGACTTTTACACCCAATCAGAATTTCAAAGCAGAGATGTTTTATTTAGCTGGTAATGCTAACAACCCTAGTAGCGGCTTGTTTGATGGTAAATATGGTTTGCTGGGGCAGATTGTATGGTATCCCAACGCCAATGACAAAGTTACCAAAATTGCCTTCACTTACGTCAATGCTTACAACGAGAATGGCTTAGGACATAATATCGGCAGTATAGCCTCTAACTTGGGTGGCAGAAAAGTTGCTTCTAACTCCTATGGAATTGAAACTAATCTCAAAATTAATCATGGTTTTGAAGTGGGTGGATGGCTAGGCTATACCAATGCACGAGCTTTAACTGGCGATGTCAAAGGTGATGCTGATATTTGGAATTGGGCTGTGACTCTAGCCTTTCCTGATTTGGGTAAAGAGGGTAATTTAGGCGGGATAATTGTGGGGATGCAGCCTAAATTGACTGGTTCTTCTGCACAGTTATCTGGTTTACCTCGTCGTGATCCCGATACGGGATTTCACCTGGAAGGGTTTTATCGCTATCAAATCAACGACAACATTAGTATTACTCCCGGTTTGATTTGGCTGACAGCACCAAACCACAACAACCAGAATGGTGATATTTTTCTAGGAGTAATGAGGATGACTTTCAAGATATAAACAAGGTTCGTAACTGGAAAAACTCAGGGTTATCAAATTTTCAATTTTTATCTTGTGAAAGTTTATTATTTGTAGCAAAAAATATTACTGGTAAAAGGTCAAGAGAATCATTACTATACTACAATACTTACGTGAGTAATACTTCTAAAGAGGCGGGCATAAGTTTCATCTAATTTGTAATAGCCTACGCATAAACTTTCACCTATGTAATCTTGGGGTTTAATATCATCACTGCTGCTATACAAATTAGCAATGAGATACCCGATTTTTCAAAAATTGGATATCTGAAGCTATTGATGGTTACTCAAGATTTAAAATATCTTCATTACCTAGATGTAATTAAACTAGATTTTAGAGGTTAATTAATGGAAGTTTACTGCACTCGTCCGAGTTGTACCAAGCCTGAAAATACTATTTCTAATGAACATCTAAATGCACTCTCTGCAACAGAAGTACGTTGTGCTAATTGTGGAATGCCATTGATTTTAAGGGGACATTTTGTAGCATTAGAACTATTAGGAGGTGGAGGATTTGGTAGAACTTTTAAAGCGAAGGATATATTGAAAGCAAATGATCAGAAATTTTCTCGTAAAATCCGGGTTATTAAACAGTTACATCCGATAAATCATCCTGGACAAGTATTAACTCCATCAATGGTTCAATATATTGAGGATAAGTTTCGGCAAGAGGCAAATATTTTAGAAGAATTAAGACATCAACAAATACCCAGGTTTTGGGATTATTTTTATGAAGAAGTTGAGGAAAAAACAGGTGTAGTACAGAAGTTTTTTTATTTGGTACAGGATTATATTGAAGGACACAACTTAGATCACGAACTTCAGCAGAAAGGCAAATTTTCAGAAGACGAAGTTATCAATATTCTCAAAGAAATACTTAATATACTCAAGTATATCCATAATTATGACGGTACTAACGGAGTTATACATAGAGATATTAAACCTGCTAATATTATGCGCTGTAGCAATGATGGCAGGCTATATTTAATAGATTTTGGTGCAGTCAGACAAATAGTACAAGGATTACCTGTTGATACAACATCAATAGTTTTAGATGCGCGTTTTGCACCACCTGAGCAATCCCGTGGTGAGAAATTATCTTCTGCATCAGATTTATATGCTTTAGCTACAACTTGTCTGTGTTTGTTAACAGGATATAAAAATCCGAATCAACTGCTATTTAAGTCAAAATTGCAAGAGCATTTACAGGTAAAGGATCAGCATTTTGCAGAGGCTTTAGATAAAATGCTGCAATATGAATCGGAAGATCGTCCTCAGTCGGCTCAAGAAGTTTTGAATATTTTGTCTGCTCAAGTTAAACCAGATTTAGATTCAGATTTACTTGCTACTCAAGCACCTGATCCCAACGAAGTTTTTACCCACAAGCCTATACTCAATCAACCTCGTCAAAGTTCTTGGTTGAGGCAGTTTCTTGATAGGGTGGAGGGATTACCTAAGCTTTGGCGATCGCTCATTGGTTTTAGCTTGCCGTTCTTTTTAGGAATAGCGATCGCAGTTACTGTCAATTTTATTATAACTCCAAAGCCACCAGCACCACCCCCACCGGATGCTGAATATTTTAGCCGGGGAGAAGAAGCATTAATTCCTGACAATAATACCAGTCGGGAATGCTCAATAGCTTACGTTTATAAAAAACAAGGTATAGAAGCATTTAAAAACAAAGATTTTACACAAGCTGCAACATCTTTTAACCAAGCCAAACTGCAATTTAAGCAAGCTGCTCATACAACACAATGTGAAGTAGATCCAGAAACAATAATTTATGAATATAACGCCAAAGTTGCTCAAAGTGAGTCAAACCTAAATCTACCTACAATTACAGTTGTGATTCCAGGCTACTCTAGAAATCGTGATATTGCTTTAGAATTATTGCGTGGTGTAGCACAATCTCTCAACGCCGATGAACCATTATTTCAAGTTCTCATAGCTCAAGAAAATATTGATGGTGATCACATTACTACCGAAAAAATAGCTACATATATTTCTAAAAATAATATTCCGGGTGATACTAATTTTAAGCAAAGTAAAATAGTAGGGGTGATGGGACATTATACAAGTATCAACACTTGGAAAGGAGGAGAGATTTATGGAGCAACTCAACTGAGTGAAACAGAAAAATTGGTACTGATTTCACCCACAAGCACGGCAATTAGAAACCCTGATAATACTGATCGAACTAAAGATTTAAATCCATACGTTTTCCGTACAGCTTCTAATGATGCGATCGCTGTTGGTGATTTAGTTAAATATATATCAGATAAGGGATTTAAGAAAACCATGATTGTGTATGATCCGATGGATAGTTATAGCAGTTCACTCAAACGAGAATTTGATAATTATTTAGTACGTAATCAAGTGGTTATTAATAACCAAAATTGCAATTTAATCAATGAGCAGCCAGATATTTGCATACTAAAAGCAAAAAATACGAAAGTAGATGCAATCCTATTATTTAGTAGTCGTAAAACTTTAGATATATCACAACAGATTATTAGATTAGCCAATCAAGAGTTCCAAATCCTAGGAGGGGATGTTTTATATGATCAGCAAATATTAAATCTTAAACAAGCAGCTAATAATATGATTATTCCTGTATTTTCTCATATTAAAAATGCTAATAATCAGTTTACTCAAAAAGCTAGAGAACTTGGTTGGATCAATAGTATCACATGGAGAAGTATGAGTGCTTATGATGCCACCCAGGTATTTATTAAAGCTTTGAGTGATAAGAATAACCTAACTCGTTCAAGTATATACCAAAAATTGAAAGACTCTAACTTCTCAGCTTCAGGTGCTACTAATGCAGAAATAGGTTTTCAACCAGATGGCGATCGCAAGTTAGTTAAAGGTGTGGGTGTTTTAGTCAAAGTTAAGGAAATTAGCCCAAATCAATATGGTTTTGAGTTGGAGCAAACACCAGAGCGAAGTAATTTATAACAAGACTGATTAACCTGCTATTAAATCATCTAAAATGTTTGCAAAAACTGAAAAATTATGTCTAGAAAACGTTTATCTCTCAAAGCTTCTGAACGGGCAAAACAACTTATCAAAGAAGCTAGGATTCAAAAAATTACACAAATAAGAAAAGAAAAAATTAAGTTACAAGGAAAGATTGAAAAGGCTTGGGATACCGAGGAGATATTTCTTAAAGAAGCCAGTAAAGTGTTAGAACCGCATCGCAACTGGGATGATATTAGCCCTCCATATGCTGTATCTCAATCAACTTGGAGACGGTTTCGGGAATGTAAGCGTATTGATGCTACTAATTTCCAAGCTTTTTGTCAGGTGTTGGGTTTGAATTGGGAAGACATCAAAGAAAATGAAGCAGATGCTAATCGGGATTTGAGCGAAGCACCTCCTCTCGGTAAATTTTATGGGCGTAGCCAAGAATTAAATAAGCTAGAGGAACAGATAATTACACAAAGTTATCGATTAGTTACAGTTTACGGCATGGGGGGAGTTGGTAAAACTGCTTTAGTTCGCCAGTTAGTAGAAAGAGAGAAAATTGCTAAAAAATATGATTACTTAATCTGGATTTCTTTACAATCAGCACCTCTATTCTCAGAAATATTAATGAAACTTGTGCAGTTTTTATCTAGAGGTGAACAAGAAACAGGCAACATTGATCAAGTCATGGATTATTTACAGCGTCAAAGATGTTTGATAGTACTGGATGGTTGGGAAGAAATTGTTGACAATCATAGTGAAGATTATGCAAAATATAATTCATTTGTAGAGAGAATTGCTAAAGAATATCATAAAAGTTCTTTATTATTATTAAGTAGAAGAAAACCGAAAAATATTGAACGGTTAGAAGGACAATTTGTTTACTCCAAAAGATTGGGAGGTTTAAGTTATGAAGATGCACAAGAGTTATTAATTGCAGAAGGTTTGTCAGGTGCAGATAGTGATATCCAAGAACTGAGCAGGCGTTATAACACCCCGTGGATAATGAGAAGGATTGTTGCCAGTGTTAATAGTGTATTCGCTGGTGATATATCCAATTTTATGAAAATATCAATTTTTGTAGATGAAGTCACCACTGATTTTTTAGAGCGACAATTTCAAGGACTTTCATCGGCAGAAATAAATCTGATTTATTGGGTAGCAATCAGACGGAATACAGCTTCATGGGATCAATTAGTGGAAGATAGCCAGAAGTTGTTAAGTTATGATAACTTATTTCAAACATCCAACGATTTGATTGCTAGACATTCTTTATTGGATAAAAATATTGAAGAAACTCCAGTTATCTATATACTAGATCCGGTGATTTTGAAATACAGCACTAAGCGGTTTATTTTTCAAACTTGTGAACAAATCAAACAAGTTTTTACTACTGGGATAATTCAGGGTAATGAGTTATTTATTACCCATAATTTTATTACACAATACCCAGAAGATGAAGAATTAAATCAGGAACAAATGAGACGAATTGTTAAACCTATTCAACAAATGCTCTTAATGAACTTTCGTAATCGTCAGTATCTAGAAACTCAACTGCAAAAAGTGATAGCTGTATTAGAACAGCAAAAATATCCCTCGAAAAATATTTCGTATTTACTCGCATTTGGTGAATAAATATCCTGTCAGCTATTCTCTCTGATTTCCGAAGGCGCGAATTGACTCAGCGATGAGAGCGACAATTGCCGAGGCGACAATTAATAAAACACTCAAGGCATTAATATCAGGTTTAACTCCGGTTCTGATGCGACTAAATATTTCCATTGGTAGGGTGTTATAACCACTGCCAGCAGTAAAACTAGAGATGAGAAAGTCATCTAAACTGAGGACAAATGCTAGTAAACAACCTGCGATAATTCCCGGCATTAATTGGGGTAATAGAACTTTGATAAAAGCTTGTAGAGGTGTTGCACCTAAATCTAATGCGGCTTCTTCTAGGTGGGGATCTAAATTAGTTAATCGGGAAGAAACTACTAGTCCGATATAAGCTAAACAAAATACTATATGAGCGGCAACAATTGTCCATAAACTTAAGGGTATAGCGAAGGCGGCTAAAAATACGAGAGTGGCAACTGCGATCGCAATATCAGGAATAATTAATGGTAGGTAAGAAATACCACGATATAGCTTTTTGCCAAAAAACTGATAACGCGCTAAACCAACCGCCATCAATGTTCCTAAGACAGCAGAGATGCTCACAGCACACAACGCCACGATTAAACTATTTTTCAAAGCCGAGAGAATGCGATCGTCATTTAGCAATTGAATATACCAATCAAGGGTGAAGCCTTGCCAACCAGCACTGTAAGGTGATTGGTTAAAACTATAAAACCCCAGTACCATAATCGGTAGGTACATAAACACAAACATGATGATTGAGAAAACCGCCTGCCATGTGACAAGCGGTTTTTTGTGAGAGGGAGAAATATTCACGTTTTTATCAACTAAATTTATATTGTACGGAATTATATACTATGTGTGCTTAAACGTCAATATACTTAAATAAATTGATGTAGGGTGTGTGACGCTACGAAAGTATTGGAACGTAGCCATGAGAGTGATAGCGTCACGCACCAACTATCGATTGTGACACTTGCATAAGTTCTGATGAATTTTCAAGTTAGTTTTACATTAGACTCATATTTGATTTGTGAACAGATAAGTAGTACGGAACTTCCTAAAGCTTTTGGTGCGTTACGGCTTACGCCTAACACACCCTACATATACTGAAATTTTTTCAAACTCAATCAGATTAGTATAGATAAAACACCATAAATTAAAACTTATTTTACCTCTGAAGAATAAGATTATTTACCTACTAAGATAGACAAAAAAAGCTAATTAATACCATAAAAATTGTAAGTAGTTCTTGATAAATTCCGTGTCTAAACAGATTTTCTAGTGCATTAAAACAATTAACAGTTATCAGGCGTATGGTTTGGCATTACAGCGCACCAATTTTTTCTAATAATTAGTGCAGTGTTTCCCTCTCGAATTTTACCCAACACTGTTAAAAATCTATTTTGCAGGAGCTTTTTTATGCGAATTGCTCAAATATCTCCTCTATCAGAGAGAGTACCACCTGCTGCTTATGGAGGTACAGAACTAATCGTGAGTTTACTCACAGATGAATTAGTCCGGCGAGGACATGAAGTCACCTTATTTGCATCAGGAGATTCTATTAGTTTGGCGAAATTAGTATCAGTTCATCCCTGTGCTTTAAGGCTAGATTCTAGTGTTAAAGAGCCGGGTATTTACGAAATGCTACAACTAGGTTCTGTGTACAAACAAGCAGCAGAATTTGATATTATTCATTCTCACATGGGTTGTGCTTCCCTGCCTTATGCTAACCTGGTTGACACGCCTACAGTTCATACTTTACATGGCATTTTTACCACCGATAATGAAAAGCTATTTCGTTATGGTAAAGAGCAATCTTTTGTTAGTATCTCTAATTCCCAGCGAGAATTGAGATTAGGACTAAACTATGTAGCAACGGTTTATAACGGGATTGATGTTAGTAGCTATAAATTCCATCCCCAACCAGAAGAACCACCATATTTAGCTTTTTTGGGGAGAATTTCTCCCGAAAAAGGAACACATTTAGCCATTAACATTGCCAAACAAACAGGCTGGCGTTTAAAAATCGCAGGCAAAATAGATATTGTTGACCTCAAATATTATGAACAAGAGATCAAACCTTTAATTGACGGCAAGCAAATTGAATATTTAGGAGAAGCTAACCATACACAAAAAAATGCCTTGATGGGAGGTGCAGTAGCCACTTTATTTCCTATTACTTGGCGCGAACCATTTGGTTTAGTGATGGTGGAATCAATGGCAGCAGGAACACCAGTAATTGCAATGAAATTAGGGTCTACAACAGAAGTAATTAACCACGGTAAAACAGGGTTTACTTGCAATAACATAGAAGAGTTTATTACATCCCTCGATAAAATAGCAGATTTAGACCGTTATAGCTGTCGGAAATATGTAGAAAATCGCTTTAGTCTACAACACATGACCGACGGTTATGAAGCAGTTTATCAGCAAATTCTGCAAAAGAAATTTGCTAGTAATGGACATCTTCGCAAGCTGTCACGCATCTAAATTTTCTGGTGTTGACTGTTGACCCTCCGAATTTTAGATTTTAGATTTTAAATTTTGGATTGCCGGATTGAATCTAAAATCTAAAATCCCAAATCTAAGATTGATTGGGTAAAGTATAAGACTTTGTTTTGATTGCTGCTTCTTGCCAATGAGAGGTTGTAGGCACTGAGTGTAATAAACTATGTCTTTGGTTATAGAAAAAGATAATCTCCAGGCAGAGTCAAAAATCGGTGGTGCGATCGCCTTATGATTCGGTAAGTACCACATAGGGCGAAATTATGACTCAGACAATTACCATTAACGAAAGTCAACGCTTACAACTCCAACCCCTAGAAATTCCCTCCCGCCTGCTACTGGGGCCTGGCCCTTCTAATGCTCATCCCGCCGTTCTTCAAGCTATGAGTACCTCCCCAGTAGGACATCTTGACCCTGCTTTCTTAGCTTTAATGGATGAAATTCAGTCTCTGCTGCGCTACGTTTGGCAAACTGAAAACCCCCTCACCATAGCAGTAAGTGGTACAGGTTCGGCCGCTATGGAAGCAACTATGGCCAATGGAGTAGAACCCGGTGATGTGGTATTAATTGGTGTTGCTGGTTATTTTGGTAATCGTTTGGTTGATATGGCAGGAAGATATGGCGCAGATGTCCGCACCATTACCAAGCCTTGGGGGCAAGTTTTCTCCCTCGCAGAACTCCGCACCGCCTTAGAAACCCATCGTCCAACAATTTTAGCTTTAGTTCATGCCGAAACTTCCACCGGTGCGCGTCAACCATTAGAAGGAGTCGGGGAATTATGCCGGGAATTTGGCACACTGTTGTTAATAGACACAGTTACCAGTTTAGGCGGTGTCCCCATATTTTTAGATGAGTGGGGTGTAGATTTAGCTTATAGTTGCAGTCAAAAAGGCTTGGGTTGCTCCCCTGGTGCGTCTCCCTTTACCATTAGCCCCCGCGCAATGGAAAAATTGCAAAAACGCTCCACCAAGGTAGCAAACTGGTATTTAGATATGAATTTGCTCGGTAAATATTGGGGAAGTGAACGAGTTTATCATCACACAGCCCCAGTTAACTTATATTATGGACTGCGGGAAGCATTACGTTTAATTGCCGAAGAAGGACTAGCCAACTGCTGGCAACGCCACCAAAAAAACGTAGAATATTTGTGGCAACGCTTAGAAGAAATAGGATTAAGTCTGCACGTAGAAAGGGAATATCGCTTACCCACCCTTACTACTGTGCGTATTCCGGCTGGTGTTGATGGTAAAGCAGTTGCACGGCAATTACTCACCGAACATAATATTGAAGTTGGCGGCGGCTTAGGTGAATTAGCCGGTCAAGTTTGGCGCGTGGGACTCATGGGTTTTAACAGTCGTCCAGAAAGTGTTGACCGACTCATAGAAGCATTGCAGCAAATTTTACCCCAGCATTAACTAAGTCAGCGTAAATAATTAACGCGATGTGCAACTTATTTTAAAACCCCTCTCTAAACCTATCCCCTGCAACTGTAGAGAGGTTGCATGCAACCTCTCTACTTTGATTCTTGCTCCCCTTTCCACTCCTTCGGAGAAGCAAGCTATGTAGGGAAGGGGTTGGGGGTTAGGTTTGAGAGAAAGTTGCACACGGCGTTAATTATTGTTGGAATAAGGCAGGGGGCAGAAAAATTCAAAATACCCTGCTGGAAGCAACCTACAAAATTCAAGAGTTATTCTCTCCCTTGTCTCCCTTGTCTCCCCTGTCTCCCCCTGCCCCCTGCCCCCTGCTCCCTGCCCCCTGCCCCCTGCTCCCTGCCCCCTGCCCCCTGCATCCCACCCACAGACGCATTAATTCCACTGTATAAACGTACTGTTCACCGCTACACTTGACTACATCATGACGTTGCAAAGTTTCTAAAGCGGCTTGCACCTGATGAAAACTTAAATCTGTACACTCAACAATTTCACTCAAGGATAAACCACCACGACTGAGTACAGTTAAAATAGCGGTCTGCCCTAGAGGTTGACTATTTTCAGCTTGTACCCAAACACCATTAAAATACGCATTGCCATCTCGATAAAATTCCGGCTGATTAATTACTGCTTCCACATCTGCAACTGTAAATCTTCTGGCTCGTTCCACACCTTCCTCAAAGGTTTGGCGATTAAAATACGTCACTAAAGTATGCCCAATTAATTGTAATAAGTATGGTTGACCGTTGGTGAGTTGAATAATTAAATCAACTGCCCTTGGCTCATAATCAAGATTAAAATCCTCTGAAGGTTGGACAAGTAAACGCTCTGCTGCTTTCGGAGCAATAAAACTAATAGGAATCCCTGTCACACTGCCAAATAAAGGATGCCAATAGTTTTGTGTCATTTCTTGCAATGTATGTAATCCTGCAAACGCAATGACAAACCAAGGATAAGTTTGAATTAATCCCCGCAAAAAATCTAAAAACCTTGACTCTAAATGATTTTCTGCAATTAGTTGTTCAATTAATTCAAATTCATCAATAGTAATCAAAAATCGCTTTTCATTTCTAACTTGATCAATCTGTTTTAAAAAGCGGTCAAATGTAGTATAAGGATTGTGTTGTAAAAACCGTTCTTCCTCTGGTTCTCCTACTTGTAACTGCTCCTCAGTCACCAGGACATCATAAAGCGATAACGCTAAATTATAAATTAGTTCACCAGTGCTAGCAACCATCCCCACCCGTTGCATATTGAAATCTACTATGACTGTGTTTACTCCCAGACGTAAACTCAAATTACGTAAAATAGACGACTTACCCATCCGGCGATGACCGTAGAGAATTACTGATGGACATTGGCCAGATACCAGCCAAAGTTCTTCTAAACGGCGCATAATATCTTCCCGCCCTACAAATACACTACCTGTAACGGGATTACCAATTACATAAGGGTTAGCTACAGGCTGAGTGATTTCTATACACCCAAATTTACCACTAGCTTCCGTTAGTAAAGGCCGCCACTGCCTTACTATCCGCCGTAATAAAGATTTTTCCGGGGTGATGACTGCCGTGGTGATATATTTATCTAAGTCGTCAAGACTTTTACTAGCACGAGCTAAGGCCGCCAGTTTATTAACTCGACTACTTGCAACTTCATAAGTAGCAACTTCCGCCCCAACTTTTCCCAATGCAGCCAATGCTATCAACACCGGCGGACGGATAGCAGTCTCTATGGGGGTTAGGTGAGATAATACATCAATTGCTTGAGCTAAATCTGATATCTGCGTGTAACTGAGAAACTTAGCCAGTGCTGTCAATGACTGAGCAATTTCTGCACCGTCATTATAAACTGCTATATCTGTATAAAGTTGACGATATGTAGATAAATCAAAGTTTTCCGTCTCAACTGTCTTCTCATCTAGCAATTGATAAAGCATAGCGGCAAAGCGAGTCAATGCAGTTTGGCGATGGTTGCGTAAACCTTGAGTTAGCCTCCAAACACAGCACTCTGCTTGATGGCTAAACCAACCACTGCTACAATCTACCCATTGTCCACCCAATTCTCCTAAGAGAACTTGTCCTGTAGTGGGAAACCTTTGCCAGTCTCGCTTTTTGACGGGGGGATAAATATAGGTTTGCCAGTCAGGATTTGTCAATAATTGATACAGAAAGCGTAGTGGTGCAACTTGTTCATGTAGATATATATATAGTGCTTGTTGAGCAACAGCCCGTTGAAAGGGGTTACTAGCAACTTTCGCCACCAATGCTAAACCGTTGACGTGATTTTGCTGCAACCGTTGAGTGATAACTTCTGTTGTGCCTGGGAGGGGTAGCACAATTAACTCATCCCATTCCACAGGGTGCTGACCTCGGCCAAATTTGCTGCGTAATGCCAGAGGAATGTAAACTGGGTGAAAAATTAACCGGGAACTACTCAAAATACTAACGATACCAGAAAAAATACCGTAGAGTATGGCAATGACCACACTACCTCCTAAACTGACTAAAATCCTTGTCAGTAGGTCAGTATTAGCTGCTGATAAGGGCATAACATCAGCACTTACACCCAGAAAAATTGCAAATAAAGCTGTAAAAACTATGACACTACCTACCACACCAAAAGCCTTACGACTAGCCGCACCCCCCGCCATCACGAAAGGGAGCAAGCGGGTGTAAAATCCTAGCTTGACCAAAACAAACAGAGAAGAAGGCACTGCGCCATATAGTGGAGAGAGGAAATACCAGAATGGTGAGGCATAAGGTAGGATCACCATACCCAATACACCACCCACAAAAGCACCAATTACCCCAAAAGTACCCACGCAACTAGCTAAAATGAACGGTATACTCAATAAACCGCTAATGATCATCATGGCTATGAGCAAGTATTCGAGGTGGGTTAAACTTAACTGATGTAATAATTCATTCACCCGGTTGAGTTTGATACCCTCTACCAAATCGAGAAACTGGGGAGCGGTGCTAGTTGCGGTAAAACAGATGATGCGTTTACCATCTGATGTCAGCCCTATGAATTTGACAGCTTCACCAAAACCTGTGAATGTGCGTAATAATTGACCAGTGTGAATATCCCAAACCTTGAGAGTATGGTCATCCGAGGCAGAAATAGCGGTAGAATGATCACCAGCAACAACAGCATTCACCCCAGACTGATGACCTACAAGTGTGCGTAATAATTGACCAGTGTGAATATCCCAAACCTTGAGAGTATGGTCATCCGAGGCAGAAATAACGGTAGAATGATCAGCAACAACAACAGCATTCACCCCAGACTGATGACCTATAAGTGTGCGTAATAATTGACCAGTGTGAATATCCCAAACCTTGAGA
The DNA here is from genome assembly GCF_058172895.1 of Aliinostoc maniaoense. Taxonomy (NCBI): domain Bacteria; kingdom Bacillati; phylum Cyanobacteriota; class Cyanophyceae; order Nostocales; family Nodulariaceae; genus Aliinostoc; species Aliinostoc maniaoense. Next base: position 3,405,444 of record NZ_CP187952.1, on the reverse strand, counting down.
GTATTGTCATCTGAGGCAGAAATAGCCGTAGAATCATCAGCAACAGCAACACCATTCACCCCAGACTGATGACCTACAAGTGTGCGTAATAATTGACCAGTGTGAATATCCCAAACCTTGAGAGTATGATCATCTGAGGCAGAAATAGCCGTAGAATCATCACCAGCTACAACAACAGCATTCACCGCTTGAGTATGTCCAGTTAGAGTATGCAGAAATTGACCCGTTTCCCATGCCCAGACTTTAAGAGTACCAGTTTCTACACTTTGGATTCTGGGACTAAAATGGCGATGATGAATATGTACATGAAAAGTCTTTTCTAGATAGGGGATAATTTCCCACAAATAAGAATCGAAAGATGTATTGTTAGTTAAACCAGTGATAATATAACGCTGGAGAGGATTTGCACTTACTGCGATCGCACTTACACCCTTAGCTCCACTATCCCAAATAAACCGTTCTCGCCACCGTCTATTATCCAATTTATCAGAGTTACTATTGAGTGATGTGGCAAGATTGCTAGGTAAAATCGATACAGAAGGCTTGTAATTAAAATCCCACAATCTCACAGTTCCATCAGAGGAAGCAGATAAAGCAACTTCACTATTGGGAATCACCACCACCCCATTAACTTGATTTTTATGCGCCAACACCTCTTGAGGAATCACCAAAGAGATAAACAGCACAAAAAACAACATAATTACTAACAGCGTCATCCCGTAAACATGACGATAAGCGCGGATACTCCAAAGGCGAAATATCTGCCGCAAATCCCGATTTTGATAAACTTCAGGTGCAGCTTGATAAAAATAACAACTTAAACCTGTAGGACGGAAATAAACCCAGTATGCCAGCAAATAATAGTGAAGCGGATTGCATGGATGCAAACATTTTGGTAATTTGCCATCATACCGAGGAAAAATAGACATAAAAATTAATTCGTAATTCGTAATTCGTAATTCGTAATTCGTAATTTAAAAACCTCAATCCCAAAATCGTGTATGACGAACATATAAATTACTAGCAGCAACTTGCAACCGCGCCGGATGACCTCCACTTTGTCGCCATAACTCCTGAATTTCCTCCTCGCTAAAAATTACACCCGTACCTTGCAACCGTTCAGCCAGAAAAGCCCGGACAACCTGTTCCGAAAAAGGTTTAACATCTAACTGGCGACATATCCCCGCTAAAGGTGAATCTAGTTCCGGGGAATCAGGGAAAAGATGATTTAAGGGTGTCCTACTGGCAATGACTAACTTTAAAGGTGCATGACCACCATCTGCTAACCCCCGTAATTGACTCCGCAACCGCTTACTAAAACCATCCCAAGTCATTTTTTCAATCTCATCTAAACAAAGAACATAACGCTTACCACTTAACGTCCGTGTTAATTGAAACCCACGACATAAGGGAATTTGCAGAGCCTGTTCACATAAAGCCTCATAAAATTCATCCTCATTGTCTACCCACTGTAAATTTAGATAAGCATACTTAATTTCATGCAAATTACTGCCATTGCATATCCATTCCTGACCGTGAGTTAAGATTCTATGCAGAATAGACGACTTACCAATCTGTGATTCACCCACTAACGATAAATTAACTCCTTTGCTCAGTTCCTCAAAAATTTGCCTGAGTAGTTCTTCACGGTCAAAAAAACGACTAGAATCAGTGATGCACCCCAAATCACCAAAAGGATTAGGAATTACCGGAGAATTAGTAAATAATTGTGTCAAACGCTCTTTAATATCCTGTTCCCAATTTAATGCCGCAAATTGTTGTTTTGATTTCTCAGGTTGACGGCTTTCCCATTCTTGATCAAACTTTTGTAAGTTAGTAGTTAATTTATTTGTCCATAGTGTTAACGTAAACCGCCAATCTTCAGAACCCCGGTCTTTTAATCGGTTATCCGCCAGAATACCTAAATAATCTTCCATTCGCTTCAAAGCTTCCTTGATTTGAGCTTTGCTGAGTTTCCCTGGATATTGATCTTGTTGAGTCAGTTGCTCTAGAAACCTGAGTTTAGTATCAATTAACAGCTTGGGATGAGGTGAGTTTTCTTCAAACCACTTAAATTTAATATCCTGATGATCCTGATGCAAATTATCGGAAGCAAAGGTGAGTAATGCTTCAAATAGGCGTAAAGCTCTAGTTTTTACTTGTAACCCAAAGGTGGCTCTAGGCATTTATTCATACCAATTCATTAAAATTTTAAAACAGATCGAAACCCAACAACCGTTGCAAATTATGTATTTCTTAATTTTGAATTTTGAATTTTGAATTGATATCACACCGTAGATTTCCAGAAGAAGTTAGGGGTGAGGTAGTATAACCCCTATTTTTAAGCTACCCCTAACTACACTTAACTCTTGAGTTTACAGCAGTATCATCTATTTTTTTGAAATACTTGATTATGTGTAGTACCCCTAAGCGAACCTTATTTACAGAACAACTTACATAGCGGTTTGAGGTTCAATTATGATTCCCAACAATTCCTTAGTTACACCCCGTATGGGCAAAATTTTAGGTGCTGCTCTGGTATCGGGATTACTTTTAACTTTGATTTCCCCAATGCCTAGTGTGGCGGAAAATGTCTCAGAAGCTACAGCACAAAAGAAAACCACGGAGCTTGTAGAGAAATGTCAGCAAAGATATGGTCTTAATTCTGAGCATCCCGATAAAGAAGCGTTGAAAAAATGTCTGGGGAAGGTATTAAAAGCTTGTCAGCGTCACACTAATGGTAATGCCCAGTTGTGTAAGCAATGGATTAAGGAGGCACTGAAATAAATCTCGTCTCTAACATTTTTGGTTGGTATTGCAACATAAGTAAATATTTCTGAGGTGAAGTAATTATGATTTCCAAGAGTTCATTAGTTTCATTACTGTTCGGAGTCAGCGCAATGAGTTTGGTATTGCCTACGCATCAAGCGGTGGCTTTAGGTAGTTGCAAAAATGTTGAACTGACTTTTAAAAATGCTACGAGTCAGCAAATTACTATTCCCAAGGATGGCCACCGGGTGAAGAATAAGGGTAGTATTGAAGGCTGGAATAAGCTTTCTCTGGGTGCAGGGAAAAGTAATTTGACCTCTGGTGGCACTTGGTCTAATACTCTCAAGCTCAATATTAAATGTGTGACGGATGCTGAGTTTGAAATTAAGTGGTCTGATAGTAATGGCGACCATATAAACACTTTTAGAAGTGTGAATATTAGTGATAAGCAGGCTACTTTTACGTTGAAGTAAGGGAGTTTTTAGGAGAGTTTTAAACGCAGAGGAGCGCAGAGGTAAGCGCAGAGGAGCGCAGAGGTAAGCGCAGAGGAGCGCGGAGGTTTGGTGCTGTTTTGTTATCTGTTAGTTGTGGGAAAAATTTGGTTGAGGTTTAAGAGTGTGTCTGGAAATCCAGGGATTGTGAGTGATTGATTGGGTAGGAAAATTAGTTTGCTGAGATAATTAAATTCACTTTTACTATTTTGATAAGGTTGAGTGTAGCACTCAAGTTGGTTAATATTTAAGTTAATAATCCAATAGTGGGCAATTCCTGCTTCTGCGTAGAGTTCTAGCTTTTTGGTTTGGTCATAAATTAATGTGGAATCGGCAATTTCTACAACTAGTAGAATGTCTTGGGGATAGGGATGATGAGGGAGATAGTCGGTTTCGTTTCCTATGGCAATGACTACATCTGGTTCCGGTTCACTATTACCTGATAGCAGGATTGGTTCTTGACAACGGATGACAGCTTTGTCACCTAGTAATCGATCTAATTGTCTGCATAGTCTGGTTGTGCAGAATGTATGAGGTGTTCCTTTAGCTACCATTTGGATTAGTTCACCTCTGATTAATTCTATGCGATCGCCCTCCTTTAAAAATCCCAATTCAATCAATTGATGATATTCTTCAATGGTGAATCGTTTTGGTGTGACAATGTTCATGGGATATGATTCCTGTCAGTTTTATTTGTAGGGTAGTAAAGGTTAAACTGATGGCGATGACAATTTCTCAAACTGTTGCCAGCATAGATACATAGCACGGGGAACATGGAAACATCCCTTCCATTTACCACCTTTGAGATTGAGTAATACTTCTCCACGACGATTTAAATAACCAAACCATTCCCCATATTCTGCATCGGCAAAGTGTGACCAAGCATAATCGTGCATTTTTTGATACCATTCCCAACACTCTGCACGTGCTGTCAACTGATAACCCATTGCTAAAGCTACTAAAGACTCTAAATGCACCCACCAAAGTTTTTGATCCCATTCCAATTGCTGCGGGGGATGGCCATCTACATCCATGAAGTAATACAACCCACCGTATTCACTATCCCAAGCAAAATTTAAGATGTTCATTACCACATCAACGGCTTGGTTAATCGTTTTGCTGTCGTTTTTACGGTTGGCAATATCCATAATAAACCACATGGCTTCAATCCCATGACCAGGATTAATTAACCTACCGTCAAAACAATCAATGTGAGAACCGTCGGGGGTAACATTTTCATACATTAATCCCTTTTCTTGGTCGAGAAAGTCTGTCATCACTTCCTCTACTGTGCTAGCTAAGACACTTTCTAAGGTTTCACTAGGGAGTAACCAAGCCATTTCTAGGGTAAGATTAGCTAAAATCATTGGTACAGCTAGGGCTTTCATGGAGCGTGTACCGGGGTAAGCTTTGGTATATTGGCCTTTGGGGTTGTCTTTGCGACGTAAAACATTATTGTATGCTTGCATGGCTACATCTTTCGCCCATTCTTCCCCAGAGGCTAAGGCGTATTGACTAAATGCCATCGCCGCAAAGCAGTCAGAAAATATATTATAGGGTTGAATTAGGGGTTGGCCTTGACGATTTAAGGCAAAATACCAATTACCTTCGTTATCTCTACCATGTTGAGCCAGAAATTCTGCACCGTTACGGGCAATTTTGAGCCAGTTTTCTCGTTTTTCTAGTTGGTTGCACAGCATGGAGAAAGTCCAGACTTGACGATTTTGCAACCAGATAAATTTGTCGGTGTCGTAAACTTGACCTTGACGATTTAAACAGGTGAAGTAGCCACCTTGTTCGTAGTCTAGGGAATGTTGTTCCCAAAATGGCAGGACATTATTGAGGAGAGTGTTTTTGTAAAGTGCTGCCAGTGTTGTGAAGTCGTATCCCATATTGCCCCTGCTTAACCAACAGCGTTCATTATCGCTTTGCTGGGGATAGACTACAAGTAGTAGACAAGATAGGATGAAATGCGATCGCAATTAAAATGAAGAGTTGTAATTGCCAAACTGATCAAACGGTAGATAACTGGTAGATACATCCTGATCAAATCTAATCTCTGTTGAATAAAACTCGGATAGATTCCTCAATTGCTTGCTGTGGTGGAGTATTATTTCCCCAAATTTTATTCGCTACGTAGAGCGTACTGAATAAAGAGGTGATGAGTATAAAACCTGATATGGTCGATAAAATTTTGTTTGCCGATGTAGAAGCAGCAGGTTGTACCCGTTTTAAGCGACGATTTTCTTTACCCAGTAAATACACTAGATAAAAACGCCGTTGGAAAATTGGCACAGAAAGCCGAATATCTACAGCGTGCTGTTGTTCAACACGAGCCTGAAACACTCTTTTTAGTTCTGCTAATTGGGTATCTGTAAAAGTAGCTGCTGTTTCTGGCGGAATACGCGCAAAAAATGTTTGTACAAAAGGATCGTTTTTAGAAATGCCTTTGTTCCGATTTTCTTTAGTCATTCGTTAAGGGTGAATATAAGTATATTTTAAAACGCAGGGTTATGTTCACTATCCCAGCACTTCCCATCCTCCCAGGTTCTGTTGGTGTGTTCACACTCAGATTTATCGAAAATCCAGGGAATAGAGGTAGGCGCGGCAGAAGAACTAGAACGGAATAGGGGACGCACCGAGGAAAATACAGAATAAAAGGTAGCAACGCTACAAACAGATAGGATAATGGAAAATACAAACAAAAAGATGATGTTACTCGGTGTCCAAAGAGGATATAAAGCTTTTGCATATTGCAATCGCTCCTTAGAACGTCGTTCTTCACCCCCCACCAACACCATATAAAATCTTAGTCCTGGTATGGGCAGTGTGACTCGTAAGTCTAAAGGATGCCGACGAGTCCAAGTATTCGAGCCAAAAGCTCTTTTGATGGCTGCGAGTTGTTCTTTAGTTAGGGTATCCTTTATCTCTGGTTGAATCTGACTAAAAAGTTCCTGAAATACAGGATCAAGTTGCTGTAACTGCTTCATCAATCGTATCTTGTTGGTATTAATTGATGCCAGAATAACAAAATTTCCTAAGCTACACCTGGAGACATTTACGTAAATATTCAAAAATTATGAACACCAAAGCATAGTTTTTGAGAAGATAAATTTGCGATTTTTGAAATTAAAATATTTTATTTTTTCTCTAACCAAAACAAATATTTTTTAACCCCTTACCAGCTAAAACTCAAGCCTAGCTTACAATTTGTTGCAACATCAGCCAAAATTAGCAGTAATTAATTGAGTTAATTTGATCAATATCAACTTTGTTTAAGATAAGTTTTCTATTGTTTATCTGAAAATGGATGTGTAAAATTTTTATGAGGTGTAAACACTTTATATTAAGTTTCAATTAAGAAAGCTAAAAACAGAAGTCAAAAGACAATTAGATTACAGGAAAATTTAACAATCATTAGCTTGACGTATAAATAAGAACCTTGACTCACCAATACATACTGAGAATAAATTAAAAGAATTATGTGTTTTGAGATATGTAGTAATACCAATTCTCTATGAAGTTGCGCCAAATAAATGATGTAGAGACGTTGCATGCAACGTCTCTACTCTACAGTACAGAATAAAGTGCATCTATGGCTACGCCAGGCAAGCTACATAAAGAAACGGTATAAGAAAAATATAATGTCCTTGTTTGTAACCCCTTCTTTTAATAATGGGGTTGTCTACACCATGCTCATGGATTTAATCCAATAATTTTCGTTCTTGATTATCAAATCTTTCAGGATTTTCTTGAACTTGTTGCCTCGCATTAAAAATTATTGTACCAAGCAAGAAGATAGCTAGACTAGCAAAAATTAATACGAAAGCAAGTATTAATATATTACTGGGGCGTTGTGGTGTCATTTTTAGGATTAATTACGAATTATGTAAAGCCTGCGGCATAACTCTGCTTAGAGCATAGTGGGATGAATTTCATGAAAAATTAAAAATGATTATTTCTCCAAGTTTGCAATGCCCAAAGACTAATGAATGCTGCTAATCCAGCCCCCAGAGAATCCATAATTAAATCTATGATAGTGTCATCTAAACTTCCAATTACTTCAGTTTTGAGAATGTTACCCGCAGACCATTCAGCAATTTCCCATAAAGCACCAATACCAATGCCAAAACTGGTAATTGTCACTACATATAAAAGTGTATGATGCCGAAATATATTCAACATGGAACTATAGACTAAAAAACTTAGTGCCAGAGTAATTGCAAAAGTCGTATAGGCATGAACAATCTCATCATAAGGCCCTGGTTTACCAAATAAACCCCATGCCCAACCCGTAGCATTGAGCAATGCAGCTAAGACAAATAGAAAATCAAACAAAGTAGGTAACTTATCATCTCGGACAACAAACACAAAAGAAGCGATGAGGAAAACTGCTAGACTCAAAGCATTTAACCACTTACCTTGAAAGACTGCTGCTGTGACAAAGATTGCTAGTAAGGCTTGCCCTATCCAAGCAATAATTCGATAACCTTTCCAATTGAGAGTTTTCATACTTTTTCATCCCAAAAATACTAATTTATAATGTCATTTTTATGATGATTTCCAATCTTTAATATAGTTGGTGTTATTTAAATTTTTAATCACTGTGTAATATCTTTCTTCTACATCTTTACGGTCTTTTTCTTGTAAGAGTTCTTCCCGACTAACGTGTAAAATTATGTCAGCATGATGCCGCAAGATTGTTTGATATTGGGTATTATTTGTATAAGTAGCAATAACAGCGATCGCAGATAATAAACGCATAGTAACTGACGCATCAGATCGCCCATAATGGCGAATTGAATTAAATGCAGCATCCATTAATTCGGAGAACTTTATACCTTCAACAATGATGCGTAGTTTATGATGGTCGTAACGATAAGGGGAAGGGAACTTTCGCTGTACAAGGTGACAAAATCCGGCACTTAATTGGTCAATACAGCGAATTGCTGTAAATGGGTCATTCACAGCAGGAGAAAGGGCGCGTAGAGAGATTTCTACTAACTGATTGATCGGAAATTCTACATCCTGCTGTTCTGTCCGTTCTTTACCGATGATGAAAGCTTGATTAATTTGTTCAGTAATTTTTTTATTTCCTTTCTCACCAGGGAAAACACAGACTAAATCGCTACCTTTAACTATAAATAATCCTGGTCGAGTATTCAGGCGTATGAGCAAATTATATTTACAAGCAGTTTTCATCAAAGCTTCGTCATCAATCGCTTGTAAATAACCAGTTTTATTGGCAGGAATTGGTAAAGCTTCCTTGTCAAAAGATACGGGAATTTCTGCAACTTTTTGATTGTGTGTTGGTTCACTACGCCCTATTTTTTCAGGAAATAGTCGATTAATAGCTAAATGTAAATCTGTACTTACATTTTGAATTACATGAGATGCCTGAATAATTGTCGAAGCATGATGAATAAAATAAATTAAAATTCCAATGCTAATAATTGCCAGTATAATCCCAACTGTCACCGCCAATTGTGGTACAAACTGACTGTATCCATCTCCTTTTCCCCGAATTGTTCTGAGTACAAATAGGCAATATATGAACGTACCAAGAAATGTACCCAAAACAACTTGATTACCTGTATCCTGCATGAAATTACGCAGAAGTCGAGGGCCGAAATTAGCCGCAGCTAGTTGCAATGCCACGATAGTAATTGAAAAAGCTGTAGCCGCAACACTTACCATTGAACCTGCTACAGCTTCTAGGAGCGATCGCGCTCCATCTGCTCCCCCAGTGTACACCCACCAATAACTAATTTCTACCTTGTCTGTACGGTCAAGATTCAGCATGATGAAAGCTAAAGCCGTAGCTACTACCGCCATAACTGCTGGTATAAACCAATAACTGGAATGCAGTTGATCCCACAGTTTGCTGATCTTGACATTTCTCATGGCTCGTTGAGTTAAGAATCTACTTTGCCGTTGTTATCTTCTGAAGAATAGGCTTGAGCAAGTAACCTGAGCGAATCACTCACACGCCGAGACTTTGGTACTTCACCTTTACCGGCTGGCCAGCCTTCACGCTGACGAGAACGGTTTCCGTCTGTTTCTTCGGTTTGGTCGTGAAATAGAATTTGTCGTGTTGGGTAGGGCAAATCAATGCCGTGTTCAACATAGAGCTTTTGCTTAATTGCAGAGATTACCTTATCTCGTGAAGATAAATCATCTGCCCGGCGTGGTGGTTTTATCCACCACCGCACACGAATGTTAACGGTACTTTCCGCAAGTTCCATTGCCAATACATCAGGGGCAGGATCTTTTAAAACTTCATCTATGCTATGTAGTGCCTCTAACATCAACTGCTTGGCTAGGTCAATGTCATCGCCGTAGCCAATACCAACATCGTATTCTAACCGGCGGTAATCAAAGGCAGTGTTGACAGTCACCGAATTAGTAAATAACTCAGCATTAGGAATCACAATTCGCCGACCATCATAAGTTCTGATTGTCGTTGCCCGTGTCTCGATATTTTCAACAGTCCCCTCAAAACCTTTAAAAACAATTTGATCATTAATTTGAAAAGGTTCAGTCAATAATATTAAAATTCCTGCCAAGAAGTTTTGCAGAATATCGCGGAAAGCAAAACCAATAGCAACACCACTAATTCCCAAAAGCTGCACCAAATCACCAGCCCTAAATGTAGGAATTACAATGGAAAGGGCAACAAATAACCCAATCAAAACCGTTGCACCTTGGGCTAACCTTCCCAACACTAATCCTAGATTGCGAGCGTAGCGACGATGGCGAGTTAATCGCTTAACTAGTGCCTTAATTCTACTAGCAATAAACAAAAAGAATATAAAAACAATCAACGCTAAGATAATGTTTGGTAGCAAAGCGATGAAACCATTAATCATGCTTTGAACCTTATCTAAAGCGGTGGAGATTTCTGCATTCATGAACTTTCCTCACGTAATTTTGGATGTGTTATTGATTAGAACTTTCTTCAAGAGAGGGAAATCTTAACTGGCAACATACAACAGTGAAGTTTTCTCATGAGAAACAAAGTTTCTTGTCTGTTCCCCATTCCCTTTTACCTTTGATGTAATAATTGTTGAATTTCCTCCCGTAATGCAGCGATTTCACTTTGCAACAGTTGAATAGATTTTGCTCCGGCTAACTCTGCTTGCTCATCATCAGCATCACGACCAATAAAAAACGTCGCTAGAGTTGCAGTCACATAACCAAATACAGCAAAGGCATACAACGCTAAGAAAAAACACAGTATCCGACCTTCAGGGGTTTGAGGGGAATACTCAGAACCCATCGTTGTCATTAACATAGCTGTCCACCATAAAGCAGTGCCGTAATTGTGCAGCCCAGATTCCCCAGGTACTTCATTTTCAAACGCATACATCCCTGCTGCTCCTAGTACAGTCACAATCGTGGTTAATGCCACAACATAACCAAATCCTCGACGGCTCACACTTGCTGCTAAAACCCTCATTCCTCGGTTAGCACGAGTCATGACTCGCAAGAGTTGCAACCCTCTTACAGCCCGTGTTGTTTGTAGTATTTTGATAACTCGGATAATCCGAAAAGTCCGCAATGCAGGTAATAACAGAGAAATAGCTGTTAACCAATTGCTTTTAATATAAGAAGGTCGATGAGGAGCGATCGCTAATTTTAGTAAAAAATCTAAAATAAAAATTATCCAGATAGTAATACTAACAGCTTGCAGTAAAGGATTTAACCCGTCGATAATTTCGATGATAAATAATCCTAGCCACACAAACCCCAACACCAACATTGGAGTTTCTAGCCAATCTTCCAACTGTTGCAAAACCTCGCTGCGTTCCCTTTCTAGGGCTTGTTTTTCTGAAAACATACTCAATACTCATAAATTTTTCCCCCACACTCCCCACACTCCCCACACTCCCCACACTCCCCACACTCCCCACACTCCCCACACCCCCACACTCCCCACACTCCCCACACTCCCCACACCCCTACACCCCCACACCCCTACACCCCCTTCTTCTCCGGCATTTCCAACACCTTGACATCAACTAAAGGTGTAATATTAAAATCTTGTTTTAGTAAATTAGTTTGAATTGCTTGGGTAAGGCGATCGCTAATTTCTTGATTAGATGCTGTAACTTCAGGTTGACGCTGCACGTAAATCACACACAGCAGGGTATCCTGACTTTGAATGTTGGCGCGGGTGAACCGCACGTTGGACTCAATTAATTTTGCTAAACCAACTTCTTCTACAGTTCTTTGTAATTCCGCGTTGGCTCGTTGGGCAAGGCTAGAGCGTTGTAAATTGGGAGAATTAATCAATTGCCAACTGAGCAAACCTGTCAAGGCGATGATAGTCACCACCAAGGCCGAAAAGAATACTCGTTTTTCACCACGCTGATAGCGAGTTCCTTGAGGTGATAACCCGAAAAATCGAAACAAGAGGGCAGCAGATAAATTGATGCCGCATAGTTGCAAAAATAGCAAAAATACTCCAGAAATTACCATGTCCCACCTGCCAATGGCACTGGACATCCCCACAATTCCCGCAGGTGGGGCTAAAGAAGCAGCCACTAACATTCCTGTAGCTGCGCCAGATACTAAACTACTCCGCTCTGACTGCACCAAGTTGAGCGAGCCTGCTGCTCCGGCTGCTAATGGTAAAATTACCGCCACGGCTGAAACCTGACTGTTTTCTACCATCAAACTCGTCGCAATTTCTTGCTGCATGATTAAACTTAGTAGCCAAGTTGTGACAATTGTGACAGCTAAAGCGACAAAATAGCGTAAAATACTACGTTGTAGAAGTTGGCGATCGCCCCAAGCCGTAGCAATGGCTGTATTCATGGCGGGGCCTGCAAACGGTGCAATTAGCATCGCCGCCACCAGTAAATAACTTGTGTTCGTATACAAACCAATCCAAACTACAAAACCTGCAACTGCGGCATAACCAAGGAAGCCTCGCCAAGAGCCGACACTTTGCAAACCCGATAGTAAAATCTCAATCGGACTGCGTTCCTCTATATCTATAACCTGCTTGGGTGCTTCCGATGCAGGCGGTTGTAGAGCCATCACCCCAGTTGGGATGAGTGTAATGTGTACCTTGGGCAAGTTTTGCAATTCCTCTAGGACTTTTCCCACCTCTCGATTAGAAATGTTAGCCATCACCACATCAATTGGTTCGTCAGTATTGGCTGCAAATTGTGCCAAGTTTGCGCCGTTATGAGATTCGACGATATCCAGAACAGCTTGTCCGTTACCTCGCGGTACTTGGATAATGAGTTGACGCATTTTCACCTCCTACCGCTAACAATCTTGCTTTTTGAGGCGATCGCTCTACTACCTAAAGAAATATTTTGGTAAAAATACGCTTTTTTTTCCTGTTAACAGTCAGCAACAAAAAAAATAATAATTTGCATCATAATTTTATGTCCAAAGAAATAAGCGGTTTCACACTTTAGCAGTAATTTGCTTGATAAATAGCATGATTCCGCTATAAAACAACTATTTATTATTTACTATTGAATTATTAGTAAACATAAAAATTCGTAGTAGAGACTTCAGTCCTTATTAAAAACTTGATACGAATATTTTTACATTACTTCAAATAGTTTATTTTTTCAAAGCGTTCTAAGAAAAACAATATGAGGTATATATAATGAGTAGTTTCATGCAGTTAGCATCAGCCGGATTATCTTTACTAACTTTAAATTTGACAGTAATTGCAGTGGGAGCATTAGAAACCTATGCTCAATCTTCATCTGTCACTAACTTTAGTGACGTTGCTGCTAATTACTGGGCAGAACCATTTATTCAAGGTTTAGCTGCCAGAAATATTGTTGTTGGCTATCCTGATGGAACATTTCGACCGAAACAGCCAATAGATAGAGATGAGTTTGCTGCAATTATTCGTAAAGCTTTTGATCAGCCGGCAGTTCGTCAGATTGCAAGTGGTGCTGTATATAAAGATGTTCCTACTGATTATTGGGCTGTTCGTCCCATTGAAGAAGCCTATCAGCAAGGATTTATGAAGGGTTATTCTGGGGGTTATTTTCGTCCCAATCAACCTGTTTCTAAAGTCGAGGCTATAGTTGCCTTAAATAGAGGTTTGGATTTAACATCTGGCGCATCAGCCGTTACCCAAACTACTCCCCCACAAAGATCAGTACCTCAACAAACTCAACCTATAGCCAGAAGAAGACCGATTTATCTTCCCTTGGCAATTACTAGTTTGATGCAGCCTTTAATTATTCCAAAAGCTCAGGCTATGCCTACTACACCCGCAACACCAAAAACAACCGAGCAACAGGCGGCAGTAGTTACTCAGCCAGCATCATCAATTGTGAATCAGACTTACAATGATGCCAACAAAATTCCAGAATATGCTGTAGGTAGTGTAGCCGCCGCCACCAAGCAAAATATAGTTGTCAACTATCCCAACCCAAAATTGCTGAATCCCAATCAACCTGCTACTAGAGGTGAAATTACAGCTTTAATTTATCAAACCTTAGTTGCTCAAAATAAAATACAACCTCTAGCCAGGAATTTATCAGCAAATCAATACATTGTTGGCACACCCAACAATAAACAAAATGTTCAATAATACCAATTTTAAAAAATACAAATTGGTTTAAATTGGGATGAATATTTCTCACTATCCAGATATCACTCTTGAGCAAGAAGGAGGAAAAACCCTAAATTTTTATCATTGTAAACATAGCATTAGGAGAACAAACAATATGGCTTTATATAAACTAGATGAGTTTGCTGCTAGTTATGGCAATGCCGAATTTGATAACTATGACATCAATGATTTTGATGTCTATTCAGACATCAATAATGAGCGAGTTGGTACTGTCAAACAGATTTTAGTAGATGATGCGGGTCGGTTTCGCTATTTAGTAGTTGATACAGGTTTTTGGTTCTTTGGTAGACAAGTATTGTTACCAATTGGGCGTTCTCGCATTGATTACAATAATCGACGGGTATATGCTATTGGTTTAACGCAGGAGCAAGTCGAGAACTTACCAGATGTTAATAATTTGGAAGAAATTGATTATGATTATGAGGAACAAGTGCGGGGAGTATATCGCCCAGTAGGCGATCGCCAATCAACAGTTGCTCATGATCGTAATACATATAACTATGACAATGAGCCAAATCTTTACGGAATAAATGAGCGGGATCATCAAAACCTCAGACTATATGAAGAACGTTTAGTTGCCAATAAATCCCGTGTGAAAACTGGAGAAGTAGCTGTTGGTAAGCGTGTAGAAACTCAAAAAGCAAGAGTTGCTGTCCCAGTGGAAAAAGAACGGGTAGTAATTGAACGCACTACACCAGAAGGAGGCACTAGAACCGTATCTCCGGCTGAAGCTGACTTCCGTGAAGGAGAAGTAACTCGCATGGGTATTTATCAAGAAACTCCTGAAATTCACAAAGAACCCGTTTTACGCGAGGAAGTGAAAGTTAAAAAAGTAGTAGATCAGGATACAGTTACAGCTGAAGAAACTCTCCGTCGTGAACAATTAGACATCGATAAAGATGATGAAAGATTACGCGGTAGAAGCAGCTAAGTAACGTTCAGATCACTATTCTTAATTAAGCTCGTAGTAAGGACTTTAATCCTAAAAGAAGGACTAAAGTCCTTACTACAAGCCTTCAATACTCAAACTTCCGCCGGGTGATACTCCTGCTGTCTTTCTACAAAGGTCTGCACCCGAGAACGGTAATCTCTAACGATTTCATCCACCCAATCCCGTTCGTTACTATTAGCATATAAATGTACTAATGGTTCACTGGCATCAGGTAGAACTAATAGCCAACTATCATGAAAAGGTTCGCGGATTTTCACACCATCGATGAGTTCTAAGTGTTGGGCGGGGTGAGTTTCCACTAGGTAGCGCATCAATGCACCCTTAGCTGACCAAGGACAGCGAATCGTATGGGTTTTATGAATGACACGGGGTAATTCTGATCTTACAGTAGCTAGCGATCGCTCTTGAATCGTCAACATCTCAATAATTTTGGCGATGCAGAACATAGAATCAAAGCCGGGATGCAACTGTGGGAAAATAAAACCAGTGTCACCGCTACCACCTAGCACCACATTGGGATTTTTTTGGCAAGCCTCCATTAATGCCGTTGGGTTAGCTTTGGTACGAATTACCCGCCCATCATGACGACGCGCCACCAATTCCACTGCACTAGAGGAATGCACCGGCACAACTACCGTGCCTCTGGGGTTAGAGGTGAGGATCATATCTACCATGAGAGCGGTTAACAGTTCACCCCGAATGGGAAACCCAGACTCATCTACTAAAATTAACTGTTCCCCATTAGCAGATACCTGCACGCCAAAATTAGCTTTCAACGCTTCCACCACATGACCCAACTGAGTTAGCAATGCTTCCCGGTCGGTACTAGATACAGCATTTTTATTCAAGCTAGCATTCAGGACAACGGCATCTGCACCAAATTTATCTAACATTTGGGGTAACACTGCCCCAGACACCGCATAAACGTAATCAATTACCACCTTGGCGCGGCTGTTTTGCAGAGCCGAAACATTTAACAGTTTCTCAAAAGCTGTACAGTAAAGGTCTATAACTTGGCTGGGGTAAGCAACATCACCAATTTCATGGGCGAGGGCGCGGCGCATATCTTCTTTAAAGAAAGCCCCCTCAATTTTCTTTTCCTGAGCTTTGGAGATATTAATCCCCTTACCATCCATAAATTCTATCAGGATGTAGTCGGGGCGATCGGGATGGACTCGCACATGAATACCTCCCGCTATTTTCATGGTAGGTATGACTGTCCGGGCAATGGGGATGGCTGTAGCATCCAAGTTATGCACATCTACACCCACTGACATCAAACCCGCAATTAATGACCTTGTCACCATGCGGGAGACGTTGCGTTGGTCACGGGAGACAGCTACCTTTAATTTTGGTTTTAAGGTAGAACCATAAGCCGCCCCCAACTTCACGGCAAATTCTGGGGTGATATCGATATTAGCTAACCCTTGTACACCACGTTGCCCAAATAGATTGCGTTGGGCAGTGCTACCCCAAATCAGGTTAATATTTAAAATTGCTCCTGATTCAATTTTCTTACTCGGCCAAACTCTCACACCGGGGCTAATTTGGGCTTCTTCCCCAATGGTAGATAAAGAACCAACTACAGCCGCCTCTAAAACATGGGCGCGTCTGTCTACACGCGTCCCACGGGAAATTACACAGGCACTCAATTGGGCTTCTTCCCCAATAACTGCCCCATTCCAAACAATGGGACGTTTGAGATTAGCATCAGCCCCAACGGTGACATTATCCCCGATGATAGTTCCGGCTTCGATTTGCACTCTTGCACCGATGCGGCAATTGCTACCAATTAAAGCCGGGGGTTCGATATGGGCTGAGGGGTCAATGTAGGTATTTTGTCCTACCCACAAGCCGGTAGTTTCTTCTCTGTAGGCAAAATCGAGTTTGACTTTCTGTTCTAAAGCATCATACTGGGCTTCCCGATAGGCATCTAGGTGTCCGACATCACACCAGTAACCTTGGGCAATGTAACCATACATTGGTTCATCTTTGGCTAGTAGCAAGGGAAATAAATCTTTAGAAAAGTCGCATTCTGTATGGTCGGGGAGATATTCTAAAACTTCGGGTTCGAGAATATAAGTACCAGTGTTGACCGTATCTGAAAAAATTTCACTGGTGGAGGGTTTTTCTAAAAAGCGTTTAATTTTACCTGCTTCATCAGTAATTACTACGCCAAACTCGATTGGGTTAGGAACTCTAGTTAAAATGAGAGTAGCTTTGGATTGGTTTTGCTTGTGAAAGGCGATCGCAGCTGTTAAATCAAAATCTGTGATACTATCACCACTAATCACTAAAAAAGTTTCATCCAAAAGTTCCGCAATGTTTTTTACACAACCTGCTGTTCCCAAAGGTTGGTCTTCTTCTACGGCGTAGGTCATTTGTACGCCAAAATCGCTGCCATCCTGAAAATAATCCCGCAACACATCAGGTAAGTAATGCAGTGTGGCAATCACTTCTGTGATTTGATGTCTTTTGAGTAAATTGATAATATGTTCAGCGATCGGTCGGTTGAGAATCGGCACCATCGGTTTTGGTAGATCGCAAGTTAACGGGCGAAGTCGCGTTCCTGAACCGCCTGCCATCAGCACTGCACGCATAAATCCTCCTTAACTTTTCCCAGCTATAAGCTGTCTGCAAACCTGTGAGAGTATATTGTGTTTTTATCCAGTTTCCTACAAACAGTGATGATTGAGGAACTTCCGCCAGAGACATCTAATACCAATTTTGGATTTTGGATTTTGAATTTTGAATTGCCAGCCTACATTCATAGGCTATTAAGTAGAACAGGGTAAATAACTAAAGGTTTGTAGTGAGAACTTTAGTTCTCAAAAAAGGACTAAAGTCCTTACTACGAACTGAATCTTAGTCTTTTTACATTACTTAACATAGTTCGTTTTTTTCAACTGGTTCTACTTACAGCAGATCAAAATAATACTACCTATCCTAATCTGGTATAAGGGAAATAAGTATAAGTGCTGATTGCGTGAAATCGTTAATGTCTGGATTGGGCTACACCTACCCTAGACAATCAACCTCATGCAACACTTACTACTAAAAAAGTTCCTACTGCTCAGGGTTTCATTATGTTAGCTACCAGTTGCTTCTGAAGCAACCAGCCAGAAGGAAAAAGTAATATACAAATTTCAGAATAGCCTGCATATCTCAAAGCTGTGTTCCCATTCGAGTAATGAGTAATGAGTAATGAGTAAGAAATTTACTTATTACTTACTACTTATTACTCATTACTTAATACTAATGGTGTACCTAACTTACTTCAAAAGTGCCGTATCAGTGAACCCGCCCCTACACCCTCTTGTTAACCTGAAATCCCTGATTAAAACCATAGCGAACAGTTCTAAATTCTACGTGGTTAGTGGTGGGAGTGTAGAGAGTATATTTAGCTTCCCCTGGTGTTCGTCCTACATTTCCCACTCCAATAACTTGACGCGGTAAAATCTCCACCTTTTGAGGAGATAGTTCACTATCAAGAGTAGTAATACCTGTAGTCACTGAACCGGCTTGCAACTGATATTGAAAAGCTAAACCAGAACGTCCACAAAATAAATTATTGGCTTGCATTCGTGAGAGGCGGTCAAGCATTTGAATTGGTGGTGTATCTGGTGTTAATTCCTCATCAATAGATACAGTTGTACCATGAATTAATAAACAATCTAGTTCAAAAAAACCAAAGTCTAAATTTCTTAACCATTGTACTGTTTGACGGGAAACAGATTCCCAAAGTAACTTAACTGTTTCTCCACCATATTTTGCTATTAAATCATTTGGTTCTCCAGTAGACCCTAGACCATGCAAAATAAAACACTGTTCCTCCCACCAACCTTTACAAATCAGTGGTTCTAACTCTCCTCGTCTGGGGTTATGTACTCGTTCTACTAATTTTTCTACTTCTGGTCTTGGCCCTACTAAATCACCCAAAATATATAAAGCCTCAACTTGATTAATTTGGCGTTTAATATCTGCTAAGACAGCTTCATATGCCGTTAAATTACCTTCGATTCCGCTTAAAATTGCCCACTTGTTCATTTAAATTTTTGCTCTGAAAGGGTGTAGGGGTGTAGGGGAGCAGGGAGCAGGGGAGCAGGGGGCAGGGGGCAGGGGGTAGGGGGAGTGTGGGGAGAGAGGGGAGAGAGGGGAGTGTGGGGGGAAAGATTTGTTCTCCACCTCCCACACCTCCCACACCTCCCACACCTCCCACACCCTGCCCTGACGAGGTTTCAGCTTAACAAGCGTGCTATTCCCCATGCCCAATGCCCAATTCCCAATTCCCTTTATCTAGTACAAACATGGGTTGGGTCATCTGCTCTTTCTGCATATTCTAAGCCTTGGGCTAAACGCCATGCAAAAATGCTGGGTAAGCCTTTGTCAATTATCGCTGCACAGGTTTTTTGATAGTCGTAAGGTACTTCTCTTAAATTTATTGCTTGAGTATCTGTGTCATAAATGACATATGTAGCATTGGGTCGCCCATGTCGGGGTTCTCCGACTGAACCGACATTGATAATTCGCTTCATAGGTGCAGTAAAACTCATTTCTTTCTCTTCTATTTCTGCACTGTGAACACGAACTTGCAGACTACCTGCGTCTAAAGTACGGACATAGGGTACATGAGTATGACCACAAAATAATACATCTGCATCTGCGGAAATTACTCTTTCTAAGGCGGCAAAAGCGTCAAGTTCTGGTAACAAATATTCATGGTTACTTTGGGGACTACCATGAAAGAAAACTAAATTATCTTGACTTAAGCCGTGGGGTAATGTGGCAAGAAAGTCACGGTTTTCGGGATGCAGTTCTTGATGTGTCCATTCGTGGGCGATTTTACCGCGTTTTTCTGCTAATAGCGAAGGGTAGCTACACTCACAGGAGTTTAAGCCTTCGACAATGTCCTCATCCCAACACCCTGCACAGGTGGGAATATCTAGAGAACGAATTTGTGTCACTACAGCATTGGGATATGGGCCGTATCCTACTAAATCACCGAGACAAAAGATTTTTTCAGCTTTTTGTTGGTCAATATCTAATAAAACTGCATCTAAGGCTTCATAATTACCATGAATGCAGGACATGACTGCTATTTTCACTCGATGATCTCCTCAATTAAAATTTGTTTTACTTGTTGTTGATATTGTGCGATCGCCGTTTCTGATAAATAGCAATCTTCTAAAGTTTGTCTCATGGTAGACTCATCTAAATTCTGTCCTAATACTTCCATCCCGCTAAAGCGTTGCGGTCTGCCCTCCAAGTGGCGTGGTAAGTGTAGTTCTAGAAAATCGATTGTTGGTACACCTGCAACAAAATCGGCATATAGTACCCGGCCATCAGCCACATCAAAAATCCCCTTGGCGCGACTCACACAACCATAAGCACCATGAGTAATTTCATACCAAAATTCTCGTAAACTATCTTCGTCGATGACTTGGCCTCTACTGGGAACACGCCAAAGTCTATTGGCGGTAATATCAGGGTCAATATCCGCACCTGGAATAATTTTGTCTGCCCAAGCATGATACTCAGAATCTTGCAGTTGAGGCGGCAGTATAGCCAAGGCTTGGTAAGATAAATTATCTAATATTTGTCGTATACTGCTCAATTCCAGATAAAACCCTAATTCTATATAGACAGTTTCGGCTGTTGCTAATTGTTGTAGAAACTCAACTTCTTGCCCATCCTGAAAAACTTGCACATGAGGAAATTCCGCAGCTAACCGCGTCTGGTCAATCGGAACGTTGCCAGTACCAGGACTAAAATAAATTATCTTTTCATTAGCAGAGAGATTTTGCATCTGGTGACAAATCCAAGTAGTTTTGCCACCACCAGCAGGGCCAGCAACAACAGTTATATTTAGTACACTCATATTTGAATGATAATCATTTTCATGAGTTTTTGCCAAGTAATACCCATTTTGGATTTTGGATTAAAAGCCTAGATTCTTAGCCTATTCCAGAATCTCAAAACAATACTACCTATCCCATTTCGGTACTGTACCAATTCAAGAAAAGTATTCAGGATTGATTAATTTTGAATTTTGAATTGTTAATGCCAGTAGTCGGTGACTTCGTAACCTAGTTCTTCTAGCATTTGTCTGAGCAGGGGTAAACTTAGTCCGATGACGTTGCTATGACAACCTGCAATTTTTTCAACAAATAAACTACCAAAACCTTCTAGGGCAAATGCACCGGCACACTTGAGGGGTTCGCCTGTGGCTACGTAGGCTTCAATGGTGCGATCGCTAATTTCAGCAAAGTATACTCTTGTTACCTGACATTTAACTACGGTGCGGTTGTGGTCGATGTCAATTAAAACATGACCTGTGTATAAATCACCATACTTACCCCGCATTAATTGCCAACGAGCGATCGCTTCAGCAGCGTCTTTTGGTTTGCCATGAATCTTACCATCAATTGCTAATACTGAGTCACAACCCATAATTAACCCTGATGCAAACTGTGGTACTACTGTTTCTGCTTTCCGTTGAGCTAGAATTTGAACTAATTCTCCAGGTTCAGCAATTTTAATTTGAGACTCATCAAAATCGCTGGGGCTGACAATTGGTTCAATACCAACAGTTTGTAGTAAACGTCGTCGTGCAGGAGAGGCTGAGGCTAGTACAAATTGGGGAATTTGCATAGAATTTTTGGGTAAGATACAAACAATTTTAGATTTTGGATTTTAGATTTTAGATTCAATTCCAAATCCAAAATTTAAAATCTAAAATTCGGAGAGTCAAGAGTTTTGTAGAGAAGGCGTATTAGAAAAAGTAATGAGTAATGAGTAATGAGTAATGAGTAAGAAGTTTACTTATGGCGATTTCCAGTTAAGTGAGGTATGGATAATATTTTGAAACGCAGAGGAGCGCGGAGTAAAGCGCATTCGCCGTCAGGCGTTCCCGAAGGGTAGGTACGCAGAGATTTATACCTCAGCAGGCTGGGAAAAGCTATATTACTTATTACTTATTACTTATTACTCATGCTCTACCTCACTTACTATTTAATAGACTGAAAAAGAATCAACTACATCTTCCATTGTCCTTTTAAGTTTTGACCAACGTTTTTCGGGAATAGAAGCGTTAAAAGTGAAGAGCTTACCACGGCTCACCGCGACACTAGCAACGTTGTGACGTTTTTGTTGATTAGCAAGTGTTACTAAATACTCAAGAATATAGTATATTTTCCCATCAGACTCTTTCTCTAGAGCATTGACCAATTCCGCCGAACGGCCGGAATCAACAGGTGCTAAAGCGGCTTTACCTAATTTGTAACCTACTTCCGTGGGTGTACCTAATTCTTCTAGGGTTTTGTTTTCGGGAACAGGACTAATAACTACAGAGACGTTTTCGGATATCTCAATTAAATCGTGAAATACAACATCTGGGCCATTGGCAACTTTTACCTGCAACCAGCCATTAGGGTATAAAAATTGATAGCCATCATTTGTGTCTACAAAGCTTTTAAATCCAGCAGCAGAGGCAATACCAGGATTACTGAAGGTGAAGCTTAATACTAATAGCAAAATAAATACAAGTCTTTTCCACATTTTTGATATTTTCCTTTCGGCTGGCAGCAATACGAGCAAGCATAATTTCTCATTTTCATTGTCCCATCAACTGTGACCCTTGGCATCAGGTTAACCAAAACTATGCTTTGTCTTTCCTTTGCTTAAATCTGGGGTATACATATCTGACTTTTCACGTTATGTGGAAAAGTTAACGTGAAACCTAACCCCCAACCCCTTCCCTACAAGGGAAGGGGAGCAAGAATCAAAGCCTCTCTCCTTGCAGGGGAGAGGTTTGGAGAGGGGTTTTCCAGATCCCGTGAAAAGTTAGATACATATCTCCAAAATAAACCTACGCATAGACGGCAGGGGGCAGGGGGCAGGGGAAGAATTATCTGTAGCCGGGATTTAGAGAAATGGTATTATTCATACTGACGCACCCTTGGTTACTACACCCCACACCCTACCTCTGACAAGTGTAGGTTTTTTGCCAACCAGTAAGTAATGACTCTCACACTCACAAAAGAATCATCGTTTTACTAACCCCTACACCCCTACACCCCTACACCCCTACACCCTGTTCATTAACTAGCAGGTGTAGGTTCTTCTACGGGACGAATAATCGCTGGTGCTGGTGTTACTTCTGGTTGGAAAATTGCCTGTAATGCTTGTTCTAAGGTTTGCGCCATGACAATGCGATTTTCGTAAGCTACGACTACGCGGACTAAAGTTGGTAGACTGTTTTGTGTAGCTTCTAGATAAATCGGCTCAACGTATAGTAAGGAGTCTTCTATGGGTATGATTAATAAATTGCCTTGAATGGCTCTAGAACCTTGACGATTCCATAGAGAAATTTGTTGAGAAATCACGGGATCTTGATTAATTCGGGCTTCAATTTGTTGTGGCCCATATACTAAGCGTTCTTTCGGGAAGTTATACAATAGCAATTTACCGTAGTTTTCCCCGTCCGATCGCGCTGCTAACCACGCAATTAAGTTAGTTCTTTGCTTGGGTGTGTAGGGTAAGAGCAAGATAAATTCTTCAAAGGGGACACCGGGTAGGCTGGTAATCAAATAATAAGGGTCTACGAAACGAGACTCTGTACCGTAAATTTCCTTGGGTATCTGCCACAGGTCTTCCCGGTTGTAAAATACTAGGGGATCTGTCATGTGGTAGGTCATCAACCTTTCCGATTGAATTGAGAAGAAGTCTACCGGATAGCGGATATGTTTGCGGAGCATGACCGGCATATTATCCAAGGGCTGGAACATATCAGGAAATATCGCTGACCAAGTGGCAATGATCGGATCTCTGGGGTCAGCAATATAAAATTTGACTGTGCCGTTGTAAGCGTCAACGACGATTTTGACTGAGTTACGAATGTAATTAATCCCTTCATTGCTAGGATCTGAGTAGGGATAGCGATCGCTAGTAGTGTAAGCATCGACAATCCAGTAAAGATAATTGTCAACACCGGGAAACTTTGGATTAGCTTCTGCACTGACTAAGTAGGGGTCACTGTCAAATCTTAAAAATGGCGCGATAGCTCTGATTCTTTGCTTGACATTCCGCCGAAATAATACTTTAGTTTCCGGTAAAAAGTCTCGTGTAAACAACATTTGCCAATCTTTGAGATAAGTGGCAAATAATAACCGTCGCCAGTTTCTACCAATACGAACACCACCCAAGCCATCATAGGTATTGTAAGCATTATCACTGCCACTGGGATAATCCAATTCTTGGACTCTTGTATTAGTCATGACATAATTATTGGTAATTTCCCCGTAATAAATCCGGGGTTGCCCAATGGGAATGCTGTCACGAATGGCTTGATTTGCCGTAGTGAGGGGGCTATCATCACTACCAGCAATATCTTTGACAAAATATTCTGGTAATCCTCCCGGCCCTACTGTATTGACGGGACTCATGGTAAACCCGTAGCCGTGAGTATAAATTAAATGTCGGTTTACCCAGGTTTGTGCCTGCTGGGGTACGGCACTGTAGTCTAATTCCCGTGCAGCAATTAGCACCTGTCGTCTTTCTTTAGACTCATTGATTTCCTCGTCAGGGATGGGTAAGGATCGGGGTGCGGCTGGCCGTCTGGCTTTAATTTCATTTTCTATGGTATAACGGTCAATATCTGCATCAGGGAAGCG
This sequence comes from Aliinostoc maniaoense, assembly GCF_058172895.1. NCBI lineage: Bacteria > Bacillati > Cyanobacteriota > Cyanophyceae > Nostocales > Nodulariaceae > Aliinostoc > Aliinostoc maniaoense. Next base: position 3,380,943 of record NZ_CP187952.1, on the reverse strand, counting down.
GTAGTAAGGTCGGAATTGTTGTAGTTGGCGGTTGGTTTCTAGGAGTGGTCGCTGATCCCAAAGACGAATGTTGCGAATTGTTAAGTCATTGTTTCTAATATCCGCTTCTGTGAGGTTGCCTTGGGGGTTAAAATCTTTGGCGTTGATGGAGTCTAAATCAAATGCCTGTCGAGTTAAGGCAATGGTGCGCTGAATGTATGGTGCTTCCCGTTGTATTTCGTTGGGTTGAACAATTAAATACTGCACCACGGTGGGTAAGATATTACCTGCTACTACAACTAAAAATAGATATAAACTTAAGCCATAAAACACGAATTGACGATAACGAGATGCGCGCCGCCAAAAGATTGTTCGCCACAGCAGATAAGTAGCGATCGCCATTGCTAAACCACACAAGCCGTTGTAAACTGGCAGCTGCACAGTAACATCGGTGTAGCTAGCTCCATAACTGACTCCACGGGGAGAATAAACTAATTCATAGCGACTCAACCAATAACTAAAAGCTACCAACAACATCAATAAGCCACCCATGCCATATAAATGACGTTGTTGGCGGGATGAAAAACCGGGGAATATACCTTGACTAAGACTGTCGCCAGATAAAAGATAGGTGAGAGTCACAGCCACAAAACCATACAAAAACATCCCCATTAGCCAGACTTCCAGCAATTCCCAAAAGGGGAGAGAAAATATATAAAAGCTGATATCTAGACCAAATAAAGGCTCAGTGCGGTTAAAGGGTGTAGGGTGGAAATATTGCAGGACTTTAGCCCAGTTATGATACGTAATTAAGCCTAAGAAGATGCTGAGAATAACAGCGATCGCATTGAGTAAAAACTGGGAATACATTAAAATTGCGATCGTGGCAACAATTGCTATACCCAGATACAACACTTGAGCAAAACTCTGTACACCTAACTGCCACAGTGTTTCTAATCGGAATGGTACAATTAGCTGAGTTTTGTTAGTTGCGGACAAGTACCCAACAGCAATTTGACCGTAGTGAGCTAGCATTAACCCCACCAATAAGCTCAATATTAAACTCAGAGGTAGTAGCCAGCGTAATTTTAACGGTTTTAAAGTTTGTTCATCATACTTAGTTGCCTGACGAGGTTGAACCGACTGAGAACTCAGGAGTTTTTTTAATTCGCTCCTGAGACTGACTGCCTCTAGCTGAACTTCCTTTATCTTCCCTGGGTGGAGATACTTCAGCCGTTGCGCCAAAGCCAGATTTCCCAAAATATAGGCAGCCGTCACCCCAGTTATAACCACCCATAAACCACCACGAGTCACCAACCTGACTAAAAATACTCGTAAATAGCCGACTTCCTGAAACCAAAAAATTTCTGCTCCCAAGCGGGAACTGATATCTATGAACAGCCACAGACCCAGGAATAGTATTAATATTCTTACAAACCAGTTCTTAAACATATTTTAATTATGGGGCATTGGGCATTGGGCATTGGGCATGGGGTATGGGGCATGGGATGATTTTGTGTTGCCTAGCTTCCCCAGAGTTCATAATTATGCCGTGTGCAACTTTCTTTCAAACCTAACCCCCAGCCCCTTCCCTACATAGCTTGCTTCTCCGAAGGAGTGGGAAGGGGAGCAAGAATCAAAGTAGAGACGTTGCATGCAACGTCTCTACAGTTGGAGGGGACAGGTACTCTACAAGAAGAGCTTCGCTCTATGGAGAGGGGTTTTAATAATAAGTTGCACATTGGGTTAATTATGAACTCAACCTTCAACAGTCCCTATTATTTCCTATTTTTTAGGTTAATTAAATATGAGAAAATAATATATGGGGATTAATGGACTGTTGATTTTTGACTCGAAACTAAAAAGCTCACTTAAGACAGTCTCAACATTTACTTTTTTGCATCAATCCTGTAAATCAATTTTACCGTTGTTGGTGATTGCTATCTACATTGTAGTTAATGCCAATTCTCAACAAACTCGGAACAGGTAATTGATGATTTGCGTCTCTGCGATTAGTAGCATTGAGTAAATTTATACAGCATAAACATTATACACAATGCTGATGAGTTATCAGTTATCAGTCAACATCGATAACTGATGTGAATTGCGGTTTATCAGGTGGCATCTACGAACTAACGCAATCAGAAATTTTTGGCTGAGGTTCAGATGAATAGCAAGATTTATATTGGCATGATGGCATTACCTATTTATTTATACAATGCCGATGTCAATCTTCTCAATCATGATCAATTAGCAAGTTTCTCGAATAAATTATCAGGAGTCAATTTTGTGGTTGCTGAAAACACAAATTCTCAATCACAGATGATGTCATGGCTCATAGCAGGTAGAGATGAGCAAACCGAAGATTGCTTACGAACTCGCATTTGTCAAGACTAGGGGGATAATTCGTAATTCGTAATTCGTAATTCGTAATTCGTAATTCGTAATTCGTAATACCGCTACCCGGAAGCAATCTACGTAACGATGCTCCCGCCCCGCTTCTCTACGAGACGCTACCGCGAACGCTAACGTAATTCGTAATAAATTTTACTATTTGTTTTCAAATATCAAGTAAATATTAAGTAGTGGCGTGGCAAGGCTAAAGTATTGCATGAGAATTTTTTTGTAACATTTTAGTCCGGTGACGCTAATACAAATACCAACTATAAAAAAATTGGTAAAGATATGTTGAGTATTGTTAAATAATTGCATAATTTCAGTAATAAATGCTGATTTAAAACATAAATTGCCAAAAAGGAACGTATTTAATTGAGAAGATCATCGGTAGAAGCCACGGTGATTTTGCAACCATAAGTTAGGTTTTTTGCTTCCATCTAATCTCTAGTTCCCTATATACTTATGCCCCTAGACTTAGAAAAATTTTATCAGGCTTGCAATCCGAGTAGACCACTGATGATCGGTAATACAAACGATCGCCAGTATTATATCGATTTTGCATCGGTGCGGGGCGGCAAAATTATTGAGGCTTTGCAGCGTACTATTAGCCGTATATCACCTAATGCTCCTACCTGTCAATTATTTACAGGACATCTCGGTTGTGGGAAGTCTACGGAGTTATTGCGCCTCAAGGCTGAGTTAGAAGAACAGCAGTTTCATGTGGTGTATTTTGAGTCAACCCACGTCTTAGAAATGGCAGATGTGGATGTGACTGATATTTTACTAGCGATCGCGGGTCAAGTGAGCGAAAGTCTCGAAGCGATGAAAATCCGCATTAAACCTAACTATTTTACTAAGTTATTTAGTGAGGTGCTGGATTTTCTCCAAACGCCGATTGAGTTGGGAGTAGAAGCGGAATTATCCCTAGGAATTGCCAAAATTACCGCCAAAACTAAAGAAAGTCCGCAATTGCGCCGCCGCTTACGTGATTACCTCGAACCGCGCACCCAAAATATTTTACAATCAATTAATCTAGAACTTTTAGCAGTGGCTGACCAAGAACTAAAAGCTAAAGGCAAAAAGGGTTTAGTGGTGATTGTCGATAACCTCGACAGAGTAGCAATTCGCCCTTTACCATCGGGGCGATCGCTGCCAGAATATTTATTTATAGAACGAGGTGAACAGTTACGTAAACTGAATTGTCATATCGTTTACACTATACCCTTGGCTTTAACTTTTTCTAATGATAGTGCTGAACTACAACATCGTTTAGGGGGTGGGGTAGCACCGAAGGTTTTACCGATGATTCCGGTGCGGCTGCGCTCTGGGGAGATTTTTCCCCAAGGGCTATCTCTAATGCGCCAAATGGTATTAGCCAGAGCTTTCCCGCAGATGGCGGCGAGCGATCGCTTAAACTTAGTTACAGAAGTATTTGATCACTTAGAAACACTAGATCGATTATGCTTGATTAGTGGTGGTCATGTACGGGATTTATTGGGGTTGCTGTTTGACTGTCTGCGCGAACAAGATCCACCCTTTGGCCGGGAATGTGTAGAATTGGTAATTCAAAGACAACGAGACTACCGAGTTAACCCTATTGATACTCACGAATGGGAGTTAATCTTTCAGGTTGTCAAACAGCAACGAGTCAGGGGTGATATCGAATATCATACCTTATTACGTAGCTTATTTGTATTTGAATACCGCGACCACCAAGGAGCTTGGTTTGCTGTTAACCCTGTTTTAGCCGAGACACCAAAATTTAAGTCATGGTTGAAGGACAATTCCCAGGAGATATAAAAGCAGCTAACGAACGGGCTTTAAACAGTTTATGGCGAGCTATCACCCTTTCTTGCGGTCATTTTTCGGTGGTTTTAGTTTGCTGCAATTATCGAGTGTTACAAGAACAGGTTTTAGAATCACTAGATAAATTAGCAGTCGGGGTAGTTCGCATCCAAAAAGTTGTTTTACCCCACAATACCAGAAGTCTGTATACAGCTCTACATTTTCAATTGGTGGCTGAGAGTCAACCGCCATCTGCATTGATGGTTTTGGGTTTAGAAACTGTAGATGAAATTGACGATTTACTGAGGTCAATTAATCATATCCGGGATGAATTACCGAAACGCCATCATTTTCCGATGGTTTTTTGGGTAAATGATCGGATTTTGCAGAAAATTGTGCGTTTAGCTCCCGATTTTGCCAGTTGGGCGGCAACACCAATTCAGTTTGCCATGACGACTCCAGAGTTGCAGCAGTTTTTACAGCAAGAAACTGACTGTTTATTTGCCAAGGTGTTAACTAACCAGCAAAGACAAGGCCGACCAGCGCAAGTTACAGATAATTATGTCACCTTAGAGCAAGTTTGGGAACATAGCGATGAACTCCACTCAGCTATTAATGAACTCCATGACCGTGGTATTACCCTAGAGCCAGAATTACACGCTAGTTTAAAGTTTGTTTTTGGTTTGGATGATTATGTTAGTGATGACATCCACAACGCCTTAAATCATTTTCGTCAAAGCTTGCTGGTTTGGCAACAATTGGTAGCCAAAGCAGACATTGCATATCAGGTGAATGAGGCTGTATTTTCTTCTCCATCTCCCCCACCTCCCCCATCTCCCCCACTACTCAGACAGGGAGTTTTACTATTTTATATTGGGTTGTGTCATTGTCGTTTAGCCGAGCAGAACAAGTTAGAGAGTTATTCCCATTGGGAAGCGGCTAAGTCTTATTTACAGGAAAGTTTGCAGATTTTACAAGTGGCGCAACGGCCAGATATTGCGGCGGAATTTATCGGGCAACTAGCGGAAGTTTTGCAACACCTGCAACAATGGGATGAATTACAAATAGTCGCCCAAAATGCCCTAGAGTTACATCAAACCTACGGCAGTCAAATTCAGTTAGCTTGTGATTATGGGTTGTTAGCACAGGTTGCCGTTCAAGCATCACGATGGTTACAGGCGAGTATTTTAGCCCATGTTTCCCTACTCAAATTAGATGAGTCACAACAAAACGACACTCAACCCCATGATTGTTTGTTTCCTTTGTTGTTAACGCAGATTTATTATTTAATTTTAGCCAAAGCCCAGCAAAAATTGGGTGAAAAAGCCGTAGCACAAGCTTATTTAGATAAAGCCGCCCAAGCATTACCCACAGCTTTAGAAAATAGTACCCATCAATATGATGCCCATCGTTATATTAGAATGCTGCGGCAATTACGATCGCTCTATTTTGAAGCCGGTCGTTATGTAGAAGCTTATTGCATCCGTCAAAAACGCCGTTCTGTAGAACAACAATACGGCTTTCGGGCTTTTATTGGTGCAGGCCGTCTACAACCCCAAAGACAAGCTACGAACCCGGCTTTAATGTCACCGTCAGGAAGCAGTAGCATCGCTTTAGAAATCGCCGCTTCCGGTCGAGAACGGGACATTAAGAACTTAATTGGCAGAATTAGCCGGGCTGACCAAAAATTGATTGTCATTCATGGCCCTTCTGGGGTGGGTAAGAGTTCCACGGTGACAGCCGGCTTAGTTCCTGCCTTGCAAAATCACGCTATTGGTGATCAAATTGCTGTACCGGTAGTCTTGCAAGTTTACACCGATTGGGTACGAGAATTAGGGAAATCTTTACAAGTAGCAGTGTCTCATCTGCAAGGAGATGCCGCCACTACCACAGTCACCACAACACCTATTAGTATTAGCTATATTTTAGAACAATTACATCAAAATGCTGATCAGCATCTGATTACAGTCTTAATTTTTGATCAGTTTGAAGAATTTTTCTTTGGCTGCACCGACCGCCAACAAACACGACAATTTGATCAATTTCTCAGTGATTGTTTAAATATCTCTTTTGTAAAAGTAATTCTTTCCCTGAGAGAAGATTATTTACATCAGTTATTAGATTTTCACCATCTTTCTCATCTAGAAGCTATTAATAATAATATTCTCGATAAACAAATCCGCTATCAATTAAATAATTTTTCTCCCGAATATGCCAAAGCAATTATTGAAAAATTAACCACCCGTTCCCACTCAAATCTAGAAACTGCCTTAATTGATGCCTTAGTAGAAGATTTATCTACAGAAATGGGAGAAATTCGCCCGATTGAATTGCAATTAGTCGGCGCGCAATTACAAGATGAAGGTATTACTACTCTTGCCCAATATCAGCCATATCGCCCCAATAAACTGATCGAAAGATATATCAAAGCCTTGATTAAAGATTGCGGCGCAGAAAATGAACGGGCTGCTTTACTAGTGTTATATTTACTCACCGATGAAAGTAATAACAGACCTTTTAAAACTCGTGCCGAATTAGCAGCAGAATTAGCAGAATTAGAAGATGCTGGTAAATTAGAATTAGTTTTAAATATTTTAGTTAGTTCGGGGTTAGTGGTGTTATTTCCCGATATTCCCGAACGCTATCAATTAATTCATGATTATTTAGTCGATTTAATTCGTTACTTGCAACAACAAGAATCAAGCTTTCAAGCTCAACTCAACCAACTACGTCACAAAGTCGAACAAAGTCAAACTGAAATTGAACGACTCAAACGGGAACTCCGACAAAAAAAGCAACAAGGTAAATTTATAGATGCTCAACCACAACAAGGATTAGATTTACTGACAGAATTGCGAGAGTTACGCAAGCGAGAAGAAGTCAGTCAATTAGAAATAGAACAACTCCGCGCCGAACTCAAAGAAAAAGAGTTAACCGCCCAACTTGCAGAAAGTCAAAAACGTCAAAGACTGAGTGAAACTAAAGTAAATCGTTCCTTGAAAATTGCCTTAGCTGCTTCTGTGTTGGCAATATTGGGGTTAAGTATTTCTATTATCACCGCCATCGACAGCGAAATTAAAACCTTGAGTGTTTCTAGTGAAGCTTTATTTGCATCCCAAAAAGGTATTGATGCTTTAAAAGAAGGGATAAAAGCCGGCAGAAAATTACAACGGGCGGTGTGGGTAGACCCTTTTACTAGAGAAAGGGTGCAAACAGCATTATATCAGGCGGTTGTGGGAGTGCAGGAATATAACCGCTTAGAGGGTCATATTGCCGGGGTGAACAGTGCGGTATTTAGTCGTGATGGTTCTTTAATTGCTTCTGCAAGTGCGGATAACACTGTCAAACTCTGGGCTGCTGATGGTAGTCTACTGCATACTTTGTCTGACCATAGGAAAGTAGTTAACAGCGTGAGTTTTAGTCCTGATGGTCAAATAGTTGCCTCTGCTAGTCAAGACAATACCATCAAACTCTGGAATATTCAAGGTAAACTGCTGCAAACTCTTTCAGGACATACAGCCGGGGTCAATAGTATCAATTTTAGCCCAGATGGTCAGGCGATCGCCTCCGCTAGTACCGACAAGACAATTAAATTATGGAGTCGGGACGGTAAGTTATTGCAAACTCTCACAGGACATGGGAACGTAGTCCAGGCTGTAGCTTGGTCGCCTAATGGCCAAACTCTCGTTTCCGTAGGTGCTGACAAAACTATTAAACTGTGGCAGCGTGACGGAAAAATCCTTGAAAGTTGGCAGGGACACGATGATGTAATTTTAAGTGTAGCTTGGTCGCCTAACGGTGAATATATCCTGACTGGGAGTTTAGACCAAACCATTAAACTCTGGAATGTAGAAGGTCAACTACTAAAAACCATGACAGGACATACCGGAGGAGTTACCAGTGTTAATTTTAGCCCTGATAGTCAGACAATTGCTTCTGCAAGTACCGACGAAACCCTCAAGCTTTGGAGTTTAGAGGGTGCGCTGCTGGGAACGTTGCGAGGGCATAATAATTGGGTTAACAGTGTCAGTTTCAGTCCTGATAGTCAGACTTTAGTTTCTACCAGTCGGGATAAAACCGTGAAGCTTTGGCGTTGGGATGAGGTATTGCAACGTGACCCCCAATCAGATCATGATGATTGGATAACAAGCATTAGTTTTAGTCCCGATGGTCAGAAGGTAGCGGCCGCTAGTCGAGATCATACCGTCAAAATCTTTAGTAAAAATGGTCAACTTTTGCAGACTTTCCCCGGACATCAAGACCAAGTTTGGGGTGTAGCCTGGTCGAGTGATGGTCAACTTATTGCCTCCGCCAGTAAAGATAAAACCGTGAAGTTGTGGAGTCCTGACGGGAAATTACTCCACACCCTTCCTTTACAACCCTACCCCCAGCAAGGTCATACTGATACAGTCTGGGCTGTCGCCTGGTCGAGTGATGGTCAACTTATTGCCTCCGCCAGTCAAGATAAAACCGTGAAGTTGTGGAGTAGGGCAGGCAAACTTTTACACACTTTCTTAGGACACACAGACGCTGTCAATTGGGTCAGCTTTAGCCCAGATGGGAAGTTGCTGGCATCTGCCAGTGATGATTTGACCGTGAAAGTATGGAGTCTAGATGGTAAACTTTTACATAATCTTCAACACCACAGCCGCCGAGTTAACGGGGTAATTTGGTCGCCCGATAGTAAAATTTTAGCTTCCGCCAGTATTGATAGTACTGTGAAACTGTGGAGTCGGGATGGTCAAAGGTTAAAAAGCCTATCGGGAGATGGTGATAATTTTATTAGTGTCAGTTTTAGCCCTGATGGTAAGACTTTAGCCGCTAGTAGTGATGATAAAGTCAAACTGTGGAACAGAGAAGGGACGTTGTTGATGGCTTTAAAAGGTGATAAGCAAGAGTTAACTAGTGTGAGTTTTAGTCCCGACGGCCAAATTTTGGCCGCAGGTAGTGGTAATGGTAGGGTAATTTTCCGCAAGTTATCTGATTTAAAGTTAGGCAATCTTTTAGTCAGGGGTTGTGATTTTCTCCATGACTACTTACAGACTAACTCTAAATTGACAGCTAGCGATCGCGCCTTATGTCCCAATAAGTAGTCAACCTACAGCCTCGAATATTTCCTCACATGGATTCCCGGCGCATAAGCTTCTATGACTCTACCTGTCTTAGTGCAACAGATCATCAAGTAATCACAACTATGGCATTGTGTTCTAGTTAAATCACTATCAGAAATATAGTGACGTTCAGCCCCGCTACCACAGTTTGGGCAGTAAATTTTTTGTACTATGTTCATTGTTGACCCCGGTTAAAATTGAAAATGCCAAAAAATCCGATTGTAGCTAAAAAAAATTTTATTAACAGAGAAAATTTTCAACAGCTAAAATATAGCCGTTGATCTGAAGTAAGCTTCTAAATTGGAAAATTGAGCAGAATTATTTTATATTATCTTAACTTTCTAATGATTTGACCATCCTACTTGAGATATAAGAATTAATATTTTATACACCTTTTCTTAGATTTCAACTGATCCCAACGAATAATACTTTGAGATAAAGCTATTAAAAGTCGTTTGTAAAAGCGTAAAAAGCTATCTTTGTATTCAAATATTAAAATCACCTAATTACTGTAACTTAGGTAACAAAATCACTTTCTTAAGGTTTGGTTAATATTTCTCTGCCTAAAAGATTGATCAATTGAACATTAATTGAGCATCTCAACTTGCATCTATATTTATAGCCGTAGCCAGATATATCCAAATCTCAACATAAAAGGCTTTCAACCTCTCAACTGTCAACTGCTATATATAACCCTGCAAAATTGGTCATGTTATCGACTTGCAGGTTGTCAGTAGTACGCGGTTACTAGTGAACTTAGGAAATCGTAAATTTACATAATTTTAAAGCTTAAGTTAACAGTTTTTATTTCTAATTTATTTCTAGACTTACACAACTAGCATCGGTTTGAGGTAGGGTGTGTGACGCTGCGAAAGTATTGCAACGTAGTCATAAGACTGATAGCGTCACGCACCAACAATCAATTGTGAAACTTGCGTAGGTTCTGTTTTTAAAGAAAACATCAAGTTATTCAAAAAAAACTTTCAGCAAATATCAGGAATTTAACAAATAAATAATACAAGTGTATTTGTGGTTGTTTGCATTTATTAAAGCTGTAAGGATTAAAGTGTCATTCATAGTTATCTGATCAAAATGCAATCTACCAACCCTAAACTTGCCAACAGTAAAACAACTAAACATAAGACTTTTTACATAAATGAACAACCATTTATCACCCAAGGAATCCACCCTTTTATATGGCAGAATATTTATCATGTTTATTTAGATATTTTGCAGATTGAAAATAGTGTATATCCTAACTATTCATTAAAAAACTATTATGCAACTCGCAATCAACTTCGTCTCAATACGCTAACACAATTAATTCAGCCATCCACAAGTGGTAGTGTTTCAACATTCGTTGCCAGAGAAGAATTTTTTGGCTTACAAAAGACGAGGTTTAAAACCTTTACTAATTTCAATCAAAATCAGCCGAACCAGCAACCTTATCAAGCCAAACAAAATATTTTGATTAATATTAATAATATCCAAGCTCCACCAGCCATTATTCAATCTCATCCTTCTATACCTAAATTTCAAGATATTGCGGCTTATTTATATCAAATACGCACTCAAGATATCCCAAATGCAGTTGGAGAATACAACCCCATAAATGAGGAACAATACCTTCAACAAGGAAGTGTCGAAACGCTGTTATCATCCTTGAAATTCGACAATTTTAAGATTATTGGCAATAAAATTTATGACCCCAACGGCAAAGAGTTTATAGCTAAAGGTATTAATGCGTTCACCTGGGATAAAAACTATGATGTTTATTTAAAAAATTGGGGATTTAACACTGTTAGAGTCCCTAATTACTTATTAGGAAGTTATAATCAACCTCATCCTGCACAGGATAATTATCAAACTAATAAAAAGATTGTTGATATTTATACTAGTCAAGGTGCAGTGGTTATTTTTGACGCACATGACCGCATTGGTGGATATTACGAAGGAGAACAATGGGAAATTCTTAAAGACTATTGGCGGGAAATGGCCATACAGTTTAAAGATAATCCTTATGTTTGGTTTAACTTACATAACGAACCTGGAAATAGTAATCCCCAACCTGAAAAATGGGTAGATTACCACCGTCAATTAATTGATATCATCCGATCTGAAGGTGCTAACAATATCATCGTAGTGGATGGAGAAGCCTGGGGACAAGACCATCACACGCGGACAATTGCTAGTGATGCTCACAATATTATGGCAGGTAACGACAATATTTTGTTTTCTATCCATGTTTATGACCAATGGGTAAATAACGATATTGCAGGTTATTTTGATCAACTCCACTCTCAAAATATTCCTATCATTGTTGGGGAATATGGCTCTGAAAATGTAGGAAAAAACGTTATACAAGCCAGTGTTAATATGATGTTGGCTGCTCAGTCAAAAGAAATTGGCAGAATTGCTTGGGTAGGACAAGCTCTTGATAATAATGATTTAACCTCTGGAGCAGGTGGCCACGCGTATTATTTTAATGGTACTAATACAGACATTTTGACAGATTTAGGAAGTTTAATCTGGCAAGATTTGCAGCGCAATGAGGATTTAAGTTATGCTGATCATAATTTTTGGACGCGGTTTACCAGTCCTGATAAAGCAAATGAAGCAGCTGAAAAAGGTATTTACGACATTGTAATTAGAGACTTTTCTGATAATAAGAATTTCTCCAGTCAATCTCAATCTAGCATCTTCATTTCAGGTGATGATGGTAAAAACAAATTCCAAGGTGGAGATCAAGACGATGTTCTAATTGGTGGTGATGGTTGGGATAAACTATCTGGTCAGAATGGTAATGATTTACTTGTTGGTGGTAAAGGTGATGATGAACTAACAGGCGGTTTAGGCAATGATATTTTTTATATTGACGGTAGAGATGGAGGCTACAATACAATTACAGACTTTAACCCACAAAATGACTCATTATATATCAATAATATTCTGGAAGTTGCCCAAGTTTGGAGTGATACAGGACTCAATCCTAATAACCGTTATGGTCATCTAGGTGCGCTGCGAGTGACGAGCTTAGAAGACATAACTGATTTAACTAGAGTTCTGAACAATTTAGGTGGAAGTTTTGGTGCATACACTACTAAAAATCAAAATCAATTAATTCTGGATTTCGGTGCAACAGTAGTTCAGCTTAACGGTTTAGCTAACGATGTTCAAGTCATCTAAACACAATCTATAAGTTTGTAGTCAGGACTTTAGTCCTTCTTTTCGTACTAAAGGCTTAGTAAGGTGCGTCAGTAGAAGAAAATAAACGATATGATTAATGATACTGACACGGTACTACAAACAATCACGAGGGATGGAAATAATTGTAGATAATTTGGGCTAACTTAGTGCCAATTCCTGGAACTTCAGCGATTTGTGTAGGTGTGGCTTGGCGGAGATAATCAATAGAGCGAAAATGAGCTAAGAGTAGCTTTTGGCGATGGTGTCCTAAACCGGGAATTTCATCTAAACGCGATCGCTTTAATTTATCACTCCGTTGTTGACGATGGAAAGTCACAGCAAAACGATGCGCTTCGTCTCGCAGTCTTCGCAAAAGTTGTACTCCTGGTTGTTCGCTATCGGTGGTTAAAGGTGTTGATTCTCCGGGTAAAAAAATCTCCTCTCGCTTTTTCGCTAAACTCACCACCCGTAAATCTTCTAATAAATTCATCTCTTGCAAAACTGCCACCACTGAAGATAGTTGTCCTTTGCCACCGTCTATCATGACTAAATCAGGCCAGTCAGGATTATCTACTCGTGGTAGTTGTGGATCTTCTGCATACTTGCGAAACCGTCGTTGAATCACTTCTGCTAAACTAGCAAAATCATCTGAGTGTCCTATAGTCACTGTGGGATTTTTAATTTTGTAGTGACGATAGTATTGTTTGGCGGGTATGCCATCAATAAATACAACTTGGGAAGCGACAGCATTTGAGCCTTGAATATGGGAAATATCGTAACCTTCGATGCGGTGGGGTAAGTCTGGTAAATCCAGAATTGCCGCTAAATCTTGCATGGCTTGGTGATTATAGTCACCCAATTTTTGCATCCTCTGCAATTCATATTGGGCATTGCGTTCCACCATCTCAATTAATTCTGCCTTAGTTTGACGCTGGGGAGTGATAATTGTGACTTTTTTACCCTTGCGTTGCGTCAAAGCTGCTGCCAAGATTTCCCCATCTGGTAATTCATGCTGTACCAAAATTTCGGCGGGAATTTCCACAGAATCAGCCGTTTGATAATGTTCTTCTAATACCCGTTGTAAAATCGCGCCAAATTCGGCTTGAGATTCTGCCACAAATGCTAAACGTCCCACCAATTGACCGGCACGAATCTGAAATAATTGAATACAAGCGTGTTGGGCATCAGCTGCCAGAGCGATCGCATCCCGTGAAATAGTATCATCTGGTAGAGAAACTTTCTGCTGTGCAGTCAGAGACTTTAAGCCAGTAATTTGATCTCGAATGCGCGCCGCCGACTCAAAATTGAGTGATTCGGAGGCTGTGTGCATTTGTTGATTCAAAATATCGATCAGTTCTTGCGTCCGTCCTTGAAATACCATTGCTACTTTCTGCACAGTTTTCCGGTATTCTTCTGGGGAAATCAACTGTTGACACACCCCCGGACACCGACCCATGTCATAATTTAAGCAAGGACGGTCTTTAAATAGTGGTTGGGGTCGTTGTCTTAAGGCAAATATGCGTTTAGATAGGTGTAATATACCTCTGAGTAGACCTGAATCAGTATAAGGGCCATAATACTTATCTTTTTCTTTACCGAGTTGACGTTTGCGAGTGATGAAAATACGGGGATAGTTTTCTGACCAAGTAATACAAACGTAGGGATATTTTTTATCATCTTTGAGCAGCACATTAAAATATGGTTGATGCTGCTTAATTAAGTTAGCTTCCAACGCCAAGGCTTCTGCTTCGGTATCGGTGACGATAAACTCAATTTCCGTCACCTGCTTCACCATTGTGGCGATACGCTCAGTTTTATGATAACCATCGCGGAAATAAGAACGAACACGCGATCGCAATTTCCGCGATTTACCTATATATATAATGCGATCGCTACCATCTCGCATCAAATAAACCCCCGGTTCTGGGGGAATTTCCGCCAGACGAGTCTCTAAGCGTTCCGGGTTTTTAACTAGTGGTACTATTTGCGCTGATGTTGTCACAACCTTAATTTAGGTATTTTCCCAATTCACTTATTTCTATTTTAAGAAAAAAGTCCTGACTGCGGATAATGGGATATTGAGGCACAAAATATCCAAACTGTAGGGTGCGTCAGAATGAATAATTTCTGAGTATAGGTAGGTTCTATCGCACTGACGCACCCTACCCAAGTAATGATGAATAAGCAAAAAAAAAGGAGCTAAATGCCCCGTAAATCTTATTGTAACAAGCAAGTAATGGGTATTATTTATTACTCATTACTCATTACTCATTACTCATTACTCATTACTCATTACTTATTTTTCAACTTGCGTTGTGTAGTCAATATCCCTGCCACACCTAAAATACCAAACACAATAGAAGGTTCTGGGACTGCTTGAGAACTACGGAAAACAGGTGTACCTTGGATGTAAACTTCATAATTGCCACTGTGGGATTTACCATCACTGAGTTCAGTTAAACCAGAATTGCTGGCTGTAAAGCTAAACAGGTAATCAGTCTTACCTTCATAGGTGTATTTAACAACTTCACTAGCTTGGATGGTTTTACCTGCTAATAGTGGCTTGAGACTATTAGGTACAACTGGCATTAAAAGACTGGTAGCATCTAAGTGACCAGCTAATCCAATGCTAATTAAACCAGTAGTATCATTTTGGTTAGCATAGGATATGTTGGGATCACTGAATCTTTGAAAGCCGCCATTAACGACAAAGCTATTAAATAAGTTAGTACCTGTAGATGTCCCAACTAAATTGCCGAAACCATTGGCACTTAATGCCTGATTAAACCAATACTGGCCAAAAGTTGTTCCTTGATAACTACTACTCCAATCTGAAGCTGTTAAACTACTGAGTGTTAAGGTTTCGCCACCGATTGTCCCGGATAAGGTAGTATTTTTGCTGAAATCGAAACCTGCTTTTTCGCTGCTAGCTCTTAACTCTACATTACCAGTAGGGCTAGTAGCATTGCCATCTAAGACTTTGGTTAAATTCGTTGTAGTGTTAGGGACAACATAAGTATTTGTGGTATTGGCATCATAGATTAAGTAATCAGTTGCTGCCGTGCCACCGATTGTAACATTACTGAGACTACCAGCTTGTACTGGAGAAGTGGCGATCGCACCTACACCCATAGCGATAGAAGCACCTATCAAAAAGGTTTGCAATGTCTTATTCATGGCTCAAATATTTCTCTAAGTGGTATTTTTTGGAACTTTGCTGTTTTACAGATGCAGGAAAATGCGATCGAAATTAAGTTATTTAGCGTAACTTTTTGACATAAACCCAGTGTAGGCAACTATCACACCTGATTGGGTAAAGTTGAGTATGATTATGGATGAATTAATGATAAATATTATCAGAATAAACTCGGTAATTTCACTGTTCAAGCTTAGTTGATAGCTTCACCAGCACTTATAAAAAATATGGTAATTAACACCGTGTGTAACTTTCTCTCCAACCTAACCCCCAACCCCTTCCCTACAAGGCAAGAGGGAATATGTAGAGACGTTTCATGAAACGTCTCTACATTATTTGCAGGGGAGAAGTACCCGCAGGGTACTCCTTTGCTACGCAACGCTACCGCGAACGGAGAACTCGTAGAGTAGCAAGCTATGGAGAGGGGTTTGAAAAATAAGTTGCAAATCGCGTTAATTATACATAATTGATAATCACCCCGCCTTTTATCACAAAGCGGGGTGATTAATTCTCGTCAAATAAAGTTTTTATTTACCAGAGCAGTAGCTATTAATTTCTCTGACGATGGTACTTTCTTCTGCACTACTCTTTCGCAAATTCACTAAAAAGCGATTTGTGTCTCGGATATTCTTTTTATCTATTGCTACGGCTGTATCATTTAATCCCTTGCTAATATCTTGATAGAGTGTGAGAAAGCGTCCCTGAAAACCTTTTAACTGTTCGTCTTTGACTTCTACACCCTTCATTTGAGTGCTGATTTGATCTATCTTCGTAGCAAGTTCAGTTAAAGCTTGAGAGCCTTTTCCCGATTTGGAATCTTTGCCGAATTGCTGACTTAACGTCGCTGCTTGATTGGCTACTTTGATAATTTTGTTACATTGGGCAACTTTACTTTCACCGCAACCTGCAAATAATAATGCGATCGCTCCTACTAAAGATAGTGTAACAGTTCGTTTCAGCGTAGATGACATATGTTGTGATTTCTCCAGCTATGTTTCCGTAAAAATGGGCAATACCAATTCAAAATCCTGATTTTACAAAGGTTAATAAATTTGTTTATGTTGCTGAATTTTGCAGAATTGGCATAAAAATTTACAAAAGTATAAGTTGAGGCTATTTCGGTTTTGACTTTTTTAGCCCTGTTACTTTATACTTCATTCTTTTTTAAAGGTGTATGGAATTACACTGAAGTAGAAAAAAGTTAAATTAGATATACATTTTGGGATGTTATTTTTCCGTAGACGCTAGAAAAAACTTTACTTACTGGATTTTGGGGTTAACTTTAATGTCGCCACAGCCTGAGCCGCAACCGTTTTTTCTTCCGACAACATGGGATGATATTTTATGTTGCGCCAAGGGTCAATCATATCAGCATAGTGTTTATGAAACGCATGACCTGACTGTCCAGGGGCATGAATAGCTATTGAA
Source organism: Aliinostoc maniaoense (assembly GCF_058172895.1). Classification (NCBI taxonomy): domain Bacteria; kingdom Bacillati; phylum Cyanobacteriota; class Cyanophyceae; order Nostocales; family Nodulariaceae; genus Aliinostoc; species Aliinostoc maniaoense. The sequence goes on along the minus strand of NZ_CP187952.1, from coordinate 3,363,861 downwards.
TTATCTAAATTGCTTAAGTCTACAATCATTCTTAGTGAAGGAATATCAATCACTTCAAAAGATTGATTCGCTTGCCAACGATTAGCATTAATAGTCTCACCATTCCCAGCCGTGCTAAAACCACCGCGATTAAATAAAGCCTCTATAGGTGCAACACCAGATTTACCCAAGGTAGCGTTACGAAAGTTAATAGTATGTAGTTTTCCCCAATTCCAAGCTTGAGGATTTTTACCTTGAAGACGTTCTAATTCTTCTACTGCTGCTCTAAAAGCTTGCTGTAAAATTTGGTCACGCTTTTCTACTGTAGTGGTTTTGGTATTATCCCACCAATTACTATCAGGCTGTTGGATAATATTTTGCAAAACAGCATACCAGCGATCGCCCCCATCAGGAAAGTATGCTGGCGGTAATTGATCATGAAAGGTAGCGGCTAATAAATGTTGCCAAAATACTTCAAATAAAGCCGCTACAGGGGATGTCATCTCTAGTTGTAAATCCCAATTTTTTAGTAGTTTCTGAGCGGACTGTAATTTCTTGTCATTAAACTTAATGTTTTGCAAAAATGGGACAAGATTTTGTGCATTTAAATTCAAATTATCACCTTGAATTTTCTGCACATCAGCTAAAGAAATTGGCTGGTTTTGTTGGCTAATCATCTCAACAATGCGTTTAGCACGATAACCATACACCCAATCTGTCGTGATTATATAAGGATATTCATTAGCGACTAAATTATTAGCTGTAGCTATATAACCTTGAGGTGGATTGAAACTATAAGGTAACTTTTCAAAGTCAATATAACCTTGCCATTCATATTCATCAGTCCAGCCAGGAACAGGGTAGCGTCCATTTCCCTTAGCTCTAATGGGTAACTTACCGGGCATTTGATAACCGATATTTCCCTCAATATCAGCATAGACTAAATTTTGTGCAGGCACATCAAAGTTAGTGGCAGCAGTGCGGAACTCTGGCCAATTTTGTGCGCGATTAATTTGGACGATTGAATTAACTACTTTTGTCGGTTCTAAAGCAGTCCAACGTAAAGCTACAGCATAGTTTTGTGGTACTTTTACTGCTTGATTAAATTCTTTTAAATTCGGAGAAACATCAGAAAGAATCGGCCCATGTCTGGTGTAGCGGACTGTTTGTACAATAGGTTTACTGCCAGAAATTTGAATAGTTTCTGGTACAAGCTGCATATCTACCCATTTACCATTGACTTCATATTGATTGGGATTATTGGGATTAATTTTCTCAATATATAAATCCATCACATCAGATTGTACATTAGTTACACCCCAAGCAATGCGATCGCTATGTCCGACAATTACCCCCAACATCCCCGCAAAAGAAAACCCCGTCACATTGTAAGGACATTCAGCATTTTTAGTAGTGCAATGCAAACCCACCTCATACCAAATAGAAGGCATTTGTGCCGCTAAATGGGGATCATCCGCCAAAATTGGTTTCCCCGTAGCCGTGCGCTTACCCGATATCACCCAACTATTTGAACCAATACCCCCTCCCGTCGCCCCAATAAGTTTTTCCAAAGCCAACATCGGTTGACTAATTAACTCTAAACTAGACGCAACTTCTCCCCCATATAAAACCTCCGCGCCCCTTTGCGCCAACCTCCGCGCCCCTTTGCGTTTTTCTAACTCTATGTTCCCTACCTCCCACCCCGGTAAAATCACAGGCAAATCCTGCGGATACTCTGGAAAAAGTTCCTCCACCTGATGAGGTTGAAGCGTTTTCAATAAAACAGCACGTTCAATTTCATGGTGAAAATTTCTCCCCAAATCATAAGCCATCACCTTACTCCAAGTGAGGGAATGTAGCGGCTGCCAAGGCTCAACTTGATAACGAGGATTAAGTAATTTCATTACCGCATATTCCAGACTTAATGCACTCCCTTGATGAGTTTGCAAATAAGCATTCACACCATCAGCATAGGCTTGCAAATTAGCCTTCATCTCTGCATCCATTAATTGGATTTCTTGCCGTGCTACCCTTGCCCATCCTAAAGTTCGCAGATATTTATCAGTATCTAATTGCGAAGCACCAAACATTTCTGCTAATCTACCAGAGCCAAGATGCCGCCAAAAATCCATTTGCCAAAATCTGTCTTGGGCATGGATGTAACCCTGCGCCATAAATAAGTCGTGGGAATTGGTAGCATAGATATGAGGTACACCCCATTGATCCCGTTTGACTGTCACTTCTGCATTTATACCAGAAATAGCGATCGCTCCATTTTCCACAGGAAAAGAACGCCGTATTGTATAGCCCAAAAAAGATACTAATAATAACCCCAACATTAAAACTACAATCACAACTCTTTTAAGTCTTCTGGAGAAACGACGCTTGCGGAAGTTTTTCATGTCTGGGTTGTTAGTCAAATTCTGGAAAATTATACCGTTTGCCGCCTCACATTTCATTTATTTTTCTTAGTAAGATATATAACTTTGCTTTAAGGGCAAATATTCACACCGACAGAATTTAATCATGCTAATTCATCTGATTGTTCTCAGTACATTGTTAAAATTTCCTGTATCTAAAGAATATATATTGTGAAAGGCGATCGTTAATCCTAAAATCTTGACAAACTTTGATTGACAAAGCTTAGAAGTGTATGCTATTCCCGGTAAAACAAAAAATATACTGAAAAATAAAAATTAATAGTAAACAAATATACAATACAAGCTTATTAGTTCAGCAGCATATTCTCACAAAATAACTCCGTCTGTTACTTACCGATGTATATCGCACAACGAAGTAACAAAAACAGCATTGAATACTGATAAAAATTACCAAAAAAAAACAGTAAAGGCGTGCTAAGTTTTAAATCCAACCTCATTCCGTTCGCGGTTCGCCCCATGTATCTGCCAAACTTACACCCACAACACCTTGAAGAATTAGTCAAGCGCAGTGGTATAGATTTAGACTTGACAAAACTTAACTTCAAGTCTCTCCAAGGCGCAGCAGCCTACGAATATCTCTTAATTTCCGAACATCTACCCCGCACGAACACAGGAATGGTGACAAGTGGTTGGTTACAACGCTACAGTCATGTCACAGCCGGCGGTTGGTGGTGTTCTGGCTTAGATCCTCTCCAGCATTGGCAACCGATGGAATGGGGTTGTTTTAAACCCAACCAACCACGTACCAACCAAAATGGTAAAACCATCAAGTATGAACATCCCCCCAGCACCCCCACACGCATATTTTGTCTGCGGGTGACGCTGGATATTTGGCAACAAGTTTCCCAACGCTACAACATTGCATTGCCTACCGATATCAACACCAACGAACAAGGCGAAGCTTTTGGGTTTTGGCAATGGGTATTAGAAAATCAAATACCCATCATTATCTGTGAAGGCGCGAAAAAAGCCGCCACCCTCTTGACACAGGGCTATGCAGCCATAGCTGTACCTGGAATTACGAGTGGTTATAGAGTTATCAAAGATAAATTTGGTAAAGTTATCAATCGTCAATTAATCCCTGATTTAGCTGCATTTGCGCGGATGCAACGAACTGTTTATATTTGTTTTGATTTTGAAACTCAAGCCCAAAAAGTTGCAGCTGTTAGCAATGCTATTACTCAATTAGGTTGTTTATTTCAAGAGCAGAAATGTCCTGTTAAAGTCATTACATTACCAGGGACAGAAAAAGGGGTTGATGATTTTATTATTGCCAAAGGTGTAAACGCTTTTGAAAAAGTTTATCGTCGTAGTCTCGACTTAGAAATTTATCTAGCTGAAATTAAGCCCCATACTGATTTAACTGTTCCTGCAACTTTAACTATTAACCGTCCCTATTTAGGCGAAATTGCTTTTCCCACATCTGGGTTAGTCGGAGTCAAATCAGCGAAAGGCACAGGTAAAACTACCGCACTTCAAAATATTGTCAAACAAGCTAAAACCAGAAATCAGCCTGTATTGTTAATTACCCATCGGATTCAATTAGGCAAATTTTTATGTGAAAAAGTTGGGATTAAATGGGGATTAGGTAATCAGGAAATAATCACAGATAAACGAAATAATTTATCCCCTCATCATACAGAATTAAATCCTCCTCTTTCTTTAGGTTTATGTGTAGATTCTATTTGGAAACTTAACCCAGCAGACTGGCGCGGTGGCATAGTCATTTTAGATGAAGTCGAGCAATCTTTATGGCATCTCCTCAACAGCAGCACTTGTAAACACAAGCGCGTTAAAATTTTGAAACTATTTCAGCAATTAATTGCCAATGTTTTATCTACTGGGGGCTTAATTATTGCTCAAGATGCTGATTTATCTGATGTATCTTTAGAGTATTTACAAAGTTTAGCAGGCTATAAAATTACCCCTTGGATACTAGTAAATCAATGGAAACCCCAACGCGGTTGGGATGTGACATTTTATGATTCGCCTAATCCCATACCTTTAATTCAGCAGTTAGAATTAGATTTATTAGCAGGGCGTAAATGTTATGTCACCACTGATAGCCGTTCTGGACGTTATAGCTGTGAAACCATCGAAAGATATTTAAAAGAACGTTTAGAGAAACTGCGATATCAATTTCCGAAAACTTTAGTAATTAATAGCCAAACAACCAACACCCCAGGACACGCGGCGGTTGATTTTGTCCCAGCCATTAATCAAAAAATTACTGAGTATGCAACAGTATTTGTCACTCCCAGTTTAGGAACAGGAATTAGTATTGATGTGCAACATTTTGATAGAGTTTATGGCATTTTTCAAGGCGTAATTCCTGATGCCGAAGCACGACAAGCATTAGCTAGAGTCCGCGATAATGTACCGCGAATTGTTTGGTGTGCGAAACGCGGAATCGGTTTAATTGGTAGTGGTAGCACTAATTACCGATTATTGTCTAATTGGTATCAAGAAAATCAAAAAGAAAATCTCGCTTTACTCAGTCCTCTACATAAGATTGATGTTGATTTACCCCTAGTTTATGACCCTGTGCATTTGCGTACTTGGGCTAAAATATCAGCTAGAGTCAATGCTTCTATCCGTCTTTATCGTCAATCAATGCAAGAGGGATTAACTACGGATGGGCATCAAATTCGGATCAGAAGTAACGCCATTCACAATAATATTGTCCGAGATTTGCGGTTAGCTTTCTTAGCAACTGATCCTCAAGATTTAGCAACGCGCAGAAGATTAGTTTTAGAAATTGTCAAAGTCCAAAAAGAGTGGACAGATAAGCGTCAAAAAGGCAAAGAAATTAAACGTCAAATTAGAAAGATTAAACAGGAAAATCAATTAGCAGCAGCAATTAATGTCGCCAATGCTAAAGATATTGATTATGTTGAGCATGAGTATTTAGCAGCACAGCATTCTCTTACGGATGCAGAACGCTATGAAATTCAAAAATATCATCTTAGACAAAGATACGGTATACCAGTTACGCCATTACTGAAAATCAAAGATGATCAAGGGTACTATTCCCAATTATTAATTCACTATTATCTTACCCATGAAAGTGAATATTTTCACATCAGAGATCAGCAAGAATGGCATCATCAACTGTCTTTAGGAGGAGGCAAAGTTTTTCTCCCAGACTTAAAAACTTATACAGTGAAAATTGAAGCAATGAGAGCCTTGGGAATGTTGCGATTTCTTGAGCCTGACGCAAAATTTACAGAGGATGATCCGAATTTAATTTGGTTGCAAGATATAGTATTTCAACACAGTAAGCATATTAAAAGAGTGCTGGGTATTGATTTTACTAGAAGTAAAAATAACAAAACAGGGATGAAAATTCTCAGCCGATTATTGAATTTGTTGGGTTTGAAGTTAAAACGCAGCGATGATTTTTATCAAATTGATGTAGATAGTCTTAACGATGGGAGAGAGCAAATATTTGCTATTTGGCATCAACGAGATGAGTTGATATTAGCTCATCTCAAACAGATGGGTTATCGTTCTACTGATAGTTTTGAAACTTGGCAAGATACACAAGACGTAAATTCTCTAGTTTCTATGATGTCTACTTCAATGAATAATAAGTAATGAGTAAATTTCTTACTCATTACTCATTACTTAATCAATTTAATGGCTCAATGATAGTTCTTAAACCATTGTTAGTCAGTATTTTCAGCATTTCATTGGCGTTATTGCGATCGCTAAATACACCAACTTGCATAACTCTACGACTTTGCCACATGGTTGGAAAAGCTCCAGGTGCAAGATTTTTGACTAATTCCTGTTCTCTATCGGTTAAGGCTTCTACTACAACCCGATAGCGCACACCTGGGGCTGGAGAAGATGAATAATTACCTGCATAACTAATTGTATTAGTTGGCGGTGCTGATACTTTTTGCATATTCCGGGTATTACCTAGGGGAATATTGCTATTAGGCACAGGTAAGAGGTCATTATTATTACTCACAGCACTGGGGTTTGATGGTTGGGGACTAACTTCTGATTGAGTTGGTGAGAGATGCGCTGGCCATGACTGTTGTTGAGTTGTGACAGTTGTGCTTGGGGTTTGTGTCTCAGGTGCAACAAATTCAATGGTGTTGGTATCAATCTGGACATAATTAAACTGAGTCGCCTGGGCTGGTACTGCTGGTAATGGAGTCGCTTTTTTGGTGGTGACTGGTGAGGTTTTACGTGTGCTGCTGGTGGTGACTCTTTGGCTATTAGGTGGGGGTAATTGTTGATTGTATTTAGGTAAAATTAGGGGTGCTTGAGTTTGCTGCTGCACTATTGGCTGATCAGATACTCCAGGAGCAGCAAAGATGATTTCGCCGTTAGCAGCTACTTGCTCAGTATTGGCGGAGGTAGAGGTTTCGGCTTGAAAACTCACCGAACCAGCTACCCGTTCAGTATTGATGGTGTTACCAACTGCAACAATGCTCTGTTTAGCTGCACTGGCGTTAATGTCATAGCGTTTGTTCCCTTGGAATTGATTACCGCCAGCTTCCGTAGCATTACCTAAATCGGGCATAGCTTGAGCGATCGCTACTAACCCATCTTCTTGATTATTTTGAATTAAATTCTGCCTTAAAATCGGACGAGCCTTAGCTTGAACAATTATTCCAGCCCGATTATCTTGAATTTGATTACCTACCAACACTGGGGCGGCGTTGTCAGTAATATTGATCCCGAACCCAGTTTGTACAAAGATATTTTCCCGAATTTGCGGTTGGGATGTACCACTGATAGTAATTCCGTTAGCTCCATTGCGCTGAAAGTAATTCTTGGTAATTGTTGGCGTAGCTTTACCAGCCACCGCCACACCATCCTGGGTACTACCTGTAAATGTATTGGCTGTAATTACTGGATTAGTTGATTCAATCCACAAACCATAACCACGGGGATGAGAGTTAGTAACAGTCACCCCAGTTAATTGAGCTTCGTTAGCACCAACAATAGTGACATTCTGTCCCCCAAAACTGCGACTGAGGAATTGCCCACCACCTTGAATAATAATCCCTTGTCCCTGATTAGCTGCATCCCCTTGAATAACTACCCCAGACTTGAGCATCAGGGGAAATACTTCTCCTGTATCCGCCGTATAACTGCCAGGAGCTAACTTAATTACTGTGTTAGGGGTTGCATTTTGCAAAGCCTGAGTAATAGTTCTTAAAGGGGCATTTTCACCACCATTACCTGCTGTGTCATCCCCGATACTAGGGTTGACAAAGAGGACATTAACCTGAGAAATTGTTTTTTCATCCAGGCGGATTTGATTTGATACAGGTGGTACTTGAGCAACAACGCTACGAATCTCTATGGTAAGTAACGTGATGCTAACCACACCCAGGGCGCATAACAACGAAAGACCAAAAATTGGATATCTTCCTAAAACCATCAAAGATGGTTGAGTCGGTAGGTTGTTTAATTTAGGGCATTTGAGCGAAAAAATGAGGGAAATCACCTTCACACCACTCCTTAGAAATAATAATAAGTTTTGATACTTTCCAATATTTCAGGATGTCGATTATGTTATCCGCTATATTGACCAATTGGCTATTTTCAATACAAAGTAATTAATAAGAAGATGGGGAACTTTGAAAGGAGGGGGTAGGGGAGTAGGGGGTAGGGGAGTAGGGGGCAGGGAGCAGGGGAGCAGGGGGAGACAAGGTAGACAAGGTAGACAAGGTAGACAAGGTAGATTTTTTATGCACAATTCCCCATTCCCCATTCCCCATTCCCCATTCCCCATTCCCTATTCCCCATTGCCCAAAACATTATGGGAGGTAGATTCCTAGTATGAAAGAGGCTGGCTATTACGATGAAAGCGTCAATAATGGGGTTGTTGTAATGGTTACAGCCCAAAACCAACAACAGCATATGCAGCAAGTGGTTTATCGTATTTTAGATGCGAATTTAGACCGCGCTCGTGAAGGTTTGCGAATTATTGAAGAGTGGTGTCGGTTTGGTTTAAATAATTCCTCGATGGCTGGGGAATGTAAGCATCTACGCCAACAGGTGGCTAGTTGGCATACGGTGGAGTTAAGAGCGGCGCGAGATACAGCAGGTGATATTGGTACAGAGTTAAGTCATCCCCAGGAGGAACAACGTTCTGGGATTAAGTCTGTTTTACAAGCTAATTTTTGCCGGGTGCAAGAAGCTTTGCGAGTGCTAGAGGAATATGGCAAGCTGTATCACCCCAGTATGGGCAAGGCTTTTAAGGAGATGCGTTATCAGGTTTACACCCTAGAAACGAATTTAATGGGTTATGAGCGTCATCAATTGCTGTGGCGATCGCGTTTATATCTGGTAACATCCCCTTCAGATAATCTACCCGAAACTGTAGAAGCTGCCCTCAAAGGTGGATTAACTCTAGTACAGTACCGAGATAAAAACACCGATGACACAGTGCGTCTAGAACAAGCTACCCAGTTACGGGAATTATGCCATAGCTACGGTGCTTTATTCATTATGAATGACCGAGTGGATTTAGCTTTAGCAGTCGATGCTGATGGGGTACATTTGGGACAGCAAGATATGCCAATCGCTGTGGCTCGTCAATTACTCGGCCCACAACGTTTAATTGGGCGTTCTACAACTAATGCTCAGGAAATGCAAAAAGCAATTACTGAAGGTGCAGATTATATCGGCGTGGGGCCAGTTTATGAAACTCCCACCAAAGCAGGTAAAGCGGCGGCTGGTTTAGAATATGTCCGTTACGCCCAGGAAAACAGCACTATTCCCTGGTTTGCCATTGGCGGCATAGATCCCAATAATATCAATGATGTCATTGATAGTGGAGCAGAACGAGTAGCAGTAGTGCGATCGCTCATGCAAGCCGAACAACCTACCCTAGTCACCCAATATTTACTCTCCCAACTCCATCGCGTCAAGCCAGAAGTAGTGAAGTAGGCAGAGGGCATATCAATTCAAAATTCAAAATTCAAAATTCAAAATTAAGGAATTTTGGGGCATTGGGCATTGGGCATTGGGCATTGGGCATTGGGCATTGGGCAGGGGTAAAGATAGAAAATATCACGAATTACGTAGCTTGCTTCCGCGTAGGGGTATTACGAATTACGAATTACGAATTACGAATTAATCTTATGTTTGGTCAAATTACATTGCAAGTAAATGGGGAAACTCATAATTGTGTTTCCCAAACACCTTTACCTGATTTACTTCAACAGTTAGGTTTTAATCCCCGTTTAGTGGCGGTAGAATATAACGGCGAAATTTTACACCGCCAATTCTGGGAACAAACCACAGTCAAATCAGGCGATCGCTTAGAAGTTGTTACCATTGTAGGTGGCGGATGAAACAGCCATGCTCTTATGGGTGCAGTCAATCCAAAATCTAAAACTGATTGAGTTTTGACTTTTGAGTTGATTTCTCCCCACTCTCTACATATAACGAACGATGCAAAGTCTTGTTTTTGGCTAATTCTTTACCTTGACGACCAAGTTTTTCCCGTAGTTGTTGATTTTGACACAATAGCTTGAAAGCTTGCAATACTTCACAACCGGATTTAGGATTCACCAATAGACCGTTTTGTTCGTGGTGTACTAAGTCGATGAAAGCACCGTGACGGGAAGCAATTACGGGTTTACCAAAATAACTGGCTTCTAGATAGACAATGCCAAAACCTTCTAAGGCCGTCATTGGTGTTTTGGATAATGCCAGCATAGCAAAGATGTCAGATGCTGCATAGTAACCCGCTAATTCTGAATGTGGTACATATCCGGTAAAGTGTACCCGCTTGTCTACCCGTAATCTTTGGGCTAAAGATTGCAGTTGGGGTTGATATGCACCTTCACCACAGATGATATAGTGAACATCGACACCAATTGTTAAAAGTAATGGTAAATTCTCAATTACGCGGTCGAAGCCTTTTTCTTTAACTAAGCTTCCCACAGAGAGAATCACTACTGCGGTTGGGGGAATATTGTAAGTTTGACGTACCTGTGAACCCAACTTATCTAAATTGCTAGAGTTATTCCCCAAACCAAATTTTTCTGGCCTGACTACAGGATGAATTACATGGGTGGGTGTTTGTACACGCAGAGTATTTCTCAGGTAATCTTGTGTTGAGGAGCTATTACAGACAATTCCTGCTGCTCGTTTGAGAGTAAGCTTAAATAGCGATCGCCACAAGGGATTACCTAAAACACTCACCAAATCATGACCATGCAGGTAAATAAAACAACGCACTGGTAAAACATAGCTCAACAGCAGCAAGGCCGGAAATTCATAGCCATGACCCCATTCAATATAGCGGTAGTGATAGCGAAAATATAGTTTAATAGCAAATACAAATGACCAAATTAAATTTAAGCCAGTTTGCAAATAACTGCCTAAAAAACCACCCAACCAATATCTAGAATTAGGCCAGCGATACACAGGAAACTGTTGAGCTTCGTCAAATACTTGATCACCTGCACAACTAGCACTCAAAACAATTACCTGTTCTGGATCTTGCAAACAGCGATTATAAAGATATTCTCCAATCACCGCTTCCTGGGGCAAAAAAAGACGGGATATAACTAAAATATCCGGGGATGCAGTTTTTTCTCTGATTTTTGTTGCCAGTTGCGAGACGTGTTCCATTGTTGATTTTGAGTGATTGACTGCAAATAAGTTGAAAAACCTTAAAAACGTCCGACAGGCGACGCGCTATTTTGTACTACCTCCATTAAGTAATTACACAAGCAAGTATTTGTGTGGATGATTGTACTGAAGCATCTACTGACGCTAGTATCTAAATTTTCTCCTCTTTTTTGGTTTTAGCCAACAGGTAAACCTCAAAAGCTAGGTATTTACACAATTTTGTCAAAAATTTTTACAATCCTTCATTAAACTAGCTGTGACTCAGATATCAATAGTACAATTTAGTATCCTATGCTACTTGATTATACTAATTCACCAAAATCATCAAACAAATCCGCATCCTGAAATCTTATAAAATCAGGATTAAGACTCATGCTGATCTATTGCTTTTGAGTTGAAGCACTGCTAGAACAAGAAAGTAAAAATTATACTGCTTGCTTTTTAAAATAAGGCTATGAAACAGCTTACAACTCTATTTTAGAATATAAAATATAAGAATATTATTGTTGTTTTGATGAATTGTTTATTAATTATATATTTAATTTTTATGCCGATAAATTTGGATGTTCACCAGAAACAATTATTGTAAACACTTACTAAAATTTTAATATTGTTTGGCATTTTTTTAGCCAAGAGTTAGCAAATAATCACAGAAATCATCGAAAAACAGGCTACATATAACCTAATTAATTCGTAATTAACCTGAGTTTAAGGATAAGCTCAAAGCATGATTCAATTATTAGCTGAAACTCTACTATATAAATCCGATGTGATATCTCAAAAAATCTAAGTATATGTAGAATGTCTTAGGCGTAAGCCGTAACGCACCAAAAACCTTGGTGCTAGGTGCTGTAGTCTCCCTGCTAACACAAAGACTAAGATTGAGTTTGTAGTAAGGACTTTAGTCCTGATTTGAGAACTAAAGTTCTGATTACAAACCTTAATTTATTCCAAAGTTCCTTCCAAGGGAATAAATTCTGAGGTACGGTTATCCACTACAGAAATCCCTCTGTGGTTTACTGATTCCGTAAGATAAGACGCGGTACATTGGATATATAGCTTTCTGAACGATGAAAAACTTAGTGCTGATTACGGGTGGAGACACCTTGATGCTCTAAATAGAGAAAAAATAATTAAAGAATAACGTTTTTCAAGCAACTGTGATTATGTCTAAAAAACTACAACAAGCTATCAAACCACTCTTAAAAACTGTCTTTGCTCTGGGCTTAGTATTGGTATTAGCATTCAGCCATGCTGATGGTGCATTAGCTGCCCGTAGTGGCGGCAGAATTGGAGGTGGTTCATTTAGAATGCCTTCGAGTCGTACTTATAACCCACGGACTTATGCACCTCCCGGTGGTAGGGGATACTCTGCACCCTATCCTGGTGGTGGCTTTGGGTTTCCGTTCTTAATTCCATTTTGGGGTATTGGCGGAGGATTTGGGGGTTTATTTACTATCTTAATTTTCTTGGCGATCGCTAACTTCTTAGTGCAAACTTTCCGTCGTGTCTCCAGTGGTGAAGGTGAAGAAGTCGGCTACAACAGCAACCCCTCAGTGAGTGTAAATCGCTTGCAAGTCGGTTTATTAGCCCAAGCGCGAGACTTACAACCAGAACTTAACCGCATTGCAGAAACGGCTGATACCAATTCCCCAGAGGGACGTACACAAGTGCTGCAAGAAACTACCCTAGCTTTGCTACGTCATCCTGAATATTGGGTATATGCAGGCGGTGGTACACAACAAGCCAAATTAAATGCGGCGGAAAGTCAATTTAACCGCCTAGCACTAGCAGAACGCAGCAAATTTAGTGAAGAAACTCTCTCCAATGTCAACAACCAGCTAAAAGCAGCCTTAGCTCAAGATGCTTTACCTGCATCTGATGAACTTGACAACCCCACCCGTTTAATTAGCGAAGGCCCTGGAGAATACATTATCGTTACCTTGTTGACGGCAACACTAGGAAAGTTTGAACTTCCAGCCGTGAACAATACTGATGATTTGCGTCAAGTGTTGCGACAAATTGGTAGTATTCCTGCGGATAAGCTCTTAGCCTTGGAAGTGCTGTGGACTCCTCAAGCTGAAGGTGATACCCTCACATCCGATGATTTGTTTGCAGAGTATCCTGATTTGAAATTGGTTTAGAGCCTAGTTATAAGTAATGAGTAATAAGTAATGAGTAATAAGTAAATTTCTTACTCATTACTTTTTTTAATCAGTTGCTGTACCTCATAAACATCGAACCTGCTGTATCTGTTGAAAAATCAAATATGAATCATATAGTTTGTAGTAAGGACTTTAGTCCTTATACCAATTCTCTATGAAGTTGCACGAAATAAACGATGTAGAGACGTTGCATGCAACGTCTCTACAGTACAGAATAAAGTGCATCTCTATCAAAAAACGGTATTAATAGAAACCTTTAATATTTTTGATGTTCCGTCTTAACCTGTGAAAATACCCGGTATACATCTAAATTCTGTTGTGAATTTTGAACTGATTCATCTCCCTGAACTTTCAGCAAGTTATACTGCACATTTTCTGCATAAATTGCAAAAGTAATATTAAAAAACTCGATAAAATTAATAAACCATTGACATTCATCTTCTGATTGATAGTGATAGTAAGCAATTAAATCAGCAATGCGAGTTTCTAAATGACTGCGAGAATGCTGAGAAATCAAAATAATCTTCAACAGGATAATTACTAAGGTTAAAGGATGACCTTGAGAAGCTAGTACAGTAAATAATTCTGAAGGTTCATGTCTATTTTCAATGGTGAGATAATCAATCAGTTTGTTGCTAATTCTCAGCAATAAGTTTTTGTTAATTATTTCTTGATCTAATTCCGGTTTCCACAATAACAGCTTATCTTGTACAGACTGCTGCAATCGGGATGCAATTTCTTGATTACCAACTGATAAAAATAAATATTTCAGCAAACTAATTTTAAATTCTTTTAAGCTTTGATTTTGAGTTTGCTTAAGAAATATATTGGCAAGATTTTCATAACTGAATTTACCTCTTTTAGCCACGATCCTTTTGATTAAATGCAGGACATTATCACCCAAAACACTGGGGTTGTTATAACGTGTGCTACTTGAGGCCGCAGACTGAGAACGGGCTATATACATCGCTAAATCAAACTTATACTTATCTTTCATCTGTCTGCAAAGTTTGATTGCTGCTTCTTGTTGTTCTTTGGGTTTATCTGCATCTAATGATTGTACAACTAACAAGTAAGCGGCATAGCGATCGCTCCAGTGAACTTCGTCTTTATGATCATTTTTATAATTAAATATTTTCAACTCATGATAATCTGAGCTATTAACAAAATTTTCTAGCCATTGTCTATATAAATTTAACTCTTCAAATCCATTTATAGTTGGACAATAAGGTAGTTGCTCAAATGAGTCAATCAGTTCTTGAATATATTTATGTTTGCGTTGCGATGCCCAATTATTAATCAAAATGTAGCAACAACGTTTGAGCGTATTACGAAACTCCACCTCGTTATTAAAAGACAACATTTTTTGGATAGCTGGCACATTATTTAAGTTGTATGAGTGCAGACACTCAATAAATAAATTTTTAAATTTCTTTAAAACATCTGCTGGTGCATAAGTATTTACACTTTCTCTAAAAAAATTGTAAAACTTATCCTGTAAAAGTGGTAAATTTATCTCTTGAGAGTTTAGCTTAACAGTATCTTTATCCAAAAAATCACTAGGTAAAGTATTAGCGATCATAAAATTTCTCAACACCCTGGAGGTTTTAATTTTATTGCTATTAGCTTACCCCTAACCTCTAGGTATATCAATCAATTTATTAAAAGCTAAATTAATTTTTTGCTGAATATTCGTAAATTTACGGTGTAGTTGATCAATTATGGGATGAAGTGGCGGCGAGAGACTCAGAAATACTACTGAGATTGGTGGGGAGTGGGGCAGGGGGCAGGGGGCAGGGGGCAGGGGAGACAAGGGAGACAAGGGAGACAAGGGAGACAAGGGAGACAAGGGAGAATTTACCTCTACACCCTTACACCCTTACACCCCTACACCCCTACACCCCTACACCCCTACACCCCTACATCCGGCTGCAAACGAACTTTTCTAACCTATCCATACCTTTTTCTATGGTTGCTAAGTCGGTAGCATAGGAAAGACGAATGTTTTGATCTGCACCAAAGGCAATGCCGGGAATGACTGCTACTTGATGTGCTTCTAACAAGGCATTACAAAATTCTAAGGATTTTAGACCTGTTTTGCTGATGTCGGGAAACAGATAAAATGCACCGTCTGGTTTGGGACAACTTAATCCGGGGATGGCGTTGAGCCTATCTAACATGATTTGTCGCCGTTTGGCGAAGGCTTGACGCATTTCTTCTACACAGTCTTGGGGACTTTCTAGAGCAGCGATCGCACCATATTGAGCAAAGGTACACACATTAGATGTACTATGCCCTTGGATGGTGCTGGCGGCTTTAATAATTTCCAGTGGCCCGGCTAAATAACCCAGTCGCCAACCAGTCATGGAGTAAGCTTTGGCGAAGCCATTACTAATTAAGGTACGCGCGAAAATTTCTTTTCCTAGCGAACCGATGCTGATATGTTGTGCGCCATCGTAGAGAATTTTTTCGTAAATCTCATCAGATACTACAAAGATATCTGCATCAACTACTACCTGTGCTAAAGCTTTAATTTCCTCTGGTGTGTACACCATTCCTGTAGGGTTAGATGGGGAATTGAGGACAAATAGCTTAGTTTTGGGAGTAATAGCTTTTTTCAGTTGCTCTGGTGTAATTTTATAACCCGTAGAGGCATCTGTGTTGATAATTACTGGCTTACCTCCTACCAAAGTTACCATTTCTGGGTAACTGAGCCAGTAGGGGGCAGGGATAATTACCTCATCACCGGGGTCAATCAATGCCACCATTAAGTTATAGAGAGAATGTTTGCCGCCATTGGTGACAATGACATTCTCTGCCTTGTAATCTAGACCATTATCAGATTGCAGTTTGTGAGCGATCGCTTCCCGTAATTTTGGTTCTCCGGCGGCTGGGCCATACTTGGTTTTGCCTGACTCCAAAGCCTTTGCTGCTGCTGCTTTGATGTGCGCTGGGGTGTCAAAATCCGGTTCGCCAGCACTAAAACTACAAACGTCTATACCTTCGGCCTTCATCGCCTTAGCTTTCGCGGCGATCGCTAAGGTTAGTGAAGGTGTTACCTGACTTACTCTTGCTGCCAGCTTCATTCTTACTCTATTTGGCAAATCTTTCACTTACTTTAGGATATCCCAGAATCTCCCTTAAATCAGTTATCAGTTATCAGTTATCAAGTAACTGTTCATTAATTTAACTCCCTTGTCTACCTTGTCTACCTTGTCTACCTTGTCTCCCCTGCCCCCTGCCCCCCCTGCCCCCCGCTCCCCTGCCTACAGAACGATTGATTATTTTTTTATTTATTCTTCACCAACCCGCAGATTTTTTTGCCGCTTACTTCTACCTAATTCTTGAGGTATAACTTCTGTTGATCGTTTACCACGCTCCATATAATTATCCCCTGTATTTGTCCTGAGTTTTCTATTTGGCGTGGCATAGTAAGGTCTGATAATTTCGGTGTGTGCTATGGGGCGTTCTTTAGTTGTGTAATAAGGTCGAATGACTCCTGTTTTGTGTTCTTTCACTGAATAATAACCAGCAGCCTCAACAGAATTAGTAGGTAAGCTAATGAGCAAAATTAACCCAGCGAATATCACTAAGGTAATTTTGCGCTGCCATTGATTAAATCTATTTTTGATTGCCAACATTGAACAAGTTTCCTGTTTACTCTGCAACCAAGTTAGATAATTTTCAATACAGCTAACGTCTTTCTTTAGGTTGGTTATATATAGCAATTCCCAGTTAAGTGAGGTACAGATCATATTTTGAAACGCAAAGGGGCGCAAAGTAAAGCGCAGAGGTACGCAGAGATTTGTAATTCAGCAGAGTAAGAAAGGCTATATATGTAAAAAGTAGTGCAGATTGATGACAATATATGTATGGTGTGTTAGGCGTAAGCCGTAACGCACCAAAATATCGGGGGGTTAAGCTATTGTCACATCTGGAGATAAGTAAACATCCTGAATGGCATGAAATAATTTTACCCCTTCTTCAAAGGGTTTTTGGAAAGTTTTTCTCCCAGAAATTAAGCCTGTACCGCCTGCACGTTTATTAATCACGGCGGTACGAATTGCTTGTGCAAAATCATTGTTGCCAGAAGCACCACCAGAATTAATTAAACCTGCCCTTCCACAGTAACAATTTAATACTTGATAACGGGTTAAATCAATGGGGTGATCGGTGGTTAATTCTGTATACATTCGTTGATGAATTTTGCCGTAATTTTCACCTGTTGCTTTGGCTATCGCTTCATAGCCATGATTATTTTCTGGGAGTTTTTGTTTAATAATGTCGGCTTCAATTGTTACGCCTAAATGATTTGCTTGTCCGGTGAGATCAGCCGCAAGGTGATAATCTTTGTCTTGTTTAAAAGTATTATTGCGTAAATAACACCAAAGAATTGTCACCATTCCTAATTCATGGGCATATTTAAAAGCTTGGCTGATTTCTTGAATTTGTCTAGCAGATTGTTCTGAACCAAAATAAATAGTTGCGCCTACTGCTGATGCGCCTAAATTCCATGCCTGTTCCACATCAGCAAATAAGACTTGATCAAATTGATTGGGAAAAGTTAATAATTCATTATGGTTGACTTTGGCAATAAAAGGGATTCTGTGAGCATATTTACGGGAAACACTGCCTAATACTCCTAAAGTAGTAGCTACAGCATTACAACCTGCGGCGATCGCCAATCTGATAATATTTTCTGGATCAAAGTAAATCGGATTGGGTGCAAATGATGCTCCGGCTGAGTGTTCAACGCCTTGGTCTACTGGCAAAATTGAGAGATAACCAGTATTCGCTAAACGACCTGTAGAATAAATTTGTTGCAGATTACGCAATACTTGAGGATGGCGATCGCTATTTAACCAAACTCGCTCTATAAAGTCAGATCCCGGTAAATGTAGTAAGTCTTGGGAAACTTTAGCTTTGTATGTGAGTAGGTTTTCGGCTTCTTCACCTAGCAATGACTCGATAGAACTTTTTTCTAAGAGCGTTGCAGTCATAGCAGTTTCCTCTCATTTGAGTAGATGACTTTGCCCTTAAGATAGCATTTTACTATTAATAATTCAGATGTAATTATTTTCGCTAAAATCTCTAAAAATATATCTGAGGGGGAATAGAAATAGCGAACTATATCAGTGTAATTGTCCAATCTCCTTCGGCAGATGCTTGATTGGAACAACAAAAGGCAATGATCTGTGCAAATTTATTATTTTTTACATCTTCCCCAAGATTTATTTTATTTTTTGATAAGCTGTAGACGCTGGTATGAGGAGTCCCTAGCAGATTATGCACTGGTTGTTTACAGGACGTTTAAGTGTAGATAAACTCACGGTTAAGATTGCAGAACTTCCACCCAGTTTGCAAGGCTTAAAGTTAGTGCAGTTGTCAGATTTTCATTACGATGGATTGCGATTATCAGAAGAGTTACTAGCAGAAGCGATCGCAGTTACTAACGAAGTTGAACCGGATCTAATAGTATTAACAGGTGACTATGTAACTGATGATCCTACACCAATTCACCAATTAGCGTTAAGACTTAAATATCTGCAAAGCCGTTATGGTATTTATGCTGTACTTGGCAATCATGATATTCACTACAGTCACTCCCAAACAGAAGTTACCAAAGCATTAACTAGCATCGGTGTTCATGTTTTATGGAATGAAATTGCTTATCCTCTAGGACAAGATTTACCAATAGTCGGATTGGCTGATTATTGGTCAAGGGAATTTAATCCTGCACCAGTAATGCAACAACTTAACCCTGCTACACCGCGCATTGTTTTATCTCATAATCCAGATACCGCCAAAATTCTTGAACAATGGCGAGTAGACTTACAACTCTCCGGTCATACCCACGGCGGACACATCGTTATACCAGGTATGGGGCCTGTAGTTTATCACTATAAAAAGCTCCTTAAACAAATTCCTAAAAAACTGCGGCGTTGGATTCAATTGTTATTAGGAGATTGTTCAAAAGTAGTACGATATTGGGAATGGGCGCAAGGTTATCACCAAATTTCCACAAACCAATTATATGTCAATCGTGGTTTAGGAACTTATCGACCAGGACGTTTATTTTGTCCTCCAGAAGTTACCGTAATTACATTAATGAGTAATGAGTGAATGAGTGCTGAGTTGTATTGGCGGTAGCGCGGCGTTTAGCCAGTGCTGAGTTGTGAATGAGAAGACAATAAGTAATAATTATTCTCCCCAGTCCCCAGTCCCCAGTCCCCAATCCCCATTTATTCATGACAATAACCGCCTCAAGCTAAGAACGAAAATATCTTTAGCTTAGGCGGTTTAGTAAATGTGCAATTGTTAGAGAAGATGGAAAAAATAGAAACAAAAGAACTCAAATAAGGTGGACAACTTTCGCAACCATCACTCCAGAACCCTGCATCCTTGATTCCAATAGGCAGGCATTTCTGGCTGTAAGTTCAAAACCTCCACAAAATAAACCAATAAACTCAAGGCGAAAACACTTAATGAAAGGATGCAACCAACGAGTTTAAGATTGCGAAGACGTGATTTATTAGAGCAGGAGGTACAGGCTCTAATTAAGGTTTGCGTTTAATTAACTTTTAACCTTTTTGTACCTTGCTATCAATTTAGCACCTTTTTTTTTAGTTGCTAGGCATATTTACCAAAATTGAACACCATTAACTTGTCGCAACAATTCAGTAATCTTTCTTAAAATTATTCGGGACTGGGGACTGGGGATTGGGGATTGGGGATTGGGGACTGGGGATTGGTAGGGATGGATAAACGTATTAATCCTGCCTCTGGAAGTCTGATAACTGATCATGTCTCAGTGCTTGACAAATATGTCAATATGCCCAATTCAATAGTAATGATAAAGATTTTCAATAATTTCGATTGATTCGTGAGTCACATAGCTCGGTATACTACCGCTATCAAATGTTTTGGGGGCGATCGCAACTTAATCCTACAAACTCAATTTTGAGCTTGACTAATTAATTAGGTTAAGAGAGACTAACTATTGATAGATGTGTAGACTTATAAAATTCATAATTTTTGTAAACTTTCTGAGATATTTATTTTGAGAGATGGAACATTAGTTAAAAAATGGCAAATTTGTCCCTAAGTAACAATGTTCCTCCGGCTATACATATAGCCTGCTGCTAAGGCAGTAAAATCCGAAAGTGTTTATTGTGGTTGGCCAAGAGCATGGAGACATTAGAGTTCATAATTTATCCAGACGGTCGGGTACAGGAAAAAGTCACTGGCATTGTAGGAGCTTCTTGTGCTGAAGTTACAGCCGCGATAGAGGCACAGCTAGGGCAAGTACTTACTCAAGAGCCAACCTCAGAATATTTCGCTGCTAATGTGCAGGAATCTAGTGTAGTGAATACAAACACTACCTACAGCGATTGGTAAGTTTTCCACATAGTTTAGTGTCATCGATTTACAACAACCATGTCACACTTTAGCCAAATTAAAACTCAAATCCGTAACCTAGAATCCTTAAAAGATGCTCTGACTGACTTAGGCATTGACTGGAAACCCGGCCCTAGAGAAGTACGTGGATATCGTGGTCAAACCCATCCTGCGGAAATTACCATTGAGCAGGAAAATGGCTATGATATCGGTTTTAGATGGAATGGCAAAGAATACGAACTAGTTGCTGACTTGCAATATTGGCAGCAAAATCTATCTGTAGATGGTTTCTTGCGGCAAGTTACTCAGCGTTATGCTTATCAAACAGTAGTACAAGAAACAGCGCGTGTAGGCTTTCAGGTAGCTGAACAGCAAAAAAATGCAGATGGTTCGATTCGCTTAGTTGTACAACGCTGGAGTGCGTAATGGATGATTTTCTGCCGTCACCGGAACAACAAGAAGATCGTTCCGGTTTCGAGCCAGAACTCGGCGGTTTTTTACGGGATGCGCCAGAACGTTCTGGACTAGAACCGGAATTGGGGGGTATAGTACGCCAAAAAGGTGTTTACGTTGATGAAATCACCTGTATTGGCTGTAAACACTGCGCTCATGTAGCGCGTAATACCTTTTATATTGAACCAGATTATGGGCGATCGCGTGCAATTCGCCAAGATGGGGACGCGGAAGAAGTTATTCAAGAAGCAATTGACACTTGTCCGGTTGATTGCATTCATTGGGTTGACTACACAGAACTGAGAAAGTTAGAAGAAGATCGCAAATATCAGGTTATTCCCGTTGTTGGCTACCCGGTAGATCATGCAGTTGCTACATCACAAAAGCGGCAGAAGAAACAAAAATTAAGGTACAAAAAATCCCGTTATTAAAATAGAAATTTTAAGTTAAAACAAAAGGACTGCTTTGAGTAGTCCTTTTGTTTTGAGTGATATTTAGGATTTGCTGAAAAAGTTCTTTAGTGGAGGTAGGGAACAGGTTTGGGGGAACAGGGAACAGTTTCAAGAGATGGATGGGAGCGATTTTCCCTCAATATAGAAGGTTGGGTTGAGCAACGAAACCCAACATAAATATCGAAAACATAAATCTCATTCACCTTCGAGAAAAGTCTGTACCTTGCCATCTGGACTGAGAACAACTCTAATTCTACTATTGCGTCCGTAGCGATTGGCAGAAACAAACTGTTCTCCAATGGCAGGCATACCCGCCATATCAAAGTTCTCTCTAGCGGCTTTACCTAATGGATCAATTCGTTCAACTGAGCCATCCACACCAACCATCACGCTATATTCTAGAGTTTGCTCAAATCCTGTAGGCGGCTGCCAGCGTTTTTGCAAAAATGCTCTAGCTTCTGCTACTTGGGGTGTATCAAATAGCGTACTGCTGCTGTTCACAGAAACTTCTGTGGGTGTGGGATTGTTGCGTGTCTCCCTTAATCTTCTGGCTAAGGAATTAGTATCAGGGACATTGGAGGGGGTAGTTGCAGAGGAACTAATTCTGGCTTCAGGCTGTGGGGAAGTGACTGGTGAGTAAAGTCTAGGAACAGCATTGCTACTGCTAGCATTTGGTATAGTAGCCAGTGGCGCAGGGAGTGGGGCGGGAGTAGAAGATGGCCTGGGTGGTAAATTCCGTTTGATAGGAAGCCCCAAATCTGGGGAGTTACTTGGTAATGAAGGATTAGATTGAATAGCAATTTGTTGATCTGGGATGTTAACTGGTGAATTGCTAGACACTGGTGGAATTTGTGTTTGAGGTAAACTCGATGTTGGTTTTGATTCCAGAGAATTAGCTGCTAGATCAGAACTAAGAGATGGCTGGGTTGTTGTCGGTAAATTAGTACTGGGAGGTAATACAGGGGTAGAAGTCAGAGGTAAGGATGAAGAATTATTAGGGGGAGTCAGTTGTGCTTGAGGTGTAGGGAAATTAGGCTCAGGTGGCAGTTGGAGAGCAACTTGTGACTCTGGGGACTCTGCTGTTTTGGCGGTTTGTGTCTCCTTTGTTCGCAGATTGCTAGCATATTGCCAAGTCAAAGGCGTTAAACCTATAGCTATAACAAACATTGCAGCTACAGTCACCCAGGTAGGGAAGCGTACCACTGAACCATTTTGGTTGAGCATAGGTAACGCTAAGACATCAGCTGTATATTCATCTAAAGCATTTGCTAAATCAAACAGTTGCAAAAGAGTCAGGGAAATAACAGCACCAGACACTTGATTAGCCAGAGAACCGAGATATAAATTGTGAGTTAAATAACTGTTGGCTTCTAAGTAGATTTTTGACCCTGAAATTGGGAATGTAGAATTATTTGATGTTTTGGCTAATAAAGGTTCTGGCTGGAAATCTGTTAATTCTGTGTTATCCGATACTTTAGTGGAATCCTCAAAACCAGACAAACTAAAGCAAAAGCTTTCCGGCGAGCGTTGTAGAAGTTCTTGTACGTAAGTAGTGACAGCATCACATAAAGCTTCTAGTTGATCACGATCGCCTCTGATTGGCACTCGCTGTTCTTCTGGCACAGTTGGATCATCAAAGCGTAACTCAAAAGTTAACTGCTTGATTACAGGTTTCCCCATCCACCGAGATAAAGGAGAACTTTGGGCTGATACTTCTAGAGTACAAGTAGGAGGTGTGTAGCGACGAATAATAGAGTTTGATAGAGGCATGGTAGGACAAACAAAAGGTTTTCAAATTTTTGCAGAACGGTCTATGAGTGCTAACCAGAGACGGCGATGTCCACCAGGTGCGCTGTAAAACAGTAAATCTATCAGCAGCTTGATAGACAAATTGGTAAGTAGATCCGTTGAGATTTGTTCATCCTCTTCCATGCGTTCTTGGTAAGTGTTGCAGAAAGCATCAATATAATCTCCCAGTAAAGCAACCTGATGCGGTTCTCGATTTTTTGCCGCCACTTGTTCAAGTAGTCCCACAGCACGGCGAATCAATTCTTGGTGCTGTTTGGCGAGGTAACAGATAATCAGAACTAGCGATCGCGCTTCTTCTACATCTAGTTTTTTTCGCCCTCCTTGACCTTTGCGTATGGGATTCGACTGTCGCAGTCGCCATAAAGCTACGCGATCTGGCACTCTCGACTCCAAATTCAAATCAATTGCGGCTGAGAGCATCGCCTCAGAACCAAGGCCAGTTAAAGTTTCTAGTGCCATCAGCACTAAATCTAACTGGGTTTTAATGTTTTCCCATTGCACAACATTAGGGTTGGGAAGTTTAGTTAAGTCCTCCCACTGGGAATTGGGAGTGGCTGAATCAGCGGCCGAGTGCATAACTTTTAGCATAGGTGATCAGGCTGATAGGGGCGGTTGCTGTTACCCATTTTGAAACCAGACTCTTGATGATGAGAGTTGGTTTCTTGTTTAGAAGGCAGAGGGGCAGGGCAGGGGGCAGGGTGCAGGGGGGAGGGGGCAGGAAATAAATTTCACAATTAAAGAGGATAATGATATCTTTTCCCCTACACCCCTACACTCTTACACCCTTCTCTCTACACTTACTTTTCTTACTTTTGATAAACAGCAATTGTCACTGTCTTACTCTACAAGATGAATTTTTATTTTCAACAGTGTTAAAGATATATTTTGCTGGTAAAATTTACGAATCTAATCAGCTAATTCCGTACAAAAGTATAAATAAATATCTTTAAATAATCTCCCCTTTAATTATTCATTACTAGCAGCATTAGGTCATGAATAATCTAAATATGAAAAATTCTCATCTAATACTTGTGATATTTATTGCTTAAAAATTAGGTTGTTAGTTAATGGGAATTGGGAATTGGGAATTGGGCATGGGGCATTGGGCATTGGGAATTGGGCATGGGGCATTGGACATGGGGGAATAGCACGCTTGTTAAGCTGAAACCTCGTCAGGGCAGGGTGTGCTTGGTGTGGGATGGTAGAGAACAAATCTTTCCCCCCACACTCCCCTCTCTCCCCACACTCCCCCCTCCCTTGTCTCCCTTGTCTCCCCCTGCTCCCCTGCTCCCTGCCCCCTGCCCCCTGCACCCCTGCCCCCTCCCCCCTGCCTCAACCAATATAAGCAATAGTCACCCCACTACCACCATCAGTTTGTTCTGCGGCTTCAAAGCGGCTGACTCTGGGATGCTGGTGTAAAAAGGCGTGGACACCTTGACGTAATTTGCCAGTGCCGTGACCGTGAATAATCCAGATTTGACCTTGAGCTTCGGAAATGGCTTTATCTAAAATTATTTCCGCATCAGCTACCCGTTTACCACGGATATCGACAGTATTTTTGGAAGTGCGAATGGCTGGGGCGGCTGGGGGTGGTGGTGTAACCGTGGCAGGGCTGGGTTTGGGTTTAGCGATGGGTTCTGGTTTTTGACCATCAAGGGATTCGATATCTTGCAGCTTGACAGTCATCTTCATAATCCCAAAGCGGACGCTTAATTCGCCATCTTCATCTGGTGCGGTTAAAACTTCTGCTGTTTGTCCAAATTGAGATAAGCGAATGCGATCGCCTACTTTGGGCATAAAGCCAATTTTTTGTTTAGGCGGTGGTGCTGGTTGATACTTTTGGGCAATTTGATTAATGGACTGGGTGGCTTTTTGGGCATCTTGGGCTGTGGCTGTACCCTGTTGCAAGCGGCGAATAACTTTGGCAATTTCACCTTTGGCTTGGGTAATTGCTTGTTGTACAGCAACTTCCTGAGAAACTTTCAGGGATTGTTCCCTTTCTTCTAGGGCGGCGGCTTTTGCTGATACTTCTTTATACAACCGTTCCGCTTGTTGTAAGAGTTTTTGCGCTTCTGCCGCTTTAGTTTCTTGACTACGACGTTGAGCTTCTAACCCTGCAATTACTTGATTTACTTCGTCTGTCGCCTCCCCCACTTGGGTTTTTGCCTGTTCTACTACTTCTGGTTTTAATCCCAAACGCAAAGCGATCGCCAAAGCATTAGAACGTCCCGGAATCCCCCACAATAGACGGTAGGTAGGGGATAAAGTCGTCTCATCAAACTCTACCGAAGCGTTTTCAAAACGCGCATCTTCGTATTTGAGGGCTTTTAATTCGCCAAAGTGAGTTGTGGCGATTGTCAACTGGGCATGATCAGCCAAGTAGTTGAGAAGTGCGATCGCCAAAGCACTCCCTTCCGCCGGATCTGTCCCCGCACCAACTTCATCGAGTAAAACTAGAGATTGGGTTAAGGGCATGGGGCATAGGGTATGGGGCATTGTGTCTTCTTCCCTGTCGTCTGTCACCTGTTCCCTGTCACCTGTCACATCTCCCTCATTGCCTAAAGCATTCAAAATGCGACTAATGCGGCGAATATGACCAGAGAAAGTAGATAAACTTTGCTGTAGGGATTGCTCATCACCGATATCTGCCAATATTTGGTCAAACCAGGGGATTTCTACTGGCTCACGGGCTGGGACGAATAAACCTACTTTGGCCATTAATGCTGCCAATCCTAGGGTCTTTAGTGTGACAGTTTTGCCCCCAGTGTTCGGCCCGGTAATTGTCACCACTTTGATATGTGGACTGATTATTAAATCAACGGGAATGACTGCATGACCTTGTTCGTGGTGCTGTTGCCAAACTAATAAAGGATGGCGTAGCTGTCGTAAGGTGATGATTTCCTGTTGTTCTCGGTCTACAAATCTAGGGGGATTAGCTTGCAACCATAAACTATATCTGGCTCTGGCGGTTGCTAAATCCAATGTAGTGACAATTGCCAATAACCTTTCTAAGTCAGGCTTGACGGCTGCCACTTGTTCCGTTAAAGCCCGTTTAATGACTTCTTCTTCCGCTTGCTCTCTCCTGATGGTTTGACGCAATTGATTGCCCATCGGCACAATTGAATTTGGCTCAATGTAAAGAGTTGCGCCACTAGTCGAAGTGTCATGAACAATACCAGGAATCGCATCTTTTTGTGGTGCTTTTACGGGAATAACAAAGCGATCGCCCCGTTGGGTAATAATTTGTTCCTGAACTGCCCCAGATTTAGCTTGTAAGATATTTTGCAGCTTTTGGGTGATTTGGCTGCGTAATCTCCGCAATTCCGTGCGAATTTCTCCGAGTTTAACGCTAGCACGGTCAGTTACTTGCCCTCGCTCATCAATACAACGGTGAATTTCTTGCTCTAATTCGGGATAAGTGCGTAACTCAGCGACAAGTTGTTTTAATACTGGTAAATCTTCTTGGTTATCAATAACACGGCGTAAACTTCTCGCCCCTGCCAAAGTAGTAGCGATCGCCAATAATTCATCCCCAGCCAAAATCCCTTGGAGTTCTGCCCGTTCTAAGGAATCACCAATATCTTGAACTCCTTCAAAAGACAATCCCGTCGTGACGCGACTTTCTAGTTGATAGACTTCCTTAGTTTGTGCTAATAAATGCTCACTTGCTGCTTGAGATGCAGGGATTTGGAGACGCAAAGATGCGATCGCCCCTAACTTAGTAGCGGCAAACGTAGAGAGGTGCTGGCATAAACGATGCCATTCCAGTAGTTCTAAAGTTTCAGATTGGATCAAGGCTGCAACATCAAATCTGACAAGTATCGTATCAATTCTAGCTTGAGTGTTGACTATTGACCCTTGACTGGGGATGAAGACTTTTAGATTTTAGTCATTAGTCTTGATTTCCCCAATTCCCCATGCCCCATTCCCAATGCCCCATTCCCAATCCAAAAAAAACGCTGCAATTTATCTCACAATTTGATACCCTAGCTAGAACAGAATTTAGAAAAGTTAACAGCGTGGAAATTCAACTTGGGCGGGGGAAGACAGCTCGTAGAGCCTATGGCATTGATGAAATTGCTTTAGTCCCCGGTAACAGAACACTCGATCCGAGTTTAGCCGATACTCGGTGGAAAATTGGTAATATCGAACGAGAAATTCCCATCATTGCCAGTGCAATGGATGGTGTAGTTGATGTGGGGATGGCTGTCAAGCTGTCAGAGCTAGGTGCATTGGGTGTTCTCAATCTAGAGGGTATCCAAACTCGCTATCTTGACCCAAATCCCATTTTGGATCGGATTGCATCCGTAGGTAAAGATGAATTTGTTTCCTTGATGCAAGAACTCTATGCCGAGCCAATTAAGCCAGAATTAATTGAAAAACGTATTCAGGAAATTAAAGCACAAGGCGGTATTGCCGCAGTTAGTGCTACTCCAGTAGGTGCTAGCAAATATGGCGAAGTCGTTGCCAAAGCTGGGGCAGATTTATTCTTTATCCAAGCTACAGTAGTTTCTACTGCTCACCTATCACCAGAGTCAGTTACACCCCTCGATTTGGCAGAATTTTGCCGTTCTATGCCTATCCCGGTCGTTTTGGGGAACTGTGTAACTTACGAAGTTACTATGCAGTTGCTCAAAGCTGGCGCGGCGGCTGTATTAGTAGGGATTGGCCCCGGTGCAGCTTGTACATCTCGCGGTGTATTGGGTGTGGGTGTACCCCAAGCAACTGCGATCGCGGATTGCGCCGCCGCCCGTGACGAATACTTCCAAGAAACTGGTAAGTATGTCCCCATCATTGCTGATGGTGGTTTAATCACCGGTGGCGACATCTGTAAATGTATCGCCTGTGGTGCTGATGGTGTGATGATCGGTTCTCCCTTTGCTAGAGCCGCAGAAGCCCCCGGAAGAGGCTATCACTGGGGTATGGCTACTCCTAGCCCAGTACTGCCCCGTGGGACGCGAATTAGGGTTGGTACAACCGGTTCTTTAGCGCAAATCCTCACCGGGCCAGCCGGGCTAGATGATGGTACTCACAATCTTTTGGGTGCTTTAAAAACTAGCATGGGAACATTAGGCGCGAAAAATCTCAAAGAAATGCAGCAAGTCGAAGTTGTGATTGCGCCTTCTTTGCTAACCGAAGGTAAAGTTTATCAAAAAGCTCAACAATTAGGCATGGGTAAATAAAGGGTTAGGAGAATAGGGTTAGGGGAATAGGCAATAGTTGGAGAGTCCTTGATTTTTAAGCAACTAAGTCAGGAATAATTGTAAAATCATAGAGAAATTCATCATTTCTTAAACCCCTACACCCCTATACCCCTACACCCCTATACCCCTATACCCCTATACCCCTACACCCCTATACCCCTATACCCCTACACCTAATAAATACCTAATCCTGAATACATAAATACCTTCAATACTTCAGAAATTTTTTTCCACAGTCTTAAACATTCCCTGGAAAAATCACATCTGTCGCCTACAATAGAAATAGCGGAGACGCATGTTTCCGTTCACTCCTCACACCACACTCCGCCCGGACTACTGTTCGGGCGGTTCCTTATGTCTATAAATTTATGAATAAATTCTGGAGTTCTTTGCAAATGTACATCCTTATATTTCTGTTCGATGTTTTTGCTATGGTAGAATTTTCACGAAAGTCAGAAATATAATTGGCAAAGGTTTTTAGGCATGTCAGCAGCCGCACAAGTTACAGATTCTACTTTTAAGCAAGAGGTACTCGATAGCGATGTACCTGTTCTGGTCGATTTTTGGGCTCCTTGGTGTGGCCCTTGCAGAATGGTAGCACCTGTCGTTGATGAAATCGCATCTCAGTACGAAGGTCAACTAAAAGTTGTGAAAGTCAACACGGATGAAAATCCCCAAGTTGCTAGCCAATACGGCATCCGCAGCATCCCCACCTTGATGATCTTTAAAGGTGGACAAAAGGTTGACATGGTAGTGGGTGCAGTACCTAAAACTACATTAGTTAACACCTTGGAAAAGTATTTTGATAAGTAATCAAACAAGTCAATTTCTTTTGAGTAGTCGATTAGTGATTAAATTTGAGTCAATATTTGTCAGTAAGTTTGTGAGATGTGAAATTGATCGTCTCACAAACCCTTTATGCTCTAAAAAATAGAGTCAGAATCACACTGACAAATTGACATTTCATTAAGACTCATCAACCTGTTAGGGACTGTTAACCGTTAAATTTTGACTGTTGACTGTTGACTAATGAACAGCGATCGCTCAATTGCACACCAAAATTAGGTAAAATGTAATGCCATTGTGTTGGCAGTTCCCATGACTTCATCTGCGTCGTTTGACACATTCGAGTCTCTCCAAAAGGATCTCGGTGCATTAATTGACCGCTTACCGACTTTAAAACATCGGCAATACATTCAGCAGGCTCTAGCTACTATCATTCGCCTAGCTGATAGTGATATCGATCGCCTCGATTGGAAGATATTGTCTGCCTCTCTAGCAGATATGGAGCGAGGCTTTGAGCTATTTTATGACTATCGACACGTCCGCAAAGTCACAATTTTTGGTTCGGCTCGTCTCTCGCCAGACACACCAGAGTACCAAATGGCTTTAAAATTTGGCCGTGCCATCACCCAGTTAGGTTTTATGGTCATGACTGGTGGCGGTGGTGGAATTATGGAAGCTGGTCATGAGGGTGCAGGTAGAGACAATTCTTTTGGCTTAAATATTCAGTTACCTTTTGAACAGCAAGCTAACCCAATTATTGAGGGTGATCCTAAGTTAATTCATTTTAAATATTTCTTTACCCGCAAGTTATTTCTCCTCAAAGAAAGTGATGCTGTCGCCTTATTCCCTGGCGGCTTTGGTACTCAAGATGAAGCTTTTGAGTGCATGACATTAAGCCAAACAGGTAAATTCGGCCCCGTCCCCGTAGTTTTAATTGACCACCCAGGCGGTAATTATTGGCAATCTTGGAGTCAATACATTGATGAACATCTGGTGAAAACAGGCTTGGTAAGTCCTGAAGATCCCAGTCTTTACACCGTCACCGATAACTTGGAAGTAGCTTGTGATGCTATCACCCGTTTTTACCAGGTTTATCACTCTAGTCGCTATGTAGGTGATCAGTTGGTAATTCGCTTGATGCAAGAGTTATCAGATACAGAAGTGGAATATCTCAATGATCAATTTAGTGACATTATTGTCAAAGGAAAAATTGAGAAAAGTCAGGCTCTACCACAAGAAAACCAAGACGAAACTGTTGACCTACCACGCATAGTTTTATACTTTAACCAACGAGATTTAGGACGTTTGTATCAAATGATCGCCGTAATCAACCAGATGGGGATGATTTCCTCAAAAGAGCAATTACATCCAGAAAAAAAATAGTTCAACAATGAGAGCCACAATGATTTGCTGACTATAACTTCGTCGCCTGCAAGCAAATATACCTCATTTGCTGGAAACAAATGCTTCCAGAAAAATAGCCAAAACAACCTTTAAACGTAGGCAATCACTAAATGACTTTGTTTGCTGATTTTATTGATCTTGAATAATTTGGTAAATGTAGATAATTTAGTCAATATATCTGCGATCGCCCTGACTCAATGCTGAAATCCGAGGTATTGTCAAGGGAGATACGCAAACTATGTCATTTAATCTACCCATAGAGGGAAAAACCACTAAATTATTACGTCTCAATACTGATTTACACCAAAAATCCCGTATAGTAGCACAGTAAATTAAATTTTTGTGTTCTGTTATATCCTAAGAGGATTAAATCATGCTGGAATTGTTGGGTTCAGGTTTGGTATCTCTGTGGTTAGAGATGGCTGGAGTTCAGATCAAGCCGTCAGATGCCTTGGAACTACTAACTTGGCAAAGTAGCCCTGGCTTAGTTATTGCACCCGATCCCAATCCAGCAGGAGCTAATACCGTTAAACAATATCTCCAAGGATTATTAACATCTAAGTTAATCGCCCAGAATCTGACTCAAAGTCAGGGAATTTGGATGCAGTCTGGGCCAGTATTGATGGCTGATCATCAAGGTACAACACCTTTACCTGCGGCTTCTCTGACTAAAATTGCAACTTCCTTGGTGGCTTTGCAAACTTTGGGTTCTCAGCACCAATTTGATACGATGATTAGTGCTACAGGGCCAATAGTAAAGGGTGTTTTACAAGGAGATTTAGTCATTACTGGTGGTGGAGATCCGATGTTTGTTTGGGAGGAAGCGATCGCTTTAGGTAATACTCTCAATAAAATGGGGATCAAGCAAGTTAAGGGAAATTTAGTCATCACTGGCAATTTCGCCATGAATTTCCAGCGTCATCCCCTACTAGCTGGGCAAATGCTCAAGCAAGCTCTCAATTCCAAATCTTGGACTCGTCCAGCCAATTATATTCATTCCATCATGCCCAAGGGTACACCCAAACCCCAGCTTGTGATTGCCGGACAAGTCAAATTTACACCCCAGCCTAAACCCCAACAAACTTTACTAGTACGTCACCGTTCTCTACCCTTGAAACAATTAATCAAGGAGATGAATGTTTACAGCAACAACGAAATGGCGCAAATGCTAGCAGAAGCGGTAGGTGGTCATACAGTAGTACAGGTAAAAGCCGCCAAATTAGCGAATGTACCAGAGGCAGAAATTCAGTTAATTAATGGCTCAGGACTGGGACAAGAAAACCGCATTTCCCCTAGGGCTGCTTGTGCGATGTTAATGGCAATTCAGCAAGCGGCTGCAGCTGATCAACTCAACTTGGCTGATTTATTTCCCACCTCTGGATTTGATCACCGAGGCACAATGCAGTATCGACACCTACCGTCAGCCACTGTCATGAAAACTGGGACTTTAAGAGATGTCAGTGCTTTAGCTGGGGTTGTACCAACACGCGATCGCGGTTTAGTTTGGTTTGCAATTATTAACCGTGGTTCACAAATCACAGCTTTTCGCCAACAACAAGATAAACTCCTACAAAATCTCGTACAACAATTAGAAGTTCCTGCCAGCGTTCCTAATGCCCTCACTCCCCATACAGCTAAATCATTACCAGAATTAGGTAATACTAAGCGCAATGAGATTGTGTTTAGAGGTTAGGGGTGTAGGGGTGTAGGGGTGTAGGGGTGTAGGGGTAGAGGAAGTAAATTCTACCTTGTCTCCCTTGTCTACCTTGTCTCCCTTATCTCCCTTATCCTCCCACTCCCCACTCCCCAATCCCTAATCTCTCCCCTTCGGAACAATTTCTGTCACTACCCGCCCAGAACCGCCTCCTTTAACTACAATATTTTCGGTTTGCAGATTACCCACAGCAGTCTCCCCCTTAAAATTTAGAGGGGGATCAACTTGCTGATAAGCGACATTTCCTTGAGCTGATAATAATTTTTTGTCTAGATACCAAGTCATTTTTTGAGCGTTTAATGTCTGACGACGTTGCCCAATAGCGTTGACGTTGCCTGTTAAATATACTATTTTTTGAGGAATTTTCATTTCGCCTTGTTTGGCGGTGACAGTCAGATTTTCTGCTTTGTGAAAGACGCGCACAGGTGAATTTGTGTTGACATTTTCTCGGTTTATATTCCAAGTTATCGAGTTACTGACAATTTGCATGGGAGGCTCTAATAAATCTAATTGAGCGTTTTTTTCTAGGGTGGCAATCTTAGTTTTGAGGTTGACTTGGGCAGCATTACCTTTAGCGCGATCGCTGATTTGATTGTTTTTGTAACGGTCAATTTGAATAAGGCGATCGCTAATTAATGTTTCTGTTTTAATCTGCCAAATTAAATGCTCGGTTCGCATTTTCATCTGGGGATCGGCGGAGCTTGCTACTACACCTCCCGAAAATTCCATGCGTTGTTCACGGGTTTTTACTTTTGCTTCCTGTGCAATGGCTTGCAGTTGTTTATGAGTACCATTAATTTGGTTACGGACAATTAATAAATCTTCTTGGGGTCGCCATTCTAATTCATTGCCGCGTAAGATAATCCCATTAGCTGGGTCTGTGGCTACGATTTTGCCTTTGAGAAATAATTGTTTACCATCCTGTTCAATGTCTGCTTTTTCGGCTTTGACTTGGTAAACTACTTTACCGTCTTGATAAAGTTCTCCATAGGGATTTTGAGCTTCACCAATTTGCTTTTCTTTGGTGTATTCGGCTTGTTTAGCTTTGACTCTCCAAACTGGCCTACCTACTTCATCTGCTTGTTCGAGGGTGACATCAAAGAAAGTTAAATTACTATCTTGTCTAGTTGAATCAGAATTTGCTTGGTTGTTTTTCGGGGTTCTAAATCCGCAACCTGCTAAACCAATAATTAAGAAAATACTTAAAAGTAGGTAATACCACTTAATTTTCAGCCAAGAGAATGGGGGGGAAGTTGTTGTCTTTCCCCCCTGTTGATTTAAATTGGTAATTTTTTGGGATTTTTGTGGTTGATAGTTCATTAATCCTGAATTTCTAGGTGTCCATCGCTGGGATCATCTAAAAATCCCATACCAGATAAAGGTCGATAGGGGTAGCTTTGGCGTGGGGTTTTTTGAATGTCTTCTTTGATGGCTTCTAAATCAATATAGCGATCGCTAACATTAATTAAGCTATCACTAGTCATAGAACGCAAACTTACAACCTCTACCCGGACACCACGATAACTTACAGAATTGACTGCATAGGCTAGATCCCCGTCTCCACTTACTAGCACGGCGGTATCATAGGAATCCACCAAAGCCATCATATCTACGGCAATTTCTACATCTAGGTTGGCTTTTTTTGAACCATCTGGTAACTGTACTAAATCTTTAGCAATGACTCGATAACCATTGCGCCGCATCCACAACAAAAAACCCTGTTGTTTTTCGTTGGTGCGGTCTACACCAGTGTAGAAAAAAGCTCGCAACAACCTAGAACCGCCTGTTAAGCGACATAGCAGTTTCGTGTAATCGATTTCAATTCCTAATTGCAAAGCTGCATAAAATAGATTTGAACCATCAATAAATATAGCAACACGTCCTCGATTTTCTAAAACCTGCTCAGGCGTAAATATCGAGTCATTTTCTAGATTATTCAACATTGTTGTCATACCTCATTTTTATTTTTGATATTTTTGATAGAAGTTTTCAAGTTGAAAATAGTATTGGCTTATGATAACGTTTGGGGCTAATAATTAAGGTTAGCCCCGTTATTTTTTCAGAAGAAAATAAAAAATGGCACTAGATTGGAATTAATCAAAAGTTAAACGGACTAATCGTTTTTTGGTGGTTCTATGCGTTTAAAAATGGGTTGGGGTTTGCCCAATTTTTGTTGACTAGATAGTAATCCCCATTGGGAATGGGTAGAAAAACTGGCTGTTTGCTCGTTAAAATTAATTCCAAAGCCGAGTTGCTGATAAATATCGCTACTGATATTCGGAATTACTGGAGAAAGTAGATAAGCTGCTAGTCTAACAGATTCTAAAACTGTGTAAAGTACAGTTTCTACTTCCTGTTGTTGCCCTTGTTTATATAGTGTCCAAGGTGCTTGTTCATCAATATACTTGTTGCTGGCTTGCACCAGTGAAAGCACGGTTTCACAAGCTTGGTTGAACGCTAGTGATTCGTAGGCTAGTTTGACTTTTTCCCCTAAATTCAATCCGATGGCTTTCAAAGGATTTTCCGCAGGAATGGCTTGGTTGTTAACTGAGAGCGTGTTTTCAGCACAGTATTTTTTCACCATGTTAAGAGTGCGATTGAGCAAATTACCTAAATCATTTGCCAAATCTGCATTCAAAACATTAATGAATCTAATTTCATTAAAGTCGCCATCTTTGCCAAATTCGATTTCCTTAAGGAAGTAATAACGAACTGCATCACTACCATAGCGTTGCACCAATGCAACGGGATCAAGGGTATTACCCAAGCTTTTACCCATTTTTTGACCATCTTTGGTTAAAAAACCATGACCAAATACTCTTTCTGGTAAAGGTAAATTGGCTGACATTAACATTGCCGGCCAATACACAGCATGGAAGCGGAGGATATCTTTACCAATTAAGTGCAGGTTAATCGGCCACCATTTAGCTAGGGCATTTTCTAGGGTGGGGTTACTATCAGCATCTAACAAGGCTGTGACATAACCTAACAGGGCATCAAACCACACGTATAAGGTATGGTTAGGGTCAGTAGGTACAGGAAAACCCCAATCTACATTCACCCGCGAAATAGAAAAATCTTGTAAACCTTGGCTGACAAAGTTTAAGACTTCATTGCGGCGACTTTGTGGTTGAATAAAGTCTGGGTGAGATTGGTAAAATTCCTCTAATTGGCTTTGGTACTTAGATAAGCGAAAGAAATAGTTCTGTTCATCTCGCCACTCGACTTCTTTGTTGGTATGAATAGGACAACGATGGCCTTCTAATAAGTCCCGTTCTTCTTTAAATTCTTCACAGGATACACAATACCAGCCTTTTTGTTGGCCTTGATAAATGTCACCAGCCGACCACACTCTTTGGAAGAACTCTTTGACAATTGCTTCATGGCGTGGTGAAGTTGTACGAATAAAGCGATCGCATTTTATGTTCAACAAGTCCCACAAAGTAGCAAAACTAGCAGATATTTGATCACAAAACTCTTGTGGTGCTTTGCCTAAACTTTGTGCCGATCTCTCTATTTTTTGTCCGTGTTCATCTGTACCTGTAATTAGTAAGACTGGCTGTCCTAGCAACCTATAAAACCGTGCTAGGGTATCTGCTGCCATTGTTGTATAAGCACTACCTACATGGGGTACATCGTTGACATAATATAACGGGGTTGTTAGTGCAAATGTTTTTTCTGTTTTATCCACTATATTCATGCAAAATAAAAATCAAATTATTAAAACGATTAATCGATTAATTTTAATGGCAAAACCAAGTAATTATATAACATTTCTATCCTTTTTTCCAGTTACAGTTTTATATTAGCAAATTTACGACATTGAGCATGATTTTGCTATTTCTAAAAATCTTTTATAAAAATAACGAAAATTAACTACTAACAGTCTCAGTAAATGTTTTTTCTGATATTTATGCTGATAGGTAGTGTAAACCTCCCAATCACTTAGATTCACTAGATTTTGGTTATAGAATATTTCTACCTTAAGACAGTCATGGTATTAGTAAAGAAATGTAAAAATTAAATCAAGATACACTGCGATATTTTTCGGAAAATATATAAATGAGCGATGAGTCTAAATAGTCCTCTACAAATTTCTCAATCATTCTTAGCTACACTCTCAACAAATATGTTTCGCTATTACGAGGATCGCATCCCACGAGATGCTAGTTTGTTAATAGTGAGCAATCATCGCAGTTTTATGGATGCCCTGATTTTAATGGCAGCTTTAGAAAGGCCAATTCGCTTTGCTTGTCATCACTACATGGGACAAGTCCCCATTTTGCGAGAGATTGTTACAGGACAATTGGGTTGTTTTCCTCTAGAAGACAATCAACAGCGTCAGCAAAGCTTTTTTATGCAATCCCAGCAGCTATTACGCAGAAAACAGATGGTGGGAGTGTTTCCTGAAGGTGCTAATCCAATGGTGAAATACACCCAACCAAATCAAGTGGGTGAATTTCGTCGGGGGTTTGCTCATCTAGCATTGCGTTCTGATGTGCCAGATTTAGCCATTTTACCAATTGCGATCGCCTCTTTAGAAGAGGTGAATACAGCTGCTTTTCCCTTGCGATTGTTAAGTTTATTTGACCCTTCTGAACCTTTATTTGCTCAATCGGGTTGGCATCCCCTGGTAATTTATCGGCGGGTTGCTGTGTTAATTGGTCGCCCTTATTGGATTACATCTCAACATCAACACCAATATCGAGGTAAACAGGCTAGAAACACCGTTGCCGAACTAACTGCATATTGTCACACTGAAATTGCTAACTTACTCATGCAAGGTTGCTACTGAATCAGTTATCAGTCATAACAGTGGATAGTGGAAGCCCAGTCAACTGCCACCAATCACTGTTTACTATTAACATTGTAGATGCTTTTTTAACTTAATAGTCATCAAGAAGATAACTTAGCTCATGAGTACAGTTGGATATCAATAGGATTTATATATGCAATGCCTAGATAAATATCTAGACTAATCATTTAGTACTCACGTCTTGTACCTCGGTTAAAAACCGGGTTTCTGAACGGATTTGCAAGAAACCCGGTTTTTTGGGGCTTGGGCTTGTTGAGAATGGTGCAAGATATAAGTATATATGTCCGTGAAAACGCATATATATAAAATTGCATTTAATCAATTTATTACATGATATAGCAATGACTGCTAACGAGCGGATTCATCTATATTTTGAATTTAAGTTAAGTAATTGTTAATTTATCAAAATAAGTCTAAAGTAATTGTTACATTTAAAACTATGATTTGATCAGCAGTCTGACCTACTTATGAAATTGGTTAACTGTTCACTGCTGATGGTTAACAGTGAACAGAAAAAAAGCTAGTTTCTGAGTGTGAATTTTGAACCCTTTTATGTTCCTGTTGATGTAGAGTAGGGGATTTTCGAGGGGTAAACCTGAACAAAACCGAGAAGTGATTAAAATTTTGCCATAATGCCAGAAATTGAACTAAAGCCGTGTTTTCTTACACCTAGACAAGTTAAGCCAGAATATCCCCTATTTGTGTATTTACCCGGAATGGATGGAACTGGTCAACTATTGCGATCGCAAACGGCGGGATTAGAAGTGGCTTTTGATGTCCGGTGTTTGGCAATACCTCGGCAAGACTTAACAACCTGGGAAGTACTGACAAATAACGTCTTAGACTTAATCCATGCAGAATTAGAAAAAAGTTCCCAGAGATCAGTTTATTTATGTGGAGAGTCTTTTGGCGGTTGCTTGGCGATGAAAGTAGCAATCCAAGCTCCACAATTATTTAAACACATAATTTTAATTAACCCTGCATCTGCCTTTGGACTGCGGCCTTGGTTAGATTGGACATCCCAACTAATGTACTTAGTCCCAGAATGTTTTTATGAGGTTGGCGCACTGGGTTTATTACCATTTTTAGCATCTTTACCCCGAATTTCCCGGAGTGTGAGACATGAATTGCTAAAAACCATGCGTTCTGTACCAGCACAAACAGTCAATTGGCGAGTATCGATGTTGAGAGAATTTCAGATTGAAGAAGATAAATTACGTTCTCTCAAACAAAAAGTTTTATTAATTGCTGGTGGTAATGATCGCCTGTTACCTTCCGTGAGTGAAATTCAACGGTTAGCCAAGATCATACCCCATAGCAAAAGTTTAATTTTACCCGAAAGCGGACACGCCTGTTTATTAGAGCAAGATATTAACCTCTATGAAATTCTGCAATTTCATAACTTTTTAGAGATCAACAACCTTGCAAACAATACACCATTCACTATGGACATGAAAAAAGTGTACAAAATTCAAAATGAAGCCAAATATCAATAACCAATTACTTGACAAACACTCCGCGTTACTCCGCGCTGACTCCCTCTTCCTCTGCGTTTAAAAAACTTACCCAAATTAACGCCAACTTTGCACTAATTGGTAGATGTCAAAAGAGTCAATTTTTCATTACAACCGAAAAAGAGAGGCTGTAATGAGGATAGTGACAACCAATGGCAGACGAATCACAATCAACAAAAAAAGATATCAACCAATTAGTTGATTCACCCACAAATCAAAAGCAACCATCTTTGATAGATACAGTAGTGGGAATAGGAACAGCAACCGTAAAAACTACTCATAATTTATTAGATCAAGCAACTCAAATCACAGGTAAAATCATCAATCATATTGGTGAAAACTGGCTAATTAGAAGAATATCTGGATTTTTAAATCTTAATTGGCTAATTGGTGCTAGCAATAATATTGATGTAGAAAAAGTAGCAGTTGCAGTTCAAAAACTCCAGCAAAAATACCCCCAAGAATCCCCTAGAGAAATTGCCCATCGCATCATGATGGAAAAAGCCACTAAAGCTGGTGGGATTGGTTTAGCAAGCAGTATTTTGCCAGGAGTAGCCGCCGCCTTATTAGCGGTAGATTTGGCAGCAACCATGCAATTACAGACAGAAATGCTGTATCAAATTGCCTATGCCTATGGACTAGATTTACAAGATGCCAGCCGAAAAGGGGAACTATTAACAATTTTTGGTTTAGGCTTGGGTGGGAATCGCCTTATGAAAGCTGCTGGATTAGCTTTGTTACGTAACGTCCCCTTTGCGGGAGCAGCGATCGCGGCCAGTGCAAATGCTACGATGAGTTATTCTCTAGGATATGCAGCTTGTCGCTTTTACGAAGCCAAACTAGATGAATCGGTATCCCTGGAATCACCGGAAACACTGGATAAATTAAAAGCAGAAAGCGAACAATATTTAGAAACTGCGATCGCTCAACAAGCCGTTATGGATAAAATCTTAGTCCGTATGATTTTAGCCAGTCACCCGGAAAAGACTTGGCAAGAAATTTTACCTCAACTACAAGCCATCAACCTCAGTCCGACTTCCATCTCAGCCATTGAGAAAAATCTTAAATCACCCCAACCTCTAGATCAGCTACTCAATCAACTGAATCGAGATTTTGCCATACCTTTACTAGCACAGTGCCAGAGAATTGCCCAACTAGACAATCAGACTACAGCAGTAGAGCAAGAAATTATGAGTGCGATCGCCAACAAATTTAATATTAATCAATAGTTATTGTAATTGCTCAGGATCAACACCGAGCGATCGCAAACGTTGCTTTAACTTACGCTCACACCAAAGTACTGCCTCCCCTATGCCCTATTCCCCATGCCCAATTCCCTACTTTCCAATCCCTCACTCCGAAAATTTTAAGCAATACTTGTACAAGAAGTAAGTTTACGCAAAATGCAAAAATGGCAATTCAACTAAGTGACAAGCCTTTGCTAGAGTGGGCAGGAGATACGCTAGCGATCGCATTATTTGAAGAAGCAGTAGAGTTAACTGGTGAACTGGCAACTTTAGATCAACAGTTCTCTGGCATTTTAAAAGAAGTCATAGCAGAAGAAGAATTTACAGGCAAAGCCAACAGCACCATTTTTACCCGTGTCAGTGGTGCTAGCCCAGTTAAAAAAATCATTTTGGTGGGTTTAGGCAAAGCCGATAACCTCAAACTAGAAACCCTCAGAAGGGCGGCGGCAGCAGTAGGGAAAGTCGCCAAAAAGCAAAAAACCAAAGTTTTAGGCTTTAGTTTTCCCCTATGGAACAATGATCCCTCTGCCACAGTGCAAGCACTCGCTGAAGGTGTACAGTTAGCCCTTTACCAAGACATTCGCTTTAAATCTGATCCAGAAGATAAAGGCTCACAAGTCGAAACGATCGAATTTCTCGGTTTCGCCGGACAAGAAGCCGCAATCACCAAAGCTAACCAAATCGTTTCCGGCGTAATCTTGGCTAGGCAATTAGTAGCCGCACCAGCCAACACCGTTACACCCGTGACGATGGCAGAAACAGCCCAACAAATGGCTCAAGAACATGGTTTGCAGATTGAAATTTTAGAACAAGCAGACTGTGAAAAATTAGGCATGGGTGCTTTTTTAGGCGTGGCTCAAGCTTCTGACTTACCACCGAAATTTATTCACCTCACCTACAAACCACAAGGCACACCCAAACGCAAACTCGGAATTATTGGTAAAGGCTTAACCTTTGATTCTGGTGGATTAAATATCAAAGGTGCTGGTAGCGGCATCGAAACCATGAAAATTGATATGGGTGGTGCAGCCGCAACTTTAGGCGCAGCCAAAGCGATCGCGCAACTCAAACCTGATGATGTTGAAGTTCACTTTATCTCGGCTGTCACCGAAAACATGATTAGCGGTCACGCCATGCACCCAGGAGACATCCTCACAGCATCTAACGGCAAAACAATCGAAGTGAATAACACCGACGCTGAAGGGCGTTTAACCTTAGCTGATGCCTTAGTTTTTGCCGATAAATTAGGATTAGATGCCATTGTTGATTTAGCTACCCTCACAGGCGCGTGTGTAATTGCCTTGGGTGATGACATTGCCGGCTTATATTCTCCTGACGATGCCTTAACAAAACAGCTAGAACAAGCATCAGAAAGTTCAGGCGAGAAAATTTGGCGGATGCCAATGGAAGATAAATATTTTGAAGGCTTAAAATCTAGCATTGCCGACATGAAAAACACCGGGCCTCGTGCTGGTGGTTCAATTACCGCATCCTTATTCCTCAAACAGTTTGTCAAAGACACAGCCTGGGCGCACTTAGATATAGCTGGGCCAGTTTGGGCAGATAAAGACAACGGCTACAACGGCACTGGTGCAACCGGCTTCGGCGTGAGAATGTTGGTTAATTGGGTACTGGAGAATTAGGGGTATAGGGGTGTGGGGGTATAGGGGTATAGGGGTGTAGGGGTATAGGGGTATAGGGGTGTGGGGGTATAGGGGTATAGGGGTATAGGGGTATAGGGGTGTGGGGGTATAGGGGTATAGGGGTGTAGGGGTATAGGGGTATAGGGGTAGGCTGTTGACTTTGTCGGTTTTAAGGCAGAATTAGTTCATACAATAATTGTGTCGGAAAAATCCAGCAAAGTCAAAGTCTATGCAAGAGTTTAAAAGCCCAGTGAGTAGATTAGCGAGATTGTTCAAGAAAGGTAGAGAAAACTGGAAAGAGAAGGCGGTCGTAAAACAGAAGCAAATCAGAGCTTTAGAAATAAAAGTGAGAGACTTAACGGATTCGAGAGAGAAGTGGAAAAAGCGTGCGATGGCGGCAGAAGCAAGGTTAAAAAAACTGAAGTTGGAGGAGGAGAGCGAAAAAAAGCAGAAATCGAAAACCAATCAGCCGACATAGAATCGGAGATGGGTGAAACAGACTTAAAGATTAAGGGTCACTATTATGATGTAAAAACAATTCAGCAAGCGATACATTTGTTAATCAACAGTGGGATTAGTTTTAGAGGTGTAGAGAAAGTTTTTGAATTATTTAATGATTGTGAATCACAGGCAACTCCTAGCTTTAGCTGTATTAGAAAATGGTTAGGAAGAATAGCAATATATGAGTTAAAAAGAGAAAAAGAGTATCGCAGGGATTGGATTTACATTGTGGATTTTACTTTAGCATTGGGAAAACATAAAGCTTTAGTTGTGCTAGGGGTGTCACAGGAATACTTATTATCAAATGTAATTGAGGAAAAGAGGGGATTATCACATAAAGACGTAGAAATACTAGCAATAGAAATAATGGAGTCTACCAAAGGAGAAATCATAGAAAAGCAATTAGATAAAATTAGCCAAAGGGTGGGAGTACCAAGACAAATCGTTGCAGATAATAGTAGTGACCTAGCGCGTGGAATCAAGCTATATCAAGAAAATAATCCAGAGGTAATTTATACGCATGATGTGACTCACGCAATGGCATTACTATTAAAATATCAATTAGAATCAGATAAGAGATATCAATCATTTATCCAAAAGTGTAGCATATGTAGGCAGCAATTACAGCAAACAGAATTATCTTTTTTAGCTCCGCCATCACAGCGTTCTCAATGTCGTTATTTTAATATTGAAAGGCTAACTAATTGGGGAATTAAGTTATTAAACTCATCAGTGGAAACTCTAATTAGCCTGATTCCAGATATTGCCCCCACAGTGATTTATCAAAAAGTCAGAGATAAGTTGGGGTGGTTAAATGATTATCAATCAGATTTAATTAAATGGAATCAAATGGTATTGCTAACACGCCGTATCGAAACTGAGCTTAAACAATCAGGAATCAATCATGATTCTCTTGTGCATTTCGCAAATAATCAAGATAATTATGATGATAATTGTCTCCAGAAGCTTCAGCAAGATATTTTGGGTTATCTAGCTGTTCAATGTAACAAAATCAAGCATGAAGGTACTTTTTTGGCTACTTCTGATGTTATTGAATCACTCTTTGGAAAATACAAGCAATTTTCTGCTCGCTGTCCATTTAAAGAAATCAGTCAAATGCTACTAACCATATGTCTATCGACTATGGATTTAACAACTACTGTTGTTAAAAATGCACTTTTAAATATTAGCTTTGCTGATGTTGAAGCATGGTTTCTTCAGGTTTTTGGTCAGTCTTCGCTCTCGAAACGAAAAATATTATTTTCTCCTGATTACGAAGACACAGAAACTGCATGAACTTTTACCCCTAAAAAAAGTACAGAGTCAACAGCCTAGTATAGGGGTATAGGGAAAGAATAAATATAAATTATTCTTCCCTTACACCCTTACACCCTTACACCCTTACACCCTTACCAACTATGTGCTATCGTAGGCTTACTGTGATAAGCTGTTGCAAAAGTAACAACATCTCTTTGACAGTGAGAAAGTTAAGGTTTTTCAGTGAAGCCATCTGGTAAAATTTGTAAGGTTTCTAAGAAGCTCTGAGCAATGGGATCGACTGGCGTGCGGATAGCAATTG
This sequence comes from Aliinostoc maniaoense, assembly GCF_058172895.1. NCBI lineage: Bacteria > Bacillati > Cyanobacteriota > Cyanophyceae > Nostocales > Nodulariaceae > Aliinostoc > Aliinostoc maniaoense. Next base: position 3,320,143 of record NZ_CP187952.1, on the reverse strand, counting down.
ATGCAATGGGAGGGGATCATGCTCCCGGTGAAATCGTTACTGGCGCGGTGCGGGCCAGTGAAGAATTAGGTGTGAAAGTTTTATTGGTGGGTGATCCCCAAACAATAAAAGCTGCCTTGCCCCCAAAAACCAATTTGGAAGGAGTGGAAATCATTCCGGCTGAGGATGCGATCGCAATGGATGAAGAGCCTTTAAATGCGGTCAGACGCAAACGCAAGGCTTCCATCAATGTGGCAATGGATTTGGTGAAGCAAGAAAAGGCAGATGCAGTATTCTCTGCTGGTCATTCTGGCGCAGCTATGGCCTCGGCTTTACTTCGTCTCGGCAGATTACCAGGGGTTGACCGTCCAGCTATTGGTACGGTATTTCCCACCATCAAAGCAGGTAAGCCAGTCTTAATACTGGATGTGGGCGCAAACGTAGATTGTCGTCCCAAATTTTTAGAACAGTTTGCTGTAATTGGTTCGATTTATAGCCAATATGTTCTCGGTACAGATGAACCCAAAGTGGGTTTGTTGAATATTGGGGAAGAAGACACCAAAGGTAATGAGTTAGCTTTGCGGACTCACGAACTCTTGCGCGAAAACCCTTACATTAGCTTTATTGGCAATGCTGAGGGGCGAGACGTGCTTTCAGGCGAATTTGATGTAATTGTCTGTGATGGTTTTGTAGGTAATATCTTACTCAAGTTTGCTGAAGCGGTCGGCGGAGTAATTTTGCAAATCTTACGAGAAGAATTACCTCAAGGATTACACGGTCAAATTGGAACAGCTCTTTTAAGACCCAACCTCAAGCGCATTAAACAGCGCATGGATCACGCCGAACACGGCGGTGCTTTGCTGTTAGGTGTTTCAGGAGTTTGTTTGATTGGCCACGGCAGTTCTCAAGCACCTTCAGTATTTAACGCCATTCGCATGGCTAAAGAAGCTGTGGACAATAAAGTTATGCAACAACTGCAATCCCAATATGAGATGCTACAGAGTGAGAGTAGTTAGCAATCAGCCAAAAAACTAGCAATCCAGAGCTAGTAACAAGTCATTGGTTAGCAGTTGAAAAACTAATGACTGATGACTGATGAGTAATAACTAACAGCTGATAGCTTGGGAGATTAGGAGTGCAAAACATAGGCATAGCAATTACAGGAAGTGGTTCAGCAGTACCAGCAACTTCCCTTCACAATCAACAACTAACCGAACTGGTAGAGACATCAGATGAGTGGATCAGTACCAGAACCGGGATTCGTCAGCGACGATTAGCAAATTCCACTGAGTCATTAACTACCCTAGCTACAGCTGCCAGTCAGCAAGCGATCGCCTCAGCCGGAATTACACCTGCCGATTTAGACTTAATCTTGCTGGCCACTTCCACACCAGATGACTTATTTGGTAGTGCTTGTAAAATTCAGGGAGAGTTAGGGGCAACCCAAGCAGTAGCCTTTGACTTAACAGCAGCTTGCTCTGGTTTTGTATTTGGCTTAGTTACAGCCGCCCAATACATTAAAACAGGTGTATATCGTAATGTACTTTTAATTGGGGCAGATATCCTCTCTCGTTGGGTAGATTGGCAAGATAGAAGGACTTGCGTATTGTTTGGTGATGGGGCCGGTGCAGTTGTATTGCAAGCTAATGATAGCGATCGCCTATTAGGATTTGCCCTCAAAAGTGACGGTACACAAAACCACTATCTAAACTTGGCTTATCAAGGCACTCCCCAAGAAATTATCTCAGATGTAAATATTACTCAAGGTACTTATCAACCCATCACCATGAACGGCAAAGAAGTTTACCGCTTCGCCGCCCAAAAAGTGCCAGAAATCATTGATAAAGCCTTATTTGCTGCTAACCTCACTGTTGACCAAATAGACTGGCTCTTACTACATCAAGCCAACCAACGCATTCTGGATGCTGTAGCTCAACGCCTAAATATTCCGAGCAGCAAAGTAATCAGCAATCTCGCTAATTACGGTAATACCTCCGCCGCCTCCATCCCCATAGCTTTAGATGAAGCGGTGCGGCAAGGTAAAATTAAAACCCATGACATCATAGCTGCATCCGGTTTTGGAGCAGGTTTAACCTGGGGGGCAGCCATTTTTCAATGGGGCAAGTAAAGATTAGGGCATGGGGCATTGGGCATTGGGCAATTCAATTTTGGATTTTGGATTTTAAATTTTGGATTTCAATCTAAAATCCAAAATCTAAAATCTAAAATTCTTTCCCTTGTCTTCCTTGTCTCCCCTGCCCCCTGCCCCCTGCCCCCCTGCCTCTTAACCAGTCCCTTTTCACATGACTATTGACTATTGACCAATGACTAAAACTGCATGGGTGTTTCCCGGACAAGGTTCTCAAACATTAGGAATGGGAACAGATTTATTAGATATACCTGCGGCTCAGGAAAAGTTTGCCGCAGCTGAAGCAATATTAGGCTGGTCGGTGACAGACATCTGCCAAAATGAAGAAGAAAAGTTATCCAAAACGCTCTACACACAGCCTTGTCTGTACGTAGTAGAAAGTATCCTCACTGACCTAGTCCGGGAAAAAGGACACCAGCCAGATTTAGTTGCTGGTCATAGTTTAGGGGAATATGTTGCCCTGTATGCTGCCGGTGTATTTGATTGGTCAACCGGTTTAGAGTTAGTCAAGCGACGCGCTGAATTGATGGATAGTGCCGCAGGCGGAATGATGGCAGCTTTGATGAACTTTGACCGGGAAAAATTAGAAAAAGTGATCGCGGAAACTCCTGATGTAGTTTTAGCGAATGATAACAGTCCAGCACAGGTAGTCATCTCTGGTACTCCTGATGCAGTACAGACAGTCATGTCTCAAGTGAAAGCTAAACGTGCTATTCCCCTGAAAGTTTCAGGAGCATTTCACTCACCCCTGATGGCAGATGTAGCAGATGAATTTCAAAAAATTCTGGACGCTGTAGAATTTCAGTCAGCTAAAGTACCAGTATTATCTAACGTCGAGCCAGTCCCCGCTCTTGATCCTACAATTTTAAAGCAACGCCTAACCCAACAAATGACAGGTTCAGTACGCTGGCGAGAAATTGCTTTACAATTACCAGCCAACAACATTGAGAAAGTAGTAGAAATCGGCCCTGGTAACGTCCTAACCGGTTTGATTAAACGCAGCACAACTGATTTAATCTTAGAAAACGTCCGCAACGCTGCGGAATTACCAAATTAGGGTTGAGCGACAAATCAATTCAAAATACCCTACGGCTACTCCTTCCCAGAGCATCCCGTAGGGAAGAATATTTTTCTCCCTTATCTCCCTTGTCTCCCTTGTCTTCCTTGTCTCCCTTGTCTCCCCGAAGTTCTGTTCGCCCTTGGCGTTGGCGAAGCCATCGGAGGAAACCTCCGCTCAGACTTCTCTCCTTGTCTCCCCCTGCCCCCTGCCCCCTGCCCCCTGCCCCCTGCCCCCTGCCCCATCCCCCATGCCTAGAACACGCGAACCATTAATTAGTCTAGCTCTTTACCATGCTTTCAAATGGTCGGTAGTCAGTCCGATGCTTCATGCTTACTTTCGGGGGCGGATTTATGGTGTGGAAAATGTTCCTCAATCTGGCCCTTTAGTCGTTGTGAGTAATCATGCTAGCTACTTTGACCCCCCAATTGTTTCTAATTGTGTTTGTCGGCCAGTAGCATACATGGCTAAACAAGAATTATTTGATGTCCCAGTTTTGGCGCAGGCAATTAAATTATATGGTGCTTACCCAGTCAGCCGGGGCAGTGCCGATCGCAATGCTATCCGCGCAGCTCTAGAGTATTTAGAAAATGGTTGGGCTGTAGGTGTATTTTTAGAAGGCACTCGTACCCCCGACGGACGTATTCATGATCCTAAACGTGGTGCTTTACTATTAGCTGCTAAAGCTAAAGCCCCTATATTACCCGTATGTTTATGGGGTTCAGACCAGATTTCACAACCAGGCTCATCTTTACCTCGTCGAGTTCCTCTCACCGTCAGAATTGGTAATTTAATTGATGCTCCTAGTTCTACTAATAAAGAAGAACTAGAACAAGTAACACAAAAATGTGCCGCCGTCATTAACCATATGCACGATTTAGGGCGTTGAGAAAAATATTCAGAATGTATGCTCTGGGAAAGTGGCGATCGCCACTTTATTTTTGTACATTAAAACTCACTCTCCCAAAAATATGCACTCCCAACTCTTATGAGTGGATTTGAAGCCAAAAATTTGTGGCATCGTCTGAATAATTCATTAATAGTGCGCTTTTTGCTATTAGTTGCTGCTGGTTGGGCTTTAGTCCAGCTACTAGCATACTTTCAAACAGTAATAGTCATTTTTACATTTGCCGCTATTTTAGCTTTCTTACTGAATTATCCTGTCAAGTGGTTGCAGAAATTTTTGCCCCACGGGATAGCAGTTATTATCGTTTTTTTAATCAGTGTTATATTTTTGAGTGGACTATTAATTACAATTGGTGTAGCAGTTGTCTCTCAAGGACAACAATTAATAGACAGTATCTCTAATTTTTTAACTTCTTTGATACCTTTTTTAGAAAGGATTGAAGAAACATTGCGGGATCGTAATTTGCAAATAGATTTAAGTGTAATTCAAGAACAATTACGTAATCAAGCAATATCAAGTTTAGTCACTAGTCTCACTATATTACAACAATTATTAACGAATTTTGTTACTTTTATTATAATTGCTGTTGTAGCTTTTTTTATGTTACTCGACGGCGAAAAATTGTGGAAATTTATGCTCAGGTTTTTACCAAATCATCATCGTGTTAGATTTAGCAGGATTTTACGCCGCAGTTTTTTAGGATTCTTTCGAGGACAGTTACTATTAACTATATTTTTAAGCACAGCTACCTTTATTGTATTTATATTATTGAATGTACCTTTTGCTTTGCTTCTGTCTTTGATAGTCGGAATACTTGATATTATTCCAGGCATAGGAGCAACTTTAGGAATTAGTGTGATTACTTTAATTGTGTTATCTCAAAATGTTTGGTTAGCATTAAAAGTTGTCATAGCTTGCATATTGCTTCAGCAAATTCAAGATAATTTGATTGCACCCCGTGTCATGCAAGGAGCGTTAAATCTAAATCCGGTGGTAGTATTTTTTGCCCTATTAATAGGTGCAAGAGTTGCAGGATTATTAGGAATTTTTTTATCAATTCCCATTACCGGAGTAATTGTATCTTTATTTGAAATTAACGCGATGAAATCAGAAGTTTAGGGGAGAGTCAAAGGGACGGCAGAAGGGAGAAGCAGATAAATAAATTTAGTGGCTGGAACGAAAGACGTATTTTAATCTGTAAAATCAATATATGCAAAGCAAAAACAGAAAATCATGTCAGATTTGAGAGCAGAATTATTAGAAACTTTAGATGAAGCTGAATGGGAATGGTTGATTCCTCATGTGCAGCGAGATGCGGTGATTTTAGTGTCACTGGACTTAGATTTACTAGATGTTGGTGAAGCGATCGCTAATGATAATACCTCATCTGTTCAACAATGGATCGAGCGTCAACTAATCACCAAACCTTCAGTCACCCAAGTGGGACAATGGAATAGCGATCGCACTAAGCGTTTTAACACACTCATTATCCAACCTTATGTTTTAGTCCAAGAAATGGGGAATTAGAACTGGGGGCAGGGAGCAGGGAGCAGGGGGCAGGGAGCAGGGGGCAGGGAGCAGGGGTAGACAAGGGAGACAAGGTAGACAAGGGAGAAATATTTACCCCAATGCCCCATGCCCCATGCCCCATGCCCAAAATTCTTTAATTTTGAATTTTGAATTTTGAATTTTGAATTGACTAGCCCATGCCCAATTTCTTACCGCTTTTGTTGAACTTGCTCGGCCCCTGTGTAACCGGTAGCTACCCAAAATAAGGCTCTAGCTCCATCACGGATAGACTTTTCCATTGGTTCAGGGGGGATTTTTGATGGTACTGGTATTGGTTTGAACCGAATCCCTCGACTACCTAAAATGATCTCACCGATGATACAAGCTCGTCGCATATGAAAATCAGAGGTAATTAAATAAACATTTTTAATTTTGCGTGCTTGTAAATCATCTAATATTGTAGTAAAATTTGTTACAGTATCTACCGCTTCATAGTCTAAATGTAAACGTTTAGGATTGATACCCTCTTTAGTAAATACCCTTTTTGTATAGCCAGGAGGACTACCGCCAGAAATCATGATGGGCAAATTGGGATGCTGACGAGCAAATTTGGCAGTAAATTTTTCTCTTTCTAGATTTTTGGTTGAGCCACCTAAAACAATTACTGCTTCCGGTGGTTGGCTATTATTTTGTACTTCCTGATATCCCAACCACATCAATAACGGTAAAACCAGAGCCGCTAATTGAAATGGCTTACCCCTAAACAATAGATTATTCTTCAAGGCTCTATAACTTCGTCAGATAATTTTCTCTATAGGTCAGAAAAATAAGAATGTTGGCAAACTCACACAAATGTATTTTTGCCACCACATACCGATTCACTAAAATTTTGAACCGGATTGAAACCCTAAAACCCTTGTGAATTATAGATTTTTGAATTTTGAATCGGCATGAGTTGTTGATGACGGGACTGGCCAGACTCGAACCGGCGACCTAGCGCTTAGGAGGCGCTCGCTCTATCCAACTGAGCTACAGCCCCAACTACGAAGCATATACAATGATAGCAGTAGTTTTAGGTGGACTGCCAAAAATTGTTCCAAGAACCGCCGCCAATTTCTAACCCACAAAGATAGCTGTGTGCTTTGAGAATGACTAGAGGGGATGTACCCCTTATTTGTCGTAACTCTAAACTGAGCTTTCCTTGCATAGTGTCCTGACAACAAAATTGTAAACCGTTTGTTGTCGGCGCACGCAGGGGTGTACCGGGTAGATGCGTAGTTCCGGTTATTTCAATCTCATAATCTAGGTTTTTTGCTTGCATTTGCCATCTACCCCAGGGTTGAATATTCCACTTTACTTTGGCATTCCAAGGGACAAATTCATAAAACTTGCCTTGATAATGTAAACCAATCATCGCTACAGACTCCATCCACCACAACACACCCCGCTTACCACCACCAGCCGTTAACGCCAAATCAGGTTCGCCATCAAAGCTATTACAATTCAACCAAAACCATTTTTGGGGAAAAGCACCACCCCAATTCTTTTCGCCATAGGCTGGTGCATTTTGGAATTGATAAATTTGGCCATTCCAATCAATCCAACCAGTTGCTAAACCATGAGCCATTAAAATCTGCCATCCTGGCTCAAAAATCTGTAAAAATGACAGCCAGCCAGCAGTAGATTGCTGAGGACTATTTTGATTACCCCAGCCATATACAGGCTGAATTTCATATTCCCAACGACAATAAAAACCAGTTGCAGGATCTTGAATAAATCCTTGGTTCAAATTTGCAGTAGCTTGATAGCCTTCTTCGATATATTTTGTAAACTCCGATGGTAAGAGATATAGGGGTTCAGTATTCAGGTTAGTTTTACCCCAATGGCCTAAAGCCAAAACATCTCGACTAGCCCAAAATTTAGTCACATCAGGAAAAATCCGACAGAGATATTGATCATTTGCACCGAGGACTTGCGCCGCACCGCCACTGTAGGCTTGATTGCCAATGGGATCTTCAATGGAATACATAAAAGCAAAAGTCTGACCACAATCTGGTAAAGTAACGCGGTAATACCAGCCTTCAAAAAAACGCCGACTAGTGCCGTCCCAATGATATCCACTGTGAGGTGTTTGAGTAGATGGAAGAAGATTTATGGGAATAGTTAACATAGATTTATGTACTTCTATTTCTTGGTATGCGCGATTGTCTTGATATTAATCATGCTTATGAAATTCTAGGGTTAAAACCTGGTGTATCGCAGGTAGAGATAAAAAGAGCTTATCGTCAACTGGTGAAAATTTGGCATCCCGATCGCTTTACCAATTCACCACAAAAACAGCAAGCAGAGGCCAAAATCAAACAAATCAACGCTGCTTACAATCTGCTGAAGTCAGAGACTCCCACGGTAACAAAACCTGCTGCACCTGCACCCCAAAAGTCTCCTAACGTTTCCGTCAATCGTTGGAATGCAGAAACTTTCTATAACTATGGCGTGGAGAGCGTAGGGCAAGGAGAATATCAAGAAGCGATCGCCTATTTCACTCAAGCAATTCGCCTCAACCCTCGCTATATCGAAGCTTATAAATATCGTGGCTTAGTTTGTTCACAATTAGGCTACGAATATAGAGCCGCATCAGACTTAAATAAAGCCGCACAGCTAGAAGGAAAAATCCCCCAGGCCACTCCTTTTGGCAGAGTCAAGTATAAATCTCAGCCCCAATCTTTCCTAGCTAGATGGTGCAAAAAACTCAAAAACTTTCTCAGATCGCGTTAAATCCTCACTTTCAAGAAACAGGGGTGTAAGGGTGTAGGGGTATAGGCGTATAGGGGTATAGGGGAAGAAATAAAGTGTTTCTTTCATTCATAGCGGGTGGTGTGCCGCCAGTGCGGCTGCTCCTAAAGAACGATGAGCGAAAAAAGGTGTGGTGAGTGTGGGGAGTGTGGAGGGTAATTTTTTGGATACTGTACCTAGAAATACCACACAAAATTTCGTTCACCCCCTAAAAAAACTCTCCCTCATCTCCCTTGTCCCCCTTGTCCCCCTTGTCCCCCTTGTCCCCCTTGTCCCCCTTGTCTCCCTTGTCCCCCTGCCCCCTGCCCCCTACACCCCTACCTTCTAATTAACGGCTTTGCCAGATAGAATAGTTAGCAAATGTTGCCTACCACCTGAGTCATGACACCTTCACAAGAAGTAGATACCTTAAACACTCCTGACATTGATACTGAGGAATATGGCAACTCAAAACCTCATCCTCTTGATGAGTTGCCTGATGAAGTCGAAATGTCTCTTTTCGATCACTTAGAAGAGTTACGCCAACGGATTTTTTATTCACTCATTGCCGTAGCTGTCGGTGTTGTCGGCTGTTTTCTAGTTGTGAAACCTATTGTTAAGCTGCTAGAAGTTCCAGCTAAGGGAGTGAAATTCCTACAACTTGCACCTGGAGAATATTTCTTTGTTTCTTTAAAAGTTGCTGCCTACAGTGGCTTAATACTCTCTAGTCCCTTCATACTTTATCAAATTATCCAATTTGTGCTGCCAGGACTGACTCGCCGTGAACGTCGATTGTTAGGGCCAGTAGTTTTAGGTTCAAGTGTGTTATTTGCTACTGGGTTGGTTTTTGCTTATTTGCTGCTGATTCCCGCCGCTTTGAATTTCTTTATCAGCTATGGTGCGGATGTTGTGGAGCAAATTTGGTCAATTGATAAGTATTTTGAATTTATCCTGTTATTGATGTTCAGTACCGGTTTAGCATTCCAAGTACCGATTATCCAACTTTTACTGGCTAATCTAGGAATTGTCTCGTCTGCAACTATGTTAGCTGGTTGGCGATCGGTTATTCTGGGAGGAGTCATTTTAGGTGCTGTTCTCACACCTTCTACAGATCCTCTTACCCAAAGTCTTTTAGCCGGTGCTGTGTTAGGTCTTTATTTTGGTGGTATTGGTTTAGTAAAACTCTCTGGCAAATAGCATTGACTCTCCCTGTGCATTTATGCCAGAGAGAGTCAAAACGGGGTTCAAGGCTACTCAGAAAATGTAATTGCAGGTATTTTAATCAAAATAGCTAAATAATACCCAATATTGCTGAATATTACATATTGTAGCAATATTCAAGATTTGAAAGCTTCTTATAGACTATCTTGTTTAAATAGATGTATAATAACTGCTTGTAATGATTAATACAGAATTTTTGTATTATGGAATACATAAATTCTGCACTAATCTAGGTTTTCTGTGATACGTAGAAGTATTTGATATTTCTAGCGTTGCAGATACTTAAATATTTAGTAGACTTATACCTGTTGTCTTTCCTGTTCTCTATTCCCTGGGTACGGTAATAATTATGGCTAGGCCATGCTGTGCAAAGAGGAATTAAATCGGATTGCCATAGAAAGTATAAGTAATGTATGTAGAATTGGCAAAATAGCTCTCAAATAAGGCAATTTATTGGCCTTAAATACTCAGTTTGAAAATTGCTTGGCTATCTTTAGGTCTTGATTTATCTTACCCAAATTTCTTGCTGGGTAAGAATTGAGAATTAACGTTAATGGTAGTCATATCAAATCTTCAAATTCAGTGGTATCTAAAAGTATTGGATACTTCAATTTTTTCTTGGGAAAATATTCCCAAAGATTGTATTTTTTATTTAGTGATGTGTGTTTCCCTGAAATTTTAAGTAGAGGATTAATTTTGAAATTGATCTCTCAAATATGTATGCTATTGTTAAAATTCAAATTTTCAGGAAAATGCCGTAATGTTGACGCAAAATTTTCAGGTGCTTACAGAGCATCATCAGTTTGTTAAAAATGATGGTGATGATGTCATTACCGGATTCAACCAAACCCCGAAAACTTTACCGCCAAAATACTTTTACGACGATCGCGGTTCTGAATTATTTGAACAAATTTGCGATTTACCGGAATATTATCCTACTAGAACAGAAGCATGGATTTTAGGTACATATGCTAATGAAATTGCTCAAATCACTGGTAAATGTGAACTTATAGAGTTAGGAAGCGGTAGTTCTACCAAAACTATTTTTCTGTTAGATGCTTACCAAAAAATTGCCAGTTTATCAAAATATGTACCAATTGATGTCAGTGGTGGAATCCTCAAAGCTAGTGTACTGAAGCTACAAAAAAAGTACCCTAATTTATCAATTGATGGCTTAGTAGGAACTTATGAACAAGCATTAATCAAACTAGCCTCCACTGCTTCCCCCTCGCGGATGATTTTCTTTCTGGGAAGTTCGATAGGAAATTTCAATCCCCAAGAATCAGAGAGGTTTTTACAACAAGTTGCTGATGCTTTAAATCCAGGTGATTACTTTTTACTAGGATTGGATTTACAAAAACCCAAAAATATATTAGAAGCAGCCTATAACGACAAACAAGGAGTAACGGCTGCTTTTAATTTGAATATGCTCTCCCATTTAAATTGGCGTTTTCAAGGTGATTTTGACCTGAATTTATTTACTCATCAAGCCATTTATAATCAAACAGATGCTCAGATTGAAATGTATCTGCATAGCCACAAGAGTCATTGGGTAACTCTAGAAACTTTAGATTTGAAAATTTTCTTGGAATCTGGAGAAAAGATTTTAACTGAAATCTCTCGCAAGTTCGATTTAGCAACTATGCAAAAAGAACTGGAAACCCACGGACTGAGGACGCTAAAAGTTTGGACAGATCCTCAGCAGTGGTTTGGCTTAATTCTTTGTCAGGCTTAAAGCCAATTTGCTCTATTGTCACGCTAGAGCAAATTTTTCAGCCTACCCATAGGTGATTCCGAAAATTAAATTGTAGTTTGACATCCTATCAATACGGATTAATTTACGGAAGTTGTTCAAAAAATAGCTGACATTCTTACCTATCCCCATCTCTGTGATTTTCAGAGAGTTTGGGGATAGAAAAACTTACTCAGATCATCAATTACAAACCTATGAACATGGATGCAGTTTGGAACACGCTCACAAATATCAATTATTCCAATATCCCCATTGCTAAAATAGCTGCTGTTCTGCTGATATTGACAGTGACACAAACATTAAGGCGGTTTTTTGTTGCAGTCATTATTAAAAGTATTGAGAAAATAACTAGTAAAACTCAAAATAAATTTGATGATGAATTAATTGCCATTATTAAACCTGCTTTAAGTTGGCTAATTCTGATTGCTGGATTTTGGCTAGTTAAAGAAATTCTCTCAGAAGATTTAGGGCTACAACTGAGCGCAACTATTGGTAGAATACTCAACTTAATCGTTATTTTCATAGTTGCTTATGTTGTTTATCGCAGTTCTTCTATTTTGGGTCAGATTATAGCCAACGTGGTGCTACATACTGAAACAGAGCTTGATGAATTGCTCAGGCCTTTAATGCCGAAAATTTTTCAATCGGCAGCTATCATTATTTTAGCAATTAAGGTTAGTGAGATATTTTTAGGACAATCAGCAGCAGCATTAGTTGGTTTATTAGGTGGTGCTGGTATCACTTTAGGTTTGCTGTTAAAGGATATTGTTTATGATTGGTTTTGTACTCTGATTATTTATTCTGATAATCTCTATCGAGAAGGGGACTGGGTAGGAATATCAGGAGTAGATGGCTTTGTGCAGATCCTCAATATTGGATTTAGAACTACAACACTTCATGTAGCTAAATGGGGTTCAATCATCAAAATGCCCAATTCCAGAATGATTTCTGGAGTTGTAGAAAATTGGTCACAAAATCCAGGGCAAGAATTAAAGTGGGGAGTGAATTTAATTTTGAAAATTGATGGCATTTCAGCACAGAAAACTGCGAGAATTTGTAATGCAATTCAAGAAATGCCGAAGTCTATAGCTGGTTTTTCTCCATCATGCACAGTGCGATTTAAGAGCATACAAGATAATGCCCGTGTGATTGAAGTTATGGCATTTGTGAATGATGATAATCTCTACTTTGAGGCTGAGAAAAATTTAAACCTAGCTATATTAGCATTATTGGAGGAAGAAGGTATTGATTTCTTGTTTGTGGAATTAGAAACTACTCCAGAAAACTTTCAAAAAAGTCGGAATGCAGTCAAAAATTAAACAATGTCATGAAAAACATTAAATCTAGTCATCCTCCACAGCTTGATCATTGCGATCGCCAGTCTATTCTCCACTATTTTGATAATGCTTGGCAACTAGAAAATCTCCTGCTGCAAACTTTAGTTGGAGAAGATACATTTTATCTTAATCCTGACCCTTTGAGAAATCCCCTGATTTTTTATCTGGGACATTCTGCTGTTTTTTATATTAATAAATTAATCAGTGTCGGCTTATTAGAAAACCGCCTCAATCCAGAGTATGAAATATTATTTGAAATTGGCGTTGATCCAGAAAAACCAGAGGAATTAAATCAAGCGATCGCGCATTTACAATGGCCACAAGTTGCAGAGGTTTGGGAATATCGCCAAAAAGCCTATGAGGTGATTTCACAATTTATTCAAACAACTACAATTGATTTACCAATTCGTCCTAATCATCCCCTATGGGCTTTAATGATGGGACTAGAACACCAACGTATTCATATTGAAACTTCTTCAATGTTGATTCGTCAACTACCAATTTCTAGGGTTAAACGTCCCGAAAATTGGGAATACGCACCTTGTAATGGTTACACACCCCAAAATGAAATGATAGAGGTATTTGGGGGTGTAGTAAAAATAGGTAAAGCCTTTGATGATTATACCTATGGATGGGATATTGATTATGGCGATCGCACTGTAGAAGTCCCACCTTTTTTAGCTAGTAAATATCTCATTAGCAATGCTGAGTTCTGGTATTTTATTAAAGATGGTGGTTACACAAATTCAGATTATTGGGATGCAGAATCTTGGAATTGGGTAACTGAAAACAACATCAAACACCCTAAATTTTGGCTACCTGAACACGGTAACTATAAATATCGTGCCATGTTTGATGAAATAGATTTACCTCTAGATTGGCCTGTAGAAGTCAATCATTATGAAGCAATGGCTTACTGTCGTTGGCGGGGTAAAAATACGCGTTTAATGAGTGAATCAGAATACCATTTGGCAACTTATGGTAATGGTTTGATATCAGATGCAGAAAATTATAATTTGAATTTCAAATTTGGTTCACCTACTCCTGTGGGAATGCTAGAAACAGCTAAAAGTCACTCTGGCTTGTACGATTTGCGAGGGAATGTTTGGGAATGGTTGAGTGATCACTTAAACCCCCTTACAGGATATCAGCCTCACTATTTATATGCAGATAATTCGGCGATTTTCTTCGATACCAAACATTACATGATGTTAGGCGGATGTTGGATCACTAACGGCACAGAAGCTTTAAAATATTATCGAAATTGGTTTCGTCCTAATTTTTATCAGCACGCTGGTTTTAGAATTGTGCAAGATATTGATAATTAAACGCAGATGGACGCAGATTAACGCAGATAAGTTGGTAACTTAGTCAATTAAATCAGGGAATTATTCACCATGAGACAAAATCCTATCCCACCACAACCAGGCCAAGAATCAGTTTGGGATTATCCACGTCCCGCCATTTTACAAGATACTAATAAGCATCTGAAAGTAATTTGTAATGGTATTGTTTTAGCAGAAACTCACAGAGGTAAAAGAGTTTTAGAAACTAGCCATCCTCCGACTTATTACTTCCCCCCTGAAGATATTAAATTAGAACATCTCATAGAAACATCCAAAAAAGGTTTGTGTGAATGGAAAGGGCGTTATCAATATTATGATATCCGCATCGGAGATAAAAATATAAATTACGGTGCTTGGCGATATTTTGACCCTACCCCAGATTTTGTCCCAATTAAAGAATACTATGGTTTTATTGCTGCCTTAATGGATGCTTGCTATGTCAATGATGAGCTAGTCACACCCCAAGCAGGCGATTTTTATGGGGGTTGGATTACTGCTGATATTGTTGGGCCATTTAAAGGTGGCCCTGGCACATGGGGATGGTAATTGATGAAAATAGCTATCATTAAAATAGATGATGTCACAATTCATGAGCATCATCTAGACATTATCTATAGTGCAGATAAATTTAAGTTTTCTACCAAAATTTTTTACCATGATGTCTCATTTTCTGCACTGATAGAGACATATTCTCAAGAGTTAATTCAAAAAATTGCGGCTCATATTGCCTTATTTGAAGGCATGAAATTATGTTCACTATTTCCGCAATATTACGATATTTCTAAAATAGCTGAACATTTAGCCCCACCTGTCTTAAATTTATTTATTAAGATATATCAAGGGGTATTTGCTCAACATTGGTACGAAAATAATATTACCGATTATCCACACCCAGAAATTATCTCATCACAAGCTTTAGGAGAGAGTCACCCAGTCTCAATCTCAGGTGATAATCTGACGATTCTGGCGGGTTGTGGTGGCGGTAAGGATAGTATTTTGGCGATGAAAATGTTGCAAGCCGCAGAAATTCCTTTTGCTTCTATGCAATATTCTCATAGTGTTTATGGAAAAGCTAAATCACAACATGATTTAATTGCAGATGTACTAGAACAAGTCAACCCAGTTAACAGTCATAAAATATCAATTTATGATGATTTTATTGACTTCCCCTTTCTGCAATTATACTTTCCTGAAAATTCGGGAATTACCGCACCAGAAACGCCAGTTTCTATTTTTGAATCATTATTTTTGATGCTGGCTGGTGGATATAATTATCTGGCTCTAGCGCATGAAAAAAGCGCGAATACGGGAAATTTGTTTTGGGAAGAATTAGGTAGAGAAGTCAACCATCAATGGGGTAAAGGTTTGGAGGCTGAACAGCTTTTAGATCAATTTATTCGAGAGCATCTTTTATCTAACTTCAAATATTTCAGTATTTTGCAACCGATTTATGACTTGCGGATTTTTCAGAACTTCAGTAAATATCCTGAATTATTACCCAAAATTCATTCCTGTAATATTAAAAAGCCTTGGTGCAAAAAATGCCCGAAATGTGCCTATGTTTGGTTAGGTTTAATGGCTTTTTGTAAGGTGGATAAAGTAAATGCAGTATTTCAAAATAACTTATTTGATGATGCAGATTTACTACCAATTTTTCGGGAAATGCTCGGTTTATCACAACATACTCCCTTTGAATGTATTGGGGAAATAGATGAAAGTCGGTTGATGATGAAAAGATGTTTTGATAAGGGTTTATCTGGGAAAGCATTAGATATGTTTGCTCAAGAAATTTTAACAAATACTGCTATTGATTGGGAGAATATACAGCAGAAATATAATAATGTTTACGCACAAGAACACAATATTCCTGATTGGATTTTTGCAAAAATCCAAGATAAATTTTAGTCACTCTATTAAATAAACAAGTTTGTAGTAAGGACTTTAGTCCTTAGTATGAACCAGAAAAACTAACTTTCAAAACAAAATAACCTATGAAAATTGGATTAGTAGAACTACCCCAACTCAAAGTTTTAGATCCTCAAGACATTGATTGGACAGAGCAGAATCAACATCCCCTAATTAGCAAGCAGATTTTAATGTCTAACTTAGAAGCCGGAGGTTTTGAGGTGGAGTTATTCAACCTCAAAAATGGGATTGAGGAACAAGAGTTTGGACAAGTCACCTGGAAAGGCATGACTCTACGTAAAATTGCTTACGGGGCGAAAGTTGCTACTATTGACCCCCAATCCTGTGATGCTTGGGCTGTGACTAACAACTTTACAATCTATAGAGAGTTAACTGGTTTAGTCTTGCGCCATCTAGCAAAGGGCGGTAAACCGATTGTAGTGGGTGGCTCAGATGTGATTGCCCAGCCTCGGTATTACCTAGATGCAGGTGCAACGGCTGTAGTCACAGATAAATCGGGATCTGCTAACTGGGCAATTTTTGACTATGTATTAGGAAAACCACCACGAGAAGAACTATCAGGAGTCCTCTTTGCTAATGGGGCGCATTATCCTAAGCGACTGCGGGGACTGCATCCCCAAGATTGGCCTTTACCATCAATTAGTGTAGCTAAAGCTTGTTTAGGTGGGGGCAATGACTTTGCGGATAATCTTTCCGAATCCTCGTTATTACCTATCGGCTCAGTCATGATGGACTTGGGTTGCGATCGCACTTGTGACTTTTGCCAAACCCCTACCTATGGTACAGGTTATATGCGAATGACTCCCCAGAGAGCTTTAGAATGGTGCGCCCGTCAACAGGAAGCTGGCGCACGTAGTGTTGTCTCTGACTCTGATCAGTTCTTAGGGCGCGTCTTATTCGGAGAGGAAGGTAGACAAGAAGTATTAGAGATTGTCAATGGACTGCGAGCCATGAACTTGCCCGTTTCTTGGGACAATGGCATCGAACTCAAAAAAGCCACCAAAGGCCGTGGACGAGAACGCAATCCAGAAGATTTAGTTCCAGATGAGGAATTAGTAGCCGCCATGTGGGGTTGGGATGGTAAAAGAGGATGCTTTATGGCATACATCCCTGCGGAAAGGCCATTTGTTGGTCGTCAGTCTTATCGCAAATTACTACCTTGGCAACAGCATTGTGATATGATGCGAGCTATTGTCAGGGCTGGTGTACCCACAATTTCTTATGGTTTTATTATCGGACTGGCTGATGATAATCGTGACAGCTTCCTTTATTTAGAAGAAGCGATCGGCGAACTTAAGCAAGAACTAAAAACCATCAATCCCTCCCTGAACTTTTTCGTTACTCCTTACTCAATCATTCCCATTCCTGGAACTCCACAAGAACAAAACCTCCAGAAATTAGGCTTGCTACGCTTTGAAGATCCCACTATTCGCGGTAATTTTTGGACTAGTTCTGTTGATACCCATCACCTAAGTTATGAGCAGGTTTCTGATTGGCAATTGTATCTGTTCCGTAGCCTGGGAGATAATTGGGAAACTCCTGTCATGCCCTTGGGAAGAACTTCTCCCCGTTAGTTGCGTAACGGTTAGGGTTTGTAGTGAGAACTTTAGTTCTCTCTGCGTTCTCTCCGAGAGGCTACGCCAACGCATAGCGTGTCGTAGACAGACGCTCCGCGTTCGCGCAGCGTCCCGCAGGGAACAAATCAGGACTAAAGTCCTTACTACGAACTCAAAGCTATTATTTTTAAATTATTTAACATAGTTTGTTTTTTTCAAGTTATTCTACTTTAGTTCAGGTTTAGACTTGATAAAATTCTGCACAACTTGTTCAACGGGAATAGATTCATTGTCCACTTGATAATTCATTTTTTGTATTTCTTCAGTGGAAATTAAACCTGCTAATTGATTAATAGCTGCTCTGAGTTCTGGATGTTGTTGCAATACACCTTGATTGAATACAGGAATAGCTTCGTAGGGAGGAAAATATTTTTTATCATCTTCTAAAATAACTAAATTCAGGATAGGAATTAAACCATCTGTAGAATTAGCTGCAATAATATCTACTTGCTTTTCTGCTAAAGACTTATACATCAGTCCTAGCTCCATTTGTTGCGGCGGATTGCTAAACTTAAAACCATAAGTTTTAGCTAAACCTGGATAGCCATCTTCTCGTGCAATAAATTCATAACCAAATCCGGCGCGCCATTGCGGAGTATATTTAGCTGCTTCTGAAAGGGTTTTAATTTGTAAACGTTTTGCATCTTCGCCTCGAATAATCATAGCGTAGGTATTATTAAAACCTAAAGGCGGCATAACTTCTAATTGAAATTTTTGGTCATATTCTTGCTTAACTTTTTCATAAATAACTTGAGAATCACTGATAGATGGGTGTTTTAAAATAGATGTAAATGAAGTACCTGTATATTCTACATAGCCAGCAATTTTTCCCGCTTTTACCGCCTCATGACAGATAAAAGTACCACCTAAATTAAAGCGTCTATCAACTATTAATTTAGTGCGGGATTCTATTTGTTGAGCTAGGATTTCTCCTAAGATAACTTGTTCAGTAAAATTTTTTGAACCAATGACAATTGTAGGGGGCGTTAGTTGATATATAACTATAATTAAGGTGGTAAATAGGAAAGTCAATATTGCTAAAATCACTGCAATGCGGCGATTAAATTCGGGTTGATTTTCCCTGGGTTTTGTTAGTTGTTTTTCTAACCATCCCAAGGTTAAATCTGCACCTATAGCAATGAGGGCGGCGGGAATTGCTCCGGCTAGAATCAGTTGATTATTAACTGTAGAAATTCCCCGAAAAATAAATAACCCTAATCCCCCAGCACCAATCGCAGAAGCAATGGTAGCAATTCCTACACAAATAACCGTAGCCACCCTGACCCCCGCTAAGATTACGCCGGAAGCCAAGGGGAGTTCTACCTGCAATAGCAATTGCCATTGCGTCATTCCCATACCCTTCCCCGCTTCTATTACTGCCGGATCAAGGCTAGTAATGCCAGTGTAGGTATTGCGAATGATCGGGAGTAAAGCATAAAGCGTGAGGGCAATCATCGCCGGAATTTTGCCAATTCCCCCCAGAAACGGTACAGAAATTAAAAAACCAAAAATAGCTAAACTGGGAATAGTTTGAATAGCGTTAGCTAAACCAAGAATTGGCTTGGCTAATTGTGGTTGGCGGGTAATGGCGATACCACAGGGAATGCCAATACCAATTGCTACCAACATAGCGATCGCCACCAAAACTAAATGTTCTCCTGTACGGAGGAGAATTTCCCCAAGATAACGACTTAAAAACAAGGTTATATCCTGTAATTAATAATTCAGACTATCCATTCAGAAGCACGTTCACCCAAGTCTAAAGGTATACTAACAGCTTTGCCTAGGCGGGGGCGATCGCGTGTTTGAGTGATAAAAGTCCTCACCTGCGCCGCACCACCCAAAGCATGAAGATAATTCGCTACACTCTCCAAATGTTCTTGATATTCCGTCTCACTCATCGGGAAAGACGCTTGCTCTAAATACTTCCACATCACTTGCAGGAAGATTTTGCCCTGGGTACGGCGAAACTGCACATCGTAAGAATGTCCCCATTTATCCAGCAATAGTTGGTGTAACTCCTGTCCTGTCATATTTTTTCTCAACTAGATTTTACATTTAGTTATGATGTTAAGTTCCGTAACTCAAGTATGATAAGGATATAAAGAAATGTAATGCTAACAAAATAGATGCTAAACATATCTTGCAACAAAGAAGTAAAGCATCACGGTCGGCGTTAGCATTTCGACTCTAGACAGGAGATGATTAAGTTACTCTTGTCAAAACGCTTAACAAAATACACAAAAGAGCGCGTAGATTATGGCTCAATTTTCTGAATCTATGGACGTTCCCGATATGGGGCGACGTCAATTCATGAACCTGCTAACTTTTGGCACTGTCACAGGTGTTGCTCTGGGTGCATTGTATCCCGTTGTCAATTACTTTATTCCACCAGCTAGCGGTGGTGCAGGTGGCGGTACAACAGCAAAAGACGAGCTGGGCAACGATGTTAGCGTCAGCAAATTTCTGGCCAGCCATAATGTAGGCGATCGCACCCTGGTTCAAGGACTCAAGGGAGACCCAACTTACATTGTGGTAGAAAGCAAAGACGCAATTACCGATTACGGTATCAATGCTGTTTGTACCCACTTAGGTTGTGTTGTGCCTTGGAACGCGGCAGAGAACAAGTTTAAATGTCCTTGTCACGGTTCACAATACGACGCAACAGGTAAAGTAGTTCGCGGCCCAGCACCCCGTTCTTTAGCTTTAAGCCACGCCAAAGTAGAAGACGATAAAATCGTTCTCACCTCTTGGACTGAAACCGACTTCCGCACAAACGAAGAACCTTGGTGGGCGTAATCAGTGCTGAGTGCTAAATGTTAACAGTTAACTCTTAACTGTCAACTGTCAACTGAACTAATGACTAATTCAATCATTGTCCTTAAATGAGATGAGAAATGCTTGTACAATAGCGAGGTTAACTCGCTCTGCTAGAGCAATGGTCAAAACATTGCTCATTGCGATCGCTGCCGTGACAATTTTCTTTACCAGCGACCTTGTTTTTCCCCAAACTGCTGCTGCATACCCCTTCTGGGCGCAGCAGACAGCCCCAGAAACCCCCCGCGAAGCGACCGGGAGAATTGTTTGCGCTAACTGCCACCTAGCAGCCAAGCCAACAGAAGTAGAAGTTCCCCAGTCCGTATTACCTGACCAAGTATTTAAAGCCGTCGTTAAAATTCCCTACGACACCAGCGTACAACAAGTTGGTGCTGATGGTTCTAAAGTCGGCTTAAACGTTGGTGCAGTATTGATGCTCCCCGAAGGCTTCAAAATTGCCCCCGCAGACCGTATTCCTGAAGAATTGAAAGAAGAAGTCGGCGACGTTTACTTCCAACCCTACAGCGAAGATCAAGAAAACGTCGTCATTGTTGGGCCATTACCCGGTGAACAATATCAAGAACTCGTCTTCCCAGTTCTTTCTCCTAATCCTGCAAACGATAAAAATATTCACTTCGGTAAATATTCAGTTCATGTAGGCGGTAACAGAGGACGCGGACAAGTTTATCCTACAGGCGAAAAGAGCAACAACAACGTCTACAGTGCTGCTGCTACAGGCACAATTAGCAAGATTGCTAAAGAAGAAGATGAAAGCGGTAGTGTTAAATATTTAGTAGACATTACAACCGAATCCGGTGAAGTTGTTAGCGATACCATTCCCGCAGGCCCAGAACTGATTGTTTCTGAAGGACAAGCAGTAACAGCAGGTGATGCTTTAACCAATAATCCTAACGTTGGTGGCTTTGGTCAAAAAGACGTAGAAATCGTATTGCAAGATGCCAACAGAGTTGGTTGGTTAATTGCTTTCATCGCGCTGGTCATGCTAGCTCAAGTAATGCTAATTCTCAAGAAGAAGCAAGTTGAAAAAGTCCAAGCTGCTGAACTTAATTTCTAAATTCTTTGCTAAATCAATAATTTTTAGACAGGCTAACTACCTGTCTTTTTTATTGATTATATACCTTAGAAATTAGTCTAGAATATCGAAAATAAAACATTAACCAAAAATAGAAATAACTTTAATACTAGATATCCTAAACATAGGCTTTGTTTTTTTCTCGGTCGTCATAAATTCCTCTCCACCAACTGACAACGCAGCCGCAATATGTAGCGCATCCATAGCCGCTAAACCATACTGACAAGCAATGTTATAAGCATCTTGTATTACTTTGTCTATATCGTTAGCCCAGTAAGTGACCGCACTAAAGAATAATTCGTAAAATTCAGCTTCTGCCGTTTTTTTGTTGTAAATTGCTTTAGGTATTACCTCCATTTTGATAAATTCGCTCGAAGCAAATTCGCGGTTTGAATCTGCTAAAATCTCCAAAGCTTTCTCTGAATCTTCTCCCACACCACGCGCCGCAGTTACTAGCACTCCAGAATCAATAAAAGTTATCTTCATGCGTCAGTTTCCTGTAATCCCCCGCGACGACTAGCAATTTCTTTTTCTATTTCATCTCTACTTAATAAAGATTCACCAGAAGCAATAATTTTAGAACGAATTTGGCGTAAACCTTCTCCCAAGGGAGTTTTATTTGCAGATGTTTTCAAGCGAAGAAATTCAACAAAATCTAAAACTTCCTCTTGTTTGTCTGGTGGCAGGGAACGCCAATTGCTTAATAATTCTTGTTCTGCACTCATTTTTACTACCTACCTCTGCTAATTTAGTAAATTCATCACTTATTATTGACCAGCATTAAAAACTCGTTCCGCCGTCATCTCACCTTTGAACGACGTAGCATTCTGAAAATCCCCAAAATTTTCAGAATGCTACTAGTAGACTTTCAAACTTCCCAGTATTTCTTACAAAGGACGGTAAACGCGATAGTTGATATTGGGGAAAATATTATCCATTAATTCCACTTTTTCTAGCCAACCGCTATCGATTTTACCGATTTTCACGTCTTCATAGAGTTTATTAAACCGCATCAAGTGCGATCGCGTGCGTCTAACAGCATAAGGTACCATTGTGCCTGTCCGCATAATAAACGCCCAGTCAGAAGATTGTGCTAATAGTAATTCCCTTGCAGCTTGATTAAGTGCCTTCCAACTTAACTCATCCTCTGGTTCTAGCTGAGAAATTTCAATCATTCGTTCAGCAGCTTTGTGCAAATGGGGATAAATCCAAGCATTAGTATCATTTAACCAATATTCATGGAAACCCTTATAGCCCCAACTCGACTGGGAAGGACGACAAACTTGTTGAGTTGGTTCTGCTCGTAAATAATCTGCTAAATGAGTCATGGTATAAGTTCCTTGGTCATACCATGATTTGCGGAACAGATAATCAATAAACCAAGGGCCTTCGTACCACCAATGTCCAAATAATTCGGCATCGTAGGGAGAAACAATAATCGGCGGACGCTGCATTATTCCGTACAGATGCTCGGCTTGTCGTTCCCGATTATACATAAAATTAGCAGCGTGTTCTGCTGCTTTTTCCCTTGCCCAATAAGGATCATAGAGGGCTTTATCAGATAACCCTAAGCCACGACCAGTAATTTTATGATACTTAATCCCAGTGTTTTTACGCTGACCGTTGGGCATAATATAGGGCTTGATGTACTCATACTCAGCTTCCCAACCCAAATCTTTGTAAAATTCCCGATATTCCGCCGCACCGGGATAACCCACCTCAGAAGACCACACCTGCTGAGAAGATTCATGATCTCGACCAAAAGCCGCAACACCGGTTTCTGTAAAAATGGGCGAATAAGTACCAAAGCGGGGACGAGGACGGGCGTAAAGAATACCATGTCCATCCGTAAGGAAGTAACGCAAACCAGCATCAGCTAGCATCCGTTCCAAACCTTCATAGTAAGCACATTCCGGCAACCAAATACCTTTAGGTGGACGACCAAAGGTTTCTTCGTAGTGTTCACAAGCTACCTGAATTTGCGCCCATACAGCTTGGGGATACATTTTCATCAACGGTAAATAGCCGTGAGTTGCACCACAAGTAATGATTTCTAAATTGTTAGTGTCTTGGAACTGTTTAAAAGCCGTGACTAAATCGCCATTGTAGCGTTCCCACATCTGGCGCGCTTCGTTAAACTCAGTAGCGTAATGTTCAGCTAAATAACGCATATGCCCATTGTGGATATTGCGTTCCGCTTCCAGTTCTATGAGTTCTTCTAATTGAGCTAAATGTGCATCGTAGCGTTCTTGCAGCAAAGGATCACGGAGCATCGACACAAGGGGTGGTGTCATACTCATCGTGATTTTAAAGTCTATACCGTCTCTTTTTAAGCCTTCAAATACTTTTAATAAAGGAATGTAAGTTTCTGTAATAGCTTCATAAAGCCATTCCTCCTCCAACACATAATCACTTTCTGGGTGACGCACGAAGGGGAGGTGTGCATGGAGTACAAGCGCGACGTAGCCAATAGCCATAGTGTTTTGGTGTGATCCTGATAAATTGAAGGTCTAGGGAGTAGCTGGGAATTAACAATATTTTAAGACCTTCTGGGGATCGTATCAGAATAGTAATTTCAGCAAATTAATTATCAAGCAATTTTAGGGCATGGGGCATGGGGCATCGGGCGTATCAATTCAAAATTCAAAATTCAAAATTCAAAATTTAAAATTCAAGAGTTTTGTTTTTCTGCCTCTGCTCCCTTGTCTCCGTTGTCTACCTTGTCTCCCCTGCCCCCTGCCCCCTGCCCCCTGCCCCCTGCCCAAGCCAGAAGGGATTGATGATTTTCTCAAGTGGAAGTCCCTGATTCTTCATCATGATACAAATCTTGTAAACCTTGCACTTGAGTGCGTCGGGAAGTGCGACGATATTTTTTACTTTCTAGTTTGGGTTCGTATTGACTTTGACCTTTGCCTTTGGTTTTGCGTTTTAAATTTGATTCGGGATCGGCTTGTTGGTTAAGTTGTGTTTGCCTGGCGATCGCTTCATCCAAAAATTCTAAATAATGTTCATAGCGTTCCCAATCACCCCGGACTGCACATTCTGGCTCTTCTCGATGTAAACAATCATTAAATTTACAGTTGGCAGTTGCTAGGCGTTCTCTGGCTTCTGGGAAATAATAAATTAATTCTTCGGGACTAGCATCCAAATCAGGTTGATTAAAGCCTGGGGTATCTGCTAATAAACCACCGCTAGGCAATTCAAATAATTCTACGTGGCGTGTGGTGTGACGACCACGGGCTAATTTGCCAGAAACTTCTCCTACGCGCAGGTTAATATCGGGAATTAAAGCATTAATTAAACTAGATTTTCCCACACCCGAGGGGCCAGCTACGACAGTAATTTTCTGGCTGAGATATTTGGTGATTTGCTCCAGATTAATTTGCTGCTGAACGCTGATGAATATAGGTTGATAGCCCCAATTGAACAAGCGATCGCTAATTTCTTGCTGCTCATTTGGAGTGACTAAATCGCTTTTATTGAGACATAAGACCACATCTAGACCAGTAGATTCCGCCTTAATTAAAAAGCGGCTGAGTTGGTAAGGCTCTAGAGGGGGGTCAGCCACTGCAAAAACCAACAGGATTTGGTCTGCATTGGCGATGGGTGGGCGGTCTAATTGAGTTTGACGGGGTAAGACATCCGCGATCGCTCCCCGTCCTCCTGACCAATCTGGCTCTTCTACGACAACGCGATCGCCTACCATCACCTGCTGCCCGATTTTTTTCAAGCGACTACGGCGAGTACATAAGAGGAGGGGGGGCGGAGGCGCAGGAGGCAAAGGGGGATCTAAATCTAATTTTCTCCCTGCACCCCCGCACCCATGCTCCCCTGCTTCTTGCATCTGTACCTTGTAAAAATTTGCTTGCACGGCTAACACCGTACCCAAAAACTGGCCAGTAGTACCAACTCTCATTAGGCAGTTAAGGGACGGCGAATTAACAAAGAAAAATAGCCGATGCAATCTGTAATTTTTTCTACCTGATAACCTGCCATTGTCAAGCTGTCAGGAACTTGTTCAATTGGTTCACCAGGGTCTAACCATACCTCCAGCAAAGCACCAGGAGACATTTGCTCCAGACGTAGTTTAGTCCGCACAAAATTAATCGGGCAAGGAGTGCCACGTAAATCTAATTGAGCATCAGGAGTTGATAAAGAAGATAACTTCATTACTTAAACAGATTTCCCAAGAATCCTTCTAAACCACCTTTACCAGTGCGGTCTCCCTTAATTTTAGCGAGCTTTTCTAACAATTCTCTCTCCTCTGGTGTCACCTTGGTAGGAATATCAATTAACACCGTTAACAGATGATCTCCTCGGCTGACTGGATTACCTAAGCGGGGTACGCCACGATTTTCTAACTTCATGACTGTATTCGGCTGAGTTCCGGCGGGAATAATTAATTCCACTGGCCCATCTACGGTGTTCACTTCTAAACGACAACCGAGAATTGCTTGCAGATAGCTCACTTTAATTTCCGAGAGAACATTAATTCCATCTCGGTGAAATTCTTCATCCTCATTGACGAATAAGTAGACATACAAATCTCCAGGAGGACCACCCCGTTGACCTGCATCACCTTCTTGGGATATGCGTAGACGTGTACCATTGTCCACACCTGCGGGAATGGTAATTTTCAGTTTCTTAGTAATTTGATTTGTACCCTTACCATCACAAGTATCACACTTGTCTTCGATTACCATACCTGTACCATTACAAGTAGGACAAGTTGAGACTTGAGTAAAACTGCCAAAGGGTGTTCTAGTGACACGGCGTACTTGACCAGAACCGCTACAAGTTGAACAAGTGCGGGGACGAGTTCCTGGTTTAGCACCCGAACCGCCACAGGTTTCACAAGTTTCTAGGTGAGAGATGCGGATTTCCTTCTCACCACCAAACACAGCTTCCCGAAAATCTAACTTTAAATCTAGTCGTAAATCATCTCCCCGCGCCGGCCCGCTACGCCGTCTTTGGGTAGGGCCACCCATACCACCGGCAAAGCCACTAAAAATGCTTTCAAAGATATCGGCAAAACCGCCCATATCGCCCATATCTTGGAAACCAACACCAGCACCGGAAACACCCTCTGGCCCAAAGCGATCGTAACGCGCGCGAGTTTCTGGCTCAGATAGGACTTCGTAAGCACGGTTAATTTCCTTAAACCGCTCCTCTGCTCCCGGTTCTTTGTTCACGTCTGGGTGATACTTCCGGGCTAGACGACGGTAAGCTTGTTTGAGTTCTTCTTTGTCAGCGTCACGAGAAACGCCGAGAATTTCATAGTAGTCGCGGGCCATATAGCAAAGGTAAAAGTGAGGACGATTATAGATAACAAAGCAGCAAACACCACTAGGGTGGCTGGCTATCAGCTAGGCAGAAGGTAGACGTTAACTTATTTTAATAATTGATTTTACCTTTTACCCTTTACAAAAATCACCAGCAAGTTGCAAGGCATAGGTGCTTTTTTCGCAACAAACGAAAAAGCTACCAAATTTAGCAAGATCAAAAACACAGCTAAGATTAGTCACTGAAGAATCTGCTGTCTCTTTTACAATTGTGCTACGTACCACGGTAAAAGCCTGCCCATGAACTAGAGGGGCTAGCCGCACCATTAGGTGTGGAAAACCCCCCTTGCGAGATATTTATGGGGAAGCAGGGGAAGCAAGCTAATTCAAAATTCAAAATTCAAAATTAAAGAATTTTTTCTGCCCCATGCCCCATGCCCCATGCCCTATGCCCATTCCTAATCTATAGCTTCATAATCAGCCTGTGCTGTGCTTTCCTCATCAAAATCAAAATTAAATTGGGGAATGAGAGTGCCATTCACGGAATGTTCTACATCTGAGGATAATGAACCATCAGCAATTGCTTCTATGTCTATTTGATCCTCACCATCACTTTGGCCACTGGCTCGTTCGTAGACATTTGCACCGATAGCAAAGAGAGTTTGTTGGAAATCTTCTAGACACTGTTGAAATTCTTTTAGGGAAATGGCAGGATTTGTCATGATACTTTGGAGCAGGGCGACTTTTTCGTTGGCTAAAGCTTTCATCTGCTCACCAATCAATTGGCCATTCTCTTTGAGAGTTGATTCATAGCTAGATAAGAGATTATCTGCTTGATTTTTGAGGTCAACTAGTTCTTTGCGTCTTCTATCTTCTTCAGCAAACATTTCTGCTTCTTGACGCATCCGTTCTACTTCATTGCTATTTAAGCCACCTGTGTTAGTAATCCGAATACTTTGTTCTCTACCTGTGCCTTTATCTTGAGCAGAAACTTTGAGAATACCATTAACATCAATTTCAAAGGATACTTCGATTTGCGGTACACCACGGGGAGCGGGAGGAATCCCTGCTAACAGAAACTTGCCGAGACTCTTGTTATCTCGTGCCATTGCCCGTTCACCTTGGAGGACGTGAATTTCTACTGAAGTTTGTCCATCAACAGCCGTAGAAAAAATTTGTGACTTACTAGTAGGGACTGTGGTGTTGCGTTCGATGATTTTGGTGAATACTTCTCCCAAAGTTTCAATTCCCAAGGATAGGGGTGTGACATCTAAGAGTAAAAGATTATCTACTTCCCCACCTAAAACACCAGCTTGAATTGCTGCACCTAAACCCACAGCTTCATCGGGGTTGATAGAACGATCTGGTGTTTTGCCGTTGAAAAACTTCATGAGTGCGTTTTGGACGGCAGGAATGCGGGTAGAACCACCTACTAAAATAATTCTGTTAATATCTTGTGCTTTCAGGTCTGCATCTTTGAGGGCTTGGATCATTGGTTCGATGGTAGCTTCAATTAAATGCCCGACCAATTCTTCAAATTTAGAGCGACTCAGTTCCATTTCTAGGTGCTTTGGCCCAGTTTCATCAGCCGTGATAAAGGGCAGATTAATGGAAGTATTGACCATACTAGAGAGTTCAATTTTGGCTTTCTCTGCCGCTTCTCGCAGGCGTTGCAGTGCCATTTTATCTTGGGCAAGGTCGATGTTTTCTTGTTGCTGGAAGCGTTCAATCATCCAATTGACAACACAGCCGTCAAAGTCATCGCCCCCTAATTGGTTATTACCACCAGTGGCTTTAACTTCAAAAACCCCATCTCCTAGTTGCAAGATCGATACATCGAATGTGCCGCCGCCCAAGTCAAAGACCAAAATTAGCTGCTCTTGGTCTTGCTTGTCTAAGCCAAATGCTAAAGCTGCCGCCGTAGGTTCATTAATAATTCGCAGTACTTCTAGCCCGGCAATTGTGCCAGCATCTTTAGTGGCTTGTCGTTGGGCATCAGTAAAATATGCTGGTACGGTAATTACTGCTTGCGTTACAGCTTCACCCAAGAAATTTTCTGCATCTTGTTTAAGCTTTTGCAAGATCATGGCAGATATTTCTTGAGGGGTGTAGTTGCGCTCCCGAATTTGCACATCAACGGTATCGTCTCTACCTTTTATACATTGATAAGGTACGCGATCGCGCTCTGTTTCTGTATCATCCCAACGACGACCGATAAATCTTTTAATACTAAAAACTGTATTTTCAGCATTAGTTACAGCTTGACGTTTGGCTAGTTGACCAACCAAGCGATCGCCACTTTTGCCAAACCCTACAATACTTGGTGTAGTGCGTCCGCCTTCAGAGTTAGTGATCACAATTGGTTGACCACCTTCTAAAACCGCAACACAACTGTTTGTAGTGCCTAAGTCGATCCCAATAACTTTTCCCATATTAAAGTATTTTTACTGACTGCTGTTGCCGGAATGTTACACGGACTCCTTTGCAACCAGAGACACAAAAAAGGAAAAAGGAGAAAAGTAAAAGATTTTTGCTTTTACCTTTGACCTTTGACCTTGTCATTTCTGAGTCTCCAGTTACCAGTCGCCAATACCCAATCTTTAACGATGCTCGCCTCTACTATGACCTAGGCACTATGTGTTCTGCGAGACGAGCTATGGACAGGTTAAACCAATTCGCAATTCGTAATTCGTAATTAGCAATTACGTGTTGCAACAGGGATTTAGACCCCGCCACAAGACTTGCGGCTTGATAAAAGCCGGGGATTTAAACCCCTGCATTTTCTTAACTGTCGGCTGGACTCGACTGACTTTCTTGTGCAGGTGGTGCATCTTCTTTAGGAGCAGCCACCTTAACCATAGAATGGCGTAGCACGCGATCGCCCAAGTAATATCCGCGTACTAACTCTTCTAACACTGTTCCTTCAGGATGTTCATCCGTAGGTTCGCGCATTACTGCTTCGTGAAGGTTAGGATCAAATTCTTGTCCTTCAGGCCGCATGGGCGAGACACCCAATCGCTTCAGGGAATCAACGAGTTGTTTATAAACTCCCTGATAACTTTTGTGAATTGTCATCTCACCTTCAGTTTGTGGCTTGAGGTGCGCTCTTGCCCGTTCAAAATTATCAACTACAGGCAGCAATTCCATAATTGTGTTGCGCTTTGCCTGTATGTCTAGTTCTTCTTTTTCTTTTTGTGTGCGTTTGCGGTAATTCTCAAAATCTGCGGCAATCCGCATATATTGGGTACTGCGTTCTTCTAATTGAGCTTTGAGTAACTCAATTTGTTGAGTCAGTTCTGCCAAAGCTGCTGTTTGGACTTCAGTAGTCTCTGGTGCAGCGACGTTATTTTCTTGTGTGAGTACAGTGTCTCCCTCTACGTTATTTGGGGCTGCCACTTGCTCAGTAACCTCGCTGCCAGATTCGTGAGAATTGGTTGGGGCTTGGGAGTCGCTCATCATTGCTTGATTTACCTCTGTTGATTCACCCAATGGCTGGCTTGTATTGTTTATTTGTTTATTGTCATCCATCATTATCTAAGTCTACTCATCCCAGGTGTGATTTACGGCAGTATTTTGCCACAACAAACAAACACTGTAATTAATGGCTGCATACCCAGGCTGATTTGTAACCGCAATTCCTCTGGAAATGGTTTCACCGCCATCTTATTTTGACAAATGGTGAACAGACCTTCTAGGTGCGAGAAACCGAATTAGTCAGAGGAATGTCAATAGCTATTCTCCTCTGCTCCCCACACTCCCCACACTCCCCACACTTCCCACACTCCCCCTGCCCCCTGCCCCCTGCCCCTGCCCCCTGCCCCCTGCCCCTGCCCCCTGCCCCCTGCCCCTGCCCCCTGCCCCATGCCCTAAAACAGTTTAAAGTTTTAATGAGTCTGCATGAAAATTCTGCTGCTGAGGTTGGGAATACTCTAAACAGAGGTTTTCCCCACTCATTGTTCACTTATGACTCAATCATCTCCGCAACGGCGCAGTACCGCTCTCACTACAAGAACAGAGTTTTCGCCTTTTGGTAACAAGCTGGTGCAAGCTGGCTATGTGAATACTGACCAAATGAGGCAAGCACTGATTGAATGTCGCAAGTCTGGTAGACCCTTGACGGAAGTGCTAGAGTCAATTACCGGACGACAACTATCACCTGAGTTTGTCAGACAATATAAGAAACAGCAATTATTTGAACTCAAAATACTATACGGTGTTGAATTTCTTGATCCAGAAGTCAACAACATCGGTAATACGATGGTGGGGGAACTCATAGAAACCCTCATCCCGGTTGATATCTGTCGCCGCCATCGTTTAGTGCCACTATTAAAAAATGATCAACAAAATCCACCTTGTATTTTAGTGGCGATGGTCGATCCCGACAATTTAGAAGCGTCGGATGACCTGAATCGGATCTTGCGCCCGCAAGGTTTGGCATTAAAGCGGATGGTGATTACCCAGGATGACTACCAACAGCTAATCAACCAATATCTGGATGACTTGGCTGTGCGGCAAAAGCATATAGAACAAGAAAAGTTTACAGATATTAATCAAGATTTAGAAAATCTGACCAATCTCGACCTTGAAGATGCTCCTGAAGAGATGGAAGCAGATTTAGGGGCGGCGATGAAGGGTGCAGAGGATGCACCAGTGATTAACTTGGTGAATAGAATCCTGGCGAAAGCTCTGCATGAGAAGGTTTCTGATATCCATATTGAACCGCAAGAAGAAAATTTGCGGATTCGTTTCCGTAAGGATGGGGTGTTACGGGAGGCTTTTGACCCCCTACCGAAAAAAATCATCCCTGCGGTGACAGCCCGATTTAAAATTATCTCTAACTTAGATATTGCTGAGAGACGCTTACCTCAAGACGGACGGATTAGACGGATGTTTGAGGGACGGAAAGTTGACTTTCGGGTGAATACTTTGCCCAGTCGCTACGGTGAGAAGGTGTGTCTGCGGATTTTGGATAACTCTTCTACCCAACTGGGATTGAATAAGTTAATTACCGACCCAGAAACCTTGCAGATTGTTCAAGATATGGTCAGCAAGCCTTTTGGGTTGATTTTGGTCACAGGGCCTACTGGTTCTGGTAAAACAACTTCACTGTATTCAGCTTTGGCAGAAAAGAACTCTCCCGGTATTAATATCAGTACGGTAGAAGACCCAATTGAGTACAGTTTGCCAGGGATTACCCAAGTACAGGTAATTCGGGAGAAAGGATTAGATTTTGCTACAGCATTACGGGCATTTTTGCGACAAGACCCGGATGTGTTACTAGTGGGGGAAACACGGGATAAAGAAACCGCCAAAACTGCGATTGAAGCTGCTTTAACTGGTCACTTAGTATTAACTACTTTACACACAAACGATGCTCCTGGGGCGATCGCGCGTTTGGGAGAAATGGGCATTGAGCCTTTCATGGTGTCGAGTTCTTTAATTGGGGTATTGGCACAACGTTTAGTACGGCGTGTTTGTTCTGATTGTCGCATTCCCTATACTCCCACACCGGAAGAATTAGCACGTTATGGGATGTCTGCTTCCCAAGAAGTCAACGTTACCTTCTATAAAGCTAATACTTTATCACTAGAAGCGATCGCAGAAGCTAAAGCTAAAAATAATCTCTGTCCCAGCTGTAACGGTGTCGGCTACAAAGGACGCTGTGGTGTCTATGAAGTCATGCGAGTAACTGAGCAGCTACAAACGTTAATCAACGAAGAAGCACCCACAGAACGCATTAAGGAAGTAGCCGTTGAAGAAGGGATGAAAACCTTGCTGGCTTATAGCTTAGACCTAGTGCGTCAAGGTTCTACCACTTTAGAAGAAGTAGAACGGGTAACATTCACAGACACAGGTTTAGAAGCTGAATTAAAAGCCAAGCGTAAGAGTGGACTTACCTGTCGGACTTGCAATGCTGTCCTACAACCAGAATGGCTAGATTGTCCATACTGTATGACATCCCGGTTTGAAGATTAGGTAGGGAAGAGCGGAAACAGAGAAAAATTTTTCCCTATACCCCTACACCCCTATACCCCTATACCCTTGTTTTGAATTGGAGTGCAGCAATCCTATGGAAATGATGATTGAAGACTTGATGGAGCAGATGATTGAAATGGGTGGTTCAGATTTGCACTTATCCGCCGGTTTACCGCCTTATTTTCGGATCAGTGGCAAGCTCACACCGATTGGTGATCATGTATTGACTTCAGAGCAGTGCCAAAGACTGATTTTTAGTATGCTCAATAATACCCAGCGTAAAACCCTAGAACAAACCTGGGAGTTGGACTGTTCTTATGGTGTTAAAGGTTTAGCTCGTTTTCGGGTGAATGTTTATAAAGAGCGTGGTGCTTATGCTGCTTGTTTAAGGGCTTTGAGTTCTAAAATTCCTAATTTTGAAAAATTAGGTCTGCCGGATGTTGTCAGAGAAATGTGTGATAAACCCAGAGGATTGATTCTGGTGACAGGCCCTACCGGTTCTGGTAAGACAACGACTCTAGCAGCAATGATTGATTTGATTAACCGCACTAAAGCAGAGCATATTCTGACAGTAGAAGACCCGATTGAATTTGTTTACGAACCAATTAAAAGTCTAGTTCACCAACGACAATTGGGAGAAGATACAAAGAGTTTTGCTAATGCGTTAAAAGCAGCTTTACGGGAAGATCCAGATATTATTCTCGTGGGTGAAATGCGGGATTTAGAAACAATTTCTTTGGCGATTTCCGCAGCAGAAACAGGTCACTTGGTCTTTGGTACACTACACACTAGTTCAGCATCTCAGACTGTTGACCGGATTATCGACGTTTTCCCCCACGAAAAACAAACCCAAGTCAGGGTGCAATTATCTAACTCTTTAGTAGCAGTATTTAGTCAAACCTTAGTGCCGAAGAAAAACCCCAAACCAGGTGAATATGGTCGGATTATGGCACAAGAAATTATGATTGTTACTCCTGCTATTTCTAACTTAATTCGTGAGGGTAAAACATCACAAGTTTATTCAGCTATTCAGACTGGCGGTAAATTAGGAATGCAAACTTTAGAGAAAGTCTTAGGAGATTATTACAAAGCCGGAATTATCTCTTTTGAAGCCGCAATGTCCAAGACTTCTAAACCAGATGAAATTCAACGTCTAATTGGTGCGTCTGCACCACCACCAGGAACGGGTAAACCAGGTGCAGTCAAAGCTCATTAATCTGAGTAATTAACAGTCAATAGTCAATTTTAATAAGTATTGATTATTGACTTGATTTTGAATTTTAAATTTTGATTATTGAATGGATATATGCCAACATTTGTTGCCCGTGTTCGGGATTCTCAGGGAAACACTAGAAGCGAGAAAGTTGTTGCTGAATCCTTGGCAGACGCTCGTACTAATTTGAGAGATAAAGGTTTTGTAGTTCAAGATTTGAAGCAGTCAGCCGCAAGTTTTGACTTCCAAAAATTCCAAAATTCTCTTGTGAAGGTGACTGTTAAAGAAAAAGCTGTTTTTTCTCGACAACTTGCCACTTTGGTGAATGCTGGTGTAGCAATTGTGCGAGGACTAGGTGTATTAGGTGATCAGTGTACGAATGCTAAAATGAAGCAGGCTTTAATTGATATTAGTAATGATGTGCAAAGCGGTGTGAATTTGTCAGATGCTATGCGTAAGCATCCTGATTGTTTTGATGGGTTATACGTCAGTATGATTCAGGCGGGAGAGGTTGGTGGTGTTCTCGATGAAGTGCTAAATCGGCTAGCAAAATTGTTAGAAGATATGGCAAGATTACAGAACCAAATTAAATCAGCTTTAGCTTATCCCGTCGTGGTGGGAATTTTGGCTACTGGTATTTTTGTGGGGATGACGGTTTTTCTTATTCCTATTTTTGCCAAAATTTTCGTAGAATTGGGAACAGAATTACCTCCACTGACAGCATTTTTAATGACTTGCAGCCAAATTTTGAGAAGTTTTTGGTCATTAGTAATTGTTGCAGGATTTGTAGGCTTCAAATTTGCTTATTCACAGTATTACAAAACCCGTGTGGGGAAAGAAACTATTGATCGGCTTTCTTTAAAAATGCCTTTGTTTGGTGACTTAATTCAAAAGTCTTCAGTGGCTCGTTTTAGCCGTACTTTTGGTTCTTTAACTCGTTCTGGTGTACCTATTCTCACCTCTCTAGAAATTGTCCGTGACACATCAGGAAATCAGGTTGTTGCTAATGCTATTGATGAGGCACGAGCAGAAATTCAACAAGGGGGCATGATTAGTATTGCGCTACAAAAAGAGAAAGTTTTTCCAGCAATGGCAATTCAAATGATTAGTATAGGTGAAGAAACGGGGGAATTAGATGGGATGTTGATGAAAATTGCTGATTTCTATGAAGATGAAGTTGAGCAAGCAGTAAAAGCATTAACTAGCGTTTTAGAACCAATTATGATTTTGGTGTTAGGGGGTATGGTGGGGACAATTTTGCTGGCAATGTATTTACCTTTATTTAAGGTATTTGAAAAATTGGGCTAGATGAAATGTGAATCTTGAATTTTAAATTTTGAATTGATTATGCCTGTGCAGAAATCTAACTATGAAGCTAGCTTGGCAGAGTATAGCAATCATCAAGGAGCGATCGCATTACTCAAGCAATACCGTCCCTACTTAGAAATGCTCCCCAGTCTGCGCCGCCCACATGAGAGTTTAATTACTATCCCTCTGCCAATTGTTCGGCTACGTAATATCACCACTCCAACCACACAGGCGATTCGTCTACCCTGTGATGTAGCAATTGTGATGTGTGATCCTGAGTGGAAGGTGAAAACTGGCGCAGAAATTTTACTTTTTATCCATCGTCCTGATGAAGATTTTTCTGATTTGTTAGGGCGTTGGCGAGAGTCTCAAGTGTTTTTAGATCAAGATTATGAATGGTTAATGCCCCATCGCCACAGCCACATTTTTAGCGAGGGGGCTAATAGTATATATCCTCTATTTATCCTTTTTAGCGAAACCTCGGAACGTATTCAAAGGGGTCTAATAGGTGCGGAATTACCATTCGTAATTCAAATACCAAGTTTGCTCTTTCCAGATGAAAGCAATGATGAACAGAGGTTAGAAGCTAGGGAATAATGAATTGAAAAACCTCGTTATTTAGGGTGCTTTACTTAACATATAAGTAGAAAAAATAAACTATTTTAACTAATACAAAAAGACTAGGATTGAGTTAGAGTAACTAATTGCGGAAGTTAATTAGGAAATATATCTGCAAAACCATGTAAAGTCATCAAATTTCTTGAGTAATTTCACTGATGACATTCGCTCTTTGTCAAACAAAAATATACTTAATTTGTGCGAAATCGATATCCAAATTACTTCACAATATCAAATGATTATAGGCTGAATTAGATAACATTTGATCGGGTTATTTGGAAATGGCAATTAGTCAAAAAATATGATTAATTTCATATCTACAATTCTCTAATTAAGGGATGTAGATATGAATATTAATCATCAATGTTTAGTAGAACATCACAATGTTAAGATAGGAGATAAAATGTCTTATCCAGGTTATCCATTGCAAAACTACTGCGAAGGTCAAGCAGTATATATGGTACAGCAAACATTGCAAGCATTAGGTTATTCTGTTAGTGCTGATGGTGCATTTGGCCCTATGACTGAAAATGCTGTCAGAAATTTTCAAGTATCAAATGGTCTTGTAGCTGATGGGATTGTCGGCCCCAATACTTGGAGTACTTTAATGGGACAAGGCTGCTAAATCATCTTCTCTACTATTTATAAAGTAAATCTTAAGTAGGGGAGGTAAAATGCGGTGTGGATTTTCCTCCCGCTTTTTGTTTCCCCTACATGAATCAATTCAAAATTCAAAATTCAAAATTAGACTTCTTGCATAAATACTTTGGTGTTGCTAACAATACTTTTAAAAGCTCACGCATACTGCTTCGCAGAACCCGTATGGTAGGCGCATTCGGCGAAGCCGTTCTCGAAGAGTAGACGCAAAGAAGAACGCAGAAAGATCACTCTTGAATTTATGTATTCGTAGTGTTCAATTATTCGTGCGAGAGGTTTAGTAGGTATTGGTTAAATACTATCTAGATTCTCAAAAAGGAAAGTATATAAACCAACAGAAAATCATTCGTATCATTGTCAATTAGTCAAGGAATAAATAAATAATGGTTCAGGCAAACGGACAACCTTCAACATCTTCAACTGCATCACCAAAATCGCAATTAGACATAGCACTTGATGTTTATGAAGAGGCTATAATTGCATTAGAAGAAGAACGTTTACAACCAAGCTTTAACCAAAAAGTAGCTGTGTTGGCAGCGCGTGATGGGGTAGAGAAAAAAAAGCAAATGGATCAAAACCCCAATGGTACAACTTATGCAAGATTATTAAGTTTAGATGAGCGAGTCAAAGCACAAGCCAAAGTCCTCAGTGAAGATGACGAACTAGCACAGTGGAAAGATAGTTTAAATGCTCCCCCGAATATGTGGTGGTGGCATTTGAAATACCCGTTAGCAATGTCACCCACCCAGGTAGCAAAACGTTATCAACAAGCTATCTTGGCATTGTCATCAGCACTT
This sequence comes from Aliinostoc maniaoense, assembly GCF_058172895.1. Classification (NCBI taxonomy): domain Bacteria; kingdom Bacillati; phylum Cyanobacteriota; class Cyanophyceae; order Nostocales; family Nodulariaceae; genus Aliinostoc; species Aliinostoc maniaoense. The sequence continues at coordinate 3,282,810 of NZ_CP187952.1, read as the reverse complement.
CCCCATCCCACTCAAGAACAAGTTTTAGAAGTATTGTTGGCCAGGGATGCGATCGAAATTGCTCGTGATAATCAGCCTTTACCGGAACATATCGCTAAAATTGTCATCAACTTGGATGAACATCTGCGATCGCTCGCGGATGTGATCAATAAAGATGGTAAGTTGGAATATTGGAAAAAGAGTTTAAGTAAAACTACACCTAATACTTGGTGGTGGGAACTCAGCGATACTGAACCTTTACCAGCGCAAGCTATCCAGCGTTATGAAGCAGCTTTGCAGGTGATGGAATCTCCACCAAAGGCGACTTCAGAAGAATTATTAGAGGTGTTGTTAGCGCGTGATGCCGTAGAGAAAGCTTGGAATAAGCAACAACAACCACCGCGTCATCTGACTGCCAAAATTATTGAATTAGACAAGCGGTTAAAAGCACAATCTCAATCTTTCGCTAACAATGATATCGTTGATGAATGGAAAAACAACCTCAAACCACCGGAAATGAATTGGTGGTGGTCTTTTACTCGTTCTGTTCCTTTACCGAATGAAGCGATCGCTCGTTACGAAAAGACAATTAATATAGTTGAAAATCACACCCCTCCTTCCTCAGATCAACTTTTAGAAGCTCTGTTAGCTCGTGATGGCGTAGAGGAAGCACTAGAACAAGCTTATCGCAATAAACCCGTTCCAGAGCAACTAGCAAGACAACTGATTGGCTTAGACAACAAATTAAAGCAATATCGACTGGATTTAAACAAAGACAACCAAATTAGACAGTGGAAAGATAGCTTAAAACGTCAAAATCGCTGGTGGTGGGAACTCAAACCCGCAATTGTTGGTTCGGAAGAAGAACCAGGTACACGTCGAGACTGGTTATTTAATACTTTGGCTGTCGTTTGTCTAGGTATTGGTGCAGCGTTTACAGCTTATAGTAGTCAAGTATTTTTCCAGAAAGTTGAAGGACAAGAAGTACAACAAGCCGACTTATCACAAAATATGGCGGCGGTATTACAAGTTATTGGTTTAGGTGCAGGTGGTGCAGCCGCTTTAACTAGTGGTGGTAGAAAAACCCTGGAAAAACTATTTACTAACTTGCAGTTACCTCCCACCAAACAAGCACCCACAGCTTTAGCGATAGCAGCTGGGATGACGGCTATTACTGGTTCTGTGGCTGCATCATTACCAGTATGGGGAAAAATTTATATTGCTCAAGGACAAGGACATTTACAAAATACTCAATGGCTCAAAGCTCAAGATAGTTTTCTTCAAGCCAAGAAATTTATCAGTAGTGATGAAGACAAAGCACAAGTAGAAATTGGTTTAGGAGTGTCTTCTGAACATCTAGGAGACTTAGTCAAAGCTAAAGAATATTTCAAAAAAGCAGCAACCCTTGACAACATCGAAGGCATGACTCTCTATGCTCGTCTGAGTATGGTTGATTTCTTCCTGAAAAATCCACCTGAATCCAGAAATCAACCTTTACTCACTGATGAAAACCTCAGACAAGCTCATTTGTTTAACCAGCGTGCCTGGCTAAAAATCACCAAATTGTTAGCTAAAAATCAACAAACTCCCGAACAAGTCAACAAGAGTTTATTGAATTTGACACAATTAGCTCGCACAAATGGAGCAATTATTGCCACTGTTAAAGATTTATTGGTATCTCCAAAAGACAATAGAGCCGTACAGGATGAAGAATATCGTCAGCGATATTGGACTGAAGCTGTAGCTGGTCTTTTTAAATCAAATTTAGATGAATTAAACTACCTGAAAATCGCCGAAAATGATCCTCTGCGTGTGAGAGCTTTATGTTTTGCATTCATCACAACTGAACAAATGCGATATACAGAAAATATCACCAATGTGCCAGAAGCTCTCACAAGTCTTGTTCCTGGCAGTATGATAGAATCTCCTGATGCTCCCAATTGCTACGATGATAAAGCTTTAAGTGTCTATGATTTTTCGCTGATTGAAGCTTTAGCGAAAATATATAAGATGCCTAAATTTAGAGTTGGTTCGACAGGTAATAATCAGCAAACAAATACTAACTCTCAAATACCAACTGATAATCAAATTCCGCCAGCAATGAACTCTCAACCGGAATATTGAAACAGTCATCAGTTATCAGTTTTCAGGCTTATACAGGAGATTCGATGTTTATAAAGTAAAAGAGTAATGAGTAAATTTCTTACTCATTACTCATTACTCATTACTCATTACTGATGGTGTACCCTATGACTGCTGCCAGCAACGGATAAACAGTGTGCCACCGACTACTAACTTGATAACTTCTAGACAGAAATAACTACCGTGAAGCAGATTCATCTGTGCAGGAATTGTAGATACTGTGTTAAATAAATTCAGATGAACACCAAGGGCAGACATTTGCGGAGTTAATAGATAGGTGTTTAAAAGGGCGATCGCCAACAGTATAACTGCGAAAAGTAGACACTTAGTATTCCACTGATCATAAGTTTTTCTCCAGGCTAGTACACCAGTCAAAACTCCCGCCGCAAATAACAATTCCAGGCGATTAAACACCCAGAAAATTACATAGCCGACGGTAGTAAAACCATCTTGGTTCATCATGCCAGAAAAATATAAACTAGGCATAATTACCCAATCTAATGTGAGGCTAGCAGTCAGCCAAAACCCCAGAACAAACAAGACAGCCGTTTGCCAACTTGACCGTCTCAATTCCATTTTAGAAATAGTATTCATAAGCATAATTCCCTGTGTTGTATCTTTAGTTTCTAACTTTGGCAGTACTTTAGACAACACCTATAAATCAACTTTAACAAAAAATTTCATCTTTAAGTAATAATAGTTATTCCTGCAATGTATTAATAATAAATATTAACTTTTCTAGAGAATTTGCCGTGAATATCGCCAGTATAATTAGGATCTAGTTGGTTATATCAATTAAGTCATGCGCCTTGCAGTTGTATTAAGTACAGCGATCGCCACTACAGCTTTAATATCTGGTCACAGTCAAGCAATTCAGTTGCAAGATGGGACTGTCTATTTTGCTCAACCGCCTCGTTTAGTGGCAGCGACAACTACATATAATCAAGTCTACGTCTGGGGGGCAACCTACTATTTCACCGTCAGTTTGCCAGAAAATGCCGGCGAACCGTTACAAAAGGTTACGATTCATCAGCGTGAAGGCGTAGATCATATTCGTTTTGACTTGAAAAACACTATTGCCTTTACAGGTACACGCTCACGCAGAGGTGAGAGAATTGGATTGCAAGAGGTAACTAGCGATCGCAAAACTCGAACAGTATCTTTAACATTTGATCCGCCAGTATCCCCCGGTAAAACTATTACCATCGGATTAAAACCTTGGCAAAATCCCACATCTGCCGGTGTTTATTTATTTGGAGTTACAGCCTTTCCCCAAGGCGAAAAAACTCACAGTCAATTTCTTGGTTTTGGTAGATTACATTTTTATAACCATAGAAGTAACTATTTTCCTTTCTTTTATGGTATGTAATCAAAATTCCCTCCAAATTGATCACAACCAGCCAGTAGGGTGTGTTAGTAACGCACCGCAAGTTTTGGGAAGTGCTTCATCAAAATTTTAATCAAATAAAGCCTCTAGAATGTTGCATATTAATTTTTGATATGAGACTATGAGTGCTTGTACGCAAAATTTAGTTAACCTTGTCTTAACTTTAGAGCCTTGCAAATCAATAACTTCAGTTATCCGGTTCTAGTGAACTAAGCATTACAGCCCAACAAACACACGTTTTTCTTCCTTTAACAAGCTTTGATAGACATGGTTAACATTCAGATTGATGGAGCAAATTTATACCCATCATTCAATCATTTGTTGTACCAAATTTATCCTATATCAATAATTTTCCAACAGAGAAGCAAGGCTATGTAACTACATCGAAACTGAGACTATCATGCACAAATTAATTACTAAAAAAGCTAGATACACCCATCAAATAAAAATTTCTGTGTTAGTCGCCTTAGCAACAATTATTCCCTTATCTTCAGTTTTCATAGTTGTTTATTTGACAAGCAATTTAAACTTAGCTCATTTGACAATGGATCAATCGGCTGTAGCTAAAATACCACCCTATATAGGTCTATTTTCTAGTATTGGTATATTATTTTGGTGTCTATGTGCAGCAATTTGTTTATTTACCTATGGGCTTCTCAAAAAAGCTCATCAAGCTCAAGAATATGCCAATTTTTTGTTATATTCCGGCTTACTCACGACTTTATTATTAGTCGATGATTTGTTTTTACTGCATGAATTTGTATTTCCCAAATATCTATATATTAGTGAGCGTATAGTATATGCAGCATATATGATAGTGTTCTCCTTATTTTTTATCAGGTTTAGAAAAATTTTTCAGAAAACAGAATTTGTGATTCTCTTAGCTGCAATCCTATCTTTAGGACTATCTATAATTGCTGACGCGATATGGGAAGGACTCCCTACTGTTGTAGAAGACACATTTAAGTTAGTGGGAATTACAACTTGGGTAACTTATTTTGTCAGGTTATGTTTGCATCAAATTAGTAGTATTATCAATACTGCACCATTGCCAGAGCAAATATGATGCTAAATATACAGCAGATTCGATATTTATAAGTTACAGCAACTGATTCAAATAAGTAACAAGTCATGAGTAAATTTCTTACTCGTTACTTATTATTCATGGTCTACGTCACTTACTTCAAAAGTGCTGTAACTAATACCAATTCTCTATGAAGTTGCGCCAAATAAACGATGTAGAGACGTTGCATGCAACGTCTCTACAGTACAGAATAAAGTGCATCTATGGCTACGCCAGGCAAGCTACATCAAGAAACGGTATAAGTAACCATCATCAACTGCATACACCAGAACACATGAAAAAGTCTTTCCCTTACACCCCTATACCCTTACACCCTTACACCCTTTTTTCAAACTAGATGCACAATATTTACTTCTCCTGGAAAGTCCAAACGCCGTCATCCCATTGGGAAGTGGTTGGGGGTGATTGTAACCAATGTTGACAACGTAAAAGATGTAACATTGCCGCTTTATCATGTTTATCTGCGGCTAAAACATTGGCAAATTCCGCTCTAGCGAGAGTGAATTTCTGCTGAAGATAATATTCACGACCTTTATGATAATGTTCTATGACCTGTAACTTCTCATCATTAATAGGATCAGAGCGTAAACCTACCAATTCATATATAGCTACAGGCTCGGTTCTGCCTTTGACACGAATGTAGTCTAGTTCTCGCGCCCAAATCTGATTTTGGCAAGGTTTAAAAGTATTATCACTGAGAATAATATCGCAACCGTACTGCTTACTGACGCTTTCTAGGCGAGAACCTAAGTTAACACCATCACCGATCGCAGTAAATTCCATCCGTTTACTAGAGCCAATATTACCACTAATGACGGTATCAGAATTAATCCCAATCCCAATATTAATTTTGGGTTTATTAGCGGCGTAGCGACGTTGATTAAATTCATATAAACGATGGCGCATCTCCAGTGATGTTTGTACCGCCATCCAAGCGTGTTCTTCTAGGGGGAGAGGCGAACCAAACACAGCCATTATGGCATCCCCGATATATTTATCGAGAGTGCCTTTGTGTTTAAAAACAGCCTCCACCATTGATTCAAAATATTCATTGAGCATACTGACCACTTCTTCTGCTTCCAGATTTTCTGTCAAAGTGGTGTAGCCACGAATATCGGAAAATAAAATTGAGACTTCCTTGCGATCGCCTCCCAGTTTAGCATCATCTAACTTCAAAAGTTCTTCTGCTAATTCTTGAGTCATGTAGCGATACATGGTACTCTTGAGCCGCTTTTCATCACTGATATCTTCCATAACTACCAGTGCGCCACAAACTTGCTGTGGGTCGCTAGCATCGGCAATCGTATTAATTGATAAATTAATACTATGTTGTTCTGCTTCTTTCTCTATACTTAATAAGGTGCGGTCAGGGTAATATTGCTGACGACCTTTGAGGTCTTGACCGTGTAAAGCATCTTGACACCATTTACTAAAATCACCTTCTTTAATGGCGATCGCTTCACTAACTAATTTACCTTCTAAACGCTCTTCATCTGCTAATCCCAACAACCGTTTAGCACTGTCATTAGCTGCAATAATTGCTCCGGCTTTATCTGTAGAAATTACACCATTAGAAAGACTCCGCAGAATATCCCGTTGCATTTGTTCTTGCTGCTTGACTCTGGCAAACAACTGAGCATTTTGCAATGCTACCCCGGCTTGAATATTAAAAGCCTCCATAAATTCTTCGTCGTTGCTGTCAAAACTAGCTTGAAAGCATTCCGGTGCTTGCGGCCAATCATTGGGATTATAGGGGGGAAAATCCCCTGATTTCTTTTTATTGACTAATTGAGTTACGCCAATTAACTGCTGATCGGCGTTAAATACTGGCATACAGAGTAAACTACAAGTACGATAGCCATTTTGTTGGTCAATGTGTTTGGCTGTGGCTGAGTCGGGATGGTCATATAAATCAAAAGGGATATTGAGTTTTTGACCAGAGGCTGCAACCATACCAGCAAAACCCTTACCTATGGGGACTCGCAACTCTTTAGTTGAACCATCATCTTGAGTAATTTTAGTCCATAGTTCATGGCGATCGCTATCTATGAGCCATAGGGTACTGCGATCGGCGTTCATCAGTTCCTTAGCTTCATCCATTACCCGTTTGAGGGTATCTTCCAAGTCCAGACTGCTTTGACTCAAAGACTTAACCGCCTTCATCATCGCAGCTGCGGCTCTTTGTTTTTGGGTGGCGATGTAAAAAGAGCGTGATGACTCTAATATCAGACGAATAGAGGGGGCAAATTCCTGAAATAATTGTTGATCATTTCTAGTAAAGCCGATAGTATCGATGCGTTCTGCTAATGGTGCATGAGGATTGTAGTTAGATTTTAATTTATTGAGTAACTGCACCACTGCTACCAATTGTCCTTGTTCATTCAGCAGAGGTAAGGACAGCATTGTGTAGGTGCGATAGCCCGTGATTTTTTCTTTTTCTTGAGCAAATATAGAGCGTGGATCGTTATAAAAATCAAAGGGAATATTAATTACTTGCTTAAAAGTTGCCACCTCCCCAGCGATTCCCTTATCGGCGGGGATACGAATTTCCAAAGAGCGATCGCCTTCTCCTTCGGCAACTATTGACCACAGTTCTTGTTTTTCTTCATCTAATAAAAATATAGTTGTCCGGTCTGCTCCCAACAATTCCCCTGTTTTGAAGGTAATTGAATGTAACATTTCTTGCAGAATTGTCTCAAACCCTTGAGAATCGAGCATAGACAGGGTTTGATGTACAATATGTAACTTCTGCTCAACTTCTGTGACAACTTGTTTAAAAGTATCTTGAGTCAGGGGAGCGAGAAATGTTGAAATAGTGCCTTTCCGCCGAGCTAAAGACCCAACTGGAGAAGTGTTGACTGGTAAATTTTGATTTTCTTGATTACGAACACCAATAATCAAATCAGCCGTCTCCCCAAAACTACGCTGTTGAGCTGACATAGGTAATTTTTAATATAACAGGATTACATGGGTAGAAATTTATCTCAGTGTTGCCCCAGCAACTAGCGATTTATATGATCCATAGTTTAATCTGTTGTTAATTCACCGTCATCCCGCTTCACTCCTTATTTAACTAGTAGTTCGAGATGCTTACCCCATGTTCTAAAAAATACTATAGCCATAAATATTAAGATAACTCATTTAACTAACTTTAGTTACTAAATATACTAATGTATTTAATTATGATCAGGAAATCAAGCCAAGATTATGACTTGCCTCACCGTCAACTGTTATATATAGTTCCCTACAACCAAGCTAAACTAACACCTCATACCGTTTCACTTGCAGATTGATACATTTAGGCAAGCTCGAGGAGGCAGAGCCAATCAGGGAACTCGAAAAATTAAATCCAAGGTTCACTGTAAATTAGCAAGCTACATCTGCGTTTAATTTCATCCAAATTTAATGCAACATTTTAGGCGTGTTAGTCCAGTAGGTTGGGGTAAGGAAACCCAACACCAATATCTATGTTAAGTTTCCGAGATTAATGTTGGGTTGCGCTGCGCTTGACCCAACCTTGTATATTGAGGGAAGTAGTGCAGTCTTAATACTTTCCCCATTCCCTATTCCCTACGTAACTACCGCCAATCTTGCCAATTTTGATTAAAAATGGAAGTATCAGGGAACGCGGTAGGATTACCATTTTTCTCTAATAGACGTTTGACGGCTTGTAATTCCGGTTCTGGCTTTGGTAAATCATCCACTAATTCATAAGGTGCGACGTTATTTTTGAGGGCGAAAGCGGCGACAGTTCCAGCCGCCGCGCCAGCAGACCATTCAAAGGAGTGAACCCGATAAGCAGCCGCAGCAATATGACTAGTAGCAATACTTTTACCACCGACAATTAAATTGTCAACTTTTTGGGGAATCATTGCCCTCAGAGCAATTTGGAAGGGATAAGCTTGTCCTGCACCGCGTCTTTCTCCTGGGCGTTCTGTATTACCGGGTGCTTCTGGTGGGCTTTTGGTCATGCAGGGATGAAAATCAATGGCGTAGTGACCAATACCCACAGCATCGGGGAAAATAGTAGAGCGGGTACGCCGCATGACTTGATCTGGCTTAATTTGACCGGAAATTACTGATGTCGCTTCTAAACCTGCCAAGGCTGCTTTTAGTTGACGATACATATTTGCTGGCAGAGTTTTGCGGTAATATTCATCGTTATAATTGCGGCGGGAAATATCAATTTCCCAAATCGTGAAGCCTCCTGGTTGTCCCCAACTAGGACGGCCGATAATACGCCGCCCTTCCCGCATATAAGGATATTTCGATAAACCATGCACTGTCCCCATTGGGGAATTTAAACCCGATAAAAAGCGGTTATTGGTTTGTTGTTTTTTCACATCCTTACCTAATTGGGAATCGGTTGTGCCAGCGACTAACCAATAATAGTAAGATAGGGCGTGTTCTTCGCCTTTGCGTAAGGTTTGTGTTCTGAGTCCACCCATCCAACCGCCTGGTTTTAATTGTCCTGTAGCTTGTAGTTGCTGACGAGTGTAGACTAAGTTATCTTTGGCAGTGCCGGGACGATAATCATTACCCCAAGTCCAGTTTTGCATGGATATATCCCCTGGGGTGGGTGCAGTAAAGTTGACACCTCTAAAGCTGGTGGGTTTTCCTTTGTTGGGACTCCAAATGCGGCGATAGGTAAATACTAAATCAAAGTTAGCTAACCGCTCTAATTCATAACTGAAGTAGGGAGAGTGTTGCAGATAAAAAGGCGGCATTTTTTGCGGTTGGGGGTCTTTTGTCGCCTCCATTGCAAAGGTGTAGGTAAAGCCTTGAGTGCAGTAAGGATCATTGCTAGTGCTGGATGATGAAGGTTCGAGGAAAGAACGCCCATCAATACCTAAGCGGTAGGGAACATCAGCTAAAGCAATAATTTCTCCGGTTTCGCTAGCGTCTACAACATACCAGGGAATTTTCCCTTTGGTTTGCTTGGGGACAAAGCGAATAATAGTTTTAGTGAAGCGAGATGAATTGTTGTAGCGGTATGCGTCTTCTATGGTTTGTGATAGGGGAAAGGTGTTTAGGGGTGGTGCGCCTTTGGCTGGTTGATGTTGGATGGCGATCGCACTATTAATTACCTGTCCAGTGGTACTATTATTCTGCCGAGTAATTCCCAGTTCTTTAATTACTGTGTTGGGAAACCATTCTAGCTTACCTCTACCCCGTTTTTCCGCATCCTTGAGCATCTGCACGGTGATATTATGAGCATCACGGGGCAGAAAACACGAATCACTTACCCAACAATCTCCAGGGTTAAGTTGACCGTATTTTTTTTCAATGCGGTTGCGTAGTTCTAGATAACCACGAGAATAGAACTGGCGAGAACGTTGAGTTGGTCGTTCATCTAACGCAGATGTCCCTTGTGCAGAAATTTGCCCTCCCAACCAGTCAGTAATTTCTGTTAAGCAAACCCTTTTTCCAGCTAACAAACCCTCATAAGCCGTAGCTACACCAGAGAGTCCACCACCTACAACTAAAATGTCACAATTAATCGTTTTATCTGGATTTCTCGGTGGGGCGGCAATAATAGCGGAATGTGGTACGAGGTAGCCAGAGATTAAGGTCAGACTAATCAGTGAGGCTACTTTTTGTCTACGCTTCATGGTGTGAGAACTATTTCTACTCTGTGCCAACTTGTAGACGTTACCATTCTGGGAATGTTCATGGCAAGCAGGGGGGCAGGGGGCAGGGGGCAGGGAGCGGGGGGCAGGGGGCAGGGGGCAGGGAGCAGGGGGCAGGGGGCAGGGAAGACAAGGGAGACAAGGGAGACAAGGGAGACAAGAAGGATAATTTTTTTTATCGCCAATGCCCAATGCCCAATGCCCAATGCCCAATGCCCAATGCCCAATGCCCAGTCCCCAGTCCCCAATTACTATAGTTAGTAAAGCGAGTTGAGATTGAGCTAACTTATGGATAACTTATCTCCAAGCAATTCTAACTCCCCGGCTGGGGGTGGTTTACCTGTAATTCAGTATTGGGTAGAACAAACTCTCTCACCCCAGGGATTCAAATTATGGCAAACTCTGAATCATAAAAGTGCTTGTTTATCTTGTGCTTGGGGTACGGGTGGACAGCAAGGGGGATTTGTTAATGAAGCGGGAGAATATTTACAACGCTGTGCTAAAAGTGTAGAGGCGATCGCCGCAGAATTACAACCAGGAATTAAACGAGATTTTTTCTCAGAATATAGCATTAGTGAATTACAACAACTGACTTCTCAAGAGTGCGATCGCTTGGGTAGATTAACTTATCCTCTCATACTCAAATCAGGTTCATCTCATTATCAACGCCTTAGCTGGGAAGAAGTTTATCATATCGCTACACAAGCTTTCAATTTACCCCCAGCACGGATTGCTAGTTATAGTTCTGGACGCTCATCTAATGAGGCTGCTTATTTATTACAATTATTCATGCGATCGCTCGGTAGTAATAATTTAGCAGACTGTTCAGATTTATGTCATGCACCTTCAACTGTGGGTTTAAAAAAGGTTTTCGGCTCAGGTACATCAATGGTTAGCCTGGAAAACTTAAAACACAGTGATTGTATTGTTTTAATCGGCTCTAATGCACCCGCCAACCATCCCCGACTAATGAATGAATTGATTAAACTGCGGGAAAGGGGCGGTAAAGTGATTATTATTAATCCCCAAATTGAAATCGGTTTAGTTAAATTCGCCTCTCCGGCATTTCCTATTAAATCTTTACTCACAGGTGGTTCTGATATATCTTCTTTATATTTACAACCAATTCCTGGTAGTGATGTCGCCTTGTTTGTAGGCTTGCAAAAATCCCTGATTGAACAGAATTTAGTTAAAACCGAATATTTAAAATCCTATACCAATGATTGGCAAAACATTATAGACTACGCTAATAATATATCTTGGGATTATATAACTAACACCTGTGGTATATCTCAAGAAGAAATTACAGCCACAGCTTATATAATTGGTACATCAGACCGTGTAGTTTTTGCTTGGGCAATGGGCATAACTCAACAAGCAAACGGTGTAGATAATATTTTTAGTATTGCTAATACAGCCTTAATCACAGGTAACGCGGGTAAAATTGGTGCTGGTACAATGCCCATTCGGGGACATTCTAACGTCCAGGGATTTGGTTCAATGGGTGTCACTGTTAATTTGCGGGAAGAAATTAAACAAGCACTATCTCAACTATTAGGAAAACCCCTCAATGAAACTCCTGGTTATCATACCCGTGACTTAATCACAGCCTCAGAATTAGGCAAGATAGATACACTATTATGTTTAGGTGGAAATCTCTATGCAGCTAACCCAGATTTGCAACAAGCAAAACAAGCATTATCACAAATAGAAACCATTTTCTATATATCTACCAAACCAAATTTAGGGCATTTTCACGGATTAGGTAAAAAGCAAACTTTAATCTTACCTGTATTTAATCGCTTTGAAAATCCTCACAAAACCACAACGGAATCAGGTAATAACTTTGTCCGGTTAAACGATGAAGGTAAAAGTCATTTACAACCACCGCACGCTGACTTAATTTCAGAAATAGAATTAATCACAGAAATCGCTCATCGTTTACATAGTGAAACCCCAATAAATTGGCGCAAACTCCAAGATACAGTTTACATTAGAGAATTGATTGCTAAAACCATTCCTGGATATAAAAAAATTGGCACAATTGACCAAACCAAACAAGAATTTCTCATTGAGGGGCGAATTTTAGAACAACCAAAGTTTCTCACATCCGATGGTAAAGCGCAAATGTTTGTGACACCTTTACCACAATTATCTGTACCAAATAAAGTAGCCTTTGGACTTGGAGAAAATCAGCCAGGAATTGTAGTAATTTTAGGAACAGGACGCAGTTATGGTCAACATAATACTGTAGTTTATCGTAGTGAAGATAAGTATCGAGGAATGCCCCACCGACACTGTATTTTGATGAATCCTGTAGATATCAAAAAAGCAGGATTTCAGGAACATCAACGCGTTACAGTTAAAGGCGATAAGGGTAAATTAGAAAATATTGAAATTATTTGTGGAGCAATTCGTGAAGGTGTAGCTTTTATGTTTTATCCTGAAGCTAATGTCTTATTTACAGCAATAATTGATCCACAAAGTGGTACACCTGCTTATAAAAGAGTTCCGGTTTGTATTTACAAGTCGTGATGCTGGGAATTAAACATCAGAGGAGCAGAGGGGGCAGGGGGCAGGGAGACAAGGTAGACAAGGTAGACAAGGTAGACAAGGGGGCAGGGGAGCAGGGAAGCAGGGGGAGTAACACTCTTCAATTTTGAATTTTGAATTTTGAATTTTGAATTGAATTGCCCAATGCCCTTTATTTCCAAATAAACGCTAAAATCGAGTCAGTCTTTGTAATGTAGCGGTTGTGTCCCACATCAGTAAGACTGCGGTTCACTGCATAAATCCTGACTGTCAACGTCCCTATCCCCAACCTTGGGGTAACAAGTTTTGTAACAGCTGTGGCGCGGTGCTGCATCTGTTAGATCGTTATGTGCCGCTTCAACCCTTGGGTGCAGGGGGATTTGCTCAAATTTACACAGTCTGGGATGAAGTGACACAAAGCGAAAAAGTGCTAAAAGTATTAGTAGAAGAATCACCCAAGGCACTGGAATTATTTACCCAAGAGGCGGCGGTTTTGGTAAGTTTGCGCCATCCGGGTGTGCCGAAAGTTGAACCTGATGGGCATTTTCAAGTTAATTTGTCTAATCCCAAACGGCGACAGTTAGCTTGTTTGGTGATGGAAAAAATCAACGGGCCGACTCTGGCAGAGATTTTAGAGAATTATCCCCAAGGGTGTCCAGAGGAGATTGTTGTTAAGTGGTTGACTCAAGCACTGAGAATTTTAGAGGAATTGCATAAACGCCAAATCATTCACCGGGATATTAAACCCTCAAATTTAATGTTGCGGACTCCGGTTTCCACAGCATTACCAAATCAAGGGGGTACTGGTTGGGAACAATTGGTATTGATTGATTTTGGTGGGGCAAAACACGTCAAAATGGCGAAGTTGCGCCAAGAATCTAGTTCTACGAGATTATTTTCATCGGGTTACAGTCCACCGGAACAGGTAAGAGGGGGCAATGTCGGCCCAGAGGTTGATTTTTATGCCTTGGGACGGACGATGATAGAATTGCTCACAGGAAAATATCCCCCCGATTTGGAAGATCCGCAAACGGGGGTTTTGCAGTGGCGGCATCGGGTGAATGTCAATTCTCAGTTAGCAGATTTATTGGACGAGATGGTAAATGAGGATGTGCGATCGCGCCCTACTAATGCTGCTATGATCCAAAAACGGTTAACTAAAATTAATCAACCATCCACTTCATCACTTGCCAAAAATTTCCAAGGGGTTTTAACCCAAGTTACTCATCAATCTCAACTCTTACTGCAAGCGAGTGAACAAGCTTTAGGTAACTTTGGTCAAACTATTCGCAAAATCTGTTTGTGGATAGTTAAAACAATAGTGCAGATTTTCTTGGCTTGTGTAGCGACTATTTGGGCAATGGTACTTACTGCCTTGGGTGCGGCTGTTGGCACAATTTTTGGTTTTACCTTGGCATATCATACCAGTTTAGGCGATCGCTTAGTCGAATTGATCTCTACTCAGTTACCCGAATTAGCTACTCAATCTCAACCTACCATTGGTGCAGAACTCCTAGTATTTGCTGCCGCCGGCTTAGGTACAGCCTGGGGACTCGCATCTTCCGGGTGTTTTGGTCAACGGCGAAGGTTTTTAACAATATCATTCATGGGAACAGTCAGTTATATTTTAGGCTGGTTATTATGGCAAGTTATCACATCAGCTAGCGATCGCGGTGAAGGTTTAGTAGCAGCCACAGCCATTGGCGTTTTTCTTCTAGCACTGAGTACAGGCTTTCGTAGTCATCACATAGTTTATGCTGTCCTCGGAGGCTTTGGGGCAGCAATGGGTTTAGCCACATTACTCATTTTCGGATTCCCCACCACCGTCCTACAATTTTCTAGTCGTCCCCTATGGTCAGAACTCTCATTACCCATAGCCTTTTTTAGTTCCGTTGGCATCTTCACCAGTTTTTGGTTAGGAGTGAGTTATTACCTAATTGTCCCCAGCTTAAAGTTTTTAGGTTGGCGGTAGTATTGGGCATTGGGCATTGGGCATTGGGCATTGGGCATTGGGCATTGGGCATTGGGGTAAATATTTCTCCCTTGTCTACCTTGTCTCCCCCTGCCCCCTGCCCCCTGCACTCTGCACCCTGCCCCCTTGCACCCTGCACCCTGCCCCCTCCACCCAGTCCCCACTCAAATTAATACCCCCTGACGGTCTTGCTTTGCCAATCAGGGGGTTGATATACTTGGTAGACTATAATTCGTTCTGTATAGTTGATTACGATTCGATTGTAAAACTTAATTTGCGGTTTGACCACTATAATAAGCAGAATTAATATGATTTTTATAAGTTCTTTATAACCCCTTTATTCTCGTTAATTACTGAGAAAAATCTATACGAAGGTGTAACCATAGCATAAAATATCATTTGTCATCCCCAATAATACCTAAAAAAAAATAAAATTTTAGCTATTCCTGGCTGTATATTTGGTAATTTAACGTGGTATAATCAGCAAGTTTTAGCTCTAATAGCCGCAATCAAAAATAGTAATTAGTTATGAGTGATTGAGCATTGGAGTAAAAATCAAAAGTGATCGCTACAGCACCAAATTTAGCGGCATAAATGGTATTTTGATGATAATTGCGGCAGAAACTCACCAAAAAAGCCCAATAAAGTCATATAGATTGCAGAAAATTTGGGAAAAGTTTGGCAAACTGAAATCTATCTGCAAAATCAGATTGTCTAACTGATAACTTACGTAATAAAAGATATAACTATCCTCAATCATGGATGAGAGAGAAGAAACTTTATGTCTGAAAAACTGTTGAGGTTTCGATTTTCTCAATGCCAACCAGTGAAATAGGATGGCTATAGATAATTAACATCATAAATTTGCATCTAACCCTCATAGCCTACTATTGATTGGCGTGGCGATCGCCATTGAATAGTGAACACTAAACAGTGAACAGTCAACAGTGAACAGTCAGCAGTAAACCCAAACAAGCCTGATAACTGATAACTGATAACTGATTTAAAAAGCTGTGAAGTTAAATATTTTTCAGGTATAGCATCAAAACCAAAATCAAGTAGCAAATTCTTAATTACGAATTACGTAGCTTGCTTCTCGCTTTGCGAGTATTACGAATTACGAATTACGAATTACCAATTGACTTTCATCAGCACAATTTGAGATAAACAGGCAAAAAAACCATGTCAAGGGTGACTGAGCAGCAAAGCTCAAGAGAGCAGCCACTTGAGCTAGAACAACCTAAGATTTGGTGGGGTCTTGCTGTAGCCCTACCTGTAGCAGTTGCGGCTGGCTTACTAGCTACAGCGAAGTTTGAGCAAATCAGCAAATTTAACCCATCAGTACCCATCAAACCAGTTGCTAGTAGTACTAGTGCTTTGGGACGTTTAGAACCACAAGGAGAAGTGATTAGACTTTCCGCACCAGTGGGAGGATTACAATCAGCTTCACGAGTTAAGCAGCTATTTGTCAAAGAGGGAGAACGAGTCAGAAAAGGTCAAGTGATTGCCATTTTAGATAATCATGATACTCAACTAGCGGCTGTGGAAGAAGCCAAAGCTAAACTCCAAGAAGCCCGTGCTAGTTTGGCACAAGTAAGAGCAGGATCGCCTAGAGATATTCAAGCGCAAACAGCCGTTATTGCTCGTTTACAGGCGCAGTTACGGGGAGAAGGCGAAGCCCAGCAAGCAATGATTACTCGTATAGCTGCCCAATTAAGTGCCGAAAAAGTTGCTCAACAAGCCACTGTGAATCGCTTAGAAGCGGAACTCAGAGGGCAACAAGATAGTTTAAGAGCCACACTCAATCGTATCAAAGCCGAGCAACGTAATGCTCAGGTAGACGCTGGACGCTACGAATTTTTATACAGACAAGGTGCGATTTCTCAGCAAGAACGAGATAGAAGGCGATTGAGTGCGATTACTGCTAATCAACAGGTAATTGAAACCCAAGCTACCCTGCGTCAAGCAGTAGCTACTATACGACAGCAAGTAGCTGAGGCTAGAGCTAATCAAGTGAAAACTTTATCCAGTTTGCAACAGCAGTTAGTAGAAGCGAGGGTAACACGAGAGAAAACCATTGCTACTTTACAAAGACAAATTGACGAAGAAAAAGCCAGACTTAAAAGACTGGTGGAAGTCAGTCCGACTGATGTGCAGATGGCGCAAGCTCAAGTTAGTAATGCGATCGCTAATGTCAGAAAAGCCGAAGCAGAACTAAAATTAAGCTACGTGCAAGCACCCTCATCTGGGGAAATTTTAAAAATTCACACCAAATCAGGGGAAGGTATCAGCTCAGAAGGTATTGCTGAGATGGGTAACACTGAACAAATGACTGTGATAGCAGAAGTACCTGAAGATGGTATTGGTAGAGTTCGTATCGGTCAAAGTGTAACTGTCTCTAGCGATAATGGTGCTTTTAGCGGCGAATTACAAGGAACTGTCACTGAAATTGGTAGAAGGATTGGTAAAAAAGATGTCCTCAATACAGATCCTGCTGCTGATGTTGATGCCAGGGTTGTAGAAGTCAAAATTACTTTGTCACCAGAAGATAGTCAAAAAGTTTCTGGTTTAACCTACGCCAAGGTATTGGTTGAAATTAATAACTAGTTAAGCCACAGGGTAAATTTTACCCCAATGCCCCATGCCCAATTCCCAATTCCCAAAATGTCTTTCATTTTGAATTTTGAATTGATATGCCCCATGCCTAATTAACTAATGACTAATTTCCTCACAGCAATTAATCGCAAAAAAATACCTCTAGCTTGGTTACAACTAACACGAGAAAAAACTCGATTAGCTGTAGCTTTAGCTGGCATTGCTTTTGCAGACATTTTGATGTTTATGCAGCTAGGTTTTCAGGATGCACTTTACTACAGTAACGTCCGCTTCCATAGCAGCTTGCAAGGTGAAATTGTCTTGCTGAATCGTCAATCTAATGCTGTACTGGCGATGAAAAGCTTTTCACAAAGACGACTGTATAAAGCTTTAGAATTACCCTCAGTAAAATCTGTACATCCTATATATTTAGATTACTCGATTTGGAAAAATCCTGATACTGGTAAAACTCGCAGCATTCTTGTATTTGGGATTAATCCCGAAACTAATGTTTTTGATTTAGAAGGAGTGGCAGAAAATTTAGATAACCTCAAACTGCCTGACACTGTTTTATTTGACCGTTCTTCTCGAAAAGAATATGGGCCGATCGCCAAATATTTTGAGCAAGGTAAAACTGTCACAGCAGAAGTTCGCAGACGCAGAGTTACAGTAGGCGGATTATTCACTTTAGGCACTTCCTTCGGTGCGGATGGTAATTTAATTACCAGTGATATTAATTTCTTACGGCTGTTTGTTACTCGTCAAAAAGGATTAATTGATATTGGTTTAATCAGATTAAAACCAGGGGCTAATCCTAACAGAGTTGCCGAAGAATTACGTAATTACTTACCTCAAGATATCAATGTTCTAACTAAACAGCAATTCATTGATTTTGAGCGATATTATTGGGCAAGTAGTACAGCAATTGGTTTTATTTTTAGTTTAGGCACAATCATGGGTTTTATTGTAGGCACTGTGATTGTTTATCAGATTTTGTATACAGAAGTAGCAGATCATTTATCTGAATATGCTACTTTAAAAGCTATTGGTTACACCCATAAATATCTATTAGGTGTGATTCTCCAAGAGGCTGTAATCTTAGCTTTTTTAGGTTATATTCCCGGATGGGCTTTTACAATGTTTCTCTATCAAACTGCCAGAAATGCTACATTATTACCCGTTTTTATGAGTTTTCAACGTGCCATTATTGTCTTGATTTTAACATTTATTATGTGCGTTATTTCCGGGACAATCGCTGTTAGGAAATTAAAGTCCGCAGACCCAGCAGATATTTTTTAAATTGCTGTTGCTACAAGAAAATAATTATAAATTAAATCTTAATTGTGAAAGATAATTTATTAAGATAATTTATAATTTATTTCATCATATTAAATCATGAATACGCTTCATAAAATCACTCATGAAAAATACAATAAAAAGGTTAAAAACATCTGCGATAAAACTACACATCAATTCTCTTATTGAATAGGCATCTTGCAAAAGTAATAATTATCGTGTAATTCTATGCTTCTACCCTGCTGATTGTGCTTGTACTGTGGGCGAAACAAAACAATATTCATGCAACACAATCCATGAGCTACCCTCTCAAGGAAAAGTAAACATTAATCTTCCCATGCCCAATGCCCAATGCCCAATGCCCATTTTTAAAGCAAATGTCTAATGACAAATTACAAATTACCAATTTATTCTTGACTTAAATAATCATGAGAAATGAACCTGTGATTGCGATTAGTAACCTGAATCATTATTATGGTAGAGGCGCACTAAGAAGGCAAATTCTGTTTGATATTAACCTGGAAATTTATCCTGGAGAAATCGTAATCATGACTGGCCCATCAGGTTCAGGTAAAACTACATTACTGAGTTTGATTGGTGGTTTGCGTTCTGTACAAGAGGGAAGTTTAAAATTTTTAGGTGTGGAATTATCTGGTGCGAGTCAGACTAAATTAGTCCAAATTCGGCGGAGTATTGGCTATATTTTTCAAGCCCACAATTTGCTAGGGTTTTTAACTGCTAGACAAAATGTGCAAATGGCTGTGGAGTTGAACGAACACGTTTCTCAAGAGGAAGCGATCGCCCAATCACAGACCATGTTAAAATCTGTAGGGTTAGAAAGTCGCATTGATTACTACCCAGATAATATGTCTGGTGGACAAAAACAAAGAATTGCGATCGCTCGCGCCCTGGTGAATAATCCTCCCCTAGTCTTGGCAGATGAACCAACCGCCGCCTTAGATAAACAATCAGGCCGTGATGTGGTAGAAATTATGCAACGTCTTGCCAAAGAACAAGGAACATCCATCTTGTTAGTTACCCACGACAACCGCATTTTAGACATTGCCGATCGCATCGTGGAAATGGAAGATGGTATCCTAGCCCGTGATTCCCAAACCGCAATCATCAGTTATGATGCTGGAGCATGGACTGAAACACAATAGTTAATTGTTGACTATCGCTTAGTAGAACCTGACGGCTTCTGTGGTGTGGAAACATTGGCTTGGCGACTAGTGCGAAACGTCACATTTACACCTTCATTTGATTGTTCTAACACCAATAATGGGGTAGGTTTAGCTTTTTGATCCCAGTGCATATGAGCGATGCGTCCTTGAATTGTGGGCTGCCAGTTATCTTCGTCGTCAACTGGACTCAGATAAGTTTCTAAGCAGTCAATAATTTGGCTAATTGTGGCAGAAGTTGCTTGTGTTGGTAACTTCATCAAACGAATTTGAATCCGAAATAAGACACGTTTAGCTATATTTGGCGGAGTCCCAGATTCATATTCAACATCAAAAATTTCATCTACTTGCCGTGCTGCATTGTTAGCAATTCCTACCATGCCTTGCTGTGATTGATTGGGGCGTAAAGCTTGGGAAATTTTATCTTTAACTCTGATTTTAATTTGATTAACAATGGCAAAATGAAATACTTCCTCAGCCATCCGCATCCGCAGATAATCTAGGTTAAAATCCCGTGAATTGACCAAATCGGGATTCGTTTCCATTTTGCGAATTGTTTCTAGTGCTAGTTTAAATTTTTTTTCTAATTCTCTGGCACGAAATTTTTCAAATTTGATTTTTTTCTCATATTTAGTAAACTGCATTTTGCCAAAAATAATCAAGGCAATCAAAGCTACTAATAATCCGCCAGAAGTCATCATCAAAACTTGTGGCATCAAAGGATCTTTTGCTGGTGCTTGCTGTGTCGCTATGGGCTTTTTTGCTTTGGATGACTGTGATTGAGCAAGGTATATGGGAGTTAGCATAGCTGGTACATGAAAACAGTGGACTAATTATTTTTAGGATGCCCAGATTTTGTCTGTAAACTTGCTGTATTATTGGTATTTTTTACAGATTGTCTCCCACTGTATATGTACAAAAACCCTACTCCCAGTTTAAAATCTCATTCCCCAGATGCGTCTATTGATTTTGGCAAGATTCGCCTCATTGCCACAGACATGGATGGCACATTGACAACTCAGGGAAAATTCTCTCCGGCTTTACTACAAGCGTTAGTAGATTTACAAGCGGCTGGTATTCAGGTGATTATTGTCACAGGACGTTCTGCTGGCTGGGTGAACGGATTAAATAGCTTGTTGCCAATTGCTGGCGCGATCGCTGAAAATGGAGGTATATTTTATCTAGCTGGTAGTGAGGAAACAGTAGCCTTAACGCCCATTCCTCAATTTACCGCCCATCGTCATCAGTTAGCCCTGACTTTTGCCCAATTAAAAGCCAAATTTCCCCAAATTCAAGAATCAGCCGACAATGCCTTTCGCATCACTGACTGGACATTTGATGTAGCAGGGTTGAATCTAGATGAATTACAAACTATTAATCATCTCTGTCACAATCTAGGCTGGGGATTTACTTACAGTAACGTGCAGTGTCACATCAAACCCCAAGGACAAGACAAAGCCATCGGTTTATTACAAGTATTGCGAGAATACTTCCCTGATTACACCCCAGAGCAAATTGTCACAGTTGGCGATAGTCCCAATGATGAAAGTTTATTCAATCAGCGTTATTTCCCAATCTCCGTCGGCGTAGCAAATGTATTGAAATATGCCAACCAAATGCAATATCAACCAACTTACATCACCACCGCAGCCGAGGGAGCAGGTTTTTGTGAGTTGTCAAGTTATATTTTGGCAGGGGTGTAGGCAATACGGTTAGGTTAAACCCAACATTTTCGATGGTTTGTTGGTTTTCATTTCGTACCACTCCGTGGAAGCAAGCTACAACCCAACCTTCTACATTGAGGGATGGGAAATACTGCTAATTCAAATTAAAAAACCTTCTGTAGTCTAGGAGTAATTTATAACTTTTGTTAGAGGAATCACTAGCTTTTTATATCTAAATTTGAATTGTGGTGATGGCGGCTAAATTGGTTATACAACAATAGGTTTTGGTTAATTTTTACCAAATACGAAAAATATTTACATCCAATTCATGGAGTATTTAATCATGGCAAGTTTATTTAATCAAGCAATCAATAATATCAAGTTTTTAGTTCAAAAATTGGCAGTTCAGCGTTTGTTGACGATTGTATTAATTGGTTTTTTAGTGCTAACAACAGGCGTGAATAATAACATGAACTATGGGCGGAGTCAGGATAATTTTACTAGACAATTAGACAAAGTTGTACATCAGGATGATGCTGATAGACCAAAAACTACGGGAGAATGGAATAAAGAAGCTCGTCAAACAGAAGATGCGCCTGGTGAAAGAGCTAAAAGGATTGCTAAGGAATCTGGGGAGGCTTTAAAACAATGGGGTTCTGTGTACACAGATACAGCTAAAAGAAGTGCTGATGAGCTACAAAACAATCAGTCATAGGCCAATCAATTTTAGATTTTGGATTTTAGATTCAATCTGGCAATCCAAAATTTAAAATCTAAAATTCGGAGGGTCAAAATACTATTTACTATTGAGTGTTGATAACTTCCCGGACTAGAGAGGCTAATTTATCAGCACTGTCAGGAACTGCGATCGCCTTGGCATTTTCTGCCATTTTAGTTAACTTCTGTGGCGATCGCAATAAATCTAAAACTTGGGTTTTTAATAACTCTGCTGTTAATTGTGACTGTTTAAAACTCAACGCTGCACCAGCTTCAGTAAACACCTCGGCGTTGTAAGATTGATGGTCTTCGGCTGCAAAGGGATAGGGAATTAAAATCGCTGGCGTACCACACACAGCTAATTCTGTTAAGCTACCTGCACCGGAACGACTAATAGCTAAACTAGCGCGTTGCAATAGTGCCGCCATATTGTCATAAAAAGGTAATTCTATATACTGGGGATGCTGTAAACTACCCACATCGGCATCCCGATCGCCTGTTAAATGTACTACATAAGCACCAGCATCAAACCACGCTGACGCAGACTCGCGCACCAATTTATTTACCGCCACTGCGCCTTGGCTACCACCGAACACCACAATTAAAGGAACATTTTCAGGAATAGCTAAATCTAATTTTAAACTAGCTGCATCTAAAAATTGAGAACGGACGGGAGTACCTACGCAGACATTGGTGGCACGGGGTAAATACTTAGTAGCCACATCAAATCCCAAGGCGACGACGGTACACCAAGGGCCAAAAAAACGCGTTACCTTACCGGGTAAAGCGTTAGATTCGTGAAAAACTACAGGTAAACCCAAAGAACGTGCCGCAATCACGGCTGGCCCTGCAATGTAACCTCCAGTGGTAAACACTCCTTGAAAATTACCTTGTTTCAGGAGTCGGCGCACCTGGAAAATGGCACTAATAAGTTTACCCAAAGTTAGTAAAGAAGCAATGCCTAACCCTTGCTGAAACCCTTCAACTGCAATAGTATGCAAAGAATACTGTTGAGGTACAAGCTGGGTTTCTAACCGATTGGGGACACCTAGCCATTCAATCTCATATTCTGGGAGTTTTTGCGCCAATGCGATCGCCGGAAACAAGTGTCCACCAGTTCCACTGGCAGCTATTAGTAATTTTATGGGTGCGTTTGTCATTCAAACTCTACCGTTTAGCTCCTAGCTTAATTAACATAAAACAATTTCCTGACCTTCTCTACTCCAATCAGTAAAATCTTACCCATGAAAAAGACCATTTTATTCTTGCTCAAAGGCCAAAACAAGCTATTCACAAGCATGGCATTGATTTTATCTCTATGCTCACTGGGTTTAGTTAATAGTTGGCAGCACGCTCAAGCCGTGGAAATCGCCCAAAGTAATAATACTCAAAATGCTCCAGCTTCGGTCAAAAATCTGTTAACGCAAATTGACGCAGCCGCTAGTAAAGGCGATGTCAAAGGAGTTTTGCAATACTACAGCCCTCTTTTCAGGCACGGAGATGGGTTAAACCGTCAAACAATGGAAAAAGCTTTAGTAACATTTTGGAAACGCCACCCCAATGTACGCTACAGCACACAACTACAGTCTTGGAAGACTCAAGGCAATTCCATTATTGTGGAAACGGTAACTAAAATCACAGGTTCACCCTCACCCAAAAGTAATAATTTGGCACTGGAAACCACCATTAAATCTCGGCAACGGATTACAGGTGGTAAAATCATGCGTCAGGATATTCTCTCCGAACGTACCTTACTAACTTCCGGTAGCAAGCCACCCCAAGTAGATGTGAAATTGCCCCCACAAGTTAAAGTCGGTCAGCAGTATAATTTTGATGCGATCGTCCAAGAACCCTTGGGTGAGGATTTACTCTTGGGAACAGCCCTAGAAGAACCAATTCAAGCCGCAAAATATCTTAACCCCACCACTGTAGATTTAAAGCCACTCAATGCTGGTGGTTTATTCAAAGTCGGACGCGCCCCCTCTACCCCTGGTAATCGCTGGATCTCTGCCGTGATTCTACGGGGTAGTGGAATGACAATAGTTACTCAGCGTTTGCAGGTGGTGAGAAAATAAATCAAACCTAACCCCCAACCCCTTCCCTACAAGG
Organism: Aliinostoc maniaoense; assembly: GCF_058172895.1. Lineage (NCBI taxonomy): Bacteria > Bacillati > Cyanobacteriota > Cyanophyceae > Nostocales > Nodulariaceae > Aliinostoc > Aliinostoc maniaoense. The sequence goes on along the minus strand of NZ_CP187952.1, from coordinate 3,258,522 downwards.
GAAGGGGAGCAAGAATCAAAACCTCTAGCCTTGGAGGAGAGGGGCGAGAGTATAGTTACGTAGCTTGCTTCCTAACGGTATTACGAATTACGAATTACGAATTACGAATTAAAATGATTTCGCTGAAAAATCAAATTGTGTTAATTACTGGTGCAAGTAGCGGTATTGGTGCTGCTTGTGCCAAGGTGTTTGCTGATGCGGGTGCAAAACTAATTTTAGCGGCGCGGCGGTTGGAAAGATTACAGCAACTTGTAGAGACGCTCAATATCCAGCCGCAAGAGGTTCATTTAATACAGTTGGATGTGCGCGATCGCTCTGCTGTAGAATCTGCTATATCCAGCCTCCCCCCAGATTGGTCAGATGTAGATATTCTGATTAATAATGCTGGCTTGAGTCGCGGTTTAGATAAGCTGCATGAAGGCGATTTCCAAGACTGGGAGGAAATGATTGATACTAATATCAAGGGTTTACTATATCTCACCCGTTATATTGTGCCGGGAATGGTAGATCGTGGCCGTGGTCATGTGGTAAATATTGGTTCAATTGCTGGACATCAAACTTATCCCGGTGGTAATGTATACTGTTCTACTAAAGCGGCTGTCAAGGCAATTTCTGAAGGTTTAAAACAAGACCTCATTGGTACTCCAGTCCGTGTAACTTCCGTTGATCCTGGTATGGTGGAAACAGAATTTAGTGATGTGCGTTTTCATGGTGATACAGAGCGGGCTAAAAAAGTTTATCAAGGACTTAAACCCCTGACACCGGATGATGTGGCGGATGTGGTTTTATTTTGTACAACGCGATCGCCTCATGTAAATATTAATGAAGTTATACTCATGCCCGTAGATCAAGCTAGTGCCACTCTAGTTAGTAGGCGAGTATAAAATTGCACGTTATTAAAATATTACATCAGTAAAACTATGCAGAATACAGCCAACGCTGAAAAGCCCAGGTTAACAGCACTCACCGCCATTAATACTGCAAAAGTTCTGACAATTTTGTGTTTACTGGCTTTTGCGGTGGTATTTGGTATTCCAGACTTACGACAAATTATTTATCTATGTTTGCACATTGGTTACTGTGTTTGGTGGCTAGTGGAACAATGGCTATATCCCCAAAGGCGCAACTTATTTAATGAACCTGTAGGAATTTTTCAGTTTATTTTAGCCCTGTTATTTGTGGGAGTTTTCTACGCTTTACCAGGATACTTAGCATTTACTAACCCTGTACCTCTATCCATAACCGAGACAGCGATCGCATTACCACTATACACATTTGGTAGTCTGATCAATGCAACTGCGGATGTGCAGAAGCTAACAGCCAAGGAACATGGAGTAGGACTAGTTCGGGATAATATCTGGAGATTTTCCCGGAATATCAATTACTTTGGTGATTTGCTGCGGTATTTGAGCTTTAGTGTCGTAGCGGGTTCGCCTTGGGCTTATTTAGTGCCTGGAACTGTTGTTGTTCTCTATCTGCAACGCATTGCCCAAAAAGAAAAGTCAATGTCTGCTAAATACACAGATTATGCTGATTACCAACAATCTAGCTCACGATTAATTCCATTTATTTGGTGATATTTTCTGCACAGCATAACGCGTCACGAAACGTTAAATTATATATAGAATGGCGAAGAATGGCGATCGCTAAATTTTGCTGCACTAACTTTTAGCCAACATTAGCTAATGGGGCATTTTATTTTATTTTGGCAAATTTTCGCCCAGATTTTAACAAATTTTATACTCATAGAGCCAGTGTGATCAAAGCCACATAGTAACAGTGTGTTTGCTGAGAGTAATTTAATATCAAAATTTTCCAAATTAACCAATCAATTCCTAGGTTCTACTGCTAATCTGATAAATGCTTATCTGGGTCAGATGCAATTAAAAAAAGTTGCAATTCTCACATCTGCCTTTGACATGAGCTGAATTGTCACAGTGTCAGATATTTGATCTGGTTAGATATATGAAGAAACCTTCTAAAAATTAGGAGTCGATGACATGAGAAAAGTAGAAGCAATTATTCGTCCATTTAAGCTAGACGAAGTGAAAATTGCCTTAGTCAACGCTGGTATTGTAGGTATGACGGTTTCTGAAGTTCGCGGCTTTGGACGGCAGAAAGGACAAACAGAACGCTATCGTGGTTCTGAGTACACCGTTGAATTTCTGCAAAAACTCAAAGTAGAAATTGTCGTTGAGGATAGCCAAGTTGACATGGTGGTTGACAAAATTATCTCAGCTGCGCGCACTGGAGAAATCGGTGATGGTAAGATTTTTATTTCACCAGTAGAGCAAGTGGTGCGGATTCGCACTGGCGAAAAAAATACAGAAGCAGTGTAAGTTCTGACTGCTGTTAACCCTTTATCCCCCTAAATCCCCCTTTTTAACGGGGACTTTGATTCTTGTTCCCCCTTTTTTAAGGGGGGTTAGGGGGGATCAAAACGTTGTAGGGCTAGGTTATTAGACTTGTGTGTACACCCTAGCCTACAAGGAGAGGGGCTAGGGGTAGGCTGTTGACTCTGTACCTTTTTTGGGATTTTGTCCATGCAAAAAATGTGCGTAGTTACGATGGCTGAAACTGTGTTTTGAGAAGGCTTTGAGGCACAAATTAAACATCGCGTACAAAATTACTAAAAACCGCCCAAATTTTAACAAAGTCAACAGCCTAGGCTAGGGGTAAGAGATGCTATTACGAAGAATGGGATGATGAATCAATTGCAGTCGGAATTTGAATCAGAAATTTTGTCCCTCCATTGGGTGAAGAAATGCACTCAATATGTCCACCGTGCTTCTCTATGATTTGGTAACTAATTGACATCCCTAAACCCGTACCTGAACCAACAGATTTAGTAGTAAAAAATGGGTCAAATATTTTTTGTCTGACTTCTTCTGTCATGCCACAACCGTTGTCACCTATCTGAATCATCACTTGCTGATTATCTAAAAGTTGAGTGTGAATATAAATCTGTGGTTGTGATGAATTTTCTAAGGCATCAATGGCATTAGAAAGAATGTTAATAAATACTTGATTCAGTTGTCCAGGGTAGCAATCAATTTGTGGTAGTTTACCATATTCTTTAATAACTTGAATCTGTGTCTGTCTCGCTGGATTGTTTAAGCGTTTTTGCAATATTAACAAAGTACTTTCAATGCCTTCATGAATATCTACTGCTTTCATTTCCGCTTCATCTAGCCGTGAGAAATTACGTAACGACAGGACAATTTCTCGAATCCGCTCTGCCCCAATTTTGATTGAAGATAAGATTTTTTGAAAGTCTGATTGCACAAAATTAATATCAATATCTTGGGTATATTTTTCGACTTCGGGGACTGGATGGGGATAGTTTTTTTGATAAAGGGAAATTAATTTCCATAAATCTTGAGAATATTCTTGAATAAAATGAATATTACCGTAAATAAAATTAATGGGATTATTAATTTCATGGGCAACACCGCCAACTAGTTGCCCCAGGGAAGACATTTTTTCGGTTTGAATTAATTGTGCTTGTGTATTTGCTAATTCCTTGAGGGCTATTTCTAGTTTGATTGCTTGCTCTTGGGCTTTATTCGCAGTAGCTAAAGATTTTATCATTGCTTGTTTGAGTTGTTCTGTCCGCTCTTCAACTCTGATTTCTAACTCAGCTTTGATTTTTAAAAGAGCCGCTTCTGCGGCTTTGCGTTCGATAATTTCAGTCTTTAATTGAGTGTTGGCAGCCTCTAGTTGTGCGGGACTGGGTAAGGCTAAGGCTTGGGGAATAATCGGAACTAAAACAATAGCTGTGTACACTGAAATGAAAGCAGTAATGGCTTTAATTAAACCAGATAGCCAATACATTGGATGCCACAGCGTCCAGATTTCCATGACATGAGTTGTAGCACAGGAGACAATGAAACCTCCAAATAAAAGCAGTATCCATTTAAAGGGTAAATCTTCTCGCTTGTGGACGAAATAGACAAGAATAATAGGAATTGAGTAATAGGCAAGGGCAATCAAAGAATCAGAGAGGATATGCAACCACACCAAACCAGGTTTCCAAAGGTAGCAATGTCCGTGGGGAATAAATAAACCTTCGGAAAAAAAGTTATGTAATAATTCTAACATGAGGAAACTGACGTGTACCATTAAAGGCATAATATACACGATCAATATACGCGTATTTCCCCAGGTTCGCGTAGAGAGAAAACACTTAACGTAGTAATTCTTCTACTTGATGCTGACTCCAGAGCTTTCTATATAAACCTTCTTCCTGCAAGAGTTCCAGATGATTACCTACTTGCACGATTTTGCCTTTATCCATCACAAAAATCTGGTCAGCCCCGGCAGCCGCCGAAAGTTGATGTGTAATAAAAACTACAGTCTTACGTCTAGTACCACTAGAAAGATGATGAAGAATTTGAGTAGCAGTTTGATTATCTACACTAGAAAGAGCATCATCCAAAATTAAAACGGGTGCATTAACTAGCATGGCTCTAGCTAAAGCTGTACGTTGTCTTTGTCCACCAGAGAGAGTAATCCCCCTCTCCCCAACTATAGTTTCGTATTGTTGGGGAAAATTCATGATTTCTGGATGAATTTGTGATGACTTAGCCACAGACTCAACATATTGTTGATCAATGCCAGGGTCGCCGTAGCGGATATTATTTTTGATGGTAGTGCTGAATAAAAAGCTATCTTGAGGAACGTAGGCGATCGCATTCCGTAAATCTGCTAAAGCTATTTGGGTAATATCCACCCCATCTAAAAATAACTGCCCCGGTGCAATGTCCAACAATCTTGGTAAAGCATTAGCTAAAGTTGACTTACCCGAACCAATTGCACCAACAATTGCTACTGTCTCTCCAGGGTTAATTATAAAATTGAGATGATCTAAAGCTGGTTGATTCGCACCTGGATAAGTAAAACTGAAATTTTTAGCGGTTAATTCCCCTTTCACTTCTGCTATGGGCAGATAAACCACATCTTCACTATCTTTAATTTTTGCTTGCACGCTAAATATAGCTTCCAAACGGTCTATACTAACTTCTCCGCGTTGGTAGGCGGTAATAGTAAACCCTAGTAACGCCGTTGGGAATACTAAACGCTCAACATAGATTAATAATGCCAAAAAGTCACCAACAGCTAGGTTTCCCTCTAGAATTTGGTTTGTTCCCAACCAAATTATCACCAGGGAACTCAAACCAGCTAAACCACCAATTAGGGGAAACAAAGTATTGCGACTTTTGGCTAGTTCCAAGTTAGCCCCCAATAACTGTTGGTTTTTTTGGGCAAAAGCTCGACGCTCGTTGTTTTCTTGGGCATAGATTTTAATTAAAGCTATGCCGCTCATATCTTCTTGAATTAACTCACTGATATCAGAAATTTGTTCTTGGACTTTGGCTTGTTGCTGACGTAAACGATTGCTAAACAAATGCACTAATGCAAACATCAAAGGATAAACTGCGATCGCCGCCAAGGTGAGATTAACGTTAATGGCTAGCATCGCGGGGAGTGTCAAGGCATAAGCAAATACCGTATTGGCTAAACTTAGCACCGCAAAACCTAACAACCGTCTGACATTATCTACATCACTAGTAGCCCTACTAATTAAGTCACCAATTGTATTAGTGGCAAAATAAGCAGGCTCTAGATGCAGTAAATGTTCAAAAATCCTTTGTTTGAGATCAAATTCGACTTGTCGTCCTACACCAAATATCCACAGCCGCGAAGCCATGCGAATCAGCCACATAGCGGCACTCAGTAAGATAATCACTACTACATAACGTAGTATTTGTTCCCAAATCACATTACTAGCAATTTGGTCAACACAAGCACGAATCAACCAAGGAATATAAACACCTAGTCCATTAACAGACAACAAAGCCAAAATACCCAATGTCGCCTCTCGCCAATGGGGACGTAGATAAGCACCAAGTTTCGTAATTCGTCGAGATTGTTGCATGGAAGGGGGACTGGGGACTAAAAATTTTAGATTTTAGATTTTAGATTTTGGATTGAATAATCTAAAATCCAAAATTGCAAAACTGGCAATTAGGGACAGGCCTAAGTATATACAGTATCTTTTGCCTTTTGACTGTAATTCAAGAGTTTAATACTCCTCTGTGCCAAAGTTCTGATTTACCCTGGGGGATCTTACTACAGTCGGAGTTTAAATCTCCTACCTCTACAGACATCAGATTTTGATGTGCAAGTAAAACCCCCATGATAAAAAGTCATGACGAACTACGTAAAGCCTACGGCATAGCTGCGCTTAGAGCGTAGCGGAATTACGAATTACGTATTATTTCCCGCCCTACGACCACGTAAGAATGTGTAAATCTGACTTAGATAACTATCCCAGACTCTAGTTGTGAGTTGCAGTGTTTCTGCACTGGGTACAAAGTCTTCTAGTCTTAAGCCTCGTTGTGTAATTTCTTGAGGATTCTGTAACAGGTAAGGAGGGATTTTGGTTTCCCAGTACTTGAAGGCTAAAGTTGTCTGATTAATGGCTGTATTGGGCAAGATAGCATCTCCAAGCACATCTGTAACTTGTGTGGGGTTAGTAGGTGTCCCCAAGGCTACAACTGTTTGAGATTGAGATGATAGCTCATAGGTGGGAATTATTGCTCCTTGGGTAGCTAAGGGCGCTCTGATCAAAAAGTAGGCGATCGCTGGTGTACTGGATAAAAGTAAAATTGTCAGTGACCAACCCACTAAAAATCCTCCTGGTTTATCAATTCCACCCCCTTTAATTTTCTGCGCGGCAAAAATCAGCATCAATACTGACGCTCCCAAGGGTTTTAGGGGAAATGATACTAATCTCCACAAAGATGCTACAGCTGGTTCATTGGGGTTGATAAATGATAAGGCGATCACAATCATCAAGATCACAAATACTAATCGCCCCACAAAAGTGCCGGAAGGATAAAATTTCTGAAACACAGTGTATGCGATAGTACCAATCAGTAACCACAGCAGTACCCGGCTTAAAAGTTCAAACATAGATTTACACTCAAATCTCCTTTTGCGGTGAGCCTAGAGGTTTCATAAAGTGGATTGATTTTATTGTCAACTGTAATTTTGACTTAAAATATCCCAACCCTCACACCAAAGACTACCGTCGTAGTGATTTTAGTGCAATTTTTTGACACTGGGTCTAATATTTATAATTTTCCAGATTAGTTATCTGCTACACCAGCGAATTAGTTAAATTAATTGAGTAGTTGTGACTCAAAAGGAAAAACTATGTCGCCTGGAAAGCCCAGCATTTTAGTAACGGGGGGAGCAGGGTATATCGGTTCACATACCGTATTTGCTCTCAAGCAAGCAGGTTATGACGTGGTAATACTAGATAACTTGGTTTATGGGCATCGTGACTTGGTAGAAAAGGTTTTACAAGTCGAATTGATTGTTGGTGATACTAGCGATCGCCCCCTGTTAGATAATTTATTTAAAAGCCGTAATTTTGCTGCCGTTATGCACTTTTCTGCCTATGCTTATGTAGGCGAATCAGTGACAGACCCCGCTAAATATTACCGCAATAATGTTTTAGGTACGCTCGTTCTTTTAGAAGCAATGTTGGCGGCATCTATTAAGAATTTTGTCTTTTCTTCGACTTGTGCCACCTATGGTGTACCGGATATTGTGCCGATTCCCGAAAACCACCCCCAAAATCCCATTAATCCCTACGGTGCGACAAAATTAATGGTAGAGCGGATTTTAACGGATTTTGATCAAGCTTACGGTTTAAAATCAGTCCGTTTTCGTTATTTTAACGCGGCTGGCGCACATCCTGATGGTTTATTAGGTGAAGATCACAACCCCGAAACCCATTTAATTCCCTTGGTACTACTGACAGCATTAGGTAAACGCCAATCCATCTCCATTTTTGGCACAGATTACCCCACCCCAGATGGTACTTGTATTCGGGACTATATTCACGTCAGCGACTTAGCCGATGCCCACATTTTAGGGCTGGAGTATTTATTAAAAGGTGGAGAGAGCGAATTTTTTAATTTAGGTAATGGCCAAGGCTTCTCAGTCAGAGAAGTCATAGCAGCCGCCGCACAGGTGACAGGATTAAATATACCAATTACAGAATGCGATCGCCGCCCCGGAGATCCCCCCAGTTTAATCGGTAGCGGCGAAAAAGCCCGAAAAATCCTCGGCTGGCAACCCCAATACCCAGACATTCAAGATATTGTCAACCACGCCTGGCAATGGCATTTAAAGAGACATAAATAAGGGGGGATGGGGCATGGGGAATGGGGAATGGGGAATGGGGAATGGGGCATGGGGCATGGAGCATGGGGCATGGGGCATGGGGCATGGGGCATGGGGCATTGGGGTAAATATTTCTTCCTTGTCTTCCTTGTCTTCCTTGTCTTCCTTGTCTTCCTTGTCTTCCTTGTCTTCCTTGTCTCCCCCTGCTCCCTACTCCCTGCTCCCTGCTCCCTGCTCCCTGCTCCCTGCCCCCTGCCCTCTGCTCCCCTACACCCCTTCTGCTAACGTCAAAATTTCCACACCATTTTCTGTAACAACGACAGTGTGTTCAAATTGTGCGGATAATTTGCGATCGCGCGTTACGGCTGTCCAACCATCACTGAGCATTTCTGCTTCATACGTGCCTTCGTTAATCATTGGCTCAATGGTAAATACCATTCCTGGCCGTAAACGTTTGCCTTTGTCTCTTGTGCCGTAGTGGGGAATATCCGGTGCAGTGTGGAAAATATGGCTGATACCATGTCCAACAAAATCACGCACCACAGAAAAGCCTTGTGCTTCGGCATACTCTTGAATAGCCGCACCAATATCACCAATGCGCGCTCCTGGTTTGACTTCGGCAATCCCTAAGTACAGGCACTTTTCAGTGACTTCCACGAGTTTCTGGGCTGTTGGAGAAGCACTCCCCACAATAAAAGTTTTGGATGTATCACCGTGGTAGCCATCAACAATTGGTGTGACATCAATATTAATAATGTCACCCTCTTTCAGAACCTGTTTAGCGTTGGGAATGCCATGACAGATGACTTCATTGACGCTGGTACAAATTGACTTAGGAAAGCCTTTGTAATTGAGAGGCGCGCTTTTTGCTCCGTGCGCCTGTGTCCAGCGTTCGGCTTCGTCATTTAGTTCGAGGGTTGTGACTCCTGGCTTGACAAATTGTTCTAAATGCTGTAGTAGTTTAGCTGCCAAGCGTCCCGCCTGCCGCATTTTTTCTATTTCTCTTTGGGATAAGATGACAATTATCTCAGTTTTCATGAACTTTTATCTGTCACAAATACGGTTAAACCTGTCTGTGCGGCTCTTTTTGCAGCATCGGCAACTTTTAGAGTATACAAGCTTTGCTCTGGGGTGACGTACAAAGGTGTGCCATGAAATAAATGATCTAACACCATAGTTGTATCTTTGGCAAATAAACCCCTGCGAGTTCCTACCTCTATGGGTGTAGTTTCCCCAGCTTGAACGAAAAATCCTGTATCTCCATCAAAAATTAACGCCCCATTTTCCCCATGCACTTCAAATTTTCGTTCATGCTGCCACAAGCTTTCACCTTTACCATAAATGACTTGTGCTAATAAACCACTGTCAAAGCACATTTGTGTCATGCAGAAACAGGTTTGGTAATAGTCTGATTCTGGTACTGTTTGCCAATACCGTTGATGAGCGTTAACGGAAAATACTTCTCCAAATAAATCAATCAGACGATGCAGCCGTGAAAGTGCGCCGATGAGAGGAAAACCAAACATTTCGTGATTATACGTCCATTTTTGGGGTGCAGGATTTTGGGGATTGATCGTGCAGTAGCGCACGTAAAATAAATGTCCGACTTTCTCTAGGTTTTGCTTTAAGGCTTGATGCAGTCCGCCTAAAAGTTCAATATGTTCGACGTGGAGTAATTTTTTGCGCTCTTGGGCTAAAGCTAGTAATTCCTCAGCTACGGTTACATCCACAGCTAGAGGATATTCTACCACTACGTGTTTGTTTGCCAACAATGCTGCACGGGCGATCGCTCCATGATCACGGTTAATTGTAGAGATCACGACTAAATCTATATCTTCTCGTTCTACCAAATCTTCCCAAGATGCCATTGCTTCACTCTGGTAGTCTTGAGCAAAGGTTTGGGTTCTGACTAACGTATTTCCCGCAACTGCCACTAAATCTGAACGTTGATCTTGTACTAGAGCTTCTGCCCGTAGTTTTGCTGCATATCCAGTACCAACTAAGCCCACACGCACTATTGCTTATCCCAAAGCTGCCTTTGCATTATAACTAAGTGTTGGGCTTTGGGGATTGGGGATTGGGGATTGGGGACTGGGGATTGGGGACATATAGTTTTTGCTGATAGTCAAGATATAGAGTTACTCAATGTATAAATAAAACTTATTGTTATCTAATAACTAAATCTCATTACTAATCGCGGTGGATTTCTTGTTACATACTTTAATTTTTCTCGTAGTATCAGAATTGAAGCAAATTTGAAATCGCGGCATCATCTCTTAGATCAGCCGTAGGAATTGCTTTGGGATAAATTAAACACTGCCGTCCGTTAAAGAGAGGATTAATCAAATGGCAACCTACAAAGTTACACTCGTTACACCTGATGGTACAAACACCATTGATGTACCCGATGATGAATACATTTTAGATGTTGCTGAAGAGCAAGGTCTTGATCTGCCCTACTCCTGCCGTGCTGGTGCTTGTTCTACCTGTGCTGGTAAATTGGTTAGTGGTACAGTAGACCAATCCGATCAGTCTTTCTTGGATGACGATCAAATCCAAGCTGGATATGTACTCACCTGTGTTGCATATCCTACTTCTGATGTCACCATCGAAACTCACAAAGAAGAAGAACTCTACTAAGAGTGAAATAAACTAATCTTGGCAAGGGGTCAGAATATTATTCAGAATAGCCTGCGGGCAGGCTATGGGCATAAAATAACTCCATCCCCAAAAGGATAGAGTTAATAGTAGATGGAAAGCTTGTTGGTAAGATGACTCAGATACAGGTTCCGCAGATGATTATTCTGAATCCTGACTCCTTACATAAATATTAAAATTGCAATGTTGACCATCCGAATTTTGGATTTTGGATTGTTTTTGGTAGAAGCTCCACCAAAGCGCGGGTAGAACAAATCTAAAATACTTGCTGCGCTGCGTCCCCTACGCTAACGCAAATCTAAAATTGTTTGGTCATAATGAAACATTTTTTACTGTAAGTTACTTTCCTTTGTCAACATTCCCTGATTTTTAAAATTTGATTTGCTCACTGAGCGGTTTAATTTCTGTTCCAGGATAATAAAACTGCAAAATTTTCTGGCTTGACCAACCTAATTTAGCTAAATTTTGCGCTCCTGTCTGACTTAATCCTACTCCATGTCCTAAGCCACCGCCAATAAAGGCATATCCCCACAATTCTGTTTCACCTTTATTCAGTGGCACTATATAAAACAATGTACTTCTAGGGGCAGCAAAGGCACTACGCACTTCATCTTTGTGCAGGGTAAAAGTGCCAATATCTGTTTTCACCGCTAGCTTCAGAATCCTGCCGCTTCGACTGCGTTCGGTTATGGACATAGCCTCGATTTTTTGGAATTTGGCATAGGGATTCTTTTTCGCCCGCAAAAATTTCTGTAGGTCTTGAGTAATTTGGTCTAATGGTGTTTCTTTATACCAGCGAAATACATTCCATTGGCTTTCATTAAATCCTTGTTTGAGGCTAATAAATTTCTGAAAGTTCTTTTCGTCCGCGAGACTCTGTTTGGATAAGTCCCATAATTTTGTCGGTGTATCCACAACTGGACGTAAATAAGGACGATTTTCACCGTTCCAAACATCGCTAAAGTAAGCTGTTACACCCCCGGTAGTGGAAGAGTAGAGGGCATCTACTAGCTGATTGTTATAGGTTAATACTTTACCTCTAGTAGCGGCGATCGCCTGATCGGTTTTAGAGCTTGTTCCTGTCAGTCCATAATAAACTTGACAGTGTGTATTAGCACATAACTCATAGTCATCTATCGTAAATCTGCGTAAATTTCGCAAGGCGTAAGTGCGCGCGATAATTGCTTGGGCTTCTAGGGCGGCTGTTGGTGCGTTTGTGCCAATTTCGTGGGGAACAACACCACGCAAATAAATTTCTAAGGGAACTTGATTGACGAGAGTGTATGTACCGTAAGCGTTGGGCTGAAAATTAATTTTGCCTGCATAAACACGAGTTGTGTCTAGTTTTTCACCTTGTTTAACTCGGATCAAGTTTTTAGTTGTGCTAATCTCTACATTTTTAGGGCTGTAGCGTTTGCCGTTGATGATCCAATTCACTTGCGGAATTGCCGGGGAAACTTGAGTGTTAATAAATGCTAACTGATTCCCCGTAGCTTGTACGTTTTTAAACAACAAACGACGCAACAAAGGTGTATTATAAACCTCCCGCTTTGCCCACACCTGCCAACGATCAGGCTGGGCTATCTCTACCGCAATTCCTTGCGATCGCCATTTGTTAGCACTATCTTCCGCCGTTTCGTAGGTGCTGTATGTGCCTAAAACTAACACCTCTCCAATAGCTGGGCTAGCTAAAGGCTGCATCACTGTTTCCAGCTGCACAGGCTTGGAGGTAATCAGCGTCTTTGGTTTGTTCCCTTCTTGAAACCTCAGTTGTAAGCGATCGTCTTTGGTGGGTTCTAGTTGCAGTTTAGCTGTAGGTTCTGCACCAAATCGCTGTACGATCCCAATTCTCAAATTTAAATCCTTAACTTTGTCTTCAGTACCTGATGCACCCGTCAATCCCAACAAACTCAAAGTCATCAGCACAGTCAAGGAAAAACGCCAAAATGAATATTTTCTGGCTCTCCGATGCTTGGTATCGCTGCTAGGCAGCAGTTTTCGCACTTGCTTAGTGGCGTGGTGATTGTGTCGCATGAGCCTTTTGCTCTCCGAAAGAGTTGCGAAACGAAGTCATAACGAGTATGATTTATTTAGAGATTACGAAACAGAATTTAGTGGGTTAACTCCTCATGGTTAGGATACAAGAAATTCCATTAAATCAAATTCACAGGCCATTGCCCCGTAGCAACGATGCCGACAAAGTGCAAACCTTAATGGCATCGATAGCAGCAATAGGACAGCAAGAACCCATTGATGTCCTAGAAGTAGATGGACAATATTATGGCTTTTCTGGTTGCCATCGCTATGAAGCCTGCCAACGTTTAGGTAAACAAACCATTTTAGCTAGAGTTCGGAAAGCTCCACGTAGTGTTCTCAAGATGCACTTGGCATAGATAATAGGCTGGGGAGCAGAGAGCAGGGAGAAAAGGGGAAGTTCTCCCCCTTGCACCCTGCCCCCTGCCCTAATTCCTCTTATCCCAATGCCCCAATACATCATTACTCAATTAGGAGAAAATTCATGTCATCTGAAGCAACAATTAAAAATATAAATATCGGTATTGATGATGCCAACAGAGGGAAGATTGCCGAAGGCTTATCTCGGATGTTAGCTGATACCTATACACTGTATCTAAAAACCCATAACTTCCATTGGAATGTGACGGGGCCAATGTTCCAAACATTGCACCTGATGTTTGAGACTCAGTATACAGAATTAGCTTTGGCAGTGGATTTAATTGCCGAGAGAATCAGAGCATTGGGTTATCCCGCACCAGGAACTTATAGTGAATATGCCAAACTCAGTTCCATTCCTGAAACGTCTGGTGTACCTAAAGCTACTGATATGATTCGTTTATTAGTGGAAGGACAGGAAGCAGTCGTGAGAACTGCACGATCAATTTTTCCTGTAGTTGATGAAGTCAACGACGAACCCACCGCCGATTTATTAACTCAACGGATGCAGGTGCATGAAAAAACTGCTTGGATGTTGAGAAGTTTGCTGGAAGAATAGGGACTGGGGATTGGGGACTGGGGATTGGGGAGACAAGGGAGACAAGGGAGACAAGGGAGACAAGGGAGACAAGGGAGACAAGGGAGAGGGGAGTGTGGGGAGAGAGGGGAGTGTGGGGAGAGAGGGGAGTGTGGGGAGAGAGGGGAGTGTGGGGAGAGAGGGGAGTGTGGGGAGAGAGGGGAGTGTGGGGGGAAAGATTTGTTCTCCACCATCCCACACCTCCCACACCTCCCACACCTCCCACACCCTGAGCCATTCCCAATGCCCAATGCCCTATGCCCTATGCCCTATACCCTATGCCCCATGCCCAAATATGTCTAATTGCGATCGCACTTCTCAGTTACAAAACTTAATGCAAGCGGTAGGTATTTCTAGTTTTAGAGCTTTAAGTCGTGCTGCTGGTGTTTCGGAGCGGCAGATATTGCGATTACGGCAGGGGAAACTAGAACAAATGCGGCTAGATGTACTACTGAAATTATCTCAAGTACTAGAAATCAGCTTGAGTCAATTCGTAGAAACTTTTGCCGTCTTGAGTGCCAAACCCCAAACCCCAAGCCCCAATCCCCAAGAATTTGCCGATTTAAAACAAGAATACGAGCGATCGCAATTACAACTACAACAACAGCGAGAAATATTGTTACAAGAGTTCCAGCAGTCGAGTTTACAACTGCTGGAATCTTTGTTATTACAATGGCCGACAGCCGCCCAAAAAGCACAAGAGAATCCCGAACTAGCAGCAGTCAAAATCTTGCCTTTAGTACAAAAACCTTTAGAAAAATTATTACAAGCCTGGGGGGTAGAAGCGATCGCACCTGTAGGCGCAGAATTACCTTACAATCCCCAACTACACCAATTATTAGAAGGAACTGCACAACCAGGAGAAATAGTTAAAATCCGCTACACTGGCTATCTCCAAGGCGACAAGTTACTTTATCGAGCCAAAGTCAGTCCTATGAGTTAGGGACTTACCGATGAGAAATTGAAGATATTGGGAATATTAAGACATAATGGTGTATCTAATCTTTGAGTGTCAGTAGTTGTAATCCTGATTTCCGGGGCTGTCAAGATGTAAAAGGACAGAAACCAACATTCCCTTACCTACCCTGCGGAAATTGCTAGGGATAGGCAAAATCTACACCATAAGGAGGATTTATCTATAGTATTTTGACTTCAGATCAATTTTGAGTTTTGATAATGTCTAGGGATAAAAAAAATTGATGAACTTTTGGCTGACTTTTCCAAATTTTTATCGAGATATTATCATTTTGGTGCAAGAGATACAAAATTTGTTGGTGAGACTAAGTTATGTTCATATCTCTTACTTATACCAATTAGCCGAAAGGAGGCTAGAAATGCAGAAAATAGAAACAGATGATAAATCTCAGTTTATTAATTACCGATTAGTAAATAAAATATGCTTCCTTCTATTAATCTTTTGAGATTGGTATATCAACATTGTGCCTTCAAATACAATTAATTGCTCATAAGTTAGCTTTTGAATAAATGAGAGATGACTTATGAATGAATTTACTAGTTTGATTGTACTAACTTATTCTCAAAAAATATAGCTGATGGCTATATAATATTGGCAAATATTGGAATACTCTCCGACAGCAATTTGGTTAAAAATACAATGAATCAGGAAGTAAAAGTTATTAAACTCTCTGGAATTATCAATACTGCAAACTCTCTAGAATTAAGAGAGAAAATCACTCACATTGTAGACAGTGGTACTAAAATTGTTTTAGTAGATTGTCAAGAAGTAACTTTTATGGACAGTTCGGCTTTGGGGTCTTTGGTGTTAGCGTTTAAAACCTTGAGAGCCGCAGGGACTAAACTATTTCTTTGCTCAATTAATGAACAAGTAAGAATTTTATTTGAACTGACTGGTATGGATAAAGTATTTGAAATTTTTCAGAATCAAGATGATTTTAATCAAGCTATTTTATCAAGAAACTAGTCAAATTTGACTTGAAGAATGGATAAATCATCTTCAAAAGTTTCTTTGCAGTTTAAAGCAGTGAGGTAGTTCAACACATAATCGAGTTGATACTCAGCAGTACGATGGACACTAGTGAGAATCTGCACAAAAGCATCTAGATTCCAGAGTGTGCCATCTGGTTTAGTGATTTCGTAAGCACCATCACTAAAAATATAAAGACTACTGAATTGTTTAACATTGCAGGAGGCATCGATATATTCTGCTTCTGGAAACATACCAACTGGCATACCAGGAGTTCTCAAAAGTTGGACTTCATTGCTAGTTGGAGATGTTCCAGATATTAATATAGCTGGTGGATGTCCAGCACTTGCATAAGTTAACTCTCGTGTGGCTCGGTTATAAACTCCATACCAAATAGTGAAATATTTATCATTTTGATAGTTCATTTGAAAGGTTTCATTCAAGGCTTTTAGTACATCACTGGGTTGATAGTAATTCAAACTTTTGAGAGCGCGGGAACGCAAAAGATTCAGTACAGAAATCGAGGGAAGAGTGGCTTTGAGTCCGTGTCCAGCCGTGTCTAGTAAGTAGATAGCGATCGCATCATGATCTAGCCAGTAATAATCAAAACAATCACCTCCGAGTTGTCGAGATGGAATGAATCGAGAATTAATGGTAAAAGGTTTAGTCATAGGTTCAGGTAGAAGCGATCGCACATATTCGGCGGCTTCGGTTAGCTCTCCTTCTAAGAGTAACTTTTGAGTTCGCAAATCCTGGCTCAATTGATGCAATCTCAATCCGGCTCTTACCCTAGCTTGTAACTCATTTTGTTCAATTGGTTTAGTGATAAAATCATCAGCACCAGCATCCAAACCTTTAACACGATCCGCCACAGAATCTAAGGATGTTAATAATATAAAAAAGATAGTAGAGAGATTAGGATCAGTTTTAATTCGATTACACACTTCTAACCCATTCAATCCAGGCATAATCCAATCACAAATAATTAATGCTGGACGGTGAGCTAGTACTTGAGCAATTCCCTCTTCACCATTGTTAACAACAATTACCTCATAACCCTGTCTTTGTAAAATTCTTTTGAGTAGTATTTGGATAGAGGGATCATCATCAATGACAAGTATTTTAAACATCGGGTTGGGGGACACGGTTAATTAATAGTTAGTTATTAAGCATAAAAATATTATCAATATTAATAGTTGAGTATTATCACTATAAATGTTGACTGTGAGGCAGTCAAAATCTTGGCGGTTTCCCTTGAGTCCGAACTCTCAACAATCCCTAAAAAACCGGGTTTCTGAACGAAAGATTAAGGTTTTAAGCTGAGGGATTTGCAAGAAACCCGGTTTTTAACCGAGGTGCAAGATGTGTGTCTACTTCCTTGTCTCCCCAGTCCCCAACCCCCAACCCCCAACCCCCAATATCTACGGAGGTGAGAGAGGATTCAACCATAATAGTAAGGAGCGTTTTAGCTCGTTTAAATCACGATATACTTCTTGTCTAAACCACTGTCCCAAAGCATCTAAGGGGGTGAAGGATGCTCCCATTTGCCATTTGATGTCTTGGCCTAAGGGTGTGGTGTGTGTTCCTGGTAAGATTTGGGCTGTCACCATTTCAGGAAAGCGTGCTTGTAAGATTTTAGTTAATGGCACTGATTGATCAAGGGTATCGTTATTGAATTTAATCAATAAGTTACGACGGACGTTATAAGCTTCTTGGACGATTTTGTTAGTTTCTAAGGGTGAGGGAGTAAATTCAATCATTACAGTCGAATTGAACTGTTCCACTAGAGGAATAGCATCCTTGGCAGCGTAGTTATTGAAGGATATTAAAATATTGCCTGCCCGTTCTACTGGAAATAGACTACCGATGAGCAAGTGGAGTTTGCAACCCATACTATGTCCAAGTCCATAGGTGGGGAGGTAGACTTTGCGTAGTTTACCAGAGTCATGTAATCGTTCTATGGTGCGATCAAAATTCAGGAGTACAGATTTAGCGATCGCAATATGATCTAATGTATTCACAAAAGGCGTAGCAATAATCACATATCCTTTAGCTGCTAGCTGTTCTAGTAGCCATCGGTAAGTTAAGTGGGGTGCAGTAGCTACAAATGCACCTCCTAAGAAATGAATGATACCGATAGGATTTGGTGGAATCAGTACCCAGTTGCCTCTAATTTCTTTCCAATCCATGCCAGCGATCGCTTTATTCACACTTCTTTATGTTAGACCCTAGTGGGGCATTATTCAGTTATCAGTTATCAGTTATCAGTTACCATTTACTCGATAACTCTTCTTTTCTCCCCCCTGCTGCCTCAATGTGCAAATTAGATGCTTCATACCTTAACTATCCCTCTTGGCATTTTGTAAGCTTTTCATTTCATGTTGCACATCTAAAGCAATTTGCAATGCTTCATTGAGTAACCGCCCATGCTCAGTAGCTTGTTCTGTAACTTGCATTGCCGTTAAAGTTGCTAAATTATTAGTAAATAATTCTGTATTACTGAGAATAAAGTTTTTATTTTCTCGCAGCACTCTTTCTGTCTTTAAAGCTCTTACTAAATCATCTCTTGTTAATTTTAAAGCCGCAATTACTTTTTCTCTCTCTTTTATATTCACCTCTGGATTACCAGCCGCTTCTATTTGGTCATTAATGTCTATAGCTTTAATTACAGCATTATATCTATCAACATCATTTAACAGAATTTGTAGAGAATGGCTCATATTCTCTTCCAGTATTTGCAGTCTTTGTCGCCACCAGTAGTATAGCCCAATTTGGGTAACTATCCCCCCAAGAAAACATAGTAATATTAATAACAACCAAGCCGGAATCGTGATCCAGTTAGCAAATATCTTCAGCAGAATATCTAGGATCAGATAGCTCAATACAAATATAGAAAAGCTCAAGAACAATACCGTAGCTGCTTCAGAGCCTTGCAGTTTCTCGATAACCGTCTTACCGATCTCTTTTAAAGGGTTAATGATGATGACTAGTTCATCCTTAACAGGCAAATTAGTCAATTTTTGCAGTTCTTTTTGACTAATATCTAAGCCTTGTAAATCATTACGCACAGTTTTCCCCATTTTCACCACAATAGTGATTATTTCATACAATATAACAATCAAATTTGTAGATGGCTAATCATGCAAGTATTTTGTCTATTTTTGTAACTTTAATTAAAATTCACAAAGAAAACATATCTATGAATCTGGTTAGATTCTTATCAATAAAGAGTGGAAAGTATTAAAACAATTCGCAATTGAGCGATCAAATCACTTTCAATGGTTGTTATGTGTCATTTGATACTATTATATAATTGCCATATTGACACTAATTCGTCATATTAATCACTTCAAATTTCCATGCACAAGTAATTTTTAATGGAGATTATTTCTTCTATAATTTCGACTATGTTTAATCTACACAGAAAGAATAAAATATATTTTGTGGATGAGTATTGAGTTAGCTAAAACAACTTAATTGCTAACGAGGAATTGAGTATTCAAGCATATGATCAACTATCTAAAGGATGAAAGTGATTCATAAAACTTTCACCTTTAGCTAGTTGTTGATTCCGGGTTACAGGTGAAAAATTAGATATAGTCAAAGATAAAGCTCTGTTATCTCAAACAAAGTTTTGCTCTCATATCAGAATGGATATCAAATTTTAAATATTTTGAATAAAAATATATTTTTTGATAGATGTTTGTTGAGTGAATAACGTAATTATTATCAAGAAGTAATCAAGATAAATATGGTTTTTACTCAACTAAGTATTGGATATTTGCGGAATTTAAATATACCAATTGAGAGAAAAATCTGATTTTTTGGAGGATATATTTGTGAATCATTTCTTTCGCTGGTCATCAACAAGTGCAAATTTACTAGCTTTAGGAGTAGCTGCGGCTACAATTTCTCCTGTGATGATTTCTACTGTAGCTTTAGCGCAAACTACTGTTCCCGCTACAACTACAGTTACTAATTTTACTGATGTTGGTACAGATTATTGGGCGAGTCCATTTATTCAAACTCTAGCCGAAAGAAATATTATTGCTGGGTTTCCTGATGGCACATTCAAGCCTAACCAATCAGTGAGTCGGGCAGAATTTGCCACAATGATTCAGAAAGCTTTTAACCAACAACCAGTTAGACAATTAGGTGGAGATGGATTTAGAGATGTACCGCCGAGCTACTGGGCAAATGCAGCCATTAGAGAAGCATACGAAACTGGATTTATGGCAGGCTATCCAGGGGATGTATTTTTACCAAATCAACAGATTCCTAAAGTGCAAGCGATCGCTGCTTTAGCCAGTGGTTTAAACTTAGAAACTAGCAACTCTGCATCAGATGTAGTCAATACTTACTATACAGATGCTTCAGCCATTCCCAATTATGCTGTAAATTCTGTGGCGGCGGCGACACAAGCCAACATGGTTGTCAACTATCCCAATGTCAAACAACTCAATCCCCAAGATTCTCTGACTCGCGCAGAAGCAGCCGCATTGTTATATCAAGCCTTAGTCAAGCAAGGACAGGTGCAACCCATCACTAACAATCTTGCAGCTACTAATTATATAGTCGGTGAAGCCAGTGGCAATACCCAAACTGGCAATGACATTGTTTCTCTAGCTGCGGGTAGTAATTCTTTTAGTACCTTAACTTCTTTACTCAAAACAGCCGGCTTAGTAGATACCTTACAACAGCCAGGCCCTTATACAGTTTTTGCACCCACTAACGAAGCCTTTGCTGCCTTACCACCTGGTACTTTACAACAGTTGCAGCAACCTGAAAATAGAGAATTACTCATTAAGATATTGCGATATCACGTAGTTCCAGGCGAGTTAACACCTAATCAACTCTCATCTGGAGAATTAAAAACCGTTGAGGATTCACCTGTAAATATTCAAGTTGACAGTGCTAACAATCAGATTACAGTCAACGCAGCTAGAGTAATTCAACCGAATATTCAAGCTAGCAACGGAGTGATATATCCCATTAACCAAATTCTGATTCCACCTAACTTAACCAGTCAACAACCACAAAACCAAAACAATCAAGCACAAACACCTAATAACGATGTGACACTAGGAAGAACTACCCGTGGAGGCTCTAGTTATGTCGGCGTAGCTGGTAACATTGGTTTAGGTGGTGACACAGCTTTGAGTGAAAGTAACTTGGCAGTCATCAGCAAAATTGGTTTAACCCGGACTTTATCAGTACGTCCATCAGCAATTTTTGGTGATGACACCGTATTTCTTGTACCTTTAACTTTCGATTTTGCCCCCCGTGAAGTAGAACCTGGTGTTGTACAACAGTTTTCTGTATCGCCTTATGTTGGTGCTGGTGTAGCAATTGAAGCTAGTGGCGATGCTGATCTTGGTTTTCTGCTGACTGGTGGTGTAGATGTTCCCTTGGGTAATCGCTTTACACTAACGGGTGCTGTAAATGCTGCTTTTGTAGATGAAACTGATGTTGGCTTGTTATTAGGAGTAGGTTATAACTTCTAGTCCAACTTCCCAAAAATAACGTTGTTAGAACTCACGCAACTGGCATATTTTTGATGTAGGGGAGGCAAAAAGCGGTGTGGATTTTCCTCCCCACCGAACTTCAAATCGGCGGAAGCCGCCGCTCTGAGTTCTCGCTTTATTGCCGTTGTCTGAGGCTCTTGAGGTATTTCAACGTAGTCACGCACCAAGCATTGATGGTGACACTTGCGTAATACCGTTTCTTGATAAAGATGCACTTTATTGTGTACTGTAGAGACGTTGCATGCAACGTCTCTACATCATTATATTTGCCGCAACTTCATAGAGAATTGCTATAAGTCCTGGTTGTTTTATCATTGTTGTGATTTTTTGTGAGCCAGTTGATTAACCAAAGTACATAAACTGGCTCAAAAGTCAATATTTTGTACTATTTTGTTTGATGCTAATACTGTCATTCATTGAAAATACCAGTGACTGATAACTGATAACTGATAACTGTTAATTAGCCTTGGGACGAGGAAACTGAGAAGGTGACTTAAAGTTTTCCACTGGTACACCTTTGAGGGCTTTAGTCATAAAGTCCTTCCAAATAGGAGCTACCATACCACCACCAGTTGCACCGCTAGCTAGTTGTCTGTTGTCATCTCTACCCACCCAGACAGCCGTTGTTAACTGTGGTACAGTGCCTACAAACCAAATATCTTTTTCTGATGAAGTTGTACCTGTTTTACCAGCTGATGGTCTATCTAACGCCGCAGCTCTACCAGTACCACCAGTCATAACTGCGCGCATTATATCTATTGTGGCAGCTGAAGCCCAAGGATCTAAAACCTGTCGGGGTTTAGGTGTATTATCTAATAATACATTATTACTGCTATCTGTAATTCGGGCAATAACTGTCGGCGGTGACTGCCAACCGTAATTAGCAAAGGTAGCGTAGGCAGTAGCCATTTCCAAAGGTGTGACACCAATTGCCCCCAGAGGTAAAGAGGTGACAGGTTCCATCGGGCTATTAATACCTAAAATGCGGCAAGTCTCTACAACTCGATTCATACCTATAGCCTTGCCAATTTTAATCACGGGAATATTTCGTGATTGCGCTAAGGCGGTGCGAATTGACATCGCCCCGGCAAAACCACCATCATAGTTTCGGGGATAGTACCAACCGCTACCATCTCGATAACTGACTGGAGAATCGACAACTGTACTATCTGGTGCATACTTGCCTGTGGCAAAGGCGGCATAATACACAAAAGGCTTAAAAGAAGATCCTGGCTGACGCTGGGCTTGGGTAGCGCGGTTAAATTCACTTTTTTTCGAGTCTACACCACCAACTAAGGCTTTGACAAAATGAGTACGAGGATCAATTGCTACCAGCGCGATTTGATTGTTCCTTAACCCTTGTCCTGACAGTGTTTTATGCCATTTTTTAACAGTATCTTCTGCCATTAGTTGAAAAGTAGCATCAACGGTAGTTTGTACCCGCATTCCGCCTTTGAGCAATGCTTCGCGCCCAAATTTTTTCGCCAATTCCTGTGCGACACTATTGGTGATATATGGTAAAGCACTACCTTGGAATGACCTGATTCTGCCTAGTTTAATTTCTTGTTTGAGGGCATTATCATATTCTTGTTGGCTGATCCAATTCAAGTCCAGCATTCTGCCCAATACTTCCCTTTGTTTTTGTTTCGCCAGTTTCATATTGGCAAAGGGGCTAAATTCCTCTGGTGCTTGAATTAAACCAGCCATCATTGCTGATTCCGCCAAAGTGAGGAACTCAGCTGACTTGTTAAAATAACTCCTGGCTGCGGTTTGCACACCGTAGTTATTATGACCCCAATAAACTTGATTGAGGTACATTTCTAAAATTTGATCTTTAGTCAAAATTTGCTCTAGACGAATTGCTAGAACTGCCTCAGCTAACTTCCGGGTAAATTCCCGTCTGCGAGACAAAAACAGGTTTTTGACTAACTGCATAGTGATGGTAGAGCCACCCTCTTTCACACCACCAGCCACCAAGTTAGTAACGACAGCACGCCCTACCCCTGTAGGGTTAATGCCGTGGTGGTAGTAAAAGTGACTATCTTCACTAGCCAGTACTGCCCGTTTAAGATTGGGGGAAATTTTATCTAGAGGGACAACTTCTCTATTAGCTTCCCCGTGGATACTGGTTAATAGTTTCCCTTTAATGTCATAAATGTACGTCGTTTCCGAGGGCAAAAAGTTACGTAGTTGCCTCACATCTGGCAAGTTGCGGAAGCTGATAGCTAGGCCAACTAGCCCTCCGGCTACAATAGAACTTGCTAGCATCGTGATTGATAAAAGAGTACCGCCAGCTACCTGGCCAACTCCTTTTAAAAACTCAAAACCCGATGAAGTCTGACGTTGGGATTGCTTTTCTTCAAAAGTCCTAGACGACACGGCGATTTCACTTCCTCACTTGTAAATATTACTGTAATTGATTCTTTGCAGCAGGGCGGTTAATTTTTTGCAATTATATTAGTTTGGCGGATGAAATGGCGGACAATTTGGCCGTCAACATCACCAACCTAACTCCTAAACTAAAAAGCGTAGTTAATAGCGAATCTCCTGGTATGGCGGAAAATTTTTCTTGGCTCAATCGTGGGATAGTGGAAGTATTCCCACAACCATCTGATACTGATCACGAAGTTGAAAGTTTAGAGAAACGCTTGGCGACTACAAACCGTCCTCTAAGGGTGAAATTGGGAATTGATCCTACTGGTGCAGATATTCATCTTGGTCATAGCATACCAGTACGAAAACTGCGAGCATTTCAAGATGCTGGTCATAAGGCAGTGCTGATTATTGGTGATTTTACGGCTCGCATTGGTGATCCTACAGGTAAATCTGAGGTGCGTCGCCAACTGACTCAAGCAGAGGTAATGCAAAATGCTCAAACTTACCTTGACCAAGTGCGTCCTATTTTGGATTTTGACACACCAGACAGATTAGAGGTGCGTTATAACTCGGAATGGCTTTCCCGGTTGGATTTGGGGAAAATAACCGAGTTACTAGCTACGATGACGGTGGGGCAGATGTTAGCTAAGGAAGGATTTGCAGAACGCTATAAGAAAGAGAATCCAATTTTTCTGCATGAGTTCCTCTACCCCTTGATGCAAGGTTATGATTCGGTAGCAGTTGAGGCAGATGTAGAATTAGGAGGAACTGATCAAAAGTTTAACATTGCTGTAGGTAGAGATTTGCAGCGTCATTTTGGTCAAAAGCCCCAATTTGGGTTACTGCTGCCTATTTTAATTGGTACTGATGGGGTGCAGAAAATGTCCAAATCTTTGGGTAATTATGTTGGTTTATCGGAACACCCAGGCCAAAAGTATCAGAAGTTGCAGGGCGTGCCGGATAATTTGCTGACTCAGTATTTTGAGTTGCTCACAGATTTACCTTTAGACAAGCTACCAGAAAATCCCCGCGATCGCCAAATGTTATTAGCCTGGGAAGTCGTCAGACAATACCACGGTGAACAAGCCGCCAATGAAGCCAAGGAAGCCGCTAAAAGTGGTGGTAAAGAAGGTGCTGTTCCTGAATTTTCTTTAGCTGAGGTTGCCCAATTTCCGGTAAAGTTGGCTTATTTACTTAATGTCAGTGGCTTGTGTAAAAGTACTGGGGAAGGTAAGCGGAAAATTCAAGAAGGTGGTGTACGCTTAGATGGCGATCGCATTACTGATGTTGATACCACTTTTGAACAAGGGACTGACTTACACGGTAAAGTTTTACAAGTTGGGAAAAATAAGTTTGTGCGCTTAGTACCGTAAAAGGGGTTTGGGGCATGGGGTTAGGAAATGAACAGCGAATTATTGTACCTTTGGATGTAGCTGATGAAAAAAGTGCGATCGCTCTCATCGAAAGGTTAGAAGTAGTTAGTTTCTGGAAGGTAGGTTTAGAATTATTTACCAGTGTGGGGCCAAAAATTCTGGAAGTGCTGAAATCTAGAGATAAGCAGATATTTCTAGATTTAAAGTTTCATGACATTCCCAACACTATGGCGGGGGCTTGTCGGGCTGCGGCTGGTTATGGGGTAGACTTGCTGACAATTCATGCTACGGCGGGGAGAAATGCCCTTAAAGCCGCTACGGAGGCAGTACAAGAGGGAGCTACACAAGCAGGGGTCAAACCACCGAAATTAATTGCTGTAACGCTGCTGACGAGTATTTCGGCTAGACAGTTGGCTTTTGATTTAAAAATTCCCCTAGAGTTGCCAGAATATGCCTTAAACATGGCATTGATGGCACAGGAATCAGGGTTAGATGGGGCAGTGTGTTCACCCCAAGAAGTGGCGCAGTTAAGGCAAACTTGCGGTGATGATTTTCTGTTCGTGTGTCCTGGAGTACGTCCTACATGGGCAGAAGCGGGAGATCAAAAGCGATCGCTCACCCCTTCCCAAGCTATCCAAGCTGGTGCTGATTATCTCGTAATTGGTCGTCCTATCACTGCGGCGGCTGAACCTGAGTTAGCTTGGCAACGCATTACCCAAGAGTTAACTACAGCATGAAAGGATTTAGAAAAAAACATCATTATCCCTGGTGGCTGCTAACTGGGAGCTTGTCTTTAATCTTAATGAGTAGCTGGCACAACAGTACATTAGCTCAGACAATCTCCCCCAAACCATCTTTACAAAACCAGAGGCGGCAGCAGTTTGTTTGTAGTGGACAAAATTTAGAAACATTAACTACTCATTTATTGCGTGATTTACCTAGCTATGCTAATCGTGCTACTCAACGCGGCCGCCGTCTGCAAAGAAGTAGCGATGTTTATAGTTATATGCTGATAGCTGGTAAACCCGAATTTCAGTCTTTACCATTGCAACCCATAGATCAAAACAAAACCACTCACCAAAATATTAAACAAGTATTTTTTACTACTTTAGAAAGGCAGTATATAAATCAAACAGTTGTAGAATTACAAGAATTTCACTGGCTATTATTGACACACAATCAAGATACTTGGCGATTAGTGATGATGTTTACCCAAACGGCTGCTTATCCCCAACAGCAACCAGCATCACCACCACGAGATAGTACTAATAGTACAGTTGCTCAAGGTATCAAAACTTGGTTACGGGATTGTCAGATGTAATTCGTAATTCGTAATTCGTAATTCGTAATTGGGGATAATTGATTGCTTTAAGGTGTGCTTCTATTGGAGACTCACGTTACTTTAAATTAGACTTCTTGCATAAATACTTTGGTGTTGCTAACAAGATTGTTTAAAAGCTCACGCATTCGCCGCAAGGCGTTCTCGTAGAGTAGGCGCATTCGGCGAAGCCGTTCTCGAAGAGTAGACGCAAAGAAGAACGCAGGAAAATAACTCTTGAAGTTATGTATTAGGATTGTTCAATTATTCGTGCAAGAGGTCTATTGTATCAGGATCGATATTTAATTCTCGAAGTTTTGCGGCTAATCGTGCTGCTTGTTGTTGTGCTTGTTCAGCCGTTTCTTCTGGTGTGGGAACTAGTTGTCCATCTTGTGTAAAAAACCGCAATAGACCATTATAAACTCCTAAATATAACCCTAGCTGATGACTCCACAAATATCCTTGTGCATTTGCTTGTAGAGGGTGATATTCTCCATCTACTAAATGAAATCCAGCAAACTCTAATGTAAAAGGATCAAACCAAAAGTAATCAGGTGTACGGAAGGTATCTTGATATATTTCTTTTTTTAACCCTTTGTCTGTTTTTGCTGTTGAGTCCGAGAGAATTTCTAAGATGACATTGGGATATTTACCTTCTTCTTCCCAAACCACCCAACTCTTTCGGGTTTTGCGTTCAGTTCCTAACACCACAAAAAAGTCTGGGCCTCGAAAATATTCTGATTTTTTTTGGCGGGGACTGTAGTAAATTGTCAGGTTTCCCACCGCATAAAAATCATTTCTATCCCGCCATAACCATTCGAGACATTGTAAAAGTAGGATTATTTGTCTTAGATGTAGTTCTGTTTCCAAGGGAGGCTCATCACTATATAAGTCACCAGGGGGAAATACAACATCTTGCGAGATGTCTGCTTGCGATTCTAATTCTTGGGCAATGGTCATAGAATCAATCTGGTATTAATTATTTCTGGGTTTATTTTATCATTTATAACATTGCCATAAATAAGGGGATTATCGCTTTCTTATAGCAATTCTCTGTTAAGTGAGATATAGATAATATTTTGAAACGCAAAGGGACGCAAAGTAAAGCGCAGAGGTACGCAGAGATTTGTACGTCAGTAGACTAGGAAATGCTATAAATTAAATAAAAGAATGAAACACAATTTTATTTTTCTCACAAACCACAAAATAACCCCGCATTTTAAAACAAGTTCAATATTTAAGGTTTTAGCCGATTAAAAAGTAATTTATGTTTGGGTACAATTCTTCATGGACGACTTGAAAATTGCATACGAATAACTCAATTGATATTCTCCAAATCTTGCAAGACTTCTGCAACAGATTGATATCTTTCTCTATAGTCATAGCGTATCATCTTGTTTAAAATGGCTGCTATTTCACGGCTGACTTGTGCTTGTCCCTCCCAGGATATTTCACCTGTGTTTGAGTTTTGTTGTAGTTCTATAGGCGTAATACCAGTAAGTGCTTGAATACCAATCACACCTACAGCATAAATGTCACTACTAAAAGATGGTTTTCCAGCCCATTGCTCTGGAGGTGCATAGCCATGAGTACCAATGGCTGTAGTTGGTTCAAATGACATTGAGCTAATTTGTTTTACCGCTCCAAAATCAATCAAAACTAACTTTTGGTCATTCTTACGTCTAATTAAATTAGATGGCTTAATATCACGGTGAATTACATTATTTGCGTGAACAAATTTTAAAACATTCAGAATATCGTACAATATACTAATTACTTGATTTTCTCTGAGCTTTTTACCTGGAATAAATTCTTGAGCCAAATCATGACCTTCAATTAGTTCTTGCACTAAATAAAATTCTTGATTTTCTTCAAAATTAGCTAAAATTCTAGGAATTTGTTCATGATTTCCTAATTTATGTTGAATCTGCGCTTCTCTATCGAATAATCCTCTTGCAATATCAATCAGAGTAGGATTTTGTTCTAAAGGTTTAAACTGCTTTACAACGCATAATGGATTACTTGGTAAATCCATATCTTCAGCAATGAAAGTATTGCTAAATCCACCAGACGAAAGGACTCTATTTATTTTATATCTTCCCCTTAAAACACATCCTTGTTGTACAGATGAACTGGGATTCTGGCTATTTGAACTACCAACATTTTCAGGTGTCATAAAAGATGTTTTTGGTGCTGATGTTGGTGGTGGTACTGTTACTTGTGGTAGTGGTACTATTACTTGTCTTTCTGTTATTGGTGGTGATGTCGGTGGTGTTTGTATTAATGTTAATTCATCTACGGATGAAATTATATTAGTAGTTCCTTTTAAAGATTCACCACACAATGAACAAAATTTATTATGTGTAGCATTTTCATGTCCTTTGCTACAAATTAGTAAATTAGTTAAAGCTGCACCACAATATATACAAAAACGATGATTTGCAGGATTTTGGTGTCCATTCTTACAAAGAATTACACTCTCATGACTCTTTTCTAATGATGTTTTTAACCAAGGTATAAAACTAGCATTTTCTCTTGACGACTCTCCATTACTGACAGCATGACTATTAGCGGGTTGTTTAATCTCAATACCACCAAGCGATCGCCACGTCAAAGGCGGTTCTGCTGGATTCTGGAAAGTCATGGGTAGCCAAGTAGCACCAGGAAATTTATTTTCTAATCTATTGATTCTTTCCCTAGCTCGCCGCACTGCTAAATGTAAAGGTTTTCCTAATGCAAATACTTCTAAAAAACGCTGTAAAAATTTCTGTGCTACTTCATCTGGCACAGGTTCACGCATAACTATAATATTGGGAACTTCTAACTGTGCTAATTGTCTTGCTATTCCCAAACCATCACAAGAATTAAAAATCACTAGCTGCAAACCATACTTTACAGCTTTTCTAATTTCTGGTTCTAAATCATCAATTGTGATGCTATCTTCATCATTTAAATCAATAAAGCCATCATCACCACTTTCTTCACTGCGACTATGACCAGCAAAAAATAAAATTTGTGGTCTATACTTTTCAATTTGGTCACATAAATCTTCTAATTTAGGCTTATGTATATCAATTAATTGCGCGTTAGACTTTTGAGATAATAGGTTTTCTAACATTTTCCAGTCTTGTTGGAGATTAATTTTAGTATCTCTCCCAAAAACTGCCAATACTTTCAATTTGTTATCTATCGAGGTTACTATTTGACTTTTCTTGACTGGTAAAGATAACGCAACTTCAGCCCGATAGTAACGTTTAAAAACATCATCCCAAAGATGCCAAGGTAAACGTTGTAATTCTGGGTGTTCAGTGTCAAAAATAACTCGAATTTCTTCCGATTCATCCTTGAGAAATTGAAATAATGTTTCTCTAATTGGACTAAAAGAAGAATCAGCTTTTAGCCAATTATTCAAACTGAATTTTAATTGTTGGCTAGCTTTTTTAATATCAGAAATAATTGTGGTATTAGTACCACCTGTAACGCTAATTCGAGACGAATATCTACCCGAAACATGGCTACGATACCTTGATTGCCAAGATTTATAATATTCTAGTAATTCTTTAGCTGGTGGAAGTTTTCCCTTAGTAGAAGCAATCCACTGGCGATCGCCCTCGCCCTCTGTGTGAATCTGCAAGGATATATCAAAACCTTGCTCAAAATTACCTCCAACTAAATTTATGACAACTAACTTACCCATCACCTCCTCCTTACAAGTAGTTAAATCATAAAATTGCGAACTGTTTTGGCATTATCAATCTGAATCTGCACACTGAACGATTCTCCAGATTGACCATTAATATTGAG
Organism: Aliinostoc maniaoense; assembly: GCF_058172895.1. Classification (NCBI taxonomy): domain Bacteria; kingdom Bacillati; phylum Cyanobacteriota; class Cyanophyceae; order Nostocales; family Nodulariaceae; genus Aliinostoc; species Aliinostoc maniaoense. Next base: position 3,228,296 of record NZ_CP187952.1, on the reverse strand, counting down.
TTGAATCCATTTATCATTATTTTGTGCTTCAACTTTTAAAATATTATTTCCTGATGTATCCAGCACATTACATTGCAAACCTTGCGGCAAAGTTTTATTAGTAATTGAATGCACTTGTAAGCGGATATTTCTATTCTCAACAGATGTAGGTTTCACAGCGACTACTAGAGCTAGCGAAAGTTCTGAGGATGGAATTGCTAACTGAATTTGTTCAGCTCGTATGACACTATCACCAGCACCACTTCTAGCAAAAATCAACTGCTCTTGTCTTGTCCCCAAAACATCTTCTAAAGTTTGCCAAGGTGAATCAAATACATTTTTCAGCCATTGGCTTAAATTTACTACTGGTTGCGGACGTGAAACAGCAACATCTTCACCATATACATCTTGTACAGGTATATCTAATATTTCTGTCAATTGTCCTGATTTAAACAAAGCATCCAGTTTCTTTAGGCTTTCTTGAGAACCATCAAAAATAAATTCCATACAACCTTCCTCTATTCTCCTCAGTCTAATTGACCCATCATCGAGTAATTTTTGAAGATGCTGAACAATAGCTTCTAGACGAGCCGCATCCAATTGCTCAATATCTAGTTCTAATTTAACTGTACGTCTTGCTGCCGATAACCTATTGTTATTTACTAAGTCTGGAATTTCTAACTTTTGTGATGCTAGGCTTGCTAGTAATTTAGTCTCAACAATTTCGCGCAACACAGAATTATGCTGCACTTCTAGAGTGAAATTTTCCCTGACCAAATCAAATAAAACTGTCTCTACTTTATTAACGTAACATTGAGAGCCAGAGCCTTCTTTCAATGCTTCATGGATGAGTTTTTCTTTGACTAATTGAATACTTGTTTCTATTGATTGCTTTTCTGGAGTTAAAAGTAAGGTGATTTCGTCTATCGACTGCAAGGGATTTGCAATATTTACATTTCGTTTTACTAACTTGAACTCTCTCGCCAACTGCTTCAGCTTTTGATCTAGCCATTGCAGCTCATCTCGGTATTCTGGAGGATAAATCAACGCTCCTCGGTAGCGTTGTACAGGCGTTGTCCCCATCAGTTGTTGATGACATTCCCTCGCAATCGTTTGGAGTGCTGAAAGAAAGGAAACTCTGAGTGATTTTTCTAACTCTTGATTACTTCGTTTGTCCTCTTTTCTTAAACGCTTCAAAGCCTCATTAACACGAGAAGCTACTAGGATCTCATCTACTCTATTAGTGAAAATACCCAGCAAAAACGGTATCAAAATTAATGTAAATATATCCATAACACCTGTAATTTCCGAGATTTTATTGTTGTTAAACAGTAAAAATCACCAATAATTTAGTTAAAAATTAATCATTTAGGAGTTGAGAGTCTTGTAATTTATAGGGTTTACTCTGAAAAGAGCGCAAAAATGTCGATAAAAACTAGCAAATATCCGTATTTTCTACATTATACTATTGCTTTTAGGACTGCCAACTTAAAAAAATATCCCATTGCTTTGGTCAGCAGGGATGCTAGGAAGGATTTCATATAAAGTTAAAAGTCAAAATTCACTCATTAAGAGGATGAGAATTTTGACTTTTGTAGGTGTATAAAGTTGGGTAGGATGCGTTAGTATAAATGTTTTCTGAGTATATTTAAGTTCTCAGGACTTACGCACCCTACATTTAAGACAATTGGGCGTATTTTTGCTTGAGCAATGTTCGCAATTCCGGCATAGTCATAGATAAAGCACCACCAGGATCATTTTTAGCCCCAGGTCTTCCACCTTCATCACAGCATTCATCATGACCTTTGACATCATCAAAGGAAAATATATCCGGTGCTTGTGACTTGAGCCATAACAGTAGCTTAATCAGTGATTCTTCTTGGGCTGGGGTGTATTTATGATACCATCCTGCCCGTCGAGAACCATTCCGTTCTACATACCGCATTGCTGATTCATCAAAATATTCGCTAGCAGATTTATGAAACCATGCTTTAAATTTACGCTGGCCATTCACTGTCACAGGTTCGCAAAGTCCAGCCGCAACTATCTCAATGCCGACAGAGTATTTATGATGACTAGTACCACTATGAGATCCGCCTCTATTTAAAGGAAAGGCTTGGTAAATGACACCATCACGACCCATTACTAGACAGGGAAAACCAACTTCACCAAGGTACTTTAAAGTAGCGATCGCATTATCTCGTCCGGCTGTAAAATGAACTACTGCACCCCTTGGGTATCCCTGTTCATAAGTCCATTTAGTGGGAATATCAAATGGATGCTGTGCAAATGGTATCCATTTTTCTTTAGATCCTGGCTTTACTTCAGGTTTTGGTAATGGTTTTAGGGTTTGTAATGCTTTCCACACATCAATATCCGCAATACCATCAGCTGTGAAACCGAGCTGCTTTTCTACTGTCATCACTGCTTGTTTCGTCAGAGAACCAAAAATCCCATCAACTGTCAGTCCTGCATTGATATGTTCGTTGAGTTCCTGTTGCAAAAGTTTGACAGTTTCTCCTCTATCTCCTTCCTTCAGTTCTTGGTAATTGTTTTGACGTGCTTTTTCTAAAAGTTCCTCGGCTTCATTGTATAATTTTTGCATGATGTACTCATGGTAGACTAGCCCCCCATGTTGAGTTTTCCATCGGTCTGTATAGCCAGGAGGACACCAAATGCGGCCGATAAAAGCTAGAAAATCTTCGCCACTACTGGTATGATCACGCCATCCTTTATAGGGCGATCGCTCTACAAAACGCCAATAGCCACGCACTGCATCTATGGGATTGGCAAATTTACAAAAATTATCTCCGCCTGTTGGCTCACTACCTGTCTGATAGTAGAAAGATTGAGCAATACCCTTCATTTCTTCGCGCCACTTCATCCCGTGGTAGTTATAATGCAATTTTGCTAAATCGGTGCTTCCCCGTCCACTTTCCAAAATTGCTTGCGCTAAACAGGCTGTTGCTAGTTGGGGAAATTCAATATCTCTTTGGGCGACAGCTGCCACAAATTCCTGCCAACTCATAAAATTCTCCTTGGTAAATCTCACCTTGGTTATTAACTAAAATTTTTGATGAACCTATTACTTTATCTCTTGATTTTCCTGTTTTTATGCCTGTTTACTGGGGAAAATAAGACCAATTACAAAAATATTTACAACACATTATTTTGTAGACTTCATTTATAACTTCTCTACAGGTCTTTTATCGTTACTATTCTTTTTTTTTACTTGGTAGAAGTTACTTTTTATATAAAAAAATATTGCTGATTGTAAAAACAAATTGATAATTTTATCGGCGAAGAAATTTCCCTTATACCCCTATACCCTTACACCCCTATACTAGGCTGTTGACTCTGTACCTTTTTTGGGATTTTGTCCATGCAAAAAATGTGCGTAGTTACGATGGCTGAAACTGTGTTTTGAGAAGGCTTTGAGGCACAAATTAAACATCGCGTACAAAATTACTAAAAACCGCCCAAATTTCAACAAAGTCAACAGCCTACCCCTATACCCCTTTTTCAAGTTAGAACGAGTTGAAAAAAAACGAACTATATTAAGTGATGTAACAAGAAGAAAATTGAGTTTGTAGTAAGGACTTTAGTCCTGATTTGTTCCCTGCGGGACGCTGCGCGAACGCGGAGCGTCTGTCTACGACACGCTCCGCGAACGGAGAGAATGCAGAGAGAACTAAAGTTCTCACTACAAACCTTTAATTATTTACCCTTTTCTAGTTACTGACTAACATATTCATGTATACAAGCATATAAGAGCATTGCTGACAAAGTCTGCTGTTGAGCTTGATCAGCCCCAGATAGAAGCCGTAAAGCATACGGGCAAGTTATAATTCTCTTGCGGACGAGCGTAACAAAAATTTATGAGTAATCCCCTTGTACAAGCCTTTTTTGTCGGTAGAGCCTTAGCTGAAGTCGTCAATGAACGTCTAGAGGTAGTTTTAACCGATGCGTTGAGCGAAATTGGTAAATTTGATGCGGAAGCTAGAGAACAGCTACGCCAATTTACAGATGAAGTGATAGAAAGAGCTAACCGCGCGGCGACTGCGGCTGAAGCAGGTCAAACTACTACAGGTACTACCTCAACGGGTGGTGATGGAGTTGACTTACAAGCAACAATTGATGAACTGCGCGCCGAGATAGCTTTACTGCGAAATGAGTTACAACGTTATCGCAGCAGTTCTGTGTAATTTAGTCAATAGTCAAAAATTATTGACAAATGATTTTTCGTAAACAACAGTTTAGGAATCAGAGTGTTTTTTCTTCCAGGTGATTCAGTGAAAACCCAACGGTACGTGTAAAATATGGAAACTAGTTACTCAGATAAGGCATACCGTTGGAATCGGGAAAACTACTCCAGTAAGCGGCGATTTGTGGACATTTGGGGCTTTGTGTTGACCTTAATGTTCAAAATTTGGCGTTACAACAAAGCTTGGAGTTATCCTGGCGGTGTGACTGAAGCAAAACAGGCAGCACGGCGCAAAGCCCAAGCTGTCTGGATTCGTAATACTTTGCTGGATTTGGGGCCTACTTTTATTAAAGTCGGGCAGTTATTTTCTACCCGTGCTGATATATTCCCCAGTGAATATGTCGAAGAGTTGGCAAAACTCCAAGATAAAGTACCAGCTTTTAGCTACGAACAAGTAGAAAAAACAGTTGAACAAGAATTAGGTAAAAAAATTCCCGAACTTTTCCAAAGTTTTGAACCGATTCCTTTGGCAGCTGCTAGCTTGGGACAAGTACATAAAGCGGTACTACATAGCGGCGAAGCTGTTGTTGTCAAAGTACAACGCCCTGGATTAAAAAAATTATTTGAGATTGATTTACAAATTCTCAAGGGTATTGCTCGCTATTTTCAAAACCACCCCAAATGGGGACGGGGGCGAGATTGGATGGGGATTTATGAAGAGTGTTGTCGCATTCTTTGGGAAGAAATTGATTATCTCAATGAAGGTCGCAATGCTGACGCTTTTCGGCGTAACTTTCGCGGTTATGACTGGGTGAAAGTCCCGAAAGTCTATTGGCGTTATGCTTCCCCTAGAGTGCTGACTTTGGAATATATGCCGGGCATTAAAATTAGCCAATATGAGGCTTTAGAAGCCGCAGGTATAGACAGAAAGTCTGTCGCACGTCAAGGCGCGCAAGCATACCTGATGCAATTACTCAATGATGGGTTTTTCCATGCTGATCCCCACCCTGGTAATATTGCTGTCAGTCCTGATGGTTCATTGATTTTCTACGATTTTGGCATGATGGGGCGGATTAAATCCAATGTCCGGGAAGGACTGATGGCAACCCTATTTGGCATTGCTCAAAAAGATGGCGATCGCGTAGTCCAGTCTCTCATAGATTTAGGTGCGATCGCTCCCGTAGATGACATGGGGCCAGTGCGGCGTTCTGTGCAGTATATGCTAGACAATTTCATGGATAAGCCTTTTGAAGCTCAATCTGTGGCCGCCATCAGTGATGATTTATACGAAATAGCTTATAATCAGCCATTTAGATTCCCAGCAACTTTTACTTTTGTGATGCGGGCTTTTTCCACCCTTGAAGGCGTAGGTAAAGGCTTAGATCCTGAGTTTAATTTTATGGAAGTTGCCCAACCATACGCAATGCAGCTTATGACAAACATGAATGGTGCAGATACCAATAGCTTTCTCAATGAGTTAAGCCGCCAAGCAGTACAAGTCAGTACCACCGCCTTCGGATTACCACGGAGATTAGAAGATACATTAGAAAAAATTGAACGGGGAGATGTGCGCCTACGGGTACGCTCTATAGAAACAGAGCGACTTTTACGGCGACAAAGCAATATTCAATTAAGTATGAGCTATGCTCTTATTATCAGTGGATTTACCCTTTCAGCCACAATTTTATTAGTTAATCATTATCTATGGTTAGCACTGCTGGCTGGTTTAATTGCCGCAGCAGTTTCAGTAATACTGATGCGACTGCTTCTCCGCCTCGACCGTTATGACCGTATGTATTAATTGTTGCAGTAAAAAGCTATGAAACTTAACTTCACGGGTCTGAGCGATCCGGGACTTGTGCGTTCTAATAATCAGGATCATTACTATATTGACCCGGAAGGGCGATTTTTCATTGTTGCTGATGGCATGGGTGGTCATGCGGGAGGAGAAGAAGCAAGTCGCATCGCCACAACAGTCATTCAAGAATATTTAGTTACCCATTGGGATAGTGTTGATTCCGGGGAAAAATTGTTAGAGCAGGCTTTATGGCAAGCCAATGAAGCTATTCTACAGGATCAGCAAGGTCATCCTGAGCGTGCTGATATGGGTACAACTATCGTAGTTGTAGTTTTTCGTGACACCCCTTGGTGCGCTCATATCGGTGACTCTAGGCTCTACCGTTTCCGGGAATCCCGACTAGAACAAGTTACGGAAGACCATACTTGGGTAGCTAGAGCCATTAAAATTGGCGACATCACTCCAGAAGAAGCACGGGTTCATCCATTTCGTCATGTACTATCACGATGTTTAGGACGGGAAGACTTACACCAAGTGGAAGTACAACCTTTGGATGTGAAAATAGGCGATCGCTTATTATTATGCAGCGATGGTTTAACTGAAGAACTGGTTGATGAAAAGATAGCTGCTTATTTGAATGATACCCCAATTTTGGATAAAGCTGCTCTATCTTTAGTAGAAGCCGCTAAAGAAGAAGGTGGACACGATAACATTACTATTGTCATTGTGGCGATCGAATAACAATTCTCGATTTACTTGACATCATCCCCCGAAGTTAGAACAACCTAATTCGGGGTATTTTCGCTTTATCGAAATTAGTCCATTGCGAATTGTACTGACACTAAAATCTACTTAAGCTAGAGATAATTTCTAGTTTAATTTTTCTCTCACATGGCTACAGGCTATGTCTAATTTTGAGAATTATCGTCTAACTCACTCATGGTAATGTGAGGAACAGATTGTTGTGTGGCAACTTGATGTTCATACCAATTCATTAAAGGTGTGGCAGAAATGCCATGTACAACTACAGAAACAACAATAGTAGTGTAAGTTATCCAAGAAATTTGTTCACTGACTTCTCCCTTTAAACCGTGACTAAAGGCATAAGCCAGATAATATAATGAGCCTACACCACGAATCCCAAACCAACCAAATAGCAACCGAGTTGCCGGGTGAAAACGGCGGCGTTGGGAACGTAAGGGACGTTGATTAATGGTACTAATCCAAGCTCCTATAGGTCGAATAACTAAGAATAAAAAGAATATAACTACTAGAGATTGCCAGGCATAATTAAGCATTGGTTGCCATAATAATATTGACCCCAATAATAAAATTGTCCCTACTTCCAATAATCTTTCTAGGCGTTCAATAAATTCTAATTGTGCCATTGGTTTGTGGGGATTTCTGTAACTATCTTGAACAATTAAACCAGCAATAAACACGGCTAAAAATCCATAGCCGTTGATAATTTCTGTTAAAGAATAAGTGATTAAAATGGCACTAATAGCAATAAAATCTTCCATTAGGGCATCAGCAGCACGCTTTTTTTGAATTTTTTGATCAACTAAAACTATGATTTTAGCTACTAAAAAACCCATCACTATAGCAGCAGCGATCGCCCAAATCAAATCAACTATTAACCAATCTTTAAACCAGTTACTCCAATTATTATCTTCAATGGCATAAATACCAAAATAAACAAAGGGAAAAGCCAAAGCATCATTGAGTCCACCTTCCGAGGTTAAACCAAAGCGTAACTCATCTCTATCATTAGTATCTGTTAATTGTACTTCTGAAGCTAATACTGGATCAGTGGGTGCAAGAATTGCTCCTAATAAAATCCCTTCTCCCCAATTCATTCCTAAAAATAATCTACTCACAACTGCTAACCCAAAAATAGAAATTGGCATTAATAAACCAATCAGTCGTGCTGTAATCTGCCAGACTCGCCAACGGAGAGGATGAATAATTTTTAAGCCACAGCTAAAGACAGAAATAATTACAACAAATTCTGTTAATCTCTCCAGCACTTTGGCATTAAATACATTATTTTCTCTGAGTTGGATCATGCCTAATCCTTCAGAGCCTAAGACTATACCCATTAATAGATATATCAATGCAAAGGAAAGGGGTAAGCGTGTAATCCAACCTGAACCTAATGTTACTCCTAGTAACAACAAACCAATTATCAGTAGGTCAAGAATGTAAATATCTACCATGAAATATGTATAAAAAATCAAGATTGCCTTGTCAGTTTAGTAGCGATCGCCAATTTGTATAAAATATCTATAGATAGATTTTATGAAAAAAATCCCAGTTTTTGCTAATTTTGCTAGCCTAGGATGAATAGAATCAATAGGAGCATTGGTCATGCAACTTCCCGATAGTCCCAATATGCCAAAATTTATGCAGTTGTTGCAGTGGATTTATAATCCATTACAGTTAATGACAGCATCTAAAAAAGCTCATGGTGATTTTTTTACTTTATGGCTCACTAAGCAACAGCCAATCGTATTTTTAAACCATCCCCAAGCAATTCAAGCGATTTTTACCACTCATTTAGAGCAGTTAGATTCTAGAGGTACAGCACAACTTTTACAACCCTTATTAGGGGATAATTCTTTATTATTACTATCGGGTGAAACTCATCAACGCCAGCGCAAATTATTAACACCGCCTTTTCATGGCGATCGCATGAAAGCTTACGGTGATATTATTACTAACATCACCAAAGAAGTAATCAGTACTTGGCAAATTGATACACCTTTTTCTGTGCGTGATGCCATGCAAGAAATTGCTCTACGGGTAATTTTGCAAGCGGTATTTGGTTTAAATGCAGGTGAACGTTATGCACAGTTGCAACAACGCTTGTGTTCTATCCTAAATTTAACATCCTCTACCCTCCGTTCTTCTATATCATTTTTCCCCGCATTACAAATAGATTTAGGTGGCTGGAGTCCTTGGGGGAATTTCTTGCGGCAACGAGAGGAAATTGACAAGTTACTTTATGCAGAAATTCAACAGCGCAGAGATCATCCAGACTCATCCCGTAGTGATATCCTCTCGTTAATGATGTCAGCTCGTGATGAAAATGGGGAAGCGATGAGCGACGTAGAATTACGTGATGAATTAATGACTCTACTCGTCGCAGGTCATGAAACTACAGCCTCAGCCTTAACATGGGCATTATACTGGATTCATCATCTACCCACCGTGCGAGCTAAACTTTTAGCTGAGTTAGATAGTTTTGATGGTGCAGATTTAAATGAAATTACTCGCCTCCCTTATTTGACGGCTGTATGTCAAGAAACCCTCCGCATTTACCCCATTGGGATGATTACTATTCCGCGCATTGTCAAATCACCTATAGAAATTATGGGTCATCAATTTGCGCCGGGAACAATGTTAGTTGGCTGTATTTATTTAATTCATCGCCGTCCAGATTTATATCCCCAACCTGAACAATTTCAGCCAGAAAGATTTTTAGAAAGACAATATTCACTGTATGAATATCTCCCTTTTGGGGGTAGTAATCGGCGTTGTTTGGGTATGGCTTTTGCACTGTTTGAAATGAAGTTAGTTTTGGCGACGGTATTATCGGAAATCAATTTGAAATTAGTAGAAAATTATCCCGTTAAACCGATACGTCGGGGTGTGACATTAGCACCTTCTGGTGGGAAATGGTTAATTGCTACTGGACACAGAGACAAGGTAGAAAAGAGTGCCGTTGAAGTGTAGTTAAGCTAGAGCGATCGCATGGGATAATAAAGTGCGATCGCTCTCTAATTTCACTAGCAATGGAAAATACCCAAAAATTAGATACAAATACACCCAATTTATCAGAACAATTAGCAGATCAAAAAACTCAGGAGAGGAAATTTACCACGTTATTAAAGAAAACCAGGGGAGGGTTTTTCTTAATTTTGGGGTATATGTTATCACCTCTATCTTGGTGGAATGACTTATTTTTTAATTTGCCTATAGCCTATGGTTTTGGGTATTTATGCAGTTTATTCAATCAAGATTTACTCATCTCTTGTACCATCGCTGGATATTGGCTGTCTAATGTGGTAGGAATTTTGTTAATGCAGGTGGGAGTAGTGGATATCTTGCCAAATCAACCCCAAGAACGCAACCTAAAAAAAGACCTATTGATGGGTTTGGCTTCCTCTACTGTCTATACTGTGGTAATTGTGGCATTAATCCAACTGAAAATTTTAGATACTCCCAACTTATTCCCCGGTAGTTAGTATGAAATGAGTGATGAGTAATGAGTGATGAGTAAATCCCATTACTGATTATTTAAAGAGGGTTGGAGTCGGGGATTTAGCGAGAAACGCGGTCTTGGGCTTTGCCCAAGTGGAGCGATTTCTCAAGACAAACCCCAACTCAACTGATACTACGTGTAGACGTAGGGGTGTTATACCCTTGAATTTACGATAACGTGCGATCGCTCTTTTAAATTAACTCGCTAAATAATCATTAACGGGTGTTTTGTGGTATGGCTGAAGGATATATACCTTCAGCAATTAATACAGGTCTTTGGTTGTATTCTTTCTCTAGTTGTGCGCGTAAATTCGCATCCCACACCGGACTGTATTCTTTATCAATTTCAGTCACCACAAATGGACGTAGTGTACCTGTAGTTACAACTTTTTCACCTTCTTTAATAGGTGCTTTATCTTTCAATTGATTGGTAACTAGCACTAATAATGGGTTATTTCCTAAAACTTGTCTATCTTCCACAACAAAAGCATTCGGCCCGTAAATCCGAGAAACATTTCCAGGTACGGAAATAACTTTATTGTAGTAGGTTTGAGGATTTTCGTTGATTACTCCTGGTGTTGGTGCTAAGGCAATTGAACGAGCAATAATTGCTGGTTTCCCTACATACTCTTGAAAAGCATCTTGACCTAAATCAACACCATACTGTTGTTTAATCGCATTCGGATCAAAATTAGCAACAGTACCTGTAACTTGTAATCTTGTATCTTGAGGAACAGGTAAATCAACAGGTTTACCTGTATCATTCACAACGGCAATTCTTTCTCCGCCAAAAGCTTCTTTGTCAGTAATTGTAAATACCTTGTCATTGACTCTATTAATATCTTGGCTTCTGACAGTCACCAGTTTACCAATCAACTCTTGTGTATTTTGACTCACTTGGGGAGCGGTGACATTATCTTGTTCGGCTACAGGTGTAGAGACTCCAGGTGGTTGTGTTGTATCAGGAGCAGTAGCTGTTGGCTCATTAGTTGCACAAGCGGGAAGAAGTAAAGCGGTTAAAGCAATTACTGTGGCACTGATGCCTTTATTCCAACTAGTTTGTTTATCTTTAGGGGTAACGATCATTTTCTCTCCTTGTATACTACCAAAATCCATTTTCGAGACAGAATTATTTACCTAAAATAGATAAATAATTATTAGATTCCACCTATTTACACCTTTGAGAAACCCAGATCAAAACCTCTCATCTAAAATCAGAAAGGTTGTAAATATTCTCCATTTTTTGTCAGGTAATATCACTTATACCTTGGTTGTTAATTTCTTTGGTGTGGTGTAGAAATATCATTAAACAGCATCAAATATATAAATTAATTATTCTTAAATCGTCTGTCTCAGGAAGTAAATGTAAGATTAAATATAACGACTTGAAAAAACCAAGTTAAGTAATGTAAAAATAATAGGATTCAGTTCGTAGTAAGGACTTTAGTCCTTTTTTGTTCCCTGCGGGACGCTCCACGAACGCTGAGAGTCTGTCTACGACACGCTGTGCAAACGCAGAGAGAATTAAAGTTCTGACGACAAACCTTGAATTATTTACCCTGTTCTATTTAAAAAATGATATTTAAACCTGATACTTTAGAAATAGATTTGCAAATGTTTCCTCACCACAGCACCCTTCAAAACTTCCAGTGCGTTAAGGCTTACGCCTAACACACCCTACACTGAAATGTTTTATCCAAATATATTTACAGACAAAATTCAAAACCCTCCTTACTTAACAGTAAAGGGGGTTCTAAATACAGCAGATTCGATGTTAATCAGCTACAGCAACTGATTGAAAAAAGTAATTATTAATGAATAATGAGTAAGTAATTTACTTACTACTTATTACTTATTACTTATTACTCATGGTGTACCTCAATTACTTCAAATGTGCTGTAACTGTCAACTATCAACTGTTATATATTTTCAACTTTACACCCCGAATTGAATAATCCAATAATTCCATTGGGTGCATCACAGAAATGTCTTGCTGCTGTAGCTGCAAATGCTTGGTAATTTGCAACGAACAACCAGGGTTAGCAGAAGCAATTAACTCAGCACCAGTATTTAATAAATTCTGAACTTTTTGCTTACCTAATTCTTCCGCAACTTCCGGTTGCAGCATATTATAAACCCCGGCACTGCCACAACATAAAGCAGCATCTAAAGGTTCTTTTAACTTTACTCCGGGAATTTGTTTTAATAATTGCCGTGGTTGGACACTAATCTTTTGTCCATGTAATAAATGACAAGCATCTTGATAAACTAAATTCAAAGGTTTATCTGTCAATGGTGAAAGTTTTGCTGTTAAGCCAACGGTTGCTAAAAACTCTTGAGCGTCTTTAACTTTAGCGGCAAAATCTTTGGCTTTATCTCGATATTCTGGGTCATCTGCTAATATATGACCGTATTCTTTTAACGTATGACCACAACCAGCAGCATTGATAATTACATAATCTACGTTAGTATCAGCAAAGCTATCAATCATTTGTCTAGCTAATGCTTGTGCCTGTGCTGTTTGTCCTTGATGTTCCGGTAGTGCTGCACAACAACCTTGAGATTTAGGGATGATAACTTCACAGCCATTGGCTGTTAAAACTCTCACCGTTGCTTCATTCACAGGGGAGAAAAACAACCGTTGTACACATCCCAAAATCACCCCGACTCGATAGCGTTTCTTTCCCTGGGGAGGAATTACAGTCGGTAAATTATCTTGAAAAGATTTGGCGGTAATTTCTGGCAGAATGGACTCCATTGCAGCCAAGCGAGGCGAGATTTTTTTTAGTAACCCCGTAGCACGGACAAGTTTAGGAAAACCCAACTTTTGATAAACAAACAGGGGAACTAACAAAATGCGGAGAATATCAGGGTTAGGAAATAAAGAAAATATTAGTTGACGAACTAATTTATCAGAGAAACTGCGGGAATAATTGCGTTCGACTTGGTGACGAGTAGCAGAAATTAACTTATCATACTGCACACCAGACGGACAAGTAGACACACAAGCTAGACAACCTAAACAAGAATCAAAGTGTTCGACAGTAGCGGTATTTAAAGCAATTTCTCCCTCATTAATACCATCCATTAAATAGATACGTCCCCTAGGGGAATCCATTTCTTTACCAATGACTCGATAACTAGGACAAGTTGCAAGACAAAAGCCACAATGTACACAACTATCTATTAATTTTGGGTCTGGTGGATGATTTTGATCAAAACCTTTTAAATTCTTCAAACTAGCAACATTATTAGTATCATTCTCTGAAACTTGCATATTTACCTTTCTCTTTGATATACAGCAGATTTAATGTTGATGAGCTACAGCAACTGATTAAAAAAGTAATGAGAATAAATAGTGATCAAGAAGTTTACTCATTACTCATTACTCATTACTCATTACTCATCACTTATTACTCATTACTCATGGTGTACCTTACTTCAAAAGTGCTGTGTCTGTGTGTTTACTTGCTTAAATCCCACCAACAAACCGACCAGGACTTAAAATATTTTGGCGATCAAACTGTTGTTTAATGCCCCGCATTAAAGGCAAAGCGTTACCTGTGTATCCCCACACATCTATGGTTTGTTTGACTGCTATAGGTGCGGTAATTACCGTTAAAAACCCTTGACGAGATTGACAAAGCGATCGCAATTTTAAAACCTGATTTTGCTCCTGAAGTTGCACTACACCCAAACCACTGCTGAGATGAACTAGCCCCATATCTACTTTAGTTAACATCTGCACCGCAGTTGTAGGTAATATTCCTATTTTGCAGGTAATTGTAGTCTCTGTGGCAGGATGATGTATTTGTTGTTGTAATCTCTGCCATAGACTATCTTCATCTGCACCAGAAAAAATAGCCGCTTTTAATCCTAAATTTTCCCCTAATTTTAAAACTTGATGGGATTGTTCCTTGACACTTTCACTAATACTTTGGAAGCGGGCAATTAATCCCATGCCTGCACCCAAACCCAAGCTAGATACTAATTGCATAGATAACAAATCTGCTTGAGTTGGTGTCAAAGCCGAACTCCGTAAAGTATTAGCAGCTTGAGTAATAGCCGCAGCCTCACCAGTTAATACTACTGTTGCCGATGCTGACTGCACAGGATAGACACGAAAAGTTACTTGGCTAATAATTCCTAATGTACCGTATGACCCAGTAAACAACTTCATCAAATCATAGCCAGCCACATTCTTAACTACCCTTCCCCCAGCTTTGGCAATTTCACCATCAGCACGGATAAAAGTAATACCTAAAAGTTGGTCGCGGACACTACCATAACGTTGTCGTAGGGAATTGGTATCAGCAGTAGCGACAATACCGCCAATGGTTGCGACATCTGGGTTTGAGGGGTCAAGGGCGAGAAACTGCCCCGAATGTGCCAAAATTTGCTGGAGATGGGAAAACTTCATCCCTGCTTCCACGGTGACAGTCAAATCACCTACAGCGTGTTCTATTAGTTGGTTGAGGCGTTCGGTACTAACTACAATATCAATATTTTCTGGTAAACCACCCCAATTGAGTTTACTACCACTCCCACAAGGCAAGACACGCCAGTTATGACTATTAGCTGTAGCGATAACTGCGGCTAACTGTGCGGGCGTTTGGGGATAGACAATACAACTGGGAGATTTTCCCCCAGGGATAGGTGGGATATTCAGTTTGTCTTGTGGGTAAAGGGTATTTTCTTCGCCAACGATAGATGCAAGAGTAGAAGCAATAGCACTCATCAGTTTATTTACGATTCCCTACATCTTATTTTCTGTGATGATGACACAAAATCGACAACGGTTATTAAGGAGTAAGGAGTAATGAGTAATAAGTAATGAGTAATGAGTAATAAGTAATGAGTAATGAGTAAATCTGATTACTTATTACTTAAAGACAGGCAGCCACTCATAGGTGAGGTTTCTGGCTAGTTTTTTCCTATAACTTGCCTTAATTTCCAGCAGGAATGGTTGCTCTCGCGCTATAAAAAGAATAATGAAGAGTAAAAAGCAACGTCATCCCCTGCGTCAATCACTGGCAGTTTTCCGTTATAGTGGACGGGCAATAAATTTAGTGTGGACGACTAGCCGCACTTTGACAATTATTTTGGCTAGTTTAACTTTATTAGCTGGTTTGTTACCGGCAGCGATCGCCTACCTTGGTAAACTGATCGTAGATGCTGTAGTCTTGGCATCCCAAGGCAATCTACAAGGGAATATATACCGACCTTTATTGTATGTCAGCTTAGAGGCGATCGCAGTTGCTTTACTAGCCGCTTCTCAACGGGGATTAATTATCTGTCAATCATTATTACGCGTCCTCTTAGGTCAGCGAGTCAATGTATTAATCCTTAAAAAAGCCCTGACTTTAGATTTAGCTCATTTTGAAAACTCAGAATTTTACGATAAACTCACCAACGCTAGGCGGGAAGCATCCATACGTCCCCTCTCTTTAGTTAACCGCACCTTTGGCTTAGTCCAAAATGCCCTTTCCCTTATCACCTACGGTTTTTTACTAGTTAAATTCTCTATTTGGGCTGTCATTGTCTTAATTGTCGCAGCCATGCCCGCTTTTATCGCTGAAACTCGCTTTGCCGGAGAAGCCTTTCGTCTTTTTAGTTGGCGCGCCCCAGAAACCCGCCAACAGCATTATATAGAAAATCTCCTAGCTAGAGAAGATTTCGCCACAGAAGTCAAACTCTACCAACTCGGAGAAATGCTTTTAGGACGTTATCGCCATGTATTTCGCCAACTCTACACCGAAGATCGTGATTTAACTATCCGTCGAGGAATGTGGGGATACCTCCTAGGCTTAGTTAGTACAGTAGCTTTTTACATCGCCTACGCTTGGATTGTACTAGAAACCGTAGCGGGAAGAATTTCATTAGGGGATATGACCATGTATCTCACAGTTTTTCGTCAAGGTCAATCTACCTTTGCTAATGCCCTCACTTCCATTGGTGGGATGTATGAAGATAACCTCTATCTTTCCAACCTGTATGATTTCTTAGAAGAAAAAGTCACCCCACCCTGGGGTAAAATCACCAAAGGTATTGACCCCCAAGACGGTATCCGCTTTGAAAATGTCTCCTTTACCTATCCCGGCAGTGCTAAACCTGCCTTAAAAAACATTTGCCTACATTTAAAACCCGGTGAAAAATTAGCCATTGTGGGTGAAAACGGTTCTGGCAAGACTACCTTAATTAAACTCCTCACCAGACTGTATACCCCAGACTCCGGCAGAATTTTATTAGATGGCGTAGACTTGCAATCATGGGATGTAGATGCACTCCGTCAACGCATCGGCGTAATATTCCAGAACTTTGTCCGTTATCAGTTCACCGTCGGCGAAAATATCGGTGTAGGAGATGTAGACAGCTTTAACGACTCCAACCGTTGGCAAATAGCCGCCCAAAAAGGTAACGCCCATAATTTTATCGAACGCTTACCCCAACAATTTCAAACCCAACTCGGCAAATGGTTCAAAAGCGGACAAGAACTATCTGGGGGACAGTGGCAGAAAATCGCCCTCGCCCGTGCCTTCATGCGGACTAAAGCCGATATTTTAGTCTTAGATGAACCCACATCAGCCATAGATGCCCAAGCCGAGTATGAAATTTTCAATCATTTTCGCACCCTCACCCAAAATCAAATGGTTTTTTTGATATCTCACCGCTTTTCAACAGTCAGAATGGCCGACAAAATCCTAGTAATTGAAAATGGGGAAGTAGTAGAACAAGGAACACACGAGGAACTGTTAGCCCGTGAAGGACTATATGCCAAATTATTTTTATTACAAGCCGCCGGTTATCAATGAAACTCCGCGCCCCTCCGTATATTGTCTTCCTAAAAGTTTACCTTTAATTATAGTAAGGGTAATTTGGGCAGGCATGGGATGTTTTTAAATTAGATGTTAAGTTTAAATTGATGGATAAATAGAACGGTGGAAATAATTAAAGGTTTGTAGTAAGGACTTCAGTCCTGATTTGAGGACTAAAGTCCTTACTACGAACCTGAAATAAATGATTAATTTGACTCTAACCAATTAACTAAATCTGCTAGTTTACTAAAGTCTAATAAAGCTTCACTGAGATTTTCTAGTTGGTTTACGGAAAGAGATTGGATGCGTTGTTGGATTTCTGGTGATAGTTCACCTAATCGTCTTTTGAGTAGTTTCAGAATAATTCCTAATTCTCCTTCTTGTCTACCAACTTCTATTCCTTCTTCTATTCCACGCTCGTAACCAATGCGCTCTGCTGAGGTAATATATCTCATAGTTCGCTCCTGCTCTAATTGTTGAACTTCTGAACACAATTGATTTTCTAATGCTTTTGGTAAGATCATAACCCAATCAATAAAACGATAGAGGTTACGAATATCTTGTTCTTGTAAACCTAAATCATATAATCTGCGAATCAAGGTGAATTTCCAAGTTTTGCGTTCTTGGGGTGATGAGCGTGTTTGCTGGGTTTTTAAATGCGCCATCACGACTGTTGCAAAGGGATTAGTGCTATTTTCTAACTCAACCCAGCGATTTTCGTAATCTAAGAGTTTCACTATGCCAAATTCAAAATTTAGGCGAGTTTGGGGATAATTGTAACTGTAATTATTTGGTCGCCATTGGCGGTTGGTGTCGCATAATATTGCTAAACTAATGGCTGGTTTTTCAAATCTGTCGAAGATGCGAAAGTTGTAGGTAAACATCCGTTTACTAAAGTCATCTTCTTTTTGGGCTTGAATTTCTACGTGGATTAATAATCAGAGTTCTTCACCTTGGATTTGCCAAACTTTCACTAATTGATCAGCATAGCGTTTACCTTGTTCGGCTTCACGGGCGATTTGTTGAAATTCGGTGTTGAGAAATTCGTAAGGGCGTTTCCAGTTAATTAATGCGGCTGTCTCTGGGAAAAAGAATTGCATGGCTTGGGGGAAATATGCTTCTAGTATTTCTTTCCACGGGCTGTCAAAATCTGCGCGTTCATTTGTCTCTGTCATGAATATTACGCTTTTTATGCCTAAACATATTGAACATTACAATTATGATAAAATAAGCAAACAACACATATGATAATTTAATTCAAAATGAGAGTATTTTATCGTAAAGTTAACCTGAAAGAGCAAAAAAGTGATTTTGCTTATTGGCAAACTAAATCTTATCAAGCACGACTTCAAGCTTTAGAAGAAATACGACAACAATACCATAAATGGAAATATAATAATGCTGAATCGAGACTTCAAAGAGTTTATACAATTTCTCAACGATAATCATATCCGCTATCTTGTAGTGGGTAGGTGCGTCAGTATGAATAATTTCTAGGTGTAGTTAGGTTCTCTCGCACTGACGCACCCTACTGGCTATGGTAAACCGTGTTGTACAGATGCGTTCTGGAGAGTGGCAATACTCACATAAATATTTGGCTCGTCTGCGTATGACTTCTTTAGTAGCATCGTCAAGGGTCATTTTTGAGCTACCAACATAGCATTAATATGGGTAAAAATTCTGTCTAGTTCTCCAATTTCCTCTAATTCGATAACTTCTTCTGTGGTCAATAAATCAGCTTTTTTACGTTCCAGAAGTTCTTCCATCCGTGCTTGCAGTGCGTCGTTAAATTTGAACAGATGGAAATGATCTACTTTTTCTACTTGAATACTACCAAGTAATGATGAAGGTCTGGCAATAACGGTTGTCATGGTTTATCAATAACAGTTTTTAGAGTTATTACTAATTTTAAATAAAATTCTCTTGCATTATGGACTTTGGTGTTGTGTTTCCTTGCGTCAACCCAACCTACATCTCATGTTTTTTGGGATGATTGGGAAATGAATAATGAGGAAATTGAACGGGTAGTGTCTAAGTTTGTTAAAGCGAATTATTATAACCCTAACCCTATAGCTAAGGATAATGTACTAGAAAAATCAGAGCCAGAATGAAAAAACTCGGTGACAGGTATCCGAAACCTAGAACACGCAAGGCTTAGTGAGAAAGCACCTATTCATAAAAGTTAATGATTCTCTGTAACCTTTATATGTTACAGTTTGCAAGTTTCGACGCGAGAGAAGATACCTCTAATCCTTTTTCGAGCCAAACCCAAGGGAGGTGTGAAAGGGAGGTGTGCTTCTGGTGCTTTAATATCAAAAGTAATATCCTTGTAGTCGTAGTACAACCAGTCTCCTCCTTTCAGCCATCCTACCTTATTGCCAAAGGCTCGCCAAATTTCCTGGTCATAGCCTCTCGTTCCCCCTAAACTTTGGTAGATGCGCTTCTGCACAGAAAAACCAAACCGCCCATTGCTGTATTTTACCCACAAATCGTCAATGGTG
This sequence comes from Aliinostoc maniaoense, assembly GCF_058172895.1. Classification (NCBI taxonomy): domain Bacteria; kingdom Bacillati; phylum Cyanobacteriota; class Cyanophyceae; order Nostocales; family Nodulariaceae; genus Aliinostoc; species Aliinostoc maniaoense. The sequence goes on along the minus strand of NZ_CP187952.1, from coordinate 3,208,733 downwards.
CGGAGGTCTTCACAGGGAAAATTCTCAATGTCTTCTACTCGTAACCATCCTTCGTTTTCCCGTTTCATCACCTTTAACATTAGCCGCGCTGTTTCCTCATCTGCTTCTTGCCACTTCCCAGCAGCGAGTAAGTCACGCAGTTGGCTGTAGTCCATCCCGACAGATGACTTTAATTGTACTTCTGAGCGATCGCCACTACTCACCAAACCTAAATTTTTCCGAAATTCTAAGACTGTGGGAGTCCGTTCTTCCGGTTCTAACTCCATACCTTTGAGAATCGCATCATTCACTCTCTGACTAATCCGGGAATTATAACTCCGTGGCTCTGGTAAAGGTTCATCATCATACTTACGATTGAGTGCAGGTACGGGGTGTTCTTCTTCTTCTTTTTTGAGTCTATCAGCCGTGAGCAGATAATATAAAGTGGCAGCTAAGGCGTAAACATCTGTATGAGTACCAAAATTACCTTTGCGTTTATATTGTTCAATGGGTGCATAACCTTGAGTGAAGGAGTTAGTCATGCTTTGGGTGGCAAGATTTCGGGTTAAACCAAAGTCAATGAGGACTGCTTCTTGTTTATGCTTTCTAAGAATAATATTTTGAGGTTTAATATCTCGGTGTAGGTGTCCCTTTTGATGAATCAATTCTAAGGCTTGACCGATTTGGTTTATATATAACAATGCTTCTGTTTCTGATAATTGTCCTTGATTTTGGACATATTGAAATAAAGTTACCCCATCTATATATTCCATCACCACACCGAACAGTTCACCTTCTTGGATGACTTCATGAACTTTGAGAATATGGGGATGGTCAAAACCTTTAATAGTCAAGGCTTCGTTAATAAATTTAATCTGTTGTTCAGCAAAGTCATTTCTGAGTTGCATTTGCTGATTTAGGGTTTTAATAGCGTATAGTTTGCCTGTGCTGGGTTCTAAGGCTTTGTAGGTGATACCAAAACCACCGCTACCCAAGGGTTTACCCTGAATGATAAATCTACCGTTGTTGATTTTTTGATTGGGTTGCCAAATAATCATAGGTTTGTGGAAGTGAACTACCCTTGTTAACCTATGTGTGTAAGATAACGGGGGTGTTGTGATATACAGTCAAGTATATTCTAGTTGGCAATTATAGGTATTTGTAGGGGTGTGATATTTTGTGTCTCTAGTCTTTTAGCGAGCATCAGAAAGGAAATTATCTTATATTCAGGGTTTGGTGTTAGCGACAGCGTAACGCACCTCCCCTCTCAACACTTCAGAGATGAATGGGGTGTAGGAAAATTAAGCCACCCACTTTCTTGTAGATGGTAAATATTTGCGGACATATTCCTGGCTTTGGTAGTAAATGAAGCATTTTGTTTGGGAATAATACTGGATAGGTAGCGATTGATTTTCAGGGAGCATTTAAATTTTGCACCAATAGTTAAGGTGTAAAGCTACAGGGTAAGTACAGCCCACCGCAAGCATCGCTGATCAAAATTATTGTTACGGATACAATTCCTTTCTCTTCTAGTACGGTAATCATCAAGAGGTAATACTTCATGTATGCTGAAGCAATAGAACAAGAGATCACCCAACTCCGTCAGCAAAACGAACAATTACAGCAACAATTAGCCGCAACTACCGAAGAGTTCCGTAGCAGTATTATTCGACTGGAACAAGAGTTAAAAGCATCTCAACACTTTTTGCAGGTAGTCTTAAATACATTACCCCAAGGAATTTTTTGGAAAGATTGCAACTCACGATTTTTGGGATGTAATGAACGTCTACTCAAGGATGCTGGGTTTTCCTCAACCCAAGAGATTATCGGTAAGCATGATTCTGAGCTACCTTGGCAACAATTTGCCGCAGACTATCAACAGGATGATGAAGCTGTCATGTCTAGGAATATTCCTAAACTTGATTATGAACAACTGTTGACTAAAGAAGACGGAACTAAAATTTGGCTGAAAACAACTAAAACTCCCCTATGTAATGCGGAGGGTGAGGTAATTGGTGTTTTTGGTTTTTACGAAGATATTACTCAAGAGAAGGTAGCAAAAGATGAGGGCGATCGCTTTTTCAATCTATCCTTAGATATAATCTGTGTTTTTGGCTTTGACGGTTCTTTAAAGCGAGTCAACCCCGCCGGCGCGAATATTCTCGGTTATTCGGAAGCGGAACTACTATCAAGGCCTTTGATAGAAGGAGTACATCCAGAGGATCAAGCCGCAACCTTAGCAGCAATGACAAAATTGAGTCAAGGAGAGCAAATTTTTAGGTTTGAAAATCGCAATCTTTGTAAAGACAATTCCTATCGCTGGTTATCATGGACTGCGGTGGCGCACAATGATTGTATGTATGCTATAGCCAGAGATATTACGGAATACAAAATCGCTGAAGCTGCACTCCGCCAACAAGAAGCCCAGTATCGTAATATTTTTGAAACTGTCAGTGATGGTATCAGCGTTATAGATTTGGATACTGGGAAGATGGTTGCTGTTAATCCTGCCTTTTGTCAAATGCACGGCTATTCTCAAGCTGAGATGTTGGAGTTAAGCCCCCAAGATTATATTCATCCTGATTATTTACCATTATTTGATCAATTTGTCACCACAATTATTACTGGAAGTGAGTTTAATTGTGACGGTATGGACATCCGCAAAGATGGTACTGACTTCAATGTCGAAATTACCGGGAAACTCTTTAACTACAACGGTAAACCTCACGCACTTTCTGTATTACGAGATATTAGCGAACAGAAACAGGCTCAAGCTGAACAAGCAAGACTCCTCGCTATTTTAGAAGCTACTCCTGATTTTATTGGCATTGCTGATGCCACGGGTCAATCCCTTTACTACAATCAAGCTTGGAGAAAATTATTAGGTATCAATAATTTAGAAGAGATCAAATATCAAACTATAGCTAATAATCATCCTGATGCAGTTTTAAAAATCATCCTTAACGAAGCTTTACCCACAGCAATTAAAAATGGCAGTTGGATAGGTGAGAGCGTAATTTTCAACCAAGCTAGAGAAGAAATCAGTGTTTCTCAAGTCGTGCTAGCCCACAAATCACCCAGTGGTGAAGTCGAGTGTTTTTCTACTATTGTTCGTGATATTAGGGAACAACGAGCCGCACTTCTTGAACGCCAAGAAATGGCAGATCAGCTTAGACAAAAAGCTGAAGATTTAGAACATACTTTACAAGAACTCAAGCGTACTCAAACTCAAATGGTTCAAGCAGAAAAAATGTCTAGCTTAGGTCAGTTAGTAGCTGGAATCGCCCACGAAATCAATAATCCTGTCAACTTTATTCACGGAAATATTAGCTATTTAGAAGAACATACTCAGGAATTATTGGAAATAGTTAAATTGTATCAACAATACAATTCAGTCAATGAAAAGGACTTCAAAGATTTATTGTCAGAATTTGATTTTGAATACATTCAAGATGATTTACCAAAAATCATGAAATCCATGAAATTTGGTACACAACGCATCCGTCAAATAGTCCTATCTTTAAGAAATTTTTCTCGTATGGATGAAGCTGAGTTTAAAGCAGTGAATATCCATGAAGGCATTGACAGCACTTTAATGATCTTACAGCATCGTCTTAAAGAACAACCAGAACGTCCACCCATTGAAGTTATTAAAAATTACGGAAATTTACCTTTAGTTGAATGCTATGCTGGACAACTAAATCAAGTATTTATGAATATTTTGGCTAATGCTATTGACGCTTTAGAAGAGCAAATGTCTAAGAACATGAGCCTGTTTAGCACACCAAAAATTAGCATTTATACGGAAATATTAGAGAACAATTTTATATCAATTCGCATCAACGATAATGGCATGGGAATGCCTGAAGAAATTCAAAAGCAAATCTTCAATCCTTTCTTTACTACTAAACCAATTGGTAAAGGTACAGGCATGGGTATGTCTATCAGTTACCAAATTATTACAGAGAAACACGGAGGTAAATTAGAATGTTGTTCTACTCCAGGAATAGGAACAGAATTTACTATAGAAATTCCAGTTAGACACGAAGCAAAGAGTGATTTGGCGGTAGGTTAAACCAATTCGTAATTCGTAATTCGTAATTACGAGTTGTAACGGTGATTTAAAAATAAAATAAAAACTGATAAATCAATATAGATCATATTTTAAAGATAGAAGTAGGTATGATATCAAGATTTTAATTTAATCCTAAAGATAGATGAAAAATCGTGTTTATTTATCTTTAGAAAGAGTGTTAGAAAACTTAAGATTATATTTAAACAATTAGACTTCTTAAATATTTGTTAAGAATAAATGACTTAGGAATAGGGCAATATGAGCAGAATTGCGTCTAGGTTTAACTTGAAGTTAGAACCAAAATAAAACCCTAGTTATCAACTAGAGTTTCTAATCCTTGTCAGATAAGATTTTTATAATAAATCATCATAAAATGGTGTAGATTCTGTCACTAATTCCGGTAATTATATCGAATTAATAGGATTAATTTTTTCGACAAAATAGACTATTGACTACTGAAAAAGTTGAGATTAAGGTTATGGATAGTTCCTAAACGGAATTTCTCAAGCATCAAAAAATCGGAGGTATTTCCTATGATGATGATGATGACTGAATCCATGACTGCTGAAATGCAAGCCTGCATGAAAGCTTGTATGGACTGTCAGAAAATGTGCATGGAAACCATGACTTATTGCATGAGCAAAGGCGGTAAGTTCATGGATATGGGCATGATGGGCATGATGCGGGATTGCGCGGAAATGTGCATGATGTGCATGAACATGATGATGGGTGGTTCTGAGTTCATGGGGCGCACTTGTATGCTGTGTGCAGAAATGTGCGATCGCATGGCGATGACCTGTGAACAAATGAAAGATGATAAAATGATGATGGACTGTGCAATGGCTTGCCGCAAATGTGCAGAAGCTTGCAGATCCATGCAAATGATGCCTGCATAATGTAATCTAAAAACTTAGCAGAAGTTTAACTGCAACCTAATTTTCAAACGCTCAGACTTTTGTTAGTCTGGGCGTTTGATGTGTTTGGGGAATGGGGAATGGGGAATGGGTAGACAAGGTAGACAAGGTAGACAAGGTAGACAAGGTAGATTATATTTTTTATGCCTAATGATAATTAATATTACTTACGAATTACGTAGCTTGCTTCCGCATAGCGGTATTACGTAGCTTGCTTCTCTGACGAGACGCTACCGCGTTCGCCGAAGGCGTTCTCGCAGAGTACCCGTAGGGTATTACGAATTACTCAAGATGAAACACTTAAAGTCCCGTTCTCAAGATTTGCGGAGTTTATTTGAAAATAATATCACTATTGAATATGTAGCAGAATCTTTAAAAGCTGTGCCGGCAGATTCAGATGTGATGGAAGTTTTGCAATGGATGCAGGCGCAAGATTTTGATGTTGTGGGAATTGAGACGGGTAATGTTATTACAGGTTACATTGAACGCTCTAGTTTAATATCAACTAAATCTGGCCAATGTGCTGATTATCAAAGAGTTTTTCATCCCAAAGAACTCATTGCTATTTCTACACCATTAATGAAGTTATTACCGATTTTGCAAGATACTCCTAGATTATTTGTGCTTGACTGCAATCAAGTGAGTGGCATTATTACCTGTGGTGATTTGCAAAAAGCCCCAGTGCGAATGTTGTTATTTGGTTTATTTACTTTATTAGAAATGAATTTATTGAGGTTAGTTCGTCTTTACTATCCTCAAGATACTTGGCAAAAATTTCTCAAACCTGAGCGTGTAGAAATAGCCCAAAGACTATGGCGAGAAAGTCAAGAGAGAAACGAAGCAACGGATTTGTTAGATTATTTGCAATTTTGTGATAAACGCGAGTTAGTTTTACATCATCCAGAACTGTTACAACAATTAGAATTGAAATCAAAACGCGCAGGGGAACGATTTTTAAAGGCGGCTGAACAGTTACGCAATAGATTAGCTCACGCTCAAAATTTAGCTAGTGGTTCTTCTTGGAAAGATTTGATTTCTCTAGCGGCACAGATGGAAAAGCTGTTAATTCGTTGTGAGGAAATTGAGTGAAGGAATAGAATTGAGTTTCCAAAAACTTTCTAGCGTTATGGGTGCGTTCTGGTTTTGTGGATTTTGTGTCATATTTTAACGCTTGCAAACTCAAACCAGCTAAGAGAAGTATAAGCGATCGCAGTTTCCGAGAAAATACCGAAAAATTCTTAATTAAGTGATTGACAAGTATAATTTTATACATTAGCATGGAAGAAGAAAGGCGATCGCCCCTCTAGCAAAGTCCGCGATCGCCTTTCTTTTAACCCCAAAACAGGAGTCGATTATTATCATGGCACAAGAAACCAAATTAAGAGATACTCAAGCACTACTACAACAGTATTTGAGCAACGAAAACTCTGATACACCCACTATTAAACAATCTACTCAGCAACCATTACCCAACAGAGAACCCATTAAACATTTGTTGATTGGTTCTGCTAAAGCTGTCACCAGTACAATACATTATTTGCAGGCGATCGGTTATGCCAATGTGGGAGATTGGAGTCCACTGTTACCAACGGAAAACCCTGAGCAAGTGATGAGTATTTTAATCCGTCAAATTTTGGTTGTATAACACCACAAATACCCCGATTTCGCTCGAAATCGGGGTTATGTTACATCTAATTAACGCGATGTGTGACTTATTCCTATAAACCCCTCTCCAAACCTCTCCCCTGCAAGGAGAGAGGCTTTAAATCTTGCTCCCCTTCCCTACAAGGGAAGGGGTTGGGGGTTAGGTTTGAAAAGAAGTTGCACACGGCGTTCTAATTATATTTCCGGTTCAACACCGAGAGCGCGCAATTGAGCAATCAGGCGATCGTTTCTCTGACGTTCCTGCTCGGCGCGTTGACGTTCCTGTTCGGCGCGTTGGCGTTCCTGCTCGGCGCGTTGGCGTTCCTGTTCGGCTCTTTCGTCACCACTGAGCAACAAATTACCCTCCGCATCCCACCAGCGTAGCCAGGGTAATTCTGCATTTTGATATTCACCCTCCCATATACCTAACTCAACTCCCAATGGTGTGATAGGATAACGTCCGCGTTCATTGGCTGGTAATAATTGATATTGCCCACCAACTAACTCATAGACTTCTACACTAGCTTTATTTACTTCATAAATACCGTAAAAAGCCGGATGAATTACCTGCTCATAAATCCAAAATTTACCCTTCCAGGGAGTTTTATCTCGTTCTTCTGTACCATCGCCCGAAACAAATTCTAAAGCAATTAATGGGGAAATAAACTCACGCCACAGCACATAAGACCGTCGTGTTTGCCCATCAAGTAAAGGCGGGACATTTCCTACATAAAACCAATCAGGTGCTTCTGCACCTTTCTCTGGGGGGTCAGTTAAACGCCAGTAAATGCCTAAGTCTTGACCAATACAATATTGACCATCAGGATGTAATTGTTTGAGGACGGGTTGAATTGAGTCCGTCAATAAAATACTTTGAGGATGTTCTTGCCAATTTTTCACAAATGTCCCATCAGAGTCTGGTAGCTGCGTATGGTCGGGAAATGGAGTGAGGTCATTGTCTAGATTTATTGCAGAGGTCATAAGATCACCTTTGCATAGGGTAAGGGTTGTTTTTTAGTTTAGCAGTGAGAAGGGGAGGAGAGCGATCTAAAAGTTTAAAGTTAAGTGCAACTCAGTGAATTGAAAAATCTAGATATCAAGGCTGTTGTACTTCTGACTGGTGATGCTTAATTCTTAAATTCTGCTGGGTATTAACTTTTTTACTCATTTTGTAAATCTTTTAGACATTCGATTACTTTATGAGGAACTTCATTTTCATCTACAGGGTAGCCATGAAAACCAGCAAAATTATCTGACTGAAATTCGTAAAATTTTCCTTCATAGTATCCATAAATTTGTCTACCATTTACAATCCCTCTATCTAAAACTACTTGAGCAACTTCATCACTTAAATCCATTAAAGTACCCCAACCACCTAAAGCGTGTTTAGGGCTAGGTACGTAACATGGACGTAGTTTCTTTGCGTGAATTACATGAGTTAAGTTTGTAATTTCTATTTGTTGATAATCTACACCATTTTGACTGTATCTTAATTGAACAGTATGTGATGTAAAATCAGGTGCTTCCTGTAAGCTAATTATATTTCCCTGAAGATGAACTGCCCCTGCTAATGAGCTTCCACAAACATCCCTATCATTAAAATAGCATTCATGAAAGTCTAACTCTTCATCTAGAAGATCATCTACAAAAGGTCCTTGATTCATTAATTTAATCAATAATATTCTGCTAGTCTCTTGCTCTTCCCCATTAGAAGATCGGGTTTTTTTATGTAACCAATCACTGACTTTAATATCCTTTGCTATATAGCAACTAAAAAAGCTACTATGGCTAAGGATTGGACTTGAATATATAGGTTCTAATTCTTTGATTATCTCGAACAATACTTTCATTAGCTTATCAGCATCATCATTGTGTTTTGCTTGCCCAATAAAAGATTGTTCGTTAATCAAAAAGCGCATTTACATCAACTCCATCAAATCTTTTTCCATTTGATCAAAGAAACCATCAGGCCATTTGTCAATTCTTCCATGACGATTAATATGTGGGGACAAAACTTCTGTAAAAACTTGACCTTCTTTTTCTTGACGCTGAAAATAGTGCAATTGCACCTCTTGATGGTCAAGTTTACGACGATGAACAGCAAGACGAATTCCGTTTAAAACGTGGTCACTGTGAGTTTCTATCACTACTTGAACACCGCAACTAGCTGCAAGTGCTAACAATTCACCCATTTTGGCTTGTCCTCTGGGATGAAGATGAGCCTCTGGGTTTTCAACTAGAATTAGTGTATCAGGCTTTGAGGCGAGTACCGCAACTATAATTGGCAAAGTATAAGTAATACCAAATCCAACATTAGTAGCACGGTAAGGGTTGCTCAGTCCGTAGGAGTATTGAAAGCTTACCAAATCCATATCTGGATTAGATTTGATTTCCAGCCGTGTTCCTGGGCTGACTTCTCCCATCCATGCTTCTACTTGATCTTTAAGATTTAAGGAGGTAGCCTTGGGATGATTAAGTTTAGTATTGGGAATATTTTTATCTCTATAAACAGAGAGGAAATGAGCCGTGTATTCTCCTTGAGTCCCTAGTTGTTGATGCTGTCTTACTTGAAAATCAGATATCTCGAAATATGTTCTAGGTCCAACACGTTCTGCTTGCAAGTAGTGAAATTTATCGTTAAAAAGACTTAATTGATATATATCAGAGGATGTTGGTGGTGATGCAAGAGTTAGAACATCTGATTCTCTGTTATAGTCAAAAAGCCATGTGCCTTTTGCTCCATTTTTCCAAAATAATTCAAAACCAATTGAGTCTTCCTGTGCAGCTTCAAACAGAGCGTCTTGAGCAGTACCTATACAAACTAAATCACCATTGAGAGCTAACCCAATATTAGGTAATAAATCTTGTTGATAAGATTGACGGAGCAACAAAAGCGACTGAATTACGGAAGATTTACCAGTGCTGTTAAGCCCAGAAAGTAAAGTTAGAGTTTTTAGACGAATAGATTGTAGCTCAAAAGTTTTGAAATTTCTCAATTGTAATAAACCAATCATAATAGTGCTTGTCTAACAATTTTTTCGATTGTCTGAAATCTATAATTAACTTTATCAGCAGCTTGGGATATGGACTTTACAAATTCCTCATCTTGTTCTATATATTTGATGAACTCATTGATAACTTTATCTTTTCGTTGTTTTAGTAATTCAGCTTCTTGCTTATTTAATTTACTAAAAGTAACAGACCAAGCCTCAAACAAGGCTTTATTAATAGGTTGCATTTTTTGATTATCATTAAAAATTTTCCTAAAAGCATATTTATCAAACACAGAATAAGCTGTCATAATAGCAAATTTAAAATTATTTTCAACCTCGACCAGTTGAGCTTGAGACATTTTATTAATTATTCTCATAGTTTCATTTAAAAAGTAGTCCCTACCATGCTTGATTGGATAAGTTTCATAAGGTATTAAATAAAAGGCAATAAACCCTAGAACAAATTCATGGTCATCCATGCGTTTTTGACGTTTTTTACTTATATTAGTAATTGTTTTAAATTCTTCAGATTTAGCAAGTTTATCTAAGAATTCTGTTGCTTGTCCTGGATTCAACGCATGACGTAGTTCTTGAGGTGAAAGAGGAACTCCTAGTGTGTTTATTCGTCTAAAAATATTATATGTAAAATCAGGTGGTGTTCCTTTATCAATTAAATAAACTGTAATGTATGTTTCTTCTATACGACGCTGGTAATTACGAGGTAATTCATCATACTTTTTACCCTTAAGATGTGTGAGAAATTCTAAATTTTCTAGCGTAAGCGTTTTATCTATAGCAAATTTTTTAAGCGTACTCAATCTTTGTTTTCCGTCTATGACTAACCATTTATTATCATTTGTAGCATCCATATAAAATGCTGGAAGCGGTATACGAATCAAAATAGATTCAATAAGCCTACTTTCAGCAGTAGGAGTCCAAATATCATCTTGACGCTGAAACTTAGGTGATAAATCAATTTCATTAAATTTAATTCTTTTCAATACTAGGTCAATAGTCAATGGTCGAGTATCAACACGAATAAGATTAGGATCGAAGGGTTCATAAATTAAATCTTCTTCTAGTAGTTCAATCTCATTCTGTTCTACTTCATGTTCTTCGTATAGAGAGTTGGAATTGATGTTATTTTGATTCGACATAATACTTATTCCTTATTCTTTCACTTTTATTTAATTCTTGGAGATGCTACCTCATGATAAGATAGTAGTCTACTTAGATCACTTTTCTTAATCGTACTCTCTTTTGACGTTGGCGTTTGGAATCAATCTAAACTAATCTTAATCTCCAAACACAGTAAATAAGAAAGCAGCTGGTTAATTACAGCTGCTTTCAGGAAAAAGCGATCGCCTTTTGTAACCTACTTCGCTAACACCTGATTAACTGGTGCAACTCCAGCTAAATCTAAGATTTTAGGTATCAAATCTTCCCGCTTGACAGCCATCATGTGGACACCATGACACAACTGTCGCGCAATCTGCACTTGCTCGGCGGCAATTTTTACACCTTCTTCTAAGGGGTGTTTGGCTTTTGCTAACCTCTCAATAATGTGTTCAGGTATATTTACACCCGGAACGCATTTATTAATAAATTGAGCATTTTTCGCTGATTTCAGCAGAAAAATTCCCGCTAAAATCGGTTTATTATGGACTGACGCTATCTTGTCCATGAATTTTTCTAGTCTTTCAAAATCAGTAATTAATTGACTTTGAAAAAATTGCGCGCCCGCTTCAATTTTACGTTCAAAGCGACTTTGCAAACCTGACCAACTGGCAGATTGAGGATCTACGGCCGCACCTGCAAATAAATCTGTTGCACCATCAGTCAAAGGTTTATCATGGCTATCGACACCTTGATTCATGTTCCGAATCAGTTGTAATAGTCGCACAGCTTCCAAATCAAAGACAGCTTTGGCTTCAGGATGATCGCCTGCTTTTACTGGGTCGCCAGTCAAGGCTAAAATATTACGAATGCCTAAAGCGTGTGCGCCCATGAGGTCAGCTTGTATACCAATACGGTTGCGATCGCGGCAAGCTATTTGACAAATTGGTTCAATCCCATTTTGCAACAAAATCACTGATGCTACCAATGAAGACATCCGTAACACAGCACGGCTACCATCGGTAATATTGACAGCATGAACCCTCCCCTTAAGGGTCGCCGCCATTTCAATCATGTGTGTGGGATTTCCCCCTTTTGGTGGTGCTACCTCGGCGGTAACTAAAAATTCACCCGCTTGCGCGGATTTACGGAAATTATTCAATGTACTGTAATTGCAGCTATGGCTATGTTCCATAACGTTGATAATTGGGTTCTCTTTAAGGGTATTATGAATCACACCTTAAAGAGAAGTGTGGGGTGCAGGGGTGCAGGGGTAGGCTGTTGACTCTGTACCTTTTTTGGGATTTTGTCCATGCAAAAAATGTGCGTAGTTACGATGGCTGAAACTGTGTTTTGAGAAGGCTTTGAGGCACAAATTAAACATCGCGTACAAAATTACTAAAAACCGCCCAAATTTCAACAAAGTCAACAGCCTAGGTGCAGGGGGCAGGGGGAGACAAGGTAGACAAGGAAGACAAGGAAGAAATATTTACGCCAATGCCCAATGCCCAATGCCCAATGCCCCATGCCCAATGCCCCATGCCCCATGCCCCATGCCCAAATTCACACAGGCATTGAATAGCCTAATGCAGCTTTTACGTCTTTTAGGGTTTGGTTGGCTATGGCTTCGGCTTTTTCTCTACCATCACGCAACACAGACTCTAAATAGCCTTTGTCATCCATGATTTGCTGATATTTTTCTTGGATGGGTTTTAAAGCATTAATTGCTGTTTCGGTGAGTAATGGCTTAAATTGTCCCCAACCCATGTCTTGACATTCTGCTGCTACTTCTTCCTTGGGCTTGCCTGACAATAACATATATAATGTCAGCAAGTTATTGCACTCTGGGCGTTCTGGGTTGTCGAAGGTTAAACCGCGCACTGGATCGGTTTTACAACGTTTAATTTTATTCGCAATTTGATCTGGTGAATCTAAAAGATTAATCCGGCTTAACTCTGAAGGATCAGATTTAGACATTTTGCGTGTCCCATCCGTCAAACTCATCACCCTCGCGCCTTCCTTACGGATTAAAGGATCTGGCAGTTTCAACACAGGTTTATCCTTGGCGAATTGGTGATTAAATCTGTTGACGATATCCCGTGTTAGTTCTAAGTGTTGTTTTTGATCTTCCCCTACTGGCACTTTATCAGCTTGATAGAGCAAAATATCAGCCGCCATCAACACAGGGTAGATTAATAAACCTGCACCGACATTTTCCCCTTGCTTAAGGGCTTTCTCTTTAAACTGAATCATGTCTTGCAGCCAATTCAAGGGTGTGATGCAGTTGAGTAACCAAGCTAGTTCACTGTGGGCTGAGACGTGAGATTGAATAAAGATATTAGAATACTTTAAGTCAATACCACAGGCTAAATAAAGTGCAGCGATTGTATAACTATCTGCTGCCAATGTCGCTGGATTATGCGGTACTGTAATCGCGTGTAAATCTACGACACAAAAGAAATTTTCATACTGTTCTTGGATTTCTACCCAGTTGCGAATTGCTCCTAAGTAGTTGCCCAAGTGTAAGTTACCAGTTGGTTGAACTCCAGAAAGAACACGCTGCTTACCCATAAATTACCAATCTATTAATCTCAAATACCCACCGTGGAAAGTGGCGATGGCAAAACACCTTTCATTTTGACATTTTCCGGGGGAACTGGGGATGATATCTGGGTCACATATGGGATTCATCTGGGGGTCATATGGGGGTCATACATCACTTTTTGTGTTCATACATAGGAGTTAGGCATTGACAGAAACGCCAAAATAACAGTTGTAAAGATTGTTCGTTATTGACGGTTAACAGTTAATCGTCAACAGTCAACGCCCCACAGGAAGCTGAGATACGGTGTACTATTCTGAATACATAGAAAATCATTACATATAAATATGCGTGAACTTTATCCACTAATACAACCTTATCAAGAAGGAAAGTTACAAGTTTCTGAATTACACACAATTCATTTTGAGGAGTCAGGAAATCCTCAAGGTAAACCCATAGTTTTACTGCATGGTGGCCCCGGTGGTGGTTGTCCGCCATTTTATCGCCAATATTTCCATCCTGAAAAATGGCGTTTAATTATGTTTGATCAGCGTGGGTGTGGTAAAAGTCAACCCCATGCTGAGTTAAGAGAAAACACCACTTGGGATTTAGTTAATGATATTGAAAAACTGCGATCGCATTTAGGCATAGAACAGTGGGTAGTTTTTGGTGGTAGTTGGGGTAGCACTTTATCATTAGCCTACAGTCAAACCCACCCAGAGCGTTGTTTAGGGCTAATTTTACGCGGTATATTCTTGCTGCGACAAAAAGAATTGCGTTGGTTTTATCAAGAAGGTGCTAGTTATATTTTTCCTGATGCTTGGGAAGAATATCTTAAGCCAATTCCTGTAGATGAACGAGATGATTTACTCACCGCTTATTACAAACGTTTGACTAGCCAAGACAGAGACATTAGACAAGCAGCAGCCAAGGCTTGGTCAATTTGGGAAGCTAGCACTAGTAGATTATTTACAGATACACAACTTATCTATAATTTTGCTGAGGATCAATTCGCTGATGCTTTTGCTCGCATTGAGTGCCATTATTTTATTAATCAAGGTTTTTTAGAAACCGATGATCAATTATTATTAAATGTCGAGCGGATTCGTCATATTCCCGCAGTAATTGTCCAAGGACGTTATGATGTAGTTTGTCCGATGATATCAGCTTGGGAATTACATCGTGCTTGGCCAGAAGCGGAATTTATTGTTGTTCCCGATGCTGGACATTCAATGAGTGAAGTGGGTATTCGGAGTGCTTTGATTGAGGCAACGGATAAATTTTGATGTATTGTACAAATGGTGTACATTAAATAATTATTGTCCAATTTAAAGAATTCTTGTCATCTCTGCAAATACACACCCAATCGCCATAATCCTTGATATATACGGGTTATGGTATTTCGATTCTAAAATTATTCTCTGGTGAAGTTTAAATCAAATGGTGTCATAAATCCTGTAAACTTTTAAAGTAAATGATGTCATATTTTTTGGGGAGTAGATTATGCCCAGAAAGTCTACCAGTCAAGTCTTTTCAGCATTTGAGACTGAAGATACAGCCCAAAGTGAAGAAAAAGAAACAGAGTATCTGCTAGTTAACGAAGAATCACCAGAATATCTCAAAAAGGTGGAATTGATAGATGCCATCTGTCAAGCACCTAACAAAGCAGCTCGTAAGGATGCGATCGCAGATGCAGCAAAAGCTTTGGGTAAAAGCACTCGAACTATTAAGCGCATGGTAGAGAAAGTCGAGCAGGTAGGAGTTGCAACTCTAGCTGTTGGGCGCAAGGATAAGGGACAGTATCGTATTTCCAAGCAATGGCATGATTTTATTGTAAAACTTCATAAATGGGGTAACAGAGAAGGTTCCCGGATTAATCACAATCAGATTTTTGGGTACTTAAAAGCTTTAGCTTCTAAAGGAATAGAACTACAAAACAAGAAATATGATGAGATATTTAAGGCCTACTCTCAAGTAAAGGAGGATTTAATTGCAGGACAGCATCCTTCTCATGTCACTGTTTATAAAGTCATAAATTCTTATTTAGAAGAAAAAAATAAGACAGTTCGCCATCCTGGTTCCCCGATAGAAGGACAGATTATTCAAACAACAGATGGGATTTTAGAAATTACTCACAGTAACCAAATTTGGCAGATAGACCATACTAAATTAGATATTTTGTTAGTTGATGAGAAAGACGAACAAGTTATTGGTCGTCCATACATCACGTTGGTAATGGATAGTTATTCTGGGTGTGTCACAGGATTTCATTTAGGTTTTGAACCTGCCGGCTCACATGAAGTTGGTTTGGCTCTGCGTCATGCAATTCTTCCAAAACACTACGGAACAGAATATGAGCTTCAAGAAGCATGGGATATTTGTGGAATTCCAGAATATATAGTGACAGACCGTGCTAAGGAATTTAAGTCAGAACATTTAAGACAAGTTTCACTACAGTTAGGTTTTACACGACGTTTGCGTGCTTTTCCTCAAGCTGGGGGTTTAATTGAGTCAATATTTGACAAAATTAATAAAGAAATTTCGTCGTTCTATAGTGGATACACTGGTTCTAGTATTGAGGAACGTCCTCCAGAAGCAGAAAAAACTGCCTGCCTGACGCTGGATAAGTTAGAGAAAATATTAGTGAGGTATTTTGTAGACCATTATAATTATCACGATTATCCAAGAGTCAAAAATCAAAAACGTATTGAAAGATGGAAATCTGGCTTTTTATTAGAAGAACCTGAGCTTATTGATGAGCGTGAACTAGATATTTGTTTAATGAAAATTGCTACTCGTAATGTAGAGAAATATGGTTCTGTAAACTTTCTTGGTTGGGTATATCAGGGTAATTGCTTGGTAGATTATGAAGGAAAGAAAGTTTCTTTAAGATATGACAAGCGTAATATTACAACTGTTCTTGCTTATACTCGACCTGTTAATGGTGAACCAGGAGATTTTATTGGTGTTATACAGGCTAGAGACCGTGAGCGAGAAAAAATGTCTTTGGGTGAATTGAATTACATCAAGAAGAAATTGCGAGATGAAGGTAAAAAAGTTGATAATTCTTCTATTTTGAATGAACGATTATCTAGATTTGAGGATGTTGAACAAACGCGTAAAGGCAGGCGTAGACAACGCCTTAAAAAAGCCCAACAAGAACATGAAGTGAAGACTAACAAATCAAAAGTAGTCGAGTTGTTTCCAGAAAATCAATCACCAGAAGAAGTTACAACTTCAGAAGCCATTTTAGTAAGTACCACTTTTGACCCAGATTCACCAAACATCGTAAATTCTATAGATAAGCAAGTTATACAGGAAAAACCTGCTACTAATCAAACAGCCAAAGCTAAACGGCGGCCTAGAGTGGGTGTAAAAGATTGGAATCAATTTATGAGAGATAATTGGTGAATGCAATGTCAGAAACAAACTTAGCCCATGTCAATCTAGAAGTCCAGCAGCACTCTAATGTAGATTTTCAACCTGCTGAGGAAATACGCCGATCGCCCCAAGCACAAGCTGAAGTTGAGCGAATTGGTAAAGCTAACACTTACTATCCCCTAGACCGCGATACAGAATTGTTTGACTGGCTTGATGACCAGCGTGATGTCAAACTCTGTGGTTATGTTACATCAGCTACAGGTTCTGGTTTACTAAAAGCCTGTCAACTGTACAGGACAAAATATGTGAAGCGAAGAGGAACGTTATTAGAAGTTCCAGCGACAGTAATTTACGCCGAAATAGCACAGCATGGAGGCCCAACAGATTTATATTGCTCCATTATGGAAGAAATTGGTCATCCCCTTGCTCATGTAGGAACACTGCGAGATTTGCGATCGCGTGCATGGGGAACGCTTAGAGGATACGGTGTTAAAATCCTCATCATTGGTAATGCTGATTATCTAACTTTAGAATCATTTAATGAGCTAATTGATATTTTCACGAAACTACGAATCCCCGTTATCTTAGTTGGGACTTACTATTTAGGTGAAAATATTCTTGAACGGAAAAGTCTCCCATACGTGCGCGTTCATGACTCATTTTTAGAGTCATATGAATTTCCTAATTTAACTCAAGAGGAGATAGTTGAAGTTGTGGACGATTGGGAGAGAAAATTTCTGCCAGAAAATCGTCGATTAAGCCTTACGCAAATTGATAATGCAATCTCTTATTTACGAATAAGGTCTGGAGGTTTGATTGAACCTTTGTATGATTTACTTCGTAAAATTGCCATACTAAAAATAGATGAGCCACATTTTGAACTGAATCAAGATAATTTGACTAAAAAGTTTGGTAGGCGCAAAGAACCGAAAGTTAAATTTAAGAACAAAAGCTAACATTTATCTTTGGATGAGAGGCATTTATTTTGTAGACTACTATATTTACGACAGGCTGACAGTAAGACTTTAGCCCATACTGTTACTGCCAAAAAAACTCAGTGTTTGCTCAACAGATTTTAACGCCGATTGAATATCCCTATTGAGAGCATCCACCTCAGCTTGAATTAAGGTCACACCCTTACCAATATCTGTGAGGGATTTTTTGATAGTTCTGATGCGTCCCAAAGCTGTGCGAATTTGCTCAAGCTGCTGTTCAATAACAGTCACATCTATCTTTGATTGATAAGTACGCAGTTGATTCACTCGTTGTTGAATGACTAGAAACCGAATCGCAATAATCAAAAATGGCTGTGTTGTAGCAATCCAGTAACCAGCTTCAGTCACACCCTCTGCCCAGTCACCAATTTCCTGTGCTAGTCCCTCACGGGAATAACTTAAAAAAATTGCTGCATTTGCAGAACGCCGCAGCATCGCCTGCTGTAAGTGTTGAGCAATTGCTTGGCGACCAAACGGCTTGGAAGGTCTGTTTCTCGCTTCAATTACAATTGATAGTTCTATTGCCGCTAGGGATTTACTAGTGAACTTGACGAGAATATCACCTGTATCCTTATCGTTACCAATATGCTCTACCTCTATGCCATTAGACTTTGACCAAGTTTGTAATTCACCAACAACTAATTCTTCATAGCTAGTACCTTTTGCTGTTGTCTGTTGAAGTACCTGTTGTGTCACCTGGGTGTCATGGATTTCTAGAGTCAGTTTTTCCACTTGTTCAATTAAGGGTTTGATAGACTCAGCAACTACATTTCTCACGGTCACTGCCAAAGTACCGTTTTCAGTAGTGACATTTGCTAATGCTGCTTTGAATGCCCCTTGAATAGAATCTGAGCGTTTGGCATCTAGTAAATGACGTAATGTTTGGAGGAAGCGACCAACAACAGAGGTTTCCTTGGCAGGGTCGATGTCCTGTGTCAGCAAAGTGCTGACGCTATTGAGTTTCTCTGTGAGAATAGCTGAAGTTTGACTGATTTGGGATTGCAGTGGGGCTAATAATTGACCATTATCTGTGCCAATCTGACTAACCAATTCTTGCTGGAAAGATTCAGCAATCGCTTTGACAGCTTGGTGAAATTCCACCAATAAAGATTCCATCTGCTGCTTGACTAATTCGTTGCCGTTACGAGCTTGAGTAGTTTGCAAGCAGAGAAATCCCAACTCAAAGGCATCGAGACAAATATCTTCATATTCTGACTGGGGAAATTGTCTGAGGTAGCTGATGGCATTCTGAAGCGGGAGAGCCATGCGAGAAATCAGGACATGATTCTCTGTGATTTCAATACTAGAGGGCAGATAGTAAGAGTCCTGAGTGGCGCGGTTCATGAATAAGTTGGTTGCTGGTGACGATAACAAGCACCCTACTATCTGCTTTTTGGCTGGGTCAAGGAGATAGAGAAAAGTTTTGTCAATTTGCAAGAACTGACTGATTAATTTGGCGGTTGAGACTGATGCCACTGTTCCAACAGAGGTTGAATGACCTCCGTGTTGGCAAGTAAAAAGTCAGCGACAGCCATAATTCTCTGGTAAGGTAATCCAGCAGCACGGCGGCTGGCTTGTCCACCTAGCCAATGATATGTGGTGGATTTTGAGATGGAGCAGATTTTGGCTAGTTCTTCATAACCCAATCCCCAACGGTAGCTAAAGTTTTGGGGAGACATGAACATTTGGTTGTGGAGTTCTAGCAATTTCTGGGATTTTTCGGTATCAGACATAATTGCCCCTAAGCTGTTCTAAGGATGAAGGGTCTAGGGGTTCGATATCTTCCTCAAAGGCGAAGTCGCAGGTACAGATTTCACGAGAAGGACTGTGTTCATCTAAAAGAACCAAGTAGTGTAAGCCAGTGGCAATACAACTGGCTTGGTGGGTGTACATGACTCCAATGACGCGACCAAAGTCACCATTGGGTACTTGAAACCAGCGCACCCATTCACCAAGGCTAAATTTCTGCTGAGGTAAATTACTTGGAATTACTTCTGGTAAAGCGACTGGCGGTATTTGGGTGAGGATATCAGACATAGAGGCTTTCCCATATCTCAAAAACTATCAAGCATTCTTCAGTAAATTAATTTTTTCGAGTATTGCTACTCTAGCAAACAAACATTGCGACACATTATTAAACATTGTTAAACATTGGGCTAGTTAGCACAACTGTTGAGAAGCAAATATCTGGTAACTCTGAGAAAAGATTCCTGAAGTTCTTGGGTGCGTTCTTGCTTTGGGTGATTCGGTAAACCGAATAGTTAGGTTCGGTTTACCGAATATAAATCTAAGCATTCAGATTTTAACCAGCTTGCTGCCAAGATACGACTGAACTGTGATGGCAATGGTACTTGGTCAAAAGTTTTGTTTTTTGGTTTATGGCAGACTTTGAAGTGATTAAATGTAAGTTATGGAGCGAGAAGTTGTTGTACATCCACCTTGGTACATCGAACCCCAGGAGGGAGAGAGTATCAGTCACTATTTTGGTCGATTTAGGCGACACGAAGCTGTTTGCGTATCGTTGCCTGGAACTTTAAGTAAAGCCGCAGGAATAGGCCCAGTATTAGCAAGATGGGAGAAATTTCGGTTTAATCCCTTTCCCAGTCAAAAGGAATTAGAAGCTATTGGTAAATTAATCGGCTTGGATGCCGAACGAATTGCTAAAATGCTCCCACCCAAGGGTGAAAAAATGAAACTAGAGCCAATACGCTTGTGTGCTGCGTGTTATGCAGAGCAACCATATCATAGATTAGAGTGGCAGTTTCAATCTACGGCAGGCTGTGAGCGACATCGGCTACGGTTGCTTTCAGAATGTCCCTTTTGCAAAGAACGTTTTGCTATCCCAGCTTTATGGGAACGGGGAGAATGTAACAAGTGTCATGCGCCTTTTAGAAGTATGAAAAAGCGACAAAAAGCTTATTAGATAAAATTGCCAGTGAAGTTTTATGGTTTTACCCAGGCGTTCCAGAGCTTATTATTACCCACATTGTCTCAAAAATGCGATCGCCGTCAGCAAGACGTAGCCCATCGCACTCTAACTGCACTCATCAACCTGCCAAAATACTCAACTTCGCTTGCCAATCCTCATCATGGCGTAAGGTAAGGACGGTATAACCAAGGTTGTACCTGAGATTATCTCGCTCAATTTTGTCTTGGTTGCGTTTATCTGGACTATCGTGAACTGAACCATCACAAAAAACAGCAATGCGATCTTTTTTATAAACAAAATCCGGCTTACAATTAGCCTCTGGAATCAATTCCTGTGCAGCATCAGGTAGTTTATATCCGCGTTGATAAATCTCCTGTAAGACTATGCGCTCAAAATCAGAATTTGGGTCTGTTTGCTCCAGCAATTTTTGATATTGTTCATCACGGGATAGTCCTTTAACTTGGCAAATTACTTGACTTTCGAGGAGTTGGTCAAGCCAGGGTTTAATCAAGTGGCGGTTAATTAAAGCATGATCAAACTGGTTTCTGTAGGAAAGTAAGCATTCATAACAAGCCTGTACACAACTTTCCTTCGGTTCTAGAAAATGGCAGATATCTAATGCTGCATTGGCGATTTTTTGAAATGTGTTTGGTTGTTCCAGCAATTGGGAAAGCACACCTGCACCACCTTCAGCCGCTTCCCAAAACAATAAATATTTACCTTGTCCCAGCCGTTCGGAGTCGAGTTCGTCGGCTTCTAATTTGTACACTGCTTGAATTGCTGTTTCTAGGGTGTACTGCAATGTGGTAATGAATGCTTCCCGGTTTTCTGGGGGAACATTTAACGGCTCAATCACTAGAATGTTGCAGGTATCATCCACCATTAAGTTAACTTCGGTGTGCAGATTCTCGGTGGCTTGTTGATTTTTACTATCTCCCCATAAACCTGTTTTGGCATCGAGTTTAAATCCGCGTTCTTCTGTGTTTTTCTTCAGTCCTCGATTTATCCGCCAGATTTTAGCTGTAGCACCATAAGTTAACTTTAGTAGTGGTGTACCATCAGCAGATTGAACGATCGCTGATTCTTGTTTTTGGGTATCGTAGCGAAAATGGGTGGTGATGTTGTAGCCGTACTTGAGCCGTTCTTCCTCGTCGCAGGTAATACGTTCTCGACGACGAGCGATCGCAGTTTCCATTCGCAAGACACGATTGAGTTTGGCAAGATTGCCGTAAGTATCGGGTTTAATTTCTGCGCCGCAGTTTTGGCAGGTATCACGAAAATCACCGTCATGGAAATAACCACAGCTAAAGCAGACGCTAACTCGTTGGTATTCGTTTTCAATTCCCCCGACAGGAACTTTGGTTTTTGTCACCATGAATTTACTGCCTTCATAGTAAACAATATTACTTGGTGCAAATTCTCTCAAAGCAACGGTTCGGGGTCGAGAAATGAAGTCTCCACCTTCACCAGCCGGAATAAATGCCCTTACTGGTAAACGGGGGAAGTTAAACCCTGGTAAAAATCCTTCAGCAGCAAAGTAGCGATAGGGATAAAATTCAAATTCAGAATTAGTCTTGCCTTGGTTGTGTCCCACTAACAGGTCGATTTGCCGTTGTGCTTCTTTTAATAAGTTGTCGGCATTTTTGCGTTCTTCTTGGGTGACATAGCCTGCGGCAGAACGTCTAATAGTTAGATTCGCTTGGTCGAATTGCTTGATGGCATCACCGTACAGTCTCCGCCAGCGTCTGCAAGCTTTATCAAAAGCATTCAGTGCATTTTCCAGGGTATCTTGTAACCAATTAACAGAATACCAAGAAGCTTTTTGCAGGTCGTGTTGGCAGAAAATGTCCGAGAGAATGGATTGGGTAGCTTGTAGACATTGGGCTAGTTTGGCTGGACTGAGAGTTAGTTGCTGACGAACGTCAACTTTTAAGGGATAGTCTTCTAGTTCCAAATCCAGAATTTTATTCATGGAGTCGTCTAAATAAAACCCCGTGTGTGCTAGCCAAATTGAATACACATGAGATTTAATTAAATCCTGATTTGCTAGTTCTAATTTTGGCGGAGTCACAACACCAGCCACCATTTGATTCTGTCGTTTAAAGAAGTATTGGTCATGACCGCTACCAACTGAGGCATAGGTAATGACTAAAGCTTCCTGTCCACTTCTCCCGGCGCGTCCACTGCGTTGGGCATAGTTAGCGGGACTGGGGGGAACGTTCCGCAGGTGGACAACGCTGAGATCGGAAATGTCTATCCCTAATTCCATTGTGGGGGAACAGAACAAAGCTGCTAATTGTCCTTGGCGGAATTTTTCTTCTCGTTCTTGGCGGTCTTGGTTTTTCACCTGTCCTGTATGTTCTCGCCCTTCCATTGTGCGGATGTAACGGGCATTGGTTTGATAAAACTCTTGGAAAAACCTATTAACAAGGATTTTCGGTTTTTCGTTACCTTGTAAACGTTTGGATGTTAAAGGGTCGGGGGGAATCTCGCTGAGGTTGCTGGCTTTCCACAACAGGGAATCAATGCGTAGCTGTACTTCTGATTTGTGCTGGACTAAATAACCAGCATCACACAAGGCATTAATTAAGGTACTGATTAAACTGGTGTATTCTTCTTCTGTTAAAGGTTGACTGCGTAATGACCAAGCATTAGAAGAACGCAAAAATCTACCAATTTGGCTTCTAGAGGTCAGCTTAAGTTTGGCTTTTTCATTATTACCACTGGCTATGGTTGCCCAACTTGCTTGATGTAATTGTTCGTTTTCCTCAAAACTCCAGGGTTCTTTAATGACTGGAATCACTTCATTTTTGAATTGTTGTAGTGTTTCTGGTTGCAACAGTGGTGCATTGATGGCTAGGGAACGGCGCAGCAGGTTGAGGAGGGTTTGGGCTGCAATAAAACGTTCTTCTGGGGTGGCTTGCAGTAAAACTGGATGGCGGTGTTTTTGCCATAGGGCATTGTCAGCACAGGCTTCTCGCAAGCCATCGTATTCAATTATCAGGAGTCCACATTGTTCCAGGTTGGGTTGAACAATGCGCCATCCCCGGCGTAAGTCTTCGTACAGGCGGTATTCTATTAGTTTGCGAAAGATTTCTTCGTTGCGCTGTTTGCCTCTACCATACTCAGCAGGTTGTTCGGCGTAGTCACTTTGGGACAGTCCCATGTGCTGGACAACTATACTGGCTAATTCGCTATGGGTGAGTTCGCCTTTGTCTTGCAGTGCTACTAAAAGTGCAGCGCGTAAGAAACTGGTTTGCACAAAGTCGTTGAAATGACCTGCTTGTAATGAAGCATCCTGACGGTTATCAGTAAAGCTGAGAATTTTGGCAGCTTTGGCTTTTTCTCCAGTGAAAATTGGCTTGAGGCGGCTAACTGTAGAAAGACAAAGTAAGGTTGTGGCTGTACTGCGTCCCTCACTGCTGAGGCGAGAGAGTTTAGCAAATTCGTTGCGTTTCCTGTCATGCACAACACCACAGTTGAGACAGGTAAGGAAGGGTTTAGGAACAAACCAACAGGCTGTTCCTTGTAATGGCGAGGTAGTAACTTTGCCATTGGCTAAAACTCTGATTTTTTGGGGGATAAACCGCCTATAGTCTTTTTTCGCAACCCGTCCTTGTTTCTTAGTTTCCGTAAACCAGTTATCAGGAAGCCTATCTTCATCGCTTTCATCCCAAAATTCTGGTTCATCTAAGGTGAGATAGCCATCTTGAATATCTTCATCTTCAGGAGTGTCTAAAGCTGTGGGTAATTGCGGTAAGACTATTCCTTTATCACTGTCGTAGCGGACGACGTAGTAATCTTGTCCGCATTCCCGGCAAAAAACCAGGGGATAGAGTAGACGGTCTTCGGTGGTTTTATACTGACCTTCCAAGGTGAGCAGGCGTTTATTTCGGTTTTCAATTGTGGCGTAAACGCTGCCCCCTTGGGAAATGAATTGATGCAGCCTAAAGGCGAGTCCTTTAGTTTTGCTTCCCCAAAGAAACATTTGTTTGAGGATGTTTAAACATTGTTCGTAATAGCGTTTGAGTGTTTCTGCGTCTGTGTTTACGCTGTTATTACATTTAGAAGTTAGTTTTTCTGCACCTTCCTGAAGGGTAATAGGTTGACGGCGGACGAGATGCCCTTGTTTGTCTTCTAAGCCGAAGTTCATCTCTATCCAAGCGGCGAGGGGATGCTTTTGAAACTCTTCTGGGGTTTGTTCTGACTCTGGTGGTAAACCTGCTTGAATACTTTGGCGTAGTTCTTCAATGGTTGGTTCATCACGTTTTATCGAACGTTCTAAGGTTTCATCGATAACATTACTGGCTTTAATTTCTACACCAAATAATTTGCTGGCGACATCTGCCACAACTTGGCGGCGTTGTTCACGAGAACCTTCCGTTGACATGGTGGCACTTGTGCCAATGTAGAGTAATTCGTCATTACTTTTGCTGCGTTGGCGGAGTTTGCGGATTAAGATGGCAACGTCTGCACCTTGTCGTCCGCGATAGGTATGTAATTCATCCAGTACCAGGAATTTTAAATTGGGAGACTCGACCAGTTTATTTTCGTGAGTGCGTGAGAGCATTAACTCTAGCATCACGTAGTTGGTGAGCAAAATATGGGGTGGGTTGTTTTGAATTTCGGTTTTCCTAGTTAAACTTTCTTGTCCTGTGTATTGTTCAACGCGAATGTGAGTATTAGGAACTTGGCGTAAAAATTTGTCGAGTTCTTCTTTTTGGGAGTTAATTAAGGCGTTCATGGGATAAACCAATATTGCCCTAACTCCTTCAATTTCTGGATGGCGGAGTAAATCATCAAAAATAGGCACGACGTAAGTCATGCTTTTACCTGAACCTGTGCCTGTGGTGACTACGTAGGGTTCTTGGCGTTGTGCGGTTTCAAATGCTTGCTTTTGATGGTAGTGGAAAGTAAAGGGTTTGTCTTCTTTTGAAAAATACGGTTCGCTGTCTGGATGCAGGATTTTTTGCTGTACTAATTCAGTAACAGTTGCACCTTTTTTATAGGTGGGGTTGAGTTGAACTAGGGGGTCAGTCCAAAGTTGTCCTTTGTCTAATTCTTGGTCTACAAATGCTTTAACTTTGGGGTCACGAATTTTGAGGAAGCTTTCAATATAACGGCGGTAATCTCCAATTACTTCGTTGCGGAAATTAAATATATCAAGAATATTGTGATTTATTGCTGTTTGCAGTGCCGTGGTATCGTTATTTAAATTATGAGAATTATTAGAATTAATTTTAGATGATGTTGAAGTTTTATTTGAGTGTATAAACCTTAAGCGTCTTTGCTTGACTATCTCAGGAATGTATTCATTTTTATTGTATTGACTTTCAAATCCAAGCCGTTTATAAACATTTCCCCCTATCCCCGGAACTACCTCACCTTCAGGGGAGCGTTCATCATCTCTAGCAAAGTATAAAAATTGGAATTTTTTATAAATAGTTTCCTCAAATTCATTTCGTAGCGTATCTTCCGCTTTGTAATAAATTACAGGAGCAACTATAAGTATTTTTTCTGGTTCAATTTTCTGAATTAGGTTAACAAGATTCGTTCTGACTACACAACCACCAGAAATTATAGATTTAACAATAATTAGATACTGAATTTTATGATTAGAAGGTTCTTGGTATTTTTTTAAAATAGGAGCTACTTTTAAATCTTCTACTTCAAAAGGTGAAAAACGCTGATTCCAAAAACACGCAAATGCAAATTTAGATAGGTGATTTTCTAAACGGCAAACCAAACCTTTAGCTAGAAAATCAGCATCTTCAACCGTGGTTGCTAGGTATATATCAGATTGGAAATCATTAATTTGAGACAATATACAATCACCAAGACTTTCACCAATTTTCGTCATGGTATTTTTATAAAGCTCTGAATTAACACTTTTATCGGCTAGAATTTCTAACCAATTGCGGATATTATCATTACAGAGGTTTGAGTAGATTCTAGTCATCCTAAAATGACCTCCAATTCATCAAAAAAAGAAGTTGGGCATTGTTCCTTGACTTGCTTCTGGAAATTACGAAAACTTTCTGTTTCTATACTATATGGTAGTATACCTCCAAACAGTCCATTTTCATACTCCCATTGTAAAAAACCATTTGATATTTTAAAAGTAAAACCTTCAATATTATTTAATATATTTTCAACATCTGGATCTAATTTAAACTCTAATTCAAAAGAACGAAGATACGAAAACTCTGAACAATTTTGAGCTTTTTTAAGTATGTCCGTAACAGATACTTTTGATTTATCGCTTGCAACCCACGCTCCAAGTAATACCATAGCAGTACATTCAATTTTATCTGGTTCACGCTCATCAAAAGCACAAAGATACTTGATTGCGCTTCTAAAATTTGTATCTTCATTAAGAATTTTTGACAAGCTTTCATCAAAACAAAAATAAATCACTTGAGTGTAATTTTTAATATTAACGGGTATAGTATTATTTAAACTCATTTGTAAATTTTCACAAGAAACTACTAGCTTTATCTCGGATTCCCTTGCAATCGATCTATTAAGTTTATATTGTTTTTCAAAATCATCACAAATTGATTTATCTCCATCCCCCCAGCTAACACTAGAACTGTTTTTTAATTGAAAGTGTCTAAGTATTATTTCTTGATTACAGTCAATAACCAAGTCATCAACAAAAGACAAACATTGACTTGATAAATATACTTCTTGATTGAATTCTATAACTTTTTTGGAAAATAAAGCTAATTGATAAACGGCAAAGATATTTTCATATAATAAACCTTTGCTACCACTTATACCACCTTTATTTTTATTTTTAATGTACTCTGCGGTTGCAGTACCGAATAAACTTTCTATTTGTTGTATTGTATACATTTTGCAAGTATTTTTATTCAAGTTGATATAGGAAATACTTCAATTTATTGATAGTGTTTTAAGTGTAACTTTTTCACATTAAATTATCCTTGAAGTAATTATTTAAACATTCTATCCCATGCCTCTAGGACTAATCTTTGGGTGCGGTATTCGCCAAATTGTTTAATTTCATTGTTCTTTAAAACGCGGAATGTCTCACTGGGGAAGTCTTCGCCGTAGACATCAGCAGGGTCTAGAATATATCGCAGTTCATCACGGGTGAGTCCGTAGAGTTTGGCGTAATATGCGTCTAATTCTGCTCTTAATAATGCGCGTCTGTTACTATCCCAAATAAAGGGTTCGCCGTCGTATCCCATATCTTTGGCGAAGGGTTGCATATCCCAGGCTGTGTAGACTAATTCGAGTACGCGAGTGCTGATAAATTCGATATCAGCTTGGGTGTATGATTCGGGAGTAAGAATAGGAAGCTGATAAAGCACATAAAAACTAAGATTGCCACCACTTGCTTTTTGTTTTGCAATGTAATCTAAAACTATACAATTAAAATTGGCTAATAATACACAAATTTCTTTTGGTTTATGCTCAGGAAAGATTACAGGCATCGAATCTCCAACACCAACCAGTGGAAGAATAGTAAATGTAACACTTCTTGAATCTGCAACAGCACTAATTGTCCTTCGGAAACCAATGAGCCAAGAATATTTCCATGTTTCAGGTATCCTTGATAAAACTTGTTCTTTAGATACCCAATATCTAGGTAATATAGACCAACTAGGATTACTTAGTAGTGATATATCTACTTTGTTAGTCTGAGGGCGAGTCCCGTAAATTTTATGGTCATCAATTCCTTGAAATGTTGCTTTTCTATGATTAAAATGTTCTATAAACTTAGATTCATAAAGCGGATAATAAGTATTAAAGTTTTGAATAAAATTATAGCTATCGATGATAAAATCGAGGTTTTCTAATTCATCTTTTCTTTTAAGAAATTTGTTGTCGGAAGTAATATTAAATAACCCTTGCCTATCAGAAAATAACCAACATTCTACTCCAGAGTTTTTTTCTTTTTTAAATACAGGTATTCTCTCGTAAATTGATATGATTATCTTTGCATCTACTGCTGATTTAATTATAGGCAAATTTAAAGTATTTGGATTTAATTTACGAATTTGACTACTTTTAAGGTGATAGCTTCTAATCTCATTTTTCAGTTGATTCACTTCCCATATTTGTGCCGCTAAAGAAATTTTAGCTATTTTAATCTTTGATAAAGTCAGCAAAGAGAAAGAGAATGTACTTTCTGTAGCATGAAATAAATAGCCTCTATTTGTAAAATCATAGAAACTGGTAATCGAATCATTTTTTATTAATTCTTGAATAAAAAATTTAGTTGAATCATCAGTGGCAATAGCACTAGGAAGAATAATTCCAGCATAGCCGCGAGGGGAGATTGTTTGATAAATTAATTCAGCGAACAAAGCATAAGTATTTAACTTACCTTTTGCAGTTAATTTAAAACGTTCAGTTTCCCGAAAAAATTTCTTTTGTAATTCTGCATCATGTTTCGTTTTTTCAAATTTTTCTAATAAGTTTTTATTTGTTTTATCTAACTGTTTAATTGCTGTTTTCCTTTGTTCGCCTGACAGATTATAAATTTCCGAGTTGAAAGCCATGAAAAATTCCTGTTCTTTAAGTTGAACTTCTTCCCAAGGTGGATTACCCAAAATACAATCAAAACCACCTTGTTCAAACACTTCTGGAAACTCTAAAGGCCAGTGAAAGAAATGCTTATCTTCAGATAATTTATTCGCTGCATCTACGATTTTTTGAGTTGTTGAATTACCGCGTAAAAGCTGAGTTAACGCTTCTGTTGTCGGTAAAAGTTGCAAATTTTGTTCAGTCAACGGCATGAAAAATGCCGCAGTCCACAAATTACAGGCTGAATAATCTCGCCACCATCCCGAATCATTACGGCTTTGCTGATATCGTGCTTGCTTTTCTTTCACTTGTTGCGGTGTTGCTTCAGGTATATGTCCCAACTCCCGCGCACTTTCTACATAGTGTGTACGTTCTGGTTCTAATCCCCCAAACAGTGATAATTGTCCTTGGTTATCTGTCTCCCGTTCTTTCTTATTCCGCTTTTTCAACTGTGTCGCTAACTTCTTATCATCCCCAGTCACAGCCTTATAAGCTTCATCGGGTATTCCTTCATCCAAACAATTAATATCCAACACTCCCACCAGGGAATTACCACATTTAATTCTGTGGTCTAAAAATGTCAGTGGTAACTTACCAGGAAAACCTTCAATCCATAATGCCACCTTGCATAAATCCACAGCCAATGGGTTTAAATCCACTCCATAAATGCAGTTTTGAATGACATCTCGAATCGCTAACTTTAAAGGTTCACTTCCTGGTTCTGCTTCGCCAGTGCGTACTTTGGCTAATTCTTTACCAATGCGTCTTGCTGCTGCTAAAAGAAAATGTCCTGAACCACAAGCAGGATCACAAACTTTGAGGCTTAGTAAAGCTTGTTCTAACTTACGCTTTAGCTCATCTGGATCTGATGGTGTGGAAATTTGACTACGAACTTGAGCTAATTTATCCTCAATAACAGGTTCTAAAGCTGTTTTTATTAGTTGTTGTACCAGTTGGGGCGGAGTGTAGTAAGAACCAGTGGTTTTTCTGTCACTACCAAACATCAAAGCAAATTCATATATCCCCTGACGCTGTATAGTTTGGGGATGAAAATCTAATAAACTCTCATACACACTCCCCAATTCTTCCACATCCAAGTATTCATAATTCACTCGCCGCAGTTGTGCTTTGTCTTGGTATAGCGACAGATGGCGAATTGCTTGGAGTAAATCATAATTATCAATTGCACAATCATCTATATCTAGTAGAGTTTTAGAACTAAATAGATCACCATTTAGTGGCGATAAACCTAATACTTCTCCCCGCCAGTTTTCATCAAACAACAGGAAAGTCACCCGTAAACCCTGCCACAAATCTTGAAAACCTTCCCGCCGCCACTGGGGACGTTCTGCTAACTCCCGCAGTCGCTCAATGCTGTAATATTCACGGTAGATTCGTGCTTTATCTAAATCATCTGTGACAAATAGCAATTTGCGCGATTCTGCCACCATCAAAAATAGTAGGCGGTAAATTAACCGCAATAATTGACGGTAGTAATCAATATCCTTCAAGCTGCCATTAACAAACTTTTGTCGTAAATGTTCATTGTTAGAATGTTGCAGAAAACCTGTTCCTAGCTGAATCAAGGCTTTTTCTACTCCATCCCGCAGCTTATCGCGTACCCGTCCACCTTGTTGCAGTGCTTCTTGGTGGTAATACTCCAACAGGCACTTATCCGCATCATCCACACCTTCAGGCAAGCGGGAACGGTGAAACAACCGATAAAATAACCCAAATTCAGCAAAGTTCTCACCTTTAAGGATTTGCTCTAAGTCAAATTCGATATAAGTAAGACGGGTCATTAAGGAAGAATCACGCAGCAACCGCCAACGAAAACCATTAGTTGCGATCGCCCACAAATGTTCTGTCTTGTTGAGATATTCCTGCACTAATGCGTGTGGCGATAACCTGGGTGTTCCACTCGGCGGACGTTTATCAACTTCTAACCGACAACCAACAATGTGAATGGGTGGCTTATTTTCTCCCACATCTGCACGATGGGAAATTGCATAGGTTTGTCCATCTACGACTTCAGCTTTTGCAGTGTAAATAGGTGTATAACCGAGGCTTCTTAGTAGGGGTACTGCCCACATTTCACGGGTAATACTGGTTGCTGAATCATTTTCATCTAGCCTTTCTAATGCCCTTTGAAATGCTGCCCAGTAAGCCTTAGCATCCCCCCAGGCGTTAGCAATCTCATCCGCTAATTTCTCAGTTTTAGATAAACCAAAGTCCTCTGCTGCTTGTCCTTTAATACTGCCTTCCAGTAATTGGGCAGTCATATCAGGAGCAAGTAAATTTCCTTCGATTTGAATTGCAGTGAGAGAACTTTTCATGTTGGGAGAATTACGAATAAAAATAACGTTTTTAGTAATGTTTAAGCTGTTTAATTACGTCCGGGTTTAAGAATATAAATGCCAAGAATGTCCATCGGTAATTGTGGGGTCACGCGGATTCGACCCTCTTGAGTAATCGTTCTCACCCGTCGATGACTTTGTAGAAGTTCCTGAGTTCTTTGGTGGGCGAAATTTTCTAAATCTGACTGTAGTTCTTCTAGTCTTTCTAGTAAGTCCGAAATTTCCATCTGCTTGATCGCTGGTGCAGCATCGCTGACAGGTTTCGCTTGTTGTAGTAAAGACGTGGCTTCTAGTTGAGATAACCAAGTAGGACTAGACGGAGAACCAGTAAAGCCAATAACCGCACATTCTTCCGCCAGTAAGCTTTGCTGTTTGGCACTGTTTAATAAATGCCGTAGCCTCACCAACAGCAAAATTGTGGGCTTTTGTACAGCGTTAGTTATAGTCAAGCCGCATCTTGCTGCTATGGGGTCTTTAGTTTGAGAAAGTGCTTCTTCTAGGATGTAACGTGCCAATCCTTCAACTAAAGGATGATTGCGTCCCATATATTCCACGCCTTCCGGTGCAGGAGTCGTAAACACCAGTAAACGCGATTTATCGCCTAAAACGGGTTTGAGAAAATCTGGCGGCTGTGGAAGTAACCATCCCTGCTTTTTCTGGAAGAGGGAAAAAGACAGGCGATCGCACGCTGACTTCACAAACCGTTCTACATCTTCCTCATTACCTAGAATCTGGTCAGAGTCGATTAATTCCTGTTCGACTTGCTCAGGTTTGATGGCACGTTGAGCAAAGCGGGTACGGTTGATTGTCTCCCGTTCTACGGCTCTATCCCAACTTTTGTGGACTTGCTCAATTGGAGATTCATGATCATCCAGCAAATCTAACAGAGATAACTGCACTGCATCGGTAGCACGGTCAAACAAAGACTTAAACACCGCTTCTGCAACAGTGTTACTTTCCATTGGTACAGGAACAGTAACTCCCAAAGATTTGTGAATTTGTACAGCTTTGCGAATTAGCACTTCCAGCACTGCACCATCCACTGGATTATCTTGACCATAAAGCAGACAACATTTCACTTGAGAAGCAGTTTGGCCATAACGGTCAATACGTCCTTCTCGTTGTTCCAATCTGTTGGGATTCCAAGGCAAATCATAGTGAATCACAGCATTGAAATGTGTTTGCAGGTTGACCCCTTCACTCAAGCAGTCTGTAGCAACTAGCACTCGTTGAGGATAGGATTTTAACTCTTCTAGGCGGACTTCCCGCTCATCCTCTGATAGTTCTCCTGTGATAGCGATGACTCTAATTTGGCTGCCTTTCTTCTCCAATTTTTGCTTCAAAGCTCCAGCTACATAATTCGCTGTAGCAATGTAGCGACACCAGATAATTGGATTCATTTCTGCTTGCAACACCGATGTCACTGTGGCAATACAGGCTTGTAATTTTTGGTCTTTGTTACCCTGTAATTTTTCTGCCAGTTGGACAAACGCTTTTAACTTGCGCCTGTCTGCATCTTTGTAGCTTTCTTGTCCCTGTTCCATAACCACAGTCGGCGATGCGTCAACCGCTTGTTCTTGTTCTGTTGGGTCATGGACGTAAGAACTCATTAATTCTTCGTCTAACTCAGCCAGTGAGCGTTCCCTATCAGGGTTGCCGTAGGCATCGCCTGCGCCTGATTTGCTAACTTGACGATTTAAAGTGGCGATCGCGGCTGCTGGAGAAGACATCACACAACGAATTAACGCCAACGCTGACCAATATCTTCCCCGACGCTGGGCATGGCTCATTTCTGCTGTCGTAGTTTTGACCAGTCCACGGGCAAAAGCGTAGACTTCCTCAAATAATTCCTTGTATTCCTTGGATAACTTATAAGGATGTTCAATCGAATCTCTTTCTGGGAAAGGAGTTTCATTACCCAACCACAGCCTGACATCTGCCCTTCGGCGTTGAACAAAATGATTAGCTAGGCGATCGCGTTGCTTCTCTGTTAAGCGGTCTAGAGTTAGATGCTCAAATTCTGGCTGAAGTAATCCCAGTAATGACAAGAAAGATTCTTCAATTCCACTGTGAGGAGTTGCTGTCAACAATAGTAAATGCTGGTCTTGTTTCTTAGCGATTTCCTCAATTAACTGGTGACGCTGCTGCTGTGATGTAACTTTGCTACCAGAACGGGTACAAGTATGAGCCTCATCGACAATCACCAAATCAGGGCAGTGGGTGATAAAGCTGGCTCGACGGCGTTCTGCTTTGGCGTAGTCTAGACTAACAATCAGGTGACGATAGTAACTAAAAACATGGGAAGCATTAGGTACATCTCGCTCCAATTTGGAAGCAGTTCCAGAACGTACCACTACTGCATCAATATGAAACTTCTCGCGTAATTCTTGTTGCCATTGGTCACACAAATGAGGCGGACACAACACTGCTAACCGCTTTACTTCTCCTCGGTCAAGAAGTTCACGCGCAATTAATCCGGCTTCAATAGTTTTACCGATACCAACATCATCAGCAATTAATAGCCGCACTGTTTCTAACTTCAGTGCCATTAACAGGGGAACTAACTGATAAGGACGGGGACGTAGCGATAACCGCCCTAAACTGCGAAAAGGCCCCGCACCACTGCGAAGTAACAGTCGTGCAGCATCCATCAGTAATAATGCTGCTGTATGGTCTTTAACACAAGAAGCATTTGGCACAGGAAACGTTGCTGGCTCAAGATTTTCGAGATTTAGTCCTCGATAAATACCAGCAATTTCGTCTTCGTTTCCCGACAGTGGTCGCAAACGAATAATGTCTTGATTGTCGGTTGGTAGTACAACCCACTGCCGATTACGACAGGTGACTATAGAACCAGGTGTGAGGTTCAACGTTTCTGTCATGGTTTCCTTCTATTGGCAAATCAGTAGCACAAGCCAGGCAGTAAAGATTATTGCCTTCAACATTGCCTCTGCTTTAGCAATAGTTAATCAGTTTAAATCCTGAATTTGCCAATTAGTCAATTTTTTAACACCACTTAATCATAGAAATAATCAATCATAACTAAATACATAGCTGTTATGGTTTATGACATTTGTTCAGTAAAAATACTACAGCCATAGAAAAATAACTAAGCACTAGCTGAGGAAATTTTTAGTTGCTACAGGTAGTTGAGTTGATAGTCTCAGATGCACGGGATTCACCCAGCCTTGGCGCACACAACACACGATGATCAAAAGGGATGACTGGTATTTATTAAACCACTGGCTACTTATATCCGTTGGATTTCGCCTACTAGACAAAATAGCGGTTTTATTGTTGCGGCGGGTTGTGCTGCTTCTCCCGCTCCTCAACAGCTTTACTAACAATTCGCACCACAAGATTACTGATGGGACGGTCTTCTTCCTGCGCCCATCTCACCAAAGCCTCATGGATATCTTTGGGGAAATATATCGAAGTTTGTACGCGATCAGTTTGGCTCATCAATTCTAAAAGGATTTGTCGCCAATCAATCATACCCTCGTAACCTTGTAACAAGGCTAAATAATGTTTAACAATGTGTGGCAATGTTCATGTGATAGATTAAAAACATTCCTACACATTAATTTCATGTTCAAAAATTTGCCTTGGCGCAGGTAAATCACCAGTTAACTTTAATTGCACAAATAAAAAACATTTAGTTCTATGGATTTGTTGTTACTATGAGCCACACTACTGAAAAAATTTATACCGCTCCAATTTTAAGAACTATAAGCTGTGATTTATGTGCTACAGAAGATGTACTTCGTAAAGTATGGGAAGAAATGACTCAAAAAAATACGCCCCTAATTGTTAAATTATTGAAATTTGTAAGTGAGCAACCAGAATTTGAAACCTATAAAGAAAATGGCACAATAACTAAAAAGGAAATCACTA
This sequence comes from Aliinostoc maniaoense, assembly GCF_058172895.1. NCBI lineage: Bacteria > Bacillati > Cyanobacteriota > Cyanophyceae > Nostocales > Nodulariaceae > Aliinostoc > Aliinostoc maniaoense. The sequence goes on along the minus strand of NZ_CP187952.1, from coordinate 3,173,358 downwards.
ATTTACGTAAAATTTTAATAGAAGATTCTGATTTGAAATACCAGTCAGGTCGTCTCCGCACATCAGCAGACTCCTTGGTAACAGAGGTTTATTCCTCATGGCTTCAACTATACCAAAAACGGCAGAAGCAGAAAGAAGGTAAAGAATACTTTCTCAACAATATACTTAAAAGTGATGTTGAACTTGTAGAAGAAAGTAATTGTGATTTACAGACAATACGTTGCAAAGCACAAGAAATACTGAGACAAGCAGAAGAATTGTTGAGACAAAGCCAAAATTCAGTATCTCAAGTAAATGTCAATAACAACATTCCGAAAAGCGTAACTAAAATTTTGTATGAAATTCATAGGGAAACACAGGATATTCTAACGCGATGTGCAGTAACCTACCTGATAAAGAATCAGAATGATGTTACTGAGATAGAAGAAGATATCACAGAGCTTCAAACGCGGCGCACAGAAAAAGAAGTAGAGATTAAACGCTTAAACAAACAGATACAGAATAGTAGATTACCTCATGGTAGAGATATAACTGGAGAAATATATAATCAAGCATTTGATAATCTCATAAATCAAGTTCCAAAAGACAATAATGAATATTCAGAGTGGATAAATCGTTTTTTAAGTAAAAAATCATCCTTACCTTATCCTATAGATTATTTGTATGGAGATTTGAGTTGGTATAAAGATGATAATGGAAACATTTATGTTTACTTCAATGGTTGGTCTAAATATCATTTTAAAATTTGTTGTGATAAACGCCAACTTCATTTTTTTGAACGTTTTTTAGAAGACTACAAAGCTGTTAAGAAAAGTGAAAAGGGAAAAGAAAAACTCTCTGGTAGCTTGGTTACACTACGTTCTGCACAGTTATTATGGCAACAAGGGGAAGGTAAAGGTCAACCCTGGAAAGTAAATAAACTAACTCTACATTGTACGTATGACGCTCGTTTATGGACAGCAGAGGGTACAGAGGAAGTAAGACAGGAAAAAACTAATAAAGCTCAAAAACAAGTAGATAAGGTAGGAAAAAATGAAGATATTGATAGCAAAGAACAGAAGAAGCTCAGTAAAAATATAGCTTCATTGTCTCGTCTTAATAATTCATTTACTCGTCCTAGTAAGCCAATTTATCGAGGTCAATCTAACATAATTGTTGGAGTTAGTTTTCATCCGGTTGAGTTAGTAACGCTTTCTGTAGTTGATGTAACTAACCAACAAATACTGATATGTAAAACGCTCAAACAGTTACTAGGTAATGCTTTTCCACTATTAAGCCGTAGACGAAGACAACAAGTGCATTTGCGTAAGGAGAGGGAAAAAGCTCAGAAAAAAGATTCCCCATGTCATCTAGGAGAGTCACAGCTAGGGGAATATGTTGATAAATTACTGGCAAAAAGAATCGTGGAAGTCGCTAAGAAATATCAGGCTGATAGCATTGTCTTACCTGGGTTACAAGGCATTAGGGAAAATCGTACCAGTGTAATTCAAGCAAAAGCAGAAACCAAATTTCCCGGTGATGTCAATGCACAAAAATTATATGTCAAGGAATATAATCGCCAGATACACAATTGGAGCTACAGAAGGCTTCAACAATCTATAAAGTCAAAAGCTGCCGAATTGAAAATCAGTGTTGAGTTTGGTGTACAGCCATCTTATGGCACTCTGGAAGAGAAAGCCAGAGATTTAGTCTTGTTTACTTACCAAAGCAGAATTAATACTGTTGGTAGATAAATTTCTACCTAAATATTGTATTATCAAGTGTAATAAATCGGTGCCATCATATAAGATGCTACAGTATCAACCCCTTTGATTAGATACTGTCAGAATGGGTTAGTTTAACGCTTTGACCAGCGTATTCTTTCTGGCCCTGGTAGCTGCCAACTCTACCTATGCGTTCATCTAAGTGTTTGTTAGCAGTAGTTGTTTGGGTAAGCAAATGCTGCTGTTAGATGAGAAAGGACTCGCACCGAGACGCATGGGAAGTATGAGGTGTTAGGGTTTCAAACAGCCCAGAACCTTAGCTCTTGACATCAGACTCTTTTAGCTTGGTGTTGGGTGACAGAGCGGCCTGTATGACTAGAATCTTTGGTTTTGGTTGTACGAGGAACTTATACCTCTTAGTTTATAACAAAGTAAGGGTACGGGTATACCGTCACGGTGGCTACCGAACTTCCACCCCCTAATTTTTATTTTTGGCAAGTCAAAGTGGGGGCGAAATCCCCAGGGATATGCCAAATTGCTAAAACTCTTATCTTGACTGAATTTTATGATTCTCCAGGCGAATCAAAGTTTATTTATTGGCGATAGAAAATATGCTTTTAAGTAGACTTGCCAAAATTGCCTGTGGAAAACAGTGAGGATAAGCGTTTAACAAGTCAGGGTTTCAACAACCCTCACAGTGGGCGGTGGGTTGAAAGGATATGCTCATTCATGAGTGGGATAAACCCTACTTTAGTTTCAACAACCCTCACAGTGGGCGGTGGGTTGAAAGAGTGCTTTTTCTACGCTCCAGCCTAATTTTAAGATGTTTCAACAACCCTCACAGTGGGCGGTGGGTTGAAAGATAGGAAGCGATCCAAGTAAAGTTGAGGGGTTAGACGTTTCAACAACCCTCACAGTGGGCGGTGGGTTGAAAGGGCGGTACGGCCAGCTTTTTAAAGTGGGATTTTATGCGGGGGTTCAACAACCCTCACAGTGGGCGGTGGGTTGAAAGTGCCAGGATATGGCGGCGCATCAGAATTGGTGTGCGGTTTCAACAACCCTCACAGTAGGCGTTGTATTAATAAACTTACTAGCTTATTTGCTGACGCTGCATGGACTTGAGGCTTTTTTATTACTCAAAAATTTTTACGTCCCGTTACTTAGTTGTGTATGAGCTAAGTTTTACCTTTTTATATCGTATAATTATTGGTTAGGGTGGTTTGAAAGGAGCGTTGCGATCGCACGATGTAACGCGCCAGTCTTATATAAATATTCTCGACTAACAAGGTTAATGCAGGACTCTGTGACATTTTTAATTAGAGTTCATATCTTTGAATAATTTTCCTAGTAATTTTTGACAATAATTCTTTAAAACTGGTTTCAACTCTTGACAAAAATTCTTTAAAACTGGATCGATGACTGAAAGCCAAGGAAATACGTAACTTATGTCGTTCAACCCTATAAAACTGGACAATAATTCTTTAAAACTGACAATAATTATTTAATGTACAAATGGAGAATAGGGAACTCGAATCCCTGACCTCTGCGGTGCGATCGCAGCGCTCTACCAACTGAGCTAATTCCCCTAACAGTGCTGTTACTACGTTACCCTATTTTAACATTCACTCATGCTGGGCTGGTGTTGTTTGGTAGAAAATACTTGTTGTACTCGTTCAAGTTCCAATTCAGTCAAGTAATCTACCGTCCAGTTACAGCAACGCTGGAGCATATGAAATGGGTAAGTATTAGCTACACCTAAGACTTGCATCTGTGCGTGTTTTGCAGCTTGGATACCTGCTGGGGTATCTTCAATGGCCAAGCATTCTTGCGGTTGCAAATTTAAATCAGGATATTCTTGCTTGAGGCGTTTGACAGCTAATAAATAACCATCTGGCTGGGGTTTGCTGGTGGTGATGTCATCCCCAGCCACAATTACTGTAAAATACTCTGCTAGGTTGGCGCGCTCTAATACCAGTTGTATTTCTTGATGCAGCGCACCACTGACTATAGCTAATTTGAGATGTTGGGAGCGTACCTGATATATCAAATCTTCTACGCCTGGATATATAGGCAGTTTTTCCTGTTTCTCTAGTTGCAGCACATAGGCTTGGGCTTTACGGTGGAGTAGCTGAGTTAAGTATTCTTCAGTTACGACTCTACCACGATTGGCGAGTAATTCTTGAAAACAAGCGCGATCGCTCCGTCCTAATGAAGCTTGTCGCTCTTGGACTTTTTGGGGTTGCAGATTTTCCTGAATGAGAATTTCATCTATCAGTTGTAAGTGGATGCGCTCATCATTAATGATTACGCCATTAAAATCAAACAGAATTGCCTTTAAACTCATGCCGTTATGCCAAAAGCTGGAGACTCTAGACCCTCCAAATTATTATTATCTATTGCTGGTCTATATTGTCTCACTTTTGCTTGCGTATTTGCATCCGTTACAGGAATAGGTTTTACACCGCTACTTACTTGATGTATCCACCAAACTTCTTCGGTTCGGACTGATTCCAACCCCACTGCACCCATCCGCGCATCTACACTATCCCCAGCATATTCCCGAATGTAAGGCTCTTCAAATACATTATTGAGCCAATCTAACTGACGCAAGATTTTCTGATTCCCATCGAGAATTAACACTTGTCCACCAGCTACTAATAACCGGAAGCATTCTTGAAGGATATTTTGGCAGACTGCAACTGGTGTTTCGTGAAATAGTAAACTAGCTGTGACCAAATCAAAGGAAGCATCTGGGAAACTAGTTTTCTCAGCGTTTCCATGTCGCCAGATGATATCTAAACCCGCAGTTTTGGCTTTATCTGCGGCTCTCACTAGCATATAGGGTGATAAGTCCAAACCGATGACTTCTGCTTGGGGAAAAGCCTGCTTTAACATCAAGGTTGTAGAACCTGTACCACAGCCTAAGTCTAGTATGCGCCGGGGTTTAACTTTGACTGCATCAATTACAGCTTGACGCACCCAAGTTTCATTGGGGACTAGGACATATTCGGTAATTGCATCATAGCTGACAGCAGCACTAGGATTTAGATATCCCCCCTTGATACCGTGGAAGTTTTGGTTAATGTAGTACGGGGGGAGTGTAACATCACTGCGCCGGAACTTGTCACCCTCTTGCTCCCAATCAATACTTTTGGCATAACGCTGCAATTTTTCTTCATCAATGAAAAAACGGACTACAGGTGATAAAAAGCTTTCCCAAAGAGTCTTTTGACGTGTGGCCATAGGTCTGATTAAGGCTGATTTATGGTCTTTACAAATTGTAGTGTATTTAGCAAATGTCTGGATTTTTCAGGCAGACTTAACTTGTAGTGATTGCTGTTGACGCTAAAGTCTTTATGTATTACGCTTGTAATACAAGCGAATTTGTAACATAAACTTGTTAGCTGATTCTGCTCCACTTTTGATTCCTGATTTTTTAGAAAAAAATGCCCTACGAAGAGTTAGAAATTAATACGCCAGCACCTGTTTTATCCTGGGCAAATCACCCATTGGGTACAGAAGAAACCAAGATGGCTAAAAATGTGGCATCGCTACCTTTTGTATTTAAACACGTAGCATTAATGCCTGATGTTCACTTAGGAAAAGGTGCTTTAGTTGGTTCTGTAATTGCTACAAAAGAAGCCATTATTCCTGCTGCTGTCGGTGTGGATCTGGGTTGTGGTATGTGTGCGATTAAAACACCATTTAATGGTGATAAATTAGAAGGCAAACTCAAAAAAATTCGTCTAGATATTGAGGCAGCAATTCCCACAGGTTTTAATGAAAATAAAGATGTAGAAAAATCTGTTACTAATTGGCAGCATTGGCGAGAGTTTAAAGACTTGCACCGTGGTGTACAAGATTTACAAACTAAAGCAATGAAACAAATGGGTTCTCTAGGCGGGGGTAAAAGATTGCCCCTTACTGTAGTGATGCAGTAATCAAAACTCGTCCAAATCGGTGGAAGCTGAGATTGCTAATACCGAGGGAAGCGGTAAAACGCCCCGTAGAGAGCAGAGGGACTTGGGCATCCTAGAATAAATTAGGATGAAGGTGTGCTCCGAACTATACCGAAGATGAAGGTATAGAATCAAGCAGAAATGACTTGATCGATTGCGACTTTCATATGTGATATTGTGATTCTATGGAATTTAACAATATCAGTCTCGTAAATCCCTATTACTCCTACTTGTGTCAATGAAAGTGCTTGATAGAAGTCGAAATAGTGTCGAACTTAGACTATGGAGACTCAATAAATTAAGCAAGCAATCAGTAACAAATTGAATCACTTCATTGAAGTGTGCCTAGATACAGAGAACCAAGTTTGGCTGATGTTACATTCCGGTTCACGGAACATTGGTAATAATCTTGCCCAATGTCATATTAATACAGCTAAAGAATTAGCAAAAATGGCAGATAATAAATTACCTGACCCTGATTTAGCTTATTTTATTGCTGAAACACCAGAGTTTCAAGCTTACTGGCATGACTTACAATGGGCGCAAGAATATGCACGTTTCAACCGTGATGTGATGATGGCACGTTTCCAGCGCATCATAGAAAAACATTTAGCTGGAGGCAAGCCAACTAAACCTTTATTACAGGTAAATTGTCATCATAATTACGCGGAAAAAGAAGTACATTTTGGCGAAGATGTGTATGTGACTCGTAAAGGTGCAGTCCGCGCCGATACAGAAGACTATGGAATTATTCCTGGTTCAATGGGAGCAAAATCTTTCATTGTCAAGGGTAAAGGTAATGTCCATAGTTTTTGTTCTTGCTCTCATGGTGCAGGTCGTTTATTATCAAGAAATAAAGCTAAAAATGTTTATACTCTTGATGATTTAGTTGAGCAAACAAAGGGTGTAGAATGCCGTAAAGATACAGGTGTTTTAGATGAAATTCCTAGTGCTTATAAGCCGATAGACCAAGTTATGAAAAATCAAGCAGATTTGGTGGAAGTTGTCGCCACACTCAAACAAGTTGTTTGTGTGAAAGGTTAATTATTATGTTTGTAGTGAGGGCTTTAGCCCTGATGATTTAGGAAAAAAAGGACTAAAGTCCTAACTACAAACTAATTAAGGTACTTCAATGGGAATAAGGGCATTTTCTGGTAAGTACTTTTTGTAACAACCTTCATCAGCCAGCACTAAAAGCAAACGTAAGGGATAATCTGGTGGCACTTGTAAATCTGCCCAAGGTACTGCTAATTCTAAACAAGTTTCTAAACCAACTTGAGCGCGACTGCTGCGGGGATGCCATTGATAATTATCTCCAGCTTCTCGAAATTGCACTGATTGGGTGAGTAAATTAATTTCTAAATGATGGTGGTATAGATAATTGAGGGGGGCTGTATCTGGCACATCTGCTAAAGGAATGGGGCTATTGTGCATGGTTCTATCTGGATAAAACCATAATAAATTTAATTCTGTTGGTAAATCTTTGCCTGGTGTAACGCCACTTTTAAAGTCTAATCGCAAATAGAAATTGAGGTGATCAACTCCATACCAAAGACGCTGAATACTGCTGCTGACGTGCATTGTTCCCCGTGCGCCACCAATTTCTATACGTCCGGCTTTGTCCCAGTCTTGTTCATCACCTCTACCGTCAATTATGGGATGAATAAAGCTTTCTGGTGAATGGTCTGCCCGTGCTTCGTGAACTTCAACGGGGTGTCTGAGATAGGCTGGTATTGGTTCATTTAATGCTTTGTAAATACCGCACAGATGTTCTCGAAATAATTGGTCAAAGATGGCATCTTGATTGGAAGAATGTCCTTCACCAAACCACCAAAACCAGTCAGAACCTTCGGCAGCATATAAAGCTTCCCAGGCTTCGGGGTTGTTTTCTTCTGTGGCTTCGGGATGGCTGGCTAGCATAGCTCTAGCTTGAGTGAGGTAGTCCCAAGCGCGGTTTTTGGCAGGATCGCCAATCCAAGTGGTAAAACTGCCATCAACCCAAGAACCGCTATGGAGTTGATCTCCGGGGATGGTGGCTGTGGCGGGGAATTGTGCGATAAATTCGGAGACAGTAACGAGTTTAATATTGGGTTCGTTGCTTAAACGTTGATATAAAGTTTCGAGGAAGGGTTTGCCGTCTTGGGGGTAAAACTCCCAACAATTTTCTCCGTCTAAAGCGATTGTAACTAACCAAGGTTGATCGCTGGGACGTTCTCTTTGCATTTTAGCGATCGCTTGCAGATGTCCCACTAAATCCCCTGCGGCTTGTTTGGCTGGCATTGAGCCATAGGTAAAGCCAATTAAATCTGATAATCTATGATCTCGAAAGACAATGGTTAAATCTCCGGCTGGGGTTGTCAGACGATAGGGTTTATACATCAATTCCGGTTGTAGGACATTCCCTGCCCCATCCCGATGAAAGAAGTGTTTTAATGTCCACCCTAAAACTGCTTCATCTGAGCAAATCCAATTAAATCCTTGTTTAATAATATACGGTAATATTGCGGGACTTACTGATTGTTCTGAAGGCCATAAACCCCTGGGGTCTTGTCCAAATCTTTGTCTATATAGTTCCCAGGTTTTACGTAAGTGCCGGGGAATATCCTCTGCCCATTGAAAGCGGCACTCTGGTAAGGTCATATTTGGCACTGCTACCCGCCCAGAGTTAGTATCCGCTAGTAAGGGCAAAATGGGGTGTGTGTAGGGTGTGGTGGTAACTTCCAACTGCCCAGATGCTTGCATCTTGCGGTGTTGGGGGATGATACGGCTGAGGATATCACGCTGTTTGGAGTAAATGCGCTGGCGATCGCTTAATGTAAAGTTACGTCCCTGCTCTAACCAAGTGGCAATTTCTGGGTCATCCCAAAATAAAGGATCTATCCATGCCAAATTATGCCACGCCAGCAAATCACCATACTCAGCCAAGCCCCAATTCGCCAAACACCAAGCTTGTCCTTGTTCTTGCCGTTGGTAATACAACTGGGCGTAGCGGGGATGGGGGTCAATTAAAGTATGATGGTTAGCATCAAAAAAGTGTTGAATGATAAATTCTTTTTGCTGTTGAGTCAGTTGTTCTGTAGGGGTCAAACTGGCTTTTAGGTAAGGATCAAAAGCAGTACCAGCAATATAATCTTCTAATTGCAGGATTAAAGACGGCACTAGATTCACTGTTTGGTGTAGTTTGGGGTACTTTTCCAGAATTAACACCAAATCCAAATAATCTTTTGTGCCATGCAACCGCACCCAAGGCAGACGGTATTGTTGACTTGAAGAACCTGAAAAGCCGTCACCAGGAGATTTATACAACGGCTGATGTTGATGCCAAATAAAAGCTACATAGAGTGGATGAGACATAGAACTGATTAGGAATGGGGCAAACAGGTCATGGGGCATGGGGGAGACAGGGCATTGACAAGAGACAAGCTAGAGGGGGAAGACAGGGTAGAATTGCTTCCTTGTCTTCCTTGTCTTCCTTGTCCCCAGTCCCCAGTTCCCAGTCCCCAGTCCCCAGTTCCCAGTCCCCAGTCCCCAGTCTCTTATAATATTTGCTCAACTTCCGCAATTTCAGGAATCATTTCCCGTAGACGGCGTTCAATACCCATTCTCAGGGTCATAGTGGAACTAGGGCAAGAACCACAAGCACCTTGTAAACGAAGTTTAACAATCGGCCCATCCAGTTCTACGAGTTCCACGTTGCCACCATCAGACATCAGGTAAGGACGCATTTCATCCAAGACTGTTTCAACGTTTTCAACTGTTAATTCCATCGTGTGATACCTACTAAGTTAACAATGGTGATAAGTAATTAATCTGTAGTAGTGCTAAAGTCTACTACAAACCCATAATCCAAAATGTTATTTTTTGGCTTGAATTAAATCGATCCTAGATCCAATTGCCGATAGATTGTCTTTTATCCAGAGTTTAGCAAATAGTTAGACTCGACTAAACTCAGTCGAGACTTCCAATTAAGAAGGGTGTGGGGAGTGTGGGGAGTGTGGGGAGTGTGGGGAGTGTGGGGAGTGTGGGGAGTGTGGGGGGTAATTTTTTGGATACTTAACTTCGCTAGAAATCTCACACAAAATTTCGTTCATCCGGTTTAGGGTATACCGTTGAATTGAGGTGATTTGAACAGGAATGTCAGGCTGATAGCTTCAGGAAGCGGAGGAAGCGGGAATAAGCCTTGTTTTAGTGGGAAATGATCGTAGTGATTGCCAGTTGTGGAATATTTTGCAGAAGTTACCCCAACCTTGCGGTCGGGGCTACTTTTGCTACACCCCTTGCACTAAATAAATAATACCAGTATCAAGTACATTATGGTTGCCAAATTGGCAAAAATTCGTTTTTGGGAAAGTGACTAATGATATTTCGGCGCATGAAGTTATTTTCTCGGAAGTAGTATACTTTACTGGGTTCTGGTCTAGTTGATCTCCCAGAATCCGTGAAAATTAACAACTGTGCAGATTCATTATGTCAAATCCTGTCATTACAGTCGGTATCTTCCAGAAACAATCTGATCCTCAATTTTTTAGTTCCGGCAAAGTGATTTTTACAGAAGGTGATCCCGGTGAATATATGTATGGCATTGTGGAAGGAGAGATAGAACTGTTAGTCAATGGTAAAGTTGTAGAAACTATTGGGACTGGTGAAGTTTTTGGTACTGGAGTACTAGTAGGAGTCAAACACAGAACTTATACTGCGATCGCTAAAACAGATTGCACATTAGCTTATTTAGATGAAAAAAGGTTTCTGTTTGCAGTTCAAGAAACGCCGATGTTTGCTCTGATGGTGATCAGAAATTATTCAGAACGCTTGAGCAGATTACAGCACTTAGTATAAATCACCAACCCAATATTGAACATAATTACTAATTCGTAATAGCCTACGGTAAGGTTTGCGCCTACGTAATTCGTAATTAAAAGAGGCGGAACACCAAGCTAAACTTTGGTAAAGTTAGCTATCTTAAACTAGTTGTAGTATAAATCCCCAACTAACTCAATTACGAATTACGAATTACGAATTACGAATTACACTCCCTCTTATTCATCAATTTGCCATGAATCTTTAGTTACTTCTTCATCAAGAATTTTCCGTGGCCGGACGATAATGATCACTTTACCGAGGATGGGTAGTTTTGGTTCTGTTTCAAACCATTGAAAATCTAATTCACCACCGTTATCTACTACAAAATAACTAAAATCATTCCATTCTCGTTGATAACGATCTACAACTACTAACACAGAGCTAGGCTGGGCTAGATTTTGGTTAGGAAAGCGATCGCTAGTTGCTAAAATCACTACTGGATCTTCTGCACCTAGCAGCACTTGCCAACCTGGTAAAGCTACCCAAGCCTGTTCACCAGCAAATTTGACAATGCGGAATGGTTCAACCGCTTCCACTAAAGGCACTGCTTTCAATTCTTCAGGTGTTAAAGGTAACTCACCGACTACTGGCACAATACGAGGTAATTCTTCCTCAGAATCAAAGCGATAAAAAGGAGGAATGGGGGCTGGACGTTGAGAAACAACAGTAAAATCAAGTAATAGCTGTTCGATTTGTTTCCTAGCTGTTTGCGTGTGAGCAAAGCGTAAACCCTTAGCAATTAAGCGCGATCGCTCTTGCAAATCTGTATTCTGCCGTGCTAACTTCCAAGCTTGATAGGCTACCGCATCTCCTGCATGATCAGAAAAGCCTTCTGGTAAAGTGCGGAAACGGGAGAAATCTTTAATAGCCTTAGCTATTTCCCGCGCTTCATCTAAATCAAGTTTATGCTCAAAAGTCAATTCCGCCGCCGCCGCCCGTTGTTCTTGGGTGAGTAAGCGTAGTTCATATAAAACATCACTACCACGATTAGCATAATGCGATCGCGTCGCCTCTGATGCACCAGCTTTTTCCAGGGAAGTATACACTTGCGCGCCGACGATTACCTGATTTTGTTGAATCGGCTCAAATCCTGTAGCTTCAAAAATCTCTTGGGGATTGTAACCAGCTTTTTGTAGAGTGGCAATGGCTAATCCCCATTCCACCCAATTACCTTCTTTTTGTCTTAGTTTTCGCAGTAACTCTTGAGCAGAATCGTTAGCAGCATTTTCAGGGTTGGGAGCGTTGGGTGATAAGTCAGTCATAATCTCAAATTTTAGCTTCTACTGGAGAGGCTCAGTTGATACTGCGTTGGCAAATCTTATTGTAATCTTTATCAGCTAACTATATATACACTCTACCTTTAGATCAAATTTTACGTTACAAAGAATACATATTACCCCGATGAAAAGCATCTCAGTACATTTCCCCAAGGCTTGACCAAGATAATCTACTAAGCTTGATAGAAATGTGGGGCTATAAGTAATTTTTTACAGGTAATATCTATGACTGATATGATTTCCGAAATGCAGACAAATCACCGTCCAATGGCAACTTTAGAAAGACCTAAAAAGCTAAAAATCTTAGTAGTTGATGACGAACCAGATAACTTAGATTTACTCTATCGCACCTTTCGCCGAGATTTTAACGTCCTCAAAGCTGAGAGTGGTATCAATGCCTTAGAAATCTTAGCAGTAGAAGGGGAAGTGGCAGTTATTATTTCTGACCAACGGATGCCAGAAATGAAAGGTACAGAATTTCTCAGTAAAACTGTACCACAATTCCCCGATACAGTGCGGATAATTCTCACGGGATTTACTGACATTGAAGATTTGGTAGAAGCCATTAACGCCGGACAAGTTTATAAGTATATTACTAAGCCTTGGGATCCTGGTGAACTCAAAGCCGTTGTCCAAAGGGCAGCAGAAACCTATGACTTACTCAAACAACGGACAGAAGAACTAAGGCGCGCCAATGCTCAAATGTCACTGTTAACTGTTTTGGTAAAGGTGACTCAGGCTGCTGAAAGTTTAGAATCAATCCTGACACCAATGGCGACAGCATTTTGTGATAGTTTTGCGGCTGATACCTGTATTCTACAACTGCTAGAAAACCAAGCACTGACAGCAACTCAAGGATTTTACTCTCCTGAAGGAAGTGGAAAAAATTGGTTGGGGGAAGACCCACTGACAACTGAAGCGATCGCCACTGGTAAAATTCAAGTGTGCTTAAATGTTGCCAAAGAATCAAAACTAGCTGGTGTGACTCCTTACGAAGCAAGTGGGATTAAAGCTCATGTAGTTATCCCCATTAGCTACCGCAATCAAATGTTAGGGGTTTTATCTCTCCAGTGGAAACAACCGAGCTTTTTAAGAGAAGATGAACTGAAGTTGATTCATATATCCGCAGAATTAGTAGCGATCGCTCTCACTAGTAGCTTCTGTCATGCCAAAATTTAGTTAGTAGTCCATAGTCAATAGTCCAGCGTCCAGTGGCCATTGACTCATAACTAAATGACTAATAACTAATGACTAATGACGTTCGTACCATTTTTGACCGTATTGCCCCCGTTTACGACCAGTTTAATGATTGCTTAAGTCTAGGACAGCATCGCATCTGGAAAGAAATGGCCATTAAATGGAGTGCGGTTAAACCAGGGGATACTTGTCTCGATTTATGTTGTGGGAGTGGTGATTTAGCTTTACGCTTGGCTAGGCGCGCAGGCACAACCGGGAAGGTTTACGGAGTAGACTTTTCCCATAACCTGCTGACAATGGCAAAAACACGCTCCCAAACAGATTACCCCCAATTTGACATCTCTTGGGTAGAAGCAGATGTCTTGAATTTACCGTTTGAGGATCATCAGTTTGATGCCGCCACAATGGGCTACGGTTTAAGAAATGTGACAGATATTCGCCGTAGCCTGCAAGAATTACATCGAGTTCTCAAACCCAGTGCGCGGGCAGCGATTCTAGACTTTCATCGCCCCCACAATCAACAATTCCGAGCCTTTCAACAGTGGTATTTAGATAATATAGTTGTACCAATGGCAGAGCGTATGGGGATGAAAGAAGAATACGCCTACATCAGCCCCAGTCTAGATCGCTTTCCCCAAGGGAGAGAACAAGTAGACTTAGCCCTGCAAGTTGGTTTTACCTCTGCCACCCACTACCCCATTACGAACGGTATGATGGGAATATTGGTAATTATTAAATAGGTGATTGGGTATGGGGCATTTGGGCATTGGGAATTGGGCATTGGGGAGGCAGTGCGATGGGCGGGTTTCCCGACTTGTAGCAACTGCCGTCATTGGGAATCGGGGAATGGCACTAAGTTAATCGCAAAGCCTTGATATAACTGGCTTTTTGAGTGTGGGGAGAGAGGGGGGAAAGATTTCTTCCCCATCCTCCCACACCTCCCACACCTCCCACACCCTGCTCCCCTGCTCCCCTGCCTCCTCCTAGTCGCCATTCTTCATCCAAAAAACTGTGGATTGGTCTCATCTTTTACTATATGTATCGCCCCCGGTATTGGGTGGAATTATTGGCTATTTCACAAATGATATAGCCATTAAAATGCTCTTTCGTCCTTACCGTACAATTTATGTAGCTGGGCAAAGAGTACCATTTACTCCTGGCTTGATTCCGGCAAATCAGGAGCGTCTAGCTAAAAATATTTCACAGACAATCATGGGGTCATTATTGACACCTGATGAGTTACAAAAACTGGCACGTAGATTATTAGAAACCGAACGAGTACAAGCAGCAATTCTTTGGTTATTGCGACTGGCAACAGACCAAATTAAAGCCGATAAAAATCAGAAAACAACTAAAATCGTCGCGGGGATTCTACGTGATTTGTTAGGAGAATCCTTACCACGTTTGCTGAAGGTGCTAGCTAGACAAGAAGATTTTTTAGAAGCACAAATCAATCAGATTTTTGACCAAATCCTCTTAGATTTACAACTGAGCGACGAACAAGCAACTCGATTAGCTGATTGGTTTTTGGAAGTAGTTTTGCCGCCAGATATGTTAAGGCAAGCGATTATAGATTTTTTAAGCGATCGCACAATTCAAATTATTGACGAAAGCTTTCGAGAAAAAACTAGTGGTACTTATTGGGTAGTGGCGAATTTATTTGGTTTGCGGAATACTCTCACCCGGTTACGCACCTTTTGCTTAGATGAAAAAGAAGCCACTAATGCTAGATTACAGGAATTAATTCAAGATTTGCAGATGCGCGATCGCCTCAAAACAATTCTGCAAAATTTATCATTACAAAATTTACCAATTGGCACAGTCCGCCAATTAAGAAAAACCACACGGGAAACCGTCCGCCAATATATTCAAACTAGTGGCGGTGATTTACTCAAAGGATTAACTGAATCTGTAAATTGGGAGAATATTGCTAAATTATTGCTAAATCGCCTGAGTAACTCCCCCGTAGTTGTCAACTCATTAGAAGTTGTCAGTGAAGAATTAGCATTGATTTTAGAACGATATTTAGAAAAAGATTTAGAAAAAATTGTTGCCCAAGTTATCCCAATTTTATCGATAGATCAGGTAATTGTTGACCGTGTAAAATCAACATCACCTGCTGATTTAGAAAACGCAATTGAAGGAATTGTTAAAAATGAATTGCAGGCAATTGTTACATTAGGGGGAATTTTAGGTTTCGTTGTTGGCTCATTTCAAACATTATTTTTACTGTTTAATCAACAGTCGATGTAATTCGTAATTCGTAATGGACTTCTCTTCGAGACGCTAACGCGTAGCTTGCTTCCCCAGAGGGGTACGTCCCGCTACGCTAACGTAATTCGTAATTGGAATCAAAACTTCTACCTTGTCCCCCTTGTCTACCTTGTCCCCTCGTCTACCTTGTCCCCTCGTCTCCCTTGTCCCCTCGTCTCCCTAATTCACTTCATAGATTGTATTCTATTTTCCATAATGGCATTAATTGCTGCATACTGAGTTTTATAATTGGGCAATATAGCTTGAGCTTGTTTATAGACAGAAGTACTTCTTGGGATAGATTCTAATAACTTAATGGACTGCTGCCATTTGTCTTTGGCTTGTTTCCAAGCTGTTAATGAATTAGGTGCATTTTCTATAAAAAATCTAGCTTCTGTCGCTAGCTTCTCTGCTAATTCTAAGTTACCTACAGCTTTCTTTTCGGCTATAGCTCTTTTAGTTACGGTAATATAGTTAAGTCGATAACGAATCAGTTTTTCTTGCGCTATAGCAGATACAGATGTTCCTTCAGGAATATTTTCTAACAAATTAATTGCTTCTTGCCATTTAGCTGCGGCTTGTTTCCATACTCCGATTTTATGGGGAGGATTTTGAGCAATGAAAGAAGCCTCCATTCCTAGTTTTAAAGCGGATTTAAAATTGTCTTTTGCAATATTCTCTTGATATAAATTTATGCCATTTTGTTGAATTTGGATAATCTGATTTTTTGCAAACAATCCACCAACGACTAAAAGAGTTAAACTAGATAAGATTAATAAAATTCTACGTAAAATCTGAGGTGATAGAAAGTTATTATTGATCTTTAAGTGAAATTTTCCTGTAATACTTGATTTGGGATTGTACTGTTTAATTTCTGTGATTTTCTTTTTAAATTCATCAAGTTTCTGTTCATAAATATCACAATCATTGAGAATTTCAGTCAATTCACGAAAATGATGATTACTAGATATGATTAATTCATGAGCATCGTCTAACCATTCTATAGCAAAACCAGATTTACCATAAAATGATGATAATGCTAACATGATTGTTAAAAACCCTTGACTATTTTGAATTGTATTTTTAACTAATTTCAATCTGGTTTCTAGCTTGGATAAATCTTCTTCTAAATTCAATAATTTTCTCAGAGAAGGCTGATTATTATTGACATTGTTAATATTTAAAATATTTTCGGTTTGGATGATTTTAATCGGTAAACTGGGATAATTAATATTTAAATTGAGTTGATTGACTAAATTAACATCACCTAAAATATCTGCGGCGATCGCCTGCAATAGATCACCCCATTCTAGCCAGCAATTAATTTTAGATTGTAATGTAATTAAAGATATGTCTATATTAGGATTACCAAACTTTTCTGTAATTAATCCAGCGTTACCATTAATCTCAGGATAATCTTTTGAAATATTTGGTATTACCAGTTCTGGAACAGGAGAAGATATAGTACTAATAGTATGACCACTGTTACCTGTACTGGTAACACAATATAATTCTTGAGCGATCGCCTGTTTAATATTGCGGAGTTCTTCCTGGGCATTATTAATCAGAATTACCTGTTGCATAATGTCCTGAGAATTACCAATATTCAATTTGAGTTTATAAACAATTTTTGGTAGTTCATCAATCAGTAATTGCATATCAGCCATAAATATCCCTTGGGGATTTGCAAAATTTATTCAGAAGAACTCAGAATATAGACACAGCCAGTCAGATTCTCGATTCTAAATTTTGTTAAATCGCAAAAATGATATATTCATAGTTCCCAAAAATTCTGCTAAAGTAACAACGCTGCTGGGCAAAGCCTCTCAACAGCTCCCAGTCCCCAATCCCCAGTCCCCAATCCCCAATCCCCAATCCCCAATCCCCAATCCCCAATATGAATGAAACTGATTTAGCCTTTACTCCGGCACTAGAGTTAGCAAAATTAATCCGTCGGCGAGAAGTATCACCGATGGATTTAGTAGAAATATATTTAAGTCGGATTCAGGAGCTAAATCCCCAGTTGGGCAGTTATTTTACAGTGACGGCAGATTTAGCGATCGCAGATGCTCAAGCTAAGACAGAATTATTAAGTAAAACTACGGAACTGCCACCATTTTTTGGTGTGCCAATTTCTATTAAAGACCTTAACGCTGTAGCGGGTGTACCTTGTACCTACGGAAATCCAGCATTAGTTAACAACATCCCCGGATATGATGATGGGGTTGTCACACGCATTAAGCAAGCCGGCTTTATTATTCTTGGTAAAACAGCCACCTCAGAATTAGGCTCATTTCCCTACACTGAACCGATGGGATTTCCCCCCGCCAGAAACCCGTGGAATTTAGAATACACCCCTGGCGGTTCTAGTGGTGGGGCAGCCGCCGCAGTTGCCGCCGGACTTTGTGCGATCGCCCAAGGTTCTGACGGTGGCGGTTCAATTCGGGGGCCTGCGGCTTGTTGTGGTTTAGTAGGAATTAAACCAGCACGAGGTAGAGTCACAAAAGCACCAGTAGGCGATCGGCTCGCGGGAATTTCTGCCAATGGCCCCCTCGCCCGGACAGTGGCAGATGCAGCTGCTATGTTAGATACTATTTCTGGTTATGTTACAGGTGATCCTTACTGGCTACCTGATCCAGAACCATCATTTTTGATGGCGGCTCAAACTGAACCCGATAAGTTACGAATTGCCTTTGCTACTGCTATTCCTCCCTTGGGAGAAGCTGACGCTAATTGTAGGCAGGCAGTTTTACAGACAGTAGAATTATTAACACAACTCGGTCATCAAGTTGAACAAACATTTCCTGATTTCAGTGCCTTAGTTGAACCGTTTAAAGTCGTTTGGCAATCGGGAATTGCTGCTTCAGGATTACCAGCCGAAGCATTGCAGCCTCTCAACCGATGGCTATTAGCCAGAACGGGGACTGTTGGCGAATATATCCAAGCAGTTTACGCCATGCAAATCGTAGCCAGGCAAATTGTGGCATTTTTTGACAATATAGATGTCTTAGTATTGCCTGTTTACTTACACTCTCCTATCCGCGTGGGGGAATGGGCTGCTTTGAGTCCCGAAGATACATTTGACAAAATTGTGAATTGGATTGCCCCTTGTCCCGTCGCCAATGCTACTGGACAACCAGCGATCGCTTTACCCGTAGGGTTTGATAGTAATGGTATACCTATGAGTGTGCAGCTTGTGGGCAAACCTGCGGCAGAAGCTACTTTAATTAGTCTCGCTGCTCAATTAGAAGCCGCTAATCCCTGGATTCAACATCGTCCAAATTTGAAAATTTAAAATGTTGGGCTATGTTCATTATCCCAACATCTGTTGTCATGCCAACTGCGCCCGGTATGTTGGCAATTAGATTGATCCTCTAGCCAAGGAATCGAAGTAGGTTGAAATGCAGTATTTGTTGCGGCACTGACACTAGAAATAATGAAAGGATAAATAACCTTAAAAGTTGCAAAACTACAACCTAGTAGAGTTATTGATAAGCCAGCATATAAGAGCTTATTACCAACAGATTTAACAATTTTATTATGAGTATTTCGCCGGTTACTGTCAGTAAACTTTGTGGGTTGCGAAAACATTACTCCATCCCTATGAATCTCAAATTATCCACTGTATTTACCCTGTGATATAGCGATTTTATAGGGATAGAAAAACATTTGTAATGTCAATATTACTGAGTTACCTAAGTATGTATCTAATGGGAAAAATAATGCTAATTTCTAAGCATTAATACTGAAAATTATCAAAATATTAGCTACTTTTAATTTATTTTCATGAAATCTTTGTATAGCTAACTTAAAAATAAAGTTTCAACTATAAATCTGTATGGAATAATCAGAAAATAATGTAAATTCTTCATATACTTCTCAGTATGGATATTTAAGGGAATGTTTAAGAATTGGTATTTCTTAATTTAAATTACATTTTTACCCTAGTCTTGTAGGATGCGTCAGACCGCTTAAATAGTGTCACTAACCTGATTTTTGATATCTGACGCACCCTACTAATATGCCAGGTGCGTAAGTCCTGCCTTCTAAATATTTAGGGGTGTTTAACTAAACCTGCTGGTTATGAAGGTTGATTCATTCCCCATAACCGTTACCAGTGACTTTACCTCTAAAAACAATGTATTGGTAAAGGTTATAAAACAACATCACCGGAATTAAAAAGCCGATAAAAATGATCATAATTACCAAAGAACTAGGGTCAGCCGCAGCCTCATAAATGGTAATTTGTGGCGGAATAATGTAGGGAAAAACAATCAATCCCAAACCAATAAATGACAACACAAATAATAGAATAGTCCAAACAAATGGCGCGCGTTCTTCCTTGCGGTTTAAACTATTCCAAAGTTGCCAAATTAACCACACTCCCAAAATCGGAATCATGGCGAAAATATATACTAGTGGTTGTTGAAATAAACGCGCTCTAGCATTTTCATAAATTACAGGTGTGCTGATAGTTATAAAAATCGCACCTATTAATGTAGTCAACGCAGCCAGTTTGGCTGTTTTATAGTGGGTTTCTTGTAATTCTCCAGTGGTTTTCCATACCAAATAGGTAGAACCAATCAACACATAACCTTGAATCAAAGTTAAAGCTACTAACACCGAAGGTAAACTAAACCAGTCCCAGGTACTCCCAATAAAGTGTCCTGTCTCATCAACTTTAATTCCTTTGAGTACCCCACCTAAAGCGAAACCTTGTCCGAGTGCAGCTGTAAAACTTCCTGCACCAAAAGCGAGATTCCAAAAAAATTTCCGTCTAGATAATTCCCGAAATTCAAACGCCACACCCCGAAAAATAAACCCAAACACCATGACAAGAATTGGGATATATAAGGCGTTTAAAATTGTGCCGTAAGCTAGGGGAAATGCACCAAACAATCCCCCACCCATAAGCACTAGCCAAGTTTCGTTTGCATCCCAAATATTGCTTAAGCTAGTCATCAAAATTCCCCGACGTTCATCGTCGGAGGAAGTAAGAGATAAAATCCCCACCCCCAAATCAAATCCATCTAGCATGACGTAGAGAAAGAGAAACAAAGCTAAAATTACAAACCAAACTTGCGGGAGAAAATATTGTAGTGTTTCCATAATTAGTTATTGGGCATTGGGTATTGGGAAGAAAAAGTCAAAAATTTTTGATTTTTGTAGCTTCCTTCCCGTATAGGCTATTTTGAATTTTGAATTGCTTACTCTCTTGCTTCTACTGGACGTTCATCGGGGACGAACTCGCCAGGGGTGGTATCAATGGCGGGTTTGGTGATTTCTGTTCCTGGTATTGGTAATTCTAAATTTGGCCCTGTGCGGATGATGCGGCTACCAAAGTACATGGCGGTGATGAACAAGATTGTATAAACTACAGCAAAGCCAGTCAGTGAAGTTAACACATTACTTGCTGGTAATTGGGAGGCAGAATCAACAGTGCGGATTTGTCCGTATAGTGTCCACGGCTGTCTACCAACACAACGCACAATCCAACCAGATTCTACAGCAATGTATCCTAAAGGCGCAGCCAATACCCAAGCTCCCATTAACCAACGCTGCTGACTAATATTTTCGGCTGTGAGTTTCCCTCGCAACCATTGCAGGGTACTGAACAACATTAACCCGGCAAAGAAAAAGCCGATCGCAATCATGGTACGAAAAGCGTAGTAAATTAAACCTACCATGTGGGGGCGATCGCTCGCTTTCCACTCTTTCAAACCGCGCACAGGTTCGGAAAGGTTCTGTTTAAATTCCAAAATGTAACCTAAAGCATTGGGAATGGTGATTTCCCAATCATTTTTCTCGGCTTTTTCGTTGGGTATCGCCAATAAACTCCAGTCTGCTGGTTCTCCTGCTGGTGAACTGTTCCACTGGGCTTCCATTGCGGCCAGTTTTGTGGGTTGATAATGATAAACTTGTTCACCGCTTAGGTGTCCGATATATATTTGTAATGGAGCAACTGCGATCGCAGCTGCTAAAGCAATCTTCAAAGATTTAGCAAAAAACTCCGCATGGCGTTGCTGGAGAATATACCAAGCACTAATCCCACCAATTACAAATAAAGATGTCTCTAGTGTGGCAAAAAACATATGCAGCACACTGTTAACCATAAAGGGATTTAAAATTGCTTGAAAATAATCGTGAACGATAAATTTCCCTTCTACCAATTCCCCACCGGCGGGAGTTTGCATCCACGAATTAGCTGTTAATATCCAAACTGTGGAAAGGTTCGCGCCCACAGCTACCAAAATAGTTGAAAGATAGTGAATGGCAGGATTTACCCTTTCCCAACCAAATAACATAATTCCTAAAAAAGCAGCTTCTAGCATAAACGCCCAAGAAGCTTCAAAACCAATTACACTCCCAAAAAAGTTACCCACCGCTTCCGAAAAAGGGGCCCAATTTGTGCCGAACTGAAATTCCATTGGGATACCAGTAGCCACACCAATCCCAAAATTCAGCACGTAAAATTTCGACCAAAACCGCGCATGAAGATAATAGTCGGGATTTTTCGTTTTCAGCCAAATTCCTTCCACAATCACTAAATAAATCCCCATCCCTGTAGTCAGGACAGGCCAAAGCATATGAAAGATTGCAGTCAGGGCAAATTGCATCCGTGATAGCACCACGGAATCGGATAAAAATTCCACTAACGTTCTCCATTAGCTAGCCACCCTACTTAGGATAAACTTTTTATTTATGTTGGCAATATACCAGAAGGCGACTTCTCTGCCGATATTCGCCAAAATTGGCTGATTGTCAATTTTGTTGTCTCTCATCAACAATTAATGTGTAGAATTGAAAATATATTAGTATTTAATTTATAGCTTTATGACTACACCAATGCTACGTTTTTTAATTACTAAAAATTATAAAAATTTAGTTTTAGATGAAGTAGTTGAACTCCAAAATTTGAATATTTTTATAGGTGCAAATGGTTCAGGTAAAAGTAATTTTATTAGTTGCTTAAAATTTTTAAAAGATAGCCTTACCAGTATTCCTGATGAAAGTCGAGGTGTGAGTACTTTTGAAGATGCGATCGCTCAAATTGGTGGTAGCAGAATTTTAGATGTCAGCGTTGAAAGTCCTGCTAGAGTAAGATTTGCATATTGTTTTTCTCAAATTGCTGGAAAAACTGGTAATCCAAATACAGATAGTATAATTCTTGATTTAAGTTTTTATATTGCCCAAGAAAAACATAGTCGAGTTGGTATTTTTCAGGAATCTTTATATAGTGGGGAAGAAGAGTTACATAAAACAGGATTGTCTTCTCCTTTTTATTATTATAAATTTCATGATATACAAATAGGTAAAGGTTCTGTAGCAATTTTTAATGTTGATACTACCGGAGAAATAGCCGAAAATCAATTTGCAACTCTAAGTAATATACCTATAAACTCTTTAGGATTGTCTATAATCCCCAGACTACTAGAGTCTAGTCCATCTATTATAGTAAACACTTCTCTTTATCGAATTAGGAGAGAGCTAATTGGATTTATTTCAAAATGGCAATTTTACAATGCCAACAATATGGATTTAAATGAAATCAGAATGGCAGAACCAAAAATAGGAGGGAGTGATATTTATTTATCTGCATCTGGAGATAATTTACCTTTAGTTATAGATAACCTAATTCAACAAGATATCGATTTTGAAGAAAGTCTCAACCGAGCAGTAAAAGCTATATTGCCAAAAAGCCGTCGTCTTCGCCCCATACGTTCTGGTAGATTATCTCTCACTTTAGAATGGTATTTTGAAGATATCAAAGAAGCTTTTTATCTGAATGAATTATCAGATGGAACTGTCAGAATGTTATGTTGGGCTACTATCTTACATTCTCCAGTTCTGCCATCATTACTAGTAATTGATGAGCCAGAACTAGGATTGCACGTATCATGGATGCCAATTTTAGCAGAATGGATTAAAAAAGCTGCCACAAAAACCCAAGTAATTATCACCACCCATAGTCCTGATCTTTTAGATCATTTCACCGATTGTTTAGAAAATGTTTTTTGTTTCTATGCAGAAGATAAAACGCATTTTGCTATAAAAACACTCTCTCAAGAAATGCTGAATGAAAAATTAGAAGAAGGATGGCAATTAGGTGATTTATATCGTGTTGGCGATCCCAGTATTGGAGGGTGGCCGTGGTAGTCTGGGTGTTCGCTGGGGGTGGGGAAGCTGAAGTTAGAGGATTGATTCCTTTTCTAGAAAAAAATTTTCCTGGATGTAAGTTTATTAGAAAAACTCCAGTTCGTCAGAAACCTGGCCCGAAACCTAATAGGGTAAATAGTTATGGTAGAACTGGTCAAAGCTTAATAGAGCAAATTCAACGAGAGCTACCTATAGCCTTAAAATACGAACCAAATCAATGTGATTTAATTTTAGTTTTTGACGATTTGGATTGTCGCAATCCCACTGAGCAAAAAGAAAAGTTTTTAGCAGCGATATCGAAAATACCAGAATCTCATACAATTAACAAATTTATTGGCTTTGCTGCTCCTGAATTAGAAGCTTGGATTATTGCAGATTGGAATAATTCAGTGGGTAAACACCCAGATTTCAGTAATCGGCATAAACGTATGCGTTGGTGGTTGAGTACGCAAAAAAACATTCCCTTTGATAAACCAGAATCGTTTAGTGAATATGATCATGAAAAGGATTGTTGTCAAGAAAAACTATCAAAGGCACTAGTAGATTCCAGTGTTTTAGATGAATTTGATAGTAGTTCAATACGCTTTTCTAAAGGATTGCATACACCGGAGCTATTGCTGTATGTCGAACCATTGGAAATCCAACAGAAATGTCCTTTATTTCGGGAACTATATGATTATATGAATGAATTTTGCCATACAGATTGAGTTAAAAATTATATTTAGAACGCAAAAAAATTGCCCTCTTCGCTAACGAAGAGGGATGAGAACAAGACTTTTACGGAAATCAGGGAATCTAACTGACTAAATCAGGAAATACTTCTTGCACAGCCGGATGTACTAGGCGATGATTCTGGACGTTCAAACCTTTAGCTAGAGAAGGGTTAACTTCTAATGCTTTAAGTCCCAAATTTGCCAACTGCACAACATAAGGAAGTGTGCTGTTATTCAGTGCTTGGGTGGCTGTCCAAGGTACTGCGCCTGGCATATTAGGAACGCCATAATGGACTACACCTTCCTCAATGTACACTGGGTTGGTGTGAGATGTAGCGTGTAAGGTTTCCACACAACCGCCTTGATCAACTGCAACGTCAACAATTACCGCACCTGGGTGCATTTGTTGAACTAATTCACGGTTAACTAGAATTGGTGCTTTGCGTCCTAATACCAAAACTGCACCCACAACTAAATCTGCTGCTTTCACAGCCGCTTCAATGTGAGCAGAGCTACTGTACAGCAATTCAACTCTAGAACCAAATATTGTTTCTAAATAAGATAAACGCTCAACATTCACATCTAAAATCTGTACCGCCGCACCCATACCTACGGCAATTCTGGCGGCTTCTGTACCGACTACGCCACCACCTAAAATGACTACTTTCCCTGGTTTCACCCCAGGAACACCACCCAACAGCACGCCTCTACCACCTTGTTGACGTTCCAGGTAGCGCGCGCCGAATTGTACCGCTAATCTACCGGCAATGATGCTCATCGGGGTAAGTAGAGGTAGTCTGTTTGCGCCGGGTTGTTCTACGGTTTCGTAAGCGATCGCACAAGTGCCAGAATCAATTAAGTTCTCTGTTAATTTGCGATCGGCTGCTAAATGCAGATAAGTAAACAAAATCTGCTCTTTTCGCAAAAATTTATATTCGCTAGATAATGGTTCTTTGACTTTTACCACTAATTCCCGATTCCAAACCGCTTCGGCTGTGGAAACAATTTCCGCTCCTGCACTTTGATAATCTTCATCTGTAAACCCAGCACCAGCACCAGCTTGAGTCTCAACAAAAATACTGTGACTGTTTTCTCTCAACACTCTTACACTAGAAGGACTTAAGCCTACTCGAAATTCTTGATCCTTAGTCTCTTTAGGAACACCGATTTCCATATAAAGCCTCTGCTTAATTTTTTGTTTAATTTAGCCTGCCAGTCTCAAACTGACACTTCCGTATTGAGGATAGCTATCTACAAGATTAGTTTTCCCTATTTCAATTCACTAATCCTCAAAGCACTTATCCCTTGACGATTACCGGATTATTCCTACAATATATAAAGAATAATTACAAATTGTTAACGAACCTAGGCATAAGTGCTTAAGTGATATTCACACTTCAGCTCTGCCATCAGTTCAAAACTCATTATTAAGTCCCGTTTGCCGAAAAGAGGTTTTTGCAATATGTCTCCAGTACAACCCACAGTCAGCCCCAAACTAGAAGAGCCAAAATTCGGCTTTAATGAATATGCTGAACGCTTGAATGGTCGAGCCGCTATGATTGGTTTTCTGTTGATGGTGGTGATTGAGTATGTCACTAATCAAGGTGTGCTTTCTTGGCTCGGTCTTAAGTAGTTCTTAGTCTTGAAGTTGTAAGCTAGTAATTAGAAGAGTTGAAACCAGCTGGAACTTCTAGCTGGTTTTAACTGTATTAATCAATATGGAATACTGCAAACAAATTACCCTTAATATTTATGAGGCTAGTAACAGCTTCCACTGGCAAATATTTTGACCCAAGGGAGTGAATTACTACACATACTTATAAACTTAAGGAAATTATAATCTTTTTCAGAAGCCTTTTCTGGAGAAGGGTAATTTGCAGATGAGGTATTCTAAGTAAATCAACAAAAAGGTAATCTGGATAAACCAAGCTGTGATGAATGCTGTATTACCTCGTTTTTTAAAGTCAGCCTACCGGAGAGAACCCATAGTCAGCATCTTGATGACAATGGGTGTAGTAGATGCCTTAATTGGTGGTTTGGATGATAGTTGGTCATTATTTGCTGTGGGTTTAGGGACAGCAGGGGTTACTCTCGCTTTCAAGCTGTGGCGTAATAGTCAGCAGCAACCTCCCCTACCAGAAGAGCCTGTAGTACAACACTATTTACCGCCACGCTCATCTAGTCCCACTTTACCTATGCTCACGGTGAATAAGAAAAAACCTCCGTATTAGTAAGTAGGGGGTAGGAAATGGTAGGTGTTGAGTCTCGACTACTGGGATAGCAAACTGACGATTTCTCTCTAGCCAAAGTTTTGCGTTTTGATGTGTGTATTTTAATGAGGTGAGGAAGACAGTGAGGAGTCATGGAAAAGGTGGCGTGTCTTTGCTGATGGCATTTATGGCGGCGATATTCGCCAACGCCATACCGATAAATCTGTGGCAAGAGTTAACAATCAATCCTGCTTATGCTAACCCGGTAGTCAATACTCCAGAAACCACAGGAGCATTTACCAACCCCACCCTCCTGCGTAGCATCGTCGCACATCGCGGTACGGTGAAATCTTTAGCCTTTAGTCCAGATGGTAAAACCGTCGTTAGTGGTGGGGGTTACAATGAGGGGATAATTCGGATGTGGAATCCCATCACAGGTAAAAAGGTGGGCAATATTAATAAAGCTCAAAAAACTTCGGTAGAGTCTTTAGTTATTTCCCCAGATGGGCAAACTTTAGTTAGTTGTGGTAGCGACAACACTATTAACCTGTGGAATCTGAAAAACAATAAATTTACCCGTTCTTTTGTCGGACATAGTGCTAGTGTGTTGTCCTTGGCTGTATCTCCTGATAGCAAAGTCCTCGTGAGTGGTGCTTTAGATGGGATTAGAATGTGGGATTTGCTACAACAACGCCCCCTAGCAACATTAGTACGATTTGATAATACAATTCACGCCATAGCCATGAGTCCTGATGGTCAGACTTTGGCTAGTGGTGATAAAAGAGGTGTAATTAAGCTGTGGAATTTAACCACTGGTAAATTAATTAGGGGATTTATCGCTCATACTGATGCAGTTACAGATATTGCTTATACTCCCGATGGTCAAAATTTAGTCACTTCTAGCCGCGATCGCACCATCAAAGTTTGGAATCTCCCTTCTGAACAACCAGTTTACACCCTCACCGGACACAACAATTGGGTAAATGCGATCGCCATTAATCCCAACGGACAAATCCTTGCCAGTGCCGGCAGAGACGGGATTAAATTGTGGAATTTAACTACAGGTGAGTTATTAACTACACTAGTTGGACATACTGATTGGGTCAGCGCGATCGCTTTTAGTAGTGATGGTCAAATGCTTGGTAGTGGCGGATTTGATGGCAAAGTAAATATTTGGGGGAATCCATCAATTGTTAGTCGCAAGTAATACTGATTTGAATACAGGGGTGTAGGGGAGACAAGGGAGACAAGGAGAGAAGTCTGAGCGGAGGTTTCCTCCGATGGCTTCGCCAACGCCAAGGGCGAACAGAACTTCGGGGAGACAAGGTAGACAAGGGAGACAAGGGAGCAGGGGAGCAGGGGGAGTGTGGGGAGAGAGGGGAGTGTGGGGGGAAAGATTTGTTCTCCACCATCCGACACCTGCCACACCTGCCACACCCTCCCCTGACAAGGTAGAAATATTTACCCCCATGCCCAATTCCCAAAATTTTTGAATTTTGAATTTTGAATTTTGAATTGATTAGCCCCGTTCCCCGTTCCCTGTTCCCTGTTCCCTGTTCCCTTTTTCTGTCAACTATCAAATATCAGTTCGTTTTTGCGCTTCTGTAAGATGCTTAAGAATTACCAAACAATTCCTCCCATCATCACTGCGTTCATAAACGACACGGTCAGCTAAACGGCGCAGCAAAAACCAACCATAGCCGCCTACTTGTAGAGTACCCGGTGCTGGTTCTGCGATCGCATCCGGGTTAAAAGGCTTACCATGATCCCAAATTCTAATTTCTAACCTGTCAACCCATAGACTGACTTCAATGTCTATGGTTGTTTCTGGTGGTAACGTATGGTGGGCGTGACGAACTGCATTAGTAAAGCCTTCTGCTAACGCCAAATTCAGGCGATACAGTTGGCTTTCTGACCAGCCAAGTTGAAATAGGTGTTTTAGACAAAAGTCCTCAAACCATTGCTGTACTTGGTTCAAGAGCTTGAGTTCGCTTTTTACTTTCAGATGGTCTTGCTGCATAATGCCAAGCATTGACCGTGGCATGAATTTAATATGTATGAGAGTGTCTTTAATCTATTATTCTTCAATCTATTTTAAGTTTTGAAATAACTTTTAGATGCAAAAGCAAAAATTTAACTAGACAGAATCAGAAGGAATGGAGAAAAATCAATTAAATCAGTTATCAGGCATATAGTCCGCCGCTAAAGACTGCCACTAATTGCTGGGGGGATGTAAAAGATAACTGCTTACCCCATGCCCCATGCCTGACAGGTGTAGGTTTTTTACGGTGTGTACAAAAAACCTTGGTTTTGGGGTGTAGGGGTGTAGGGGTGTAGGGGTTAGTAAAACGATGATTCTTTCGTTAGTCTGAGATTCATTACTCACTGCTTGGTAAAAAACCTACACTTGTGATATGCCCCATGCCCCATGCCCCATCCCCCATGCCCAATTCACTAAAATTGACGCTTGTTGATTGTTTTCAAAAGCACATATACCAAAGAAGTGAACGACAGTTTGCCGTAGACACCCAAGGGTGACTTGTCATCAGACATCATAACTTCAGATATGCGCTTTTGAAAACTACAAGCGTCAAAGAGTTTTTTGGCGACTAGCTTGAGCTTAGAACAATCCCAATGTCAAGGATTTGTCTAGAGGTAAAGCCGCACCAATACCTAGCCATAGAGTCACCAAAGTTCCAAATAAGAAAACTGTGGTAGCGACTGGACGGCGGAAGGGGTTTTGGAATTTATTTACGCTCTCAATAAAGGGAACGAGGATTAAACCTAGAGGTACAGAAGCCATTGCTAGGACTCCCAACAGTTTGTTAGGAAGCGATCGCAAAATCTGGAATACTGGGTATAAATACCACTCTGGCAGAATTTCCAGTGGTGTAGCAAAAGGATTTGCTGGTTCACCTGTCATGGCAGGATCTAATACAGCTAGAGCCACAATACAAGCAAATGAACCCATGATTACTACTGGGAATACATACAGTAGATCATTTGGCCAAGCTGGTTCACCGTAGTAGTTGTGACCCATACCTTGGGCGAGTTTAGCTCTTAACTTGGGATCGCTCAGATCGGGTTTTTTTTGGATTGACATATCGAAAATGCGCTCTCCTGCGGAGTTTTCAGTTAAAGCTGGGGATGGTAGCCATCAATATAATTCAGGCAAACTGCAAGTAAAACTAGCCCTGATTCTATGTTTTTGGGTAGTCAACTCTCAGTCTCAAATAGGAGCATTTACCTTGGAGGCAACTGTGAGGGATTAATTACTGATTTTTCATCAGTTTAAACCAAATGACTCGCTCTTGTAACTGAGTGGTGTTGCCTGTTGCCATGAAGACTGATGGAATTACAAGGGGCCGGAAATACCTTGTTTACGGATCATCAAGAAGTGGAACAGCATGAAGACCGCAATTAACCAAGGCAATACAAAGGTGTGTGCGCTGTAGTAACGTGTCAAGGTTGCTTGACCAACACTAGAACCACCACGCAGTAAGTCAGAAATCAGTACGCCGACTACGGGAATTGCTTCTGGTACACCACTAACGATTTTCACCGCCCAGTAACCAACCTGATCCCAAGGCAGAGAATAACCTGTAACGCCGAAGGAAACAGTGATGACAGCTAGAATCACACCGCTTACCCAAGTTAATTCGCGGGGCTTTTTGAAACCACCAGTCAGATACACGCGGAAGACGTGCAGAATCATCATTAACACCATCATGCTGGCAGACCAGCGATGGATGGAGCGAATTAGCCAACCGAAGTTGACTTCATTCATGATGTACTGTACTGAGGAGTAAGCTTCAGCCACTGTTGGCTTGTAGTAGAACGTCATGGCGAAGCCTGTAGCGAACTGAATTAGGAAGCAAACTAGGGTAATGCCACCTAGACAGTAAAAGATGTTGACGTGGGGAGGTACATATTTGCTTGTGACATCTTCAGCGATCGCCTGAATTTCCAAGCGTTCCTCAAACCAGTCGTAAACGTTGGCCATACAATCTCAAGTTCCTAAAAATCGGTTGCGGTTGATTCAATCTCCCAATAGTAGTTTTGGGATTTTCTTTTAAGAGGATTTTGTTCGTTTGCTTTTGCACTGCGAGAGTGCTAAAAGTTTAGAAACTTAACACTCTGTAAATA
This sequence comes from Aliinostoc maniaoense, assembly GCF_058172895.1. Classification (NCBI taxonomy): domain Bacteria; kingdom Bacillati; phylum Cyanobacteriota; class Cyanophyceae; order Nostocales; family Nodulariaceae; genus Aliinostoc; species Aliinostoc maniaoense. The sequence goes on along the minus strand of NZ_CP187952.1, from coordinate 3,142,883 downwards.
TGGGATATATTGCGTTCTCTTTGCAAGCCAACACTCTCAATGGTGGGTACAAAGTAGATTTTATCTTTTGTTGAGGTGGTTATTCACATAGTTCCCGTAACAACTTCATGAGAACAATGCACCACTTCTATAAAAAAAGTAACATAATCGAGAGATAGATTTCATCAACGACGAGGCAACTGAGCAATTATAGGCAATTTTGGCTGAGGTGAAATTGATAATGGGGTTCATGCACAAACAGGTTTTTCGGCTCGGATTTTCACTATTGGTGGCTTTTGGTTTAGTGTTTGGTACACTCATCCAACCAGCAGACGCATTGACGGAGGAACAAAAACTAGTTTCAGAAGTTTGGCGAATTGTCAATCGTGCTTATTTGGACGATACATTTAATCATCAAAATTGGGCGGCAGTCAGACAAAAGGCCTTACAAAAGCCTCTGAAAGACCAAAAAGCCGCCTATGTGGCCATTCAAAATATGCTCAAGAGCCTTGATGACCCTTTTACCAGGTTTTTAGACCCTGAGCAATACCGCAGTTTGCAGGTGAATACCTCTGGAGAACTGACGGGAGTAGGATTACAAATTGCCCTCAATCCCCAAACTGGGAAGCTAGAGGTAGTATCACCTATAGAGGGTTCACCAGCCGAGCAAGCTGGGATTCAACCGCGCGATCGCATCGTCAAAATTGAAGGGATGTCTACAGACAATCTGACTCTCGATGAAGCCGCCGCTAGGATGCGGGGGCCAATTGGCAGTATAGTCACCCTCTTAATTGAACGAGATGGAGATGGCGCGAAGGAAATTAGAATTATGCGCGATCGCATCACTCTTAACCCTGTTGTGGCGGAATTACGCTCCTCCCCTGAAGGAAAATCTATTGGCTATCTGCGCCTCACACAATTCAATGCCAACGCCTCTACAGAGTTGGCACACGCCATTTCTAGTTTAGAAAAAAAAGGTGCTGATGCCTATATTTTAGATTTGCGAAATAATCCCGGTGGCTTACTGCAAGCTGGCATAGAAATAGCCCGGTTGTGGTTAGATTCCGGCACTATAGTCTACACCGTCAACCGCCAAGGCATTCAAGGCAATTTTGAAGCCTTTGGCCCAGCCTTGACAGACGATCCTTTAGTAATTTTGGTGAATCAAGGAACTGCCAGTGCTAGCGAAATTTTAGCCGGCGCACTCCAAGATAATCAGCGAGCTAAGTTAGTAGGTGAAACTACCTTTGGTAAAGGTTTAATCCAATCTTTATTTGAACTTGGCGATGGTTCTGGTTTAGCCGTCACAATTGCTAAGTACGAAACACCTACCCATCGAGATATTAATAAATTAGGGATTAAACCCGATCAAATAATTTCTCAGTCACCCCTCAAACGTAACCAGATTGGCACAGCAGAAGATTTGCAATATCAAGCTGCTGTGGAATTTTTGCAGAAAAATGCTGTGGTAGCAGGTGTAGAGGGGAGAGGATAGGCAGGGGGCAGGGGGGCAGGGGGGCAGGGGAGACAAGGGAGACAAGGGGGACAAGGTAGTTTTACCCAATGCCCAATGCCCAATGCCCAAAATTCTTTAATTTTGAATTTTGAATTTTGAATTTTGAATTGATACGCCCAATTAGGACAAAGTTGGTAAATCAATTGCGGCCAATCGTTGATAGGCTTGGTCTATAACTCGTTGGCCTCTTAAAAATCCGGTGTTCGCACCTGGACAAATATACTGGAGTGTTTCGGGTGTGAACATTTCTAATAGTGCTTGCAGGCTTTTAAGTTGTCGTGGCCAGTGAAATGTTTTAGCTGTTCGCAATGGCACTGGTTCGCCTTGGACGTTGGGAAGTAAATGGCGACCAGAAAACAGTATACCTCCCATGTGGTTATAGTAGAGGCAAGATGAACCGGGAGAATGTCCTGGTGTCCAAATTAATTTGGTGGTGTGGTCTAAAACCAGTTCTTGCGTAAAGGTAGTAACTGTTAACCCTGGTAATAAATAGGCTTCTTGTTCTTGAATTATGATTTCACAATCAAAGTTGTGAAGAATTTCTGAAGTTTTACCAATAGCACCTCGATGGGTGATGAATAAGCGTTTTACTCCACCGTGCGATCGCAAAAAATCAAGATTTATTTGATCTAATGATGGGCAATCTATGAGGATATTCCCATCATTTCTTACAATGAAATAAGAAGTTCCCCCTAATGTGTCTCGATTTGGTGGAAAGGCAAAAATATTGTCTAAGACAAACCGTGGTGACTTGGTTGTAGAACTAGGTGGTTGAGGCAAGGGGGACATAAGCAAATGTGGGCAGTGGGGAGTAGGGACTAGAAAGTAAGTATATTTAACCAGTAATAAGGTGAGAAAAATAGTTCTTGCTTTTTACTGTTGCCTGCTTCTACAGCAGGGCATTTTTTTCAAATTACTAAAGAGCAAATGACATTTTGGTTTCTCCTCCTATTGGGATTGGCTACTTATCTAATTGTGCAGCGCAGTGTTGCTAATATCACCCGCACACCAATTTGGTTATTGTGGTTGGTATTAATGACACCAGCATTATTATTGAGTGGCTGGACGTTAGTATATGGAGTAAAACAACCTCCCCCACCATCACTGATTATCTGGCCGGCAATTATCTGCCTTTTGTTATACTGGCTGTTGTTTCAGTGGGGACGGCAACCGCCGAGGGATACACCAACCAAACCCCAAACCCCAGAATCACAATCGGCTATCCATCCTACCGCAGAACAAGTACTTGTGCGCCCCATTGAACCGACGGAAGAAACCCAACTGCGAAATTGTTTTCCTTGGTCTATTTACTACGTCCAAAACATTGAGTATAGACCCCAGGCGATCATTTGTCGTGGTCAGTTGAGAACAACACCTATTCGAGCTTATCAGCAGATTCGAGCCAATATTGAATCACAATTTGGCGATCGCTTTTTGATTATTTTTCAAGAAGGTTTTAACGGTAAACCGTTTTTTGTCTTAGTTCCTAATGCACAAGCAGCTAAAGAGGGCAATGTCAAGCCATCAGAAAAATTAACCCGTCCTGGACTAGCGTTGCTACTAGTTTTAGCTACTTTAGTGACTACTTCCTTGGTGGGTGTGAAAATGGCTGGCATTGATCCGAAAATGCTAGCATCTAACCCAGGAATATTGTTGCAAGGATTGCCCTATGCTCTCGGTCTGATGACTATCTTGGGTATCCACGAAATGGGACATTATTTAACTGCTAGGTTTTACAAGATTCGCTCTACCCTGCCTTATTTTATTCCCATGCCATTTTTCTTGGGAACTTTTGGGGCATTTATTCAAATGCGGAGTCCCATTCCCAACCGTAAGGCTTTATTTGACGTGAGTATTGCCGGGCCAATTGCGGGATTTATCGCCACATTACCGTTAATTATGTGGGGGTTAACTCAATCAGAGATAGTTCCCTTGACTGATAAAACGAGTTTATTAAACCCCGATGCCCTCAATCCTAAATATTCGATTTTGTTAGCGATACTATCCAAAATAGCTTTAGGTAGCCAATTAACCTCACAATCAGCCATTGATTTACATCCTGTGGCTATAGCTGGTTTTTTGGGATTAATTGTCACAGCTTTGAATCTCATGCCTGTAGGGCAACTAGATGGGGGTCACATTGTCCATGCGATGTTCGGACAACGAACTGCTATGTTGATTGGGCAAATTGCGCGCCTGTTGCTGTTGATGTTGTCTTTAGTGCAACCAGAATTTTTTGTCTGGGCAATTATTTTATTATTTATCCCCTTGGTTGATGAACCCGCCTTGAATGATGTCACTGAACTCGATAATAAACGCGACATCTTGGGTTTATTGGCAATGGCTTTATTGGTGATAATTATATTGCCACTGCCACAGGCGATCGCTAATTTATTACAAATTTAACCTTCTCCCCCACACCCCTACACCCCTACACCCCTACACCCCTACACCCCTACACCCCTACACCCCTACACCCCTACACCCCTACACCCCTACACCCCTACACCCCTACACCCCTACACCCCTACACCCCTACACTAACCTGCCGAACTAGCCGCTTCTGAAGCTTTCTTAGCAGCCGCATTACCACCCATGCGAATCTCAGAAGTAAAGGCAGCAACACCCAAGCCATCCGCATCTTTTAAGACACTTACCCGCATCCGTAAATTAGGGCTAGCAAACCACAAGCGTTCTTCAGATGAGATAGTGTCAGATTCTGTAATTAGGGTCAAGGCTTCATCACTGCCTAGTTTATATCGACCCGTTACAGGTGCTTTCTCGCCATCACTAGTTGTTCCCAGTAATTTGCCTTCATTGGGGTTATCTTCATCTGGGATAGTAACTAATACAGTCCAACGAGTATGTTTTTTGTCCTCTGCTCCCATGATGCCGTTCCAAGTAACTTTGGCACTACAACATACAGCATCCGCAGAAATTGCATATTGCTGACATAATTTGATTACTTCTGGGTGGTCTGTTGCTAGCGTCTCAATAATTACATCAGATTTACCGTTTTGCGATTGCTTCACACCTAAATTATGACTAGTGCGATGGGAAAACCATTTACCTGTACTCAATTCAAAAAATTCTTGAATATTCATCGAAATTATCCTGCATCAAAATCTGAAAAAAGCCGCTTCTTATTATTAAAAAGCAATGAGAGGTTTTAATATTAGACCTCATTACCTGTTTGCTCAAGTCTGTTAAGGGAAAAATTGGCTGCTTCTGCCACGCTCGGATGACTATCTTTAGCCAAATATTTTAAAGCTGATAGACTTTTTTCTGTAGGTAAGTTGCCCAAAGCTTCCGCGAGTCTTTGTCTGACTAACCAATCATCGGATTGAGCAAAGCGGAGTATATGATCTACTGAATCAATATCTTGGATTTCTCCCAGTGCCGAAATTGCGGCTTGTTGTAAGACAACTTCTGGAGCATCTAAAGCTTGAATTAAGATTTCACGCGCCCGTGGATCTTTAAGATTACCGAGAGAAACAGCCGCGCTAAAGCGTACTAACCAATCCGTATCTTCGTAAAATGCTCGTGCTAGCACCTCAAAGGCTCTAATGTCACCCAAATAACCCAAAGCACCAGCAGCATCCGCACGCATACTATAATCTGGGTCATTTTCGAGTATTTTAGCCAAAATTGGATAACATTCGCTGGTTGGCTTGATACCTAGGGCAAATATTGCCATCGATCGCAGCTGCAAAGAGTCATCATTTAAAACCTTTTTAATTAAAGGTACAGCATCTTCAGCTGGTATATCCCGCAAATTGGCCAAGGCTACCATGCGATCGCGCAAATTGGGACTTTCTAACTGAGAGGATATTTCCTGCAAGTGTGGAACAGTCATTGAATTATCAGCGCATTCTTAATCTATCTTTACTTTACTTTACTAACGCTCTCATGTGGGAAAGCTGATGTTATTCCCATACCCCATGCCCAATGCCCAATGTATTTAACTTAGCACTGAGAATTAACACTCAGTTGTGCCTATGGTATGACGAGAATGCAGAATCGATTGGCGAATGTAGAACGTAGTTTAAACAATCCCGACATCAAAATTGCTTGGTGTCGAAAACCCAGGAGAAGAACTATGGTTCAACTAACTGAACGCCCTGTAACTAAAATCTCCAACTTGCAAGAAAAATTTATCTATGAAGTTGGTGTGATGTACGATGCTGAACAACGCTTTTGGGAAGCGCAGCAGATGATGGTGCAGTGTTGTCAACATACCCAGTTGAAGTCTCTCATTGAGACTCATATTCGGGAAACAGAACAACAAATTCAAAATTTAGAACAGGTGTTCAATACTTTGGGGCAGCAACCAAAGCGCATTAATTGTAATACTGCGGCTGGTTTGGTTAATGATGGTCAAAAATTTATGTTACTAGCTGCCGAGAGTCAGAAAATTCTGACTTTGGGATTGGCTGGATGTCAAGCGAAGGTGGAACAATTAGAAATTGCTTGCTACCGTAGTTTGATTCAAGTTGCAGAACAGATGGGACAACAAAAGGTTGTACAACTGCTACAGCAAAACTTACAGCAGGAAGAACAAACAGCTAAAAAACTAGAACAGCATATGCCTGAGCTACTGAAAGAATGTCGATAGTTAAAGGTTTGTAGTAAGGACTTTAGTCCTTCTTAGCGGACTAAAATCCTTACTCAGAAATAATAGTTTGGTTTTTTCGGCGAGGTTAAAATGGCCTCGCTTGTGTTTTATCTTCAGTGTTCGCAATAGATGAACTGTGATGAGCTTGAGCTTCTAACCACCCATCTAGACAATATTCAGCCCAACAAAAACAATATTCATACCAGCAAAAATCACACAGTCTCTCATCTGGAACTGAACCATCATGATTTTTACGTGTGAGGCAGTATCGAGGACATGGTAAATAATCAGTCATCTAACACCCCCAGGAGACTCCCGCCATATCCGTTAAGGATTGGCGGTGAGACGGCAGTCGCTACAAGTCGGCAGAGCCGCCCAACGCGCTGCCTCAGGAATGGGGTGAGCGACGAGTGAGTAAATAAACTTTGGTACATAGCGGGTTGTACGTATTTCACAGATTTAATGGTAGAATGTGAGGTATGGAAAAAGCCTACCGCTACAGAGTGTATCCAACTGCCGAGCAAGAACAGATATTGCGCCGGACTATTGGTTGTGTGCGGTTGGTTTTTAACAAAGCTTTGGCCGCAAGAACCGAGGCTTGGTACGAGAGACAACAGAAGGTTGACTACGTTCAGTCTTCTGCTATGTTGACGCAGTGGAAGAAACTTGAAGAACTTCAGTTTTTGAACGAGGTTAGCTGTGTACCACTGCAACAAGGTTTGAGACATCTGCAAACTGCTTTCAGTAATTTCTTTGCTGGTAGGGCGAAATACCCTAACTTCAAAAAGAAACGTAGCGGTGGTAGCGCAGAGTTTACTAAATCTGCTTTCCGGTGGAAAGATGGACAAGTCTACTTGGCTAAGTGTTCTGAACCACTGCCAATTAAATGGTCTAGGCAGCTTCCCAATGGGTGTGAACCCAGTACCATCACGGTTAGACTTGAACCTTCCGGGCGATGGTTTGTTAGCTTGCGAATCAATGATCCATCTGAAGAAACTTTGCAACCAGTTGATAGTGCTGTAGGGTTGGATGTTGGTGTGAGCACTCTTGTTACCTTGAGTACGGGTGAGAAGATTGCTAACCCCAAAGCGTTCGACAAGCACTATCAAAAGTTGAGGAAAGCCCAAAAGTCTTTGAGTCGTAAACAGAAAGCTTCTTGCAATCGAGACAAAGCAAGACTCAAAGTTGCTCGCCTTCAAGCTAAAATCTCTGATTCCAGAAAAGACCATCTGCACAAACTGACAACTCGACTGATTCGTGAAAACCAAACGATAGTGGTTGAGGATTTGGCAGTTAAGAATATGGTCAAAAACCCCAAACTTGCCCGTGCCATCAGTGATGCTGCATGGGGTGATTTGGTGAGGCAACTGGATTACAAAGCCAAGTGGTACGGTCGAACAGTAGTAAAAATTGACCGATGGTTTCCCAGTTCTAAACGCTGTGGGAACTGTGGTCACGTTGTTGAAATATTGCCGTTGAGTATCCGAGAGTGGGATTGCCCCAATTGTGGGACACACCATGACCGAGACATCAATGCGGCTAAAAATATTTTGGCGGTGGGACACACCGTTACAGTCTGTGGAGCGAACATAAGACCTGATAGGCATAAGTCTAAAGGGCAGTTGCAAAAAACCCGTAAGGGAAGGAAACAGAAACCTAAGTCGTGAGGCTTGGGAATCCCCCGCTATATCCGCAAGGATTAGCGGGGGAGGATGTCAAGTTCAATCAAATTAGCGTAAAACCTGATAAGAAAAGGCTTTGAAGTCTGTTAAGTGTCAAGTGCTATCAATTTTTTCTAGTTGCCAAACTCATAGTCAATTGTCATGATTTTAGGGTAGTGGGGCATACATACTACATAGGGACTCACCTAATATAATCTCTGATCACAGTAGTAGCCTAATGTATTCATTAGATTTTTTTTAACCTTGATTACCGAACTTTTAGCAATTTAAGGCTGTTATGCTTTTTACATATATTCTTGGTGTATTATTTGATTGACGTATCTGAGGAGCTTCATATATCTAGTGATATTACTGAAAAAGTTTATTTAATAGCTGCATAGGTTTTCGGAATACAGATAATTTCACAGTTAATAGAAATCAATATTTCACTTTCCTCACTTCTTTATTTCAGTAATGACAAATATCTTTTAAATAGTTAAACTTTACTGCATGAAGAGATTACAGACAGGTAAAGAGCTTAAGTTGTAAGACATCAACTATTAAAATAGGTTTAGAGTTCAGTATTCCACTCAAATTAACCGTAGTAGTTCCACTACGGTTTTTTTATTTGCCTATAAATACTAATTTTTAATATTTTCGATTGTATCGTTACGTAAAGATTTTCCAGTGATTTTACCACAGCAAAAACAATACTTTATGAATAAAAATAAAGTATGGGTTTACAAAAGTATTAATTATGTGGTTAAAAAAAATTGGCGGCTTGGCGGCAATACTCTCATTATCATTTAGTGGCATAGCAATAGCTGAAACCACAAAAGATAATTTTTATCTGCAAGTAGGTTCTAATAGAAATGGTGATCCAATTGTTTTAGATTTGGCATCTGTAAAAGGAACTGAATACACGCTACTAGAACAGCATGGTAATGGTATGTCCAGAAGAACTCTGCGCGCTGTTTGTAGTCAAGGCAGATTGTTCTCTAGAGCATTTGCTGTTTATAGTGCAAATGGTCATTTAACTAGTGTTGATAAAACAGAGCAGGAGATTTTTCCTAAGCCTAGAAGTGCTGATGCTAACTCTATGGAAATTGTTTGTCGGGTAGCGGCTAACAGGACAAAATAGCAGGAGTTATACCAATTCGTAATTCGTAATTCGTAATTCGTAATTCGTAATTCGTAATTCGTAATACCCTGCGGGTACTCCTTTGCTACGCAACGCTACCGCGAACGGAGAAATAGGAGAGTAGCGAGCTACGTAATTAAGAAAGTCTCATACAGGCTGGGTTTCAAGGTTTGGAACTGTTGCTTAATTTGGGAGAATTGGCGTTATGCAAGTGTCACCGATGGTTGGTGCGTGACGCTATCAGTCTGATTACAGGTTGGAATACTTTAAGAGCGTCATACATCTCACATAAAAAATATGCCAGTTGAGTAAGTTCTAAGTAGTTAATTTCTGGACATACTAATTGAATTGGTATTGGGATAAGTTTTTTCTATTAAGAAGAAATACATAGTGATTTTCACAGAAACTTTTGTGAAGTTTTGTCAGTCTGTGATTGCAAATTATGTGAAAATTACCCATGTATTCTACTAAAGAGGGGATTCCGGGACTACCTGATTTAACACATCCCACAGAGCTAATTCAACTGGGTTCTCAATTACTCCCAGCTTTGATATTGTTAGTAGTTTTAATCATAGCTTTGGGAGTGGCGATCGCAATTATTAGTTTTACTCTCCGCCATCATCCAGCAGAACAGAAAATTTTCGTTGGTGAGTGGACAATTCGTTACTCACAAGTGTTATGGGGTTTGCAGCATCTATCTTTAGTATTAGTGCTTTTGGTTGCAGGATTTTTTCTGTGTTCTACTTTAAGTAATCGTTATCACCATTGGGAACAAGCCAAAGTTACCCAAGTAGCGCAAAGTGTAGCTGGGGATAAACTAGAACAAATTGTCCCTCAAGTGCGCTATGTGACTGAGGAGGCATTTAGCTATACAACTCAAGTTGATGGCAAAATAGTCAAGGTGAACGACAAGCGACAAGTTAACCGTTTGTTGTCGTTGGCGGGGTCACAAATTCAAGTTAATTTAGATCAAAGCACAGATGTGCAGAACCGTAGTGCGGTTTACCGGGTAGACTATAGTGCTGAATACAAAGTGGTTAACCGTCTGAATAATATTGATAGTTTCTTTTTTGAAGCACAGCCACCCCTTGGTTATTCGCTACTGGCTAACTATAAAGTAGAACAAAATCGCACTAGGCTAGAGTCAGTCGAACCGGGAAATTATAGCTTTGCATTTAAGTTACCACCAGGACAAGAAACTACTTTTCGCGTCACATATCAAGCTCAAGGGGGTTCACGTTGGGTTTATAACGCTGCTGGACAGTTGCTTTCTAATTTTCGGTTAACAACAACTGCTAACTTTCCTGGGGCTGATTTTGCTAGTGGTATTATTCCTAGTGAGACAAAAGTTGATGATCGCAGCACTCAATTTACTTGGGTATTCGACGATAACGTGTCTGTGAAAAATCCCTTTGGGGTATTTACCAACACTAACCCCATTCGTCAAACTGGTATCCTTCCCAGGTTGTTATTGCTTGCACCGGCTATATTTTTGTGGTGGATATTATTGTTGTATTTATCCATCCCGATGAATTTAAAAAATGTAGCGATCGCTGCTAGTCTTTTCTTTGCTTGTTTATTGAGTTTAACTTATCTCAGCCGCTTTATGAATGCTGAGTTAGCTTGGACAATGATTTCCCTAATTTTACTGACATTATCTTGGGGATTAGGTAGCAATCGTAGTACTGCTTTGGCTGTAATTATCTGTACGATTGCTGGGGCAATATTACCAGTTTTTGGCTTGCTAGTACCATTTAGCGGCTTGACTTTGAGTGTGGCTGGTTTATTATCTGCTATTTGGTTGGCGGTACGTCATTGGTATAAATGGTATATTTTGCAGCCAGAAGACAGTTTTTAATTCGTAATTCGTAATTCGTAATTCGTAATTCGTAATACCGCTACGCGGAAGCAAGCTACGTAACGATGCTCCCCCCGCTACGCTAACGTAATTGGTTACAATTTCCATCCTACTTGATTCTATGATCTAGCGGAAAGTCTAATGTCCACGGGGAGAAAATCAGTGTAGGATGCGGCAATGAGAGCGATCGCTAGGGGTTGTAGTCGTGGTTTATGCACAAATCAAAGCCAAACTAACTGGACTTTTCCCGAAAGCAGAAAAGTTAGAGGTTGCAGAAACTAGCTCTATTCCTACGGCGGTAACAGTTGAAAAACTGATTTCTCCAGGGTTGGATACGGTTTACAGACGCTATGAATGTACTAACGAAAATCCTTTAACCTGTCTGTGGACTCAAAAAACCCTAGAGATAAATCCCACGGCTAAGAAGTGTGTTCAGTGCGGTTTTCCGGCTATCTTACCACCAAAAACCGAGTTTCGTGGCTATCGGGGTCGATACCGCATAGATGGCTTTTTGGGAAGGCGGGGAATGGGACGTTTATATCATGGTGTTCAGGTTGCAGATCAACAACCTGTGGTAATTAAAGAATATCTCTTACCTCAAAAGGCTTTTAATCGTGAGGAAACAAAAGAGCGAAAACAAGCTTTTGAACGGCTAGCGGGGTTGAGTTTAGCTGATGGTAGGGTTCAGGATATCCGTTTGATTTTACCTTGGGATGCGATCGCTGATCCAGTAGAAGAACGCTGTTATCTCGTCACTAGCGGTAATCAAGATAGCTATCCCACCTTGCGGACATACCTCATTCATCATGGTGCAATGAGTGAGAATCAAGTCTATCATCTTCTCAACCAAGTTTTGCAAACATTGCAATTTCTCCACGGACAAAAATTTAGTTTGCCTTCTGGTCAAGTACAACAGGGAGTAGCACACGGTAATCTAAATCTAGATAGTTTGTTATTAATTGCCAATGAACAAGAGTTTTTCACCCATGTCTGTGATTTAGCTATCTGGGAAAGTTTATTTGTACTGCCAAATTCTCAAACAGTTATTCCTACCTTTGATGAAGATTTAAAAGATTTGGGATATGTGGCTTTTTATTTATTATCTGGAACTACCGTAAACTCTGTTAATAATCAAGCACTTAACCTTGAATTAGAAGATAATTGGCCTTCAGTTAGCAAAGAATTGAAAGCATTTATTCTCAGGTTACTCAAGCTAGATAAACCATTTGTTAGTGCTGAAGAAGCACGACAAGCACTAATAAAGATACCTCCACAATCTCCTGAGCAAGTTTTAGTAGTTATAGAACAATCTGAACAAAGAAAAAAAAGCACTAATCCTATTTATTTCTTATTACTGATAATATTAGGCATTTTGTTTTTTGGGGCAATTTTTTGGCTACTTATAAAAATATTTTCCCAACCAGAAGTTACACCTCAAGAGACTGTAGTTTGTTGTTTAAAAGATGTTCCTGGCGTACCTCCGGGGACATATAGTTATACTGGCGAAAAATCCGGTACTTGGAGTTATATTTTACAGCAAAGTAATTTAATTTTACAAGACAAAAAGTTAGAAGATAAACTTAAAGAAAGCCAGCCAAAACTTGAAATTCAGTATCAACCAGAAGAGACATTAAAAACAGCTTTGGATAAAGTACAATCTGGTCAATCAGACTTTGTAGTAACTAACTTAACTAATCAAGTACCACCTCAATTTAGATACAAAACCTTTGCCTATGATGGATTAGTAATTTTTGTTGCTTTTAGCTATTATAAACGAGATAAAAACTTACCTAAAGCATTAAATGGTCAAATTACTATTGAGCAATTGCGAGATTTATATACAGGTAAAATTAAAAACTGGCAGCAAATAAATTCTAAATTACCTAATTTACCAGTTAAGCTATATATGCCAATAGAACAGGAAGCAGAAAATATATTTAAAACCAGAGTTTTAAAAGACTCTAATGCAATATATACATTTAACAAATTACAGGAACAAAATCAACCGCCAGATAAATTTACAGACAATTCATCTATAAAAATTACCCGCCTGCGTACCTTAGAAATGTTAAGGCGGATTTTACAAGAATTTGAAAACGAAAAGGAAGACATTGGTAGCATTGGTTTTGCCACACTTAGTCAAGTGTTTGGGCAATGTTCTGTTTATCCTTTAGCTATAGTTGATAGTAATCAAAAACCAGTACAAAGTTTAGTCTATAACGATACTAATAAACCAATAGATCCTAATACAGATTTATGTGATGATAAAGGTAGTTATAGCCCTAATATTCAAGTATTTAAAACTGGAACGTATCCCCTAAGTTATCCAATAGCTGTAGTTTATCCAGGAGATAATAGCCGTCCTGTAATTGGACAAAAATTTGCTGATATGCTGAAAACTCAAGAAGTGCAAAAGCTCCTAGAACAAGCAGGTTTAGTACCATTACAAAAAAGATATAAACAATAACTAATCTATAATATTATTAAAGCTATGAAACATAATAATCAGACTTCAGAACAACATAAAGCACTATTAAAGTTGGCAGGTAAAGTAATTAGCGATCGCCAAACTTTACAAATACTATGTGATAGAGTTTATGAATTAATGTTAGAAGATTTACGCTTGCAAAAAGAACGTAATAAACATCAATAAACGAGGATAGTAATGGCTAATAATATTCGTGAATTAAACTACGTTACAGCCAATAGATTTTATATAGAAATGGAAAGCAGTATCACCGCGTGTTTTACTGAATGTCAAGGATTAGGTGTAACAGTAAAAACAGAAAAATTTTCTGAAGGTGGTGTTAATGATCAACAAAGAGTTCTTTTAAGCCAAGCCGAATTTTCAGATGTAACCCTAAAACGTGGTATTACCAATGATTTAACATTTTGGAATTGGATTAGTCAAATTTTGAGTAAAGTTGGTGCTAATGCTAAACAACGCCGTAACGTCAATATTTTATTATTTAACCAAGCCGGAGAAACAATGCAATGCTGGACTTTAATTGGTGCTGTTCCTATTTCATGGAAAGCTCCCAGCTTAAGTGCAGATTCCAACACAGTAGCTATTGAAGAATTGACTTTAACATACGAAGGATTAAAAATTGATCAAACTAGGTCTGGTGGTGCATCAATTTTATCAGGTCGAGATAGCACCGGATATTTTTCTAGTAATTAAAGTAGTAATTTATGACAAATAATTTAGAAACTGCTTCTGGTGATAATCAAGAACTAGGTATTAGAAAACCATTACTTCCCCATAAACCATTGGGACAGAAATTACTTAACCCCAAATTTTTATCACCCTTGGGTACTAAATCTTTGTCAAATTTTCATGATTCAGCCTTCTTTGCTTCTGAATTTGCAGATTATACAGTATCAAATAATCTATTTAATGATTCCCATCTTTTATCTGAATATCAATCACAGCCTTTCAATCAATCAGATAGCAATATAACAACATCATTCCAAAATAATAATCTTACAAACAAAAATAATTCAACAATAAAAAATTCAATTATTCAACCAAAAAGAGAAAGCAATTCATCTACTCCCAGTGCTGACATCACTCAAATTGAACAAGTCGCATCACAACCTGAAGCCACAATTATTCAACCACAACAAGAAAGCAACTCATCTATTCCTATTGCTGGCATAACTCAAATTCAACACATCGCATCACAACCTGAAGCCAGAGTTATTCAACCACAAAGAGAAACAAAATCATCTATTCCTAGTGCTGACATCACTCAAATTCAACACATCGCGTCACATCCTGAAGCCAGAGTTATTCAACCAAAACAGGAAAGTAACTCATCTACTCCCAGTACTGACATAACTCAAATTCAACACATCGCATCACAACCTGACGCAAAAATTATTCAAGCACAACAAGAAAATCATCCTTTAACTCCTCACGGGGCAATATTTCAAGCTGAAGATATTACCCCACATAGTGAAACCACAATTATTCAACCACAACGAGAAAGCAATACATCTATTCCTAGTGCTGACATCACTGAAATTCAACATATCGCATCACAAGCTGAAGCCACAGTTATTCAACCACAACAGGAAACCAATACATCTATTCCTAGTGCTGACATCACTGAAATTCAACATATCGCATCACAACCTGAAGCCAGAGTTATTCAACCACAACAAGAAAATCACCCTTTAACTCCTCATGGGGAAATATTTCAAGCTGAAGATATTACCCCACATAGTGAAACCACAATTATTCAACCAAAACAGCAAAGCAACTCATCTATTCCCACTGCTGACATAACTGAAATTGAACACATCGCATCACATCCTCAAGCATCAATTATTCAACCAAAACAGGAAAGTAATTCATCTATTCCGAGTACTGAAATTAATCAAATTGAACGCATCGCATCACATCCTGACGCAACAATTATTCAATCAAAACAAGAAAATCACCCTTTAACTCCTCATGAGGAAATATTTCAAGCTGAAGATATTACCCCACATAGTGAAACCATAATTATTCAACCAACAAGAGAAAACAACTCATCTACTCCCAGTGCTGACATCACTGAAATTGAACACATCACATCACATCCTGAAGCCACAGTTATTCAAACACAACAAGAAAATCACCCTGTGACTGACACTGGGGAAATATTTCAAGCTCAAGATATTACCCCACATAGTCAAACCAAAATTATTCAACCACAACAGCAAAGTAATTCATCTATTCCTAGTGCTGACATCACTCAAATTGAACAAGTCGCATCACATCCTGAAGCCACAGTTATTCAACCACAACAGGAAAGTAACTCATCTATTCCCAGTACTGACATAACTCAAATTCAACATATCGCATCACATCCTGAAGCCACAGTTATTCAACCACAACAGGAAAGTAACTCATCTATTCCCAGTACTGACATAACTCAAATTCAACATATCGCATCACATCCTGAAGCCACAATTATTCAAGCACAACAGCAAAGTAATTCATCTGTTCTCAGTGATGATATCACTCAAATTCAACACATCGCATCACATCCTGAAGCCACAGTTATTCAACCACAACAGGAAAGTAACTCATCTATTCCCAGTACTGACATAACTCAAATTCAACATATCGCATCACATCCTGAAGCCACAGTTATTCAACCACAACAGGAAAGTAACTCATCTATTCCCAGTACTGATATCACTAAAATTGAACACATCGCATCACAAGCTGAAACAACAGTTATTCAACCAAAAACAGAAAGCAATTCATCTACTCCCAGTGCTGGCATCACTGAAATTGAACACATCGCATCACAACCTGAAGCCACAGTTATTCAACCACAACAGCAAAGTAATTCATCTATTCCTAGTGCTGGCATCACTCAAATTGAACAAGTCGCATCACATCCTGAAGCCACAGTTATTCAACCAAAAAGAGAAACAAACTCATCTATTCCTAGTGCTGACATCACTCAAATTGAACAAGTCGCATCACATCCTGAAACAACACTTATTCAACCAAAAAGAGAAACAAACTCATCTACTCCCAGTGCTGGCATCACTGAAATTGAACACATCGCATCACAACCTGAAGCCACAGTTATTCAACCAAAACAGGAAAGTAACTCATCTATTCCCAGTACTGGCATCACTGAAATTGAACAAGTCGCATCACATCCTGAAACAACACTTATTCAACCAAAAAAAGAAAGCAATTCATCTCTTCCCAGTACTGACATAACTGAAATTCAACACATCGCATCACAACCTGACGCAACAATTATTCAAGCACAACAAGAAAATCACCCTCTAACTCCTCATGGGGAAATATTTCAAGCTCAAGATATTACCCCACATAGTCAAACCACAATTATTCAACCAAAAACGGAAACCAATTCATCTACTCCTAGTGCTGACATCACTCAAATTGAACAAGTCGCATCACAACCTGAAGCCAGAGTTATTCAACCAAAACAGGAAAGTAACTCATCTATTCCCAGTACTGACATAACTCAAATTCAACACATCGCATCACAACCTGAAGCCACAATTATTCAAGCACAACAAGAAAACCATCCTTTAACTATTCCTAGTGCTGACATAACTCAAATTCAACACATCGCATCACAACCTGACGCATCAATTATTCAAGCACAACAAGAAAATCACCCTTTAATTCCTCACGGGGAAATCTTTCAATCTCAAGATATTACCCCACATAGTGAAACCACAATTATTCAACCACAACAGCAAAGTAATTCATCTGTTCTCAGTGATGATATCACTCAAATTGAACACATCACATCACATCCTGAAGCCACATTTATTCAACCAAAACAGCAAAGCAATTCATCTACTCCCAGTGCTGGTATCACTGAAATTGAACAAGTCGCATCACATCCTGAAACAACAGTTATTCAACCACAAAGAGAAAGCAATTCATCTACTCCTAGTGCTGACATCACTGAAATTGAACAAGTCGCATCACATCCTGAAACATCAATTATTCAAACACAAAGAGAAAACAACTCATCTACTCCTAGTGCTGGCATCACTGAAATTGAACAAGTCGCGTCATATCCTGAAACAACAGTTATTCAACCACAACAAGAAAATCACCCTTTAACTCCTCATGGGGAAATATTTCAAGCTGAAGATATTACCCCACATAGTGAAACCATAATTATTCAACCAAAAACGGAAACCAATTCATCTACTCCTAGTGCTGACATCACTCAAATTGAACAAGTCGCATCACATCCTGAAGCCAGAGTTATTCAAACACAACAAGAAAATTACCCTTTAACTCCTCATGGGGAAATATTTCAAGCTGAAGATATTACCCCACATAGTGAAACCATAATTATTCAACCAAAACAGCAAAGCAATTCATCTATTCCCACTGCTGACATCACTGAAATTGAACAAGTCGCATCACAACCTGAAGCCAGAGTTATTCAACCAAAACAGGAAAGTAACTCATCTACTCCCAGTGCTGGCATCACTCAAATTGAACACATCGCATCACAACCTGAAGCCACAGTTATTCAACCAAAACAGGAAAGTAACTCATCTATTCCCACTGCTGACATCACTGAAATTGAACAAGTCGCATCACAACCTGAAGCCAGAGTTATTCAACCAAAACAGGAAAGTAACTCATCTACTCCCAGTGCTGGCATCACTCAAATTGAACACATCGCATCACAACCTGAAGCCACAGTTATTCAACCAAAACAGGAAAGTAACTCATCTATTCCCAGTACTGACATAACTCAAATTCAACACATCGCATCACAACCTGAAGCCACAATTATTCAAGCACAACAAGAAAATCATCCTTTAACTATTCCTAGTGCTGACATAACTCAAATTCAACACATCGCATCACAACCTGACGCATCAATTATTCAAGCACAACAAGAAAATCACCCTTTAATTCCTCACGGGGAAATCTTTCAATCTCAAGATATTACCCCACATAGTGAAACCACAATTATTCAACCACAACAGCAAAGTAATTCATCTGTTCTCAGTGATGATATCACTCAAATTGAACACATCACATCACATCCTGAAGCCACATTTATTCAACCACAACAGCAAAACAATTCATCTATTCCTAGTGCTGACATCACTCAAATTGAACAAGTCGCATCACAACCTGAAGCCACAGTTATTCAACCAAAAAGAGAAAACAATTCATCTGTTCCTAGTGCTGGCATCACTCAAATTGAACACATCACATCACATCCTGAAGCCACAGTTATTCAACCAAAAAGAGAAACAAACTCATCTATTCCTAGTGCTGGCATCACTCAAATTGAACAAGTCGCATCACATCCTGAAGCCACAGTTATTCAACCAAAACAGGAAAGTAACTCATCTATTCCCAGTACTGACATAACTCAAATTCAACACATCGCATCACATCCTCAAGCATCAATTATTCAACCACAACGAGAAAGCAATACATCTATTCCCAGTACTGACATAACTCAAATTCAACACATCGCATCACATCCTCAAGCATCAATTATTCAAACACAACAGGAAAGTAATTCATCTATTCCCAGTACTGACATAACTCAAATTCAACACATCGCATCACATCCTCAAGCATCAATTATTCAAACACAACAGGAAAGTAATTCATCTATTCCTAGTACTGACATAACTCAAATTCAACACATCGCATCACATCCTCAAGCATCAATTATTCAAACACAACAAGAAAATCACCCTTTAACTCCTCATGAGGAAATCTTTCAAGCTGAAGATATTACCCTACATAGTGAAACCATAATTATTCAACCAAAAACGGAAACCAATTCATCTACTCCTAGTGCTGGCATCACTGAAATTGAACAAGTCGCATCACATCCTGAAGCCACAGTTATTCAACCACAACAAGAAAATCACCCTTTAACTCCTCATGGGGAAATATTTCAAGCTGAAGATATTACCCCACATAGTGAAACCATAATTATTCAACCAAAACAGCAAAGCAACTCATCTATTCCCAGTGCTGACATCACTGAAATTGAACAAGTCGCATCACATCCTGAAACATCAATTATTCAACCAAAAAGAGAAAGCAATTCATCTACTCCCAGTGCTGGCATCACTGAAATTGAACAAGTCGCGTCACATCCTGAAGCCGCAGTTATTCAACCACAACAGCAAAGTAATTCATCTATTCCCAGTGCTGACATCACTGAAATTGAACACATCGCATCACAACCTGAAGCCAGAGTTATTCAACCACAACAAGAAAATCACCCTTTAACTCCTCATGGGGAAATATTTCAAGCTGAAGATATTACCCCACATAGTGAAACCATAATTATTCAACCAAAACAGCAAAGCAACTCATCTATTCCCACTGCTGACATAACTGAAATTGAACACATCGCATCACACCCTCAAGCATCAATTATTCAACCAAAACAGGAAAGTAACTCATCTATTCCTAGTGCTGACATCACTCAAACAGAAGCAATACTTTCACAAAACTTATCTACAAGAAAATATCCGAATGGTAACATATCACAGAACAGAACAGTAAATTCTCGACCTAAAAATACAATTATTCAATCAAAAAATACAGAGATACCAGAATTACCTAAAGTTTTGCAGAAACTATCCATTTTTAGACCTATTTCTCAATCAGCTAAATTACTTACATCTGATTTTGTAGATGATAAATTACTAAGTGTACCAGACAAAAATATAGTACAGCGAACTTCTATTTTAGAATCTAAAACAGAAAAATTATTAATTGAAGATATACCCAATTCATGGTCTAATTTGTCTGAATTAATCAATAATACATCAGCTAGTAATTCTAGTGAGAAAATAGTTGTGCAGCCAAAAGCTGATAAAAAAGAGTGGAATAAAATTTTACCTATTATATCTGAGCGATCGCCTAATTTTTCTCAACTTTCATCAAACACCATTCAAGATCAATCAAGAATTAATTTTTCTGAAAAAAATAATTCGGAAAATCATCTCACTAGTACATATACTCATCCCAATGATTTTACATTAATTCAAAAAGTGAATAACTCCTACGCCCAAGAATCGACCAATGAAGATTCCCAAAATGAAGAAGCAGAAAATTTAGAAATCCTTGCTCAAGAAATATATCATATCCTCCGACAGCGTTTAGAAATAGAACGAGAACGCCGAGGTAATAATTATTCAGGACGCTTACCTTGGTAAATTCAATAGTTAACAGTTAATAGTCAACACTCATGAGTACCACCCGTTTAGTTAAAGCCAAATTAATTGCAACAGAACAAGCTGCACCGGATATTGAATTTATGTTCAATCCTACCCAGCTAGACTTTTCTCAACAAATCAACTTAACCAAAAGTAGTGGTGCGCGGACTGGGCGAGGATTACCCAAAGTCAGCTTTGCTTACCCAGAACCCTGTAAACTAACTATAAACAACATCATTTTTGATACCTACGAAGCAGGTACAAGCGTCCTCACACATCTGAAAAAATTTGAGAAAGCCGTCAACTTTGCTGAAGCTGGAGCAGGTAAAGAAAAACGTCCACCAGTGTATATATTTACATGGGGTGATCAGCAATATCTTCGTTGCTTTGTGCAATCACTTAATTACAGCCTCACCCTATTTTTACCAGACGGCACACCTGTTAGAGCCAAAATTAACCTGACATTAGAAGAAGTAGACGAATCAATTACGCAACCAGGTATGGGCGCACCCGCTAGTGTAGACAGAGGGGGGGACAACAGGAGCAAGCGCAAGTAATTCGACTTTTGGTTAATAGTCTACTGCCATTTATCCCCGTAGGCTATGAAAAACCCATTTTGCTGATACTATGCCCGCAGTCCGTTACATCCCCGAACCACTGTTACAGATTGATGGCAGTGATGCTTCTCAAGATTTACTGGAAGACATTTTGCAAATCTCTGTAGAAGAGAGTCTCCACCAACCAGGGATGTTTACTTTAGTCATCCGCAATGATTACTTTCCTGGAAAAACCAGTGAAACTACTTGGAAACATCAAAGTTTATTTGCTATTGGCAAAAAAATCAAAATTGGTTTTGTTTCCAGCACCACAGAAAACGTAGATTTCCAAGAAGCAGAGCAGGGTTATGTATTAGAAGGGGAAATTACTGGTATAGAAACCGAGTTTACGGCTGAATCACAAGCTCCAATTGTGATTCGGGGTTATGATGTATCTCACAGATTACATCGGGGACGTTATAATCGCTCCTTCCAGAATGTAACTGATAGCGATATCGTCAACCAAATTGTAGGCGAAACAGGAATTACAGCCGGCACAATTACTTCAACTACTATTGTTCACGAATACGTCTTTCAGGAAAATCAAACTAACATGGACTTCCTGCGGGAAAGAGCAGCACGCTTGGGTTTTGAGTTATATGTGCAGGATGGGAAACTCAACTTTCGTCAACCTAAACAAGACCAGACTTTATCTCTAAAGTGGCTGGAAGACATTCACGGTTTTCGTGTCCGCGTTACCAGTGCTGAACAAGTGAGTTCTGTAGAAGTGCGGGGTTGGGACTATAGTACCAAGAAATCGATTGTATCGACAGCATCAAAAGAACAGATAATTACCACTACAGATAACGGCAAAGGCAGTACAACTAGCACTAAATTTAATGTTCAACCTAAAATGATTGTTGTAGACCAGCCTGTGTTTAGTGCTGCTGAATCGCAAAAAATTGCTCAGGCCTTGTGTAACGAACTGGGGGGAGAATTTGTCTATGCCGATGCTAAAGGTGAAGGAAATCCTCAAATTAGAACGGGACGAGTCATTAAACTGACAGATATGGGGAATTACAGTGGCAGTTATTATGTAACTGAAACGCGTCACTTATTCCAAAAGCGCAAATATACAACAGAATTTAGT
The DNA here is from genome assembly GCF_058172895.1 of Aliinostoc maniaoense. NCBI lineage: Bacteria > Bacillati > Cyanobacteriota > Cyanophyceae > Nostocales > Nodulariaceae > Aliinostoc > Aliinostoc maniaoense. Next base: position 3,120,713 of record NZ_CP187952.1, on the reverse strand, counting down.
GTGCGGGGATTACGTCCCGGAGACTTATTTGCTACATTAACACCCCAGCAACACCTGCAACCAGGACAAACTCTGTTAGTAGGAGTTGTGAGTAATAATAAAGACCCTAAAGGGTGGGGTCGAGTTAGAGTGAAATTTCCTACCTTGACTGAAGAACATGAAAGTAATTGGGCGAGAGTGGTAAGTGTAGGTGCAGGGACAGGTAGGGGTTTTGATTGTTTACCAGAAGTTAATGATGAGGTATTAGTAGCCTTTGAACATGGTGATATTCATCGCCCCTATGTAATTGGTGGGGTGTGGAATGGTACAGACGCGCCACCAGAAAAAGTAGATGACACCGTTGTTGGTGGGAAAGTACGCCTCCGCACTTTTAAAACTCGTGTTGGTCATAAATTACAGTTTGTGGAGGAAGATAAAGGTACTAAAAAAGGCGTTTATTTACAGACCACAGGTGGTCATAATTTTCGTTTAAATGACAGTGATAAATTTGTAGAATTAGAGACTACTGGCGGACATAAATATCGTGCTGATGATAGTAATAAAACAATTAGTTTAACTTCAACTGGTGATATTACAGTTAAGTCAGGAACTACTGGTACAATTAAAAAAATCAGCGTCAATGGTGGAGAAATCGCCCTGACTGCCACGCAAAAAATTAGCCTCACTGTTGGGGGTACTAGTATAGAATTAACTCCCAGTGGCATTACCATGAGAACAACTGGAACAGTAAGTGTACAAGCTGCTAGCTCTATTAGTGTGCAATCTGGTGGTTCTTTGAGTGTAACTTCTGGGGCTTCAATTAGTGCTTCTGCTGGAGCTTCAATTAGTGCTTCTGCTGGGGCTTCAGTTAGTATTAATGGAGCAGCTACCGTCGGTATTATGGGCGGTATAGTCAGGCTTAATTGTTAGTGGTCAATAGTCAATAGTTTCTCCCCCTGCCCCCTGCCCCCTGCCCCCTGCCCCCAATCCCTAATCTCCTATGTTTCCAGCCGCACGATTAACTGATTTAACTGTTACAGGTGATCCGATTACTGCACCTGGTGTTCCTAATGTTTTGATTATGGGTTTACCTGCCGCTTGTGTCGGTGATTTAGTGGCGGGGCCTGTAGTTACAGGTAGTATTGTGATGGGTTCTTTCACTGTATTAATTGGTGGACGACCAGCCGCTAGAATCACTTCTCAGGTAGCTGGTGTTAATACTGTGACTGGTGTACCTTTAACTACTGTTGTCGGGGTGGGTGCGCCGACTGTCTTAATTGGTGGGTGAATATTAATTCGTAATTCGTAATTCGTAATTCATAATTAATATAGGAATCATATTTGATTATTGAACAGATGCGTAGGGGAGGCAAATTGCAGTGTGGATTTTCCTCCTGCAATATTGCCGTTGTCTTACCAGCAAGAGTACAACACCTAGCACCAAGGCCTGTGGTGCGTTACGGCTTACGCCTAACACACCCTACACATACTTAGATTTTTCAGAAATCAAATACTAGTCCCATAAGAGCCTATTTATAAAGTCTGATGACAGTATTTTTTGAATTTGAAGCTGATTTTGTTGATTCTCTGCGTTGTATACCTATGCAGGTGCGGTATAAACTTGATACCTGCGGTATTAAGTTAAGATTATCTGATTGGCATCAAATTACTCAAGCTGAACGCGAAGCTTTAGTGATTTTACCTTGCAGTACAGACACAGAAGTTCAAGCTTACCAAAAATATCTCCAGGAGTTAATTTTAGAACGCACAGGTACACCTGTGGCAACATTACCTATAGAGCCTTATCCTCAATGGCTAGATGCTCAGAATCTCCCAGTCACTGTGCAAGAAAAGGCGCAAGAACTAGGAATCATCATCACGCTATCACAGTGGGCTAATTTAACATCACTACAACGGTTTGCCTTGATTAAACTGAGTCGTCCTGGACATGAAAACAAAAATTTTGGACGGGCGATCGCAGAGTTTAAACTAGTTAATAATCAATAATTCTTAATCTTGACTGTTTTCATTTTTTCTGTAGTCGAACTGCAATATTATATATACAGCTCCGACCATACGCGTGATAACTGATAACTGATTTAAAATCTATTTCTGACGCAAGGATACCATAATGGCAGCTAAGAAAATTTTGATGCTAGTGGGTGACTATGTAGAAGACTACGAAGTCATTGTTCCCTTTCAAGCTTTGCAAATGGTAGGGCATCAAGTTGACGCTGTTTGCCCCGATAAGCAAGCTGGCGACAAAATACGAACAGCAGTTCATGATTTTGAGGGAGATCAGACTTATAGCGAAAAACCCGGACACAATTTCACCCTCAACGCCACCTTTGCAGAAATCACAGCCTCAAACTACGATGCTTTAGTTATTCCTGGTGGACGCGCCCCCGAATATATCCGCTTAAATCAAAAAGTATTAGACATAGCTCGCCACTTTGCCGAAACAAATAAACCCATCGCTGCTATTTGCCACGGATTACAATTATTAGCTGCTGCTGATGTATTGCGTGGTAAGAACTGCACTGCTTACCCTGCTTGTAGTCCTGATGTGCGGAGTGCTGGCGGTAATTATGTGCAAATTCCGGTAGATGAAGCCATAGTTGACGGTAATTTAGTCACAGCACCAGCTTGGCCGGCTCATCCTCGTTGGTTAGCAGAGTTTTTGAAGGTTTTGGGTACGAAAATTGAGCATCCTGAAGTGGCTAGAGTTTAATGAAAAAGCAGGGGTGTAGGGGTGTAGGGGTGTACAAGTTTTTTAGATAAATGAAATGATGCAACTTATGGGTGTAACAGCTTAATATCTTTCCCCTTTCTTATCCCAGATTACCTATGTCTAAAAAATTCATCCCCTTTTAGGTAGATTTTTTGATTCAACAGTCAATAGTCAACCTATGCTGGCGATATTCCTGCTCCATCCCTCCTAGCTTCAACAGAAATATAAAATACTTAGTTACAATTCATAGAATTGTGTGAACTGACACGAAATAATAGGAATAATCAATGCCAAGATCAAAATAAGGATGTCATAAGGGTATCGCTAGCACTATGCCAGAACTACATCAATCAATTGCCCAACACTATCATGAACGGACGAAATATGACCCTGATACCCTTGCTGCTAAAAGTCAGAGTTTAGACTGGGCTAAACAGCCAGTACCGTTTAAAGAATACAAAATCGGTTCGGAAATTGACCTCAAACCTTACATCCAAGGGACTCCAGAGGCGTTTGTCAATGACCCGAATGCCCAATGGTGGCAAAGACTTTCCCGGTTGCTGTTTCGCAGCTATGGACTAACTGCTAGAATGCCTTCTTTGGGGAATACGGTATATTTACGTTCTGCGCCTAGTGCTGGGGGGTTGTATCCGGCAGAATTGTACTTAGTCTCTCGTGGCACACCATTATTACCAGCCGGACTATATAATTACCAATGTCGCACTCATTCACTGATGCAATATTGGGAAAATGATAGTTGGCAAGCGTTGCAAGAAGCTTGTTTTTGGCATCCGGCATTAGAGAGTACCCAATTGGCAATTATTGTTACAGTTGTCTTTTATCGTTCGGCTTGGCGATATGAAGACCGCGCTTATCGGCGGATTTGTTTAGATACAGGGCATCTATTGGGCAATATAGAATTAGCAGGGGCAATTACTGATTATCGCCCACATTTGATTGGTGGTTTTATTGATGAAGCTGTTAATAATTTACTTTATATAGATCCATTTCAGGAAGGTGCGATCGCGGTTTTACCTCTGGCAGACTTATTAGATATCAAACAAAATTTACCATCAGGATGTACTGCTCTCCCCTCAGCTACAGAAACTAACTATCCCTACATTCCCGATGGTCAATTGTTGACATATTTTCATAAACATACCCAACTCAATACAGGCATCACCGGCAAACTGAATTTACCCACTATTAAACAAGCAAAGTCCTTAGAAGATAAATATAATTTTCCTTTCTGCCTGAAAGTTTCTACCGTCACCACCCCCATTGATTGGGGAGAACAGCTATCAAATTTGGAACTTACTATCCATAAGCGACGTTCTACCCGTGCTTACAATGGTGAGGAATTAACTTTAGATGAACTCAAAGCTTTACTTGATTTTACCTATCAATCTCAAAATTATCTAGACCAAAATTTAGATCCTGCCCCTGATTATTTTGACTTGAATTTAATTCAAACATTCATTGCTGTTTGTGGTGTTCAAGGACTAGAAACTGGCTGTTATTATTACGCTCCCAAAGCTCAAGAATTACGCCAAATTCGGTTTAAGAACTTCCGGCGAGAATTACACTTTCTTTGTTTGGGACAAGAACTAGGACGAGATGCAGGAGCAGTGCTTTTTCATACATCTGACCTGAAATCAGCTATTGCTCAATATGGCGATCGCGTTTATCGTTATTTACACATGGATGCTGGTCATTTAGGGCAACGCTTGAATTTAGCAGCCACTCAACTCAATTTAGGTGTCAGTGGCATCGGTGGCTTTTTTGATGACCAAGTCAATGAAGTTTTGGGTATACCTGCGGACGAAGCAGTGCTTTATATTACTACTTTAGGCCGTCCGAGATAGTGGCATAAGTTAATTCATAGATGGCGTGACTCACAATAGTATATAAAAAATTTAGCAATCTCATCCTACAGAGAATTGCCAATATTTCTATATTGTTAGTCATCCCACAAATCACGCCTTTTGTATAAAGAAGCAATCATGTTATTACCTGATGATGAAAGTCAACGTCTCGAACTATTACGGGAATATCGTATTTTAGATACACCACCAGAAGATGTGTTTGATAATCTGGTACAACTGGCCGCTGACATTTGTGAAACCCCAATAGCTTTTATTAGCTTCATTGATGCTGAACGGGAATGGCTAAAATCTAAGGTAGGAATCAGTGAATCAGAAATACCTCGGCACATTTGCTTGGGTAGTTATACTATTTCCCAGAATAAAATATTAATTATTCCAGATATTTTACAAGATTATAGATTTGTTAAAAATTCTCTATTGTTATCAAATTCTCATGTGCGTTTCTATGCAGCTATGCCTTTAATTACCGCCAAGGGATTAGCAATCGGTACTTTGGCTGTGATGGATTTTGTACCTCGCTATTTCAATCACAAAATGCAAGTTTTATTAGAGAGATTAGCACGTCAAGTAGTGCAACAAATTGAGTTACACCATGAGAAAATCCTTCATACTGAAGAACGTCAAACAATTGCAACTGCACTACAAAATAGAGAAGCTAGACTCAGAGGAATTATTGAGGCTATTCCTGTACCATTAATTATTTCACGGGTAGCAGATGGGTTAATTTTATACAGCAACTCAGAATTTCTACAGCAATTTCAATTAACTACAGATGATTTAGCTAATCGGCATATTTCAGAACTATACCAAAATTGTGATGAGCAACAAAAAACTTTAGCAGCATTAGCTCAAAATGGTTCTTTAATCAACCATGATATTCAATTTAAGCGCAATAATGGAACGTTATTTTGGGCTATTGCATCATTACAGTATTTAAATTTTAATAATGAATATGCAATTTTAACTATTCTTTATGACATTACAGAACGTAAAAATACTGAAGTAAAACTGCAAGAGCAAAATGCCTTGTTACAGAATATTTTTGCTCGGATTCCTTTAATGATTAGCCTAGTAAATCAAAATGGTAACATCGAATGGATAAACCAAGAGTTAGAACATCTGATTGGTTGTAGTTTAGAGGATTTTCAGACTCGTAATGTTCTAGCACAGTTATACCCTGACCAGGAATCTTATCAGGATGCGATTAATTGTATTCAGTCCGCCGATAGTGCTTGGCATGATTTTAAAACTTTGTTAACTGATGGTCGATTAATAGATACATCTTGGGCAAATGTTAGATTACCTAATGGACAAATTATTAGCATCGGACAAGATATTACCGGACGCAAACAAACTGAACAAAGGCTGAAAGCTCAAGCAGAAAGAGAGCAATTAATGCGGACTATTGTACAAAGAATACATAAGTCTTTAAATCTGCAAGATATTCTGAATGCAACTGTTCAAGAAGTCCGAGATTTACTCAAAGTTGAGCGAGTAATAATTTACCAGTTTGCTCCAGATATGAGTGGCAAAATCGTGGCTGAATCAGTAGAACCAGGATGGCTAATTTCTTTAGGTGCAGAGATTGAGGATACTTGTTTTCAAACCGGGGGAGGAGCAGAATATTATCAAGGACGTAAAAGAGCGATCGCTAATATTTATGAGGCTGGACTGACTGACTGTCATATTAATTTATTAGCACAATTTCAAGTTAAAGCTAACCTCGTCGTGCCGATTTTATTAGAAATAGCACAAAAAGATGCTAATTCTCGCCTTTGGGGTTTGTTGGTGGCACATCAATGTTCTACTACTAGAACCTGGGAAGAACACGAACTAGATTTACTTGATCAGCTTTCTCTACGAATTGCGATCGCTATTCAACAATCTGACATATTTCAGCAGGCTCATAATCAATTAGCAGAACGACAAAAAGTAGAAGTTCAATTAAGAAACGCCTTAGCTGAACAAGAAGTTTTATTAAAAGAAGTTCATCATCGAGTCAAAAATAACTTGCAGATAGTTTCTGGATTATTACAGCTGCAAGCGCAAAATCTCAAAGATCCTGAATTAATCAAAACCCTAAGAGATAGTCAGAATCGTATTGAATCCATCTCTATGGTTCATAAAAATTTATATACTTCCCCGAATATTGGTAAAATCAACATTGCTGAATATATTGATAATTTAGTAAACAGTATTCTTATCTCCTATCATATAACACCCGGCAAAGTGGTTGTAGAAACAAATATTAGTCAAATTCACTTGAATGTTGACCAAGCGATCGCCTGTGGTTTAATCATCAATGAACTAATGTCTAATTCCCTGAAGTATGCTTTTACTGAGCAAGAAACAGGGAAAATAATTATTAGTTTATATTCTGTTAATAATCAAATTGAAATGACTATAGCAGACAATGGTGTTGGGCTACCAGAGGATTTAGACTGGAGAAATACAAATTCTCTAGGTCTTTCGTTAGTTTATGATTTGGCCACAGAACAGTTAGAAGGAAATGCCACTCTAGAATCTCTAAATGGCACATTATTGAAAATCACCTTTCCTCAATAAAATATTTTTATAAACCTATAATATGGCAATGGAAACCGCAAAAATTTTAGTAGTTGAAGATGAAATCATTGTCGCTAGAACTATTACTAGTCAACTCACACAACTAGGATATAGAGTTATTGGTACAGCTTCTTCTGGAAAAGTAGCGATCGCCAAAGCATTAGAAACTAAACCAGATTTAGTTTTAATGGATATCATCCTCAAAGGAGAAATGGATGGAATTGATACCGCTATTTACATTCGTGAGAATTTAGATATTCCCATTATATTTTTAACTGCCTACGGTGATGACAATACTTTACAACGAGCTAAAATCACCCAACCTTTTGGATACATAGTTAAACCATTCACATCCAAAGACTTACGTATAGCGATTGAAATTGGTCTTTTAAAACACCGTTTAGAACGAGATATTAGAGAAAATCATGACAAATTAGCAACTTTATTAAATTCGATTAGTGATGCCGTAATTGCCACAGATGATCAGGGAATTGTCACATTTATGAATCCCGCAGCCGAGGCTTTAACTGGTTGGCAACAAAAAGACGCTCTAGGATCAGATGTATCGAAAATTTTTCACCTTGTTGATGAAGTTACAGAAACTAAATTAGAAAATCCAGTCACTAAAGTTTTAAGAGAACAACAAGTAGTTTATTTAAAAGAGTTTACATCTTTAATCACTAAAGATGGCAAACGCATACCCATTGGAGATAGTGCATCCCCAATTATGGGATTAACTAATCAAGTCAATGGTGTAGTCATCGTCTTTTGGGATCTTAGTGAACGCCGTAAAACCGAATTGCTGGAACAAGCTTTACAGAAAGAACAAGAATTAAATCATCTTAAATCCTTATTTATCTCTACTGTTTCTCATGAATTTCGTAATCCTTTAAGTGTGATTCAAACTGCTGTAGAACTGATAGAATTACAAGGAGAAAAGTTAACTGAAACCAAGAAAAATACTTATTTAAAAAGAATTAAAATTGCCGTGCAGTCTATGAAAAACTTGATGGAAGATGTCCTATTTATGGGGAAAGCAGAAGCTGATAAATTAGAGTGTCATCTTGCTTCCTTAAATTTAAAACAATTCTGTCAAGAACTCATTCATGAATTTACATCTGTCAGAAATAGTGGACATGAAATTATCTTTAACTGCTCTAGTGAACCAACAGATGCGCTTATGGATGAGCGACTTTTAAATTATATGTTGGTAAATCTACTTTCTAATGCAGTAAAGTATTCTCCCAATCAGGAAACTATTAGATTTAATTTAACTTGTGATCCCAAGAATAATATAGCAATTTTCCAAATTCAAGACCAAGGCATTGGTATTCCTACTCTAGATCAAGCACGCCTGTTTGAATCATTTTATCGAGCCTCCAATACTCAATCAATCCAGGGTACTGGACTAGGTTTAGTGATAGTTAAAAGATGCGTTGAAGCCCATCAAGGAACAATTAGCGTCAACAGTCAAGAAGGTAATGGTACTACATTTACAGTTACCTTACCTTTGTTGGGAGCAGGGGGCAGGGGGCAGGGGGCAGGGTAGCAGGGGGCAGGGAGTAGGGAGCAGGGGGCAGGGGGCAGGGGGCAGGGAGAGTAAAATTGATGACTAGTAGCGTGGCAAGCCTTAAATGATGGATTAGGCGTAGGTTGGGTTGAGGAACGAAACCCAACAGGATCTTGAAAGTGTTGGGTTTCCTAACGTCAACCCAACCTACATTTATTGCACTATTTTAGCCTTGACACGCTACTAGTTTTCTTGTCGTACACCACCTACTACTGATCTAACTTGACCATCAGAAAATGGATCTGTACCACCAGTCCAGTTAAAATCACTAATACGGATGCTCAATCCACCTAATTCCAGCACAGGATTGTAACGTAAGGTGATACCGTAGGTGCGACGGCTATATTCTACGATGTAGTCAGTACTGCTTTCTTGACCAGTATCTAGGTTAATTGAGGTTTGAAACCCTAAGCGAAAAGGCCCATAGATTTGTTGTGATACCCCAGCACTCAAAACTTTATTATCAACAGAACGGTCAAATAAGAAGGGTGATAGACCATTGTTTAAACCTTGAGAGTAGGTGACATTAAAACCTGTATAGTCGAGAAATGGGCGAGAAAAATGTCCTATTTGACCAATTAAGCCAATTGAGCCAGTGAGTGTGTTTTGATAGTCTCCACTGGTGTAATAACTACTAGTTCCAGTTACAGCCGCGATCGCCTGTAAGTAGGGTACTACAGGATTAGCAGTATATTTTAATCCCTCAGTAGCAGTGGCTGGAAGGGGTTTTCCTTGCCAGAGTAAAAATCCTCTACTGAGAGTAGCACTACTTTGCAAGCGTCCTAGGGAGATGCGATTATTTTCCCGGTTTGCCTCTAACAAGTCTTGGCGGTCTGTATTGGCGTTAATATACTGTGCGCCTGCTTGATAGGTAAGGTTAATTCCACTTTTTCCTAGAGGAATGATCGGAGAAAGAATCACACCCCCCAAACTACTTTGCACAGTTTGAAAACCGAGTGTACCGTTATAGAGGCGATCGCGGTAGCTATATTCCCAATTGAGAATGTGGGGGTTAACATCACCCAAGGTTTGTCTTAACCGTAAACTCGCTTTTAAATTTTCATCAACCTGAGTCAAGTCAAAACTAGTGAGTTCTCCCGAACCTTGAAGTACAGCTTTAGGACTTAAAGTCGCATTTAATCGAGCTTTCATGCCAAACAGTGAGGGAATGTCACTATTCCCTTGTATTGCTTTCTGCACAAAAAATTGCGGTGTAATCTGGAAGCGTGTTTGGTCTGTGTTGATGACCGTAAAACCCCGTTCTACAAACAAACCACCCCGGCGATCGCCATCATAACCAGGAGAGACAATCAATGGGGTTGTGTCTCGTTCTCGGCGGTCAATAACTTGTTGGTCTACAGGAATCGGTAAAACAAAGTTTTGGTCAAATACTAGCCGTTGTCGCTGGGTAGTAATCCGGTCAATTAGGGGTGCTTCCCTTGTCACCGTCACCTTATCAGCCCGTAATTCTAGTTCTGGGGGTGAAAAGGGGTCATTAGTAATACGGACATTTCTAGCTTGCCAACCACGGGGATAAAACTCAATTTGTCTGGCTTCAAATCGTAATCGCTTCACCTCACCACCGGATTTTGGTGGGGGAAGATTGCTAGCCTCTGCTGTACCCCCAATACTAAAGTCAATCCCACCCGGACTTTGAACCCTTGTAGTCGGTTGATTGGCACGAATGCGATCGCTCGGTGGGTAGGCTGGTACTCCTGTACCTGTAACATCAGTGGGGAAGAAAGCAAAATCTCTTGACGCTGAAGGGACGTTAATCTCGCCCCTGCCGTTTTCTATTTCCCCACTGTCTTGTAAAAAATTATAAGTAAAACGTTCTCCCCGTAATACCTGGTCGCCCCTTGTCAGTGCAACATCCCCTTCCCCAACCGCAATTAAATTATCTAAATTAACTTGCACGCGATCGGCATCCACTACCGCACCATCAAACCGCACCACCACATTCCCTTCCGCCGTGACAATCCGCCTTTGTTCATCATATTCTTGGCGATCTGATGTCACTTCTACAATTCTGGTTCTGACTGCTGGGCTATTTGGTGCAGGTTGAGTGGGAGTTTGTGCGTTACTGGCGGGAAATCTCACAGATGCTGGCACTGAGGGCGAGTTTGTCGTATTGCGAGACTTAAACTCAATCACATTTTCAACTGTTTCAGTTGTCGCTACCTTATCCGTCGCAGATACGGAAAGATTAATGCTATCCCCTGATTTTTCTACACTAATATTTTCTTTCTGCTCTTGTTTTTGCAAATTCTCCACCACAACATTACTAGAATCAGGGGAAACCTGGGGGAGAGAATCTGCTGTTTTTTGAATAGGATAACCAATTACCAGAGGCTCTCCCAAATTTCTGGCCTTATAAGTAGCTAACGGCGAAAACTCAGGAGCAAAAGTTTCCGGTGGACTCGTCAATACTGCTGATTTCTGCGTCCCTAATAAGTTCTCTGGTTGATGATGTTGAGTAGTATTTTGCCTCGCCTCTACTTCATTGGCTGAGGGTACATTAACAATTTTCAGTTTTGATTCTTGATTGCTTTCAGGCTCAAGATTAGTAGTTGCTAATTCTTCAGGTGGTGTTTGTGCTTCTTTTGGGGAAGTTTCCTGGTGATTTGCACTACTATCAACCTGATTCAGCCCAGAAATTTGCTGATTATTGACAGATAATATGGAATTTGCAGGCTGTATTGGTTCAACCAGAGGCGGAGGTGTTGGGGGTAGAACTGGATGAAGCATAGAAACACAATCAACCTAACAAATAGCCAATTAATAGTCGGAAGGACGAATTTACCTTGTTCCTTCCGACTGTTGTTTTCTGCTCATGAACAGCAGGATTTCCGGAAAAACGCAAGCAACTGCCCAGAAAAAACCCAGTAGGGACTTTCTATCACACTTGCTGCTTTTTAGCTTCCGGCACTCACAGATACTTTGTCTAGTTTCTACTCTAAATCCCGACGGCCGGGGTTACGAGCTGGGTCATTCGACAAAAATCCGAATACAAAAATAGCCACGAAGAAAGCTACCACAATATAAACAGCGATTTTTAAAGTTACCATCGGTGATCTCTCCAAAAGTTATGACTAAGAAGCTCTTTGTCAGTATCTGCCATGCAGAAAAGATAGCTCCTTTATATTACCCACAACTCGTTACTTTTGGAGAGGACTACGGTGATACTTAAGCACCAAATCCTCCCCCGTCAACAAAATCAAAGGTAGATGGTAGATGTCCTTGGTTGCGATCGCTGTTTCTATGTGAAAGTAAGACGTGGCCTCACGGCTAAGGTTTCCTATTTTAAAGAACTGATAACTGATAACTATTGACTAGCCACTTCCGCCACTTTTGCTAATCGGCTTTTAATCACCCGTGCAGGTACACCTACAGCTACTGAAAAGGGTGGAATATCTTTGCTGACTACCGCTCCCGCACCAATGACACTACCCTTACCAATCGTCACACCATCTAAAACGGTAACTCCATGTCCTAGCCAACAGTCATCCTCAATCACAATTCCTTGACGAGTTACATCTTGGTATTTAATTGGCAGTGTCAGGTCAGCAAAATTGTGATTGTTAGCGTATATTCCTGAATTGCCTGCAATTAGACAACGTTTGCCAATTTTGATGTTTCCTGGGCCAACAATAGAAACATTAGGGCCAATAAAAGTTTCAATATCAATGTCAATACAAGTATCTTGCAAACATCCTATATCAGCATTGCGCTCAATCCATACTCCTTCTCCTAACCTAATTCTGTTATTAGGGTGTCCCTTGGCATCAATACGTACACCTTTGAGCAAGTATGCTCCACTACCAATTTCAATACCAGCAGTATTGTTAAATTCCACTCCATTTTGGATATAAACTGAACTACCCATCTGACCAAAAATCTGTCTATAAACAATATTTCTGAATTTTGGGCCAAGGGCTAATGTTGGTATTTCTGCCAATGTTGTGATCACTAAAAGTTCTTGGAAACGCTGCCATTTTAATTTTAATTGCTGCTGATTCATGCCCTAATTCTCAGATCAATTGTGTGAAGAATGTGCAAACTCTTGATTAAATACTCAGCATTTTACGGCTGAATAAGTTAACTTATTACAGTTAAATTTAATTTCTTGTTGTTACAATTACACCCTAATTGATATATAAAACCTGTAAATCAATTGAGCTAATTGTGCTTGTTGTATTTGCGAACACAATAATTTATGACAGTCTTAACAATGAACATCTATCACTTAAATACATGAGTCTAATTCCCCCAGGAATTGCTAACAGCCATTAGGCATTTGTGGCGGGTGTAAATCCCCATCAAAGAACTAGTAACTGAGAACTGTTTTAATTGGACTAGGTGAGTAACACTGTATTCTGTAGAGGTTTTATCAACTGCACTCGCAAATATTATTTGTGTTGCATTTTACTTGGTGATATTTACCTAAGATATAACCAAATTAAGGTGGAGTATCGCCAACTTCAGCCATCGCATTAAAATTGACCATCGGTGCAAACAAGTAAGCTCTTCCCCGATCGCTATGACGACTTTCTTGCAACGAATTTCTAGAGTATTTTGCTCTAATCATGTTGCACACAGATGATTTACAAACTAACTACCAAATCATGCTTTGAATTACATGAATTATTATTGAGAATAATTGCTTCCCAGGATAACACGTTTTATTTAAAATGGATCAACCATAATTAGATAATTTTATTTGATATTCATGACATGAGATAAATTGGCAACCAAGCAATATTATTAATGACATAATCCTGAAAATTTTATATTGTAAAACTGTAAATAAAAATACATTTTATCGGTTTAATAAATAACCAATAGTTAACAGATATCAAAAAATTAAATTCTGTGAATTGTTTATTTAATGGTGTTTTTAGATTTATTCTCTCTATAGTGGCTTGAGTTTTCTTATTGCCATCATCTATCTTCTGGCATAAATTTAAGTCCACACAAATACTTATTGTCCAACAAGTAAAATTTGTACATCGCCCAATCAGGTGATCCAATTGGGTGATGTGTGCTTGGTCAGATACATTATAAATTTTGAAGACAATCCCTATAAAAGTGACGACCATGATATTCTCATGGAAAATTAGCAAATGTCACCTTGAACATCACCGTTAACTAACAAAACTGACGGCAATTATGACTTTAATTACAGAAATTGCTCAGGAAGCTTTAAGTCTCGGTTATTTGGGACTTGCTGCCCAAAACAAAATTAATGCACTCCTCCAAGTCAATTATGACTCAGAAGATGTTGATGCGTTGATTATCTTGCAACGTGCGATCGCATCTGGTCAGGTACAGCGAGAGTCACATCGTCAAAAATCTTACTTGCCTACTTACAATCAGCAAAATAAATCTAGCATCAAACTGGCTTATCAAGTGGCAGCAGAAATGGCTTTCGCCGCCGCCCTGGCTCTAAGTATGTCCAACAACTCTCAGGATCAAGCATCTTTAGGTACATGAAATCTTGCTTCACTTAAAGACTCCTGAGTCGAAAATTGATTAACACCCTTGTTCAATTCAATTGATTTATTTAACCGAAGGCCTAACTTACCATATTTTATTCACAATTTTGAATAAAAATAATTATTTTTTTGGGATCACAAGAGCAGACTAAGGGGAAGAATATATCCTCTCTGAAGTAATAATTAAATTTTAATAAAATTAATCAGCCATTTTGAAGATGATTAAATACGAAAAAATACTATTACCATGAATTAATAGGCTATAAATCGGTGTAATTTTCAATGCTTAACAAAGTCATGGCAATTTTACAAACATAGTATAAAGAATTGGCAACATTGGGTAAAGACAGTCAACAATAGCCATAGCTAAACTAGGAACTTTGCTAACCTATGCAGCCGATTCGCACATTCAACGTTTCTCCCTCACTACCGTCACGACTAGAACCAATGCGGAAGTTGGCCTACAACTTACACTGGGATTGGAATGTTGACACTAAAGATTTATTTCGCCGCTTAGACCCCGATTTATGGGAATCTAGCCATCACAATCCAGTATTAATGCTAGGTACAATTAGCCAAGCACGGCTTTTGGAAGTAGTCGAAGATGAAGGCTTCCTAGCGCAGATGGATCGTGCCGCTCGTCAGTTAGAAGACTATTTACAAGAGCGGACTTGGTATGAAAAACAGCGCACTCAGAAACCAAAGGAATGCTACGCCTATTTTTCGGCTGAATTTGGACTAGTAGATTGTCTGCCGATTTATTCTGGAGGCTTGGGTGTATTGGCAGGAGATCATCTCAAATCTGCCAGTGACTTGGGTTTACCTCTAGTGGGAGTAGGTTTACTTTATCAGCAAGGCTACTTTGCTCAGTATCTCAATGTTGATGGCTGGCAGCAAGAACGTTATCCCATTAACGATTTCTACAATATGCCCTTGCACCTAGAACGCAATCCTGACGGCTCAGAATTGCGGATTGCCGTAGATTATCCAGGGCGCAAGGTATACGCCAGAGTTTGGCGCGTACAGGTGGGAACAGTACCCCTGTATATGCTAGATACCAACATTGAACCAAACAACCCCTACGACCACGACATCACAGATCAACTGTATGGTGGCGACATCGATATGCGTATCCACCAAGAAATTATGTTAGGGATTGGTGGTGTGCAGATGTTGAACGCTTTGGGCTATGAAGTCACCTCCTACCACATGAATGAAGGTCATGCCGCCTTCTCAGCCCTAGAACGCATTCGGATTTTGATTCAAGAACAAGGGTTGAGTTACGCCGAAGCTAAACAGGTGGTGATGTCTAGCAATATCTTTACCACCCATACACCTGTACCTGCTGGTATTGACTTATTCCCCCCCGACAAAATTATTCACTACTTGGGTTACTACGCAGATATTTTTGGCTTACCCAAAGAGCAATTTTTAGGACTGGGACGGGAAAATACAGGAGATTTATCTGCCCCCTTTAGTATGGCAGTCCTGGCTTTAAAGATGGCAACCTGTTCTAATGGTGTGGCTCAACTGCATGGTGTTGTATCACGCCAAATGTTCCAAGGGTTGTGGAAAAAAGTCCCCGTCGAAGAAGTACCTATTGCAGCGATTACTAATGGTGTTCATGCCCGCAGTTGTGTCGCCAAATCTACTCAGGAGTTATACGATCGCTATTTAGGGCCAAATTGGTCATCAGCACCACCAGATAGCCCCCTATGGGAACGGATGGCAGCAATTCCCGATGAAGAATTGTGGCGCAATCACGAGCGTTGTCGTCTAGATATGATTCTGTATGTCCGGGATCATTTAGTCAAGCATCTGCGCGATCGCGGTGCTTCCCCCTCCGAAATTGCCCAAGCCCAGGAAGTGCTTGATCCTAATGTTTTAACCATTGGCTTTGCGCGCCGTTTTGCTACCTACAAACGTGCTACCCTGTGGATGCGAGACATTGAACGCATTAAACGCATTTTATTAGGCACTAAAGGACGTAAAGTGCAATTCGTGATTGCTGGGAAGGCACACCCGAAAGATATTCCCGGTAAAGAACTCATCCGCGAAATTAACCACTTCATCACTGAACAACACTTAGAAAAACACATAGTGTTTGTTCCTAACTACGACATCCATATTTCCCGGTTAATGGTAGCTGGTTGTGATGTCTGGTTAAATACACCCCGCCGTCCCCGCGAAGCCTCCGGTACTAGCGGCATGAAAGCAGCCATGAATGGATTACCTAATCTGAGTGTCCTTGATGGTTGGTGGGATGAAGCCGATTATGTCCGTACAGGTTGGGCAATTGGCCACGGCGAAAACTACGAAGATCCCAACTACCAAGATGAAGTAGAAGCTAACGCACTCTACGATTTATTAGAAAAAGAAGTTGTGCCGTTATTCTATAACCACCGGGATGACGATGGTTTACCCCGCCCTTGGGTTGCCAAAATGAAAGATGCAATTCGGTTGAATTGTCCTTTCTTCAATACAGCCCGGATGGTGCGAGAATATGCACAAAGAGCTTACTTCCCAGCTAGCGATCGCTACCATACCTTAAGCTCTGATAATTATGTTCCAGCTAAAGAACTAGCAGATTGGAAAGCTAAACTCGGCGAACACTGGTTTAATATCAAAATCAAAGATATTGACGTATCTGTCGGAGCAGATATTGAAGTTAATCAAACCGTTGGTGTCAAAGCTAAGGTTGACTTGGCAACTTTAACAAATGATGATGTCCAGGTAGAACTATATCAAGGTGCAATTGATGCCAACGGCGAGATTGTCAACGCTGTGCCTGTAGTCATGGATTACCAAGGACAGGATACACAAGGACTCAGTGTTTATACGTCTGATATCATTTACACCACTTCCGGTTTACAAGGCTTGTCCTTGCGGGTATTACCAAAACACCCACACTTATCTACTGCTTATGAACCTCGCTTAATTGCTTGGGCTGAGTAAGCTAGAAAGGAGGGGTGCAGGGGATGCAGAGGGAGCAGGGGAGATTTATTTGATCCCAATCCCTAGTCCCCATTACCCAATCCCTTGGGGATGACAATGTAACCTGTGGTGCGATCGCCTAATACTAGGTTACGTTGTTCCCCCCAATACCACCAGTAAGCAGCCACATACGCACAAATCACGCTATCTAGTTGATCTTCTGTGGCTTTGAGTTCTGCTCCTGTGGAGGGAATTTCAGCACTCAGCAAATCACCCAGACACAAACCTGGTTCAAACTTGGGCAGAATCTCAACAATATATTGATAAAGTTTGATTAATTCTAAGCGGCGTTCACTGATACGCCCTTTTTTATATTTAAGGATACGTTCTAAGCCGAATAAATTGACTATGGCGGGATGGGGAAAAACTTCTATTTGATATCTACCCAGTGCTTGTGCTGTAATTTGGGGTGCATGGACAAAGCCACGAGATTCTAATTCTAAGCCAAAATTGATTGTGCGTTCTGCAAAGGGAAGATTTTGGTTAGCAGGGTAGCAACCGGCGTGATATTTACCAAAATATTTATGAGTTAGTTTATCAGGTAGACGGCTACCTGTAGCGTTAGGAATTAGGGTAGGTGCATCTACGGCGATGAGTGCAGATTCATCAGGTTTTACCCAATTATCTATCCAAGAGAGGATGTCAGCGATCGCATCTTTTCTTTCTAAGTCAACTAACTCTAATTTTCCTGCTACCAATTTTAAGCAACACAACCCACTAGGTTGTGATTTCCAACCCAAATCCACACCAATAAATTTCATAAGTTTTGAGATGTCAAAGCCGCATCTACCCACAGCTTTTGCTGCTGTACTTTAAATAATTATTGTCAGTTTTAAAGAATTAAGGATATCGCCTATTTTTCTTGAAAGTCCCGTAGTCAGGACTTCAGTCCTGACTACAAACTTGTTTTTTATACTAAGTTGCTTTCAGAAATAGTATTCCTACACCCCACACTCCCCACACCTCCCACACTCCCCACCCCAAGTTACTATCTTTGACTGCAACTTGGTATTAGTAATGATTTCCCACTTTGCGGTGGTGAACTGCTGTGAGAGATTCGGGTTTGGAAACTCTACCCGTGTAGACGTTGCTGTATACTACCCAGTGGTCGCCGCAGTCCATCCGGCTTTGGACTTCGCATTCCATGTAGGCTAAAGCATCGGCGAGGATGGGCGCGCCGTTTTCAGCCGATTGGGTTCTGACTCCTTCAAATCTATCTGCACCAGGGGCGAACCGTTTTAAGAAGTGGCGCATCAGGGTTTGATAATTCCCTTCTTCTAAAACGTTGAGGACGAAGCGATCGCCTACTTGCATCAAAGATTCAATTGCTCTATCCTTAGCTACAGCAATGGATAATCCTAACGGTTTAAAGCTGGCTTGGCTGACCCAAGAAGCTAACATCGCACTGGAAACTTCGCCTTTTTTGGCTGTAATAATATATAGTCCGCCGCTTAATCTTCCCAAGGCTTTGTCTAAATCAGCACCTAGGGATTTCATGGCTTTAATACTGCGATCGCGTGTTACCCACTGCCCTAAGTCTGTTCCGGCTTCTTCACATCGTTTGTAAGTATTTTCCCCTGGTGTATCTCTGACTTCAATTACAGGGAAACCTACGTGTAAACCCAACGCCCGGAATTTGTTCAATAGTGGGTAAGTCGGCTCGTCATCACCCCCGCCTGTTTCAAAGATACCAATAGTTTGTTTTTCGTTAGCAGAACCTAACACTGTACTCAAGGCGGCTTGAATATTTGCTGCACCAGATACAGGACTCATCCCAATGACTAAGCCAGCACAGCGTCCGACGAGTTCGCGCAATTCTTGTAAGTCTGCGCCTGCACCCAAATCGACAATTTCCACAGCTACGCCTGTTTTGCTGATACCCTTAACGATACTTTGGGCGAGGCGATCGCTATAACCATATTCAGAAACGTAAAATACTCCTACGGTGGTTTCTGCTTTGGTTTGGGTTTGACTCCATTTGCGGTAACGTCCAATTAATTCTTCAACGTGATGAGAAAGCAGCGGCCCGTGGCCAGTCGCCACCATTTTTACTGTCGGTAATTCTCCCATCCGCTTTAGGGCAGACAAAACTGACCGGGCATTTGGCCCCATCAAGCATTCATAATAATAGTGGAAATCTGCTTCAATGGCTTTTAAATCCTCATCAAAGGTGCTATCAGAACAATAGTGCATTCCGAACGCATCGCAGGTGTAAAGGATTTGGGTTTTGTGGTCGAAACTAAATATCGTGTCAGGCCAGTGTAAATTAGGGGCTATGACAAATTCTATTTCGTGACCGTTGCCTAAATCTAAGCGATCGCCATTTTTGACAATCTTACGTTTAAATGGTTGATGTACTAGGTCTTGCAAAAATTGGATTGCTACCTTTGAACCCACCACCGTAATATCTGGCGACATCTGTAACAAATCTTTAACTAAGCCACTGTGGTCTGGTTCGGTGTGGCTAATAATCACATAATCTATATCTTGGGGATTAATTAATCCTGTGAGGGTATCAAAATAGAGTTGACGGAACTTTTCGTGAGAGGTGTCAACTAAGGCTATTTGCTCACCGCGTATGAGGAATGAGTTATAAGTAGTACCGTTTTGTAAACCAAACTCAATATCAAAGCGATCTCGATCCCAGTCCAGAGAACGAATTGCGGTAGTATCTTCAGCAATTCCCCCAGTCTGTATGGTGAGTCTTTTTTCAGCTTTATCGGTGACTGCTACCATAACTATCTCCTTAACACAATGAGTATTTATGCCTCTAGTTCTATTTTGGCACGAGTTCTTTGTTAACTTTTATGAAAAAATCTATAGATAAGTTAAAAAAATCAAAAGTGTGAAACCGTACCAAGATCCAACATACACTGAGAATATCTGGTTAGCCTTAGAAATTGGTAATTCCCGCCTGCATTGGGGTTTATTTAGCGGTGAGACTTTGCTAGGGACTGGGGATTGGGGATTGGGGATTGGGGATTGGGAAAAAGAAATAATTTCACAATTTCCTCTTGCTGTTACCCACTCGCCCTTACCCGTAGTTATCGCCTCTGTTGTACCGCAGCAAACCGCGCTTTGGGAAAGATATCCTGATGTGCGTGTCATCACTTTAGATCAAATACCCCTCAAACATACATATCCTACACTGGGAATTGACCGCGCTTTGGCTTTGTGGGGTGCGGGGATGACTTGGGGTTTCCCGATGTTGGTCATTGATGCGGGAACAGCATTAACTTTTACTGGTGCGGATGCTGAAAAGTGTTTAGTTGGGGGTGCGATTTTACCAGGGTTGGGTTTACAATTGGCGAGTTTAGGTCAAAAAACCGGACAATTACCACAATTAAATATAGAGAATATCCAATCTTTACCGCCACGTTTTGCATTAAATACTCCAGAAGCAATTCAAAGCGGTGTAATTTACACTTTATTGGCAGGAATTAGAGATTTTATTACAGACTGGTGGCAATTATTTCCTGATAGTAAAGTAGCAATTAAAGGAGGCGATCGCATTTTACTATTCAACTATCTACAAGTCTTATATCCTGAAATCGCCGAACGTTTAATAGTAGAACCAAATTTAATCTTTTGGGGAATGCAAAAAACGCTTCATAGTTAATCATCCCCCAGTGCGTGACACGGAACTGGGGGACTTTTTGTTATGTCAAGACTCGTTATTATCTAAACCAGGACGTATTGGGACTATGGATATTGGTAAACTCATTTGCTTAGAAATTTTACAACCGTTGCATTCAGTTCACGATGAAGGTTTAGTGATGAAGCAATTAGATGCTAGCAGAAAATAGCGCGCAAAGTTGGGAGTATCAGCAAACAATTATCTGAATCGATAGACAGATAAAATGGGATGATAGTGTGTGCTTCTAGTTTAGAAGATATTTTTGTCCAACTGACTAGACGAAAATTCAACGAAATGTTAACCTCCTAACTCCTGCAACATCGCTTCTACTCTTGCTACTCCATCAGAGTCATTGCGCCGCCGATACAAGTCACGGGCTTTTTGCAATAGGTTGGTAGCTTGTTTAGTTTGTCGGCGTTGTTTATACATTGCAGCCATAAATTCATAAGTTTGAGCATTGTTCCTGTCGAGTTTAATTGCTTCCTCGAATGCCCAGTTAGCGGCTGTATAGTCTCCCATTCGGGATTGGGTGATACCTAATCCGATATAGGCGTTAAGATTACCTCTGTTGAGTTGTATGGCGCGACGGTAAGCTTCTTTTGCGCCGGCAGTATCGCCCATATTGCCTTTAATATAACCAACAGCATAGTAAAAATCACTGTTATTGGGGTCAATGGCGATCGCGCGACGATATGATGCTAATGCTGCCCGTAAATTTCCTTGTTGAGCATAAAGATACCCGATACCAGAATGGATTCTTGCATTGCGATTATCTATAGTTGCCGCTCTTTGATAAACTGCGATCGCTCCATCATAATCACCAGCATCTACTAATCGCTTTCCTTCTTCCAACAATTGCTTTAACTCTGCTCTATTGGCTTGCACTATCAATGTTTGCGCCTGCGCCTCAGAAGGAATACTAACACTAGCACATCCCAATAACAAAACACCAAGTATAAGTGATATGCGTTTGTACACAGTAAATCCCCCTAAATTATGGTGAACTTTTTTCTTGTTCATTAAAACAAAAAATTTACTTTTTGAAAACTGTATTTGTCTACCTTCACAAAATATTAATATTCAGTATATTCGCTAGCAGTAGATAACGCCAAAAAATCAGAAATACTACTGTATTGAATTATTGTTAATAAGCTATTAAATATACAGCAGCAATTAATTAAAATTGATATGTAAATTAAATTTTTATCACCACTATTTTATCTATAAAATTTAGATATAATTACACTGTAACTCTTGCTATGTATCGATTAAAGCACAATTAATTGATGTAATCATGCTGAGTAATTTATACACATAATTTATTTAAATTTTCTATTTAACTATCCAAAATTTATCCTCGTTTTCAGATAAAATTTATCCCAATCCCAAAATGTGACTAAAATTGTAGAATGTTAAAATAAGAACACTGTTAGTATTTTTAACATCAGTATATTGTTTGATGTCTAAAATACACGTAAGTTGTCAGTAGCAGCAAATAAAACTACAGCAGATTCAATGTTTATGAAGTAGAGCAACTGATTGAAAAGTGATGAGTAATGAGTAAGAAATTTACTCATTACTCATTACTCATTACTCATTACTCATTACTCATGGTGTACCTCACTTACTTCAAAAGTGCTGTATCTGTAATGCTCTAATGCTCAAGTCCCCCGTGTCGTTTTTTCTCCAGTGGCTAAAATGGAGGAACAACAGCCGTGAGGTTTTTAGATGATTTTAACTACAACTGATGTGATTCAAGGTGGAGTCGTTGACGCATATTTAGGTATTGTTACGGCGGAAGTCGTGTATGGTAGTAATTTCCTCCGCGATTTTTTTGCTAGCATCCGAGATGTGATTGGAGGACGTACAGGTAGTTATGAGCGTTTATTTGAACAAGGCCAGAAGAAAGCCATAGAAGAGTTAGAACAACGTGCATTGCGTTTGGGAGCTAACGCTGTGATTGGCATTGAAATTGACACTGGTACTATTAATGTAGATCAATCAGGCGTTTTGTTACTGATCACTGCCACAGGTACGGCAGTGAAATTACGTTAGTATAATTAGGGTGCATCAGTATTAATAATTTCTGGGAATAATTGTCCATTGCGAATGGCGAATGGCGATTTGGTTTAATTGTCGTATTTCTAACGGACAGTATTCACAAATCACAGAGCATGGCTATATATCTTTAGTTATAACCTGGGCATACTTTATGAGTATTAAGCTCATCATTAGTATGATTAATCACGTATAATTTAAACTTGATTTATTTGATTAAACAGACATAATAGTAAATTCTGAAAAGTCTAGATAATATTACAAAAAGTAAATTCAATATTTTTATCGAAAACCTAGAAAATTAATACAAAAAGCCAAGTTACAGAATAATAAGTAAAATTTAAATTATGCAAATACACTTATTTCTTACTACTCTCGATAGAGCTAATAACTCCTACTGCTGATAGATATTAAAATCAGAAAATCACCATTTAATTTTAACGTAAGCATAAAAATAAATAACTAGACAATACTTTGCTCAACAAAATAGCAAGGGAGAAAGTAGATTATGTCATACATAAATCGAGTAGGTGACGATGTTGTCCAGCCTGAACCTGCGGTGGTAGCTGGTAGAGTAGGCGAATACCATGACCGTGTGCGCTGGGGGCCAATTATTTCTGGTGTATTAGTTGCTTTAGCGACACAATTAATTTTAAGTTCCTTTTTTGCTGCTATTGGCGCAGGTACAATTGCTGGTTCAGGCGCGCCTAGAACTATCACACCTAATATTGCAGGTAATGTAGGAATTTGGTCAACGATTGCTTTATTAATTTCTCTGTTCGTTGGGGGTTGGGTAACAAGTCGCGCTTGTGGGCCAATGAACCGTAATACAGCTCTCCTCAACGGCGCAATTCTTTGGGCAACTACTCTAGCTTTGAGTTCTTGGTTACTAGCAAGTGGTGTGTCTGGTGCTTTTGGTGTTGCTGCTTACAATGCTGGAGCAGTTATCAACCAAGTACAACAACCAGGAGGCGTGGTAATACCACAGAATATCCCTCAGTTAACTCCTGAACAAGCTCGTGATCTTGCGGCTGCTACTTCTAGAGGTTTATGGTGGTTTGTGTTTGGTTCTTTGTTAGGTTTAGCTGCGGCTTTGATAGGTGCAGCTGTTGGAGTTCGTAGCCCTCGTACCAGTGGCTACCATAATACTTAACAATTCAACACAAATAACCCATGTCTACACTCGTTATCTAGTCTTCACTAGTAACGAGTTTTGTTCTGAAATCAGGAGTTGAGACTATTTACAGCACTTTTGAAGTAAGTGAGGTACATCATAAGTAATAAATAATAAGTAATGAGTAATGAGTAATGAGTAATGAGTAATAAGTAAATTTCTTACTCATTACTTTTTTCAATCAGTTGCTGTACCTCATCAACATCGAATCTACTGTATAACGCTATTTGGTCGTTTAAAACAGCCTCTAACGCTTGTACTGAGTCAAGGTGAGGGTAGTGCATAGATGCTGGTATATTTACACAGGTTATCTATAACTACTATGCAAGATTTAATAATTGGATGGCTAGGTTTAAACCTAAATTTATACCAATTCACAAACAATTTGATACAGATGCAAACGCTAATAAGATGTAACTTTACGAAAACTTATTTGTTTATTCGCTTCTTTGTATAGTAATATCAAAGAATATAAAACAAAAAATTAAATTTTACTACCCAAATTAATATGATGAGCCAAACAATTAATATCTCTGGATTAACACCAGAACAAATTGAACAAATCAAAGCTATTGTTGAGGCATTTCAGGCTAAAAATCAATTAGATATTCTTCAAATATCTACTGAACAAGAATCAACTACTACTGAAAATAAAGAAGTTAATTTTCAGGATTTATTTTTTGAGAGTGAAATTTTAGCAGATTTTAATCGTAGTATGTTGTATGGTCAAAGAATCTAGAATAATTTATTTAGAGACAAATGTTTTAGCTTACGTTGTAAATACTAAATCTGAACATCATAGAGCAGCCTTAGAGCCTATTTATAAAGTAAATATTAAGTAGTAAATATTAAGTAGTAAATATTAAGTAGTGGCGTGGCAAGCCTTAAATGTTGCAAAAAAGTTGTAGGTTGGGTTGACGTAAGGAAACCCAACACAAATATCCGTGTTGAGTTTACGAGATATATGTTGGGTTGCGCTGCGCTTAACCCAACCTACATTTAATGCACTATTTTAGCCTTGCCACGCCACTACAATTTAAGCTTTACTAGAGTAGTCAAGATTTAGTCAATGGTTGCAAAAAAAATATCCCCACTCTGAAAGCGTTCTCAGGTGCGGATATTTCATTAAATTAGTCAAAATTTAGTCAAGACTGAAAACAGGATGTAGGGAGCGAATGGGTGACGAGGGATTTGAACCCGCAACCAATGGATTAAGAGTCCACTGCTCTACCGTTGAGCTAGTCAACGACTCGCCAAACCTATTATAGCCGCTATTTATTATCGGTTTTCTCTCAACCTAATTACTGGATTGAGAGAAAAATGAGAGATACTTCTAAGACTTGCACAGCAAGCAATTTAGGTAATCACTTAATCGGGTATGAACGCTTATTAGCACTTTTCAAAGAAATACAGAAGCAAACACCAAAAGGTGTAGGACTAAAACGAGAAGTCAAGACATCTGGTACATACATACTACTACAATTCAAACTAGGCGATAAACGTACTGCAAAAGCTTGTAACTGCGATTTTACCGAGATTGGAATAGTTAAAGCATTGGACAAAGCTAAACAAGTCAGTGAAGCATTAGGACGGTTTAGCAGTGAATCAGCGTTCTGGAATTGGTACGATGAGGTCATTCTTGAAAAGAACGTAGTTAAAAATGACCTAATTACCTTTGAAGAGGCAATTAGAGCGGTAGAAAATTATTACTGGGATAGTTACAACGGCAAAAAACAGAAACGAGATAAAAAAAATCCATCACATCAAACTTGCTGGTATGACACGTATGGTAGATTTTATAAATCTTTACCGTTAGAAAAAATAGTAAATAATGCCGATGTCATGGCAGTAATTGATAGTAAAGAGCGTGGTACAAAGAATTTTAAAATGTGCGTTCGTGCCATGAAAAAATTAGCAGAAATAAATTCGGTTGCTTCACTACATAAGGATTTGAGCAAAATTGATTTAAGACAAGTTAAATTTAGAGATGACCTACAAAACATTTCACTTGATGACTTTTTAAGCTTGAGACGGCAAGTTTTAGATATTCCAGATGAAGATAAACGTTATGACATAGAATCTCGCAAATCTTGGCTATTTGTATTTTCAATGCAAGTAGTTTATGGTTTCAGAATTAGTGAAGTATTCGCTGTTCAAAATATTGATAGAGTATTTAAAACTAAAGACGGTGTAATCATACCTGCATTAAATGACCCTAATAATAAAGATATGGTTGCAGTTGTGGGCAGTGAGACTTTGCTAGGCACTACTACAAAAACAGGATATAGGTTAGCAGTACCGCTCATTCCGCCTACTCATCCTAATTTGATTGAAGAACTAGAGATTAAAACAGGTCAGTTACCACAAGTAACTCTGAGAACTGATAATCCTATATCAATACGTCATAAATACACCAAGACGGCTAGACAAAAATTGTGTAATTGGACGAAAGATGCTAAGTTCACTCAAACTCATGCCTTACGCCACTTAGCTAACCTTAACGGCATGATGGCGGGAATACCTTTAGAAAAAAGAGCAATGTCATTAGGTCATTCCCCTAGCATGAATGATACTGTGTACAAAAGAAGACAAACAACTAAAACAACACTAGATTTACTTACACAGTCTACTAACCAAGCTATTCCACTACATTCAGCAATTACAATAGCTCAAAAATTGGGATGTACTGATGAGAAGTCAATCCAATTACTAGCTGCTATTTATAACGTGTATGAGGATGAAATCAAGCTAAAATAACCGTCACATTGTTCAAGTACATTAACCTATGCTTTGGGGTCTAGAACTGATTGGGACTGGGTAGGCTGCTTAATCACGATAGTTATTAGGGTCTAGGTTGCTTTGGGTGACTGTGCGTTGGTGCGTTACCAGCTTGGTTAGTGATTGGGGTGTACGTAGTGGGTGAGTGATATAACACGCGACATTTTATTTATACTTTCACTCTCTCACCCCTATACCTACCCCAAAAAATTTTTCCTTATTTTACAAGGGTTTCAGCTTCTAAAAGTGCGTATTCTCTCTTCATTTTTTCAAAAAAGTGGGGAGAGTATACGCGTGTAATTTCACTGAAAACTTAGTATATTTTTATACTTATTAACTAAATTCTTCTTCTAATATTTCACGGATTTTAGCCATACTCTCAGCACTATCATTATCTTTGGCACTCATATATAGTTTGTGAAATCTCTTCCCACAAATTTACTACACCAATTTGCACTGTTTTTTTAGGTCGAAAATCGGTGTCCCTATTTAAGCCTTATACAGTAAGTGTTTCAGCCATTTTTAGAAAAATTTTGCCGACACTTTTTTATTCTCCTAGTTTATGAGTATTTATATTTACTAATGTGATGCTATCTGCTTGATGGTCATACTTAATTACCATAAGTTTTTAAATGATAA
Organism: Aliinostoc maniaoense; assembly: GCF_058172895.1. NCBI lineage: Bacteria > Bacillati > Cyanobacteriota > Cyanophyceae > Nostocales > Nodulariaceae > Aliinostoc > Aliinostoc maniaoense. The sequence goes on along the minus strand of NZ_CP187952.1, from coordinate 3,093,207 downwards.
TTAGCCTTTTATCATAGAAATATATCAATGCGAATGTTAAAGGCACAATTTGGGATACTTTTCTGTTCTTATTATTGATTTTGTCCTTTATTATTAACTTGTTGTATTTAATTCAAGCAAATGTTATTTAAAGCTAAACCGACATTTAGAGAATTTACTTTAACTATTGTTGCCATAGTTTCACTAGTTGGTTTATTAGTATTTTCCTATCAGGATGCTAATAGTCGTCAAGCTTTTCTACAGGTAGCTACATTTAGTATTGGTGCGTTAACAGGTCGCAATATACCTGAAAAATCTGAGTTAAAGCAGTCTGAACACTCAGAATCAAAATAAACTCCTATGTTAAACAACACAGAAGTTCATTAGTTTAGCGATATTCTTAAGTCTCTTACTTGCTGGGAACAGGTAAGAGCTTTATTATTTTAACCTATATTTTCCGTCGGGCATAGAGAACCTATATTCTTAAACTTTATTATTGGAACTCTTTTTCTAATAGTTCTTTGATTCTTGCCATACACTCAACACCGTTATTATCCTTCACACCCCACCTTATTAGGTATGGAGTTTACATTCAAAATAAAACATATTATATTCAATTTGTATTTTCTTTTTTGTTCTTATATGCCCAAAGAATCTTTGTTATTAATGATTTTTACCTTGATTTTTCTATTTCTGGTTATGCGGTCTATGGTGGATAGACAAGCCCAAAAACTGCTTAATGAATTTTGTAAACTGTTTCTAGCTGGTTTTTCGGATATCTACTTAACCAATAAAAATCTCTAACCTGCTCATAACTCAAGTTAGAGACCGTATGTTTTTCTTGAGACCAGCTTACCTTGAATACATATGATAGGCAACCTATTTAAGTGGATTATCTGTTGTTGATTTAATGAGTTAGAACCATATGGATTTTGATTTAAAAATTTATATCCCTTTATTAGCTGCTTGTATTACTGCGAGTGCTGGTTTGATAGTGGCAAAAAATAGTTTACGAGCTAGTATTAAAATAAAAAATCGTGATGTATTAATTAGTAATTTACAAAGAGATTTGGATAAATTAAATGAAGTAAAGAGATTATCTCTTGAATTTAGTGCCAAGATACTTTTTATTTATAAAGACAATAATCTTTTAAATTCTCAATTTTTATTAAAGGATATTCAACCACTCTTGATTAATTTTTGTGTTGAAATTTATAGTATTAAATCTATCATAAACAATTATGATGACTTTGAAAAAATTATAGACATTTTTTCACGTACTGATTTTAGTGGTTATTCTAGATTAGAATATTATAACGACTTTCAGAATGGTATTAATTCTTTAATATCTTTCTTGGATGATGAAATAAATTTAAAAATAAGTTCAATATCTATGCTTTTAAAGATGTTTAATGAGGTCTAGATTCAAACTAGACCTTTATTAAATTACACTTCATTCCATCCGTTACGATTAATCATTGCTTTGGTGTTTATACCTAAATCTTTGGTTATCTCTTGCCAGTCAGTAACTACAAATTTTTGATAGGTGTTAGCTGTAATTGTATCCGTTATGCTATGACCTAAGATTTTAGATAGAAATATATTGCTAGCTTGGTTATTAAATCCAAATAACTACTATTTTGCAATAGCGCACAAACACATAAAGTAAGGGATTTATTAATCCATATTTATTATGATTACCATATGCAATTATCTATGATACTGGTACTGATATAGGTCTAAAGACTTAATACCTATATACAGCGAATACACCAAATTGTGTAAAAATAAGGCACTGAATACACCAATGTGTATGCACAACTAAAGCGGCTCTACAGTCTCTAGAAACTATCCTGTTACAGCTTTTACGAATTTTCGCGCAACAGTAAGCAGTTTTAGCAAACAAAAACAGTTTTTAAAAATTAACCCCTACTAAAAATAGGGGTTTATAGTTTCAGCCTATAACCAGTGTCTTAAGTTCTTATTGAGTTCACCAAATATCATTCTGTTATCGCGTCTCTGTTCCGCTTCATCCTCCAGGGCTTTCTTGTTTCTCGTGCGTTCCCAGAATATCAACTCTTTTTCCTCAGCCTTAGTTAGTGGCTGATATTTCCGCTTAATCTCCAATGCTCTAACTCTGGTAGGTGTAAAGCCAGTACCATAATCTTCCCAGTCGCTAAAGGTTGCCAGCATACGCATATAGCTGAATGCTGGTGAAGGGTTTACAGGTAATTCATAATCCCCAATGTTTTGATACTGGATATTATTCATATTTTGAATATCTAGCTTTACTTTTTCGCCTAAAGCTCTCATTCTCTCAGCTTTATTTATGGCTCTGATTCTGCCATTTATCAGTTTTTCTAAAAAGCTTGTTTTGATTTTCATAATCTTTTAATTTTTACTATTGTTTATTCTGGTCAAATTGGCATTACATGAATTTTTATTTTCTGGTATATTATTAATATACTACAAATGCTACATTAGAAAGATGAAACAAGACATAGTAGTAAAATCGGTAAGAATGAACCGCAAAACCAGAGATTTTTTAGTTAATAAATCTAAAGAACTAGGTATAAGTCAGGAAAGATTAATCTGTTTTGGCTTAAATAAAATTACACCAGAAGAGTTAGATATTTTAAAATCAGCTAAAGAATTAGTAGACGTGTAATGGAAACTTTAGAAAGTAATCTAACCGAAAATTAGCTGAATAACTAATAGAACATATGCCTAACTTTTCTAAATATTGAAAACTAGTAAACAAATATACAGAGTGCTATGGAACAAAGTAAAAAACGCAAAAAACACCCACATAAAGAAATATTGGATAACTTTAGTCAATTATGTCGTGAAGTTATCCGTGACCAAATAGCTGAATTTAAAGCTAGTAAATTGCATCCTAATGGTTACTACTATTCTGACTGGACTGGATACCGAATTACTAATCCGCGCAAAGTACAAGTTAATCATGTAATACCATTTAGGGAGCTACTATACCAGTTCTTAAAGGAACGCAAAATTGATTTGTTGACTATCTTCGAGCAATCTAAGGATAGCCTTACAGCAATATTAAATGATTTCGCTGCTTATCACCAAAAGAATGCTCGATTGAATATCTTACGTGAGAGTGAGAATAAGCGAGATTTTTTCATGAATCAGTCTAAATTTCGCAAATGGCAGGAGTTCTTTGAATAAATGAATATCCCCTAGTAACTATCTAGGGGACTGTAAAATTATTAAAAAACTTATAAGTTACATTATGAATACAAGTATACTAATTAATATTAAAGCACAATCTAAATTAATTATTAGTACCTACAGGGCATTTGTTAGTAAGTACAGTAGACGCAATAAAATAGGCAAAGTACATAAATTAATTATTGATACTGTTGCAGTAAAAAATAAAGAGCAAGGTGTAAAAGCAATTACTACGCTCAAAAAGCGCAAACATAAATGGACTTTACACGCTACAGCTTGGGAATTAGCGTACAGAATAGAATGTGGTCATACTTTTATATGGAGCTACTTAGAAGGTGGTGTTAAAGCTAGTAATTTTGTGTCAGCTTCTATACTGGTTCTAGATTTTGATAATAAGATAGATGGGGAAAATATACCTATCTGGGATAGCCGCCACTTTAGTGTTGCTCAAGCTTTAATTAGAGCTTATGAGTATAATCTTGATTTCTGTTTTGGTTATACTACATTAAGTCACAGTGACACCACACACAAGTTTAGGCTTGTATTTCAACTACAAGAAACTATTACAGATGCTTCCCGCTTTAAGAAATTAATTGAACAGCTTTTTGTTGTATTCCCAGAAGCGGATACTGCCTGTAAAGGTGCTGAGAAAAAATTCTACGGTAGCAAAGTAGGTTCAATATTCTACCCTCAGTACGATAAGTATTTAAACTTATCTAAACTTGAACTAGCTTCCCGGTGTTGCAGTGTCAGGGTTAGTAATACTAATACTTTATCCAGAGACTTAAAAAGGTATGAAAGAAAATTTGGATTGAAATCTCCCTCACCCTCTATATATATAGAGGAAAGTGGAGAAATCAATCCAAAAACACTTTCAACAAATGAACTCATTACAGAGAGAGAGGGCAGTAGAGTATATATCCCTGACTACTCAACACCACCGAACTATGAGAAGTTAAGACACGTAAATTTTGAAGAATTATGCCAACGAGTAAAAATACTCAATGATTTCGCTAGTGGGAAAAAATTACTTCATCCAAAGCTATTTGGGATAGCCTCAGCATTGCAATACATAGAAGGTGGAGAGAAGTTTTACAAACAGATAATCAGTAGTAATCCTAAATACAGTGCTGAAAAATATTATTTAGTTAATGTATGTAAGCACAGTAATTATCACGTAATGAGTTTACATGGGTTTAGCCCATATCAAGAGGATTGTAGATTCAGTAATATTTATGAAGCAGCAAGAATTAATAAATATCATTGGAAAATTGTAGAAACAGTAGAAACTATGACATTAGAAGTAGCAGAGAAGCAGTTAGAGGATACTCTAGTAAGTGCCTTAAACGCCACAGGCAACCCCATTATTGTTATTAAGAAAGCTACGGGATTAGGTGGTACTACACAATTAGCTAAGTTATTAGGTGAAATGGACTTAAAAGCTGTAGTAGCCTTTCCTAACCATGCTTTAAAGCGCGAAAAAATTGAACTGTTCTCTACATACAGCAAATTAGAAGTAACACCACAGTTACCCGCCGACATTCCCTCAGAAATTAAAAAACAACTGGAGTATTACTACCAAATTGGAGCTTATGATACAGCATCAAAATTTATAAATACAAAAAGTAAACGTAATCCTGCTTTAAAACGATATATACTCAATAAGTTTGATGCTTATAAAAGTAGTAATACTGTACTAACTACTCATTCTCAAGCTATCCATGTAGACTTTATACACAGTACCTATATTTTTGATGAAGACCCATTAAAAAACATCTTAGAAAATGGGAAAGTAACCTTTGGGGATTTGCGGCTATTGGTTGATGTAGTTCGCAATTACCAGGATAGATATGTATTGGATAAATATGTTGAATGGCTAGACAAATGGAATATCCCGTCTACTATCGAAAGAACGGCAACACTAGGATTAAATAATTACAACAAATTAGAAGATGAAATATTAAAAGAATGTCATGCAGACTTAACAAGCGAAGTATTACGGTTTTTAGATAGTGATTATTTTGTGCAAAGTTTACCAGAGTCAGGTGACAATGTAAGAGAGCTAAACTTTATTAAGCATAATAGCTTAAATAATGATTTCCTAGCCCATAAGAAAATAATTATAGTATCGGCTACAGCTTCTGAGTTTATATACCGTAAACTCTATGGAGATAGAGTACAATTCTTTGATTTAAGTAATGTAGAGCTACAAGGAACTTTACAACAGGATAGAAGCTACAGCTACTCTAGGCGCAGTATGAGCCAAGAGAAAGTAATTGAGTATTTAAACGAACGTACTGATGGTTTACCTGTGATAACGTTTAATGCTTTCCAAAGCAGAATAGCTAACGCTGTACCTGACATTTATTTTGGTAAAACTGAGGGCTTTGACGAATATAAAGGCAGAGATTTAGTAGTAGCTGGTACACCACATTTGAGTATGGTTGATTATTTGCTGTATGCGGCTGCATTGGGAATAGAAATCAAAGCTAGTGATTTTAGGATGAGTAGTGAAATGATTACCCATAACGGGATAGAGTGCTACTTTAATACGTTCGAGAATGAAGAATTGCGTAAAATACAGCTTCATTTTATTGAGGAGCAGCTAGAACAGGCAATAGGTAGAGCGCGATTAATTCGGACTGATGCAAGAGTAGTGGCATATACTAATTTTCCACTAAGAAATGTAAGCGATTACACGACAATTAGAAAGTTGTAATTTAGCTTAATACTAACCCAGTATACGTAAGGGTATGTGTAAATAACATACCCCATTTTTACAAGTATTTAATAGTAATCATTACATTAGCTGGAGTATTGTTATACCAGAAATAAAGGTATTAAAAGCTGATGTTATTTTAGACATAAAAACTTATGTGCCTATAACAAGTTAATCATGAAATATTTTATAAATACTAATCTCTCGCTTTGAATGATTTTCGTCAATGTGATGATAGACTTCTAAGCAATTAGAACTAACAAAATAAGAATTATTAATTAGTGAAAAATCTGATGGTAATTGGTTGTATTGAAACCGATGTTTTATAAGAATTTTGAGAGATGCTTCTAACAAACATTATCATTGCTAACAAAATTACTGGTATAGCTGTAAAAGCAAGAGTTTCTGTTCTATTAAAAGCGAGTTGTTTTACTTTTAATCCTGCCATATAAGCATCATATCTAGCTTTCCACTTGTTATTCAATGCTAGATGTGAAAAGCAACGTCCTGCATAAGCATTTATCCTGATATCTTTGATATTACTCAAAATAGCTCTAGAATACTCTTCAATAGCAGCGTTGTAGTGCTTTAATTGAGAATAAGCAGTTGCAAGACCTAAATAAGCTTCATCAAGAGAAGGGTCTATACGAATAGCATGATTAAAATCACGAATTGCTTCACCTGGCTTTTTCTTAATAGAAAGGTACACGTTACCACGTATGAGATAGCTTAAAGAATGTTTAGGATTCAATTTAACTACTGTACTAAAGTCATCAATTGCTCTGGTATATAACTTTGAACCAAGATGAGCCATTCCTCTCCTAAAATAGCTTTCTGAGTCATTTGGGTGTAATTCCAGAACAAACGTATTATCTGATATTGCCCCCTGATAATTTTTTAAGGCATAACAAGCTATTGCTCTTTTTTTATAAGCTTCAATGTGTGATGGACATAATGAAATAGTTTGTCCAAAATTATCATTTGCTTTTGCAAAATTGCCTGTATTTAAATACGCCTTACCTCTTTCAAAATAAGCTTCAATGTATTTTTTGTTTTTATTAATAGCTTTAGTAAAATTAATAATTGCTTCAGTATATTGATTTTTATCAGCAAAGTTTATGCCTTCCTTGTAGAAGCTTTCGGCTGATGTGAATACTTCTCCAATTTGTTTACCTAGCCAGACTGCTCCCATAATTCCAAGAGCTTCTAAGCTATCAATATTCCCATCATTCGCTAAACTCGCTACAGTCGCAGCACTTCCAAGAGCCACTGCTCCCATCTTGCCTTCTTTTGATGAATTAATAAAATCCTTCCAAATGAAAACACCCATGTTGATTAAAACTTTTCGCAGCAAAGCATCCCATAGCTTATCACTTATTTGTTCAAATTCAGTTTTTATATCTTCGTGAATAGTCTGTTGTTCTAGTATATATATATTTTCAACTTCAATCTCTAAATTTTCGTTAATAACTTGTTGCTCAAATACATAAATTGTCTCTGATTCGTTTATCCCTGAAGAGTTCACTTCAGTGTTATGTAGTTTATCTACTTGTTTAGCTATTTTTTCAACAGTTTTTTTAGCTTTTTTTTGATTTTCTAGCTTGTATTTCCATAATTCATTTTCTAAATTAATATATTCATTTCTTAATTGTGCTAGTTCTCTATGTACATCAAGTTCTGGAACACTTAGATTAATTCCCTGCTTCTTAAGTTCTGCCTTCCGAGACTCGTATTTAGCTCGACTATCATTTAGTTTCTTTTGAAGTAGCTCTATATCAATGTCTGACATATGGATGAAATCTATGTACTTTCATTCTATTTTTCCCAAAAATGCTTGTACAGTAACGCATTTTGCACGAAAAATGAAGAAGTATAGATTATAACTATAGGGAGAATACTTAATTTTATTTAAATTTAATACATCACTATAAACAGCCTCTAAAGCAGCTTTGGATGTGATGAATGATAAATCACATCTGAAACAGAAAACATAAGGCTTATAGGCGAAAATAACTCAAGCTTTTTTCTAGTAAGTTCTTAAGAAATTCTGAGAGACAGCTTGTATCAGCAAATTATAAATTTAAATTATATTAATAAGTATTAAGTATAAATTATTTCTATTCCAGCCATCCATTCCTATCACTTCTCATAGGGTAAATTAAACTTGCGCCATGAGAGAAAACTGAGAGAAAAAATGGATGGCTGGTAGTGGGTGACGAGGGATTTGAACCCGCAACCAATAGATTAAGAGTCTACTGCTCTACCGTTGAGCTAGTCACCCACGCAGACAATCACAATAGCAATATTATAGTTAATTCGTCAATATAAAATCAACTGAGGACTATGATTTAGTGGATACGGGGAATTTGATGATAAATGTAGTTTGACTGGCAATACTTTCTACAAGAATCGAGCCACCCAAGTGTCTGACCATTTTTTTGACTAGAGCCATTTCCAAGCCTGTACCACTATATTTCCAAGGGTCATTTTTGCATAGGTGATAGAATGGCTCAAATATGCGAACTTGCTCATGGATAGGAATTTCTAATCCAGAATTGATGATACTCACTTGTATTTCTGCGGCTGTTGTTTGAGCAGATACTGTAATTGATTCTCCTGGTGGTGTGTATTTGCAGACATAACTCAGTAATTCGGTGACAATTCGCTCTAGTTCGGTAATATCAGTTTCTAAGGGTGGGATGACATCAGCAATATCTAGTTTTAATTGCTGTCCTTGGCAGCTAGTGAGGTCTAAAAAAGATGCGACGATGGGAGGAAGCCAGGTTTGTAAGTCAACAGTGATGAGTGTTGGGGGTTCGGGTTTGGTTTCTAGATGAATGAGTGTGAGTAAATCGTTAATGAGTCTGCTTTCTCTGCCACACTCGTTATGTAGAATCTGCAAGAGTTGGGGTACGATTTCAATATCTAATGTGCCGTTAGGTAAAAGAATACTTTCGAGGGTTTGAGCCGCTAGACTAATATTTGTGATGGGTGTTTGGAGTTCATGGGAGAGGTTTTTAAGGAATTGTTGAGTCAGGCGTTCTCTGGTTTCTAGTTTTTTGATGCGTGCTTGTTTGATAGTATTGAGCCGTGTTTGCCGGATAGCGATCGCACATTCATAGGCTAAAGTTTGTACTAGGCCAATTTCTAGCTCGTTAAACATTTCTTGGTTAGGTTTGATGAGCCAAAGATTACCTAAAATACCTTGCTGGTCAAAAATAGGACAGGCTAGCTGAGTAATTACTAGTAGTTTGGGATGCCATCCGGGTACTATTTCCACAGACTGGAAATGTTGTTTTTCCAATAGTGGTTGATAGATTTCTGTCAAATCTCCAGGCTTTCTGCTGATGCCTTGGTATGTAGGCTGGGTATCTGTATACTCACACACAACACTAGCTACAGTGCAATCAGAGTTATAGAGTTCGATATAACAAGACTCAAGTTGTAGTAACTGGGCTAATTCCTGAGTGACATGAGTAAAAATTTGCGTTTCATCTTGATGATCTCGGATGTATGCAGTAATTTTGGTAACTAAGCTTTGAAAGCTTTTTGTCTGCTGGAACTGATTTTGATATGCCTGTTTTTGTAAGTCTAGTTCCTGGTTCAGATGTTTGATTTGCTGTTGTAGTTCTCCCTGGTGAGTTGCAATTCCTAGTTGGGTTGCTAGTTGTTGTACAAAATCAATTTCTATTTGCTGCCATTGGTGGGGTTCATGGCAATATTGAGCGATTAATAACCCCCAGACGTTCCGCCGTGATAAAATTGGCACGACTAAATGCGCTCTGACTTGCAATGAGTTTAAAAAGTCTCTTTGGCAAGTATTAATCCCAGTCTGATAAATATCTTCAATGATTTGAGTGCAACATCGCCCTTGATGTTGGTGCTTACTATTTAAACAGGGATCTCGAAAGCTTTTACCCAACAGAGAAATGTCTGGTTTGGCTGTAGCTTCAGCAATGACTACTCCATTAGTGTTAGCTTGCATTTGATAGATGAGAATGCGATCGCAATTTAACCATTTTCGCAAATCCTGAGCAGTTTCATGGAGAATAACATCTAAGTCTAAATAATCATGAATTTTTTGGATAATTGCTGCTGATATGTGTTCTCGCTCTGCTTGAATTTCTCTAGCTTGGGCTACTTGTTGAGCAGGGGTGATATGGCTACTAGTACCGATAATCCGATAAATTCTAGAGCTATTATCCCGCAATGGCGTAAGCGTTGTACTCCACCAAGTCAGCACTCCCTGAAATTGTAAACATTGTTCGTAGGAAATAGTTTTCCCCAAGCGCACGCAATCACTATAACGCTGACGCACCTGCGCCGCATCTACGGGGGTGAGAATATCCTCTGGTTTTTTCCCCCGCAAATCTTGTGAACTCATACCTATCCATCTCTCATGGGTAGGATTAAGTCCTACATAACAAAAATCTCCATTCTCTAAAACATCCACCACAAAGATAGATGTCTGCACAGAGTCATACATACTTAGTAGTAGCTGTTCACCACTACTTTTTTCGTTTACTGCTGTGCCAAAAATCAGATTAACATGAGATTCTTGCTGCAACTTGACCTTAGATTCTAATGAATTGATATTCATGGGAGAGTCCCTGTCCGATAGTAATGACTCTTTGAAGCACCTCATTGGAGAATTTTGCCCTTATAAAAGGGTTCTAGTGCCTCAATCTAATTATTGTTGGTTTTTGCTTACGATATTTGAGCCTTTCTTTAATTCTTATCAGAAATACAGGCAAATTAATAGCAATAAGCTTAACAAATCCTACTTTGTGAAGGTTAAAACGCATTTGTAAGCTAGGATAATTTTATGGATTTTTTTTTATTAAGATTTAATTACGATTGTTGCATATACTTAAGTAATATCAGAGCATTACATTAATTAATGTAATTATTCTTAATAAATTATCTATTAATTTACTTATTCGTTGACTAATTTATAAGCTGTTATACCTGTGAGGATAGCAACTATCAGCCAAGTGATGGCTAACCCTAAGACTTCCCCTAAAAATAAGCCAGTCATGCGGTGTAAGATGATTCCCAGAGTGTAACCAATAGGTAAAGCCACAGCCCAACTGAGAGAATTAACTATAATCCATTGCCAAGCCCAAGACTGGGGCTGACGAATTGCTAACCATTGGGCTAATCCAATGGCAAAGCCGCCAAATGCTCCGTATAATGCCCCAAAATAGAGTCTCAAAGCCAGAATTTGGGAAGCTGGTACACTCCAACCGATTGCACCCATACCTATAACGGTGAGTAGTACCCAAGCTGTGACAGTTAAGATAATCCATCGAATAGTGTAGATATTTTCTCTGAGAATGAGACTTTGGGGAAGTGCGATCGCAATTCCTCCCATCGCCGCCTGTATTACGCCAATTTCTGCTCGTTCGCCAATTTCAATCCAGCACAAACTAGCCAAAAAACCGCCAAAAGTCGCTAAAATCCACAGCAAGACAAATTTTAACGATGTTTGAGCAGAAGTCATCATTTAGTCAAAAGTTATTAGTCAATAGTCAATAGTGAACAGTCAATACTCATTAGTCAATAGCATTAACCCTAACTCTTCACACTTGTTCTACCTTGTCTACCTTGTCTACTGCCTCCCTATTGTCAATGGCCTGTTGGCTTTAGCTGCAAACAAATCACGAAAAACCTTACGGCGTGTTTGGGGTGATTCTGGTGCGATGTAACCCCACAGACTTTCCCAGTAAAAGAAAGACATACCAAAAAATTGGCGATCGCGCACTGCTTGTACCTGTCCTTGCACCTGTGCAATTTTCACTGGATTCCTTAAAGTCCCTGTAGAAATCCCAATCGCTACAGGAATTTTAGTTTGTGCCAATTTAACCGATGGTGTGTTTAATTCTGATAAAAAACTACTTTGATCACTGCGATAAACCTGCAAAATCAACTCATCTATTAAACCATTTTTTACCCAAGTTTCCCAATCTTGCAAATAATTCTTATAAGCAAAAGATTGCGGATTAGGAGACAAAGAAATTTTCATATTAGGTTTTATTTCCTTCACCGCTTTATATATTTTTGCCATAAACCCAGTAATTTTATTAGCTCGCCAACTCATCCATTCTGGGTTCAAAGGGTCACTCGGAGGACTTTTACCTTGATGTTCTTTTTGATATAGTTCAATAGTGAAGAAGTCATAACCAAACTGTACAGGCATTCCAAAATGATCATCAACTTGAATACCATCAACATCATAATTACTAACAACTTCTAAAATTAACGACAAAATAAACTCTTGCACTTCAGGATGTAAGGGATTTAGCCAAGCTAATTTATTCGTCGGCTCATTATCTTCCGGTAGCATTTCACTAATAGTTTTTTCCCCTCGCTTGCCAATTGTTAACCAATCAGGATAACGCTTCACCAATTCCGAGTCAGCAGGAGTCATAAAACCATATTCAAACCAGGGAATGACAGTTAAATCTTTCGGTTTAGCTAAATTCAACAACTTTTTTAAAACATCTTGCCCACCATGTGCAGTATTTAGCAAAGGTTCAACATCTCTACCTGTAAATAATTTAGCTACATTACTTTTGTAAAAAGTATGTCCCCGATTCCAAACTACAGGATAAATAGTATTAAAATTGAGTGCAGAGAGTTGATTGACAGCCCGCTCAATACCCCAAGGCACATAAAGCACACCACTGGCTACATTAGTGAGCCAAACTCCACGAATTTCTGTTGTAGTCGGTAGATTGTTGCTTTCTTGATAATTAGATAATGAAGGATCAGAAAATATTGTTAAGGACAATATAAGTTGTACACACAGCACATAAAATAAACAAAGTTTTGCCAACCGATTCATGTATGGTTTTGACTTCGTTGGGTAGATAAATTGAGCAATACGCAATCAATCATGATTTTTCTGGATAATGTAGAAATATCATAATAAACTGCCAAGATGTAAACTGCCAAATAAAAACTTGTCACTTTACATCTTGGCTTGAATTTAACTATTGAGTAGTTAGCAGTGAACACTTGTTTGGTTCGTAGTAAGGGCTTTAGCCCTTTATCTTAAATTCTCAAGGACTAAAGTCCTTACTACAAACTAAATTAAAACCTCTCTACACCTGCAAACTGCTGATCATTCTTTTTATTTGCAGCTTCGCCACAAGTGCGTGGTGTCGGAAATATTTTACCAGGATTTGCTAAACCTTGGGGATTAAAAACTTGTTTTACCCACTGCATAGTTTCTAAATCAGCATCACTAAACATATCTGGCATATAGCATTTTTTATCTGCTCCTATACCATGTTCTCCAGAAATACTACCGCCTACTCTGACACAAAGCTTCAAAATTTCTCCACCTAATTCCTCAACTTTCTCTAACGCGCCAGGAACAGCATTATCAAACAAAATCAATGGATGCAAATTCCCATCACCAGCATGAAATACATTGGCAATTTGATAACCAAATTTTTGACTTAATGCCTCAATTTCTTGTAAAACATAGGGTAACTGCGTGCGAGGAATTACCCCATCCTGCACATAATAATCTGGGCTTAAATGTCCCGCCGCCGCAAACGCTGCTTTTCTTCCCTTCCACAACTTCAAGCGCGTTTCTGCATCACTAGCAGAAGTCACATTCCGCGCCCCATTCTTCTTACAAATTTCCGCAACCCGCTTTTTATTTTCTGCAACTTCGATTTCTAAACCATCAATTTCAACTAACAGAATCGCTGTAGCATCACGCGGATAACAATTAGTAGCAACCACATCTTCTACAGCGTTAATACTAATATTATCCATCATTTCCATACCACCAGGAATTATCCCCGCACTGATAATATCAGAAACAGTTTCCCCGGCAGCTTCTACAGTCGTAAAATCTGCTAACAGTACACAAATTGATTCTGCACTTTTCAGGATTCTGAGGGTAATTTCTGTAGCAATTCCTAAAGTACCTTCCGAACCAACAAAGACACCTGTTAAATCATAACCAGGAGTTTCGGGAATTTCTCCCCCTAAATCGACTATTTCCCCCGTTGGCGTGACGATTTTTAAACCTAAAACGTGGTTAGTAGTCACACCATACTTTAAGCAATGCACCCCGCCAGAGTTCTCCGCTACATTTCCCCCAATGGAGCAGATAATTTGGCTTGATGGGTCAGGAGCGTAGTAAAATCCAGCACCACTGACAGTCTGAGTTACCCAACTGTTAATTACTCCTGGCTGTACAAAAATGCGTTGATTATCTAAATCTACATTCAGAATTTGCCGCATTAAAGAAGTAACAATTAAAACTGAGTCATCAGAAGGTAACGCGCCGCCAGATAAACCAGTTCCTGAACCCCGTGCGATGAAAGGTACAGCATACTTGTTGCATATCTTCACTACCGCCGCCACTTGTTCTGTTGTGCGTGGTAACACCGCCACAGCCGGACGTTGACGATAGCTAGTTAAACCATCACACTCATAGGTGATGAGTTCTTCACGCCGTTGCACTACGCCATTTGTACCAAGCACAGCCTCGAATGCTTTGATGATAGGTTTCCAGTTACGTTGTTGTTTATCTTGGGTAAGCATAGATTTTTATTTAACTGCCAGGTGGGTTAGTTTAATTACTATTGTGGCCAGAATAGCAGTTTCAGGGGATGATGAGGCGATCGCTCTAGGGTAGTTCCAAACGAAAAAATAAATTTCCGATAATTTATTTTTTCGTGTTTTAAGGTTTGTAGTGAGAACTTTAGTTCTCTCTGCGTTCTCTCCGTTCGCGGAGCGTCCGGCAGGGAACAAACCAGGACTAAAGTCCTTACTACGAACGGAATCCTAGTGTTTTTACACTACTTAACATAGTTTGTTTTTTTAAGTTGTTTTACTTATCTACAGAAGAAATATTTCAATCGCAATCAATTAACCTAGAAATAACGCTCTTAAATCAATGGATAAAATCATGGTTGAGCAACTTCTCATAAATAATGATGATTTCTATGTGCCAGATGCCAACCAGTTAATTACTGAAGATGATACACCAGTGGACAATTTTGCATCTGCCAAACAACAACGCTTATTAGTCGGTTCTCTTTATAGTTCTTTCCAAAATCAGACTTTTTTAGCTGAAGCTAACGTTGGTATTTATCACGCAGATAAACAGCCTGCAATTGTACCCGATGTTTTCCTCAGCTTAGATGTTCAAGTGCCTGAAAATTGGTGGGAGAAACAAAATCGCTGTTATATGGTGTGGCGATTTGGTAAACCTCCAGAAGTCGTGATTGAAATTGTTTCTAATCAAGAAGGTGACGAACTCGGTAAAAAGCTGCAAATTTATGAACAAATGCGAGTCAGTTACTACATTGTTTATGATTCCACTCAGCAATTAGGAGAAAACATCCTACGGGTTTATGAATTGAGGGGAAGACGCTATTTTGAAACCTCCGAAACTTGGTTAGAACAAGTGGGTTTAGGTATCACTCTCTGGGAAGGTGAATTTGAAGGTAGACAAGATACTTGGTTACGCTGGTGCTATCAAGATGGTAGTGTTTTACTGACTGGTGATGAACTCGCTGAACAGGAAAGACAACGTACTGAACAGCAAAAACAACGTGCTGAACAAGCAGAAGAACGCGCTCAGTTACTAGCAGAAAGACTAAGAGCAATGGGAATTGATCCTGATTCAGTGTAAATTTTAAACACGATATGTAGAGGCTTTTAATCAAAAGTCTCTACGTATTGTTGATAAATTCTTGTATACGTTGCCAAACATTCTCTAACAAATCAGGATCATTAGCATCAAACCATTCAATTTGAGGATATGCTTTAAACCAAGTCCGTTGGCGTTTGGCAAATTGTCGTGTATGCAAAACTGTTAATTCTTGAGCTGCTTCTAAAGAAATTTCTTCCCTTAAATATTGCTTGATTTCTTGATAACCTAAAGTATTCAATAAAGGTAAATCAGCACCATATTTTTGACACAAATATTCAACTTCTGCTATGAAACCATCTTTAATCATTTGCTCAGTGCGTTGATAAATACGTTGTGCTAATTTTTCGACATCACAATCTAAACCAATTTGTAAAATCGGATAGTCTGGGGGATTTTCTCCTTGCTGTTCAGAAATTGGAATCCCCGTGACATAAAATACTTCTAAAGCTCGTAAAGTTCGTACAGGATCATGGGGATGAATTTTTTGTGCAGCCGTGGGATCAACTTGCTGCAACATACTGTAGAGTGTATTTTGTCCAAGTGATTCGAGTTGCGATCGCAATTCATAATTCGGTGCAACTCTAGGAATCTTCATCCCCTGTACAATCGAGCGAATATACAAACCAGTACCCCCCACTAACAACAGGGGAGAAACACCAAGGGAATTAATTAAATTTTGCGCCTGTTCTTGATAATCTGCTACCGTCATGGTGTTTTGGGGAGCGCAGATATCTATCAAATAATGAGGAACTAATTGTTGTTCCGTTAACGTTGGTTTTGCCGTTCCAATATTAAACTCACAGTAAACCTGACGCGAATCAGCACTAAGAATTACAGAACCCAACCGCATCGCCAAATTCAAAGCCAACCCAGATTTCCCCGTCGCCGTAGCACCACAAATCACAATTAATTTAGTCATTACTCATTAGTCATTAGTCAATAGTCATTAGAGAACAGAGAACAGGGAACAGTTTTTCTCATCTCCTCCCTTGTCTCCCTTGTCTCCCTTGTCTCCCTTGTCTCCCTTGTCTCCCTTGTCTCCCTTGTCTCCCTTGTCTCCCTTGTCTCCCTTGTCTCCCTTGTCTCCCCAGCCCCCTGCCCCCTGCCCAATTCCCCGCACTATGCTAAAATCTTGAAGCCTTCAACACTTCCCATACCAGACGCTACAAGCTTTTTGTCTTTTCTACTCAAAACCCCCTAGTGTATGTTATAAATCTGTGAAATTTGCAATATCCAGGAATTAATTCAAAAAACTTATGGGGATACATCCCCTATATAAACTTCTCATAAAAATGCCCTACAGTCGCCATCAAGCCTTTTGTGTTAAAATTTTGGTGTGTTTTGACTTTTTAGCCTTTGGGCGATTTCAACCCCACGCATCAGGAGAATTTTCATGACGAGCAGTTACAGTGCCGATCAGATTCAAGTTCTGGAAGGTCTGGAAGCCGTCCGCAAACGACCGGGGATGTACATCGGTTCTACCGGGCCGCGAGGACTCCACCATTTAGTATATGAGGTAGTAGATAATTCTATTGATGAAGCTTTAGCAGGTTACTGTACTCATATAGAAGTTGACCTCAATGCTGATGGTTCAGTGGCAGTCACAGATGATGGTCGGGGGATTCCTACCGATACTCACTCACGCACAGGGAAATCGGCTCTAGAAACCGTGTTAACTGTACTGCACGCTGGCGGTAAGTTTGGTGGCGGTGGTTATAAGGTTTCTGGGGGTTTGCACGGGGTTGGGATTTCTGTTGTTAATGCTTTATCGGAAGTTGTAGAAGTCACAGTTTGGCGAGATAAAAAAGTTCACACCCAGCGATATGAACGGGGTATTCCAGTCACGGAACTCATCGCCAAGCCTGATAAAGAAGGGAGAACAGGAACATCTGTTAAATTCAAGCCAGACAATCAAATCTTTACTACTGGAACTGAGTTTGATTACATTACCCTCGCAGCACGGTTACGGGAATTAGCGTATTTGAATGCGGGAGTAAAAATCACTTTCACCGATAACCGTCTAGAACTGCTTAAAAGCGATACACCCAAGGTAGAAAGCTACGAATATAAGGGTGGGATTCGGGAATATATCGCTTACATGAACCGTGAGAAGCAACCACTGCACGAAGAAATTATCTATGTACAGGGGGAACGCAATAACGTTCAAATAGAAGTTTCCTTGCAGTGGTGTACCGATGCTTATACAGACAACGTGTTGGGTTTTGCCAATAATATTCGGACTGTTGACGGTGGTACACACCTAGAGGGTTTGAAGGCGGTTTTAACGAGAACCTTAAATGCGATCGCTCGCAAACGGAATAAAATTAAAGAAAACGAACCTAACCTCAGTGGTGAACACGTCCGCGAAGGTTTGACGGCGGTAATTTCCGTAAAAGTTCCAGACCCCGAATTTGAAGGACAAACCAAAACTAAACTCGGTAATACCGAAGTCAGAGGTATTGTTGATTCCTTGGTGGGAGAAGTTTTAACAGAATACCTAGAATTTCACCCCAGCATTGCGGACTCGATTTTAGATAAAGCTATCCAAGCATTCAAAGCCGCAGAAGCAGCACGCCACGCACGGGAATTAGTCAGACGTAAATCTGTACTAGAATCTTCCCCATTACCCGGTAAATTAGCCGATTGTAGCTCCCGCGACCCCGGAGAATCCGAGATATTTATCGTCGAAGGCGACAGTGCGGGCGGTTGTTTTTTTGGATACACAGTAATTCCACTTACGGATGGACGTAATATTACGCTCAAAGAACTGGTTGCAGAGCAGGAAATGGGTAAAGAACATTTCTGCTACACCATCCGAGAAAGCGGCAATATGGGTATAGAAAGGGTAATTAATGCCCGTATGACCAAAGCTAATGCAGAGGTAATTAAACTAACATTAGATAATGGGGAAGAAATTATCTGCACACCTGATCACCCCTTCATGTTACGTGATGGTACTTATAAAGCAGCAGCATTATTGACTCCAGAAGATTCCTTAATGCCCTTTCATCGCCAACTTTCCTCCAAAAGTGAGCGAGGAACGGGACTCAATGGCTATGAAATGGTTTGGAATCCCTTAAACGACAAATGGATTTACACTCATCTTTTAGCAGATTTTCATAATCTGGAGCATGGGGTATATCCATCCTCTGATGGTAGTCATCGTCATCATGTTGATTTCAATAAACTCAACAACAACCCAAACAACATTAAGCGGATGACACAAGAGGCGCACTTAGAACTACATCGCCAAAACATCCAAAAAACCCTGCATCGTCCAGATGTAATTGAAAAAAGCCGTCAAATTCACCAGAGTGAAGAGTTTCGCGCCTTCATGAGTGAACGGATGCGCGACGAAAAAACGCGAGAAATTCTTTCCCAGCAGGCAAAAGCACAATGGGAAGATGAAGCATATAAAGCGTTTATGACGGCTAAATGGCGCGAGTTTTATGAAACTAACGAAAATTATCGTTTAGAAAACAATGCGCTGCTCAATCACGCCCAGCAAGAATATTGGAGTGATGAAGCAAATCGTCTCGCCCAGTCGCAACGAGTACAAGAGTATTTTGCGAATAATCCTCAAGCGCGTCGGGTACTTTCAGAATTAGCCCAGAAACAATGGCAAGATGAAACTTTACTAGAGTGGCGACGGGAAAAAACTAAAGAACAATGGACACCAGAATTTCGTGCTAAACGTCGAGAGGCACTAGAAAAAACTTACTACTTCAAAACCTTAGCAGCTTTGAAGGAAGTAGAACTGCAATTGGGATGCTTAGATTTAGAAGCTTATCGACTGTATCGCCGACAAACAGGCGACAAGTCAATGTTACGTTGGGAGACATTCTGTGATCGCTATTTCCAAGGTAGCAGAGTCAGAGCGCGGGAAGTCGTGAAAAATTACAATCACCGTGTCGTCAGCATTGAACGTTTAGCAGCACCAGCCGATGTTTATGACATTGAAGTTCCCAACACTCATAACTTCGCTATAGCTGCTGGTGTATTCGTCCATAACAGTGCAAAACAAGGACGCGATCGCCGCACTCAAGCTATCCTGCCTCTACGCGGTAAAATTCTCAATATCGAGAAAACTGACGACTCAAAAATCTATAAGAATAACGAAGTTCAAGCGTTAATTACAGCTTTGGGTTTAGGCGTAAAAGGTGAAGAATTTGACTCCACTCAACTACGTTATCATCGGATTGTCATCATGACCGACGCTGACGTAGATGGAGCGCACATCCGTACACTTTTACTGACATTCTTTTATAGATATCAGCGATCGCTCATTGAACAAGGCTTTATTTATATTGCTTGCCCACCATTGTATAAAGTCGAACGGGGACGCAATCATGAATATTGTTATAGCGATCGTGAATTGCAAGACATACTAGCCAAGTTCCCAGCCAACGCCAACTATACCATCCAGCGATTCAAAGGTTTGGGTGAAATGATGCCCGAACAACTGTGGACAACCACCATGAATCCCCAAACTCGCACCCTCAAGCAAGTAGAAATTGAAGATGCTGCCGAAGCTGATCGCATCTTTACAATTTTAATGGGCGATCGTGTCGCACCCAGACGCGAATTTATCGAAACCTACGGTTCTAAGCTCAACCTCAATGATCTTGATATCTAATCACCTCATCAGCTTCACATAAACTTACTCAAGGGTAATTGATAAATATCAATTACCCTTCACTATGTGATTAACCTTGCGGTGCATATTTCTCCCTTGTCTCCCTCGTCTCCCTTGTCTCCCTCGTCTCCCTTGTCTCCCTTGTCTCCCTCGTCCCCCTTGTCTCCCTCGTCTCCCTTGTCTCCCTTGTCCCCCTTCCCGTGTCTCCCTTCCCTCCCCACTACCCACCACCCACCCACAGAGAAATTTTTTTGTTTTTTTGTTAAGGAAAATTGTTTGATAATATACATTAAGTAATTATTAAGTAGATCATCAATTTTTGCTGATATTACAATGCACAAAAAATATTTTCTGTCAAGTAAATTTTTGAATTTGGTTAAATATGCTTTGTTATTGCTGGAGTAATTCAAAAGAATATTAATTTTTGCCTACTAAGCTCATTCACGCCACCATCCGAAATGGCATTTGTTAAGCTGGGATAGCAAAGCTGTGTATTCATCAAACTAGTATCACTATGGGAGTATCTACAGCATCCAAGATGACGAAATCATCATATTTTCCAGGACATAAGAGGAATTTATTACAATTTTTTGACAAGCTGCCAAATTCAAAATACCTTTAAACTTAATATGAAGACCAAAATTAAGCTTCGGTTTCTCCTAAATCCTCAAACTAGACAATAATCTGCTACTAGCTAGCTGATATGTTCTTTTTTTAACTTATTGAGAGCTATAGTTTTGTCTGTATTTGATAAAGTTTTGCTTTAAGTCAGCAAATCTATCTAATTTCAACTGTCAAATCCGTTTTGAATTGATTAAAATATCCTTGGATACAATAATCAAACTTTGTCAAGATTCGGAGGTTTGAAATCTCAGCATTGCGCTAATGTGTGAATAAGGCTGAGTTACTCAAATCTCAATTAACTGCCATTTGAGTAGTGTGCAAAACCTTTACTAACTAGTTAAAGTGTTTGACACGTAAAAAGTTCAGTCTTTCTAGACCAGAACTGCCTCTATTGGTGTCTTGATTTAGTGGGAAGTCTTACCCAATTCTCCGGACTGACTCTTTTATGAAGGAAATGTAAAAATGGGTGACTCAATGATTCTGGAATAAGTTAACATGAAATACACTATTTCTAGGTAATTCGTGTTTTACATAATACCTAAAATTATGTAAAGACAGCTTTAAATTCCTGAAAATGTAAAGATAATGCCATTGCAATTCAAAAAAACTTTAGAGAAAATTTAAGTGCAACACTACCATGTTTAATGTCTTTTTGATATTGGTGGCTTTACCTTGCTTAATGACTTCATGATTAACACACAAAAAGAGTGCAATTTTTGTGAAACAGGCTACAATCGGAACAGTCTTTATAGGAAAATATGCCAACAGTCATAATTCATTTGTACAGAGTGGTAAATTTTTTTATCAAGGCACATCTTGTTTTGAGGCAAGCGAGTTAACAATTGTATGCGAGAGCGACAATTTTAGCTGGCGTTGTAGGTGAGTAAGTCAGCATCTAGTGCGGCTTTTCCCATTGATTAAGGAAGATCAAAACTTCCGAAAAACACCAGGGCAATCAATCTAAAACCCTATTTTTTTACCAACTGTCTCAGTTTAAAAAGAGCAGTAACCAAGTCTTGAGTAATTGATTCTGCAAGGAGCATGAGGAACGCGGCATGAACCAGGCTAACAACGTACTCGATAGCATTTATCAGCCTGACCTAGAAATAATGAATCAGCCTGAAGAAATCGAGTTAGAAGACCTCTTAATTGATGAAGAAGAGGACTTGCTGCTTACCGATGAAGGCGAAATTGATGATTTTTTAGAGCCTCAGTCTGATGAGGACGACGCAAAGTCTGGAAAAGCCGCTAAATCGCGTCGTCGGACACAAAGCAAGAAGAAACACTACACCGAGGACTCGATTCGTCTTTACTTGCAAGAAATCGGGCGAATCCGGCTCTTACGTGCTGACGAAGAAATTGAATTGGCGCGCAAAATTGCCGATTTATTGGAATTAGAACGGGTACGCGATCGCCTGCAAGATCAGTTAGAGCGTGAACCCGAATATAAAGAATGGGCAGAAGCAGTACAGCTACCATTACCTGCGTTTCGTTACCGCCTGCACATTGGTCGCAGAGCAAAAGACAAGATGGTGCAATCAAACCTACGTCTTGTAGTTTCGATTGCTAAGAAATACATGAATCGCGGTTTATCATTCCAAGATTTAATTCAAGAAGGAAGTCTTGGTTTGATTCGGGCGGCGGAAAAGTTCGACCATGAAAAAGGTTATAAATTCTCTACCTATGCTACATGGTGGATTCGCCAAGCTATTACACGCGCGATCGCTGACCAATCCCGCACAATTCGTCTACCAGTTCACCTCTACGAAACCATCTCCCGCATCAAAAAAACCACCAAACTGCTGTCTCAAGAAATGGGACGCAAACCCACAGAAGAAGAAATCGCCACTCGCATGGAAATGACCATCGAGAAATTACGGTTCATTGCTAAATCTGCTCAATTACCGATTTCCTTAGAAACACCTATTGGCAAAGAAGAAGATTCCCGCTTAGGTGATTTTATTGAATCCGACGGTGAAACCCCAGAAGACCAAGTTTCTAAAAATCTTCTGCGTGAAGACCTCGAAAAAGTTCTCGACAGTCTCAGCCCCCGTGAACGCGATGTCCTCAGACTCCGTTATGGTTTAGATGACGGACGCATGAAGACCTTAGAAGAAATCGGGCAAATTTTCAATGTCACCCGTGAACGGATTCGTCAAATAGAAGCTAAAGCACTCCGTAAGCTACGCCATCCCAATCGCAACAGCGTACTTAAGGAATATATTCGCTAATCAAACCTGAATCTTCAATAGTCAATAGTCAATAATCAAACTGTTTCACTCTTGACTGTGGACTTTGGACTATTGATAAACAAAAATAAAAAACCTGGGGGGTAGTTGATCTCCCAGGTTTTTTGTTTATCTCTTTATTATTACTAAGCAATCTGACATCTTAAAACCTATAGTTACTAAAAATATCGTCAAATATTTTTAGCTTTGTAAGATTTACATCTTACTGGACTAACTACAAGCCGCACTATTCGGTTTCCATCACAGATAGAGTTCCGAACTACTTTTGATATTTAAACACCAGGCTAGTATCAACCTGATGATCGATTTGTCGCATACTAATCAATTGGTATTAGAGAATACCCCAGAAATGCAAGAAACCTTGACCAGAGAACAATTCAATTAATACAGCCGCTAAAAAGCCAATCATTGCCAAGCGACCATTCCAAATTTCGGCTTGGGGAGTAAAGCCCCAACGCCAAGCATTACGGTCTTCGATTACAGGAGCAGAGATTTTTGTTGTGTCTGTCATGATTGGAACTCCAAATTAAATTTGCTAATAAATATTGCTTTATGTAAACTAATATAACAATGTTTTTCAAAAATGCAACATTCATTAATACTTTTTTCGCTATAAATTCAGCCAAGAGTTGTAGTTTTCAAGTAGAGAACTTGATATATCTATCTTGTGATAGAGAGAGTGAGTACACACACCAACTATGACCAGCAAGTTGTTGTGTAAATAATTGTTATTATTGAAATAATTTATCAACTATTTTAGCAAAAAATACCCAAAGATATCCATAAAAGCCTGATAAATAAAGCTGGAATCCCTAGTAATTAGTAATTAATTGCATCAGTTGGATTATATGTGTCTATTGTGACTCAAAAACAATAAATTGGATAGTTTGTTTTCTGGAAGTTGCTAAACACCCGCTAAGAGCGATCGCCTTATTTTAAACTTCAACTCGCCACGCAGCATAAGCAAAGTCCTATACTATTAACAGCAAACTCAGATTCACACCAATGAAAGCAATTGAGGTTCAAGGAACTGTTAATGAACTTGGTCAACTTTCCTTAGACGAACCGTTAACCATAGCAAAACACAGCCGCGTCCGAGTCATTGTCCTCATTACAGAAGAGAATGAAGAGGATGAGGAACTTGTCGAGTCAGCAAAAGAAAGTTTTCGTCAAGGTTGGTACGATGCGATGAATGGAAATACTGTACCTGTCTCTCAACTTTGGCATCAGCAGCAGAAATTAAACAAATATTAGCTGATTTTGAGCAACATCAGGAAGAATAGGCGATCGAGTATACCCTGATTGTAACAGCGTTGTTTAAGGCGATCGCACTCTAAGAACCTAACAGGCTGACCGGAAAATATTTTAAAGCTTCACCAACGCACAAAGTTCTGTCTACTTTTACCATCTTTCCAGTTATCCCATCTATCCAATTTACAGTTGTGTCTAGGGGGAAATCAATGCAAGTATCACCCCAAACTTTTGTACCTAATGGATATTCTCCAGGTTGAATTAAATCAGTCAAGAAGCGAGGAGCGATGGTAATAATATTGTTGTTTTCATAGCTTTTTATAAAAGCAATAATATGGTCTTTGAATTTTCCCCTTGCTGCTAAAGCTTGATAGCGACCTTGTTGGAAAACCTGTAAATATTTTGCCCTAAATTTTAAAGCTTGCAGAATCAAAAACATTTTTATTCTACCATCTTCTTTAGTAGATAACAACTGCTCAATCAATTTGAGAATATCTATAGAAATTTGCGATTTAATATCTTGTAAATAAGACTTACGAATGTCAAAATCAACTGGACGACGATTATCAGGATCAACCATACTAAAATCCCAAAGTTCTGTTCCCTGGTAAAAGTCGGGAAACCCTGGAGAGGTAATTTTTAGTAAAGTTTGTGAAAGTGAATTGAAAACACCATAGTCAGCTATGCGCTTTTGAAAAGGGATAAATTCTTGTAAAAATTGATTGCTTGCTGAAGGTTCTAAAACTTTGGTGGCAAAGTCAATTACAGCATTTTCGTAAGTAATATTCGGTCTTAACCATGCTGTATAAACCTTAGCTTCTCGAATGGCTTTGAGGAGATAATCTTTAAGGCGATCGCAAAAATTATTATACTCGTGTTCAAAGAATGGAAATGCTCCTACTAACATCTGATAAAATAAATATTCATCGTTAGCATCTGGCATAAAAAGATTTTTTCTAACACTCGTTTTATGTTGCTGATTTAGTTCATAGAATTTATTTACTTGTGTTTGCCATTCTTCAGGTATTTCTGATAAAATATTTAGTCTAGCTCTAATATCTTCACCCCGCTTGGTATCATGGGTAGAAGTAGTATTCATGGTATGCTGCCAACGAGCTTGTCGTTGTTGATTAAAATCATGAAAATCATGAATATTAATCCCAAAACAATCAGGATTTCCGCCAACTTCATTTAAAGAAATAAAACGGTTATAAACATATAAAGCAGTATCTTCTACACCTTTAGCCATCAATGGGCCTGTGTATTGTTGCAACCGCATAACAAAATAAAGGCGTTGGTCTTGTTCTTCTGGTGTGAGAGAATCTTCATGTTCTAATAAAAGTAATTTTTCAATAAAACTTAATTCATGGTGTAGTAAGGGAATATGGGATTTTGCCTGTTGAATTACTTCTTGAATATATGGACTATCTGCTGCTGTTAAACCATCTTGATTAATATAAGTGCGATAGATAGGAAAACGAGAAAGAATTTCTGCGATCGCTCTTTTTAAGCCATTAATAGTAAAATCATTACCATAACGATGTTTGCTAGCTATTTTCTTCAACAGATAAGTTAAATTATCAATGTCTCCAGCTAAGTTTCTTTCAATCATTAAATGTTTTTTATCGGTGACAACTTGCTCATAGGGAGTTCTCCATCCTGTATTTTGATAGTAAGTTTGAGTAAAAGCATCTTGATTTTTGGTTTGACAGAAAATACCATTGACATAATTTAAGAAATCATAGCCTGTAGTCCCTTGAATTTGCCAATCATCAGGTAACTTTTCTCCTGATTGCAATATTTTTTCAACACATAGATATATATTCCCTGTTTTTTCTTGCAATCTTTGTAAATACTGTCTGGGGTCATATAATCCATCTATATGGTCAACTCTTAACCCAGTAAATAGACCTTGTTTAGCTAACTTAAAAATTAAATGATGAGTATTTTTAAATACTTTTTCATCCTCTATTTTTAGAGATATCAACTCATTGATGGTAAAAAATCTGCGGTAATTAATTTCCTCTGCACCCACTTTCCAAAATGACAGCCTAAAAAACTGTTCAGAAAGCAAACTGTCTAAAAGATTAAAACTTTCTGCTTTACCGACTTCACCATTAAATAAGTGAATATTCTCATCAATAAATGTCTTGATTTCAGGATAGTCTACATAAAGTTCCCACAACAGTCCTTTCACAAAATCTATTTGGTCTTGTCTTTCCGTGGGGGTTGCATCATGAGGTATATGCTTAACCATATACAATATACCCAAAAGCCTGACAAATATGGGATGTTTTCTGCCTAAATTCTTAGCTAACTCCTTTAAGTTTTGACTCAAGAAAGTAGCATAAGATTCTAGGTTAACTGGCAAACTCAAATTATAATAATTAACAGTTAATCCCGTTTGGTCGTATTTTAGTTGAATCTCGCCATTCTCTAAAGATTCTCCATAAAACTTACCGAGTAGAGGAGTTAAAATCGGCTGTTGATTATTGCCAAAAAGATTACCTGTAGAAGCATTCCAAGCAATATCAAAATAGTTAGCATAGATGGAATTTGTACCTTTTTCTAAAACATCCATCAGATATTGATTTTGACTATCATAAGCCATGTGGTTGGGGACAATATCCTGTAACCAACCCATTTGGTGCTGTTGTAATTCTGCAATTAATGCTAAAAAATCTTCTTGAGTGCCTAATTCGGGATTTAATTGATTGGGGTCAACAATATCATAGCCATGTGTGCTACCTATTTTAGCTTTAAAAATCGGTGAAGCGTAAATATCAGATATTCCCAATTCTGCTAAATAGTTGATGACTTCTTTAGCTGCTTTAAAGGGGAATTGAGAATTAAATTGTATGCGGTAAGTAGCTATAGGGATACGCATAAATTCAAACTTTAGTTAATTTTTTCGTAGACTACCAGGCTTTGACCACGTAAAGTTAATTCTGGCTTTGAATTAATTACTAATGGTAAATTAGAACCACATCCCAACCAGATATTGTCAGCAGAATCTAAAATTTTTTGGTGTTGATTGTCAATAAAATTATTAGGGATATTAATGTCGTTCTTATGGAAATTCATCAAGCAAATTATTTCATGAACTTTGTTATGTCTTAACCACCAAACAAACTTTTTATCTTCTATACAACCTGCTGCTAAATTTTGGCGATCGCCTGTAATTAAATCCAAATTTTGCTGACGTATTTGAATTAATTTCTTGTAAAAATTATAAAGAACTTTATGCTGGCTTTCTTGACGTTTTTCCCAGTTTAATTTACACGTTGAAAACGTTTCTAGTGATTCTGGATCAGGTGGTTCACCTACAGCATGAAACTCAGCAAATTCTCGCTTACGTCCTTCCCTGACAGCTTGAATTAAATCCAGGTCAGAGTGACTGACAAAATACATAAAAGGTGCTTCTTCGCCATATTCCTCACCCATGAATAACAGAGGAATATAAGGAGATAAGATAACAGCACCAGCAGCTAATTTTAAAGATTCAAAGCATACTAATTTAGATAATCTTTCACCGAAAATTCTATTACCTATTTGGTCATGATTTTGATTGGAAACTATAAACTGATGTGGTGGGCGATCGCTAGCTGAATTGCCGTGAAATCGTTGACGAAAATGGGAATATTTCCAGTCATAAACAAAACTATCTTTATAGGCTTTAACTAAATGTTTGCACTTGCCAAAATCAGCATAGTAGCCAGTGCGATCGCCTGTCAATAATGTATATAATGAATGATGAAAATCATCACTCCATTGGGCATCAATTCCATAGCCACCCAACTCTACAGGACGAATTACTTTAGGGTCATTTAAATCACTTTCAGCAATTAGATAAACTTTCCTTCCTTGGGTTTGAGAAAATACACCAACATTTTCTGCAAGTTCTGCCAAACAATGTTTAGCCCCCAAATCATAGATAGCATGAATAGCATCTAACCGCAGTCCATCAATATGATATTCTTGCAACCAATAAAGCGCATTTTGGATAAAAAACTGCCGTACATCATAGCTATCAGCATCATCAAAATTAATGGCACTTCCCCAAGGAGTACGATAGGTTTGAGTAAAATAAGACCCGAAGTGGCTCATGTAATTACCTTCCGGGCCAAAATGGTTATAAACTACATCTAAAATGACTGCAATTCCCTGTTGATGGCAGGCTTCAACTAATAGCTTTAATTTTTTAGGACTACCATAGGAATTTTGCACCGCAAAGGGATAAACTCCGTCATAACCCCAATTACGTCTTCCTGGAAATTGCGCTATTGGCATTAATTCAATTGCATTTATACCTAAATCTTTTAAATCTTGCAGTCGGGGAATTATCGCTTCTAATGTACCTTCTGGCGTAAAAGTCCCAACATGAATTTCATAGATAATCATGGCTGTTAAAGGAATACCAGACCAATTAGCGTCATTCCAGTTAAAACTATGGTCGATTACTTGTGAAGCTTCATGTACACCATAGGGTTGAAAATTTGATGCTGGGTCAGGTCTAGATTCACAGCCATTTAATTGATAAAAATATAATGTTCCTGGCTCAATATTAGTAGCCGTAATGTGCCAATAATGTCCTTGCTGTTGCATTGGTATGACAAGTTTTTGTGGTGACACAATTTCTAAAGCAACATTTTTTAAATACGGACACCAGACTGTAAATTCACAATAGCCATCACCTAAATAATTAGCCCCTATTTTCATATTAATTCCTGTTCATTAGTGCTAATTTTCCTTAGCCGCAGTTAGTAGAGTGCGTAATTTTAATTTGAATATATGTAGGCAAGGATGATATTACGTCCATCATAAGTAAGACAAATATATAGTATTAATGCGCTCACAACTCATCACCAATTAAAAACAATTGTAATAATTGACACTGCAATTCTTACAAACAAAATATATATTTTTCACGGATATAAAATAAAAAACTTTTCAATTACAAATTAGAGATAGCAATTAATAACATAAGCTTGCATGGACAATATTAGCGCAATATAAATCTTAAAAATGTGGATTTCTTGCAAATCAAGCCGCAATTTAGCACCTATTATTTGAGTCGGTTTTAATTGGCAAATCTTCCTATGTTCTAGTATTCACTGATCAAAAAATGTATTTTGGCTGCAATTACAACATTGACGAAACTTCTATCTCAAGACAGTAATAAAAAAGTAATAAATCATCAAAAATTAAAACCTATGTTTGGGCAATAGAAATAATAGCAAACCACTCAAAAAATCCAGTTTAAAAGATATCAATCATCAAATAGAGTCAAAATCAGCGCAAGGAGAAAAGAATATGCCACGACCAATACACAGTTCAGTCATAGTTATTACAGGTGCATCAAGCGGCATCGGACGGGCTACAGCATTGGAGTTTGCTAAACAACGGGCAACATTACTCCTAGCAGCAAGACGGGAAGGTGCTTTAAAGGAAGTAGCCCAAGAGTGTGAACAGCTAGGGGGAAGGGCTGTAGCGGTGCGAACAGATGTAACATTTGAATCAGATGTGCAAGCTTTAGCCCGGCGCGCCATTGAATCCTTTGGGCGGTTGGATGTGTGGGTGAACAATGCCGCCGTCAGCTTGTTTGCAAGGTTTGACAATGCACCGATGGAAGCCTTCCGGCGAGTAATTGAAACTAATTTATTTGGTTATATTCACGGTGCGCGTGCTGCCCTAGCCCTGTTTCGGGAACAAGGTAACGGCAACTTAATTAACGTTTCCTCAGTGGTTGGCGTAACGGGACAACCATACACAATTCCCTACACAATCAGTAAGTATGCAATTCGTGGACTCTCCGACTCCCTACGCATGGAATTATATTTAGACCATGCCCCTGATATTCACGTCTGCACCGTCTTACCCGGTTCAATTGATACACCCATATTTCAACACGCAGCCAATTACACAGGTCGCCAAACCAAAGCCATGACACCCGTCTATCCTGCTAGACAAGTTGCGGAGGCAATTGTGGGCTTAGTAGAAAGACCACAGAGAGAAATCGTTGTGGGTCAAGCAGTCTACTTAGCACTTTTACAGAAAACCTTAGCCCCCGACGTATTTGAACGTGTAATGGCAAACCAAGTAGATAAAGACCACTTCCAAGATTACAAACCAGCCCCCCACACCGACGGCAACGTCTTCGAGGCCATGCAAGATTATACAGGTGTCAGTGGTAATTGGTTAGTTCAAGATGGGATGAGACAAGATATTTGGGATATGGCAAAAGACGCAGCCCAGAAAATTGGCTTACCAATGTCTTAAAAGCGAGAGGAGTTACAAAACCTCTCATACTCCTCTCTCCGCGTCTCCGCGTCTCTGCGTGAAAAAAATCAACATGAAATTACCAAAGGGTAAATTAGAGAGTCAATACACCATCGTCAATGATTTATGGATGCACGCGCGGGTATCATCACTCAAACCAAAAACCCCCGTAGTAATTTTAGTACATGGGCTAGTAGTTTCCAGCAGTAACATGATTCCCGTTGGCGAATTACTAGCACCTGATTACAACGTTTATGCACCAGACTTACCAGGTTACGGGGAAAGTGACAAACCAAAACACACCTTAGAACTACCAGAATTAGCAGATATCCTCTGTCAGTGGATGGATGCAATGAAAATCGACCAAGCAACCATGCTAGGTAACTCCTTCGGTTGTCAAATTATAGTTGAATTTGCCCTCCGTCATAGCGATCGCCTACAACGAGCTATCTTACAAGGGCCAACTATTGACCCACACACCCGCACCTTACCCCAGCAGTTATGGCGTTTCTTCCTCAACGCCCCCCTAGAAGACCCATCCCAAGCACCCCGCCAGGCTTACGATTATTGGCAAGCCGGCTTATCGCGCATTGTGCGTACCGTTCAAATCGCCTTTGCAGACCGTATTGAAGAAAAACTCCCCTACGTCCACGTACCCACATTAGTTGTGCGTGGTCAAGAAGACCCTGTTGTCTCCCAGCAATGGGCGGAGGAAGTGGTGCATCTGTTACCCGATGCCCGACTGGCTGTAATTCCCGGTGGTGGGCATACCCTCAATTACAGCAGACCTCTGGAGTTAGCCCGCGTTACCCGTTGTTTTATTGGGGGAGTGAGGACAGGGGAGGCAGGGGGGGCAGGGGGGCAGGGTGCAGGGGAGCAGAGGGAGACAAGGGGGACAAGGGGGACAAGGTAGACAAGGGAAAAATATTTACCCCAATGCCCTATGCCCAATACAACTAATACACAGCAAAAATTTTATGCAAACACCCTTATATAAAGGAATTTTGGCTTCTTGGTTGGCACAATTGCGAATAGCCCCGCCTTACATTGCTGGTTTTGATTCAGCCTCAGCTATGCTACGGGCAACTTCTGCTTATTTGCGGGGGGAAGATTTTCCGGGGATGGGTACAATGCCATCTGCTATCGAACCCATCGCTATTTTAATTAATAAGTTACCCCGACAGGCAAAGGAGTTTATCTATACAGCCGGTAGTGCTGGGGAAGCGATTCCGGCTGAAAGATTGGGAGATGTTAACAGTGAGATAGTCTCCCAATGGATGGTAAATCAGTACCCCCAACACGAATATCCAGCCGTGGCTATTGGTTCGGCTAGTGGGGCGTTGGTGCATTTGTGTGCAGCGTTGGGAATGCCTTGGCTACCTCAAACTTATTTAATTCCTGTTCTTCACCCAGAATTACATCCCGATGAACCAAAAAAGGCGATGGAGTGGGGTAGAGAAAAAGCCCAACCTCTACTTGATGCCAACCCCGATTTACAACTACATCATATGTATGACCCCAATCAAGACCGCTTGACTTTGCGGGGGATGACTTATTTTCGGGTGAAGCGTCGGACTTTGGGGGAAACTTATCAACGTTTTTTGAGAAATTCCTTACCTAGAGGCGGTACAATTTTCTTGGTAGAGTGTGAGCGAACTTGGAAGACAACTCAAGTAAGCGATCGCCATTTTTTCCAATTTGGGGCGTTAGGTGGTGCAACCCCAGAAGAATTTCTCTATGGTAGTCAACGTGTCACCGAATATCTACAACGCTACAATTCCCCTCACCAACGCTGGGAAGCACCCCCACCCGATGGCGATAGTCCCGAAGCTGAGTGGGGTTTTGAGCCTAGCTTGCGGCAAGATGTAGAGAATTTTGCTCACCAACATGGTTATCATATCCGGCGGATAATTTTTAAAGAACCAGAACACCTCAGCCCCTTTGTCGCCGAATTATATCGCTGGTGGTATAAAAAACGCGGGATTATGGCTAACCGCTTGTTTGTGGAATCCTTCATCCTCTTAGAACCGATGTGGTCTTTACGTACTGGTTCTGTACCATTTTGGATGAAGTTCAATATGCAGCCTTCTCTAGATTGGATTCAGCAATACCTCAAGGAGACTGACCCCTATGATGAAATTTATATGATACTTTTCTCCCACGGTGTAGATGCTCCTGGTTTGCCCACTATCGAACAATGGCGGGAGGTATTTAACTATGCACGTAAACACGGCGATTTTGTCGGCATAGTCGAAGATTTCCCCAGAAACTTCCCCGCCCTAATTCAATATAATACTGAACTTCAGCGAATGATCAAAGCCCGTTATCCACTCCCAGGGGCATTAAGTTTAGGGGAACTAGATAAATTTATTACTCAAGTAGGCTACAGTTTCCCCGTACAGTGGCTAGGAGAAAAATTATCATCAGATGTAGACGGACAAGTAGTAATTCGTAATTCGTAATTCGTAATTCGTAATTAATTAAGTAGGGTGTGTGACGCTGCGAAAGTATTTGAACTTCGTAATAAGACTTATAGCGTCACGCACCAACCATCAATGGTGACGCTTGCGTAAGTCCTGTTAATTAAAAAATATCCAAAATTTAAGGTGCGTCAGGATGAATAACTTCTGAGTATAGTTAGGTTTAATTACACTGACGCACCCTACTAGGCTGTGAATTTGGGATAATTTATTTTCTGGTGTTCCCTAAATTCAAGAATTACTAATTATTAATTAGTTAACTAGAAAGATAAGAACACCAAATTCAAGAATTATTTAACTTCACCAAATCCTTTTTCTACGTCTGCCATGTTACCGTATTCTCGCTCTGGCATTTTTTGCAGAGTATCGATGATTTCCTGTTTAGCGTTTTTATCTCTGGCATGGCTGATTAAATCTTGTTTGTTTGCAGGAAAATCTATGCCACTGAGATGTTTTGCAATATCTACCGCAGAGACTGCCATAACTCACCTCGTATATACATTTGGTTTGCTTATATATAGGCTATGAGTAATTCACCTCTTTCATTCTCTACCTGTGGATGTAACTTAAATCAGTTATCAGTTATCAAGTGAGTGATAACTATTTGCTGTTCACAGTTAAATCGATTTTTTATGTATTTTAAGGTAACACTAAAAAATAGATTATCTGCAATTGATGGTTGTGTAGGGTGCGTCAGCATCAATAAATTCTGAATATAGTTAGGTTCTATCCCACTGACTCACCCTACAGGTTTTTTATGAATTTCTTGGGTTAAAAAGTAGAGGTTGCTGTTAATTATTTAATGTAGAATTTAGAAAACTTAATGATTTTTATTGAGTTTGTAGTAAGGACTTCAGTCCTACAATAAGGACTAAAGTCATTACTACTAACCATCCCTGTGTTAGATGAATAAGGATAAGTTCTCAGCTAGCTTGATTATATCAATTGATTTTTCAATTAAATAACTGATTAAAATTATTTAAAATGCCCCATAATCTTTTAAAAAACGATCGCTTATGGTTTAAAACCGCCATAATTTACGAGGTAGCGGTTCGTACATTTGCTGACAGTAATAATGATGGGATTGGTGACTTTCCGGGATTAACAGGAAAATTAGATTATCTACAAGATTTAGGTATTACTGCTATCTGGTTACTACCTTTTTTTCCTTCACCGTTGAAAGATGATGGTTATGATATTGCTGATTATACCAATGTCAACCCTATTTACGGCACATTGGCAGATTTTCAAACTTTTTTAACTGCTGCCCATCAAAGGGGGATTCGGGTGATTATTGAGTTAATTATTAACCATACATCCGATCAACATCCTTGGTTTCAAAGATCGCGTCGCGCACCAAAAGGTAGTCCAGAACGAGATTTTTATGTTTGGAGTGATACCCCGGAAAAATATCCAGAAGCTAGAATTATTTTCCAAGATTTTGAGACATCTAATTGGGCTTGGGATGCAGTGGCTAAGGCTTATTACTGGCATCGTTTTTACTCTCATCAGCCGGATTTAAATTATGATAATCCCCTCGTGCGGAAGGCGGTGTTTGATGCGGTGGATTTTTGGTTAGAGATGGGTGTAGATGGTTTACGTATGGATGCAGTCCCTTATTTATATGAAAGGGAAGGAACAAACTGTGAAAATTTACCAGAAACCCATGCTTTTTTGCGAGAATTGCGATCGCATATTGATGCGAAATTCCCTAATCGGATGTTATTAGCTGAGGCGAATCAATGGCCGGAAGATGCTGGCCAGTATTTTGGTGCGGGGGATGAGTGTCACATGAATTTTCATTTTCCCCTGATGCCGCGCCTATTTATCGCCCTGCGGATGGAAGATAATTTCCCCATTGTGGATATTCTCCAGCAAACTCCACCAATTCCTGATAATTGTCAGTGGGCGTTATTCCTCCGCAACCATGACGAACTCACCTTAGAAATGGTGACAGATGAAGACCGAGATTTTATGTATCGGGTTTATGCCCAAGACCCGGTAATGCGGTTAAATTTAGGCATTCGTCGCCGTTTATCGCCGCTTTTGGGGAATGACCGTCGCCAAATTGAGTTACTTAATAGTTTACTGTTATCTCTGCCAGGAACGCCGGTAATTTATTACGGCGATGAAATCGGTATGGGGGATAATGTTTATTTAGGCGATCGCAATGGTGTACGTACTCCCATGCAGTGGAGTTCTGACCGTAACGCCGGTTTTAGTCGCGCCAACCCCCAACGCTTGTATTTACCTGTCATTGTTGACTCAGAATACCACTATGAAGCGGTGAACGTGGAAGCCCAACGCGCTAACCCTAATTCCCTCTGGTATTGGATGAAGCGGTTACTAGCTACTCGCAAACGGTTTCCAGCTTTGGGGAAAGGAGACTTAGAATTACTCCACTCTAGTAACCGGAAGGTTTTCGCCTTTATCCGCAGCACATTAGAGCAACATATCCTCATTGTCGCCAATTTATCCCACTACGTGCAAACAGTAGCTCTCGACCTCTCCGCCTATAATGGGCTATTACCCGTGGAAATTTTTGGTTATACCGAATTTCCTAAAATTGGCGAATTACCCTATTTCCTCAGCCTCAGCCCCTACGGAGTTTACTGGTTTACCCTGCAACCCAAGCTTAGTTTAACCCAACCACCTAAACCCCAAGGGGAGTTACCAACATTAGTTGTAGCGGATAGGTGGCAAAATGTCACTTCTCAACGGGAAGTCAAAGAAATTTTAGAATCTACACTGCGGGATTATCTCTACACCTGTGATTGGTTTGGTGGTAAAACCCAGACGGTGCAATCAGTGCAAATCACCGAGGCGATTTGTCTACCCTACAATGACAAATTAGCTCAAATTGTCTGGTTACAGGTAGATTATCATCAAGCCCACCCAGAAACTTATCTATTGTTTCTCGCCTATGCAGAAGGCGAACAAGCAATGCACCTGTTAACAGAAATGCCTCAAGCTGTTATGGCGCGGTTGCAGATATCAGCTAAAACTACTGATGTTGGGGTTTTATTTGATGCCTTAGCAGATAAACACTTTCTCAGCTCACTCCTAGAGGGAATTTCTC
This sequence comes from Aliinostoc maniaoense, assembly GCF_058172895.1. Classification (NCBI taxonomy): domain Bacteria; kingdom Bacillati; phylum Cyanobacteriota; class Cyanophyceae; order Nostocales; family Nodulariaceae; genus Aliinostoc; species Aliinostoc maniaoense. Next base: position 3,057,031 of record NZ_CP187952.1, on the reverse strand, counting down.
AGCATCGCATCTATCAAGGAATCACAGGCGAATTATCTGCGACTACTACGGATTTATTTAGTACCTTGCGCCCAGAGGTTAGCAATCGTGAACCGATTTTGATTAATAGAGAAGACCGCAGCAATACTTATATATTGTATGGCGATCGCCTTTTATTAAAACTCTTTCGTCAAGTCGAGGCAGGTATACACCCTGATTTAGAAATCCGGCGTTTCCTCGGTGAGCGAAAACACTTACAACACGTTGTTTCTATTGCTGGAGCTTTGGAGTACCGCCACCAGCACAAGGTAGGTTATAGCCCATCTCTCCCGATGACTTTAGGTATCTTGGAAGAATTAATCTTAGATGCCCAAAGTGCTTGGGAATACACCCTTGATAGCCTAGAACATTACTTTGATCTCGTAGCGACGGAACAAGCTACTATTACACAGGTATCTCTGCCCACAGGTTCTTTGTTAGATTTACACAGAAGGGAGATTCCCCAATTAGCAATCTCTACTATCAATTCTTACTTGCCCAGCGTGCAACTATTGGGTAAGTCTACAGCAGAACTTCATTTAGCTTTGGCTGGAGATAGTGATCATCCCGACTTTGCCCCAGAACCTTTTTCATCATTTTATCAGCGATCAATCTATCAAAATGCTCGTAACTTAACCGGGCGAGTCTTGCGGCTGTTAAGGGAAAAAATCAATGACTTACCAACAGACACCCAAGCATTAGCCAGAGAAGTCCTCAATAGCCAAGAGGAGATTTTAGCAAGTTTTCAGTTAGTTGTCAGAGAAAAAATTACGGCTTTGCGGACTCGATATCATGGCAATTACCATCTAGATCAAGTTCTGTATACTGGAAAAGACTTTATTATCACCCATTTTGAAGGTAAAGCAGCGCGGAGTTTGAGCGAAAGGCGCATAAAGCGATCGCCCCTACAAGATACAGCAGGAATGTTATTATCATTCAACTACGCTGTTAACTATGCCCTTCGCCATCAACTAGAATCTGGGATGCTCCTCCCGGAAAATCTCGCCTTGATAGAACACTGGGTAGAGTTTTGGTATACCTGGGTAAGTACCGCTTTCTTAAATTCTTATCTCGACACTGCTAGTCAAGATAACTTTTTACCCAAGACTACAAAAGAAATACAAATACTACTTTTTGCCTATCTTTTAGAAAAAGCGATCGAGGCACTAGGTTCTGAATTAAATCATCGCCCAGATTGGGTTAAAGTTCCACTTAAGCTGATTCTGCAAATTTTATCTCAAACTTATAGATTTTAATACAGTTCGTAGTCAGGAATTTAGTCTTAAATTAAATCCTTCTCAAGATTCATGAAAACCATATTCAGCTAATGCACATTTAACTTACATACTGATTAATTGCAGAAACCATGAAAACAGATTACCTGATTGTAGGTAGTGGGTTATCAGCATTAGTTTTTGGATCTTTGATGGCCAAATCTGGTAAAAAAGTGCAAATATTAGAAGCTCATGAGCATCCCGGAGGTTTTGGCCATACTTTTACAATGGCAAAAAAATACAAATTTAATGCCCAACTGCATTATGTGTGGGATTGTGGAGAAGGACAGACTGTCAATCGAGTTCTGAAGAAATTGCAATTAGATCAACAAGTAACCTTTGAACGATATGAACCTGATGGTTTTGATCACATGAGAATGCCAGGTTACTCACTAAATATTCCTTCAGAATCCCCAGAGTTAATCAGGCGGCTATCCCATCTTTTTCCCCAACATTCTCAGCAAATTCGTAAATTTATCCTGGAAGTTAACAAGACTAGTAAAGGATTAAAGATATTATCGCCGCCCATAATTCCTAGTGAATTATTCCAACATATTTCTGAAGTATCATCTGCCGCTATATATTTAAAAAGCACACTTCAAGATGTTTTTAATAAATTCCAATTACCTCAAGCAGCACAAACACTTTTAGCACTGCAATGGCCTGATTTTTTATTACCTCCTGATCAACTTTCTTTTTATGCCTGGGTAATTTTATTTACTAGTTACCAAAAAGGGGCTTTTTACCCTACACAGCATTTTGAAGATGTAATTAATTCTTTAGTTGATGTGATTGAAAGCAATGGCGGCGAAGTTCTCCTAAATTTAGAAATTACTGATTTTATCCTCAATAAAAAAACTATCACTGGAGTTAAAGCAACTAATAAAATTAATCATCAAAAATATCAATTCACTGGTGAAACTATCATCTGCAATATAGATCCTCAAAAAGCTGCACAAATGATAGGACTAGAAAACTTCTCAACTAAGCTCCGTAAAAAGCTCAACTACGAATATTCTCCTTCTAACTATATGGCTTACTGTGTCGTCAAAGATATTGATTTGCGCGATTACGGATTTGGTAAATGGAATACTTTTCATACTGGTCATCAGAATTTAAATGAAGCATTCTATCAAATGTATGAAAGGCATGATTTTTCTAATCCTAGCTTTGCCATTACTACACCTACTTTAATGACAAATCATCAACGTGACTGTCCCGAAGGATGTCAAATTATTGAGTTTTTGACAGTTGCTAATTATGATTATTTTCAAAATTTACAAAAAACTAATAAAAAAGCTTACAGGCAAAAAAAATCAGAGATATTAAATTCAATTCTAGATGTAGTAGAAAAGAATTATATTCCTGACTTCAGAAAATATCTTGTTTTTAAAATAACTGGTAGCCCTACGACTAATGAAAGATTTTGTTGGTGTCCTCAAGGAAATTCTTACGGTTCTAATCTCACACCTCAAAACATGGGTATTGGCAGATTAAATCACGAAACATCTTTAAAAAACTTTTATTTTTGTAATGCTTCCTCTGGATATCCAGGCTTTGCGCCTACATTTTGGACTGGCGCATTACTCTATCAAAGATTATCGGGAGATGTAATTTTATCAAAGCCCTGAAAAATATTTGTGAAACCATTCTATGAGATTGGTAGTGAAATATGAAAATCGCAATTATTGGAGGCGGAGCAAGCGGTATAGTAACGGCATACCTGCTTGATAAAAATGGGCATGATGTGACAATTTTTGAGAAACAACATATTTTAGGTGGACATATTCGCACAGTAAATAAAAATGTTAAACCAAATCATTCGGATTGTGAACATATTTTAGAAAGTGGTGTACTTGAGTTTCCTATTAAGTTTCATAATTTTCTCAAATTAATGCAAGAATTGTCAGTAGAATTAGAACCTGTTGATATTGGTTCAGCATTGTTTTTACCAGATGGGCATCATCTTCTTTCATCGGTGGCAATTCAGCACAATTTTACAGGGATTCGGCGTTTTATTGAATATCTGAAACTTAATACTCTCTATGCAAGTTCTGCTGGACTTTTATTAAAAACATACTTTACTCAAATACAGCAGTTATATAATCAGTCAATGTGTCAATTCTTAAACAGTCAGTGTATCCGTAATGACTGGTTAAAATTATTGACGATGTATAGTTATTCAATGGCATTTGACCTAATTGATAACTTTCCAGGAGAAATGAGTATTCCTGTGTTAAGAGATTATATATTTGTTAATTGGGTAAGAATTAAAGGAGGAGTTTATTCTTATATTGAAAAAATTCTAGAACGCTTCCAAGGTGAAATTTATCTTAACGTAGAGGTTGCAGAAATTTGTAGACAACCTGACTCTGTTACAATTTTACTGTCTGATGGGGTAAGATATCAATTTGATAAAGTGGTTTTTGCAACACCACCAGATCAGGTGATCAAGTTATTATCTACACCAACTAATCAAGAAATTAAACGATTTTCTAGATGGGAGAAAAATCAAGTCAAGACTGTGATACATACAGATATTTCTATGTATAAACAGCAGGGTATTAAACAATCTTCAGAATTTGATTTCTTCCACACAAATAAGGGATGGGGATATAATGCCTATCTAAATCGACTCTGTGGAGTATCATCGTCTGTTCAATATAGTCTGGCTTTTAATTTAGATGATCTGATAGCTCAAGACAAGATCCTTCATATTCAAGAACATCATACTCCTTTATATACTGTCGAATCCTTCAGGTATAGGAATGAAGTTATTAACACCAATGGTGAGAACAATACCTATCATGCAGGAGCTTACCTTGGAGATGGATTGCATGAAGGAGCAATCACCTCTGCCATCAGGGTGGCTGAGTTAATTGGATAATATTATTAATTCAAGATGTTATTACCTGGCAGACTGTTAAATCATGTCTGCTAAATTAGTTATGGTATGTCATTGCGAACTGAACCGCTTTCCCTGGGTGAACCTGCGCCTAAAAATATCTAAAGATTCACTAGATTCTAATTCACATCAGACGTAAATACACTTAAATCGAAATTTCAGTAATGAGGAGTATGTCTTATGGTTGGGCTGATAATTACTTGGTTGGTAACGGCCATCAGCTTTTTGATTATTTCTAAGCTACCGATAGGAGTAGAAATAGACAGTTTTGGTAAAGCATTAATTACTGCCGCAGTTTTTGGGATTTTGAATGCTCTTTTACTCCCGGTTTTAACATTATTCACTTTACCATTGATTATTCTGACTTTAGGCTTATTTTTCTTAATTCTCAATTCAATTATCTTCGGTTTATCAGCCGCTCTAGTTCCTGGATTTAGATTAAGGTACGGCTTTTGGAGTGCTTTAATTGGCTCATTTGCCTTGGCAATCATTAATTCTATTCTGTTGGGACTCATTGCACCACTTACCTAATAAATAAATTCAACTTGGGTACTGTTGACCAAAGAAAACAGTATACAAGCTCCTAAATTTATTTATGGAGAAGAAAAAAAGTGAAACAGCATTACTTCAAGCCCCTTGATTTATCCGTGGGGTATTTAATTTTGAATTTTGAATTTTGAATTTTGAATTGGAGCGTAGCGACTTGACATCTGTCATATGTGTTTAACTTCATTTCCACAAACTCCACCCACAAGGGGATGGAGTTTTTTGTCAGATGCAAGATGTTATTTATTAGTGTGCTAACTCAATTTGTTGAGTTTAAAACAATTTTGAACTTTAACAAAGCCACTGTCATATTCTGTTCACATTTGCTTTAAACCAACATTTGGCTTTCTTAATAATCATGGTCAAGAATATCAAGCCTCAAACTTGTACTACAACTATGAAAAAGTTGGCTACCTTTACCGCAAGTCTTCTGTTACTACCAGCTTTTGCAGCTTGCGCGCCCAATGATACGGCTCAAGTAGACTCCACTCCTGTTGTGACTGCACCCCCAGTTGCTGATGTCACCCCTGATGCCACAGCGAATGAGAATATTCCAGAGGTTGTACAGGCTAATCCCTCATTAAAAACGTTGGCTAGTCTAATTGACCAAGCAGGTTTAAGAGATCAATTAGCTGGTGCAGGGCCTTATACCTTATTTGCCCCTTCAGACGAGGCTTTTGCCGCAGTTCCAGAAGAGACGAGACAGCGACTATTAAAGCCAGAAAACCGTGAACTTCTCAGACAAGTTTTAACTTATCACGTTGTTCCAGGGAATCTGACTGCTGATCAACTTCGGTCACAAGAGCTAACAACTCTTGATAATAAACCGCTAAAGATTCAAGTTGAGCAAGGTCAAGTGAGAGTTAATGATGCTCGTGTAACACAGCCTGATATTAAAGCTAAAAATGGTGTTATTCATATCATTGACAAAGTGCTGCTACCGCCAACGGCTCAATAGGAAACCGACACATACAGGAAATGCTATGAAAGGATTAAAAGGTAAAAATGCTCTGATTACAGGTGCAAGTTCGGGTATCGGACAGGCGATCGCTATTCGTCTTGCTCAAGAAGGTTGTAATATTGCTATTAATTACCACAAAAGTCCTGAAGCTGCGGAAAACACTGAAGAAATGGCAATGCAGAAAGCCTGTACAGAAGTCGAAAATTGTGGTGTTCAGTCTGTACTGATACAGGGTGATGTTTCTCAAGAATCAGACATTGTCAACATGATTAAGACTGTAGTTGATAAGTTGGGCAGTCTTGATATTCTAGTCAACAATGCCGGGATTCAAATTGAATGCCCATCCCACGAAGTCAAGACCGCAGACTTTGACCGGGTGATAGGGATAAATTTACGAGGTGCTTATCTGTGCGCCCGTGAAACTATTAAACACTACCTCGGAGAAAATCAACCGGGAAACATCATTAATATTTCCAGTGTGCATGAAATTATTCCCCGGCCGATGTATGTCAGCTACTCTATTAGCAAAGGGGGCATGGAAAACATGACCAAAACCCTAGCGTTGGAGTATGCAAACCGAGATATTCGTGTAAATGCGATCGCGCCTGGTGCAACTATCACCCCTATGAATGAAGATTGGGTTAATGACCCTGAAAAGAAAGCTGTTGTAGAAAGTCACATCCCGATGGGTAGAGCAGGAACTTCCCAAGAAATAGCCGCAGCCGTAGCTTTTTTAGCTTCTGATGAAGCCGCATACATCACCGGACAAACCCTATTTATTGATGGTGGTTTGACACTGTATGCAGACTTCCGAGAACCTTGGTCAGCTTAAATCAGTTATCAGTTATCAGTTACCAGTTATCAGGCGTATCGGCGTAGGTTTAGACCCGCCACCAACGCATTCCACCAATTGGTGTGGTGTTTCGCCAGGGATAAATAGATCACTGATAACTGTTTACCCAACACCCAGCACTGTTAAAACCTCATTATTAAATATTCCCCGTACTTCCTGAGTGCGGGGATTTTAGTGTAATTGATTGATTTAACAAATTACTAGTGGCATTAACTACAATTTGTGCAGAGCCGATAAAAAACGATCGCTCGATATTTTCAGGTGTATCAGTAGGTTGATGATAGTGGGGTGTACGCAGATTTGCTGTATCTGTCACCAAAACTGCACCTATACCTTGATACCAAAATGGGGCGTGATCACTACGCAGAGTATCTGGGGTGAGCAAACCTTTGAGGGGAATTGGTAACTTGAGAACATCTGGTAAAGTCTTGCTCCCAGAATCGTGAAAAGCTTTCAGTAATGGTAAATTTTCCGTATCACCTATAGCTACTAAAAAATCACCTTTATCGCTGGGTGGAGTCACAGGTAAACCGGTGAGATATTGCTGACACCCACTTGTGTAGCAAGCATAACCTACCATATCCATAACAATCACACCCTGGAGGTTTTTTAAACGGTTTTCTTGAGCCACAAAGGCTTTACTTCCCAATAGTCCCGCTTCCTCTAAGTCAAAAAACGCTAACTGTAAATTCCGGGGTGTAGGTAGTGAATGAAACACTCTAGCTAATTCCAGTAATACCGCCACACCGCTAGCATTATCATCAGAGCCAGGAGACTCAGCCACTGTATCATAATGGGCAGCCACTAAAATTGCTCCGGTTGTGGTGTCAGTTCCCTCACGTTCAGCAAACACATTCACACCCCCAGGAAACTTTTGTAATTGCGGTTTCCAGCCTAATTTCTGTAATTCATTGATAATATAACTACGAGTTAGCGATCGCTCTTTTGCTGTATAACGTTGAAAATTTAATTTTTGAATATGCCCTAATAATGTATCAGCAGATACTTGAGGAGCTTGATTAACTTTCTCAGAGGTTGGTTGTGGTTGAGGTGTAATTAATGGCCTAGTTTCCACAATATCTACAGAGGAATTTTCTAGCCAAAATGTACTTTCTCTACCACCGATAATTACAATTGCTACCAATACCAACACAGCAAGCCAAATTCTTTTTTTCATTCTAACGTAGTTCAGTTAAGAACTTAGTCTGGTCAGATTAGGGCTTTTTCAAGCCCCCGGCTTTAGCCGTGGGGTTTCTGACGAGAATTTATTCTGATTGTCTCCACTATATCAATTCAAAATTCAAAATACCCTGCGGGAAGGCTTGCGCCTACAAAATTCAAAATTAAGAAAGTGAGACTTATTACAAATTAAGAATTACTATGAAAAAATTATCCCAACCAGCCTGGAAGACTCATGATCGGTTTTTAGAACTGCGTTCAAATTGGCTGACTTTGATTGGTGAACACTTACAAGACCATCAAGGTCAAATGTTAGAATACTGGCGCATTGAAAAAGCCGACTCTGTGGTAATTATACCAATTCAGTCTAATTACCTGATTTTACCACCTCCCAGCTATCGACCAGGGGTAGGAGAACTGACTTTAGACTTTCCCGGTGGTCGTGCCATCCCAGGACAAAACCCTGATGCAGCAGTACCAGGAATTTTACAAAGAGAATTAGGGGTAGAATTGCCAACAATTGCCCAAATTATACCCCTGAATACCCAAGGTTGGGCTGTGAACAGTTCTTTTTCTAATCAGAGACTTTACGGCTTTGTGGCTCATCTCCAACCTACTCCCATAGTTGCGCCGGAGTTTGTTGGCGCAAGTTACCCGGCCACCTCTAGCGGTGTGCATAATTTACTGGAGAATCTGATTTGTCTCCAATGTCGTGCGATGCTGATGGAATGGTGGATGAGTTAAAAAAGGGGTGTAGGGTAGGGTGTAGGGAAAACTGCATTGTTAGTAGGGGCAAGTTTATTAGGATTATCATCTAAAAGCAAGGATATAGGTGAACCCGCCCCTACTGTTTGTGAGAAATGCGGATTTAATCCTGATAAGCATTTTATACTAAGTTGCTTTCAGAAATAGTATTTTTACACCCCACGGACTTATACCAATTCTCCAAAATAAAGCTACACATAGACAGCAGGGGGCAGGGGAAGAATTATCTGAGTTTTCACGTTATTTGGAAAAGTTAACGTGAAACCTAACCCCCAACCCCTTCCCTACAAGGGAAGGGGAGCAAGAATCAAAGCCTCTCTCCTTGCAGGGAGAGGTTTGGAGAGGGGTTTTCCAGATCCCGTGAAAAGTTAGGAAGAATTATCTGTAGCCGGGATTTAGAGAAATGGTATTACGGCGATGCGGTTAAATTTCTGCGACAGCGCGCTCAATTAAACGACGTGCCAGAGTTTGAGTACCTGTGTGTTCGTAATAATTGGTAGCTACATCGAGAAATGCGGCAAGGTAATCTAACTTATCATCACTGAATTGAATGAAACTTTGTAAGTTGCCAACAACTTTTTGAGGAGTTAAATTATTAGCATTTACAATCCCATTCATCCAGCCTTTAACTGAATCAAAACTTTCGCCAATAAAATTGAGTTTACTAGCAGCATTATTACCAGGAATTACATCTTTAATACTTTGGAAAGTAGAGTTTTGATCCAATTCCTGGGGATTGGTTTGGTTCAATCCAGATAAGGCTTTACTAATGAAATCTGGCCCCAAGGGGATCAAACCATCAACGCAAACTAATGCAACCATGCGAATTAAAGACTCTCCACTGTATTCGCCTAAAGATGCGACAAAATCCCCAATACTATCCCCAGGTATGCCATTAATTTGGCAAAAAGCGACTAATTCAGCCACTAATTTGAGGGATAAATCAATAGTTTGGGCTTTGTCAGGTTTGGGAGTAACTGAGTTCAAAAAACCCAAAAGGGGAATTTTCTCACTAACTTTATTGGCTAAAGCTGCTGCACCGAGAGCTTTATCTGTACCATCCACAGTTTGATAGAGCCACAAAGCTGTTTGATATCCTTGAGAGCGATCATTATAAAGATAAATCGCCCGTTCACCAATTTGTTGAATTAAATCTTCGTCGGTTTCACCGGTGACAGTCTTAATAGTATTCACAAAACCAACTGTGTTTTGCCACTCACCAGGAGCAACAAAATCCAAAGCATTTAACATCGAAATAGTCAAGCCACCAGTTGGTAATTCATCAACTAACTCAAAAATGGGTTTGCTCACAAAAATCTCCTGATTTAGTGTTTGTTATGCTTAATTTCACGGCTGCAAACTATTTGAGTTTTGCTAGTCCATCCAAATTAAATTTTTCTAGCCAATCGGCGCGATCGCTAGCTTTAAATGACGGTGAACGAGATAATACTTTTACCTGGTATTTACCCACCAGAACCGCAGTTTGGGTATTACCCACCAATACCGCCGGATAACCACCAATTTCCTGCGTACTATTCGAGAACTTCGTGGCTGCGCCCGGCGTGCTGGTAGTATCAGAAATAGACAGCATTGCTACGTCTTTACCGTCTTTTTTCAATTTCGCCTCAGCAAAGCCTTTTTTCTCTTGGGTAAATACACGCTGATAACCATCTGTCTCAGTGGGGAAAAATTTGTTTAATTTACTGCCCTGAGTTGCATTTTTAGCAACCGCTTGGCCACTTTTTTGACGGCTACTGTCTTGTTGCACCTGATCAAAACGGCTGGGTGCTTTAGCAGTACAAGCTGTAGTCAGTAAGAGAACTGACAGCAACACAGCAGCTAAAACCCTACGTGAACGGGAAAAAATCATCTCTAGGTTCTCCTGATGCTTGAGCTTTGAGGCAATTATCTGCGCTGCCGTCAGTTTCCACTCAGAAACTTTACTTTTTGATAAGTATTGAATTGAGGGAATGGGGCATTGGGCATTGGGCATTGGGCATTGGGCATTGGGCATTGGGGTAAATATTTCTACCTTGTCTACCTTGTCTACCTTGTCTCCCCCTGCCCCTACACCCCCTGCCCCTACACCCCTACACCCCTACACCCCTATAATCACTTGTGCCGATACGCGATCGCAGCATAAAATGGATCTCCACCAGGTACGCCCAACCACTGTAAGAAATTGGGTAGTGTAGATTGACGAGCAATGATTTCTGGGGTGGTAAATCCTGGTACGGAAGCGAAATAGCGTTTGACTAATTCCACTCGCCCTATTTCCGAAGCATCCCGCCAAGCTTGAATCGCTTTTTGGAAGAACATCCGATTAGAAAAGCTGAAAATTGCCACACCACCGGGTTTCAGGATACGGTGAACTTCACTAAAGATAGCTTCTGGATATTGTAGGTATTGTACGGAAACACAATTAATTACAGCGTCAAAATCTTGATCTGGTAGTGGTATAGCCGGATTTTCGTTGAGATTTTGGACAAAATAGTGATTTAAGCGGGGATTTTTGGCTAATTCTTCCGCGTTCAGTCCGTGTCCTTCAACATGGGCAAATTGCATTTCATCTGGTAAATGAGATACCCAACTGCTCATCATATCTAAAATGCGAGTGTTGGGTTGCAATTTTTCTCGATATAAATCTGTTAACTGCTGGATAAAACCTTCATCAACATGGGTGACAAAGCGGGGATAAGCATAAAATAGCTGATCATCGGTGTCATCTAATTTCAATCTTTGATCTGGTTTAAGCAACATAATCTCTGTTTAGAAAAATTTTTGACTAAAGTTGTGCAAATTCAGGTATTCTTTTAGACAAGCTTTCTTTAACATATTTTAATAATAGTTAAATCTGTAAAACAAATTTACACAGCATTCAATGTTGTATAAACTACCTTGGTTACAACCAATTTGGCGGCAAATCAGCCTATCAGCAACACTCCCTTATGTGAGTTTACTAGTTTGGACAATCCCCTTATTACTATTCAGTTCTGGGGAGAATAGCGTCATGGCGCATGATGAAGGGCTGTATGCCTGGAGAGCGCGTCAGATGTTTGATGCTGATGACTGGATTGCACCTTGGGGTAATGCTCATCATAAAACACCTGGGGCATATTGGTTAATTGGCACATTCTATAAGCTATTGGGAATCAGTGAATTTAGCACCAGACTACCTAACATGATATTTGGGGTTTTTTGCCTGTTCTTAACATACGAACTTGGCAAAATTATGCTATCCAAAAAGTTAGGCTGGCTAGCTGCGACTATTTTAAGTGTGACCTTTTTATGGTTACAATACTGCCGCTTAGGTACTCCTGATATCCCAACAGTTTTTTTAATACTTTCAGCTATTTATGCTTTTCTCCAAGCAGAATTATCGCCTAAATATAAATATATTTGGAGCTTTATTGCTGGGTTAAGTTTAAGCTTAGGCTTCTTAATGAGAAGCTTCATGATTTTTTTGCCAACTGTAGCTTTATTACCCTATTTAATTGTTCACCATCGCCGTCATCGTCATTTACTAAACCCATTACTATACATTGGTTTAGTTGTAGGTTTTATTCCGACATTAGTTTGGTTATGGTTTAATTGGCAACGCTACGGGAATGATAGTTTTGCAGCTTTATTTGGGTTTGTTGTCCAGTTAGGTTCTGAGGAGCGTCCTGGAAATGGCATAATATTTTATTTATGGAATATTCCCATAAATGCTTTTCCTTGGTCATTTTTTAGCATCTTGGGATTAATTTTAATTATCCGTCGTCCTATACCTCGCTATCAACTGCTCCTCATTGGTTTTCCGGTTGTTTTATTTACAGAATTGAGTATTTTCTCTACCCGTTTATCTCACTACAGCCTCAGCCTTTATCCCTTTATCGCCTTATTAGCAGCAGTAGGTTTAGATTGGTTGGGGAGAATTTACCAGTTGGGATATGTCAAGAGAAAACCTCTATTACAAAAAGGCAATATTCCCCGGACTCTGAGTTATGGTTGTGGGTTATTAGGTATTTTATTAATACTCGCCTCGATCGTTGCCTTTGCTTGGGAAGAACGCACATATGCAACTATTGGTTTAATTTTGGGTTTGGCTTGGTTAATTTTGCCTGTAGTCTGGATAAGTCGTTACCAGTTCGGTTGGAAGTTCGTCACCGCGCGTTATTGGATAGCTGGTTGGTTAATACCCTGTTGGTTAGCTTTAGCCGTTGCAGGTGGCTTTGGTTTATTGAGTGATTATAACCCTGCTTACAGAACCTTTTTACAAAAACCCGCGATCGCCTCTATTTTACAAACCCACCCGATATATTTTGTAGAATTAGGTGGTAAAAATGCCGTACTACTGAGGTTTTATACCCCCATTCACGGCAAAAAAGTAGAAACTATCACCCAAGTACCCCCCTATAGCTACGCTTGGGTTTACAAACAACCAACTTCTCGCATATCCAAACAACACCGCATCATCGGCTCGATACAAAACTACAAATTAATCCAAGTTTTGCCGCAGTGAGTGGGGACTGGGGACAGGGGGCAGGGGGCAGGGGAGCAGGGGGCAGGGGGAGACAAGGTAGACAAGGTAGACTTTACGAATTACGTAGCTTGCTTCCGCGTAGCGGAATTACGTAGCTTGCTACTCTCCGAGAACGCTACGCGAACCCGTAGGGTATTACGAATTACGAATTACGAATTACGAATTACCTTCGCTTCCTACGGCAACACAGTACAGTGCTGCATGACGTTGACCGTCAATGCCTAAAATATTATTGACAGTTGCATCGTGAAATCCGCCTAGACAAAGACTACCAAGCCCTAATTCTACAGCCATCAGGCAGAGATTTTGAGCTTGATGACCAGCTTCTAAGAGGATAAAACGGTAGCCCCGTGTACTATATTTATGGAGCGATCGCATAAAAACCCCAGTCATAATAAATAAGGCATTGGCATTGGCAACATAATCCTGCTGCAATAGAGGTTCTACAAAGTCACTCGGTACTGACTCATTCACCCAATGCAATCCGTGTCCACGGGGTTCGTAATGATATAATCCCGGAGATAATCCTGTGACTCTCTGTATAGATACAAACATTTCAATCGGATACAATCCACCAGCAGAAGGAGAGTTCCGCCCTTCAAAGATGTGGCCTTCTATATTACGTAACCCATTGATACCACAAGCAGCATCGAGTAACTGCCCCAGGGAAATCAAGGGCATCTCGGTATCTTTAAAATCCCGCACAGAATGGCGTTGTCTCAATAAATCGGTGAGGTAGTTATCCTGTGGTACTGCCGGTAATTCAATCACCCCAGCCTCCGGCATATACCGTATTTCAGTAGCCGGAACTTGCTTAACATAACCTGTTGGCGGCGGTGAGTTCCAGTGATAAAGAAGAGTTAATTCCAGAGGTTCATTAACTTTGTACATTGAGCAACTCCGTTATAATTCGTAATTCGTAATTCGTAATTCGTAATTCGTAATACCCTACGGGTTCGCGTAGCGTTCTCGGAGAGTAGGCTAACGCCTACGTAATTCGTAATTAGTCCGTGGGTTAAAAATCTCCCTTGTCCCCCTTGTCTACCTTGTCCCCCTTGTCTACCTTGTCCCCAATCCCCAATCCCCAATTAAGCAATCGGATGAGGGCAAGGATTCAAGTCTGCTTCAGTCCGACGACCGTAACCTAGGCGTTCTGGTACTTCAAATAAACGCTTACTACCTAATGGCTCTTGTCCAACTCCAAAATAAATCGGTACTAATTCAGTGGCTAAAGTCCGTACTACGTGAAAACCTACCGATGCAATGTCAGGGGTGGTAATATCTACTAAGTATGATTCAATTCCTGCTGATTTTAATCTGCTGACAACTGTTTGTAATTTCTCTAGTTCTGAGTCAGATGTGTAGGTGGGTAAGTCTTCAACTTTAAGTGATTGGTCATGTTGAAGTAAAAAGTCCCATTCTCCTAATTGTGCTGAGGAGTAGAAAAAAGCACTGTGATCATCCATATTTTGGATATCTTCATATTTCTGGAGATTAACACCACCCCCATTAGCCATACGTTCGAGATCACCGGGGCGGGCTTGAGAAATTTCAAAAATAGCTTTACGAAGGGCTGTTTGAGCATCTAGATGGCATCCCAGACCAGTGACAACGGCAGGCCCTTGACCGGAATGATCAATAGCGATCGCCACAACTACAGGTACTTTAATATCAGTGGTAAAATCGAAGGCGATTAACTCAATGTCAAATCTGGCATAATTCCGGGCAATTTCCCTTAATATTCCCGGCTGATGTTGAAAATCTATGCGCGGTGCAGGTAAGCGATTTAACCAAGTCACAATTAAAGCATCTCGCTCAATCAACTCACACAAACCACCGTAAGCCGCAAACTCTACAGAAGAGCCGCTAGCCATACCATTAGAACTTGCTGGTACAATATCATCCCCTGGTTGTTCCCCGCACCAATCAAGATAAGTTAAAGACATAGGAACAAACACTTCATCGTTGGTACCAAGTACCTGGGCAGCAATCCAAGAAGTCTGCAATGTAGGATCAAATTTTGGAAAAGGAAAATTGGGGTCAGAGTATTGTTGTTCCGAAAAAGAGTAAAATGTTGGGGGAGGGAGAGAGCGATCGCCTAATTCTGCAAAGCTGCTCACTACTATTCGCCGTCGGTCAACAATTCCCCCACAATAGCGTTCCAAAGCTTCACCAATAGCACCTAACATCGCCTGCTCATCAGTCATACCCTTGCCGACACCAAAGTGTAAATTTTCTATCTGTTTGCGGATTTGGTAGTACCCTAATTCCGCCTGCCAAATAACTGGCAGTTCACACTCTGTATACGGCTTGCTGATTCTCTCCATTGCTCGGATAATGCCAGTATGGGGACTGACTAAATCACGCCACCGAGAACTACTCACTACTGGATTCATAGCGTTCTCTCCTAATGTGCGGAACAATGGGGACAACCAGGTTTTTTCAGTACAACATGATGAGTCAACTGTGTACTAATCAAATCCAGATGCAATAACTTACCATCAGTAGCAATTGGCAAACCTAGCAACATCTTTAATGCGTCCAGGGCTAAATAACTACCAACTAAGGTATAACCCATCGGTAAATTTTCTCTCAGACGGGGTTGAGAACGCCTTTCTCGGTTGAGAAACTGCTCAAGAGCCAATTTTGCCTCTGGCAGCTTCGCACAAGCCATAGAGCGCATCCGATAGCAGAGGTAACAAGGGCCATCCTCCGAAAAGACTAACGGGCCTATAGTCCCCTCTACTCCCGCCGCTCCACCTGGTAAAAATGGGCGTTTCATCTGCAAACATAATCTATTCAGGCGATATGCTAAATTAACTGAGACTGCATCAGTAGCAACAATAACCAAGTCAACATCTTGCAATGATGTACCAACTGTTTCATCATCATATAAAGGATCTGTCACAATCTCCGTTTGGGTAATTCCTCCCATCGCCTCAATTCGTTGCGCCGCTTCCACTGCTCGCCCAGCACCAACTTGACTGAGTTCCCCACCCGACATCATCATGGCATCAGCCGCAACTGTGCAAGCATCATCACACAGACGCAAAAAACCAATACCAGCAGCAGCCAATGACATTGCAGCTACTACTCCTGAGCCTCCCAGCCCAAATATAGCTATTCGCGCATTAGCTAATTGCTTTTGAACATCCTGAGCTTGAAAGCCTAATTCATGGTAAAAACTCAGTTGAGGTAGTAATTGAGTACGAGTATTTAAATCAATTCCATTTTCCTCGAAATCTTCTACTAAACGATTCTCAATCAAGAATTGTAAACATTGATCTAGAGAAGCATTAGTCAACTTTTCTTGGACAGTATGACGTATTTCTGCTATTGTGCGGCTACCATCAAGTAAAGGAAAAACAACTCTATCTACATCTTGTAAAGATTGACCTTTAACTTCTAATGTCCGCCGTGTTGTATTAAATATCATCTTTTCCCCATCATTACCATTTGAAGGTATAACGCGAATGACGAGGTGTTCTAGTAACCGCAGCCGTTTACTATCATTTAATTGCATAGATTTGCTTTTATCGAAGAATTGGGTATGAATCAATTCAAAATTCAAAATTAAATACAGTAGAAGTAGGGTGTGTTAGGCGTAAGCCGTAACGCACCGCAAGTTTTGGGGGAGATGCCGTACTCTCGCTGCTAACACACCGCACTTATCTACGTAATCGATTAGGTTTGTAGTAATAACGTTTCTTAATGAAGATGCACTTTATTCTGTAGAGACGTTGCATGCAACGTCTCTACATCATTTATTTGGCGCAACTTCATAGAGAATTGGTATAAGGACTGAAGTCCTTACTACAAAAAATGTTAGTTGCCAAATTCGATATCGAAATCGTCTTCTATCACATCTGATACTGATCCCACACTACCGAAACCACATCTACCCCCACAGTGACGACATCTATGCCAGCAACGACAGCGACAGTATCCACCGCAACGAGGACGACAGTATCCACCACAGTATCCACCGCATCGACTAACCCATCTTTGGCTAGTTTCAGTGTCTAATGTTCCTGCTAAAACTAATCTTTCTAAAGCTGCTATTTCTTCTTTAGACAGCAAACTTTGTTCTAACTTATCTTCGGTATCTACCAAATACATTTCTAATGTTTGTGTGGTCAAGGTTTCTTGAGTAAGCATTGTTATTTACTCCTTTTAACTACCTGGATTTCAACTTAAATGAGAGTTGTAAAACAGTTATAGTTATGGTGTTTCCGGGTCAAATTTTTTCACAACTAATTAGGCTGTCCACCAGTTATTTCGCAAAATATGACAACAGTGAATTATCTATTTTTATCCCTTAATGGGTTTGCTGAAATCAAACCCAATCAGACGGATAAACAAGTGTAAATATTTGCTGAGAAGTTGACATCACTGTGCCATTAAAACAGTTATCAGTTATCAGACGTATGGTGTGGTGTTTCGCCAGCGTTATTTTACCTAACACCCAACGCTGTTATTAAGGAAATATCCCTAATAAAATTGATTTTTTACGAAATATTGGCTTGCAACAACCTTTAGTTGTTTTTTATGTTAAACAGGCTTTTTGTACGATTAAGTAACTCCTACAACCTATACTTTATCTTCTTATCTTGGTTTTTATTCCTGCTGAAGTAAGATAGTTCTTTATTTTAACAGTAATCTTATTCTATCTTAAGTAGTATAGTTTTTATTTTCAATGATATTAAAGTATCAGATAGCATAATTAAACAATCATATTCCTGAGAAAAATAATTTTAGTATGCGAAAACATGGTGATTAATAGCAAACCATGAATATATCTGGTATCAAAAAAATACTTAATAATAAATCAAATTACAAATATTAGGCTGATATCAATGAGCGATTTAAGAGTTTGGTTTGAGGTATATATTAAAACTTTATTTCGTTCTCTACCCTTAGTATGGACAGCAGCACCAAAAGAGCTTTTTGTATTAATTATCCTAACTTTATTGCAAGGATTTTTACCTGCTGTGAGTGTATGGATTACTAAGGTAGTAGTAGATACAGTAGCAACAGAGTTATCTGCTGGTAGAGTATTAGGCTGGGCAATTTTGTTACCTTTAGTTGGGGGATGGGTAGGTGCTTTATTGTTAGAAACACTACTTGATCCTTGGCGAACAGCACTTCAGGGTAATCTCAATGATAAATTAATGGCTCATATGAGCTTAAAATTAATGCGTAAAGCTGATACTTTACCGGACTTGAGTCGTTTTGAAGATGCTCAATTCTATGATGAATTACAGGTTTTACAAGAACAGATTAACTATCAGCCGTTGAATTTACTAGAGAATTTGGTGGAATTAGGCCGTTCTTTGGTGACTTTGGTGGTGATGGTAGCGTTATTAATTCCCCTGACTTTTTGGATTCCCTTAGTAATTGCGATCGCTACTATACCCCAAGTAGTCGTTTCGGCTCAATATGGTAAAGCTATTTGGCTGACTCTATTTGAAAATAGTCCCCAGGCGCGCAGAATGAAGTATTACACTTCAGTCATGTTAAGCGATAGCTACGCCAAAGAAACTCGATTATTTCAGCTTGGTTCATTCTTTATTGAGCGATATCTGCAAGCATTCCAGTCTCTACATAACTCCATGCGCCATTTACGGGGTAAACAAGCTTTCTGGTCATCTAGTTTAGCTATTCTAAGTACCCTAGGCAATGGTTTTGCTTTCTATTGGGTAGTCCAAAAAGCATTTCAAGGACAATTAAGTGTAGGTAGCGTACTGTTATTTGTCCAGTCCTTAACTTACTTTCAACAAAATTTAGGCGAATTTGTCGGCAATGGGCTAGAACTATTTGAAAATGTGCTGTATATGGAGCAGTTTTTCACTTTTCTCGACAGTACAAGTCCAATGCTCTTAAGTGTACCTGGAGAGAAAATCCCAAATCCCATTCGTCAGGGTATCACCTTTGAAAAAGTTTACTTTCGCTACCCTGATGGTAAGGGATGGGCAGTCAAAAATATTTCTTTTACCCTCCATCCCGGGGAAACTGTCGCCATTGTCGGTGAAAATGGCGCAGGTAAAACAACTCTGGTGAAGTTACTTACTAGATTATACGACCCCAACAAAGGCAGAATCTTAGTTGATGGTGTAGACCTGAAAAATTTAAATTTAGAACAGTGGCGACAACAAATAGCCGGAGTTTTTCAAGATTTTGGTCGCTATTCCCTGACTATAGGAGAAAATATTGCTTTAGGCAACCTCAAAGCTTTAGAGAATCGTGATTTGCTCAGATATGCTCTTTTAAAAGCCGATGTAGCAAAACTAGTAGCACAGTTTCCTACAGGGGAAGACACCCCCCTAGGTAAACAGTTTAGCGGTACAGAACTTTCTGGTGGTCAGTGGCAAAAGTTAGCTTTAGCTCGTGCTTTTGTCCGTCAGCAAGCGCAAATACTACTTCTGGACGAACCCACAGCCGCACTCGACCCCCGCAGCGAGTATGAGTTATATCTGCGCTTTGTGGAATTAGCGGCAGGTAAAACTACTATTTTAATTACCCATAGACTAGCTTCTGTGCGAATGGCTCACCGAATACTAGTCCTCAAAGATGGTCGATTAATTGAAGATGGCACACATCAGGAACTTTTGCAGCACGGCGGTGAATATACCGCACTCTGGAATATGCAGGTTCAACAATATGGTATAGTTGATTAGTAGGGTATTTAACAAAAAGCCCGTGACGAGGATTGAACTCGTGACCTCACCCTTACCAAGGGTGTGCTCTACCACTGAGCCACACGGGCGAACTTTGGGCGAATTTTAGATTTTGACTTTGATACAAACTCAAAATCTAAAATTGAAGGTGGGCCGGGCTGGATTTGAACCAGCGTAGGCGTAAACCAACGGATTTACAGTCCGTCTCCATTAACCACTCGGACACCGACCCGTATGTCCCACGATTTACTATATTAGCAGCAGATTTTGGGAATGGCAAGGGTTGGAGAAAAATTTTTTAGTTCGTAGTAAGGACTTTAGTCCTGATTGACTTTCAGCACTAAAGTGCTTACTACAAACCTGTCTACTCTAGAAGTTCTCCGGTTTCTTGCAGAGAATGCAAGCGGCGATAAATGCCTTCATGACGCAAAAGTTCATCATGGCTACCGACTTCTACAATTTTTCCTTGGTCTAGAACAACAATTTTATCTGCTTCCCGGACTGTACTCAAACGGTGAGCAATGACAATAGTTGTACAAGTTCCCTGAATCGATCGCATTGCTAATTGAATGGAACGCTCAGACTCGTAATCTAGACTAGAGGTGGCTTCGTCAAAAATCAAGATGTCAGGTTGTACCAGCAAAGCTCTAGCAATACCCAAACGCTGTCTTTGTCCCCCAGATAACCTGACACCACGTTCTCCAACGACGGTGTAATAACCTTGGGGTAGTTGCTGGACTACTTCATCAACTCTACCAATTCTACAAGCTGCTTGAACTTCCTCAAAAGTAGCATTTGGTCTACCGTAGGTGAGATTGTCTAAGATAGTCCCGTTAAACACGTCTACTTCTTGGTGAACGATCGCCAATCTGCGTCTATACTGTCCTATATTCAAGGTGCGGATATCTTGACCATCAATGAGAATTTGTCCCTGTTGGGGTTCAAAATAGCGCAATAGTAGTTTTACCAAGGTAGATTTACCAGAACCAGAACGCCCAACTAAGGCAACTGTTTGGTATGGTTCAATGAGTAAGTTGATATCTTGCAACACTTGACGGCTAGCATCATAACCAAAACCGACATGAGCAAATTCAACTTTACCAGTGAATTTATAGGGTGATGTTGTTTCTTTTTCTTCACCTAAAATACCAACGGATTCATTACCAATTGGTTCTTGTAGAAATTCATGAAACCGCAACATCGAAGAATAACGCCGTGCAAAAACTTCTGCTAGGTTGCTAATCGGTTCTAACTCAGCATAAGCCATACTAGAAAGAGTTAAAGTCATGATAAAATGACCGAGAGAAACTCTACCATTAACTGTAGCTGCTAAGGTTAAACCTAAAATGCTAAATACACAAAACTGAATCACAGTCTTTTGCCAAGTTATCAGATTTACATATCCTTTGTGGATACGATAATCGACAACTGTAAATTCTCTGTCTAATCGTTGCTTTTGCCGTTTTAATTCTTTAGCTTCAGTGGCAAAAGCTTTGACAGTTTTGATATTAGTGATTAGCTCAGAAGTTCTACTTTCAGTATCTTCCATGTATTTATCTAATTTGCTCTCATGCCAAATTATCCGTTTTAATTCCTTCAATGTGAACCCAAGGATAACTACAAAAGAAATTAGATATAACAGCGCAATTCGCCATTCAATCAACAAGATAAATACAAAAATTCCAATTACTCGAAACAGTTTAGGAATTAACTGTCCGGCAATTTCTGGATATGTCCAAGTGTGATTACCAAGACCTCTAGCAACTCTACCAGCTATCCGTCCGGCGTTGTTTTCATCATAAAATTCTAGAGGTAGTGTGAGAATTTTCTGAATAGCGATTTCGGTTTTATCTCGACGCGCTCTTAAGGCGATGTCCCAATGAAACCAACTAGTTAACCAAGGTTGTGTCGGTGCTTTGACAACAGTGACAATAAAAATTATCCCTAGCAATACACTTAATGATAAAGTCTTATTGGCTGGATAATTAGTAATGTCAGAAAAAATTGGATTGATGAAACGGCCAGCGTAGCTTATCGCGTTTTGCAATGGTTGATCTAAAGGCTGATTCGACAGAACGTTTAAAATCTGTCCAATGGCGTAAGGAACAACCAAATCAACGATTTCGTAAATACTAGAAGCTATGATACTGAAAATACTCAATTTCCAGTCAGCACGAAAGTAATTGACAATATCTCGAAATTTAGCCATGATGCACACTGCCCAAGAGTGCGAGTGTTCGCTTGGAGTTATAATATTACATACATACTACAATCGTAGTCAAGAGCTAACTTCAAAAATCACCCAAATGGATGAGAGACATGAGGAATGTAGGATCAATAGTCATCAACCAGGAGTGATACAGCACTTTTGAAGTAAGGGAGGTACACTATGAGTAATAAGTAATGAGTAATGAGTAATGAGTAATGAGTAAGAAATTTACTCATTACTCAATTAATTTTTTCAATCATTTGCTGTAGTTCATAAACATCGAATCTGCTGTAACTGTTTACTATTCACTAATTTAATCTTTTGATCTATCTGATAAATTCGCTAGTTTTTGCATAAATTGTTGATGCTGTACTGTAGATAATCCCTGTTGTAAAGTAGTTAAAACTTGAGCTAAATCCCCCGATAATAATGCTGATTTAGCTAACCACAAACCAGGAAATACTTGTGAACAAATTATATTATCTGTATTTGCTTCCAGTTGAATATATTCACCTTCCCTTAATTTAAACCAATCAAACTGACTGTCATAAACTCGCCATACTAAATATTCCTGCACTTGATTACGACGATAAACTTTGAGTTTTTCATGCAAATCATAGGAAGCACTAGAAGCGGCAATTTCTACAATTAATTCTGGTGCGCCTTCTACATAATCATCTGCATTAATGCGCGACTGTCCACCGTTTTCTATTCTGAGAATGGCATCTGGTTGGGGTTCATTATCTGCATCTAGGAGAACAGTAGTATTATCGAGTGTTTCTACACCTGGTGTACTTGCTTCGTATGTACCTAACCAAGTCATAATTTGACTATGGGGTTTACCGTGTTGTTTAGCTCGTACAGGTGATGCCACGTAAACAACTCCTTCAATTAATTCTGCTTTTTTAAGATGCGGCATGGCATGGTAGCGACGCTCAAATTCATAGCGGGTAAGCTTGTCACCACTTTCTAAAGGTGGGATTGTCAAAAGTTGAGAAGTTTTGTCAGCAGATATCATAATTTCTTGGGTTGATAAGGAGTGACTGACATGGTAATACAAGTCTATCGTAAGTTGGGAATAGACAAGCGATCGCCACAATTGAACCCTAAATTTGCAATTGCTTTTAGCTATTATTTCTGGGGTAGAATTGTAGGCGATAGCGATACAAAGCTACAGGTTGAGAACCTGCTTTAAAATAATCTGGATCTTGGGGTGACAGATAAACAGCAGTAACTTGATCTGCCTCAATTGCTGGATTGTTTGTAGCTAATTGATGATAAGCTGTAGTAGATTCAACTGAATTTAAATAAGGTACAGAACTACCTTTAAATAGTTGTTGAAATACTTCTGTAGTAATGAATTTACCATCTGCCGTATTTTCTGTAGCGCGTGCCGTGACAATTGAAATTAGTTGACGTTCTGAATTTAAAAATGTAATTTGACGATTAGGAGAATCGGGGTCAGTTTTGACTGATAATACTGTGTCATCTCCTAAATATGCCCTGGCTAAATTTAAGCTATTAAAGGCTCTATCTGCAATGATATTTTGCTGATTTTTACTGATAATAGGGATAAATTTTAAGGCAGAATTAGGTTGAGTTTCGGGAATAAACCGGACTAAAAAACTGATAGTTTGGTTGAGTTGTTGACGATTGCTTTCAAATCCAGGTGTAACAATTTCTGGTGCTAAAGGTGCAGCTAAATCTACCAATGTGCTTTTAACTTCCCACGTTCCCGCCATCCATTGTGGGTAAATTAAATCTCCTTTTGCTGGTTTTACAGAGGTTAATTTTTCCCACTGCGGAAAGTTCGCCAAGCGTTCGGATAATTCGCCTGCTATAGCATGATTAGTCCATCCACATAAACAGGAAAAGATGAAAAAAATCATCAAAATTAATTTCATTTTTATGATTATATAATTTGGTATAAATTATTATAGATTGGATGATTATGCCTAAACTAGATATTATTCATAATGCCGTCAAAAGCGCACTGATTAATGATGGCTGGACAATTACTGACGACCCTTACATTATTGAGTATGGAAAAATAAAGCTTTATGCTGATTTAGGTGCGGAAAGAACTATGGTGGCTGAACGTGATGGAAATAAGATTGTAGTCGAAGTGAAAAGTTTTATTGGGACTTCTAAATTACAAAATTTTAAAGAAGCTCTTGGTCAATACGATATGTACCGTTATCTCCTGGAGGCAACTGCCCCACACCATAAATTATATCTGGCGGTGAGTGCGATCGCTTACAAAGCCTTTTTTATTCAAGACGTAATTCAATAGACCTCTTGCACGAATAATTGAACAATCCTAATACATAACTTCAAGAGTTATTTTCCTGCGTTCTTCTTTGCGTCTTTGCGCCTACCGCAAGCGGAACGCCAAGGGCGAATGCGTGAGCTTTTAAACAATCTTGTTAGCAACACCAAAGTATTTATGCAAGAAGTCTAATTAATATTAAATAGACATCAACTTCCCCTAATTGTGGTAGACACAGAAAAAGAGGAGATTGTGCAATGGATAAACTAATAGAGTATCCCAAATTAATCAAGCAAATATTGAATGAGTATGTAGAATTGTGTAATCATCAGTCTAAGCGCGATATAGAAACTTTCTTAATTACTGATGAGCAACATGGACACTATATCTGGATGAATCTTGGTTGGCAGAATGGAGAACGAGTAACGGGGATAACCGTCTACGTTCGTATTCGGAATGGCAAATTCTGGATAGAAGAAGACTGGACAGAAGATGGTATTGCTAACGAGTTGGTTCGTGTGGGTGTCCCTAAAGAAGACATAGTCCTAGCATTTCACGAACCGCAAATGCGCCAGTACACAGAATTTGCTGTGGCTGAATCAATTAATTCTTGATGCCCTTAAACCGTTCCTTGGCTTTCTCAAAGGCTTCTTCCATGACTGTTTGAATTTTTTGGGGATCAGGTTTATTCCCACCCATTAAATCACCAAAGTAAACACAGGCTGTCTCCCCTAATGACCAAGTGTAAGCGGCTGCCCAAGAAGCTGCGATCGCACTCCCGAAACCTGGTATAAATTTAACTAACTCCCTACCAATGGCCTGGGCTAAAAAACCACCAGCGATCGCACTTACCATACCACCAGCTTGGGATGGTGACAAGTTCTGCCCATAAAGTTTGCCCAACAGCGTCACCATAGACACTTGCAAAGCCGTCAATACAGGCATAGTAGCAAAGGGTAATGGTACAGCAGCTACAGTCGCCGCCATGACTGCAAATGATAAGGTGTAACGTCTACCGACATCGCGGTAAATATTCCCTAGTTTTTCCGCCGCTTGTTTATCTAATAACTGATAAATTGCCTGTGCTTCTGCTTCAGGAAGTAATTCGGCTAGACTATCCCGCAGTGCATCCAAGCCGTAAAATACAGGATTATACCCATCTTCCTCTAAGGTAAAGTCAATCAGCACCGAGCGATCGTATAGTCCCGCAAATGCTGCTTGCATCGCCGTAAAAGCCCGATTTACCTCCTCATAGTCGGGGGGATAAACTGGATGGTCAACAATACTAGGCGGATAAATTTCATGTAAACAAGTAACTGCCAATAAACAGGGAATTTCTGGATATTTTTGCCGTAATTGTTGAGCAATTTGACGCAGGGTATCAGTGGCAAAGTCATTAATTTTTACTGTCAAAATTAAGACTCTGGCGCGTGTAGTTGCCTGTTGTAAATCTCCCAGTAATTCTTGAATAATCCCCTCAGTTTCTTGGTTGATATCTCCTAATCCCACTGTATCCGTAAAAATCAGCAAGGGTAGTTCAGGAGAAGGGTAAGCATAGCGTTCAGTGTGTTGTGTGTGGGGACGATATCCCTGTCCGACAATTTCCGCCGAAACCCCTGTTAGTCCTCGGACAATGGAACTTTTCCCAGCTTGGGGTTTACCAATTAATAAAGCTTCTGTCGTTGGTAGTTCCTTGCGGACTCTCTCTAAAATCTCTGTAACTTCAGTTTCACTAACGCTAAACCACTGCACTAGGTTCTGTGCAACTTGGTCTACAGGTAAGCGTTGCATTAGGCCTGTTGTTGTCTTGCTCCAGACACTAGTTAGGCGATTTGTCCAAGAATTTGGTTTAACCATCGTAAGTAATTCGTAATTCGTAATGGGCTGCGCCCCGCTCCGCTAACGTAATTCGTAATTTTTAAATTTTTCGATTAAGTAGCCTTATCTCACTTTTTCCCCATTCCCTGGTAGGGAAGGGGGTTAGGGGGTTAGGTTTCACGTTAGCTTCTGCACATAACGTAAAAATTCACGTAGCCTTACATATAATTTTGCCGTTAATTGAGGAGAAAGGCTAATGTTTGGGATTGCATTAAAAAACCGGGGTAATTAAGCACTATCAAGGATATACACCTGAAATATGCTTAAGTCATCCGGTTTTTATCAGTTATCAAAACTAAATGTTAAAAAGCTCCAATTCTACCTACAATGACATAGATGGTCTTGAGAATTAGATGTAAATCGTATAGTGGATGCCAATTGTTTTGATAACGTAGGTCTAGTTCCACTATTTGCTCAAAATCTTTAACTTGCGATCGCCCATTTACTTGCCATTCACCGGTTAATCCTGGCTTGACGTTTAAACGTTGCCAATGGCGGCTGTTATACTTTGCTACTTCATCAGCTGTGGGTGGACGTGTTCCCACTAGACTCATATCACCCATGAGAACATTCCAAAACTGGGGTAGTTCGTCTAAACTGGTGCTACGCAAAAACCGTCCTACTTTGGTAACGCGGAAATCATTCTTGTTTTTAAAGATCAGTCCATTAGCTTCGTTATCTACTAAAGATTTCAGGTTCTCCGCATCGTTAACCATCGAACGGAATTTCCAAATCCGAAAGGGACGGCCATACACTCCATAGCGTTCTTGAGAGAACAGAATCGCACCGGGACTATCAAGTTTAATGGCGATGGCGATCGGCACAAACATGATAGCAAAAATCATCAGTCCTACCAGACTGCCTACAATATCTAGACAACGTTTGAACCTTGACTGTACTGATGGGTGTTCTGCAAAGTCTAATACCCACTCTTTATAAGTATGAGGTTCTGAGATTCTTTGTACAGGTGTTTGATACATAGTACATTCTCTAGCCGAATGTTTAGGAACATATGGTAGTATTACTGATTTTCTCTCAAGAGATAAACATCACACCACGTCAAACCCCATATTTTAAGGTATATTTACTTAATCTTCATCTAAGTTCAGGGGATCATAAAGTTATATGAATTTAAGATAAAGAGAGATAAATATATCTCATCGAGGATGATTAGCACAGATTAATATGTGTAAAACAATTCACTCAAGCGCAAAATTGCTGCTAGTGCCAGCTAAAAAGTTAATTTTGATGCGTAAGTAAGTTCCTTGTAGCGTCACTTATCTAGATTGAAAGTACTTAGAGACAACTTGAAGCAGTTAGTTGAGGTATGCGAAATTCTTAAGCAACCCACCTGTAACAGAGTGGAGACAGTAAGTTCAGTCAGCTTATTGTTAATAATCGAGATATTTTTAAATTTATCCCGGCTGTATCTTTACAAATAAATAGGAGTTCTCTAGTTAAATTACAGAAAATAAAAAATTAAAGCCAACTACAAAATCTATAAATTAAATTGCCAAAATGCGTCTATCTTCCGCCAGAAGAACAACAAACAAAGCAGAAATATTATTACTACAGCCATAATATTAAGCTGTATTTAGCAAATTAAATTACTTACTTATTATGGAAGTTTAATTACTAAAATGCTCTCTCACAATCAGGGTACTCAAAACATGATTTCAACTGGGATAGAAGTCAAAATTAACCGCCTAGAATCCATTGTTGAGCAAATTGGAGAAGCTGTACTCTCTACAACTGAAACAATTGAACGCCTAGCAGATAGATTGGACAATCTAAGTTGTCAAGTTGAAGCCCAAGGCAAACAATTACAGCAGCAAGGATATCAAATTTTTGCATTGTGTGATGCTATCCAAAGTCTCGCGGAATCACAGGATGATTCGTTACAAAGATTAACTCAACTCACCCAAACTTTAGATAAGTTAACTTCATTAATTCAGGGATTAGATGAAGAAGCGTAGGGAGGCAGGGGAGCAGGGGAGCAGGGGAGCAGGGGAGCAGGGGAGCAGGGCAGCAGGGGGAGACAAGGGAGACAAGGGGGACAAGGGAAGGGGGACAAGGGAGAAAAAAATACAATAATGCCCAATGCCCAAAAATTAAACCTTTAATTGCGTGACGGCAATATTACCGGAGAAACAAACATCTACATCACTTCCCGGAGTGCGATCGCGTTTGCCATATTCGCCGACATAATAAAAATCATCACCATCAATACGATAGTTGACTGGTAAAGGTTTATTACAAGGTTGACAAAATACTATCTCCGGTTCTGGTTCTCCTGGTTGGAGATGGGGTAAATTCACATTCCAAAAACATCCCGCTTCTAGGGGACGATGGAGTAAATCAGCTAACACTTCGATAGTTAACTGAGCTGCAAACTCCCAATCAAAATTTCGCTTCGCTTTACGATAGTGAGAAATAGCAATACCGGGGATACCGTGCATAGCAGCTTCTCTCACAGCGGCCACAGTCCCGGAAATGTAAGCATCAACCCCTAAGTTACCGCCAGCGTTGATTCCCGATAAGACAAATTTGGTATCTACACACAACTGCGTTAAAGCAATTCTGACACAATCAGCCGGAGTACCTGCGATCGCATACTCAAACTCAGAACGCTTTTGCAGGTTAATTGGACGAGTGGTAGTCACTTGATGACCACAACCAGATTGATGATGCTTGGGTGCAGCAATAATAACTTTTTTACCATTGACAGCCTGAGCTAAAGCTTTAATTCCTGGAGCATCAATACCGTCATCGTTAGTTAAAATTATGGACATAATAATAATTCGTAATTCGTAATTAATTAAAAGGATAGATACAGTAGCCGGCCGATATATTAGGAAATCACCTGTAACCTGCTACACTAACTTTGTTCAGTGCTGTCCCATGCAGTTAGAAAGTCCCAGTCTTCATCTTCTTCTTGACTTTCACTATATTGATTACTAAGTTCTTTTCCTTGCAATAAATTTTCATAGTCGCCTGATTCTACCCATTTCAAAAGTTCCGAGGCTCTCATGACTGTCCAGGGTAGGAGATGTTCCATAAAGCTAAAAGTCTTAGCAAATTGACCTAAACTATCAAGATTATTAAATTCAAAAGCACGAGCTTGGGTTACAAAGTCATTAATTGTATCTTCATTTAAATATTCTTGAGGTAAGCCACCCAATTTCATCAAAGCAGTAATTGCCACATCTAGATTTTGACACGCCAATAAACCAGCGCGATCGGCGGTAAATTTGGCCATGATTATCCAGTTGTATAAAGCAATTTCTATACCATTAGCAGCTAATCCACCCATCCCCAATGTTGTACTACTAATTAAGTTCTTCACCACCGGCATCACATGAGCCATTTGCTGGTATGCCAAGTATTTACCTTTAATGCGTGCAACTTCGTGTCCAAACACAAATAACAATTCATCATGGGAAAGCCATTCCATTCCTTCCAGATTAATCCCTACTACTGGCTTTTCTACTCCCACAGCATAGGCTTTAATGTATCCCGTACCACGAAACAGGAACAGTTCGGGAATGGGAGTAATATCAAGGATCTTACAGGTTTCTACAAAAGCATCATAAAGACTGGGAAAGTTACGAGGCGTAACTTTAAATTCACCGCCAGTGATTTGCATCCGCAGTAATTTATCAATGCCATACTCATTGACCTTTTTCAACAATAAAGGTAATACTGGCGTTTTCTCTAAAGCCACCAAGGCTTTGTGGTCAAATGGATGCTCATAAAACTCTGTTTTCAACCCGGAGAATTGTTTTTTTGCCATAGGTTTGTGTATTTAGCACAATAAAATTTAATATAAACTCACAACTATTTAGTCAAGATATCAGAAAGAGGATCTCAGAAGATGATGAGCGATCGCGCTTCTTTTTGATTGCAGTTCATTACTCTGGGTATTTTAAAATCATACAAAGTGACAGTTGCGACACAAGCATCTTAGATGTAAAATACGACAAAAGCGATTTATGCGACATAAGCGACAGAAACAAGAGGTTAGTAGTGGGGAACAAGAACAGTTTTTAACCACTAACGAAATAGCCGAGATTCTGCGAGTGCATCAGAGAACGGTGCAAAGATGGATCTCTGCCAATAGGTTAAAAGCAACAAAAGTAGGGCCAAAAATCTTGAGAGTTCGTAGGCAAGATTTTGATGAGTTCCTCGCAGGTCAAAATCAAGATCACCAAGAAGAAACAAAAATTTAGATGGCTACAGGAATACCTAGTAAACTCAAACGCAACAGTCTTTTAAAAAAAAATAATAGTCTCTCCTTCAGGTTAGAGTATGAAGGAAAACTACCAGTTGAAGATATTTTGAATATTTCTCCAGCACAGTTGTGTTGTGTTGCTAGTGTAGAGAAACAGCCCAGAAATCGATTAATTTACGGCGAAAATTTAAGAGTTTTAAGAACCTTATTAGATGACGTTAATATTGCTGGAAATGTTAAGTTAATCTACATTGATCCACCTTATGCCACGGGTGCTGATTTTGAATCTAGAAAACAGAATCATGCTTATCATGATGTCATGAATGGGGCTAATTATTTAGAATTTTTGCGTCAACGGCTAATTTTGCTGAGAGAGTTAATGTCCGAGGATGGTTCTATCTACGTCCATCTAGATGATAATATGGCTTTCCCTGTCAAGGTATTGATGGATGAAATTTTTGGATATAAGAATTTCCGCAATTGGATCACAAGGAAGAAATGTAATCCCAAGAACTATACACGGAAGCAATACGGCAATATTTCAGACTATATTTTGTTTTATACAAAAAGCGAAAGTTATGTGTGGAATCAAGCCTTTGAAGCTTGGACAGACGGTACTGCTAAGAAAGAATACCAATACATAGAAGCAGAAACAGGAAGACGTTATAAAAAAGTTCCTATTCATGCACCAGGAACAAGAAATGGTGCTACTGGCAAACCGTGGCGAGGAATGCTTCCCCCTCCTGGTAAACACTGGCAGTATACACCTGAAACCCTAGATGAAATGGATGCTAGAGGTGAAATTTATTGGTCTCCTACAGGTAATCCCAGAAGAAAAGTTTATCTCGATAATAGTAAAGGCATTCCAGTTCAGGATATTTGGTTGGATTTCAAAGATGCCCATAATCAAAATATCAAGATTACAGGGTATCCAACTGAAAAGAACTCAGAAATGCTCAAGCGGATTATTCTTGCCTCTTCTCATCCAGGAGATATTGTATTAGATGCTTTTGCTGGAAGTGGTACAACAATTGCAGTTGCAGAAGAGCTAGAAAGGCAATGGATAGGTATAGATAATTCCCTATTGGCAATAGAAACTACAGTTCATCGCCTAGCTCAAGGTACTGAAGTTATGGGCGACTTTATTAATAGCAATAGCACTCAGATCAAACAACAATCCTTATTAGATACTAATAGAGTTTTACGCAGTGGACTTGATTTATATGTGGAGATAGCCCCAGATTTACAAAGTATTCCAGAAACCTCTATTCAGGAGTGGCATAGTAAACTTAACTTTCAAGCCAATCTTTGGTAAACCTTTCATCTAGCATTTTGAGAGTACATACCATAACTCTTCCTTTGCCATAGTTTTCTAAAGCAGCATAGTCATTCCACATAGAACCGAGTGTAAGTCCCGGCCCATCATTGAGAAAAAATACTTTTAGAGGTAAATCATAAGTATCAGCATATCTCAGAATGTCCGTCACTTTATCTCGGTTGCCACCTATACGATCATCCTCTTGCGCTCCTCCTCGATCTGAATCATAACGGGCAAAGCCTATAACTAGTGGCGTTCCATCATGACGAGAAATAACAATGTCTGCTGGTGTTTTTGCATCCCAATCTGGCAAAACTTCATTCAGCATTACATCTCTACCAGCACGCACTGGGCCTTGAATCGAGTAATCCGAACTAAAATTGGACTCAAACCATAAAAAGAACGCTTCCGTTAGTTCGTATCCTTTCTGTCCTCGGCTTTTATACTCCATAAGAATAGCCATGAGTGCTTCATCAGGATTGGGACGGCTTGCCAAGTTAGCTCTAACTTCCTCTATGTTTCTAAATCTATGTCCATAGTCTGCAATAACGTTTGGGATTTTCTTCTTAACCTTTAACATCTCAACAGACGTGTCTGGTGATACATATTTGCGAAAAATCCTTAATAGCTGAGTTCGGGATGGATTTGGTTTCTCAGCAATACTTATCAGCAAATCAGCCGAGCTGTTAGCCAGATAAGCTAACTCTGTAAACTGATCTATAACACTGCTATAAATAGTTTTGGCTTCATCAAGATAGTCGGGATAGAATGGGGAGTCAATAAAAGTAATGTATTGAGAAGCCCTGCTTTTATATTCACCAAATGAGGTCAAGGGGTATCTCCTTAAATATAATCTAATCTTGGGAGCAGCAGGTTAACTGACTAACCAATTGTCAGATTAATCCGTGGAAGAGGTGATTTTGACATAAGTTATATAGTATTTTTGGTGCTAGTCGGTATTATAGGATCATCAAATGAAACAGCTCCTCAACCAAGTTTTTAGGATGAAGCAAGTCCTCATCCGGCTAATTTTACCTTTGCTGGCGGTGATTTTAGCTTCTTCATTATTTGCCACCTCTGCATTAGCTACGGGTGTTTATCAAATCCCCAACTTGACAGATGGCGATCCTACCTGGGTTGTAGACCAAGGTGAAGTTATCAGCCGCATCAATGAAGGTCAAATTAGCAGTAGCTTCGATGACTTAGCCAAGAAAACTGGTAACGAAGTCAGATTTGTGACTATTCGCCGCTTCGATTACGGAGAAACTCCAGAAACCTTTGCTCAAGCACTGTTTGAGAAATGGTTTCCGACTCCAGAAGCCCAAGCTAATCAAACTTTGTTAGTGTTGGATACAGTGACTAACGGCACAGCAATTATTTCTGGGGATCAAGTCAAATCTCTGCTGACAGATGAGATTGCTAAGAGCGTCGCTGAAGAAACATTAGCTGCACCGTTACGGGATGGTAACAAATATAATCAGGCATTTTTGGATGCTAGCGATCGCCTAGTTGCAGTTCTCTCCGGTGAACCTGATCCTGGCCCTCCCCAAATCACTGACAATATACAAGTAGAAGGCACATTTAAAAAAGCCGAAGAAACTGATCAAGGTAACGCTACAGCTTGGGTAGTAGGACTATTAATCGCTGCCACAATTATTCCCATGGCCACCTACTATATCTATTTAGCAGTACAACCATCATCGGAAGGTTAATTAGGGAATGGGGACTGGGGACTGGGGAGGGGGCAGGGGGCAGGGAGCAGGGGGTGTAGGGGGAGACAAGGTAGACAAGGGAGGGGGGAGTGTGGGGAGAGAGGGGAGTGTGGGGGGAAAGATTTGTTTTCCACCATCCCACACCTCCCACACCAAGCACACCAAGCACACCCTGCGCCATTCCCAATACCCAATGCCCAATGCCCAATGCCCTAATCTTGAATATACTCTTGCCCTGTGACTAAAGCCACTTCAGCGCGGACAAATTCACGCCCTAAGTAAGCTGCGTGGTCTAGCTGACTAACAGGACAGGGCTGAGTTTCTTCAAAAACACGGACACATAGTTCCTTGGCTGTTCTACCGCTATATACTGTTGTGTGGGTGCGTTGTACTTTCCCCTTCGCAGGAATTACTTTTCCTGTTTCTGGATCTACAGCTAAACCACGGTCATCAATGACGTTTGTAAAATGTTTGGCGTAAATTAAACCCTCTGCCCTATCCAAATAGATAATGAAATATCCATAGGGATCAAGGTCAATGTGACGCTGGGAAAGTTTATCATCAATTGCTGCTAAATCTTCTAGGATCAAATCCATAATCGGTCTCAAAACTAAATTTATGTATTTAGAGTTTTTACACTACATAACAAGTGTAAATCTTTCTTAGCTAATAGTTACCAATTAACAACTCAGCTTTGAAATTACACCCACGGTTTTGACTGTTGGCAGTTGCCAGATGACAGTCAGCATTTAAAAGCCTTTTATGGATTTTGTTTACTAAAAGGTAACTCTGCATTAATCGCGTCGATTTCCTGCTGTTCTAGTTGATTTACTTCATTAATGTAGGGAAGTAAGATTTGTGCTAGACGACCATGATAAAATCTATGCAAACTGTAATTAGGTTTAGCAGGGAAACCACGACGTTTTTTATGTCTCCCGCCTGCACCGGGATCAAATGATTGGATGCCGTTAGCGATCGCCCAATCAATCGGTGCATAATAGCAAGCATCAAAATGTAAGCAATCGATTTCTTGAAAGCTACCCCAATAGCGTCCATATAATCTATCCTCTTTAAACAAACAAAAAGACATACCCACAGGGTGACGTTCATCTTGTTCGCTATAGGCAGCAAAAAATACTACTCGGTGGCGATAATTATGATGTAAATCCTCAAAAAATTGTTTGGTTAAATATTTACTGCCCCACCAACCGAACTTATCGCAAGTATCAGCATAAAATTGATACATTAATGGAAACAAAGATTTAGGAATATCATCACCAGTAACAGGTTGTAGTTTTAACCCTACTTTTTCTACTGCTTTGCGTTCTCGCTTAATATTGCGACGCTGGTTAGCATTAAATACAGCCAAATAATCCTCGAAATTCTGAAAGCCTAAATTTTCCCAAATGTAACTATGGTGTAACCAAGGGGTAAACCCCGTTTGTGTCAACACTGGTCGCCATGCGGGATCAACATAGAGAAAATGACAGCCTGAAATGCGATTTTTGATACAAAAAGCATCAATTTCATGTACCATCATCGCTGTAATTTCTTGCTCATCTTCCCCTGGCGCAATTAAAAACCGATAGCCTTCGGCTGGGGTAAAAGGAGTCATACCCAGCATTTTTGGGTAATATTGGACACCGATACGTTCTGCTAACTCTGCCCACTGATGATCAAAGACAAATTCGCCATAACTATGACCTTTGAGATACAAAACAGCAGCACCAATTAGGGTTTTATCTCGCCACAGTGTCAAGTGATTGGGTAGCCAACCAGTTTTGGCGGTAGCACTTTGAGAATGTTCCAGATTATGCAGCCAATCCCACTCTAAAAAAGGAGTTTTGAGGGGTAAAGCTAAAGCATCCCAAGCTGCTTTGGGGACTTCGGCGACTTTATTGATCCAAACGCTAGAATAACGCGGTTTGAGTTGTTCCATTGTTAGGGAATGGTATGGGGAATGGGGACTGGGGAATGGGAGCAGGGGGCAGGGGGCAGGGGGAGACAAGGGAGGCAGGGGGCAGGGGGCAGGGAGCAGGGAGGCAGGGGAGGCAGGGGAGAAATATTTACCCCAATGCCCAATGCCCAATGCCCAATGCCCAATGCCCAATGCCCAATGCCCAATGCCCAATGCCCAATGCCCAATGCCCAATGCCCAATCAATAGCCTAATCTAATCTACTGATCGTTGTAGACGATAATGGAGAAAAACTTCTTGGTCAATGGTTTTCACTTCTAGAAGTTGTAACCGAGGAGCTAATTTTGACAGAAATCCTTGACCGTCTACAGGTGTTGGTGCGGTTTGACCACCTAAAATCAATGGGCAGACAGTCAGCCATAATTCATCTATTAAATCTAATTCCAGCATAGAAGCTACCAATGCTCCACCACCCAATACTGCCAAGCGTGTTATATGTAAAGAGTCCAAATATTGGCAAGCAGCAATAGGATCTATTTGACCTGTTGAGGTTTCAAAAACTAAAATCTGGTCAAATTCGCTTCTTCCTTGCCAAAATTGTGCGCCTGCTGTCGTGGTGAATAACCAACGTTTAATTGACTGTTGAAAAAACTTAATTTCCGGATTAAGCTCACCTGAATGTGTAATAACTATATGAATCGGCTGTTGAGGTTTACCCTCTTGTTGTCGATGTTCTAAAAGCATCGGCTGTGATATTGTCAGTGTTGTACCGTAGGCGCGGAGAGTGCCTGCACCCAATAACACCGCATCGGCGGCAGCAATCTGTTGTTCTAAATGGGTTTTGTCAACATTTGAGCCAAATCGAGCAGGCGATCGCCTAAAATCTGCTATTTTGCCATCTGCACTCATTGCTAAAACTACTGTCGTATGCGGACGATGTTGCACCATTGGGTTGGGTTGCTGGTCGGGTTATTTAACTTACTAGTACATGATGGCAGAAATTAACAAGCAGGGGGCAAGGAAGAAAAGCCACATCAAAAGAATGGGGTTTCTCTAGTGCTGTCTTTTGCCTCTGGTTTGTGATCAAAATCCCTTTTACTCAATGAGTAGCAAGCTACGACATCATTAAAAAGTTAATTAAAATTCTGTTGTAATTCTGCCCAACGATACTTGATAAATATGTACCACAAGTCCATCTCACATCTACCCACTACAATTTCTGGTATAGGACATTGCTTTTTGTTGATGAAATCTTTGATAACTTTGGGGGCTGATTAGAAAGTGCGGATAAATTCATAAAATATCTGCTCTAGCTTGTTTATTTATATATCTCGGCTGTTGTGGTTTTGCAGTTGTGAAGTGAGACGCTCGATGGCTAATCCCCGTCAATCATCCTTTAGACGTATTTTAGTAACAAGAATTTTGTTGCTGTTTGTGCCTGTTTTATTTCTTGGGCAAATAGCAGCTTTGAATAAGGCACGTTCTAGCTTATTGAAAACAGCTCGTCAAAATTTAACAGATAGTGCTGTGATCAAGGGGGAGAAGATTTTAAATGCGATCGCTAATCTTAAAACTAATGTATTACTCGCTAGTCGCACGACGGTAATTCAGTCAGGAACACCACAGGAAATTCAAGAGTTTCTGACTGAACTAACACAACAACTACCCAACTACGTCGAGTGTTTACAGTTAACTAATTTACAAAATCACCATGTTGTGGCCAGTAGTTGTAGTCATCCAGGCATTGCCAAGATTACCCTACCTTTACCTGGTGAGGCGGTAGATATTAGAACTGTGCCACCGCCCAAGCCAGGAACTACCGGTCAAAGAAAACCCCAACAACAGTTAGAATTAGTGCTGTTAGCACCTGTTTACAATGGCTCTGGGCAATTGCGGTATGCTTTGAGTTTGCAATCAGCCTTATACGAACAAACTAAAAATAAACCAGGATCGCTGACTGGTTCAACTCTAGTCATTGCTGAAGACGGAACGATATTAGCGCACCCCTTAGCAGAATTGGTGGGAACTAATATCAGAGAACACCCAGATGCGCCTCAACTCAAAAGTATTGTCAAAAATGCGATCGCAGGTAAAAAAGAGTCCATCAATTTACATTTTCGAGATGGCAGAGAATTAGTCGCAGGTTATACAGCCATCAATGATCCCATCACCACACACAAACCACAAAAATGGGTAGTGCTGGCAGTCACAACCGTAGATAATGCCCTATTAGGGTTAGAAGAAATCAAATTGATTTTGATTGTTTTAACCGTGGGCTTAATTGGTGCTAGTTTATTAGCATCTTTATATTTAGCTCCCTACTTAGCTAGACCTGTAGAAGCATTACGCGACTACGCCTTAAATATTCACAGTCACCACGCAGCTAATCCAGTCCCCCATAACTTTCAAATTCGGGAGTTTAATCAGCTATCCCAAGCATTAGACCAAATGGTTGATCGCCTCAAAGCATGGGCGGAAGAAATAGAAATTGCTTGGAAAGAAGCCAAAACTGCTAATCAAATTAAAAGTCAATTTTTAGCGACAACTTCCCACGAATTACGTAATCCACTCAACATTATTATCAACTCTATCCGGTTTGTGAAAGATGATATGTGTGATAGCCGGGAAGAGGAACTAGAGTTTTTAGAACGGGCTGATGAAACGGCTATTCATTTGCTAGGAATTATTAATGATTTGCTAGATATTTCTAGAATTGAAGCTGGTAAACTCTCTGTAGTGACAGAGCCACTAGATTTAAGACAAATTCTACTAGAAGTCATTAATGTACAATCAGTTAATGTTCAACATAAAGGTTTACAACTCAAAGCTAATTTAGGGACTGAACCTCTACCAATTAAGGGAGATGCAGCGAAACTTAGACAAGTTTTAATTAATATCATTGGCAACGCTACTAAGTTTACTGATGAAGGTGGAATTAATGTTTCCACATCTTTGCATAACAGTAATGGTAAATCTCAAGTTACCGTCACTATCACAGATACAGGCTTAGGAATCGAACCATCCCAACAGCAAAAACTATTTCGTCCCTATGTCATGGTGGATGCTAATAATGCACGAAAATGTGAAGGTACAGGCTTGGGTTTAGCAATTTCCCGTAACTTAATTGAACTTATGGGCGGTACAATCACATTAGAAAGTGCTGGTCTAAATCAAGGGACTACGGTAAAGATTACTTTACCTTTGATGGAGAAAGCAAAATTGATTTCAGGAGAAGAGGAAAGTTCTCAAAATCTGGAAGTTAATCATGAAAGTGTTTATGTTCTTCATCCAGAAGAAACACCTCTCAAGGACAATGGGGTGTATGCTTCTCATCCTGAATTAATTCGTCAGCCGGTGCAGAAGTGAAATTTTGAACGCAAAGAATCGCAGAGGTTGGCGCATACCGCCAAGGGCGGAACCCGAAGGGTAGGTACGCAGAGAGTTTGTTAGGAATTGTTGAGGGTGATTAATTTACCATTTTGATTCAGGGATGTGGTAAGTGCTGAGAGAATTTTGACTAATTGTGTGCCTACTTCACCTGATGAGATTTGGGGTGGGGTGTTTTGGAGGATGGAGGTGATAAAGGTGCTGCAAACTCTTTTTAAGGGTTCTCCTGTTTGTAATTCGAGTGTTTCTTGGCTTTGATTTATTGGTAAAAATAGATGTTCTTGGCGTTGAAATTCACCGTGTAAAAGGGTTAAGGGTGATGATGGTGACATTTCATCAAATACTAAAGTACCAAGGCTACCTACGACTGCTAACCGTCTTTGTTTGTCAGGGTTTAACCAGCACAGATGAATATAAGCTTGAAACCCATCTGGGTATGTGAGTGTTACCCAGACTAAATCTGCTAAACCGGGTGGGGAGGTGTGAATTTCTTTAGTCGTCTGTTGCTGTAGCCAAACTCTACCTGTAGCTTGTACGCTGATGGGGACTTGACCTAACCAGTTATTGAAGATGGCAATATCATGGATGGCTAAATCCCATAGTGCATCAACATCTTGGCGGACAGGGCCTAAATGGGTACGGGCTGCATAACCGTAACGCAAATCACCTAATTTACCCGCTTGTACTACAGCCTTCCCTCCCTCAACGGCTGGATGGAATAAATAGGTGTGATCAACCATGAGTATTAATTGTTGCTGCTTTGCCAAGTCACACAATTCTTGACATTCTGCGGGATCAAGAGTTAAAGGCTTTTCGGCTAAAACGTGACAACCCCAGTTGAGAGCGTCTTTTACTAAAGCATAATGGGTAGTTGCAGGAGTGGCGATCGCTATTGCTGTTAATCCTGGTAATTCCTCTAAGTCTTGCCACTGAGTAGTTAAAACAACATTTTCATCTAAGTTAAATTGCTGCTTAATTACCGCCAATCTTTCTGGAAGTGGATCTACTACAGCTACTACATTTACTTGCGGCAGTGCTAAAAAATTCCGCAGTAGATGCACTCCCCAACGTCCAACCCCAATCACAGCAATGTTAATCATTAGTTATTAACCACTTGATAACTGTTTACTGATTTAACTCCCCTACAACATTAACTTAATCAGTATCTTCCTGGGGATTAACTGCTAAAAACGCCACTTTAGCGGCTGCTTGTTCGGCGGCTTTAATAGAGCGTCCTTTGCCTTCACCTAGTTTTTTATCATACAACCAGACTTCTGCCATAAAGCGTTCTTGAGCGCGGTTGGCTTGATTGACTTCTACAACCCGATATTCTGGTAAAACTTTGAATTGGGCTTGTGTCCACTCTTGTAGGGCAGCTTTATAGTTGAGTCTAGCGGGATCGAGGCGAATTTCTGCGGCTAGCTGGCGAAAATGGGGATCTAACCACGGGCGAATTAATTCTAAATTATTAGTGCTGAGGTAAAACGCGCCTAAAACAGCCTCAAAAGCATCTGCTAGCCGTGATTCTTGCCCAACTTTATCACTGGTGGCACTGCCAGCCACGAGTAAATGTAACTCTAAACCATATTCTCTGGCTAATTGGGCGAGAATGCGATCGCTCACCAAGACTGAACGAATAGCCGCAAAATCTCCCACAGGGCAATCTGGATAAGTTTCCCATAAAATCACAGCCGCCGCTAATCGTACCACTGCATCACCAACAAACTCTAGTTGTTCATAATTAGCGGAATCGGAAACTGTAGAATGAGTCAAAGCTAAGTCTAGTAATTGCCATTTAATCGGTGCAGTAGTTGGCAAACCTAACTTTCTTACTAAGCTTTCAAGCTGTCGCTGACGACGTGGATAAACAAGGCTCATTAGTTATTAAATATTGATCATTAGTAGGACTTATAGCAATTCGTAATTCGTAATTCGTAATTCGTAATTCGTAATTCGTAATTCGTAATTCGTAATTCGTAATTCCGCTACGGGGAAGCAAGCTACGTAATTCGTAATGGACTTCTTCCGAGACGCTGCGCGTAGCTTGCTTCCAGAAAGTGGTACAAAGACAGCTATTAAGAAAGTCAGATACCATCTGGTTTTCAAGCTTTGCATCTGTTACTTAACTTTGGAGAATTGATATTAAGCAATCACTACGAAAATTAAGGTATTGAGATTGCTTCTCTACCGTCGCAATTACGAAGATACGTTAGAGTTGCGTAAGTCCTGAACAGTGGCAATTAGTTATTAGCTATTAATCAACAGTTGATAGTCGTTAAATTTGACTCTCCGAATTTTAGATTTTAAATTTTGCGGAAAGTCTGAGCGGAGGTTTCCTCCGAACAGAACTTTACAAGACGGATTTGGGATTGAATCTAAAATTTAAAATCCCAAATCTAAAATTGATTGATTGGTGCAGTCAATCTAAAATCTAAAATCCAAAATCTAAAATTGGCTGACTATGGACTATTGACTAAAGGAGGAGAGAGTTGGTAGTAAGCCGGGTTCTGTTTTCTATGTAGATTGCTCTACAAGAAGGCGGTTATCTATCTGGGACGTTTGTTACCAAACGCCTCTAGCGGCTCTTTGTTGGCGGAACTGG
Organism: Aliinostoc maniaoense; assembly: GCF_058172895.1. NCBI lineage: Bacteria > Bacillati > Cyanobacteriota > Cyanophyceae > Nostocales > Nodulariaceae > Aliinostoc > Aliinostoc maniaoense. Next base: position 3,015,805 of record NZ_CP187952.1, on the reverse strand, counting down.
TAAAAGACCAACCATAGTTCCTCCGGCCTTGCTCCCAACCGGGGTTTACCGAGCCAACGCCTCTCGACGTTGCTGGTGCGCTCTTACCGCACCTTTGCACCCTTACCAAAATAGAGTTCAAAATCTCAAACCCATCATCCAAAATTATTAATTTTGAATTTTGAATTTTGAATTTTGAATTGTTTTGGCGGTATCTTTCTGTGGCACTATCCTCACGATCGCTCGCACTGGACGTTATCCAGCAAGTCTGGTCTTTGGGGAGTCCGGACTTTCCTCAAACCAGCATTCACTGATCTGCAACCGCCTACGCCTACTCTCTCCCTAACTCCAGTTTAGTCCCCGATGATATCATAATGTGCTGTTTGATTATTTCTTTTTATTCCAAGGTAGGGCGTAAGTCCACGGTAGTTTTTTGACGGTGAAGGGACAATCAATAATGCAAATGGGGGGGTATTCTGAACCAGGAGCGATACCTGCTCTGATTTCTGAGAGGCGTAATACTAGTTGTAGAGAAAATTCTATTTCTTTACCTCTATTCATAAAGTCGCCATACAACTTTTTCTGGGGTGGCCCTCCTTTTTTTAAGCCGCCAATATCAACTATGGGTTTTTTGACTGTGTAAATCCCAGTTTCTTTATCCCGTCCAAATAAATCTTCGGCGGTAATTGACTCTGATAAAGACCTTTTAGGCACAATCAAGCTAGGGCTTTGGGGTAAAGCTAAGTCACGGGTTAAATCGGGTGATTTTCTGATAACTCGACAGGATTTATTGTTAAGAATTAAAGAGCTATTATCCCAATCTACATAGATAGCGAGATTATCAGATTTATTATCGATACTCATGGATAGTTCCTTGAGTTCGTCCATCGGATCTGAGGATTTAAATTTAAAGTTAACGCCAATTTTGTCCGCTAAACCTTGTTCTTTGAGGGTGTCATCAACCACTCCTTTTTTAAATTCATATTTAATGCGATCGTCGATGGATTCCACCATCATATTAAAGACGTAAGCAACGCCGATAATATAAATAGTTAATACCACTAAATTTTGGTCATTAGTCGTTGCCATAATTGAGCGTCCAGAATCTCTATAAGATTTTTGTTATGTAAATAAGGGTGTGGGGGTGTAGGGGTGTGGGGGTGTGGGGGTGTGGGGGTGTGGGGGTGTGGGGTGTAGGGGTGTAGGGGTGTAGGGGTGTAGGGGTAGAGGAAGTAAATTCTACCTTGTCTACCTTGTCTACCTTGTCTACCTTGTCTCCCTCCCAATCCCCAATCCCTCCCAATCCCCAATCCCTCAGTCACGCTTGATACTGGTAGAATTTTCTAACCAACCCCGTTGCCAAAATAAAAATAATAAACTAAGCCCGATAAATGCCATAGCTGCTAGACAAAGTGGATACCCCCAATACCAATTGAGTTCGGGCATATTATACGGTGATTTTTCCGTATTGAAATTCATGCCATAGATACCTGCAATAAAAGTTAGGGGAATAAAGATAGAGGAAACTACCGTCAGCAACTTCATGACTTCATTCATTTTGTTACCGACAGCTGAAAGATAGACATCCATCAAGCCAGATGCTAGCTCTCGGTAAGTTTCTACCATATCCATGACTTGGACGGCATGGTCGTAGCAATCTCTTAAATAAATTTGTACTTCTTCACTAATTAATTCACTGCGATCGCGTATTAAAGCATTAATTGCGTCCCGTTGCGGCCAGATAGCACGGCGTAGTTGCAATAATTCTCGTCGTAGTTGATAAATTTTCTGTAGGGTTTTGCGGGTAGGTTTGGCTATGACTTCTTCCTCTAAGTCTTCTAGTTGTTCCCCGTAACGCTCTAAAACTGGGAAAAAACCGTCAATAATGGCATCTAATAAAGCGTAAGCTAAATAATCTGTTCCCTGTCGGCGAATTATCCCTTTTCCTTTCTCAATTCTGAGTCTGACTCCTTCAAAACAATCATGTTCTGGTTCTTCCTGGACTGTCAGGAGGTAGTGTTTCCCTAAAATTAAACTGACTTGTTCACTATAAAAACCATAGGTTCTTTCTTTTGGGACTACCATTCGGGCAATAAATAGTAGTTGGTCATCATAGTCTTCCACTTTAGGACGCTCAGATACATTTACCACGTCTTCTAACACCAGAGGCGATAATTCAAATACTTGCCCCATTCGTTCTAAAATGTCCTGATTACCTAAACCCTGGACATCTACCCAAGAAACAGATTCTTGATCGAGATAGGTAATACATTCTTCTGGGGTGGCTACCTGTTGACGAATAACATTAGTTTGGTTGTAGTCAATCAAACATATTGTCGGTGGTGGCGCGTCCGCATCTATAATAATCGTTCCTGGGGGAGTTCCAGGGTAATGATAAAATTCATCTCTCCGTGATTTAGTGGAATCTTGGCGACGCAGTTTTTTGAGCATTCTAACCATGCACTATGATTCCCTTATTTCTTTAATTTGTAATGGTTCTAGAGGCTCAATAGGAGGTAGACATAGGTGTTCAAATTCACGCAATGTAGTTTGATTAATTAGGCCAGTTTCGTGTAGGTCTTTTGCTGTTTCATAAACTGCTTCAAGAATCGCTGATTTCTTCTTCCCCATTAAAAATCACCTCTTTATATTCTGTCACCAGTACAGAAACAAAAAACTCTTTCTTCCCCCTGCACCCTGCCCCCTTGCAGTCTTAACGCAGACTAGACTCCATGCTGTTTAAACCATGCTAGAAGTCGTTTCCAGCCATCTTGGGCTGCTTTCTCTCGGTAAGAAGGGCGATAATCAGCAAAAAAGGCATGGGGTGCATCGGGATAAACGATAATTTCCGACTTGCTGCTACTAGACTGCAACCGAGTACGCATTTGCTCTACTGTATCTAAAGGAATACCTGTATCTTTGCCTCCATATAATCCCAACACTGGAACTTTTAAACTAGAGGCGATATCAACGGGATGCTTTAGTGTTAGTTCAGTATAATTACCGACTAATCGACCATACCAAGCTACACCAGCTTTTACCTTGGGATTGTGGGCTGAGTATAACCAAGTCATACGGCCACCCCAACAAAAGCCTGTAATCGCTAATTTCTCAGCATTACCTTTGGCTGACTTAACAGCCCAATCTACAGTAGCATCCAGGTCAGATAAAACCTGGGCATCTGGTACTTTTCCTACTACTTGACGAATTTCATCGATATTGCTTAACTGAGAAACATTACCTTGACGAGCAAATAATTCTGGTGCGATCGCTAAATATCCCAACTTAGCAAAGCGACGACAGATATCTTGAATGTGTTCATGTACACCAAAGATTTCCTGAATTACCAACACAATCGGAAAATTCTTACCAGTGGCAGGTAAGGCTCTATAAGCTGGAATTTCACCATCTGAGACAGGAATTTTCACCGCACCGGCAACTAGTCCTTGCTTATCGGTAGTAATAACTTGGGCAGAAATAGGTTGTACAGCTAAAGCGAAACCTGTAGCAAGGGTAGCAGTAGCCAGAAATCGGCGACGGGTGATTTCTTTCATCGTCTTTACCTGGAATTACTGAAGATTTATTTTTATTTCCTCAGAAAATGTAAATTTTTGTCAACTAGCCGGGGAAGCATTTTTAGTATTCCTCAAGCACTTCCAGAAAGTCTTGAGTAGGGGTGTAAGGGTTTAAGGGTGTAGGGGTGTAGGGGTGTAGGGGTGTAGGGGTGTAGGGGTAGGCTGTTGACTCTGTACCTTTTTTGGGATTTTGTCCATGCAAAAAATGTGCGTAGTTACGATGGCTGAAACTGTGTTTTGAGAAGGCTTTGAGGCACAAATTAAACATCGCGTACAAAATTACTAAAAACCGCCCAAATTTCAACAAAGTCAACAGCCTAGTGTAGGGGTGTAAGGGTGTAGGGGTGTAAGGGTGTAAGGGTGTAGGGGAAGTAAATTTTCCCTTGTCTCCCTTGTCTTCCCTGCTCCCTGCTCCCTGCTCCCTGCTCCCTGCCCCCTGCCCCCTGCCCCCTGCCTCCTCCAAAGAATCCCTCACCGATGGTGGCGAAAACGGATATAAGCAACACCTAGAATCATTCCTGTTAACTGCATCCAGTAAGCTGGAGTAAATTGGTTGACACCGGATGGGGGAATAGTGAGACTGCCAACACCATAAAATAACTGTTGAATAAACCACCAAAATAAATAAAAATAAGCAGGTAATCGCATAGGAATATAGATAAGAATTAGCGGTAAAACAGTATCTATTTTGGCTTTGGGAAACCTCATTACAAATGCACCCAAAATTGCTGCGATCGCTCCATTAGCCCCAATCAGTGGTACTGTTAAACTCGGCTCTACTAAAATCTGGACTAACCCCGTTAAAACCCCTGCAATTAAATACAATGCTAAATAGCGACCACGCCCTAAAAGATTTTCTACAGTTTTGCCAAATACCCACAAAAATAGCATATTTCCCAATATTTGGCTAAAACTGCCGTGCAAGAAAATAGCAATTACCAAAGAAAATACACTTTTCACCACCACAACCCAAGCCGCCGAATTGACAAATATAGCATTAGTGAGTGCTGAAGTAATTTGTCCTGGAACTACACCAAAGTTGTAAACAAAAGCAGCTAATTGTCCGTTAAGTTCTAGTTGAATTTGCCAGAAAAATATAAAAATATTGATACCAATCAACCAATAGTTGACAATTGGGCGTTTGTAAGTGCGTAAGTTATCACTAATAGGAATCATTTGGGGTTGGGAATTGGGAATTGGGCATGGGGCATGGGGCATGGGGCATGGGGCATTGAACAATTCAATTTTGGATGTTGGATTTTAAATTTTGGATTGGATTTCAATCTAAAATCCGTCTTGGAAAGTTCTGTACGGAGGAAACCTCCGCTCAGACTTTCCGCAAAATCTAAAATCTAAAATTCTATCCCTTGTCTACCTTGTCTACCTTGTCTACCTGCCCCCTGCCCCCTGCCCCCTGCCCCCTGCTCCCCTGCTCCCCGCCCCCTGCCCTTCCTTGTCTTGTTCTCAATCAACACTTCCTCAAACCTATGGCAAGATTGGAATCAGATTGCAATGCACTCAAATAGGTACACTGGATGCTGGGAAATACACTTGTTGGACGATACCAGATTATTAGCCACTTGGGAGGGGGGGGATTTGGTGAAACTTTTGTTGCATTTGATACTCATTTACCCGGTTCGCCTAAGTGTGTTGTCAAAAAGTTGCAACCCCAGTCTCAAGATCCTGGTACTTTAGAGATTGCACGGCGGTTATTTGATACGGAAGCTCAAGTATTATATAAATTAGGCACACACGATCGCATTCCTCAACTTTTGGCTTACTTTGAGGAAGATGCTCAATTTTATCTAGTTCAGGAATTTGTTCCCGGTTATAACCTCAGTCAAGAAATTACACCGGGAAAAACTTACTCTGAAGAAGAAGTAACGACACTGTTACAGGAAATTCTCTCTATCCTGGAATTTGTACAACAGCAAAATGTCATTCACCGTGATATTAATCCCCGTAATATTCTGCGGCGTGAAGATGGTAAGTTAGTTTTGATTGATTTCGGTGCGGTTAAACAAGTCACAACACAGATTTCTACTACCGCAGGGCAAGCTAAATCTACTGTAGTAATTGGTACACCTGGTTATATCCCCGGTGAACAAGCACAAGGCAACCCTAAATTTAGCAGTGATATTTATGCGGTGGGGATAATTGCTATTCAAGCTCTAACTGGTTTATTGACTAGTGAAATAGAACAAGATAGCCAAACTAATGAAATTATCTGGCGTAATCATGCCACAGTTTCACCACAATTGGCTGATTTTATCGATAAGATGGTGTGTTATGATTTTCGGCAACGTTACTCTACAGCTACCAACGCTTTAGCCGGACTACGAGAATTAACTCAGCCGTCATCTCAGACTTTAGGTGTTACCCCCACTTTACCACCACAAAAACCTAAATTTCTGCAAAATAAAAGAGGTATCTTACTCAAGCTTTTATTAGTAATCTTATTAATGGGTGTAACTGCTGTGGCAGCAGTATTTATTATTAATAGTGTTAATGAGAATAATGCTACCCAATTATCTAAAAAAGGCAATACTTTGTTTGAATTACAACGTTATGAAGATGCACTAAAATCTTATCGGCAAGCTATAAATATTAGACCAGATTACCCTGTGGCTTGGTATGGACAGGGCAAAAGTTTGGCGCAATTACAGCAATATGAAAAAGCATTGACAGCTTATGATAGAGCAATTCAACTCCAGCCAGATTATCTGGAAGCTTGGATTGGTAGGGGTTCGGCTCTACAAAAATTGCAGCGATATCAGGAAGCGATCGCCTCTTTTGACAAGGCTTTAAAACTTAATAATAACTCCCCAGAAATCTGGAATAATAAAGGCGAAGTTTTCAGTAAATTAAAACAATATGATAATGCAATTAATGCTTATAATCAAGCTCTAAAGTTAAAAGGTGATGATTATTTGGCTTTATATAATAAGGGTTTAGCACTACAAAATTTAAAACAATATGAGGAAGCGATCGCAGCATATCGAAAAGCTGTAGAAATCAAACCTAATTATGTGGGAGCATGGTATAATTTAGGTAATTCTCTCGTAAATTTAAACCGTTATGAAGATGCGATTAAAGCTTATAATCAAGCCATAAAATACAATCCAAATTATGATGTAGCATCCTTATCTAAAGGGAATATACTAATTATTTTACGACGTTATACAGAAGCAATTGAGGCATTTAATCAAGTCCTGAAAAATAATCCCAATAACTATCAAGCATTGTATGGTAAAGCTTGGTCATTACACCAAAATCAAAATTATGCAGAAGCGATAGAAATTTATAAGCAAGCGGCTAAAATTCAACCAAGAAATTATCAAGTTTGGTATAGCTTGGGCAATTCTCAATATAATTTAGAAAAATACGAGGATGCGATCGCATCTTATACTCAAGCATTACGTTACAAACAAAATCATTATGAGAGTTGGTATAGCCGAGGGAATGCCCTGTTTAGTTTGCAACGTTATAAAGAGGCGATCGCATCTTACAATCAAGCTATTAAATACAAGCCCAATGATCAAGCTGCAATCAATGCCCTCAATGAAGCTCAAGCGCAATTAGACGCAGCTACACCGATGCCTATTGTTGTACCCACTATGCCCAGTCCTGAGTTTACTATCCCTAAACCTGAAAACTGAAGTCTGGAAACCCTTGCACATAGAACTTTTATTCAGTTTAATCAGCATCAGGATCAATACCTAACTCCCGTAATTTCGCAGCAAGTGCAGCTTGACGCTGACGTTCAATTTCTAGTTGTGACATAGCATCATCAGCCCGTTGGCGTTCTTGCTCTGCCCGTTGGCGTTCTTGCTCTGCCCGTTGGTGTTCTTGCTCTGCCCGTTGGCGTTCTTGTTCTACTTGCTCAGAACTCCACAGTAATAAATTACCTGCTGCATCCCACCATCGCAACCAATTTATATTTAACCCTAAGTGAGTTCCCTGCCAAATTCCCAAAAATAAATCTAACTCAGGAATCCAGAAACGTCCTAATTCTGATGGTGTTTGTAAATTATACTGACCATTTTCCAGACGGCGAACTTCTAAAGTCACCTCATAAGGATTAAAAATTACATAGACAGGAACTTGTAATATTTTTTCATAAAAGTAGAGTTTCCCATAAGGAAAGGTGGGACGAATAGAATACTCTGTGTTGTCGCTGTCTGAGAGAAATTCCATCACCACAGCTACAGGTTCACCTTCAATGTGAGGTGTATAGCTGCGACGAATTACCCCTGTACCCACAGGTAAAACACGGGGTACATATAACCAATCGGGTGCTTTAACGACGGTTTTTTGGTTAATATTGGCGACAAGACCAAAATTCGATGCAACTAGCATTTCTGGTTGAATGCGACGAGCCGCATCTAAAGCATCTGTTAATGCAGCCGCAAGAGAAGGCTGTTGAAGATTTTCCACAGGATCGTCAGGAAGAATAAAGTCGTCTGGGAGTTTTTCCCAAGTCACTATAGGCGTTTGGCGTTGGGGTGTAGCTAAAACCATAATGATAAAAAATTATCGCTGGTGCTTTTATCAAGCTAATTGACGCGATGTGCAACTTATTTTTCAAACCCCTCTCCAAAGACGCGGAGCGGCTACTCGTTAGAGTACCTCTCCTCTGCAACTGTAGAGACGTTGCATGCAACGTCTCTACTTTGATTCTTGCTCCCCTTCCCTTGTAGGGAAGGGGTTGGGGGTTAGGTTTAACAGAAAGCTGCACACGGCGTTAATTTTTAATATTTTACATTGCTTTTCAGGTGCATAAACTAGCAGCACTATACAAAATTAATTACCCACTAATACCTACGATTTTGGCGTAATCGAATACGTTCAATACCGTAAAAGATAATAAATATCACCAATAACAATTGCCCAAATTGTAGAATCGGATCAAGCCGCCATCCCTGAAAAATGAGAATAAAACCACATAATAATCCCACTGCTCCAAACAAGATATCTTCATCTCTTGAGAGTTCTGGACGCACGACACGCAAAAAATAAAGTGCTGATGCCGCCGCAGCTAGGAAAATTCCTAAAATACTGGCTGAGTTAGTACCGAAATTCACCTGAGCTAAAATGTAAACTGAATTAAAAATATTAACCATAATTGACAATGATACTTTTTAGTTTTTATTTAACTACGTTGGCGAATACAATCAATTACAAAAAATGTAGCTGTTACAACTAATAGAAGTTGCCCAAACTGTAAGATAGGGTCTAGTCGCCATCCTTGAAATATTAATATCCCACCACAAATCCAACCAAATTGAGCCAAAAGAATATCATGATAACGGGCAAGGTGTGGTTTAAATAAGGCTAAAGAACACAACAATGCTCCACCAAAATATACAAAAATACCCAGAATAGATGCGGAGTTAGTACCGAAATTAACTTGAGCAATTAAATTTGTGACACTAAATACAAAATTATACATATAACTAAAATAATCACATGGTTAAATCATCAAAAAATATTTAATAAAATTGCTATTAAACCTATAATAATGGGAGCAACAAAAGGAATTAACCCAATTACAGATGCAATTTTGATTGATTGGTAAGATTTTAGATGAAGTTGCCCAGGGTTAACTTTTGATTGATATGTATTGATATTATTAATATTTTCTTTGGGAATGTATCCTAAATTGAAAGGTTGAGTTGATGGTACAGGATGAGCTAATAGCTGAATATCCTGAAATACCTCACCTACTGATTGATAGCGATCTTTGCGATAGTCGTAGCGCACCATTTTATTCAGAATAGCAGCTAGGCGATCGCTCACTTGAGCGTAGTTTTGCCAAAGAACTTCTCCCGTGTTTGGATCTTCCTGTAATTGGGTGGGATGGAGTCCTGTTAGTGCTTGAATCCCAATCATCCCCAGTGCATAAATATCACTATTCGGGCGTGGTTTACCTTGTCCTTGTTCAGCCGGCATATAACCAGGAGTACCAATAGCTACGGTAGCAGTCATTTGACTTTGATTTGTCACCATCTGCGATCGCACTTGCTTCACAGCACCAAAATCAATCAGCACTAATTTATCGTCTTTTTGCCGTCTAATTAAATTATCAGGTTTAATATCTCGATGGATCACACCGTAACTATGTACAAAATCTAAAATATTTAAAACATCTTGTAGCATTTCTACAACTTGGCTTTCACTCCAGCGTTGAGTATGACTGATTTCAGTACTGAGTGGTTTTCCTTCTATAAAATCTTGTACTAAGTAAAATTCTTTATCCTCTTCAAAGTAAGCCAAAGGGCGGGGAATCTGATTATGATCTCCCAACTTTTCTAAAGTTTCCGCCTCAGTGTAAAATAATCTCCTAGCAATTTTCAGGTAGTTAGGATCATCACTAGCAGGCTGAAGACGCTTAACAACACATTTAGGATTACCAATGCGCCGTGTATCTTCAGCAATATAGGTTTCTCCAAATCCCCCTGCACTGAGAACTTGGATAATTCGGTAACGCCCATCGAGTAACTGTCCTAACATGACAAGGCTAGTATTTGTTTCTAGCAACTATATTAAACAATCTTAAATTAACGGTTATTGCTAAGAACTTTAGTCCTTCTTTTAGAGCTAAAGTCCTTAGTATAAACCTTTAATTAGTAATATTAAGGATAGTCAAACACTACACGACCACCTGGCCGCCAATCTACATGAATAAAACCTCTGTGCATTCCTCTACCTAATCCTGTGCAGTCAGAAGCACGACAGATTTGTAAAAGCTTGCCAAAATTGCCATCAGAAGGTGCAATATCAAGAGCTAAACCATTAATATGCTGAGAATAGCGTGCGCCGCCTATACGACGATTAACAATAGGAGGACGATAGGCAGAATTGATGGCAATGGGAAGACCATATTTATCACGAATTTTACCAAAGCCTTTAGCGGCTTTAATAATGTTGTTAATTACTGTTTTTGACTCTGGGTTTCTTTCAGGATCACATCCTTTAGTGACTTCTCCCCAAGTTAGCGGGATTCCAGCAACTATCAGTTCGTTGGCGTAAACGGTTTCTCCAGTCACTAATTTTAAAGAACGACCTGTTTTAGTACCTACACTTGAAGTAGGTAATGGTTGTAATTGCTGGGTTTGTTCTTCATTAGTTTGATGGTTTTCTGCTATCTCTAATAAGGTAGCCGCAGTAGTCGGCCCTAATAAATCAGGAGAATCTAGCCAAACACTTTCTTTAAATTCTGCGAATGCTTTTTGGGTTAATTCGCCGACAATACCATCAATTTTACTTTTATATAACCCTTTTTGTTGGAGTAAAGTTTGAATTTCTTTGATAAGTTCAGGATCAGCTTCAGTGAGTTTAACAGTGTTATTAGTAGATTGAAATTTTTCTAAATTCGGATATTCCACAGCAGAATCTGACATAGATGCGTCTCCTTGAGTTATGGATTTTGATTATTCTGGAGTGATTTATTAACCTCATGACGAGGAACACTCATAAATAACAGCAATTCCGACAACAATTTTGCAATTAAACTTGATTTTTTGAGTAAACTATCAATCTCTCTCAACCAGAAACGGATTTTGGGTAGTTATCGTTTTTTCGGTTACTAGTATTATTGACTAGTTACTATCAGCTAGTATAACGCTGTAAATTATACATAAAGCATTCCTCAACTAACCGTTACAATGGATTAAATTAGTATTAAATCTTACGGCTGTATGTTGACATCCCGCCAGTTTGTAGTCAGGACTTCAGTCCTGATAATTTGGTGAGACAAGTATCGGTGAAATGGATAAGAAAAATATAATTTTCTGGAAGTCGCCAAGAGAAAGCCCAATCTAAGAGATAATGCTGCCTACAGGATGCAGTAAAATTAATCCTTTAGATAGAGGAGGGCAAAAAGATGACCCGTGTCATCATCGTGCGCCACGGACAAAGCACATATAACACCGAAAGACGCATTCAAGGGCGCACTGACGTATCAACGTTAACGGAGAAAGGTCGTAGTGATGCCAGTAAAGTAGGCAAAGCCCTCGCTAATATTGCCTTTAATGCGATTTATAGCAGTCCACTCCAGCGAGCTAAACAGACGGCAGAGATTATTCATAGTCAGTTAGCAGCTAATTCTGGCAAGTCTGCCGTTGTGCAAACTTCTGAACTTTTACTGGAAATTGATTTGTCATTGTGGGCAGAAATGCTCTCTAGCGATGTGCAGCAGCAGTTTCCCGAAGATTATCGAATTTGGCATGAACACCCCGACCAATTCAAAATGTTACTGAATGACGGGGAGCAAACACGAGAACATTTCCCTGTACTGTCTTTGTATGAACAAGCGCGGCAGTTTTGGCAGGAAATCTTACCTCATCATCAAGGTGACACTATTCTCATCGTTGGGCATAATGGCATCAATCGCGCTCTGATTAGCACAGCCTTGGGTATTCATCCCAGCCGCTATCATTGCATTCAACAATCTAATTGCTGCATCAGTGTTTTAAACTTTTCTGGGGGTTTAGGCGAACCAGTACAATTAGAATCGATGAACCAGACGCAACACATGGGGGAAACGCTGCCTTCATTGCGACCAAGCCACCAAGGTGTGAGATTGTTACTGGTACGTCATGGAGAAACTGAGTGGAATCGTCAAACTCGATTTCAAGGGCAAATCGATGTTCCTCTCAACGACAACGGTAGACAGCAAGCCCAAAAAGCCGGAGAATTTCTGCAAAATGTTGCCATTGACTTTGCTGTTAGTAGCACTATGGCACGTCCCAAAGAAACAGCCGAAATTATTTTGCAACATCACCCTGATGTCAATTTAGAGTTGCAAGACGGCTTAAGAGAAATTAGTCACGGACTTTGGGAAGGAAAATTAGAAGTAGAAATAGAGCAAGAATTTCCTGGAGAGTTGCACCGTTGGCGGACAATACCGGCACAAGTACAAATGCCAGAGGGGGAAAATTTACAACAAGTCTGGGAACGTAGTACAGCTACATGGCAAGCAATTGTAGAAACAGCCCTAGAAAATCAACTCCAAACCGGATTAATCGTAGCTCACGACGCTACTAACAAAACCTTACTGTGTCATATTCTGGGTTTATCTGCGGATAATTTCTGGAATTTCCGTCAAGGTAATGGTGCTGTCAGCGTCATTGATTACCCGACTGGACTGAATGGTTTACCAGTATTACAAGCGATGAACATTACCACTCATTTAAGTGGCGGGGTACTGGATAAAACAGCAGCTGGGGCATTATAGGTGATGAAGAATAATAAATAAACAGCTGAAGCACTGAATAGCTCAAATGACAACTGAACTTCTGCAACAAGTAAGGGTAATTGACCCGGTTTCTCAAACTGACCAAGTATCTGATGTTTTAATTGCCGACGATGAAATCCAAGCAGTAGCACCAGAGATGACTGATATCAGTCCTGATACTCAAATTAGAGATTGTCGGGGGTTAATTTTGGGGACGGGGTTAGTCGATTTATACAGTCACTCCGGCGAACCAGGGTTTGAGGAACGAGAAACGCTGTTGTCGTTTTTACAGGCGGCGGCGGCTGGTGGTTTTACGAGAGTCAGCGTTTTACCGGATACATCACCAGTTATTGATCATCCGGCCTTGGTGGCGCAGTTGCAGAAGGAGATGGGGGGACAAGGGAGACAAGGGGGACAAGGGGGACAGGGAGGACAAGGGGGACAAGGGAGACAAGGGGGAGTTGCTTCTGGGTCTTCTTTTTGTTTCCCTCATCTGAATATTTGGGGTGCGATTACCTTAGATGTGGCAGGGAAGCAAATCACGGAACTGGCAGATTTAGCGACGGCTGGGGTTGTAGGGTTTAGTGATGGTTTGCCTTTAGATAATTTAGGATTATTACGGCGACTTTTGGAGTATGTGCAGCCTTTGGGTAAACCTGTAGCATTTTGGCCAAGCGATCGCCAACTCGCATCCAATGGTGTAATGAGAGAAGGTGTAGATGCGTTGCGCTTTGGTTTACCGCCTGTACCTGTGAGTGCAGAAACAACTGCGATCGCTGCTTTAATTGAATTGGTGGCGAGTATCGGTACACCCATACATATTATGCGTGTTTCTACTGCTCGCAGTGTAGAATTAATTGCCAATGCTAAATCCCAAGGTTTACCCATCACCGCCAGCACTACTTGGATGCACCTGTTGTTAGACACTAAAGCGGTGAAAAGCTATCACACCAGTCTACATTTAGATCCGCCCTTGGGTAATCCTAGTGATATGCAAGCATTACGGGATGGTGTGCGTCAGGGTGTGATAGATGCGATCGCTATTGATCATACACCCTACACCTACGAAGAAAAAGTCCAAGCCTTCGCCGAAGCACCACCAGGGGCAATTGGTTTAGAATTAGCTTTACCTTTGCTATGGCAACACCTAGTTGAGACTGGAGAATTAACAGCATTAGAATTATGGCAAGCTTTGAGTAGTCGTCCAGCAGAATGTTTACAACAACAAATTCATAGAATTGCTCCCCATTCTCCCCCGGAACTAACTTTATTTGACCCCCAAACCACCTGGAAGGTAGAAAGAAAAAATCTCCACAGCCTTTCTAGTAATACTCCCTGGCTAGGACAACAATTGCAAGGTCGAGTTATACAAACTTGGTGTTAAAGAATTGTGTGTAATGCGATCGCAATATTTGCAACACTTATATACAGATTAAATTTGAAACTTAGGGTACTATAGTTTCCTATTGCCTCAGTGCAAGTTATCGTAAATTCAAGAATTTAAGACCACTACGTCTACACGTAGTATCAGTTGAGTTGGGGTTTAAATACCCGACTCCAACCGTCTTTAATTTTGAATTTTGAATTTTGAATTTTGAATTGTTAAACGTGGGGAGTGGAGAAAAAAGAATATGACAACAGTTATCAGGACGCATGGTGTCGAAAGTCTGGTGGCGATCGCTCAACAATTCACCCTTTGGGGTACACTCACAGATGTGCAACCCTTTGGCAGTGGTAATATTAATGATACTTTCTTAGTCACTCTTGATACTCCTGGGGAAAAGCATTTTATCCTGCAACGCATCAATACACAGGTATTTCGCCAACCCCAATTGATTATGCAGAATATGCGTATCTTTACTGATCATGTGCGTCAACGACTACAACACACACCTTTAGATCGTCGTTGGGAAGTGCCGCGTGTGCTATCAACTCCAGAGGGTCAAGACTATTATATTGATGAAGTTGGGAATTTTTGGCGAGGAATTAGCTTTATTACTGGAGCGCAATCTTTTGATACTATGCAAAATCTCCAACAGGCGCAAGAGATTGGCTATGCTTTAGGAATGTTTCACAACTTAATGAGTGACTTACCACCAGAAAAATTAGCTGATACCCTCCCAGGTTTTCATATTACCCCGCTTTACTTGCGCCAGTATCAAGAAGTTCTAGAGAACACTACACCGCAACCATCACCAGAAGTTAATTATTGCTGCCAATTTGTTAGCGATCGCACTAATTTTGCATATAGTTTAGAAAATGCTCAAGCTGAGGGTAAGTTACCTCTGCGGTTAATGCACGGCGACCCTAAAATTAACAATGTCATGTTTGATACTGCTACTCACAAAGCAGTAAGTGTCATTGACCTTGATACTGTTAAGCCCGGATTAGTACATTACGATATTGGCGACTGTTTACGCTCTGGTTGCAATCCCGTTGGTGAAGAAACAACGGATTGGGATAGCGTTTATTTTGATACTGATTTGTGTCAGGGAATATTACGAGGTTATCTCTCAGTTGCTCAAGCATTTTTGACTGAGAACGATTACGCTTATATCTATGACGCTATCCGTCTCATCGCCTTTGAGTTGGGACTAAGATTTTTTACCGACTATTTAGCCGGGAATGTTTACTTTAAAGTCAAGCACCCAGAGCATAACTTAGCAAGAGCGATCGTCCAATTTAAACTAACTGAAAGTATAGAATCTCAAGCAACTCAGATTCGCCAAATCATTCAAGATTTGAAATGAAGCAACAAACCTTTTCTCTCCAACCATTCCCAACTCAGGAAGATTTACCAGATATAAATATTACAGGTAATATCAGCCGTGATAGCCATCAACTGACAATTAACTATCAACTAACAGGTAACTTAAAACAAATTCTGATTCCTTCAGCAGTAGAGACACCAACCCGCCAACATGAACTATGGCGAAATACCTGCTTTGAGTTTTTTCTGAGTATCAAGAACTCTCAAAGTTATTGGGAATTTAATCTTTCTCCGGCTGGAAATTGGAATATTTATCACTTTGATGGTTATCGTCAAGGAATGGTAGAGGAAACCGCTTTTAGCCAACTTCCTTTTAATCTGCACCATCAATCAGATAGTTTAATGCTGTCCTTAGAGTTAGATTTAGCTAAAATCATCCCAGAAAACCTAGCCCTTGATATAGCAATTACTACTGTCATTAAACAACAAAATCATCATCTAACTTACTGGGCATTAACTCATCAAGGAGTAGAGGCTGACTTTCATTTACGGGAAAGTTTTATTCTTGAGTTGTGAAATATTTAATCATCAATGATTGCACCAAAAGAACCCCCAAGAGTTCAAATCATTTTAGATTTGTCGCCAGAACTCTATGAAACAATCAAAAACTTGGAAACACAAATGAATGAAGATACTACTGAAGTATTACTCAAAGCAATTGCACTCCTAGAAATAGCTGTAGAAGCCAAAACAGCAGGTAAACATCTTTGGATTACAGACGAAAAACAAAACCTTGAAACCCAAATCATTGGCATCTAATACTATGACAGATATCAAAGATTTATCTCAAGTAATTTCCAAAAAAGGTGAAAATCCAATTATTATTTTCAGAGTAAATCACGATTTAGCAGCCGATGCCAAACTTGAGCGCGAATTGCGAGAACTGAAGTTTAAACAAGAATTGAGAAAAAATTGGATTTTATTTATAGTCAGAGATGTAGTGATATTTTCGACAATCATATTTTTTATTTTAGCTGCTAGCGGTTATTCCTTATTTATGCACATTTACCGATAAGATATAGCATTGATAGTAGGGTGTGTTAGGCGTAAGCCGTAACGCACCTCCCCACACCCCACACAGAGTAAAATTCGCAATGGGAAAAGTCATTTTTCGCGTTCTTCAAGTGACAAGTAATAAGTAATGGGTCTTTACTCATTACTCATTACTCATTACTCATTACTCATTACTCATTTAATTTGGTGATGTTGAAACCAAAACTCTATGAATAAAAATGGGTATCAACACCCCACACCCTTGTAACAACTATTTCTGCAAGTTACCAGCGTGCAAACCGCACTCCTTAGCAGTAGACTCTTCCCACCACCAGCGGCCTTCCCGTTCATGCTGGTTGGGTAACACTGCTCTAGTGCAGGGTTCGCAACCAATACTCACAAAACCCCGTTGGTGTAATTGATTGTAAGGTACATCTAAAGCGCGGATATATTCCCAAACTTGAGCAGAAGACCAATTTGCTAAGGGGTTAAACTTAATCAATTGATGATCTTCAGTTGAAAAAGCACTGTCAACTTCAATTACAGGGATATGGTTGCGAGTACTGGGACTTTGGTCTTTGCGCTGTCCTGTCACCCAAGCATCTAAAGTATTGAGTTTACGGCGCAGAGGTCTAACTTTGCGGACTCCACAGCATTCTTTATGACCATCTTGATAAAAACTAAACAGTCCCTTCTCTTCTACCAAGGCTTGAACTTCTGCCGCATCAGGAAACATTACTTCTAATTTGATGCCATAATGTTCCCTGACTTTATCTAAGAATTGATATGTTTCCGGGTGCAAGCGTCCAGTATCGAGGGTGAAAACGCGGAAGTTGTTGGTAATTTTGGCAGCAATATCAATGAGAACAACATCTTCCGCACCACTGAAAGAAATTGCTAGGTTGTTATAGGTTTCCAAGGCAAATTTGAGAATTTCCCTCGGTGATTTTTGACTATATTCTGCTTCTAAAGCAGCAATATTTAAATCTGTACGGGTAGCTACCATGTGTGAATGTTCTCCTCTCTCTCACCCTGGATTTTACCAAGTTTAAGATACTGTATTGACAATTCTGTCTGGAAAATAGGGACTAGTTTCAATTCTGTCAACTATCAACACCTGTATACTGAATCCGATAGATACGATTATTGGCTTCTTCTGTGACTAATAAACTACCATCAGGTAAAACTAATAATCCCACAGGTCGTCCCCAAGTGCTGGGAACAGAAGGGTTAAGCAAAAACCCAGTCAAAAATTCTTCATAGTAGCCTTCCGGTCTACCTTGGGCATTAAAAGGCACAAATACAATTTTATAACCAGTACCGCGATCGCGGTTCCAAGAGCCACGAAAAGCGACAAAAGCCCCATTACGATACCTAGCAGGAAAAGTTTTCCCATCATAAAACTGCAAACCCAAAGCGGCGGAATGGGCTTGAAATAAGACATCAGGGTTACGGGTACGGGCTGCTAACTCTGGACGTTTACTTTTACCATTGACTGTTTGACGAGGATCCAGTTTGCCAGGCTGAAAGTAAGTATAAGGCCAGCCGTAAAACTCCCCTTGTCGAATACGTGTCAAGTAGTCGGGAACTAAATCATCTCCCAGCCCATCCCGTTCATTTACCGTGGTATAAAGTTCTTGAGTAACTGGGTGAAAATCTAAACCAACGGGGTTACGTAACCCAAAAGCAAACGTCTTCTGCTGAGAACCATCTAAGTTCATCACCTGTACCGAAGCCCGTGGTAATTCTTCTTCATCTACATTAGAACGCGAACCCACGGAAACATATAGTTTGTTACCATCTGGTGAAACTACTACATTCCTTGTCCAATGCTGATTATAGCCGCCACCAGGCAGATCAGCGATTTTTTCACCATTACCAGTTAGTTGCTGTTGTCCTTGACGATAAGGAAACCTTAAAACCGCATCTGTATTACCCAAAAAGAAGGAATCACCACTAAAAGCCATCCCAAAGGGAATATTCAGCCCATTGGAGGCACTAGCAAAATTTTGACGCACATCAGCCACCCCATCCCCGTCAGTATCTCGCAACAAACGAATGCGGTTTTGTCTAGTTTCTGTCACCAATACATCGCCACTAGGGGTTAATGCTAACCAACGTGGTGCATTTAAACCATCAGCAAAAACATTGACTGTAAAACCTGATGGTACTTTCAAGACTGGGTTTTCAGGAATTGCCACAACTTGAGGCGGTTTAGATGCACTGTCTGTAGCAAAAGGTGCTGGTAAATTCTGTAAGCTAATGCGGATGGGTTGGGGTGAAAGTGTTTCTGTAGGAATTACATTTTTTACCTGTGTAGAACTCTGTGCTAATTCCACCTCAGAACTAGATGTTTCCGGTATGGAATTATCTAAAACACTGGGACTTTGGTTACAGGCTGCTAGGATGAATAACCCCAGCGACAGGAATAAGTGGCTAGAGAATTTCATGAAATTAAAAATATATAGGCAATTTTTTCAATTTAGAATTAAAATTGAAGGCTTGTCACCTCTCACAAGTTCTATTTATCATGATTTCCAAGACCTCAATTTAGTAATTATAGGTTTCTCTGGTCTGGATAAATTGAGTCGATATTGGGTTGTTGGTACATCCGAACCATTACCATAACGCACAACTACAAAAAAGGCTGTTTGATTGCGTGGATCTTTGCTAATTTTATCGATGTAACCCGATTGGATTTGTGAAATATTTAAGGGTTTTGCTTGCCTAAATCCTGGACGAGAAATACAAATAATTGTAGAACCATCTATATATTGACCTGAATAAAACCAATAAGTTCGTCCTTTAGTTGTAAATGCGTATTTGTAAACAACTGTAAATCTATCGAATTGGTCTAATTGCTGATTTTGTTTACAAGTACTATCAATATATATTTCTTGAGCAATGGCTGGATTAGTAGCAAAGAAAGCCACTATTAAACTAATAGCTAATTGAAATTTAAATTTGGGTTGCCACATCATGTTCAATTTAATTATTGGGAAATACATTATCTTTAAAAATGCCTATTCTGGTGGTAAGAATAAATTGTTTTCTATAAGATATTTTACATCATGACTAACATTAGTAGCAGTGTTGAGACATTCCAATATTAATTTATTTGCGTCCCAATACTGTTGTAGACAATGCCAATCCTGCTCAGTGAACTGCCAGTTATAACCGATTTGGCGAGTTTGAATGATTAGCGATCGCAATTTATCACTCCAAGTTTTACCATAAGTTTGCCACCATATTTTTAGTGTATCTCTATCTTGACTTGCATCAGGTAGTTGATTAGCCAAATCTTGTAGATGTAGTTGCCAAGATGGTTGATGAGTCAGTAAATATTTTAAATCCAGGGACAACTTTAAAACCATCATTCTTTGAAAGAAAATATCAGCCGTCATAGTGAGACTGACAGCCAGTGCATGAGTTAAAGCTAAATCTATAGCTAAATCTTCATCTAAACTACCAGTCAGTTGACGCTCTAAGGATATCGCCAAATCTTGATTACAGGCCAGAGGATGTTCTGGAGGTAGAGAAATTGTCAAGTAAAAAGCACGCACACTAGCACAGTGATAAGCAGTATTGACTTGAGAAGATTTTTGTTGTAACCATTTTAAAAATTTATATAATTGCTGACTATTTCTGGCCAATTCATTAATTTTTGACTGCATTAATTGTAGTAAATTATCCGCAGAATTTAACATTCTGACACTCAGTAAAAAAACTTCCCGCCAACGCTGCTCATGCAAGTGGTTGACAAATTCTTGTAGTGTTTCTTGATTAGCATTAGCAACAATTGCTCTAGCTGTAAAATACTCTTGAAAGCTTAAATGGGAAAAAGAATAAATTCCTCTGGCTCTTTCAATGAGTAAACCATGTTGAATTTCTATAGCTCTTAAAACAGCATTACTAGCTATTTCTAAAGCATCAGTGTCAGTGATTGCATTAGGTAAACTAGATAAATAGTTAGCAATAATTTGCTGAATTTGATGTGCAGAGATAAAGTAATTTCCTTGCTTAAAACTGATAGCGGCAATTTGACTCAGCAACTTAATTTTATCTAGCAGCGATAAGTCACGATAAATTTGATCTCGTTTGATACCTCTGGCTTCATCCCAGCTTACTAATAACAAATCTAAGGCTTGTTTATAAAGCTCTGAGGGATTAGTTGGAAAATCCTCTATAGATTTAAATACTAAACACGTCAGATTCAATAAAATTGGTGTATTAGCTAGTTCTAAAAGGTGGGCATTTTGGGATAATTCTAGTTTTTGTATAAACCTTCGTGCTAATATATGTGCCTGCACTGGCGAATTTTTCGTAAATGCTAAAAACCATCGATGAGCAAAAGCAGCAATTTGGGTTTTATTAAAATCAGCAATTTCTACTTCTGTGAATCCATATAAATTATGATAATAGGAAGTTAGACGACAAGTAATAATGATCTGATTTTTATAAAATTTGTTAATAAAATGACGAATTTTATTAGTTAAATTTTCTAAATCTTCTGCAAGAACTTCATCTAAACCATCCAATAACAGTAGAACTCTGCCATGATATAAGACTGTAGTTAAGTCTGTTTCCGAAATCCCCAAATGAATAAAATATTGATGTATATAAGTTAATAAGCTGTTTTGGTTACACTCTCTAATTTCTTCAACAAAATTTTTTAAATTAATAAAAACTGGTACACAATTAGGTTGAAATAATCCGCGATCGCAACTGATAGCTATTGATTGTAAAAATGTAGTCTTCCCAGAGCCTGGCTTACCTAATAACAGCATTTTAGAGTGTTTTTTGACAGCCTCTAAGCCAGAAATTCTGTCTTGGCAAACTCTACTTAAACTAGTACAATTAACTTCAGAACAATCTAAATTTTGTAAATCGCTAATTTGCAACCATCTTTTGCTACTAATTTCCTCGTAAATATTAACATCAATATAGAGATCATTGAGGTTGATGGGCTTGGCAATATCTAACAGGTATAAAGTGCCACATTGAGCTTGTATTCTCTCATGATGAAGAGAACGCAACTTTTCTACTAAAATATCAATCTCTAAAATATCTGGGGTGCTATTGGGGGTATCTAAATCTGTAAAGTCATCAACAGCAGGATTTTGGGCAATTTCCGAGGTGTCAAGATCCAAGACGCAGCAGATATCATGGAACACATGGCGATCAACAGGTTTACCAGTAAAAAACTTCCAAATTGGTTGGCGTGTCTCTAAACCTACCTCAGCAGCTAAGTATTCTTGTGTCCAGCCTTTGCGCTTGAAGGCACGTTTAGCCTTTTTAATGCCTTCGTCCGATGCTTGGAGCGATCGCTTTGCCATTACCCTGCCACCAAACTACAATATCTAATTCCCGGTTAAAATACAAATCATACAATTTATACACTAAGTTCTACAAAAACAGAACGCGATCGCAAACATCCATTCGACATAATAGTATTTGAGTCAGCCAAATCTACATACCCAACTAGCTTCAGGCATTGCCTAAACGAGTTATCGCATATTGAGCAATGCCAAAGCTTTTATTTAACTGGCTTGGGTTATAAGTATTACATCAGAAATTGTATAACACTGAAGCAAGGTAATCATACCAAATTGGGATAGGTAGTATTCTTTCAAGATTCTGGAATAGGCTAAGAATCTAGGCTTTTAAGTAGAACGGTGTAAATAATTAAAGGCTTGTAGTAAGGACTTTAGTCCTGATTCTCTAAGGACTAAAGTCCTTACTACGAACTAAATGCAATTTTTTTACATTACTTTACATAGCTGTGCTTTTTTCAAGTCGTTCTACTTAATCCAAAATCCAAAATTGGTATCAGGTTCACAACCAAGTGCAATTCTCGGCGAGAGTTTCCATTGCCTCCCGCCTTCCCTGCTTCTCCATTAGAAGTTACCTAATTGACTTGCGCCTGATCAAGCATTAGTGATTTTTGATGGTAGATGTTTTCCTCACTACAGGGCAATTTTACTTGCACTAGAGTTTTGTGCTGTGGTTGACTCTCGATTTTCAATTTACCACCGTGTAGTTCTACCAAACGTTTGACAATGGTTAATCCTAATCCTGAGCCTTGCTGTTCATAAAGTTTGCGTTCAAATTGTCGGTAAGCTCCTAGTTCCGCAATTTGAGCAGGAGTCATTCCCCGCCCTTGATCTGTAAAAGATAAAACTAATACATTATTGATCACTTTACTGTTAATTTCAATTAAAGTTCCTGGGGGAGAAAATTTCAAGGCGTTATCAATCAATTCTTCAACTATTTTGGCAATTCTATCGGCAGAAATTTTCACCTCACAAGGATAAAAATTGATTTTTAAATCAGCTTTTCTTCCTAATCTCTTAGCCTTGTCAGTAATAATATCAATCAACTCTAAGGTAGGAAATTTTGTGGTTTTACTTTGCAGAACTTTTAATTGGTGTGGATTTGTCGCAATAATTTCTAATTCTGCATACATTAAAAAGTTCTGAATTAATCTCAATAAACGTTCACCAGAATAATAAATAGATTCTGCCATTTCTTGAATAGAATGTGAGTCTAGATACTCACTTTCTTCCATGAGAATTTGAGAAAAACCTAATATCCCATTCAGGGGGGTTCGCATTTCATGAGGTAGGGATAGGGCAATACTATTACGCAAATCATCTAGTTTTTTCTGAGTCGCTTGGTGAATAGTAGTTTGCTTGGCTAATCTACACGCGATCGCGGCTAATAATTCCGCCCTGGTAAAAGGTTTGATAATATAATCATCTGCGCCCATTTCCATCCCTTGGCGAAAGTCAGTTTTGTCAGATTTAGCCGTGAGAAATATTAAAGGAATCATCACTGTTGTCGGGTTTTGTCGCAATGCCTTTAACACTCCATAACCATCCAATTCTGGCATCATGACATCACAAAGAATTAAATCAGGCATTTGCGCTTGGGCTAATTCCACACCAATCTGCCCGTTTTCTGCTTCCAGTAAGTTAAACCCTTCATTATCCAGCAGTTCTAAAATGTTTTCGCGGACATTGATATCATCTTCAATAACTAAAACTTTACTCATATTATTTTAATTTTCTTACTAAAAATGTTTTTATTTAAATTTTCTATACTATCCAAACTTGAGTAATTGGTAATTGCATCTAGTTAAGTTAATTGTCATGATTACCAATTACTAAAATCAAATAACACTAGGTTTCATCTAACTGATACCGTTTTAGTTTAATGTTGATACATTGAAGCAAGCAGAGGAAGTCAACTGTATCAGACTTTTCTTAAAATGGTATGACACTGAGCAAATGTATTGTTATACAGACAATTGTTTTTTACTCCCTAAAAAATTTTCAAATTCTACAGATGGCAATCCTCGACTAAATAAGAATCCTTGCATAGCATCACAACCATTTTGTCGTAAAAAAGATAATTCTGCTTCTGTTTCAACACCTTCAGCTATGACTCGCATATTCATATTATGTGCCATTTCGATTAAAGCTTTTGTAATTGCCGACTTCTGAGGATCTTGAGCTACATTATGGATAAAATAACGGTCAATTTTGAGGGTATTAACCGGCAAGTTCTTCAAATAAACTAAAGAAGAGTAGCCTGTCCCAAAATCATCAATAGCAATCTTCACTCCTAGAGATTGCAATTCATGAATAGTAAAAACTGCACTATTCAAATCTTGCATAATCATACTTTCAGTTAGTTCTAGTTCCAAATATTTTGGTTCTAAATTGTTGTTTTTTAAAGCATGATTTATTTTTTTGAGTAAATCGGTTCTATTAAATTCTATTGCTGATAGATTGACACTAATAGTTAGGTGATCTATACCTTTATTCTGCCAAGTTCTAATTTGCTGGCAAACATTTTCTACTACCCATTCTCCAATTGTAATAATTAACCCTGTAGATTCGGCTAAGGGAATAAATTCTCCCGGCGGTACAAAACCCAATTCAGGACTTTGCCAACGTAATAAACTTTCGGCTGCAACTATTTTCCCGGAACTAATATCAACTATTGGTTGATAATGTATATCAAATTCTTCAAACTTTTGTTTGGTAATGACTTGATTAAGACTCATCGCCACTAACTGGGTTTTAGGCGATGTACTTTTAATTGTGTTTTGATTAACAAAGTACTTTTTCAAAGTAGCTTGTCTTTCTAAACGGTTCATCACCGCACTTAATAATTCTGCTCTGGTAAACGGCTTAGTCAGATAATCATCTGCACCCATATCCATGCCTTGACGAAAATCTGCTTTCGCAGATTTTGCTGTCAAAAAAATAAAGGGAATCGCCGCAGTTGATGGTTCTTGACGTAATGCTGTCAGTACCCCATATCCATCAACTTCTGGCATCATCATGTCACACAAAATTAAATCAGGAAATTCTGCTAGAGCTAAATTTATGCCGATTCTGCCATTAGGGGCTGCGACAGTTTGAAATTCCTCTGCTTCTAGTAAGTCTAAAATATTTTCACGTACTAGCTCTTCATCTTCAATGACTAAAATCTTGATCATTATTACCTCAATTTATATTTTGATTATTTAAGGGCAGATTAACAGTAAATACTGTACCCACTCCTAGTATGCTTTTAACAGAAATTGCACCTTTATGAATATCTACACATTTTTTTACAATGGCTAATCCCAATCCGGTGCCTATAACATTACCTACATTACTAGCTCGATGAAAAGAGTCAAATAACAGGGGAATATCTTCTGGGGGAATGCCGATTCCCTCATCTTCAATTTCAAATATAGCTTGTCTATCTAAAGTTTTTAGGATGAATTTAACATTACTATTGGTAGGTGAATATTTGATGGCATTAGATAGTAAATTAGTGAGAATGTGTCCGAGTAATTTATCATCCATACAACATTCTATAGATTCTTCGTTACTGGTAAAGTTAATTTTGTAATCACTAAAGTGAACTTGAGTTCCTTCTACTAAATGACGACAGTAGGCCACTAAATCAAAGAGTTGGGGTACGAACTCTAGTTTTCCCGCTTCTGCCTTACCAATTATCAAAACATCATCTAACATTTCCGTCATGCGCTTAACAGCAGTTTGAATCCGGTTGAGATGTGTCAGTTGTTTTTCGGGTGTCAATTTTTGGTGGTAGTGTTGGAGTAACTCAGAGGAAGATAAAATTATACTCAAAGGGGTACGAAATTCATGGGAAGTCATAGAGACAAAGCGGGATTTGAGTTCGCTAAGTTCTTTTTCTTTCTCTAGGGCTATTTTTAATTCTTCTTCTAGTTGTTTACGATCTGTAATATCTGCTGTGTAGCCAACTAGTTCTACAGGGTTGCCAGTATCATCCTGCACTACCTTGCCTTGATCGTAAAGCCAACGGTAAGTTCCATCTTGGTGTAAAACACGGTATTCCAGTTTATAGTATCCTTGTGTTAAGACATTACCCAGATCAGCTAATACTTGTGGTAAGTCCTCTGGGTGGATATGACTGAGCCAAAAGGCAGAATCTTCGGTAATTTGCCTGGCTTCATAGCCGAGTAGGGTACTGACATTTTCACTAATGAATACAGCACCAAAATCGCCACTAGTTCGGCAGGCATAGATGACAGCTGGGCTAGATGTGAGTAAATATTGCAGTCGCTGTTGGCTAATTAGTAGTGCTGTTGCTGCTTGTTGACGTTCAGTGATATCTGTTTGAATACCAATGTAATGGGTGAGTTTATTTGTCTGATCGTAAACGGGGGAAATATTTAACTCACTCCAAAATAAAGTGCCATCTTTACGGTAGTTGCGGAGGATGACAGTAGCAGCCTTGCCTGCTTCCATTGCGGCATTGAGTTCTTCTAGCCCTGGTTGATTGATCTGTGCACTATGGAATAAGCGAAAATTCTGCCCAATTACTTCCTCTCCTAAGTAGCCGGTGATTCTTTCAAAGGCAGGGTTAACATAGATAATTGGCCCGTTGGGGATGCTGGCATCTGCAATGATGATGCCATTACTACTAGCGGCGATCGCCCGATCGCGCAGGCGTAATCCTTCCTCTATTTGCTGACGCTTGGTAACGTCGGTATGAATAGATACTGTGCCATAAATTTTACCTTTACCATCTTTAATCGCATCAATGCGGAGATCAACTTGTAAGATTTTCCCTATACGCGATCGCATCAACACTTCACCGCGCCAAGACTGTCCCCGATGGATAGCCGTTAATATTTGTTGAGTATGTTCAGGCTGTTGGCAAATCACCCAAGCCCCCCCAGCCGCTTCTAATTGCTCTAAATCATAACCGTATAAACTCACAAATGCTGGGTTAACATAAATACTTACACCCCTAACATCTGTGATTACAACAGCATCACTAGTACTTTCTATAGCTTTTTGAAAACGTAACAGAGATTCTTCTGCTAATTTGCGTTCTGTAATGTCACGGGTAACTTTAGCAAACCCCTGCAAATTGCCGCTTGCATCTCGTAACGCCGTTAAAATACAGTTTGCCCAAAAGTTTGAGCCATCCTTGCGAATAAAAACACTCTCGCATTCACACCTACCCTGGGCGGCTGCTATCTCTAATTGTTGCTGTGGTATAGCTTGAGCAATTTCTTCGGGAGGGAAAAAACAACAAAAATTCTGCCCAACAATTTCTCTAGTTTGATATCCTGTAATACATTCTGCCCCAGAGTTCCAACTCATGACTTGCCCTTGGGGGTCAAGCATATAAATTGCATAGTCTTGAATACTTTCTATTAACAGGCGTAAATATTCTTCCCGTTGGCGGATTTCTTCTTCAGCTTGTTTGCGATCTGTAATATCTGTAGATATGCCACACAAAGCGTAAGTCCTACCATTGCTATCTTTTAAGGGAAACTTGACAGAAATATAGGTGTGTAAACCATCGGCTTGCGGCACTACTTCTTCTACTTCAATTGCATTAC
The DNA here is from genome assembly GCF_058172895.1 of Aliinostoc maniaoense. NCBI lineage: Bacteria > Bacillati > Cyanobacteriota > Cyanophyceae > Nostocales > Nodulariaceae > Aliinostoc > Aliinostoc maniaoense. The sequence continues at coordinate 2,988,350 of NZ_CP187952.1, read as the reverse complement.
CTCCTATCAGTATTAAGTGGTTATTCACTGCAAAAGCATCAGCAATATCATTAGGCCAAACATCATAGATGCTTTTACCTGCAATTTCCTCTTGAGTAGTATCAAATAGTTTTTCGTATTGGTGGTTAATCAGTAAATATTTATTTTCAGTATCTATTAAGTAAATAACCGCCGGAGAATTATCTAAAATTGCCTGGAGTTGTGCTTGTGTTTCCCCTAATTTAGACTCAGCGTGTTTACGAGCAGTAATATCTCGATCTATGCCTCGGTAGCCACAAAATTTTCCCTCGGCATTAAATATTGGGACACCACTGGTTTCTAGAATTACTAAATGGCCATCTTTATGCAGATTGATGTTTTCTAGACATTTAAACGGCTCTTGGGCAGATGCAATAGGTTTAAAAATACTCAATACACGCTCTACTTCTGCCGATGGTAGAAGTTCTAAGGGACTTTTACCTAATAATTCCTCTGGTTCGTAACCTAAAATATCTCTGACTTTCGGACTGACATAGGTATAGATAATGTTTTCATCAACTTCCCACACCCAATCAGTGCTAGCTTCCACCAAATTACGAAATCGTTCTTCACTTTGTTGTAGGGCTACTTCAGCTTGTTTGCGTTTGATGCCAATGGCTATTTCATGGGCAGCAATCCCCAAGGCAACTAAGGTAGATGCACTAAGTGTTTGGCGAGAAAACATGGCAATTACTCCCAAGGTTTCCCCTTCTATTACTAAGGGATACCCGGCAAAGGCAATCATGCCCTCTTGTTTAGCCCACTCTTGATTAATGATTTGCGGATCTGTTTGTATAGAATTGGTAATGTGGGGTTTACCTGTTTGGGCAATTAAACCAATTTTGGCTGTACCTACAGGGATATATCTATGCTCCCCATCAATGTGGGTATAAATTCCCGAACTAACTTGTAATTCCAGGATGTTATCTGGTTTGTTGAGTATCCAAATTCGAGCCAAAGCGGCATCTAGATGTTTTACTATGGTGTGAGTGCAGCCGCCCATAATCTCTTGTAAAGTCGAACTTTGAGAGAGAACAAGATCAATTTCATCCCGAAAATCTGCTAGTCGCACTCTTTCGGCTAGACTTTCTTCTATGCGTTTTTGATCATCTATATCGGTATTAGTACCAAACCAGTTGATTATGTTACCTTGCTGATCTCGTAAAGGTAAAGCGCGTCCTAAGTGCCAACGATAGGTAATAGCATCTGCCGACAACAGCCGCAGTTCGATTTCATAATTAGCACCTGTAGCTAGGGAATGATTCCAAGCGGCTACATACCGCTCCCGATCATCGGGATGGACAAATTTTTCCCACTGCCAACCCAATATTTCCTCTAAAGTCGTGCCGAAAAAGTCCAGGGTACGCTGGTTGACGTATTCACAATAGCCGTCTGCGCTAGCAATCCATACTTGTTGGGGGATAGATTCTGCCAGAAACCGAAAACGCTCTTCGCTTTGAGCTAAGGCTGTTTGTTCTGCCAACAGTTGCTCATTTTTTTGTTGCAGTGCGATCGCCCTTTGTGCCAATTGCATTTCTAGCTCTTGGTTCGCCTGTTTTAAGCTGGTTTGTGTTTCTAGGTGATCGTCAATATTCATCGTCACTCCAATCATGCGAGTGGGTTTACCTGTGCTATCTGTTAGCACTATTCCCCTGGCTAAAACCCATTTATAGGCTAATGTTTGTAGGGATGTGATTAATCTATGCTCTATCTCAAATGAATCAAGATTAGCGATCGCTGATTCGTTAGCCTCCTCAACTATTCGCCGATCATCAGGATGCACCCAACTCACCACTTCACCCCAAGAAGCTGTTCGGATTCCTTGGAGTTGACTACCACCCACAACAGTATCTAGGAAATAAATTTGATTATTAGTAAGATTGCGTTCCCAATAAATTGTTTTATGTGTCTGTAATGCTAACTTTAATTTTTCTGTATTTTGATCATTGACATCAATGCTTTGCTGTTCATAACTTTCATTCTCGCTACTCGACTGTTGAATATTAAATACAGCTGACTCCCTTACCTCTAATTCTGCTGTTGGTGTGCTGCTCTCATCTGAGGTTTCCAACACATCTAAAATACTTTCAGGGCTAACTGTTCCTATCAGTTGCCCTGCTTCATCTACAACTAACAAGCAATTTGATTGATATTCATGTAACTGTGAAAGCACAGTAGCGATATTCAGGGTAGCTGAAGGTTTGATGGTGATGAGTGTCGGTTGCTGCATCACAACAGAAACTTTCGTTGTTGTGCAGTCAATACCCGATACTACTAGCTTCACCAAGTATGGCATTGATAACCAACCTACTACCTGTGCATCAGCAACTACAACGATACCATTGCTACCCTCTTCTAATTGGCAAATTGCCTCTGACACTAGTGTTTCTGGCTCAACCGTCAATGGTGAACAGTTAATAATTGACTCTAAACATCTTAGCCAGATAAACTCAGGTAATGGGGGCATGGATGGTAAATATAGCTAGTATCTAAAGATAGATTTCTAAAGTATATGCTTTAGGTATTGTATATATTTTGCTGCTAAATAAATAATAATATCTCTGGTATAAATACTATAAATTTAGTATGAAGAAATACAACAATCCACTCTAGCTAATTTCAGGCTGGGAATCAGATAAATCCCATTCCTAGATGAGTAGATTGGCGATAATCGGGCGATCGCTCTGGTTTTTGGTTAAAACTACATAAATCGAGAAATTATGCCCAATTGTTAATTAGCTTTCTCCTGTGAATTTATTTCTAACCGCTTCTGAGCGTAATGCAATAATTTTTCGATAGTGGAAAGACGATTTTCCCAAGCTTTGACTTGATAACTACTGCTGATATTTTGTTCACCCATCCACACCCGAAACTGCGATTTAAAGCGTGTGAGAGCCGATTTAGCAACGAGGAATTTTCTAGGGGAAGGTGAAGCCACTAATTGAGTTAAAGCATATTGTAATACATCCGCCTGGCTATAAAGTTCGGAAATTTTTTTGGGAGATATTTGCAATTTTCCTGAATCTAACACTAAACGCCATTCTCGTTGTAAAGAATTATATCGAGTCAAAGCTGATTGTAATGGTTGACGATGAGGGATAGGCTCATTCTCTACAGATGCCAATTTTCCTTGAGTGCTAACAAACAATTTATGTAGTTCACTGTTGACATTTTCGGCAGCAAACAAAGCATAACCTGCAACGGGTAAATCCCTGACCAATTGCAATTGATCGAATGTTCCTAGGGTGGGTAAAGACAGCAGACGAATCCCTGGGATTAATAACGTAGAGCCTAACTGAGTCGAAGCTATCCAAGGTTGGGCTAGCTGTTGAAAGCGCACTGTATCTTGGGCATAGGTCATGGGAATAATTAAATCAATATCTCCTCGTCGCGCCCACACTTCCCAGTGTTGTTGCAATTTCTGAATCCGTTCTGCTTGTGGTAGGGGAAAAACAGCCACGGACAAAATTAAGTTAGTCCGTTTTTGTCGCAACATTTGTGATACTTCTGTAACAAAGCTATCTACTTGTTGAGTCCGAAATGCTGTCCACTGTTGCCACAATTGGATTTGACTAGGCTTAATACTAACTGGGTCTACTCCTGTGAGTTTTTGAAATTGCTCTCTAGCAGCTTGACCATATCCATAAATGCGGCCGGCGGCTGGGTCTTGGAAAGGATAGCGAATATAGTCTAGTTGCAGTCCATCTACCTTGTAGCGTGTCACAATTTCTGCATATAACTTGAGTAAATATTGCCGCACTTCGGGATTCGCTGGGTCGAAAAAGGGCTTAGTCTGACCGAGAGGAATCACCCGACCTTGATTATCATAGTTAGCCCAACCAGGATTAGCTGCAAGTACTGGCCCTGGATAATCAGGGTTAATGTTGAGTAGTTCATTATGACGCTGATTTCCTGCCGCAAATGTCCACACCCAAGCGTGTAATTCCATGCCGCGCTCATGGGCTAATTTCACCCCCACCGCCAAAGGATCCCAACCTTGAATCAATGGGTTTTGCTGGGGCGCAACTTGGCTGGGATAAATGGGATAACCAGCATTGACAGATTCAAAAAAAATAGTATTAATACCTGCTTGTGCTAGGCGGTCAAAAACTTTAGTTAGTCCTTGTTCCCCCCCTGCACGGACAATTGTACCTCGGTCTAACCACACAGCCCGAATTTCCGTTGGTGCTAATCTGCGATCTACTGGAAACTGTTTCCACAAATTATTTCTCGCTACTAACCATTGTTGCCGCGCCAGAGCATAATTTTTATTGGCTATCAACCGAGGTAAGTTGTCAGCTATTACCTTAGCTTGGGCTAAAACTTGCTCTTGATTGGGGATGAGTGTAGGTAATCTCGTAGTAGCCAGTTGTCTGTCCTCTTGCTTGAGAGACTGGGAAACATCAGGACTAGGAGAATAAGCTAAGGCTGCTAAATGTGCGCTTTCGATTCTACCAATGAGATTTGCTAGCTCTTGCTGCATGGCGGCGGCTTCGCCAGGCTCAATAGGTTTATGAGAATTAGGGACAACATCCCAACGGACTGTTTGTTCTAATTGATCTATAGCCTCGTCTTGTTGATTGATCCGGTTTTTTGGGGCAACCGTAGAACTAGAGTTAGCCTGAGCTACTGGTGCAGGACAATTGGGAGCAGCTGCTGTGAGATTTTGATTACTATTGACTGGTGTTGACAAATGACGATTGAGGGCGACTTGCAACCAGGCCGTATCCAATTCAGCCGTAGAAGCTGCATCCGCTCCCCAACGCCAACCCAACAAAGTAGAACGTTGGGCAGCCACTACCGCCGCCGCGTTATCTTGAGTATTCCAAACCGCCACGGCTTTGCTCACACCATCATTAGGCACTAAAACGCCCCCATGTACTTGACCAAAAAGCCCTTTTTGGTTTAACCAGGCTGGAAGTTGAGTTTTTGGGGGTTGGATTTGCTGTTCATTTGGCAGACTAAATCCCCAATAGCTCCCCAGGAGGTCTTTTAATAGCTGACGCACTCCGGGGGCTGAGAGACTACCTATGGGGCCACTAGCAATCAAATTACCACCGTTGCTCATCCATTTTTCTAGAGCGATCGCTTGCCCTGTTGTCAGGGTTTCAATATTTGGTAAAAATAATACTTGGCGATCGCCCCAATCTGCTTCACTCTTGACCGTTTCTAGGGGAAGTACACAATAAGGTATACCCAGGGTTTGTAAGCGTTTGCTAATTCCTTTCCAATGGTGTGTATTTTCTTCGCTTTGTACCACGCTAAACACAGGTGTTGCTGTACCTGCCTTGACTGGCACAATATTTAAACAGTTAACAATAATCAACTGAGCTGTTAAAATGAAGAATCTGTGATTTTTTAATAACAATTTGATATTTTTTTTATTACCTAACACCTGATTCTTCACTACATTCCCCTCACTGATTAATTAACCTTTCTTTACTATTTATGAGGTAGAATAACCAAATTTTACCTCCGAAGAATAACTGATATTTCTTAATTAAATTTTCATAAATTCAGAATACAAGTATTAATCAGTTCTTTGACTCCTGATACTGGTAAAATCTTTGTATTCAATTCTTCTGATACTTCTGCCACACTCATATCATCTAAAAACACTAATTCCCCATGTTTAAGCATGACACTGGGCAGCAAAATTCCCTCACCTAAATCTTGCCCTTTTAAGTTTAAAACTAAGTCGTGACCTGTAATTAAGCCTGTAACACTAATAGCTTGTCCCCAATAATTACTATTTAATGCCCGCATATCAACTTGCAACCCAGCCACATTATTTAAGCGTTGCAAAATTGGTTGAAAGGCTTTTTCCACAGCATTACCAACCACCCAAGTTAATTTTCTCGGTGATGAAATTTTTGCTGGGAGTAATTCCGCCGCCGCCATTTCAAACTGCTTAATAAATAAGCGAATTGAACCGACACCATTATCTATTTGCGGATATTCTTCATAGTCAGATTCACTGGGTAATTCTGCACCAGCAATTAAAAACCATTCATCAGCTAACCAAGCCACATTAGAACCAAATTTTTGCCGAAATTCCCGTGTCAGTAATTGCACTTGAGCAATCACTTCTTGAGCTTTTTCAGGAGTTACAGGCACTAGTTCATCTTGTTCAGGACGAAATCTTGTCAAACCTACAGGCACGACTGCCACCGATGCCACAGTAGGAACTTCACCAGTATAAAATGACGCTAAATCCCGTAGGGTTTGTTCCAGGTGTTCACCATCATTTATTCCGGGACAGACAACGACTTGAGCATGAATTTGCAAGCGTCTGGTTTGAAACCAGCGCAACTGTTCTAGAATTTCTCCTGCACGCTGATTTTTTAGCAGTCTAATTCTGACTTCCGGTTCTGTGGCATGAACAGAAACATACAACGGAGATAAGCGCATCTGTTCAATCCGTTGCCATTCCCTTGCCGGTAAATTAGTCAGGGTAAGATAAGAACCATATAAAAAGCTCAGACGATAATCATCGTCTTTTAAATACAAGCTAGAACGTTTTCCTGGGGGTTGTTGGTCAATAAAGCAAAACGGACAACGATTATTGCACTGAATCAGGTTATCAAATAAGGCAGTTTCAAACTCTAACCCCAGGTCTTCGTCATAATCCTTCTCAATTTCAATATAATGAGTTTTGCCAGAGGTATCTAAAACTTCTAATTCTAAAAATTCATCTGAACAGAGAAATTTATAATCAATTAAATCACGGGGCTGTGTACCATTGATAGCAGCGATCGCATCGCCGACTTCAAAGCCAATTTCAGCTGCAATTGAGCCTGGTAATACCTTAGTAATTTTGGCAGGACGAATACTAGTCATAAGTCCAAACGGTGCTGAGTGCTGAGTAATGAGTGCTAAGTAGTGACTAGTGAGTAGTGACTAGTCAATAGTGAGTCTAGCGGTTCTGGCTTTAGTCCACGCTACCGCTAACAGAACTCATTACTCATTACTCATTACTATTAACTATTGTTCAACACTCCGGCACTGATTGCACTTAAAATTACTACACCAAATACCAAACGATACCAAATAAACACCCAAGTGCTTTGAGTTTTCAGGAAGCGTAGTAAACCAGCGATCGCTATATAAGAAAATATAGCCGCAGAAATGACTCCCGCTACTAGGGGAATCATCGCCCCATCTCCCAAACTCGTATCTAAGACATCTTTTAACGACACTAACCCCGCTAAGGTAATGGCAGGAATCCCTAACAAAAATGAAAATCTGGCGGCGGTTTCCCGTTGTAAACCCATAAATAAACCGGAAGTCAAGGTTGAACCGGAACGGGATACCCCAGGAATTAAAGCTAAAGCTTGGGCTAACCCCATTAGTAAGCCATCTTGCATCGTCAAGTGTTCAAAATCTCGCTGACGCTGACCAAGTTTTTCTGCCAAGCCTAATAATAGTGACATGACAATTGAGGCAATGGCGATCGCACCGATGCTTCTAATGGGTGAATTATCAAAATCGGGAATAAATCTTTTAATTAACAGTCCAAAAAACACAATGGGCAATGTTCCCAAGACAATACCCAACAACAACCGTAAATCATAATCATTGTAATCTTTCAGGGCGATCGCTCTAGTAGCTCCCTTCATAATTCTGCTTAAATCCCCCCAGAAATATGACAACACAGCCGCTATACTCCCTAACTGGATGATGGCAGTAAAAGCCACCCCCGGATCACCCCAACCCAAAGCTACTGGTACTACTTTTAAATGCGCTGTGCTGCTAATGGGCAAAAACTCAGTCATTCCCTGCACAAAGCCTAAAACAATTGCTTGCCAAATATTCATCGCTTTTACCCCAACCGTTGTAACAGTCGTTGAGGTACTCAAAACCTGATGGGGAAAAGCTACCACTGACAAAACACTAGAAACTGCACCAAGCAGCACGAACCACCGAAGTTTTAATAAAGTCATGAGTCTACCTGCGATCGCTGTGATTACTAATAATTAAAAAAACAGCTGTCTCAATCACTTGCCAGGAAAATTACCCAACACAGCATCTCATGTTCTAGTTGGGTGTGCAAGGGATTGGGGGTAGGGGTGTAGGGCGCAGGGGGGTAGGGGTATAGGGGTATAGGGGTGTAGGGGGGCAGGGGAGCAGAGGAGCAGGGGAGCAGGGGAGCAGGGGAGCAGGGGAGCAGGGGAGCAGGGGAGCAGGGGAGCAGAGGAGCAAGGGAGACAAGGGAGAAATATTTACCCCAATGCCCCATGCCCCATGCCCCATGCCCCATGCCCCATGCCCAATGCCCAATGCCCAATGCCCAATTCCCACTCTTACGCAAAACCGTAGTAATATAAAAATGCCCCTGGGGGGGATTTTGACGTATGCTATTTTGGGTAATATAAAGTTTAGTAACAATTATTAAAATTTTGATTAATAATACTTTGTCCTCATACACCACTTCTACCACTGCAATAAATACAGAATTACTCCCTAGGGAAACACAACCAAGGGAGATTCAGGAATTAGAATCAACACTACAAGCTTCTGCCGCTTTGCCCCTGATTGTAACTAGGGGAAGAACTTGGTTAATATTTGCCGCCGCCGTGTTTTTAGTGACAGTACCAGTATTTATTGAAGCTCCACTGGTGCGATCGCTGCCTGTTGTCAGTTTAGCCATGACTGGATTTTGGGTATGGCTGAGTTTTAAATTAATGTCACGCCCTGGTACTTATCTTTGGGGTGATTTGCTCTTAGGCTTTAGCTGGAGTTGGTTAGCAGGTTCAATTTACTGGGGTTGGTTACGTTATGAGCCTCTATGGCATCTACCAGTAGAATCAATCGGGCTACCCTTTGCCTGTTGGTGTTTAGCCCGTAATTGGGGCAAAGTTGGTAACTGGTTTTATTTAGGTTCTTTACTCGGTACAGTCTTAACAGATGTTTACTTTTATTTAGTAGACTTGATACCCTATTGGCGGCAAATTATGCAGGTAGAACCAACTAAAGTGTCGCCAATTTTACAAGCTGCCGTTACACAAGTGCAAACTCCTTGGGGTGTAACCTGGGCAATAACCCTAGCTGTAGTATTGCTCGTGGGTGGTGTCATCCCTTTAAGCCAAAAACAGCAACACTGGTATGCTTTTGGTGGTGCAGTCTTAAGTACAATTTTGGTAGATGGTCTATTTTTGTTAGCAGCTTTAGCAGCCTAAGAGATGATATAAATTTTTCTTCCCTGCTCCCTGCTCCCTGCTCCCTGCTCCCTGCTTTTTTATTTTGCCAACCAATTACTAGCAAAGATTGTGGGCGTTAATAAGCTGTATATTAGTTTCTGATGGCTGCTGTGTGTAGATGAAGCTATCAGCTTTTAGTCAACAGTTAATAATCGAGAGTCAATAGTCACAACTATGGATAATGGACTAGAGATTGTTGGCAGCTGTGAGCTTAACGTTTTTATTTCAGTTTGATGGAAAGAGGTAAAAAATCGTGAAAGGATTGGTGCGTTTATTAACAGTATTTAGTTTGTTGCTTGGCTGTTGGGGATGGTTGGGAACAACTCAGATTGCCCAAGCTGCCAATTTACAAAGTTTCGTTATGCCTCAAGTTCCAGTTTTAGCAGTTGAACTAAGGAATCGCGCAGACGACAAACTAGCAACAGAGTTTGGTAAAAAAATTGATTTAAATAACACCAACGTTAGAGCTTTTCAAAGCTATCCGGGTTTATATCCCACTCTGGCGAAAAAAATCATTAAAAATGCTCCTTACTCTCAAGTAGAGGATGTATTAGATTTACCCGGATTGAGCGATCGCCAAAAGCAACTGCTACAAGCTAATTTAGATAACTTCACTGTGACAGAACAAGAAGCTGTCTTCAACGAAGGCGACGATCGCTTTAACAATGGTATCTACAGATAACTTTTGATGTAGTTACTGTCAAGATGACTCACCCACCCTCTACTCTAGGGGGTGGGAGTCTTATTATGTAGTCAAGGAATAAATTACTAATTCGTAATTCGTAATTCGTAATTCGTAATACCCTACGGGAAGCAAGCTACGTAATTCGTAATTAAGAGTGAGTATTGTTTCCCCCATTCCCCATCCCCTATGCCCTATTCCCTGAACCCAATTCCCCAACCTTGCCAAAAATAGACATACCTAGCCAATTTGATGTTTTAGTAGTCGGTGCAGGTGCAGCCGGACTTTATACAGCTTTGTGTCTGCCAGAATCTTTACGTGTCGGCTTGATTACTAAAGAAACCGTTTCTCTCTCAGCCAGTGATTGGGCGCAAGGTGGTATTGCTGCCGCGATCGCGCCGGATGATTCTCCTCAACTTCATGTTGAAGATACACTCAAGGCTGGTGCAGGTTTATGTGATGTTGCAGCTGTAGAGTTCCTTGCCCAAAATGCCCCTAGTTGTATTCAATCTTTGGTAAACTTGGGGGTAGCTTTTGACCGTCACGGGCAAGCGCAAAATTTAGCATTAACTCTAGAAGCTGCCCACTCTCGTCACCGGGTTCTCCACGCTGCTGATACTACCGGGCGAGAAGTCACAACTACCCTCACCGCCCAAGTATTACGTCGTCCCAATATTCAAGTTATTCAGCAGGCTTTGGCCTTGAGTCTGTGGCTAGAACCTGAAAGTGGTAATTGTCAGGGTATTAGTCTGTTTTATCAAGGTGAAATTACCTGGATTAAAGCTAGGGCTGTGGTACTAGCTACAGGTGGCGGTGGACAAGTATTTGCCCAAACTACTAACCCAGCTGTGAGTACTGGGGATGGCGTGGCGATCGCTTGGCGGGCGGGGGCAATTCTCCGTGATTTAGAATTTGTGCAGTTTCACCCCACCGCTTTAACCAAACCCGGACGCTTCCTCATTAGCGAGGCTGTGCGTGGGGAAGGCGCACACCTAATTGACAATGAAGGACGACGCTTTGCTTTTGACTATCACCCAGATGGGGAACTCGCACCTAGAGATATAGTTAGTAGAGCTATTTTTAGCCATCTGCAACGTACCGCCGTTGATTTGGCTACTGCCAATGTCTGGCTAGATATGCGCCCTATCCCCCCTGAAAAAATTCGCCAGCGTTTTCCTAATATTGTTAAAGTTTGTCAGCATTGGGGAATTGATGTCTTTCACCAACCCATCCCTGTCGCTCCAGCCGCCCATTACTGGATGGGTGGAATTGCTACGGATTTGATGAATCGTACTAATATTCCGGGATTATACGCAGTCGGAGAAACCGCTAGTACAGGAGTACACGGGGCGAACCGCCTAGCCAGTAATTCCCTACTAGAATGTATTGTCTTTGGCGCGCAGTTGGCACAGATCCCACTTCCCCACAATCAATCCGCACAATTACCAGGATTACCACCACGAAAATTTAATATTGAGCTTCAGCAATGGCAACACCAACAAACACAGCTAGCCACCATTAGAGAAAAATTACCCCGTTTAGTTTGGCAAAGTGCGGGTATTTGTCGGGAAGAGTCCAGCTTATTAAGTGCGATCGCTACTGTGGAATCTTGGCGGCAAGCGTTCGAGGCTCTGCCTTTGACTCAATTCTTCCTCGGTTTACATCCCACTGAATCTGTCCAATTTCCTTTTCCCGACGTTGATCCCCAAGTTAGACTTTGGGCTGAAACTGGTAATTTACTCGATGTAGCTTATCTCATCCTCAAAAGTGCTGCCTTTAGAAACGAAAGTAGGGGAGGACATTATCGTCTAGACTATCCCCACCCCAACCCTAATTGGCAAACCCATACTATAGTACAAAAGTACCAATGGAGTCAAGCCCTAATCATGAAATCTTAAATTTTCCTTAAGTATATTCTACTAAGTAATTTCATTGCCTATACTCTTTTGGAAAGGGCAAGTATAAATACTGAACCTCCTCTATGGCTCATATAAAGTTTTTATGTTGAGACATAGAAACAAAGTCGCAAGATACATCTTGTGACAAGTCTTTCATGTTTGGCGGTTTAGTTATCTGTCCAAAAAAAATATTTAGCGAGTACCACTACCATACTCGCTGTCTGGGCCTCCGTAATTGGGCGGAACGTAAGTATTAACTAAATCTTTCGCTTCATCTTCAAGAGGCTTTGTAGATTTACTGGCAGGATGATGAGAATCAAAATTTGGTAAATGACGGAAAGTAGCTGTTGCGTCAGCCACTTTTGGTATTACCAAAAAAGCACTGAGACATAGCATCACAGCACTGATGATTTGCAATTTTGTTGTCATAGCTGTTTGTTAAGTCAAGATATAGTGAATTTACTGAGCCTGTGTTGTTAAATACAGTAGATTGAATTACTTTTGCCAAGAGAAAATTATGGTAAAGCTTTTCAGCTTTTACTGAAGTAGGAATTACTTAACTGACAAGTATTAACAAGGATAATCCAGGATACGGATCTAATTGTGCCAATAAGCTTGACAATTAAGAAATACAACTGAAAGCGAGTAATTAACATCACTCTAAAGTTAGAAGTAATTCTCAGCCTAAAGTTATATATGTTCATTAATTACCACAAAAGAATTATCCGCGCCATATTTTTTTAACAAAAACTTAAGATTTTTTTGTGTAAATACTCACCCCAATCAGTATTTAATATGTAAAAATACATAGAAAAATTGAACTACTGATAGTATATTTCTATAAAAATTACTGGACTCTGGATAGTAGAGTAGGTATTTTGTGAATTTTTCATGAATTTTTCTTAATAAAACTTGCAGAAAGTTTAAAAATGATTGGGCATTGGGCATTGGGCATTGGGCATTGGGCATTGGGCATTGGGGTAAATTTTTCTCCCTTGTCTCCGCCTGCCCTCCTACACCCCCACCCCCCTGCTCCCCTACACCCCTACAACCTCAACAAAACTGATAGCAATTCTTCCCCAAGTTCTTAGCACGATACATAGCAGTATCTGCTTGTTTGAGTAATCTATCAGCATCTTGACCACTCGTAGGGTAAATACTGATGCCAATACTTGCGGAAACTTTAGTAGTATATCCGCCTAAGACAATTGGTTCAGTGATACTGGCTAAAATTTTTTCAGCGACGGTAGCTGCTACTTGCTGATTAGGTATAGCTCGTAAAAGCACTGTAAACTCATCGCCACCCAAGCGAGAAACCGTATCACTAGCACGGAGAGAATTACTTAATCGTTGACCAATAATTACTAACAGGCGATCGCCCATTTCATGACCGAGGGTATCATTAACTTGCTTAAACCCATCCAGGTCAATAAACAGTACTCCCAATAATAAATGATTATCGTGCGCCCAATTGATCGATTCTTGTAGTTGTTCAGCAAAGAATTTACGATTAGGTAAGCCTGTTAAAGAGTCATGATAAGCTAAATAACGTAAACGGTCTTCTTTAAGCTTTAATTCGTGATTAGACCGGAATAACTCCGCCGCAGTTCTTCTAAGGTCTTCTTCCATCAACTTGCGCTGAGTAATATCTCGAATCACCCCTACCAAAAAGAAATTACCAGCAGCATCTTGATGAAGCGATCGCTTAGTAGCAATTAAATGCTTCTTCCCATAAGCGTCAGTAAACTCTTCTTCATTTTCCTGGGGTAGCTTTGTCAATAAAACTAACTCATCTTGTTGCCGGAAAACCTCAGCTTCATGTTTCGGGAAGAAATCAACATCAGACTTGTCAATCAGTACAGTATCAGGATGACCAATAAATTGACAGTAAGCTTGATTTAATACAATCCACTGACGTTGTTCATTTTTCACGAAAATCGGATCTGCGATCGTATTGATTACTTGCTGCAAAAACTCTTTAGAGCGTTTTAACTCTTCCTGCATATAAGCTAGATGATAGGTAATCCAGATCACTGAGCCAGTAAATGTTAGTAGTGGCGGAATCAGTGGTATCCACCAACCAGACAAAAAAATCAAATATGCACCCAGTATGAGCAGCGAACAACAAAATATGACAATTAAAATACTGGGAATAGGTTGTCGGATTCGCCATGTAGTTGCTGCTCCCATATAAGACCAAGCAAAAATCCACAAATATTCCCAAAATTCTGGCCAAACTTTTAATAATGGCCTACCGTCTAAAGCTGCGGATATTAATTGATCAACAAAATAAGCTTGTAAAACAATCCCAGGTACAGGCTTTGCTCCTGCCATCAGCTTACTAGAATAGGGAATAAACACACCTTCTTGAATACTAGAAGCCGTAGAACCAATTAAAACAATGCGATCCTGAATCAAGCTAGTTGGGACTTTATCAGCTAACACATCCGCCATGCTAACTTGGTGATAACCACAGCTTTTTTGAGGACTATCATCACAACCAGGTTTAGGGAAATTTGACAAAATTTGATAACCTTTAGCATCGGCTCTGATATAAGCACCATCATTGCTTTGAAAGCGTTTAAAAACAGTTTTGCCCAACTGTAAATACTTGGGATTACTAACTGCGCCTTGAGGAAAAATTTCCTTTGATTTTAAATACAATAATGCTAGTTTTAACGCAAAACTTTCGTGTAGATTATTCCCAATATGCCAATACAACAAGCTCCGGCGTACCTTACCATCAACGTCATATAGGATGTTGTTAAAGCCTACTTGTTGGGGATTTAATTCTCTTGGAGGTAAAACCGTCTGTTTACCATGAGGTGATAGTAATTCAATACCAATTAAATTCGGCATTGATTTATATGCTGCTACTAAATCCTCATGACCATAATTTGTAGGTACATCCCGATAGATATCTAAACCTATTGCACGGGGTTGATTAGCTTGTAGTTTTTGCAATAATTTAGCAATCACACCATCTGGAACGGGGAATCCTTTACTTAAAGAATCTTCATCAATTGCTACTATAGTAATGCGATGATTGGGAGGCTCATAGGGACGTAACTGAAAAAATTGATCTAATACTGCTAACTCTAAGGATTGTAATAATCCTAAATAGCGTAAAGATAAGACTAAAATGACAACCCCAGCAGTAATAATTAATTCTCTGTTAACTTTACTCAGGGATGCTTTTAAAACCAAGATTAATTTTACCAGACGCTTCCTGATTCTCTGACTCATTCTTATGACCTATTAGCAATTATTTTCATGTTGACTGTCAAGAAACGATTTATAGCCAATAGCTAAATCAAAACCCCGGTTTATTAAAGAAACCGGGGTTTTCAAGAATGTTGACTATACTTATCTAAAGTATTTGAAGTTACTTGCGCCTGTATAACCTGTGGCCTTAGCTAGTTCAGAGAGATTTTGCACTCCACTGTAGGTTTTGCCGTTGATAATCCAAGTGGGGAAGCCGTCGATTTTGGCAGCTTTACACAATTCAACTTTACTATTGGGACTATCAGCAGCACATTCTACCTTGACATTATTCTGTTCTAGGATCTTGTAAGCTTCTTGGCCAAACAACTGCTTTTGCTCATGACAATGAGGACACCAATAAGCTACATATTCCTTAGCACCGACTTCAGCTAAGTGGCGTGCTAGGGCAATTTCTGCCTCACCAGAGGTAGTAGTGATTTCCCAACCGAATTTAGGATCAGGATTGCTCTGGGGAACGAAGGGAGCAAGTCTGCCGGGTGGTATAGTGTTTTGAGTATTGGGGCTATTGGGATTGGGGATATCTTGATAAACAATCAAAGTGCCGATGATTGTCACCATCCCAACAATCAGCGCAGTCAATAAGATTTGTCCAATATCGTCCCAGGTGCGACCAATCAGAGTCATCACCAACAGACTTAGGGAAAACAAAGCCGAGGTAATGCAATAAGGACACACGGCTTTGAGTTGAAATGCTAGGACATACATTAAATAGCCACTGAAAACAGACATAGCGATCGCGCCAATCAGCAGTAGCCACCAAGTCAAGTTCTCTAGTTGTTTAGAGCTTTTGTTGCCATCTGTTTTCAAGAATACAGGGGCTAAAGCCAAAACTAATATACTGATGTAAGCCAAAAACCCTAATAAGGCCAGTGGTTGACCTAAAACTGTTGCCCAAGGGCTAGCTAGTACATCAGTACAACCTTTACCAACAGACTCGACAGGGCAAGTAACAGCACGTCCGCTTAATTTTTCAATCGTTAAATAGCCAGTATTTAAAGCACCAAGTCCAGCGATCGCGGCAATTATTATCCGTGACCACTGATGAATCCAGGGAGTAGAACGGCGGCGAATCATAAGAATTGGGGATTGGGGATTAGGGATTGGGGGCAGGGGGCAGGGAGCAGGGAGCAGGGAAAAGAATTTTAGATTTTAGATTTTAGATTGAAATCCAATCCAAAATTGAAAATCCAAAATCCAAAATTGAATTGCCCAATGCCCAATGCCCCATGCCCTAAGAATGTAACTTTACTTGTTTTGCTGATTTGCTGTCACCTTTAGAGTTCCAACTCCGACGGGCAGCTTCTACAAATTGACTGACGCGAATCGGGTCGATTGGTTGCTCAATCCGACCTTGGCGTTTTAAGGAGCTAGACACAATCACACCATTAGCGGCCTGCAACAGTGTAGCAATATTTTCCCAATTTGCCCCACTGCCAATAAATACTGGTGTGCCATTGGCTGCACCACAGGCCAATTCTAAATCTTCTTGATTTGGGGGACTACCAGTAGCCCAACCAGATAAAATGACTGCGTCCGCTAAACCCCGCTCAATTGTGTCTTTTACCGCAACAGTCAGATTAGGGGAACTCAGGGGACGGGCGTGTTTAACTAAAACATCCGCCAGAATTTTGACATCAGTCCCTAATTCTCGGCGATACCGGAGTAATTGATGAGCTTCTCCCTCAATTAATCCTTGGTCGGTAGCCATTACCCCTGTTAACACATTCACACGGATAAATTGCGCTCCTACACAAGCGGCGATCGCCATTCCACTGTGACCATCGTTTCGTAAAACATTGATACCTACTGGCAACGTCACCAAATTCTGGATGCGCTGCACTATCACAGTCATCGCACTGACAACTGCGGGGTCAACATGATTTTTCGTAAACGGCGCGTCGAAAAAGTTTTCTACAATAATACCGTCCACTCCACCACTTGCCAGAGCCGTTGCTTCTCGTTCGGCGCGGTCAATCACTGCTTTGAGGCTACCTCCCCAACGGGCTGAAGTGGGAAGGGGTAGCAGATGTACCACGCCAATAATTGGTGTTCGAGTTTTAAATAGCTGTTCTAAGTCCACGTCTTTTACTATTGTGAGGGCATGGGGTATAGGGCAGGGGCAGGGGGGCAGAGAGCAATGCGGTCTTGGGCTTTGCCCAAGTGGAGCAATTGCGGAGGGGCAGGGGGCATTAGTTTTTTCCTCTGCTTTTTACCTCTTCCCAGTCCCTAATCCCCAGTCCCCAGTACCTGTTTCCCTGATTAGCACTAAATTTGTTTTATTTTGGTTGTTTTACTGCCTCCGCCTGAAGACAGAATTTAGGGTAAAACTTACCATAAGATATGTTAAGATAAAACCTGGCTACAAGAGGAGTTTGCCACTCACAACACGCAAGGCAGCTTCCCTGAGTTTAGGCATCTCGCTAGCGCATAGTCGCCAGTATAGCCTGAGAATTAGGGTAGCATTACTGCTTCATTGGGCGCAGTCGCAAGTGTGATTTCCCTGAGGGTAGCGACTTCTCATAAACAGCCCTTTGGGCGGCTTCCCGATGGGTAAATTAACAACGCACACCCTGCGGTAGTGTAAAATACCAACAGGCGATTTGTTAAAAAAGATTACAAGTGTCAAATGTACCCAAAGACACTTAGTTTTACCCTGGGAAACAACTAATAAAAACATCATAACATGACCTGAATATAAATAAGGTCATAGGTTTGAGACAGTTACTGACAGTGGAAATACGCCACCGAAATCAGGTAACTGTGAGGGTGCGAACCACAAACAGTGAAATTATCGTTGTTTGTGTTTGACAACAAGCAAAAACCGGAAAATTTTTTCAAAATATGGGTGAAAAGCCAACAATAGCAATCTCTCACTTGGGCTGTGAGAAAAATCGAATTGATACAGAACATATGTTAGGGCTGCTGGTAGAAGCAGGATATGGTGTAGATGCCAATGAAGAATTAGCAGATTACGTGATAGTCAATACGTGTAGTTTTATTGAAGCAGCTAGAGAAGAATCTGTTAAAACATTAGTAGAACTCGCAGAAGCAAACAAAAAAATAGTGATTACAGGCTGTATGGCGCAGCACTTCCAAGGACAACTGTTGGAGGAATTGCCGGAAGCCGTAGCCGTAGTTGGCACTGGAGATTATCATCAAATCGTCAATGTCATTGAAAGGGTAGAGCAAGGAGAGCGGGTTAAACAGGTTAGTGCTGAACCAACCTATATTGCTGATGAAACCACACCACGTTACCGAACCACTACCGAAGGAGTTGCTTACCTGCGAGTTGCCGAAGGGTGTGATTACCGTTGTGCATTTTGCATTATTCCCCACCTGCGGGGGAATCAGCGATCGCGTACCATAGAATCCATAGTGGCTGAAGCCGAGCAACTAGCGAATCAAGGGGTACAAGAGATCATTCTCATTTCCCAAATCACCACTAACTACGGGTTAGATATTTACGGTAAGCCCAAATTAGCGCAATTGCTGCGGGCTTTGGGGAAAGTGGATGTACCGTGGATTAGGATGCACTATGCCTATCCCACTGGGCTAACCCCAGATGTCATAGCAGCAATTCAACAGACACCTAACGTCTTACCTTACTTGGATTTGCCCCTGCAACATTCTCACCCAGAAGTGTTGCGAGCTATGAACCGTCCCTGGCAAGGACGGGTAAATGATGAGATTATTGAGCGGTTGAAAACAGCCATACCAGGTGCAGTCTTGCGGACAACATTCATAGTAGGCTTTCCTGGAGAGACAGAAGCACATTTTGAGCATCTACTAGAATTTGTGCAACGGCATGAATTTGATCATGTAGGAGTATTCACCTTTTCAGCAGAAGAGGGAACACCAGCCTATACACTAGCCAATCAATTGCCACAAGCTGTCATGGATGAACGCCGCGATCGCATTATGGCCATCCAGCAGCCCATATCTTGGCGAAAAAATCAGCAGGAAATCGGCAAAATCGTTGAAGTCCTGATTGAGCAAGAAAACCCTGGAAGTGGGAAATTAATCGGTCGTTCTGGCAGATTTTCGCCAGAAGTCGATGGTCAAGTTTACGTTGGTGGCCAGGCCAAGTTAGGAACTATCGTACCCGTAAAAATCCACGGAGCAGATGAGTACGATCTGTTTGGCCAAATCGTCCCATAAGGCAAGGGTGCAGGGTGCAGGAAAAAGAATTTTAGATTTTAGATTTTGGATTTTAGATTGAAATCCAATCCAAAATTGAAAATCCAAAATCCAAAATTGAATTGCCCAATGCCCCAATTAAAGTTTCAATTTACAAATCGCAAAGCAAAAAAAACACAATCTAGGAGATTTGATGAATCTTTCTTTTCAAGAACTAGGCATTTCACAAGAACGCGTTGACCACTTAGAAAAACTTGGTTTTACAGCACCTACCAACATTCAAGCCCAAGCTATTCCACAACTATTGTCAGGTCGGGATGTAGTAGGACAATCTCAAACTGGTACAGGAAAAACGGCAGCTTTTTCCCTACCGATTTTAGAACGGATTGATATTCAGCAAAGAGCCGTACAAGCTGTAGTTTTAACACCCACCCGTGAGTTAGCTATTCAAGTCCACGATGCCATGAGCCAATTTATTGGTTACAGTGGCTTGCGGGTGTTA
Organism: Aliinostoc maniaoense; assembly: GCF_058172895.1. Lineage (NCBI taxonomy): Bacteria > Bacillati > Cyanobacteriota > Cyanophyceae > Nostocales > Nodulariaceae > Aliinostoc > Aliinostoc maniaoense. Next base: position 2,968,628 of record NZ_CP187952.1, on the reverse strand, counting down.
GCGATTTATGGCGGACAATCAATTGATCGGCAAATTTTACAACTCAAGCGAGGAGTACATATTGTCGTTGGTACTCCGGGACGAGTGATTGACTTACTAGAACGGGGTAGCCTGAAACTAGATCAAGTCAAGTGGTTTGTATTAGATGAAGCCGATGAAATGTTAAGCATGGGCTTTATTGATGATGTCGAGAGGATTCTTTCCCAAGCCCCCGACGAACGGCAAACAGCCTTATTTTCTGCTACCATGCCACCATCAATTCGGATGTTGGTCAACAAGTTTTTGCGATCGCCTGTGACAGTCACAGTAGAGCAACCAAAAGCCACCCCCAACAAAATCAATCAGGTAGCTTATCTCATTCCCCGTCACTGGACAAAAGCCAAAGCCTTACAGCCAATTCTGGAAATGGAAGATCCAGAAACCGCGTTAATCTTCGTCCGTACCAGACGTACAGCCGCCGAACTCACCAGCCAACTGCAAGCTGCTGGTCACAGCGTCGATGAATATCACGGCGACTTATCCCAACAAGCACGGGAAAGATTACTCAATCGCTTCCGTAACCGTCAAGTACGCTGGGTAGTAGCCACCGATATTGCAGCACGGGGTTTAGATGTTGATCAACTCTCCCATGTGATCAACTTTGACCTTCCCGATAGCGTTGAAACCTACGTTCACCGCATCGGCCGCACAGGTCGCGCCGGCAAAGAAGGTACAGCCATCACCTTAGTACAACCCTTTGAGCGTCGCAAACAGCAAATCTTTGAACGTCATGTGCGGCAAAATTGGCAATTGCTATCCATTCCCACACGGGCGCAAATCGAAGCTCGTCACATCCAAAAACTACAAGGACAAGTAAAAGAAGCCCTAGCAGGAGAACGTTTAGCTTCCTTCTTGCCAATTATCAGCGAACTGATTGAACAATACGACGCACAGGCGATCGCAGCTGCGGCACTCCAAATCGCTTACGATCAAACTCGTCCCGCATGGTTAAGTTCGGATATTGAAATTCCCGAAGAAACCGCATCTGTTCCTAAACCCAAATTGGCCAAGCGTCGTGAATTTTCTGGCGACAGAAACCGTTCTAACTGGAACAGATCCGACAACGGCGATGAAGAAAGACGTGGTACACCCAAGCCCAAACTACGCTCAGGTCGTCGTGAGCCTTCTGTTTCCTCTGGTAATCAAAAGTTAGGCTCATCCGCAACTAAGGAATAAGCTTATTAGTCATCAGTCATTTGACTGTGTAATTGCGACTAAGAACAACTAACTGTTTTGATCAGCTTGTAGGAACATAGATTAATCATGTTCACAATCTCACTCCTAGAGCAGCTACAAGCTGAACATCCAGAATGGCAGATGGAATTGGTGGACGGTAATATCCTGGTTATGCGACCATCGGATGATGTTTCAGAATAAATCGCTGCGGATTTAATTTGATTACTCAATAACTGGGTACGTCCCCGTAAACTTGGACGGATAACTGATTCAAGTACTGGTTTTATTCTGCCTAGGCTGGAAACAGAAGATAATCACAAAATTGAAAGTTAAAAGCGCAATTTCTCCGCTTCTTTGTCACCCCGTCAGAATAATCACTAAGTAGAACGATTTGAAAAAAACGAACTATGTTAAGTAATGTAAAAAAACTAAGATTGAGTTCGTAGTAAGGGCTTTAGTCCTGATTTGAGAACTAAAGTTCTCACTACAAACCTTTAATTATAATTGGGGATTGGTATTTCTGAATATTGGATTGTTGATTATCTAGGCTTGGGGGCTAAAAAGTTTGTTGGTAATCCTAAGCAACCTACTATTTCTATTTATTCGTTGGTTGAGGATGAGTATCAAGTTACCCAATTTCGGGGAGATGACTACATCCAATCACCAACATTCCCTCAGTTGAATTTAACTGCACAACAAATTTTTCAAGCCGGAAATTAATTCAACCAAGGACGACTGACTTTTTCCAATGCTGCAACTTCATCATCGCTTAAACTCCAACCTAACGCCCCTGCATTCTGCTTAACTTGTGCAGCAGTTTTCACCCCAGCGATAGGAATCACATTACCTTGAGCAATTAACCAATTTAAAGCAACTTGGGCAGGAGTGCGATCGTATTTTTCCCCTAAACTGCGTAATAAAGAAATCACTGGTGTAATTTTCTCTAATCCTGCCTTACTAAATCTGGGGTCTATTCTTCTCGCACCAGTAAGATTTTCCTGGTTTTCCGGCGTATATTTCCCTGTGAGTAATCCTTGTGCTAAAGGACTATAGGCTAAAATTGTTACACCCAACTCACGGGCAGTTGCCAAGATGCCCTTGCTTTCAACTTGGCGACTTAGTAAAGAGTAGCGTACTTGATTAACTGCCAAGGGTACTCCTTTAGCTGCCAAGATTTGATGAGCCTCCCGCATTTGTGCATCTGAGTAATTACTTACACCGACAGTAGCAATTCTACCCCGCTTCACTTCCTCTGCTAAGGTGTTTAATAAAGTTTCTTGACTTAAAAAGAAAGTAAAAGGCCAATGCACTTGATATAGGGCAATACTTTCTAATTGCAGACGTTTGAGACTCTCAGTTAAAGCATCACTCACAGATTGTCCTGAAAATCGCCAAGGTAGAGGGCCAAATTTCGTGGCAATTTGTACTGGCTGTTGTGTTTGCTGGAGAAATTCCCCTAAAAACTGTTCTGATAATCCTGGCCCGTACACTTCGGCAGTATCAAAAAAAGTAATACCAGCTTCTAAGGCGGCAGTAAATGCGGCTTGTAACTGTTCTTTGCCGTAACCTTCGCCATAACTCCAAAATAATTTATCACCCCAAGCCCAAGTACCAATGCAAAGGGGTGTGACAGATGGGCCATTTTTCCCCAATGTAATTGTTGCCATGATCGTGAATTTTGCGTTGTTTACATTACTTTACCTTGTCAGTGTAACTTTAATATCATCCAGCCGTTGCTATTGATTTAGCCTAAACTGATTGAAAATTGACAGCTTAGGGATGAGCAGGGTTTATCTTAAGTTAAAGAACGACTAAACCTATAGAGTTTTCAGTTAACTATCAATGACAACCAGAGATTTTGATTCAATCAAACCTGAGTCAGTTAAGAGAGTGAATCTCTTGACAATGTTTCGACTAGGCCTATTTCAAATGGGTTTGGCGATGATGTCTATTTTGACTCTGGGTGTACTCAACAGAGTCATGATTCAAGAAATCGCAATTCCAGCTACATTGGTAGCATTACTACTAGCATTGCCTGCATTTGTCTCTCCTTCGCGGATTTGGTTTGGTCAGATTTCCGATGCCAAACCCTTGTGGGGTTATCACCGTACAGCTTATGTTTGGGTAGGTGCGGCAATATTTGCGATCGCGGCTTTTTTAGCTGTACAAGTAATATGGCAGTTAAATAGTGTAGCTAATGATCCTAGTGGCTGGGTGTGGACAACAGCTACCGTTGGCTGGACAGCAATTTTAGGTTTAGTTTTTGCTATCTACGGTTTAGCAATTTGCGCTAGTGGTACAGCTTTCGCCGCTTTATTGGTGGATATTTCCGAAGAAGATAACCGTTCTAAAGTAGTCGGCGTGGTTTGGTCAATGCTGATGCTGGGGATTATTGTGGGGGCAGTTATTAGTTCCGGCTTACTCCAACAAATCACACCAGAAGCAGACATCACTAATTTACAGGGAGCAATCAACAGATTATTTATCGTAGTTCCGAGTATTGTGTTTGGATTGTCAATTTTGGCTACCTTTGGTGTAGAAAAAAAGTATTCACTATATAGTAGCCGTTCTACATTAATTAACCGTGAAGACAGCATTACTTTAGGTACAGCCTGGAAAATTTTAACCGCTAGTCCCCAAACAGCCTTGTTTTTCACTTTTTTACTAGTGATGACATTCTGCTTATTTATGCAAGACCCAGTTGTTGAACCTTTTGCGGGTCAAGTGTTCAAAATGCCCTTAGCGGAAAGTACTAAACTGAATGTTTTTTATGGTACAGGGCTTTTGATTGCCTACGCAGTGACTGGGTTCTTAATTGTACCGCGTTTAGGTAAACGTAGAACTATACGCTTAGGCTGTGTGTTGGTAGCATTTGCAGCTTTGTTGTTGGGTGCGTCGGGATTTTCGGCTAACCCCAACTTTTTGAAGTTCGGTTTAGTGTTATTTGGGTTAGCAACGGGTTTTTTAACCACAGGTGCAGTTAGTTTGATGTTGGATTTGACAGTAGCGGAAACAGCAGGGACATTTATTGGTGCGTGGGGATTAGCACAGGCTGTTTCTAGAGGACTAGCAGTAGTAGCTGGGGGTGCAGTTTTAGATTTAGGCCGGAGAGTGCTACCAACATTAGAATTAGCCTATGGGCTGGTATTTGCGTTGGAAGCTGTGGGGATGGTGCTGTCAATTTTCCTGCTGAATAGAGTCAACGTCACAGAATTTCAAACTAATACCAAGCAAGCGATCGCTTCTGTATTAGAAAGTGATTTAGACTAAAACGGCTTTGGTGAGAATTTATCAATGAATGATTTTTGGACAACGGTTCTCGATTTCGCCGAAACCACTACTACCAGGGTGGGAAAGCGACTCATGGAAGATTATGGCCAGGTGCAGGCTTTACAAAAAGCCGATGGTAGCTTGGTGACACAGGCTGATCAATGGGCAGATCAAGAAATTCGGGATGCGATCGCTTCTACTTTCTCTGGTTATGGGATTTTGAGCGAAGAAGGAGAGCGGGTGTTTCCGGGGACAGATTGGTGTTGGGTGATTGATCCTCTCGATGGTACAACCAACTTTACACGGGGTATTCCTATTTGGTCAATTTCCTTGGCTTTACTTTATCAAGGCACACCAATTTTTGGTTATATCTATGTTCCAGCTTTAAATCAAGCCTTTCACGGATTTTGGGCTGGATCTTCTGGGTTAACCACCCCATCGGGAGCATTTCTCAATCATCATCCCATTCATACCAGTATTGATGCACCTAGTAGCAATCATTTCTTTAATCTTTGTTCCCGTAGCTTGGCTGTAGTGCAGAATGGCTTTCCCTGCAAAATTCGGATGTTGGGTGTAGCTAGCTATAATTTTCTCACTGTGGCGGCTGGGGCAGTTTTAGGAGGTGTGGAAGCTACTCCTAAAGTCTGGGATATAGCAGGGGCTTGGGTAATTGTACAAGCGGCTGGCGGTAGTTGGATATCCCTGAACTCAGAGCCATTTCCCTTGGTATCAGGAGAAGATTATAGCGATCGCTCTTTCCCTACCCTCGTTGTTAGTCGCTCGGAATTAGTGCCATTTTTTACGCCATTTACTCAAAAGATCAAAATTTAACCAGTTTTTCAGCTTTTTTTGTTACCAACCACTTCTGATTAACCCAAGTTGCCACCGCCAAAAATTTTACAGGCAACTTGGGTATTTTTTCAGGATCTTACAGCTTGTCCACGTATATGTAATTAGATGGTTTCATTCACTAATGAGATCCATCGCTGTTGACTGTGTATTTTTAACTGTCAATAGCAACTTAATTAATGCTGACATACTGAATTTCCTTGTTGAACAGAAGTTGCTTGTTGGGTATCAAAATTATGTTATCAAATTTAGAATTAATGCGAGAATTTATTGTCCAATCCATGCAAAAGAAAGAAGTTTTATTAGCAAATTCTTATCTAACAGCACAAATGGTTTATAAAAGTAACCAATTGAGTTGTAAAAGACAAGGTGTGATTGCTAGTGCCAAATTGGATCATACCCCAACTGATTTTTTGATTTATGCCACTTCATCCTATTGGGAAATCATCAACGAAACATTAGCAGAATATAACTATATATGTACAGGGGAAGTAGATAAACAAGGCTTCTACCAATATCAACAATGTTCCATACCAGAAGGTTATAAACTGCAATGTACTACATCAGTGGGACTGTGGCAAAATTGGTGGAAATATCGTAAATATGCTTCCCAGATCAAAGTTCCCTTAGATATTTTAATCAGAACTAGGAACTCATGGTATGGCATTAAAGATTTAACAATTAGTGATGGTCTAATTTACATTAAGACTTTAGTCAGTGAAATGTCATTAGATTCTAATGATTTAGTTTTTTGGTTGAGCAAAATTGAGTCTAGTTTTCCAGAAGATATTCATAGTAAAAAACTCACGGACTCCATCTTTAATAGTAATTAGTTTTGTCGCGCTGCTCCTCTATTCCCTCACCCAAGCTAATGTTTATGTGTTTATACTTAATAAATATAAAAACTTTATTCTTTCTATAGAAAACCAGCAAATAAATCTCTGCAAAATCATTTGAATATATAAATAGAAAACTTGTTTATGAAAACTTTACTATCTTTAACAGACAATTTTGAAGACTCAAATTAGTTCACCGTATATTTACAAACAAAAAAAATAGTTTGGGTATAATTAAGTTGACAGCAATTGTTGAGTAATGATGATATTACGGTAATTGCTGACTGACAATAAGCTATAGCTTCAGTAAAAATGGTGCATTGCATATAAAACAGCCATGTTATCTAACTTAGATTTATTAAGAGAGTTTGTTGACCAATCTATCCAAAAAAAAGAGGTTTTGTTAGCCAATACTTCTTTACAGGCACAGACAGCTTATAAAACCAACCAAGTCATAGCCAAAGCTGAAGGTGTAATTGCTACTGCCCAACTTACCCAGACAACACTAGAATTTTCGATTAAATCAACTTCATCGTACTGGGAAGTAATGAATGAAGCTTTGGCAGATTACAGCTATATTCTCACCGGGGAAATAGACGAACGTCATTGCTATCGCTATCAATACTGCCCACTGCCAAAAGGATATCGTATGCACTGTACGAAATCAGTAAATCTCTGGCGGGCTTGGTGGAAATATCGCAAAAATACATTACAGTTGGGTATACCGTTAGATTTACTGATCCGTACACGCAATTCCTGGTATCCGATTCGAGACTTAATTATTAGTGATGGGCTTTTATATATCAAAACCTTGGGTAGTGAGATTGCAGTTCATTCCAATGATCTGATCATTTGGTTAAGCAAGCTTGAGGCGAAATTACCCAGTACATCTGAGTTAACAAATTGATGTTTCTGGTTAAAATGCCTGTGAGTATTTGATTAGAAAAGACAATGAAAGGACTTTGGCTGGAAAATAACCAATTACAACTGCGTACAGATATACCAATTCCTGAACCACCACCAGGGGAAGCTCTTGTACGGGTTTTACGTGCGGGAATTTGTAATACAGACTTAGAATTACTTAGGGGCTACTATCCTTATACTGGTGTTTTGGGACATGAATTTGTCGGTTTAGTTGAACAGGGGCCAAAACATCTTGTCAATCAGCGCGTAGTCGGTGAAATTAATGCTGTTTGTGGTTATTGCCGTTTTTGCCGTCGGGGACAACCAACCCACTGTGAGAACCGCACAGTATTAGGTATTGTCAACCGTGATGGCGCATTTGCTGAGTATCTATGTTTACCAGTCGCCAACCTTCATCCTGTACCGGAAAATGTACCAACAGATATTGCTACTTTTACTGAACCTTTAGCGGCGGCATTAGAAATTCAACAGCAAGTGACGATATGTGCAGATGACCGTGTGCTAGTAGTAGGAGATGGTAAATTAGGGCAGTTAGTAGCCCAAACACTGGCTTTAACTGGTTGTCAACTATTGGTTATTGGTCGTCACCGAGATAAACTTGCTAATTTAGAAGCGCGGGGAATCAAAACGGGTTTAGTTGATGCAGTCACAGATAGAACATTTGATATTTCCGTAGAGTGTACCGGCAACCCAGAAGGATTTGCGATCGCTCGTCGCGCCCTACGTCCTCGTGGTACTCTAGTACTCAAAAGTACCTATGCAGGCAACCTGAGTTTTGATGCTTCTGCCTTGGTAGTAGATGAAATCACCCTAATTGGTTCTCGTTGCGGCCCCTTTTCGGCAGCATTGGATTTATTAGCGGCAGCAAAAGTAGACGTAAAACCCCTCATTCATGCAGCTTATCCCCTGAGTCAAGGAATAGAGGCTTTTGCACAAGCCCAAAAGCGAGGAGTTTTAAAAGTATTGTTAGATATGAGTGTTGCCTAATACAAGTAAGGATTAGTTTTAGCTTGAAAATCACAACAATGAATAGCCTCTTCTGTATTGGCTATCGATGGGTGGACAGTACATTTGAGACGGTAATCATCGGTGAAAAACTGGCAACCGGGACAGGGGATTTTGTGCATTTGTTTAGCTGTGGTGATACTGTCTCGTGCGGCTGTCCATAGACTCCACATTACAAGAGAAATGACCATCCAAGCCCCAACAAAGCAAATGGGTACTAAAAATGGTTGAATGGCTCTAATTAGTAAAGATATTAATTCCAACACGGCAATTTCTGACAAAAATGAAGAGCTAGAAGTATATTAACTCCTAACTCTTTCAACCTAACTTCTCGCTACAGAAGTATAAATTTATTGGGAATGGGGAATGGGGAATGGGGAATGGGGCATGGGGAATGGGGAATGGGGCATGAGTTATTCTCTACCTTGTCTACCTTGTCTACCTTGTCTACCTTGTCTCCTTTGTCTCCCTTGTCTCCCTTGTCTCCCCTGCCCCCTGCCCCCTGCCCCCTTCTTAAATTCCCGCGTGACCTAATGCTAAACCAGCTACTAACATCCCTAAAACCAAGAATGGTTGTGCGCTGGCTTGGTATTTGACATCATTGTTTAAGGGGTCGCGCAGGAAGTACATATCCTGGAACGTGATTTGGGGAATGATTAACAGTACTAAAATTGCTGCATACAAATTTTCATGGATAGTGACGAGATATGCAGCTATCAAGCCTTGAAAAATATCAATCATCAGCACACAAATCCAGGCGGCCTTGTCAATACCGAACATTACAGGTAAAGATTGTAGACCGAGTTGGCGATCGCCTTCTACACTCTTAAAATCATTGACAATGGCAATACCTAATCCTGCCAAGCTGTAAATCAAGGTGAGAACGATGATTTTCCAGTTGAGTTCGCCAAATAAAGCATGACCTGCCCACCAAGGTAAAGCAATATAGCTAGCACCCAAAGCATAGTTACCCAACCAGCCATTTTGTTTGAGTTTCAAAGGTGGTGCGGAGTAGATAAAGGCGATAAAAGAACCAAATATTGCCAAAACTGTGACATTGGGAAACTCATGTCCTGCCCATAAATCCAACACAAAAGCTAAGGCAATACCAGCCAGAAATAAGAAAATAATCTGACTCACTACCTGGGGTACAGAAATTGCGCCGGAGGGTATGGGGCGATAGGGTTCATTAATAGCATCAATTTCCCGATCATAAAAATCATTCAGGGTTTGAGTATAACCCGTCAGTAATGGCCCAGACAGCAACATACAAGCAGCAGCTTTCAGGACATTTTCTAAACTCCAAGTGTAGTTACCAGAAGAAGCCGCACCGCAGACCACACCCCAAATTAAGGGAATCCAGGTAATTGGCTTCATTAATTGCAAGCGAATTTTCCAAATCGAGGTTTCCCCTGGTGCTGCACCTTTCATTCCCAGTAACTGCCGGGTTTTAGCAGTGCGGTCACTGGCCTCAGAATTAGCATCGGGAGTTATGGGAGTTAGTTCTGACATAAGAATTAATTATGAATTTGGGAATTGGGAATTGGGCATTGGGAATTGGGCATTGGGAATTAAAACTTACGTTTAATGTGAATTAAGTCTTGAAATGCTTGTAATTCCGTAGATATTTACAAAACTGTGATTTTGAGCGAGTCTTGAAACCTTTGTGGGATAAGAGGCGTTTCTAATTCACATCAGGCGTAACTTTCTATATGCCCCATGACGGCAGTTGCTCCACTTGGGGAGACCCCAAGACCGCACTCCCTCCCCATGCCCCATGCCCCATGCCCCATCCCCTAAAAAGAAATGATCAAATAATTATTTTGAAACTTAGCCCCAGTTATCGGTCTACCACTCAGTGCAGGTGGAAGGAAGATATTGCGACGTTGGTCGCCTGCTTCCACGGTGACTTCTGGCCCATACTGGGTGAGTTTGACTTGTTTTTTATCAAATCCAGGTAAAAATAACCGTACCTGGAGGTTGTGGACATCGATAGTCACGGGGGCAGGGGCTTGTAGTGCTTGCTCGACAAAATTGGGTAAAGCATTAATTAGTGGTTGCCAATTACCATTTGTCAAGTCGGGAACAACAGTAACATTTAAGGGTGTAAATTCTGCTGCTAAATTGGTGTTGGCTTCAGCAGAGATTTGAATCACACCAGCAATTGTTAAACCCACTTGTTGCGCGCTGCCCCACAAATAACGACTGCTAGCCACTGCCAAGGGGTCTGCTGTTGTTACTAAGAAAGCGGCTACGTGCTGGGGGTCAGCTAGAGCCGCTTTTCCCTTATCTAAGAAATTATTAAATTGATTGATAGGGTTACTAAAGTTATCTGCTCCTGGGTTGAAATTGAATAGGCTGTTAATTAGAGGTTGAACCAAGACTGATTCTGCAATATTTTTACCTATATCTGAGTTGACTACTAATTGGCGAAATCGTCGGACATACCAGCTCAAAGATTCTGGTAAACCCAACATTCGCAGGGTAGATGCGTCACCTGTACCGTTGTAGATAACTGCATCATACTTACCACTGGCATAATATTCACGGATAGCATTGAGAGCCAGAGCATGATCCATGCCTGGTAATACTACCAGTTCTTGACCGTAGACATCTTGGATGATAGGTGTTTTGAGGTATTGCCCTTCCAGTTTTTTCAATTCTTCCCAATTCTGCTCTAGGAGTACAGAAGTTTGTAACTGTACTACTTCTAGATTAGGTGCAATTTCTTGGGGGTGGGGCGTGAGGGGGTGATCTAACAACGTGGATAATACAGGTTCTGCCAATCCTGCTAGAAGTACCCGCTTACCTTGAGTAGCCAATGACTTAGCAGCAGCGATCGCTATTTTAGTCCGAGCAACACTGCTTTCCCCCAAAAATGTCAATATCTGGGACATTATCTTGATTTCCAATTACCGCCGATTTTTTCAACTCCAACTTAGCACTAGGCAGATAACCTTAGCTTCTACCTGGAGTTGCTGAGACTATACTGCCTTGATTTCATCTTCAAAAAACCAAGTAGAAGTATTATCATCAAACTTCACCACTACCCCAATGCCCCGGCCATCAGTGACTTTGTAGCCTTCGATAATCCCAACTTGACCTAGTTTCTTAGCGATGGGAGCAGAAACGCGATCGCGCAAACGAAATACCTTAACCTTTTGTCCGATTTCCATGCCTACATAAAACGCAATAAACCAAGATTTAGTTTAGCCGAATCTGGTACTCATCGGTTATAGGATTTGGGGATTGGGAATGAAAAAGCTCTTGAGCAGGGAGCAAGGGAGCAGGGGAGCAGGGGGCAAGGGAGCAGGGGGAAAAAGGTCAAAATTAAATAACTCCTAGGTGAGTATTACTCAAAAGCTTAAAATTAAATCAATAGTTTCAGTTAAGTAGCCGTCATGAACTACATACACCAGAACACATGAAAAAGTCTTTCCCTTACACCCCTATACCCTTACACCCCTACACCCCTACACCCCTTTTTCAAGTCAAAACGAGTTGAAAAAAACGAACTATGTTAAGTAATGTAAAAATACTAAGATTGAGTTCGTAGTAAGGACTTTAGTCCTGATTTGAGAACTAAAGTTCTCACTAAAAACCTTTAATTATTTACTCTGTTCTACTTAACTCAAAACTGGGACTTGATATCGTTGAGGTAGTAATCATGTATCAAACTAATCCACCTCGTCCGCCACAAGAAACTATGCCAACGATGTATGATTTACCCAGTGAATTAGTAGGGGAATCAGGCTTGCCAGACGAATTTCATTGCATACAAGCAGATTTGCTAAGTGAAACTTGTCAGCCTCCTAACTATTCCCCAGAGGAAATTTTACTTGCTAGTGACTTAAACCTTTACTATGATCCTCGCCATACCTTGTGGTACAAGCGTCCTGATTGGTACATGGTTTTAGGAGTACCGAATGCTAGTCAACAGCAAAACTTACGTTTAAGTTACGTCATTTGGCAAGAAGGGGTTACGCCATTTTTAATAGTGGAATTACTTTCCCCAGGTACAGAACAGGAAGATTTAGGGACAACACTACGAGAAGTAAATAAACCTCCCAGCAAGTGGGAAGTTTATGAACAGATTTTGCGCGTTCCTTATTATGTTGTCTATGATCGCTATGAAAATAATTTGCGAGCGTTCCAGCTTAATGGTACGCGTTATGAAGCCATACCTTTAACAGAAAAGCGATTTTGGTTGGAAGAGTTAGAGTTAGGTTTAGGGCTTTGGCAGGGTATTTATCAGCAGACAAATGGTTTATGGTTGCGGTGGTATAATGCAGCAGGTTGGCTACCAACGTTCAATGAGAAAGTAGAACAAGAACGTCAACAGGTGGAACAAGAACGCCAACGGGCAGAACAAGAACATCAACGGGCAGAGCAAGAACGTCAACGGGCAGAACAAGAACGTCAACGGGCAGAGCAAGAACGCCAACGGGCTGATAGACTAGCTGAGTATTTGCGTACTCAAGGAATTGATCCAGACAAACTATAGTAAAACTATATAGACAGAGGAGATTTGCTATTGTAGTTGACTTTTACCAATTTATATGTTTAAAGAAATTAATAATTGAATTTCGGCAAATAGTTTTAAGGAACTAACTGATGAAACTAGTCGTTGGGATGTATTGTATGTTAATGACTGGAGACAGGAATTGCATCAATGTGACTTATACTCAGTCAAAGTTTGAGAAATATGCTTTTAGTGTTAGTCTTATGCAGCAATGTACTAGTTAATACGGGAAAATGCGCGCATGGACTGTCTGGTGTGTGGTGGTGTTTGCGAATGACCCTTTCAAATCAAAAGAATTTAAGTTGGCTACAAGTGCGCCGCTACTGGGAGTTGCTGCACGTCTTGGTCATGCGAAATCTGAAGGTGCGTTACCGAGGCTCTTTATTAGGCGTATATTGGTCACTATTAAACCCGTTAATTATGACGGGACTGTACAGTGCGATATTCGGTGCAACATTTGCGTCTTATTACGGCAATTCTATACTGAACTACGTGCTAGCTGCCTTCACTGGCTTGGTGGTAATTAATTTTTTCTCAGCCTCCACAAACCAAGCTTTGTCCAGTGTTGTAGGTAATGGAGCATTATTAAATAAAATTCGCTTGCCTGTCAGTGTTTTTCCAGTCTCAATGGTAGTAGCCAATATCTTTCAGTTTGCAGTTGGGGCATTTCCATTATTGGCTGCGATCGCTCTCATTAATTCTAAAAGTTTTGTCAACGTCCTAGCACTACTTTTTCCTTTCCTATCTTTGGTTTTAGTTTGTACTGGAGTAGGATTTCTAGTTAGTGCGCTGTATGTGTTTTTTAGAGATTTACCTTATTTCTATGAATTAGTTGTATTTGTCCTTTGGATTAGTAGCCCTGTATTCTACCCAGCAGCCATTGTCCCTCCCCAGGTAAAACAGTTTTTAGGATTAAATCCACTATCACCAATTATAGAAAGTCTACGTCAAATTACCTTATCTGGAAATTTACCTGATCTGAGTTTAATTTGGGGGGCTTTACTGAGTGGCATAATAATTTTGTCCTTGGGATGGGCTTGTTTTCATATGTGGCGACATCAGTTTATGGATTTACTATAGATGGAAGTTATTCGTCTCGATCAAGTTTCACTATGGCGGCGGACGCAAGAAGAATTTTCTTATGATTTGAAGAAAACAGTTTTATCAATTATTGAAGGTAAGTATCGTCAGCCTGCACGCAAATTAGTCCTTGATCAGATTGATTTGGTTGTTAATTCAGGCGAAAAAGTAGGAATTATTGGTGCAAATGGTTCAGGTAAATCAACGCTACTAAAAATAATTTGTGCGATTTTACAGCCAACAAGCGGTACAGTTAGAGTTAGAGGAAAAATTGCCCCTTTAATTGAACTCGGTGCAGGGTTTGATTCAGAGATTTCTGTCATGGATAATATTGTTTTGTATGGAGTTCTCTTAGGTTTTTCTAGAGCAGAAATCCTGCAAAGGGCATCTTCAATATTAGAATTTGCAGAATTAGAAGATTATGCCTTAGTACCAGTTAAAGGTTTATCATCTGGGATGGTGGCTCGGCTAGGATTTGCGATCGCTACAGATGTCCAACCAGATGTTTTAATATTAGATGAAGTTCTATCCGTAGGAGATGAAAAATTTAAAAATAAATGTAAACAGAGAATTGATAACTTTTGGGATGGGAATGCGACAGTGTTGGCAGTATCTCATGATTTAGCGTTTATTAGAAATTCCTGTAAACGAGCAATTTGGTTGCATAAAGGGCAAATCAAGTTTATGGGCAATGCTGAAGAAACTGTAGATTATTATTTACAAGCGGTCAGAGATGGTAACGCTTAAATAATCTAACTTTAAATTAAAAAAAATTTACTACAAAGCTCTTTAAATGTACAATCTCAACCGGAGTAATCAAGGACGAAGATGAAAATACTAATTACTGGAGGAGCAGGTTATATTGGGTCAGTGCTGACACCAACTTTACTAGCTCATGGTTATGAGGTGACTGTCTTAGATAATTTCATGTTTCACCAAAATAGCTTGGCTGATTGCTGTCAATATGAGGGTTTTCAAGTAGTCAGGGGTGATTGCAGAGATGAAAATACTATCAAGTTGTTGCTAAAAGATGCCGATGTAATCATTCCCTTAGCAGCATTAGTAGGTGCGCCTTTGTGCAAAAATGATGCAATTGGCACTCAAACAATTAACTTAGATGCGGTCAAAATGTTGTGTCGGCTGGCTAGCAAAGAACAACGAATTCTCATGCCAGTGACAAATAGTGGTTATGGCATTGGTGAGCCTGGAAAATTTTGCACAGAAGAAACGCCTTTGCGACCAATTTCTCTGTATGGAGTCACTAAAGTAGAAGCAGAAAAAGCCGTTTTAGAAAGGGAGAATAGCATTACCTTTAGACTAGCGACTGTCTTTGGTATGTCACCTCGCATGAGAATTGATCTATTAGTGAATGACTTTGTTTATCGCGCTGTACATGACCGAGCAGTGCTAGTATTTGAGGGACATTTTAAGAGAAATTATATTCATATCCGTGATGTAGCTAAAGTTTTTTTACATGGTATTGTTAACTTTGAAACCATGAAGGGTAAACCATACAATGTAGGATTAGAAGATGCGAATTTATCCAAATTAGAACTATGTGCTGAAATTAAAAAACATTTGCCTAACTTTGTCTACCTAGAAGCTCCCATTGGAGAAGATCCCGATAAACGCGATTACATAGTGTCGAACGCTAGGATTTTAAATACTGGGTTTGAACCAGATTGGTCTTTAAGTCGAGGTATTCAGGAGTTAATTAAAGGTTATACAATCTTACGCAACAGCTTGTATTCTAACGTCTAGTAGAGGAAGTAAATGTCATTTTCCCCAAACGAGGTCATAGCTGTAATTTTAGCTGGTGGTTACGGCACACGCATCAAGCACTTATTAGATGGTGTGCCTAAACCTATGGTATCAGTTGCAGGTAGGCCTTTTGTTGAGTGGGTTGTACACTATTTAAAAGCGCAAGGCATTACAAAAGTGATTATTTCAACAGGTTATTTGGGAGATGTCATAGAAAAACATTTCCAAACAAAACCTGTTGATGGTATGCAAATTGTTTGCTGTCGGGAAACCTCCCCCCTAGGAACTGCTGGGGGTTTTTTAAACGCTGTACAACAAAGTGGAGAATCCCCTGATACTTGGCTAGTGGTCAATGGTGACTCTCTAGTTTTTGCCAATTTGGCATTAATGAGTAACCACTTTTATGATACGAAAGCTAGTGGTGTAATTATGGGCTTATCTGTGAGTGATGCTTCACGATATGGTTCTCTAATATGTAATCAGTGGGGAGAACTAGAAAAGTTTGCAGAAAAGCGTCCTGGTGCTGGAATAATAAGTGCAGGAGTGTATTTGTTAAAAAATAATTTACTAAGAGAATTTCCAGATATTTTACCTTCGAGCTTTGAAAATGAAGTATTTCCGTTATTACTGAGCAAAAAATTTTGCTTACAAGTATATATTACTGATGCTCCCTTTTTAGATATAGGCACTCCCGAATCTTTACCACAAGCTGAATCATTTATTAAACAGAATTTTAATCATTTTATCAATAATTTATGACCCAATTATACTATATTCGCAAACAGTTAATTACGCATCCACCAAGAACCTTTTTCCAAGATTTAGATACTGCTTACCACAAGCTAGAAAAAAAGATTAAAATCCAAAAACAACAAATTCAAGAATTAGAGTAATTGAATAGTAATTTACAAAAATCTTATAATCACAACATCTAAGAGCTACAATAGGAGTTAAAAATGCTCATATCTCGCGCCCCTGTTAGGATTAGTTTTTTTGGTGGTGGAACTGACTACCCTGAATATTTTCTCCAACATGGAGGCGCAGTATTAGCCACAGCTATTGATAAGTTTTCCTATATTACTGCTAGTCCATTTCTTAGCCGCTTATTTGATTATTCAATTCGGCTTTCTTACCGGAAAGTTGAACTGGTAAAAACCTTAGACGAGATTGAACACCGTGTTTATCGTGAATGTTTAAAGTTTTGTGGATTAGACAAAGATATTGAATTACATAATGTAGCTGATTTACCAGCTTTTACTGGTTTAGGTTCATCTTCAGCATTTACTGTTTCTCTGCTACAGGCTCTCCATAGTTTTAAAGGTGAATTTATCAAGCCAATGGAGTTAGCTTATGAAGCAATTTATGTAGAACGAAACTTAGTCAAAGACAAAGTAGGTTGTCAAGATCAAGTTTTATCAGCAGTTGGTGGTTTTAATTTAGTTGAATTTAGAACAGAAGATGACATCATAGTTAACCGTGTACCTATATCTCAGCAACGCTTACAAGAATTTGAGCAACATCTTTTTATCGTTTTTACAGGTATTAGACGTAAAGCTGCTGATGTTGTAGCACAGCAGTTACAAAAGATGGGGGATAACACAACAACATTAAAAGAGATGAGATATATGGTTGATGAAGGTTGGGATATCTTAACTAGCAATAGACCTCTAGCCGAATTTGGTGCATTACTGCATCGTGCATGGTTAGCTAAACGTAGTCTTGATGGGGTAATCTCTAATACAGAAATCGATAAGATTTATCAGATGGGTATAGAAGCAGGTGCTTGGGGTGGTAAATTGCTAGGAGCGGGAGCAGGTGGATTTATGCTGTTTTTTGCCCCACCAGAATTTCATGGAAATTTACAAAAATGTTTTGCGAATCACCAAATTTTAATAGCAAAAACAAACGCACCAGGTTCACAAATAATTTTCTCTTAAAAAATATATACTTAAGTAAACAAAAGAGCCAATGAAAGTTTTAATTGTTGACTTCGACTTATTTAATAAGATAGGTGGTGGACAAACATTCTATCGTAGTCTTATTGAAAAAAATCCTCATATTGATTTTTACTACTTTATAGTCGATGAAGATTTACAAAACTATCGCCCTATTAATTCACATCCCATTGTTTATCAGGAAAAATATCATGTTGCTGATTATGCAGAGTTTCTGGATTTAACACCACCAAAATGGATTTATCGATCCTTTCTCATGACTAGCAACATAGCGGCTTCAGTTGCTGGACAGCATTTTGATGTTGTAGACATACCAGACTATGAACAATTTGGTACTATGTTACGACCAGCACTTGAATACCATAATGTAGATTTTGAGATCATTGCTTTGTCAATGCACGGTAATATATCCACATCTATTCAAATGGACTGGTTTTATGGTGGAAAAGTTGATCAAACTTTAGTTTGGCAAGAGAAAATACAATACAGTGTGGTTGATATCCGTTATGGTATCAGTAAAACTTATTTGAATGAATGGTATAAAATTGTCAATCTTAAATCTCATTATTTAAATCCTTTGTCGGTTATATCGCTACCTAAACCGAAGTTAGCTAAAAATTACGATGAGTTACCTGATATAAATTTTGTTGGTCGGACTGAAAGGCGTAAAGGCCCAGATAGTTTTGTTGAATTAGCTTGGTGGCTACCTCGTTCTAAATTTAAGACAGCCAATATTATTGGGCCTGATAGTTTTGATTATAAAGGTGAATTAGGTTCAGGACTACTGCTTTATCAAATGATTAATAACAGACTCAAAGATGATATGAGGTTATTGTCATCCATGAGTCACGAACAATTATGTGAACAAATTTTTTCTGGCAAATCTGTAACTTTCTTACCTTCTAAATATGATACATTTAATTTAACTGCTTTGGAATCTTTATTCTCTGGTTGCCCAACAGTTATAGGTACTGGGGCAGGGGTTGTAGCATTTTTGAAGGAAACATATCCTGATTTACCTTTGATAACTATAGATAAAAATAATATTTATTCATCTATTAATGCTATTGTTTCTCTGTTAGATAACTACGATGATCATCGATATCAATTAGTTGAATATTTATCTCAGGCTAAACCAGAAATATCTGGCTTATCTGTAGAATCAATATACGAAAGTCAGCCAGAATATAATCAAGCTACACGTCGGGAAACAGAGTGCTGGTACTCTCAGTTAATTAAGCTTCAAAAAACAGGTAAAAGCAGAGGTATAGTTGTAAGTAAATATATCAAAAATGATGTATTACGTGTTATCAAGAAACAACTTAAACCAGAAATTAAGCATACATTTAGAAAAGTCAAGTCTTTGAGTTTAAATCCTCAAGGATTTATCAAAGAAAAACTCCGTTCTGTTTTAAGTAATGATAATTATGAGAATCTAAAAATTGTAGACCAAGGGCTAAAAGCCTTTACATTGCTAAAGAACTATCAGTATATCTTTAATTTAGGTGAAAGCAGCGAGCAAGAATTAAATGGCAAGATAAGTAATTGTTGGAATTTATCATCTGAGCATCGGATTGATCGTGTCCGAGTTTGGAAAGAGATAGCCAGATTAGAGATGCTCAGAGGTAATGATATTGTTGCAGCAACTTATCAAATAAGATGTATGCGATCGCTTGGCTATGATTATTTTAATGATCTGCCAAATGTTGTATCTATACTCCAGGCTAATGGCTTTAGTCGGGAAGCACTAGCGGCTGAAGCTATGTATGGCAAATATCCAGATCAGCACGAACGTTGCCGAGGGATAATTAATCAGGCTCTAGCAGACAATAAAGTTAACAAAAAGTGGGAGTACGAATTCCTCGATGATCGGCGGACTTCCTCCAGCTACCGGGTTTCAATCATCGTTTCACTGTATAATGCTGCTGCAAAACTCCCTTTATTTTTACAAACACTCAAGCTCCAAACTTTGATTCAAGCTGGTGTTGCGGAGGTAATTCTGGTTGATAGCGGTTCTCCTGGTGATGAATATCGCGTGTTCGAGCAGGTGATGGAATCTCTAGATATTCCTATTCTTTATGCACGATGTGCTGAACGTGAAACCATACAAAGTGCTTGGAATCGTGGAATAGACCTTGCTCGCTCACCATATTTGACTTTTTTGGGTGTTGATGAAACCATACTGCCTGAGTGTTTAGAAATCTTAGCAGCAGAATTAGATGCAGATCCGACACTAGATTGGGTACAAGCGAACAGTTTAGTGACAAATGTTGATCAGCATGGCTCATGGGTTAGCGATGTGATGGTTTATGACCGCACAGGTTATCAACAAAATTTAGTTTATTTAGAAACCTGTTACTTATCGTGGGTAGGTGCGCTTTATCGTCGGTCTATTCATGATAGGTTTGGCTTCTATGATGCCACTTTTAGAGCGGCAGGGGACACAGAATTTAAGAGTCGGATTCTACCATTTATTAAGACTAAAGCGATACCTCAAACTTTGGGAGTTTTTCGTAACTATCCAGACGAGCGTACTACACAACATCCTAGAGCAGAGATAGAAGATTTACGCGCTTGGTATTTGCATCGTACTCTAGCAGGAGTTGAATATGCTTTTGCTAATCATGATCCTAAAGAAGCAGAGGAATTATTTTATCACTGTTTAAGATATCGCAAATCATACTGTCAGCATTGGAGTACAGATGTAGAGTACGCCTACAATGTAGGGCGTTTTGTACAACAACAAGTACCAGATTCCCCAGTAATAAAATATTTGCCAGGAACTAAAAAGTTACTTGATGCTTATAGATCATTAGACTGGATACCACAGCTTTCTAAACTTTTACCTGCTAATACCGTTATTAGCACAAATCGTCTGGTTAAAGAAATTGAGCAAGGACATCAAGCGATCGAACCTATGTATAAAATTTTTAATGATAATCGTCACGAACAGCACTCATTTTTGTGGTTTACTAATATTTAAAATCAGTTAACATTAACAAACATATTGCAGTTATGGGCATAAAAACTTGGATCAAAACTCGAATACGCAAAGCTTTAAATCTACCAGAGTTAGAAGAAATTATTCGTCAGATCCGTGTAGACACACTGACTTTAAGAAGCTCAATCCATAAATTAAAAAATTCATCCAGCAGTGGAAAAGATAACGAAGATCATCTCGATATTCTTCCATTAGAAGTGGATACTATACGTTCATTTTTACTAGAGTTGATAGACACGAGTCAACCAGGTTCAGTATTTACTTGCCAAATCAATGGCATAAATATGTTAGCTCCTGTTGAACTATTGCGTTTATGCCCTCACTGTTTAAATCCTCAAGCAACACAAAAACTCAACTATTGGGTTGAGTCTCAGCAGTCTGAATGGTTATGTTCTCATTTACAACCTGGTGATGTTGCCCTTGATGTGGGTGCAGCTTTTGGAATCATTACTTTAGCTTTATCAAAAGCAGTTGGTGAACAAGGTTCTGTTCATTCTTTTGAACCATCTAGAACAGCACAAAATCATCTCCAAAAACTCTTAGAACTAAATCATGTTCATAATGTCACTTTGGTGAAATCAGCAATAGCTGATTTTCCTGGATCTACAGAGTTTATTGAATATACTTCAGATAATGATTTATCTTGGGCTTCTGATACTTCCACTTTAGCATCACCAAATATTAATCCCACAATGAACCATCTACGTTATGCAGTAGATGTGACAACCCTGGATGAATATATCGCTACTAAAGGAATTAAACCTAAAGCAATCAAAATAGACATTGAAGGGTTTGAACTTTATGCTTTGCATGGCGGTAAAAATACACTGCAAAAGTTTTTACCCTATCTTTGTATTGATATTCACAAGGATGTAAAAACAGGAGAATCTGCTTTGTTGGGAGTCGAACCATTTTTATCTGCTCTAGGATACAAGATGAAAATGGAAGGCCATGCACTCTATTGTACACCTAAGTAAGTTAATATTCCGTACCCAATATGCCAATAATTTAGTTAATTATAATTAACATTTTATGATAAAAAACTGGATCAAAACTCGACTACGCAGAGCATTAAACCTACCAGAGCTAGAAGAGCAAATTCAGCAGATTACCACTCTCACCAAAAGTTTAGTAGAATCTCAAAATCGTTACTATAAAATTGATGATCATTCCGGTAAATTTTTGATGGAATTAGACTATCCTCCATCCCGTGATTACCGACCAAGGTGGGGTTATACTCATCAGCCACATCAAGGTTTAATAGACATTTTTAGTAAAAATTATCATGAGTATTGTGAAATATTTCACAGACTGGTAAAACTCCAACCATTTCTCTTAAAAATTAATCCACAATTTTCCCATGAGCATCCAGGCGAACCAGGATGGGTTGGTGGGGCTATCAATGCAATAGACACCGCTTTACTCTATTACTTCGTAAGTGAACTCAAACCACGAACTTATTTAGAAATTGGATCTGGAGTCACTACACTGTTTGCGGCACGAGCTAAACGCGATCATAACCTAGCCACACGCATAGTCTCAATTGACCCAGAACCCAGATCTGCTGTTGATGCTGTCTGCGATGAAGTAATTAGAGCAGGGCTAGAAACTACGGATTTATCTGTGTTTTTTGCCTTAGAGCCTGGAGACATTGTGTTTATGGATGGCAGTCATCGCTCATTTATGAACTCAGATGTGACTGTATTTATGCTTGATGTACTACCAAAACTCAAGCCTGGTGTTGTCATTCATTTTCATGATATTGTGTTGCCTTATGATTATTCAGAAATGTTTAGTGATTGGTATTGGAATGAGCAATATATTTTGGCAGCATACCTGCTAGGAGCAGGAGATAAGGTGAAAATATTAATGCCATCTAGATTTATGTCAGATAGCTCTGAATTTAAGCAAGCCATAGCACCGATTCTTCAAAATTGGCAAGGTTCTCCTGATGTGTGGCTATCTGGTGGTTCTCTCTGGTTTACACACGTTGGTTGAATAAGAGAAATTTTACGGGTTAGGGAACATACCTTGCCAACCGATATTCATACCTTGGGAGTTGATCAACCAATTCCCATTCTCTGCCAACCAATATTTGCACCACCAGAATTCATTAACCAAGCCCCATTTTGATCGTTGGAAGCGTTGTTCCAAAGGATGTCCATGTGACCATCGCGGTTGAAATCGCCTGTACCGATAATTTCCCAACCAATAGGATTACTCGCCATGCCTTGCCAGCCGATATTTGCACCACCAGAGTTCATCAACCATGCACCATTTTGATTAGTCGAAGAGTTGTGCCAGAGGATATCTATATTCCCATCGCGGTTGAAATCACCTGTACCCTTGATTTCCCAGCCTGCGGGATTACCTGCCATGCCTTGCCAGCCGATGTTTACACCTTGGGAATTGATCAGCCAAGCACCATTTTGGTTAGTTGAAGCATTGTGCCAGAGGATATCTATATTTCCATCACGGTTGAAGTCGCCTGTACCCTCGATTTCCCAACCAGCAGGATTACCCGCCATGCCTTGCCAGCCGATATTTGCACCTTGGGAGTTCATCAACCAAACCCCATTTTGGTTTGTGGAAGAGTTGTGCCAGAGGATATCTATATTATTATCACGGTTGAAATCACCTGTACCCTTGATTTCCCAACCTGCGGGGTTGCCTGCTAGATTTTGCCAGCCGATATTTGTACTGTTGGAGTCCATCAGCCAAGCACCATTTTGGTTTGTAGAGGCGTTATGTATAAGAATGTCTAGATTACCATCGCCGTTAAAATCTCCTGCACTGCTGATTTTCCAACCACTGTAGCTATCAGCCCCTCTAATATAGATCCCATAGATATCTTTCCCATAGATATATTTATTGAAGCTACCTACACCTGTAGAAGTATTAATTATAATTTCTTGACTTTGTGAAGTATATCCATACAATACTCCATCTTCTATAGCTAAACCCTCTACGACATAACCAACACGACCAATTCTGTTTACGCTCGTAACTGTATTTAAAGATGCAGATAACTGAATCGAGTGGAGATCAGAGTTATCATCTACAGCAAAGAAACGATTATTAGCTGCATCAAATGCTAAATCTTTACCACCGAAAAAACCAGATTGCTGACGTAAGTTAGATATCAATTCGGTTTGGGCGTTTAAGGGATTAATTTGATAAAGTGTGCCAAATGAGTTGCCACTGATACCCCATAATTTGCCATTTGATGAAAATTCTAGAGCAAGGAAATTTGAAGGGATCAAAGTACCAATTAATGAAGTTGCGCCGTTACGATCAACCTTATATAACCTAGAAGAACTAATTGCAAAAATAGTTCCATCGCTATGAACGGCTATATCTGTTATTTCTTCATTTCTGACTGATGTGGCTACGGCTGCTATTTGAGCAAATTGATTAGTTGCATAATCAATAAATCCAATTTCACCGTAGCGAGCGTTAACAATACTTGGCATTTTTAATTGATTCCTTTATATTTTATATATTTGCTTTTCAAGTAATATAATTATACAGCAAAATGCACATACTTACGTATAAGTTTTGTATTTTTAAACTTTAATTTTTCCCCCTTCCCTAGTAGGGAAAGGCAGGGTGGTTTCATACGAAAAAAGAAAAATATATAAGTTTTGATTTTTCTTTTTGTAGCCGAAATTTTGACCCCTCTCCAAACCTCTCCCCCACGGGGGGAGAGGCTTTGAAAGCTAGGTTTATTTTTTTCTCTGGTTGTATGAAACCACACTGCTGCTACTAGGGAAGGGGGTTAGGGGGTTAGGTTTCATGTTAGCTTTTCCACATAACGTGAAAAGTCATAGTATGCTGGGGGCGATCTCTTTAAAAATTCAATGATCAGGTTCTTTCTGTAATACAATGCAGTGTTTATGACTCTACTAATCAAGAAATTGCGGTTGACTTAGTACAACACGGCGTAAATAAAGCAACCGTTTAAAACAGTCAGAAATCCTACACAATCAAGATTCTTTCTTTTGCCTTTTGTCTTTTTACTATTTGAAGAGAGATTTATGGGTTAGGAGACATACCCAACCAACCGATATTTGCACCACCGGAGTTCATTAACCATGCGCCATTTTGGTTACTAGAGGCGTTGTGCCACAGGATATCTATATTTCCATCGCGGTTAAAGTCTCCTGTACCGTTGATTTCCCAGCCTGCGGGGTTGCCAGCCATAGGTTGCCAACCGATATTTGCACCACCGGAGTTCATTAACCATGCGCCATTTTGGTTGGTAGCGGCGTTGTGCCACAGGATATCTATATGACCATCGCGGTTAAAGTCTCCTGTGCCGTTGATTTCCCAACCTGCGGGGTTGCCGGCCATGCCTTGCCAACCGATATTTGCGCCACCGGAGTTCATTAACCATGCGCCATTTTGGTTGGTAGCGGCGTTGTGCCATAGGATATCTATATTTCCATCGCGGTTGAAATCCCCTGTGCCGTTGATTTCCCAACCTGCGGGGTTGCCGGCCATGCCTTGCCAACCAATGTTTGCGCCACCGGAGTTCATTAACCATGCGCCATTTTGGTTGGTAGCGGCGTTGTGCCACAGGATATCTATATTTCCATCGCGGTTGAAATCTCCTGTGCCGTTGATTTCCCAACCTGCGGGGTTGCCGGCCATGCCTTGCCAACCAATGTTTGCGCCACCGGAGTTCATTAACCATGCGCCATTTTGGTTGGTAGCGGCGTTGTGCCACAGGATATCTATATTTCCATCGCGGTTGAAATCTCCTGTGCCGTTGATTTGCCATGCACCAGTGGAACTAACAATCGATAAAGAATAGTTACCTTGGCTACCGTTTGCTGCTCCAGCACCTGTGAGGGGATTATAATTTCTGGCTTGAGGACTTGCACCATTGACACCTATTAAATATTGAGTACCAGCAGTTACATTTAGTTGAACAGCACTGCCTCTGGTGAAAGTATTTTCATCATCATTAAAACCGATTTCCGTACCATTAGTATCAAAGATTCGTAGAAATGTATCAGCACTAAAAGTGTCATTTGTTCTAGCTTGAATAGTTACTTGTCTACTGGTCGTAGGAGTAAAGCGATAGATATCAATATCACTAGCTCCCATAAATAAGCCATCGTCATAGCCGATATTGGCAAAAATTGTTGAGCCAAGGGAGATATTTTGTATACTTCCACTAGTGAATGTATTATTGGATAAGATTGCTGTCTGTGATACTGGTAAGAGTCTGCTCGTATATTTATACTCTCCTGTATCTCCTGATGAACCACTACCGAGTTGAAAAGGATTAAAAGAGTCATTGCCATAGCCTGCTATGGCCACAAAGTAATCTGTATTTGCTGCTATTTGATAACGTACAAGAGGATCGAAAGATGACTCTGTTTCGTCATCATTAAAAGCTAATAATGTGCCGTCTTTGTCAAAGATAAACACGACTGTATCAACTTTATCTGTAATGGTGGAATCGCTGTAGGAATCAATATCAATTTCTAAAATACCTGCGGTGGGAGAATTGATTTTGATAAAGTCTACATCCCGATCGCCTACTTGAATAAATTCCCCAGTTGTAAAGTTACTATCACCACCAATTATTCCTGGTGCTTTAATGCTGGGAAGCGGTCTAACAGCACTATCCAATGCCTGAGAAATACTACCATTTTGGTCATTATTGAAGAATTGTACAATTAACTGATACAAACCGCCTGTACCAGTGGCGGAACGTCCACCTAGCTCGTTGGGATTATAGAAGTTGTTGTGATAATCAGAAACACCAATATAAAGAGTTTCTCCTCGTTCTACTCTTAAGCCAATGAAGCTATCAGTAGTGTGTCCATTGTAGAAGGCGCGATCGCTAGGATCTTCAAAAACTAAATTCGGGTATCTGGAGTCTGTAAACTCTGTGTAATTTAATGTGCTATCGAAAGCTAAGTTATCGTCACTGACAAACAACTCATTGCCACTAGCATCAAAGACTCTCAAAAGTGAATCAACAAAGCTATTTTCGTATGGCGTATCAATATCAATTAGTAAAATGCCGTTATCTGGCACAATCAGTTTAAAAATATCTACATCTGCTGGGCCAATAGTAATTCGTTGGTCAGAGTTTTCAATGGGATCTGAGTCTAAAATTCCCGGGAAGGTTAAAGGTGCTAAATCTGTACCCAGATTAACGGGAAATGCGCCACTGAGAATGCCATTCGGGTCAGAGTTGCTGAGTTGAAATTGTAGGGAATAAGTACCTGTGGCGGCATCTACACCGCTAGCGGCAACATTAGGATTATAGTTACGATTGTTGTAGCCACTTACTCCTACATAATATGTGCCTGGATCGAGGGTGGTTGTAATGGTAGAAAATACATTATTATCTGAGTCATCATTAAAAGCTAGTTCTTGACCTGAAGAGTTAAACAGGCGTAAAAGACTATCAAAATCTGCACGATTTGTGGGATGAGAACTTAGTTGTATTGTGACCGTGCCACGTGATCGCACTTCAAATTTGATCATGTCAACATCTTTATTGCCGACATTTGTCGAACCACTATCAGTACCAATGCTACCCAAAATAGGATTAACGGCAGTAGTACCATCTAATATCGGCCCAATGAACGCTCCTTGAATTGTGCCATTTGGATCGCCACTAGGAGCAGTTTGCTGGAATCTCCTTTGAATTTCTTGAACTGCTTTATATATATTTAAACGAGGGTAAGAAACATTCGTATTAGCAACGTTATCGTCTTCATCATCACCATCAAAGATGGTATCTGCGGTTGAGCGCATGATATCTACAACTTCTGATGGACTCAAAAGCCGTCCGCCAAATTGCATAGCAGCTTCCTGTATCAGAGCTACTGCTCCCGCTACTATAGGAGATGCCATACTAGTTCCTTGCATTTGCTCAATACGATTCCCTGGTACTGTACTGGTAATCCTTGCACCCGGTGCAAATATAGTATTTGGCGCAACTAAGCGTTGAGAGAAACTAGTTATGCGATCAGCACCTGTGGTGTAATCAATTGATCCTGAACTTAGTTGGAAATTGCGATTAACCCCATCTTGCCAAACAGCACCTACAGATAAGGTACTAAAAATAGCTGGTGCGCCTACATTCTGATACTCGTTATTTTTAAAGGAGTTACCCGCAGCCGAGACAACAACTACTCCCAATTCTTCCAGTCTTCTGACTTCATCCAAGTATATAAAACCAGCCGCCTGAGATAGAGACGTATAAAATCCGCTTCCCAGCGACATATTAACAGCAACAATGTTGTAACGGTCTTTATTTGCGATTACCCACTGTAAAGCAGCTTCAGTAACTGTGAAAGGAGAGCCGCTTGCATCATCAGGAAATACCTTTAAGCCTATGAGGTTTACATCAGGTGCAACTCCGATATTGGGATCTTCTGCCCCAACTGTACCTGATACATGAGTACCGTGTCTACTTACTCCCTCGTTAGGGTTATCATCTCCGTAATAGAAATCCCAGCCAGCAACATAGTTATCATTTAACAGGGAGTGAGTCCGATCTAAACCTGTATCAATTACGGCTACCGTCATCCCACTACCATCAATACCTACAAACCGTGGGTCGTTACGTAGTTGGGTCAGACCAATTAGATCAAAAGCAGGATTAGTCATAAAAAAATCCTTTATTCTATACTTGGATTCAATTGATTGAAAAATATTTTTACCAGTATTATCTTGTAGTTATTTACTAAAATGTCAATAAAATTTTTATAATTTATTGCTACAAGTTTAATTAAATTTACATAAAATTAATTGTATAAAAAGAAAAATCATAGCTAGATTTTTCACTGACTCATTCCACAGAAAATTTTTAGCTCAGAAGGAAAACAATTACACAAAGGACAAAAACACTGCATAATTGTGAGAGACTGGAGCGATCGCTATTCACTAATACTGAATATGCTCTCGGCATATACTCTCGGCGATCGCTGGGAAAATTGAACTATAAGGTGCTTTCCGTAATGCAATGTCGTGTTTGTGACTCTAATAATCTAGAAATTGCGGTTGACTTAGGCTCGCAGCCTTGGTGTAATCACTTTCTAAAGCCAGAGGAAATTGGTAAAGAACCTTTCTATCCCCTGCGAGTTTTATATTGTCACAACTGCGGTACAGTCCAGCTAGATTACACCGTGAAAAAAGAAATCATGTTTGGTGATCACACCTATTTATCAGGTGTGACTCGCTCCTTAAGTGAACATTTTAGGAATGTAGCCGAGGAAGTTGATAGCCGCTTTTTTCAGAATACCCAAAACAAATCTGTGCTTGATATTGGTTCTAATGATGGGACTCAACTTAAGCATTTTAAAGCACTAGGTTATGATGTTTTGGGTGTAGAGTCTTCCAAAACTACGGCGAAGATAGCTAACGAAGCAGGAATTACAACTTTAAACGATTTTTTCAATCTGGATGTAGTTAAGCGACTAAACCGCAAATTTCATGTAATTAACGCGGCTGGAGTTTTCTTTCATCTCGAAGAACTACATTCTGTAACTGAAGGGATTCGGGAAGCTTTGCGGGAGGATGGGGTTTTTGTTGTGCAGTTCCTCTACATGAAACGAATTGTAGAGAATTTAGCATTTGATCAGATTTACCACGAACATTTACTCTACTACAATCTCAATACGATTGAGGTGCTGTTAAATAGACATGGATTATCCATGTTTGATGCGTATCTTTCACCTATTCACGGTGGTTCTATTATCGGATTTGTAACACATAAAGGCAAAAAAGAAGCAAGCGATCGCCTGCAAGCTCTCCGACAAGCCGAAGTAGATGAAAAGAGCAACGAACTCTCTACATATCTGGAGTTTGCTCAAAGAATCCAACAAATGAAAAATGAAAATTTGGCATATTTAGAAAAAGCTAAACAACAGGGTAAGAAAATCTTTGGTTTTGGCGCACCAGTCAAAGGAAATACCATGTTGAACTACTTTGGTGTTGGCACTAATTATATAGATTGTCTGGTAGAAAAAAATGAACTACGGCGTGGACTATATTCCCCAGGAATGCACATTCCATTGGTGATTGAAAAAGAACTTCAGGAACTACCAGATATTTATTACGTCTTAGCCTGGAACTTCAAAAAAGAAATTTTGTCTAATAACCAACACCTAATTGATCAAGGAGTTGAATTTTACTTTCCTGTCAATCCCAAGGATGCTTAACTATGAAAATCCTGGTTACTGGTGCTACAGGCTTTCTCGGTACAATACTTTGCTCACAATTGGAAACTCAAGGACATGAATTAGTTCGCTTGAATTCTAAAAACTGTGATCTGACTCAACAAGATTCATTGTGGAAATATAACCATGAAAGCTACGACTATATTTATCATTTAGCCGCTTGGACTCAAGCTGGTGACTTCTGTTTATACCATCCTGGTGAACAGTGGATTATTAACCAGCAAATAAATACAAATGTGCTGGCTTGGTGGCACAAATATCAACCGCAAGCAAAGCTAATTAGTATGGGGACTAGTTGTGCTTATGCTCCTGATTTAGAACTCATAGAAGAAAATTATTTGACAGGAATCCCCATAGATAGCCTATTTACCTATGCAATGACGAAGCGGATGCTTTACGCTGGTCAGCTAGCGTTGCATAAACAATATGGCTTGACATATCTTTGTCTAGTTCCCTCTACCCTGTATGGCCCAGGCTACCACACAGACGGGCGACAAATGCACTTTATCTTTGACTTAATTCGCAAAATTATTCGCGGTAAACTCTACGGGGAGTCGGTGATCCTCTGGGGAAATGGGTATCAATCACGCGAACTAGTTTTTGTAGACGATTTTGTCAAAGTTATGATTCAATTAGCAGTTAGCGTGGATAATCAACTCATCAATATTGGTGCAGGCGAGGAGTTCACCATTAGACACTTTGCTAAATTGATTTGCGAAAAAGTAGACTATGACTTCAATTTAATCCAATTTGATACAGAACGCTATGTTGGAGCTAAATCCAAGTGTCTAAGTGTCGGCAAACTGAAGCAATATGTTCCTGATTTAACTTTGACTTCCCTAGAAGTTGGGTTGAACAAAACAATTGAGTGGTTTGGAACGCAACAAGATAAACTCTTACCAAACAACAAGTGAGGAAGAAAGTTGGATTATTGGGTGCAGGATAAACTCAAAGGGTTAGAGGCTGCTTTCACAGTAGAGTATTGCCAAGCGATAGATAGAATAGTGAATCTGATTGTTGAAAGTTTTCAAAAAGGCAACACCTTGTTAATTTGTGGTAATGGTGGCTCTGCATCGGATGCTCAACATATCGCTGCGGAGTTTATTGGACGCTTCTTAATCAATCGTAAAGGATTACCTGCGATCGCACTCTCTACTAATCCCGCCACCCTCACAGCTTGGACAAACGACCACGAGTTTGAAACCATATTTTCTCGACAGGTGGAATCTTTGGGTAAACCAGGAGATATACTCTGGGGAATTTCTACATCTGGAAAATCCCAAAATGTGGTTAAAGCTTTAAAAACAGCTCAAAAAATGGGAATCGTCACTATTGGTATGGCAGGAAATAATGGCGGAGTCTTGCAGGAAATTACTGATTATCCCCTATTTGTGAGTGAACATCATACCCCTGTCGTCCAGGAAATTCATGTGATTACCTATCATCGGATTTGCGAGCAGGTAGAGTTGACAATGTTCGCAAATATGAGATAGTCTTCACTTCTCATCACTAACTAGTCTTTCCAGATTTCAATCAGTCACCAAATATAAAGTCCAATTTTTGCTATGACTAGTTTTAATCATTCTAAACATCAACAGCAACAAAATAAGGCTTTATTTTTGGATAGAGATGGTGTGTTAATCGAATACATTCCATATCTTAGCCATCCCCAGCAAGTGAAAATCCCTATTGGTAGTGGTGAAACTCTTAAGAAATGGCAAGATGCTGGATATAAGCTGATAGTAATTACTAACCAATCTGGTGTTGCCAGAGGTTATTTTACTATGAATGATGTTGAAGCAGTTCATCAAAAGATGATAGCAGAATATGAGCGTTTCAATATTAAATTTCAGGACATTTTTATCTGTCCTCATCATCCATCTGATCAATGCCAATGCCGTAAACCATCTCCAAAAATGATTCTGCAAGCGGCTGCTCAATATAACTTAAATCTCCAGCAATCTTTTTTTCTGGGTGACGCTATTAGCGATGTAGAATGCGCCTTAAATGCGGGCTGTCAGCCAATACTTTTACATACAGATAGGACTGAAATCATATCTCAATATATTTTAAAAAATCAATCTTATATTCATATTGTGCATGATGTAAGGGAGACAGTAAAACTCATCTTAGCAGGTGGAATAAATTAGACAGTATTTTATGAGTATAGATGATTTGGACAAACCAATTTTAGTATCTATTATTCCAAAACTTATCCGAGGAGGACATATAATTCCCTATCATATTGCTGTCGCTCAGGCAGCTAAGAGCATTGGTTGGAAACATATAGCTGCTGTACCATCTCATGAGAATGTAGTTGGTTTACCAGGTGAATGGTACACAGTCTTGAGTTCCATTGATATGGAACAGAAACTACATCCTATTATAAGAATAATAAGATTTGATGATATTTGGAAGCTAGCTACTACTATTGTAAGTTTTTTTAAAACTACAATTTTACCTTATACTAATAACCCAATAATTTTTATTGAAAATTTTATTCATACTCAACTTCTGTCCGTACTCATCGCATTATATATAATGCCTAAACAAGATAAAAGAAAAATAAATGTTTGGTTGCTTTATCGACAAGAAACGCATAATGCCAAGACTCGCTTGATTTATAAGTTAATAAATAAGCTGCTCAAACAAACTTTAACCAATGGTAACTTTCATCTGCTGACAGATAGTGAGATTTTGAGTCAATCTTTGGGAGATTATTTCCATGAGCGCATCACTGTTATGCCTATACCCCATACAGATTGGATACACAGCGATCATAATCTTACACAAAAAAGCAATGAAATAATTTGTTGGTGGCCAGGTGCGCCGCGTGCCGAAAAAGGTTGGAATATTATCAAATCTATAGTAAATACTGAAGCTGAATCTGCACAAAAAATATGTTTAATGGCATCAGAAAAATCAGAGTTACATCCAAAACAGCATGGCATAAAACTAAAATTATTAGTTGAATTTTTACCGAAGGAAGAATATTTGAAGCTATTAAATCAAAGTGATGTTATTCTTCTACCCTATGATTCTACCGCTTATGGTGAGCGCACATCTGGTATTTTTACTGAGTGTATTTTTGCAGGCAAGATACCTGTGGTCACAAAGGAAACTTGGATGGCAAAAGAGTTGGTTAAATATGAACTTGAAGAATTAGCTATTAATTGGAATCAACCTAACTTAGTTATAAATGAAATTATTAAAATATATGCTGCTGAGACAGTGCGTAAAAAACTCAAAAAAATGCAACAAGCATATCAAAAATTTCATAGCGTGGAATCTTACGCACAAAAAATCGCAAAAATATTTGATGATTCTCAATCAGTAAGTTAAAGTTCTTATTTAAAACTAATAACTAATAATTTTAAAATTATCATATTTTATGGAAATCAAAAATAACATCACTCAACCACAGATTATCATTAATTTATCTATTCTTTTGTCCCAACCAACAGGAATTAGCAATTACGCTTTTAGTATTTTTCCTTATTTAAAATCTTTACAACCTATATTATTAACAGCAAAAACATACCCTGATTTTAAATGTTATTCTATACCTGCAAATATGACCCCAGGAGATGGCAGAGCAGGTCATATCCGTCGTTTATTATGGACACAATATGAGTTACCAAAAATATATCACAATCTCAAATCCCAACTCATTTTTTCTCCACTTCCTGAAGCTCCTATTTCTGAAAAATGCAGATTTGTAGTGATGTCGCACGATTTGATACCTTTGCGTTTCCCAAGGTACTTATCACCACTGAGAATTTACCATCGCTACTATGTTCCCCAAGTCCTGGAAAAAGCACAACATATTATTTGTAATTCCCAAGCAACTGCTGAAGACCTAACTAACTATTATGGGATTTCAGCTAATAAAATTACACCAATTCCCTTAGCACACGATCGCAATCACTTCCGTTATCTCAATTTACCAACTAGCAACTACTTTCTCTACATTGGTAGACACGACTCCCACAAAAACTTACACCGTCTCATCGCCGCCTTTGCTGCGCTACCCAATAACGACTATGAGCTATGGTTAGCAGGCCCGACTGACAAGCGTTATACCCCGCTTCTAGAAACACAAATTGCAGAACTGGGGATAACTCATCGTGTCAAGTTCCTCAATTATGTACCTTATAGTGAACTACCTACCATTATTAATCAAGCGATCGCACTTGTTTTCCCCAGTCTATGGGAAGGCTTCGGTTTCCCAGTGTTAGAAGCAATGGCTTGCGGTACACCAGTCATCACTTCTAACTTGTCATCATTACCGGAAGTTGCTGGTGATGCAGCCATTTTAATTAATCCCTACAACACAGCAGAAATTACCGACGCAATGCAGATAGTAGCTAATGATATTAAATTGCGCTCTCGTCTTTCTCTTCAAGGTATCACTAGAGCCAGTCTATTTAGTTGGGAAAAAACCGGACTTGCTACAGTCGAAGTCTTATCACGTTATCTATAAATTGGCTGGTGATGAGTGCAGTAAAATTAAATATGTAGGTACTCAAATATTGCTCCATGAATACATCAATAGCTCTGCCTAGTGGCAAAATCTTAAATATCTCCCGTTTTGTGGCTCTGCTGCCACCAAGCAGCACGGATAATCAAATTTATCACTTAATTTTAGAGGGATATCCTAACCCGATTCATCTGGAATTATCGGATGTTGAGGTGCTGAGAAAGAACCTGGAATTGGAGAAAGATAACATAGCTAGCACTAATCAACTAGGATGGGATAGAGAAAAGCAGTTGCAAAAAAACCAACGAGCTATGGAACTTTTAGCAGAACAAATAGAACATTACAAAAATATATCTGATTCAGAAGCCATTGAGCGGAAGGAATTTTTTGAAAGATTTAAACAAACAGTTGATGCAGAAAGACCAGAGGGACAGAAGTTATATTCAGAATTATGATAGTTTTTATTGACTCCAGTGTGCTGGGTATTCTTGCCAACCCGAATAGAATTGGAGAAGCTAGTGATTGTCGAGAATGGCTTTACAAATTGCTGTCACGAAGTGCCTATGTTTGCTCTTCTCAAATCTGTGATTTTGAAGTCAGAAGAAGTATGCTTCTAGAGTCTCATCACAAACCACACCTGAATAGTATTCCCAATCTAGATAATTTACAAGAAATTATCTCTTTCCTACCAATTACCTCAGAATTATTGAAAAAAGCATCCAGCCTTTGGGCTGATGCTCGTAGTCAAGGTATCCCGACGGCAGATAACAAAAGTCTGGATATTGATATTATTCTTTGTAGTCACTGGCAAATGTTGAAAGAAGAATTTCCCGCTCGTTATGTTGTCATTGCCACTACCAATGTCAAACATTTAAGCAGATTTAGCGAAGCTAAAACCTGGAGAGATATTTCAATTAATTAAATTAACGTGATACCGTTTCTTGATAAAGATGCACTTTATTCTGCACTGTAGAGACGTTGCATGCAACGTCTCTACATCATTTATTTGGTGCAAATTCATAGAGAATTGGTATGAGTTCGACGAATTTAAAAAACCCCTCTCCATTGAGCGAAGCTCTTCTCGTAGAGTACCTCTCCCCTGCAAGGAGAGAGGCTTCACAATCTTCATTTTTCGTTTATATTTGAAGATATTTAAGCCCCTCTCCGAAGCGCAGAGAGGTTGGGGAGAGGTCATCGAACTCACACTAAATTATTCAAAAAACAGCGATGAAGATGAGTTTTTAACAAAATTAAAAACTGCCAAATTCTTCATCGCTAGATTTATGAATGTACCAAGATTTATCAACTAATTCAAAATCCAAAATGATTTTTTGAATTTTGAGTTTTGAATTGTTACGGTGTTCCTACTGCGCCAGAATAAACTATACCCCGTTGTAAATCCATTGTGAGAATCGCCCCATCACGAATCACTTGGGTAGCTTGCTTGACACCTACAATCACCGGTACACCTAAGCGTAAACCAATTACGGCGGCGTGGCTGGTCAAACTTTCGTCTTCTGTAATAATTCCGCCGGCTTTGCGAATCGCATCTACATATTCAGCACCGGTGTGGGAAGCAACTAAAATATCACCAGGGTTAAAGTTAGTCGCATCTAGTCCTGTGTGAGCTACTCTTGCACGACCACTGATTGAACCTTGTCCTAACCCAATACCTTGGCCTAGTATCGCTGTTACGACTTCAACTTTAATCAAATCCGTTGAACCGGAAACACCTTGGAGTGTACCAGCTGTCATCACCACTAAATCACCCTCAAACAGTAATTTATTTTCCTGAGCCACATTAATGGCGGCTTGGAAGGTTTGACCGGTGGAAGGTAATTCTAAAACTAGCAATGGCTTCACACCCCAAACCATCTGTAGCTGTCGCGCCACGTTAACGTGGGGTGTGACTGCCAAAATCGGTGTGTGAGGACGGAATTTCGAGACGTTGCGAGCTGTCGCCCCGGTTTGGGTTAAGGTCATAATTGCTGCTGCTCCCAACTGTTCAGCAATTTGCCCTACAGCTTGGCTAATAGCATTGGGAATCGAACGGCGGTTATCGCGCAGTTGTCGTAATTTGGCACTGTTATCTTCTTCCTGTTCAATGCGTTCGGCAATACGTGCCATTGTAGCTACTGCTTCCACAGGATAACTACCCACAGCCGTTTCATTAGACAGCATTACCGCGTCTGTACCGTCTAAAATGGCGTTAGCTACGTCTGAGACTTCCGCACGGGTGGGACGGGGGTTACTCACCATGCTGTCTAGCATTTGGGTAGCAGTGATGATGGGAATACCCAAACGGTTGGCTGTCGCAATTAGCCGTTTTTGCAGTACGGGGACATCTTCGGCTGGGAGTTCTACCCCTAAGTCACCTCTAGCTACCATTACGCCATCACATAAAGCTAGAACTGCTTCCATTTGTTCTATCGCTTCATGTTTTTCAATTTTGGCAACTACTGGTACTTGCTTCCCTGTGCTAGAAATCAGTTCTTTAATTTCGATGATGTCTTGGGGGTTGCGGACAAAGGACAATGCTACCCAGTCTACACCTTGATCTAGACCGAACATCAAATCCTCGCGGTCTTTGTCGGTCATGGCTTTAATGGAAAGGTAAACTCCAGGGAAGTTTACACCTTTGTTGTTAGATAACTTACCAGCAACCGTCACCCGACAATGCAAATCGCCTTTCTCGCGGTTGATATCCTCCACCACCATTTCTACACGGCCATCATCGAGGAGGATTTTTGCACCTACAGGGACTTCATCAGCCAAATAATCGTAGGTGACACAGCTAATTTCTTGAGTACCAACAACTGGGCGATTTGTCAATGTGAAGCGATCGCCTTTTGCTAAAACTATAGACCCGTTTTCAAACTTTCCTAAACGAATTTTTGGCCCTTGCAAGTCTTGGAGAATTGCCACTGGCTGATTTAGTTCAAAGGCGGTTTGCCGAATTAGGCGGATATTACGCTGATGGTCAGCATGAGAGCCGTGGGAGAAGTTAAGCCGCAGAGTGGTTGCACCGGCTTCAATAATTGCCTTCAGCATTTCCGGGCTGCTGGTGGCGGGGCCAATTGTCGCAACAATTTTGGTTCGGCGTACAGAATCTCTTAATTGCATAGGGGCTGATTCTAGGGAGCTATTTAGTGAGTCATAGTGAGTTGAGGAACTGCTATATCCGCGACTGAAATGTCTGAGAAATTGCAAAACTGTGGCACAGAGTAGTTATAGTACACCAATCTGTGTTCCATCCTCCCTCAACAAGAGATTTTTACATCAAGATTATCCGTTATGCGGATAGCACACCCTTATCAGCAAAGACTGATTGTCCTGTCTGGAATCATAGCGTTATTCATCTACCACTCGACAAAGATGTAGATAAATCTTGCTATATAAAACCTTATAAAAGTTTATTATTCACTAATCTTTGTCGTATATTCGTAATGATTCGATCAAAAAGGAGATAGTAATGCTCACATTGGAGGCACAGCAGCCATTAAAAGTCCCACCCAAGGAATTTTTAATGCCTCCTGGTGATTTTAATCCCACAGTGCTGTTATTTCTCGCTGCTGTGGCTATGTTGGTATTGTCTAATTTTGGTTATTGGTTATGGCAATGGCCTGATTGGCTGTGCTTTAGTATTAATACCTTAGCTTTACATTGTTCGGGGACGGTGATTCATGATGCTTGTCATCAATCTGCCCACCGCAACCGGATTATTAACGCTATGTTAGGTCATGGTAGTGCCTTGATCTTAGCTTTTGCCTTTCCTGTATTTACGCGAGTGCATTTACAGCATCACGGCCATGTTAACCATCCCAAAGACGATCCTGATCA
Organism: Aliinostoc maniaoense; assembly: GCF_058172895.1. Classification (NCBI taxonomy): domain Bacteria; kingdom Bacillati; phylum Cyanobacteriota; class Cyanophyceae; order Nostocales; family Nodulariaceae; genus Aliinostoc; species Aliinostoc maniaoense. Next base: position 2,930,678 of record NZ_CP187952.1, on the reverse strand, counting down.
TTACGTCTCTACAGGCGGGCCACTTTGGTTGATTGCGGTACGGTTTTTGTATCACGAAGTATTTTTCTTTCAACGCCAACTATGGCGGAAATATGAGCTACTAGAGTGGTTTATTAGCCGCTTGATTGTAGTCAGTATTGTCTATATTGCCATACAGTACCACTTTTTAGGCTATATTCTCAATTTTTGGTTTATCCCGGCTTTTGTTGTGGGGATAGCACTGGGGTTATTTTTTGATTATCTGCCCCATCGTCCCTTTGTGGAACGCGATCGCTGGAAAAATGCCCGTGTCTATCCTGGTAAACTTCTGAATATCCTGATTCTCGGTCAAAATTATCATCTCATTCATCATTTGTGGCCGTCTATCCCCTGGTATAACTATCAGCCTGCTTATTATCTGATGAAGCCACTGTTAGATGAGAAAGGCTGTTATCAAACTTCAGGATTGTTGCAGAAAAAAGATTTCTGGGAATTTGTTTACGACATCTTTTTAGGAATTAGATTTCATCGCCACAAAGAATAGATTTCTTGCCATCAAAAAATTTCAGGTAGTACAAACTACTTTTTATACCAATAGATACTGCCTGAAAAAATTGAGGTATATATGCTTGACATATATGATCTTATCCGCAACATTCAAAAACGTCCTGCTATGTATTTAGGACGTGCTTCTGTCTCTAATCTCCGTACTTTTTTAGCTGGTTATTGTTTTGCCCGTCGCCAGATGAAAATCCCCCAAACTTCACAAGAAGAGCATTTTTCAAAATTTCAAGATTGGATTCAGCAAAAATTCAATCTAAGTTCTCATCAAACCTGGGATCAGATTATCCTATTTTTTTCTCAAGATGAAAATGCTGCGCTAGAGAAATTTTTCAACCTGTTTGAAGAGTTCATACAAACAGAACAACAAGTTGAAGTTCAACAAAACAAATCTAATATTACTCAAACAACACAAGCATCTGTGCAGTAAACGGAGAATGTAAGCTGATTCAATTCTATGTTTAATCCTGCCTATATCCAACTTCAAAAGGTTTTGCAAAGCCTGGTTGAGATTCCCACAGATGAAATCACAAAATTAACTCACCTCTTTCAACCACGAACTATCAAAACTGGAGATTTTCTGATTCGTGCGGGTGAAATTCCCGCTCAAATTGGATTTGTTGTTTCCGGTATATTTCGTCTCTATTATGTAAATTCAGCAGGTGGTGAGTTCACAAAATCATTTTGTCCAGAAAATCATTTTGTGACTGCTTACAGCGCGCTAATTTTAAAACAACCTGCCCAATTTTTTATTGAATCTTTAGAAGATTCATTATTACTAGTTGCAGATTATAGCCAGTACACTCAATTATGTACAGAAAATTCATGCTGGCAGATAATTAATTATAAATTAGTTGAGGCTTTATTCATCAAAAAAGAGAAACGCGAGGCGGAGTTACTTCTCGATGATGCAACCACACGATATCAAAAGTTTCTGAGAGAATATCCCAACTTAGAAACAAGAGTTAAGCAATATCACATTGCCTCTTATCTAGGAATTTCACCTGTGTCTCTCAGTCGCATTCGGAAAAATCTTCAGCTTAATTAACATAAGTTAATGACTTACCCATTGTTCCAGATTATATCTGAATAAGGTGTTCTAAAATGCGGGTTTAACTGGCAATGGTGAATAAAAAATTATATCCTAATAACTTGCACACAGGCTTGATTTCATTCTTAAATTCAGGCAGCAAACTATCAGTGCAGAAATCTCCAATGTCAACCCAAGGCAATATAGTTTTAATCACCGGTGGTTCATCAGGAATTGGCTTGGCATTGGCACGAAAATTTTTGCAAGCGCGAAATACAGTGATTATTACTGGACGTGATGCACAGAAGTTAGCTGATGTAAAACAAGTGTTTCCTGAAATCATTACTGAAGTGGCTGATTTAAAAGATTTAAATGCCTTACAAAAGCTAGTTAATCGCTATCCAAATGTGAATATTTTAATTAACAATGCAGGGATTCAATACAACTATGAATTTGTGAATCCAGAGATAACAACAGAGTTAATCGAAGCAGAATTACGAACTAATTTAATTGCGCCATTGCAATTGATTAAACTGATGTTGCCGCATCTGTTAAATAAGCCCGAAGCCGCAATTATTAATGTTTCCTCTGGCTTGGGATTAGTTCCTAAAGAAAGCGCGCCTGTCTACTGTGGTAGTAAAGCAGGGATACATATTGCTACTAAAGCTTTGCGGTGGCAATTGGAAACCACATCTATTAAAGTATTTGAAATTATCGCGCCTTTAGTAGATACACCGATGACTGAAGGGAGGGGTAAAGGGAAAATCTCACCTGATGCACTGGTGAATGAATTTTGGCATAATTTTACACGCGATCGCTATGAAATGCGAATCGGTAAAACTAAACTACTGTTCTTCCTCCAGCGATGGTTTCCCCAAGTAGCCGAGAACATTCTCCGCCCTGGAATTTAGCTCTAAACACACATCTTGCACCTCGGTTAAAAGCCGGGTTTCTTGCAAATCTCTCAGCTTAAAACCTTAATCTTTCGTTCAGAAACCCGGTTTTTTAGGACTTGTTGAGGTCTTGTAGGGTGCTTCAGACTGCTTAAATGCTGTCAATAAAGAGATGTTTGATATCTGACGCACCCTACTAATATGCCAGTTGCGTAAGTAATGATTACATCACCATCAGCTGTTAAGCAATCAGAACTGGGCTTTCTATCGGTTGATGATGGGGAATATCAAAGCGAATGGTGTTAGCTGCCCAGTTTTTTAAATCAGGTGCTAACCAAACTAGTTTATTGAGAATTTCATCGTTGAGCCACAAGACTACGGGAAAGTTAAAACTTTTACGAAACTCATCTCGCATCAGATTTGTGCTGGTGATGAGTTGATTAATTGCTTCCACAGATTCTAAACCTCTAATCATCAAAGCTTCTGGGTGAACAGTGCCTATTTGATTGATGATGGTTGTGTATAGTGTCTCGTCAGTGGGCTGGAGAGTAATTTCTTGGATTTTGAATGCTGAGGATTCAGTGAATAAATCGAGTATTTGCTGTTGTTTTTGAAGGGAATTACAGCTAGCTAAGATGAGCGAAAAATCACCAGCAGCAAGCATGATTGCCCTTTCTAGTCTTTTAGTGGCTGCTGCGGTTTCTGGCAGATGATTTTGCGAGTTACTTAGGCTTTTCATCACTGAATCTGGGATTTTAGGTGGAAATTCGTCAATATAACCGTGTAAACACCGCCTGCTAGTTTTTGGGGTTACGTATCCCTAACTAAACTAAATGGAAATTTTCTAATTAAAACTTAGCATAATGCTAAATATACTGAATGGTCAACTATTAGGTATATTATTTACTTAATCTCAACAAATATGAAGTTGATGTATTGATATTAACAGATGAATAATATGAAATCATTAAATGAAGATATAAAGAAAACATAAAGTTTCGGGCGAAAGATGAATGTAAATAAAACTATGTAAATGTGATAAATCCTGAATTAGAGCAACTTCTGGCTGTTATAAGCGTCATAATTATTATCTGATGTTCTGCTGATGTAACAATTTATGAAAATACTGAAAAAGTGGTGTGTGAGGTTTTTGTTGCAGAATTTTCATCAAAGAACTAAGCCAGTATTTTTTACAGTCATGCTGGTTTTGAGTGTGGCGGCTACGGTGATTTTATCGTTACCTTTAAACGCCCAAAACACTCCCAACTCATCATTAGTATCGGAATTGAGAGGGGTGTGGTTAACGAATATTGATAGTGATGTGCTGTTTGAGCGCGATCGCCTGCGAAAATCTTTACAAAAATTAGATGAACTTAACTTTAATACCGTATATCCCGCAGTGTGGAATTGGGGATATACACTCTATCCCAGTCGAGTCGCAGCCAAAGTGATTGGCCGCTCTCTTGATCCCACCCCAGGATTACAAGGGCGCGATATGCTCAAAGAAATTGTCACTGAGGGACATAAACAAGGGCTAACCGTCATTCCTTGGTTTGAATTTGGCTTTATGGCACCAGCCGATTCTCTTTTGGCGAAAAATCGTCCCCAATGGCTGACAAATCGCAACGATGGTACGCGCATTGTCAAAGAAGGTATACATGACAGGGTGTGGTTAAGTCCCTTTCGTCCCGATGTACAGAAATTTATCCAAGATTTAATTGTCGAAATCGTCAGAAACTACGATATTGATGGTATTCAATTTGACGATCATTTCGGCTTACCTTCAGAATTGGGCTATGATGCCTATACCGTAGCTTTGTACAAAAAAGAACATCGTGGTCAAGCTCCCTCTAAAAATCCCAAAGATCCTGAATGGGTACGGTGGCGAGCCAGCAAAATCACTGATTTTATGAAGCGGGTATTTACAGCCATTAAATCAGTGAAAAAAGATTGCTTAGTTTCCGTTGCTCCCAACCCCCAGCGTTTTTCTTACGAATATTTTCTAGCAGACTGGCAACGCTGGGAACGGATGGGATTAGTAGAAGATTTAGTATTACAGATTTACCGCGATGATCTCAATGTGTTTATCAAAGAATTAGAGTATCCAGAGGTGAAAGCAGCCCAGAAACATATCCCTGTAAGTATTGGGATTTTGACTGGCTTGAAGAATAGAGCCGTATCTATGCAGCAAATTCAAACCCAAGTACAAAAAGCACGCGATCGCAATTTTGCCGGAGTCTCCTTCTTTTTTTATGAAACCCTCTGGAATCTCACGAAAGAAAAACCCTTAGAACGTCAGACAGCATTAAAGCAAATGTTTGCCACACCTGCCAAGTATCCTAATTTACTCACAGGCTGGAAACCGTAAATTGGGGAATGGGGAGCAGGGAGCAGGGAGCAGGGAGCAGGGGAGCAGGGGAGCAGGGAGACAAGGGGGACAAGGTAGACAAGGGAGATAGGGGAGACAAGGTAGAAATACTTGCCCCAATGCCCAATGCCCAATGCCCCATGCCCCATGCCCAATGCCCCATGCCCCATGCCCAATCACCCAATTCCCAACCTGCCAGCCAAACCGGGGGTTAGGGGTAAAAGGGTGGTAATCATTAAGAACAGCACCAATAAACCTAAAGCTGCTCTAGCATCATTGGGTTCACTGATTTCATTCAAGCTGGGACGCTCTAAGTCTCTTTGTATAAATGCAATGACGACTAACCAATACAGTGCTAGAGGATTGCTCAAGCCTACTAAAGCTAAAATAATTAAAGTAGCGATCGTGGCTCTATTGGCGGTTTTGCGTCCGTAAATCGCCTGTACAATCCTTCCTCCGTCTAATTGTCCGGCTGGCATCAAGTTTAAAGCTGTAATTACTAATCCCAACCAACCAATCACCACCAGGGGATTAACACTAACTAACGGTGACTGCAAGGCTGAACCTAGAACCACTTTTGCTAGACTACCAACTAAAATCGAACCTTGGAAAAACTGATTGGGTAACTGAAATAAACTGCCTGGGTGAGATAGCAACAAACCCACAATCAGCATGATTAAAGATACAATACCACCAGCTACAGGCCCCGCGACGGCAATATCAAATAATACTGTGCGATTTTGTAACAATGACTCAAAGCGGGTAATTGCACCAAAAGAGCCAATTTGTACTGCCGGTAAAAAGAAAGGCCAACTCAGGCGGACTTGATGACGACGAGCTAGTAACCAATGTCCTATTTCATGGGCGATTAAAATGGCAAATATACCCAAACCGATGGGTAAAGTCTCTTGTAATCGTTCTGGATGAGCTAAAACATCAAAATTGAGGAACAATCCCGCCGTTTCTAGACTAGTGCCAATGCTGGCTACAGCCAGGATAGCTGCAAACACCTTTTGCGGTAACATCATTGGCCGTGGGTCATTGCTGCTAGGCAGAACAATCACCACAGGCTTACCGTCAGTATTTTCTACTAAAAACAAGCGATATTTATCACCTAGTTTTGCTTTTAAACTGGCAGTCAAACGATTGTGAACATCTTGGGGTTCACCGCGCAGATTACCTTTGAAAATAGCACCTTGTTGGTAGGCGATCGTTTCTGTGGAAAAAAATGTATCAATTCCAAAAATACTTTTAATGACATTTAAGTCTTCTTCTGGAATTGGCAGTATTTCCACCACTACTGCTGTTGGCTGGGGAGGATTTTCCGTTGGTGACTCAGCCGTCAACCTTTCTGTCGCTCGTTGCTTAAGAATCTCATCTTGACCAGCAGCACGCAGCTGTCTACCTAAGTAGATATATAAACCAGCAGAAGCCACCACCAAGAACAATATACCCGCTATGTTGAGATAAATTCCGGCTGCAAACAAACCGAAAAATAACAGCCAGGGAGTCATTAACACCACCGACTGTAACCAGGCCAAGATTCCCAGTTTTCCAAAAGGTTTGGCGCGATAAAAGCCCCAACCCAAAATGGCAAAAGCCACTAACAAAATTGTCCCAATAATAGGAGTTTCTGACGAAGTAAACATTTCCAAACCCTTCGCTGTGAAAGACCAAGCCCGAATTAGTCAGGTGATACAGATACCTTACCAAAAACCTGGGTCTCAAGCCCCGTCCTTCTAGGAAGGCTTTCGTGATTAATCTATAACGGACGCTGTAGTCTGCCCAAGGGGATGAGGAATTGAGGATTGGGGATTCAGGTTAAAATCAATTAATATTACCGACCAACTGCCTTTGAGAGATGAGTTTCCCATTGAGTAAAATAATTTGGATACATGGCGACTGTTTAAGTCCTGACAACCCAGCTTTACAAGAATACCCAAACGCCCCTGCTATTTGGGTTTGGGATGATGCGTTAATTGAAGAATGGCAACTTAGTCTCAAGCGTTTGACTTTTATTTACGAGTGCTTGTTAGAATTACCTGTAGAAATTCGGCGCGGTAATGTGGCGCAGGAAGTTCTAGCTTTTGCTCAAGAACATAACGCTGAGTTAGTAGTGACGACTGATAGCCCTAGTCCTCGCTTTCATGATATCTGCGATGTCATTGAGCGTTCTTTAAAGTTGGAAGTTTTTGAGGTCGAGCCGTTTTTTGATTACGATGGATATATTGACCTTAAGCGTTTTTCACGCTATTGGAAGGTAGCCCAAAAGTATGTTTTTGATCGCTGATTAATAGACGGGTAAGTTATAGCGATTTCCAGTTAAGTGAGGTACAGATAATATTTTGAAACGCAGAGGAACGCAAAGTAAAGCGCAGAGGTACGCAGAGATTTGTACCTCAGCAGACTAGGAAACGCTATAAGTTGAATCAAATCAATAAGGGACTTCCAGAAAATAAATTATCCAATTTCCGAGAAAGAATATTTTGATTTTTCCCCCTGCTCCCTGCTCCCTGCCCCCTGCCCTCCTGCTTACCACAGCGATTGTATATTTTTTTAGTTGGAAGTCCCTAAAAAATATGCCAGTTACATAAGTCCTATTAATAACAGATAACTGATAACTGATTTAACACAATTTACCATCTTCCATATGAATAATGCGATCTGCAATATCTAAAATTCTGTTATCGTGAGTCACCATTAAAATAGAACAATTTTGTTCATAGGCTAATTGCTGCATTAAATTGACAACATCTCTACCTGTTTTACTATCTAAAGCAGCAGTCGGTTCATCGGCTAAAATTAACTTGGGTTGACTCACTAAAGCACGAGCGATCGCCACCCGTTGTTTTTGACCACCTGAAAGATCCGATGGATAATAATTAATTCTGTGTCCTAAATTCACAGCCGTCAAAATAGCCTCAGATTTTCTCTGAGCTTCCCTGGTGGAAATATATTTGTGCAATTCCAGTGACATTTGCACATTTTGTCTAGCTGTTAAAAAATCGAGTAAATTATGCGCCTGGAAAATATAGCCAATATGACGACGGATTTCTACTAACTGTTCATCACTAGCACCCTTAAGTTCCTGACCTAAAAACTTCAAACTTCCCTCTTGAACAGAACGTAAGCCACCTATCAAAGTTAGTAAAGTTGTCTTTCCAGAACCAGATGGCCCAGTCATAATCACAATTTCTCTAGAACGAATTGATAAATTAATATCAAACAAAATTTGAGTTCTCAGTTTGTGATTTCCAAAGTAATGGTTAAGATTTTGTATTTTAATTATATAATCTTCTGGCGTTAAATTATTAAACATATTTTTCAATAAACACAGTATATCTAGTCGAGTAGGGTGTGTTAGGCGTAAGCCGTAACGCACCAAAAGCTTTGTTAGGTAAGTTATATTGTCCCTAACACAACAGCAATATTGCAGGATTACAAACCCCAGTAATTAAGAAATTCAAAAAATATCTGCTGGGTCTAAATTGCGTAATTTATTTGTAGAAAAGAAACCAGAAATTAAACACATAAAAACAGTGAACATAAAGATGACAACCACCTTATCTAAACTCATAATTACTGGCAACTTAGTGGCATCTTTGGCGACATCATATAAAATTATAGATATAAATAGACCGGGAATATATCCTAGAGTAGCTAATATTAAAGCTTGCTGAAAAACCACATTTAATAAATAATAATTTTTGAAACCCATTGCTTTGAGAGTTGCATACTCAGTCAAATGATTAGAAATATTAGTGTAGAGGATTTGATAAACAACTACTACTCCCACTACAAAACCCATACCTACCATGAGATTAAATACGAAGCCAATCGGCGTTCTCAAAGTCCAATAGCTTTTTTCTAAAGCAATAAATTCCTGGAGAGTAATTATTTTCACATCTTTGGGTAATCTAGCAGATAAAGCTGCTACGACTTTTTGGGGATTACTACCAGGCTGGAGATTAATTAAGCCTATATCTATATTTTGTACGGAACGATCTTGAAAGATACGCAGAAAGGTGGAAGAATTAACAATTAAATTGCCATCAACTCCAAAGGAAGGTCCAAGGCTAAACAGTCCACCAACTCTAACTTTATATCCAATTAAACTGTTATAATTAAATATCTCTACTTTAACAGTATTTCCTTGCAGAAATTCTTGAGCAATTGGGCCAAACTCTGGACGGGAGGCACTGTCAAAAAATACTATGTTAGGAAGTTGTAGTGACTTTAATCTTTGTTGAATTTCTGGTAATAGAAAAACTGATTTAATCGGTTCAAATCCAATCACATAAATAGGGTATTTTCTGCCATTTATAGGATTTTTTAGTTTAGCAAATTGCAAATACAATGGGCTAACTGATTCTACACTTTCTAACCCTAATGCTTGGTATAAACGCCAGCGTGGAAAGCTTTGGTTAGATGTTAAAGCTTTATATTGTGCGCTGATTATAATTAAGTCTGCTTGCAAATTAGTATGTACCTGTGTAGCACTGTCATAGAGAGCATCTTGAAATCCAATTTGCATAAACATCAGAACTGCAACAAAAGCGATTCCAGCTAAAGCTACAAGAAACCGAACTTTTTGTCGAGCTAATTGTAACCAGGCTAGAGGTATGTTGAGAATCATTTTTTTTCGGCCTCGATTAATTAATCCAAAATTTATAGCGGTTTTTATTCAAATGAGGTAGATTTACTCTTTTTAAAACGCAGAGGGGCGGGGAGTAAAGCGCATACCGCCAAGGGCGGAACCCGTTCACGTTAGCGTCTCCGTTCGCGTAGCGTCCCGTAGGGAAGGAGAAGGGTAGGTACGCAGAGATTCGTACCTCAGCAGACTAGAAAACGCTATATCATCCGGTGCGTTACCGTTGCTTTAATGCACACTACAAATTTCTACAAATTTCTAAATTGTTCAGGTTATATATTAATAAATACATCAACTTGTAAATCAGTAAGACCAGTGACTTTTCTGTTATCTTCTGGGCTATCAATACGGATTTTGACATCAATAACTTTATTATCTCTATCTGCACCAGGATTGGTACTGAAAATATTTTGTTGCCCAACTTGTAAACCAATTTCTGTAACTGTTCCTCTTAATTCGCCTGTGAAAGCATCGCCAGTGATAATGGCTGACTGACCTAGGCGGACTTTTTTAATATCCGTCTCGTAGACTTCTGCTACTACATACATTTGCTGTGTATTACCTAAATCAGCTATGCCTGCATTGCCAATTAGTTCTCCGGCTCTAGTATGAATTTTGAGGATTTGACCATTGATGGGAGACCTGACAATGCTTAACTCTAAATCTGCGTGAGCTTGTTTGACTGAGGCTCTTGCTGTTTCAATATCAGTTTGTGCAGCTTGCACATCTGTAGGACGAATTTCAGCGAGACTCTCAAGTCTAGCATGAGCTTCATATAATTGTTTTTGCAGAGTTTCGACAGTACGGTTTAAAGAAGCGTTAGCCTCATTGAGTTGTTGTTGTACTGTATCAACACGCAACCGTTTACTGTCAGAATCAGATGCTGATATTGCACCTTCTTTATATAACTGCTGATAGCGTTGATTTTCTCTTTGAGCATTACGTAACTCGGCTTCTAAGCGAGCAATTGTAGCTTCTTGTGCAGATATTTCACCGCGTAATTGTGCTTCTAAACGAGCAATTGTTGCTTGTTGTGCAGAGATATCTCCGGCTTTTGCACCGGCTGTTACTTGGTTAAGACTAGCTTGAGCAACCAAAACTTGCCTTTGAGCTTTTTCAAAAGCTGCCAGACGCATACTGTAACTGTCAAGAATTGCCACCACTTGTCCCTGACGTACAAAGTCTCCTTTTTTGACAAAAATTTTTTCTACCCGCGCACTGCCTAGAGAACCTGCGGCAGATAGACGAGTTACTTCTCCTTGGGGTTCTAAACGTCCTAAAGCGGCAACAGCATTGATTGTAGGCACAGTTTTGACTTCTTCTTGAAGTTGCAGTCGAGATTGAGAGCGTGTAACAGTGTAGAGAGTAATTGCACCAGGAACTATCGCCATCAGCAACATCAAAAATATTGTCCATTTATTGAGAGGTTTAATAAATGACTCTTTTTGTTTTTGTACCATAATCATGCCTTTGATGATTCCAAGAATATTCTTGTTTGGGCTTAATTACTATTGATATAAATTCAGGCGATCGCGCCTAGAAATCGCTCCTAAAATCCCACCATATATTTGATATTGCTCTGCATAAACAATAAACTGATTGATCCTCGATTACAACTGATATGCAACACAATTGATAGTGAGTAATAAATTATTCGTGAAATAGCAATTTTGAGTATGTTTATTAAAAATACCAAGTTATTTTCTCTGTTTAGATAAAATAATTTTGTCAAATTATTAACACCTGACCAGACTAATTTATAGTTTTTGCTCTTGATGTTTTAGAGATAGTTGTTGTGGTTAGGTTGACATATTTTTAGCTTCAACGGAATCAATCTTCTGGTAGATGTTGATTTTAGCTAGTAAAGACAATCCTAGATATATTCATCTTCTGGGATATGTATCGTGATGCTGAAAACCAAATTTATTTTATGAAGTTATGTAGTCTTTCCCAATCAGCCCTAGTCAGAGATAAGCGACTAAATCTTTGATAACTGAAGACATAATCTTTGCTAAAAGTAAGCTGGGAAACATCCTAGTGATGATGATTGTAGAATCAAAATATTTGCTAAGGGAAGCAATTAATACAATCAACCCCTATAAATATACATAATCAAATCATAATTTTACAGAACATATGCAATTTATATGCAATTTTTTGAGAAAATTCTCAAAATTAAGGTATGAATAAATTAAGAGCTTGTATCGCTATTGAGTAACAGTAATTCCTCCAGAGATTTAGAGCAAATGAAGTTAAAGCGATTTATGCTTTCATTAACAAACTTTGATCACCAGAGACTAGTTTTTCATGCAGCACGCCAAACACTCCGCAAAGCTGAAATGGCTCGTTTAGCGTTACATGGATGGTTAAATCAACATGATTCAGAATTGGAAAAGTGGAAAAACAAGAAAGCTGATGAAATTGGTATTAGTGTAAGTGAGCTTGAGCAGCAATTATTAAATAATACGCACTATCACCCAATTAGAAACAAGGAAGATGAGCAGCTTGAACAAGAAGCTAATCCCGGAGATGGTGATTCTTGTAGCAAATCACTATGAGAAAAACATAGACGAGAGATGATATTGTGAATGGAAAAATACTGACTATCACACAAGCACTATTATAACTTATGCAGTTGCACCTAAGTTGCATATCGATTGTAATAGCAGATCAAGCAAGTTAATATCAGAGAAACTGTCAATTGCATAGGATGAACCAGAATTAGATAAATTAAGCTTGCAGTGATTAAGGTATTTAAAACTTGCTTGGTGATAGCAGTATTTTCCTTAATATCTAATAGTTCAGCTTACACCGTTATAAAAAAGTAAATTACCTCGATTTAAGAGTTGAATATTGCTAGTTGAGAGTGAACATTTAACTAGGGCAAAGAGTATTTATATAAATGAGCCGTGGATTAGCGTATTTGCCTGATTAATCGAGAAAACTAAGGACTGAATCCGGCTAAATTTCACAAAATCGATAGTGAAGATGAAATCATGATTGCTTCTAGAATTGAAGCTAGATTAGCACAATTGCAAGACGAAGTAAGCAATTGTGAACAGGCTCTGCTCAAGATGATAAAAGTCAAAAAACATATGGTTGACCATACACCAATAACCAAAAAAACCATCACTCATATCCCAGAAAATAATATGACAATTCAACGCTCACAAACTAATATTGCAATTATTGGTATGGCTTCTATCTTTCCCCAATGTAAGAACTTGCAGGAATATTGGGAAAAGATTATGCAGAAAGTAGATTGCATTACTGATGTTCCGGCATCCCGTTGGAGCATAGAAGATTATTATGATCCCAACCCTAAAACACCTGATAAAACTTACTGCAAACGTGGTGGATTTATTCCCGACATTGATTTTAATCCAATGGAATTTGGATTACCACCTAACACCTTAGAAGTTACAGATATTTCTCAGTTGTTAGCTTTGGTGGTAGCGAAAGCGGCAATGGAAGATGCGGGTTATGGTGAATCATGCCAATTGGATAGTGATATCTATGATCAGCTGCGCGATCGCACTGGGGTAGTATTAGGTGTAGCCATAGGCAGACAATTGGCAGTTCCCCTAGGGACAAGATTACAGTATCCAGTCTGGGAAAAAGTCCTCAAAAGTAGTGGCTTATCCGACGCACAAACCCAAACCATCATCGAGAAAATCAAAGCTGCATATGTGCAGTGGGACGAAAACGCCTTTCCGGGGATGCTAGCCAATGTAGTAGCTGGACGCATTGCCAACCGCCTCGATTTGGGGGGAATGAACTGTGTAGTTGATGCCGCCTGTGCGAGTTCTTTAGGTGCTTTAAAAATAGCCATTAGTGAGCTAGTGGAAGGTCGAGCCGACATGATGATTACTGGCGGCGTTGACACCGATAACTCGATTTTGGCTTATATGTGCTTTAGTAAAACTCCTGCGGTTTCCTCTGGAGAAAAGGTCAAACCCTTTGATGCCGAATCTGATGGCATGATGCTGGGTGAAGGTGTGGGGATGTTAGTTCTCAAACGTTTAGAAGATGCTCAAAGAGACAACGACCGCATCTATGCAGTTATTAAAGGTATTGGCACTTCTAGCGATGGTCGCTATAAAAGCATCTATGCACCCCGTTCAGAAGGACAAATCAAAGCCTTACGCCGTGCCTATGAAGATGCAGGAATTTCCCCTGCTAGTGTAGGTTTAATAGAAGCACACGGTACAGGCACAATGGTGGGAGATCCTACCGAATTTGGGTCAATTAAACAATTTTTCGGGGAAAATAATCCTAAAAAACAATATATTGCCCTCGGTAGCGTCAAATCTCAAATTGGGCATACCAAGGCGGCGGCTGGTGCAGCAAGTCTGATTAAAACAGTATTGGCTCTACACCATAAAGTCTTACCCCCGACAATTAACGTCACCAAACCCCATCCTAAACTAGAGATTGATAATTCTGCGTTTTATTTAAATACAGAAACTAGACCTTGGATGAGCAATGATAGCCAACCAAGACGCGCCGGAGTTAGTTCCTTTGGCTTTGGTGGCACAAATTATCATGTGGTTTTAGAAGAATACAAACCAGAAAATCTCCAACCCTACCGTTTACATCAAACTGCCCAACCAATACTGATATCTGCATCTACAGCAGAGCAGTTGTTGTCACGCTGTCAAGAAATTCACCATCAATGGCAATCTGATACTAGAGAGCGAAATTATAGAGAACTGGTGACAGCCTCTCAAGCCGGAGAAATTCCCCTCAATCATGCTAGAGTCGGGTTTGTTGCCGATTCTCTCACACAAGCTCACCAATTCTTACAAATAGCCATTGATTTACTCAAAAACAAACCCCAAGCTGAATCCTGGGAGCATCCCCAAGGAATTTACTATCGTAAAACTGGGGTGTCTATAGGTAAGGTAGTCGCCTTATTTTCTGGACAGGGTTCACAATATTTAGAAATGGGAAGGGAATTGGCGATTAACTTCCCTTGTCTGCATCAGAGCTATGCTCAGATGGATAGCTTGTTATCTCAAGATGGTTTACAACCCATTTCCGAAGTTGTGTTCCCTGCGCCTGTATTTGATGCGGCACAAAAAGCCGCTCAGTTAGAAAGATTACAACTAACTGAATATGCACAGCCAGCAATTGGGGCTTTTAGTGTTGGGTTGTACAAGATATTACAACAAGCGGGGTTCAAGCCTGATTTTGTTGCTGGACATAGCTTTGGGGAACTAACAGCACTGTGGGCGGCTGGGGTTTTAAGTGAAGCAGATTATTGTTTTCTTGTCAAGTCTAGGGGTCAAGCAATGGCTGCACCCAAAGATCCCCAATTTGATGCCGGGAGTATGTTAGCGGTGAAAGGGGATGTAGGTGAGATTACAGCCATTATGAAAAACTTCCCTCAAGTCAGTATTGCTAACTTCAATTCTCATCAGCAGGTGGTGTTAGCGGGGGCAACAGGTGAAATTTCTGAAATAGCCGAGATTTTGAAAACTCAGGGTTTTTCTACGGTGTTGCTTGGTGTTTCGGCTGCTTTTCACACCCAGTTAGTAGCTCACGCTCAAAAACCCTTTGCCAAAGCCATTGAGACAGTTACCTTCAACCAGCCACAAATCCCAGTTTATAGTAATCTCACAGCTAAACCTTATCCACCGAACCCGCAGGAAATTCAAAGTATTCTCAAAGAACATCTGATGAATCAGGTGTTGTTTCAGAAAGAGATTGAGAATATTTATGCTGAAGGTGGTGATTGCTTTATTGAGTTTGGCCCCCGTAAAGTTCTGACTAACTTAGTCAAAGAGATTTTGAGCGATCGCCCTCATATAGCTGTAGCCTTAAATGGGAATTATACCAAAGATAGCGATCGCACTCTCAAAGAAGCTGTGATTCAGTTGCGCGTGGCTGGGTTAGCTTTGCAAAATATCGACTCTTACCAACTAGAGAGCAAAATCCCAAAAGTCGCCACCAACAAAGCTTTAAATGTGCGCTTAAATAGCACCAACTATGTTTCTCCAAAAACCAAACAAGCCTTTGAAAAAGCTATGCAACAGGAAGTAATAGTCAAATCACCTGTAAACAATGGTCTTTCTCAGGCTGCCAACTCAAAACCACAAAACCAGGTATTAGTCAAAAATGGAGCGAAGATGGCATCTTCTGAAAATGGGCAAGGAGAAAAATTAGTAATTCAGCCTCTGTCATCTACTACAGACTATCAAAAAATTATTGATAGCTTAGAATACACACTCATAGAATTTAATCGTCATCAACGTAGTGTTTTACAAGTTCATGAACAATCTTTACAACATCAAATAGAATATACCAAAACGTTCTTCCAACTCATGCAGCAACAGCAAGCGTTGTGGGGAAATGGGAAGTTCACCGAAGAACAAGCACAAACACAACAACTCGCAATCTCCAGTTCTGAGCGTAGTATGATGCGGTTTCATGATCATCAAGCTGAAAGCCTCCGCATCCATGAACAATATTTAAACTATCAACAGCAATACACTAACCAATTTTTCCAGTTAATCAATCACAATATTCTTTTATCACCCCTAGATACCCCAGCAATTCCATCTCCCTATAGTGCTGTTGAACCGCATCCGGTGTTGGTAAAAAACGCATCAACTGCTGTAGCTGGTAACGGTGTGATCACTCAATCTCAACCATTATCAAATGGTCTGAGTAACGGTAATGGTAATGGTGCAAATCATCAACCAGAAGCAGTTTTAGAGATGATCACACCGATAGAAAATCATTCTGTCACCACAACGGTAGCAGTTCCATCACCAATAGCTATTGATACAGCCCTCCTCAGTCAAACTTTGCTCAACGTTGTCAGTGATAAAACTGGCTACCCCGTGGAGATGTTAGATTTAGCGATGGATATGGAAGCAGATTTAGGGATTGATTCCATCAAACGAGTAGAAATTCTGGGAGGATTGCTCGAACTCCACCCTGATTTACCTCAGCCAAATCCAGAAGAACTAGGACAACTGCGGACTCTTGGTCAAATAGTCGAGTATATGCAAACTTTAGTACCAGGGGTTGCAGTAGATCAAGTAGATGTGGCAGTCATATCTGATTCATCTTCCCCTCACCCAGAAGTTGAAGTGACATCTGAAGTGACAGCTTCCCCTCACCCAGAAGTTGAAGTGACATCTTCCCCATCCGACATTGACTTAGCTAACCTCAGTCCCACTTTACTGAACATTGTCAGTGATAAAACAGGCTATCCCACTGAAATGTTAGATATGTCGATGGATATTGAGGCAGATTTAGGGATTGATTCCATCAAACGGGTAGAAATTCTGGGAGCATTGTTAGAACTATATCCCGAACTACCCAAACCAAATCCAGAAGAACTAGGACAACTGCGGACACTGGGAGAAATTGTTGCATATATAGAGCAACAGGTGGCAGGGGCGGAAAAAAAAATGCTGTTGCTAGAGACACAACAAAATACATCATCTCCACCCCAGCAGCCTGAAATCAAGGAATCACCATCTTTAATTCATCGTCATCCCGTTAAACTGAAATTTCTTCCTGAACCAGATGTTTTAGAATGTGCCTTACCTGAGCAACATATCCTTTTGTTAACCGATGATGGTTCACTGACAACAGGAAAATTAGGTGAGACTCTTTGTCAACGTGGTTGGGAAACCGTTGTATTAACCTTTCCGCAAACGGTGATAGATAAACTGTCTCCTTTACCAGCAGGAATTAATCGCGTAGTATTGACAGACTGGAGTGAGGAACATCTGCAAAAACAGTTAGATGCGATCGCAAATAATTATGGTCAAATTGGTGCATTTATCCACTTAAATCCAGCCAATCACACACAAATAAGCGGTGTCCATTATTTAGAATCCGAAAAAACCCTCCTTCGCCATATCTTCCTCATCGCCAAACATCTCAAACAACCCTTAAATCAAGCCGCACTCTTAGGACGTAGTTGTTTCCTCACCATTACTCGCCTAGATGGGGAATTGGGATTCAAACAAAACATTAACTTTGGTGCAATTAGTGGCGGTTTATTCGGACTCACTAAAACTATCAATCAGGAATGGGAATCAGTATTTTGTCGAGCCATAGACCTCAGCCCTGATTTAGACGAACAAACATCAGTAAACCACATCCTAGCAGAACTTTACGACCCCAATAGATTAATTGTAGAAGTCGGATATAGCGCACAGGGACGAGTAACTTTGGTTTGTTAAACAAATAGGGCATCGGGCATCGGGCATCGGGCATCGGACATTGGGCATTAGGGTAAATATTTCTCCCCTTCGACTGCGCTCAGGGCAAGCTTGTCTCCCTTGTCTCCCTTGTCTTCCTTGTCTCCCTTGTCCCCCTGCCCCCTGCTCCCCTGCCCCCTGCTCCCCTGCCCCCTGCCCCCTGCTCCCCTGCCCCCTGCCCCCCTGCCCCCCCACCCCCTGCCTATCCATAAGGAGAGAAAAATGATTGATCACACGTCTGTATTCCTTGTCAGTGGTGGTGCAAAAGGGATAACGGCTGAATGCGTTATCAAATTAGCACAGCGTTATCAATGTAAATTTATTCTACTTGGTCGTTCTAGCCCTGAACCTGAGCCTGTATGGGCGGAGGGTTGCCAGGATGAGGCGGAATTGAAAAAGCAGATTATGGAGTATTTCCAAGCCCAAGGAGAAAAGCCGACACCTGTAATGGTGCAGAAAAAGTTCCGGGAAATTGCTTCTCAGCGAGCCATTGCTGCAACCCTCAAAGCGATCGCAGACAGTGGTGCAAAAGCCGAGTATTTGAGCGTGGATGTCACCGATGCGATCGCTTTATCAGAACAGTTAACTGCTGCGGTTGAGCGTATAGGTGCGGTGACAGGGATTATTCATGGGGCTGGAAATCTCGCAGATAAGCGGATTGAGAAAAAAACCATTCAGGATTTTGAAACCGTTTACACTGCCAAAGTCAAAGGGTTAGCCAACTTACTGCGATGTGTACCACCTAATCAACTGCGTCATTTAGTGCTGTTTTCTTCTGTGGTGGGTTTCTATGGCAATGTAGGGCAAGCTGATTATGCGATCGCTAATGAAATTCTCAACAAATCAGCCCATCTTGTCAAACTCAACCATCCCGATTGTCATGTGGTTGCTATTAATTGGGGGCCTTGGGATAGCGGAATGGTATCCCCAGAGTTAAAGAAAGCCTTTGCTGAACGCAATATTCACACAATCCCCCTTGACATTGGCACACAAATGCTAGTGGATGAACTCGCGCCCACCAACCACAACACTGTACAAGTAGTCATTGGTAGCCCTCTGACTTACACACCAAAAACCTTAGATCCTCAATTAAAAAGCTACCGTATCCACCGACAGTTAACATTAACAGCAAATCCGTTTTTACAAGATCATGTAATTGCCGGTAATCCAGTTTTACCAGCCACCTGTTCTATTGCCTGGATTGCTAATACCTGTGAACAAATATATCCTGGTTATAAATTTTTTAGTTGCCTAAATTTTAAAGTTTTGAAGGGAATTATATTTGATGGCAAAGAAAACAATCAATACATTTTAGACTTGGAAGAAATTAATAAGTTTCACTCCAAAGAAATAGAGTTCAAAGCTAGAATTTGGAGTGAGAATTGTGGTAAAATACGTTATCATTTCAGTGCTGATATCCAACTCAAGGAAAAAATTCCACTAGCTCCTATTTATGAATTGTTTAACCGGGAGCAAACCGAGCAACATCTCAATAAGTCTTTTTATCAAACTGACTCATCAAGCTTATTTCATGGTTCTGCTTTTCAAGGTGTAAAAAAGGTTTTCAATATTAGTCCTCAAAAGATAACTATAGAATGTCTTTTAAATGATTTAGCAGCGAGGCAACAAGGACAATTTCCAGTACAAACCTTCAATCCATATATTGTCGATGTTCAAATTCATCCTTTATGGATATGGACACAGCATTTTTATAAACTGGGTTGCTTGCCTTCAGGAATTGACAATTTTGAACAGTTTGCACCTATACCCTTTGACGAAGAATTTTACATTTCCTGTGAAATCAAATCAAAAACAGAATCAGCCGTAATAGGCGATGTCATAGCCCATGATTCCCACGGTAAAATCTATTCCCAAATGCTAGGTGCTAAGGGAACTATTTTACCCAAAGAATTAGCGAAAGTTTAACCAGATATTTGCCTAAACAGATAAATGATCACCAATAAATCCGTAACGCACCGCAAGCTCTCGCGGATGCTTTATAGCTTAGGATTAATACACCTTTAGAAGATGTTTGGAAAGTGGTTAGCTGTGTTTTTAAACACTTGTTGATCCCCCCTAACCACCCTTAAAAAAAGGGGGGAACTAGAATCAAATTCTCTAACTTCAAAAACAGGCAACTAAAATCAAACTCCCTAATGTGAAAAGGGGGGAACTAGAATCAAAGTCCCCCTTTTTAAGGGGGATTTAGGGGGATCTAAAAATATTCGATACATTACCAAAGACTTTTCAAACAACCTCTTAACCAGATTCCTATATTTACCCAAAGACATAAATTATCACCAATAGGATAAGGAGTTGGATATGGCAGCAGAATTGACACAGAATAATATGCCTAAAATAGCTATTGTAGGCATGGGATGTCATTTAGGTGATAACTGCAAAGATTTGGATAATTTTGAACGCAGCATTTACGAAGGGAAACAACATTTTATATCGCTAAATACTCCAAGACAGCAAGATAAAATTGCCTATATTCGAGAGTCTGAAATTGATACTTCCAGTTTACAAATATCTCCAGAACATCTAGACAATTTTCATCCTCATGAACTTTTAATGCTCAAAGTGGGTGATCATGCCCTCAAAGATGCAGGTTTACCTCAAGGTAGCAGAATCGCAGTCATTATCACTACTTCCCAAAACCTCGCGCAGATTTCATCAGCAAACAACAGCCATAACTACCCGATTTATCTAGAAAATAAAATTGCTGATCATATTGCGAAAGTCTGGAATTTTGCTGGAGCTAAATTCACATTAATTGCTGAACAAAACTCTGCTTTTAAAGCCTTAGAAATTGCCCAAAAACTACTGACAATTCAAGAAGTAGATGCTGTTTTAGTAGGTGCAGTTGAGTTAGTTGAGGATACATCTAATCTGTTAGCTTGCCATCAGGATACACAAATCAATACAGGTGTAAATACTCTTAGCTATGATCAAAATGCCAATGGTTGGATAGTAGGAGAAGGTGCGGCGGCTGTAGTTTTGCAACTCCACAAAACCGCACAACAAAATTCTCATCGTATCTATGCCGTAATTGACGCTATCAGTCTGATAGAAGATGCAAAATCTAAAATTTATTCAGTTCCTAGTATGCCAGATGCTGGAGGTGTAATTCAAGCTTGTCAAACAGCTTTTCGTTTAGCAAATATCCAACCAACAGACATCAACTATTTAGAAGTTGTGGGTAGTGGTATTTCTCAACAAGATGAGTCAGAAATTCAGGGTTTACTTCAAGCCTATAAAACTCCTGAAGGCAGTCTCAGTTGTGCTGTAGGTAGTGTCAAAGCAAATTTCGGCCATACCAGGGCTGCATCAGGAATAGTCAGTTTAATTAAAACAGCTTTGTGTTTATATCATCGTTATATTCCCGCAGTTCCTCAGTGGTGTAGCCCCAAAAACCCTGAAATTTGGCAAGGTAGCCCTTTTTATGTAGCGACAGAATCAAAACCTTGGTTTTTAGAAACAGGTGTTACCAGAAGAATGGCAGCTATTAACGGCATGGAGATGGATGGGAGTTATGCTCACGTAATTTTGTCAGAGGAAATTAATCAGACAAATTACAGCAGCAAATATTTAGCCCAAATGCCTTATTATATGTTTGCGATCGCTGCTGATGATCAAGCTACCCTATTAGAGCAAATCCATACTCTCCAACAAACTATCCAAGATTGCTCTTCCTTAGCATATGCCGCTAGCTTGACTTTTAAAGCTTACCAACAGCGTCAGCAAGGAAAATATGCTCTCGCTATTCTTGGACGGAATCAAGATGAATTAATCCGAGAAATTCAACGAGCAATTACAGGTGTTACTGTTGCTTTCCAGACAGGTAAAGATTGGTTAACTCCTGTAGGCAGTTACTTTACATCTCAACCATTAGGTAAAGAAAATCAAGTCAGTTTTGTTTATCCTGGTTCGTTCAATTCTTATATAGGGTTAGCGCGCGATCTTTACCGCTTATTTCCTGATATTTATGATGATCTGGTAATTAAAAGCCTTTATAAACGTGTCGCCAATATAGAAAAATTGCTGTATCCCAGAAGCTTGAAAAAACTTTCTAAAAAGCAATTAGAATTTCTCGAACAAAAACTAATAGATGATCCCATAACTATGCTCGAATCTGAAGTTGGCATTGCGGGATTAATGACCAGCATTTTGAGTAATTATTTCCAACTACAACCCCGGGCTGTCTTCGGCTATAGCCTGGGTGAAAATAGCATGATGTTTGCTCAAGGTGTCTGGACAGAATTTAACCAGAGTAGTGAAGGTTTAAATACATCACCTCTATTTAAAACTCGCTTATCTAACCCTAAAAATGCAGTACGCGAATATTGGGGCTTGCCTTTAATGCCAGATGATTATCAAGACAAAACATTTTGGAATAACTATGTACTTTTATGTCCAATAGAGCGTATTCAAGAAGCTCTTAAACATGAAAATCGTGTTTATTTGACTTTGATTAATACACCAGAAGAAGCGGTGATTTCAGGTGACACAGAAGCTTGTAAAAGAGTGATTCAAGCCCTAAATTGTCCTGCTCACCATACCCCAATTAACCATGTGATTCATTGCCAGGCAATGAAATCTGAGTACAATGAACTGGTTAAAATCAACACTTTACCTATTCAGAAGATACCAGATACTACTTTTTATTCTGCTGCCGAATACGCACCTATTACTCTCGACAGTCACTCTATTGGGCATAATATTGCTAAAAATATGTGCCAACATTTAGATTTTCCTAAATTAATTAATCGCGTTTACAATGATGGCTACAAAATATTTATTGAAGTAGGTGTTGGTAGCAACTGTTCTAGATGGATTAGTGAAACTCTCAAGCAACAAGCACACCTTACAGTTTCTCTAAATAGAAGAGGTGTAGACTCTCATACTTCTATTATTCGAGCCTTAGCAAAACTTTTGAGCCATCGAGTTAGTCTAGATTTATCGCCACTATATTCTCATTTCAATTTAGATAATCACAAAACTCATAATTCATTATCTGAAGCCAATAATCAGCACATACTTGAACATGAGTTTTCTACCTTGCTAATTAATAGTGAGCGTATATCTAGAGAGAGTCAAAACAACACTTTTAGCGTAAATCCGACGAGGCAAACGCATTTAAAAAATCATGCTAGTTATGAAGATATCTCAGATCCAAATCATAGTTTAAATGCTAGTCAATCTGTTGGCTTATTGGTCTGCGAACAGCACAATGACCATACACTCAATAAAGAAGTATTAAGCACACCCCAAGAAAACGAGCCAATTCCAGTAAATGATGCTTTGAATAGCCAAGATATTTTTGATGAAAACTCATTGCCAAATTTACGTTCTCTTTACTATCAAAAACTTAAAGAAAATGTCGATGTTATGACTAAAAATTATGCCAACTTGTTACACAATAGGCAAGAATCTCTGAAACAAATCAGCACTATTATTCAGCAACAACTAGCTTTATCACACAAATTATTTGACGTAGAGAACAGCAGAAAATAAATTATCCCAGGTTAGCGGTTTGGTAGGAGTCCCTTATAGGTTTAAAAAAGTTATGATTACAACTAATTCTCTCATGCCGTCTCATCATTCCTTGAAAATCCTCAATTCATTTCCTAGTAAAAATCAATATTGGCAAGGTGACTTAGAGACTGCAAGTTTTGATGAATCAGGTATAAAATCAAAGTTGCTAAATTTGGATAAACCATGTTATATTATTAGAAATAAAACACAAATAGGTGTTACCAATGAGGGTAACTGGTATACAGCCAATAATGGTAAAAATGCAGAAACTGAATTATTAATTGCTGTTCCACCTCTCACTGGTCAAAACTTAGGTGATGCCAATTTCTTAAAATTTCATAATGTTAAATATGCCTATGCTGCTGGTGCAATGGCTCACGGTATTGCTTCCGAAGAACTAGTAATTGCACTAGGAAAAGAAGGTATTTTAAGTTCTTTTGGTGCTGGTGGTTTAGCTCCGACTCGTGTTGAAACTGCTATTAACCGCATTCAACAAGCTTTACACCAGAAGCCTTACGCTTTTAACTTACTCCATAGTCCCAGTGAACCAGCCATTGAACGCAGAGTTGTTGATTTATATCTCAAATATCAGGTAAGAACAATAGAAGCATCTGCTTTTTTAGATTTAACTGACAACCTTGTTTACTACCGAGCAGCAGGACTAAGTTTAAATTCAGCGAATCAAATTGTCATCAATAATAAAGTCATTGCCAAAATTTCTCGCAAAGAAGTAGCCACAAAATTTTTGCAACCTGCTCCTACAAAAATTTTAAAACAATTAGTACAGCAAGGATTAATTAGCGAATTACAAGCAAATCTGGCCGTTAAAGTGCCAATGGCTGATGATATCACAGTAGAAGCAGACTCTGGTGGTCATACAGATAATCGTCCTCTAGTTTGTTTGTTATCTTCCATTCTGGAACTGAGAGATGAAATTCAAAGCCAATACAATTATGAACAACCCGTCAGAATTGGCGCAGGTGGAGGAATTGCCACTCCACATTCAGCACTAGCAGCTTTTATTATGGGGGCTAGTTATGTTGTCACAGGTTCTATAAATCAGTCTTGTATTGAAGCTGGTACTTCTCAACACACTAAGCAATTATTAGCCCAAGCTGATATGGCTGATGTGATGATGGCCCCCGCCGCAGATATGTTTGAAATGGGTGTAAAAGTTCAAGTTCTCAAAAAAGGAACTTTCTTCCCTTTACGCGCTCAAAAACTATTTGATTTATACAAAACCTATGAATCAATTGAAGAAATCCCATCAGATGAAAGAGAGAAATTAGAAAAACAAATTTTTAAGAAGAGTTTAGATACAGTTTGGCAAGAAACAGTAGCTTATCTTTCCCAACGTAACCCTGTAAAACTTGAACAAGCCAGTAAGAACTCTAAATTAAAAATGGCTTTGATTTTTCGGTGGTATCTTGGTTTATCATCCCGTTGGTCTAATTCTGGTGAACCAGGTCGAGAAATGGATTATCAAATTTGGTGTGGCCCAGCAATGGGTAGTTTCAATAATTGGGTAAAAGGTACATATTTAGAAGTACCACATAATCGGAAAGTCGTTGATATTGCTCACCATATCATGACAGGGGCTGCTTTTTTATATCGGGTTCAGAGTTTAAAGTTTCAAGGTTTACAAATTCCCGATAATTATGCTGAATATTCTCCTGTGAGTTAAATGTTGAGCGTACCGTTATTTGTAGAGGCGTGTTTAAAAATTTTATCTAAGTAGCCGTCATGAACTGCGTACACCAGAACACATGAAAAAGTCTTTCCCTTACACCCTTATACCCTTTTTCATGTCAGAACGGTGTAGATAATTCAAGGTTTGTAGTGTACCCCTGCGGGGAAGCAAGCTACGCGCAAGCGTCTCGTAGAGAGGACTTTAGTCCTCTGATAAGGACTGAAGTCCTTACTACGAACTTTCTACTTACTTGTAACCGTCTCTACTTTTATACACAGTATATTTATCGCATTTGATAACAGTAATTTTTGAAAACAACTGTCCTATAGGAGCTAAATTTATATGAGTTATGAGAGGAAATTAGGGCAGCTTGAGCAAGTTATGGAAAAGCTAAATGCTCGTGCTAAAACATGGAATGTAGTAACTATTAGCCGGATTAAGGGTTTTGTCAGTCAAGATGCACTAAGACAATCTCTAGAACTTATTCAGTGTCGGCATCCTAGACTTAACTCACGAATTGTCAGCTTGAAAAATCACCTAGTATTTCAAAGTCAAGGAACTGAGAAAATCCCGCTAAGAGTTGTTAAAGTTTCCCATTCAGAAGAATGGCAAGATATTGTTAATGAAGAAATGAATCAGGTGATTCCTAGTAATAAATATTTACTCAGAGTGGTTTTAGTAAATGTTTTAAGTGAGGAAAAAGTTAGTTTTTTAATAACAACGGCGCATCATGCGATCGCAGATGCGTTATCATGTATTCAACTGCACTCAGAAATATTAACTTACCATCAAAAAATTTACACTGGTGAAGCAATTCCACCATTGATTAATTTAACTTCTTTACCCCCACTAGAAGAACTCATACCCCCATCACATCAAGGGTTAAAAGGAAAGATAAGTAGCTTACTTTTTCTATTAAAGTTGGCTGTTCAGAAAATTTGGTATCGACCACAAACATTAGGATTTGAAAATTATCTACCCATTGCTAACCGTTATAGCGGTATTGTTCACAGACAACTTAACCAAGAGCTAACACAACAGTTTATTAATCGTTGTCGCAAAGAACATACGACAGTGAATAGTGCTTTATGTGCTGCAATGATGTTCGCGGTTGCAGATAAACTCATTAAGAATTATCAAAAAGAATTTTGGTTAAATTGTTTAACATATATTGACTTAAGAAAACATATTAAGCCTGTAGTTAATGATGAAAATATGGGCGTTTTTGCAACATCTAATATGGGATTTTATAGATTAAATCAATATACATATTTTTGGCAACTAGCACGAAATTCAAAACGAAATTTAGATATTAATATCCAGCAAGATAATCTTTTTAAAATGATATCAATTGCCAAACATCTTATAAATTTTTGCTTTATCTATCCTCAAGAAGTAGCCGCTACAGTATCTGTTTCCAATGTGGGTAAAGTAAATATATCCAAAGCCTATGGAGAATTAGAGCTAGAAGAAATCAGTTTTGCTGGTACTCATGCTTTATATGGAGGACTGTTTACCGTTCATGCGGCAACTTTTCAAGGAAAAATGTTGTTAAATTTTGTCTATTCTCGTCCTTCTATTAGTCAAGAAAAAATGGAGGCTTTGGTAAATAATTTCATTAATTATATTTTGCGAGTTTCTGATTCTTATGAAAATCCTTGCTTAATATAAGTAGAACAAGTAAGTAATGTCAAAAGAATAATATTCAGTTCGTAGTAAGGACTTTAGTCCTTATTTGAAAACAAAAGTTCTCTCTACGAGACGCTTGCGCGTAGCTTGCTTCCCCGCAGGGGTACACTACAAACATTTAATATTAACTAATTGCACGTTCCGATCATTCGATTATTTGCAAGTTAGAGGTACATCAATGAATCAATATACACACAATAATTCTGCTAAAAAACTTGATTACACTGCCGAAGAAATTCAACTGTGGCTAGTGTCTAATATTGCAGCGCAGATGGGAATTGAACCTGATGAGATAGATATTCAAGAACCTTTAGATAGCTATGGTTTAGATTCTGTACAAGCAATCATGCTTGTAAAAAAAGCCGAAAAATTATTGGGATTCAATATTTCTCCTATGCTACTGTGGCATTATCCCACTATTGAATCCCTGTCTGAACGTTTAGCAGAAGAATTGACAGATTCAGAATCAGAAATGTTTCAAATTTAAACATAGGAATTACGCAACTGACATATATTTTATTTAGGGTGTGTTATACCATTTCACAAAAAATATGATGCAAATGTAGGTTGGGTTGAGGAACGTAGGCGCAGCCTTCTCGTTCGCGTAGCGTCCCGGAGGGAAGAGTAACCCAACAGATAAAAGTCTTGTAATTGTTGGGTTTCACTTCGTACCCCTACGGGGAAGGAAGCTACAACCCAACCTACGCAACAATACAAATTGTCAAACTTCAGGAGAATTTTTAGCTATGAACGCATCAGAATTAGTTGAAAAATTAACTCTACAGGGTGTTCAGATTTGGGCTGATAATGACAAATTAAATATTCGTTCTCATAAGGGAGTAATTACACCTGAAATTCAGGAAATCCTCGTGTCCCAAAAAGCTGAGATTCTAGCTTTAGTCAGGGAAACAGGTATAGCAAATAAATCTGTAGATATACCCTTAAATCTAGGATTAAGTTTACCAACTATTGGTCGCTTAATTGCAGGCTTTTTTGATAATTCCTGCGGAGATTATCAGCCACCTATTATTGATGCTAAAATTATGGCTCAAAGGCTGAAAGTTACTTTTAAACCCTTACCAAGTAACTATAAAAAACAAGAAGTCTTAAAATTTCGTCAAGAATTAGAGACAACACTGATAAATCATGGAGTAAAAATTTTATCTTGGCAAGAAGCTACAGAAGAATTTACTCATAACATATCTCTGCCTTTAATTCACAAAAAAATTAGTTTCAAGTTAAGAGGAGTGAAAGCAGAAATTAATGCAGTGATTGATGTTGAAAATCCTCCTTCTTTGCTCAGGAAACTAGGTATATTCGTAGCCGAGAATTTTTACAAATTTTATTCTCAGGTAATTTTAAATAATCGCCAAATTCCTGTCACTAGAATTGCTAAATTGAGCAGTTGGGCTGAAGAACACACTGCTAAATATGTGGAAGACCCTACTAATACGCAAGTAATAATGATTACTGATATAGACCAGGAATTTATTAATCCTGCTATATCTTATCAACAAAAAATCAATATTGGCTTAAAAACGTTAGTTAGGACATTTTCAGAAATTGTCATTGGAGTTTCAAAAGATAAGATTTCCATATTAAACATGAATCTTTCAGACTCTATTTTCTTAAAATCTGAACTAGAAGCATTTGTTTTGAAATCCCTGATTCCTAAAGTTTTTGTGCCAATTAGCCCACTATTACTGAGTCGATTTCAGCTAGGTAATTACAATCCTTATGAATCTATTTATGCAGCAAATCTAGTCAAATTAGGACAAGAACTAGCAGCAACAGGTTTATTTCCATCTGGTTTTAAGCTAGATGAAGTAGTTAAAAGAAAATCTCATCGAGATATTGTCAATGTTATAGTCAATGGCAGAACTGGGGTGTCTTATGGTTTTGTTGCTTATGCTGAACCGCCACAATATATAGGAGCAACTGAAATCACGGCGAATGAATGGGAAAATCTTCTACCTATCGAGGGATTTAGTAGTGATGAAATCCGTAAGCATGAAAACAATAGACGCTATGTGAAAGTTAAAATTGGTGATGAGTATTTATTTAAACAAGTTCCTGATATTTGGTTGGTAAGTTCTCGCTCAGGTGCAAATAAAACAGATTTAAATATCGCTAGTGATATTATCCGCATTGGTTTAACAGAAAGGTTATTACTAGAACTACCAGAAGGCATTCAACCAGAGGTAGTAGATATTAAACCTTCTTATGATATTTACGTCATGCTGGCTATTAGTTTAGGTGCTGCTTTATATACACCAGAATTGATTAAACATGGTGCGCCAATAGTACATTTTCACGGCTACCCGGCATTTAAATGGTTTGCAAATCATGAATACTGCGTTGGAGTGAATAACCCTTCTGTACCTTGTGGAACTTATGAATCTGGAGTTTTTAACTTTTTAGGTATTTCTAGTTTAGCTAGAAATTCCAGAGAAACTATTGATTTAGTTGGTTTAATAGAACCTGATCATGGTACAAATTTTATAGCTAGTAACATAGAATATTTAATCGAAAGATTAAAAACTGGTTGTGCAGAAGGTGATATTGAATTAGGTGGCAAACATTTTGCTTCTTTGAAAGCTAATTTGAGTGAAATCTCAAGTAACTAGAAATATGGTTTAATTGTAGAAGCGGATTTTTTTGTGGACTTGGGCTAAATACCACATATAGTCTTCAATTTGATAATTATCCGCCGCCTTGACTATATAATCTTTTGCTAATTCAAGGTTACTCTGAGCTTCGTAATATAATCCTAGGTAAAGATGGGCGTAAAACTCACCGCGAATACCTTCTGATTTACCAACATTTAAAACATCATCTGGTGTACATTTTTCTGCATACAAGTTATAGACACACTGCATAATTTTTCTCGGATCATTTTTTACGGTTAATAGAGATTGGCGCGCTTGTGTGACACCAACTAAGCGCGCCATACAAAGATATCTCCAGACGGTTTCTTCTACATCTTGGGAGTTGACTGTTAAATCTATTTCAAATTGTTGCGCTCCTGCGGCAAATTTTTCGGCATAATAATAAGATAAACCTCGTTGCCAGAGATAGGGTGTTAAACGGCTATCTAATTGCTCTGCTTTGTCAAAATCTGCAATAGATTCATCAATTTTGGCTAGTTGGAATTTCACCATGCCTCGCCTAATGTAAGCATTAGGGTTTTGGGGTTGATTTTGAATAATTTTGTGCCAATGATTGAGTTGAGTTTCTAGGGTGTTAGTTAAGGACATAATAATTAGTAATTATCGTAAAAGGTTTACAAGTAGTATCAGTTGAGTTGGGGGTGAAATTTCTAAATCAAACTGTATTTAAGTAATGAGTAATGAGTAATGAGTAAAACTCTTGACTTATTCATTATCTAATAAAACGCAGAGGGGAGGCAGCGCGTTGGGCGGCTGTGCCGACTTGTAGCGACTGCCGTCGCGCGGAGGTAAGCGCGAAGTTGCGCGGAGAATTTGATACTAAGTATATAGTAGGGGAATGTCAATATCTATCCATGAGGTGGAAGAAGATACTGAGGAAATCGAGTATTGTAAGGCTGGTGTTTGAATAATCAGGTCAATACTCGTGGTTCCTATTCGAGATAATAATCCCATCTCAATTACGCCTTATGTGACTTTTGGACTAATTGCGGTGAATGTTCTGGCTTTTCTGTATGAAGCTAGTCTGCCGCCACAAGCGTTAAATGGGTTTTTACATTTAGCTGCTGTAGTTCCCCGTGAACTGAGTTTAAGTTTTGCTGGTGTCTCAGTGCATCAACCTGTGCCGGAGTGGGCGACATTAATTTCTTCTCAGTTTTTGCATGGTGGGTTGTTGCACCTAGCTGGGAATATGTTGTTTCTCTGGATTTTTGGTAATAATGTGGAAGAAAAGTTAGGTCATGCCAAGTATTTGCTGTTTTATCTGTCTTGTGGGGTGTTAGCAAGTTTGGCACAGTGGTTCTTTGCTCAAGATTCTAACATTCCTTCCTTGGGTGCTAGTGGTGCGATCGCAGGCGTGATGGGTGCATATATCCTCCGTTTCCCCAAAGCTGAAATTATTGGGGTTGTTCCCCTGGGTTTTTTCTTCCCAACTTTCCGCGTTCCTGCATATTTCTTTTTGGGATTTTGGTTTCTTCAGCAGTCTCTATACGGACTGGCTAGCTTAGAAGCCCGCACTAATATTGGTATGGAAAGCGGTGGTATCGCTTATTGGGCCCATGCGGGTGGTTTTATCTTTGGCGCAATTCTTGGCCCCCTGTTGGGTTTATTTAGCGACAAACCACAGGAAGAATCTTCTTGGTAATGATGTTAAAAGTCTTTTGGCCAAGGTGTGGTGGGGAAATCAGAATCGTCTAAAGGTTCTAAGGCATCTATGGATGGTTGGGATTTTTGGGGTGAAGTATTTTCTATCTGTGCAATTGCTGCCAATACTTCTGATGCTGACTGATAACGCTGTTTATAGTCATCACGTACCATTTTACTGAGAATTTGGGCGAAACCATCACTTACTAGTGCCTTATCAATCCATTTCAATTCTTGATGGTAGTCTCTAGGAATCTCGTGGGGTGGGATACCAGTTAAAGCTTTAATGCCAATCATTCCAAGTGCATAGATGTCACTATTGTATTGAGGACGACCAAAACATTGCTCATGGGGGGCATAACCTTTAGTGCCAATACCGATAGTAAAGGGGATTTGTTCTTGATCTTCTATTGGTAGTGCAGAAATCTCTTTCACTGCACCAAAGTCAATTAATATGAGTTGATGATCTATATCCCGACGAATAATATTACTGGGTTTAATATCTCGGTGAATTACTTTGTTTTCATGAACAAATACTAATATTTGTAATAGTTCTTTGACAATTTTGATGGTTGTTGTTTCTAAAATGCCTCTACCTGATGGTAATTCTTGGGATAGAGGATGGCCGATAATATATTCTTGTACTAAATAAAATTCGGCGTTTTCTTCAAAATAAGCTAGTAACTGGGGAATTTGGGGATGTGTACCCAATTTTTCTAAGGTTTTTGCTTCTGATGCAAATAAACGCCTCGCCATTTCTAAGGATTTGGGTTGGGTGTTGGCTGGTTTTAGCTGCTTGACAACACAGCGCGGATTTCCAGGACGCTGTATGTCTTCAGCAATGTATGTTTCGCTAAATCCCCCTGCACCCAGAACTTTGATAATTTGATAGCGTCCGCCTAAGATTGTGCCTGCTAGGGCTAAGTCTCGTTGTTGCAGGAGGTTTTGTAGTTCCTGTTGTTGACTGATAATCTCTTGCACAACTGGAGAAGTTTTATATTTTTGGAAGATTTCTACTAATTGGCGAATAGTAATTTTTTCCCTTGCTACTTCTGTGCCTAGATAAGATAAACCACAAATAGCGATCGCCAATATTGGTACAGTGGTGGGTAAGATTAAATATCCATAAATAAAGCTAATATAGCTGATGCAGCCCCAAATACTTGCGAAAGCCAGACTTAACAAAAATCGTTTCAGTCCGCTTTTACTTTTATTCATTAATAATGATGTGCCGCCAACTAAGACTAAGACAAACACACCCCGCAGCCAAGGACTATTAATAGCTGGTGCGATCGCTTTGCCTTGCATTAAAGTAGCTATAGCATGGGCATGAATTTCTACACCTGCCATGCTTTCAGGAGTAAACCCATTTCTAGCTACTGGCACTGGATGATAATCTTTAGCTAACTGGGCTGTTGCTCCTACAATGACGATTTTGTCCCGAAATACCCTACCCTGCTGTAAATAACTATTCCAGTTTTGCGAGTCGAAGACATACCACAAGGGAATCGCTTCAAATGTACCCGCTCCTCCCCAAAAATAAATACCACTGCCTCGCGGTTGTGGATACTTAATTCCGGCTGATCTCAATACAGCTTGATCAAATGACAGCACTTTTTCAGCTAGCAGATCATCTGCTGCTAACAGTTTATTAAATTCCCTGGCGAGTCGATGAATCTTGCCATCTGCCTCTATGATGAAATTTACACTGCCTATGTTGGGATATTGGCGAAATTTCTCATTAGGCAACCTCAATTGTGTGAATGTCCCTTGGTGGGATTCAGATGCTTCGTATTGCGCGGCTAAGGTGATTTTGCTGCCATATTTTTTTAATGCTGCTTGCAGTTGGCGATCGTCCTCTGTACCATAAATACCAGGAGTATCAAAAACCACATCTAAAGCCACGGAACGCGCTCCCGCCTGCATTAATTTTTCAATTACTTCAGCATAAGCAGCGCGTTTAAACGGAAAGGATCTCAGTGGTTCTAGGTAGGCATAAGTGTGCGGATCTGTTTTATAGTACTGTTCGGGTAGTGATATTGACTGATCATCAATTGCTAAAATGACAATATCTTCTGGCGGCACAAGCGATCCTCGCAGTTGCCAAAATGTTGATACGGCTTGATTTTCCAACCATTGAGCCACAACCCCGCCGGCACTTACTACCAGAGATGCCCCAACTGCGGCAACAATGTTGAGTAGATTACCTAGTCCTACCATGCGTTGTGACTGGCGTAATGAGCCAGTCAAAGTTGGTTTAGTTGATTTCGTTGAGGCTATATTGGCAGTAGAGACATATTTCTTATTTGACCTTGATGTAGTTTCTTCTGCCATATCATGTTAATAATTTACGTACAACTATTTGATTTATTGTGACCCACTTATACTACAATCACATTGAAATAATACTTAAATGATCAACTTATACATTTGTAATATAACTTTTATTATTCATCCCCATCTACTCAGGCAGCTAGTCAGACTACTACTGCCAAAAATTTCTTTGTGAGTCAGATCCTAGTACTGTGTACCCATGATTTGAGCCGCAAATATGCCGACTCATCCCTTGCTTGTGGCTAGATTATACTCTATGCCATCTCCACGGTACAGCTGTTACAAAGCGTCTAGAGTTGAGTGCTGATGGCAAAATTGTTAACTGCACAATGTAGAGATTGTGATTATTCCCTATCCTATCCTCAGACCTATGCCTTACGTCTTTAGAAGTAAACTTGATGACTCCATCGGAAAAAATCCTGTTAATCAGTCAATTTTATTGGTAGATTCTGATTACAGGGGATCACTTATTGTCTGGGGAGTTAAAATTTTCAAACCCCAGAAAATAAAATCCTCCGGGTCAGATAATTTTATGCTGTGCAAGAGGTAAGATAAAAGCTATACATCACAAGCTACTCTGAAGAGATTAGCAAATTTATCAAATGAGAATTGCTATAATCTATTGTTCAATCTAAATTCTTTACTATTGTTAGGTGTATTTTTCTATGGGTTCTCCAATGAATCGTCTGTCTATTTTTGTAGACGGAAATAATATGTTCTATGCTCAACAAAAAAATGGTTGGTTTTTTGATCCCCGACGAGTATTAGAATACTTTAAACACGAACAGTCAGAAACAACATTAATTAATGCTTTTTGGTACACCGGCTTAAAAGATCCCCAAGATCAACGAGGTTTTAGAGACGCACTAATTAGTTTAGGTTATACAGTCCGAACGAAAATTCTCAAAGAATATTACGATGATTCCTCCGGTCGCTACTCCCAAAAAGCGAATTTAGATATTGAAATTGTTGTAGATATGTTTAATACCGTAGATCAGTATGACCGAGTAGTTTTATTTAGCGGTGATGGGGACTTTGAAAGAGCAATTGAACTATTAAGATCCAAAAATACTCATATTACAGTAGTTTCCACAGAAGGAATGATTGCTAGAGAGTTACGCAACGCTACCGATAGATATATAGACTTAAATGATATTCGGGATCAAATAGAAAAAGCAGAAGGTTAATTCTCTTAGCAATTATTTACAAAGTTAAGACTAGAAAAACTAATGTAAGCGATATTAAAAGTAAAGGTAAAAAGACAAGCCAAAATGACCACGAAACCAGAAAGAATCATTATTTTCGATACGACCCTCCGGGATGGCGAACAATGTCCAGGTGCGACATTAAATATAGACGAAAAGCTGGCGATCGCCAAGCAATTAGCCCGTCTCGGTGTTGATATTATCGAGGCTGGGTTTGCCTTTGCTAGTCCCGGCGACTTTGAAGCGGTAAGCAAAATTGCTCAAACTGTCGGCACAGAAAATGGCCCGGTAATTTGTAGTTTGGCACGAGCCAGACATGATGATATTAAAGCCGCAGCTGAAGCGATTAAACCGGCAGCAAAGGGCAGAATACACACCTTTATTGCCACTTCTGATATTCACCTGCAATACAAACTCAAAAAAAGCAGACCAGAAGTAATTGCGATCGCCGAGGAAATGGTAGCCTATGCCAAGAGTTTCACCGATGATGTAGAATTTTCTCCCGAAGATGCAGGACGTTCAGACCCAGAATTTTTGTACCAAGTTTTAGAGAGAGCGATCGCAGCCGGTGCAACAACAATTAACATTCCCGATACAGTTGGTTACACCACACCCAGCGAATTTGGGGCAATTATTAAGGGAATTAAAGACAACGTTCCCAACATCGACCAAGCAATTATTTCTGTTCACGGACACAATGATTTAGGCTTGGCAGTTGCTAACTTCTTAGAAGCCGTCAAAAATGGGGCTAGACAGTTAGAATGTACCATCAATGGTATAGGAGAACGCGCCGGAAATGCTGCCTTAGAAGAATTAGTCATGGCTATGCACGTCCGCAGGCAATATTTTAATCCTTTCTTGGGTAGACCGGAAAATTCTGAAGAACCTCTCACCAATATTGACACCAAACAAATTTACAAAACATCTCGTCTCGTTTCCAATTTGACGGGAATGTTAGTCCAGCCAAATAAAGCAATTGTCGGTGCAAATGCTTTCGCTCACGAGTCAGGTATTCACCAAGATGGAGTTTTGAAAAATAAACTCACCTACGAAATTATGGATGCTCAATTGATTGGTTTAACAGACAATCAAATAGTTTTGGGTAAACATTCTGGGCGTAATGCCTTCCGTACTCGCTTGAAAGAATTGGGTTTTGAATTATCAGAAACCGAACTTAATAAAGCCTTTGTGAGATTCAAAGAAGTAGCCGACAAAAAGAAAGAAATTTCTGATTGGGACTTAGAAGCCATCGTTAACGACGAAATTCAACAAGCACCCGATTTATTCCGGGTAGAATTAGTCCAGGTTTCCTGCGGTAGTAACGCTCAACCCACGGCTACAGTTACCCTCCGCACCCCCACAGGCGAAGAACTCACCGACGCAGCCATTGGTACAGGGCCAGTAGACGCGGTTTACAAAGCAATTAACCGTGTCGTAAACGTTCCTAACCAATTGATTGAGTTCTCCGTGCAGTCAGTAACAGCCGGCATTGATGCAATTGGCGAAGTGACTATCCGTTTAAGACATGAATCGAGAGTATTTTCGGGTCATGCAGCCAATACCGATATCATAGTTGCATCAGCACAAGCTTACGTTAATGCCCTCAATCGTTTGTATGCAGCCTTGCAAACGCAAGAGAAGCAAACAGAAGTAACTGCTAACCAAGTGTAAAAGAGTGCTGAGTTAAAAGTGCTGAGTGCTGAGTGCTGAGTGAAAATCCTCACTCGTGACTCAGCACTCAAGACATCAGAACTACTCAGTATAACGACTTGAAAAAACCAAACTATGTTAAACAATGTAAAAATACTAGGATTCAGTTCGTAGTAAGGACTTTAGTCCTGTTTTGAGAACTAAAGTTCCCACTACAAACCTTTAATTGTTTGAGAAAATAGCGACTTATCTAAAAAAATCTCTGTGTACCTCTGCGCTAACCTCCGCGTACCTTAGCGTTGAAAAAGTTGAGATTTGACCCAGCTTCACACAGAAATACTATTGTTAATATCTGAGAAGATTACTGAACCAGAATTTAGGTAGTAGCGTGTAAATTCAAAACATGGGCATCTACTACCATATATGAATAATCAAAAAACAAAATCTTGGGAAGAAGTCCGCGCTACTTTTCAAAAAATTTGGGGTTATGATGATTTCCGTTCGCCACAGGGAGAAATCGTCAACAGTTTATTAACCCAAAAAGATGCACTCATCATTATGCCCACTGGGGGCGGAAAATCAATTTGTTTTCAACTACCTGCATTACTACAAACTGGCTTAACTTTGGTAGTATCGCCATTAGTAGCACTGATGGAAAATCAAGTACAGGAATTAATTGAACGTCAACAAAAAGCCGCATTATTGCATAGTGAATTACCATCATTTCAACGCCGCGCAACATTGCAAGCATTAGAAAAACAACAACTAAGATTATTATATTTATCACCAGAAACTTTATTAAGTCCGCCAGTCTGGGAAAGATTATGTCAGCCACAACTACAAATCAACGGTTTGATTCTTGATGAAGCTCATTGTTTAGTACAGTGGGGTGAAACCTTTCGCCCAGCTTACCGCAGATTAGGGGCTGTCAGACCTGCATTACTCAAACATAAGCCACCAGGAACAAAAATCAGCATTGCTGCATTTACCGCCACGGCTGACCCCTTAGCGCAAAAAACTATTCAAACAGTTTTACAATTACAACAACCGGAAATATTTCGCCTTAATCCTTACCGTCCAAATTTGCATCCTACTGTTCGCATCGCTTGGACACCAAGGGGAAGAAAACAACAATTAATCAAATTTATTCAAAATCGACCAAAACAAGCCGGATTAATTTATGTCAGAACTCGGCGAGATAGTGAAAATTTAGCTGCTTGGTTAACAGAGATGGGTTACAAAACCGCTAGTTATCATGCGGGTTTAGGTGCAACAGAACGCCGGGAAGTGGAAGCAAGTTGGTTGGGTGATAAAATTCCGTTTGTGGTGTGTACCTGCGCCTTTGGCATGGGGATAAATAAGCCTAATGTGCGCTGGGTTGTCCACTATCACGCACCGCATCTATTATCTGAATATGTGCAAGAAATTGGGCGTGGTGGTAGAGATGGTAAACCGGCTGAGGCTTTGACATTGGTGAGTGAGCCTACAGGGTGGCTAGATCCAGATGATAAACAAAGACAACAGTTTTTTCAAGAACAAATGCGATCGCAGCAGCAAAAAGCCCAGCAGTTAATCAAAAAACTCCCAGCACAGGGTGAAGTTAACGCGATAACTAAACAATTTCCCGATAGTGCGATCGCTTTAGCTTTACTGCATAGTAGTGGACAATTAAACTGGCTTGACCCTTTTCATTACAAAATAGAACACAAAGCCAAAAATCAGCCACCCACACAATTACACGCTGCTCAACAAATGACTCAATATTTAAATACTAAACAATGCCGTTGGCAATTTTTATTAAATGCTTTTGGTTTTGATAAAGAAGCCACTAACTGGCGTTGTGGACATTGCGATAATTGCTGCTAATAATTTTAATTTAATTACTCCCAAATGCGTTGCAGATTGAGTACAAATCCAGGTAATATATTTTCACCAGAAAGAGTTTGAGGTAATTTTAAGATTTCTACTTCTTTGCCAGGACGATAAATTTCTACTTCTTGCTTTTTGCGATTGATTAACCAACCCAAGCGACACCCATTTAACATATACTCATTCATTTTATCTTGAACTTTTTTCAAGGTATCAGATGGTGACATGATTTCAATCACAAAATCTGGGCATAGAGGCAGAAATTTTTCTCTTTGTTCTTTAGTCAAAGCCTCCCAGCGAGATTTTTCTACCCAAGATACATCAGGAGAACGATCAGCCCCATTTGGTAAAGTAAATCCAGTAGATGAATCAAAAACTTCACCAAGTTGATTTTGTTCATTCCATGATGCTATTTGTAGAATTAAATTCACATTACTTCTACCTGTTTCTCCTCCTGTTGGTGGCATGATAATTAATTCTCCCAGGGCATTGCGTTCTAATTTTAAATCAGGATTTTCTACACATAATTGATAAAACTGTTCTCTTGTCAATTTAATTACAGAATTGAGATTTAATGTTAGTGATGTCATAACTTATCCAATAATTTCATGTTTTTTACCATTAAAACTTTCAAATAATGCACGATGAGATGAATAACCAAATTCATCATTACGAGTTTCATATTCTTTTATCCAACTCTGGAGAAAATCAAAAGTTTCCGCTTGTTCTTCAGGTGATTTAAATTTATGAGCTTCCCAAGGACGATTACTATTGTTTTCTAAACATTTTTCAATCCCTGGATTAAGAAAATAAATTTCGGTAGCAAATTCTAGACCAATTGCAATCAGGGTACTATAACAACCTTCAATTATCCAAGAATTATTGTTGTTGATAAATTCTAGTAAATCTTTGGCTGCATCTTCTTGAGAACGGCGTACAGCAATTTGATGGTGTTCCCATGCAATAGTATCGAGATCGAGAACTGGAAGATCAAGATTCCGCCCTAGTTTATCTGCTAAAGTGGTTTTTCCTGAACCGGAATTACCAAATATTAAAACTCGATTCATTGTTATTGATTTCATCAGATTGTAAATCAAGTTAAGAGTTAGAAGTTTAGGTTAATTCGTTACTTATCACTCCTAACTCTTCATTTTTAAAACTGTCTCAAGAACCTTAAATCACTAGCATATAGGCGGCGGATATCATCAATTTGATGTAATACCATTGCAAAGCGTTCGACACCAAAACCGGCTGCAAATCCGGTGTAAATTTCTGGGTCATAACCTACAGATTTCATCACATTTGGATCAACCATGCCGCAACCCATAACTTCTAACCAGCGACCATTCCACTGTAAATCTACCTCAGCCGATGGTTCAGTAAAAGGGAAATAACTGGCACGGAAGCGAATCGGTAAATCGCCAAACATGGCATTTAAAAATACTTTGATTGTACCTTTGAGGTCAGTAAATGTTAGTCCTTCATCAATGGCTAGCAATTCGATTTGATGGAAAACGGCTGAGTGAGTAGCATCAACATTATCACGCCGATAAACTCGCCCTGGCGCAACAACCCGGATGGGTGGTTCTTCCCTTTCCATGTAACGAATTTGCACTGATGAGGTGTGAGTCCGCAGGAGATTACCATCTGGCAGGTAGAACGTATCCTGCATATCGCGCGCGGGGTGGTCGGGTGGGGTGTTGAGAGCCTCAAAATTGTAGTAATCTGTCTCCATTTCTGGCCCTTGCGCCACGGTGTAACCCATGCCGACAAAGATATCTAATGCCCGGTCAATAATGCCATTTAAAGGGTGAATGCGACCTTGGGGGCGAAAAATGCCCGGCATGGTGACATCAAGGGTTTCTGCTTCTAGTTGTGCCTGAATTTGGGCAGTTTCTAAAGCTGCCTTTTGTCCGTCTAAACTAGCTTGTAGGGCTTCCTTGACAGTGTTGGCGATCGCGCCAATTTTTGGCCTCTCCTCGGCACTCATTTGCCCCATACTCCGCAACAAAGCCCCCAGTTGCCCTTTTTTACCCAAATAACTCACTCTGAGTTCTTCTAGGCGTTCCAGGGTATCGGCGGCGGCGATCGCCTCTTCTCCTTGTTGCCGCAATGCTAAAAGTTGAGCTTCTAAGTTGCTAGTCATTAGTCAATAGTCCATATTCAATAGTCAATAGTCCACAGGTTTGGACTATTCGACAAATAACTTTAGTAGTATGCCATTAATTTTATGAGAGACAAGGATCAAAACGATAGCTCTTTTTACCAGTTTAGGGGTAACTGTTGACTGTTGACGGTTGACTGTTGACTATTAACTAATGACCAATGACTAATGAGTATGAAATTATTAATTAGCAATGATGACGGGATTTCGGCTTTGGGTATTCGTACTTTAGCTAACTGTTTAGCCGAAGCAGGCCATGATGTCACTGTAGTTTGCCCAGATCGAGAGCGATCGGCCACTGGCCACGGACTGACTCTACATCAACCAATTCGCGCCGAAATTGTCGAGTCGATTTTTCACCCCACAATCAAAGCCTGGGCGTGTGATGGCACTCCCTCAGATTGCGTCAAACTGGCACTGTGGGCTTTATTAGATTCTCCCCCTGATCTGGTGCTTTCCGGCATTAATCAAGGTGCAAACTTAGGCACTGAAATTTTATATTCTGGTACTGTGTCGGCAGCGATGGAAGGCATGATTGAAGGTATTCCCAGCATAGCTTTCAGCTTAACTAGCCACACCTATAAAAACTTTCAACCTGCGGCGCACTTTGCCAAAATCCTCGTCGCACAACTGAGCGTTAAGCCTATCCCAGATTTAATGTTGCTCAATGTGAATGTCCCGCCAGTGAACTGGGAAGAAATTGCTGGCGTGAAACTTACCCGTCAGGGAGTGCGCCGCTATGTAGATGTTTTTGATAAACGCATCGATCCCCGTGGTAAAACTTACTACTGGTTAACTGGGGAAGTTCTAGAAGATGTCGAACCACCAACCGGATTAAATCTGCCACAAAATGTCCCGATTGATGTTCATGTTATCCGTGATAACTACATTAGTATTACGCCATTACAATACAATCTTACCTATGGGAACGCACTAGATAAACTATCAAATTGGGAGTTCAATTTTTCTTAGGGGTGTGGGAGTGTAGAGGAAGGAGAGGGGGATAAGGGAGACAAGGGGGATAAGGGGGACAAGGGGGATAAGGGAGACAAGGGAGACAAGGTAAAGATAAAATAAAAGCGTTCTTGATATTACTGATACAAATATTTTGGGAATAATGAGGTAAATGCTTGGCAATAGCCTCAGCTGTGTTCCATAGGTTAGCTCAAATCATGTATGCTGTTTTACCATTAATTAATTTCTCTATTGCCGACGGTAAAACAGTATAAATTTAACAACCAACTAACACTTTTTTCTGGATCGCCCGCTCAGTCCAGCAACCAATACCCATGTCAAGGATAGAGAACCAATTTACTGTGCAATTTTGGGGCGTTCGTGGGAGCATCCCCTGTCCAGGGCCACATACAGTCCGTTATGGTGGCAATACCCCTTGTGTGGAAATGCAAGTGGGGGGTAAACGCTTAATTTTCGATGGTGGTACAGGGCTGCACGTTTTGGGGCAATCTTTATTGCGTCAAATGCCAATAGAAGCTTATCTGTTTTTCACTCATTCTCACTGGGATCATATGCAGGGTTTTCCCTTCTTCGTCCCTGGGTTTGTGAAAGGGAATAATTTTCATATTTATGGTGCGATCGCTCCTGATGGTTCTACCGTAGAACAACGTCTTAATGATCAGATGCTCCACCCTAATTTTCCCGTACCTTTGCAGATCATGCAGGCTAACCTGCATTTTCATGACGTTTACCCAGGAAAACCCATCCACATTGATGATATTACCGTAGAAACAGCACCACTTAACCATCCCGGTGAAGCGGTGGGGTATCGAGTAAACTGGTGTGGTGGATCGGCAGTTTATATTACCGATACAGAACATTTTGCCGATAAATTAGACGAAAATGTCTTGTCTTTAGCCCGGAATGCCGATAT
Source organism: Aliinostoc maniaoense (assembly GCF_058172895.1). Lineage (NCBI taxonomy): Bacteria > Bacillati > Cyanobacteriota > Cyanophyceae > Nostocales > Nodulariaceae > Aliinostoc > Aliinostoc maniaoense. Next base: position 2,888,634 of record NZ_CP187952.1, on the reverse strand, counting down.
CGTTATTTACGATTCTACCTACACTGATGACGAATACTATTCCCCTAAATCCCCTAAAATTGGTTGGGGACATTCTACTTGGCAAGAAGCTATAAAAGTAGCTAAGGCTGCCAATGTCAAGACACTAGTAATTTTTCATCATGATCCTGCCCATGATGATGATTTTTTAGATCATGTCGGTTCTCAAGCCTTTGCCCAGTTTCCTGGGGCAATTATGGCACGGGAAGGTATGGTACTCCAGATCCCTGTTTCAGCCCCTATATCAGAATCTTTTTCTGTGAGTAATTTTTCTGGATAGAACTTGCTATCAGAGTGATGGTAGATTTTAGATTAGATTGGTGATTAGGAACTATCAATTGGTGTGAGCCTACCTCTAAGGTAACTAGCAACCGATTGATGGTGAAATAAACCTCAATTCCGAAAATCCAAGTGCTAAATCTGTCTCAAAATGGGTGTTCTGTGTGGGTTGCGGCTGCAACTGAAAGAGTACTAACGCCAACTGCTGTTGCCCTTGGCAAATTTGATGGCGTGCATCTTGGCCATCAAAGGGTAATTCAACCAGTTTTGCAGCCAGTCAAAACACAGCAGGGTATGGGGGGAGAGGAACTCACTACACCACTCCCACCAACAGACCCCCTATATTCCACAGTTGTGACTTTTCGTCCCCATCCCCAAGAGTTCTTCACCGGACAACCCCGGACTTGGTTAACACCCTTAGATGAAAAAGTAGAGCAATTGCGATCGCTGGGAGTACAACAACTTGTACTATTACCTTTCGACCGAGATTTAGCGGCCTTGTCTCCCGAAGAATTTGTGGAAAGGATTCTTGTACAACAACTACAGTGTCAGCAAATTAGTGTGGGACAAGACTTTTGTTTTGGGAAAAATCGCCGTGGTACTGCTCAAGATTTACAAGCGATCGCGTCTCAATATAACATTCCTGTCACTATAGTGACTCTTGAAACCTCCACCCTACCTACTGTTAATGACAACAGTTGCACCAACGTCAATATCAGCCACAATGCTCCGATTAGCACTTCCTTGATTCGTAAATCTTTAACAAGTGGAGATATCAAAAACGCTAACCGATGCTTGGGAAGACTTTACAGTCTCATTGGTACAGTAGTCGAAGGTGAACAACTAGGAAGAACCCTTGGCTTTCCTACCGCCAACTTAGAACTACCAATTGATAAATACATTCCCTGCAAAGGAGTTTATGCTGTCCGTGTCCAGATTATCGGCGAGATACCAAATGAGATTTTGGGAGTGATGAATATCGGCAACCGTCCCACAGTCAACGGCACGTATCCTTCAGTAGAAGTGCATCTTTTGGATTGGAGTGGGGATTTGTACGGTAAAAAACTCGCCGTGCAGCTAGTCGAATTTTTACGCCCAGAGCAAAAATTCCCATCCCTAGAAGCCCTCAAACATCAAATTCAACAAGATTGTGCGATCGCCATCCAAGTTTTATCACAAAGTTGACTTTGGGCATGGGGCATGGGGCATTGGGCATTGGGCATGGGAATAAAAAATAATTGTCTGCTTTGTCTACCCGAAGTTCTGTTTGCCCTTGGCGTTGGCGAAGCCATCGGAGGAAACCTCCGCACCCTACGGGAAGCAAGCTACAGACTTCTCTCCTTGTCTCCCTTGTCTCCCTGCCCCCCTGCACCCTGCACCCTGCCCCCTACTCCCTGCCCCCTGCCCCCCAATCGCCATTTTGAATTTTGAATTTTGAATTTTGAATTAATTAAGTGGGAATACTGTATGAATACCGGAGTGGAGGATAAGGCATAGGTTGTTCTCTACTCCTGTTTCTTATATACCAATCACCAATCCCCTGTGGTGCATGAGAGAAAAAATTGACGCTCTAACCCAAAATCTTACCCGTACTATCGTGGGTAAAACTGAAGCCATACGCTTAGTTCTCGTCGCATTATTAGCTGGTGGCCACGCTTTATTAGAAGATGTCCCAGGAGTCGGTAAAACTCTCCTTGCTAAATCTCTAGCCCGTTCACTGGATGGTAAATTTCAACGTCTGCAATGTACTCCTGATTTATTACCCACAGATATTACGGGTACTAACATCTGGAATCCCAAAAGCGGCGAATTTACTTTTCTTCCCGGCCCAGTGTTTGCTAATGTGTTGTTAGCTGATGAAATCAATCGCGCTACGCCTCGGACTCAATCGGCTTTATTAGAAGTCATGGAAGAACATCAGGTGACAGTTGATGGTGTTTCCCGTTCTGTTCCTCAACCATTCTTTGTGATTGCTACTCAAAACCCCGTCGAATATCAAGGTACTTTCCCCCTACCTGAAGCCCAAATGGATAGATTTATGCTTTCCTTAAGTTTGGGTTATCCCTCGGCTCAGGAAGAATTAGAAATGCTGCAAAATCTCCGACAGGGTGTCAAGGTGGATGATTTACAGCCTTGTATGAGTTTGGCAGAGATTGCACAATTACGGGAAATTTGTTCTCAGGTGAAAGTAGAAACTTCTTTGCAAGAATACATCCTAGAATTGGTGCGAACAACCCGCCAAGACGAGGAAATTACTCTAGGTGTCAGTCCACGGGGTACAGTAGCTTTACAAAAAGCCACCCAAGCCTTAGCTTTTTTACTGGGACGTGATTATGCCACTCCTGATGATGTAAAATTACTCGCGCCTCATGTTTTGTGTCATCGTCTGATTCCCAGAGGAGGACGTAGTTCTAGAAGTGTGGTGGAGCGATTATTGCGATCTGTTCCCATTCCTTAAGGGATTGGGCATGGGGCATATCAATTCAAAATTCAAAATTCAAAATTCAAAATTCAAAATTAAGAATTAAGAATTTTTTTCTCTTGTTCCTCTGCCCCTTTGCCCTTTCCCAGTCTCGATTATGTTCGTTAACTTCTTGATTAAACGACCTGTATTTACAAGCGTCTGCGCCATTATGATTTTTTTGGTGGGTGTCATTAGTATTCTGACTCTACCAATTGATAAATATGGCAAAATTAGTCCGACGCAAATTATTGTTAATGCTAATTATGTGGGTGCGAGTGCGGAAGTTGTAGAAAAAACAGTTACAAATGTCTTGGAACGCCAAATTAATGGCGTGCAAGGGATGAAGTACATAACTTCTAGCAGTAGTAATGATGGTAGTAGTACGATTACAGTCACCTTTGACGCTGCACGGGATCAAGATATAGCGGCGGTAGATGTGCAGAATCGCATTTTGCTAGCACAACCAGAGTTACCGATCGCAGTACAGCGTACTGGAGTCAAAGTCAGTAAACTGTCTGATCATATTTTACTGGCGATGGGGTTGTATAGCGATCGCCAAGACTATGACAATCTATTTTTGAGTAACTATGCTGATTTATATTTACTAGATGCCCTCAAAAGAATTGATGGTGTCAGTGAAGTACGGATTTTTGGGGAACGTCGTTATGCTATGCGCCTATGGCTTGATCCCAATCGTTTGGCGAGTCGCAACTTGACAGCCCAAGATGTGATTAATGCACTGAATGAACAAAATATCCAAATCAGTGCCGGACAAATCGGCCAGCCACCAATCCCCGCAGATCAAATGTATCAAATTGATATAACTGCGGCTAGTAGATTAACGGATGTCGCCGAATTTGAAAATATAGTTTTGAAAACCGGTGCAGATGGCTCACTGATTACCTTAAGGGATGTCGGCAGAGCCGAATTAGGGGCAGAAAACTATCATTCCTTTGTGCGGTTTCGGGGTAAGGAAGGCATCGGGATAGGGATATTTCCTGTAGCGGGGAGTAATGCTGTAGAGATAGCTAAGGCTGTGCGCCTGGAAATGACTCGCTTGGCGAAAAACTTTCCCCCTGGTATGGAATATCAAGTGGCATTTGATACAACTGAATTTGTACCAGCGTCTTTGGTAGAAGTGGTAAAAACACTTTTACAGGCGATCGCTATTGTTGTCTTGGTAATTTTTCTGTTCTTCCAAGATTGGCGAACTACCCTCATTCCTCTGATCACAATTCCCTTATCCTTGATGGGAACTTTCGCCTTAATTAAAGTTTTTGGCTTTTCTATCAATACTTTCACCCTGTTTGGTTTGACTTTAGCTATCGGTATGGTAGTTGATGATGCTGTGATTGTGGTGGGAAATATTTCCCGATTAATTCAAGAGGAGGGAATGTCACCGCGTCAAGCTGCTTGTGCAACTATCGGTGATTTATTTGGTGTATTAATTAGTTCATTTTTAGTATTGATATCAGTATTTATATCAGTAGCATTCTTCCCTGGTGAAATTTATCGTCAATTTGCTTTAACTATTGCTTTTTCTATTACTATTTCTACCTTTTTAGCTCTCACCCTTACGCCAGCTTTATCGGTTTTATTACTAGAGGCTAAACCCAAACCACGGGGGATATTTACCTGGTTTTTGAGTCGGATGAACTGGTGTTTAGATTTGCTCCAGAATCAATATGAGCGAACGCTGCATTTTTTACAACGGATGAGAGCGATCGCCATCGCCTTATTGATTGTCTGTTTAATATTCACAGGCTGGTTATATGTTACCTTTCCCACCGCCTTGATTCCCGATGAAGACCAAGGTTATTTGATCACCCTGATTCAAGCACCAGAGGGGGTTTCTCTCAACTACACTAGCAAAGTCATGACTCAGGTAGAAGGGGAAATCTTAAAATTACCGGAAGTGGCTAAGACTTTTGCGATCGGTGGTTTTAGCTTTAGTGGCAATACAGCTAATAGTGGTGTGATTTTTGTCACCCTCAAGCCTTGGGATGAACGCCGACAACCTGGACAATCAGCCAAAGCAATTATAAATCAGTTACAGGGAGTATTATCTAATATTCCCGAAGCGCGGATTTTCGCCCTCAACCCGCCATCTATTGATGGTGTAGGGAATTTTGCAGGTTTCCAATTTCAACTCCAAGATAAATCGGGGACTAACAACTTCAACACCATGCTGGCAGTCATGGGAGAGATGATCTCTCAAGCAAATGAAACCCCAGAATTACAAGGTGTGTTTAGTACATTTAATGCCAACACACCGCAGATGTTAATCACAGTAGATCGCAATCAAGCTAAAGTCTTGCAAGTCCCCATAGACGATATTTTTAAAACCATACAAATTTATCTGGGTTCGCAATATGTTAATGACTTTAATTTTCTCTCGCGGACTTATCGGGTATATGTGCAAGCTGATGCTAAATTCCGTTCTGAACCTGGGGATGTTGGTAAATTATATGTGCGTTCCCAAACTGGGAAGATGATTCCCCTAAGTAACTTAGTCAAGTTAACCCCCACCACAGGAACGCAAACCATCAACCACTATAACCTGTTGCGGTCGATAGAAATCAACGGTGGGGCTGCTCCTGGCTTTAGTTCTAAACAAGCGATCGCGGCAATGGCACATATCGCCCAAAGAGTAGTACCAGCTAGCATGGGCTATGAATGGTCAGGAATTACCACCCAAGAACAAGCTTCCCATACTCCAGCACCGTTAATTTTGGGTTTAGGACTGCTGTGTATATTTTTGGTACTAGCTGCCCAATACGAAAATTATCTAGACCCTTTGATAATTATGCTACCAGTTCCCTTAGTAATTCTGGGAGCATTGACAGCTCAATCTTTGAGGGGTTTAAGTAACGATGTATTTTCTCAGGTGGGTTTAGTCATGGTGGTGGGCTTGGCGTGTAAAAACGCTATATTAATTGTGGAATCTGCTAATCAATGGCGTAAACAGGGGCTTACTATAACTAAAGCCGCAATTCAAGCCAGTCAAGCTAGATTACGCCCGATTTTGCTCACAGCCTTATCAACATTGTTGGCGATTTTTCCGCTTGTAATTGCTGTGGGTGCAGGTGCAGCTAGTCGTCAATCATTGGGAACGGCTGTATTTGGGGGAATTTTAGGGGCGACATTCTTAAGTTTATTTGTTGTGCCGATTTTGTATATTGTCAAAAACAGGGTGTAGGGAGCTTTCACTCCTTGGGTAGTAATGAAACTATTACAATAATCAAAAAGATTAATTAGGAAATACCCATTATGAGCATCAAAGAATTGCTTCTCCAAGAAATTGAATCCTCATCAGATAACATTTTGGCTGAAACCCTAGATTTTTTACGCTTTTTGAAAACAAAGGAAACGCAAAAACAACCGATTTGTGAAGTGGTAGATTCTACTATTCACACTATAGTCAATTCTACAGGTGGCTCACTGCTGGAACACTTAAAAACCATCGGTGAATGGGAAGGTGATGATTTAGAAAAATGTCTTGAATTAGTTTATAGTACTCGTCGCAAGGCCAAATTTGATTACGAAAATCCCTTTGAATAATGTACCTATTAGATACAAATCACTGTAGTCAAGCAATACTTGGTAACGCTAATGTAATTCATCGTCTTGTAGAACTGGAAAATTCAGTTATTACAACCTGCGCCATTGTTCAGGGCGAACTTATAGACATGGCAGAACGTTCTCAACGTAAAGAAAGTAACTTAGCTCTAATCCGCCGTTTTATAACAGGTATATACATTTATAATATTGATGGATTTACTGCTAATATCTACGGAGAACTCAAAGCCAGTTTATTTCACGAATTTGCACCAAAAGAGAAAAGCAAGCGCAGAAAAACAAAAATCACTGATCTAGGTTTTGATGAGAATGATCTTTGGATTGCAGCAGTAGCCTTACAACATGATCTTATCCTTGTCTCAGCCGACAGCGACTTTCAGAGAATTGACACAGTCAGAGAATTATCTACGGAATCATGGCTGTAAAGCCTATTCCTTTTTACCCGAACCCCCAACCCCTAGCCCTGTTCTCTAGCTTTAAAAGTAAGTTCAGAAATCAAATATGATTCCTATATAAGTGAGTGTCAAAGAAAAACGTTTTAATTCCAGCCAAAATTCTAACTTCTAATTCCCACAATCATGAATACAGGCATCAACCTATTCACACCAGTTCAATTGGGGTGTTACTCTCTACCTAACCGGATTGTTATGTCGGCTATGACTCGGTTACGGGCGATTGACAATATCCCAAATTCCCTGATGGCAACATATTATTCTCAACGAGCTAGTGCCGGGTTAATTATGACTGAATGTACAGCCATTTCACCCCTGAGCTTGGGATATATTAATTGTCCTGGAATTTACACAGCCACACAAATCGCTGGATGGCGTTTGGTGACAAATGCAGTGCATCAACAAGGCGGACGGATATTTTTACAACTGTGGCATTCTGGAAGAATTGGTCATCCGGCTTTGTTGGGAGGAGAATTACCAGTAGCACCAAGTGCGATCGCTGGTGTGGGTTCGCTTCATACTCCCATCGGTAAAGTACCTTTAGAAACACCTCGTGCTTTGGAAACCAAAGAAATTGCGGAAATTGTCGAACAGTTTCACCAAGGGGCAGTTAATGCGTTAGCGGCTGGCTTTGATGGTGTGGAATTACACGGTGCATTTGGCTATCTCATTGACCAATTTATACAAGATGGTTCAAATCAGCGTACTGATGAATATGGTGGTTCATTAGAGAATCGTAGCCGCTTTTTATTGGAAGTGGTGGAAGCTGTCACCAGTGTTTGGGGAGGCGATCGCGTCGGAATTAAACTTTCTCCCAGTAATACCTTCTACGGGATGTATGACTCAAATCCCAAAGAAACATTTAGTTACATGGTGAATGCTCTTAACCCCTTCGGTTTAGCTTATATCCATCTAATGGAAGCTAACGAAGTGGATTTATCAACTCGTGCAGTCATGAATCCTGTAACACCACATTTCCGCCAAATTTATCAAGGCACATTAATCACCAATGGCGGTTATAATCAACAAACAGGAAATGAGATTCTCGCTAAAGGTGATGCAGATTTAGTATCTTTTGGCACGCTATTTATTGCTAATCCTGACTTACCAAAAAGATTCCAAATTAATGCTCAATTCAATAACCCAGATGGCAGCAAAATTTACGGTTCAGGTGCTGAAGGATACACAGATTATCCATTTTTAGTCAATAGTTAAAGATAGTTTACTAGCGACTTTTCAAACAACCTTTGTATAGAAATAGCGGGTGAATGAAATTTTGTGTGGGATTTCTAGCTAAGTATCCAAAAAATTACCCTCCACACTCCCCACACTTCCCACACCTTTTTTCGCTCACCTAAAAATAGCCCATGATGGGGGAGAGCGTCCCTTCTTACCCGCTCCCCTGCTTTTCACTTTCTGGTGTTTCCTGAAAGCATCCAATTAATAGTAAGCTAATATTCTTGACGAAAATTTGACACACTTTTAGTGTGTGCGTCAAGTAACATTAATTAAATCCATCTATAGAAGATGCAATTTCAGGGCTGGAAAAGTTTTTTACTTACGATTTCATTAGTCATTATTGGTGCAATTAGTTATAGCACCAAAACAGATGCAGCATCGGCTAAAGAAATAGATGTCTTAACTTGTGAAGATGAGTTAGAGCAAACACAACAATTTTTGCTAAATTCAGCAAATAATCCTGCAATCTGTCACCAGGGTGATTTAGGCAGAGTGAATTTAAATTTGGTGACAGCAAAACCGTTAATTGTGCAGACAATTCCTACAGAAATAGAAAATTCCAGAGAGCAACCTGATTCTACACCCGGATCAGATACCAATATTATTCCACAGAGGAATGAAGCACCGCAATTAGAAACTCAGCCTAATAACTTTCCTCAAACAACGCCACAGCCGATAGAACAATTATTAGAATTACCTACCAAAAATAACCAAGAAAGATTAGAAAGAATAGAGAGATTGAGGCGGCGATTAAGAGAGACAAAACAGCCAAATCCTGAGTCTGATACCTATCGGGAATTGGGACTAAGGGTGCGTCAAAAGCCTTTACCAAATTCGCCCCTAGAACAACCTCAACCACCACAGACAGAACGTCCTGTACCTAAATTTAAACCCATAGGTTCTCTACAAGCACGTATTGGTTATTTTTATACAACTAACATCTTCTCATCTGAAAATGCCCCAGTAGAAGATGGGTTGTTATTTTATGGACTGAGACTAAATTCTGCTTATTTTCCCTTGGGTTCTAAGACTTATTTAAATGGTTCAATTGATGGTAATTTAATTCGTTACGTAGACCAATCAAAGTTTAATTATAACCAATTAAGGTTTAATTTAGGTATTTACCAACAGTTATCACGACGAATGTTTGGTGAAATCAGTTGGAGTAATCAACAATTGTTTTATGCTAACAGTAGCGACATATTTACATCTGGCGATCGCTTCTTAAATGAACAATCTTTTAAGCTATCTTTGGGGAGAAGAGATAGACTCACTCAAAAATTAATGTTAGATAGTTTTTATGAATTTAGTTGGAACTTAGCCGACCCAGAAAGCCGCAGTCGCATAGTAAATTATCTTTGGTTATCTTTGAACTATCAACTACAAGAACCTCTGAATGTAGGTTTAAATTATCAATTGAGTTTATCAGATTTTACAGAACGCGATCGCCATGACCAATCACATCGATTATTTGCTAACTTAACTTATCGTTTATCAAAGTCAACTAGAGTCAATATGCAAACTGGTTTTAGTTTTGGTGATTCCACCGCCAGGAACATTGATTTTGATAGCTGGTTTTTCAGTGTCAATTACAACTGGGTTTTGGGTGAATTTTAAAAATAGCAGGGGGCAGGGGGCAGGGGGCAGGGGGCAGGGGAGCAGGGGGCAGGGGGAGACAAGGAGAGAAGTCTGAGCGGAGGTTTCCTCCGATGGCTTCGCCAACGCCAAGGGCGAACAGAACTTCGGGGAGACAGGGGGGACAAGGGAGACAAGGGAGAAATATTTACCCCAATGCTCCAAAATTCCTTAATTTTGAATTTTGAATTTTGAATTTTGAATTGATACGCCCCATGCCCATCAACTAATAACTAATCCAATCGCTCCAACTCCCAGCATAAAGTTTACCTGTATGAATGCCAGCTAACTCTAAAGACAGCAAATTTACACAGGCTGTAACACCAGAACCGCAATAAACTAAAATTTCTTCAGAGGTTTGGAGTTGTTCCCAACGTTTTTGGTGTGCTGGAAGTGGAATTAAATAGCCAGAAGCATCTGTGAGTTCCACCCAAGGATAATTGACTGCACCGGGAATATGACCGGCAATTTTATCAGTGGGTTCTCTTTCGCCACGATAGCGATCGCCCTCTCTCGAATCTACCAAAACAACTTGGGGTAAATCTTTACGATTTTTAACAGCTTCTACATCTACCAACAATTCTGTTTGCAATTGCGGTATAAAATGAGCTTTTTGAGGTGGCGGAATCATATCTGTGACAGGATAGCCAGCTTTTTCCCATTGGCTAAACCCCCCATCTAAAACAGCTACTTGCTCATGACCAAAATAGCGTAACAACCACCAAAGACGGGATGCAAAAGCCAAACGAGAGTCATCATAAGCGACAACCAAACTTTTTTGAGACTCAATCCCCATTGCAGCTAATTTCTCAGCTAGCTCATCTGGTGGTGGTAGAGGATGTCTCCCACCATGTTCACCCACAGGACTAGAAAGATCCAGATTTAAATCTAAATAGTAAGCTCCCTCAATATGACTTGCTTGGTACTGCCTTTGTCCTAGTTGTGGGTCAGCCAAAGAAAAGCGACAATCTACAATTACAACCTGCGGATCATGCAAGTGTTCAAGTAACCAGTCCGATGAAACAACAAATTGAGTGTTAGTCATTACTCCCCCTACATCCTTATCTCCCCTGTCTCCCCTGTCTCCCCTGTCTCCCTTGTCTCCCCCTGCTCCCCTGCTCCCTGCCCCCTGCTCCCCTGCCCCCTGCCCCCTGCTCCCTGCCCCCTGCCCCCTTCCTAAATCCCCATGTCAGACGTAGAGAATAATTTTACACCCCAACTAACAGCAGATGGCTCTTTGACTTTTTTCTCCCAAGACTTTGGGGAAGCTTTTCATAGTCATTTTGGGGCGAAGCAAGAAAGCTTTCTCAAATTTGCCAGTCCTACACAACTAAGTAAAATTGCCGAAAAACCAGCTTTGCGTTTATTAGATATTTGTTATGGTCTAGGATACAACACCGCCGCCGCATTACAGACCATTTGGGCAGTAAATCCCAGTTGCCACGTTGAATTGATTGGTTTAGAACTAAATCCATCTGTACCACAAGCAGCAATTGCCCATCATCTATTAGATAACTGGAATTATGATTACACTCATATTTTGACCAAGTTAGCTTTTGAGCAACAGGTACAAACAGATCAACTCCAAGCAACATTATTAATTGGTGATGCTAGAGACTCAATTAGGCGAGTCAATCAGTCAGGTTTTCAAGCAGATGCCATTTTTTTAGACCCATTTTCACCGCCTCAGTGTCCTCAACTATGGACTGTGGAATTTATTCAACAAGTGACTATGTGTTTACACGAGGATGGAATGCTTGCTACTTATTCTTGTGCTGCCTCTGTACGTACAGCTTTGTTGCTAGCTGGATTAAAAATAGGCTCAACTCCCCCAGTCGGGAGGCGATCGCCTGGTACAATTGCCGCCCATCCTCAAAGCCTTGCATCAGAGTCAAACTTAGCACTTCCCCCCCTCTCCCCAGCAGAGAAAGAACATCTCCTTACCCGTGCTGCTATTCCCTACCGCGACCCACACTTAAATGATGCTGCTTCTGTGATATTGCAACGACGACAACAAGAGCAACAAACTAGCTTACTAGAACCTACTTCCCGTTGGCGAAAACGGTGGTCATAGGGCATGGGGCGTATCAATTCAAAATTCAAAATTCAAAATTCAAAATTAAGGAATTTTGGAGCATTGGGGTAAATATTTCTCTCTTGTCTACCTTGTCTCCCCCTGCTCCCTTGTCTCCCCGAAGTTCTGTTCGCCCTTGGCGTTGGCGAAGCCATCGGAGGAAACCTCCGCTCAGACTTCTCTCCTTGTCTCCCCCTGCCCCCTGCTCCCTGCCCCATACCCTTGTGGACTGGTTAACTAGTGCAAATATGTCAAATTTTTAACAAAAATTTTCCTTTTATTGCTATTGTTGTGATAAATTTAGTAATTTTATGAATTGTCTGTATTGTAATATACAGAAAATCTTGTATATTGAGAGCAGATAATCATCTACCCAAATTTATGGATAAAAATACTGACTTGCTCACCCCAAAATAACAACGCAAAACTGAACTTGCATAAATTTAGCAGGAGAGTCAAAAATCATTATTTTTTCTGACGTGACTATGATTAAAAATCTCAGTGAAACACCTGATTTAACATTGGCACAGATTTATCATACTGGAATAAGAAGCAGGGAAAATAGATCAATCAATTCTCACTTTTCTGGCACAAAATAAATTAACTGATGGGTCTTGCTTAAACAAGTATTCTGATAGGATGCAGGGCAAGTGCAGAATTGGCAGTTGTATAAAGTTAAATACTCAGGTCTTTTTGAAATCGGGACGCTGTTAAGTTTTTTAGTGAAGATTGGGGTGCTTCTGTGATTAAAAGGAGTGGTGAATACACAAACTCTACTGAACAGAATATGAGTGGCTCTCAACCGTCAAGCCAACTCAACAAGATTAGTTCAGATCACGACCCAGGATTACAAGAACTAGAAGATTATTCCTTGGATTTATCTAAAGAAGATTTTATGATTACAGAAAGCCAAAAAGCAACTTCTTGGCTAAAACCTGAACAGTGTTCGGGTTATGAACGTTTAATTTCTAAAAAAATACAAACTACAACTTCCCAAATTAAGAGCTTCGATTCCGAACCAGCAAAAGTCCTCGTAGTTGACGATCATACTCCTAGTAGAATGACTGCGGTGGCACTGTTGGCAATGGAAGGATATACGGTGATTGAGGCGGATAGTGGTTTTATTGCCGTAGAACTGGTCAAGCAACAACAACCGGATTTGATTTTACTAGATGTGATGATGCCGGGGATGGATGGGTTTGAGGTGTGTCAATTACTCAAACAAGATGAAGATACTAGACTAATTCCCGTAATTTTCATTACAGCTTTAAATGATAGGCGATCGCGCATCCAAGGCATTGAAGTAGGAGCAGATGACTTTTTAAGCAAACCCTTCGACCGAGTAGAACTAGTAGCCCGTGTCAAATCTCTTGTGCGCCAAAAGCGTTTAAATGAAGATTTAGACCATGCAGAACAAGCACTGTTTTCTATAGCTAGAGCGGTTGAAAGTCGTGATCCTAATACTGGCGACCACTGTGAACGGCTAGTCAAGTTAGGTCAAACCTTTGGCGAATACCTGAATCTCTCACGCTCCCAAATTCGAGACTTAAGTTGGGGCGGTTATCTGCACGATATCGGCAAAGTCGGTATTCCCGATGCAGTTTTGCTCAAGCAAGGCAAACTCACTCCAGAAGATTGGGCAATTATGAAGCAACACGTTTTAATCGGGGAAAAGATTTGTCAACCCCTACGTAGTATGCAAGGTGTAATTCCGATTATTCGCCATCATCATGAACGTTGGGACGGTTCAGGTTATCCCGATGGACTCAAGAAAGATCAAATTCCCTACATTGCCCAAGTGTTTCAGGTCATTGATATTTATGATGCTTTAACTAGCGAACGTCCTTACAAAAAAGCTTTTACCCCAGAAGAAGCATTATGTATCATGCTAGATGAAACCGAATCCGGTTGGCGCAACCCCAAACTTATGCAGCAATTCGCTGAATTTATTCTCTCTCATCAGTTACCCCACAGTTAATCAATTTTCACCCAACACTGATTTAATTTTGAATTGTTAATTGTTGCTTTCCATAGTTAGTGCATGAATTAGCTGGTATGATTTGAGCCTGAATCTCAGAGTACTAAGTACAACAGCGAAATTTAATTGTAGATCAGAGCTAATTATGGTAGTTGTAGCAATATTAGCCGCAGGACGTGGCACTAGAATGAAATCTAGTTTACCCAAGGTGTTACATTCACTGGGTGGACGGACAATGGTGGAAAGAGTTTTGGCTAGTGCAGAACCTCTTGCACCATCACGGCAGATGGTGATTGTAGGGTATCAGGCAGAGGAAGTCAAAGCAGCTATGCAGTTGCCTGGATTAGAATTTGTAGAACAAACTGTACAGCTAGGAACAGGCCACGCCATTCAACAATTATTACCCCATCTTGAAGGCTATACCGGAGATTTACTGATACTAAATGGGGATGTACCACTTTTACGTACCGAAACCCTAGAAAAGTTATTACAAACTCACCAAACTCATCAAAACGCTGCTACTATCCTCACTGCCCACCTAGCTAATCCTAAAGGCTATGGGCGGGTTTTTTGTGATAGTAACAACTTTGTAGAACAAATTATTGAAGATAAAGACTGTAGTCCTCTACAAAGGCAAAATCAACGGATTAATGCGGGAATTTATTGTTTTCGTTGGCCAAATTTAGCTAAGGTTTTACCTCATTTACAAGCGAATAATGCTCAAAAAGAATACTATCTTACCGATGCTGTCACCCAAGTTGGTCAAGTCATGGCAGTTGATGTAGAAGATGAGCAAGAAATTTTGGGTATTAACGATCGCCTACAATTAGCTACAGCTTCCCAAATCTTACAACGACGCATCAAGGAAAAATGGATGCTGGCTGGTGTCACCTTAATAGACCCCAATAGTATTACTATTGATGACACCGTAGAATTACAGCCTGATGTGATTATTGAACCGCAAACCCACTTACGGGGAAATACTGTGATTAAGTCCGGGAGTCGAATCGGGCCAGGTAGTTTAATTGAAAATAGTCAGTTGGGTGAAAATGTCACAGTACTATATTCCGTAGTCACAGATAGTATTATCCAGACAGGAACGAAAATCGGCCCTTATGCCCATTTACGTGGTCATGCACAAGTGGGTAATAATTGCCGCATTGGTAATTTCGTGGAATTAAAAAATACCCAGTTAGGCGATCGCACCAATGTAGCCCATTTATCTTATTTAGGTGATACAACGGCTGGTAATCAAGTAAATGTCGGTGCAGGAACAATTACCGCCAACTATGACGGCGAGAGAAAACACCGTACTACAATAGGCGATCGCACTAAAACAGGTTCTAACAGCGTATTAGTAGCTCCTGTCACCTTGGGTAATGATGTCTATGTAGCTGCCGGTTCTACAGTTACCGAAGATGTACCTGACGATAGCTTAGTAATTGCTCGCAGTCGTCAGGTAACTAAGCGCGGTTGGCGCAAACAAAAGAATGATGGTTGATTATTGACTGATTTAACCCCCTTGTCTCCCTTGTCTCCCTTGTCTCCCTTGTCTCCCTCGTCTCCCTTGTCTCCCTTGTCTCCCTTATCTGTTCTACTTCTTAAAAATCCCCAGTCCCCAATCCCCAATCCCTCTAAACCGTACAACCAACCTCAGTCCCGTCAGGCAATTCTAAAGTATCGCCAATCTTCTCTCCGTCGTGGAAGGCGGCGAGAATGACTTGGCTAGTTTTACCCCAAGCAATCGTACCACTGGCATCTAATGCGATCGCCCCAAAATCTCTTTTGTTCTCGTGTGCTTCCGCAAAAGATTTTTTCATTGCTGCTTTGAGGGACATTCCATCGGTGACGCGGATAACAATCTTGGGGGCTAAACATTCATCAATAATATCTTCACCTATACCCGTGCAACTAACAGCAGCATAACTAGTAGCATAATTACCAGCCGGCATAGCTGAATCACTCACCCGGCCAATACGTTCAAACCCTTTACCACCTGTAGAAGTACCAGTTGCTAGTTTACCGTAGGCATCTAGTACAACTACCCCAATCGTACCCCGTCCAGCATTACTAGTTTCTAAAATTTCTGGTTCTGCAACCACTCCCGCCATCGTGCGTTTAAAGTTGTCTTGACGCTCCTGAATCCATTCTTGCAAACGCAATTCTGTCAGGGCATTATAACTAGGCACTTGTAATTCTCTAGCTAATTCTGCCGCACCATAATCTGAGAGTACGCGATCTGGGGAACTTTGGAGAAATTGTGCCAAATTAATCGGATTTTTCACCCGTGAAACATTAATTACCCCACTAAACTTTCCTGATGCTCCATCCATCATGGAAGCACTCATGCGAATTTGGCCATCAGATTGTAGTACTGAACCAGTACCAGCATTAAAGCGCGGTTCATCTTCTAATAGTTGACAACCCCGCACCACTGCTACAGAAGCGTCAACTCCCGTTAATAACAGGGCGTATACTTCCTCTACTATGGCATGAAGCGATCGCCTAACCGCTTCCAACCCCCCTTTACCGTGGAGAGAACTACCTGCTCCTCCATGAATAATTAATTTAGGTTGCACCTGTGATTTCATTTATGCCCCTGCGCTATTAAAGTCTAAATTATGGTTGATTTGAGCAAATAGGGGTTGAATATTGGGTACTCCAGATGACTCAATCCCCACTCTCCCTTATGTTTTCGCATCAGAACGACGACGGCGGCAACGTTCTGAGCAATATTTCACCTCATCCCAGCAATCTTCCCATTTTTTCCGCCAAGAAAAGGGACGTTGACACACCGGACAGATTTTTGTGGGTAAGTCAGATTTAGAACGATTACGTCCCATATAGATCCCGTAGACAGTTAAGTTAGATTCTGAAAACAGATGAAAGACAATTATAAACAGATTGATACCAAAGAAAGATACTTTTGGCAAGAAAATCCAGGCTGCCTCTTTCTATGGAGTGATATTAGTTTGTGCTAAATTGACAAATCAATACTAAGACCGTTTCTTGATGAAGATGCACTTTATTCTGTACTGTAGAGACGTTGCATGCAACGTCTCTACATCATTTATTTGGCGCAACTGCATAGAGAATTGGTATAAGAATATATTTGAAAATTATGCCTATGAAATTTATAAATAAAAAAACTGCTATGTCAGATTACTCACATAGCAGTTATAAATTAACTTAGCAAAAGTCTATTTATCCTTTTACTGTCTTATTGTCTAAACGTTTAAACACTGAATTAACACCAAAAGCACCTATTGCTAATAAACCTAACATCGCATTGGGTTCAGGAATACTTTGGTTTGCTACTCTATAAGTGTGGTTATCTGTTTCAAAGGCAATACCATTTGAACGCAGGACAACGCGATCAAACTTTTCACCTGACTCACCTACTAAATTAATAAATAAATTAGATTTACCACTAGTCTGATTACCATCAGCTGTAGCTGTTGGTACATTTGAGCCACTAAAACTATTTAACAACTGATTCCCATTGTAAATATCAATAAAGTTGTAAGTATCTAATGATCCTGCATAGAAACCAAAGTAATCAATAGCTTCCTTAAAATCAATCATTACAGAACCAGTATTTCCAGCAACACTGGTATTTTGGGGAGCAATTGTTAGATATTTAGTAGTATTTCCAGCAGGTGAGGCATATTGACCAGATTTACTACCTTGAACAATGTTAGTAGTAATACCAGAGTAGGTTGCAAAACCATTGGGGTCATTGGCTGTGCCATCATCAAAGGTGACAACTTGAGTATCAGAGTAGGTAGAAAACATCCCACTATTGACTGTCATAGTTACCGCACTAGCTGGATTTGCACTCATCACTAGAACAGTTGTTCCTAATAAAGCAAGAGATAGTTTTTGTAGCATGATGATAATGAAGCGTTAAATTAAAAATTGCATTAAACTAATTCTCATTTTTATTAAGGAAAAGAACTACGGTAAATCTACGAAAATACACTTAAAGTTTAGGTGAAGTTTTTTCTTCACGCAGCTTAGTTGATTTTTGAAAATATAGTTAGTGGCGTGTCAAGCGTTAAATGTTGCAATAGATTTTGGATTAAAAACGCAGATAAACGCAGATAAACGCCGATGAAACAATTTTTTTATTGCAATATTTTAGTCGTGTCAGTGCAGTAGGGTGTGTTAGTGATAGCGCGCCTTTTCCCCAAAGCTTTAGGTGCGTTACGGCTTACGCCTAACACACCCTACAAGACATATTTAATGTGACACAACTTTGTATTCAGGGCTAGAAGCCCTTTTTTGTAAGTTTTGCTACAGGGTATTGTGAAGTATTACGACTAATTCAAAAAGACTGTACCATCTTCTTGGATTCTGACTGTACGTTTATCTTGACCAACGTTAGTGGTTTCGTCTAATCGGACTTCTAACATTCCTTGGGTTGATGTCGGTTGTGGAATCACTTGAATTAATCCACCATCATTACGGTAAAGTGTGAGTGTTACGGGTGCGTTTAAACCTTGTAGCATCACATTTGATTTACCTTCTAGCGATCGCGGTGATGTATCACCAACGACTTCATAAGTTACCTCAGCACCAGTATCATTCACCAACCGGATGTTAACTTGATTATTCACTAGAGCAAGTCTAGCACTAGGTTGTTGCTGTTCTCTGGGAAGGGGCGGTTGAATCACAGAAACTGGTGGACGGGGGGGAATCATTTGTTCTGGATTGATACCCCGTGCTTGCATTTGTTGGGTTAAAGCGTTGGGGGGACATCCTTGGGGTACTATATTTCTAGAGTTGAAAGGTTCTTCGTAATAAATGCGAGGACAGGGATTAACCCCACGGGTACTTGATAGGGGTGCTTCGCCACCCATACCTTGTGGATATGGTGATTGAGTCGCAGGGGGAGTGATTGGTGGTAGTAGTCCTTGCGCTGCTAATCTGCGAGTTAACGCATTGGGTGGACAACCTTGAGGTACTAGAACGCGATTGTTATGCGGTTCTTCGTAGAAAATGCTAGGACAAGGATTCACTTTGGGAATCGGTTGTTGTGCTGATGCAGTTTTAGGAATTGCTGCTATGCCGATGAATAATCCTCCGCAGATAGCACCAAATAATTTTTGAGCAGATGTCTTCATAAGTTCCTCCTAGTAGCAATTCGTAATTCGTAATTCGTAATTACGAAAGAATAATCAATTAGTTGAATATGTAGTTATAACAATTAAAAATTAAATCTGATATATGAATATTAAAAATCAATCAGTTTAAATTTAGAAGCTACTATTTTTATATATATAAATTTAGTATTAAAACTCAATTTTTTTGAATTTTGTAGCTTGCTTCCCGTAAGGGTATTTTGAATTTTGAATTGATTATCTGGGGTGCAAGCGGTTGCGCCCCTATTTGTGCTTAATTATTAGTTAAACTTCTAACTAAGCTTCTTCCCAAAGTTGGCGAACTTTACCGGGTAGCCAACTAGCAATTTCCTGTATTCTCTCTGAGGATAATTCGTCTTTGGTGGCTGCAAACACTGACTTAACAACTTGTTCCCGGTCTACATTGGGAGGCATTCCACCTTCATTAGCTACTCGGAATAAAAAGCGATCGCTATCAATTTTGAAAATTCCGGGGCCTTGCCAGGGTGGACGTACCCGACTCAAAAAGCCTACAAGGGGATTTGTATCATGCCACAAATCAGATATTTCTAATTGTAGAGATTTATCATCAGTCACTTCTGCTGGTTCATGTAATTCTGCCTCAACGCGATCGGCTGCTTCTGTAGTCATCAAATCACGCATTACCCGAAAGACTACCTCTGTAATGTCTCTGGCATCATAAACATCTGATAAACCACTTCCTAATTTAACTTTTTCTAAAAATGGTATGTCTTTTTCTTGGATGGCAGTTGACATTGCAAACTCCAAAATTTACTTCATGATTACGTTATTTAGCAAAAAAACACTAGTTATGTTTTAGTCAAAAAATGCAACCGTTAGTAAATAATTTAAACAATCAAAGGCATACAATTCATCTGCCACAAGAAACAAATATTAATTAATAAATTAAGACTCAAGAGTGACTGGTAAAGTAACAATAAAAGTTGTACCCTGACTTAAAGTGCTTTCTACTTGAATTTGACCGTGGTGATGTTCTACGATAGCTTGAGCGATCGCTAATCCCAATCCTGAACCTGTAGCAGTGTCTGTAGTATGATGTCCTGTTTTATGGGTGCGTGCAGGATCGACTCGATAAAAACGGTCGAATAATCGAGGTAAAGCTTCAGGGGGAATACCTACGCCAGTATCACTGACTCTAATTTGCAAACCAGGGAGACTGTTGTAACGCATCCTATCTATTCTGGCTAGTTCAACATTCACCTCACCACCTGCTGGGGTATATTGCAAAGCATTGCCAATCAAATTCGTGAATAAACGCACTAATTGATCCCAGTTACCCCAGAGTGTAAACCAATTTTCTGACAATTCTGGGCTAATTTCAGAAGCGGAAGGGTCAACTAAATGTAAATTGAGCTTAATAGTTTTTTCTGTGGCTAGAAGTTGTTGTTCCTCTACTACCTCCATCAGCAAAGCATCCACAGGACAAGCTGTAAAGTCATCTTTGCTCATGCCACCGTCTTGACGTGCTAGGAACAATAAATCATTAACTAATCTACCCAAACGTTGTGTTAGTCGTTCTACTACCTTTAACTGTTGGCGATAATTTTGAGCAAGACTAGCCTCGGTTTGAGTTAACTCCAAATCACTTAACGCCACTTGCACATTAGTTTGAATGAGAGTGATGGGACTTCTCAACTCATGGGAAGCATCAGCCGTAAATTGTTTCAGCCGTTGGTAAGACTCACCGACGGGTTGCATTGCCTTACCGGAAAGAAACCAACCGCTAGCAGCTACAGACACTACCATTAACCCTGTACCCAAAGCCAAGTCAAAAATTAATTGACGACTAGGTTTTGTGACTTCAAACCAAGGATGACTCACTCGCAGATAGCCTAAAACTTGTCGTCCAATTTCTACCCGTTGGGTGACTTGCCGTAATAGAAGAGGGGAATTAGGAGATTCTCGGTTTTCCCATCTTTCTGGTTTAACTATGCGTACAGTTTCACCAGTGCGATCGCTATGTATGGGAATATTAAGAGGTTCAGAAAAAGTAGACCAAATTAATTCCCCCGTAGGACTAAACCACTCTAAATCAATGTGGTCATCTTCTACCGTCTCAGCATTATTACGGAAACTCGCTTCTACATTAATACGGAATGGTTCAAGCTCATTGTTGGCTCGTTCGATAACTAGCGATCGCTCAATTATTTCCACTACATGATTTAGGGTATCGTCAATACGCTCTACTAAAGTATTACGGACATATAAATACACACCACTAGCAAATAGTAAAAGTAATACCGCAGTTACAGCAGTGTACCAAATAGCCAGACGACGACGAGTAGCTTGGAACATTTGATTTACCTCAGTTGAAAATCTCAGCCAATAATAATCCTGAGACTGTTCCGTTACAGATGAAACTTATTTTAGGGATTTCCACAAAATAAATTATCCAATTTACTCAGATCCTATTTTCTGTATCTCCCTTGCTCACCAAAGCAATTGTCTATTTTTTTAGTTGGCAGTCTCTTAAAGGCTTAATAGCTGAGTTTCCCCATATCCCCTGAAGACTAAAAGCTAAATATGAACTAAAACAGTAAAAATACGGTTTGCTCTGACGATGTCGTGAGTATAAATTCCTCTTGCGTCTGTGTTTTTTAGTAAAAATATTAAGGAATATTACAGTGATTGCCAAACATAAACAAAAACATAGAATTATTCGCAATCTTGCTATTTTTCAAGTGAAATTTATCAAATATATTTACTTGAAATTCGGCACAGGTTTAGTCACTTTAATAGGTTTAACCTTTGTTTCATTGCCATTAGCACAAGCATCAGAGCGTGTTGTTGGTGATTCACATCTAAGTTTATCCACTACTAATAGCGATTACACTAGCACTGAAACTGATTCTGTATCTGATGCCAATATCGAGGCTTTAGAGATTCCCTCTTCCCTACCAGAAATGACTTTTGCTAATAAACTAGCAAGTCAAAATATGCAGACACCAGAATTTATTGATATTGGTACTGCACAAATGTTCTCTACTCATTCAACCGCAGGAATCAAAGAAAACTTAGAACCAAATTTATTAACATCAAACGAGGAATTACAGCCGCAACATCAAACTCAAATTATTGCACAAACAGACTCTTCTGAAGTTGTAGGTGACACCCTAGGTGATACGAATAAACTACGCCAAGAACTGTTAATTGAACCAATTGTGAAAGTAGGTAAACGTTTCCGCACTGCGCCTGGTTCATCTGCCGGTACTCCCTCCGCCTATGGTGCAAGTTTTCGCCAAGCCTATATAGGCGGTGGTTTAAGTTTCCCTCTTGATGAAGATAAAGATAGGGTAGACGGTTCACTGTCATTGGGTTTTGGCTTAGGTGATGCGGTGAAATCTGTAGGGTTAGAAGTTAACGTCAACATTACCAGTGTAGGTGGTGGTAATACTTTTGATTTTGGCGATAGTGGCGGTGTAGGTTTTAAGCTACACAAATATTTTAGTGATGGTACAGCTGTGGCTGTGGGTTGGTCAAATGCTGTCAAATGGGGAGATGCGAAGAATGCTCAAGATACTATCTATGGGGTAGTTACTAAGTCCTTTGCACTCCAACCAGATAACCCCAATAATAAATTACCTCTAACGGTTTCTGTAGGTCTTGGTAGTGGTAGCTTTCGTTCTAAGGGTGCAATAGAAGCAGGTGATGAGTCTGTAAATGTGTTTGGTAGTGTCGGTCTAAGAGTCATTCCACAAATGTCTTTAGTGAGTAGCTGGACGGGAAATCGTCTGAATATGGGAGCATCTTTTGCACCATTTCGAGATACTCCCATAGTTATCAATACTATTTTCACAGATGTCACCAGTAATTTTGCAACTGGTCTTGGATTTACTTTGAGTGGAGGTTATACTTTTCGGTTTTAAATATTGAGTTATTTTGGAACTAAATTAGCAGCAATAGTCATGAAAAAACAAAAATTACCCGTTAGTTTAGGTTTGGTATTCATTTTATTGACTTGTTTAGTTAATGCGCCTGTGAAAGTCTATGCAGGTGGTGCTAATGTAGCCGGCACTAGTGATGATTCTCCTAGTTCAGCTGGTGATAATCTTAGCCCTAACACATCAGAGCCAGTTCCCGAACCTTTTCCTGGTGCAAATGTAGAAGTAAATAGCAATGGTGCTACTGGTGATTCAGACATTAATATTAGTGCCTCAACAGAAGTTCAAAATGATGTCAATGACGCTGCTGAAGAGATATTACAACAAGCTGAAAATGATAATTCATCAACAGTAAGTAATGATGGTGATAGTGGTAATGTTTTGAGTGATGCAGGCAATTCTAATTCGACATTTAATATTGTTGTCATTATTTTACTGGGTGGTGCTAATGCAGAAGGGGCTATCAGTCAGGTACAAACTTATTTGAGTAGTTTAGGGGTGTCACCATCAGCAATGCAACCTCTACTCAATGCTCTCCGGGGTATGATTAGGAGGTCATCAGCATCTACATCTGGTCTTGATATGGGGTCTTTAAAACCAGTAGAGTTAGTTGCTGGTGTTAAAGATTTAAAAACAAAAATTTCTCAAAATGCAGCTAAACCCAGTGTGGATCTAAATAAGTTAAATGCTGCTATTACTGCTTACAATAATATTGTGATGGAAAGTAGCCCTGAAGTTCTGCAAAAATTGGCTAAAGACCCACAATTTTTAGAAATTGGTAAGGTTCTTAAACAGTTACGCTCTGCTTTGAATAAGCGTTAAAAACTGGATATGCTACGACTAAGTAGAACAGGGTAAATAATTGAAGGTTTGTAGTAAGAACTTTAGTTCTCAAATCAGGACTAAAGTCCTTACTACGAACTCAATCTTAGTTTTTTACCTTACTTAACATATTTGGTTTTTGCAATTCGTTTTACTTACAATTATTAGAGGTGTAATTAAACATCCTTTGGCCACAAGCCAGAGGATAATTTTTTAAGTGAACAGTTAGGTACTTCTAGATCAATACAGTTCAGTTAAGGCTAAACATCAAATCTCGTGTAGGTTGGGTTGAGGAACAAAACCCAACATTCTTAAGACTTTGTTGGGTTTCGCTATCGCTCAACCCAACCTACTTTTCCTCTTAACTGAACCGTATTGACTTCTAGATAAGAAATCTCTGAACTGTAGGGTGCATCAGGATGAATAATTTCTGAGTATAGTTAGGTTCTATCGCACAGACCCATCCTACCGATAACTGATAACTGATAACTGATAACTGTTAAGCTGGAGGCAGAAATGGCGGATAATAACAACCAAATCATTACTCAATTACCCACTCACTACAACCCTGACAAAGTAGGGGAAGTCTGGCGTGTACTATATCAGGAGCGCGCAGCAGCAGCAGAACTATGGGCTGAAAAATATAATATTACACCTGCATCTACTGACCAAAAACGTATTTGTTTATTATTAATTGATGTGCAGAATACTTTTTGTATACCTGAATTTGAATTATTTGTTGGAGGTAAATCGGGAACAGGGGCAGTAGATGATAATCGCCGATTATGTGAATTTATTTATCATAATTTAGGCGTAATTACAAAAATTATTCCTACCCTCGATACCCATACAGCAATGCAAATTTTTCATCCTATTTTTTGGATAAATAATGCAGGGGAACATCCCACACCAGCCGCTACTAGTATCACACCAGCAGATATTGAAAATGGGATTTGGCAGGTCAACCCAGATATTACTAATAGTATTAATAACAACTATGAATTATTAACAAAACACGCCTATCATTATGTTAAGCAACTGAGTCAAGATGGTAAATATCCTCTGACAGTTTGGCCTTATCATTCCATGTTAGGTGGCATTGGTCATGCCTTAGTTGCTGCGGTGGAAGAAGCCATATTTTTCCACTGTATTGCTCGCCGCAGTCAAACACAATTTGAAATTAAAGGTGATAATCCGTTAACAGAAAATTATTCTGTTTTACGTCCTGAAGTATTGCAAAGTTTTGATCAAAATCCACTAGCGCATAAGAACACGCGCTTAATTCAAGAACTTTTAGAATTTGATGCTGTAATTATTGGTGGTCAAGCTAAAAGCCACTGTGTAGCTTGGACAATTGATGATTTATTAACAGAAATTCAACAAATAGATGCTAATCTGGCTCAAAAAATATTTTTACTAGAAGATTGTACTTCCCCTGTGGTAGTGCCGGGAGTCGTGGACTATACAGAACAAGCAGATGCGGCATTTGCTCGATTTGCTGCCGCCGGGATGAAGATTATCAAATCCACTGAATCTATAGAATTAAGTAGGTCGGCGTAAATAATTCTTGTTGGAATAAGGCAGGGGGCAGGGAGCAGGGGGAGAAAGAGTTTGAGCCTTATTTACTTTTCTTCACATAGTTTGGTTTTATTGCACCGACTTACTTATTGTTGGGTTTGTAGTCAGGAATTTAGTCATGAAAGCAGGACTAAAGTCCTAACTACGAACATTTACAGGAGTGTTTGCAGTAGGGGTTTATCTAGTGACAATTTACCTGTCCGCAACCATTCTGATAGTTCTTCTGGTGTTTGAGCTTGCTGGAGACGTTCCCGGAGTGCAGCACCTTCGAGAATTTCTTTTTGCAATAATTCCTGTGCTGTTTCTTCTAACAAATCACGGTTATATTGCAAGATACTCAAGGCAATATGATGAGCATTATCTACAATTTGCTTCACTTCCCGGTCAATTTCTTCAGCCACTTTGGGACTAATAGAACGGCGAGGATTACCATAACCTTCAATAAATTGTTGTTGAATTTTCTCAAAGGCTACAGGCCCTAAATGGTCACTCATCCCGTAAAGGGTAACGTAGCGTTCCGCTAAGTCGGTGGCTTTTTGAATATCATCACTTGCGCCGGTGGAGACTTTACCAAAGACGGTTTCTTCTGCGGAACGTCCACCTAATAAGGTGGCAATGCGCCCACGAATTTCGTCTTCAATCATTAAGAAGCGGTCTTCTTCCGGCATTTGAATTGTATAACCTAAAGCACCAACACCGCGAGGAACTACGGAAATTTTTTCAACTCTACCAGCACCAGGCATCAACGCCCCAACGATAGCATGACCAACTTCGTGATAAGCTACAGTTTTTTTCTCGGTTTCATTTAAAACACGAGAGCGTTTTTCTAGTCCAGCTACTAAACGTTCAATGGCTTCATTAAAATCTGCCATAACGACGGCTTGGCGATTTTGTCGTGCTGCTAATAAAGCCGCTTCATTGACGAGGTTGGCTAAATCTGCACCAGCAAAACCGGGAGTTTTGATGGCGATATTACCCAAGTCCACATCATCAGCCAATTTGACATTTCTGGCGTGAACATTGAGAATTGCTTCCCGACCAATTTTATCAGGACGGTCAACCACAACTTGACGGTCGAAGCGACCAGGACGGCGTAAAGCAGGGTCAAGCACTTCAGGACGGTTGGTAGCGGCGATGATAATTACGCCTGTGTTGGCATCAAAGCCATCCATCTCTGTAAGTAACTGATTGAGGGTTTGTTCTCGTTCATCGTTACCGCCAACAAAACCACCAGCACCACCACGAGATTTACCTAATGCGTCTAACTCATCGATGAAGACAATACAGGGGGCTTGTTTTTTAGCTTGTTCAAACAAGTCACGGACACGCGCCGCACCTACACCCACAAATAATTCAATAAACTCAGAACCAGAGATACTGAAGAATGGTACACCAGCTTCACCTGCGATCGCCTTTGCTAATAATGTTTTACCAGTTCCGGGTGGCCCAACTAACAACACGCCTTTAGGAATTTTTGCCCCTAATTTGGTGTATTTACCAGCATTTTTGAGGAAATCAACGATTTCTTCCAATTCTGCTTTAGCTTCATCCACACCAGCCACATCAAGGAATTTTACCCCGGTACTACCTTCAGAATAAATTCGGGCTTTGCTTTTACCTACCGTCAACGCAGCCGGGCCACCACCTTGACGATTGATTAAAAATGCCCAAATACCAAAGAAAATCAACGGAGGAGCAACCCAGCTCAGTAAAGTCCCAATCCAACCATTTTGGCTCGGTGGGGGTGCTGCAAACTCGACATGATTTTCCCGGAGAATTTTAGGTAAATCTAAATCAATCGCTACTGGTGTGGTAGTAAATACCTGCTCAGTGGCTTGACCTTCTGGTGTTTCACCTTTGATAGAATACTGAATGCGATCGCCACCCACAATTGCCCGATCTACCTTACCAGCTTGCACTTGAGCAATAAAATCACTATAAGGGACTTGAGGCGATCGCTGTCCGAAAAAGCTAGGAACAATAAAATTCAGTAGTAACAGCAAGGTCAGCAGAATCAAAAAACTGCCACCAAACTGCCGTAATCTAGGCGGTTTAATTTTTTTATTATTATCGGTTTCAACTGGCATTTTGATATTACCTCGATTGTAATTGGGCATGGGGCATTGGGCATTGGGCATGGGGCATTGGGCATTGGGCATGGGGCATTGAATAAAATTTCTACCTTGTCTCCCTTGTCTCCCCTGCTCCCCTGTTCCCCTGCTCCCCTGCTCCCCTGCTTCCCTGCTCCCCTGCTCCCCTGCTCCCTGCTCCCTGCTCCCCTGCTCCCCTGCTCCCCTTCCCTTGCTACTTTGTAAAGGTTTGTGTAGTTCTAGATTTATTGTAGATACTAGATAATGCAGCTTAAATTAGTGGACACCCCACCGCAAAATGTGTATTGCCGTACTCTTAGGGTTAATCAGATGAGTTTTATTGTGAAATTACTGGTAGTCTCAGCGTTGTTATCGGGTTTGATTAAGTATGTAGCTCCGAGTGTAGAGATTCCGGCTACAGACGCTATTGCTTTGATGATCGTTTTGTTACCTACAGTGATTATAGCGATCGCTCTGGCATGGCGATTCCAAACACAAAAACAAACTTAACTAAAAACCCCTAGGCGAGAATGGTAAAAATCAGCTAACCTACTGGAACTGCTAGGAATCTGCGTCACGCCAAAAGCTGGGAGTTAATCTGTGAACCTTGGTCAATGGATCGGCTTAATCGCCATAGTTCTATCGTTATATATATTGTGGCAAATCAAAGAAGTTTTACTACTGATGTTTGCCGCAGTTGTCTTGGCTACTACCTTAAATCGACTAGCAAGGCGTTTTCAAGGGGCAGGACTCAAGCGGGGATTGGCTGTTTTCCTGTCGGTGATTATATTTTTAGCTGTTTTCATTGGCTTTTTCTGGTTGATTGTCCCACCTTTTGCCCAGCAGTTCCAAGAACTGACCTATCGCGTACCTTTAGGGTTGAACCGCTTAAATACTTGGTTAAATGAATTAAGACCTAGAATCCCACCCCAGTTAGTTAGTTATATACCGGATATTAATAGTCTCATTCAACAAGCACAACCTTTTGTGAATCGTGTTTTAGGAAGTTCTTTTGCTTTTGTTTCTGGTTCTTTAGAAGTTGTTTTAAAGGTATTATTAGTCTTGGTGTTAACGGGAATGTTATTAGTTGACCCCTTGGCTTACCGCAGAGTATTTATCAGGTTATTTCCTTCATTTTATCGCCGTCGTGTCGAGGGTATTTTAGATAAGTGCGAACTTTCCTTAGAAGGATGGGTAACAGGCGCACTAATTGCGATGGGTGTAGTGGGATTGATGAGTGTAGTTGGCTTGTCAATTCTACACGTCAAGGCCGCTTTAGCTTTAGGTGTGTTAGCAGGATTTTTAAATTTAATTCCCAATCTTGGCCCCACAATGAGCGTAGTGCCAGCAATGGCGATCGCGCTTTTAGATAATCCTTGGAAAGCTGTTGCTGTCTTGATTTTATACTTTATCATTCAACAGGCAGAAAGTAATTTTATTACCCCTTATGTCATGGCACAACAAGTTTCGTTGCTGCCAGCAGTGACATTAATTTCTCAATTATTCTTTGTGACTTTCTTCGGCTTTTTAGGCTTATTTTTAGCGTTGCCATTAACTGTTGTCGCTAAAATTTGGGTACAAGAAGTATTAATTAAAGATGTTTTAGATGAATGGGGAAATCAGCATACTCAAGAAACTGAGTTAGTGATAGTTTCCGAGTCTCGTGAAGTTGGTGAAGATGACACACAGGAGAAACAAATTAATAATTTCAATGATGATGTTGTATCTCAAGAAGATTAGTTATTTCATCAATTACTTTCTATAAACTTCCTTGCGGTGCTGACAATGAACTAAAAGAACTATTAATGCTGTATCATCAATTTCATATATAAGTAGAACGGCGTGAATAATTCAAGGTTTGTAGTAGGGACTTTAGTCCTCTCTTAAGGGCTAAAGCCCTGACTACAAGCTAATTCACTTGAGCAAAACCAGCGATTGATTTCTTGCTCTACCTTGTGTGCCTACAACTAAAAAACACTGCCGCCAGCACTATTAAACCCAAAAGCACTACAGGCACAGAAAGATTAGGCAAGTCTGATAAATCCATGAGGCAGTTGTTTTTAGGGATAATTCCTGTTATATAGCAAACAGGTAACAGGGGGGAATGATTATGACATCTCCAGACAAGGTGATCTGGCTACAGGAGCGTACAACTTTAGGCATTCTCTCATCAGAAGTGCTAAATGCGATCGCTCCCCTGATTCAAGAACAAGTCATACCCCAGGGAAGTAGCCTCATTCCAGAAGGGCATCCCCCCACAGCAGTTTATATTCTGGTTGATGGTCAACTAGAAACTGATATTACTAATAAAAATCATCCTGTTTTTCCCTGTGGCTTCCTTCCAGGTGCAGTTATTCACCTCAAGGAATTACTTTTAAATGAGTTAACGCCATACACAATTACTGCTGTTACAGAATCTCATGTCTGGGTTGTGCCGGCGGCTGAGTTTCGCACTTTAGTTAGTCAGTATCCCGAAATTACTCACGCTGTTTCTCGACAACTGGCGCAGGAATTAGCACTGGTGACATCGGCGTTAAGTTATGAACAAGAACGGGCTATAGCTTTGCGCCCTTATTTAGTCACCAAAGCACAACGGGGAATTGTGGGTACAAGTCGCTATGCGGTGCGGTTGCGCGAACAAATTCGTCAGGCGGCATCTGATAGGAAATCTGTGGAAATTTTCGGCGAACCAGGTTTAGAGAAAGATAATATTGCGGCTCTGATTCATTTTAGTTCCCCCAAACGTCGTGAACCAATTATTAAAGTTAATTGTGGGATTTTGCAAACTAGCGGTGCAGATTTATTCGGACGTGCTGAGGGCAAACCGGGACTATTGGCATGGCTAGGGGAAGGAAGTCTAATTTTAAACAATATTCAAGATTTACCCTCAGAGTTATTACCGACAGTAGCGGAGTTACTCAAAACCGGGACATACACCCCTGTAACTCGTCCTGGAGAAGCAATAGCTACACCCCGCACCAGCAAAGCCAGAATTTTGATAGTTTCTGAAAAAGCCCAGTCCCAAATTGAACGCTGTGTAGGACATATTATTAAAGTGCCGCCGCTACGAGTGCGAAAGGCTGATATTCAAGCTCAGGTAGAATATTACACTAGTTTGTATGTGCGATCGCGGGGATTACCTAAACCCCACATTACCCCAGAAGCTTTACGTCGCCTCCAGTCCTATGATTTCCCTGGAAATCTCAAGGAGTTGAAGAACCTTGTAGAACGGGCAATTGTCCAAGTTGGTAAGGGAAGGGAGTTAACAGAAGAAATTTTCTGGGCTGCTGATCCTAAGAAAAAGCAATTTCGGGTAAATCTGTTGAATGCTTATCCTCGGTTGCGGCGATTTTTGCGGAGTGATTGGTGGCCAGATAAAATCAACTATGGTTTTACTGTGGTGGTTTTTGCCTTAGTTGTGGGTGTATTATTTGTTGGGCCACAAACACGCGATCGCAATTTCGCTTTAAATTTATTTTGGGCTTGGTGGTGGCCTATTTCTTTATTCATCTTTCCCTTTGTTGGGCGGGTGTGGTGTGCTGTTTGTCCGTTTATGATTTACGGCGAAATCACCCAAAAATTATCTTTGTGGCTATTTCCTCGCCAACTGCAACGGTGGCCAAGAGAGAAGGCTGAAAAATGGGGCGGCTGGTTTTTATTTGGTTTATTTACCTTAATTTTTCTCTGGGAAGAACTCTGGAATTTAGAAAATACTGCCTATCTTTCCGCTTGTTTACTATTATTAATTACCGCCGGGGCAATGATTTTTTCGGCTCTGTTTGAAAGACGGTTTTGGTGTCGCTATCTTTGTCCCATTGGCGGCATGAATGGTTTATTTGCTAAACTTTCCATGACGGAACTAAGGGCGCAACAGGGAATTTGTTCTGCTAGTTGTAATACTTATCAATGTTATAAAGGTGGTGCAGCAAAAGGCGAAGGAATGGAAACTGATGGCTGTCCTTTATATTCCCATCCAGCACAGTTAGAAGATAATCGAGATTGTGTGTTGTGCATGACTTGTTTAAAAGCCTGTCCCCATCGTTCTGTAGAATTTAACTTGCGTCCTCCAGGAATTGAATTGTGGACAACTCATGCACCCCGCAACTATGAAGTTGCTTTGTTGTTGTTACTGTTGGGGGGTATCTATTTACATCGTTTACCAGAGTTGCAAACTTGGTTAGGATTACAGTTAAATTTAAGTCAGTTTTGGCTACATTTGGGAATCTCGCTGTTAGCTTTAATCATTCCTACGGCGGTTGTGGTTGCTGCTTATGGTTGTATGAAACTATTCCATATTGTCCGCAAACCCCGACGATTTATTGAACTCGCCTATGGTTATTTACCTCTGGTATTGGGAGGTAATTTAGCTCATTACCTACGTTTAGGTTTGGGTGAAGGGGGCAAGATTTTACCTGTGACGTTTGCTACTTTTGGTATCAGTGGTGAACAACTACCAATATTAGTAGCACATCCAGCCGTGATTGCTTTTTTACAAGGTGCGACTTTGATTTTTGCAGTGTTGTTGACAATTATATTGACGCAAAAGATAGCCCGACAACCATTGAGAGCTATACTATGGCAACATCTAGCCGCGATCGCTTTGGGTGTGAGTATGTGGATGATAATTGTGTGATGAGTAAGCTTAATTTTAGAGATTTGATTCAATACCAAATATGAGGTTTTCATATTCAGCCAGCGCACGTTTAAAAGTATATTTATTTTCGTAAATTTGACGTGCTTTTTCTCCCATCAACCGAACTCTTGCACTATCGCTAGCTAATTCATTGATGACATCAGCAAGGCGTTGCGGGTTATTAGGAGGGGTATTAATCCCACAACCAGAATTTATTAATAATTGGTCAATGTATGAATCGGGTGAAGATATAGCAATAATTCCCCGTCCTGCGGCTAACATTCCGTAGAGTTTAGAAGGTGCAACAATCGACTCTGCTCCAGAAATTAGGCTAACAATGGAGATGTCACAGGCTGTAAGGGATAAGGGAAGTAATTCTCTAGGCTGGTAAGGTAATAAAAGAATATTTTTGAGTTTGTGAGTTTGAATTGCTTGTTCAACTAATTGAGTTTTCGCTCCATCACCAATAAAGACAAATTGAATAGACGTATCCTTCAGGATTTTGGCTGCTTCAGTAATGGTTTCAATATCATGCAGTCTACCCAAATTACCAGAGTATAAAACTGTGAAAACTTTATCAATATCATGCTGTTTGGCAAACTCATTTTTTTGTTTATCACAATTAGTGATATCTTCTACTGCCCAGTTTTCAATGACTTTTATTTTGGCTTGTAATTCAGGATATTTTTTTTCTAAAAAGCACTGCATAGAACTGCTGAGTAATATAATTTCATCAGCATATTGATACGTTAAGTATAATAATTGGCTAAAAAAAACAAATAAAAAACTATTTTTTTGAAAAATGCCAGACATTACAGCCGACTCTGGAAAGATATCTTGAAGTAAAAAATAATATTTACCTCTGCGAAAAATTTTAAATATAGTCCCTATAATTCCAGCATATGGTGGATTAGAAGCGATCAGTAAATGGGTAGTATTGGGTACGGATAATGCTACATATTTTAAAGCACCTAAAAGAAAAAATATTGAACTAATAACTTTACTGAAAATGCTAGTGCTAGCCGTGATAGGAGAAAAGGCGCGGTAAACTTTGATTTGATAGGATAATTCAAGTTCAGTGTTATCTATATGAGAACCTGTAAATATATTGACCTCATAGCCTTTTTGGGAAATCCCTGTGGCTAAATCAGTCATGAGTTGAGCAGTAGCAGCATGGCTAGGGTAAAAGTATTGCGTAATAATTGTCAGGTTTTCTGTAATTTTTTCCATGTATTTATTGTGGAATTATTAAAGAGGTAATCCAGATTTTTTACGTCTCAGTTCTATGATTTTTACCACTGTCATAAACTCATACATGGCATAAAGTAGACAGAAAATCAGAGCCGTTATTCCTTCTAAAAAACCTAACCTTATAAAATACATTTGTATGAACCTAGCAATAGGACGCAGAACCCAAAGTTTAGCTGCGAGTAATCTAAGTTTTAATTTACGTTCAGTTCCTAAAGCAGTAGATTCACCTGTTTCTAAAAATTCCACAACTTTTTGAGCATCCCAAGAAGAATAGCGATTATGCCGTTCTAACCAATCTCCAAATCCTTTAGAGTTAGCATAGTGATCGTAAGGAAGGTTAATTCTGCCAACTTTAGCACCAGCAGAAAAGTATTCCCAAACTCCACCTGTGAAAGTGACTTCGCCTAGTTTGAGTAACCGAGAATGCCAATTAGGATATCCTTGTGTAAGCTTGAGCCATTTACCCCAAAATATATAACGGGCAGGCAGTTCGTAAGCATTGTATTGTTGATTATTTTCAGAACATACACGCTGAATTTCTGTTGCTAAATTGGGTGGAATAATTTCATCGGCATCCAAAAAAAGTACCCATTCACCCTTTAATTGACAATTTTTTAAAGCCCAGTTACGTTGTTCAGAAATTTGGAATGGTGGGTTTTGAATATGAGTAAAAACTTTAATTCCTAATGATTCCGCTAACTGTATTGTGCCGTCAGTGCTACCTGAGTCTACAACAATAATTTCTTGACACCACTGTAAAGAATCGATACATCGTTTCAAATTACAAACTTCATCTTTTGTTAGAATAATTGCACTGAATATCATAATTCATATATAATTAATCTCTTGTACAATAAAAGTAACCTAGTTTTCCATGATCTGCACGCTTGACTGTAAATCCTTGTGATTTTAAAGTTTCTTCCAATTCATCAACATTACCTTTATCTGGATGATATTCTAATGCCATATTTTTAACAGATTTAGTCCAAGATAAATCTCCTTTAAATAGATAAAATTCACCGCCTTCAACATCACATTTTAAAAAATCACAATATCCTACATTGTCTAAATATTCATAAATATTAAATGTTTTTATATGAGGATTTGATTCTAGTAAAGATTGTGTCCAATCATCATAAAAACCACCAACTACAGCACATTGAGTTACAACACGATTTTCATATCCGTTTTGTTTTATATTATTATGTATAATATCAATAAATTCTGATTTTGCTTCTATAGCGTAAACTTGTGCATGAGGTGCTTCTAATAGAGCAAAAACAGTAAATGCACCTCCATTTGCGCCTAAATCCAAAATATTTTTTGCTTCCCTTAATTTACCCTTTTTTGTATAACAAAAATGACCGTAAATTTCCCTAACTACTCCAAATCCTAAATTATCGAAATGAAGTTTATTTCCATTAAAACAAACGTCAAATGATTCACCAAAAATTTTATCTACAATTCCTAAACTTCTAGTTTTTAAGACTATATTAAAATGTTTAAATACCCCAGATAACCAACGAACATACAAAGATGAAGGTAGAATTTTCTGAACTAGCAATAATTCTTTAATAAACCGATTCAAATTATTTAGCACAATCTTCTCCAATAATACTAATGTAATGATTTGATACTTGCAAAGAAGTGTTTGCAATTGAAAACATAGTCTTGACCCATACTCTTGATTCAGATATTACTGCTTGTATGTTTTGAGGAACTTTAATCAATTCCCCAATAGCCTCAGTCCACTCTGATGCAACTCTAGAACGTACCCACCCCACTCCACCTTCAGCAACCTCATTATGTAGTCCCACTTTGTCGGAAATTAAAACCGGACATCCACAGGCTAAAGACTCAACAACTACATTCCCAAAATTTTCATGACGACTGGGCAAGACGAATAAATTAGCAGCAGAGTATATTGCTGGCAATTCTTTTGGTTCGCATCTTTCTATAAAGATGACTTTGTCTAATAGGTTTGCAGATTGAAACTGCTGCTGTAATTGTTTTTTAGTGCCATCGTCATCACCACCAACAAAAACCATTCGCCAGTTGAGATGTCGTAAGGGTGTTAAAGCTTGCGGTAATAAATCTAAACCTTTTTTGTGGTGGAGACGGCCTACATTCAAAAGTACAAAGTCATCTTCACTAAGGTTTTGAGATTTACGCCATACTTTTGCTTCTTCTAAGGCTGGTTGCCAAAATTCAGTGTTTAATCCATTAGGAACAATAAAAGTTTTTCCTAGTAATTGTAGCCAACGACACTCTTGTAATTCTTGCTTGCTAGTGTAGTGGATGCCAGCTGCATTTGTCACATTAAAATTTTCTTGCCAGAGATAATACAGTATTTTTTTAGCTGTTTTCTGCTGCCAAGAATAAGGCCCAAGCGCGCCTCTAGGGGAAACAACATAGGGAACACCTTGATTTTTTGCG
Source organism: Aliinostoc maniaoense (assembly GCF_058172895.1). Classification (NCBI taxonomy): domain Bacteria; kingdom Bacillati; phylum Cyanobacteriota; class Cyanophyceae; order Nostocales; family Nodulariaceae; genus Aliinostoc; species Aliinostoc maniaoense. Next base: position 2,853,060 of record NZ_CP187952.1, on the reverse strand, counting down.
GCTTTGCAAGCTGCTCCACTGGTGCGCTGCCAAACACCTGTGATATGGATAATGTCAAACTCTTTAGCTCTCGCTGTAACTGCTTGTTCCATACCTGGGGAATGAATACCCATTCCTGGTTGTTGCTGAAAATATGTGACTTTGACTCCATTACGGATGACTGGCTGGTTGAGGGGTAATTCTAATTGGTTTTCTAGCCCAGCATTAGAGGTAAATACTTCTATTTCATGACCAAGGGCGGCTAGTCCTTCACAAAGTTGGCTAACACTGAGAACAGGTCCCCCAAATTTCCAAGCTGGGGCATAAACCGGAATGTAATGAAGAATTTTAAGTTGATTTGACATGATTATTTAATTGTGGTTTTGCAGATAAAACCTCTCGTTTGTAAGTTGCCAATATTTGCGTGCAAATATCGTGACACCTGCGTTCAAAATTTTCATAAGAAAAATAGTCTAATCCTTGAGGTATAACTCCTTTGGGACGCTGTAAGGCTTCTAGAATTCCAGACTTAACTTCTTCTAGGTCTTCAGGGTTAACCAAAATGCCTAGTAAACCATTGCGTACTGCCTCCCGACTGCCATCAACTTTACTCGCCACTACAGGAATGCCGCAAGCCATTGCTTCTAAAAAAACAAAGCCAAATCCTTCTCCCTTGCTTGGCATTACATAAGCATCTGCTAGGCGATAGTAGTCAGCTTTTTCAACTTCGGCAACAAATCCTGTGAAAATCACTTGTTCTCTAAGATTTAGCGATCGCACTTTCGCTTCTAATCTTTCTCTATCTAATCCTTCACCCACTATTACGTAGACTAAATTAGGAATCAGTTCACTCAATTGTGGTAGCAAATCGATTACTTCATCAAATCCCTTACATCGTTCATAAGAGTCTAAACGTCCCAATGTCATCAAAACTGTTTTACCATTCAGTCCATATTTGGAAATAAGTTTATAACTGTGATCATTATGTCTATACTGGCCAATATCAATTGCATTTGGGAGTAAAAACTGTTGTGCCTTGGTTATATTTGCCCAAGATTGAAACCGATCCATTGTAATTTGACTAATCGAGACAATACAATCTACTGCTCTCAGGCAATAGTTAACTAGTTTGCCATGAGGTTTCCAGGCTTCTATGCCATATATTTCTAACAGGATAGGTGCTTTTGTCCACAGTTTAACGAACCAAGCCAGTGGTAGCATATAAAGATGGCCGCAGATAATTAAATCGAATTTTGGGTTAGATTTTATGGTTTGAATAATGGTACGAATATAAGCAAACTTACCGTCCAGTCCTGAAGTAATATATGTGAGTTTTTCAGGCAAATTTTCAATCTTATCAACAACAATTCTAGGAATAGCAACCACTTCATCACACTTTTCAAAATCGCAAAGAGAGTGTATCAAGTCTCGGTTATATTTTGATATGCCTCCTCTTCCCCCAAAGGCATCTGTGACCAAACAAAGCATTCTCATAATATTACTAATTACTTATTGTGACCTGTAAAAGATAGCTTAGTGCTTAAATTAATAAAGAAAACTAATAATCCTATCAAGATAAAGTCTCGAAGAAATGAATAAGTGACTATACTAATTGCACCAAGAACTGATGGAGTGTAAAGACGCAAAGATATGAAGGAAAAAGAACATAGCAAAGCTGGTTTAAGTAGAGGTTGCTTAATTTGACTCAATAAACGTCCTACACAAGTTAACCAAAAAGATAGGATTAACGAGGACAAAAAAACAATCAAATATCCACCTCTTTCAAAGGAATCAGCCATAAATGTTATTGGTGCAGATGTAAATTCAGTAATATTTACACCGTAGTTATCTCGTAATCTTTCTGCTCCGTCGTCTAGTGGTAACTTCTCTCCTGTAATAAATTTTGGGATGAAAATACTGATAACTCGTTCAAAGTTCCGTAAGCCAATATATTTTGGACTATCAACAACACCATCAATAACTAATTGTCCTGTTGGCTCTGTGATTCGAGTTAAAAGTCCAAATATCGGATCATCATATTTATTCCCCTGAAATTCTATATTTCCTAGCATTACCTGAGAAATAGTTGTCAAGCGATCGCTAAAATCCCCTTCTGAAAATTGCCTATCTGCACGAGCATAACCCAAGATAATTATAAAAGCCAAAAGCAATGGAATTAAACACAATGCAATATTTCTGATCATTGCAAACTTTACTTTTCCTCCATAAATTATCCCTATAAAAAATAAAAGGATAGAACGAATAACAGGTTCTCTTCCTCCACCCATACTAGAAAGTATTACCGCCGAAGATATAGAAAATAGTGGCAAGAAATTTTGATGTGAAAGAATCGGTAGTTTTAATCGAGTTCCTAGAAGAAAGAAAAAGATATATTGCAAACTACTAATACCACCCAGGAAATATAACGGTGAACCTACTGCTACACTTCCTCCCATTACAAACCTAGCATTGTAATAACCCAACGCAAAATTAGCAATAGAAACTAATATAAAGATAATACCTGTAATTACAACTCCATTCTGAGTTAAGTTATCTGGTAGTGCTTTGAAATGAAATTCTTTTTTCCGCAAATATTTAAATTTCAGAGCTATTAAACTTCCTATCAAACTTGCCCACATGAGCAAGTTAATCAAAATCATGGTGGTGATTGTATGCTTACCAATTTGATATCCTATAGATGGTAGTATATAAAAACATCCTAAAAAACCAACTACCCAACAAAGAATGTTTCCTGTCATGTAAGCAATAGAGAGTAATCGCAGTTCAATACTTTTCTCTATTTGTGAAATATAAATAATTATTAATAATGGTATTAACGCTAGGATACCTAGAGATAGTTCAAGTAAACCTAGAAAAGCACAAAGTATTAAAAATATTATCAGAAGCAAAATAGATGATTTGATAAACATTTATGATTTAAATAGCAAGGTATACATTGGTTATATTGCTATGCCAATCGCACTCTCATCTACCTTGGTTAATTATGTAAATTATGTAAACCTTCGTAGGTAGCGATCGCCCGTTTAGCGTAATTACTCCAGTCCAGTCCTGTGTTCGGATCACGAATAGATAGGGCAGCTTCTCGTTTAGATTGGAGTAGTTCAGGATTGTTAGCTAAGTGTTTTAAACAAGTAGCGATCGCCTTACTATCCCTTACAGGTACTAAATATCCCGCCGGATACTCATTTATACCTGCCTCTAATTGGACTGGTTTTGTACTAGACATCGTTAGTAAGTCTTCACCGCCAGTATTAGTCGTACAAATTAATGGTAATCCGCAAGCAAGGGCTTGTGCCTGTACATACGCCAGACCTTCTTCAATACTCGCCATGACAAACACACTACTATTGCGGTAGTAGTTTACTAATTGTGGCTGTGGAACGTGACCAATTAATTTAATTCGTTCATCTCCTCCTGTTAATAAAAAAGGCGTTTCTGTCGTTGCGCCACCAACCAAACATAGTTCACTATTCAATATATCGGCCTCCATAAAAGCTTTCACTAGATAATGAATGCCTTTACGTACACTTAAAGAACCAGCATAAATAACACGAAATACATTATCCTGTTTTAACCCAGGTGAAAAGCTTTTGATATTTGTTCCAAAATGATTCAGGACTAGGCGTTGATCTGAAAACTCTTGGTCAATAAAACTACGTTTAACAAATAAACTAGGTACTGCTATCTTATCAGCGAGTTCATATTCCCGTAGTTCTTGAGCTACAATCTCTGGATGTGTTTCTACCCAATTTAAACCTAAACGTTGGTATTCTTCTTTCAGTAATTGATATTGCACACTCATATGAGAAGAACTACGTTCTAATAAAAATGGTACGTTATTCTGCTTTGCCCAATGCAAAGCAGGTTCAGAAAAACTTGACCAGCCATGTATTATGGTGCTGCCTTCTAGATATTTCTTAGCCGTTTTAGCAAATAAGTTATGAAGTAAAGATTGCGATTTCATCATTAACTTTTCTCTACCTATTTGATAGATAGCTTTTCCTAATAAAAGAGTTAAAGGCAGGCTAACTACTTTATCATCTGGTATTCCCCACTTACGGGTTTTATATTTCGGATAGTTTGTAATTAAGCGATGTAAAATACCTGCTGCATTTAGTTCTCTAGCTAAATCAAAAGCGTGCCATCTTCCGCCAACAACAATAGATATTTTCATACTTGTAAATCTGGTTTTCTACCAACTACAATAAGTGTTTGCGCCCAAGTTTCCTTAATATTTTCAGACAAAGGGATATAAGGAATAGCAATATTCCCAAGAATGAAGCAGGTCGGATAAATAATTTTAGAAATTACCAACGAAGGATGTCCAGCAAGAAATCCAAAGTAATTATGAGGTACTGCATGAATAAACTGGAGTGCTAAATCTTCAAATTCTTTTTTGTGTAACCTACAACTGTAGTCAATTTCAGGTACATTGTAACCGCCTAAACCTTTTTCTCTAACTAATTTCCTCATAAAATGTTGACCACACGGAACTACAGAAACAATCCAACCGCCTGGTTTAGTTAGAGAATAAAGCTTATTCCAAATTTGGTGACGTTGTGATAATTCTAAAAAATGCTCTACTACGCCGAAATGAAAGCACATATCATAAGAAGCGGTACTTTCATACTCAAAAATATCAGCAACTTCAATACTTGCTTTAATATGCTGAAATTTAGCAATCTCCTCTAAATAATTTTTAGCTCTTGATACTACATTAGCAGAAACATCTATACCATGAACTTCAAACCCATTTAACGCCAAACTTGCTAGATGAATTCCTCCTCCACACCCCAATTCAAACAAACGATTTGGTGGATTAATTTTTGTAATTCCTAGTATTTCCTGCCAAACTCTACCGAGCCGCTTAATTTTTTTCAAATTTGCTACTGAATAGCAGTGATGTTCATATCCTTCATGTTCTAACTGTTGTTTCCAAGCTTCACTAGCATCATAATAATTTGTATTCATGATCAAGTCCTTATTTATATAGTTCTCACTTCTAACTTTCTATGAAAATAAACACATACTGCTGCTTTTAAGGTAAAAGAGATTGTTATACCTAAGATAATTCCCAACTCTGACAACCACATTGCTAAAAATAGGACAATTATTAACCGAAAAAATGGCTCTATTGTTTGAATTATTAAGTATGCTTTTACAGCACCTGATAATTGCAAAGCAGAATGAAACTGAACAGCAGCCGCTTGACCCACAACGATAACAGCAACCCAAGGAATCATCCATTCTCCACCCTGAAAACTTCTACCCAAAAGTAAATTCATTAAAGAAGAACCTAACAAGATTCCTCCTATAACTAGGACTAGCAAAAGGCAGAATAAAACAGATACTGTTTTCATTAAATAACGCCTTACTAGATCAGGTTTTGTCCAATCCAATTTGGCTGTACTAGCACTTGCTAAGGCATTTGATACCAAACCCACTGGTAACATAAGTGCAGTGATGCCTGTGTAGTGACCTAAACTTACCAAAGAACCAAATATAGAAAAAGCCCATACATCAATTCTTGAAGAAAATGATTCCAGTGAATATGGTAAAAAAGCATGAAAAATAGGAAGTAATGGAGGTTTGTCTTTTAAATTTTCTCCTGTAAGTAAAGAGTTTATTTTCAGCAAACCCAATACTAAAGAAATAATATGGATAATAATATACACAAATACTAATGATTTAACAGATATAAATTTTGTTAAAAGTAAAAAAAATACTAACAATAAGTAGCTGCCTTGTAGTCCTATTCGCATTACATATTGCCCGTCAATACTGCCAGAAGCAACGTAAATTGCAGATAGACAACCACCGAGAAAATATATAGGAAAATTGGCATTGTAGATAATACTAAGCCAACGAATATTCTGTGGAATTTTATCAAAGGCTAGGCTTGCAAATACTCCTACTGGAATAAATATTGCAGACAGCCAAAAAGCATAGTATACAGTTCTGCGCCATGCTTCTCTAGATGAAATTTGTTTTGAGGTAATCAAACCTTTTAGCAGTCTGTCCCATTGACAACTACCCAAAACAAAAATAGTTGATGGCACAAGGATGACTAATGCAAGTAAACCTCTATCTTCAGCACCTAAAGTGCGATTCAACAATATAGAGGCAGGAAAAGAAAGAGCAGACATCAAAACTTCCCAGCCAAGACTACGCGATGCGCCAGGAGTAACTTTGTCTAATATCTTAAAAAAATGCTTAGGCATATCAACTAGCCTTTACAGCATAAACACGCATCACTCTTGTATAAATTCCTGTTGAAGCTCCTCCAGTTTCTACAATATGAATTAACTTGATTATTTGCCTAATTAAACCCCACATTACAAATCTAACTATCCCTTTTAAAGATGTTGGTTGTGGCCCATGTTCTTGAAACTGGAAATCTTGAAAACCACAGGTTAAAAGTATATGTTTTAAACTGACAGATGTATAAGTTACCTCATGGGTTAAGTCACCATAAACCGTACCACCAGCAAATGGTGAGTCACCATTAGGTAACTGCAATATTAAACTACCTCCGGGAATCAGTGCAGAGTGAATAGCTTCTAGAAATTTAAAAGCTTCTTCTTTATTGAAATGTTCTAGTATATCAAACGCAGTTATCAAATCAAATTCGTTCGGGTGTTGCAGTAAATATTTAATTGCATCAGCGCAAATAACTTGTGGAAATTTTTCACGAGCAATGTTAACTTGCTCCTGACTTATATCTACACCATGCAAATTAATAAAGCCTTCAGATTGCAATAGATTTAAAATGTTACCTGCACCACAAGCCACATCCAACACTTTGCCTGTTACTGGAACTTTCTTTAACCAATGACTACAAGCTAAACGAAGGTTAATTATATTACGAACATCCTGCTGTTTAGGATTCGGAAGCAAATCACGTAGAAACTGCTTATTTCCTGAAACATACGTATTATATAAACGCTGACGATATGTCATGTAATGTATTTGTTGATTGTTATTTATTTCAAAATATTTTCAATGAGAAATAGGTTTCGTTAATCGTACTAAATTAGCACTAAGTAAAAAATCATCCGGTTCACACTTATGAATATACTTTTGCTGTAATTGCTGAAAAAGTTCAGGAAATTCATGTTTAAATACTAAAGACCTAGGATTTAATTCAAGAATTAGACCTTTAATTTGAAACCCTACTTCCTGAAAAAAATGATAGTATTCTTTAGTGCTTAAACGTGAAAACAACCCTAGCTCAACATAACGCCCACCACTTTGAAAATCTTCATTAGGTTCTAAGAAATCTCGAAAGTATTTCATATACTCTTCAGCATTTAATAATAAATGGTTAAAAGAATTTTTTAGCCCTCCCCGTCCAGAAAAATGATCACCGCCAGCACAAAACCACAGAGGCCCGTAGCTAGCATACAGACTTCCCCCTGGTTTTAAAACACGAAATGATTCTTTAAGAACTGATTTTAAATCTTGACAATGTTCAAAAACTGCGTCAGATGCACATAAATCAATTGATTCATTTTTGAGAAAAGAATGATCTTCTAAAGCACATTGATGAAACTCAACATCAACATTGAATAAACGCTTACAATAATCTGAAATTTCTACCCAATAATTTTGAAATTCAAATAAATCAGTTGCAATGATTTTCTTAGGTTTTAATCTAGCCCATGAAATTACATCCCAACCAGTTCCAGTTCCTTGAACAAGAATAGTTGCTTCTTTAATTTGACAAAGTTTTGATCCCCAAAGACGACGAGCTTCTAAAGGCATTCCTCGTCCTGGAAGTACAAGAGAAGGTTGCAGGCTCTTGAAAGTCTGCGGAGATAAAAATTGACTGGCATAGATAGATAATAAAGGGCGAGTAAAAAAATAAAATAACCTCTTAAGTATGCTTGTTTGATGTAATTTATCTTGTTCTAACCAAGATAGATTGTAGTAATTTTCCATAATAACTAATCACAACATAGCTCTAATATAGTTTTTAATCGATTTGTATATGTATTTGTATCTTTGACGATAATTTGCATCCCCAGTTTTCTCATTTGTTCTCTTTCTATAGGATTTTCTAATAACCATTTACATTTATTTGCTAAATCTTCTGGCGAACTAAAAAAACCATAGTCAGGATATCCTGCTAAGATTTTTCTGTGTTCTTGAGTATCTTCGTAAATTCCACAACCGCCACAAGCAGCTATTTCAAATGTTCTCATTGTTGACTCATCTTGATTACGTTTTCTAACAATACCGAGTGACAACTTAGAACAATGAATGGCTAACCGAAACTCATGTTCAAAAACTGCCGGTAGTTTTTGCCATGTTTTTAAGTTTATGTTATTCCAATCATAGCCATAAATTTTGAAATTCAATTCCTCCAATCCTTTTAATGAGGATATAGCATCCAGGAAAGGAACACGTTCACTATCACCCATGCCAATGAAAGAAATATCTGCTCTGAATGATTCTTGATCTGATTGGGAGATATTTTTTGGTTGATAACAAAGAAAGGGATCATACGCAAATGGTAGAAATCTTACCTTCTTAACTTGATGTTTATTTAATTCTGGCAAAATTTTTGTTTTGGTACTTATAACTAAGTCATATCTTTGAAGGTTTGATAAGAAAATCTCGCTACGATGGTATTTATTCCAAGGATAATCAGTTAAATAATTAACAGTCTTTGCACCTATTTGACCAGAAATATCAAAAACTTCAGATTTTAAAGGAAAAATTCCTGTTACTAGAATTAAGTGTGGATTGAACTCCTTGATCAAACCAACAATTTTTTTATTGAAAGACCACCATTCTAAAGGACGCTTTCCTGATATTTTGAAGAATACTCTACCCCATAAATGTTTCATGGATGGAGCATAGTAATTCCAATTTGTATCACTGGTAAATAATAATATATCTAAATCTTGAGATGCTCTAGCTAATATAGAACCTAATTGATATCTTTCTGAAGTATTACCAATAATTAATATTTTAAAATTCATTACCGACAGAAATAATTGAATGTAAACATTTTGAAGTATATAACAAATTTTGGATATTCTATTAAAAATCCATGATTGTAATAGAATATCCAACCATTCAATTGTAAATCTGGTTTTTGCGCTAATTCTAGGAATGCTGGGGCAAAATACTGCAAGGGATGGGTAACAAGGACTGCAAGCCTTGTAGAATTTTTTTTAGATTGTTCTGAAGTATTCTTACCTGCATGAAAGAGTCGCAAATCTTTTGTTTTCATGTTGATTCTAGGTGCTTTATCAGTAGTTATTCTATTTCCTGCTGGAAATTGCTACTGAAGATATTTGCACTTTATATAATGCCCATGACTTTACACAATCTAAATACTCAATCACCTCAGAGATAATACTGAAATCCAAACCAATCACAGCAATCGCAGACCAGTAATCTTACTCAAGCCAGACTTAATCTTATCTTGCTTGCGATAATGCTTTTCTCCAGAATCAGAGTAGTAGTAATCGTAGTAATTGTGACGATAACGGTCAATCTCAACACCATTCACCACCATACCTAACACTGGTACTCGTGAATGCTCTAGCAGAGCTTTTGTAGCCTTAGCTGCCTCAGAATTGACTACACCAGGTCTAGCCACTAACAAGATACCATCAGCCAAATTACCAACTATCATGGCATCAGCTAACATACTCAACGGTGGCGTATCTATAATGATGCAATCATACTCTTCTCTCACTTGGGCAATTAAACTAGCCATACGTTGAGAATCTAGCAATACTACTGGGTTGGGTGGAATTGTCCCAGCCGTCAATAAATCTAGATTAATCACTACTTCCTTAGCAGTTTTAGCAAACTCTGCCTGTCCCACCAACACATTACTCAAACCCATCATATTGGGTGTTTCCCAAACTTCATGTTGATGGGGACGACGCATATCTGCATCAATTAATAGCACCCGCTTACCCATTTGGGCGGTAGCTACTGCTAAGTTAGCTGCAATAAAAGATTTACCCTCACCCATCACAGAACTACTGACAACAATTACCTTCAATTCTTTATCAGAGAGGGTGAAACCCAAGTTAATTTGCAGCATCTCAAAAGCTGCATTCACAGAGGAATAGGGGTTATTCAGTACAGGTAACTCCGTTGGTTTTTCACCATGAGCCAATCTCGCTTTTTGGTCAAAAATCGGAATTGTACCCAATAAGGGATAATTGAGTAAGCGTTTGGCTTCTTCTGCGGTTTTGACAGACTTGTCTACAGATTCTAGTAATAAGGCAATTCCCAAAGCTGCGAAAATACCTAAAAATCCTCCCAGAGCTAAATTCAAAGCGATACGCGGAGAAATCGGTTTCTTAGGCATCAACGCTTCAGAAATCACCCTAGCATTACCCACATTCTGGTTTTCCACTACCTGCACATCTTGCAAGCGTTTCAGCATTTGCTCGTAGCTTGTGCGTGCTACTTGTAACTGCCTTTCTAAACGTAACTGTGTTTGTTCTAGTTTGGGCAAACTTCTCATCCGTGCTTGATAACGCAGAAAAGCCTTCATCAAAACACCAACTTGATTTTCCAGTCCCAGGCGTTGTACCTCTGTCTGTACTAAATCAGCAGTTAGAGTTTGTTGCAGTTGTCCAACTTGTAAATTCTCTTCTTCTATAGACTCATTCACACCAGCAGTTTGGGAAACTCGCCGTTCCAAATGCTCTCTGAGAGCTTGTTCTTTTTCTAATAAATTGATAATTACAGGATGCTCGTCAGTATAGCGCGATCGCTCCACTGCTAACTGGTCTTGTACTTTGCGATATTCTGTTAACACCTGCTGCACAGCATTTGACTGACTCAACTTACTCAGTGCTACAGCCTGCTTTGTCGTTAAAGCCAATTGCTGTTGCAAAGCATTAGAACGGCTTCTTGCATCCGCTAGTTGCGCCTGAAGCCGGGTAATTTCGTTGGATAATTGATTTAACCCTTTTACCCCTTCCTTGGCTTCTTCCTCTAAAGAAACAACCTTGTATTGTTCTTTAAACAAACGCAAAGCCAATTCTGATTCCGTGACTTTAGCTTCTACTATAGGTAGCTGCTTATCTAAAAATTCCCGCGCTGCCCTAGCTTCAGAACGGTTAACTAGAATATTATTTTCTAGATAAGCACTCATCAATGAATTGATGACCTTAGCTGCTTCTTGAGAATTTGTACTGCGGTAAGAAATCTGCAAAATATCAGTTCCCCGCACACTTTTCACCGTCAACCGACTAAGAAAAGCATCCAATTCCAAGGGGTTGCCTTCCCCGTCGGTCAGATTTAGATTATCAATAGTCTTCTGAGAAATAGTATTAGAACGAATCACCTCAGCTTCTGTTTCCAGGGGGTTAGAAAGATTTGTCACTCCACTGAGTTGTCCCACCTGTTCACTAATACCTGTAAGAGAAGAAACACCACTTTGTTTATTAAAAAGTAGTTTACCCTGTGCTTCATACATTGGTTTTTTGCTGAAGGTTAGCAACCCCGTCAAGCCAAATACAGAGGCGATAATTAGGGCTATCAACAGCCAACGTTTTTTGACAGTTAACCAATACTGTTGAAAATTAATAAAATCTTGTTCTTCTTGATCAGAAGGCATAATACACCTAATAAATTTATTTATACAGCCATCAGTTTTCGTGACACACCAATCAGTGATCAGGCTACACACAATTATGATGAATGATGTGTAATCTTAAATCCAATTGATATTATTCAATTTGTTACTAGATGCAAACCCTAATATTGATGTACTTTTAATAAGGCATTATGAAGCTTTTTGTCTTGGAAATCCTACGTAATTTCACTATATTTTCAACAGAGTATCAATTCTTTACGTTTAAAAATGTGTGGAGACAAATGTGGTTTGATGGTATCTGTCCCGCCTCATACCAATTCTCTATGAAGTTGCCCCGAATAAATGATGTAGAGACGTTGCATGCAACGTCTCTACAGTAAAGAATAAAGTGCATCTATGGCTACGCCAGGCAAGCTACATCAAGAAATGGTATCAGAATAAATTCCCTGAATTGTCAATTGAGGATAATTTTTTGCTATAGCTAAATATTTAAGTAATCTCCACATAGCTAAGTGGCAGCAATCAGTAATAAAAAATAAAGCTATAGAACTAATAAACTTGGGTGTATACCGTAGATAGTTATCTACGTTTACTAAATTGAAATCTACTGTATGAATTTCACTACTATAGGATTCCTACTTGATTTTTGAACAGATATGTAGTCAGTCCAGTAGGGTGTGTTAGCGACAGCGTAACGCACCTATTACGAAGGTTTTGGTGCGTTACGACTTACGCCTAATACAACGGCAATATTACAGGAGGAAAATCCACACTGCAATTTGCCTCCCCTACATATACTGAAATTTTTCACAAATCAAATCGGATTTCTAGATTCTGAGGCTGTTGACAAAATTATCATCTAACAACAGTTTTTACCTGTAATTATCATTTTTTTGCAAGTCGCTATGACTGGCATCCCCTTTGGCGATGTCTAGTTTGCCATTGTTAATATTTAGAAATCATACAGATGCACATTACTCTTAGTGTTAGCAATCAAGGAAGTAAGTTACATCACACCCACAACATCCTCTGCATATCGCTACTACTAGGGGATATTGTGGGTTTAGTGTTGAGCTTATTTGTAAGTTTCTCGATAAATTGGGATCAATATCTCAATAGTTTTGATGCCTTAGTTAATTCCTTATTTTGTTTGCTAGTGATGGCGGGGTTATATTTAGCAGATACCTACCATCCAGATAGGCAAATTTCTGGGTTACGCGCTCCGGCTCGGATTTTAATTAGCAATATGCTTGTTGGCTGCATCTTTTTTGCCATTCTGCATATGATTGAGAGTGCAGAAAAGCTAGCTCTATGGAAATGGCAGATTTTGCTTCCTAGTCTGGGTATATTGACTATCTGGACAGTATGCTTAAGAATATGGGCAGCAAAATGGGCGCGATCGCAAGCTCAAAATCGCCGATGGTTAATTTTAGGTGCGAATAAACAAGCGATTGAATTTGGTAAAAGTTTTCTCAAATACAACTCATGGGGTCGGCTAGTAATCTTAGCCACCACCAACCAAAACACCCATGAATTAGCCAATAATCATCGCATTTGTGTTACTAGTTTTGACGACTTACCCCAGTGGACTCAGCAACCGTGGTCAGGGGTTATAGTAGCTACTCCAATACAATTATCAGATATCCACAGAGAGCAGTTGATGCAGTTGCGTCAGGCTGGTGTCCCCATCTATGGTATTCCTGATATTTGTGAAAGCCTCTGGTACAAAATCCCCTCGTCTTTACTCCAAGATAACTGGCTAGTATTTAGTGCGGGATATCACCTCACCTCTAGCAGCATTAGCCAAAAAATCAAGCGCGTCACCGACATCATTTTGGCATCGCTGTTATTTGTGGGTTTGTTACCCCTGATGTTAGTAACAGCCATAGCTATTAAATTAGATAGCCCCGGCCCTATTTTCTACAGTCAAATCAGAACAGGTCTACAAAGAAAAACCTTTCGGGTTTACAAATTTCGGTCTATGTACCAAGATGCCGAAAAACGGGGGGTGCAGTGGGCGCATGAACATGATCCCCGTATTACTAGAGTCGGACGTTGGCTACGTTTATTGAGAATTGATGAACTACCACAGATTTTCAACGTTTTAGCAGGGGAAATGAGCCTCATAGGGCCGCGTCCAGAACGACCAGAATTTGATGTCAAACTACGCCAAGAAATTCCTTACTATGATTTGCGTTATTTTGTCAAACCGGGAATTACTGGTTGGGCGCAAGTGATGTATCCCTATGGCGCATCAGTAGAGGACGCTTACGAAAAGTTAGCTTACGACCTCTACTACATCAAGAATTATTCACCATTTTTAGATTTAGCGATCGCCTTCAAAACCATCCGGGTCATCTTATTAGGTAAGGGCAGATGAAAAAGAAAGTTTTGGTCACAGGTGGAGCAGGATATATTGGTTCTCACGTAGTCCGGCAATTGGGTGCGGCTGGCTATGATGTCGTAGTGTATGACAATTGTTCGACAGGCTTACCCCAAGCAGTCCTCCACGGTGAATTAATCGTTGGCGATTTAGCTGATTCAGACACTCTTTATCAAGTATTTTTGCAACATAAATTTACCGCCGTCTTACACTTTGCCGCTAGTCTCAACGTCCCGGAATCTGTCGCTTATCCGCTAGAATATTACGCCAACAACACACGTAACACCCTCAACTTGCTGCGTTGTTGTAGTGATATGGGGGTTGACCAAATCATCTTTTCCAGTACAGCAGCTGTCTATGGACAACCTGCAACCAATCCTGTCACCGAGTCTACACCCACCGAACCCATTAACCCCTACGGACGCTCAAAACTTTCCTGCGAATGGCTAATTCGAGACTACGCCACAGCCTCATCTCTGCGGTACGTAATTTTACGCTATTTTAATATCGCGGGCGCAGAACCAGGAGGCAGACTAGGGCAAATGTCCCACGATGTCTCTCATTTAATCGGAGTCGCCTGTAATGCCGCACTCAAACGCCAACCAGGTATCAGAATTTTTGGTACAGATTTTCCCACCCCAGATGGCACAGCTATTAGAGATTATCTTCACGTTGAAGACCTAGCATCAGCCCATTTAGACGCTTTACGCTACCTAGAAGCAGGTCATGAGAGCCAAATTCTCAATTGCGGTTATGGACAAGGGTATAGTGTGCGCCAAGTCATCGAACGAGTCAAAGCCATTTCTGGGGTAGATTTCCCAGTCATCGAAACAGGTCGTCGCCCTGGAGATCCTGCTTGTGTCATCACCTGCGCCAAAAAAATCCGTCAAGTATTAGGATGGCAACCTCAATATAATGACTTGGATGTAATTGTCCAAACTACCCTAGCTTGGGAAATGCGTCGTCAAGGTACGGTACTCAATCCAATAGTCCAACCTTTACTGAGAGTAGGAGTGTAGGGGAAGCAGACCTCTCTCTGGTTTATCCCCACAATAATTATTTACACCGACCTAGTTAAACCCCCAGATAGAATTGGGTTTGCTCAAAACTTGTCAAAATTATAGCTACATCATTTAATTTTGAACTAACCTATGGGATTCGGTATTGGGGATTTATTCTGGATTTTCTTGCTGCTGTCTTCCTTACAACCCATTTGGCAGAAACGCCAAATGGAGTATCGGCGTTTTCGCGCCCTCCAAGAATTTCAACAAGAACGCAAAAGCCGTGTAATTTTATTAATACATCGTCAAGAGTCCATCAGTTTACTAGGTATTCCCCTATCTCGCTATATCACCATTGAAGACTCAGAACAAATCCTGCGGGCAATTCGTCTCACGCCGCCTGATGTTCCCATAGATTTAATTCTCCACACTCCTGGCGGTTTAGTATTAGCTACCGAACAAATCGCTAGAGCATTAATTCGTCATCCATCAAAAGTCAGTGTTTTTGTGCCTCACTATGCCATGAGTGGCGGCACAATGTTAGCTCTTGCCGCCGATGAAATTGTCATGGATGCCAATGCTGTCTTAGGGCCTGTTGATCCCCAACTTGGTAACTACCCAGCCGCCAGTATCCTCAAAGTAATTGCAGATAAACCTATTAGTGAGATTGACGACCAAACCCTAATTATGGCAGACCTAGCAAACAAAGCTATTCACCAAGTACAACGCTTTGTGCGGACTCTGCTCAAAGATAATATACCCAAACAAAAAGTTAGGCTGGAAGATATCGAACCAATAATTGAAGCTTTAACAACTGGACGTGTTACCCACGACTACCCCATCACCGTGGAAGAAGCTACAGAAATGGGGCTACCCGTAAATGTCGGACTGCCCCGTTCTATATATGAATTGATGGATTTGTATCCACAACCACAAGGCGGAAGACCTACTGTGCAGTACATTCCCATGCCTTATGATGACCGTCGTCCAATTCTGCCAACACCTAAAGGTAGACCGATGGAAGAACCAAATCAGAAAACCTGACGCTTAGGGTGTTGCTGTTGGGGATGGTGTTGCTGTTGGGGATGGTGACACTGTTGGAGTTGGTGACGCTGTTGGGGATGGTGACGCTGTTGGCGATGGTGACGCTGTTGGAGTTGGTGACGCTGTTGGAGTTGGTGACGCTGTTGGGGATGGCGTAGCTGTCGGGGATGGTGACGCTGTTGGGGATGGCGATGCTGTTGGGGATGGCGATGCTGTTGGGGATGGCGATGCTGTTGGGGATGGTGATGCTGTTGGGGATGGTGACGCTGTTGGGGATGGCGATGGCTTGGTTTGCTGATTAATAATTTTTTTCGCCTCTTGGTCTAGCTTTTGGCGGAGTGCCAAGTTAGCTATACCAGTTTCTTGTAGTTGATTTTTTTTCTGGTACTCTTTAACTAAAGCTTCTGTGCGATCGCTATAAAATTGATCACGGGGTAAGGGTGATTTAGGCTTGAGTACAGCATTTAAATTCCCTTGCAAAATTTGCATGATAGTAGCAGCAAAATCTTGAGTTTTTGGCCCGGCTATACCATCAACAGTCAGCTTATAACCTCTTTGAAATTCACTGATTGCTTTTTTCGTTTCCTCATCAGTGAGGGGAGTATTTGTCACTTTCACGTTGTAGCCTAGACCCCGCAATACAGAACGAAACTCTTGCGGTGTATAGTTACGTTGACGAGCTGCAAAAGTTGTATTAGAAATTACTACACTAGCAGTAACCAAACAAGCAGCACCGATGATCATGCTTGATTTTCCGAAACCACACCACATATTTCTCACTCCTTTAAATTAAATCAGCATTATAAACGTTAACAGAAAAATCTTAAAATCCTTTATACTTTTTTCGGAAAAATTCATCTTTTTTAATTAACACAATCAGACTGGATAAAATTTATCACTTAATATCAAGAATTATTTTTGTCTTCTATCTCCAGAAATAAATTCACTTACAGTTCAAGATAATTCTTGCTTCCTACTGCCAACCTTATAAACTGTTCTTTAGTTGGGTGTTGGCGGAACAATCAAGCTTGGGAAATACCTTGGTGCGTTGTTACACCACACCATACCCCTGATAATTGATAACTAACCAAAAATGTCGAATAAAAAAACATCAAGAAAGCAAAATTTATATTTTGAACGATTGATGGCAGCTGTTGCCACACTTAACCTCTGCTTAGTTTTGTTTAATTTAACTTATGTACCCTGGAGGAATTTATACTTACGTAATTTTCCCGAACTTACTCGGATATATGACCCAATTAAAGGTATTGAACCTCACAGAGAAACAAAAAATTATCTAACCACAGTCAGCGCACTAGAAGCACAAGTCAGTCAAACCGGCTTAAGATCACCACAGGCCAAAGCTAAATTAGACGAATTGAGCCGTTTAAGCAGCGAGATGATTGATAATAATCCATTCGCCGGTGCTAACAAAAGTGGTACATTAGAAAAAATCAAAAACCGAATGCGCGATCGCATCGGTAAAGAATCAGCAAAACAATCATTTGATACCTTTTGGAGTCAGCCATACTTATCTCAAAATGGTTGGCAAAAGGAAATGCTTTTCTTTAATGAACAAATTCGCCCTTTAATTGCCACTAACTACTATCGTCAAATTGATGAAAGTGGTGAATTTGTTGATTTATTTTGGCTAATTGATTTACCTTTTGTAATTTTATTTACTCTAGAATTGGCGATGCGTGCATTTTATATCAAGCGTCGCCATCCTATTTTTAGTTGGTTTAATGCTATCTTGTGGCGATGGTATGATATTTTTCTGTTGATCCCCTTCTGGCGATGGTTGCGAATTATTCCTGTCACCATACGTTTAGATCAAGCAAAACTAATAAATCTTCAACCATTCAATCGACAATTACACCAAACAGTAGTCGCTAACTTCGCCGAAGAAATCACAGAAGTTGTAGTGATTCGAGTCATCAACCAGATGCAGCTTTCTATTCAGCAGGGTGAGATTGTCCGTTGGCTATTACAGAAAGATAACTTACGCCCTTATATAGATATAAATGATATCAATGAAATTGAAGCGATCGCAGGTCTTTTAGTACAAACAATTGTTTATCAAGTATTACCAAAAATTCAACCAGAACTCACAGCCATTTTAGTCCACAACATCGACACAGTACTTCATCAAATCCCCCTTTCCCGTAACCTGCAACTAGTTCCTGGAGTCAGCAAGATCCAAACCCAACTGAGCGAACAACTAGCCACTCAACTTACAACCAATCTCTATAAAGCATTAGTCGGCGCGGTAGAAGATCCTGTAGGCGCGAAACTCACCAATCAACTCATAGAACGCTTCAGCCAAGCCCTAGGTACTGAAATCCAGAAACAGCAAGTCATTACTCAAATCCAAAGCTTACTTGTAGATTTCCTAGAAGAAGTCAAACTCAACTACGTCCAGCGTTTATCTCAAGAAGATATCGACCAAATCCTAGAACAAACCCAAAAACTCAAAACCCAACCACCTATTCAGCCAGTCGTCAAGCAAACCACTCTCCCAAAGATTAGGT
The DNA here is from genome assembly GCF_058172895.1 of Aliinostoc maniaoense. Lineage (NCBI taxonomy): Bacteria > Bacillati > Cyanobacteriota > Cyanophyceae > Nostocales > Nodulariaceae > Aliinostoc > Aliinostoc maniaoense. Next base: position 2,834,523 of record NZ_CP187952.1, on the reverse strand, counting down.
ATTAGATAGTAGAAGCAGGGGAGCAGAGGGCAGGGGAGCAGGGGGAGGAAGGCAAGGGAGACAAGCGAGACAAGCGAGACAAGCGAGACAAGGGAGACAAGGGAGACAAGGGAGACAAGGGAGATAAGGGAGCAGGGGGAGTAAAACTCTTCAATTTTGTAGGCGCAAGCCTTCTCTTCGAGACGCTACGCGTTCGCCAAAGGCGTTCTCGCAGAGTACCCGCAGGGTATTTTGAATTTTGAATTTTGAATTGATTAGCCCCATGCCCAATCACTATTGACTATTCAAGAAATGCGCTACACTCAAATGAGAGGCGAACCAATCAAGGTTCGTCACAAGACTTCTTGGAAGATATCCTTATCGCAGGAAGTGGGTTAATGCCCACTTTTTTTATTGGTTTCGGACATGGCTCATCCTCTAGTTCCACAGATTACAGAGTTAGCAGTACCAGTAGCAGAACAACTGGGACTGGAAATTGTTGGCATAGTCTTTCACACTAACCAAAGTCCACCAGTCTTGCGGGTAGATATCCGTAATCCCCTGCAAGATACTGGCTTAAATGATTGTGAAAAAATGAGCCGTGCGCTAGAAACTGCTTTAGATGCAACGGAGATGATTCCAGATGCCTATGTTTTGGAAGTCTCTAGTCCTGGAGTTTCACAGGAGTTAGTTACAGACAGGGAATTTATTTCCTTCAAAGGATTTCCTGTAATTGTCTCCACTTCTCCATCCTACGAAGGACAACAAGAATGGAATGGTCAACTTATCCGCCGCGATGAGACAAAAGTTTACTTAAATCAAAAAGGTCGTGTCATTCAAATACCTCGCTCCCTCATCACTAGGGTGCAATTAGATGAGCCACGATGACTGAGTAGTGAGGGACTAGGGACAGGGAACTAGGGACTAGGGACTAGAGGACTAGGGACTAGGGACTGGGGACTAGGGACTAGGGACTAGAGTACAAATTTGCTCTAATCCCAGTTCTTTAATGCTTAATTTTTATTCTTTTCCAATCCCCAATCCCCAATCCCCAATTTTTAAAGGAGATTGCTTATGTCAATGGTTAGTTTACCAGGATTAAAAGATTTAATAGAAAGTATTAGTCGTGAGCGTAATTTGCCCCGTTTGGCAGTGCAATCAGCGATTAGAGAAGCCCTGCTTAAAGGTTATGAACGTTACCGCCGCGCGCAAAACCTAGAACGTAAACAGTTTGAAGAAGATTACTTTGATAATTTTGAAGTTGAATTAGATATTGATGGAGAAGGGTTTCGCGTACTTTCTACAAAAACTATTGTAGAAGCCGTCAATAATTCGGATCATCAAATATCCTTAGATGAAGTGCAACAAGTAGCACCCGAAGCGCAATTGGGAGACTCTGTAGTTTTAGATGTTACCCCAGATCAAGGAGAATTTGGGCGGATGGCAGCGATGCAAACCAAGCAAGTGCTAGCGCAAAAGCTCCGAGATCAACAACGGCAAATGGTGCAAGAAGAATTTCAAGACTTAGAAAGCACCGTACTGCAAGCCAGAGTTCTGCGGTTTGAGCGTCAGTCAGTAATTTTGGCAGTCAGCAGTACCTTTGGGCAACCGGAGGTAGAAGCCGAACTACCAAAGCGGGAGCAATTACCCAACGATAACTATCGTGCCAATGCTACATTTAAGGTGTATCTCAAAAAAGTCTCACAAGGTCAGCAACGGGGGCCGCAACTACTTGTATCTCGTGCCGATGCTGGGTTGGTAGTTTATTTATTTGCCAACGAAGTGCCAGAAATTGAAGACGAAGTAGTGAGGATCGTCGCTGTAGCCAGAGAAGCCAATCCACCCTCTCGATATGTCGGCCCCAGGACTAAAATAGCTGTAGATACCTTAGATCGAGACGTAGACCCAGTTGGGGCTTGCATTGGTGCTAGGGGATCACGTATCCAGGTAGTAGTGAATGAATTACGCGGGGAGAAAATAGACGTAATTCGTTGGTCTCCAGACCCAGCCACATACATCGCCAATGCTTTGAGTCCAGCACGGGTAGACGAAGTCCGCTTGATGGATACTGAAACTCGGCAGACTCACGTTTTAGTAGCCGAAGATCAACTAAGTTTAGCCATAGGTAAAGAAGGACAGAATGTCAGGTTAGCAGCGCGGTTAACTGGCTGGAAAATCGACATTAAAGATAAAGCTAAATATGACCATGCCGGAGAAGATGCCAAATTTGCTGCGGCTCGCGCCCAATATACACCAGAGGAAGATGACACAGAGTTCGAGGAACAAGAGGATGAAGAAAATCAAATAGAAACAATGGTAGAAGATTTAGAGGATGAACCGTTTGACACCGATGACGAAGAGTGATTCATCAGCTGCAATAAAAGTTCTGGTAGGATTAATTTCAGTATCAGTCTTCATGATTACTTAAAAATTAGGCAACTTTGTATGAAGGGAGTTTGGTTAGACAAACTTTAATGATTACCAACAACATTTCTGTTAAATTCTCAGAATCCCGATGAAACCAAATTATCGGCGTTGTGTTAGTTGTCGCCAAGTAGGCTTAAAAGAAGAGTTTTGGAGGATTGTCCGTGTCTTCCCTTCGGGAAAGGTACAATTAAATCAGGGCATGGGGCGTTCAGCCTATATTTGCCCAAAACCAAGCTGTTTGCAAGCGGCTCAGAAAAAAAATAAACTAGGGCGATCGCTACGTGCATCAGTACCAGAAACACTGTACCAAACATTGTGGCAACATCTAGCCCTAAACAATCCCCAAAAAGAAATTTAGGTCTGAATTGTCCTGTGGTCTGTCATTCCTAGGGGAATTTAGCCAAAAGCCCAATTATCAGGGGTATCATACACCCTCTCCAATTGTTGGGCTTAGTGCCAAAATAGTAAATGGGTGTAGTTAGCAAACGGCTCTCCCAAAATAAAGAAGAGCAAAGCAGTACTCCCAACAAATTTTATTTAATTGTGTTGTGGAAGACTCAGAATCAACAAACCAAAAAACCACCGAATGGCAACCTGGTAGAGTTCAGGCGCAGTTCGGCATCACCAGCAACCAGAAAAATCTTTTCTTTAGAAAAAATTTATGGTTGTGGGATAACCACCCCAAAGGGTGGCGATGCCAAAATTAAACCGACACATCTCTCTTTCCTGATTGGAGGCACCGGCAAACACACCAAGGGCAACCTAAAAACAGTAATCGAAGGATGGAGATGTCACACTCCCAGGCAACCATCCGCAAAAAAACTGTAAATTAAAGGGGAAGAGTGGATGAACAACGGCAAAGTTAGAATCTACGAATTATCAAAGGAATTGAATTTGGATAACAAAGAGCTATTAGCAATTTGCGACCAGCTCAACATCGCGGTCAAAAGCCATAGCAGTACAATTTCAGAAACAGAGGCAGAAAATATCAGGGCGGCAGCTGAAAAATTACCAGCTACCCAAGGAACGCCCAAAAAAGAATTCCATACATCATCTCATAAACCCAATTCATCACCCACAGGGTCGCGCAACCAACCTGCTCAACCTCACAAACAAGAAATTTTGGAAATTCGTAAACCCAAAATATTGAAAAATCCTACTTCTCATGCCCCCGAAGCCGCAGTGGCTAACAATCATCAAATTGCTTCATCCGACGTGAATTCTCCAGCACCACCAAAGCCCTTTGCTACACCAGTCTCACCCATGAAGCCGACGGCTCCTACTCGACCTGTTCCCCGCAATCAATCGGAAACTTCTCAACCACCAGCTGCCCCAGCCACAGAGTCAGCCCCTAAAACAGCGACTCCTGAAAAAATTGCAGCTGAGAAACCAGAAAAGGTAATACCATCTAGAACCAAACCAGAAAAACCCCAAAAACCACAACTGGTAGCTCCCCCTGCTAGACCTGTAGCAGAAAAATTGGACGTGGTTCAACAGGTGAGTACTTCAGAAAAACCAATCCTCAAGCGTGAACGCCCACGGCGTGGAGAGGAGGATCGGGATCAACCCAGACCAAAAGTTTCTAAACCTACACAAGCAGAAACAACTCCAACTCCAGTACAAAAACAGCCCCGTTCCACTCCATCCCCAGGAAAATCGGAAAATCGCCCTCATCGACCAAGTAGTCCAAGCGGGGAAGGGCAGCGTCCTAGTAGACCCGCACGTCCGTCAGAAGCAGTGGCAGCAATGCCAGTGGCAACTCCGCCAAAACAAATGGCGGGAGTATCCAGCCGTGCAGAAGCTCCTAATGATAGAGTTACACCAGAACTGCTGGATTTAAAACGCCCCACACCACCCCGTCTAAATAAAGGTGGGAAAAAGTGGCAAGAAGAAGAAATCATTGACGAAATTAAAGAAAAACCCGGTAAAGCCGGAATCAAAGGTAAGCGTGTTAAGCCTATCGTTGAAGATGATTTTGAAGAAGATGATTTACTCGATGAAGACGGATTAGAAATACCAGCCACCGTTCAGGTGAGCCTTTCCATTGCTCGTCCTCCCAAACCCAAAGCAGCCCGACCTGCACAGCCTTCTGGTGCAGCTGTAATTAGTAGCCCCAACACCAGAAGTAAAAAGTTCGGCTCTCGTGATCAAAATCGTCGTCAGCCAGAAGTTGAGGTCAAACGTGAGCGGCCTACCAAACTGGTTGTCACAGGCCCGATGACGGTACAAGAACTAGCTGAAGCTTTAGTGGTAGCGGACACAGAGATTGTCAAAATCTTGTTCATGAAAGGCATGGCGGTGAGTATCACCCAAAATCTGGATATCCCGACCATTACCTTAGTTGGTAACGAACTAGAGGTAGAAACTGAAACCGCCGAACCAGAAGCAGAAGCCCGTAAAGTCACAGAAATGATTGATATCGGCGACTTGGAAAATCTCCATCGTCGTCCACCTGTAGTGACAATTATGGGTCACGTAGACCACGGTAAAACTACCTTACTTGACTCAATTCGCAAAACTAAGGTAGCAGCAGGGGAAGCAGGTGGGATTACCCAACATATCGGTGCATACCACGTAGACATTGAACATGAAGGTCAGCCACACCAGATAGTCTTCTTAGATACACCTGGTCACGAAGCCTTTACCGCTATGCGGGCTAGAGGAGCTAGGGTAACAGATATAGCAGTTTTAGTAGTGGCTGCTGATGACGGTGTACGTCCGCAAACAGTAGAAGCGATTAGCCATGCTCAAGCAGCAGAAGTACCGATTGTGGTAGCCATCAACAAAATTGATAAAGAAGGGGCGCAACCCGATCGCGTTAAGCAAGAACTGACCCAATATGGTTTAACACCAGAAGAATGGGGCGGTGAAACAATCATGGTGCCAGTGAGTGCTATTAAGGGAGAAAACCTGGATACACTCCTAGAGATGATTCTCTTAGTCGCAGAAGTTGGAGAACTATCTGCCAACCCAGATCGTTTAGCAAGGGGAACTGTCATCGAAGCGCATTTAGATAAAGCTAAAGGTGCAGTCGCTACCCTACTGATTCAAAACGGAACTCTCCACGTAGGAGATATGCTCGTCGCTGGTTCAGCCTTCGGTAAAGTCCGGGCTATGGTTGACGATCGCGGTAAACGAGTAGAAATTGCTTCTCCTTCCTTTGCCGTTGAGGTACTCGGTTTAAGCGATGTTCCCGCCGCAGGTGATGAATTTGAGGTATTCTCAAACGAGAAAGAAGCTAGAGCGATCGCCTCAGACCGTGCCGACAAACAACGCTTATCACGTCTACTACAAGGACGTGTCACCCTCACCACCCTATCGGCTCAAGCTCAAGAAGGCGAGTTGAAAGAACTCAACCTAATCCTGAAAGCCGACGTACAGGGTTCTGTAGAAGCAATTGTGGGATCACTCAAACAAATCCCCCAAAACGAAGTCCAAATTCGGATGCTATTAGCGACAGCCGGGGAAATCACTCAAACAGATATTGACCTCGCCGCAGCCAGTGGCGCAGTTATTATTGGCTTCAATACCACCTACGCCAGTGGAGCAAGACAAGCCGCCGATGAAGCCGGTGTAGATGTGCGCGAATACAACATCATCTACAAACTATTGGAAGATATCCAAGGTGCTTTAGAAGGTCTGTTAGAACCAGAGTTGGTAGAAGAACCCCTAGGCCAAACCGAAGTCCGGGCTGTCTTCCCAGTTGGTCGCGGTGCTGTTGCTGGTTGTTACGTTCAATCTGGTAAACTCGTCCGCAACTGTAAAGTACGGATACGTCGCGGCAACAAAGTAGTCTATGAAGGTGTCCTAGACTCCCTCAAACGGATGAAAGAAGATGCACGGGAAGTTAATGCTGGCTATGAATGTGGTGTAGGCATTGACAAGTTCCATGATTGGGCTGAAGGTGACATCATCGACGCGTACCAAATGGTTACTAAACGTCGTTCCTTAGCGTTAACAAGATAGTGGTGAGTCACCAGTTCTGAGTGCTGAATTACAGTCAGGAGTAAACAGTTGCAGAATTTCTCTCAACTGATAACTCTCAACTGGAACATCAACACTCAGAACTCAAAACTGCCAACTCAGGACTTTAATTATGCGCTCATTTCGTTCTGAACCTATTTTGTGGATTCATGTTGCTGGCTTGGCCACCCTACCTGTATTTTTACTGCTGTGCTTGTTGTTTTTGTCAGTAGGTCAGCCAGTATTACCAGTATGGGTGGAACTGTTGCTAGTCGCAGGAGTTGGTGTTATGCCCCTTTTGTGGATGCAGTTACGCCGACCCTTCTATATATTTGCCATTTTGGGAGTAGCTCTCAAACCAGAAAATTTGACTGAACAGCAAAGAAAAATTCTCTGTTTAATTAATACAAAGTTAAATCGGGTGCTGGCACTACTGACAGCAACAATATCAATTTTTATGTTGTGGCAACTCTACCAAGCAACTCCCCTGATGGCGAATATAGCTAGTTTTTTACCCCAATGGCGGAGTGTGGCATTATTGTTGGCTGGCTTAACTTTTTTGGCAAGTAATTTATTTTTGCTGATTCCAGTGAGTGTAGCACGAGTTTTAGTCACAAATGACACAGAATTTGCTGCTATAGAACCGTTACCTTTAGAGAAGATTAACCAGGATTTCACGATTTTAGGGGTGCGGGTTAATAAAATCTTGCCCCAGTTGACTGTTAAAGTTAAAACTGAGGAATAAGGGAATATGGCTAAAGTTCAATTTGCTCGTAATTCAGAAATTTGGCAAAATCTCCAATCAGCGATCGCAGCTAGTTCTGGTTTTCAACGCTGGCAACTAGAAAGCTACACTCAACTACAAGAACTGCGCCTAGAACAGCAGGTGCAGCGATATTTAAGGGAAACTTTAGAAACATTAGCTTATTAACAAAAAAATACCAACTAGTTTCAGAAACAATAGCAGGCAGTGAAAAGGGGATCTAGATAAATAGATCCCTTTTTTATTTTTTATTACGGATAAAGTCCAAAATTCTCATGTAGAGGCGTGATTATCGCGTCTGATAGAGCAATTATCTATACCAATCAACCGCATAGCCTCTGTGTCATACCAATTTTAGAAAAAAAATGAAACAGATGGGTACTGACATTTGCAGTAATCATTTTTAAAATTGGTATCACTGCAAGTTGAGGATAGTAACCCATCTCTTACCCGATTTTGACCCTCAATACCAATAATTTATGTATTTTCTTGCGAAACTTAGGTGCTGATTCCTGAGTCATCCGCTATAGTTTTGCATAAGCTTTGTAGCTAGATATCGGCTACATAACATCTATTCAAATAACCCACATTCAGCATTCCACATAGCTAAAAATGAAACATCAGGGATTAAATATACATTCAGCAAAAACCCTCTCCACAGGAATCATCGCTTTGTTAGTAGCCACTAACGGAGTCACCCTCATTTCTAGCCAAGTCAGTGCTAACCAACAACTAATTAACCCTAATCTCACAGCCCAAGTTCCCACAATTGCGCCTGTAATTTATGTCAACCCCACTACGGGAACAGATGCCGCCGGTGCTGGTAGTACAGCCGCCAGCCCATACAAAACCATTACCTACGCTCTGAGTCAGGCGCAAGCAGGTACTATTATTCAACTTGCACCGGGAAATTATAACAGTGAAACTGGAGAAAAATTTCCGTTGATAGTCAACCCAGGGGTAATACTGCGGGGTGATGAATCTACTAGAGGGCAAGGAATATTAATTACAGGTGGCGGCTTCTATACTAGTCGTACCTTTGCTAGACAAGACATAACAATTTTAGCTGGTGAAAATACAACAATAGCCGGTTTAACTGTTACCAACCCCAATCAACGGGGTACGGCTGTTTGGGTAGAATCAACTAATCCCACTATCAAAAACAACACCTTTACTAAAAGCGTCAGAGACGGCGTTTTCGTCACAGGTACAGGCAACCCCAAAATTGAAGGTAATATCTTTTTACAGAACACAGGTAATGGAGTTTCTGTAGCCAAATCTGCTCAAGGTGAAATTCGCAATAACTTATTTCAGGACACTGGTTTTGGTATAGCTATTGGGGGTACGTCTACACCTTTGGTAGTAGAAAACCAAATTGTAGAAAATCAAGACGGTTTGTTTATCTCAGAATCAGCCAAGCCCATCCTGCGTAAGAATGTCATTCAAAACAATAAACGGGATGGTGTTGTAGTTACCATTTCTGCCCAACCCGACTTGGGGACTAGCGAAAATCCTGGTGGTAATTTGATTCGTAATAACACTCGTTATGATGTCAATAACGCCACCAGAACAAATCGGATTTTGGCTGTGGGTAATGATATCGACCAGAAAAAGATTTTTGGTCAGGTAGATTTTGTGGCTGCTACTGTGGAACCACCCGGTTCTGGGACAGCGTTTAGAGATGTAGCTGCAAATTATTGGGCTAAAGGTTATATAGAAGCCTTAGCGGCACAAAATATTATTGCGGGCTTTCCTGATGGGACATTTAAACCCAATGACCCTGTCACCCGCGCCCAATTCGCCACCATCATCACCAAAGCTTTAACCCCACCAGTTAAACGGTCTGCAATTCAGTTTAGAGATGTCAGTAGTAATTTCTGGGCTTACGGTGCTATTCAAGCGGCATACCAGAGTGAATTTGTAGCTGGTTATCCTGATGGTACTTTCAAACCGCAGCAACAAATTCCTAGAGTCCAAGCTTTAGTAGCTCTAGCTAATGGACTAGGCTTAACAACTGATAATCAGAATATCATTTCTATTTATAGTGATGCTGCTCAGATCCCCAATTATGCACGTAGTTCAGTTGCGGCTGCAACCGCCAGGCAATTAGTCATTAACTATCCCAACGTTAACCAACTGAATCCCAATCGGGAAGCCACTAGGGCAGAAATTGCTGCCTTTGTGTATCAAGCTTTAGTTAACGCTGGACGCGCTCAACCACTGCCCTCATCCTACGTAGTTAGAGTTCCATAAGAGTTGATTTAAAAATTGCCAGTGTCATCATCAGTAAAAACTGATATGGCACTGGCAACGTTGTTTTTTTAAAGATTGGGGTCTTTAAATGGTTTGACCCCAGTTTATATTATGGGTTTATATTCAGGGTCTTTATATTCGCTGACCCCGTTTCAACAAATATAATTCTGCCAGAAATTTTTATTTTTCTTGATTTCCTAATATTTTTTTTATTTTTTCTGTCTTTATATTTCAAAATGTATCAAATTATCAACCATTACAAAATAAATCCTGAAGAAATAACTCAATAAGTATCCTATTGATGTTCTACAAGTTGTAAGCAATATTACCTAATTCTCTGCGCCCTCTGGGTTTAGCTTTGCTCCCCTTGTGGTTCAAATTAATTTTTTTTTGAATCAGCCTCAGTTTTAAGCAGGTTGATGTTAAAAATTGTCGTTGGGATAAGACAGGGAGCAGGGAGCAGGGAGCAGGGGGAAAAATGGTTTTAGTCTTGTTGACTTTTCTTGACACAGTTTGGTTTTATTGTGCGTACCTACTTATACCAATTCTCTATGAAGTTGCACCAAATATAATGATGTAGAGACGTTGCATGCAACGTCTCTACAGTCCAGAATAAAGCATATCTTCAATAAGAAACCGTATTACGCAATTTATCGACGTTGCCGGCGTTGCTCCCAACGCCAGAGAAAAATCATCAGTGCTACTATTCCTACTTGGAGAGCAAAGTTAGGTAAAGCAGTTTCAATATCTCTGCCGGCAAGTAGTTGAAAAAAGAAGACAAATGCACCGATAAAACCAGAAGCACCAACACCAAAATAAATAAATTGTCGCAAGCCGCGATAGGGTGATACCGCTTCAGCTTTCAGGCGCGCATATTTTTCTGAGTTCAGACGGTTTTTAGGATTTGGTTCTACCATAGGTAAATCATGCTATAATCTTCAATCGTGTATGCCGATGTGGCTCAGTGGTAGAGCAGCTGATTCGTAATCAGCAGGCCACGGGTTCAAATCCCGTCATCGGCTTTGAATAAAATTACTCAAACTCAGTTTGACAAACGTCAGTGAAACATTGACGCTAAATCTATAAATGCGATCGCCTTTTCTTTTGCCTTGTCCTTGGCTATGAAAGTGAACTACCTACATCGACCTTGCGGTACGATGTAGGCTTCCCAAATCATTGGGAACTGCCTCAGACTGGGTGGATTTTTTACGTCCAGAAGTCTTTGGTCTTACGTTCCCTCCTTGGGCAGAGATGCTCGTTCCTAACACCAAAAGTCGCAAACCTTCGTTTTTTATGTTGGTCGCAGCGTTAATGTCCCTATCATGCTGCTTTTGGCAGTGTGGGCAATCTACAAACCTAATCCCTAACGAATCATAACCATTGTGCAGTATTGGGATTGGTAGCAGAGTCTCACTACAAAGCTGAGATGAAGGAAAGAAGCGATTGATTTCTTGATAGGTATGTCCAAATCTTTCAGCTTTGTATTTCAACATAGTGAGAAACATCCCCCATCCTTGGTCACTAATAGCTTTTGCCAAGTTAGGATTTTTCACCATGTTTTTAACTGCCAAGTCTTCTACACAAATAACTTTGTTTTCGTATGCTATTTTGCGAGATAGCTTGTGTAGAAAATCTTCTCTAACTCTAGAGATTTTACTAGAAACTTTAGCCACTAAGTATTTAGCTTTTTGGCGTTTTTTAGACGTTTTATCCTTCTTTCTTGCTAGTTTTTTCTGCTTACGCTTTCTATTTTTTTCTAACTTTGCTAGTCTCTTTTTAGGTAGGTCATATTTTGAGCCATCCGAAGTTATAGCAAAGTTTTTCAAGCCAAGGTCAACTCCAATAGCTTCATTGATTGCAACTACTGGTGCATCCTCTTGATTAAATAAAATAGAAGCGTAGTATCTACCATCTGCATTTTTAGATATAGTTACAGTCGTGAACTTAGCATTTGATAGTTCTTTGTGAAATACAGCTTTGACTATCCCCAGATTACCAGGAAACTTAATCACAGAATCCTGTAGGATTAGCTTCACGTTTTGGGGATATTGAATCGATTGCTTGCCATGTTTAGACTTGAAGTTGGGATATTTAGCACGTCCTTCAAAGAAATTAACGAATGCACTAGAAAGATTGAATGTGACTCGTTGCAATACTTGACTGTATGCAAGTCCTAACCATTCATACTCTTTCTTTAACCCAGGCAGCAACTTGTCCATTGCCACCTTAGAAAGTCCTTTTCCTGTTTCTTTGTACTCTGTAGTTGTGAGATTAAGCATATAATTCCACAACCATCTAGTATTGCCAAAACATTGAGCCAGATAAGACTCTTGCTCGTCAGTAGGATAGATTCTCAACTTAATTGCTCTATACATGGTCAGACCACTTGGCGGTGTCGGTTTCCGTCCCGCCAACGTGGCGAACCCGAAGGGCATCGACCTTTACCGTGTTTCAGGGTTCATGATAATATAAACCCTGACGGCGAGTCAAGACATTCAATTGTTCGTTTCCTCCATGTTTCCCTCCCTTGCCTGTCGGCATTGCTCGGGAAACTTTCGTCAACTCACGCGCAATTCATCTCACGTCTCACTCGAAGGGGAGCGTGAGATGAATTGCTGTTAAAGGTAAAATCAAATTATCCTCTACCTCAGCGCGATCGTGGTTGTCCCAGAACTTGAACAACAACTCCTTCAGCTTTCACCAGACGATAAACTTTATATTATCCAACTTTCAGCACAAAGCCTGACTACTCACAATAACAACACTCAACCTGTGCAAACAAGCAAAATTCCAGAATATCCCCAGCCTCATTTCTACGGATGTATCCAAGATGAGTCATTTTTCCGCCATCCCCAAGGACAACAAGCAGAACGCGAAACAATAACTTGTTGATTGAGGATTGGGATATATAGCAGCGATCGCTTTGTTGCAGATGCGATTGTTAATTGCAATAGCTATCTCTAAATGGTGTATGCACATCTTTGTGCTATGTGCAAAATGTGGTTTGATCCCCCTAAATCCCCCTTAAAAAGGGGACTTTGATTCTTGTTCCCCCCTTTTTTAAGGGGGGTTAGGGGGGATCTGAATGTACTTAAAGTCACAGCCAAAAACTTTTCAAACAACCTCTAAGTTTTATGCAACAAAGAAACATCTTTCAATAACTTTGGAAGATAAGAAACAAATTTTCTCTTGCTCTTTCTTTCTTGTGCTTTTAAATCTTGATAGATTGCTTGTAAGTCATTATTAAATTGATTTGAATGAGCTTGTCTAGCTTGATAAACTTCTTCGATAATTGGATCTTCCCACATAACTTTTAACTTTCTATCAGTTCTTCTGGGGTACAAATTATTACTGGTTCATAGCCTTGAGAGCGACAAATGCGTTCAATTTCTCTCCGAATTATAGCATTAGCAATATGTTTACAATTCCATGTTAATAAATAATGGATACCATTAGTTACAGCAATAGCAATATGTAAAGCATCCTCAGCCGCTTTTTGCGGCATAATTTTAAAATCAAGAAAAGCTTGGGCTAAACTTAGTGCGTCTTCTCTAGTTTCTAATAATTCTATTGTTTCTAAGATTTTTAATCTTTGTTCAGAGGCAATAGAATCTCCAGCACTGGCTTCTTGAATAACTAGCTGTGAAGCCACTAGAAGAAATTTATTTCGATAATTTTGCCACCATTCTTGGGTAATTTGTTGATGCCCTGCAATCACAATATCTCGGCTAGGACGAGAAGTTAGATAACTTATTACTGAAGTTTCTACATAGACTTTTTCTTTCATCAGATTCTTGCATCATCAGAAACACATCACCTGTGATGAAATTCTACACTTTTCTCGAATTGAGGGCGTTGGTGTTGTATTTTACTCTTGATTATGTTGCGTCTCACGCCCTTACCCATGAACGAACAGCGTCAGCAAGCCTATCTCAACCTCATTGGCAGTCTGTTAGATGCCCCCAGTGGTGAAGAATCAAAGATTTTAGCCGCACACCAAGAATTACTTGATGCTGGCTTAGTGCAGAAGGTAGAAGAAGTAGCACAGATGTGTTCCCAACATGGGGATGAGAAGACAGCGAATTGGTTGCGAAATTTGGCAATGGAACTAAGGGAAGCGATGAATCTAGATAATGAAGTAGATTTGCAATCGCTCAGTGAGGAGGAGAAACAAGCATATTTCCAATTTTTGATGGAGGTACTACAAGCAACCGCAGACAGTAGTGGTAATCTCCAGGTGGTTTACCCCTTGCTGGAAAAGAATACAGACAAACTCGACGGGGTGTTAGCAGAAATATTGCGCCGTTGGGGGACAAATATACTGAGGGAAGCAAAAGCAGATGAGGCGGAATATTTAGCAGCAGTTATTGTTGAATTTAGCAATTTAGTAGCGCAATTTCCCTTGGGTAGCAAAGCCAACAAGATGGAAATTGCTATTATCGGCTATGAAGTGGCTTTAACTGTCAGAACAAGGGAAGCTTTGCCTGTTGAATGGGCAGCAACGCAAAATAATCTCGCAAATGCCTACAGGGAGAGAATCAAAGGAGACAAAGCAGAAAATATCGAAAAGGCGATCGCTGCTTTTACTGAGGCTTTAACTGTCAGAACCAGGGAAGCTTTGCTTGTTGATTGGGCAATGACGCAAAATAATCTGGGACTTGCCTACATTGACAGAATAATAGGAGACAAAGCAGAAAATCTCGAACGAGCAATCCAAGCCTGCACATATGCTTTGGAAGTTAGAACTCGTCAGACTTTCCTTCAACAATGGGCTGAAACGCAAAATAATTTGGGTAATGCTTACTCTAACAGAATAATAGGAGACAAAGCAGAGAATCTCGAACAAGCAATCAATGCCTACACAAATGCCTTGGAATTTTTTAACCGTGAGGATTTGCTTCAACAATGGGCAATAACGCAAAATAATTTGGGGAATGCTTACTCTAACAGAATACTAGGAGACAAAGCAGAGAATCTCGAGCAAGCAATCAATCACTACACAGATGCTTTGAAAGTTTTAACGCGCGAAGTTTCACCCCAAAATTGGGCAATGATACAAAATCATCTGGGAATTGCTTATCATTACAGAATTAAGGAAGACCCTACAAAAAATCTCGAACAAGCAATCAAAGCCTACAGAAATGCTTTGAAAGTTAGAACCCGCGAGGCGTTACCCCAACAATGGGCAGCAACACAAGACCATTTAGGTACTGCTTACTATAAAAAAATACTGATAAATCCGTCAGAAAATACTGAACTTGCTATTAAGGCTATTAAGGCTTATGAAAATGCTTTGGAAGTGAGAACCCGCGAGGTTGCACCCCAAGATTGGGCAATAACGCAAAATAATCTGGGGAATGTTTACTCTGTCAAAATCACAGAAGAACCAGCCGAAAATTTTGAAAAAGCGATCGCTGCATATACTGCGGCTTTAACTGTCAGAACTAGGGAAGCTTTACCTCAAGACCATGCAGAAACATTGTTCTCACTGGGAAAAACTTACCAAGACGCAAACAAGTTTGACTTAGCATACAAAACTTTTGAGGCTGCCATTGTTACTATAGAATCTTTACGAGAAGAAATAGTATCTGGTGAAGAAAGCAAACGCAAACAAGCGGAAAATTTTAACAAAGTTTATAGCTGCATGGTAAAAGTTTGCTTGCAATTAAATAAGATTACCGAAGCAATTGAATATGTTGAACGTAGTAAAACTCGCAATTTAGTTGAAAAAATCCTTGAACGTGACTCTAAAAACATCTTTCCTCCCGAAGTATTCACTCAATTAGAAAACTACAGGGATGAAATAGCCGTAGGACAATATCAAATCCAAAATGGTAAAGCTGAAAATCCCCAAGATTTAGCAAAACGTCTCCAAGAGTTGCGACAACAGCGTAACGAATTACAAAACAAATATTTACCTGTTGGTTATGGTTTTGATTTTAATTCATTCCAAGCTACGTTGAATGAAAATACAGTCATCATTGAGTGGTATATTCTGAATGATAAAATTCTGGCGTTTATTGTCACCAAAACAGGGAATGTAACAGTTTGGCAATCTCAACCAGAAGATTTAAAAGCTTTAGAAAATTGGGGGAATCAATATTTACGAAATTACTATCTTCAAAAAGACCAATGGCTTAATAACTTAGGAGCATCACTCCAAGAATTAGCCTCAATTCTCCAGATTGATGAGATATTAACCCAAATACCAAAGCACTGTAATCAACTCATCCTAATTCCCCATCAATTCCTGCATTTATTCCCACTTCATACACTCCCAGTGAAAAAGCAGGCCACAAATTCTGAAAGTTCGTGTTGTCTTCTGGATTTATTTCCTGATGGTGTGAGCTATGCACCTAGCTGTCAATTACTGCAACAGGTACAACAGCGCAAACGTCCTGATTTTCAATCTCTGTTTGCAATTCAAAATCCTACAGGCGATTTAAACTATACAGATTTAGAAGTACAAGTTATTCAAAGTTATTTTGATACCACTAATATTCTGAAAAAAACAGACGCGACACTCACAGCAATTAATCAAATTAATCAATCTGAGTTAAACACTTACCACTGCGCCCATTTTAGTTGTCACGGTTATTTTAACTTGACAAACGCTAGTCAATCTGGTTTGATTCTAGCCAATGCAGCAGTCGAAGACACAGCAATAAAATCTAACTCTGAACGTTATCTAAACGTGCGCGCCGGAGAAACTCACGATTTAGAAAAATGTCTGACGTTAGATAAAATCTTCGCTCTGCAATTAGAAAAATGTCGCCTCGTCACCCTTTCCGCTTGCGAAACTGGATTGATTGATTATGAAAATACCAGTGATGAATATATTGGTTTACCTAGCGGTTTTCTGTTAGCTGGTAGTAAAGCTGTAGTCAGTAGTTTGTGGACAGTTGACGATTTATCTACAGCATTTTTGATGATAAAACTTTATGAAAACCTGCAAATAATAAATAACGTCTCCCTAGCACTCAATCAAGCACAGCAATGGCTACGAAATTTAACCACAGAAGAATTTGCAGCACTATTAGTTAAATATGATTCACAAATAGAGGAGATTTTTGCTCAACTTCCCAAAGAAAAGCGTCCAGTTGCAAGAGCAATATTAAGAAGAACCTGCAAACGTGAACCCCACCCTTTTGCAGCACCATTTTACTGGGCGGGATTTACAGCTACAGGGCTTTAACAGTGAACAGTTATCAGTGAACAATGAAGCAAGGAGAGAGGCTTCAAAACCTTAATTGTTCGTTCAGCTTACAAGATATTTAAGCCCCTCTCCGCGTCGGAGAGGGGTTGGGGAGAGGTCATCGAACTCACGTTGATTTAAGATTCAGGTTTGGAAGTTTCACAAAACTGCTTTTTCCCAATTTTGGCAACATAAATGACTACTGGAGTTGCCAAGGCTACAGGAATATTACCACTGGCGGCGAGATAGGCGATCGCCGCAGTCAATACTCCCGTCATCAACTCGTCAAATTCTTCTTGACAAATGATATTGCTGAGTTTTTCGGCTAATTTCTCTAAATAATTTGAATCTGCTCTCAAGCTAACTTCTGTATCGGTTGTTTCAACAGCAATTAACTGTGCTGCTGCTTCCAGATTTCCTTCACACTCTTGTATCGCATCTAAGGCCGCTAAAGCTTCTGGACTATCCGCCAACTGACTGCGAAACTGGCTAATTTCTTCTGGTGTAACGGTAAGCATTTAATAGTTTTAAGGAGTAAATATAGGAAAAACTAGATAATTATAGTTACTCAAACTCAGTTTCACAAAAAGCTTTTAATAAAATAATACAGTTGGAAATTGCCCCCAAATGAGCGATTTCATATCCGTGGGTGTTTTGGGTAGGAAATGCCAAACACGCAGCACGAGCCACATGGCCAAATTTCATCGCTATAGAAGCATCACTACCAAAACCGCTTAAGGTTGTGAGCTGTACAGGCAGATTTAATTGCTTGGCACATTGGCGCAATTGTCCATTTAGCCCTTCATCATATATCCCATAGGCATCCTGAGATAATAACACCGGATTTTCCCCATCTTTTACCGGATATTCCTCAGATAAGGGACAAATTTCTAAAGCAATCAAAGCATCTAAACGCTGATTTTGAGTAAAAAATAATGCCCCAATTGCCCCGACTTCTTCTTTGGCGGAAGCAACTAAATAAACATCGACAGATGGCTGTTTTAAATGCTGTGCTAACGCCAATAAAATCGCTACCGATGCTTTGTTATCTAAGGTGTAGCTAGCAATGTGATTCTTAAGTCTAATGGGATGCTTACGATGCTTCCCAATTACCATTCTCGTTCCCGGACGAATCCCAGCCGCTTCTAACTCCTCTGAAGTGCGTTTAGTTTCAATCCAGGCATTTTCCCATTTTACGGCTGTGTCTTCTTGCTGGACTTTTTGTGGTGATTCGTGGGAGACATGACGCGAACCAAAACTGAGAATACCGCTAATAGTTTCGTTGTCTCCTAGTAAATCAACCACACCTTCCCCGTAAACCCAAGGAAAAGCACCGCCTAACTTGCGGACTTCTACCCTACCGTCATCACCGATATTTTTGACTATTGCCCCAATTTCATCTTTGTGGGCTGTAATCGCTACTGCTCTATCAGAATTTTTACCGGGAATCTTCGCAATAATATTATCGGCGCGATCGCTCCAAACTTCCACACCCAACTCGGTAAATCGCTGCATCAAAAGTTGATTAATTTCCGCCTCTGCACCGCTAGGAGAATGGTGCATAACCAATTCGGCTATAGTTTCAAATAAGCGATCATTAGCCCACATAAACAATTCAAAATTCAAAATTCAAAATACTCTACCAGAAGGCTTGCGCCTACAAAGCGATAGGATGTTTTTTTCTTTAGAAATTCCTAACTTGGCGATCGCGTTAATTTTAAAGCCTCACTAGCGGATATACCATCCCCTGGAGTGCCAAAATACCACAACGCCGCCGCCGCTTCCGCACGAGTTACTGGTTTTTTCGGTTGAAACAAAGTTGTATAGCCCAACACTCGCCGGATATTGGATTGTTCACCATTCTGAAAATCAGCTAAAACGGCTCTCAAAGCTTTGGGGTCAATTTTACCCGCATCCTGAAAACCCCAAGTTTCCTTAACAGCTGCTAAATTAGCTGTTGGTAAAGCTTGGCGGGTATCTAGGGGGACTTTCCATAAAACTAATTGTTCTCGTGTGAGTGGTGCATCAGGGCGAAATAATACCGCCGTAGCATCACCAGATAAAGAACTAGGAATTAAACCAGCCTCTGCTAATCCCTGAATTGCTGCAAAATCAGGATCTTGAGGCGACACATCACTAAAGGTTGGTTGTACAGTCTCTGAGGCTGGGCGAATTTGCTTGGCAGGATTATTGGCATACATGGCATTGTTAGCCGCCAGTAGCCAACGGGCATATTCTCGCCGAGTGATAATTTTACCGGGTTGAAATTGTTGATTGGTGGTAGTAGAGTTAGTTTTATTGTTAGTAGCATCTGGAGCAAATACCCCTAATGCTCCTAAGTCTTGGATATATTGCTGTAGTTGCTGGGGTAATTTATCTAAATCGCTGAATGATGTCCCCCTTGGTTGTGTAGTAGAATTGCCTGGGACTGGGCTGCTCAATTGGGAATCACTCGGTTGAGTAACATTATTAGTAGTTGAAGTAGCTGTACTATTTGGTACGTATTCGATCTTTAATAATGTAGAGGTTTGCGGTTGATTGGGTGCAGGATTCGTCACTGATTGAGGTTGAATAGACACCTTCACCAACAAGTCATTACGACGCGCTTCAAAACTACCTTCTAGATCATCTGTAGGTTGTTGTAGAATCTGCCAGTTATTTTTCTGAAACTCGTTGCGGTAAAAACTAGTAATAACATTGCTCGGGTCAGAACTTAGCCAACGAGTCAACACCCTATTGTCTGTACTACTAGCAGGGGTAATTTCTGCGAGTTTGGCATTGGGATATATAGGGATATCTTGGGGAAAATCCCCAGGTAACTGCACGGATGATTGATTTTCTCCAGATTTCGCTTCTCCGCCTGGAGATTGACCTAAAACTCCTGGGTTATTTTTTAATCTAGGATCTGCTGCCAAAGACTGTTCCAGGTTTTTGGCAGTTGGTGCATTCGTACAGGCTGTTAACGAAGTGAGAAAAACAGCCAAAGTTAAAAATAAAGCTGGACGTTTAAACACAAGCACAGGAAATCACAAACGCGTGTCAATTCCTACCCTAGCGCATACTGCCCTCATTGAATTGGCGTTTGAGGTTTTAGTTGCTGACCAATCTCTAAAAATTGAGTTGCAATCAAAGCAGAAGAAAAAAGATATCTGTTATAAAGCCAAAATTTGTGGTGCGGGTAATTCCTCTAAAACCCTCCAAAGTACGGTATAACTACCATCAGAACGCTGCCGCACTGGACGAAAGGCTATGATCATATCACTACTTTGAATTTGTTGTAGTGCATCTAAGTAGCGTCTTTTTTCAGCCGGAATAAGTTGACCATTGAAGACAATCTCTGGCAGTTGAAATTGCAGCGATCGCACTAAATAAGTATGATGCAATTTAGCTGGAGCATTAGCTAAAATAACTTGGCTCTGATTCCAGTTTTGGTCTTTACCAGTTAAAAACCTGCGTCTTTCCACCTGCAAGCTTTCTAACGCCTGGGGTGGTTGGTAATTGAGAAAAAATTTCCGTGTGGATGAGGGTACGGCTTGTAGTTTGTGATCTAACTTCTCCAAGGGAATATCCCCTATATCCACCATAAAACTGTAATCTACTCCTGAATGCTGCATTTGAAAGCGATCGCCAACTAATTTCAGTGCTAAACTAGGTTTAAGACTTCCTTTAGCATTACCCACAACAGGAAAAGGATAACGTTGGCTCACTTGAGGTTGCAAACGATTCCACATCTGATTCAGGGGACGCTCGTAAGCTAAAGCAGGTAACACCCGAAATATCCCTGTCTGGGGTAATTGCAAAAACTGAGCGTAGGTTTGCGCGGCTTGGGGATCTAATCCGTAACTAAATCGGTCAAGAATAGCAGTAGTTTCCTTGGCATCTGTAAACTGATAGCCAACAGGAAAGTTAACTTGGGCTGTAGTTAGAAAGCCCTTGATATCAGCCAAAATTGTCAATGCTGTTTCTGGAGCAGCAATTGCAGGTTGTATCGGTGGGTGATAGTTAGCTATGGCTGTTTTACCAACTCTGCCAATAATTGGTAATTTCAAAGAGTTTGACGAGGTGCTAGAGGGTTGTGCTAGATTGTTTTCCCTACTTGCAAAGGGTATTCCTGGTTGGTCAAGATGGGGATGCTGCACAGGGGCAATTGATAATACTGGATCTGATTGACGTTCACCACTCACTAGGGGTAATTTTCTCACTAAAGCTAATTCACCCCGACGAGATAAACTCCTATCCAATATTGACGCAAGTTTGAGCAATTCCTGATTAGCAGCAGACAAAGAGCAATAAATTTGTACTTGTGATTGAGTGAAGTTACCAGACACAGGGGAAGCATGAGGGGAATTACACAAGGTTTTCCCTCGCAAGTGTTGACGCTGAAGAAACCCTTCAGTAATTTTAGTATGGAGAATCAACTGTCCTCTGACAGCGCGGATACGATTAGGATCGGGATTCACCAATGCCTGCTCAATTCGCGTTATTAAATTGAGATGCTGCTGTATGATCTGACTAGCCTGAGTATAAAAATTTTCATTTGTTGATTCTACAGTCAGAGTATCATTAAGAGGAAGTGGAGGTTGATCTGCCACAGCAAAAACCTTTCCGTCTACACAAGTTAGCCCAATTGGAAGCAAAAAGCTCAAAAAGATGTATTTCATATCAAAAACCCTGATCAGATGGGAGTATGAAAAATCTAAAATAGATATTAAATTGAAAAAAACGAACGACCATCGACACCTGTCAGTCTAATCTAACTTCTGCAAAACGTCGCCAGGTTGTTACCAGTGCTGAAACACGATTACATGCAAGTTTCCCAGGATCAGCCGATCTATTCTGAAGCCCCACTCCAGCTGCTACTGTTTATTGATGGACGACCAAAGTCCAAACAACAGGTGCTGCGTATCCGTGCTTACTTAAAAGAATTAGAAGCTGAGTATAATTTTGAACTGCAAATTATCGATGTGGGACAACAACCTTATTTAGCAGAACACTTTAAGTTAGTCGCAACACCAGCCTTAATCAAAATTCACCCAGAACCTAGGCAGATTTTAGCGGGTAGTAACATTATTTCCCAACTGAAAAGCTGGTGGCCTCGTTGGCAAACGGCTGTAGAAACTTACCTCAAATTACAAGAGGACTTACAAGAGCGTGTAGAGGATGGGCGCATCTCACAACCGAAATCAACCATCCGCTCTGTTGCAGTTTCTGCGGAACTAATTCGACTTTCCGATGAAATATTTCACCTCAAACAAGAAAAAGAAAAACTTGTAGAACAGTTACAGTTTAAAGATCGCGTAATTGGAATGTTAGCCCACGACCTCCGCAATCCCTTAACAGCTGCGGCGATCGCCATCGATACACTACAATCTAACTACAACTCAGAAACTGGTGAATTTCAACGCCTCAAACCAGCCTTAATTGCTCATTTATTAAAACAAGCCCGCAATCAAACTAAAACTATTGACAGAATGATCGCCGATCTGCTACAGGTTGGTAGAGGTCATGATACAGAGTTTCCCATCACACCCCAAAAAACAAATCTCGGTCAACTCTGCTGGGATATATTAGAAGAATTACGCGATCGCTACATTACCAAATCCCAAAAGATAGAAACCGACATTCCCCAAGATTTACCCTATGTTTATGCCGATCCTGAACGCATCCGGCAAGTCTTGATTAATTTATTGGATAACGCCATCAAATATACCCCAGAATCTGGCATAATTAGCGTTGCTGGCTTACACCGCACTACCCAAAAAGTTCAGTTCAGCATAGGAGATACTGGCCCTGGTATCCCACCAGAAAACCGCGATCGCATTTTTGAAAACCACTATCGCTTAGAACGAGATGAAGGTACTGAAGGTTACGGTATAGGTCTTTGTTTATGCCAACGAATCATCAGAGCGCATTACGGTCAAATTTGGGTAGACTCTAACCCCTATGGTGGTGCATGGTTTCACTTTACCTTACCAGTTTATCCATCTTAATTGGGAAGGTAGACAAGGTAGACAAGGTAGACAAGGTAGACAAGGTAAAAATTCTTCTTTGTTTTTACTGAGGCACAAACTTTCCCGACGAGGTGTAAGCCTACGCGGAACGAATTACGAATTACGTTAGCGTAGCGGGGGGGAGCATCGTTACGAATTACGAATTATTTCAGCTTTCCGACAATAAGCAAATCCGATTACGCCCTTGCTCCTTGGCTTGGTAAAGAGCCTTATCTGCTGTGGCAAGTAAATCTGAGGGGGAACATTCCCAACTGGGTACCATAGTGGCTACACCCATACTCAAAGTTAGATACTGACTCACAGTAGATTTTTCATGGACAATATGTAAATCACTAACGCCAGCCTGCATCATGGTAGCAACATGAATTGCACCGACTGCATGAGTATAGGGCATAATCACCGCAAATTCTTCACCGCCATAACGAGCTACCAAATCTCGATGTTTCTCAGCTTTATGATTTAAAACATGACCAACTTTTTGTAAACAAGCATCTCCAGCCGGATGCCCATAGAAATCATTGTAAAATTTAAAAAAGTCGATATCACATAAAATCAGCGATAAAGGCAGTTTGGATTGTGCTAAATTAATCCATTGGGTATTTAAATAGTTATCAAAACGACGGCGATTAGCCAAGCCTGTTAAACCATCCACATGAGCTAGTTCCTGCAAAGCTAAGTTTGCCGCTTCCAATTGTTTATAGACTTGTGCTTGTTGTAAAAGTCTGCGTAGACGTTGACGCAGCACAGCCCAATGAATTGGCTTGGTGATGTAATCTGTTGCTCCTGCTTCAAAAGCCCTATCTACAGACTCTTCATCATTCAAACTGGTAATCATTAATATGGGAGTACGTTCCCAGAGTTTTGATATCACCGTATTACCTAATCCAGAATCAGTATCTAGATTCGCTAAAGCGGACATGAGATTATTTCTAGCAATTTGTAGTAGTTGTTTACAGCACGTAAAACCATCCATCACAGGCATTACAGCATCTAACAAGACTATATCTGGTTTGACGGTCATATAAGCGTCTAAGCACTGCTTACCGTCTGTCACCTCAATGACACGATAGCCTTCTTTTTCCATTACTTTACGCAACATAGTTCGGATGGTTGTGTCATCATCAGCCACCAAAATTACAGGAGGTTCTTTAAGAGAATATGGGCTTATGCGTGACATGAGTTGCGTTCCACAAAAAGTCTCAGAGTTGAAGCGGAGCAAACCTAGAAAAATCTTGCTCCTATAAATTAATTACTTTTAACCGAAATTAGGTGAAAGTAGCCACAACTAAGTGACTGACTCTGGGGAAGTTTTGAGCAAATCACCAGGAATTAGCAAAATATCTTTTGCTAATTTACTCTTTGATGGCGATTGTGTTACTGTCTGAGTTAATAGTGTGTGTAAATACTGACCAGTTATCATGCGATCGCCTAAAAATAATCCTTTAGTCATTGATATGGGAACGCTTAACACCCATCTATCTGATGTACCTCGAACACTTGTGTAGATAAAACACCGTTCAATCATCTTCAGCCAAGAAAACAGCATCATACCAGCTTGCATAGACAATCTATCAATTTATATAGGAAGTTAAGGTACTTGTTACCTTAATAGTCATTTCTAGCCGTGCTAAGAAATGTTACTTTTATCTTTCCCTCTTGATAGCATTGAATTGCGATGCTGGCCAAAACTTCAAATACTAGCCCTATATCTTTAAAAATGTAGTCATTTTAGATACTAGATCAATAATTTATTTCTATTACACAGTGACTAGAAAATTTGGAATTACTGCGAGTTTGATTGATTGACTGCAATTGATCCAGTATATTTAATCTACTAGGTTTTAGTTGTTGACTGGGGGTAATTACATAAATTGCGCTATGTTATTATCAAGCTATTAACAATACTTAACTATTAGTAGTGACTTGATGCTAATTGCAGTATTTTTACTTATAAACCAACATATATACTTAATCCAAAAGAAGTGAGTAGATTGTTGTGCAACAAGGCTTAAGTAAATAGTAAGTAGGTGGTTGTATTAAAACAAATCATGAACAATCATGAAGAAATTTTTCGCTTTTGGCATAACCTTAACGATAATGTGATATTTAAACGTTAGGTCTTTCAACTATAAAAAAAGGCAACGAAATATCTAAAATTAAGGTTAATATAAATAGTGTTTTTCAATGTTTAT
Source organism: Aliinostoc maniaoense (assembly GCF_058172895.1). NCBI lineage: Bacteria > Bacillati > Cyanobacteriota > Cyanophyceae > Nostocales > Nodulariaceae > Aliinostoc > Aliinostoc maniaoense. The sequence continues at coordinate 2,809,740 of NZ_CP187952.1, read as the reverse complement.
ATTTCTGGTGAGAGGGAAACAATAAAGTAAAATTTAAACATATAAATTAATTACCTTATTAAATGACTTGATTAATTTAAATTATGCCTGATCCATTAATGTATCAACAGGATAACTTCGTTGTCCTAGAAACAAATGAACCAGAACAATTTCTCACCACAGCAGAATTACTAGAAAAGCTCAAAAGTGAGTTAGAAAAAATCGATTCTCAAGACTTACCACTTGAATTACAAAAATTTGATTCTCCCACAGAACAAGCCCAACATCTAATTGATACAAGTTGCGAACTGGATGTGGGAATTGGTAAATATTTGCAATGGTATGCGGTACGTTTAGAAAAGTAAGTTTTTAGTAAAAAAATAGTATGCTTGGGATGAGGGAGTAGAAAAAGACAAATATTGTCTAAATTCTGTATTTTTTATCCCCCATCCGCCATAGCTAATTACTCTTGACTATCCGTAATCAAAGCTAACTCAATTTGATTGTCATTTACCAATGTGATTGCTATTTTTACTCCTGGCCCAAAATATTTGGTCATTTTTTCTTGTTTTTCTTGCCAATCACTGATTTGTAATGACGGTGAATCAAATTCTAAAATCAAGGCATAAGCACCATTAATTTCTGTTTCTCGTAACCCTGTAACTACAGGTCTTGTGTCATCGTCAGGGCTTAAACCGAGATAAGCCAGTGCGCCATCTAAATGGGCATCTTGCCCGTAGCAATAGCGAGTGATATCTTTACGAATTTTATTTTGGGTAACAGTTGCTTGCTGCTGTCGCAATAATAAAACTGAGGGTGATGTTGGTTGGCTAAAAGGAATAGGCTTGAGTTCATTAGCTTTGAGTGCTAATCCTCCTAGCAACAGTGGAAAGCCGTAAAAAAAACCTACTAAATTAAGTGTGGCGTTATCCGCAGCGTAGGCAACAAACCCGACAATAGTCAATATGCTACCGATACTTAAACCAAGAGTTCCCAGAGAAATTTGACCTAACATGATCTCAGAATAGTATAAATTCTTAACACATCTAGTTTTATTATCATTAAATGGGGTCACAAAGTACTGGGTGCGATCGCTAGTTATATTACTAAGTAGAACGACTTGAAAAAACCCAACTATGTAAAGTAATGTAAAAAAAATTGAATTTAGTTCGTAGTAAGGACTTTAGTCCTTAATAGAGGACTAAAGTCCTCACTACAAACCTTTAATTATTTACACCGTTCTACTTAGATTTGATCTGTGATCAGTTACAGGCTGGCTTTTTTGAGTTAACTTTAAATTTAGAGATCATATCAGGACACAAAAACAATGGATTTACAGACACTCAAAGAGCGGATTGCGATCGCGGCTAGTAAACGTGAGTACCTACTGAGCCTTTTAGAGCAACCAAACCTGGGAATTTTGAGAGTTGACGTAAATCAAGCCTTGGAAGAACTAGACGAATTGATGGAAGAGTTTAGACGTACTATTCCACAAACAGACAATAATTAAGAAATATCCTATGACTAAGCCCCGTTGGGGCGGGGTGTAGGGTGTGGGGTGTGGGGAGTAGAGATTTTCATCTCAGTGTATTTCTGACAAATTTTGATAGTCTCTAGCCACTCTAATTAGAGTCTGTCAAATTAGGCTGACACAGTAGCAGCAGTTTTTTCTACTAAGAAATAGAATTATTTGCTGCACTTTTTCCTAGTTGTTTGACTAAAGCAACTAGTTCACTAGTAGGTACATCTTTCTTGCAGACTTCATCAAAGTTAGGCATGATATTTTTGTCAGGCAAAGCTGTGTCTTCTACAGAAGAATAAGCCAATATCTGAGTATTTGGAGAAATGGCTTTAATATGGAAAGAAGCACTCCAACCATCCATGACTGGCATCTGTAAATCCAGAACAATCACATCGGGATGATAATCTTTAACCATTTCTATAGCTTCTTGACCGTTACTGGCTAAACCCACAACTTGAATATTTTCCTGACCTGCGAAAGCTAATTTTAGGGTTAGACGAGTCAGTTCGTGATCGTCAACCACTAAAACGCGTAAGGTAGAAGACTCACAGGAGAACATTAACATTCCAGGGAAAAAATAAATACGATAATCCCTCTAGTCTATGGGAACAAATACTAAGAATTACTCTATCTTATGGGTGAATAGTTGGTACATAAGTAGAGAAATTTATAAAACTTCTGCTCAAAAAATTGAAGTTTTGATAAAGCTGGTACTTGATTTAATTATCTGTGAGTGAAGAACTTTTTTTAGCATCAATTAAATTTGGTGTGATGCCAGTGGAACGTAAAGCCATATTCATGAATGTGATTTGGGAATGAGATTCGGGACATTCATCTCCGGGACGGCGTTGTACATAAGTTCCATCACCTTGTAAATCCCAAGCTTGGCGATTATCTGCTAGCATAATCCCCAAAATTTCTTGCAAGTCTTTAGCAATATCTTGGTCTTGAATCGGCGTAATCACTTCTACCCGTCGGTCTAAGTTACGGCTCATCCAATCAGCACTGCCAATGTAAATTTCTTCTTGACCATTGTTGTAGAAGTAATAAATGCGAGAGTGTTCTAAGAACCGTCCGACAATGCTAATCACACGAATATTTTCACTCAGGTCGGGCAGTCCTGGACGTAAGCAACAAATGCCTCGAACAATCAAGTCAATTTGCACCCCAGCGCGAGAAGCTTCATACAAAGTAGTGATGATTTGGGGGTCAACAAGGGAGTTCATTTTAGCTACAATGCGACCGTTGCAGCCACTTTGGGCATTAGTGATTTCACGCCGAATTAATTCTAAAAAGCGATCGCGCATATTCACAGGGGCAACTAACAATTCTCGATAGGATTTTTGGCGAGAATATCCTGTCAAGAAATTAAATAAATCTGTAATGTCAGCACCCAATTCTTCCCGACAACTAAACAAACCTAAATCTGTATATAGACGTGCAGTTTTAGGATTATAGTTGCCAGTGCCAATATGCACATAGCGGCGCATCCGGTCTTTTTCTCGGCGCACTACCATGACAGTTTTGCAATGGGTTTTTAAACCAACCAAACCATAAACAACGTGTACCCCCACCCTTTCTAATCGCCTTGCCCAGTAAATATTATTTTCTTCATCAAAGCGGGCTTTCAATTCCACCAAGACTGATACCTGTTTGCCATTTTCTGCGGCGGCAATTAAGGCATTCACAATAGGCGAATCCCCAGAAGTGCGGTACAAAGTCATCTTAATCGCCAATACATTGGGATCGTGGGCGGCATGAGTGATGAACCGTACTACTGTAGAGGAAAAAGATTGGTAGGGATGGTGGACAAATAAATCTTTTTCTCTAATTACAGAAAAGAAATCTTTACCCTCGTCTAACTCCAAGACATTGGGATCTAGACTTGGTTCTCGTAACCGTTGCAGACGCATGGGTACTACAGACTGACGTGGTGGATCTTTGAGTTCTGGCAAGGGCAAAGCCATAAAATACATTAAATCCCGCAGTCCTAATAAACCTTCGGCTTCATAGACATCATTTTCTGTGAGTTCTAAATCTTGTAATAAGCGAGTGCGTATAGGTGCAGGGGTTTGGGATTTAATTTCGATACGGACAGGATTACCACCGATGCGGCGTTTGCGGAGTTCTTGTTCGATTGCTAATAATAAATCATCCGCTTCATCTTCTTCTAAAGTCAAATCAGCATCACGGGTAATGCGGAAAGGATGATATTCCTGGATATTCATCCCTGGAAACAGAGATTCTAAATTATGAGCGATCGCCTGCTCTAAGGGTATACCAGTCCAGTTAGCAGGTTTGCCATTTTCCAACTTCATGCCCAACTCTGGCGGTAGGGGCAGAAACCGGGGTAAAACATTAGGGACTTTGACTCTCGCAAAAAATTCCTCATCTGTATCTGGGTTTTTCACCAAAACAGCCAAATTCAAGCTGAGATTAGAAATATAGGGGAAGGGGTGGCTGGGGTCAACTGCTAAGGGAGTCAGCACTGGAAAAATTTGGTCTTCAAAATAATTATCTAGATAATTACGCTGTTTTTCAGTCAGGTTAATGTAATCGAGGATATGAATACCGTGACTTGCTAACAAAGGACGGACGACCTGTTCAAACTGTTCATGTTGTTTGGTAACTTCGGGTATGAGGTATAAGCGAATATCATCTAGCTGTTGTTGTGGTGTGCGTCCATCAGGACTTAACTTACTGACCTTAGCTTCTACCTGTTGCTTCAAAGCTGCAACCCGCACCATGAAAAACTCATCCAAGTTAGAACTAAAAATTGCCAAAAACTTCAATCTTTCTAACAATGGCGTGCGCGGATCGCAAGCTTCATTTAACACTCGGTTGTTGAATTGTAACCAGCTTAACTCTCGGTTAATATAATATTGTGAATCGTTTAAGTTAATAGGATTAGAGCTTTTTTTAGATTTAGGCATGGCGATCGCAGGCTAGCCTGATGCAGCCCATTGAGGAAGATAACAATACACATAGTAATTGAAATGTGTCCTCTGGGTGAAGGAGATTGGGCTTAAATCTTGTCGTAGATAGCAAGCTAACGACAAAGGTGCTGGTTTAAGTTGAATGGTGGATGATTTAGGACGAAGATTTGCACGGAAAGCGAAAAAAGTGCAGCCACAAGCATTGTCAGTTAAGAAATTAACTCGGTAATTTTAGCGGAAAACATCAAATTTGAGCTTCTGAGGTGGAATGTTTGTGTTTGAAGTGAAAAACTCCGAGTTCAGAACTAAAACTTTGCTGTTGTAAGTGAGAATGTTCTAGTTTGAAACGAGAACTTTGGGGTTTGAAGTGAGAATGTTTTTGTTTTGAGTGACAATTTTTGTGTTAAAAACGAAAAAGTTGCAGATGAAAGCGCGATCGCTAGCCTAAAAAACCGAGTTTCTGAACGAAAGATTAAGGTTTATAAGCTGAGGGATTTGCAAGAAACACGGTTTTTAACCAGGTTTATCTGAGAAGCATAGTTTACACTAATTCATCAGGATTCACTCCTAGTTGTCGCAGGCGTTCTGCTAGTTGTTCTGCTTTTCTTTTTGCCTGTTCCGCTTCTTGTTTAGCATCAGTAGCTTCTTGTTCAGCAATCATTGCTCGTTCCGTAGCTGCAACAACTTCTTCTGTCGGCTCAGAAATTAATTCTCCTGTTAAGGTGAACCAACGTAGCCACAACCTGTTAATATCTCGAAACGCTCCTTGCCATACACCCAAACTTAAACCTAATTCTGGCATGGGTATACGTCCCTTATTTAGATTTATCGCTTCATAATGACCGCCGACTAACTGAAAAGCTCTCAGTTCATTGGTGTAGCGACTAAACACAATATAGTAAGGGATTCGCAAAATTCGCTCGTAAACTTCCCATTTGCTAGGAGGTTTAGCTGTTGGCTTTTGAGTAATCCCTAAATCTTCGTCTTCTGTACCTGGGGATAATAATTCTACTACTACAAAAGGATTTGCTGGTTCTTGCCAAGTCACATAACTTAAACGCAAATCTTCGCCTTTGTAGAGTTTTTGTACTCCCACAACGCCAAACCAATCAGGGCGTTTGTACCATAAGGGATGCTCAACATCATAGTAAAGATTTAGGTCAGCCGCACAATAAACTAATTCGGGATTCCAGTTAATGGGTTGAAAGGTTAAGTATAAAAGTAAGGGCTGTAGAAAGTGAAACTCGTCTGGCAAACCTGACTCCTCTGGGTTGTCGCTGGGTAAATCATACATTGTGGGTAGGGTTTCCCAAGCAGGAAGCGGCGGGTCAGATTGGGGAATATATTTAGGGAAGGTAGTCATATATTATCGGGTGATGGTTTTGACATCAGCTAAATTTTTGATGTTCCTGCTGCTTTTATTATCTATAAATGTTCAGTTATCTGGCAGTAACAGCCAGTAGCATCTAGACGGCAAGCTTATGTAAGGTTAGTAATTAGCGAGATATTACTACTTTTAGATGTATAAAAAATTTATTTTAATTGCCTATAAGTAACCATGACTGCTGGAATTATTTGGTGAATACTGAAGTTAAAAGTATACAAATTTGTAGTAAATATGGCAGAAAATCGCATCAGTGCCAAGCTTTCGGCAGCAGATAAGGATGAAGTTATGCAAGCGATCGCAACTATCCGCGAAAAGTTACCGTTTTTAATTGATTTGACGACGGAAGACCGCCGGACTATAGTCAAAATGGGTGATAAAAGTCGCGCATTTGTGAGTAAAGCTTTGGAAGTTGCTACACAAAATCCTGATTTTTTACCTCGTTCTTTTGATATCGAAGAAATGCGTCGTGATTTAGCACTGTATGAAGCATTGTATCCAGTGCTGTTGTCTTTGACGCAACTCCAAGAACTAGTGGATGATACTGTGATGGCTTCTGGGAGTGAAGCATATACGGCAGCATTAGCAGTTTATAACTATGCTAAGGCTAATGGTAATGTGGCTGGTTTAGATAGTGTAATTGATGAAATGGGACGCAGGTTTACGCGCCGTTCTAAGAAAAAGAAAGCCGAGGTTGTGACTGGATAAAGTTTAATATAGGCGATCGCTCCAAATATATTGATGTAGGGACACAAAATTTTTGTGTCTTTTCTTGTATATATCTTCACCTTTGAGGCTTTGAGGCTGGCAGTTGAGCCTTTGAGGTTGAAAGTTGAACCTTTAAGGCTGACGGTTGAGGTTTTGAGGCTGTCGGTTGAGGTTTTGAGGGTGACAGTTGAGGCTTTGAGGGTGACAGTTGAGGCTTTGAGGGTGACAGTTGAGGCTTTGAGGGTGACGGTTGAGCTTTTGAGGCTGATGGTTGAGGTTTTAAGGCTGGAAGTTGAGCCTTGGAGGCTGAAGTTTTAAAAGTATTATTAGTAACATTAAAATCTGAAAGACCTAACCCCCCTAGCCCCCCTTCCCTACTAGGGAATGGGGGTTTCAAAGCCTCTCTCCTTGTAGGCTACCGTGTACACACATCTTTGTGCTGAGTGCAAAATGTGACTTGATCCCCCCTAGCCCCCCTTAAAAAAGGGGGAACAAGAATCAAAGTCCACGCCACTTGCTACAAGTCGGCAGAGCCGCCCAACGCAGTGGCTCCCCTTTTTAAGGGGGATTTAGGGGTATCAGATGACTTGTGTGTACACCATAGAGTAGGGAAGGGGGAATATGTAGAGACGTTTCATGAAACGTCTCTACATTGGTAGGCGAGATATTTGGAGAGGGGTTTTCCAAATCCTGTGGAAAGTCAATCTAGTCTTCCGGCTCAATTCCGGCGGCGCGTAGTTGTGCGGCTAGTCTTTCGGCGCGTTGGCGTTCTTTTTCAACTAACTCCGAACCCCATAATAATAGTTGTCCGTTTTCATCCCACCAGCGTAACCAATTACCTGTACGGTTTTCACGCGTACCTTGCCATACGCCAAGGGAAAGATTAATTTCGGCTATCCAATAATGTTGGTTTTCGTTGGGGGTTTGTAGGCTGTATCTACCTGTCTTTTGATCTAGGCGATATACTTCTAACTCTCCTGTGTTGGGTTCAAAGATGGCGTAACTCGGTACTTTTAAGACACATTCATAAAAAAACCATTTACCAGGGGGGTAAGTCGGTTTACTAGAATATTCACTCCCATCGGTATCAGATAAAAATTCGATGACAATTACAGGGATGTCTCCCTCTAGTTGCGGGGTGTAACTGCGGGTTACTTCTTCTCTACTGACTTTTATGTTGGGAATATATGCCCAATCGGGAGCTTTAACGACAGTTTTATTATTTAATGTGGCACAAATGCCGTAATTTGTCGGTGTGAGGGCGTTAGGTGGCAGTTTTCCCGCTAATTCTAAGCTTTGGGTGAGTGCTGCGGCGAGAAATGGTTGGTTGATGTTGTCCACTGGTTCATCTGGTAGCTTGTAGTCTTCGGGTAGCTTTTCCCAAGTGATTTGGTAGTTGGGGGTGATGACTGTCATGTTTAGGGGTGTGGGGGTGTAATACCAATTCAAAATTCAAAATTCAAAATTAACGCCGTGTGCAACTTTCTCTAAAACCTAACCCCCAACCCCTTCCCTTGTAGGGAAGGGGAGCAAGATTTAAAGCGTCTCTCCTTGCAGGGGAGAGGTTTGGAGAGGGGTTTCAAAAATAAGTTGCACATTGCGTAAATTAATAAATCCATATTTGGCAGTAGGGGTATAGGGGAAAAAACTTTTTCAAGCTTCTGTAACCTGTCACCTGTAACCTGTAACCTATTCTTCTTCGTCTATATCTAAATCTTCGTCTGTCAGTTCTTGATGGGGGATGGCGGCGATGATGGCATCTATGACTTTGGAAACTGGTACAATTTCGATGTCGAAGTTGGGGAATTTTTGACCTTTAGGGACGATCGCTCTTTTAAATCCTAGTTTAGCGGCTTCTTTAAGGCGTAGTTCCATCTGGGAAACGGCGCGTACTTGTCCACCTAAGCCGACTTCACCGATTAATACTGTACCTGGATCTACTATGCGATCGCGGAAACTGGCAACTATGGCAATGGCAATTCCTAAATCTACGGCTGGTTCTCCTACATTTAACCCCCCAGCCGAGGCGACGTAGGAATCTAATTTGGACATGGGTATCCCGACACGCTTTTCTAAGACAGCGAGAATCTGGACTAGGCGGTTATAATCTATACCTGTTCCAGCACGGCGGGGTGAGGGGTAACTGGTGGGACTGACTAAGGCTTGTAACTCAACTACAATGGGGCGTGTACCTTCGCAAGCTACTACAATAGCTGTGCCTGGTGCGGGATCGTCACGGTTGCCTAAAAATAACTCACTGGGGTTGGGGACTTCTCGGAGTCCGTTTTCCACCATTTCAAAAATACCGATTTCGTGAGTCGCACCGAAGCGGTTTTTGACTGTCCTTAATAATCTGTGGGAGGCAAAGCGATCGCCTTCAAAATACAGTACTGTATCTACTAAGTGTTCTAATACTTTCGGCCCGGCGATCGCTCCTTCTTTGGTGACGTGTCCGACAATTAACATGGTAATATCTTCATGTTTTGCCACCTTCATCAAGGCAGCCGTACATTCCCTTACCTGTGCTACTGAACCGGGTGCGGAAGTTAAAGCGGGGAAAAATACAGTTTGAATACTGTCAATTACCGCTACATTTGGTTTTAATGAATCTACTTCCCGTAAAATTTCTTCTAAATCTGTTTCTGGCAGTACGTATAAATCTGCACCTATGCCGGGGGATGATTCTTTTTCTGCTTCGTCATCTTCATCACTAACAACATTCACAGATTTAGATACACCCAAGCGCGAAGCCCTTAACTTGACTTGTTGTCCCGATTCTTCTCCAGAAACATACAGAATGCGGTATCTCTGCGCTAGCTGATTTGATACTTGTAATAGTAAAGTAGATTTACCGATACCAGGGTCGCCACCAATTAACACCATTGAACCGGGAACAACGCCCCCACCCAGCACCCGATCTAATTCACCATATCCAGATTCCCATCTAGTGACTTGGCGATCGCTAATTTGGTCAAATGTTAAAGAAGCTCTCGGTTTGGCTGGCTTATTCGTAGGTTTGCCATTACCTTGTGTGCCGTGCCAACCACTGATGCCCCGACTAGGTATATCTACAGACGATTGAATGCTAATCTGTTCTTCTAGAGAATTGTAAGTACCACAATTAGGACACTTACCAAACCATTGGGGAGATTCTGCACCACATTCGTTACAAATATAAATACTTTTTGGCTTTGGCATTCTTAAATCTTAAATATTATTAAATATCTTAATTTTTCCTTAATTTTTGGGCTAACTGAAAAGCCAATTAATAGAAGAGTTTCCAGCTTTTTCCAAATCATTTGTGAGAATGATATCTTAATATTATGGTATTAAAAATTAATCATGAAAAATTTTAGTTAAGGAGCGTTGAGAAACTTGGAAAGTCATAAAGAAAAAATTCTGGTAGTAGACGATGAAGCCAGCATCCGACGAATTTTAGAAACACGTCTGTCGATGATTGGCTACGATGTAGTCACTGCCGGGGATGGAGAAGAAGCCTTAGAAACATTCCGCAAAGCTGATCCTGACTTGGTAGTTTTGGATGTGATGATGCCAAAACTCGATGGCTATGGTGTTTGCCAAGAGTTACGTAAAGAATCAGACGTACCCATTATCATGCTAACAGCTTTGGGTGACGTAGCCGATCGCATCACCGGTTTAGAATTGGGCGCGGATGACTACGTAGTCAAGCCATTCTCCCCCAAGGAACTAGAAGCGCGGATTCGCTCAGTCTTACGCCGCGTTGATAAAACCGGTGCATCAGGCATTCCCAGTTCCGGCGTGATTCATGTAGGTAACATCAAAATTGATACCAACAAACGCCAAGTCTACAAAGGTGACGAGCGCATCAGACTAACAGGAATGGAATTTAGCCTTTTAGAATTGCTAGTCAGTCGTTCAGGAGAAGCCTTTTCCCGTTCCGAGATTTTGCAAGAAGTTTGGGGATATACACCAGAACGCCACGTAGATACCCGCGTAGTTGATGTACATATTTCCCGCTTACGGGCAAAATTAGAAGATGATCCCAGTAACCCAGAGTTAATACTCACCGCGCGAGGTACTGGTTACTTGTTTCAACGCATAATTGAACCAGGAGAAGAATAGGCACGGGAGTAGGGAGTAGGGAGCAGGGGGAGGAAGACAAGGAAGACAAGGTAGACAAGGTGGACAAGGTAGAAATATTTACCCCAATGCCCAATGCCCAATGCCCAATGCCCAATACCCAATGCCCAATGCCCAATGCCCAAAAAATGACTAATGACTAAATCCGATCCCAATCGAGTTGTACGGCGCATACCCTTAGTAGTTGGGGGGTTGGGTGCTGTGCTATTGCTAATTAACCGGTTGTTGACACCAGAACTCACAGACTCTCAGGCGCGAGGCGATGTTTTAGGCGTGATTTTGAGTGCTGTTTTGATTTTAACTGGTTTAATTTGGCAACAAGTACAGCCGCGATCGCCTGATGCTGTAGAATTGATTGGTGAAGAAGGCTTTGTATTAGCAGATGATTTACCAGAAGCCGTGAAAACAGAATTAGCCTGGGCATCACATTTATTGTTAACGAATACGGTAACGCGATCGCTCGTAGTTTTCTATCAAGGCAAAGTTTTGTTACGTCGCGGCATTCTGGGAAATAAATCAGAAGTAGTTCCCGGCCCAATTGTCAAACGGGTTTTAGAAAAACAACAGCCTGTGTATTTGGTAGCATTAAAGGTCTACCCCGGACGCATTGAATTTGATTATTTGCCAGAAAATACCCAAGGTGTAATTTGTCAACCCATCGGCAATCAAGGCGTATTAATTTTAGGAGCAAATGCACCGAGAAGTTACACCAAACAAGACGAAAATTGGATAGCCGGAATTGCCGATAAATTAGCAGTAACTCTTGAAAATTATTAATTCTCTCCAGGGGTTATTTATATGACAACCACAGCATCCCTTACACAAACAAGAACTTTGCTTAAAAATATTAGCTGGCAAACGTTCAAAGCGATGCTGACGGACATGGGTAATGAGCGTAACTCAAGATTAGCTTACGACGATGGCATAGTAGAAATCATGACACCACTCATGCCACATGAGACTTCTAACCGTCTGATTGAAGGTTTGATTGTTGTACTTTGTGAAGAATTTAATTTAGAAGTTAAAACTACAGGTTCACTCACCTTAACACGAGACGACTTAGAAAAGGGAGCAGAACCAGATAGCAGTTATTACATTCAAAATGAGTTTTTAGTCAGAGATAAAGAAAATATTGATTTAAATCAAGATCCACCTCCAGATTTAGTCTTAGAGGTAGATTATTCCAAACCCAAAATAGATAAATTATCTCTCTATGCTGCAATGGGTATTCCTGAATTTTGGAGATACAACGGTAGTGTATTACGAATTTATATCCTTTCAGGAAATCAATACACAGAAGTAGAACAGAGTCCTACTTTCGCGTCTGTCATGGTGAAAGATATTCCTAGATTTCTACAAGAAAGTAAAAAAATAGGCCAGCTAGCCGCCAAGAAGGCTTTTCGCGCTTGGGTAAAACAGCAGATTTCTTAGTATTTACACGTAATTTCCAGAAAATTAAGATATTGGTTATTAAATAATATTTCAAGTTAAAAACAACACAAACAAATAATGGAATACTGACAAAAGAATCTACAAACTCTTGTGAGGGAAAGCTTCATGAAATTTCAGTCAGTATCCATCAGTATAGGTTTAGGTGTTATCAGTAACCTATTGGTAGTCAGTCCCAATCTAATTTTCAATTCCACACCAGCTATTGCTCAAGAAGTAGCCACTAATTGTCCTCTCCCAACCGAAATAGCTGTTACTTTCCTTGATTCTAAATGTGAAGCAGTCACACTCAAGCAACCCACAACCTTTTATCGTTACTATAGTAGCGACAGCAATAAATATGGTAGATATCTCACAACTGACAAATATAAGAAAAATATAGATGTAATCAAGAATTTAGCCCTTAATCAAGCATGGGGAAATCAAGCCACAATGAGACTCAAAGTAACAATACCCGCAGGAACAACAGTTTATCAAGGTATTGTTGCTCCTCAAACCCCCGCTTCATGCTATCCAGGGGGTGGCCAACAAACCTTTATTCAAGACTCAAAAGATCCTAATATTAAGTGGTCTGAAGGTAAAAAGATGACTGTCAACGAATTTACTTGTCCGTAACGTTTATGGCAACTCCAAAAGAAGAATTTATCAAGCTTATTAACCAATCAGTTGCAATTGCTGAACAGATGCGACATAACTCTGAACAATCACAGCGTTTAAATAACGTAATTAGTGTTCTCGAATCTGTCAAAAATAAAGTAATGATTGGTGAGCTTGAACCATCACAGGGAAATACAACTCTTGGTATAGCTCGTGAGGTAGCTGACTGGATTGAACCCTTAGATGCTCCATTACTCAAAGCTGTGGGTGCAGTAGAAGCATATTACCAAACACACTTTTAACAATGCGCCAAATAAATGATGTAGAGACGTTGCATGCAACGTCTCTACAGTCCAGTAAGGTGCGTTAGCGCAATAGAACCTAACTATACTCAGAAATTATTCATACTGACGCACCTTTCCCAAGCATCAATTTCCGATAATTTATTTTTATAATCCCCTAATTACTAGAAATAAATAGTAAGATATTAGATGATAATATTCAATATTTAATATTAAAATCTCTCTAAATTCAGTTCCCAAAGTTTCAAAAAAATACAGATTATGCAAATTATTTATTGGCTACTGATTGCCTTAATGATTGTAGGAATTATTGGTGCTGTAGTACCGGCAATACCTGGAACAAGCCTAATTTTAGTAGCAATTATTATTTGGGGAATAGTTAGTCATTCCTTTGTTGCCATCAAAATACCTTTGATTGTGACAGCCATTGTTTTAATTTTAAGTATTGGGGTTGATTTTTTAGCTGGTTATATAGGTGCAAAACAAGCCGGTGCTAGCAAATGGGGACAAATTGGGGCATTTGTCGGCTTTTTGTTAGGGTTTTTCGGATTATTACCAACTTTACCCGTAGGGGGGCCACTGTTGGGTATTCTATTCGGCCCCTTGTTAGGTGCAATTATTGCTGAGTATATTTACTGTCGCCAACTAGGATTGGCAATTAAAGCCGGTGTTGGTATTGTTGTTGGTACAGTAGTCGGTAATTTGATACAAGGATTATTAGCGATCGCAGCTTTTGTAGTCTTCCTAGTCACAACCTGGCCACAAGTCTTTGTCAACTAAACTCAATCTAAAATATTGACTTTTACTGATTTTGACGATTGATAAATTCTATAGAACACGGTTGGATTTCTAAAAAAATCTCAGCATATTTTGAATTTTGAATTAATTAATGTAGGGTGCGTGACGCTACGAAAGTATTTGAACGTAGTCATAAGACTGATACCGTCGCGCACCAACATCTAACATCTATATTCAGTTTCCAAGATAAATGTTGGGTTGCCACCGCAGTAGGGTGCGTCAGTTTAAGAAAACCTAACTACACCTACAGGTTATTGATACTGACACACCCTGCCAACCGACATCCAACAATAAATAAATTCATCTGCTTATAGATAGATTGTTTACAAACTCAAAGTAAATATTTAAACAAGAATACCTAAAACATTGCAACATCAGCAGTTTCACGCGTTTGTAAACAACCTTTGTATGAGGATAAGAATTGATACTGGGAACTTGCAAAAGTTCTTTATGTAAAAAACACAAAATTTGCAGCCTAGTTTACCTAATTTTCAATAAAAACCCATTACTTAAGTAATTTCGTGGTGTTAGACTCTGTATTGAGAGTACAAACCGAACTGGTAATTTCACTAATACTCAATACCCACAGGAAAACCAAATGAAAGTTAAAAATATATTCATCTCAACCGGAATTGTTCTCAGTGCTGTTTTAGGTGTTTCTAGCAATGCTAAAGCTGCTAGTTTCACCACCAACTTTAGCCCCAATCCTGTTACCGATCCTACAGCAGATATTGAATTGCTCTCTATTGTTCGGAACGATGGCTTAGAAGTCAATGACTTTAAATTAGTTAATTCTGTTAACATCATCAGCAACGTAGGTGTTCTAGGCCCAGCTAGTACTGACAATGGTGATAACGCTACTCCCCCTACAGGTTTGACTCCCACAGAAGACCCCTTAGCCTCGGAAATTGCTGCTTACTTAGGTAATAAAAACTTAAACAACATTATCGATGCTGAAGATGGTGGTGCGTTTGAGCTTGATGTATTTTTTGACGAGGCAGTTAACTCACAGAAAACAACAACAGACAGCTTCTTCTTCTGGGAAAGAGGACTCAACAGTGATATTAAAGTTCAAGCATTAGATGGGTCGGGAAGTCTACTCGGTAATGCTTTTACAATAGATAGATCATTCTGGGAATTTGCTGGCTTCCAGATTGACACCACAGAAGTTGGTGCTGCTCAAAATGTAGGTGCTTGGGGTGTTAGCTTTGCTAATTTGGGATTAACTAACACAACTTTAGTTGCTGGTCTGAAATTAATATCTGAGACCAGCTTTAATGGCCCTGATTTCAAAGTAGTTGCTCATAACGTTGATGGTGATCCGATTGTAGTACCTGAGCCTACCACTATGCTAGGTTTAGGTTCAGTAGCTGCACTTGCTTTATTACGTCGTCGCCAAAACAAGAAAGCTGTTGGTTAGTATTGTTTTTAGCGATATCGCCAATGCTATATTCACATTCTCTTGCTGCATAATTGTTTTGGCGAAAATATCGGTGGTTTATAGTCAACCGCAGAGATAATCTCTGTTTCCTCAACAAAAATATTTAGTAACCTTAAAACCCGCTTGCGCGGGTTTTATATTTTGGAAAATTGGAAGTCCCTAAAACTTGCAAAAATCAGGTATCACAGATTAAGCGACAACGATTCCATAATTACAAGACTCGATGAATTGATCAAAGGATAAATCGATAAATCCGTCATCACTACCAGTCTTTGTTCTACCATCTACGCCCCACGGATTTCGCACTACTACCCGTTGTTCACCGCTAGTATTAGTGTAAACATTCGTAATTGAATAAGCATGGTAACTGACAATATATTTACTGTTATTACCAACTCTTGACGTGGTCAAAGCTTGACCATTTGCTAAAGCAGTTTCCAGACTGGAAAAACTAACACTGCTAATACTATGGTAAGTTGTTTGCTTTCCTGTAATCTGCTTGATAGGAGTAGACAGAGAGCCTCCATTACCTATGAGGTTATATCCAGGTTGTCCTTTCGCACTCCATTCCCGCCATTGAGCATAAGCTTTTTCGACTAATGCCACCCAAAGAACACCGTTATTTCGTTTAGCAGCAATACTTGTGGCGATGCGACGATCAACTGTCACATATTCTGCTCCACTATATGAGTAAAAGCGTACGGTGTAAGTATTATCACCATTATCTGTGATCATGCTATTAATCGCAGAGCTAGAAGCATTACCTGCATCATTAGACTGACGACCAAAGGTTGCACCCAAAGCTGCTAAAAATGTACAATCACCTAACTTATTTTGATCAATATCACCAATTCGCGCTTCGCCAGAACTACCATACAGACTACCTGTAACCACAGTGTAAGTTAGGTTTTTACCATTAAATACAGGTGTCGGTGCTATTGTTCCTAAAAACCAGCGACCAACTAAATTAGACTCAAAATCAGTAGCACTCATATTGACAGATGCACCATTACTCACCTGTGTGGATAACCATTTCACAGAGTCTTGCATAGTAAAAGGTGTACTTGCACCTAGCAATGTCTTGAGGTCTTTTACTTCATTAGTATCAATTGCAGAATTATCTTGAGCATCTCTAAAAATAGCCAGCATATCCTGACGACTTAAATCACCATCAGATGCTAAGTTCCGAGCTAGTGCAACGATCTTTTGGTCGAGCAGATTTTTACTGAACCAATCTTGAATAGGAGTCGATGTTGTGGTTGATGTTGTAGTTGATGGTGTTGTCGATGGTGTAGTGAGTGGTGTCGTTGGTGCTGTCGTTGGTGCTGTGGTTGATGTTGTTGTCGTGACTGTAAATGACACCTTAACTGTATTACTTCCAGCACCAGTGTTGTCGTAAGCCTTGCCTTGGAGAATATAGTTACCAGCCGCCAAATTCAAATTTTTTAGAGATAAACTGTAGTTGAAACTCGCCTTAGTTCCATCGTTAGGATCGGCAGTAAATACAGTAGCATCAGCGACATTTATTAATTTTCCATCTGCTTTTTGAATGCGAAAATCTACCTTGGAGATATCGCTAACACCATTTTCATCTGATACCCAAGCATTATTGATGCTGAGGTTGTCTGTTTTATTCACACTAGTACTATTGAGGTTAAAGTCTAGTGAAGTTGGAGGAGTATTGTCAAAAATAGTCAAATTGTAGTTAGTGTCACTACCTCTGGAATAGACTCTAATAAAATAACTGCCAGGGTCTAAACTCTTGCGAATATATTCACTTGTAGTTCCACTTTTATAAGAACCATAGACGACTTCTTTGCTATCAATCAAACCATTACGGTTGGCATCTTTAATAATCTGTACATCAGCATTAGCACTCAGTCCGTCAAGAGAGAGATTAAGACTGCTATGTCCACTCAGATTAAAATTGTAGAAATCATCGATATCTGACGAACCTACCCAATCACTGAAGGTCTGAATATTGGTAGTAAGAGTTATCTTCTTCGCAGTTTGTAACGTATTACCTGCATTATCAAAAGGCATAAATATCCTTGCTTACATAGCTAAAAAATGGGGGAATTTGCACCCTTTCATCTATGTGAAAAACTAGTTTTTTACAAACACGAAAACAAAATTAAACTTTTCTTAATTATCTTCTTAAAGTTTTGTAGAAACTAGGGGACATCCACGCAATCTCAAACTTTTAGTATAAATACTTAATTTAAGAATAAATATGCAATAAAGTTATAAATAATCTTGTTGAATTAAGTTGGTATTACGGAGGAAATTAAATTGTATTGGATAAATATAATACAAACTATTGATACTTCTTATATTTGAACACCCTTAATTCATCGCAATGTGAAGGGGGAACACAAAAAATAAATTTAGGACTTTTGAAGCCACTAGGGTGTGTTATACCAATTCGTAATTCGTAATTCGTAATTCGTAATTAAAAAACTTAGATGCAGCAAGGCTTTGAGGGTTTACATCTGTATCAGGTTTTTCGTGAAATGGTATTAGGCGTAAGCCGTAACGCACCGCAAGTTGTCATGGGTGCTTTACGCTGTCGATAACACACCCTACACATACTACCCATGCTACATAGACTGAGATTTTTTCTCTAAATCAAACTGGATTTCTATATAAATGTTGTGGTTTAATGCCTAATTGCTCATAAATCAAGGCAAAAATCATAAAAATTCTCTAAAAAAACGTATAGTCTCAGGTTTTTTTGAGATAACTTTCAATAATTACGTATTACGTAAGTAAATTTAAGGTGATAAACTCTGTATTGCAAGTAACACGCTTTGATCACTCTGGTGATAAAAAATCAAACTGAATTTTTCAACATCAGATGGGGTGAAGGGTTGAAACGTTTACTTTCTGACTAAATAGCTCAAATCAACATTTTTCGCAACAACGAATGAAAGCTCAAAATATATTCACATCTATGGTACTGGCTCTGAGTGGAGCTGTAGCTATGTCTAACTCTGCGGAAGCTGGTACTTTCACCACCAACTTTAGCCCCAATCCTGTTACCGATCCTACAGCAGATATTGAATTGCTGTCTATTGTTCGGAACGATGGCAAAGAGATCAGTGACTTTCAATTAGTTAATAGAGTGAACATCATCAGCAACGTAGGTGTTCTAGGCCCAGCTAGTACTGATAATGGTGATACAGCTACTCCCCCTCCGGGTTTAACTCCCAACGAAAACCCCTTAGCTTCAGAGATTGCCGCCTACTTGGGTAATAACAACTTAAACAATATTATCGATAGTGAAGATAATGGCGGGTTTGAGCTTGATGTATTTTTTGAGAGTGCAGTTGCATCGAGCGACACTAAAATAGATAGCTTCTTCTTCTGGGAACGAGGAATGAACAGTGATCTTAAACTTCAAGCATTGGATGGGAGTGGAAGTCTACTGGGTAATGCCTTTACAATAGATAGGTCATTGTGGCAATTCGCTGGCTTTCAGATCAAAACAACAGAAATTAGTAAAGCTCAAAATGTAGGTGCTTGGGGTGTGAGCTTTGCTGATTTGGGATTAACTAACGGTAGTTTAGTTAGTGGTTTGAAATTAATATCTGAGACTGGCTTTAATGGTGCTGATTTCAAATTAGTTGCTCATACTTCTTTTTGCTGCACACCTATACCTGAACCTACCACAATGATGGGGTTAGGTGCGGTAGCTGGTTTGATGTTGGTGCGTCGTCGTCAGATGAAAACTAAAACAACATAAAATTATGAACGTTACGCAAGAATCAGCTTTTCGGTTTCATCTTGCGTAAGCTCGGAAAGGTTATTCAACTAATTGCAAAGATTTTTTGGCTTCAGTGGCGATCGCATCTACTTCATCATTTGCTAAAGTTTCTAAAATAGCCTTAGCCTCTGCACCACCCAAACGCGCCAAAGCCTGTGCTACTCTATAACGCATTTGCCAATCAGGGTTAGTAGCATAGGCAGCCAACAACGGAACTGCTTGTAAATCTCCTAACTCTCCCAGGGAACTAATAGCGGCAGTTTGCACTAATTCTACATCAGATGCCAGTCCTTGTTTGAGCAATTCCAAAGATCGCGGATCACCCAACTCTCCCAATGCGGCAATAATACTAAATTGCACTAGCCACTCAGGGGTGGTGTTGTAAAGCTGTTGTAAATCTTCAAAAGCAGCGTGTAACTTCAACGCACCTAGACAATCTGCGGCGGCTGCTTGTACATCAGCTTCTGGATCTTTTAACAAACCCCGCAATAAATCCAACGATAAATCTAAGTCCTGAGTACCGAGAGTATCGAACTGACTCACTGCTGAATAGCGAACACGGGAATTACTATCACCAATAGCGATTTGCACCAATTCAAAAGCAGTAGCGGGTTCAAGTTCACGGATTTGATTTACAGCACGCAAGCGATCGCCCAAATCTTCAGAACTGAGCAACTGTCTTACAGACTCAGGAGTTGTACTCATTTAATTATCCTAATTTCTCAAAGTGTTTCACAAAAGTCAATAGTCAATTGTCTAGAGTCAAAATAGCTACTACACCTTGACCATTGACCATTGACTAACTAGCAGCCATCGCCCGAACAATGTCACCACGGGTGAGAATCCCGATAACTTTACCCGTCTCATCTAACACAGGTAAGCGATGAACATTGCGATCGTGCATGAGTTGGGCAGCTTGTTTTACAGTCTTGTCAGGAGTGATAGTCACAGGATTTTTGCTCATCACTTCTCCAACAGTTTGTCCTAAAGCTTTATGCAGATCCCGTTCATAGACAGCAGGATTTTTTAGATAAATCACACTATCCAAAAACATGATGTATGCCGGAGGTGTTACACCAGTTTCTTGCCACATCAAGTCAGTTTCTGAGATAATGCCCAACAATTTACCGACATCATCGACAACAGGGAGGCCACTGATACGTCGTTCTGCCAGAATTTGGATTGCTTCTTGAAGTGGAGTTGCTGGCCCGACAACAATTGGCTCAGGACTCATTATATCGGCAACGGTTTTAGGCATTGATTCGCTTACACCCTCGATCACTGTCTCTGCGAATATTGTAGAAAATTCGGTGACTCAACCTGAATGAGTTAATACATTGTTACGGTAATGGGGCATTGGGCATTGGGCATGGGGCATTGGGCATTGGAGTAAAATCTACCTTGTCTACCTTGTCTACCTTGTCTACCTTGTCTACCTTGTCTACCTTGTCTACCTTGTCTACCTTGTCTACCTTGTCTCCCCCTTCTCCCTGCCCCCTTCTCCCTGCCCCCTACACCCTACTCACCATTCCCTTTTAATGCAGCAATAATCTGAGCGTTGGCTTGGGGAAAAGTAAATTGTTCTAACTCATCTAAACTTACCCAACGAACTTCATCACACTCTAGGGGTTGGGGAATGCCTGAAAGCAAGCGACAGTGATGTACTGTCAACGTGACACGTAAATGAGTATAAGTGTGATCAATTGTAATGAGATGTTCTCCTACTGCCACTAATATTCCCAGTTCTTCGTAAATTTCTCTTTTAATACACTGTTCAACTGTTTCGCCGGACTCGACTTTTCCACCAGGAAATTCCCACAAACCACCCATAGCCCCCTCTGGACGACGACGATCAATTAAAATTTGCTGGTGTTCATTCCAAATTACAGCTACACCAATAATTTTATGTGGTGGTAAAGTAGTGGTTTTGTCCATTTAAAACCTCACGGCACTTGGGAAACTCAGGTTTGCTAACCCTGACTATACACAACAAAACTCAGCAGATTTCTGGAATATCTGCCGAGTTTGGACTTATTATACGGTTTCTAAGTAGAAAGACTTGAAAAAAAAACAACCTATGTAAAGTAATGTAAAAAAAATTGTATTTAGTTCGTAGTAAGGACTTTAGTCCTTACTACGAACCTTTAATTATTTACACCGTTCTACTTATCTTGCTTAAAACTTTAATGGGGTCAATGATGGTTAATAAATATCTGCAAAAATAATCAGCGTTAGCTTGCGTGGTTAATGTAGCAAATGCAGCTAACACATGACTACTAATTAGGTAGTTTTCCTTGGTAATTTCACAAGCTATTTACTCAAGGATGTATGATTCATCTGGGAAAAGGTGAAATGCTATTCAGCTTCGTGATTATTGCTCTCAGTTCCTTGCAATACCTTTTCAAAGCTCATTCTTTGTTCGGCATTTCGCAGGAAGTAACCACTAATCATGGCAGATGCTAATAACCGTCCTAGGCTTTCTCGATTGGTAGTAATAGTAATGTCAAAGTGTTCAGAAGGCAGATTCCCCAACAGTCCGACTATATTACGCTCCATGACTTGAAACACGTCAGGGGAGGCTGGTTTAGATAGCTGGTTAACTGTCTCTGGGTTTAATGACTTCACATACTGCCAGAGTAAATTATTTGTTTCTGATTCGCTTTCAAAAAATTCTGATACTCGGTTAGATGGATTACTCACTTTGTACCTCCTGTACTACCACGGTTGAACGTGGTGTTAGTAAATTGAGTAGGCTGAGGTCTTTTATTTACTTGACTTAACAGTCTATTTAGTGTTCCTGTCAATTAATGTAACAAGTTAATTTGCGATCGGGAGTAGGTGTAACCGTACAGCAAACATGGGATTTTCTCGCCTCAATGGTCAATCCTCATTAGTCAATAATGATTAGAAGTGATGGGTTTTGACATCAGAATATATAACAGGGTTGATCCGGTGGGGTTGCACCACGCTTAACCCAACCTATACTAATGACTAAGTAGAACGAGCTAAATAATTAAAGGTTTGTAGTGAGAACTTTAGTTCTCAAATCAGGACTAAAGTCCTTACTACGAACTCAATCTTAGTATTTTTACATTACCTAACAGAGTTCATTTTTTTCAACTCGTTCTACTTATTGACTAATGACTATTGACTAACTTGCCAAATACTCATTCATATTGGCTTTAGACTTACGTAGTTTTGTTAAAGCTTCTCTTTCAATTTGCCGGACTCGTTCCCGACTGATGTTGAGAATTTCGCCGATTCTTGCCAGCGTTAAAGCCTGTCCATCCATTAGACCAAACCGGAGTTTGATTACCTCTTTTTGTTGAGGGGTAAGTTGCTCCATGAGACGATCTAAGTCGTGAGATAGAGAGGATTGCATGACAAAATCTTCAGGAGAAGCACCGGGATCTTCTAGCATTTCTCCTAGTTCAGTGTCGTAGTTATCTCCTAAGCGCAAGTCTAAAGATAGGGGCAAACGTGCTTTCTCTAAGTATTCTCGTACCTGCTTAGGGGTTAATTCTAATTCACTGGCTAGTTCAGATGCTGTGGGAGCGCGTCCTAGTCTTTGAGATAGTTGGCGTTGGGCTTTTTTAATTTTGTTAAGCTTTTCGGTAATATGAATCGGTAGGCGGATAGTACGGGCTTTTTCGGCGATCGCGCGGGTAATAGCTTGGCGAATCCACCAATAGGCGTAGGTAGAAAATCTATAACCTTTGGTGGGGTCAAACTTTTCTACACCCCGTTGCATCCCAATACTGCCTTCTTGGATTAAGTCCAATAAATCGACATTGCGTTTAATGTACTTTTTCGCAACGGATACCACAAGCCGCAAGTTGGCTTCTACCATCTTGCGTTTGGCAAATTCGCCTTCAGCGATCGCTGTGTTTAATTCTGCTATATCTAAATCTGCCGCTTTTGCCCACTCTTCTAAGCTCGGCTCATAACCTAACTTATTGAACAGCTCCTCTCGCACTTCCTGCAATATGGATGAACGCTGTACCTGTTTACCATAAAAAATTTCTTCCTCGTGGGTTAAGAGTGGTACACGGCCAATCTCACGCAGGTAAGTCCGCACGAGGTCTGTGGCTGTCTGAGCGGTCTTCATGGCGCTACTCTTTGGTAATTTTGGACTTGTTGGTAGGGTCATTAACTGATAGATGCTCTTTGCCGGTACTACCCAGTTAAACTGGGGTGTTTGTTATGTTTTCTAATTTGTACAACCGATGAGCGGCGGCTGTTATCTCAGTCTCAATGGGTCTTTAACTGCTAGAAGTTACAGTTATTCCCTAACTGGTACAAGTATCTAGGGTTAGATAAAAGGTAGGGGAATGAACATTTTTGTATCTAAATATTTGTTAACAATTGTAACATTTATGAGAGCCTTTGGTGTACTGAGTAATCATCAATTTTTGCAGGCAGGAAGATTTAGGTAAATCAATCCTCAGTGTACTAATAGAATAGTACACCAAATCGAAATATACATCCCATCGGTAATCAATAAATGGAGGTGATATTTTCTGTTTTAGGTTCTGCACACCAGTTATGCTCCTCTGGCGACCAAATGCACTGAATTACTTTGACTTGTACTGATTCGTGAAGTTTCCGCAGAGAATGATCACTTCCTCATATTTGTTAAAATATCTCAATGAAAACCATAATTATTTTTCTATAATAATTACTTAATTTTCGTTGTAAATACTGCTTTGTGCAGATTCAATGGGGAATGGGGAATGGGGAATGGGGCATCGGGCATGGGGAATGGGGAATGGGGAATGGGGTTAAAAATCCCCCTTGTCTACCTTGTCTACCTTGTCTCCCCCTGCCCCCCTGCTCCCTGCCCCCTGCCCCCTGCCTCCCCTGCCCCTACACCCTCATCTAGAGACTTGAGCAATAGTCTTGAATGACTTTTACGTCTAAAGTCGTATTTTGCATGGAACGAATCGCTGCTACGGTAGCTTTAGCCCCGGCGATGGTGGTGATGATGGGGATTTTGTAGGCTAAACCTGTGCGGCGAATTAATCTAGCATCAGTTTGGGCTTCTTCCCCAGATGGAGTGTTAATAATCAGTTGAATTTTCTGATTTTTGATCGCATCAATGACGTGGGGACGGCCTTCATGGAGTTTCAGCACTAACTCCACATCTAAACCATGCTCCTTTAAGACTTGCCGTGTACCAAAGGTAGCCATGACCTGGAAGCCTAAATCCATAAATTCTTTCACTACAGGAACGGCTGCGGCTTTATCCCGATCGCTCATGGATACAAATACTGTTCCTGTGAGTGGTAAACGCTCTCCAGCACCTAATTCTGCTTTGGCAAAGGCGCGACCAAAATCGCTATCGATGCCCATTACCTCGCCAGTTGAGCGCATCTCTGGGCCTAATATTGTATCAGTTCCTGGGAATTTATTAAAGGGTAAGACGGCTTCTTTAACGGCGATGTGATTGGGGATGACTTCTTGGGTGAAGTTGAGTTCTTCTAGGGTTTTCCCTGACATAATCAAGGATGCCAACTTGGCCAAGGGTACACCTGTAGCTTTGGAGACAAAGGGAACTGTGCGAGAAGCGCGGGGGTTGGCTTCTAGAATGTACACTTGAGGCGAATAACTCGCCGCACCGACGACGGCAAACTGAATATTCATCAAACCGACTACAGACAATGACTGTGCTAGTTGTACAGTCCAAGTGCGGATTTGATGCAGGACAGCTGGAGGTAGGGAAATTGAAGGCAGAGAACAAGCTGAATCACCTGAGTGAATCCCCGCTTGCTCGATGTGTTCCATGATGCCACCAATTACTACTCTGCCGGCGTGGTCAGCGATCGCATCCACATCAACTTCAATGGCGTTTTCTAAGAATTTATCAATTAAAATCGGGTGTTCTGGTTCTACCTGTACCGCAAAGGTCATGTAACGTTCCAATTCCGCATCTGAGTAGACGATTTCCATCGCCCTTCCCCCCAATACGTAACTAGGACGTACTACCACAGGGTAGCCAATGCGTTTGGCAACAATGAGCGCGTCTTCATAACTGCGGGCAATCCCGTTGGGTGGTTGAGCAATATTTAATTGTTTTAAAATTTGCTCAAATCGTTCGCGGTCTTCGGCGGTGTCGATAGAATCAGGTGATGTTCCCCAAATCTTCGGAATTGGGGATTGGGAATCTTCTGTAGTCCCTAACCCTTGCAAATACTGCTGCAACGGTAATGCTAACTTTAACGGCGTTTGTCCCCCGAACTGCACGATGATTCCGACTGGGTTTTCCGCTTCGATGATGTTGAGGACATCTTCTTTGGTTAACGGCTCAAAATAAAGGCGATCGCTGGTATCGTAATCAGTAGAAACTGTCTCTGGGTTAGAATTAACCATGATTGTCTCAAAGCCTGCACCCTTCAAGGCATAGGCAGCATGACAGCAACAATAGTCAAACTCAATTCCTTGGCCGATGCGGTTGGGGCCGCCTCCCAAAATCATGACTTTGGGTTTGCTGGCGGGGATGACTTCGGTTTCTGTTTCGTAGGTGGAGTAATAATAAGGTGTAAAAGCCTCAAACTCTGCTGCACAGGTATCAACAGTTTTGTAAACGGGTAAAACTCCTAATTGTTGGCGGTAAGCGCGGACTTCATCTTCGGTGGTTTTGGTAGCAAAGGCAATTTGGCGATCGCTAAATCCATCCCGTTTAACTGCATACATTTGCTCCTGTGTCAACTGTTGCAAAGGTGTGCGTTTGAGGAATTTCTCCACCTCCAACAATTGCTGCATTTTATCTAAGAACCAAGGATCAATACCTGTGAGTTCGTAAATTTCCTCATTGGTTAGTCCTAATTGTAAAGCGTGACGGACTGCAAAAATGCGATCGGGGTTGGGTGTGCGTAATAAAGCGCGAATTTGTTCGCCACTGGGTAATTTTTCGGCTTTGTCACAACCCCAGCCAGCACGGCCAGTTTCTAGAGAACGCAAAGCTTTTTGGAAGGATTCATTAAAAGTTCTGCCAATGGCCATTGCTTCCCCGACGGATTTCATTTGGGTAGTCAGAACGGGTTCTGAACCGGGGAATTTCTCAAAGGCGAAGCGGGGAACTTTGGTAACAACGTAGTCAATCGTCGGTTCAAAGGAAGCTGGGGTTTTTTTGGTGATGTCGTTTTTAATTTCATCCAAGGTGTAACCGACAGCCAACTTGGCCGCCATCTTAGCAATTGGGAAACCTGTAGCTTTAGAAGATAAGGCAGAACTACGAGAAACACGGGGGTTCATTTCAATCACTACGACATCCCCATCTACTGGGTTAACAGCAAATTGAATATTAGAACCGCCAGTTTCTACCCCTATCTCGCGGATGATTTTAATTGCCATATCCCGCAGCCGTTGGTATTCCTTATCGGTGAGGGTTTGGGCGGGGGCGACGGTGATAGAATCGCCTGTGTGAATCCCCATCGGGTCGAGGTTTTCAATGGAACAGATAATTACTACGTTATCTGCTAAGTCCCGCATGACTTCTAGTTCATATTCTTTCCAGCCGAGGAGGGATTGATCGATCAAGATTTGGGAAACGGGACTGGCATCAATCCCGACTTGTGCCATTTCCTCAAATTCTTCTTGGTTGTAGGCGATACCGCCACCCGTACCACCCATTGTAAAGGCTGGGCGAATAATTAAGGGATATGTACCGATTTTTTTGGCGATCGCTTTTGCTTCTTCTAAGGATGAAGCTGTACCACTAGGACAGACTTTCACCCCAATTTTTGCCATTGCGTCGTTAAATAGCTTCCGGTCTTCGGCTTTTTCAATGGCTTCTAACTTCGCACCAATTAACTCGACATTATATTGATCTAACACACCATTTTTCGCTAGGGTGACAGCTATGTTCAGGGCTGTTTGTCCCCCCATCGTTGGTAGTAAAGCATCTGGGCGTTCTTTAGCGATGACTTTAGCGACAATTTCTGGTGTTAAAGGTTCAATATAAGTGCGATCGGCCGTTTCTGGGTCAGTCATGATTGTCGCTGGGTTGGAGTTCACCAGCACCACTTCATAACCTTCTTCTCGCAATGCTTTACAGGCTTGAGTGCCAGAATAGTCAAATTCACAGGCTTGGCCAATCACAATTGGGCCAGATCCTAATAACAGTATCTTCTGAAGGTCTTGACGGCGGGGCATAGTCGTTGGGTTGGAGTACGAGAATACAAAGTCCTGATTATTTTAAGGGTCTTTTCCTCTCATAGTGATGTTTATTATTAAGTTTTCTCAGAATTGGGCATGGGGCATGGGGCATGGGGCATGGGGCATGGGGCATGGGGCATGGGGCATTGGGCATTGGGCATTGGGCATTGGGCATGGGTTTTATACTTGCTGCACATTTATCTTTGTCAATAGGGCAAATTTTTGTTAATTAATGTTTGTTTTTCGTCACTTTTTCAGGTTAATTGTAGTAACACTAATCATTCTTAATTTATGTATCGCAATAATTGCCAATCTTTATCAATAATTTCAATCACCACTACTATTTTTTGAGATTAAAAATATTATTAGTTTCTATCTATATTAATTTTTTACTTGATTGTAGCGAAATTTAGTAACTTCACGTTGGTAGAATTTCAAGTCTAAATATTTTCAAGTAGATAATTGCTAATCTTTTTCAAAAACTGAAATTATTTAACTAGGTGTAAATAAAAAAGGTAGAAAGTATAAATGCTTTCTACCTTTTGTGATATTCTTGCCAAGCCAGTCTTATAAACTGGTTATCTCTAAAATTCTCTGAACATTAATTTTGGGCAGGTTGAACAAAACCCAAGGTTAAGCTATCCTTAGCTAAGAAATGAGCTATATGATAAGCTCTTTCCTCAGTTTTTAACAGAATCTTTTCGTACATATAGCGTGTACCGCGATCTCCCAAACTCTCTGCTTGAGCAGCTTGGCGACGGATAACGCTGATAATAGCTTGTTCTGCTGCTAGGTCGTTTTCTAGCATCTGGCGAGAAGAATAAACACCATCAGATTCTTGCTCAAAACAGGTTAATTCCGCCAATTTACTGAAAGTAGCAGCCGGCACACCACCTAATCCATTTAAGCGTTCACCAATCTCATGGATGTGGTCTTGAACTTCGTTGTAGCTGTCATTGAAAAATTCATGCAGTGAGTAAAATTCTGCACCTTCTACTACAAAATGGTGCTTTTGATACTGCACATACAATGCTTGAAAACTCGCTAAAAGAACGTTTAATCCTTCGGTTACTGGAGCAGTTACACTGCGATCTAGTAATACTGGATTATCGTAGACTTGACCAAAGTTTTGTAGCAAGGTTTGTGTATCAGCCATTGTTCTCCTCTCTGTTTAACAGTTACATTTCGTAAATGTTGAGTTTCTACATATTAACATCATCAAAATGTAATTCGCCTCTATCGATAGCATATATTTTGAAATTTTTTGTGCTGTAAATTCCTCAATAATTTTTTAGCAATAATGAGTATACATACGTTAATTAATATTAGATTAACTTCTAATTAAAACTATTTAGTGATTCAGTCATCTACTCAGGTGTATATATGAAAGGGAACGGGGAACAGGCAACAGAGAAATTAAGCCGCCCACAAGGGGCTTGATCAACTCAAAACCCCAATTTGCTAAAAACCGGGGTTCTTGTAGCCAAAAATTGCCTGCAAAAGAGTATTTTGGCCTATCTAACCTGATTGTTTTCACTTTTCATCTAGATGGATGCAAATCTGGATGAATTGCCGATTAATGTGACTATGTGAGTGTCGATATTGGGTTGAGTAGAGAATTATTACAAAATTCCTGATTTTTTTTGATCAGATAATTGAGAAAAGTTTGCACTTAAGTTATTCTAAGGAAAGAAGCTACATCTCTAAAAATTCTAAATATGGGGAGTAGTTGTCCTATGTTTGTTGCAATTTAGTTGCACGTTGAGGGCTATTCGCTTGAAATCATTCCTTTCACAAACCAAGCAAACTTACGTTTTAGAAGTGAATTGGCTAGACCGTTGGCAGGTTTATCAACGGTTGCAGGAGTTAGATATCCCCTGTTGGTGTGAAGCTAATGAACCGTTGAAAGTTGAAATTACTAGTCCTGTGGCTGCCATTCAGCTTTGGAGTGTGATGCAGCAGTTCACGGCTTCTCGCCAGGCTTTAATTTCGCTTTTGAAATTAAATTGGCAAAGCAACTAATAAGTGTTGTGAGCGACTCTACTAAATCAGTCAGGTTAAAAGTTAGTTAAAAATAGGTGAAAGAATATGGGTGTATGTCACAGCAAAGAAGTGTCTGAATTTTGTCTTGAGGGCAGATTTATTGAATTTGTTATTAAAGATGGTTATAAGCTCAAAGGCTTGTTACTAGGAACTTATGACGGTGAATATTATGTAAAACTGGCTAAAAATTTAAGGTATAGTTTTGATTGGCGGTTGCAGCCAGGGACTTGGTTACAAGTGGTTGGAGAAAAAAAGTGCGATCGCAAAAGTGGTAAAGTTGCCCTCAAAGCTGAACGTGTGATGGCAGCTACAGGGCATATTTCTACCCCAACTCAGACAAAAGCACCACTTCAAAAAGCCACAATTTTAATGTGTCAAAAGTCTGATTGCATGAAACGTGGTGGTAAAAGCCTTTGTCAAGCATTAGAAGCAGCATTGAGCGATCGCGGACTAGAAGACCAAGTTACTATTAAGGCAACTGGTTGTATGAAAAACTGCAAAGCCGGGCCGAACATAGTCATGCCTGATAAAACTCGCTACAGCAGGATTCAAGCAGATCAAATTCCCCTGTTAATGGATAAGCACTTTGCTCGTCCGAGTCGAGAACAACAACCTCCAGCAATATCTCAACCCCATTTAAATCCAGCTTTTGCTCAAGTTTCAGCAATTTGATGATAAATTTTATTAAAAGGGAATTAGTGTGTTCCCTAATGCTTGGCTAGAAAATTTGCGAGGAATTTGCAATAGTATATTTTTGGCGTTCACATATCTACATAAAGATATTTTGCAAATTCCTCTTTTGTTGTTGGTAGTCAACTCCTAGACAATCAGCATGAGGCTCATTTTAATTACAAGATATTGCTGGGGCGATCGCTTGCTTCCGATGTGCGGTATCTCTATTAATTAGCTGATGCCTAATGCTGAAATGCCAAAATCTTTTCCTTGGGAATATGTAGCCTTTTATGTCGTGATTATGACAATCACAGTTGTTGTGTTGCGTCATGACTGGAATAGGCTAGCCAAACTCTACCGCACCTATGAGCCACCGCCACCAAACTTTTCACGGATGGAACGGGGTTCTGTGGGTTGGGTGTACTACAAAAGCACCTTAAATGTTGGTGTCAGTTCCAAAGGTATTTATTTAAGTGTGTTTCCCTTGTTTAGTTTTGGATGTCCACCTTTGCTAATTCCTTGGAGTGCGATTCAGAAAATTGAGTCGGCTAATGGTTTATTTGTGGAGCGTTTTCGGTTATATGTACGTGAGCCGAAAGTCAAGATAATTATTAGAAAAGAAATTTTAGCACCAGCAAAGGAATATTTAGCAGTGCAGGGTTTTGAGTTGGTTTGATGAATAAGTTAACGCCGTGTGCAACTTTTTTTTAAACCTAACCCCCAACCCCTTCCCTACATAGCTTGCTTCTCCGAAGGAGTGGGAAGGGGAGCAAGAATCAAAGTAGAGACGTTGCATGCAACGTCTCTACAGTTGCTGTTCGCAGGTACTCTACGAGAAGAGCTTCGCTCTATGGAGAGGGGTTTCAAGAATAAGTCGCACATCGTGTAATTTATGTTATCTAGAACCCCGGCTTTTTCAGAAAGTCGGGGTTCTAGTTTTTCAAAATCATCTCAAGGAAGATTGTAATATCTGACGCATAGATATAGCTGACTCATAATTTGGAAAAACGGTGAGAAAGATATCTATATCACGAATAGCCTCATGAATAATATCAACAGAAATATTCATGGAAAGGATATATTGATAAAGGCTTTGTGCTTGTTCAATATCTCCAGAAGTTAAGTAGTAAAGAGCAAGATTAAAAGCATTACGCCAGTTTTGAGGCTGTTCTTGATATTGCTTTTGAGCAAGCTGAATGGCAATCTCAAAATCAGGTTTTGCTTCCTCCTGTTGTTGGAGGGCTTGGTAAACTAAAGCACGTTCATACAAATACCATGTATCATTGGGGTCTAGCTCTATAGCACGATTAAAATCTGCGAGTGCTTGATCGTATTTTTTAAGCAGTAAATATATTTCACCCCGTCTATAAATTGCCCAGTGATATTTGGGATCAATTTCAATAGCATGGTCAAAATCTTGCAATGCTTCGTGATAATGCCCCATTAAATCATAAGTTTGACCACGACTAGCGATCGCCCAGTCGTTTTTAGGGTTAAGTTCAATAGCACGGTCGAAATCTGGCAGTGCTTCCTGATATCGCTGCATTAAACGGTAAGTTTCACCTCGACGTGCGATCGCCCAGTCGTTTTTAGGATTAAGTTCAATAGCACGGTCGAAATCTGGCAGTGCTTCTTGATAACGCTTCATTAAACGGTAAGTTTCACCACGACTAGCAATCGCCCAGTCGTCTTTAGGATTAAGTTCAATAGCACGATCGAAATCTGGCAGTGCTTCCTCATAACGCTTCATTAAACGGTAAGTTTCACCACGTTGTGCGATCGCCCAGTCGTTTTTAGGATTAAGTTCAATAGCACGGTCGAAATCTGGCAGTGCTTCCTCATAACGCTCCATCGCTTTGTAAGTTTGACCACGACTAGCGATCGCCCAGTTGTATTGAGGATTAAGTTGAATGGCACGGTCGAAATCTGGCAGTGCTTCCTCATATCGCTCCATTAAGCGGTAAGTTTCACCTCGCTCTGTGAAAGTCCAACCAGATTTAGGATTAAGTTCAATAGCACGGTCGAAATCTTGCAGTGCTTCTTGATAACGCTTCATTGTTCTGTAAGTTTGACCCCTACTAGTGAACGTCCAGTCATCTTGGGGATTAAGTTCAATAGCACGGTCGAAATCTTGCAGTGCTTCTTGATAACGCTTCATTAAGCGATAGGTTTCACCTCGCACTTTTATCGCCCAGTCATCTTTGGAATTAAGTTCTATGGCACGGTCAAAATCTTGCAGTGCTTCCTCATATCGTTCCATTAAACGGTAAGTTTCACCACGATGTGCAATCACCCAATCATCTTTGGGATTAAGTTCTATGGCACGGTTAAAATCTGGCAGTGATTCCTCGTAACGCTTCATCAATTGGTAGATATAAGCTCGATATTCAATCGCCCATTTATATTTGGGATTAAGTTCAATAGCACGATCAAAATCTTGCAGTGCTTCCTCATAACGCTCCATAAAGCGGTAAGTTCTGCCTCGGTATGATAAACATTCAGGTTCATTCGGAGATAAATTTACAGCTGTAGTTAAATCTTCTAGAGCTTTTGAGTATTGCTCAGACTGAGTATAAATATCACCACGTCGATATAAAGCTACTGCGCGCCACTTGACTTCCAGAAAAGTATTACTCAGCAATGCTGTAAACATTTCAGCAGCAATTTCATACTAGACCTCTTGCACGAATAATTGAACAATCCTAATAAATAACTTCAAGAGTTATTTTCCTGCGTTCTTCTTTGCGTCTTTGCGCCTTTGCGTGAGCTTTTAAACAATCTTGTTAGCAACACCAAAGTATTTATGCAAGAAGTCTACTCTTTTTCCTCAAAGGCTTTTAAGCCATTGGCTAACTGTTCACCCCAATGCTGAATCTCAGTTATATCCGTATCTTTACCTGCCTGTATCATTCTTTCTGCCCAGCGTTGAGCAAAAGAACGTTGATTTTTCAGTGCAGCTAGGAACTCATTTAAAGCTGCACGTAAACTTCTCTGGGGTGACTGACATAAACCGTGATACAAAACATTGAGAGTGTAACTTTGCCAAACAGGGTCACGCTGTTTTTTATCGTCTTCTAGGTGTAAATCATTTCGCAAGGTGTCGTAGTAGTCTGCCAACTTGCCATGCAAATCAGCCCAACTTTGGGGAGATGAAAGACGCTTGTAGCGTAGCAGTTGAGTTTTGACAACATCATGATAAGCCCAGCCATCAGTGCGTTCGTCAATAAATGGCATTTCTTTCAGCCAGCTAAATAAAGCATCCGCTTCTTCTTCTCCTCGTAACTTAGCCAAAACATCCCGATTTAAACACAGAGGAAGCGCAGCATCTAGGGCTAATTGTCGCCGTTTGGGGTCATCAATCCATTTTAAGAAGCGTTCTACTGCTGTACCGCTAGGATCACCGACTTGGCTGGGATCGCTGGGAGTTTCCGCCGCCAAGGTGGCGACTAACAAGGGTAAATTTCCAGAAAGACGTGAAATTACATCAATAACCCGACTGTTAGTAATGCCTTTGCGTGAGAGATATTGTTGGGCTTCTGTTTCTGTAAATGGTTCTAAAGGGAAACGAACTATTAACCCCTCATAAATTGCCCAATGGTTTTTATCTAATTCTTGCCGACCGGCAATAATGATCAATATATTGAGAGGTAATTCACCGTGGCGACCATCGAGAATTTCCCTTAGCCAGTTATCTAGAAATTCGGCACTGCGTTCAAAGGTATCGAAGAACAAACCAAGACCAAACTTTTGGGCAATTTTAGAAATATCCTCTAAAAATAACGGAGTCAGTACCTCCACAGGTTCTTGAACTAAGAGAACTTCATCTTTATTGGTTAATTTTTTTGCCACATAAGCCGCCCATTCTCCGGCTTGACTAGCAAAAGCATCTTCATTGATTAAACCAACTACAGCACCAGCCCCCGGAACTTGTCGAGCCATCCCCATTCCGGCTTTTGCTACAGTTTTACCCACAAAAGCTGAAAAGCCTTGCGGTGCTTCGGGATCGGTTTCTAATTCCTGACGCTTCTGACGATAAACTTTGTAGCGTTCCGTAAACTGTCCCAGCTTATAACCTTGCTGTTCCAATTGTTCCGCGAAACGTCCCATAACTTCCGGTACACTTTTTTCACCTTCATCAGTGTAAGCGGTAATGATTTTTGCTCCTGCCGCAATTTGGCGAAACTGACGGAGCAGTGTACTTTTACCCACTCCCCCTTGACCCCAAATATTAAATAAAAAATGCCGTCGGGGGTCTTCTAAAGGTAATTCTAGATTTTGGCGAAATGTGTTGATTTGTTCTTCACGACCAACAAAGCCTGATTGCTGCCGTTGTTTGAGAATATCCTGTAAAGTCTTGGGCTTATTTTGCGGGTTCATTACCAGATGCAGTTGTAAGCTCTAATACATATAAGATAACTACTAACTACGCCTTACTAGTTTCGGATTTAAAAAGATTTATACCACTTCTCGTTTGTATGCAATACACTCTAACCTCTCACCAAAGCTTTCTGCTACAAGGAGAGAAGCTTTGAGTTTTACTCCCCTTCCCTTGTAGGGAAGGGGCTGGGGGTTAGGTCTGTATTAGATTCAACTGCAAACTGCTATAATTCCCAGTGCTTACCAAAATGAAACACTTATAAACTCGACTGTTGAGAAAATTCCAGTTTGCTTTTGTTCCTCAGCTACGTAATTACTGATATTATCTCCAGCGATCGCACTTTAACTTACAACTATCTAGTTTTGAACATAAAATTTCTCACTTGAAACGAAAACGTTCTCACTTAAAACACCAAAATTAAAGCTCTGAACTCGGAGTTTTTCAGTTGAAACAGAAACACCCAAGCTCAGAGGCTCAAATTTTTAAGTTTTTAGTCAAAATTTCCGGTTAATTTCTCTACTTACGAGGCTTGCGGTTGGACTTTTTTCGATTTCCGGGCAAATCTCCGTCCTAAATCATCAATCATCGACTCTAAACCAGCACCTTTCCCACTAGCTTTAGCATAGTTATACACCATCAACCCAGCCGCATAGGCTTCGCTACCCACAGCGACAGATGTATCATCAATCAATTCTTGCAGTTGGCTCAAAGACAGCAAAATCGGGTATAAATCTTCAAATAATTCAATATCTCGCCGCATTTCATCGACATCAAAAGAACGAGGTAAGAAATCTGGATTTTGCGCGGCTATTTCCAACGCCTTACTCACAAATGCTCGACTCTTATCACCCAACTTAGGTAATGATTTACGCTCCTCAGTTGTCAAATCAATCAAAAACGGTAGTTTTTCCTTAATGGTGTTAATTGCATCCATTACAGCTTTTTTATCTGTCGGGGAAAGCTTTGCACTGACTTTACTGTCTGCCATTTTTCATACATCTCACAATGGGGCTTGCTTTCAGTATTACCCAGTTCAGCAAGGTATTCATGGTGATTTATAAGTAATTAATATGTTTTTTTTATACAAGTTTCGCTAATTTTTCAGACTCCCGTGCTGTTTGGAATCTTTGGAGTATCTCCATGACTACTGTTTCCCCATCCAAACCTTCCCCTCTTTCAATTTCCGCGATCGCTACATCAACTTTTTGCCGAGTATCTTCTAACCAAAAAGCATACTCCGAATTTAATTTTTCTAGCAGATGAAATGCTATATTAATCACCTCATCTGCACTTGTGAAAGTCTAGGAGACAAAGTTTCTTGAGAAGATTTTACTATCGAAGAAATCTTGACAATTCAATACTAAACTCTATATTTCAGGAGTGATGCAGGTTTCACAATGGTTGGTGCGTGACGCTCAACGAAAGATTAAGCTTTTTAAGCCTCTCTCCTTGCAGGGGAGAGGTTTGGAGAGGGGTTTTTTAAATTCGTCGAACTCACCCTACATCTACTACATCTACTGAAACACCCTACATCTCAAAAATATGTTAGTGGCGTAAGTCCTAGGTTTAAGGAATCACTGCGATACACTCGATTTCAACTAACACATCCTTGGGTAAACGGGAGACTTCGACACAAGCACGGGCTGGGGCTGTAGCTTCATCAAAATACTGGGCGTAAACTGCATTCACAGCCGCAAAATCATTCATATCAGCTAAGAATACAGAAGTCTTAACCACATCAGCAAAACTTGCACCACCAGCAGTTAAGATTGCTTGCAGATTAGCCATAACTTGCTGGGTTTGCTCTTTCACATCTCCCGCACCGACAATTTCCCCAGTAGCAGGATTGAGGGCAATTTGTCCGGCTACAAATAACATTTGACCAGAAACTGCGATCGCTTGATTATAAGGCCCTACTGGTGCAGGTGCTTGCTCAGTACGAATAACTTGTTTACTCATATTTCCTCGGTGGTTAATCGGGGACGTATCCCATAATGTCGATAACGCCAATAATCCCGCAAAATGCGATCGTGGTCAAAGCATAAATTATTCGGCACACACCAAGGCTCAAAAATCCCCACATTCTTAGCATCATCCCCAGCTTGGGGTTCTCCTGTAGCGGTTGCTAAAAACACAATGCTAATCGTATGCTGACGGGGATCACGCTTGGGGTCAGAATACACTAAAAACTGTGCAATTAATTCTATCTGTAATCCTATTTCTTCCTCAGCTTCCCGTCGCGCCGCCACCTCCACAGGTTCACCATAATCCACAAAACCCCCAGGAATTGCCCAACCCAAAGGCTCATTATGTCGCTCAATTAAAATAATCGGTCGATGAGGTCGATCTATTAATTCAATAATGATATCTACTGTCGGTGCAGGATTTTTGTAATTCATAGTCTATATAATTCGTAATTCGTAATTCGTAATTCGTAATTCGTAATTCGTAATTCCGCTACGCGGAAGCAAGCTACGTAATTAGGATGGGGTGAAAATTTTTTCTCGGCTTCCCAATGCCCCATGCCCGATGCCCAATTCCCAATTCCCACCAAAAGATAGCTTTGCAAGCTGACCTGACCATGATAGATTCGATGGGATCGCTTCCTCCTATATTTCAAATTAAATATGCCTTTTCCTAGATCCAGTGGCATTTTGCTGCATCCTACCTGTTTCCCTAGTCGTTTTGGGATGGGAGACTTGGGCTTAGAAGCCTATAAGTTTATTGATTTTTTGCGAGACAGTTACCAGCAATACTGGCAAGTTTTACCTTTAGGGCCTACTGGGTATGGTAATTCTCCTTATGCTTCTTATTCAGCAATGGCGGGTAATCATTTACTGATTAGCCCAGAACAATTACAGGAGCAGGGTTTGTTAGCTGAGGAGGACTTTGCTAATCTACCAGAATTTGATGCTAATCAAATAGATTATGACCGAGTTATCCCGATTAAAATCAATTTATTAAAAACAGCCTGCCAAAATTTCCAAGCCAAAGCCACACCTTTACAACAAAAGGAATTTGCAGGTTTTTGTGAGAGTAAGGCTTATTGGTTAGATGATTATGCTTTATTTATGGCACTCAAGGATGCCCATAACGGTACAAGTTGGCATACTTGGAAACCAGAACTAGTCAAGCGTGAACCAGCGGCCATAGCAATGGCGAAACAACAGCTACAGGCTCAGATTTTTTACTACAAGTTTGTCCAGTTTGAATTTTTCCGCCAGTGGTCAGAACTGAAAACTTACGCTAATATGAGCGGCATCCAAATTATTGGCGATATTCCTATCTATGTAGCTCAAGATAGTGCTGATGTGTGGGCGCATCCCGACATTTTTTGTTTGGATGAGGAAACTATGCAGCCTGCACTCATGGCGGGAGTGCCACCAGATTATTTTAGTGCGACTGGTCAATTATGGGGCAACCCGGTTTATAACTGGGAGGAGTTGGAAAAGCAAAACTTTAAATGGTGGTTGGGTCGCTTTGAGGCGATGCTGGATTATATAGATGTGATTCGTATTGACCACTTTCGCGGTTTTGAAGCGTTTTGGGCTGTACCACAAGGGGAAGAAACAGCTATCAATGGCGAGTGGATGAAAGCACCCGGAGAAGAATTGTTTGATACGATTAAACAAAGCTTGGGTAAGCTACCTGTGTTAGCAGAAGACTTGGGGATCATTACGCCAGAGGTGGAGGCGTTGCGAGATAGGTATGAGTTTCCGGGGATGAAGGTGTTACATTTTGCCTTTGGTTCTGATCCCGGCAATCCCTTTTTACCTTTTAATTATGGCCGTAATTTCGTTGTTTACACTGGCACTCATGACAATGACACGACTGTAGGCTGGTTTAATGCAGCCAATGACTACGAAAAACAAAACTTGTTGCTTTATTTAGGTTGTGTCAGCCCGGAAGGGATTCAATGGGATTTAATTAGACTGGCGTTAAGTTCGATCGCCAATCAAGCAATTATTCCTTTACAGGATATTTTGGGTTTGGGAACTGAAGCGCGAATGAATTTTCCCAGTATTGCTGAGGGTAATTGGCAGTGGCGTTATCAATCGGGAGTTTTAAGCACAGAATTAGGCGATCGCCTCAAAAATCTCACTAAACTCTACGGACGCGCCCCCCAAGGGAAATAAGCGTATAAAGAGGAAGTCGGGGACTTCCTCTAGGTTGTCATGATTCCGGTTTAACAGCAGCAATTTTAACTTCTTCCTCCTTGCCAAATTCCCCCATTTGCTTGGCTGCTTGCTGATTTACACTCATCAGCACACCACCAGCATTATTAGTTCTGACTGTCAACTGTTCTTGAGCTTTCCAAACGCGATGCGCGCCTTCTGGTAAAACTCCTTCAAACTCAGTTTTCCCATCAGCTACTACCCGAATCCAAGAAGATGCTTGTAAAGTTACGCCAATCTCAACTGATTGGGTATCTTTATTCAGCACAACCCGATTATTGACAGGTAGAGTTGTTGATTTTTGGGATTGAGTCGATTGGTTTTTAACCAAAGTTTCTGAATTGTTTTGTTCAGGATCACTATTATTAGCTCTTAATGCAGCATGATTCAATACATGAGATAAACTGCTGACAGAACAGATAATCAAGAATATATACAGCAAATAAAGATGTACGGGACGTAATAAACCCATTGTTCTTGATGGGTTCACGGTACTAGGGGAAGTCTGGACAGTCTCAAAACTCACAGGAAATTGACTGGCAAATTCTACACCTTTGAAACCGACTGCATCCGCAAATTGTCTAATTAAGCCTTGAATATAAATTGGTTCTGGTAAATCATTTAAGTTCCCTTCTTCAATGGCCTGTAGCAGTCGCCGAGGGATTCTAGTTAATGCCACCATTTCGTCTAAAGATAGACCTTTTTCTTGACGAGAAGCCCACAACTGCGCGCCGATTTCTGTGAGTTTTTCGGCTCTTTGTTCTTCTATAGAAAGTTGTGGTTGTTCATGATTTTTTCGCTTTAGCCATTTCATGTTTTTGTAATCTCCTTACCTCAGCTGAATCTTTAATAGGTATGTGTTGTGTCTGATTTTGTAAGCAACGAATTTCTTCATTTTGGAGAACACGATATTGACCCTCTTTTAATGGGGGTGTGTTTGATGTTTGTAAGCGAATCGAACCTATAGCAATTCGATGTAACTGAACTACGGGATATCCCAATTGTTCGGCTACACGGCGAATTTGGCGGTTTCTACCCTCCTTGAGAACAATTTCTAAACGACTATTGTCAGCAAATCTTTCTACCAAACTTACCTCGGCTGGACGGGTAATTTTCCCATCTAACAGCACACCCCTGCGCCACTTGTCTAGCACTGCTTTTGAGGGATGACCTTTAACTAAAACTTGATAGGTCTTAGGAATACTATGACGCGGATGAGTCAGTCTATATGTCAATTCTCCATCATTAGTGAGTATTAATGCACCTGAAGAATAGGCATCTAAACGACCAACAGGATGAATACCCGTACCTTTACGTAATTGTTGAGGTAATAAGTCCAGAACTGTTTTTCTACCTTGGGGATCGTGGCAGGTGGAAACTACTCCTAGAGGTTTGTTGAGTAAGACATACACTAGGGGTGGACGATTTTGCGCCACTATTGGCTGATCGTCAACTGTAATCCTATCTTTTTCCGGGTCAACTTTTTGTCCTATTTGTGCCAATACACCATTAATCCGCACACGCGATCGCCGAATCATTTCCTCAGCTTCTCGCCGTGAGGCTACACCTAATTCAGATAGAACTTTTTGCAACCTGACTTCCATGTAGAAATTACGGATACTAATCTAATGGTTTAGATAATAATCATCATATTGGCATTTTGTGTGAGGTAGCCATAAATGCTAAAGTTAATGCTTGTTTCAGTTGAGTTGAGACTAAGCAAATACCCATTTATTTAGAGTGGTTAAATGCCAGAACCAAATCCCCAAAACAGACCTTTCCGCAAAATCCGCATTGTTACTAACGTCCTCAAGACAGCATTAAAGCTCTGGTTAAGGGCGCAAGTCAGCCAAGTCTCTCAGCTAGAAGTGGAGATGAAAGCAAGCGATCGCCAATTGCTTTCCGGTTGTATTCCTGGGGTTTCCATATTAGCCAATCATGCTGTATATCAAGGTCTCCATATTACCCACATTAAACTAGCAGCAGAGAATATTCAAATCAATATAGGTCAAATACTAAAAGGTCAGCCTTTGCAACTGTTACACGTAGTTCCAGTAGTAGGCGAATTGACCATAGAGGAGAAGGATTTAAATGCTTCCCTCTCATCTCAACTGTTATCAACTGCTTTAAATGATTTACTGGTTAAACTTTTACCAGAATATTGTCCCAAATCCAAGCCTATTTTTTGGCAAAACATTATCTTAGACAATCAAAAAATCACACTGATGGCTATCCTACCATCTACTAGTGAACCTATACCCCTAGAAATTAGTTTCTCCTTAAAATTGCTGAGTGGGCAAGAGTTGCAAATTTCAGAACTGCAAGTCAAACCAAATGCGATCGCCAACTTACAAAGTAGCGAAAGTTACAATTTTCATCTTGGCTCAGATGTTGACCTCCAAGAACTTACCGTGATCCCCGGTAAATTAGTTTGTCAGGGACAGCTGAATGTCAACCCGTGATTGGGCTAATCAATTCAAAATTCAAAATTCAAAATTCAAAATTAAAGAATTTTGGGCATGGGGCATGGGGCATTGGGAAGCCGAGAAAAAATTTTCACGCCATCTTAATTACGTAGCTTGCTTTACTGCGTCACGCTTTGCGAACTCGCTTTGTGAGTATTACGAATTACGTTAGCGTAGCGGGGGGGAGCATCGTTAAGAATTAAGAATTACGTTAGCGAAGCGGGACGTTCGCGTTAGCGTCTCGGAGAGAAGTCCATTACGAATTACGAATTACCCAACAGTGGCAAAATCAGGGTGACAAAATAGTAAACCAAAGGAGCAGTGAAGATATAACTATCGGTGCGGTCTAAAATTCCACCATGTCCGGGGATTAATTGGCCGGAATCTTTGACACCAGCATCACGCTTGAGCATTGATTCGGTGAGATCGCCCAAAAGACTAGCCAGGCCAATTAGTAAGCCTAGGGTGATACCTGTAATTAAAAATTGCGGTAATTGTAAATAATAAGACCCAACCAAAGCAACAACCAAACTAGCACTGATCCCAAAGACAGCACCTTCTACAGTTTTCTTGGGGCTAATATCAGAGAGGCGAGTTTTACCAAAAAATTTACCAATAGTGTACGCGCCAATATCCGCAGCCCAAATACACAAGAAAGTGAGAATCGTGATTGTTAAACCTTGTGGGAGAGAAGCAAAATTCTTCTCGCTAAAAATATCTGTCCATGTTGCAGGCCAATAACCACCTAGAGGTAAATTACTGATGTCTACGCTACCTATTGTACGTAAACGCACCCAGTAACTAGGCAAATATCCTACATAAAAAAGCCCCATAATGGAAGCTGAAACATCAGCGATGGTGGCCATTTTTGGCTGAAACAGTAAGTAAAAACAAATGAATGTACCAGCGATGGGCATGACAGCATCAGCTAAAGTAGCATCAATTGTAGAAATCGCTAGTAAAACTAAACTGAGGAATAGGGTAGTTTTGGCTGCTGGTAAAATGCCTCTGGTTCGGACTAAATCAAAATATTCCTGTTGTCCTAAAAAAACCACAACACCAAGCATGATAGTAAAATACCACCCCCCCAACAGGACAGCACCTAAAGCAAGAGCGATCGCAACAATTCCACTAATAATCCGAGACCAAGGCATAGAAGTATTTAATATTGGATGGGGGGACTGGGGCTAATCAATTCAAAATTCAAAATTCAAAATTCAAAATTAAAGAATTTTGGGCATGGGGCATTGGACATTGGAGACTGGGGACTGGGGACTGGGGTAACTAAAGTATTAGATCAATATACTGAATTTTCTCGCCTCTAATCCCTAATCCCTAATCCCCGATCCCCAATCTCTAGTCTAGTTTCTCACCACTGAGGATAAAAATGGGATCAACTGCGGCAAAGGTTTGAGAAAAACCCCGTGTCTCCAAACGGTTAACCGCAGACTGTACAACTTCGATGTTCCTCGCCTGCAACTGGGAAAAAC
This sequence comes from Aliinostoc maniaoense, assembly GCF_058172895.1. Classification (NCBI taxonomy): domain Bacteria; kingdom Bacillati; phylum Cyanobacteriota; class Cyanophyceae; order Nostocales; family Nodulariaceae; genus Aliinostoc; species Aliinostoc maniaoense. The sequence continues at coordinate 2,767,356 of NZ_CP187952.1, read as the reverse complement.
TCTGAGAAACTGCATACAAACTTTCGAGGTTAGCAGCTGTGGCTACTACTCTTCCTGTTGATGGTAAATAACGCCACACTGCTTGCAAAATATCTTGGATTGGTCGCCCCCCCTCAATACAAATACGATGGGGAGTAACTTTTAATTCATTTAAACATTCTGGTGCGCTACCTTCAATCACTTCTACATTTTTTACCCCAAAGCGATCGCAATTACGCTTAATTAAGTTAGCCACTTCTTCATCCCGTTCGACGGCGATAATCTGTCCTTTTGGGCATAATAGCCCCACTTCTACAGGAATTGTTCCTGTACCCGCGCCAATGTCCCACAATACAGAATCAGGTTCTAACCGCAGCTGGGAAATTAACAACAACCTAATTTCTCGCTGACTAAAGGGGATGCCTGGCAAATGCTCGAACATTTCATCAGGAATGCCAGGAGTAACATAAGGCCAAAGTTGGGAGGGCATAGGAATACGCAATTATACTAGTAGAAGGGCTAATCAATTTAAAATCCCAAATCCAAAATTAAATAATTGCTTACTCAGCACTCATTATGATTGGGGAAATATTCAACGCTCGTTACCAGATTGAACAACAGTTAGGCAAAAAAGCAGGGCGGCGGACGCTACTTGCTAAAGATGTGATGACTGGTGAGTTGGTAGTTGTCAAATTACTAGCTTTTAGTAGTGATTTTGAATGGGATGATCTTAAACTGTTTGAGCGTGAGGCAGAAACTCTCAAATCTTTGTCACATCCTTTGATTCCAAGATATGTGGATTATTTTGAAGTTAATACGCCAAACATTAAAGGTTTTGCCCTAGTACAGAGTTATATCCCAGCCCAGACTTTAGAGCAATACTTACAATCTGGCAGAACTTTTACGGAAAGGGAACTTAAACAAGTAGCTAAAGCACTATTAGAAATACTTATATATTTACATGAACTATATCCCCCTGTGATCCACCGTGATATTAAGCCTAGCAATATTTTATTGGGGGAGCGTTCTGGTAATAGCGTTGGTCAAGTTTATCTGGTAGATTTCGGCTCAGTCCAGACTGTTTTGGCGACAGAAGGGGGAACAAGAACTGTAGTCGGAACTTATGGCTATATGCCACCAGAACAATTTGGAGGTCGTACTGTCACTTCCTCCGACCTGTATAGTTTAGGTGCGACTTTAATTTACTTAGTCACGGGTACTCATCCGGCTGATTTACCCCAAAAAGATTTTCGGATTCAGTTTGAGTCTGTAGTAGGTTTGAGTTCAGGTTTCACGCGCTGGCTGAAGGTGATGGTTGAACCTCAATTAGAAGGGCGGTTTAATTCTGCTAGGGCTGCCCTTGAAGCCTTAGAGGAGTCACAAGCAGCACCGAATACTAGTAGTAGCAGTTTAGTAATTACTCAACCTGTTGGCAGCAGAATTAAGCTGACAAAGAATTGGCAGAAGCTAGAAATTTTCATTCCTCCCCTGGGGTTTCAGCCGTCGATGATATTTACAGGATTATTTGCGATCGCCTGGAATGCTTTTATTCTATTTTGGACTATTGGCGCACTCTCAGCACCTTTTCCGATGAATCTGCCCTTTGCGCTATTCTCACTACCTTTTTGGGGTACGGGCAGTTTTATGGTTTACACTTTGTTACTTAATTTATTTGGACATATCCACCTACATCTAGATAACCAAAAAATTAGCTTTTATCAAGAACTATTTGGATTTAAATTGTATCGTCCCCGTCCCGCCCCTAGAAGCAGCATCACCAAACTAGTTTATACCAAAAAACATTGGACTAAAGATGCTGAAGGTAGTCGTACTGAAGTACCAGCACAATTAGAAATTTGGGCAGGTGTACAAAAATATCAACTTGGTAATAGCAGTGCCATTCAATCGGAAGCAGAACTAGAATGGTTAGCCCATGAATTAAGCGATTGGCTTGGTATTCCTATTAATAGAGAATAAAAAAACCACTGCTTCATTATCGATTTTTTAACCTTTACCATAGGTTTAAGGTTTATTATTTACCCAAAAGCCCAGAATCATTAGAGGAATTTGATATGTTTGGACTAGGATGGCCGGAAGTAGCGATCATCGCCGTCGTCGCTATAGTAATTTTCGGCCCGAAAAAAATTCCCGAACTGGGAAACGCACTAGGTAAAACCCTACGAGGTTTTAAGGAGGAGTTAAACAATCCTAGCGAGGATACCAACCCGGAACACGAAGAAAAATAAAATTTTTAAACTGTCAACTCAGCAACAGTCAATAGTAGAGATGCAATTTTGCCCATCTCTACTATCAACTACAGCAAAGTATTAATCACAGAATTAGATGCTATGCCATTTTGGTTATCGACAACGGGGGAGTGAATATTTTGCGGCTGAATATCTTCTGCTACTACACCACGTAGCTTAATCAGTTTAATGGCGCGGGTGACACTCTCTGGCAGAATTACCACCAAACCTTTGTCGGGGGCCATGTCTAAGCCACGATTAATTGCTTGGGTTTCATCCAAAATTGATTCATAACGGGCATCAGGTTTAACTTGGGTGATGCCTTTGGTAATCAACTCGGAGGCTGATCCCCTTGGTCTACCCCTGGTATCATCGTCTTCTTTGACAATGATGTAGTCAAAAATTTCGGCGGCTAGTTTACCTAGTGTGACAAAATCTTCGTCACGGCGATCGCCAGGGCCACCAACTACGCCAATCCGTTGTCCGGTTGTCCAGTTGCGGACGAAAGCTCCCAAGGCTTCATAACTGGCGGGGTTATGAGCATAGTCTACTAAGGCGTGGTAGTTGCCCAAGTTAAACAGGTTCATCCGTCCAGGTGTTTGACTCACCGAAGCCCGGAAAGTTTTCAAGCCTGCGCGAATTTGCTCTATGGTAACGTTCTGGACAAAGGCTGCCAAACTCGCAGCTAAGGCATTGGCAATCATGAACGGCGCACGGCCACCCATTGTTAGGGGAATATTTTCTGCCCTTTCAATGCGATGTGTCCAATCACCTTTAACAATTGACAGATAGCCATTTTCATAAACTGCGGCGACTCCTCCCTTTTGGATGTGCTGCTGCACGAGTTCCGAACTGGGATTCATCGTAAAGTAAGCAATGTTGGCTTTGGTTTTTTCTGCCATTGCGGCAACACGGCGATCGTCGGCGTTGAGTACTACATAACCATCAGGAAATACCGCTTCTGCGACGACGCTCTTGAGGTTAGCTAACTGCTCAATGGTGTCAATGTCACCAATACCCAAGTGATCTGCTGCCACATTTAATACTACCCCCACGTTAGCAGATTCAAACCCTAAACCAGAACGTAAAATTCCTCCACGGGCTGTTTCTAATACTGCGACTTCTACTGTGGGGTCTTGCAGAATGAGGTGCGCGCTTTGTGGCCCTGTATTGTCGCCAGATTCTACTAAGTAATCTCCGATGTAAGTACCATCGGTGGTAGTATAACCTACTACTTTTCCTGTTTGTTTATAGATATGAGCTAAAAGACGGGTAGTTGTGGTTTTACCGTTAGTGCCTGTGACGCTGAGGATAGGAATACGGCTAGATTGTTCATGAGGGAACAACATATCCATGACTGCGCCAGCCACATTTCTGGGAATGCCTTGGCTGGGGGCTACGTGCATTCTAAAACCAGGGGCAGCGTTCACTTCCACAATTACGCCATCTAATTCTCGCAAGGGACGGCTAATGTCAGTTGTGACGATATCTAGTCCGGCAATATCTAAACCAATGATCTTTACTACCCTTTGGGCTAACCAAACATTTTCCGGGTGAATTTCGTCTGTACGGTCTACAGCTATACCACCTGTACTTAAGTTAGCAGTTGCCCTTAAATAACAAATTGTGCCTTTCGGTGGCACACTGTTGAGGGTGTAACCTTGTCTTTCTAGTAATTGGTAACTAGTGCGGTCTAGTTCAATTTTCGTGAGGATGTTGTCATGTCCCTCACCACGATTGGGGTCTTGGTTGGTTTCTTCAATGAGTTCTGCAATGGTGGATCTGCCATTACCAACCACATGGGCTGGTACACGTTCGGCAACTGCCACTACCTTACCATCTACGACTAATACCCGATGGTCACGCCCAACGTAATACTTTTCCACAATAATGGAACGGGAGACTTGTCTGGCGGATTCGTAGGCTGCGTCGGCTTCTTCCCAATTTCTAATATCAATAGTGATGCCACGGCCATGATTGCCATCTAAGGGCTTAATCACAATGGGATAACCACCGACGTATTCAATGGCTTCTTCCAGGTCATCCAAGAAATTAATCACTGTACCTCTAGGTACTGGCACACCCGATGCGGCTAAGATGCGTTTGGTAGCTTCTTTGTCGCAGGCTAATTCTACGCCTAAAATGCCAGTCTTTTGGGTCATGGTGGCTTGCATCCGCTTTTGATTCACGCCGTAGCCGAGTTGAATCAAAAAGCGTGCGCTCAGTTGCATCCAGGGGATGCCACGTTTGTCGGCTTCTTTGACGATGGCTTCGGTGGAAGGGCCGAGGGAAGCATCACGCCATAGGTCTTTGAGGTCTTGGATATCTTGCTCTAGTTCTGCCTTGGGGTATCGCCCCCGATCTACAATACTTTGGCACAACCTGACGGCGGCTCTGCCAGCATAACGCCCGGCTTCCTCGTTTAAATACTCAATTACTACCTGGTAGATTCCAGGTGTAGCAGTTTCACGGGTGCGGCCAAAGCCAACGTGCATTCCTGCTAGTTCTTGGAGTTCTAGGGCTACGTGTTCGACAATGTGACCCATCATCGTGCCTTCTCGCACTCTCATTAGAAAGCCACCACGACAGCCAGGTGAGCAGTAGTGACCTTCCAGACTCGGCAGTGCCTCTACCAATCCTTCGTAAAAACCGGGTATTTCATTTGAGGGTGTCTCGGCAAGGTTCTCTAAGTCGAGGCGCATGACGATCAGCTTGTGGCGTCGAATGCTCCAGTAGTTTGGGCCGCGTAAGGTCTGGATCTTGAGGATTCTCATGGGAATAGGTAGATGGAGATTCGGAACCAAAATTCTAGTTTCTAACTGGAATTGACCGCTAAACTGTTCTTTACAAACAGTTTTTTCTTCTTACATAGTATTTCAATGATTTTTCTACAGCCAAGAATAGCAGGCGATCAATTCAGTCTAACCTCAGGTACTCTATTCCGTCAGCTGGAGATGCGGTGTACCGCAGGCAATACAGTCCTTTGGTACAGGTGAAAGCGATCGCCATAGCTGAGGATATGCAGACGTAAGTTATGCACGGTTAAGGGTTCATTTGCACCCACATGGGGTTCGTTGGTGTGGGTGAGTTCGGTGGGATCGACAATGGTGACACTGCCTTTACCCATTACCTGTAGCCAACCGTCACGTTCAAATACAGCACAAGTATCTTCATCGATGCCAATTCCTAGTCTATCGGGATGAGCGGCGACTGCACTAATTAAACGACCCATCCGATTGCGATTGTGGAAATGTTGGTCAACAATGACTTCGGGAATTAATCCCAAACCCGTTGCCATATCGACTAGGGAACGATTTGGCGTTTCACCACTACCCCCACCAGCAATCATGTGATGACCCATCACTGCTGCTCCTGCACTTGTGCCTGCTAGAGTTAGTTGTCCACCTCTTACCCGCTTGCGGATAATTTCCATTGCTGATGTATCGGATAATACACCACACAGGCGCAGTTGGTCGCCTCCTGTCAAAAATACTCCGCTACAGGCTTCTAGGGCTTCTTTGACATAGGAAGATTCGCACTGTTCCCGTTCACGAATGTCTAAAATCTCGACCTTTTCAGCACCCATTTCTTCAAAAATTCGGATATACCGACCACCGATAATCGCGGGTTCGCGGGAAGCGGATGGAATAATTGTAATATAGGCCTTACTTGCACCAGAACGTCCAAAAAAAGTTCTCAGGATTTCTCGTCCATGAACTTTATCTTCTGCGCCTCCGATTACCAGAACGGCGGTTTTTGTTGCTTGGGGTGTCCTCATTTCCAGCGATTTAGCTTTTAATTCCGGCATTGTGTTTCTCCTGTCAACAACTTCAGGTGAATGTAACAAGGTTTGAGAGCCTGATCGTTTCTGCACTTTGCTTGAGTGAGGACACTAGATTCGACTCACCGTAAGCCTCATGATTGTGGTGTTGGGTGTTCCTCAAAGCCAGCACCTTGTTTTCCACCTGTCCACTTTTTCCAGACTGGCTCAATTTTGCTTAAGGGCTGTGTTCCCCTCTGGCGTTGGGGATTAGGTTTCCCCTCTGGGTTTGGACTGAGCAGGTCTTTACACACATTTTCTGAGGCTGGACTGATGCATCCTGGAAGTTGTTAACCTGGTTGAGATTATTTATTTAAACTAGTTGTGACAATATTTAAACATAAATTAAGTAACTAGATAAATTTTTGAGTCTAGCAAAAATCAAGAGTTCTAAGACTTTCAGATACTATTGATAAAGCCTATATGTAGTTTTACCCTACAATTTGCTGCTTGTGTTTGATAGACATTCATTATTTAGATTAGTGTTCTTGAATACGAATTACTGTGCGTTTTGATATAGTTACACTTTTTCCTGACTGTTTTACCTCAGTTCTCAATTCTGGGCTGTTGGGTAAAGCCTTGGCTAAACAAATTGCCCAAGTAAACCTAGCTAATCCTAGAGACTTTACTACCGACAAGCACCGCAAGGTAGATGACGAACCCTATGGTGGTGGTGTAGGGATGCTCATGAAACCAGAACCGATCTTCCGGGCTGTAGAATCTCTACCAGTTCTACCACGCCGAGAAGTGATTTTAATGAGTCCCCAAGGACAAACGATCAATCAACCCCTATTACGAGAATTGGCCAGCAATTACGACCAATTAGTCGTGATTTGCGGGCATTACGAAGGGGTGGATGAGCGGGTACTGCATCTTGTCACCCGTGAAGTCTCTTTGGGGGATTTTATCCTCACAGGGGGGGAAATCCCAGCGATGGCGTTGATTAATGGTGTGGTGCGTCTCCTGCCGGGAACTGTGGCCAAAACCGAATCATTAACCGCCGAGAGTTTTGAAGAAGGATTACTTGATTATCCTCAATACACCCGTCCCGCCGACTTTCGGGGTTGGAAAGTCCCTGATGTCTTATTATCAGGGAATCATGCTGCCATTGCTAAATGGCGTTATGAACAACAAATTGAAAGAACCCGCGATCGCCGTCCTGATTTGCTCTGGAAATGGCAACAGGGGAAGCAGGGGGCAGGGAGTGGGGAGTAGGGAGCAGGGGAGTAGGGAGCAGGGGGCAGGGAGCAGGGGGAGACAAGGGAGACAAGGGAGACAAGGGAGAGAATCATTCTTGAATTTTGCATTTTTTTGCCCAATGCCCAATGCCCAATGCCCAATGCCCGATGACTAATGACTAATAACTAAAACTTATGAATATCCGAATTGGTAACGGCTACGATATCCATCGATTGGTGAGCGATCGCGCTTTAATTTTGGGAGGTGTACAGATTCCCCATGAACTCGGTTTATTGGGACATAGTGATGCGGATGTACTAACTCACGCGATTATGGACGCTATGTTAGGGGCATTATCTTTAGGGGATATTGGCCATTATTTCCCCCCCACTGATCCCCAGTGGGCAGGGGCAGATAGTTTAGTTTTGTTAAGCCAAGTAGATCAATTAATTCGAGATCAAGGTTGGCAGATTGGCAATATTGACTCAGTAATTGTTGCAGAACGCCCCAAGTTGAAGCCCCATATTAAAACAATGCGTGACAAAATAGCAGATGTTTTAAAATTACAGCCGAATCAAGTGGGTATTAAAGCTACCACCAACGAAAAATTAGGGCCAGAGGGTCGAGAAGAAGGAATTTCAGCTTATGCTGTAGTCCTGCTCTTAGGGACGAATTAACTTATCTTTAAGTGGATGATGTGGCATCACTAGTATATGAGGACATGAAAAGTTCAATTTCCTAAACTCATTACCTTGTTAGGAGAATTAAGACAATGGAAATCGCTAAATTTAAAAGTCCAAATTATATTGCTGATATTGTTGTTCTTGATCAGAATGAAAAAATTGTTCTATTGGTTGAAGTAAAAGCGCAAAATCTCCAAGATAAGACGGAACAACAAACATCCCTAATTCCGATAAAACTCTATCTACAAGATGGAAATGAAAACAAGCCTTTTGTGATGTTAGTAGATTTGGAAAATATTATTATTTTTGAATCTGAACAAAATGATTTTTCAGAGCCTATTATTTGCCTAAAAACTGATAATATCTTGAATAAGTATGATGAAAATTTCAGGGAATTGAAGAAGAATAATCGCATATCAGGATTTTATTTAGAAACACTTGTTGAATCATGGTTAAGAGACTTAGCATATCACTGGCAATCACCAAAACCTCCAGAATCAGACAACCTAAAAAACATTGGTTTTTTACAACGTATAGAAGGGGGAACTACTAATTCTCAGGTAAATCTTCATGGTCATACTTTACGTTGAAACTAACTTTCTGATGGGTATTGCTCAGGGACAAGATTTAGAGGCCAATGAATTGCTTAATAATCCTCCTATATCATTACGTATACTAATACCGAATATTTGTTTTATAGAAGCTATTACCACCTTTGAAAAGGAAAAAAAAGATCGTCAAGAATTTAAACAGGAATTGAATAAGCAGATTAACAAAGCAAAACGCAATATAGCTTCTGTAAATGCTAAAAAACTAATGTTACATTTAGAACAAACATTTATTCTAAATCAAGCCCTTCTCAATGAAATTAATTATCGCCTTTATGACGCTATAGATAAACTCATTGACAAAGGCGAAATCATCAATTTAAGTACCAATTTACTGCAAACTATCACAGAAACAAGTCTCATGGATTCAGAAAATTTACCTATTAAAAATGATGTGATAGATAATCTAATTCTCAAGTGTATCCTTGATCATGCAAATTTGCAGAAACAAGCTGATAAAGTATTCTTGAGTAGCAATAGCAATGACTTTGGTAAACAAGAAGTGCAAGCAGCTTTGCATAGGGCAGGTGTAAGATATTTTACAAAAACCCAAGATTTTCTTGGTTGGCTACAGTCTCAAAACAATTAAATTAAGCATCTAACATCTAAAATTATGAGATTTACTGGTAATATATTTAGTCTAATCAAACGTTTTTGGATACTGATAATTCTGGCTGCATTTACAGCAGTTTCTGTTGCAGCTTGTAACCCAGAAAATTTTAAAAGTGCAGCATCAACAAGACCACAACTAGTCACTAGCATCTTGAGTGATCCTAAGACTTTTAATTTTGCTCTGAGTTCCGAATCTCCTAATGTTTTTGGACTGATTTATGAGGGGTTGATTACTGAAAACTATGAGACAGGGGAAGTCGAACCAGCATTAGCAGAATCTTGGGAAGTTTCTGATGATAAATTAAAAATAGTGTTTACTCTACGTGATGGTTTGAAATGGTCTGATGGAAAACCATTGACAGTAGATGATGTCATCTTTACTTACAATGAGATTTATTTTAATGAAGCTATTCCCACAGACGTTAGAGATGTGATGAGGATTGGTGAAAGTCGTCAACTACCTACTGTGAAAAAAGTCGATAGTCGCCGAGTAGAATTTACTGTTCCCGAACCATTTGCACCATTTTTACGGAGTGCTACTGGCGCACCTATTTTACCAGCCCATGCACTACGAGAATCGATACAGAAAAAAGATGCAGAAGGCAAGCCGACGTTTTTACAAAAATGGGGAGTGGATACACCTCCTAATGAAATCATTAGTAACGGAATGTATACAATCGAACGCTATGACACTAGTGAACGTGTAGTTTTTCGACGTAATCCTTATTACTGGCGCAAAGGTGCTAAAGGTGAACAACAGCCATATATAGAACGGATTGTATGGCAAATTGTAGAATCAACAGATACTTCTCTATTACAATTTCGTTCTGGTGGTTTAGATAGTGTGGGTGTATCACCAGACTATTTTTCTTTACTGAAGCGACAAGAAAAACAAGGTAATTTCAAAATTTATAATGGTGGCCCGGCGGCTGGTACTAGTTTTATCTTGTTTAATTTAAACAAAGGTGAAAGGAATGGTAAACCATTAATTAGCCCGATTAAGTCGAGATGGTTTAATACTGTTGAATTTCGGCAAGCTGTGGCTTATGCAATTGACCGCCAAACCATGATTAATAATATCTTCCGTGGCTTAGGTCAAACACAAAATTCCCCAATTTCTGTCCAGAGTCCCTATTATCTTTCTCCAAAAGAGGGATTAAAAGTTTACGATTACAATTTAGAGAGAGCTAAACAACTGTTATTAAAAGCTGGCTTTAAATACAATGAGCAAGGTCAATTATTAGATGCTCAAGGTAATCGCGTCCGGTTTACGTTGCTGACAAATGCTGGTAACAAAATTCGGGAAGCAATGGGATCACAAATTCAACAAGACTTGGGCAAAATTGGTATTCAAGTCGATTTTACTCCCTTGGCATGGAATACTTATATAGATAAACTGAGTAACACTTTAGATTGGGACGCTTCCTTGTTGGGTTTGACTGGTGGTTTAGAACCAAATGATGGAGCTAATGTTTGGTCACCTCAAGGGGGATTACATATGTTTAATCAAAAACCCCAAGCCGGACAAAAACCCATTGAAGGTTGGGAAGTAGCACCTTGGGAAGAGAAAATTGGTCAGTTATATATTCAAGCTGCCAGAGAATTAGACGAAGCCAAGCGTAAAGAAATTTATGCTGAAACCCAACGCATTACTCAGGAAAATTTACCATTTATTTATTTGGTAAATCCCTATGCTTTGTCAGCAGTACGGAATCGTTTTGCTGGGATTAAATTTTCAGCTCTAGGTGGTGCTTTCTGGAATCTCTACGAAATCAAAATTGTTGAGTAGGGCATTGGGAATTGGGCATTGGGAATTGGGCATGGGGCATTGGGAATTGGGCATTGGGCATGGGGCATGGGGAATTGGGCATTGGGCATTGGGATAAAATGTACTTTGTTCCTGTTCCCCTAACCCTATTCCCTAAATTTACTGTGACTCAACCTGAAACTTTGCGATCGCTCCTAGAGGCAGTTGCCAATGGTAAAGTTAGCCCAGATATGGCCTTAAACTCTCTCAAGGATTTAGCCTATGAGCCTGTAGGGGAGTTTGCTAAAATCGACCATCACCGTCATCTGAGAACTGGTTTCCCGGAAGTAATTTGGGGGCCTGGTAAAACCCCGGAACAAATTGCCCAAATCATGCAGGTAATGCGCCAGCGTAACCCTGTGGTGATGGCTACTCGCATCGAACCAACAACTTATAGCTTATTGCAACCAAAAATTCGGGGCTTACAGTATTACGAACTAGCACGAATTTGTGCGATCGCACCCTCTGAAATTGAACCACAGTTTGAGGGCGTGATTGGTATTCTCTCTGCTGGTACGGCTGATTTACCTGTGGCGGAAGAAGCAGCAGTCACGGCGGAACTTTCGGGATTTCGTGTACTGCGTCTTTGGGATGTGGGAGTGGCGGGGATTCATCGTTTATTAAGTAACCGCCATCTGATTCAATCAGCGTCAGTGTTAATTGTCGTGGCAGGTATGGAAGGTGCTTTACCCAGTGTTGTGGCGGGTTTGGCTGATTCTCCTGTGATTGCTGTTCCTACGAGTGTGGGTTATGGTGCTAGTTTTGGCGGGTTAGCACCATTATTAACTATGCTCAACTCCTGCGCGGCTGGGGTAGGTGTAGTTAATATTGATAACGGTTTTGGTGCTGCTGTGCTAGCAGGGCAAATTTTGCGAACAGCCGAGAAATTACGGATGGCATCGGTGACATCTTGAGTTAAGACAGCGAGTGATTAGGAACTGGGGACTGGGGACTGGGGACTGGGTAAATTACTTAATCTCTCAACTTTAGTTTCTCTCCCTAATTTTTAACTTAATGAATTACTCAAGATGCACTACTTAAGTGATTTAATATCTCAGAATTTTTGGGATTTACCTGTTAATTTAACTGTGTTAGCACAAAATGTCACTGACCCAGACTTGATAGGTCAAATACAGAAAACGTGGAACATTTTTGTGAAGTCAGGTCAAATCTGGGCATTATTGATTGGTGTAGTAGTTGGTTATATCTTTAGAAACCTAACTAAGTACGGTTGACAGGGGTAGGGAGTAGGGGTTTAAGGGTATAGGGGTGTAGGGGAGACGAGGGAGACGAGGGAGACGAGGGAGACAAGGGAGACAAGGGAGAAATTTTATCTTAATTTCACACTTAGTTCCCAGTCCCCAGTCCCCTATCCCCTATCCCCTATCCCCAATTCCCAATCTGCAATATTTGTATGACCGAAAAACAAACTTGGAGTCAGAGGTTTGAATCAGCGTTGCATCCGGCGATCGCTCGTTTTAATGCTAGTATCAGTTTTGACATTGAATTAATAGAATACGACCTGACAGGCTCTCAAGCTCATGCCCAAATGTTGGCACATACGGGGATTATCTCTGCCGCCGAAGGTGAGCAATTAGTAGCAGGTTTAGAACAAATTCGCCAAGAATATCGCCAAGGACAATTTCAACCGGGTATTGATGCGGAAGATGTTCACTTTGCTGTGGAACGGCGGTTAACGGAAATTGTCGGTGATGTAGGGAAAAAACTACACACGGCGCGATCGCGTAATGACCAAGTAGGCACAGATACTAGGCTATACTTACGTGACCAAATTCAACAAATCAAACACCTATTAAGGGAATTTCAGCGTGTCTTACTTGATATTGCTGAACAAAATGTAGAAACTCTGATTCCTGGTTACACCCATCTACAACGCGCTCAACCCCTGAGTTTAGCTCATCACCTCTTGGCTTACTTCCAGATGGCACAACGAGACTGGGAACGTCTAGGTGATGTGTATCGCCGGGTGAATATTTCGCCTTTGGGGTGTGGTGCTTTAGCTGGGACGACTTTCCCCATAGATCGCCATTATACTGCTAACCTATTGCATTTTGATGAAATTTATGCTAACAGTTTGGATGGAGTGAGCGATCGAGACTTTGCTGTAGAATTTTTGTGTGCCGCTAGTTTGATTATGGTTCACCTCAGTCGGCTTTCTGAGGAAATCATTCTTTGGTCATCTGAAGAATTTCGCTTTGTCACCCTCAAAGATAGCTGTGCTACTGGTTCGAGTATCATGCCACAAAAGAAGAACCCTGATGTACCTGAACTAGTCCGGGGTAAAACTGGTAGGGTATTCGGACATCTCCAAGCGATGCTAGTCATTATGAAGGGACTACCCCTAGCTTATAACAAAGATTTGCAAGAAGATAAAGAAGGCATATTTGATGCTGTAAACACCGTCAAGGCTTGTCTAGAAGCGATGACTATTTTGCTACGAGAAGGCTTAGAATTTCGCACTCATCGCTTAAACGCAGCCGTCACCGAAGATTTTTCTAATGCTACCGATGTTGCAGACTATTTAGCAGCCAGAGGAGTACCTTTCCGCGAAGCTTATAATCTCGTTGGTAAAGTAGTGAAAACCAGCATTGCCGCAGGTAAACTTTTAAAAGATTTAACACTAGAAGAATGGCAGCAAATACACCCGGCTTTTGCGGCAGATATTTACACCGCCATATCCCCTAAAACAGTTGTAGCCGCACGTAACAGTTACGGCGGCACAGGTTTCGAGCAGGTAAATAAAGCCCTTTTAGTTGCCCGTAGTCAAATATCAGACTAGAGGGAATGGGGTTAAGGGAATGGGGTTAAGGGAAGTCAAAAGTCAACAGGTAAAAGTAAAAAGAAAAGAATTTTTTAGCTTTTGCCTTTTGCCCTTCAGGTGAAGCTTTTGCGTTGCTAACGCCACTGGCTTCAAGCCGGGAAACCTGTTCACCCACTGGCTAACCTTTTGCCTTTTTAATGCCCAATGCCCAATGCCCAATGCCCAATGCCCAAATCCTAAATCACTTCTAGAATATCGGTTTCAAAAGGCAGCTTATTCAGCGTCAACTGCTGCTGCGCCCTCATCTTCCTCATTCTTAGGCGATCTTTGTTGGAATCTTCTTTGCATCTTGCCTGTTGTAGTCCGTTTACGAAACTTTCTGGCGTATGCCTGGTTTCGTAGCGCCTTTTCTTTTTTCGGGTTACGGCGCTTTGCCATGTTCACCTCATGAATAAACAACAAAATAAGCTTCTAGGCATTTAGTAGGCAATATCAGCTACTAGTGTTATTGATACAGTTTTAGCCTAGATTTTGACTGTATATAGTTTGAACAGCATATAATGCTACCTTATTTAATTGGATAATGTCAATCTTTCCTGAGACTAGAACAATTGACATCCAGAAAAAATTACAATATATTCTCAAAATTTATTGACTATCAATATCTTGTGTAGGGTAAAAGTAATTTCCTGCACCCGGAAGTTGTACATTAACTCAAATATAGACATCCGATTTGATTAATGAAATTATTTACGTAAGTAGGAAGGTTGGCGGAACAGGAAAAAAACACTTTAGATGATTACGGAGTTTTTTGAAAAATCAAATATCAATCATATAGGAATCCGACTTGATTATTGAAATTATTTGCGTAGGTAGGAAGGTTGAGGGAACAGGGAACGGGAAAAGACGTAACAGAGGTGTACTTAGTTTTTTTCAGAAATCAAATATGATTCCTATATATATATTTGATAATAAATACAATTAATCTTACCTAGTAAATAAAGTTATTCAGTTATAATATTTATAGATAAAACTAATGTTTTTTACAAAACTTATTTATTTTCAAAAAAGAATATTCATAAAAGTATAATTTTTATGTTAAAAATATTTTAAATTAGTATGATATGTCACACTAATACAAATAATCCTTTAAAAAAGCAATAATCACAAGCAAGAAGGATTTAATTGATCAATTTGCTATTTATGTAATGTATGAAACTGCTATTTAAAGGCTATAAATAGCTGGAAAGTGCAAAAGCCAAAATCGAGAATAAACACTTTTTTATTGTTATATAGACGTACAACCCTGTGTTTAGTGGCAGTCAGCGATTATACAAATCTATCAAAGAAGAATTTGACACCGTTAATGTTGAGGAATATGTAAAATTCTCCTTTGCTCAAATCTCGGATATTTTAATAATGATTGATAATATGTCTATACATAACTAAATTTTTTGTTAAAATGTATTCTCAAACCGTGAGTAGATTTGTGTCAAGCAAAATTCAGCTTTTCCAAAACTTGATTTTCTACCGATGGGATTGGTTTAAATTACACAATATAAACATTTTTAGATTGAAAGTCCTTGCTTTTTTTGCGATACCGATCCAATCTGCACGTAGTCTCTGGCGTATTGGACAAACTGTACTAGGAATTATTTTCCGTCATCCCATTACGGGAACTAGTATCATACCGATATTATCTGACGGAAGAATTGTGTTGATCAAGCGGCGTGATGATGGTCTTTGGTCATTGCCTGGGGGTATGGTGGACTGGGGGGAAGATATTCCTAATACAGTTCACCGGGAATTAAAGGAAGAGACTGGACTAGAGGTGACAAAAATTAAGCGTTTGGTGGGGGTTTACTCTTCTCCAGAGCGTGATCCCAGAGTCCATTCAATTTGTGTTGTGGTAGAAGTAGAAGTCACAGGGAATATGGAAATTCAGGATAAGTTGGAAGTTATGGAAATCCAAGCCTTTACAGTTGATTCTTTACCTCCAGAACCAATGTCTCATGATCACGCGCGCCAGTTACGTGACTATTTAAATGGTTTGACGACATTAGCTTGATTGGGGCTGGGGATTCGGGAATGGGTGGAGAATTGAGATAAAAAGATGTGAAATTTTAGGTTAAAATTAGCAACTTAGATTTACGCTCGAAAGTCTAATTTAAAACTTAAAATCTACTGTATAGGTTGTTCAACTAAGATGGAAACGCTGTTACGTAACGCCCGGAGAAAGCTATCTCAAGGGCTATTATTCTGGCGTGAGGCTGGTGAGGGGATTCCTATCGTTTTGTTACATGGTAGTTGGCATGAAAGTAGCCAATGGTTATCGGTAATGGAGTTACTTGCTAAAGACTTCAATTGTTTCGCCCCAGATTTATTAGGGTTTGGTGAGTCAGAAAATCCTGATGTTCATTACTCAATTGATTTGCAAGTGGAATGTATTGCTGAGTTCTTGCAAGCTTTGAAATTAGACAGAGTATATTTAGTAGGACATTCCCTGGGTGGTTGGGTTGCGGCTAGTTATGCTCTCAAGTATCCAGAACAGGTGGCGAAGTTAGTCTTACTCGCACCAGAGGGTGTAAAAACTCCTAGGCAAGAAGTTTATTATCGTAAAATGCAGAAGTTAGTCAAGCGATCGCCATTATTTTTTAGGATAGTGCGATCGCTGCGTTTTATCACCAAAATTTTTGGTTTACACGAGAAAATCGAACAAGATTGGCAAACACATCAAAAAATATTGCAATTCCCTACTGCTTGTCAATTATTATTTCAGCGACAACAACCAGAAATTGCAGCAGAATTATTACAAGGTCGATTAGATGAAATTGCAGTTCCGGTGTTGATTTTACAAGGTGCTAAAGATTCAACTGATGCTGTGATTCGTAGTGAGGTTTACAGTAAACTCATCCCTGATGTTGAGTTGAAAATGATTGCTCATGCTGGTTATGAGTTGCCAAAATCTTGTGTTGGGCTTGTAGCTGGAGATATTCGAGATTTTATCTTAAATCGATAGGGAATAATAGAAATTCAAAAGCAAGTAAAAATTGAGGGAATTAAAATTTGGACTCAGGACTAAAGTCTTGAGTCCAAACTTTAAAACATCAAGATTTAGTTTGAGAACTGCTTAAGCTATGACGACGATGTCATTAGATGTCAGAGCGGGGAAAGAAGTGAGGCTAGCAATCTGTTGTTGTGCTGCTGCACCGTTACCATCGATATCAAAGAATAATGCGCCTATAGCATTGTTATAGATGAAACGATGATTAGAATTTGTGGCAGCAGCACCTAGAACAAACTGAGTACCTAACAGCGCACCTTGAGCCAAACCACCACCAAAACCAGCAGCAGAAACTGCGATTTTATCCAAGGTAGAAACAAAATCAGTGATAATATCTACACCCTCACCAGGATTTAAGAAGGTAAAGCGATCGCTACCAGCACCACCAACTAAGACATCAACACCACTACCACCAATCAAATTATCATTGCCAGCACCACCTGATAAGAAATCATTGCCAGCACCACCACGGAGAGTATTGTTGCTAGCATTGCCGGTAATAATGTCGTCTTGAGCTGTACCTGTGACATTCTCAAATTTGTTGACGGTGAAGTTGAGTGTTCCCAAACCAGGAACATTATTCACTATCAAACTATTAATAGCCAGATTAGCAGTAATGCTGGTGCTACCGGTTGCAGTGGAAGCATTGATGGTATCACCCAACAAGTTAGAAGCAGTGATGGTTTCAATGGATTTCAATTGGTCAGTACCAAATCCACCTGCTTTTGTCACAGTACCTGTAGGGCCAAGAACGATGGTTTGTCCTAATGCACTGTAGTCTGCTGTGTCGTTACCTGCTTCACCATTGAGGGTGTCATTGCCTTTGCTACCGAATAAGACATCATTGCCTGCACCAGCATTGATAATGTTGTTAGCACTGTTGCCTGTAATTTTGTCGTTTTGAGCCGTACCTGTGACATTCTCAAATTTGTTGACGGTGAAGTTGAGTGTTCCCAAACCAGGAACATTATTCACAATCAAACTATTGGTAGCCAGATTAGCAGTAATGCTGGTGCTACCTGTTGCAGTGGAAGCATTGATGGTATCACCCAACAAGTTAGAAGCGGTGATGGTTTCAATGGAGTTCAATTGGTCAGTACCAAATCCACCTGCTTTCGTCACAGTACCTGTAGGGCCAAGAACGATGGTTTGTCCTAATGCACTGTAGTCTGCTGTGTCGTTACCTGCTTCACCATTGAGGGTGTCATTGCCTTTGCTACCGAATAACACATCATTGCCTGCACCAGCATTGATAATGTTGTTAGCACTGTTGCCTGTAATTTTGTCGTCTTGAGCTGTACCTGTGACATTCTCAAAGTTGTTGACAGTGAACTTGAGTGTTCCCAAACCAGGAACATTATTCACGATTAGGGAATTAGTTGATAAATTAACAGTTACTGAAGTTGGGCTAGTTGCATCAGACGCATCAATCCAGTCGTTGAGTGATGAAGTGGCAATAATGTTTTCGACTTGCACTAGTTGGTCTGTACCAAACCCGACTCCTTTTGTAACGATGCCAGTCGCTTTGAGGGTAATTGCTTGGCTTAAAGCACTGTAGTCAGCTGTGTCAAACCCATTGCCACCATTGAGCAAGCTGTTACCATTTGGGTCTAAAACATAAAAGTAATCATTACCATTACCACCGATGAGGGTATCGCTGCCTGCATCATTAAACAGAATGTCGTCTCCGTCTTCGCCAAACACAACATCATTACCTTGTCCACCAAGCAGGATATCATTGCCTTTGCCGCCAAACAGGAAGTCATTACCGCCTTGGCCAAGGATAATATCATTACCATCCAGACCAAAAATGTAATCATGGGTGGCTTTACCAATCAAAATGTCATTAGCAGCCGTTCCAAAAATGACATGAATTAGCTTGGCACTGATGGGAGCAGCTAGGAAACTGGAATTAGTCTTGGACGAAGTTAAAGTTGCGTCAAGTGAGGGTGTTGGCTGATTAGTCGCACTCAAGAAGGCCTCAAAGGCTACTGGGTCATTGACTACATCAGGAGCAAATTTGGCAACCAATTCGTTTGCTTCACTGCTAGTGGTGGCAATAACTTCAGCAGGTGGGTTAGCCAAGCGAAGTTCTTCAACTACAGCAGAATCACTAAGCAATTTAGCGAAAGCAGCCGCATCTACCTTGCCAGAAACTAATTGATCACTCAAGGTTTCAAGGTCTTTATCTGTCAATGATTCCAGAGATGTCGCCATGTGCTTTAATTTTCCTTTGATTCAATATTTGTCTTTGAGGTCAGACAAGCGGCTGTAAACAAATATGAATAAATCATTAAATTGTTCAGTATGAACGTTTTCTAGAACACATTCAATATGAATCTTTTGTGAAGAGATGCGTTGCAAAAAAATATGAATAAATCATTAAGTTGTTCAATATGAACGTTTTCCGGGATAAATTGAATATGAATTATTTGTGAAGATATGGGTTTTAAATATTAAATCGGATTGGATTTGTTCGATAAAAAACCACAGTCCGCACCAGTATATATATGTGCATATATGCTGGTGCAGATTGTGGTTGTGAAAGTTTTATTTATTACTCAGTGAAAGGTTTGAGGTTTTGTTGTAGTATTTCGTGAATGCGATCGCATTCTCGCAAGACGGGCATTTGACTACAAAAGCAGTCAGGCTATAGGTTCGGCGATCTTTTTCCTTAAGTCACATTGTGACTTTACCCATAAGTTTGCCGCGACTGGAAGCATAACTTTGCCGTCAACAACACTATAACCTTTATTCTTGCGTCAGATCATTTTGGATGAAATTAACCGTTTGGAAGCATAACTTTGCCGCCAGTCCAAAATGGTAGGATAAGCTTGCCGTGAGTCTAGGCTGTTGACTTTGTCGGTTTTAAGGCAGAATTAGTTCATACAATAATTGTGTCGGAAAAATCCAGCAAAGTCAAAGTCTATGCAAGAGTTTAAAAGCCCAGTGAGTAGATTAGCGAGATTGTTCAAGAAAGGTAGAGAAAACTGGAAAGAGAAGGCGGTCGTAAAACAGAAGCAAATCAGAGCTTTAGAAATAAAAGTGAGAGACTTAACGGATTCGAGAGAGAAGTGGAAAAAGCGTGCGATGGCGGCAGAAGCAAGGTTAAAAAAACTGAAGTTGGAGGAGGAGAGCGAAAAAAAGCAGAAATCGAAAACCAATCAGCCGACATAGAATCGGAGATGGGTGAAACAGACTTAAAGATTAAGGGTCACTATTATGATGTAAAAACAATTCAGCAAGCGATACATTTGTTAATCAACAGTGGGATTAGTTTTAGAGGTGTAGAGAAAGTTTTTGAATTATTTAATGATTGTGAATCACAGGCAACTCCTAGCTTTAGCTGTATTAGAAAATGGTTAGGAAGAATAGCAATATATGAGTTAAAAAGAGAAAAAGAGTATCGCAGGGATTGGATTTACATTGTGGATTTTACTTTAGCATTGGGAAAACATAAAGCTTTAGTTGTGCTAGGGGTGTCACAGGAATACTTATTATCAAATGTAATTGAGGAAAAGAGGGGATTATCACATAAAGACGTAGAAATACTAGCAATAGAAATAATGGAGTCTACCAAAGGAGAAATCATAGAAAAGCAATTAGATAAAATTAGCCAAAGGGTGGGAGTACCAAGACAAATCGTTGCAGATAATAGTAGTGACCTAGCGCGTGGAATCAAGCTATATCAAGAAAATAATCCAGAGGTAATTTATACGCATGATGTGACTCACGCAATGGCATTACTATTAAAATATCAATTAGAATCAGATAAGAGATATCAATCATTTATCCAAAAGTGTAGCATATGTAGGCAGCAATTACAGCAAACAGAATTATCTTTTTTAGCTCCGCCATCACAGCGTTCTCAATGTCGTTATTTTAATATTGAAAGGCTAACTAATTGGGGAATTAAGTTATTAAACTCATCAGTGGAAACTCTAATTAGCCTGATTCCAGATATTGCCCCCACAGTGATTTATCAAAAAGTCAGAGATAAGTTGGGGTGGTTAAATGATTATCAATCAGATTTAATTAAATGGAATCAAATGGTATTGCTAACACGCCGTATCGAAACTGAGCTTAAACAATCAGGAATCAATCATGATTCTCTTGTGCATTTCGCAAATAATCAAGATAATTATGATGATAATTGTCTCCAGAAGCTTCAGCAAGATATTTTGGGTTATCTAGCTGTTCAATGTAACAAAATCAAGCATGAAGGTACTTTTTTGGCTACTTCTGATGTTATTGAATCACTCTTTGGAAAATACAAGCAATTTTCTGCTCGCTGTCCATTTAAAGAAATCAGTCAAATGCTACTAACCATATGTCTATCGACTATGGATTTAACAACTACTGTTGTTAAAAATGCACTTTTAAATATTAGCTTTGCTGATGTTGAAGCATGGTTTCTTCAGGTTTTTGGTCAGTCTTCGCTCTCGAAACGAAAAATATTATTTTCTCCTGATTACGAAGACACAGAAACTGCATGAACTTTTACCCCTAAAAAAAGTACAGAGTCAACAGCCTACCGTGAGTCCAATCAAGCATGGAAAGTAGGAAAGCACTGGATTTTTCAGAATTGAGCAGAAGCGGTTTATGCTGGTACGGGATAGAAACTTTCGGCTATCAGTCTTTCCTGAGTAAGAGCTAATTTCTAAACTAAAGTAAAATACTTACCTTGTAAGGGTTTGAGAAATTTGAGTTAATACGGCACTTATTCGCTGAAACTTAGACCTAGCCATGACTTGAGTCCCCTTAAGATTTTATTTACGAATCAGCTCTAACTACTGGAGTATTATAAGATTCTCCTAAGTAGTGAGAACATTGCGAACAATAGCCTAAACTGGATTGCCAATCTCACCAAAGTAGTTGGCGATGACAATGAGGGCAAGTTTGCACAAGAGATGTTGATGTATTAAACAACTCTGCCATCTTTAAATTTTTCTCAAAATTTCCATCTATGGCAGCCATATTACTTCACAGTGAGGAATATGTAGACTTAACGTTTAAGCTAAGAGGCGCACCGATTCCTCTTGATAATGGTTATGCTGTCTATAGTGCTTTGTCCAGGATTTGTCCTAGCCTTCACGAACTAAAGTCTATTGGGATTCATCCGATTGCTGGAATCCCGACTAGGAACAATTTGCTTGAACTCACTGCCCAATCTCGTTTCAAAATTCGGATTAATCATCAACAAATTCCTTGAATTTATCCTTATTTAGCTGGTCAAGCTTTTCATATAGGTCAAAATTCTTATCAACTAGATATTCCCGACTACAAACCGTTAATTTCCTCAGAAAGTGTCTATTCCAGATTATTGATAATTAAAGGTTTTCAAGACTCTAATAACTTTATTGAAGCTGTGCAACGGCAACTAGATAATATAGGAATACAAGGGAAAATTGAATTACTTACCCGACAAGATGGAACACCTCAAAAAAGACAATTAACCATCAATAAAGAAGGGAAACAGTTTAAAGTTAGAGGATTTGGCGTAAAAATCAGCGAACTCCACCCAGAAGATTCCTTAATCCTGCAAGAACAGGGGATTGGTGGAAAACGAAAGATGATGTGTGGAATATTTGTCCCAGCTACTCGTAGCAAGGAAGAAGAGGAAACCTAATCATGGTTGCTACCCAACCCAAAATTTCCCTATCTCTCGATGCTGCGGATACGACAATAATGCACCGCGTGGGAATGACGGGACTTTACATGACTTTACAGCAATTAGAAAAGCAATATCCCTCATCTCGTCAACGGGGAGGACATATATCATGGTTTTTGACTGCTGATACTATTGAATTATTCTGGCAAGGAAGTGATTTTGTTGCCCTATCTTGATGGATTGGGGGAACAATTGTTAAGGAGTTACAGCAATTGGATAATTTTGATAATTCCCCTTTTAACAAGGCGCATATTTATCGGAATCGAAATGAACTGGCTGAAGCCTTGAAAACAGTCATTAAAAGAGATTTGGGCTTAGAAGAATCAAAATGACTGCACCATTAATTCTCTATTTGGATGTTCCATTTGCAACTTTTCGGGAGTCCCATGCGAGGGAAATGGGAAAAACCTATCCTGTACCTCCTCCAGCAACAGTGTATGGGATGTTGTTGTCTTTGGTAGGGGAAACGGATGTCTATCGCCACTGTGGGGTAGAATTGGCGATCGCAATGTTATCTAGTCCCAAAAAGTCGCGGATTTTGCGTCAAATGAGACGGTTTAAGAATGCTGATTTTAGCCATCCAGAGAATGTTATTCCCGGTTATCAAGAAATTTTGTCTAATCTCAAGTGTTTGATTTGGGTTCGTTCCGACGGGGAGAAGATACAACCAAGTTTAAGGGAGAGGATACAGTTAGCGTTTGACCATCCTGAGCTAGTAAGACGGTTTGGTTGTTTATTTTTGGGAGAAAGTGACCAGTTGATTAAAACAATCAAACTTGTCTCAGAAGATTATCTAGAAGGGGTGAGACAGTGGGTGATTAGGGATAATCGAGGCAGGTTAACCTTACCTTATTGGGTTGACCATGTGGGGTCAAGAAATACCCGATTTTTGAGGTATCGGATTGAGGAAATGCCAAGCTCACCACCTCCTGATTTGGCGTGGACAATGATTCAATCTCCAATTTGACAAGTATCTCTTGTGGGAAAGGGAATTTAGGGTAAAAGAATGTCGGGAAGGTTTATACGGTAAGGGATATGGTAATTTAGGCAAGAAAAAAGGTGCTTGCCATTTTTGGGAAAGTTTATCGGCACTGGGTTTGAGGGGTCGAAAGTCAGGGAAACTTTGGTAAGTTTTATGTTTTTGGTTTCTCGATTTGGGAGGTACTTGTAAGATTGTAAATTAACCTTCCTCAGCTAAGGGTTTTCACCTTTGCTGTGATTCGTGGCTTGATGCCGTTAGGCGTTGCTCAATACAGCTTTAGTTCAAAACAAGTTGTTTCCTCACGTGATTCGTGGCTTGATGCCGTTAGGCGTTGCTCAATATACAGAATCGTTGTATTCGTCTGCACCATTTTGGTGATTCGTGGCTTGATGCCGTTAGGCGTTGCTCAATTAAGGGCAATTCCTTGTGTCTCAATTTTAATCAAGGGTGATTCGTGGCTTGATGCCGTTAGGCGTTGCTCAAATATCAAGATTAAATTACTAACTACGATCGCAAAAGTGATTCGTGGTTTGATACGGTTGGATTATTCCTTTACACAAGAAAGAGACGTGAACTAAATCACGTCTCCAAGTGATGGGATAAATGCTTTGTGTGTTATGCTGCGTCGGCTACCAGTAAGCCATTCACAGCGATGATGATGATTTGTGCTGCTAAAGGAGTGTCACAACGTAATCTATCGTCGCTATTACAGGGTTGTGCTATCCATTCACCTTTCAGATTTTGGTAGAAAGTGCCAAGTAGTTGGGAACCATTCCAAACACGGTAAAGTTCGCCAAATACCTCTGATACCGAATCAATCTCAATTTCTGGTGCTACTGGATCGGCAAGTTGGTCAATATATTCATCAAACTCGGTTTTAGCCAAGGCTGGGTTATCAAACTCATCTTGTACAATCATCATGAGTGACCTCATTAACGGGGTTGAACAAAAGGCGATCGCAATCTTTGGACGGAGGGCGATCGCCTTTTTGAGTACATCAATATATTAGTTACTTGGGTAGCTAAAATCAACAAGTATATTTAAAACTTTAATTTGTCACTTCGACTGTGCTTAAAAAATTGTTTATCGATATTCCTAATGCAGTACAAATAGCCTCTAATACTTTTAGAGAAACGCTTTCAGACTCACCATACTCTAATTTTTTTAAATTTTGGTGGGAACACTCACCACCTCTGGCAGCAATTTCATCAGCCAGTTTCTGGCGTGACATTTTTCCCCGTAATCGTTTTAGAACTGTTCCTCTATCTTTATTCCAGGCAACAGATACAACGTCCTCAATATAAATATAAATTCTGGTTTCTTTCTCACCCTTGTTAGACATATAATAGCTACGACAGTAAACAAAATCTAAATTTCTGAGCTACTACAGTTTACAAACTATAAGGATTTAGAGCGAAAGTGAGCCTCCTTAAAAAACTGACGCTGAAGCCCCAAAAGATTTAGTTTTCATTCTTATTAACAGAAGTCCAAACTGGCGGATTTTGCCTTGCTATGGATAAAAATGCGATCGCAATGTTGAGATTTTGATTCCTGGTAAGCCATTAGTATCTTTAGCGGCGTTTTGTCCCGCGAGTCAATGACTATAAACTTGCTATGCTCATCCAGCACAATATTAGGACTTACGCACTGTACCAAGGAATCATCTTGTGTGTTAGTCTATACGTTGCTCAGACACCACTTCTTGGCGGTGATAGCGATCGCCCAGTACGAGAGATAAATGACGAACGGACTGAACGGACAAAACGGACACAAGAAAAAGCTAGAAACCCAGCTTTGGAATATTGCCGACTCGCTTCGGGGCAAGATGAATGCTGATGAGTTTCGGGATTATTGCTTAGGGTTTATTTTCTATAAGTACCTCTCTGAGCGGCAGCATCTCTATGCCAATGAAGTGTTAGCAGAGGATGGCATTGACTTTTTGGAGATTGATGAATCTTCGGAGGAGGGGCAAGAATATATAGAGGCGATTCGGGACGAGTCGATCGCCACGCTGGGATATTTCCTCAAGCCGTCAGAATTGTTCAGTTCTTTAGCGGAGCGGGCGTTAGGGGCGAAAAAAGCCACTGAAGAAAATTTGAGGGATGAGGATTTTGAGTCGTCAAATTTTATTTTGGATGATCTCGCCCAGGTGCTTAACAGCATTGAACGCTCCACAATGGGCAAGGAAAGTGAGGAAGATTTTGATCATTTGTTTGAGGATCTGGATCTGAATTCAACGAAGTTGGGGCGGACTCCGAAGGCGAAAAATGCTTTAATTGCCAAAATTTTAGTGCATCTAAATAAGATTGATTTTCGGCTAGAGGAAACCGAGAGCGATGTGCTGGGGGATGCCTATGAGTATTTGATTGGGCAGTTTGCCAGTGGTGCGGGGAAGAAGGCGGGGGAATTTTACACGCCGCAGCAGGTGTCTAAGGTGTTGGCGAAGATTGTCACGACGGGGAAGAGTCGTCTGAAGTCGGTGTATGACCCCACCTGTGGATCGGGTTCGTTGCTGCTACGGGTGGCGCGGGAGGTGGAATCAGTCGGGGATTTTTACGGGCAAGAGATGAACCGCACGACTTATAACCTGGCGCGAATGAACATGATTTTGCATGGGGTGCATTATCGCAATTTTGATCTGCGCCAGGAGGATACGTTAGAGAACCCCCAGCATGAGGGGATGCGGTTTGAAGCGGTGGTGGCAAATCCGCCGTTTTCGGCGAAGTGGAGCGCGAATAAGTTATTTGAGTCAGATGATCGCTTTAGTCAATATGGGAAGTTAGCCCCTGCTTCTAAGGCTGATTTTGCCTTTGTACAACACATGATCCATCACCTAGATGATAATGGCATTATGGCGGTGGTGTTGCCCCACGGGGTTTTGTTTCGCGGTGGAGCAGAGGGGCATATTCGCCAGTATGTGATCAAGGAACGCAATTGGTTAGATGCGGTGATTGGGTTGCCTGCGAATATTTTTTATGGGACGAGTATCCCGACTTGTATTTTGGTGTTTAAGAAGTGTCGGGAAAATCCTGAAGATGTTTTGTTTATTGATGCGAGTGCCTATTTTGAAAAGGCAAAGAACCAGAATTATTTGCGGGATGAGGATGTTGATAAGATTGTCTCTACCTATCGGCAACGGTTAGAAGAGGATAAGTATAGTTATCGCGCCCCGTTAACGGAAGTTGAGGAGAATGATTTTAATTTGAATATTCCCCGTTATGTGGATACCTTTGAGGAGGAGGAGGAGATTGATTTAGACGCGGTGGCGCGGGAAATTCGAGAAATTGATCTGGAGATGGTGGAGACAGATCGGCTGATTCGTGGGTTTTGTGAGGAATTGGGGATTGAGGCACCTTTATGAGTAAGAAGTTAAACAAAAATTTGCCTCAGTTGCGGTTTCCTGAGTTTCAGGGAGATTGGAAAGACAAGATTTTAGCCGAAGCTTCTCAGATTCAAACAGGCCCTTTTGGAAGTCAGTTAAAGAATGAGCAATATATAACTGGTGGAACTCCTGTAGTAACAGTTGAGCATATAAAAAATTTCTATATTGATAATTTTGACTATCCATCAGTCACTAATTTAGACAGAGAAAGATTAAAAAAATATACCTTAAACTCTGGTGATATTGTATTTTCTAGAGTAGGTTCTGTCGATTTAAGTGCGTGTGTTGAAGATCACCAAGAAGGCTGGTTGTTTTCTAGTCGGATGTTGAGAGTTAGACCGAATCAGAAACTAAAACCTAAATTTCTTGCTTATTTCTTACAGCAAACAAAAGTTAGAAGGTACATTATTAGGATTGCTGTTGGCTCTACCATGCCATCTTTAAATACAGAAATCTTACAAAATTTACCAATTAAATATTGTTCTTTAGAAGAACAAGAAAAGATTGCTAGTTTTTTGGAGGCAGTGGATACGCGCCTAAACCAACTCCGCCGCAAACGGGAACTGCTGCAAACCTATAAACGCGGCGTAATACAGAAACTATTCACTCACAAAATTGGCTTGAGGAAAAAGAAGAAAACGCCAGAATTTAGATTTCCAGAGTTTTCTGGTAATTGGGAATCAAGAAAACTTAGTGAATTTATTCTCAAAAAAGATGTTACTGCTTCTGATTATATCCCCTTGTTTAGCTTGACCATTGAAGATGGCATTACAGAAAAAACAGAAAGATATGAAAGAAGTTTTCTTGTGAAAGATGCAGAAGAAGCATATAAATTAGTAGAGCCAAATGATTTTGTTTATAATCCAATGAATCTTAGATTTGGAGCTTTAGCAAGACATAAAAGAAACTATCCTGTTAAAATTTCAAAATATTATGATGTATTTTCATTAGACAAAAGTGTTAACTTATTTTTTATTGAATTTTTTCTGAAAAATCACAACTCAATTCAATACTATAATCACATGGCAGAAGGTTCGCTTATTGAAAAAAAACGCCTTCATTTCTCAGATTTTTTAGAATTTATATTTTTACTTCCTTCATTAAAAGAACAAGAAAAAATAGCCAACTTCTTAACCGCAATCGATTACAAAATCGAAGCCCTCTCCCGCCAAATCGAGCAAACAGAAAAATTCAAAAAAGGCTTACTCCAAAAACTGTTTATTTGAAAAAAAGGACAAGGAATAAAATAAAAGTATTACTCATTACCTAATAGAAAATATGGAGATTTAAGCAATGCTGAACTTGCAAATTACCAAAGAACAAGTATTTAGTTTACTTGAACAATTATCTTGGACAGAACAACAGGAAGTTTTGCAATATCTGAGTCAAAAACTCCATAGTCAACCAGTTGATAGTCAATCTAGTCCTGATCATGCTTCAGAGCATCCCATTAACCAACTCTCAGGAAAAATTACAGCCTTTCAAGGGGTTAATGCTTTAGCTTGGCAAGAGCAAATTCGGAGTGAGTGGGATGAAACTGGATTATCTCATTGATACTAATATTTTGATCTCATTATTCAATCAAGAATTAACCCAACCCATACCCAATGGTAACATAGGTTATTCTGTCATCACAAGTATTGAGATTTTGTCTTTTAAGGGTTTATCTTCGCAGGAAGATAATTTAATTCGCTCAACTCTAAAAACTATTATCGAAGTATCTCTAGATACGACTATTGCCGAAAAAACGATTCAATTAAGGCGAAAATATAGCTTAAAGATGCCTGATGCTGTTATTCTTGCGAGTGCTTGGGAGTGTGCAGCAGTGTTGATTACCAATGATAAGCAGTTGTCCAAAATCAGCGAAGTACAGGTTCTTTCTTTGCCAACGAAAAGTTAGTTAAGGGATAGCGAATAAAATCAAAGTATTACCAATTACCCAAAAATGATCGCCGCTAAAGACAAACCCACAAACCTAACCCCCGAAGAATACTTTGCTTGGGAAGAACAACAACTAGAAAAACACGAACTGATCAACGGTCAAGTTTATCCTATGGGTATCTATGGCATGACTGGTGGTAGCAAAAACCATAGCTTACTTGCTGCCAAATTGATCACATTTTTTAGTAATCATTTAGAAGGGAGTGGCTGCGAAACTGCAACTTCAGACCTAAGAATTAATATTGTCGGCACAAATAACTACACCTACCCAGATGTCAGCGTCACCTGCGACGATCGCGACAAAACCACAACCCAATATATTACCTACCCCTGCTTAATAGTCGAAGTCCTCTCCGCCAGCACCGAAGCCTACGACAGAGGCGGCAAATTCCGAATGTACCGCCAAAATCCAGCCTTAATTGATTACCTACTAGTCAGTTCCACTAGTATCGAAATTGACTTGTATCACAAAAACGACGCAGGCGATTGGTTGATTATCAACTACAAACCAGGTGACACAATCGAACTCAAAAGCATTAAGCTCAATTTCCCCATTGAACAAGTCTATCGCGGTTTAACCCTCTCCGCAGAAACCCCAACAGACACCATTAGGGAATAGGTAGTATTTTATAGGTAGTAGGCAATAAATAATACCTTTATTGTATTCCCCATTCCCCTATGCCCCAAACCGAAGCCGAACTAGAACAAAAACTGATTGAACGTCTAACAGGACTAGGCTACGAACCTGTCACCCTTCGCAACGCTGAAGACTTTAAAGCCAACCTCAAAACCCAACTCGAAAAACATAACCACATCGAACTCAGCGACACAGAATTTAAAAGCATCCTCAACCACCTCGATAAAGGTAACGTCTTTGACCGAGCTAAACGCCTGCGGGACAAAATGGAACTCAGGCGCGACGATGGCACTACCTTTTACCTAGAATTCCTCAATACAGAACATTGGTGTCAAAACCAATATCAAGTCACCAATCAAGTTACCCAGCAAGGCAAATACAAAAACCGCTACGATGTAACCCTGCTGATTAATGGCTTACCTCTCGTGCAAATTGAACTGAAACGCCGAGGGCTGGAACTCAAAGAAGCCTTTAACCAAATCAACCGCTACCAACGCCATTCCTACGGTGCAGACAATGGACTGTTTCAATATGTCCAAATTTTCGTCATCTCCAACGGAGTTAATACCCGCTACTACGCCAACAACCGTAAACAAGAATTTAAACAAACCTTCTTCTGGGCAAACCAAGACAACACCCTGATTACCCAACTGGAAGACTTCGCGGATAGCTTTTTGGAGAAATGCCATGTCTCCAAAATGATCTGTAAGTACATTGTCCTGCACGAATCCGACAAAGTGCTGATGGTGCTGCGCCCCTATCAATACTACGCAGTAGAAGCCATTATCGAGCGAGTAAGGGATACCAATAATAATGGCTATATCTGGCATACCACTGGATCAGGCAAAACTCTTACCAGCTTCAAAGCTGCCCAAATCCTTACCCAACTCCCCAAAGTACATAAAGTGCTGTTTGTCGTCGATCGCGCTGACCTCGATTATCAAACTAGCAAAGAATTTAATCATTTTAGCGAGGGATGCGTAGACACCACCGACAATACCAGACAACTGGTAACACAAATGGCTGGAGATAGTAGCCTGATCGTCACCACGATTCAGAAACTCAACCGTGCGATAAAATCTCAACGCCATGAAACCGCGATGGAAGGCTTGAAAGATAAGCGCATTGTGTTTATCTTTGATGAATGCCACCGTTCTCAATTTGGCGAAACTCATAAAAATATCGTCAAATTCTTTACCCAAGCCCAGATGTTCGGCTTTACCGGGACTCCCATCTTTGCCGATAACGCTGCCAGTAATCAACACGGTAAGCGCACCACAAGAGACTTATTCGAGGAATGTCTGCATAAATATGTGATCACCAATGCGATCGCTGATGAAAACGTTCTTAAATTTTCCGTCGAGTATTGGGGCAAACTCAAACGCAAAGATGGAACACTCATTACAGAACCAAAATTAGACCCCGAATTCTTTGAAAATCCCGACCGAATTTCACTGATTGTTGATTGGATTATTGCCAACCATAACCGTAAAACCCACGGCAGAAAATTCTCTGCTATGCTCTGCGTCAGTAACGTAGATACCCTAATCACTTATTACGGAACGTTTAAAAATAAACAGAAACAGGGATTACATGACTTACGAGTCATTACTATTTTTACCCCTAGCGATAACGAAGAAGACGAAGACGCAAACGGCTTAATTGGAGAACCTGATTTCAATATCAGCACAGATACGAGCAGCCGCAGCCATAGCCGCGACAAATTGAATGAATTTATCGCCGACTATAACCAGATGTACCAAACCCAACATTCAGCGAAAGATAGTCAGGCATTCTATGCCTACTACAAAGATATTTCCAAACGAATGAAGGATAGGGATCGGGAAAACTTTCAGGACGCAGAACGTGCAGATATTCTGTTAGTTGTCAATATGTTTCTTACGGGTTTTGATGTTAAGAAACTCAATACGCTCTATGTCGATAAAAATCTGAAGTACCACGGGTTAATTCAAGCATACTCCCGTACTAATCGCATTTTGGGCGAACTTAAATCTCAGGGAAATATTGTTTGCTTTCGCAATCTTAAGGAGAATACTGATCAAGCCGTTGCCCTCTTTTCCGATCCCAATGCTAATGAACAAATTTTCATTGAACCCTACGAATACTACATTGAGGAATTTAATCAAGGTGTGCAAGAACTGAGAGCGATCGCCACTATCCCTAACGATGTCAATAAGCTGATTAGTGAAGACGACCAAGTTAATTTTGTTAAAGCCTTTCGTAATCTTATTCGGTTACAGAATGTTAGTAAATCATTCACTGAATTTAGTTTTTCTGATTTGAATCTAGATGAACAAACCTTTGAAGATTATAAAAGCAAATATCTGGACATCT
The DNA here is from genome assembly GCF_058172895.1 of Aliinostoc maniaoense. Lineage (NCBI taxonomy): Bacteria > Bacillati > Cyanobacteriota > Cyanophyceae > Nostocales > Nodulariaceae > Aliinostoc > Aliinostoc maniaoense. The sequence goes on along the minus strand of NZ_CP187952.1, from coordinate 2,735,608 downwards.
ATGATAAAACGCGATCCAAACCCGATGACGAAAAAGAATCTTTGGTTGAGGAAGTCGATTTTGAACTGGAACTGATCCAGCGAGACGAAATCAATGTCGCCTATATTCTCAAGCTGCTGGCTAACCTCCAGCGCGATCGCAAAACAAATATCACCTCAGAAGAATACCAGAGCCAAAAAGCCTCTATCCTGGAAATCATTGGCAAAGAAGCCCAATTACGAAGTAAACGGGATCTGCTAGAGAAATTTATCGAAGAGCGGCTACCCACCCTTGAACCCGAAGAAAAAGTCGAAACCGTCTTCCAAAACTTCTGGACTCAAGAACGGATTGAAGCAATTCAGCAACTCTGTATAGAGGAAAATCTCAAGGTCGAAATTGTTAATCAAATGATTGCCGACTATAAATTCTCTGGGAAAGAGCCATTAAGAGAGACTGTGCTGAGTGCTTGTAACGAAAAACCCAAATTGTTAGATCGTAAAAAAATCTTTGCACGAGTTGTATCAAAATTACTCGACATCATCAACAAATTTGATGACGCTCTTGGTGAGCTTGGGGAGGAAGAATAAAACAGTTCTCAAAGCAGGCGATTTGCAAGGCTTCCAAAGCAATCGCAAGGGTTTTGGCGATTGCTTGATTGCGAATTGGTATAAACCCCCCCTACCTGTATTCTTACTTTTTCTGCTTTTCTCGAAGACTGTCTGCTTGTTTCAGAACTGGGATACACTGGTTAATCATCCACATCAGAACCTCAATTGGTGAGTCTCCTTGCTGAAGGCGGTTTTCGGCATTTACGCCAATTAACATTATCTGGAGAGTAAGCAAGAAAGCGATCGCTCTTTGACTTGCACCATTACCAGTTTTTTTACCTGACATAATTCACCTTGTTGTTAGACTTACAAGGTGAATTATTTTTTTGGGTGTTTCCCCAGACACATCCCCCAAGCAACGTCTATAATGCTTGTATCATCAGGTTTTGCGGCTTGGGGAAGCTCGTTTGTTTGGGGAATTACAAATTATTTTTATTTTCTTTATATTTGACTGATGTCAAGAAATAATCGTGGGGATAAATCAGTTTTAGACAATGTACTCAGTCTGCTAGAAGCATTGCTGCAACTGTCACAAGAGCAAGACTGTGAATCAAAACTTCCACTTTGCGTTGTCTGGGAAGCTCATAAGCTGCGAATTACCGGATATCAAATCAAAAAAACAACAGGAAACAGAAGCAAAGCAACTGAAGTTGGTACAAGCAAGGAATATTTACTCAAACAGATTAAAGATGCTGGCAAAACTTTAAAACTTCCCCCGCCAAAACCAGAATCTCATGCTTCTCCGAAAGAAAGAGAATTCCAAGAGCTTCAAACCGCACTTAACTGGCTATGGAAGTTAGGAGTGCGAGAACCGAAAAAAGCCGCGAATAATCAAGGTTATTGGAAATTTACCCTGACGCTAAAACATCAGACAGCATCGATAAAAGATAATCTGGAGGTGGTTAAGCAGAAGTGGAAGGAATACCAAAAGACAAATTTAAAAGAAACATCGCAGGTAGAAACAACGGATAATAGCTTCCATTGGCAAGAAACCTGCCGCGCTATGCTGGAAAAGCACAAGCGTCTCACCACAAATGAGTTGTTGTTTGCTGATGATGACATGAAATTTGAGTTAGACGAACTTCATGTCCCTTTAGCATTGGTGGAACGGAACAAACCGAAGAAGTGCAGCGAGGATATTTCCCCAGAACAAGGTTCACGGCTTTATGAACCGAGTTATGAAGAGAAGCAGCGATTTGAACATGAGGCTTTTTTAGAGCAAATTATCCGTGATGGTGTTGGTAAAACTCAAGGACACCGCATCGCTTTAATTGGAGAACCGGGTGCGGGAAAAACTACTCAGCTGCAAACTATAGCTTTTTGGATATTAAACAATAATCTGGGTTTACCAATTTGGATTTCTTTGGCAGACTTGCAAGGAAAGAGTGTAGAAAATTATCTGTTGCAAAATTGGCTGAAGAATGCTTTAGAAGTGGTGCGCGTAACAGAAGAACAGGAAAACGCTTTTGCAGATTTATTCAAAAATAATCGTGCGTGGTTATTGTTGGATGCAGCAGATGAAATGTCTTCACTCCAACCATTAACTGAGATTTCCCAGCAGTTGACGGGATGGGTGAAAAATGCGCGGGTTGTGCTGAGTTGTCGGCTAAATATTTGGGAAGCAAACGCAGGTGCTTTAGAAAATTTCGAGACGTATCAGTTACTCAATTTTGCATATCCCCAACAAGTACAAGAGTTTATCCGTCGTTGGTTTCACAACAGGGATGCAGACAAAGGGAAAAGATTATGGCAGAAATTAGATAAACCTGAACGTCAGCGCATCCAAGATTTAGTTAAAAATCCTTTGCGGTTAGCGTTGTTGTGTAGCACTTGGCAAAGTTCGGATAAAGGTTTACCGGAAACTAAAGCCGGACTTTATCAGCAGTTTGTGGAAGAGTTTTACAAGTGGAAAGAAAACCGCTTCCCTACCACCGAACAGCAGCAAGAAGAATTAAACGCAGCCTTGGGACGTTTAGCGAAATGGGCAATTGATCAAAAAACGTCACGGTTTCGGCTACGACATAAATTTGTGCGTGAGCAATTAGGCGATCCCAAACAGCCAAATTCTTTATTTTGGTTAGCGTTAAAGTTGGGATGGCTAAATGAAGTTGGACTCGCTGCGGAGTCAGCAACGAAAGAGAAAGTTTACGCTTTCTACCATCCCACATTTGAAGAATATTTTGCAGCGTTGGTGGTTAAGAATTGGGACGAGTTTCTCAATCATGTTCCCGACAACCCCGCACTAGGGGTTTATCGGATTTTTGCACCGCAGTGGAAAGAGGTGATTTTGCTGTGGTTGGGACGTGAGGATGTGGGGAGAGAGAAGAAAGAAGAGTTTATTCAGGCGTTGCTGGAATTTGATGATGGGTGCGGAGAATACACAGCTATTGATGAAGTCAGAAAGGGATTTTACAAGTTTCGTGCTTATTTTCTCGCGGCGGCGGCGGTTGATGAGTGGAAAAATTCTTGCAACGCAGATGCTATTGTCGCGGAAATCATTAAATGGAGCATTGGCCAGTTTAAGGTTGAACAAAACCAGTGGGTAGAGTTTCTCGAACCAATCCCAGAGGGAGCAAGAACAGCACTGCTTGAGACAAATCGCATCAAAGCGATTGATGCCTTGGTCGAGTTAATCAGCAACCTACCAGTGGATAATCGTAATCGTACTCTCCGGCTTGCTGCATACAGCTTAGAGGAAATTGGCTCTGGCAACTCTACGGCAATCGATTTCTTAGTGAAGTTAATCTGTAACCCAAAAGTGGATAATGGTATCCGACAGGAAGTGTTATATAGCTTAGGCAAGATTAGCTCTGGCAACTCTACGGCAATCGATGTCTTAGTAGAGTTAATCAATAATTCACAGGTAAATGATTATACCCGAAGCCTAGCGGCAAGAAGTTTAGGGCAAATTGACCCAGGTAACTTCACGGCAATCGATTTCTTAGTGAAGTTAATCCGTAACCCACAAGTGGATTATTTGACTCGAAGCCTAATGGCAGGACACTTAGGGGAAATTGACCCAGGCAACTCTACGGCAATTGATTTCTTAGTGGAGTTAATCCGCAAACCACAGGAGGATAATGCTCATCCCAGGTTTGCGGTAGAAAGCTTAGGGGAAATTGGCTTTGGCAATTCTATGGCAATTGATGTCTTAGTGGAGTTAATTCGCAACCCACAGGTAAATGATTATACCCGAAGCCTAGCGGCAAGAAGCTTAGGGAAAATTGACCCAGGCAATTCTAGGGCAATTGATGCCTTAGTAGAGTTAATTCGCAACCCACAGGTGGATAATGATACCGTCAGCGAAGCGGCATTTTACTTAGGACAAATTGGCTCTGGCGACTCTAGGGCAATTGATGCTTTGGCAGAGTTAAGCTGTAACTTTCAGGTGGATGAGCGTACCCGATGGCGAGCGGTAGAAAGCTTAGGGGAAATTGGTTTTGGCAATTCTAGAGCGATTGATGCCTTAGTAGAGTTAATTCGCAACCCACAGGTGGATAATAATACCGTCAGCGAAGTGGCATTTTATTTAGGAGAAATTGGCTCTGGCAACTCTAGGGCAATTGACACCTTGGTAGAATTAATCCGTAGCCGACAAGTAGACGGTTTTACTCTACAAGAAGTGGCACAAAGCTTAGGGCGCATTGACCCAGGCAACTCTACAGCGATCGCTGCTTTGGTGGAGTTAATTGGTAATTCACAGTTGGATGATTTTATCCGAAGTCTAGCGGCATCTAGCTTAGTGGAAATTATCACAGAGGAACACATGGCACCTATTGTCATTGCTTGGAACAATTACTTATCACCTGAAACTTATAAAAATGACTGTAAGCAATTTAATAACTGCTACGAAGTTATCTGGAAATGTGCCCAAAGTATGCCCTACCCAGCTTTTTATCAAGCTTGGCATCAACAAGAGAAAGTGAATGGAGAGTAGGAAAGAGGCATTACTACTTACTAAACTTCTATAACTTCAATTCCAGACTAAAATTCCCGAACAATATCTTGCCCAATTCCTGAAAATCTGACTCAAACAACTGAGATACACTAATCTTCGCCTTCTCGCACACAGGAATAATCAACTTTACCAAATGATAAGGTTGATTTTGATTTGTTGTTGAGGCAATCCTCAACGATTCCATGATTCCCCCTAAATATCCCAATAACTTCACATCTTTGCCAATTGCTTGTTCAAACACTAATAAAATTAACTGTAATTTTCGGGTTAACTCGATCGGGATGGGTTTATATCCTAATTGGAGAGTAAGTGCAATTAATTCGCTAATTCCTTGAATATTAACTCGATATTTCTCTACGTCCTCTTCGCCTTTAATTTCCTGCCCTAACCACCCGTAACAACGAGAACAAAACCCCGTAGGCGAAAACTTAGCCATCACAGGTAAACGCGAACCACAATGAGGACATTGTTCTATTAATCGTTGTTTGTGAATCAAACAAAATTCTACATCCTTAAATGACCATAATAATGGTTCATAGATAGTTTTGTTCTCCTGCATCCACTCTTCCCAACAACAAGGACACCAAGCGCGATAGTTCCGAAATAACCCCTTGTCATAAATCATTGCTTTCCAGCTTAAAAGGGTCAAAAAGCGTAAATCCTGACGCATTGTTAACTCTTCTAAGACAGTGACCAACTTTCCTGTCATTTCTCGCATTCCGTTGATAGCAGGTTTCGCGTCGCTATTTCCCAATAAGTGACTCAGATTTTTTGCCAATAGCTCAAATTTATCCTCATCCTTGAGAATAAGTGGCGCAATTTCTCCCATAACGAGCTTTTGAGAAGTTAAACAATGCGCCTGCGCTAAACGATGGATATAGCTGCTAAGACTTTCTGTATAGGAAGTTCCCACACCCACAGGTTCAAGACAAAATAAGCGACTCCGTTGCGGGATTTCTGGAGGTTTTAGATTCCAATGTTCTGAGTAAATAGTCATCCCGCTTGAATTAACCATTACGCTGGTACTTTAGTTTTAACAGCCAAATTTCAGGAATTAGTTTCCGATTCACTCTTAACCTCGATACCGTAATTAACAAAGAGATCAGCGACAGAAATCTCCAAAGCTGCCGCTAACTTAACAATATTTTTTAACGAAGGGTTACGCTCTCCGTTTTCGATACCTGAAATGTAATTGCGATGAAGCCCTGACTTTTCAGCCAGTTGTTCTTGGGATAAATCTAGCTCTCGCCTTCGCCGCCTAATTGCTTTGCCAAAGCGGTACTCAATACTGAAGTGTTTCTGTGTCACGAAACAATACTGAACCAGTATCGCTGTTAAATCTACCTACTATCAGTAGACTTTTGCACACTATAAGTGTTATAAGGTTAAGTAATATAGAGTTAGGCAAGCAAGTTCCTAACTCTATGCTCTTATTTTGATAGATTCATAGAATCAAGCGCAAAGTGCTTAGTAAGGACTATATGAAAGAGCAATTTGAACAGTGGGTTGCTCACCTTCAAATATCCGAGGCAGGGCAAAAAATTATTGAGAAAGTTCGCTCATCTGAGCCATCCCGTCGTGTTGGTGGTGGTAGTAAGAACGTTTCGGGACGCTACCCTAGCCGCAAAATGGGAGTCACGATTCAATTTGAGTCTCATCGGGTTGAACTGCCAATTATCTATCAGTTAGAACACGATAAAGACGTTCTAGAATTCTACGATCAACCACCACAAATTAAACTTGATTATCAAGCAAGTAACGGGCGTAGATTAGGTGTTTTACACACCCCAGATTTCTTTGTCATCCGAACTAATTCTGCTGGTTGGGAAGAGTGTAAAACTGAGCAGGATCTGAAAAAACTAGCAGAAAAAAACCCCAATCGTTACTTTTATTCTCAAGAAGATAATCAATGGCATTGTCCGCCAGGAGAAGACTATGCTAACCAGTTTGGGCTTTATTACCACATTCGCTCAGATAAGGAAATCAATTGGGTTTTGCAACGTAATTTGCAATTTTTAGAAGATTACTATCGCTCAAAATCCCTAGCAGTGGAAGAAGCGATCGCTCAATCATTACTTGCAATTGTGTCATCTCAACCAGGAATCACTTTAGCAGAATTACTCCATCAGCAAACAGAAGCCAAATCTGACGATATCTACATCTTAATTACTCAAGAGCAAATCTATTGTGATTTAAGTGCTGCACCACTTGCTGAACCAGAAAGATGTCTAATCTTCCGTGACGAACAAACTGCCAGTGCGTATAGATTAATGGTTGAGCAGCCAAGTGTAAATCTTCCGGCTATCTCTCCTGTAATCAATATTGCCACTGGAACACCTCTTAGTTGGGACGGCAAAGGTTTAAATGTCATCCATGTTGGCGAAACAGAGGTTATACTTGGCGCAGAAAATAATCAGTTAATTGAACTCAAAAAAGCTATATTTGAGAATCTGCTTCGCCAAGGAAAAATTACAAGTCTCCAAAAACCAGAAAAAACAGCCATTAGCACAGAATCTTGGCAGCGATTTTATCAAGCTAGTCCTGAAGACCAAGCAGAAGCTCTTGAACGCTACAAAGCTATCGAACCTTATTTAAACGCTCATCCCCCAGAAAACGAAACAATATCAGCGCGTACCATTCGTGACTGGAAAGCTAAATATTTAACTGCACTTCAAAAATACGGTTGCGGCTACATTGGGCTTTTGTCCCATCGCAGTGCCAAAGGTAATCGTCAGCGCAAGCTGCCCGAAGATACCTTAGCCATTATGGAGAAATTTATTTTAGAAGACTATGAAACTCTGAAACAAAAAAAAATGTTGGAGGTTCACGGGGCTTTAGTTCGAGCTTGCGAACAATCTGGTGTAATTGCTCCGAGTTACAAAGCATTTACTAAAGAAGTAAAACGCCGTTCTGGTTACGAACAGACTAAAAAACGCCAAGGTCATCGCGCCGCTTACCAGCATGAAGCCTTCTATTGGAAGCTTACCCAAACGACCCCAACACACGGCGATCGCCCCTTTGAAATCGGACATATTGACCATACTAAATTAGATGTAGAGCTAGTTTGCTCTCGTACAGGTCGCAATCTTGGCAGACCTTGGGCTACATTTCTCGTAGATGCCTACTCACGACGATTGCTGGCAGTTTACCTAACGTTTGACTCACCCTCATATCGTTCTTGCTTAATGGTGCTAAGAATTTGTGTCAAGCGTCACGGTAGAATTCCCCAAATTGTAGTGATAGATAATGGCCCAGAGTTTGACGGCGGTTATTTTGAAATACTACTAGCTACTCTTGAATCTACAAAAAAGCAAAGACCGCCAGCTAAGGGTCGTTTCGGTGCGGTCTGCGAACGCCTATTTGGAACTTCCAATACTCAATTTGTGCATAACTTACTCGGTAATACGCAAATAACTCGTAACGTCCGCCAAGTCACCAAGTCAGTTAACCCTAAAAATCAAGCTGTATGGACACTTGGTTTACTTTATGAATATCTTTGTGCTTGGGCTTACGAAGTTTACGATACAAAAGAACATCCAGCACTTTTCCAGAGTCCGAGGGATGCGTTTGCTGCGGGTATGACGATTAGTGGCAGTCGGATTCACCGCATGATTCCTTACGATGAAAACTTTCAAATTCTTACCCTATCTACGACTTCAAAAGGGAAAGCAAAAGTTCAAGTTGGACGCGGCGTAAAAATTAACTCCATCTACTACTGGTCTAATAGTTTCCGCGACCCTCAAATTGAAAATACCTCCGTGTATATAAAATACGACCCGTTGAATATTGGTATTGCTTACGCCTTTGTTCGAGGACAGTGGGTACAGTGTATCTCTCAATATTATGCAGAACTCCAAGGTCGGTCAGAAAAAGAACTGAACTTAGCTAGTACCGAGTTACGCAAACGCTACTCAAATCATGCACAACAATCTAAAGTTTCAGCTAAGAATCTAGCAGAATTTTTAGCATCGGTAGAGGCACAAGAAGCTCTATTACAACAGCGTTCCTATGATGCAGAAGTTAAAGAAGTCTTTAGAGTAATTGAGGGCGGAAAAGCGACAGCAAGTCTTAACGAACAACCACAACTTATTCAAGTTCCTTTTGAAAATACTGATACTCAAGCGGATGAGGATGAAGCAATCATCCCAGAAACACTTGTAGTGTATGAGGAGTTTTAATTATGACAAAATCTACTGGATTTCCGCTTGAACTCCTCACACTACCTGCTACAGAAAGGCTTGCTTACTTTGAGAATTACACTGTAGCGCATCCTCGGCTTAAAGAAGTCTATGACATTCTCATACGAACAATTGCCGAACCCGCAGGGGCATCATTTATCTTTGTTTATGGCCCTAGCGGTGTTGGGAAAACAACTTTGCGACTCCGCGTCGAGCAGAAATTAACAGAACTAGCATTACCATTACTGGAAAGCGATCGTGGTCATGTTCCTGTTGTTGGTATTGAAGCTGTATCCCCAGAATCGAGAAACTTCAACTGGAAAGATTACTACACACGCGCCTTAATCGCCTTAGAAGAACCCTTAATTGATCACAAGTTTGATTACGGTGTGCGTGGTATCTCTCGTGATAATTTTGGCAAAATTAATGTTGAGTCAAAAGTAGTTGCACCTGCTTTACGCAGAGCTTTAGAAAATGCTCTCATCCATCGTCATCCAGACGTATTTTTTGTAGATGAAGCACAACATTTTGGCAAGATGGCAAGCGGATACAAGCTACAAGACCAATTAGACTGCCTCAAATCTCTAGCAAATATGACAGGGATTTTACACTGTCTATTAGGAACATATGAACTACTTACATTCCGAAATTTAAGCGGTCAACTTTCGCGTCGTAGCGTCGATATTCATTTTCGCCGTTATTGTGCTGATAGTCCAGAAGATATACAGGCTTTTAAGAGTGTATTGTTAACTTTTCAACAGCAGATGCCACTAGCAGAAACTCTAAATTTAGTTGATCATTGGGAATATTTTTACAAACGTACTTTAGGATGTATTGGCATACTGAAGAATTGGTTAACACGCGCTCTTAAAGATGCTCTGGATCGAGAAGCAACAACAATCACTCTCAAAGATTTACAAAAACGTGCGTGGTCGGTTGCTCAGTGTCGGAGAATGTTTCAGGAAATTAAAGAGGGAGAAGAACAATTATCTGAAACAGAAACAGATATACAAAACTTACGCTCTGCATTAGGACTTGGCGAAAAACCAATTGTGCTACCTGAAGAAACCCCAAAAACTACTCCTCCTCCAAGGAAGGTTGGCAAACGCAAACCTAAAAGAGATCCCATTGGAGTACAGCAAGATGTTAGCTAGTGCATTAGAAACATACGAATCTTGGGATTTAAAAAAGCCATTAATTCCACAACGTAGTCGCCTCTATCAACCTCAACCTGTAGGTCTTGGGACTCCTTACATAGAGAGTTTAACAGGTTACATCGCACGGATAGCAGAGCTGCATGGAGTTCTCCCAGGGGTATTGATGACTAGAGAAATTGCTCCGCTTGTCAATAAACTATATTTCCAAAATGGAGCTAATCGAGGTTTTCGTGAAATATTCAACCGTAGTCAAGCGTTGAATGGCATGGGAGAGATGGCAGCAGATTTAGTTCAAGTGTTACAAAAGTTGACACTTAGAGATGACTTGCGTTTTTTAACCATGCTGTTTTGGTCTAGCATTTTGACTCCACGCAATTTATTTCGCACCCACAAAGCTTGGTGTCCAATTTGTTATCAAGAGCAACATCAAAATAGGCAGGTAGTTTATGAGCAATTGCTTTGGACAATCAACCTAATTAAAATTTGCCCTCAGCATCAAAAACCCTTGGTTGATCTTTGTCCTTACTGCAATCATCAATCACCTTTATTAAGCTGGCACTCAAGACCTGGTTACTGCTCAAAGTGTGGAGAGTGGTTAGGCATAAATCAATACCTTAAGACATTTACAGATGGTGAAGCATCAATAAAATTACAGTTGGAGTGGCAGTTTTGGACTGCCAATGTTGTAGGAGAGTTAATTTCATCTGCTCAATGCTTTGAATTTGCCCCATCAAAAGAAAACATTACAAAATCGTTAAATTTAGTTATTGAGAAAGTTGCAGAAAATAATGCAGCTGCATTTTCTCGTCTTATTGGAGTACCAAGAAATAGTTTGTGGATGTGGCAATCTACTAAAACTTTGCCAGAGCTAAATATACTTCTGAAGATTTGTTACGAATTAGAGATATCGTTGGTAGAATTCCTTGCTCCAAAAAATCTAGTCACTAAATCTTTTACAAAAATCTCGCAGAAGTACCTCCAACTTTCTCGCACACCAAGGGTATCTCCAAAAGTTTTCGACCAACATAAAGTCAGAGATGCTTTATTAGCAATACTTGCAGCGAATGAAGAACCACCACCAACAATGGAAGAAGTTGCAAAGCGGTTAGGTCATCAGAATAGAACTATTTCTAGACACTTTCCAGATTTGTGTAGTGCTATTTCTGCTAAATGTCGTGATTACAATAAAGCTTGTCGTCTCAAAAGCATAGAAAAACTGTGCAATGACGTTAGAGAGATTGTCCTTAGCCTTAATGCTCAGGGTGTCTATCCAACAGAAGCTCGCGTTTGTGAATTAATTACAAATCCAGGGTGTTTTAGATATAAACAAGTCCGCGCTGCTTTTAATAATGCACGACGTGAATTTGGTTTATAAGATGTTATAGTTTTACCTGTACGCTTCAAAAGCTGGAACCATAAGCTTGCCGCCCTTCATTGGAAGCATAAGCTTGCCGTTGCGGCAAAGTTATGGGTAAAGTCACACATATACACCCACCTGAAGTTGGTGTAAAAATGGGTAGTACTGGACTCGAACCAGTGACATCCTGCTTGTAAGGCAGGCGCTCTACCAACTGAGCTAACCACCCGTTTGCGCTTTGTGTTTGCGCTCACAATTAAACAATATAGCAAAATATTTTTGATTGCGCTAGTATTTTGAAGAAAATTTTTAAAATATTTTTGAGAACCTAGAAATGCCCTCTGGTCGAACGCACGATCGCATTACTTTATGGGCGTTGCCGATGGTGGCGGGTGTGGCCTTTTGGCAGACTCGCTCTGGCAATCTGACTTTATTGGTGGCTGGTGGGTTTATGTTTGGTGGGTTGATGTTCGGCCCTGACTTAGATATATACTCCCGGCAATATCAACGCTGGGGGGTTTTACGCTGGATTTGGCTACCGTACCAAAAAAGCCTGCGCCATCGTTCTTTTTTATCTCATGGGCCAATTATTGGCACGACGCTGCGGGTGGTTTATCTCAGCAGTGTGCTGGCTGTCGTGGCACTGGTGACGGTGGCTGTAGTCGAAAAGTTAGGAAATGTAACTGTGAGATGGCAGGATTTAGAGGGAGCTGTGGGGCGATCGCTATTCAGTTACACTACAGAATGTTTTGCCTTATTTCTGGGTTTAGAATTGGGTGCAATGAGTCATTCCCTGAGTGATTGGGGTGGTTCGGCTTATAAACGGTTTCGCAAGCAGGGATTCAAGGGAATACTTCCTAGTGGCAAAATTAAGAAACGTAAAGTTACACGTCGCAAAGTCAGCAAGGGAGTAAAAGTCAATGACAAAGGACAAAGAACAAAATAATCCAGAAACTTTGGCGGCGTTGCAAGATTTAATTGATGTAGTAGCAAAATTGCGATCGCCTGATGGGGGTTGTCCTTGGGATTTGGCACAAACTCCAGAAACCCTGACACCTTATGTAATTGAAGAAGCCTATGAGGTGGTAGATGCTATTAAAAACGGCACAAAGGCAGATATTGCCGAAGAATTAGGGGATTTGCTGTTACAGGTGGTATTACAGGCGCAAATAGCCACTGAATCTGGTGATTTTTCTCTGCAAGAGGTAGCCCAAGGTATTGCCCAAAAGTTGATTCGTCGTCATCCTCATGTGTTTGGTGATGTGTCGGTACAAAATGTTGATGAGGTGCGACAAAATTGGGAACAAATTAAAGCAGCAGAGAAAGGTGAACCCTCCCCAGACAGTCAAAAACTCAGTACCAAACTCAGCCGCTATGGCAGAACTCTACCTCCACTCACCGCAGCGATGAAGATTTCCCAAAAAGCGGCGGCGGTGGGTTTTGAGTGGGAAAATATTGATGGGGTGTGGGCAAAGTTCCATGAGGAATTACAAGAATTTCAACAGGCTATTGCCGAAGAAACACCAGAACGCCAACAAGCAGAGTTAGGGGATTTGTTGTTTGCAGTCATTCAGTTAGCCCGTTGGTATAATCTTGACCCCAGTGCAGCTTTACAAGGCACAAATCAGCGATTTATCCAGCGTTTACAAAAAATGGAGGCAGTAGTTAACCGCCCCCTCTCTGATTACAGTTTGGATGAGTTAGAAACTCTTTGGCAACAAGCAAAAGCCCAACTTGCTCAAGAATAGAAATGAGTTACTGTTGACTGTTGACTGATTCCAACACACCTATAGGACAAGAAACATTTGTGCCACCTAAGCCACAGTACCCGTTGGGGTTTTTCGCTAGGTACTGCTGATGATAGCCTTCTGCATAGTAGAATGGGGGGGCATCAAGAATTTCTGTGGTAATTTGCCCGTACCCAGCACTGGTAAGGGCTTCTTGATAAGCATCCCGTGAGGCTTCTGCTAGTTCTCTTTGGGCTGGGGAATAAACATAAATTCCAGAACGGTACTGAGTACCAACGTCATTACCTTGACGCATTCCTTGGGTGGGGTTATGACTTTCCCAGAAGACTCTGAGTAATTCGGCGTAACTAATGACTTGAGGATCAAACACCACCAATACGACTTCGTTGTGTCCAGTTAAGCCAGAACATACTTCTTCATAGGTGGGGTTAGGTGTGAAGCCAGCCGCATAACCCACAGCCGTTGTATAAACACCCTCTTTTTGCCAAAACTTCCGTTCTGCACCCCAAAAACAACCCAACCCAAACATTGCTTGCTCCATACCCTCCGGGAAAGGTGGTTTGAGGGGGTTATTGTTGACGTAGTGATGGGCAGGTACGGGCATAGTTTGTGTTCTGCCTGGTAAAGCCTTCTCAGGAGTAGGCATAACCGACTTTTTACCAAATCCAAATAATGCCATTGATTTCAACTCTGATTTTTTTATAGATATTAGACCTTTTGCAAAAGTCCGCAATGGGATGTGTCATTCTTGAGATGTTTCACTTTTCTCAAAATGACAGGTTCAGCATTTATGCAAGAGGTCTATTGTTACTTTACTTAATATTTTAGTAGTTCTGGCGATTAATTTGGATTTGTCAGCGTCTATGAGAAGGAATCTCAAGGGCTTTATTTTCGTAGTGAGTGCGTAAGTCCTATGTATATCAATCAAGAAAACCAAACTCTAGCTTCGTGATATAGATGACTAGTCAATGCCCCACTTTTCTTTAGGAATCGGTTAACCTAAAGCAAGTTGTGAAATTTGGATAGAAATTTCATTTGTAGCGCAACTAGCAGGAGAACAAAAAATATTAATTGAGATATTGAGTCTGAGCAAAACTTAGGAATCAAGACTTCTCTAGTTCGTTTTTCTTTTGGGAATAACGAGTTTTAAGGAATACTCCAAAGCCTGCACCTAGGGCTAAGCCTCCCATTGTTATGGGTTCAGGTACTGCCTCGACTTCTACATATTTGAGTAAGTAGTCATCATCCTTTTCATTAACGGTGAAGCCAAAAATTTTGCCTGTAGGAGCAGGATTAAACTTGAATTTGCTAATGTCGAAATCCGAAGAGTTACCTCCAGGAATATCAGAGGACAGAACAAATTTTCCCTGATCTACTACTAGTTTAAAACTGTCATCCTTACCAACTCTAGCAAAGGTGGCAGAGAGTAGAGTAACAGACTGGTTAAAAGTCAAGTTGAGTGTTTCATCAGTTCCTACTCCATCAATCTGATTGTTGTCTCCATCAAAGAGAACTTTTTTTGTCACACCTAGACCTAATATTGAACGATAAACGTTGCTCGTAGCACCACTTTGTAAACTTCCTGTAGCCGTCAAAGAGATACTACCTTCAGTGTAGCTATATTGAGAAGCAACCTCAGGCCAATTAATTCCGTTTCCCAGGTAAATGGCAAGAGCTGATGCTCTGTCTTGGGTGGCGATCGCTCCAATTACAGAAGCTGCAACCACTACGGATATTTTTTTGACAATATTGAAAGTTTGCACTATCATCTAAGTTGAGTGAAATAAACAGTTATTAGACTGATGATTTGCAGTAAGCGGTATCTACTAGTTTTGGTATGCTAAAAATACCTTACTTAAGCAAAATCAATCAGTATATACCCCATCGTGGTCAGTAAATCACACCGTATTCAGCCTCATGAATGCGGTGTGATTCAACGCTATTATCTTATTTTTTACAAGTAGGATTTGTAAAAAGTTTATATTTAAAGTATTTTTTAAGTAAAAATACGATGAAATTATTAATCAAATGGCAACAGTCTGGGAATCCAAGGGTATACAAGCATGAACTAACGGCAATAATGGCCCTAGTTGTTCTTGTCCATTCACGGCTAAATCGCTATGGCACAAGTAAATTCTTTCAGATGCACGGGATAGCAAATCATGTAAAATCCGTTGTAATCTGGCTTCTTCTGCTAGTTTCTCATCTTCTGCTGTCCAAGGTTGCCCTAGTCTATCTTGCAAGAAAAACGGCGCACCAAACAAGGTAGCAGCCCCACCTTTTGCCCATAGGGGTGAACCTGTATCTAACCAAAAATGCCAACGGTGAAACCTTCTGCTAGCACGGTATTGGAAGATAGTTGCTAAGGTGATAGCCTGCTTGGTTTTGCCAAGAGAACGTAGAGGGTAGGGGTTGGCGGTAATTGTTCCCCGTCGTAGTAATTGAATGAACTCCTCAATCGGCTTTGTCGAGAGGCGATTGATCGGGTCTAGAGTCTGGGGTGTTGTTTGGTGTAACCTAGTATCAATCTCCCAGTAGTGTTGAGCAGTTTCTAGTAATTCTCGCAGTGCGGCTAGTTGTTCATAGGGAAGGTTACTACCATTCCACAAAAAACGTTGAATTGCCCTGTCTAAAAGGGAAATAGGGCTGGGAATTAAACGTAATTCTTGTTGCGATCGCTGTTGTTCTAACCACTGTAAAATCTCAGTATAAGCGGTAGTTGCCGCGTAACCAATCCGATCCCAACGCTCAAAGGCTGTGACTGGTAATAAGTTGGGATGTTCTGGATGGGGAACAAAGCAGTAATCTGCTATTAATCCTGCCCTGACTGGGTCAATTTTACATGGCAGTGTAGGGGATGGGGCAGAAATTTCTACGGGTTCTGGTTTTGTACTGAGGATGACTAACATCTCGGCCACAGCATCCCGGTCTACCAATCTGCCCAACCCAGGATAAACTAAGGCTAGCATGGTCAGTAATGCCCGAATCACAGGTGAACTGATGAGGGGACGTTGATCATTGAGTGATTCGACGGGGATATTTTGCTTAGTGAGGATCTCTATTAGGGTATAACGAGCGATCGCATCTAAACCAGGGGCAATGATAGCTACCTCTTGGGCTGCTACTTCTCCAGATTTAATTGCCTTGGCAATGACTTCTGCTGTTTGTCGCAACAACTGGGAACGAGAAGTCGTTTGGATGGACTGCACTACTGTGGGTAAATCTGATAATACCATCGGTGTAGTCAGTGATTCCACCATTGGCGCAGCTAGTCTATTGGCTAGAGAGTCAACCGCATATCCTCCTAAAGTTTCCACTTGACAACGTTTGGCTAAACCTGCCAAATAATCAGGATCTGCCCCTAACCCCAATCTTACACCCCCATCAGGATTGTAACTAAACGCACCTACTGCTCCCTGATCTAATAGCAACTCCAACAAATCACGCACCACACCAGGATATTCATCCACATCATCCGCCAAAACTGCTTGATAACGATTGGCTAAGTACTGTTGGTAATTCTCGTTAGTTAATAAATATTGACTATAGAGTTCGGTAATCATGCCATAGGTGAGTAATCCTCTCTCTAAACACCAATTACGCCAATCTAAGAGCAAATTTGCCATAAATTGTGGCTCTAGATTCGGGTTATTTTCTCCTAAACCTGTTTGCAAAATTTCTGCAATATCTTCGCAACGTGTGCCACTGTAAGCCGCTAATTGCATTAAATCTAAAATGCGCCTGACTAACCGGTACTCATTTACCCCCGCACGCCTTAATATGTCTTCATTTAACTCTGTTCTCCAGAGTTTAGTAGCTAGTTCTTGCTCCGTTTCTGGGCGCAATCTTACAGGAAATTGTGCTTTTAGATTCAACGATTGAATCAGTAAAGGCCAAAATAAGATTACATCATCTTGAAAAAAACCTAATGGAGTTCTGACACGAACTGGATACTTTCCTTGAGTATTAGTAACAATTTTATCACCTAATTCTCGGCGATTGTCATCATTAGCCCCTAAAACCAAAACTCCTGGTTTTGCCTGTTGCGTCAATAAAGATGAAGGCGTGTAAGTGCTTGCTTTTAATTTTGCTTTTTTAGTATAAAATAATTCATACATTTGTTGATCATTTTGTACCCAATTCCCGAATTGCTCCACTAATCGGCTAGTCTTACCACTACGGCTATTACCAACAACCCAAATAGAATCAAAACTCACCAACGGTCTCCTTAGCAGATTTATGATAATAATTTGCGTTAATTTAAAGTTAATAATCACTACATAATATATAGTCCTGCAACATCACCGACAATGAACAATTCTATTTTCAACCAAAAAATTTATCCCTTTTTACTGTCTGCTTATCGCTGGTATCTACAAACGCCAGAACGTTCTTTAGAAGAAGCTTATAAAGCAGCATTAAAAATTAAATCTATAGAAGATGAATATTTTCATGGTAATGCAATAGATTTCACTTCGTCTATTTATAGTAGTAGTGTAATGGATTATTTTGCATCTGACCTGAAGCAACAACTAAAATTAGTCAGGATGCGTCTCACAGAATTTCAATTTAGTCGGTGGGTTATCAATGAATCTAATCAAAAAGCTGCCCAAAAAACAGGCATAGAGTATCTGAATCCTACAGTTATTTTAGAAAAATTAAATTTTATTGATGATGTTACATCAAAATATACTAGCGCAACTCCAGATACTTTTTCTCCAGAATCTCCAATTATTTCCCATCAAATAAATCTCAATGATCAACCATCCTTAAGCAATACTCCAGGTATTATTAAATCTAAAAATAATGATTTAGTAGAACGCATCTATGCACCGACATCACCACCAGAAAATCGCAGAAAAAATACAGATGCAAGTCCCAAAAAACGCGCAAAAGCTGACTCAATGGGTATTTTACCCCGTTCTATCCTCAGTACTATTGGCCGTTTACAAATTGAATTAGACCCTAATGCTGAACAAGATGTTGTGCAGAATTTCCGGCAAGCACAACGGAGAACAATTATTTCCATTAGATTTATTTTACTACTTATTATCATACCTCTTCTCACCCATCAGTTATCAAAAGCATTAGTTGTAGGGCCAGTTGTTGATAATTTCAGAACTTCTGAAGCCGAGCAAATTTTCTTGAATGAAGAAATGGAAGAAGAAGCACTATTAACACTACAAAGATTTGAAGAAAAAATTAAATTTGAAAACTTAATTAGCAATGCACCTCCTCTTTCACCCGCCGAAGTAGAAATTCGGATGAAAGAAAAAGCGAGTGAGGTAGCCGAAGAGTTTCGTCGTGAAAGTGCTAATGCTATTAAAAATGTTTTTGCAGATATTTTCTCTGTGGCTGCCGTCATTTGGTTGCTCATCGTCAGCAAACCTTCTATTATGGTGCTAAAAGACTTTTTTGATAATGTTGTCTATGGTTTAAGTGACAGTGCTAAGGCATTTATTATTATTTTATTTACTGATATTTTCGTAGGCTTTCACTCTCCGCACGGCTGGGAAGTCATCTTAGAGGGTGTGACTCGTCACTGGGGTTTACCAGCAAACCGAGACTTCATTTTCTTATTTATTGCTACTTTTCCCGTAATTTTAGATACTATCTTTAAATATTGGATTTTCCGTTACCTCAATCGTATATCACCTTCCGCAGTCGCTACATACCGTAATATGAATGAGTAACGGTAACAGTAAAATAATTTAATTTGACGTGGGTTCAACGCCACCTAACCCAACTACTTCCCTACAAGTTGTTGTAGAGACGTTGTATACAACGCCTCTACTTTTCATGAAATTGGTATCAATTGATATTTGCTGTATTTGCCTTGCTCCGTGTTCCTTCCCTGTATCCTCAATTTGTAAATTCAATGCTTAACAGCTTATCCTATTGGAACTATTAACAATAATTTTGCGTCATTGTCTCTACATATTCATCCAGTACAACTCTGTGTGAAATAAGTGTCAGTAGTTAGATATTTTCTCTACTTTTTGACAATAAAGAGTAGAAATTGATAAATATCTAAATACCGACGAATATTTTATGCCTAATTTTTGACTAATTTGGCAATGATTTCAGAAATCTCATGCCTTGGGGTTGTATTAACTAGATAAAAACTCAGGAGTATGTAGTTAGTGTCAAACTGGGCGTATAAAATTTAAAATCCCCTCTACCGTGTAGGTTCGCGTAGCCTCCTCGGTGGCGGTAAACTCTCATCTTGCACCTCGGTTAAAAACCGGGTTTCTTGCAAATACCGCTTAAAACCTTAATCTTTTGTTCAGAAACTCGGGTTTTTAGGGCTTTTTAGGGGAGTGATACCAATTTGTAATTCGCAATACTCGCAAAGCGAGTTCGCGGAGCGTTCTCGGAGAGTAGCAAGCTACGTAATTCGTAATTCGTAATTCCCTACGGGTTTGCGTAGCGTTTTCGGAAAGTAGGCTAACGCCTAGGTAATTCTTAACGATGCTCCGCACTGTTACGAAGATAAATATTACTACTTTGAGTAAAGGAAAGTTTCACAGTGTTTAGTATTTTAATTGATGGTGATTTATTATTAGAAGCTTTAATGAATCGCACTGAGTTTACACCTGATGTTAGCAAATTATTAGACATGGGAAGTTCATCTATTCAAATGTATTTGACAAATGTAAGTTTGCAGAAAATTTATGCCTATGCTAGTTGTTTACAGAATGATCAGATTGCGGACACAGTAGCTGATTGGTTAGTAGAAAAGATTAAAATTTGTATTGTTGACCAAAGTATTATCCACACGGCACGTTTATTACCTTTGAAAGATTTTGAATCTGCTGTAGAGCTAGTCTGTCTTAAAGATTATCAATTGGATGCGATTATTACTAATCAGCCCGAAAATTTTCAAGGTGTAGTAAATAATTTCTATATTTGGTCTTTTAGGGATTTGTGGTTGCGTGTTAATCTAGAAACTCAGTTGCAGGTATCTCTTTAAAATGAGAGATATTTTATATTTAATCCACTATAACGCATTTAAATATAAATAAATTTAATAAATAAATTTAGTATAGAAATATTCAAGATTTAGGCTGAGTCAGTTGGAGAAACACTCACTGTAACTAGAACTTCTTGATACTGACGCACCCTGCCACCCTGTAAATTCAGGATAATTTATGTTGTGGTGTTCCCTGATTATTCCTATTATGTAAAATATTTTAACGAATATACAAAACTTTTTTAGTAATTTTATAGGCCTAGGTTTTCTTTAATGATAGGATCTACGACTATAGATAGATAAAAGTGCTGTAGCTGTGAAACAAAAGCCAAAACCAAGGATCGCTTTGCTGCGAGAGAAAGCAGGGCTAACTCAACTTGAACTGTCCCGTCTTGTCGGCGTGACTGAAAGCACTATTCAAAACTGGGAAAGTGGCCGAACTGGGACAGACCATATTGAAAGGATTATTAGGTTTTGTAAAGCTTTGAATTGTCAAGTAGAAGACCTAATAGACTATACGAATCAGTCAACAGATGAGTCTGTAGCCAAACCTACCTCATTAAATGACTTACATCAGCTTTTAGGCAATCATGAGCCAGTTGTAGTTAATCCTGCCGATACTGAGGTCAAGGAACAACCACAAGTAAAAAGCACCTGAAATCTATTGAGGGACTTCGATCTTATAGTTGGTGCGTGACGCTATAAGTCTTATTGCTA
The DNA here is from genome assembly GCF_058172895.1 of Aliinostoc maniaoense. Classification (NCBI taxonomy): domain Bacteria; kingdom Bacillati; phylum Cyanobacteriota; class Cyanophyceae; order Nostocales; family Nodulariaceae; genus Aliinostoc; species Aliinostoc maniaoense. The sequence goes on along the minus strand of NZ_CP187952.1, from coordinate 2,714,933 downwards.
CGTTCAAATACTTTGGCAGCGTCACACAACCTACATCAATGAAAGGTTAATCAACAGTTTTACTCTAAATGTGGGTTTTGGGTTTGTTGCCATAGTTGGTCAACACTCACAAATTGATAACCTGCTTGTAGCAGGCGAGGTATGACAATTCGGATGGTTGCGGCTACATCTTGTCCACCACAAGCACCATCATGTAAAACAATCAATGAGCCATTTTTAACTTGCTTCATGACTCGGTGTACTACTTTATGTACTCCTGGTCTAACCCAATCTTCTGGGACAACACTCCACATTACGGGACGGTATTCCCATTGGGAGAATAACTTGAGGGTTTTAGGTGTAAATAAACCATTGGGGGGTCTGACATCGCGGACTTTTACAGGTGGGATGTCGCAAGCATGATAAATAGCGGCTTGGGTTTTTTCTAAACTTTCTTTGAGGTCTGTTGGTGAGAGGGCAGCAAAAGAGCGATGATCGTAACCATGTAACCCTATCCAGTGTCCGCGATCGCTAACTGCTTTGGCAATTGCTGGTGAACGGTTGACACAAGCACCTAACCAAAAAAAGCTAGCGGGGATTTTGTAGCGGTCTAAAACTGCTAGTACTTCGGGAGTGTATTGGGGATGAGGGCCATCATCAAAGGTGAGGGCAATTGTTTTAGTCTCAACACTACCATGCCACAGACAATTAGGAAAAGTCGGTTGCAGAATCCGGTAAACTATGGGGAATATAGGAGCAAATTCCATTACTCAAGTCGCTCCGCTCCAATTCAAAATTACGTCTAATGTCAATTCAAATCTTGCGAATACCTAGATATTTGTAGGGGTGGGTTCACCGAGATCATAAGTTAATCATGAAAGATGTTTGTTAACCCGCCCCTACTATTTATTGGATAGACGGTTTTCCTAATTCACATCAGGGGTATAGGTTATTTGGAAATATCTACGACTGATTTCTCTTGAGTTAAGTTGTTGATTTTATCTAAACTTGGTCGTCTTTTTCCTACGAGATCACAAAATAGGTCTTCGTAATGCTCAATTGCTTGCTCAAAAGAGAATTTCTCTAAAGCAAAATTTCTACCTTTATATCCTAACGTAGCTGCTAGTTCAGAATCATTGTATAACTCTAGCACTGCTGCGGCTAATGCTTGGGGTGACTCTGGCTCTACAATGATACCCCCACCACTCTCGCCAATGACTTTGGCGGCTGTGCCTGTGTCTGGTACTGAACCCACTATAGGACGGCCAGAGGCTAACAATAGTGGAATCTTAGAAGGCATATTAAAAGAAATTACATTACTTTTCTGCACAATCAACCCTACATCAGCAGTTGCTAACATTTCGGGTAATTGTTCTCTAGGTTGCAAGGGTAGGAGTAGAACGTTATCTGCACCACAAGCTAGACAGTGTTGTTGTAATCTAGCCAAGGCGGTTGATTCGCCTACAATCACAAAGCTAATATCTGGAATATGACGCAAATAAGCGGCGGCGGCGATGACGGTTTCTAAACCTTGTGTGAGGGCAATGTTACCAGAGTACATCACCACAAATTTACCATCTAGTTGGTGAGTAGTTCTCCAAGGGTTATTCTTATCTAGGGGACGAATGAAGTTAACATTGACCCAATTGGGAATACAAACCATCTTTTGGGGTTTGACTCCCTTATTCACTAAATTTTCTAAGAAGCCATCGGAGATGACGCTAATTCTCGTAGAATGGCGGTAAGCAAATTTCTCTATGGCTTCACATACCCGAATCATTAACTTATTGGTCATCAGACCAACACGAATTGCGGCTTCTGGTAAGATGTCTTGTACATTTAGCACTACAGGGCATTTATACAAACGACCGAGTAAGATAGCTGGTAATGAAACTAATAGGGGCGGTACTGTGAGGAGAATGACATCAGGTCGTTTACCATTAAAAGCTTGCGGCAAACTGCTAAATATAAAACTTAATTCTAAAAGCAACCGATCTATAAGGTTGGGTTTTGATTTTATTCTTAAATAACTACGCTGAATAGTGACACCATTCTTTTTTTCTGTAATGTACCACTTACCCCTGTATCCTTCGTAAATTTGCCGTTGGGGATAATTAGGCATTCCTGTAATTACCCGCACTTGATGACCTTTGGCTACTAAACCTTCTGCTAGTTCAGTGATGAGAGGCGCAATACCAATCGGTTCTGGATAGTAGTTGTAAGAATAAATCAGAATTTGCATGAGCTGTAGATGAATTTTCTAGGTCAGCCTGAAAAAAATATGCAGTCTTGTCCTGCACTAAGAAAGCATACCTTTCCCTTTTGGCTGTTAACTGTTAACAGTCAATAGTTAAGAGCCTTCATTAATGACTCAGTAATTTCAAGGCTTAATAGCTTACCTGCTGTTTCAGAGGATGCACATACAAGTAAAAATATCAATCCCTGTTAATAACTTGAAAATGATGAGTTTTATCTTGACATCTTATGAAGTCATCAAAACCATAGATTTTTCAGTGTGTTGATATCGTTGCTTTATATCATCAGTCCGCCCTCACAGGAAATTGTAGCTTTATATTCACTATTTCTGAGGGTTTTTACGGTCTATTCATGAAATCTTTAAACTTTTGGGCAAATTTTCACGTAAATATTAAAAGTTTTAGGCTGTTAGATATGAATTGTGTTGCGCTGACACCTGACACCCACTCAGCCACACCCAGCCTAAACAGAGAACTTTGTCATCTACTGAAATTGATTGATAGGCATTTCCTGTTGCCTTTTGAGAGTTCGTAGCTTGGCATAGTCTACGGCAGTGTTGAGGCAAGGTACACTGTTGGAATTGACCAAGAAAGTTAAGCTACGCAACGTTAAAAACACAAGTCCTATGGCGGCATTTTTATTAGAAGTTGGTACAGAAGAACTACCTGCAAGCTTTTTGAGTGGTGCTACTGCACAGTGGCGATCGCTTATTCCTGAGAGTTTAGCAGCTCATAGCCTCAATAGTGAATCTGTGGCAGTTTACGGTACACCCCGACGGTTGGCGGTACTCATTACAGGCTTACCATCCCAGCAACCAGATAGGGAAGAAGAAATTAAAGGCCCACCCGCCCAAGCAGCATTTAAAGATGGTAAACCCACAGCAGCCGCCCTAGGCTTTGCCAAAAAGCAAGGTGTGGCAATAGAGGCGTTAGAAGTTCGCCCCACGGAGAAAGGGGATTTTATCTTTGTCCAAAAAAGTATTCCTGGTCGTCCTGTGGCGGATATATTAACAGAACTTGTTCCCGAATGGATTAATAAATTAGAGGGTAAGCGGTTGATGCGTTGGGGGGATGGGGATATGAGATTTTCTCGTCCCATTCGCTGGCTAGTGAGTTTATTAGATGAGACAGTGCTGCCCATTGAATTAGAAAATGGTGCAATTACAATTAAAAGCGATCGCATTTCGTATGGTCATCGAGTTTTACACCCCGCACCAGTCACCATTGACAACGCTCTAGCCTACGTTAAAACTCTGCATGATGCTTACGTAGTTGTAGACCCCCAAGAACGCACCAACTTAATTCAACAACAAGTACAAGCAGCAGTAGAAAAATTAAACGGTAGTACCCAAATGTACCCCGACTTATTGGAGGAGGTGACGAACTTAGTAGAATGGCCTTCCGCAGTGGTGGGTAAATTTGAACCGGAATTTTTAGCCTTACCTACAGAAGTAATTACCACGGTGATGGTGAGTCACCAGCGTTATTTCCCTGTATTTCAACTAGGTAGTACAACGGAACTGCAAGCTTATTTTATTACCGTCAGTAATGGCGACCCCAATAAAGCCGAGATTATCGCTGTGGGGAATGAGCGGGTAATTAGAGCTAGGTTAGCAGATGGACAGTTTTTCTATAAATCTGATTTATCCAAAGCTTTGGAAGATTATTTACCCCAACTAGAAACCGTCACCTTTCAAGAAGATTTGGGGTCTTTACGTGCCAAAGTAGACCGCATAGTTAATATTGCCGGACAAATTGCTACACAACTGCAATTAAATGCCAGCGATCGCCAAAACATCCAAAGAGGGGCATTATTATGTAAAGCCGACTTAGTAACCCAAATGGTGTTTGAGTTCCCAGAGTTACAGGGAATTATGGGACAAAAATATGCGATCGCTAGCCAAGAATCAACCGCAGTTGCTACGGCGATTTTTGAACATTATTTACCACGGGGGGCAGATGACATCCTACCCCAAACCCTCACCGGTCAGGTAGTCGGTATAGCCGATAGACTCGATACCTTAGTCAGTATCTTTGGTTTAGGCTTAATTCCCAGTGGTTCGTCTGACCCCTTTGCTTTGCGCCGTGCTGCTAACGCTGTAGTGAATATTACCTGGGCAGCAAATTTACAAATTAATTTAGCCAGCCTGTTAGAGCAAGTCGCCGCTAATTTCTGCCAGCAATATCATAAAGACTTAGCCACATTAAACACAGCCTTACAAGACTTTTTCTTACAACGGGTGCGTACCCTGCTGCAAGAAGAAAAACAAATTGACTATGATTTAGTCAATGCTGTCTTGGGTGAAAATGACCCAGAGTATACAGATAGGGCATTACAGGATTTATTAGACGTGCGCGATCGCAGTTTATATCTGCAACAAATCCGCCAGGACGGTACACTAGATAAAATCTACGAAACCGTCAACCGTTCCACCAGACTAGCCGCCCAAGGCGATTTAGACACCAAACAACTAGACCCCAGTACCGTAGTTAATCCCCAACTATTCCAAAAGTCTTCCGAGTCAGCCTTTTACGAAGCTTTAGTCAAATTAGTACCCCAAACCCAAGCCGCACAACAATCACGCAATTATCAACTGTTAGTAGCGGGATTAGTAGAAATTGCACCCACAGTTAGCAATTTCTTTGACGGTGCAGATAGCGTCTTAGTGATTGACCCTAACCCAGATATTAAACGCAATAGGTTGAATTTACTGGGATTATTGCGAAATCATGCCCGTGTGTTAGCTGACTTTGGGGCAATTGTAAAAAATCTGTAGTTTAAAGCAACAAAAGATGGTGTTAATTTTTGCCAATTAGCGATAACATAATGAGTGCTTAACCAGGGAACTCTGCCACAGTCTATGTCCAAAGCTCATGTCATTGGATTAGGAAAGTCCGGTATTGCTGCGGCGAGATTGTTGAAACGGGAAGGTTGGGAGGTGATGCTCACTGACCGCAACACCTCCGAAATCCTTCTCTATCAGCAACAAGCACTTGCCGAGGAACAAATTACAGTTAAATTGGGGGTTTCACTAGAATTAGATCCTGCTGATTTACCCGATTTAATTGTTGTTAGTCCTGGTGTGCCTTGGGACATAACAGCGTTAGTCCAAGCGCGTGAACTGGGCATAGAAACAATCGGCGAAATGGAATTAGCTTGGCGACATCTCCATCAACTTCCTTGGGTGGGAATCACCGGCACTAACGGTAAAACTACCACCACCGCTTTAATTGCAGCCATCTTTCAAGCGGCGGGATTTGATGCCCCAGCCTGCGGCAATATCGGCTACGCTGCTTGTGAAGTAGCGTTAGCAGAGAAAGCCCCAGATTGGGTAATTGGGGAAATGAGCAGTTATCAAATCGAATCTTCCGTTGCTCTCGCGCCTCACATTAGTGTCTGGACAACTTTCACCCCAGATCATTTAGCACGCCATAAAACCCTAGAAAATTATTACAATATTAAAGCCAAGTTGTTACGCCAGTCGCAATTGCAAGTTTTTAATGGCGATGATGCTTACCTCAACAAAGTAGGTTTGAGTCACTGGCCGGATGCTTACTGGACAAGTGTCAAAGGTAAAGAATTTTTGCTTGGGGAAAAAGGCTTTTATATTGAGGATGGTTGGGTAGTCGAGCAGTTACAAGCCGATGCTACACCCCAAAGAATTATTGAAGCCTCAGCTTTGCGGATGGTAGGAGGGCATAACCAACAAAATCTGCTGATGTCTGTAGCTGTAGCCAGATTAGCAGGAATTGCGCCAGAGGCGATAGATAACGCCGTGCGACAATTCCCCGGCGTTCCCCACCGCTTAGAGCATATCTGCACTTGGGAAGGCATTGATTTTATTAACGACAGCAAAGCCACTAACTACGATGCGGCGGAAGTGGGACTAGCATCTGTGAGTAGTCCAGTAGTGTTAATTGCTGGTGGTGAAGCCAAACCAGGGGATGATAAGGCATGGTTAGCTAGTATACAAGCTAAAGCAGCGGCTGTGTTGTTAATTGGTGCAGCTGCCCCAGCCTTTGCTCAACTTCTGCAAGAGATAGGCTATAGCAATTATGAAATTGTTGAAACAATGGAAAATGCTATACCCAGAAGTGGAGAGTTGGCGAAACAACATCAAGCGTCTGTAGTATTACTATCTCCCGCCTGCGCTAGCTTTGACCAATATCCTAATTTTGAAGTGCGGGGCGATCGCTTTCGACAATTGTGTTTACAATACTTCAAATGAAGCGGGAGTCATTACTAGAATTAGTTAATCTTTTGCTTCCTTTAGCATTAATTTTCGGGTTAGTGCTAATTTTAAATATCAATGTCGGACAAGTTGAAACACCAGCAGATTCTCAAATTCCTTTAGAATCATGGCTAAAGCTAATTGTTAGCTACTTAGCCGCAACAGCAGAAATTGCCGCCGCTTTAGTAATTGGACTAGCGGTAATTCGTGGTATTGTGCTTTATTTACGGCAAATATTTTCTCGCTCCAGACAACATATTGATTCTACTGAATTAATACGTCTGAAATTAGGCAGGTCATTAACATTAGGATTAGAATTTACTGTTGCTAGTGATATTTTAAGGACGGCAGTTGCACCTACACGCCAAGACATCTTAAATTTGGGGGCAATTGTGTTATTAAGAACTCTCTTGAACTACTTCTTAGAACGTGAGATTAAGCAAGTAGAACAAACTCGTTTTACTAGTAGAGAAAATATTCATAATTCCCATCAATTTGATGAACATCAAACAGGAGCAGAATGAATCAATCAATTTTGGATTTTAGATTGACTTTCTAGCTTGAAAATGGGCATGGGGCATGGGGCATAGGGCATGGGGCATGGGGCATGAGATTTTCCCCCTGCTCCCCTGCTCCCCTGCCCCCTTGTCTCCCTTGTCTCCCTTGTCTCCCTTGTCTCCCTTGTCTCCCTTGTCTCCCTTGTCTCCCTTGTCTCCCTTGTCTTCCTCGTCTCCCTTGTCTCCCCTGCCCCCTGCTGTCTATGTGTAGCTTTATTTTGGAGAATTGCTATTAGATATTTTTGGATATGGGAGTCCCTAAATACCTAAGTAACGTCTATTTAACCTAATTAGTCTTAACCAGCGTAACCAAATTTGTGCAGGTTTTTCAAAAAAGGTAAAGATATCGCCAAAACCTAGATTAGTTTTTTGGTGATGTAACCAATGTCTTTCAGGAGTAGTGATAAACAGAATTTGGCACAAAAAATTGATGGGTTTTGGAGTTTGCCAACCTAAGACACTAATATGTCTCCACCACACATGAAATTGACCCAATAACAAGCCTAAAATTACACCAATGGGAGAAAAGCTCCACAGAAATACAGCTACCAATAGATATGGTAAAGCTCCCAAAATACCATCTAAAAGCACCTGAATATTCCATGTCAAAATTGCATAATGGCGAAAATCTTTCTTCCATGAGTGGTGCGTTTTCAAGTGGAGGCTACCAAAAACGTGTTCTGGTACATGATAAACAAATGTTGATAAAAAATCACCAAAAAATAATAACAGCCAGGCAATAGCGATAGCCTCAAGCATTTCTACTCCTCGATTTCAGTAAGCAAACACCACAAAACAATACCTTGCTCAATGCAGAGACTGATTTACAATAATTCATCTGCATTGTGTAGCAATCTTATTTCGATTTATGAAGATGTTGAATCCATGAGGTTTCTTGTCTCTCACAAATAACTTAAAATTGCTATAGCTGAATTTAGCTCAACACAAAAGTAATTGAGAAAGTTGTATTCTTATGAATCTACAATCCTCAATGTAGAGAATATTAACTTTTGCGAGCTTGGAATCTGACATTTGACTTGGATTTGATGAAGTTGATACATCTAAAAACGGATAGACTTACCGTAATATGTTATGGTTACTTCCCAATCTTCTGATGAAGCGATACACTATAAGCAAAGAATGAGTTAAAAATAGTACAAATTTAGGTTAAGGTTTTTTAGATATTCTCTAATTAAACTTTAAGGACTAAAGTCCTTACTACAAACTTTTTATCACATATAACATATTGACACTTATGATAAATTTTAGTCAGTACAAAGCTATAACTTTTGATTGCTATGGCACGCTCATTGACTGGGAAACGGGAATATTAACGGCATTTCAACCAATTGTCATTAATCACCATCTCAATTTAGATGAAGATACAATTCTCCAATATTTCGCTGAATTTGAATCAGAGTTAGAACAGGGAGAATATATTAACTATCGAGAAGTTTTGAAGGGAGTAGTGCAGAAGTTTGGTGAAAAGTTTGCTTTTAACCCCACAGAAACAGAAATAAATGCACTGGCTAACTCAATTCAATATTGGCAACCTTTTGCTGATACAGTTGCAGCTTTGAAATTGCTCAAGCAAAGGTTTCATTTAGTAATTATTTCTAATATAGATGACGATTTATTTGCTTTCTCTGCTAATAAATTAGAGGTTGCATTTGATGATATCATCACAGCACAACAGCTAAAATCCTATAAACCATCTTTGAATAATTTCAGACAAGCCATCGAAAAAATTGGTTTACCCCAAAAGGAAATATTGCATATTGCTGCTAGTGTGTATCATGATATTATTCCAGCTAAATCATTAGGATTATCAACAGTTTGGGTGAATAGGAGAGCCGGAAAACAAGGTTCTGGTGCTACTCTGCCATCTACAGGTAAACCTGATTTAGAAGTTCCAGATTTACAGAGTCTGCTTGGTTATTTGTGAAATTGATGTTGATATTTAGATGGTTGTGTTAAATAAGTAATGAGTAATGAGTAATGAGTAATGAGTAATGAGTAATGAGTAATAAGTAATGAGTTTTGAGTAAATTCTATGACTTATAAGTAATAAGTAATATAGCGTTTCCTAATCTGCTGAGGTACAAATCTCTGCGTACCTCTGCGCTTTACTTTGCGTTCCTCTGCGTTTCAAAATATTATCTGTACCTCACTTAACTGGAAATCGCTATAACTTATAGCTTATAACTTATTACTTAAAGACAGTCACGCACCAATCATCTATTGTGACACTTGCGTAATTAAAAAAATAGATAAGCCCAGATTATAAATCTGTGCTTATCTGTGTTGGCAATTTGCCAAATATACAGATGACGGGTTGCACTAACATTTACCAATTTTCAGCAGCATCCTTTTTGTAAGGCTCACCCGTAAAAGGTTGTACGCCAGTATTAGGATAAGCATCATCGGTAGGGCCAAAGATCCGCATTACGGCTTCAGAAATATACTGAGTAATGCTAGCAATTATTCTGGAAATAGCCATAATATTTAGACTCCTTTTTGAGCCAATCTATCTTGGTGTCTCTACTTTAATCCTGATTAATTCTTCTAGATTGTGTTCTCAATATATTGACAATATATGCAACAGTTTTTTAGTTAGCTTTGCAATACTTCACTTGATTTACAAGTTATTAATTTCTATGTCTATCTTAATCAAAAATCGCGGGTTATTGCCATCAGCTATCTTTTTTTGTTTGGTGTTGACTGCTAATAGTTCACCAAGCAAACTTGGCGGTGTTTGTAGTCAGGGCTTTAGCCCTCAAATCAAGGACTAAAGTCCTTACTACTAGCTTAGTTAACAGCCTATCACCTGAGATAGAAAAATTTTGCAATCCTATATTTCTCCAAAAGGTTTCTTGATATTCATGGGCTTATTTATCAATTTTTGATGAAATTAACCATTAAGGAAAGTTAATTAATAGTTTAAGAAAACATTGCAAGCCATATAAATACTACATTTCCGTCAACTTACAAACTCATACTTTTTGTGCTTGACATTATTTATGGTAAATTCTACCATAATGAAAAGCACCATTCGTGTAAGGAAACTCTGGTATGACACCTTTCCCAGTCTGGGATAAGCACCAGAAACCAAAATTAGATATCTCTGCGGCGGACTACAGCCTGTTGACAGACCTTTACCAGTTAACAATGACAGCTTGTTACACGGGGGAAGGTGTGGAACAACGGCGGGCTAGCTTTGAGTTATTCGTGAGGCGATCGCCTGAAGGTTTTGGTTATTTAATTGCGATGGGCTTGGCGCAAGCATTGGAATATTTAGAAAATCTGCGTTTTAGCCCTGAACAGATAGCCGCCTTACAAGCCACAGGGATTTTTGCCCAAGCAGGCGATCGCTTTTGGTCATTGCTGGCAGAAGGACGATTTACTGGGGATGTGTGGGCAGTACCAGAAGGGACAGCTGTCTTTGCTAACGAGCCATTATTAAGGGTAGAAGCTCCCCTATGGCAAGCGCAATTAGTCGAAACCTATCTATTAAATACCCTCAACTACCAAACCCTGATAGCTACCAAAGCCGCACGGCTGCGGGATATTGCAGGAAATAACGCCAGATTGCTGGAATTTGGTACAAGAAGGGCATTTAGTCCCCAAGCCTCATTGTGGGCAGCACGGGCAGCATTAGCCGGGGGTTTAGACTCTACTTCCAATGTGTTAGCCGCATTACAACTAGGGGAGCAACCTAGTGGTACGATGGCTCATGCCTTAGTTATGGCATTGTCAGCTATGGAAGGAAGTGAAGCACAAGCCTTTACCGCATTTCATCGTTATTTTCCCGGTGCGCCATTATTAATTGATACTTATGATACCGTGGCGGCGGCGCAACACTTAGCAGAAAAAGTCAATGCCGGAGAGATGGAATTAACAGGGGTAAGGCTAGACTCTGGAGACTTGGTAAATTTATCACAACAAGTGCGATCGCTCCTGCCCGGTGTGACAATTTTTGGTAGCGGCGACTTAGACGAGTGGGAAATCGCCAGACTCAAAGCCGCCGGAGCAGAAATAGATGGCTACGGACTAGGAACGAAATTAGTTACAGGTACACCAGTCAACGGAGTTTATAAACTCGTAGAAATTGACGGTATCCCCGTCATGAAAAAATCCACTGGTAAAACCACATATCCAGGACGCAAACAAGTTTTTCGGTCATTTACAGGCAGCCAAATCAAAGCCGACAGATTGGGATTAGCAACAGACACTCCCCTCTCTACAGAAAAACCCTTATTGCAATTAGTAATGAAAGAGGGTGAAAGACTGCAACCACCAGAAACCTTAGCCGCAATTCGCCAACGTACAGCCGCTTCCGTAGCAAGTTTACCAGAAAAAACCAGACAACTAGAGCATCCTATTGCCTTAAATGTGGAAATTTCACCCACGTTGGCAGAGTTGACTAAGGGTGTGGGGGTGTAGGGGTGTAGGGGTGTAGGGGTGTAGGGGTGTAGGGGTGTAGGGGTGTAGGGGGCAAGGTAGACAAGGTAGACAAGGTAGACAAGGTAGACAAGGTAGACAAAGAAGATTTTACCCAATGCCCAATTCCCAATGCCCCATGCCCAATTCCCAATTCCCCATGCCCGATGCCCGATGCCCGATGCCCGATGCCCGATGCCCAATTCCCAATTCCCAATTCTTATGAAAAAAATCGCTTTATTTGGTACTAGTGCCGATCCCCCAACCGCAGGACATCAAAAGATTCTGCGGTGGTTGTCTGAACGTTATGATTGGGTGGCGGTTTGGGCTGCTGATAATCCTTTTAAATCTCATCAAACACTGTTAGCGCATCGGGCGGCGATGCTGCGGTTGTTGATTACAGATATAGAAGCACCCAAACAAAATATTGCTTTAGAACAGGAATTGAGTAGCTTTAGAACCTTGGAAACATTGTATAAAGCTAAACTGCGGTGGGGTGAGGATACTGACTACACCTTAGTAATTGGTTCAGATTTACTGCATCAGTTACCACGCTGGTATCGAATTGAAGAATTATTACAGCAAGTGCAATTGTTGATTGTGCCACGACCGGGATATGAGATAGATCAGTCTAGCTTAGAAGCCGTGGAAGCACTGGGAGGAAAAATTGCGATCGCCAGTTTAACTGGTTTAGATGTCTCCTCCACAGCCTATCGTGAACATGGAAACACTGAAGCCCTTATTCCCCCTATCGCTGCTTATATTAATCAACAGCATTTGTACAAATGCCCGGACGCAACCACAAAAAAATTTCAACTCCGCTAAATCAACAACCTTTGGCTGATTTCAAAGTAGGTGTTGATAATGTAATTTTTTCTGTAGATACTGTACAGAATCGCCTCTTAGTTCTCTTAGTCATGCGACAGCAAGAACCATTTTTAAATCAATGGAGTCTTCCTGGTACTTTAGTACGTCAAGGAGAGTCTTTAGAAGATGCTGCTTATCGCATTATGGCGGAGAAAATTAAGGTAAATAATCTTTATTTAGAACAGTTGTATACCTTTGGCGGCCCAGAGCGTGACCCCAGAGAAGAAACTGGTAGTTATGGCGTGCGTTATTTATCAGTAAGTTATTTTGCCCTGGTGAGATTTGAAGAAGCAGAATTAATTGCTGATGGTGTTACTGGTATTGCTTGGTATCCAGTCAAGCAAGTGCCAAAATTAGCTTTTGATCATAATGAAATTTTGGCTTATGGACATAGAAGGTTACGCAATAAATTAGAGTACAGTCCCGTAGCTTTTGACGTATTACCAGAAATGTTTACTTTAAATGATTTATATCAGTTATACACCACAGTTTTAGGCGATAACTTCTCTGATTATTCTAATTTTCGAGCGCGTCTCCTCAAGTTAGGATTTTTATCTGATACAGGCATCAAAGTATCACGGGGCGCAGGTCGTCCCGCCAGTTTATATAAATTTGATGCCGCAGCATTTGCACCCTTCAAAGATAAACCCTTGGTGTTTATTTAAGGGGGTGTAGGGGCAAATAAATTCAAAATTCAAAATTCAAAATTCAAAATTCAAAATTCAAAATTAAAGAATTTTTGATTTTTGACTCTTTTCTGCCCCATGCCCCATGCCCAATCCCCTAATAACTAAACTATGAAAATTGCGATCGCTCAACTTAATCCTATAATTGGTGACTTGTCTGGTAATGCTCAAAAAATTCTGGAGATGGCACAGCAGGCTGTTAAACAAGGGGCGCGACTGTTGTTAACTCCTGAACTTTCTTTATGTGGTTATCCTCCTAGAGATTTATTATTAAATCCTAGTTTTGTGGACGCTATGAATATGACTTTACAGCAATTAGCTAGGGATTTACCTAGTAATTTAGCTGTGTTAGTTGGGACAGTCCAACAAAATTTACAAGCCCATATTACAGGCGGTAAAACTTTATATAACAGTATTGTTTTATTAGAAAACGGGAATATAAAACAATTTTTTTATAAACGATTATTACCAACTTATGATGTATTTGATGAAAATCGTTATTTTGAACCTGGACTGCAAGCTAACTATTTCACCCTAGATAATATTGATATTGGCGTAACAATTTGCGAAGATTTATGGAACGATGAGGAATTTTGGGGCAAACGCAATTATGCTGCTAATCCCATCGCTGATTTATCAATTTTGGGTGTAGATTTAATTGTCAATTTATCTGCGTCTCCCTACACCGTGGGTAAACAACGCAGTCGGGAGGAAATGCTCAAACATAGTGCGGTGCGTTTCCAGCAACCGATAATTTATACTAACCAAGTCGGCGGTAACGACGATTTAATTTTTGATGGTTGTAGCTTTGCTGTCAATCGTCAAGGTGAAGTGATATGTCGCGCCAGTGGTTTTGTTAGCGATTTAGTTACAGTAGAATTTGATACAGATAAACGAGATTTACAATTAAGTGCTGTTGTGCCAGCATACACCTCAGAAGAGGAAGAAATTTGGCACGCCTTAGTTTTGGGAGTGCGGGATTATGCCCAAAAATGCCGTTTTTCTAAGGTAATATTGGGGTTAAGTGGCGGGATAGATTCCTCATTAGTAGCAGCGATCGCTACCGCAGCTTTAGGTCAAGAAAATGTCCTCGGTGTACTGATGCCTTCCCCCTACAGTTCCCCACATTCCATCAGCGACGCTTTAGCATTAGCGAAAAATTTGGGGATACAAACCCAAACCATACCGATAGGGGAATTAATGCAGAGTTTTGACAACAGCTTGGCTGATTTGTTTGCAGGTACAGAGTTTGGTATTGCTGAGGAAAATATTCAATCCCGGATTCGCGGTAATTTATTAATGGCGATCGCTAATAAATTTGGCTATCTTTTATTATCCACCGGCAATAAATCCGAAATGGCAGTTGGTTACTGCACCCTCTACGGTGACATGAATGGCGGGTTAGCAGTCATTGCAGACGTTCCCAAAACCCGTGTTTATTCACTCTGCAACTGGCTAAACCACAACAGTGAAATCATCCCCCAAAACGTCATCACCAAAGCACCAAGCGCAGAACTCAAACCCGGACAAGTTGACCAAGATTCCCTACCACCCTACGAAATTTTAGATGATATTTTGCAACGCCTGATTAATGAACACCAATCAGTACCCCAAATCGTCGCCGCCGGACATGATTCTACAGTTGTCGAAAGAATCATCCAAATGTTAGCACGAGCAGAATTTAAACGCCGACAAGCACCCCCAGGACTAAAAATCACCGACCGCGCCTTTGGCACAGGTTGGCGAATGCCAATTGCGAGTAACTGGAGTGCCATTAAAAACACCTATCAACCGAAAGCCGTCTCAACTTCTACTGTTTAGTCCATTTCAAAAGGGAACAGGGAACAGAGAATAGGGAACAGGGCAGGATTTAGACCTCGCCCAAAACACTCGTCTTTAAATACGGGGCTTCATACCCTCTGGTTTTTGGGACAGGAGAGAACGAGCTAATCAATACTTGAAGTTGCAATCCTCACTGTTGCCTGTTGCTTCAACCCTATTCCGTACCCCGAAGGGGTTGGTGAATTGATTTAACTATTTTTTGGTTTACGTAAATGCTGGGAATTAATAGGGCCGAGAACTTGGTTGAGGCTGCGGAGTTGTTCGGCTGTACCCATACAAATGAGGGTATCTCCTGGCATTAAAATTGTGTCCCCAGTGGGGCCTCCAATGAGATTACCATCAAGACGGCGAATCGCTAGAACTAACGCGCCAGTTTGCGATCGCAGTTTGGCTTTTTGCAAGGTTTGCCCCACAAACGGACAAAACGCCGGGTCAAGTAAAAATTCTTCCATGTAAAGTTGGCGGTCTGCACCTGTCAAAATCCCATCTACAAAGTCTAAAATCTGTGGTCTGAGGGCGGCAGCTGCCATTCTCTTGCCCCCAGTTATATATGGTGAAATTACTGCATCTGCACCACCACGTTGTAATTTTTGTAACGCTTCCTCTGTACTTGCCCGTGCGATCGCTCTAATTCTCGGATTCAAAGTTTTGGCAGATAACACAGTATATAAATTTTCGGCATCGGAAGGGAGAGCAGCAACTATACAAATAGCTCGCTCAATTCCCACTTTCAGCAAGGAATCATCGAGAGTAGCGTCCCCTTGATAAGCTATGTAACCCTCATTTTGCGCTCTTTCTATAGATTCCGGTTCAGAATCAATCACCACAAACTGCACACCTTCGGCGCGGAACTCCTTAGCGATTTGTCGCCCAGTCCGACTAAATCCACAAATGATGTAATGTCCAAAAAGAGATTCCATTAACCGCCTCTGTTGTCGTAGTCGAATCCCCTGTTGAAAGTAGCCTTGAATAATCGCTTCTGTAAATCTGTTGACAATGTAACCGATATTGACCACACCCAACAAAATCAAGGCAATGGTAAACAAGCGGCCACGGCTACCTAAAGGATGTGTTTCACTAAATCCGACAGTAGCTAAGGTAATCACAGTCATGTAAGCGGCATCTTCCCATGACCACCCCTCTACAAATTTGTACCACAAAGTGCCAAGCAAGAACACACCGCCAAGTGCGATCGTTCCAGCCATTAACTCTTTTTGAATCCGTCGGTACTTTTGCTCAAGAGTTGAATACAAAGTTATATTTCACCACTGTTCATGCTTTGAGCATATATAATGTTAGACCCAAGTGGATCAGAGGCAGGGGGCAGAGGGGCAGGGAGCAGAGGGGAAAATTAAGTTCCCGTGCCGTTCCCCGTCCCCTGTTCCCCTACTGTGTACACACATCTTTGTGCTGAGTGCAAAATGTGACTTGCTCCCCCCTAGCCCCCCTTAAAAAAGGGGGGAACAAGAATCAAAGTCCCCCTTTTTAAGGGGAGCCACTGCGTTGGGCGGCTTTGCCGACTTGAAGCAAGTGGCGTGGATTTAGGGGGATCAGATAACTTGTGTGTACACCCTAGCCCCTGTTCCCCCGACTTAAGGTTAGTGATTTTTCTTACCCTGCTTTCATATCGTAAATCCAAAGCAATTTTGCAGAATTTCTAGGAAACTAGTAAGTAAGTTTACAATGAAAAATTTTTAGGAGGAGAGGTAGTGAGCCTACAAACTCTACTTGAGCAAGGCACAAACCCCCCAGACTCAGGTGTTGCTGCATCTAACCCCTTTAGTACAGACAGCTTTGACTCAGCTGTGATGTCTACCTATGCCCGGTTTCCCATTGCCCTAGAACGGGGTGCAGGATGCAGGGTTTGGGATACCCAGGGCAAAGAATATCTAGATTTTGTTGCCGGGATTGCTACTTGCACCCTCGGACACGCCCACCCCGCCATGATAGAAGCGGTAACACGGCAAATTCAAAAGCTGCATCATGTTTCTAATTTGTACTATATTCCCGAACAAGGGGAATTAGCCCAATGGATTATTCAACATTCTTGCGCCGATCGCGTATTTTTTTGCAACTCTGGTGCAGAAGCCAACGAAGCTGCCATTAAATTGGCGCGTAAATATGCCCATACAGTTTTAGAAATTGACAAGCCTATTATCTTAACAGCTAACGCCAGCTTCCACGGTCGGACTTTGGCAACCATTACCGCCACAGGACAACCGAAGTATCAAAAATACTTTGATCCTCTCGTACCGGGATTTCATTACGTCCCCTATAACGATATCAGTGCTGTTGAAAGTGCAGTAACTGAGTTAGACGAGGGTGATTATCGCGTTGCGGCTATTTTGATCGAACCGTTACAAGGGGAAGGGGGAGTACGTCCCGGAGATGTAGAATACTTCCAAAAACTGCGGCAAATCTGCGATGAAATTGGCATTTTGTTGATGTTCGACGAAGTGCAAGTGGGGATGGGACGCAGTGGTAAACTCTGGGGTTATGAACATCTGGGAGTTGAACCGGATATTTTCACCAGTGCCAAAGGTTTGGGTGGTGGTATTCCGATTGGCGCAATGATGAGTAAAAAATTCTGTGATGTGTTCCAACCAGGAGAACACGCCAGCACCTTTGGCGGTAATCCTTTTGTGTGTGGGGTGGCGTTAAGCGTATGCCAAACCTTGGAAAGAGAAAATCTGTTACAGAATGTCGAGGAGCGAGGCGAACAATTACGGACTGGATTAAGAGCGATCGCTGCTAAATATCCCCATCATATAACCGAAGTGCGCGGTTGGGGTTTAATTAACGGCATGGAATTATCAGCAGATATCCAGTTAACTGCACCGGAAGTTGTCAAAGCTGCCATGAGCGAAGGCTTATTACTCGTACCAGCCGGGCCTAAAGTGGTGCGCTTTGTGCCGCCATTAATTGTCAGTGAGGCAGAAATTAATACCGCCTTGCAAGCTGTAGAGAAAGCCTTAGCAACAGTTACAGCGTAATCAGGGTGTAGGGTGCGTTCAAGCAACGCGTAACGCACCAACATTATACGGTGCGTTACGGCTAGATATCATTTGGTAAAACCCTCAAATCCTGACATAGCCGTAACACACCCTACTCAAAACTCATTACTCATTACTCAAAACTCATTACTCAAAACTCATTACTCAAAACTCATTACTCATTACTCATTACTCATTACTCAAAACTCATTACTCATTACTCATTACTCAAAACTCATTACTCAAAACTCAAAACTCATTACTCAAAACTCATTACTCAAAACTCATTACTCATTACTCATTACTCATTACTCATTACTTATCTTTAGATTCCATTTTTCGATAATTGCTCCCCAGACATGGCTTTCAGCTTGGAAGTAAATGATTCGGAGCGATCGCTTTTAGCCGGGGTAAACTGGCCAATTGGGGGACGATTGACAGTTACGGATAAATTATTTGTCTTTTGACTCAATGTTTCTACAGTCCCTAGCCGGGGTTGAACATCGCTGGTAGCTGCACCTACCCTAGAAGCAGCTAAAAGTTTCGGTGCTGGTTGTGTTGCTTGTTGAGTGATAGCTTCTGGCTCTCTAATCTTCATCAGTTGAATTGAATGGCTGGGCTGGCTATCGTCCTCACCATTGTCCACTGGGGGGGATGCCACTAAGACTGGCTCAAGCTCCTTTGGTTGGGTATTGAAATTTAAAGCCATAGTAGTAGCAGCCGTTAACGTGCTGGGAAATTGGCTACAAATCAGGCGTTCAAATTCCATATTGAAATGATAGATCACCTGTCCTCGCCGTAACCAAAACGCCAAAATTTGCTGTACGGAAATGCCTTTATAACGTCCTTGATATAGGGCTTCAATCACTGCCAAATGTAGCCAATCTGCTGGGTATTGTTTGCGCCAACGATGAACTAACTCACTAGCACTGTAGCCACTGAGGTCAAAACTATAGTGAATTAATAGGGCGATCGCCAAATTAGCACAAGTGATTGGTAATGATTGTGACATGAGAAATTTTGGCTGGTGGCAAGAGGTGGAGATGATCTACCCAGTACATCTGGGAAGCTCATCTTAAGGGAACTGTAGGATTTGTTACCAATAGTTTCCAAGCTAATAAGCGGTGTCTCTCATTTTACTTGGTCAATTGTCAACTGTCGAAATTATATAGGCTGAATTAATACTTGGCGCGCGTTGAATTGCTACTAAGGCTTGATAAACCATTGCCGCTACTTCTGCCCTGGTTGCTTCCCTGGTGGGTGCTAGTAATTTGGGGTTGGGGTAGTTAACAATGATGCTTTGTTGGGTGGCAGTGATGACAGCCTTACGAGCATATTCAGGAATTGTATTACTGTCAGTATAGGTGAAAGTATCATTATTAGTTGCTGTGAGGGCAAGTCCATTGACTAAGGAAACAATCACCTGTAGCCTCTGGACATTTTGATCTGGGCGAAAAGTGCGATCGCTAAAACCACTGACAAAGCCCCCACTAGTGGCAATTTGTAATGCCTGATAAGCCCAAAATTGTTTAGGTACGTCTACAAACTCTGTAGCGGCTCTTTTGGGTGTGGGGTTGAATGCACCCGCCACTAAAGCCGCATATTGGGCGCGAGTCATAGGTTTATTGGGCTGGTAACTGCCATCAGCAAACCCGTGGGTGATCCCCATCTCAGCTAAGGCAACAATGAATGGTTCTGCCCAATGTCCCCCTAAGTCGGTGAAGGTGGGTAAGGCTACATCAACACGAACAATATAAGGTGAAGCGATCGCTTTTTCTTCTTTGTTTGTCACTAAAGCTTGATAAATTAAACTAGCTACCTCGGCGCGAGTAATATCTCGCAGGGGTTGCAGTTCCTCAGTTTGGGGATAATTTACTACTAATTGTTTGGCTGTGGCAGTAGCGATCGCATTGGTAGCATAACTGGGAATTTGGGCGCGATCGTCATATACACTTAAGACATGAGGATTACCGCCACTCAGTTGCAAACCATTGACGACTGAAACTATCGCCTGTACCTTAGTTAAATTTTGTCCTGGTCGAAATGTCCCATCAGGAAAGCCACTCATAAAACCCATTTGAGCGGCTTTGGTAATGGCTGCGGCTGCCCAAAAGTCAGATTTCACATCTTTAAATTGGGTTGATTGATTTTTCGTGGGCAGATTAAAAGTTTTGGCAATTATCGCGGCATATTGAGCGCGGGTGATGGGTGCATTGGGAGCAAAAGTGCCGTCAGGAAAACCACTAATCAAGCCTTTATTCACTAATGCTTCCACAAACTCCGCCGCCCAATGCCCAGCAATATCAATTAAACTCGTGTTGGCTGATTGGATGGGGTTATCTATAATAGCTACGGGAAAATTCACCTTTCCCTTGACTTGGGTAGGATTTAACTGATTCCCTACAGACATCAAAGCTTGTGTCGAGTTGTTTTGAATATCAAATTCCCCATTATCACTAAAAATATTCCCGCCAATATCTTGAGTATTACCCAAATCCGGGACAGCGTTCTCGTTGACAAGTAAACCACCTTGACTATTTTTAATCATCAAATTATGACGTAACACAGGCCGAGCATTACGAGCTAGAGCGATCGCTGTGCGATGATCAGAAAATTTATTATGGGTAATAATAGGCGCAGCAAAATCACTAATAACTATACCTAAAGGATTTTTTTGTAACACATTCCGTAATACCTCCCCTTTGCTATTGCGTGCCATAAACATCCCACTGGCAGCATTCTGCACAAACACATTATCTACAATCGAGGCTTTGGCTGTACCACTAGTAAATACACCCTCTCGACCGCAGTTAGTCAAGGTATTATTTGCTATATAGGCGGCTGTAGATTCAATCCAAACTCCAGTTCCCTTAGCTACAGGGTTAGTCACAGTCACACCCCTGAGACTAGCTTGATTTAATAAAACTAAGGTGACATTCTGCACCCCAAAGCTGGAACTTTGATATTCCCCACTCCCAGAAATTACGATTCCCGCACCTTTAGTAGCTTCATTCCCCACCACCGTCACCCCTGACGGCACTATTAGGGGAAACACCTCTTGATTTCCAGTGTTATAGTTCCCCGTCGCCAACTGAATAATTGCCGGCGAACTCACCTTTAAAGCACGAGTCAGCGTTTTAAATGGACTGGTGCGTGAACCAGAGTTAGTATCTTTACCCGTTAGAGGGTTGACATAAAGTGTAGCAATGGGGTTAGTGTTCACCATTGATCATTAAGCAATAATTGTTTAAATGACATCATGATAAAACAACATTGCCGGGAAATAGGGAATAGGGGACAGGGAACAGGGGACAGGGGACTGGGAACAAGGCTTGTAATTACGAATTTATAAAATAATGTATGTAGGGTGCGTCACTTCGACAAAAGCTAACTATAACCATAACCTTTTCATGCTGACGCACCTTATACCAATTCTCTATGAAGCCAAATAAATGATGTAGAGACGTTGCATGCAACGTCTCTACAGTACAGAATAAAGTGCATCTATGGCTACGCCAGGCAAGCTACATCAAGAAACGGTATTACCAACCCATTTACCAACTCATTTGGCATAATTTATATTAGTGACCAAATACCGATGTCAGAAACCCCACGGCTAAAGCCGGGGGCTTGAAAAAGCCCTAATCTGACCAGACTAAGTTCTTAACTGAACTACGTTAGAGGCAAGAGTTAAAGACCTACCAGGGGATGCGAAGCTAGTCCTCTGCTCTAGAACCGAACGATTAAACAGGCTTAAAGGGGTTAAACCAGTGTCGTTTGGATAGTTACCCCTCCGGGGTTCGGCAGTTGTTCATGGGGGAAACCCCCTGTTCTGCACACTGCCTCACCGACCTCTAACATTGTCGAAGCTAACATTACCCCGTAAGGGAGGCTCTTTGGAGCAAAACATTATGCGTACAGGGTTGTCAAATTTGAAACGGTAACTGTCCTGTTGAAAGTACAAAACAAAGGTACACCGAATGCAACAACCCCAAGGCGATAATGTGACTCTGATTAAAATCAGATGCGCCTTACCCCCATGTCTAAAGCCAGGGGCTTCCACGGCGCGAGGACTTTGATGAGTGATTCCGAAAACTTAGAAAACCTGATTCAATCTAACACTAAAGCGATTCAAGCATTAACTGATTTAGCTAGTAGATTGCTTCCGCGTAGCGGAATTACGAATTACGTAGGCTTTAGCCTTCCCGTAGGGTATTACGAATTACGAATTTTATAAAAGTGCTTGACTACAAACAATCATCGGTATTGGCTCTGATAATACTGGCAGATGATTATTATTCCATTCCTGCATATTATGTTGTCGGTAAATCTGCACTAGTTGATTAAATAAATTCTCCCCTGTGAAACTATTACGGCGTAAACTATTTAACTCTCGATGAATAGCTTGAGTTAGAGGGTTGCGAAACACACTTTCTAAAATATTGACTTGAGCTTTTAAATCTTCATTTTTTAGAGATTTAAAAAAGATTCTTAGTTCCCTTAAAATATATCTTTGCCCCTGAGTTAAACGCTGATTATATTGCCGTTCTGATTGACGATGTTTAACTTCTTCGGCAAATTGATCTTTGATAGCCATGACTACAGAATTATGATTTTTTGGTAATTTATAGGTTTCATCTTCAACATCTGATTTGATTGTGCCTAAAATTCGCGGAATATCTCTAGAAATAATCTTGCCGTTATGATCTACCAAAAATAACTGTTGATAACCTTTGATATCTGGCCTATTGGGATCAGATGCTTCACAAAAAATGAATGTACCTTTAGATGAAAGAGAAAATTTAGCTGTACGTATTCCATGCGGTAAATTAGCAATGCGCTCAAATTCTTCAGGATGATCTTTTTGTAATTTCCTAAGAATTTCTTCCGCTTCATTTAAATCTAAAAATTCATCTTCTTCGGGTATTGCCCAAAGGCTCAACTGTTTACCATTTTGTTGGTCGTAAATGGCATACATTGCTTCTTCGTTCAGTGTCTCGGTTTGGTCAAGAATAGCAGCATCTTCACCGATAGTATCATGAATTTCTTGAATCCTATTTTTGAGTTTTTGCTTTAAACCTAAATTACGCTCAATACCCAATTCCGGTAAAAAGTTATATCCATAAATAATATCTTTCTCACTACCAATTCTATCAATTCTCCCAAACCGTTGAATTAATCGGACTGGATTCCAATGCAAGTCATAATTGATAATTAAATCACCATCTTGGAGGTTTAAGCCTTCTGCTAAAATATCTGTAGCAATCAGGGTATTAATTTCTGATTCTCCTGGTTTAAATTTATATTCTTGATTGGCTTTGGGGGCAAATCTTCCTACTAGACTGACTTTATTTTTACTGTTTCCGCTATAAATTACAGCAATATCACTTTGTTGATTATCTGGATTTAAATTTTCGGCTAAATATTTGGCTGTATCTGCATATTGAGTAAAAATTAGGATTTTTTTAGTTTTAATTCCGGGTTTGGCTAACCACTGCATCAGAGTTTGTAATTTAGTATCTTTATCGGCAGTAATTGGTGCAACTAATGCTATAATTTTTTTTAGGAGTTTGATATCATGTAAGATATGCTGTTGTAATTTCTCAGCATTAAAATCTGTGAGGTCATATTTGCCAGAAACTTGCTGTAATGCCTCCATTAAATCTTGTTCTTCCGCTTGGTTATAATCTTCTGATAGCAATGTTTGCGCTTCTTCTCCGGCGGGAATAAATCCTTGCGTTATAGCATTCAAAAAGCGTTCATGGGCTAACAATAATTTTGTGATAGTTGCTTTAAACGCATAAACACTAGATTCAAACCGTTTAAATAATAGCACTCGCATCAGTCCCCGCAGATTTGCGCCAGCACGTTGTAATGTATTATATGGTTCTTGTTTTTGTTTATCTTTTAAAACATAGTTCCACAACCCATAACGGGCATAGCTAAGTTCGTTGGTTGGTGGTTTGAGGAGTTGACGCTTGCGAGATTTGCCTATATATTGACGTAATTCTTGATAGAGTCCTTGATAGGTGTCTTCGATGCTGTACTCTATCGTTTCTAATTCCCGTTTGGGGAAAAATCGTCCCTTGCCACCAACTAAAACGTAAGCGCGTCGGTTTCCATCTAAGTATTCTCGAAAGTTGCTTGAGTCTACAGGTTGGTGAGTTTGAGCATCAAAACCATAAAAGCGTAAAATATGGTTGCGGGTACGGCGAATTAGGATATGAGAGAGTAATTCTGGTAATTTTTTTACCCCTTTTTCTACTAACTGAAAGTATTCTTTTAAATCAGGGGGATCTATGGGTAAATCAGTTTTATCATCTTGATGGAATAGTTTTAATTGATGGTAGATATCCCAAGCGGTTTTGTTGCGGGGTGTGGCGGTTAATAAACAGCAACGTTTACCTGCGGCTAAGAATGCTTCTACTACTTTATAGCGTTGAGTTGTATGATTGCGTAAGTTATGGCTTTCGTCTATTAACACAAAGTCTCTGTCTTTATATTTGAAGTCTTCTAATAAAAGTTTAAAACCGCTTTCTTCGTCTTCTTTTAAAATTCCCATCGACAAAATGCGGGCGTTTAATTGATAAACTTCGTTATACCTTTCCCACATTTCTGTTAGCGGTGCGGGACAAATAATTAATGTTCTGGCGCGTTCTGTTTGTTCAAACCGTTTGACAATTGCAGCCCCAATAAAGCTTTTACCGAGTCCGACAACATCAGCAACAAAAGTGCCGCCATAGTCTCTAATGTTCTGCACTGCATGATTAACAGCAACTTTTTGGAACTCTGCTAATTGTTTAGTAATTTCGTTGTCTTCTAAAATTAAATCTTTCGGTTCTGTATCTTCTAAACGATCTTTGACTAAACAATACAGAGTTTTCATATAAACATCATAGGGACTAACTGAAGCAACAGCCCAAGATGTTTGCATTTCTTGCATTAAGGCTGCATTAAAATCTTCGGCTTCGTGCCATAGTTCATTAAACCAATTAGTTAATTCTGTATGGTTGTCGTTACCGTGAATAATGACATTGAGTTCGGTATTGTGAGTAATACCAGAGAGGGTAAGATTAGATGAACCAACAATTGCAATACCTTTTTCAGTGCGTGCTAGGGGTCTACCTTGGCTATCATAGACAGTACCGTAGTCAAATATATAGGCTTTGGCGTGTAAAGTTCCTTTGGTGTAAACGCGGACATGAAGCCGTTTTTCGGCAATCATCTGCACGAGATTTTTTACTAGTATCTCGGCTGTATCTGTTTGATCCATTAGTTCTATACTAGAACGGATATTGGCGGCTGTATTGTTAGTTATCTGTTGTAATTGTGTCCGTTTGGGATAGTTTTGGGCTTCAATTTTATCGGCAATTAATTCTAGTCGGCGATATCCTTGGGCAATTTGTTCGATGGTTTCATTGTTGGTGGTATTGCCAATTAATAAGCGTAGTTCTTGGATGTTTGTTAGTTGTTCTGCTATGGCGGTGAAGCCGGAAAGGAAGAAGTAACCAACTGCGAAATGTGCAGATGATGATGATGTGAGAATACAGTTGATTTGGTCTAGTAATTTTTGTTGGCGATTATCTATAATGTCATGTATAGGCATAGGATTTTG
Organism: Aliinostoc maniaoense; assembly: GCF_058172895.1. Taxonomy (NCBI): domain Bacteria; kingdom Bacillati; phylum Cyanobacteriota; class Cyanophyceae; order Nostocales; family Nodulariaceae; genus Aliinostoc; species Aliinostoc maniaoense. Next base: position 2,689,467 of record NZ_CP187952.1, on the reverse strand, counting down.
ATCACGCAGAGGCGCAGTGCATTAAATGTAGGTTGGGTTAAGCGGAGCGCAACCCAACATTGATCTCGGACACTCAATATAGATGTTGGTGTTGGGTTTCCTTGCGTCAACCCAACCTACAATTTTTTGTAACTGGCGATTATCTATAATGTCATGTATGGGCATAGGATTTTGATCACGCAGAGGCGCAGTGCATTAAATGTAGGTTGGGTTAAGCGGAGCGCAACCCAACATTGATCTCGGACACTCAATATAGATGTTGGTGTTGGGTTTCCTTGCGTCAACCCAACCTACAATTTTTTGTAACTGGCGATTGTCTATAATGTCATGTATGGGCATAAGTAAAATAGTAAGCTGTAACGCACCTTATATATTGATGACATCTTCGTAAATTTCAGGCATTGTGAGGATTAATCCTATTGAATTTAATTTTAATTCGTCTCCCTGATTTAATATTTCTAGTGTCCAATTCCCTTGAGTATCTTGGCGGTAGACTTCAATTTTGATTTCATCTTGGGAAACTAATACATATTCTTGTAAGCTGTGTAATGTACGGTAATTGACAAGTTTTTCTCTCCTGTCTGTTAGTTCTGTGCTGGGTGATAGAACTTCGATAATTAAGCAGGGAGAGTTTAAGTAAAAGCGGTCTTTGTCTTCTGGGTCGCAGGTGACGGTGACATCTGGATAGTAAAATAGGTTTTTGGTTTCATTGGCTAGTTTGAGTCTGATTTTCATGTCAGCCATGAAGACGCTACAGGAACTACCCCGCAGATGGGAACGTATTCTACTGGCAATATTGAGAGTGATTATGTTGTGTTCTTTGCTACCGCCAGACATGGCGAATATTTGTCCGCCTAGGTATTCGTGACGGGTTTCGCTGGATTTTTCTAGTTCTAGGTATTCTTCGATGGTGAAGAGGTTTATGGGTGAGTACATGATTTCACTTTGTTAGTCTTTTCTCTATTATGTGTAGGAAACTCAAGGTTCGATTTTCTGTGTTGGGGTAAGAGTTTGTAGTGAGGACTTTAGTCCTCTCTTTGAGATGTTAGGGGAAGAGGGAAGGGCTAAAGCCCTTACTACGAACTTAATTTACATTGTTTGACATTTTATAGTCCGTAAAGGGCGGCTACTCTTTCGTCTATTTCTTTTTCCCAGGTTTCGCAGTTTACGCCTTTTGCATCTAGGCATTTTTGGACTAGTTGAGATATGGTTTCTTTTTCTGTTGTGGAAGCAATGGGTATGGGAATTTTAGTTACGTAAGGAGTCTGCATCGCTAAAGCACCACCTGATAACTTTGAACACGTGTTTTGTAAATATTCCCAGGATAAAGAAGAGTTAAATACTCCAAATAAATATAAATCATCAGTCGGAATTATAAAAACTTTATTATTAACAAAGCTACCAGTACAATCTAAAGCAAAAGATTGATATGTTGCAATTTCTTGATAAACAATTTTAGGTTTATTAAATTCCAAATAATAAGCAATATTATCTTGTATTTCATACCATTTATATGACCCGGATTTTCGACCTAGCCATTTTTCATTGGAACATAAGTTTTGAGGTTTTGGCTCTAATTGAACACGCCATTTAGTCAAATGTGCTTTTATAGCTGGATAGGCATTTATATTAATGCCCCGCTTTGTAAATATCAACCACCTATCCTGATGTGCAATATACCACTTACGAATATCTTTTCCTTCTATTAGAGGTTTAATAATTTCAGCACTATTTGGATCTTCAGAGATTAATTCTGCTCGTTTTGTACTATTAATAACAAATGCTTCATTGAATCCAGTGAGTACGCCTCTATAAATTTTTCTTGTGATATACTCCCCCAATGTAACACCTGCTTCTTCCATCTTTTTCAATCGGTTAGCACAAGAAGTATCCGCTAGTATCCAATTTGAACCATTGATAGATGTAGAATGCAATTTTTGTCCCTTATTTCGCATTAATTCCAGAATATCAGGATAGGGAAATTCTAATGATTTAACTGTAGTAAAAATAGATGAGTCACTTTCTATCTTGCCACTTTGCGCTATAAAAATCATTGGGTATGCTGTTGCACTTTTAAAAACAGGTAAATCTCCAAAATCGGTGATGCTGTGAACGTGACAAGTATCAGCGATGTGTTTCCTCAACTTCTCACCATATTTAGCACGAAACCATTTATTAGATGAAATAAAAGCTAACATCCCACCAGATTTTAAAAGATGCAATGCACGCGCATAAAAGAAACAATATAAATCTGCTGTTCCTGTATAAATATCGGCGTATATTTTTTTTAATGTTGGCTTGAGATGCTTAATTAATTCCTGTCTCACATAAGGCGGATTTGCTACTACAATATCAAAACCACCATCTGCGAAAACTTCTGCAAATTCTACCGCCCAATCAAAACCTACTGATGCTTGACTATTCCCATAACTGAATAACCTAATTTGAGTCTTTAACTCGTTAATTTCCTTTTCTAAACTCTGCTTTTTACCTCCTTCATGAGTCCGCATATATTCAGCTTTCTTTTGCCGATACTGATTAATAAATTCATGTCTAATCACACCTGTAGTTGTAGGACTAGGTGCAATTAAACTATCACCAACTTCAATTTTATATTTAAGATTAGGCAAAGGTTTCGGTTGTTCACCTTCATAATCTACCGCCAATGATAACCATAGCCGTAGCCTAGCAATATTCACCGCAAAGATATCAATATCTACACCATACAGATTATTTTCAATAATTTCTAACTTGCTATTATATGTACTGTCAGTACCAATTTTCTTACTAGCAAATAAACAGTTACGCAAATCTAATAACTCGTGCAACATTCCTAATAAATATGCACCACTCCCACAAGCTAAATCACAGCATCGGACGCGACGCAGGGCATCAAATATTTCACCTGAGTTGGTGATATCATCAGGAATATGTTCATCAATATATTGGGATATTGCATCACTAGATTCCCCTGGAACTGCTGTTTTTAAATACCCCTTCAATGCTTCCCGACACATAAATGAAACTATCGGTTTTGGTGTATAATAACTACCCGATTCATGTCTTCCTGTGACGAGTTCTTCAAATACTTTACCTAACATTTCTGGGTCAACTGCTACATCTACATCTAGCGGTGTACTCTCGGTTACGGTGAATGCAAAGCGTTGAAATAGATCATGTAAAATAGCATCTATACATTCATCGGGAATGATAATTTGGGGATTATTATCATCTGCATCTTGCTCAAATAAACCACCATTAAGATATGGTACATTGCCAATTAAGTTTTTAAGAAATCCACCATTATTTATACCAATAACATCAGCTTGTTGAGCATTATTTAAGCCTGCAAAAAATAGGTGTGATAGTCTATCTCGATAAAAATTTGCAGTTGCATTAGTATGATGATCTTGATAATCTTCCCATAAGACTGATAAATAATCTGTCTTACCTTGGAATTTTAACCACCCTTTTTTCTGAATAAAGGCGATAAACATTAAACGGTTAAATAATTTTTGGGTAAATAACCGTTTACGCTCATTACCACCAATTCCTAGAATTAATTCCTCAACTTTCTCAAATATTTGGCGATATGTGTTAAAAAATTCTTGGGTGACAGCTTCAACATCAAATTCTTTATCATGGCGTGTTTGAATTTCTAATGGTGAGGCATTAGCGGGAATATCTTCTAAATCTAAGCGACTGATGATTTCTGAGGCGGTGCGTAATTGTTCGTCTTCTCCAATGGTAATACGACGGAAAAGTTTCCGTTTTTGGAGGGTGTTATCGTATTTGACGTTGAGAAAGTGCCAGCGAGAGTGAGATTTATTAGAAAATATAAATAGTGCATAGGGATGTTCTTTTAAAAGATGATTGACAATTTTTCTTTCTCCTTGTCTAGATAATTCTTCAGATTTTAGTCGTGAGTAAATTACATGAAAGGCGTTATTATTCCCACCTGATGCTAATAATAGGGGTTCTTCTATCAGTTCGTTAGCAACTGCTTCAGTCAGTTTGCGCCGCGAAAGGGGTTGATTAATTCTTTCGTAGTTTAATTGACTCCAAAATAGTTTTTTTAGGGTGTCGATACTTTTAAGATTTCGGAGTGAATCTAAAACTGACTGTTGTAGTTGTAAGGTGAACATAATATGGGGGTAGATTTTGGGGATATGTCTGCACGGCAAGGTGTGGCTACTGTTTGAAGTAGCAGGAGAAGGTTTGATTAAACGCAGAGGTACGCGGAGGTTTACGCGGAGGTACGCGGAGGTTTAATTAGTGTGAGAAATTTTGATAAGTTTAAATTTATGTGTTAGGCATTTATGGGTGATGCTTAACAGTAAATAAGGGCGATTTATTAATATTAAGTTTTAAAAGTTTTATACTTAAAGTTAACTTTATATTTCTGATACTCACCTCAGCAGAATCACTCATTTCGAGAAAAATTTACACTTTGCGCCTGTTTTTCATCGAAAGCGACGCGAAACTCCATCCCCTTGCGGGTGGAGAGGGATAGTCGCCCCGTCGCTTGGGGCATTGGGCATTGGGCATTGGTGATCTCTTTCCCATGCCCCATGCCCGATTCCCCATGCCCAAAAACTCCATCCCCTTGTGGGTGGAGTTTTTCATACTTTGCGGCAACTTGTGGGGAGTTTTTCACGTCAACGAGTGAGCGATGAGGCTGGCACTGATCAAGAGTGTCGGTAAGATGTCACTATTGTTAAGTACCCTAGTTTAAGTTGCGATCGCCAAATAACCGATGATTGAAGTTGAACATCTCAGTAAAATTTACGGTTCTACTCCAGCTATTACTGATGTGACTTTTAGTGTTGAGCCTGGGGAAATTGTAGGGTTTCTAGGGCCGAATGGCGCGGGGAAAACTACAACTATGCGGATTTTGGCGGGTTATCTCCCAGCTAGTAGTGGTACAGCTAAAATTGCCGGCTTTGATGTTCATGAAAGTTCTCTGGCGGTGCGTCAACGCATTGGCTATTTACCGGAAACGCCGCCGTTATACCCCGAAATGACGGTGGAGGGATTTTTGCATTTTGTCGCCCATCTTAAGGGTATACCAGCAGGCGATCGCCCCACAAAGGTGAACGCCGCTATCAAACGCTGCAATTTACAAGAAAAACGCCGCGTGATTATTCGCAAGTTATCTAAAGGATATCGTCAACGGGTCGGTATTGCTCAGGCGATCGTTCATGATCCTCCAGCTATTATCTTAGATGAACCGACAGTAGGACTTGACCCCCGTCAAATTATTGAGGTACGCAATTTAATTAAAAGTCTGGCTGGAACTCATACAATTATTCTCTCCACTCACATTCTGCCAGAGGTGAGTATGACCTGTAGTCGTGTCACTATTATTAATCGAGGTAAAGTAGTCGCTACTAATACACCAGAAAATTTAATGACACAGTTGACAGGAGGCGCAGGTTATGAAATAGAAATTGACGGAGAAGCAGCCTTGGCGAAGCAAGTATTACAAAACATCGCCGGTATTAGTTTGGTAGAGTCCGTTCCTGTGAATTATCCCAGAGAAAACCGTGCATACTTGCGGGTGTTGTCACAGCCAGGAAGTGAACCAGGAAAAGACATCGCCACAACTTTAGTCAATTCTGGATTTAGTTTGCATGAAATGCGCCGTGTTAGTGCCACCCTCGAAGATGTATTCTTGCAACTAACAACAGAAGAGAAGAATTTCTCTAAAATTGAGGAAACAGCAGCTAGTGAAGGAGAAACAGCGTAAATGGGTTTAATCGTCAGTAATATTATTGCCATTTATCGCCGAGAGTTACAAAGCTATTTTGTCTCACCTTTAGCTTATGCGATCGCTGGCGTATTTTGGTTGATGGGCGGTTTATTCTTAGTGATGATTTTGCTAGGGCCAGAGGGTATTCTACCAGCCGTAGCTTTTATAGATTTACAAGGACAACAATTAAACGTTCCAGTCCCACCTATTGATGTCCCCTACGAATTTATTAAAGCCTTTTTAGACCGTATGGGTTGGCTATTGTTATTTATTTTACCAATTTTATCAATGGGACTCTATGCCGAAGAACGTAAACGCGGTACTTTAGAACTCCTCGCCACATCTCCCATCACTAATTGGGCTGTTGCTGTCGGTAAATTATTAGGGGTAGTGACATTTTTTACCACTTTGATTTTACCACTAATGGTATTTGAGGCGATCGCCATTAGTAGTTCCGATCCCCCCCTATCACCCACAATTCCCTTAGTCGGACATTTGGGTTTAATCTTACTAGCATCAGCAATTTTATCTTTGGGAATGTTTATTTCCTCATTAACAGATAGTACAATTCTCTCGGCTGTTTTCACTTTTGCCTTAGTTATATTGCTGTTATTTATAGATTTAATCGCTAAAAGTCTTGGCGGTTCACTAGGAGAAATTGTCGGTCATTTCTCCCTGCTAAAACATTACAACACCCTAATTCAAGGCATCTTTGATACCAGTGCCTTAGTCTTATTTGGCAGTTATATTTTCTTAGGTATCTTTCTCACCGCACAATCAATTGATGCACTGAGATTTCAACGGCAATAGTTTGAGAGGCAAGGGGGCAGGGGAGCGGGAGCAGGGTGCAGGGAGCAGGGGGAGACAAGGTAGACAAGGTAGACAAGGTAGACTCACCTCGGTTAAAAACCGGGTTTCTTGCAAATCCCTCAGCTTAAAACCTTAATCTTTTGTTCAGAAACCCGGTTTTTTAGGGCTTGTTGTTTAACTCCATTCCCAATGCCCAATGCCCCATGCCCCATGCCCCATTCCCTATTCCCAATAGATTAAATAAAATGACTATCATTAAACAAAAACAACTTTGGAAATATTTATTTTTACTAGGGCCGTTTTTGACTGTAGCAGGTTTAACGGCTGGGTTAGTGGCTGAAAGTTGGGGAATTGTTCCCTTAGTGCTACTCATTACAGGTATTATGATCTGTGTCTTATGGGTAGTGTGGGAAAGTCAACGCAGTCAATGGTGGCAACGCCGTTCCACTCAGGCGGGTACTAATGCTTTGGTAGCAACTGTTGCCGTCTTGGTAATTATCGGCTTAATTAACTTTATGGCGACTCGCTACCAGTTGCGTACAGATTTAACAGATACGCAGTTATTTACCCTATCACCACAATCCCAGGAGTTAGTCCGTAAACTCAAGCAGCCGGTGAAAATTTGGCTGTTCGATGTGACTCGAAATCCCCAAGACAGGGAACTGTTGGAAAATTATCGTCGCCAAAGTGCTAAATTTCAATTTGAGTATGTTGATCCTCAAAGTAGACCAGGATTAGCAGAAAAATTTGGTGTGAAAGATTACGGAGAAGTATATCTAGAATCTGGTGACAAACGGCAATTAGTACAATCAGTTAACGTTAATGAGCGTCTGTCAGAGATTAAGTTAACTAATAAACTACAACAAATATATAGCGATCGCACTGCTAAAGTATACTTCCTGCAAGGTCATGGCGAACATCCCATTGCTGCTGGCGAAGGGGGAATGTCACAAGCTGTTCAAAGTTTAAGTGATAAAAATTACACTGGTTCTCCTTTAAGTCTGGCAGATAATCCCAAAGTTCCTGATGATGCCGATGTTGTAGTTGTAGCTGGCCCCAAACGGGAACTATTTGATGCTGAAGTCAAAGCTTTACAAGACTACCTCAACCGTGGTGGTAACGTCCTACTCATGGTTGACCCCAGCACAAACCCCAACCTTAATAGTTTGCTACAAGAGTGGGGCGTTAGTCTAGATGATCGTTTAGCGGTCGATGTCTCCGGTGCGGGTGTAGGACTTGGCCCGGCTGCACCTATCATCAGAGATTATGGACAACACCCCATTACCCAAGATTTCGGTAACGGTATTTCTTTTTACCGTCTGGCTCGACCTCTGCAAATTACCCCAGTCCCAGGTGTCCAGTCTACTCCTCTCCTACAAACTAAACCCTATCCTGATAGCTGGGCAGAAAGTGACCTGCAAAGTGAAAAACTAGAGTTTAACCCTGACAAAGACCTCAAAGGGCCTCTTACTCTAGGTGTTGCTTTAAGTAAAAAAATAGCAACCCCCACACCTACCCCCACAACATCACCCACACCCCAAAATCAAGTTAGTCCCACACCTACCCCCACCACATCACCCACACCCCAAAACCAAGCTACTCCCACACCTACCCCCACAGCATCACCCACACCCCAAAATCAAGTTAGTCCCACACCTACCCCCACCACATCACCCACACCCCAAAATCAAGTTAGTCCCACACCTACCCCCACCACATCACCCACACCCCAAAATGAACAGCAACCTCAACAAACAACCAAAGAATCGCGGTTAGTAGTAATTGGCAATTCCGACTTTGCCACAGACAACATCTTCCGACAGCAACTAAATGGAGATGTATTCCTCAACTCAGTTACCTGGTTAAGTCAGCAGGATCAGCAACCCCTCTCCATTCGCCCCAAAGAACCAAAAAACCGCCGCATCACCATGTCAGCCGCCCAAGCCAACTTTCTGACCATTGCGTCTGTGATAGTTTTACCCTTAATCGGGTTTATCACCGCCGTTGCTATTTGGTGGAAACGGAGATGATGAGGCAGGGGGCAGGGAGCAGGGGAGCAGGGGGCAGGGGGCAGGGGGCAGAGGAGCAGGGGGAGACAAGGGAGACAAGGGAGACAAGGGAGAGATTAAATGAGTAATGAGTAATGAGTAATGAGTAATGAGTAATGAGTAAATAGCTACAGAGAGTGGCTACCCTTCAGGAACGCCAAGGGCGAACAGCCCTCACAGTAGCATCAGTTTGAATCCCCGCTTTAAAAAGCTGGGTGAGTCAAGATAACTCATGCCCAATCCCCCATGCCCCATGCCCCATGCCCCATGCCCAATTCCCAATTCCCAATAATTAATTATGAAACTACCAAAGACAACTTTGATTTTAGTGTTACTTGCACTGGGGTTAGGAGGATTTGTTTATTTCTATGAAATTCAAGGTGCAACTCAGCGAGAAGAGGCGAAGGCAAATCAACAACAAATTTTCTCTTTTGCGGAAGATGATGTGCAGTCTTTGACGGTGCAGACTGCAAAACTCACCTTGAATTTAGAGCGTAACTCTCAACCTAACCCTAAATGGTTGCTCAAGTCTCCTGTGTCAGAACCAGCAAATGATGCGATCGTTTCTTATTTAATGGATTTATTAGTCAAGGGAAAGAGTAATCAGACTGTATCAATTGCAGCTAACCAAGCCGCAGACTTTGGTTTAAATCAGCCCCAAGCAACTATCACTATTAACTTAAAAAACCAAAAAACTCATCAAATCATCTTAGGGAAACCTAACTTTAACCGTAGTTTTCTCTATGCCCAAGTTGACCCCAATCCCCAAACAAATGACAATATTAATGTGCTGTTGGTATCTACGGATTTTGAAAATGCAGTGAATCGAGAACTATCGGAGTGGAAACAACCTACAAATCAGGTTGAACAACAGCCTACACCGAATACTCCTCAACCTACTCCCATTCAAAACCAATAAAAATCTCAACTTCTCAATTCATCATCATTCATTCTGTTATGCGCTTGATGTATCAAAAAAGCTATCTGTTTTTTATATTTTATGTGTACATTCAATAATGCTAAATAAGCCACCGGAACGATGATTGGCCAAATTATAGTACTGATTCCCAGAAGTATACGAGATATAGAGCGTTGATTAGCACTCATCTCTTGATCTTCTAGCAATAAAAATACCCATTGTCTAAATAAAAAATAAGCCATTGCTAGGTACAATATGATGGCTATCCAAACAAAAGGCGAAAGATGGAATAGAAAAGTCCCGTACAATACAACAGATTGCATACAAATCAGGTATTGATCTCTTGATATTTATGATTACATCATCATTATTTATGATTACGGTTAAACCCGTATAAAAGCATAATGATTAATCAAATTACATTTAAAGATAACTAAATTAATTCTTATTAAACTTTCTACACAAAGTATGAGTGATTCTACGGCAACTCTATTGATTTATTGTCCAGATCAACGTGGATTAGTGGCAAAAATTGCCAATTTTATTTATGCCAATGGTGGTAATATTATTCATGCTGACCAGCATACAGATTTTGCGGCTGGGTTATTTCTCTCCCGGATTGAGTGGCAATTAAAGGGTTTCAATTTACCACGAGACTTAATTGGCCCTGCATTTAATGCTATTGCTCAACCTTTAGGTGCTAAATGGGAACTCCACTTTTCCGATACAGTCCCCCGTATAGCTATTTGGGTAAGTCGTCAAGATCATTGTCTTTATGATTTAATTTGGCGACAACGCGCTCAAGAAATTGCTGCTGAAATTCCTTTAATTATCAGTAATCATGCTAATTTAAAACCAATTGCTGACCAATTTGGCATTGATTTTCATCACATTCCTATTAATAAAGACAATAAATCAGAACAAGAAGCTAAACAATTAGAATTACTGCAACAATACAAAATTGATTTAGTAGTTCTAGCTAAATATATGCAAATTGTCAGTCCAGATTTTATTACAAAATTTCCACAAATTATTAATATACATCACTCATTTTTACCTGCATTTGTCGGTGCTAACCCCTATCACAGAGCTTTTGAAAGAGGTGTTAAAGTCATCGGTGCGACGGCTCACTATGCCACTGCGGAATTAGATGCAGGGCCAATTATTGAGCAGGATGTAGTGAGAGTCAGCCATCGGGATACAGTGGAAGACTTAATTAGAAAAGGTAAAGATTTAGAACGAGTGGTGTTAGCTAGAGCAGTCCGTTCACACTTACAAAATCGAGTTTTAGTCTATGGTAATCGTACTGTAGTATTTGGGTAATTCGTAATTCGTAACGATGCTCCCGCCCCGCTCCGCTAACGTAATTCGTAATTAAGAAACTTAGTAGGGTGTGTTACGGCTATGTAAGGATTTGAGCATCTGAGCAAATGATATCTAGCCGTAATGCACCAATATAATACTGACTTTTCACGTTATGTGGAAAAGTTAACGCAAAACCTAACCCCCTAACCCCCTTCCCTAGTAGGGAAGGGGGGAAATTTAAAGCCTCTCTCCTTGTAGGGGAGAGGTTTGGAGAGGGGTTTTCCAGATCCCGTGAAAAGTCAGATATAATACTACAATTAAAGGTTTATTTTATCAATTATATCTAAACTGATCAATTCAAATTAGCAGCAAAATTTCTAATTGATTGTGCTAACAATTCCGGTTGATCTTCAGCTACAAAAGTACGGCATTTGCTAACACGTTCTAGTCGAGCATTAGGGAAGGCATCTTTCAAGCGTTCACCTAGTTTCATAGGAAAGAATGGGTCGTTTTCACCCCAAACAAGTAAAACTGGTTGATGAAAATTGGGAAATAAACGAGCTGCTTCTAGAGTATAACGATTGGAAATACCACGTATAGCTTTGTTGAGATCCCTTTGTATAGCAGCCGAATTAATCACAGGTGCATAATATCGGTCTTCTTCTTCTGGCTTTAAAGTTCTGTATGCAAGTAGCCCAAACAAGGTTTTTCGGGCTAAACCCAAGCGCATAATCTGTGCCAATGTGAAGATAAAGCCTGGTATGTAAACAGCATACTGGAGAGGACTAAAAAAGGCTGGTGGAAAGACTTCAAAAGCGTCACAGTTAGTCAATATAAGAGCTGATATTTTTTCAGGATATTTTGTAATGACTAACTGGCATATACCACCCCCTGTATCATTGCCAATTAAGGTGACATTCTCTAAATTCAGAGCAGTCATAAAATCTGCGACTATGCCAGCAATACCCACGGAAGTTAAGTCAGTGTCGGGGTTCATGGGTTCAGGATGAGAACCAAGGGGTAAGTCGGGGATAATGCAGCGAAACTGTCCTTCTAGTAGAGGTACAACATCACGCCACAGTTGCCCGTTCATTAGTAGCCCGTGTATAAAGAGTAATATTCGACCTTGACCGCGATCGCTATAGTGAATTATTCCTTGAGATAATTGGACAGTTTTACGCTCTGGGGCATTATTTCCTGAAGACTCAAAACTCATGTTATTCTCCTGTAAATTTAACAATATCTAGCTTAATGGTTGGTATGCTCTCTCAATGTCCCTAAAGCTTCAGCTATTGTTCGCTGTGTGTGTTGATATCTAACTGACTAGCAGCGACTACATAACGAAAGATGTATTCTAATAACTCAATATAATTACGAGACGCTTCTGCGGAAGTACCCCAAACTGTAATACCATGATCACGAATTAGTAATGCTGGTATCTGCGGTGGAGAAATAGTAAAGCGTTGTTCAATATCAGCAGCAATCTGAGAAACTGCCAAATGATTCGTAAAAATTGGCATCACACAACGGGGGTTTTCCTGCCAAACTCCCAAACCTTTGAGCATTTCTAATGGTGGTAAAAGTAAACTATCTCCTGTTACCAAGCGAGAAACCAAATTCCCCTCAATTGAGTGGATATGATAACAAGCTTGTGATTCTGGGAACAGGCGATAAATTACCTGATGAATAGACGTTTCAGCCGAAGGTTGCGAGTTAGAGGCTGATGCTTCTACTCTGCCATCAGCAGCTATGCGGACAAAATCGTCAAGTAATAACTCACCCTTAGATTTACCACTGGCTGTAATCCAGAAACTACCATCAGGTAGACGAGCCGAGAGGTTGCCAGCCGTTCCTAGCATCCAACCTTGTTGGTAAAAATAACGGGCATTTGCAATTAGTTGTAAACGAGGATCTGCTATTGTGATGCTAGTCACGTCGCTACTCTCCCAATTTAAAATTTAAAAATTTCATGGCATTGGGCATTGGGCATGGGGCAATTCAATTTTGGATTTTGGATTTTAAATTTTGGATTGGATTTCAATCTAAAATCCGAAATCTAAAATCTAAAATTCTTTCCCTTGTCTCCCTTGTCTTCCTTGTCTCCCTTGTCTCCCCCTGCTCCCTGCTCCCTGCTCCCTGCCCCCTGCTCCCTGCTCCCTGCCCCCTGCCCTTATCAAACTAGTACAGGTTGCCCAATACGAATTTTCCTCCCTGTATATTCAGGTGTCCAACCTTCTGTAGTTGTGAAATAGCGTACAGCTTTCACCCGTTTTATAGATGTCAGATAGAACCAATGTTCAGTGCCGGCTGGGACGTTAATGTATTCTTCTGGTTGTACCGTCAGTTCTACTTGACTATCATCAGGAAGTACAAAGCCAAAAATTCCTTCTCCATCAATGATGTAGCGGACTTCATCATCTGCATGGGTATGAATTTGCTGAAACTTTGCCATTAATTCATTCAGATTAGGTATTCCTGGATGAAGGACAACCAAATCACGAGCTTGATAACCTGCTGTCTGTTTGAGTTGCTCAAAGTAACTATCTACACCTTTGAGGACTTGTTCTTTTTGCTCTTCGTTGAGACTATCCTGTGCTAATAATTCTTTGAGTTCTGGGGTATCTGTCACACTCCAGCGATTAATTTCAATATTCAGGGGGGCTAATTCCTGAGCAATTTCGTTTAAATCAGTGTGGACAGTGCCATTTTCTAATTTGAGAACTGCCATTCTTTACCTCCAAAAAATAACTCGGACAAGACTTGAGAAATAAGCTAATCGTCATCTAAATTGCATCATTTTCATACTGGTAAAAGCTGCAAACTCTCTCCCTTGCCCCCTGCTCCCTGCCCCCCTGCGGACTTAATATGCAAATTAAATGCTTAACAGCTTATAAATTACTAGTTAAGTCTGGCTCAAAGACGGTAAAAACATTTCCAGATAACGGGCTAAAACTTGAGGCTGATCTTCCGGTACGAAAGTCCGAGAGTTAGTAACACGCTCTAGTCGAGCATTAGGGAAGGCATTTTCCAAGCGTTCAGCTAGTTCCATACTAAAGAATGGATCATTTTCACCCCAAACAATTAAAACTGGCTTGTTGAAATTGCTAAAAGAACGAGCGGCTTCTAGAGTGTAACTATTAGAAACACCACGCATAGCTTTGGTGAGATCATTTTGTATCCCAGAGGAACTTGTTAATGGTGTAAAGTATGCGTTTTCTGCTTCTGGTTCTAAGCGTCGGTGCGCCAGTAGACTAAACAACATCTGTCGAGTTAAAGGCCAACCCATAAACTGAGCCAATGCAAAGATAAAGCCTGGTATTTGAACAGCATACTGGAGGGGACTAAAAAAGGCTGGTGGAAAGACTTCAAAAGCATCACAGTTAGTCAACACCAGACCTGATATATTTTCGGGGTACTTGGTAATGACTACCTGACATATAGCACCGCCTGTATCGTTACCTACTAAGGTGACATTCTCTAAATTCAGGGCTGTAATCAAATCTGCTACTATGCGAGCAATACCACCTGGAGTTAAGTCGGCATCAGCGTGCATTGGTTGAGGATGAGAGCCGAGGGGTAAATCTGGGACAATGCAGCGAAACTTGTCTGTGAGTAAAGGTACGACATCACGCCACAGTTGTCCGTTGACCAGCAGACCGTGTATAAAGAGTAATACTGGCCCTTCGCCGCGATCGCTGTAGTGAATTATCCCTTGAGGTAGCTCGACAGTTTTATATTCTGGCGTGTTTTTTGCTTGAGTGTTAAAACTCATGTTATGCTCCTGAAACTCAAAAATATCAAGCTTACCTTTTCATCTTAGGATTAGACTTTAGAGCTAATTCCTTAAAACAAACTAAAGAGAACTCTAAGATTGGTTAACAGACATTTACAGTTAACTCCGCTCTCCACTGCGCTAGGGGCTTTTCCCAAGCCTCTTCCCATTTCTGGGCTAGAAATGGTTTTGCCTGAGAGCCTACATGGTAGCCTTCCTGAAGAAAAGATATAATCGGGGTTATATCTTTATTCATCTTGACGGTATTTAGTATGACTCCAACACTGACCATAGTTAACAGTGGAGAGCGAGTTTGCGCTACCTGAAATCCTGCTAGCTTAATTCCCCCAATCTCATCAAACCATCCAGTAACGGTATGCCAAATATCATGGGTTTGTCGGATACGCAAAGCAAAATAGCTGGCATCGTCTTTAACCTCGACTTTGGGATAAAACTCTTGCTGAAAGTTTAATCCGCGCAGGTAAGAGGCATAGGCAAAACCTAAAGAATCTTCTGGTAGTTTGAGTAATTCATCTAAATCGGGAGTCGGCGCAATATATCGTTCTTCAAAAAGTTGAGCAATGTCAGGATTAGACTTGACATAGGCAATCTCGGCAGCAGCAACTTCTTGATTGGCTAACGCATTATCAAGCTCCAAAATTCCCTCGATAGTTATTCCGTCGTTGATAAAGGAAATGAACGTTTGCAAACCTTTAATAACTTCTGGAGTAAGTTCTTTGATAAGTTCTGGACTAACTAATTGAGTTCTATCAACATCGAGAATTGTTGTAGGTTTGGGCATAATATATTTCCTTTTTATCCTTCAATAGACCTCTTGCATCTATCTTTTTTTTGTTTCGCCGCAGGGTAGGAGCAAAGACGCAAAATTATGACTTTTGCAAGAGGTATAATTAACAATGCAAGTAGCTCAGATAAAATATATTGAGTGAAAGGACAACCAATAAACTCTACCAACGCAAAGATCAAGCCTGGTATTTGAACGGTCTACAGATCATAGAGGTGTAGTAGCTCATCTAAAGAGGTAT
This sequence comes from Aliinostoc maniaoense, assembly GCF_058172895.1. Classification (NCBI taxonomy): domain Bacteria; kingdom Bacillati; phylum Cyanobacteriota; class Cyanophyceae; order Nostocales; family Nodulariaceae; genus Aliinostoc; species Aliinostoc maniaoense. Next base: position 2,673,815 of record NZ_CP187952.1, on the reverse strand, counting down.
CTTCGTCGGGAAGAGTTTGTTGTAAGTCGCCAATGCTTTCACCATAGCTAGATATCAGTGCTGTGGTTGCATCGACTGTTTGGGTTGCAGATTTTAGTTCTTCGTTATTCAGAGCTTTTTTGAGGGTAATATCAAACTGAGTTTGTACCCAATCGATGGCACGGCTATGCAATTGGTCGGATGGCTGGTGTTTGCGCGCTCCCTCTAAAGCAGCCAGCAAAATTGCGTAATTTACCACTTCACCACTTACTAAGGTCGCCCAACGTCGAGCCGCAGTCACATCACTAAAAGGTGCAATTGATTCTGACCAACGAGCATTAATTTGTGGAATTGCGGCTTTTAAACTTTCCCAAACATCAGGGGCATTCAGACTATTGCAGAAAAAGTTTTGTAATTCCTCTCGAGGTTGCAATAAAGATGAACCAAGAAACATATTCAATGTTTCAGTCGGGCCGTCAAAAATACGGAATATTCTAGCATCTCGAAGCATTTGAGGTGCAATGTTAGTCTCGATATAACCGCGACCGCCTAAAAGTTGAATCAAGTTATCAGCAGCTTGCCAGAGAAATTCTGCACCCAAGGTTTTGCAAGCAATATATGCTTCCCCTGGGACAGCATATCCATGATCAATTAATTCTGCAATCCTATGGGTTAAAGTTTCCAACGCTGTAATTGCAGCTGTAATACTACCTAAGCGGACTAAAGTTAAAGGATTATCAATTAAGCGACCTGTAGCAACATCACGGCGCGTGGCATAACGCAAAATCAACTGGGCGCAACGTTTCATGCCGCCGACACTTTTCGCGCCAATTGCTAATCTTGTCATTGAGATGGCATCCTGAGCTACTGCCATACCAGAGCCAAGTTCCCCTAGCAAATTCACAGAAGATACAGGTACTTCATCCAAATGGACAGTATTTTTAACAAAGCCCCGCATTCCCATTGTGATTGCTTCTGGCTCATGGTGTAAGCCAGATGTTCCCTGACGCAGAGTAAAACCAGTAATGCCTATGGGTTTATGATCAGCATCAACTACCTTGACAAAAGTATTGATCACACCCGCCCAGGAAGCAGTACTACTCCAAATCTTTTTGCCACTCAACCGCCAACCGCCTTTAGCATCCGGTAAACCGATACTGGCTAACTCTCGTGGGTTTGAACCTGCACCTGGTTCTGTCAAAGCAAAGGCAGCTAGTTCCCGTCCTTGAGCTAGTATAGGTAAAACTTCTTGGCGCAATGTTGGGGTTGCCGATTTTAAAATTGGGCGAATACCCATAAAGTTATTGATACTGACAAAAGTAGCTAGTGTAATGTCAATACCAGCTAGTTGCTCGATGACGCGCATTGCATCACAAGTATTTAATCCTAAACCACCATATTCTTGCGGTACTTGCATTCCTAATATTCCCTGATTGCCAAAATCCAGGACTATATAAGGAGGTATGCAACGACGCTCATCAATTAAGCGGGAATTAATACGGTTACTAGCATAATTACGCAACCATTCTATAAGTTGATTAGCTTTGTTTTTACTTATATCTGATTGTGTAAGAGATGCTTGGTTAATCAGGTTATTCAAGTTATGTTTTGGTGCTAAGTCATTAGTTAACATAATTCTGTTGCTCCTACTTTAATAAATCAAAGGAATTATCCGTTTTGTTTGCTGACAATACTTTTGCCATTCTTGACCGAACTGTTGCTGAAGTAAGTTTTCTTCATCATCAATTCGCAATGTCAGCAAAAAGGTAACTACCGTAGTAATCACCAGACCTACTATTGATAAGTAGATTAATGAAACTCCTAAAATCCAAAGACTCAAACCCAAATAACGAGGGTGGCGTATATACCTAAATGGCCCATCTGTGATTAATTTATGGTCTTGTTGAATAGTTAAGGTGTAACTAGATTGTTGCCCAAGGTGTAGTGGCCCCCAAGCTGAGAAGATCAGACCAATCACAAAAATTACTACCCCAAGATATCTTAAGGAATTATCGGCTTGAATTTGCCAGAGGTTGTGGCGATCGCAATACGGTAATAAGGTAAACATAATCAGGTAAAAAATGATGTTCACCACAAAAACAACTTTTTGGCGAGTTACCGATTCATCTTTTACCCCATCACGCAAATTATTTTTCGGCATAAACCAGGCATAAAAAATGCTGATAAAAATTGCCCCCAACAAGAAAATAACTCTGACTGGATGAGCCAAAAATTCTGTCAAGTCATCAATACCCCAACCTAAAAGCGGGACACCAATCAACAAAAAGCCATATATTAGTAAGCTCACAATAGCTTTTAATATGGTTAAAAGTGTGTTTTTCATCATCCCAAACTTAGCTTTTTGATGTTTTTAGAGCGTTTACTAATCTGCGTTTATCTGCGTTTATCTGCGTTTAATTAAGGCTTGTACATCACTAGGATAAGAAAGGCTATAGTTAACTTCAAAAAATAAATTATCCAAAATTGATGATTGCTTAAGATGCGTCAGTATGAATCATTTCTGAGTATAATGAGGTTGTATTTTACTGACGCACCCTACAGTTTGGATATTTTTGATTGGGAAGTTACAAAGCTTTTTTATGCACTTACTTTTTGACTAGCTGGGGTACTTTTTTAATCCAAGAAACCGCACCTTCCCACTTATTAGGTCCGTTAATTCTGTATTGTGTAGAAAGCATAGGCCCAGCGAAAATTTCTTTCAAAACTTTCCAGTTCTCCCAAATTTTAGGCAGAGCATTAATTTCTTTAGCAATGTCATCCATGTAATCAAAAGCAGAAACCCGCAAGCTACGGTATGCACTATCAAGCCAGCCTTCTTCTTGATGTTTTCTGTGTTCTTTGATTTGCTCCTCCATAACTGCTTTTGATGGTAATTGCAGTTCACCAGAAATCACTTTAGAAAACCACCTAGCTTGCAGTTCAGAGGTGGGAAATATAACGTTACCGTAGACAAATCCAATAAACCCACAGTTGGGTAATTCTGGAGGAAATACCATTTTATAAAGATTGAGGTTTTTTTGATGGTCTTCACCTAAATATTCATCCATAAAAGGAACTTTCACTTGGTAGCCTGTGGCATAGACAACAATATCTACTGCTTCGCTACTGCCATCTTCAAAAACAACTCGATTTTCTTCAAAATGTGCAATATTTGGTTTCGTTTTAATTGCTCCCAAACGGATGCGATTTAAGGCATCTTCGTTAAATACAGGGCCGGATTTTTCTGGGCCAACATTGGGCTTAACACCACAAGCTTTATGATCTAAAAGAATGGGATAAAACTTTTTAATGTGAACCAGAGATAAAATTTGGTGACGGAAAGGAATATGTTTATTGAGGCGAGTAACAATAAAATCAAAAGGTATTCTTTCGCAGTATCTGGGCAGTAACCAACGGTTTTTACGGTAACTCCAAATGGCTTTATTTGCACCATAAGATGCTGTAACTGCAATATCTACACCGCTAGGGCCGTTACCGAGAATTAAAACATTCTTGCCTGCAAAAATGGAAGGCTCTTTATAATCTTTGGAATGGATGATCATTCCTTTAAATTTTTCTTGTCCGGGAAAATCTGGATATCTTGCTTCATTATAGATACCGCTACAAATAGCGATCGCATCAAAATTAAAGGTAGATTGACCCCCAGTATAGCTGATAGTCACATCCCAGCCATCATTGGTTTTAGCAACTTTCTCGACTGTTGTATTAAATTTGATATGCTTCCTAATTTCAAAGTGATCTACATATTCATTCAGATATTCCAGAACTTCTGTATGGTGAGGAAATTCACTCGACTCCAAGGACATAGGATAATCAGAAAACACACTCACATACTTGGAGTGTTGAAAGTGAACTGTACTAAAAGCTCGTCCTTGAGAATTATTAAATACCCAAACACCACCAACTTGATCACTTCTTTCAAACACAGTTGGTTCGTGACCATCTTCCAACAAACATTTTGCTGTGGCAATACCACTAGCACCAGCACCAATCACCGCAACTCTACATTTACGAGGAGAATTTTGGGAGGAGTTTAGCAAGCTCATAAAATTATCTCAGTATTTTTTTATCAACAAACAATTAAGAACAAGTCAGGAAAGTTATACCGTTTCTTGATGTAGCTTGCCTGGCGTAGCCATAGATGCACTTTATTCTGTACTGTAGAGACGTTGCACGCAACGTCTCTACATTATTTATTTGGCACAACTTTATAGAGAATTGGTATTAGCTAATTTTTTGCTATTCTTTCCCAGCGACTCATTAAAGTGTAAAGAACCTATCTTCTATCATTTCCTGCAAACTTAAATCAAAAGCAGTACAAATCAAATCTAGGTCTTCTTGGGTATGGGCTGCGCTCAACATTAAGGTGTGGAGTTCAGGCATATAAATGCCATGTTTACGCATATAATATGCTAGAGCCAGATTGACTTTAAAATTACTACCAGCTTGTTTTTCTCGGAAGTATTTCGCAGGTTTGTGGCTAAAGGTTAAGGAAAAAATAGAGCGATTTGCTTTCACTTGGATGGGTACACCGTGAGAGCGGCCAATTTCTAGTAATCTTTGGGCTAACCAATTAGTGTTATCTTCCAACTGCACATATATTTCTGGATGGGTTTTCAGATAAGTTAAGGCAGCCGTACCAGCAACACAAGTGATCGAGTTCCCACTCATTGTTCCGCCAACAAAGGCTTTCTTTTCATAGTCTGAGAATGGGTCTTGAGAACTTCTACCAATGTCAATGATTTTCTGTTTACCTACAACTGCACCACAGGGAAGTCCGCCACCAATGACTTTACCTAAACAAGTCAAATCGGGGAAAATTCCTGCTAAATTTTGTACGCCGCCATAAGCTACCCGAAATCCTGAAACAACTTCATCAAAGATTAGGGGGATGTCAAACTCTGTACATATTTCTCTGAGTTTGCTGAGAAATTCAATGTCATAATTAGCAAGTAATGAAGGCATGGGTTCGCAAATCACACAGGCTAACTCAGATGCCTCTTTTCGCAGTCTTTCTAAACCTTCAGTGTGACCATATTGCAAAATCAAAGTATTTTTGACTGTGGCACTGTCACTTCCTTGAGTACCTGCGATGGGTTGAGGATCGAACTTTTCTCCTGTAAAGCGAAACCAAGAACTGACCATTCCCTGATCGGAAAAGCCGTGATAATGCCCCTCAAATTTTGCAATTCGATCTTTCTTTTTGTAAGCCCGACACAGCCGTAAAGCTTGTAAAATTGATTCTGTGCCTGAGTTGGAGAGGATGGCTTTTTCTGCACCCGGTAAAGCTTCAACCAACATTTCTGCTAATCTTAACTCGGCTTCTGAACCAATGGCGTTAACAAATCCGTTGGATAGGCATTCAGAAAGTGCTTGGTTAATAGCAGGATGGGCGTAGCCTAAAAGATGAGGGCCATAACCACAGGATATATCTACAAAAACATTACCATCAAAGTCTTCAACTTTACTGTCATAGGCCTTTTTGACAAATACTGGATAAGTGCTGGGGAAAAAATAGCGGTGAATGTGAGTAGGTGCGACAATGGAATTATTGGCGCGATCGCGCATTGCTAAAGAGGAAGGAGAAGTTTTTTGGAAATAAGCATCAAAGGTATCTCTGACTTCTGGACTAATATAAGGCGAGTAACGGTCTGTAAACTTCCGCGCATTCTCCCAGATGTCAATATTGGGATCAATTTGAGTAGCAAAGCCTTCGCAAGATAAAAATACTAATTCAACTTTTGTAAAATTAGTTGTGTACCGCGCCCGATATTTACGCAATACCTTACTCACATCTTGGAAATAACTAACTGTTGACCATTGAGTTGTATTAACATCAAAGTGATATTGTAAAACCTGCTCAATTTCCTGGGCGTATTCACTCCAGTTTTGTAACACGTAGTCTTTATCTGTGACGAAGTGCTGGGTAAACCGTTCTACGGCTATGTCCCATTCCTTGCGAGTGCAAGCATAGTAAAAAGATGATAATCCCCATTTTTCATCTTCACTCAGTTGCACAGTAATGCCATAGTCTAAGAGGATAATTGCGCCTTCTTTGGTAAAAAACACATTGCCAGGATGGGGATCACCATGACATAAACCGTGCATATATAGCATGGTATAAATAGTATCCTGAAAACGTTGCGCCAGCAGATTACGTTTTAATTCAACTTTATGTACATCTTTCCCTGGGATTCCTTCTACAAACTCCATAAACAATAAGTTAGATGTAGAAAGGTCTTGAATTACAGCCGGAACTCTCACATAGGGATGATTCTTAAAGTTGGTATATACTGCTTCTTGCTTTTGGGCTTCCTGCTTCATGTCTGCTTGAATAATCAACAAAGCCCTCAATTCTTGCAGACGCTTTGGTAAGCCTAATTCTTGTACACTAGGCAGGAGAAAGTTGAGAATATTGACGAATAACTGAATAATATCGAGATTTTGTTTAAGTTGATGCCGAACGTTTTTCTTAACAACTTTAACAGCTACTTTTTGGCCAGTTAATAAAGTTGCACTATGGACTTGAGCAATTGAACCAGTTGCTAATGGTTGAAAGGAAAACTCGCTGAAAACTTCTTCAAATGCCAGGGGTAAATCTTTAGTGATAACTTTTCTGGTATCAGCCTCATTCATATGAGGCACATTATCTTGCAATTCTCGTAAGATTTTTACCCAATTTTGGGGAATCAAGTCGGAACGAGTCGCTAAAATTTGGCCAATTTTGATGTAGACTGGCCCCATTTTCAGGAAATAACGATAAATCCATTGTCCTTGTTTTAAGACTCGCTCTTCTTTATTACTACCTAAAGTAGTAATAAAATATCCACACAGGTAAATAAAAGTTACACTAATAAACTTTAAAAGTTGCAACAACATTAACTATTAACCCTCTTGTTAAGAAATTATTTCTTCTTCGAGAAGATAAGGAAGTAGAAGGACTCAATAGCCCTCTAAGTAGAACGACTTGAAAAACCAAACTATGTTAAATGATGTGAAAATACTAGAGTTCGTAGTAAGGACTTTAGTCCTGCTTTGTTCGCGGAGCGTCTGTCTACGACACGCTCCGCGAACGGAGAGAACGCAGAGAGAACTAAAGTTCTCACTACAAACCTTTAATTATTTAGTCGGTTCTACTTAATTACCTCGGAATTAATAGACGAAGGAATAGGCTGCAAACGACATACCTGCACTGCCAAGTAAACCTGCAACCCGATCTCCTCGCTGAATTTTTCCTGCTGCTATGGCTGACGCGATGCCTGTAGGTATAGAAGCAGAGACTAAATTGCCGTAAGTTGGATAAATATGCCACATGAGATGCTTCAGGCCTAATGCTTCAGCAACTTTGTCCCATTCTCTTTTTGAGGAGGCATGAGGGAAGATGGCACGAATTTGATCAATTGGAGCTTTTAACAGCTTAAATACCTTGATCGATTCTTCATAGGCGTTGGCGTGTAAATCAACTCCAAAAGAGGTAAATTTGTTAATGCCATTTAAACCAATTCGTTCAGAAGGTGTACAGTAACCTTCGTATCCATCTAAGGGTACGTTACACAAATCTGCTAAGTCTGGACGAGATTTAAAATGAAATTCCCATTCTCGATCCGGATCATAGGTAACAATGGTTGCTGTCGCTGCTTCTCCCAAGGTATAAGCTGGAAAAGACCATTCAATAGCTTCCACATTCGACAATTGGAAGACAGTCGGAAAAACTGGCCCACCGAAACGCATATTACATTCTGCGTTAACAATTAAAGCGCGTTTGTAGCGACCACCTTTTAACAGTGTATAGACTATATTTAGCACACGAGTCCAACTCATACAAGCGTCGAGGATATCAAAACACTCAGCGTTTTGCAAACCTAGACTAGCTGCAATGTGGTATGCTGCGGCTGGCTCAATGAATCCGCGACCAATACCTGTATAAATTAGTAAATCTATGTCATTTTTGTCGCAGTTTGCTTCTGTAATTGCTTCTTCAAAAGCACGAGAGACTAAATCAATGGGACGTTCATCTTTGTCTAACCAGTAACGGGTATCTGAACCTGAATACCGGAGGAAAAAATTTATTTTATTTAAAGTAGTTTTTAAATCTCCTGTAAATATCGGTGTACTATATTCCTCAACCAGTGCCAAAATATCATCGTTGGTAAGTTTCTTTGTGGGCAAAGCGGCTTTAATAGCTTCAATTTTCATGGGATTTTCTGGTAATAAGACAACAATTGTTGGCGGTTAATCGGAGGAAGTTATGGATTTATTCAATAACTTCCTGCAATAAAACAAGAATTACTAAAATGAGAGGATTTATATAATTCCGCTATGATGCAACTTTAGTAACAGCAGCAAAGGTTTGAGATTGAGCAATTTGAGAGGCTAAAGCTTCAATTGATGGAGAATCCCACAACCAATCAGGCACAATGGAATAGCCGAGCCAATTTTCTAAATCTCCCAGCAAATTCATGCTATCCAAGGAATTAAGACCGTAATCATTTAGAGATTGACTGCTGTCGATGTCTTTAATATCTAACTTTCTTTCTTTAGCAATCCAAGCAATCAGCCAATCTTGAATACCTAATTTAATAATATTGGATAAGTTATTCTGCATGGGAGAATTACCAGGATTTGTTAGTTGTTTGTGAGGCTGATCTTTCCATTCTCTGATCACATCTAATTGATTATTTAAAAATTGATTACGGCAAGCCTGACGTTGAATTTTGCCACTAGAAGTTTTAGGAATGCTGGCTGTTTTTAGCAGTAATATGGCATATACGTCTAATTCATGCGCTTGAGATATTGCTTTGCGTATAGCTCGAATTACTTCATCAGCGTCAATTTTACGTAGGTAACTACGCTCGATTTCACAGATAACAACTAGTTTTTCTTCATCGTTCTTTTCAATAGCAAAAGCTGCACTATATCCTGAACGTAAGCTCGGATGACTTTGTTCTACTGTTAGCTCGATATCTTGAGGATAGTGATTGCTACCCCGGATGACAATCAAATCCTTAATTCGACCTGTGATAAATAATTCATCATCTTTGAGAAAACCCAAGTCGCCTGTCCGCAAAAATGGCCCTTCTCCAGTGTCATTCAAATAAGCTTTGAATGTGCGTTGAGTTTCTTCAGGTCTTCCCCAATATCCCTCAGCAATACTAGAACCTGATACCCAAATTTCACCCACTTGATTGGCTGGACATTGTGTTAGTGATTCAGGATCTACAATTACAACTTTTGTGTTGAATACACTACTACCACATCCAACTAACGCCTTAGCAAATAAGTCGTCTTCTGATGCTTCCACAATTAAATTTTGAGAGAGTGCATCAGCTTGCACATTTAAAATGGTGGGAGAATTTTTCTTTCTTGCAGATGATACTTTCAGTGTTGCCTCTGCTAGTCCATAACCTGGGTAGAAAGTACTCCAACGGAAACCATAAGGTGCAAAAGTTTGATAGAATTTTTTTAATGTTTGCTTTCTGACTGGTTCTGCACCATTGACTGTGACTTCCCAACTACTCAGGTCTAAATTTTCCCGTTGTTCTGGTTTGATTTTTTCAGTGCATAAATCATAAGCAAAATTGGGCGCGCCACTGTGAGTAGCTTTGTAGTCAGAGATGGCTTTTAACCAGCGAATAGGTTTCTGTACAAATGCGGCAGGTGACATAAATATACATGGAAACCCATTGTAAACTGGTTGAATCACCCCGTAGATTTGCCCGAAATCATGGAAGTGAGGTAGCCATGACACGAGAATGCTATCAGATCCTGTTCTCCAGGAAGTGGCTATTTCTGCTGAGTTACATAAAGCATTTTCATGGCTAATCATCACACCTTTAGGGGTGGAAGTAGAACCAGATGTGTATTGAAGATAAGCAATAGCAACACTACTAATTGATTTTGACTGCCATTGATGAGCTAAGTTTTCATCAACTTGGTCAGTGGCTAACCATTGCAGTTTTTGTAAATCAGCACCACGATTAAATAATGTTTGGACATTGAGCAAACATTGATTATTTGTTAAAGCAATTTTTGCTTGTGAATCCGCCATAATTGACTCAATCCGAGACATATTACGGTTATTTCTCGGCGGATAAAGAGGAATGGCGATTAAGTCAGCATAAAGACATCCAAAAAAAGCGGCTATATAATCTAGTCCTGGTGGGTAGAGTAATAAAACTCTCTCGCCTGGTGTTGATATATTCTGCAAATATATAGCGATCGCTCTAGCTTTAGTATCTAGTTGTTGATAAGTTAAACTGGACTCTAGCCCTTCTTCATCTTGTAAAAAAGTAAAGGCAGTTTGATTTGGTTGATGTAAAGCTCTATAGCGTAAAAGTTCAACCAAGTTAGAGAAGCTTTTGCTGCTAACAAAATTGTTATTTGTAATTGTTGTAATTACCTGATTCATGGGAATTATTTGCACTGAGTACTCGTTATGTTTAACTGAACTTCGAGTTTACGTCTGACTTAATTAAGGGATCACTAAAGAACTACCTGCTAAATAGTCATCTAAATAAGGTGACATACTTACCCGTGAAGGGGGATGGAATGCCAAGGCTCTAGAAGCTGCTAGCAGATAAGCAACTTCTTCGGAACGAATAAAGGCTATGCCGCCTAATAACTCTGTGGATGTTTCAGTGACTCGCTCTATAGCGCGTTGGACTGAATAACGCACAAATAAAGACTGTGCAACTTCAGTGTCAGTGTTGCCAACAAACATAATTGAATGTGCCACAGCTTCCAATGCAGCCATTGCTGCTTCAACTTCACTGGCTAAGAATGCACGCTCGGTAGGTGTACCTTTACCTTGTGCTATTACCCGCTCAACTAGGCTGCTAGCTGCACCCAGGTAAGAAGCTGATAAAAATAACTCAACCCAAATAAAGGCCTTTGCAAGTATGTTTCCTAAGTCTTCTGGTTTACCCAAATAGTAAACAAATTCTTCCGGGACAAAAACTTCGTTTAAAATTACTTCCTCGCTTTCTGCACCTTGAAGTACCCATGTATTCCAGAAAGGTTTACGTTCGATCCCTGGTGAATCTGCGGGGATGATCACTAATGCTAGCTGATCCCCGTCTTCTGATTGACCGGGAATCATGGCACTTGCTGTCAGAAAATCCATTGATGCGGATAAACTACAAGGCTTTTTGCTGCCACTAACTATTAAACCATCGGATACTCGCTGGCACTTCATAGATGGTAACAAGATGCTTGTACCTGTTTTACCTTCAGCGAAGCCAGAAGCTAAATAGAGATTGTTCTCTGCAATAGCGCGAATGAACTCGGCAACGGATTCATCAGCGATACTTTCAAGCAAAGCTGCTACTGTACAATGGTGCATATTAGCAGCGATCGCTAAAGAAGGTGAACGAGTAGCGATCGCTCTTTGAATATGAGTGAGTTGTAAAGGTGTAACACCAGCCCCGCCATATTCACGCGGAATAAGTAATCCTGGGCCGCCAAGTTGACGAAAAATTTCTAGGGCTGGACTCTCTTTACTCTCCAAATCCAACAGAGATTTTGCTTGCAACTGCTCATCAAGAGTAGGGAGGAATTGTTCGAGAGTCGCACGTTCTTTAGATAAAAAATTCATTGTTTAGTTGTTGCTCCCAGAAGTAGTGGGGAATGATATCTTTTCCGGTTGCTCTGAATCTGAGTAAAAGTGTTTCACCCATTCGCGGAATTGGGTGATGCTATGTTCTTCTTTGTAGAGAGGGGGATTCTCCAGAAAGATTTTGTGATCCCAAACCATTGCATCTTTATCAACTTCTTCACAAGCTTTTTTGGTCAGTAGTTCTACGATGAACCGGGTGATGGGAACATTAATGAATTTCTTCAGTTTTGTCACACATAACGCCTCAGCATTTTCTTTATCAATCGGCGTGTGCATACAAACCAATCGCCATTCTAAGACTGTTTTGCCATTTGCTTTGAGCGAGACAAGATTCCGATTGCAACCTAATCCATACTGTTGATATGTAGTATGAAATTCGTTGATCCCCAGCAATTTAGATATAATTGGTATCTGCACTTCATAAGATGCAATATGAGTCCGTAGCAAACCGTCTAATTCTAGAGATTCGCTCAGGACTTTACCAAACCTTGCCCCATGTAAATGGCTAAAATGTGCTGTATCTGAATTATTTTCGGCAATTTCTTGAATAGAACATTTAACGTTGCGTTTATATATTTGAATTGCAGATACCCACTCTCCACCATAAAATTCAGGGAATATCGGCATTTCCCAAGTAGGAGCTTTGCCTTCACTGTGGTAGTAAGTAAAAATTGTCCCATTGAGTTCTGCAACAGGCCATTTACCCATTTTCACGCTCGGATTACAACCGGTGTGAGGGTAAGGAACATGATTGCACTGTCCTCCTTTATCCCAAATCCAACCGTGGTAAGGACATTGGATGCCTTCCCCTTTTACTTCTCCTCCATGACCTAAGTGCGCTCCTAAATGGCGACAGTGAGCATCAAAAATACACGCTTCACCACTTTCTGTGCGAAAGAGGACAATATCCTTGTTAAAGTAACGCAGTGGCTTAACTTCTCCTGGACGCAAGTCTTTGCTAAAGCAAACACGATACCAGCTATTAGGAATTGGGTGGATTCTGATATTGCGATTCAAGCACATAATTGTGACTCTCTGAATATTATTTGAGTTATCTTAGATCCGGCGAATTTTAGATTTTGGATATTTTTGGTAGAGTATCCGCTTTCAAAGTGGGCAGAATAATATTTAATCTAAAATCTAAAATTGATTGACTAACTAAATCTCAGCCATTGATACCAATTCACTAAAATTCTGCAACACATCCCAAACCAGAAACCTTTGTGAATTATGGATTTCTCAATTTTGAATTGCGAATTTTGAATTGGTATCAGAGGATGTCTAAAAATTTTTGGTGTTCTACTTGGTATTTGTAGATTACCATTCCAAAAGATACTAGGAGATATCAGCCGAAATATTTCAGAAATATTTAACAGTGTTGGGTGTTGGTTAAAATTCAAGAGTAAAACACCACACTAATTGCTATAAAAATGTTGGTGCGGCGTTATACCAAACTATACCCCTTATAATTGAGTCAGTGATAGCTGATATCTTTTTTAATACTTTTTAGACATCCTCGGATGACTTACGCTTTTTAGAAATTTGTCATGATATGTGTTAACAAAATATTGTTTTGTTAATTTACATCAATGATTAAGTTTAATTGAATTAACCTTTACCTTGAAGCTGGAAGTAGCATATAGCTATTTATAACAGCTTACACAAAGATATAGGTTTAACCTCAATATATCTTGAGTATTTTCTATCAAAGCGCAAGTTCTATGACTGTACGCCTTATGTAAGTTAAAAATTGCCTAGATTGCACACAGATTTTAGATATTGCTTTCATCAATAATTCTAATCTTATGCACAAACTTTTTTACTTTAACTCACATAAGCTGTGCTGTTGTCATTTCTTCAACTTGTTTTTTGGTTTTGATAATCTCTGCCACCTCAAAACTATAAGCAAAGGCTAAGTCATCATGATAAAGTGAGGCACTTAGCTCAGTATCCCTCTGGAAATTATCTTCTAAATCAGATGGAATTAATTGCTTATTCAAGAAATTTCGATAGCATAATTTTCCTTGATTTTCACTGGTTCTAATGACTTCCTGCATTAAAATTTTAAAAGTTTCTGTGTTGATGCAGCTTGTCACATCTGATAGTGAATACTTATCGATTGAATGCGCTGGCAATTTCTGAATATATTCAATTAGATTGCCTGTCACAATCTCAAATTTTGTAGTTGCTTGACGGATGGCATGATAATTTTCTTCTAGTAAAAAGTGAGGCAGGCAACGTTTTCCTAGATACTTACCGTAGAACATGAAACTAGTCCAGTGATTATCCCTGACTAAATGATGATTGAAAGTATGATCCAATCGTTCTATGAGGTAATCACCAACATTCACATTCATTTCCACGACATATTTAGGATCGTTGAGAATGAGGCTAATAGACAAGGGTGAAAAACCAAGACGAATCAGCGAATGCCAGAGAAAACCAGAGATATGTTTATTGTAAATTTCACGCTGCTCTTCTAAATTGGCAGCGTGAGCAAGTTGCTTCATTTGTCTACCAAAGAGTAGACGCATTGCTGGCGCAACAAATCTTACGTAAAATAATTCGTGACGACCTGCAAACAAAATTCCTGTGTCAATAGCCCAGCGATTGGCTCTAAAATAAGCAGATGCTTGAGGAGATATTTGATCTTCAAACGAACAAAATATTTCCCAGCGATGACGACAATCTTCTACACCAAAAAATTGTAGCAGCTTATCGTATGACAAACTACGAATGGCTGCTAGCTTTAATTCGAGTAAATAATTTTGACCAGGTGCGTAATCTACAGAGATTAATTGTTTGGGATTGCAAGCCAGAAGGCTCAAAGTTCGGCATCCGCTACCCGTTACACAAAGAACTCTATCGTTGGATGTAATCTCTAAGGCTCTTAACTCAGAGTAGGAATCTTCATCGCAGGTACTGTATAGTATCCACTTTTCTTGAGCAGATTTTGGCATAAAACCTTCTTATTTGATTAGCTTGATTACTTCTAGATTTGGAGCTTTTGGCGAATTTGTCTGTACTATCTTGGGACTTCTGGAAATTGAGAAGAGCCAGACAAGATATCAATAATCAACCTCTCCCATTCCAAGAGTGCTTTCACTAGGGGTTTGGGTTAGGTAGGAGGTAGCATGATTGGCACTATTGCAACCACGGCATGGAGAATAAGCATGACCATTTGTGTATCAATTGGTCTTGCATTAAGAATGTTTTGATTAGGGTTCTAGTTATTCGGACTTGAGTAAATTACAGTTTTATTACCTAAAACTTATAACTGCCTCAGCTAGTTCTGTCAACTACTTTTCTCGCATACCCTGGTGGGGTGTCAATCCCACAAATACTATAACAAAGCCGATGAAATGACTGTTGCCAGTATGCAATTGCCATCTTAGTTGTCGCTAGGTGACATGATATCATATGTACAACAATGCGGACTTCCCCATTCCTGTTTGTATAAAATAAGATAAAAAACTTTACTTGGTTTCCCAGAGTGTTTATGTTATTATCACGCAGGTTGGACGTATAATCTTGATACGACCAATATCTGAGGTTTCCCCAACTCGGCGATGTTAGTAAAGCGAGTAACGCGATTTCGTAATTAGAGGCTGATTGTCAATTATGTGGCTTCATTCTCAATAAGCAGCAATCATATTTTGTTATTGATCATGGTTATTGAATAGCCCTTAATGAACTAGGCCAGTCAATATTACTAATTTTGGGTATGTAACAAAATCGCGTTACTCGCGTTGGGTTTAGATTGGTGACAAATTGATGGCGATGCCTGATGGATTCCTACTTGAGCAAAGTGGGTTTTGTTTGTTGTGTCAAATTGCTGGCAAAAATCATAAAAAAAGCTAAAAAAAAGCAAGTTTTCTGAATATACAGGCATACTAAGCAAAAAAACATTGATCTAGATTGTCTTACTTCCTCAGCTATAAAATATTCGCTTATGAATCTTCCTTGGCATGATTTCCAAGACTCTACAGACGGATTTTCCACATTAGTAGAGCTATTGACCTATAGAGTTCAGACTCAACCACAGCAAAAGGCTTACACATTTTTGCGAGATGGAGAAACAGAAGAAGTCAGTCTGACTTATGAAGAATTAGATCAAAAAGCACGAGCGATCGCCTGCCATCTTCAGTCTTTAGGAGCAGAAGGGGAGCGTGCATTACTTTTGTATCCACCAGGTTTAGAGTTTATTACTGCCTTCTTGGGATGTTTATATGCAGGGGTTGTAGCCGTTCCCGCATATCCACCCAGGCAGAATATGAACTTGTTAAGGTTGCAGGCGATCGTTACAGATGCCGAAGCCAGCTTAGTTTTAACAACTTCAGGGTTATTGGCTAACTTGGTAAGTCGCTGGGCAGAAAATCCAGAATTAGCTACTATGCGCTGGTTGGCTACTGATGACATCGACACTCACCTCAGTAACGCTTGGCAACCACCAAAACTAGAAAAAGATAGCCTAGCATTTCTGCAATACACTTCTGGCTCTACGGGAACGCCCAAGGGAGTAATGATCACTCATGGGAATTTGCTAGCCAATCAGCGATCGATCAAGATGGGCTTCGGACATACAGATAAAACAATTTTCGTGGGTTGGTTGCCGTTATTTCACGATATGGGACTGATTGGTAATGTCTTGCAGCCGTTATATTTGGGTATACATTCAGTTCTTATGTCACCAGTAGCTTTTCTGCAAAAGCCTTTGCGTTGGTTGCAAGCTATTTCTCGTTACAAAGCAACTACTAGCGGCGGCCCGAATTTTGCCTATGATCTTTGCATTCGTAAGATCACTGCTGAAGAACTCTCTCGTCTTGATTTGAGCAGTTGGGAAGTTGCTTTTAACGGAGCAGAACCAGTGCGTTCTGAAACCCTAGAGAAGTTTGCTAACTATTTCGCCCCCTGTGGTTTTCGCAAAGAGGCCTTGTATCCTTGCTACGGTATGGCGGAAACAACTTTATTTGTTTCTGGAGGTGTGACCACTTCTCCCCCCGTATTGTGTGGAGTAGACACAGCAGCCTTGGAAGAAAATCAGGTAGTAGCGGCTACCTCACAGGAGGGAACTAGAACAATTGTTGGCTGTGGTCGTACTTGGTTAGATGAAAAAATTATCATTGTCGATCCCCAATCTTTAACTGTATGTCCACCAGATAGAATAGGGGAAATTTGGGTATCAGGCCCTTCTGTTGCTGCTGGCTATTGGAGAAGACCAGAGCAAACCGCAGAAACTTTTCAAGCATACATATCAGATGGAAGTGTTAGCGAAGGGTTAGGAGCATCAGGCCTGTTTCTCCGTACAGGTGACTTAGGCTTTTTACAAGATGGAGAGCTATTTGTCACAGGCAGACTTAAGGATGTTATTATTATCCGGGGACAAAATCATTACCCCCAAGATATTGAGTTAACTGTTCAAAATAGTCATCCAGCACTACGATTAAATTGTGGAGCAGCCTTTACAGTTGAGCAGAAAGGGCAACAACGATTAGTCATTGTGCAAGAGGTAGAACGAACCTCTTTAAGACGCTTAGATATTAAAGAAGTCGTGGGAAATATCACCGAGGCAGTTATAGATAACCACGGATTACAAGTGTATGCCACAGTCTTGATTAAGCCTGGTAGTATTCCTAAGACATCTAGTGGGAAGATTCAGCGTCATGCTTGTCGGCGTGGGTTTTTAGAAGGCAATTTGAATGTAGTAGAAGATTGTAGTAGCAGCGTTCAGCATCAAGCTAACCTGCAAAAGTTAACAACCGATGTTAACTCCCTATTAACAAAAGTCCAAGAAGTTAACTCTGATGTGAAAATAGCCAATATCAAGGAGGGTGCAAAAGCTAATGCACGCCAATAATCAAAGTCAATCCTGGGAAAGTTCAAGTCGTCAACGTGCAGAAGAAATTATCTATTGGTTAAGAAACTATGCCCCAAGACGAATTAATTCCAGGCTCATGGACGAGCGACGATGTATAACTCCTCATATCGTTCTAGACTTTGGTAAAAAGGGTTTGTTAGGAATGCTTGTGCCACAATCATTCGGGGGTATTGGCTTAACTTACTGTGATATGTTTCAAGTTGTGCAACAGCTTGCAGCTATCGATCTCAATTTAGCTTCATTTGTTGGTGTCAACAACGTTCTAGGAATCTATCCAATCCTCAAGTATGGGACACCTGAAATCAAAGAAACCTACTTACCGAACTTAGCTCAAGGCAGAGATTTAGCAGCCTTTGCCATTACAGAACCATCTGCGGGATCTAATCCCAGAGGTATTAAGGCTGAAGCTCATGCAGATGGTAATGGGGGGTGGTTACTAAGTGGTACTAAGATTTGGAGTGGTTCTGCATCTTGGTCAACCATGATTAATACTTTTGCTCATGTGATAGATGAACAAGGCGAATCTTTGGGAGTAACAGCATTTACCATCCCAGAAAATGCTTCAGGATTAAGGCAAGGTGCTGAAGCTCCCACGATGGGAATGCGCGGTATGGTTCAGAATACCGTTCATCTTGAACAAGTGAAAGCCAATCGTGAAAATGTCTTAGGTGAAATTGGCTTGGGTTTTGTAGTTGCTCAGGACGCAATGCAACTGGGACGGTTGGGAATTGCTGTTATGTGTATTGGGGGAATGAAACGTTGCGCTCAACTGATGCTGCGTTATGCAACCCGTCGTTTACTTGGTATGGAACGGTTAATAGAGCAACAAATTACTTTGCAACGTTTGAGTGATTTAACAGCAGCAATTGGCGCGGTTGAGTGCTTAGTAAACTTTATCGCTACATCTCTAGATGAAGGAAAATCGATTCCTCCAGAAGCTTATCTTGTGACAAAAATTATTGCACCCGAATTGATGTGGCAAGCTGCGGATAATCTGATGCAACTGCTAGGTGGACGGGGTTATATTGAATCTAATATTGCGCCCCAAATTTTCAGAGATGCTCGATTGTTTCGGATCTTTGAAGGTCCTACTGAAACTTTGCAAATGCACTTGGGATTGTTAGCTTTATACCATACAAACCAAGTTTGTTCTGTTTTTAAAGATTTTCTGCAAGCTAATGAAATCAGCGATAAATTACAATACACAGCTGAATATTGTATTTCTTCTCTGAAAAATCAAAACCTATCTCGGAGTAGTCATAAAAAACTTAGTAAAATACTGTCTCAAAAGTTGGGAGATGTCGCTGCATGGGGGTTTGTGCTAGCTTGCATTCAAATATCTCATGAAATTCAGCCTTCAAATGAATTAAAACGTATAGAACAATGGGGTCAACAAAATTTTATGGCAAAAGTAGCTCATGCTATGGGTAATAATCTAGCCAACGAGATTGTACTGGATACTAATCAGTTAGAAAATCTAATTAATCAGTATACAGAAATGATTGGTAATGTTGAACAAAACCTGCCTGGAGAAGAAGATAAAATTGATGAATATCTGTGTAATAATATCTAGAACAATTTCAAATTTGTATTAAGCAGTATCACCAAAAAATTAACCAATAAATAAGGTTATAATCGGCTGCAAGTGAAAAGCTAAAAGATAGCAAAATATAATGTTCAAGCAGTAATATATATCTATAAACAAGGAGATTTTTACATGACTCAACTTTTTGATCACAACAACACTACTGAACATGACGAGCAATTTACATCCATAAAAATTAGAGAATGGCTAGTTTCCTATATTGCTGATCTTCTAGAAATTGATTCAGAAGAAATAGATGTAGAAGCTAATTTTTCCCGTTATGGTTTAGACTCATCAGCCGCAGTGATTTTAACGGGAGATTTAGGGAGTTGGCTCGGAAAAGAAATCGAACCAACTATCATGTATGATTACCCGACAATTGCAAATTTAGCAGAATATTTGGGGTAGGGAATCTCAAAAATTGCAAGAGTTAAGATACTCAATAAATTCTCTCATAAATTCAAAAAATATTTGATTATGAGATTTTGGTTTTCTGAGAAATTAAGATACAAGACAAACATAGAATAGAAAATGGTAATAACTCATGATTACTAGCACTCAAACTTCAGCCACTTCTCAATTTAATAAAGTTATCCCTCTCTTGGAGAAAAACTATGGGAATAACCTTGACTCCGACTACACTGAAAGAATCCAAGAACTAGATAAAAACTTTAACTATAGTGCCAACAGTAATGCTTATTGGAGTGAACCAGAACACTCACTGCTTTATGGGACACCACTCTATGAACAAGCATCGCTCTCGCAAAAATTAGCACTCAATCATCTGCATTGGGTATTGTTTTATAAGAGAGTTGCTGATAGTGAAACTGAGCTAATTCATTACAATACCATCACAGCAGACTGCCTTATGGCAGCAAATAGTGATTATAAGATGCTCGTAGAACTGTTAGCTCATGAAACTTACCAAGAACGGCAACACATTCATGCTTTTTCACAAGTAAATTATAAAACTAAGAAAGCTTTACTAGGTAAGAAAGCTCTCGTAAATACCATCTCAGAGGAGATTGCTGCACAGAATAATAAAAGAGTGGAATTTTCTAATTATCTATCCACTGCTGCCAACTTTATCGCTATGATGATGCTCAAAGGTAAAAAGCAATCTCATTGTGATTCTGATAAATATTTGTCATTTCCTACTAACGGATTTTTTAATGGTTTTTCAGGTAAATCAGATGTATCAAGAAAACAGTTTTTTTCCGATAATTGGAAAACCTATCCATTCTTAGCCGCGAATTTCTATGCTGTGCGTTATATGGCTAATCTCCTCTTAAAAAACCACGAATTTGGTATACATCTTTACTACAGAAAATTGCAAAAAAATCATGAATTTATACCAAGTCCAACTACTATATCTCACTACCATTTTTTAGATGAGGCTTTCCATACAACAACTTCTCTATTTCTTGGTAGAGACTTCCATAAATATTTACCAAAGCCATCAAGATATGAAAAATGGATTGCCAATTTAGCTATTTTACAAGCACAGTATGAGAATCTGAATGCTATCTCTGGAATATCAACTAATCGCTTCTTGAGTGATAGTGATGTGATAATTTTTCTGCTGAAACTTTTGCAGAGTCCGGTGTTTGATATGTCTACCCAGGAAGCTATTCATTGGATTGAAAAGTGTCTATGTCATGAGCATGAAGGATTTGATGTTAATCTCAAAGTACATAATAATTTGTTATCAGATTTACGTAAGTTTGCAGAGCAGTTAGACTACTTGTGGCCTGTCAATCGGGAAATGCGTGTCATGGCTTCAGGTGGTTCTATTAAAAAAGCGATCAAAAATAATATCATAGCGTTTCAGCAGTTTTCTCAGACTTACACCTTCATAGGAAATTCTGTAGGTTAGTTGAAATAATATTTGTGATGGGGTTGAACAATGTTCAACCCTGAAAGTATAGATGGATTTCTCATCAAATTAATCATTTAATAAAGCATAAAACCAAGTACTTTTCTCAACTCATATCATGGGTACTCTGTACAGTGTATAAGCCTGATTTTATATAGCAGTTTAAAAAATGGAAGAAAAAATAGCAATTATAGGTGTTGGTTGTCGTTTTCCTGGTGCTGATAATCCTGCATCTTTCTGGGAAATTATATCTAATAAGGTAGATGGAATTAGAGAATTACCATCACGACCCTTTGATTGGAGTAAGTTGCATGAGCATTCTGTAGTTCCTACCACTGGCGAATCAAAAAGCCTATTGGGAGGCTTTTTAGAAAAAGTAGACCACTTTGACCCCCATTTTTTTCAAATTTCGCCTAAAGAGGCAGAACGCTTAGATCCTCAGCAAAGGTTGGTTTTGGAAGTTGCTTGGGAAAGTTTAGAAAATGCGGGAATAGTACCATCAACACAACTGAGTGGCACTCAAACGGGGGTGTTTTTAGGTGCTGCTAACTATGACTACGGGATGGTTTTATCTGAGAAAAATGCTCAAATTAATGCTTACAATGCAGTTGGCACTAGTTTGGGTATTATTGCTAATCGCTTATCCTATCTATTAAATCTACGAGGACCTAGTTTAGTCATAGACACGGCTTGTTCTTCTTCACTGGTAGCACTTCATTACGCTTGTCAAAGTTTGTTGAGTGGAGAATCTAATCTGTGTCTGACTGGGGGAGTTAACCTGATTTTGTCATCCCAAGCAACAATCTCTCTCTCCCACGCCCAAATGATAGCAGCAGACGGTCGTTGCAAAAGCTTTGATGCGGCGGCGGATGGATTTGTGCGGGGAGAGGGATGTGGAATTATAGTCCTCAAACGCCTGTCTGATGCACTTAGAGATGGAGACAACATTCAGGCGATTATTAGCGGTTCAGCAGTTAACCAAGATGGACTGACTAATGGACTGACAGCCCCCAATGGGCCTGCTCAACAAGCAGTTATCCGCCAAGCTTTAGTTAATGCTGGGGTGAAAGCATCACAGATAAGCTATGTTGAGACTCAAGGTACAGGAACATCTTTGGGAGACACCATTGAGGTAAATTCTCTCAAAGCAGTGCTGATGGAAGGTAGGGAAGCAAATCAACCTTGTTGGATTGGTTCAGTCAAGACGAATATAGGTCATTTGGAAGCTGCTGGCGGGATTGCAGGTTTAATCAAAGTAGTTTTGTCGCTACAACATGGTGAGATTCCACCTCATCTGCATTTGAAAGAGTTAAATCCTTATATTAAAATCAAAGACACTCCTATTAAAATTCCTACAGAGAGCCAACAATGGCCAGCCCAAGGGCAACCCAGATTAGCAGGTGTTAGTGCCTTTGGTTTTGGTGGTACTAATGCTCATGTAATTTTAGAAGAAGCACCGCCTCAAGTAAAAAATCAAAATTTGGGAGAGCGTTCTTGTCATCTGTTGACTTTATCAGCAAAAACTGAACCAGCTTTACAAGCATTGGTGAGTCGCTATCAAAGTCACCTTGAGGCTAATCCACAGCTAGAATTAGCAGATATTTGTTATACAGCAAATACAGGAAGGGAGCATTTTCAGCATCGTTTAGCAGTTGTCATTGACTCAAAAGAGCAATTAATTGCACAACTAGCTGCTTTTGCTACAGGAAAAAATACTACTGGATTGTTCAGCAATCAAGCAAGTAAAAAGCGGTCGAAAATCACCTTCTTATTTACTGGACAAAGCTCCCAGTATATCAACATGGGACGGCAACTCTACGACACTCAGCCGATATTCCGCCAAACTATTGAGCAGTGTCATGAGATTTTAAGCCCCTATTTGGAGCATTCTTTATTAGAAATACTGTATCCTGACCCAGCTAAAGAAGAAATTGCATCCTCATTATTGAATCAAACCGCCTACACTCAACCCGCCTTATTTGCCGTTGAATATGCTCTGTATCAACTTTGGCAGTCTTGGGGGATACAGCCAGATGCAGTTATGGGGCATGATGTCGGCGAGTATGTAGCCGCAACTGTGGCAGGAGTTTTCA
This sequence comes from Aliinostoc maniaoense, assembly GCF_058172895.1. Classification (NCBI taxonomy): domain Bacteria; kingdom Bacillati; phylum Cyanobacteriota; class Cyanophyceae; order Nostocales; family Nodulariaceae; genus Aliinostoc; species Aliinostoc maniaoense. The sequence continues at coordinate 2,650,769 of NZ_CP187952.1, read as the reverse complement.
GCTTAGAAGATGCGCTCAAACTCATTGCCCATCGAGGAAGATTGATGCAAGAGTTACCATCTAGTGGCGAGATGGTGTCAGTGATAGCTTCAGAGGATGTGGTGGGAGAAACCATTGCACCATTTTATGAGAGAGTGGCGATCGCCGCAGTTCATGGATCTGACAATACTGTTATTGGTCAAAAATTAGAATTACAGGGAGTCAAGACGGAACAGTTACAGGTATCCCATGCCTCTGATTCTCCCTTGATGACAGCAATATTGGCAGAGTTTTCAGCTATAGCCAATCAAATTACCTACAATCACCCCCAAATTAAATTAGTATCCAATGTCACCGGAAAACTTGCTGATGATGATATAAGAACAGCGCAATACTGGGTGAATCATCTATCTGGTGCAGTGCAGTTTGCTCACGGTATGCAGACATTACATCAGCTGGGATGTCAAGTATTCTTAGAGATTGGTTCTCAGCCGACTCTATGGGAGAGTTTAATAGATAGTCAGGGTGTTTGGTTGCCGTCTTTGCGTCCTGGTTTTGACGACTTGCAGGTGATGCTCTCTAATTTAGGACAGTTATATACAACCGGATACAAGGTAGACTGGGCAGGACTTGACGGTGATGATCAGCGCACAAAAGTTACACTACCTACCTATCCGTTTCAAAGAGAGAAATATTGGATTGAAACAGATAGTATACAATCTCACAAGCAATATCAGCCAAAAATTACATATTTCCACCCCTTACTGGGTGAAAAACTACGCCTAGCAGGTTCACAAAAGCAGCGTTTTCAAGCTGAATTAAGTATAGCTGAACCTGCTTATCTCAGTGACCATCGACTGTTTAATAAACCAATATTACCTGCTACAGCCTACTTAGAGATGGCTTTAGCAGCAGGAGCAACAGTTTTTAAATCAGATAATTTAATTCTGGAAGATGTCAATATCTATCAAGCCTTAGTTTTTTCAGAAAATCAAGATCAGACAGTTCAAATAGTTTTAAAACCTCTACAAATCAATACTTACCAATTTGAAATTTTCAGCTTCAGCACAGCAGCCAATCTAGATAATCAATCTTTTAGCCTCCATGCCTCTGGTAAAGTCTTAAAGGGCGAAGATAACCCAAATGTTAGTGTTATTAACTTATCTAAATTACAACAGGAATATACTGAAAAAGTTCCGGTTGAAATTTTATATCGAGAACTAGAAGCACAAGGGATGATGTATGGGCGAAGTTTTCAAGCTGTCAAAAGCCTGTCTAGAAGTCAAGAAAAAACTCTCGCTTTTATGGAATTATCACCAGAGATTGCCCAGGAAGCGGAAAAATACAAAATACATCCTGCCTTACTAGATTCTTGCTTACATTCAGTATATGGTTTAACACTGGATCTCGATAGTTCTAGTGTTATGAATATCTATCTGCCAATTAAGATAGAGCGTTTAAAACTATATCGTAGCTCCAGTTGTAAATTGTGGAGTCAAGTAGAAATATCCCACAAGGATAACAGGAATCAAGATGCTTTAACTTCTAATGTTTTACTGTTTGATGAAAATGGAATTGTAGTAGCTGAAATTGCAGGTTTAATTGGTAAACAATTCACTCGCCAAGCTGTTTTAAGTATTCTGCAAAATATTGAAGTACAACAACAAAAAACCAAAACATCGAATCTAAAAGTTTGGCAAAAGATACAAGTCGCAGAAAAAAGCGATCGCCTAAATTTATTAATAGCTTATCTGCAAGAGCAAATCGGCAGAATTTTAGGATATAAAGGCACTCAATTGCCCAGTCCAGAGCAAGGCTTTTTTGAGATGGGCATGGATTCCTTAATGGTGATGGAGTTGCGAAATCAAATTCAAACGGATTTTAAAATAGATATTGCGATCGCCACATTCATGGAAGAAGCCACCATTGCAGCTCTATCAACTAAGCTCAATCATCAACTATTTTCGACAAATATTACTCAAACAATGGAGCTAGAAAGTAATCATCAATTTCAGCTAGAAAATGACCAAGATAGTGAATGGATTGAGATAGAAATATGATAGCAGAATTGTTACAAGACCTGGCTTTAAAAGGAGTTAAGTTAGCACCTAACGGCGAAAAACTGCGGATTGGCGGCTTTAAGTCAATTCTAACTCCTGATGTGATTGCTCAACTACAAGAGCATAAAACTGAAATTCTAGATATCCTGCATGATTCTCCAGATATTTTAAATGTTTATCCCCTCTCCTATGGTCAACAAGCCATGTGGTTTTTGTGGCAACTAGCACCTGAGAGTGGATTTTATAACGTAGCATTGACCTGTCGTATCTGTTCCTCTGTGAATGTTACGACTTTGCAAAAGACTTTCCAAACTCTCATGGAACGTCATCCGCAACTGCGTAGTAATTTTCCCAAACAAGGTAATAAGCCAGTTCAAAAGATTAATCAAACCCTGTCACCAAACTTTCAGCAAATAAATGCTTCCACTTGGAGCGAGGCGGAACTTGATGAGAGAGTTTTTCAAACGTCTCAGAAACCATTTGACCTTCAAAATGGGTCGGTAATGCGGGTGAATTTATTCACTAAGTCTGAGCAAGAACATATTTTATTGCTGACAGTACATCATATTGTAATTGATGCTTGGTGTCTGCCATTACTCATGGAGGAGATCATCACGCTCTATCCTGCTCTAGAGTCAGGGGTTCAGCCAAACCTCACACCTCTCAAGCACTCCTACATTGATTACGTACGTTGGCAAAGAAAATTACTAACCAGTGATGAGGGAGAGAAACTTTGGCAGTACTGGCAAAAAAAACTATCAGGAGAGTTACCTGTACTCAACTTACCCACAGATAGGCCAAGACCACCCATACAAACCTATAACGGTGCTTCTCATAAATTCCAACTATCTCCAAAGCTGACAGAACAACTCAAGCAGCTAGCTCAAACCCAAAGTGCAACTCAATCTATGGTTCTGCTAGCGGCATTTCAGATTCTTTTATATCGTTACACCGGACAGGAAGATATTTTAGTCGGTGTTCCCACTGCCGGTAGAACTAAATCTGAATTTATGCCACTAGTTGGCTACTTTGTTGATCCTGTGGTGATGCGGGTGAATTTTTCAGAGAGTCCTAGTTTTCAGGAATTTCTCTCCCAAACTCGTCAAACAGTATCCGAAGCATTAGCACATCAAGATTTTCCCTTTGCTTTACTGGTAGAGAGATTACAATCAAAGCGTGATCCTAGCCGTTCGCCTATCTTCCAGGCTTTATTTAACTTTATTTTGCAAAACTTACGGCAGTTTGAATATAGTCAACAATTATTATTAGGTGGTGAAGTAGATCGAGAAGGATTTAAACTCAAACCTTACGAAATGACCCAGATGGAGGGGCAGTTTGATCTAGACTTGATGATGGCAGAAGGAAATGGGGATTTAGTCGGGTTTTTCAGGTATAACACAGACTTATTTGATGAACGGACTATTGCCCAAATGGCAAGTCATTTCCAAAATTTATTAGCAGCAATTGTAGCCAATCCACAGCAAAAAATTAGTCAACTGCCGCTTTTATCTGAAACTGAACAACAGCAGATATTAATACTCTGTCAAGACCCTACTATCAAGGCGCAAAATAATAGATTTATTTCTCCTGAATGGGCAGATAATTCAGCAATTTATGTATTAGATCAACATGGAAAATTGCTGCCTTTTGGTGTTGAAGGCGAGATTTATATTAGCAACAAAAATCACTTGCAGCCGCAACAAACTGCAACTGAAGTTTTAGAACACCCCTTATTAGGCAGTTTACTCAGAACTCAAACATGGGGTCGTCTACGTCGAGATGGATCTTTAGAGGTATTAGGATTAACACATAGACAAGCCTGGATTAGTGGATACCGGATCAATTTCCAAAGGATAGAACAGGAGTTACTAGCAATTTCTGGTATACAAGATTGTTATGTTCTAGCACGGGAGGGTAAACTCGTTGCTTATGTAGTTAGCTCAAAATCTTTATCAAGCGAGTCTATCACTGCTAACTTACAGGCTAAGTTGCCTGATTATATGTTGCCAGTTGCCTATGTGCAAGTATCAAGTTTACCGTTAACACCAACAGGCCAAATTGATGAGCAGGTTTTGACGGCTTTAGAAGTAATTGATACCAAACTTCTAGATAAATGGCAGCAACAATTAAACAGCCATCCCGAAATTGAGCAAGCCGTAGTTATTGCTAGTCCACGTCAAACAACGTCACCCCCACCACTGCACTTAGGAAAATTACTACCACCAGGAACAAATAACACAGCAATTTCTTTACCAATTGCAGAAACAGCTTCTATTGTTGGTCTTATTCCTACGGAAAAACCACCATTGACAACACCCGCACTTAGCGATGGTGGTGTTCTGCACATTCCAGAAGATGCTCCCAAGACTTTAACCGCAGCATTAATTGAAACTGCAACTCGATGCAAAGACCAAGGTATTACTTACATCTCTGCAAAAGGTGAAAAGCAATTGCAAACATACCCTAGCCTCTTAGATGAGGCTAAACGCATTCTTAACGGTTTGCGAAATCAAGGGTTGCAACCAGGACAACGAGTTATTTTGCAAATTGCATCACTGCGAGATTATTTTCCCACCTTATGGGGTTGTATTCTCGGAGGGATTCAACCTGTAACTGTAGCGGTAGCTCCGACTTACACAGAGAAAAATGCCGTTGTCAATAAGCTATATAATACATGGGAATTGCTAGAACATCCTTGTATTTTAGCAAGTGATGCTTTGGTTGAACCTCTGGAAAATCTGCGTTCTTTGTTCAACATACCAGAATTAAAAATCTGTTCTGTAGGAGAGTTAAGAAATTATTCAGCGACATCAAAATTGTATCCCAGTCGTCCTGATGAAGTAGCTTTCTTACAACTAACTTCTGGTAGTACCGGAGTTCCTAAGTGTATTCAAGAAACTCATCAAGGGATTATTGCCCATATCCATGCAGCTAAACAATTCAATGAATATGGGAATGAAGATATTAGCCTGAATTGGTTGCCTGTTGATCATGTTGTGCCTATCTTAACTTGTCACTTCAAAGATGTATATTTGGGTTGCCAACAAGTTGAAGTAGAGACAGGAGTTATCTTAGCTAACCCCTTAAAATGGTTAGATTTGATAGAGGAGTATCGAGTTTCTCACAGTTGGTGTCCTAACTTTGGATTTAAGTTAATTAGTGAAGCACTGGCAAAAAATTCGGGTAAAAATTGGAATCTTTCCTCAGTTAAATTCTTGATGAATGCCGGGGAACAAGTCACCCCTAGAGTTGTCCGAGAATTTTTATCTAGCGTTGCGCCTTTTGGTATTTCTTCTCAAGTTATGCAACCGGCATTTGGTATGGCGGAAGTTTGTACTTGCATGACTTATCAAAATCAGTTTAACCAGGAAACTGATATCTATCGGATTAAAAAATCTTCGGTTGGTGGTTTGTTAGAACAAACAACAGATTCTAGCGTAGATGCAATTGAGTTTACTGACTTGGGTTTACCAGTTCCCGGAGTACAAATTCGCATCACTGATAGCGAAAATTCCCTATTACCAGAAGGTGTAATTGGGCGTTTACAAATTAAAGGAAAAGTAGTTACGCCAGGTTATTTAAATAATACCAAAGCTAATGCAGAAGCCTTTGTGGGAGACGGTTGGTTTAATTCAGGAGACTTAGGATTTATTCTCAATGGTCATCTGGTTTTGACTGGACGAGAGAAAGAAGTCATCATCATTAACGGAGCGAATTATTACTGCTATGAAATTGAAGATATTGTCAATGGCATTGCAGGTGTAGCTCCTACTTATGCAGGTGCTTGTGCCTTCTCAAATCCACAAACTGGAACTGAAGGATTAGCAATTTTCTTTTCACCTGAACAAGCAACCTCTCAACTTGACTTGGAAGTAATTCAGAGCATTAAAAAACAAGTTAGTTCTCAGTTAGGAATTAGCCCTTATTATGTCATTCCTGTGCATCGCCAGGAATTTCCTAAGACTACTAGTGGTAAAATTCAGCGTTCTCAATTGAGAAAAAAACTAGAGGCTGGTGATTTTAATTCAGTAATTGCAGAGATTGAAATTCAATTAGGCAAGAATACGATTCCTGATTGGTTTTATCAGAAAGTTTGGTGTGAGAAACAGGCGCGAATTAATCCGATTTCCACGGTTAAACAAGCGGTAATAGTCTTTGTTGATCAGTTAGAGTTAGGAGAATCAGTTTGTCAAAGACTGAAAGCTCAAGGTTATGCTTGCATTAAAGTTGAGGCAGGAAATAGTTTTGCTCAAATTAGCAGTGAATATTATGTAATTAATCCTGCCTATGAGGAAGATTATCAACTGTTAATTCAAGCATTAAGAAATCACAATTATACCATCGGTCATATTTTCCATCTGTGGAATTATCAAATCTATCAAGATGGTATTTCTAACCTGGAAGCTCTCCAAGATAGTCAACAACTAGGACTTTACAGCTTACTGTTTTTAGTGAAAGCACTAGAGCAGGGGCATGAAACAAAAGAGCCTGTACAGTTGTTATTTGTAGCGAGTGACAGTCAATCTATTTTAGCAACTGATGCGATCGCCTATCACAAAGCCACAGTTTTAGGTTTCCTCAGAACCATTCCCCAAGAAATACCTTGGTTGGAATGTCGTCATATTGATTTACCCGTGGCGGCACTGGAAATTAATAGAACTCATTTACTAGCGGAGTTTTCTGCCTTAACTTCAGATCCTGAAGTCGCTTACAGAAAGGGGCAACGCTTAGTTCCTCATCTGCAAAAGACAGATTTTAGTCAACAACCACAGCAACCACTGTCATTTATAAAGGGTGGAGTCTATATCATCACCGGTGGACTAGGCGGTATTGGCGTTAAAGTTGCTAGGTATTTATTAGAACATTACCAAGCTCGTTTGTTGTTAATTGGGCGCACACCTTTACCAGATGAAAGCACTTGGCATAATTATCAAGGTGGTGAAGATCAACTCTCACTCAAGATTCAAGCTTATCAACAGTTAAGACAACTTCCCGGTTCGGTTCTCTATCAAGCTGTTGATATCTGCAATGTCACCGAGATGCAACAGACGCTAGAGTTAGTATCATACCAGTGGGAAACCCAAATTGATGGCGTAATTCATCTAGCGGGAGTTCTTGAGGAGGAATTAATAGTATCTACAACCCCAGAAAACTTAACAGCCAAATTGCAACAGAAGGTGATAGGAACTTGGGTACTACATCACCTGCTGCAACACCAAAATCATGGTTTCTTCCTACACTTTTCCTCAGTTAATAGTTTCTTTGGAGGCACAGGTGTGGCAGCTTATGCAGCCGCGAATAGTTTCCAAGAAGCTTTTAGCGCGTATCAAAAACAACATAGTTCCTGGGAAAGCTATTGCTTGAGTTGGAGTATGTGGGACGAAACGGGAATGAGTCGTGGCTATCCCATGAAAGAACTCAGTCAAGCAAAAGGCTACTGTGCTATTTCACCCTCTCAAGGGATGGATTCTTTGTTAATAGCTTTAGCTCATCGTTGTAGCAATCTTTTCATCGGATTAGATGCAGGCAAGTCCCATATTCAGCGATTTACCTTAGACTGCCAAAGTTTACAACAATTAACAGCTTTATTCACAGCTAAGAATCGGGAATTATCGATAGAGTCATGGCATCAAAGTAGTATAGCCGATCGCTTCGGGACTTTAACCCACTGTCATTTTGTGCAACTCGATGAAATGCCTTTGACAGATGCGGGGGAAGTTGACATAACACAGTTAACCTATACTTACACAGGATTCAAGGTTAGTGAACAAACAGCACCACGCAATCAGATTGAACGCCAGTTAGCTGACATCTTTCAAAATGTCCTGGGGCTGGAAAAAATCGGTATTCATGATAACTTCTTTGAATTAGGTGGTCATTCGGTACTAGCAGCGCAAATCGTGTCTCAGATACAAGAGACTTTTGGATCTGATCTGCCGGTGTGGGTGCTGTTCCAGTCTTCCACCATTGCCGAACTAGCCGAAGTGATTGCCAAGCCGGATGTATCATCACAAGCAACGGCAAATAATCAGCATATAGAAGAAGCTCTCCAAGCTTATCCTTGTTTAGTTCCTATTAAACCAGGTGGTAGCAAGCGGCCTTTCTTCTGGATTCACCCGATGGCTAGTTTTGTCTTTCCCTATTACCCTGTAGCCTATCAACTGGGTTCTGATCACCCTGTGTATGGGATACAATCACCAGGATTAACGGGAGATCAACAGCCTTTAAAGCGAGTGGAAGACATGGCTGCTCATTACCTGGAAGCCATCCGTGCAGTTCAGCCTGAAGGCCCATACTTACTATCAGGTTGGTCATTAGGTGCTTACGTTGCCTATGAAATGGCTGTTCGACTCCAACAAGTGAATCAGGAAGTAGAGTTATTAGTCATGATTGATATTCCCCCTGATTTGAAAACCGGCTACAAAGCTAGGGATTTGGGGAGAATAGCTGGTTTATTAGTTAGTTTCCAAGATAACTTACCTTGGGTCTATGATTACCTGGCACTAATTAGGGTGAGAGAACCCTTATCTTTGCAACCATCCGCAAGCAATCATGAAAGTCAAGGTATAATCAAACGGATGCTCTCATCTTTGGGACATCGTTCTGAAAAGATTCGGGTTGCGAGTAAAGATACCCAGTCGATGACTCGAAAAGAGCAAATTCGTGTCACGATTCGTCTATGGCAGATGGTGTTTGGTAATGTTGCAGCTTTGTATCGTTACACAGCACCAGCTTATGATGGCAAGATAGTCCTTTTGAAAACCAGCGATATCCAGTTAGATCAAGATGAAACTTGGGGTTGGCGTGACTTGGTAAAAGGTGGTGTCGATGTACATGATGTACCTGGTAATCATCTCAACTTACTTCGACATCCCCACGCGTCTGCGATCGCCAAAATCCTGAGAAGATACCTTGATTCTCTGGGAAATACACAATCTCATTGAGATTATGACTAGAATTGACTAGTGAAGTCCTAGTTTATACCCAATTCTCATGTAATGAAATTTGGAGACTTAACCATGAGTACACCGATGAAGTTGCGTAAAGGCTTTAGTTTTGATGAAGCCATCCTCATGACCACACTGTCTAAGTATTCCTACGATGTTTTTCAGTATGATGATGGTAGTGTTGATGATGTAGAAATTAAGACAGTTTACAAAGCTCTTTATCGCAATCAAGGATGGGAGTTAGTTCACTGCATTCGTAACGACGACTCCAACGTTCGGGGGCTACTGCTCAAAAATACCCAAACACCAAATAGTCATCAGTACACAGTTGCCTTACGAGGTTCAGCTGGTATGGATGATGGTGCGGTTGACTTGAACAATGTAGCTTCTGATATCGATTGGAAACTAGTTGATTATGGTGCTTTGACTGTCCAACGGGCAAAAGTTGTACGTGGGTTTCATTTGGCCTTTGAGTCTGTTGCTGATGAACTTCAATTCTTCTTTAAGACTCTGCGCGGCGAGTTAAAACCCTCTGATTTTCGGCGACTGCATAACTTACCTCCCCTGCGAAAATTTGCTTGTCTGACGGCTTTGGCTGATGCAGGAGAAATCCGACTAGGAAAAGAGTTTGGGGAACAGGCTCAAGATTTAGTTCATCAAATCTTTATCGACGGTGAAATTGATGACGATGAAGAAATGGAAAAAGTTATGACCTTTTTGGAGGAGGAACTTTTATCCAAGCTGACATCGTTAAATGAAACTATAGAGGTCTGGACAACAGGCCACAGTTTAGGCGGTTCTTTGTGTCAATTGGCTGGTTTAGCTTTGCGACGCTGGTTTGGTTCTGCTTCATCCGGGGGATTGCAGATCAAAGTTTATGCTGTTGCCGCTTGTAAAATTGGTAATCAAGAATTTGTCGATTACTACAACGAGCAAATGGGAGCAGAACTAAGCTACCGCATCGAAAATACCTTGGATGCTATTCCCACTATCCCCATAGATCCTCCCTTCCCCATCTCTGCGATCGCACCGGAAGGATTACGGGTTGGCAATCTTTTCCTCGGCAAGTTTGCTAATGGTGGCGAGGCGATTACAGTTACCGGACTGGGAGGTCAAAGCGGATCTGTCTCCTTTGGCGGCTTGTTCAGTATCCCCTTTAGCGTTCCCTTTCCCCATAGCCCGGAAACTTATATTAAATTATTGGAGGATCAGAAACTATTCTGGCATCAGCTAGCTCGTCCCGTGAAGGATATTTTTAGTCCGTTTATGATTGACCTGCTCAATGAAGATAAAGAAAAAGATGCAAATTCCAGCAGTGTCAAGAATGATGAAGATATCACTATCGTCAAGTAAATAGAATTGTGTAAATAATTCCAGGTTTGTAGTAAGGATTTGAGAACTAAAATTCTTACTACGAACTAGAAAAAATTTAATTTATCCCCTATTTTGGGAATTATTACACTTCTAGAGTTGTTCAGAAAGCCCTAGGTAATGAGCCTTATGTCAAATAATCCGATTTCCATGCAATCTGTATTATCATTTGACGGCACAGATGATAATATGATCCTCCCTAAAGGGTTTCCTAGCATTAATCAGTCCATCACTATTGAATTTTGGGCAAAAACAGAAAACACTCTCAAACAAACAACTAGCATTTTTAATGCCTGTAATAGTCAAGGAAATCGTCTGGCAAATGTGCATTTACCTTGGGGTGGACAGATATATTGGGATGCTGGGGATGAAAATGGTAGTTATGATCGGATTAACAAAGTAGTTAAAAGCAAAGAATATAATACCTGGACGCATTGGGCTTTTATCAAAGATGTTACCGCCGGAAAGATGTTAATTTATCGCCAGGGAGAAGTTTGGCATCAAGGGGAAGAACAAAAGAAATCTTTAGCTGGAATTGAAAAATTTATTATTGGTGCTTTTGCTGAAGGTTATTACTATTGGAAAGGCTGTTTAGCGGAATTTCGGATTTGGAATATTGCTCGAACTCCAGAAGAAATTCAGCAAAATATGAATTGCCGTCTCACAGGAAATGAAGCTGGTTTAGTAGGTTATTATCCTTTAAATGGGGATAGTAATGATCAAACTACTAATGCTAATCATGGCATCATTAACGGTGCTATTTGGCAGGAAGAAGAAGTACCAATTCAATTAAATACCAATAGTAGTCAAATGTCCAAAAATATGGAATCGGTATTAACGTTTGATGGTAACGATGATTATGTAGAAATTCCTTATAACCAGTCACTTAATCCCGACTTTTTTACTGTTTCCTGCTGGGTAAAAGTTACCGGAGGAGAAGGAAAATTCCGCTCTGTGATTACCTCCCGTGATCATTTAAAAGGTTATCTTATCTACGCAGGAGATAATAATAAATGGCAAGCCTGGGTAGGTAATGGGAATGATTGGGAAGTTATTAATAATAATGTTCCTGTAGTTCTCAACACCTGGACTCACATAGCAAGTACTTTTGATGGCAAACAACTGAAACTTTATGTCGATGGTACAGAAGTTTCTAGCAAAAATGTAGCTTACGTACTTAATAAACAATGTCCTTTGCGAATTGCTGCTGGTACTACTGAAGGAAATCCGAACTATTTTTATTCTGGTCAAATTGTGGAAGTTAGTGTGTGGAATAAAGCCCTAACAGGGTCAGAAATTCAGACACACATGAATCAGCGTCTAACTGGAGAGGAGGATGGTTTAGTTCTTTATTTACCCTTGAATGAAGGTTCGGGTAATATCGTTAGTGACAAGACAGGTAAAGGCAATAACGGCACAATTAAGGGTGCAGTTTGGCAGGAAGAAGAAGTACCAATTCAAGCAGTAATCTCTAGTGAAGTGGAGAATAATATAATTACAGGTGGTAATACTCCTACCAAATATAACATTGCAGATTCAGCTACTAATTTTTACTTAGTAGATACAAACAATCCAATCAATGATAATGGTGAATTAACAGAGTGGGAAATTTGGGCAGAAAATACCCTACCTGTACAATTAATGATCTATAGAAAAGAGGCAGATAGCTGGTCAGTTGTTGGGAATAGTCAACTTGAAACCCCTGTGATTGGTTTAAATAAATTTTCTATCTCTGCGCCTATTAAAGTTAACAAAGGTGACTTTATAGGGATGTATTATCCCCAAGCAGGATGTGTGAGTTTCTTTAAAGAACAAAGTGCGGCTTGGGCAATTGGTAACTTGAGTGGAACTGTATTATTTACAGGTTCAGGTGCAAACTCTACAGCGTTTACAAACTCCACAAATCGGACTTATTCATTAACAGTTAAAGGAAATGCTCAAGTAGGAACTGAAACATCTATACCTGAAAATGAACAACCCAATGAATCAGAAGCAACTACTGAATCGATAGTTACTCCTGAAAATGAACAACCCAATGAATCAGAACTAAATACTGAATCGATAGTTACTCCTGAAAATGAACAACCCAATGAATCAGAACTAAATACTGAATCGATAGTTACTCCTGAAAGTCAACCAGCTAGTGAATCAGAAGCAACTACTGAATCGATAGTGACTCCTGAAAATCAACAAGATAAAGCTAGAAAAGCAGTACAAATTCCTCAAACAAAATTGAAGTTTCGCAAGGGGTTTAGTTTTGATGAAGCGATCTTGATGACAACTTTTTCTAAATATGCCTTTGATTTTTTTGAGTATGACGATGACAGTATTGATGATTTAGATTTAAGGGAAATTTACAAGGCTATTTATAAAAATCAGGGATGGCAATTAGTTCACACGATCCGTAATGATAACACTAACATTCGGGGACTAATTCTCAAAACTACAGAATCGCCAGATGCCCATCAGTATGTGGTTTCCTTACGAGGCACATCATTTGGTTATACAGATAGTGTCGTCAACTTGGATAATATAATTTCTGATCTTGATTGGAAACTGGTTGATTATGGGCCTTTGTCTATCCAATTTGCCAAAATTGTACAAGGAATTAATCTGGCTTTTGAGTCAGTGGCTGATGAAATTCAATATTTCTTCAAGACATTGCGAGGTGAATTAAAACCGTCAGATTTCCGGCGGCTGCATCAGTTAACTCCCATAAGAAAATTTGCCTGTATTAATGCTTTGGCTGGTGCAGGAGGAGTCAGACTAGGAGTGGAGTTTGCTCAAAAAGCTGAAGATTTAATTGAGAAAGTGATTACTGATGGTGAAGTTGATGATGATGAAGAACTGGAGCAGATTTTACAATTTTTAGAGGAGCAGCTTTTATCGGAGTTATCACCGTTAACTGAATCGATACAGGTGTGGGTAACTGGTTTTAGTTTGGGTGCAGCCTTGAGCCAAGTTGTGGGTTTAGCCTTGCGGCGTTGGTTTGGTGCTGCTTCATCTGGGGGATTGCAGATTAAAGTTTATGCGATCGCATCACCGAAAATTGGTAATCAACAATTTATCGATTTCTACAACCAGCAAATCGGAGAAGAACTCAGTTACCGCATCGAAAATGTTTTGGATGTAGTTCCTACATATCCTTATGATCCTCCTTTCCCGGTTTCTGCGATCGCTCCTGAAGGATTCAAATTAGGCAATCTTTTCCTGGGTAAGTATGGTAATGGCGGCGAACCTATTACAGTTGTGGGAGTCGGTGGTCAAAGCGCGTCTTTCACTATTCCCGGACTCTTCTCAATCCCATTTACAATTCCCTTTCCCCACAGTCCCCAAACTTATCTGGAATTATTGAAGGAGCAGAAACGATTTTGGGAGCAGTTGACTCGTCCCGTTAAGGATATTGTCAGTCCATTTCTGCTGGAACTGTTGCGTGAGGAACAGAGAAGAACAATAAATCCTAAGTAGGAGTTACACAACTGGCATATTTTTGATGTAGATGTAGGGTGCGTGACGCTGCCAAAGTATTTAAACGTAGTCATGAGACTTATAGCGTCACGCACCAACCATTGATTGTAAGTCCTGGTAAGAAATTAGTAACTTCAATATTTGTCAAAATATTAACAGTTTGAATACTGTTAACGAACAAAAACAAGGGTTCATCTGTCGCTAGTTAAAAGATTATATCTTAATGATGAATTGCCTTATTTGTTACCTTATACTATTTAACAAATATGAATTATATACATAAATATGCAAGATACTTCAGTACCATTACCAAATGATTTTACCGCTATAGCCAACTATAGCCAGCAACCGAGAAAAGTTTGGACACGTCGGTTTAGTATTTTAATTTCGTCTTTATCCTTCGCTATTTTCCTGGGATGGGACTGGCTAACCAGACGGTTACAACGTAATCAGCAGCTACGAGCCAAAATGTTAGTCCAGAAGCTGATTAAGTTAGGGCCAACATTCATCAAATTAGGACAAGTCCTTTCTTGTCGTCCTGATATTATCCCACCTGTGTATGTAGACGAACTAGGCAATCTGCAAGACAAATTGCCCCCCTTTCCTAATGAGCAAGCTTATAAAGTCATAGAAGAAGAACTGGGATCTTCCTATGACGAAATCTATGCTGAACTCAATCCCCAACCTGTAGCGGCTGCTTCTTTAGGACAAGTTTACAAGGGCAAACTTCACACAGGTGAAATCGTTGCTGTCAAGGTACAACGTCCCGGAATCATCGAAACTCTGCGTCTAGATATCTATTTATTGCAGCAATTAGCAGCTTGGGTACAAAAAAATGTTCCCTTCATTCACACCAACATCAGAGCTTTAACTGATGAACTTGCCAGTACGATCTTTAAAGAGATGGACTATGTGCAAGAAGCTGCCAACGCTCAGAAATTTGCCAAACTTTACGGGAATTTGCCTCATATTCTTGTACCACGTATCCACAAACTTTACACCACCAGCCGAGTCCTCACAATGGAGTGGGTTAATGGTGCAAAAATCACCTCCAATGAGGTGAGTCAAGGACAAGGAGGATTAAAGCCTAATGATGTTATTGCTTTAGAATTTAAATTTTCTTTACAACAACTCCTCAAAGGTGGCTTTTTCCATGCCGATCCTCACCCTGGGAATATATTAGTTACCCCAGACGGGAAATTAGCTTATCTGGACTTTGGCATGATGAGCGAAGTTGAACCAAAGACGCGAGATTTGTTAATTGTCTTCTTTTTACATCTAATCGCTGGTGACTTTCCAGCCCTTGCCCAAGACTTGGTTTCATTGGGATTTCTTCCTCCAGACACTGATTTAGTTCCATTAATTCCCAAACTGGAGAAAATGTTTGCCAATATTCGTGAGACGAGTATCGCTGAATTTGGCTTCAAGCAAATTTTTGAGAAGTTATTAGGTTTAGTTTACGAATATTCTTGGCAAATTCCTAAATTCTACGTCTTGGTTTTTCGCTGCTTTGCAACTATAGAAGGAATCGCTCTGAAATTTAATCCTGATTTTCAGGCTTACAAAGTTGGTTATCCCTATATTGCACAATGGGTATTAACGAATAAATCACCAATATTATGGGAGGCTTTGAAAAATTTCTGCTTAAGTAACAAGACTATCCAATGGGAGCTAGTCTCAGATTTACTAGATAATATTTATCAAAGTGAGGATTTCAACCCCTATTTGACATCAGAACGAATGTTAGAGTTCCTCTATTCTCCTCAAGGAAAGCCATTACGTTCTGTTCTAGTTAATGAAGTTGTAACTAATCTAGAATCTATGTCAAAAAACAGTTTACAAGAGATGATGAGTTGGAGTCTTGCAATCATCACTCCTTTACCTTCCACGATGAGATTAATGAAAGTTCTCGATGTTATCCAGCAGTTTATCAGTAAATTTTCACAGGTTAACCATCTAAACTTTCTTTCCATCCAAGAGTTATCTCAACTGTATTTACGTCCAGAACTCAAGCGTTTAGTAAAGGAAATATTTAATCAATTAGGAAGGCGAATATTAGTAGGCTTCAGCCAAATATAAGAGAGTATTTGACCAACCTAACAAATTGTAATTAAACCATTTCCATTTCTAAATTATGGGTGTTTAAAAAATCATGGGTAAAATGATCTACAACATTTGTATCAGCCAATTCTAGATTATAAAAATCTACAAACTCATGATCAAAATATGGCCCGGCGTGCCAAGTTCCCTCATTTAATTTAATAAAACAACTTCCTGGAATGCGGAAAGCAGAAATTTCTGATAATACTGGTTCATTCAATTCATTATGAGGAGGACAAACAGCAATTAACCAGTCTTTACCCTCTAAAGAACCTAAACATTGAGTGCATTGCACATGACGAGTGATTTTATGAAACTTTCTGCCTCGTCTGTGCAATCGCATAATATAAAAACGTGGCGTACCATTTTCTAAATTTAGTTGAGCATCTTCAGCATCAAATGCTTTACCGTCACTGCTGGGAAAAATTACTTGTCCATAACGTTGAAAGTTCTCGGGTGTAATCCATTGTGCTGTTAATTGTTGTACTGTTTTGGATGTATTCATAAGATTTTTAGTTTGAGGTAGGAGACAAGGTAGACAAGGTAGACGAGGGAAAGAGTAATTTTTTAGAAGTTAGCACTAGCTAAAAATTGCCCTTTTTTAATCACAGTTAGCATTTATAGCACTTTTGAAGTAACTGAGCTAGTATTTGATTTCTGAAAAAATCTAAGTATGTGTGGTAACGCACCACAGCCCTTGGTGCTAGGTGTTGTACTCTCGCTGCTAACACACCCTACTGGCATGGCAAGGCTAAAATGTTGCATTAAAAATCATAATTCTCAGGTAAGTATGATAAAGCTCAATTTTAATCGCCGTCAATTTGTCTTGTATAGTTCAGCTACCATTGCTAGCAGTCTGTTGTTAAAGGCTTGCAGCCAGTCAACAACAACCCCAAAAGCAAATAGTGGCACAGGAGGCTTTAAAATAGCGATCGCACTTCCTGGAGTCATCACTGATAAAGCTTGGAATCAGTCTGGCTATGAAGGGGTAAATCTCGCTAAACAAAAGTTGGGTGCGGAAATTGCATATGTGGAACAAGTCGCCCAAGCAGATCAAACCGAAGCTTTATCAGATTTTGCTCGTAAAGGTTATAATTTGATATTCGCCCACGGTGGACAATTTGATGCTGCTATTGAACAAATCGCCGCTCAATTTCCTAATACTTTTTTTGTCGGTGTGAATGGTAATCTCAAAGGTGAAAATATCGCATCCTTGCGAATAGATCATTTACAAGGTAGTTATCTCTGCGGTGCTATTGGCGCAGCTATGACTAAATCTAATAAGTTAGCCTACATCGCTGGACAGGAATTTCCTGCTACTCAAGAAGAATTAAGAGGTTTTGAATTAGGTGCAAAATCTATTAAACCTAATATTCAAATTACTTCTACATTTACAGGGGATTGGAATGATGTAGCGAAAGCGAAAGAAGCAACACTAGCTTTAATTTCTACTGGTAATGATGTGATTTATCAATGGTTAGATAGTGCTTCCCCGGCAGTTTTACAAGCCGCTAGTGATAAAGGCGTTTATGCTTTTGGTAACACAAAAGATCAGTTAGATGTTGCACCAAAAGCAGTGTTAACTAGTGCCGTGAAAAGATTAGATATTGCCATAGCTTATTTAGCAGAATTAGCACAACAAAAACAAATTCAAGGACAAGTATATAAAATCGGATTAGAAAGACCGGATATTTTGTCTTTGGGTAAATTTGGCGCAGTTGTGCCGACAAGGGTTCAGCAAGATTCACTAACAGTTAAACAAGCAATTATTGATAAGAAAATTTATTTTGAAGATTGTCAAGAAGCCAGTAAAAATACACGTTGTGTGAAACAAAAAACCTAGTCTTATACAAATTCGTAATTTGTACCTTTTTAGAGACGCGAGAAATCGCGTCTTCAAATATTAATTTTCTTCAGGAACTTTCATGGAAAATTGATAGAAAAGTTCCTGCATAAACCCAAACTAAAAATCATCATAACAAGATAGATAATTGTAATTTACCCAACCTTCCAAGCCATTCACAGCAAAGTTTGGCCCTTCTAAAACACGCACATAAACCCAATGTCCTTGACCCTTTCTCAGCCATTTAACAGTATTACCATTATTCAGACCGGCTCTTGACTTCCCATTAGGAGAATAGCGCAGAGCTAGCTGACCTGTTCTAATATTAACTACATCACAAAAAACTTGCGGAGATTGATTAACCTGGCTGATTTCACCACAAGATAGATATTGAGCATTTACCCAACCTTTCAAACCATTTATTCTACTATTTGGGCCATTAAGTACACGCACATACGCCCAAGGTACACTACCCGTTTTCAGAACAGCTAAAGTATTGCCATTATTCAACCCTGCTCTTGATGCTCCATTGGGAGAAAACCGCAAAGCTAATTGACCTGATTGAATGTTGACTACACTACAAATTTGTTGTTGCGCTATCAGGTTTTTTTGTACTCTATTGTTAGAGTTGATTGACATTGAGCTATTCGCTAACACAGTATGCGGAAAATTTAACACAATTGCAGAAAGCGAAATTAAGGAAATAGCAGAAATAAATTTGTGAAAATATTTCATTGTATTATTGTAGTTTCAAATTGTCTATTAAGCTGCATAATTTAAGTAGCTTAATACACATTGTTTTCTCAAATCTAGCCTTTTTATATTTGCTTGAAAACAATAATTATACGGATAAGTAGAACGACTTGAAAAAATCAAACTATGTAAAGTAATGTAAAAAAATTGCATTTAGTTCGTAGTAAGGACTTTAGTCCTTTAGTCCTCTCACAAACCTTTAATTATTTACACTGTTCTAGCTTGAAAAAGGGGTGTAGGGGTGTAATGGAAAGACTTTTTGATGTGTTTTGGTGTACCCAGTTCATGACGGCTAGTTAATTCTGTTTAGGCACTGCGAAAAAATAAATTATTCATTTTCTGGACACCAAAGCCTTAAGTTTTGCCGATTGTCAGGGAGTATGTGGACTGTGAAATTTTAGCCACTTGCTTGGGAGCTTTAATTTCAGTAAATAATTGAATCGCTTTGATACAATTTATTTCATTTTTGTCAAAAAATGATATCTTGTCATAAGTTAAACTTAATTGGAAATATGCTTCGGCTAGGTCACATTTAGCACCAATTTTTTCTAACAGTTCGATAGCTTCTTGATGATGAGTTAGGGCTAATTGATAATCTTGGTGTTGGCGATAAATTTCGGCTAAACTATTCAAAGTTTTGGCTTTTACTTGCATATAATGACTGGCTTCGGCAAAGGTCAATGCTTGCTCAAACATTTCTGTAGCTCTGGTAAAATCACCCAGATTAATATATGTTTGACCTAGGATTTGCATGAAATAAGCTAATCTGCCAGTTTTCACAAGTTTTTCGTTGGTAATATTTTGATAAGCTACATCTGCCAACGCCTGGGAAGAATCATATAAACCTAAATAGGAATTGACTAAAGCTAAACAAACAGAAGCTTTTTCTGCCCAGCGATGATGGTCGGTATTTTGTGCTAGGTAAATTACTTGTTGGAATAATTGTGCAGCTTCTTCTAATTCCCATAAATCTATTTTATAAAGACCGATGCTTAAAAGTGAATCTACTTCTAACATTCTGAGATAGTAGACTTGATGTTTATTTTCTGGTTGAGGAACAAGGGATTTGAGGGCTTGAGTTGCTAAATTAATGGTTTTTTCTTGGCAGGCGATCGCCTGACTTATTTTCCCTGTAATCCAATATAAATCACCTAAAATATTGTATAATTCAATAATACTTTGGTCAGGCTCAATATTGTTGACTACTTGATTAATCGCCGTCAAGATAGGCTGAATCAAACCCATCCGATACAGCGTACTACCGAGAGGTAAAAACTGTTGCCATTGATTATTTCGACTTTTGAGAATAACTTTACCTGCTAACTCAAAGGCGTTAATTTCTATGTAATGATAATATGCTTCTAGAGCTTGCAAAGCATCTTTAAAGGTGGCTATCTGGGTGACGCTATCTGTCCAAAATTCGGCGGCTTTGTGGTTGGTAATTTCCCATTCATCACTAATGCGTAAACGCGCGATCGCCTCGGCTCGAATTACCGGATGTAGCCAATATTCCCCCTGTTCGCACTCAATTAAAGAACGATTTCTTAGAGAGGCGATGATTTGAAGATGTTCAGTTTTTGGAACATCCCAAAGTAAACAACATAGTCCCGACGATGGGATTTTGGGTATGTCTTGATAACGGTAACATCCCAAACGACAAAGCAGGCGATAAGCTTGGGAATCGAGATTTTGCAGGCGATTGATTTGACTTACGGCTAAATTTTTTAAGTCGGTGGCTGCTAAAGGATCAGCGTGATTTTCTTGCCAATATAAAGCTAAATCACCGCCAAAATCTTCTTGAATTGCACCGCAGAGAATACCCATTGCTTTAGCATTACCGCCATAGGTACGATGTATTTGTTGCAAGGTGGGTGAGTCGATAGTTAACCCACGATGACTAAAAAACTGTTGCCATGCACTCACATCTAAACTTGGCAGCCGATAATGATGTATATTTAACCCAGATTCACACAAGCGATCGCGGCTAGTAATCAGAGTCACAGATTGCACCCGCACATCAGCCAAAACCCGCAACAACTCTACATAACTGCGGTGAGGAGAAATCAAGCGTCCTTGTTGATCTAATGCAGGTTCAAGATTATCAATTAACACCCCAATGCGTCTATTATGCAGTTGGCGTTTGAGTCGTCCCAATGTTACCCCAAACTCTACCCCTGGTTCTTCCCCAAAATCTTGCTTCAACCATTCCTCCACCACCCGTTCCACCGAAGTGATATTTTGGGCTTCCTTTGCCATTAATAATTCTAAAACCAAGTCAAAACCCTGAGTTTGCAGATATTGCTGCGCGAGAGTCGTTTTACCTAACCCTCCCTCACCCTGGATAACAATTACTTTCGCGCCTTGATTTACCAAAGTATTCAGGTGAGCGATCGCGTCTTGTCGTCCAATAAAATTAGTATCTTCTCGTGTTGGAATAGTTTGTAAACCTAACTGACTTTTCACGTCATGTGGAAAAGTCAACGCCAAACCTAACCCCCCAGCCCCCTTCCCTACCAGGGAAGGGGGAGCAATCAAAGCCTCTCTCCTTGCAGGGGAGAGGTTTGGAGAGGGGTTTTCCAGATCCCGTGAAAAGTCAGGTAAACCTAACCCCCCTAACCCCCCTTCCCTGCAAGGGAATGGGGGAAAATTACTCCCCTCGCCTTGTAGGAGAGGGGTTGGGGGAGAGGTTAAATCAAAAGCATTGGAGATAGCAGTAGTTTTTCTCAGAACTCGTTCCAAAGTAGCGCGACAATTACTTTTAGTAATCTTTTGTCGCAACACCTGAGAAAGCAACTTCCATAAATGTGAGCCAACATCCTTAACGTGTCCTTCCGTACAGCCGTAAGCATGGGCAATATCTAAATACTTTCTACCCAACCAAACCTGCTGAAGAATCACTTTTTGCAAATCGCTCAACCGTTCCCCGGTGTGAGTAGGAATTATCGTTTCTAACCATGCTAATGCTGCTTCAGCGTTCATTCCGTGACAAGGCTAGTGAGAGTTGACAACCATAGATTAATCTACAGTCTCCTTACCCCAACTTTCGGATAAGATTCTATGAATCCGACTTTTTCCCCGACTTTGACAACTACATCATATAAAACTGCCGACTTCAGCCGACTGACAAACCAAAGTGCGATCGCTTAGGCTATTGGGCGTAGAGATAAAAGTATAAAAAACATGGTGAATACTACCAGCCCACTTATAGAAGATTTAGCAGGTCAAACCCATACCAGTCCTAACTACTGGCAAAGACAACATCGTTTACGCTCCCTAATTGATCACTACGTATCGAGCGAAAAATTACACGAACGCCTACAAGATTTACCTACACAATTTACCAACCCCCAACCCCGTCCCTGGAAACCCATTGATTGGCAAACCATCAACCGCAATCAAATTATTGGTATAGAACCAGAAATCTTTTTATCCGTCTTGATAGGTGCAATGGATACAGAAGCACCCATTCGCGGTTACACCCAAACCAGCCGCCAATATTTAGAAAAACTACATCCCCAGATGGCGCGCTTTGTTGGTGGAACAGTCAACGAAGATGGCGAACTCCAAGAAATCGGCCTATGGGAAAAAGAAGAACGCCAACACACACCCGCCCTAATGAAGATTTACACCCAACTCACCGGCGAAAAAATCACCCCCAAACAGCGCATAGTTAGAGGCTACCTCCCCACAGACAACCCCCACGAAGACCTATATCGCCACGGCTTACACCGAGTAGCCACAGAATACGGTGCAACCTGCCTTTACCTATGGCTAATGGCACACACCACCGGCACACTTCAACACGTACTAGAAGAAATCACCAAAGACGAAATCAACCACATGACCAAATTTTGGGGCTTTGGAGTTTGGCTATACCCCGACACCGGACTCATCCGCATCACCAAAACCCTCATCAAAACCCGTTCCCAAACCTATCAACGCAACAACCTCATCCGCACCCTGCGCCGCATGATGAACACCCTCAACTGGAACACCTGGACACCCACCAACAAAACCACCCTAATATTCACCTTCACCCACACCATGCACCACCTCTGGAAATGGCACAACACCCTTACCCCCCAATACCTACAAAACCTCCTCGAATAACCTTCCGCGCCCTTCTTTGCGCCTTTGCGCCTTTGCGCGAGCTTTCCACCCACCCATTCACCAAGCCCAAAACCATGATATTACCCCCAGACCTAGACCCCCAAAAAATCCCCCAACACATAGCCATCATCATGGACGGCAACGGCAGATGGGCAACCAGCCGAGGACTACCCCGCATAGCCGGACACCGCCAAGGAGCAAAAACCCTCAAACAACTCCTACGCTGCTGCAAAGACTGGGGAATCAAAGCCCTCACCGCCTACGCCTTCTCCACCGAAAACTGGCAACGTCCCATAGAAGAAGTAGACTTCCTGATGCACCTATTTGAGCGACTACTGCGCCGAGAACTAGCCCAAATGCACCAAGAAGGCGTAAGAATTTCCTTCATTGGCGACTTATCAGCCTTACCCTCATCTCTGCAAACAGAAATAGAACATTCCATGACAGAGACACAAAATAATCAAGCAATTCACTTTACAATTGCCGTCAACTACGGCAGCCGTAGCGAAATTACTAGAGCCTGTCGCCAAGTAGCGGAACTAGTAGAACAAGGCAAAATCAACGCAGCCGCAGTTAATGAAAACCTCATAGAACAACATCTCTATACAACAGATACCCCCGCCCCAGATTTACTAATTCGCACCAGTGGAGAGATGCGATTAAGTAACTTTCTGTTGTGGCAAATGGCCTATACAGAAATGTATTTTACCGATATTTTTTGGCCTGATTTTGATCAAGAAGCATTACATCAAGCCTTATTAAATTATCAAAAACGCGATCGCCGTTTCGGTCAAGTCAAACCTCTACTCTCAGCCTAACCCTGAGTAAAATCAATTACTTAAACCCTTTTTGGATAAAAAGGGTTTAAGCTAAAAATCAGTAGCTTTTAAAAAAGGTGAAAATATATGGAAAACAAAAATAAGCAAGTTTATAACTATACAGTTCTTCTAGAAAAAGAAGCAGATGGTGGATATCATGCCTTTTGTCCTATTCTCAAAGGTTGTCATTCTCAAGGCGATACTTTTGAAGAAGCCATCAATAATATTACAGAAGCTATTGAATTATAGCTTGAAAGTTTAATGGCTGATCATCAACCTATCCCTAAAGAAGATTTAATTGTTAAGCCATTAAGTATTCTAATATGAGTAATTTTCCTAGCGTCAAACCTAAAGATTTTGTGAAAGTTATTGAAAAATTAGGTTTTTATCTTGATCGTTAAAAGGGTAGTCATGCTATTTACAAGAATGTTCAAGGCAATCGAGTTGTCGTGCCAATTCATTCTGGAAAAGACATAAAACAAGGTACTTTGATGGGAATGATTCAAGATATTGGCATTGATAAAGAAACATTCGCGAGGCCTTAAGAAACCGGGTTTCTCGTGAGATAACCTAAAAGAAACCCGGTTTCTGGCTTCGCGCGGGTCTCGCGGCTGCAAAAGAAACCGGGTTTCTCACAGGGTGAATTTTGAATTATTAATATGCGTGTAATTATCCAGCGAGTCAAATCATCTCAGGTAACTGTTAACGGTGAAATTATCGGCAAAATTGGACGAGGATTAAATTTACTCGTCGGTATTGCGGACACAGATACCGAAGCAGAACTCGACTGGATGGCGCGTAAATGTTTAGAATTAAGGTTGTTTCCCGATGAAGAAGGCGGCGACAGGTGGCAAAAATCTGTGCAAGAAATTGGAGGCGAGTTATTGGTAGTCAGCCAATTTACCCTCTACGGTGACTGTCGCAAAGGTCGCCGTCCTTCTTTTGACCGTTCAGCAAATCCTGCACAAGCTGAGGAATTATATAACAGCTTTGTTGCTAAGTTAAAAACTAGTGGTTTAACAGTAGAAACAGGCAAATTTGGCGCAATGATGCAAGTCAGCATCGAAAATGATGGGCCAGTGACTTTGATATTGGAAAGAGAGTTTTGAATTTGCTTCTCTCTCCTAAGTCCCAATTCCCAATGCCCAATGCCCCCCAAATGATGAGACAATATTAAACTAATGATTACAAAACTTTAAATTCATTGATCATGGCGAAAATCCAGTTTTCCAGGGGACTTGACGAAGAAGTAATTCCAGAGGTACGTTTGACGCGATCGCGTAGTGGTGACACTGCCACAGCAACATTTATCTTTAGCAATCCGAAGATATTAGACCAAAATACCACTGAAGACATCACGGGGATGTACTTGATTGATGAAGAAGGAGAACTCATCACCCGTGAGGTAAAAGCTAAGTTCATCAACGGTAGACCAGAAGCCTTAGAAGCTATTTATTTAATGAAATCTAGTGATGAATGGGATCGCTTTATGCGTTTTATGGAGCGATACGCCGAAGAAAATGGGTTGGGATTTAGCAAATCTTAACTAATCAATGCGTATTAACAGTTATCAGTTATCAGTCACCAGTTACTTGATAACTGTTCACTGACTTCAATAAGCTAATCGTCATTTAAATTCCATCATTTTCATGCTGGCAAAAGCTGTAAACCCTCTCCCCTGCCCCCTGCCCCTCTGCGGACTCAATGTGCTTTCTTATATGCTTAACAGCTTATCTTCTGCATCTGTTGGTTCTTTCCTCCCAACTCTCACCTATCCCCCATTCCTTGATAAATGACATCACAACCTCACCCAGATGTGTCAGGAATCACAGTAACTTGTGCAGTTGTTACCGTCAGCGATACACGTACCCCACAGACAGATAAAAGTGGTGAAATTATCCAGCAGCTATTAACAGATGCTGGTCACACTGTCGGAGCATACACAATTATTCCAGATGAACCAGAGCAAATTCACCAGCAGATACAATTACTTGGTCAAAACACCAATTTAGATGCAGTAATTTTTAATGGTGGTACAGGGATTGCACCGAGAGATACTACCTATGATGCTATTGAAAAATTGCTAGAAAAAACTCTACCGGGATTTGGAGAGTTGTTTAGATTTTTAAGTTATCAAGAAATTGGTTCACGAGCGATCGCTTCTCGTGCGGTGGCTGGTGTGTATCAAAATAAACTCATTTTTTCCCTACCTGGTTCTAGTAATGCTGTGCGATTAGCTATGGAAAAGCTCATCTTACCAGAACTGACTCATTTAGTTACTCAAATGCACAAATAACTAGAACGATTTGCAAAAATCAAACTATTTTCAATAATGTAAAAACACTAGGATTGAGTTCGTAGTAATACCGATTTCATGTTAAGTTGCACATATCTAGATCCCCCTAAATCCCCCTTAAAAAGCTATCCATTATAAACATCTTTCTTAACACAAAAGTTGACAGAATGCGGAAAATATGTAGTTGGTATAAGGAAGGGGAAATATACCAAAATCAGCACATGGAACAATGGATCACAAAAGAACTAGAAACAACAGAATTAGGAGACATCAGAAGAACGGGAATAACAACCCAGTAAAAATTGTGAATCGGAGTGCAACTACGTGACAAATCCCCGTCAAATAGCTTTTTTAACTCTGCGAGATGTGCATAAAGGAGCATATGCTGATGTTGCATTAGATAGACTGCTACGAAAAGTTAAATTGTCTGATATTGACCGCCGTTTGGTGACAGAATTAGTATATGGCAGCGTTAGAAGACAACGTACTCTTGACTCTCTAATTGACCAACTCGCCAAAAAGAAATCATCTCAACAGCCAAGTGAACTCCGCAGTATTTTACATTTAGGACTGTATCAACTGCGCTATCAAGAACGTATCCCTGTATCGGCGGCTGTCAATACTACAGTACAACTGGCTAAGGAAAATGGTTTGGCTGGACTGACGGGATTTGTTAACGGTTTGTTACGTCAATACGTTCGTTTAGCTGAAAAATCATCAGATCCCTTGGAATTACCAGAAAATCCAGTGGAACGTTTAGGAATTTTACACAGCTTTCCTGACTGGATAATTGCAGTTTGGCTAGAACAATTGGGTATAGAGGAGACGGAAAGACTGTGTGAGTGGATGAACCAAACACCGACAATTGATTTGCGAATTAATCCTTTGCGTACTTCTATTGAGGAAGTAGAAACAGCATTAATATCAGCAGGTATTTTAGTGAGGAGAATACCTCATTTACCCCAAGCTTTGCGATTAATTAGTAATAGTGGAGGTATTCAAAATCTGCCTGGTTTTAGTCAAGGTTGGTGGGTGGTTCAGGATGCTAGCGCGCAATTAGTGAGTCATATACTTGATCCTCAACCTGGGGAAGTAATCATTGATGCTTGTGCTGCACCAGGGGGGAAAACAACCCACATAGCTGAGTTAATGCAGGATCAAGGTAAAATTTTAGCTGGCGATCGCACTGCCTCCCGGTTGCGTAAACTCAAAGAAAATGCACAACGCTTGGGTTTACACTCCATTGAAATTTATACTGGCGATAGTCGCAATTTACCACAGTTTGAGCATACCGCCGACCGAGTATTATTAGATGCTCCTTGTTCTGGTTTAGGGACTCTACATCGTCATGCTGACGCGCGTTGGCGACAAACACCCACCTCCGTAGGCGAACTCTCCACACTACAAAAAGAACTCTTAGCAGAAACATCAAAATTTGTCAAGCCCGGCGGAGTACTAGTTTACGCTACTTGCACCTTACACCCGTCCGAAAATGAAGCCGTGATTACTGAATTTTTAGCAACACATCCCAACTGGCAAATTGAAAACTTGCGGGTTAATTTACCTGATTTGACTGATATCACATCCCCAGGTTGGTTAAAAGTTTGGCCTCATCATCAGGACATGGATGGATTTTTCATGGTGCGCTTAAGAAAAACCAACGATTCCGGGTGAATACGATCAGGGATTGTACCATTTTATGAAAGCCTGAATCTCCCAGAGGAGGTTAATCAACAGTGGAATCCTGATGGTCAGCTATCATTCATCTTTCAATGTCTGGTAATGTGCCATATCATAATGCGAATGTTACTAGGATTTAAAACACAACTCAAACTCAACAATCAGCAACGCACAGACTTGCTAAAACACTGTGGCGTAGCGCGTCACGCGTGGAATTGGGGATTAGCATTAACCAAACAAATACTTAACCATAACAAAACTCAGCCAGAGGAGAAAATTAAATTCCCTACCGCAATTGACTTACATAAATGGTTAGTAGCACTAGTAAAGCCTGAACATCCTTGGTATTTTGAAGTGTCAAAGTGCGCGCCGCAGTATGCTTTACGTGACTTGCGGACAGCGTGGGATAGATGCTTCAAGAAAGTTGCGAGTGTTCCCAGATTTAAGAAAAAAGGCAAGGGTGACTCATTTGAGTTAGACGGAACTATCAAAATCCTTGGGACACGCAAAATCCAGCTTCCCAGGCTAGGGGTACTGAAAACCTATGAAGATTTGCCGCAAGTCCAACCAAAGTCAGTCACTATCAGCCGCAGTGCTAAGAGTTGGTATATCTCATTTCGGATGGAAGTAGAACCAACGGATACACCTAAAACAATTGATGTTGTAGGTGTTGACTTGGGGATTAAATCTCTTGCTACCCTTTCCACTGGGGAGGTATTTCAGGGGGCAAAATCCTACCGTAGACTAAAGGTGAAACTATCCAGACTCCAGTGGCTCAATCGTCATAAACAATATGGTTCAGCTAACTGGAACAAAGCACAAATCAAAATTGCTAAGTTACATCAACGCATAGCCAATATTCGCAAAGACACATTGCACAAACTCACTACGTATTTAGCCAAGAACCACGGCGTGATAGTAGTTGAGGATTTAAATGTATCTGGAATGTTAGCAAATCGCAAGTTGGCTAAAGCCATAGCTGACATGGGCTTTTATGAGTTGCGTCGTCAGTTGGAGTACAAAACTCAACTCTACGGGAGTCAGTTAGTAGTTGTAGATAGGTTTTATCCCAGCAGTAAAACCTGTTCCCACTGTGGAACAAAAAAAGAGTCTCTGTCACTTCAAGAGCGTGTTTTCAGGTGTGAACACTGTGGTTTTGAGTGTGATAGAGATTTGAATGCGGCAATTAATTTGAGCCACTGCGTTGCTTTGGTTGACAAAGTTGTCGCCAGTGGCGTGAAGATGGCGGTCAGTTCGACCGTGACAGCTTGTGGACTAGATAGTGCCGACACTTCTAGGGTGAAGCAAGAAGTATTTGTTAGCAAATGTTAGTAAATATGGAGCGGCAGCAATGATAACTGATGGAAACGTCAAAAACTTGGTTAAGATTCTGATTGGAGCTGCATGGATTGATGGCAGGATTCAACCAGAAGAACGGCAATATCTCCGTGAAATCGCTCAGGCCAAAGGTTTAGCTACAGATCCTGAGATTAAACCTTGGCTGTATGAATTAGTGCCTGTACAACCTAACGAATGTTATACATGGGTAAAAGAATATTTAGGCGATCGCCCGACTAACGAAGACTGCGAAAATCTGATTGAGGCTATTAGTGGTCTAATTTATAGTGATGGTGAAGTTGCGATCGAAGAAGCCAGACTCTTGACCAAATTGCAAGAGTTAACCCAGATGAGCGAATCCCATCAATCAGCACACACCACATTACTCAAAAAAATACAGAAGCTTTATCGGCGTTGGGTTGAAGTTCAAAACTAACTGTAGTCAAAAGTCTTTAGCCTAGACTTAATTGACTAATGACTAATGACTAATGACTAATTATGACTTCGGTTCACCCAGACCCGGAGTTTCTTCTTTTTCAACTTTAGGCACAAAATCAGGACGCGCCTTGCTTTCCCAACCAGCAGGACGTTTGGAGTTGTACCAAGCAATAGAACCAATAGTGACAGCAGCAATAAAGCCAACTACATAAACTAATGTAAAAGCTAGGGGAAAATGAGACCCACCAGTAGCAATTGAATCTGCTGCTTGCATTAATAATGGCATATATATGCTCCTAATTTACGAAACACTTCTTAATACAGTATAGGAACAGAGTATCATTTACATCTACTATGGGTGAGAAATATCTGATATGGCTGTTGACAGTTGACCGTTTAGTAGGGTGCGTCAGTATGAATAATTTCTGCCTATAGTTAGGTTCTATCGCACTGACGCACCCTAAATTTTGCTATGGGTGAGAAATATCTGATAAGGCTATTGATAGTTGACAGTTAACAATTCATAGAATCTCAATGACGGCAAACTTGATCAAGGATACTACCATCGGCGGCGACTAGTTGAATTTGTAATGGCATTTGTCCGGCGGCGTGGGTGGAACAACTTAAACAGGGGTCAAAAGCTCGAATACCAGCTTCAACACGATTGAGCATTCCTTCAGGAATTTCTGTACCTTGAATAAAATGTCTGGCAATTTGGGCAACAGTACGATTCATGGCCAGATTATTTTGGCCAGTAGCAATGATTAAATTAACTTTTTGCAATAAGCCATTTTCATCAACTTGATAATGATGAAATAATGTGCCTCGTGGTGCTTCACTCACACCAACGCCCTCTAGTTGATTGACACCGGCTTCTGCACGTAATCTATCTGATAGTATATCTGGGTGATCAAGAAAGATTTCCACGTATTCAATACAAGCCAGAATCTCAATTAAACGGGCATAGTGATAGAAAAATGATGATGTGACTTTACCTTGAGCGTGTTGGCGAAATTCCTGTAATTCTTTGTCGGCTAGAGGTGTACCAATAGAATTACAAATATTTAACCGTGCTAGTGGCCCTACCCGATACATCCCACTATGGCCATTGTGATCTGGATAACCCAAAGGGCGATAATATGGTGATTTTAAATAAGAATCTGGTTGGACTGCTTCGCCGATAAATTCTTGATAGCGTGTGGGGTCGAGTTGATCAGCAATGATGTTACCGTTACTATCAACAAATCTAATCTGGCCGTCGTAAGTTTCCCATAAACCCTCAGAGGTGACTAAACCCATAAACAAACTAGGGAAGTTGCCAAAGGTTTGTACTTCTTTTTGATATTGTGCCAGTAATCCCTTGAATTTCTCCAAAGCATTGAGAGTAGTGGCTTTTGCTTCCGGGATGCGCTGCTGAATGTGGGCGCGTGCTTCTGATGTCAGGGGTTCTCTTACCCCTCCCGGAACAGCCCAAGCCGGGTGAATTTTTGCCCCTCCCAATAATTCAATAATTTCCTGTCCAAATTGGCGTAGACGAATCCCACCACGAGCTAATTCTGGTTCGGCGGCAATTAAACCAAATACGTTGCGTTTTGCTGGGTCACTATCCATACCCAATAATAAATCTGGGGCAGTGAGGTGAAAGAAACTCAGAGCATGGGATTGGATAATTTGCCCCCAATTCATCAGACGACGGAGTTTAGCTGCAACTGGGGGGATAGTGACTGCTAAAATGCGATCGCCTGCTTTTGCTGAAGCCAACAAGTGACTAACTGGACAAATACCACAGACACGGGCTGTAATTCCAGGCATTTCCCACATCGGGCGGCCTTCACAAAACTTTTCAAAGCCACGAAACTCTGTCACATGAAACCGAGCATCGCTAACTTGTCCGGTATCGTCTAAGTAAATACTAATTTTGGCGTGGCCTTCAATACGGGTAACAGGATCAATGACAATTCTTTTAGACATAGGTGGTTCAATTCAAAATTCAAAATTCAAAATTAGAACATTTCTAGAAGTTGCAAACTGGGAAAGTAGAGCAAGTTGATAATTGCTTTTTTAGCAGCGATTTATCACATCTCTATATCTGAACCGTATTGAGCCGTAAACACTCAACAGTCAAGCAATTTTAGATTTTAGATTTTAGATTTTAGATTCAATCCAAAATCCAAAATTTAAAATCTAAAATTCAGAGAGTCAACTTCTAAAGGTCATATAATCGTGCCTCTAGTGCTTCTGGGTATTCGTCACAGTAATCTTCAAAGGCGGTTTTCTGAATCTTTTCGGCTCTTTGATGGGCTATTTCTGATTGCAATTCTTCGACGACATCCCAAGCTGCGGCACATTCTTCAGAACGTATACCTTTTTGACTACAAATAGTCCGCGCTTGCTGAATTTCTTCTTGTAACTGTTGCTCTAGAACAATTGTGCGTGGTAGTTCGAGAAAATTACTGTGGGCGAGAATATCAGTCAGGGAAATTATTCCCAATAAATTACCTTGAATAACGGGCGCTCTGTGGAGATGATAATCAGCGAATAGTCGGGCTACATATTCTAACCCAAGGTCTGGATTGATAGCGATACAAGGCTTAGTCATGACTTCATAGACTCTGACTTTACCAGGATCTTTACCATAAGCAATGACTTTATAGACAATATCGCTCTCGCTAATAATGCCATAAGCATCTTGTTCGTGGCGACGGTCTACAATTAAAGCCCGCCAGTCCCTAGCACGCATTAACTTGACTGCTTCAGATACAGTGGCAGAACTGCGAATAGTCGCCACATCTTTCGTCATTACGTCTGCTGCTTTTAACATAATTACCCTGGTTGGAAGATTTGTAGGAGTGTAGGGGTGTAGGGGTGTAGGGGTGTAGGGGTGTGGGGGTGTAGGGGTGTAGGGGTAGGCTGTTGACTCTGTACCTTTTTTGGGATTTTGTCCATGCAAAAAATGTGCGTAGTTACGATGGCTGAAACTGTGTTTTGAGAAGGCTTTGAGGCACAAATTAAACATCGCGTACAAAATTACTAAAAACCGCCCAAATTTCAACAAAGTCAACAGCCTAGTGTAGGGGTGTAGGGGTGTGGGGGTGTGGGGGTGTAGGGGTGTAGGGGTGTGGGGGTGTGGGGGTGTAGGGGTGTAGGGGTGTAGGGGAAATAAATTTTACCTTGTCTACCTTGTCTACCTTGTCTACCTTGTCTACCCATGCCCAATGCCCCATGCCCAATGCCCAATGCCCAATGCCCCATTACCCAAACTTAATAAACTCACGTCCTTCTAGATGGGGTTTTTCTCCCTTTAATAGTGGTTCTAAGGCGGCGCGAATGCGTGTGGCGGAGGGTGGACAACCAGGTAAATAAATGTCAACGGGTACTAGAGCGTGTACGGGAGTTACTTGATCTAGTAAAGGGGGTACAATACCTGGTTCATGGGGAATTTGAGGATAAAGATCAGATGTTTGGATGTAAGAACGTTCCAGAACTGGTTCAGCACTACCTAAAGGATTACGTAAACTGGTGACATTACCAGTTACAGCGCAGTCACCAAAGGAAATTAATACTTGAGAACGTTCTCTGACAATTTGGATGGTTTCTAAGTGTTCTTCATTAGCGATCGCACCTTCTACCAATACTACATCTACACCCTCTGGATATGTTTTGATATCTGCAAAAGGGCTAAAAACTACATCTGCCTGGGCGGCTAATTCAATTAGCCATTCGTCTAAATCCAAAAAGGACATATGACAGCCAGAGCAGCCACCTAACCATACTGTTGCTAATTTCAAGCGAGACATAATAATTCGTAATTCGTAATTCGTAATTCGTAATTCGTAATTTGAGAGTGTTGGCTGTAGAAAAATTTTCCCCCTGCCCCCTGCTCCCTGCCCCATGCCCCATACCCTATGCCCGACTTAGGAGTGTCTGCCATTCTTGGACGATGCGTTGGGGGACATCGATATTGATGGAGCGATCGCCAGGTAAGGGTATGCTCAAGGTTAGGGGTTCTGGTGGTAGTTGGGACAAGATATCCTGAAAGTCGTACTGGCCAATGGTTGGGGCAGGGGCTTCATCTAAGAAAACATCGGCCGCACTAAAGACTTTACCTGTGGCTGTGGAGATTTTTAAGGGTTGGGGATGAATAAGTTCCGCAGAACCAGGAAAACCTACTAGGCGCAGATTTACAGTTTGCGCTTGACCGGGATAAACTTGCTTAAATAGGACAACTTGCCAAACTTTCCCTGACTGATCAGCTAATTTTGTTTGTGAGCGATAGAGAATTTCTGCTGTTGCTGTTTCTTGTTGCTCGACAGCAGCAATGACTGTTTCGGTATAGAGGCTTCCTAAACCCAGGAACATAAAAATCGTCACTATCCCTAACAAGAGTAGCCACCATAAGAGACTTTTGATAGAAGTCGGTGACAGACACATAGACAAAGGCTGTGGAATTTTCCTGTTCCGGTTGTGCTTGCTGAGTTTGCGGCTGATTTTTGACATCAGATTCACCTCCTAGTATTGGTGAGGATGGAGAATGAAGAGAGGGGGAAAAAAAGGTAGAAATTTTTTCTTGTCTTCCTTGTCCCCATTCCCCATTCCCCATTCCCCATTCCCCAGTCCCTATAGATTCCATTGCTGTTTTTCCCGTGCGGTAACTAAAAAATCGAGTTTGGCGCGATCGCGTTTCATTTCGCCGACGCTCGAACCTTGGTAAAATAGTGCGCCAGTGGGGCAAGCGTTGACGCACTTACCGCAGGAGGTGCAGGTTTGGGAAGTTCCCCAAGGTTGGCTCAAGTCGGTAATCACATGGGAGTTTGTCCCTCTACCTGCCATATCCCAGGTGTGCGCCCCTTCGATTTCGTCACATACGCGGACGCAGCGAGTACAAAGAACACAACGGTTGTTGTCAAGACCGAAGCGAGGATGAGAAACATCAACTTGGCGATCGGGGAAATGGTAGGCTAAACGCACATGATCCATTCCCATTTCAATAGCTAGGTCTTGTAATTCACAGTTACCGTTAGCTACACACACTGAGCAGATGTGATTACCTTCAGCGAATAGCATTTCGATAATTGTACGACGATAACTTTGGAGGCGATCGCTATTTGTCACCACTTCCATACCTTCAGCAACTTTCGTCACACAAGCAGGAAGTAACTTATTGATACCAGCGATTTCCACCAAACACAGCCGACAAGCACCCACATCTCCCACACCCTCCAAATGACAGAGTGTCGGAATATGAATACCCGCCTCTTGCGCCGCCTGCAACACCGTTTCTTCCTCACGCGCGCTGACTAATTCACCATCTATAGTTAGGGTTTTTACAGTCATAATTCGTAATTAATTCGTAATTCGTAATTCGTAATTAAGATAGGGCATGGGGCATTGGGCATTGGGTATGGGGCATTGGGCATGGGGCATTGGGCATTGGGCATTGGGTATTGGGCATTGGGGTAAATATTTCTACCTTGTCTACCTTGTCTACCTTGTCTCCCCTATCTCCCTTGTCTACCTTGTCTCCCCTATCTCCCTGCCCCCTGCCCCCTGCCTCCCTATACTCTCACCAATGCCAAATACTCATCATGGAAGTACCGCAGGGTGCTAAATACGGGGTTGGGTGCAGATTGTCCTAAACCGCAGAGGCTGGTGTGTTTTACCATGTCGCACAGTTCTTCTAGAAGTTTTAAATCAGCGTGTGATGCTTTACCTTCGCTAATTTTGGTTAATAATCTATGTAATTGGACAGTCCCAACTCGGCAAGGAATGCACTTACCGCAGGATTCATCCATGCAAAATTCCATGAAGAAACGGGCGACATCTACCATATTGGTAGTTTGATCCATAACAATCATTCCACCAGAACCCATCATTGAACCGAGGCTAGCTAAGGATTCATAGTCTACAGGTGTATCAAATGCAGAGGCGGGAATACATCCCCCAGAAGGGCCACCTGTTTGTACTGCTTTCGCCGTACCACCATCGGGAATACCTCCTCCCATTTGTTCTACTATTTCCCGTAGCGAAGTTCCCATTGGCACTTCAATTAAACCTGTGTTGCGAATTTTGCCAGCCAGAGCAAATACCTTTGTGCCTTTACTTTTGGCAGTACCGATACCAGCAAACCACTCCGCACCTTTACGGATAATCGGTGCAATATTAGCAAAAGTTTCGACGTTATTAATTAAGGTAGGATGTCCCCATAAACCAGATTCAGCCGGATAGGGGGGACGTGGGCTAGGAAGACCGCGTTTACCTTCAATAGAAGCCATGAGAGCCGTTTCTTCACCGCAAACATAAGCTCCTGCACCAATGCGGATATCAATTTTAAAATCAAAGGGAGAGTCAAAGATTTTACTACCTAAAATACCGAGGCGTTGGGCTTGATTAATGGCTATTTGCAGACGTTTAATGGCGGTGGGATATTCTGCTCTTACATATATATAACCTTGACTTGCACCTACAGCATAACCTGCGATCGCCATTCCCTCTAATACTCGATGGGGATCACTCTCCAACACACTCCTATCCATAAACGCGCCGGGATCTCCCTCATCGGCGTTACAAATGACAAATTTGCGCTCTCCTTTAGCTTTAGCTACCGTCGCCCATTTCAAACCGGTGGGATAACCTGCACCACCCCTTCCCCGTAAACCACTGCGGCTAATAGTATCTACAACCTCAACTGAGGTCATATCCCGCAGTACATGATAAAGAGCCTGATAACCACCAGTAGCAATGTAAGATTGAATCCGTTCTGGGTCAACCTTGCCACTATTTTCTAGCACAATCGGCATCTGTCCCGTAAAAAATGGTTGATCTAATTTTACGATTGATAGTTCTGCCTCTTTTCCTTTCAATGTCCCAATAATCGCTGGCGCATCTTCAGGAGTAACTTTTTCATACAATGTTTCTTGCGTCTCTCCTCCCGACTCCCGACTTCCAACTGTCTCAACTTCCACCAAAGGCCCTTGACAGCACAAGCGCATACAACCTACACCAGAGACTTGTACTTCTTGCTCCAAACCTTCTGCTTTGACAGTCGCTTCTAATTGTTGTTTAACCGCTTGGGAATTAGCAGACAGACAACCAGCCGCCGTACAGCAACGAATTTGTACTGGTTTAGCTTGAGAACGTTCTTGTCGAGAAATTTCCAGTAATTCAGTCAGTTCCATTATTGAGCCATCCTTGTACACGTTCAGCCACCGACTCAGGGGTTTGATTACCTAAAACTGCGCCATCAAACACCACCGCCGGCGCAATTCCACAAGCACCTAAACACCGTGCTGTCAGTAGTGATAATTGACCATCAGCAGTAGTTTCCCCTGCATGGATGTGAGTTGATGCTTCTAGACCTGTTAAGATAGCTTGCGCGCCTTTGACATAACAAGCCGTACCTGTACACACCACACAACTATGAATACCTTGGGGTGCTAGGGAAAACAAATGATAGAAAGTTGCCACCCCATAAACTCGACTAGGTGGTAGTTTCAAACTATGGGCAATATAAAGCAATAAATCGTTTTCTAAGTAGCCAAAGAGTTCTTGTGCTTTATGGAGAATTTCAATCAGTGCATCTTGTTGATACTGATGACGCTTGATAGTTGCGTCTAGCATCTTCAAGCGTTTATCTCCACTGGGATGAGTCTGATTTGGTAATGATGTGGTTTTCATTGGGAATTGGGAATTGGGCATGGGGCATGGGGCATGGGGCATGGGGCAATTCAATTTGGGATTTTAAATTTTGGATTGGATTTCAATCTAAAATCCGTCTTGGAAAGTTCTGTACGGAGGAAACCTCCGCAACCTACGGGATCTTGCTACAGACTTTCCACAAAATCTAAAATCTAAAATTCTTTCCCTGACACCTTCTATACTGATAATGCTTGGGGTTGTTCTGAGTCTTGTTGATCTGTTGCTTGTTCTGTTACTGGACAATGAACTATGTGAACTGAACAAGGGGCATGGTGTAAAACATAGTTACTCACACTACCCAGCAGTAATTCTTTAAACCCAGCTAAACCCCTGTGTCCCATAACGATTAAATCAGCATTCCAATTGGTGGCTAATTTACAAATTGTGCGTCCAGGGCTGCCCAAGATTTGTTGAAATTGTGTGGAAACTCCTGCGGTGTTGGCTTTAGCACTGAAGGATTGCAGCATTCTCACACCTTGATCTTTAAAGTGATCCCATTGTTTTTGATATACTTCAAAGCTTTGACCGCTTAGACCTGGATAGTAGTCATAATTAGATATCATGGGAATGTTAGGACTGCCATCTTCCTCTGGTGACAAGATGTGTACTAAGAGCAAGTTACCTTGTGTAGCTTTTGCTAAAGCTAATGCTTGCTCAAAAACCTGTTGTCCGATTTCCGAGCGATCCAATGCAACTAAAATGTTTTTCAGCATATAGACCTCTGTAAGTAGTCATTGGTGAGGTTTTTGGTTTTAAAAGTCAGTTCTTGTAGTAGTTAGTTTTATTGAGGAGGTGGGGAATTGGCCATAGGGTTAAACAGTCAACAGTCAACTTTCCTTTGCCTCTCACCATTGTTTATAGGACAACAATTTGAGGAAGTTGTGAAGAAGGTAATAACTATTAAGCTTTTAGATGTATGAGTTACATCATTTGAGTTGTTGATAAAAGCTATGAACAGGGTGTAGGGGGTAGGGTGTAGGGTGTAGTGAATGCTATAACATCTACTGTAGGCTTTATTTCCCGACTAGTATTATCTATATATATAGATTGATAAAAATTGATAACTATTTGTTAAATAATATTAATTATTTCTTGGTATACTATCTAAAATATATTTAAAGTAGCAATATTAATAATTTGATTTGTTTTTGTAGAGATAGGACTTCTATTTAATTTTTAGAGGTTGTTTGAAAAATAGAACGATATTTCCGTGTAATTATTTATTAAATCTTAATTTAATATGAAAATTTTAATTGTAGAGGATGACGAATTAAATGCCTATGCACTGAGTGCTATTCTCGCAAATCAAAACTATGTGGTGGAAATGGCTGCTGATGGTAATGCGGCTTGGGATTTAATCGAAACTTATGATTATGATTTAATTCTTTTAGATGTGATGCTACCTAAGCTAGATGGAATCAGTCTTTGTCGGCAAATTCGGTCTAGTGGTAGACAAATGCCAATTCTGTTACTGACAGGTTGTGATAGTAGCCACGAAAAAGCTATTGGTTTAGATGCGGGTGCTGATGATTATGTAGTTAAACCATGTGCTGAAGAAGAATTAGTGGCGCGGATGCGTGCGCTATTACGACGAAGTGGGACGATATCACAGCCAATTCTAGAATGTGGCGATTTGCGCCTTGATCCTAGCAGTTGTGAAGTTACCTATGGAAAAAATGTGCTATCACTAACGCCCAAAGAATATGCTTTGTTGGAGTTATTTTTGCGAAATCGTCGCCGGGTGTTTAGCTGTAGCATGATTCTAGAACATCTCTGGTCTTATGAAGACACTCCCGGAGAAGAAGCAGTTCGCACCCATATTAAAGGATTGCGAATGAAGTTGAGAAATGCCGGAGTTTCTGGGGATTTAATTGAGACGGTTTACGGAATTGGTTATCGACTCACACCACAGAAGGAAGAGAGTAGGGAAGCAGGGGAGCAAGGGAGCAGGGGAGCAGGGGAGCAGGAAAAATGTACATCTTTTGGTAAGTCTGAGTCTGAGTCAACACGAACAGCGATCGCCGGCATTTGGCAAAAATTTTATGGTCGGGTGGATGAACAAGTTAAAATCGTAGAGGAAGCAGTAAAAGCAATCACTCAAAAGGCTTTAGATTCAGAATTACGTTTAAAAGCAAGACAAGAAGCGCATACATTAGCGGGATCATTAGGGACATTTGGTTTACCAACAGGCTCAAAGTTAGCCCGGAAAATTGAGCAGGTATTGAAATCACAGACAACCCCAACACCCACAGAAATCACCAAGTTACAGAAGTGGGTGAAGTTATTACGCCAAGAAATTGCTGCCCAAAAACCAGCCGCAGACTCAGCAACATCTGCGACTAATTCACTTCCCTTAGTCTTGGTAGTAGATAATGATGCTGTTTTAGCTGCCGAGCTAACACAAGCATCGGTTAGCCAGGAATTACAATTTACTACTGCTACTAATCTAGCGCAAGGGAGAAATATACTCTACCAACAGCATCCTAGTGTAGTTTTGTTTGATCCTCGTGTTGCTGCCCATCCAGAAGAAAGTTTACATTTTTTAGCAGAACTTGCCCAACTCAAACCACCTGTACCAGTAGTAGTTTTTACAGAACAGACAGACTTTCACCACCGTTTGCAACTAGCACGGCAAGCTGAACATACTTTTTTACAAAAACCCCAACCTACAGCCAAAGTTGTAGAAGCGATCGCTCAAATCATACAACAACTTCCCCATGCGGAAGCCAAAGTATTAGCTGTAGACGATGACCCCAAAATTCTAGCGTTATTGCAAACCCTCCTCCAACCTTGGGGCTTAAAAGTCATTACCTTAGATGATCCTCGCCGTTTTTGGGAAGTATTAAAGTCAGAAAATCCAGACTTGTTAATTCTAGATGTGGAAATGCCCCACACGAACGGCATCGAACTATGTCAAGTAGTCCGTAATGATGCCCAATGGAGTGAATTACCGATCCTATTTCTCACAGTCCACAGCGACGCGGAAATCGTCAATCAAGTTTATAGCGTCGGTGCTGATGATTTTGTCAGCAAACCCATCGTCGGGCCAGAATTAGTAACGCGCATTATCAACCGCCTGGAAAGAGTGAAGTTGTTAAGGCGAGTGAGTCAGAAGGGGGTAGGGGAAAAGGGAGACAAGGGAGACAAGGTAGACAAGGTAGACAAGGGAGACAAGGTAGAATTTCTCCCCCTGCCCCCTGCCCCCTGCCCCCCTGCCTCCACCCCCAGTCCCTTCTTCACCGACGGACGCGCCATCTTTGATGCTGAACCAGAGTGTGTAACAATTGTGGCGGCTGATGGTACTGTATTGGAAATTAACCCGGCGTGTTTGGGGACATTAGAGGCAGATAATGCGGACTCTGTGGTGGGTAAGTCTGTGTATGATCTCATTGTCCCTGAGTATCAACAGGCCTTTCGTCAACTGAATGAACGTGTTTGTCAAGGTGAAAAAGGTAGTCTAGAATTTGAGATGATCACTTGTCGGGGTCGTCGTCGTTGGGTGGAAACTCACTCTGTGCCTTTGCGTAACGCCGCAGATGGTAGTTGGGTACAGTTGGCAATTACACGAGATATTACCAATTACAAACAAGTTCAAGCAGAAGTTACCCGTGTAAATCGCACATTGCAAACCTTGAGTGGTTGTAATCAAGCATTGATTCGTGCCAACAATGAAGATGAATTACTCCAGCAAGTTTGCGACATTATTATCAAAGTCGGTGGTTATCGCCTGGCTTGGGTAGCCTATGCTGAGAATAATTCCCAAAAAGATATTAAACCAGCCGCCCAAGCTGGTTATGAAGATGGATATTTGCAATCTCTGCATTTGACTTGGGCGGATACAATTCACGGGCAGAGTCCCACTGCTACCGCTATTCGTACAGGTAAAACGACAATTATTCAAAATATTTTCACTGATTCCCGGTATGAGATTTGGCGTTGTCAAGCGATGAGTCGGGGTTATGCTGCTGCAATTGCTTTGCCTTTAATGGTTAATGGTGAAGCTTTTGGGGCATTGAATATTTACGCAGTTGAACCGGATGCTTTCGATGTGAATGAGGTGAAACTGTTACAAGAACTAACAGCAGATTTAGCTTATGGGATTTTAGCATTACGGAATCAGCGCGATCGCCAACGTGCCGAAGCTGCCCTCAAAGAAAGTGAGGAAAGTCTCGCCCTCGCCCTAGAAGCAGTGAATTTAGGGATTTGGGATTGGAATCTCATCACGAACAAAATTACTTGGTCTGAAGGTCATACCCGATTATTTGGTATCAAACCTACTCATCCCCATGTTTCTTATCAAACCTTCAAAAAACTTGTTCTTCCACAAGACTGGCCTGGTTTAGAGCAAGCATTTCGGGATGCTGAACACCAAAAAACCGACTATAATCATGAATTTCGCGTAGTTTGGCCTGATGGCAGCATTCATTGGCTAGAGGGAACAGGTAAACTTTATTACAATCAAGCTGGTGAAGCTGTGCAAATGCTGGGTACAGTCAGAGATGTTAGTAATCGCAAGCAAATCGAAGCCGCCTTACAAGCTGCTAATAACGAACTAGAATTAAGAGTGGCAGAACGGACTGTAGAGCTAGTGAATGTCAATCGCCAGCTACAATCAGAACTCGATGAACGCCAACGCATAGAAGAAGCACTGCGGATTTCTCAAATTAGATTGGCACGGATTTTAGATATTGCTGACGATGCAATTATTTCCATCGATGCTAGTCAAAAAATTACCATCTTTAATCAGGGGGCTGAGAAAATTTTTGGCTACTCTGCTGAGGAAATTATCGGACAACCCCTAGATGCTCTCTTACCCCAACGTTTTGCTGAGGCACACCGTCATCATGTTTCTGGGTTTGGACAATCTCCGAGCTTGGCAAGACGCATGGGAGAACGGCGGGAAATCTATGGTTGTCGGAAGGATGGCACAGAATTTCCCGCAGAAGCTTCCATATCGAAGCTGCACATTGAAAACGAAGTTTTATATACTGTAATTCTGCGTGATGTTACGGAACGCAAACAAATCGAACGAATGAAAGATGAGTTTGTATCTGTAGTCAGCCATGAACTACGTACACCCTTAACCTCAATTCACGGCTCATTGGGAATGCTTACCAGTGGGTTATTACCAGCAACATCAGAGCAAGGCAAACGCCTACTCCAAATTGCCACCGACAGCACAGAACGCCTAGTCCGCTTGATTAATGACATCCTCGACATCGAAAGAATTGAGTCTGGTAGGGTGAAAATGGAGCGGGAAAGCTGCAACTTGACAGATTTGATTGAGTCGGCTGTCAGTATTATGCAGCCCTTGGCGAATAAAGCTCAAGTGCAACTATCAATTAATAGCCCATCAGTAGAATTATGGGTAGATCCTGATCGGATTGTGCAAACTTTAACTAATCTCCTCAGTAATGCGATCAAATTTTCCTCACCAGAAAACACAGTCTACCTAGTTGCTCAAAAATACGGTGATGAAGTCTTGGTGACAGTCAAGGACACCGGACGAGGGATTCCGGCAGATAAAATTCATACTATCTTTGAGCGATTTCAGCAAGTAGATTCCTCTGATTCACGCAACCATGATGGTACAGGTTTAGGCTTGGCTATCTGCCAGAGTATTGTCCAACAGCATGGAGGAAGGATTTGGGTAGAAAGTATTTTAGGAGAAGGTAGCACTTTTTACTTTAGTCTGCCAATTTTACCAGTGCTGCCAAACACAGAATTAACCAATTATCCCCAGTCACCAGTCACCAGTCACCAGTCCCCTCTAGTTCTAGTTTGTGATGATGATCCTGTAATTCGTGTAGAACTGCAAACTCTCCTAGAAAGAGGCGGATATCGAGTAGTAACTGTAAGTAATGGAGAAGAAGCGATCGCCTTAGCAGCTAGCCAACACCCTGATGTGATTGTACTAGATTTACTCATGCCAGAGATGAATGGTTGGGAAACAATGGCACGATTAAAGGAACAAGCACAAACTCAAGACATTCCCATTGTGATTTGCAGCGTTTACAAGCAAAATACCAATAGTCAATCCCATGCAGACTTTGTTGATTGGGTGAGTAAACCAGTCCAAGAAAGCCATTTATTACAATCTCTCAGACAAGTCATCGCCAAATTTTCTCAGCGAGTCCGCATTCTCATTGTTGAGGATGATCCTGATTTAGTGGAACTACTCATCACTGTATTTGAACGACATGGCATTGAAACCTTCTATGCCAAAACCGGGAAAGAAGCAATTCACCTCAGTCAAGAAATCAACCCTGATTTGTTAATTCTGGATTTGATTTTACCAGAAACTGATGGGTTTACAGTAGTCGATTGGTTACAAAAGCACAATCATCTGTGTAATATCCCGTTAGTTGTATATTCTGCTAAAGATTTAGACGAATCAGAGCGTAAAAGGCTTAAGCTAGGAGATACAGAGTTTTTAACAAAAGGACGTGTAACCACCCAAGAATTTGAACAACGAGTGATAGAACTACTGCAACGAATTACTCACAACCAAAAAGAGGCCAGCCGCCATGAAAACTAAACGCATTCTAGTGGTTGATAATGAGCAGTATATTCAAGAAGTTGCTAAAGTTTG
Organism: Aliinostoc maniaoense; assembly: GCF_058172895.1. NCBI lineage: Bacteria > Bacillati > Cyanobacteriota > Cyanophyceae > Nostocales > Nodulariaceae > Aliinostoc > Aliinostoc maniaoense. Next base: position 2,607,281 of record NZ_CP187952.1, on the reverse strand, counting down.
TTTAGAAACTGTAGCAGGCTGGGAGGTGGTAACAGCCAGTTCTGGTAAAGAAGGCATCAACCAAGCCCAAACTCACCAACCAGATGCCATCCTTCTAGATGTGATGATGCCTGATATGGATGGAATTGCTACCTTTGAGCAACTGCAAGCTAATCCAGCCACCAAGGAAATCCCTGTAATTTTATTAACCGCCAAAATCCAAGCTTCTGACCGTCGCCGCTACTCTCAATTAGGTATGGTAACAGCGATCGCTAAACCTTTCAATCCTCTAGAATTAGCCGGTCAGGTAGCTACAGCACTAGGTTGGAAACTAGATAAATAGTCAATACTTCTCAGTCCCTAGTCCCTAAAATGGAATATCATCTGGATCTGGTTCTTCCGCAGGTTGATAACTACTGGGTTTGGTGGCAGGTTCGTAGGTATTCACTTGGGGAGCAACACTCACAGGGTTTGTCACTGGGGTAGGGGTGGGATGTGGAGGTTCATAACTAGGAACATTTACAGGTGGTGGGGGGGGTGGTGTTTGTGTAACGGCTGGGGTTCTCACTGGTGCTGCTGATGCTGTCAAACCACTACCAACAGATTGAATTTGTTGTACAGTCAATTCTGCCCGTTTTTCTTTAAAGCCTTCTTGACGCTCAACTGTGTGCATCCCTAAGCGACCTGCTATAATAACGCGATCGCCTTGATGATAATTTTGCTGAATTTCTGTAGCTAAATTTCCCCATCCCACTACTTTTAACGTCGCTGGCGCATCTTCTGGACGCTGGGAATTAGGAAACTGTACTAGCATTTCCGTGACTGCTAAATTATCTGATGTGTAACGTAATTGCGGTTCTTGAATAATTTCCGCCATTAAAACACAGCTGTTCATGACATCCTCCTGAATAATTCGTAATTCGTAATTTGTAATTCGTAATTATGAATTTATTTATGACTATTTCTTTAGTAGCATAAAAGCCAAGCGATCGCGTTGTATCACAGTCATCACACTGCTAAACACTCTCGCCTGACTAAAACGAGCATTGATTTTTGCATGAGTAGTATAATTGTACCATTACATAGATAAAATCAGCTATTGCTTTAGGTTTTCCAGATCAAAAAAATACCCAAAATGTTAGGGTGCGTCAGTAATGAACAATCCTAACCATACCAAGGAAAGATTGCAACTGACGCACCCTACTAACTAACTTGTCTTGCCTGATTACTCACTGAATTGAAAAAGGGGTATAGGGGTGTAAGGGTATAGGGGTGTAAGGGTATAGGGGTGTAAGGGAAAGACTTTTTGATGTGTTCTGGTGTACGCAGTTCATGACGGCTACTTATTACTCATTACTCATTACTCATTACTCATTACTCATTACTCATTACTCATTACTCATTACTCATGGTGTACCTCACTTACGTCAAAAGTGCTGTAACTACTGAAGTTCTCTAATTCTCGCCATCACTTTTTGGTATTCATCCGCTTTACCTTGTTGTTGATAGAGGTCTGCGGCTTTTTGCCAGTCTTGACGCGCTCCTTGATGATCCTGCATTTGAGTTCGGGCTATACCTCGATGATAGTAAACATCAGCAAATTGTTTATCAGCTGTGATTTGTGATCTTGTCAGGGTAGTATTTAAGCGGTTGTTACCAGTACGATTAATTCGCAAAGCCACTTGAGTGCCTTCTTGACCCCGAATTAGTTTAATCACCTGTTCTAAAGTCATATTGGTTGTTGATTTACCATCAACTGCTAAGATTTGATCTCCTGCTTTGACTCCTCCTTTTTGCGCGGGAGAATTATTAATGACTTGAGAAACTGTTGGGATTTTAGTCTGGGCATTAATTTCTACTTGTACTCCAATACCAACTAATTCTTGAGCATTTAATATCTGGTTGTAATCGGCAACTGCTCCTTGATAATCTTTAATTTGGGCGCGTACTAGCCCTCGGTAGTAGTAACCCAGATTATGGTCAGGTTTGAGTCGAAGGAGTTCATCTAAATCTGCTATTGCTCCTTTGTAGTCTTGTTGTAGACTACGGATACCAGCACGGAATTGCAGAGCATCAACATCGTCAGGCTTGAGTCGCAGTACTTCATTTACATCAGCTAAAGCTCCTTTGTCGTCTTGCTGTAGCCTACGGATACCAGCGCGTTCTTTGAGAGCATTAACATCGTCAGGCTTGAGTCGCAGTACTTCATTTACATCAGCTAAAGCTCCTTTGTAGTCTTGCTGTAGCCTACGGATAACAGTACGGGATTTGAGGGCATCAACATCTTTGGGCTTTAGTCGCAGTGCTTGATCTAAATCTGCTATTGCTCCTTTGTAGTCTTGCTGGAGGAAGCGAACTGCGGAGCGTTTTTTAAAATGGTCAGGATCTTCAGGGTCGAAACGCACAGCTTCAGTATAGTCGGCGATCGCCCCTTTATAATCTTTCTGTTGAGCGCGGAGTGAGGCTCGCAATGAATAAGCTGTGTCTTCAATGTATTCTGGATTCAAGCGAATAGCTTCATTTAAATCAGCCATCGCTCCTTTTAAGTCTCCTGTGGCAATACGTGCTGCACCTCTGGCAAAGTAAGCCCAAGAACCAGGATTTTTTTGTACAACTCGGTTTGATACTTCTAATGCTTCTGGAAAGCGTTTTGCTTGCAGTAGCATCAAACTACGAAATACTTGGATATTAGCATCATCGGGGTCTAATCTGGCTAATTGGTCAAAGGATTTTAAGGCTTCTGGGTAGCGTTCTAAATTAGCTAGTGCTAGTCCATGCCAACGCCAAGACGGCGAAAAGTTTGGCTGAATTTGTGTGGCTTTATCAAAAGCTTTGAGAGCTGCTGGATAATCCTGACGAGTTATGTGTACAAAACCCAGCAGATACCAAGCTTGATAAAAGTTAGGTTCTAGCTCAATTGCTTTGTTAATAGCGTTAAATGCCTCTTTGGCTTGATTTTCACCCAGGGGTTTTTCTGGGGTGTTGCGGGCTAGCTCCCAACCATAGTTGAGCCAATCAATAGCATCTGCATTATTTTGCGGTTTTTCTACCTTAAATAAAGCTTCGAGAATAGCTTTTGTTTCTTCTGGTGTTAATTTCGGTGGTTTATTTTTCTCTACTTTTAATAGAGAAGCCATGCCAACTGACTCTGACCAACGGACAAAGGTACTGATGGGGACACCCCAACTAAAACCCAATGGGATTAAACGAGGTTTACCAGTTTTATCTGTAATTTCTTCCAGTTCTGCTTTGCCATGAATGCCAATAACACGACCACGAATATCTAATATCGGGCCGCCACTCATGCCTTTATATGTGAGGTTAGTATACACTAATCCATAACCATAACTCAGAGATAAAGAGTTCCTGGCTAAGATAGAAGCTCCTTGTTTTGCGGCCACACTGCCTGCGGTAAACTGACGCTCTGTTGGTCTACCTCCAGGTTGTGGCCCTAACCACCCAGAAACAAAGATGTAGTTTTGGTCGTTAACTATGTCATAGTTGGCTATGGTCGCTACGCGGTAATTTTGATTGCTAGTAAACTGCAATACCGCTAAGTCTGTTTCTGGCAAGGTTTTGAGGTTTTGCTCACTCACCCTCACTTGATGTTGCTTACCATCAGAGGTGATAATTTCTAAAACAGTGCGATCGCATTTTTTTGATCCTCTGACAACGTGTTCCGCCGTCAGGACACTGTAAGTATTTCCCTGTTTGCCAATAATCACCCCAGAGCCGCTACACTCCCGTAAAGTCGGCACATCTATGCGTACTGTAATTTCTTGAGCAATGTTATTAACTTCATTGGCAATGGGGGGAAGACTCGCCTGTGAGACTGGGTTAGATGCTGGTTGAGATTCTTTAGTTGTATATTCCGGTGCTAACCGAGCCAGAGTCTGAATTGGAATCCCCCAACTATAACGGCTGATTAAATCTTGTAGTGCTGCCGTTGGTCGAGAACCATCTTCATATACGTAAGGGTTTCCCCATAGAGGATAGGCATGGATACCATTAATCCCAATGACTTGTCCCCGACGGTTTAAAATCGGCCCCCCACTCATCCCCTTTTCAATTTCATTGTTATACCCTATCTGGTAGCCTTCTTTAAAGGCTCGCTCTTGTACTAATAAAACTTGTCCTGCTTTGAAGACAAACCCCTGGGATTTAGAACCTTGATTTTCAGAGGGAAATCCGCCTGCATATATTGGTTCATTAACTGTGACTGTGGCTAAATTTCCCAAGGGAGCTACACGATAATTAGCATTAGTCCGAAACTGCAATAAAGCTAAATCTTTGCCTTGAAAATTGACTCCCTTCACTACATTAGCTGGGTAAATTTTGCCGTCTTCTGTCTGAATTTTAGTAGGAACACCTGCTTCTAAAACATGACGATTTGTAATAACAGTATAAACTTGATTATTTTTTTTTAAAATAATCCCAGACCCAGTATTCTCTCCCGATACAACCTTGACTGTGATTGATTTAGCTAGTTGTTTAAGTTGCTCTTCAGATAACTGCACATTTGACTTTTGAGCAGACACTTTCCCATGAAAAATTGTCAGCCCTACAGCTTGTATAGGCAACATCAATACTAAACCCATCCAGGCAATCAAAGCCAGTGAGCGGTGATCAACTAATTTTTGTTTCATGTTGCTTTTAACGCTTACAAATATCTATAAAAATCCGCTTTGATTTGTGAAATTATGGGCGTAGGACGGGAGTACGGAGTCAGGAGATAGGAGTAAGAAAAAGGCTTGGTGAGGGTATAAGCAAGATGAGTATGAGTTGGGATTATTCTGATTCTTTTTGATTCATGATCAAATTCATGTCAATGTAGACTTGATCAGAAGCATCATCAGATTGCAGCACTGGCCCACGCGCCTTGTAACCAATTTCTACGAGGTTTTGCAGCACTGAACTAGCATCCCGTGGGGACTTGAGGGTGAATAATAATTGACTGCAAGGGCCACCGTATTGACTAGCCGCACAGATAACGGCTTGGTTGCCAGAAATCCCTGTAGTTAGGTAGTTGAGGATACCACTTTGATAGGCACTCTGAAATCTAGCTGATACTGCTTGACAACGTGCTTTAGGAGTATAGTTTCCTAAAGTTCTCACCCAGCGAATCACAGGAATTTTGCGGTTGTTGTAATTTCTCGCAAATGTAGTCCACACACCCTTATGATTTTCACAAAAGTATGTCTGTCCTTGTGCCAAACTAGAGGGAGCGATCGCACCAATACTACTGAAGGCAATTGCACCAGCCGTTAAAACTTGCACAGATAAACGGGTTTTCATCTTGGGTAGTTCTCACTAAAGGATGATGAAAGCATCTGTATTATACCTATACCACAAAAATCCTTATTTTTACGGAAAAAACTTTAAAACAGTGTAAATTTTCATAAATTTGCCGAATATCATTCTGGCAAAACCTCAGTATATAGAGTTTTCTAGTCTGCTGAGGTACAAATCTCTGCGTACCTTTGCGCTTTACTCCGCGCCCCTCTGCGTTTCAAAATATTACCCGTACCTCACTTCCCATTAATCAGCAACGCCTGTTAAATATTATTGAATTGTAAAAGAATCAATCATAGTTTGTATTGTAGGAATATATTCATCATATTTATCGGCATCTGCGGTATAGGTAATAATGTAGGCTTTATTATTTTTAATAGTCCAAATTTGTAGGCGTTTCAGGTTAATTCCCTCTTCACTCAAAGTATAAATAACTTGATGAGCGGGTTGATTTGCTAATAGTTTTGCATCCTGTGCGATGATTTGGAAATTTTGATGATATTGTTTAATTTCATCTACATAAAATGTAGTGAATTGCTCTAGTTCTCTACGGCTTTCCGGTAGATCCTGTACAATTAAATTCAAGTTTTCTGTATAAGTATCGCCATCATTTGCTTTGGGAGACATAAATTTGACCAAATTCCCTGTAATTCGGTCTGGAGTGCCAGTTTGTTCCCAATTTTGAGGGTATTTGATCGAAATACCATAAACGGTATTATCGTAAATTTCCAGATTTTGATGACGGGGTATAATGATCAACAAGAGTATAGTGGCGATCGCAGCTGTAGTGATACCTAAACTAATGCCAGCCTTCAACCATTTTGATTTCGTTTGATGATGAGTTGGTGTCAGTTTTTCTAAAGCTTGCAACACTTCTCCAGCCGACTGACATCTTTGTCGAAAGTCATACTTGATCATTTTGTCAAGAATGTCTCCTAACTGTTGACTCACCTGTGCTTGGTTGCGCCAGATAATTTCATTTGTGACAGTATCTCTGACTAATTGCATAGGATGTAAACCAGTTAGAGCTTGAATCGCAATGATACCAACTGCATAGATATCACTGCATAACTGTGGCTCACCTTGACTTTGTTCGCTGGGTATATAACCAGGTGTACCAACTATGACAGTTCGTGAGGTTTGTCCTTGAGCCGTGACTAGTTGCGTGTTAATCTGTTTGACTGCGCCAAAATCAATCAGTACAACTTTGCCATCCTGTTGACGACGCATTAAATTTGAGGGTTTAATATCTCGATGAATTACATTATGCCGATGAATCACATCTAGAGTTTCTAAAATATCCTTCAATAAGACAATTACTTCCTCTTCGCTCCACGGCTGGTTAAGCTTAATTTCCGAACTCAAGTCATGGCCTGCAATAAATTCTTCAACTAAATAAAAATTTTCGTCTTCCTCAAAATGAGCCAGTAACCGAGGAATACAGTCATTATTACCCAACCGGTTTAATACTTTAGCTTCCGTCTCAAATAGTCGTCGAGCATGATACAAAGTATAGGGATTGATCGTTTGCGGTGAGAAGTGCTTAACAACACACTGGTCTTTATCGGGTAGCTTCCTATCAATAGCCAGGTAAGTAGCACCGAAACCACCCTCTCCCAGTTTGCTAATAATTTCGTAGCGGCCATCCAGGATTTTACCGATCATCAGATTCACAACTATGGTTAATTGATCTGAATTTTGACACGAAAAGCAAATATCTGTTGTTTTTTGGTTAAGCTAAATTGTTATGGAGGTTAGCGGACTCGAACCGCTGACATCCTGCTTGCAAAGCAGGCGCTCTACCAACTGAGCTAAACCCCCGTAAAATAAAAATACGGGTAATTTTATTTCACTTAAATAACTATACCTGAAAGTTGTGATTTTGCCAAAGGGATGAACCAAAAAAATCTCCAAATTGTTGCCGCATTTTATAAATTCGTCAGTTTGCCGGATTTTACTGAGATGCAAGCACCTTTATTGTCTTACTGTTCGGCACAAGACATTAAAGGAACGATTCTCTTAGCTTCAGAAGGAATCAACGGCACGATCGCAGGTTCGCGTCAAGCCATCGACTCAGTTCTCAGTCATCTCCGTGCTGATCCTCGGTTTGCAGACTTAGAACACAAGGAATCAACAGCAGAAAACCCACCTTTTGAAAGAATGAAGGTGCGTTTAAAAAAAGAAATCGTCACCTTGGGTTTACCAGAAGTTAATCCGAATCAACAGGTAGGTATTTATGTCACTCCCCAGGAATGGAATGATTTAATTTCTGACCCAGAAGTTACACTAATTGATACCCGCAACGATTACGAGGTACATATCGGTACTTTTAAACGAGCGCAAAATCCCCAGACTAATGCCTTCCGCGAATTTCCTGAATATGTTAGTCAAAACCTTGACCCCAAACAACACAAAAAAGTAGCGATGTTTTGTACTGGGGGGATTCGTTGTGAAAAAGCCTCATCTTTTATGCTTTCTCAAGGTTTTACTGAAGTTTATCACCTCAAAGGCGGTATTCTCAAATATTTAGAAGAAATCCCCCCAGAACAAAGTTTATGGGAAGGGGAATGTTTTGTCTTTGATGAGCGCATCGCCGTAAGTCATGGGTTAGAAACAGGGAATCATGAATTGTGTTTCTGTTGTGGACATACCCTATTGCCAGAAGATAAAGCCTCACCCAAATATGAGTTAGGTATGTCTTGCCCCTATTGTTTTGATCATCTCACGCCAGATAAAAGATTGCGTCAGCAAGAAAAATGGCGACAGTACCAGCTACAAAGACAACGGCTGGCTTAATTTATGGCTAGTCTTACAGTGTAAAAATTTAAATAAAGCTAAATTAAGCTGTTTTCGTCAGAAATCAATGATAGATTGGGGGATAAAATGTCATCCCCTATTGAAAGTATCGTACTATTAGCTACCACTTTTTATCAGGCGATCGCTAGCTTAATCGAAAATCGACAACCACCACCAGGACAACTAATTGATGTCGGTGGGTATCGCCTACACCTTTACACGGCAGGAAAGTCTAGCCCCACAGTCATCTTAGAATACAGTTTAGGGGGAATTGAAGGTTATTTACTGGTACAAGAAATAGCTAAACTAACACGAGTGTGTATTTATGATCGGGCTGGATATGGTTGGAGTGATCATAGTCCCCATCCACGCACCAGCCAGAAAATTGTCACAGAGTTAGATTCTCTCCTCACACAAGCAGGAATTGAGCCACCTTACATTCTTGTAGGTAACTCCTTTGGTAGTTATAACGTCCGGTTATATGCCCATTATTTTCCCGAAAAAGTAATCGGGATGGTACTTACTGATGGACTCCATGAAACGGGAATGCTAAAAATGTCCATCTATTTACAAGCTTTGAAACTATTTTTTGTTTCTGGTTTTTTTATGTCAATTTTCGGCTCAATACTTGGCATTATTAGATTACTCAAATTGATTGGTATATTTGAGTTTATTAAACCAGAATTAGTTAAATTTACTAACTTACAATTAAATCCAATTAAGCGTTCTTTTTGCCGACCTAAGCATTGGATTACCATGATTCGAGAGCTTTTAAACCTAGATAATAGTAGTCGGCAACTCCAGTTAACTAATGATTTAGGGTCATTACCTCTAGTTAGCATTAAAGCACATACTTTTTTTCATGCTTCTATTGGGACAATACTTTTACCTATAAAAGCAGCTAATCATTTACGAGATACAATGCACAAACAAATAATGAATTTATCTACAGATGTTAAACAAATTAACGCTCATAAAAGTAGCCATTTTGTTTGGACTGATCAACCAGAATTAATCATCAATGCTATTGAAATTATCTTAGAAAAGACTAATGAGCAAAATATTGATTTTTAATTAAGTAAGTCGGTGCAATCAAACAAACTAAGTAGAACGACGTGAATAATTCAAGGTTTGTAGTAGGGACTTTAGTCCTCTCTTAAGGGCTAAAGCCCTTACTACAAGCTAATTCAATGAAATTTTACATTACTTAATGTAGTTTGTTTTTTTCTCGCCGACTTACTTATGTGAAGAAAAGTAAATAAGGCTCAAACTCTTTCTCCTCCGAAGTTCGCCCGGAGGGAAACCCTCCTTGCGACTTCTCTCCCTGCTCCCTGCCTTATTCCAACAATAATTATTTACGCCGACCTACTTAATTCTACCCTAGCCCTAGTTGCTGTTTCAAAGCTTGACGCATGACATCGACGGGTATATCGTCTTGCTGCAACCAGATTTTTAAGGCTGCAACTCCTTGCTGCACTAGCATTTCTAAACCGTCGATTGGGATCGCACCTTGTTTTTGTGCATATTGCAGAAATTTGGTAGGCTGAGGGATATAAATCAAATCATAGGCGATCGCACCTGTGGGTAAATTGGCCATTTCATCGGCACTCACCGGGGAATCATCGACTTTGGGATACATTCCCATAGGTGTGGTATTTACCAATAAATCAGCTTGGGGAAGCAGTTGTGTTAATTTATCCCAGGTATGTACTCGTAAATTCTCACCGATGGGTGAATTTTTCCAACTCTGCTGAAATTCTTTTAATTTCTCCAAATTTCTCCCCACCACATGAATTTCCGCTAAACCTAGCTGGTGACAACCCGCTACCACCGCCCTAGCTGCACCGCCATTCCCTAAAATCACAGCAATTTTCTGACTCCAATCCTGTTGATAGGTAGTTTGTAAAGGGTGAATAAAACCTATTATATCAGTATTTGTACCAACCCATTGGTTATTTTTACGGCTAACAGTATTAACTGCACCTATAGCTTGAGCTAGGGGTGTAATCTCTGCAAGTAAAGGCATAATTGCCTGTTTGTGAGGAATAGTCACACTAAAACCCACCACACCCACAGCCGCCAAACCTGCGATCGCCACCTCTAAATCCTGTGGTTCAATAGGTAAAGGAAGATACACATAATTTAAACCCAAATCAGCGATCGCGGCATTGTGCATCACCGGCGAGAGCGAATGACCCACCGGACAACCAATTACACCCAATAGTTTTGTTTTGCCTGTAATCATCAGTTATCAGTTATCAGTTATCAGTTATCAGTCATCAGTCACTTAAATAACTTTTGCTCCTTATCTCCCTTCCCTTGTCTCCCTTGTCCTCCTTGTCCCCCTTGTCTCCCCCTGCCCCCTGCTCCCTGCCCCCTGCTCCCTGCCCCCTGCCCCCTGCCCCCTGCCCCATACGCCCTGCCCTCAAAAACCCATCCTCTGCTTTACAATCATTAACATAATTAACATTTCTTCAAAATATGCAGGTAACAACCGCCCCTTCTACAAACCCTATTCCTGGACAATATTGGCAGTGGCGAGGGCATCAAATTTACTATGTCCGTGCGGGAGAAAAACAACCCCAGCGTCCGCCATTGCTGTTAGTGCATGGTTTTGGTGCTTCTACAGACCACTGGCGTAAGAATATCACAGGTTTGTGTACTGATTTTGAAGTATTTGCGATCGACTTGTTAGGGTTTGGTCGTTCTGCCAAAGCCAAATTACAGTATGGTGGCGACTTGTGGCGCGATCAACTCCATGATTTCATTAGTGAAGTAATTGGTCAAAAAACAATACTAGCAGGTAACTCCCTTGGGGGTTATGCTTGCTTGTGCGTAGCTGCTCAATTTCCTGACAGTGTAGCTGGTGTAGTCTTACTCAACAGTGCTGGCCCCTTTAGTGTCACACCATCTACAACTGAACCAGAAGCTTTACAATCACAAATTCAACCACCTAAAAAACTATCTCCTGTGCAAAAATTGGTCGGTAATAGTGTTAAGTGGATGTTTCAACAACGGTTAGCCCAGTTTTTATTATTTCAATATGTCCGCCAACGTTGGGTAATTCGCCGCACCTTAGAAAAGGTTTATCTTGATAAAACGGCAGTCACAGATCAATTAGTAGCAGAAATTGAGCGTCCTGCCTATGATCCTGGTGCTTTAGATGTCTTTGTTTCTGTTTTTAGCACTCCTCAAGGCGAAAAAGTCGATGTTTTATTAAAACAATTAACTTGTCCTTTATTGTTACTTTGGGGAGAAGCTGACCCCTGGATGAATGCTAGAGAACGTTCTCAAAAGTTTCGTCTTTATTACCCTCAATTAACAGAATATTTCCTCAAAGCTGGTCATTGTCCCCATGATGAAGTTCCAAATCAAGTAAACCCACTTTTACGAGATTGGGCATTATCAATTGTTTAAATGAGCCAATATTTTCAGGGTGCGTTGACAAAATAACGCACCATTTTTTCTATGTAAGGGAACAGGGTTGGAGAAACGGGGAACAGAAAAGAAATCAATCTTCCCATGCCCCATGCCCCATGCCCCATGCCCCATGCCCCATTCCCCATTCCCCATTCCCATTTACCCAACTTGCTCTAAATACTGGTTAATATCTTCAATTACCCTGACTAGTTCCGCTTCCGTAGTCAAGCGAATATTCACATCCCGCACAGTTAGCAATACCTTAGCAGCAAATGGAGTAGGCCAGATATTCGGATTACAAAAAATCTCTAAAAATACTTCACCTGTATAACGATATTCCAAAGGTGGTTGAGGAGTGACTTTATTACCTGAGTTAGATTTAGCTGCCACAGCTTTTAATGATTCCAACAATTTATCTATCGCTGCTTTTAATTCTCTCGCTGCTTCTGGGGAAAAATTAAACCCAACAGAACCTTCAACTAAATTTAATGTCAGAGGAGTAGAAGACATAAGCTCTTGATTAAAAATGATTACTTCATCTTACTGGAGTCAGGCGACTGGAGATAGAATACTCATATAAAATCAACACAAAAAGCACGAGTAATAAAAACTACTCATGCTAATAACAGTTGACATCTATTGTCTCTCTAGAACTACAAAGCAAAAGAAAAACCGCTTTTTAACTCTGTTGAGATCATGGTTTTATTTCTGCCGTGATTTACTAGATATAGTACCGGAGAGACTAAAACTATATTGTTTAGAAAATTTGTAGTGTATCAACCACCCGCAACAGCCGGGACAATACTCACTTCATCCCCATCTTTTAATGGTGTAGCTATTCCTTCCAAAAAGCGGATATCTTCGCTGTTGACATACAAATTTAAAAAGCGTCGCGGCTGTCCATTGTCATCGCATAAGCGCGATTTAATCCCAGGAAAGCTTTTTTCTAAAGATTCTAAAAGTTCAGCAATGTTGCTACCACTAGATTGTAGTTCAGCTTGATTGTTGGTGAAATTTTGTAGAGGAGTCGGGACTAAAACTTTTACAGCCATAGTAAGTTAATAGTGGTCAGTTGTTACAAAGAGGTTGTCAATAGCCATTAGTGATTAACTAATGACTATTGAGTATTGACTAAACAAGAACTTGTTGCCATTCTAAGCGGTCTAAGGTGCGAGAACGTTCTAATGCACGTTCAAAACTATCAAGCTTGGCATCAATAGTCAAAGGTTCGCCAATATAGCCTTGTACAGCTTCTTGGGTTTTCAAACCGTTGCCAGTGATATAAACCACGGTAGTTTCATCTGGATTAATTTTGCCAGCTTCTACCAATTTTTTCAGTACAGCAATGGTAGTTCCCCCAGCTGTTTCGGTGAAGATGCCTTCTGTTTCAGCTAGCAACTTGATACCTTCAATAATTTCTGCATCGTTGACTGATTCAATATTACCGCCAGTTTTCTTGGCAATTTCAACAGCATATATACCATCTGCTGGGTTGCCGATCGCAATTGATTTAGCAATTGTATTTGGTTTAACTGGTTTAATAAAGTCGCGGTCTTCTTTAAATGCTTCGGCGATGGGTGAACAACCTTCTGCTTGTGCGCCACTAAACCGGACGTTTTTACCTTCCACTAAACCGACTTCTACAAATTCATTGAAGCCTTTGTAAATCTTTGTAAACAGTGAACCAGAAGCCAAAGGTGCAACTACATGATCTGGTAGTTCCCAACCCAATTGTTCTGCTACTTCAAAGCCTAATGTTTTAGAACCTTCTGAGTAGTAGGGGCGCAAATTAATATTGACAAAACCCCAACCATGTGTATTAGCAACTTCTGAACAGAGACGATTCACTTGGTCGTAGTTACCTTTAACAGCCATGAGGGTAGGGCTGTAAATCAAGCTACCCAACACTTTACCAGCTTCTAAATCTGAGGGGATGAATACACAACAGTCTAAACCGGCATGGGCAGCGATCGCAGCTGTGGAGTTGGCTAAGTTACCAGTGCTAGCACACGAAACGGTTGTAAAACCTAATTCTCTTGCACGAGAAAGAGCAACGGACACCACCCGATCCTTAAAGCTGAGGGTGGGCATATTTACCGCGTCATTCTTTATATATAGTTTGTTCAGACCTAGACGACGCGCCAGACGATGGGAACGCACCAGGGGAGTCATACCTGTTCCCACATCAATTACATTGTCAGTTGCGACGGGCAAAAAGGGACGATAACGCCAAATTGAGTTAGGGCCAGCTTGGATTTTTTCACGGGTGACACTCAGACGCAAAGCATTGTAGTCATATTTCACTTCCAACGGCCCAAAGCACAACTCACACACATGACTAGCTTTTAGCTCGTATTCTGCACCACACTCTTTACACTTCAAAGCTTGAAAGGCGGCGTTGGTTGTTTTGGTTGGAGTGGATACTGTCTGAGTCATAGTAAATATCTTTCCCTGTTTGTCCGTCAACTGTGTGCTGAATAGTAACACGAGTAAAAATACCCGTCAAACATACCCGACTAAAATTATCGGGTATGTCATCACCATTCATTAAACTGAGCAAAAGTATATAAATGTGCTTGTGCAACTACGTATTACTGAAGCAGAATAATAGTTAATGTGAATTAGACAAGGTTGTTATCTAATCAGGGTTTCTATAATTTGTCTCCAATCATGCTTTTGGCATTTACTACCAAACCGCAAGGGTTTCAAGATTTAATTCAGATTCAACTAAATAATAATTTTGTATAAAAAGATAGATAACTTTTTAAGATCCTATACGTGAAAAAGATAGATATTTCCTGATGGCAAGCATGAAATATTGGTAATTTAACGGTTTTAGGATCTGATTTTTTTGATTTAAGGTTATTGTTACGCGATCGCTCTGTGACAATTCCTCGGTGAGATATCAGTAAATAAAACTGATTCAACCAACATTAAGTTATATCAAACCTTAGATATCAACTCAAATTCCTGCTCTGAAGCAATCTCAATTGCTTTTGAACAGCTTTGCTATGGAAAGAAATAACTGCAACTTACATCAAATGTAGATTTGAATGACTCAGGTGTATTTTGCACTAATTCTCATCGAAATTTATCAGGCAGCACTCTATCAAGCAACTACACCAAATGAAATCTCGTTCTAGCATGAATAAGACTAACAAGTCTAGACTTTACCGCGCTTTAATAGCAACAGCATTCTTAGCTAACGGTATTTTCCAATTTGTTGCCCCTGTACTAGCGGAGGGAACTACAGCTGGTACAGTCATCGATAACCGTGCAACAGCAACCTACGAAGATCCCAATGACCCAGACAAACCACTCAACACTACATCTAACACCGTAACTGTAACTATTGCAGAAGTTGCGGGTATTACAGTTGAGTATACAGGTGTAGAAGATACAACCAACCCTGGTGCTGGTGTTCAGGTAAACGATTTATTAATTTTCAATTATACCGTCACTAACGTCGGTAACGACCCCACAGGCTTCCGCATACCCAACCTTGCCAGCACAACCGGGCCAGCCACAGTTTCAGGAACATTACCCGGTGGCACACCCAACAACCTGCAATACAGTCTTGACAATGGTACAACCTGGCTTAACATCACTGGCTCAGATGTAACTGTACCAAACATTCCTGTAGGGGGTAAGGTCTTAGTCAGAGTCCCTGTGACTGTACAGGCAGGAGCGCAATCTGGTGACATAATTACCGTTAAGTTGGGTAATACTCCAGCCAATGCTCAAAACGTTTTGAGAAATCCCGATGGTGGTGACGTTTACACAGTAGATAATGCTGATGGTAGTCCCAATGAAGTAGCTGGCGCACCTGTTAACGGTACTAGAGAAGCTAGTGATACATCTATAAATGTCCCAGTGGGTAGTACTGTTAAAACTTACTCTTTAGCGACTATTCTCAAGACACGTACTAATTACAGCAATGGTGGTACAACTAATTCAATTACAGATGACACCCTTACCTATGGATTGAGTTTGCGAGTTGAAGGTAATGACACCACAGGACAGGGATTAACACCAGCACCATTGGAAGGAACAACTATTATCGTTGATGGTAATCCTGTAACGCGTATCTTAATTTCCGATGCGATTCCTACAGGTACAGATTTGGCAGCCGTACCAACTGCCCCAGGTGGATGGACAGCAGTTTATACTACTGATCCAGTTACCACAGATGCTAATGCTGCTCAATGGACAACAACCGCACCTGGTGATTTGACTACAGTTACCCGTGTTGGTTTCATCAACAACCCCGCTACGGTTACTTCTGTTGCACCAAATGTCACAGTTACGGGCTTTTCGATTCAATTAGCGGTTGAAGCTGGCGCAACTTCACCTCTGCAAGTTGCCAACATCGCCCAAGTATTTGGTCAAACTCCTGGTACTAACGCCCCTGTATACGATGAATCTGGTGATCAAAACCCCAGTAACTTTGATGGTCAACCGGGCAACATGACACCCCCTCCGGGTACGGATACCAATGGTGATGGTGTTCCTGATACTCTTCCTGACACTAGTGTTGATGACGGTTTTATTGATACACCAGCTACACCGGAAACGGGGGTTGATGGTAATAACGATAACACTGGTGTTGGACAAGGTGGTGAAGCCAACATCTTTACTATCGAAGTTCCCGTAACTTCAGCAGTTCTCAATGGCCCTGTCAATGCTCCCGATGCCATTGGCCCATCTGGTACAACCAATGATGACTTCACTAACAAATCCTCTTTAGTACCAGCCGGGACAGCACCAGGTTCTACACTCAACCCTCAAGCCGTAGCCTTCACTAACACCATCAGAAATAGTGGTACTGACCCCAGCAACTATTCTCTAGTTCCTATACCACCTGCAACACCTAGTGATTTGCCCACAGGTACATTAGTCACCATTACCTATGGTTCTGAATCTAGAGCCTATGTTTGGGATGGGACTAATTTCCTCTTTGATACTGATGGCAATCCTGCAACAACAGGTGATCAATCAGCTATTGATGCCACCAATGAATA
Organism: Aliinostoc maniaoense; assembly: GCF_058172895.1. Lineage (NCBI taxonomy): Bacteria > Bacillati > Cyanobacteriota > Cyanophyceae > Nostocales > Nodulariaceae > Aliinostoc > Aliinostoc maniaoense. The sequence continues at coordinate 2,590,773 of NZ_CP187952.1, read as the reverse complement.
CATTACCATTCCTAATGTCCCGGCTGGCACTAATATCAACTACGGTGTAGAAGTTGATTTACCTGCTGGCACTCCATTATCTACAGATATTGACAGAGGTTTCCCAGTTCCCATTACGGCTTTTGTAGATGATGCTACCCCTGGTTTGGGTTCTGAAACTGTTAAGAATACAACCATTGACCGTGTATATACTGGTTACTTAAAACTGCGAAAACTGTCGAGAATCTTAGATGCCAATGGACAGCCAGTAGCTGGTACTGATGGTCAACTTAGTTCTGATCCCAAGAGTCCTATACCTGGAAATATTATTGAATACGTGATTCAGTACAGTAATATTTCTGAGCCACAATCTGGTAACGGTAACATCATTTTAAACGCCAGCAATGTGGTGATTACTGAAGACGGTGTGACACTTCCGAATAACTGGGCATTAGATAACGATAGTAATGGTCAGATTGATACTAGCAACATCATTGGTTCAGCTATTGATCCGAATGGCAATATCCAGTTCTTTAACGGTAATCCAGCTACCACCCTTGGCAGTGACCAGACAGGAACTACCGTAAATACCGATGTGACTCGATATGTAAATAATGTCACTGGTCAGGTAACACCGGGTCAGCTAAGAACATTTACCTTCCGTCGTAAGGTTAACTAAAGGTTTGCAGAGTAGTAAGTATTTTAGTGCTGAGGAATTAAGGACTAAAGTCCTTACTACAAACATGGGAATTATATATCTAAGAGTTTTTGAGGCAATTGGAATGAAGGGTGTTGCGATCGCAAGTCTGGGAGCATTGGCTGTAACTGCAACTGTACCATTTATTGGGAATTTACCGGGGCTAACTTCTTGGTTATCTAGCAGTGTGGTGGCGCAAAATATTCAAAAGCAACCACAATTACAGCTACGTTTAGCAGCAGAAAAACAAGTTATTACTAAAGACCAACAAGGTAAACAAAAGATTGTATGGCAAGCACTGCAAGGTCAAGCTGTGGTGCAACCAGGGGATATATTACGTTATACCTTGAGAGGGGAAAATAAGAGCGATCGCCCCATTAAAAATCTCACTCTCAATCAACCCATTCCCAAAGGGATGATGTACGTATTGAAGTCTGCCAATATGAACAATAAAGATGCCAAAATCACCTACAGCATCGATGGCGGACGTAGTTTTGTCGAAAATCCCACAATTAAAGTTACCCTCCCTGGGGGGAAAGTCGAAACTAAACCTGCACCTGCAACTGCTTATACTCACATTCGTTTAAAAGTTCCCTCACTAGCAGCAAAAACTACAGTTGAGGCAACTTATCAAACTCAGGTACGTTAACTGACAAGTTTTCTACTATTTTGGGGCAACATTTACTTATTAGCAAGTTAGTAGTAAGGACTTTAGTCCTTAATTCCTCAGCACTAAAGTGCTTACTACAAGCTTTAAATCTGGTATAAATTGCATCTTTAAATGAGGTATGTTGTCTTGATTTCTTAAATGAAAATAGGTTACTTTTTGCCTGACAATTTTGTCAGTATTAAATCAATGTCTTTATTCATCAATATCAGGGCGTTTCTGAGGAGATAAGTCAGTGAATCGTCCTCGTAACAGGAAAAAATTTACTTTTAGTGGTAACTGGTATCAACAATTAACAGCAAGTATTCTCCTTGGTGGTTTGTTGTCAACTACTGTATTTATACCAGTGACAGCACAAAATGCTGGTGTAGTCAATGTGAGTAATCAAGCTACTTATACTTATCAAGATACTGCTAGCAATAATCAATATTTAGGAATTACTAGTAAGCTGGATTTGAATCCTAGTCCATTAGTAGACCCATTAGGAAGAATTTTAGGTTGTGGAGGTCAGCTTTTACCAGATTATACAGGTTTTTCTGTGGGTGTATATGAAGCAAATCCCAATGACCCTACAGGCACAGACTTAGGACAATTAGTAGATTTAACACGTACAGAAGTTCCTGATATTCCTAATAATAATATTCCGGGTGGCAAAACACCAAATAGTGAAAATGTTAATCCGTATTTTATTACAAATAATCCGGCTGGTGTTTATAACTTTTTATTTGACCCCAATAAAGGGCAACTAGAACCAGGTAAAACTTATATTCTTGTGGTTAATCCGCCCGCTAATTCTATTTATCAGCAACGACGTATCAAGATTGAAATTCTTAATAGTACAGGGGCAATTAATAACAGTGTTGTCCGTTATGTTGCTACTTCTTTAGATGGTCAACCAATTAGTCTGACAGGTGCAACAACAGTAGATGACACAGTGGTTTTAGTGGCAAATGCGGAAGCGGAGGGATTGGACTTACTAGCTTTTAACTTCACTACCAATATGTGCCAAGCCAACCAGATGCAGATCATCAAAACAGGCGATCGCGCTGCGGCTGAACCAGGAGATACTGTAATTTATCGCCTATCAGTCCGCAACTTATCTGATGCGGCTTTAAGTAATGTAGTTGTTACCGATAACTTACCTCTAGGATTTAACTTTGTAGCTAAATCTGTCCGGGGAGAAATAGATCGTCAGCCAGTGGCCATCACGGCTACACGTAACGGTAGCACAGTCACCTTCAGCACCAACGTAAATATCCCCGTGGGGAAAGTGTTAAATATTGCCTATGCAGTCCAATTAACAACAGATTCTCTGCGGGGGACTGGTAAGAATAGTGCGATCGCTAATGCCCTACGTGCTGATAATTCTTTTAGTATTAAAGATGGCCCTGTTACCCATCAATTAAGAATTAGACCGGGTATAGTTTCTGATTGCGGCACTATTATAGGTCGGGTGTTTGTAGATAAAAACTTTGATGGGGAACAACAACCAGGAGAACCAGGTGTTCCCAATGCCGTCATCTTCTTACAAGACGGCAACCGTATTACTACTGACCCCAATGGTTTATTTTCCGTAGCTAATGCCTTACCTGGAAGTCATGCCGGAGTATTAGACCTCACCAGTGTTCCCGGTTATAAACTTGCACCTAACAAAAAATTCCGAGAACGTAATAGCCAATCTCGCCTAGTGCGTTTAGAACCAGGTGGCTTAGTACGCATGAATTTTGCCATCACTCCTATCTCAGAGGAGGTAGTTAAGCCATGAAACCTGTAACTAATTTCAATTTAAGGTTAATGGGAGTGATGGTAGGGGCTTTTAGCTGGGTTTTGTATCCAGCTATAGTTCATGGTGAAACTACTGAAACTAATAATCACCCAAAGTTAACTGAAACTAATAATCACCCAGAGTTATTACCAGAGTTAGAAAATTCCTCTCCCAACCTCTCCCCTAAAAATAATGTAGAGACGTTTCATGAAACGTCTCTACATATCCCCCCTTCCCTACTAGGGAAGGGGGTTAGGGGGTTAGGTCAATCCCCAGAAGTAGAACCTGACAATCCGCCAATTGCTGCAAACGCCATTTCACCATTTCAACCCTCAGCAGAAATTGCAGTACCATTAGCTTTAAGCAAATTCACCGCACCCATCCCAGAAAAACTTCCAGAAATCCCCACTTTCCAACCAACCACTGAAACACCGTTACCCAGAAGCTTAAGTAAGTTCATAGCAGCAGAACCAACCCCCAATCCCCAATCCCCAGTCCCCAACCCCCAATCCCCAATCAAAATCCTCATCCCTACTGCTGACAGCATTGTAGATGCCCCAGCAATTACAGTAACAGTACAGTTTCCTGTTGGTAGTCAAGTAGAACTGCGGGTAAATGATGTCTTAGTTGATGCCGCCTTAATAGGGAAAACAACAACTGATGCGGATACTAACTTAGTAACGCAGACATGGTATGGAGTGGCTCTCAAAGAGGGTGAAAATACTCTTGCGGCTCAAATCATCGGAAGTACACAGACACCGATCAAAGCTAGGGTAATAGTCAGGGGAAAAGCTAGTAAATTAACCATCGAAACCGTTGAGTCTCGTATCCCTGCTGATGGACGTTCAATAGCCACCATTAAAGGTCAACTGCTAGATATTAATGGTAATCGCTCTAATCAAGATGCGATCGCTACTTTAATCCCCACGGCTGGAGAGTTAGTAGGAACAGACTTGAAACCAGAACAACCAGGGTTTCAGGTAGAGGTGAAGCAAGGACAATTCACGGCTCAATTGCGTTCTGATCTCAAAGCTCAAACTGTGAGAATTAGAGGCATAGTTAATAACTTAGAAGCCTTCACCCAACTGCAATTTGAAACAGCATTGCGTCCCAGTTTGGTAACTGGGGTGATAGATTTGCGTTTAGGTGCAAGGGGGACAAATTATTATGGTAGCTTCCGTGATTTTCTCCGTCCCGATCAAGATAACAGCACTCAATTAGATTTTCAGTCAGCTATTTTTGCTACGGGTACTTTTGGCGAATGGTTGTTTACGGGTGCATACAACAGTTCTCGTAGTCTGAATGAGGATTGTAACTGTGATAATCGCCTGTTTAGAGGTTCTCAATTTAGCGAACAAAACTATCCTGTTTACGGTGACAATTCCACAGTTGATGCTGTTACACCTTCCATTGATAGCTTATATCTGCGTTTTGAGCGTTCCTCTCGTATCCCTGGAACTGCCCCTGATTATGCTATGTGGGGTGACTACAATACAGAGGAATTTGCCCGTGCTTCGCAGCAGTTTACTGCTGTTACTCGCCAACTCCACGGATTTAAAGCCAACTACAATTTAGGGAATCTGCAAATTACAGGTTTCTATGGCAATAATTTACAAGCTTTTCAACGAGATACCATTGCTCCCGATGGGACTAGCGGTTATTATTTCCTGTCTCGGCGGCTATTAGTTCCTGGTAGTGAAAATGTTTTCCTGGAGTTAGAAGAATTAAATCGCCCTGGTACAGTCTTACAACGAAAACAACTCAATAGGGCAAGAGACTACGAAATTGATTACGATCGCGGTACTCTCATTTTCCGTGAACCAATTCTGCGTACAGATATTGACGAAACGGGACAAGTTCTCGTGCGGCGGATTGTGGTTAGCTATCAATACGATGGGGGTAACTCAGATAACAATATCTATGCAGGTCGTCTACAATACAACTTTTCCCGCACCCTCAATCAAGAAAGTTGGTTAGGTGCAACTTACCTCCGAGAAAAGCAAGGAGTACGAGAATTTGAACTCTATGGCGCAGATGCCATGATTGCTTTAGGTTCTCAAGGTAAGTTAACCGCAGAATATGCCCATTCCAGCAATGATTCTGAGATGATGGGACGGGTAAGAGGGGAAGCTTACCGTCTAGAAGCCCAAGGGGAGATTTTTAAAGGTTTACAAGGTCGCGCTTATTATCGTCACGCCGATACAGGCTTTGCTAATAACGCTACCATTAGCTTTGTTCCTGGTCAGACTCGTTATGGCGGACAGTTAACCGGGAGAGTTACCAAAACTACGAATATTCGGGTACAGTACGACCACGAAGATAACTTTGGCATTGCAGCCCAGCCATTAGATACCTTTGAAGAATTATTTGCACCGCGTTCAGAAGCTATACCCGGTAGTAAAGTTGATAATTCCCTGACAACCATTTCGGCGGGGATACAACAACGCTTAGGTAAAGCTACTATGGACGTTGATTGGATTCACCGCGATCGCCAAGACAGAATGACTAATGGCTTGAATACTAAATCCGATCAATTGCGTAGTCGTTTCACCTATCCCCTCACCAATAACCTCACTTTTCAAGCCCAAAACGAACTCACCTTATCTTCCCAAAAAGATACAGTCTACCCAGACCGCACTATTTTAGGTTTGAATTGGGCTGTTGTTCCTGGTATTAATGTTAGTCTCGCCCAACAGTTTTACACTGCTGGTCAGTTAGCAGGAAATTCCATCACTAATTTAAGTGTCAACGGCGAACATAAACTTGGTACAGATACAACCTTAACTGGTCGTTATTCCATTATCGGTGGAGCTAATGAAATTACTACCCAAGGTGCTTTAGGGATTAAAAATCAGTGGATGATTGCTTCTGGGTTGCGGTTGAATCTCGCTTACGAACACGTCTTTGGTAACTTCTTCAACCGTACCGCCGCAGGTCAACAATTTGCCCAACCATTTGCCCCTGGACAAAGTGCAGCTGCTATTGGATTTAATGGCGGTGATAGTTACAGTGTTGGCTTGGAATACTCTGATAATCCTAAGTTTCAAGCTAGTGCGCGTTATGAACATCGCACTTCCTCTGGCGGTTCTAATACCGTCATTTCCGCCGCAGCTTTAGGTAAAATCTCCCCTGCACTGACAGGTTTATTCCGTTATCAACAAGCTAATTCTTCCAATCAAAAACTTTCGGGACTGGGTGATAGAGTCAACTTCAAGTTAGGTTTAGCTTACCGCGACCCCGCTAACGATAAATTTAACGCCTTATTACGTTATGAATATCGTCAAAACCCCGCAACTATTCCCGACACCATCTTTTTAGGTAGTGGTACGGGTTCTCAAGACCATACCTTTGCAGTAGAAGCGATTTATGCACCTAATTGGCAATGGGAATTTTATGGTAAGTATGCGTTGCGTAACAGTACTTCTTATTTAGCTAGTGACTTAGTCGGTACAAGTACGATAAACCTCGGACAATTACGGGCTACCTATCGCCTGGGATATAGTTGGGATTTAGTCGGTGAGGCGCGTGTAATTGGTCAACCTAACCATACTGAGACAGGCTTTGTAGTGGAAGCTGGTTATTATTTAAGTCCTAATTTGCGTCTAGGTGCTGGTTATGCCTTTGGTAAAGTTGATGACCGGGATTTTTCGGGTACACGTTCCGCAGGAGGTGCATATTTGGGCTTGACGCTGAAACTGAACGAATTATTTGATGGCTTTGGGTTACAAAAACCTGTAACAGCAGCCAAAAAATAATAAAGCAAAATTATATCTTTATCTGGGTTATAACAAACAGCAATTAACAATTAAAAGCTATCAAATTATGAATCGCAGCCCAACTAATCGCAAAATAAAAAAAATCCCAAATATCAAATCCTTTACTACCAGTGCGGCTCTTTGTGTAGGTATTGTAGCTATTGGTATCCAACCCGTCCAAGCCGAAGGCAGCCGCAGTTTATACCCTGCTTCTTCCCCTGGGACTGCATATCGAGCTAACTTAGAATGGCGGACAGAAGATACAGGTAACTTAATTAAAAGAAGAACACTATTAAAAGTTTATGCCCAAGCTGGTGAATACATCCTACTAGGTTCTAGTGCTGTAGGTGTCACTCGCACTAGTGGAAGTGTCACAACCACTGGTGATATCTATGTTTACAACCCTGGTTTAGTCACAGGTCAGGTAGGTAGTGAAACTTTTCCCAGTACACCCAGTTTTCAATGTACTTCTCAAGCCGGACGAGGAAAGATTAATAGCAGAACCGAGGAATTAGCGGGGCCAAAAAGTATTGATGGTAATGCTAATACTAGCGGATATACACCTTGTTACTATCAAGCACCCACGACAGGCATTTATGATGTTGTCATCTTTGGCCCCGCAGGATTTAGTGCTACTGGTGATGGTGGGGTAACAGCAGAGATAAATTTAACTAGTAGTACTAATTTTGACTCTAGCCAAGGAAGTAGTGTAGCAGCTTGGGATGTAACTATTCGCAATAGTACGAGTTCCAGTGCAGACTCAATCGGACGTTTATTTTCTTATTATTTAGCATTATTTACACGAGGTAATGGTAGACCGATATATTCAACAGTTTATCCTGTCACCACAGACGGTTATAGATATAGAACAGAAATTAGAGGTTTAGACCCCAACGGTTTCGTTCTTTATGGTAACGAAGCTGGTTTTTTTGATAGTGATGGTGTCTCGACTCTATACCGTAACGTTGTTGGTACTAACGGTAATGTATCTAGTATCCAAGGTGGTGCATCCTTAGCACGTCCGCAATTTCCCACATTTTTTAATCTGCTTGATCCTAACGCTTTAGCTTTTATTAATCGTTATGACCGCTCTGGGATTTTCCAGGGTGTCGGTATTACTACTACCCCAGTTCCTCCCATTGTAGGTAGTGCTAATTTTGTCGGTAATTTATCTGGTAACAACAGTAAAGTCGGTAATGGTGGTACTTTTAGCTTCAATAGCACTGTTACAGGGTCATACGAAATTGTGATCAAAGGTAGTGGTAGCACAGACTTTGACCCGAAAAACCCCATAAACAGAGTTATCAGAGGTTACATGAACTCAGCAGGGACACAAACTGCGAATTGGGATGGCAGAGACAATGCTGGTAATTTCTTTCCAGTGGGGACAAATTATCAATTTACTATCAGAATCAATGCTGGGGAATATCACTTTCCGGTATTAGATGCAGAAAATAATTACTACGGTGGCCCAACAGTCACTTTACTTAATCCTCCAGCTTCATACCCTGCTGACTTACCAGGCTTTGGCCCCACCACTGGTTTTTATGATGACCGAGTCTATAAAACTAAAAATGGTACTATAGTTGATTCAACAGCAACACAAGCTGATATTGATAACAATAATCCTCTTTGCGGTGTGGGCGCACCCACTATTAGATTCAGTAATCAAATTACAGGATTTGATACTACCACAAATCAACGTGCCTTTGGGCAATTGACTGGTGGTAATGAAAATGTTGTCTGTCATGCTAATGGTTCTTTCGGAGATACCAAAGGTTTAGACCAATGGACATTCTTTCCCAGTGTTGCGGCTAATAATTTTCTCAATATCGTCAGTCCTGATTTAACAATTAGTAAAACCCATACACCAACTGATTTTGTTAAGGGTGGTACAGGTACTTATGTGATCACTGTACCTAATTCTGGTGGTGATGCTACTAATGGTACTCAGGTGACAGTAACGGATACTCTACCCACTGGCATCATTCCTACAGGCGCGTCAGGTACAGGATGGAATTGTACAGTTTCAGGACAAAGTGTAACTTGCACTCGCAGCGATGTTTTAGCCGCAGGTAGCAGCTATCCTAATATCAGCATTAATGTGTCTATTGACATTAATATTACAGCTACTAGTGTGACTAATACTGCAACCGTATCTGGTGGTGGTGATGGTAATAATACTAATAATACCAGTCCCCCTGATGTTGCTAATATTGTTTCTTCCAGCTCAACTTCTAATCTAATTCTAGTCAAACGGATTACGCGCATTAACAACCAAGATTACATTACTACTATCAATGGACGTAGTGATGTTAGTTCCGATGATGATCAATATGTAGCTGCACCACAGGATACTGATGATGATGATGCCAAATGGCCAAGTGGTTATTTACGGGGTTTAATTCATACTGATATTGTCAAGCCAGGCGATGAATTAGAATATACTATCTACTTTTTGTCTAATGGTGAAAATAATGCGGTAAATGTAAAATTGTGTGATCTAGTTCCTAGTAATGTTACCTTTCTCCCTGCGGCTTTTAATAGTCAGACTCCTAATGATGGCGGTTTATCTGGGGCAGAACAAGGTATTGCAATGGCTGTGGGTTCTACTGAACCAACAGTATATTTTAGTAATGTAGCAGATAGCGATCGCGGCACTTTTTACCCAGCTAATGACCCGAATACACCTAGCTTCTGTGCTAGTAGCAACACCAATGGGGCTATAGTCGTAGAAATCACTCGCACTCTCATTTTACCCGTGCTACCGTTCGCTACTGGTAGCGGTACACCACCAGAATCTTACGGTTTTGTTCGTTTTAGAGCTAAGGTGAAATGAATATTGGGCATGGGGCATTGGGCATTGGGCATTGGGCATGGGGCATTGGATATTTCTACCTTGTCTACCTTGTCTACCTTGTCTACCTTGTCTACCTTGTCTACCTTGTCTAGCCTCCACTAACAGGGGGAATTAACACCACTTCATCGCCGTCTTTTAAGACTGTATCGGGTTTGACAAAAATTAAATTAATCCCAAAGCGGGTAACGTCGCGCCATTGGCTGAGTTTTGGGTGTTCGGTAATCAGGCGATCGCATACTGCACTCACAGGTGTACCATAGGGAAACTCTAACACTAGCTCCGGTACTCCATAGGTTTCTTGATACACAGCAAATAATTTGACGGTGATTTTAATGGCAGAATTGCACATATTGTTTTATCGTCCGGTTTTAAGGGTATAAGCCTTGTGGAAGACGTGGACTAGCTGGATAAGGGTTCTATTTTTTGGGCATTATTGATAGTTTAGTGTTGAGTATCACTAACAAACACCATAACTTTTGGTTTTAACGGTCGTTATAGACGCTTTTTTAAAATTTATTTAATTTTTGAGTAAAATGCAACCTGAATTTAACTTTTTTCAGCATTGGTATCCACTATCACCTGTTGAAGACTTAGATCCGCAAAGACCCACTCCCATAACCGTGTTAGGATTGCGTCTGGTAATCTGGAAGCCTAAATTTTCTGAAACTTACCGCGTATTTTTAGATCAATGTCCTCACCGTCTCGCGCCTTTAAGTGAAGGACGAGTTGACGAGAAGACAGGGAATTTGATGTGTAGTTATCATGGCTGGGAATTTGATGCTGAAGGGATTTGTACTCGCATTCCCCAGGCGGAGAATCCAGAAATTCTCACTAAGAATCGAGATAGTTTTTGTGTGACAACATTACCAGTTCGTCAAGCAAATGATTTACTCTGGGTTTGGCCAGATGCTAAATCAACAGAATTAGCTAACCAAACGCCTTTACCTTTGTCACCGCAAATAGATACTAGCAAAGGTTTTGTGTGGAGTTCTTTTGTCCGTGATTTAGCCTATGATTGGCAAACTTTAGTAGAAAATGTTGCCGATCCTAGTCATGTGCCTTTTGCTCATCATGGCGTACAGGGAAATAGAGACAACGCCACACCAATTCCTATCGACATTGTGCAATCTACACCAGATTTGATTGAGGTTAGTGTGAGTAGAAACTTGAAAAGCACAATTATTTTTGAGCCGCCTTGTCGTTTAGAGTATGCTATTAGTTTTGGTAATGCTGGCAAACAAGTAGGATTAATTACTTACTGTATTCCTGTATCTCCGGGTAAATCCCGAATTGTGGCTCAATTTAGCCGTAATTTTGCTAAACAATTGCATCGTTTTACACCGCGTTGGTGGGATCATATCAAAAATCGTAATCCAGTTTTAGATGGAGATATGATTTTGTTACTTCAGCAAGAACAACTTCTCCAACAAAGACAATCAAGCGAAAGCTGGAAAACTGCTTATCAAATGCCTACGAGTGCAGACCGTTTAGTGATTGAGTTTCGTAAGTGGTTTGATAAGTATTGTCAGGGAAAATTACCTTGGCAAGAAGTTGGTATGAATGTTGCAGAAAGCACAAATATTAATGCTGATCGCGCTGTGGTATTAGATCGTTATCAACAACATACTCAGCATTGTAGTAGTTGCCGTAACGCTTTAAAGAATATTGAGCGATCGCAAATTATTCTCCTAGCCTATTTTGCTGTTACCGTTGCTACCTCCGCCATTCTTCCCGACAGCCTCAGACTGAAGTTAGGTTTACCCCTAGTCATTACCGGACTGTTAGGTCTTGTTGCTTACGCTTGGTTAAAATTCTGGCTGACTCCGAAATTTTACTTTGTGGACTATGTTCACGCGGAAAGATAAGGGCAGGGGGCAGGGAGCAGGGAGCAGGGGGAGAGAATTATTAAAAAATTTGTTCTAATTTTTGGAAGTCGCGCTGTACTTCTTCCCATAGGGTTTTGTTATGAGGATCGGTTTTTAAGGCTTTTTTGAGATAAACTCTGGCTTTGAGGATTTGGTTTTCATTAATGAGGGCGCGTCCCCAAATTTGATAGGCGATCGCTTGCCATTGGCGTACTTCTGGATCTTTGGGTAAACGTGCGGCTAAGGCTTCAGCTAAGGCGATCGCTTGCGGAAATCGCCGTTCTCTTAAAAATCGTTGCAGTTGTTCGTAAGTCTTCCACTTCAGCCGTTGTTCAATTTCCGCGATGTTTGGCGGCTGAGTCATTGGTGGTTTCTCAGTTGTGGCGGTGGCTGTAGTTGTTTTTTGGGCAGTAGCGGTTTTCGTCTCGTCCCGTTTAGCTGTAGAAGTAGAAGGCGACTGCTTTACCCGTGGGGTTGTCTCCTCTGGTGGAACGACAGTCAACAAAAATCTGTATGCCTCAGTCAAGGCGATAAATTTATCTTTCGCTTTTTTATCACCGGGGTTGATATCCGGGTGATATTGCTGCGCCAATTTTCGATAAGAGGCTTTAATGTCGGTAAAAGAAGCTCCCGACCTTAAACCCAATAAACGGTAGCAATCTCCGAGATCCATTTTGATCTGTTAAGTAGTGAATGTTCAGCAATCAGCCATCGACTGCTAACTGAAAACTTTAATAATAATCAATAATTTTATATTTTTATAGTTCACATTTGACAGATTTTATAGGGAATGGGGAATGGGGCATGGGGAATGGGGAATGGGGCAGAAAAATTCAAAATTCAAAATTCAAAATTCAAAAGTTTTTCTCCCCCTGCCCCTGTCTCCCTTGTCTCCCTTGTCTCCCTTGTCTCCCCTGCTCCCTGCTCCCTGCCCCCTGCTCCCCTGCTCCCCAATCCTACACCCTTTCTTCAATCACACGGTCAATCAAGCCGTATTCTTTGGCTTCTTGGGCGGACATGAAAAAGTCACGATCCATGTCTTTTTCGATTTTGGCTAGAGCTTGACCAGTATTGTTAGCATAAATTTGGTTCAACTGGTTACGGATTCTGAGAATTTCTCTAGCTTCGATTTCGATGTCGGTGGCTTGTCCACGAGTACCGCCAGAGGGTTGGTGAATCATAATCCGAGAATGGGGTAATGCCAGGCGTTTGCCTTTTGTGCCGGCTGCCAATAGGAAAGAACCCATTGAAGCGGCTAAACCCACACAAATTGTCACCACATCAGACTTAATGTGTTGCATGGTGTCATAAATCGCCAAGCCGGATGTTACCATACCACCGGGGGAATTGATGTATAAATAAATGTCCTTACCGGGGTCTTCTGAATCCAAGTAGAGCATGACGGCGATGATTTGGTTAGCAATTTCATCATCAACATCACGCCCTAGGAAAATAATCCGTTCCCGGTATAGGCGATCGTAGATACTAATCCAATCTGTAAATTGGCCACCGGGCATCCGATAAGGAACTTTAGGAACTCCTATAGGCATATTTTGACTCCGTTATATAGTTAATTGGGCATAGGGCATAGGGCATAGGGCATTGGGCATCGGGCATAGGGCATTGGGCATTGGGCATTGGGCATTGGGCATCGGGCATCGGGCATGGGATAGAGTGAAATCTTCTCCCTTGTCTCCCTTGTCTCCCTTGTCTCCCCCTGCTCCCTGCTCCCTGCTCCCTGCTCCCTGCTCCCTGCTCCCTGCTCCCTGCCCCCTACTCCCCTGCTCCCCTGCCTCCTTAAAGCACACTAGCTGGCAATGGGGGGTTGGCGAGTTCTTCTTTTTCAAAGACTCGATCAATTAAGCCGTATTCTTTGGCTTGGTATGGAGTCATGTAGAAGAGACGATCCATGTCTTTGGTAACTTTTTCTGGTGGCTGTCCTGTAGTACGAGACAGAATATCAACCATTGAGGCTTTGTTAGCTAGAACTTCCTTAGCCCGAATTTGAATATCTGTGGCTTGACCTTGGGCGTAGCTTTTAGGTTGGTGCAAGATAATATTGGCGTTGGGTAAACTAGCGCGGCAACCTTTTGTACCAGCACCGAGTAACATGGCTGCCATGCCCATTGCAGAACCAATACAGATGGTGTGGATGGGTGGCTTGATGTATTTCATGGTGTCATAGATGGCGAAGGCTTCGGTTTCAAAGCCGATGGGTTCACCACTATAACCGGAAGTGCCGGTGGAGTTGATATAAATTTTAATTGGCTTTTCGGGGTCGTCGGACTGCAAGTACAATAATTGAGCAATAATCAATTCTGTGACAGCAGGAACCAGTGGCATTCCCAGATAGACAATTCGCTCTTTTAATAGTAGAGATGGTAAATCTGGCGGCGGTGTCCGGTAGGAGTTATCGCCGTAGTAAGCGGCTTGAACAGCCTTGATGGGGGAAATGTCCATAGCAACTGATCGCCTGATATTGTACCGTTAACTGTAATACATCCTAGCGTGATGGTAGCTATCTGCAAGTGCGGTTTCCTCGCTAATTAGCAAGATAGCTGGGCATCTGCCAATGTTTGGCTTCTAAGATATTCTGAATATATTATCTGAAATATATTATATGGATGGCTTTAATTAAGTTTTCCGTAGGATTCATGTAACGATTTGAAGTTATTCAAGAATGTGTAATGGTGAAGTTCTCCTTCGCCGTGTTTGTTAAATATTCTGAGAAGCTTGGGTTATGAAAGTTAATTTGCAGCCTACCCTCAATGATGCCAATCTAGACGCTAATCAAGTCAACAGTCAGCGTCAGTTGGCAATTTCTATTTCTGCTGGTGCAGAACCTCAAGACCGGACTGTCCCCCTGAATTTATGCTTAATTCTTGACCATAGCGGTTCGATGAATGGGCGACCGCTAGAAACGGTCAAAAAAGCAGCAAATCAGTTGGTGGATAGACTTAATCCTGGCGATCGCCTCAGTGTGGTAGCCTTCGATCATCGGGCTAAGGTGTTAGTGCCGAATCAAGCGATTACAGACCCAGAACAAATTAAAAAACAAATCAACCGTCTGGCGGCGGATGGCGGTACAGCTATAGATGAAGGTTTGCGTTTGGGAATTGAGGAGTTAGCCAAGGGGAAGAAAGAAACTGTTTCCCAGGCGTTTTTGCTGACTGATGGGGAAAATGAACACGGTGATAACAATCGCTGTTTAAAATTTGCTCAGTTGGCGGCTGGTTATAACTTGACTTTAAATACTCTCGGATTTGGTGACAACTGGAATCAAGATATTTTAGAAAAAATCGCTGATGCGGGTTTAGGTGCTTTATCTTATATTCAAAAACCAGAACAAGCAGTAGATGAATTTGGGCGTTTGTTCACTCGCATTCAAACGGTGGCTTTGACTAATGCTTATTTGTTATTCTCTCTGATGCCCAATGTCCGGTTAGCGGAACTTAAACCTATTGCCCAAGTTGCCCCAGACACAATTGAGTTACCCTGGCAACAAGAAAGTGATGGCCGCTTTGCTGTCCGGTTGGGAGATTTGATGAAGGATGTAGAAAGGGTGATTTTGGCGAATATTTATCTGGGACAATTGCCAGAAGGTAAACAGCCAATTGCTAATGTACAGGTGCGCTACGATCACCCATCCCAAAATCAAACCGGGTTATTCACACCCAATACCCCCGTTTATGCCAACGTCGTTAGGGTTTATCAACCACAACTCAATCCCCAGGTGCAGCAA
Organism: Aliinostoc maniaoense; assembly: GCF_058172895.1. Classification (NCBI taxonomy): domain Bacteria; kingdom Bacillati; phylum Cyanobacteriota; class Cyanophyceae; order Nostocales; family Nodulariaceae; genus Aliinostoc; species Aliinostoc maniaoense. Next base: position 2,575,443 of record NZ_CP187952.1, on the reverse strand, counting down.
TCGATTTTAGCGTTGGCGAAATATCGTCAAACCCAATTAGCAGAAGCCAAATTACAGCAAGGCGATCGCTCTGGTGCAGCTACGATGTTACAAACTGCGGCGAAAACTGCTCTGCAAATGGGCGATACAGGTGCGGCAACAGTTCTACAAACCTCAGCAACGCAACTGCAAGCTGGGCAAGATTTATCAGAAAGCGATCGCAAGAAAACTAGGATTGTCTCGAAAACTGTCTTGCAAGATACCCCTAAATGAAAGTTCAATTGCTCTCAGCCTTAAGTGATCACAATCTTGATGCGGCTCAAATCAATAGTCAGCGTCAATTGGCTATTTCCATTTCGGCAGTTCCTGACCGGTTTGAGCATAATTTGCCTTTGAATTTATGCTTAATCTTGGATCAGAGTGGTTCAATGCACGGTCGGCCTATCAAAACCGTGATTGAGGCTGTAGAGCGATTATTAGATAGATTAGAACCACGCGATCGCATTTCAGTTGTCGCTTTTGCGGGTTCTGCTGTGGTCATTATCCCTAATCAACCAGTGCTTGACCCCGAAAAGATCAAATCTCAAATTAAAAAGAAATTAACCGCTAGCGGTGGTACTGCCATTGCTGAGGGGTTACAACTGGGGATTACAGAATTAATGAAGGGGACAAAAGGTGCTGTTTCCCAAGCTTTTCTGCTTACCGATGGTTATGGTAAAAGCAGTCTGAAAATTTGGAAGTGGGAATTTGGTGATGATGATGGTAGGCAATGTTTAGAACTGGCTAAAAAAGCTGCAAAAATTAACCTGACTATTAATACTTTAGGATTTGGTAATCACTGGCATCAAGATTTATTAGAAAAAATTGCTGATGCTGGTGGTGGAACTCTCGCCCATATTGAGCGACCAGAACAAGCTACTCATCAATTTAATCGTCTGTTTACACGGGTGCAATCAGTAGGGTTAACGAATGCTTACTTGCAACTATCTTTACAACCCCAGGTTAGGTTAGCAGAACTCAAACCGATGTCGCAAGTTCTCCCCGATATTATTGAGTTACCCGTGGAAACATTAAACGATGGTACTTGTGCTGTGCGTGTGGGGGACTTAATGAAAGATGTGGAACGGGTAGTTTTAGCAAATTTATATTTAGGCAAGTTACCACCAGGAGAGCAGCTTATTGGTAATATGCAGATCCGCTACGATGACCCAGCAATAGAGCAAGAGGGGTTACTGTCGCCAATGTGGCCGATATATGCCAACGTGGTAGAGGGATATCAACCAGATTTTAACTCGCAAGTACATCAGTGGATTTTAGCTGTAGCCAAATATCGCCAAACTCAGTTAGCTGAGACTAAATTACAACAAGGCGATCGCTCCGGTGCAGCTACGATGTTACAAACTGCGGCGAAAACTGCTCTGCAAATCGGTGATCAAAACGCCGCCACAGTTTTACAAACTTCCGCCACCCGCCTGCAATCTGGCCAAGAACTTTCCGATGCAGACCTCAAAAAAACTCGCATTGCTGCCAAGACAATTTTACAAAGTTCTTGAACCCATGAAAACTACTGGCATTCATCATATAGCAATTATTTGTTCCGACTATCAACGCTCAAAAGCATTTTATGTAGATATTCTAGGATTTGCGATTATTCAAGAAACATTTCGCGCCGCCAGAAATTCTTATAAATTAGATTTACGAATTAACGAAAATACTCAAATTGAATTATTTTCCTTTCCCAATCCTCCTAAAAGAGTCAGCAATCCAGAGGCTTGTGGTTTAAGACATTTAGCTTTTGCTGTTGAGAATATAGACGAAACTGTTGTTTACTTAAAATCGCATAATTTAGAAGTAGAAGATATCAGAATTGATGAGATTACAGGCAAAAAATTTGCTTTCTTTAAAGACCCGGATAATTTGCCCCTAGAGATTTACGAGTATTCTGGAAGAAAGCAGTAGGCAATCAAATCACTAGTAAGATTTATTCGTGAAAACGGATTGAAATATTTTGATTGCCAAAATTGTAGAGAGCAAAACATATTCAATAATGTTTCAATAAAACCTCAGTCTTAAGAAAGATCCTGACAGGGGTGTAATTCAGATTAAATATAAACAACCGTGTATGTCTACGGATAACCTAAGTAAACAACCCACCACCAATTGCTAGCAATATGGTGGGGGCTTTTAAAGCCTAGAGTTTACCCGACTAAGTGTTTAGTACACTACGATTTTGAGGTCATCTCACCTACAAATACGTAGCCAGTTTGTAGCTACGCCACTTGCTACAACTTTGCAAACCAAAGCAACGCAGTGGCTTCTGAGGTTAACAGTTAAACAGGTGTAATTGGGTTAAGCCAGTGCTGTTGACGTAAAAAGCCTTTAAATCATTGTCTAGGCTCACATTACCCAAGAAATTGGAGGCACAATTATGTGCAAAGTGTTTGTAATTGATAGCGAAAAAAGACCATTAAATCCAATCCATCCAGCACAAGCAAGACAATTATTAAGTAGAGGAAAAGTAGCAGTATTTAAAAGATTCCCTTTCACAATTATTGTGAAAGAATCATCTACAGATGCTACTTTATCCCCACTCAGATTAAAGTTAGACCCTGGGGCAAAATACACAGGTATTGCATTGGTAAACGATGTCAGTGGTGAAGTTGTATTTGCTGCCGAATTAAAGCACAGAGGGTTTGCTATTCGGGATGCTTTAACTTCAAGAAGGCAACTGCGTAGAGCTAGGAGGAGTAGAAAAACTAGATACCGTCAACCCAGGTTTCTTAATAGAACTAGACCCCAAGAATGGTTAGCACCAAGCTTACAAAGTCGGATTGAGAATATCAAAACTTGGGTTAGTAGATTACAGAAAGTTGCACCAATCACAGCCATTAGTCAAGAACTGGTTAAGTTTGATATGCAGTTAATCCACCGTCCTGATATCCAAGGTAAAGAATACCAACAGGGTACTTTGGCTGGGTTTGAGACTCGACAATACCTACTTGAAAAGTGGAATAGAGAATGTGCTTACTGTGGAATTAAAGATGCTCCACTGCAAATTGAACACATCCATCCAAAAAGCAAGGGCGGGTCAAATTCCATCACAAATCTTACACTAAGTTGTGAGAAATGTAACCTCAAAAAAAGCAATCAAGATATCAGAGATTTCTTAAAAAAAGACAAATCCAGATTAGAGAAAATCCTAGCATTAACTAAAAAGCCACTGGCAGATGCAGCAGCAGTTAATACAACTCGATTTGCACTACTAGAAACGTTAAAATCTACTGGCTTACCCGTAGAAACTGGTTCTGGTGGGTTAACTAAATTCAACAGAACTCAACAAGGGTTAAGTAAATCTCACTGGCTAGACGCTTGTTGCGTTGGGACATCAACACCAACTCTCAAAATCAAAGGTGTTAAACCATTATTAATTACAGCCAATGGTCATGGTACAAGACAATCATGTCGTACCGATAAATATGGCTTTCCTATTCGACATTGCTCTAGAACTAAATTTCATTTTGGATTTCAAACTGGAGATATTGTAAAAGCTGTTGTTACTAAAGGTAAAAAGGTTGGTACTTGTATTGGTAGAATTGCTACTCGTGCGACAGGTAGTTTTAATATCTCAACTGCACAAGGATTAATCCAAGGTATCTCTTATAAATACTGTAAAACTATTCACAAAAAAGATGGTTACGCTTATGCTATGTAGAGAATTTGTGAATTGTTCAACTGTCCCAATCACTGTTTTTGCTAACACAAAAATGTGTTCATGGGACGTTTTACAATTCACCTCCTATTCCTCACACCGCTTTCCTTGTCAGGATAAGCGGGAGTCTCCTAGGAGGTTCTGATGAAGCGTGACTCCACAGGTAAGTTTGTTAGTAACTGGGAATTAGAAAAGAAACAACGAGTTAGTGTATCTCTTACGAGTACAGCATGGCGATCGCTCGATGCAGAAGCACAAAAGCAAGGAATTTCTCGTTCGGAATTAATTGAATACTTTGCCCGCAGTCTGGGAAATGCAGAACATCTCGATGGTTTAGAAACCAGGGTAAATACTGAAAACTCAGTGTTACAAAAACGCATCCGGGAACAGCAGCAAGCGATCGCCATCCTAGAGCGTCAGAAACAAGATTTAGAAGTCTTACTGGAAAATGCACCAGATGCGATCGCCCGCTTCGATCCGCAAATTCGTTATTTGTATGTCAACCGCATTGTCGAACAAATCCTGGGATTGTCACGGGATGCTGTACTAGGTAAATCCATGTCTGAATTTATGTCAGACCCCATATACCTATTCTGGGAAGAGCATTTACGTCAGGTGTTTGCCACTGCCCAAGAACAAGAAATTGAATTTGAATTTGCCACCTCGTCCGGTGTAAGATTTTATCAGGCTCGGTTAGTTCCAGAATTGGATGTTCAGGGAACACCCATATCAGTTGTAGTCATTAGCCGGGACATGACCGACACAAGACTCGCCCAGCAAGAACACACCCAATTCATCGCCGCCCAAGAAACTGAACGCCGAGTCATAACAATCCTAGAAAGCATTACAGATGCCTTTGTTGCTTTTGATCATAATTGGCACTACACCTATGTAAATCAGGCAGCAGCTAAAATTTTACACAAAACACCAGAGGAACTTATTGGTAAACACGTTTGGCATGAGGTGTTTCCTGATCTGGTAGGTGGTGTAGCATACAAAGCACTGCACGACGCAGTAGCCCAACAAGTTCCTGTTTCATGGGAAGAGTGTGATAACTCTGTTAACTGTTGGTTAGAGGCAAATGCTTATCCTTCGGTTGAGGGTGTGGCAGTATATTTTCGTGATGTCACAGAGCGCAAACAAGCCGAGGCAGAACGGGAGCGGTTATTGCACGAGTTGGAAACCGAACATAGTCGATTTGCAACTGTTTTAAAGCAGTTACCAACTGGTGTACTAATTGCTGATGCGGCATCTGGTAAATTAGTTCTTGCCAATGAACAAGCTAAACAAATTGTTGGGTACGGCTATGAGCAGTATCTAGAACTAGAAGAATACGTACCTATTACCCCATTTGTAGCTTTTAGCCCAGATGGACAAATGTATGCTCCTGATGATTATCCATTAGGGCGATCGCTCCGCACAGGGGAAGTAGTCTCAAACGAAGAATTGCACCTACAAAGTGATGGTAAGCAAACTGTTATTAGTGTTAATTCTGCACCAATTCTCAACAGCCAAAATCAAATTGTGGCAGCTGTGGCTGTTTTTCAAGATATAACTGAACGCAAGCAAATAGAAACCGCTCTCAGACAGCAAGCCGAGGCATTAGAAAATCAGCAGAAATGGCTAGAAGCTGTGTTGAATTTGATGCCAACACCCACAGTATTTATTGAACCTGGTACGGCAAAAGTTACCTTCTCTAATCGCATTGCCAATGAATTAGCCGGTGGTGATTTACCGAAACACAAATCTTTGGATGAATACCCCGATGTTTACTATTGCACCGATGCCAATGGCGATGGCATCCCCACAAATAAAATCCCTACGCTGCTGTTAGCCCAGGGAGAACAGCTACAAAACTATCAAATGAACTGGCATACACCCGGAGGTATTCGCTCGACGCTTTGGTGGGGAGAAACCTTGCCAGCAATGTATGGGCATCCGGCTATTTGCATTGGGATGTTTCAAGATGTAACGCGACTCAAGCAGATTGAGGAAAACTTGCGGCAAACAGAAGAACGCTTACAACTTGCCCTCAGTTCTGGTCAGATAGTTGCCTGGGACATGGATTTAATCACCAATCATGTGGTGTGTTCTGCTAATGCCATTTCTATCTGGGGTTTGGAAGCAGGTACAACCGAGGAATTTATGGCTAAGGTTCATCCAGATGATCAACAGCAAGTGGTGGAAGCAGCTCAAAGGGCAACTGCCGGAGAAACGGTTTATCAGGAGGAGTACCGAATAATTGCTCCAGATGGAGAAATACGCTGGCTGAATAGTCAAGGCAGAACCTACCTAGATGCTACTGGGCGCGGAGTTCGCATGATTGGCGTTTCTGTTGATATTACAGAGCGTAAACAACTGCTCGAACAGCTGCAACACAAAGAGAGACAACAGGAATTTTTAATTGATTTAAATAATGCCATTCGCGCTATTCCAGATCCAAAAGAAATTATGTGGCAAGTGGTATGTGCCACAGGAAATCATTTCCAAGTGACTCGCTGTACCTACGGTGAAATTGACCCCACCCAAAAATACGTCATCGTTGAGCGCGACTACTGCAATGGTGTCATCAGCATTGTTGGCTCTCATTACATGGATTCTTTTGGCACACAAATCATTGCTGAACTCAAGCAAGGCAAGACAATTGTTGTGCATGATGTGGATGCTGATCCTCGGACTAGGGGAACTGGTGCAATAGCCTTTGAGACAATTGAAACTAAATCTTTTTTATGTGTGCCGTTAGTCAAACAAGGCAGGTTTGTAGCGTTATTTGTGCTACACCATATTGCTCCTCGTTACTGGACAGAGGCGGAAGTAGCACTGATGGAGCAGATTGCTGCACAAACTTGGTTAGCCGTAGAGCGATCGCGCACTGAGGAAGCATTGCGAGAAAATGAGGCGCAATTGCAATTTGCCCTGAAGGTCGGACTTATGGGAACATGGGACTGGGACATACAAACTGGTACATTGTCCTGGTCAGCAGGACACTTCACGGTGTTCGGTCTGCAACCGTATGAGTGTCAACCTACCTACGAACTTTGGGCAAGTCGGGTGCATCCAGATGATTTAGCACAAACCGAGGCCAAAATTCAGGAAACCATGCTGGCCAAGAAAGAGTATCACCACGAATATCGGCTACTTTGGCCAGACGGCTCGATTCATTGGGTAGAAGCCAGAGGACAGTTTACCTACGATTTGAAGGGCAATCCAAAAACTTCTATTGGGGCTGTCGTTGAAATCACAAAGCGGAAGCAAGCTGAACAAGAACGGGAACAATTGCTAGAACGTGAACGCATTGCCCGGATGCAAGCAGAAACCGCACAACGGCAACTAACAACCATTTTTGAAACCTCTCCGGTGGGAATTGGTTTGTTAGATGGTAAGCAGCGATTTATTGCCATTAATGAGGCATTAGCTCAAATCAACGGACTCACTCGTGAACAACATTTAGGACATTCAGTGGCGGAGCTGTTTAGTCAAATTGATCCGGGAATAGTTTCCGTCTTTGATGAGATTTACAAAACAGGAAATCGCTTTATCTCTTTCAGCCTTGCTATCAATCCTCCAGGTCGTAGCGATCGCTCTCCTGGTTACTACAATGTTTATTATCTGCCAACCACAAACTCCAACCATCAAGTAGAAGATGTTTTAGCGTATGTGATAGATGTTACCGAGCAGGTCAGGTTGGAACGTAATCAACGCTTTTTAGCAGAAGCAAGCGGAGTTTTGGCATCTTCCCTCGACTACCAAACTACTCTAGAGCGAGTAGCACAGTTGGCAGTACCAGAGTTAGCAGATTGGTGTACAGTCCATGTAGTTAAAGAAGGTGGTTCTATTGATCAGATTGCAGTAGCTCACATCGACCCTGCTAAACTGCAATGGGCTAACCAAATCAGACAGAAATATCCTCTCAACCCGGATGAGCCTAGAGGTGCTGCATGGACGTTACGCACCGGAAAGCCAGATTTAATCTCAGATATTCCCGATGAATTGCTCGTACAAGCAGCCCGTGATCGAGAACATTTAGAAATCTTGCGCTCTGTTGGGTTTAAATCTGTCATGACAGTACCATTACGAACCCAAACCAAAATTCTGGGTGTGATTTCTTTTATCTCAACCGAGTCAGGACAACGCTATGACCAGAAAAGTTTACAATTAGCAGAGGAACTAGCTCGCCGTGCTTCCTTAGCCATTGATAATGCCCAATTGTACCGCATAGCTCAAAGCGATCGCGCCAAAGCAGAAGCGGCTAACAGAATTAAAGATGAATTTCTGGCGGTACTATCCCACGAATTGCGATCGCCCCTCAATCCGATTTTAGGTTGGACAAAACTGCTGCGAAATAAGCGGCTCAACCCTACAAAAGCTGACCAGGCCTTAGAAACAATCGAACGTAATGCTCAGTTGCAAGCCCAGTTGATTGAAGATTTATTAGATGTTTCCCGCATCCTTCAGGGAAAAATCTCTTTAAATGTCGCCCCAGTGAATTTAGCTGCAACTATTGAAGCCGCTCTCGAAACAGTACGGCTGGCAGCAGAAGCCAAGAATATTCAAATTCAGACCATACTCAACCCGATTGCTGGCACAGTTTTGGGCGATTCCAACCGCTTACAACAGGTGGTTTGGAATCTCCTTTCCAACGCTGTGAAGTTCACTTCCTCTGGAGGACAAGTTGAAGTGCAACTAGAACAGATGGGGATGTATGCTCAAATTCAAGTTAAAGACACGGGTATTGGCATCAGCCCAGAGTTTTTACCTTACGTCTTTGAATACTTCCGTCAACAGGATGGCGCAACGACACGAAAATTCGGGGGATTGGGATTAGGGCTGGCGATTGTCCGCCATTTAACAGAATTGCATGGAGGAACAGTTCAAGCAGATAGTCCAGGGCAAAATTTAGGAGCAAAATTCACAGTCAAGTTGCCTTTAAATGTTGTCGAGCAGGAGCTATCTTCAGATCATAACGATATCGAAAGTGCAATCAACCTCAAAGGTATGCAGATATTGATTGTGGATGATGATCCCGATATGTGTGAGTTGGCAGAATTTATCCTGACTCAAGCTGGCGCACAAGTAATTACAGCAGCTTCCGCATTACAGGCATTGACATTCTTAAATCAATCTGTGCCTGATTTACTACTATCTGACATTGGTATGCCAGATATGGATGGCTATGCTCTGATTCGGCACATTAGACAATACTCACCCCAACAGGGCGGAACTATCCCAGCGATCGCACTTTCTGCCTATGCTGGAGAAATCAACCAACAACAAGCACTGCAAGCAGGTTTTCAACAGCATCTTGCCAAACCCATTGATCCTGATGAGTTAGTTAGGGCAGTTGCAATGTTAATAGGAAGGTGAAGCAATCAGCAGGTTTGCTCTTGCAAACAAAAAACCCCAGCTTGACAACTGGGGTAATTAAGAGAAGTCCGAATGACGATGAGAAACCTTAACCGAGGTAAAAATTTTAGCTAACGCCTAAAGCAACTAAAACTAAAGTGGTGACGAGTAATACAGCATATGCACCTTGTAAGGCGTAGCGGCGTTGCTGCTCTTGGTTGGGGTAGCTAGCATAGTACATTTCAGGTTCGTTTGCGTAGTTATTGAGGATGCCGTCTTCGTTAATGGTGGTATACATATGTTTTTTTCTGTGTTTTGTTAACTTATGTAAATAAATTTAACAAGTTTGTTACAAAGTGTCAACTAGGCTTGACAATAAAAGCCTGATAAGTTTCATAAAAATTGCTTATTAGGGGGCGGAGGAAGACATGATAGAGAGTGAAACCAGACTATCTTGGAGAAGTGAGCTATTACAGCGCATAGCAGATTTAGATGTACAGCAAGCTTTGTTTCCTACTTCCGAACCACGAATTGATGAGCTAGTGCAACAGTTGGAAAGTGTTAATCCCATTAGCAAACCCTTGAGTGTGCAACACCAAGCTGATTTAAGTGGTAATTGGCAATTGGTGTACGCTTCTCGCGGGACTGTGATTACTCGTCCCTTGTCATCAGTTGCAAGTGTTTGGGGAGGAATCAAAATTATCGGAGTTTGGCAAAAGTTAGTTACAGGCGATAACAGACAAATTTCTGCTAGTAATGGGGCTGAGTTTGAACTACCCCTGTTAGGAAACTGGCAACTGTGGGCTGATGGCGTTTGGCGTTGGGGGGAAGATGAGCAAGAGGCGAAGGTGAGCTTTCATTCCTTTGCTGTGGAAGCTATCAAACCTTTTGGGGTATCTGTAAACTTACCGCCATTGAAAATTCCCGTATTAGAATTTTTACGAAAAGAAGCTGTATGGATCACTTCGTATTTAGATGAAGAAATTAGAGTGGGGAGAGGTGCAACCGGGAATCTGTTTGTCTTTCGTCGTCAGTGATTACCAATAGAGTAGCCATTGCCCATTATGATATATGCCGTGACCTTGTAGGGTAATGCGCTCGTCACCGGGGTAAACTTGTGCGATCGCGGCAATTTGATGCAGTGAATGTCCACCATGTATTACAATCTTACCTACATTGTAAGGATGAACAGTTTTATTTCTAAAGCGTTTCATCACTTCCACATCGCCTAAATAATCAGGGTCACGACCATCAATATATTCGTCATAAGTTAAATCCCAAACATTCAAACCTCCACCCAAATGCGGCAGTTTGATTGGGAGAGTAAAGGAAATGGTGCGTTGAAAATCTATATTTTCTTGCTCTTGCCAATTGAGATTTTGATATTGTAAATCAAAATGCACGGATGCTGTGGATTTAGTGAAAATTGCAGGTGTTTCCCAAATATGAAATCCTGGGAGAGCAAAATCAGGATGATAATTAACTGCTGCTTGCAGTTGTTTTTCTAGGGAAGTTTTAACTAATTCGTAAAGCCAGCCAAAATGTTGTTGTAATAGATAATTATATTGTTTGGCTCTAGTGTAATAATCACCTGCAAAGTCAGGTAAATTGAGAAAATCCAAATAAGATGCTGTTCCCAAGGTAAAAAAGCTTGCTGGTTCTTGTCCTCTAGTAATCCAATGTTCTTTTAAACTTTGAATAGTCTCATAAACTTCATTACATTGAGTTTCTGTTAATATTTCATCTGCAACCAGAATAGGCGACTGACTCAGCCTAGCAGCATCTCCTTGTAAATCTTCCTGACTTTTCAGGTTATGTGGAAAAGTCCATGCAAAACCTAACCCCCTAACCCCCTTCCCTACTAGGGAATGGGGAATATGTAGAGACGTTTCATGAAACGTCTCTACATTGGTAGGGGAGAGCAAGGCTAAAAGTGATTCAGTAATTTTACCCTCGGCTCTAATATCATAACCATCATAACCCGGCATTGGATTGGCTTCTAAACACCAGTATTGTTGGTCTTCTGTCACCTTAAAATCCCAGCCAGAAAACTGTAAACCAAAAGCAGCCGTCGCTTGAATAATTTGTTTAGTTAAAGACTCTGGTAATTCCCAAGGAGAATATTTCGCCTCTTGATAAGAACGGCGATAATCTACTTGAGGACAATTAATAATTTCCGCGTGAACTTGATTCCCAACAACATGAGCGCGGACATCTGCACCAGCAAAATATCTTTGTAAGTGTACTGGCCCTTGGGATGGATGAAAATCTAGAAATTCTTCTGGTGAAACTAAGCGACTATCAGCACGAATACCCGATGTAGGTTTAACGATGGTTTTACCAAGACTAGCAAAAGCTGCTAATAGTTCAGGATCAGAACTAGTGAGACTAGGAGGAACATTAAAACCCCAAGATTGCAAAGAATATTCATGTAATGGTTTAGAAGAATTATCAGTACGACCACCAGGACGGTTAATTACTACACCTGGAATATGTTCTAACCACACACAAAGGGCAGCCAACAAACTCCGCCAACGCATTGCCAAAGCCATGTCTGACTGCACACTAGAAAGGTCAATAATGCGGCAATAATAAGCACCATTGGGGTCTAGCTGAAATTTTTTATCGTCTACACTTACCCAACTCATACCATCATCAGGAAGCGTTAACCGCCAGTCTCCTGAAGCTATGACTTCGCGGAGATTAATTGCTTGTACTTCAATACCACGCTGATTAGTTTCACGGATGAAATGACGAAAAGTGCGGTCTGAGTCAATACCAATGGCGTAAATCATGGGAAGAAAACCTCCAAAAGTGCAGGAGCAAGAGCAGGCCAAACAAATTGAATTTGTTCCATTAAAGGGAAGGAATCAATACGCGCAATAGTTGCAGTTTCTAAGTTTTCAGAAATGCTCCAGGTGATAGCAGCGAATGTTAAATCTAAGTTTCTAATTAAGTCAATACTTTGTTGTTCAAGTGCTAAATGTTCTAAGGGAACAGTAGTAGAACGCCAAGCTTTGTCTTCTAATACGACAACAATTTCATAACCAGGATCAATATCTGCCCAACGTCCGCGATAAGGCCCTGCTCCTTGGGGAATGTTAGGGTAAGCTGTGGTGTTATAGGTAACTAAATCTTGGATGTACCATTGTTTGTTAATTTGGGGAATGTGTGGCGGTAAAATTTGGGAGGAAAATATTTCTATATCCTTTTCTTGAGAACCTGCGCGCACCGCCGTTAATACAGAAGAATATGAAGTTTTACCCCAAATACTATGAGGTGTGGGACGATTAATTACAGGTGATTTATTGAGTGTGGCTGCTGCCCATAAAGTGGAGAGACATTCACCATAAATAAATGAATCATCGAAACTAGTTCTGATAGTAGATGGTGGTTGAATCCTCAGTAAAATTGGGATGTCAGGGGTGACGAAGACTTGTCCATCTTCCATCCCAATGGAGAATAAACGCGCCGCATCACAGACATCGAAAATATCAGCCGTGTAGCCAGCTTGCTGCACTAAATCGAGAACTTCCGTAGAAAAGCGATCGCTGCGATCGCCTACAATGATTAAATCCATAGTCTTGAATTATTTTTGAGATGGGCATAGGGCATGGGGCATTGGGCATTGAGCATTGGTAACTGGGTAGAATTTTCCCCTACACCCCTACACCCCTACACCCCTAAATTAAAAAATCGGGTTGCTGCCTTTAAGCAAGGACTTAGAACGAATGTTTTGTAATTTTGCGGGTAGAAGTAATCTATCGGCTGGTAAAGTTACGGGGTCTTTAGAGTTGAAATAACCACCGCAGGGATTATCACAAGCTTCTTTGTTATCAGAACCTTTATCAGACGCATCTTTGCCTTTATCGGAGGCTTCTTTACCTGTACCGCCATCGTTACTAAACACGGGTGATTTATGCAAATCTAATAAAGTATCGCGCCGGAAATTATCTTGAATAAAAGGCTGTTTCTGACGGACGTTGACTTGGCCGGGTGCAGGCTGTTGGGCTTTTGCTCCAGCTATTGTAGACAAGAGCATAGTCGGAACGGTAAGACTCAGCATTAACAAAAACCGAGCCGACAGCATAGTTTTGATATTCATAATTTTGAAAACCTCATTGGTTGACAAAGTTCTTAACCAGCTTGTGTCTTGTGATTTTGCAAGCTGTTATTGTCTAATAGGTTTGGCTATGCTGTTTTATGCAGTTGACACTCCCCCGACTGTTTAAATTTCGCTTCGCTCATTTAAACAAAAAGTCGGGGGATTCTTAAGAGTCCACAAATGAACTCGTAATGGCGTAGTCAATGCGCCTCTACTGACTCCACTGAGGTTAATCCCCAATGTTGCCGCTACTTTGGAAATTATATTTGCTGCACCATTGGCATCAGCATTGATATACCAATTGCTTGCAGTACGGAATAACCCACGCTTTACTCGCTTACCTGATGACTTCCACCCTTCTCCTTCGGAGACGCTAGCGCGAACGGGTTTTTCACCATATTTAGGGAGACTGTCACCGTCTACAAATGAGGCAGCAGAAGTATTCGCTTCTTCGGTTTCTACAAAATCAATTCCATATTGCTGACTAAGTTGAGAAATGCGTTCTTTAAGTTTAGCTGTGGGGATTTGAACAAACTTCTGATTAGCTTTACGCCCCATATTGGCACTATCTTTTTGTCTTTGATTCCATCCAAAAACAATTCGACCAATGCTATTTTCTAGGCAGTGATTAATCACTAATCTTGCTGCTTTGTTCACAGCATCTCGCATCTGTCGGTTGCGTTTTTCTGTGATTGCGGCTAATTGCGTAGACCAAAAACCTTGCTCTTTGTTCTCTTTTAGAGTGGCAACTCGCTTGTTGTACCATTGATTTAAAGATTTGAGATGCTTTCCGTCAATGATAAAACTTGTACCTACATTACTAACGCAAGTTAACCAATTATCGATTCCGTGATCAATTCCTAGTACTCTGCTTGCATCTAGCTGAGACTTAATATCTTCAACGGGATAAACAAATTCAGCGTAAAAGCATCTATTCCTGGGCAATATTCTAAGTTCTTTGATATCCTCCCACTTTAAATTTGAGGGCATTGGTAAGTAGATTGCATCAATGCCAAACCAAGCTTTAACCTGATTACCTAGTGGAATCCTGATACCTTCTTCAGACAACTTTAACCAACGCTTAGGGTAAGTGACTGTGAATAATCCAGTTTTACGGTATTTGGGTAATGATGGCTTATCTTGAAGCTCTCCACGTTTCCACAGTTTTGTTAGTTCTTGGAATGACTTAAAAGCTTCTGAAACATTATTACAAGTTTGTTGTGCTGAGGATACATACATTGCTCCAAAATGTTTGTTTTTGGAGCGAACCATCTCAGCACATATTTCCGCACGTTTAATTATCTTGCCAGTTTTAAAAAAGATTTGTCTGGCATAATAAACAGAACAGTTCCAAACTTTGTTTGATTCTGTGCAAAGATACTCAAGAATTGCCTGAATATCAGGCGGGGCATGAATTAACGTTTGTTGACATCCATACATAATTTTGTCGATATCTTTATACTAAACGACAGTATATCACAAGATAATTGGATTAAACATGATGATTGAAAAATGGCGAGACTTCATGCGTAAACAGACTTTTGAATATCAGCACTACAATCACTCTGTAGGTTTGGCTATTGTCCATTTTGTTTTCATACCAAAGCGGCGTAAGCCTGTTTTAAAAGGTGAAGTCAGGAATCGCCTTTATCAAATATGGCAAGAATTAGCTGTAGAAAAAAAGTGGAACATCCGAGCTTTAAAAATTGCTCCAGACCATATCCATCTGTTTGTTGAGATTAACCCAACAGACCCAATTCATTTAGTCGTTAAGGCTTTTAAAGGGAGGTCTTCAAATTATTTACGTAAAGAGTTTCCAGAGCTTAAAAAACTTCCAAGTCTATGGAGCAAAAGCTACTTTTTTAGTACCGCAGGTAATGTTAGTGCTGCTACAATTCAAAAGTACATTGAAGACCCGCATCATTATTAATATGCTTAAAAATTTTATATCAACATCACCTGACGGAAGGTTTGTTTTCTTTAGATTTCAAACTAAAGATTATATCCAGGGTGAGGGATGGAAAGTTTCATTGGGATTACACAAGAAGTTTTTCTACTGGTGCAGGCAATGGCGAGAGTTTAGGTTAACAATACTTACTTTGAATATTCACTTCAGGAGGAACTAGGCAACTAAAGTCGCATGGGTCACTTTTCCGCCTCGCTCTAAAGAGACGAGGCTACCAAGTTTCCCAAATTTATCGGGTGTCAAATCTCGATTTTTTTAACGCTAAGGTACGCGGAGGTTAGCGCAGAGGTACGCAGAGATTTTTTAGATAAGTTGCTATTAGAGGATTTTATAAAGTAAATCTTAAGTCTTCTCGCTACTTCTTTGGTGTCTTTGCTTTCCACGTTCCACCGTAAACGTAAAATGGGTTATTTTCGCTGACATCCGTCCAACATTGAGGACAGACAAAAACCCAATCTCCGCCTAGTTCAAATTTCACTCTATATAAAATCGGTGCAGGTTGAGTATTCCTACACCGATTGCATAATTTAACTCGATTTCTAGCAGACATTGCCCTCACGCTATTGCTGACGCTTGGGGTTTGGCAAAAATCATCCGTCCGGCTGTGGTTTGCAATGCGCTGGTAACTACTACCCGCACTTCACCACCTACATAATTTCTACCTTCCTCAACGACAACCATTGTGCCATCGTCTAAGTAACCAATGCCTTGGCTGGGTTCTTTACCTTCTTTGAGAATTTTCAAATCAAGGTTATCCCCTGGTAAATATGTAGGACGAACTGCATTTACAAGGTCGTTGACGTTTAAGACGGGTACTTTCTGCACGCTGGCTACTTTCGATAAGTTGTAGTCGTTGGTCAGGAGTGTACCGTTAATTTCTTGGGCAAAACGGACTAATTTGGCATCTACCGTAGGAATATCGTCATAATCAGATTGATTGATGATAATTCGATCTGGATATGCTTCCTTAATGCGGTTTAAAATTTCTAGTCCGCGTCTTCCCCGTACCCGTTTTTGGTCTTTACTCGCGTCAGCAACTTGCTGTAGTTCTTGTAAGACAAACTGGGGAACGATGATTTGTCCTTCTAGAAATCCGGTTTCTAGCAGTGTTTCAATCCGACCATCGATAATACAACTAGTGTCTAAAACTTTGGTGCTGGCGGGTTTGAGTGTCCCTTCGACTACCATTGTTTCAACGGTATTAGGATTAATAAATCGTAATAAACCCCGTCCGTGGGTGTCGGCTAAATTCATGCCGGTAACGGAGAGGATGATACTACCAACCACTGCCACTAGTGGTTTAATAAAACTAAAGTCCGCCGGAATCGGTAATAAAAATAATGGGGCTAGCATTAAGTTTGCTAACAATAACCCGATCACTAAACCGATCGCACGCGTTAGAATTACTTCCAGAGGCATTTCTCGGACTTGGGCTTCTAAGCGGCGGTAGGTGGTTTGAAAACTCAGGCCGACAGCACCGCCAATGATAGCGGCAAAAACTGCAACAGTTAGGCGTAAAGCTTCGAGATTCGTAACGCGATCTAGTGTCCCGTTGGGTAGTAGATCGGTGCTGTAGAAGCCGATGCCTGCTGCTGCCAGGATAAATGAGAGAATGATAATGGCATCAAGCATGGTTATGATGTATTCCTGCGATTGGTTTACCTAATCAAGTCAAATAATGTGAATTGACTCAATGAGAGTCAGCAATATTTAATTAGATTAGGGTTTGATGCAGGGAATGTCTGCAAATATTATAACTAAAGTGCTTTCTCTTAATATTTTTCATAGTTTTGTCAAAAACCGATAAAAACTT
Organism: Aliinostoc maniaoense; assembly: GCF_058172895.1. NCBI lineage: Bacteria > Bacillati > Cyanobacteriota > Cyanophyceae > Nostocales > Nodulariaceae > Aliinostoc > Aliinostoc maniaoense. The sequence continues at coordinate 2,558,528 of NZ_CP187952.1, read as the reverse complement.
GTAAAGAAACTACGCAATTTCATTATTTCTAATTTTTTGTTAATTAAATTGATTTTTCTGCACGAAAATGCCACAAGTTAATGACGCTAGCATTGTTAGTTCTGCTTATGTACACATTCCGTTTTGCAGGCGGCGGTGCTTTTATTGTGATTTTCCGGTATTTGTGGTGGGCGATCGCCTGCGGGGAGAAAATTCTGGTAGTATCTCTCGATATGTTGACATACTGTGTCAAGAAATCACTACCGCACCAATTTATGGTCAACCACTAAAAACCATTTTCTTTGGTGGTGGCACTCCTTCACTGCTGTCTACAGAACAGTTAGCACAAATATTACAGGTTTTAGACAAGCGGTTTGGGATGACTCCTGATGCAGAAATTTCGATGGAAGTAGACCCAGGAACGTTTGATTTGGCACATATTACAGGCTACCGTGATGTGGGCGTAAATCGGGTAAGTTTGGGTGTACAAGCATTGCAAGCAGAATTACTCAAAGTTGCAGGGCGATCGCACTCGGTAGAAGATGTTTTTGCAGCTGTAGAATTAATTCACCAAGCGAAGATTCCCGAATTTAGCATAGACTTGATTTCTGGACTGCCACATCAGTCTTTAGATCAATGGCAAGATTCTCTCACCAAAGCGGTAGCGATCGCACCAACTCATATATCTATATATGATCTCACCATTGAACCGGGAACAGCTTTCGGTCGCTACTATCGACCAGGGGATAGTCCCTTACCCACAGATGCAACCACCGTTAAAATGTACCGACTCGCACAGCAAATCTTAACATCTGCGGGTTATCAACATTATGAAATTTCCAACTATGCACAAATAGGGCATCAATGTCAACATAATCGGGTGTATTGGGAAAATCGTCCTTATTATGGCTTTGGGATGGGTGCAGCAAGTTATGTAGAAGGTAAACGCTTTACTCGTCCCCGCACGACGAAGGAGTATTATCAATGGGTAGAAGCAGGTTGTGTAATTGATTGTGAAGTTACACCACCCCAAGAAGTATTATTAGACACTTTAATGTTGGGTTTACGTTTAGCTGAGGGTGTGAATTTAACCACACTCAGCGAAAAATTTGGTCAACAGCCTTTAGAAGTAATTTACAAATGTCTTAAACCTCATGTTGAGCAAGGTTTAGTAGAAACCACTGAGGAAAGGCTGCGTTTGTCTGACCCAGAGGGGTTTTTATTCTCTAACGTTGTACTAGCAGATTTGTTTAATTCCTTAGAAGCTTAGGGACGGGGAGCAGAGGGGGAGGGGAGACAAGGGAGACAAGGGAGACAAGGGAGACAAGGGAGCAGAATAGTTTTGACGCTGGCTAAATTTTGGATATTTTTGATCAAAAGAATAAGGTTAAAACCAAGTAGAATTTTGGGCGATATATCCCTTGCTCTAGGGTGTTGACTTTCATGAGATTTACCTATTCTTTATTCATAAAGTTTTGGTGTCATCATCGGTGAACCAAATTCAATAAGTAATAAGTAATGGCTATTTACTCATTACTCATTACTCATTACTCATTACTCATTACTCATTACTCATTACTTAAAGAAGGAAAGGATTGTGATGAATTTTTTACCCCTGAAAAGGTACAGAGTCAACAGCCTACCCTTGCTCCCCTGCTCCAGAACTTTTCACATCGAAGTCCCTTATATCGGAGGTAAAACCGAGATCACTACAACAGCAATTAAACCACCTAAAACACCGAGAATAAACCAAACTGTTTTATCTCGATGCTTATTTTCAGCTATTTTAGAGCAAAGAAAACCCATTGCAATCCATATAAGCACAAAAATTATTTGTTGCATTGTCGATACCCCTTGTTTTGTTTATTTTGAGGACTATTGTTAATTCCTTGGTTGATGGTGTTATCGTGATGAACAATGAAAATATGCAGATCATGTTGTAGAAAAATTCTCTGCAAGTTGAGAGGCTTTAACTAGTGCAGTGGCGCACTAGCAAAATATAGAAGAAACACTTTTTTATTACCCTATACCCCTACATCCTGCCTTATCCCAACAATAATTATTTACGCCGACCTACTTAGGTTGCTCATTTTTTGCACCAAGATGGCAGTTGCCCATAATTTAACTTTTCTACATATTTAATCGCTCGATGTTCTTGCAATGAAGTATCAATTAGAGTAGTAATGATCTGTCTGAGTAGATTTCTGATATTGTTTTTATCTTCCCACTTCTGTATTTTTAACTGTAGATTTGGTAATAATACTTTAGTTAACTGAATCCATAACCAAGCTTTGCCGATTTCAGGTTGTTCCAGGTGACGAATTTGATCATCTTTATCTATTAAATATTCGTTACCTGTATGGCGATATTCAGAAAGCGTTGACAACAAGTTGGGATTCCAGTTAAATATTAAATTTTGTAAGTGAGGTATTCTGTTAATTAAGGTAACAACTATCTGGGGTAAATGAGGAATCAAATCACCAGACGTGCGGAATCTTAATAAAGGTGTGTCTAGTGTTAATTCTACGGTGCTGACTGGTGGTGCGCCAAAGGTATATGTTTCTAAAACATAGGGATAAATAGGTTTAAAACCAAGTTGGCTCAGAGACTTAGCAATGAGTATCGCTGCTGCACCGCCCAAACTATGCCCAGTAATGAAAATGTTTTTGCTACCGTTATCTTCTTGTAATAGAAAATCTTGTATTTGCTGCCAAAAACTTTGGACGTAGATATCAAAACCTGAATGGATGTATTCAGAATTGGGCTGAATAAGGAGATTACAAAAATAGTCGTCTAAATTTTCTGTGCCTCTAATGGCAATTACAATATAATCTGGGTTCGATAATAAAAAACCAACTGTTGACAACTCTCCACGAGAATTAAAAAGACGCGGTGCGTGTAGAAATTCAATTTTTTTGTAACTATTTATAAATGGTTGTAAACCAGAGGTCAGAATCGTCTTAACAATTGTTTCTCCTTCTTTATAGCCAACATAAGTTAATTGAGCTAGGCAAGCCATTTCTAGCGTCCGCGCTCTGTCTATATTATTGTTCATAAGTATTGCACATTTTTAATGTTTACTTTATAAGAGCGTATAACTTAGCTTTTCTCTCAATGATTGCAATTTTATGCGAGTATCATCTATAAGTGATAAGGCTGTATTTTTACTCTCTAAATTTTCTTGCTGCGAAAATTTAATATTATGTGCCTGTTTAATTGCGGCTAAAGATGTTTCTATTTCTTGTTGGTATATTGTTTCGAGTTGTTTTTCAATATTAGTGGCGATACCTGTATATATTTTATCTAGATGTTGTAACAGCAAATTTTCTAATTCTGGTAAATATTCCTGAAGCCTTTTTTGATAGGTAATCACTAACTTGGTTCTTTCTGCTTTAGTGCCTTCCTGTCCAAGTAAGGCTGTTAAGACTCTCATAATATCCCCAATCCGTCCTAAATTGATTAATAGTTGCACAGCATTCATGTCTTGCCACCGCATATCATCCAAAGCAGCAGATGGCATGGCTAAATTCGCGCCTGTAATTTGAATATCAGTTAAATTATGGAAATCTTCTAGGATAGATATTTGAGATTTTTGGATTTTTTCTAAGATGATTGGTTGATGAATATTGATGCACTCATAAATGGCTTGGCGTAATTTTTCTGTTAGAAAGAAGGGAAAGTTACAACGGATTTCATCTAAACTAAATTTGTCTAGTTGGGCAATTGTTTCTGTTTTCAATCTTTCTATAAACTCAATCATCCAATGGTGCGATCGCTGGCGGAGTTTGGTAATTTCTGCTATAATCTCTTGTTTCTCTTTTTCAACTTTTTTACGTAGTTCTAATGTCTGATCAGGTTTGGGTGATAATTGTTCTGTCGCTATTAATTCAGAAATTAAGTTAAGACTAAAATCAGATTGAGCAAGAATTTGTGATAGTTGACTATAAGCTCTTTCTAGTTGAATGACATCTCGGTTAAGAATAATGGATTGTTGTAGGTAATTTTGAAAACTTTGAAAGTAAGTTTCTAATGTCGATTCTAAAGATAAATTAGGTCTGGGTAAAGATTGCAGACGGGAAATTTCATCTAGCGCACTGACTGCAAAAATATGAGCATTGGGGAAGTTTTGGGAAATTTTCTGAGAGCTAGAATTTAATAATCTTTGTGCTTCTATTTCATTCTGGGTAACGTCCATCCAGTTAATCACAAACAGTATTTTGGGGAAGTCTTGAGGTAAAACAGCAAGTTTGAGAAAAGCTTGTTCTGATTCCGAAAGTGGTGTCAAGGCAGATAAAACCCAAACCACTACATCAGCTTTTTGGAGATAAGTTTGCACTTGCTGATCAAATTTATGAAAAATATCGCCTGTGCCGGGGGTGTCAACTAAACGCACTCCCTTTAACCATTCTACAGGTGTTTCAATCTGTAAATGGCTGATGCGATCGCCATATTGTGCGAGTATGGGTGAGAGCTTTTCGGCTTTGAGTTCTTCTGGTTGTAAGTTGATATATCCGCCGTCTTCTAAGCAGATATTAATTTTGCTACTTTCACCATACTTAATTTCGTTGATGGTGATGGTTTCGGGGGTGACATCGGTTGTAACAATAGGGTTTTGTAGTAAGGCATTAATTAAGGTAGACTTACCACGTTTAAAGTCTCCAATAACTACAATTGCACATTCTTGATGGAGCTTTTGTTGAATTTGATTGGTTTGGCAGATAATTTTAGTGAGTAAATCATTACCGAGAAATCGGGAAATATTTTCTGCTTGACATCCGCCAACAAAATTTTGCAGCAATTGAGCAAATTCTTGATGTAAATGTTCGGGACTATATCTAATAGTTTTAACAGTGGTAGACATAAGCAATAATTTTAATAATTTCTAGATAAAAATTAAGCAGATTGAACAGAATAGCCTTGGTTTAAAACACTAATAAATTTTTCACAGGTTTCATCAAGTTCAACTTTGCTGCGGAGTGGTGTAGAGGGTTGTAATTCAGGATGCCAAGTATAGTAAGTTTCACAATCAGCAAATAATTGCAAAGCGTGGATGCGTTTAGGAATCAGGGGGTGTGTAGAAAATAATTCTAAAAGACGTACAGGTGTAGACTGTACTTGAGTAATTTGTTTGAGGTATTCTCGAAAGTTAATTTGTTGTAATTTATCGCCACCACCTGTCACCAATTTTGCTAAAGCCATCTGTGCTGCTATGGTATCACCACAACAAATCAAACCGGCGCGATCGCAAGTAATTTCTGCACAGCGACTCCATCTTAAGAAAAACAGCATCATTCCCCCTTTTACTACCCCTTCTAACCATCCTAAAGCGGGAATTGATTGCAAAATTACTTTAGCCAAGCCATTAGTCATTAATTCCACCGCAGTATTATAAACCCCGTGTAAGTTATGAATGTGGCCGCACTCATGACCAATCACAAATTTTAATTCTAGGGGTTCTAATGCTTCTACTAAGGCACTAGATAAAACAATCATCGGTGCAACATTATCAGTAGCAATTGTATAAGCATTTAACAGAGGCGAAAAGTAGACAAAAATCTGGGGAATGCCAATACCAAGACGTTTAGCACAATCTTCACCAATAGTATAAATATGCGGATATTGCTGGGGACTAACAGCAACACCTTGCATATTTTGGATTTGTTTATAGTAGGGAACGGTGAAAGACACTAAAGCTTGAGCTATAGTTCTAATGATTCCCATTGCTGAAATTTGTTGGCGTAATTTTTGGTCTAGGGAGAAAGCATAATCAGGGATACCAGCGACTAAATGAGAAGATAATTCTGATGTGCGATGCTGCAAGAAGTCAGCAAAATTCAGATCAATGTTTGCAGTAGGGTTGCTGTTAGGTAATTGTTGCATTTTTTCGTTAGTTTGTAGTGAGAACTTTAGTCCTCAAATAATATTAACTAGGGGAGGAAAAAAGCGGTGTGGATTTTCCTCCCGCTTTATTGCCGTTGTGTTACAGCTGGATGAAAATTTAGGATTGTGAGCAAATGATATCTAGCCGTAACACACCGTTTGATAGTAGTAAGTTAATACCAACTACCTGCAAGAATTAGACACTCATAATTTCTACAAGTTGGTCTGCTAACCTTTGAGAATTACCCAGAATTTTTTCAGTTTCAGTACGAATGTTGTTGAGTTCTTGACGTTGAGCATCAGTGATTGCTTCATTTCTTCCCCGCTTATCATTCAAATCATTCAAAGTCTTTTGGGTATTATCAAGAAATGTTTCTACTTCTTGACGCAGTGTTAGTTTCAACACTTCAAAAGGATTGCTGATCTGTTCATCAATTTTTTGTTCTAGGTGTTCTTCTTGGACTTTCTTTTCAATTTCCAAGAGTATTTTTTCGGTGTAATCTTTACGGAAATTTTCCACGCGATCGCGGCTAAATACAACTTCTGCTAATTTACCACCAGTAAAAATTGAAATCACGCCTGTAGCAATAACCACAGGCCAAAATGCGGCGGCTGTTAATCCGATAGCTCCAGTAATTAATCCGGCTAAGAAAAATGTACCGAAACTAGCACCAGCACCAACCAGCGCACCTTTGAGTCCGGCTACACGATAGCCTGACCAAATACCACCAAATCCTGTAAACACTGATAAAGCAGCTGTAATTGCTTCTGCCGCACCACTGGTTGGACGAGTTGATCTACCTTCAATTCCCTCAAACTCCATTTGGATATTTGTGAGAGCCTGATCAACTGATTGAGCAAAGTCTTTTAATCGCTCAACTTCTTGATCAATTCCTCTTTGAACCTCATCCTGAATTTGCTGTGATAATTTATCAGAAGTGCGTTGCAGAGCCTTAGATACTTGCTCACCCAACTTTTTAGCTAGAGCTTTTTTGTTATTTACTTCCCTTGGCTCAATAGATGTTGATTGAATAGCCTCTTGGGCTGCTTTTTTTAATTCATTTCGCAGGTTATAAACTAAAGGACGCAGTAACATTTTGACGTTAGCCGCAGCACCATCAATCAATCTCAATTCTTGTGTTTGTCGCTCTCGAACAGTAGCAATTTCAGCTACACTCTTGTCATAAGCCACTTGAAACTCTTGTTGGTTCATTTGTATGGCTTTTTCTTGAATACTGATGGTAGAGAGAATTTCTTGAGCCGAAGCGATGACGCGATTAGCTGGTACTTGCAAAACAATGATACCCCGCTCCTGTGTGAGAAATTTCTCTAACGCGCTTTCAAATTTCTTAAAACCGCTCTTAGTTAATAACTCATCATTTCCTCTTTGTTTAGCATCTAAAGCTTGCTTAACATAAAGACCAAATACTTTAGGTTCACCAATCTTTTGTTTGTAAATCTTATACTCTTCAGAATCTTTACCAAACTGTTCTTCGGCTCGAATCAGTACATACTTTTCAATACGAGCTTTAATATTTTGCAGTACGCGCTCGGCTTGTTCTGGTGTATAGTTATCCCAAATATTGACGACAAAAATCACCCGCCCTAAATCATTGGTGAGCAGCTTATTTTCTAATAAATCCCGCTCAAATTCAGAAAAAGGTGCTTGAGCTAAGATAATCATGATTGCTGCATCAACCTGGGGTAAAACTGATAGGGTAACTTCAGTCATATTTTGGTCATCATTCAGCCCTGGTGTATCAATAACTTCGATACTATTCTGACAGTAAGGGATAGGATAAGAAACAACAGCTTCTTTAATTGATTCAGCTTTTAGTTCAGATTCCGGCGTTAGTTTGGTAACATAATCCGTCAGGTGATCAATTGGGATCTGTTCTTCACTACCATTTTTGAAAATGATTTTTACTGAGGGTGTAACTCCGTATGTGACACGGTTTAATGTTGCCGAACAAGGTAAGATATCAGATGGTAAAATTTCTTTACCCAATAAAGCATTAATAAAAGTGCTTTTACCGCGTTTAAACTCCCCGACAATGGCAACAGAAAAAGTTCTTTCTGCTATCCGATTTAAGACTTCATCAATTAATTCAACGGATTTATTCAGCTTGAGTTTTTCGGAATAACCACGTAGTTTTGTTAAATCATCGATGAGTGTGCGTTCAACTTTTTTGTATTCGATTACAGAATCAAGGTTGATAGTTTGGTCATATGTAGCTGTCATGGCTGAATACTCCTGAATAATCTAAAAACTGATGTAATTTAATTGGGAATTTGGTTTTGGTTAATAAGAACGCTAAAAAGATTTACCCAGAATCCCAAAATAATTGCTTCATGTTGTTATCGTGATGAGAACTGCATTTATGCACTTACTTGACTCAGTTGTTGTGAAAAATCTTGCATCTGGCTGATAATTTTCTCAATCTCTGTTCGCATTTGACTAAGTTCCTGTTGTTTTATTTCATTGAGAACTTCTTGCTTTCCAGAATATTCTGTAAATTGATTTTGAGTTTGATTGAGCATTGCAGTCACGCTTGTTTCTAATAAATTTTGCAGTTCTGCTATTTGAGAAAATGCTTGAGATAGATATTTTTCTACTATTTGATTGACGTTAAGATTTTTTAATTGATTATCAATAGCTGTCATTACTTGTGGCTGATAGTTTTCTTTAAACTTCTTACCTCGCCTATGTTCGCCAGTTGCCGCACCAATTGCTGCGCCAATTCCGCCGCCTATAGGGCCAAGTACCATAAAACCTATTGCTGCACCGGCTGCTGTTCCTGCACCATTAGATTCTATTGTGAAGGTGAACGTTTCTGCGTTACCAGCAAATTTTAGAGATAAGGAATTGAGTTTTCTTTGGCTTAAGCTGTCACAAATTCGATGAGATGAGCGGGTAATTTCGATTACTTTGCTGTAAAATTCATTGTTTAATCCTAACTGATTCATCTCTAATTGCAGTTGAGGAATAACTTGTTCACATAACTGTGTGAACTGCTGAATTTTGAGCAAGCACAAGTTCAATGTATTTTGGGTTTCGGTTTGAATTTCTTGGGCAAATTCCTGTGTAGCATTCTGCACAGCTTTGAATACTGATTCACCAATTTCATTTTGTTTGGCAACGTTTATTTCGCTTGATTCAATAGTTTGTCTTGCAGATGTTTTCAGTTTTGTGTCTAGGCGCGAAGATGATGAATGGGCGTGATTTTGAGTATAGGATAATGTTGTATGTAGGGTTTCAATTATATCTGTTTTTTGACGGCGCAGGTGAGTAATATAATGATTAATATTTGCTTTTGCTTTACTTAATTGGTTTATTTTATCTGCAAGTTCATATTGTTCATTATTAACAATAGCAAGAATTTCTGTAGCATAGATGATGATGCGATCGCTAGTTATTTGTAATTGAATTAAACCCCGTCCTTGATTAATCAAACTTCTTAGGCTACATTCAAAATTTACAAAGCGGCTTTGTGCTAGTAATGGTATGTTGTGAGCAGCTTTGGCTGTTAATGCTTGAAAGGCAGAAATTTCATGAATTTGAATTTTACCGATTTTATTTAAATATGCTTCTGGGTTTGGTTGTTGTGCAGCCCATTCTCGAATACATTTATTAATGCGATTCTTAATTAAGTTAACAATTTTATTAACATTTTCTGGTGTATCCAGTAAGTCAATCGCATTGATCACAAATAAAATGCTACTAATTCCATTAGCTAGTAATTGTGTAGTTAAAAATTCTCCTTCAGTAGTGCCAAAAGGCGATATCGCAGAAATTAACATGATAGCTACATCACATTGATGGATCATTTCTGAAGTTATGGCTGTCATTTCTCCATCATCATTTAATCCTGGGGTGTCGATGATCTCTAATTGATTCTGATAATAGGGTATAGGATAATAAACTATAGATTCTTGTATTTTTTCAGCTTGACTAGCAGCATCTGATGTCAGTTTAGTAATATAGTCTGCTAGCTGATATAGAGATATTTCTTGTTCTCTACCGTCTTTTAAACAAATTTTTGCCCCTGATGTTTCTCTGTGAGTAATACGGCTAATAGTTGCCGTTGTCGCTAAAATATCAACTGGTAAAATATCTTTACCAATTAAGGCATTAATAAAGGTGCTTTTACCGCAGTTGAAGTTACCAAAAACCCCAATTGAAAAGGAATTAGTTTCTAAGTGATTGCGAAGATAGCTAATCACTTGCTCTAAGTTGGCAAGATTGAGTTTTTGAGCATAATCTTGCAGTTGTTTGAGATAATTTGTGAGGTGAAATACTGATTTCCTGTAATCAATAGACGCTAAATTTGATCTTGATTGCATCATATAGCCATCCAATTTGATAAGAGGCAGGGGGAGTTAGTTTTTTAGGGTGCGTCAGAGGCTCAAATGCTGTTAATACAGTACTTTTGGAGTAAGTGAGGTACACTATGAGTAATAAGTAATAAGTAATGAGTAATGAGTAAGAAATTTACTTTAGGACTTACGCAACTGGGATATTTTTTGATGTAGGATGTGTGACGCTGCGAAAGTATGTGAACGTAGTCATGAAACTTATAGCGTCACGCATCAACGATCAATTGTGACATTTGCGTAAGTCCTGTACTTATTACTCATTACTTTTTTCAATCAGTTGCTGTACCTCATAAACATCGAATCTGCTGTAAATTGATTTTTGTATCTGACGCATCGGATTAATATGCTAGTTGTGTAAGTCCTGGGAATGGGAAGTAGGGGAGAGGTCACTGATACCATTATTCATAGGTGATGATATTTTGAAACCTGCCCCTACTGAATTTGTTAGAAATGAATACACTTTGCAATCGGATAAATTCGTAAAGGATTGCATATCTACATAATTGTTTACATTACTGTAGAATGTATTTGCAATTGTTTATTAATCTCTGTTTGCAAAATAGTAGCTGATGCTATGACTTGTTGCCAAATGATTTCGGTTTCTCCTATAATAATCGGTTCGTTGACGGCTGTATTTTTGGCAGATTCCCAAAGAGATTGTTGACGTTTGGTGTCATCAATCAATTGTTTATATAAATTACTCAGGCGTTGAGAAACGTGTTGACAATGTTCTTCAAATGCTTGGTCAATAATTTCAGTCAGTTTAGTTCTAATGATCTGTCGCTGTTCTTCTAAGGTTTTGTTCAGCAAAAATTCACTGAAAACAGCGATTCCCGTGTTGGTAATCACACCAATTGGCCCACCAAAAATATATCCGCCAATCATTGCCATACTGCTGCCAATTCTGGTCATTAAACGATACTTTTGGATGTCAACCATGTCTGATGAGGCTGGGACGATTTCGCCGGGCTGGTTCATACTGGGATTGGGTGATGCTAGAACTATAGAACTGTCACCTTTCCAGTTCATTTGCATATTAAAAATTGTCTTGACTTCTGCTTGTAACCATTCAACATCGTTAGATATCGCTTTAATTAAAAAGCCTTCTGATCTCCTACCAATAGCGGGAAATTCTCGCCGTAACCGAAAAGGAAATTCTTTTTCCCACCAGAATTTAGGATTGGGTGTACGACTTAATTCAAAAGTGAGAACATCAAGAAAATCGTCTTTGGCATTGAGAATTTTGTCGCGCAATTTTTGATTGCACTGATTACGTCTGTGATCAATTTCTCGACAAATTTTCCGCCAGTGGGATTCTGCTTTTTTGGCTGCGGCTTGGGCTTGTTCTAACGCTTTTTCTCTGGCTACGGGGTCTAGACGGGCAGAGGCGATCGCATTTTCTCCAATTTGGATTAAATTACTGAGATGATCTACTAGTTGTGCTGCTACTTGTTGACTGCGCCAAGCACGACGAGAACCAGAAACCATTGTGGCAATTTGATGGCGTACTGCTTCTAGTACAACGGTTTCGGAATCTTCCTCAACAGGATGCAAGGGTAAAATTGGGATATGTGCAGAGATTTCCCGCACCCGTTGACAAATATGCTGAAATAGTCTTTGTCGTTCTGCTTGGGCAATTGTGTCTAGATGGGAAACAACGACTAATACCTGATTGATATGTCGTCCCATGACTTGTTGTTTGAGAAACGCCACTTCCGTTAAACTTAAGGGAGCGATCGCACTCACAACCATCACCACCGCATCGCAGCGATCGAGTACATTCAACACTAGGGATGTACGACTAGCGTTTAAATCACTAGTTCCGGGAGTATCAATTAATTCAATATCCAGCTTTTGTAACCACGGTTCATCTATAGTGATTTGCACCCCAGCTAATACTTCCCGTTCCCGCTTATTCTCATTTGTGGCGAGTAAATCTTTCCATGAGGATGGTTCTAAAGGTCGGATTTGACTACGTTGTTGAGAAAAATAGACTTCCATCTCGTCTCGATTTCCGGGTGTAATGGAAGTTAGAACGGCTGTTGTGGGAATGATCCCCACAGGTACAACAGACCGATGTAACAATCGATTTACGAGAGTGCTTTTGCCCCGGTTAAATTCTCCCACAACTGCAACGCGAAAACCAGGTAAATGTAGCAAAGTCACTAACTTTTCGATTTCTGCCACTACGGGAGATAATTCTGTTGATGCGGCTAAATCTAAACTTTGATGCAACCAATGACTAACCTGTGCAGTCAAGTCGGTGGGAGTGGGTATTGGGGATGGGATAGATAAAGGTGATAATGGCGACTCAGGACGCAACCATGCTTTACTTTCGGGAATCAATGCCCAATAATAAGGGTAAATTTCCCCAGGGAGAAGATGAGCATAGTGGATAGCCAGGGAACTTAAATCAAGTTCCTGACTGGGTGGAGTGGCTAGGATACCATCTAAAACCCGAAACAGATGATTTTCCTTTTGAGTGCGGGAGATTGTATTTAAGGTTAAATTAGCCGCAGTCGGATATGCCGAGATAGTTGGCGAACGACGCAACACAGCTGTATCTTGACGCTGGCGGAGGTCGATGGTTTGTACTAGTTGGCGATCGCTCCAAGACCATTCTACAGCCCCCCAAGGAGCTTTCCATTGCAGGGTATCTCTGTTGAAGGTTGTCGGTACAACTAACAGAGAAATCAAGTGCCAACTACCTGCTTTATTTACTGGTACTGGAGGTAAAGCGACTGTTTCTAAAGTTACCCATTCTCGCAAATCAGGTGTTTTGTGAATGCTACGAGGTAAAGCCCCGACACCTGTTTGCTTGGCAGCAGTTTGTACAGATACTTGTCTGAGTAAATCTCGGTTAATTTGCATGGCGATTGCTCCTATTTTTATACCACTTGATCCGGGCTATCTGCTACGACTAACAAATTGCCATAGTCTTCCCACGCATTGAGAAAATCTTCTGCATCCACAACTTTCATCTGACCAGTATCAGTACCGCTATCATTGAGGATGATTTTCACACTACCGTCTGGTTCAGTATCAATTCCTGTCACCCAAACCGCATGGCCGCCATTGGCTTGTTCTAGAGGCGAACCTGTCATGGGATCTCTAACGGGATGCCAAATTTCATGGGCATCGAGTCCAACAATTACTTTATCGCCCTTTTCTAAAGCATCAGCTATATCTTCGAGAGTACCGTTATAACTTTTTTCGCAAGGCACACCATAATGTTCTAAAAATTTGCCGATATGTTCTGGGGTAGTTCCCGTTTCTGGGTCAAACCAACCCTTAGCTTCTGACAGTTCACAAGCTTCTGCTTCTGTAATTTCCACCCCTGTAATTGATTCCAGAACGCTAATTTGGGCAACTACCGCACAGGAACTATTACCTTGTTGTCGTTGCCAGTGTTCGGCATCAGCAATGGGATTTCCCCAACCATCGAATTGGGAAGGATGCCAATCGTTATCAGATGCTAACCATTCTGTGTCACTGATGAAGTAGAGATTTTCATCGAAAGATTCATCCTCCTTCATATTTTTGGGTGGTTGGCGATCGCCCGATGAGCCTGGATGTTTATCGCCGTGAAAATTATCTGCACTATCGTCGATAGTTGTTTCTGGTGCAAGTACATCTTCTTGTGAGTTATCCTCTACATCCAACCATTCATTTAAGGTTGAGAAAATACTATTAACAAACATCTTGTTAACCTTGATAAAGATTTCTATACTTGACTTGCATTTCCCTACTTATATGTATTTCTCAGTAGGGTGACATATACAGTTAGTTAGCTGTTGTCCTATTAAAGAACCACCTCAGACATTTCATTTTCCTGAATCTTTATCGTGTATGAGTTAGCAAAATATGCAGATAAGCTCTAAAATCCTTGAATAATAGCCTTTCCCATTTAAATATCGCATATGTGGCTTGTTAGTTGCCCTGTGGGATTAGTCTGCAAATAATGACCTACCCAATGGCAAGCACGCGTGGTTAACTCGTTTAAATCCAAACTCCAGAGGATGACGATACCGTCGTTACCGGCTGAGGCGACAGTTTGACCATCTGGGCTAAAGCTGACGCTGTTAATGCCTTGGTTGTGTCCGCGCAGGGTAGCTAGTAAACTGCCTTCTAAATTCCAAAATCTGACTGTGCTATCTTCACTGACGGAAACGATACTTTGACCATTGGGGTGGAATTTCACACTATTGATGATGTCGGTATGTGCTTTGAGTGTGTGTAGCAATTGACCGTTCATGCCCCACAATTTAATCGTGTTGTCTTGACTAGCGGAGGCGATGGTTTTGCCGTCGGGCGACCATGCAATACTCATAATGCGATCGCTATGTCCCCTCATTGTCGATAATAATTCCCCGGCGATGTTCCACAACTTAACGGTGCGATCGCTACTACCAGAGGCGAGGGTTTTACCGTCCGGCGACCATGCAACAGCCAATACTTCATCGTCATGGGCGGGAATGGTTCTGACTAAAGTTCCGTCTATTCCCCATATTTTTACGGTATTGTCTGCGCTGGCTGTAGCAATTAAAGCCTTATCTGGACTAAAAGATAAATCAAATACTCTGGCTGTATGTCCTGGTAATGCTTGAATAAAAGTACCATCTCGCCGCCATATTTTTACTGAATTATCTTTACCTGCGGTAGCAATAGTTTCTCCATCAGGACTAAACGCTACACTAATATAAGTTTGTTCGTCCCCAAACTCAAGTTGCTGCTGTCCGTTAGTCCGCCACAGTCTGATTTTGCCTTCTTGTTCGGTGGTGACGATGTGCTGTCCGTTGGGGCTAAAACTGATGGCTAAGACTGGTTTACCAGTGCTTTGTAATCTCATTGGCATTGCTCCAGCCACCTGCCAAATTTTCACACTGCCATCTGCACTGGCGGAAGCAATGCTTTTACCATCAGGACTGAAACTAATGCTATTAACGCTGTTAGTGTGTCCTATGAGGGTTTGTTTTAATTCTCCTTGGCGATGCCAAAGTTTAATCGTGCCGTCTTTACTAGCAGAAGCGAGAGTGTTACCGTCAGGGCTAAATTTGACGCTATAGATGGTATCCTGATGGGCGGGGAGAGTGCGATCAATGGTATAAATTCCTTGAGTGCGATCGCGTCGCCATAATTTGATAGTTTTATCTAAATCTGCACTGGCAGTAGCAATTAAATTACCATCGGGACTAAAGGCTACACTATCTACTTGGTCAGTATGTCCGGTGAGGGTTTGTAGCAGGTTGCCATCTAAATCCCACAATTTTGCTGTGTTGTCCCAACCGGCAGAGGCAATTGTCTGGCCATCAGGGCTAAAAGTGACACTAAAAACTGTATCTGTATGCCCCACAAATGTTTTAATGAGAGTGCCATCTAACTTCCAGAGTTTGACTGTTTGATCTTCGCTGGCGGTGGCAATGGTTTTTCCGTCAGGCGACCAAGCCACACCTAAAACTCTCTGGCTATGTCCTATAATAGTTTTGACTAAACTGCCGTTGACATTCCAAATTTTCACGGTTTGGTCAAAACTAGCAGTGGCAATTAACTGACCATCTGGACTAAAAGCCACACTAAAAACTGTGTCGGTATGTCCTGATAAAGTATTCAGCAATGTACCATCGCTGCGCCAAATTTTAGCTACTTTGTCAAACCCAGCCGAGGCGATAGTCTGACCATCACCTGACCAGGATACACTCATCACTCGACCCGTGTGTCCTTCCAGTCGATTACTTTCTCTAACTTTGTAGAGTGCTTGTTGGAGGGTGGCCGCAACTTGAATACGTGTATCTTGGTGGTTATGAAATTTTTGTAAGAGTTTAGCAGCTTTTAAGCTTGCTAACAGAGCCTCAAATTCTTTACCTGAAAGTAAGAGATTTTCGGAAAATGCCTGAATAGCAGTGATTTCTATTAATTGTTTTTGCCACTCAGCACGCTGCCATTGCCAACAAGCTATCCCCGCTAAACTGAGAGCTAAGACCAAACTGCTAGTTAGTGCGGCGATTTTAGTCTGTCTTTGCTGTTCTTTTGCTTGTTGCTCGCTGTTGCGCTGGTTAACACTGATTTCGATAAAATTTTGCTCATCAGGGCTTAATTCTGTTTGGCGTTGTTGTAGCCAGTCTTCGGCTTCTGTGAGTAAGAAACCTCGTAATAATGCTTCTTGGTCATAACCGCTTTTTTGCCATTGTAGTATTGCCATTCGTAGGCGTTCTTGCCAGGTGCGAAAATCGCGGTTTTGTTGTATCCACAGTGTTAATTCTCTCCAACTGCGAATTAATGCCTCATGGACTATTTCCACGGTTGCACAACCTTTGCTCTCGTCTCGTCCGGTGACTACTAACCGTGCCGAAGCTAATTGCACAACTAAATCCCAATTATCTTCGCCTATCTCCGTCCTAGTCGCAATCCGCCGGGTATCTTCTGTTCCTTCCCCTGGTTGTATTAATTGGATAAAAATTTGCTTGGCGCGTTGGCGGTTAACTTCAGAGAGTTGAAGATAGACGCGTTCGGCATGGTTAGCTAAGGCTTTTTCGACACCACCAATATCTGCATAGGCTTTGAGAGATAAAACACCTTGTTGTTGTGTTGTCCATAATTCGGTAAGGGCAAATTCCAACAATGGTAATTTACCTGGTTGTAGGTGGATATCGTTAATGATGCGTTCTACTAGTCCTGATTCTAAGTTTACCCCTGTTTGTTGTGCCGGTAGTGCGATCGCTTGTTGCAATTCCTCCCGGTTCATGGGTATTAAAAATTCTGGGGGATACTGATGCAATGCTTCAGCAAAAGGTTGATATTCTAGGACTCTACCGCAAAAATCTGCCCGCAAGGTCAGCACTAAAGTAAATCCTGGAACGTGATTAACTGCCTTTAATAGCCCATCCAATAATAATAGCCGTTCTGCTTCCCCAACTAGGGTATACAGTTCTTCAAATTGGTCAGCCACCAATAATAATTGACAATTACCCGACTGGATAATGTTTTCCATAGTTCGGGTTAATACATCTGGATGCTGTTGTAGTTCTTGTGCTAGTTGCAGGGCAATTAATCGCTGCTCTGATGTGAAAGCGGGTGTAGGGGAAAGTATCTCTGGGAAATTAGAGGTGACAGACACCAGTGCTGTTGCTAAAGCCTCAAAAGGATGATTGCCTGGGCGAAAACAGGCAATTTTGATGGGTGATGTTGTTGTCTGGGAACGTAAACGAGGTATTAACCCTGCAAATACAGCACTAGATTTACCACTACCACTTGCACCAATTACCGCCACCAGTTTTTTTGTTGTCACAGCTATGAGTAGCTGCTGTGTGAAAGCTTCTCGCCCATAAAATACAGATTTATCTTGTTCTTGAAAGGCTGCTAAACCTCGGTAGGGACAAGGAGGAATACCGCCTAATCTTTGCCAAGTTATGGTTTCTGCTGCGGGATGAGAACAAATGACTGGCAACCAACTAGCACAGGGATATTTATATTCCAGACTTTGTAGTCTCTCCCGTGCTTCTCGCACGCACAGATATAAAGATTTTCCTTGTTCTCGAAATGGCTCAAGAAAATACTCTAAGAATTTTTGGGCAGCTTCATCAGCGATTCTTTCCCGCATGACAATAGATGCAGGTAAATGTAAATCTTCTAGTTGCTCGGCTAGGAGCAAACCATCACAGGAATTGAAAATAGCTAACTGCAAACCGTGAGCGATCGCATTCCTCAAGGCAAATTTTAACTCATCTATCGTCAAACTTTCGCGCTCATTAATATATAGTCTGCCTTGCCCGTCGTGAAATTGACTAGAACTATGTCCAGCAAAAAATAGAATATCCCAATGTTGTTGCCAAAGTTCATTACTTAATTGTTCAATTTGGGGATTAATCAGTGGGAATATTTCTGCATCAGGTAATTTTTGTTTTAATAAATTTAAGTCATTGTGTACCTCGATATCCGAACTTTCCCCCAAAATCACCAAAATTTTGACTCTTTGCTTGCTATTTGGCTGAGGTACAATGATTAACTGTTCATATTCTACCGGACTAAAACTAATTTCTGCGTGGTGATAATCTGTTGCTAATATTTTCCATAAATGCCAAGGAAGTTGTCGTAATTGCAGATTTTCAGTTTGAATAACAATGCGAATTTCTGTAAAATTTGGGATGTATTTAATCAATCCCTCTTTGACTGGGCGAAAACTTTCTGAGTTTAACCAAACATTCAGACTATTGCTTAATATTAAGGCCAGTTCCCGGCAATCTTGAGTGATGGAAACATTTTTAATTTGGGTTGTTTTGCGTTGTAACTCTCGAAAATGTAATCCTAGTTGACGGTAGGCTAATTGCCAATTTTCATAATGTTTGAGCATTTCTGGCATTGGCGGTAAATAGCCTTGAATAACCATTGAGGGACGGCTATTATCTTCTCCAATCTCTAGGGTGACTGGAAATCCATTTTTAAAGTTACCAGCATCTAGCCGAATGATAACTAACTTAGTCATGTTTATTTCCAGTCAACTAGGTAATTACTGTTATTTAATCATCTCTAAATTGTATGAGATTTAAAGTTAATCTCGGCATCCGATTTGATTTATTTCTCTATCAGTAAGTAGAACGGCGTGAATAATTCAAGGTTTGTAGTAGGGACTTTAGTCCTCTCTTAAGGGCTAAAGCTCTTACTACAAGCTAATTTAATTAAATTTTACATTACTTAATGTAGTTTGTTTTTTTCTCGCCGACTTACTTATCTGTAGGGTGTGTTAGGCGTAAGCCGTAACGCACCGAAGGCGTTGGGCTAGAGTAAAATTTTATATCAAACTGCAATAGCACAGTTGAGGGTATATCGGAATCATTTTGCCAAATATGCAATTTTAGCTGGTAAATTCTTCTGTATGGCTGATATTTGCCAGTGCTACTTTCACCAAAAAACTATCCCCTGCTTGGTAAGTAAACTCTAGTTGTATATAATTATCAGCACTTCTAGCTGTTGCTTGGTCGAATATTTCTTCAGATTCATTAAGTACAATTAATTCTAAATTAGCTGGTAAGTAAATATTATTCCCTGTCGGCAGAACTTTGAGTAAAACTGCTACTTTATTTTCTTTTTCTGGCATTAAATATACTAGCAAGGCTACCGAATGTCCGTCTAATTGCATTCCCAAGTCAATTTTACGACACCTACCAATGCCTGCTTTGGGATGATGAGGATCAATTTCTCCTAAACTTAAGGCAGCTTGCCAGCGTAAATCATCATCTTGGTAATTATTTAATATTGTAGTTAAAGCTGCTATAGCATCTGTATTCCCATGACCAATTTCTCCCAAACTTTCTATAGCTTGCCAGCGAGTCCATTTGTTTTTACTATTATTTAACAGTTCAATTAAAGCTGCGATCGCTTCTACATTACCAGGGGCAATTGTACCCAAACACTCGGCAGCTTTCAACCGCTTTTCTTCATTTGTTTCTAAATGTAACAGTTCAATTAAGGCCGGAATAGCTGTCGTTTGTTCGGCAGTAATTTTTTCGCCATGTTCGCCTCCCCGCCACCCATAAGCAAAATTCCCTTCTCTTGTCCCTAAAAGTTCTGTAAAAGTATGCCAAGGTAAATCAAATAATCCTTGTAACCAATGGGATAAATTAACTTTTTTATGGGATGTTAATTTAGTAATATATGACTGATAATGAATCTGTTCTGCTGTTGGCTGCTCATACAAACATTTCCTTAAGTTACCATCAGCTAATATAGCTGCCCAATCTTCAAAATTCAACATTAACCGAGGAGAGCATAACAAATGATCATCTATTTTTCCCATTAGTGTCTTTACTTGTTGATGGGATATATTTGGTAGTGGGATGCTTGCTAGTTGCTTTTGAGTCAAAATTCCGCCTTCTATCCACATCATATTTAAATCTGCTGTTAAATGATTCCGCAATAATGAATAAGTACGTGTAATCTGGTTATATTCTGCCTTATACTTAATCGTATTGTGGTTAGCATATCCTAAAATTCGCAACCAACGTTCTTCCGGGTTTACCTGAATTAATACATAAAAATTCGCCTCCCAACCAGGAATATCTATCCATTCCTGCTGTATACAAAATTCTTCAACAATACTATCTTCCGTAGGAATTATGACAATCCGATTGTTACCTAATTGTATAGATGTACCGTTGAGAAATTCCCAAAGTTTATAGCATTCATCTTCATTTGGTAACAATAAAACTGTTTCTGATAAATCTAGATATTCTTTAACCCAACTAATAAAAGCATTTAAAGATAAACAATTTAGGTAAGCATTCCAACGTGCCGCTTCATAGGAATAATCTCTAACAGATGACAACAGATAATTCTCGTATTCTAGCGAGAAAGCTAACCAAATTTGTTCGCTATCAATTATTTCAAATTCTTGTAACCCAGATTTCATTCTATTACCTCCATTTTAATTATTTGGTTGATAAAAATCAATTTTCAACCAATCTAAAACAAGAATCATAATCCTTTGTGCGGCTGTGCCTCCTGTTTGGAGAGTGATGTTGAAACGGGTTTGGATTTGTTGAGTAATTAGTTGGTGTAAATGCAGCAGTCTAGTTGGTAGTAAATTATCCTCGTCTAACTCAGATATTCTTGCCACAAATTCCAGCATATTTTCATTACTTTTTGGCGGAGGAAGTTGTACTGTTATTTGTTGCTGGTTAAATTGTACTGGCAATAATACCGCATCAAATAACGATTTGACTACATTTAAATAATATTTGCTTAATAAGCTGCTTACAGCAGGTTTAATTTCCATTTGCTTGAGCCAATCTGCATTAAATTTAGTGTTGCTCGGAACTATAGTATAAGGGTAATCATTATTTTGTTGCTCTTGTTCTACCCAATTACTTATTTCCTTTAATAGTTTTACTATAACTCTATCTTCACATCGGGAAACTGTCGAATTTATGGGACGATTTTGTTTATCTAGCCATGACATTTCTTGAGCAGCTTCTACTTGTGTCAATGCTAAACCATATCTTAACAACAGGACTTTTTTTTGTTCTAATTCAAGTTGTTCTAGAATATTGACAATTGAGAAATTAGCTCTCAGGCTATTGATGATTTTATGAAACTCTTGTTGTTCTAATATTTCATTTGGCAAGGGAGAAGTATCAGCTAATTCTAATAAAGGAGAGTTGTTGTCTTCATAGAGAATATCTATAGATTTAAATTTAGGAAACAAATACATTGTAGCTGCTGGAATACAAATATCATCAAGGTATTCTTTCACTGTATTTGCATCAATATTATGATTTTTCATGGAATTGGGTAATTGTTTTTTCAATCGATTATATTGCTGAACAATCGCTTGCCAATGAGCATCATTTGGAGATATCTTGCCACGAATGCTAGTACAAATCTGATAAAAACACTCCCAAAGTAAGCAGTATTGACTGAGTAAAGGTTCTTTATATCCTTGTAATTCCAGAGCATTTTTACGTTGTCTTGGCCCTAATTTACGTAATAAACCGTACCCAGTCATCCGAGGATTTTTTTTAGCAAATATGCCGTCATAGATCACACCTTCCATTTTGCGTTGGGTATAACGTAATAAATAAGGTGTTTCTCTTTGAAAAGTATCATAAAACTTTTGGGGGTTACTTGCTGCTAACCAAGCATATTGATAAACTTCCTCTAAAGAATTTTCAATAGGCGTAATGCGATGATGATCTTGTCTATTTTTTAGCTTTTTGAAAATATTTTTAGCGATTTTATAGCCAATATTTTCCAAAAAAGCTGATAAGTGTGGAGCGGCTAGCTTGACATTATTTTTATCTAAATTTAGAATGCAATATTTAGCAAAGGTTTCAGCATCTTTTGATGAATTAGCAGCTAACCAATCTGTGATACTTGTTTGTAGTTTTGCATCAATCTGCAAACAAGGTTGTTTTATAGTCACACTGCCATTAGTATCTTGCCAACCGCGAAATCGCTGAGAAAACAACTGCACAATCTCAGCATGACATGGTGGTAAATTTGTTGTCATAAACTCCCCTCCCTCATTTCTCAGTAGTTAGAAAGCTAGCGAAGCTGCTGTTCTGAGACAATGGGTTAGGGGGCTTATAGCGATCGCCAACTAATCTGGTGCTAAAATCCTGATGGGAATCGCTGGTTTCTATGTGTGTGTGTGTGTGAAAAGCCATCTACACCTCCGCATGGATGCAAGCTTATCCTTGCTGTATCTACCATCGTGACGAGTTGGTAAATTATGCAATCCAATTTTTGGTTGTGACAGATGACTTAATTTCTCCCCTACTCCCATTCCCAATCAGGATTCATTAAACTAGTGAGAATATGGTCTTGCCATTTGCCGTTAATTAACAAATAATCTCTAGCATAACCTTCTACCACAAAACCTAATCTTTTTAAGACATTGCCACTACGTTGATTGTGGGGCATATAATTAGCCATGATGCGATGAAAATTTAGTTCTTCAAAGACATACTTAGTTGCTACCTGCAACGCTTCTGTCATGTAACCTTTACCTTGAGCAACTTCCGCTAGACTATATCCCACATGGCAGAAATGAGCAGCACCTCTGATAAAGTTATTAAAATTAATTGTGCCTATAACTTGAGTTGGTTGTTTTATAGGAAAAATAAATAGTTTTAAAGATTGATCGTGAATAAATTCTAAAAAATTATTTTCTAGTTGATATTGCCAATACTCTTCTGTGAAGAAATGTTCTGCCCAAGTCGGATAAAATGGGGTGAGAAAATCTTTATTTTCCAGAAAATATCTGAGAATTTCAGGTATATCTTCTTTAATCCCTATTCGTAATAGTAGGCGATCGCTAGTAATTATCGGTAGCTCTGATTTCATCTTGCTGTTTTGTAGGGGTGTAGGGGTGTGGGGGTGTAGGGGTGTAGGGGTACAGAAATAGTTATATTGTCACTAAATTTACAGAAATTTTCTGGCTATTGTTTATCCTGATGAATCACATCTATCAAATGTTAGTCGGGGATAATAGGTGCAGTAGTCTGCACGGGGTTGAGTTTGTCGCCTGCTCCAAAAGATGTACATTACGGGATATAACAAAAAGACAGATGTTAATCACTCACTCCAGTCTAGAAGAAGGATACTAATGTCGGGAATACGCTACGATTGGCAAGAAGTAGAAATCCGGGGAATATATAATAAACCATTGCTAGAGCTAATTTATCAAGCAGCTAGCATCCATCGTCAATATCATGACCCCAAACAGATACAAGTATGCAAACTGATCTCCATTAAAACCGGTGGATGTCCAGAGGATTGTAGTTACTGCGCTCAATCTTCTCGTTATCAAACTGAGGTGAAGCCGCAAGCACTCTTAGATAAAGAAACAGTTCTTAACATTGCCCAAAACGCTAAACAAAAAGGCGTGAGTCGCGTTTGCATGGGTGCAGCTTGGCGGGAAGTGCGGGACAATTCTCAATTTGAGAAAGTTCTGGATATGGTCAAAGATGTAACTGATATGGGTTTAGAAGTTTGCTGTACCCTGGGAATGTTGACAGCAGACCAAGCCAAACGATTAGAAACAGCTGGGCTGTATGCTTACAACCATAACTTAGATACTTCTGAAGAATATTACAGCACAATTATCACTAGTAGAACTTATAGCGATCGCCTCAATACCATCGAAAATGTCCGCCAAACTAATGTTACTGTATGTTCTGGCGGTATCCTCGGTTTAGGCGAAACCGTCGAGGATCGAGTTTCCATGTTACACACCCTAGCCAACCTCCATCCTCACCCAGAATCAGTACCAATTAACATTCTCTCCCAAGTACCAGGTACACCTTTAGAAAACCAACCAGATATCCCCATTTGGGATGTTGTCAGAATGATAGCCACAGCGCGCATAGTTATGCCTACTTCCGACGTGCGCTTAAGTGCAGGGAGGGCGAGACTTTCTCAAGTTGAACAAGCTTTGTGCTTCATGGCGGGGGCTAACTCCATCTTTTCCAGCGACGATAACAAGATGTTAACAGTCACCACCCCCTGTCCAGACTACGACGCAGACCAAGAAATGTTGAACTTACTCGGCTTAGAAATGCGTCCCCCTTCCCAAAGACTAAATAGGGTAGCTAGTCAAATAGGGGTGTAAGGGTGTAGGGGGGTAGGGGTGTAAGGGTAGGCTGTTGACTCTGTACCTTTTTTGGGATTTTGTCCATGCAAAAAATGTGCGTAGTTACGATGGCTGAAACTGTGTTTTGAGAAGGCTTTGAGGCACAAATTAAACATCGCGTACAAAATTACTAAAAACCGCCCAAATTTCAACAAAGTCAACAGCCTAGTGTAAGGGTGTAAGGGTGTAGGGGTGTAAGGGTTTAAAATTCTTCCTCTCTTTCCCCCTATACCCGGTGAACGGAATTTTGTGTGGGATTTCTAGCTAAGTATCTAAAAAATTACCCTCCACACTCTCCGCACTGCCCACACTCCCCATACTCCCCACACCTTTATTCTCTCACCCCCCTATACCCCTACACCCCTATACCCCCATACCCTTAATTCTTAGAGGATCTTGGCAGAACGCAGACCGAACAGCAAACCCACAGCTATGCCCATGAACAAAGCCAAGAAGACAATATAAAATACCACTGCTAACATTTATCTTTCTCCACAATACTTTACTAACTATATTGAACCATTAATTTTTGGTCATTGGGAATTGGGCATGGGGCATTGGGAATTGGGCATTGGGCATATCAATTCAAAATTCAAAATTCAAAATTCAAAATTCAAGAGTTTTTCTGCCTCTGCTCCCCTGCTCCCCTGCTCCCCTGCCCCTTGTCTCCCTTGTCTACCTTGTCTCCCCCTGCTCCCTGCCCCCTGCTCCCTGCCCCCTGCCCCCTGCCCCTCAACTCCCCTATTGAATCAATTCTTGAAACTGCGGATGATTTCTTACTTGATCAAAATCGGGATCAATTTTTGCTAAGGATTGGTATTTGGTAGCATCGAGTTGTATGGCTTTTCGTAAATTGCTAGTGGCTAATTCTACATTGCTTTGTAAGGCATAGGTACAGGCTCGATTGTAATAGGCTTCTGGTTTATCTGGTTTGATAGCGATCGCTTGCTCATAAGATTTTAAAGCTTGTTGATATCGTTGCAGTTTCGTCAGGGAAATACCGCGATTAATCCAGGCGGCGGCTTTGTTTGGTGCAAGCGCGATCGCTTTGTCGTATGCTGCTACTGCACCTGGATAATTTTGCAACGTCATTAAAACATTGCCTCGGTTATACCACGCCTCGTCCTTCTCTGGCTGAAGGGCGATCGCTTTATCATAGGATGAGAGAGCATCTTTGTACTTTTGCAAGGATGCTAGGGCGTTACCGCGATTAATCCAAATGTCTGCATTTTCGGGTTGGATGGCGATCGCTTGCTCATATATACCTATAGCATCTTGATAGCGTCGCGCATCTAATAAATTATTACCTTGAAAAAATAACTTTTCTGCCTCTTGGGTATTATTAGCTTGTGTCAATCGTCGAGGAGGAATATTAACAGTCTTGACTACTTCCTTGGTATTAGCTTTTGATGAGTTTATGCCATCACTACAGCCAAACATCAAGACAGTAATAAAACCACACGTAATCAAGCAACGCCAAAAGACCATGCTATGACGATAGAACTCATACAACAATTTTAAAACTACCCATATTTTCTAATCGTATTTACTATCACCAATGTTTTTAGATAGTTTTGTATATGTTTTGACGATTGACCTAGTTTTGAAAGAATTGTAAAAAATGTTCACCAATATTAACACATTTTGTTGTAAAAATCAAATCTTGTCCTGGCAGGGAAGGGCAGGGGGCAGGGAGCAGGGGGCAGGGGGCAGGGGGCAGGGGGAGACAAGGAAGACAAGGGAGACAAGGGAGGGGGGAGAGGGGAGTGTGGGGGGAAAGATTTGTTCTCCACCATCCCACACCAAGTACACCCTGCGCCATTCCCAATTCCCAATGCCCCATGCCCCATTCCCCATTCCCAATTCCTAACTATTTAGAAAGCATGACGACTGAATCCGATTCCCCAAAACCAACCACCCCGCAATCTACATCTGATGATGAGTTGCAATCAAATGACTTTGATGGCGCAAGAGGAGGTGAAAATCACCTCACACCGGGAACACTCGCTGCACAACAAGCGTTAGCGGCGATTTCTTCTTTGCAATCTCCGCAAAATACAGCCGCTTTACAACAAGCTCGTTCTAGTTTCTCAACTCACCCTAAACCTCAATTAACTGTCAAGCCGAGAGCATTGTTAATGACTATAGTAGCGATCGCTATAACTCTGCTCGGTTTTGTCCTCAATAACTGGATTATTGGGATGCTGGGGACTTTGGGGACGCTATTGTTATCTTTGGTGATTCTGTTTCCTTGGTTAGAATATATCGTCAACTCTTGGTTTTCTGGCGAAGATAAAACTATCTTCATCGCCTTGGTAGGGATGATAGTAGGAATTGTGGGTGGTTTAAAGTTTAGCGGATTAGGCGATCGCTTAATTGAGTGGGGACGGCGAATTAATTGGGATGCTTCGGGGACTTTGGCGGAGTGGTTTGGAGCTTTAGGACAAATTCTTATCGCCATCATTGCTGTTTATGTGGCGTGGCGACAATATGTCATTTCTAAAGACTTGACAATTCAGCAAAACCTGTTAACTGTACAACAAAATATTATTACCCAACAACAAACCATTGATTCTTATTTCCAAGGTGTTTCTGACTTAGTATTAGATGAAGAAGGATTATTAGAAGATTGGCCGCAAGAAAGAGCGATCGCGGAAGGTCGCACAGCAGCAATTTTTAGTAGTGTTGATGGTAGCGGAAAAGCCAAAATTCTCCGTTTTTTATCCCGTTCTAAGTTACTCACACCCCTAAAACGCGATCGGCGTTTAGGTAGAGCTATTCTCAACGGTATTGGCGGTTACGAAGAAGACAGATTAGATGGTGTGCGGGTAATTGATTTAGGTGTGATGCTAGCCGCCGCCGATCTTGGTAATACAGATTTACGTTGGACTGATCTCAGTGAAGCAAATCTTGTCCGTGCTAACCTCAGTGGTTGTGATTTAGTCAAAGCCAACCTCTCTCGCACGATTTTATATGATGCTAATCTCAGGGGTGCTGACTTAAATGGGGTACGCCTATTTTATGGTGCAGTCGAACAAGCATCACCCCGTAGTCGCACCTTACCACCAGACTACGAAACAGGAGAATATACCGGTGCTGTAGTTGAAAATGCTGATTTCACCAATGTTCAAAGAATGTCTGACGTGAATCGGCACTACTGTTGTGCTTGGGGTGGCGAAAAAACCAGAAGTACAATTCCCGGCGGTTGTGAAGGTATCCCTAATCGGTTAGGAAGATAATTGGGAATTGGGCATAGGGCATTCAATTTTGGATTTTGGATTTTAAATTTTGGATTGAATTTCAATCTAAAATCCAAAATCTAAAATTCTTTCCCTTATCTCCCTTATCTCCCTTATCTCCCTTGTCTCCCTTGTCTCCCTTGTCTCCCTTGTCTCCCTTGTCTCCCCCTGCCCCCTGCCCCCTACCTCCCATAGACTCCGAATTAATGCCGAGGCGAGATACATACTCTAATAGCTAAATTAAACTTGGCAGATTCTAATCCTTGCCCAGCAATTACAGCCGTCACATATAAACTACCCCATAATCAATTCAATTTCTAGATTATGACTACAACCTCTGACTTTACTAGTCTTGCAAATCAACCTCAAAGCTCAAATGATCAAGGTTTTGGGAATTTATTCTCCTCAGTAGAGCAAAAAAAACTGTTGACTTTGAAGATAATTGAAAATTTACTCATAGCTATATTATTTATGGCTATACTTCTGGTATTTATATTTTCAAAACGTCAAAATTTTTTAATTTATGGCATCATATCTTTGAGTCTTGTAGGTGTCTTGTTTATTATTAATAGACAAGTGTTTCAAGATTCAAAGCAATTAGTTAATCAGTATGAGTTCAACAAAAAAGCTGAATTATATACTTATCTGTTGAGTAATAATTCCCAGCAACAAAATACTTTTACTCCTGTGAAAGCTAAAGCTTTACAGTATTGCCAAGAGTTGATTGACGACTATAAACGCGTTCGCAATTTATCAAGAACGATTTACTATGTTTTGCAAATTACCACTGTTGTATTTTCAGGAATCACACCTATTTTAGTCTTGGTAGATAAAATAGAATCAGGTCAAGCTTGGCTAAAGTGGCTGCCTGTGATTTGTCCAGCTATTGCCTCTATTGTTGCGAGTATAGTAACATCGTTTCCTTTTCAAAAAAATTGGGTTGCAGCTAATACAGCCGTTGAACTGTTAGAAGCTGAACAAGAAAAATTTATTTTGGGAGTGACTCAGCCTTATCGTTGTTATGATGCCTCTGACGAAATCGAACAGCAACAAAAAGTTAGTCAAGCATTAGAATACTTTATTGTGCAAGTCAATAACATTCATCTTCAGCAAGTGCAACAGAATGGTGACACGCAATCAGAGAAGAAAGAATCTGCCTCATCTAGCGAATCACAATCACAGCAGACTGCCTAATTTAATTCTTGCCTTTTTGACTTTGCCAAGCTGCGAATATTATACCCAAGGCTGAGACAGTGGGGATAGCGATCGCCCAAACTGGAATCGTCCCCACTGTCAATGATGATGCTTCACTGTCCCCCACATCATTATTATTAATCGCTTGCTGGCTTTGTACTTGTTTCCTAGCACTACCAGCACCCACCGCCACAGTCACATCAAACTTAAATTCAAACGGTTGGAAATTCGCCCCAGGCTTAGGTTTTCCTGTTAGTTGCAGTTGATAAATTCCTGGTTTGGGAAATGTAATATCTGCCCCTGGTATGCCTTGAAAACGTTCAGCATTCACTGCTTGTAAGGATGGTTCTAGCAATGCTGGTTCTCCGGCAATGTGGGGTTCAGCATACACAGCCAATTGACAATCACATTCTGCTAAAGGAATAGCTTTACCACCTTTGCGAGTCAATGCAAACCAAGCTTGGGCAGTTTCTCCCGCACGAGGCGTATCATTCGGTTCAATATGCAGTGTCGCACCAACATCTGCGGCTACTTCAACCTTATGGGCTAAAGCAGAATCAACATGAGTTAACCCCAATATGAAGCAACTCAACACCGAAATACACTTAATAACTTGTACACTCTTGTCTGTGATAGCTTTACCGTGATTTACTAGGTGGGACATAAAACTTTTCTAGAGTTAACTTTGACCAAAAAAATCTTGTCCTAACTAGCAATACCGCCAGACTAATAAGTCCCAATAGTAGCGTTGCTAGTTTATGCCCCCATGTTAATTGTGAAGAACCCAAGTAATGAGAGCCAATTAAAATAGTATGAATCACACTCAAAAGCAAAGCCGGCACACTCAATAAATGAACTTGTTGCCAGCGTTTACCCCAAGATTTCTGTAATGATTCCCAACTTGTGAGGGCTGCGGGGGTCATTAATATTAATCCTACCGCACCAGCCCCCATCCCTACTTGGAATTGTGGCGGTAAAAACCAAAAAGCAGCTAAATTCCATTGCAAGGAATGTTCAATCATGTGGGTAGTATGCACCACAGCCAAAACAAAAGCACCCACACCCAAAGCACGACGATAACGTAAAGGTGATGCCCATAATTTACTAATAGGACGAGCAATTAAAGCCAGAATCAGACACAGTAATGCTGCGTGTCCGGTATAATCTGCCATTGTGTCCCCAGTCCGCAGCAAGGTAATTGCACCAATAGTTAGTGTTACCCAACCACCTAAACGAAATAACTGACTACGCCTATCTTGACTAACTAAAGCAGTAGAAACTCCTACACCCAGCATTGTCGGCATTGTTCCTAAGCCAAAAGCCAACATAGTAGCCATCCCCAGCCATAAACTACCAGTTTCCGCCGCTTTAATTTGGGCTGCATACAAAAAACCACAAGGCATTAAACCCCAAGTCATGCCCAAAATTATCGGTGTCCACCATCGTTGCTGTAAAGATAACTTCATCATTACAGCACTGAGTCGATTATGTAAGCCACCTTTTAAAAAAGGATGCAGTAGGGGAATATGAGGCAGTAAATTCGGTGTAATTTGCCCTAAACCGAACCAAATCAGCATTAAACCCGTCAAAATTGCCATCACACGGCGGAAGTCGCTACCTACCCCAGCTAACTGTCCCCCTTGTAAAAGTACCGAACCCAAAGCCCCAATACCAGCACCAACCAAGCCATAACTTAACATTCGTCCTAAATTTAACAACACATGGAATGTTAATTGTTGCTGCCAAGTATGGGAGGATTTTTCTACAGTTAATACCCCAACTGAAGATGATTTTGGTGAATTTGACTGGTGGCTAGACAGGGAAAAAGCCACGGTGAGCGGCCCACACATCCCAAAACAATGCCCAAAGCTACCCAAAAACCCCAGAATTGTGATCAGCGATAAATCTAGCATATTTCGTCATGGCTGTTGGGAAGCTACTTAATTTTATCGGGAGATATTAAGTAAAATTTACCAATTTGTCAAAAGACCACCCGTCAAACTGTATCAAAAATGATTCCAGTAGGGTGTGTTAGGGCTAAGGATGTGGGAGTGTGAGCAAATGATATATAGCCGTAACGCACCATTTTTTTGAATTTTGTAGCTTGCTTTCCGTAAGGGTATTTTGAATTGTTAACGAGCAGTTGTGAAAAAATAAAACAAGGATTGTCACAAAGATTGATTGTGTCTTAATCTGGAAAAACAGTACACCTGTTTGCTGATCAGCAAGCTATTGATAAACTTGTATAGTAAAGTACCACCGTGCCTAAAACGATGAAAGCATCTGCTAAATTCGACTTTGAGGATGAAAAATTTAATGCGCCGCCTTCTCAAGTCATACCCTGGTGTCAGATGATTAATCCTCGGTATGGTGCAGATGGAGTCCAATCCCACGGTTTAGCTATTAAACTAGATAACGCTCAGGCAGTAGGTTTTCAGCCTGACGATAATTGGCAGCAAGTAGAACATGAATTTAGTTCTGGAGTGGAAACAGTTTTTATGACTGCCACTCCCCGCATAGTAATAGTACGTCGGGGGCCTTTGTCAGTTAAAGATCGAGAAACTGGCATCAAACTGGGGACACTCAAAGATAATTATGATGCGTTTTTAGCAGATAAATTAAAGTTTAAAACCTTCACACGTTACCTGATTTTCTTAGTAAGTGAAGATAAAAAATTTCTCCATGATTCTCCTTTACAATTAACTCTCAATGGGGCAGCAGGAGCAAGTTTTAGTAAAACTTATTGTGATTTTCAACAGGGTAAAGTTGTTAGTGGTTTTGTCGCGGAATTAGAAAGAGCTTATGCTTTATTCCGTAAACAACCAATTACACCAAAAGGCCCTCTCTTTCATGCTCACGGAATCTTTTGTCCGATTATTGAGTGTGAAGAAAGAGGAATTGAACCAAATACAGTTTTGGTAGCTTCTACTGTAGATTATGAACATCCTACAGTGGGAACTTTAACTAATTACTTAGTTGCTTCCGATTCACCAGAATCAACAATTATTTGTAAAGCCTTTGAAGATTACAAAGATTTTGCTAAAGAACCAGTGAGAACAGAAGCACCAAAAATGGCGGTAGCTGCGGTTTCTGGTTCTTATATTTATCCTGATGAGGATGATTTTGGTTATCCGCCGTATTAGGGAATGGGGGGAGGAGGCAGGGGGGCAGGGTGCAGGGGGCAGGGGAAGTAGGGACAAGGGGGACAAGGGAGACAAGGGAGAAATATTTACCTCAATACCCCATGCCCAATGCCCCATACGCTAAAATTCCTTAATTTTGAATTTTGAATTTTGAATTTTGAATTGATTAGCCCCTATTCTTTCAACAATAAATAATATAATGATCCATTGCCGCCTGTGACACCTGCGCGATCGCCTGCTAGTTTACCAGTTCCCATAAAATAATCTACTCTGCCTGGGCCTTTGATGGCACTACCAGTATCTTGATCTAGCACAAAACGGCTCACTCGACGATACTCTAATCTGCCACCAGCAACGGGATAAGGTATTGAAGTCTGAACTAGTGCTAGTGCGGCTGGAGGCATTAAAGATTTGTCTGTGGCAATGGAACGCTCGGCGGTGACTGGTACATTTATACTGCCTGTAGCTGGTCTACCCTTGCTTTCCTGGAAGAAAACAAATCGTTCCCAACGGGGTAGATAGTTATTTAATTCCTGGGGTTGTGCTTTAAAAAAGCTAATCATTTTGGGCATGGTTAACCCTGATAACGGTAATTTACCATCTTTGGCTAATTCTCGCCCGATACTTGTCCAAGGATAGTCGGTTGCGCCGGCATAACCGATAGCTGTTCTTGTGCCATCAGTTAACTGAATTTGGGCAGAACCTTGAATATGTATCATATAGGCATCAAGGCGATCGCGGAACCACAACAATTCTAAACCGCGCAACTTGCTTTTATTGCCCAGTAAACCATCTTTACCTTCCAATTGCAGGCGTGTAGGATGGGGTTTAGCCCATCTGTCAAAATTAGACGGTAGTCGGTAAAGAGGATATTTATATACAGAAGTCCTGACACGGCTGGCATTATAGACAGGCTGGTAGTAGGAAGTAAATTTGACAGTACCTTGGCCATCATTGCCGACAGACTGGTAAAAAGCAAACTCTCTTTTGACTGCCGCTTCTAGTTGGGCTGGAGATTGAGAATTAACCACCAATTGACGAAACCGTAACAAACTGCGGCGTACACGGTCTAGGGTGATTCCCTGGACGGGATAATTCTGGTATAATCTCCTAGCAGTATTGGTATTGAGATAACGCAGGCTGTGATCAATTGATGTTAATAAAGCTTGGCGATCGCCTGCTTGACCCCTGCTACCAAAAATTTGCTCATCCCATCCCAAGCAAGTACTTTGGCCATTACAATTGCTGACCTGTACTAGTTTGAGGGGTAGATCAATCTCAGGAGTGCTTGGCTTGACTGGCGGTTGTAACTCAGGAGTAGGAACATTCGGTGCTGGGACAGGAATGATAATCTGAGCAACAGCAACTGGGTTGATAAAGGTAATTCCCAGACTCAAGGAAAGCAAAGCAAGGGTTTTTCTCATCATTAAGTTAGTTAAATCTTTCAACACTAGAACTAAAAACTGGTTCTACTCGAATTGCCACTATCCGGGAGGGACGCACCACCATATACTCCCCTTGAATATTTTTGATTGGTACGCTAATAAAATCACCAGAGCCAGACTTCGGTACAAGTTCTCCACTATACCACTTTTGAAATTCTTGGATGGTGGGAAATCTGACTTCTTCTCGATGACCACTTTCTAGTAAGAGGTAGACTGCATATTCATTTGGGGTTCTAGGCATAAGATTGAATCTTGATCAAAAATGTTCAACCTATTGTTAACCACGATTCCCCAGAATGAAAAGGGTAAGCATACGGGAGCAATACCAGCTTTTTCAGATAGTTATGAATTAGTCACCCATGATAATCTATTTTTAAATCTTGATTTTTACTTCCCCTCTAGACGGTTAAGGCTTTGAGCAGTTCCCCAAGGGTTGCATATACCAATTCTCCAAAATAAACCTACAGATAGACAGCAGGGGCAGGGGGCAGGGGGCAGGGGGCAGGGGAAGAATGATCTGTAGCCGGGATTTAGAGAAATGGTATAAAATCAAGTCCCTACATTTTGCGAATAATTTCTCCCTAGATTGGTGATTATGTCAATATGAAGGTGAGGACTTAGACAAGTCATACAATGTTAGGAAACTTACTAGCTAGTCGTTATCAAGTCCTCCAAGTCTTAGGGGGAGGAGGATTCGGTCAAACTTATATTGCGCTAGACACCCAACGTCCAGGTTATCCTAGATGTGTTGTCAAGCACTTTCGTCCTGTCACTCATAACCCTGACTTTTTGGAAACTGCTAGAAGATTATTCACCACTGAAGCAGAAACTTTAGAACAACTCGGTCATCACGAGCAAATTCCTCGGCTTTTGGCATATTTTGAAGAAAAGCAAGAGTTTTTTTTGGTGCAAGAGTATATTGAGGGCAATTCTCTCAAAGCTGAAATTGCATCTAGTCAGAGATGGACGGAAGAGAAAGTTATATTTCTGTTGCAGCAAATATTAAATATTCTGAAATTTATTCACAGCTACAAAGTCATCCATCGAGATATTAAGCCGGAAAATATCATCCGACGTTTAAATGATGGTAAATTAGTGCTGATTGATTTTGGCGCGGTTAAACAAGTCCACACCCAAATGATTACAGTCCCTGGGCAAACGGAAATGACTGTAGCTATTGGTACACCTGGATATATGTCTATAGAACAGGGACGAGGCAAACCCCAACCTAACAGTGATATTTATTCTTTAGGGGTTGTTTGTATCCAAGCACTCACAGGACTACATCCTAGGGAATTTCAAGAAGATCCCCAAACAGGGGAAATTCTCTGGCAATATCGTGCGACAGTTAGTCCAGCCTTAGCATCTGTGATTTCCAAGATGGTGCTAA
Source organism: Aliinostoc maniaoense (assembly GCF_058172895.1). Lineage (NCBI taxonomy): Bacteria > Bacillati > Cyanobacteriota > Cyanophyceae > Nostocales > Nodulariaceae > Aliinostoc > Aliinostoc maniaoense. The sequence goes on along the minus strand of NZ_CP187952.1, from coordinate 2,523,756 downwards.
ATAACTGGAAACAACGTTATCAGTCTGCCACAGAGGTTTTAGAAGCACTTCAGGAGAGTTTTCACCCGCAAGCACAAACTCAGTTGACGCAGACACCATCAACATTGACATTACAAACTCAAAATACATCATCCCAACAACAGGGAATGAGTAATCGAACTGGTTCTATGTTGTCGCCAGAAAAAAGCGATCGCCTGGAGAAGATACTGTTAGAATTAGTTGGCCCTGTAGCTAAAACATTATTACGCCTGGCAGCCTCAGCAACCAATTACCAAGAACTTATTGATAATTTATCTCTACACCTGACAGAAAATCAACGTCCTCAATTCCGGCAAAAGGCGATGTCATTGTTATTAGAAGAATCTACTAGTCCTCAGCCAGAAAATCCCTCTCAAACTTTACCAAACATCCCCAGCATCACTCCCCCCAGTATCAACTCAACCATTAGTGAAAATTTTCTCCGTGAATGTGAACGGGAATTAGTTGATTTAATCGGCCCAATGGGTGTTTTTCTCGTTCAAAAAGCCATTAAATCTGCTGGTATATCTATTTCTCGGATAGAGTTTGTGAAAGTTCTAGCAGCTACAATTCCAGATCCTCAAAAAGCTTTGCAATTTCAGCAGCGTCTCTTATCGTAAATGTCTTGAACGTCAAAAATTTATTGTTTGTCAAATAGAAGTATTTGGTTACGAAAATGCTACTGACTCTGAAAATTAAACTACACAAACTGAAGTTTCAGTCATCTCATTTTAATAAATTAGTAGACTAAGCTACCAGTACCACGTAACTGACGCAAAGAATTGATACAGAATGGACAATCACATTTAAATATTCTAATTGCAGCATCACTTTCTTCTTCAGTAAAATTTAGGACTGCAACAGTACTATCAGATGGTTGTGCTGAAACTATCATCGATTTAGGTGGAGCAGCCTTTGGATCTCTCTCGGAATCTCTAATACAAACAAAATCCTTCATACCATGAGGATTAGTAATGCAGGTACGATTATCATCGGTGTGTAATATTCGCTGGGTGATATTATCATTAGCATGAGCGGGATTAATTACACCTAGGGTAGATATCAAAGATGTAAAAATTGAGGAACTAGCAAGCAGATTCAGTATCAGCTTTTTGTTCATAAGATGCCTCAAAGAATATAACTGATTGTCTAGGTTATTCGATTCCCCAACAAATATCAAGTAACTTGTTGACTCTCATCTTGCACCTCGGTTAAAAACCGGGTTTCTTGCAAATCCCTCAGCTTAAAACCTTAATCTTTCGTTCAGAAACCCAGTTTTTTAGGGCTTGATTCGAGGATAATATTTTGAAACGCAGCGAAAAGTTCTGGAGGAGGGTTTCCCTCCGTAGGAAACTTTTCAAGACAGAGGAGCGCGGAGTAAAGCGCAAAGGTACGCAGAGATTTGTGCTTTGACAGAGTAAAAAACGTTTTAATCGGTAAATCCCATTACTCATTACTCATTACTCATTACTCATTACTCATTACTCATTACTCATTACTCATTACTCATTACTCATTACTCATTACTCATTACTCATTACTCATTACTCATTACTCATTATTCATTACTCATTACTCATTACTCATTACTCATTACTCATTACTCATTACTCATTACTTATTTAATCTCACAACTCTGATTATCATTGTTGATTAAGCATATCCATTGCTATTTGTAGGCTAGATTTCATGCGGTTGAATGCTGCTGCTAACCCTCCAATTTCATCTTTTGAAGATTCATGAAAATCAGCGTTCATGTCGCCAGTGCTGACTCTTTGAGCAATTTTTTCTATATTCTTAATGCGCTGAATAACAGTCTTTTTAATTAAAAAATTAATTAAAAGTAGAACGATAGTAAAGATAGCAATCAATAGCCCCATAATCAAAGACCAACTACTTTGGGCATGATTAAAAATTTCCTTGGAGGGAACAGAAATTATTTGAGCCGCAACAATTTCATTGAGCTTCCAGCCAAAACCATTTTTTCTGCCATAGGTGATCAATTGGCTTTTAGGAGCTAGTTCTGGTGTGGAATGACATCGCAGACAAGTCTGTTTTGTAATTGCTAAAGGTCGCGCAATATAAAATACATCGCCTTCAGGTAGGGAACGAAAGCCGACAATTTCTTTAATGTTAGATTCTTGGCGAAAACGCTCTACAAGTTGAGTTTCAAAAGCATCGGCTTTGTCTCTCAAATTAGTAGGATTTAGTGTAGCTTCTTTATAAAGAAAGTTTTCATTTCCTTCGGTTTTGCGAAAATTTTCAAATACTTCTGTGGCGGAAAAAGCTGGTACTGTTTCGGGAATAAATGCCGTTGCTGTTTCTAGCTGAGGTGCTAATAAAGGGTTGATCCTATCTTGTGTATAGGTTCTTACAGAGTTCATGGTTTTCATTAACAGCAGTGCTTGAGAACTAACTTCATTTTGCGCTCTGCGTTGTAATACGCTTGATAAGATCACACCGCTTAAACAAATGCTGATAACAAAAACTAATATTAAAAGTAAATTGAATTTAGTACCTATTTTTAAATTATTTAACATAATTTATTAATTAACTAAGCGTAAATCTTGATATTTGCAATTAATTCTGATCTTTCCAACAGCAGGTTTTCAGCTTATGGTATTTTTAGCCTATAGCTGATTTTTATGATGACAATTTTCATAAAAAAGTCAGAGAATAATAACGTATTTTATCAGATAAGAGATGATCAGATACCTGATAAAAGTAAATAAATGTTAAAATTGCGCTAGTTGATAACTTAGGTATGATTTTAATTACATTTAATGTCTAAATAGTGGTAAAAATAAATTATCTAAACATAAATAGTGATGGTGTGGAGATTTTCGAGACGTTTATTTCTGTTAAATTTACTAGGGTTTACCGTTGCTAGATGCTCATCAGCACCAACTTATCAAGGTAAATTAACTATTGGGGTGATTGATTATGATGGTAATGCAGAAATCATCAACCAATATGCAAAGTTTAATCGTTATTTAGCAGAAAAAACTAAAGCCAGTATTCAATTAGAGCCTACTTTTAATGAAAATAAAGCTATTGAGCGTGTAGAGTCTCAAGCTTGGTCTTTGGTGTTTGCGCCGCCAGGGTTAGCAGCTGTTGCCATTGCGCGTTCTCAATATGTACCGATTTTTCCTTTGGTGGGTGTGAGTAATTTACGCTCAATTATAGTAGTTCGTAAGGATAGTTCCATCAAGGATTTAAAGCAGTTGCAAGGTAAAACTATAGCGTTAGGTCAACGAGGTTCAGCTACGGGATATTATTTACCACTTTATAATCTTTACGGATTGACACTAGCAGAAATCATGTTTGCTCCCACACCGAAAACGCTGCTAGAGTGGGTAGCAGAAGGTCAAGCTGTGGCTGGTGCAATTTCAATGGCAGAATTTAATCTTTACAGTTCGCCTTTAAACCAAAGTGAGTTGCAAGTCCTCCACACAGATCCTCACTACGTCCCTCCGGGAGTAGTTTTAATTAGTCCGACTGTAGAACGAAATCGCCAGGAATACATCCGTAAAGTGATGAGTGAATTTCCTAGTGTTATAGCGCAAGAAGTTGGCTATGTTCCTAATGGACAAATCCCCGATTATAAATACATGATTGATGTAGTGGAACGGGTGAAATTAATTGCAACAGAACTGCAAAATAAGCCTGTGCAATTATTCAAAAAAACAACTTAAATCTTGCTAGCTGAGTTTCAATTGATTTGGTAAGAATTTTATTGAGTTCTGAAATATCTTGAAATTGTAAAATTTGCTGGGTAGGTAAATCAAAAGGAAATTGTCCTAGCATATCTGAGCGTTGCATCTGTGCTAGTAATATTTGTTCAGCACGCTTGCTTTGAATAGCATAGCCCAGTTCTACACAGACATTAGAACTAGGAATTAATTGCTGATTTTCTTCCCCATCAATGCTAGCAATTGGTGTAGTATCAGCGATAAATAGTAAACTCTTGCGAATTTTTCGCATAACTGTACGGTTAAGCCGGATTGGTGCATTGCTAGGGCGATATGATTCTACTAGGGTGAGGGGGAAGCGCGATCGCAAATTTAATGTTTCTAAACTTTTGCGTAATGCCTCTTTGAGAGCATCACTAGCAGGGGCATACTCAACTTGATAGGAGAAAAAAATTGTTGGTTCTAACTGTGCTAACAGAGTCTGCTTCGTGAAATAAATTTCATGGCTAATCAAATCAATGTTAGCTACACAATATCCCCCACTACCTTCAATATAAAATTCAATGTTTTCTCCCTCAAGATAGCGGGTAAACCAAGTAGACTGTTTAACTTCGTCACTATCTTCGAGAAAATCTGCACGCAAGGCTGACCTCAGCAAGCTTTTTTTACTGAGGCGAATATCTGGGGGACGTTTTTCCAGTTCTGAAATCGGCTCATAATCCTGGAGATACCATGCTCTGAGCGCAATAATGGACATAAGAAACCATTTTAAATGTCTGTGTTTATTTCATTGCGTATAATTTTACACGGACTGGAGCATCTGTCAAAAAAATTCTCTCTAGCCTGCTCATCTAATTTTATCGGTTAAGCTGTCGGACTTTTAATTTGCAGATTCACATTCTAGGGCGATAGGGGGCAGGGGGCAGGGGGCAGGGGGCAGGGAGCAAGGGTTTACAACTTTTTTAGACACATGAAATGATCTAATACCAATTCTCTATGAAGTTGCGCCAAATAAATGATGTAGAGACGTTGCATGCAACGTCTCTACAGTACTTAATAGGTGTAACAGCTTACCGTGTCTACCTTGTCTCCCCTACACTCCTACATTTCTTAATTTCTATTAATCCGAATTAGCTCGGTCAAAATGCTATCTAAACTCCCATTGACTTGAATTTTCTCAATTTTTTCAGCAATTCTTTCCAATACCTCTAACTCCTTCAAACGCAAGGCTACGGGGTTATCTTCCATGACTTTGGCTGTATTTAACATACTGCGGGTAGCGGCTGTTTCTTCCCGGCGACGCACTACGTTGGCTTGGGCTGCTTTTTCGGCTTCTACTACTTTGCTTAAAATTGTCCTAATCTCACCAGGGAGAATAATATCCTTTACCCCCACGGAATCTATTTCAATTCCATAGTCTGCGGTTTTCTGGTGGATGTATTCAAAAATACTTCTATCAATTACGCCTTTGTCCTCCAATAGTTGATCTAACGTTCTTTCCCCTACAGCCCCACGGAGAGCAAACTGTAATTCTTTGTATAAGTAGCCATTGATATCTGCTAACCCGTTCTTGGTTCTCAAGGGATCGATGATACGGAAACCAGCCGTTAAGTTTAAACGTAATGGCACTTTATCTTTCGATAAAATATCTTGGCCGGAAACTTCCATTGTTTGCTGACGTAAGTCAAAAACTTCTGTTTTTAATGAAGTTCCAAACAACCACCAAGCGTGTTTTCCTGGTGGGAGTTGGGCTTGAAATTCTTGATTAATGTATAGTAAGCCGATGTGCTGGGTGGGTACTTCGCAAATATGCAAAAAATTGCGGCTCAATAATAAAGTCTCTGGTAAACCAGAAACTAACTCTGCGACTAGGCGAGAGGGTAATTTCCCATCAGTGCTAATATTAATCACTTCCACTTCCACACCTTGCCAGAAAAGCTTACGAGTGCATGGGGGTAGAATAGAGATGACTTTACCTTGATAACGGGCGATCGCTACTTGTTGATTTTGTAATTGTACTATCTGGCAGTAAGCCGCTACAAACTCAGGATGTCGCTCAATTAATACATCCTCTAAGGGAAATTCTGGATTGGGCAAAATCCGGCTGAGAGTTCTGACACAAACATCCCTATTCACAGCCCAAAACGCGTATTCTCCTGGCTCTAATGGCCGGACAAAGTTATTCTGCACATACAACAAACCAATTTCATACTCGGAAATTTGGAATGTCTTGATACTATTAAAATTAATTCCTCGTAGTTGCTGTACAAATTCAGCAGGTAATTCTAAGCTTTCATTTAAGTTAAAAACATGAGATTCTACCTGAATAAAACCACGCCAAAAAGCTATGAGTTGATTGGGTAGAACACTAACCCAATTTTGACCACAGCGCACTAAAGCCGCTTGATTAAATGCTGTGCGTACTACTAATAAATATTTCTGTAATTCTGCGCTGTGATTTCGGAGTAATAATTCTAAATTTTCAATCTTAGCCTGGGGTTGATTGAGGTCATAGGTTGTTACTTGCCAATGGCGACCAAAATAATGGTAAATCCCTGGCTGTAAGATTTTTTGAAAGTCGCTACGATGATAGAGAATACCAATTTCGTGAGGTTGGATGTAAAAAGTTTTCCACATAAAAATTTTCCTGTTTCAATTAAGGATTAGACATTTATAACTTAGGATTTTTATTTTGTGCGGCTGAATTAATAGTTTGTTCAATTCGTTTCATTCTTGTCTCTGGACGTTTAGCACTAGCAATCCAAGAAAGAATATTTTTTTTATTGGTGTTACTAAATCCCATAAAATATTCATTAGCCTCTGGATTTGCGGCTAATGCTTGCTGTAAATCATCGGGAATAATTAATGCTTCTATGGCATCTAAACTAGTCCATGAACCATCTGCTTTAGCTGCTGTAATTTTTGCCAAACCAGCCTCATTCATTAAACCTTGATCGATGAGTTCGGCAATATACTGTTTATTTAATTTTGACCAAACACTTTTGGGTTTACGTGGGGTAAATATTTGCATATAACGTTCTGGATCTAAGGATTTAACTTTACTGTCAATCCAACCAAAACATAAGGCTTCTTTGACGGCTTCACTATATTTAATGCTAGGTTTACCACTTTTAACTTTGTAATAAATTAGCCATATACCAATACAATTTTGATGGTTATTTTCTAACCATTGCCGCCAAGCTTGGCGATTTGGAGCATGAAATGTTTCTAGTTGATTATCGAAGTTAGACATAAAAATTAAGATAATTAATCTTCTCCCCTACAAGGAGAGAGCCTTTAACTTTTCCCCCTTCCCTAGTAGGGAAGGGGGTTAGGGGGTTAGGTTTTGCGTCAATCTTTCCACATACCGTGAAAAGTCAGAAGCATACTCGGATTGAATGGGGTTTTAACAGCAACATACTACATATACTACACTATATTTTAAAACTCTGCAAATGTAGGTGTTTACAGTTTAGTTGCGGGTGAATTGCGTCTCCAAAATTGGATTAAGATAATTGCGATCGCCTCTAGACTACCCAAGGATAATCTTGAAACAGATAACAACCTCAAATATACCGTTCAGTTGACCAATTCAGGCTGGAAAACGAAGGGACATACTCAAATTAGGGAGAGGACATTCACGCTGGCTTCTGCACTGCTACTATCGGTAAACCAATAGTATACCTACATCACAGAGTTGAGAATTAAGTTACATGGGCTACCTTAAAAGGGTAGTGTCTTTTAACCCGGACAGGGTTGCGGAAAGTACAGGATTTGAACCTGCGACTCATCGATCTTCAGTCGATTGCTCTACCACTGAGCTTACTTTCAGGGGTTTGATGCGGGACGTTCACTCCATCCTGATCAAACAGGGGTAACGTAGTGACGCATTGCTTTGCGGTATACGCTCAATCCAGAGGTTGGCGCACCAGTTGGGTATATAGAACCTAGACTATAGCTCGGCAGATGTATTACTACATTACTACTTAATGTAGCATACATATTTCACTGTTGTGTATTAAGTAGTATAAAGTAGGGTGTGTTACGGCTGTGTAAGGATTGAGACTTCTGAACAAATGATATGTAGCCGTAACGCACCGTATGATATTGGTGCGTTACGCGTTGCTTGAACGCACCCTACAAAATTAAGATTGATTTTATCTCTAAGAGATGGACAAGGTTAATAAAAACTCAGTTCCTTGACCTAGTGTAGAGTTAACCGCGATCGCGCCTCCATGTTTTTCTACGATAATTTGACGGGCGATGGCTAATCCTAAACCTGTTCCTTTACCTACTCCTTTAGTGGTGAACAAGTGATCAAAAATTTTGGCTTGCACCTCTTCTGGCATTCCGTTACCATTGTCGCTGATGCTAATTTTCACCTGTTCACCTGTAACGGTTGTACAAATTGTAATGCGATTGGGCTGGGCTTCAATTTGAGCAAAAGTATATCCTTGATTTGATTCATCTAAGGCATCAATGGCATTGGCGAGTATATTCATAAATACTTGATTTAGTTGCCCAGGGAAACATTTCACCGGGGGAAGATTGCCGTATTCGGTGATAACTTCAATGGCTGGGCGGTGTTCGTTGGCTTTGAGGCGATGACGTAAAATCAACAGGGTACTGTCGATACCATCGTGGATGTTAAAAGGCTGCTTTTCGTCGCTGTCGGCGCGGGAGAAAGTACGCAAACTTTTACTGATAGCTTTAATGCGATCGCCTCCGTGTTTCATGGCTTTGATAAGTTTGGGCAAATCTTCCCGCAGATATTCCAAATCAATCGCCTCTACTTCATCTTCAATTTTTCTACCGGGTTGGGGAAATTGCTCACGGTAGAGGTCAATCACTCCCAACAGGTCGTTAATATATTCTTGGGCTGCACCAATATTACCAACAATACAACCGACGGGATTATTGATTTCGTGAGCCACCCCGGCTACTAAGTTACCCAATGCAGACATCTTTTCATTCTGCACAATTTGCACTTGTGCTTGTTGCAGATCCTCTAAAGTTTGTTGTACTTGGTGATAGAGACGAGCATTTTCTAAGGCGATAACGGCTTGGCTAGAGAGGAATTTCAGCACTAGGAGGCGATCGCTTGTAAACACATCACTGGTAACTTGATTTTCTAGGTATAAAATCGCGCTTAAATTACCTTGATTAATTAACGGCAAGCATAACACGCTTTTGGGCTGATGCTGATCAAGATAATTGCTCATTACGCCTGGTATATCGGTTTTTAGATCATGGATGACAACTGTTTGTAAGGTATTTTTGACATACTGAATGAGCTTGACAGGAACGGTAAGATTATTTTCCAGGGGAGTAGATTGTAAGCTGGTTTGCTGGGAGTTAGCTATTACTTTGACTTGCCATTCTCCCTCTTGACACAGTATTAAAGCACAATAATCAGCCCCGGAATTTTCCAGCATCTTCTCAGTCATGGTTTGCAGTAACTTATCTAGTTCAATCGTGCTAGAAATTGCCTGAGATACTTGCAGTAGTGCCGTAAAGTCGAATATCTGATTGATGCTGGTGCTGGAAGAACTTTGGTGATGGGTAGAATGTAGGGAACTAGTGAGGTTAGTGAAGGTTTGTAAAATGTTCAGGGGATGAATAGCTTGTTGTAGTATGGGGCGCAACAGTTGAGGATAACGGCTTTCTAGATCATTAGTTTTGGCGAGGCTACCCCAATGAGCGTAGCAGTAATAAGCCTCCTGCATATAGCCTGCGGCAACTTTTTCTTTACCCCAGTTGAGGTAGAATTTGGCAGCTAGTTCGTTACCTAGGGCGGCTTCTTGGATGTAACCGTTGGTTTTGGCTAGGGCGATCGCGTGGTCGTATAATTCTATAGCAGCTGTTTTCTCGTCTAAAACCCGATGTTTTTCGGCTGCCACTAAGTAAAATTTATGTTGATAATTGATAGGAGCATGATCTGCCCATTTTTGCATTTTTTGTTGATTATTTGTAATCTTTTCTAAATAGCGAGATTGTTGCTCAGTATCCAATTGAGGATACAAGGAAAGCATACTCAGAGATTGATAAAAATTCTTCAACGGCACAATTAATAAACCAGCCGCACCCTGTTCGTATTCTTCAAAGAGACTGGCGTATTCAATCGCTTTTTCATCTGCTCCCAACAAATAATTTAAGAATAGTTTGGCTAGATAAACGTAACAAATACCATTAGTATTACGGCTAGCAATTAAAGCCGGGAGAGTGACGGTTTCATCAAAACATTCACCCACTAGCATTTGGGGATGATCGACTTTCCCTTGTAAATTCATGACAGTTTGTCGCCATGTATTTCCCCAAATTAAAGATACATCTTGTTTAATATCCTGCATCAAAGCACAATATTTATTAGCCTCTGTTTCGGCAATTTCTAGATTTTCTCCTGTCCAGAATAAGAACTGAGCATAACAATTGGCACAATAACCAACATACTCTAAATCACCAGTTTCTAGACCAGCTTTCAGACCTTCTAAGAATATATCTAAAGTGGAATTAACACTATCTTGCCAATGCTTAATAAACAAGGAAAATGTTAGATAAACTTTACTTTTTAGCTCTTGGGCATTAAATTTATCTAAAATTGTCATAGCTAACTGGCCGAATTGATAGCCATCAGCAATGTCTTCCGATGCACACAAAAATAATCCATACAAACTGTATGCGATCGCAGATTGAGGAGAGTTACCATATTGAATACAGATTTTCACCATTGTGAATATCTTTAAAGGTAACAGCATCGGTTTAGCGAGATAAATCGGGGCAAATAAACCACATAAAATTCTTAAGGCTGCACCTTGTTGTAAGTCTGTCAGTTCTGGTAAATTTACTAAGTCTTCAATTAAGCGTTTTCCAAACAGCGACTTCAATCGATCATGTTCAGTTATGATGGTTTCCATGTCGCCATCTTCAGGAAAATCAATACCCAGTAAACCTAAAACTTCTCTCCCGATATTTATCGCTTCTATGAGTTTATTTTGCGCTGTATAAGCTTGAATTTGAATTTCGTAAGCTTTAATTTTATCTAAGGTATGTTTGGCATTTACCAATATTTCCTTAACTAGTAATTCCGAAGTGGGAAAATTCGTATTTAAATATTCCGCCTCCGCCACCAAATCATACAAATTCAGCGTTAGTTCATATTGATTTTGCCAACTATGTTCTTCAAGGAGTTTGATGGCTGTATTTAAATAATCGACAGCGACAACATAAGCGGTAGCAACTTTTGCTTTTCTTCCAGCAATTAAATTTAATTCTAGTAATCGCTGTTTTTGATGTTGCTCTGTGAAATAATCAATACCGACATTTAACTGATTAACAATATCAAAAATACGATTTTCTAATTCTGTTTCTGGGGTATGATTTAACAGGAGTTGACCGATTCTTAGGTGAGTAGCTGTTTTCTGCTCTTGGGGAATGAGGGAATAAGCAGCTTGTTGTACACGGTCATGGAAAAATTTATAACTGACTGTAATTTGGCTATCGCCTGCTGTTTGATGTGGGCTAGATTGGAAGAATTTATATGTTTCACTCAGGGGGAGAATTAATTCTTCTTGTAATGCCTTCCACAAGATTGTAGCCGTTTCGGCTGGAGATAGTTCCGAGACAATCGCCAAGGTATTTAAATCAAATTGATTGCCAATACAAGCAGCTAACTTTAAAATATTTTGGGTGACTGGTGGCAGTTTTTGCAACTGCAACGCCATAAATTCCACTACATCATCAGTTAACGCTGCTGTCTGCACCTGAACAATGTCACACTGCCAATATCCGGCAGCTAAATCAAAATAAATCAGTCCATCTTGATATAATGCCTTGAGAAATTGGGTAGCAAAAAAGGGATTACCTTGGGTTTTTTGGTTGACTAATTTAGTTAAGGGTTGCGCTAACGTTGCTGTACAATTGAGAGTATCTGCAATCAATTGATTAAGGCTAGTTAAACTCAATGGTTGCAGAGTAATTGTATTGATTGTTGCTGCTGTTTTTTGAATTGCTTCCAGAGTCAACATTAAAGGATGAGCAGGGTAAACTTCATGGTCACGATATGCCCCAAGCAACAGTAAATAGCCTGTTTTTGACTCCGCCATTAATCCTTGCATTAAATTGAGAGAAGCGGAATCTGCCCATTGTAAATCATCTAAAAATATAACTAAGGGATGCTCTGGTTTAGTAAAAACGTGAATAAAGTTCTGTAAGAGTAATTTAAAGCGATTTTGTGCCGCATTTCCAGATAATTCTATGGCGGGGGGTTGCTCCCCAATAATGCGTTCCAATTCGGGAATTACTTCAATAATAACTTGTCCATTTTCCCCTAAAGCTTTTAAAAGCTGGGTTTTCCAAGTCTGCAATTGCTCATCACTTTCACTCAACAATTGCCCCATTAAATCGCGGAATGCTTGCACAAAAGCCGAGAAGGGCGTACTGCGATTAAATTGGTCAAATTTACCTTTAATAAAATAGCCCCGCTTCTCGACAATGGGCTTATGAACTTCATTGACAACGGCAGTTTTACCAATTCCAGAGAAACCCGCCACTAGCATCAGTTCAGAGTTACCATTGCTGACACGGTCAAAGGCTTTGAGTAGTGTAGCAACTTCCTCCTCCCGACCGTAAAGTTTTTCAGGAATCAGAAAGCGATCGCAAATATCCCGTGTAGCAATCTCAAATGACTCAATCTTACCTGTATTTTGCAGTTGATTTAGACAATTTTGTAAATCATACTGCAAACCCAATGCACTTTGATAGCGATCCTCGGCGTTCTTCGCCATTAGTTTCTCGATAATTTCTCCAATTACTGAGGGAATTTCTGGTTGTAATGTACACACCGAGGGCGCAGGTTTGGCAATGTGACAATGTACCAATTCTAAAGGATCATCTGATATAAAAGGTAACTTTCCTGTTAACAATTCAAACAACGTCACACCGAAAGCATAAAAATCGCTACGATAATCTATACCTCGATTCATCCGTCCGGTTTGCTCTGGTGCGAGATAGGGAAGTGTCCCTTCTAAAACTTTGGGATGCTTAACGGCTTCGGTTTCCTTGGGTAATAAGGAAGCAATGCTAAAATCAATCAGCTTAATTTCTTTCGTCTGAGGATGAATGAGCAGGTTAGCGGGTTTGATATCTTTGTGGATGACACGATTTTGATAGAGATCATGTAGAATATTTGCCAGTTGAATGGCGATCGCTAATACATCCACCAAAGACAAAGAGTGGGTTTGACTATAGCATTCCAATGATACCCCGCCAAAATCTTCCATCACCAAAGCGTAACCATTGCCATAGGTTTCTAGGGCAGTGGGGTGGATAATACCGGGAATATTGAGATTTTTACCAATGCTGTATTGATTGCGAAACTGCAATAATTCGCTGAAGCTAGGATATTCCCGGCGCAGGAATTTAATCACCACAGGTTGCTGTGTACTCTCTGTCAGTCGTATGCCACGATATACAAGCGTTTTAGAGCCGTGATAAAGCTGCTCAATTAACTCATATCCCGGCAGCAAAACGGTTTTATCTAAGGTTGCACTCATGGACAACGACCTCATACTGAAGGTGATAGTGTGTAGGATATTGAACCCTTAGTATGCCCATAATTAATTCAAAATAAACGCCTCAGACAAAACCGAAAACCCCTACACCTCCAAAGTCACCTTCAGGCTTAAACCTCCGTCTATCTCTGCGTCTCTGCGCCTCTGCGTGAGATAAATTCATATTCTCACTCAGTATATAATGTTTTTTTGATAGGTGGTAAATCAATTTTGCATTGTGGTAGCGTCTGGGTATAGCGGTTAGTCAAAAAATTATTGAGTTTTCTATCCCATTTTTTTAATAATTTTTTTAATGGCTTATTTTCATTGCCAAAACTGAGTTTACGCACTAAAGGTTTAATAATTGTTGCTACTCTTCTCACCCCTAATTTTTTGTATTTAGTTTGAAAATAACCATCTTCAGATAAATCCCATTTACTGCGGATGCGTTGTAGACTATTTAAAGTCCAAGCATCACTCCAACGCAGCATATAAAAGTGTAAATCACTCCATTCTAGGGGAGGCCCTGGTACATAGGTGACTAAACTATCAGGCTCAAAATAAACTTTACCACCTGCCTGTTTCACAGTCATGCAAAAATCAAGGTGTTCTTTAGTGTTGAGCATTTCTTCATCTAAATAGCCAATTTCTTCAAAGATTTCCGTGCGAACTAAAGTACAGTGAAATTCGGCTAACTCGGTTTCAGTGCGTTGGAGATGAGGACGCAATTCTGATACTTGATGACCTTGTTTATACATTTTTTCGCGGAGATGTCTTTTGCCTTTAATATCAACTACAATATGACTTTCTCCACCTGCAAAATGTACTCTTTGATGTATGGGTTGCTTTTCACACATTAAAGGGCCAACAACAGTTGCACCTGTTGATTCTGCACAGTTAATTAAAGCTGTTAACCAACCAGGGGAAACTATCACATCATTATCAATGAAGACTAAATATTTAGTATCAACGTGACTCAAGCCGATATTACGCGCGTGATTGGGAGAAAGATAATAATCTGTGCGAATTAGTTGAAAGTTATGCTCTTGAGATTTTGTTTGGAGATAATGGTGAATTTTAGGGGGTGAATTACCATCAATGTAGATTAGTTTGAAGGGGATTTTTGTATGTTCGTAAATACTTTCTAGGGATGCTTGAGTGCAGCTAAATCTTTCACGGGGGACAACTATCAGGGTAACTATTGGTTGTGACATTGTTGATAACTCCATTTTGATATTTGTGACATTTAGATAGATTTCATCGAGCCTCTACAAGCGGTTTGTTAGGAGATTGATTATTTAAAATTTGTTGGTAGATGTCTACTAATTCATCATTGAGTTTATTCATATCGTATTGTTTTTCAACTCGCACCCGTCCAGCTTTACCCATTGCTTCCCAGATTTCAGGATGTGTGATTAAATAAGATAATTTAGTTGCGATCGCATTTGCATCTCGTTCGGGTACTAAAAACCCAGAAACTCCATCTTGAACAAGTTCAGGGATGCCGCCGTGTCTGGTACTAATTACAGGTAAACCCATCGCCATCGCTTCTTTTAATGTATTGACTGGCGCATCTTGATTTCCGTCTTTACCTGTGACACTAGGGGCAATAAAAATATGACATTTATCAAGAATTTCAACAATTTCTTTTTGCTGTTTCCACCCTAATAATTTAACTATGTCCTTCAGGTTTAAATCAGCAATTAATTGTTGAAAATGTTCTTTGAGTTCTCCATCGCCGATAATATTATATTCAAGTTGCGGGTGATATTTAGCTACCTCAGCAATGGCTTTAATGACATATTCAATCCCTTTTTTTTCTACTAACCTGCCAGTGGTGGCAATGCGGATAATTCCATCACTGGGAAACTCACGCTGTTTAAAAAAGAATTTACTACAATCAATTCCTGAACCGTGGACATGAATTTTGTTAGCATTACAACCCAAAGCAACTGCTTTATTTTTGAAAAATTCGCAGTTAGCTAAAAAGTAATCTGTTTCTTGAAATAATTCCTGATAAACTTTTTCACCCCACTTAGGGAGAAACTTACTAATATCTGCACCCCGAAAAGTAGAAATTAATTTTCCTTCAATTAAACCAAGTTGACGAAACCACACCCCAAACACGCCCAAGGTACTAAATTGACAGTGGATGATGTCGTAGGATTTCTTTTCTAAAAATGGAAATCCTCGGTAGAGCATTTTTAAGGATTTTGCTTGACTAACGTAGCGGGAAGTATTTAGTAACTGCAGACAAACAGCAGGATTTTTGTAAAAGTTGAGCAGCAGTAAACTTAAACCTTTAACCCATCGCCATACTTCATGATTTGGGCGAGTGGGAGCGTAAATTGTTCGTTCAATGAGTTGATATTGCTCTACTAAAGGATGTACTTTAGATATATTACTAGGACGACCATCAAGAGAGTAGATATCAACCTCGTGTCCCCGTTCGATAGTACCAACAATTTGATTGACAATAAACGGCTCAGATAACACAGGGAAACGTGCTACAAAGAAGGCAACTTTCATGATGTTATATTTAGATATGAGTTAATTCTTCTCGCAAAGCTCTTACAGGTAATTCTGTTTGCAGAACTTGTTTATAAATAGCCACTAATTCATCATTTAGCTTGTTCATGTCGTATTTTTCTTCAACACGCGCACGTCCAGCTTTACCCATTTTTTCCCACAATTGGGGATGGTGAATAAGATAGAGTAATTTAGTAGCGATCGCATCCGCATCTCGTTCTGGAACTAAAAACCCAGAAACCCCATCTTCTACTAATTCAGGTATCCCGCCATGCGTCGTACTAATCACAGGTAAACCCATCGCCATCGCTTCTTTTAAAGTATTCACTGGCGCATCTTGATTACCATCAGCAGCCGTCACACTAGGCGCGATAAAAATATGAGCATTATCCAGAATTTCGACAATTTCTTTTTGCTGCTTCCATCCCAATAATTGGACGATATGACCAATATTTAGTTCCGCAATAAGTTGTTCAAAATGTTCCTTTAACTCCCCATCACCAATAATTTTATATTGAATATTAGGGTAAAATTCCGCTACTTTAGCAACTGCACGAATAGCGTATTCAATTCCTTTCTTTTCTACCAAGCGTCCCGTCGTTACAATCTGTACCTTACCATCAGCAGGGAAATAACGAGGTTTAAAAGTAAACTTTCCACAATCCAAACCAGAACCGTGAACCACAATTCTATCAGAATCACAACCTAAATTCACCGCGCGATCGCCAAAAAATTGACAATTCGCCAAGAAAAACTCCCCTTCCCGAAACAATTGCTCATAAACATCCCTGCCATTTTCCTCCACATATTTACTAATATCAATACCCCGAAAAGTCGTAATTAGCTTACCAGAAATTATTCCCGCATCCCGATAAGCAAGGGCAATAGGTGCTAACGTACCGAATTGACAGTGAATAATATCATATACACCATCTTCCAGAAAAGGCACAATCCGATAAAAAGTTTTTAAAGTGCTTACTTCCTTGTCATACTTCCCATAAAAAAAGCGCAAACTCTTGAAAGAACCCTGATAAATATTCCTAACTAATAACCCAATACCCTTAAAAAAACGCCAAACAATATTCTCAGGAACAACAGGAGGAAAATAAGCACAATCCATCAACTTATATTCTTCCACAATTGGATGAACCTTACCCGTATAATTCTTAGGTAAACCATTCACAGGATAAATATAAACCTCATGTCCCCTATCAATCAAACCCGTAATTTGATTAAGAATAAAAGCCTCAGACAAAACCGGAAATCGCCAAACAAAAAAAGCCACCTTCATCTTAAAACTCCGCGCCCCTCTGCGTAAACCTCCGCGCCCCTCTGCGTTTCAAAATCCTCCTTTCCTTTCTAAAACACTCCAAATGACTATTCAAATTCATCACCTCCAACGCCCCAGAACCCAAACAACCATCAGAAAAATGCAGTATACTTATCCCACAATTAGACTGTTTAAAACAGTGATAAAACTCAGGACTTATACCCAAAGCAGTGCTAATCAAAGCCCGATTTGTCCCCCCATGTGCAATCACCAACAAAGTTTTACCAACCTGATTTGGTAACACATCCTGCCAAAACTCTTGCACCCGTTGATATAAATTCAGAGCCGGATAAAACCGTGTTTCAGTATCTACCTGCATCCAAAACTCATGGGGACGTTGTTTCCAAAGTTTATAAGCTTCCGGGAAGACTTCCCGCACATATTCAAATGCTAAACCTTCCCAACCAGGTAGATCATTTTCCCGTAATTTATTAGTAATAAAAACCGACTTTGGTAGAACATTCATTACCTCTAAAATTTCCTTAGCAGTTTCCTGCGCCCGCTTCAAAGAACTGATATAAACAGCATCAAATGCTATTTCCTGCAAAAACTCCCCAGTAATTCGCGCATCTTTGCGCCCAACTTCAGTTAATACCGACTCATCACTACTACCTTGATATAAACCCAAAACATTAAACGTACTCTCCCCGTGGCGTAACAGCACCACACGAGTTCCTGAGCTTTTTTCAAGCTTCAACCGCATAGATATCGCCCTCTGCATCAACAATACTTTGCATCCGGTATAAAGTGGCGTAGCAACCACCTACAGCCATTAATTCTGCGTGTGTACCTTGCTCTAAAATACTTCCCCCCTCGACGTAGAGAATTATATCTGCGTTCTCTACTGCTTTGAGGTTATGGGAAATAATAAAGGTTGTTCGCCCCTTGGTTAGTTTACTGAGTGCAGAGTTAACTATATATTCACTTTTTTTATCTAAACCTGTAGTGGGTTCATCCAGAATAACTATTGGTGCTTGACGTATTGCAGCACGAGCGATCGCAATTCTTTGTCGTTGTCCTCCTGATAGTGTACCACCGCGATCGCCCAAAATCGTATCATAACCTTGGGGCAAGTTCATGATAAATTCGTGAGCATTCGCCAACTTTGCCGCTTTTTCTACTTCTTGATGAGAGCATCCTAATTTACCGTAAGCGATGTTTTCTCTCACACTGACAGCAAATAACACACTATCTTGTAAAACTACACTGATTTGTTGTCTGAGAGAATTTAAAGTATATTCGCGGATATCTTGACCATCAATTAAAATTCTCCCCGCTTCTGGATCATAAAGCCGTAAAATTAAACTCAGGAGCGTTGATTTACCACTACCAGAAGCCCCTACAATTGCCACTTGCTGTCCCGGTTGCACAGTAAAGCTAATATTGTTTAAAATCTCTTTTTCTGTGTCATAACCAAACCCAACATTTTCAAACCGCACCGCACCAAAAAAAGGATGTGCTGGTTTCGCTGTTGGTAAATCTTTGACATTCGGTTCATAGTCGAGAAGTTCTACCACCCGTTCCCCGGAAGCTGTAGCTTTAGCAATTTGTCCAATTTGGTTGGATAGTTTCCGCATCGGTTCAAAAGCATTTTTTAAATAACTCATAAATACCAATAATTCCCCTGGTGTAAGTTCTTGATGTAGCACCACATGAGAACCACGCCACAACACCACAGCAATAATTATTGCCATTAAAATTTGGACAGCCCTTTCTAGTGCGGCTGATAATCTTAAAGATTCAATTGCTTCATCTAAACTCTTTTGATTTTGTGCTGAAAAAACATCATGTAGCATTGTCTGAAGAGATAAAACTTGCACCACCTTAATAGCACCGATAGTTTCACCAGTAGTTGCTGCTAAAACCCCTTCAGAATCACGATGTTTTTTAGCAAATTTACGAATGCGGCTAATCATATTACTGGTTAACAACATTAATAATGGGAAAATAGCCAAGACTACTAAAGCCAACTCCCAATTTAACCAAAACATAATCGCCAACATTCCCAAAACTGAGAATGTATTCGTAAATAAAGGCAAAGCAGTTTTTACAGTCACAGTCCGCATTTTTTCAATATCGGCGGTGACACGGGCGATTAAATCACCACTTTTAGACTTTTGATGAAAGGATAAAGAAAGATGTTGTAAATGATTAAAAACATCACCACGTACCTCTGATAACACCCGCACCACAGCTAAAGACATTCCATAGGTACTAAGATAGGCAGCAATGCTACCCACCGCAGAAATTACGACAATGGCAACAGCCGCCAAAGTTAATAATAAAACCGGACTTAATCCATAATGGTTAATAGAATTAACAGAGTTATTGTGAGCAGGTATCAGAATATAATCAAATACATATTTTAAAGGCCAAGGTTCAAGCAAACGTAAGCCAGTTTCTAGTAAAAGTGCCAGAAAAGAACCAGCAATTAAAACTTTTTGTTGCCGAATATAAAGCGAAAGTTTATTTAATATTCGCAAGATACCTGGAATAACTCCTATTAATTCCTTTTCTTTGGCACGTTGTCCCATTAATTATTCCTCTCCTTCACCAACATATAATTATCAATAGAAAAAATTAATCTTTTAAACTTATCTCCTCTGGTTGAGATAGATTTTGATGATTATTCAAAAAATCCTTCAGGAATATAGCTGTGTTCTCAGCACCCTGCAAATCAAACCTACAAGAGCAATCTAAAGTTATATTCCTGGTTAAAGAAGCAATAATTTTCTCAGATAAATAACCCGGATCTAAATCTTGTGGTAACAAACAATCAACAACTCCTAACTGTTGTAATTTCTGAGTTCTAATTAACTGTTCTTGATCTTGATGCTCATGGCCAATTGGCACAACAATAGCACGCACCCCCGTACTTAAAATATTCATAGTCGTGTTATAGCCACTCAAGCTAAGAGAAATATCTGCCGTTTGCATATAAGCAAGTAGATGTAATGTGTATGTGGCAATCTGAATATTATTGTGATTTTTTGCTGATTCTTTTAATTGCTTTACCTTGGCTTCTGGCATGAACGGCCCAGTAAATATTTTGATAATATTCGGTATCTTTTTTGCTAAGATTGGGCTAGCTGCTACCACTGTTTCTAACAATTCATAACCAATTCTACCGCCGCCAATACTCACGATAATTTTTAGTGTTTCTGGGTTGAATTTACCCCACAGTTGATGATGATTAACATCAGCTTTCACTGGTTGAGTCACGAAGCCAGTATGAATAATCCTAGATTTAATATCTCTATATCTCTGAAAACTCTCAGAGAATTTCTGAAAATTAGCATCAGCGTGAAATAGTAATAAATCAAAATAGCGATTCATTAAATCACAAATAGTTCCTTCTTCCTGCGGGTTGCTCTCCTTGCCAATTACATCACGTAAACTACAAACAATTTTTGTATCAGGATTTGTAGTTTTAATATGCTCAACTAAGGGAATTAGTTCAAACAATAATTTGTGTCTGCCAAAGGGGAAAAATTCGGTAATTAAACAATCGGGTTTGATGTTATCAAAAGCTGAAATTAACAGATTCTTTCTGATTTCTTTGATTTGTTCAACACTTTTATCACTATCCTCTACTCTAAATTCTCCATCTTCTAACCATAGTGCAGGTAGTTTAATTAATTCTACTTGTGGCGGAATTGCAAAACCCCTGATTTCTGGGCCTCCACAAATAAAATAAACCTCAAAATATTTAACTAAATTCCGCACTATTTCTGTGCTTCTGACTAAATGTCCCATACCGCTAAGATATTGGCAATAAAACATGATTTTTTTCATACTTGAATTGGCGTTCGCAACTTGTTTGAGTTAATAAAATCTGGATGTGTTCTTTGATGTTATCCAAGCCATTCATATTGAATGTAACTTGAGACATAGAAAACTGATTTTCTAGAGCAGCTTTTAAGGTTGATGTAGTAAATTCATCGGGATGAATGGCTGTAAATAAACCTAATGCAGCCATCCTTTGAGCGCGCAGCAATTGCTCTTGTGATGGGTGAGAGCGTGGTATAATTATGGCAGGCTTTTTGGCAGATAAAATCTCACAAACTGTATTATAACCAGCCATTGAAACTATTGCATCTGCTGCCTGGATATAACTCATTAAATCATCTGTAAATTCTCTCACCTGTACTTGAGGATTCTTGGCTGCTGCTGCCATCACGAGTTGTTTTTGCTTTGTGGGCATTTCCGGCCCATAAATGATTAAACTTTTGTAGATATTAGCTGTATCTAATTTAATTGTATCAAGATAAGTAGCAACTATTTCATAACCATCTTCACCGCCGCCAGGGGTAACTAAAATTAATTTTTCTGTGGGGGATATTTGTAATTCTGCTCTCACTTGTGCAGATGGTTTTAAACCTGATTGATGATGGATATAACCGCAGTAATGAGACTTTTGGGTAATAGCGGGGGAAAAGTTATATTCTTTGACAGTATCAAAAACTGCTGGCGTTCCGACTATTAAAACTTGGTGGTAATACTTTTCTATAGCTGTGTAATAATGATTTTTTTTCCATTCGGAAATAGTGACTTGTGGGGAGTCGAGAATATCACGCAGTAAGAGAACTAGCTTGGTTTGGGGTAATTTGTGATGAAAATAATTAATCGTGCTGGCTAATTCGTTTTTGATACCGTATGGTTTTTTATCTACTAGAAATAAGTCTGGTTGAAAGTTAATGGCAGCAGAGAGAATTAATTGCGATCGCAATCTTACCGTCTCTTCTACCCCCATTCCCAGATATTTTACCGCCACTTCGCCAGTTGCGCCTCTATTCAAGCAAGGCAGTTTGATGTAATCTAAACCCTGGGGTAAACGAAACCCCTGTAACATCGGTGAACCAGACACCAGTAAAATTGAGAGTTCCGGTATTTCAGCTAGCAGATGTTTGCAGATACTCAACATTCTGCGGATGTTACCAAGTCCGTATGCGTCATGGGAATATACCAGCAGTCGCATAATTTTTACCAATTACGATCTTCTCTTGTTAATACACATATTTACTTATCTACATGAGTGATGAATGAACATCTTATGAGAAGATTCTCATGAAAATTTCCAGTATATTTAGTAGTATTTTCTCTTTTCTTAGCCAGTTGTTAACCATTTTTTAGGCGGCTAATAGTCTGAATCTTATATCTGATAACGCTTTCATGAGAAGTTTCTCATTTTTCTTTAATTATCTTCTCATAAAGAAAAGATTAAACTTAGTTTAAGTCAAAGTTAAATAAATTTGAGTATTAATTTTACTTTTCGCCTAGAGATAAGCAAATACACATAGCATTTAAAATAACCAATGCTATTTAGCAGTGAGTAAGACGATATGTCCAAGAAGGCATTCAATCGATTCCATTGAAATTTCTGATACTTTTTCAACTTCCTCAATTAGTGTGGAGTCACATGAGCAAATTTCTACCCCTCTTTAGAAACAACCCCAGAACCTCAGCTATTAGTAGTTTATCTAGCAATACTCGTAAGTGTCGCATTGCGTTATATTCCCACGACACAATGGGATTAGGACACAAACGTCGTAATTTATTAATTGCTCAAACTTTAGGATCTTCACCCCTAAAACCAGATGTTTTAATGATTAGTGGTATTCCAGATGTGAGCAATGTTCCCACACCCCCAGGAGTAGACTGTTTAACTCTCCCGGCGTTGCATAAAAACATTGATGGGCAATATCAAGCCAGAAGATTGGATCTATCATTGCACGAAATCATTACACTGCGATCGCAAGTTATCCTCACTACTATTAAAACCTTTCAACCGGATATCTTCATTGTCGATAATGTTCCGCGAGGCGCAGTTAGAGAATTAGATCCCACCTTGGAATACTTGCGTAGTGAAGGCAAAACCCATTGTATTCTAGGTTTACGGGATATCTTAGATGAACCTGCTGCCGTGCGTCGAGATTGGAAGCGGGCAGGCAATGAAGAAGCGATTCAAACCTATTATGATCAAGTTTGGGTGTATGGCGATCGCAACATCTACGATTTAGCTAAAGAATATCGCTGGCAATCAAAAACCGTCGCTAAGTTCCGCTATACTGGCTATCTTGACCAACGTTACCGCCTCAAACATCTCAATTTAGAGACTGTGCAAGCATTTAAATCACTCAATTTACCCGAAAGATTAGTATTATGCTTGGTAGGTGGTGGACAAGATGGAGCAATGTTAGCTGAAACCTTTGCCCATGCTGAATTACCACCAGGGATGAACGGTATGATCTTAACAGGGCCGTTTATGCCGCGAGAAATACGGCAGAAACTCCAAAACTATGCAGCACAACGTGAAAACTTGCGTGTCTTGGAATATTTAGCCGAGCCGACATTGTTGTTAAATCAAGCCGAACGCGTGATTGCAATGGGTGGTTACAATACGACTTGTGAATTGTTGTCATTTGGTAAGCGATCGCTCATTCTACCCCGCATCAAACCCCGCAAAGAACAATTAATCCGGGCTGAAAAATTAAAATCTCTAGGTTTAATTGATTATATACATCCAAATAAGCTGACATCTCAAGCATTGACAGACTGGCTTATCCAAGATATTCGGCCACCACAAGTCCGTAGTTATGTTGATCTTAATGGACTCACTCGCATTCCTCAATTTGTTAATGAAATCCTGATGTCTGCTCATCAAGCACCGCCACAAGCTTCATGAATAGTCTTTCGACTTGTTGCATAAATTCTTTGGTGTTGGCAAGAATATTATTTAAAAGCTCGCGCAAAGGCGCAAAGGCGCAAAGAAGAACGCAAATAAGTAACTTTGCTATACCCTTATACCCTTACACCCCTATACCCTTTTGACACGAATAATGTCCATGTCTATCGCTTATGTTCTCAAACGTTATCCTCGCTATTCTGAAACTTTTGTTGTCAATGAAATTTTGGCTCATGAAGCGGCTGGGTTGGATATCAAGATTTTCGCCTTGAGGCCGCCTGCTGATACGCATTTTCAAAATATTATTTCCCAAGTGCGTGCGCCTGTTACTTATATTCGTAAGCCAATTCAAGGACGGGTGAGTGATTCTCTCAATAGTCTTGCGCCTACAGCCGCTAGTTATTTTTGGGCGGAATTACAGGAGGCTAGTCAAGTTATACCTGATTTTTGGTCAAAGCTGGCTGTTGCTCAAGGGGAAAAAGCTAGCACTGTCTACCAAGCTGCTTGGTTAGCACGAGAAGTCAAGCTCAAAGGGATTACTCATTTACACGCTCATTTCGGGACTGTGGCCACTAGTGTAGCTCGTCTAGCATCTCACTTTGCAGGTGTTCCCTATACTTTCACGGCTCATGCTAAAGATATCTTTCATGAGAGTGTGGAATTTGAGGATATGCGGCGCAAGCTCAAGGATGCGTCTAGGGTGGTGACTGTCAGTGACTATAATCTCAAATATCTCCAAAAGATGTATAGTTTGTCTGCAAATCAAGTTCAACGCATATATAATGGTTTGGACTTGCGACAGTTACAATATTCTTCTCCGGCTGAACGTCCACCGTTAATTCTCTCTGTTAGTCGGTTAATTGAGAAGAAAGGTTTATCTGTTTTAATTGATGCTTGTGCAGTTCTTCAGCAGAGAAATTATCAGTTTCAGTGTCAAATTGTTGGTACTGGGGGTTTAGAATCAACTTTACGTCAGCAGATTCAAGATTTAGGTTTGCAATCTTGTGTGCAAATTGTTGGTGCGCGTCCGCAAAATGAGGTGTTTCAATTAATACAGAATGCGGCTGTGTTTGCTGCGCCTTATGTGATTGGTCAAGATGGGAATCGGGACGGATTACCTACGGTTTTACTGGAGGCGATGGCTTTGGGAACTCCCTGTGTTAGTACGGTGGTGACGGGTATCCCTGAAGTGGTGCGGGATGGGGAGACTGGTTTGATTGTAGGGCAATATGATGCGGAGGAGTTGGCTAATGCTCTTGGGCAACTTCTTAAGGATGAGGCTTTGCGGGTGAGGTTGTCTACTCAGGCTCGGAGGTTGATTGAGTCGGAGTTTGATATTTGTCGGAATACGGAAGTTTTGAGGGAGTTATTTTTCACGCAGAGGCGCGGAGGCGCGGAGGAGGTATGAAGGTGAGAGTTGCTTATGTTTGTGCTGATGGGGGGATTCCTGTTTTTGGACAGAAGGGTTGTTCTATTCATGTGCAGGAGGTGATGCGGGGTTTAAAGGGGGAAGGTGTACGGGTGGATTTGTTTGCTACTCGGTTGGGGGGGGAGTTACCAACGGATTTGAATGATGTGGTGGTGCATCAACTTCCACCTGTTCCTAAGTTGGAACGGGGGATGCGTGAGCAGGTGGCTTTGGGGATGAATCCTGATTTACGGTTGAGTTTGGAGAAGTCTGCACCTTTTGATTTGGTTTATGAGCGTTATTCTCTCTGGAGTTATGGGGCGATGGAATTTGCTCAGGATATGGGTGTTCCTGGGTTGTTGGAGGTAAATTCACCTTTAATTTTAGAACAGGCGCAGCATCGGGGTTTGATTGATCGAGATGGGGCGGAAGCTGTGGCGCGTCGGGTGTTTTCTGCTGCTACCGCTTTGATTGCGGTTTCTGAGGCGGTGAAAAGTTACTTGATGGATTATGTGGATGAGAGCAAAATTCATGTCATCCCTAATGGTGTCAATCCTCGCCGTTTTTCTAGTCTGGCTGCGGTAAGTCAATCAGATGATTTTACGGTGGGATTTGTCGGGAGTTTGAAGCCTTGGCATGGATTGCCCATTTTAACGGAGGCTTTTAGTTTACTACATCAACGTGTTCCCCAGGCTAAGTTGTTAATTGTGGGTGATGGCCCGGAACGGGAAAAGCTAGAGGCTGAATTAGCGGCACGGGGATTAAATACTCACACTCAATTTACAGGGGCGGTAAATCCTGAAGCAGTACCGCAATTATTAGCTGCAATGACTGTGGCTGTCGCACCCTACGCCGCCCAATCTGATTTTTACTTCTCGCCGTTGAAGGTGTATGAATATATGGCGGCTGGTTTACCTGTGGTTGTTAGTCAGATTGGACAATTAACTGATTTAATTGAGCATGGAGTGAATGGTATGCTTTGCCCTCCTGGTGATACGATCGCTTTAGCTGAGACATTAGAGATATTATGGCGATCGCCTCATCTCCGGCATAATTTAGGAAAAGCTGCACGAAACACGGTCATTACTCATCATACTTGGGATGCGATCGCTCACCAAATTATCCAGATAGCTGGCTTAGATTCTCCATTACCAATGGAGGTGAAATCCTAAATGCCAAAAGCAAGTTTGTGGGGAGTGTTGGTTTATTTCTGGCGTGATATTCGTCCCCATTATGGACTACTTTTGATTTCCGCGATCGCTTTAGTTGCGGATGTGGGGCTACGGGTGTTAGAACCTTGGCCTTTAAAGTTTGTCTTTGATTATGTTCTCCTCCGGGGTGATAAGTTAAATACTCTACCTGTAATTGCTCGTCTCGAACCCATCACATTACTGACACTCTCAGCCGTTGCTGTCTTAATCATTACAGGTTTACGCGCTCTAGCTGCCTATGGTAGTACCGTGGGATTAGCCACCGTCGGCAGTCGCGTTATGGCAAAAGTTCGTAATCGTTTATACTGTCATCTCCAAGATTTATCTTTGGCTTATCACACTAAAGCCCGTAGCGGTGATTTAATTATCCGTGTTAGTAGTGATGCTAGCCGTCTCCAAGAAATTATGATTACGGCGGCTTTACCCCTATTAATCAGCATTCTCTCTCTCGTGGGGATGATTGGGGTAATGTTCTGGATGAATCGTAGCCTAACTTTACTATCATTGCTGACACTGCCGTTATTTTGGCTCGTGACAAACCGACTCAGCCGACGCATTAAAGAGTCCTCACTCAAGCAGCGTCAACAAGAAGGGGCTGTGGCAGCGACGGCTGCGGAATCAATTGCAGCCATTAAGTTAGTCAAAGCCCTCTCTCTACAGGATGCTTTTGCTCAGGTATTTGCTCAATTAAATCACCGCAGTCTTCAAGAAAGTGTCAAAACTCAACGTCTAGCGGCTCACTTGGAACGTACTGTAGACGGGGTAATTGCCTTGGGAACTGCGATCGTTTTATGGTATGGCTCTTGGCTGGCTCTGCGCGATGCCTTAACCCCTGGGGATGTACTGGTATTCCTTACCTACCTGAAGAACGCCTTTAAGCCAGTGCAGAACTTCGCTAAGTACACTGGAAGGCTGGCTAAAGCTGCGGCTTCTAGTGAACGTATTTTAG
Source organism: Aliinostoc maniaoense (assembly GCF_058172895.1). Classification (NCBI taxonomy): domain Bacteria; kingdom Bacillati; phylum Cyanobacteriota; class Cyanophyceae; order Nostocales; family Nodulariaceae; genus Aliinostoc; species Aliinostoc maniaoense. Next base: position 2,496,386 of record NZ_CP187952.1, on the reverse strand, counting down.
ATGTATTAAACCAGCAACCAGAGATACGGGATTCACCAAATGCTATCCCTGCGCCGATTTTCCAAGGAGCAATCCGTTTTGATCATGTCCACTTTGGCTATGAATCAGGACAAGGAATACTCCAAGATATTAATTTAGATATTGCACCAGGACAAAAAGTCGCTATTGTCGGGACTTCTGGCGGTGGGAAATCTACATTAGTCAGTCTTTTATTACGGCTGTATGAACCTACCTCTGGGCGCATCATGATTGATGGGTGGGATATTCGAGAATATACATTGGCTTCATTACGTCCCCAAATTAGTGTAGTTTTACAAGATAGTCTGTTATTTGCTGCCAGTATCCGCGAAAACATTGCTTACGGAGTTGCTGGGGTGTCTGATGGGGAAATCGAAGCGGCGGCGCGTCTAGCTCATGCTCATGATTTTATCGAAGCTTTACCCCAAGGATACGATACCCTGGTGGGGGAAAGAGGGGCGACGCTTTCAGGGGGACAAAGACAACGAATTGCGATCGCTCGTGCTGCTATTCGTCAAGCTCCTATCCTGATTTTAGATGAGCCGACTACGGGGCTAGATAAGGTAAATGAGAAGGCTGTGATTGATGCGCTGCAATGTTTGTCACGGAATAAGACAACTTTTGTGATTACTCATGATCTGGATTTTGCTACTCGCGCAGATGTGATTGTCTATCTGGAACATGGGCGGGTGGTGGAACAGGGTTCTCATCGGGAGTTGATGCACAAAAATGGGCGGTATGCGGCTTTGTATGAGGTGCAGGCTTCTTTGAGGGTTTAGAGGGGGAAGAGGATTTTTAACGCAGAGGGGCGCAAAGGTAGGCGCAAAGGTACGCGGAGTATGAGTTTTAGTGATGAGAAGATGGGTTTTTTGGGGGATGCGCTGGATCGGGTGCGGGTGGAGGAGTGTTTTAGAGAGTGTTTGGCGATCGCTAAAAATTGTCGTGTGCAAAATGTGCGGCTGATTCGTCATAAGTTGGGGCGGCGTTGTTTGATTGAGTATGTGTTGATTAATGATGTTGGGGAAGTGATTACTCTAATTGGGAAGGTGCGGGCTAAGGGGACGGATTTTTATAGTTATGAGTTGCAGAAGTCTCTGTGGGAATCGGGATTTGGTGATGATAGTTCTGATGGAATTTCTGTACCTGAACCTGTGGGGATAATTCCTGAATGGCAAATGTGGTTACAGCGTAAGGTTGAGGGGCAAATTTCTACTCAATTACTCTCAAGAAATAACGGTATTTTTCCGGCTCAACTTATTGCTGAAGCTGCTCATAAGTTGCACCAAGCTAATATTCCTCCGCGTCGTTCTCATACTATGTCTGATGAACTGCGAATTTTGCATGAACGGATGCCATTGGTCATGCAACAATATCCACAATGGCAAACTCGTTTAGAACGGATATTAGCTGCTAGCGATAATTTGGGAGCAAACACGCCAGAATCAAAACCTTGTGGTATTCATCGTGATTTTTATCCTGATCAAGTGATTGTTAATAATTCACGTTTGTATCTGCTTGACTTGGATTTATATTGTGCAGGTAATCCAGCACTTGATATTGGTAATTTCATCGCTCATATTCAAGAATATAGTCTGCGTACTTTTGGAAATTTACAAGTATTGCAAGATTATGAAGATGCTCTCATTACAAGATTCTTGCAACTATCAGGCAAGGAATTTTTACCCGCAATTCAAGCCTATATTACTCTAACTTTAGTCCGACATATTCACATCAGTACCCAATTCCCCGAACGTCGTTCTTTTACGGAAACCTTATTAAATATATGCGAACAACGTTTGAAGATAACTCATGATTTATAGTTCGCATTCCTAATTATAAGTTTTGATATTCTAGTTGATTGTTTTCAGGAAATAGATACGTAGTGGCTTGGCAAGCCTTAAATGATGAATTAGGAGTAGGTTGGGTTGACGTAAGGAAACCCAACACCGATATCCATGTTGGGTTTCGCCTTGCTCAACCCAACCTACATTTAATACACTATTTTAGCCTTGCCACGCCACTACATATACTTAGATTTTGTCAAAAATCAAATACTAGTCCTATAGTTGATTGTTTTCAGGAGATAGCGTTGATAGGTTTAATTATCGTGCGAAAATTTCACTTGATTTGTTTGACGGTTTTACTTGCTTTGAGTACAACTAAAGCTAATGCAAAAACTATCCCATCTGTAAGCAATAATAATCAATTAAAGAACATTACATCAGTGGATCAATTGTCTGATGTGAATAGAGATAGTTGGACATGGCAAACCCTACAATCATTAATTGAAAAATATCACTGTGCTAGTAATGATATCAATAGAAACAATCAAACGCTGTCTAAATATGAATTTGCTGCTAAAATCAATGCTTGTATCATACAAATAAATGAGCTAATCACTCAGGGAAAAATCAAGACAATTGACCAAGAAAAATTAAGTAAAATTCAAACATTAAAATCAGAATTTGCAGCAGAATTACTAACTTTTAGCAGTCGGGTTGATTTATTAGAAAACAAAGTCGCTACTTTACAATCACAACAGTTTTCACCCCAAGTTGAGCTAGAGGGAGAGATTATATTTGCTGTGACTGGAATTGCTGGTGATAAAAAAGCTAACAGTAAAACCAAACCAATCAATGAGAATTTAGTATTAAGCGATCGCGTTCGTCTCAGTTTAGAAGCAAGTTTCACAGGTAAAGACAAACTACAAATCCGCTTGCAAGGACGCAACACACCGGAATTAGAAAATGTTACCGATACTAAAATGGCTAATTTGGGCTTTGATGGTGACGATGACAACGAAGTAGAAATAGATGAAATAGATTATAAATTACCCCTCAGCAAACAAACCCGCCTCACTCTTTACGCACTGGGAGGAGGTTTAGGTGATTTTGTTCCTAGTGTTAATCCTCTGTTTAGCGGTAGCGGAGACGGTTCAATTTCCACCTTTGGGCGAGAAAATCCCATTCGCCGTCAAGGTGGCGGTGCGGGTGTAGGAATTTCTCATAATTTAAGTGACTCAGTGAATTTATCATTGGGATATGTCACTAATAATGTAGCTAATCCAGAGCAGGGAATTTTGGCTAGTCCTTATGGCGCGATCGCTCAACTTACCCTCGAACCTACCAAAAACACAGCACTTAGTCTTACCTATATCCATTCTTACAATAATGTAAAGACTGGAACTGGCAGCGAATTAACTAACAATCCTTTTGATGATCAAGCCGATGCAATTATAGCTAATTCCTTTGGTGCAGAGGCCGCTTGGCAAATTAACCCAACTATCAGTCTCGGTGGGCGAGTTGGTGTGATTAATGCCACAGCCGCAGATTTACCAACAACTCCCAATGCGACTATCTCCACATGGGCGTTACTTCTAACTCTTAGAGATATAGGACAAGAAGGAAGTTTTGCCGGATTTGTGCTTGGTCAACCGCCTAAAGTAACTCATAATAGTTTTGACAAAGCCTTTGAAGATAAGGCTACATCTTTACATCTAGAAGCTTTTTATCATTGGCAAATCACAGATAATATGGCTATCACTCCAGGATTATTTGTCATCACAAATCCAGAACATAATAATAGTAATGACAACATTTATGTTGGCACACTTCGGACAACATTTAGCTTTTAAAAATTACGCCTGATGTGAATAAAAATAGCAGCTTTCGCTTGAATTTACAACTGTTTTGACCTCTCTCTAAACCTCTGTCCTCCAAGGATAAAAGCTTTGAGTTTTATTCCCCTTCCCTTGTAGGGAAGGGGTTAGGGGTTAGGTCTTTCATGCCCCTACAAGGGATTCACAAGATTATAATTCACACTAGACATCAATTATAACACAGCTTTCAATCCTCATATAAATCAACTTGTAAATTACCATTCCCATCAAGATATAATTCTTCTTCTAATTCTCCGTCTGTAATATCTACTTCATAAAATATCCCTTTAGGGGTGATTTCAATTTCATATTTTGTGACAATAAATCCAGGTCTTTTTTCTTTGATTCGCTCTAACACAACAGCAGGGAAATCTTTTTCTGTTACATAATATTCAGTTTCTAACCATTCCCCTGTGGCTGAAAATTCTGCTTCATATAAAATATTGTTTTGCTTAAAAACCGCTTCATAACCATAGTCGTGTTTTTGCCAAGTGTGAGGAATATCAGCATACTTGGCTTTAAAAGCTGCCTTTACAGCTTCAGGAACTACTATACCTTGTTGATGATTAGGTAAATAATAAAAAGCTAATAAACAGGTTAAAAGTGAGACACTAACGACAGCATAAATAATTGATTTTATTACCAAAATAACCATTTATTTTATTATTAATGTTCTAATTTGGGGTGATTCCAAAGGTAAAATAATTGTGAATACAGATCCTGCTCCTAGTTGACTTTCTAGGGTAATTTTCCCCTCGTGGGCTTCAACAATGGCCTGCACAATAGATAAACCTAACCCTGCTCCCTCAGAACGGCGGCGACTATTAGCAGCACGAGCAAAACGTTGAAAAATCCTCTGTTGATCAGCAGGTGCGATACCTATGCCTGTATCACGTACCCAAAGGCTAATTTTACCCCGGTGAATAATTGAACCCAGGGCAATTTTATCAGTATTTTTGGTATGTTGAGTGGCATTTTGTGCCAAATTCATCATCGCTTGAGTTAGACGTTGACGGTCTGCAACAATTTTACCCCTAGCGAGGGCTTCGAGTTGCCAGTTGCGATCGCCAAGACCTTTAACTTTAGCAAATAACTCTTCGGTGAAAGTGCAAACATCAATTGTTTCTAAGCACAGAAAATCAGGACGTTCCGCCTTTGCTAATAACATCAAATCATTAACAAAGCGGTTCATCCGTTCTAATTCATCCATTACTATAGTTAAAGTTTCTTTGATCTCTTGTGGATCATTACCCATTAATTCTAAATGACCACGAATAATAGTAATTGGTGTGCGGAGTTCGTGTCCAGCATCATTAATAAAATCCCGTTGACTGATAAAAGCATTTTGCAACCTATCCATCATGTCATTGAAAGTAGTTCCTAATTCTGCTAATTCTCCGCTACCATCTATAGTCAGCCTTTGATTTAAATCTGTTTCACTAATTTTGCGAGCCGTTTGAGTGAGTAAGCGCAAAGGTGCAAGAATTTTTCCCGCAGCAAACCAAGCGAAAACTAAAGCAAATGCTACAACAATCACACTCACTTGCAGAATCACTGCTACCGTTTCTAAAACTTCTCCACGTTCTCCAGCCGTGGTGTGAGCAATGACAAAGACTCCCATGACTTCGCCATTAATTATCACGGGTTGAGCTAGATATAAGATACTATCAATCTCACTACCAGGAATGATCTTTTCTCCTTGGGCTGGTTGTGTTAACTTTGCCCAATCTAAAACAATTTTTGCATCTATATTCATTTCTTTTGGTCTAGCCCTAGGACTTGATTTATAAAATTTTTCATCCATTAAGGCAATCAGAAATGTATCATCTTGTGGGAGTTGATTGCTTAAGAAAGCATCAAAAAATTCTCTGAGTTCTCTTTTTGTGGTTGGTGGATTTAGTAGACGGTTATCAGTTCTTCTGAGTTTGTCAATAGCTTCAATACTGTCTTCATCTAGAGGCTGATCAATGTTACTTTTACCAGTCAGTAAATGCTCAAAGATTTGTATTTTGTCTCTAGCTTCATTATGTACACGTTGATCAACTCGTGCATATAAAGCCTGACGAATCGCCGGAATAAAAACTATAAAAGTCAAGGATAAAATTATGGCATACCAAAACAAAATCCTAGTACGGGTAGCCCAAAAAAAGCCTCGACGATGTTTTAGATATGTTTTAGCTATTGTGGTTTGATTTTTTACCACGAATCTTAGGATTTGGGAATCAAATAGAGAAACTTGAGACTTGTCTTTCTTGGCTTGTTTCTCCATATAACTATAAATTCCTGGGTATGACAACTATAAAAGTTTTAGATTTTGGATCTGATCTCCAAAACCCAAAACTTTACATCCAAAATTCTGGTCACATAGGGAACACACGCACATTACAATCTAATCTATGCTTATGAGTATCTAATTCTCTCATGAGACAATCATGAAATGTTGATGAGAAAATTCTCATGTTCGCAGACGATAACCCATGCCTCTGACAGTTTCAATTAAGTTACTACCTAATTTTTTGCGTAAATAACCAACGTAAACATCAACAATATTTGAGCCTGGGTCATAGTCATAACCCCAGACTCTATCTAATAATTGTTCACGACTCAACACTTGTCCAGGATGGCGAAGGAAGGTTTCCGCCAGAGTAAATTCCCGTGCTGGCAATTCTACTATGTTTTGACCCACTTTTGCTTTACGCGATCGCAAGTCTAAAACTACATCCCCAAACCTGAGTACCATCTCTTCATTTGTTTGAGTGTTACCAATATGACGTAATCTAGCTTTTACCCTTACTAATAACTCTTCAAACCGGAAAGGCTTAGTTACATAGTCATCTGCACCAGCTTCAAAACCCGCAACTTTATCTTGAATATCATCACGGGCAGTTAAAATAATCACCGGGAAGCTTTCCCCTTGTCCCCGTACTTCTGCCAATACATCTAAGCCATCTTTTCCAGGTAGCCCCAAATCTAAAATCATTAAGTCAAAACCGCTACTTAATGCCATATTAGTAGCAGAATCAGCATCAACTGCTATAGATGTTGTAAAACCATGAGAACGTAACCCTTTTTCAATAAAAGCCGCTATGCGGGGTTCATCTTCTACAATGAGAACTCGATTCATCTGATGCAACCTCTGTTTGTGCTTCTACAGCTAAGACATCCATAAAACTAGAACCTGTTCCCCATCTTCAACGCAGTTCTCAATTACAAATTACTTCTAATGTCAATTCAAATCTTGCGAATACCTAGATATTTGTAGGGGCGGGTTCACCGAGATCAAAAGTTAATCATTAATGATGTTTGTTAACCCACCCCTACCAAGTTTGATACACCCAACTCATTACTCATTACTCATTACTCATTACTCATTACTCAAGATGTACCTCACTTACTTCAAAAATGCTGTAATTCCATCCAATACTGTTAAATTAAACTGTCTCCCCCTGGTTGACTAATTACTAATCGTAAAACCGATAATCCTAAAATTATTAAAAATAGCACTAATCCAATTGTGCAAGCATAGGTAATTTCTAAATTAGTAAAGGCTTGCTCGTAGAGATAATAAACAATTGTTTTAGAACTATTCAAAGGGCCACCTTGGGTCATAATATAAACTTCTTCAAATACTTTTGTCGCTGAAATTGCGGAAATTACTCCTACTAATGCTAAATAAGGCTTCATTAAAGGTACAGTAATATCCCAATGTTTACGAATACCATCTGAACCATCAATAGCGGCGGCTTCATAAACATCTGCTGGAATTGATTGCAACCCTGCTAAGTAAATCACCATGTAATAACCCAATCCTTTCCAGATGGTGACAGCCATAACACTAGCTAAAGTGATTGGCACGATACCAAAAATTTTCGTCGAACTAGTTAACCAGGGAATACCATCAGGGAAAAGACCTAATATTTTCAAGACTTGATTTAGTAAGCCGTTTTCTGCATATAGCCACTTCCAAGCTATCCCGGCTACCACCATAGAAATAACTACTGGGGTATAATAGGCAGCACGAAACCAGTTAATTCCTCGTAATTTTTGATTAACTAAAATTGCCAATCCTAAAGGAAAAATCACTAGAATCGGTACTACGCCTACAAGATAAAGAAAGGTATTTTCTAAAGTCTTCCAAAAAACGGCATCTTGCCATAAACGCAAGAAATTTTTTATACCTATCCATTGGGGTGGTTGGCTGAGGTCTTCGTAGCTAGTAAAGCTCAGGTAAAAAGCTTGTAGTGCAGGCCAGAATACAGTTAAACCCAACAAAATTAAAGCTGGCAATAAAAATAAATAAGGAGTCAATCGTTGTTGAATGACTATCCAATCTTTAGACATTAATTGTTTCATAAATACATTTATATATGCTTAGTGTAGATTTTAAGGACTAAATTCCTAACTACATGGAGATATATGATATCAGACTATTCTGCGCCTGCCTAGGCTGTTAAGAATAAGTAATAAGTAATAATCACTCATCACTCATCACTCATCACTCAAGCCTCTTGAGTAGCAGAGTCTCAATTTTATCAGCAGGCAAAGGTCGAGAAAACAAATAACCTTGGCCAAACTTACATCCTAGTTGCTGTAACCATTGAAGTTGTTGCTGTGTTTCAATACCTTCTGCCACTACTGCTAATCCCAGTTCATTGCTGAGTGTGATGATAGTTTTAACAAGTTGATAGTTGCGTTTTTCTTGCAGCATTTGCCGAATAAAGGAACGATCAATTTTTAAAGTATCGGCAGGTAATCGATGCAAATAATTGAGTGATGAATATCCAGTACCAAAATCATCAATACTAATTTTAATTCCCAATGCTTTTAACTGCTCCAATATTATGATTGTTTCAGTAATATTTTCAATTAAAATACTCTCAGTAATTTCTAGTGTTAAACAATCACCACTTAAACCAGTTTGAGCTAAAATCTCTTTTACATCTTGGACTAAGGTGGCTTTGTGGATATCTTGGACTGAGAAATTAACACTCACCTTCAGGGGTAATTGGCTAGAAAATTGAGTTTGCCAGGTTGCGAGTTGTTGACAAGCAGTTTTGAGTACCCAGCTATCTAGGGGAACAATCAAACCTATTTCTTCAGCTATAGAAACAAATTCTATGGGAGAAACACAAGCGCGAGTAGGATGTTGCCAGCGTACTAAAGCTTCAAAACCGATTAAATGATTTTTATTAATATCAACAATTGGTTGATAGTAAACAATAAATTCTTGTCGTTCCAGTGCTTTGCGGAGATCATTTTCTAAATTGAGTCGTTGTAGTGCCTGAATGTGCATCTGAGTATCAAAAATTTTATAACAGCTTTTACCTTCAGTTTTGGCTCGATACATGGCAATATCGGCATCTCTGAGTAAATCTGAGGCTTGATGGTAATTAGCTGTTCCTAATACTATGCCGATGCTGGTAGTAATAAAGACTTCGTGTCCATTAAGGGTTAATGGGGTTTGAAATTCGGCTAAAATTCGCTTGGCAACAATGACAGCTTCGTCAATACCGTCTATGTCTTCTAGTAAAATTACAAACTCATCGCCACCCAAGCGAGCGGCTAAATCCATCGCCCGAATTTTGGATTTTAGCTTCTGAGCAATAATTTTGAGGAGTTGATCGCCGGCTAAATGTCCTAAGCTGTCATTAATAATTTTGAATCGATCCATATCGAGAAACAAAACCGCGAAATGATAATTGTCAATTCGCTTGGCTCGGTTCATAGCTAATTCCAATCGTTCTATGAGGAGGTTACGATTGGGTAAGTTAGTTAGAGAATCATGTAAGGCGTTGTAAATTAGTTGTGCTTCGGCATCTTTGCGTTCACTAATATCGGTGATTGTGCCAACATAACCTGTAATTTTTCCAGTAGTATCTAACTCTGCCACAGCTTGCCCAAACACCCAAGTTATTGTGCCATCAGGCTGTTGCAAGCGGTACTCTAGTTGAAAAGGACGATTTTCTCTGGTAGCAGTGTACCACTCTAGTAAAACTTGATTTTGGTCATCGGGATGAATCGCTGCTATCCATCCACTTTTGAGGGCTGTTTGAGAAGCTAACCCAGCTATCTTGCACCAACGTTCATTGACGTAAAGACAATTTCCTTGAGCATCAGTACGAAAAATGCCCACGGGAGCGGCTGCGGCTAAGGAAGCATATCTTTGTTCGCTTTGCCGGAGGTTTGCTTCTGTTTTTTGTCTTTCGGTGAGTTGAGTTTGTAGCTGTTGGTAAGCAGTGGCTTGTTGAATAGCGATCGCCATTTGGGTAGATAGCTGTTGCAACAAAGCTGTTTCTTCCGGTTGCCACTGTCGAGGTGCTTGACTTTCGACAACATTCAGCAATCCCCACAGTTGATTACTGTTGACAATTGGTACTAATACTTTAGCCCTAACCCGTAAATTTTCTAGTAATTCTCGGTGACAATCGCTTATCTGTGTAGTGTAGATATCAGACACTACTCGAATCCGTTCTTGACGGTATAGTTCTACCCAGTCACCTGCAAAACAAGGATCGTAAACTTGCTTGCCCAAATAAGCAATATCACCATGAGCGACAGATTCAGCAACTACAACTACACTCCAGTCTGGTTGACACTGCCAGATATTCACGCGATCGCACTTTAACAGCGATCGCACTTCTTGGACTGTGGTGTCAAGAATATCTTGTAGGTTGAGGGAAGAGCGAATTTGGCTAGCAATAGTTGCAATCAACTTTTCCCGTTCTGCTTTGGCTTTGAGTGTAGCTGTTCGTTCTTGAACTTGCTGTTCTAATTCGGCGTTGCGATTTTGCAATAGTTCTAATTTCTCTGTTTCTAAGCAAGACACCCGATGCTCTAAAACTGCCACTAATTGATTTAACTCCAAAGGATTGAGAACTTTGAGAATACTAGTTTGGGTAACGATGCCTAGCAACTCCCCTTGCTTGCCAATCACCACTAACCTTTTGACTAAGTATTGGTGCATAATCTGTTGCACCATCCATAATGACTCTTGAGGAGTGACTGAGAACACGGGTGTACTCATGACAATTTGTGCTGGTAGCTCCTCAAAATCGAGTTTTAAGGCGTGAAACTGCACAATATCTCGCTCTGTGACAATGCCAACTGGTAATTGTATAAATTCCCCTTGTATTTCCTGAAATCGTTCTTCTACCAGCACCACCGAACTGACTTGATGTTCTGCCATCAAGCGAGTGATAGTGAGCATGGAAACAGTAGGAGCAGCACAAATCACTTCAGAAGTCATCACATCAGCAACAATGCGGAGGTGCAGTAAATCTATGGGACGAGACAAGTGCCGTAAGCTTTCATGGGTGAGTATGCCGACAATTTGGTTTTGTTCATCAAGTAATGGTAAGTGGCGAATGTGATGTTGCTGGAGTAAATTGACTGCGAAGAACAGATCAGTAAATGCAGATTGCTGTAAGGTAATAACTGGATGTGTCATCACTTCACTTATGGTGAGATGTTCTAGCGATCGCCTTTGAGAACTCAGACGAACAACATCTCGTTCCGTGAAAATACCTAATAAATTATTCCCTTCAACAATTAATACACAGCTAGAACGCGCCTCTAGATGTAGGGCTGCAAGTTCACTGTCTGTCTCTCTGGAATATGAACACACAGCACGAATCCCACTCATTTGGGCAATGGCTGCGATCACAGATGTATCCGGCGAAACTATCAGTGGGTTGCGAACGATCGCGGACTCCAGATCAGCTACTGTCAAAGCGGTGGGAGAAATGAACATTCGTGCCAGGATTATGTAAATTTTTTTTAAATGCTGTAGTTTATAATGCCCATGACATCATTTTTCTTAACAGAGTAAATGTGACCAAATTTACCCTTGATAAATATGAAGTAATAATTAAAACTTCATGTAATTTTTAAAGTTAAGTTATCTTTTAATAGCTTCACAAAGAAAATTCAGTTTGCTCAAACACATTTTTCAACAGAGTCAAACTTTCTTCAATTTGTGATATTTGTTCTGGGGTGAGATCCTGTAAAATTTCCGCAATATGAGCGCGAGTTTTTTCTTGGGATTGCTCTAACAGATCCTTTCCTTCTGGTGTCAAATTTAGAACTACACGCCGCCGCTCTTGAGGATGATCAGTACGTTGTACCAAATGGCGTTGCACTAGTCGTTCAATTGTGCTTGATGCTGTAGCACAAGTTACACCAAGGTGATCTGCCACCTGAGACAAAGAAGCACCAGGACAACGCTTGAGAAAAGCTAGCGATCGCAGTTGTGGTATAGAAATAGAATCAGCACTATGAGTCCGCATCTCAGCCCGGATAAACCGCATCAATAATGGAATTGTATCCATAACCCTGACAGCACATTCCTGGGAAGGTTTTCCGAACTCCATGAAACTATGATTCTCCTCGTAACGATACTCATACCCTTTTTGATTTTGGATTTTAGATTTTAGATTAATCTTTCTCCTCTACTTCCTTGTCCCCCTTGTCCCCTGCCCCCTGCCCCCTGCCCCCTGCCCCCTGCCCCCTGCCCCCTGTCCCTTGTCTCCCTACACCCCCACACCCCGCTCCCCAATAATAGATTGCTTTGTAACTTGCCGTTAATCTATTCTGATCAGAATATGAAAAAAGATTAAGACAAGTGGTGGGGAAAAAATGCTAGAGAGCTTAACCGAAGTTGCGACAAAATTACAAATTAATTGGGTGCTGCTCAGTGCTAGTTTGCAGTTTGCCAGTTGGGGGTTATTCTCCCTATTCTTGGCGGAGATATTCAGAGATACATACCATGCCTTGTGTCATAAATTCATTTGGCTAGGTAAATGGCACAACAAGCACCATATGGTATATCGCCGGGATTTATCAATGATCTCTTTAAAAGCTTATCAAGAATCCCAGCTATACAACGACATTGTAGAATCTAGTCTATTAGTCACAGTATTAACAATCATTGCCTTAATCGTCCAACAAATCGGGTTATGGTTAGGAGTCATTTACGCCAGTACATTTTTGTTTGGTGCATCCCTGCGATATTTCCGAGGCACAATTGAAACAGACTATAATCATCTACCAGGGCCTTTAGAAACCACCCCTTCTGTCTGGTGGGTAAATCGCTCTTACCATTGGCGACACCATTTTGATGATGTCAATGCTTACTACAGTGGAGTATTTTCCTTGGTAGATAAGATATTAGGAACAGGACTGTCTTTAAAGGGTAAAACCATCGCTGTCACTGGTGCATCCGGTGCTTTAGGACAAGCCCTAACCGCAGAATTACTTAAATACAAAGCTAAAGTTATAGCATTAACTACCAACCCAGATAAATTACCAACGGATAATGGTGTGAAAGTAATTACCTGGGAATTAGGTAATGAAGCAGAACTCCAAGCCAGTTTAGAGAAAGTCGATATTTTGATTATCAACCACGGTGTTAATGTCTACACTGAACGGACATCACAAGCCATCAACTCATCTTATGAAGTCAATGCTTTTTCTGCTTTGCGGTTGATGGATATATTTATCGCCACAGTCACAGGGCCACAAGCAAAAGCCACTAAAGAAATTTGGGTAAATACATCTGAAGCTGAAGTTTCTCCTGCCTTAAGTCCACTTTATGAACTCAGCAAACGCACCTTGGGTAATTTAATCACACTCAAACGTTTAGATGATAGTTGTGTAATTCGTAAATTGATTTTAGGGCCTTTTAAAAGCCAACTTAATCCCTATGGGGTGATGTCAGCACAGCAAGTAGCTCGTGCCGTTTTATTTTTAGCACGGCGCGATTTTCGCAATATTATCGTTACCATCAATCCTCTGACTTATTTACTTTTCCCCATCAAGGAAGTCAGCACTTGGTTATACTATCGGGTTTTTAGCAAGTAATGAGTAATGAGTAATAAGTAATGAGTAATGAGTAATAAGTAATGAGTAATGAGTAATGAGTAATGAGTAATGAGTAATGAGTAATGAGTAATGAGTAATGAGTAATGAGTAATGAGTAATGAGTAATGAGTAATGAGTAATGAGTAATGAGTAATGAGTAATGAGTAATGAGTAATGAGTAATGAGTAATGAGTAATGAGTAATGAGTAATGAGTAATGAGTAATGAGTAATGAGTAATGAGTAATGAGTAATGAGTAATGAGTAAATACCCATGACTTATTACTTGTTACTTAAAGAACGCGAAAAATAACTTTTCCTACTGCAAATTTTACTCAGCCAGCCAAGGAAAGGATTGTGCATGAATTTTTCAACCCATGCCCAATGCCCAATGCCCCATGCCCCATGCCCAATGCCCCATGCCCCATTCTCAAAAACTGTGAATTTAAAAGTGAGCAGAGAATATTCGTAGTTATGTAACTATAACCAAAGAGATATGACCACACAGCGAAGTTGTTCAATTAATCATGCTCTGGTTAGATGATTGCAACAACTACATGGCTAGAGAAATGCTCCGAACGACAATTTATAGTTTTGCTATAGGCAGTTTTGTTCTCGCCAGTGGAGCGAGTGCTGTTTCCCTACAAACTCAATCTGTTGAGTCGAAGTCTTCAACCACCAGCTATGATTTAGCACAATATTTCCCGGGACAATACAATCGTCGTCCAATATATAATCGTCCCGTACAATCTTTTCCTCAACGACCATATAATCCTTCTAGACAATCAAATCCCGGTGGTTTTGGACAACCATCAAATCCTAACTCGTCTGGCGGACAATCAAATCCCAGTAGTGTTGAACAACCAACAAATTCTAACTCTGGCAGTGGACAATCAAATCCCGATAGTGTTGGACAAACATCAAATCCTAGCTCTGCCGGTGGACAATCTAACTCTAATGCAGCTTCTATAGAACAGGCAGTTTTCGACCAAATCAACCAATATAGAGCTTCCCAAAATCTACCAGCACTCACACGTAATTCTGCTATTGATGAGCAAGCCAGAACTCATAGTCAGAACATGGCTAGTGGACAAGTTCCATTTAGCCATCAGGGTGCAGATCAAAGATTTAAAGCAACTGGTATTGCTTATAAAACAGCCAGTGAAAATGTTGCTTACAACCAAGATAGAGACGCGGCTACAAGTGCTGTACAAAGCTGGATAAAAAGTCCAGGACACCTTGCTAACATCAAGAGCAATACTAATTTGACGGGTATTGGTGTTGCAATTAATGGCCGAGGTGTAGTTTATCTGACACAAATTTTCATGCGCTCATAAAAGGGCATTGGGCATTGGGCATTGGGCATCGGGCATCGGGCATTGGGCATTGGGCATTGGGCATTGGGCATCGGGCATCGGGCATTGGGATAAAATCTCCTCTGCTTTCTCGTCTCCCTTGTCTCCCTTGTCTCCCCTGCCCCCTGCCCCCTGCCCCCTGCCCCCAACTTGCCGATGAATCTCTAAAAGTATCCTGTTATATATTGCCAGCTAGGGAAGTAGAGTATAGGTCTTATTATTATGTACACAAAGTAATTTCGCATGACCCGACAACCTGCTTTTGGCATCGCTTTAAGTACGCTTGTCCTTGCAGGAGGATTGCTTGTTCCTCCCATAGCAGGCCATACGTCTACACAAGCACCTACTGATGATCAACCGTTGTCGTTTGTTTATAGTCAGGTTGCTACTTCTACAACATTTCAAACTACTGCTCTAGAGAGATCCGTGTTTGAACAAATCAATCGATATCGATCAGCTAGGAATTTGCCAAAGCTGACTCTCAATGCCAACATTACTCGCCAAGCTAGAATCCACAGTCAAAATATGGCTAGAGGTAAAGCACCATTTAGTCATCATGGATTTGAGGAACGAGTTTATGCTATTCCCCTGCGCTACAAGAGTGCTGCTGAAAATCTTGCTTTTAACCGGGGGTATACTGATCCAGCTAATCAGGCGGTGATTGGTTGGTTAGAAAGTCCGGGACATTTAAAGAATATCCAGGGTAATTACAATCTTACAGGAATTGGTGTCGCTAGTAACCAAAAAGGTGAAGTTTATCTCACACAAATTTTTCTGCGGACTCGCTAGATGGCATTTTGGTGTTTTTACACAATAATAATGTATGTCTGACTGCATATATTATTAAGTGATTCATGACATTACAAGACTTTCAAGTGAGCGAAAGGGATTTGAGTGATGAGGCTGTATCCCAATATTTACAGTCTGAGGTTTTGGCTGTTGATACCGAAACTATGGGATTATTACCACAGCGCGATCGCTTGTGTCTAGTTCAGCTGTGCAACCCACAAGGCCAAGTCACAGCAATTCGCATTGTCAAAGGACAAACGGCAGCCCCCAATTTAAAGAAACTGTTAGAAGCTGCCAATGTCCTGAAAATATTTCATTTTGCGCGGTTTGATGTTGCTACCCTACGTCATCATTTGGACATTCATGTCCAACCAATTTTCTGCACTAAGATTGCTAGTAAGTTAGCTCGTACTTACACCAATCGTCATGGACTCAAAGATGTAGTACACGAATTAGAAAGTGTAGAACTCGATAAAACTGCTCAAAGTTCAGATTGGGGTAACGTCAATAATTTATCTGAAGCACAGCTAAGTTACGCCGCCAATGATGTCCGCTATTTAATTGGTGTGCAACAAAAGTTAACCGCGATGCTCCAACGGGAAGAACGTTGGGAACTCGCTCAACAATGTTTTCAAGTTCTTCCTACAATTGTTTCTTTGGATTTACTGCAATTCAAAGATTTATTTGAGCATTGAGCAGGCCATTAAACTCACCATAATAATTCGTAACTCATGCCTGATGTGAATTAGGAAAACCGCCTATCCAATAAATAGTAGGGGCGGGTTAACAAACATCATTCATGATTAACTTTTGATTTCGGTGAACCCGCCCCTACAAATATCTGGGTATTCGCAAGATTTTAATTGACATTAGACGTAACTCGTAATTACGAATTACGAATTACGAATTAATGTCTACGTGACTTTTCATCCGATCAACGACATTATAATCATCCGCACCGGCGGGGGTTTGTGATTCAATAATCCCTTCTGTCGGGCCACCAATAGCTTTCCATGCAGCTAAACCGCCTTTGAGTTCTGATACGTGAATAAATCCAGCAGAACGAAGCATTCTAGCTGCTGCGGTGGTTTGTTCTTCTGTTGCGCCATAGACGTAAATATCACGGCTTTTATCTAAAGATGGTAAGGCTCGATCTACCAATTGATCGATTGGCATGGGCATTGCACCCATAATATGACCTTCATTATATATTGGGCGATCGCGTACATCTAAGATTGTAAAGGCTGGTTCACCCCATTCTAGACGAGATTTAACTACATGAACGTCAGATTGTGCTTCTATAGGTGGTTGTGGGGGAATAACACCGCCGAGTAAATTGTTATTCATAGCTTAACTATTAATTGCTGACTGCATTATTTGCAATTTAACTAATTATCTTGATTTAATTTATCTTGCTCTGGTATGAATAACGGCGATTTCTGGAGGTAGATTTAGTGTGAGAGGATATTTTATCGGGAATAAAATCAGTTAATTATTAGGGATTATTGTCAGCGATCGCTAAAAATAATTGCTCCTCAATTTGCTGTTGTAATTCCTGGTTAATGCTGGTATTTTTTTCTAAGCAATCAATGATTAATTTATTAGACTTAAAATAAGAACGCCAGATTTTTATCTGTTGGTTATCCAACTCTAAATCATAACCAATATTACGATATTTAATCATCTGATATCGGATTTTTTGTTCCCAATTTACACCTTGTTCTTGCCACCAAGAATAGAATTTTTCTGAGTTGCTTTCTGTGCAAGGCAATTGTTTTTTTAGTTTTTCTAGTTCTTGCTTAAATTCCAAATCCCACACTAAGTCAATAGCTTCATCCAAAGTCAGACTCAAGGCACGAGCATGGTTAAAAGCATCAATGATATTCAAATGATTATTACTAGCGAATTTTAATTCATGGAGACAATTAAGAATACTAAACAGCAATTCATCTAGTGCTAGTTCTGGGTGAAAAACTAAACTTTCTAGAAAATCCCATTCTATGCAGTAATTTTTACTGAGACAAGGAGTACAACCATAAGTAAAATAAAAAGCGCGGACAGCAGCTTTATTTTTAGTAGATTTAGAGACAGAATCAGTTTTTTGTTTTAGCCAAATGAGATATGCTTGGAGTCTTTGATTATTTACTACAAGTCTATCAATCTGATTTTTGATTAATTTGATAGTTTCATCAGTATTTGGTAGCATAGTCAGAGCCAGCATAAAAACAGAATGCCAACGCTCTTCTATAATATTGGTGATTAATGATTGCCAATTGGTTTGCTCGTAATTTTCAACCAAGTGCTTGGCAGTCAGATATTCTAATAATCCCAAATTATAAAAAGAGTATATTCCCCTGGCTCGCTCCACCAATAAACCATCTTGAAATAATAAACCTTGTATCACTGAGTTCCTATATCTTTGGGATGTATCTGGAGAGAGAGTTTCTACATTTGGTAAAAATTCATCTATCAATTGTTGAATTTTTTCTGATTCAAAAAAATACTCTCCATTGATAAAAGTGGTAGCAGCAATTTGAGCGAGTAGATTTTTTTTAGAACTTAAGCTTAAATTAGCATAAAAACTATCTCGTTTAATCCCCCTAACTTCATCCCATCTAACCAATAATGTGTTCAAAATTTGCTCATACAACTTAGTTGGATTAGATGGTAATTTTCCTTTAAGCTGTAATAATAAACATATGAGATGTAACAATAGCGGCACTCTTGCTAATTCTCGGATGCGCTGATTTTCTGGTAGGTTGAGATGTTGGATAAATAAGTTACTAGTATTTTCAGCTTTATTAACAGATTGATGAGCAACTGCAACTAACCATTTTTTTAGAAAAATTTCTATTTGTTGGTCGTTAAAATCTGCTAATTCCACCTCAGTAAATCCGGGAAATCTATATTTATGAGCAGCAATTCGACAGCTAATTACAAATTGATTTTTATAATGAATCTGGGTAAACTTACGAATTTCTCTGATGACATCATCTCTATAGTCTAGTGGTACTTCATCTAGTCCATCCAGTAAAATGAGTACCCTACCTTGAGTTAGTACTGTTAAAGTGGCTTCTTCATCAATGCCGCAGGCGTGAAATTGTTGGCTAATATACTTCCCAAGATGTAAATTCTGTTCAGATTTGGCATCTTCTGCAAATTCCTTTAACCTCACAAATACTGGGACATAGTGAGATTGAAATTTCCCTTGGTTGCAAGCGATCGCTAAATGCTGTAAAAATGTTGTCTTACCAGATCCAGATTTTCCTAATACCATCAACTTTGAGTAGCGCAATACAGCTTCTAACCCAGGTAATGTTTTGGGATGGTTGCTCTGTTCTAGTTGGTAAAAATTAGCATCTGAGGGTAAGTCTGTCCACAAATCAGAAATTTCCCGCCACTGTTGACTAGTAATTTCTTCCCAAACATTGACATGAGTGTAAATCTGATCTAATGGTATTGCCCGTGCAATATCTAACATTTGGATAGTGTTACACTGATCTTCGATTTTATCTTGGCACTTCTGCCTTAATTCTTGCACCAAAGTATTGAGGTCAAAACTATGAGACTGTCCTTGAGAAGTGGCTTTAGATACCCCCTCCTCATGTAGACTAGCTACTTGTTGCCACGAGAGTCCCAACTTTTGGCAAATTTGCACAAAACAACTACGAGACACAGGTTCACCCGCAAAAAACTTAGAAATTGGTTGGCGTGTGATTCCTAAAGCGGCTGCTAATCTTTGCTGACTCAAGGTTTTATCAGTTAAAGCTGTTTTTGCAGCCTTAATACCTTCTGGTGAAGCTTTTAGTCCTCGGCTAGTCATACTCCCAGAAAAATTGATGATGAAATACTAAAAAACGCAATTTTGATACGTAGATGCCACGCAGACAAAAAATCGTATATACCCGAAGCAAGATTCTTCATCGGGTAATTCACAGTAGGGTATGTTAGGTAGATTGCCTAGGCGATTTTTTCATGGCTGCAATTTTTCAGCCACTCACCAGCAGTTAGAGAATTATTTATCGGTAGAGAAACACACTTAGGAACACACTAAAAGTCAAAATTTCTCTTAACTCTGAAGAATCATCATTATAGCATCACAGAATCAAAACATACCAAACTTATACGAAACTCATACATTTCGTATGCAATACGGTGGCTGAACTTTTCAGAAATTTAATGGAAAATTAAGTGTAGCTCAGTAGTACATAAGCAATGTATAGCGACAAGCAGCTGTAAGTCTACGTAATTTCATTACACACAGCAAATTAATTGCCAAATCAACATTAGGCTGGAATATTATGGTGATGCCGACCGCTTCAAATCCGAAAATTCTTGTTGTAGACGACGATTTTGGGGTTCGTAACCTCATATATCGGTTTTTAAGCCGTAAATATCAAATTGAGTCGGCAGCTGATGGGAAAACAGCTCTGGCCTTATTTGACCAATTTGACCCAGCTTTAGTTATTCTTGATTGGAATCTTCCAGACACCAGTGGCTACAACCTTTGTCAAGAAATGCAAAGTCGCAATAATGTCTTAGTGATGATTCTGACTGGGAGGACAGAAGAAACTGATAAAATTAGAATTATGGCTGCCGGTGCTGATGACTTTATTACTAAGCCCTTTAGCCTTGCTGAAATTGAAGTGAGAGTCCAAGCTCTCTTAAGACGTATCCGTTCTGTGAAACCATCTCCTTCACAGCGTCTAATTTTCAAACAGCTAGCAATTAACCCAGACGGTAGGGAAGTCACCCTCAATGATAAACCCCTCAACTTAACCGCCTTAGAGTTTAATATCCTACATTTTTTAGCAAGTCATCCCGGTCAAGCCTGGAGTCGTCCCCAACTCATCCAGAAAATTTGGGGTTGTGACTATGTGGGAGATGGCCGGGTAGTTGATGTACACATCGGTCAGCTGCGTAAAAAATTAGAAACTGATACTAGTGTCCCAGAGTTTATTAAAACTGTTCGCGGCTACGGTTACAAGTTTGAAATCCCAGAATAGAAGACAAGTGTTGTTATTATCAAGCTGACTCCTGTCATCACTGAATACTCTTAGTTTTGATAGTTGCAATAAATTCGCAAATGAATACTCAAGTCGGTCATAAGTAATTATATTGAGGTTTGTGTATATAGATTGGTGTTAGTTTTAGGTTCTAATACCAAAATGCTCAGGGAATATAGTGTCTACCAAAGCCTCAAATAAATCAAGACAAAAATTAAAATTTTGATTATACGCCAGTAATTTATATTAGCGCGATCGCTAAACATCATGATCCTAAACTGCTCATTCCCGAAATTCTCAAGTATCAGGTGAAAGAATCGGACTTAATAGCTGATAGAGAATGGTTTCTAGAGTTAACCCGCCAGCTACATAAAACCAGAGCGATCGCTGTTGGGGGTATACTCAGAAGTTATATGCGGGAGTTAGAAGAAAATAATCAAGACCTCATTGACGAAGGTGAAGAGATGGATAAGGTTAATCATGGAAGATTGACTTTCCAATGGGATCACAAATTACATAAGTACAAGATAGAGGGATAACTGAGGTTATTTAATAAAAACAAAAAAATTATTTCAATTATCAAGCTGACTTGACTTGAACTGTAAGTTGTAAACCTAATGCGTTTAGTAATGTATTTAAATAAATAAAATTAATTTCTCCTTTGTCTAATAAAATTTGGTTTAGTTTCTGGTAGCACTCCTGAATCTGGGATGAGAACTTTTCAATTCCTCCTTGTGCCTCAATAATATTTTTGAGAGCTTTACTTAACATTTTAGGATCACCCTCTTCTAAAACCACTTCAATATATGAAGCAGCTTCTAAGGGATTTTTAATATCTTCAATTAATCCTTCATGATAACTTTTACTTTTAGGCATCTTCCCTACTCCGATAATCTTGCAAGTATTCTTTAGCTTTGCTAATATCTTCTTCTTGAGTACTTTTATCCCCTCCGCACAACAAAAGAATGATTATTGTTCCTTCTTGTGCAAAATAAATACGGTAGCCTGGGCCATAATTGATTCGCAGCTCTAAAACACCTTCTCCAACTGATTTGCAATCTCCTAAATTTCCGTCTTCTACTCTATCAAGTCTAGCTCTAATCTTAGCTTTTGCTTTTCTATCGCGGAGAGTCTTTAACCATTCATCAAAAGGACTTATTCCATATAGTGTGAGATAATTTCTAATTTCCCTTGGCTGGGTTTCCATGATTTTTTAAACAAGTTTATAAGTTAACTGCAATTTTACAATTTAGAACAAGAGAGATTGAAATTATTTATTAATGAAAGACAAAAATATTCAGCTTTCATTATTCATCATGCTTTAGTAGCTAAACGTTGAGTAACTAACTCAGCCGCTAACTCAATTGCAGCTTTCATACTAGTAGCATCAGCAATTCCCTTACCTGCGATATCAAAGGCTGTGCCGTGGTCAGGGGAAGTGCGAACAAAGGGTAAACCAATGGAAGTATTCACAGCACGGTCAAAGGCCATTAGCTTGACGGGAATTAAACCTTGGTCGTGGTAAAGTGCCAAATAAGCATCGGCGGGATTTTGTCCGTGAGAATTACCATACCAAGCTTGACCAGGCTTAACCCACATTGTATCAGGGGGAATTGGCCCTTCTAGCTGAAAATGAGGCCGTTTTTGCCGTTCTGACTCCAACCAAGGAATTAACCAATCTTGTTCTTCCGTTCCCAATTGTCCCTGTTCGCCACTATGGGGATTTAAACCTGCGATCGCAATTCTCCCACTAGTTATCCCAAAATCTTGCTCTAAACACTCCACTAATAAATCTAATTTTTTCGTTAATAACTCTGGTGTCAGCGTATCTGCTACTTGACACAGGGGAATATGGGTAGTAGCCAATAAAGTGCGGAGTGTCCAACCAGTATAAGGCGATCGCGCCACAAATAACATCCCAAATCTTTCCACACCAGACTTTTCAGCTAACAGTTCTGTTTGTCCGGGATAATTATAACCTGCGGATTTCCACGCAGATTTAGCAATGGGTGCTGTAACAATACCATCAAATTTACCAGCTAGAGTTTGTGCGATCGCATATTCCATATAAGCAAAACTCGCCGCACCACTAGCCGCATTCCCAGTTCCTAAAATAATCTCATTCTCAATACCAGTATCTAAAGGCACATCAATAACATTTAATTCATCAGGATTTGCTAAAGGTGATAACTTGTCAGTCGCCGACAATCTTGTATATATCTCTACCAACAAATCCCGATGACCAATTACAGTTAAATCACAATTTCGACCAACTTCTCTATCTGTTAAAGCTTTTAAAATTACCTCCGCGCCAATTCCGGCTGGATCTCCCAAAGTTATAGCCAAACGTCGGGGTTTTTTATGTGGTAATTTTTGCGTCTGATTGTGACTAACTTGATCCATATTATTACTGATATAAGTCTAGTAGTGGTGTGGCAAGCCTTAAATGTTGCATTAGATTTGGATATAATTAAACGCAGATAAACGCAGATAAACGCGGATAGAATTTCTCTTATTGCGCCCACAACGGATGGAACTTATAGCAAGAACAATCCAAAAATTCAAAATCCAAAATTTGGCGGCTCAATCCCTATATGAGAGATTAACCATCAAACTAGTTTAGAATTATTTACACAGGTCTAATCCTACCCTAACCGTTACGAGCTTCTGGAAGGCATGAGCATTCACAAGCATGGGTTATTGGTAAGATTAGCAAAGATTAGGACTGAATCATCAAGTCTAATCTAGTGAAACAACTCAAAAATAAAAATTTACACAGCCACCATTTGCAAAGGAGAACACATCAATGAGCGGCGAAATGTTGAATGCAGCTATCTTATCTTTCGGTCTAATCTTTGTGGGTTGGGCTTTGGGTGCTTTATTGCTAAAAATCCAAGGTTCAGAAGAATAATTCCCCTAGAGGACTATTAGCGAGAGATACAAAGCTTTACTCTCCCCCAAAAAATAGCGTTTCCGTCAACCGGAAAACGCTGTTTTGTATAATCTGACCGTATAAATGACGTTTTCCTTAAAAAGAAGTAAACTTTTGTTTACAGATATAATTCTGTTAAGATTCTTTTCATGAAAGTTTAAAAATTGTTAATACACTCATGACATTATTAATAGTTGGTGCTACAGGCACTTTAGGAAGACAAGTAGCTCGTCGGGCAATCGATGAGGGATACAAAGTCCGTTGTCTGGTGCGTAGTGCCAAAAGAGCAGCTTTTTTAAAAGAATGGGGAGCAGAACTTGTCAAAGGAGATTTGTGTTACCCTGAAACCCTCACAGGCGCATTAGAAGGAGTCACAGCAGTAATTGATGCTGCTACCTCCCGTGCCACAGATTCACTAACTATTAAGCAGGTAGACTGGCAAGGTCAAGTAGCCTTAATCCAAGCTGCCAAAGCTGCTGGTGTAGAACGTTTTATATTCTTTTCTATTCTTGATGCCGATAAGTACCCAGAAGTCCCTCTCATGGAGATTAAGCGGTGTACTGAACTATTTTTAGCTGAGTCGGGAATAAATTACACAATCTTGCAATTAGCAGGCTTCATGCAAGGGTTAATCGGTCAATATGGCATACCGATTTTAGAAGGGCAACCCGTTTGGGTAACTGGCGAATCTTCACCCGTTGCGTACATGGACACTCAAGATATTGCCAAATTTGCCGTCCGTGCATTGAGTGTACCAGAGACAGAAAAACAAACTTTCCCCGTTGTCGGAACTCGTGCCTGGAGCGCAGAGGAAATTATCAGCCTCTGTGAACGTTTATCTGGCAAAGAAGCCAAAGTCAGAAGAATGCCAATTAACCTCCTGCGTACCGTGCGCCGCATAGCACGCTTCTTTCAGTGGGGACTAAATGTAGCCGATAGATTAGCATTTACAGAAGTCTTGGCCAGTGGTAAGCCTTTAAATGCCCCAATGGATAAAGTTTATACAGTATTTGGGCTAGAACAAGAACAGACAACTACTTTAGAAAGCTATCTCCAAGAGTATTTCAACCGGATTATGAAAAAACTTCGAGAGCTAGACTACCAAAAAACTAAAAAGCAGAAATCTAAAAAGACTCCCTTTAAAAATGTGAATAGTCAATAAGTATGGGGCATGGGCTAATCAATTCAAAATTCAAAATTCAAAATTAAGGAATTGTGGGGGATTGGGCATTGGGATAAAATCTCCTGTGCTTCCTTGTCTCCCTTATCCCCCTGCTCCCCTGCTCCCTGCCCCCTGCCCTTCCCAATCCTGCCTTTTTGACTCTAGACTAATGACTCGTGATCCAAAATGTGTAAGG
Source organism: Aliinostoc maniaoense (assembly GCF_058172895.1). Lineage (NCBI taxonomy): Bacteria > Bacillati > Cyanobacteriota > Cyanophyceae > Nostocales > Nodulariaceae > Aliinostoc > Aliinostoc maniaoense. The sequence continues at coordinate 2,471,414 of NZ_CP187952.1, read as the reverse complement.
ATTACATAAGAAAAAGCATCGCCTATTATTTGGATATTTGAGTGTGCCGAAAGCAGGCATTATCTACAATGACGTTAAACCGGTAGCTGTTCGTGTGGCTACCGAGCTGAAAGACAAGCTAACCGCAGCCGGTTGGGATGTATCTATTACATCAAGTATCGGTGGCATATTGGGCTATTCTAATCCTGAAAGTCCTGTGTGCCACACCCCTATTGATGGTCTGACACCCCCTGGATTTGACTCAGAAATGAAATTTGCAATAGTCCTAGGGGGTGACGGTACTGTTTTAGCGGCTTCCCGTCAAGTTGCCCCCTGTGGTATCCCGATTTTAGCCGTGAATACCGGACACATGGGATTTTTAACAGAAGCATACCTAAATCAATTGCCGCAAGCAATAGAGCAGGTAATGGCTGGTGAGTATGAAATTGAAGAACGCGCCATGCTCACAGTTAAAGTCCTACGAGGGGAGTCTGTGCTGTGGGAAGCCTTATGCTTAAATGAAATGGTGTTACATCGAGAACCATTAACCTCAATGTGCCATTTTGAAATAGCTGTAGGTCGTCATGCGCCAGTTGATATTGCGGCTGATGGGGTGATTGTTTCTACACCAACAGGTTCTACAGCCTATTCTTTAAGTGCTGGTGGCCCGGTTGTCACTCCTGGTGTACCTGTATTGCAATTAGTACCTATTTGTCCTCATTCCTTGGCTTCTAGAGCTTTAGTATTTCCTGACACAGAACCAGTTAACATCTATCCAGTTAATATTCCTCGGTTAGTAATGATAGTAGATGGCAATGGCGGGTGCTACATTTTCCCAGAAGATCGAGTATATTTAGAGCGATCGCACTACACCGTTAAATTTATCCGCCTACAACCACCAGAATTTTTCCGTATCCTACGAGAAAAATTAGGTTGGGGTCTTCCTCATATTGCCAAACCAGCTTCGGTAGAATTACCTTAGTCATAGGGAATAGGGCTAATCAATTCAAAATTAAGGAATTGTAGGGCATTGGGCATTGGGCATTGGGCATGGGGCATTGGCTACAAAATTTAGGTCTCTTACCCTAAAACTCAACTCCCTAACACCTCTATACCCTTCGCTATACACCTAAAATACCTAAAGGTTAATTAACGGTTATGACACCTGCTCACAGTCCTTGTGTTTTGGTCATTGAAACCGATGATAGCCTCGCTCATCAGCTATCGTTTGATTTGCAAGAAGCTGGCTATGAGCCTGTTTTAGCCAATAATACTACGAGTGGTTTGCAATATTACCACGATCGCCAACCTGCTTTAGTCGTTCTTGACCGAATGTTAGCAGGTGAATCAGGACTGGTATTATGTAAAAATCTCAGAAATGCTGGAATGCGATCGCCAGTCTTGATACTCATGGCCAGAGATACAGTTGATGATCGGGTAGCTTGTCTAGAAGCCGGTGCTGATGATTACATCCTCAAACCCTATCGCTCAGAAGACTTTTTAAGATTAATTCGCCTCTACCTCAAACCAGATGTTGATACTACAGAACAATTACGTTTTGGCGATCTGGTCTTAGACATAGCTACCCGTCGTGCTATTTATAACGGGCGCATTGTTGATCTCACGATGAAAGAATTTGAGCTTTTGAAATTCTTAATGGAACATCCCCGTGAAGTCTTAACCCGTGAGCAAATTTTAGAAAACGTTTGGGGTTATGACTTTATGGGTGAGTCTAACGTTATAGAGGTTTACATTCGCTACTTACGTTTAAAAATCGAAGATGAAGGGCAAAAACGCCTGATTCAAACAGTCCGAGGCGTAGGTTACGTACTGCGAGAATCATAATTCTAAGTCCTTGGGCATTGGGCATATCAATTCAAAATTCAAAATTCAAAATTCAAAATTCAAGAGTTTTACTCCTGCTCCCCTGCCCCCTGCCCCCTGCCCCCTGCCTCTTACACCCGACACATAAGCTATTTCTGAAAAATTTCTGTAAAATCGAAATCTAAATTACCAAATTAAAAATTGTATGATGCGTTGGTTTACTTTGATGCCGATGCTGCTGAGTGTTGTTTTGATGGGATGTTCTGTAGAATCAACAGCTAAATCTCCTGAAGCTACTCCTCAAGTATCACTATCATCAGGGCAAATACTGCCTATTTCTGCTCAAGCCACTTTTCCCAATGGTACAAAAATTGAGTTAGAAGTGGCGCGGACACCTGAACAACAATCACTGGGGTTGATGTATCGCCCAGCTTTACCAGACAACCGGGGAATGTTATTTGAGTTTTCCTCACCACAACCTGTCAGCTTTTGGATGAAAAATGTACCTGTAGCTCTCGATATGGTGTTTTTACAAAATGGTGTAGTTAAGTATATTCAAACTTCAGCCCCACCTTGTGCTAGTGAACCTTGTCCTACCTATGGGCCGAGAGTACCTATCAATCAAGTTATTGAATTGCGCGCCGGACGAGCTAAGGAATTAAATCTTCAGGAAGGCCAGAGTATCAAAATTAAGTTTTTAGATACGCAAGCTTTACCGTGATTCACGTTGTTATAGCTGATTTTCCTAGGCTCAAGGTAATCCCAGTTTATAATCTTTACGTAAAAAATATATCAAGTGTACGTAAAATAGTAAATTCTGAGGTTACTATTTATTATGATGTCAAAAATATTAAATCCTACGGTTTATCAGGTAAAATCACAACCTAATGAATTAGATAGCTGAAAATCTTACTTTTGGCATAAGTGTAATTAGTCGTGGATAAGGCACTATTAGCTATGGAATCTTGATTACTAGATGTGTAGTCAACAAGCATGACAGTAGGAAAAGTAAATCCATACTTCACAAGCACTTTTAGTCAAAATGATCAGCAGGAAAATAGCGTGAAAGCTAGAAAGGACTATAATTATCTAGTTTTTCAAGACGATATGATTCCTTTTTCCGAAAATTAGCTAAATTGGCTAGGGTGTTTATCCGGTAATCGTATATTCACTGGTGAAGTAATAGTTGCAGGCTACATATCCATGAAAAACCAATACCTAACAGTAAATACTAGACAAGGAGGTGATTTACAGATGTCACCATCAACATATTCACGACTGATTCATTTCTTACAGGAAGATTTATCTATTTCCGCAGCATCACTGGCGATCGCACAGCGACATAGAGAACAAGATCCAGGCCCTTTACCGATGATTCTTTGGCAGTACGGTTTGGTTACTTTAGATCAACTAGAGCAAATTTATGATTGGCTGGAAACAGCATAGAATATGAGTTCTCATCAAGGAGAATCAAAGTATGCTATATCTACTCTGTCTTGTACCAGGGTTAACAGATAGAGAAGTTAATTTTGAGATTTTGTATTTATTTCAAAACCAATTCATAAAAGAGCGAGTTAACTAACTAATTAACTCGCTCTTTTATTGGAGTTACTGGGGGTTGAGGATTTTAGATTGAATTGAATCCAAAATCCAAAATTGAAAGACTGAAAACTATGTACTATAGACTGTTAACTATGGCTAATTACGAATTATTTTGATGATTAATTGACCAACGATGTTCTACGGGTACAGAAGAACCCTGACAAGCTTCTTCTAATTGCTTTTGTTGCACTGCTGCTTTACGGAGAGTAATAATTAATTGATTTACCTGATATCGTAGTTCAGGGTTATGATTTACTGCTGACATAGTTTGTCTTTCTAATAATTGAAGTATAAGTTCGTAGTGAATGGGTGACGGTAGAGGGATTTGCTCCATGTAGTTAATTAATGATTTCAATTAGGTAATTTTTCGATGTGTAATTTTTATTCCCTATCAAGTTAATTTTGACACAATAAATAAATATTTAACTTTAATATTGAATTGCAGTTTTAGATAATCGATTAAGTAGCCCTAGGATTATCCTAGGTGCTACCTCAGAATAATTTTTAACTAGGTTGGGAAAATAAACGAGCGATCGCTAATTCTGGATCTGGTTGTTTGACTAAAGACTCTCCAATCAAGACTGCACCTGCACCAGCTTGGGATACTAAATCTAAATCCTCTGGGGTATGTAATCCTGATTCGCTCACAACCAGAATATTGCTTTGGCGTAATTGGCTACCCCTAGTGGCTAAAATTTCGCAAGTCGTTTGCAAATCAACAGAAAAATCCTCTAAATTGCGATTATTGATACCTACTAAAGATACACCATCTAAGGCCAATACACGGTCAAGTTCTTCAAGATTGTGGACTTCAATCAAAGCTGTCATCTGAAGTGCTTTGGCAATTTTGAGGAAATATTGCAAATCTTGATCGTTGAGGATAGCGGCAATCAATAAAACTGCATCTGCGCCCCGCAAACGAGCTAAGTACATTTGATAAGGATAGATGATAAAATCTTTACATAATAGTGGCAAATCTACAGCACTACGAACTTTAGATAAATTATCAAAGCTACCTTGAAAAAACTTAGTATCAGTTAACACCGAAAGACAACTAGCACCACCTTGTTGGTAAGATAGGGCGATCGCTACAGGGTCAAAATCTTCCCGAAATACACCTTTACTGGGGGAAGCTTTTTTAACTTCTGCAATCAACGCAGGTTTAGTTCTACCTTGTTTTAAAGCGGCAAAAAAATCACGAGTAGGTGCGGCTGTGAGTACTTGCTTTTGCAATTCTCTTAAAGGCACTTTCTCGCGCATTTGCTCAACTTCTGTTTCCTTATGCCAGACAATTTCTTCTAAGATGTGCTGCGGTTCTGAATCTGGTACAGCAGCCTGATAACGCAATATAGAAACATTTACAGCAGGGCTTGGTTGACGACGACGGATTTGCATAATTTGGGAATGGGGAATGGGGCATGGGGAATTGGGCATGGGGAATTGGGCATGGGGCATGGGCAGGGAGCAGGCGGCAGGGAGCAGGGGGAATGGGGCATGGGGCTGGAGAACAGAACTTAGTTAAGATGTCCTTACACCCCTACACCCTTACACCCCTATACCCCTACACCCCTACACCCCTACACCCCTACACCCCTACACCCTTACACCCTTACACCCCTATACCCCTATACCCTTACACCCCTAGACAACAGCACGTTTATATGCTTCATCCAACACTTCTGACAGAGTTGGGTGAGCGTGGACTAAATGGGCTAGGGTTTGGACAGATTGACGATTGGCGACGGCGGCGGATGCTTCGTGGATTAAGTCGGAGGCGTGTAAACCAAAAATATGTACGCCTAAAACTTCTCCGGTGTCTTTGCGGTAGATGACTTTGGCGATACCGTCGGCTTCATTTTCTGCCAAGGCTTTGGAATTACCTTTGAAGTAACTTCTACTGGTGGCGATTTCAAAACCTTCGGCTTGTGCTAATTCCTTGGCGGCTGTTTCTGTTAAGCCGACATAGCTAACTTCGGGATGGGTAAATGCGGCGGCGGGAATGCTGCGATAATCGACTTTTCTATCCCTGCCAACGATATTTTCTACAGCGACAATACCTTGGGCTGAGGCTGCGTGTGCTAACATCATCTTGCCGTTAGCATCGCCAATTGCCCATAAATGGGGTACAACTTCCCCGGCTGAGAGTACTGCCATGCGATCGTCAACAGGGATAAAATTGCGGCGATCAAGTTCTACACCTACAGATTCTAAACCAAGATTTTTAGTAGCTGGGATGCGTCCTGTGGCTACTAAGCAAGCATCCACTTCGATCACATCAACATCTTCTTTAGTTTTGAAATCTGCCAATTCAATCACTACAGGCGAACCGGGAATTACTTTTTTGGCGTAAATTCCCACTTTGGTTTCAATGTCGCGGGGTGTAATTAGTACCCGTTCTGCGAGTTTAGCAATATCACGATCAAACCCTGGCATGAGTTGATCAAGAGCTTCAATCAGCGTGATTTCACAGCCCAAAGCTGAGTAAATATCAGAAAATTCTAAACCGATGTAACCACTACCGATAATGGCTACCCATTGCGGGAGTGTTTCTAGTTTTACACCTTGGTCACTAGTAAACACAGTTTTCCCGTCTACTTCAATACCTGGTGGGACAAAAGGTACAGAACCAGGAGAAAGAATAATATCCTTAGCGGTGATGGTTTTTTCACCACTATCTCCTGTAATTGTGACTTTTTGCGTTCCAGCGATTTTACCCCAACCTCGGATGATATCAACTCCCAACCGTTTGAGGCTGTTTGTTAAATCCCCTTGAATTTTAGAAACAAGATTAGCTGCGTGATCTGCGATCGCCTGACGATCAAATTCTACACTGCTAATTTGGATTCCCAGAGACTTCAGGTGATGGGCATCGCGCAATTCCCGCACACGTCCAGATGCGGCTAACAACGCCTTAGAAGGAATACAGCCTCGGTTGACACAAGTTCCCCCCATGTCGGCTGCTTCGATAATCGCTGTTTTTAAGCCGCAACTTACGGCGTGTAGGGCTGCGCCATGTCCCCCTACACCAGCTCCTATAATTACTAAATCGTAATCAAAGTCATGACTCACATTAGTTTCCCCGTGTGCTTCGCATTATCTATTGTGACATACTCCCCGCACCGCCATCCGGGACGGTGAAGGCTTCTCAGCGAGTCCCCCCAACGCGGACATTGACCCGAGGCGGAGCGTCTCCGGCTCCGATGAGCTTTGATGTGGATTCATTGGTTGGGTAAGATGCGATCGCCTGATTTACAAAAAGGGATTTCAGAGGTAATGTAAAGCAACGATACTGCGCTGTCACTGCTACATTGGCATATCTCCAGCTTGAAAAATTTGTTCGGCGGTTAAATTCAATTCGGGTAAAGTAGGTGAGACAATATGGGCATCACCTCTAAATTGAGTAACTTGATACTCACCATCAATTAATTGATAAATGGATATAGTAGGCAGTTTAGGATTACCAATAAACTTTCTAGCACCCCAAGCTGCGTAATCTATAATCCAATATTCAGGAATGCCTATAGCTTCATAATCAGCTAATTTCTTGTAGTAATCATCCCGCCAATTACTACTAACAACCTCAATAACCAGTGGAATAGATGCAGATTGAGATACAGTTGATTGCTTTTTCCATAAAGGCTCATTCACTAAATTTGGACGATTGATTATTAATATGTCTGGTGAATAAGCTGATTCACCTTCAAGTGGCTTGACTAATACAGTTTTTGGAATGTAATAAGGTAAATTTAGACGCTTGATATCAGCAGATATTTCTAGTGCTAGAAAACCAACAACATCTTCATGTTCTCCCACTGGTTGAGCCATTTCAACAATCACACCATCATGTAATTCGTATCTTCCACCTTCAGGTCGCCACGCTGCAAAATCTTCAAATGTTACTGGTTTTTGCAAGGCTTGAGTCATAATTTATCGCTCCCCGCAATCGTTTGACAGTTGTGATTTTGTCATGCTATTTTTTCTTGCTTTTCTAGCCAAAGTGAGATCGCCTGTTCTAATCCCTCTCCTAAAGAAATCTGTTTAAGAGTAAAAGTAGCCTTAAATTTAAGATGTTTTGATTTTATGCTAGCAAGCAATCAGATGACAATAAGCTACTATTGTGGAAAAAACTGACAATTTCTCCTTTTCCTGAACTTGTGACCAATGAGATAATCTTGATTTAAAATCACCTATAGGATTTTTCCAGGCGATCGCTTAATGTCTTTTCCCAATCTTAGTGAATTTACAGTCCGCCGTTATGCTAACTCTAAGTCTTTTCAACGCGGTGAGGCATATTTTGAATCGGGTGCTGTGATGAAAGTCACACAGCGCGGACAGCAGATACAGGCTGACGTTGAAGGTAATGAAACTAAGCCGTATCAAGTCTGCCTGCATTTTGATGATAAAAATATCACTTCATTTGACTGTAATTGTGCTTACAATTTTGACGGTTGGTGTAAACATCTTGTGGCAACGGCACTTGTATTGATACGTCAGCCAGATATGGTTGAACAACGCCCTACCCTAGAACAGTTACTCAATCGTCTTGATCATGTGCAGACTCAGAGGCTAGTACAAGAATTAGTGGCAGAAGCACCCCAACTAATTGATATTATCGATCAGCACGTTAGTTGGATGACTAACCCTACTCCCAAACCCCTATCTGCTCAATCTGAACGGCACATCAGTGTTAATTTACCAGCCTTGCGCGGACAAATTCAGCAGATTTTGCGGGAGGCGGTGAATTACTTTGAGGAGGGATATGAGGAAGATCCCCTCACAGAAGAATTATTTAGTTTAGTGCAGGCGGCTCTGGAGTTTAACGAACAAGGAGAAAGTTATAATGCGATCGCTGTTCTGGAAGCTATTACCTCTACCTGTGCAGCAAATTGGGATGAGGTATTAGAATACGGTGCTGATAACAATGAAATTGCCTGGGAATTAAATATTGCTTGGTGTGAGGTAATTCTCTCGGCACAACTCACCCCAGAAGAAAAAGTTGATATCCAAGTTAATTTGGAAGTCTGGCAAGACGAATGGAATAGTGACTTTGGTATGAGTTTAGCTGCTTTACGCCAAGGCTGGGATGATCCACAACTAATACAGGTTCTCCAGGGAAACATCAGTGAAAGAGGAGTTTGGCAACAAGACATACCAGACTACGCTGATGATTTGGCGATAATTCGCCTCAAAATCCTAGAAAGTCAAGAACGTTATCAAGAATACCTGTATTTAGCTCAAGCAGAAGGACAAACTCAAGCATATCTCACCATGTTAGGCCGTTTAGGCAGAATTGAGGAAGCTGTTACAGCCGCTCAAACAGAAATGAGTTCAATGGAAGAAGCTTTTGCTTTAGCCAAAACCTTGGCTGAGAAAGGTTCATTAACAGAAGCCTTGGAAATTGCCGAAGCTGGTTTTAAGTTATGGGGTAGTTGTCAGTATGAATTAGGAATTTGGACAAGTGATTTAGCTTTGGAATTAGGTAATCATCAAGCTGCTTTATTAGCACTCAAGGCAGCTTTTGCAGTTAAACCCCACTTTGTCGATTATCAACAGATAGCTCAATTAGCTGGGGAAGACTGGGCAAGCTTAAAACCAGAATTACTCAAGGTTATTCGCACCTCTAACCATTGGGGAATAGAATCAGTCAAAGTAGACATACTTTTATATGAAGGGTTAATTGATGATGCCATCACCACAGTTAGTGAACTGACTCATTATCATGCAGCCTTAATTCAGCGCGTCATGGAAGCCGCTATCCCTCATCATCCTAACTGGGTGATTGCTAATGCCTGTCGTCGGGCTGAAAAAATTATGAATGATGGTAAAGCAGAATATTACAGTGAAGCTATTGAATGGTTAAAACAAGCACGCGCCGCTTACATAGCTTCCGGTAGACAAGCAGATTGGGCAAGTTATCGAGAATATTTGATCACAGAACACGGACGCAAGCGTAAATTAATGGGGATGTTAAAAGAACAGAGTATGAACTGATACTAATTCGTAATTCGTAATACCCTACGGGAAGCAAGCTACGTAATTCGTAATACCCTTTCCTGCGAAATGCTATGCGAACGGCGGCATCAGAATTTGAAGGTTTGACTGATGAGCGGGAGTTAGATAGGTAACAGATCACTATTGGATTATCAGTTAAACTTTTTCCAGAAAAAAATATGACAACTTTTCCGAAACGGAATTAATGAGGGTTGTAGATATCTCTGTACTTAACAAACTTACATTTGTTTGAGGTACAGGGTTAATTTTTTTTAACGGATGAATGTAGCAAAAAGATGCCAAAACCTCTAATTACCTAAGATTGTGCGATCGCATCCCCCTATTGGGTGAATCTTGTGGGTGAAGCATCAGCTTGTCTATTAGTGATAGGCTAAGATTAGCATCAAAAATTAAATAAAAACCTCATTTTTTCGCTGATTATTATTCGGAAAAATTTTAATCAAACCTTTGACCGAACCTCAAACGACGAATATTTGGGTATGGTTTAAGTGAATTGCTGAGAAAGTTGTGAAATTTTTAACAGGAGGAGTCGGGTGCTTAACAACAACATATCTAAAATTTTTTCCTTGCGCCAATTGACAATCCCCGCCATTGGAATCCTTTTCACCCTTGGTGTAGTAGCTGAAAAAACTTTATTTAATAATCAATTTAAACCCTCGCCTTATTCCACGGCAGCTATAGGAAGTACTTTGAGAACATCGACGCAGCAGAAAAAAGATAGTTCCCAGACTCCTCTTTTAGATCAACTCAGAGAAGTTCGTCAACAAAGAAGTGAACTCAAAAGGGTAGACAAGGAGACTGAAAACATCACTAATTTTCAGTCACAGCAACCTACACAACCTGCTTCTGTGAATGTAGATAAAAATGTTAATCCTCAAAAAGTTACTAAAAACTCAAGCAGCAGCAAAGCCAACTTACCTACAGAAGACGGGGTTTATTTGTATGGTCAATCAGCACAACCAAACCAGATAGGCCAAGGCTATGTTGTCTTTGAAAAACGGCAAGGTAGATTAGTCGGTGCATTATATATGCCGAGGTCTGAGTTTAGCTGTTTTCAAGGCACAATCAACCAATCTGGAGTATTGGCAATGACCGTTACTAGCACACCAGATGCAGGCCTTTCACCAGATGTAGCTACAGCCAGTAGAATACCCAGATTCTCCAGTGATGAGCCAATGACTTATGCTCACTCTCTAGCCCTGCAAGACTATCATCAGATTAATTCTATTACTAGTGGCGATCGCCGGGTTCTGCAAATGTGTACTCAAAGATGAGGCAGGGGGCAGGGGTAGGGAGCAGGGAGCAGGGAGCAGGGAGCAGGGGGCAGGGAGCAGGGGGCAGGGAGCAGGGAGCAAGGGGGCAGGGAGCAGGGGGAGACAAGGGAGACAAGGGAGACAAGGGAGAAATATTTAACCCAATGCCCAATGCCCCATGCCCAATGCCCCATGCCCAATGCCCCATGCCCTAACTAATACTCAATTCCTGGTTGCGCTTTAACGTTTTGGTCGCGGAAAGGATGTTTAACTAGGGTCATTTCTGTTACTAGGTCGGCGCGGTCGATGATAGCGGCTGGTGCGCCTCTCCCTGTTAGGATGACGTGTTTATTAGCTGGCTTTTCTGCTAGACCGGCTAAGACTTCATCTACTTGTAAATATCCCATTTTGAGGGCGATATTGATTTCATCTAGCAGCACTAGTTGAAAATCGGGGTTGCGGATAAATTCTAGGGATTTTTGCCAAGCTGCGCTGGCTTTTTCTAGATCCCGATCGCGGTCTTGGGTTTCCCAGGTGAAGCCTTCCCCCATTGCATGAAATTCTATTTGGTCTTGCCAAGCACTAAACACTTTTTTTTCTGAAGGTTCCCATGCACCTTTGATGTATTGGACAATACCTACTTTGTAACCGTGACCGAGCGATCGCAACACCATCCCCAATGCGGCGGTTGTTTTCCCTTTACCGTTACCAGTATTGACAATAATTAACCCTTTTTCTGGCACAGCTGATGCTATGCGTCGTTCTTGCACTTCTTTACGACGCTGCATTTTTTGCTGATACTGTTCATTAGTCAGATTGGCTGACATTATTTCATCAATTAAACGCTCAATTTCCTTATCTGATTCTAATGCTTCTGGTGTATCACTTATCATCAAAGTCATTGGAGGATACAGAAAATAAATGTGACAACGAACAAAACCAAGAAAAATTCGTGCTGAAATTCATGAGCATCTGAGGTGCATCTGGCACAGAAGCCCAAAATTTTTCTAAACACAGGCTGATATTTTGACTAAATCTGCTCCTGTGGGAGATGTTGCGCGCATGATTTAGTTTGCTACTGTATAAGAATATTTACTGGTCAATCAGTCTACTTGTCTTCTAGCACCTAATTTTAGCCGTTAAGTCTTGAGGAGCAGAGTATGTCTAATGAGATTACGCTAGAGAATATTGATTAGGACTGACGCAACTGGCATATTTTTTGTAGTGTGTGTGACGCTGCGAAATTATTTGAACGTAGTCATCAGACTGATAGCGTCACGCATCAACTGTTAATTATGACACTTGCGTAATTCCTGTTGATAATATAATTACCTTTTTAACATTATTTTTTAGTCAAGATTGTCAATTATATGACATACAACCTGAATCTATAAATTTAGAACGATATAACTATTATAAAGAATTTAATAAATTTATTAGCGCACTTTACACAGAAAGTTTTGTTATATCTTTTGATTGCACAAAATTGGCAGTATGAAATCAATCTTTTTGTAACTGCTCCCGAACTATTAGGGATTTTCAGATCCATCAATTCAAAAATAATATCTTCAGTTCAGACGCGTTCCCACGTCAAATACTGAGGACTTCCCCCAATGGGTGGAGTACTTAACACTAATTTTTCATCTACGAATTTAAAATTACGTTCTAGGTTAGTACCAGTCCAATCAGGTATTAAACTTATATCAACATTATGAATAACTTTTTCTCCTACAATTTCATATCTACCACCGTAAGAAATATAATTAGCAGATGCTTGAAAATAGCGGAAAACTGCCTGTATATATTTGCCACTAGTTAGTAATAGCCACGGTTTTAAAAATACTTGTCTTGCCTGCATTAACTCCTGTAACGCAATGTTAATATTGAGCCGATCAGATTTCATAATGTTTGCAGACATATATCCATCTGCGGTGTATGTAAGATAACCAATAGGATTTTTACCAAATGGGTAAATTATCTCTCCTTGTGTGCTTTGAGTTTCCCAAGACACAAGTTTCCAAGTACCGATAAACATTGTTTTAGTCACTTCGGTTAACTCCAAATTCAAAATTACATAGAACTTTGTTGAAAGCGTCCGAGAGTCGCCGCATTACCCGCTATCAACCCTATCCCCTGATCTTTCTCAAAACCCAATGCCAGAAATTCCTGAAACATAGTTAACATTAGATGCGGGCGTGTTTACTATTCGGGAGTCTCAAAATGGCAAAACATTTGGGTAAAAAAATTGCCCCTATACCAATGTCAGCTGATATTAGTGTAGTGGATTTAATTGATAATTACTTTACTGCCTACAACTCGGCGCGGTTGCGGGAAGCTTGCCAAATCATGAGTCGTGATGTGTTAAAAGATGGTGTCACCGTGGGAGTTAGTCTTTCCGGTGCGATGACACCAGCCGGTTTTGGTGTGTCTGCATTAGCACCGCTAATTCGTCATGGCTTTATTGACTGGATGATTAGCACTGGTGCAAATCTTTACCATGATATGCACTATGGTTTGGGTTTTGAGTTGTTTGCAGGAAATCCATTTTTAGATGATGTGAAACTGCGTGAGGAAGGCACAATCAGAATTTATGATATTGTCTTCGGTTATGATGTGTTGCTAGAAACTGACGCATTTATCCGCCGCATCCTGCAAGCTGAACCTTTCCAAAAGCGTATGGGTACGGCGGAGTTTCATTATTTGCTGGGTAAATATGTGCGGGAAGTAGAAAAGCAATTGGACGTTAAGCATTCCTGCTTACTAGCTACGGCTTATGAGTGCGGCGTACCTATATATACATCTTCTCCTGGTGATAGTTCCATTGGGATGAATGTGGCGGCGTTAGCGTTGGAAGGTTCACAGTTAGTATTAGATCCAGCTATTGATGTTAACGAAACAGCTGCGATCGCCTACAATGCCAGAGAAGGAGAAGGTAAAAGTGCGGCGGTAATTCTTGGTGGTGGTAGTCCAAAGAACTTTTTGCTACAAACTCAACCGCAAATTCACGAGGTCTTGGGATTAGAAGAACGGGGACATGATTTCTTTGTCCAGTTTACCGATGCCCGTCCTGACACTGGCGGTTTATCGGGAGCTACACCTGCTGAGGCTGTGAGTTGGGGTAAAATTGACCCAGACGAATTACCAAGTACGATTGTTTGTTACACTGACAGCACAATAGCCCTACCTTTGCTGACAGCTTATGTTCTCAAGCAATGCCAACCCCGTCCCCTCAAGCGGTTGTATGATCAGTTACCAAGATTATTAGATACACTCCGCACTGATTATTTAGCAGCAAAAGATAAACCAACAGAAAAAGTTGCCACAGATGCAGAGGTAGCAACTTATCCCTGTGGGACACCAATTCGTAAATAAGCATAGGGCATGGGGGTATCCCATGCCTAACGGATTACCCAAACAATCTTTTAGGGACTTCCAATTAAAAAAATATACTATCGCGTTGATGGCAAGGGGGCAGGGAGCAGGGGGAAAGACAGTTTTTTTGAAGAAAATAAATTGGATAGTTTATTTTCTGGAAGTCCCTTATGACTACGTTCAAATACTTTGGCAGTGTCACACAACGGCAATCAAGCGAGAACTCAGAACGGCGGAAGCCGCAGCTCTGAAGTTCGGTAGGGAGGAAAATCCACACCGCTTTTTGCCTCCCTTAAGTAAGTCGGCGAGAAAAAAACAAACTACATTAAGTAATGTAAAATTTAATTAAATTAGCTTGTAGTAAGGGCTTTAGCCCTTAAGAGAGGACTAAAGTCCCTACTACAAACCTTGAATTATTCACGCCGTTCTACTTACTTAAAAAAATGTTTTTGTATTCTGCAAAGCCTTGAGATTTTCGGCTTGTTGTAGGATTCTTTCGCTAATGCGATCGCATACTAATTCACATAGATCAAAAATCATCGGATCAGCAATCTCATAAAAAGCACTAGTCCCTTTTGGTTGACGAGTGACAATTCCCGCCTGGGTTAATACCTTCAAGTGCTTAGATAAATTTGCTTGTCCTAAGCCTGTAGCTTCCGTAAGTTCCATCACATTCATAGGCCCTGATTTAAGACACGCCAAAATTTGCAGTCGGCTAGCTTCCGATAGCATCTTGAAATACTCAGCAACCGCCGCAAATATATCTGAATCAGTCTGAGATGACTTAGTTTTCGGCATAGGCAGATGCAATATTCAGTGCCAAAATAATTGAATAACTAACTAGTATTATAGGCGACTGGGGCAGGGAGCAGGGGGCAGGGGGAGTGTGGGAAGTGGGGGAAGTAGAGGAGAAAAACTGATGACTATTGACTATTGACTATTTACTTATGAATAAATTACACAAAAATTTACTAATTTTATTGAGTGCAGCATTCATGGTTATGGGTGTGATGGGTTGTGATCAATTGTTTGGCGTTTCTGGTGACTTGGTTGAGCGGGTGAGTGATGGTGACACTTTAGTAGTGAAAGATGCTCAGGGTAATAAATTTACGGTGCGCTTTGCTTGTATGGATGCGCCGGAAATACCTCATTCTCGCAAAGAGCAAGCTAGTAAGAGAGCTAGCGATCGCAATCAATTTAATTGGGGTACGAAAGCACAAACTAGATTAGCGCAGTTGGTGAAACAAAGTGGCGATCGCGTTACACTGACGATTACAGATAGCGATCATTATGGGCGCAAAGTGGCTGAGGTACGATTAAGAGATGGTACTTTTGTCCAAGAAATCTTGTTAAAAGAAGGGTTAGCTAAGGTTTATCGTCCCTATTTAAATAAGTGTCCCAGTAAAGATTTAGTGCAGCAAGCAGAAGCTCAAGCACAACAGCAGAACATTGGTATTTGGGGCGATGCTAAATTTATTAATCCTTGGGAGTATCGCAGTTTTAGTAAGAGAAAATAGCTGTGATTATATTATATACTAAACTCTTGTAAAGAACATAAAGCATTAATCTTGTTTATGATCTAATTTAGACGCGGTTACTGGAGGAAACTTACCTGAATGGGTGGGATTTAACCATGTTTCTAGGCGACTAAAGGCTTGGGAAGAAAGCAGTGTTAAACATAGGTAAACTATGGCAACTGCTGCATAAATTTCAAAGGCGCGATAATTATCAGCTACAATTAATTGCCCTTTACGAAATAATTCTTCAAACCCAATCACTGCTACTAAACTTGTGTCTTTTAATAAACTAATAAACTCATTTCCTAAAGCTGGTAACATCCGCCGAAATGCTTGAGGAAAAATTACTAAACGCATGGTTAATATAGGATTTAAGCCTAATGATTTAGCGGCTTCTGCTTGTCCTGGTTCAATGGATTGAATACCAGCGCGGACAATTTCGGCAATGTAAGCTGCACAATTTAAACTTAAGGCAATTACCCCAGCTACTAAACGATCAAATGTGAAAGTTAAGTTGAGTTCTTGAGCAATGGCTGGGATGCCAAAATAAATCATAAAAATCTGCACGAGTAGAGGAGTACCGCGAAAAAAGTCAACATAAGCTCTGGCTAACCAGCGTACAGGAGTAATTTTAGAGAGGCGCACGATTCCAATTAATGAACCTGCAATTAAACCCAAAACTACAGAAATCATTGTTAGTTGTAAGGTGATTAATGCGCCTTGCAATAAAGTTGGTAAAGCTTGCAAAATTAAATTGATTGATGCAAATATTCCTCCTTTACCTGTGTTACTTTGATTCTCAAAGGGTGATTTATCTGGTAATTGTGGTGGAGTAACTTTAAACCATTTTTGGTAAATTTGGCTATAAGTGCCGTTTTGTAATATTCTATCTAGTCCGTTGTTAATGAGTGATAAATTCGGGGAATTTTGGGCGGTGGCAATGCCATAATATTCCTCTGTAAGTAATTGTTCTACAACTTTAATACCTTTGAGATTGCCTGTATTAATGGCATATAAAGTTACTGGTGCATCATTAATAACTGCATCGACATTGCCATTAAGTAATTCTTGTAAAGCTAAAGGTGCAGAATCAAAACTGCGAATTTCTGCGCCTGGGATACTTTTAGCTTTGGCTGCGCCAGTTGTGCCAATTTGGACGGCAATTTTTTTATTGTTGAGACTGTCAAAACCTGTAATATTAGGGTTATTTTCCCGAATAGCGATCGCTAACCCGGCTTTAAAATAAGGACGAGAGAAAGCCACAGTCTTGGCGCGTTCGGCGGTGATAGTAATGGAACTAATAGCCGCATCTACGGTTTTGGCTTGCAAGGCTGGTATTATACCATCAAACGGCAGACTTTGGAAGTTAATTTTAAAGTTAGCAGAGTTAGCGTTCGCCCCTGGCGTGCTGGAAGCAATCGCATTCATTAAATCTATCGAAAACCCCTGTAATTCCCCTGCTTTTCCTTGGAACTCAAAGGGTGGAAAGGCTGGTTCAGTGGCGACTCGTAAAGTTTTATCGCTGCTGAGATTTCCACTACAACCAGAGAGTAAAACACAACTCAAACCAATTACTAGACACCAGTACAGCCAACGCCTAAAATCGAAGCTCATATGATATTTACCTTGTGAGTGTTGGACTGATAACTGATGACTGATAACTGTTTAAAGATATTCCCGCAAAAATTCAAAGGGATCGTCTTCCCAACATGGTTCAGGCATCCTTAACAGTAGATTAGTGTTGATGTCAGCTTCAATTTCATCGCTATCATGTCTTTCAAACAAGTCAATGAGAATTTTCCAGTCTCTTTCTCTCAGAGATGTCAACACTGGGGCGTAAGTCTGTGGAGTGTTTGGATATGTCACAGGTGGAATTTGAGTCAACTTATACAAAAAATCTAATTGCGAGGCTGCCAGACAATCATATTTTAACTTGTACAACTGAAATCACAAGTAAATAGCAATTTCCTGGTAATTGCCACATCTTTCTACTTGTGACTTTATCGTAAATTCAAGGGTATAAGACCCGTACGTCTACACTTAGTATCAGTTGAGTTGGGGTTTAAATCCCTAACTCCAACTGTCTTTAATTTTGAATTTTGAATTTTGAATTGTTAATGCACCTATTACATAATTACAGCCAAATCTCCTGGAATCAGTATATTTATTTAACAATTGGGTCGGTAAATTCTATACCAAACACTTCTGTAAAAGCTTGAGCAACATGGATACGTACTTCTTCACAGGTGATTCCTGGAATCCATTCGGCTAAACTGCCTACAGGTTTATCTGCAATACCGCAGGGAACAATGCGGCTAAAGCCTGTCATATCGGGACAGACATTTAAAGCAAAACCGTGCATAGTCACCCAACGGCTGACTTTAATCCCAATTGCTGCCACTTTGCGTCCTTCTAACCATACCCCAGTTAAAGAGGGGATGCGATCGCCTTTTAAACCATAAACCGCTAAAACCCGAATGATCACCGCTTCTAATTGCCGCAAGTACCAATGTAAATCTTTACAATAACGTTGTAAATTGAAAATCGGATACCCTACCAATTGGCCGGGACAGTGGTAAGTAACTTCACCGCCACGTTCGGTTCTGTGTACTTCAAACTGATTCTGGGTTGGGTCAAATTTGATAAATTCGGAATTACTGCCTTGTCCTAAAGTGTAGACAGGGGGATGTTCTAGCAAGATTAACACGTCATCTAGATGGGGATTGTGAATCCGCTCTGTAAGTAGCGATTTCTGCCACTGATGTGCCTCTAAGTAGGGTGTTAACCCTTTGTTGTACAACAAACAAGAGTTTATGTTAGCTGCTTTACTACGGTTCATGGCAAAAATCAACTGAGTTAACCACTAAATATATTTCAACTTCCGGGAAATTGATCAACAATTGTCAAGCTATGCAAAGGATTTTAAAGGAACATCAAGGGAATCATCTCTGGGAAAAACAAAGTGCTAGTTTGAATATATAAACACAAAGGTGTTGGGAGGATTTCTCTACAATCAGCATCACGCCAAGAGAAGAAGCAAGAAACCACTGGCTGATGAATCTCATAATTTGTTTACATCTGAAGGACGTGTGTACCCCAAAAAAACAACCAGAAGTAACTACTATCAGTTATGTAACGTTTGTTTTAATGAGCAAGGTAGTCAAAACAGTTATTGATCAGACTACCTTAATTGAGAAAACAGAGCGAGTATCTAATTGTCTGGCAATCAGTTAGAGCGATCGCACAAATCACAGGGGTAATAGCTATAATAGATGCAAAAAATTGTGAGAAAACAGGCTAAAAAACTATCAAAAAAGGTGTTGGTGCAGTAGCATAACTTACCGCAATCTCTTTTCATACAAAGACAACATCACATTAAATATTGAGCTATCGAGCGGGAGAGTTTACATGAAGCTTGTCATCCACGGCAAAAATATTGAAATTACCGATGCTATTCGAGAATATGTGCATCAAAAAATTGAAAAAGCAGTTAGTCACTTTCAGAACATCACCAACGAAGTGGATGTCCACCTTAGCGTAGCTCGCAATCCCCGAATTAACCCTAAACAAGCGGCTGAAGTCACTATCTATGCAAATGGTAGTGTCATCCGCGCCGAGGAAAGCAGCGAAAACTTATACGCGAGCATTGATTTAGTTGCAGATAAAATTGCCAGACAACTGCGTAAATATAAAGAAAGAAAACAAGATAAGAAAACTCAAGCTCAACCAACTAATGAAGTAGTTGTACCACAACCAGTAGTTGCAGATTTAATTGGCGATCGCACTCCTGAACTCCCCCAAGAAGTTGTTCGGACTAAATACTTTTCTATGCCACCGATGACGGTTGCAGAGGCTTTAGAGCAACTGCAATTGGTAGGACATGATTTTTATATGTTCCACAATGCTGAAACAGGTGAAATCAACGTCATTTATGAACGCAATCATGGCGGTTATGGCGTAATTCAACCCCGACGCAACAACGGCCATACTCATCATACCAACGGTAAAAATGGTAAAGTAGCCGCTAACATGGTGATGGCAGAAAAGTCTCAGGCTAAATAATTCCATCAGTCAACAGTTAACATTTATTGTTGACTGTTGACTGTGTACTACTAGAACAATTCAGTCTTCCTAGAAGAACCCCTCCCCCAACCCCTCCCCTGCAAGGAGAGGGGAGTTTTGCAGTACAAAAAATCCTTACCCCCTACACCCTGCCCCCTGCCCCCTGCCCCCTGCCCCCTGCCCCCTGCCCCCTGCCCCCTGCCCCCTGCCCCCTGCCCCCTGCCCCCTTGCCTAAAAATCAGCAGTCCCTAATACTTCCTTTCCCGTGGCTCAAACATCGTCACTGCCACTGGGCGATATTGAATATCAATCCCTGTGGGTGAATAGTAAGCCATTGTGTGTTTGAGAAAATTGGCATCATCACGCTGGGGGTAATCTTCGCGGAAATGTGCGCCGCGACTTTCTTGACGATTGATAGCTGAGGCTAAGATAGTTTGTCCCACTACCATTAAACTTTGTAACTCTAAAGCTTCTATCAGTTCTGTGTTCCAACAACTACCTTTGTCATCTAAATAAATTTGACTATATTTTTGTTGTATATCTGTAATTTTTTGCCATCCTTGACGCATTAATTCCTCAGTGCGGAAAACACCACAAAATTCAGTCATACAATCTTGAAATTCTTGGCGGACTTGGTTAATACGATATTTTCCCGGCTGTGCCATTAAGGCTTGAATTTCTTGTTGGGCTTGTGTGATATAACTTTGCTCATCTATGGTGGGTAGTTTACGTTTCTGCACATATTGAGCGATCGCCGCCCCAGTCCGTTTACCATAAACTACACACTCTAATAGGGAATTACTCCCCAAGCGGTTTGCACCGTGGACAGAAACACAAGCTGTCTCACCAGCCGCAAAGAAACCTTCTACAAAACTATCGCCGTGACTGCGGACTCTGCCATCAATATTGACAGGAATCCCACCCATGCAATAGTGAATAGTCGGACGCACTGGCATCGGTTGAGTAACTGCATCTACCCCGACTAAACGGTGTGCTTCTTCCCAACAGAAGGGGACGCGACTCATAATTTTTTCTTTGCCCATGTGGCGCAAATCTAGATAGACATAAGAGCCGCCAGCACTACCATCAGGATTTATACCACGTCCGGCGCGAATTTCGTAGGCGATCGCTCGTGAAGTAATGTCACGGGGGGCTAATTCCATGCGACTGGGGGCATAATTCGCCATAAAGCGATCGCCTTCCGAGTTAATTAGATACGCTCCTTCTCCCCGTACTGCTTCCGAAATCAGCACCCCCACCGGATACAAACCAGTAGGATGAAACTGCACAAACTCCATATCTTCTAGAGGTAAACCCGCCAGTGCCGTCATCGCTAAACCATCACCGGTAGAAGCGTAATCATTAGATGTGGTGTTATAAACGCGACCATAACCCCCCGTGGCAAACATCACCGCCTTAGCCCGTACTACCTCAATCTGCCCATCTAGCAGGCTATACATCACCAAACCTTTGGCTTCATTCTCTACCAAAATCAGGCGCATCACATACCATTCTTGATATATATGCACACCATAACGCCGCAAATTATTCACCAACTCATGTAAAATGGCGTGTCCGGTTTTATCTGCGGCGTAACAGGTGCGGTTGTGAGAATGTCCCCCAAAAGCCCGTTGTGCAATTCGACCATCATTTAAACGGGAGAACAAAACCCCCATATGTTCCAAATCAATCACTACATCCGGTGCTTCTTGGGTGAGAATTGCTACTGCGTCTTGGTCTGCTAGATAATCAGAACCTTTGACAGTATCAAAAGCATGGGCTTCCCAACTATCAGTAGAATCCACATTTTTTAATGTCGCTGCAATACCCCCTTGAGCAGCAACCGAGTGTGAACGAATGGGATGGGTTTTCGCCACCACTGCTACATTTAAACTAGGATCAGTCCGGGCAATTTCCACAGCCGCACGACATCCCGCCAAGCCACCCCCAACAATAATCACATCATGTTCCAGCATAGTTCGCCCCTGGCTACAAAAGACTGCTGTTCTATTGTAGAGATGTCATTTAGTGAATTAGTCTGGTTCATCATTACCAAACGACACACAAGGACTGTCAATTTCCTTTGCTGGCTCAAATGAACTGCAAAAGATCACAGTAGAACAGTTCACCCCATTTTCATCAGGGTGAATACACTCTATTGTGTCTTCTCCCTCAACATGAAAAGCACAGTCATTGCAAATCGTCTGAGATACCATAGCGTTAAAATACTTCTTCTAGTAGATGCAAGTTTGTTGTAATTCTTTATCTTTAATTTAAAATTTTTGGAGATAACACTACCTATTTTGGATAAATTTGCTGTATCCTAGATTTCCTTGGGTAATTTTTTCAACACTAAGTTCATAACACTTTCTTACGGATCTATATCACGATTCTTGAAGAACTTGATTATCTCTCCAAGAATCAGCATTTAGATTCTCTTTTTTCTGTCAATCTTTTCAACTGAGTAACCAAATGGATATAAGACTTATCAAAAAATCAGAAAAACTCCTCATGGAGAAAATGAAAATGATGGAAGAAGCTGAAGAGACGAATCTTCAAGCTGATGATCTTGGTGTTCCAGAACCGATAGTTGAGGAAAAACCAAATTTTTATATTCAAGCAAAAGAACCATACTATATTCCCCGCCAGGAATATCCTGTAATTCAATCTGTAGGGAACTCTGGATGGCAAGTGTCTGATATTTGGCGGGATATTAGAGTAGATAACTTTTGTAATGATTAGTTATGGTAGGTTGGGTTTGCTTACGTCAAACGCGACTTCCCCAAACCGGAAAATCCGTCCAAGGCGGTGGCTTCCCAACCTACCATTTTTGTTGAACGGGTAAATCAAATACTTTGTTATTTTACAAAGGTTTCAGAGTTTGGATGTGTTGCTAAATTTTGAAGAATTGTTCATAACTTACGCAAGTGTCACAATTAATGCTTGGTGCGTGACGCTATCAGTCTGATGACCACATTTAAACACTTTCGCAGCGTCACACACCCTACGTCTACTACGTCTCGTAATTACGTACCTTGCTTCCGCGTAGCGGTATTACGAATTACGTTAGCGTAGCGGGACGAAGTCCATTACGAATTAGCAATTATTTTTAGGCTTTAGTATAATTTTCAATCACCTTAGCTAAATCTGGTACAGCTTCTTCTACGTGCTGTTTAGCCGAACCACGGAGTTTTTCATAAGTTCCCCGTACAATTGGGCGAGTGCTACTTTTGACTCTAGTATCAGTGATACTAAGTAGTGCGTCTGCTGTGCGAGAACGACTAGAAACTAAATGTGCAACAGGATCGCCGTTTTGCATACCCTCACTCCAGATAGGATCAATTGCACTCAAGCAAGAGGGTAGCAACTGTTCCACCACATAAGGAATATAGCCTGGTTTGATTCCTTTGAGGGCGGCAAAGGCAGTTTTTAAGGCTATACCACTAATACCGGACTTAGCTGCAAGTTGGGAATCTATCATCTTGCAGCATTCATCAACAACCATAGCTTTTTTGTTAGCGTCTGAGAGTCCATCACTTAGTGCCATTTCACTCCTCCGGGATTTAAATGTATCTAATGTGTATTCGAGGAATTTTCCTCATTAACAGGAAATTACCAAAAATAGTATCAAAGGAGGAGTATAGCCTAGACCGACAAAATTGAAAATTGAATAGGGTGGGTTAAGGGGTTGGCAATAAAAAAATATGCCATTGTTTTGACACTCCCCCGACCGCTTAAACTTCGCTACGCTCGTTTAAGCAAAAAGTCGGGGGATTCTCCAAGAAGCACTTAGAAGGGACAGTCAAAAGTCCCACTACCTGCTCGACATCACTGAACATACGACACCCATGAGTCTTGCAGCTACGTTATTCAATTAATTAAATGCTTTCCGGGGTTCTCCACTAAGCCAATGTTGCGGTACACTCAGCTACTTGCCATTACTTACATTCTTGGGATATCGACTCAATGCGATTCCGAAGATGCCGGGAGTTCGCCGTACTAAGAAGCTTCAACGTGCAGGAGTATTACCTTACTCACTCTGTTATTTTACCATTTTTTTTGACTGCAACTAAAGTTGCACAAGTCACTTTTCCACCTCGATCTAAAGATGCGAGGCTACCAAGTTTCCCGCTAAAGTCGGGTGTTCGCAGGGGGCAGGAGACGACGGAATAGAGAAAAATATAATCTCGATAAGTTAGATAATTTATTTTCTCGAAGTTTTTGGCCTACATCACCACAAAAAGTATAGTTAATACTTTTGCAACAAAGCCGATAAAGAATTATGTTTACGCCAATCGACTAAAGTAGCTAAAGATTCCTTATTTCTATCTATGGGATGCTTGTGTTCTGGTGGTAGAACAGTCATCACAGGTTTTTTGCTAGATGCAATGGAGGCGAGTGGTTGCAAGGGTTGTATTGGAGTAAAAACTCGTTGAGGCTTTACTCTGGGTTTTACCACTCTTGTGCGGCGGGTGCGTGGTGATGAAGTCCGAGTAATGGCAACTTTTGCAGGTTTTTTAGGTAGGTTAACTAAGCGAAGAATCACCCAGCAACCACTAGCACAGCTAAAAGCGATCGCTATAATCATCCATAATGGGATGGGGTTACTAACATCAGGCTTAGTAGTTATCGGTGCTTCCACCACAGCCGGAATTGATTCTGATGGTGTCTGTTCCACATCACTGACATGGAGTAGGTTGTACACTGCAAGGGTAGCAGATCCAAGACAGGTTACTAACAACCCCATCAATAACAGCAACGGATGACGCGTCAGCAGAACCAAGAACATATTTGAGTTAGGTTTTTTTAGCTCTACTTTGGTTGTTTTTACCTGGGTTAGCTTATGCTGTAAGGTTTGACTGTTTTTCATGATCAATTACAGATTTTTTTCCCCTCTAGTGCATCGATTGTACTAAACGGGCAAGCTATGAGGTATCCGTAGGCGATTTTGAGATTGTAGTAGCTTTTTTTTGCCATTTTGGCTACAAAATGGGGCGGGGTGTGGAGGAGGTAGGGGGCAGGGGGCAGGGGAGCAGGGGGCAGGGGAGCAGGGGGTAGGGGAAGACAAGGGAGACAAGGGAGACAAGGGAGACAAGGGAGCAGGGGGAGTGTGGGGAGAGAGGGGAGTGTGGGGGGAAAGATTTATTCTCCACCATCCCACACCTCCCACACCCTGCCCTGACAAGGTTTCAGCTTAACAAGCGTCCTATTGCCCAATGCCCAATGCCCCATTCCCCATGCCCAATGCCCAATGCCCCATGCCCGATTATTTTCCAACGTTACTATGTCGTTCTAATGCCAACTCGACTAAGCGATTGACTAATTCTGGAAACGTAATGCCACTATGCGCCCACAGTTGGGGATACATACTGGTAGCTGTGAAACCTGGTAGGGTGTTAATCTCGTTAATCAAGACTTCTTGAGTGGCTTCTATGTAGAAAAAATCTACTCTGGCTAAACCAGCTGCATCAACGGCGGCAAAGGCTTGTATTGCTAATTCTTGAATTTTCTGGCTGATGTTGTCGGGAATTGGGGCGGGAATCAGTAAATCTGCTTGCCCTTGGGTATATTTGGTTTCATAATCGTAAAAATCGCTGTTAAACGTAATCTCTCCTACGATAGAGGCTTGGGCTTGATCATTACCTAAAACGGCACACTCTACCTCTCTAGCAGTAACTCCGGCTTCTACAATAATTCTGCGGTCGTAACTGGCGGCATTATCTAACGCTGCTTCTAATTCTTGGCGCGATCGCACTTTGCTAATCCCTACCGATGAGCCAAGGTTTGCAGGTTTGACAAAACAAGGATAACCTAGTTCGGCCTCAATTTCATCACATAATTTGGGAAAAACGCAAGGATTTGACCATACTTGCGCTCTAGTGACGGCTTTATATTTTACTTGGGGGATACCTGCTTGCTCAAAGGCCATTTTCATGGCTATTTTATCCATTCCCAATGCTGAACCCAACACCCCAGAACCAACAAAGGGAACTTGCATTAAAGTTAATAATCCCTGAATTGTGCCATCTTCGCCATTCGGCCCGTGCAGAATGGGAAACCACACATCAACTTCTGCGACTTGAGGGGGTGATTGCCAACGCTCTAGGGGTGGTATGTTGTTAACTGTCAGTGCATCTGGAGCATCTAACAGAGGTAAACCAGATTCCAAAACTTTTTGGGGGGCTTCTCCTGCTAACCAACGTCCATTTTTTTCGATATAAAAAGGGAGTATTTCATACTTATTAGCATTTTCTGCCGCACTTAAAGCTTTTGCGATCGCCCGTGCGGAACTAATAGAAACTTCATGTTCCCCAGAACGCCCACCAAACAACAGTCCCACCCGCAATTTATTCATTTTCAATACCTCGACACTCCTCACGCAGATAGCCTATCACCGAAGTAGGCACGATTCACATCTTTATATTAATATCGCAGGGGGCAGGGGGCAGGGGGCAGGGGGCAAGAGGCAGGGGGCAGGGGGAAAAGGGAGACAAGGGAGACAAGGGAGACAAGGGAGACAGGGGAGGAGTTTAACAAAATTTAGAATGCAATCCAGTTTACACTAGTACAAATCAACTATATAAAATTCTCAAATGTCTGACTTAATTTTATTTTGGCATCGTCGTGATTTACGCCTTGGGGATAATACTGGATTAGCTTTAGCAAGGGAACAAACTGCGAAAGTGGTGGGTGTATTTTGCCTGGATGCGAATATTCTAGAACGGGATGATGTTGCACCAGCTAGAGTTACTTACATGATTGGTTGTTTGCAAGCATTACAAGAGGCATATGCACAGGCGGGAAGTCAGTTATTGATTTTGCGTGGTGATCCTGTAAAGATGATTCCTGATTTAGCTGAGACGTTACAAGCTAAAGCAGTGTTTTGGAATTGGGATGTAGAACCTTATTCACAAACACGTGATCGCAATATCATAGAAACTTTAACAGCTAAAGGGATAAAATTTCTCCCGGACAATTGGGATCAAATTCTCCATTCCCCGGCAGCAATTTACTCAGGAAGCAATACACCTTACACTGTGTACACTCCCTTCTGGAAAAATTGGATTAGCAAACCCAAGGCTAAACCAGTCAAAACTCTGGAAAATGCCTGCGGACTCACTCCGGCAGAACAAGCACTTGCCGAACAAGCTGGAGTCATAGCCTTACCCACTGCTAAAGATTTAGGATTTGTTTGGGATGCAGATTTAATTATTTCCCCAGGGGAAGCAGCCGCCCAGGAAAAGTTGGAGAAATTTACCGCCAAAACAATTACAGAATATCAAGAACAGCGTAACTTTCCCGCCATTGATGGCACATCACAACTCAGTGCTGCCTTAAAATTTGGTGTAATTGGGATTCGCACAGTTTGGCAAGCTACCCTAGAAGCTTTAGAAAATTACACCAGCGAAGAAGCTACTGCAAGTATCCGTACTTGGCAACAAGAACTAGCTTGGCGAGAATTTTATCAACACGCTATGTATCACTTTCCTCAGCTGGCAGATGGTGCTTACCGTGATGCTTTTAAAACTTTCCCTTGGGAAAATAACTTAGAATATTTTCAAGCTTGGTGTGAAGGTAGAACAGGCTACCCCATTGTAGATGCAGCCATGCGCCAGTTAAATGAAATTGGTTGGATGCACAACCGTTGTCGGATGATTGTTGCTAGTTTCCTCACCAAAGATTTATTAATTAATCCTCAGTGGGGTGAAAAATACTTTATGCAGAAACTCATTGATGGAGATTTATCTGCTAATAATGGCGGTTGGCAATGGAGTGCTTCTAGTGGGATGGATGCTAAACCCCTGCGGATTTTTAACCCAGCTAGTCAGGCGCAAAAATTCGATCCTGATGGCGAGTATATACGTATGTGGTTGCCAGAGTTAAGTTCTATAGATACGGAATATTTAGTTACAGGTAAAATTACCCCCTTAGAACGTCATGGGGTGGGTTATCCTGAGCCAATTGTAGATCATAAAAAACAGCAACAACTATTTAAACAACGCTATCAACAGCAAAAGGATTTAATTAGCTCCCCAGGATGATTAACAATTCAAAGCCCCTACACCCTTCTTGTTGACTTTGTTAAAATCCTGGTATCCTCGTAACTACCTACGCAGAAAGCAATCATCACAGCGATCGCTATGCTTCAGTATCCCCATCTCGAACAGGCGTTAAAATATCACTTCGGTTATGAACATTTCCGTCCTGGGCAACGGCAAATTATCGAAGACGCACTACAAAATCGGGATTTGATGGTGGTAATGCCTACGGGTGGGGGAAAGTCTCTGTGCTTTCAGTTACCTGCACTGATGAAATCAGGACTAACTGTGGTGGTATCACCGTTGATTGCTTTGATGCAAGACCAAGTAGAAGCACTGCGAAATAATAACATTTCGGCTACATTCCTCAATAGTAGTTTAAATCCGTATCAGGTGCGATCGCGGGAAGATGCCATCCTTAACGGTAAGGTAAGATTACTCTACGTCGCTCCTGAACGTCTTTTGAGTGAAAGATTTCTCCCCTTTATCGATTTAGTACACGAAAAAATCGGGATTTCTATCTTTGCTATTGATGAAGCTCATTGCGTTTCGGAATGGGGACACGATTTTCGGCCGGAATATCGCCAATTAAAATCTCTGCGCCAGCGTTACCCCAATGTCCCCACTCTTGCCCTGACTGCCACCGCTACAGATCGCGTCCGGGCTGATATCATTCAACAATTAGGCTTAAAACAGCCAAGTATTCACATTGCGAGTTTTAATCGCCAAAATCTTTATTACGAAGTCCGCCCTAAAACTAAACAAGCTTACGCCGAATTATTAGAATTAATTCGAGATACGGAAGGTGCAGTTATTATTTATTGTTTAACTCGTAAAAAAGTCGAAGAACTCACTTTTAAACTGCAAAATGATAAAATTTCGGTTTTACCTTATCATGCCGGATTACCCGATCAAGAACGCAGTAAAAATCAAACAAGATTTATTCGGGATGATGTGCGGGTAATGGTAGCAACTATCGCCTTTGGGATGGGAATTAATAAACCTGATGTGCGGTTAGTAGTTCACTTTGATATTCCCCGGAATCTAGAAAGTTACTATCAAGAATCAGGCAGGGCAGGCAGAGATGGCGAACCTTCCAGGTGTACAATATTTTTCAGTTTTGCTGATATTAAAACCATTGAATGGAGCATTGAACAAAAAACTGAGCCGCAAGAACAGTTAATTGCTCGGCAACAACTCCGGCAGATGATAGATTATGCTGAAGGGACAGATTGCCGTCGTACAATTCAACTAGGTTATTTTGGAGAACGCTTTGCTGGTAATTGTGGTAACTGCGATAACTGCCGCTATCCCAAACCTTTAGAAGATTGGACAATTGAAGCCATGAAGTTTTTATCTTGTGTGGCACGTTGTAAAGAAAGATTTGGGATGTTACACATTATTGATGTGTTGCGGGGGGCAAAAAAAGATAAAATCATCCAATACGAACATAACAAACTTTCCACCTACGGTATAGGTAAAGATAGAAGCGTAGATGAATGGCGAATGTTAGGGCGATCGCTATTACATCAAGGTTTATTAGAACAAACTACCGACGGCTATTCTGTACTGAAATTAAACGCCTTAAGCTGGGAAGTCATGCGCCGACAACGGCAAGTAATGCTATCTGTTCCCGTGGTGCAGAAGGTAAGTGTAGTCAAAGATAATGGCAAAGCCGAAGTTGCAGAAGCATTATTACACAGATTGCGATCGCTGCGTAAACAATTAGCTGATGAACAGTCTGTTCCGCCTTATGTAGTCTTCCATGATTCCACTTTGAAATTAATGGCGCAAGTACAGCCAAAAAATCTGGCTGAATTTGGTAAACTCTCTGGCGTAGGTAGTCACAAACTAGCTCAATATGGTGATAGGTTTCTTGCAGAAATTCGCGCCTATCGTCAAGAACAAAGTTCAACAGATCAATCTCTAGATTCTACATTTTCATCGAGTTTAGTTTCTAGCAGTGAATTGCAAACATTACAGTTACATCAACAAGGTTTAAATATTGCTCAAATTGCCCAAAAACGCAATCTCAGTCCTGCTACTATTGCCAGTCACTTAGAAAAACTCATTGCCAAAAATCAACCTGTAGATTTAAATCAATTAGTCCCTCTAGAACATCAACAAAAGATTTGGCAAGTTTTAGAAGTGCTGGGTGATATTGCTTTAACACCCATTAAAGAACAATTGGGTGATAGTTATACTTTTAGTGAGATTCGCTTAGTTAGAGAAAAGTGGCGACGGCAAAATCGGAATAATTCGTAATTAGGGCATTGGGCATTGGGCATTGGGCATATCAATTCAAAATTCAAAATACCCTGCGGGAAGGCTTGCGCCTACAAAATTCAAAATTCAAGAGTTTTTCTGCCTCTGCTCCCCTGCCCCCTGCTCCCCTGCTCCCTTGTCTCCCCTGCCCCCTGCCCCCTTGCAGTCTTAATTATAAGTCTTTAACCGAACACGATATTAAATAATTTCAGACGGGTTTCGGAAAGCATTAATTACTTTATCAAGTTCCTGAGCGATCGCTAATAATTCCATTTCACGCCATCGTTTGCCAACAACTTGCATTCCTATTGGTAAACCATTTTGAGTGTGTCCAATCGGAATCACTACCACAGGATGTCCACTCAGATTAAATGGCATGGTGTAAGCTCCGTTTGCCACGGCATGAGGGTAGGATCGGCCATCAATGTCAATCGCACTCCAAGCGGGACGATGGGTAAAGGCAGGGGTGGCAGCAACAGGAGTGAGCCACGCATCCCACGGTTCTAATGCCTCATCCATTTGGGCAGTGAAACCATCGCGCTCGGTAAGTACCTCAAAATATCCTTTCAGACGTGGGTTCAACAGTTCTGGTAGAAGGCGGCTAAAATCCCCCAATTTGCGGAGTTCTTTTTGCCCTTGGGTAGCGGTGCGAAAAATTTGCTGCCAACTGCGACGCAAGTTATATCGATCTACGGGTTGAGCGTAAATGTTGATGTATGCAGCCATCCGCCCGTAGAGGTTCAGTGTTTTTGATAGATCAAAGTTTTTAGGAAGCCAGCGTTCAATTTGGACACCTGCTTGAGTCAAGGTTTGTGCGATCGCACTCATCGCCACTCGAATTTCAGACGCAACAGGAACTTCTACCCATTCATCGAGCCAAGCAATTTTGAGATTCTGCAAAGACTTACCAGAAGGATGATCAAGCGGAATTGGCGGCACATCAGGACGGCGAATATCAGAGCCTGCAATTAAGGAGAAGCATAGCCGGATATCTTCGAGCGATCGCGCAAAACAACCCACTGTGATCATTTGCCGCAGACACATTGGCATTCCCGGCACTTCTGGAATTTGTCCTGCTGTAGAAATGCGGCGATCCGTAGGCTTCAAACCATACACGCCGCAGAAGTGAGCAGGCTGACGCACTGAACCCGCAATATCGTTACCTAAATCTAATGACGATAACCCTGCTGCCACAGCCGCAGCACTGCCCCCAGAACTCCCGCCGGCAGTGTAGTCAAGATTCCAAGGATTATTGACTCGTGGAAACAGGGAATTTGTACTTTGGTAATCGCCAGCCAGTTCCGCCATGTTTGTTTTTCCCAGGATGACTGCTCCTGCTGTCCGAAGTCTGGCAACGACGGTGGCATCTTGTTGAGGTACGTAGTCTTTGAGAGGAATGTAGCCTGCGGTGGTGAGCAATCCCTCTGTTTCAAAAATGTCTTTAATCGTGATCGGAACACCATGTAAAGCACCCCAGTTTTCGCCTTTAGCTAAAGCCTCATCAGCCAGCCTAGCCCTAAGATAAGCATTTTCCTCATCCAGCGTGCAAATAGCATTCAACTTCGAGTTATGTTTGGCGATTTGAGCCAAGTAAGCTTTGAGAACTTCAACGGCAGAAACTTCACCCTCACGAATCATTCGCGCCAGTTGATGGGCAGGAGCAAACGTCAGACTACTCATATACGTAGACAGGTAATTCTTGATAGTCCCCTAAAAAGCCCTAAAAAACCGGGTTTCTGAATCAAGAAACCCGGTTTTTAACCGAGGTGCAAGATGTGTGTATTCCCAAGATTTTAATTCAGGGATGAATTAATAATTATTTTTAAGCTAAGTAGAACGACTTGAAAAAACCAAACTATGTAAAGTAATGTAAAAAAATTGAATTTAGTTCGTAGTAAGGACTTTAGTCCTTAAGAGAGGACTAAAGTCCTCACTACAAACCTTTAATTATTTACACCGTTCTACTTAAATCCTAGCTAACACTGTATTGATTAAATCAAGACAGCACATCTACATAGCTAGAAACATTAGCATTCTCATCTTCTGATGCCTTCACGGGAATTGGTGAAACAACTTCTTGATTTTTTGTAGCCAGAATTAATGATAGTAGTTTTGGTAGCACGAGACAGACAGCAGTATTTACCAGAGTCAAGATTATACCATCCATCAAATTCATCGACTTACCCCTCTTGCAAAACTTCTCAGCTATTTTCTATCTTAGTATTAATTACTAGTTGCATCATTGATCACAGATTTTGATTTTCTTCTAGTATCCATAAGTTTGCTCTATGTATATTTTTGTTAAGTAAATTGTGATCTTTTAAAAACAGTGATCATCAATAAAAAAATACCTTGTAAAAACACTTCATTAAATTAGCTATCAAAGCTTAATTGTGAAGCGATCGCAAGGTATAACTATCAACTAAAATCAATTGATATCATCACACATTCAGTCCTGAATCATGCAGAGAAAATTACTTACAATAGTCCATCAATTCACAGAACATTTATCACAGAAATGTGGACTGAATTTACAAAAATGATTTCCAGTTAAGGGATAAGTCGCGCAGTAGGGAAAACTAGTAATTCCCTGATTTGTTGGTTGCAATTTTGCAACTTTAGCTAATCTGTGATGCCTTTTTCTTCGTGGTGGAGAGAGAATCAATGATAAAAGTTTGGGTAATGCCAAACAAGCAACAACATTGATCAGTGTTAGCAAGAAAGCATCTAGTAAACCGATAGGTAATCACCCCCAGAACATAATGTAGGTGGTCACTATTGATAGTTGCACAATTGGATTTAGCAGTCAGAATTTAACACTCAGACCTATGATCAACATTGGTAGATCAATCTATCAAGCATACCAAACCCTGATAAATCATCTGTTTTGACTTGTGTATTCTGAATCCCCACAGCATACCCATTGATTTAGGTCTATATAAATTAACTTTAACATAAGTTTAGCTCAATCCAAATGTCAAGGTTGCGAAACTGACTACATAGTGAGTGATTTAGATATAGAGAAGCGATATTCTAACGTAATAAGAGAATCAATTGAGACAGAACAGATTTAAATATTGAGGTGATATGTAATGGTAAACATCCAACCAAGGTCTTCTTTTTTATCCAATATTAGTAAGCAAGAAAGTTTGTCACTACAACGTTTGGTAGATTACAGCCAGATAGATTCACTCTCAGAAATCTGGCCTTTAGCAGCCAAACATTTTGGTAACATTGTGGCACTGCATAACCCCCACGCTCAACCAGAGGTAAAAATTACTTATAACCAGTTAGCAGAAAAAATTCAGCAATTCGCGGCTGGTTTACAAGCTTTAGGGGTACAACCAGGCGATCGCATTGCCCTAATAGCCGATAATAGTCCTCGTTGGTTCATTGCCGATCAAGGCATAATTACCGCCGGGGGAGTAGACGCGGTGCGAAGTTCCCAGGCAGAAAGGGAAGAAGCCTTATACATCATAGGTCACAGTGGTAGTACAGTTTTAATAGTCGAAGATTTAAAAACACTGCAAAAACTGCGCGATCGCCTCAACGATTTACCAATTGGGCTAATAATCTTACTCTCCGATGAAGTACCATCAGCCGAGGAAACAATCAAAACCCTCAACTATAACCAATTACTAGAACTTGGTGGTAATCATACCCTAGTCAGAGTCAAACAAACCTCACAAAACCTCGCCACCCTAATTTACACATCTGGAACTACAGGTAAACCCAAGGGAGTCATGCTTTCTCATGGCAACTTATTACACCAAGTCCAAACCATCGGCACAGTAGTACAACCCCAACCAGGGGATATAGCCTTGAGTATTCTCCCGACTTGGCACAGCTATGAGCGCAGTGGTGAGTATTTCTTGCTGTCTCAAGGTTGTACGCAAGTTTACACTAATTTACGTTCCGTCAAAAAAGATTTAAAACAATTCAAACCCAATTACATGATAGCTGTTCCCCGACTGTGGGAATCTATTCATGAAGGTGTGCAGAAACAGTTCCGCGAACAACCAGCCAAAAAACAACGGCTGATCTATTTTTTATTGGGTGCAAGTGAGAGATATATCAAAGCCAAGCGCATTGCTCAAGGTTTAAGTTTAGATCATCTTCATGTTTCATCTGCGGCACGTTTAGGGGCGAGAATATTAGCATCAGCTTTCTTCCCCTTCCACGCCCTAGGAGAACGTATAGTTTACGCCAAAGTCCGGGAAGCTACAGGGGGACGCATCAAACACGTTATTAGCGGCGGTGGTGCATTACCCCGACATATAGATAACTTTTTTGAGATTGTCGGTGTAGAAATTTTACAAGGTTACGGTTTAACAGAAACTTCCCCCGTGACTAACGCCCGTCGCCCTTGGCACAATTTAAGAGGTTCATCGGGACAACCAATACCCGGTACAGAAGTGAAAATTGTAGATCCAGAAACTCGCCAACCCTTACGAAATGGGCAACGAGGCTTGGTATTGTTGCGAGGGCCACAAATCATGCAAGGCTATTACCAAAATCCTGAAGCCACAGCCAAAGTTATTGATGCTGAAGGTTGGTTTAATAGCGGTGACTTAGGCTGGATAACACCATATAATGACCTAGTGCTAACCGGCAGGGCAAAAGATACCATTGTCTTGACGAATGGGGAAAATATCGAGCCGCAGCCCATCGAGGATGCCTGCTTGCGATCGCCCTACATCGATCAGATTATGTTAGTTGGACAAGACCAACGCTCTATCGGTGCTTTGATCGTCCCCAACTTGGAAGCCTTGGAAAAATGGGCTGAGGGTCAAAATCTTACCTTAGTCACCCAGGATGATAATTTAACTCCTTCATCCGGTGAAACCATTACCCTGGAGAGTAAAATGATCCAGGATTTATTCCGGCAAGAATTGAATCGGGAAGTGCAGAATCGTCCGGGTTATCGCCCAGATGACCGTGTAGGGCCGTTTAGACTGATTCTAGAGCCATTTTCTATCGACAATGGCTTAATGACACAAACAATGAAAATCCGGCGACACGTTGTCATGGAACGCTACCAAGATATGATCGCCGCCATGTTTGCCTAATAATTCCACACTGCAAACTACAAGAGTGAACGTGAAATTTTTATGACAGATGTCTCCAACCCTAACCTGCTTCTGAAGCGCGTCGTTAACGTTAAAGTCATTGTTACACCCCTCTGGAAAGAGGAAGTACAACAACAACTGCAAGCGCAAATCAACCAACTTGATCAGCAATTGCAACAGTTGGACGTTGAAGGACAAAGAGCGATCGCCGCCATTCAAAAGCAAAGTCTCCAGCCACCAGGCCCCCAAACCCTCCAACAAATCGATAACATTCAACAGCAAGTCAATCAAAAGAAAACCGAATTTTTAGAGCAGAAAAACCAAATGCTGCAAAATCTCCAACAAGTACAATTACTAGAGTTGGATCAAGAAGTAAATCAATTCCAAATGGAAGGCTTTTTCCGTGTAGAACGGGGCGATAACTTAATTAGCAAAATGCAAGTTGAAATCGTTCTCCGTGATGGAGTTGTTGAAGATATTCGTGGCGATATATAAATTAAAGTTGCGAAGTCTCAAACTAAATCTTTGATCTCCCGCCCCTTGTGGGCGGTCTTTTTTATATAACACTCCACACTCCACACCGGCTAAACCTCGCACTACCGCTAATAGCACACCACACACCACACTCATTACTCATTACTCATTACTCATCATTGAATTTGAGAACCTACCCAAACAATTTGCCAAATCGGTGGGGAACTTGATAAAAGCGATCGCCCGAAGGTACTCATCTCCAAACGATATTTTTTTTCCGTAGATACACCATTATCTAACACTTTTTGAGTTACTATCACTACAGCCTGATTTGGTTGAGGATAAGCAACCTCTACCTGACGCTTACCCTTGATCAGTGTAAAATCTTCCAAGAAATTCACAGCCAACTTTGCCGGATCACTACCTTGTAACGGAGAATTAATACTTTCTAATGGTATATTTTCATATTCAGCCCGTTCTGGGTCTGCGACAATTTCTTGAGAATGTTGTACATCTGACAATTGCTGTGGTTGAGCATTGACATTATCAACAATTGGCACTGGTGTTTGGGACTGCATCATATAGACACTAGCACCAGCAGTCACGAAGATACTGAGTATCAAAATCAAAAAAAACTTCAGTTTTACTGACATAAAACTAAACACGTATTTTAAAGAACACTAATGGTCAAATAATTTCGGATTTTCAATGGATGCTTCACTACTAACTACTCCCTAACATCTTCCTTGAGAAAGCTACCAATTTCTGATAATTGGTGATGAGTGATACAAAAATATATAAAAATTTCATGGGAATTATGAAAAAATCGTGCTAATGGCTGATAACCAAAAGCCAAAATTGATTATTAACATGAGAGCATAGACCTTAAGGTTGTCTGGATGTTCCGAGAGGGGGAGGGGAGGGGGGCAGGGAGCAGGGAGCAGGGAGCAGGGAGCAGGAGGAGACAAGGTAGACAAGGTAGACAAGGGAGAAACATTTACCCCAATTCCCAATGCCCCATGCCCCATGCCCAATTCCCAATTCCCAATTCCCCATTTAAAATAGAAAATTTCAACCTAAAACTCTCCTGCCAAGATACAATTCGATCTGGCAAAAGCTGTTAAAGTCCATAAACCCATTGATTCTAGAACCACCATATGAGCATTCACGAAATATTCATGCCCGCGCTGAGTTCCACCATGACTGAAGGTAAAATTGTCTCCTGGGTAAAATCGCCAGGGGATAAAGTGGAAAAAGGCGAAACAGTGGTGGTTGTGGAGTCAGATAAGGCAGATATGGATGTAGAAACCTTCTATGAAGGATATCTAGCACATATCGTAGTGCAAGCGGGTGAAAGTGCGCCTGTAGGGGCAGCGATCGCTTATGTTGCAGAAACTGAAGCGGAAATTGCAGCCGCCCAATCTATGGGAAATGGCGGCGGTGCAGCCTCTACTCCCACGGCTACCCCTGAACCAGTGGCGGCTACAGCCTCAGTAGTCACATCAACCGTAGCATCTCAAAATGGGTCTAACCACAAGGAAGGTAGGCTTGTAGCTTCACCAAGAGCGCGGAAGTTAGCCAAAGAATTGAAAGTAGATTTAACCTCCCTCAAAGGTAGTGGCCCTTACGGTCGCATTGTGGCTGAGGATGTAGAATCTGTCGTGGGTAAAACTACTGCACCTGCTGCACCCACAACCCCCCCACCAAGCATTACCCCAGTTGCACCAGCAGCAGCACGAACAGCCGCACCTGCACCCGCACCTGCACCAGTAGCAGCCGTTCCCGGTCAAATAGCACCATTCAATGCTCTGCAAAACGCTGTAGTTCGGAATATGGTAGCGAGCCTAGCTGTACCAGAATTTCGTGTTGGCTACACAATCACCACTGATGGTTTAGACAAACTTTACAAACAAATTAAATCCAAAGGCGTAACGATGACAGCGTTACTGGCGAAAGCGGTAGCGGTGACATTACAAAAATACCCACTTTTAAATGCTAGCTATTCGGATCAAGGTGTGGTTTATCATGGCGACATCAATATTGCTGTAGCAGTGGCGATGGATGATGGCGGTTTAATTACACCAGTATTAAAAAATGCCGACCAAGTAGACATTTATTCCCTCTCGCGCACTTGGAAGTCTTTAGTAGACCGCGCCAGAGCTAAACAACTCCAACCCGATGAGTACAATAGTGGTACTTTTACTCTGTCTAACTTGGGGATGTATGGAGTAGATACATTTGATGCTATTTTACCCCCCGGACAAGGTTCTATTTTAGCGATCGGTGCATCTCGTCCCCAAGTTGTAGCGACTCCAGACGGTTTGTTTGGTGTGCGTCAACAAATGCAGGTGAATATTACTTGTGACCACCGCATTATTTATGGCGCAGATGCGGCAGCGTTTTTACAAGACTTGGCTAAGTTGATTGAAACTAATCCCCAATCTCTAACTCTTTAATAAAATACTTCATCCCCTTGTGGGTAGATTTTTTGCATATTGGGCATGGTCAACAGTTACCATTGCCCAATTTTTGTCTTTAAGTTAATTATTTTATTGAACGCACCCCATCTAAATCAAAGATTATAGATGGGGATTCATTCGCTAAAAATAGCGTTACCAGAAAAACTGGCGTTCTCAGTGTGCCGTTGGAACTTTTGCCTACGGACACTCTAGTAAAAAAATTAGTAATAATAGCAACAAAACTAGTAATTACTAATATAAAAATGGTCGTGTCTCCAGGCTTTGCCTTTTACCGTACCAACTATATTTTACCACGATCTTGGGTTTCGCTTACCCTACCTAAACAAGTTATAGGTAGGGACTGCGCTCAACATTCTTTGTTCAAACTTTATTAGAACTGAATCTGGAATCTGAAGTACAAAAACTGAAGTAAACATCAGGGAGTAAACATAAGAATAAGGAAGCAAAAGGATGAATTTATTCTCTAATTCCGTGAAACTTGCCGCTATGGCTTTGATTGCAGGTACTTCATTATCTTTGACTAGCTTACCTGCTTCTGCTAATAACACCAGAGTTTATGTCAAAAATTCCTCATGTGTAACTTATAACGATAGAGGAGAAGTTGTTGGGACAGTCCGTCGAGGTTACTACCCACTCAACCGAATTTACAAAGGTAGAGATGGCAGAAATTATGCTCGGATTTATGCTGATTTCCGCAGATCAGGGCGCGGTATAGGATACGTAAACATCCCAACTTCTTGCCTGAATAATAATGGCAGGTATGTTACCGAATACTAATACCAATTTGGGATTTTGGATTTTGGATTGAAAGCCTAGATTCATAGGCTATTCCAGCAGAGCAAAGTAATACTACTTATCCAAATCTGGTATAAATACTACAATATTGTTTAAATTAAAACCCCGAATTTTCGTAAAAAACGGGGTTTTTACGTTTGACAAATTAGTTAATATAGCTCACTCAATTTTGCCAAATCTTTCGGTGCGTTACGCGATCGCTAATACACCCTACCCAACTACCCAACTATCAATTGCGGATAATGTATTTTTTGGTGTTCCCCAAACTCACGGCTTTTCAAGTATTACTGAGGAAATCAGGATAATTTTATAAAAAAATCATTAAATTTTTAACGGCCAATGCCTAGTTAATGTGTAGCGCAAATGATAATTTTGCAAAGAAGCAGTAATGGTACTAACATGGATAAGATAATCTGGTTAGATTAATAACATTACCAGTCAGCCATTGTTGCAGCTATGAATCGTTTTTCTGAAAACATCATAAATCTTCGTGAGTACGGCTTAGAGCAGAATCGGCTGGCTCAAATGTGTGGTTCTAAGGAATTATTCCGCGATCGCTATGAAATATTACGTATTTTAGGTAGGGGTGGTTTTGGTATCACTTTTCTTGCTCAAGATGCGGTATTACCCGGACATCCCCTATGTGTGATTAAACAACTCTGTCCCAAGGTTACTAGTAGTAAACGTTGGGAAAATGCCTGTAGACGTTTTGCACAGGAAGCTAAAATCTTAGCTAAACTCGGTAGCCATTCCCAAATTCCCATGTTGCTCGACTATTTTGAAGGGGAAGGGGAACTATATTTAGTGCAGGAATATATCCACGGTTGGACTTTAGCGCGAGAAGTCAAACGCAATGGCACGAAAACAGAAGCTCAAGTTAAACAGTTTTTGCGGGAATTACTGCCAGTTTTGCAATATCTTTATGAAAATCAAGTTATTCACCGAGATATTAAACCCC
This sequence comes from Aliinostoc maniaoense, assembly GCF_058172895.1. Taxonomy (NCBI): domain Bacteria; kingdom Bacillati; phylum Cyanobacteriota; class Cyanophyceae; order Nostocales; family Nodulariaceae; genus Aliinostoc; species Aliinostoc maniaoense. Next base: position 2,431,713 of record NZ_CP187952.1, on the reverse strand, counting down.
TAAATCTCTTACGCTGTGCAGATGATCAGCGCATAGTGTTAATAGATTTTGGTGCAGTTAAAGAAAATTTAATGGATGTAGGTAATGATTTACTCCATCCCATGATGAATACTAACTTTGTAGGCACAATGGGATTTGCACCACCAGAACAATTTTCTTTACGTCCGGTATATGCTAGTGATATTTATGCCCTAGGGATGACCTGTGTTTATTTATTAACTGGCAAAGCTCCCTTAGAAATGGAAAATGATAGCCAGACTGGTGAAATATCTTGGTATAAATATGTAAAAGTCAGTGATAGTTTTGCTGAGATTTTAAACAAAATGTTAAAGTTTTCTCTCAATGAACGCTTTCAAAAGCCTAGTGATGTGAGTAGAGCATTGAGGGTAGAAAGTGACATACCACACTTGAGTAACTTTTTGACTACGCAACCAATTAAAAATAAACTGCCACAAAAAATAGATACTGCTCAAGAATATATCTCCCCGGTAGCCAGAACTGCGATCGCTATTCGGGAATGGAAAGCTAAACTCAAAACCAAACACCCCCAAAGTCCACTTTATTAAATTCATTCGTCGAGGCAGGGAACTCTTAAGTAGAACAGGGTAAATAATTAAAGGTTTGTAGTGAGAACTTTAGTTCTCTCTGCGTTCTCTCCGTTCGCGGAGCGTGTCGTAGACAGACGCTCCGTGAACAAATAAGGACTAAAGTCCTTACTACGAACTCTATCTTACTCTTTTTGTCTCACTTTACATGGTTTGGTGTTTTCAAGTCGTTCTACTTAGGGAAGAACAGAGAACAGAAAAAGAATATGTGTTAGGTTGCGCTGAACAAGACATTTTATGGCGGAATATTATATAATCGGGAGAATAATTAATCAGGTAGAGAGATTCCTGTTTAGGATCTGCCTGTACCAGCATTTACCAAGATTTACTATATCAATAACACCCCCATTCCTGATACCAGTGTCATCTACTAAAAGTACACAATATTTACTCTCAATTCAGGTATTTATAGGGGTGAAATTAACATAATTTGTCATGCAGCCGCACCTATCAGAACATGATCTGCTGCTTAAATCCAGATTGCCTAAATCCTCATAATTCAGATGGTCAAAAATCCTGTCAAAGTTGTGGTACTCCCTTAGTCCCACTCTTAAGAAATCGCTTCCGTGTCATCCGAGTGCTTTCTGATGAAGGAGGATTTGGTAGAACCTATCTATCAGAAGATACCGATAAATTAAATGAGCATTGTGTCATTAAACAATTAGCACCAAAATTTCAAGGAACTTGGTCACAAAAAAAAGCTGTAGAGTTGTTTGCTGAAGAAGCTAAACGATTACAAGAACTAGGAGAACATCCCCAAATTCCCACACTCTTGGCTTATTTTCAACAAGACAATTGTTTGTATTTGGTGCAACAGTTTATCAATGGTCAAAACTTGTTAAAGGAGTTACAGCAACGAAAAAACTATCGTCCTGGCGAAATTCAAGCGATACTTTTAGATATACTACCGGTGTTGAAATTTATTCACGATCGCGGTGTAATTCATCGTGACATCAAACCGGAAAATATTATCCGTTGTCGCAGTGATGGGCGATTAAATCTCATTGATTTTGGTTCATCTAAGCAATTAACCGCCAAAGCTCAAAATTTTGGCACATCCATTGGTTCACATGGTTACTCACCCCTAGAACAAATCCGGGATGGGAAGGCTTATGCTGCTAGTGATTTATTCGCTTTGGGGGCTACCTGTTTTCATTTGTTAACGGGAGTGTCACCGTTTCAATTGTGGATGGAACACGGCTATGGTTGGGCAACAAATTGGCGACAATATTTGCATCGTCCTCTCACTCCAGAGTTAGATTTTGTCCTGGATAAGCTGTTACAAAAAGACCTGAAAAACCGCTACCAATCAGCTGATGAAGTTCTCCAAGATATCACCCCTAAACAGCAGCTTGCATTACCATCTGCCGGGCAAACATCCGGTAAAATCCCCTCTACCCACGTATATCAAAAACCGCGTTTAGGTATCTTACGCGGGTTAGTGCGGACTGGTGTTTTACTGTCGGCTTTGGTGCTGTTGTTTGGGTTTAATGAATCTTGGTATCAACAATATCGCCGAATTTATCACAGTTTATCCCCGAAGCTAATTCAGCGTAGTTATAATACTGCTCCTGGAAAAGCATTTTTAGCGCAACCACAAAAAACAACCTTGAGAGCAGTGGCTTTATTAAACACTCTCCCAGGACATGAAAATATTGTGTCTTCAGTCGCGGTGAGTCCAGATGGTAAAATCATCGCTAGTAGTGGAGACGATCGCACCATTAAACTCTGGAATATCGCCACAGGTCAACAAATCGCCACTTTAACAGGACATTCCCGTAAAGTTAATATCGTTGCCATTAGTCCCGATGGTCAAACCTTGGTGAGTGGTAGTGATGACAACACCATTAAAATCTGGAATCTCAAAACTCGTCAGGTAATGCACACTTTAACAGGTCATAGTGATGCCATTCACGCTTTAGCTATCAGTGCCAATAACAAAACTTTGGTGAGTGGCAGTGATGACAAAACTGTGAAAGTCTGGAATATCGCCAACGGGAGATTAATTACTTCCCTGAGAGGCCATAGATTTTGGATACGTTCAGTTGCTATCAGTCCCGATAATATGACGATTGCTAGTGGTAGTTTTGATAAAACCATCAAAATCTGGAATTTACAGACTGAATCTTTGCTGCGGACTATTGCAGGTCGTAGCGAGACAGTGACATCAATTGCCTTTAGTCCTGATGGTAACATTCTCGCCAGTGCTAGCCGCGATCGCACTATCAAACTCTGGAATATTCAGGAAGGGACAAGACTCCTCACCCTTAGAGGTAGTACAGAAACAGTCACAGCCGTTGCTTTTAGTCCCGATGGTAACACCCTCGCCAGTGCCAGCCGTGACCAAACCATCAAACTCTGGAATTTAGAAACCGGTGAAGAAATACGTACCCTTATGGGACATGAAAACACGGTGACATCCGTAGCTTTTACCCCAGATGGGCAAAGTCTAGTCAGTGGTAGTGAAGATAATACTATTAGAATTTGGCGGATCTAAAAATGGCAGACTGGCTCAATTTAGCAAATAATTAATAAATGTACATAAAATTTATTGAGATTATATGCCAGTTAAAGTTGGAGACACTGCCCCAAATTTTACTCTACCTACTCAAAATGGCTCAACAGTCAGTCTGAGCGATTTTCGAGGAAATAAATCTGTTGTGTTGTACTTTTACCCCAAGGATGACACCCCCGGATGTACAGCAGAATCTTGTGCTTTTCGTGATCAGTATGAAGTTTTTCAAAATGCTGGTGCTGAAGTGATTGGTGTGAGTGGAGATTCCCAAGCATCTCACCAACGATTTGCCGCTAGATACAATCTACCTTTTACCCTGCTGAGTGATCAAGGCGACCAAATACGCAAACTCTACGGCGCAACAGCCGCTTTTGGCTTGTTCCCTGGGCGTGTTACCTATGTTATCGACCAAAATGGCATTGTACAGTATGTATTTGATTCGATGTTCAATTTTCAAGGCCATGTCGAGGAAGCATTGAAAACATTGCAGAATTTGGCAGCACGATAAAAGAAACTTAATCAACGCGATGTGCAACTTATTTTTCAAACCCCTCTCCAAACCTGCAACTGTAGAGACGTTGCATGCAACGTCTCTACTTTAAATCTTGCTCCCCTTCCCACTCCTTCGGAGAAGCAAGCTATGTAGGGAAGGGGTTGGGGGTTAGGTTTGAGAGAAAGTTGCACACGGCGTTAATCAATAAATTTTCTGCTGTGGAGACTTAGCATAGCTAAGTCTCCACATTATTTTGGGAATATTTCTACATTTCCTCACAAGTTCCTCATAATTTAATTTGAGAATAATTTTCAGTAAATCTCAAATGTAAATTGCTATGGAATGTCATCAATGTAAATCTAAAAGTCAATCTTGTGGAAAGCGATCGCGTAACTTGCTATTTTTCCGCAAACAGCAGCAAGATGTAACTCAGGCAAATTCATCAAGTCCGACTATTGCCTTGGTAGGAATGCCTAATGTTGGTAAAAGTGTACTATTTAATGCACTAACAGGAATTTATGTCACTGTTTCTAATTACCCTGGTACGACTGTGGAGGTAAGTCGTGGGCTAGCGGAGATTGGGGAGCAAACTATAACGGTGATTGATACACCAGGAATGTACTCTCTAATGCCCATTAGTGAAGAAGAAAAGGTAGCTAGAGATTTATTGCTCACACAACCTGTAGCCTCAGTGATTCATGTGGTAGATGCAAAGAACTTGGGAAGAATGCTACCTCTCACCTTTCAACTGATTGAGGCTGGATTACCTGTTGTACTAGCTGTCAACATGATGGATGAAGCGCGGCGTTGGGGTTTGGAATTGCGACAAGACACCCTGGAGATGGAGTTAGAAATCCCAGTAGTGTGCATGGCAGCAGCTTTAAACCAAGGTATAGATGAATTGAAACACAGAATCGCTCCGTTCTTGCCAGTTCAGGGTGTGATGGTAATGGCTTGATTGGAGGCAGGGGTAGGAGGCAGGGGGCAGGGAGCAGGGGGCAGGGGAAGAGTTTTTTAGTCAACTATCAACTATGAAAGCCAATGATTACTCAAGTTATTTATCCAGAACCAATTGAAGCCGCGATCGCACAATTGCAATCGTGGTGGCAAACATTGGGCGATCGCTATCTATTCGCTAATTACTCACTCTCACCCCGTAGTCTGGCTTTATTGCTTTTACAAAAAGATCCAGGGCTTTGGCAAACTCTGCAACAGGATCAAGAACAATGTCGTCATCTGGAAGTATTGATTACGGTGACGCAAAATCAACTCAGACAACCCATTGGATTAGCGATCGCTAATACCCGTCAAAGTCAGGCTCACGCTATAGAAAGAGCAGTTTTACAGGAAACGAGACAGGCGCGCTCTTCACTCACTGATACACTCCACAAACTCACAGTCAACCCCATTACCGGATTTCCTATCCTACTTCTCATTCTTTATTACGGAGTCTACAAATTTGTTGGGGAGTTTGGCGCAGGGGAACTGGTTGATCACATCGAGACATTTTTTGAATCACAAATCAATCCATTTGTCAACCAAATTACCGCCCAAGTCATTCCTTGGCAACCAATTCAAGATTTGATTGCTCATGACTATGGAATTATCACCTTGGGGGTTCGCTACGCTACAGCCATTGTGTTACCTGTAGTTGCGACTTACTTTTTAATGTTCTCGTTATTGGAAGATAGCGGTTATCTTCCCCGTCTATCTTTAATGTTAGATCGCTTATTTAAATCCGTGGGTTTATCTGGCCGTGCAGTGATTCCGATGGTATTAGGCTTAGGGTGTGATACCATGGCCACCATTGTCACCCGTACCTTAGAAACCAAACGGGAACGATTAATTGCTACCTTTTTACTTTCCTTGGCTATTCCCTGTGCAGCGCAGTGGGGTGTAATTGTGGGATTACTAGCACAAAAACCCGCCGCTTTACTGTTTTGGGGAGGTTTTATTTCTGCCATCTTTATTGTAGTTGGCTATCTCACCGCTAAATTATTACCCGGTAATTCTGGTAAATTTTATATGGAAGTGCCGCCTTTACGTCTGCCTAAATTGCGGAATGTGCTAACTAAAACCTGGGTGCGGATGAAGTGGTATTTTATAGAAGTCTTACCCTTGTTTATTTGGGCATCTGTATTGATTTGGGTAGGACGATTAACAGGATTATTTGATGCAATTATTCGGGGAATTGAACCCATTACATCCGCCTTGGGAATGCCCACACAAGCAGCACCAATATTTCTCTATGGCTTCTTTAGAAGAGATTATGGTGCAGCCGGGTTGTTTGATTTGCAGCAACAAGGTAGTCTCACTGGTAATCAGTTAGTGGTAGCGGCGATTGTTTTGACTTTATTTTTACCCTGTATCGCCCAATTGCAAATGCTGATTAAGGAACGGGGAACTAAAACTACTGTAGCGATCGTACTGTTTATTTTCCCCTTCGCTTTCTTGATGGGATATCTTGTGAATTTGGGTTTAACTTTATTTGGAGTTAACTTTTAGGTATGAACGCCTTATCTACAGTCAAAATCGGTGAACCCCAAACGGTAGTCAGTTTGCGAACTGAAGATCATGCAGTGTTACAAAAGCTGATGGCATTTGGGATTTTACCAGGCAGCAATTTAGTGCTAGAGCAACGCTTTCCATCCTATATCATTATGGTGGGTAGAACCCGCACCGCTTTGGATTGGGAAACAGCCCAAAGTATTTTTGTCGAACCACGGTAATTTGTAATACTCGCAAAGCGAGTTCGCGGAGCGTTCTCGGAGAGTAGCAAGCTACGTCGTTCGTAATGGGCTGCGCCCCGCTACGCTAAAGTAATTCGTAATTGCGTTGAAGTATAGCGATCGCTGTTTACACTCAAGACTCCCATCCTAGGGTGTTTGCGACTTGATTGGAGATAGTCATGGGATTAAAGGGTTTTGTAATTATACCTGCTATTCCCATTTGAGTAAAACGTAGGCGATCGCTTGGTTGGATTTTGGCTGTCAGTAATACTATTGGAATCGATTGTATCTCTGGATCAGATTGTAATTTCTCAAACACCTCAAATCCATCCATGTCAGGCATACAGATATCTAGGAGAATCGCATCCCATTTCCTGGCTTTTACTGTCACCAATGCTTCCTTCCCTGACTTAGCTGTGCTGACTTCCCATCCTGCCATTTCTTCTAAGGCAACTTGGATAATACGACGAATATCAGGTTCATCATCAATAATTAACAGGTGTTTAGTCACGTCGCTTTCCTCCAAATTCAAAATGAGTAATGAGTAATAAATAAACTAGCTGATCAGCTAGTTTTCGAGCAGATTACCGAAACTGCGCTCGCTAATGAGTCTATTAAACAAGCGGCGCAAGTTAATACTAAAGAAAACTTTGCCCCAGTTCTAGAAAAGCATCTAGAAAATCTCTTTATCGAACGCATGGATGGTAACGAGAAAATCTTTATGCAAGTGATGAATAGTGAAGAATTTAAAGCAGTTGTGTTTGAAAAATTACTTTCTAGTATTTATGAGAGTATTAATACCAATTATTTATAAAATTGCGCCAAATAAATGCTGTAGAGACGTTGCATGCAACGTCTCTACACTACTTCATCAAGAAACAGTATAAGAGCGAACATTGATGATAAATTTTATTGATGTGCAACATGGCAACAACTCTACAAAAAGATATAGCATATACTGAGCATCGACCTTAACAGTCCCCAGGTGGATGATTGATTGTTGTGCAACCAGTTGACTTTACGACTTTGACAGCCGCTTGTAGCGAACTCCGCACCCACTGGCTACCCTCACGTTTAGAGCAAGTGTATCAGCGCGATCGCTATACTATTGCTATAGCTGTGCGTACCCTGAAAACTAGAGGCTGGCTAGAAATATCTTGGCATCCTCAAGCTGCACATATCAGCATTGGTTATCCACCACCACGCACACCTGATACTTTTACCTTTAGCCAACAATTAATACATCAGTTGGGTGGTTTGGCTTTGGTAGGAATTGAGGCGATCGCACCTTGGGAAAGGGTGATAGACTTAAAATTTGCCCGTCGTCCGGGAGAAGATGCCTTATATCATCTCTATGTGGAGATTATGGGCAAATATAGCAATGTTATTCTCACAGACGCTAACAATCTCATCATCACTGCCGCCCATCAAGTCAGTCAACAGCAATCTAGTGTTCGCCCCATCCAAACAGGACAAATTTATGAAACACCGCCAAAACTGACTGGCACTGTCCCTAGTTTGCATGAATCCCCCACCCGTTGGCAAGAAAGGATTAGTTTAGTTCCAGGCGCGATTAAAAAGCAGTTACTTAAAAGTTATAGCGGTTTGAGTGCGGCTTTAGCTGAGTCTATGTTGCTGGCGGCGGATATCACACCAGATACCAACACCGATAGCCTCACCCCAGAAGATTGGCAAAGATTATGGCAAAATTGGCAGTTATGGCTACAAACATTAGAAAATGGCAATTTTCAGCCGGCTTGGACTAAGAATGGCTATACAGTCATGGGTTGGGGTAGCATTGCACCAGCCCAAGATATTCAGACATTAATTAATGAGTATTACACTGGACAAATTAATCAGCAGCTATTTACCCAATTACGCCATCAATTGAGCCAAAAATTGAGTAATATTTTAGGTAAATTAAGAAATAAAGCCCAAACATTTAGCGATCGCCTGCAACAATCAGATCAAGCTGATGATTATCGTCAAAAAGCCGATTTATTAATGGCGCATTTGCACACATGGCAACCAGGGATGAAAACTATTACCCTGCAAGACTTTGAGACTGGTGAACCGATAGCGATCGCACTGCAACCCGATAAAAATGCTGTCCAAAATGCCCAAAATCTCTACAAACAGCATCAAAAACTCAAACGCGCCCGCATTGCTGTAGAACCATTACTAAAAGATGTGCAAGCAGAAATTGATTATTTAGAACAAGTTGAAGCCGCAATTTCTCAGATAGAAAATTATCAAACACCAGAAGATTTACAAGCTTTAGAAGAAATTCGGGATGAATTAATTGGACAAAAATATTTAGAAGAATTAGATTATCGTCGCCGCAGTAATGAAATTCCCAGCATCAACTTTCGTAATTATTCCACACCTAACGGTTTTCAAGTATTAATTGGTCGTAACAACAGCCAAAATGATCAATTAACATTTCGAGTAGCTGGAGATTATGATTTGTGGTTTCATGCTCAAGAAATTCCTGGTAGTCATGTCTTATTACGTTTAGAACCCGGTGCTGTACCAGATAACACAGACTTACAATTTGTTGCCAACCTAGCAGCTTATTACAGTCGCGCCCGTCAAAGTGAGCAAGTACCAGTAGTTTACACCGAACCAAAACACGTATATAAACCCAAAGGCGCGAAACCAGGAATTGCTATTTATAAACAAGAACGCATTATTTGGGGAAAACCGCAGATGGTTAAGTTAGGGGTGTAAGGGTGTAAGGGTGTAAGGGTGTAGGGGTGTAGGGGTGTAGGGGTGTAAGGGTGTAAGGGTGTAAGGGTGTAAGGGTGTAAGGGTGTAAGGGTGTAAGGGTGTAAGGGTGTAAGGGTGTAAGGGTGTGTAGGGGAGCAGACGAAACAAATTCTACCTTGTCTACCTTGTCTACCTTGTCTCCCCCTGCCCCCGTTCGGCTGACGCTCACGGCGAACCTGCCCCCTGCCCCCTGCTCCCTGCCCCCTGCTCCCTGCCCCCTGCTCCCTGCCCCTAGTCCCTAATCACTTCTTTAATCTGACATCAATAACAGAGGCATTAAAGTTGTAGTTGAAACCTTCTAACTCAAAGGGCATACCGATTTTTACTTTACTGTTACCTAAAACGGGGCCATCTTTGGTGACTTCTGCTTGACCTTGTAAAGTGAGCAGCATATCTGTACTAAAGTTATTACTTCTGGGATCTGGTAATTCTTTTACAGAACCATCTGGTTGACCAACTGTTAAAGTTCTAGGTAGCACTTTTACAGATTTAATACCAATCTCACCGTAAGGTTGATTGCGGATAATCACTTTAGTTTTACCACCTGATTTAAAACCTTGCTCAGATAACTGCTCAGGATCGCGCACATTTAACCCACGAACTACTAAATCTACTTCTATCGGCGTTTTTTTAGCTCCCACTTGAGCGATAGAACCACCAGTACCCGGAAAGACAAAAATCCCAATTATCACTAACAGAATAACTAACCCTGCAAATAAGTCGAGTATATTGATTTTGCCGAACAAGCGACCTTTGGAATCTAAAATAGTCATAAGAATTTTTTCCAGAGTAGATTCAAGTAATTGATTTTAGCAACAAGTTTCATCATAGGGGTATTGGGAATGGGGAATGGGGCATGGGGCATTGGGCATTGGGCATTGGGCATTGGGCATTGGGCATTGAGGTAAATATTTCTCCCTTGTCTCCCCTGTCTCCCCCTGCCCCCTGCTCCCTGCTCCCTGCCCCCCTACCCCCCTACCTCCACTCCCTGAGTCGCCAATGCAACTTAACAAGGCATCTGTACGTCTCAAATAGTAGATGTTCTCCCTCAAGTATGTTCTAACGGAATTATGATTAACAGGAAAGGCTTAGTAGCAAATTATCATCTTTGGCGGCGACGCTGGTTTTATCCCTTAATTTCAGTGTTAGTTGCTGTTAGTGTGTGCTTAAGTACACCTTTACCGGGAAGAGCGATAGAGTTATTACCACTGTTATTCCGGGGAGCGCAAATCATTCAACTATCGAATATATCCGATCGCCAGGAAGTAGAACTAGGCGCGCAAATGAATCAGCAATTACGCAGTGAAATTAAACTTAACCGTAATCCTGAGATTAACCGCTACGTGGAACAAATTGGCAGACGCATAGTAGCAAATAGCGATCGCCCCAACCTCCCGGCAACATTCCAAGTAGTTCAAGATAATAGTATCAATGCCTTTGCCACTACCGGGGGTTTTGTGTATGTTAATGAAGGTTTAATCAAAACTGCCGACAATGAAGCTGAACTAGCTAGCGTCATCGCCCATGAATGGGGTCATATTAGTGGTAAACACTTAGTTAAACAAATGCGCCAAAAAGCACTCGCTAGTGGTTTGGCTAGTGCTGCGGGTTTAGATCGTAATAACGCTGTAGGCATTGGCGTAGAACTAGCACTAAACCGTCCCCGTAGTCGTCAAGATGAATTTGATGCTGATCGGCGAGGGTTGAGAACTTTAACACGGGCAGGCTATGCTCAATCAGCTATGGTCAGTTTTATGCAGAAATTGCAGAAAAATAGCGGTTCTGTGCCAACATTTTTAAGCACTCACCCAGGAACAGGCGATCGCATTAACGCCCTACAAACCGCCATCAATCGTCAACCAAGTAATCGACGCGACGGACTCGATAATGCTGCTTACCGAGCCAATATCCGGGCAGTCTTGTAGGGGTGTAGGGGCGCAGGGGTGTAGGGGCGCATACGCAGCCCCAACAAAGAGTAGTACCTTTCAAGCTCCATCCAATGCCCTTTGAATTACGAATTACGAATTACGAATTACGAATTACGAATTACGAATTACGAATTACGCTCGCTGCTGAGTGCGGCGGGCAATTATTTTGGCTGGTTCAACTTCAACTACTGCTTCTGATAGCGGTAGGGTGCGTAAACAGTTAGTAAAAACGTTAGCTTGATAAATTAAATTATTTGTGATGTCGAGTCCAGTTAACCAACCGCTACGAGGGTGGTAAGCACCAGTATCTATATCTAACCATCCCCTACCTTGAGCTAATTGGCCAGGATTTACACCAGGAAAAGTAAAAGTAATAGTATGACCAACAATAATCAGCTTATCAGTAAAGTATGGCTGTTCTATGCTGTGAAATTCTCCTCTAATCCAGCAGAATTGCTCGGCTGTTTGTTCTGTAAGGGCTTTTTTTGGATCAACCCCGGCATGAGTTAGCCATATATCACCCAAATCAATATAGGTAGGTAGAGTCTGAAACCAATCTATGTGTTCTGGGGAAATAGTAGTATTTGGGTAGCTGGCTATAGTTGCTTGTCCACCACTATGTAACCATGCCTGCATTAAGGCTACAGGTACATTTTCACTAGTAACTATATTTAATAACATCTGCTCGTGGTTGCCTAGTAGACATTGGTAATTGTTTTGTCTGACCAAATCAACTACCTGTGAACTATCGGGGCCACGATCAATTAAGTCTCCTAAAAAATATACTTGGTCATTCCCACCAGGGGCGATCGCTTCTAATAATCTTATTAATCCTTCATAGTAGCCATGCACATCCCCAATAACTATTTGACGTTCCCTAGTTTCGCTCATCGGATCTTCACTACGATAAAAAATTAGCTGAATACTGTTGTTACAGTTTAAACGGTCATATTTCCGTCAATATAAGGTAATAATTACTTGACAACGGTAAAATTATTGTATTTTTTATTTGGTAAATTTGCTCGAAGCTTGACAGTTGACAGTTGAAAGCCTCCAAGTAGCAAACGGGTTTACTAGCAAAATATAGAATCAACACTTTTTTCTTCCCCTACACCCCTACACCCCTATACCCCTACACCCCTATTTTCAACACAGGCTATAGAAATTTGCCTTGGGTTAGCCTAAAATTTATCAAGTTGTTTTGTTTATAGCTCTTTACTTTAGTATGTCAGATCAATTTTCTCCTGAAGTTAGCTCCCGCATTTGCAGTCACATGAATGAAGATCATGCTAATGCTGTTCTGCTTTATGCACAAGTTTTCGGCGGAGTCTCCCAGGCGACGGCAGCACAAATGCTAGCCATTGATGCTGAAGGTATGGACTTAGCTGCACAAGTTGATAGTGAAAGTCTACCTGTTCGCATCGAGTTTGATCATGTTTTGGCAGACTCAGAAGATGCCCATCATACTTTGATTGCAATGGTGAAGCAAGCACGAGTTGGGGCTAAGGGTTAGAGCAAACAGAATGACAGCAAATATTATTAGCTAATTAGAACGGTGTAAATAATTAAAGGTTTGTAGTAAGGACTTTAGTCCTTAAGAGAGGACTAAAGTCCTTACTACGAACTAAATTCAATTTTTTTACATTACTTTGCATAGTTTGGTTTTTTCAAGTCGTTCTACTTAAATTACGATCAAAGACTCCTCAAGAAACGTGAAAAGTCAGATCCCTATTGGGGATTGAAAACAAAAATCAGTGGGGGTTTCAAACCTCCACTGATGGGAATTACGAATTATTTTGAGTGACTTGGTATTAGCGTTTGGCTAACTTTTTCGTCGCCATCTTGCGTAAGCGAATTGATTGGGGTGTTACTTCCACCAACTCATCAGGGCCAATGTACTCTAATGCACGTTCTAAACTCATTTCTACAGGTGCTTGCAACTGTACCAATTCATCGCCACCGGATGCACGGTGGTTAGTTAATTGCTTGGTTTTACAAACATTTAGTTCTAAGTCTTGGGGACGGTTGTGTTCACCAACAATCATACCCTTGTATACCTTAGTACCTGGATGAATAAAGAAAACGCCTCTATCTTCGGCATTCTTCATGGCGTAGAAAGTAGAAACACCTTCTTCAAAAGCAATCAACACGCCTTTGTTACGGGCTTCAATTTCCCCACTAAGTTGACGGTAATCTAAGAAACTGTGGTTCATGATGCCTTCACCGCGAGTCATCCGCATGAACTCACCACGAAAACCAATCAAACCACGGGCGGGAATGACAAATTCTAGCTGAGTGCGATCGCCATTTCCGGGCTGCATATCTTGCATTTCGCCTTTGCGTTGTCCGAGGCGTTCGATACAGCTACCAACTGCATCAGCAGGAACGTCCAACACCAACAATTCATAAGGTTCGCAAGGTTGCCCGTTGATTTCTCGATAAATTACTTGTGGTTGGGATACCTGAAACTCGAAACCTTCCCGGCGCATGGTTTCAATTAAGATACCCAAGTGTAGTTCTCCACGCCCGGAAACTAGGAATTTGTCGGGAGAGTCGGTTTCTTCTACCCGCAGAGCAACGTTGGTTTCTAGTTCGCGGAATAGGCGATCGCGTACTTGTCTGGATGTGACTAGTTTACCTTCTTGACCAGCAAAGGGTGAATCATTTACCCAAAAGGTCATTTGTAAGGTAGGCTCATCGACTTTAATTAGTGGTAAGGCTTGGGGTTCGTTGGGATCAGTAATGGTTTCACCAATGTAAGCATCCGCAAAACCAGCTACGGCAACAATATAACCTGCGGTAGCTTCTTCCAATTCTACCCGCTTCAAACCTTCAAATCCCATTAATTTGGTAATTTTGCCCTTGACAATGCTACCACTTTCTGTTACTAAAGCCGCTTGTTGTCCAGCGCGGATTGTGCCATTGTGGATTCTGCCAATGACAATCCGTCCTAGATATTCAGAGTAATCTAAGGTGGTAACTTGCAACTGTAGAGGCTTATTCACATCACCTACTGGTGGTGGGACGTGTTGCAAAATCGCATTGAATAGCGGCTGCATATCAACAGCTTCTGCTTCCATGCTTTCTTTTGCGTAACCTGCCATCCCGGAGGCGAACAGATAGGTGAAGTCACATTGATCTTCGTCTGCGCCTAATTCTAAGAACAGATCCAAGACTTTATCAACGGCAACATGAGGATCGGCTTTGGCGCGATCAATTTTATTGATGACAACGATGGGACGCAGGCCTTTTTCCAAAGCTTTTTTCAACACAAAGCGGGTTTGGGGCATGGGGCCTTCATTGGCATCGACAATCAGCAGACAGCCATCAACCATGCCGAGGACGCGCTCAACTTCACCACCGAAGTCAGCGTGTCCAGGGGTATCAACAATATTGATCAGTGTTTCTTTGTAGCGAACAGCTGTGTTTTTCGACAGGATAGTAATACCCCGCTCTCGCTCTAAAGCGTTGGAGTCCATGACGCAATCCGGAACGTCTTCGCCTTCGCGGAAAATGCCGGATTGTTTGAGGAGTGCATCAACCAGGGTGGTTTTGCCGTGGTCTACGTGGGCGATAATGGCGACGTTGCGAATTGGGAGCGTCATAGAAACTTTTTAGTGAAGTTTAGAGGAAATTTTACAATTTACATTTTGGTCTAGGCTGTTTTAACAGAATTGGGGATGATCAGCAAATTCTGTAAAGAAGCTTTAATAATTCTAGCGTAATTGTCACAATTGTTGGAGCTTTCTATATGTGGCTGAGAATGAAAAAGGGGTGTGGGGGTGTAGGGGTGTAGGGGTGTAGGGGTGTAAGCAGATGAATGGTTTAATTTAATGTGCGATCGCAAAGCAAAATCTCAAATTACGTCTAATGTCAATTCAAATCTTGCGAATACCTAACGCCGTGTGCAACTTTCTCTAAAACCTAACCCCCAACCCCTTCCCTGCAAGGGAAGGGGAGCAAGAATAAAAGTAGAGACGTTGCATGCAACGTCTCTACAGTTGCAGGGAAGAGGTACTCTAACGAGTTCGCTCTTTAGCGTTCTCGTAGAGTAGCCGCTCCGCGTCTTTGGAGAGGGGTTTCAAAAATAAGTTGCACATCGCGTTACCTAGATATTTGTAGGGGCGGGTTCACCGAGATCAAAAGTTAATCATGAATGATGTTTGTTAACCCGCCCCTACTATTTATTGGATAGGCGATTTTCCTAATTCATATGAGGTGTAAATTGATTTGATACTAAGTTGCTTTCAGAAATAGTATTCCTACACCCCACGCTCCCCACCCTCCCCACACTCCCCACCCCAGGTTACTATCTTTGACTGCAACTTGATTTGAGTATAGATCCTTACCCCCATTACTTCCCACTCCCCAGAACCTATGCTTGAATATGAAAGCGATTTTAACGATGTGATGGAGTATGGCACAGCGAGCAGCCGCTTTCAGGTTTGTAATTTTGTTGGGTTTTGTGAGTCTTTGTGCTGATGCTACTTATGAAGGAGCGCGTAGTATCACAGGGGCTTATTTAGAGGTTTTGGGAGCTAGCGGCACTGTGGTGGGCTTGGTAGCTGGGTTTGGAGAACTGATTGGCTATGGCTTGCGCTTAGTAATTGGTTATCTTAGTGACCAAACAGGGAAGTATTGGGGAATCACAACTCTCGGTTACTTTGTTAATACTGCTGTTGTGCCACTTTTAGCTTTAGCTGGTAGATGGGAAATAGCGGCAGGTTTAATGATGGTGGAACGCACAGGTAAAGCAATTCGTACTCCTCCACGAGATGCTTTGCTTTCCCACGGTGTCAGTCAAATTGGCAGAGGCTTTGGCTTTGGTTTACATGAAGCAATGGATCAAACTGGTGCGGTGATGGGGCCTTTGGCTGTAGCGGCAATGGTTTATTTTCAGGGAGAGTATCGCAACGGTTTTACAGTGCTGATTGTGCCTGCTGTTTTAGGATTAATTGTCTTAGGAATCTTGCAATTGATCTATCCCAATCCCAGTGATTTTGAAGTAGAAACTGAAGAAACTCCCAAAGAGGAAGGATTGCCCCGTATATTTTGGATTTATCTGGCGGCTGTGGCAATTATCGCCGCAGGCTATGCCGATTTCCCGTTAATTGCCTTTCATTTTCAAAAGCAAGGAATTGCTACTGGGCAGACTATACCTTTGTTTTATGCCTTAGCGATGGGAGTAGATGCGATCGCAGCCTTGATATTTGGTTATTTCTTTGATCGCATAGGGATTTTTGTGTTAATTGTTGCGGCTGTTTTATCATCTTTATTTGCACCATTGGTTTTTTTAGGAAATACCCAAGTTGCACTTTTAGGTATAGCATTTTGGGGTATTGGCATGGGAGCGCAAGAATCGGTTTTAAAAGCAGCGATCGCCAGCATTGTTCCCAAGCACAAACGCGCCACAGCCTACGGTATTTTCAGCACTGGCTACGGGCTAGCTTGGTTTTTAGGTAGTACCTTGATGGGTGTTTTATATGACCACACAATTACTACACTTATAGTCTTTGCTTCTGCAACTCAACTATTAGCAATTGTCTTTTTTGCTTGGGTGAAACTACAAGCTGATACCAGCAATATAGTATTGACAACAGATTAGTTAATAATTTGGGCATGGGGCATTGGGCATTGGGCAGGGTGTGGGAGGTGTGGGAGGTGTGGGAGGTGTGGGAGGTGTAGGATGGCGGAGAACAAATCTTTCCCCCCACACTCCCCTCTCTCCCCACACTCCCCCTGCCCCCTGCTCCCCTGCCCCCCTGCCCCCTGCCTGCTCCCCTGCCCCCTGCTCCCTGCTCCCCTGCCCCTTGTCTCCCTTTGAACCTAGTCACGCACTAAGCATCAATTGTGATACTTGCGTAACCTATGTATTAAATACAGTGTTTTTATTAGTAATTTAACTTATAAATCAGTATTAGTTGCAGGTAATATAAGCGTATCTCTGCAATTACTTCAAGCAATTTTTACACAAGTTTATTCTTATTTATAGGTAAAATTTGTTACTTTTTTCGCTAGAGAGTTAGAATGATAGGTGTGGGCTTTTTTATGATGACAGACTCAATAGGAGTAAATTTTTTAACATACTAGAAAAGTATACACCCCCTGAAGAGTTGACCAACTAAACATACTAGTTAGGAGCAAGATTAACAGCTATAGCCGTAGCTAGATAGATTAGGACACCAAGCCAAGATAAAACCCTAATAATACAAGGTTTTTAAGCCTTTCAACTGTCACCCTTCGGGTTCATCAGTCGCTGATGGGGGAAACCCCAAGACCGCACCGACTCACCTGTCACCTGTCAATCGCTATAGTTATGAACAATCCCGCCTGTGTGACCATACTCCTAATTGATAATTGTAGCGAAGATTGCTTAAAACTTCGGCAATTTTTACAACAGGATACAATATATACCTATCATATTTTAGAGTTTGAGACAGCAGCACAGGCAATGGCATGGTGTCAGCAGGGGATACCATCTGTGATTGTACTGAATTTTCAGTTTGCCGATGGGCAAGGGTTGGAGTTGGTGAAAAAATTTCAGCAACTAGTCAGCGATACATCATCTGGGATCATCTTGTTAAGTGAACAGCAGGATATCAAGATTGCAGTCCAGGCAATGAAAAGCGGCGTGCAAGATTATTTAATTAAAGATGAGATGACAGCTGAAAGTCTGCAACAGGCAGTTCATGATGCAGTCAAACAAAGTCGGGAAAAAAGACAGCTGAGAAAACGCAAACGTGCTGCAAAAACTTTGCGGGAGAGTGAAACGAGATTCTCCAGTAGCTTGAAGCCAGCAGCAGTGGGAATGAGTCATACCTTTTTTGATCAACAAGCACAAGCCCAATTATATGACTTAATGAATCTGCAACAAGCAATCCTCGAATGTATAGATTATGCAATTATCTCTACCAACTCTGAGGGCATAATTCAAACCTTTAACCCAGCAGCCGAGAAAATGTTGGGTTATACAGCTGAGGAAGTCATAGATCGGGTAACTCCTTTAATGTTCCATGATCCAGAGGAACTTAAACAACAGGCACAAGCACGCTCACAAGCATTAGGCAGAGAAATCACCCCAGGTAAAGAGTTGGTGTTGACAAATCAAAGTCAAGAAGAGGAGTGGACTTTGATTCGTAAAGATGGCTCGCGGTTTCCTGTATCTTTGTCAGTGAAACCGTTATACAATCACCAAGGAGAAATAATTGGCGGTGTGGGTATTGCCAAAGATATTACCCAGCAAAAACAGATAGCAACTCAACTCCGCAAACATACTGCTAACTTGACTGCTGCTCAAAGAATTGCTCATTTAGGTAGCTGGGAACTGAATTTATCAACCCAAGAGATTATTTGGTCAGAAGAATTATTTCGGATTTTTGGGCGCAATCCTGAATTGGGTATGCCGACTTACGCAGAAATGCTAGATTGCATACATCCAGACGATCGCCAACATCAAGACTTTGTGGTACAGCAGGCGATCGCGCAAGGGGTATGTTATGAGCTAGAGTATCGTTGTTATCGCCCAGATCAGAGTTTACGTTATTTACTCTCACGGGGGGAAGTCATACTTGATAGTAATGGAAATGCAGTCCAGTTAATTAGCACTATCTTAGATATTACTGAGCGCAAACAAACAGAACAACAGCTCAAAAACCTCTCTGATCGATTAACTTTAGCACTCAAGTCAGCGAATATTGGGACTTGGGATTGGGATATGCTTCACGAAGCCCACTGGGATGACCGGATGTATGAATTGTATGATTTACAACGGTCTGTTCGTCCAGCCACATACCAAGATTGGGTCAACGCCGTTCATCCCGAAGATCGGGCAGAAGCGGAAACCGCTCTGCAAGATGCAATTGCAGGCAAGCGGGAATTTGAGGTAGAGTTTCGCACTGTCCGAGCCGATGGCAGTATTCGCTATATTCATGCCTCGGCTATTGTGCAACGCAATCAGCAGGGGCAACCGCAACGCATGGTAGGCATTAACTATGACATTACCCAGCAAAAGCAAGTAGAATCAGCCTTACGAGAAAGTGAACACCGCTATGCCACCTTGACTGAAACTGCTCCCGTGGCTATTTTTCGTTTAAACACCGAGGGACATTGTGTTTATGTCAATGAGTGGTGGGGAGAAATGACAGGTAGACCAATCGAGTCTGCATTAGGTATGGGATGGTTAGAAGCCTTACATCCAGAAGACCGCGATCGCATTGTCGGGGATTGGTCGCAAACAGGATTTAGCCAACCACAACTCTATCAAAATGAAGGCAGACATTTATTGCCAGATGGGAGTATCAACTGGTTTTATTGCCATGTCCAACCAGAAACTGACCCCCAAGGCATCATTATTGGCTATGTTGGCACACTCACCGATATCACAGAGCGCAAAAAAGCAGAGGCCAAGCTGCATAAACTCTCCCAGCGTTTGACTTTGGCGATCAGATCAGGGGGGTTTGGCATCTGGGAATATGATTTTCTCCACAACAGGCAGATTTGGGATCAGCGTATGTATGAACTCTATGGTTTCAGCGACCCCAATTTTCCCTGTACCTTTGATATCTGGTTTAATTCCCTCCATCCAGATGATCGTGATTATATGTGGGACACCATGCAAGAAGTGTTGCAAAACAACAAAGAATATGATGTTGACTTCCGTATTATTCAACCGAATGGAGAAATTCGTTACATTAAAGGTTATGGTTTGCTTAATCGTGACCAACAAGGTCAACCTTTAGGGATGATCGGAGTTAACTTTGATATTAGCGATCGCAAACGAGCTGAACAAGAACTAATTCGTCATAGGGATTTACTGAAGATCATTTTTAATGAATCGGCTGATGCTTTGTTTCTTATTGATCCACAAACTCTACTCACCCTCGATTGTAATCAGCGCGCCGTAGAATTATTTGAAGCAGCTAATAAAGCTGAACTACTGGGGATTGCTGGACATTCACTCCAGTACCGCCAGTTTTCTCCAGATGAAATGGCCAACATCGTTGCTCAAATGGAAAGCAAAGGATTTTGGAGTCAAGAAATTCAATATGTGACGCTGCAAGGAAAATTTTTTTGGGGGAACACTGCCGCCAAGCCGATTAGCGTAGCTGAAAATACTATGAATTTAGTGCGGATTACTGATATCAGCGATCGCAAACAAGCTGAAGCCGCACTGGCTAAATATGCCCGTGAAGTCGAGGATTTGTACGACAAAGCTCCTTGCGGCTACCATTCCCTGGACAACGAAGGCCGATGTATGCGGGTGAATGAGACGGCACTACAATGGTTGGGCTACAGCCGTGAGGAAATGATTGGTCAACCCCTAGTCAACTTTTTTACGGTAGCCAGTCGCTTGGCTTTTCTACAAAACTATCCTCAATTCAAATATCGGGGGTGGGTGAAAGATTTAGAGTATGAAATGATCTGCAAAGATGGCACAATCTTGCCAGTGATGATGAGTGCTACTGCCGTCAAGGATGCAGATGGCAATTATTTATACAATCGCGCTACCCTATTCGATATCCGGGAACGCAAACAAGCTGAACAAGAATTGCAAGCATCGCGGACAATGCTGCAATTAGTTTTAGATACAATTCCCCAACGTGTGTTCTGGAAAGATTGTCAGCTTAATTATATGGGTTGTAATCCCGCCTTTGCGCGAGATGCCAAATTATCACATCCTGACGAAATCATCGGTAAGAGTGACTTTGACTTACCTTGGCAACAACAAGCAAAGAATTACCGTGTAGACGATGCTAGTGTGATCGCTACAGGCACAGCCAAACTAGGCTACGAAGAACCAATGGAAAACGATCAGGGTTCACCCATTTGGCTGAGGACTAGTAAAATTCCCCTGACTAATTACACAGGGGAAGTGATTGGCATCTTGGGATCTTACGAAGATATTACAGAGCGTAAACAAGCAGAAGAAGAACTACGGTATACCAATGAACAACTAGCTAATGCTAACGCCGAACTAGCCCGTGCCACTCGCCTAAAAGATGAATTTTTGGCGAATATGAGTCATGAATTGCGAACTCCCTTAAATGCCATTTTAGGGATGTCTGAGGGATTTCAGGAAGGTGTATTTGGAGACATTAATCAACAGCAAGCAAGAGCGATCGCTACTATCGAGCGCAGTGGTAAACATCTCCTAGAACTGATCAATGACATTCTGGATTTATCCAAAATCGAATCAGGCAAACTGGAATTACAACTAAGTGAAGTTGCCATCCACAACCTTTGTCATGCCAGTTTAGCCTTGATTAAACAGATGGCATTGAAAAAACATATTCGCCTCATTACTGATATTCCCGATCATCTTGGCAGTATGCAAGCTGACGATCGCCGTTTGCGTCAGGTACTCATCAACCTCCTGAGCAACGCTGTCAAGTTTACCCCAGAAGGGGGAACGGTAATGCTGCAAGTATGGCTAGAAGCAGGGGAGGAAGGAAGAAAAGCAGAAATTCCTCCCCCTTGCACCCTGCACCCTGCTCCCAATCCCCAATCCCCCCACATTTGTTTTTGCGTCACTGATACCGGCATCGGTATCGCGGCTGAGGAGATTACTAAGCTATTTCAGCCTTTTATACAGTTAGACAGTAGCCTCAATCGTCAATATAACGGTACAGGTTTAGGTTTAGCACTAGTAAAACGAATTGCTACCTTACATGGGGGAACAGTTACTGTCAGCAGTCAAACTGGAGAGGGTAGTTGTTTTACTGTCCGTATTCCCTACATCACAAGTGATGGTGTTTTCTCCCAGCAAATCATCCCGGAACTTTCCCCCGATAGCTTACTGAGCAAAAATGCTCCTGTGTTGCTGATTGAAGATTCGACACCTGCGGCTGATCAAATTACTCGCTACCTTCAGGAAATGGGTATGGAATGTATCGTCCATACAATGGGTGAAGGAGCATTAGAAGAAGTGATACGTGTACAGCCAAAACTAGTGATTTTGGATTTGCTACTACCAAACCTATCAGGCTGGGATGTACTCAAACAACTCAAACTGCACCCACAAACCCAAGAAATTCCCGTTGTGATCATCTCAGTTGTGGATGAACACCTGCAAGGATTAGCTCAAGGAGCATTTGCCTATCTAGTGAAACCGATTACTCGCGCTCAACTGCAAGCTACCGTAGAACAACTGCAATATCCACGGCGATCTGAGTCCTCTGCCATCAAGATAGTCAACAAACCTACATTGGTCAATCCTTTGATTTTGGTGGTAGAAGACAATCAAGCTAACATTGATACCATGTCAGGCTATCTAGAAAGTCGAGGATATCGTTTAGCGATCGCTCATAATGGCCAAGCAGCCATTGAACAAGTTCATCTTCAACATCCTGACTTAATTGTCATGGACATTCAAATGCCGGAAATGGATGGCTTAGAAGCTATCCGCCGCATCCGTGAGCAGCCACAATTCGTAGATATTCCCATTATTGCCTTAACAGCACTAGCCATGACCAGCGATCGCGCAACTTGTTTAGCCGCCGGTGCAAATGAATATTTGACCAAACCTGTAAAACTCAAACAGCTGATAGTGACCATTCAACAACTTTTAACGAGGTAGTGGAAATTTTCAATGAATAATCAACCCTCTATTTTGGTAATTGATGATGAACCGGATAACTTTGATGTAATTGAAACTCTGCTAGATAATCTAGATTATCAATTACATTATGCTCCTAGTGGTCAACAAGCAATTCATCGGCTTCATACTTTTCAACCAGATGTGATTTTATTGGATGTGATGATGCCTGATTTAGACGGTATGGAAGTATGCCGACGTATCAAAGCTGACTCACAATGGCAAGCCGTACCGATTATTATGGTGACAGCATTAACTGCTAAGGAAGACTTAGCTGAGTGTATAGCCGCAGGTGCTGATGACTTTATTAGTAAACCCGTCAACGGTATCGAGTTAAGGGCTAGAGTTCAGTCTATGTTGCGGATGAAGCAGCATTACGATAATTTACAGAGTTTGCTAAATCTGCGAGAAGACATGGTAAATATGATTGTTCATGATCTGCGAAATCCACTCTCCAGTATTGTACTCTCCAATGAGATTCTGCAATTACCTGGCTTGTCACCCCAACAACAGCAACGCAAGCTAGATCAAATCACATTGGCATCTCAACAAATGCAATCTTTGATTGATAGCTTGCTGATCATGGCCAAGTTAGAATCTGGTAAAATGGTTCTTAACTATACAGAACTAGACCTGCGTGCGCTTTGCATCTCCACATTAGCAGATTTTGAAGCGATCGCTGTGCAGAAAAACCTCAATCTTGTCAGTGACTTACCCCCTCCTGGGGGCATGATCAAAGTCGATGCACCCATATTTCGCCGTCTCCTAGATAATTTAATCTCCAATGCCATTAAGTTTTCCCCACCCAATTCTCAAGTTACCCTCAAAGCCGAGTATTTAACCACAGGTGCTAAATTGCAGGTGGTTGATTCTGGTTCAGGAGTCCCTGAGAAGTTACGCCAAAGCATTTTTGAAAAATATGAGATTGGCAAACGAATGCCAGAAGTTTCCCAAATTGGTTTAGGATTGGCTTTTTGCAAAATGGCTATTGAAGCACATCACGGCAATATTACCGTCGAAGATAATCATCCCCAAGGCACTATTTTTACAATTTTTCTGGGGGCTGTTTGATACCAATTAAAATTTAAAAGTGATACTTTATACTGATAATTTAAAATGTGGCAAAACATTCAAATCCTAAAACCAATATAATACCTAAATTTCCTAATTTATCATTAAGTATAACCCTTTTATTAGAGTATTACGAATTACGAATTACGAATTACGAATTGCTAAAAATTGGTCAATTGTAGCTTGCAGTTCTTTTAATTGTACTGGTTTGGCTAGATACTCGTTAGCTCCGGCTGCCAAACATTTGTCTCTATCGCCTGGCATAGCTAAAGCTGTGAGGGCAATAATCGGGACGTGGGCGAGTTCTAATATACTGCGGATACGTTGTATGGCTTCTAGTCCATCAATTCCCGGCATTTGGATATCCATTAAAATAATCTGAGGTTTATACTGTTGTGCAAGGTTAATTGCCTCTTGGCCATCTTTGGCAATAATTACCTCATACCCCCGTACAGTTAAGTATGCAGAAAAGGTATCGATGTTAGCTTGATTATCTTCTGCTAGCAGAATCAAAAATTTTTGCGGTAGATAATCGGTGGGGGGAGAACTAGCAAGTGGGGTAGATTGTTTGTGCTGGGAAGTTGTCTGTGGTTGTAATGTTTGGTATTCCCTTTCTGCTATGGGAAAATAAGGTAAGGTGACGGTGAAACAACTACCCTCTCCCACAGCACTCTCCACATCGATACTGCCATGTTGCAATTCTACTAGGCGGCTGACTAGGGATAGCCCTAAACCTGTACCAGCGTATTGACGATTGAGGCTGCTATCAAGTTGTACAAAAGATTGGAACAGTTTGGGTATATCTGCTGGCACAATGCCAATACCAGTATCGCTCACAGAGAATTTAATTTGAGGGGATGGGGGATCAGGGACTGGGATTAGGGGGCAAGAGAGAGGAATGTCTCCTTTTTTCCCAGATCCCGGCTGCCTTGCCTGCTCTACTCCCTCTAGCCAAACCTTAAGTGTGACTGCTCCTCCTAATGGAGTGAATTTAACGGCGTTACTTAATAAATTGATTAGTATTTGACGAGTCCGCAATTCATCTAAGGCGATGTCATCAACATCACAGGGAATATCTAAACTTAGTTCAATATTTTTACTAATAGCTATTTGCTTGATAAAACTCATACTAGAACTGCACAAGTGATGAATTGAAACGGGAGCAATTTGCAATTCCACCTTTCCTGATTCAATTTTGGCTAGATCGAGGATGTCATTAATCAATGCTAGTAGATGTTGGCCGCTACTTTCTATAGTGGCGATCGCTTTTTTTTGGAGTGGATTTAATTCCCCAAAAATATCTTCCTGTAAACCTTCCGACATTCCCAAAATGGCGTTCAGGGGTGTGCGTAATTCATGGCTCATGCTCGCCAAAAATTCGCTCTTGGCTTGGTTGGCAGCATCTGCGGCTGTTTTCATGTTCTCTGCTTGTTCTAGCAGTTTGGCCTGTTGTATTGCCACACCTAACTGTGTAGCAATTTGAGTGATAAATTCTTGTTCTTTTCTCCCCCAATGACGCGCACTAGAACACTGGTGAATACACAGTAAACCCCACAGTTTTTCGCCAATAAATAGCGGTGCTATCAGGTAGGCTTTGATTTGAAATTGAGCTAAAGTTGCTACATAGCAAGGTGCTAGTTCGGCTGCGTCGATGTCATTAAGAGCGTAAGATTTTTTGTCGGACTGTTGGCTGATCTGGTTACGAAAACAATCATCTCTGATGGGGATACCTATACCAGAAGCATAACCGGGACGTACATCTTCGGAGATAATTTCCCCTAATGTAAAATCAGAGTCAGGTTCAAAGCGAAATACCCCTACGCGATCTGCATTCAGCAGTTGGCGGACTTCTTGAGTGGTGGCTTTAAATATCTTACTGAGGTCTAATGACTCACGAATTTTGGTAATCACACCCATTAATGTCTGCTGTTGCTCGGCAAAAACCGACAGATCCTTGGCGAGTTTTTCTGCTAAAGTTCGCTTTTGGTCAGCGATGATAGTTGATTGTTGTAACTCTAATGTGCGAAGTTGTACCTGCTGCTCTAAATTGGCATTGAGGACTTGCACTTGATTATATAGTTGATATTGTTTGACAGCTGAGGAAAATCGCTCACTCATAGCTTGAGCTAGGCGGATATTTGCCTCTGTCCAAGCTTGTGCTTGACCTTTTTTAATTTGTTGCCAGGCCTCAAAGGATTTGCGGGGGGACAATTGGCGGGTGTCTGGTTGGTGATAACCTGCCCATGTCAGTTTTTGTTCAACTTCATCTCGGAAAATACTGAGACTGCCTAGGACTTCCTGACCAAAATAAAGTGGGATAATCAGCACACCCCGAATCTGGGTGGCTTCAAAGGCAAAAGCGAGGGTACGCAATAGCGATTCTTGATAGATGTCAGCGATCGCCCAAATATCTGTTTCTATTTCTGATGTCGCTGGTACTTCTTTCAAAGCATACATCGCCCGCATCCATTGCACCGACCAGGGTTTATTGGCTATATTTGTACTTTCTTGGTGATCAATTTTTGTGACTACTGATTTGAGATACTTCTGCCAGAGGATATTTTCTTCAATTGGTCTACCAGTTTTGTGATCAATAGGTTGTGGCTGTGTACCGCAGACATATATTTCAGCTTTTTGTGTGTGATTTTGACTGCACAGATATAAGCGTCCACCAGAGCCTTCAAAGACATTAACAACTTCCTCAAGTGCGGCTTTGAGTTGGACTGTGGGTGTAGTGTAAAGTAATGTAGTGATGCGGTTGATCTGGGCTTCTTGTTTGGCTTGTTCCCGCACACGCTCCAGCAAAATTGATTGGGAAATAGCAATAGACACCTGATCGACTACAGACTGAATAAATAATAGTTCTTCTTCTGTCACCACCCTGGCTTGGGAATGGTGGGAGACTAGCAAACCCCAAAGGTATTTATTACTGAGCGTATCTGCTAGTGCAGCTTGACCGGAATTTGTCGCTTCAATGACAATCGGTACTACCACCGAGGATTTAACTCCCATTGCATTCATGTACTCCCGATGACAAGGATCTACAGGACGATAACGAATATCTTGATTTTCCAGCAATTCGCCTGTTTCTACACAGTCTAAGGGACTAATGCCAATTTGATGGGAGTCCGAATCAATAATTGTGCGTTGCCTTGCATTTAAATACAGTTCGCGGGCATAGGGAGGAATATCATCAGCTGGAAAATGCAGGCCTAAAAGAGAAGGGAGACGATTGTCACAAATTGATTCGGCAATCACTAAACCGTGACCATCAGGTTGAAACTGGTAAATCTTAACTCGATCAGTTCCCAAAAATAGCCGCACTTCGGCCACAGTAGCAGACAGGATTTCTTGTATTTCTAGGGATTGTCGAATCCGGTTGCTGATGCGATGTAGCATTAACTGCTGTGTCAGATTGCCTGATTCCTGAATACTACTTTGAGCATCCTGCTCGTTGGCTGAGTTCATTGGAAACGCCCTAGGGAATACAAACTGATTGAGTATAGACTAAGCTATTATTGATAATTATACATTCGATATTTTACGTAAAAATTCAGGTTTTTTTAAGCTTAAAAAATGTTATTAATCCTGAGAGATTCAACGCAATAAGTAACAATATAGATTTGTATATCTGCGCTTAAATTAAGAATGGTGGATATGTGAGCAAGAGAATCTTGACCGTACCAATTTAGGATTTTAAATTGGGGATTTTGGATTGAGGTTTTTCGGTTCATGCCCTGCAAGACAGTGGGGGAAATAAATCTAAAATTTGGAGGGTCAAAGCTCAGGTGCGATCGCTTTTTGCTCGAATTATTTCTCAATTGCCAGTGTGGGCAGCTACTCCCCAAGGGTTATCATTAATTTTACGCAGTAAAATGGCAGTGAAAATGGCGATCGCTGCCACCATCTCTTTTGTCATTGCCGAGAGGTTACAATCCCATTACCCATTTTACGCCGTGATTGCTGCTATTATTGTCATGTCATCTACCCACGGTAGTACCTTCAAACTGGGCATTGCGCGCTTGATTGGCACAGCCATTGGTGCGATTACTGGTGCAGTATTTGTTACCACATTAGGCAGTAATTTTTGGTCACTGGGAATATGTGTATTTTTGACGATATTTCTAGCTTCCCATGATAAATTTCAGGAAGCTACTAAATTAGCGGGATATGTATCTGCGATCGTGATTTTGAGTTATGGTGAGTTACCCTGGCTATACGCTTGGCACAGATTTTTAGAAACACTTTTGGGTATTGGCGTAGCTTTACTAGTTAATAATTTGATATTTCCTGCCCGTGCTAGCAAAGAACTGCGGCGTTGTCTGTCTCAAACCCTAGTCAATTTAGAACAATTTTACACGCTAGTGATTAACTGTGCATTTACAGGCACATACGACCGTCCGGCGATAGATGTTCTCAAACTTAGTATTATCACATCCCTGCGGACAGGGCGAGAACTATGGCAAGAAGTCAAACAAGGACAAACCAGCGAACCCCCGGGAACACAAATCAATGAAGCTTGGGAATTTCTCATTCGCAGGATTTGGGAACATATTTTAGCAATGGAACATACCGTACTAGCTAGACAGCAAGATACTTTCTGGCAAATGCTCTCACCGCAGATTAGCGAACTAGCACAAGAAAGTCAAAATGCAATGCTAACTTTAGCAATGGCCGTTAAATCCCCTCACACTCCAATCTCTTGGCCAGAAATAGAAGTTGCCTTGAATCATGCCACAGAAAAATTACACCAACTGCCAGTACTTCCTCAAATAGACCAAGAAATAGATGAATTACTGCGATTTTTCACCTTTTTTTACACAATGGAAGAAGTAGGGAGAAAACTACAAAGAATGGCAAGCATATTAAATGACACCTGACACCTGATAAATTTAACCCCCCTGTCTCCCCTGTCTACCTTGTCCCCCTTGTCTCCCTTCCCCTGCCCCCTGCCCCCTGCCTTAATATATATATATGCACAAACGCTATTTTCTCCAAACTAGTGCTGCATTAGTTAGCACAGCTTTACTCCCGCCGATGCTTTTAAAGAGGTCAAATATCATGGCAACTTCTAATACAGAGTTTGAAATTACTAAAACTGACGCAGAATGGCGTGCGATTTTATCGCCAGAACAGTTTCGCGTTTTACGTCAACATGGCACAGAACGCGCTTTTACTAGCCCATTAGATAAACAATATAGTGGGGGTACTTATGTATGTGCTGCCTGTGAACAGCCCTTGTTTACATCTGATACTAAATTTAACAGTGGTACTGGCTGGCCTAGCTTTTTTGCCCCCATTGAAGGTGCGATTGCTACTACTGTAGATCGGTCTTTTTTTATGACCAGGGTGGAAGTACATTGTAGCCGTTGTGGTGGTCATCTTGGCCATGTTTTTGAAGATGGCCCTGCACCCACAGGCCAGCGTTATTGCATGAATGGCGTAGCCCTGAAGTTCCTTCCTGCTTAAATCAACCGTCCTATCTGGGGAAGAACAAGTATACCATGTGTACTAGTTCTTCCCCTCGTTTGGATATTTCCACAAGCTTACGCACCTTCCTGGACGCTTATATAACTTTATATAACTTTTTTTCTCAGTTATCCCCTAAAAGTTATCTAGTATGTAATAATGAGGCTTGAGAATTGATTCGGTTAACAGCTTTTGTTTTTAGTATTGACAGGCTTTTTGTTTTTGGTATTGACAAACTTTTCTCCGAAATCTAAATCTCTCCACACTCATGATTTGGGAAGAAATTTATGTCAGTTTATGTAGGAAATCTATCTTACGAAGTTACAGAAGAAAATTTAAACGCTGTGTTTGCAGAATATGGTTCTGTCAAGCGTGTTCAGTTACCTGTTGATCGTGAAACAGGCCGTTTACGCGGCTTTGGTTTTGTAGAAATGGGTACAGAAGCTGAAGAAACAGCTGCTATCGATGCCCTCAATGGTGCAGAATGGATGGGACGTGACCTCAAAGTTAATAAGGCTAAACCTAGAGAAGAAAGAGGCTCATTTGGTGGTGGAAATCGTGGTGGCTACGGTAGAAATAATCGCTACTAAGTTCACATATTTCGCCATGTAAGCTAATCTCTTGGCAAAAAATTAATTTGAGTTAGTCGAGGTTCAGGGATATTTTCCTGAGCCTTTTTCGCATCACATCAACTCCCTTGTCTACGTTTCCTGGGGGAATTTTAAAATCAAGAGTCACAGACATTCCTGTTGTCTGTTCCCTTTCACCTGCTATTGACTGGCTCTAGAATTGATTAAAAACTGCTATAATTAAAGTAGACACTACTTAGTTAAGTTAAGTATAGTTATATATTTAACTTCCACTAAGTAAACTCCTTAATTAGTTTGAGGCTCACTTGAAAATTAAAGCATTAGATGTCAAAGTTGGCGATCGCATAGTCGCCTACTGTAATAATAAAATGCAAATCTGCAAAGTTAAAAGCATTTCAACTAGTGAGCAGATGAATATCACTCTTTCAGTATTCACATCGCAACATTATCGTGGTTGCCTAGTCTCAAGTGTAGTTCGCTTTCGGGATGATGCCTTAGTTGACTTGGTAAGCTAAAAACTACCTAACTTCAGTCTTGATTGTCAACATAACCCTGTCATTTCACGCTGGGAATCGAAAAATAAATGTAGGTTCTGTAGAACGGAGTGAAACCCAATCATAGCCAGGTTTTTTGGTGTTGAGTTTCCTTGCATCAAACACCACTCGCCCCAAGTCGGGAAACCCACTCAAGATGATGGCTTCCCAACCTACGAGGTATCTGTTTAACAACGCTGTAATTGCGCTAACAAGACAACTATTTCATCCATTGCCTGCCGTAAAACACTTGCAGGCTGTTCAGATTGATTCACCATAATACTAAAAATCATAGGCTCATATTGAGGTGGATTTATATATCCTGAAAGAGAAATTGCACCGCTTAATGTGCCTGTTTTAGCTTGAACAATTCCCTCGGCGGGGGTATTACGGAAACGGTTGCGTAAAGTGCCACTTTTGGCGGCTGTGGGTAAAGATGCACGATATAAATTAGCAAATGGACTTTTGGCTACTGCTTGTAGAGTTTGTACCAATGCTTCAGGGGTAATTAAATTGCGTCGGGATAAACCGGAGGCATCTATCAATTTATAACCTGTGGGGTCAACTCCTAACTGAGTTAAACTATTTTTAATAACTTCCAAACCTATATCAGCAGTGTTTTTATTTGTTGGTTTGGTTTGTTCTACGCCTAAACCTCTTAACAAAGCTTCTGCATAGAGATTATTACTATTTTGGTTAGTTTGCATCACTAATTCAGATAAAGGTGGTGACTCAACAAATGCTACTTCCCGTTGATTATTCTTGCTATGAGCAACTAATGTTTGTCCTAAACTAATTTGTTCTGTGGCTAAAGCTGCCCGCAAACGCCTTAAGAAATAATAATTAGGATCAATCACAGGCAAATTGACTAAATACGGTTGAGAATTGGCTGCTACTTGTCCTTCTATTCGTAGGATTCTACCTGTAAAATCTCGACTGATATTAATATAACTGGGTTGTTTTTCAGCAACTGTTACAGAACGATTAACTAATAACCAACGTCTAGCCTCGTTATTATCATCCCATAGAATTTGAGTAGTTTGACCAACAGTTTGGGGTTTAATTTGTAAGCCAAAAATATTTTCATTGAGAATAAAACTATTAACTGGCGCACCATAATCTGACTGTACATCTTCCCATTGCCAAGTGGAGTTAACAATATCTCCTTGAATATAACCATCGTCGGCAATTAACTGCTGAATTTGAGAAATACCCCGCTTTTTTAGCTGTTGGGCAAGTAATTGTAATTGGGTATCAGTGAGGCTGGGATCTCCTCTACCAACAATGCTAAAAATACCGTTTTCGTGTTGATAAATTGAGGTACGAAAGCGAAAGGTTACTCCTAGATGTTTTAGAGCAGCAGCTGTAGTTAGCAGCTTGGTATTAGAAGCAGGAATAAAATATTTCTGACTATCTCGACTATAGACAGTTTGTTGAGATGATAATGGTTGGACTAAAATGCCCCAACGCACTCGCTTAAATAGGGGACGATTAACTATTGCATCTATTTTTGTGGCTATTTGAACCGGGCAAATTGATGTGGTGGTATTTGATACTGAAGTTGGGGCTTGGGCTTTAACAACTTGCGGTGTTACGCCAATATTTGCACTAACTAACAGTGAGAGTAAGCCAATATGAACTTTTTTTAACATCCTTGAGAGTTATAAACACTACTGGTTGATGATAACTGATAACTGTTGATTAATAAAATTCTAACTATGAAGTGAGGATTTGTTGGATAGGAATTTGCATGATAAATTCTGCACCTACACCTGGTGCAGAGTTACAAGTTAATTTTCCTCTATGCTGTTCAGTAATAATTTGATAGCCTATAGATAAGCCTAAGCCTGTACCTTTGCCGACTGGTTTAGTTGTAAAGAAGGGATCAAAAAGTTTTTGTAGAATGTCATTATTAATACCGCAACCATTGTCAATAATGCGAATTTCTACTCGATTGATATCAATTTTATGAGTATGAATATGAATTGTATAATGATGATCTTGAATAGCTAATTGATTTTTGATGGCTTTTTCTTCTAATGCGTCAATTGCATTATTGAGTAAATTCATGAATACTTGATTTAGTTGGCTAGGATAACACTCTACTAAAGGTAAGGGATTGTATTTTTGAATTACTTCTATGGCTGGGCGTTGTGATGTAGCCTGCAAACGACTTTGGAGAATCATTAAGGTACTTTCGATTCCTTCATGAATATCTACTGTTTTTAATTCTGCTTCATCTAGACGGGAAAAATTTCTAAGTGCTAGGATGATTTTTTGAATGCGTTCTGTACCTACCTGCATAGATTGCAGAATTTTGCTTAAGTCTTGAGTCAGAAATGGAAGTTCAATTTCCTCAAGTCTGGTTTGAATTTCTAGTGGAGGGTGTGGATAATATTTTTGATAAATTTGTAATAATTCTAGTAACTCGTTAGTATATTCTTTAGTGTATTTGAGATTACCATGAATAAAGTTGACAGGATTATTAATTTCATGAGCTAATCCGGCGACAACTTGTCCTAAGCTGGACATTTTCTCACTTTGAATTAACTGTGCTTGTGTGTGTTTTAATTCAATTAATTTTTGTTGTAGATATTCATTTTTACTTTCTTGGTTTTGTAGCAATTCTTTGACAGTATTGATGAGTTGATTGAAAGACTCGGCTAAAAAGTGTAACTCATCGTTAGTGGTGACTGATGCTTGTAAATCAAAGTTTTTTTCCCAGGCAGATAACTGAGCAACTTTGGTGATTGCTTCTAAAGGGCGAGTAATGGTATGGCTGTTATATTTAGCTATAATAGAGGCGATCGCTAGGGAAAACACCATACTTACAGCGATAATTAAAAAGCGAATTATGTGGCTATTTTCTACAGCCTGTAATGCAACTGTATATTCTTGATGGGAATCATTAATTAAAACTTGTAATTCATCAGATAATTGTTCAAATTTAATTGCTGCATTGCTGTTAGTAAAGTGAACTAATAAATTTCTCTGCTTGGTAATTACTGCTGTGTTTTGATGAGAGCTTTCTATCTGTTGGAGTAATGTTTCTAGTGATTGGGTATATTGTTCAATTACACCTTGATATGTTTGCAAAAAACGGGGATAAGCATGAGTGTGCATTTCATTATCACGGTGATCTTGAGACAGAGATAATTGCAATTCACGCCATTTCTCATTAACAATAGCTAAATGTTGGTTTAAATGAATATGTTCTTGGCGAAGTTTGGCTGGTTCGGTAATTAAATAAATCAGCTTTTGTTCATGAGTTCGAGACTGCAATATATTTACTTGCAATGCAGTCAGCATCTCTACTTCTTGGTGCATATGTTCTCGCTCATGATCAGCAATTTGCTGATATATTTCACTAGTGATAATACCAACTGTTGTGCCAATTACAGCCGTACCAATGGCGACAAAATAACCCAAGGTGATTTTTTGTGAAACTTTGAGGTTATTTTGCCATTGTTTGAAACCAATTTTTGATAGCACGGTATTGACTGAGGATTTTAAGGATTTTAGTGATTGGTATGATTTGTACATTAAATTAACTGTGGATTTGACTGTTGACAGTTAATGAGGCTAAAGAGTAGTGATACAATTTAGCTGTGCATTAGCTGATAATGATTTTGGTTAGTCAATCAGTTGTATTTAAAATTTCTGAAAAATACAATCCCTAAATAAAAAGTCAGCCAAAATAGGAAAATTAGATCATAAATGAGGAGAGATGGGGACATGATAGTCAGCCAACACGTTTTTTGTCCCCGCTTTTCTCCCTAACCCAACTAACTGATTATTAGGTTAAACAATAATTCTGAGGAAATTCTGAGGAAATCTAAATTCGAGGAAGTATGTTAATAACGCATTCCCAAAGTTGCGGTGCGTTACGGCTTACTAAGACACCCTACTAGCTATAGGAGTCATATTTGATTTTTGAATAGATAGGTAAGTTGTTTTACTAACCCATTTCCAAAGTTGCGGTGCGTTACGGCTTACGCCTAACACACCCTACATTTACTGCAATTATTGCTTATTAGGTGGAATTACTGGTAAATTTGGTGTTTGCTGTTCTGATTGTTTTGGCAATTGTGCTTCAGCAATAGTTTTATTGTTTTGGGCTAAGGTATTCTGTGGATCTATTTTTAAGGTAGCTTCAAAAGCGGCGATCGCATCTGGTAATTTGCCTAATTTTAATAGGGCTATTCCCTTACCTAGCAAAATATTAGCATCATTGGGGGTGAGAGTATCGGCGCGATTGTAGGCAGTAATTGCTTCTTCGTAGCGTCTTAAATTTAATAGTGCTACTCCGCGATTGTACCATCCTGGGGAGAATTGAGGATTGATCCCAATGGCGCGATCGGCTGAGGATAAGGCTTCTTGATGGCGTGATAAATGCCATAAAACTACACTGCGATTTGCCCAAATATTTGCTAGTAATGTATTGTCAGTAGATTGACTATAATCTAAGGCTCGATTGTATGCTGTTAATGCTGGTGAATAGCGTTCTAATGATTTGAGGATTCTACCTTTATTAAACCAGGCTTGGGCATATTTGGGATTAATTGTAGTGGCGCGATCGCTACTAGCAAGTGCATCGGAATATCTGCCTAAATACCATTGACTTACAGCACGATTATTCCATACTTCGGCGTGGTTGGGATTGAGGGCGATCGCTCTTTCTATTGATGCTAATCCTTCTTCATAATTGCCCATTCCAGCTACTGCTATTCCTCGCTGTTCCCATGCTAAGGCGGGAGTGATATCACCCCAGCGATTATCACCTTGGATGGCTTGTTCACTGGCTGTTTGAGCTTCTTTATATTTGCCTAATTTGTTGAATGTGGCACTTTGATGTGCTAAGGCTAAAGAGTAATTAGGGCTTAATTTGACTGCAAATTCAAAGGAAATACTAGCTTGTGCTGGTTTCCCTACTAAGGCTAAAGCTTGTCCATGAGTTACCCAGATATCTGCATCTTTGGGATTGGTGGCAATGGCTTGATCAAATGAGGCGATCGCTTCTTCGATTTGACCATTTTTTTGCTGTGCTAAACCCTTATTATACCAAGCAATTGCCGGGGAACTATCACCCCAATTACTATTAGCTTTGATGGCTGCATCACAGGCGGCGATCGCTTCGTATAATCTGCCTAAATTTGTTAATGCTTGACAGCTACCTACTAAGGCTAAGGAATTTTTAGCATCGAGATTTAAGGCTCGATTAAATGAGGCGATCGCTTCGTTAAATTGTCCTAATTTAGTTTCTGATAATCCCTTATTATACCATGCTAATCCTGCTGTATTATCACCCCAATTACCATCACTACGTAAGGCTAAATCACAGGCGGCGTTAGCTTCACTATATTTATTTAAATTTAATAATGCTTGACAACGTTGGGCTATGGCTAAAGAATATTTGGGTTGGAGTCTTAAAGCGCGTTCGGCGGAGACTAAAGCTTCGGTATTATTGCCTTGTTTGATTAAGATTTCTGTCCTTTGTACCCAAATGTCGGCGTTTTCTGGTTTAAGTGCGATAGCTTGATTGCAAGCTGCGATCGCTTCTTCATATTTCTTTTCTTCTGCTAGTAATTTACAAAAACTTGCCCAGTAATCAAAGTCTTTAATTTCGAGTTTTTCTTGAGCTAATAAGGTTTTGGGGACTAGCCAAGTGGTAATTAATAAGGTGAAGATGAATAAGTAGTTTTTATTCAAGCTGATTTTTGGCAACGCCAAGTTACCCAGAGTTTTACGCCGAGTGGCGCGGAGTTTTAAGGCAGGCTTTTGACTTTTGGTGAATATTTTTTGCATATAAATTAGGAAAATTTAAGTTTAATGAAGTTTTTTTAACGGTTAGGAAAGGGTAAAGTCTATACGGATAGAAATATAGCAAAAATC
Source organism: Aliinostoc maniaoense (assembly GCF_058172895.1). Taxonomy (NCBI): domain Bacteria; kingdom Bacillati; phylum Cyanobacteriota; class Cyanophyceae; order Nostocales; family Nodulariaceae; genus Aliinostoc; species Aliinostoc maniaoense. The sequence continues at coordinate 2,395,526 of NZ_CP187952.1, read as the reverse complement.
AGGCAGCTTATTGATGGTATGCAAACATTTGCAAACATCAATTATTACTATACCTGAATCATGACAAAATGCTGCCAAATGCCTATTAGTTTCAAGTTCAGAAGACTTTTGGAAAAATTAATTTATGCAGCCTGTAATTTCTATTATTATTTCAGTTTATAATCGAGAACGTTATCTTGGTGCTGCGATTGAGAGTGTTTTAGCGCAAACTCGACGAGATTTTGAACTGCTAATTTGGGATGATGGTTCTAGTGATAATTCTGTAGCTATTGCCCGTAGCTATGAGAAACTTGATCATCGGGTGCGGGTGGTGGTAGGAGAAAATCAAGGAACGACAAAGGCTTTAAAGAACGCGATCGCTCAAACTTGTGGTAAATATATTGGTTGGGTAGATAGTGATGATTTGTTAGCACCGACAGCTTTACAAGAAACATCTGCGGTGTTAGATGCACAGTCAGATATTGGTTGGGTATACACTGATTATTTAGATATTGATGCTGACAATCAAATTCTCAGCTATGGTTATCGTTGTTTGATTCCCTATAACCATCATCAACTTTTGCATAAATTTATGACGTTTCATTTCCGACTCATCAGACGGGAAACGTTTCTGTTAGCCGGGGGAATTGATGAGTCTTTTAAATATGTGGAAGACTATGATTTATGCTTGCGTCTGGCAGAAGTTGCTCAAGTTAAGCATATTTTTCAGCCACTGTATTATTATCGCCAACATACTGAAAATATATCGCATCAATATAAACTTTTACAGGCTAGATTTGCTAACCAGGCTGTTAAGAAAGCCCAAAAAAGACGCAATTCCCAGATTAAATCAATTAGTGTAGCTGCTGGTTGTTTATTGTTTGGGTTATTTCCCCATCTAGCACAAGCACAATCAATTATCCCGGCGCATGATGGTACGGGAACTATCGTCAATACTCAAGGTAATAATATTGAGATTAGTGGCGGGAGTTTAAGTAGCGATCGCGCTAATCTTTTTCATAGTTTCTCACAGTTTGGTCTAGATGCCCAGCAAACAGCTAACTTTCTTTCTCAGCCATCAATTCAAAATATCTTAGGCAGGGTGACAGGTAATGATGCGTCATTAATTAATGGCATGATTAAAGTTACTGGTGGTAACTCCAATTTATATTTAATCAATCCCAATGGCATTATTTTTGGCAATAACGCAAGTTTAAATGTCCCCGCATCATTTACAGCGACTACTGCTAACCGCATTGGTTTTAGTAATAGTTATTTTCAGGCTCATGGCTGGAATAATTATGCTGCATTGATGGGGACACCCCAAAGTTTTGCATTTGATGCTAACTCCCCAAGGGCAATTTTTAATGCTGCAAATCTTACGGTTAACCCAGGGAATAACTTAACTTTATTAGGTGGTACTGTCGCCAGCACCGGAAACTTGGCTGCACCGGGGGGTAGTATTACTGTGGCTAGTGTCCCCGGTTCTAGCTTAGTGCGTTTGAGCATTCCTGGCAATCTCTTAAGTCTGGAAATTATTCATCCCTCTGATGTTAATAATCATTCATCTTATGCTTTGCCACAATTATTAACAGGTGGCACAGGAAATCACGCCACACAATTTATAGTGAATAGTAATGGTGAAGTGGAATTAACTGGTTCTGGGTTGCAGGTTAATCATGGTGATGTGGTAGTTAAAACAGCGAATGCTGATACAGTTAATGTTTATGCTCACCAAAATTTAATTTTACCGGAAAGCAAAATTAATACGACTGGTGATTTAAATTTAATTGCTCACAATACTTTGCTAGTGCGTGATAGTACAAATTCTGCTGTTGCTATTACGGCGGGAAAAAATCTCTATCTACAAGGTAATCAAGGTATTGATATTTTAGCAATTAATCATATTAATAGAACTACTTTTATTAGTGGTGGTGATTTAACTTTAGTGAGTAATGGTAAAATTTCTCTCGATACTCATTTTGCTAGTGGTGGTAAATTTTCTATTCTCAATAATGCTGGCGATAGAAGTAGTTTTATTAGTCTTTATGACCCCATCATTAGTGCCAATGGAGATGTCAGCTTTAATGATTATACAGGCCCAGCTTTAAAAGTAGAATCTACAGGTAGTATTACTGCGGGTGATATTGAAATTATTGGTGCAGACACCACACTTTGTTCGATTTATACTATTTGTACAGGGGATATAGGTATTTTAGCCACTGAGCCTGCTTTAATTTTAAGAGCAGGTTTGAGTGTATTAGAGTTACCTGCTAACACTTTTCCGGTAACAGCATCAGGAACTGGATTTAATAGTAGTGCAACAGCCTCTAACCCTGGGAATATTCAAGTGGGAGATATTCAAACTAGTCTTCCTGGTACTGGTGTAGCGGGACGAGTTATTTTACAATCATTGAGCGGTGATATTACTACAGGTGATATTGATTCCTTCGCTACAAACTTTGAATTTAATGATGCGACTGCTGGCTCAGTTAACATTACTACACCAGGAAATATTACTACAGGTGAAATTAACGCTTTCGCTTTGAGTTCTTATGGTAGTGCTGTTGGTGGTGATGTCAATTTAAATGCAGGTAAAAATATTACTTTTGATACCATTGACACTAATGCTAGTGTATTTAGTTTTGGTGACGCGGAAGCAGGTAATGTGAATATTCTCGCTAATGGAGTTGTCAGGGGATTAGGACAAATTCCCAGTGAGGGTATATCTCCTGGTACGATTTTTACTGCTGGAGATACTATATCAGGTGTGGTGACAATTCAGCATGATGGTGGTGCTGATAATATTCCTTTTATAGTGGGTAATGCTAGTGCCAATGGTACTCAAGGTAGGATTAATACAGGTAGTTCTCAAATTACACCGACTTCACCAATTAATACATTTCCAGTTTTACCCAATGGGGGAACAGATCCGAATACTCCCAATAATATAGTCATTAATTCTATTAATACACCACCCACTTTAACAGCTAACAATAATATCCCCACAACTCAAGGGAGTCAGACTATAACATTTACATTAAGTAATTTAAATGTTGGGCAAAATGATGTGAATCAAGATAATCTAACTATTAGATTCACACAATTAAAAGCTGGTAGTTTAACATTCCCAGATGGTACACCAGTCACACCAGGAACAATACTTCAACCGAATACAATTTTAGTTTACACACCGCCTAATAATGCCAAAGGTAATATTACAGCTTTTAGTATTAATGCTAGCGATCGCGTTTCTTTTTCTCCCCCCCAAGATATCACTATTCAAGTAGCCGTTCCTGATAATGCTCCCAACCCCAGCACCTTAGATAATATTCCTAATCCTATCCCCACTCCGATAATTCCCGGAGTCAAAATTGATCCAAATGTCGGAGAAGTTGAAGAAAAATTTACAGATAAAGTTCAACAATATTTAGGCAGAAACACCCCCACCAAAATAGCCACTACCAACACAGCCCAGACTATTTTACAGGATATTGAAAAGGCTACGGGAGTAAAACCTGCGTTAATATACGTTAGTTTTGTTCCCAAGTTCACCACTACATCTAATCAAGTCACCAAGACAAAAGCACTAGATGTTATATCTCCAGATGATCGCTTAGAATTACTCGTAGTTACTAGTAATGGTACACCAATTCGTAAAGTTTTACCGATTACGCGATCGCAAATTTTAGGAGTTTCTAGAACTTTCAAAAGCCGCATTACAGATCCCGCATTGCGACGGGATTATTTTGATGCAGCCAAACAACTATATGACTGGTTAATTCAACCCATCGAGACTGATTTAACCGCCAGAGAAATTCAAAACCTCGTATTTATTATGGATAGTGGATTGCGATCGCTACCCGTTGCCGCCCTTTATGATGGTAAACAATATTTAGTTGAAAAATATAGTGTCGGCTTAATGCCCAGTCTCAGCCTCACCGATACCCAATATGTAGATATTAGAAACGCCAAAGTTTTGGGTATGGGTGCATCTCAATTCACCACTCAGCAACCCTTACCAGCCGTACCCACAGAACTAAAAACCATCACACCGCGCCTATGGCCTGGTAAAGCCTTCCTCAACGAAGCCTTTACCCTCAAAAACCTGCAAAACCAACGCCAACAGACACCCTTTGGAATTATCCACCTCGCCACCCACGGCGAATTTAAACCCGGCGCACCCAGTAATTCTTACATTCAACTTTGGGACAGTCAACTACAAATGGATCAAATCCGCAGACTTAGTTGGAATAACCCCCCTGTAGAATTAGTAGTATTAAGTGCTTGTCGTACTGCCCTCGGAGATGAAACCGCAGAGTTAGGTTTTGCTGGTTTTGCCGTGCAAGCTGGTGCAAAGTCAGTATTAGCAAGTTTATGGTACGTTTCCGACGAAGGCACATTAGGCTTCATCAGTGAATTTTACGATCGCTTAAAAACAGCCCCCATCAAAGCCGAAGCCCTCCGCCAAGCCCAAGTAGCCGCCCTCAAAGGCGAGATCAGGCTAGAAGATGGTAAACTAGCCACTACTAGAGGTGATGTCACCCTACCCCCAGTTTTAGCTAAACTTGGTAACAAAAACATCAACCATCCCTATTTTTGGTCTGCATTTACCATGATTGGCAACCCTTGGTAATTCGTAATTCGTAATTCGTAATTCGTAATTAAGAATGGGCATGGGGAATTGGGGATTGGGGATTGGGGTAAAATCTACCTTGTCTCCCTTGTCTCCCTGCTCCCTGCCCCCTGCTCCCTGCCCCCCTGCTCTCCCGCCCTAAGTCTTTTCACCTACATAAATACCTAAAGAGCGCGCACTTTGTACTAAGTACCCGTCGGGATCTACGTGTAAGGGACTTTGCCCTATGGCCTCTGAGATGGGAACAGGGACAACTTGCCCATGTTGCCAAGTTAGCATCTGGCCAAATTGACCTTTGGCGACTAAATCAACTGCCGCTTTGCCAAAGACTGTGGCTGTTAAGCGATCAAGTGCGGATGGTATGCCACCTCGCTGAATATGCCCTAATACAGAAACTCTCGTATCTATAATATTACCACTACAAAGGGCAATCTGTTCGGCAATGTATTGACCCTTGCCGCATTTGGGAGAGGGGAGAGTCGGGATTGGGGAGTCGGCATCAGGAACATCATTTGGCTGATTGCACATATCTTCTATGCACAAATTTGCTCCTTCAGCGACTACAACGATCGCAAATTTACGCCGCCAGCGATCGCGCAATTCTGCTATATGTTGACATAATCCCTTAATTGTGTATTGAAGCTCTGGAATTAAAATTACATCTGCGCCGCCAGCAATGCCAGAGTGCAGTGCTAAATGTCCGGCTGTGCGTCCCATGACTTCCACAATCATGACGCGATCGTGACTAGCTGCTGTAAACGTGAGCCGATTTAAAGCATCGACAATCGTATTTACAGCCGTATCAAAGCCAATAGCTCGTTCAGTGAGGGCGACATCATTATCAATAGTTTTGGGGATAGCCACTAAATTCCAATTACCTTGGTTAGCCAGTTGATTGATAATACCTAAACTGCCATCACCACCAATAGCAATCAACCCATCCAAAGCCAAGGCCTCATAACTAGCCAACATCTCATCTACACGAGTGAGAGTATCGCCTTTATTAATTGTCCCTAAAATTGTGCCACCCATATTTAGTAAGGGGTCAATTCCCCGCAAATCCCAACCATGAAGATTGAGAGCGATCGCTTGACGCTCAAGTAACCCTTGAGTGGCATAGGGAATCCCCAATACTTCCCAATCATAAGTAAGTGTCGCATGACTCACAACTGCCCGAATCACACAATTAAGTCCCGGACAGTCACCACCGCTAGTCAAAATACCAATTCGTTTACGCATAGTAAATTAATTCGTAATTCGTAATTCGTAATTCGTAATTAGGGCATTGGGCGTATCAATTCAAAATTCAAAATTCAAAATTCAAAATTAAAGAGTTTTACTCCCCCTGCCCCCTGCCCCCTGCTCCCCTGCTCCCCTGCCCCCTGCCTCCCCTAACCGTGATAATGAGAAGGTTCGTAAACTCTCCCCCATTCTGGTTTGTAGCTTTGCAAGGCTCGCATATATTGAGCGCGTTCAAAGGCACTGGGGTTAGGACAGTTTTTCTGACTCATGCTGCCTTGAAGCTGTTGTATAGATTCATACTCATGCTTTTCCATCCATTGACGCATTTCTTGCTCTATACATCGCAGATGATTAATTCCATGCCGTAGTAACACTGAACATAACATGGTAATATTAGCACCAGCCATGAGCATTTTTAACACATCATGGGCATTATGAATGCCACTGGTAGCGGCTAAGTCAGTGTTGAGGTGGCCGTAAAGAATGGCAATCCAGCGCAGAGGTAAACGCATGGCTTGGGGAGTGCTTAAAAGTACGTGAGGTTCTACCTCTAGGGTTTCGAGGTTAATATCTGGCTGGTAAAAACGGTTAAACAAGACTAAAGCATCAGTCCCTGCATCATCTAAACGCTTGGCCATGTTGGCCATATTTGTAAAATAGGGGCTGAGTTTCACCGCTACAGGAATAGATACGCTAGCTTTGACTGCTTTGAACATATTGATATAACTCTGTTCTATCTGTTCGCTAGTCAGTTCTGGATCAGTATGTACAGAGTAAATATTTAATTCCAATCCTGCTGCACCGGCTTGCTCAATCATTCTGGCGTAGTCAGTCCAGCCATCTAGTGAAGAACCGTTGAGGCTAGCGATAATGGGAATTTTGACCTTTTGTTTAACTTTGTAAATCAAGTCAAGATATTCGTCAGGGCCAAGACGAAAGTTTTCCGGTTCGGGGAAATAAGTTAAAGACTCAGGAAAACTTTCTGTACCGTAGGTAAGATGATGGTGTAGTTCGTAACTTTCCATACTTAACTGTTCTTCAAACAGTGAAGGAAGTACGATCGCACCTGCACCAGCATCTTCCATCCACACAATGTTATCTACTTCTCCGGTGAGGGGGGATGCTGACGGCACAAGTGGCGATCGCAACTGCATCCCCATATAACTAGTTGTTAAGTCCATTGTTAATATCTTTCCTTAAATTTCATTAGACAGCGACACAGGTAAGAGGGGTGTGGGGGTGTGGGGGTGTGGGGGTGTAGGGGTGTAGGGGTGTGGGGGTGTGGGGGTGTAGGGGAGAAAAGGGAGACAAGGGAGACAAGGGAGCAGGGGGAGTGTGGGGAGAGAGGGGAGTGTGGGGGGAAAGATTTGTTCTCCACCATCCCACACCAAGCACACCAAGCACACCCTGCGCCATTCCCCATGCCCCATGCCCAATGCCCCATGCCCAATGCCCCATGCCCCATACCCAATACCCTAATTAAACTCCTACACCGTTTAAACTCGATATATCTTGATGGTTTCGTTCTGACATATTATTAGTAGCATTGGCTACCTGCCTTGCTGCTAAATATTGATACATTTGCCACCGGATATTGACATCATTTTGCGCTTCTTCTAGCAATTGTTTAGCTACTTGTGGGTTAATTTTTGTTAACATCTTGAAGCGGTTTTCTAGATACATTGAGTCTTCTACAGGTCGCCTTGGTGTACGTGAGTCAAGTTGTAGGGGATTTTTACCTTGTTTCACGAGGTCGGGATGGTAGCGATACAGTAACCATCTACCAGATTCAACCATTGCTTTTTGATTTTGCATGGCTGTAGTTAAGTTGATGCCGTGGGCAATGCAATGACTGTAAGCAATAATTAATGAGGGGCCGGGATAAGCTTCCGCTTCTAAAAATGCTTTCAGGGTATGTTCATCTTTTGCGCCCATAGCCACACTTGCCACGTAAACATTACCGTAGGTCATGGCAATTAAACCCAAGTCTTTTTTAGTCGCAGGTTTACCACCAGCCGCAAATTTAGCTACAGCCCCCTTGGGTGTAGATTTAGACATTTGGCCGCCAGTATTAGAATAAACCTCGGTGTCGAGAACTAAAATATTAACGTTGCGTCCACTGGCAATAACATGATCTAGTCCGCCAAAACCGATATCATAAGCCCAACCATCACCGCCGATAATCCAGACGCTCTTTTTGACTAGGTAATCAGCAAGACTTAAGAGTTGTTGGGCTTGGGGATTATGGGTGCTAATTGCTGTTAACCGTTGTTTGAGAATTTTAACGCGATCGCGTTGTTCCCAAATCTCCGCCTCGTCTTTTTGGTGATTATTGAGGATATCGTCTACTAAGTTTGTACCTACTTCCGTAGCCAATTTTTGTAATAATTCAGCAGCGAATTGTGTTTGCTTATCAATAGAAACACGGAAACCCAAACCAAATTCGGCGTTATCTTCAAACAAGCTATTAGACCAAGCAGGCCCCCGTCCTTCGGCGTTGAATGTCCAAGGGGTGGTGGGTAAATTACCGCCGTAAATCGAAGAACAGCCGGTGGCGTTGGCGACAATCATGCGATCGCCGAACAATTGTGTGGCTAACTTAATATAGGGTGTCTCACCACAACCAGCACAAGCCCCAGAAAATTCAAACAATGGTTCTTGCATCTGTTGCTGATTAATATGATTCAGCTTCAATTCCCTTCTATCAGGGTTCGGCAGACTCAAGAAGAAATCCCAATTTTCCCGTTCTGTTTCCCGTAAGGGTAATTGCGGCTGCATATTGATGGCTTTTTTGCGGGGTTCAGCCTTATTCTTCGCCGGACAAACATCAACGCAGATACCGCACCCTGTACAATCTTCGGCTGCTACTTGGATGGTAAATTTCAAATCATGCCAATCATGATCTTTAGCATTGGCACTCTTAAACGTGGGCGGCGCATTCTCTAATTGTTGTGGCTCGTAAACCTTACTACGAATCACACTGTGGGGGCAAACCATCACACATTTACCGCATTGAATGCAGACATTGGTATCCCACACCGGGATTTCTTGGGCAATGTTGCGTTTTTCCCATTTCGCCGTTCCCGTGGGAAATGTGCCATCTACAGGTAAAGCACTCACAGGTAACTCATCCCCCCCACGAGCAATGATTTTACCTAGAACATCACGCACGAATTTTGGGGCATCATGGGGCATGGGGCATGGGGCATGGGGCATAGAGGATAGTTCTTCCCCAGTCTCCAATTCATATAAATTATCCAAGGTACTATCTACAGCTTGGATATTCATTTGTACGATTTGTTCGCCTTTTTTACCGTAGGTTTTGCGGATGGATTTTTTAATTTCCTCGATGGCTTCTGTTCTTGGCAATACACCAGACAAGGCAAAGAAACAGACCTGCATCACTGTATTAATTCTCCCAGCCATCCCGGCTTCACGGGCTACTTTATAGGCGTTAATGCCGTAAACTTTTAGCTGTTTCTCTTGAATTTGGGCTTTGATGGTATCTGGTAACTGCTGCCAAACTTGTTCTTTGTCGTAGGGAGTATTTAATAAGAATGTACCTCCTGGTACGATGTCTTTGAGGATAGAGAATTTTTCTAAAAATTCCCACTGATGGCAAGCAACAAAGTTGGCTTTGGTGATGAGGTATGTAGAACGGATGGGTTGAGAACCAAAGCGCAGGTGAGAAACGGTAACAGAACCGGATTTTTTCGAGTCGTAAACAAAGTAGCCTTGGGCGTAATTATCGGTTTCTTCGCCAATAATTTTAATTGAGTTTTTATTCGCGCCCACCGTGCCATCTGCACCCAAGCCGTAAAAAATGGCTCTGACTATATTGTCAGGTTCAATGCTGAAATCAGAGTCATAATCTAAGCTGGTGTGGGTAACATCATCGTTAATGCCAATAGTGAAATGATTTTTTGGTGTACCTTGGGCTAAGTTATCAAAAATTCCCTTCACCATTGCCGGTGTAAATTCTTTGGAAGATAAGCCATAACGACCACCGATAATTTTAGGGAGGGATGAGGGAGACAAGGGAGACAAGGGAGACAAGGGAGACAAGGGAGACAAGGGAGATGAGGAAGTATTTTCTTCCCCTACTACCTGCAACCCCTGCACCCCTACACCCCTAAATTCATGTAAGGCTGTGATGACATCTTGATACAAAGGCTCACCAGATGCACCGGGTTCTTTGGTACGGTCTAAAACGGCGATGCTGCGGGTGGTAGGTGGTAAGGCGGCGAGAAATCTTTGGTTGTCAAAGGGACGGTATAACCGTACTTTAATTACACCAACTTTTTCCCCCTGGGCGTTGAGATAATCTACGGTTTCATGGACTGTCTCACAACCAGAACCCATGAGAACTATGACGCGTTCGGCTTTGGGGTCGCCGTGATATTCAAATAGTTGATATTGTCTCCCAGTCATTTGGGCAAATTCGTCCATAGCTTTCTGGGCAATGTCTGGACAAGCTAAATAATAAGGATTGACGGTTTCTCTAGCTTGGAAATAGACATCGGGGTTTTGGGCTGTGCCTCGTAATACTGGTTTATCGGGAGTGAGGGCGCGTGAACGATGGGCAATAACTAATTCATTGGGAATAAATGCTTGTAAGTCTGCTTCTGTTAATATTTCAACTTTATTCACTTCGTGGGAGGTACGAAAACCGTCAAAGAAGTGGAGGAAAGGTATACGTGATTCTAAGGATATTTTTGTAGAAATTAAAGCAAAATCATGGGCTTCCTGCACAGAAGCAGCACACAACATCCCAAAGCCAGTACCACGGCAAGCCATGACATCGCTGTGGTCGCCAAAAATTGACAGGGCTTGAGCCGCTAGCGATCGCGCCGCAATATGAAATACTGTAGGTGTGAGTTCCCCGGCAATCTTATACATATTTGGGATCATCAGCAATAATCCCTGGGATGCCGTAAATGTTGTTGTCAGTGAGCCAGTTTGCAAAGCCCCATGAACTGCACCAGCAACCCCCCCTTCACTCTGCATCTCAATGATGCTCGGTACTGTACCCCAAATGTTGGCTCGATTTTCACTAGCCCAAGCATCCGCCCATTCTCCCATCGGGGAAGAAGGCGTAATTGGATAAATGGCAATGACTTCATTGAGCCGATAGACAACATGAGCTACAGCCTCATTACCGTCTATAGTTGCAAAGTTTCTCTTGTTCATTTGATCTTCCTTAGAGATTGGGAAATTGCTAAACTAAAAAACCCGGTTTTTGAACGAAAGATTAAGGTTTTAAGCTGAGGAATTTGCAAGAAACCCGGTTTTTAACCGAGGTGCAAGATGAGAGTAAAGACATTTTCCTGCCCTCCTAGCGTGATTTATCACACGACGGTTTACGTTGAAAAAGGTAGTGGGGAGTAGGGAGTTTTGGTATATTCCTCTTTGAAGTTAAGGGGAAAATTTGAGGAACTTGTGAGGAGATGTTGTTGAGATCACTAAAAAATAGATATATTTTCTTTCCCTACACCCCTACACCCCTACACCCCTGTCTTGTCATAGATTCTTGTCTCTTAAAAAAAATTTGCGTTTTTAGTCATTTCCTCACAAGTTCCTCAAATTGTTGCCATAAGTTTAAAAGTGTAGAAAATGCCAGCAGTAATTGGACAACCTCAAGAGCTTGCTTCATACTCACACTGGTTATAACTATACTTCCGCAAACATCTATCGCTTGTCCTGCCTAAGACAAGGTCTTGTTTACAAAGAAGTAATTTTTGTAGTCAAAAAGTTGTAGAAGTTAGCTATGAGCATCCAACATCGCTATTGGGTTCATCGAAAGGCGATGCTGGCTTTACTTACCTACTAGATTTAATCTCAAAATTTCATAGTTTATCGCATTTACTACCGATATCTTCAATGTTGACTCAGAATCATTTAAAGACAATTGTTTTAGCAATGTGCCATTTTTTTAATCAACCACTTGTGAATACGGAAACAGTTTTGAACCCTATCAAGTTTTGGCACATTTACCAAAATCGCCAGAGGTTAGAGGAGTGTTGGAAGTATGACTTAATTCAGTGGTTCGAGAGATGTTGGAATGTTAATGACAATCTAGTTATCTGATAACTGGTTGTCTGGAGAAAGTATTTCACCCATCAGGGATGATATCAACTCAGTTTAAAACCAATTTAAAAGGAGCAAAATTTATGTCTACCTCTAAAAAGTTAGTACAAAACATTCAAAACCTAGGTCAACAAGTAATTAACTATCTCTCAGGTGCAGTTTCTCGAATTTTTGGTGTAAGAGACGATGACTACCCCACAACAGGAGTTCAACCTTTTGAGGGTGATATACCAGAAAAACAAGATTTTTAAACTGAAAAAATCTTTCCCTTACACCCCTAAACACCTTTTTTAAGTCGTTCTAACTTGAAAAAACAAAACTATCTTAGGTGTGAGTTCGTAGTAAGGACTTTAGTCCTTTTTTAAGAACTAAAGTTCTGACTAAAAACCTTTAATTATTAACCCTCCAAATTTTAGATTTTAAAATTTGGATTGCCAGATTGAATCTAAAATCTAAAATCCAAAATCTAAAATTGATTAACCCTGTTCTACTTATGAGAGTTATCTGCAAAATCGATGACTCACTATTAGCAAGGTGGTGATATGGATATCATCAGAAAAATTAACCATGAATTATCTGTCGCAGGGCAAATTACCCCAGAGCAATTTCCCCAACTTCTTGCTGATGGTTATAAGTCTATACTTAACCTGCGATCGCCTGATGAAAAAGGCTGGCTAGATGATGAAAAATCCAAATTGGAATTATTAGGATTTCATTATCTCAATTTACCTACTAAAGTTGATGAAATTAATTGCAAAACCACACTCAAAGTCTTGCAAATCATCAATGAACTACCTAAACCTGCTCTGATTCATTGTGATAACTCTATACGTTCAGCCGTAATAGCATTATTGTATATTGCTACTAAACAGGGTATCACCTTTGAAAAAGCTGTCGAATTAACAACTAACTTAGGATTAATATAATTCTATTTGTCGATTTTCCCAAAATATTTAATAATTTTTTTATACCCAATTATTTCTTGATGGTATAAGCCTCTAAATTCATTTATGGGGATTTGAATTTTGAATTTTGTAGGCGCAAGCCTTCCCTCAATATACAAGGTTGGGTTGAGGAACGTAGGCGCAGCCTTCTCGAAGAGTAACCCAACATAAATATCGAAAACTTAATATAGATGCTGGTGTTAGGTTTCCTCGCGTCAACCCAACCTACAATTTTTTTGCAACATTTAAGGCTTGCCACGCCAGTAGGGTGTGTTAGGCGTAAGCCGTAACGCACCGAAAGCTTTGGGCGGTGTCGTACTCTCGCTGCTAACACAATAGCAATAAGTAGAACGACTGGAAAAAACCAAACTATGTAAATTAATGTAAAAAAAATTGCATTTAGTTCGTAGTAAGGACTTTAGTCCTCTCATAAGGACTAAAGTCCTTACTACAAACCTTTAATTATTTACACCGTTCTACTTACACACGGCGTTAATTATATTGATTTAATAGGTATTTTTAGTGGTTTAATGGTAATAATGACTCTTTTCTAAGCAATTAGTCTCAGGATAAATGTAGATTTGGACTGACCTCAAGTTTGACCATTGGCAGCTTGAAGATAGATGCAATTCCTTAATTTATTAATTAAGTTGATTGTGTTTATTGCAGGGCTGTAACTAAGTCGTGAGCATCTACAGTGAATATAGAATTATTTATCCAACGAGCCGAAGCACTACATAAACAGTTAGCAGATTTATACCAAACTGCTAGCGTTTTACCGTGGATTCCACCAGATTTACTACCACAAGCTTTTAAGGAACTCTACAGTAACTCTAAGATGGTGCAGTTAGCAGCAGAAGAACTTTATCAACAAAATGAGCAACTTTTACAGACAAGAAATCATTTAGAAACAGAACGCCTACATTATTACAATTTATTTGAATTTGCACCAGATGCCTATGTTGTTACTAGTTCAGAAGGCATTATTCAAGAAGCTAACCTAGCCGCAGCTAAATTGCTGAATAGTTCTCAACAGAAGTTAGTAACTCAACCGATGATTAACTTCATCCGCATTGAAGAACGAGAAAGTTTTCGCAACGAACTAAATCAACTATTTGAGTCAGATCGCACTAAAGAGTTAGTATTGCGTTTACAGCCAGATAATGGCGAACCTTTTGATGTTGCTTTGACAGTAACAGTAGTTCGCAATCAACATGGTAAACCAACATCTTTGAATTGGTTATTACGTCTTGTTAGTCAACAAAATGACAAGGACTTAGAATTAATTAATCCTGAACAATATCTGAGGCAAGAACGCCCAGTATATACATATCAAAAAGGTGAGGATATTCCCCTCAATCCTTTAATTATTTACTATATTTGTCAAGGTTTAGTGAAATTAAATACTTTCTGTGAAACAGGAGAGGAAATCTTAGTAGGTTTAGCAACGCCACAAATGATATTTGGTTCTAGTATGACATCTTTACCTGTGTATCAAGCTACAGCTATATCAGATGTTGAGTTAGTATCTATTCATGTAACTGAAATAAATTTGAATCCTAGACTTAGCCAAATTCTGTCACTAAAATTCAATCAAAGACTCAAGCAAACTGAATCATTATTAGTTACTTTTGGCAAGCGCAGAGTAGAAGATAGGTTATATCATCTCTTACAGTTTTTAAAACAAGAAATCGGTGAACCAGTACCACAAGGAACTCGTTTAAATGTTCGCTTCACTCATGAAGAAATTGCTAACGCCTGTGGTACTACTAGAGTCACAATTACAAGATTAATGGGCAAATTGCAACAACAAGGATTCATCCGTTTTGATGCAAAAAAACACATGATATTGGGAGACAGTTGAGATTAGACAGTTGGCTAATTTAACTCCCTTGTCTCCCCTGCCCCCTGCCCCCTGCCCCCTGCCCCCTGCTCCCTAATTTTGAATTTTGAATTTTGAATTTTGAATTGATATGCCCCCTGCCCCACACTCCCTAACTAAAAATGTAAGGTGAATTAATTGCCGCTACACGACCAGCATCGACTAAAGCTTGATATACTATCGCTGCTACCTCTCCCCGTGTAGCATCACGGGTAGGATTAAGTAGTTTGATATTGGGGTGGTTAACGATAATTTTCTTTTCTATAGCTTTAGCTACCTGACCTTTACCATAATCAGGAATTTTAGCAGCATCGTCAAAAACTTTGATGGCGTTGGCAACATTGTTAGATAACCCTAATCCTAGTCCATTGACTAAGGAAACTATCACTTGCACACGCTGAATATTTTGGTTGGGTTTGAATGTTCCATCTGGATATCCAGATAAAAATAAACCTTGATATGCCTGCACAATAACTTTGAATGCCCAGAAGTTTTCGGGTACATCTTTAAATCTAATTACAGCCCGGTTTGGTGGTGGGTTGAAAGCTTTCACTAATAAGGCTGCATATTGTCCCCGTGTCATTGTTGCATCAGGTTTAAATGTTCCATCGGGAAAACCGCTAATGATTCCCTGTTGTACTAATTCTCGAATAAATGGTGCTGCCCAATGATTACCAATATCCTTTAAGTTTATAGGCTTTGGTGTTGGGGTAGGTGTAGGTGTTGGTGTTGGGGTAGGTGTAGGCGTTGGTGTTGGGGTAGGTGTAGGCGTTGGTGTCGGTGTAGGCGTTGGGGTTGGGGTTGGTGTAGGCGTTGGGGTTGGGGTTGGCGTTGGGGTTGGGGTTGGTGTAGGCGTTGGGGTTGGGGTTGGTGTAGGCGTTGGGGTTGGTGTAGGCGTTGGGGTTGGCGTTGGGGTTGGTGTAGGCGTTGGGGTTGGGATAGGTATGGGTATAGGGATAGGTGTAGGTGTTGGGGTAGGTGTTGGTGTGGGTACTGGTTCAGGTTCGGGTATAGGTTCAGGTTCAGGTTCGGGTGTTGGGGTAGGTGTTGGCGTTGGGGTAGGTGTTGGTGTTGGGGTAGGTGTTGGGGTTGGGGTAGGTGTTGGCGTTGGGGTAGGTGTTGGTGTTGGGGTAATAACTTGAATATCTACAAACTCTATGTTTCCTTTAACCTTAGCTTGATCAATTTGATTACCAACAGACACTAACTTATTAGCACTAGCATTTTGGATATCAAACTTAGCGTTATTGCGTAGGATGTTACCACCTGGGGTATTGGTATTGCCAAGATCAGGTAGGGCGTTGACAATAACAGTTAAACCATCGTCAGTATTGTTTTCAATGAGATTATTACGCAATATGGGACGAGCAGTACCGGAGACGACTATCCCGGAACGGTTTTCGTAGATTTTGTTATCTATCAGTGTTGGTGATGCACTGTCACTAATAGCGATACCAAAACCTGTTTTAAAACAGGCATTACCTTGAATTTTACCTTGGGAATTTTTAGCGATCGCAATTCCATTGGCAGCATTTTCGGTAAATACGTTATCAATAATCACTGGGTTAGCATCACCTGTAGCAAATACACCCTCGCGCTTACAATTAATCAAGGTGCAATTAGCAATGGTGGGGGTAGTTGATTCTGCCCATACACCGCTACCACGACTAGCGAGATTAGTAACACTCACCCCTCGCAGTTCCGCGCCATCTAACATCACAAAGGTAACATTTTGTCCTGCAAAAGTCCGACTGAGGTAAGTACCACTACCTTCTATTAAGATATTGCTGCCTTTGTTGGCTTCATTACCGATAACTTTGACATTAAAGGGGATAGTGAGGGGAAAAACTTCACCGTTATCAGCTTTGTAATTACCATCTGCTAGTTGAATGGTGGTATTGGGTGAAGCGAGTTTGAGAGCTTGGGTAATTGTTTTACAAGGTGCTTGTTGGCTACCGGGGTTGGTGTCGCTGCCTATAACTGGATTTACGTAAAGATTTTGAGTCATATTTATACTGTAAAAAAATACATAGCCATACTAACGCTAACTGTGACAATAGCTAGCGATCGCTAACATTTGCAACATAGACTACTAAATCGACACCACATATTCCAGAAAGGTATTGACTGGGAAAAATTCCCCCAGTCCGCAATTTACGCCGTGTGCAACTTCTTTTCAAACCTAACCCCCAACCCCTTCCCTACAAGGGAAGGGGGGCAAGAATTAAAGCCTCTCTCCTTGCAGGGGAGAGGTTTGGAGAGGGGTTTATAAGAATAAGTCGCACATCGCGTCAATTTGGAACTTTGAATTGATTTGTCTCTAGTCATTCGCTAGGCTATTGATATAATGTATGTTCTGATTTCTCTGGCGTGCTATGGATTTTGACACTAAACCCACTGCCCAGACTGCTACAGTACGTAAGCCATTAGTACTATTACGCGATACTGAAGCGTTAATACGTCGCCCTACAGTCGCTACCCTCGCCCCTATTTTGCCGCCAAAGTTAAGTAATAGCTTGCAAGTAGCCTCCAATGTAGCTGATGATTCCCTACAGGAACTTGCAGAAATTGACTTAGCCACAATTAGCGATATAGAATTACAACCCGCAAGAATCTTAGTCGGTTTAAGCTTTATTGGGTTTGGGGCGTTGATGATTTTGGTGTTGTTACTGTATTGCAATACATTGCACCCGGAAATGAGTACCATTGAGCAAATACACCAATATTGGTATCAATATATTTGGTTTGTCTGCTTGGGTGTTACAGGAATGTTTCTTTTAGGGCGTGAAGCTATGCGCTCTCATCAACTTAAAATGCAAAAATCACAAAAACCCTAAATAGTAAATCTTTGTAATTTTTCACCTCAACTAATTACCAAACAATTTACTGTATATCTAAATTCGCTGAATTTTTTGATATATATTTTAAATTTCATTAATTTTTTTAAACAAAAATAGATAGAAATAAAAATTCTAATATTCTGTTTATACAGAACCAATACATTTAAAAATGAGTTGTTGCACAATGATTAATTATATTGGTATGATATTTGAAAGTAATTGCTTGCACCTAGATTAAAAAATAAGTTTCTTGAAAATAAGTAGGGCAATAATAATTTAAGTTTGTAGTAAGGACTTTAGTCCTTATTTTAAGAATAAATGTTTTTTAGGGTAGTGAATTTACATGAAGCATGATGCTTTTATTTTTCCCCCAGGCTCAAAGCTTTCTTTGTTAAAAAACTTTGACCCAGCATATCATGATGGGTATCATGACAAAGCTGAATCTGTGCAGAAATTACATCAGAACATTGAAAAATTAGCAGCTTATCAAGATGTACTTTACGCTCAAAATACCTATTCATTGTTAATTATCTTTCAAGCAATGGATGCGGCTGGTAAAGATAGCACTATAAAACACGTTATGTCTGGTGTGAATCCCCAGGGTTTTCAAGTGTTTAGTTTTAAAGCACCCAGTGACGAAGAATTAGATCATGATTATCTCTGGCGAAGCACAAAATCATTACCAGAAAGGGGAAGGATTGGCATATTTAACCGCTCATATTATGAAGAAGTATTAGTGGTGCGTGTGCATCCAGAAATTCTTTACAAGCAGCAATTACCCCATATTGGCAAAGGCAATGAGATATGGAAACAGCGTTTTCATGAAATTAATAATTTTGAGAAATATTTGGTAAATAATGGGATAATAGTGCTGAAGTTTTTTCTCAATGTCTCTAAAAAGGAGCAGAAAAAACGGTTTTTAGAAAGAATTGAATTTCCTGAGAAGAATTGGAAGTTTTCTGTTAATGATGTCAAAGAGCGAGCTTTTTGGGATGATTATATGGAAGCTTATGAGGCGGTGTTTCAGCATACGAGTACAGATTATGCGCCTTGGTATATTATCCCAGCCGATCGCAAATGGTTTACTCGTCTGGTAGTCGCTGATATTATCTGTAAAAAGCTACAAGAACTCAATCTAAAATATCCTACTGTCAGCGAGGCACATCAACAAGAATTGATGCAGGCCAAATATATTTTAGAACAAGAGGAATAACAATGAACAGGGTGTAGGGGGTAGGGTGTCTGACAGGTGTAGGTTTTTTACGTCGTGTCCCAAAAACGTTGGTTTTAGGGTGTAGGGGTGTAAGGGTATAGGGGTGTAGGGGTGGATGAAAGAATGATGTTCTGGTTAGTTTTAGAGTCCTTACTCACTACTAGATTAAAAACCTACACTTGTGAGGGGTAGGGTGTGGGGTGTAGTGAAACCCATATTTAAAACTAGGGGCTTGGTCATCAGTTAAGATTTATGAATTTATGTATGGAGATTTTACTTTTTTTATCTTAAATGCGGAGTAAAGTGGCGTGACTTCTACAGAAAAAGACCCTGAATTTGAAAATCTACTGATTTATTTACGCAAAAATCGGGGATTTGACTTTACAGGCTACAAGCGTTCTACTTTAATGCGCCGTGTACGCAAGAGAATGCAATTATTAAATGTAGAAGCTTTTGGAGATTATTTAGATTATTTAGAAGTTGATCCAGAGGAATTTAATCAGCTTTTCAATACTATTTTAATTAATGTCACTAACTTCTTTCGAGATGTTACACCTTGGGCAGCTTTGGTTGAGCAAGTATTACCTAATATCGTTGCAGGCAAAAAAGATAGTGAGCAAATTCGCATTTGGAGTGCGGGATGTGCTTCTGGTGAAGAAGCTTATACTATTGCGATATTAATGGCGGAAATGTTGGGTGCTGAGAAATTTCGCCAACAGGTAAAAATCTATGCCACAGACGTAGATGAAGAAGCTCTCAACCAGGCGCGTCAAGCAGCTTATTCTGATAAAGATGTGCATCTCATACCCCAGCATTTACGGGAAAAGTATTTTGAAGTTATTAATAACCGTTATATTTTTCAAGCAGACTTGCGGCGTTGTGTGATTTTTGGCCGTCATGATTTACTGCAAGATGCCCCAATTTCTCGGTTAGATTTGTTGATCTGCCGTAATACTTTAATGTACTTTAACTCTGAAACCCAGGGACGGATTTTAACGCGGTTTCATTTTGCTCTGAAAGATATGGCTTATCTGTTTTTGGGTAAGGCAGAAATGTTATTGAGCTATCCTAATTTTTTTACTCCCTTAGACTTAAAAAATCGCCTCTTTCTCAAAGTATCAGAAAATAATTTAAGAAATCGCCTCTTATTTATGTCCACTTCAGGAGATGCCATCGGGAGGAATAGTTTATCCTATCAAATGCGTCTCAGAGATTTAGCTTTTGATGGCACAGCTACCGCTCAAATAGTGGTGAATTTTGAGGGTAGATTAGTCATGATGAACGAACAGGCAAGAAATTTATTTGCTTTGTCTCCTAGAGATTTAAATCGTCCCTTTCATGATCTAGAAATATCTTACCGTCCTTTAGAACTGCGATCGCTAATTGAAAGAGCCTACTTAGAACGCCGCCCGGTGAACATTACCAGCGTTGAACGGTATTTCTCTCATGCAGAAACTCAATACTTTGATGTCAGAATCACACCTTTACAAAATACTGACAACAGCTTCCTGGGTGTGAGTATTGTTTTTCAGGATGTTACTCACTACATTCACCTCCAAGAAGAACTACAACGTTCTCAACAAGAATTAGAGACTACCAAAGAAGAACTCCAGTCAATTAATGAAGAATTAGAAACTACCAACGAAGAACTCCAATCTACTAATGAAGAATTAGAAACCATCAACGAAGAACTACAATCTACTAATCAAGAATTGGAGACTACCAACACAGAACTGCAAGCTACTAATCAAGAATTATATGCCATCAATAACGAACTCAGTCAGCGTACTCAAGAGCTTAACCGCACTAATATTGTTTTAGTAAGTATTTTAAAGAGTCTGCAAATAGGCATAGTAGTCATTGATAACAGCTTCAATATTTTAGTGTGGAATTATATGCTTGAAGAGATGTGGGGACTTAAAGCCGATGAGGTTGTGGGTAATTCCTTATTTAGCTTAGATATTGGTTTACCCATTGAACAATTGCGATCGCCTATTCGAGATGCTCTCACAGATCAACAACCATTTCAAGAAATGATTTTAGAGGCTATCAATCGTCGGGGTAGACAAATTAGATGTTATGTTGCTATTACTCCTTTATCTGGAACAGAAATGCAAGGGGCAGTGTTGATGATGGCGGATATAGAAATAATGAATAGTATGATTTCTAGTCAGGATATTGAGGCTAGGAGACAAAAATGACACTAGATAACTGGACACAAGCCATTGACGCAGCCAACCAAAGACTCGATAACCTCTTGCAGCGAGCTAGTCAACCCCAGGATCTCTCCAGGTGGCAAGATTCCCCTGTAGTGATGTTAACAGAAGCAATATCAGAAATTTCTATTGCCCTAGAAGAATTAAACGTCTTAGCAGAAGAACTACAATTACAAAATCAAGAATTACTTGCTACTCGTCAACAAGTAGAAACCGAACGCCAACGTTACCAAGATTTATTTCACTTTGCCCCCGACGGTTACTTAGTCACTGATATTACTGGCATTATCCAAGAAGCTAACCACATTGCTGCCCAATTACTGCAAGTGCGTCAATCTTATCTCATCGCTAAACCTATCTCCGTGTTTGTGCATCCAGACGCAAAGCCAGAGTTTCGGCAGTTAATTTTAACTTTACAACAACAAGGTCATATTCGGAATGCAGAAGTCCCGATCTTTCATAAAGAAGGTGTAACAGACTTTACAGCCGAGTTCACCGCCGTTACACAAAGGGATATCACAGGCAAAATCACTAGTTTACGCTGGCTCTTTAGAGATATTAGCGATCGCCAGCGCATAGAACAACAACTCCGCCAACAAGCCGCCTTGCTCGATATTGCAACCGATGCCATTTTAGTCAAAGATTTGCAAAGTCAAATCCTGTTTTGGAACAAAGGCGCGGAAAATCTTTACGGATGGACAGCAACGGAAGCTGTCGGCAATAACGGCGATACACTTTTATCTACAGAAAATGATCCACAACTCGAACAAGCCAAGCAAATACTACTGGAAAACGGCGCATGGCAAGGGGAGTTATATAAAGTAGCCAAAGATGGTAAAAAAATCATCGTTGCTAGTCGTTGGACACTGATGTGTGATCCTTTAGGCTTACCGCAATCCATTCTCAGTATTGATACTGACATCACCGAGAAAAAGCAACTCGAAACTCAACTATTGCGTATGCAACGCCTAGAAAGTCTAGCAAATCTCACCAATGGTATTGCTCACGACCTCAACAATATTTTTACACCTATTGTCACAGTTGCCCAACTACTACCCCTAAAACATCCTCAACTGCCAGAAGATTCCCAACAAATGCTAAATTTACTAGCTACTAGTGCTAAAGAAGGAGCTAATTTAGTCCAGCAAATTGCCCAATTTGGGTGTAACTCTGAAGGCAAAAGTACAAACCTCAACATTGGTAGTATCATTTCAGATATTGAACAGGTCGTCAAACGGACATTTCCCCCATCAATTGAGATCAAAACAGATATAGCCACAGATTTAGCCACAATCACAGGAGATAGAACCCAAATAAATCAAGTATTAATGAATTTGTTAATTAATGCCCGTGATTCCATTCCTACTAGTGGTGAATTATCTATATCTGCTCATAATATATTCATTGATGAAGAATTAGCCACAAAGCACATAGGTGCAGAAGTTGGTTATTATATAGTAATTAAAATTAAAGATACAGGTACAGGTATACACCCTGACAATCTAGATAAAATTTTTGACCCCTTTTTCACCACCAAAGCTATAGGTAAAGGCACGGGATTAGGTTTATCCACTGTCATTGGAATTGTAAAGAATCATGGCGGTTTTCTCACCGTATCCAGTCAAGTAGGAATTGGTAGTAAATTTGAAATATATTTACCTTGCAATAATTCTCCATCTCATCAAACACCATCAACAGGCAATGGAGAATTGATTTTAGTTGTAGATGATGAATTAGCAATTAATCAAATTACTAAAAATATACTAGAAACCCACAACTATAAAGTATTAACAGCCGCCAATGGCATCGAAGCTTTATCTGTCTACAATCAATATAAAGATGAAATTCAAGTGGTGATCATAGACATGATGATGCCTAAAATGGCAGGTAACATGACTATAAGTGCCTTACAAATGATTAATCCCCAGATTAGAATAATTGCCATGAGTGGCATAGCTACCATAGAAAACTTAGCAAAAGACTCTCAGTCTAGAGCTACAAAATTCCTACCCAAGCCCTTTAGCCCTGAAGAATTATTAACACAAATTCAGGAATTAATTAAACTTAATGCTTAGTCAGCTATAGCAGTGGGCTGTTGACAATTAATCAAGGCAGTGCTGCTTCTTCTTCATTACTTTTACATCATGTTGACACTATCACAAATATTTTACGAATGAGTCTATCTTAAGGATGAAAACAAACTAAACCAAATAAGGTTTAATCTTTACAGTCATCACAATGTACACTATTTTTTGATAAATTGAGAGTGGAGTACAGGCATTTATTGTTTTAACTCCCAATTCCTTGATCAATAGCGAAGGAACAAGCGATGAATACTGCTGTCAAATATGATATTGAGGTTATCAAGGATGAAGCCCGTGAACTAGTCTCCAAAGGACTTGTGAACCGACAACAGCCAATTTATGCTCTCTGTAAATATATTTCAGATCGTGATTGGCCATTCTTCGAGCTAGAGTTAGAAAAAAACGAATTTTTGCTCAGGGATAGAATTATTGACTTGTTAAGTCATGAGAAATGGGAAGAAGATTAAACCAATTATCTGTCATCCCTGTTAATAGCATCCTTGATATATTCACCTTTGAAAATTCACCATAAAATTAAAGCCCTCGGAGTGATTCGAGGGTTGAGTTTATTTATATAGTAAGTAATGAGTAATGAGTAATGAGTAATGAGTAATGAGTAATGAGTAATGAGTAATGAGTAATGAGTAATGAGTAATGAGTAATGAGTAATGAGTAATGAGTAATGAGTAATGAGTAATGAGTAGAAGTAGGGTGTGTGAGGCTGCGAAAGTATTGGAACTTATAGTTACTAA
Source organism: Aliinostoc maniaoense (assembly GCF_058172895.1). NCBI lineage: Bacteria > Bacillati > Cyanobacteriota > Cyanophyceae > Nostocales > Nodulariaceae > Aliinostoc > Aliinostoc maniaoense. Next base: position 2,371,651 of record NZ_CP187952.1, on the reverse strand, counting down.
AAATATAGTCAAATATTTCTAGCTTTGTAAGGTTTACACCTTACTGGACTAACTACGAGCCGCTCTATCTAGTTATTGATTTTCAATGTTCTAGACTACTTTAAAATATGAGGTTATCTAGTCACAGAGGCTTTGAACATCCAACGGGAGAGGTCGCTTGTATTGCTAGGCTCATAACTTAATTATAGCCAGTTCATTGAGTTTTATTGTTAAAACTTGAATATATTTGACTGGAAAACTAATAACTAGACTTAATACCAATTCTCTATGAAGTTGCACGAAATATAATGATGTAGAGACGTTGCATGCAACGTCTCTACAGTACAGAATAAAGTGCATCTATGGCTACGCCAGGCAAGCTACATCAAGAAACGGTATTAGTCATGAAAGTTATAGCGTCACGCACCAACCATCAACTCTCAACTGTCAATACTGTATTACCAGATTCTTGTGACTCAAAATGGTAAGAGAATTTACTAACAAGCAGTTCAACAAAGGAACTAGGAGTTTCCCTGTAGAATACCGGCATATCTTGCCAACAGTGGCGACAAAACCAGTGAATTTCTGAACCACGGATATGCGGTAAAAGTAACCCAGAACAACAAGGACAGCTAATCATAACCGTAAATCCTTTTATTAAATCGTTATTGATCGGAAATAACGTAATTCTAGGGAATAGAGGTTTTGATAAAATAAGTATTTCTATCTAGAGGATACTGAGCAATTATCAGGTTTGTGTGACTAAAACAATAATTAGCAACAGTTTGTAACTTTTATATATAAAATTTGAAGTGTTTAATCATCAAAAGCGGTAGGAAACTTCATCTCCTTTTGGGAATGGGGCTAATCAATTCAAAATTCAAAATTCAAAATTCAAAATTCAAAATTGAAGAGTGTTACTCCCCCTGCCCCCTTGTCTCCCTTGTCTCCCTTGTCTACCTTGTCTCCCCCTGCCCCCTGCTCCCCTGCCCCCTGCCCCCTGCCCCCCGTTCCCCGTTCCCCCAACCCTGTTCCCTTTAATTAAGATTGTTAAAAGTGGACTAATATCCTCACAAGATCCTCAAATTATCTTTCTATAAACAGAGTGTGAGACTTAGGAGTAGTTGATTTGACTACATTTTCTTAAGTATTTCTTGATGTTATTAGGAATATCAGACATGGTAAACACACTGCTAAATCCTCCAACAGCTAATTTACCCTCCAGAGATGAAGCTTTGGTATTACCTTTCAATCAAGTGGGGATTGCAGATATCCCGCTCGTTGGAGGTAAAAACGCATCCTTGGGGGAAATGATTCAACAACTGAAACGCAAAGGCGTAAAAGTTCCCACAGGATTTGCGACAACTGCTTATGCTTATAGATATTTTATTTCTGCGGCTGGGATAGAAGCACAACTTAGGGAAATTTTTGCAGATTTAGATGTTGAGGATGTGAAAAATCTGCGCCAGTGTGGGAAGCAAGCTAGATTATTGATGCTGCAAACTCCATTTCCGCAAGATTTACAGGATGCGATCGCGGAATCTTACGCTACTCTATGTCAAGAGTATGGTGCAGATACTGATGTGGCTGTACGTTCTAGCGCGACGGCTGAAGATTTACCTGATGCTAGCTTTGCGGGACAACAAGAAACTTATTTAAATGTCCACGGTTTGCAAGCTGTTCTAGAATCTTGCCATAAATGTTTTGCTTCTATTTTTACAGACCGGGCTATTTCTTACCGCCAAATTAAAGGATTTGATCATTTTAATATTGCCTTGTCTGTGGGCGTACAAAAAATGGTACGTTCTGATTTGGCTAACTCTGGGGTGATGTTCTCCATCGACACAGAAACCGGTTTTAAAGATGCAGCTTTGATTACTGCCGCCTATGGTTTAGGTGAAAACGTTGTCCAAGGCGCAGTTAACCCAGATGAATATTTAGTATTTAAACCAACTCTGCAACAGGGATATCGTTCCATTATTCAAAAACGCCTTGGTACAAAAGAAATTAAAATGGTCTATGACCTAGGCGGCTCAAAATTAACTAAAAATGTGGCTGTTGCACCCTCAGAACGCAATGTTTTCGCCCTCAATGACGACGAAATTTTACAATTAGCCAACTGGGCTTGCATTATTGAAGAACACTATTCTCAAGTGCGTGGTGTCTATACACCAATGGATATTGAATGGGCAAAAGATGGCTTGACTAATGAATTATTTATTGTCCAAGCCCGTCCTGAAACAGTGCAGTCTCAAAAAACCAAGAACGTACTACGTAATTATCGCCTGCAAGGGAAACCAGAGGAACAACCAAAACCAGTGGTAATTGGCCGTAGTGTTGGGGAAATGATTGGACAGGGGAAAGCAAGAGTAATTCTGGATGTCCATCAAATCGGTCAGTTTCAAGCTGGGGAAGTGTTGGTAACAAATCGCACTGACCCAGATTGGGAACCCATTATGAAACGTGCTAGCGCGATTGTGACTAACTCTGGTGGGAGAACTTGTCACGCCGCCATTATAGCTAGAGAAATGGGTATTCCCGCGATCGTTGGTTGTGGAAATGCCACGACAATTATTAAAACCGGGCAAGAAGTCACCGTTAGCTGTGCTGAAGGAGAAACGGGGAAAGTTTATCCTGGGTTATTACCTTACGAAATTAAAGAAATCCCCCTAGAGAAATTGCCCCGCACCCACACCCAAATTATGATGAATTTGGGTAATCCCGAAGAAGCGTTTGGTTTAACGAATATTCCTAACGATGGCGTGGGATTAGCGCGGATGGAATTTATTATTAATAATCACATCAAAGCGCACCCCTTAGCATTGATTCATTATGATGAGTTAGAAGACGAACTAGCAAAATATAAAATTGCGGAGTTAACGTCCCAATACACAGATAAAACTCAATTCTTTGTTGATCAACTTGCTCAAGGTATTGCTACTATCGCCGCCGCTTTTTATCCAAAACCTGTAATTGTGCGTCTTTCTGATTTCAAGAGTAACGAGTACGCCAATTTGTTGGGTGGTAAGCAATTTGAACCTTTAGAAGAAAACCCGATGATTGGCTGGCGTGGTGCTTCTCGCTATTATGATCCTCGTTACCGTGAAGGTTTTGCTCTAGAGTGTCAAGCCATGAAGCGGGTACGGGATGACATGGGTTTAACCAACGTGATTTTAATGATTCCCTTCTGTCGCACCCCCAACGAAGGACGACGGGTGTTAGCCGAGATGGAAAAACATGGTTTGGTGCGCGGAGAAAACGGCTTGCAAGTTTACGTAATGTGCGAGTTGCCCAGTAATGTGCAGTTAGCAGATGAATTTGCTCAAGTTTTTGATGGTTTCTCCATTGGTTCTAATGACTTAACACAGTTGACACTAGGATTAGACAGAGATTCGGAATTAGTCGCCCATTTATTTGACGAACGAGACGAAGCTGTGAAGCGAATGATAGCAAAAGCGATCGCTACTGTCAAAGAATACGGACGCAAAATTGGCATCTGTGGACAAGCACCCAGCGATTACCCTGAATTTGCACGGTTTTTAGTAGAACTAGGCATTGATTCTATTAGTCTCAATCCTGATTCTGTCCTCAAAACTATGTTAGAAATTGCCGCAGCAGAAGATAATTCGTAATTCGTAATTCGTAATTCGTAATTACTGAATTATTGATGGACTCTCTGTTTGAAGTTCTTGTAAATATAACTCCCTTTCCCTATTAGGGAAGGGGAGGAACAATCCAATTTGAGATTTATTTACAGACGGAAGTAATCGCGTTTCTATTCTTGATTTAGGAATTGGCATGATGTTTAACAAAATTTTAGTCGCACTCAATAACAATGAAATGGGACAGCAGGTGTTTGCACACGCCCTGAATTTAGCGACTGCAAACAATGCCGAATTGTTATTGTTACACGTTATTTCACCGTTTGATGATGATTATCTCAATGCTTCGGCTATGGAAACACAAACTCATTATGGGACTTCTCAGACTCATGGTGTGGAATATTATCTAAGTCAATGGCAAAATTTAAAACAAGAGGGAATTGAATTTTTAACACTGTTGAATAATCAAGCGATCGCTAAAGGCATTACCGCAGATTTTACTCAAGAACTCGGCGAACCTAGCCGGATTATATGTGATATTGCCCGGAATTGGAACGCCGATTTAATAATTTTAGGTCGTCGGGGACTGAGTGGATTTAGTGAATTTTTCTTAGGCAGTGTCAGCAATTATGTGTTACATCATGCTCCTTGTTCTGTGTTAACTGTTCAAGGTGTAACTGCTGTGACTGCTGATGAACTCGCCACTACATCAGCTACATGAGAGTTTGGCTAGGCTAAAGTCAGTAAATTTGGGATTTTAAATGAGAATGTTTTCGTTCTAAATGAAAACGTTGCGGTTCTGAATGAGAATGTTTTCGTCCTAAATGAAAACGTTGCGGTTCTGAATGAAAACGTTTTCGTTCTAAATGAAAACGTTGCAATTCTGAATGAAAATGTTTTCGGTCTAAATGAGAACGTTGCAATTCTGAATGAAAACGTTGTGGTTGTGAGGCTCAACTTTAAATTGCTTAACTCGAAACCTAAACATAAATGTAGAAACGGTGCAATGTTAAGTGTCAAATACGCATCAAGATCATCAATTGATAGCAAATAGGAATAAATGTATGTCATCCAATAGCTTACAGCAACCATATTTAGCAGCAGAGTTATCAGATCCAAAAACTTTACTGGCTACTTTACGACAATTGCGGGAATCGGTATACAGAGAAGGACAAGACTTATTTCATGAATGGCGATCGCATATTCAACGATTGGCTTTTGTTGATAGTGGTTTAAACTTAGCTTATTACTTAGCGTTACGACGACATGATTTAAGACCCTTACAAGCTGCTTTAATGCCGTGGGGTTTATCTTCTTTGGGACGAATTGAAGCTAGAGTCATGCCCAATTTAGATGCTGTGATTGCCACTTTAGCAGCAGTTTGTCAAGAAACAGGATATAGTCATCCACCCTTAGAAGCATTTTTTGATGGCGATCGCCTATTAAAGCAAAATACCGAAGAATTATTTGGTAAAACTTTAAATCATCGCCGGGTGAGAATCATGGTGACATTACCAACAGAAGCCGCCGGTAATTATGAATTAGTGCGGGATCTCATTCATCAAGGGACGAATTGTGTAAGAATTAACTGCGCCCATGATACCCCGAAAGAATGGTTAAAGATGATTACTCATGTGCGTTTAGCACAAGCAGAAATGGGTCGTGCTTGTCAAGTGCTGATGGATTTAAGTGGCCCGAAAATTCGCATTGAATGTGCGATCGCACCCCAAGCCAAACAACGGATTTATCGTGGAGAATCTTTATTATTAACCCATGACTTACCAACTACCATTGGTTCAACTTGTTTCCAGGCTAACTGCACCTTACCAGAAATATTAGATCGCCTAGAAGTTGGTGCTAGTGTATGGATTGATGATGGTCATATTGGTGGTATTGTAGAGGCGATCGCACCTGAGGGGGTATGGTTGAGAATTACCCATACTCGACCAAAAGGCGAAAAAATCCGTCCCGATAAAGGTATTAACTTTCCTTACACAGACTTAAATCTCAGTCCATTAACTGATAAAGATAGACAAGATTTAGACTTTATTGCTGCTAACGCCGATAATATTGATATTATCGGCTATTCTTTTGTGCAGAAGCCAGAAGATATTGAGATATTACAACAAGAATTAGCAGTAAGAATACCTAATCATAATCAAATCCCCGCGATCGTTGCCAAGATTGAAACCCCCTTAGCCGTCACCAACCTACCAGAATTAATAGTCCAGGCAGCCGGCAGACAACCCTTTGGCATTATGATTGCCAGAGGAGACTTAGCCGTAGAAATTGGCTACCAACGCCTAGCAGAAATTCAAGAAGAAATTCTTTGGTTATGCGAAGCCGCCCATGTACCAGTAATTTGGGCTACCCAAGTCTTAGAAAACCTTGTGAAAAACGGAATGCCATCACGGGCAGAAATGACAGATGCGGCAATGGCAGAACGGGCGGAGTGTGTAATGTTGAATAAAGGTGCTTATATCGTGGAAGCAGTAGGAATTTTAGACGATGTATTAACTAGAATGCAAGCCCACCAGCTTAAAAAAACCCCGCAATTGCGTGCATTACATTCTTGGTAATGGGAATTAATTCGTAATTCGTAATTCGTAATTCGTAATTGGGCAGGGGGCAGGGGGCAGGGGGCAGGGGGCAGGGGGCAGGGGGCAGGGGTATTATCCAACGCTTACACTTTTAATACTTGATCTAGCAAGTTTCTGGCGGGTTGTGCTTTTGTTAGTGCTGCTTGATGGTCGCTGTAAGCACGAACTAAACGAGATAAACTATTTACACCTGCTTTAAGTTGGTCTAGTTCTTCACCGGCAACTAGTTCACCATCTAACATCCGCCCAATTAAAGGTTTGATGTCGCCTACGTCTTGCCGAACTTTTTGCAGCTTTTCTAAAGCACTGAGTAAGCTTTTGAGGGAGTTCAATATTTCATCAATATCTTGAACATCTTCCACTGATTCTGGTGCATCTTCAGTTGTCACCGTATCTTCAATATCTGAAACCACAGGCAATTCTTCTACAGATGTTTCAGTTTCATGTTTAACCTCAGTTGTTTTTGCCATCAACGCTTCCTCAATTTTCCTTAGTTTACCAAAGCAGGGGGGCAGGGGGGCAGGGGGAGACAAGGGAGACAAGGGAGACAAGGGAGACAAGGGAGACAAGGGAGACAAGGGAGAAGTTTTAATTTTCATCCCGAATTACGAATTACGAATTACGAATTACGAATTACAAATTGCGTCACGCTTGCCATTGCTTTCCAGCCTAAAAATTTACCGATGGGTTCTGCTCTTTGAATGGCTATGCGGGTGAAACTGCCGCCTAGTTGTTCATACCATTTATATAGGGTTTGTTCACCTTCGAGGGTGACGACATTAGCAACTAAAACTCCGCCTGGGCGTAAGGCTTGCCAACAAATATCAAATAATCCATCGGCTGTGACTCCACCACCAATAAAGATAGCGTCGGGTTGGGGTAAGTCTTTGAGGGCTGATGGTGCTTTGCCGGCAATAATTTTTAAATTGGGAGTACCTAAAGCGGCAGCATTATCAGCAATATATTGCAGTCTCGTGGCATTTTGTTCAATAGCGATCGCCTGACATCTGGGATGAGTTCGCATCCATTCTATAGATATTGAACCACAGCCTGCCCCGACATCCCAAAGTAATTGTCCTGGTGTGGGTGCGAGGCTTGAAAGAGTCACAGCCCTAACTTCCCGTTTTGTTAACTGTCCATCATGGTGATAAGCGTCGTCTGGTAATCCTGGTAGCCTAGATAAAGAAATCACCCCAGGATCTGCAATACAATTTACTGCGATCGCATTTAAATCTGCAATATCTTCTTCCTGCCATGTTGCGGCTGTTCCTGTAATTATCCGTTCATGAACACCGCCCAGGCGTTCTAAAACAGTCATCTGACTATCACCAAAACCGCGCTGTCTGAGAATTTCCGCCACCACCCCCGGCGTATCTTTCCCGGCACTCAAAATTAACAACCGCGCACCACTATAAATATAAGATTGCAGCAAAGCCGGCGGACGACCGCATAAACTCAAAGTTTCCACTTCAGTTAAAGACCATCCCAACTTAGCACAAGCGAGACTAAAAGCTGACGGTGCAGGGATAATCGTCATTTCCGAAATAGGAACGTGGCGTATCAAAGTAGCACCCACCCCATAACACAGAGGATCACCACTAGCCAAAACACACACCGACTTACCGCGACGCTGAATAATTGCCTGTATAGAATCACCAATAGGAGAAGACCAAGATATTTTCTCCCTTGTATCATCAGTAGGTAACATAGCCAAATGGCGATCGCCTCCCACAATTATCTCAGCACCAGCCACCAGAGAACAAGCGATCGTACCCAATCCCGCCAACCCATCCTCACCAACACCCACAACAGCCAGCCACTTTCCCCTCATAACCTCTTCTTAGCGCACCTCCGCGTTAACCTCTGCGTTCCTCTGCGTTTCCACCTGTCTCAAAACTATAATCTTGAAATTTAACCATAAATTTCCTGAAAACTACCGAGATTAGTGTCAAATGGAATTAATTATATCTACTTAAGTAGTACCGGAAATAGATCATGCACTTACAAAACTTGATCAATCAAATATACAAAACCATCGTTTTTACTTCCCTACCCCTAACACTTGTAGCTGTGATGCCCACCGCAGCGCAAGCAGCCAACTTCAGCAAGATATACGCCTTTGGTGATAGTCTTACCGATACAGGCAACTCCTTTGCCATCATACCAGGCCTGCCTCCGAGTCAGGTTGGCTACTTTAACGGGCGATTTTCTAACGGCCCCATCTGGTTAGATCAACTAGCATCGAAATTAGGCTTACCCGTACCCCCAGTATCTCAACTTGCCGGGGGAAATAGCCCTACAGGGATTAACTTTGCTGTGACTAATGCTACCACTAGCGATCAGAACACGTTTCCTATTCCTGGCTTTTCTGGTTATGTAGGATTAACACAACAAGTTACTCAATTTATACAAGCAAACCCTATCGCTGATTCACAAGCACTTTATATATTATGGGCAGGTGCAAACGATTACGTAGGTGGTGGAGTTACAAATCCTAGCCAGCCAGTTGCTAATTTAGTTGGTGCGGTTAATACACTTTATAATGTCGGCGCACGTAATTTTTTAGTTGCCAATTTACCACTTTTAGGCAAGACACCACTTGCTACCAGCCAAGGTGCAGTAGTTTCTGAGGGACTCAATCAATTAAGTTTAGGGCATAATTTCTTATTTTCTCAGGCTTTTGGGAAAGCTAATCCTAACCAGCCTGGAATTAAGCTCAAAACTTTGGATGTAGCGTCTTTTTTTCAACAAACCATTGCTACACCATCAAAGTTTAATTTTACAAATGTCCAAGCTCCTTGCTTAATGAACTCTCCTCTACTTAATGATCCTACCTTACCACCACCCCAAATCTGTGACAATCCAGATGAGTATCTATTTTGGGATAGCCTGCATCCTACCAGTGCTACACATAGATTTATTGGCAACCTAGCTTATAAAACATTAGTGCCTGAGCCATCTATGATTTTATCTCAGCTAGCAGTTGGTGCTGTTGTAGGATCTATAGCAGTTCGCAAGGGGAAACAGAAAAAGAACTTGCAATTGAAAAAATAATCAATCTCTTTGTAGGCAGGGGGCTAATTAATTCAAAATTCAAAATACCCTACGGGTTCGCGTAGCGTCTCGAAGAGAAGGCTTGCGCCTACAAAATTCAAAATTACACGATTTTGGGCAGGGGGCAGGGGTAAAACTGTTCCCTCAATCTTATTTGTTATCTCCAATAAAAAGCATCTACAAAATAGAGGAGAAGAACATGAGTCAATCTGTTAAATTTTGGGACAAAATTGCCGATAAATATTCAAAACAACCGATTGCTGACGAGGCATCGTATCAGAAAAAATTGCAAGTTACCCAAGGTTACTTTAAACCAGATTGGTCGGTGTTGGAATTTGGTTGCGGTACGGGAGGAACTGCCATTATTCATGCACCTTTTGTTAAACATCTGAGAGCGATAGACATCTCATCAGAAATGATTAAAATTGCTCAAGGTAAGGCAGAAGCTCAAGGTATCGATAACGTTACTTTTGAACAATTAACTATTGAAGAATTAGAGGCACAAGACTGCACCTATAATGCAGTGTTGGGACTGAGTATTTTGCATTTACTGAAAAATAAAGAAAATGCGATCGCCAAGGTTTATAAAATACTCAAACCAGGGGGAATTTTTGTTACTAGTACCACCTGTATGGGGGATGCTTATAGTTGGTTTAAATTAATTGCCCCCATTGGTAAAGCTTTGGGCTTTTTCCCTTTAGTCAAGGTATTTACCGCACAACATTTACTAGAGAGTCTGACTGATGCTGGTTTTGCGATCGATTATCAATGGCAACCGAGTCAAGATAAGGCAATATTTATCGTGGCAAAGAAGCCTGAGTAAGAACCATAATATCGTGTCGGTTAAAACTAAGACAAACTCAGACAAACCAGGGAATAGATGAAAAATATGAAGTATTCAATTTGTTGACTATCGTCTCGTGTTAAATTACTAGAACTTGAAGTTGGGAAACTCTGGTGAGATTCCGGGACTGTGCCGCAGCTGTAATAAAACAACAAAGTTTTTGAGTCAGAATGCCAACTTCAGGATAATTCGTAATTCGTAATTCGTAATTCGTAATACCGCTACGCGGAGGCAAGCTACGTAATTCGTAATACGAATTATTTCAGGATATTGTCGTCTACTCCCTGCGTCGCACGGGGAAGGAGTTAGAGTTTTGCTGTCCGGTTCTACACCTTGTCCTGGTTTATTTTATGCCACACCTGCCCAAGATGGAATTTTATCACGCATCAGAATACCAGGGGGCATAATTAATAGTAAACAATGTCAAGCGATCGCAGATATCGCTGATAAATATGGTGGCGGCTACATAGACGTAACTAACCGCGCTAACCTACAAATCCGAGAAATTCGCCAAGGGCTAGATATCGAAGCCTTGCAACAACTCCAGAATTTAGGCATAGGCTCAAATAACACCAGTGTAGACCAAATCCGTAATATCATGACCAGTCCCACGGCTGGCATTGATCCCCAAGAAATAATTGACACCCGCCCCTTCGTCGAAAGCTGGGATAATTATATTACCCAAAATTCCCAATTATCAGCACTATCACCGAAATTTAGCGTCTGTTTTGATGGTGGTGGATTAATTTCCGTATGCGATCGCCCCAACGATATCACATTAGCAGCCGTCAGCATAGATAACAAAATCTACTTCCGCCTCTATCTCAGCACAGGCGCACAAAACACACCCCCCACCGACACCGGCATTATCTTACTCCCTGAAGAATCCCTAAAAGTCCTAACTGCCTTAACCGATATTTATCTCACTCACTCTCAAGCAATTAAAACTAATACTGAGCGCAAACCACGACTCAGACAAATAATTAATCACCTAGGCTTAGATAACTATCTCCAACAAGTCAAGCAGCAATTACCATTTCCTTTGGAGAGGAAAAACCTAACCCCCCTACCCCCTTCCCTACTAGGGAAGGGGGAGCAAGACAAGCATTTCTCCCCTGTCCTTGTAGGGGAGAGGTCAAACAACCAATATCATCACATTGGTATTCATCCCCAAAACCAACCAGAATTATATTACATTGGCTTAGTATTACCCCTAGGTCGCCTAGAGACTTATCAACTCAGGGGTTTAGCCGACTTATCCACAAAATATGGTAGTAGAACACTCAGACTTACCCCTTGGCAGAATGTACTCCTAACAGACATTCCCCACCACAGACTTACCGATGTGCAGCAAGCCATCACTGATTTAAACTTAGATACCTCAGCAACTAACATTAAAAGTGCCTTAGTCGCTTGTTCAGGAAATCAGGGGTGTGCATCGGCGGCGACAGATACCAAAACTCATGCCCTAGCATTAGCAGAGTATCTGACATCCCATGTTAAGTTAGAACATCCTGTCAATATTCACTTGAGCGGTTGTGATAAATCCTGCGCCCAACATGGTAAAAGTGATATTGCCTTAGTTGGTGTGAGTGGCGATCGCTATCAAGTATATGTGGGAGAGGGTGACACTCATCAAAAATTTGGTCGAGAACTCTATGATGATGTCAGTTTCACCGACTTACCCGCCCTCATGGCGCAGATGTTAAATGTGTATCAAAACCAACGTCTAAATCCCCAGGAATCTTTCGGGCAATTTGCCCACCGCTACGCACCCCCACAACTACAACAATTATTCTCTCCTGCCAACTCCATGCCTGACTACATCCGCGATGCCAATGAGATTTACCGTAATTCCTTCGCCATTATTCGCTCGGAAGCTAATCTAGATATACTACCCACAGATGTAGCTAAAGTTGCAGTCCGCCTCATTCATGCCTGTGGAATGACGGATATAGTTACCGACTTAGGATATTCAACAACGGCAGTACAGTCAGCTAGGAAGGCATTAGCAGCAGGCGCACCGATTTTGTGTGATTGTCGCATGGTAGCCGATGGAGTCACCAGGAAACGTCTACAAGCCAATAACCAAGTTATCTGCACCCTCAACGAGCCAGAAGTCCCAGAACTAGCAAAAAAATTGGGTAATACTAGGTCTGCGGCGGCGTTGGAATTATGGCAACCTTACTTAGAGGGGGCAGTAGTCGCCATTGGCAACGCACCCACAGCATTATTTAGATTACTAGAAATGTTAGATCAAGGATGTCCAAAACCAGCAGTGATTTTAGGTTTTCCCGTCGGGTTTGTGGGTGCAGCCGAATCAAAAGCCGCATTAGCAGCAGATAGCCGCAATGTACCATTTTTAACTTTACATGGTCGGCGTGGTGGTAGTGCGATCGCTGCCGCCGCCGTTAACGCCCTCGCCACGGAGGAAGAATAATTATGACAGCTAAAGGTCGTCTTTATGGAGTCGGTGTAGGGCCAGGAGATCCAGAACTATTGACCCTGAAAGCCTTGCGGTTATTGCGTTCTGCCCCTGTCATAGCCTATCAATCAGCCACAGATAAACAGAGCATAGCACGAGCGATCGTTTCCCAATATCTCACAGGTACACAAATTGAAGTCGCCTATCATCTGCCCCGCGCCTTAGAACCAGAAAAAGCCAAGGATATTTACGACAGAGAAGTTGCACCCATCGCTGAACATTTAGCAGCCGGACGGGATGTAGTGGTACTGTGTGAAGGTGATCCATTTTTCTACGGTTCATTTATGTATGTATTCACACGGCTATCTGAACAGTACCAAACGGAAGTCGTCCCCGGAGTATCTTCATTAATGGCCTGTGCCGTGTCCTTGGGTGTACCGTTCACCTACTACAACGATATTCTCACAGTTTTACCCGCACCCCTCCCAGCCGAAGAACTCACCACAAAATTGCTGACAACCGATGCAGCCGCCATTATGAAACTCGGTCGCCACTTTACCAAGGTGCGAGATATCCTGCATAAAATAGGATTAGCATCACGGGCATTATATATTGAACGGGCAACAAGCGCACAGCAAAGAATTGTACCCATAGATGAAGTTGATCCTGCGGAAGTACCTTATTTTGCCATGATTGTTATACCTACTAAAAATCGATTGTAAAAATATGGTAGCTAAACTCAAATCTTGCACCAACGGTAGTCACCTGTAAAATACAAATAAACTAGTGCCACTTAAATGTAGACAGTCCACTACTCTATTTAATAACTTAAACTAAGCTCAAATTAACGCGGACAATTACATCATTGTAATCTCTATCTCCACCATTGAATAAATCTTCAAAACCAAAAATATTATTACCCAATAAATGTATATGATCTAACTTGTCAGGGTTAGCACCTAAAAAGGGAAAGTAAATCAACGGATCATTATTTGGATTTGCATCTAGAACTGGATCAGGATTACTATTAACAATCATAAATGGCACAAAAATAGCCCCAGGCTGAAAAACCCCGGTGTAAGTTGCTGTATCTTGATTGCTTACACTCAAATCAATGCCACTCACCCGCCCACGCACTGCCGCTTGTGTATAACCAGGCTGCCCTACTAAAATATCTGCTGTACCATCACCATTAATATCAATGCCGCCATTCTCATCTACCACTGGATAAAAACCAACAAAATTATCAAAACGTGCTTCTCTATTCACGATAAATTCAGCTTTGACTAATTGTGTCACCCCCCGCAAATCAATCACTTCTCCCTGATGTTTTCCTTGCAGATTTATACCCAGAGGTAAGTCTTGTTGTGTAGTTTGTATCTTCACTCCTAAATCGGGGAAATTAAAAAATAAACCATCATTTTCTACCCTAATATTTTCTGGGGAGAGAAACATCACTTGTGATAAGGGCGTTTTGCCTGACAATACCTCATCAGTTGTACTGTTAGGTATCAAATAAAATCTGAAATTATCCCCCGAATTAAATTCAATTATGCTTGATAAATCAAGGGGATTAAAACCATTTGGTGTATCACCTAGAGAGAATAAAACTACCTTGGCTCTGGCTAATGCTGTGGGGATGTAATCAGTTGTACCGGGAGCTATACCGTTAATATTACCTTCTATATCATCAACGGTAAATACTCCTAATTCATAGATGGTATTGGTGCTAATTCTTGTTAGTTGTAATTGAAGTTTGGGTTTGGTATCAACATCTGAAGTTTTGATTGTCAAGATATCATCTTTACTGTTGTTGATGATTGTTTCTTTGACATTAAGGATGATTGTTCCTGGATTAAGGATGATGCTGATGCTTCCTCCGGCATTAATCAGGAAATTTTGACTAAACGCCGTTACAGCCGCCTCAGCAATTCCTGCTATGTAGATAAATTCACCATCGGGGCTAGTGGTGAGAGAAAAAACACCATCTAATCCGTCTACACCGTCGGTATGATCTTCTTGAAATTCTCTGAAAGTGAGTTTACCTGTAGTTGTATCCCTGAGAAATACAGCTACTACGTCATCTTGAAAGATCCCAGCATAGAGAAATTTACCATCAGGGCTGATTGTAATAGTATTAACACCACCTAATCCCTCAGTATCACTGGCAGCATCTTCTTGAATTTCAATTAAACTTAAGCTACCTGTGGTGATATCTCGCTGAAATACGGCGATGACACCACTAACTCCCAAAGCATAAAGAAATTTACCATCAGGACTAATAGTCAAGGAGTAGGGAATCACAGGCTCATCAATACTATCTATGTAACCTGTTTGAAGCTCGACAAAATCCAGTTGATTACTACCCCAGCCAAATACTGCTATGGACTGATCATTAATTGCCGCTACATACAAAAATTTACCATCAGGGCTAAGGATGAGAGAATATGCACCCCCTAATCCGTCTATATTGTCTACATCATCTTGTAGAACTTGAAATAAAACTAGTTTGCCGCTAATAGTATCTCGTCTAAATATGGCTAAAGTATCCTCTTGAGAAGCGATCGCATACAGAAATTCCCCATCGGGACTAATAGCGATCGCACTGACACCACCCAGCAGCTCATCATCTTGTTCAAAATCAATAAAACTTAACTGCCCTGTGATTGCATCTCTTTGAAATTGAGCGATCGCAGCGTCATTAAATCCCGCTACATACACATATCTACCATCAGGGCTAATCGTGACAGCATAAGCACCACCCAGCCCGTCAATCTCACCGATATCATCCTGTTGAGCTTCTACAAAAATTAGTTTACCTGTCAGAGCATCTCGCCGAAAAATTGCGATCGCAGATTCGTTGACTGCTGTAGTAAATGGATTATCTGAGGCTGTTGCATACAGAAACTTGCCGTCAGCACTAATAGTTACAGAACTAGCAAAATCTAGGTTCTTTTGGACTTCTACGAAATTCAGAATTTTGTTTGACATACTTATCTATACTAATACTTCTTTAATCAATATATTTTCAAAATGAGTCAGCAATTAATTCAGTTATTTCATTCCCAAAAATCAAAATATTCAAATTATTCAACTGAAAAATCATAACAATTATCGATCTGACTAATTGTTAAAATTTAATGATTTTAAGTGCTATATTAAGTTTTTACCACTGAATAGTAAAGAGTAGACTGCTTTCACAAATTATCATTCGCCTAGTTTCTCTTGTAACTTTCCGCCTATCCTAATTTGCAAAACAGTATAGATAAGGAAAAAATATTTATGGAAAGTGAGCCTCTGATTAAGTAAGTCGATGTAATAAAGCCAAACTATGTAAATAAAAGTAAATAAGGCTCAAACTCTTTTCCCCCTGCTCCCTGCTCCCTGCTCCCTGCTCCCTGCTCCCTGCTCCCTGCCCCCTACCCCCTGCGTTATCGCAACAATCATTATCACACTGACGGACTTATCGTTCTGCCAATCCTTAATCACACCTTATTATGCTAAGGCGACATCAGTTATTTAGATGGTTATTTCTAGCTAGCCTGATTCTTTGCTTAGTCATAAATCAGATTTTTCTCATAAATTGGTCAATGGAATTAGCGGCAGCAAGAACTTTAGTTAACACAACCCAGGTATTAGCTCAGGTTGATAATACAAATAATTACCAAGCAGGATCAGCAATTTTTTACTCGATCATTTTAGAAAAACGGACTGCAATTATAGTTAGTTTTCCTAGGGAAAAAGAAAAATTGCAATTGCATTGGATTAACCTCGATAAAGAAGCTTTACGAGCAGAAGTCAACAAATTTCGTATAGGCTTAGAAGACTATGCCAACATTATTTACAATCCCGAACCAGCACAAAAACTATATAACTGGATTATTCGACCGTTTGTCAATGATTTAGAGTCATTGCCAATCAAAACCCTAGTGTTTATCCAAGATGGCATTCTTCGGACTGTACCAATGGCTGCACTCCATGATGGCGAGAAATTTTTGGTTGAAAAATATGCGATCGCCACTAGTCCTAGTCTAACTATCACCAATGCAGAAACATCAAGGCGCAAACAATTGCGAGCATTAGCTGTTGGTGTGACTAAAGAGGCTATGGTAAGTGGGAGCAAATATCCGGCTTTAAAAAATGTCGCCGCAGAAATTAGTAGAGTTAGACAACAGATTCCAGGTAGCACAGAATTGTTAGATGAAAATTTTACACGCGATCGCCTCCAATCAGAACTCGGTCAAAGTTTTTATCCGATTATTCACATTGCTACACATGGTCAATTTGGCGAAGTTCCCAATGATACTTTCTTGATTACCGGTGACAATCAAAAGCTGACCATCACTGACTTAGACCGTATCCTGCGTAGTTTAAATTACGATCATGAAACCATAGATTTACTGATGCTAACTGCTTGTGAAACTGCCATTGGTAATGATCGTGCTGCCCTTGGCTTGGCAGGAATTGCTTTCAGGGCTGGTGTCAGAACTACTATCGCCTCCCTATGGTCAATTAACGATGCTTCTACTGTCAAATTAGTAACTAAATTTTACGAAGCTTGGTGTAATTCTGGTGTGAGTAAAGCAGAGGCTTTACAGATAGCACAGCGATCGCTAATTTCTAGTCATGGAGTAGCTTCTCATCCTGCCTACTGGGCAGCATTTATACTTGTGGGTAATTGGCTCTAGGAGGGGGGTAGGGGGCAGGGGGCAGGGGGCAGGGGAGCAGGGGGCAGGGGAGCAGGGGGCAGGGGAGCAGGGGGAGACAGGGGAGACAAGGGAGACAGGGGAGACAAGGGAGACAAGGGGGCAAGGGAGCAGGGGGAGTAACACTCTTCAATTTTGTAGGCGCAAGCCTTCCCGCAGGGTATTTTGCATTTTGCGTTCGCGTAGCGTGTCGTAGACAAAAGTTCTGAAGGCGGGTTTCCCGCCGTAGGAAACTTTTCAAGACGAATTTTGAATTGATTAGCCCAATGCCCAATGCCCCATTCCCAATACTTAATTTTTTATCAAGGCGATATTCAAGAGCTTCTTAATTTCTACGGGATTTTCTAATTGGGCAAGGCTGGCTACTAAATCAGTTAAGGTTTGACTAATTCCTTCTTTGGTAGTGGTTGAGAGAGCTTCTTTGATAGCGTCATACCATATACCATATCTCCCGTATAGATTGGCTTTCAGGGATGGATCATCGGTCATAGCCAAGTTATTTAAAAGAGTGTGGGGGGTTGGTACAACTTCTATTTCTGCCCTAGCAATGGGATTACGAGAAGGACGATTAGGATTACACAAAATTTGTAACTGCCAAAGATACCTTTTACCTACACTCAAACCTGGTAAGTCTTTAGATAGCGATCGCTTCATCAATCCTGGAGAACTGGGGAATATCTGTGTATAGCGATCGAGCTTTGTGGGTTGGAGATTAGCATCAAATTGGTAGAGGGTAAATTCTATAGCTACAGGCTCATCATCAAATACAACCCAAGCAAACGTCGGATGAGTTGAAGTAGTTTGTCCTATATGGGTAATAGGGGCTAGTAGTGTGAGGGATTGAGAATTGCTAGCACTACACTTTCCTCTGACTCCTGACGAGTCTGAATACCCACTGGGAGGTTTTTGATCTTTGGGTGGTTTATACCCAGCCAATGCAGTCTGAGTTACACCTAGAATCCCACTTAAAAGACAACTTGTTAAAACTCTGGTAGGCCAAAGTTTATCGGCGAATTTCTTCTTGTTAGTCATCATTAGGTGTATTTCACTGTTCAGTGTACTAATTAACTTACGGAATAAATATCTTTATTTTTGCATTTTATTTACATTTATTTATATTAAATGGAATCCCATATTTTAGGTAATCATGCACTAAATAGTGTTATAATTAAGATTAGTAAGATTAATTTTTGAATAAATAAAAACTTCAAAAAAATAAGTTAACTATTTCATAACCTCAAACCATATATAAAAGATACAATTTTCTATATTTATGAGTAATATTTAAACAGAATGAAGTTTGTAGAGAGGACTTTATTTCTCATCTCATGACTGAAGTCATAACTACGAACTATTTATACCGTTTCTTGATGTAGCTTGCCTGGCGTAGCCATAGATGCACTTTAGTGTACTGTAGAGACGTTGCATGCAACGTCTCTACATCATTATATTTGCCGCAACTTCATAGAGAATTGCTATTACCTCCAAAACCAAAATTTTGGTATAGGCCAAGAAAACTCACAAAGAGTTCCTCTAGGTGAAAGAGAAACGCGCCGAAATTTGCCTTTGAATTGTTTTGCTAAGTTTCTAGATTGGTGAGTACCACGACCTGCTATTGATGAAATTAGACCCAATCCATCATCAACAATGCTCAGAGTATACCAACCCTCTGATAAAGAGCAAGTAACTTCTAAACGAGTTGCGCCTGTAGCGTGTTTTCCTACATTACATAAGGCTTCTTCTAGAAATCGACACAAACTTTGTTTTTGTTCAATTTTCAAATATCGCTCATCTATCGGTTCAAAGTTACAAATTTTAACTCTGATACTCTGGAAGCAGGGAAACTCTCGCTCTAAGGTATATGTATATACTTGATAGAGAATTTCATGGAGAGGGTCTTGTAAATTCAGTAACAGGTTTCTTCCGAGATAAAGACTAGTATTGTGGGTGGGGGGTTCTCGTTGTAAAAATTCATAAATCTCTCTTAATTCTCGGTTCAATTTTTCTAGTTTTTGTTCTATTTCTGGTAATATTTCGCTAGCTGGTTTATCTTGATCTCTAACTATTTTTAAGGCTTGAGAGAGGTTTTGTAACGGGCCGTTGTGAATAGTTTCAAATGTTTGTTCAATTATTGCTTGGTGCGCTTTTATTCCTAACCTTCTTGCTTGGTCATTGGCGTATAATGCAGTGAGTTCTATGCCATTCAAAATTAATACTAAAAGTGCTGGTACAACTGGTAGCCACCAACCCCAAAGCAGCAGTAAATAACTCAAAAATATCAAGCTAAAGCTTGCTAAAATTACAACAGAAAGATTGCTCAACCAAGATTTAGTAAGTCTAGCACTAGCAAGTCCTAAAATACCCCAAGCTACAATCCAGAGATATTCCCATCCATCTGACAAAGTTTTTAAAAGTGGTCTAGAATCTAGGACTGCACTGATAATTTGACTAACACTGTGTGCTTGAATTTCTAAACCGTAAACTCGTCCGGGGGCAGGTTTAATAGATGCAATGGCGGCAGTTGTGATAAAGTCTTTACGACTAGGGGAAGTGATGCCAATAATAACTATGCGATCGCGTATCCAGTTGGGATTAAATCGATCATTTTTCAAATCATGAAAAGATATGGTTCTAAATCTGCTTCCGCCACTACGAAAATTGAGCAGTACCTGAACTCCACCTGCATCTGCTGCCACATATCCCCCAGAGTTGGGGAAAAAGCGGGGTAACTCAGTATTGCCAAACATCATCGTAGCGCGATCGCGGATACCATTACCCAAAGTTATCCCTTTCTCCGCTAAATAAATTTCTGCCAAACGTAAAGACAAAGAAAATTTGTATCCTTTAGATGATGGTGTTCCTAACAAGCTGCGCCTTAATTTACCATCGCTATCTAAAATTTGATCAGCAAAAGCAATTTGTGCAGGCGGTAATGTGTGAGGTGGTGCAACTTTATCAGGTAAAACTTTTTCAATAGCAATTAAATTTTTGAGGCGTTGAAAAGCTGCAACTAATTCAGGATGGCCAGGATTAACAGGTAAATTTCTATAAATATCCAAACCAATCACTCTTGGTTGATAATTTTGTAATTTTAATAGTAGTTGAGCTAAATCATGGTCTGATATGGCAGAATTTACAGCATACTCTTTGCGAGTACCCATATCATCTTCATTAATTTCCACGAGCAAAATTCTTTCATCTATAGATTCTTGAGGCCGTAAACGCAGAAAATGATCAAAAGCTAGCCACTCTAAAGATTGCATTGCACCAGTTAGACGAGCTAAAATCACCAGTCCCATCACTGCCATAGCTGGTAACGCACCTACACGCCAAACACTAATTTCTTCTTTAATCCTTCTCCAAAGTCCAGGCTGCATAAGCGTTGATGTATGAGACTTCAGATCCCCAGATTCCTGAGTAAGTCAGGGATATATGGTTTAAATATTACGACACAATCTCACCTAATTACGAATTACGTAGCTTGCTTTACTGCGTAACGCTCCGCGAACTCGCTTTGCGAGTATTACGAATTACTAATCAATCAATCCTTCTTCTCTAGCTCGCATTTCAGTTTGAATACGAATATTTTTACCCTCTTGAGGATAAATATCTAAAGCATCTTGCAACTTACTCCAGTAATGACGTACCATGCGTTCAGATATACACATCTTCTCAGCAATCTTTTTATCTTGTAATCCTTCTCCAAACGCTAAAGTTAACATCCTCAGCCACTCTGGTTTAACTTCCAAACCAGAATGAATACCTTTAATATCTTTTGTATGAGTTAATCCTTGTAATGCCCACTCAACTCTAGTCAACATTTCCTGAGTAGAAAGACTTTTATCAGCGACTGTAAAACCTCCTTCATGGCTATCGATATCTGGTCTAATTCTTACTAAAGTTCTGACATTAGCACTCTGAACTACGATATTCAAACGAGGGTAATTTTTCATCAAAGTTCGTAGCAACTGCACACCTGTATTTGGTCTGGCTGGTTTTTCTTGATGCTCAGGAATAGAAAGATCCATGACTACAAGATCCGGCTGGGAAATTGTCAGTTCATGCAAAGCATTTTTAGCAGTTACAGCCGTTTTTAAGTTAGCATGAGGAAAATGTTTTCGCAGTACATTAACAGTTCCAGATAACACCAGTTCATGGTCATCAATTACTAGAATTTCCAGGACATTATTCTCTGTTACAATTTGTTGCATCATCAAATTGATACTCCTTAAATGCTGGAACTTGGGAACTTCACTATAATTTTACATACTTAAGTATTATACTAAAATATCTTTAATTTTTAATGAAATCAGCATAATTATGTACGATTTATATAGCAATACTTACAAACCCAGTGAATCATCTCGGATAACTACAATTACGACGGTATGAGAATTGACTTACCAATAAAAGTAGTAAGCAATAGCAAATTTATTTCTACGATGAAATAATTTTCCTGACGTTAAGGCTCGAAAGCTTTCACACAGATAATCTAATTCTCTCAAGCTAGAATGAGAGACTAGCATTGATATATCTAGATGGGTAATTTTAACAATTAACTGTGATAACTTGTGTTGTTGTTGCAAACTTACATTAATTGTAGATGTAGTTAATAATTTTGGTAAAGTGATCAGTAGTAATTGTTCTAAAGCGTTTAAAACTATCAAACTACATTCCGCCGATTCATATCGCCAACTTAAGGGCATAGTAATATGAAAATCGAGATGGGGATGGGAGGCAATCCAGGATTCTAGGAGGCATTCAATAGCCAAGGGCAAGTTATCTTGCAGGTAGGATGGAAATAAGCGATCGCTCAACTGTGCTAAGGCGCGATGTAAATGATCAATTTGTTTTAAAGAAGCTTGAGCTTTTTCAATAGATAAGTCTTCATCTATTGCTGATAGTTCTAAATTGCGGCGAACTATAAATAATTCTTGCAATAGTTCTTCTCTAATTTTATCAGCCTCCATTGATAATTTTAGAGATTGTCGAAACGACCACCATTGAAATGATTGTTGAATTGTATGATAGGATTTAACAAACATAATCATGGTTGGGTCAATTCAAAATTCCCTGGGGTATCTGGCTACAAAATTCAAAAATATTAGCTAGGTTGTGTTACTGCTATGTCAAGATTTGGGCGCGTGAGCAATGATATCTAGCCGTAATTCATCCTATGATATTGGTGCGTTACGCTTTGCTTTAATGCACCCTAAAAATTTCAGGTATGCTGCATAAATCATCTCTTACAAATCAGTCATTAATCTAGCTTTTCTCAAAATAAATTGTAGTGCTGTCTCCTGTTTAGAAATAATATCGGCTTGAGCTTCCATACCAGCTTGCAGATTACACTGACGACCATTTCCAAAAGTGAGGCTATCGGGTTGAATAGTCACTTCAAAATAGCTAGTATTGGAGTTAGTTGAACCAGATGTTGAAGTATTAGTATTATTATTAGGTTTAATAGCATCTGGAGAAATAGCTTTGACTACTCCTTTGAGCGTGCCATAGTCAGGATAAGGACAGGCATCAATTCGCATTTGTGCTGTTTGACCGAGGGCGACATTTTTAATTTCTTGGGTGGGAATAACTGCTTTAATAATTAGAGGCGCATGATTAGGAGCTATTTCTGCTACAGCTTCACTAGCACGTAAAACTTGCCCAGGGTTGCGTAAATTCAATTTCAGGATAATACCATCACTACTAGCTCGTAAAATAGTATCTTGCAGTTGGTTAACTATTTGTTGTAGTTCTTTTTGGGATTGTCCGATTTGATTTTCAATTTCTATCCGCCTTTGAATTAAAGCTTGTTTTTCTTTTTTTAAAGTAGCGATAGTAGCCTCACCTCTAGCCGTTTCTTGAGCAATACGTTCTTGGGCGATCGCTACTGTAGCATCTGTGGGATTGATCGTAACTTTAGCTGATTTGACTTTAGCTTGGGCAATATCAACAGATTTTTTTGTAGCTTCTAAAATAGCTTTACTCTGCTCAACAACCAATTTTTTCTGTTCAAATTCACGTCCGCCAATCGCCCCAATTTTTGTTAATTGCTCATAGCGATCGCGGTCTACTTTCGCAAAACTTAAATCAGCTTGAGCTTTTTGCAAATCAGCTTGTGCTTTTTCTAAATTAGCTTGTGCTGCTATTAGTTCGCTATTAGTACTTACTTGTTTCTCTTGATATTCTCTTTGATTGCGTGTTAATTCTGCCTTAGCAGCTAAAATGGCTCGCTGGGCTATTGTAGTTTCTGCCAAGATTTGGCTATCTAAATTTCTAATTTGAGCATCAATTTGAATCAGTTGTAACTTACCTTGCTCAATATTATTTTGACGTTGACTTTTTTGAATTTGCAATTGTTCATCATCCAAATAAGCAATCACATCACCCCGTTTGACAAGCTGATTTTCCTTCACCAAAATACTTTTAACTGTACCTTCAACTTTCGGTTGTACCAATCGAATTTCTCCTGTAGGACGTACAGCCGCCGCCGCTTTCACTGTGACATTATATTTTATCCATGAAGATAAACTAATTCCACTAGCAACACTAGCAATTAGAAAAATTCCTGCTAAGGATGTCCAAGGACTAACAGGAGGAAGATAATCTTCACTATGAACAGGTGGTAAAACTTTTTGGTTATGGGTGTACAGCATACTTACAATTTCAAATGGATTAATAGTTAATAGTCATTAGAGAACAGGGAACAGAGAACAGTTTTTCTCATCTGTTACCTTGTCTACCTTGTCTCCCCAGTCCCCAATCCCCAATCAAGTATTTAAAAAATCTAAATGTTCTCCAGATATAGAGCGTAATTTTTCTAAAGAACCTGCAACTTTTAACTTACCTTGATCTAACAACATTACCCAGTCAGCCCGATTAATTACTTGGGGACGGTGACTAATTAAAATAGTAGTTTTACCTCGACGATGTTGAAATAATTTATCTAAGAGTTGGGTTTCACTGACTGGATCAAGTCCAGCAGTTGATTCATCTAAAATTAATATTGGCGGATCAGTTACAATTGCTCTTGCTATTGCTAATCTTTGCCTTTGTCCACCAGAAATATTTGCACCAAACTCTCCTAAAATAGTTTGATATTTATCAGGAAGTTTACTGATAAAATCATCAGCTTCTGCAATTTCACAAGCCCTAACAATCTGCTCAAATGTAACGTGAGGCGCACCTAAGCGAAAGTTTTCAACAATTGAACGACTCCAAAAATGAGCGTCTTGAGGAACTAAAACTATCTGTTGACGTAGACAATCAAGAGAAAGGTCTTCTAAATTATAAATGCCAATACGAA
The DNA here is from genome assembly GCF_058172895.1 of Aliinostoc maniaoense. Classification (NCBI taxonomy): domain Bacteria; kingdom Bacillati; phylum Cyanobacteriota; class Cyanophyceae; order Nostocales; family Nodulariaceae; genus Aliinostoc; species Aliinostoc maniaoense. The sequence continues at coordinate 2,347,138 of NZ_CP187952.1, read as the reverse complement.
TATTACCTGATTGCAGAGAATATAGGGAAGCAATGACTTTAGCTAAGGTGCTTTTACCACAGCCAGATTTGCCAATAATTGCCACAACTTTACCCCCAGGAATAGTTAGAGAAAAATCTTCTAATAATTCTACTCGCCCAGGATAATGAAAATTTACATGACTACAAATAATGTCAGCATCACCAGGAATTTTAGCAAATGCTTTTTTCCCATCTCCTTGATTTTCTGGTGTAGCATCTATGACTTCTGTGAGGCGTTGAGTAGCAGTTTTTGCTCGTGTAAATTCATCTACAAAGGTGATGACAGTGCCAATTAAACCTACAAAATTACCATTCATAGAATTAAAGGCTAATAACTGTCCAATACTCAAATTTTCTTGGGGATTAATAACTAAATTGCCACCATACCACAACAAAGCAATACTACCAACCGCAGAAACAAAGTTAGAAAATGTACCGTTAATAACGCTAATTTGAATAGTGCTGAGGGTTAAGGTGGAAATTTTGCCAAATCTGCCTTGTAATTCTTCCCAAAATTGCGGTGATGCTGTGGTTGTTTTTAGGGTGAGTGCGCCTTTGAAAGTTTCGACTAAAACACCTTGAGCTTCAGCTTCCGTGACTAAAACATCACGAGTTTTTTGTTGCAAAGTCGGCTGAAATATGACTGTAGATAACGTCATTATTACCGAAATAAACAAAGCAACTAGCGTCAGTTTCCAGCTATAAAAAGCCATAAATCCAAAGGAAATAATGGCAATAAAAAATTTACTGGGCAGACTGACAACAACTTGTGATACTAGTTGATTAATTTGGTCAATATCTCGCAGACGACTGACAATTTCACCACTACGCCGCGCCTCATAATAAGAAAGTGGTAATTGTAAGATTTGCCGCCCAAATTCTAACACTAACCCTAGTTGTAAACGTTGGGCAAAGTGAGCAATTAAGTTAGATTGCACCCATGATAGACTACTAGAAATTACATTCATCACTACGACAGCGATCGCCATCGTAGTTAGTAGTTTAGTATCACCCCGAACTAGCACATCATCCGTAAGAATTTGGAGTAAGAACGGAGAAGCTAAAGAGAGCAACCCCAACAATAAATTTAGCGGTAAAGCTTGGGCTAAAATGCCCCTAAAAATCCAGATACGCTTAAAGAAACGCCAAAAACCACCAATTTTATCATTATCTTGCCCATGAAACCGCAATGGATCAGGTTCAAGCAACAGCATTAACCAATCACTCCACCCCTCTGCTAAAGCCTGTGGAGAGATATAACGCAAACCAACAGCCGGATCTGCAACTATATATTTTTTGCCTTTTTTACCATATAAAACTACCCAATGATGACCCTGCCAGTGAATAATTGCTGGTAGAGGTGCTTCATTCATCCGCTTTAACAATTCTGGCGAAGTTTTCACTGGACGAGCATTAAAACCAAGTGTTTCTGCACCCCGTTTTAGACCTAATAAAGTTGTGCCAAATTGTCCAGTACCTACAGCCTCACGCACACGAGAAAGAGTAACAGTCCGGCCATAGTGTTTGAGAATTGCAGTAATACAAGCAGCACCACAATCTTCTTCGCTGTGTTGTTGGATGTAATGGTATTTCATAAAGCAGAAATGCTCATATTAATTTGAGCCAAAACTTTTTCTAATAATGCAGATATAACTAAGTAAGTCGGCGAGAAAAAAACAAACTACATTAAGTAATGTAAAATTCAATTAAATTGGCTTGTAGTAAGGGCTTTAGCCCTTAAGAGAGGACTAAAGTCCCTACTACAAACCTTGAATTATTCACGCCGTTCTACTTATCTATTAATTACTAGAGTGTGCCAGTATGAATAACTTCTGGGTATAACTTGATTTTGTCAACCTGACACACCCTACCAGTCCGTAAGGTGGGATAATTTATTTTTTGATGTTCCCTTAACCATAAAAACTTTGTAATCAGGGCTAAAGCCTAGGCTGTTGACTCTGTGGCTTTTTTGGGGTGTGGTTCATGCACTTTTTTGTCGGTTTCCACAATGCCTAAAACCTTGTAATGGCTTGGCTTTTAACGAAACACAAAGTACATGGTACATATTTACTAAAAACTAACAAAGTCAACACCCTAGCTAAAGCCCTTACTACAAACTCAGTTTTTTATCTACTGCGTCTTCTTCTGTGAGAGCGTGGCGGATCATTAAATACAAAGGCTGATTCCCAAGCAAACTGAATTTCTTCTGGAGTTAGTCCAGGATTACCTAATAAAACGCCAGCACCTAAAATGAAGAAATAAGTATTCCAGTCAAAACTTACTCTTAAGCCTCCGTTCACAGCAGCAGCAGCTTCTGAACTAATTTCTGTGAAGAGTTCGTTATTAGTTGCCATTTTACCAATCTATTGTTAAAGAATAAATTAAAATCAACAAATGTAAAATTCAAAAAAGTGGCTCTATTTTATCTGTAGATAGAGCCAAACATTTTATGAAAGCATGGAGAATATCAGACCAGAAACTGGCTCGAAACTAGAAGTAAATCCTCCAGTATATTGTGATGAAATAAATGGTGAATAAGGTGTAGGAGGTGGAGGAGTGGGACTAGGAGAATTAGCAGAGGTAGGGATAAGTGGTAATAATATCTGTAGTAGGTCAAGAATGTTATTATTACCACCGTTGACAGCTACACATTCTTCCTTTGTTAGCTCCCTAAACAGCGAGCATTCCTTGGTTTCTGACATCACTTGTATACCTGCTATTGATATCTCAACTTACCTTTAACCGCAGGGAATAATCTAAATACTAAATTTTATTTCAATCCAGTATTTAGATTAATCATCCTTGCTTGAGTCAGCAAGAATTAAAGCTCTACAAATCTGACAAGTTTGGCTAAATGCCATGAACTTGTCAGACTGGTACGACTTTTTTAGTAGTATTTGCGGAAAATGGAGGAGGTTACAGCATCGCGGAACAAGTCTAAACCGAAGAATGCACCTACTCCCAGTGTGTAGAACAGATTGTTCCAATCAAAAGCAAAAGCTGTGTAAACTGGTGCAGGTGTATATGATGTTTCACCACCGTTAACAAGTGCGGATTCTTCAGCAGAGATTTGAGAGAATAATGTATCTTGCATGATTTTTAACCTACAATGAGAATGTTTGCATTTAGTATTAGCTGGGAGTTAAAAGTGATTTTTGTTTCCCTTCAACTCCTGGCTTAATTAAGACTTTAAGTGCAAATACTAGGTTAAGTCATGTCAAATTCCTGCAAATTTGCTTGCTAAATTCGGTAAAGTAGATTACAGAATTACGCCAAGAGCATTTCCGAAAAATACATAATAGCCACTGAAATCCTTTCCTAGAGCTAGTTAGCCATCATTCCAAAAAAGACTCCAACCACCTCTAGTTAACTTTTATCAGTATCGAAAGACTACAATCAGGGCTTGAGATTCATCTAGAGAGACTATGTAAAATCTATACTTTTTTGGGAGACGCTAAAGTAATTATGGTAATTTCAGGACGGGCGAATAAACGCAGATGTAAGCCTGTCATTCCTACACCTCGGTTGGTGTATAGGAGCATTTTTCCGATTTGATATTCTCCAGCGTAATATTTTTCACCCCAAGGCGGTAAAATTAATGGTCTTAAGAAAGGTAGTCGGATTTGTCCGCCGTGGGAATGTCCTGATAGTTGTAGATCAAATCTTTCTGTGGCTGCGCTGGTAGTCGCAAAGTCTGGTTCGTGGGCTAGTAATATGGCTGCACCCTTTGGGGGTATTTGCTGCAATACTAAATCCATGCGGGCTTTACCCATACCCACATCGTCAACACCAGCTATATAAAGTGTGGCGTTATCTCTGTTTAATGTGTAGATGTGATTATTTAAGTCAAATACGCCGCTTTGTTTGAGGGTTCTAATTAGGACTTTGATGTCGTTTTCATGGTCATGATTACCTAAGACAGCTACAGTTCTATCTCGTGGTGTAAGCTGTTCTAAAGCTGGCTTGAGTGATGGGATTAGGTGCGGTAAGTTACGAGTGACTAAATCCCCTGTAATCGCTACTAAATCGGGGTGTTGTTCGTTCACTAAATCCACAATATGCCGTAAACGCTGTGTAGTCATCCATCTATCTCGATGAATATCACTAATCTGCACTATGCGATAGCCATTAAATTCTGCTGGGAGATGGGGGAGAGTCAGTTGTAAAGTTTTGATCTCAATCCAATTTGGTTCAATAAATTTGGCGTATAGTATGATGCAGAATATTAATAAAAACAACCAGCGAAAATATTGCAAGACAATTTGACTGGCTCCTAGCAGCCACTTGCGATTTCTCAAGATATAGTCTCCTGTGAAGTAACTGCCAGTTCCCTTGCTATGGTATTTTTTCAAATTGGGCGGTAAATCACCCACAAGGTAGAAGCTTTATTGGGCATTGGGCATTGGGCTAATCAATTCAAAATTCAAAATTCAAAATTCAAAATTGAAGAGTTTTACTCCTCCTGCTCCCTTGTCTACCTTGTCTCCCCTGCTCCCTGCCCCCCTGCCTTCTTTCCTCCATTCCCCTATAATGAGAAATGTGATATAATAGCCGTTTCTCTCAATTACCCTTGGTTTATGGGACTGCCAATTGTTGCAATTATCGGTCGCCCCAATGTGGGCAAATCTACCCTGGTTAATCGACTCGCCGGGGAACAAACGGCGATTGTCCATGATGAACCGGGGGTGACACGCGATCGCACTTATATGCCAGCTTACTGGAATGATCGTGAGTTTTTAGTAGTAGATACAGGCGGTTTGGTATTTAATGATGACACCGAATTTCTGCCCCTGATTCGTCAACAGGCTTTAGCAGCTTTGACAGAAGCTTCTGCTGCTATCTTTGTTGTTAATGGTCAAACAGGCCCCAATTCGGCAGATGAAGAAATAGCCGAATGGTTACGTCAACAACCAGTCCCCGTATTACTCGCCGTGAATAAATGCGAATCCCCAGAACAGGGGTTAATGCAGGCGGCGGAATTTTGGCAACTGGGGTTAGGAGAACCATACCCCATATCTGCAATTCATGGCAACGGTACAGGAGAGTTACTAGACGAACTCATTAAGCACATTCCAGTTGTGACAGAAGTACCAGAAACCAATGAAATTAAAATTGCGATCGTGGGGCGGCCTAATGTTGGTAAATCTAGTTTATTAAATGCTTTTGTCGGGGAAGAAAGAGCAATTGTTAGCCCAATTTCTGGGACAACTCGTGATGCAATTGACACTTTTTTAGAAAGAGATGGACAAGCTTATCGGCTAATTGATACAGCCGGGATTCGCAAAAAGAAAAATGTCGAATACGGAACGGAATTTTTCAGTATTAATCGGTCTTTTAAAGCCATTCGTCGCGCCGATGTGGTTTTATTAGTATTAGATGCCCTAGATGGAGTTACAGAGCAAGACCAAAAATTAGCAGGGCGCGTTATTGAAGAAGGTAGAGCCTGTATTATTGTTGTCAATAAATGGGATGCTGTAGAAAAAGATTCCTATACTATTTACGACTACGAAAAAAATCTCGAAGCTAGGTTACATTTTACCGAATGGGCTGATACTATTTTTGTCAGTGCCTTAACCGGACAACGAGTCGAAAAGATTTTAGAATTAGTTAATAAAGCCGCCGCCGAACACAAACGCCGTGTTAGTACATCAGTAATTAATGAAGTGTTGGAAGATGCAGTGAAATGGCATTCTCCCCCAACTTCACGGGGTGGAAAACAGGGCAAAATTTATTACGGTACACAAGTCAGCAGCCAACCGCCAACCATCGCCCTATTTGTCAATGATGCTAAACGCTTTAACGACAACTATCGCCGCTACATCGAAAGACAATTCCGCCAACAACTAGGGTTTAAAGGTACTCCCCTGCGGTTACTTTGGCGCAGTAAAAAAGTCCGAGAAATGGAACTTGGCAGTGTCAACCGTGCAACTCGCGTTTAATAAGGTAAAAAGTAAAAGGGTAAAAGTCACAAACTTTACCTTTTTATTTTGTATGAATGCCTTTTAACTTTTGCCTGATATTATGGATTTACTGCGATCGCTACCATTAGGACTATATCTAGAACAGCCGCAAACTTGGTTACATAAACTTGATCCACGGGTTAAGTTTATCTGGTTAATGAGTTTTTTGACTAGCTATAGCTTTGCTAATAATCAATGGCGCATACTACTAGTAGCACTCTTAATTCTTTTTACTTTAACTGCTAGAATACCCCGGCGAGTCTGGCAACAACAAATGGGTTGGTTACTAACACTAACATTTTTAGTGTTTATGATTGCCGCTATCAGTCCCGATGGCTTGGGTGTAGATTATCAGCCACGTCTGCCAGCTAACTCTCAAGTTTTAGCACCACTGGTTAAAGATAAACCCCCAGTTGCTCAAGAACCAGTAAAAACTAGCAAAAGCTATCACTATATCCTATTCCATCAAGGCCCTGTAAAAATCACTCGCCGTTCTATTGATTTAGGAACGCGCTTGAGTACGATTTTGTTTACTGTCATCTATAGTACCAACTTGTACTTACTCACAACTGCACCAGAGGAAATCACCGCCGGTATAGAAAGCCTCCTGCAACCCCTACGAAGCTTGAAGATACCCGTTACAGAAATTACCTTGACCTTAACTTTATCATTGCGGTTTATTCCCCTAGTCTTAGAAGAAATCCAGAATTTAGTCCGTTCTGTCATGACTAGGGCAATTAATTGGAAAAAGCTGGGTTTAAAAGGTAGTTTTAAAGTTTGGATGACTGTAGCCGAAAGATTATTAGAAAATCTCTTGTTACGTGCTGAACAAATGGCTAGTGCGATGATGGTACGCGGTTTTACCAGTCCCAACGAACACCGAGTCCCCTGGTATGACTTAAGGTTAAAATCATGGGATTGGTTAGCGATCGCAATTCTCACCCTATTTTGGGGGATCAGAATCGTTTTAGGAGGGGTGTAGGGGTGTAGGGGTGTGGGGGTGTAGGGGTGTAGGGGTGTGGGGGAAGAACTAATAACTAATAACTAAATAAATTTTTATGTGGTATTGGCGATCGCTTCCATTAGAAAATCGTACTGGTTCAGAAATTTTCTCTGCCCTATTTTATCCCCAGACAACATCTGAAATAGCCACCCTCCTCGAAAGTCCCTACCCCACACCAACCAACCAACCCCAGCTAAGTCGCTATTCTATTTGTGCAGGCGCGCCGAGGGTAATAAATGGCATACCCCAAATGTGGACACCAAGATTAGGAAATATTTTCCCTTTCCTAGAGGAGTTATTACTAAATCGGGGACAACCTCAACAAACTAGACAAGATATAACTTCCCCCTTGTCCCCCTTGTCTCCCTTGTCCCCCTTGTCTCCCTTGTCTCCCCCCTCCCCCCCTCCCCACCTCCCCTTCACCGGCGGATGGTTGGGATGGCTGGGTTATGATGCAGCTTGGGAAATTGAACAGTTACCCCAAACGAAAATTGATCCCTTACCGTTTCCTGTGGCTTTTTGGTATGAACCAGAAGCTTTTGCAGTGTTGGATCATTTTGAACAGGTTTTATGGTTAGCAGCAAGTGATGCAGCTGAACTAGATGGGATGGAAGTGCGTGTAACAAAAACAAATCTAGAAAACTCAGTACAGCAGATCACACCCATCACTAATTATCCTATCGCGCCGGAATTTGTGACATCTCAGGTAGATTATGAAACTGCCGTCAACCGTGCCAAAAAATATATTCAAGCCGGAGATATTTTTCAAGCTAACTTATCTTTAAGATTTACTGCCACTACCTGCGCTAGTGGTTGGTCAATTTATCAAGCTTTACATAAAATTAATCCTTCCCCCTTTGCTAGTTATTGGTGTACACCTTGGGGAGAAGTAATTAGCTGTTCCCCAGAAAGATTAGTACTGTTAGAAAATGGGCAAGCCCAAACTAGACCCATAGCCGGGACGCGATCGCGTGGTATAACAGAGGAACAAGACCAGCAACTAGCTCAAGAACTCCTCAGCAACACCAAAGAACGAGCAGAACACATCATGCTCGTAGATTTAGAACGCAATGATTTAGGGCGAGTCTGTGAATGGGGAACAGTCACCGTTGATGAATTGCTCACCATTGAGCGATATAGTCACGTTATGCACCTCGTCAGCAATATTACAGGGAAACTAAGGAGCGATGCCTGCGGCGGCGAACCAGCAACCCCCATTGATTTAATTCGCGCCTTATTCCCCGGTGGTACAATTACAGGCTGTCCTAAAGTGCGGTGCATGGAAATTATCGAAGAACTAGAACCAGTACGCCGCAGCTTATTCTACGGTTCATGTGGTTATCTCGATTGGCGTGGCAATCTAGACTTAAATATCTTCATTCGTACCTTACTATTAACCCCCCATACCTCCCCAAATAACATCAACCATATCTCCACTCCCCCATCTGTTACAGATGCGATTTATCGCCTTTCCCACTCAGCACTCAAAACCGTCTGGGGACAAGTAGGCGCGGGAATAGTTGCCGACAGCAACCCCGAAAGAGAATGGTACGAATCTCTGCACAAAGCCCAAGCGCAATTAGCAGCGTTGAAAATGGTTAATTAGGGGTGTAGGGGTGTAGGGGTGTAGGGGTGTAGGGGTGTAGGGGTGTAGGGGTGTAGGGGGCAGGGGGCAGGGAGCAGGGAGCAGGGGGCAGGGGAGCAGGGGAGCAGGGGAGACAAGGTAGACAAGGTAGACAAGGTAGACAAGGTAGACAAGGTAGACAAGGTAGACAAGGTAGACAAGGTAGACAAGGTAGAGAATAACTTATGCCCAATGCCCAATGCCTAATGCCCAATGCCCCATGCCCCATGCCCAATGCCCCATGCCCCATGCCCAATGCCCCATAACCAATTCCCAAAACTGTAACAATACAGACTGTTAAAAAGAGCAATTGTTTAGGAAAATTCCCCTGTTGGCTATTTTGCTCTAACGAGCGATAATTATGGCAACATAGAGAGATGTAAGAGTAAACAGCAGTATGAGAGTCGGCTTTTGCCCTGGACGAGTTCAACGGGCGCATCCCATCATAGTTAGAATTGTAGAAGTTATTCCCCAGCCTACATACTCACTCTGTTCTCTTTTGCTTTTTGTCTTGTTTTACTAGCTTCATCTACCTCATCACCAACAGATCAAGGTCGTCGTTAATTTCATTAAAGGGTAGAATTTGCTGATTCCCAATTTAATTTCTACAAATATTCTGGCGAAAGGCGGATATTATCGTCTGAATGTTTGTACTTCACTGCCAAAAAATATATTATTCTCCTACTTGACTCCTAGATGAATCCAGAAAACGCAGAAACTTACATCAATCATCCCACTTGGGGTTTACTATATCGGATCTGCATGGTTGATGAAGCCCAGGATCTGTTCACTACACTTTATGCCCAACGCCTGTTTTTTTTGGTGGTGAATGATATGAAAGCATTGAAATTTCAACCCATAGGGCGTACAGAGGCGAGAATGTTGTTGGAAAATCGTTTACGAACTTTACGTCGTAATGGTCAGTCACAGGAGTACGATCAGCTTCAGAGTGTTTTCCAACGCACCTTCCAATGACTAGTTCCATCAGCGAACGTATTACTCAAATTCGTGCATCTCTTCCAGATTCAGTCAGGTTAATTGCTGTCACTAAGCAAATGCCAACTGAAGCTATCCGTGCTGCCTATGCAGCTGGTATCCGTGATTTTGGCGAAAATCGCATTCAAGAGGCTGCTACCAAACAAGAACAGTTACAAGACTTATCAGATATTACTTGGCATTTTATCGGTCATTTGCAAAGTAATAAAGTCAAAAAAGCCCTGGAACAATTTACTTGGATTCACTCTGTAGATAGTTTGCCGCTAGCACAACGTTTAAATCAAGTGGCACAACAGCTAGGAGTTACTCCTCAAATCTGCTTGCAAGTGAAAATTCTGCCTGATCCTAGTAAATCGGGTTGGACTGTGCCGGAACTACTAGCCAATTTGCCCGACCTTAATCAGTGTAAAAGTTTACAAATTCAGGGTTTAATGACAATTCCGCCATTCGGTCTAAATGATGCGGAGATACTTTATGTATTTAATAGTACTTGCAAATTGGCTAAAGAAATTTCTGAGCAAAACTGGGATCACATCAAAATGCAAGAATTGTCAATGGGTATGTCAGGGGACTACCAACTGGCCGTACAAGCTGGGGCAACAATGGTAAGATTAGGAACTATCTTGTTTGGTAAGCGCACTTAGGTAAAACACCCCTGTGATTTTTTGATATTATGTGCCGTTGTCCAGTATGTTCTACGGAGACTCAAGCTATATACGTATGCCGTTTTTTACATAAGTTTTACTTTTAAACAAAATAAATAATCAAAAAAAGCTTTAAAATCAACTTACGTTCGGATCTGTGTTGAGATATAATCTTGACTCAATTATTGTATCTAGGTTAATGTACAGACGTTCGATACAATACCAATTTGAAACAAGAATGCCAGAGATACACATACCTAAACAGTTGTGATATCTAGCTTTCTGAATTTTCAATTGCTACAACGTCAGTCCATTGCCAATAACAGTAGTAGATGCTACAAATAGCGATAAAATTATTGGGATTGTCTGCCCTTTGTAGCGTTCCCATTGGCTACATCATTTGATGAAGCAAAATCAATAAAGGCAATTATCAGCAGGAGCGTCGCTAAATGAATAATATATTTTCTAAACTACGAGACTTTGTAGGTCTCAACGAGCAAGTAGAATACGAATACTACGAAGAAGAAGCAGATACAGACAACTACCAAAATCTGTATCAACAAGAAAATCCCCAACCAGCACCAGCAGAAGCCACCCCACCTAATCGACGTTGGCGAGAACCAGTGACTACAATGGGTGATGACGTAGTAACAGGAACAAAATCGACGATGGGGAATGTGATTGGTATGCCAGGAGCAATTAACGGGATTTCTGAAGTATTAGTACTAGAACCTCGGACATTTGAAGAAATGCCCCAGGCAATTCAAGCATTGCGTGAGCGGAAGTCAGTAGTGTTGAATCTGACAATCATGGATCCAGATCAAGCACAACGTGCAGTTGATTTTGTTGCTGGTGGGACTTACGCATTAGATGGGCATCAAGAACGCATTGGCGAAAGTATCTTTTTGTTTACACCCAGTTGTGTGCAAGTCAGCACCCAAGGTGGAGTTATCCATGAAGTACCCCAACCTCCAGCCCGTCCTCGTCCTGCTACCCCCAGTCCAAGTACCTGGGGTAATGAAGGTAATCGGATGGCACAATAAGGTTAAATTAGTCATTAGTCTATAGTCAAGAGTCCAAAGTTGCTAATTTTTGACTATTGACTATTGACTACTGACCAATGACTCATGACTAAGTGACTAATGACTATAAAATTTGGTTTAATTGGTGGTGGGGTAATGGGAGAATCGCTGTTATCCCGCCTTATTGCAAGAGAAATTTATCACCCCTCAGAAGTCATAGTCAGCGAACCCCAGCCAACGCGACAAGCTTTTTTAAAGCAAAAATATGATGTGAGTGTCACCACAGATAACCGTCGGGTATTTAGCCAAGCCCAAGAAGTTTTGTTTTTGGCAGTCAAACCCCAGGTATTTAGTGCGATCGCTCAAGAATTAGCAGATATCATTTTAGTCACAGACAACTCACCCCTAGTCATTTCCATTTTGGCAGGAGTGTCTTTACATCAACTAGAAGCAGCATTCCCCGAATTACCAGTAATTCGAGCCATGCCCAACACCCCCGCCACAGTTGGGGCAGGTATGACTGCCATGTGTCTAGGAGCATACACCCATCCCCCACACCAACAGCTAGCACAGCAAATATTTTCAGCCGTTGGGGAAGTAGTAGAAGTAAATGAATCCTTGATGGATGCTGTCACAGGTTTATCTGGCAGTGGCCCGGCTTACGTCGCCATTTTAGTAGAAGCCCTTGCTGATGGAGGAGTTGCCGCAGGTTTACCGAGATCAATTGCTAATCAACTAGCCCTACAAACAGTCCTGGGGACAACCAAATTATTACAAGAGAGCAAAATGCACCCCGCCGAACTCAAAGACCGCGTCACTAGTCCTGGCGGTACAACTATTGCAGGGGTAGCCAAATTAGAACAGGCAGGATTTCGTTCTGCTTTAATTGAAGCAGTTAAAGCAGCTGCATGGCGATCGCAAGAATTGGGGAAATGAGGGGGTAGGGGGCAGGGAGCAGGGGGGCAGGGAGCAGGGGGGCAGGGAGCAGGGGAGACAAGGGGGACAAGGGAGACAAGGGAGAAATATTTACCGCAATGCCCAATGCCCCATGCCCTATGCCCCATATTAAATTCCCAATCCCACTATCGAAGTTGACAAAAGACTCGTTAATATAGTAAACAGTTCGGTTGTAAAAGTGATTGAGTGAATTATCCCGCACCATCTCCAGAGCTAGACTTAGGGTTGATATTTCCCTTTGAGCTAGATCAGTTTCAAAAAGATGCGATCGCGTCCCTAAATGCTGGACGCTCCGTGGTTGTATGCGCCCCCACAGGTTCGGGCAAAACTTTAGTCGGTGAATACGCTATTTATCGCGCCCTAGCACGAGGAAAACGGGTATTTTACACCACTCCCTTAAAGGCACTGTCGAATCAAAAATTACGTGACTTTCGGGAGAAATTTGGCTTTGATTCGGTAGGTTTGTTAACGGGGGATGCCTCCATTAATAGGGATGCCCCAATTTTGGTGATGACTACCGAGATTTTTCGTAATATGCTCTACGGTACACCAATCGGGCAGGTTGGGATTTCCTTGGTGGATGTGGACGCAGTAGTGTTGGACGAATGCCACTACATGAACGATCGCCAACGCGGTACAGTTTGGGAAGAATCGATTATCTACTGTCCCCGTGAAGTCCAACTAGTTGCCCTATCCGCTACTGTTGCCAATAGTGACCAACTCACCGACTGGTTAAATCGTGTTCACGGCCCTACTGACTTAATTTACTCGGATTTTCGTCCTGTCCCTTTAGAATTTCATTACTGTAGCCCCAAGGGACTGTTTCCCCTGCTCAATGACAGCAAAACCAAAATTAACCCCCGTCTCGCCAACCGAGGTAAAAGGCGACAAGGAGAAAAAGGTAGACCAGAAGCCCCCAGCATCCTCTATACCCTCAACCATCTCCAGCAACGGGATATGCTGCCGGCGATTTACTTTATCTTTAGTCGTCGGGGATGTGACAAAGCTGTAGCAGAAGTAGGTGACTTGTGGTTGGTAGATAATGATGAGTCTCAAGTGCTGCGGCGACAAATTGACGACTTTTTAACCCGTAACCCCGAAGCAGGGCGTTCAGGACAAATTGCCCCCCTATATCGTGGCATTGCGGCTCACCACGCCGGAATTTTACCAGCTTGGAAGGTTTTGGTAGAAGAATTATTCCAACAAGGTTTAATTAAAGTGGTGTTCGCCACCGAAACCCTAGCAGCAGGCATTAATATGCCCGCTAGGACAACCGTGATTTCCACCCTCTCCAAGCGTACTGACACCGGACACCGCCTCTTAAACGCTTCCGAATTTCTGCAAATGGCGGGTAGGGCAGGGCGGCGAGGCATGGATAAACAAGGTCATGTCGTCACCGTGCAAACTCCCTTTGAAGGCGCAAAAGAAGCGGCCTATTTAGCTACCTCTAAGCCAGACCCCCTAGTGAGTCAGTTTACCCCTAGCTACGGTATGGTTTTAAACTTACTACAAACCCACACGATAGAGGAAGCTAAGGAACTGATAGAGCGTAGTTTTGGCCAGTACATGGCGACACTACACTTAAGACCAGACTATGAATACATTGAAGAACTACAAATTGAATTAGCCACATTACAGGAGCAAATCGCTTCCGTCAGTCAACATGAAGTAGCGATTTATGAAAAATTGTGGCAACGTCATAAAGTAGAACGCCAGTTATTGAAAACACTACAACAACAAGCCCAAGAAGCGCGCAAAGAACAAATTAAAATGCTTCTGGACTTTGCTGTTTCCGGTACATTACTGAGTCTTAAAGGCAAAAATACTACGGTTTCTACACCTATAACAGCCGTTTTAGTAGGTCAGTCTCCGACGGCGGGTCAATCTAGTTACTTGGTATGTTTAGGGCAAGATAATCGCTGGTATGTAGCAACTAGTGAAGATGTAGTAGATTTATATGCTGAAATACCTCGCATAGACATACCACAAACCATAGTTCCACCCCAACAGTTAGTCTTTAAGCCTGGACAATCCTATCGGGGAGATGATATTACAGATGCGATCGCTCAAAGTATCCCAGAACCGGATCAATCTTTGCATCTTGCTCCAGAAGTAGCAGAACAACTCAGTCGTGTCACGGCTGTACAAGCTCAGTTAGAAGCCCATCCCTTGTATCAATCAGGAAATATTGCCAAGGTTTTTAAACGTCGGGAACGCTACGCTGAAATTGAAGCAGAACTAGAAGAATTGCAGGGGTTAGTAGAGCAACAATCTCAACGTTACTGGGAAGAATTTCTCAATTTAATCACCATTTTGCAGCAATTTGACTGTTTAGATAACCTAGTTCCCACCCAATTAGGACAAGTTGCTGCCGCCATTCGGGGAGAAAATGAACTGTGGTTAGGTTTAGCCTTAGCTAGTGGTGAATTGAACAACTTAGATCCTCAGCATTTAGCGGCTGTCATCGCCGCCTTAGTGACAGAAACCCCCCGTCCTGATAGCCGAGTTAACTTTAATCTGTCTCCAGAAATAGACGCAGGGTGGTCGAGTTTACAAAAAATCCGTCGTTCTGTCTTAAAGGTGCAGTATCGTCACGGCGTAACCTTGCCCGTAGGGTTAGAAAATCGATACATAGGCTTAATTGCCTTAGTTGAACAGTGGGCTTTAGGTACAGAATGGGTAGAATTATGTGAAAACACTACCTTAGATGAAGGTGATGTTGTCAGAATTTTACGCCGCACACTGGATTTATTATCACAAATACCCCATGTCCCCCATTTACCAGATTCCTTACAGCGTAACGCCTATCGCGCCATGCAACTCATTGACCGATTCCCCGTCAATGAAGTAGTAGAGTAATTAATTCAAAATTCAAAATAAAATTTTGAATGGTTGATGAGGTTACTGCTCACAAAATTTTCAGGCTGATAGGTATGAAAACATTTATCCCAACTATGGCTGCGGCTACCTTAGCTGTGTTACTGGGTGACTCCATTCCTAGAATAGTTACACTACCCCAAAACAATTATCCAGAAGTGACAGTTGCTCAAGCAGCAACTTTAAAAGATACCTTAATTGTGCCTGGGGAAAGAGTCGGCCCGGTAACACCCACAACCACCAGGAAGGATTTAACCAAAATTTTTGGTGCATCTCGTCTGGTTGATAAAACAATTCCTGGTGCTGAAGGGATAGGTAGTTTTGCAGCTACCCAAGTCAATTTAAATCAGGGACGCTCATTTTTGATAGTCTGGAGTGATAACACTCGGACAAAACCCCTAGATGTGCGTAATCTAGGTTATGCCTGGAAAACCCGTGAAGGTATTGGAGTCGGGACTCCCTGGAGTGAGTTACGTAAAAAATTAGGAAATTTTAAACTGTTCGGATTAGGTTGGGATTACGGCGGAACTATTCTTCTAGAAAGTAGTAAGTTATCTCGCTATCAAGGAAAGCTGATTTTAAGAGTCAGCGCAGATTCTAAAGCTGCCGAAAGATATCCTCAAGATTCCCAAGCAGTGTCAGGAGATAGCACTTTTTCTTCTACTAATCGTCACTGGCAAAGATTAGGAATTAAGGTATCTGAAGTAATTGTTATCCTCAATCCCGATTGAAGTCTAATCATTAACCGGGTTTAACACAGTCCCATTATCTATGACTTGGTATCTAGCTTCTCGTGTATACACAACCCGACAATTGACACCGCCATATTTTTTGCAGGTTTGCACAGCATATTGTCCAGCGATCGCACGACCCCGGCGAGGATATCTGGTATCATAACCCCAGCCTGTGCCATAAGCACCGTTAGACCCAACAGCTAAAGCTCCCCAAGCGTTTTTAAACCACACTGGAACTGAGCAATCATTGGCACGAGATTGTTGTTGACAATAATAAAAAGCACCGCGTTCAGCTTCTCGACGTGACAAACCAGTTGCCGAAGTGTAAACTCCTGTAGATGGGGAATAAGCGATCGCACCAAACAAATCTGGAGTTTGAGCTTGGGCAACCTGGGTAAATCCTGGTAAAGTAGCTAATAAGGTAGCGGCTGCTAAGAAAGTTTTTTGTAATTTATTTGCCAACATAATTTTTGTTTGAACTGTGTGCTAGAGAACTACAGTATCTTTATGTAGGCATTCCGCAATTTATGTATTAGTTTCTGTTTCGGTGGTTAACTTCTGTCCAATTTTCGGTTCTGTACCAGCTAATAAACGCTCAATATTACCTCGGTGACGCAAAATTACATACAACCCACCAGCTACACCAAATAGGATATAGGGTAAGGGTTGGTGGAAAATTGCCATGAGGATAGAGACTGCGATCGCCCCAGTAATGGAACTTAATGATACAATCCGCGATATCGCCACAACTACGGCAAACACGCCCAGGGTAGCTAAACCCACTTGCCAAGACATCGCTAATAAAATTCCTAAACTGGTGGCGACGGATTTACCACCTGTAAAACCTAAAAAGATAGACTTACTGTGTCCCAAAATGGCGGCTAAACCTACTAAAGTTACTAGCCAAGGTTGCCAAAGTTTTACGTCTACTGTGGTGGGAAGCAGATTTTGAGTAGAGGCGAAGTTAAATAAATAATAGACTAGAGCGATCGCTAATACTCCCTTGAAGCAATCTACTAATAAAACAAATGCGCCTGCTCCTTTACCCAAGGTTCTCAACACGTTGGTTGCGCCTGTTGAACCTGAACCGACTTCCCGGATATCAATACCCTTAAGTTGTTTCACCGCAATATAGCCTGTGGGAAAAGAACCCAACAGGTAAGCTAAAAGTACAACTACACCACACAAACTTAACCAAACAGCCATAGGAAATTTACAAGCGTCAATAGTTTATAGTCCCTAGTCTATATTGAGTCGTCCAAGTTAATCTTATGAATCAATCTAAGTAAAACGGTGTCAATAACTAAAAGTTTGTAGTGTACCCCTGCGGGGAAGCAAGCTACGCGCAGCGTCTCGTTCGCTGTAAGCGTCTCGTAGAGAAGAGAGGACTTTAGTCCTCTCATAAGGACTAAAGTCCTTACTACTAACTAGATACCAGTTTTTTAACATTACTTCACATCGTTTCGTTTTTTCAACTCGTTCTACTTGTAAGGCTTTTTACTTGGATAAAACTTCACGTACCCACTGACGAAATGCTCGTCTTCCTGTACTAGATCCTTGTGTCAGACTCAATTGTAAAAATTGTAATATGCCCTCAATAATAGGCAATTCGGCAAATATAGAGCTATTTTCTACCTCAATATACTCCCCTTGCTCCAGCAGAAAAACCTGTAACTTGTCATTTGCATAACACCAAAGTTCAGGTACTTTCAACGCTACATAAGCTGAAAGCTGAGTCTTGGAAGTAATATCAATTTCGATAGCTAAATCTGGTGGTGGATCAACTGACAAATCTATTCGTCGTTTACCAATCATTTTACTGGCGTTTTGGATGTAGAAACAGGTATCTGGTTCAATACCTGCTGACATTTCTGAACGCTTAAATGTGGTTGAACCGTAACCTTCCCAATCAAGTTCTAGCTCATCGAGTAACAGCTTTACCATGTCACCAATGAGTTCCTTCGTAACTTCATGTTCTGGTAACGGCATCCGAATTTCTAGCACCCCTTGATAATAAGCAACTCGTGCGGCGCGGTGTTCTCCGATTTCGTCTAAGATGGCTTCAAACTCAGTCCAACTAATATCTCGCAATGTCAAACATTGTCCTGGTTGAACATCAATTTGACGCAGTTGCAGTGTAACAACCATTGCATCCTCCGTACTGATTACTGTTCGGGGCTAGCTCCACACTTTCATTAACTGTTAACTGTTGTACGGGCGGGTTTAGCAATGTATATGTTTTCCCATGAATATCTCACATAACCCGCCCCTACTGACTAATGACTAACCTAAAAGTCATCATCATAATTTCTCATAGCTTTAGGATCAGGGGCAAAAGCTAACCACAAGGGGAATTGTAGTAGTCCTAAGCTGATTTGCTCCTCGGAGTCGTCAATGAGAATTAAGGGTAGTTGATTGGTTTTGACGAGACGGTCTGCTTTTTGTGCTAGAGTATCTGCTGTTTCAAATAATACTACCCCCCTATCTGGGCCAAAGTCTGGACGACCTATGCCTAGACAATCTTGTAAACCGCGCCGCCATTCACCTAGACGCTCAGGTGTGTTAGCTAAAACCAGGGTACGTAGGCGATCGCCATACAGTTTATGTAATATCGAAACTGCTGCCGAAGCAATCAACACATTCTGCAAGCGGCTACCCATTGTCCGCAAAGCACCCCGTCCCCCTTGGTTAAAAAACCAATTGGCAACTCGTTCGGCGTGGACTGGTTCAAAGGTGCGGCGCAATTGCCAAGGTGGGCCATAATAATCGGGTTTGTTACGATATTGATCAATTAAGCGACGAATTTGCTTAGTTGTGTCTTGAAACTGTTGCGCTGCAAATTGGGGAGTTCCCGGTTGGGGTTCAGCCTGTCTAGCTTCTTTGATAACTACAGTCGGTTTTTCTCTGGCGGTGACAGGGGGGACTAATTCTAATTGCTCGGCGGCGGCGGCCAAATCTTGTAAACTGCCGGTGAGATAGTCTTTAAAACCTTGTACCCGAATGGCCAAATCTTGAGAAGCACCAGCAAAAGTAGTTCGCATCTCGTTGCGAATGCGTTCTTGACGGCGTTCTAGTTGTTCTATAGAAATTTGTAGGGTTTGTTTGCGTTGTTCTAGTTGTGCTAGAGACTCTTGCACTACCTTTCCTAGTGCAGTTTGAGTTTCCTTGATTTGTGCTTGAAGGGTGTCGTATGTCTTTTGTAGGTTAGCTATTTCTGCTTTGAGGGCTGCTTCTTCACTTTGTAATTCGGTGATACGTGGTTCTGATTCTGTGAGTGAACCCAGTGCTGTCGCTTCCCCTTCTGACTGCTGTACCAACACCTCTGCAACTTCTGCCTCAGAGACAACTTCAGGATGAGTATCATCTGAAGGTAGCTCAACGGATGAAGTTTGGGCTTCGATTTCCGCAACAGATTCTTCAGCAGGGGTTTGGGGATTTTCCGGCTGAGGGTTTTCTGGTTGGATTTGTTCTAACCACTCATCAATCGGTTCTGGGGTTTGAGATTCCTCTGGGTTCATAAACTATAATGCGATCGCTATAAGACAAATAAATAACTTTCCAAAATACAGTCTAAATCCTGGGACAACGTTCTTCCAAGCAAGTTCTGAGGGTATTGGCATCAAACAGAATCGGGAGAAAGTGAATACTGTTAATTTCCTTGAAATAAAACAGTATAGGAACTGGATACCAAAAAATCCGCCAGTTCTGCCATTCGCTGTAAGGAAAACGGCGAATCAGAGTTTCCCCTCTTTTAATATCTAAGTCCGTGGCGGTAAATTGCAACCGCAGTGTCACCGTTTGAAATAACAGAAATAAACCGAACAGTGCCAATACTGCTCCTAGCACGGGTTGAAAAAACATGAGTGGAACAGCAGTAATTACCAGCACTATAGGGATAGTATAACTAGGCTTAAGTTCTACCGTAGATGTAAATTTGGGAGCAATTGAACTAGTCACCGTTTTTTATCCTGTTTTTTCCTAAACACTGTAATCTATTGTAAAAGTCATCAGTCAACTATTAAAATCCCTGCAACAATGCACTACCCGTTCCCTGAAACATAATCCATGATAAGAAAAAGTTGCTGACAAAGATAATTAGCAAAGCTGTAACAACGGCTGTTGTGGTTGATTGTCCCACACCTTTAGCACCTCCTGTAGTAGTTAATCCCCAGCTACAACCAATCACTGCAATTAACATCCCAAAACAACAGGCTTTAATCATCGCACTCAAAATGTCCCAACTCCCTAAAAGGTTACGGGCAGAATCTAAAAACATGGTGTCGGAGATACCATACATATTAGAAGCAATGATTAACCCGCCTAACATTCCTGTCACCAAAGACAAGAGAGTTAAAATCGGCAGCATCAAGCAACAAGCGAGTAGGCGAGGAATGACTAAATAATCAATAGGATCAGTTCTGAGCATTAACATGGCATCAATTTGTTCTGTAACCCGCATAGTACCGATTTCTGCGGCGAATGCAGAACCAACGCGCCCTGCTAATATCACGGCTGTCAACACGGGTGATAACTCTCGTGTTAAAGCTACCGCCAAAACTCCACCCACCAGATTTCCCGCGCCAAAATTCACAAACTCTCGCGCCACTTGAATTGTAAATACTGCGCCCACAAACACAGCAGTTAACAAAGCAATAAACAGAGAATCTGGCCCCACTGCTGCCATTTGTTCTTTAGTATTGTGCCAATGGATTTTGCCCCTCAGTAGGTGAACTATCGCTTGTCCACCCAGAAAAACCGCCGCCAGCAGTCGCTGACTCCACGTTCCTAACCCGGATTTGGATGTAGTTTCACTCAATGTTTTGTAGCTAACTCGGTGACTGCCTTAAGAATAGCGAAAGAGAACGGGGGATAGTCAATAGTTATGGGGAATTGGGCATGGGGCATGGGGCATTGGGCATTGGGCATGGGGCATGGGGCATGGGGCATGGGGCATTGGGGTAAAAATTCCTCCCTTGTCTCCCTTGTCTCCCTTGTCTCCCTTGTCTCCCTTGTCTCCCTTGTCTCCCTTGTCTCCCTTGTCTCCCTTGTCTCCCTTGTCTCCCTTGTCTCCCTGCCCCCCTGCTCCCCCTACTCCCCTGCTCCCCTGCCTCTTGCCCCAGTCCCGATAAATATTAATTTATCGTAATGTTTTTCTCAGGAAACATAGCTTTGCATGAACACGTTAAAAGTTGTAAAATCCGGTTTTCTGGAAATATAAGCTTGGTTTAATAAGGGTTTTAGGGATGCTTATACTTTTTCTGTCTCATGCACTGAGTGTAGCAGGTCACTGCTTTTTTTAATGAAAACTTAAGATTTTTGACAGATTGACCTTTCGGGAGCGATCGCACGTATTGTAGAAGAGGACAGATAGCTAATTAGCTATTGTTGACTAGATTTTAGGAGTTGGTCTGAAATGACTACTTTTACTCACTATCTTCGATCTTTGATCCTGGCGATGATTTTTAGTTTTGTGACTCCGTTCATCTTCATCGGCGGTGTATTACTATTTTTAGGAGTCAGTGGCTATATTCCTCTGCTGCAAGAGTTAGCGGAGATTGCGGCTACTGGAATATTGAATTTCCTGACTATCTTTGGTAGCGGTTCTATTTTCAACGGAATTTTGGTTATCAGCCTTACCTGTGGTTTTGTGGGAGGGCTATTCGATACTTATGTTTACTATCGTTATCAAATTCTGCGTCTGGACTCTTAGCGATGGAATTGCGATCGTCAGGTGTAAATAGGTTCGGGGTAAGATGTAAGCTGATTTCTGCTGGCAAGTTTGATGTACTCTTGCTTCTGACCAAATTTTGTTCTAGGAATTAGTAAGCTAGTATTAATTGCATTTATTAATAAGTATTACTTTTAAAGTCTTTAAGTTACTCAAGAATATATTTTCTGTCCTGCTCTTGATTGGAATGTTAAGGGCTAAGAATCATTGTGCCAAATTAGCACTGAGTGAACTTGGCTCAGAGGTACTAAATTTTCTGCCTAGATTTAACGGCTATGAACAGAGAATAGCAAACAAGCATCCATATCAACCAGAAAAATTTGATTAAAATTCCTAGAGGTGATACAGTTTTGGCTTTTCTAGTCAAGTCAACTGGTCACTAGACAATTTATATTGAGATTATTACTAGGTTTATTGGTTGCTCATGGTTTGGCCTTTCAAGTCCAAGTTTCAAAAACAAATTGCTAGAATTGAAATTACAGGTGCGATCGCTAGTGCTACGCGCAAACGGGTACTAGAAGCATTAAAAACTGTCGAGGAAAAGAAATTTCCAGCTTTACTGCTACGCATCGACAGCCCTGGAGGTACAGTTGGGGATTCTCAAGAAATTTACAGTGCGCTGAAGCGGTTACGAGAAAAAACCAAAATTGTTGCTAGTTTTGGGAATATATCTGCTTCTGGTGGTGTCTACATTGGTATGGGTGCGGAATACATCATGGCGAACCCTGGCACAATTACAGGTAGCATTGGTGTGATTTTGCGGGGGAATAACCTGGAACGCCTGCTAGATAAGATTGGTGTTTCCTTCAAGGTGATTAAGTCCGGCCCTTACAAAGATATTTTGGCATTTGACCGGGAACTAACCGAGCCAGAACAAGACATCTTACAAGAGTTGATTGATACAAGTTATCAGCAATTTGTGCAGACAGTAGCCGAGGGGAGGTCTTTAGCTGTAGAAAAAGTGAAAACTTTTGCCGATGGCAGGATTTTCACTGGGCAGCAAGCCTTAGAATTGGGTATTGTAGACCGCTTAGGCACAGAAGAAGAAGCCCGTCGTTGGACAGCAGAGTTAGTAGGACTTGATCCTGAAAAAACCCCCTGTTATACCCTAGAAGAACGCAAACCGTTATTGAGTAGGATTCTCCCAGGGAGTCGTCAAGTTTCTTCTAAATTAGGTGCAGGTGTTGATTGGCTCGAATTTGAAATGTCTACTAGTGGGTTGCCTTTGTGGTTATATAGACCTTGAGGGGAGTGGGTGTAGGGGTGTAGGGGTGTAGGGGTGTAGGGGTGTAAGGGGTGTAGGGGTGTAGGGGTGTAGGGGTGTAGGGGTGTAGGGGGGACAAGGGAAGGGAAGGGAGACAAGGGGCAGGGGGCAGGGGGCAGGGGGAGAAAAACTCTTAAATTTTGAATTTTGAATTTTGAATTTTGAATTTTTCTGCCCAATGACTATTAACAATTAACTAATTCAGGAGGATTTTGGCGTGGAGTGGCGAATTCAGGCTATTCGTGGAGCAACAACCGTTTCGGAAAATACAGTGGAAGCTATGCGGGAAGCGGTGACGGAACTGCTAGACGAACTGGAAAGACGAAATCGACTCCAGCCAGAAGACATGATTAGTGTGACGTTTTCTGTGACGCGTGATTTGGATGCGGTTTTTCCGGCGGCGATCGCTAGACCGCGGCCAGGTTGGGATAATGTAGCTATGCTAGATGTGCAGCAAATGTACGTTGAGGGTAGTTTACAGCGTTGTATCCGGTTTTTAATCCACGCTTATCTACCTACCTCTACCCCCATTCATCATATTTATTTGCGTGAAGCGAAAAAACTGCGTCCTGATTGGAGTTTACCCCAGGTGTTGCCAGCACCGCAGCCAGTGGTAGAGTCAAAAGTTTAGAAAAGCGGTTAATTTATTCAATAACCTAATCTCTCTTAGAGAAACTGCTGAATTTCTTTGACTGCATTGATGATCAAAGATGATGCTTTGTTAATTTCTATCGCAGTTGTAAATTTACCAAGACCAATTCTCAATGCTCCTTCAATGATATTTAGTGGGAGGTGCATTGCTTGTAAAACGTGTGATGGTGCAATTGCGCCCGATGAACAAGCTGCACCTGTGGAAATGGCTAAATGGTGGCGAACTCGTGCAATGATGGCAGTATTAGAAATATCAGGGATGGAAATGTGTAAGTTACCTGATAAACGGTGGTTTAAGTCTCCATTCACTACTAAATCGGGAATTGCAGTTTGGAGTTGGTTTTGTAGCTGATCTCGTAAAATAGCGATCGCATTTTCATCTTGTTCCATTTCCAAGCGTCTCAATCTGCAAGCTTCCCCCAAACCAGCGATTCCGGGGACGTTGAGTGTACCGGATCTCATACCCTGTTGATGTCCCCCACCGTAAATCATTGGTGGGAGAGGATGATTTTTTCTCACGACTAATACACCCACACCTTTGGGTGCGTAGAGTTTATGTGCTGACATTGCTAGATAGGTAATCCCCCAGTCTTGGAAATTGAGGGGAATTTTGCCGACGGCTTGGGATGCGTCGCATAAAAACGGGATATTGTGAGAGGATGCGATCGCGCCAATTTTTTTGATGGGGTAAATTGTCCCGACTTCATTGTTAGCCGCCATCATACAAAGTAAAGCCGCACTATCAGCACAGACTTTTTCCAGATGTTCTAAATCAATCTGTGCTTGTTGATTAACTTTTAACCAAATAATTTCAACAAGTCCTTTTTTAACTAAGGCTTTGCAGGTATCTATAACGGCTTTGTGTTCCACTGGGGAAACGATGATTTTGGCGGGGGTATTTTGTTGTGCAATTTGTCCTTGAATTACTAAATTAATGCTTTCTGTTGCGCCAGATGTAAAGATAATTTCCTTGGGTGAGGCGTTGATTAATTCTGCTATTTGTTGACGGGCTTGTTTAACTGCTTTTGCTGCTATATTGCCATAATCATGATCTACACTATTGGCGTTACCAAAGGCGGTAGTCATATAGTACATGACTTTCTTGGCTACTCTGGGGTCAACGGGGGTAGTTGAGTGGTAGTCTAGATAGATTATGTTAGTCATTTTTTTTAACGCAGAGGAACGCTAAGGAGACGCAAAGGAACGCAGAGAATTATGATAACAACTCTCTCAAGTCTCTGCGCCTCTGCGTGAGATTTCATCACCCTAATTAAGCATGGTTTCGGTATTATAGGGTTATCGGGTTCTAGTTAGCGAGTCACGTTATGGAAAGCATAAAGATTAGAACACATATCGGTAATGATGGAATTTTGCAAATCCAACTTCCACCTGAGATTGCAAACCAAGAATTAGATGTAGTAATTGTCTTTCAGCCTGTGAGTCCAGAACCATCACAGACTACAAACAAAACACCCCAAGAATTAGGTTATTCTCATAGGTTTTTAGAAAATGTCATAGGTAGTTGGGAAGGTGAACCCCTGGAAAGAGTAGAACAACTTCCCTTTGAGAATCGGGAGGAGATTCAATGGCCTA
The DNA here is from genome assembly GCF_058172895.1 of Aliinostoc maniaoense. Lineage (NCBI taxonomy): Bacteria > Bacillati > Cyanobacteriota > Cyanophyceae > Nostocales > Nodulariaceae > Aliinostoc > Aliinostoc maniaoense. The sequence goes on along the minus strand of NZ_CP187952.1, from coordinate 2,322,065 downwards.
CCTCCTAGATACAAATGCGTGTATTCAAATTCTTAATTTCATCACTTTTACTGAGAAGTTAAATATTCTAAAATTAATAGTCTTAAATAATCTAACATTCTTAGGTATGATTTAATATTTTCGTATTCATGAGAGTTATGCAAATACAATTGGGAAATACTCGGAACATCAAACACTCGTTTTTGTTTTAATTGTTCAATTGCTTGCTGTGGATTTTCTATATATCCTCTAGCTTTAATTTGACTGCCATAACCGCGAATATCTGTAGTGAATAGTTCAATTTCTTCTAATAATGTAAATTCTGTTTCTGACACAGGGAATTGATTAGCGATCGCGTGTCTTTCTGATTTACTATTTTGGTAGTCAATCGTTAACTGAGCTAACAGTTGAATGATATATCTTAAGAGTTTTCGAGTTGGTTCGGACACCATTTACTTTTTGCTGCTAGTTGAGCGTTAATCAAGGTCAAGATTCGCTCTAATTCGGAGATACCTATATACTCGGCTTCTTCTTCAGGAGTGAGCGCATCAGCTTTTTTCTTCTCTAACAGTTCTTCAAAACGAGACTGTAGCTCATCAGTAAATTTAAACAGATAAATATCACCAAATTCACTCATCTTAACACCAGAAGATATTAAAGATGAGGGTTGAACCATCAATTGAGTAGTCATTGTGTGTTGATAGCGTCTTTGATTCTATTGTGCCTCAATTAATCAGCGATCGCACTTTATCATTCTCAATAAACGCAGAGAATAATCATCACAACTCCCCGAACTCTCTGCGCCTCTGCGTCTCTGCGTGAGATTTACTCTTATTCATTCTCTAAAAACCTCCTAGCAACCCTCCCCCAATCAATGCGCGTATCTTGAGCATTTTCTTTAAATTTACCATCTGGCTGCTCATCTTCATATCTAGCCCATGCCATCAAGAGTAACTTTAACCCATCCAAAGAATTAACTAACCGAGAACGTAAAGTATCTACATCAGCTTTATCAACATCCTCTTCTAAGATTTCCACTAAGTTTTGATAAGCTGGATGATTAGTATTTAGAGTCACAATAATTGCCCCTCCTCTCGGTTTAACGGAGAAGAAAGCAGGAGTATCAAGGGGTGCTTCAACAAAGGTATATTTCAAGCCATCATCTACTGTTGTGGCGGCTAATAATTCGGCTTTAGTTTCCGTCACCCCTTCTTCTTTGAGAGTTTCTTTAATTACTTGTTTGCGTTCTTCTTTAGGTAATTGTTCATCTACATCACTTTGACCTTTATAACCTTGTGATTTACGCTCTTGAGTTACAGTAGTTGCAACTTTCTCAGGTTTATAAGGGTCATGGCGTTTTTCAGAGTTACTACGAGTACCTTTTGTTTGGTTTTTAATTAAGCGACGAATTAAACTTAGTTGACTGCTGATTTTATGGGCTAATTCCAATAAAGGAAATTTTGGATCTTCGTCTTGGAGTAATTCTTCTTTTAGTTGGGTAACTGTTTTTCCTTCTTCTAATAAAGACTCAATATCTAGTTGTAAAATCTCACCAAAGTTCCGGGCTGATTGTTTGTTATTTGTAACGCCAAAAATATCATCAAGTAATGGATTAAATTCAATTTCAATTCCCCACCAGCGTTCTGTAGGGTCATAATTATTTACTAAGTTTTGGTCTAGTTCTAATTCTCTCCCTGCTCGGACAACGGAAACACCAACATTTTTAGCTGCGTGTTGTCCGTGTGGTAAACTACCAGGGTTTTTTCCAGGTTCAGCTTGACGCGCTTCTTCTTTGGCGTAGGAGAAACGCACTTTTACATCATGTTCTTTGTCTTTAAAGTTAATTTTATAAGTGGCTTCATACGATGTATCGCCTTCCCAGGGACGGAACATGGCTTGATTATCGAATGGGGCGGGACAGGAGGTTTTTTCTATTAAATAACCGGGGTCATTAGGTAGGGCGTATTTTTCTAAAATCAGGTTATATAAAGCATCTAAATCAAACGCTACCATGCGGATTTTGACATCGCCGCTATTAATGAATTTGCGATACATTCTGCCAATCACAAATTCTGAGTTCTCAATAATTGCCTTTCCCGTCCGCCAAATGCAACGGTCGATGTTTGACCATACTACTAATGTGCCACTTTCGCTAAATTGTTGACCAATTCTTGTCCAAGTTGTGGGAATGGCTTTAGGTTTCGGTTCTGGTACTTCGGTTATCCGCCGAGTTTTAATTTCATCTAAATCTAGGTAACTATGCAGTGCATTTTCTATGCCATTTTGCCATGACCAGACATCAACTCTCTGACATTGGGAAATAGAAGACGAGGGTAAACCCATGCCAAAACGACCGATTCCGGTGTGTTTGTCTTCATCTAAATATGTCCCGTTACCAAATTGCAGGGCGAGACGTAAGACATTCGCATCCATCCCACAACCATTATCTAACACGGCGATTTGTTCAATGCGCGATCGCCTCCTCCCTTCTACCAGTTGTTTCCGTTCCCCACACAGCAGTTCTACTTGCGATGCACCAGCTTGAATGGCATTATCCATTAATTCGGCTAAAGCGTAGGCGGCGTTTTTATAACCGTTATCCCGCATGGCTTGGACTGCGAGGTGTGTGGGAACGATATCATGGGCGTTATTCATGGGTTTTCCTCCAAACGTCTTCCCAATTGTGGAAGGCTGATGCAACTGAACCAAAACCAGGAAGTTGGCTATCGACAACGGTGACTATTTCGGCGGTAGCATTACCCCCAGCTTTGATTCCTCTGATGGCGCGTCCTACCATTTGGCTGTAGAGGACAAGGGATTTGGTAGGACGGGCGATAACAGCAGCACTGGTTTTAGGTGCGTCGAAACCAGTGGTTAATACGCCGTAGTTACATAAAATCTTGGTTTGGGTTTGTTGGTCTTTAAAGCTGTGAATCAGTCTTTCTCGTTCGGATTTGGGGGTTTCCCCTGTGACAGCATCAGCATGGAAACCGCGTAAACGCAAAATGGAAGCGATGAGTTTCGCGTGTTCGACGGAGGTATTAAATACTATGATGCGTTGATGATGTGGGGCGAGGGCTTCTAGTTCTAGGATGATGCGGAGGTTGCGTTGTTCGTCTGCGGCTAACCGATTGAGGATATAGGGGGGAATGTCTAATACCAATTCAAAATTCAAAATACCCTGCGGGAAGCAAGCTACAAAATTCAAAATTAAGAATTTCAGGTGTAAATCCAATTAGGGCTAAAACCTTGCAGAGTTGCCAAAGAAATCAAAGGTTGGATAGTTTTTGTATAAACATTCATCAGAATTTCTAAATTTAATAAATCATCTGGTTGATCAACTTTCAACTCTGCTACAAAAGATTCAATATCATTTAACCATTTTGTTTGAGAGACATTTTGCTTATAAATAGTTAAGCCTAAATGCTGTAATGATACAAAATCACGGAAATATGCTTCTGATGGTAAATTATTAGACTTGGAAGAATTAACAGATTTTGTAGTAGGGATTAAATTCCATAACTGATCATGAGCTACAAAAGACCAAGGCAAATAATGATCTAAAGAAATTTCATTTTTATTTAATTTGATTTTAGAATAAATACATTCAATCTCTCGATGTTCTAAAATCGTTTTCCAATATTTAGTTTGATTACCTAGAGAATCTCTCTCTTGTGGCATAAATAATTTATTAACTACATTAGGGGTGCTGGGGTTTCTCTGCTGCATATAATTCAACCATTCCCAGGAAGCCCAACCCCTAACTATTGTGTAGTTTTCCTCTAAATACTGAATCCAATCTGGATGTAAAATAATGGCGTTACAATTTTTCTGGTCTTCAGCATCAAAGGAATATAAAGGCTTTTTCGTATCAAATTGATTGTTAGCTAAATTAATAATAGTGGGATTAACATCATAATCTTTTAAGCCTCTTGTTTCTTGGGCAAAGAAAGGACGAATTAAACGATAAGAGACATAGCGATTAATCGAAATAACAATATCATCGAGATTTTGGTTATTAATAGCTGTCCGCAAAAATTTTTTATCTGTATCTCTAAACTTTAAAATCGGTTCTGTAATTTCAAGTTCAAGAGCATCTAATTTATTAGCAATTTGGTCTTGCTTCCCAAAAGACAATTTAAAATAATTATGGGGATACCAAGCATTAGCTAACATTTCCACAATTATTTCTCGGAAGCTAATAGGCGATAAGATATCAAAATTTCTTCTTTTGAGAATATCTAATATTGATAGAAAGTAAAGATATTTATATGAGTTAGTAATATTGTTAAATATTTGGGATAAAACTGTAACGTTAACTTTATCTGATAGTGGTAAATCCTGATTCATGATGGGATTTCTAAATAAAATTAAATCTCCTAAATATACTTGAATAAAATCATTTGCGGCTGATTGATTAATCTTATTTAACGCCTTGACAATTTCTGCAACAGTTTCAGCCGTAGGATCAATTTTTTCATGATACCAACGGAAGACAATCGGACGCTCAACACCTAAACCCGTCGCCAGTTGGCTTTGGCTGATGTTGTAAGACTCTAAAACCTGTTTGAGTGCTTGTCCTGCTTTTCCCATGATTTCCATTATCACAGCATAGCGATCGCAATCTTGTTAACTTTTATGATAACTTTTGTCACGCACTGGTTATCATATATGATAACGAAACAAAGATAATGTTAAACAGGTGCGTTATGGCGGAAGAATTTATGAGATTAGAAGATAGCGGTAGCAATCAAGTCCAGGTGAGGCGAGAAAAGATAAAGCACATATTAGTCGGTAGTCCTGAACTAGTCAGGAGAACAATTTATCAGCTACATACTACAGGTTATGCAGAAGTGGGTTCTTGGTCAAAACCAGTCATAGCAGGAAGTTTAGGTGAATTAGGCGATGTAGTGAGTGTATTAATTAGACAGCAAGGTTAGGAAATAAAATATACAGGAGTTAGAGCGATCGCACTAGCTCTTGTCAAAATAAAATATTTAATATTGGTGAGAATTACAATATAACCCTCACGGTTTTCATCAGCACGGATACCAATATAACTAATAGCCTCATCATCCCCCACAAAATCCTCCAACGGCTTAATTTTCATCTTCACCGTACACCACCGCATTTGGGGAGAAGGTAACAAACCATCATGAATCGCTAACCAATGGTCAAAACCGCCTTTATCACTGAGATAATGAACTTTAATTTTCAGACGTGCCTTAATGCGGTCAAGATAATCGTAAGTTTCCGGTAATTCCTTATGGGTATCACAAAAAAAGTATTCCATCTCTGGAATTTCCCTATGCAGTAACACCGCTAAAGCCGTGCTATCCTTCCCCCCAGAAAGCCCGAGTATGTGTCTAGTTTTTTTCTCCGCCATGCTGGTTTTTAGTGCGCTTAGGCAACTATATTAATCATGCTAATATTTTAGCAAATGTGTAAAGGTAATCTGTAGCATTTTTAAACTTATTTTAAAATTGCCTAGTAATATCACTGTTATAGTTAGCCTTTGATCAACTAACCAATTAAGCTTTTATACCTCAGCACGGTTCAATTACATTTAGTAGGCTGTGTCACTATAAGAACCCCTCCCCCAACCCCTCCCCTGCAAGGAGAGGGGAGTTTTGCTCCTCATTCCTATCATCTATCCCACTATTGCTACCACCTTGAAGCAATCCTCCCCTGCAAAGAGAAGGGAGTTTTGCTCCCCATTCCCTTGTAGGGAAGGGGGTTGGGGGGTTAGGTTTTTATCTAAACTTATAGAGATTTAGGGAGTAGATGGTAAAGCGATCGCACCAGTTCTTTATAATTTTAAAAACTAGAAAAATCAATAATATTCAAATTAGATGACACGGTTCATACATGACAAATTCGCCAAAGACTATCTAGAAGAACTACTAAAAGACTATGGAGAAGTCAAAGCATCAGAAAAAGTCTCAGGAGAAATCAAAGAAATAGATGTATTCTTCACACCCAACAAACAGCAAACACCTAACTTAGAAATCCTGGGTTTACTAGGAAGATTTGCCGAAAATCCAGCCATCATAGAACCCTTCCGCAATCCAGCATCCACCGATGAAATCTGTGATTGTATACTCAAATTATTAGAAGTTAAAGCCTCACTGCGACGAGAAGCTAAAACCAACAAAACCAAACTTCAAGACGCAGAAATTCCCCAATTATGGGTACTGACTCCCACAATATCCGAAACTAGACTATCTAGCTTTGGAACTATCCAAAAACCCAATTGGATATCAGGAGTACATTTTCTTCCAGATGCACTACGCACAGCCATTGTCGCCATACATCAACTACCACAAACACCCGAAACGCTATGGCTGAGGCTTTTAGGTAGAGGAAACGTACAATCCCAAGCAATTATGGAATTGCAAGCGTTACCATTAAATCATCCATACCAACAAGCCACCCTCGAATTAGTTTACAACCTGCGGGAAAACTTAAGAATCAATCAAGAATTAGAAACAGACGATAGGGAGTTAGTTATGCGATTAGAACCACTTTATCAAAGAGATAGAGAACAAGCTATATGGGAAGGAAATAAACAAGGAGAAGAACGCTTAGTTCTACGTTTACTCAATCGCCGACTTGGGGAAATTAACCAATCATTAATCGAGCGCATTCAAGGATTATCAATTGAACAATTAGAAAATCTAGGAGAAGCATTACTAGATTTTTCTAGTGTTACTGATTTAGAAACTTGGTTAAACCAACAACAAGAATAAACCATCAAAAATCAAACTTAAATTGTAGGGTGTGTTACGGCTGTGAAAGCATTTGGAAGTGTGAGCAAATCATATATAGCCGTAACGCACCACCATCATACGGTGCGTTATGCTTTGCTTCAATGCACCCTACTGGCTATTAAAACTTTCCCGAAACTTAGCAATTAAATCTTTTGGTTTCCCACCAGACATAAGCAAATTGGCTAACAATTCTAAATCTAAATCCGGTAAAAGTTCACTTTTCGTTATTTGTTCATACTGATTACCACGCAGATAATATAATAAAAATTGATTGTTCCGCCAAAACCAAACTTCTGGTACACCTAAACCTTGATAAATTAATAAATCATCAATTCCCCCACTGGTGACAACTATTTCAATCGCCAAATCAGGAACAGGTTTTTCAGAATTAAAACAATAACATTCATCTGGTTCTATACCCCTAGCGGCTGCTTCTCTTCTAAAAGTAGTTGAGCCTAAAGGATAGAAATCAATACCTTTATCTATAAAATATGTTTCTAACAATAAAGCAATAATCTTTTTATCCACCTCATGGCGGCGACTCGGTGACATTATTTCTAAAGTACCTTCTAAATATTTAAAGCGATAGTGAGAATTATTTTGACAGCTTTGCAATAGTGTTTCATATATATCCCAGCTAATCCCATTCATCAGCAAAATTTGGTCAGAATCAACGTTTTGTAGTGCTGAGTGACTTGTTAATTCTTCCCATAGACTCAATTTGGCTAGTAAACCTAACATTGTCACTACTCCCAAATCTCTTTTTAGTTTGTATCATCTTCAATCTGACTTCCTAATTTTTTCAAAATCATTAGCACATCATGAAGTTCATTCTGTAAAGGTAAAAGGGAAAAAATACGCGAAATATCATATTGAGATGTTCCCTGACGATTTAGTTTGATAAAAAAGAACTCTCCCCCGTTAGTCGCCATCCCAAATACAGGTTTTTCTGCATTAGGATTAACCATCATATAAGCTAAAACTTGAGGAATTGCCACATCAAGATTAATTGCTGTTCCCTTAGACTCCAAAACTGCAATCCACAGTTCTTTTGAGACTACTAAAAAATCAATTCTTCCCCTTAAAATTTCCTCGTTAACTTCATCTAGAGGAACTAATGCACTAACTTCAACAGCAACTTCCCCTTGCATTTGAAAAGGGGGATCATAAAAACCTGCTAACTCCAGTAAGGGCGATAAAACCACTAAATTAACTAACCCTTCTGCTAGATGCCCATTAGCTCGATGATAGCGGTATCTAGCTTTGATTCTATCTAATACTGTTTTTTCCTTATCAGTTAAATCAGCTAAATTTTCTCTCCACTCTGGAAAAAAATTAATATCAGCAGTACGAACTAAATTAAATTGCCTTTCTGCTTCATTAATTGTGGTAATTCTTTTAGTAATCGCTGTTTGGATCATCTTTTGATTTCCCTTAGCTGCTCATACGGTATGATTTATATCTAAGAGGATGTTTGAAAAGTATCATTCCTAACACCAAAATCTTTAAAACCTAACCCCCCTAGCCCCCCTTCCCTACAAGGGAATGGGGGTTTCAAAGCCTATCGACCTTTCGGGGAGAGGTTTGGAGAGGGGTTTCTAGTATACTTTTCGACTTTTCAAACACCCTCTAATTCACGCTCATTATGCAGTTCTCGTGTTAGGTTCTCTTTCTCATCATAATACTTCCATTAACCAGCATTTTTCCCTGCTATTTCATCATTCCCCTTATCGCCAATTTGTGCCACCGTCTCAGGTAAATCCACATTTAAAATGCGTTCACTTAACTTTGCTAAAATCGCCTGTCTTAACTGCTGATCATCAGGTAATTTTGCTAAAATGTCGTCAACAATCTGCTCAACTTGCGACTCTCTCCCATGATCTACCCATACCATTTGATGGATTTCTTGACCATCGGGACGAGTCATCGTTATGCGTCGCGCTTCAAAACCTTCGCCTTTGGCGGCGACTTCTTTTTGCAAAGCTTCCAAATTCTTAAACCGCCGCACCAAATCGGCTAATTTCATCTCAAAGGCAACTGCATCATCATCAGTCCAAGATTCTGCCGGTTTATCTGCTACAATCATCACCAAAGCTTCTAACCATTGAGCATCAGTTTTAGTTTCATCTGATGCAGCCCGAATAAAGCGTTTGAGTAAAGGTTCAATACATTTTCCGGCTAAATAATTCGCCCTGACTCGCAAATCTTCCCGCAGTTTTGTTTCTGGACTTCTCACCCCAAAGACTTCATAAATCAGTTTTTGACAATCACTTAATAATTGATCGTAAGCTGTATGAATATCTCTCAAAGCATGAACTAACTTAGTCCGTAAAGTTCTCGCTGTTACGCCATCATCCCCAGTTTCCGTCCCAATTGCAGGTAAATTACAAGCTGCGGGTAAAGCTTTAAATAATAATTCATCCGGTTCAACAGTGGTTTGTAATGCTTTTAAAATGGCTCTCGGTTCTGCTGCAAGTCTTTTAGTTTGTTGAGTGTATTTCGGCAACTTTTTGACAAATTGATAAAGCGGAGTCACCACTGTTAACAAAGTTGCGTTACGCACTTTACCTAATTTCTTTAACTGGGGATTTCGTAAAATCACTTCCAATTCTTTAAATACTTCCGCCCTTAATCCCACAACTGCAAAATACTTAACTGCAAATCGTTCGGGATATTTAACTAACAATTCAAAATGTTCTGTTCCCAAGACAGGAATAAATGTTCCGTCTTGATATAACCCCAAATCATCGGCGTGATACAACAACACAGCCGCTAAAATTACGGGAACTGCACCCTGTTTTACCCCGAATGGTGGTGCTGATAAATGTTGATAGAGTAAATCAAAACTTTGGCTTTTCTCGGTTGCTGCTAGACAAAAATCTTCAACCGCTTCCCACAGAGAATTTAAACCAGAATTTTCCGATGGTGGGTAAAAGTCCCAGTCTTCATCTTCTTGACGGTGTATCCCTGTTTCCTCTAACAGAGAATAATACATACTGACTTCGGGGCCATATCCTTCTAAGCCTAATCTTTCCTCATGTTGATGTTCTAACATCGCCTGAATTAATTCGCGCCTAGCTTTTGCGCCTTGGGAGGTTAAATCGCGGCGGTTGATTAATTCATTCCATAAAATGGGACTGTGATGATAAGTGCGATCGCAAATCTCGGACAGCTTACTATTAAAGTCAGTAATGTTGTTTAATGTCTCGACTTGTCCCTGAATCCAACATTGCTGATTTACCCCAATACTAAAGCATTGATTCAGGGTTTCATCTAAAAATTCTTCTGCTTCTTGTAGGCGATAATTTACCTCTTTTCTCGCCACCCCGTCAGTCTGCAACTCTTTGGCGGTTTTTTTGATATTACTTAAAGCCACAAATTCCAGGGTACGTATTCGCAATATCTCTAAGCTCGCCGCACCCAAAATCACCAATGGTTTACCATCACTAGTGGTAGCGGGAACAGCACTCGGAACTACATCATCTACCCAATAACCCACAAAACCATCTGCATCTATGCTATTGCAACTTAACTGACTTAAATCTTGGGAATTATCTAAATAATGGCGTTCAAAATAACGCAAAGTCCCCGTTTGGTAACTGTGACGTTGTGCGACTAAGGGCTTGAGGGGACGGTGTAGAGATAGGAGCTTGACAAGAGGCGATCGCTCTTGTTGTATATAATTACTTAATTCACCGTCAACATTAAAATCTGAACCTTGCCAAATCCGCAATTCATCTAACTGACGACGATGGGTAATGAGATTTTGTTTGAGTAGTTTATCAATAATTTCCTGCCAATAATTAATCTCGGCGGCTGACGGAAAATTACACATCGCTAAACAAACTAAGTTTCTCGTCGCCCGCAGTGAACCGGTAATAGTAATTAAGTTAAAAATCCCAATTGTTTTTAATACCCTGAGACTATCTTCTTCTAAACGTTTCGCATCATTAATTAAATCTTGCACCTCTACCCATCTTTGCAAATTTGGGCGAGAAGCTAAACCCATACCCGCCGATTCAATAAAATAATCATAAACTTGATATACTTTAAGACAGGGTAAATTATAATCTTGAACCGTTTCTGATTCTAAGAAATTACGAAACGATAAAGGCTCACTACTAGTTAAAAACGTAAACAAAGAACGGTCATTTTGAGCATACTTTTGACACAGACTCGGTAACACCAAAGCTGATAAAGGATGTAGGGGATAAACTTTTTTGATAACTTGAGCCGTAACTTCTTCATCAACAATGATTGATGCTAAATACTTATTCCATTCCTCAGCATAAGTGTTAGTAGCACTTTTGATATTATCTGCGGCTGATGAGTCAATTGCTTCACCAATCAAACTCATCATTTGTCCAGATGATTCCGTAAAAGGAATATCCTCAAATCGTCCCTGAATTTTCGCCCATTCGTTTTTTTGAATAGTAGCTAAACGCTGACCATATTCGGCAAACGCTTGATGTAAAATCCCTAAAATATAAATCGGAGTTTTGCTATGTCTTGGTAATTCCGCTAATTGTTGCAAAAGATATAAATCTTCATCTCCTTGAGCATGAGCCGCATACTCTAAATTCTTCCCTAACTCATCAATAACTAGGAAAATACCCGTCCCTGATTCCTTAGCTAATTCCAACACCAAATGCGGAATTTCTCTACTATCAACCTTACCACCATCATTAATTTCTGCTTCTAAATCTACCAACTGACGCACAACATTAATTTTGTTCTTTTGGCTAGCAGTCCAAAAATTATCAACGCCAGTTAATAAAGCCCGAATAATAGTATGACTAATCGGTTCTCTTTGTCCCGTCGCTACAGCCCTAATTAATCCTTTTGGGTTAATCTTCTCTTGAATTAATTGATAAATATCACTATCTTTACCTAATTTATCTTCGGCTATTGATAAAGCTTGAGTGTGTATTTTAGTTTGAGAATTAGCTACAAGGGAAATTAAATAATGAGCAAAAGCAGATTTCCCAGTTCCATAAACACTAGTTAAAGTCCAAGCTCTATTGCCTTCTTCAGCATTAAAATTATTTAAAATCCGTTTGAGAGAATCAATTGCTCTTTTAGTCAAAACATAACCGTCTAAAGCTTCCGCACTATCTAAATCTCTTTCTAAATTAATAGAACGAGAATAGCGACGCTGAAGACTAAAATAATGTGACAGCTTTTTGTTAGTCATAATTTCACTCATGTGTATTAATAAATATATAGATATAATCCTGATTAACGCATTTCCAATCCTATTCCCAATGCCCCATGACCTATTCCCCAAAATAATATTTATCTAAAATTTCTTCCGCTAAAATTTCAGGATTTTCCGGTAAAGATAATTGAATTAACCCAGCAGTATCAGAAAGAACTATCGGCTCAAATTCTTTAGCTAATGTTTCAATAGCTGCACACAAAACACTCTCCGTCAGTTTAAATACCATCCCCGGACTACCTTCATCATACAGTAACTTACGAATAGTAATTGTATTACTATCTTGATTAGCCCAACTAGCATATTCTAAACAACTAGCTACTATCAGCGATGCAGGTAAATTAGCTTTATCACCAATTTTAAATTGATAATTTTTGCCGAAATGACGAATTAAACCCAGTTCATTGAAAGGACAATCAATAGAATCTTCAATAGGGCTATTATCTTTTATAAATTCCTGTGCTGCATACATTCTTAAAATACAATTTATATCTTTAATAAAAGAAGATTCTGCAATATTTTTATTGAAACTTTTGATATAATCTTTTAAGCCTAATAAAATATCTTCTTTTGTAAAATCTACATCACGAAAAATATTAAAAATATAATACCAAGCAGCCGCTTCACAAGTAGGCTTTAACAAATTCCAATGTAATAACCATAATGAAGCCGGATTTTCTAAATAAGAGTCCCAGCCATTATTTCCTAATAATTTTTCCCCAAATGTTGTTGGTAAGCTATTCTTATCAAGAATTTTGAAAGCCATACACCAATAACGAATTGCACGCACCATATTTTTACCCACACCTAAACGCACAGGCGCGTCATCCTGTAAGAAAACACCTGGATTTTTCTTAGCTGCATCAAATCCTTTTTTTAACCATCCAAAACGAGGGTGAAAAGTTTCATGGTTGGCAAATACAGGATTAACTAGATTAACTGGATTTTCCTGATGTTTGAAGTTGAGCTTAGTTTGAATCACGATAGGATGGCGATATAATAGCAACTATTTTGTTTATTATGGCTCAAATTAGAGTCATTTTTTGATTAACTTTATCAATAATGCAATTTGAATTATACTAAAAAGATGATTCCATCCCAATTTTGCCTGAAGTTTGCTGATTAACAGCAGCCTCAGTTGGTAAAAATAGAATTATTAAAAAGAATTACATAAAATAAAATGTTAAAGATAAAGCTTTAAAAATCAAAAGTTATCATTATATCTATATGAATATGATTGCAATATTAACGCACACAACTAGGAAGATTAGCATAGATGAAATCATTGTCAATCCAGCCTAGAATTTTTGCATACTCTAGGAAATATGAGTTTAAGCGATCGCGCCCTTCTGTTGTACACTCACTCTAGAAAAATCAAAGCCAGCAGTCGGATTTGAACCGACGACCTTCCGATTACAAGTCGGATGCACTACCACTGTGCTATGCTGGCAGGTTACTGCTTTCTCTCAAGCACTCACCGATTTTTAATTATATCACAAGCAAATTATTTGTCTAGTATTTTTTTGGGGCATTGGGCATTGGGCATTGGGCATTGGGCATTGGGCATTGGGCATTGGGCATGAGTCAAAACTTTTTTGCTCCATCGTCTCCCTTGTCTCCCCGAAGTTCTGTTCGCCCTTGGCGTTGGCGAAGCCATCGGAGGAAACCTCCGCTCAGACTTCTCTCCTTGTCTCCCTTGTCTCCCTGCCCCCTGCCCCCTGCTCCCTGCCCCCTGCTCCCTGCCCCCTGCTCCCTGCTCCCTGCCCCCTGCTCCCCTGCCCCCAATTCCCAGTTTCCAGTCCCTAATCACCATATAATTATTTTTTACATATTAAGACTATGGCAGCATTATTTGGACGAGATTTATTAGGTTTGGCGGACTTGAATCCTGGGGAACTTCAAGAACTGCTGCAATTGGCAACGGAATTAAAATCACAACGTTTACAGTTGCGTTGTGAGAAGGTGTTGGGTTTGCTGTTTTCTAAAGCTTCAACTCGCACACGGGTTAGTTTTACGGTGGCAATGTATCAATTGGGTGGACAAGTGATTGATTTAAATCCTAATGTCACTCAAGTGAGTCGGGGAGAACCTGTACAAGATACAGCACGGGTATTAGATCGATATCTGGATATTCTGGCAATTCGCACCTTTGCACAACAAGAGTTAGAAACTTTTGCTAATTATGCCAAAATCCCTGTAATTAATGCACTGACAGATTTAGAGCATCCTTGTCAAATATTAGCTGATTTATTAACAGTGCAAGAATGTTTCGGCACTCTGGCGGGGTTAACTGTCACCTACGTTGGTGATGGTAATAATGTGGCTAATTCTTTAATGCTCGGCTGTGCTTTAGCTGGGATAAATGTCAGAATTGCTACTCCTATTGGTTATGAACCAGATTCTACCATTGTTGAAAAAACACGGGCGATCGCAGGTGATAAAACTGAAGTTTTAATTACTCACGATCCAGAGGTAGCCACAAAGGGATCTACCGTACTCTACACTGATGTTTGGGCAAGTATGGGACAAGAAGATGAAGCAGGCGATCGCTTTCCGATTTTCCAACCTTATCAAATTTCTGAGCAATTATTGAGCTTGGCTGATAAAAATGCCATTGTTTTACACTGTTTACCAGCTCATCGTGGTGAGGAAATTACTGAAGAAGTCATTGAAGGTTCACACTCACGAGTTTGGGATCAGGCAGAAAATCGATTGCACGCACAAAAGGCTTTGTTAGCTAGTATTTTAGGTGCATATTGATTATTGAGATTGGGAATTGGGAATTGGGAATTGGGCATCGGACAATTCAATTTTGGATTTTGGATTTTAAATTTTGGATTAGATTTCAATCTAAAATCCAGAATCTAAAATCTAAAATTCTCTCCCTTGTCTCCCTTGTCTCCCTTGTCTCCCTTGTCTCCCTTGTCTCCCTTGTCTCCCCCTCCTCCCCTGCTCCCCTCAGTTACCTTTTCCCTATTACCTATTTCTTTTCTGAATTAAATTATTTTGATTTTTATCTTGTGATTAATGATTTTTTGTAGTACTAATGTTCTAGGGACATTTATATTTACCTCCCCTATATTTTTATGGAAAGGCTAACACAAGCACAACAAGAACTTTATGAATGGCTGGCAGAATATATCAAAATTCACCAGCATTCTCCTTCAATTCGGCAAATGATGCAAGCGATGAATTTAAAATCACCAGCACCAATTCAAAGCCGTCTAGAACATTTACGCAATAAAGGCTACATTGAATGGACTGAAGGAAAAGCGCGCACGATTAGAATTTTACAATCTATCAAGCAAGGTGTGCCAGTTTTAGGTGCAATTGCGGCTGGTGGTTTAATAGAACCTTTTACCGATGCTGTAGAGCATATTGACTTTTCTAATTTCACTCTACCACCCCAAACCTATGCTTTACGGGTAGCTGGGGATAGCATGATTGAAGATTTAATTAGTGATGGAGATTTAGTTTTTCTGCGCCCAGTTCCCGAACCGGAACATTTAAAAAATGGCACAATTGTCGCTGCTAGAGTTGAGGGCTACGGTAATACATTAAAGCGTTTTTATCGCAGTGGCGATCGCGTCACCCTCAAACCCGCCAACCCCAAATACAACCCCATCGAAGTCTCAGCTATGCAAGTCGAAGTACAAGGTTCTCTCGTCGGCGTTTGGCGCGGTTACGTTTGAATAGAAGCAGGGGGCAGGGGGCAGGGGGCAGGGGGCAGGGGGCAGAAGGAGACAAGGTAGACAAGGTAGACAAGGGAGCAGGGGGAGTGTGGGGAGAGAGGGGAGTGTGGGGGGAAAGATTTGTTCTCCACCATCCCACACCAAGCACACCCTGCCCTGACAAGGGAGAAATATTTACCCCAATGCCCAATGCCCGATGCCCAATGCCCAATGCCCAAAATTCCTACATTTTGAATTTTGAATTTTGAATTTTGAATTTTTATGTACCTGACGCTAAATCCAGTGCAGCCAATACCCTCTTTCCGCCTAAAATTACCTTTGCTTAAGGAAGGTGGGGGGAGTTACCAAACTCAACCATTACCAGGATGTCCGAGGATGCCGACATCTCTGCAATTGCGCCCATATCAGCGACAAGCTATTACTAATTGGTTTGCAAATAACGGCAGAGGTACGCTGAAAATGGCTACTGGTAGTGGTAAAACTATCACTGCACTGGCTATAGCTTGTGAATTGTACAAACAAATTAATTTGCAGGTGTTGTTGGTGGTGTGTCCCTATCGCCATCTTGTCACCCAATGGGCTAGGGAATGTGAAAAGTTCAATTTACAACCTATTTTAGCTTTTGAAAATGTCCGCAATTGGCAAAGTCAACTTTCTACTCAACTATATAATCTGCGTTCTCGTTCGCAAAATTTTGTGACTGTCATTACTACTAACTCCACATTAATTGGTGATGGTTTTCAGTCACAACTCAAGTATTTTCCGCCTAAAACTTTCATTATTGGTGATGAAGCCCATAATTTAGGCGCGCCGAAATTAGAGGAAAGTTTGCCTAGAAGTGTGGGTTTAAGGTTGGCATTATCGGCTACACCAGAAAGATATTTTGATGAGGATGGTACGCAATCTTTATTTGATTATTTTGGTAATGTTTTGCAGCCAGAGTTTACTTTAAAAGATGCAATTTCTCAAGGGGCTTTGGTACATTATTTGTATTATCCGATACTTGTAGAGTTAACGGAAGCTGAAAGTATTGCCTATTTAAAGTTAACTAAAAAAATCGGTAGGTCTTTACTATATCGAGAACGGGAAAATGGCGACTCAGGGAATTTTGAAAATCATGAAGATTTAAAGCCGTTATTAATGCAAAGAGCTAGATTAATCGGTGCAGCCGCTAATAAATTAAATGCACTCAGACAATTAATGGCAACGCGCCGGGAAACTAGTCATACACTTTTTTATTGTAGTGATGGTTGTCTAGAAACAGGACAACGTTCTTCCTTGCGACAACTCAAGGCCGTGGCGAAAATTTTAGGGGTAGAATTAGGTTATAAAGTCAGTACCTACACAGCCCACACACCGTTATCAGAACGGGAAATTTTACGTAATCAGTTTGAAAAGGGAGAATTACAAGGTTTAGTAGCGATTCGCTGTTTAGATGAAGGGGTAGATATTCCTGCTATTCAAACGGCGGTGATTTTATCAAGTTCTGGTAATCCTCGTCAATTCATCCAAAGACGGGGGAGAGTTTTACGCCCTCACCCTGATAAAAAACGCAGTTCTATATTTGATATGATTGTATTGCCACCAGATTTAGATCGGGAAACTATAGAAGTAGAGCGCAACTTGTTAAGAAAAGAACTCAGACGGTTTGTGGAATTTGCTGATTTAGCAGATAACGCAGGGGAGGCTAGAATCAAGCTACTTGCTTTACAAAAACGTTATGGGTTGCTTGATATTTGATGAGTAATAACAAATGTAATCATTTCAAAGCGGTATTTTGAGTTTATGCTATAGGTAATGATGTAACTAATCTTGGAGATTGGGTTGGAAAGTGATTGATTTTACAAAATGAGTGCTGAGTGCTGTTAGCGGAAGCGGGGAGTGAGCAGCGTGCTGAGTAAGTAGTTCTTGAATTTTGAATTGATTTGTCCCCAGTTCCTCTATCATTTTTAGTTGTGAGATTTTCTCATGATTAGGGGGCTTCCAGAAAATAAATTATCCAATTTCCGAGAAAGAATATTTTGATTTTTCCCCCTGCTCCCTGCCCCCTGCCCCCCTGCTTACCACAGCGATTGTATATTTTTTTAGTTGGAAGTCCCTAGCTGGCTTGAAGATGAATTATTTTTAAGCTGATTTTGTGTTACTCGGATTTTAGAAATAACTTATTGATCGCTTGACTGACAGGCGGAACTGATGCAATCACTTTATGCTGTGGATTTGCCTACTTTAGAACAGGTAGTTGAATCTTGTCCTTTAACGGTATTACCAGATACGCTATTGCTTGATGCGATCGCTCTCATGAATCCAGCAAGTAGCAGCACAGTAGCAAGTTGTGTTTTAGTTGTTAGCGAAACTAGTTTAGTAGGTATATTAACTTTACGGGATGTAGTCCGGCTGACGGGAACGGGGGTGGATTTATCCCAGGTGAAAATTTCCGAGGTGATGACGCAGCCGGTGATTAGTTTGACTCAGGCGGCGGCGCAAAATGCCCTCACCGCTTTAGCTTTCATGGGTCAGCATAGCATTCGCCATTTGCCGATAGTAGATGAACAAGGGCAATTACTAGGCTTAATTACCCAAGATAAAATTCGTCAAGTCATCCAACCAGCGCACCTGCTAAAACTGCGATGTGTGACAGAAGTGATGGTGAAGGAAGTTGTTCACGCGCTGCCTACTACATCGGTACTCGAATTATCGCAAATAATGAGCGATCGCCACATCAGTTGCGTTGTCATTGTCGCCCCACAGGAGACAGCATTGATTCCCGTGGGGATGATTACCGAAAAAGATATTCTCCAAGTCCAGTTACAGGGACTAGATATCAACCAAACCCAGGCGCAAGCGGTGATGAGTAGTCCTGTATTAAGTATTACTCCCACAGACTCTTTGTGGACTGTTCACCAGTTGATGCAAGCGCGAGGGGTGCGGCGGTTAGTTGTCGTAGGTGAACAAGGACAACTGCAAGGACTGGTGACACAAACTAATCTCTTACAAGTACTTGATCCCGTAGCAATACTCAACGTTATCCAAACCTTACAAACCAAAGTTGAGGAGCAAACGCTTCAACTCCAGCAAACCAACCAGCAGTTAGAACAGGAAGTAAAACAACGCCGCCAAGTAGAAGCATCACTGCGCCAAGCACAACAAGAACTAGAACTGCGCGTGGCGGAGCGGACAGCCAAACTGGTGCAGGCTAATGCACGTCTGGAACAGCGTGAACAGCAGTTGCAAGCCTTGTTTGATCACGCTCTAGACGCGATCCTGATTGCGAATGACGAGGGACGTTATGTAGATGTCAATGCAGCAGCTTGCGAATTATTTGGTGTATCTAGAGAAGAACTTTTAGCTTCCACAATTGCGGATTTCGCCGCACCCGAATTTAATTTTACCCAAGCTTGGCAACAGTTTCGTGAACAAGAACAAATGTCGGGAGAGTTTCTATTGCATCGTCCTGATGGCACAGTACGAGCAACAGAATTTGCGGCGGTTGCCAATTTTATGCCACATCGCCATCTTTCCATCATCCGGGATGTGAGCGAACGGCAACAAGCTGAAGTAAATCTGCAAGAAAGTGAGCAACGGCTACAACTCGCACTTTCAGCCAGCAACACAGGTATTTGGGATTGGAATCTGCAAACTAATGAGGTGTTCTGGTCTGAGAGTATGTGTTCTCTATTTGATCTCGATCCCCGGAGATTCAACAACAGGTTTGAATCATTTTTAAATTTCATCCACCCTGAAGACCGGGAATTTGTGGAACAATCTCTGAAGCAGTCTATTGATCAGCATAGCAACTGTAATATCGAGTTTCGGGTAGTGTGGCTAGATGGTACAGTACACTGGGCGCATGGGAAAGGCAGTATCTTCTACGATCAAACTGGTGAGCCACTTCGGATGATTGGGGTGCATCAGGACATTACAGAACGCCAACAAGCTAAGGCAAATCTGCAAAAAAGTGAGCAACGGCTAAAACTAGCACTCTGGGCTGGTAATACTGGCACTTGGGACTGGGATCTGCAAACCAATGAAGTTATCTGGTCTGATCATCTGTTTTCTTTATTTGGTTTAACCCCTGATACATTTGATGTCAGCTATGAAAATTTTTTAAATCAAATTGTCCATCCTGAAGACCGCGAACGGCTACATCAATCAGTTTTGCGAGCCATTGACCAGCAAGTAACCTATAATCTGGAATTTCGGTTTATTTACCCAGATGGTACAGTTGGTTGGTCATTATGTAAAGGTCAGGTATTATACAATGAAACTACTGGTGAGCCACTCCAGATGATTGGCGTAAATATAGACATTACAGACCGCAAACAGGCTGAGGAAGCACTACGGTTAAGTGAGCAAAAACTGCAAGCGATTATTAACAATAGTGCCGTGGCCATCTACATGATTGACCCACAACAGAGACATCTGTTAGTGAATCGCTGGTATGCAAAGCTTGTATCTGCAACTCCAGAAAATATCCTGGGTAAGAGTATCTATGAATTTTGGCCGACTGAGACTGCTGATAAATTTGTTGCATACAATCAACACGTACTCAAAACCAAGCAAGTAATTCAAGTAGAAGAAGTTGTTCCGCACGCAGATGGGCTACACACCTACATTACTGTCAAGTTTCCCCTCTGCGATGGGACTGGTAAACCCTATGCTGTGGGTGGTATTTCCACTGATATCACTGAACACAAACAGGCAGAACAGAAAATCCGAGAGCAAGCAGCTTTAATTGATATCGCTACCGATGCCATTTTTGTCCGAGATTTAGAAAATCAGATTCTCTTTTGGAGTCGAGGTGCTGAAAACTTATATGGTTGGACAGCAAAGGAAACTGTCGGAAAAATAGCCCATGAACTGTTCAACACAGAATCAATACCCCAACTGCAAGCAGCTCTCAACGCGACTCTGGAATCAGGTTCTTGGTCTGGTGAGTTAGAGCAAATTACCAAAATAGGGAAAAAAATTACCGTTGCTAGTCGCTGGACACTATTACCTGATAAATCTGGACAAACCAAATCTATTTTAGTAGTCAACAGCGACATTACAGAGAAAAAACAACTACAACAACAATTTTACCGCGCTCAAAGATTAGAAAGTTTAGGAACTCTGGCAAGTGGCATTGCCCATGACCTTAACAATGTCTTTGCTCCTATTACGATGATTGCTCAATTACTGCCCAACAGATGCAAAAATGTTGATAGGCGCACTCAAGACCTTTTCCATACATTAGAAAATAGTTCTCAGCGTGGAGCTAACTTAGTCAAACAAATTCTCACCTTTGCCCGTGGTACAGAGGGGAAACCCATTCTATTACAACCTGGACATCTGCTCAAAGAATTAGTCAAAGTCATTCAACAGACATTTCCCAAATCTATAGAAATTCAGACTCACATTCCTACCAACACATTATGGATGGTGACAGCTGATCCTACCCAGTTAGAGCAAGTTTTCATGAATTTAGCAGTCAATGCCCGTGATGCTATGCCTAATGGCGGGATTTTGACTATCTCTGCAAAAAATCGCATCATTGATGAAACCTATGCGGGGATGTACCTTGATGCTCATCCGGGACAGTACATCGTTGTTACCATTGCCGATACAGGCACAGGTATTCCTCCAGAGTTGTTAGAGCGGGTTTTTGAGCCATTTTTTACAACCAAAGAACTGGGGACAGGTACAGGACTAGGGCTGTCAACGGTTTTAGGTATTGTTAAAAACTACGGTGGTTTTGTGCAAGTATCAAGTCAAGTAGGCCGAGGTACACAATTTCAAGTTTACTTACCCATAGGTGAAGGAATAGCCATTGAGGAGGAAGTCAAAACAGAAGTACCTCAAGGTCAGGGCGAGTTAATTTTGATCGTAGACGATGAATTAGTCATTCAAGAACTAACCAAAGAAACCCTAGAAAATTATAACTACAAAACCCTGGTTGCTAACGATGGAATTGAGGCGATCGCTGTTTATGCACAATATGAGTCAGACATCAGCGTTGTTTTACTAGATATCGTCATGCCCAACATGGACGGCTTAACCACTATCCGCACCCTCAAAACCATGAACCCCGAAGTTAAGATCATTGCTACCAGTGGTTTACCAGTCAACCGTCAACAAGCTCTTTTGCTAGGTGCAACAGCATTCTTGTCCAAACCCTACACAGCAGAAGATTTATTGACTACTGTATCAAAGATTTTATAGGGAATGGGGAATGGGGCATGGGGCATGGGGCATGGGGCATTGGGCATAGGGCATGGGGCATAGGGCATAGGGCATGGGGCATGGGGCATTGGGCATTGGGCATTGGGCATGGGCATGGGCATGGGGCATGGGGCATTGGGCATGGGGCATGGGGCATGGGGCATGGGGCATTGGACAACGCCGATATATTCTTTTTTTGTTTGCACACATCTTGCACCTCGGTTAAAAACCCGGTTTTTTAGGGCTTGTTGAGAATGGTGCAAGATATAAGTTTGTAAATTTTTTCTAAAAGCTGTAGTTAATTCTACGTTATGTGAAAAAATTAATACTATTAATATAATGGATTATTGGCTGTTTTAAAAATTTTACTAATATCCCATTATAAAATATATATTACTGCAAATATATCACCAATTTCAATCAAATTACAACTATTTTGTCAAAGAACTTTGAAATTTAACAGCGCAAGTTTACGGATGTAAAAAGAGCAATTGCGGCAGTTAAAATAGAGAAAAGTGATTTGCAAAAAAGTAAGATGTCGCCAGAGCAAAATATTGATGATGTGCAAGAACCAATTATGACTGCTCCGCCGGAGGTGCGACAAATTATAGAGCGAGTATGGCATTTAGAAAAAAATAGACTCGATAAGAAAAGTAATAGCCCCATCAATGATGATATTTTGGACATTGTGAAGGGAGCAGTGCAATGAAGCTCACTTCTATTAAGCTGTGTAACTTTCGCTCCTTTTATGGTAAAACTCCAGAGATCATCATTTCTGGGGGAGATGTTCTCAACACGACGATTATTCATGGCAATAACGGCTCAGGTAAAACCAGTTTACTCAATGCCTTTACGTGGGTATTATATGAAAGGTTTAGTGCTGCCTTTGCCTCGACAGAACAGTTAGTCAACAAAAGAGCGATCGCACAAGCACAACCAGGACAAGCTGTAGAATGTTGGGTAGAAATTAACTGGGAACACGAAGGTAAACGCTATAACGTTAAACGCCAATGTCGGGGTTATAAAACTAAAACTGACTTTAACCTAGGTAAAACCGAATTACTCATGCAAGTCGCTGGAGATGATGGTAGATGGTATTTTCCACTACAGCAACCAGAGGAAATCATCGGTCAAATTTTACCAGTCAGTTTACATCAATACTTCTTTTTTGACGGCGAACGCATCGAAGAAATTGTCCGTTCTGATAAAAAATCAGAAATTGCGGAAGCTACAAAAATTTTCTTAGGCGTAGAAGTGATTAACCGTTCTATTAAACATCTCGGTGAAGCTAAAAAAAGTTTAGAAAATGAATTAAAAGCCATTGGTGATTCAGAAATCAAACAGCTTTTAAAAGAACAAGCCAAACTCGAACAAGAAATTGACCAAATCAACAACCGTCAAGCCGAAATCAAGCAAGAAATAGAATATCAACAAACCTTTAAAAAAGAAACAGGTAATCGTTTACAAGAACTGAGTGCAGCGAAAGAATTACAAAACAGACGACAAGAATTAGAACAACAAAAGAAAGTCAATCAAGATAATTGGCGGCAAACTAAAGAAGCCCTCAAAAAAATTATTTCCTCACGGGGTTATACAGTATTATTATCAGATACTACCGCCCAATTTCGGTCTATCCTCCACCAATTAAAACAACAAGGTGAGTTAACCTCTGGCATTTCGCGGGAATTTATCACTGAATTAATCAATTGCCAACGCTGTATTTGTGGTGCAGAATTACATCCCGGTAATCATCCTCATACAAATGTCAGTATGTGGTTAGATAAAGCAGGTTCTTCTTCAGTGGAAGAAACCGCAATTCGTATGAGCGCGCAAGTAGATGAAATTGATAAACAAGCCGCAGTGTTTTGGGAAGAAGTAGACCGAGAACAAACGAGAATCAACCAATTACGCCAAAATATTTCACAAATTGAAAACGACTTAGATAACATTCAAGAAAGGCTACGCAAAGATCCCAACGAAGAAATCAGCAACTTGCAAAAACGGCTCGATGAGATTGAAAGTAAAATTGATGAACTCAACCGAGAACAAGGTGCAAATCAACAAAAAACTACTCATCTGAAAACAGAAATTGATGGGTTAATCAAACAAATTGCTAAACAAAAATTGAACGAAGATAAGCAATTACTAGCACAAAGACGCATCAATGCTACTCAAGATGCAATTGAACGCTTAACTGAAGTTAGAAACCGTCAAGAAAAGCAGTTTCGCATTCAGTTAGAAAAGCGGTTACAAGAAATATTTACGACTATTTCTTTCACACCTTACATCCCCACAATCAGCGATAAATACGAATTAACTTTAATCGAAAATACCTCCGGTATAGAAGCATCAGTAGCAGCTTCCACCGGAGAAAATCAAATTCTCAGTTTATCTTTTATCGCCAGTATTATTGATAAAGTCAGAGAGTGGAGTGCTAAACGTAAAATCCTGACTGTACCAGATAGTAGCACCTTTCCAATTGTCATGGATTCCCCCTTTGGTAGCCTAGACGAAACTTATCGCCGCCGCATTGCTCAAACTTTACCAAAGTTAGCAAATCAGTTAATTGTTTTAGTTACTAAAACTCAATGGCGAGGTGAAGTGGAAGCCGAAATGGCAGATAGAATTGGGAGAGAATACGTCTTAACTTATTATTCTTCTAAGCCTGATTGTGAACAAGATTATATAGAATTAGCCGGAGAAAGATATCCGTTAGTAAAGCAGAGTCCCAATGAATTTGAATATACAGAAGTAATTGAAGTTGAGAGAGATTGGTAATAATTCGTAACGATGCTCCCGCCCCGCTAACGTCGCAAGGTTTTAATTCACGCCTGATGTGAATTAGGCATTATTTTAATTAGCTTGGAAAATTGCCCAATAATTAAAGGTACAAGGCTCATTCCCAAGATTAATAGCCAACCATTCATACCAGGATCGGTTGTTTGTAAGACAGTAGATAATAAGGGAAGATAAACTGCAATCAGTAGCAATCCTGTACAAAAAACTAGCGCACCCCAGACATAGGGATTGAGTGTAATCTCGTTACGGAATAACCCGGAATGGCGATCGCGCATATTAAAAACGTGCCACAATCGGGTAAAACCCAAGGTCATAAAGGTAATTGTCACAGCTTGCTGTTGGTTCATTCCCAACCACATGAAAGCCAGAGCAAAAGCACCTCCTAAAGTGGCTGCAATTACTAACCCATAACCTGCGATCGCTAACCAATGACGACGAGCTAAAATAGGTTCGTGGGCTGGCCTGGGTGGACGTTTCATTAAGGCGGGTTCTCCTTCTCCTACTCCCAAAGCCAAGGCGGGAAAGGCATCATTAACGACGTTAATGTACAAAATCTGTAATGGTAACAGTGGTAAAGGTGCATTCAATAAGGAGGCGGTAGCAACTAAGATAATTTCGCCGACGTTACCGGATAGCAAATATACTGTAAATTTCCTAATGTTATTAAAAATAGCGCGTCCTTGTTCCACTGCCGCCACAATGGAAGCAAAAGCATCATCTTGAAGTACCATATCAGCCGCTTCTTTGGCGACTTGTGTACCTCTTTGTCCCATTGCTACGCCAATATCAGCTTTTCGCAAAGCCGGCGCATCATTGACACCATCCCCAGTCATGGCCACAACTGCTTGATGACGTTGATGTAGGTTAATTAGATTCAACTTTTGTTCGGGACTAACTCTCGCTAAAACGGAAGCTTCCACAATATGCTGGCGGGCTGTGGGTGAGAGTTCTTCGGGATTTTTCAGGTCTTGACCTAAGACTACATCAGCTTGTTGATTATCCGTTAAACCGACGGCGATCGCAATATTTTTGGCGGTGACTGGTTGATCTCCTGTCACCATGACTACCCGTATTCCCGCTTGTTGACATTCTTTGATTGCAGGTATGACTTCTTCACGGGGAGGATCTAATAAACCGACAATCCCTAATAATGTTAAATCTTCGTAGGGGTCGCCTTTCTCGGAAACTGTGGTTTTTTGAGCTAAGGCGAGGGTTCTTAAACCTTGTTGTGCTAGTTGGTTGACTCGTTCTTGCCAATCTTGTCGCAGTTCCTCTGTCATTGGTGTTGCTCGGGAGTCTGTGAGGATGCGAGTACAAGCTTGTAGAACTGCTTCCGGCGCGCCTTTGATGGCAAATCGATATTCACCGTCTAATTGGTGAATTGTCCCCATCATCTTCAAGTCAGGATCAAAGGCTTCTTCCCGAATTTCTGGCATTTGTGCTAGTAATTGCTGACGCTGTATCTCAGCTTTTGCACCTGCTACTAATAATGCTACTTCCATTGGGTCGCCTACTACGCGACTTTCATTTGAGTCTGCTGGTTGCAAAGCTGCATTGTTGCACAACACGCCAACTTCTAGGAGTGCTGTGAGTATTTGATCTTCTGTGGGATTAAATGTTTGATTGTGGTGTTGAAATGCACCTTGAGTTTCTAAACCTTCCCCGGTTACTTGTATTTCACCACTGTCAATGATGATGCGGCTGACAGTCATCTGATTTTCGGTGAGTGTGCCAGTTTTGTCGGTGCAGATAACACTAGTTGCACCTAAAGTTTCTACGGCTGAGAGTTGATTAATTAGTGCATGACGTTTAGCCATGCGCCACATTCCCCGCGCTAAGGCGACTGTAGCAACAATGGGTAAGCCTTCTGGGACTGCTCCTACTGCCAGAGCGATCGCAGTTTCTACCATTAAGAATACATCTCTTCCTGCCACAATGCCCGCGATCGCTACAACAATCACAATGGCAATTGTCACCCAAACTAACCATTGTCCTAGTTCATCCAAACGCTTTTCTAGGGGGGTTTTTTCTTCTGCACCGGCGCGTTGTGCTAATTCAGAAATGTGGCCTAATTCGGTTTTCATCCCGGTAGCTATGACTACCCCTTCCCCAGAACCACGAGTTAAAGCTGTACCTTTGTACAACATATTATGATGTTCTGCTAGGGGTGTATCTGCGGGTAACGGTTGTAAACTTTTACCTACGGGGACTGATTCCCCGGTGAGGGATGACTCATTTACTTGCAGATTTGCAGCTTCCAGCAAACGTAAATCAGCTGCGATCGCATCCCCACTTTCTAAAATGACAATATCCCCTGGTACTAATTCCACCGAGGGAATTTCTTGTAATTTACCATGCCGACGAACTTTAGCGGTAGTGCTGCTGAGTTTTTGCAGTGCTTCCATTGAGCGAATAGCTTTATATTCTGTGAAAAAACCGATAGCAGTATTAATCACAATCGCTAAAATAACGGCTATACCTTCAATCCATTGACTAAAGGCGAATGATAAAATAGCCGCGATCGCTAATATGCCAATAATTAAACTTTTGAATTGTTCAATAAAAATTTGCCAAACACTCTTACCTTTGGCTTCCTGCAAACGATTTTCACCATACTGCTTACGTCGATTTTCCACCTCTGATTCCGTCAAACCTTCGCTAGTGGAAACATCAAGCTGATTCAGGATTTGTTCTAAACTCAGAGTCCAAGGTTGATGAGGAAGCTCCGCCATGAATGTTGCTCTACTTGATAAAATGCTAAATTTTTGATTTTTATGCCCTTTTTTACTAAACTATGAATTTTTGTTTTGCTTATCTACCAGAGGTAAGGCTTTTTGATTAAATCTGTCTTGAGAGAGTGTGAGGATTCTGTTGGCAATTATTGAGATGAAATTTAAACTGAGAAAATTTCTTTATATCTTGGGAATGAAGGAAATTACTCCAGCCTTACCTAGCCTTGTATTAATCGCATCAAATTGAAAGTCAAGGTAGGAATATCAAGATGTCAACAGTAATGAACAAAGCCGAGTGTAATACAGGTACAAGAAACGAACATTTTGATTTAATTAGCATTATGTACCACAGTCTCGAAGGTGCGGCAATTTATGAACAATATGTTCAAGATGCTAATGATTCGGGAGATAGAGATTTAGCTAATTTCTTCCAAGAAGCCAAAGACACTAACTGCAAACTAGCAGATAGAGCCAAACAACTTTTAGCACAACGTCTTAACAGGAGTTAATTAAAAGAAATTCAAGTTTGCTTGATTTTCAGGGTTTCATTAAGTTGAAATTAACTTTGTGAAACCCAGTTTTTTATGATTCTTCGTGGAGTAATACTAACTGGTCTAACTCCTGCTGCATCTTGCTTTTAACTAATTCATAACATTTATTGACATAATGGCGATCGCTTGCTGCTTCCCGTCCATAGTGTTCAAATACAATCGGGGGACAAATGCGTGTTTTAATTTTTACTGGGAATGGAATATTTGGTAATGGGCCAATGCCTAATCCCCAAGGTAAACCTAAATAAATAGGAAACACTTCGGGATCAATATCAAATAACCACGGCATCCCCCATTCATGCAACCGTTGCATAATTTTGTATAAATCAGCTAATACAATAAGAGTATCGTGCGCTCCATAAGAAATTGCCGGGATAATCGGCACGTTTTCCCGCAATGCTAATTTGATAAATCCTTGCCGTCCTGCAAAATAGATTTCATTGCGTAAAGCATGGGGTCGAAACACGTCTTCTGCTCCCCCAGGATACACTAGCAAACTTGCCCCTGAACGTAAAGCTGCATAAGCCATTTTGGGATGAGCCATAATTGCCCCAGCTTTACTTGCTAATTGAGCTACTTGCTGGTTTACTTGCCAAGCTTTCGGGTGCATCAGACCGTAAACTGGTCGGTATACACCAAAGCGGCGAAACCAATCATACATCATCATCAACATATCAGGGGCGGCTAATCCTCCATTGTGAGAACCAACAATTAAGACTTTTCCTGTGTTTGGGATATATTCCCAACCGCTAGTCTCTACACGAAAATAATAATCGTATAAAAAGCCGAAGAAGGGCATTAGAGATTGGATGAACTTTGGATCTCTTACCTCTAAAGACCATCCGAGTTTGGTGTTGTGGGGATGTTGTTGTAGTAACATCTAATAACTAATTACTATTAACTAATCATGTTTTATACCATCGGGCATAATGGTATTTTGAAAATTTACACCACTTAGGTTTGCACCAGTCAAATTTGCACCTCTGAGGTTAACGTCTCTGAGATTTGCCCCTCGTAAGTTAGCTCCTTTGAGATTTGCCCAGGCTAAATTAGCACCTGTTAAATCAGCTTCAACTAAGTTAGCTCTAAATAAGTATGCCCCACTTAAATGGGTCTTGTGGAGGTGGGCTTTTTCTAACTTAGCTTTGTAGAGATAAGCTCCTATTAACTCTGCTGCATACAAGTTGGCTTCACTCAAATTAGCCTCTATTAAGTTAGCTGCAATGAGATTAGCAAAACAAAGATGAGCGCGGTTTAGCTGTGCTGCATCTAGATTAGCATCTCGTAAGTTAGCTTCGGTGAAATCAGTCCCAATCAAGTTAGCCTCGGTGATAGTCGCCTCCCTTAAATTTGCTTGACTCAAGTTAGAACCAATCAGGGTAGTTTGGCTGAGGTTGGCTTGAGTTAGTATTGCTTGGCTCAAATTTGCTACACTCAAATGAGCCGCACTTAAGTTAGCTTCACTAAGTTTGGCTTGATGGAGATTTGCACTACTGAGGTTAGCATGACTGAGGTTAGCACGCACTAGTAAAGCATGACTTAAGTCAACTTTGTTGAAGTTTACCCCCTGGAGGTTAGCTCCTCGCAGGTTTTGTTTTTGTAGGTTGGCGGTGCTGAGGTCTGGTTGAATTTGGGGATTGGTTGTTCTCCATTCAATCCATCGGACTGCACCAGCTTGTAACAAAGCTAGATGCTCTATATTAGGCATTTATTCTCCTTGATAAGTTTTTCACTCCTGACGACCACTCTCAGAACGATGCCGTCCAGCTACATTTTCAATGGCGGCTTTAGCTCCGGCTGCACCAGCGAGGATATCCCGTTCTTGTCCTCCTAAGTACAACCTGCCAAAACTCCCGACAGCTTGCACTTCCAAGATATTAATCATGGCGGCTTTTTCTGCTTCATTAGCAGCTAGTGCCGCATAAGCAGCAGGTTCAACTTCTAAAACATATAAAGTTTGTCCGGCTAATAGTAGTTGTCCCCGACGTGTGCGGTTAATGAGTTGTGCTTGATAAGCGTCTATATTGCGGATAATCTGGCTAGAAACAACACGAGGTTTGAGACATTCCTCTTTTTTGACTCCCAGCATCGCCAAAATCGCTTGACCGGCGGCTCGTGTTTCTCCTTGAGAACCTGAATGTACTTCTAGTAGACCATATAATCGTTCTACTACCTGCACACCAGGACGAACGGAAGCAGCTTTGAGGGCTACATCTGTAATTCGATTAATTTCAATACCAGGAGAGATTTCAATCCATAGTGATGTATCACCTGGTAATGGGAGAAAACCTGGGGCTACTGTTCCTATATATGCTGCGTGTTGTGGTTGCAGGCTGTCGAGAAATACGAAACTGCGTAGTTCTATTCCCAAGGTGATGCTCTCCAGTCATGAAGGTAAAGTTATATTTCGCATGAGTTTAAATTACCACAAGGCGGGGACTGGAGGCAGGGAGCAGGGGGCAGGGGGCAAGGGGGGCAAGGGAGGGGGGAGTGTGGGGAGTGTGGGGAGTGTGGGGAGAGAGGGGAGACAAGGGAGGGGGGAGTGTGGGGAGTGTGGGGGGAAAGATTTGTTCTCCATCATCCCACACCAAGCACACCAAGCACACCAAGCACACCCTGCCCTGACGAGGTTTCAGCTTAACAAGTGTGCTATTCCCCAATGCCCAATGCCCAATGCCCAATTACGAATTATTTTTACTCTGGAGAATTTCAGTAGCTTTTTCAGAAGATAGGGGTCTATGAAAAAAGAAACCTTGTACATCTTCACAGTTGATAGATTTTAAGAATTGCAGTTCTTCTTCTTTTTCTACTCCTTCGGCGGTGAGTTTCAAGCCTAAGCTTCTACCTAAAGTGACGATCGCTTTGACGATGTGGGCTACTCTACTATCAGTGGTTAATTCTCGAATGAAGGAACTGTCAATTTTCAAGTTGTGTAGTGGTAGAAGTTGTAGCCGTGAGAGGGAAGAATGACCTGTACCAAAGTCGTCAATGGAAAGATGTACACCCATTTTTTCTAAGTCATACAAAACTTTTTTGGTGAAATCTATATCTTCAATAGCTGTTGATTCGGTAATTTCTAGCTCTAAAAATTGAGGTTCTAATCCTGTTTCTGCTAAAACTTTGGCAACTATTTCTACTAATTTGGGTTGGCGAAACTGTTTAGGAGATAAATTTACGGCAATTGTTAAAGGGGGTAATCCTGCATCTTGCCAAGCTTTATTTTGACGGCAAGCTGTTTTTAATACCCATTCTCCTATAGGAATAATTAATCCACTTTCTTCGGCTAAGGGAATAAATACACTCGGTGCTACTACCCCCATTTCTGGATGTTGCCAACGTAACAGTGCTTCCATGCCTGTAATTTTATTGGTATGAATGTTGATTTGGGGCTGATAGTAAACTTTAAATTCTTCCCGTTCTAGGGCGTAGCGTAGGTTTTTCTCTAGATTTAATAGATCGGGGGTTTTAGCACTTAAGGATGTGGTGTAATACTGATAATTATTTCTGCCTTCATCTTTGGCATGATATAAAGCTGCATCTGCGTGTTGAATTAAGGTTTCAGGATCTGGACTATGTTCATCTAAAACAGCGATGCCTAAGCTAGCACTAACGTAAAGTTCATGCCCTTCTAAATAAAATACGCTCTCGAAGGATTTTAAAATTCTCCAAGCTACCTGAGTGACTTCTTCGAGATAATGAATCCGGGGTAAGAGGATAGTAAATTCATCTCCTCCCCAACGGGCAACGGTATCTCCACTTCTGAGGGATATTTGTAGTCTTTGGGCTACACTTTGTAGCAGGCGATCGCCCAAGGTATGACCTAATGTATCATTAATCATTTTAAAGCGGTCAAGATCCAAAAACATGACTGCTAGACTTTCACCACTACGGGTGGCGTTGGCTAGGGCTTTAGCTAGTAGTTCATCAAATAGTAAACGGTTGGGTAATCCTGTCAATAAATCATGGAGTGCTTGGTAGCGGATTTTTTCTTCTACTTGCTGACGATGCCAAGCTCCACTAATACTAGCTGCCATTGTCAATAGTGTTGATTCTTCATGCTGAGACCAGATTCGCTCTTGGGTACAATCTGCCAAGCCGAGGTAGCCCCAAAATTTTTCTTCTAAACGCAGTGGTACTAATAGTAAGGATTTAATTCCGTCTCGCGCTAATAGTTCCTGTTCTGTGGGGGAAAAGTCTTCAGTGATGCCGTTAATTGACTGTCCGTTCGATAGGATAGTATACCAACGGGATAAATCAGGGGAGTTATACGGCTGATTTTGCCACTGGTGTCGAGAAGAGGGGAGGGGGGAGCGTGTCCATTCGGATTGCAGACTTACAGCTAATTCTCCTGTGAGGGGATGAAAATGGTTTTTAAATAAATAGGCGCGGTCAGCTTCGGCTGCTATGCCTAACACGGCTAAGGCTTTTTCAATGCCTGTTTCATAGTCCATTTCTACGAGCAAGTAATTAGCTGCTTCTGCTACTGCTTGTAACAAGCGATCGCGTTGATAAAGTTCTACTTCAGCTTTTTTTTGCTCAGTAATATCTCTTGTTATATATGTTCTAATTAAATCACTTTCTGGCAGAAAATGCACTGATTGTTCAAAAACTTCTTGAGCAAATTGGATTTCTCGCACAAAGGAGTTAACTTTCTGTTGTTTTACCTCTGTTAGTATTCCTGCTAAAATCGGATGGTCTTTCCCCAATTCCCGTAAGCGGGGAAATTTCAAAGTGGCGGCAGGGTTAAGATAAATTAAATTTCCCTCTAAATCTGTTTCAATAATTGGGTTGGGAATCAGTTCTGGAAAGGATGCTAGGCGAGCTAGAGCTGTATCACTCGCTCCTTCAAAATCAGGATCTACAACTAGGGTTTGAAAAGGAGTGGCAGGATTTGATTGGTCGGTGAGAAAGTCAGAGAGGTTTTCTGCGTTGGCAGATTCGTAAAAAGCTTGTTCGGAAAGGTTAGAGATGGCATAATATTTGGCCTGAGCTTGATTACTGCCGAAGTGGATAATATCTCCATGCTTGAGGTTATGGGAGATACATCTTTCTCCATTCACAATCAAACCATTTGTACTGCCTTGTCCCTTAAAGTTACCATCAATAATCCGAAAGCCATATTGTTCAGTACCAGGGATTGTTACTCGCAATAAAATTGCGTGTTGTCTTGATACGGAGCGAGAATGAAGCACAATCGCGTTGCCGTTGTGTCTGCCTACAGAATATGTGGCTTCTTGCAGTGGAATAGTTCTTTGCCCATGCAAATCATGAACAACCAATAGGTGACGTATTTTTTCTCGCTCTTTCACATTCATCACCAGTCCTCACATTCCTATGTCTTTAAATCTAGATGTTTAAAAATATGATGATTCCAACAAGTTTTAATTTTCAACTTTTCAAATAGCTATTTCGTCACAGCCATAATCAATTATTTTGTGAGGAAATCAATGTTGTTTCTAAAGGCTAGCACATGAAAATCCGATGCTCATTTACTAGCTCGTTTGATCATTCTCAATCCTGTCGATTTTCTCCTCAGACACATATTTTAACTTTTTATTGATCCTTTACAATAGTATAAAATGAAATAAAGAGTACATAGTATATTTACTAGTCTTAGGCTGGGCAATAAGTTTTATCTTTAAACAGTTCATCTGTTAGCCGATTTACAAGTCCCCCATCTACTAGTATAATAAGTATCGTTAAAAATTGTATAATGACAGTATGAATTTTTGCCTTAGATAGTGTCAGCAAAATGCCAAGGGTAGGGGACAGGGGGCAGGGGAAGAAATTATCTGCTCATCGTTTTCGCTGTTAATTATTGAAGAATTTATTTTTTGGAAATCCTTAAAAACAGAAAAGAAATTATCGGAACTTAGTTGAATTGAATAGGTGAACAAGTTATCAGTCACTTGATAACTGATAACTGATAATCTGCCTAACTATTTTTAGCCTTACTGAAATTTTGGAGTAATAACTGTATCCCTAAAGCAAATAAACCGATGGCTACTAGAGCAAATACCCCAGATCCTAAAGCTACTATACCAACAACTAGGGTACGAACGGCGGAGGTAATTTTGATGACTAGTTGGTTATCAGAAGTGATAGGTTTTTTAGCGAAGGTTGTGGCGATCGCTATCATGAGAGAATATAAACCATATCCCATAGCTCCAGAAATTATCGACCCTATCACACAGCGTAAGGGACTGGCTGAAACTTTTGTGGTTGTATCTGCTGTTGGTGTTGTGTTTTCTTCTGTCACGTTGCTTTGCTCCCAATTCACAATAACGCCTACAAAATTCCAAAATTTATCTGTCAACTTTGACTGTAATTCCCTGTGCAGTTGTCCGAGTTACGAATAATTCTAAATCTTCATCGGGAATTGCTTCTCTGATTTGTAACTTAACTTGTTCTGCTTGGGGTTGGGATGCACAGATAGCAAATACTGAAGGGCCAGAACCAGACATCATTGTTCCCAGAACACCTGCTTGTGCTGCAAACAGTTCTCGTAATTGCAAAACTTGGGGATAGGCTGGTAGAACTACACGCTCTAAATCATTATGCAGTTGTTGAGATATTTCTGTTGCATCCTGATCTAAGATAGCTTTAACCATTGCACTAGAATGAACGGCTGCGGCTCGTGCTGCTAAGTCGTTAGTATCTTGAAGATAGGTACTACCGAATTGTTGACGATAAGTTTTATATGCTCCAGCCGTGGATACTTCTAGACTACGATATTTAGCCAATACTATATATATATGATCTAAACTCGGCAGGGGTGAAAGTTGTTCTCCTCTACCTGTGGCGATGACTGTACCACCTGCGACACAAAAGGGTACATCTGAGCCGAGAATTGCGCCGAGTTCTTCTAGTTCTGTTTTAGTTAGTCCCAAGTTCCAGAGTAAATCTATCCCGACTAACACAGCCGCAGCATTGGTTGAACCGCCAGCCAAACCAGCTGCTACCGGGATATGCTTGTGAAGGGTGATATCTACTCCCCCATGTTTAGCTAAGGCTTCGGGAAATTTCTGCGCCATGAGTGCGGCGGCGCGATATACGAGATTACTTTTATCTGTGGGAACTTGGGGATGGTTGCAATGTACGCGGATAGTTTCATTGCTGATGGAGTGTAATTCAATTTCGTCAGCGAGGTCAATACTTTGCAATATCATGACTAACTCATGATAACCATCTGGTCTGTCGCCGATGATTTCTAAATATAAGTTGATTTTGGCGGGAGCGATTAAAGTGTAACTACGCATGAGAATCTGGGTATTGGGGACTGGGGACTGGGCTAAAAATCTTTTGGTTTTCCTGTCAACTGTCAACTGTCAACAAGTTGGCTAATTCTACCCATTCCTGTGTGCTGAGTTCTTCAGCTCTGGCTTGGGGGTTTATATTTAATTGTTCCAGTAATTGGCCGAGGCGATCGCGGTCTATGACAGATTGCAAGTTATTGCGTAGCATTTTGCGTTTTGCACCAAAGCCTAGCTTCAGTAAATTCTCCAATTTTTTGGGGTCATTAGCGGGGTTTTCTATCGGACGAGGACGCAAACGCACGACGGCGGAATCTACTTTTGGTGGAGGGTAAAATGCGCCTGCGGGGACATGACAAATTAATTCACACTCAGCTAAATATTGCACCCTTACTGATAATGCCCCAAAGGTTTTTGAACCGGCTTTAGCATATAATCTTTCGGCGACTTCCTTTTGAATTAATAATACTATGGAATCAAAAGGTGTAGGGTTAGGGTTAGCGATTGTGCCTAAGAGTTTTTCAATTATTGGCCCGGTAATATTGTAGGGGATATTCGCCACAACTTTATTTTGATTTTGAAAGTTGGGAAATGCTGCCAAGTTAGTATTTAAATCTAAAGTCAAAAAATCCCCTTGTAACAGGAGAAAGTTTTCTTTATTCCCC
This sequence comes from Aliinostoc maniaoense, assembly GCF_058172895.1. Classification (NCBI taxonomy): domain Bacteria; kingdom Bacillati; phylum Cyanobacteriota; class Cyanophyceae; order Nostocales; family Nodulariaceae; genus Aliinostoc; species Aliinostoc maniaoense. The sequence continues at coordinate 2,286,208 of NZ_CP187952.1, read as the reverse complement.
AATTGTTTGACTAATAATTTACACAAATCGCGGTCAATTTCTACAGCTAATAAAGACTGTACTAAAGGTAGTAAACGGCGGGTGAGGATACCTGTACCGGGGCCGATTTCTAGGATGCGGTCATTTGTACTACACTCTGCTGCCTTGGCGATCGCATCCAATACCTTATCACTTTTGAGCCAATGTTGAGCAAAGACCCTGCGCGGTCGAACCATTATTTTTCCTTACTATATCTAGTTTTCAGCTTTTTGCAAAAAATCTATTTCTTACTTTTTGCTTACTTTTTCAAGTCATTTTTTTGGCTATTTGTTGATTTTAGTATTGACATTAAGTATTATATATGACATACGATTTGATGCGATCGCCTGAAATTAACGAGCAATGAGACTACCAAAATATCGTCCTCCTACCCATCCTGGGGAAATTTTAGTCAAAGATTTTTTAGAACCTTTGGGAATATTACCAGATGAACTTGCTCAAATAATTGATATTCCCAATGAGCAGATAAATAAACAGCATGGAATCACATCTAGCACTGCATTAAAGTTAGCAGCACTATGGGGAAATAGTGCAGATTTTTGGGTGAACCTGCAAGCAAATTGGCAGTTATACCACACCAGTCAATTTAATAATTTTGAGCATGAGCAACCTGAGTGACTGTAATTAATCAGCAGTCACAAAGAATAAAAATTTTTTGCTTGTAGTAAGGGCTTCAGCCCTTATTTTGAGGACTAAAGTCCTCACTACAAACTGAAAATAAATACCTGACATTAATCACCCATCCTACTAGAATATGCCTCACCAGCGATCGCCATTCACCATCACCCCAAAACCCTTGTCCTCTCTTTGCGTCTTTGCGCCTTTACGTGAGAAAATCCTATACATAATTACTATGCAAAAATACTAAAAAAATGACAGACACATCCTCAGACAGCATTTGGATAGTCACCGACGAAGCACCGCAAATTACCGTTACCGAGGGTACTAAAGGTATAACTGGAAATACCCGCTCTTGGCGAGAAGAAACCACAGAAACCATCAAAAGCGCAGGCGATGCAGTCAAAGTCAGCACCCAGAAATTAGAACAAGAAATGACACACTTCCTAGAAGTAGTGGGACGCTTGTTTAACCGTGCAGAACAGCAAGCCAACGGTGGAATGCAGCTAGACGAAATAGAATTATCCGTAGAAATCAGTGCTGAAGGTGAAGTCAAATTAATCGGTAACGGCGCGAAAGCAGGCGGAAAAGGCGCGATTAAGCTAGTATTTAGGCGACAAGAACCAAAATGAGATGGCGAAGAATTTAGCAATAGCGATTCGCCATTCAGCATCAAAAAACCCTGCCCCCTCTCTCCGCGCCTCTGCGTGAAATCACTTGCCTAAACCCCCAAGAATTTGGCACAATAAACCCAAATGCTGCCAAATCAAAAACCATGCCTACCACTGGTACAATCCTCCGCAGTCGCTATAAAATAGTTAAAATTCTCGGAAGCGGGGGATTTGGTGACACCTACCTAGCGCAAGATATCGACCTACCCGGACAGCCCAAGTGTGTAGTCAAACACCTCAAACCCAACCCAGACCCCGCAGTATTACAAATCGTCAGAAGATTATTTGACAGCGAAGCCCAAGTATTATACCGTCTAGGCAAGGATAGCGACCAAATACCGCAACTATTTGCCCACTTTGAAGAACAAGGACAATTTTATCTAGTCCAAGAATTTATAGATGGGCAAGATTTAAGCCATGAAATCATTCCAGGTGAAAAGTTAACAGAAATAGCAGTCATCAAACTATTACAAGAAATATTAGAAGTATTAGCAGTAGTTCACAAACAGAACATAATTCACCGCGACATCAAACCCCAAAACTTAATGCGTCGGCGGCAAGATGGTAAAATAGTGTTAATTGACTTTGGTGCAGTCAAAGAAGTTAAAACCATGACGGTGAATAGCCAAGGTCAAACAAGTTTTAGTGTTGCCATTGGTAGTCTTGGTTATATGCCCACCGAACAAGCAGGCGGACGACCAAAGTTAAGTAGTGATGTCTATGCAGTGGGGATGTTAGCAATTCAAGGGTTAACAGGGAAACAACCCCAAGAACTACCCAGAGATTCTACAACAGATGAAGTAATTTGGCGCAATTTGGCAAATGTCAGCAAGAAGTTGGCAGATGTGTTAAATATGATGGTGAGTTATGACTTTCGGGATAGATATCCTTCAGCAGTGGAAGTGTTGGAAGCAATTAAATCACTACAGCCACAACAGCGACAAGTAACGCCACAGCCAAAATCTAAACCACAGCCACAACAGCGACAAGCACCGCCACTGACATCTACACCAACAAAAATCATCACACCAAGCTGGTCACGTCGCAAGGTAATACAAACAGTTGGGTTTGCGGGTGCGGGGTTGGGTTTAGCGATTGTAATACCGCGCCTATCACAGTCCGATTCAGGAGAAATCAGCGCACCTGACATAACAACGACACCAGAACCTACAAATACTCCGCGTCTCTCGTCTCGTTCTTCCTCAAATAGCTTACAAACCTTTCAATTTGAAACGGTGACAGTAGATGCAAGAGGGAACATCACCAACCGCCGCAATGAGCAAGCAAGATACTTTGCAGAAGACTTAGGCAATGGTGTCAGCTTGGAGATGGTGCAGATACCAGGGGGAACATTTACAATGGGTTCACCAGAAAACGAGAAAGACCGAGACTCAAATGAAAGTCCCCAGTATCAGGTGACAGTTAAAGGTTTCTTTATGGGGAAATATGAAATTACCCAAGAACAGTATAAAGCCATCATGGGGACAAATCCCTCTAATTTCAAAGGAGAGAAAAGACCAGTAGAACAAGTGAGTTGGGATGATGCGGTAGAGTTTTGTAAAAAATTAAGTAATGTAACAGGGCGCAATTATCGCTTGCCTAGTGAGGCAGAATGGGAGTCTGCTTGCCGAGCAGGAACAAATACACCATTTTATTTTGGGGAAACAATCACAGCAGAGTTAGCTAATTATGATGCTACTCAAACTTACGCTTCTGCACCCCAAGGTCAATATCGTGGGCAAACAACACAAGTAGGCAGTTTCCCTGCTAATGCCTTTGGTTTATATGATATGCACGGCAACGTGTGGGAATGGTGTCAAGATACTTGGCATGATAACTATAACGGCGCACCTACGGATGGGAGTGCTTGGATAGATGATAATGGTAATCATCGGCTGATGCGCGGAGGTTTTTGGAACGACGATCCTGGAGGCTGCCGTTGTGCTAATCGCTACAACAGTATCCGCGACATCCGCAAGAACCGTATCGGTTTTCGCGTTGTGGTGAGTAAAGAAACCGGGTTTCTCGTGTAGCAAACAGATATTTTTGCGATCAACCTAAAAGAAACCCGGTTTCTGGCTTCGCGCGGGTTTCGCGGCTGCAAAAGAAACCCGGTTTCTCGCAGATGACGATCGCTAATTGGCACAGATATAACTGTAAGCAAAACAATTATCTCAACAAATGCCAATTCGGGATGTAAAGTTTCAAGCGGGCAACTACTACCACATTTACAATCGAGGTAATAACCGCGAAGCGATATTTTTTGAGCGTCAAAATTACCTATACTTCCTACGTCTCATGGAAAGACACCTTGTGAATAAGGGTGTAGAAATAGTTGCTTACTGCTTGATGCCAAATCATTATCACTTATTGGTTTACCTAAAGACAGATAATTTATCAAACTTAATGCAGCCATTTATGTTGGCTTATACAAAAGCTATAAATAAACGTTTTAAGAGAGTTGGTTCGTTATTTCAAGGGCGTTTTCAGTCTATACACATAGATAGTAATGAATATTTATTGCATCTATCTCGATACATTCATTTAAACCCGGTTAGTGCTAATTTAGTGAAAAATCCTCAAGACTGGGAATTTTCCAGCTATTCAGAATATGTAATGACACACAATCATGAAATCATCAAAAGTGATAAAGTTTTGCAGCACTTTGTTTCATTAGACAGTTATCGTCTATTTGTAGAATCTCCTAAAGAAACCGGGTTTCTCGTGCCGCAAAAGGATATTTTGGGGTAAACCTAAAACAAACCCGGTTTCTAGAAACCTCTCACCCAATCACGAAATAATTTCACCAATTGCAAATAATCCATTGTCTGGGCTTGTTGCAAAAATCCAGCAATTTCTGGAATAGGCAAATTAACAAAAAATTGACTAGTTTGGCAAGTAATATAAGTATTATTCTGTAATTGTTTAACTACCAGAGATTCCCCGTTATAAATCCAAACCTCTGCTACACCCAAATCTGCATAAACCTGGAGACGACTTTGAGAACTACTAGTGACATCAATTTCCACAACTAAATCCGGTGCTGGATCTTGTGTTAAATCTAGTCGTTTTTTTCCCCGAACCAAAGCAATATTCCGAATGTAGAAACATTTATCGGGTTCAGCACCACTCAATTCAGGACGCTTTAAAGTAGTTGAGCCTAGAGGATAGATTGTAACTGCTAATTCTTCAGCTAGTGTTTCTACAAAGCGACCTAAAACTTCTTTGCCAAATTCATGTTCTGGGGAAGGGGACATAATTTCTAGATAGCCACGATTATAAGTCAACCGCAGACGGCGATCGCTCAACTCTTGCAAAAGCCTTTCATAAGTCTGCCAGCTAATACCCGACAAGTGAATCATTTCGTGCGGTGGTGTCAGCAGTGTGGCAGTCATAGGTTCAACCGAAAATTTGATGGCTTTATTTTAGAATATCAACGTGAGATTTTCAGAAATTGCTTAAATAAACCCAAGCAGAGACGTTGCAACGCAACGCCTCTAAATCTAGGTTACTGTATTAAAAGTTGTCGGCTTAAAATACTCATCACCTCACCTTCGTTAGTCGTGGGTAACAGTGGACTCCAATCACCTACACTGGCATAGCCAATTACCTGCAAATAGTGAATTGTACTAGTAACAGCTTTAGGAGAACCAATCAATAAATGCTTCATCGGTTCTCTTTGCGGAAGCGGATTTTCTCTAAGTTGTGCCATCATTGTAATTATCTCCTATGTTGGGAGCTACATAAAGGCGATCGCTTGCTTCTTGACCGGATTGGGCGATCGCCTTTATCATGCTGTTTATACAATAAAGTATAAAATTATACTTGCCAAGCGTATTTTGGAAAATTATTATTAATAATTAGCCGATTTTCCAGAAAATAAATTATGTGTTATGAAAGTAAAAATCACAACATTATTTAATACAATTAATCTAAAAAAATAGAGGTTTAGCCACACTAAACCCCCTCCTGTAATACCAATTATCTACGAAGTTACGCCAAATAAATGATGTAGAGACGTTGCGTGTAACGTCTCTACAGTACAAAATAAAACCAAACTATATAAATAAAAGTAAATAAGCTTCAAACTCTTTCTCCCCCTGCCCCCTGCACCCTGCCCCCTCTCCCCTGCCTTATCCCAACAATAGTTATTTTATATTTGTTCTCGTACCCAAGCGCGGAAAGCTTTCATTACAGCATTTCTACCTTCTATTTTACTCCGCCTTAAATATTCAGAAATTACTTGAGCAATAGGCAAATCAGGAAAAATTGCACTATTAAGAGATTTTACATATTTACCATCAACCAAAACATTAATTTCTAACTTATTTCCATACCAACGCCACAACTCTGGCACTCCCAACAACTCATAATTATTAAAACGAGTGCGAGAAGTAATATCAATTTCAATAGCTAAATCTGGGAGAGGATCAACAGTTAAATCAATTCTATCCTTACCACGCACAGCAGCTTCATTTTGGATATAAAAACAATCGTCAGGTTCTACACCAGCATCCATAATTTCTTGGTCAAAAGTAGTAGAACCCAAACTCCAAAATTCTATATCCAGTTCTTCTAATAAAGCCTTGACTAAATCACCAATAATAACTTTAGCTACCTCATGCTCTGGAAATGGAGACATTATTTCTAGCACCCCTTGACTATAAGACACCCTAAAACTCCGATTTTCTCCCAATTCCGCCAAAATATTTTTATATTCTGACCAAGAAATATTCTTGATTAATAACTGATGGCCGACAGGTACAATTAATTGTTTGAGTGCAAGTAACATCACTTCCCTCGCTTTTCAAATTGATTTAAACAGTACCAACTCCAGCATAATTCATTTATTGTTAACAACTAGAATTTATTTATCTAAAGTAACTTAGAATAATATAGAATTATTACTTAATTTTTGAATAAATCTCAACAAGCCCTAAAAAACTGGGTTTCTGAACGCAAGATTAAGGTTTCTAAGCTGAGGGATTTGCAAGAAACCCGGTTTTTAACCCAGGTGGCGTAACCCAGTACAACCAGTCAGCAACTTCATAACCATGACAGCTATTACAGTCAACCTCAACCCAATTGTTAAACTTACTGACGAGCAATTTTATCAACTGTGTAGACAAAATCCTGATGTCAAATTTGAGCGCAATGCTAAAGGAGAACTAATTATTATGCCACCTATAGGGGGAGAAACAGGAAAGCGGAATGCAGAATTTACAGCAGATTTTGTAATTTGGAATCGAAAATATAAACTAGGTGAAGTATTCGATTCTTCTACCTGTTTTAAATTACCCAACGGTGCAAATCGTTCTCCTGATGTGGCGTGGATAAGTCAAGAAAGATGGGACACCCTCACACCAGAACAAAAAAAGCAATTTCCACCCATTGCGCCAGATTTTGTTTTAGAGTTAATGTCACCAAGTGATAACTTGAAAGATACTCAAGATAAAATGCAGGAATATGTTGATAATCAAGTCAAGCTTGGCTGGTTAATTAATTCGCAAGCGCGACAAGTAGAAATATATCGTCAACATCAACCTGTAGAAATTTTGAATGCTCCCACAACATTATCATGTGCAGAAATTTTACCAGGATTTATTTTAGATTTAACAATAGTTTGGAACTAACACCAATTTTATATGAGATTGTAAATAATTAATCCATTGATTTATCTGCGTTTATCTGCGTTTATCTGCGTTCAATGATTCTTGTTGAATAGGAATAGTAATGATAAATTCCGCACCTTGTCCTGGCGTAGAATCACAAGATAACTTACCACCATGTCTATCTACCACAATTTGGTAACTAATAGATAATCCCAAACCTGTACCTTTGCCTATACTCTTAGTTGTGAAAAAAGGGTCAAATAACTTGGGCAGGACTGTAGCAGGAATACCTTTGCCATTATCTGAGATTTTAATATTAATCCAGTTACTATCAGTAACTTGAGTCTGAATTAAGATTTGCTTTTGTTGAGTGACATCTGCATCTTCTAAAGCATCAATAGCATTACTGATAATATTCATAAATACCTGATTAAGTTGACCAGGATAACATTCAACCAGAGGTAAATTACCATATTCTTTCATCACTAAAATTTCTGGATATTCTGGTTTACCCTTCAAACGATTGTGTAGAATCATCAAAGTACTATCAATACCTTCGTGAATATCAACCTGCTTAAATTCGGCTTCATCAAGGCGGGAGAAATTGCGTAATGATAGGACAATTTCCCGGATACGCTGAGTTCCTACACGCATAGATACAAGCAGCTTCACTAAGTCTTCTTTGAGAAAATCAAAGTCAATATCTAGGAGTAATTCTTGAATGTCTTCAGGAGGGTAGGGAAAGTGAATTTGATAAAGTTGTACTAGTTGTAATAAGTTGTGAGCATATTCACTAGCAGGAATTAAATTACCGTGAATAAAGTTAACTGGATTATTGATTTCATGGGCAACACCTGCAACCATATTACCGAGTGAAGACATTTTCTCACTTTGGATAAGTTGGGTTTGGGTAAGTTGCAATTCCCGCAGGGCAGTTTCTAAATTTTCAGCTTGTTGTTTTAATTTAATTTCAGCTTGTTTGCGTTGTGTAATATCTAGAGTTGTTCCTACCAGGCGATAAATTTTACCTGCGCTGTTTTTTAAAGGATTAATTTTAGTTAGCCACCAAGTTTCTTGTTTATTTAAAGTGATCATTTCTTCATAGGTTATACCGACACCTGTTTCTACACAACTTTGATAACGTTGACGAATTATGACACTTTCATTATTCACAAAAAGAGCTTCAGGAGATTTACCTATCACCTCATCTCGACTAAATCCTGTGGCTTTTTCTGCCGCGCAATTCCAGCCAGCATAACGAAATTCAGAGTTTTCTAGAACATCAACGACAAAGATAATTTGATCAACACCTTCATAAATACTGCGTAAAAACTCCTCTTGTTCCTGTAACAAAGCTTCGACTTGTTTGCGTTCCCGCAGTGCCGTTTGTTGTTCGGTAATATCAAGTAGACAACCATACCAGACAACTTCCCCTCCCACTCGACGTTCTGGTTTAGAAACAGCTTTCATCCACTTCTGTTCACCAGAGGGAGTGATGATACGCCACTCATATTCAAAGTTTTGCAGAGTTTGGGCAGATTCAGCGATCGCCATCTGAACATTCAATATATCTTCATGGTGAATATCTGCAAAAGTAGCAGCAGCATCATTGAGTAACTCTTTGCCTTCTCTCCCCGTAATTTCTCGACAGCCAGAGGAAACATAAGCAAAAAACATTTTCCCATCAGGTAGCAGATGAAACTCATACAGCATCCCCGGTACATTATCGGCTAGCCTTTGCAGTCGTGCTTCACTTTGTTGCAAAGCCTTAGTTCGTTCCTCAACCCGCGCCTCTAATTCCTCATTTAACTGCTTGAGTTCACTTTCTGCCAGTTTGCGGTCTGTAATATCTAAAAGTACACCACAAAATATGATCTCACCTTGATTATTTCTGTGAGGAGTAGAATCTCCCTGCCACCAACGCACCTCACCACTAGCCTTAACTAACCGTGCTTCATAGTGCCAAGGAGTAGCATTTTCTACAGCCTCTACAATAGAAGCTAGACAACCCTCAATATCCTCTGGATGCACCAAGGCAAAAAAACAATTTAAATCCTGCATCACTTCTATAGCAGTGACACCAGCCAATTCCCAGATAAAATCACTGATGTAGTCTACTCGCCAGAAACTATCACAGTGGGTAAATTGAAAAATTGCCCCAGGTAAATTACTCGCAATATCCCGTAAACGCTTTTCACTGTTAGCTAAAGCTATCTCTGCTTGTTTGCGGGTGGTAATTACCTCAGTAAACATAATCATACCCCCCACCTCCCCGGAATTTTCGTACCAAGGATGTATTTCCCACTTCACCCAATCCGTTGTACCATCAGCCCGGATAAAGGCATCTTCATCACATCTTTCCACTTTCCCAGCCAAACAACGCTGATGAATTTCCCCCCAAGACTGGGAAATCTCCGGGAGAATTTCATAATGGGAGCGACCAATGATATCTTGATTACCTAACCCGTAATCTTCTCGCCAGCGACGACTAGCCAATAAATAGCGCATCTGACGATCAAAAACAGCGATCGCCGCCGGTGTATATTCAATAAATAACCTCATTTGTTCTGGACTAGATTTCTTCTCCCCCTTTGCCACTAATTGCCGTAGTTCTTGTAACTCCTGTTGCAGAGACTCGTAAGTATTTTTATCTACAGTTATCAGATGCTCGGCCATAGTTGCGCGACTTCCTAGCTCAGAGTTTGCAGGTAACATTAATATCTATGTTTCCCAATCTCCAGCCAACAGCATCAAAAGATCAAAACTCTGCGTTACTTTGCGCCAACCTCTGCGCCACTCTGCGTTAAAAAAATCATATACTCCTCCCTTCCCTAACTCAGCAACTCCCCTAATTGATGCTGAATTAACAACTGCTTCAAAGTTGCATTCTCAGCCTTCAAAGCCAAATTCTCAGCCTCCAATTCACTAATTCTTTCCTTCAAAGCCTCCTGAGAACTACCTTGTCTATGAATCACCACCTCTTGATAAATCGCTAAATTAGTATCTTCATTCATCCATCTTTGATAAGTTTTTGTATGCTCTTGGACAGTATGCCCCATATAATCAGCCATAGTTTTTATAGGTACGCGCAACCTATGACCACGTATAGCATAAGCATGACGTAAATCATACGGTCTAAAGCCTAAATCATTATTTCTAAACTTAATATAAAGTTTAGCGGTTTTGTTACTTAGTTTTCCGGCATTTTCAGGCAATCTAATATCTTTTAACTTAAATAACTCCACCCAATGGGGATGTAATGGTGGAATACCACAACTGCGTTCACCAGTCTTTGTTCCTTCTGTTAAACTAGGATTTAAACTTACTAAATGAAAAGTATTTTTCGGGTCTATAAATGCCTCTAAATCTACAGCAAATAATTCATGAGGTCTTAAGCCATAAGTCGCTAACATTCCGTAAACCCATTGCCATTGTTCTGGCTGTGTAACGTTATCTTTACTCGTGTATAATGATAAAGGCATACCAATTTTCCTATAACCTGCAATCACTTCCTCATCAGCAGGAATTTTGCGGATAGTTGGCTGGGGTTTAGGAGTAGCATAAGCATCAATAATTTTGAGATAATCAACACCACAAAAATCACAGAATTTCTTTAATTGCCACACCAAAAAAAACCTAGAAGATGTATTAGGTTTAGTTTTTTCCAAAGCCTCCTCTAAAGCTTCACAAGAGATAGGTACATCTTGAGGTAATTTTTTCAAATGCCGCAAATAATGACTTGCCCAAGTCTTAATTCCTCGTCTATTCGGTTCGTGAGTCTTCCAAAATTGTCGCTCATAGTCGGCAATTAATTCACTAATGAGTTTCGTAGATTGATCATTCTCTCGTGGTTCTATTTTTTGTGCTTGCTTACCTAGTAATTCTGGAGTCCATTGGAACTGTTTAGTTATTAATAATAAATCTAACTCCCGTGCCTTTAATACTGCCATCTTTACCCCAGCATCATTAGCAGTAAAACCACAAGAAATAGTATATTGTTTATTAGGACTACCATGTTTACCAACATCACCAGGTCTACAAGGAAAAGTACCCTGCAAACCGATAGTTTTAGGACTAGTCAGTTTTAATTTAACTTTAACTCTATCTAAACTCAGGGCTGTATTAGCCTGTTGAATAGCGTATTTAATTCTCAAATATTCCCGCTCTAACTTAGCTTGTTGATCAGCAGATGGAGATTTAGCCTTCCATTGCTTCCATTGAGCGGCTTCCCACTTATCAATGGGTGTACCTTGCCATTCAGAATTACGAGGATCAAAACTAGTTACAGACATAATATAAGGCAGGGGGCTTAATTAATTCAAAATTCAAAATTCAAAATTCAAAATTAGGGTGCAGGGGGCAGGGGTTCGCTCTTGATTATTATTGTTCCTAGGGTGGAGAATTGTGGGAAGTAGGGTAAGTTATCTAGCCTTATATTCAGGGTGTAGAACAGTTTTTTACCTGGCATATGACCTTGAAAAAACGCACCTCACAGATCCTACAATAAATTTATTTTTGCTTAATATATAATAATCAATAGCTTAAGTTTACCTAAAAAATTGTTGTAATTTTATACGGAAGTGATATCTATAAGAGTGAAGGTAAGAGAAAGATACACAACCAAACTTTTGCATTATGACTCCCAGGTGTCTTTTACCAGTAATTATTGTAGCGATCGCCGTTACCACTAGCAGCTGTGCTGACAACCCAAAACAAACCAGCACTCCCGCACCAAACGAAAGCATGGCTCAACTCAGAGCCAAACCCAATAATACCGAGTCTCCCACTGACACCTCAAAAGCCATCTCTGGCAAGACTGTAAATGTCACCTTATATACAAGTGATGCCCAATGTCAGGAACTTGTCCCCCAGAAAGCAAACGTATCAGCCACAGAACCCCTAACTAGTGCCGTCGGCAAAATTATCGAAGCACAAGACACAGCCGACTTTAACCTTTCTGGTTATCGTGTTCGAGTCAACAATGGCATTGCCACAATTGACTTAAGACTCTCACCCCAATCTAAACGTCAATTTACATCTTTATCTGGATGCGAACAATTTGCTTTATTTAGTAGCATCCGCAAAACCCTCACCAGTAATTCCCAGTGGCAGATTAAAGAAGTACGCTTCACCGAAAAAGGGCAAGAAATTGTTCTGTAGTTACTCAAGAGGAAAGGGGGCAGGGGGCAGGGGGCAGGGAGCAGGGGGAGACAAGGTAGACAAGGGAGCAGAGGCAGAAAAACTTTTGAATTTTGAATTTTGAATTTTGAATTGATACGCCCAATGCCCAGTCAACTATCAACAGATTATTCATTCCCCATCTTCCCCAACCACTGCTCAACCAACTCCGCCACAATATCACTCATCTGGCGTTCCTGAGCCACAGCAGCAGCCTTAAATTGACGATGGAGTTGTTTAGGTAAATAGATAGTTGTACGAGTATAAGCGGGGTCAGTACTTTTAGTCACAGAACCAAGATTATCTGACGTTGACGGTAACTGATCTCGCTGTTGACGACTGCGGGCAGCCTCAATTAAATCATCAAAACGACTAGTTTTCTTCTTATTATTCAAAGTAACACCAACTTTTCAATATAGTTACTTCCGCATAGCGGAATTACGATTACGTCTCAACAAGCCCTAAAAAGCCCTAAAAAACCGGGTTTCTTGCAAATCCCTCAGCTTAAAACCTTAATCTTTCGTTCAGAAACCCGGTTTTTAACCGAGGTGCAAAATGTGAGTAAATATCTCCTTCCCCACCTCCAAATAGCACCTCCAAGCAATTTGAGCGTAAGAGTCCTTGAGAGCATTCACAGGCACACCTTCTAAAGCAGCACGTTGGAATACAGCCAAGCGACGAATCCCAGAGGTAAATACAGGTAGTCCTGCATTTAATAGAGTTGTCCTCGCCTCGTCCCCTGCCTTGTTGGGATGAGGTGGAACAATAGTCAGCAATATTTTATACTTAACTTTTAATTTATTCAGCAAATCTACCATTTGCAAAGTTGCCGCTAGTGCGATCGCATCTGGGGTAGTAGGGATAACTAACAAATCACATCCTTGAGCTAGAGTTTTCAACTCATCTGTATTTGGTCGGGCTGGGGTGTCAATGACTATATGCTCATAGAACCTAGCTAAATCTACCCCCTGTTGCTCATCAGCCACCTTAAATGGCAAAGAACCACGATTTGACCAATCTAAAGCACTGCGGTTTAAATCACCATCTATTAACAATGTGTCAGCTTGATTCTGGAAATATGTAGCCAAATGTAAGGCCGTTGTAGACTTTCCCACCCCACCCTTGAAAGCCACTACCGTAATAATCATTTTTTCTAGAACCGCAAATAATTTCCAGATTTTACCCCACATCTAAACATTTGGACATTTAATTTACTTCTAAAAACTTAAACATCTAAATATTTAAATTTTTAGATGTTTAGCTTTAAAACTAAAAGCACACTAAATATTAGTAAGCTAAAATATTAAGTTCTAAATTTATTAAGTAAGTAGTGACACATATGTTAATTAAATACATAAATTGTTTCAGTACTATCCAATGCCCAATGCCCCATGCCCCATTCCCCATTCCCCATTCCCCATTCCCAATAACTTTTGTAAAGGCATATAACGTTAATAGACAGGGGATCTAAAAAGTTTTACAATTTGACTGAATCAGGTAAATCTACTTATTAGCCAACCCAACCGAGCATAGTAAAGATTTTCTAGCGATTCAGCTAGAACCCAAAATCGCACTATTAATATAAGGAAGACTTGATGAGAGGGTAATAAACCAATGGATGTAAAGCTGATTCTTGTGGGGTTAACTGTTATATTTACGATTTCATGCCTATTTTTTGGCACGAAAAATGGATTTTATGATTCCGACAACTATCACGGTAATGGCTCTGCTCATTGATAGCTCACCAAAAGCAAATTCCCTAAGCTGCCAGCGTCAGGGCTTCTCGTTATCAGCATTTCCTAAGTCATGAGGGTTTGTAACAGGTGTCCTCCCCCATCAAAAATCCATATTCTTAGGGATGAGAGGCACATTGTCAAACTTACCCCTAGGCTACAAACCCAAAACCCTTAAAACCCTGGGTTTTTGGGATATATCAAAGATAATGAGATGGGAGGGGAGGAAAGGATGAGGGATAATGTATCGGCATCCTCCCGCATTGACACAGAGGAAACAGCAATAGAATTAGAATGCTTCCCTTACAGTGTTCAGCACGATGATGAGGGAGTATGTTTGTTAGTGCGGATGGGGCCACACCGCATTCTGCTAGACTGTGGTTTGGCAGATATTTCACCCTTAACAAAAAGCTTCACTAAATCCTCAAAGCTACCAGCAGATTTAGTGTTAGTCACTCATGCTCACCCAGATCACGCTAGAGGCTTATTATCATTACATCAAACCTTTCCTCATCTACCGATCTATGGCAGTGAAGTAACCAGTAAATTACTGCCTTTAAATTGGCTAGAGCAAGAGAAAATCCCCCAGTTTTGTCAGTCCTTGCCCTTGAAATCCCCCATTGAACTCCAAAAAGGGCTAGTGGCCGAAATGTTTCCGGCTGGACATCTACCGGGGGCTGTAGCAATTCTCCTCACCTACACCACAGCACAACGAGCCTACAAGGTTCTGTACACAGGAGATTTTTTCTTATCCAACTCCCGGTTAGTAGAAGGATTGCGCTTAGAAGAACTGCGGGGTTCAGATGTGAATGTGTTGATTGTAGAAGGCACTTACGGCACATCTCGTCATCCCCACCGCCGCAACCAAGAAAACCAACTAGCCGAGCGTATTAATCGCGCCATTGCTGAAGGTTGTTCAGTTCTACTACCCACACCCGCTTTAGGTTTGGGACAAGAACTATTAATGCTATTGCGTTCTCATCATCATTTTACAGGTAGAGATTTAGATATTTGGGTAGATGGTGCTGTTGCTACAGGGTGTGATGCTTACTTAGAACTATTACCCCATCTACCGCCATCAGTACAAAACTTTGCCCGCCATCAACCCTTATTTTGGGATGAAAGAGTTCGTCCCCGTGTGCGGCGATTACAATCAGAACATCGCAATCAAGTAGGTAAATCCCCTTGTATTATTCTCACCGATATTACAGCAGATTTTAGTCAATACTGTCGAGCCGACACAGGCCCTTGGCTGATTTTGTTGCCAGAGAAAATTGGTGTCAATGTTAAAAAAAAGTATATAGCACCGACAATCATTGAAAGCTATCTACTAGCACAGCACAGCGATGGCCCTGGAACTACCCAGTTAATTCATAATTTGCGCCCGCAACACGTTGTTTTCGTGCATGGTTCTACGGCTTATTTAGCTGACTTAACCAGTTTAGAAGAATTACAAAATCGGTATCATATCCATTCACCCCTAGCGGGTACACGGGTAGAACTGCCAATTGGCGATACATTTTTACAACCAGCCGCCCCAGAAACAAATTATGAAGGAGAAGTCAGCGAATTAGACACACTCATCAACATTGCCCTACCTGATACCATTACCACCGATCCCCGATGGCGACAATTTGCCGACACTGGTTTAATTGAAGCCCGTTGGCAAGGAGAAGAATTAGTATTGAGGGGTTTAACTCAAAGAGAACTACTCAATCAAAATAGCGATCGCTATATTACCCCCGATATTGACTGCTGTGGTACTTGCCGACACCAAAGAGGACAAAGATGTTGGAATCCAGCTTCTCCTTTATATAACTTTCGCGTCACCCTAGAAGGTTACTGTCCCGCTTTTGAACATGGCGAATAGCCAACAAATAATTAATCCTGAGTATGATATCATACTCAGGATTAAAATAGAGAATTTGGTAAGTGTTCAGTAGTTAGGGAGCGACAAACAAAAATCAGAAAATAGACGTTATATTAACGTGAGTTCAATGACCTCTCCCCAACCCCTCTCCGACGCGGAGAGGGGCTTAAATATCTTGGAAAGCTCAACGAAAGATTAAGGTTTTTAAGCCTCTCTCCTTGCAGGGGAGAGGTTTGGAGAGGGGTTCTTTAAATTCGTCGAACTCACATTATATTACCTCCTACTTGCTGCTGTTACTCAGGATTCGACTCAGGATAGTGGTTGCGGATACGCTCGGCTTCTGGACAATCATCAGTCATGAGTGGTTCGACATTACCGCGTGGAACTGACGCTAACTTTTGAGTTACAGCACCAATGCTTTCGAGACGAACCATTTCCTCCCAAGAACAAACTTCGTCTTCCTCTTCCGTTTCATAGCGCAAGGTGACTAAATCTCCCTCTATGTCGATGATGCGGGCGCGTTCTATCCAGCGTTGCTGGTCCCGCAAGAAAACGCATACCTCCCGCCCATCACAACACAGTTGATAAATCTTGCGGTGTAGCATGTACTGCTTCTGCCTTTTTAAACAACGTAGTTAAACTTTTCCAAATTTGGGTTTTACCCCAAGTCAATGAAACCCTTTGGAGGTGAGTTTCACAGTTCAGAATCAGTGTGTCAGTTGACCTCACCCAAGGAATTGCTATGAGTTGTGAGCATTTAGGGAAATTTTCGGTCATAAACTGGTAGTTACTGCACCAAGATTCTATCTCTTTCAGGGTCATTTAGCGAATATCTACTTCCTCATAGAAGTAAGAAAATTCGGTACTTGTCCTCACCTGCTGAATATTGGCTGGTAAGTCCTTTCTACCATTATGTAATAATAAATACTCCAAAACAAGCGATGATTGCGGTTGTTCAATTTGCCTACTTGTAATCATTGGCATTGCTGAGAAGCCTGGGGCTTCGGCTTGACTGTTACCCCTACGTACTTGATCTTAACTCATTATTTTGCTGACCTTCACGGTTTTCAACAACAAAAATTTAATAGTTTTGAGTTATTGGCAGTTAATTGGGGGAGCGACACAGCAAAAACCAAATGCTAGGCTGCTATTAACAGCACTCACCCCTATTGGCAAGACTTGTATTGCGTCAGAGACTCGATGAGTAGTTGGGAAGATCCCTCTCGTTTAATTTTTCCCGTATGCACAGCATCATATAAATCCGCCAGAACTGCTAAATCTTCTGGCGAATAGCATTTAGTCGCTAATACCTGATGCAGTAAGCCCTCAGATTCAACGCTAAGATATCCAGTTTGAAAAGCAGATTCAACAAGTGCGCGAATCATCGTGATTTTGGTAGAGTACGCAATTTATCACCACCAGTCTGGACTATTTTGTGTTTTTCATAATTGATATAGAACAACCAACCGTTGTGATTTTAATTACAAAAAATTGTGATCCGTATCACAACGTAGGGCATGGGGCATGGGGCATGGGGCATTCTTTTAAGTAACAAGTAATAAGTCATAGGTATTTACTCATTACTCATTACTCATTACTCATTACTTATTACTCATTACTTATTACTCATTACTCATTACTCTTAACCTTGAAAAAACTGCCGGAAGTCCTCATCCCTAGTACTTAGCTGTACCCAGTCGAGATTTAAAGACTGAAATTTTTGTGCCAGGCGATCGCAGGCGGGGCGTTCGGTGGCATAATGTCCAGCATCAATTAAAATCAGATGGCGATCGCGGCTTTCTTGAAATTGATGGAATTTACAGTCAGCCGTTAGATAAGCTTGCGCGCCAGTTTTCGCCACTGCACTAATAAAACTAGCTCCTGAACCCCCCAACACCGCCACCTTAGAAATGTTCTGCTGTAAGTCAGCACTGGGGGAAAAAATTAAATCTGGGGGAGAGAGGCGAGTTTGAATGAGGGTGAGTAATTCCTGTAACGTCAAAAATGGTGCTAATAATCCCACCCGTCCGTAACCTAAGCCGGGTTGAGTCGGTACAATGGGGGCAACATCTTTCAGTTCTAGGATTTGCGCCAAAACGTCAGCCGTACCATCACCCACTTGATCAAAATTGGTGTGCGCCGTGTAGACACCAATATTATGGGTGAAAGCTAACCGCATCATTTCCGCGATAGGTTCACCGGTACGAAAAGACTTAGGGGGGCTAAAAATTAACGGATGATGGGCGAAAATCAGATTAGCATTTAAAGCGATCGCTTCTGCCATGACTGGTAAAGTTGGTGTTAAACATACCAACACCCTCGCCGACTCTTGCAAAACACCAGGCTCAATTTGCCAACCACAATTATCCCAACTTTCGCACCAACTCGGATTAGCCCAAGCTTCAAACCAACTAATTAAATCAGCAATTTTCATTAATGTTTTTGGGGTTGAATATTCAACTCTAATGCTAATTGTTCCCGTCTTTCCTGAAAAGGTTGATTCCAAATAGGAAAAGCATTCCAATCCCACCCAGGTACAGGAATAAGTCCAGCTTCAGCTAAATGAGTTAACAAAAGATATTCATCTTCTGGTTCGCGGGAGAAATTAAAAGGATTGCGAAACCCATTACCACACAATTTATAAGCTAGAGATTTACCAAGACGAATGCGCTGTATTAGTTCCTCCGCCTTATTCAGCAAATAATCTAAAAAAATCAAACTAAAAGGCTCTACATCAGCCCGATGTTTTGAATCTCTTTGTACCCACCTTGCCCAATCAAAACCATACACAAAATCATGAACATAGCGGAAACGGATTTCACGATTAATTCCGAATAACTCCGTCAGTAAAACCATTTTATCAGTAAAAATTTCCAAAAAAGCAATCGCACCATCTTCTGCATTTAAAGCTTGATGCAACATACTACTAACCATGAAATCAAAATCCCAGAAGATATTTTCTGGGAAATTGTTTAATTGTGATCTAACTATACTTTCTAAAGAAAATTGCACCACCTCAATCAATTCAGGATTTGTTATCCTATCTCTAATTAAAACTTCTAACTCGACAAACTTAGTAATTGTTCTTTTGTATGGATTAAGACTTAAAATTTCAATATCATGTTGATTCAAGATTTCATCAATCAATTGGAAACTACTGTTTGGTGCAATGTGTTGCGGCATCTTGATTGAGATAGGTTAAAGATTGCAAATCAGTGTTATTATATCTTTGGAAAACATATAAATTAACTTAGCATTAATAAATTTAACCTAAAATAGAGGAATTGAGGTGAAATTTGCGCTGCTACTGATAGGATTAATTGTCATAGATTTCGGACTAACTGACACAGTAGCTGGGGCGCAAGATCAAACCGTGAATCGGTTGGAGTCGTTGTTAATTTCCCAAAAACAAAGTAACAAACCCTTAGCTGGATTGAAAATTGTCCTCAATGCTGGGCATGGTGGTACAGAATTGGGGGCGGCTGGGGCTAGTGGTTTGTTAGCCAAAGACTTGAATTTACAAGTTACGAAGTTATTGCGAGATGAGTTAGTGGAGCGTGGTGCAGATGTAGTGATGATTAGGGAAGATGATCGAGATATATCCCTTAGAGAACGTCAGAAAATTATAGATCAAGAAGAACCTGCGATCGCTCTTACCTTTCACTATCGCTCTCTACCCGATGATGGCGATGCGGAAAATACCAGAGGTGTCAGTACCTATTGGTATCATCCCCAAGCCCATAGTCTAGCCGTCTTACTACACAACCGTCTAGTTAATAATTTGGGTAAGCCTTCTTATGGTTTATATTGGCAGAATTTAGCACTGACTCGCCCCCATTCTGCACCATCAGTATTATTAGAATTAGGTTTTATCAGCAACCCTGACGACTTTGAAGAGGCAACAAATCCCCAGGAACAGAAAAAGTTAGTCAAAGTTTTAGCAGAGGGTATTACTAAGTGGTTTAGAAGCTTGTAATATTTGTGACTGAATGGCTACAGAAGCTTTTGAAATATACGAAGATTTGCTATGCTCTTGTAGAATAGGACTTGTTTCTGTTAAGAATCAAGATTAGTACGTATATATGACAGTGCGTTAGGCTAAAGCCATAAAAAAATTCTAAGGGGTGACAAACCAAGAGAGAATCGACAGAGGTTTTATTCTTCGCTATTCTCTTGAGTTTGCTGAGTTTGTGCTTCCTGTACCTGCTCAACCGATAAATCTAAAGCTTCAGCAACTTGTTCCAAAGTTAATCCTAAAGCCAACAGTCGGGGTACTGCTTCTAACAAAGCTTCAGCTTTAATTTCTTGATAGACTCTTGTTTGTTTCAATTCGCTTAATCCAAACATTTCTGCTATCTCCTGTCGGTTTTTCTGTGGAAATTTATAGAAAATTATTGTCTCTATTAATTCTATAACTTTGCTTTGAATCCTGTCATCAAAAATTTCTTGTCTAGCTTTTTTGATTAATTGTCTTGCCAATTTAACTGCTGTTATTTCTGACTCTACAACTAATTTCACTACACCAATACCTATAGAACTATCAGCATTTTCACTTAGCTCATCTAGATAGATACGCTGTATTTGCTGACTCAACAACAAACCACGATAATGAATGGGTACGTCTGGATCTAAACTTCGTTGAGGATAAAGTACAACAGCACGCCAATCATTAGGTAAATCATGTTGACGTAGATACAGAAATATTTCGCTAAAAAAACGCGAATAAAATCTAGGATCAGATTGAAATTGAACTTCTACAAAATATATAGGTTGATTGGCAGAATCAAGAGATGGTAAAAATAGACCATCAATCCGAAAAGCAGTTTGCTTAATTTCAACTGATGTGAATTTATAAGCATCACCTGGAATAGATGATGCACCAATCAATTCAAAGAATATATGGGGAAAGTTCTGAAATAGCTGATAAAAAATAGAGTCGGTTTTCATGAGGCTAATTTGTTAGTTTAACCACGCTGCCAACCATGTAAAAATGGCATCATAAACAAACCCCAAGCCAAACCTGTAATTAAACCAAAGGGTGTGACTAAATAATTATTAAAATCCCACAAGCCAAAAACCTGCGCTGCTAATTCCAGAGGATAAGCCATCATCAACACACTAGCTAAAGCCGCACCATTCCAACCGTATTGACTCAGCCAATAAAATCCTTTACCACCAGTCACAGCATACAGCAAGCGAGTAATTAACAATCCTGTGACAGTACCATAACAGCGCATACACACAGCCATGATAAATGGAGGTGCTAAATCTAAACCCATATCTGGTTGGGGACAGACATGATTACCCATGAAATAAATGATGTCCGCAATACCCCCAAGTAACCAAACTCCAGAAGCAGCCAAAAAAGGAGCAACCGGAGGGCCGAAAACCATACCGACTAACATAAAGTCAGCAATGAAACTCACCCAGTTAATATTCTTGAAAAACTGTGACTCAGTTACCGAAATAGTTTTTTGCATAGCTAGATTTTCTCAACCTCACACAGCCTACATTTTAGATATACCAAAAAAAGTAGAGTGGACATCGCCCACCCTACCTTTTGCGCTCTTACCTTTGCGCCTCTGCGCCTACCGCAAGCGGAACGCCTGGCGGCGAATGCGCGAAACTCTTCCTAACCTACCACTGCGCGATAAGGACTAGTCAACTTATCCAACTGCTGCACCAACAAACTGAGGAATAAACCCACATCTGTAACTACACCCACTGATTCTATTGAACCGCGATCGCTCAATTTAGTCACGACAGCCGGGTTAATATCCACACAAACCATCTTCACCCCAGCAGGTGTCATATTCCCTACCCCAATAGAATGCAGCATGGATGACAACATTAAAATCATCTCCGCACCTTCCAGAAGTTGCGCGTATTCCTGCTGTGCTGCAATCAAATTCATTTGGGTATCAGGTAAAGGGCCATCATCCCGAATTGAACCAGCCAGAACAAAAGGTACTTGATTGCGGACGCATTCATACATCACACCGCTACTAATTACCCCTGCTTCTACAGCCTTGGCAATACTACCATGACGACGCACAGTATTAATTACCTTCAGGTGGTGGCGGTGTCCACCTCTAACAGCCACACCCCGCTTCATGTCCACACCCAAGGATGTACCCATCATATTTTGTTCGATGTCGTGAACTGCGATCGCATTTCCACCCAGCAGTGCTTGTACATAACCTTCCCGAATCAACCGTGCTAGATGTTCGCCGCCGCCTGTATGAATCACCACAGGCCCAGCAGTGACAACTACTTTACCACCAGCATCCCGAATTTTACGTAGTTCCCAAGCGACTTGTTCCACCACCAATTCTACCCGGCGTTCACTGGAAACACCCGCCGACATAAAGCTGAACTCTTGGGCATTGCGTTGTTCCCGTGATTCGGTTTTACGGATGGTGCGGATACCTTGCACATCTACTACTACCTGTTCCCCTACTTCTAAATCACGTAAGATTTTACACCGTGCTAGTAAGCCATTGGGAGTTTGAGTAATAGCGATCGCGCCGTCCATCCGTTGATTTTGTACCTTCACCCACTCCCCATTAATTCGGACTTCGGTAGGATAAATCGTACTGACGTAGAAATCATCAGGGGCGACACCATCTTGAAGCACAGGTTCAAGCTTGACATCTCGCTCATCTTGTGGTAAGTCTACCGCACCTAAATCAATCAATTGGGAAATGATTTCTTCCATCACCTCGTGAGAAGGTGCGGAAACTTTCACTTCTGCGGCGGAGGTGCTTTGGCGTTGTTCACCCAAGTTGAAATTCAGCACTTGGAAACTACCGCCAGTATCAACGATCATATCCAAAGCGCGGTTAATCAAGCCAGAGTCGAGTAAATGCCCTTCTAAGCGAATAATCCGACTTTCGACTGAAACATTAGCGTGAACTTCCGCCTGTACTGGTTCAGTGACACGCAAAGTCAAACATTTCGCCGCACCACCAGCTTTGAGAAATTCGGTAAGCTGTGTTTCTAAAACCTGGAAACCAACGGCTGCTAAACGCGACTTTAAACCCTCGCTGGCTTTATTCATAATTACGATGCTCTCTACATTCACCGCATTACAAGCGAAGTTCACAGCATCGGCTTCCGCTATAGCAATCCGCTTTTCGGCTGCAACCCGCATTTCAATTAAGCGGTTAGAGTAGGAATCAAACGCGCCAGGATAATAAAGTAAATAGCCGTTAGCTAAAGGACAAAAACAAGTATCTAAATGATAGAAACGCTCATCAATTAATCGCAGGGATAACACATCTATATCGAGCCATTTAGCCAGATATGGATGAGAATCTAATTCTGAACGGAAACCGTAACCAGCCCACAGCCAACGCCCTTCTCTATCTAGAAGTGCATCGCCTGCGCCTTCAAAGGGTAAATCTTTCGGTAATTCATAAACGGTGTAACCATTACCTTCAAACCATTGTTTAAAATATGGTTCTTCTCCCTGCCGCTCCTTGTGTAAAAAGCGACTTAAAACTACATTTTTACCCAAGACTAACCCGGCGTTAGCTGTGAAAACCATATCTGGCCAGCCTTTTTCCGGTGTCACCAAATCCACAATTGCGTGTTCCTTCAAAATTTGGTGTAGTCCTTGCCACTGTTCCACCGCGCGATCGCGTGATGATTTGTGGATATTCCCTTCCATCCAGGGATTAATCACATAATCTACATCATAGTGGTCAGGAGCGCACATCAAAAAACGAATCCGAGAAGTCATAAAAATATTACAAATGCTACAGAATTAACGCAGACAGAAGTATTTTCTTTTTAGCAGTGTATAATCCTTTACTTGACATCCATCTCTAGATAGTCTCAGGAGTTACAAAATTTTGGCTCTGATTCTCCATCAGTAAGGACTTAGTAGTATACCTCTGAGGCTATAACCTCGTGCTATTGTAGCCACATTTATTGAGAATAATTTAAGTTTTAAATAACAAATTTAACCTTAACTTTAGAAGATAACCCTGATATCGAACATATTCCGACAGTAATGAGGAAAATACTGGCATTTTTCCGTGTTGTAACAGGGATATTCTTTCTAGGAAACGCCTATTCTTGATTTTGCCTGAATAATTCCTTTGAGAATGCGTTTGAGAGATGCTTTTTTGATCAACTTCATAGCTTGTTTTGCATCTAGCCAGCGTCGATATCTTGTACTAGCTTCTGGGTAATTACTGCTAACTATCTCCACTGGTAATAAATACATTTTTACCTGGTAAGTTTTACCGCGTTTGCGATATTTATAACTACCTAATTTATTTGCTTCCACTCGCCCAATTACTCCAGCTTCTTCCCAAGCTTCTTTAGCAGCTGAAGACGGTGGAGTCATACCCTTGACAATTCCACCTTTAGGCATTACCCAACGCTGGCGATCGCGTGTCGTCACTAGTAGTATTTCCACTCTACCATTTCTGACTCTGTAAGGAATTACGCCAGATTGCTTGAAGATTTTCCTAACTTTTCTGCTCATAGCAATACTCTTTGTGTGTTAGTGTTTTTGCGTGCGCTGTTAACTCCAAAATACGGAGAGGACTTACTGAATTAATTTTAGTAAAGATATGTTTTATCTTCTTAAAATTGATCCATACCATAACTTGATGTGAATTTTCTGAATAAAAGTATGCAAAAATTCAGCCAGCGTTAATTTCCAGTCAGTTTCTCTCTTGAGCCATTGATAAAACTACTACACACAGACAGACATTAAAGTGACATCGCTCACAAATAAGTAATAAAAATTACTTCTTACCTGGGAAGGTTTAGTTTAGCCAAACACTCAAACCCTCTTAATTACACAGGCTTTTGATCTAACTTAGTGGCTTGCTCTAAAGCGGCTTTTTCTTTAGCTCTATAAGCATAGGGTTGTAATTGAATGCGATCGCAACCCGTCAAAATACTCAAATTTTCTAAACTCATTCCCCGCATCAGCATTTCTACACGCCAAGTGTGTTGCGCTTGAGCGATTTCTGGGGTTTTCCCTTGGGGTGTTAATAATCCTTGCGTCCATGTTTGCCAATGTGTCAACACCTCAGATTCAGTCATGGGTGTACCTGCTGCACCCAAAAACATCGCTGTTTGGCTATCTTTGCGACTTTTAAGCCATTTAATCAAAGGATTATTCGTATAAGAACCATAGCGTTTACCTAAAATCCACTGATTAACAGGTACTTGTCGAACATATCCAGGGGTGGTAATTTGCAGTAAGTGACTTTGAGGATCATAAACTTGCTGATTTCGCTGCAAATTGACTATTTCTGTGGGGGATAAACCAGCCGCAAATAATAAATAAGCGATCGCATAATCCTGCAATCCTGTCCTTTTGGCTTGTCTGAGAATTTCATGCACTAAAACCGCAGGTAAATCAGCTATTTCATGGGTGTTGAGGCTAGTTAATAAGTTAGTTGTCCCTGATGACAACGCACCCCGCAAAAATAACTCCACTAAATTCTCTAAAAAATCATCCCGACTTTCCCAGAGTTCATGAAATTCACTAGTAAATTCAATCACCGCATAACCCAAAATCATGCCATTGAGTAAACTAGCTAATTTTTCAGCTGGTAAATAAGTATTTAAATCGCCGTGTTGAATAATCGTCACTAAATATTGGGCGACGTAGCGATTAGCCTCCGTTAATCCTCTTCCCAAAGCACGACGATTTTCCGCCGGAAATTGATCAGCTTCCCCTACCACAGAACGCACCAACTCCGGCATTCTTTCCAAAGCCTGTAAAGTGTCACTTGCATAATCTTTTAAGGCTTGATAGACATCCCCCGGAGGAGTAGCCCGACTGACTAGAGATTCACCTAAATTTGTAAACGCTGCCGATTCTTCTAGAACAGCTAACAATAATCCGTGTTTATTGCCAAAATTGCGAAATAACGTCACTTCATTCACGGCTGCTTTTTCTGCAATTTGACGAGTGGTGGTAGCACTAACTCCTTGAGCCGTAAACAACTCTAAAGCCGCCTGAATCAAACGTTGACGAGTAGATAAAGGTTGAGGTGTCATAAATAAAATGCAAGTGGTACTTGCATAAAAATCGGCGATTTGTTAGCATACCAAATGTAAGTGATACTTGCTCTAGTCTACTGTAACGAAATAAATGCCAAGTGGGTGAATGCCTTTTTGGCGATGAATGCACCAGATCCAAGAGCAAATTGCTACAGAAACAGTCAATAGGAATTTTTATGACCGCAAAAAATCTGGCGTTCACCTCTGAGGGAAAAGAATCACTACGTCTCAGATGGATAAATGTGGCATTTTTTGGAACAATTCATGCCTTAGCATTATTAGCCCCTTGGTTTTTCTCCTGGTCAGCATTGGGTTTGCTATTATTTCTGCACTGGTTATTTGGTAGTATTGGTATCTGTTTGGGATATCACCGCTTACTGAGCCATAAGAGTTTTCAAGTACCCAAGTGGTTAGAATATGCGATCGCTCTCATCGGTGCATTAGCTCTCCAAGGAGGGCCAATTTTTTGGGTGGGAGGACACCGCCAACACCACGCCCACACAGAAGACATCAAATTAGACCCCTACTCCGCCAAGCGCGGGTTTTGGTGGAGTCATATGTTGTGGATTTTATATCCCCGTTTTGAGTTCTTTGATAGTGAAACCTATTACAAATACGCACCTGATTTAGCCAGACAACCTTTTTATCGCTGGTTAGACCGCTATTTTCTCCTATTACAAATTCCTCTGGGATTGCTGCTTTACGTCTTAGGAGGATGGCCGTTTGTCTTCTACGGGATGTTTCTCAGAGCCGTATTACTGTGGCATTGTACATGGTTTGTCAACTCTGCCACCCATATGTGGGGTTATCGCACCTTTGATGCTGATGACAATGCCCGTAATCTCTGGTGGGTATCTATCGTTACCTACGGCGAAGGCTGGCACAACAACCATCACACCTACCCCCACGTAGCTAAAGCCGGTTTTCAGTGGTGGGAGATTGATGTTACTTGGTGGAGCATTAAGCTTTTACAAACGCTAGGTTTAGCAAAGAAAGTTATCTTACCGCCATCCCCAAGCACAACTCAAGGGTAATTAACAATTCGTAATTCGTAGTTACTAATTCGTAATTACGTTACGGATGGGGATTTAGACCCCACCCGTAACGTTACAACTTATAGAAGTCCGGCGTTCCACCTCGGTTTAATTACGAATTACGAATTACGAATTAGTAATAGAGATAAAAACTCAGCTAACTCAACCAATCCTTCTGCTTCTTGACGCTCTGCCTGGGTCAATTCCTCACCTGCATCCTGTCTATCTAGCAAAAATTGCAGACGTTCTTGAACCGCATTTGGTAGTTGAAAATGGGTAAGTTCTACAGGTATTTCAATTACTTCAGGCATAAACAAATGTATTGCGAAAGAGTAAGAGATAATTAGTATTCTTGATACAGTTATACCAATTCTCTATGAAGTTGCGCCAAATAAATGATGTAGAGACGTTGCATGCAACGTCTCTACAGTACTTCCTTAGAGCTATGACCTTTTTTAAATTCAAAATGCAAAATTCAAAATTCAAAATGAAGAAAACAAATTATTTTGAATTTTGAATTGGAGCGAAGCGACTTGACACAGACAGAAATTTTAGAAGACTTTTCTGAACTTACATCTGAAGATATCAAAGCTTGTTTGGCTTTTGCTGCTGACCGCGAGAGAAAATTATTTGTAGCATCACTGTGAAACTACTTCTAGACGAAAAACTTTCTGACAGAATTATTGCTCAAATTGCGGACATTTATCCAAATTCAACACACGTAAAATTACTCGGACTTACCCAAAGTGATGATTTATTGATTTGGGAATATGCGAAAGCTCATGATTTTATTTTGGTGATGTGGGTTAGTTAGCAGCATCAAAAATCTGCTGTGCGGTTAAAGTTAATTGGGGGAAGGTAGGTGATTTAATCGCTGTGTTACCTTGAAACGGAGTCATTTGATATTCACCATCAACTAAATTACAGACAAAAATAGTAGGTTGTTTGGGATTACCGATAAATTTCCTACCTCCCAAAGCAGCATAATCAGCAATCCAATATTCAGGAATGCCCATTTCCTCATAATCCCTAAATTTGTTGTAGTAATCATCTCGCCAGTTAGTCGATACAACCTCAACCACTAAAGGCACAGATACAGCTTGGCTGACTGTTGAAGATGAGTGAAAAAGCGGTTCGTTGCGGAGGTTGTCTAGATTTAATAACAAGACATCGGGTGAATAAGCAGATTCAGCACTAGGAGTTTTGACGAATGCAGTTTTGGGAATACCGTAGGGTAAATTCAGACGATCAAACTCCACCGTTAATTTACGTGACAAAAATGCTATGACTTTTTCATGTTCTCCGGTGGGAGGGGGCATTTCAAAAATTACTCCGTTACGTAATTCATAGCGTTTACCATCGTTGGGATACCATTCGATAAATTCATCCAATGTCAGTAATTTTGGCAAAGATTGGGTCATAATCTTACATCCATATATGTGTTACCTTATCAAAATATTCACAATTTGAATTGGGATAATTCAATGATTTTTGCTTGTCATGGTATTTATTTCCGAATATTGGGAATAAAATTATCAATGCAACTTTTACTTATATCCTGAGCAATTAGCATAATATAAATTTATCTTAGGACTTACGCAACTGGCATATTTTTTATTTCTGCTATGAAGACACTAGCTAAATGGTCTGTGGATGACTATCACCGGATGATTGCAGCAGGAATTTTGCGCGATCGCCCCGTAGAATTGTTAGCAGGGGAAATTGTGGAAATGAGTCCAGAAACGCCAATCCATTACAACACCGCCAAGCGAGGTGCAAAATATCTAGAGGAATTATTGATTGGTTTAGCAGATGTCCGCTTCAACGGGCCAATCACCCTATCTGACTCTGAACCAGAACCAGACATTGCCATTGTGCGATCGCCTGAATCTACCTACAATGAACGTCATCCTCAGCCACAAGATATCTTTTGGCTGATTGAAGTTGCTAACACGAGTTTAAAAAAAGATTTAGAACTCAAAGCTGCCATTTATGCTCATGCCAAAATACCTGAATATTGGGTTTTAAATTTGTCTAGCAAGCAAATAATTGTATTTCGAGAACCTGAAAATGGTCAGTACAAATCAGTACAAACTATTGCCGAGGGATATATTACACCGTTGGCGTTTGCCGCTATGCAGGTATCAGTAGCAAGACTTTTGGCTTGAATAAAAGAACTCGATAGATGTATTGTTCTCATTCAATAAATGTAAATCTAGTTTGGTCATGAGATGAAATATACTGATCAATACCGACGGCTTCATTTACTTCACAACAGCCGAAACTAGTATGAATGAGCATATACATCGACTGATTGCAAGTATTCATCAAGAGTTATTACCTGATTTTAAAGTCGAAAGTGTCAACCCCCACGATCCCGTAGAAGTGCGCTATCTTCCCCATCCTTGGCAATTGATTGGTAGAGGTAACTATGCGGCAGTAGTTAATCACCCTGAATATCAAGATGTAGTAGTCAAAATTTATGCACCGGGAAGAGCAGGATTTGACGAAGAAGTAGAAGTGTATCGCCGTCTCGGTTCTCACCCCGCATTTTCAGAATGTTTATATGCAAAAGACGGTTGCTTAGTTCTCAAACGATTATATGGGGTGACATTATACGACTGCATCCAACGGGGTTTGCGTATCCCTAAGCAAGTAATTCATGATATCGATGAAGCTCTAGATTATGCTCGTCAGCAAGGACTTTACCCCCACGATGTTCACGGGCGCAACGTCATGATGTATGAAGGGAGAGGGTTAGTAGTAGATATTTCTGACTTTCTCCATCAAGAAAAATGTTCTAAATGGGATAATCTCAAGCTAGGCTACTACTGGCTCTATCGTCCCATTCTTTCACCACTCCGGTTGAGGATTCCTTACTTTATACTTAATTTTGTGCGTAAAACTTATCGCTGCTTGACTGCCTTAAAAGAGAAAACACAGAAATTAGTTAGTCCAACTTCCTCTGCTTCCCTAACTCCTAAAAGTTAGCAACTTTGTTAAGGATATCCAAAAATTAGATTACCAGGTTTCTTTCTCTCCCTGTTCCCCTATCTACCAGCGATTGGACATTTATTTATACTAAGTTGCTTTCAGAAATAGTATTCCTACACCCCACACTCCCCACACTTCCCACACACCCCACACTTCCCACACACCCCACACACCCCACACTCCCCACACTTCCCATACACCCCACACTTCCCATACACCCCACACTCCCCACCCCACGTTACTATCTTTGACTGCAACTTGGTATTACTGGGAACTCCCTTACCCTTGCAGCACAAGGTATCAGCAAAATGTTAATTTGGGAAATTGTAACCCAAATTTCAGGAAATATTGACCAATGCCATACTTGAGTGCTGCGGGTGCAATTCGTGCCAAAGTTGCCGAATATACTCAATCTACTACTCTGTGGATAGATACAGAAGTAGCAGAATATAAAAGTCGTCATCCTAGATTATCACTGATTCAGGTATTAGATGATCCTGACGATATGACAGGCGATCGCGTTTACCTTTTAGATGTCCTGAATCAACCTGATCTAGTCGCTGAGTTTATTGAGCAAGTAATGTGCAATCCAGCCATTGAAAAAGTCTTTCATAACGCTAGTTATGATCTAAAATTCTTGGGCAATAAACAAGCTAAAAATATCACTTGCACTTTAGAATTAGCTAAAACAATTCCCTACTACCTCCTCCCATTACCTAATTATAAATTGCAAACTTTAGCAACAGAATTATGTAATTTTAACTATGTTGATAAACAAGCACAAAGTAGCGATTGGGGACAAAGACCACTCAGTGATGCACAAATAGAATATGCTTATTTAGACTGTATTTATCTTGCTCAAATCCATCAGAATTTGTTAGAATTGCAATTAGCAAGTAACCCAGACCCCATATCAGAAGATTTAACAGTGATCAGTACACAACTGGCTGAAGTTACCGAAGCATGGAAACTGTTAAACTCTGAATATGAGCATCTACAAGAGCGGTTAAAAAAAGCCATGCAAGCGCAAAATGTAGCGGAAACAGCTTTTTGTAAACTCACTAGTTACGAGCGCAAAGTGGTAAAAGTACAGTTTACAGAACTGGCTAGACTAATACAAAATCAAGATATTAGTTTAGATTTTCCGGTGACACTCACTCAGAAAATGCAAAAAGATTTAGGAGAAAATCTCGAACAGTTATCTGTAGATATAGAAATCAATCAATCTTACCGCTTGACTTCCAAAAAGGTAGATGATGATGCAGATTAAGAATAGGAAAATGGGTAATTATTTAGCAGGTTGCTCAGATATATAATTAAATACATTTGGCAAAAGTATAATAAATAACAACAAAATTTATTTCCTAAAATTCCCGGTTGTGCAAGCAGACTACTGTTAATTAAACCTAGAGGAAAGGAGGTAAGCGCGTCTATTAGCTGGGTACATCGCAATAGTAATTCTTAAACATTGAATTGAGTTGTGACGGCGATTGAGAGCGACTGATAAAACTGCGGTTATTGGAGCAAAGGCAGGTGAAGTTAACTAAAATATTGACCATAGGCGTTTTGACTGCACTGAGCGCAATTACCATTGTTTCTTGTAGTAACAACAAAGATGTGTTAGTGACAGAAATAGGAGTCAATACTCCTAGCCGTCGAGCAGCGAAAAACTCTCAAGCAGGATTAGCTTATCTTGAGGGACAAAGACAGCACGCCCAAGGTAATTTACAAGCAGCGATCGCCGCTTATAATAAAGCTCTAAGCCTAGATTCTGACTATGGTGCAGCCTACAGAGGACGAGGACTAGCCTACTTTGATTCAGGCGACAAACAAAAAGCGATCGCCGACTACAACGAAGCCATCCGCCTTTCTCCCAACGATGCCGAAGCCTTCAACAGTCGGGGAAATGCCCGCGCCTCTCTCGGAGATCAAGCTGGTGCGATCGCAGATTATAACGAAGCCATTCGCCTCTCCCCTAATTACGCTGAAGCCTATAACAATCGTGGTAATGCTCTTTCTGTGCAGGGAGATAAAAGCGGCTCAATAGAAGACTTTAACCAAGCCATTCGCCTCAATCCCAGATATGCCATTGCCTACAATAACCGAGGTAATGCCCGCGCCGCCCAAGGTGATACACAAGGAGCAATCAGCGACTATAACCAAGCCATTCGCCTTAATCCCAACTTTGCCCCTGCTTACAACAATCGAGGTAACGCTCGTGCTGCTCAAGGTGACAAACAAGCAGCTTTACAAGACTTGCAAAAAGCCGCAGAAATCTTTCAAAAACAAAACAATAATGATTTATACCAGCAAGTCATGAATAATATTAACGAATTAGGACAATAGCCAATTATCCCCTGAAAGAACGCAGATCGTAGGTTGGGTTAAGCACAGCGCAACCCAACATTAATCTCAAAAACTCAAGATAGATGTTGTTGTGGGTTTCCTTACTACAATTTTTTTGCACTGTTAATAGCCAATTTAAATAATTAAAACTACACCGTATTTACTGAGGTAAATTATTTTAATTTATTTCGGGATCAATTAAAATTACTCATTTACACGTATACTCAATCACAGAATAAATCTTGCTGGATTCAATATCCTCACAACGGCATGGTGAATAATTTTGTCACTGTATCTACTTTTAGTAGCTATGTTGATGCCAATCTAGCCAAGCAGCTATTAGAATCTGAAGGTATTCCATGCTACTTAGCTAATGAATCTACAGTCAACATGGCATGGCATCTCACAGTAGCCGTCGGTTGGATTAAATTACAAGTTAAACAAACAGATTTAGAACAAGCCAAACAGATTTTAGTTGGTTCTGAGTTCGAGATAGAAGACTCCCCAGATGAATGGCTAGAAGATGATGATATCGAAACCATATCCTGGGCAGATGCAACCGCAGATAGGGCATTTCGCACAGCCATAATTGGTTTACTTTTACTTTTCCTCCCCATCCAACTTTATTCCCTGTGGCTACTGCTGCGGTTACTGGTTGCTCGTCGTCCCATCAGTTCTAATCGACGTATCAAAGTAATTGTTGCTCTGCTACTAGATTTACTAAATCTTTATATAATCTGGCAGATTTTGTTTTAGATGGTGATGATTTTTCCCCTACTGTATTATTAAAGGAAGACTACAGTCAGCCACAGGAGGGTTTGACTATGGCGGGATACCCCAAAAATTAATTGTCCGTGATTGTAGCCAAGCTGAAAGCTAGCTAACTAATACAATTAGTAATGGACAGACTTTTTCTTTGGTAGTCTCCCGATCACTAGAAACCAGTACCGTATTCTTATTGCGGAATCAGGACTCAGGAAGCAAAACTCTCTATGTTAGCAGCAGGCAAAACTTTGCAGGGCGGGAAATACACCCTCAACCAAGAAATTGGACGTGGTGGCTTTGGCATCACGTTTAAAGCTACTCATCACTACTTAGGACAAGAGGTAGTGATGAAAACAATTAATGAAAAACTGCGACAACATCCTGATTTTGCCAAGTTCGAGCAACAATTCCAAGATGAAGCCAGAAGGTTAGCAACCTGTGTCCATCCTAATATTGTCAGAGTCAGCGACTTTTTTGTAGAAGATGGCTTACCTTACATGGTGATGGAATATATTCCTGGGGAAACCTTGGGAGAAGCTTTTATCTTGCCAGGAATACCTTTACCGGAAGCCACAGCTATTCATTACATCCGCCAAATTGGCGCAGCATTGCAGGTAGTTCACAGCAATGGTTTACTGCACCGAGACATCAAACCAGACAATATTATTCTGCGTCAAGGCACTCAGGAAGTTATCCTAATTGACTTTGGGATTGCCCGTGAATTTAATAATGGTGTGAGACAAACTCACACCGGGATAGTATCTGAGGGTTATTCACCCATTGAGCAGTATTTAACCCAAGCGATGCGTACACCCGCCACAGATGTGTATGGTTTGGCAGCTACTTTATATGCCTTATTAACCGGACAAGTACCCTTACCAGCATTATTACGCGATCGCGAACAAATGCCAGCCCCCCGCGAACTACAACCCCATCTGAGTGCAGCCGTCAATCAAGCTGTCATGCGTGGCATGGCTGTAGAATCTCGATTTCGTCCCGCCACCGTGGCTGAGTGGCTACAACTCCTACCAGGTAGTGGTGTGAATGTAGCACCGCAAGTTATCCCCACCCATGCCATCCCGACAATTGATTTATCTGTTCATCAATTAGAAAATGCAGCTAAGGGTAATATCTTCAGCCCTATCAAGAAAACTTCCCCACTGCCAAACCTCACAGTTCTAGCTCAGAAGTTGGCTGGTTCTAAGGTGATTTTAGGTGTTGGTGTAGCGGCAATTGCTGCTAGTGCTGGTTTTGGCATTACCAACCTTTTTTCTGGTTCTCAGCCAAAATCACCCTCAAAGCCATTATTTGAAGAACGCCCCATCGCACCGGCAGGTAAAAATACTACTCTGACATCACCCGAAGAAAATAACAATATC
Organism: Aliinostoc maniaoense; assembly: GCF_058172895.1. Classification (NCBI taxonomy): domain Bacteria; kingdom Bacillati; phylum Cyanobacteriota; class Cyanophyceae; order Nostocales; family Nodulariaceae; genus Aliinostoc; species Aliinostoc maniaoense. Next base: position 2,251,934 of record NZ_CP187952.1, on the reverse strand, counting down.
CAAAACTCTACCACCGTTGATTCTAGAGAAACTGCACCTGTTTCTAATTACAGAAGACGGAGACGTAGACTACCACAACAAGAGACAGCACCTGCAAGTACCAACACCCCGGCTACACAACCATCACCAGAACCCAACACAGAAGCATCCGCCAACAGCAATAGAGAAAAATCTCCTGTTTCACCCCAGACAACAACTTCACCATCCCTAGTAGAGAAACTGAGGAAAATTCGCTCCTCTCGCAAAGCTAACCCCGCCAACTCTGGTAAAACTTCCCCATCCTCCGATAGCCAAAGTTCTACCCCCTCCCCCAGTGAGAAACAACCTAAACCTGTGGTAGTGCCAACTGTACCCGCTACAGAATCCAAAAACACAGATTCTTCTGTAGTAGTGCCGACAGTGGAAGTTAAGCAAAATTCTGCAACTGATAACCAACCAGCAAAAGTACCACCTCAGAAAAACGACAAGCTTTCAGATAACCAAGCTGGGGATAGGTAGGAAGCAGGGGGCAGGCTGTTGACTGTGTACCTTTTTTGGGGTGAAAAATTCATGCACAATCCTTTTCTTCTTTAAGTAATGAGTAATGAGTAATGAGTAATGAGTAATGAGTAATGAGTAATGAGTAATGAGTAATGAGTAATGAGTAATGAGTAATGAGTAATGAGTAAATACCCATGATTTATTACTTATTACTTATTGAATTTGGCTCACCGATGATAACACCCTACCCCTACACCCTTACACCCCTAAACCCCTACACCCCTAAACCCTTACACCCCTAAACCCTTACACCCCTAAACCCTTACACCCCTAAACCCCTACACCCCTAAACCCCTAAACCCCTAAACCCCTACACCCCTACACCCCTACACCCCTAAACCCCTACACCCCTACACCTATCAGCCAGGGGCAGGGGGAGAGTTTAATTGCTAAAAGTTCTCGAATTTAGCGATCGCTGTTTTCATTTTATCGATCACCTCATCCACAGGGATAGCTCCCAATTCTCCAGAAGCACGGGTGCGAATGCTTAAGGTGTTGGTTTCGACTTCCTTTGCACCGATAACTGCCATTACAGGGATTTTATCCTTTTCGGCGTTGCGAATCAATTTACCCAAGCGATCGCCACTTGTATCAACTTCCGCACGAATGCCCGCAGCGCGCATCTTTGCTGCCACATCTTTGGTAAAGTCTAACTGTGCTTCACCCACAGGTAACAATCTTGCTTGCACTGGTGCTAACCATAAGGGGAAATCTCCCGCATATTCTTCAATCAATATCCCAATTAGCCGTTCTAAAGAGCCAAACGGCGCACGGTGAATCATCACTGGACGTTTACGACTGCCATCTTCTGCCACATATTCTAAATCAAAGCGTTCTGGCAAGTTGTAATCTACCTGTACAGTTCCCAACTGCCATTCTCTTTCTAAGGCATCACTGAAAATAAAGTCGAGTTTCGGCCCATAAAATGCCGCTTCCCCAATACCTTCAAAGTATTCCATTCCCAGTTGCTGCACAGCACGACGAATTGCACCTTCGGCTTGATTCCACACCTCATCCGAACCAATATATTTATCACTAGCTGGATCTCGGAAACTCAGTCTAGCTTTAAAATTCTTCAGTTGCAGACTTCTAAACACCGATAAAATTAAATCTACTACATTCAGAAATTCATCGTCTAATTGTTCTGGAGTCACAAACAAGTGGGAATCATCGACAGTAAAACCACGCACTCTAGTTAAACCGCCCAATTCTCCTGACTGTTCATAGCGGTAGACAGTACCAAATTCAGCCAAGCGCATCGGTAATTCCCGGTAGGAACGCAACTCACTTTTGTATATTTGGATATGAAAAGGACAGTTCATCGGCTTGAGAACAAAACCTTGTTCTTGTGCCGCCGCCGCTTCGTCTTCCGCCATCAGGGGAAACATATCTTCTTTATATTTTTGCCAGTGTCCAGAGGTTTTAAATAAATCAACTCTAGCAATGTGGGGGGTAACTACAGGCAAATAACCCCGTTTGAGTTGTTCCTGTTTGAGAAAGTCTTCTAAGATACTGCGTAACAAAGTCCCTTTGGGTGTCCACAAAGGTAAACCCGGCCCTACTTGATCTGAGAAGATAAATAAACCTAATTCTTTACCGAGTTTACGGTGATCACGCCGTAATGCTTCTTCCTTGCGTCGCTTATACTCAGCTAATTGTTCAGGAGTTTCCCAAGCAGTAGCATAAATCCGTTGCAATTGGGCTTTGGTTTCATCCCCGCGCCAATAAGCACCCGCAACACTTTCTAATTCTATGGCTTTGGGGTTGAGTTGGCTAGTGTTTTCTACATGAGGCCCTGCACACAAATCCCACCATTCATTCCCCAGGTGGTAAATTGTGATGGGTTCTGCTTTAATATCCCCCAGGATTTCTAATTTGTAGGGTTCTTTGATTTCCTGGATACGGCGTTCTGCTTCCTCGCGGCTGACTTCTTCCCGAACTACTGGCAGTTTACGATTGATAATTTTCACCATCTCTTTTTGGATGGCTTTGAGATCCTTATCGCTAAATGGTTCTGGATTATCAAAGTCGTAATAAAATCCATTTTCAATCCAGGGGCCGATTGTCACTTGCGCTTTAGGAAACAGCTTTTGTACTGCCATTGCCATCACATGGGAAGCGGTATGGCGAATCTTCTTTAACTGTTCTGATTCGCTGGTACGCGGTAAATACATTTTTTCAGGTTGTGCTGATGGGTTGGGAGCTTGATTAGGCGACATTGGCTGCTGAACCATTGGCTTAAGTAATTGCAATTGTAATTTATAAATTACATTTGGGAAAAACCTAACCAAATATAGCACGGGGTTATCAGGACTTACGCAACTGGCACAATCAGTATCGGCAAGACGGAGTTGCGTCATCGATATCAAGCAGGGTTCAAAAATGAAAGTGCAAGCAAAAAAGGGAGTTTTACATTTCTTAAAATTGATTTTTAATTACAAGCAACATAGATAATAAAAATACTATTAGTATGGCTTGATTGGTAAAATAGTTAGGAAATGTTAATAGTTGATTAATGATTGAATATGAAGTTTACTAAATTGGATTATTGCCAGTATCTGCTTAGTAGCCAAATTAATTATACAATTACTAATTTAGCAGAACATTTAGAAAATATAGGAATCATATTTGATTTCTGAAAAAAACTCAGTACACCTGTGTTACTTCTTTTCCTGTTCCCCCAACCCTGTTCCCCGTTCCCTACCTACGCAAATAATTTCAATATTCAAGTCGGATTCCTATATTAGCCATGACAAGATTAACTATTATTTGCAAAAAGAAAAGCTAACTCCTCGGTTACTTTGGGATAATGTTAAAGATATAAAAGGACTTTTCAAACAACCTCTAAATAGTAATTAGCACGTTAGTAGTAAGAACTTTAGTCCTAAAAAAAAGACTAAAGTCCTTACTACCAAATGAATTACGAATTACGTTTAGCGGAGCGGGGCGGGAGCATCGTTACGTAGCTTGCTTCCGCGTAGCGGTATTACGAATTAGTAATTACCTGCCTCGGTGGTAAGTTGACATCTTTTGCTAAACCTATGGTTTTTAATAATGCGATCGCCCACCAAGTAATGTCAATTTCCCACCACCGCCAGCCACATTTAGCTACGTGAGGATAAGCATGGTGATTGTTGTGCCAGCCTTCACCATAGGTAAGAATTGCTGCCCACCAGAGGTTACGGGAATTATCATTACACTCAAAGGTGCGATAGCCCCACATATGGGTGACGGAGTTGATAAACCATGTTGTATGCCACAAAATCACCGCTCTTACGAATACACCGTAAATGATAAATGACCAACCACCTAAAGCATACAACAGTAATATTACGGGAATTTGTAGTAGCAAAAAGTAGCGATTAAGCCAACAATAAAAGGGATCTCTTGCTAAGTCGGGAGCATATCTTTGATAGGACTCATAATCAAAGAAATCCTTTTTGGGGTAGAGAATCCATAACATATGACTCCACCAAAAACCTCTCCGCGCCGAGTAGGGATCTTTGTTTTCATCTTCCGTGTGAGCATGGTGTAAACGGTGTCCAGCCACCCAGAAAATCGGCCCTCCTTGGATGGATAAAGCACCTAAAATTGCGATCGCATATTCTAACAATTTAGGTACTCGCAAACTCCGATGACTTAACATTCGGTGATAGCCAAGGCAAACTCCAATACTACCAAATAGCCAATGCAGAAACACCGCTACACCCAATGCAGACCACGAAAAAAACCAGGGTGCTAATAATGCTACTGCATGAATAGCACCGAAAAATACTACAGCTAACCAATCAAGCCGCAAAGATTCAGAATTATCTGACCAAGCTCTCATTGAATTAAATTTCACAAACACTCCTCGATACAATTCAAAATTCAAAATTCAAAATTCAGAAGGCCAGATGTTATAAATTCAATTCCCCATGCCCAATGCCCCATTCCCAATTCCCAATTCTTTAAATTGCTTTAGAAAAACCACTATTTGCACGTTCACGCAAATAGACATCAAATACAGCCGCAATGTTACGGATGAGTAATCTTCCGCTTGGTGTGACTTCAATATAATTGGGAGAAACTTTAATTAAACCATCGGCTTCTAAGAGTCGTAGTTGTAATTGTTCTCTTTGGAAATATTCAGAAAAATCACTATCAAAATGTAAATGATATTTCTCCTCGATGCTATCAGGTGAAAGTTGGAATTGGCACATCAATTCCATGATTATTGTTCGTCGCACAATATCATCTTGATTGAGTTTAACTCCTTTTTCAATCGGTAATTTATCACTATTAATCGCTTGATAGTAATCTTTTATTCGTTTATGATTCTGCACATACACATCATTCAACATACTAATTGAACTCATACCAAACGCTAATAAATCAGACTCTGGTTTGGTTGTGTAGCCTTGGAAGTTGCGATGTAGTTGACCTTGTTGTTGCGCGATCGCTAATTCATCATTAGGTTTGGCAAAATGATCCATGCCAATAAAAACATAGCCATTGCTGCTTAATTCTTCAATCGACATCCGCAAAATATCCAGTTTTTCTGGTGCTAATGGTAATGCGTCTTGAGGAATTAAACGTTGAATTGGTTTTAACCAAGGTACATAAGCAAAGTTAAATACCGCAATTCGGTCTGGATTGAGTTGAATTGTCTTTTTAACTGTACTTTTAAAAGTCTCTAAGGTTTGATAAGGCAAACCATAAATCAAATCAACATTAACACTAGCAAACCCAGCATCACGCACCCAATCCATCACCTGAAATAGCATTTCTTCCGGCTGGATTCTGTTAACAGCTTGCTGTACCTGAAAATTAAAATCTTGAATGCCAAAACTAATGCGATTAAAACCTAAATCTTTCAACGCCAAGAGATAATCTCTATCTAAAAAGCGGGGATTGACTTCAATAGAAATTTCTGCATCATCATCAAAATCAAAACAATGATTGAGGGTATACCAAAGAGTTTCAACTTGACGCAAAGTTAAATAGTTAGGAGTACCACCACCCCAATGTAACTGCTGTACACTACGTTTGTGATCAACTAAAGATGCTAATTGTTGAATATCACGAATCAAGTAATTCAGATAAGGTTCAGCCAGCTTTTTATTTGGAGTAATGACAGTATTACAACCACAAAAATAACACGCACTTTCACAAAATGGGATATGACAATACAAAGATAAGGGTGTTTGCTTGTAATTCCCAACAGCGATCGCAGCTTTAAAATCAGCCTCGTGAAAATCCTCTTTTAACTCTGTAGCTGGAGGATAACTAGTGTAGCGGGGTAAAGGCTGATCATATTTTCTGAGCAAATCAGCATCAAATCTAACAGTTTGTGACAAAAGATTCATGATAATTCGTAATGCGTAATTAAAAGTTCGTAGTAAGGACTTTAGTCCTAACAATTCTAAGGACTAAAGTCCTTACTACATACTTGTTAACAACATTTAAATGCTGTAATTCAATTCCTTACTTTGTTCAGGAGTATGTTCTGTACTTCCTGGTTTATCTTGGCGAGTCATCAAGTCAAAAATATGCTCACCAACGACAGCTTTCACATCAGCTTCTAATTCATGAACCACATCCCGATTCAGAGCAAAAGCATAGTTAGCTTCGTCTACAATTTTCTGAATCATCGCTTCATCAATAGCCAAACAATTCAACGCTTCGCGGTACTTTTCTTTAAATGCCCGTCTCGCTTCTGGAGTTGAAATTTGTTCAAATTCGTGCATTGCAGTCCCTTGATCTGCGGGTAAATTCATTGCAGAACGGGCAATATTTCGCAATGCTTGCCCACCAGATAAATCTCCCATGTAGCGGGTGTAAGCATGAGCAATTAATAACTCAGGTTGGGTATTAGCGATTTCCCGCAGACGATTCACATAAACTTCTCCGGCTGGAGAAGGACTAATTTGCTCTTGCCAATTTTCACCATAATAATAGGCTAAATCTCTCTCTAAATTGGCTTGACGATTCAATTCAGGAAAGTATATAGAACCCAGTACAGGATGATTTTGATAACGCTGTAATTCTGCTTCTAATACACAATAAACAAAGTAAAGATCCGCCAACAATTTACGGAAAAAGCTTCTTTCGACAATCCCTTTCAAAAAACATTTCATAAAAGCAGTATTTTCTGCCAAAGTATGGGAATGTTTCGTACCTTCCCGTAACCGCACATCTAAATGGCTACTCATAATGAATACCTCATTCATTAGTTAAAAAATTTTGATTATGTTTTGACTGGGGACTAGGGACTGGGGATTGGGGACTGGGGACTGGGGTAAATATTTCTACCTTGTCCCCCTTGTCTCCCTTGTCCCCCTCCCCTGCCCCCTGCTCCCTGCCCCCCAGCCTCTCCTACGCCCAATCTCTCGGTTGCAGAAAAACTTCCGTCAATTCAGCCTCCGGGCTTCCTGCCTCTGGTTCGTAGCAATATTCCCAACGTGCTAGAGGTGGTAAAGACATGAGAATTGATTCTGTGCGTCCCTTGGTTTGCAGACCGAATACTGTACCCCGGTCGTAAACTAAATTAAACTCGACGTAACGACCGCGACGATATAATTGGAAATTACGCTGGCGATCGCTATACTCTGTTCCTTGTCTCCGTTCTACAATAGGCAAGTAAGCAGGTAAGAAAGCTTGTCCACAAGACTGCACAAACCCAAAGATATCTTCCCAATTGCGGCTAACATTTCCTACTTTCTGGCTATAAATCCCGGCTGGACTATCTGCTTGAGTGCCAACATACAGCTTACCGCTAGCATCTTGATAATCAAAGAAAATCCCGCCTATACCTCGCTGTTCTTGGCGATGGCGTAAATAGAAGTATTCATCACACCAACGTTTAAAGGTGGGGTAATACTCTCGATGGTGGATATCACAAGCATTTTTTAGCGTTTTGTGAAAGTGAACTGCATCCTCTTGAAACCCATAGTATGGCGTTAAATCAGCCCCACCACCAAACCACCAGATAGGGCCAGCCTCAAAATAGCGATAGTTGAGATGTACTGTTGGTACGTAGGGATTGCGGGGATGCAATACCATTGATGTTCCCGTGGCAAAAAACTCATGTCCGGCTGCTTCTGGACGTTGCGCCAATATCGAAGCCGGTAGGCTCTTTCCCCACACTGCGGAAAAGTTGACTCCGCCCTGTTCAAAAACGCGCCCTTCCCGAATCACGCGAGTACGTCCTTCTCCCCCTTCTGCTCGCTCCCAGTAGTCTTGATGAAAGCGCGCTTCCCCGTCAAGTTGCTCTAAAGCGGTGCAAATCTCATCCTGTAAATTCTGCATGAATTGCTGCACTCGCTCCCGTGAATCCTTGGGTATGACGTTGGTAGGAGATGTCAGCAATATAGTGTGATTTGAAGATTCTTGCAGAGAATTATCGGAATGACGACCCATGTTAAAACCTCTAAACCTTTAAGTAAGGGTAATTACCACTTTTAATAACTCTATAGTTATCGAGTTATTTTAGATCAGGTAAGTTTCAAAACTTAATAAATTCTCGAAACCCCATTCCTCAAAGCTTTCTATTGTATAAGCTGGTTGTAGTCTCTCTGACTTTGCTAAAGGAATGTAAACAGGTCTAGCGAAAGAACTTCATTTATCATAACTTGATAGTTATGGAATTATTTACTTGATTACCGCATTACTTATGGTTAACACCCTACCCAAACCAGGAATTAAAGCTCCCAGCAAAGAAACTATACTTACGCCTCGCTTTTATACTACAGATTTTGAAAAGACTGCCAACCTAGATTTATCTGCCCAGGATACAGAATTGCAGGCGATGTTGGCAGAAATGCGCGCCGACTACAACCGTCACCATTTCGTGCGGGATGAGGCGTTTGAGAAATCTTGGGAACACATTCAGGGTGAAGCTCGGCAGTCATTTATTGATTATTTGGAACGCTCTTGCATTTCCGAGTTTTCCGGCTTCTTGCTGTTTAAGGAATTATCCCGTAAGTTGAAAAATCGCAGTCCCGTACTAGCGGAGATGTTTCAACTGATGGCGCGGGATGAAGCCCGTCACGCAGGATTTCTTAACAAAGCAATGGGTGATTTTAAACTCTCCCTAGATTTAGCCACCGTAACTAAAACCCGCACCTATACATTTTTCCCGATAGAGTGGGTGATATACACCGTTTACCTATCAGAAAAAATTGGGTATTGGCGTTACATCATTATTTTCAGACATTTACAAAAGCACCCGGAAAACCAGTTTTATCCCATCTTCCGCTACTTTGAGAGTTGGTGTCAGGACGAAAACCGCCACGGCGACATCTTCAAAGCTTTGTTACGTTCTCAACCGCAACTATGGAAAACCTGGAAGGCTAGGTTGTGGAGTCGCTTTTTCTTGCTGTCGGTATTTGCTACCCACACCATGACAGTTCATGAAAGAGCAGGTTTTTACAAGTCCCTAGGATTAGATGCCACAGAATTTGATCGCCAAGTAGTTTATAATACCAACGAAACAGCAGGACGCGCATTTCCTGTAATGTTAAATACTGAACATCCGCAGTTTTTCCCACTTTTACAACGCTGTGCAGGATATAACTTGCAAATTTCAGAAATTGAGCGCAGTTCTCAGCCCAAATTTGTGAAACAGATTCGCAAATTACCTTTAATTGCAGCCATTGTCTGGAATCTGCTGTTAGTTTTCCTCATCAAACCCATAGATACTGAAGCTTTGCGGGAAACCGAAACCGTGCGTTAATTCCGTTGGCGATCTAAGGTGCGTCAGTGTGAGATAACCTAACTATACCGAGAAATTATTCATACTGACGCACCCTACCAAACTACCAAACTGTAAATATTGGTTGGGGATGCGATCGCCTAAAATTTAAATAAAGATATATTTTTTGATTATGAGTCAAGTAGGCATAATTCGTACAGAACGAGGTTTAGCGATCGCGCAGACACGCATCACGGTGCGATGATATGACAACATACCCAATAAGCTAGAATTAGCGAGGCGTAGGTTGGGTTGACGCAAGGAAACCCAACACCAATTATCTATGGTAAAATCAACTCCCTTCGGGAGAGGGAACGAACGGACGAACTTTTCCCCGTTCCCTGTTCCTCGTTAATCAATATATATGCCAGCTAAAGATATATTTCATAATACAGTTAAAACAGCCCTCGAAAAAGATAGATGGACAATTACTGACGAGCATCTATTTATTCAAGTTGAGGATATTGATTTTTACATAGACCTAACAGCAGAGAGAATTTTAGCTGCTGAAAAAACTGGTAAAAAAATAGCAGTAGAGATAAAATCCTTTTTAGGAGCTTCCGATGTAACTGAATTTCACCTAGCTCTTGGTCAATGTCTCAATTACCGTTTAGCATTGAGGTTGACTGAACCTGATCGGATTTTGTATTTAGCCGTTCCAGTAGATGTTTATAATGAGTTTTTTAGTCGGAAGTTTATTCAAAGAATAATTGGTGAATATCAGATAAAATTACTGATTTTTAATCCAGAACGAGAGGAGATTGTTATATGGAGAGACTAAATTATCAAGAAATAGTCCAAAAAATTCTGGAAAATCACGCAAAAAATCGCTCAAATAGTCAGACGGAAGTCAAATTGTTATTTGATACTGAGCGCGCGCGCTATCAAGTTATGAATATTGGTTGGCAAGACCTAACGCGAATATTTGGTTGTATTATTTACGTAGAAATTAAAGATGGGAAAATTTGGATCGAACGCGATGGAACGGAAATCGGAGTCGCTAATGAATTAGTAGAAGCTGGAGTTCCTAAACAAGATATAGTGTTGGCTTTTAAAGCCCCATACAAACGAAAATTTACTGACTTTGCTGCTAGTTGAACCCATAGCAGTAGAAATGTAGGGTGCGTCAGTGCGAGAGAACCTAACTACTAATTCGCAATTCGCAATTCGCAATTAAGAAACTCAGATACCATCTCGATCTCAAGCTTTGCATCTGTTGCTTAAGTTTGGAGAATTGGTATAACTACCAAACTGGTAAGATTGGTTGTTAAAATACGACAAGTCCTCCCAATTCAACGAAACCACAGATTATGATTACTCAAATGATGGTTCAACCCTCATTCTGGGTAGAATCTGGAATCAAACTCAGTCAAGTTAGGAACATATATTTATTTAAATTTACTGAAGAATTACAATCTCGACTGGAAGAATTGTCTAACAAGAGAAAAGCCGACTTGCTCACCCCAGAGGAAGATGCTGAATTAGCAGGTATATTGGAACTTGATAGAATTTTTACCTTGCTCAATGCCAAAATCATTTCTGAATCATGACAGTCAATGATGCTACCAAAAAGCTGGTTGGCATCCACCAGATGAAGTTTTGTAAACAATAGCTAGTTTTGATCTCTCCCACCCTGATAACCCTTCAGATAGTTTAGGGGGGAGTAGGTGCTGTGTTGAGATTCAAACCTCAATTAAAGAATTTCTATGTCTAATGAATTGATGAGAATTAGCTGGCTAGAAGCGGCTTTAACTAATCCCAGTGCCAAGAGCAAGCTATTACAGCAACCAAAAAAGCTCCAGGAAATCATGAATGATATACCGGCGCGGCGATGGTTGTTTGAGCAAGCCTGTCAAACGGATGATCTCAATTTGGCAATTCAGGCGAAAGATTTGATTATCTTGATGATGAAGTGTTCTCGGTTAATTTGGTGTGGGGGTGGCAAGATATCGCCGGATATTTATGAGGAAGCTTTATCACGTACTTGGGAATGGTTTAATAGGGATATTTGTCAAGCATATCATCCCGAAAAGGGTAGTTTTGTGACTTGGTTTAACCAAAAGCTAAAATTCCGCCTTTTAGATGTGATTCGAGAACAAAATAAAGAATATCAAAGACGGTTATATCTTCCCAATAATGAAGAAAATCAGGAATGGATTTATCCTCCTGCGCCTGAGCCGGAGCGTTGGCAGGAAACTATCCAAGAATGGTTAGAGTTAGTGCAGAATCATTCTCATCGGTTGCGAAATTGCCGAATGCAAAATCATCCTGATGTTAACTGTCAGTTTTTATTGATTCATATTTTGCAGATGTTACGAGACACAGGTGAGTTTTCTTGGGATGCTGTAGCTCAAAAGCATCAAGTGGAAGTCACGGCTTTGAGGAGATTTTGCAAGATGCGATGTTTTCCGATTTTTAAAGAGTTGTTGTCTAATTAATTAAACTGACACAATCAGACACTTCTATATTCTTAATCACAAGTTTTTTGTTACCTACCATGATTGAACCAATTACAATAACGATCGCACCTACAGATCGCCAACAAGCTTACCACTTTGCTCAACAACAGCCAACTCAAGCGCGATCGCAACAAGTTTATCGTAATACTTTAGCTGTGTTAGTAACTCAGCGTTGTTTAGAAATTATGGGAATTGATACCGATGTAACAGCTAGCCACTGTTGGAATCCCTTAGAACAACAGTTAGAAAACATTGCAGACTTGTATATTCCCAGTTTAAACGGATTTTTAGAATGTCGGTCTTTGCAAAAGTGCGATCGCAAATGTTACATTCCCCCGGAAGTTTGGTCAGATCGTCTGGGCTATGTGATGATTGAACTAGATGAGCCTTACCAAGAGGCGCAAATTGTAGGATTTGTGCAATCTGTCGCTGTTTGTGAACTACCACGCAGTTATTTTCAACCCCTTGATGTTTTACTGGAGTTGTTAACATCAGAACCACCATCAGAGTTAACTGTACAACTAAGTCAATGGCTCAAACGCAACTTTCAATTCGATTGGCAACCTCCCCAAAACTTACTAAATATGCTTCGAGGTGCGGCACTTCATCCCCAGCGTAGTCAAGTTTCCTTACCTCAACAGGTAGAACAACTCTACCGTCGTCAGTCTACTCATCATCCTGGTAATCTTAGTCCCCAGGAAGCTTTAGTAAATCTCATCCAAACTACCCCAGATGATGAAATTCGTTGGCAGTCTGCGGAATTACTCTGGGAACTAGATCCCAAACATCCAGCTTGCCCCGTCATCAGTGCTAAAGATTTAGGAATTTATCTATTAGGTCATGCGGTAGTATTGATAGTGGGGATTTTGCCGAAATCAGACGGCAGGGTGTTAATTCTTTTCAGGTTATATCCCCCAGAAAAAAAATCTCGTCTACCAGTCGGGTTGAAGTTAATTGGACTAGATGAAATCGGGAATCAATTTTTTGAAGTGGAATCCCGCCAGCAAGATGATTATATTCAGTTTAAGTTTACAGCAAATCCAGGCGATCGCTTCAGTATCAGCGTTGTTCTAGATGATGCCACTTTTACCGAGGATTTTATAGTTTAAGCGCAACTCTCCAAACTTAAGCATTACGAATTACGGTAACTGATCCTTAGCTGATCATTGCGGAGCTTTACTCAATCATGCTTATCTAATTACATAAATTCCTCACCTCTGCCTTGCTTATGGTGTCACCATCCTCTAAACCTCAACCACCTGAAAACGTGACTGTCATCATTGAGATTAATCACGGTAGCTTTGTTGACGGTTTTGCTGTCAAGCTGCAAATTTTAGAAGATGGTTTGACTATTCAAGATGATGACAATTTACCCAAGATTCCGGCTGCACCAGAAATACCACAGTTGTATGAAGACTGGCAAAATATTTCACTAGAGAATAGCCGTCAACTGCAAGCAGTTCCAGCACAGGTAACGAATGTAGCTAGCCGGGAAACATGGAGAAACATTGCCGAAGAACTAGAAAATGCTTGTCGCAGATGGTTTGAGGATCATACTTTCAATAGTTTACGCGATCGCATTCTCGCTAATACCAGAGTCAGGACTGATCAATCTGTCCCCATTATTATCAGGTGTCAGACAGGCAATGAGCAACAAAACGAAATTCTTCGCAGACTTCCTTGGCATACCTGGGATTTATTCGCCAAGCTGCCTCATGCTGAGTTTGCCTTATTTACCGGGTTTCGTAAACCAGTCGCCACCCTCACCGCACCGGTGAAAGTTTTAGCTATTTTCGGCAGTTCTCAAGGTGGTTTACAACTAGCAGAAGATGAAGCCGCCTTACAACTTCTAGAACAGCGTGGAGCGCAAATTACTAAGATATTAGAACCGGATGAAGAAACCCTTTCTCATTTATTATTTGATCAAGAATGGCAGATTTTGTTTTTCGCCGGACATAGTTCTAGTGAAGGACTGACTGGACAGATTCAAATTAGTCATGGTAAATCTTTACCGTTACACACCTTACGTCAACGCTTAACCAGTGCGGTGACAAAGGGTTTAAAGTTAGCAATCTTCAATTCCTGTGATGGATTAAAAATTGCTGATTTTTTAGGGAAATTGAATGTTCCGGCGGTAATTGTGATGCGAGAACCAGTCCCAGATCGGATTGCGTATCAGTTTTTACTTTACTTTTTGCGGGAATTTTCTCAAGGTACACCCTTATGTTTAGCAGTACGGAAAGCGCGCGATCGCTTAGAATCTATACAAGCTGATTTCCCTGCTGCTTCTTGGCTACCAACTGTTTGCTTAAATCCCAATCAACCGGAGTTCACTTGGCCGAATACAACTCCCCAACAGTCTCAGCCAACTTCCTCAAACTTGCACTTCCTCAAATTGGGATTAGCTGCTGTAGCGGTGATTATCGCTGTAGTTATTCCAATCATTACTAATCGCTGTCAAGTTTTCCCTGCACTTTGCATCAAACCAAGCTCTGAAAATATTCAACAATTTGTGAGCTATGGTAACAAGCCAATTGCTAATAGCAAAGTTCAACTTAGTGAACCATATCTTTCCTTAAAACTTAAAGGTATTGCCGCATTTTCTGAAGGTAAATACAGCGATGCTATCAAGATTTTTGACTACCTGCGCTATCAATACCAAATCAATAAATCTGTTCCCGGTTTTCATCAAGCAGCCTTAGCCGCACTCCAAGATCCAGAAATTCTGATTTATCGTAATAATGCTATGGTAAATCTGCGGCATCAGCAAAACCCTAATTCCCCAATTTATACCATTGCTGTAGCTGCACCATTAAATGTCAACTTTGGCTTAGATATCGTGTTTGGCGTTGCTCAAATGCAAGATGTAGCAGTTAATCAAAATAACATCAACTTAAAAGTTGTAATTGCCAACGATAACAACAACCGTCAACAAGCGCAGCAAGTTGCAAAAATTTTAGCCAATGATCCCAATATTTTAGCAGTGGTGGGACACTACACCTCTCCTAACACCTGTGCGGCTTTAAAGGTTTATTCTCCTAAAAATTTAGTGGTGATTTCTCCCACCAGCACAATAGTTAATTTACAATCAAATCCTGATTGTTACGATCCCAATAAAGTCTTTTATCGTACTGTTTCTTCTAGCCGAGTTGAGGCAGATAGTTTAGTACAGTATTTAGTGAATGACCTCAAAAAGCCTAACCCCAAAGTAGTCGTATTTTATAATCCTCGTGAGGGATTTAGCAAGGATTTGTTTGAGCAATTTCAGCAAGTAATCAGAGCCTTTAATGGTAGTATAATTGCTAAATTTGATTTATCAGATAGCAACTTTGATATTACTAAATTGCCTCCACAGGTGAATAATGCTGACGCTTTAGTATTATTACCTGATGGTGGCACTAATGATAGTATGGCATTGCAAAAAGCCATTGAGATCATTAAATTAAATCAAGGTACAAAACCGATTTTAGCTGCCAATCCGATGTATCTTCAAAAAGTTATTGATCAAGCAAAAGATGCTACAGTCAATAGCTTATTTTTAGCAGTAGATTGGCATCCTCAACAATGTGGTGCAGAAAACTTAAGAAAAGAGATCAATAAATACTGGGGTGGTGATTTAAATCGCAGAACAGCCCTAGCATACGAAGCTGTGCAAGCAATTTTACAGAGTATTAAATTATCAAAGTCACCCGTAACCCGTCAAGATATCCGACAGAAATTATCTGAAACCGGGATTCGAGGCGATACAGCCGCATCTAGCGCAGCCATTCAAGGCTTACCCATTCGGTTTGATGCTAGAGGCGATCGCAAAGAAATTACCACACGAGCAATAGTAACTGTCAAGAATGTTAACAACAAGTTATCTTTTGAACTTGTTAAAGACGTTTCTTGTCCTACACAGTAATTTATCCTAAATTCAATGGTTTAAATCACGACTATAAGTAGAACGGTGTAAATAATTAAAGGTTTGTAGTAAGGACTTTAGTCCTTATGAGAGGACTAAAGTCCTTACTACGAACTAAATGCAATTTTTTTTACATTAATTTACATAGTTTGGTTTTTTCCAGTCGTTCTACTTAACTGTCTTTAAGTAATGAGTAATGAGTAATAAGTAATGAGTAATGAGTAATGAGTAATGGGATTTACTCATAAATGATTTAATTGTAAATTTATGTAAATAATATCATTATTTTCAATTTAGCTGACGATATGCCATTAGAAAGCTCAGAAAATTTAGGATTTCAGATAATCATGTATCCTCAGCGAATTAAAAGGCTTTTGCTATTTTGTATCACATTAATTTTTAGTCTTATATTACCTCTGCATCATCTACAAGCCCAATCAGTTCCTTTTTACTGGGAATTTATCAATGTTGATATTGCCGTGCAAACTAACGGCGATATGTTAGTTACAGAAACGCAAAAATATACATTCACAGGAGATTATAACAATCAAAGATATCGCTATATTCTTCTAGATAAACTAGACAGAATAACTGATGTTTCTGTATCAGAAAAAGGTCAAATACTACCCATAGAAAACAATATAAAAAATAATCTGTTTTGGATTCGTTGGCAACACGAACTCAAAGCCCCATCAAGCCATACTTTTGTGTTAAAATATCGGGTTATTGGTGGGATACATATCAATGGTAATGACGCTCAAGTATATTGGAAAGCTATCTTTCCTAAACGTCAAGCTGTTGTTAAACAATCACAAGTTAAAGTAGAGTTTCCTGAACAATTTTCTACTAAAATCAAAGAATTTCAAAGCTTCGGTACATCAGCTAATATCCGCCAAATTAATCCAAATACGATTGAAGTTGTAGCTCAAACAGCTATAGATCCAGGCAAAGAATTAGGAGTTCAAGTAACATTTGATAATGCAGATATTCAAATAAAACCCCCTCAATGGCAAAGTTCAAAGTCCAGTTTTAATTGGTTTCCGTGGATTATTGGGTTTTTTCTTTTCTTCATCCTTCCCAGATTTTTAGGTAGTAGCAATCCTAGCAATCCTAGTAATCCTAGTAATCCTAGTAATCGTAGTAATCGTAGTAATCGTAGTAGTCATTACGGTGGGGATGGCGGCGGCTGTGGTGGTGGTTGCGGTGGTGGTTGTGGTGGTGGTTGCGGTGGTGGCGGTTAATATTACTACAGGGAACACCAAAAAATATATTAACCAAAATTGATGATTTGGTACGGTGCGTCAGCATAAATAATTTCTGATTATAGTTAGGTGCTATTGCACTGACTCACCCTACATTTAGTCTTCTGAATTTTGAATTGGTTTACTGATTCTCATCAAAAATCCAGGTAGTAAAATTATGCACCAATCTTTAGAACAAAACACATTTTTGCAAATTGTTGTAGTTGATGGTTCTGATATCTGTTTAACTGGCACATCGGAACTAATTAAACATCAATATCCTGATGCTAAAATTAGCGTTGCTCAAACAGCTAATGATGCACTCAATCAAATCTTGACTATAAAACCTCATCTTCTAATCATAGAGATTTGTTTACCAGAAAAAAAAGGCGAAATACCACAGACTTCTATTGGATTGCAACTTTTGCAGCAAGTGATGCAAGTATATCCTAAATTAAATATTCTCGTCCAAAGCTCCTATGTGAAAAGACTAGTGCAACTGAAACCAGCAATTGATAACCATAAAGGGGGTTTTGTGATTGCTAATAAAAATATTACTAATCAAGAAATGCTCTCTAGAATAGATGGAGCATTCAGGGGCTTTACATCTATCAAAGAAATTACAGACATCTATATTTATCCAAATATATATGAGGAATTAAATATTAAACCAGAGATATTAAAATTACTCAGCCTAGCCTTTAATGAAGGATTACAAGATAAAGCGATCGCTGCACATATTTGTGTATCTGAACGCACAGTCCGCAACCATTGGGATACATTACAAGCAGCCTTGGGCATTGATTGCAATGAACTGAGAAATCAAGGTAAAAACATCAGAATTATGACTAAAATCCGCGCCAGAGAAGCAGGCTTAATTGATTAAGAAGAAAAAGTAGCCCTCATGAACTGCGTACACCAAAACATATGAAAAAGTCTTTCCCTTACACCCCTATACCCTTACACCCTTACACCCATTTTTCAAGCTAGAACACAAATTGTTCACTTACTGGTATCTTTGGGCATCTTAATAACAGTAGTAAAGTCCCAAAGTAATTATCAGTCATTGAGTTTATGATATCCGCAGCCCCTAAATTGCCCGAAATTTCTGGCTATACCATCACCGAGCAAATTTACTTAGGTTCACGCACTGCTGTGTATCTAGCAATACGAGATTCTCAGAAATTACCTGTTGTGATTAAGGTGCTGCAACGAGAGTATCCCACATTTGGGGAATTGGTGCAGTTTCGTAATCAATATGCGATCGCCAAAAATCTGCCCATCACTGGCATTATTCAACCCCTAAGTCTAGAGCAATTTGGTAATAGCTACGCCCTAGTCATGCCAGACTGGGGTGGTATATCCCTAGAAACATATATCCAGCAAAAGCCATTAGACATAGCAGACATTTTGGCAATCGCCATGCAACTGGCTGATATTCTCCACGAACTACACCAACATCGAGTCATCCACAAAGACATTAAACCCGCCAACATCCTCATTCATCCAGAATCGAAGCAAGTTAAACTGATAGACTTTAGCATTGCTTCACTACTGCCTAAAGAAACCCAGGAAATCCAAAACCCCAACACCCTAGAAGGCACTTTAGCTTATCTTGCCCCTGAACAAACTGGACGCATGAATCGCGGTATTGATTATCGCAGTGATTTTTATGCCCTTGGTGTCACTTTGTATCAATTGCTAACAGGTCGTTTACCCTTCATTACCGACGACCCCTTAGAATTGGTGCATTGTCACATCGCAAAAATTGCTACAGTTGTTCATAGTATAAATATTGATATACCGCCAACCTTGGGGGCAATTGTCGCCAAACTCATGGCTAAAAATGCCGAAGATCGTTACCAAAGTGCCTTGGGACTCAAGTATGATTTAGGTGAATGTTTCAGTCAATGGCAACAAACAGGGTCAATTGCAGAGTTTGAGTTAGGACAGAGGGATTTATGCGATCGCTTCCTTATCCCCGAAAAACTCTACGGTAGAGAAACCGAAGTCCAGGTATTATTGGATGCCTTTGAACGGGTTGCAGTCGGAACTACAGAATTAATGCTGGTGGCTGGTTTTTCGGGAATTGGGAAAACTGCCGTAGTTAATGAAGTACATAAACCGATTGTCAAGCAACGGGGCTATTTCATTAAGGGTAAATTTGACCAATTTAATCGGAATATTCCCTTTTCGGCGTTTGTGCAAGCCTTTCGGGATTTAGTTGGGCAATTACTCAGTGAAAGCGATATCCAATTACAACACTGGAAAACTCAGATTCTCGCCGCACTCGGAGAAAATGCCCAAGTAATTATAGAACTGATTCCCGAACTAGAACGGATCATTGGCGCACAACCCCCAGCACCAGAATTATCAGGAACAGCCGTCCAAAATCGGTTTAATTTGTTGTTTCAAAGGTTCATTCAAATCTTTACCACCCCCGCACACCCGTTAGTGATGTTTGTGGATGATTTGCAATGGGCTGATTCCGCCTCGTTGAATTTGATTCAGGTGTTAATGTCTGAGTCGCAAACGGGCTGTTTATTATTGTTGGGCGCGTATCGGGATAATGAAGTTTTTGCGGCTCATCCGTTAATGTTGACCTTAGAGGGCATGGAGAAAGCCGGAGCAACGATTAATACCATTACCCTGCAACCCCTCAGCCATACCAGTCTCAATCAATTGATTGCTGATACCCTTCATGCTGAGTTAGGAGTAGTAAAACCACTCTCAGAACTGGTGATGCAGAAAACTCAGGGGAATCCCTTCTTTGCGACCCAGTTTTTAAAAGCATTATATGAAGATCAATTAATTACCTTTGACTCGAATGCAGGGTATTGGCAGTGCGATATTGTGCAAGTGCAAGATGCAGCATTGACTGATAATGTGGTTGAGTTGATGGCGCAGCAATTGCAAAAACTACCGCCAGCCACCCAAGAGATTTTAAAACTGGCAGCTTGTATTGGCGCACAGTTTGATTTAAATATATTGGCGATCGTTTCCCAGCAATCCCCAACAGAAGTAGCAGCAACATTGTGGACAGCATTACAGCACGGGTTGATTCTACCGCAAAGCGATTTGTATAAATTTTATTTAGAAGAAACTCAAGCAACGCAGCATTCCCCACAGCAAACCCTCAATTATCGGTTTCTGCACGATCGCGTCCAACAAGCTGCTTATTCTCTGATTCTTGATGACCAAAAACAGACAACCCATGTCAAAATCGGTCGTTTACTGTGGTCAAATACCCCAGAAGCAGAACTAGAGGAACAGGCTTTTGCGATCGCAAATCAATTAAATATTGGCATTGAACAATTCCGTGAACCACAAGAACGCCATCAACTATCCCGATTAAATTTTATCGCTGGGAAAAAAGCTAAAGCCTCAACGGCCTATAATGCTGCACTAGCTTACCTAAAAATCAGTATTGATTTACTCCCCACCAACCCTTGGCAATCTGACTATAATTTCACCTTAAGCTTATATAACGAAGCCACCGAAGCCAGTTATCTCAGTGGCGAACTAGACTTAATGGAAAACTTGGCTCAGGAAGTGTTACAACAAGCCAAAGCAATCATTGATACAGCCAAAGTCTACGAAGTCAAAATTGAATCCTCCACAAACCAAAGTCAGTTCTTGGCAGCTATTGATACAGCCATGCAATTTTTGCGGCCAATTGGCATTGAGTTTCCCCCAGAACCAACAGATGAAGATTTTTTTCTGGGTTCACAGGAAATTCAGGCTCTTCTCAGTGATAAAACAGTAGCTGAGTTAGCTGATTTACCAGAAATGCAGCAGCCGGAATTACGCGCGGCCTTGCGTGTCTTAGTTAAAGTAGACATCCCTGCTTATTTAGCAAAACCGCAACTCCACCGCTTGCTAGTGCTGAAGAAAGTGCCTCTATCCATCAAATACGGTAATAGCTCCGCCAGTGCCTTTGTTTATTCAGGGTATGGACTGATGCTTAGTGGTCAGTCAAACAGTATCCCCCAAGGTTATGAATTTGGTCAGTTAGCCTTGCAACTGCTTTCCAAGTTTTCAAACCATGAATATGAAGCGAGAGTTCTAGTAGTTGTTCATGGTTTTATCACCCATTGGAAAGAACCTATAACCGCTACCCTCAAGCCCTTACTGCAAGCCTATGCCAGAGGTTTAGAGATTGGAGACTTAGCTTTTGCCTGTTATGGTGCAGCTGTTTATTGCTACCACGCTTATGTCGCTGGTCAAGAATTAACTACACTAGCGAATGAATTGGCGATTTATAGTGCAGCTTTAGCCAAAATTCACAAACAAGCGGCACTAAATTTTCACAATATTTATCACCAAACAGTCTTGAATTTAATCAAAGCAACAGCCACACCTTGGGAATTAGTTGGTACAGCCTACGATGAGAAGTCAACGCAGGTATTAAAAGAGCAAAGTATTGACCCTAGTAGTTTATGGCATTTTTGTGTCAACAAACTGATGCTTTGTTATCTGTTTCAAGTCCTAGATTTGGCAATGGAATATGCGATTAAAGCTAAACAATGTCAATCTTCCGGTTTAGGATATGCAATGCCTAGCATCTCATTGCTCAACTTTTATGATTCTTTATTGCAACTCGCTTTATTTACTACAGCATCACCCACACAACAACCGCAAATTTTACAGCAGGTAGCAGAAAATCAACAAATCATGCAACAGTGGGCAAATTATGCACCTATGAATCAGTTGCATCGATTCTATTTAGTGGAGGCGGAAAAACATCGAGTTTTAGGTGATAAAACCACAGCAATAGAATTTTACGACAGAGCTATTTCTCAAGCCAAAGCCAACGGCTACATTCAAGAAGAAGGTTTAGCCAACGAACTAGCCGCCAAGTTCTATCTCAATTGGGACAAAGAAAAAGTTGCCGCAGGCTATATACAAGAAGCCTACTACTGTTATGCCCGATGGGGTGCTAAAGCCAAAGTTGCCGATTTAGAAAGCCGTTATCCCGATTTGCTCCGTCCTATCTTGCAACAGACACAAACATCTACCAGCATATTGAGTACCTTAGCAACGATATCCCCGTTAACTGTATCTGGTGATAATAGCGATCGCAAGAGTTCCAGTAGTACCAGCATTAATCAAGCTCTCGATTTTGCCGCTATCCTTAAAGCCTCTCAAGCCTTGTCTGGAACAATTCACCTAGATGAGCTACTACATCAACTCACCCAAATCATTCTGCAAAATTCTGGGGGCGATCAGTGTGCATTGATACTCCCCAATGAAGTTGATAACTGGGAGATACGAGCCATTGCCACATCAGATGACACACAAATTTGTACTCAACCTCTGGGTAATCATACTAATCTCCCAGTGAAATTGATTCGCTATGTTAAAAATACCCAAAAAATTGTCGTCATCAACGAACTGAAAACTGATTTACCTGTGATTGATGAGTACCTCATGGAATGTCAACCCAAGAGTGTGCTGTGTTTACCACTACTTAATCAAGGGCATCTAATTGGCATTTTATACCTGGAAAACAGCCTCAACACTGGGGTATTTACCAGCGATCGCCTTTTAATTCTCAACTTCCTTTGTACCCAAGCCGCCATTTCCTTAGAAAATGCCAGTCTTTATGAACAAGCACAAAACTACGCCCAGCAGCTTGAGCAATCCCAATTGCAAGTTGTACAAAGCGAAAAAATGGCATCTTTAGGAAATCTGGTGGCTGGGGTTGCCCATGAAATCAACAACCCCATTGGTTTCCTCAATGGCAGCATCAACAATGGACAAGATTACGTACAAGATTTACTGGGACATTTAGCCCTTTATCAACAGCACTATCCCAACCCAGTTGCGGCAATTCAAGACAATGCCAAAAATATTGACTTAGAATTTCTCTCAGAAGACTTACCCAAGTTACTCAATTCGATGAAAGGAGCAACGAATCGCATCACAAACATCAGTAATAGTCTTCGTACCTTCTCCCGTGCTGATACCGAATACAAAATCTCTGCCAATCTTCATGAGGGACTCGATAGCACGTTATTGATTTTGAAATATCGCCTCAAAGCCAACGAACACCGCCCAGCAATTCAAGTCATACAAGACTTTGGCGATTTACCCCCAATTCAATGCTTCCCTGGGCAGTTAAACCAAGTATTTATGAATATTCTGGCGAATGCTATTGATATGTTTGACGAAATGGCGCAAAATCAATCCTTCCAAGAACTAGAAGCCCATCCCCAACAAATTACTATCCGTACTGAGGTGATATCAAACCAAGTCTATATCCGTATCCGTGATAATGGCAAGGGTATGACACAAGAAGTACAACACAAAATCTTTGATCATTTATTTACTACCAAAGCAGTGGGGAAAGGCACAGGATTGGGATTAGCGATCGCCCGTCAAATTGTGGTAGAAAAACATGGTGGTAGCTTAAATGTATTGTCTAATTTAGGCCAAGGCACTGAGTTCACAATCCAAATCCCAGTGTCATAGCTAGGATGGAAAATAGGTAAAAAGCTGAGATTCATTTATGTTAGATGCTTTAATTGAACCGTTGCAGTATGGTTTTATGCAGCGATCGCTAGTGATTGCAATTTTGGTGGGTTTGTTGTGTGCTGTGGTGGGTAGTTATCTGATGGTGCAGAGATTAGCACTTTTGGGTGATGCCATTAGTCACTCGGTTTTACCGGGACTAGCGATCGCGTTTATGTTGGGAGGTAATATTTTTGTAGGCGCGTTTATTGCTGGGGTTTTTAGTACCGTTACTATAACTTGGATTAGGACGCGATCGCCTATTAAAGAAGATGCTGCAATGGGGATAGTTTTCTCAGCATTTTTTGCCCTTGGCATTACCTTAATTACTATTATTCAAAAAGATAATAAAATCGACCTAAATCATTTTTTGTTCGGCAATATTTTAGGTGTAACTGTAGATGAAGTGCGGGACACAGCTATTATTGCCAGCATTGTTTTAATAGTAATTGTTTTATTATATAAAGAATTACTATTTTACACCTTTGACCCCTTGGGAGCGCAAGCCGCCGGTTTACCAATTAATCGCCTTAACTTTGGTTTGATGCTCTTGATTTCCTTAACAATTGTCGCCAGCATGAAAGCTGTAGGTGTAATTTTAGTCCTCTCATTATTAATTACACCAGGGGCAACCGCCTATCTTTTAGTTAAGCGTTTACACCAAGTCATGGTGTTAGGTGCAGCGATTGGTGTAATTTCCAGTATTAGCGGTATGTATCTCAGCTACTTTTATAATTTGCCCTCTGGCCCAGCCATTGTTTTAGTAGTGTCAGGATTATTTCTGTTGGCTTTATTATTTAGTCCTCAACATGGAGTTTTAATTCCTACTAGTAACCAAAAAGGATGATTTTCTTACCAACCAAAATATGTTCAGTTATCTGAAAAGACTTTAATTGAGTTCGTAGTAAGGACTTTAGTCCTTATTTATTCGCGGAGCGTGTCGTAGACAGATGCTCTCGCTAGCTTGCTTCCCCGCAGAGGTACACTACAAACCTTTAATTATTGACCTGATTGTACTTACTAACTTATTGATTGTATAAGCCATAAGATGAATTGACTTCCCATTTGTTACTAATTTTTTGGAGATGATAAATACTCGCATATTGACACGCACTTGGACAATCAACAGCCAGTTGAATGATAGCTTGAGAAAAATCCTCAGAAAATCCAGGACGGGTTAACCAATAAAAATAAGTCCAGCGATGATCATAATCTTGACGCAGTTGATTATACTGCTCCTCAGAAATAAAATTCACTTGATGATCGCCGAGACAATTTTGTAATAAAGAGGATTGCTTATTGATCAAAACCCAATCATCATAAGTTTCTTTTTTGAGATGGTAAGGATTTTCATTAGTGGTTATATTCTCGAAAATCTTTTGATGCCAAAACCATTTTCTCGAACTCAGATTTTCCCAAGAAGTTATTTTACTTTCAATATCTGTAGAAAGAATGGCACTAGATTTTTCAATTAGTAACGCTTCTTGTAATATTCCGTCATGTTGAATGAAGGCAGAGAGTAACTTTGGTTCTTCTTGCGATCGCATATTAATTTTTATCAATTAAAATTTCTCAACTCTACTATAATTTATACAAATATCTATCGCAATCAGGTTAATCAAGCAACCACAACTATTAAAATAATTAAACAGGATTGAGTCAGTAATTATATATTTTTATCACTATAAATATAAACAGGTAAGGACAAGACTTTGTATTGGTTGCGAGTGTGTCAGTTATATGAAAATATTTAGACATGATTTATAATTTCCTTACCAAATTAAGATATTGTTATACAAAAAATGTAGATAGCATCCGTTAAGCTGACAACAGCAGTTTTAACCCTCAAAACCATGACAGCAACTAGTCCGATAATTTTAGCTTTAGACTTTGACGGTGTGATTTGTGATGGACTAATTGAATATTTTGAGGTGGCATGGCGTGCCTACTGTCAAATTTGGTTGCCTGCTAACGATACACCACCAGATGATTTAGCTTTAAGATTCTATCGTCTCCGGCCTGTGATTGAGACAGGGTGGGAAATGCCAGTATTAATTAAAGCTCTGATAGATGAGATTCCAGAAGATAAAATTCTTCAAGAATGGGCGCATATTACCCCACAAATTTTAGCAACGGACAAATTACAGTCTAAAGAAATTGCCATCAAACTAGATAGTCTACGGGATGAATGGATTGCTACAGATTTAGACGGTTGGCTGAGTCTGCATAAATTTTATCCGGGTGTGGTGGAAAAACTGAAATTGACTCTTAATAGTGAAGTAAAGTTATATATCGTCACCACCAAAGAAGGACGATTTGTAGAGCAGTTATTACAACGAGAAGGGGTAAACTTACCGCCAACAGCGATTTTTGGTAAAGAAGTCAAACGTCCTAAATACGAAACCCTACGGGAATTGATTGCAGGCGCAGATATTAAACCCGGTAATTTATGGTTTATAGAAGACAGACTCAAGACATTAGAGTTAGTCGAAAAGCAAACAGACCTCCAAGATGTGAAACTTTTTCTCGCAGATTGGGGTTATAATACGCAACCAGAAAGAAAAGCCGCTCAAAATAATCCACGAGTTCAGTTATTATCTCTGTCTCAATTTGCTAAGGATTTTTCAGGGTGGGTGTAGGGAGGCAGGGGGGCAGGGGGGCAGGGGGCAGGGGGAGCGGGGAGACAAGGGAGACAGGGAAGACAGGGAAGACAAGGAAGACAAGGGAGAAATATTTTTACCTCGATGCCCAATGCCCAATGCCCAATGCCCGATGCCCGATGCCCAATGCCCCATGCCCAATTCCCAATCCCCAATCATTATGCTTGATTTAACAAAGTTAGCGCGACAAATGCAGGGTTTAAGTCAGCATCTTAGTCAAGAGGCTCTGGCTAGTCGTCAGCGTTTGGAGTTGGCGCAACAGCATCTGCAAAAAGCTTATGAGTGTCAACAAGAGGTGATGGAGCGTCAGGAAAAATGGCGCGATCGCATTCTCTTTGCTAATGCTACACCCCTTGAGCCGCTAAATACTCGCATAGATATCCCTGTTCCGCCGAAGGTACACACTGTTATTGCTACCGATGGTTCACAAATTGCTCCCAATCATCACGAAATTGCTTACTGTTATCTCTTAAATATCGGTAGGGTAGTTCTACACTACGGACAAAATCGCTATCCGATTATGGATAGTTTACCAGAGGTGTTTTACCGTCCAGAAGATTTATATATGTCCCGTCAGTGGGGAATTAAAACTGAAGAATGGATGAGTTATCGCCGCACTGCTAGCGAAGCAACGGTTTTGGCTGAATTGGCGATGGCATCAATAACAAATCAAGTCGAACCTCAAAAGTCAAAACAACAGGGAATAAGGGAGGTTAATGCTTCTCCTGTCTCCGAAAAAATACCTGCTTTAGCGATGGTGGATGGTTCGTTAATTTACTGGTTTTTAGAACAGTTACCGATAGATGCGCGCGATCGCATTTTACCCCCCATCCTAGAAGCTTGGCAGCAAATGCGTGGGGCTGAAATTCCTCTGATGGGTTATCTGAGTGCTTCTCGAAATGTGGAAGGGGTAAATTTTTTACGTTTATTGGCTTGTCCCCATCCTGCACCAGATTGTGTCAGTTATTGCCCCAATCAATTAGAAAAAGTGCCTTGCAAAATCTTTGAACCGTTACGAGATACGGCATTATGGACTACTCAACTCACACCGGGGCAACGGGGGCCACTGTGGCGCAGCAATAACCGTATCCTGGAACTTTATGGAGATCAAACTATTTATTTTTGTTACGTTCATGTTGGCACAGAAATTGCCAGAATCGAAGTCCCTGCATGGGTAGCTGAGAATACAGCCATGTTTGACCAAGCTTTGGGACTGATGCTAGCGCAGGTACAAAAAGGGTATGGTTATCCTGTGGCGATCGCAGAAGCCCATAACCAAGCTGTAGTTAGAGGTGGCGACAGAACCCGTTTCTTTGCCTTGTTAGAGAAACAAATGATTAAAGCCGGCTTGAGAAATGTCGGTACTTCTTACAAGGAAGCCCGGAAAAGAGGCTCTATTGCTTAATCAGTTAAAGGTTTGTAGTGAGAACTTTAGTTCTCAAATAAGGACTAAAGTCCTTACTACGAACTCAATATTACATCTTTTTACATTAATTAACATAGTTTATTTTTTTTAACTCGTTTTACTGATCAAATTTAATCCTAACAACAACCCTGCAATAGTTCCTGCTACTGCAATTTCCCCTTGAGTTATTTTTTCTAATACTGAATCTACAGGAATTAAAATTACTTCTATTTCTTCTGTAATATCTAACTTTTGTTCGCTAACTTTGGTGACATTTTCTGCTAAAAATAAATGAATTTGATTATTATCTTTACTAGGATTGTCATATAATGTAGCAATTTTTTTTAATTGTTGAGCTACATAACCTGTTTCTTCCTCTAGTTCTCTCATACCTGCATCTTCGGGAGTTTCTTTTTTTGGATCAAATCTCCCGGCTGGTAGTTCGATAAAAAAATTCTCTACCCCATGTCTATACTGCCGCACAAAGATAATTTCTTTATTCACAGTAATAGGAAGAACCAGGACAATATCTGGTCTAATATTCACAAAATAGTCATCTATTATCTGACCGTTGGGTAATTGAATCTCATCTTGTCTAACTTGACACCAAGGATGATCTAAAACCATTTTCGAGTTTAATATTTGCCATTTTTGTAATTTGCTCATACATTCTTGACTTTACGAGGGATTATTTCATATTTTAGCTATAAATAATCAATGTAAAAAACTATAACTTATACCCCCAATCAGCTAGAATTTGCACTTAGACTATTTTTGCTCTCACCATAGTTGAGCATAGTTATGCAGATAGAAGTTCATCTATTTACGGTTAACAAGCGATTCCCCTTAACTATTAGTCGCGGCACAACAGCAAAAACAACTAATGTCTGGGTGAAAATTGTCAGTTCTAGCGCATCTGGAGAAAAGATTGCAGGTTGGGGTGAAGCATCGCCTTTTGGTGTGGGCAATCATGCACAATCAACGGATACTATTAAGAACGCCATAGAACAACTCGCGCCAGTTTTGCAAGCCTTTCACCCGTTACAAAGGCAGGAAATTGAGCAAGTTTTCCACCAATATCAAGTTCCCTCGGCAGCTAGGGCGGCAGTTGATATGGCATTGTATGACTGGCTAGGTAAGTCTGTAGGATTACCCCTGTGGCAAATTTGGGGACTGAATCGCAACGCCATAGTCCCTACTTCCGTTACCATTGGCATTAGTTCACCCGCAGCTGCTCAAGCCAGGGCTAGGGATTGGTTACAATTTACCGATGTGCGTTTATTTAAAGTCAAGTTAGGCTCTCCAGACGGTATAGAAGCAGATCGGCAAATGCTTTTGGCTGTGCAACAAGAAGCACCAAACCAAGAATTTTTTGTCGATGCTAATGGGGGTTGGAGTCTACCAGATGCCATTGAGATGTGTAATTGGTTGGCGGATTTAGGTATAAAGTATGTAGAACAGCCACTACGCCGGGGAGAGGAAATTGATTTACTCAAGCTCAAAGAAAAATCACCTTTACCGATTTTTGTAGATGAAAGCTGCTTTAATAGCTCCAATATTCCCCAATTAGCTAACTATGTAGATGGCATCAATATTAAATTGATGAAATCTGGGGGTTTAACGGAGGCTATGCGGATGGTACATACCGCCCGTGCATATGGGTTGCAAGTGATGTTTGGCTGCTATTCTGACAGTTCCCTATCGAATACCGCAGCTGCACAACTATCGCCACTAGCTGATTATTTAGATTTAGATAGTCACTTAAATTTAAGTGATGATCCCTTCATCGGTGCAGTTGTGCAGGAAGGGAGAGTATTACCAAACGATTTACCAGGGTTGGGGGTAAAATATAGTGCGTCTGCCGCTTAATCAAAAAGTCGCTATTCTATTACATGAAGGAACTCAAGGGGCTATCGGCAAAACTGGGCTAGCACTTTTACGCTACAGTGAAGCCCCAATTGTCGCTGTTATAGACAAGGAGTGTCCAGGGAAATCTTTAAGAGAAATTACAGGTATTAACCGAGATGTCCCCATTGTGCCATCGGTAGCAGCAGCTTTGCAATATCAGCCCCAAATCTTAGTGATTGGCATTGCTCCCAAGGGTGGTAGTGTCCCTGATGATTACTGGATAGAAATTAAAACAGCTTTGGAAGCGGGGATGTCTCTAGTAAATGGGTTGCATACACCCTTGGCGAATATGGCTGATTTAAATGCACTCCTCAAACCCGGACAGTTAATTTGGGATGTGCGAAAAGAGCCAGCTAATTTAGATATTGCTAGTGGTGTAGCGCGTAATCTTCCCTGTCGGCGAGTGTTAACGGTGGGAACTGATATGGCCATTGGTAAAATGTCCACCAGCCTAGAATTACACTGGTTATCAAAGCTTCGGGGTTGGCGTTCCAAGTTTTTGGCTACCGGGCAAACTGGTGTGATGCTAGAAGGAGATGGTGTAGCCTTGGATGCTGTCAGGGTAGATTTTGCGGCTGGTGCGGTAGAACAGATGGTGATGCGCTATGGAAAAAACTACGACATCCTCTATATAGAAGGACAAGGTTCTTTATTACATCCTGGTTCAACGGCAACTTTACCCCTAATTCGTGGTTCTCAACCCACTCAATTAGTTTTAGTACATAAAGCCGGGCAAACTCATAACCGTAATAATTCCCATGTACCCATCCCCCCTTTACCAGAGGTAATTCACCTGTATGAAACAGTAGCCAGTGCAGGCGGTGCATTTGGGAAAGTGCCTGTAGTGGGTGTAGCTTTAAACACAGCCCATTTAGATGATTTTGCCGCCAAAGATGCGATCGCCCAAACCACCGCCCAAACCGGTTTACCCTGTACCGATGTCGTCCGCTTTGGTGCTGATGTGCTTTTGGATGCTGTAATGCAGAGTTAGGGCATTGGGAATTGGGCATTGGGCATGGGGCATGGGGCATGGGG
Source organism: Aliinostoc maniaoense (assembly GCF_058172895.1). Classification (NCBI taxonomy): domain Bacteria; kingdom Bacillati; phylum Cyanobacteriota; class Cyanophyceae; order Nostocales; family Nodulariaceae; genus Aliinostoc; species Aliinostoc maniaoense. The sequence goes on along the minus strand of NZ_CP187952.1, from coordinate 2,221,535 downwards.
CATTGGGCTAAAAATCTCCCTTGTCTCCCTTGTCTCCCTTGTCTCCCTTGTCTCCCTTGTCTCCCCTGTCTCCCTGCCCTCTCCCCCCTGCCCCCTGCTCCCCTGCCCCTTTAAAAACTATCGGGATCGATACCGCGCTGTTTGAGTTGATTTCGTAAGTCTTCCAGTTCTTGTTGAGCTTGTTGAGCTTGTTGTTGAGCTTGTTCTACTCGCTCATCAGGGGTGGGGAATCGTTCACCATCCTGATTGAACCAAAATAACCATTTCCTCTCCCAGCCTCCGTAGATACCCGTATCTTCTCCAATTCCTAGTTGCAATTCTGGTATCCAAAAGCGTTCTTGGGATTGCAAAATAAACTCATCGTTAATTTGCTTATAAACTTCAAAGGGCGCGTGATCATCTCGCTGCCAATGGTCGGGATTATAGATGACGTAATATAATACGCCCAAATCCAGATATTTGCTCATTTTGGTGTCGTATTCTCCACCATAGGTTTGAGAAACAACTTCAACAACTAAAATGGGCGGAATCCAATTTTCTTCCCATAATACGTAACTGAGTCTACCTCGTTGTTGTCGCCGTCGTTCTACACCCAAGCTCAAAAACCCATCGGGGACAATGGATTTTCGGGGTGCAGTCGGCAGGTAGTAAATACCCATGTCTACCCCAAAAAACCAATCTTGGCGATCGCTCCAAACCGCCGATAAAATAGCCAACAGTAAGTTAGGAATGAGATTTTGCAGTTCGTTATCCACAGGCGTATCGTCAGAGTCTGGCAGTTCTGCGGCTGTTGGCAGTTGGGGTAGAGCAATGGAATACTCCATAGGATTGATTCCTTCGCAAGATATATGTTGATTTTATCAGGGGAAGGAGGGGTGTAGGGGTGTAGGGGTGTAGGGGTATAGGGGGGACAAGGGGGACAAGGGAGACAAGGGAGGGGGGAGTGTGGGGAGAGAGGGGAGTGTGGGGGGAAAGATTTGTTCTCCACCATCCTACACCTCCCACACCTCCCACACCCTGCCCAATGCCCAATGCCCAATGCCCCATTCCCAATCTATTGACAGCGATCGCAAATTCCCTGCACTATTACCTCAAACCTTTCTGCTTTTAGTCCTGAACGCAGTTGATTTAAATCAATGTTGCCGAAGGTATTCCATTCAATATCTTCGATTTTGCGGCAGCAGTTACACCGGAAATGATGATGGGGTGCAATATTCGCATCGTAGCGAGAAACTCCTTCTTCTAATAGCACTTCTCGCACTAATCCCACTTCACGCAATGCCTGAAGCGCAGCATATACGGTTGCTTGGGATGATGTTGGCGCATCCTGATTTAAATCTGTCAAAATTTGTTCCACTGTAGGATGATCTTTTCTTGCCAGCAGGTTTGCATAGACTGCGAACCTTTGGGGAGTGACTCGCAGTCTTTTACTTTTCAGGACTTTGATAATCTCATCAGCTTTCTGCTGCATAGGATTTACACCAATTCAGAATTGAAACTCAAACATCAATGTAAGGAGTTCACTGTTGACTGTTCACTGCTGAGTGTTGAGTGTGAGGAAATCGGACTCTTTTCTACGAGACGCTGCGCGTTCTCTTTCGCGGAGCGTGTCGCAGACAAGTCTGCCCCAGGCTTTACTCTCCTGTTTACCAAGTAAATAAGCCTAGACTGCTATTATAACCTTTCTTTTCTCAGAACTTAACCTTCTTTATAAAAATAAAAATAAATCAGTATTTCTAACTATTGACCAATTCTTAAATCAGAATTATTCTGGTTTACAAGCGGTGATTCACCATTACCAAATAAAAAACTCCACCTACAAGGTGATAGTGTTTTTGGGCATTGGGAATTGGGCATAGGAAAGAACATACCAATGACGGCAGTTGCTACAAGTCGGGAAACCCGCCCATCGCACTGCCTCCCCTATGCCCTATGCCCCAAGCGGCGGGGCAGCTATCCCTCTCCACCCACAAGGGGATGGAGTTTCCCGCCGCTTTCAATCAAACTGCCGCCAAACTTTAATTTTTCCATCTAAAAAAGAGGTATTTATGACTATTACTCGTGTTCCTGATGTTGTATTTAAAACTCGTGTTCGGGATGAGTCCGTACCTGGCCCCAATCCTTATCGTTGGCAAGATCAGACAACTCAAGAAATTTTCGGCGGGAAAAAAGTAGTCTTATTTGCCTTACCTGGAGCGTTTACACCCACCTGTTCTTCTACCCACCTGCCCCGTTACGAAGAACTATATGATGAATTTAAAGCTTTAGGTGTTGATAAAATTATTTGCTTGTCAGTAAATGATGCCTTTGTAATGTTCCAATGGGGTAAACAACAGGGAGCTAAAAATGTCTTCTTGTTACCCGATGGTAGTGGTGAATTTACTCGTAAGATGGGAATGTTAGTCGATAAATCTAACATCGGTTTCGGGATGCGTTCTTGGCGATATGCAATGGTTGTCAACGACGGCAACATTGAGAAGATGTTTGTTGAGCCAGGCTTTGCAGATAACTGTCCCACCGATCCTTTTGAAGTATCTGACGCAGATACAGTCTTAGCCTACCTCAAAGGTGTAGAACGCCCCAAAGAAGTTGCACCTCGGCTGTCATTCGTTGGTTAGGGAGGCAGGGGGCAGGGAGAGTAAAACTCTTCAATTTTGAATTTTTCTGCCTAGTCTCCAGTCCCTAAATTGTTCATTATTCTGCGCTTGTTGGTTTTCAGGCAAGGGAAGTTAGACTAAGATTACTACTTCCTTTGCCTGTTTCATTCGTAATCGGTAAGTAGAACGAGTTGAAAAAAACGAACTCTGTTAAGTAATGTAAAAATATTAAGAGTTCGTAGTAAGGACTTTAGTCCAGATTTGAGAACTAAAGTTCTCACTACCAACGTATCCTTGATTTTATTTTGAATTTTGCACCTTAATTTATTTATGGGGTGATTAATTGTTAACTTTGAATTGGGAGTAAAGTTAAGATGACATACGATTTTGATTTATTTGTAATTGGTGCGGGTTCTGGTGGGATAGCGACAGCTCGCCGTGCGGCGGAATATGGGGCGAAAGTAGGGATTGCAGAGTTTGATAGACTCGGTGGTACTTGTGTTAATCGTGGTTGCGTACCAAAAAAATTAATGGTTTATGCTTCTCGCTTTCCTGGGATTTTTGAAGAAGCACAAGGTTATGGTTGGAGTGCTGTGGAAAGTTCCCTGAATTGGGAACAGATGATTACTAATGTGAATAATGAGGTAACGCGACTCAATGGTATTTACCAACGGATGTTGGATAACTCCAAGGTGCAGATATTTCGGGCGCGGGCGAAATTTGTGGATGAGCATACCTTAGAAGTTGGGGAGACTAAAGTTACCGCCGATAAAATCTTGATTGCTGTGGGGGGGACACCAGTTCGTCCTAATATTCCCGGTATTGAACACGCGCTGATTTCTGATGCTTTATTTGAAATGAACCCCCAACCGAAACGGGTGATTATCTTGGGTGGTGGGTATATCGGCTCAGAATTTGCTTGTATCTTGCATGGTTTAGGTACAGAAGTGATTCAGATAATTCGTCAAGATAAGATTTTGCGTGGGTTTGACGAAGATTTGAGAACAGAAATTCAAGAGGGGATGATTCGCCACGGCATTAGGATTATTAATAATGCCGATATTGCAGAAATCATCAAGACAGATAACGGTGTCAATGTGAAGGTAAAAACAGACACTGAAGAAAATATCTTGGCAGACGCGATTAGTTTGGCAGCGTTGGGAAGGAAACCCAATACTGATAATTTAGGTTTAGAGAATACCTCTGTCAAATTAGATCAAGAGGGTATGGTTTTAGTTGATCGTTACAGTTGCACAGAGGCAGAAAATATTTATGCTGTAGGTGATTGTACCACTAAAATTCAATTAACGCCTGTAGCAATTAATGAAGGCAGAGCCTTGGCTGATACTGTATTTGGCGGTAAATCTCGCGTGATGAGCTATGAAAATATTCCCACAGCGATCTTTACTACTCCCGAAGCTGCCACAGTCGGGTTAACGGAATCAGAAGCGATTGAAGATTATGGTAGCGATCGCATTAAAGTCTACCGCAGTCGTTTCCGTCCTATGTACTATACCCTAGCAGGTAAAGAAGAAAAAACCTTGATGAAATTGATAGTCAATCAAGAAACCGATCAAGTACTAGGGGCGCACATGGTAGGAGATCATGCCGGAGAAATCATCCAAGGAATTGCGATCGCAGTGAAAATGGGTGCGAAAAAAGCCGACTTTGATGCCACTGTCGGCATTCACCCCAGTTCGGCGGAAGAATTTGTCACCATGCGTTAAACAAGGTTAGGGGGGGTGAGAGAAAAAAGGTGTGGGGAGTGTGGGGAGTGTGGGGGGTAATTTTTTGGATACTTAGCTAGAAATCCCACACAAAATTTCGTTCACCCGGTTAGGGGAATAGACGATGGGTTAAAATCATCTGTCACAACACAAGTTGTATTATTTCATTTGTAAGTAAAACCGAAATCCTGATAAATTTTACTCCCCCTGCCCCCTTGTCTCCCTTGTCTTCCCCTGCTCCCTGCCCCCTGCCCCCTGCCCCTCACTCTCCTTTCCCACACACATGAAACGCACCGGGAAATCTCTGCTACTCACCCTCAGTTGGATATTGCTATCAATTGGGACATCACTTTTAATTATCCTGACACAACCGATAGCCCCTGTTCCAGCCCAAGAACCGACTGTTGAAACCACAAACCCACCCCCACCAGAAAACCCAGCCGCCGACAAGCTCAGGGATGCACTGCGACGCTCAACTTCCACCCCTGAAGAAAGGGCGCGCCAACAGAAATTGCAAGCAGCAGATCAACTCTATTTAGCTGGAGAAATTGCCGCCGCCGAAAAATTGTATCGTGAGGTAAAACCACCGTTTAGCGCAACCACAAATCCCTCCCCAGAACGCAAACAGGCAATTGTTGATCCCGAACAACTTTCCCCCGCAGGTAAAGTATATTGGCGAGAAGCAGCAGCCGGAATTGCTAACAAACTCCAAACCCGGACTTTAATACCTCTGCAATTGTTAGTTGATCAATATCCAGAATTTATTCCTGGCCATATTCGCTACGCTGAAGTTTTAACTCAATACGATCGCTCTCCAGAAGCATTAAATATATTAGAACGGGCATCGTCTCTTTATCCCGATCAACCGGAATTAATTAAAGCGAAGGTGACAGCACTAGCTCAAGCAAAAAAATGGATGGAGGCTTCTTTAGCCGCTCGTCAGTTTGCGATTCTTCACCCCGAACATCCCCAAGCCGCAGAATTTACTGAGCTAGCTGCAACCCACCTCAAACGCTATCAATCTCATCTGCGCTCAGAAATCCGAGGCAATGTCATTAGTAATATTCTCACAGGTGCTTTGGGTTATGCGGTGACTGGCAGTTTACTAGGGCCATTTTCTGCCTTGGATTCCACGATTTTACTGTTACAAGGTGAGAAATCTGTTGGTGATGCGGTGGCTAAACAGGCGAAACAACAATTGCCTTTAGTTCAGGATGAGGAGACTTTGGCATATGTGAATGATATTGGACAGAAATTAGCCAAAATAGCGGGACGAAAAGAATTTAAATACGAATTTTTTGTGATTCCTGAACCAGACATCAACGCTTTTGCTCTGCCTGGTGGGAAAATTTTTATTAATGCAGGTGCGATCGCTAAAGCTAATTCAGAAGCAGAATTAGCCGGCTTAATTGGCCATGAATTAGCCCATGTGGTTTTATCCCACGGTTTTCAGTTAGTTACCCAAGGTAATTTAATTGCTAATGTTAGCCAATATTTACCCTTTGGCGGCACAATTGGGCAACTATTTGCCTTGACTTACAGCCGAGACATGGAAAGACAAGCTGATATTTTAGGTACTCGCTTACTTGTCGCTGGTGGGTATGCGGCTGATGGGTTGCGTAACTTAATGGTGACACTAGACCAACAAAAGAAATTCAGCATTCCTACTTGGCTATCTTCTCATCCAGGGGGTAATGAGCGAGTCAGATATCTAGAACAGATGATTGTGCGTCATCGTTACAACCGTTATGCCTTTGAAGGTGTAGAACGCCACGGAACTATTCAAGCTAGGGTGAAAAAACTGCTGCAAGAGAAAAAAGAACTAGAAGAAAAAAAGCAACGTGACTAATGAATCAAAAGCTGAAATTTTGCGTCAATAGAAATATCAGTTTCCCACTCTGTGTCCACTGGAGGAGCGTTTATGTTGTCAAAAAGCTGGAAGTTAGCTTTTGTAGGTGGTTTGGGGTTATCTTTATGTTTGGGTAATGGAGCGGCACTAGCTCAATTTAATGATTCTTCAGATGTTATCGTCCCTACTGTACCATCAGGTTCATCCACAACCACAACCACACCTGCACCATATCCTACCAATACATCAGTAAATACCACTACTTCACCTACTAATGTGAGTGGCGCACGTTTTCTCTGCCAACAGTATAACGGTCAACCCACGGTGATGTATCAACCCCAAAGCCAACCAGGACAATACTTTCCTTGGGCTGCTCCTGCGGCTTTAGGTGGTGGTTGGGATGCCCAAAGTCGTTGTCAGGCGATCGCTAGTCGCTTAGAATTGTATCGCCCAGATGGCTTGCAAGAACTACAAATTGCCGTCGAAAATAGAGAAAATATTGTTTGTGTGACAACCGATGCTAATTCCCAATGTCGGATTGTCCTGACTGTACCCCGTAACCGAGATCCCTACACTGTCCGCAATAACATTTTCCAGAACCTCATGTCTGCTGATAGTGGCCAGCAAACTACAGCCGTCAACACCTATACTAATCGCAGCAACGCAGGAAACGAACTTTATAATTTAGGTCGCACTCTTTTAGGTAGTGGTAATCGCCTCAATTCTCCCAGAAGTGGAATTAATCTCAAACCTTACCTTGATGCTAGAGATGGTGGAACAGGCAGAAATCTCAAAAATGGCGTAGCAATTCGCACTCAATCACCAGCACAAGTCCCCCCACGCCTCAATCCTGATAAATTCCGTTAAATCAGTGAACAGTGAACAGTTATCTACCCCTGGCTACTACACCCTGGCCGGGGGTTTTTACCAAAAAAATAGGTTTAAAGCCCCGTCCTTCTAGCTATGTGTTACCCACATCTTTCTTTAAAATCTTAAAACCCTTGCTCTATCAGCATCTTAAGGACTGAAACTTTAAGCATACTTGACAAATCATCATTTATTCTTCTCGCTAAAATAGTATTTTTATTGAGAATGAAAAAGGAACGAATCAGGGTTATACAGATGTGAGTTAATACTCTCGAAATGTTAAGAAAGATGTTTATAATGGATAGCTTTTGAAGGGGGGTGAGGGGGGATCAACAGGTGCTTAAAAACACAGCCAACCACTTTTCAAACATCCTCTTAGGATGCAACCTCAGAAAATCTTGTCAAAATTATTAACAGGATCACTAAACTACTAATCCAAAGAGCTAAAGAACCCCAACTAACTGAATCTTGACTAATTTTCTGCCATAAATTATTGACTAGGTTATTCCGAACTGCCATCTCATAACCTCCGATTTTGATTAAATTTAGATGTGAAATTATGACTGCGTAAATAAATTAATCTAGCTAGAAACTACCTGGAGAAAAAGATATTTTCTAGCTAAGATTAAAACAAAACTTTACAAAAAGTTATTCGTTGATGCTTATATTTATTTTGCTATATCAAAATATTAACTATTCTCAGATTCGGAAACTTGAAAGAAATCTTAATGCTAACTTGCAGGGAGGCAGGGGGCAGGGAGGCAGGGGAGCAGGGGAGCAGGGGAGCAGGGGGCAGGGGAGCAGGGGGCAGAGGGCAGGGGAGCAGGGGGAGACAAGGGAGACAAGGGAAAGAATTTTAGATTTTAGATTGAAATCTAATCCAAAATTTAAAATCCAAAATCCAAAATTGAATTGCCCAATCCCTCTTTATCATGGAACAAAGGCTGTAAATTAATATCAAGCAATGCTGACCCATATTCAAGAATTAGCCAGAAAGCTAGCACCCCGATTGATTGAGATTCGTCGTCATATTCACTCTCATCCAGAACTTAGCGGTCAGGAATATCAAACAGCTGCGTTTGTGGCTGGTGTTTTATCTTCTAGTGGTGTGCGTGTACAAGAAGGTATCGGTAAAACTGGGGTTGTGGGAGAAATCAAAACTGCTGCTGAGGATGAGAGTTTCTTGGCAATTCGCACTGATATGGATGCTTTACCGATTCAAGAATGTACTGGGTTGGAATATGCTTCTAAAACAGCAGGGGTAATGCACGCTTGCGGTCATGATATCCATACGACGGTGGGTTTGGGGACAGCAATGATACTGTCTCAAATGGCGGAGGAATTAGGCGGCAATGTGCGGTTTTTGTTTCAGCCTGCGGAGGAAATTGCCCAAGGTGCAAGTTGGATGATTGAAGATGGGGTGATGAAAAATGTGGCAGCGATATTAGGGGTTCATGTTTTCCCTTCTATCCCAGCTGGTGCAATTGGTGTCCGTTATGGGGCGTTGACGGCGGCGGCTGATGATTTAGAGATTATCATTATGGGGGAATCTGGTCATGGTGCGCGTCCCCATGAGGCGATTGATGCTATTTGGATTGCGGCGCAGGTGATTACAGCTTTGCAACAAGCTATTAGCCGGACTCAAAACCCCTTGCGTCCAGTGGTGTTGAGTATTGGCAAGATTAGCGGTGGCAGAGCGGCTAATATTATTGCTGATCAGGTGAAGTTGTCGGGAACAGTGCGATCGCTCCACCCTGAAACCCGCACTCAATTACCCAACTGGATTGAAAAGATTGTGGCTAATGTCTGTCATTCTTACGGTGCTAAGTATAAAGTTAACTATCACCAAGGTGTACCCGGTGTCAATAATGATTATGCCTTGACGCAATTATTGCAAACCGCCGGTGAAGCAGCTTGGGGTAGCGATCGCGTCCAAGTTTTACCAGAACCATCTCTAGGTGCGGAAGATTTTTCTGTATATTTAGAACACGTTCCCGGTGCAATGTTTCGCTTGGGTGTCGGCTATAGCGATCGCATTATCAATCATCCTCTACATCACCCTGAGTTTGAAGTGGATGAATCTGCTATTATCACAGGGGTTGTCACTATGGCTTACGCAGCTTGTAAGTATTTTCAACAGAGTTAATTAGATGGCTACAAAAATTCCCGTTACAGTAATCACAGGCTTTTTAGGTAGTGGAAAAACTAGCCTAATTCGTCACCTCCTCCAAAATAACCAAGGCCGACGCATTGCAGTTTTAGTCAATGAATTTGGCGAACTGGGTATTGATGGCGAGTTGTTGAAATCCTGTCAAATTTGCCCGGAGGATGAACCAAACGGGAATAATATTTTTGAGTTAACTAATGGTTGTCTGTGCTGCACTGTGCAGGAGGAGTTTTATCCGACAATGCAGCAGTTAATCAAACGCAGAGACAGTATTGACTGCATTGTGATTGAAACCTCTGGGTTAGCTTTACCTAAACCCCTGGTGAAAGCCTTTCGCTGGCAAGAAATTCGCAACGCCGCTACAGTTGATGCAGTGGTGACAGTGGTAGATTGTGCAGCAGTGGCAGCCGGGACATTTGCCAGCGATTTAGAAGCGATCGCCGTCCAACGTCAAGCTGATGATAGTCTAGAACATGAAACCCCATTACAAGAATTGTTTGAAGATCAATTAGCTTGTGCAGATTTGGTAGTCCTGAGCAAAACTGATTTAGTCGATGCTGGAACAAAAGCACAAGTTGAGTCATTAGTCAAGCAAGAATTACCGCGAGTAGTCAAAATTGTAGAGAGCGATCGCGGTCAACTCGACCCATCTATACTATTAGGATGGCAAGCCGCAGTTGAAGATAATTTAGACAGTCGTCCCAGTCATCATGATACTGAAGAAGACCACGACCACGACGATGAAATCAACTCTACACATGTTATTTTAGACCGGAGTTTCGACCCAGAAAAGCTGCAAAAACACTTAGAAGCACTAGTACACCAACAAGAAATTTACCGTATTAAAGGCTTTGTCGCCGTACCAAATAAACCGATGCGTCTAGTTATGCAAGGTGTAGGCAACCGCTTTGAAAAGTTTTATGATCGTCCTTGGCAATCAACAGAAGCTAGACAAACCCGCTTAGTATTTATTGGTCGAGATTTAAACTCGACAGAGATAGAATCAAAATTGTTGACAGTTGACGGTTGATCCTCCGAATTTTAGATTTTAAATTTTGCGGAAAGTCTGAGCGGAGGTTTCCTCCGTACAGAACTTTCCAAGACGGATTTTGGATTACCGGATTGAATCTAAAATCTAAAATCCAAAATCTAAAATTGATTGACTGTGCATGAGATTTTTGCAGTTTAAAAACTCCCTATTTTATGATAAACATCACGCAATTATTCAACGTTGCTAATACTTTCGTGTTACCTTTTTGGGCATTAATGATTCTTCTGCCAAACTGGAAATTTACACGGCGAATTATGGAATCATACATTCCATTTCTACCTTTAGCGGGGGCATATTTGTATTTATTTGTGACTAGTATTACCCCAGAAACCGCTCAAGCTTTATCAAATCCACAACTAGCTGATATTGCCCGATTTTTTGCCAATGAACAAGCCGCAGCTACTGGTTGGATTCATTTTTTAGTGATGGATTTATTTGTCGGTAGATTTATTTATTGGGAAGGACAGAAAACAGGCGTTTGGACAATTCATTCTCTAATCCTGTGTTTATTTGCTGGCCCTTTAGGTGTCTTATCTCACATTTTCACAGTTTGGATTACTAAAGCAACTTCTACCCAAACTGAAACCACATTAAGTACTGAATCGTAAGTAAATAACGCATGGGGAATGGGGAATGGGGCATAGGGCATTGGGCATTGGGCATTGGGCATTGGGCATGAGTTATTTATTCTCTCCGTTGTCTACCTTGTCTACCTTGTCTCCCTTCTCTCCCCCTGCTCCCTGCTCCCTGCTCCCTGCCCCCTGCTCCCTGCTCCCTGCTCCCTGCTCCCTACCCCCCAATTCCCCGTTTTTTGATTTACTATTAAGCAGCTTCAGTCATGCGGTAATTGGCATCTAGCCAACAGCGTGGTAGAGTTTCACCAGAAGGAAAGGTCAGATTTTCTTTTTTAAATGTGTCAGGTTCTTGTTCTTCTTGACCTTCTTGGTCTTGAGCATGAACTATATCAATATTTGGATCTATTAATTCTTGAATATCAAGAATTTTGACTAAATCATGACTATTTTTGATTTGTAAAAACATAATCACTACCTCTCATCAATAAAAACCTATAACGTAAAGCCTGCGGCATAGCTGCGCTTAGAGCGGAGCGGGAGTATCGTTACGTAGCTTACTTCCGCGTAGCGGAATTACGAATTACGTAGCTTGCTTCTCGCTTTGCGAGTATTACGAATTATTCTTGATATCTTTCTAAAATATCTACTAAGTTAACTTGGCATTGCAGTGGCAATAAGTCTAATAAAGGTAGTTCTCTTCTACCGCCACCAATTTTAACGGGGATAGATTCCAATACTTGAATTACTCGGTCTTCTGTGACAGATTTGGAAGTAATTAAGGGATATAACTGTTCGGCAACTACTGTATGCAGTTTGGCGTTAGATAGGTAAAGATGCCATTTGGCAATATCTATATAAATATTGTCGCCGATTTCAGCTGCTAGGGATTCTAGTAATTCTGTGGTGTTAGTCTTAGCCATAAAAATTACCCTATGTCTAAAAAGCGCGCGAAGTCTCACACTAATTAATATTATCGCGCATTGATTGGGGATATATATAACCAGAGGTTACAATTTTGCTAGCTTCGGCGTTATCTCTTGAGGCTGATATTACAACAGTTATCAGTCCTGACGGCGTATCGGTGTAGGTTTAGACGCGCCACCAACGCCTTCCACTAATTGGTGTGGTGTTTCGTCATAACGTGAAAAGTCAGATGGGTATTAGGGCATGGAGTTAAAATTTACCAAGATTATGAATTAGGTGCGTTGCTTTGTGAACGCACCCTAAAATTTAGCAGAATTTCGGGAGGAGATTTTTTTCTAAATGGGTGAATAATTTCACATCAAATTCTGCTTCAAATACTCCTTTTTTGAAATCTAAACTCCAGAGTTCTAAGGCACAATCATCATCTGGATTTGCTGGATAAATTAACAAATTAAACTGCTGTAATTGGCGGTAATAATCACATTTGATTTGAGCGATCGCGCCAATTTGTCTTCTATCTAATGCTACGGCTAATCTTAACAGCGCACTCAATTGACTGACGATTTGGCGATGTTGTTTACTCAACAAATTACGATAATTTTCGTGTCGTTTTTTCGGTGGTGATTTGCGATGATAACGAGCTAAATTGGCAATAATTTCGATTTCGGTTTCGTTGTAGCCGAGTAATTCACTATTGCGAATTAAATAGTAAGAGTGTTTATGGTGGGATGAATGGCTAATATGATGACCGCAATTGTGTAAAATTGCCGCCGCCCACAATAATTGTCGTTCATTTGTTCCCCAATGGTGCAGTTGTCCTTGGGTTTGGTCAAATAAACTTAAAGCAAAAGCAGCTACGCGATCGCTATATGCTACATTGACTTGATATTTACTCGCCTGTTTTAATACACTCCGCTCCCGAACTGAACCTTGAAAGCGCAGTCTATCCTCAATTAAACCGTGACTTAACATCCAATCAACAATCACACCTTCCCGCAAAGCTCGTCCACAGGTGGTGATGGAGTCTATACCCAATAAAACCATCGCTTCCTGCAAAACCACTGCCCCAGCTAAAATAACTTCTGAGCGTTTCTCTGGCATACCGGGGATAGCGGCTCTTTCGGCGTTGGTCATTTTCCGTAGACGATTTACCCAGTCTTGCAAGTCTCTGAGGCTGAATTGATAGCCATTCAGGGTAGAAGGGATAGTACCCAACTTTTCCCGCGCCTGAATCATGGCAATAGTTTCTATTGTGCCGGAAGTGCCGATTAATTTGGGAAATTCGCCAAATCTGAGACTAGCTAAGACTTCCTCTACAGAACGTTCCAACATCCCCCGCACGTAGGCTTGTAGGTATTTAAACTCAACATCTAAGATGGGGTCAGAACTAATTAACTCAGTCGTCAGGCGCACCGCACCAACTTTAGTGCTGGTGAGTGTGCGGGGTTCATGACTATCGCCCAAAATGATTTCTGTAGAACCACCACCAATATCAATAATGATATGAGCTTGGTTATGAAATTCCATCCCCGACAGCACACCTAAATAGATGCGTCGAGCTTCTTCTTGACCGGAAATCAAGTCAACGCATAAACCCAACTCAGTTTCTACCCTGTGTAAAAAATCTTTACCGTTGGGAGCTTCTCGCATGGCACTAGTAGCTACAGCGATGATGCTTTCTGCATTAGCAGTTTTAGCCACCTTTTGAAAGCGTCCCAATGCTGCGATCGCTTTTTCCATGATCTCTGGTTTTAACTCCCCAGTGGTAATATCACGATCGCCTAATCGTACAGTTTCCTTTTCTTTACCAATAATGCTAAAAGCTGGTAAAGTCGGGTCAATCCTGACTATTACCATATGCAGGGAATTTGTTCCCATATCAATGGCCGCAATAATCCGGTGTTGCTGAACCACTTGAGTATTAACACTCAAATAGTCCGCCGAAACTAAATTCAGCATTTAAGTTTCTCTCTCTACTTAGGAAGGATGGTCAGAAATGATGCGGTCGGGGTAGTTGGCACTGATATTGATTGCAAGATACTTAGAATTGGGCATGGGTCATAGGGAATAGGGCATTGGTTTGTTCTCCCTAGTTTCTCCTGATCACCCTGAATTGATCGAGTCACTTACTCTAAGTATATTCACCCTGCTAATTACCATTTTAGTGACAATTGCAGCGTCTTGAAAGTTGCCGCTAAAGATTGTGTTTTTATAAATATCAAAAAAAGATATTCTATAGATGTGAAGATGTGTGAAGTAAAGGCATGAGGTAAAACCAAAAAACCATACCCAATGCCCCATACCCAATGCCCAATCCTATGCAAGAAACTAACCAAGAACCAGTGTGGCTAACAATTATCCGGCTTTTGCGGTGGCATAAACCCGAAGGACGTTTGATTTTGATGATTCCTGCGTTGTGGGCAGTGTTTTTGGCGGCAGATGGTAAACCGCCTGCGCCTTTAGTGGGAGTAATTATCTTGGGGACTCTGGCCACTAGTGCGGCTGGGTGTGTGGTAAATGATTTATGGGACAGAGATATTGATCCTGAAGTAGAAAGAACCCGCGATCGCCCCTTGGCTTCCCGTGCATTATCTGTCAAAGTGGGTATTGGGGTGGGGATAGTCGCCTTAGCTTGTGCGGCGGTACTGGCGTTTTATCTCAACACTTTAAGTTTTTGCTTGTCTGTGGCGGCTGTACCTGTAATTTTGCTCTATCCAGGTGCAAAGCGAGTTTTCCCAGTACCACAGTTAGTATTATCAATTGCCTGGGGATTTGCGGTGTTAATTAGCTGGAGTGCAGTTACACAAAATATTTCTCAACCAACTTGGTTATTGTGGGGGGCTACTTTACTATGGACACTCGGCTTTGATACAGTTTACGCCATGAGCGATCGTGGAGATGATCGCCGCATTGGTGTTAATTCTAGTGCCTTGTTCTTCGGAGATTACGCACCTGTAGCCATTGGTATATTCTATATTGGTGCGATCGCTTTATTAGGATGGCTAGGTATTGCTATTCACCTAAAACTAGCATTTTGGATTAGTTTAACCATTGGGACTATTGGCTGGTTTTGGCAGTTTCTACAATTAAGGCAACCAGAATTACCTAATCCCGTTTATGGTGAGATGTTCCGTCAAAACGTTTGGATTGGTTTTATTTTACTAGCTGGGATGATTGTAGGTTCATTTTAAATATTCAGTAGGGTGCGTTGTTTCAACGCACCCTAAAATTTAAGGTTTACTTTAAGTAAGTCTGTGAGAAAAAACTTAACTATCTTAAGAAAGGTAAACTAGGCTAAAACCCTCTTTCCCCCTGCTCCCTGCCCCCTTGCCCCCTGCCTAATCAGCCATTAACTATTTCCCCACCATTGGGATGTAATACTTGACCAGACATATAAGAAGAATCATCAGACGCTAAGAAAACGTAGCTAGGTGCAACTTCTTCTGGTTGTCCTGGTCTACCCATTGGTACTTGTTTACCAAAATTCTTTACTTGCTCTGCGGGGAAAGTTGAAGGAATTAAAGGTGTCCAAATCGGCCCGGGTGCAACTGCATTAACTCTAATTCCTTGACCGACTAAATTTTGGGATAAGGAACGGGTAAAGGCGACAATTGCGCCTTTTGTAGATGAATAATCTAACAGTTGTTGATTGCCTTTATAGGCTGTGACAGATGTTGTGTTGATAATACAACTACCTGATTTTAAATGCTTCATTGCTGCTTTTGTCAGGTAAAACATTGAGAAAATATTAGTGCGAAAAGTCCGCTCTAGTTGTTCTTGGCTAATATCTTCTATGCTTTTTTGTGGATGTTGTTCCGCAGCATTGTTGACAAGAATATCCAATTTACCGAATTTATCTAGTGTTTGTTGAACAACACCCTGACAAAAAGCTTCATCAGTAATATCGCCTACTATTGATAATGCAGTTCTACCTTGTTCTTCGACTAAATTTTTGGTTTCTTCAGCATCACCATGTTCTTTCAGGTAGACAAACGCTACATCTGCACCTTCTTTTGCAAATGCAATAGCTACAGCACGACCTATTCCACTATCTCCACCTGTAATTAAGGCAACTTTATCTTTTAACTTACCACTACCCAGATATTGACTATCTTCTGCTTTCGGCTTCGGCTGCATTTTAGATTCAACACCTGGTGGTTGTTGTTGCTGTGGTGGTTGTAAGGTTTGTTTTTCTGCCATACAAATTCAACCTGTTTATTAAAAACATTTTTAAATTTCAAACTAGTAATATATTTAGGATGTGTTACGCATAAGCCGTAACCACATCCTCAAGCCTTCGGTGCGTTATTACACATTTATTAAAAAATAAAATATAACTCATATATCTACATTCTGTTTAAGAAAAATAATTAAACCTTGGATTACAACAACCCAAGGTTTAATCGTTTGCCCTCTCACTTACTAAGAGCAAGTGTAGGACTTTTACCCCGGATATTTAGCCTAACGTACTCATTACTAATCAATGTACGCGACTTAATTTCTCCTCACACTAAACACACACTATGTAATCTGACCACGAAAACAAGTACACAACTCTCTTGCTTTTGATGAAGTATTTAGTCGCTTCATCTGTTTTTAATTTAATGCTGATGTCTTGTATATTTATCATCCTTGCGGTTGAAACATCTCACCCAAAATTTTTATCCTCAGATAGAGATAACTTCATCGGTTGGTAGATAGTAATCAATATTTATATCGAATTTATAGATTAAACGCAGATAAACGCAGATGGACACAGATAAATTGTTACGGCAGTACACTAGCAAATAATATATTAATTATATATAGTCAAATTTAAATATTTTAAGATTAACTATTTTGGCTAATATTTAAACGTAAATATTCAATTTTTATACAAGAATCCATTACTACATTTAAGCCAGCATCTTGGGCTTTTTTAGCTGATTGTTGATGGTAAATACCTAATTGCGCCCAAATTGTTTTGGCACGAATAGCAATTGCTGCATCTACAATTTCTGGTAGGTATTCAGAACGGCGAAAAATGTTAACAATATCTATTGGTTGTGGTACTTTTTCTAGAGCAGGATAACAGGGGAGAGAGTCAATTTCAGAAATTAAGGGATTGACAGGATAAACAATATAGCCAACATTCCGTAAGAACTGAGCAACTTGATAACTGACGCGATCGCGCCGATCAGAATGACCTACAATGGCGATAGTTTTAGCTTGAGCTAAAATCTCACGGATAGCATCATCGTTATCTGGGAGAGCAGACATTTTTTTGATCAGGAAAATCTATCATTACCAAAATTAGCATTCAATGACAACTAAAACACTGGGACTAGCAGCAAATATATATGATTATTTATTATCTGTGTCTTTGCGCGAGGCAGAAATATTAACCCAATTGCGCCAAGAAACCGCGCAACATCCAATGGGGAGAATGCAAATTGCACCAGAACAAGGACAATTTATGGCCTTACTTGTACAGTTATTAGGTGCAAAGAAAACCTTAGAAGTGGGAGTATTTACAGGCTATAGTTCCTTAGTGGTTGCACTAGCTTTACCCCCACAAGGGCAAATCGTAGCCTGTGATGATAGTGAAGAGTTTACAGCGATCGCCCGTCGTTATTGGCAACAAGCTGGAGTCGCTGATAAAATTAACCTACAAATCGCCCCAGCCTTAGAGACTTTAGACAAATTGCTAGCCCAAGGTGAAGCCGAAACCTTTGACTTTGCCTTTATTGATGCTGACAAAAGTAATTATGATAACTATTATGAGCGATCGCTGCAACTAGTCCGACCTGGGGGACTGATAGCCATTGATAATGTTCTCTGGTCAGGAAGAGTAGCAGATCCCGAAGTCCAAGATAACCGCACTAACAAAATCCGCGCCTTTAATCAAAAACTACTACAAGATCAGCGAGTTAATTTAAGTCTCGTTCCTATTGGTGATGGGTTAACTTTAGCTTTGAAGAAGTGCAGCACTTGAATCACCCCGGTTTAAAAGGCATAGACAGCCTAGGTAGGGGGCAGGGAGCGCGAGAGAAAAAAGGTGTGGGGAGAGAGGGGAGTGTGGGGAGGGTGGGGAGAAAAGGGGGCTAGATTTTTTCCCCATCCTCCCACACCTCCCATACCTTTGTGAGAAATCCGGGGGCAGGGGAAGAATTATCTGTAGCCGGGATTTAGAGAAATGGTATTCATCCAAAAGGTGGTGCATCTACTAAAAAAGTATTAAAAAAAGATTTAGATACAAGTAGATGCAGCCAGAACAGAATAATGTATATATTGAATAAAAATCTCTAGACCTCGTTAGCAAAATGTAGGGGTTTAAATCCCTAGCTTCTATCAAGCCGCAAGTGTTGTAGCGGGGGATAAATCCTCATTACAACACGTAATTACGTTAGCGTAGCGGGACGTTAGTCCATTACGAATTACGAATTGCGAATTGCTTTAAACACTCATCTCTAACATCCTTTGAATTGGTTTTAGTGCAGCAATGCGGATTTCCTCTGACATAGTGATTTCAGGAGTCCGGTTTTTCATCGCCCAATAGAGTTTTTCTAAAGTATTCAACCGCATAAATGGACATTCATTACAAGCACAGTTATTTACTGGAGGCGCAGGGATAAAGTGTTTGTGAGGAGCTAATTTTTGCATTTGGTGAATAATACCTGGCTCTGTAGCCACGATGAATTGTTGGCTAGGGCTGGTTTGACAATATTTGAGTAAAGCGGCTGTAGAGCCGATAAAACTGGCGTGACGCAAGACGCTGCTTTCACATTCAGGGTGAGCGATCGCTTCTGCTTCTGGGTGGGTTATCTTTAATTGGACAATCTTCTTCTCAGAGAAGGTTTCATGCACTATACAACTACCTTGCCATAACACCAAATCCCTCCCGGTTTGTTCCATGACATACCGCCCTAAATTCTTGTCTGGTGCAAAAATAATCGGCTGGTCTTTAGGGATTTGCTGCACAATCTTCACAGCGTTGGAACTGGTGCAAATAATATCACTCATCGCCTTAATTTCGGCAGAGCAGTTAATATAAGACACTACCAAATGATTGGGATGGGCAGCTTTAAAAGCAGCGAATTGTGCTGGTGGACAAGTATCAGCTAAAGAACAACCAGCATTTAAATCTGGTAATAGCACCAACTTATCAGGATTGAGGATTTTAGCTGTCTCCGCCATAAAGTGAACCCCAGCAAAGACAATCACATCTGCATTCGTCTTTTCTGCGGCTCTCGCTAGTTGTAGAGAATCACCAATAAAATCTGCAATATCTTGAATATCCGGCTCTTGGTAGTAATGAGCCAGAATCACCGCGTTGAGTTCTTTTTTGAGTTCTTCAATAGCAGCAAATAAATCTAGTGGTAGCCCACCCGGTTGAGTTTGTTGGCGTTGAGCAGTGGTAAACACAGGTAAGAATTAATTTTTTGTTACAAATTTTGGCTGTGCATTAATTATAGTAGTTTTTACCAAAAATGGTTGGGGGGTTAATACCCCAAAATTGTGTCCAAATTCGGCTGAGTTGCCTATGCTGGAGATATACGGCAAGGAAAGTGGCATGACCAGTCAAAATTCGCAATCAACAACTCTCAAAATTGCTGTAGTGGGAGACGTTCACGATCAGTGGGAAACAGAGGATGGTATTGCACTCAAGCATTTGGGTGTGGATTTAGTGTTATTTGTGGGGGATTTTGGGAACGAGTCGGTGGAAGTGGTAAGAGCGATCGCCTCCCTCGACATTCCCAAAGCTGCCGTCATGGGCAATCATGATGCTTGGTACACCGCTACAGAATGGGGACGGAAGAAATGTCCCTACGATCGCACCAAGGAAGACAGGGTACAAGAACAGCTAGATTTATTAGGTGCAGCCCACGTTGGTTTCAGTAAGCTAGATTTCCCCGAATGGAATTTAACTGTAGTGGGGGGTCGTCCTTTTAGTTGGGGTGGTCATGAGTGGAGATTTGCTGACATCTGCAAAGACCGTTATGGGGTGTCAACCTTGGAAGAGTCAGCAGCGAGAATCTTTGCATCAGTGAAAAGTGCAGCCTGTGACACGATTATTTTTATCGGTCATAACGGGCCGAGTGGATTAGGCGATCGCCCCGAAGATCCCTGCGGTAAAGATTGGCATCCCATCGGCGGCGATTTTGGTGATCCTGATTTAGCTGAGGCGGTGTCTTTAACGATCAATGCGGGTAAACAAATAGCCTTAGTGACATTTGGACATATGCACCATGCCTTACGCCACACCAAGAAACAACTCAGAAAAGCCGTCTTTAGAAGCCCAGAGGGGATATTTTACCTCAATGCCGCCAGCGTCCCCAGAATTGTCGAGCAAGATGGGGAGAAACTGCGGAATTTTTCTTTGCTTTCCCTAGAGGCGGGTGTAGTCACAAAAGCTGCTCTAGTCTGGGTTGGCAAGGATTTTCAGGTGGTGACAGAAGAAATTTTTTATGAGCGATCGCATTCAGTAGTACCATCTGCGTAGATGATAGGATATAGTAATATCTGTCAGCTTTATTGCTCACCACAAAACCGAGGTGCAGCCAAGCTAGACAGTTTATTTGGAGAGGTGGCAGAGTGGTCGATTGCGTCTGACTTGAAATCAGATGGACTCGTAAGGGTTCCGGGAGTTCGAATCTCCCCCTCTCCGTTTTTAGGATAAAAGCTTAATTCGCTTCATCCGATTTCAATTGATGGAATCGATATAGCTAACGCCATAGGATTCCAAGAGATGATTACTCAATCTCTCCTCTACTCAAAAACTTAATTTTTTGAGAGTTCCCAGGCTCACCCGTGATCACAGGTAATTCCCCTTGTCTTACAACAAGCTCCTTGGGCGTGATTTTATCCTGTTTTCGAGGGACTCCCGATACAGCATCTAAATTTATAGCCAATTCATCTAAACCGCGCTTCAAGATTACTTTTGCAGCATCAACGTCTGCATCTGCATGATGACCACAGTTTTCACAAACGAACTTTTCTTGATATCGGTTTTGAGGACTGATATATCCACATTCACTGCATTCCTGAGAACTAAACCTGGGGTTAACCTCATGAACCAGAACGCCAGCCCTTTCGGACAAAATTTTGACTTTCTGTTTTAAAGACCCCCAAGCAGCATCAGCGATCGCTTGATTTAGTCCAGATTTGGCAGACTGACCATTATGTAAATACTTACCGCTATCATCTTGTCTGGGTTTGCAGCGTGCCATCATTCCCTGAATGTTGAGATTTTCAAAGACAATCAGGTCATATTGTTTGACTAAGTTATGAGCTATCTTCCATTGATAATCCTCTCTTTGATTGGCAACTTTCTGCTCTAGTTTCGCTATTCGATGATGTGCTTTTTGACGACGACGAGAACCTAATACTTTACGGCTGGCGGCGCGATGAAGACGCGATCGCTTGTGTTCGATCCTTTTATAAAATCGTGGATTGAGGATAGTTTCACCAGTGCTAAGAGATACAAGCTTTTTTATCCCTAAATCTACTCCTAACACTGTTTGTATTTGCTGAGGTGTTAGAGGACTAGGAACTGTGTCATCTTGCAACAGAACGGAGATATAAAAACCATCTGCCTTTTTTCGCACAGTAGTAGAACGAATTTTAAAGCCAGGTGGAAAAGGTCTAGATTGAAAAAATCTCATCCAGCCCATTCCGGGAAGTCTGACTTTGTTTCCTTTAAAGCCAATATCCCCTGCTGGGTAAGTAAAAGAGCGGAATTTGCCCCTTCGTTTTGTTTTTGGATATTTACCCAAACCTTTGAAAAAACGTACAAATGCAGCGTCAACTTGCTTCAGCATTTGCTGTAAAACGTGGTAACAAATTTCACTATACCAAGGTCGCTCTTTTTTCAGGTCTACCAAATTTGCATCTTGTTGAGCAAGAGGACTACGTTTTTTACCTTTGGTACTCCAGGGATTACCGTACAAAGCACCTTTGCTAACTGAGCAAGTTAACGGGCAACACTCAGCTTGAGTTTGAATAATGCAGTAGTTGCCCATCAGAGGTACTTTTGCTTGCTCATATGCTTGTGTCCTTTCCCTAACCCGAAAGTTGTACTGGAGGCGAAGCAGATGCAGCCAATGTTCGATTTTCTGCGCTTGTTTCCATGAAGGATTCAGTTTGTATACGTAGGACAGAAGCATCATGTAAAATAATTTCTGTTGTGATTGTATTCCAAATGAAATACCATGACAAGAGAAAAACATTTAAGAATTAGGCTCAACAATTTAGAGAGACAAAAACTGGAGAAGGAAGCTGATAAAAGACAAATTAGTGTTTCTGAACTTGTAAGAGACTTAATCAAACAATTACCTGATCATCAAGAAAGCTCTAAAACTTAGCAAAATTCTAATGATTAATATTCATGTAAAATATATTTAGTGATGACAATCGTTTCTCCTACAGTTGTTGATTTATTTTCTGGTGCTGGTGGTACTGGTTTGGGGTTCATACAGGCAGGATGTCAAATATTGGGTGCAGTTGAGATTAATGAGTATGCTGTTGAAACCTATGAAAAAAATTTAGGTGTCAAGGTTAAAAATGTAAATATTAGAAACTTGGCAGCCGAAGTTTTCAGACAAGAACTCAATTTGCAGCAAAAGCAGTTAGATATTTTAGTAGGATGTCCACCCTGTCAAGGGTTTTCTCGAATGCAAAATAATAAAGGTGCTAATCATAAAGATAACGATCTAATTCTTAAATATTTAGAATTCGTCGAAGAATTCATGCCCAGATTTGCTGTTTTGGAAAATGTACCAGGATTAATATCTAAGGCACATGGTCGGATTTTTTATGAAAAACTTTGCCTAGGATTGAGAGAGTTAGGATATTACAGTAATGAAAAACTTGTTGATGTAGCAAATTATGGTGTACCGCAGCATCGACAGCGTGTGATTGTGATTGCTGGCAGAAATGGAGAAGAACCACCATTTCCTAACCCTACTCATAGAGAAGTACAAAAGATAGAGAATTCTCAAATGCCTTTACTACCTTGGGTTACAGTTTGGGATGCTATCGGTAATAATAAATATCCTAAGTTAAAACCAGGAGAGAATGGAGAGCATAACGGTAAATATCCAAACCATATTGCTCCAAAAACTACACAAAGAATCATAGAATTTATTAGTCTAATTCCTAAAAATGGTGGAAGTAGAACACAAATCCCCAAAGAATACTGGCTCAAATGTCATCTTTCTCATAAAGGTCATAGTGACGTTTATGGAAGAGCTGCTTGGAGCCGTCCATCAAACACTATCACAGCTGGTTGTTTAAATCCTTCAAAGGGACGTTTTATACATCCTGAACAAGACAGAGCTTTTACACCTCGTGAAGTAGCTGCTTTACAAGGATTTCCTGATGATTTTGTTTTCTATGGAAAGTGCCTACAAGTGCAAATTGGTAATGCTGTACCGCCACCATTAGCGAAAGCGATAGCTCTAGAACTTAAATCTCGACTCACTCAAAATTAAAAGTTATTCAGTAAAAAAATCCCGTCTTATAAAAAGACGGGATTTATGAAAGTTTCAATATTGGTTTAAGTTGTTAAACAGCACAAATCTTGGTGAAGTATATTAATCACTTCTTCACTCCACTTTATTTGATTGCCACTCCAATTGCTTAGATTATTGGTGACAAAATAAACACGACCATATTTTTTACCCGCTTGAGTCAGCTGCCACTTCCATTTACCTTTACTGGACTGGAATTTTTTTTGTAAGCCTAGCTGTTCTAACAGGTGATTAACTTGTCGGTTAGAAATTGGTTTTTTCACCAATTCACTCAACTTTGTTGCGATTTCCGAGGGAGTGAAATCGACATTTTCTAAATTATTTGGCATAATAATTAAAGAAAAAAACAAAACAATTCTGAGCCAGACTCTTATATTTAAGGGACTGGCTTTTTCGTTACTCAGACGTATTAGCCTAACCAAGTTACTCACAAGGAGCAATTGATAGAGCAAAAATACATTTACAATAAATAATTATTGTATTTTTTATTGTAGATGTCAAGTTACATTAGCATACTGAATCACTACTAACCTCCCTTGTTCATACGTCTTCTTAACTCTGCAATCAAGTCTCTAAGCTCATCCTGAACTTCTTCTCGAAACTTATTACTGGAGAAGGTTGCAGCTTCATGAGCGATAAGCGTAACATTAGGGACTAAGATTGGAGGACTGTTTTGCTCGTCACCTGAATTGAAACCTAATTGAGTGTGTGCATAATCTAATTCCCAGTTGCCATCTGCCAGCCACGACAGCATTTTATCCAAGTTTCTTTGGTAGGAATTTCGATCCTGCAAATCAACGGCAACTTCAAGACGAGGGATCAAAAAATGAGAGCCTCCATCATTAGCCACTATTGGTTGATAAGCAGATGTTGGAGCAGAGTAACACATAAAAGCACCTATTTTTGTACATAGGTACAGAAAAGGTTCATAATCATTTTCATCAAGGAGAGGTTCTTGATATTGTCTTTGTTTGTTCTCTATATGTTGTTCAATAAATTCTTGCCAATCGTCACGATTATCTTCCTGTAATAATCTAGGCTGACCTACTTCTGATTCAATTACGACTGGTAATGAATTTTCAACCAGTGCAATATCAGAAAACCGTCGCAGCACTCTGCAAGTAGTAAAAAGTATATCTGGTGAGAAAGTTTGTAAATGTTTAGCTACACCTAAAAAAAGAAGATGAGAGACAGCAGTATCTGCAAAAGGGGATTTATAAACATCCTCAGATGTAACTACTATTTTGCGATTAACCTGAATTTTTTTATTATATAAATACCAAAAAACTAACGGAGCGAGCCATGACATTTGAGGGATTTTAACTGCTGCACCATATACAATTTCACCAAACGGGCTAAAAATTGTGTTATGAATAACACTTACAAACTTTTGAATTTGATTACGTACAATTTGCCCATATAAAGTGTCGTCTTCGTAATCTCCTAAGCGATGCACCAACGGAAATACACGACCATCACGAATAATTAATTTAGGATTAGGTTTATATCCTAATTCAGGAGCATCACCTAATGGTCGCCACCTTGCTTCACCCGTAGCAATGCGAAAATCAGCCACATATTGGCGTAGTTCCATTGCTGCCATGCGCGAGTGTTTAAATCTATCTGTGCCTATAGAATTCATTAATGCAGGTGCTAATACTAAGCCATTTCTCGCTGCTTGATAATCATCATAATCTCGCAAATAATCAGGAGAAATATCAAAATCATGATATTCTTGGTCAGTTTTGCTTATTAAAGCAGAAGCAGATGTAGTGACAATAATAGGTTGACGAGGAAGAAAACTGCCAGGATTTTGAGTTAAAAAAATATCTGCCACAGAAGCATCAGTTCCTGCTACTCCCTTATGAGCTTTACTTTTCTTGCTCCAGCATTCTATTATTTTGTCACCAAAGATTCTCTTTTCTAAAATTTTTCTTGCTGCGTACTCATCTAAAACAGCACGTCTACCCCTTTTAAATTGTGTGAATCGTAGCGGTAAATCTAAAGTTCCTTTAATACCTGCTTTACTACTATCTAGTCGCCAGAATAGTTGGAAATATCGCCTTGCCCATCCTATTTGGTGATCTAGTTTATCTGCTTTCTGTTTCGCTTCTTCAAAGACTCCTCTATCTAATAGTTGTTGAATTTCTTCTCCTTTTTTATTAATATCATTAGCTACCCAATGAGCCATTTCGATTAATAGGTCAATAGGATTTTCCTGCGCTAAATCATAGGCTGTATCAATAACTGCTCTGGCATAATCTTCCTCTTGTAAATGACTAGCTGCTATTCTTTCCAATACAGAACGAGCTTGTTCTTGGCTTTGTCGCTCATCTGGTTCACGATCATCTTCTTCGACATCTGATTTAGTTTGGATACTATAGTGTTTGATTTCAGGAATAGCACCTAAAACGCTATCATAAGGAAATTTACTAGCGTGGAAATAAATATAAGGAGGTTTACCCCTTCCTTCACTTTGAAGCTTTTTATTTTTTTTTAATTTTTCTTCTTTTACTAGTTTATTTAAAATATTTCTTACACCTCTGGGAGAAATATCGCCATCTTCTTTTTCCAAATGTTTGATTATTTCCTCAACCTCTAAACCCTCTGGTTGTTTTAGCAATAAATCTAAAATTTTCTGCGTTAGAATATTTTCTGCTGCCGCCATTTTTTCACTTCCTCTGCAATGTTGGGTGTTGGCGCACCTTCACGAGTTTCGCGTTTACGAATACGTATCAGGGCTGGGTGGCGTAGGATATCCATACTTGATGACATGATGGCTGTACCTTTTGGTAATTTGGGAATACGAGAAATCATTTCATCGGAAATACCTCCCAAAGTACCAGATACTAACTTCATGTCATCTGGATCAAGAGCAAACACTAGACGCGTATTACAAGTTAGCAAAACTTGCTTATCCATAGATGCAGGACTTTGAGTAATTAATGTGACTCCAATTGCATCATGTCGAGCAGTGCGGATCATCTCTCGAATGACTTGAGTTGATGGTGTTATCTGTCCTCCTGCGGGTAAGAAAAAGTGCGCCTCATCCAGTACAAAAACAAAGGGTGGAATGCGATCGCGCTTACGCAATGCTTGCAATAATCTAACTGATGCCCCAACTATTAAATTTCTTTGTTGTTGGCTCAGATGCCCTACAAAAACATTAGTAATTGGTTGTTTAGCAAATTCTCCTAACCACGACTCTGTTGCTGTGGTTAATAGTGGATTACGCTTAAATGCTGTGGCAACTTTGCGTGCTGCTCTCCCCCCGACTGCTGCTTGTCCAAATTCAGTACCAGCATTTTCAATTTCTTTCAATAATTTCTCAATTTGAATGTTAACTTTTCCTTGTTCCTCTAAGCTTTGAAATGCTTCAGTAAATACAGCATCATAAGCCATAGATACAAGTTCTAATTGGTCAGATGTCAAGTTGGGTACAAAACCTAAAAATTCACTGTGTCCAATTACTGAATAAGGAACTCGAAAATTTACCCCTGCTTTAAAGTTACGTCCTCCTAAATCTTCAGCAGTATTGATTGCATCTCCCAAAACATCAAAAGCAATAACTGGTATGCCATGCCTGACTAGTTCTTCTATTAAAACACCTGTAGCATAACTTTTACCCACACCCGTTTTTCCTACAACTGCCAAATGTCGAGCGATGGCTTCCATCGGCAGCACAAAGTCTACACTTTTACCGCCAGATTCTATTTCACCTATGTAGAAACCGTTTTCAGGTGAATCGGGAGTATTAAGTAGTTGCGGTATTCTTTCGGCAGGTATTTCATATACCCCCTGGCCTGTTTGTGCCAGTAAACTTGGTTCTTTAATAATTATTTGATGATGAACATCAAGATGTATTTCTCCCAAGACTTCAATAGTCATCACACGGGTAACATGAGGAGAGCGATCGCCTGGTCTGGTTTTATCTGAACCTACCTGATATGCCTGATTTTGTTGCAGTGTCGATGGGTTAGCACGAGGGTTGTCTTCTGTTCCCTCAATGATACGTCCGTAATGAACTATTTCATCTTTATCTCGTTCTATAACTACATAAGTTCCCAAAGCTGGCATACGCCCTTCACGCACATGAAAAGGTACTTCGTCAAAAGTTGGCGAACCTAAAAATGGAGAGGAAGAAGTTGTTCCTAACCGAACATTATCAGTCAAGGAGAGGGCTTGTTTGATTTTGTTGCCCATATTAAAACACAAAATATTTCAATAAATAATTATTGTAGCAGTTTATTGAAAGATTGAATAGCGATCGCACCCTCACCCCTTAAACTCAATCGTGCTACCATGAGCAATAAATTCTTGTAGGAAGTCAAGAATGGCTATTGTAAACATACCCGATGATTTATACGCACAACTGCAAGAGTTAGCCAACGCTGAAAATTGCTCAGTTGAGGCTATAGTGATTAAGATTTTGCAGAACGAATTGCAGCCAAAAGCGCAACAAATTAAAGAATATAAGTAAAAAATTTTACCATTAATATAAAAAAGCGATCGCCTCTCTTCATCCTTGCAGAAAAAAAGCGATCGCACTAAATTTCACAAAACTTATTCAGCCGATTTATTAGCAGCACGATGAGCGCGTGCTTCTGCTGAACTCATCACTTCTTCTAAGTTTTCTACCACTTCACCAGGGAAGTTTTCTAACACTCTGGTAGAAATAGCAATTCTACCTTTACCCTCATCCAAATCAATAATTACAGCTTTAATTTGTTGACCTACTTGGAAGACTTTTTCTAGGGATTCAATAAATCTTTGGCTGACTTGTTTGATATGCAATAAAGCACTTGTGCCATCTATATCAACAAACACACCAAAAGGTTTAATTCCTGTTACCTTACCTTCTACTAATTGACCAACTTCTAATAAATTGAAGTTACTAGAACGAGTTGCTAAACGTTGAGAAAGAATGAGTTTTTTGTTATTTTTATCTACTTCCAGAAAGCTAACAGTGAGACTTTGACCTTTGAGTGCTTCTAAATTATCACGTTCTGTCAAGTGCGATCGCGGAATAAACCCTCGAATTGATTGCAAATCGACGGTGACACCACCTTTATTCACACCTGTCACGCGGACTTGCACTGTCTGAGAAGCTTCTTGCATATCGGCTAGTTTTTCCCAGATGTGCTGAATTTCTAACTGTCTGCGAGAGAGAGTTACTTGACCTTCTGCATCCTGTTCACGGATAATCAAAAACTCTAATTCTTCATTTAACGGTAAAACTTCCGATAAATCGATCACACTTCTCAAAGAAGCCTCATCACGGGGGATATAAGCTGATGACTTACCGCCAATATCGACATAAGCTCCATCAGGATCAAGTTGAAATACTTTACCGTGAACAACCTGTCCTTTTTGAAACTGGTAGTCGTGTTTTTCTAATGCTTTGGCGAAATCGTCCATTGTAAAAGACGAGTTGGCTTTTTGAGAAAGTTTCGATTCGGAGTTCATGACGATTGACGAGAAATTTTGTTATTTGATTTAAAACTAACGGAGTGTTTAATTTGTAATTCGTAATTCGTAATACCCTACGGGAAGCAAGCTACGTAATTCGTAATTAAGAACACTCCGTTGAGGATTTGTGATTTTTGTTTGGATTGGTAATTAAAAATTACAAACCCAAAGTTATCAGTTTTTACTAAACATCTAACACTATCTGAATTAACAGTAGTGTTGAGTTTACAAATCTCTAACTATTGTATGGGCAAGTAGATGGGTTTCTCTTATGCCAATACGGTTGCAAACAGTTGCTTGACTTGTTCCCAAGCTTCGGCGGCTGCTTGAGGATTATAGCTAGCACGACGATCACAGAAAAATCCGTGGTCAGCTCCATCGTAGCGGAACACACGATGGGAAATGTTGTATTTTTCTAACTCTGTGGTAATCTCGCTGATGTGTTCTGGGGGAATACTCGCATCTTCTTCACCAAAAAATGTATAAATTGTGCCTTTTATTTCTGATGTTCGGCTAAGAGTTGGTGTGTCTCCTCCCGGTGTTGCTGTGGGAATACGCGCACCATAGAAGTATGCTGTAGCAGTAATATCTGGTAAAGTGGCAGCAAGATATGCTACATGACCGCCAAAACAAAAGCCAATACAACCAATACCATCTTGCTTGACATTCGGTAAGGTTTTGAGGTGATTAATGGCCGCTTGAATATCGCTGAGTAATTCTGATGCGGTGGTTTGCTCCCAGGCGTATGTTCTACCGATTTCAATATCTGCGGGGGTGTAACCGGTTTCAAAGCCAGGCGCAATCCGTTCAAATAGTGCAGGTGCGATCGCTATATATCCTAACTTGGCAATTCGTTCTGTGACATCTCGAATATGCTCATTTACACCAAAAATCTCCTGTAAAACTACAACTCCTGGATAAGTACCCGGTGTTTGGGGCTGTGCTAAGTAGGCAGAGATTTGTAAACTGTTGTGTGAAATCTTGACGGTTTGAGTATCTAATGCTTGCTCAGTCATCATAATTTTTACCAATGCAACCCAATACAGCTTTGTAATTATTTGATATAACTATGCCAGTATGTTTAGTGGTTTTCCTCAAATCTCCTTATACATGAGGAATTTAAATAATAAAAAGCTCCCATGTACGATAACCAAAATTCTTGCTGTACTTAGTTTTCTTAATTTTGAATTTTGAATTATGATTCAATTCCGTATTCAGCCAGATAGTGAAATTCCGGCATCAACCCAGCTATTTAATCAAATGCGGTTTGCGATCGCTTCTCGGCAATATCCCCCAGGATACAAGTTACCAAGTACACGGGCTTTAGCGATGCAAACGGGATTACATCGCAACACTATTAGTAAAGTCTACCGTCAGTTAGAAGAAGACGGTTTTGTAGAAAGTCTGGCTGGTTCAGGAATTTATGTCCGCGCTCAAGGCCATGAAGGTGGTAGCAGGCTACAATCACCGATTTTGCAACAACATCCTGAAGCATCAAAAGTTTTGCAGCAAGCTTTGGATGAACTAATTACTCAAGGATATTCACTCAACCAAGCACGAGAGATATTTTTAGCAGAAATTGACTGGCGTTTGCGCTGTAGTGCGCGGGTATTAGTTGCTGCACCTGCCCAAGATTTAGGGGTGGGTGATTTAATGGTCTATGAATTAGAAGACACCTTACAAATCCCAGTACAACTAGTAGCCATCGAAGAATTAGCAGCCGTACTCGATAAAACTACCTCAGCTACCGTAGTTACCAGTCGCTATTTTATCAACGATGTGGAAGCGATCGCCGCTCCTAAATCTGTGCGGGTAATTCCTCTCGATATCTACGACTACACCAAAGAAATCAATTTACTCAAAACCTTGCCTAAAGATAACTGTGTAGGTATAGTTAGCCTCAGTTCGGGAATTGGTCATCAAGCCGAGGTAATTTTACACGGGTTGCGGGGTGATGATTTACTAATTATGACTGCCCAACCACAAGACAATTATAAATTGCAAGCCATTGTTAAACGCGCCCAAGTAATTATTTGTGATCAAGCCTGTTTTACCATAGTGCAAACAGCAGTTCAAGCCGCCTCGGAAGATATTATTCGTCCACCCAAATTGATTAAGGTAGAAAGTTATATCGGCACAAATTCGATTAACTTGCTGCAACGAGAATTGGGCTTGGGTTGAAACCAAACAGCGATCGCTGTGAGATATTTAGCTATAATCACTCATCTGGTGTTTTCAGTCGGGTGAGATGTTGTACCATAAATTGACTGATAAACCCTGGTTTGGGAATCTCCGGGATGAAAAAATTTCGATTCTCTACGATAAACTAGTTGCTAATTTTTAATTAATTGATACACTTGTTCTTCATTATCCCTATGATTTAGCACCTATGGTGCATATTAAGCGCGTCGAACTTACTAACTTTAAATCCTTCGGTGGTACTACCTCAGTCCCTCTACTACCGGGGTTCACTGTCATATCCGGGCCGAATGGTTCGGGGAAGTCGAATATTTTAGATGCGCTACTGTTTTGTTTGGGACTTGCTAGTTCTAAGGGGATGCGCGCCGATCGCTTACCGGATTTGGTTAATAATACTCAAACGGCTAAAAGTCGTGCGGCGGTAGAAGCTAGTGTAACTGTGACTTTTGATTTATCTGATTTGGTAGATGTCAATGATCAGTTATCAGTAGTCACCAGTGATGAAGAATTATTACAAGATGAGGCGCAACCAGAAGAACAGCCAACAGAGAATGGTAACGGACACAAGCCAACAGAATGGAGTGTGACAAGAAAACTGCGGGTGACTCATCAAGGAAGTTATACGTCGAATTACTATATCAATGGTGCATCCTGTACACTGACAGAGTTGCATCAGCAGTTGGAAGATTTGCGGATTTACCCGGAAGGGTATAATGTCGTGCTGCAAGGTGACGTAACTAGTATTATCTCGATGAATGCTAAGGAGCGTCGGGAAATTATTGATGAGTTGGCTGGGGTGGCAGCTTTTGACCGTAAGATTAATCAGGCTAAGGCGACCCTGGATGAGGTGAAGGAAAAGGAAGATAGTTGTCGGATTATTGAGAATGAGTTAACTTTACAACGCGATCGCCTGTCTCAAGATAAAGCTAAGGCGGAGAAGTATCAAAAGTTACGTACTGAATATTTACATAAGCAGTCTTGGGAAGCGGTGTTATCTTGGCGTTCTTTGCAAGCACAGCAGGAAAAGTTAGCCACGGAAATTCAAGCAGGCGATCGCAATTTTAGCGAACTCACAACCCAACTCACCAACTTAAATACAGAAATTGCCCAAAAAACGGCAGAATTAGAACAACTCAATGCACACGTCAAGGCTTTGGGCGAGGAAGAACTATTAGCGGTACAATCTACCCTGGCTACCCAAGAAGCGGAACGCAAGCAACTAGAACGTCAGCAAGCGGATTTAACCAACACTTCCCAAGAAACTGCTAGGCGGTTGACGCAAACTCAGCAAGAAATTCAACAGCATCAGCAGGGTTTATCTGAAATTGCTCAAGCACAGGGGTTAGAACAGCAATCTATCGTTTACTGTCAGCAGCAACGGGATGAAACTCAACAAGCTTTAGAAAAGTCCCGTGAAGCCGCCGCAGCTATCGCTACAGCTTCGGAAGCTTGGGTACAGCAACAAACTGCACTCAACCGTCAAATTGAAACTTTGTTGCAAACTCTAGAACCGCAGC
This sequence comes from Aliinostoc maniaoense, assembly GCF_058172895.1. Lineage (NCBI taxonomy): Bacteria > Bacillati > Cyanobacteriota > Cyanophyceae > Nostocales > Nodulariaceae > Aliinostoc > Aliinostoc maniaoense. Next base: position 2,189,083 of record NZ_CP187952.1, on the reverse strand, counting down.
GTACAGAACAAGCACAATTGAGAGAGCGGAATAATCAGTTACAGGAGTTAATTCAAGAGGAAACGCAATTAATTACCAATTTAGAGCCGCAGTTGGCAGAAAAACAAGCGGAATGTTCTAAGTTAGAAACTGAGTTTAATAGTTCTAGTGAACCTATTCAAGATTTAGCCCAAAATCTCACCGCCACAGATCAAGAATTACAAATTCAACAGGAAACTCAAAAGCGGCTATTGCAAGAACAACGGGAAAAACAGCGTCAGTTAGATAAAATCGAAGCCCAAACCCAAGCACAGCAGGAAGTTCAGGGAACACAAGCTAGTAAGGTGATTATTCAATCAGGATTACCCGGCGTTTGCGGCTTGGTGGTGCATTTAGGACGAGTTGAACCCCGTTATCAATTGGCGTTAGAAATTGCGGCTGGCGCGCGTTTAGGACACATTGTAGTAGAAGATGATGGGATAGCCGCCGCCGGAATTGAATTACTCAAACAAAAACGGGCGGGGAGGGCGACGTTTTTACCCTTAAACAAAATTCAAGCTCCCAGAATTACCCAGGATGCAACCTTGCGGTTAGCTCATGGCTTTGTCAGCTATGCGGTGAATTTAGTAGAATGCGATCGCCGTTATCGTGATGTATTTAATTATGTTTTCGGTAACACGGTAGTATTTAGCAACTTAGAACAGGCGCGGAAAAATCTTGGTTTATATCGCATCGTTACCTTAGACGGGGAATTACTAGAAACCAGTGGCGCGATGACTGGCGGTAGTATGAATCAGCGTTCATCATTACGTTTTGGCAAGGGAGAAGCGGCGGAATCAGATGAGGCGGTAGCTTTAAAACAGCGTTTGCAGGATATTGATAGAATTTTAGACCGTTGTACGGAAGCGATCGCCAATTTATCATCTAGAAGTAAGCAATTATCCCAAGAACTCACGGAAGCGCGTCAAGCACGGCGAGAACAGCAGTTGCAATTGGAACAGTTACAGAAGGACATTAAAAGTTTAACAGCCCAGTTAGAAGGGACGCGATCGCAACTCACCCAAAACACCGAAAAATTTCACACCGCCCAAACTCGCCTGGAAGTATTAGACAATGAACTTCCAGGACAAGAAACGCAATTACAGCAATTACGCCACACCCTAGCCGATTTAGAAGCCTCCCAAACCCCCAGCGAATGGCAACAAATCCAAGGGACGATAAAAACCCAAGAACAGCAATTACAGCAACGGGAAACCGCCTTTAGAGAAGCCGAACAACGATTAAAAAATTTAGAGAATCAACAGCAACGCCTACAAGAGCGCATCCAAGAAGCCGAACAACGCATTACCCAATACCAACAAGAACAACAAACCCAACAAACCCAAATCGCCACCCTCAGCACTCAGCACTCAGCACTCAGCACTCAAATTGCTGCTACCCGCGCCCAAATGAGTGAAATGGAAAAGAATTTGGGTGAGGAGAAACAAAAACGCGACGCATTAGAACAACAAGTGCGATCGCATCTCCTGCGTCAGCAACAATTAGAATGGGAAATCCAAAAGCTGGAAGAAAGCCAAATCAAACGTCGGGAAGATTTAGCCAACCTGCAAACTCAAATTCAAGAACTCGCCCCCGAATTGCCCAACCCTTTGCCAGAAGTACCCGATCAGGTAGACTTAGAAGAATTGCAGAAAGAATTGCGATCGCTAGCCAAACGCTTGCAAGCGATGGAACCTGTAAATATGTTGGCGTTGGAAGAATACGAACGCACCCAAAACCGCCTGGAAGAACTCAGCCAAAAATTGCAGACATTAGAAGCCGAACGCACAGAATTACTCTTAAGGATTGAAAACTTTACCACCTTGCGCCAACAAGCCTTTAAAGAAGCCTTCGACGCTGTGAACGAAAACTTTCAAGGGATTTTCGCCACCCTTTCCGACGGTGACGGCTACCTCCAACTCGATAACCCCGAAGATCCCTTTGCTAGCGGCTTAAATTTAGTCGCCCACCCCAAAGGTAAACCAGTGCAAAGACTCGCTTCCATGTCTGGGGGAGAAAAATCACTCACCGCTTTAAGCTTTATTTTTGCGCTACAACGTTACCGCCCCTCACCCTTTTACGCTTTTGATGAAGTAGATATGTTCCTCGATGGCGCAAACGTGGAACGTTTATCAAGAATGATTAAAAAACAGGCACAACAAGCCCAGTTCATAGTTGTGAGTTTGCGTCGTCCGATGATAGAATCAGCCGAACGCACCATTGGCGTTACTCAGGCAAGGGGAGCTTACACCCAAGTTTTGGGAATTAAATTGCAATCTTCCAATACATCTGCTTGAGTTTTTGTTAATAATAGTGTATAGATAAACCGGATTCGAGATCAGGACTCCGTATAGAATGACCTCTGAACAGATAATTAGGCGTTCCGACATATTAAATACCCAGGTAATTACCCGCGACAATGGCAAACGATTAGGGATAGTCAGCCAAGTTTGGGTAGATATTGATCAAAGAGAGGTTGTGGCTCTTGGTTTGCGAGACAGCCTGATCTCTATTTCTGGTCTACCGCGTTATATGTACCTGAGCAGCATCAACCAATTTGGTGATGTCATCCTGGTTGATAACGAAGATGTCATCGAAGACATTGAAGTTGAAGCCTTCAGTAACTTGATGAACTGGGAAGTCATCACCGAAACAGGTGAAGTCTTAGGTAGAGTGCGGGGCTTCAAATTTGAAGCGGAAACAGGTAAGTTAACCTCTATCGTCATCGCCTCCTTGGGAGTACCGCAAATTCCCGACCAGTTTTTGAGTACCTACGAGATATCAATCGAAGAAGTCGTCAGCACTGGCCCCAGTAGATTAATTGTGTTTGAAGGTGCGGAAGAACGAGTTAACCAATTAACAGTCGGTGTCTTGGAAAGACTAGGTATTGGGAAAGCACCTTGGGAAAGAGGAGAAGAGGAAGAATACGGCTATTCCGCACCCCGCGCCGTCGCCCCCTCCAATCAACTCCCTAGCGGCGTACCCCTACAACCACCTAAACCCAAAGTCCGCACCCCCGAACCCGTGGCTTTAGAAGAAGAATGGAATGAGGACTACATCGAAGAAGAAAGACCAAGGCGCGAAGTGATGCGGGCGCGTTCTTACGAGTCGATTCAATACGAGGAAGACGAAGAAGATAACTGGAGTGAAGCCACAGGCAAAGATAGGTATCAAGAGCCACCAGCCCAACCCTACAAGTCTCAGCCCTACAGCAACGATTACGACGACTATGATGATGTAGAAGGCGATGCTTGGGAAGATACACCACCGCAACCAGTGAATATTCCTAAGAAAGTCAAAGAAAGACAGCCAGAATACGAAGAAGAAAGCGGATATTAAAACCCCTTGTAGAAATAACCCCAGTTTTGATTCACAGAACTGGGGTTATTTTATAATAGTCGTGTATTATATTTGTAGCTTATTAGTTACAAATATCATTTATATAGGGTTTGCTATGGATAAAGTGCAAGAATTGTTTATCCGGTGGGTAATCAGTAAATTGATAAACTATGTAATACTTTATTAACAAATCACAACTCTATTAAAATTTTTTAGTTTTGATATATTATAAAAATATAAAATTTCCAAAACTTTTCATGAAAAGAAAAGAAGTTGTAAAACTCATTGTCAATGAAATAGAGAAATTAAGACTGGAGCATCCTATTAGAGTAGGAGTGAGTGGGATTACAGCTTCAGGGAAAAGTACATTAGCTCAAGAAATCGCTTTAGAAATTATCAGCCGAGGCTATCCGTGTATTAAGGCATCTATCGATGATTTTCATAATCCCAAAAAACTACGCTATTCAGAAGCTCTAAGTTTAGCTCATGGTTATTATGAAAATGCTCATGATTATGACGCACTCATTGAACGTCTACTAAAACCTTTAGGTAAAGGAGGTAATTTAACTTATCAAACTCAATCTCTTGACTTAGAAACAGATATCTCCGTAAATCCTGAACTGCAAATTGCAGATAGAAATACAATTTTGGTTGTTGATGGTACTTTCTTGTTCAAAGAAAAGCTAAATGATTATTGGGACTTTCGTATTTTTGTTCAGACTGACTTTGAGATTGCTTTAAATCGCGGTGTTCAACGAGATCAAGCACGTCTTGGAGGAGAGTCAGAAACAAAAAAAAGGTATTTAGAGCGTTATCATAAGGCATCAATGATCTATATAAATGACTGTAATCCAATGTCAAAAGCGCAAGTTATAATTCAAAATAATAATATTAATGCACCAGAATTGACAATATTTTAAATTAGTTAACTTTTAAACTTCTGTCTGCATATTATAATAAATCTCTCGATTTATAGTATTTTTTAAAGATAACTTCCTTCTCAACTAATGTGGTGCAAGAAAGTTGCGATGCCGAGGCTCTTAGAAGCCTCAATAATAGTGTTTTTGAGCAAGTTAAAAATTCTCTTGCTTACTTTTTTTGCTTAGTTAGGGTTTATAACCTAACCAATATCTTTTCTCATGAGAGTTCACTTTTGAAGCTTTTTATATCAATCTACAGTCCAATTTATTCGCCAAGCATAGCTATATTCTGTGCATCTTTAATCCTCCATTTTTATTTTTGTAAACTATCGCACGAATGAATTTCTTTTCTATCTTATGGATTATGAATTAATTACAAATACTGCTTAGATTGGGAATAACAACTAGCTCAATAGTTATATAAATAAAATGGAGAATTATGTTACCTGAAATTATTTCAACATTTCATGCACAACTATTGATTCCCCTTACTCCAGAAGCAGAGGCTAAGATAATTGGTGGCGTTAAAACACCCATTACCAGTGATACTACAAATAATCCTACTAACATCGGCATTGACAAAGCTAGTGCTAAAATTCGTATAGAATTAGGAAAAGTATCACCAAATCAAAGTTTTAGTAATAAATTTGGAACTTGTACTTCTTATTTTGATGAGTTGACTGGACAACTTCGTTTCTCTTGCACTTTAAAAGATACTCATATAATTTAGAAACAGATTTACTGATCCGATTAATAAAAGCGATCGCATAAGGGGAGAAAATAATATAACCTGAGTAATCTTGACTCTCATCGGACTAAAATCACGGTAATTTAAACTGTTGCTCCGAATGAGGAAGACAGTCACAGGGTTTTCAACATATCCCTCATAAATAACATGACAGATTCTAGTCAATCTCTGGACACATTCCGCGCTTTAGCACTGCAAGTCACCTGTCACGCAGTCAATCAAGCACGCGATCGCCAAGAAGTCAGGTTACTGATGGAAAAAACTATTACCCGCTTGGCAGAGCAAATTGCTGCTAGTGTGGCGTTTATTGGTGCTGATTGTCGGTTAATAGTGTTACCAGAATACTTCCTCACAGGTTTTCCAATGGGGGAATCTATGGAAGTATGGGCAAACAAAGCCTGTTTAGAAATGAATGGTGCTGAGTATACTGCTCTCAGTAAAATTGCTCAAAAACATAGTATATTTTTAGCTGGTAATGCCTACGAACTTGACCCGAATTTTCCGGGGTTGTATTTTCAAACCTGCTTTGTGATCGATCCAGGTGGTACAGTAGTGTTGCGTTATCGGCGGTTAAACTCGATGTTTGCCCCTACACCTCATGATGTCTGGGATAAATATCTAGATTGTTACGGTTTAGAGGGGGTTTTCCCCGTCGCCAAAACCGCGATCGGCAATTTAGCAGCTTTAGCATCAGAGGAAATTTTATACCCAGAAGTAGCCCGATGTTTAGCTATGCGAGGAGCAGAAATCTTCCTACATTCCACCTCAGAAATTTATAGTCAACGCCTCACCCCTAAAGATGCAGCCAAAATCACCCGCGCCGTGGAGAATATGGCTTATGTAGTCTCAGCTAACACCGCCGGACTAGGTAATAGTTCCATTCCCATTGGTTCAGTAGATGGCGGTTCAAAAATCATTGATTATCGTGGCTTAGTTCTAGCCGAAACAGGCGCGGGGGAAAGCATGGCAGCCTTTGCAGAAATAGATTTAGTAGCCTTAAGACGCGATCGCCATCGTCCAGGGTTAAATAATTTACTATCACGTCAGCGATTTGAACTATACGCCGAAAGTTATGCTCAGTCAACATTTTACCCCGCCAACACCATGCTGACTCAGCCAATAGAACGTAAGCATTTTATCGCAACCCAACAAAAAACCATTGAACGCTTGAGCAATTTGGGGATAATTTGATCGTGGGGGTGAAATCAATTCACAATAATGAGTAATGAGTAATGAGTAATGAGTAATGAGTAATAAGTAATGAGTAATAAGTAATAAGTAATGAGTAATGAGTAATAAGTAATGAGTAATGAGTAATGAGTAATGAGTAATGAGTAATAAGTAATGAGTAGTCCTATAGAAGTGCGTAATCCTCGGACGGGAAAATTTGACTATGTGATTATTCCGCCACCGCCTCGGTTGCTAGCACAACAATGTAATCGGGCGCGACGGGCGCAAACTCAATGGTATGAGTTAGGTGTGGAAGGGAGAATCACTGCTTTAAAACAATGGAAGGAAGCAATATTAGCTGTACGTCAACAACTGACAGACGCTTTAGTTAATGACACTGGCAGATTGTCTATATCTATATTAGAAATTGATTCTTGCTTAAGCAGTATTGACCGTTGGTGCGATTTAGCACCAGATTTGCTACAAACATCAGCGAAAAATACTAGTATTCCTTTTATCGCCTTGCAACAAGCTTTTGTACCTTACCCTTTAGTGGGGGTAATTAGTCCGTGGAATTTCCCCTTATTGCTATCGATAATTGATACTATCCCGGCGTTGTTGGCGGGTTGTGCTGTGGTTGTCAAACCCAGTAAAACTACACCTCGTTTTGTTGCGCCTCTGTTGACGGCATTGAATAATGTTAATCATTTGCGGGATGTCTTAATTTTTATTGAGGGAACAGGAGAAACGGGGACAGCTTTAATTGATTATGTAGATTTAATTTGTTTTACAGGTAGTGTATCCACAGGGCGGAGAGTAGGAGAAGCGGCAGCTAAACGTTTTATCCCGGCGTTTTTAGAGTTGGGAGGCAAAGATCCGGCGATCGTTTTAGAATCAGCTAATGTAGATTTAGCCACCTCTGCTATTTTGTGGGGTGCAGTTGTTAATACTGGACAGTCATGTGTTTCTATTGAAAGGATTTATGTTGCTGAAGCCATATTTGAAGAGTTTTATCATCAACTAGTCGCCAAAGCACATCGTCTTCAGCTTGCCTACCCTAACATTGATAGTGGACAGATTGGCCCGATTATTGCCGAAAGACAAGCCGCACTAATTAGTGATCATCTTGCTGATGCAGTGGAAAAGGGTGCAGTCGTTCACTGTGGCGGGAAAGTCGAGGAATTAGGGGGTGGTTGGTGGTGTCGTCCGACAGTGCTAACTCAAGTTAATCATTCCATGAAAGTGATGACTGAGGAAACTTTCGGCCCAATTATGCCCGTGATGCCTTTTCGTAGTATTGCAGAAGCGGTATATTTAGCGAACGATTCCATTTATGGACTGAGTGCAGCCGTGTTTGCTGGTTCAGAGGAGGAAGCTTTAGTTGTGGCACGGCAAATTAATGCTGGTGCGGTTAGTATTAATGATGCTTCCTTAACTGCGATGATGCACGAAGGAGAGAAAAATGCTTTTAAATTTTCTGGTATAGGTGGTTCACGTATGGGTGCAGCCGCATTCCAGCGATTTCTACGCAAACAAGCATTTTTGATTAAAACTAACTCTAACCATGATCCTTGGTGGTTTGAGCATTCGTCTTCATAGGTTTGAGGGCATGGGGCAGAAAAATTCAAAATTCAAAATTAAAGAATTTTGGGGCATGGGGCATGGGGCATGGGAAAGAAGTTACCAATGCCCTCTCACCTCGTTTAAAAACCGGGTTTCTTGCAAATCCCTCAGCTTAAAAGCTTAATCTTTCGTTCAGAAACCCGGTTTTTTAGGGCTTGTTGAGAAGTCCCTCTTCACCCGCAAGGGGACGGAGTTTCCCACCGCTTTCAATAAAAATTAATCAATAAATTTAAATAAATATACAAAAAGCTTAAGTGTAATCAAGGGTTACTGGTAAGATTTTTGATGCACTTACGCTAGACAATCATGAATGAAGATCAACGTCAAGCTTACTGGCGTGCTAATACTGCTTTAATTCGCAATCTTTTAATTATTTGGGGATTAGTATCCCTAGTTTTTAGTATTTTGTTGGTGCAACCTTTGAATGGATTGCGCTTTTTTGGCGTGCCTTTCGGGTTCTGGATGGCACAGCAAGGATCAATCTTGGTTTTTGTAGGATTGATTTTTATTTACGCTGTGCAGATGGACAAATTAGACCGCAAGTATAATATTAAGAAGTAAGGAAAAACAGTGTCAGTTGAACTTTGGACAATTTTGATAGTTGGACTGTCTTTTGTTGCTTATATTTACATTGGTTGGCAATCAAGAGTTAAAAGTAGCAAAGACTTTTATGTCGCAGGGCAAGATATCCCCTCTATTGCTAATGGTGCGGCTACTGCGGCCGATTGGATGTCTGCGGCTTCGTTTATTTCAATGGCGGGGCTGATTTCGTTTTTGGGGTATGACGGTTCTATTTATTTGATGGGTTGGACTGGGGGTTACGTACTGCTGGCTTTATTACTTGCTCCCTATCTGCGGAAATTTGGTAAGTATACAGTCCCGGATTTTGTAGGCGATCGCTATTATTCTAATATTGCCCGTTTGGTGGCAGTAGTAGCAGCAATTTTCGTCTCCCTCACCTATGTGGCTGGACAAATGCGCGGTGTGGGCATTGTTTTCAGCCGTTTCCTACAAGTAGACATTAACACCGGCGTAATTATCGGTATGGTAATTGTCGGTTTTTTTGCGGTGTTGGGCGGGATGAAAGGAATTACCTGGACACAGGTAGCCCAGTATGGGGTGTTAATTGTAGCTTACTTGATTCCGGCAATTGCGATCGCCTGGATACTAACCGGTAATCCTGTTCCCCAGTTAGCATTTACCTTTAGTGATGTTGCAACGAAACTGAATCAAATTCAGGTTGATTTAGGGTTTCAAGAGTATACTAAGCCCTTTGTGAACAAGTCGATGTTAGATGTACTGTTCATCACTATCGCCTTGATGGTAGGTACTGCGGGTTTACCTCACATTATTGTCAGATTTTACACGGTTCCCAGTGTACGTGCAGCAAGGTCTTCTGCTGGGTGGGCATTATTATTCATTGCTATTCTGTACACCACTGCACCGGCAGTTTCCATGTTTGCCCGTTATAACTTGATTACTTCTTTGAACAATCAAACTGTAACTCAAGTACAACAGTTAGACTGGGCGCAAAAATGGGAAAAAACTGGGTTGTTAACCTTTGACGATAAAAATAAGGATGGGCGTTATCAATTAACTCCCAACAAAGACACCAGCGAAATTAAAATCGATCCAGATATTATTGTGCTGTCTACCCCAGAGGTAGCTAAACTTCCACCTTGGATAATTGCCTTAGTAGCGGCTGGGGGGTTAGCGGCGGCGTTATCTACAGCATCAGGTTTGTTGCTGGTGATCTCAAGTTCTGTTGCCCATGATATCTACTACCGCATTGTTGATTCTAGTGCCTCAGAACAAAAACGGGTGTTTGTCGGGCGTGTGATGGTGGGTTTATCCTTGGTATTAGCTGGTTACTTTGGTGTAAATCCGCCAGGGTTTGTAGGACAAGTAGTAGCTTTTGCCTTTGGGTTAGCGGCTGCTAGCTTTTTCCCGGTGATAGTTTTGGGCATTTTTGATAAGCGTACCAATTCCGAGGGTGCGATCGCTGGAATGTTGACAGGGTTAATTTTTACCATTGTCTACATTATTGGGGTCAAGTTTTTAGGAATGCAGCCTTGGTTTTTTGGCGTATCTCCCGAAGGTATCGGTACTTTAGGTATGCTAATTAACTTCGCGGTGACAGTGGTAGTTTCTCGCCTCACCCCACCACCCCCAGCAGAAATTCAGGCGATGGTAGAAGATTTACGTTCTCCATCTCTAGAGGAAGAATCACAAGCTGTAGGAATTGGGGAGTAAGGGTGTAAGGGTGTAGGGGTGTAGGGGAGTAAGGGTGTAGGGGTTTAGGGGTGTAGGGGTTTAGGGGTGTACTGGAAATAAATTCTACCTTGTCTACCTTGTCTACCTTGTCTACCTTGTCTACCCATTCCCCATGCCCCATTCCCCATGCCCCAAAATTCTTTAATTTTGAATTTTGAATTTTGAATTTTGAATTTTTCTGCCCCATGCCCCATCAACCAACAATTTGAATTTTACCTGCTGCTTTCGTCGCTTTTTCTCTAGCAGCTTCTACACTATCAGCTTTTGCTAAAGCTACTCCCATACGACGATAAGGATGGGCGTTTGGTTTACCAAATAATCTGATATCTACATCTTTTTCTGACAAGGCTTCAGCTACACCTGTGTAGTTAATACACTCTGATTTTTCTGAGGCTAAAATTACTGCACTAGCTGAAGCCCCTAACTGTTCTATATGTGGAATTGGTAAGCCTAAAATTGCCCTTAAATGTAATTCAAATTCGTTGAGGTTTTGGGAAATTAATGTCACCATGCCCGTATCATGAGGACGGGGAGAAAGTTCTGAAAAAATTACCTCATCTTTGGTGATGAAAAACTCTACTCCAAAAATGCCTGCACCGCCTAAAGCATCGGTGACTTTTTTAGCGATTTCTTGGGCTTGGAAGATTTTACCTGGTGATATGCCTGCGGGTTGCCAAGACTCTTGATAATCTCCTCTTTCTTGTCGATGCCCAATGGGTTCACAGTAAATAGTGGGGGCGTTCCACTGTTTAATCGTCAGCAGGGTAATTTCAATTTCAAAGTTAATAAATTCTTCGATGATTACCTTTTGACTGTCACCTCTAGAATTAGCGATCGCATAATTCCAAGCCTGTTCTACTTCCTCTTTATTCTGCACTACAGACTGCCCTTTTCCAGAGGAAGACATCACAGGTTTAATCACATTAGGAAAACCAATTTGATCCGCAACTGTGATTAATTCTTCTAAGCTAACTGCATACCCATATTTAGCTGTTCTAATCCCTAATTTCTGATGGGCTAATTCCCTAATTCTGTCACGATTCATTGTGTAATTAGTCGCGGCTGCTGTCGGAATTACAGTTATCCCTCTTTGTTCAAATTCCAGCAGTTTCTCTGTTCTAATTGCTTCGATTTCTGGTATGATGAAGTTAGGTTTATGCTGAGTAACTACCGCTTCTAAATCATCAGCACTCAGCATAGATATAACTTCACAACTATCAGCAACTTGCATCGCTGGAGCATTAGCATAGCGATCAACGGCTATAACATAATTACCTAGCCGTTGCGCTGCAATTACAAATTCTTTGCCGAGTTCCCCTGCACCCAGTAACATCAGTTTTTGGGGAAGTTTGATGGAGTTAATCATTGACAGAGCGATTCAAAGTTCAAAATAAAAACATCATCATCTATCAGCCTCCTCACTATAAACTGTCTACAAATTTGATTTGGAACAGTGTATTTATAGCAGTTGTTAATTGGCCGAGAACATAAAATTTTCCAAACAAATGGGATAGCAAAGAAGTTTCAACTTTCCCTAACCTTGTTTTCTGTTTCCTGTTTCCCTAACCCTGCTATATTTAGCAGTCTGATAATTGTGGGATGTTAATTAATCATCTGCCAAATAGTTAAACCTAGCTCCACGGAGTTGTAAATCTTTACGTTGCTGTTTTGTTAAGCCATTACCCAAGCCCATCTGACATTCATCAACTAGTGCATCTATCCAAATGGTTTCATTGAGTGCCGCTCCTCTTAAATCGGCTTTTCTCAAGTCAGCTTTGGTAAAATTGACAAAAATCAGGTCAGCATTTAATAAACTGCTACCTTGTAAGTTTGCCCCTGTTAAATTTGCCCGAATTAAATTCACCTCATTTAAAATCATCCCCGATAAATCTGCCCCAGATAAGTTAGGAAATTTCACTTGACTAGGATTTTGAAAAAATTCCATCACACAATTGATGTTGGCATCATTGAGACGAATTTTAGTCAAGAAATGGTAGCGTCCTAAGCCTAATTCTTGGAGAATTTGTAAACGTTGTGGTGGAGTCTGCTCTAAAAAGTGAATAGCATTCGAGCGGAGGTCTTGAGTATGATGATTGATCATGATCATTACTTGGCACTATATCTAACTATCGGATGCACGGCTAAAGTTATCTATAGCCAGATGAACAACAGTAACATGAGAACCTAGTCAAATCTCCCACTCAGACAAAGGGTAACATCTGACTTTCATGACTACGACAAACTTTTGGTAAACTCAGTTGCAGAATTTTTAAAGAATTAGTTTCTGTTGATGACTCCCAGACACCATAGTCTAACTATTTCCAGGTTGGCATTTTTTCCAGGTGGTGTCTGTGTGATTTGAGGTTTTCCCTGCAATAGAGTCGAGATACTCAATTCCTCATAGTGTCTGCGGGTGGTATATTTATCAATCTCCCCTCATATGTACGCTCCATGTGTAAATCACGATTTACTTGACAAATATGCTTATATTGTGCATTATTCAATGCCAAGGTTGGTAGTAAATTTGGCCTTAGAGCGTTCATTTTACTGTCACCCATTCTGCAAAGACTCGATCTCAGCTAATTCTAACCAGCGTTCGGTAGCATTATCAATTGCTTGTTTGAGCATCTCTACTTGCTCGTAGAGTTTTTGGACTTGGGTATAATTGCTGGGAGCGACTTTAGCTAGTGCTTGCTCAGTTTGGGCTTTTTCATCCTCTAACTGAGCAATTTTAGTTTCTAGTTGCTCAAATTCCCGTTTTTCCCAATTAGATAACCTGCGACGCTTTTTATTTTCTACATCTTTAGTTTGCGATGTAACTTTTGATTCTTGAGAATTTTTTGTTTTTTCTTTAGTGTTAGTGGTGTTTTGTTGTGCTTCTTCAGCTTTTTTGTAGTCTAGATAGACTGAATAATTGCCTGGGTATTGGCGCAGGTTGCCATCTGCTTCGAGGGCGAATATAGTATCGACAGTGCGGTCTAAAAAGTAGCGATCGTGGGAAACCACAATCACACAACCGCTAAAATCTTCTAGGTATTCCTCTAATACTGCCAATGTCTGTACATCCAAATCATTGGTTGGTTCGTCTAAAATTAGCACATTGGGCGCACTAATCAGGATTCGCAACAGAAATAAGCGTCGTTTCTCACCGCCAGAGAGTTTGTGAATGGGAGCGTACTGTTGATTTCCCGGAAAGAGAAACCGTTCTAACATTTGGGAAGCAGTAATTTTAGTACCGTCGGCGATTTTGACAAATTCCCCCTCTTCTTTAATGTAGTCAATCACGCGTTGATTTTCATCTAAAGCTGTGAGTAATTCTTCCGAATGTTGGTCAAAATAACCGATGTGAATAGTAGAACCAATTTCTACATTGCCTGCATCTGGCTCTACCCTGCCAGTAATGATATTCATTAATGTGGACTTGCCAGCACCATTCCCTCCGATGATGCCCACGCGGTCTTCGGGACTAAACTCATAGGTAAAATTCTGAATGAGGGTGCGATCGCTATAGGATTTGGTAATATTATTCAGTTCAATAACTTTTTTGCCGATGCGCCGACTGACTGTAGAGATATCGACTTTACCCTGAGTTTGTTTAAACTCAGTTTCGCGCATGGCTTCAACCCGTTGAATACGGGCTTTTTGTTTGGTACTACGGGCTTTTGGTCCCCGTTTTAACCATTCTAATTCTCGCCGTAATACACCTTGGTGTTTCCGTTGACTACTGAGGGCTGATTCTTCGGCTAAGGCTTTCTTTTCGAGGTAGTATGAGTAATTACCTGAGTAGCTGTAAATATCACCTCTATCTATTTCGATAATCCGATTGGTAACTTGGTCTAGAAAATAGCGATCGTGGGTGATTAAAAATAATGCACCGCGAAAGCGATTAAGATAAGTTTGTAACCATTCTACAGATAAAGCATCGAGATGGTTAGTTGGCTCATCCATGAGCAAGACATCAGGATCAGCTAGTAAAGCTGTAGCTAAGGCGATACGTTTACGATAGCCTCCCGATAAAGTGCCGATGGGTGCGTCAAAGTCAACAATTCCTAATTGACTCAGGATAATTTTGGCGTTGGTTTCTAATTCCCATGCCCCTGTTGCGTCCATACGCTGCATGACAACAGAAAGGCGGGACATTAACTGATTATCTTCTGGGTGGTGAGCTAGTTTATCAGAGATTTCTTCATACTCACGCACTAAGGCCATTTGTTCGCCACTGTCAGCAAAAATTTGCTCTAAAACTGTGTGGTTTTCATCTAAGTCTGGCTGTTGGGGTAAGTAAATTATTTTAGAACTAGAGTTGCAGATAATTTGACCACTATCAATTGTTTCTAGTCCAGCAATCATTTTTAATAAAGTTGATTTTCCAGAACCATTTGTGCCAATTAAACCCACTTTATCAGTAGCATCTAAACTAAAGCTGGCATCTTTTAAAATTTCTTTGATTCCAAAGTCTTTTTTAACTGATTGTAGGGTGATGATACTCATAAAATTTTAAAAGCAACCGTTGAATCTATTACTGATGAAGTGTGGTTATTGCATGGAGGTTTGACGGCATCTCACCTAGAGACTCAGAGACACAATAAGTAGAACAAGGAAAATAATTAAAGGTTTGTAGTGAGAACTTTAGTTCTCAAATAATAAGGACTAAAGTCCTTACTACGAACTCAATCTTAGTTTTTTTACATTCCTGAACATAGTTTGGTTTTTCAACTTGTTCTACTTTGATCATTAGGGAGTTTTAGGTGATGAGTAAAAATGAGGTGCATTGATTTTGTCGAATGCACCTCAGATTTTTGCCTGATTCTACACAAATAAATCCAGGGGTAGATGTCCATACATTTCGTTAATACCTCCTTCTTCATAAGACTGACACGAAACTAGTACTCCGCGATGATGTCCTGCATAAGAATCGAGGTAACATAAGCCATTTTTGCCATTTAATTTGATATAAACTGGCCCTTCTACCACAGGTAAATCAATGGGTACTTCATAACCTAAAGCATGAGAATATGTTCTCATGGCTAGTAGTCCTTCGGCGGCTGTGTCAGCGCAAATTCCTAGAATTTGATAATCTGAAAGCTTAGTGAATAAAATCAGGGCTTGGCGTACCAATTCTTTTTCTGCTGGTTTCAGAATGGGTGCGATATCTAGACAGTTAAATTTATTGAGGATTTTTTTGGCTTCTGTAGTGGTGATGTTGGGATGATTGGGCATTGGCATATATTGTTTCATTGTGTTCGTAGTTGTAGTTGTATGTATGAGGTAAGGATAACCGACTGCTGGGACTGGGAGTTATGCTGACTAGGCGAATTAATTATAGTCAGTCTTGGGTATTGCCAAGATTGAAAATAAAGGGAACATTACCCTGGGACTCACTACCCATGACTAATACTTTGGGCATTTGCGCTCCACCCGTTTTCCATGCTTCAATTGCTTCTTTTTGTAGTACTAATTGTCCCCCTTGAGCTTTGAGGGTTTCGGCTAAAAGTCTTTGCGCTTCAGCTTTACCTTTGGCACGATTAATTTCTGCTTGGGCTTCTTGTTCAGCTTCTCGTGCTACATAGACGGCTCTTTGGGCGCGTTGTTCAGCAATTTGTTTTTCTTCTACAGCTCTGGCAAACTCCGGGGAGAAAGTTAGGTCAACTACGCTAGTGTCTAACACAATTATTCCATATTTATCCAGGCGATCGCCTAGGGCATTATCAAAGTCTTCCTTGAGTTCACTACGTTTAGTAATTGCTTCTTCCACTGTTCTTCTAGCGGCAGCAATTTTGAATGATTCCTGGGTTTGGGGAGCAATGATTTTCGAGACAATATTTTCGAGAGTGCCTTGTTTTCTTCTCACTTCTACTACCTGGGTGGGATCGATGCGAAAGTTAATGGCAAATCTAGCAGTTAAATTTTGCAAGTCTTTAGTAGAGCTTTCCGCAGGCACTTCAAATTTTTGCACCGTTAAATCATACACGTCTATTACAGAAATAAAAGGAGGTTTCAAGTGAATACCCTCTATTAAAGCACCGTCCCTAGCTTTACCTAAAATGCTAATAACTCCTGCTTGTCCTGGATTGATAATAATAAAAGAATTTAACCCAACAATCACAATTATGGCTAATAAAATTCCCAAAACTGTGCTTTGTAAACTTGCTAATTGTTGATTTTTCAAGCTCCTATCTCCTTAATAGTGCTAAATGCTGCCTTACCGCGAACAACACTTACAGATCCAACTGTCTTCCGTGGTAGTATCAGGTTCTCCCAATTTTAAAGGGCTGTGACTATAGCATCTCCATCTCATTGGGTCTTAAAGCAGTTATCAGTTATCAGTCCTGACGGTGTATGGTGTGGTGTAAAAGCGCACCAACATTTTCTAGTAATGTGTGTGGTGTTTCACTCTCGAATTTTACCCAACACCTAACACTCTTAAAAGGGAGTAGACATTCCGTAAATCCTCTGTATCGCCTGTTTGACTATAAAAACCAGTATGATTAACCAATTTGGTTGGTGATTAAACTCTTTGTTCAGTTTTGCATAATATTTTGGACTTAGCCTCACCCGCTTTATTGATATTGCGGTGGATATGGTAGTTAAGCAGCAGGATTCTATCATTGCTCAGTGGGGAATATAAACATATCTTTAGGGCAATTTTGAATTTTTTCCCTGCTCACCGTTATCACTTGGATACTAGAGTCATTTTTTGAGTATCGTTATCAGTTATTTTGGCGTAACTTGGCACAGAATATCCAGCATAACTTACAGTTGGACGCATATAAACACCTACAGGAGTTGGAGTTAGCTTATGAATGGAGAACGTAGCACGGGGGGTTTAATGTCTATCCTCAGTGATGAGGTTAACCAACTTGAGGGTTTTTGGAATGTGGGAAGCTCACAATATTATCCAAGTCACCACAACTATTGTAGTCATTGGTGACGCATTCTTTGTCTTAGCTCCCAGTGTAGCGTGGATAGCTATTGTACTAATACTATTGATACTTTTGGCTTCAATGGCTGGAACTATCATCACCCAGCATCTTTCTGCAATTCGCAATACTGATTGTATTTAGTCCATCAAACGTGGACAATGAGTTGAGTCACAAATTCATTCAGATTTATCAATCCTGGCAGCAAGAACCCAGATGACACTAAGCGTAATCAGGGGATGAGAGCCAGGGGAATAGCTGCCCTTAGAGCGTAACACTTCGTGGAAGCAAGCTACCCGTGGCC
The DNA here is from genome assembly GCF_058172895.1 of Aliinostoc maniaoense. Taxonomy (NCBI): domain Bacteria; kingdom Bacillati; phylum Cyanobacteriota; class Cyanophyceae; order Nostocales; family Nodulariaceae; genus Aliinostoc; species Aliinostoc maniaoense. The sequence goes on along the minus strand of NZ_CP187952.1, from coordinate 2,171,767 downwards.
TCTGGCTTCAGAAGCGGAACAAAGTCAATCAATTTTAGATTTTGGATTTTAGATTTTAGATTATCCCCATACATTAATGCAGGGGCTTGAATCTAAAATTCGGTCAATTACGAATTACGAATTACAAATTACGAATTAATTATGATGTTTGGTATTAATCAGCCCGAATCAGGGGACAATCAGTGGCGCGGTCAATTAGATCGATTTGTTAAGGGAAATCAGCAAGAATTAGCTGCTTTAGCTTGGGGTTTGTGGTTAGCAAATGGTGATAGTCAAGGTACTATTGGCATTGATTTGCAACCGACACCACATTTTGTTTATTGTCCTCAAGAATCTGTGGAAAAATTAAATAGTAATGTAGAAAATCGACTGCAAGAAATTTTAGGGATTATTGAGCATCATCAGCCAGAAGTAGAAGTATTAATGATAGGAATTGGTAAGGGTGAAATTAAGTTAATTCAGTTTGCACCAGAACCACCACCGCCAGTTTGTTTTGAGCAAGTTGGTCAAGATGTTGATGGGTTGTTGGATTTACTTGAACAACGCATGAGTGACGCGATTACAGCACTTTTGAAGTAAGCGAGGTACACCATAAGTAATAAGTAATGAGTAATGAGTAAGTAGAACGGTGTAAATAATTAAAGGTTTGTAGTAAGGACTTTAGTCCTCTCATACTACGAACTAAATGCAATTTTTTTTACATTACTTTACATAGTTTGGTTTTTTCAAGTCGTTCTACTTAAATACCCATGAATTATTACTTGTTAGTTAAAGAATGCGAAAAATCTCTTTTCCCAAAGATTGTGCATGAGTTTTTCACTTCTGAAAAGTTACAAAATCAACACTCTAGTGGCTTGGCAAGGCTAAAATAGTCGAAAAATTGTAGGTTGGGTTGACGTTAGGAAACCCAACGCCATAACCAATGTTGGGTTTCGCTAATCCATCACTTTAGGCTTCTCAGTCTACTACTAGTGTGTGCAAACTATCTCAAGGAAACCAGTAGATTTTGATTAATGGTCATTTGTAGGTCTGTATCTGGGTCAATGACGATTAAGTCTACGCTGTTACGGCCAAAGAATAAACCAATTAACCCACCAATAGCCGCACCGCCTAAAACTTCCTCCGTAGCAATGGCGCGATCGCCTGTTACCGCAGATACCGCAGCAGCCGCGCCTGCACCTAAAACAGTATTTTTGAGAATTGTACTAGTGCTAGTACCTTTATTCACAGTTTGAGTCTTGGTAATAACTTCAGATGTGGCGTTAAGATCATACTCTTGACCTGTGGTTAACACCAGTTTTTGAGCAACAAACTGAGAACCACCAGGCGCAGGTCTGAGTTGACCAACTACTTGACTACCAGCCGCCACAACTACATTACCTTCTTGAGTCACGACGTTTTGCGCCACTGTTAATGATAAAGGTGCTGTTTCATCCTTGGTGACGAGAATCTTTTGGGCTTTATCGTACTTCACAGGAATAACTGTTCCTTGAGGAATGGTTACAGCTACTGGTGTGGGGGTTGTGGGTTGAATAGCTACAATATAGGGCGAATTAATTGCTGAAGCTTGATTAGAGCTAACTAATGCTTGGTAAATAAAAGCCGCTACCTGGGCGCGTGTGGCGGTGCTGGTGGGACTTAAAAATCTCAGGTTGGGATAGTTGACTACAATTTGTTTTTCGGTAGCCGCAGCAATGGGACTACGGGCATAACCTGCTATGTTATTAGCATCGTTGAAATATTGCAGAGTGCTTTCAACGTTACCGCTAGGAGCATATTCTAAACCATTGGCTAGCGCAACTAAAACTTGCTGCCGAGGAATGTTTTCATTTGGTCTGAAGTTATTACCGGGATACCCTGATAAAAAACCAATGGTGTAGGCTTGCTGAATAGCATTGTATGCCCAATAGTTGCTGGGTACATCAACAAATCCAATGGGTTGGCGTTGGGGTGCTTTTGAAAAAGCTTTGTTGACCATTGCGGCAAATTGAGCGCGGGTGACTGGTTCTTCTGGACGGAAACTACCATCAGGAAAACCAGCAATGACACCACGCTGTGATAATTCTCGAATAAATTGGGCTGCCCAGTAATTAGATGAAACGTCAGAAAAAGTAGTTTGAGCAAAGGATGGAGCAGCCACAACAAAAGGCGCAATAGCCCCAGTTGTGATGCTCAAAGCCATAAGTGCAGCTGTGCTAGATTGCCAATGATTTAGTTTAAACATATACTTTATTTTTCCACACCATTATTTGTTTCTGCTGTTAACTCCTTAGACATTTTATACATTAAAAGGTTTCCTATTTATCTGTTTTATGAGAAAAATTGGTTTTCTAGCAATTTTTAATTATGTGGGTATTTATCTCGGTCATCTTATTTAATAAGTAATACCGTTTCTTGATGTAGCTTGCCTGGCGTAGCCATAGATGCACTTTATTCTGTACTGTAGAGACGTTGCATGCAACGTCTCTACATCATTTATTTGGCGCAACTTCATAGAGAATTGGTATAATCATGCAAATTTTAGATAGGAATTGAATTTGATTGATGAAACTCTTAGATAATGGTCAAAAAATCAGCGATCGCTATTTTTAATTAATTAGCGATCGCTGATTTATGATGATGACGTTCACAACTAAAATTAGGTAAATCTTAGTAGGGAACTACATCCACATTCAAGTTAGAAGTCAGTGATAATCTGAGGTCAGATTCTGGTCTAATGACAAATACTTCAGTTTCTTTCTTGCGTAGTGTAATACTAGCTAAAGCACCAGCCGCCGCCCCAATTAAAGGTTCTCCCAACTCTATTTTTCTATTACCTGTAATCAGGGAAATTGCAGTAGCAGCACCAGCCCCAATTGCTGCGTCTGTTAGTACCTTGCTAGAGTCATTTTTACTGATTTTTTCAGTTTGGGTGATAGTTTGAGAATTAGCATTAATCATTTGCCGTCTGCCAGAGGCATAGACTAATTCTCTAGCTACAAATCTTACGCCTCTAACATTATCTCTACTGTTGCTATCTGTGGAATATTGTCCATCAAAATATACTGGTTCTAGTTGTCCAATCACTTGAGTACCAGCAGGAATCAAGACATTTCTATTGCCATCAATAATATTGTTAGCAACTCTCAAAGTTAAGTTTAAGGTTTCTCCACGACTAACAACAACTTTTTCTTTTTCATGTCTGACGGGAAATGTCACTCCAGACGGGATAGCTACTCTTCTAGTTTGTCCAATATTGTATTGAGCATTGGCCACAGGAGCAAAGGCAATTATCGGGGTCATTGCACCTGTGGTAATTGTCATTGCCATGAGTGCGGCTGCTCCAGGTTTCCATTGATTCAGGTGTTTCATAAACTTTTGAGGTTTCATGCCGTTGATAGGTTTAATGACGGCCATTTACTGAGATTGTTTCTGCGTTCTTTTAAACCTGTATGTAGGCATATTTACAAAAATATCAGGAGAGTAAGAGTAGTGATGAAGGGAGAGAAAAAGTATAAATTCTGTATAGAAAAAATACGCAGCCAATCGTTTTGAGAGACACAATTTCAACGCATTTATGCCAATTTAATTGGATTGTTTGTATATTACTTTTAGCGATCGCTTTTCATGTCATGTATCGTAAAAATTTACCGACACTCAAAGCACTGAACAAAAATTTATGATAAAATTTTGACTATAAAAACCCTGTGGGAATCCCTTATTTAACGGATGTTAATTTTTTGTTAGCATCCGCTAAATAAGGTTCAATCTTGTTTAAGCAGGCGAATCTATTCATCCAGTATTTTGACTGCGATGCTCAGCTGTAACAAAGTGTAAGAGTCTAAATCCTTCTTCCAAGAGGTAATTATTATGGAAGCAAGCTACCCGTAGCATCTCGTAGAGACGCGGGACTAAGTCCATTGTGAATTAAGTAGCTTGCTTGCCGCAGGGAATTACGAATTACGTAGCTTGCTACTCGCTTTGCGAGTATTACGAATTACGAATTTGCTTAATGGTGATGGTGATGATGATGAATAGCTATGTGTGGATTTACAGTCACACCTTGCTCATGTTGTAACTCAGCAATGTGATGATCTGCCCATTGTGCAACCATTGCTAAAAACTCTGGATGGTCATTTACACAAGACATTTGTACATAATCCACATCAGGATACTTTTTCTCTAAAGCATGAATAATGTGGTGTACATCTAATAAAGTTTCATGGTTTTCGGTAGCAAAACCAATAGGCATAAATACGACTGCTTTTGCACCCAATTGAATCAGGTTATTGGCTGCTTGTGTAGCATTTGGTTGTGTCCATTCAATTAACGGTGTGTCATGATTGAGCCAACCTACCGAAATTAAGGGATAGCGATTGATTAACTTATCCCGCACCAAATCATATAATGCTTGACTTTCAGTAATCCCAGATGTGAATCCTTTGGCTTTATGAGGGCAACCATGATTCATCAACACAATACCAATTTGAGAAGGTAAATATGCTGCGGCTAAATCAGCGTTAATTTTCTCCTCAACTAAACGCGCCATTAAATTAATATATTCCGGTTCGTTATAAAAAGACGGAATATAACGCAGTCCTTTTACCCAATGGTGATCTCCATCAGTCATGCCAGCGAGAGCTTTATTAACTTGCTCGATCGCAATTCCACTAGTGAAGATAGAATCAACCACTAATAGGGGGTAAATCAGTATTTTATCAAAGCCTTGGTCTTTAATTTCTGCTAGAACTTGTTGCGGTAAAAAAGGAGCGCAGAAATTAAACGCTTTGAAAACTTGGACACTATTACCCCATTTAGCTTGTAATATTTGTTCAAGTCCAGCCCGTTGCTGTTCAAAGATAGCATTGTGGGGGGAGATAAAATCGTGGTGTTGGTGTCCCCACTCGTGGCGGTCAAATAATGCTAATAATTTTGCTAAAGGTGGATAAATCCAGGTTGGTACAGGTGCGAATTTAGCAGTAAGTAGATTTAAAGCCTGTTCGTTATAGTTGGCGAAATCTTCGTAGCTTTCAACTTCACCATATCCCATGAGCAAAACTGCTACTCTGTCGTGAGTCGATAAATGCTCCTGGGTGTTTTGTAATTTTTCCGGCGTGGCAACCACAATGAGTTCCTCAATATAAACCAGAATGCACAGAGAAACCACCAACTATCAGATAGCTGAGGTCTTTTCTAATTAATAAATCTATTATCCCATCCCCCCGGATGGGATAACGAGAAAATTGATAATAATATATCAAAAGACATACTAGTGTTATTACTTGATACCGAGTGTTAAACATGGTTAAGGGATGAAGACTAAGAGGCAGGGGGGTAGGGTGCAGGGGGGCAGGGGGCAGGGTGCAGGGGGAGACAAGGGAGACAAGGGAGGGGGGAGTGTGGGGGGAAAGATTTGTTCTCCACCATCCCACACCAAGCACACCAAGCACACCCTGCCCTGACGAGGTTTCAGCTTAACAAGCGTGCCATTCCCCAATGCCCGATGCCCGATGCCCAATGCCCGATGCCCAATGCCCAATGCCCAATTCCTATTGAATAATGACTATAATTATTTGCCCTGGCATCCATGAGAAACAATTGACTGAAAACTTTATTTCGGGATGCTTATATGGAGGCTCAAATCACTCCATGAGTCAAAATAGAGATCAACAGGTGCTGTCTGATAAGGAGGGCAAGAAAATCGCTTTACCTTTAGATCCTTATACCCCCAATTCCGATTTATTAGTTGTACCAGTAGAGGGAATTTCCGCTTTATCAGGACTTCATATTTGGCAGTTTCTGCACGATCGCCTGCACAATAGGCTAAAATCGCCAGTTATGTTCATCAGCTTTAGTGCTGGTGTAGTGGGAGCGATCGCAGCTGCTACACAATGGCAAATGATGGGAGGTAATGTCAAAGCGTTTATTGCCATAGATGGATGGGGAGTGCCACTATGGGGAAACTTTCCCATTCACCGTCTCAGCCATGATTATTTTACTCATTGGAGTTCATTATTACTCGGTAGTGGGCAAGATAACTTTTATGCAGACCCACCTGTTGATCATTTAACCATGTGGCGATCGCCCCAAAATGTCCCAGGTTGCCGGATAGATACCTCCCAAGGTGAAATTACCACCCCAAAAACCCGTCTAACAGCAGCCGCATTTTTAAATTTATTATTAAAACGTTATGAAGAAAAATAATTCCGGAAAAGATTATCAGTACATAGGAGTGAGAAATATAGCATATTGGCAGAAATGACAATGAGCAATGAAGATTAGGCACAGGGGGAGCAGAGGGCAGAGGAGGCAGGGGAGCAGGGGGCAGGGGGAGTAAAACTTTTCAATTTTGAATTTTGAATTTATATACCCAATGCCCTATGCCCAATGCCCAATGCCCCAAAATTTCTTAATTTTGAATTTTGAATTTTGAATTTATATGCCCCATGCCCATCTACCGTAGTTAAAATACCAAAGTGACCCATGTTTCCAACTGAACCGGCTGCCGTCAATAATGGGTTTGGCGCACTGCTAAAAAATCGAAATTTTATGCTCCTGTGGATGGGACAATTGTTATCCCAGTTAGGAGATAAAGTCTTCTTCGTCTTAATGGTGGCGTTGCTGGAGAATTATCCACCGCTTCCGGGTTTAGCACAAAACTCCATGTACTCAATTTTGATGGTAGCATTTACTCTACCTGCAATTTTATTGGGTTCTGCTGGTGGTATTTTTGTTGACCGCTTCTCGAAAAAGCTGATATTGGTTGGCTCGGATGTCATACAGGCAATATTGGTATTATTAATAGCCTTTGCGCCACGAGATTTTCTACTGTTTTTAATTCTGACGTTTGCAATTTCTGCTTTAGCACAGTTTTTTGCCCCAGCCGAACAGGCGGCTATTCCTGTATTGGTACGCAAAGAAAATTTTATGGCTGCCAACGCTCTGTACAGTAGCACCATGATGGGGGCTTTAATTGTCGGTTTTGCCATTGGAGAGCCGATATTGAGTTTGGCTAAGTCTTGGTTGGGAGCAGGCTATGGTCAAGAAGCGGTGGTGGGGGGATTATATTTATTCTCAGCATTAGCCTTTCAGTTAGTTGATTTTAAATCAGAACACAAATCAGTGAGCGATCGCAGATCAGGAATCGATCCTTGGGCTGATTTCAAAGAAGGCTTGCGCTATCTCAAAAAAAATCGTCTGGTATTAAATGCCATGCTGCAACTCACCACCTTGTATTGTGTGTTTGCAGCTTTAATGGTGTTGGCGATTAGATTAGCCGCCGATTTTGGTTTAAAAGAAAAACAATTTGGCTTTTTCTTAGCAGCAGCCGGGGTAGGTATGGTTTTAGGTGCAGCCATTTTAGGTCACTGGGGCGATAAACTTCATCATAAACCCTTACCCTTAATCGGATTTTTGGTGATGGCCTTAGTTTTAGGCGTATTTACCTTTACTCACAGTCTTTTACTCGCTCTAGGACTTTGTGGATTATTAGGTATAGGAGCTTCCTTAATCGGTGTACCGATGCAAACTCTCATTCAACACCAAACCCCACCAACAATGTATGGTAAGGTGTTCGGCTTTCAAAATCATGCAGTAAACATTGCCCTATCAGCACCCTTAGCTATTACTGGCCCATTAACTGACGCTCTCGGCTTAAGAACTGTATTAGTAGGAATGAGTTTTGTAGTTGCCACCGTCGGCATTTGGGCATGGAAAAACACCAGACGAGTTTTGCAGGATGTGATTTAGTTATTGGGCATGGGGCATATAAATTCAAAATTCAAAATTCAAAATTCAAAATTAGGGAATTTTGGGGCATCGGGCATCGGGCATCCGGCAGGGTGTGGGATGGTGGAGAACAAATTTTTCCCCCCCACACTCCCCTCTCTCCCCACACTCCCCCTGCTCCCCTGCTCCCCTGCTCCCTTGTCTCCCTTGTCTCCCCCCGCTCCCCTACACCCCTGCCCCCTCCCTCCCCTCACCTTCCAGCATAAGTCAGGGAAAATTAACTAATTTGAATTATTCCAGTCATACACTAAAATTATGAGTTATCTTGTGTAGTCAGTTTTAAGCATGATCTAGATCACTCAGCTACATCCTAGAGAGAGAAATTTCAGTCATAATTTGGTTGAAGTTTTACATTAAAATTGACATATTAAATACAGAAATTCCGTATTAACTTAGCTATCGTCTGAGGTTTGATCGTGACTGTCAGCTTGCCTTCCCCGACTAGTCCCTCACAAACAGAGCAACACGCCCAGTCTGCCGGCTCTACTTCATCAGTTGTGACCCCAAAACGGGCAACTGGTGGTTTTGCCCTACTGGATAGCCTGCTGCGCCACGGTGTTGAATATATTTTTGGCTATCCCGGTGGAGCAATTCTGCCGATTTATGATGACCTGTACAAAGTAGAAGCGACTGGTAGTCTGAAGCATATTCTTGTGAGACATGAGCAAGGGGCGGCTCACGCTGCTGATGGATATGCCCGTGCAACTGGTAAAGTTGGTGTATGCTTTGGTACTTCTGGCCCTGGGGCGACTAACTTGGTGACAGGTATCGCTACAGCTTACATGGATTCGATTCCAATGGTAATTGTCACAGGACAAGTACCCCGGAAAATGATCGGTACAGATGCTTTCCAAGAAACAGATATTTACGGTATCACCTTACCAATAGTCAAACACTCCTATGTGGTGCGTGAACCGGCTGATATGGCACGCATTGTAGCAGAGGCGTTTCACATTGCTAGTACAGGTCGTCCAGGGCCAGTTTTAATTGATGTGCCAAAAGATGTGGCCTTTGAAGAATTTGATTATGTGCCTGTAGAACCAGGGACAGTCAAGTTACCGGGTTATCGTCCAACGGTGAAGGGGAATCCCCGACAAATTAACGCCGCAATTCAGTTAATTCAAGAAAGCCGTCGTCCTCTACTTTACGTTGGTGGGGGTGCGATCGCATCTAATGCCCACGCAGAAATTCAAGAATTAGCAGAGTTATTTAATATCCCCGTCACAACTACTTTGATGGGTATCGGTGCTTTTGATGAAAACCATCCCCTATCGTTGGGAATGTTGGGGATGCACGGCACAGCTTACGCTAACTTTGCAGTTAGTGATTGTGATTTACTCATTTGTGTAGGTGCAAGGTTTGATGACCGCGTTACCGGCAAATTAGATGAGTTTGCCTCCCGCGCCAAAGTCATTCATATCGACATCGACCCCGCAGAAGTCGGGAAAAACCGCGTCCCAGAAGTACCCATTGTTGGTGATGTGCGGAAGGTGTTAATTGAGTTGTTGCATCGCTGTAAACAAGCAGGCGCAAAAACCACAGCCAACCAAAATACTGAATGGCTCAATTTAGTGAATCGTTGGCGGGAAGAATATCCCTTAATTGTCCCCCAACATCCTGACAGTATTGCACCGCAAGAGGTAATCGTTGAAGTTGGTCGCCAAGCACCCCAGGCTTTCTACACGACAGATGTTGGTCAACATCAAATGTGGGCAGCACAATTCCTCAAGAATGCCCCTCGACGTTGGATTTCCAGCGCAGGTTTAGGCACAATGGGTTTTGGTCTACCAGCCGCTATTGGTGCAAAGGTAGCTTTTCCTAATGAGCAAGTCATCTGTATTAGTGGTGATGCAAGTTTCCAAATGTGTTTACAAGAATTGGGAACAGCAGCACAATATGGCATTAATGTCAAGACCGTAATTATCAACAACGGTTGGCAAGGAATGGTACGCCAGTGGCAACAAGCCTTCCACGGTGAACGCTACTCATGCTCCAATATGGAAGTAGGGATGCCAAATATTGAACTATTGGCACAAGCTTACGGCATTAAGGGGATAATCGTAACTGAGCGTGAGCAATTAAAAGATGCGATCGCGCAAATGTTAGCCTATGATGGCCCAGTAATTTTAGATGTTCACGTCACCAAAGACGAAAACTGCTACCCAATGGTAGCCCCTGGTAAGAGCAATGCTCAAATGGTCGGTTTACCCAAGCAACCACCAAAAGCAAACTTAGAACCAATTCATTGCAGCCATTGTGGTACAAAAAACCTACCAGACCATAAATTCTGTTCTGAGTGCGGCACTAAATTGTAGATACTTGCTATTTCAGCCAAACCTCTAACACCAACACCATAACCCCAGTTTCGTCAATAAACTGGGGTTCTCATGTATATAGATATATTTGCCAATTCTGCTTACGTAGCTTGCTTCCGCATAGCGTAATGAAGCGAAGCGTAACGGGGGGGAGCATCGTTACGAATTACGAATTACGAATTACGAATTACGAATTACTACTCCACTCCATCCAAAATCGCATTTAAATTATAAATACTCATATCTGGTGGTAATTCAGGCGGCGGCATAGGCTCTAGACTCGCACTGATACCATTTTTCATTTCTACTTCACAAACAGCTAAGTGCAAATCAAAATTTAATTCCCGGATAGTCTGCTGGACTTGTTCAGCATACCACTCAGGGAAAGAACTGATGAATATACTTGACTCAATTACTTCATAGTCTGCATCAATATCTTCACCTTCATCTCGGACTAGAGGAGGTATATCATTTGTCAGCTGATGTGTATTGACTGGGTAAAAAGGCATAAGCACTTCAAAATTAAAAATATTTTACTGTGACAGGTTACAAAATTAAAAATTAAAACACCTTTGCCAGCATAGGTATGTCAGAGAAAGTACTGTTAACACTTATTTACTTAGTAAGTAATAATACATACGTTCCAACGAGTAAATCCGTAACAGAGAAATTTTGAGCTAAGGACTTCCATCTGACTTGATTAGCTTCAAACCCTTGACATTTATTGATTTAGGTTTTTTGACAGTCGCATGATTATAAATTTTGTCCAAGGTATTGTTTATGGTAATACCAAGCTTATAAGTTGGCAATATTATCAGCACAGCAATAACCACCATAAATCAAGCATAAGTAGAAAATTTAACTCAGCACTGGCAATGATGCCAGCTTTTTTTATAAAAATATTGTTAAGAAATGTAACAAAAGTTTCCCTAATCTGATTGATAATATTACTATATAGTTATATAATTGAAAAACATTCAAGAGATGTCATTCAGTTAGTGGAATGACGAGGTTTGATTTATGGGGAAATTATTTAACGAGCTGAAGAAAGATATTTTGTATCAGCATGGAATGAATGCTTGTTTGAATTGTGGTGTATGTACTGCGGTATGTCCGGCGGCTGAGTTTAGCGATTATTCTCCTAGGGAAGTGATGAACACGGTGCAGTCGGAAGATGACGAAATGATTGAGGAATTACTTAAATCAGACAAAATTTGGTATTGCGGACAGTGTTTTTCTTGTAAAACTCGGTGTCCTAGAGGTAACAGTGCAGCCTCCGTAATTCTCGCTTTACGTCGCCTTTCAATTAGACATGGTTACTTTGCTGAGTCAGAAAAAGGCAGACAGCAATTAATCGCCAAGCGGGTGTTTGGGGAAAATATGCTCAAACGTGGTTACACCTTGCTGGCGGAGAATATTTCGCCTTCCCACTTCCCTGAACTCGGTGACAACTGGGAATACTATTACGAGCATATGCAAGAAATGCGGCAATGGTGGGATGTACCGATGAATCTGGAAAATAGCGCAGGTTCGCATCGGATGATTCCTGAAAAAGATATGAAAGAAGTGCGGGCAATTTATCAAACCACTGGTGCGGTTTCTTTGATGGATGCAGTGGAACAAGGCATGGAAAAGAAACTAGGTAGCAAGAAAGAAGTAGAGGAATATTGGCAAACCTGGCTAGAAACCGGCGATAGCAGAAATTACGAACTGAAATAAATACATAGGTTGAAAAATAATGAAACTGGCAGGAAAAAATCAGGCTTGGGAAAGACACCAAAAAGCTGTGCCATCCGTAGATGATGAAGGTGGGAAGTTGTGGGGATGCTTTCGGAGTTGTTTTCTTCAGAGTGCTGCCCCTTACACAGAAGGCATTGCATATAAAATTTTGAAAAATGATTTAGGTATGGAACTGCGGGAAGCAGCCGGACATACTTCCTGTGGTGCTATTGGTTATCACGGGGATGTGTCGAACCTGGAAACACAGATGGTGATGGCGGCGAGGAATTTTTCTGTGGCGCATCATGAACTGGGTGTAGATAATCTTTTTTCCTTTTGCGTTACTTCTTTCGCTAACTACACAGAAGTAATTAAACTTTGGGAGGAAGAACCAGAGTTAAAAGAATATACAGAAAAGACTTTGAAGGAAACTACCGGAAGGGAATTTTGGATTCCTCATGTTTCTGGTGGTAGACCTTCTGTGGTTCATGCTTCGGATGTGTTCTTTGCGAATCGTCATAAATTAGCCGCCAAAGCTAAGTACAGTCTCAAGGGCATTAAAGCTACAGACCATGTGGGATGCCACTACGGGAAGATTTTTCCAGGTGAGGCGATGGGTGGGGCTGAGTTCCCACAGGTGCTAGTTGGGTTGTTAGAAGCTTTTGGTGCAGAGATTGTTGACTATCCTGAACGCAGACATTGCTGTGGGATGGGCTTTCGTCAGTGTGCTTTTCCAGAAAATAGGGATTACACCGCTAGTAGTGTTTATAAGAAAATGGTGAGTCTGAAGGAGGCGCATCCAGACTGTAATTTAATTCTCACTAATTGTCCGGGGTGTACGGTGTTTCTTGATGCGGAACAAGGCACGATCAAAGAGGTGTTGGAAGAGGAGTTTAATGTCAGTATTATTGACTATGCTCAATTGACTGGGTTGTTGTTGGGTTATGACCCGTTTAAGGATTGTGGGTTGAATGCTAAGGCTGTGCCGATTGAGCCTTTGTTGGATAAGATTGGTATTCCTTATGACAGGAGTAAGACGGCGGAGGAGCGTAGGAGGCCGTTTTAATAGTCTGCGGTGTTGTATGGTTTTGGTTTTGTCTCACGCAAAGGCGCAAAGACGCAAAGAGTAGAAGAATTTTAAGGGTTAAATATCATGGGTAAGAATGTGGTAGTAATTGGGGGCGGTGTTGCTGGGATTGCGGCGGCGGGGAGGTTGCAGGATTTTGGGTATGAGGTGGTGTTAGTTGAGAAGGCGGCTGCTATTGGGGGTCATGTTAAGAATTGGTATAAGGTGTTTCCTGATTTTACTGATGCTACGGAAATTATCGGTAATTTGAAGGGTAATCTCGGTAAGACTAGGATTTTAACTGATTGTACGGTGACTGGGATTAGTGGGTCAGCACCTCATTTTCAAGTGACTACTTCGACGGGTGAAATTATCAATGCGGCTGCAATTTTGGTGGCGACGGGATTTAAGCCGTTTGATGCTGCTTTGAAGGAGGAATATGGTTATGGTATCTACGATAATTCTTTCACCTCAATTGAGTTAGATGCCATGTTGAAACATCACACGGTGAAGACGGCTGCTGGGAAAATACCTAAGAAGGTGGCGATGATTCACTGTGTTGGTTCTAGGGATGAGAAGGTCAATAATAATTACTGTTCTAGGGTCTGTTGTACGAACACGATTAAGGTAGCCATTGAACTTAAACAGCAGATTCCTGATTGTGAGATTTATTGTCTCTACATGGATATTCGGGTGTTTGGTCGCGGTTATGAGGAACTGTATCGCACTTCTCAGGAAGATTATGGGATTCAGTTTATTCGCGGTCGGTTGTCTGAGGCGAATGAGAAAACTGACGGTAATTTATTGTTAAGGCTGGAAGATACACTCACAGCTAGACCGATGCGGTTGACTGTAGATATGTTGGTGTTGATGGTGGGGATGTGCGCCAATACGGAATTGTCAGATGTAGCAGGGTTGAAGGTTGGTGCAGACCGCTTTTATGAAACTGCAAATATGCAATACTCTAACAATTCTTCTCTCAGAAAAGGAATTTTTCTGGCGGGGACAGCTACAGGGCCGAAAGCAATTATGGAATCTATTACCGATGGACGTTCAGCTGCGGCGGAAATTGCGGCTTTTTTAGCTAGTCAGTCTGTAGGTTCTCAAAATGGTTACTCGCCTGTGACGGAAATTGCAGCTTCACTTCATTAGGGTGTAAAAAAATGGCAGCAAAAAAGTGTTTCTTTGGGTTGAAGGTCGATCGCCAGGTGGATGGCGACAAGATGAACCGCGAGTTTCTCAAGAAAGTGCTGGCGGAGGGTGGTGATTATGCGGCGATCGCAAGTTGTATGCAATGTGGTACTTGTAGCGGTGGCTGTACCAATGCTGACCGGATGGATATTTTACCGCGCAGCTTGGTATTGATGATTCAGAGGGGTGAGTGGGAAAAAGTTCTGCAAAGTCAGGCTTTGTGGTTGTGTACTTCCTGTCAAATTTGTACTTCCCGATGTCCGCGTGGGGTGCGTCCGGCGGATGTGATTGAAGCGGTAAAGGCGATCGCAATTCGGGAAGGGATCAAAAATGATTCTGTCAGATTCAATCAAATATTTGTGGAGTTAATCAAGAAGCGCGGTATCCTCTTTGAACCGGAATTAATGCAAGAGTACGGGGGTATGTCTGCCGTGCTGGAACAAGCGCAATTAGGTATCAAATTAGCTTTACGGGGCAAAATCTCTCCATTCCCCGCCAAAGTCAAAGACCCCAAACAATTTAGTGCAGCATTAGCAAAGGCAGTTGAACAATGAAATTTTCTTACTATCCGGGATGTAGTCTGCACACAACTGCTAAAGAGTTTGATATCTCCACTAAAGTTGTGATGCGGGAGATGGGAATTGAACTTGAGGATTTGCATGATTGGTCATGTTGTGGCGGTTCTGTTGCTGGTGCTGTCTCCCATGATGTGGGTATGGCTTTGGCGGCGAGAAATGTGGCTTTGGCACAGCAACAAAATCTCGATTTGTTAGCATCTTGTTCTGGTTGTTACAACAAATCAGCTAGGGCAGCACAGGCATTAGAAAAAGAGACAGAACGAGATAAAATCACCGCGATTTTGTCACAAATGGGGATATCTATTACTGATTCCAATATTAAAGTTAGGAATGTGGTGGATGTTTTACTCAATGATGTTGATATCTCCACCCATATCAAAAAACCCCTCAAAGGTTTGAAGGTGGCTTGTTATTATGGTTGTCTGCTAACTAGACCAGCAGACATTACTGGATGGGATTCTCCTGTATTCCCAATGTCAATGGATAAATTAGCTCAAAAGTGTGGGGCTGAGGTCGTTGATTTCCGATCCAAAACCAAATGTTGCGGCGGTTCTATGGTCATCCCAAAAGAAGATGTCGCCTTAGAGTTGACTAAGCAAATATTAGATGAGGCTAAATCTCTTGAGGCTGATTGTATAGTTTTGGCTTGTCCTTTGTGTGCTACAAACTTAGAAATCAAACAACCAGATATTGAGAAGAAATATAATGTTAACTATGGGCTACCAGTTATTTACATTACGGAGTTAATTGGGCTAGCTTGTGGGATTTCACCGAGGAAATTAGGCTTGCATCAGCACATAATTTCTACTAAGTCGGTTTTACAAAAATTGAATACTTATGAGTAAGTAGGAGACATCAATTATGAAATTAGAATATCAATTGAGCAAGGCATTAACGAGGAATCCTCTATTTGGCAAATACTGCCTGTTTCCAGGTATGACAAAATTACTACTTGTTGGTGTTACTGGTTTTATTCTCGTACCAATGCTGCTACCAGCAGTCAAGAAACTTGGTAAGTCCATCGCTAAAGAAACCATCAAAGGCGGTATCGTTGCCTATGAAGGTAGTCAAGAACTGATCTCAGAAGCTAAAGCGGAAATTGCTACTAAAACCCCTAGCTAAAACTTTCATGTTCATCCTTTAATCGGATGAGAAGATTATCTTGATGGTCTAGAATAAAGTGGCAAAATATTTATTTATTGAGAATCAGGAAATACTATAGGAATCATATTTGATTTTTGAAACAATAGGTAGGGTGTGTTAGCGACAGCGTAACGCACCGAAACATTTGGGACAGGTGCGTTACGGCTTACGCCTAACACACCCTACATATACTAGATATCCTGAGATTTTTTCATAAATCAAACCGCATTTCTATATTATATCTTTTCTTGCCACATTGAAGTACAAACAACAATAATTGCACGCAGATAAGTTTGTACCTCAGCAGACCAAAAAACGCTATCAAATCTAGACCATGAAGCATCATAAATTGATCACAATTTTACTCAGCTTAGGGATATTTTTATGGATTTCTCTTGGTAATCCCTATAATTCATCAGCATTAGCCTTTTCGCCATCTTTGAATAAAAGTTTATCTACTCCACAGCCAAAAATTACAGCAATGTTTAATCCAAATTCACAACTAGAAACGGCTTTAGATCATTATCTCAATTCCATCCCCAGAGGCTATTATACTGTGGGTAATGTGGGAGAGTTAAAAGGTTTACTCAAGGAAGATAATATTCTTTTAATTGATGTCCGAGAGCCTTCTGAGTATGCAACTGGTTATATTGATAATGCTATTAATATTCCTCTGCCAACGCTGACTCAAAACCTTGATAAAATTCCACAAAACCAGCCAGTTGTGATTTATTGTACCTCTGGTTATCGTTCAGCAATGGCGGTGATGTCTTTAAGGCTTTTGGGTTATGACAATGTACGAGGTTTTCCCGCCAGTGTCAACGGTTGGAAGGCAGCCGGTGAATCATTACACTGAATCCGCAAATTGGGATGAATCAATTCAAAATTCGTCTTGAAAAGTTTCCTACGGCGGGAAACCCGCCTACAGAACTTTTCGCAAAATTCAAAATTCAAAATAAAATAGGCGGCTGAAATCTTTAGAACTTACGCAACTCGTATATTAAGTAGAACGGTGTAAATAATTAAAGGTTTGTAGTGAGGACTTTAGTCCTCTCTTAAGGACTAAAGTCCTCACTACGAACTAAATTCAATTTTTTTACATTACTTTACATAGTTTGGTTTTTTCAAGTCGTTCTACTTAGTAGGGTGCGTCAGATATCAAAAATCTGTTTATTGACAGTATTTGATTAGTCTGACGCACCCTATAAATTTCGGTGCGTTACGGCTTATACCAATTCTCTATGAAGATGCGCCAAATAAATGATGTAGAGACGTTGCATGGAACGTCTCTACAGTACAGAATAAAGTGCATCTATGGCTACGCCAGGCAAGCTACATCAAGAAACGGTATTACGCCTAACACAACGGCAATATTGCACGAGGAAAATCCACACTGCAATTTGCCTCCCCTACATATACTACTAATTAAATGTTAATAAATATACAATAATTCCTAAAATTCTTAACTATTTATCAGTAACAAGATAGGGTATTTAGTGAAAAATAATTTTATCTAAAATATTTATCTAGACATAGATAAATTTTACTGATCAGATTGATGAATAACAGAATATAAAGATTAAACAGTATCAATTTACCATTATATACAAAAATAATTACTCTTTGTATAAAAATCAACTAATGGTGAAAAACTTCGCTTTGGAGATTACCTGTGGAAGATAAAAAAGAAAATAGTCATTCAATGTCTGCATCTATTCTTACCATCGGTACAGGTTGGTTTCCGCAAACTCCTGGAGGGTTAGAAAGGTATGTTTATGACTTAATTCATACCTTAGTTGCTCATCAAGACAAAGTGGAATTATGTGGAGTTGGTTTACCAGAAAATCAACTGCATACACCTATTAAGTTAACTAACTTAGCATCGCCAGAAAGTGCAATCTGGCAAAGATTTTGGTCGATTAGAGCTAATTTTCAGAAAACTAGAGTTAGTAAACCAGATGCTATTAATTTACATTTTGCTTTATATAGTTTTCCTATTTTAGATATTTTACCCAAAGGAGTCCCAATTACATTTAATTTTCATGGCCCTTGGGCATTTGAAAGTAAACAGGAAATAGGGAATAATCAATTAAGTATTTTTCTCAAGCGTCGCTTAATTGAACAAACTACTTATAATCGGTGCGATCGCTTTGTGGTTTTAAGTAAGGCATTTGGTAATATTTTACACCAAAAGTATCAAATACCCTGGAGCAAAATTCATGTGATTCCTGGTGGGGTGAATACTGATCGTTTCCAGCCTAGCTTATCACCCCAAGAGGCGCGCCAACAACTAGAATGGCCGGAGAATCGTCCGATTTTATTTACATCCCGGCGGTTAGTGCAGCGCATGGGACTAGATAAACTCTTAGCAGCCATAGCCATCATTAAACCCAGAATACCTGATGTGTGGTTAGCGATCGCCGGTCGTGGTCATCTGCAAGCTACCCTCCAACAACAAGCTAAAGAATTAGGTCTAGAAAATAACGTCAAATTTCTAGGTTTTCTCCCTGATGAGCAATTACCTTTAGCTTACCAAGCTGCTGACTTAACTGTCATGCCTAGCCAATCTTTTGAAGGTTTTGGGTTAGCAATTATCGAATCTTTAGCTTGTGGTACTCCAGTTTTATCTACACCAATTGGGGGAATGCCAGAAATTTTACAACCATTTTCACCACAATTAATTACTAGTTCTCCTGAAACTTCAGCCATTGCTGAAAAGTTAGAACAAATATTACTCGAAAAACTGCCTATTCCTTCACGGCAAGATTGTCGTCAATATACAATCAATAACTTTGATTGGGCAAAAATTGGTCAGCGAGTACGACAAGTAATTTTAGCTTGAAAATTGAGTTCTTTAATTTCTATTAATTCAGTCATATGAAAATATTATTTTTAGACCAAAGTGGTAAACCTGGCGGCGCGGAACTGTGTTTAATTGATATTGCTAAACCCTATCGTGATCAGGCTTTGGTGGCTTTATTTGCTGATGGTGATTTTAAAAATTTATTAGCACAAAATCACATTCCCGTTGAAGTTCTCACTAATAAATCTATTAATGTTCGTAAACAAAGCAACTTACTCCAAGCTGGCGCAAGTGTAGGACAAATTGCCCCACTTATAGCCAAAGTAGTAGCAAAAGCTTATCAATATGATCTCATCTATGCCAACACTCAAAAAGCTTTAGTTGTAGGTGCGATCGCTAGCTTTATCACTCGTCGTCCTTTGGTATATCATTTACATGATATTCTGTCTTTAGAACACTTTAGTAAAATTAACCTCCGAGTTGCTATTAACTTAGCTAATCGATTTGCATCTTTAGTTATCGCTAATTCTGAAGCTAGTCAAAAGGCATTTGTCCAAGCGGGAGGAAAGCGAGAACTTACTAAAGTTATCTATAACGGTTTCGACCCCCAAATTTATCAAACTGCCGATGAAGATATCCAAAAACTACGGCAAGAATTGGGAATAGAAAATAAATTCGTAGTTGGACATTTTAGCCGCCTTTCACCGTGGAAAGGTCAACATATCTTAATTGAGGCAATAGCTCAATGTCCCCCACAGGTAACAGCAATTTTAGTAGGAGATGCTTTGTTTGGTGAGCAAGAGTATGTGCAGCAATTACACCAAAAAATTAACCAATTGGGGCTAGAAAATCGCATCAAATTTTTAGGATTTCGTGCCGATATTCCCCAACTAATGGCAGCTTGTGATTTAGTTACCCATACTTCCACCGCACCCGAACCATTCGGTAGAGTCATTGTTGAGGCGATGCTGTCCGGTACACCTGTAATTGCTGCTAAAGCCGGTGGTGCAATGGAATTAGTAGAACATGGGGTAAACGGTTTTTTGGTGACACCAGGAGAACCCCAAGAATTAGCACAAGCCATTAATACTTGTGTACAAGAAACAGAAATCACAGCAACTATTGCTAGTCAAGCAAGAAATATTGCTAGTCAGCGTTTTAATGTAGCAAATGTGAATCAGCAATTAGCTGAAACCATTCATTTAATTCGTAATTCGGGCGTTGCTGATTGAAAATATGAATTTGTTTCACGCAGAGGCGCAGAGGCGCAGAGAGTGAGAGTTTAAGAGAGGAAATTTGTAATTAAGAGGACTCAGTTCAAAAGGGTGTAGGGTGTAGTGACCCACGTTTAAAAGTGTGGAATTGAAAATATAGCGTTTTCTACTCTGGTGAGGTACAAATCTTTGCGTACCTCTGCGCTTTACTTTGCGCCCCTTTGCGTTTCAAAATATTGTCTGTACCTCACTTAACTGGGAATCGCTATAAAGTTTTCTCTCCATCTCCTACACCCTGCTTTTTGTAAATCCTGATTACATGGAATAGGAGTTATAATTTTCGTGTTGTTCTGGTGTATTAATATCTAATAATATAGCCGGATTATCAAAGGGAATTTTAATAATTTGACTGTGAAATTCTTGGATAATTTGACGTAAACCTAGAGTTTCTTCCTGAATATTTGCTAAGTGCGATCGCATTTGATGACTAAATAATAAAGGATGCCCCATTTTATGGTTATATATGGGTGCGGTAATTAATGCTGAATTGTCTTGATGTGCTTGTATTAGTGTTTGATAAACCTCTGCTGTTCTCGGTTGGTCAACTGCGGAAATTGCTAAAATTTGCCAGTCCTGAGTAATATTTTCTAAGCCTGCCAAAATAGAAGTTGTCTTCCCGACATGACTATGAGGATTGATAATCACTAAACTCCCCCCTAGACAATCTTTTTGTCGGTCAATGTTATGTAAACCCAAAACTACCACAGGTGTCACACCAATACTTAACCACTGTGTGAGTTGATAAGTTAATAAAGTTTGATTTTGACCCCAGGGTAGTAAGGTTTTGCACATACCCATGCGAGTGGATTTACCCGCAGCTAAAACAATAGCAAAGTTTGTCAATTGTCAACTCTCAATTGGTAACGAGAAATCACGAGACCATTCATTCCAAGAACCAAAATAATTTTTGGCATTAATTCCCACCTCTTGCAAAGCAAATAGTGTATTAGCAGCTCTCGAACCTTTAAAACAATAAATATAAACAACTGATTCCCCAGTTATACCCACAGATTGACAAATTTCTAAAATCTCTGCCGGAGAGCGAAACAAGGGGATTCCTGAATCAGTTATCATCAACCTATGCCATTCTAGCCAAATAGCGTTAGGTATTCTCCCCTTGCGAGGACAAAAATCAGCACCGTAGGGTGAAGAACTCAGTCCTTCCCATTCATTGCGATCGCGCACATCTAATTTTATAATTGCTGGATTATTGATAGCCTCCAACATTTCCATCGTTGTCACCATCATCTCAGCTTGAGGATGCAATCGAAAGATGCTGCTTTCAACTTCCGGGACTTCATCAGTAGTAGGTAATTCTGCCGCTAACCAGGCTTGATATCCTCCATGTAAAACATAGACATGAGGACAACCCAAATATTTTAATAAAAAAGCGGCTCTACAAGATTGACCATAACTTTTATTCCAAGCATCTTCATACACAACTAAACGTTCTCTACCGGAAATTCCTACCTCGCTCATAATTTTGGCAAAATGCTCTTGCAATTGTTTTAAGCCAGTAAGTGATGAATTGTCTAAAAGATAAGTAAAAAACTCTCGAATATTTATAGATTCAGGAATATGACCTACAGCATATTCTTCTGGTGAGCGTGTATCTATAATGACAGTTTTTGGGGATTTTTCTGTTAACAGAAACGTGAGTTCTTGAGGAGAAATGAGGAGTTTTGTATTCACGCTTTCCAACTGTTATCTTACCATTAGGCATTATCGCCCTCTGTTAATTTGCACTTTGGTATGAAATTTACATAATCACAAATATTGATTGTCTGAGGGGAGAAGATTTAGCTGTTCACGAAGTAAAAATACTCGCCGACGCAGTTCTGATACTCATCGACGAAGTAAAAATACTCGCCGACGCAGTTCTGATACTCATTCACGAGATAAAAATACTCGCCGACGCAGTTCTGATACTCATTCACGAGATAAAAATACTCGCCGACGCAGTTCTGATACTCATCGACGAAGTAAAAATACTCGCCGACGCAGTTCTGATACTCATTCACGAGGTAAAAATACTCGCCGACGCAGTTCTGATACTCATTCACGAGATAAAAATACTCGCCGACGCAGTTCTGATACTCATTCACGAAGTAAAAATACTCGCTGACGCAGTTCTCATACTCATACCAATTCTCTATGAAGTTGCGCCAAACACAATAATGTAGAGACGTTGCATGCAACGTCTCTACTTCATCAAGAAACAGTATCAACAAAGAAAATTTAGAGATAATCCAGTTACAATTTAAATTTTGTAAATATGTATTATGCAGCGTGAATTTGCCAGTCGAGATGAATTAATCACCTATCTACGGGAACAATTCCCCCAAGCTGCCGAACGAGATCATCATATTAGCGACACGGTGGGAGGAAGAAAAGCCGCCGAAACAGCCTTAAAAAAAATTAATCCAGCATCCTACGCCAAAACACGTAATTTTTTAACAGGTGACGTAACTAGACTTTCACCCTACATTCGTTATGGTGTCTTGAGTCTGCGGGAAATTCGTGATTATGTCCTGGATAAAGTTCAAAACCCCGATGATGCCACCAAACTGATTAATGAATTAGGTTGGCGCGACTACTGGCAAAGATTATATATCAAGCTAGGAAATAAGATTTGGCAAGACCAAGAAGAATACAAAACAGGCTACACCACAGCAGAATATGCACCGGAATTACCCGCAGATATTAAAGACGGTAACACAGGCTTAGTTTGTATAGATAACTTCAGTCAGGAATTACGCACAACAGGCTACTTACATAACCATATGCGGATGTGGTTAGCAGCCTATATTATTCATTGGCGACGGATTCGTTGGCAAGCAGGTGCAAAATGGTTTCTAGAACATTTATTAGACGGTGATCCTGCCAGTAATAATATGTCATGGCAATGGGTAGGCAGCACCTTTAGCCATAAACCTTATTTTTTCAACCGCGAGAATTTAGAACGCTACACTAAGGGTGTATATTGTCAACAGTGTTCTCTATATGGTCATTGTGACTTTGAAGGTAGTTATGAACAATTAGAACAACGCCTGTTTCCCAAAGGAGAATTTACCAAACAACCCAACAGTCAAAGTTGGCAAAAGGGGAGGAAAAAGTGATACTCCCTGAATGGAGTGTCAACGAGCGGCTAGACTAGAACACACAGGGTAATAATTTAAGGAATATTATGATGAGCGATCGTGACTACACACTAATCATCGACAAAAGTGGTAGTATGTCTACCCCTGACCAAGCTGGTGGTAGAAGCAGATGGGAAATAGCCCAAGAATCAACCATAGCTTTAGCCAGAAAATGCGAACAGTTTGACCCAGATGGGATTACTGTTTACGTTTTTTCTGGTAGATTTAAACGCTATGATGATGTGACTACAGCCAAAGTAGCTCAGATATTTCAAGAAAATGACCCAGCCGGAACTACAAATTTAGCCGGTGTCCTCCAAGACGCACTCAACAATTACTTTCAACGCAAAGCATCTGGCCAAACTAAACCCAATGGCGAGACAATTTTAGTCATTACGGACGGCGAACCAGACGATCGCAAAGCCGTATTTGAAGTTATTATCCATGCTACACGCCAAATGGATCGTGATGAAGAATTAGGGATTTCCATGATTCAAGTCGGTTCAGATCCTCAAGCTACTAAGTTTCTCAAAGCTTTAGATGACCAACTACAAGGTGTAGGGGCTAAATTCGATATCTGCGATACTATCACCCTAGATGATTTAGAAGATATGAGTCTGGCAGATGTGTTAATGAATGCAATTACTGACTAGTCATTACTTAACACTAAACATTATGCTAGAAAACCGGGATTACACCCTCATTATTGACCATAGTGGCAGTATGGCTTGGCTAGATGATGATAGCAACAATACCAGATGGCAGGCCATACAAGAATCTACCTTGGCTTTAGCTCAAAAATGCGAAGAGTTTGATGCTGATGGACTCACTGTGTATTTATTTTCTAAAAGTTTTCACCGCTATGATCATGTAACCTCTGAACAAATTAAACAGCTACTTGCACAAAATTCTCCTCATGAAAGCACAAACCTGGCTGGTGTACTCCAGGATGCTATCAATAATTACTTTCAGCGCAAATCTCTAGGCCAAACAAAGCCTAGAGGAGAAGTAATTTTAGTCATTACAGATGCTTCAACAGATGACCGCCAAGCTGTATGTGAAGTTATCATTAAAGCGACTCATCGCGTAGAAAGTGCTGATGAATTGAGAATTTCCCTGATTCAAGTAGGTTCAAGTTCCCTAGCGACTAAGTTTCTCAAAGCTTTAGATGATCATCTGCAAAGTGTTGGTGCTAAGTTTGATATCTGTGACACTATCACTTTACATGAATTAGAAACAACTAGTTTATCAGATGTATTGATTAAAGCGATAACTGACTAATAATTCTAGAGTTTATGGTTGTAATAGGAGAAGTTTTTCATGCTAGACAATCGTGATTACACTCTAATTATTGATAAAAGTGGTAGCATGGCTACCCCAGACCAAAAGGGTGGTAGAAATAGATGGGTAACTGCCCAAGAATCCACTTTAGCTTTAGCAAGTAAGTGTGAACAATTTGATCCAGATGGCATTACTGTGTATGTCTTTTCTGGTAGATTTAAGCGATATGAAAATGTTACTGCTGCTAAGGTGGCGCAAATTTTCATGGAAAATGATCCCTCTGGCACGACTGATTTAGCAGCCGTCTTAAAACACGCCACTGATGATTATTTTCAACGTAAAACTTCTGGTCAAACTAAACCCAATGGTGAAACAATCTTAGTTGTGACTGATGGTGAACCAGACGATCGCAAAGCGGTAATGAAGGTCATTATAGAAGCTTCCCGCCGCATGGATAGAGATGAAGAACTAGCTATTTCTTTTATCCAAGTTGGTAAAGATGCTCAAGCTACCCGCTTTCTCAAAGTATTAGATGATGAATTGCAAAGTGCTGGAGCAAAATTTGATATTTGCGACACCATTACAATGGAAGATATGGAAGATTTAAGTCTTTCAGAAGTGCTACTTAATGCCATTACTGATTAGAGTGTGTGGGGTGGGGTGTGGGGGTGTGGGGGTGTGGGGGAGACAAGGGGGACAAGGGAGACAAGGTAGACAAGGGAGACAAGGGGGACAAATTAATTATGGATTCTCTCGATAAATTGTTAGCACAAATTAAGGCTGAATATGATAGCGAACAACAACAAAAGCCAAAGCCAAAACCGGATGTAGGTAAATCTTATACTCCACCTGCTCCGCCTGCTCCACCTGCTAATAAATCAGGCTCTTTTATCGACAATCTCTTGGCAGAGGTTCAGGCTGATATCATAGCCCAAGATCAAGCTGAGGAATTGAGAAAGCAGGAAGAACTAGAACAAGAAAGGATTCGACAAGAACAAATTAAAGCAAAACAACGCCAAGCTTTGCAAAAGCAGGCACAAGATTGGCTAGCCAAGTTAGATCCGTTTTCTCCTGAAGGACTTTGGTTTGAAAGATTCGCCCAAAGCTATGCTTCTAAGTTAGAAGCCGCAATTGAATATTTACAAACTCAGTAAATATAGCGATTCCTATTTAAGTGAGGTACAGAAATAATGTTTTTAAACGCGGAGGGGCGCAGAGGAAAACGCAGAGGTGCGCGGAGATTTGCCCAATTTTATTAGTGGTGTACTCAGTACCTCAGCAGAGTAAGAAACGCTATAAATTAATTTGGATTTATTGTCAGGCTTTGATGTCCTAATCTATCTAAGCCAATGCTATAACTTGAAATTTAAATAAAAAACTAATACTTAGAAAGATTCATCCATGCCCTATGCCCCATGCCCCATCCCCTATTTCTGATGAAAATGCTTAACAGCCCATTCGTGCATGGCATAGAGAATTGGTTGTAAACTTTCCCCTAAAGAAGTTAAAGAATATTCCACCTTGGGAGGGATTTGTGCATATACTTCTCGGTGTATGATTCCATCTTCTTCTAATTCTCGCAGTTGTTGCGTAAGCATCTTTTGTGTAATTCCAGGTAAGGAACGCTGTAACTCACCAAACCGTTGTACACCTGACATTAATTCTCTGATGATTAAAACTTTCCAGCGTCCGCCAATAACTTTTAAAGTTGTTTCAACTTCACAAGTGAGCCTATCATGTTTTTCTGCTTCAGCTTTCATAGTTACTTTTGAGTAATTAGCTTACTTTTAAATACGTACTTTTTTATTAAGCTTATATAGTTTAAAGACTATTGGGCAAGTATTTTTAATAGTTATTAGTGATCATTTAAATCTCTAGCTTGAAGTGCCTCACTAATTAGTGATAAACATTATATCAATTCTTATTAATTACGAATTACGAATTACGAATTACGAATTACGAATTACGAATTAGGTAATGGCAGGTATAATCAAGTTTTACAAAAAAATCTATGGTTGCTGCTAAAAGGGTTTACTTCTTATTACTTTTGGGTTTAGCGATCGCTATTTTATTATCTTTGTTCATCAGTATTTCTGCTAGCATCGCTATCACTCTCATCTATGATATCGCTGTCTTGGTTTTGATGATTGTCGATGGTTCGCGTGTCAAGCCTGTGCGGGTGCAAATCACTCGCCAGTTACCATCCCGCTTTTCTATTGGGCGAGATAATCCGGTGATATTGACAATTACATCCCAGAAAACTAACGCTATCCTGCAAATCCGGGATTATTACCCCGCCGATTTTGGTGTATCAACGCTTACATTAAATACTACTATTGCTGCCAACACTACCCAAGAATTAACTTACACCGTCCACCCCAGACAACGAGGTGAGTTTAATTGGGGTAACATTCAAGTCAGACAATTAAGCCCTTGGGGTTTGGCTTGGGATGATTGGCAGATTCGCCACGGTCTTACAGTTAAAGTTTATCCTGATTTAATTGGGTTGCGATCGCTCTCCATTCGCTTGACATTACAATCATCTGGTGCTATTCGCCAATCTAGACGATTAGGTATTGGCACAGAATTTGCTGAACTGCGAAATTATCGCACCGGTGATGATTTGCGCCTCATTGATTGGAAAGCTACAGCTAGGCGCGTGGGAACACATGGAAATACACCCCCTTTAGTGAGGGTGCTAGAACCAGAACAGGAACAAACTTTATTGATTTTACTAGACCGTGGGCGATTGATGACCTCTCAAGTCCAGGGTTTACAACGCTTTGATTGGGGTTTGAATGCAACCTTATCTCTGGCTTTAGCAGGATTACACCGAGGCGATCGCGTGGGTGTGGGTGTATTTGATCACCAAATGCACACATGGATACCCCCAGAACGAGGACAAAATCATTTAAATCAAATTATCGACCGTTTAACGCCAATTCAACCGGTTTTACAAGAATCAGATTACTTGGGGGCTGTAACTCATGTAGTCCAGAAACAAACCAGGCGATCGCTAGTAGTCATTATTACAGATTTAGTTGATGTCACCGCCTCTACTGAAATGCTAGCGGCTTTGACTCGGTTAGCACCCCGGTATCTACCATTTTGCGTCACTTTGAGAGATCCTAAAGTAGATCATTTAGCCCATACTTTTACTGATGATATTACGCAAGCTTACGCCCGTGCAGTCGCTTTAGATTTATTAGCACAGCGTCAAGTTGCTTTTGCCCAGTTAAAACAAAAAGGTGTGTTGGTATTAGATGCACCAGCTAATCAAATTACTGATCAGTTAGTGGAACGATATCTGCATCTTAAAACGAGGAATCTGTTGTAGGCAAAGGGGGCAGGTGTGGGGGTGTGGGGGTGTAGGGGTATAGGGGTATAGGGGTATAGGGGTGTAGGGGTGTAGGGTAGACAAAGGAGAGAATAACTCATGCCCAATGCCCCATGCCCAATGCCCCATGCCCAATGCCCCATGCCCAATGCCCAATTAGACCAAATAACTAGTATTCGGCACAATAGGAAAGAAAGCATACTCATACCAAGCAGTCCAGATAAAACTGCGAATCCAGCGATCGCGTTTTTCTGGGCTTAATTCATACTCAAATTTACCATGAGATAAATCAATCGCTGAAAGATGGGAGTTACAACCGCAACCATGCTGATATGTAAAACCATATTTAGAGGCGATACTTTGTACCTTCATTTGCATGGCAAATACTTTACAAGCATGAAGTATGGCATCCCAAGAACGTTTATGTTCTATATCCCGCTTGTCAAATCTTAAGGCGCGTTCTTCAAATACATGATCTCGATAAATTGGTGCTAAATGCACATGATAAAAACTAGCTGGGAGTTCGTAACCAAATTCACCGAACAGTTCTAAACCAATCCGCGCTACTTTTATTTCATCAGCGTAATCAGAACCCTTTAACTCTAAATTCTGTAAAATTTCTGCAAAATTAGGATAATTATAAGTCAGGAAATCATGACCATAGAACTCTAGGGTTTCTTGTGCTAATTGTGCAAATAACTGACAAAAAGATGGCTTGAGGTGGCTAAGTTCTGGGCGTTCGTTAAATAAGTCAACATCACCCTGTTCTAACTTGTATAAGAACAATTGTGCCATCTCAACATAAATCTGTGGATTGCTGGTGCCGGTATTAACTGCACCTTTAGCTATGTCTTGCCAGATAGAAGGAAGTTGCGCCACAGTAACAGCATTCTCTCCTGCTATAACTGGGACACTGGGGAATTGAAGCAGCTGCATTAATAATCTCCGCAAGTGGCTAGTTTTTTTGGCTACTTGTTAACTTACAATACAATTTCTGGATTTTGTATATTAATTTTCTTGACACAGGAGCAACCAATGATTGCACCTGTTGCATATGGAACTCATATTTGATGTTTCGCAGGTAGGGTTTGTTAGCAGGGAGAGTACGGCAGTGAAAACTTTGGGGCGGTGCGTTACGGCTTACGCCTAACACACCCTACTGGCGTGACAAGCCTTAAATGTTGCAATACAAAATACCAAAAAAACTGTAGGTTGGGTTGACGTAAGGAAACCCAACACCGATATCCATGTTGGGTTTCGCCAAGCTCAACCCAACCTACATCTAATGCACTATTTTAGTCTAGACGCGCCACTACCTATAGATTTTTCAGAAACGAAACCGGATTCCTATAGCTGATGATTTACCAATTCTTGCCTAGTAGAGATTCAAATTCAGCTTGCAACGCGGTAATATCTGCTAGCCTAGCCACCAAGATATTATCATTACCTGCGTCAGTTAAACGGGCTTTCCAATAACTGATAGTTTCGGAGTTATTTAACCAAAACTGTACAACAGTATCTATTACTTGTTCTGTATTCCAACCCCATTTGATTGGTACTGGTTCTACACATTCTATGAATGCGTCGAGTGTACATTTATAGGTTGATAAATATTCTATGGCTTGAGGTTGTGACTTTTCTAAGCTTTCCTGTTGGTGAGTGAAAAATTGCCAAACTGGAGACACACCGACTAGATCAAAAGTATATTTCATTCCATTCCTCCCAATAGTTAATTAGTGGTAGGGAACACATGGATTGTGTGAATATAATTCCCTGAATCTTACCTGGGAAAATTAGATGATTTACCTATTTATTAGGTATTTAGGTTCTTGAGAAATTAGCACTTGTTAGGGTTGAGTGCTAATTTTTTAGGCAGTTGTCTTGATGTATTATTAAAGAGTTTCGTTCATTTTTTTGGAGAAATATTTCATTTTTAATAATTATTTAAGTTTTATAATTACTCAGGGCAAGGGTGAGTTAGCCGCATTATTAGCTGCTGGTTTATGGGCGATAGCTTCAGTGGTATATGGGATTGTGGGGCAACAGATTCCGCCTCTGAAGCTGAATTTGCTCAAGGGAATCATAGCGATCGCTTTTTTAATCTTGACTATCCTATTTACTAGAGAATCCTTGCCGATTTCTGCCCCAATACCGATTTTGATGCTGTGTTTAAGCGGAGTAATCGGTATTAGTTGGGGTGATACAGCCTTTTTAGCAGCGATAAATCATTTAGGGGCGCGCCGTGTTTTACTCATGGGAACTCTTGCACCTCCCATGACAGCGATCGCTGCTAATATATTCTTACGAGAACAGCTGAGTATTAGAGCTTGGTGTGGAATTTTACTCACCATCTTAGGAGTTGCCTGGGTAATTACAGAAAGAGTTGCCGATAACAGCGAAAATACTCAAGTGCAACTATGGCCAGGTATTGGCTTTGGGTTATTATCAGCCTTGACTAATGCGATCGCCACGGTGATTGCTCGTGGTGCTTTTGCTACTGGTGGTGTTACACCTTTATGGGCGGCTTTATTGCGGTTGGGTGCAGCCGAGTTAATTCTTGTAGTATGGCTATGTTTGGAGAGAAAAAACCTAGAATTGTCCTCCCCCTACGGGCAATCATCAAGAGTAATTTTTATTACTTGTTTTGCTGCTTTCTGTGGTACGTATTTAGGCATTTGGCTACAACAGACAGCAATTAAATTGACGGCTGCGGGTATTGCTTCCACACTGTTACAGACTAGCCCCTTATTCGTGATTCCTCTCACGATGTGGATGGGTGAGAAAGTGAGTTGGCGAGCGATCGCAGGTGTGATAATTGCGATCGTGGGTATTGCATTATTGTTTTACAATATCTGACTGCACTGGGTATTACAGAAACTATGTCGAACTACTTCCGGGCTAATGTTGAGGCAATGGCTAGCTACGTTCCTGGTGAACAGCCGCCACGGGAAACACCAATCATTAAACTCAACAGTAATGAAAACCCCTATCCCCCATCACCGCAAGCACTAGCAGCACTGCAAACGATTGATGGTGAATGGTTGCGACGCTATCCAGAACCCTTTGGCGGACAATTTCGCCAAGCTGTTAGCCAAGTCTTAGGAGTTCCCAGTGATTGGATTATCGTTGGTAATGGCAGCGATGAAGTTTTGAGTATTGTAATTCGCGCCTTTGCTGAACCGGGGCGAAAGGTAGTTTATCCTATGCCAACATATGTGTTATATCGTACATTAACACAAATGCAAGCTGCGGAAATTATTGAGATTCCTTACCCAGAAGATTACAGTTTGCCAGTTACAGAATTAATCACCGCAGATGGGGCTGTAACATTTATTGCTTCACCTAACAGTCCTTCTGGTCACGTTGTCCCCAAAAATGACTTACGAAAATTAGCGAGTAATTTATCAGGGGTGCTGGTAATTGATGAAGCCTATACAGACTTTGCTGATGAGAACGCTTTAGATGTGGTGCAAGAATTTGAAAACGTGATAGTGATTAGAACCCTATCTAAAGGTTATTCTTTAGCGGGGTTACGTTTAGGCTTTGGTATAGCCAATCCCAAATTATTGGCAGGATTATTTAAAGTCAAGGATAGTTATAACATTGATGCGATCGCCTGTAAAGTTGGGACAGCCGCCATCATCGATCAAGCTTATAAAAACGAGTGCATCGCCAAAATCACAGCCTCTCGCCACAAGTTAGCCCAAGAATTACAGCAATTAGGCTTTCGCGTCTGGGATTCTCAAACCAACTTCCTCTTAGTGCAACCTCCCCAAAACAATGCTGAATATCTCTACCAAAAACTCAAAGCACAAAACATCCTGATTCGCTATTTCAAACAACCAGGCTTAGATGATAAATTACGCATCACCGTTGGCACTGATGAGCAAAATCAAATTTTGGTAAAAGCCTTATTTAATTCGTAATTCGTAATTCGTAATTAATAAACTTGGAGAGTTATACCGTTTCTTGATGTAGCTTGCCTGGCGTAGCCATAGATGCACTTTATTCTGTACTGTAGAGACGTTGCATGCAACGTCTCTACATCATTTATTTGGCGCAACTTCATAGAGAATTGGTATTAGACAATATTATTCACTCATGCCCCATGCCCTATGCCCTATGCCCCATGCCCATCAACTAATCACAACCCTAAACCCGCAAATCCTCAATCCCCCGTCTGACTCATTCCAACTGCGGCTGGCACTGCGACATAGTTCCGCCGCAAAGTTCCATGAGCCACCGCGCAGCACTCGCCGATATATGTCACCGCCTTCTTCCCAGACACTACCGTCAGTAGGCGCGCCATGATAATTGTTATGCCAAGGATCGGCGCACCATTCCCACACTAGCCCGTGCATATCGTACAATCCAAAGGCGTTAGCTACGCGAAAACTGCCAACATCACTGGTTTCTCTGCGGTAGCGGTTTTTGGCTTCTTTGTCTGTATTGTCGCCACTGCTATAGTTAACTAAATTTGGGCTGATGGTTTCGCCAAAGTGGAAGGATGTAGTCGTCCCGGCACGACAGGCATATTCCCATTCCGCTTCACTGGGTAAACGATAGTCTCTCCCGGTTTTTTCGGATAATCTGGCGCAAAATTCCACAGCTTCGTGCCAAGAAACGTTTTCTACTGGCCGATTGTTACCTTTAAATTTGGAGGGATAAGGATTTAGCGGTTGGTTGATTTTGGGTAAAGCAGCAACAGCCCGCCATTGGGCTTGAGTGATGGGATATTTACCCATGAACAAAGGTGCGATCGCTACTTGATGTTGTGGGCGTTCGTCAGCGTCGCCTTCAAAGTTGGGCGAACCCATCATAAACTCACCCCCAGGAATTTCTATCATTTCTAGGGTGATGTCTTTGCTGATTTCTTCTATAAAGAATTGGGTAGTATAGCGATCGCGGTTTACTTCCCTTCCCCCTGTATCTACTGTCACTACCTCAAATTCACAGGTTTCTAAGGATGGTAAGGGCAATTTAGTTTTCGGTAAACTTGGCTGTAATGGCACTAAAGTTGGTTGGCTAACTAATACTATTTGGGTTTCAATATCAGGAATAGTTGTATTTTTTAAATCGTCTAATGCTTCTGTAGCTGACTGATATCGATCATTCGGTAAATGTTGAATTAATCTATCTAAAACTTTGCTTAAATTATCACTAACAATAATGCCTTTTTTCTCTAAATAATCTTGCCATAACCACTTGGCACTCATGGGATCATAAAGACCATCATCGATATTGCCATAAAGATTTTGTATGGGCAAACATTGAGTTAAAAGACGCACACAAGTCACACCCAAAGCATATAAATCACTAGCCGGACAAGCAAACCCAGCCATCTGTTCTGTTGGGGCATAACCTAGGGTATAAATTACTGTGGCTTGTCTAGCTACACTAGTTTGTGTCACCTGTTTAGCACCACCAAAATCTATTAATACTAATTTGCCGTCACTGTCACGGCGAATAATATTTTCTGGTTTAATATCCCGGTGAATAACATTACAAGAATGAATAAAGTCTAAAACTGGTAATAAATCAAACAAAACTTGGCGAATTTGCACCTCATTAAAAGGCTGTTTTAGTAACTCTTGCAACAAAGTTAAGCCCGGAATAAATTCCTGTACCAAATATAAGCTTGAACCTTGTTCAAAGTAAGCCAATAATCTGGGAATTTGAGGATGATTTTCCCCCAGTTCATATAAGCGAAAAGCTTCATCTTTAAAGAACTCGGCGGCTTTAGTTCGTTGCCCTGTTCCCTGAATTTGGGGAAAGAATTGTTTGATCACACAAGGCGCATTCAGTCTGTCTACGTCTTCGGCTGCGTAGGTTTTACTAAATCCACCTTCACCTAATAGCCGCAATACACGATAGCGGTTTCTCAGCAATTGGCCAAAGCTGCTATGTCCGCAAGTCATGCAAAATTTATTGCCATCAGGATTGAATGGATTTGAGCAATTGGGATTTTGGCAAATTTGCATAATGAGGAGAGGGTAGCATCTTGTCCAAATTTAGCCCCAATATTATGTAATTGGAAACTGATATTGAAACAAATACAATTTTCTTACTGCTTGGTATGTATATATATTTGCTATCAAAATATACATATTTAGCAGTTTGATTTATTTGTTACTTTTTTTGGGTTACTATTGATATTAGTAACCATATTTTCATGAATAAATTAATCATATAACTAAGGCGTTGGAGTTGTCAATAACTTGTCTAATACCAATGGAAAATTGAGCAGGTTATACAAGTAATTATGCCAAATTAATATATATTGTCATTGTCAAGAGCGAATTAATTTCAATATTTTTAAAGTTGTATAGTTACTCTCAAATCAATAAAATTCTAGTGTTTACGGAGTGTTTCCGCAGGGTAGCAAAAATCCCCCAGCTAAAAGCCGTGGGGATTGTCAACCTGAAAATGTAAAAATGTTGTTATTAGTTTGACCAGGTTTGGTTAATCAAAACAGGTTTCTGTTGAGGCATCAACTGTTTGCCAAATTTGGCGTAGAGAGCCGGAATAACCAATAAAGTCAAAGCTGTAGATGTAAATAAACCGCCCAAAACTACAATTGCCAAGGGTTGTAGAATTTCATTTCCAGCCCCACTAGCGATCGCCAAAGGCAGCATCCCTAGTGCAGAAGTGAGTGCAGTCATCAGAATGGCGTTCACTCGTTCTAGAGAACCGTTGATAATCACATCTTTGAGGGGCATTCCCTGAGCAAACTTATTGTTATAGTTGTCTACCAACAACAAGCCATTGCGGACAGCAACACCAAATAGGGTAATAAATCCAATCAAAGAAGCGATCGAAATCACACCGCCACTCAAGGCAATGGAAACAATACCACCCACCAACGCCAAGGGCAGATTGAGCATGATAGCGATTGTCGCGGAGAGCGATTTAACGGAGAAGAACATCAACACCGCGATCGCAATCGCTGCCAAGATACTAAATACCAGTAGATTATTAGTAGCACGTTGCTCCGATTCAAACTGTCCACCGTACTGGATGAAGTAGCCATTGGGGAGTTTGATTTTCTGTTGAATTTGGGACTGAATATCGCCAACGACACTGCCCAAATCGCGCTCGGCAACGTTTGCGGAAACAACTATCAGCCGTGATACATCTTCCCGATTCACAACATTCGCCCCCATCCCGTAGTCTACTTTGGCTACAGCACCCAGTTGGATGTTTTGCCCAGTTGGGGTAATCAGAGGAATAGCGCGAATGGCATCTAAACTATTGCGGGCTTTCTCCGTCAAGGAGATAGAAATATCAATAAGCTGCTGATTTTCTGCTACTTGCGACACTAGACGACCATTTAGAGCAGTTTCTACCACATTAGATAACTGCTCCATACTCAATCCATAAGTAGCGGCTGCCGCGCGATCATAATGTATTTGTACCTGACGAATGGGCAGTTGAGGTTCAAGCTGCAAGTCTACAACGCCAGCGATGGGACCAATCACATCTCGCACTTGTTCGCCAATCTTTCGCAGTTCAATTAAATCCGGGCCAAAGATTTTCACAGCGATCGCACTTCTGACTCCAGATAACACTTCATCCATACGGTGAGAAATAAATCCACCAATGTTAGATGCCACACCAGGCAGTTGATTGAACTCTTGGCGCAATTGTTTAATGCTGGCTTCCCGGTCTTGGAGGGCGCGATCGCTCAGTTCTACGTCAACATGAGCCATACTCACTCCCGCCCCATCTGCATCTCCTGGAG
Source organism: Aliinostoc maniaoense (assembly GCF_058172895.1). Taxonomy (NCBI): domain Bacteria; kingdom Bacillati; phylum Cyanobacteriota; class Cyanophyceae; order Nostocales; family Nodulariaceae; genus Aliinostoc; species Aliinostoc maniaoense. Next base: position 2,136,412 of record NZ_CP187952.1, on the reverse strand, counting down.
TGCGTCCTGCCCGTACTTGCACCCACTCATACAAAGGATTATCTTTGAGCGCAGTAGACAGTGCTATCCCTGCCCGATTGGTCATATCGAGGGAAACCCCCGGAAATAAAACCATTGAATTGACCAATGATTTCTCCTGAAATTCGGGCAGAAACACCCGTCCCAGGGAGGGAATAATCGCAAAAGCAGCAACCAATGCTGCCAGTGCCACGCCCAGAATCATTTGCGGCCATCGCAGCGATAGATTTAACAATGGACGATATAACCGTTCTGCCCAACGGGAAATGAATGTACCTTCTTGCGGTAGGGTTTGGTTTGCCAACAGAATTGCACACAAGGCAGGCGAAAGGGTCATGGCCACTAAAGTAGACGCGCAGATGGAAAGCAAATACGCCCAACCCATTGGGGCAAAAATGTTGCCTTCAACGCCTGTCAAACTAAAAATTGGTGCAAACACGACTACGATAATCACCGTGGAAAAAATCACGGCTAACCGTACTTCCACTGATGTGTCATACACTACTTGAAATGGATGCTTCGGGTTTCCCTGCGCCTGATTGGTTCGCAATCCCCGATAGCAGTTCTCCATGTCCACAATTGAGTCATCTACAACTGAGCCAATGGCTACGACTAAACCGCCCAAGGTCATGGTGTTAATGCCCAAGCCAAAAGCTTTCATGAACATTAAGCCAATCAACAATGACATAGGAATCGCACTCAGAGTAATTACGGCGGTACGCCAATTCATCAGAAATAACAGCATAATCACCGATACAATGATGATGCCTTGAATCAGGGAACTGCTGACATTACCAATAGCAGTATCAATAAAGTTGGACTGCCGGAATGTCCGTTTTACTTGTACATCAGGGGGAAATGTCGCTTGCAAGGATTGCAACAACGCTTCTACTGCTTTTGTCACCGTGGGAGTATCAACATCAGGCTGTTTGTTAACCATCATCACCACAGCCGGCTGCCCATTAAAACTAGCATCCCCCCGTTTCAGTGCTGCACCCGTTTTTACTTCCGCTACATCTTTGAGCAAAATCGGTTTCCCATCTTGCACCTTCACCACAGATTGCTGCAAGTCTGCAATTGATTTTACCTGCCCAATACCGCGCACCAACAGTTCTTGACCACCACCAATCAAGAATCCACCAGGGGCGTTAGAATTTGCACCCTTAGCAGCATTGGTAACTTCGGTCAGGGAAACATTGAGCGATCGCAATTTTGCTGGATCGACTAGCACCTGTTCCTGTCGTTCATCCCCACCGTAAACGGTGACTTGGGTAACTCCCGGCACAGACAAAATTTGGTTGCTCAGGGTGCTATCTACCAGACGGCGCAAATCCATCAGCGAGGTTTTCCCCTGTCCATTCACAGTAAAGGCATACTGTAAAATTGTGCCTAATGGCGATGCTAACGGTGAAATTTCCGGTGGATGCACCCCTTCAGGTAACTGATTTGTTACCTGCTGGAGTCGTTCTGTCACTGATTGCCGAGCTTTGTAAATGTCGGCATCCTGGTCAAACACTACCTGTACCATCGACAGTCCGACTTTAGAGGAAGAACGCACCGTAGTCACCCCTGGCAAACCATTCACCGCGCTTTCAATCGGCACGGTAATTTGTGATTCTACTTCCTCTGGAGCTAGTCCAGTCGCTTCGGTGTGAATATCCACTTGGGGGGGCGCAAATTCAGGAAACACGTCCAGTGGCATCTGAGTGACAGTGAACACTCCCCACACCGTTACTAGAATCGCACAGATAACTATGAACCAACGCTGGGCAATGGAGTTTTTGAGAATCTGATTCAGAATGGAGTTCAACATCGCAATTAAACGCCTCCCTTGTTCTTGCGATTGCCTGCGATAACAGCGATCGCTCCACCCACAAGGACGACTCCACCGCCGACTCCTGCTAAGATGCCCATCCGCAATCCACCACTTGCTTGCTCTGTGGTGTTATGGCTATGGGCAGTACCTTGATTGTGTGCCTGTTGGTGTTCAGTTTCTGTTTTGGGAGTGGCGATCGCTGCTGGACTGGCGGTTTGGGTTTTGCGCGATTCAGCATAGAGCGACAAACCACCTTGAGTAACAAGTTTTTCGCCAACTGACAATCCTTTGGTCACTGCGATTAGTTCGCCTTTAGTCTCGCCAGTGGTAATTTCCACCGGCTCATAAAAATTCTCATACCGCACAAAGACTATTTGTTTACCATTGGCATCAACCAATGCTGTCACCGGAATCATCACGGCAGATCCAGATTTTGCAGAGGAGGCGATCGGTGTTACCACAATGCCTAATAGTTGATCGGTTTGGGGATTGACTTTGACGCGATTAATGCCGCCCGTTGCTTGAAATTCATCACCATGTCCAACGTGAGCAAACACAACTGTGGGCGCACTGATCATTAAACTGGCTGCCAGAATAGAACTCACTAACATAAAAGGTTTCATACTCACTCCTCACAATGGATACGGGTTAAACAAAAGTTCTCCATAGTTTGCCAAAGGGCAGATGAAATCCAGGTGAAATGGCAGATGTTTTTGTAAGATCAGGCTCATGGTTGATTTTCTTGGAGTGATGCGAATTTTACTGGTGGAAGATGAAGCGGATTTGGGACTGGCAATCAAGCAAGTCTTAATTAACGAAAGATATGTCGTGGATTGGGTAACAGATGGCACTCAAGCATGGCTGTGCCTGGAAAGCCAGTGGACAGACTACACAGTTGCTATTGTTGATTGGCTACTGCCCGAAATGTCGGGATTACAGTTATGTCAAAAGCTCAGACTACACCAAAATCCCTTACCAGTGCTGATGCTGACTGCTTTAGGTCAGCCGGAAAATCGTGTGGCGGGACTGGATGCGGGAGCTGATGATTATTTAGTCAAACCGTTTGTCATGGAAGAATTGCTGGCACGGTTGCGCGCCCTTCAGAGGCGATCGCCTCAACTACAACCGTCTACCCTGACTGTTGCAGGTTTTACTTTAGATACAGCAAACAATGTCTTACGAGTAAATTCAGATGGATCTACGCCCTTAGTCATTCCCCTAACCACCAAAGAATTTCAGTTGCTCATGTATTTGATGCAGAACCCCAATCGCATCATTCCCGGTAGCAAATTGCGTCATCAACTTTGGGACATGGATGAAGAACCGATTAGTAATGTAGTTGCAGCACAAATGCGCCTACTACGTCGCAAGTTAGCAAATCATGGCTGTCCCTGCCCTATTGAAACTGTTCCGGGTGCTGGCTATCGCTTTAACTCTCAACATGAATAGCTACTCACTTTTTCGGCGCAGTCGTCTACGGTTAGCCCTCTGGTATGCCGGAGTCATGGGCGTGATTTTGAGTGTTTCTGGCTTGGGGATGTATCGCGCAATGGTACAAACCAACTGGGCAGCAATGGAGCGCGAGATTGAATCAATTGCTGGAACTTTACACGATAGCGTCGAGCCACTGCTTCCTGCTTCCGAAGAACCGACTGCTGTGCTGCAACAAATTTTTCCCGATCTTTGTTTGAGTGGACAACCTTGCAAGGCTACCCCAACGCTGATTCAACGGCACACCATCGGCATCAGCGATCGCACCACATATTATATTCGTCTGTTCAATCATCAAGGCAAGCTCCTAGCTTTTTCACCTAATCAACCGTTATCTCTGCCGCCAACTCTCAACCGCACTTCATGGCAAACCTTTCGCACGGCTAACGGCATTCGCTATCACCAATTCACCACGATTTTGCATAGTGCCAATACCCATCCTTTAGCTAATACAGCCAATGCTGATTCATCCTGGGGCTATTTGCAAATTGGCCGCACTTTAGAACATTTTGATGCGGAAATCAGGCGGATTCAATGGATTATGGCGATTGGTTTGCCTATTGCTCTGAGCTTGGTTGCTACTTCCAGTTGGTGGCTTTCAGGATTAGCAATGCAGCCAATTTACCAGTCCTATCAGCAACAGCAACAGTTTACCGCTAATGCTGCCCATGAATTGCGATCGCCTCTCGCCAGCCTATTGGCAACTGTAGAAGCTATCCTCCGCATACCGCAATCAAATCAACAAGATATGCAAATCATGCTTCATACTGTTGAGCGACAGGGGCGAAGGTTGAGCCATTTGATCGCTGATTTACTCTTGTTAACCAGTCTGGAGCAAAATTCATCCTCAAAACCTTTTCAGCCCTGTTGCTTAAATGATTTGGTGAGCGATTTGACCGAAGAATTTTTAGAGCTGGCCACTGCTGCTGATATTAACTTAAAGAGCCAAATTCCCACTTGCGAGGTTTACACTCTAGGTAACGAATCGCAACTTTATCGTTTAGTGTCAAACTTGATTGCCAATGCCATCCAGTACACACCTAGAGGGGGATATGTGACTGTTAGCTTAGTCAAGAGCGATCACACTGCTGTCATTGCTGTAAAAGACACGGGGATTGGGATTGAGCTTGCTGATCAGGAACGAATTTTTGATCGCTTTTACCGTGTTGACGGCGATCGCTCTCGTAAAACTGGAGGCACAGGATTGGGTCTAGCGATAGCTCAGGCGATCGCCCAAAAACATCAAGGGATTCTGAAAGTTGAAAGTCAGGTGGGAAAAGGTAGTATTTTTACCCTAGATATGAAAGTTTTATCTTCTAAATATATAGAAAATTTTTCATACATCAACTTCCGAAACAGTTAACCCTCAACAGTCAAAATGATTTTCCAGTCATATTTTCTCAACTCTACTGGAAGATTGATTTTTCTTACGTTAACGTATATATTGCTTCCCATCTTTTGCCGCTCAAGTCCTTGCTAATCAATGGGGCTGAATATTTTTACTATGTCTACCCAAACAATTCAAAGTATATATACAGATGGTGCTTGCACCGGGAATCCTGGCCCTGGAGGTTGGGGTGTGGTTGTCTATTTCAGTGATGGTTCAATCCATGAAATGGGGGATGCTGCCAGTCATACTACGAATAATAAGATGGAGATGCAAGCAGCGATCGCAGCTTTAGAATTTCTGCGTTCCTCTGGACAAACTGAACCTATCACCCTCTATACCGATAGCGAATATTTGATTAATTGTGTGACTAAATGGGTGAAAGGCTGGAAGCGGAAAGGTTGGAAAAAGGCGGATGGCAACCCCGTCCAAAATCAAGACTTACTAGAAACTCTCGATGCACTCAATACCAAGCAGGTTAACTGGCATCATGTACGCGGTCATTCTGGTAACGTTGGTAACGAAAGGTGTGATGTCATTGCTCGCAGTTTTGCAACTGGTAAAATTCCCTCTCTACAGCAATTATCTACTTCTGAAGATTACAAATCTTTACCTAAGCATAGTGAAAATATTGTATCAAAAGTACCGAATCATGTTAAAACCTCTACAATAGTTAACAAAAAGACACAAGAAATCGGTACTTCCGCATCAAACACAACCGCTATGGAACCATCTACCGCACACGCTGCGGCTACAGTCGAAGAACAGCTACCTGAACACAGGGTTGAACAACTCCGTAACTTAGTTGAAACTCTACGTATTGCTGACGAAATAGCCGCTAAAGGCTATCTAATCACCAGTTCTGAATTAGCCTATTTAATGGATGTCCATGCTAGTGCTGTTACTAGTCGAGGAGATCAATGGCGATGGCGAAATTGGATAGTCTCAAGGGTACGACGTGAAGGCAATCAAATTCTCTGGGAATTAGAACGAGGCGATCGCCTAGGAGGTGAAGAAGACTAAGTTTACAGTCATCAGTGATGAGTTGTGATTGCTACGCTCATCACTATGTACCGTATTTCCTACCTCGCCACTCTTGAGGTTGGCGTAATGCAGATAGAAAAATTCTCACCACTGCTAGAGGATCAGCTAAGGGAGAAAGCCAAAACAGCCAGCCACCTTGAGCATTCTGACGATCATAAGAAGGTGCGATCGCTAATAACATGGCAAAGCGAATCACTAGCAAAAATACATTCAATCCCAATAGGCACTCTAGAGGCAATGTCCCAGGTAAGGGCAGCAGTAACGAAGCTATCCAGTAAGTCAGTAAAATTACTAGAGGTAAGCCCTGAACTGACGACAACAACCATAAATCGCCCCAAACTTGAGCAGTAGGCGAAGCATCTTTGAGGTCAAGACTACGTCCCCATTCCTTCCAAGTTTCTAACGCTCCCTCATACATCCTGACCTTTAACACCTTTGCACCATCTAAAAAGCCCACTTTAAAGCCTTGGGCGGCGATGTACCGTGCTAAGGTAACATCATCACAAAAAGAGCTACTAGCACTGTTATAGCCACCTACAGCAGCCAATACAGACCGACGGCACAAAAAGCACTGTCCATTAGCCATGACTCTTTCTGGTTGCTCTGTGTTAATTCCGGCTGGGTCGAAGCGATAAAGCAAAGTCATTAACAATGCAGGTTGCAGCCAACATTCTCCAGGATACTTGAGGATAAACTGAGGCGAAAGAGAAACCAAGTCATAACCCTGTGCTGCTGCTGTTTTGACTAAGCCAGCCACTAAATTCGGATGGGGTACTGTATCAGCATCCATCCCTAAAAACCATTCACTAGCTTCTGAGCTATACAAAAAGCCATTATGCAATGCCCAAGGACGACCCACCCAATTAGCAGGTAAAGGGTCATCATTCATTAATCGAAAGCGGGGGTCTTGTTGCTGTGCTGCTTTTACTAAGTCGGGAGTCCCATCTTGGGAGTGACTATCTACAACAATAATTTCCCGGACTTCGTAACTCTGCTGACTCAAACCAGCTAATAAGGGGCTAATTCTGAGAGCTTCATTTAGTGTAGGGATGACAACGCTAACACTACCCAAAATTTCAGGTGTGGGTTGTTGGGGTTGAATAGGAGGATTGCGTCTTGGCCCCTTGAGCAGACGCGAAAGCAATATCGCTGTCGCAGGTAATTGGATAATTAAGCACCATAGCGACAGGAAGCTTTCTATGATCAAAGCGTTGTCCACAGTAATAATATTGTGCAATTGAAATCGTTACATAATTTTTGAAGTGGGCATTGGGCATTAGGGTAAAATCTACCTTGTCTCCCTTGTCTCCCCGCTCCCCCTTCTCCCTACCCCCTGCCCCCTGCCCCCAACTCCCCAGTCCCTAATTTACTTCAACGCAACTTTTACGCTAGCTACTGCAACTTCATTAGTGGCAGGTTCAACGTTAATTGGGGATGGGGAAACTGTGGCTTTCCACCATAGCACTACAGCTGGAGCTACACCCAATACTAAACCCAGTAATATGGGAATGGAAAAGCCAGCCGCTAAACTCATTACAGTTGCAAAACCAAAGTTGCTTAAATAAATAATTAGAGGTACATTTAACTGCGATCGCTCTAATTGAATGGGTTTATTTCTCCACAACAATGCAGCCACAGTCATAAATACTGAACCTGTACCCATCCAACCTGCAAAGTTTTGATAAGGCATCCCAAAGAACGCACCTGGTTGTTGCCAATACCAGAAGGGTAAAGCAGTTTGGCTCATTGCTGGGTCAAGTACAAAATCCCAAGAAGTCAGCAGCAAAGCACCTAAAACAATTGCACCGATATGGCGTAATAAGCTCGGTTTTTTATCTACGGCTAAACCAGCACGTCCTAACAAATAGGCAGAACAACCTACATAAAACCATGACAACGGAATAGTGAATGGCACTAAACCAGCAATTTTATAACCCAAGCCACTTAAGTAACTGTAGTGACCAAAAGGAAAACCTGTACTAGTTCCTAGCAGTTCACTGGTTAAGGAAATCAATACCGCAGGTAGCATAAACCCCAAGGTGCGACCTAAACCTAATGTCCGTAAAGCGTATAAAAATACGGCTGCTGCACCTAAAATCATATAAACTACTCCACCACCAGCCATACTCCACTGCATAGCTGTTTGTCCTATCTCAGATAGATGAAATAAGACTTCTGCATTAGGTATAACCAGTAGTATCCCTACCAATCCAAACACCATTGACACAATATGACCAATGAGGCATACGCGCTCAACGATAACAAGCTGTTTCATGATCATTCCTTAAACAAAACGTGATACTTGGCTACTCTGCTGCTAACAGTTTACAAATGTTTACGAAAAAAATTAACTAGTTTGTACAGTAATTCTCTGCAAAAATTTGTTGAAGTTTTGCCAGAGAATCAAAACCTATTGGTTGTATCTAGAATAAATGGGATGATAAGCTTATAGTCTAAGCTATTACTGGCACAGTATATCAAGATAAGTTAATCTTTGTCTGAAGATCACATGAGTGACTTGCAGGCTCTCATCATTTGAAAAATTCCACCCACAACGGGATGGTGTTTTTGGGAATTGGGCATGGGGCATGGGAAAAAACATACCAATGACGGCAGTTGCTACAAGTCGGGAAACCCGCCCATCGCACTGCCTCCCCTATGCCCTATGCGCCAAGCGGCGGGGCGGCTATCCCTCTCCAGTCACAAGGGGATGGAGTTTCCCGCCACTTTCAATAAAAATAATTTATACTCAGCAAATTGCCAAACTCTCCAACCCATGTCAATCGTCAAACGCATTCCTTGGATAGCTCTATCACTATTGATACTTAGCTATGGTACTTTGGGTTGGGCATTATCTGAAATACAAGCTCCTTTGTTTGCTTGGCTTGTAGTAGTACTGAGTTTGCTGCTTTTGGTAGGAACTTTAACTGCGCCCTACTCCACTTTAGCTAACTACTCTAGTATTTTGCTGGGTTCAAATACTAAAACCTTCGTAGCTACAGTAGTGGGAGCATTTTTATTTTTTATGATGCTTGCCTGGTTTAAAGTATTTCTTGATACTTTGCTGATTATTTCCTCCGCTATTCTAGCGAGGATTGACTTTCAATCAGCAGATTTCACAGAAGGGCAAGCTTTTATAGTTACATCTATTTTTTCAATTCTAGGTGTTGCTTTAGGTGCGTTTGCACACACAGGAGTTGTGCAGCAGTTATGGTGGTAGTTAATATCGCAGGGGGCAGGGGGCAGGGAGCAGGGAGCAGGGGGCAGGGAGCAGGGGGCAGGGAGCAGGGGGCAGGGGTTTACAGCTTTTATTGACAAATGAAATGTGCTACCTATAGGTGTAATAGCTTAGTATTTTTACTGAGAAAAATCAGTGTTAAGTTGGGCAACTATGCCCAACTTTGAATTTAGCTAGCTACTGCTTCAGGAGCAACGGCTGGATAAACGCTCACCTTTTTGCGGGATTTACCTTTTCTTTCAAAGGTAACTACGCCATCAATTAAGGCAAATAAAGTATCATCTTTGCCAATACCAACGTTATTACCAGGATGGAACTTTGTCCCACGTTGACGCACGAGGATATTCCCTGCTAGCACGACTTGTCCGCCAAAACGCTTGACACCTAGACGTTGAGCATTAGAATCACGACCGTTGCGTGTACTGCCTGTTCCTTTCTTATGAGCCATAGTTTCCTTTGCTTATTGCTTATTCTTTAACTATTATTCAGCAGTTTCTTCAGCAGCAGCAGTTTCTACAACAACTTCAGTGGTAGCGGCTGGGGCTGTGAAAACTGTACCGTTCATGGTGATGGAATCAATCATCAGTCTAGTAATTTCCTGGCGATGCCCCCGTTTTTTACGGGTTTTCTTTTTGGGCTTCATTTTATAAACCAGGACTTTGCGGCCTCTCAGATGTCTCATTACAGTACCTTCTACTGTTGCACCTGAGACTAACGGCTGTCCAATGTTGACTTCACCGTCATGCTGCACTAATAAAACAGCATCTATTGTAACTTTTTCATCTGGCTCGACAGGGAGCAGTTCAATATCGTAAAACCGACCTGGCTCAACTCTGAGTTGTTTTCCGCCAGTTTCAATAATTGCGTATGCCATGAAATTGTCCTTAAGGTTGCCGTACAGGTAGCTGATTTAAAATAATTTTTTCAGCCTTTGCATGGTGTCTACCTGATCCGAGCAGGAATTAGACAGACAATCTAAAATTATATTCTAGTCTGAAGTATAAAGTCAATTGATAAATGATAAAATTTGCCTGTTATAAGTAAAATTTGAAACTAGAGAATTTATGGAAAAATTTAGCCAGAATTTACGAAATCCTCAAATTGGTGAATGTAGTTAGTAGAGACACAGAACAGCACCAACAAATCTGAGCCAAGGTATCGCCTGACTCAGATTTTCTCTTTAAATTATCCAGGACTTAGGCAACTGACAGATTAGTAGGGTGCGTCAGATATCAAAAATCTGTTTATTGACAGCATTTAAGTGGTATGACGCACTCTACAAGACATATTTAATGTGACACCTGCTGAAGTCCTATAAAACCGAACTAAATTAATGATTGGGCAAATTTATGGGTTTTTCGAGGGATTTAACTATCTTAGGTGACTACCTAGCGGGAGAATTTGACAATAGGGAACAAGCTTTAGCCGAACCGGTTTGGTTTGTACATTTGCGTTTATGGCAACGACCAGTGCCACTATTTGCAGACGATAGCATTACTCTATTTGCAGAACAAGCAAATATGATCAATTTAGACCGTCCTTATCGGCAACGTATTCTGCGCTTAATGCCGAGTGAATTTGAGCGATCGCTAAAAGTACAATACTATATGATTAAAAATCCGAGTGCCTTCATTGGTGGAGGTTGTCACCCTACCCTACTTCAGACACTCACCCCAGACGCATTAGAATTATTACCGGGTTGTATTCTCAAAGTTACTCAACAAGAAGTAGCTCCTAACCAATATAAATTTGTTGCTACTCCAGAGCCTGATACTTGTTGCACGTTCACTTACCAAGGCAATACTATTCAAGTTGCTTTAGGATTTGAAAGTACAGCAACAGGCTTAAATACTTATGATAAAGGAATTGATCAATTAACAGGCAAAGCAACTTGGGGAGCAATTGTTGGCCCTTATCGCTACACCAAAAGAGAACAGTATTGAGTGCTGAGTGATGAGGTCAGAGTCAATAGTCATTAATCATTTTTTTATATTTGTTACCTTCCACCTGTGTTTGAGGAAAACACAACTCAATAGTCATCAATTGTGACTCAGCACTTTCGTTAGCTATCTGTTAGCTAGCAATACTGCGAGGTACACCTTCTAAAGCTTCGTCTTCAGTTTCAAAGATTTCAAACACTGTATCCATCATTGTCACTTCAAATACAAGTTTAGCTTCTGGATGGACATTGCATATACGGAAACTGCCGTTGACTTTATCCGCATCACGCATTCCAGCTACTAAAGATGTTAGACCAGAACTATCAATAAAATTTACTTGTCCAAGATTCACCACTATATGGCGGCTGAGTTTAGAAATACATTCCTGTAACTTCAGGCGAAATTGCCAAGCAGTGGTGATATCTAGCCGACCTGCTGGAGTCAAGACAATAACTGTATTACCATCTTGAGTTGTATAGGTTGTTTGTTCGATTTGAATCACTAAGCCCCCTGTGGCACTCTTGTTAAAATGTACTGTGGGTTAAGTTATACCAATTCATCATGCAAGAAAGTCAGATGGCATCTGGATTTGCAGTGTGTTATCTGTAGCTTCTTACAGATTATTGGTATTAGTCCTGGATGTTGATGAGCCAAAGATTGAGTCAGTGGAAAATAGCCTATATTATTTAACCCACCAACAACAGGACTATTTACTGCTGAAACTTGAATTTAACAAGATACAGCTAAATTTGTCACCTTTTTTTGACTCGGTGCTTACCTTTAGTAGTTTAACTCACTAAATCAATACTGAGTATAGGAGTAAGATTACTTACTCAATAGTCAGAATTATTTTCAACCAATCATTCATGAGTTACTGAGAACTACCCAAAGTAAATAAATATCCCACAGTACGTCATTGCTAATGAATCAATTCAAAACTCAAGATGCAAAATTAATCCAATCTTGGGGCTTAAGAAATGTATTATACAGTTCTGCTTCCGGGGAATTAGGTTCTGGTTGATAACCGTATTCCCAACGCACCAAAGGTGGTAAAGACATCAAAATAGATTCTGTGCGTCCGTTGGTTTGTAAGCCAAAAATTGTGCCTCGGTCGTAGACCAAGTTAAATTCTACATATCTACCCCGACGATACAGTTGAAAATTCCGTTGGCGATCGCCATAATCTATCCCATGACGACGTTCAACAATGGGTAGATAAGCAGGTAAAAATGCCGCTCCAGAACTCTGGACAAAGCTAAATAAATCTTCCCAATTGCGTTGTGCGGGGACTCCCACTTGGTCACTATATTGAGCCGCTTCACCTTTAGGGTTAGGGCCACGATACAAAACCCCTTGTCCATCTTGATAATCGAAAAATAAACCACCTATACCCCGTGTTTCGCCCCGATGCTTCAGGTAAAAATACTCATCACACCAGCGTTTAAAAACTGGGTAATATTCTGGGTGATGTTGGTCACAAGCCTGCTTTAATGTCTTGTGGAAATGGGCTGCATCTTCTGCAAAAGGGTAATAAGGTGTTAAGTCAGCACCACCGCCAAACCACCATACTGGGCCAGCTTCAAAATAACGGTAGTTGAGGTGAACAGTGGGAACGTAAGGGTTACGCGGATGTAATACCAGGGATGTGCCAGTGGCATAAAAACCATGTCCTTCTGCTTCTGGACGCTGGGCTAAAATAGAAGGAGGCAGATGAGAACCCCAAACTTCAGAAAAATTTACACCTGCTTGTTCAAATATTGCACCATCTCGTAGCACACGCGATCGCCCGCCACCTCCCTCTGGACGTTCCCAACTATCTTCATGAAAGTTAGCCACACCATCCAGCTTTGCGAGTGCTTGGGAAATTTCATCTTGTAAACTTTTCATAAAATGACTGACACGCGCTTTTGCATCAGTCGCAGGTAAAGATGTGGATAATTTTGCTTCTACAGTTGGGGTTTGTGAATTAGTTACCATGAGATTCCCGCACTAAATTACGTTTTTCAAAACAGCCACAAATTCCAATTGTAAAAATTTGTGGCTAGCACGAGCCAAAAATTCGGCTCAAATTGCCCAAACACTTTTTTGCTTCTTAAACATTTATATGATCAATGGGCATGACTAGAGTTATTTTCCCTCAAATGCGTATAGGCTTGTATATTGACTAAATTTTTGTTGTACTTCTTGATGGGAACATTCTGGTATCGATACCAGACTCTGGTGAGTGCTGGGGTTTAGCCGATACTCAGTGCTAAGTCAGATGAATTACATTAGCAGACTATGCCAGAGTTACCAACAAGTGTCTAGCGAGGAGGATTGGTAAATGAGAGCTTGGTTATCCAAATTCGTCCACCGCAAACACCGTCGGTTTTGCGTTTCTCTGGTACGGACATATCGAGAAATTAGTTGTGCTTCTGTAGATGATCTCTGGAAAAAGGTAGTTGACTTAACAGATGTTTCCTGGCATCCACTACTCAAAAGTACTAATGTTCCCTATGGATTAGTACCCAAACCAGGACTAATTTACCAAGCCGTGACACGCTTTTCACCAATTCCCATTAGGATTTTTGTCGAGCGAGTCAACCCTAGAGAATTGTTGAGTATCAGAGTCATGGCAATTCCTGGTGTAGAAGAACGAGTCACTTACCAAGTAGAATCAACAGTCTGTGGCACTTGTTTATCTTATTCAGTCACCCTCAGAGGTTGGTTATCGCCGCTTATTTGGTCATTTTCTCGCCCCTATGCAGACCGTGTGGCACGCTCTTTAGTGGAGGCGGTAGAAAAGGCAGCTTTTGCAGGGGTTTCAGGACAGAAGAAAATTAATGGGATTGGGGACTGGGGACTGGGAACTGAGAAGATGTAGGGGTGTAGGGGAGAAACTTATGACTGATGAGTTTTTTCTACCCAATTACCAATGCTTAATCTTTAATCACTAAAGAAAGTTAAGATTCTATTAGGTGATAATAAAAATTTTTTAAATTTTGTTACGCCGATCTCTGAGAACACAGTCAGCAATTATTGCTTTACATTTCTTCATTTTTAATTTTGAATTTTGAATTTTGAATTGTTATGTACGATGTCCTTGATGCCCAGTCTGTTTTAGAAGTATTACGGCCAGTGCAAGACCCAGAACTGCGTAAGAGTCTGGTAGAACTCAACATGATTCGCAATGTCAAAATTGCAGGTGGTACAGTCAGCTTCACTTTGGTGTTAACTACACCCGCCTGTCCTTTACGAGAATTTATTGTTGAAGACTGTGAAAAAGCAGTAAAAAAACTACCTGGGGTCACAAATGTCAGTGTAGAGGTAACAGCAGAAACACCCCAACAAAAAAGCTTACCAGACCGCAGTGGTGTGCCGGGAGTCAAAAATATTATTGCTGTCTCCAGTGGTAAGGGGGGTGTAGGTAAAAGTACGGTAGCTGTAAATGTGGCTGTAGCATTGGCACAAACAGGCGCAAAAGTTGGTTTGCTAGATGCGGATATCTATGGGCCGAATGATCCCACCATGTTAGGACTAGCTGATGCTCAAATTGTGGTACGCTCCACAGAAACCGGTGAAGTTCTCGAACCAGCTTTTAATCATGGTGTGAAATTAGTTTCAATGGGTTTTCTCATTGACCGAGATCAACCAGTGATTTGGCGTGGGCCAATGTTGAATGGAGTCATTCGTCAGTTTCTTTATCAAGTGCAATGGGGTGAATTAGATTATTTAATTGTCGATATGCCCCCAGGTACAGGTGATGCTCAGTTAACCTTAACTCAATCTGTTCCTATGTCTGGGGCGGTAATTGTGACTACACCCCAAACTGTAGCACTGTTAGATTCCCGTAAAGGTTTGCGGATGTTCCAGCAAATGAATGTGCCTGTATTGGGAATGATAGAAAATATGAGTTATTTTATTCCTCCCGATATGCCGGATAAACAGTACGATATCTTTGGTTCTGGTGGTGGTTCTAAAACCGCAACTGAGTTAGGAGTACCGTTGTTGGGCTGCATACCCCTAGAGATTTCTACTAGAGTTGGTGGTGATAATGGTGTGCCGATAGTTGTTGCTGAACCAGATTCAGCTTCAGCCAAAGCTTTAAAAGCGATCGCCCTCAATATTGCAGGTAAAGTATCAGTTGCAGCTTTAACATCATAAATCTTAATTCTTTTGTGATTCCTAGGCTGTGTCCTAGGAATACAGAGTTATTAATAGTCAATAAATCTCATCGCTAAACGTTAAACTCAGACAATGTTATTGAAACGTTCGCTCCCTAAAATTCGTTGGCAGTATTGGGTTAAACCTTGGCAGCAAGTAGATTGGCTATTATTTTTGCTGACTGTTGGGGTGAGTATTTTTGGCGGGGTGATGATCCTCAGTACCGAACTCAAACAACCTGTCACAGACTGGTGGTGGCATTGGCTAGTTGCCAGTATTGGGACTTTTATGGCTGTGTTTATTGCTCGGTGTAATTACGAGAATTTACTCAACTGGCATTGGATTACATACGCACTGACTAACTTCAGTCTGATTGCGGTAATGATTATCGGTACTGCTGCCAAAGGGGCGCAAAGATGGATAACTATTGGCGGATTTAATGTACAACCTTCAGAATTTGCCAAAATAGGAGTAATTATCACACTAGCGGCTTTATTACACAAAACTACGGCAGCAACTCTCCCCAACTTTTGCCGAGCTTTGGCATTTACGGCTTTACCTTGGTTATTAGTATTTACTCAACCTGATTTGGCAACATCACTAGTATTTGGAGCGATAGTTTTAGGGATGTTGTACTGGGCTAATGCCAATCCAGGTTGGTTAATTTTGTTGATTTCTCCAGTAGTAGCAGCAATTTTATTTGGTATATCTTGGCCATTATCACAACCCCTGATAGTTTTTCACGAAATATCCTTGGGTCTTTTAGGTTTAATTTGGTCATTAGCTATGGGTATTGTGGGGTGGCAAACTCTGCCTTGGCGAAGATTTGGGATTAGTGGTATTGGTGCTTGGTCACTGAATATGCTTGGTGGTGAACTGGGGGTTTTCGCCTGGAATCATATCTTAAAAGAATATCAAAAAGACCGACTGACAACATTTCTTCGTCCTGGACACGATATATTAGGTGCTGGCTATCACCAACATCAATCGCGTATTGCTATCGGTGCAGGTGAGATGTGGGGTTGGGGCTTATTTAAAGGGCCGATGACACAACTAAATTTTGTGCCTGAACAACATACAGACTTCATTTTCTCGGCAGTGGGTGAAGAATTTGGTTTTGTAGGGTGTTTGGTTGTTTTATTTGTCTTTTGTTTGATTTGCTGGCGGTTACTGCACATTGCTCAAACAGCCAAAGATAATTTTGGTTCGTTGCTGGCAATTGGTGTTTTATCGATGATCTTGTTTCAGTTGATAGTTAATGTAGGTATGACTGTGGGTTTAGCACCTGTTGCTGGTATCCCCCTACCTTGGATGAGTTATGGACGCTCTGCTATGTTGGCTAATTTTATTGGTTTAGGAATAGTAGAATCTGTAGCCAATTTTCGTCAACGCCAGAAGTATTATTACTGATTCAATAGTCAATACTCAATCATAACTAGTGGAAAAGTGATTAACTATTGACTCTGGACTATCGACTATAGATTAATCACAAGTATTAAGCTAGTAAGAGGAAACTTAGAGGAAAGAAGTTATGATTCTACCTGGAGCAACTGTTCGTGTGAAGAACCCCGCAGATACTTACTATCGCTATGAAGGACTAGTGCAGCGTGTGAGTGATGGTAAAGTAGCCGTGTTGTTTGAAGGTGGTAACTGGGATAAGATCATTACCTTTCGCCTTTCAGAACTCGAACCTGTAGAAGTTACCACTGGCAAGAAAAAAGGAAAATAAATGAGTCATTAGTCATGAGTCTCAAGCTATTTGACTGTTGATTGTAATTACTATGCGTCTTCCTCTACCACAGTTTGACACAGGCGATCGCCATCCTAACCATATTGCGGAGGTGATTGAAACTACTTCTACTGAATTTTTGGCACAGTGTTTAGAACCGGAAGACTTGAGCTTTCCATCAATGCCGCCTTTTGGTAGTTGGGTGCGGGCTGTGGATGAGGAATCAGGTAATCAAGTCTACGCGGTAGTGTATTATGCAACTACAATGCCTGTTGATTCCGTACACCGAGCCGTGGCTTTGGGTTTATCATTGCAAGATTTGCGTGAGGAGCAACCCCAAATATTTGCTATGCTGAAAACGGAATTTCGGGCTGCGATCGTCGGATTTGAGCCATCATCCTCAATTGTCGCTGCTAACCAAAGAGTTTATCAGTATCTACCACCTCGTCCTCCCCAAATTCATCAAGCTGTGTATCGGTGCGAACCAGAATTAATTGTTAAGTTCACCGAAGAGCTAGATTTTTTGCGGACACTACTTTCAATTAATGGCGCGCCAGTGGAATCTTTAACGGCGGCGGCAATTCGGGAGGTTTACCAGCTACGCAAAGCTGATCGGCAATGGCTGATCAAAGCTGGACGCACTCTCAGTGTACTACTCAAAGACGACTACGATCGCCTACGGTTTATTTTGAGCCAAATCCACCCATAGGCAGTTAGTCGGGACACAATTGTCTGGATACTCTAAGTTAAGGTTTGTTGATTTTTGCAGTTAATTTTTACTGTTATGGCTATTCTCCCTTGAATGAAGTATAAGGGCAGGATCATCAGGCGTTCCGTCCCACAAAGATATATACTCCACTCAATCGCCAACTGCTATATTAACCATTTAAAAATTATTAAAAGGTAATCATAGCGTCACCATTCCTCCTTGAACTCCTACCTATGGAACGAATATTACCAGTTCTTGCTCTAGAAGCAACCGCCCAAATTCTGGGACAAGAACCTATTGTTCCCTTTGCTATTTTGTTGGTAGTTATTTTAGTAGTACCGATCTTATTTGATCGCCTGAAATTACCAGGTTTTGTTGGCTTGGTGTTCTCAGGTTTAGTACTAGGTTCATCAGGCTGGAATATATTTGAGACACAATCAGCGTTGATTAACCTGTTAGCAGATATTACTTTAGTGTATTTAGTATTTGTTGCAGGTTTAGAAGTAGAAATTGCACAATGGCGACGACATAAACAACGGGCTATAGGTTTTGGCATATTTACCTTTGGTGTGCCGTTGTTTATAGGAACTTTAATTGGCATAATTTTCAATTTTAGTTGGCAAAATTCAATCTTAATCGGTTCTCTATTTGCTTCTCATACTCTTTTGGCTTATCCTCTGCTGAGTCGTTTGGGGGTGATCAGCAATCAAGCTGTCGCCAGTACAATTGCAGCTACAGCTTTTACAGATGTTGGCGCACTGATCATATTAACGGTTTGTGTTGCCATATCCCAGGCCGGAATATTCACTTTAGCTAAACTGATTACCTTCTTAGGCTGGTTACTGATTTACTCGATTGTGGTTTTGTGGGGATTAAATTGGGTAGGTAAGGAATTTTTTCGGCGTTCAGGAGACGACGAAGGTAACAAGTTTTTGTTTGTGTTATTAGCTGGGTTTTTAGCAGTGATGGGAACTCAGTTTATCGGTGTAGAAAAAATATTCGGTGCATTTTTAGCAGGTTTAGCAGTCAATCAAGTTGTTGGTGAAGGGCTAGTTAAAGAAAAAATAGTATTTATTGGTAATGTTTTATTTATCCCGATTTTTTTTGTTAATCTTGGCTTATTAATTGATTTGCCAAATTTAATCAATAATCTTGTTATTTTAAAGTTATCTATTGTCATTATTGTTGGGTTGCTAACTGGTAAATTGATTGCTGCTTGGTTAGCAAAACTCATATATCGTTATAACTGGCAAGAAATGATCACTATGTGGTCATTATCAATTCCCCAGGTGGGTATCACTCTAGCCGCTACGTTTGTCGGCTATCGGGCTGGACTCCTCCCACTAGATGTTTTAAGCAGCTTTGTAATTTTGATGTTAGTCACATCAATTTTAGGCCCCTTAATTACTAATCGGGCAGCTGTAGCTTTAACGCCTCAATCTGTGATGACTACAGTAGCTGCAAGTTTGCCAACCCAGCCTCCAGAAGCATCTCTTAGTCATAGCTTGAAAATAGTTGTACCTATTTATAATCCTCACACTCAGCAGTATCTAATTGAAATGGCGGCATTGTTAGCACGTCAGACAAAAGGTAAGATTATGCCATTAGCGATCGCTACAGCTGCGGCTCAGATGGATGCACCACAGTTAGAATCATCTGTGCAAAGAAGTGAGCGGTTGTTAACAAAAGCTATCACCCAAAGTCAAGCTTTAGGTGTCAAAGCACAACCATTACTAAGAATTGATGATGCTTTTGCCCCAGGAATTACCAGAGCCGCCCGTGAACAAAAAGCCGATTTAATTGTGATGGGGTGGGGTAAACGTACTGGCTTAAGAGCGCGGTTATTTGGCAATGTAATTGATAGTGTGTTGTGGGCATCTCATTGCCCAGTAGCCGTGACAAGGCTGGTAGACTCACCCCAAAAAATTCAACGCATCTTAGTGCCATTAGAAAATTTAATTAACCCTGCCTTACAGCCCGTACAGTTGGGGCAGATGTTAGCAGAAGCTAATCAAGCCCAAGTCACAGTCTTAAGTGTATGCGATCGCCGTACTAGTTCCAGTAAAATTGCAGCTAGGCGATCGCACCTTGCCCAAATCATATCTCAGTTATCTTTGCCCAATTCACCAGAAATTCAAATTATTGCCCATGAAAATGCGGCTCAAGCAATCTTACAAGCAGCAAGACTATATGATTTAGTCGTCTTACCCTTTATACGTAATCATACCAACCCCAGTGGATTAGCTATCAGCGATGTCACAACTGAGCTAGTCAGACAAATCACCTGCTCAATCGTTATGTTGGCAGAACCACACCACCAACCAACAGGAATCACTCTACCAATTCAAAATTCACAACACCCTGCCGCCATCGAAAACCCTACTCCAACAGGTTCTTCACAAGAGTACAAAACTCAAAATGAAGAAAGGCAGATTTAATCAAGCCGCTTTGGGGTAGGGGAGAGGACGTTTTCCCCCTTTCTCCCTGCCCCCTGCCCCCTGCCCCCTGCCCCAATTTCCTAAACTTTACAGTTTTCTCTGAACAAGACTTTATCTTGTTGAAGATTTGATGAATTATAAGTGAGGTCAGCACAAACATTAGACGATGTTTGTTATTTTGCTAATTGAATTAGCCCTAATACTGAAATATAATGTAATAAAATTAAAAACATAGTAAAATTACTTAATACTAGTGTTTTATTTTGGATTTGCCTTGTTATTTCTGTATTTTCATACGGAGGCTGGGTATTCTAAATTAACAACGTCAACAACAGCTAGCAATATTTTTAAGCAACTGAGACAATATGAGAATTTTGGTGACGGGCGGTGCTGGGTTTATTGGTTCTCATCTAATTGACCGACTGATTCCTGAAGGGCATGAAGTAATTTGTTTAGATAACTTCTACACAGGTCACAAACGTAACATCCTCCAATGGATGAATCATCCTAACTTTGAACTCATTCGCCATGACATCACCGAACCAATTCGGTTAGAAGTAGATCAAATTTACCATCTAGCTTGTCCAGCTTCTCCGGTTCATTATCAGTACAATCCCGTAAAAACAGTGAAAACTAACGTGATGGGAACACTGAATATGTTGGGATTAGCCAAGCGTGTCAAAGCGAGATTTTTCTTGGCTTCTACTAGCGAAGTATACGGAGATCCAGAGGTTCACCCACAAACAGAAGAATATCGCGGTAGTGTTAACCCCATTGGTTTGCGTTCCTGCTACGACGAAGGCAAAAGAATCGCTGAAACTTTAGCATTTGACTACTACAGACAAAATAAAGTTGATATTCGCGTTGTCCGTATATTTAATACCTACGGGCCAAGAATGTTAGAAAATGATGGGCGCGTTGTAAGTAACTTTATCGTTCAAGCCTTGCGAGGCACACCTTTGACTGTTTATGGTGATGGCTCACAAACGCGAAGTTTTTGCTATGTATCCGATCTAGTGGAAGGATTTATCCGCCTGATGAACAGTGATTACATCGGGCCAGTTAATTTGGGTAATCCTGGTGAATACACGATTTTACAACTGGCGCAAGCTGTGCAAAATTTAATCAACCCAGGTGCAGAGATTAAATTTGAGCCTTTACCTGCTGATGATCCTCGTCGTCGTCAGCCGGATATCACAAAAGCCAGAACCCTGTTAAATTGGGAACCCACTATTCCCCTAGAAGAAGGATTAAAGCTAACAATCGAAGATTTCCGCGATCGCATCAAAAATACCGTCTAGAGTTCTAACTCAATTGAGATGCAGACTTAACCTACTTCTAACCCGTAGTTAAGTAGCGGTGTTCCCTAGAAACGTTCAGTTTATTGAAAAGTAACCCCAAACAAAGTGAGGAGTTAAAAATGCGTGTTTGTGTAATTGGTACTGGTTACGTTGGTTTAGTTACAGGTGCTTGTTTAGCTCATATTGGCCATGACGTTATTTGTGTGGACAATAACGAAGAAAAAGTCAAACTGATGAAATCTGGCCAGTCACCGATTTTTGAGCCAGGACTGTCAGAAATTATGCAGTCTGCAATTCAAAACAGCAAAATTCAATTTACTACGGACTTAGCGGCTGGTGTTGCTCACGGAGAAATTTTATTTATAGCTGTAGGTACACCACCATTACCCACTGGTGAAAGCGATACTCGTTATGTGGAAGCTGTAGCTCGTGGTATTGGGGCGAACCTCAATGGTGGTTATAAAGTAATTGTCAATAAATCTACAGTCCCCATCGGTTCAGGTGACTGGGTACGGATGATTGTCATGGATGGGATTGCTGAACGCCAAAAAACCCCGGTGACAGTCGGTGGTGGCAGTGAGAATCAACTACCTGAGTCAGTCCATCAGTTTGATGTTGTGAGTAACCCAGAGTTTTTACGGGAAGGCTCGGCAGTATACGATACATTCAACCCCGACCGGATTGTTTTGGGTGGTAACAGCACTAAAGCAATTTCCATGATGGAAGAACTCTACGCACCAATTGTAGAGCGCAAATTTGCTGAGGATAAATCCTTACCTCCTGTGCCTATACTAGCAACAGACCTCAGTTCAGCAGAGATGATTAAATACGCTGCTAACGCTTTCCTAGCTACTAAGATTAGTTTTATTAACGAAGTAGCTAACATTTGCGATCGCGTTGGTGCTGATGTTACCCAAGTAGCTAAAGGTATCGGTTTAGACTCCCGCATCGGCAATAAATTCTTACAAGCCGGTATTGGTTGGGGTGGTTCTTGTTTCCCCAAAGACGTTTCCGCCTTGATTCATACTGCTGATGATTACGGTTATGAAGCGCAGTTATTAAAATCTGCTGTGAGCGTTAACGAGCGTCAACGCCTGATTGCACTAGAAAAACTCCAACAAGCTCTCAAAATTCTCAAAGGTAAGACAGTTGGTTTATTAGGTTTAACCTTCAAACCTGATACCGATGATTTACGCGACGCGCCTGCACTCAACTTAATCGAACAACTCAACAGACTGGGTGCTAAAGTTAAAGCCTATGACCCCATCATTTCCCAAACCGGAATGCGTCATGGCCTTTCTGGTGTGTTAGTAGAAACCGATGCTGAACGTTTAGCTGATGGTTGCGATGCGTTGGTACTCGTCACAGAATGGCAACAATTTAGCTCTCTTGACTACACCAAGATGGCGCAATTAATGACCAACCCCGTAATTATCGATGGTCGGAACTTCCTCGACCCCGAAACCATGATTCGCGCTGGATTCCACTATGTAGGTGTCGGTAGAAGATAGAAAATTAACACTTAACGCCGTCTGCAACTTTTTTTCAAACCTAACCCCCAACCCCTTCCCTACATAGCTTGCTTCTCCGAAGGAGTGGGAAGGGGAGCAAGAATCAAAGTAGAGACGTTGCATGCAACGTCTCTACAGTTGCAGAGGAGAGGTAGTCTACGAGAAGAGCTTCGCTCTATGGAGAGGGGTTTCAAGAATAAGTCGCACATCACCTCACTTAATTAGCTTGATAAATAAATTAAGAACCGCCTAGAAACTTCTAGACGGTTTTTAATTACGAATTACGTTAGCGTAGCGGGGCGCAGCCCATTACGAATTACGCGGAATCCGTTCAATTTCCGCATAGCCACTGAAAATTAATCTTTTTCCTTCAGTTTCTAAACGATTCAGCCGCATTTTTACCCCATCTAGGTCAAAACGATCCAAATCGACCATATTATCTAAAATTTCTGCTAGTGCTAGGCTTAATGTCCGAGAAATTTCTTTTTGGGTGTCTGGTACTAAATCAAGCTCAATTTTGGGGTCTTGAAAAGCAATTCGCCGACGTTTTTCTACGGCTATGCTTAAAGTCATGTGCAGGGGTATGAGTTCACCATTATTTAAATCTGCCTGGGCTGAGAGTCGCAGGCAATTTTGGGGTAATAGTTTTACTTGCACCTCGGTGAAAGATACTGGCTGACCGCCTGATAATGCTGTTAAAGCAGGTACAGAAAGATTGACTAGGCGTTTTTTCACCAATTCAGCTTTAAACGCCTGATTTATGCCATCTTCCGATAATACTATTTGCGCGATCGCCTGAGTTGGTTGCTTCAGATTTAACTTCCCACCTAAAACTGCACCAAAGTCAATAGTTACCGCATCCGTTTCAAAAGACATCTCCTCTACAGCAAAATCTCTACGGATAACCAAGCCGCGTCCACTCATTTTGAAACTATCAATGCTGCCTTGCAACAGTTTGCTGGAGGGGTAGCAGCGCACAAGGACTTCTACTGACTCGCTTCGGGTAAATAAATGGCGAATCGTTTGGCTAGCAACTGTATTGAGCATTTTTTCGCCCCAGTCAGTGCCTTGAGGATCTTGTAAACCAGTTAGTCCGCCGAACATTTGGTTGTGGGTCTCTAGAAGTTCTTTGTACTTTTGTAACAAATTGTGAACAATACGGCAAGCGATCCCGTGATTAAATGTGCTGATAGTTTGACTTGGGATAGCTGATGATAGATAAGGGCATAGGGCATAGGGCATGGGGCATGGGGCATTGGGCATGGGGCATTGGGAATTGGGCAATTCAATTTTGGATTTTGGATTTTAAATTTTGGATTGGATTTCAATCTAAAATCCGAAATCTAAAATCTAAAATTCTTTCCCTTGTCTCCCTTGTCTCCCTTGTCTCCCCTGCTCCCTGCTCCCCTGCTCCCTGCCCCCTGCTCCCTGCCCCCTGCCCCCTGCTCCCTGCTCCCTGCCCCCAGTCCCCTAATTCTTCCCATTCGGTCTTTGAATAATCGTTTCCACAACTCGCCGCTTGGCTTTGGGATCAATTCCCACTAAGCGCACGTACTCACCGCTATACTCACCTAAAAAAGATTCCAAAGTGGAGATAGCGTCAGACTCAGCATCGATGTGGACAGTACCGCAACTTTGCCAAGAACCTGTACGGAAACGACGTTCATCTACGTGTTCAAAATTAATTTGATAACCTTGAGATAAGATTTGCCGGATTTGTTCTTGTGTATCTAGGCTTAAGTGGGTATTTGAATTTTGATTGGTGGGTTGGTTGCTTGATGTTACCTCAACTGGTGGTTCTGGCTGATAGCTTTTACCTCGATTCAAACGATTATATTCATTTACTAATTGGGAAGTCTCGACTCGTTGCTGTTCAGCCATTATAAATTTTCCAGACTCGATGAGATGGGAGAGAGTAAAATCTGGTTTTTTAAATACGGGTGCGCCTTCTAAGCTATTGACTACACGCAAAGATATATGCTCAAATCCTACTTGATGGATGAAGTCGCGGATTTGTTCGTCGTAAATGCGCGATCGCAATGCACTAAAAAAGTCAATGGATTGATTAGGGAAAGTATCCACCAGTTGTTCAATTTCTCTAGGTGAGAGTCCATCTTCAGCAAAAATTCCCCCCACAATACCCACCTTATCATCGCGGTTAGGCTGCCAATAAAATTTCTCCATCCGTCCATCCCGAATCAATGGTGCGTAGAGTGTGGAAAAATCATTACCTGTGACGATAATCGGGACACGCCGGATGGGATTTGAGTCATAGCTTCCCGGTAGCTGCACATCTGTGGGATTATCGGCAATATTCATCAGTGTGGCATTCACCAACTGAGTATTTACAGTGTATTGCGTCCCTTCATCAAAGCGTCCTGCACCTGCATCTAAATCATTAATCATCAGTACGCACATTTTACCCCGGACTTTGATCAGCTCGGCTGTTTCTCGATAACGGAGGCGAATTAACCGTGCGGGATCTCCTGCATCGGGACTTTCCAACTCACCACCAGAAATCAGTGTGACTTCTACACCCATCTTTTCAAAGGCTAACTCACATTGAAAGGTTTTCCCTTCACCTTTGCGTCCATGAATCCCTAAAATTAACGGTACTCTAATCCCAGGAATATTCAAGAAGTTTTTGGTGATATGAACAGCTAGTTTGTCTAAAAAGCGGGGAGCAATATAATAAGCCATAAGTTTATCCCTGGTTAAGATGTATAAAAATAATGCTAAGTTTTTTTGGTGTCTAATGTTTATTTAACTTGCGGTAGAGTTTAAAAATTTCTTACCATAAACGTTGTATAGAATAGTTATCAAAAATTGTATCTGCACTGAGGATAGGGAGATTTTCTGTGATAGCTTTTGCAATTAGCATTCTGTCAAAGGGATCACGATGATGTAGAGGTAGTTGGGACACAATATTAATATGCTGAATTTTGATTTCTAGTAAACTAAATTCATTAATAATAATTTGCTGTGTAATAAAGATTTCAAAGGGCAAATTAAAGGTCAACTTACCTATACTTTGCTTAATCCCTATTTCCCAGATGCTAGCTAGACTCAGAAAAATTGCATTATTTTCATCGTTGATTAATTGTTTTACTGAATTGCTGAGTTTTGCATCATCTGTTACATACCAAATGAAAGTGTGTGTATCCATGAGCAACATCATTACATATATTCCTGAAATTCTTCTAATGGTTCGTCAAAGTCGTCTGCTATGGTAATCAGCCCTTTAGCACTTCCTGGTTGACGGTGGCGTTTTACTGGCGATACAGGAGTTAATTTTACAACAGGTTGATTATCTTTAATGATGATAATTTCTTCACCACCAAGTGCTGCGTCAATCAACTCTGATAAATTCTCAGATGCTTCAGATAGAGTAATTTGTGTCATAATTTCCGCCTATAATGAAATTGTTATGAACTTTTCTAATTTAATCAATTAAGAGAATTTTGATAGTTGTTGTATAAAATTTTGATGTGCTTCAGAACTTAAACCTTGTTGTAGCACTGCTAAAACTCGTGGCATTTCACCAGTTAATAAAGCAGAAACATCTAACCATAAACCAGGGAATAGTATACTTTTAATCATACCCTCATTGTCTGCTTCTAATGATATATATTCGCCATTCTCTAAAACGAACCAATCTAATTTTTGCTCTAATACCTGCCAAACAATATATTCTTTAACACCATTGCGGCGATAGACTCGTTTTTTATCATACAAGTCATTGGCAGCACTGCTAGCTGCAACTTCTGCAATTAACTCTGGCGCACCTTCTATATAATCATCTTCACTAATACGCGCTTGTCCACCTAGTTTCTGCTCAATTAACAAGACAACATCAGGTTGTACTTCATTATCTAAATCTAAACGGACTGTAGCATTATCACCTAAATCTAACCCTGGGGTAGCAACTTTGTAAGTCCATAACCAGCCGATAAGATTACCGTGAGGTTCTCCATGACTTCTAAAACGTAATGGTGAGGCCACGTATACAACTCCTTCAATTAATTCTGCTTTTTTAATGTGTGGCATTGCTGTATATCGCTGTTCAAATTCGTGGCGTGTAAGTCTATCGCCACTTTCTAACGGAGGAACTTTCTTTTCTAGTGATGATGTCATGAGTAGATTTTTCACAGGAATGTTACTGCTTCTAGTATAGGCAATTCTTATCTCAATTCAAACATTACTAACGGTAACTCAATCCGAAATGACTACCCCATACAGTATCTTGCAAAGCTATTGTCTATTTATTCTGAAGCATATAAATGCCGTAAACAAACTTAGTACGATTTTTGTAAGCTATGGATTTTCTAATTATTTCTTGAAGTCTATAAAATTCCATTAGCCATAGAACTGAATGCCAAATTAAGGTTAATTTAGATTGATTATTTATTTTAGACTCAGAAAATAAATTATTGAATAAAACAAAATTCAAATCCTTTATCATTTTTATAACGATTGGATTGGCACTGATGGTATATATATTTCTGTGCCTTCTCACACCATCTTGATAGGATTCATAAAACAATAATTTGCCAATACCTTGTCCTCGAAATTCCTTAAATACAAATAATGCTGCTATTTTATACCAATGTTTATTAAAATTATAATTTAAACAAACTCCTAGTATTTTGCCAGCTTCATTTTCAGCAACTATTATATGTTCTGCTGCCATCCACTCTGTTAAAGAATAACCGATAATATTAGGTGTCAACTTAATTTGTTTAATAAGTAATTCTGCTTCGGATTGGGTGATTTTTCTCTTGTAAATTTTCACCATAATTCAATCCATCGAAGAAATTAAAGATTGTCTATCAAAAGCATTAGAAGTAAACAAGGCAATTCAGCGAGAAGCAAATCGCAACAAAAGCAAAATATCAGACTCAGAAATTCCCCAACAATGGATACTCACACCCACCGCAATAGATTTTTCGCTCATTGCACAAATTCAACAATTATCCATAGAGAAGTTAGAAATCTTAGGAGAAGAATTATTAGATTTTGTCACAGTCGCAGATTTAGAACTCTGGTTAAACCAACAACAGAACATTACAAATCAATAAATTTAATAATAATTAATGATTAGCGATCGCCTACTACTCAAATCTTGCATCTGGAAATATCGGTGTCAAAGCCAAAACAACGATAATAATCACAGTACTACCACAGGAATGTAAATCTACTAATATAAAAGTAATTTTTATTACAGCAATAAAGTTTTTAGCATAAAAAACATAAATTATTATAGTTATTGAGTGAATTTCGTTGTCTAAAATAACTTTAAAAAAGACATTATTTTCGTTGTTGACTGACAACAACCTAAACTATCTAATATACATTTTCTCCTCTGTGTTTAATTCAGTCTTGAGTTAAATAGAATTAATTGACTTGCTGGTTTACTATTTTCAGCAATATGTTTGCTATATCCACACTTTGTCAACTTCAAAATGTAGTTACAGGTCAAATATCAGTTATATCTTGCATTAAAATGCAGACTTAAATCTAAGTACCATTACCTGAGATATTTTCTTCGATCATTAATTATAAATCTTCTGAAACTTATCACATCTAATTTAGTTGGGTATAAACTCGTATATTCCCATGTCAATGTAGATACAAAGCATCGTTTATATTATTCATTGGGGCTATAATGTCTACTCCATCAAATTATTTGATCAGAGTTATTAAAATAGCTCTATTCACAGTTTTATTAACAAGCATTTTTATAAAAGAGAGAGTAAATGCAAAAGAAAATACAGAGATTGAATCATTAGTATTTAGTGAATATATTGGTAATATAAAGGAAAAAATATCTAGCTATAAATTATTGAACACTTATTCAGAGAAATTACAATCTACTGTCATTACACAAAATTTATCTTCAGAATCAATTAAACTTATTCCTAATCAAAATAATACAAATATAATAGAGCCAATCAATCCCTTTCAAAACCCAGATATTGATGAAAATGACATAGAAAAACCAGATCCTCTCAATGATGAGAATCAAAAGCCAAATCTACAACAAAGTGATTTAGAGTTATTAATACTCAATGCACTTAAAAATAGTGCATTAAGGTATCCTTGGATTATTGACCCTAGAGATAACTTCACTGTTTATTCTTCAACATTTAACCCTCTTGAGGATACAAAATATATTGATTTCTCTATTAAATTTTCTTCAGAAGAACCTGTATTCAAGAGATTTACCTTTGCCAACTTTCCCAAAGAAGATCAATTTTATTGGGTATTGCCTGGAAATCGAATTGTCATAGAAACCAAGGGATGGCAAAGTGGAGTTTTGTACCAAGGAGAATCAACCGATGGTAAACGCAGACAGAGGGTTAGACTGACTCAGAAACTTTGGGGAATGCAAGCAGTTTCATCTCTACCCCAAGCTGTTCAAGAACTAGCACAAGAAATTGGTGTTAACCAATTTTCTATCGAATCAATTGCGGCAGAAGTGATTAATCCAGTAGGTATTCCTGCTGGTTCGATTAGGATTAATGGTAGCAATGATTCTATCACTTCTACTATTCCTAATATTTCATCGTTTAATACAGAAATAGATCCTTTAATCTTACAAAGCTTCCCTACGAGTAATTTACAACCATTATTAGGTGATGTGGGTTTTACTCGTGGAACAGTAATTCCTCAAGATACTTTAAGAAATGCCGGATTTATTTGGGGAAATCCTCTAACTGGTGAAAGAACTCAGTTTCAAGCCGAAATAACATCTAATCCTGGCATAAAAGTTGGTAGTAGAGAGCAATTTGATAACTCGGATTTATATAAAATATTGTTCAATCCTGGAATTAACAACAATCAACGCAATTTTTATTATTTAAATTCACTATATTGGGTGACTTTAGGTGAAAGTAGGAGAACTTTAGCAATTAAAGACAAGTTTGAAACTTACGACTGGCATAGATTTTATTTGAGCTACTCTCGTAATCAAACTTTATTGGAGTATGATTCTTCAGCAGCTAAAGCAACTTATACTAATATTTCTACTAATCCTGGTGTTTCTTTATCTTTATCATTCTCTGAAACACAAATAGATGAATTACAAACTGCTAACTCTACAATAGGGATGCTCATAGGAGGCATTTTTGAATTAGTAAGTTTTCCAAATCTAGAAGCAAGTTTACAGGAGGCGAAACAAAGATTTTCTCGACAAGAAACTTTTGCGGCTTTAGATTCAAAAGCAACGCCAGCACAAAGACGTAATATTAACCAAATACTTAACCGAACACTGTTTTTGAGTAATCGGGTTAGTGGTTTAGATCAAGTATCTGGTATATTAACTTTTCCCAGTATAATCACACCAAATAGCTCGAGTATTTTACAACTGCGTACTGGTAATCATAAGCGTTTAGTTGAAATTATTGATGGTCAGCGTACTTGGAGAGAAGGTGAAACTTTTATTTCTAAAGCTGAAGTTTCTAATAATACTTTTGGCCCTTTAACATCTATTAGTGTCCCTGTTCCTTCACAACAAACATCCAATCGTGCGTCTGCGACACAAGTGACTTTAACTGCTCCTAATGGTCAACAGTTTACTCAAAGTTTTAATTCAGGTAATATTACATCTGCTCCTATTGACATTCGCTTATCTGACTTGGCTTTTGACCGCATTGAGTTAAGTCAAGATGGTCAACTAATTACTAGCTTACAAATATTTGATGGATATTTATATTTACCAACTATAGAGGCTTTATGGGCTGGTACTTTAGGAAAATGGAATTTTGGAATTAATTCTGGTATTTGGTTTAACTTGCATCCAGACCGTGCATTTAATATTAGCAATAATCTGGGTATTTCAGAGCCAACATTAGGTATTTATGTTAATGGAACATTGAATTATATTAACACCAGTGTAAAAGTTGATACACAGGGAAAAACTGAATCTATTACTAATCATATTCCATCGCTGCAAGTTGCTTGGAATAGTGCTGCTAATTTTCAGAATCCTGCTTACTTGAATTTAAGTTACTTTTTTTCTCATCAAAATAGAAATTTAGATTATTCTTTATCCGCAGCAATTTTACTTGTAGATAATCAATCTAGTCTGACACCAGTAGGATTTTTCCAGGGTAAATTGCTTTTAAATACAGGTTTAGAGTTGAATACTTCTCTAGAAATAAGAGATGAGTTATTCTATACCTTAGAAGGTATTAAAGCCATAAATACTCAGTGGGCTTTTGGAGGTTATTTACAGAATTTTAGAACTCTTGACCGCAATCTAGGAAATAGATTGGCTGATTTTTCATATGGTGTATTGATTCGGCATAATACTCCTGGTAGTAGTAATTTTTGGGAGTCTCGTATAGGGATATCTGGGGATTTATTAGAAGCGCGTTTTGAAGGTGGTTTTAGGTTTTAATATCTGTAAGATTTATATTTTTTTATCTAATTAATTATTTTTTTAGTCATCAAACTTATTTTTTAAACATAAATCCCCTGCCTTTTAGGCAAGAGATTTATGTTTATGATTCAGGACTTATGCAAGTGTCACACTCGATGCTTAGTGCGTGACGCGATAAGTCTTATGACTACGTTCAAATACTTTTGCCGCGTCAGATATCCTACATAAAAAATATGTCAGTTGTCTAAGTACTACGATTAATTAAAACCAACTAATCTAAACCATCATTACCCAGAGCAGCCCTAAGCACGGCTGTGTATTCGTCTAGAGTAAGATTGCCATTTCTGAGCCTATCAACTATAGCTCCTCTAATAGATCCTGCTACTTCATATGGAAGTGCAACTAGTCCACCTGTGTGGAGTGTTAAGCTCGGATATGAAACATGAGTAATGGGATCTATATATGAAGTTGCTGTTACTGTATAGTTACCATTAAATCCGGCAAAATAAGTTCCTCTAGGTGGGACGGCCTCAGCAGCAATACTGGATAGATAATTAGCAGGAGTAACATACACTGCTGCACCTGAAAAACTTGCAGGCTCTCCAGTACCAAATTCAGAAATAGGGCTTTCTATTAATACTTGTGCTGATACTGGAGTTGATGTCACGGTTAAGCAGCTAATTAACCCTGTTAAAGAGAGCGCGACTTTTAACCAGTTACCAGCAAAATTGCAAGGAAAATTCATATGGGCAAATCCTTTATTTTTGAGCAGTTGATATTTTTTGCTGGATGTTGTTGATATAGCTTGTATGAACTTTATTGATAACTAGATTCTCCTTTATTAAATTACAATATTTTTGATTGAGCAGGAAAGAGTTTGCAGGTAATTCATTAAAATAAAAATGACATTAGATCATGAATTAAGAGACATAAAATATATTTTTTTAGCAAATAAATAGAATAATTTTTATAAGTAATTAATGCTACATGAGAAGATTTGCAGCACAAATACTCAAGAGAACTTAGCAAACTTATCCCAAGTGGCTTTACTATGGACAATCACTAGTAAGTATATAAGGGTGTCAAATCAGGGCAATGCCAAATGAAAAACCATCTAGCCAAAAACGATCGCCTACGGTGGGGCGCAGTCCATTACAGCTAAGGATAAAATTTACCTTGGGGATGTTTGCGCTACTGATGATCATAAGTGCGATCGCTATTTGGCTGTTTTACCCACGTCCGCAAACAATAGTTAAACAAGAAAGTAACTACGCTATCCATAAACGCCAAAGCTTTAATCAGACTCAGTTTTATCCCCTCAATCAAACTGTCAACTCTGATTTATATCAACCTGTAGCTGAGTGGGTAGGGAGATTATTGTTACCCACATCCGAACAAATCCAAGCTGGAGAAGATTGGGTGTGGATGGAAGTGCAACACGCACCCCCTCAAGCCGAGTCTTTAGTGGGGAAAATCATCCGTTTGGAATGGCAAGACACACCACAATTAAAGTCTTATGTCCAGGCTGTACAGCGAGATGTCAACTTTACCGCCAGCACCAAAAATAGCCAAACTCAGGGTATTATCCATCCAGAGCGTTTAGATGGTCGTCTCCAGGTAGGGGCTTTGCAATCACTGGCTGGTGCAAGACCCAATGATGATGTCATTGTTACTTTAGATGATGCAGAAGTGGTGAGTGCAAGTAATGGTGAACCCCGGCTGCAAATTGCCCATGAACCTATACTAGTAACAGGAAGGTTCTACGGCTTAGTAAAAATCTTGCGTCCAGAACCAACTAGCCCAAAATATCCTGCACCTCCAGCTTGCCCAGGAAATTCCCCTTGTGCCAGCGATTTCTTCCGTGTGCGTCATTACAATCGAGTTTCTCGCCAATTTGATGGGGAGGAAGAAACCATTCGCATTCCCCAACAGGTATTTGACACCCGTGGTATACCACCATCCACCCCTAGAAAAATCGAAACTTCCCCAGTAGGGAGAGTCGGCTGGTATATATATGGGGCGAAAGATCCCCAAGGAATATTTACTGTGCAGGGATTAGTACCGCGATCGCTCCTGCAACTCCAACCGAATAACATAGTATTAGGGCAAGAATCTGGACTTACCTACATCAAAAATCATAACTGGCAGATTACACCTCAAGACCAAGGCACAATTAGCAAGGTATTAGTTGATCCCAAAGCCAACTCCTCACCCAAAGCCTTATTAAACTGGCGAGAAGGAGATAAAGCCATTGTCTTACACAACTTTGGCGGCATTGGTGGTAAAAAAGCCGAAGGATTCCCAGTTTTTACAGTCACCGGTCATTTTGCCTTTGGTATAGCCCAGGTAGTCAGTGATCCCATCACCCAAGAATTACAGTTTGCCATTAAATATGCCCAGATTTATGCTAACAATCCCGATGGGATCATTGCTGGCACACATTCTTGGGCTGATTATATGGGTAACTTACAATGGGGATGGGCAGCCACACGCCCCATTTCCGATGTACTGATTAAGTTTGCGCCCGTCACCCAAGACTATGATTTTGGCGGGATCAAACTTTCCCCCGCTACAGAATTTCTGCAACAATTGCAAATCATGATGGCACGTTATCGCACAGGTGACGGTACAGGTAGCGCGACGGTTTCCCCAGCCACTTCTTGCGTCCAGGATGCCAGCCAAGCATTATATATTGCCATTAAAGTGATCACTGAGCAAGTTAAAGGCAACCCCACCATTGAGCAATGGCTAGATACTCATCCTCAAGATTCCCAGACATTACGCTTTCAGCAGTTAGTTCGTTTGGGTAAAGCCTTAGAACAACAATTAACTCCATTGGGAATCGTTCGGGCTGACTGGCAAAGCAATGCAGATTATTTAATGGGGACTAGTACCGGGAAACCCGCACAAGATGGGCTACACCTCACCAAAGGAGATCGCAGTATTTGGGCAGCGTTAACCAGTTGGCGGACAATGTTACCCAGACAAGCCCACGACGAACTAGCGGCGTTATTCTTCAGACACGGTGGAAAACTCTGGTTTCTCCGCACTAACCAAATTGGTGGAGTCAATCCCGATATAGCCCCCTTAGCACCTACAATGGGATTAGGGTATTTGACCATTCCGGGAACAAACATTGCACCCATTACCATCTTGCTCAACCGATTACTAGCATCCCTGGTTATACCCCGAACCCAAGATTGGCTAGTGATGGGAGTGATACTATTAATTTATGGGGCGATCGCTTTACCTTTAGGATTCAAGTCAGGCTTTTTACGCTGGAGTTTCACCCCGACTCACAAACAAGAGAAAATAGCAATCGCACTCCAAGCAGCCATTACACCAGCCATCACCGAAGAAATAGTATTTCGGGTTTTATCCCTTCCCCATCCCCTAGAAGTCATCAACTGGTACAAATGGGCATTCTGGGCAGCATTCATCCTCTTACTGTTTATCATTTACCATCCCCTGAACGCCAAAACTTTCTGCCCTGCTGGATATCCCACCTTTTTCCACCCCATTTTCCTCACCTTAGCCGGACTTTTGGGGCTATCCTGTACACTTGCCTATGCACTCACCGGTTGCTTTTGGGTAATCTTCCTCATCCACTGGATTGTAGTAGTAGTCTGGCTTTTAGCATTAGGCGGAAAGCAAACTCTACAAACTAACACCACAATCAAACCTCCGCGCCCCTCCGCGTAAACTTTTGTATCCCTCTGCGTTGAAAAATACCAAATATACTTTTCTTCCCTTCTGATATTTTTCTGT
The DNA here is from genome assembly GCF_058172895.1 of Aliinostoc maniaoense. Lineage (NCBI taxonomy): Bacteria > Bacillati > Cyanobacteriota > Cyanophyceae > Nostocales > Nodulariaceae > Aliinostoc > Aliinostoc maniaoense. Next base: position 2,101,496 of record NZ_CP187952.1, on the reverse strand, counting down.
TAAAAACGGGTAATTTACTTGTGAGCAAAAGTAACTCACCTCAGATGTTAATCAAGCACTAGCATTCCTAGGTTAGTTTATGCTTATCAAACACTCAGCAGGAACTTATTAAATAATCTTCAGGTCAGCTTATGTAGCGTAGATGACAATTTATTTGATACACAATAGCCTACAATCAATTGTCCGTAAACCTTAAACCCTAGTAACAATTACTATACTTTCAGGAAAGTAGCATTTTTACCTATAAAATTGCATTTCCATACACTGTGTAGTTTCCCAACCGGAGATTTTCCCTATATATATGAAATGACTATTAGGAATATTAAAAGTCTATAAGTTAAAGAAATACCACTTTTATATTTTCTTTGTTATTTTGTATTTAACGGGACAGTTCTCACCCATTCAGTAAGTTTAAATATCAATTAGCTACCCGTTTACCTACAAAATTCCTAAAGATTAACTTATATTTGTGCTTATCTTAATTTATCTGCACAGAATATAATTTTGGAGATTGTATGGTAGGCTGCACAATTGATAAGTAGTTTACTCTCACCAAGAGGCTAAGTTTATGAATGTCATCAAAACCAACAATCAACACATTGTTTTATCTGCATTTATTAAACAGGAAGGAATCTCCCCAAAAGCAGATATTGCTCACAGATTTGATTTATTAAAACCCTTACGCCAGTGGCTTGACACTCTAGAAATTCACAATCGTAAATTAGCTTACTTTCTCGCTAAATTTATTCCGGCTCAGTGTCCTTTTGAGCGTGATGTCATGTTATTTGGTCACAAAATCGCTCACATTCCCCCCATGTGTAAACTCAACCCCCTATACGATCAATTTGTTGGGTTGCGTTTTCGCGCTTTGTGTTATTTAGTAGATCAATGTGGCGAGGATATCCAATCCTACTGCTAATGTAAGAATTGAGAAAGCGTGATATGCAAATCAAAATTGAGCATCAACCAAGTCAAGAAAAACTACATCAATTAGGTGTATTTAAATGGGATATTTGGCAAAAAGAAATATCTAAATTTCCCTGGACTTATGATACTCAAGAAACTTGTTATTTTTTAGAAGGTGATGTAATAGTTACGCCTGATGGCGGCCAAGCAGTGCAGATGGGTAAAGGTGATTTAGTAACCTTTCCGGCTGGAATGTCTTGTACATGGGAAATTAAAAGCGACGTAAAAAAACACTATTTCTTTGATTAGCTATACGTGAAGCATCAGGGTTATTTCCCTTGTATAGTCATGTCATCCATGAGTTATAAATTGTATGGAGTTAGGCAGCGAGTGTTGCTAAAGTATCAGAATCGGTAATTGTTTGTATCCCTATATTTGAAACCTCGTAGCGACTCCATACCCAAATGAGTATTGAGAAAATTAAATAATCTGTCGTGCATATAAGTAAGTCGGCGAGAAAAAAACAAACTACATTAAGTAATGTAAAATTTAATTGAATTAGCTTGTAGTAAGGGCTTTAGCCCTTAAGAGAGGACTAAAGTCCCTACTACAAACCTTGAATTATTCACGCCGTTCTACTTAGTTCAATACGGTTCAGTTAAGATTTATACTTTTTAAACCTTTAACTAATCTTGTCATGCCTGCTTCTACGGTATGTTTTTGCAACGCGCCATAGGCGACTCGCAAATAGCAACCTTTTTCCATGCCAAATGTTGTGCCGGGAATGACTGCAATTTGATGTTCTTGAATGAGTCGTTTAACTAATGCCAAAGCATCCATCTGGGTATGGACTTTGAGGAAAAAATAGAACGCACCGTCAGCAGGGATGATGGTACATAAGCCTTGTAGCTGTTGTAGATATTTTAAAACTAATTTTCGGACTTGGGCGATCGCACCAATATTTTCCTGTAAATACTCTGGTTGGGCTTGCAATGCTCCCAAGGCTGCATACTGGGAAACAACTGGCGGACAAATTAAAATGGTATCCTGGACTTTTTTAATTGCCACCAGCAGGTGTTGGGGTATCACCATATAACCAATTCGCCAACTGGCAAAACCATAAGCTTTGGAAAGACTAAATAGGGAAATTGTATATTCACTGCTGCCAGGAAATGATGCGGGAGAAACGTGTTTTATACCGTCGTAGGTAAAGTATTCATAGGCTTCATCGCTGATATGATATATATTGCGATCGCCACAAATTTGATTGACTTGGCGTAATAAATCTTCCGAATATACTACCCCGGTGGGATTATTGGGTGAAATTGTGACAACTGCCCGTGTTTTCGGTGTAATAGCTTGGGCTATTGCTTCCGGGCGTAGTTGATAATTGGCATCGGTTGCAACTAACACCACACGACAACCAGCCATAGTAATAGCCATTTCATGGTTGAAGTAATAAGGCGTATTCAAAATAATTTCATCACCAGGGGAAGTAATAGCAAGAATCGCATTCATAAATGCCATATTGCTGCCCGCAGTGACGACGATACAATTTTCTGTATTGATGGTAATACTATTAAACGCTAGTAATTTTTCAGCTAAGGCAGTTAATAAAGGTGGAATACCTGTAACTGCTTGATATAAATTATTACTAGCTTCAGCTAAAAATTGCGGTAGCATTTCTATAGCTGAAGCTGGAGGGCTATAAGAAACTACGCCTTGTCCTAAAGAAATCGTACCAGGAGAATTTTTAATTAATTCCCCAACTACAGGAATAATTGGCGATTGTACCGCCTGCATTCGAGAGATGAATTTTGTCATGGGGCATCGGGAATGGGGCATGGGGCATGGGGGAGCGGGTGAGCGAAAAAAGGTGTGGGAGGTGTGGGAGGTGTGGGAGGTGTGGGGAGTGTGGAGGGTAATTTTTTGGATACGTAGCTAGAAATCCCACATAAAATTTCGTTCACCCTGGGGGAGCAGAGGAGACTTTATCATTCATGCCGATAAAGGCGGGGGGAAACGGATATCTGCACTGAAATTTTTCACATTGGCACTGTGATCAATCGGTAAAACATATTCTAGGTTTTCATGGGGACGGGGAATGATATGATCTCCTAGCCACTCACCACCGTTAACTCGTTGTATAGACTCTAATCCAGCTTTAACAGCAACATTCACTTCCCCGACTTCTCCCCGAATTAATACGGTAATTCGTCCTAAATCAGTATTTTCGTATCCTACTAAGGTGACACGGGCAGCTTTACACATGGCATCACTTACTTCTATTGCTGTGGGAACGCCATAAATTTCAATCATGCCTAGTGCCAATGTCATATATGATTCAAGATTTAAAAAAAGATTTGAATTGAAATGAATACAATTCAAATCCTATCATTCGTTGTATTAAGTTACGCCTGATGTGAATTAGGAAAACCGCCTATCCAATAAATAGTAGGGGCGGGTTAACAAACATCATTCATGATTAACTTTTGATCTCGGTGAACCCGCCCCTACAAATATCTAGGTATTTCCAAGATTTGAATTGACATTAGACGTAAGTTTTATTTTTATATAGCTGCCATCTCGCGGGGTGAGTCTTGAGGCGCACGTTGTCCTTTAATTATTAATTGGACACCACGCGCTGGTGCAAGGGTGACACCTCTACGCTGGGGGGTTTCTGGTTGATTGTTGGCTAACCCTAATTCATAACGTGTGAGGAGGGTAGCTAGCACTAATTTCATTTCAAACATAGCTAAAGCTTCGCCTAAACAACGGCGCACACCGCCACCAAAGGGGATGAACTCATAGGGAGAGTATTGGCGTTCTAAAAAGCGTTCGGGATTGAATTGCTTGGGTTGGGGATATAAATCTTCACGCTGGTGGGTGAGATACATACAACCAACTAAAATTGTACCAGCTTCTAAAGAATGTCCCAGGAGTTCCACTGGTTCTTGAACTACTCTAGGAAATGTCAGCATCGCCACAGGATGAATCCGCAAGGTTTCATTGCAAACAGCCGTTAGATAAGGCAACCTAAAAATAGTCATGGTATCTGCTGAATTATCAAGGGTATTTAATTCTTGAAGCAGTTTTTCCCGCACTTGTGGCTGTTTATGAATCCAATATAATGCCCAAGCGATCGCTGTAGCTGTGGTTTCGTAGCCAGCAAATAATAGTGTCATCAATTCATCACGCAATTCCTGATCTGTCATGGGATTGCCGTCTTCGTCATGAGATGACATCAATAAAGAGAGAATATCAATTTTGTCGGAATTATCCTCCGATCGCCGTTGAGTAATTTCAGTGTAAATTAATTCATCTATTTGTTGGCGATCGCGCAAAAATTTACCCCAGGGACTCCACGAGCCTAAATCCTTTTGTAGTGCGGGGAAAAATAAGAAACTGGAAGTGAAGGGCGAATTAAATAAATCCGCCATCTGCATCAATCCTTTTTTCAGGCGTTGACTTTTTTCCCCTTCATGAACACCAAAAACTGTCTGCATAATCACTTCCAAGGAAATCTCCTGTGTGGCGTTGCGTGCAGCAAATGGTTTAGATGTGGGTAGCTGATTCCAGACTTTTTCTGTGATTTGGCGAATTAAATCCCCATAACTTCGCATCCGATCCCCATGAAAAGATGGCATCACTAACTGTCTGCGTCGTCTATGGCGATCGCCTTCTAACATTATGACTGAATAGTCACCTAGTATTGGTTGTAAAATTTTATTGTCTTGAGACAGTGCGAGAAAATTTTTGCGATCGTTAGTTAAAATCTCTTGGATAGCTTGGGGATCATTGACAAATACCAAGGTATTACCAAAACCAACCACTTCCGCCGTAAATATGTCTGGATATTTTGTAACTGCACTCTCCATATATCCTACAGGGTCAATCACCCATTGAAGTTTCTGGAGCAAAGAAGGTTTATTCAGAGGATTAGGACGGTACATTGAATTTTTGTCCCTAAAACTTGTATTTATGCCTATATTTAATGAAGTGTAACGCGTCTAGCTTGATATGGGGGCAGGGGGCAGGGGAGCAGGGGGCAGGGGGGCAGGGAGCAGGGGGCAGGGGAGACAGGGGAGACAAGGGAGAAATATTTACCCCAATGCCCAATGCCCAATGCCCAATGCCCAATGCCCAATGCCCAATGCCCAATAACTATCGACTAAAAGGTTTTACCCAAGACAGATGGAGAGCAATATCAACAGCGATCGCCGCCATTGCAAACCACAATATACTTTCACCGACTAATACTAAAATGGGTATAACTGTACTTGTACTACTAAGATTTAACCCTTCAATTTGAGTCAAGCCACGTACTAAACCGAAAGCCAACACGCCACCAGAGTTTAAATGTGGGTTTTGATCAGTGCGGATGATATAGCGGTAAGTCACACCGAATAGTAAACCCGAAAAACCAGCGATCGCTCCACTCATTAACCAATACCAGTTAAAATCTCTTTGCAGACTTACGAGTACGGAAAAATACTTCGCCAACACAAAGGTATTGATAAAGCTAGTAATTAAGAAAGCCAAACCCAAAGCCAAACCCGCAATAACTCCGGCTTTGAGGGATTCTAGCCGTTCTGCCATATATTGATCATCTAAAATTCGCTGCATAATTTAAATTGAAATTGGAATTACAAGCGTCTCTTGTAAAGACGCGATTTATCGCCTCTTGATGAGAGGTGTGGGGCATGGGGCATTGGGCATTGGGCATTGGGGTAAATATGTCTCCCTTGTCTCCCTTGTCTCCCCGTTCGCGTAGCGTCCCGCAGGGAAGTTCTGTACGGAGGAAACCTCCGCTCAGACTTCTCTCCTTGTCTCCCCTGCTCCCTGCTCCCTGCTCCCCTGCTTGTTCAAGAGAGCCAAAGGGGCAGAGGTGAAGATAAAGATGAGAAAATTGCCCACTACCCAGACCCCAGTACCCAGTATGATAAATATTAGAGACGTTTTGTAAATAATTTCAAAAGTAAAACTATGGCGATTTTGACATTGGGTTGGGTATCACTACTAGTTGTGTTTACTTGGTCAATTGCAATGGTAGTATGGGGTCGTAACGGACTATAGAGGCATCGTGGAAAGTCCAGTTTTGAGTATTTTGGCTTTAGTTGCCTTAGTGCTGCTAGTAGTAGTTACCGGTGGTGTTGGCTATTTAACCTTAGCAGACTGGCGCGATCGCCGTCTGCAAGAGAACGAAAAACGCGAACTCCGACGCAGCACTACTAAGCGACGATGATTCACTAGTGGTTAAGACAGACCAGTTTTCTCAGTATATTTTCTTAGGGACACGGTATTTATCGTGTCCCTAAATTTTTAGATCAGGACATTCTTGACGTAGCTTGCTTCCGCGTAGCGGTACTACGAATTACGAATTACGAATTACGAATTACGAATTACGAATTATTATTGAAGAGCTTTCAATTTTTCCCACCAGAGATTGAGGGGATAATAGAGAACAGGGGCCCAGAGACTGCTAAGAATAGCGGAGGCTAAGGTGACACGCTGATAATATGCCCAGATTAAATCGTGAGAGCGATCGCCTGCTAAATGTAATAACAACCCAAACCCAGTTTCTGCAATCATTGCCATCACAAACACAATTAAGGCAATGGAAATAAAATCTTCTTGTATAAAACGCTGCTTTTGAATTAATGCTGTTAAAAATCCTACTAAGCCCAAAGTAATGGCATGAGATGGTTGAGGCGCAGTCATAGCATCTTGAAGTAGACCTAAGATAATACCTGCTAACGTTCCCGCCCACACAGATCGCTTGACACTCCAAGCAACCACCCAAATTAATAACCAATTAGGCCCTATTCGCAATAACTCCATGCCTGGAAAGCGCGTTGGCAATAATAACAAACATAAGAATACAGAGCCTACTATAATGCCCCAATCCAGTACACGTAACCAACCTGGATGCCAATCCGCCAAAGTCTTGTGTCGATTGCGGAATTTTCGCTCTGGCGGTTTTGACTTGTTACTAAATGAAGGTATCTTCATCATTGTTAAGAGACTTAGTTGAATTAGAGTTTTAGTGCGAATTGCGAATTGGTTTTATGGTTTTGGAGTTGTTGATTGCTGATTTTCTAACTCTGGGTTTTGGGCTTTGGGATAGACAGCAACCCAATCTAGGGAGGTAATTGGGGGAAAAAGTTCAACTTTGGCAATAGAACCTTCTAAAGACTTAATTTTTCCTACTGCCAAACCTGCGGGGAATTTCTGACTATACATAGATGTAGAAACTAAGTCTCCCACCTTGACATTTGGGACTTTTTCATAAAACTCTAATACAGCTTCCGCAGAAGAATCTCCTCTGAGTACACCTTTGGCAGAAGTGCGGCTAATAGCGACACCAACTTGACTTTTGAGGTCACTAATTAATAAGACGCGGCTGGTGTTGGGTGTGACACTTGTAACTAAACCCACTAATCCCCCTTCTGCCTTGACAACATAACTTTTCTGAATACCCGCATTTGAGCCACGGTTAATTGTCACTTGTTGCCACCAATGGTCAGCACTACGCCCTATAACTCTAGCGGCAATCGGTCGTGATGAAAGGGGTTCTTTTTCGGCGTAACCTAATAGGCTTTGGAGCTTTTTATTTTGAGTTTCCAGTTCAGTAATTCGTGTTTGTAACTCCAAAAATTGAGCATTCTTGAGGAGTTCTTCTTGACGTTCTTGAGGCGTTGTCCCCGTTGGTAACATTTGTAGAGGACGGCTAATTAACTGGTATACTTCCAATAAAAATTCTCCTTGGGTTTGGCGTACTACCCAAGCACCACCCAAAGCTAAAGCCACTAAACCGACTTGTAAGGTTTTGCGATCCCACCAACGACGTACAGTAACCATCTATAAACCTACTTCTATAAATCAAAAAATACTGGATTCTATTTATATAAAACCCAAATTACAACCAAATAGAACCCAATATCTAAAATTTTTTGATCACATATTGCGAGAACGTCCGCTAAATACTCTTTCTAGCTGTTTGAAGTTTTCTAGCACCCGCCCTGTTCCCAACACAACACAGCTGAGAGGATCAGCCGCAATATGAGTCACAATACCTGTTTCATGGCTAATGAGGGTATCTATGCCTTTGAGCAAAGCACCGCCACCAGCTAGCATAATCCCTCTATCAATAATGTCTGCTGCTAATTCTGGGGGTGTACGTTCTAGAGTACGTTTCACCGCTTCGATAATCACAGATAGGGGTTCTAACATACTTTCACGAATTTCTGGCCCTTTGATGGTCACGGTTCGAGGTAGACCAGAAAGCAAATGTAAACCACGGACTTCCATCATGGCAGTGTCATCATCTTGAGTAGGATAAGCAGAGCCAATCTTAATTTTGATATCTTCCGCAGTACGTTCCCCAATAACTAAATTATGCACTTTTTTTAAGTACATGATGATGGATTCAGTTAATTCATCTCCCGCGATGCGTACTGATTCACTTAACACTGTGCCTTGCAAACTCAACACAGCAACTTCTGTTGTTCCACCACCAATATCGATAATCATATTCCCAGTTGGTTCAGCGACTGGGAGTCCTGCACCAATAGCAGCTGCTACCGGTTCATCAATTAAATAGACTTCATCGGGTCTAGCTCCAGCTTGCACCGCCGCATCCATCACGGCTCGTCTTTCTACCCCGGTGACACCACTGGGAATACCAATGACTATTCGAGGTTTAATTAATGACCTACCATCATTGACCCGTTGAATAAAGCTTTTGAGCATCAATTCTGCTGTGTCGAAGTCAGCAATGACACCATCCCGTAAAGGCCGCAAGGCAATGACATTTCCCGGTGTGCGACCCAGCATTTTTTTAGCTTCTTCTCCTACTGCTAAAGCTACCTTTTCGTTTTGATCGATCGCCACTACAGAAGGTTCTTGCAGTACAATACCTTTACCAGATACATAAACGAGGGTATTTGCAGTACCGAGGTCGATACCCATATCCCACGATGAGCGAAAGTTGCTGAACAGACCCACTCGTCTCTACGCCCCCTAATTTGCGATAATTCTAGACTACAACTGTAAAAGAGAATCGTGCTGGATTCTATTATTTTTTGGTGACAGAGTCTAGCCCAACACTCTATTTTGTGATGACTTGGGATAATTTTTACCCAGTTTTTCACATCTATCTATCTGATATCCTTGGACTAGTAAAGTATATCCGTAGATTTTTTCAGATTCTTCAAGTATTTTTGCTGATTTTTATACGTGGATTTTTGAGAGAGTTGTGGAAAGATTTGCAATCAAGTCACAATTCGCTATGATGATAGTCAGAATAAATCAGTACTTCTGTACTAAAAGGTGAAGTAAGTATATGAATATTAATATTGTTACCCTAGTTGGTCGAGTAGGCACTGATCCAGATATCAAATATTTCGAGTCTGGGAGCGTTAAGTGTAGATTAACCCTAGCAGTGAAACGGAGATCACGTAATAGTGATGAACCTGACTGGTTTACCTTGGAATTATGGGATAAAACAGCAGAAGTAGCTGGAAATTATGTCCGCAAAGGTAGTTTAATTGGAATCAAAGGTTCTTTGAAGTTTGACACCTGGAGCGATCGCCAAACCGGAGCTAACCGTTCTACACCTATCATTAGAGTAGATCAATTAGAATTACTGGGTTCTAAGCAAGATAGAGAGGCAGGTGGAGACTTTAGCTCAGAACATTTTTAATGTCTATCCGTCAGGCATTGGGCTAATCAATTCAAAATTCAAAATTCAAAATTCAAAATTAAAGAGTTTTACTCCCCCTGCTCCCTGCCCCTTGTCTCCCTTGTCTCCCTTGTCTCCCTTGTCTCCCCTGCCCCCCTGCCCCCCTGCCCCCCTTCCAATTTTAAGATTTTTGGCAAATAGGAGTTGCGATCGCCCCCCGCCTTTCGCTACGATCTGTAAGCTTTGGGATTATAGTATTGGTTGGGATATAGCTACGCTCACGTAGATTATCCGGCTGCAACCCAAGTTAATCAGATTTTACAGGAAAAACGGAAAACAATGGCGAAACGCATACAATTAGTTTTAACTAAGGATGTCAGCAAGCTAGGAAAATCTGGCGATTTAGTGGAAGTAGCTCCTGGCTATGCGCGAAATTATCTGATTCCTCAGAGTTTCGCAACTCATGTGACTCCCGGTATTCTCAAGCAAGTAGAACGCCGTCGGGAACTAGAACGGCAACGGCAATTAGAACTCAAACAACAAGCACAAGAACAAAAAGCAGCTTTAGAAAAACTTGAAAGCTTGCAAATTGCCAAGCAAGTTGGTGAAAACGAAGCGATTTTTGGTACTGTTACCACCCAAGACGTTGCTGATGCTATCCAAGCTGCAACAGGTCAAGAAATCGACCGTCGTGGTATTACCATTCCTGATATTGGTAAGTTGGGTACTTACAAAGCAGATATCAAACTGCATTCTGAAGTTACAGCACAAATCAATATTCAAGTCGTGGCTAGTTAGACTGGGGACTGGGGACTGGGGACTGGGGACAAGGGAGACAAGGGAGACAAGGGAGGGGGGAGTGTGGGGAGAGAGGGGAGTGTGGGGGGAAAGATTTGTTCTCCACCATCCCACACCAAGCACACCAAGCACACCCTGCGCCATTCCCAATGCCCAATGCCCAATGCCCAATGCCCCATGCCCAATACATAGAATATGGCTGAAGAATTAAGTTTTGAATCCCGTGGTAGTAATAGCCTACCACCCCAAAACATCGAAGCGGAAGAGGCGATTTTGGGGGGTATTTTACTAGACCCAGAGGCGATTAGTCGAGTGAGCGATCGCCTCAAACCAGAAATGTTTTATATTAGTAGCCATAAAGATATCTATCAAGCTACACTCCGTCTACACCAACAGGGAAAACCTACAGATTTACTTGCAGTCACCAGTTGGTTAGCTGACCATGATTTACTGACTAAAGTTGGTGGGAGAAATAAACTAGCCACCCTTGTAGATCGTACAGTTTCGGCAGTAAATATTGATGCTTTAGCAGGGTTGGTGATCGAAAAATACCTGCGACGGCAATTAATTAAAGCTGGTAATGAAGTTGTTCAACTAGGTTATGAGACAGAGACAGAATTACCCATAGTTTTAGACCAAGCGGAACAAAAAGTATTTAGTGTTACTCAAGAAAAACCTCAGTCGGGATTAATACATATATCTGATGCTTTAATTAATAATTTTCAAGACATTGAAGAACGTAACCAAGGCATTGCTTTACCGGGGATTTCCTCTGGCTTTTATGATTTAGATGCAATGGTTAACGGTGGTTTTCAGCGTTCTGATTTAATTATAATTGCTGGTAGACCAGCGATGGGAAAAACTAGTTTTTCTATGAATATAGCCCACTATATAGCTAGTAGTTTAAGGCTACCAACTGCTATATTCAGCTTAGAAATGTCTAGAGAACAATTGGCACAACGTTTATTAGCCAGTGAAGCCAGAATTGAAAGTAGTTATTTGCGGAGTGGTAGAATTAGTCAAAATCAATGGGAGCAATTAACTCATGCTATTCAAATTCTTGAGGATATGCCCATTTTTATTGATGATACTCCCAATATAACTATTACAGAAATGCGGAGTCAGGCACGACGATTACAAGCAGAACAAAATACAGAATTAGGTTTAATTTTAATAGATTACCTGCAATTGATGGAAGGTGCAGGTGATAATCGTGTACAAGAATTATCAAAAATTACCCGTTCTCTCAAAGGTTTGGCGCGGGAATTATCTGTACCTGTGATTGCTTTATCCCAGCTAAGTCGCGGGGTGGAAGCACGTACTAATAAGCGTCCGATGTTGTCTGATTTAAGAGAATCGGGTTGTTTAAGTGGGGATAGTTTGGTAACGTTAGCCGATAGTGGTCTACAAGTTCCTATTAGAGAATTAGTAGGTAAATCTGGTTTTGCAGTTTGGGCTTTAAATGAAACCACAATGCAACTAGAAAAAGCAATTGTTAGCCATGCCTTTTCTACAGGTGTCAAGCCTGTATTTACCTTAAAAACTCGATTGGGAAGAAAAATTCGCGCTACTGGTAATCATAAGTTTTTAACTATTAATGGTTGGCGCAGATTAGATGAATTAAGTCTGCAACAATATCTATGTTTACCTAGACATTTACCTAGTTTTGGTAAACAAACAATGACCTATGCTGAGGTAGCATTATTAGGTCATTTAATCGGTGACGGTTGTACATTACCACGTCATGCTATACAGTACACCACCAGAGAGATTGATTTAGCTGAGAATGTTGCTTTCCTAGCGAAAGAAGTTTTTGGAGATGCAATAGTTTCTAGAATTTCACCTGAGCGTGACTGGTATCAAGTGTACTTGTCAGCCTCACAACGCTTAACTCATGGTGTAAGAAATCCTATAGCCAAATGGCTAGACTCTCTTGGTGTTTTTGGCTTAAGGTCTTATGAAAAATTTATACCTCAAGAATTATTTTCGCAACCGCAAGATTTAATAGCTTGCTTTCTCAGACACCTGTGGAGTACAGATGGTTCTGTGAAGTTACTTGCAGGGAAAAAGCCAAGACCTATTGCGTATTATGCCACTAGTAGCGAAAGGCTAGCTTTTGAAGTACAGACACTTTTGTTAAGGCTTGGCATTAATGCCACACTCAAGTCAATTCCTCAAATTGGGAAAGGTAGAGATCAGTATCATGTGAAAATTACTGGTAAGCCTGACCTTGAATTATTTATTCAAAAGGTAGGAGCTATAGGAGAGTATAAGCTAGCTTCATTACAACAAATGTCTGAACATTTAGAAAACTCCACTCATAACACTAACAGAGATATAGTACCCAAAGATGTTTGGAAAAAACACGTTGTACCTGCAATGCAAGCTGTTGGAGTGACTACACGGTTATTACATTCTGAACTTGGAATGTCATATTGTGGTTCTACGCTTTACAAGGTAAATTTAAGTCGTAAAAGAGCTTTAAAAGTTGCCAAAATTGTTCAATCAAGTGAATTATTTGCGCTTGCAAACAGTGACGTTTATTGGGATGAAATAGTTGGCATTGAACACAGTCTAGAGGAAGAAGTATTTGACCTCACTGTTCCTGGGTTACATAATTTTGTTGCAAATAATATCATTGTTCATAATTCTATTGAACAAGATGCGGATTTAGTTATGATGCTATATCGAGATGATTATTATAATCCTGATAGTCCCGATCGCGGTATTGCAGAAGTCATAGTTGCTAAACATCGTAACGGCCCGACAGGTACAGTCAAATTACTATTTGATCCGCAATTTACCAAGTTTAAAAATTTGGCTAGACAGGGTAATTATTAGACCGCTAACCTAAATAGCTAACTCAGGAGCAGTAAATATATGTTAGGATTTGACCGCATTACATTTGACCCACAGATTATGGGTGGACAAGCTTGTATTCGGGGAATGCGAGTGCCAGTTTCACTAATTTTAAATTTGGTTGCCAATGGTAAAACTGCGGCTGAAATTATAGAAGATTATCCATATTTGGAATCGGAAGATATTCAGCAATCATTGATGTATGCTGCATGGTTAGCACGCGAACAAGTCTTTCCCATACTTGGTGAGCAAGTTGGATGAAATTTTTAGCAGACATGGGTATCTCACCACGTACTGTAAATTGGCTCAAATCTGCTGGTTATGATGCGGTACATTTAGTTGATGAAGGTCTAGAAAGATTAGCAGATGATGATATTTTAGTAAAAGCTCGGTTTGAAGGGCGAATTTTGTTAACAGTAGATTTGGATTTTGGTTATTTATTAGCAGTAACTAAAGCTACATTACCCAGTGTAATTTTATTTAGATTGGGAAATGAAAGTTACGAAATTATCAATGAATGTTTGGCAGAAGTATTGAATCGCTTTGAGTTGGATTTAGCCACAGGTGCGATTATTTCTGTGAGCGATCGCTATTTTCGAGTCAGAAAATTGCCTATCTAAATAACAGCATACAATGATATCATATCCTGTTCAACAGTTGCTACATCACAAGTATGAACAGGACATGATATTCAAGATGTATACAATAAGTTTATTCAATTTGCAGGGTAGAACTGGCTGAACGTCCAAATTCTTCCGGTGCGTATTGTAAATGCACTTCCGCACCAGGCCAAAGGAATGTACCAGGAGTTACAGAACGGACTAAGTAGTGTAGGCTGTAAACTCCTGGTTCAAGGTGGTTAGCGTAGGCGATAATGCGATCGCGGTAGATATTTCTATAGCCAAGTTGCCAACTATCAGCCTGTGCTTGTAAGGCGGCTGTTGCAGTTTGAAAACTTTGATCTACGGCTTCTAATCCTGCTGGTAATGGATCTTTAATGACTACATGATCTACAGGATGATCTGCAATTATTTCTAAACCAATATCAAATACCTGTCCACTGTCTACATTCAATGGTTTATCAAAAGCGTAAATTCCTGTTTTTTGTAAAGGCTTGCGTTCTCCAACTTTGCTAATAGCTTTTGTCACCCGTAAACCGTTAAATCTTCCTGGTTGATTTCCTGGTAAACGGTAACTATAAGCTACTAAATAATGTAGTTTACCATTACCAGATTTTTGCAGTGTTAAATCATGACGACCACGAGGTAATTTATCCATTGCTAAATTTAGCTGTAAACTAGGATTTTCATATCCATTAAAGCGGTTTTCTCCTAATTTTTTACCTGCTAATTGAACTGTGGTTAAAAAGTTGGGTGGTGTGGGTTGGAGTTGGCTATATTCTACTAATGCTGTCAAAGCTTGAGCATTATTATAGTTAGTTTGCCATGTGCCATCCCGTCGTAGTGCTAACAGACTTTGGAATAATTTATCGATGACTTCGGGTTTACTTTGATTGGCGATAAATAACCTTAAAGCCTGCGCTTGTGCTGTGGTATTTGAACTCATCCATTCCCAACTGCGGGGTAAGCTAATCACGGCTGTACGTCCAGTTTCGTAGATATTTTCTTGTAACTGGTTCAACATTTGTTGTGATTCATCTCGCCATTCTGGGAATTGTGATAAATATCTTGCTAGTTTGATTTGGGTGACGATATCAAAGCTATTACGCTGTTGATAAATATCATTCAAGAAACTATTGCGTTTATCTCCAAGTTCTGCTAAAGCAATTAAAGCATTGAGTTGGAGTTGAGTTCTACACAATCGGTGTATACAAAAATTATATTGTCTGGGATTTGCTAAGACTTTCTGCAAATAATTCTTTAAGCGGGATAACATGGCAGTATTTACCGCATTGGGAAAGACTTTTTGCGCTTGGATTAAAGATTCAGCAGCGTAAGCAGACACCCAAGGATCTGATTTTTCTTGTCCTGGAAAGGCTGCAAAACCACCATCGGCGATTTGCAATTTTTCTAATTGAGTAATAGCTTGATTTGCCTGTTGCTGAGGGTTGAATGTTGCAAAAGTTTGGCTATATTTCTGAGATAAAGTTTGTAAATTAGCCGCAATTGTTAACTGACTCGCCGCAGGTTCAGCAAAGGGTAAATCATCATTTGCTAATACTTGTTTGGCTGGTGCTTTGATTTCGGGAATTAAGGTACTCGCTAGTTGAATATCTAAACCGCCAGCATTGGGGTAGACACTTTTATCAACATTGAGAGGAATTTTGACTTGCTTTTCAGTTACGCCGGTTTCTACAACTTGTTCTGTAACTTCTAATGGCTTGACTTCCAATGGCACAGCAAAGGCATCGGCGGCTGTATTATTTAACTGGGTGGTAAAGCGGACTTGCGCTACACCGACATTTTCCGCCACCATTGGAAAGCGATAAGCTTGAGTTGCTGACTCGGTTTTGGTTTGTAAATTGGTGGTGTTGGGGTTTTTCTGGGCAAATTTGACATTACCCTGAAGTTCACCGTTAATTGTTAAGTTTCCTGAAGTGCCAGTGTTATTGGTGACAGATAAACCGGCTAAGATGCGATCGCCTGGACGGACAAATTGTGGCAATATGGCATTAGTTAGCAGTGGTTTGGTAGTGATAAACGTCGCCTCACCATTCCCAAAGCGGAGATTTCCATCGGTAGCGACAACCATCACCCGCCATGTCGTTAAATCATCGGGTAATTTAAAGTTTATCTGCGCCTTACCATTAGCATCGGTGAGAACGGACGCATTATAGTAAGCTAAAGGCTGAAAATCTGTGCGGACACGGGTATTAGCTGCACTATTGGAAAAACCGCCACCATAACCCCAGCCTTTGGGTTTAGCCACATCTTGGGGTTGTATCACCACATCAGGACGATTATCGCTGAAGCGGGTAGATATGGGTTGTTCTGCATAAACTGTATCTACCAAATTTGGTGGACGATAACCAGATAATTGTAATACTGCTTCATTCACCACCATCACAGTTAATTGTCCTTGGGTGGGGTTGTTTTGGTTGTCTTTGAGTTCTAATTGTACGGTTGAGTCTGCACCCGGTTCTAGTGATGCTTGCAATGGCGTAACTTGCACTTTTAAATATTTATCTTGCAAGTTGACTTTGAAAGGTGTAAACCCAATTTTAACTAATTTATCTAAACTTCCTACTTCTACTTGGCTAATAGGTTTCCCTTGTCTAACTAACACAGCTTCAACTGCTGCATTCGGTAACATTTCTGGCGTAACTTGAAACTGAATTTGTGGTGCGCCACCGGAAACTTTTGTTAGTTGTTGATACAGGGGTTTATCTTTAATGACGGCAAAATATAACTCTGCGTCTGCGTAGGGAGATTGAATTAATGCGGTAGCAATTTCACCAGGTTGATATTCTTTTTTATCTAACTTAACTTCTAAGCGATTTTGTTCTTCTGAACCCCAATAAACAGAGTTATTTCCTGTCACCCAAATCTGGCTATCTGTGGCTGTCAGTTCTTCTTGAGTATTACTAAAGTTAGCGCGAATACGGTATGTACCTGATTCAGTTGGTGTTAATTTGACAATTTTCGGACTGTCTGCTGATAACACTTCAGTCTGTGCGACTGTTTTATATTCAACTTGATTTTTAGCTGTGTTACTTCCTTCAACTACTTGCGTCACACTACTATATTTCATCTGTTGTAATTCTAGCCGCACCCGTTGATTAGTAATTGGTTTTCCTGTAGGTTCAGTGACAATTACTTCTACCGGAAATTCTTTACCAGCATTAGCAATGAAATTCGTTTTCAAACCAATGAGACGGTTACTTGGTAAAGCTGTAAAAGATTTAGAATTAGCCACAGATAAGTTAGAAACATCTGCAACTTGCACATCTACACGGTAAGTCATGGGATAGGGTAAATCTTTCGCTACTGTTACCGTTTGACTGGTTGTCCCTTGTGCATCTAATTTGGTGTTAGTTTCTAAAACATCACTGGGTACAGCAGGACTTTCTTCAGGCCAAAACCATTGTCTACCAAAACTAAATTCTTCCCAACCTTTCGGGATGAAATTCTCTTGGCGACGAGTGATAAAATACTTGGCTTCTCCTCCCTCCACAGGCGCGCCAAATAAATAATTACTCGCTGCTTTCGCTTCTACTTGTTCGCCAACTAAAGCAAATTCTTTGTCTAAATCGAGTTCAACTTTAAAATTCGGGGGTTTAAATTCAGCTACGCGAAACTCACCAGAAATTTCTCTCCCATCTTTACCTTTAGCTTGGATATTGTAATAGCCTAATTTTTGAGTTTTATTAATTGGTAACTCTAGAGAAAACGTCCCAAATTCATTTGTATTTTTCTTACCTAAATCTGTCTTCTGTCCATCGGGATTTACCAGAGTTAATTGATATGGTGCATTTTTATCTTGCTGGATAGCACCATTGACTAAATAATCTGCAAAACCAGTGAAAGCCGCCTTTTCTCCTGGTTGATATAACTGCCTATCTGAGAATATCACCCCACGAGATACTGGTTGATTATCTGCCCAACCTGCATCAATTCCATAACCATAAACACCGCTATATTCTTCGGTTTTAGTAAATGTCCAATCTTGATTTTCACGGGCAACTACTAATAATTCTGGTGATTTGACAAACTTTTTATTAGTTGTATAACATGATTGTAAATCTGACAGTTGCAGTCTTAAATTACCATCATTATCTGTTTTACCTGTAGCACAAGGTTGCACCGGATCACGATATTTCGCCTCAAATCTTAATTGATAAATTTCAATTGGTGCAGCTTGCACAGGCGAACCATCACTGAGATGATTAACACGAATCAAAGCAGATTCAGGAAACCATTGGCTAAATACACCTAAATTGGTTAATTGTACTAAGCCGTAAATTGTAGGTTCTCGCCACAGTTCTTTACCATTATCTTGATATTTATTTGTGCGTGCCTGTACACCATAGGCTAACATTCCTGTAGCAGCACCAAGCTTTTCTCGTAGTGGTACAGTGACATCAACTTGCTGATTTTTCTTATTGGCAACTTTAAAGTTTTCCCATGCAGTAGGTTTAGGTAATAAATCAGTATTATTCCCTTGGGGATAAGCACCTCTGACGTAAACTAAATCTGTAGGTTGTACTACTTGATAAGCGGCTTTATATTGGGATTCTGGGAGATTAACTGTACTAATATTGAGTTGTAAATTCTGCCCGGATGGAAAAATATGTAAATCCGATGGTGTCCAAATATCGCCTGCTAAATCACCAGTATTGTATTTCAGGGTGACAGGTTTACTCAATGTTTGTCCAAACTTATCTTTTAAATCTTTGCCAATAGTAATTGTGTAATTGGTAGCTGGATTTAAAGCATAAGGGTTGATAGTGACATATCTATCTTCTTCACCAATTTGCAACAGTCTAGAAATATCTCGTGGTGCGGGTTCAATTTTAATATTTTCCCTAGCTGAATCGGCAATTAATATATTATTAAATTCTAGTTGGGGAGTACCTTTAACAAATCTGCCATAAGTTCCGCCTGCGTCTGGTTGTCCGTAAAAATGAATTTCTTGAAATTTTAAAGGTGAATAGGTGGCTATTTTACTGACAAATTCTTTTTCTGTTGGTAAGTTACCCGTTGCAGGTAAGATACCAGGGGAAAATACGAGGCGGTAATTGGTGGCTTTATCTAAGTTTTGCTGGGGAAATAAATCATATACCCAATTGCGGGTTGAGGGGTCAAATTTTTCTGATGCTTCTGTTGTTTTTGTGGCTTCGTCTTTGGTTAAAGCTAATTTGAAATTAATTCCTTTATTTTTACCTTCGGGAATTAATTGGAGATGTTCTTGTACGGAAGCTAAGTTAAGTTCTGTGTTTGAGGTAAATTGCAGTTTTGGTTGTAAGTCTACTGGTTGAATTTCGGCTTTTTCTACAGGGTTTACACCTGGTAAATTTGTGATTTCAATTGGTTCTGTGTTAAATGTCCATGCTAAATCTTTGTCTAGGCGATGATTTTTTAAGTCTGCTAAACCTGCTTTGAGGGTAACTTGTAATCTGGTGGCTTGGGGTAGGGCTTGTTCTGGTTGAAAGCCTACCATACGGGGTGTTAAAAAGCGAAATTGTCCGGGTAAGGGTGGCCAAAGTGCAAATTTTTGTAACAGGTTTTGTTGTTCGGGGGTGTCTAGTTGTTCGACGGGAATTAATGGTTCTTTGAAACGAATGCGAATTTGGTTGAGGGGTTTGGCGTTACCTATGGGGCTAATTTGTTCAATCCAATCTGGTAAATTGGGGGGGGTGAGTGCTTTGACGGTAGGAAGTTGTTGTTTTGATGATATGCCAATGAAGTTACAGGATGCGATTCCTATTGTGAGGGTAAGGATTAGTAGGAATCGCATGAGGGTTTTTATAATCATGCTGGGTAGGTGATTTAGGATAAGATTTGTTTCGCGCAGAGGCGCAAAGACGCAAAGGAAAAGAGGATGAGTTTTATACATTATTTATATGGATAACCAATTTTGTAGGATTGTTTCCTGAAATGATTACAATTTTTAATTGTTTGGTTTTGATGAATTTTTGTAAATTAATTGGGTGGGAAAACGTTAAGTTGAAAGCTGGATGTGTAGTTATTTGAGATGAAATAGTATTTAATTGTGTGATGAATAGGGTAAAGGTTTGGCGGCGGAAGATTACACAACAATTTAGACGGCGTAAAAGTATTAAGGTGGTTTTAGCTGTTTTGTTGATGTGCTTATTTGTGCGATTGTTGCCTTATTTTGCACCAATTCGTGCTGCTGATATTAGACAAAATCAGTTGGCTTTGGAATTTAGCGATCGCAATGGTTTACCATTAGGTACAATCCTCACTCGTGACCAAGAACATACGGCAGTTGTACCACTTAAGGAAGTTTCACCGCAGTTTATTCAGGCAATTTTAGCGGCGGAGGATGGTAGTTTCTATCATCATGGTGCGTTGGATATCAAAGCTATTATCCGCGCTAGCCAAGATGCTATTCGTCAGAAAAAAATTGTCTCTGGTGCTTCTACTATTACTATGCAGTTGGCACGGATGTTAGCACCGTCTCCCCGGAATTTTTCGGGGAAATTGCATGAGGTGTGGTTGGCTTGGCGGTTAGCAGCCGGGATGAATAAAGATGAAATTTTGTCTGCATATATTAATCGTCTGCCAATGGGCGGTAATATCTACGGTGTAGAAGCTGCCGCTAGAACTTATTTTTCTATTCCCGCTAGTGATTTAAATATTGCCCAAGCTAGTCTACTGGCTGCTATTCCTAATAATCCTACTTATTTTGATCCGTTACAGCATGGGGAAAGACTCAAGCAACGACAAAAATATGTGCTTAACCGCATGGTGCAGGATGGATATATTACTCAGCCAATAGCTGAAAAAACCCTCACGGAAAACGTCGTCTTTCAGTCACGCACAAGAGGAATTTTCGCCGCACCTCATTTTTTATTTTGGTTAGCCAGTCAGCCATCCCAGACTGAAATTACTTCCCCTGTTCGCACTACTGTAGATAAACCTTTACAACAATTTGTAGAAGCGCAAGTACAGCAGGTTATTTCTAGCCTTACCGCTAACAATGTCAATGATGCGGCGGCTTTGGTAATTGACAACCATACGGGGGAGGTTTTAGCTTATGTTGGTTCACCTGATTACTTTAACGAAGCTAAACTAGGACGCAACGACGGTGTACAGGCTTTACGTCAACCCGGTTCTACCCTCAAGCCGTTTGTGTATGAGTTGGCTTTAGAAACAGGTGCAATTCGTCCAAACACCATCTTGGCAGATGTCCCCACCCATTACGCTATTCCCGGCGCACAACTTTATAGTCCCACAGATTACACCGAAAAATTCCTCGGCCCTGTCAGAGTCCGCATCGCTTTAGCCAATTCTCTCAATATAC
The DNA here is from genome assembly GCF_058172895.1 of Aliinostoc maniaoense. Classification (NCBI taxonomy): domain Bacteria; kingdom Bacillati; phylum Cyanobacteriota; class Cyanophyceae; order Nostocales; family Nodulariaceae; genus Aliinostoc; species Aliinostoc maniaoense. The sequence goes on along the minus strand of NZ_CP187952.1, from coordinate 2,080,303 downwards.
CAGCCGTGCGCGTTTTAGAAAAAGTCGGCGTACCATCTTTCTTAACACGTCTGCATCAACTCGGCTTTACCCACCTCAAACAAACCCCAGAATATTACGGTTTAGGTTTAACACTCGGTAGTGGTGAAGTCACCCTCTGGGAACTCGCCCAAGCCTACGTCGCCCTAGCCCAACAAGGAAAAACCACCCCGTTAGTAACCACCCTTCCCCATTCCGTTAACCCAATTCCCTTAACCCCAAATCCCACTACATGGCAACTCATCACCGATATGCTCAGTGATAATCATGCCCGTGCCACTGCTTTTGGTGTAGACTCAGTATTAAACTTGCCCTTCCCCGTAGCTGTAAAGACTGGAACTTCCTCCAACTACCGCGATACTTGGACAGTCGGCTACACTACCGACTACACCGTTGCAACTTGGGTAGGAAATTTTAACGGTGAACCGATGCGCCAAGTGTCAGGAGTGATGGGTGCAGCACCGCTATGGCAGCGTATCATGTTACACCTGCACGAACGCCAAGAGCCAGCCGCTTTTCCCTCTCCAGCAGGTTTAATTAAACTACCTATCTGTGCTATTTCTGGGTTAAAACCAACACCAGAATGTAACTCTGTGGTGCAAGAATATTTTTATCCTCAAGATAAAATTGCCTACGAAAATCAGCAAGATTTTAATTTACCTTCAGAGTATAACGAATGGCTAGCAAAACAGCCGTCATCAAGTTTAGTTGCTGATAAATTGAGGATTGTATCTCCCCATAATGGTGATGTGTTCTTGTTATATCCGGGTGGAGAAGGACAACAAAAATTAGAATTTAAATTAGCCGGAAATCCATCTAATTCTGTAGAGTGGTGGCTAAATGGAGAAAAGCTAGATAGTCAAGGTAAATCTACATTTTGGTACTTAAGTCCTGGTAGCTGGACTTTAGCAGCGAAAAGCGGGGAAAAAAGCGATAAAGTTACTTTTAATGTAGAGTTAGCTAATATTCGTCCGACTCGCCGGGGATTTTCTGTAGTGAGTTCTCAAAAAAACCCATAATCTCCAACAATATTCTATCACGGTTTAGGCAAGGGAGCAGGGGGCAGGGGGCAGGGGGAATTTCCAATCATACCAAAGTGCGATCGCACCCGTAAAATTATCCAGCACTTAAGTTAGCAATTGTAATTTGCTTATCACAATAAGATAAGATATATTAAGATTATTTGTGAAGTAATAACTAATGGGTATTTACTCATTACTCATTACTCATTACTCATTACTCATTACTCATTACTCATTTAATTAACCTACCTAACCAAAAAACAGTAAAAAAGCCTCATCAAACTGCAAGGTAAAACTATAACAAAATCACTTGTATTGATATGAATTTAACATCAGTAGTTAAGAAAGCTAGGGTTAATTCTGCGTTTAAGCAACTCATGTCTGTACATTGGATCATGTTTGTCTGTTACTTAGTTTTATTTATCACTGGTTCAGGTATGGCGCGTCTATCCCGTGGAACTTTTTTTAGATCAGAATTATATGATTTTCATAAATCAATAGGTGCTTTGGTATTAGCTTTACTCACTTGGCGGATTTTAGTTTTGTTGCGGGTATGGTGGCGAAAATACACTAAAAATTTGCCTAGATTTACTCCTGAATGGACACGTAAATTTATCCTGCATACTGTCCTTTATATATTGATGTTTGCAGTTCCAGTCAGTGGGTTCTTTTTTTCTAATTCTTATCGCAGTAATAATGTCAGTTTTTTTTGGTTGAAGTTACCTGATTTTTTTCCACAAAACTCTAGTTTAGTAGATTTAGGTAGAAGCATTCATTTTTGGATAGCCTATACATTTTTGGCTTTGATTCTGCTGCATACCCTACAACAATGGAAAGTTGTAAAGGCAAACTGGCGGAGATTTAAAAGCTTTTTTATCACGAAAGTAGGAATTAACTTCTGATAATGAATCAGTTCAAAATTAAAATTTTATCTTGTATAAATCAAATAATTCTCCCGTTAATCGGGTGACAATTTTTGCTCCAGATGTTTTGATGGCTTTCTCCCACTCAGCCACAGGTTCTAAAAATACTTCTGCACCTAAATAAGTTTCTAATACCGCCCAATCTTCTGCTAACGGATGTTCGGGGTTGAGAATATCAAATACAAATAATCCACCGGGCTTTAATACGCGCTTGACTTCTGTGAGGACAGCACTCCAATATTCTAGGGGAAAATAACAGCTAAATCCGGTAGCGATCGCTAAATCAAATGTCCCTGCATCATAATTTAATTGATGGGCTGCCCCTAATTCCACTCCTTTAAATAATTTAGAATTTAACTGTGAACCACGAGAATTTAAAGTATCTCGCGCCACATTACTAATTTCTTGACCGTAAAAAAACGCCTGCCAATCACGCCAAGGATAAATCAAAAAGCTAACACCGCAACCAATATCCAAACAGTGCTGATTTTTTTGGGGTTTGGCAATTTCCCAAAACGACGAAACAATTCTTCCCGTCAACAGTCCCGATTTCCATTCTTGAAATATAGGCATCGCCTGCACTTCTTCGGGTAATTCAAAAGGCTGATTTTGATACTGTTTATTAAACCGAAGTGCAACCTGCGCTATGCGCTGCTGCCATTTTTCTTGTTGAGAATTGAGAGAAAATAGAGAATTGTGGGAAGGATTTTTAGACATTTTACGTATTGGGCATTGGGAATTGGGCATGGGGCATAGGGCATGGGGCATTGGGTATTGGATTTTACCCCTATACCCCTACACCCCTACACCCCTACACTAGGCTGTTGACTCTGTACCTTTTTTGGGATTTTGTCCATGCAAAAAATGTGCGTAGTTACGATGGCTGAAACTGTGTTTTGAGAAGGCTTTGAGGCACAAATTAAACATCGCGTACAAAATTACTAAAAACCGCCCAAATTTCAACAAAGTCAACAGCCTACCCCTACACCCCTAATAATCTACTTCACCCCTAATAATTCCACATCAAACAACAGGGTAGCGTTAGGGGGAATTACGCCACCTGCACCGCGAGAACCATAGCCTAATTCTGGGGGGATGATTAATTGACGACGACCACCGACTTTCATCGTGCTGAGTCCTTCATCCCAACCTTGAATCACTTGACCAACGCCAATGGTGAAACTAAAGGGACGATTGCGATCGCGGGAACTATCAAATTTAGTACCATCTTCTAAAGTACCGGTGTAATGTACTGTCACCGTTTGCCCCTTGCTAGGGGTTGCACCAGTTCCTTCTTCTAGTTCTACATACTTTAAACCAGAAGGGGTAGTAATGGCATTGGCAGCATCAGACATATCATTGCTCGCTATTAAGGTATTGTTTTCTTTAACGCTTGTGGCTACTGGTGGAGTAGTTGTAATCACAGTCCCAGCAATAGCAGATTCCTGCTTACCGCCAATTTGTGACAACACTAAAACTACAACACAGACCAGCATGATACCCACGCTGAGTAAAATTGCTTTCAAAATTAGCCCTCCCAACAGGGATAGTTTGGCAATCAAAATTACCAACAGGACAAAATTAGTTTAAAACACAAGCTGATCCTAACGCCAAAGCTTATTCTCTAAATCTCTCACTTGACGTTCCAAGCGGTCAATTCTTCCCCGCAGTTCATCCACCTCCGACTGACGCGCCACACCCAAATCCTGCATCATATTCCGCATTTGTCGTTGCATTTGCACCTCCCAAGTTCCCTGCTCAGACTTTAAATGCTCTACAATGTCATCCATCACAGTTTTTGCTTGCTCAGGATTCAGCTTGCCATCCTTCACCAATTCATCGCCAACTTCCTTCAGTTTCTCCGCCACCAGAGAAGTTGTCCCAATACCAAGCATCATGAGTTGCTGCAACCAGTTGTTGCTGTCCATACTTCCTTCCTGTTACTTATTTCAAACCAGCTGATCTTTGCTTGTAAGTGAGTGCAATCAAGCTATGCTGGAAGTTTAGTTACTCTAGCCTACAACTCTATTTTGGCAAATTGGCGAACACACGGGGTGAAACAGTATGGTTATAGAATTTCTTAAGTTTAAAGTTGCTCCTGAGACACGAGAAAATTATCTCCAACACGATGCAGCCATTTGGACAACCGCCTTAGCTAAGTATCCAGGTTTCTTAGGTAAAGAAGTATGGCTTAACCCCCAAGATCCCACAGAAGTAACATTGATTATTCGTTGGGAAACTCAAGCACAATGGCAAGCCATACCCTCAGAAGATTTAGCCGCCATAGAACAAAAATTTACCCAAGCCGTACCTAATAACCATCACCTAATAGAATCAAAAGAATATCAACTATGGTAATTCACCCTCAATTCTCCGCGTACCTCTCTCTTGAAAAGTTTCCTACGGCGGGAAACCCTCCTCCAGAACTTTTCGCTGCGCTTACCTTCCTCCCCTCTGCGTTTAAAATCCTCTCAACATTCCTTTCTGCAATTATCTTAAAATCCACAGCCATTTCCTTATCTCTTAGATATACTCAAAATCAAAACCTCAACCAACACAAACATGATGTTAGATTGGTTAGCCGTTTGGGGTATAACTCAAGCTGTCGGATTTGCTTTTAAATCCATCTTTGAAGAATTAGCCAAAGATGCTGCCAAAGACTGGGCGAAAGACTTATTAAAAAGTATTCCTAGCAACATTTTACAGCAACTCCAACCAGAAGATATCGACATTGCGGCAGGGAAAGCCTTAAAAGAGTTCTTGCAATTAATGCAGCAAGAATTAGAAGATGCAGACTTAGATGAAACAGAACTGCAAAAATATAATCAAGTTTTAAAGAAATTTCTCACCAATAAATCTATCAAACAAATTCTTGGTGAACCTTTTCAACCCAATTGTCAAACCATAAATGCTAAAATTTTAGCTAATACATGGCATGAAATGAATTTACCTCGTCTTCCCCAACAATTCGATTGGGAAAGATTAGCGAAACGTTATCTTAAAAAAGTCAAAGCCATTATTCGGGAATCAGATCAATTACGTCCCATTCTAGATTCCCAATATTTAGAATCCTTAAACAATAACCTACTAGAAATTAAAGGTATTACGCCAGATTTTGACCTGAAAAAATACCAAGAGGGACTACGCGAACGCTACGGTAATCTCAAATTAGATAGTTTAGACACGACTGGTTACGCCTACAACGAATTAAAGTTATGGCGGATGTTTATTCCTCAACAAATCCGGGAAGTGCATCAGGTATTACCCCAAGTACACGAACTACCGAAAGAACATCTCAAACGACTACGAGACAGTAAACAACTAGATGAAGAAATTACCTCAGAAACTCTAGAATACTACAAGCAAATTTATTTTGCACAACCCACTACTTCCGTCTTAGATATTATCAACGAAACCCAAACTTATAAATATATAGTTATTCTCGGAGATCCTGGATCGGGTAAATCAACATTATTGCAATTTTTAGCCTTAAATTGGGCAGAAACACCACTGAATAATGTAGTTTCCTCACCAATTCCCTTATTAATTGAGTTACGTACCTATATCCGCAGACGCGAAAATCATGAATGTCATAACTTCTTAGAATTTTTTCATCAATGTAGTGGTATAGTTCACCATCTCAATCAAAATAAACTCCACGAACAACTCAAAGCTGGTAATGCTTTAGTCATGTTTGATGGTTTAGATGAAGTATTTGATATTGGCAAGCGCGATGATGTGATCACCGATATTCATCGTTTTACGAACGAATATCCTAATGTTAGAGTCATTGTGACTTCTCGTGTAATTGGCTATAAACCCCAACGTTTACGGGATGCAGAATTTCGGCATTTCATGATTCAAGAGTTAGAAGCAGAACAAATCCAAGATTTTATTCACCGTTGGCATGAACTAAACTTTAAAGATCCCCTCGATAGATTAAGAAAAAAGGAAAGATTACAAAGGGCAATTGATACCTCAAAAGCCATCACTGAATTAGCAGGAAATCCGCTATTATTAACAATGATGGCAATTCTCAACCGCAACCAAGAATTACCCAGAGATAGAGCCACATTATACGAGCAAGCATCACGGGTACTACTACATCAATGGGATGTAGAAAGGGCTTTAGTAGAAGATTCTCGCCTAGATCCCAAAATCATTGATTATAAAGATAAACAGGCGATGTTACGGCAAGTTGCCTATCATATGCAAACCAGTGCTAAGGGTTTAGTCGGTAATTTAATTAGTGCCAAAGATTTAGAGAAAATCTTAACTCGTTATCTTAAAAATCTGGAATTTGAACAACCAACAAAAGCTGCTAGAGTAATGATGAATCAACTCAGGATTCGCAACTTTATGCTGTGTTTTGTCGGTGCAGATTACTATGCTTTCGTGCATCGCACTTTTTTGGAATATTTTTGTGCGTGGGAATTTGTCTGGCAGTTTAAAGAAATTCAAGTTTTATCGATTAAGGGACTCAATTGTGAGGTATTTGGTAAACACTGGCAAGATGAAACTTGGCATGAGGTATTACGCTTAATTATTGGTATGATTGAGCCGAGATTTGTGTGTGAAATCATTGATTACTTAATGGCTCAAAATGGTGAACAAGAAAAATTTATTAACTTATTTTTAGCCGCTAAATGTCTAGCAGAAGTGAGAAATCGCCTGCTAGTAGCTTCAGTATCTACAAAATTACTGGAAAAAATTAAAGCTTTAACTAAATATGACTTGGAATATTATTACCAACCTTATTTAGACGCAGAAGAAACTCAGCTAGTTCAAGAAATTCGCACAAAAGCTGTGGTTTGTGTGGCGACAACTTGGAAAGATGACCCAGAAACTTTACCTTGGCTCAAACAATTAGCCACAGCTGATAATAATGATTATGTGCGTCGTGCAGCGTTGCAAGAGTTAGCCAGAGGTTTTAAAGATGATCCTGATACTCTCCCTTGGTTGAAACAACACGCCACCAGCGATAATGATTGGACTGTGCGCCAAGCTGCTGTACAGGAATTAGCCAAGGGTTTCAAAGATGACCATGATACCCTGTCTATTCTCCAAAAACGCGCGATCGCAGATCATAGTGAATATGTCAGACAAGTAGCAATTCAAGAATTAGCCAGGGGTTTTAAAGATAACCCCAGTACCTTATTTTGGCTGAAAAAACGCGCCACAGTCGATCAATATGGGACTGTACGCCAAGCTGCCGTGCAAGAATTAGCTAGGGGTTTCAAAGATGACCCCAATGTTCTCCCTTGGTTGAAAAAATGCGCCACCAGTGAAGATTGGATGGTGCGCCAAGCTGTCATCCAGGAATTAGCCAAAGGTTTTAAAGATGATCCTGAGATTTTAACTATCCTCAAACAAGCTGTCACAGCTGACGAGAATGAATATGTGCGACAAGCAGCCGTACAAGAATTAGCCAAAGGTTATAAAGATGAGCCAGATACTCTCTCTATTTTGAAACAAACTGCGATCGCTGACCAATATTCCGATGTCCGCCAAACCGCAGTCCAAGAATTAGCCAGAAACTTCAAAGATGACCCCCATACCCTCCCCTGGTTGAAACACCACGCCACGGTTAGCGAGGATAAATATGTGCGCCGCGCCGCAGTTCAAGAATTAGCAAAAAGCTTCAAAGATGATTCTGATACACCTATCATCCTCAAACAACGAGCCGTTATTGATACCTATTCCGATGTTCGCCGCGCCGCAGTGCAAGAATTAGCCAGAAACTTCAAAAATGACCCTGATACCCTCAGCATCCTCAAACAACGGGCTATTACTGATAATAACGAATCTGTACGCCGAACAGCTCTCCAAGAATTAGCCAGGGGTTTCCATCATCACCCCGATACTCTCCCCATTCTCAAAAAATGTGCTAAATCTGAGAAATATCCAGATGTACGCCAAGCCGCATTACAAGAATTAGCTACAGGATTTCCCCATGATTCTGAAACCCTTTCCATCCTGACCAAACGTGCTACCTCTGACAAGTATGCAGATGTCCGACAAACCGCTTTGCAAGAATTAGCTAAAGGGTTTCCAGATAACTCCGAAATATTTCAGGTATTCTACCACTGTGCTATTCATGATCCCTTTATCCGTGAGTACAACTTTCAACATAACCCCCGACAAGTAGCACTAGAAATCATCATTGAACATTACCTTGACTATCCCCAGACAATACCACTATTACGCGACAGAGCCGAACACGAACCAGATGAACAAGTGCGCGAGTTTCTGCATAAACAACTCCTAGAGTTGGGTTTAAGTAGAACGACTTGAAAAAACCAAACTATATGAAGTAATGTAAAAAAAATGTATTTAGTTCGTAGTAAGGACTTTAGTCCTCTCATAAGGACTGAAGTCCTTACTACAAACCTTTAATTATTTACACCGTTCTACTTACAGTATCTAGAAAATAATATCATAGAGGAGGAATAGTGCTGATGATAGTGAATAAAACAGCATAAATATAAGCAATTAACTCATTAATTACTGTGCGGACACCTTCACTATAAATCCACCATTGTTGAGGATTGTACCCTTGACTTTCCGGTGCAATTATACCCACCTTAATTTCTGGAGAAAGCACTTTTTGAAAAATTAGCCAACTCCTACGAGCATGAGCGTCCCAAGACACAAGATTAATAGATTTAATCCCCAATTTTGATTGAGCAATCCACTTGCGTACTTCGATTCCAGATATATAGCTTCTGTCCTTTAAAACTGGCGGTGTAGGAATCGCCAATATCTTGTCTGCATCCACACCAATCTTTCGTAAAGTAGCTGCTGCAACTTCTGCAAAATTCTTGTATCCAGTTAGATATGTGCCTTTTTCTAAATTACCCCCAGTAGTAATAATCATTTGATAACTACTAGAATTAAATTCATTTACAGCTTGTTGAATCGCATAATCTGGTATCCAGCCTTCTATCACTAATGCGTCTGCTGATTTCAGTGGCGTATTCACAGCCAGGAATGGATGCAAATTAGTGATAGTGAATAATATTAAATATACAATTAAAGACAGTGTAAATACCCACCCTTGCCAGGTGGGTATCCAAACTTCTTGACGCTTAAATAACCTAATTTTCGAGTGTTTTTTAGATAAACGATGTTTTCTGAGCATTAAACGCTGACCGATGACTTGTGTTTTAAATAACTAAACACAGACTTGTCACCAATATCAGGAGGAATTGCTTGTATTGCTTTACGCACAGCAAATGCTAAAAATAAAATTGCCCAAGTTGCTAGCAAAAATTGTTCGGCTTGAATAGGTAAAATCCCAAATAAATGCCCTAATAATAGCAGAGGGACTATGACCGTTAAAACTTTAGTTTCTGGACGATTAAAGCAAAATGCTTCTTTAAAATAAATTCCTGTCAAAGCAGCGAAGGTAAACCCCACACCAAATAAGGTTAGTGGTTGATTGTAAACGGTAATCGCCAAGGGTTGACTATCATAATGCCCTATGACCAATGCAGAAATACTACCAATCAACCAAAATACTTGCAATAATCTATGCAACGATGCCATATAAATATGGATTGTTAATAAACTCACACCCAGAGCTAAACTAAAGCAAGTATACAAAGGGGTAAGTGCTGGAATAAAACTTAATTGATGGTTAAACAATACTAAAGCACTGGCGATCGCAAAGCTCAATGCAGCTACCATTAACCCAGCACGATAGATAATTACACCTGTGCGATCGCTTTGAGTAATTGTAAACTCCCCAAACTGACCTTGATAAACTTCTGGTTGTGACACTGTTGGCGTAGTCATAGAACAATCAAAATCCAGTTTTCATTTTTCCAAACATCAGCCAAGACTATTAGCTGACAGGCCAATTGTACTATGAGCAACTAGGAATAACTATTCTGGTAGTTATCCAAAAAAACAACTTCCAATGTGTGATACAAATTAATTTGCATCTGCAAATGTGCATTACCCCCATTAATAGCAATTTCTACCCAGCCATGACTCCCCACTAAAGCCGTCACCTCCCCAACCGCAACATCACTGTAAGTTTGACAGCCTAGAATCATTACGCCCTGAACTTGCACACACCATTTTTTCCCATGCACATAACTCTCTGGAATATTACTCACTAAGTTGCCAAAGTGATCTATATATTGAATACAGCCCACAACACCAGTTGTTGTTTCATCGCACTGGTTAACGTTAATTTTTACTAAGTTAGCTGGATCAATTGCTTGTCCTAGTTGTTGTAGTGCAACACCACTAGCCAGATGAGCCGCCACAGGTGCAAAAATATCTCTACCGTGGAAAGTCTTGCTAGGCTGAGGAGTTCTCCAATATTGGGGATTAGTGAGTTCAACGGCTGCAATAGCTGGATTTTGTGCCAATACACCACTAAATAAGCCATTATCAGGCCCTACCAAAAACCCTCCTGCAAATTGTACAGCGATCGCCTTTCTTTGACTCCCCACCCCTGGATCTACCACTCCTAGATGTACTGTTCCTGGGGGGAAATAGGGACAAGCATTCATCAAACAAAACCTCGCCACAGCAATATTTTGGGCTGGAACATGGTGCATCAAATCCACCATCTGCAACTTTGGGTTGATTTGGGCAATCACCCCTTTCATTACCGCCACATAAACATCGCGATCGCCAAAATCGCTTAACAGGGTCAAAAGTGGGTGATTTACCAGATTTTGCAACATAAGAATCAAGGTAAATGTATATTAAATTAAAAATTTCTGTAACAAAGACTACGAAATTTGTGCTATGTTAGTAATAACAGATATAAAGAAAAAAATTACAGAGGTTAACCACTATGGGACAAAATAGGCTCAGAGCCATGAGTGCGTCTAAGGAAGTACACAAACAAAATATTCAAAGAAACATCGAGCATCGCTTAGAAGTAGCTAAAGCTAATGGTGATCAAAGGCTAATTCGGCAATTAGAAGCTGAACTGAAGTATTTTAGCTAAGGTCAATTTTTCATTGTTCATAGTGTTGTTGTGTGTAATCCCGCCTAGGCGGGTTTTCTATTATTCTGGAATTGAAATCTCCAAAAATTTAACCCCTCCATAAATTAATATGAAGGGGTTAAATTTATAAAATAAAAACCTGGCACTGAGCGATTGTGGCAGGAGGCAACCCTCCAACTATCGTAGCCGCAGCAGCGTTTCACCTCTGAGTTCGGGAAGGGATCAGTGTGGTTCCACCGCGCCATAAGCACCAGGAAAGACAGTGAACAGTGAGCAGTTATCAGTTATCAAACAACTGTCACCCATTCAGAAACCCTGAAGACTGCAAGAAACGCGAATTGCCAATGATTATGAGGTCAAGCCCTCGGTCTGTTAGGACTCCTCAGCTACATACATTACTGCACTTCCACTTAGAGCCTATGAACGGGTGTTCTGCCCGTGACCTTACCTACTTTTCGTAGTGAGAACACTCATCTTGAGGTGGGCTTCCCACTTAGATGCTTTCAGCGGTTATCCGCTCCGAACTTGGCTACCCAGCGTCTACTGTTGGTACAATAACTGGTACACCAGCGGTTCGTTCCTCCCGGTCCTCTCGTACTAAGGAGGAATCCTCTCAATGTTCTTACGCCTGCACCGGATATGGACCGAACTGTCTCACGACGTTCTGAACCCAGCTCACGTACCGCTTTAATGGGCGAACAGCCCAACCCTTGGGACGTACTTCCGCCCCAGGTTGCGATGAGCCGACATCGAGGTGCCAAACCTCCCCGTCGATGTGGACTCTTGGGGGAGATCAGCCTGTTATCCCTAGAGTAACTTTTATCCGTTGAGCGACGGCCATTCCATTCTGCGCCGTCGGATCACTAAGGCCTACTTTCGTACCTGCTCGACTTGTCGGTCTTGCAGTCAAGCTCTCTTTATGCCTTTACACTCGCCGCACGGTTTCCAAGCGTGCTGAGAGAACCTTTGCGCGCCTCCGTTACCTTTTAGGAGGCGACCGCCCCAGTCAAACTGCCCACCTGAAACTGTCCTTCTACCGGATAACGGTAGCAAGTTAGAATCCTAGCTTCGCCAGAGTGGTATCTCACCGTTGACTCCATATCCCCCACAAGGAATATCTCTTCGTCTCCCACCTATCCTGCGCAAGCGAAGCCCGGACACAATTCCAGGCTACAGTAAAGCTTCATAGGGTCTTTCTGTCCAGGTGCAGGCAGTCCGTATCTTCACAGACATTCCTATTTCGCCGAGTCTCTCTCTGAGACACCATCCAGATCGTTACGCCTTTCGTGCGGGTCGGAACTTACCCGACAAGGAATTTCGCTACCTTAGGACCGTTATAGTTACGGCCGCCGTTCACCGGGGCTTCGGTCGTCAGCTTCATGTTACCACTGACCAACTTCCTTAACCTTCCGGCACTGGGCAGGCGTCAGCCCCCATACTTCCTCTTTCGAGTTCGCGGAGACCTGTGTTTTTGGTAAACAGTCGCCTGGATCTCTTCACTGCGACCAGCTCTCGCTGGCACCCCTTCTTCCGAAGTTACGGGGCCATTTTGCCGAGTTCCTTAGAGAGAGTTATCTCGCGCCCCTTGGTATTCTCAACCTCCCTACCTGTGTCGGTTTCGGGTACGGGTAATCTACTTTCATCACATTCCTAGCTTTTCTTGGCACTATCCTTCCCCACTCGGAGTTCGTAAACTCCTCCCAAACCAATCAGGGTGTGGCTATCTTTCATGCGTCCCTAGCAATGCTCCAGTACATTAGTCAGGGATTGTTGACCCTGTGTCCATCGACTACGCCTTTCGACCTCGCCTTAGGTCCCGACTAACCCAGAGTGGACGAACCTGGCTCTGGAACCCTTAGGGTTTCGGGGCATTGGATTCTCACCAATGTTTGCGCTACTCAAGCCGACATTCTCACTTCCGTTTCGTCCACAGCTGCTCGCCGCTACTGCTTCTTCCTACCACGGAACGCTCCCCTACCGATTAATGTTTAGTTAATCCCACAGCTTCGGTACATCGCTTAGCCCCGTTCATTTTCGGCGCAAGACCGCTTGACTAGTGAGCTATTACGCACTCTTTCAAGGGTGGCTGCTTCTAGGCAAACCTCCTAGTTGTCTTTGCAGTCTCACCTCCTTTCTCACTTAGCGATGATTTGGGGACCTTAGCTGGTGGTCTGGGCTGTTTCCCTCTTGACAATGAAGCTTATCCCCCACTGTCTCACTGGCAATGTGTTCTCTAGGTATTCTGAGTTTGTCTCGATTTGGTACCGGTCTCCCAGCCCGCACCGAAACAGTGCTTTACCCCCTAGATATATTCATTACCGCTGCGCCTCAACACATTTCGGGGAGAACCAGCTAGCTCCTGGTTCGATTGGCATTTCACCCCTAACCACACCTCATCCGCCGATTTTTCAACATCGGTCGGTTCGGACCTCCACTTGGTTTTACCCAAGCTTCATCCTGGACATGGTTAGATCACCAGGGTTCGGGTCTATAAATACTGATTATCGCCCTCTTCAGACTCGGTTTCCCTTTGGCTCCAGCTACACCGCTTTAACCTACCAGTACCTATAACTCGCCGGCTCATTCTTCAACAGGCACGCGGTCATCCGTTTAATCGGACTCCCACTGCTTGTAAGCTCACGGTTTCATGTTCTATTTCACTCCCCTTCCGGGGTTCTTTTCACCTTTCCCTCGCGGTACTTGTTCTCTATCGGTCACACAGTAGTATTTAGCCTTACGAGATGGTCCTCGCTGATTCACATGGGATTCCTCGTGCCCCATGCTACTCGGGATTCAACTACTATCCTTAAGTTTTCGACTACAGGACTTTCACCTCCTCTGGTGCAGTATTTAGCTGCTTCGTCTAACCTCTAGATTCGATATCGTTGTCCCTCTACCCCAAAAGATATATCCTTTGGTTTAGGCTTTTCCCCTTTCGCTCACCACTACTTAGGGAATCTCTTTTGATTTCTTTTCCTCCAGCTACTAAGATGTTTCAGTTCGCTGGGTTGGCTCTTTCCTGTCTATATATTCAACAGGTAGTATTTAGGGTTTCCCCATTCGGATATCTCCGGCTCTATGTTTGCTTCCAACTCCCCGGAGCTTTTCGTCGGTAACCACGTCCTTCTTCGCCTCTGTGTGCCTAGGTATCCACCGTTCGCTCTTATTAGCTTGACCACTTTACATTGGTTTCTATCCGCAAACACTCGAATTTTTCTTGAAGATTCTTGTGTCTGCCTGCTATAATCGCGTTTCTATGCAGTTTTCAAGGTTCTGGCTGGATTTACCCAGCAGTCTAACTTCCGTTAGTTGCTGACTTTTCCTCTTTCTTTTCATGTGGAGGTTAGCGGACTCGAACCGCTGACATCCTGCTTGCAAAGCAGGCGCTCTACCAACTGAGCTAAACCCCCCAACCGAATTTTCGATTTTGGATTTGCGATTTTCGATTGAACAATACAATCTAAAATCTAAAATCGGCAATCTAAAATTCTTCAGGTGGGCCATCCTGGACTCGAACCAGGGACCTCACCCTTATCAGGGGTGCGCTCTAACCACCTGAGCTAATAGCCCATACGAACCTCATTATTAGTTTGAAAGCCTATTCAACCTCTGCGACCGACCTAGAGTAGACCATCTCAGTCTCTATTTGCTTTTTGCTTCGGCTTTTGGCTTTTGGCTTTTGGCTTTCGATTTCTGATTTGGGTAGGTCTCCCTAAAAAGGAGGTGATCCAGCCACACCTTCCGGTACGGCTACCTTGTTACGACTTCACCCCAGTCACCAGTCCTACCTTAGGCATCCCCCTCTCCGAAGAGTTGAGGTAATGACTTCGGGCGTGACCAGCTTCCATGGTGTGACGGGCGGTGTGTACAAGGCCCGGGAACGAATTCACTGCAGTATGCTGACCTGCAATTACTAGCGATTCCTCCTTCACGAAGGCGAGTTGCAGCCTTCGATCTGAACTGAGCTACGATTTCATGGATTTGCTTCACATCGCTGTGTCGCTGCCCTTTGTTCGTAGCATTGTAGTACGTGTGTAGCCCAAGACGTAAGGGGCATGCTGACTTGACGTCATCCCCACCTTCCTCCGGTTTGTCACCGGCAGTCTCTCTAGAGTGCCCAACTTAATGCTGGCAACTAAAAACGAGGGTTGCGCTCGTTGCGGGACTTAACCCAACATCTCACGACACGAGCTGACGACAGCCATGCACCACCTGTGTTTGCGCTCCCTAAGGCACTTTCCCCTTTCAGGGAAATTCGCAACATGTCAAGTCTTGGTAAGGTTCTTCGCGTTGCATCGAATTAAACCACATACTCCACCGCTTGTGCGGGCCCCCGTCAATTCCTTTGAGTTTCACACTTGCGTGCGTACTCCCCAGGCGGGATACTTAACGCGTTAGCTCCGGCACGGCTCGGGTCGATACAAGCCACGCCTAGTATCCATCGTTTACGGCTAGGACTACTGGGGTATCTAATCCCATTCGCTCCCCTAGCTTTCGTCCCTCAGTGTCAGTTACGGCCTAGTAGCACGCTTTCGCCACCGGTGTTCTTCCTGATCTCTACGCATTTCACCGCTACACCAGGAATTCCTGCTACCCCGAACGCACTCTAGCTCTGTAGTTTCCACTGCTCTTATGAGGTTGAGCCTCACTCTTTAACAGCAGACTTTCAGTGCCACCTGCGGACCCTTTACGCCCAATCATTCCGGATAACGCTTGCATCCTCCGTATTACCGCGGCTGCTGGCACGGAGTTAGCCGATGCTTATTCCTCAAGTACCTTCAGAACTTATTCCTTGAGAAAAGAGGTTTACAACCCAAGAGCCTTCCTCCCTCACGCGGTATTGCTCCGTCAGGCTTTCGCCCATTGCGGAAAATTCCCCACTGCTGCCTCCCGTAGGAGTCTGGGCCGTGTCTCAGTCCCAGTGTGGCTGATCATCCTCTCAGACCAGCTACTGATCGTCGCCTTGGTGCGCTCTTACCACACCAACTAGCTAATCAGACGCGAGCTCATCTCTAGGCAATAAATCTTTCACCTTCCGGCACATCCGGTATTAGCCACCGTTTCCAGTGGTTGTCCCCGACCTAGAGCTAGATTCTCACGCGTTACTCACCCGTCCGCCACTAAATCCTAAGATTCCGTTCGACTTGCATGTGTTAAGCATACCGCCAGCGTTCATCCTGAGCCAGGATCAAACTCTCCGTTTTGTATAGAATCGTTTGTTTAGCTCTTTCTTTGGCTGCTCTTTTTACACCTCAGCCTGGTGTTGTATTTTTCTTGACGCAGGCTAGTTGTTTTTTTCTGGCTTTCAAACTATAATTTTTTCAAGGTTCGGTCGTCCCGGACTGCGCTTCGTCGCGCTCGTCTCTCAGGCACTTATTCAATATAGCTAACCCTCTTGGGATTGTCAACTCTTTCCTCTAACTTTTTTTGTCTCTTTTTTCTTCTGCTCCTAACTCCCCACTGTCAGGCTTTCTAGGCAACAATAGTCTATGCACTTTCCTGACTTGGGAGTCTATCTCGTGAATTTTCAATCTGTTATCTCTACACTTCATCAATTTTGGTCTGAGCGTGGTTGCTTGATCGCCCAACCTTACGATATTGAGAAGGGAGCAGGGACAAAAAATCCCCATACGTTTTTAAGGGCTTTAGGTCCTGAGCCTTGGGCTGTTGCCTATGTTGAGCCGTGTCGTCGTCCTACAGATGGACGCTATGGTGAGAATCCGAATCGTTTCCAGCATTATTATCAGTACCAAGTTTTAATTAAGCCGTCGCCAGATAATATCCAAGAAATTTATCTGGATTCGTTGCGATCGCTAGGAATCAGACCAGAAGATCACGATATTCGCTTTGTGGAAGATAATTGGGAAGATGCCACTGTGGGAGCTTGGGGTACTGGTTGGGAAGTTTGGTTAGATGGGATGGAAATTACTCAGTTTACTTACTTCCAGCAGTGTGGCGGTATTGATTGCCGTCCGGTATCCATTGAGATTACATACGGTTTAGAACGGTTGGCGATGTATCTCCAGGAAGTGGAGGCAATTACTAAGATCCATTGGACAGACAATATTAGTTATGGTGATATTTTTCTGCAAAATGAGATTGAGCAGAGTACCTATAATTTTGAAGCATCTAATCCTGAGTTACTGTTGACGCTGTTTAACTTGTATGAGCAGGAAGCTACTCAGTTAACAGAGAAAGGATTAGTATTGCCTAGCCTAGACTATATTATGAAGTGTTCCCATACATTCAACTTGCTGGATGCCAGAGGTGTAATATCTGTGACTGAGAGAACACGGTATATCGCTAGGATTCGCCATTTGGCTCGGAAGGTTGCTCATTTATATGTTGAGCAAAGGGAGAGATTGGGTTTTCCGTTGTTGAAAAATTTACAACGTGTGGTGAAGCCAGCCTTGTGAATGCTGTGAAATCTTTAAGCATTTTTATTGAACCCGCACAAGCGGGTTTTGTTATGAAAATTTCGGGCTGAACTCAACCTTAATGAACTATACTTCACCAAAAGCAAGACGAATTAAACTAGCTATTTTTAAGTTGGCTGTCAATTAATTCCGTTTATTGGGTGTTGGGAAGACAAGTTCTATGATTCAGACTAGTGGTGTAATTATTTGCCTTGCCTATATTTTGGGATTGCTATTCACAGCAGTGCCAGGGGGTGGAGTATGGATTGTACCTTTAGGAATGGTAGGTGCAATTTTATCGAAACAGGGTTATACCAAAGCATCGGCGGTTTCGCAGACATCACAAGTGTCTTCAAATAAAGTCAAAGTAACACCCAATATTTGGAAGACTACTGCTCAACCGCAAGTGTGGTTACTAGCTGGTTTAGTAGGATTTGTGGCAAGTTTTTATTTGCAATGGCGAGTACCACAACCAGCTAGTAATGATATTAGTCAATTCGTCCCAGCAATGAATAGCAATAGTCAAGAACAGCTAGTCATTGTGCGTGGCGAAATTACGAGTAATCCTCGTGTTACCCGCAGTCAACGGGGACAGTTTTGGTTAGATGTATCGCAACTAGATCAAGTCAAAAATCCGGGTAAAAAAGAAAAATCTGAGGAAAATACCCAAAAAGGTGTAACAGGTAAGTTGTATGTGACAGTACCTATACTTCAAATTACAGGATTACATCCTCAACAACAAATTGAAGTAACTGGGGTGTTGTACAAGCCGAAAGGTGCATCTAACCCAGGTGCTTTTGACTTTCAGAAATTCCTGAAGCAAGAAGGAGCATTTGCTGGTTTAATGGGACGGCAAATCAATGTTGTGGATGAAGCTCGGCAATGGGGATGGTGGCAAATTCGGGATAGAATTGTGCGATCGCAAGTTCGATGGTTAGATATTCCAGAGGGGACACTTGTGAGTGCAATGGTATTAGGTGGCAAAGCGGTTGATTTACCTTATGATATCCGTGATTTATTTGTCAAAGCTGGATTAGCTCATGCGTTGGCGGCTTCAGGATTTCAAACTTCTTTGATTTTGAGTGTGGTTTTGCAGCTAACCAAGGGAGCAAAAAAAGCTACCCAAGTAACCCTGAGTTCCCTGGCTTTAATTATTTTTGTCTGTTTAACAGGCTTCCAACCGTCGGTATTAAGAGCCGTGATTATGGGTTTTGCGGCGTTGGTGGGGTTGGCATTAAATAGGAAGGTAAAGCAGTTAGGTTCACTGTTATTAGCTGCAACTGTGTTGTTAATAGTTAATCCTTTATGGATTTGGGATTTAGGTTTTCAGTTGAGTTTTTTAGCAACCTTGGGATTGGTTGTAACAGTACCTGCTATTATTAATCGCTTAGATTGGCTACCATCAGCGATCGCTTCTCTGATTTCTGTGCCTTTGGCTGCTACGATTTGGACTTTACCTGTGCAACTGTTTGTGTTTGGAGTTGTGCCTGCTTACAGTTTGCTGCTGAATATTATTACGACACCGTTGATCTCAATTATAAGTATTGGGGGAATTATTAGCGCGATCGCTGGCTTAATGTTTCCAGAAATTGGCAGTGCTTTGGCTAGTTTATTGCATTACCCAACGATTGGATTGATTAAATTAGTTGAATTTTTTAGCGAATTACCTGGAAATTCTTTGGCTGTCGGTAGTATATCGATTTGGCAATTATTGACTATTTATATAGTTATATTATTGGTTTGGTTAGTGCGTTGGTGGCGACAAAGGTGGTGGTTTGCCAGCTTCATGATCTTCGGCTTAGTAGTTTTCCCGGCTTGGCATTCAGCCAGTACATTAATGAGGATAACTGTGTTAGAAGCTAAGAATGAACCAGTTTTAGTCATTCAAGATCAAGGTAAAGTTACTGTAATTAATAGCGGTGATGAGGGTACAGGACGTTTCACGATTGTACCATTTTTAAAACAACAAGGTGTGAATACAATTGATTGGGCGATCGCTACTGATTTTCAAAGTAATAGTAATGATGCTTGGCTAGAAATTTTACAGCAATTACCAATTAAAAATTTCTATGCTTATAGCATTGGTAAAGAAAATATTATTACTAATCAAACAATTCAACAAGAGGTACAAAGACATCAAGGCATATATCAAGTTTTGACTGTTGGACAAACTATCAATACTGGTAATACTATTGCACAATTAATCAACGAACAACCAATTATACAATTGCAGATTTTAGGACAAAGTTGGTTATTAGTAGGAGATGTTAAATCCCCAGAAGTGTTAAGAATTATGAAAGCTGGTGGTTGGCAAAATCCCCAAGTACTGTGGTGTCAGCCTGACGCGTTAAAGGATTTAGTTACCGCATTAAAACCACAAGTAGCGATCGCATCTACTGGCAATATTGACTCTACCACTTTAGCTGAACTTAATAAGACTTCCACTAAAATCTTTTTAACAGCCCAAGATGGTGCTATTCAATGGACACCCAAAGGAGAATTTGAATCATTTATTCAGGTAGGAGAAAATAAATCTTCTGCAATATAGTCATTAGTTGTAATTTTCTAGTCTCTGTTGCCAATTTGTTCAGCCAAGGCTACAGCACCCCATAATGGTGCATCATCTCCTAAAGCTGCGGGAACAATTTCAAAGGTAACTTCTGGTAAAGCTGTATCTTTCGCCATTTTTTGTACTACATTCCACCAAGTTTCACCTGCTTTGGTAACGCTGCCACCTAAAACAAATAGTTGGGGATTAATTAAATTAGCTACATTGCCAATGGCCACACCCAAAGCCCAAGCCGACTGCTGTAAAATAGCTTGAGCTAAATTATCTCCTTTGGCGGCAGCTTCACTAATTAGCTGACCGGTCAGTAAATTTAAGTTATCGTTGATCAAATTTCTGAGGATTTCTCCACTTTGGGATTGTTGTGGATTTGCTAAAATCTCCCTAGCATTTTGTGCCATATAAGGCCCTGATGCTAAACGTTCCACGCATCCCCGCTTACCACACAAACATATAGGCCCAGTGGGTTGTACAACCATGTGACCAATTTTACCAGCCATACTTACAGCACCGCGCCAGGGTTGATTGTTAAGTATCCAACCACCGCCTACACCAGTGCTAACGGTAATGTACAACAGACTATCATATCCTTGACCAGCACCAAAACGGTGTTCGCCTAAAGCGGCCACATTGGCATCGTTATCTACACTTGTGGGTACACCAAACTCCTGTTCTAGTAAATCTTGCAGAGGAATATTTTCCCAACCAGGAACGTGATGAGAAAGTCTGACTGTTCCTGTAGTGGCATCTACTGGCCCCCCGAAACTGACACCAATGGCTGAGGGAGTTACATCTTGTAACAGAGAATCAATCAGCGATCGCATGATTTCTAAGTCTGTGTTAGCATCGGCATTGTTTGGAGACAAGCAGCGTTCATAACGCAACCATTCTTTACATCCAGCATTCACGACAGCTGCTGCTAGCTTAGTACCACCAAAATCTAAGGCTAAGATTGCTTTCATAGTTTTTCACTTGGTTTGAAATAGTGTAGGTAAAAACTAGACTATTGGTAGATATACTATTGATAATAATTATTGATTGGATTGATATTTTCAATAGCTAATCTTAGAGGTAATTTTTCAATCAAATTGTCTGTAAGGCTTGATTTAAGGAGCATCGACAATTCAGATTCTCTAGGGAAACAGCAAAAAATTTAAGAAAAACTTGCATTAATATCCAATTTCAGTTAAGTTGATATTAAGTGTCTCTAAAATCATTTAACTTGCAAAAGTCAGAATGAGTGAGCAAAAAGTCTATCTATTTCTGTCGGCTGATGAATTTCAAAGTTGCAGAAATTGAGTAGGATAACCTGTCATGTAGACAGTTCCAGCATAAATAAGCACTCACAGCGTTAGTCATAACTTAGCTGAGGAGATAAATATTTATACAAAATATATAGTACAACCTCCTGCCTATGATTGATGTTTTTTTACAATTTTATTGAGAATATTTAGCAATAAGTTTTTGATAGAGATAAAAGTTTGCAAAATACTGTTAATGGGAGGTGGTTAAAAGCAAAATTAAAAAATGAGTAATAAATTCATTACTTTTTTCAATCAGTTGCTGTAACTCATAAACATCGAATCTGCTGTAAATACGCAGTTGATGACATTTTGTAGCAAGGATTTAGTTAAAAATTTTAGTCCGTATGTTAGATAAAAAGTTTCTAAAGACTAGAGAATCAGGTGTTTTTAGTAGATCAAGTGAAAAAGTTTTCTACAGCTATTCTAGAATTTTTCTTAATAGAGAAGACGTTTCTGGGAAACAATGCTATAAAGTGGCTACCTGGGTTAAAAAATTAATGCAAAATACCGCAAATTGTAGTTTTAACTACAAATTTTGACTTGAAAATATTGTCTATAAATACCGTCATTCAGTAGAGATTAATGGATAGTTTTTTTTGTTCTGATTCTACGCGTGAACTAGGAGAAGATGTGATTGGTAGTGCTACTAACTACCAAACTTATATTCTTGTAGAATGTCCTTTACCTTGGATATCAAATGCTTTTAACTCCAAATGGGTACCGACTAATTTAAAGTTGTTGGTAGAAGAAGTAAATCAGGCGAAACTACCAATTAGATTTCTGTTAATTGCGAATGATTTAACCCACAAAGTAGAACATACAACTTTGTTAATTTATGAAAAACAAGCAGGATTGAGTTGTGGATATATCAAGCATGAATTTCAATTACCACATATTGAGCAGGTAGCATCAGTCGTCAAAAAATGGTTATCGGGTAAAATGCCTGATTATGAAATTGCATCTGATGTGAATCGGGATATTTTAATATGTACCCACGGTAGTTATGATAAATGTTGCGCCAGATATGGCAATCCTTTTTATTTTTATGCTAAAGATATTATTGCTAAATTTAACTTAGAAAATGTCCGAGTTTGGAGATCAAGTCATTTTGGTGGGCATCGATTTGCACCCACAGCTATAGATTTACCAGAAGGCAGATACTATGGGCGTTTAGATGAGCATTCATTTCGGGCAATTTTGACACGAACTGGAGATATTCAAGTTTTGAAGGAAGTTTATAGAGGTTGGGGAATCTTGCCGGCTGCACTGCAAGTTTTAGAAAGAGATTTAATGTTAACTAATGGATGGAATTGGTTTCACTATCAAGTAGCAGGCAAAATTTTGGAGCAAAGTTTAGACAATAATACAATTTTGGGTGAGTTAACTTTTACAACCAAAGATGATTCTCTATACACTTACCAAGCTAAATTGATTAAGGATAATACAAAGACGGTGAAAGTGAAGAGTTCTTGTAATGCTACCAAAAGTTCAGTAATTATCAAATATACTGTGGCTAATCTCTGTTTAGTAGCTGAGAATGCGCTGACTTTTAGCAAGTAAACTATTCAAAATTAGAGATGCGATTTATCGCGTCTCTAGATAAAGATCATATCTTGAAACGCAGAGGGGCGCGGAGTCAAGCGCAGAGGTACGCAGAGATTTGTACCTCAGTAGACGAGGAAAAGCTATAAGGAGTTGAGGCTCAATTCAGCGTAAACAACGAATTGCTACGAGTAGCCCTCTAGCTTTATTTAAAGTTTCTTCGTATTCTTTTTCTGGTTCAGAATCAGCTACTAAACCTGCACCAGCTTGTACAGTGACTGTGTGATCTCTAACTACCATAGTGCGAATTGCGATCGCAGTATTTAATTGCCCTTCAAAATCATAATAACCATAGACTCCTGAATATACACCCCGGCGAGTTGGTTCTAATTCATTGATAATTTCCATCGCCCGAATTTTAGGCGCGCCGCTAACTGTGCCAGCCGGGAAACAAGCTTTTAATAAATCCCAAGCGGTTTTATGGGGTGCTAATTTACCCACCACATTACTGACAATGTGCATCACATGGGAATAACGCTCAACTACCATTAATTCATCAACTGTGACGCTACCACTTTCACAAACCCGCCCTAAGTCATTCCGTCCTAAGTCTACTAGCATGACGTGTTCGGCGATTTCTTTGGGATCTTGTAATAAATCTGCGGCTAAAGCTAAATCTTCCTGAGTTGTTTTACCCCTTGGACGCGTCCCCGCAATAGGGCGCACAGTGGCGACAATTTGCCCTTCTGCATCCCGTTCAGCTTTCACCATGACTTCGGGACTAGAACCAATAATTTGCCAGTCTTGGAAGTGAAAATACGCCATGTAAGGCGAAGGATTAATTTGACGCAGGGAACGGTACAAGGAGAAAGGATCGCCTGTGTATTGTGTCGAGAGGCGTTGAGAAATAACGACTTGAAAAATATCTCCTGCTTTGATGTATTCTTTAGCCTTTTCGACGCTGGCGCAAAAGTCAGCAGGGGTGAAATTGCTGCTATATTCTGGCGCGTCGGCGACTTTGGCTTGAGTAGGGGGTGTCCATTCCAAGATGGTTTTTTGTGGCGATAGAGGTAAAGATAACTTGCTTACCATCTGGGTGACGCGATCGCAGGCTTGTTGATAGGCTAATTTTAAATCTACTTGGGGGTCACGTAAATCAGCATAGGCGATCGCCCAAATTTTTCGCTTTACTTGGTCAAATATCAATAAGTGGTCTACCTGCATCCACAACCCATCAGGGATGTTGCGTTCATCTTGGGGATGTACTGGTACACGGGGTTCAATCCAACGAATTAACTCATAGCCCCAAAAGCCAAATAATCCCCCAATTCCTGGCGGTAGTTCTGGTAATTTGACTGGCTTAAAAGGATCAAGACAGTTTGCTAAAGCTGTAAACGGGTCGCCTGTAAATACTACCTGAGAACCATCACGATGAATTTGGGTGGTAGAGTCACCCCTGGCTTCTAAAATCCATAGAGGATCACAACCCACTAAACTATAACGCCCGATTTTTTCCCCACCTTCCACCGATTCCAACAAAAAGCTGTAGGGTTGTCCAGCACAAACCTTGTACCAAGCAGAAACAGGCGTATCTAAATCGGCTACCCATTCTTGATACACGGGGACAAAATTACCTTGAAGAGCTAGCTGAGAAAATTTGGAGAAATCGGGGAAAATCATAGGCATTCTTGGGGATTGGGGAGTGGGGATTGGAGACTGGGGCAGGGGGCAGGGGGCAGGGGGCAGGGGATATAGAAGATAATATTTTCCTCTGCTCCTCTGCTCCTTTGCTCCTCTGCTCCTCTGCTTTTACCCAGTTCCTATTCCCTAGGCATCATAGGTAGCTTTACCAGAGAATTTAACTTGTGAGGGGCTGGGATTTTCGCCGATGCTGCGGGGAACGAAACGAACTTGCTGACGACCTTCGTTCACTTTTTCTGGGAATACGCCATCAGCTGGGTGAATAAAGGTAGTTTCGCCACTGGGCAGAATCCGGTAAATTTTGTAGTCTGTGATTTTAAATTTACGGAGTTGACCGCCTAGAGCGATACCATATTCTTTCCGAGCGATATACAACAAGTTTTCACCTGCGTGCATAGTAGCTGCGCCGCCAGTAGGCAGTTCAAAAACTTGTGCCTTGGGGCTAGTCCAGGTGATAGCGTATTTTTCTTCTACTTCTGCTTTGGTGAGCAAGCCGCCAGTGCTGCCAGCAAAGAGTGGAGTTTTTCCAGAAAGTGTTTCTGCCATAAGGGATTCTCTCAACGTTTTTAGGGCATCGTAACACCGCCATTATGATCATATTGCGATCGTGTCACAGTCTGTAACAGTTGTTAGTTAATTGGGAATGGGGAATGGGGAATTGGGAATTGGGCATGGGGCATGGGGCATGGGGCATGGGGCATTGGGCATTGGGCATTGGGCATTGGGCATTGGGCATTGGGCATTGTTTCTTCTACCTTGTCTAGCTTGTCCCCCCTGCTCCCCTGCTCCCCTGCTCCCTGCTCCCAATCCCTATTTCTTACTCTTGACCTTTGAGGGCTTTTCCTCTTGGCTACCCTGAACAATGGGGATGGTGAAATGAAACTGACTGCCTTGGTCTTTACCGTTTGACTCTGCCCAGATTTCCCCCCCCCAACCGTTCACGATTTGGCGGCAAATAGCTAAACCTAGACCTGTGCCGCCAGCAGTGCGCCGTAATGCGCCTTCTTCTTGATAGAAACGGTCAAATACGATTTCTAGGCGATTGGGTTCAATGCCGCGCCCTGTGTCAGACACAGTAACTTCTACTACCATGCGATCGCTGTTATG
This sequence comes from Aliinostoc maniaoense, assembly GCF_058172895.1. NCBI lineage: Bacteria > Bacillati > Cyanobacteriota > Cyanophyceae > Nostocales > Nodulariaceae > Aliinostoc > Aliinostoc maniaoense. The sequence continues at coordinate 2,054,733 of NZ_CP187952.1, read as the reverse complement.
GTTGGCATTGATAATTATTTGACCTTGGGTGGGGGTAAATTTACAGGCATTATCTACGAGTTTGGCTAAAACTTCTACTAACCAATCACCATCAGCTCTAACTAAAGGCAAGTTTTCGGCAATGTGAGCTGTAATTTGCGGGGGTTTTTCGACGACGGGACGGGTGCGAATGCGGCTAATGGCTAAATCTACACATTCTTGTAAAGTTAAGGATTCTGGATGCCATTCTACGCGTCCGCTTTCTAAGTTAGAAAGGGTGAGGAAATCTTGCACTAGTTTTCGCATTCGTTCTGAGTCAGCCAAAGCGGTGTTTAGCATGACTTGCTGTAATTCCACGGGCATATCTGGTTCAGTGGCCAGACTTTCGAGGCAGACTTGAATTGTAGATAAAGGGGTGCGGAGTTCGTGACCGGTAATGGCTATGAGGTTACTGCGGGTGCGATCTAAAGCTTCTAGCTGTTTGTTGAGTTCTTCTAAGTTAGCATAGGCTTCAGCTTGAATTAAAGCAGAACCAATATGAGTAGCGATCGCTTCTACTAAATCCAGTTCCCCTTGTTGCCATTGGTGTGGCGGCAGGGTGCAGTAATGTAGTTCTACAATCCCTAATAGTCGTCCTTGAAATAATACTGGTTCAATTAACCAGGAACGCAGGGCAAATTTTTTGACTACTGAGGACAATGTAACTGAATTGGTGATCCGAGAATCATTTAAGGTATCACTGACACAGACACCTTCACCAAGCTGCACTACTTCTTGAAACAGGGGATTTTGATTTAACTCCCAATTTTGTCCGGCGATGGATACTATCCCAGGCATTAAGAACTCATGTTCAATCGTCGCTTTCGCATCTGAGGCTTGAGCGCGATAAATTAAACAACGACTTGCTCCTAGGTGTTGTCCCAGTTCTTGGGCAGCGATTTGTAATACCTGATGAGGATCTAGCGATCGCCTAATTGCTGTACTAATGGAGTTAACTAAGCGTTCTTTCCGAGCTTGGGCGGCAATAGAACGGTAAGCTTTATGTAATTTATACTGACTCGCTTGTAAGTATGTAACTAGACGTTGAACAAAGGGATCTGTATCAATGTCACAAGCATATTCAGTAATTAAATTAGAGTAGTAAGCTTTATTATCTCCAATACCAAATCTTTGTCGGGCTTTTGCCACTTTCCCCGCCAAGTCTGGTCTGTAGACGACAATCCTGTCTAATAGTAACTGAGCGGCCTTGATACTAACTCCCCGTTCTGATGTCCAAATGCCTTCAAATCGCCGTCCTGTGTCCATATCCAAACTAGGCAGCCAATCAGGTACTTGCTGGTTTTTAGCGATCGATCCGAGGCTTTCACGGCACACTAAGCAAGTAGCATAGTTATCAGCAATGACTACCAAATGCCACTCTTGACTTAAAGCGTCATCTGGCTCAAAAGCTACCTTTTCATAGTATTCTGAACTATTTTTGAAATCAGTCTCTGGCGCAGATAGCACGTATATTTGATTACTTCTTTGCGCCAAACGTCGATAGCGATGAGCTTCTTGGCGATAGAATCTCTCTCTCTGAAAACTAGCAATTACTAAAGGCTGGTCTAGAGTCGCAGCCAACACCTGGTCTTCCATCGCGTGGGAGAGGGCCGTTAATGAAGCTTTAAAGTATAGCTGGGGCCGCAGGTAAGCTAGGGACTGTAGCAAATCACTCAGCACGGAAGTCGAAATGCTCATGAATATCTTTTAAAAGCCCAATCTGAATTAGATCCACGTCACACCTGCATTTTACAAGTTACAACTGACTCTCAAATTGAGAAGACAGGTGCAAGATGTAAATAATTTTAAACAGTAGTTTTTCCCAAGGTGTTTGGTAGTAATTTACTTTCACCTGGCAGGAGTGCTTTAACTTTCTCTACGGAGTCTGAGAATTATCAGGAGAAATAGACCAACAACGGCAATGTTTTGTCGTTCCAGCCTTGATGTGTCTCAGGGATAAACACGTTGTAGTTATTCTGGTCTTCACCCAAGTTTTCTTGATCATTTGCTGGTATCTGGATATTGAGAAAAAAGAAGCTACTAAGCCCAATATACATTCTCGAACAGCTCTCGTATCATGCGATTGGGAAGTTTATTTACTAAAAGTTGTGGATATACACAAAATCTTACGAGATGTGAAGCTACAACCATGTATAATTTATTGCTATACTTCCAGTCCCAATTTTCAATACCAAAGAATTTGAGTAGGCAAAAATATTTTTTGGTGTATCATCCTGGAGAAACTAGGCTTTGAAATAAGTTCTGCCTCAATTTGGATGTTGTTGTATCTTGAGTAAGTATTCAGACCAATTCATACTTCTGTTAGCTGTCTAGGCATAAATCAACTGAAAAACTCCATTTCTCAAGCTTGACTTCAGATGTAAACAATATACATTGATAAAGATTTGTGATGTAGCTGGGATTGAACCTAGACCATTAATTACAGGACTCTTTGGCTTTTAATGGAGATGCGATCGCCAAAACTTAAGCCCTGTGAATGTAATTTTGACTATTGATCAATAATCCCTGATGGGGATTTGAATGCAAGAATTTTAAATTTTGAATTGGGAGCAAAGCGACGTGACACCGGATACTCTCAAAACCCCGGAAACAATTTTATTGGATGGAAAAACTTTTATCCCTGCTGAAGAATTACCCATGCCGGAATGGCCTTGTGTGGTGAGTGAAAGGCCACAGCCAACTCTCACGGTTAAGGATGATGATTTATTCTTGGTGACAGACACAATGGGGAATATTTCTGGCTGTTCCCTCAATGATGGTGGTAATCCCAGCATGGGGTTATTTTGTTGTGATACCCGCTTTTTGAGTCGTCTGGAGTTGCAAATTGATGGGCGATCGCCTGTACTCCTCAGTAGTACGGCTGAAAAGGGGTTTTCTCTGGCAGTTTTGTGTACTAACCCCAAAATTGATGAACGGATGAATGCTGATACTGTCGGTATTCGCCGGGAAATGGTACTGAATGGGGCTTTATTTGAAGAAATCGAGGTAGCCAATTACAGCACCACTCCTATCAGTTTTGAACTCAGTATTAGCTTTGATGCTGATTTTGCCGATTTATTTGAAGTGCGGGGTTACGAAAGAGAAAAACGGGGCAAACTTTTACGCCTTGTAGAACCTATATTAGAAGACTCATCACCAATTCACCCCTCCACCACCAAGGAAAATATTTTAAGCTTGGCTTATCAAGGTTTAGATACTTTGGTGATGGAATCTCGCATTCAATTCCAGCATCGTCAACCAGATTATTTTAAGGGTTATACTGCCGTGTGGCGGCTAGAAATGCCTTCCCATGCTACCCAAAAGCTGGGCTATCGGGTGAATCTTCTCACTAATAATACTTCTAGTTCTACTGTGAGTGCAGCTGTGACTTTAGGACAGGCTAAAGCAGCTGAGATGATGGAAGAACAGCATTGGGTACAACAAATTACCAATATCCGCACTGACAAAAGCATTCTCAATCGTTTGATTGAACGTGCTGAACAGGATATGTATTTGCTGCGCCAGTCTTTTGGAGAAAATAAGACGGTCTCGGCTGGTGTACCTTGGTTCTCAGCATTGTTTGGGCGGGATTCTTTAATTACAGCTTCCCAAACCTTGATGTTAAATCCCCAAATTGCCAAGGAAACCTTGATGTTACTGGCAGCTTATCAGGGTAAGGTTGAGGACGATTGGCGGGAGGAAGAACCAGGGAAAATTCTGCATGAGTTACGCTTGGGAGAAATGGCACGATGTCAAGAAATTCCCCACACACCCTATTACGGTACAGTGGATGCAACTCCCCTATGGTTGATGCTGTATGCTGAATACTACGCTTGGACTCATGATCAAGAAACTTTGGAGAAACTTTGGCCGAATGCCCTAGCAGCAATGGATTGGATTGATCGTAATCTCCAAGCAACAGGCTATCTCACTTACCATCGCAAATCTAGACGGGGACTCACTAACCAAGGTTGGAAAGACTCTGGTGATTGTATTGTAGACCGCAAGGGAGAACTCGCTAACGGTTCTATTGCTTTGAGTGAGGTACAAGCTTATGTTTACGCTGCTAAAACCCGGTTAGCAGATATTGCCAGGACGAAGAAACGACTAGATTTAGCAGAACGCTGGCAAGAAGATGCGAAAAATCTCAAGGTGCGTTTCAACCAAGATTTTTGGATGGAGGAGCAAGATTTTTGTGCCTTGGCTTTGGATGGGGATGGTAAGCAGGTAGATAGTATTACTTCTAACCCTGGCCATTGTCTACATTTGGGTATATTTACCCCAGAAAAAGCTTATAGTGTGGCGGAACGGTTACGCGCACCAGATATGTTTAATGGTTGGGGTATTCGGACTTTGAGTAGCTTGTCTCCAGCGTACAACCCAATGGGTTATCACATTGGTTCGATTTGGCCTCATGATAATGCTTTAATTGCTATGGGATTGCGATCGCTCGGTTTGATTGATCAAGCTTTGGAACTGTTTCAAGCTTTGTTTGACATGACAAGTCAGCAACCTTACCAACGTCCCCCAGAACTTTTTTGCGGTTACGAACGTAATAGCGATCGCTCTCCTGTACAATATCCTGTTGCTTGTACTCCCCAAGCTTGGGCTACAGGCAGCATTTTTCAGCTACTGCAAATGATTGTGAATTTAGTCCCTGATGCACCTAATAATTGCCTGCGAATCATTGACCCCGCTTTACCAGAGTCAATCAGTCGCCTGTCATTACATAATTTGCAAGTGGGTACTACTATCCTAGATTTGGAATTTGAGCGTTCTGGCAGCACTACCGCCTGTCGTGTAGCTAAAAAACGTGGTAATCTGCGTGTAGTCATTGAAGCATAAAAATTAGGTAGAGAATAGTGATCTGCAAAAATCTCTAATCTCTACCTACCAAAACTTGAAGTATATTTACTTTTAGGATTCCTGAATCGCCTCGAACAACCTGAGCCATTGGCCTATTTCCAGATACCGAGATGCTGGCTAGAAATCGGAGTTAACCTATGCTTCTTCTGATTTTTCGCTTTTATGTCCTGGAGAAGCTTCATAAAGTGCATCTAGTTGTTGCCGTGCATCTTCAACGTTAATCGAACGCATGACTAACAAAGGTTCTTTGATAATGTTGCCTGTGCTATCCAATAATTCTGGATGTGGTGGGAAGTTGCTTTTATCTCCCAAATAACCAAAGCCGCCTTGATTACCTGCTTGCGAGTTTCTGGCTGGATAATTCCGCAAACCATCCCGATCAAAACTGAACATGATTAAATTCCGAATCAAATTAGCAACAGCTATCACAGCCAGAATTGTAAAAGCGAGAATATAGAGTAGGTGTAGCATCGATTTTTCCTCTAGGACAGCAGATTTTAAAACTTTTTAAAACTTAATATTTTAAGGTTGGCTTACGCCTATGCTTAAGCAACGAGCGAAGAGATTGATCTGGCGCATTTGAGGCGCATCTATTATGTAGGTAACTTAAATTGTCAGCATTTTATTCAGATAATCGTAGCATAAGATACATTAATCGTTGATTAAAACAATGTTAAGGATTTTTAGCAATTGCTACGAGTTGTATATCTTCATAGATATATTTCTATGTACCTTGCTCAGAATAAAACCGTCTAGCAACATTCCAATACTCAGTTACTAACTGATGCCAGGGTGTTAGTGTTGCCATATCAATACCGACTTGTCCTTGTGTGGCTTTAAACAGCATTTTTACCGTATTGAGTTCTTCCTGGGCTTGCTGAATCCGCATTAGCAAATCAGACTGCTCTTGTTCGTGCATAAATGAGAGCCGCTCCTTTTCCAGAAAGTGACGCGATCGCTCAAACCAATATTCAAAATCTTCTAACAAGGGTTCTAAAACAGTCTTGAGTATATTGGCATCTGGTAATTCTGAGTTTCGCATAAATGAGACAGATACTTCTAATTTCTTTATCAATATTAACGTTTTTTACAATTCTTAACACTAATATCAGTTATTTCTTCAGAAAGATTTCTGAAAAATCAGTATTATATATTACAAAAATGTAGTACTAAGTTGAAATACTCAGAGATATAAGGAATGGGGTGTGGGGGTGTAGGGGTGTAAGGGTGTAGGGGTTAGTAAAACAATGATTCTTTCTTTCGTTAGTCTGAGAGTCATTATTACTCACTGCTTGAAGCCCTACTCCCTGCCCCCTTACCTATAAAGTGATAGGATATTTTTTAATTAGAAGTTCCTTGCGGTTGACGGGTAGCTTCTAAAATGCGAGAAAAGTAAAAGCGAGTCTTAGTAAAAGCCTTCCTTTCGATAGTAAAGCCATTGCTTTCTAGAATTTTGATCACATCAGCTTCTCGATGCAGATAAGCACGGGTAGTTTTACTCGGCCCAGGAAAGAAACTACCAATTTTTTTGAGCAAAGCCAAAGCACAGGTTTTCGGTGCAAAACTCAGAATAATTCTTGACTCAACCAAAGAACAAAGATGAGAAATCATCTCATCAGCTTTATCTTGGGGGTAGTGAATCAAAACATCTAAGCAAATAACAGTATGATAACTGCCGCTTAAAGACTCCAAATCCTGTACAGCAAAGGTAGGATTTTCAGCATTTCCCAAGGCTTCTAAGGCTCTTTGTTTGCCTTCTTCCACCATTTTTTCAGAAATATCGCTGGCATAAACTTTAGCACCTGCTGTAGCTAGAGGAATGCTCAGACTACCCACACCACACCCAGCATCACAGATTGATAACTCTGCTAAATTGCCATCATTTTTCAGCCAGTCGATAACTGTGTCCACAGTTTGCTGGTGGCCGTTACGGATGTCTAGCTGGACTTTGTTCACTTCACCATCGCCATATATCCGTCTCCATCGGTCAAACCCTGTGGAATTGAAATACTCACGAACAATGGTTTTATCGTCGGCTGCGTTCATAAACTTCGATTTTTAAGGGTTCTCAATCCTTAAAATTATCATTGATAGTCAACATCAAGAACACTCTTCCAAATTTTTCTTTATTGCATGAAATCAGCCTCTGTACTGATTGATGAGTAAAAATACTTGATAACATCTAAATTCAAATAAGTAGAACGGTGTAAATAATTAAAGGTTTGTAGTAAGGACTTTAGTCCTCTCTTAAGGACTAAAGTCCTTACTACGAACTAAATTCATTTTTTTTACATTACTTTACATAGTTTGGTTTTTTCAAGTCGTTCTACTTACTCTTGATCATAATTCTTACTGAGGTTGCTAATCAACTATTTAGTCAAACAATTCAATCAAAATTCAGTCAAGTTTGTTATTATGAGCCTATTCATTTTTTAGGCTTTGCAAATTTATGTAAGTATTGCTGGGGAAAATTTTTACCAAAAAACCTGTTTTTAGAGATATCTTAAACTACGGACAATAATTATAGTCATATATGAATCCCAACTTACTAACCGATACTCCTATTATTGCCTTTACAATTCTCCTGACAGTCATTTTTACTGTACCACCAATATTTGAGAAATTAAGATTACCTGGATTAGTAGGATTACTATTAGCTGGCGTTATTCTAGGACAAAATGGCTTACAGCTTTTAGACCCAGATTCCGAAACTATTAAACTTCTTTCGGATATCGGTAAAATTTATTTAATGTTTGTAGCCGGATTGGAGATTGATATTGAGCAATTTCAGAAAACTAAAAATCGCTCAATTGGGTTTGGCATTTTAACATTTATAGTGCCAATGATTGCTGGCATTATTGTGGGACGCTGCTTTGATTTTAGTTGGAATGCTTCTGTATTAATTGGCTCGTTATTAGCTTCTCATACCCTCTTGGCATATCCAATTGTCAGTCGTTTGGGAGTAGTCATGAATGAAGCTGTCACCGTGACCATTGGTGCTACAATTTTCACTGATACAGGTGCTTTGTTAGTTCTCGCAATTTGTGTGGGATTTCATAGCGGTGAATTATCAACTTTAAGTTTATTAACTTTGTTCGGCGGATTAGCAATTTACTCAATTACTGTTCTGTTTGGTTTTGACTGGTTAGGTAAAGAGTTCTTTCGCCGTTCTGGAGATGAACAAAGTAATCAATTTTTATTTATTTTATTAGCATTATTTTTAGCATCCTTGGGAGCGCAGATTATCGGGGTAGAAAAAATTGTAGGTGCGTTTTTAGCAGGTTTAGCTGTTAATGATGTGGTGGGACGTAGCCCAGTTAAGGAAAAGGTTGAGTTTATTGGTAGTGTGTTATTTATCCCTTGTTTTTTCGTAGACATGGGATTATTAATTAATATTCCTGCTTTTATCAAAACTCTGTCTTCCTTTTGGTTGACTTTATTTATTGTTTTGGCTTTGATTGGTAGCAAATTTATAGCTGCATTTTTCGCTAAATTAATTTACCGTTATAATACTGCGGAATTGCTAACAATGTGGTCACTGTCATTACCACAGGTAGCGGCTACATTAGCAGCAACATTAGTGGCTTATGAAAGTGTAAATGCTGCTGGTGACAGGTTAATTAATGAAGGTGTTTTGAATAGTGTGATTGTTTTGATGTTGGTAACGGCAATTTTAGGGCCAATTATCACAGCTAGGTTTGCCACTTCCTTACAACTTCCTCAAGCAGAATTAGACACGGATAGCCTAGCAGTATGGTGGGGTAATGCGGAAGAACAACTATTAGAAGAAAATCACTATCCATTCACTGTATTAGTTCCAATATATAACCCACAAACTCAACGATATCTCATCGAAATGGCATCACTTATAGCTCATCATGAGTCAGGGCGGATTGTGCCATTAGCGATTGCTAAATCTCATGTTCATATGGATGACCCAGAATTAGAAATAGCAATCAAAAAGAGTGAACAAAGATTGAAATTAGCTCAACAAATTACTCAAGAATTTAGTGTAGAAGTGCTAACTGATATTCGGATTGATGATGATGTAGCTTTAGGAATTAGTCGCACTAGTCGGGAAAAAAATGCTAGTTTAGTTGTGATGGGTTGGTCTCGCACAACTAGTTTACGCGCTCGTTTATTTGGTAGTGTAATTGATAGTGTTTTCTGGTCATCTCATTGTCCAGTAGCGGTAGCACGGTTATTAAATAGCCCTACTACAATCCGTAGAATTTTAGTACCAGTAGGGGACTTAATGCCTCAAACTGTCGGTGCTTTAAGATTTGCCCAAATTTTAGCTGATAGTAATCAAGGGGAAGTGGTATTATTACACGTTTGTGCCTTGAATACACCCACACCTTTGGTAGAACAGTTTGCATCACAATTGTCTGATATTGTGGCGAATAGTCAGGTGCAAGTGCATACGGAAATTAAAACAATCAGAGATGATGATGTTGCCAAAGCAATTATTAGAGAAGCTTCATCTTTTGATTTAGCGGTGTTGCGTGCTGTTCGTTATCGGACAACAGGTGGATTTGCTGTGAGTGAGGTAACAACTCAAGTGATTAACGAATTGACAGGCTCAATTGTATTATTGGGTGCGCCTCATTCGTAATACTCGCAAAGCGAGTTCGCGGAGCGTTCTCGGAGAGTAGCAAGTTACGTAATTCGTAATTTGGAAGAAAAATTTTTTCTTACTTACACCCCTACACCCCTGTATTTCTCAGAAGTTACTTGGAATTACTGTTATTTAAATGGGGTTGGCAACAATCAATTATTGGTTTAGTTGCTATTTCTCCCAGGTCAACTGAATGCAGTAAAGTTGTCCATTGTGTCAATAAATTTTGATTTTGAGGATATTTCAGGCGTAATTCTGCTAAATTCATGATGGCATCGTACCAAACACCATTTGCAGCGTAAAGTGTGACTTTTTGTTGGGGTTGTGCTTGTTTGAGTTGTGCGTTAAGTGTGGTGTTTTGGTTAATTCTTTGTATCCAGCCTTCTGTATAATCTAGTTTCAAGGGTTGTTGTTGGTCGCATTGCAACCGTACTTTAAAAAACCAGTGATACATTTTTCCTATCTGTAACGAGGTTACATTAGGAGGGATATTAACGCTAATGATTCCTGGTGATTCTGGTGCTGTCAAATAAGTACGGTATAGAGTTTGACTTTTGTTATTGGTTTGTTCTTGTAAAACAAACTCGATGTTTTTAATAGATGAGACATTGTAGGGAACAAAAAAGAATAACTTAGGATGTTCAACGTTTGTTAAACCCCAAACTTGAGTGATGGGAATAATCGGTTGCTCATCTTGGTTAAGAGTTGTTTGATAGGTGGGAACTAAGGCTGTTACTGTTTGATTATTTGTGGAGCATCCACGACTAGCAGCACCGCTTCTCGAACCGGTTGCACTACGGTTTGGTGGTGGTGGCGGTGGAATAAATTTTAATGATGCTAAATGATGATTAATTGGTAAAGCCTGGAGTTTTAAAGGATAGGATATATTGCTTGTGAATACTATTCCCAAGGCTATGGTTAATTGTAAGATTTTCATAATTTTTGGTCGAGTAAAAATCGATTTTTATGTTTTGTGAATAGGCTTAATCGCTGTTATAAAAATGACGGTATTAGCTACTAAAGCGATCGCGCCAGGTACAAAAGGAATCCAACAACTGTATAGTATTAATAATATCAGGCAAAACCCGTATAAACTCAGTAATGCTCCCCCAACTGTCCAACTTAAATAAGTGGGCTTTCGCAGGTATGCCGCAAGTAAGCCGCCAGTTATCGCCCAACCCCATACCCAAATCACTTCACCCCAGACATTCCAAGTCCACAAAAGAGGCCGTCCATCTAAAGCCGCACTCAACAATTGACTTACCATCTGTGCTTGTAAACAAACTCCGGCTATTTGCTGTGATTTACCTTGAGAAGAAGCATAGGGAGTTAGTGAATAATCTCGAAAACTTTCGGCGGTTGTACCAATTAAAACTATTTTGTCTTTTACGGCATCAGGTTGTAGTTTACCATTTAATGCTTGTTGTAAGGTGATGCGGGGCGCGATCGCTTCTAAGTTGGGAAAGGAGCGATAATTAAGTAAAATTTGGTGTCCTAAAGCGTCAATACCTTGGTAGCCTCCGGTATGGGGTTCAATGGGTGAAAATGTGAGTTTACCTAACTGCCATGCTCCATCAGAAGTAAATTGTAACTGAATGCCTTCCCCGTATAAATAACGTAGAGCCAACTGCACATTTAAAGCATAAGGTGCAGTACAAGGAGATGAGGGAGGAGGAGTTAACGCCAATAGATGACGACGCACCACATTATCGGCATCAATGACGATATCACTAAAACCGAGGGCATCAGGAGCAACTTCTGGTGGTGGTTTAATTCCTGGGTTGCCAGTTTGGGGGTTACTAACTTGACATACTGCCACAAAGCGATCGCTATTTTTCATCCGTTCCGCCAACTTGGGATAAGCCGGTTGTACAGGATAATCTCGGTATATATCCAAACCAATTACCCGTGGTTTATACGCTTCTAATTTGGCTAATAACTTATCTAAAGCCTCATCAGACAAAGACCCACGCCTATTATCAGATTGGGCTTGCACATCTTCTTCTGTAACTTCAATTATCAGTATCCGAGAATCTGGTTTTTCCTGGGGACGCAGACGCAGCATATAATCAAATGCCATTAACTCCCATGATTGCAGGAAACCGAAATACCGTACACCCATTAATAATGCTGTGGTGGCTATGCTCGTCAACATGACCGCAGAGAAAGCTGCTTTTAGCTTAATACCTCTCCTAGTTGGGGTTTTAGGTACGGGTGTTATTTGCTGACTATTGTGGTTGAGGTGTAATTCTCGCCACAGTAGAGGCATAGTTGCCGGATTTTGATAAATTACAGGCAACCAAGTCGCACAGGGAAATTGCGTCTCTAACCCTTGCAAACGTTCCCGTGCTTCTCTAACTGCTATATATAAAGATTCACCGCGAGCAAAAGCCTCTAAAAAATACTTGAGGAACTGTTGCGCCACCCTATCGGGGACGGGTTCTCGCATGATGATGATTTGGGGTATATGCAAATCTGCAAACTCCCGCGCCAAACCCAAACCATCACAAGAGTTAAAAATTGCTAAATGTAAACCTTTCTCTACAGCTTTCCGCAAGCCATACTTTAATTGACTAATCGTCAAGCTTTCTGTTTGATTAAGATAAATTTTCCCTTGATGACTGCTGCCATTAGTAGCACTATGTCCTGCGAAAAACAAAATCTGCCAGTCTTGTTCCCATAGTTGGTCAGTCAGGTCTTTGCTTGATGGTTCGACTAGGAAAGTAGTATTGGCGTGAGGTAATGCTGCTAAGATTTGACTGTCTGTTTGGATATCAATTCCTTGACTATTACCCAAAATTGCTAAAACTTTCACCTGTGATTTAGGCTGTGAGTTGCGGTTGACTTGTTCATAACTAGGCGCACTCAGAGCAACTTCGGCTTTGGGATAGCGTTCTAAAACATCCCACAAATGCCAAGGCAGTTTTTGCAATCTCAAATCATTGGTTTGTAGTAGTACGCGGATATGGTCTTCCGGTACAAGTTTTTCCAGCCATTTTTCCCGAATGGGACGAAAACTAGGGGATGATAGCCAAGTATTTAACTGAAATTTTAAATTATCTGCCGCTTTTTGGCAATCTTCCCTAGAAGGGTTTTGTTTTGATTGCTTAGGAATACCGATAGGACGACCAACAAATTTAAGTTGACGATAAATAGACTGCCATTGATGGTAAAAGAGGGGAATTTCTGGGTTTGGTGGGAGTTCAGCCGTAATTTCTAAAATTGGTCGGAAATCTTCATCACCAATTTGCAATGTGACAGAAAATCCCGCCTCAAAAGTGCCTGTGCCTAACTTTAAAACTACTAACTTACCCAACGTCAGTACCCCAGATATGGCAATGTAACTTACTTTAGTACGAAAGGTTACACTACTATATGCACTCAATGAGTCGTCAACGTGCTGCTAACCATGATTGCAAATCAGCAAGACTGGTAAAATCTAACAGTGCTTCAGTCAAATCTTCGAGGACAGGTAAAGGTAAACTAGAAATTAGCGATCGCGTTTCTGGAGAAAGTTCACCAAATCGCTTCGTTAGCAATCGGATAATTATATTAACTGTTGCCTCCTCACGTCCTTCCTCACGTCCTTCCTCGCGTCCTTCTTCTTTAATTTCTCGGTAAACGCGTGTTTCCTTGAGTGTTATTCCCAGCATTGTTTCTACCTCCAATCTACTTAATTGCTCAAACTTGTACACCATAATTGTCGTGATCATCTCTATTATGGCGCGACTCGTAGGTGATGAGACTTCCTGACGAGTTCGGTTTAACAAATACCTTGCTGTTTCTGGTGCTTGTTCTTCCCCTACTGTAGTTAACACCATCAGTGCTACCCAAATAGGTAAAGTGCGAATATCTCCCAATTCATCCAAATAAATTCGATGTAATTGTCCACCATTTAAAAATGAGCGATGGGGATGAATATCACCCTCCGGGTTCAGCAGTTACTCCACTTGGGGAGACCCCAAGACCGTACTGCTTCACTTTGTTCGAGGCTACGAGATGGGTAAATAATCACGACTTGCCAATCGTTAAACCTGTCACGGTTGCGGTAGAAATACAGTGAGGACTCAGCTAAGACACGCTCATATAGCCGTTCATCTTTCTGGAATTGTACCTCACAAAAATACACGACTCCTGCACCTGCATTTTCCGGTGGGAGAAACACGCCATCAATTTCAAATTTGGGTTCTTTGACTGCTACTGAATCAAATCTATAGGCATCTGCATTTATTGGCGGATTTGTCAATAATTCAAATAATAAAGTCGGATATTGTTGAAATAGTTTGTAAAAAATTGAGTCTCGCCGCATAAATAATTCAGATTTTATATAGAAGCAACCACACTGGCGGCGTTACCACTCGCCACCAATGAAAGAAAAACTCTTGTTTCCTCTTTACTGTCACCTGTCACCTAATATTTCTCAGGAGCAAGTACCACTGGATACAGACAAACCACGAGGGGTAGTATTTGGTACTTGAGCTACTAAAGATACATTACCATCTTGATCGACAATCCAGCCTTGCGCCTCAACTATTTTCACTGGGGAAGATGGCAGACGTTCATTCATGACATTACTATTTTTATCAGCATCGACTGTATCTAATGTTATCCATCTAGCTGTAGATATTTCACCTTGAAATGGTTCTATGGGACTGCGGGCAATTCCTCCCCTACCCGTGACAGTAAAGGAACTACGTCTAGCGGGACTACCTGGGTTACAACTAGAGACAATTTGTTGTGACGCATCCGTAAGATTACTGGGTAACTGTACCAAACCCCGACTCGGATCTATATCTGGTGTATTAATTGTGACTGTACCTGTTAAGCCAAACTGGGAACTAGCATCAATGTCATTAGTATTATTTGGTGGTATTGATGGGCGTTGTTCTAAATTAAAAATACTCTGAGCGTTAATGTTAATATTGCCGCCTTGCCCTTGAAAGGCATTAGCCACAATATCATTATTTTGATTGGCGGTAGCAACAATAAAACCATCTGGTGCATCAATGGTGATGTTACCACCGTTAGCATTATTAAAAGCTTGAGCAGAAATGAGACTTTGATTTTGCAACAGCAAAAGTTTTACATTTTCTAGTCTGATATTTGCGCCTGCACCTGCATTAGTTTCGGCGGTGATTTTACCTTGGTTGAGCTGAATAATGTTGGCTCTAGTTGTTAAGTTACCTGCTTCGCCTGTACCTATGGCACTGACAGTCACCTCTCCCCCATCACGAATATTTAAATTTGGAGTAGTGATTATGAGATTTCCGGCTTTCCCCCTGTCTTGAGCTTGGGAGAATAAGGTACTGGGGGTTTCTTTACCACCAATATTAGCAATACCAACCACATCTACAGATTCGGTAGCATTAACATTTAAAGTTCCACCATCACCCTGACTAAAAGAACCAGCTCTGACTTCCCCGCCATTGCGAATCAGTAATTTTTGGACATCTAAAGTGGCAATTCCTCCTTTGGCTGAACCAAAGTTATCTGCTGAGATTCTCCCCCCATTTTCTAGAGTTAAGGTAGGAGTATTGATGTGCAATGCTCCCGCATCACGGGTAGCTCCTCGTTCAGCAGAGACGAGGATGTTACTTCTGCTAAAATCATCTGCGATCGCAGCTGTGCCACTTACCAAGATAGAATCAGTAGCATTGATGGTTAATAATCCCCCTTTTCCACCACTCCGCGCCGAGGTGGAAATTTGCGCTCCACCTAAAACATTTAATTTTTGAGTATTAATCGTTAAATTACCACCGTCACCTGTAGCACCATCTTCTACTTGAGCAAATAAACCACTACCAATTAAATCATCTGGGGTTCTTCCCTCTACAGTTATCGACTCAGATGCTGTAACTTTCAATTCTCCAGCATTCCCTGCTCCAAAAGTAGCGGCTGAAATCTGCGCGCCTCCTTGCACTAGGAGATTTGCCGTTGTAATGGTTAATACTCCACCATCACCTGTAGCCTGTGAATTAACTTGAGCAAACAAACCGCTAGGAATATCAAAAACAGGTGAGTTTCCTACAAGTTGAATCGAATCTGACGCTTTGACTGATAAATCTATACCTGTGCCTGCTCCGTAGGTAGTCGTTGAAATCTGTGCGCCTCCTTGCACAATTAAATTGGGAGTTGCAATGGAGAGAGTCTTTCCTTCCCCTGTAACGTCTCCACCAACTTCATTAAAAATACCTGTGGGGAAAAAATCTTGTGTCGTTGCAATTAATTCTAATTGTTCTGAAGCCTTGATGTTGACGTTAGCTGCTTGTCCATCAAAATCAGCTACAGAACTGACTTGACTACCTTCAGTGATAGTAATGCGTCTTCCCTGCATCTGAATATCAGCACCCAGAAAATCACTAGAACCAACAAAGGCGGCTTTAGATAGGGTGATGTCTTGAAAGTTCTGTACACCTTCATAACCGAAAGTCCAACCTTTATCTGTAGGTATAAGGTTGACAAAACTGTTACCTGAGACACTACCTAACTCAATTCTGCCTCCTGGTGTGGTGACAAAACCTTCGTCTAAGGCTATTTCACCACCAATTAGTGCTAGGGTTTTATTGGATGGCAGTTGTAAACCTAGAGGAAATTCAGATGGGTCTAGTGCGATCGCTTGATTAATAATTTTACCTGGTACTTCCCCAAAACCTAACCCCACAGGCACACTGATAGTTAGTAGAGGGTTAACTTGGCTAGGTGATGCTAAAAATTCAGTCCCATCAGCAAATTTAATTCTATTGGCTGTTGTTGCTATAAATGAGCCACCTACATTCAGGGTAGCGTTTTCACCAAAAACAATGCCATTCGGGTTAATTAAAAATAAGTTAGCTGCATCATTAGTACGAATTAATCCATCAATAATAGACGGAGATTGACCTGTGACTCGGCTAATAATATTTTGTATATTGGCAGCATTTTGGAAATATGCTACGCCATTTGTAGGAATAGAAAATTGCTCAAAGCTATGAAACAGATTGTTACCAACTGTCGTACCACTAGTAATTTCGCAAGTTGTGCAATTCGCTGGAACTATAGAGTTATTCTGTAAAGTTTGATCTGGAAGAATTTGAGCCTTAGTAGGTGTAGAGGCTATTATATAAAATATAAAACTCCATTGAATAAAACAAATTTTTTTCAGAAAATAATTCATGTCAAATGTTTTCAAATAATGACATTAACTCCAATTCCCAAATTTATCATTAGAGTTTTCAATTTCCAATTGTTAAATTTGAATTACCCAGAGGTTTGACAGTTTGAGAATCATGAATTTCATCATAGTTTCTCCTAATATTAATTAGAACGTCGCTGAAAAATTAGAGGTCTTTGTATTTGTTCTGTAAACCGATTTTGCAGAAGTACGTTCGCTAATGGAGATAGGCGGGATGTGTTGTCAATGTCGGAAGTTCTTACTAAAATGACTTGAGAAAATAAATCTTTTTTTAAAATATATGTCAAATCATTAATGGCTTTGTTTCGATCTACACCCAAAACAGAAAAGTCTAGCCTATAAGTTTGAATAGGCTGTTTTCGCCCTGGTTGAAAAATTGTGTAAGCAATAGTATCACGCTTCCCTCCAAACAAAGGATCTCTTGGAATTAGTTCTGCATATAAATCTCCATTAAGTGTTGGAAAAGATGATTTCAAAACTTCTTGTAAAATGAGAAACCCAGAATCATCAAAAAAATAAATACTTCGACTAGTGCCAGGAGTACCACGAGTGCCAGAATTACAAGGAGGACGTAAATTTCCTTGATTGTCATAAATGCGTGGGGATCTAGTACTACAAGCCCAACCCAAAAGCCCACTGCGATATTTTTCTATTGCTCCTCGAAAAATACCTAACTTGGGATTCTTCTTAGCAGCATCAGTTATAGTTTGGAAATTTTTGATTTTACTAACTCTTTTTTTATCGACTAAATTAAATTGAACCAGAACAGCTGCTTGGTTTTCTCCCATGCCTGAATAAGTATTACCTGTTCTTCTTTGGGCTATTGCTGGCTGCATAAAAACTGAAGTCACAATCATAGTAGCCGCAGCTATGGTGAACATTGATTTCATGAGAGTATCTCCAATAATTGCATTAATTAAATATGTGGAAATCAATCTAATTAGATTAAATAATGTAAAAAATTCTTGCAATTATTTTCTGTTTAAGGCTTTAGTACTAACTTGATGAAGCCCTCACTACAAACTTTTTATACAGTATTTGTATTGTCTGATAAAAAGTTGCAGTCAACTATCAAGATTTATAATAATTAATCGTGATTTCGTTGATGCAACAGAAATTAATTGTTTTACCAGTCAGCAATTAACCTGACTTTTCTGAACAAGAATTTCAAGACGGTTTCTTTACGGGAAATAATATCAGCTCGTCCCTGCATTCCTGGCTGAATAGTACACTGATGATTGCTGCTCCCAAATGACAAGCTTTTTGGAAGTATTGTGACTTCGTAAACAGAACTCGCATTATCTTGGGTGGGAATAAACTGATTCTCTGGGGATTTAATCGTATCTTGAGAAATTTGACTGACAAAACCTTTGAGAGTGCCATAATCAGGATAGGGACAAGCTGAAACCCGCATCTGTACTTCTTGACCTTGTGCTAACTTACTGACATCATCAGGGGAAACTGTGGCTTTGATGACTAAGGGCGCATGACTAGGGACAATTTCAGCAATTTTCTCACCTTGCCCTACTGATTGTCCAGGGTTTCGCAAGTTTAATTGGGAGAGAATCCCGTCTTCGGTGACTGTAATCTGAGTTAGGCTTATATCCTTGTCTACTTGTTGGAGTTCGCTCGTGTCACGCTGGAGTTGATTTTTAATTTGTAATCGTTGTTGAAATAAAGCTTCCCATTCTCGCTTGAGGGTAGCAAGTGTGGCTTGACCGCTAGCCATTTCTTGGGCGATAGTTTGTTTAGCGATCGCTACTTCCGCATCACTAGGATTCAGCGCAGTTTGAGCGCGGCGTAGTTTGGCTTGTTCGGCGGCTACAGCTTGTTGTTGCTGGGCAATGATTTGCCGTTGCGCCTCAACAGTTGCTTTCTGCACTTCCACCGCTTGCTGTTGTTGAGCCACATCTAACTGTACTTCTTCTAACTGATTCAAAGATAAAGCACCAGCTTGCACTACTTGCTGATAGCGATCGCGTTTGGCTCGTGCTGCATTCATCGCAGCTTTGGTTGACTGCAAGTGAGCATGAGCAGAACGTAATTCTATCTGCGCTTTATGCCATTCGTTGCGCGCTCTATTTAAGTTCGCCTGGGCTGCTTCTACCTCTGTTTGAGCAGTAATTTGCTGATCTCGATAATTGCGTTGAGCGCGGTTCAATGCCGCTTTTGCTGAACTCACCACCTGATTTTGGCGATCGCTTTCCGCTTGAATTTGCCGATTTAGGGCTGTAATTTGGGCATCAATTTGCAGTAGTTGCAGTTGTGCTTGCTGGATGTTGCTTTGCAGTTGATTTTTTTGAGTTTGCAGGCGGGAATCATCAATGGTAGCTAGCACATCTCCCTTTTTTACTACCTGATTTTCTTTTACCAAAACCTTAGTAACTTGACCAGCCATCGCCGCTTGCACCAGACGCAATTCTCCTGTAGGGCGGATAGTTGCTTGCCCTTGCACAGTGACTCTGTATTCGATAATAGAAGATAAGGCGATCGCTCCCCCTACACCACCAACGAGTAATAAACTACCAATTCTGATCCAATTACTAATCGGCGGGAGAAATTCATTGCTTTTAATTAAAGGTAGAGAGTCGGTGTTAATGTGATTAACCATAACCGTTTTCTGAGTAGAGATTAGCGAATGCGACTTGGGGCTTGCTGAAAAAGTCCTTTAGTGAACGTCAGTTCGATGACCTCTCCCCAACCCCTCTCTCTTGAAAAGTTCTGAGCGGAGGTTTCCTCCGCTCAGACTTTTCGCTCCGACGCGGAGAGGGGCTTTAAACTCAACTAAAAATTAAGGTTTTGAAGCCTCTCTCCTTGCAGGGGAGAGGTTTGGAGAGGGGTTTTTCTCAACCGTCGAACTCAGGTTTAGTAAAGGCAGGGAAAGGGGAACAGGAAACAGTTTTACCCCTACATTTTGGATATTTTTTTATCTGACAGTCCCTGACAGTGGCAAAAATTTCTGCTGAAGGATAAATCTACACCATCCAAAAAATCTAAATGCTCACCAGCTTGACGACTTAGAACTTCTGGAGAACCTTGAATTTTTAATCGCCCTTGTTCCAGCATCACAATCCAATCAGCTTGCTGAATAACTTTGGGACGGTGGCTAATTAAAATAGTGGTTTGACCTTGGCGGTGAGTGAGCAACTGATTTAATACTTGAGCTTCACTCACTGGGTCGAGTGCGCCCGTAGATTCATCTAAAATCAGCACTGGTGGATTATTAACAATGGCTCTAGCAATGGCTAATCTTTGCCGTTGTCCCCCTGAAAGATTCGCCCCAAATTCTCCTAATACGGTTTGATATTTGTCGGGAAGGTTGCTAATAAACTCATCAGCACCAGCAATCTGACAAGCTTTGACAATCTGCTCAAAGCTAATATCAGGCGAACCTAAACGGAAATTTTCAATAATTGACCGACTCCAAAAGTGTGCATCTTGCGGTACTAGCACCACTTGTTGGCGGAAACAGTCTAAAGAAATATCTTCTAAATTATAAATACCAAAGCGAATATTACCAGACTGGAGTTGATATAAACCTGCAATTAATTTAGCTAGGGTGCTTTTACCACAGCCAGATTTGCCAATCAAAGCAATTACCTGACCCCCAGGAATCGTGAGTGAGAAATCTTGCAGTAGTTCAACTCTACCTGGATGATGAAAGTTCAGGTTAGTACAGGTAATATCTGCGTTGCTCTGAATTTTTACCCAAGGCTTTTGCTGATTATCTAAAGTTTCTGGGGTAGCGTCAATGACTTCTGTGAGGCGTTGGGTAGCAGTTTTGGCACGGGTAAATTCGTCAACAAAATCGATAGTAGTTTGAATAAAGCTGCTAAAGTTGCCATTCATGCTATTAAATGCCAGGAGCATCCCAATAGATAATTCCTGGCGAATTACTAAGGTACTGCCGAACCAGATTAAAGCGATGCTACCAATGTTAGATACTAAATTTGAGAAGACACCGTTAACAATACCAATTTGAATAGTACGGAAGGTAAAGTTAGCCAAATTACTAAAACGCCATTGAAACTCTTCCCAGAATTGGGGAGCAGCAGCAGTAGTTTTTAAGGTAATTGCACCTTTGAAGGTTTCCACTAAAACGCCTTGATTTTCGGCGGATAACACTAAAACGCTGCGAATTTTTTGTTGTAAGGTGGGTAAAAAAACTACTGTAGATAGGGTCATCAACAGAGCGATCGCACCCGCTAATATTGTTAGTTTGATACTGTAAAACAGCATGAAACATAAAGATACTAAAGCGATAAAAAATTGGCTGGGCAGACTCACAACAATCTGAGAAATTAATTGATTAATTTGTTGAATATCTTCCAGGCGACTGACAATTTCACCACTACGCCGGGATTCATAATAACTTAAAGGTAAGCGTAAAATCTGCCTGCCAAATTCAAAAATTAATCCTAATTGCAAACGTTGTGAAAAGTGGGCGACGAGATTTGATTGGGCTAACCGTAGGCTACTGCTGATGAGGTGCATAACGATAACGGCAATAGCAACACTAGTCAGAAGTTGACTATCTCCCCGCACTAGCACATCATCAGTAAGAATTTGCAACAGGAAGGGAGAAGCGAGGGAGAGTAAACCTAAAACCGAGTTGAGCAACAAGGTTTGACCTAAAATGCCCTGATAAGGGGCAATACGTCGCAGAAAGCGACCAAAACCGCCAATTTTTTCTTGTTCATCTTCCTGAGTAAAAAAGCGGACTGGATCGGGTTCTAATAAGAGCATGACTCCGTTTGTCCATGCTGCTAAAAGCCACTTTTTTTCGAGATAACGGATACCTGCACCTGGGTCAGCAATGACGTATTTATTGCCCTGTTTGCCATACAAAACTACCCAGTGATAACCTTTCCAATGAATAATCGCTGGCAAGGGAATAATTGTTTCGTTGAAAGTCTCCAGAGTTACTTTTACTGCTCTTGCATTGAAACCAAGGGCTTCTGCGCCTTGTTTTAATCCTAAGAGGGTGCTGCCTTGCTGTCCTGTACCTACAGCTTCCCGACAGCGAGTCATGCTAAAAGTTTTACCATAATGTTTAGCCACTGTTGCTAGACTCGCAGCACCGCAGTCTTCTTCACTATGTTGTTGAATCAGGTGGAATTTCATTGTCAGTTACTTGGTAGCGATGGCGAAACGGCCGCCAAAGGCGATCGCATAATTGATTTATCCTTGGGCGGTTCTAGTCCCAAAACTGAGGGAACAATCTCTGGTGCAGCGAGGCGCAGTAATTCATAACCAATACCCGCTAATCCTGTCATTAGTCCCGGTGTCTCAACTCCCAAGGGAACGCCACACAGCCAGCCGTGTTGATTGATACCTTCAAGAATGACACCAGCAAAGCGATCAACTTCAGTTTTCCACTGCGGATCATCAAGAGTTAGACTGGCTTGCAGCAGCAATTCTAGATTGCCTAAGTCTCCATGACAAAGGGAATGGTTGCTACCAAATCCCCGCTTTATGGTAGTTTTCAAAGCTGTGTTAATTTCGGCATGGATTTCTGCATCATCAATGTATGGCAAACAACGCAGTCGAGCCAAGCCAATGCCTGGTGCGCCATGACACCACGCGGTCATACAAGTAAAATTATTGTCTTGGTTTCCCGAAATTTTCTGAGAGAATTTGCGTAAATCAGGCCAATTATCCACCTTCGGACAGAAAAGACTGCGCTCATAGTTAATAGCTGCTAGTGCTGCTATCCGAAAACGATGTTCGCCAGTTAGTGCTGCGAGTTCTAGAAGTGTCCAAGCAATACCAGCATTACCATGAGAAAAGCCTGTTAAGGGTTTTTCTCCTATATGATGATTGACCCAACCAATGCCATGTTTCACGGGTTGCGCTTTGGCAAGCAAGTGTTCTCCACATTCAATAGCAGCAGTAAGAGTGGGTGATGAAGGTTGGCATTGATATAAGCTCATTAAGCTGGCTAAATATCCCGCAGTACCACCAATAATGTCAAACATTTCGTCTTGCTCAATCAAATCTGAGCAAAATTCAATTAACTTTTCAGCTTCAGCTAATAAGTCTGGTTTGTTCCATAATCTAGCCAGATGAGTGAAAGTGTAAATCATTCCTCCCCAGCCATTAAAGCTGCCAATTGATTTGAGGTATGATCGTCCATCTTCTATTTGCTGTTGTAGTGTGGTCAACGCGGATTGCGCTAACTTGGTGTATTTGTCCTCTCCTGTGACCGTTCCCAGATAAGCCAGGAAAAGTGCAATTCCTGATATTCCGTCGTAGACATCCATTCCTACTGGAGCGAGAGTCCAGCTACCTTTTTCGGTGACTGTGATACCAATCCAAGAAATATCGCTTTCACCATGAAATGCGAGTGTTTCTAAGCGATCGCCAATTGTGCGTGCTGCTGCTAATAGAGAAATTTGATTGGTGATTGTCTGAGGTTCTGTCAGGGAGTAAGCTGGCCATCTTGATCCCTGGCGGTCTGCTCCCATCGTAGATGTCGCTAGGGAGGCGCGAATTACCCAAAGCTGCTTTTCCAAATCGGCTGGAGAAAGTTGTTGTGTGCGTTCTTGGACAAAAGTTGCACCAGATTTATTAAAATAGTTAACAATTCTTTCGCCTGAACTAGTCCACAAATCGCATGAATTGGGACGGGTGAGAAACATGGGAATGTCTCCATTTTGTAAGTCATCGCGCTCAGTAGGGATGATCTTGATCATCTGGGGGTCAGTTTCAACTCCCGACCAGAGACGATCAAATAAGCGATCGCGTTCTAGCGCATTTCGCAGCATATCAGGATGAAAGCCTTCATAAAGCAACAGGCTATAGGTTGATGTTGCTCGAATGACAATCCGCACTTCATCCTCAGCAAAGCGCGACAGTGGCCCCTGATCTGACAACAACTGATCACGGTGTTTCAGTAGTAACTGATAAATCTGCGTAAATCCCTGAACTATGGCATCCGCATAATCAATTAAATTAACATCTCTACCATTCAAAGTTGGTCTATTATGCCTTTTTGGTATTTCTTGCTTTTGGCGAACTAAGTGCATCTCATCTGTCCCAACTCCTTCCCATTTAGGAATTTCATAGGGAATCATTTGTCCACCAGACGCACCTAATCCGCTAATATCAATCCCTTCTGATTCTGCATTTGACCAAGTTCGATAAGGCAATAACCCCGTTGAAAAAACAGAGTTACTAAAATTACTGATGACACGCTCTTTAGCTTTTGTCTCATCTAAACCACCAACACGCTGATGAAAAAGTGCCTCCAAGTCAAGCAAAATCGGGTGTTCACCAGCCGCAATTATGTTCTCAGAGTGAAAATCAGTTGCTTCTAAGAGGTACAAGAGTGCAAGATAACCACCTTGTCTTTCATAAAAACGGCAAATTTCCTCTGTGGAGGCGCAACTTTTAGCATTCACAAATTCCACCCAACCGTAAGTTCCACAATCAAGTATTTTTAATGTTTGGAATGGTGGGTGATCACCTCGTTGATTGAGCCAAGTGAGAAATTCTTGAAAATGAACATCAACAGCTAGTGATTTTGGCTTGTAAACTATCTGTAATCCTGAGCTAAATTTAGCAATCAAAACTGACTGCCCTTTTCGATGTCTATCGCCTACATTGCCATCAATAGCAACCAGAACACCCAAATCATTCTCAGGATTAAAAATTGTTTGGATTTGCTGCCAGTCGTTACACAAATGATGCAGAAATTCCAGACTAAAATTCACCCAATTATCAAGACAAATGGTAACTTGACGAGCAATAACTGGATACTCGTGTAAGATGGCAAGAGCTACATCTGGTTGGCGTAGTTGCTCTATAAAACTGTTAAATCGTTCATCTGGGGTATTGCCTTTGAGTAGCCCTTTGAGACGGGCAACATTGAGTTCTAATACCATCGTGCGGTTCAGTATTTTCAGTAATTGTGATGGTAAATACGCACAAAAAATATCTGCAATATTTTCCCAATTAAAAGGAAGAACAACTTTTGATTTCACAAGTTTTTTGACTTGATGATCTATCTTTTCAAGTGCTTGTTTAATCAGTGGCTCAATGAGATGGCAGAATTTAAACATCGCCTCTTTGTGGAATATCTGAGGTAGAGGTCTTGATACTTCTTTCTGAGAACTAGAAAATGCGCTGATTAAGTCTGTTAACCATTTTGGGCTAATATATTGGCGTTGGTAAATACTATCAATTGGTTCACCAAGCAGGTATAAAAATTCCTGCTCAGTTATCCCATCCATTATTAAGCGTTCTTCAAAATAAGGTTGTATGGGTAATGGAAACTGTGATTGCCATTTCTGTATTCGCTGCTTGGCTAGTTCATTATTAATTATTGGTGTCGCACATTCACAAGTATGTAATGATAAAATGCGTTCGGTTAGAGTATTAGCACAACACCAATTTGATGATTTAAAAAATGACTGATTCATAATTATATAATAAATGGCAAGATAATAATTCTTGGGATTTGACGCGCCGACAAATCAATCTGGGCGCGTCTTTACCTATTCAGAAGTAGGTATTATTTAGCTACTAGGCAGAGTAGGTCTTGGGTATTACCATTACAAGGTAAATCACCTGTTGAGCAACAAACCTCAATAGAAACAGTGATAGTTTGTTTTTTCAGACTAAATTTCCCTCCTAATACAAGTTGTTGATTACCACCTACAACAGTTTCCATGCTGGTATTTGTTAATTCGACCATACCTGCTGGATTTTCCGGTAATTGAGAACGCTGTTCTTCACTCAAGCTATTGCGATATTCTTCATCTTTCCAGGCGCGGATAATGTCAATGTTTGACATATTTTTTCTCCTTTGATATTTGGTAATTATTGTTGTAACCGTTTTAGATATCAGTATTTAGCCGTTGGGAAAAACGTCACAACCTGTTAGGAAGTAGGTAGACGGTGGGGCAAAAAATTCACGAGGTAGCTTAAATTTAGCAACATAACCACCAGCCACAGCTTCCATTTCTTCATTTGAAAGTTGAATCTGCCCAGATGGGTTTTCAGGTAATTGAGAACGCTGTTCTGTACTCAAACTATTACGATATTCTTCATCTTTCCAGGCGCGGATAATGTCAATGTTTGACATATTTTTTCTCCTTTGATGTTTGCAATTTATTTTTTATAAACAACCCTTTACTTCAGCGATTTCACTATGCTTTGGTTGTCCTGTGACTCTCTACGATGGCTCTCAGTGTTTATGCACCCTAGTAAAAATATTTTTTGGAAAAATGTAGGAAATGCCTGGAATGCTTTGTATTACAATTAAGTGTAAATTCGTAAAGTCTAAATTTTCTATACTCAAAAAATTTTATGCAACCCCGACAGGGTATTATTGAAACCTTCTCAACCTTTGTGCAGTTTGATGCAGATAGGTTCAGCGTTTGGGTGACTGATAGCAAACTAAACCGAAGTATCAAAAAATGCTTAGAACAACATCCACAACAGACATCTGATAACTTTTGGGTGCTTTACTGGTACAAAATCTGGCAAATAGAATCTTCTCCTCTAGCGGTGGGGCATATTTCCGCTTATTTGCAAGAGGTATGTTACTGGGTGGCGAGAAAAATAGCCTTAAATTTTTCGAGTCAATTTTCTATTGCTGATTGTTTTCAGATAGCGATTTCCTGCATTCATAAAATTCTGAGAAATTTTAACCCAGAATACAGTACAAGCTTAAAAAGCTATGCAGAATATGCTTTTGAGCGTTTTCTGAAAGATTCCCTACGCATGGGAAAGGAAGCAGATATCTGCACTGACTGGGCTTTACTGCATAAAATTAGCCGCAAGCGGTTGATAAATTCCTTAAATCATGCTGGTTTTAATAGTCAAATTATCAATAATTATGTCTTAGCTTGGGAATGTTTTCGGGAACTCTACACCAGTGAGAGTCAAACTATCCGTCAGTTGGGAAAACCAGATAATGCAACATGGCAAGCCATCACTCAACTTTACAATAGACAAAGCTTGAGTCAACTAACTCCCGAAACGTTGGAAAAATGGCTAATTACCTGCGCCAAAGCTGTGCGAGAGTTTCTTTACCCCAAGTTTGTGTCTGTAGATGCTCCGATTTCTGGGCAGGAATCAGGTAATTTATTAGATACATTACCAGCAGATTTACCAGGATCATTAATTACAGAAATTATTGCCCAAGAGGAAGCTAGAACTAGACAAACACAACAAATACAATTAAACCAAGTGTTAATGGATGCTCTAGCAGCTTTGGATATTCAGGCTCAACAATTACTCCAAGCTTATTATCAGCAAAATCTGACTCAACAACAAATTGCTGAAAAGTTAGAAATTAAGCAATATTCAGTGTCTCGTCGCCTGAGTAGCATTAAACGCTCATTACTCACTACGCTAACCCAGTGGAGTCAGGATAATTTGCATATTTCGCCGACATCTGTCGTAGTCGATGCCGTCAGCAAAAGTCTAGATGAATGGCTTACCAATTACTATAGAACCTCTTGAGATTATGTTTGATCATGCTGTGGGTTTCGCTGTTGATAATGACTTGGTTCTAGAAGTGATTCCGACATCACCAGGCATGGAGTATAACTACTCTACCCCTGGTGCTTGTCAGCGTGCTTGGGTTAATCAAGTTTGTTTAACTACGTTTTTAGACTGGTTGCAAGGAGAAGTTACACCCCATGCGAGAGTGCATCCCAATATGGCTGCTTTACCGAGTATTTGGGAAGTAGTTAATGGTACGGCTGTGAATTTTGATAACTCGCGCTTGGTGTTAATTCCTACCTTAGCAATGGATGCAGATGAATTGCGTGTACCTCAAGAGTGGGTGGATATTCCCGAATGGGTGGCTGATTATTACTTAGGAGTACAATTAAATTCTGATGCAGGCTGGATGCGTGTTTTTGGTTACACAACGCATCAACAACTTAAAACTGTGGGGATTTATGATGCAGGCGATCGCACTTACAGTTTAGAATCTGATCAGCTAATTTCCGACTTGAATGTGCTGTGGGTAACTCGCCAATTCTCTCCTGAAGAAATTACCCGTGCGTCGGTTGCACCTCTACCACCCTTACCCCAAAACCAAGCAGATAATTTACTGCAAAGATTAAGTTACGCAGATATTAAATTTCCTCGGCTAGAAGTTCCCTTTCAACTTTGGGGAGCATTAATCACTCATGGCGGTTGGCGACAACGTTTGTATGAATTGCGCCAAGGAATTGTACAGTCAGTATCTGTAAGGCAATGGCTACAAGCAAGCGTAGCAAATTTTGCTCAACAATTGGGGTGGGAAAGACGAGAGTTTTTAGCGATATTTTCGGGGATGCGGAGTGGAGAAAGCCAAGTTTCTCTTTTGGGTTTATCTCGCCAAATATCAGTATCTGATAATACTTATGAGTTACGAGTTTTTTCTAAAGGCAATCCTGATGAGAACATTTGGCGGTTTGAATTACACCCAACAAATTCAGGTAATCTTATTCCTGTAGGCTTTCAACTCAGACTACTCACAGAAGACTTACAACCATTTCCTCACAATGAAGATACAGCGACAAATCCTACAGAAGAATTATCTGTAGAAGTGATGTTAGAACCAGGTGAAGGGTTAGTTTGGGAACTTACGCCTTTACCGCTAGACTATGAGCGCGAAATTTTGCGTTTTTAGCTCTAAATGAGAGTCACGACCCAAAATATGAAAACCTAATTCTAAATAATTAGAAGGTTGATGCGGAGGATATTCGATAACCAAGTTTTCTTGCAGATTGTAATTTTCTACCAACAGGGAGATTCCTGGACGCAAATATAACCACCGTCTATAACCATCACTCATTCTATTTGGATCATCTACCTGAGATTCATAAATTTTAAGTTGAAAATTGGCAGTTATTATCTAGTGGATCTGATGGTGATAAATGATGAAAGTCTTCTTGTAAAACAAGGGTCATGGATGGAATTTGGGATTTTAGATTTGCGATTGATTAAATATATGATAAGTAATTTCATTAAGTAGCTAGTCCTAGTATCAATAATCACTAGCTTACTCAAGTAAGTCAAGCAACACCAGATATAGTGTTGCAAACGACACCTTAATCTTCAGATTTCGTCAATACAGATGGAACGCTTGCAAAAATCGCTGATTCTAGCTCTTTGGGTAGTTTTTCCCACATAAACGCCCCTTTACGATTATTGATGTACATTTGAGCAAATTCGAGTAATGCTGAGGCATTTTCTGTATTTGGATGTAAATCGACAAGCAGATAGGTTGGTTTTTCGGGACTGGAAACTGCAACAACACAGCCACGGCTACAAGCCCATAAACATCCCACAGACTGAATTTCTAATTCTTCTATGGCAAATTTTCCTACACACAAAGCAGTTATTTTGTCAAGTAAAATACTGCCGTCGCAAAGCTGATTTTCTGCTAATTCTTCAGATGAACGGTGGCAAGATTTGCAAACGAATAGGGTGTGTTTGGTCATGGGTTGAATGTGTGATGAATCGTGAAAATCTGTTGATTTTTGCAGGACTTAAATAAATTCAGAACAATTTTTGCTTATTAAGCAGCAACTAAGCTGTTCTCAAAGCTATTTGCTAATATTTCTTGTTTCTTTATAAAACAAAGCCGCAATAAGTTGAAAAAATCTAGCAATAAGTATAAAGTATAATTTTGAAACTTTCTGTTCACATCAGACTGTAAATTTGAATGTTGTGAGAACATACCCTACTGAAATACTTGATGAATTTATAGTAATTCTCAATTAAGATATTGGATTTGCAAATGTCATATAAGGCACAACTAGCTTACCTAAGTGAATATATTTTTCAATTACTCAGAAGATAATGACAAGAGCAACCACAGCGTCACCTAGAAACTGGAACACACCTACAATCTCGCCATTCATAGGTCTGCTTTTGGGGATACTGATTATGCTGACTTGCTTAGTATACAGTGTCACGGTGGGGGCAGCAGAAATACCGTTAAATACGATTCTGCAATCCTTTATTACCTTTGATGGTTCTTATGAACATTTAGTAATTCAGACGGTGAGATTACCGCGATCGCTCGTCGCGCTATTGGTAGGATCATCCTTAGCAGTTGCCGGTGCATTAATGCAAGGCTTGACACGCAACCCCTTAGCAGATCCCGGCATTTTGGGTATTGAATCTGGAGCAGCATTAGCTGTAGTTACCACAATTTTTGTGTTTGGTAGCTCCTCTTTGAACGTGTTAACAATGGTGGCCTTTGTAGGTGCAGGGGTGACAGCAATCTTAGTCTACCTTCTGGGTTCTCTAGGAAAGGGAGGAGCTACCCCATTAAATCTCACCGTCGCAGGTGCGGCGTTGACGGCTCTGATTTCTTCCCTGACTACAGCCATTCTGATTATTAGTCAACGCACCTTAGAAGAAATCAGATTTTGGTTGGCAGGTTCTTTGGCAGGACGAGATTTTGACATCTTATTGTCAGCCTTACCTTTCGTCGTCATTGGCTTAGTAGTAGCCTTTGCGCTTGGTAGACAAATTACAACCATGAGCCTGGGTGAAGATGTGGCTAAAGGCTTGGGTCAACAGACCGCTTGGGTGAAAATTATAACTGCCATTAGCGTAGTTTTACTGGCGGGAAGTTCCGTCGCTCTCGCCGGGCCAATTGGCTTTATTGGCTTAGTCGTTCCCCACATGGTGAGATTTTTTATCAAAGCTGATTACCGTTGGATTTTGCCATACTCCGCAGTTATCGGTGCAACTTTACTGTTAGTTGCAGATGTGGCAGCGCGTGTCTTACTCAAACCCCAAGAATTACCCGTGGGAGTCATGACAGCCTTGGTTGGCGCACCCTTTTTTGTCTACTTGGCTAAATCAAAGGTGAAAAGATGAAATTGGATTGGCTTGTATTTCGTTCTGAGACTATATCTTTACGCATTGACCGACGTGTGCCACCAATCCTGATATTTTTGGCAGTGGCTATTGTGGTGGTGATGGTGATGAATTTAGGACGGGGTGAATATCCAATTGCGCCCTTAGATATCGTCAAAACTGTATTGGGTATAGATACAGGCAACCCAGATCATGCTTTTGTCATTTATAATCTGCGTCTACCCCGTACCCTAGTAGCTGTCATGGTGGGAATGGCTCTGGCCGTTGCTGGGGCTATCTTTCAAGGCATTACACGTAATCCATTAGCTGATCCCGGTATTATTGGTATCAATGCGGGAGCAAGTCTAGCAGCCGTTTCAGTCATTGTCTTATTGCCATCACCACCCATTTACATTTTGCCCTTATCAGCCTTTGCTGGGGCTTTATTGATGGCTGTACTAATTTACTCTTTAGCTTGGAACAATGGTAGTTCCCCCGTTTTGTTTATTTTAATGGGCGTGGGGTTGTCTGCGATCGCTGGAGCTTTCACCAGTCTCTTAATTACCTTTGGCGATATTTATAGCGTCAGTGATGCCTTGGTATGGTTAGCTGGTAGTGTCTATGGACGCACCTGGGAACAAGTCTTTTCCTTCTTACCTTGGTTAATCGTTTTTGTCCCGATGGCGTTGATGCTAGCCAGACATTTGAACGCCTTAAACTTGGGTGATGATGTCGCCAAAAGTTTAGGAACTCGCGTGGAATGGCAACGGGGTTTACTGGTGCTAGTGGGTGTCGCCTTAGCCGGTGGAGCAGTCGCCACCGCAGGCATGATTGGTTTTGTAGGATTAATTGCACCCCATATTGGCAGACAGTTAGTAGGTACAAATCATCAAGGATTAATCCCTACCTCTGCATTGTTGGGAGGAATGTTAGTTGTCATAGCAGATTTCTTTGGCAGAACCATGTTTGCACCTATCGAAATTCCCTGTGGAGTGGTGACAGCTGCTATTGGTGCGCCTTATTTTCTCTATTTGTTAATTCGTAATCGAAAAAGATAGTTTTGGGGACTGGGGATTGGGAAAAAACGAGTTTTTATAAATTTAAAATGGTAGTAAATATGAAAGGATTGTCAACGAAAGGTTTATCTTTAGCGTATGATGGTGCGCCAATTATTCGTGATCTGAATTTGGTAATTCCTAATGGTAAAGTTAGTGCTTTAGTGGGTGCAAATGGTTGTGGTAAATCTACTTTATTACGAGGTTTAGCTAGGTTGCTTAAACCCTATGGTGGCACGGTTTATTTAGATGGACAATCTATTTTTAATCTTTCTACTAAAGAAGTAGCACAACAATTAGGAATTTTACCTCAAAGTCCAGTTGCACCAGAAGGATTAACAGTCAGAGATTTAGTAGCACAAGGACGTTATCCTTATCAAAATTGGTTGCAACAGTGGTCACAAAAAGATGAAAGAATTGTCCAACAGGCATTAGAGATTACAGATTTGTTGACATTGGCAGATAGAGCCTTAGATACTTTATCAGGTGGACAACGCCAACGTGCTTGGATAGCAATGGCACTGGCACAAGATACAGATATATTACTGTTAGATGAACCAACTACTTTTTTAGATTTGGCACATCAAATAGAAGTTTTAGATTTGTTATACGAATTGAACCAGTATCAACAGAGAACTATTGTCATGGTGCTGCATGATTTAAATCAGGCTTGTCGTTACGCAGACTATTTAGTTGCAGTCAAACAAGGCAGAATTTTTACGGCTGGCGAACCAAAAGAGGTAATGACTGAAGAAATGGTACAAGAGGTTTTTGGCTTAGAGTGTCGTGTTGTGTCTGACCCAGTTGTAGGAACACCGATGTGTGTACCAATAGGACGCAAGGGATACCGTTGGCGAAATATTACTTAACATAAAAACGGTAGATTTACCGTGTAATACCTGGAAATAATAGCCCTAACCTACCGTGTATTACATGAGAAGAAAAAAACTAAGTTAACTGCCTCAATTATCAATAAACTAGAAGAAATACTATTGGAGGCAGTATATGTGTTTAGGTAAGTGGTTCATTGATATCTGTTTTGGAGTAACGTAATTGCTAAACAATTTAAACTGAGTTTTATAGTTGAGAGAAGTTTTATGATGCTCTGTGCGCTCAATAGCTATTGAGTGCAGACATTTATATTGCATCTTTATTTAAAGAGAGAGGTTACTAAGGGCAACCTCTCTCTTCCCTCACCGGAATGATTATCATTCTTATATGTTGTATATTTTATTCTCTGGAAGTCCCTAAGTCTCTGATTAACTCAGCCCTGCTGGGTCATTTTCCATTGCTTAGTCTAAACTCCAATCAATTACTGAAGGGAAAATATTAAAATGCAATAAATAGGCATAATTAGCCGTAAAATACGAAAATTAGCTGATAAAAATTCTCTATTGCCCTCTGACAGCTTCTCAAATCAGCCTCCAAAATATGGCTTGTTTATAGCTAAGGTTTTATGACAATCGGACTACAGCAATATTGGAACTTACTTGTAGACTATCTCAAGCCGCAAAAGGGTAGAGTAGTTAAGTTTGCGATCGCACTTCTTCTCAGCATCGCCTTACAAATCCTCAACCCCCAAATTTTACGTTATTTCATTGACACGGCTGTAGCTGGTGGGGATAGCCAAAAATTACTACTAGCGGCCTTGTTATTTATTGGCGTAGCCTTAATCACCCAAGCCATGTCAATTACCGCTACATTCTACGGTGAAAACGTAGCCTGGACAGCTACTAATGCTTTGCGTGCAGATTTAGTAGAGCATTGTTTGACACTAGATTTATCCTTCCACAAATACCGTACACCAGGTGAATTAGTGGAACGCATAGACGGCGATGTGCAGAATTTATCAGAATTTTTCTCGAAATTTACTATTCACATCTTGGGTAATTTGCTCATGGTGTTGGGTGTAATCTTAGTGCTGTTCATAGAAGATTGGCGAGCCGGTGTAGCTATTTTATCGTTTGCTCTCATCGCCTTATCTACTCTGATTAAGTTGCGTAGCATTTCAGTTTTCCATTGGGGAGGTTATCGCCAATTTAGTGCTGAGTTTTTTGGCTTCTTAGGTGAACAGCTAACAGGGATGGAAGACATCCGTGCTAATGGTGCAAAAAATTATGTCATGCACCGCTTCTATACAATCATTCGCAACTGGCTACCCATCTTTCATAAAGCCCGCTTTGCCGATACAATTCTTTGGGTAACAACCAACGGTATATTTACTTTAGGCAGTGTCATTGCTCTCATCGTTGGTGTTTACTTATGGAGTCAACAGACAATTACCATCGGCACAGTTTACCTACTCTATTACTACACCAATATTCTCAGCGAACCGATTGAACAGATTCGCAACCAATTTGAAGACCTCCAGCAAGCAGATGCGAGTATTTACCGCATTACAGACTTATTGCAAGTTCAATCTCAAATACGTACAAGCGGCGAAAAATCACTTCCCACAGGCGCGCTTTCTATAGCTTTTGAGAATGTCTCTTTTAGTTACAATGACCGGGGAGTAGGGATTGGGGACTGGGGACTAGAGACTGGGGATTTGGTATTGCAAGATGTATCCTTTAATTTACCTGCGGGTCAGGTTTTGGGGTTACTGGGACGTACAGGAAGCGGTAAGTCTACTTTGGCGCGATTACTCTTGAGATTGTATGACCCACAATTGGGTTCAATTCGGTTGGGGGGTGTACCTATCGACCAAACCCCATTGCAAGAACTACCAGAGAAAGTGGGATTAGTAACTCAAGATGTGCAACTGTTTCAAACCACAGTTCGCAATAACCTAACTTTTTTCAACCCTGACATTACTAGCGATCGCATCTATGAAACAATAGAAATGTTGGGCTTGTCAGAATGGTTGCACTCTTTACCCAACGGCTTAGAGACCAACTTAGGTCCAGATAGTAGCGGTTTGTCAGCCGGACAAGCGCAGCTATTAGCCTTTACCCGTGTATTTCTCAAAAACCCCGGCTTAGTAATTCTCGATGAAGCCTCTTCACGTCTTGACCCAATGACAGAAAGACTCATTGAAAAAGCTATAGATAAATTATTGATGGGACGAACCGCCATTATTATTGCTCATCGTTTAGCCACTGTAGAAAGAGCCAATCAAATCTTAATTTTAGACAAAGGTAAAGTAAGTGAATACGGTGAACGCGAAGCATTAGCCAAAAATTCCCACTCACGTTTTGCTCAATTATTACAAGCAGGTTTAACAGATTTATTAGTTTAGGGAACTAGAAATAATTCCAAATCATATTTTACCTTTGCCCCATGCCCTATGCCCTATTCCCCAAATTATGATTTCATCAACAAAAAAACTTGCTGGTTGGCAATTATTATGGCAACTAATTTGCTATAAACCCAAACTCTACTTAATTGATACTTGCTTCTGGATTTTTATTATGGGCTTACCTGCCCTACCTGGATTAATTATTCGAGAATTTTTTAATAGTCTCACAAGTAAAGCTCAATTTGGTCTATCAACTTGGGCATTTATTGCAGGTTTTGTTGCTTTAAATTTGGGGCATATTTTGGTGATATTTATAGGACGCATCACTAAAACCCAGCATCGTTTCACCATGAGGTCATTACTGAGAAGAAATTTATTAGAACGTCTCTTAAATAATCCTCATGCTCAAGTTAAGGTTACTCAGGATGATATTGAAAATGCTGTATCCCAAGGTGAAGTAATCAGCTACTTTCGAGATGATGCGGAACACATTGAAGATAATGTGGCATGGGTATCAGAAATCTTGGGAGAAGGACTATTTGCTATTCTTTCTTTAGTCATCTTATTAAGTGTCAATGTACCCACGACACTATTTGTTTTTCTTCCCTTAGTGGGAATGGTAGTAATTATCCAAAAAGCAGAAACACGTATTAAAAAATATCGCCAAGCCAGCCGTCAAGCAACTCAAGAATTGACCGGAATTTTAGGAGAAATATTTAGTTCTGTACAAGCGATTAAAGTTGCTGGTGCAGAACAAGATGTCCTCACTTATTTTCGCACTTTAAATGACAAGCGGCGCGAGAGTATGGTTAAAGACAGCCTATTAAAAGCCATTCTCAATTCACTATTTCAAAACATGGTGAATTTCGGCACAGGTTTAATTTTAGTGATGGCTTCTTTTTTGATGCAAAGTGGTGGTAATAAATTAACAGTAGGTGACTTTGCTTTATTTGTTTATAACCTATCATTTGTCACAGGTTTTTTTGCTTCTGTAGGTGGCTTTATGGCTTTGTATAAGCAAACAGAAGTTGCTTTTGAACGTATGGCTGCTTTAATTTCTGGTGCATCAGCAGAGACTTTGGTAGCCCAAAATCAACTTTATTTGCCAGAATTGGGTAAAAGTAGAAAAAATTTACCTCAATTAGAACAACCAACAGAAAATGAAAGTCATCATTTACAATCATTAAAACTCTCAAATCTAACTTATATTTATCCTGGTACAACGCAAGGAATTGTAGATATCAACTTACAAATAGAGCGCGGTAGTTTGACTGTCATTACTGGACGCATCGGTGCAGCAAAAACTACATTGCTCCGAGTATTATTAGGATTATTACCCAAACAAGCAGGAGAAATTTATTGGAATAATCATCTAGTTGTAGACCCTGCTAATTTTTTTGTACCACCTCGCAGTGCTTACACTCCCCAAATTCCCCAACTTTTCAGTTATTCCTTACGAGAAAATATCTTGTTGGGATTATCTAAAGATGATGCTGATGTTGAAACAGCATTGAAAATGGCTGTGTTTGAGCAAGACTTAGCAGCTATGAATGAAAAGTTAGAAACTTTAGTAGGAACAAAAGGTGTAAGGCTTTCTGGTGGACAAATGCAACGGGTAGCGGCGGCGCGGATGTTTGTACGTCAGCCAGAATTGCTGGTATTTGATGAGCTTTCTAGCGCGTTAGATGTGGAAACAGAATTAACATTATGGTCGCGGATATTTGCTAATACAAATGAGGAAAATTATTGGACACCAACCTGTTTAGTAGTGTCTCATCGTCGTTCTGTTTTACGACGCGCTGACCAGATTATTGTAATGAAAGGTGGTAGGGTTGTTGCACAAGGGAAGTTTGAAGAAATTTTAGCTGATGAGCAAGCGGATTGGATTTTTTAGATTTTGATATCTATCTAGCCTCATTATTTCTCAAGCTATTGCAATTACTGTATGTTGGTAATCGCGATCGCGGTTTTGAAGCTGGTAGTGATTTTGTCAAGATTCAAAGCTAACGGTGAAGACCCAATTGGAACAGCGATCGCTGTGGAACAATATTTAATTATTGAAGCTGCACAACCTTGGCCGATTCCAATTTGGATTGAACCTGATCCCATACCCCAGGGAGTAATAGAGGCTTTAAACTTTATTTGGGAAGGTGGGGGAACAGTTCGACAGCTGGCGATCGCACCAGACAAAGAATACTCCCATCCAGGTTATACTCGTGTATTACCGCACTGCGAAATCGCCAATTTTGGCTGAATCGATGATCTAAGCTGACATTTACTCGATTTCCATAGAGTTCATAACTATCGCTGGGTTCACCAAAGTTAAAGCTAATTGGTAAATCAAAGGTTCTAGTTATTGGTGGTAAGCCTCTGTCATAGGACTGGTTGAGGTTAACGTATTCATATTGCAAATCGAAATTTGTGCGATCGCAATCCTACCACCGGAGTACAAAAGATACCAATCAAAACAGCGATCGCTAACAAAACTGCGGCTTGGATTGCTTGTAAAACAGTACAATCCATAAGGGTGACACTTCTGCGGTTACTCCTGTAGCTCATATTTTGTCAGTACCGAAGGAATACCAAAAAATCAACGGAGAGTTTACCTTCTACCTTGTCACCTTAACTTTTCCCATCTACTAAATAATTAAATAAATCATCAATGACTTTGTGAGCAGCAAGAATATTTGAACCTCGCCAAAAGTGACGATTAACAACATATACTTGGTTTTGCTGTACGGCTTTGAGTTTGCGCCAAAGAGGATGATTTTGATTTCTTTTCAAAGCTTTTGCACCATCTTCATCCATCCAATGGCTAGTAAAAATTACATCTCCATCTGCATCCATTGGCATGGTTTCTAAACCAAATGTAATATATCCACCTTTAGTCACAACTTCTTGGGCAGAAGGACGCTGTAAACCTGCATCTGCTAGAATCGTACCTGCAAAGGAATTTTTCACATCACACCAGATATAACCTACCAATATATCGATGTAAGAAATATGAAGATTTTTCAGGCGATCGCCCATTTTTATTTGAAATTCTTCCAGCCGTTGGTGGTAATTTCGCATTAATAATTTGGCTTGATCTGTTTTATTTAACACCTGAGCAACATCCTCTAAATGCTTCTTCCAAGAAGGTGTACCACTCCACTTTAATATTACTGTTGGGGCAATCTGTGATAATGTATTATATATTGGACTATGATATCCTTTAGCAATAATTAAATCAGGTTTCAGCAGCAAAATCTTTTCTAAATCAGCTTCCCAACCCTCACCAACAACTTGAATATCCTTTGCTTGTTGGAGATATGGAGGTAAATCAGCACCAAGTATACCAATTGGTTTCACACCTAAAGCTAGAAGATTTGCCAAGGTAGTGTGAGCTAAAACAACAATACGTTGAGGATTATGGGGAACACAAGTTTCTCCCATTTCGTGCTTAACTACATGACAGGATGTAGGATTTAATTTGATAGTTTGTACTTTGCTATTTTCATGATTAATTACTATATGGCTACAAGCCAAAATTACAATAGATGTAAAAATAGGAATGAATATCCATCTCAACACAGATTGTTTCCCAATTAAAGCCCAAATTTTATTTTTTCTCATTAACCTCCAAGTCAATAAATATACAAAATGTAGGGTGCGTCAGTCCGAGCCAACCTAACTATAACAAGACAGTATTCATACTGACGCACTCTAACACTATACATTACCCCACATTTCTTACAAACAGTAGGGGCAGGTTCACAGATATCCTCGAATCATTCACGAATATTTCGCTCAACCCGTCCCTACGGACTCTGAACTGAGGTTGCAAAAATTGGTGAGAAATACCGAATTACATGGGTGATTTTAATGTAAGTATGAGCGTCAAAAATTGATTTTGTGCTTTTCTCAGGCTTACCAAGTCCAACGATAATTTAAAGTAAAGGTTCGACCCCTGGAAGCAACAGCATAGGAATCGTCATAACCTCCATTAATTTGGTTAACAACATTTAAGTATTGGTTATTCAACAAATTCCTGACACCCAAACTCAGTGTCCCATTACCAAGTTTCAAACTACTAATTAAATCCATGACCAAATAACTATCTATACCAACAGGGTCAATTCCTGCATTAAAAGCACGGTCTCTACTACCAATATATAATGCTTGCAGTCGGTTATTCCAACCAGGCAAAGTTTCATTTTCCAAATATGCTGTGAGTTTCAGAGGTGAAATTTCATAGCCAGTAATTGCCACAAATTCACCTGTTTCTGAGTCCTCCCTGTCCCCTTCACTCCAAGTTAATGTACTTCCCAATTTCCATTGATCATTCGGTTGCCAATCTACTGCTAATTCAATACCATAATTGCGTTGAGGAGCGCGTAATATTCTAAAATCGCTACCAAAATCTTCAAATTGAATTGTAGTACCTAAACTCGAATAACTATAAAATCCAGCTAGGGAAGCTTGAAAATTTCTCCACTGTCCGCGAATCCCTAATTCGTAGCTATCAACTTTTTGTGGTGCTGATAATTCCACATCTTCAGCAAAATTGAAACCCGCTTGGGGACGCTGTACTATGCGCGAAATATTAGGAAGTGAAAATCCTTGAGCAAAATTAGCAAATAGACTAATTGTTGGTGTGGCTTTGTAAACTATTCCAGCATTAAAGACTACATCATCTAAAGTTTTCTCCCCACCTCGATAAGATAATGCAGTTTGTCCATCTACCCAATTATCAATTACAGACACATTGATATTTTCATAGCGTACCCCACCACTCAGGGATATATGTTCACTGGCTTCCCATTTTACTTGCGAAAATAAACCCAAGTTTTTAATAGTGAAAGGAGCAATACGAATTGATGAACCGATTTTTCGTGCTATTCTTCCACCACTGTTGTCAAATTCTTCAACATCGAATAAATCGTAATCTCCTTTGCTATCTTCGCTTGAATAATCTGCACCCCATAGTAAGTTCAAGTTACTGGATAAAGGTGTATCCAACTGTAAACGTCCCCCAAATCTTTCTGAGGTAACTACCGAACGACCAATATCTAAAATGCTATCTGGATCAAATATGCGGTTATCAAATAGGGTTGCGGCTGTTTTAGTTTGACGATAATAAGCCTGTGCTTGTAGTTGACTATTCAGGATATTATTGTGGGTGTAATCGAGTTGAATTACTGTGCCTCGGTTAAAAGGATTTGAGGAATTAACAAATTCGACTGGTCTATCTAAGAGACGTGCTTTTTGAATGCCTGGTATTTCTCCTACAGTTAAATCATAATCTCCATACTGATTTTGATCATCATTAAAGTAATTGGCTGTAATTTGCAATCGCTGTTCCGAACCCAATTGAAAACCCAATTTTCCTAAAAAGTTAATTGAAGCACTCTCGGCTTCTGCGTCACCAAATAATGGAATGCGATCGCCTTCTGCATCAAAGGGTGTTCCAAAGCTATCACGGGTAAAGGATGCGATAAAATCTACTCCTCCTTTTTGACCGGAAATACCGTAATTAACAAAGTTACCAAAACTACCAGATTTAAAGTTACCAACGGAACGTATACCAATCTCTGCGTTGGACACTACTTTATCTTGGTCAGGTCTTCGGGTAATAATATTAATCACCCCACCCGCAGCACCATCACCATAAATCGCACTCGGCCCCCGTACCACTTCGATCCGTTCAATCGCCACAACATCAATCCGACGTAAGTTAGCTACAGAGGTATCATTATCGATGTTAGAACTAATGGGTACTCCATCCACCAATACTAATGGTGGTCTTCCTCTCAAGGTCTGAGCAAAACTTTGTTGTGATTCAGAACTAGCTCCTAAACCGGGAATCGTATTACTCAAAATTGTTTGTAAATCTCGATTGACTGTAGTTTGTTGTTCGAGTTGCTCGCGGGTAATGACTGTCACAGAACGCGGTACATTTTGTATATCTTCCTCAGTTCTTGTCGCTGTCACCACCAACTCAATTGGTTCATCATTGTCTGCTGTTGGCTGTTCTGATGGTGTTTCACTGGTTGGGGGTGTGGGAGTAGGAGTGATACTTGTTTGCGTAGACTCTTGGAGAGACACAGCAAAAATTAAACTCTCATCATTATCAAATAATTCTACCTTGGGTAAACTTGTTTCACCCGTGACTGTCACTCGGATAGTATTTGCATCAATATTGGTGACTGTCACCAAACTAATACCACTACCAGGATTTTCTTGACGAAATTCTCCACCAGATGCCAAATTTAACTGAGCATTAGGAATATCAATAATAAAACTATTCCCTTCACTCCGATTCACAGTTTCTAACTTATCTGAATTTTTTGTTTGTAAAATTACCTCTAGTTCTTGATTTGTTAAATTGAGTTCGACTCCAGTGATAACTCCCGGTGTTGGTGTTTGTGCTAACTTTTGAGTGA
This sequence comes from Aliinostoc maniaoense, assembly GCF_058172895.1. Classification (NCBI taxonomy): domain Bacteria; kingdom Bacillati; phylum Cyanobacteriota; class Cyanophyceae; order Nostocales; family Nodulariaceae; genus Aliinostoc; species Aliinostoc maniaoense. Next base: position 2,013,521 of record NZ_CP187952.1, on the reverse strand, counting down.
TATTCGACTGAAGTATATTACTCTGAGTAAGCTTTTGCTGCTCCTCTGCCCTCGCTGATTGATGTGCTACTAAGATGGATAATACAGCACCTAAACATAAACAATTTAATAATCCGTTGCAAGTCCTCATCCTACCCCACACTCCATGTTTTCAGACGCAAGATCATCTGCAACACTGACCAAGATAGACTAAATCTATTCAGCAGTGCTGCACACTGTTATTAGTAATAATTGTCAAATATTTTACGTTAATTACATAGACAGCGAAAGTTAAAAGTGTGTCCCAAACGGAACTTTTTGTTGCTCAAACGGAACTTCTGGAGATGTAAGCACTAGGACTCACGCCAAACTGTTTGGAAAAAGCCCTGACAAATGAACTACGTGATTCGTAACCTACAGCTTGAGCAACTTGAGTCACATTCATTTGATATTCCCGTAATAGTTCTTGAGCTTTTTCCATACGGTATTTATGTAAATAGCCAAAAGCTGTAGTGCCAAATACTTCTTGAAATCCTTTTTTTAAACTACAGTCATTCAAGCCGACTTGACGAGCTAAAGATAATAAAGATGGTGGTTTGTTAATGTTACTAATTAGAATATCTCTAGCTTGATAAATGCTATCTATTTGATAGGATTTAAGTTGTTTAGCTCCCCGTCGCTGAGATTGTTTCGTAAAATTCTCTAACCGCAAAGCTAGTAATTCTAATATTTTACCTTCCAAATATAATTGCTTAGTTAAACCTTGATAGGGGCAATGCAGAATTTCACGTATGATACTCTGTATTTTTGGTGTTGTCATATCTATATGCAGATAATCTAATTCATCATCTTCTATTTCTATGACATCTTTTAATGGTGCAGGTAATAAATCAATTTGATTGGTAATTAAACTTTGAAATATAGACCACTCAATATGAATATCAAATTTTAAAATTCTATTTTGATTTTGCCATTTAATCAAATCTTCCTGACCCGAATCTGCATAACAAGATAAAAAATTTTGACCAGAACGCACTCTTTCATTATAATTATTACCCAAAAGACTAAAACTCAGTTCTAAATATTTCATTGGTTGAGCAGAAGATGTTTTGATCACCAAATCATCATGCAGGGTATAGTCATCGATTAAAATAGATATTCCCGGACGCAGGTGATACCAATGTCTGTAGCCATGACTCATCCCCTTGGGGTCATGTATCTGAAATTCGTAAGTTTTTGGTTGAAAAGAAGTGCAATTGTTCAGCAGATTTGTAGACCATAAATGGTGACAATCTGCTGATTCTTGTAAAACAAGTGTCATGAAACTTGGGATTTGGCATTAATTACATAGTATAGATGAGAAATAATATCATTAATTAGAGTGGAAATGAGTATCAAGCGTTACAAATATTGTCTATGGTAAGTAGAACAACACCAAACTTAATGTTGCAAAAAACACCTAATAGTCCACCAAGATAATTTTGCTAAGTAATACCTCTAATTGTTGCCTTGGTGGACTACTAGTTGTCCAAATAACACCGAAGCAGGGCCTTTTAACACTTCTATGCGTTCAATATTGACAGTTTCTTTATATACAGGTGTATCAGTCTTAGTAGCCGTTGCAGCGTTTTGTACACTATAGCTATCTTGTTGTCCTGTTACTACCAACAATCTGCTGATTCCTGAAGGATGAGTACCATTTACTTAAGAAAATAGAGACTGATAAGAAATTATATCATTAATTTGGTAAGTCTCAGAGTTGCAACAGCAGGAGATATAATATGCCGTGTCATGGAAGCAGAGTCTGCACTAGACAAGATAGTTCCATCTTGATACACTAAATCCTACAGATATTTGAGAAAGTTTATCTATAGCCTTCTCAGTTAATTGAGATGAGGCGTTTTGTAGGGTAGCGCATGGCGAATATTATTTCACTGGCAGATTACCAAGAATTTTGGAGAGAACGCAATCAAAACACTAGACAACCAGATCCATCAGACCCATCTGATATTATTAATATCTGTCCTCAACAATTTGGTAGTGGATATGAACGTTGGATTGAACTGCGGGACATTAGTTTATTAATTATCGATGCGGAATTTCATCATGATTTAGTGATAGAAAAAAACTCTTCAGATAGTTTTACTGGTGGGTTAGAATTTGGATTTCATCTTTTAGGTTCTTGGAATAATATTCATGGAGGAAATAATTTTTTTCAAAGTGGAGATTTTCACCAGAATCAGGAATCAGAAATTTTGCGATCGCAGCGACTTTTAAAAGTAGATATCCATCCCGAATCCCCTGAATTACTGCATAGTTTCATTACAGGTGGCTTAAATTCCATATCGCCGAAAATTATTAAAAATCTCCTTGAACCTGATCAAGAGCCATATTTTCAAATAGATTATACCACTCCAGAAATGCGAGTTGCCCTAGAACAAATTATCAATTGTCCCTTTACAGGCTTAACCAAAAAAATTTATTTAGAAAGTAAATGTTTAGAAATAATTGCCTTGAAACTGGAACAATTAGCCACCAATGAAAATAATTCTACAAAAGCCACTGCTTTAAAAAGAGATGATATTGATAGAATCCATTATGCCAAAGAAATTTTAACCGAAAATTTAGACAATCCTCCTTGTTTAATAGAACTAGCCAGGCAAGTAGGATTAAACGACTATAAACTCAAGCTAGGTTTTCGCCAAGTCTTTGGTACAACTGCATTCAGTTATTTACACCAACAACGCATGGAAAAAGCACGCCAATTACTTTTAGAAGGCCAAATGAATGTCAAAGAAGTAGCGCGTGCTGTTGGCTATACCAATCAAAGCCATTTTGCTACAGCTTTTCGTAAGCAATTCGGCACTAACCCTAAATCCTATGATTTGTTACTAAGAGCCTGAAATACAGCTATTACCTGTTATTTTTAGTAAAAATCCGTCTTTGGTTCAAAAAAATCCGTCTTCGGTTCAATCAAGTCTTCAAAATCACCTTCATTGTAGATTAAGCTTCTTGAAAAAGATTCTTAGCTATAAAAATTACACCCTCTGGGATGAGAGGCTGGTCTAGGTGAGGAGATTATGAGGAGACAACCGCAATTATTGATGGGTTTATGGTTAGCAGGGGTAGTAATTACTGTACAACCAGCTTGGGGTAGTGGAAATCCTCCCTTGTCTGAAGGCGGTAGTACCTCTACAAACCCTCAAAAATTACTATCTCAAGCATCCACACCTCAATCTCCAATTCTGATTAATGGAGTGCGGATTGATACAACAAACCAAGGCATAGAAGTAATTTTAGAGACTAAGCAAGGCGAAAAATTACAAGTAGTAAATAGCAGTTCAGGGAATAGCTTCATAGCTGAGATTACCAATGCTCAATTGAGTTTGCCTTCAGGAAATACGTTTCGGCAAGAAAAACCTGTTGCGGGTATTACTGAAATTACAGTTATTAATAAAGATAGTAATACTATCAGCATCACTGTCACGGGTGAGGTAGGAACACCCACTTATGAACTATTCGATAGTGATGCAGGTTTGATATTAAGTGTGACACCTGTATCACCTTCCGCATCTCAACCAGAAACGCCAGCACAGGAAAAACCAACTACAGAAACTCCCACAGCACAACCAACAGCTGAAACTGATGCACCCATTGAACTGGTAGTTACAGGTGAACAGGATAGATATCGAGTCACGGAAGCATCAACCGCCACAAAATTGGATGTACCACTGCGGGATGTTCCAGCATCAGTGCAAGTCATACCCAAAGAAGTCATTCAGGATAGACAAGTCATCAGACTTAACGAACTAGCAGATAACGTCAGTGGTGTACGTCCTCAAGAAACCTATGGCGGACTAGCATCTCAAGGTTATTTCATTCGTGGTTTTAGCACAAGTTTTGAAACCTTGCGGGATGGCTTTAGAGATTTTGGTTTTTTTAGTCCCCGTGATGTCGCTAATATTGAGCGTGTAGAATTTCTCAAAGGCCCTGCATCAGTTTTGTATGGTAGTGCTACTAGTCCTGGTGGTGTACAGTTACCTGAGTTTCGTTCTCAATTTTCCTTCCCTGGCAGTATTCTGCACGAACTCGGTATTTCTATGCCAGATGCTCAAAGTCAGTTAATGAAAACTCCTGATGATACTTTAGTCATCCTCAACTTAGAACGGATAAACTTACTCGATGCTGATGTTTTATTTGTGGCTGTCGATCCTGGTGCTAGGGATTTATTTCAGAAATATCAAAATACTCGTCTTTGGCAAACTTTGAATGTAGTTCAGAATCAGCGAGTTTATAGTGTTGATTCTAGTTACTGGATTTTTGGTAGTATTCTCTCAGCTAATGCCATAGTTGATGATTTATTTAAGTATTTACTAAAACAAGCATAATTGATTGCATCTACCAAAAATCACTATCTATAGGTTCTGAACCAATCAGAAAATCAAAATTACCTTCACCTCTGCTTTGTTTAAGCGTTTCTATAATTTTTTGTGGGCTATCGTAGGGGCCACTAACATAGCATGGTTTGCCATCACGACCGCATTCAATACGAATGCTTCCATCCCAATTTCCGATGTGTGAACGTGATTTTTCAAAGTCTTTGTGTGGTTGAAATCCTAAGCTTTGTGCATATTCATAAGCACTAAATATCATACCTTGAGCGACTTCAAGAGAAATCTCTTGCGGTTTTTCAGGAAATGGCTGGAATAGTAGTTCTGCAAATTCTTGAAATTCTCTTTTGTCTAATGTACGCGGTGTTGTGGCATCTTTAATCCCTAAGCACCAGACATCTAAAAGATAACTGCAAACTGCGATTTGATTGTACCGAGCAGTTCTGGCAATAACAACTAGTCCTAAACCGCGCTCAATAGACCCCTTGTCCTTTGCAGGTACAATTTTGGACAGCAGGTTTTTGATGCTATTATCTGATGAGTCTTTAGGCAATAACTGGACTAGATTATCGCTTGCTAAACACTTGTAAACTGGGTCTAATTCCCCTTTTGCCAATCTATCTAATGTGGTTTGCTCTGCTTGATTTTTCAGTGCTGTGTTAACGTCTGATACTTTAATACCTAGTTTTCGAGCTATTTGCTTGGGTGTTAAATTTAATGCCCGTAAATCAATGATTTGTTGTTGTGTTTCTGTCATAAATCACTTACTTTTTATAAAAAACATAGGCAAAAGTATTAAATTAAATATCGTTTTTATTAATTTAATTTCCAAAAATTAATTATATTTTGCTCATAAGACTTAAACAAATAAAAAAACTCGTAAAAAAATATATCTCAAGACGAGGTAAATAGATAGTAAGCTTAAGACTCCGTAACAATTTTACCCAAATACTTGAGGAATCTTAAAACTAGCACTCAGCATTTTCGCTAAACAATCACCTGATCATGGTCTGGAAGTATCTTTTCCACATCCCGCAGCACAGGTACAAAGAAACCCAGGAAACCAACTAGCAACATACACACAGCACAAATCACATATAACAGGGCAATTCCTGCACCAGTACCAGTCCCAAATAATCCGCCGAGAAGAGCAACTAGAACACCACCTGATTGTAAGGCAGGTGTAAAAACTTGATCTGCCAATGGCCCTGCTATTAAATAGCCTACCGCAGAACCGATCTGTAAAAGTAGCGATCGCGCTGCAAAAACTCTTCCTTGCACATCGGGGGGTACTTTCGCTAACCAAATAGCACTATCCGAACTACCATTCAACGGGAAATATTTATAAAGTGAATGTTAAGTAGGGTGTGTTACGGCAGTGTGATGATTTGAGTATGAGCGACAGTATAAATTGCCGTAACGCACCATGATTATGCGGTGCGTTACGCGTTGCTTTAACGCACCCTACAGTTGGGATATTTTTTTTGTGGAAGTCCCTTAGCTGTGTTATTTTACTACATATATTGAGGTTTTTTCAGATAATGAAACCAGATTCCTCTAGGTAATATGAATCTAGGCTTTCAATTCAAAATCAGTCTTGAAAAGATGAAGAAAAAATTTTTTAATTTTTGGTTGTCGGTTTTATTAAATATATTAATATGTGTTTTAGTAACTCCAACTTTTGCAAATATTCCTCAAAAGACAATCATCAATCAAGATTCACAATCAAACATTGCTGAAAGTCAAAAATTATATGAAAGTGGTAGATTTGCTGAAGCTGTACAAATATTACAGCAAGCAGTTCAAGAATATCAACACCAGGGAGATAATTTAAAACAAGCTGTGGCTTTGAGTAATTTATCCTTAGCTTATCAACAACTTGGTGATTGGCATCAAGCACAATTAGCTATCACTAAAAGCTTGGAGTTACAAAAAAATCACAGTCAGAATTTAGCAGTTTTAGCACAAACACTAGATATTCAAGGACGCTTACAACTATCGACAGGTAAGCCAGAATTAGCTTTAACTACTTGGAAACAGACTGAAGATATTTACACTCAGCTAGGCGATAACAATGGTATTGCACTGGCACGACTTTATCAAGCTCAAGCGTTACGCAATCAAGGTTTTAATCAGCAAGCTATTAAGCAATTAGAACAGGTTAATCAAACTCTCAAACCTCAAGATGATTCTTTAGCAAAGGCAGGCGTTTTACTGTCTTTGGGTGATACATTAGAAAATGTGGGAGAGTTAGAAAAATCTCGTCTAGCTTTAGAAGCAAGTTTAGCAATTTATCAACGGTTAGAATATCCAGAGAATATTGCTTTAACTCTACTCAGTTTAGGAAATAATGCGCGCATACAACAAAAAAAATCTCAGGCGATCGCATTTTATCAACAAGCATTTAATATCTCACCTTTACCCCTAACAAAAGTTAAAGCTAGGCTTAATCATCTCAATTTATTAATTGCACAAAAACAACTTGCAGCCGCACAAGTTTTAATCCCTGAAATTCAATCTTTGCTCTCACAACTGCCACCGTCGCGCCCTTCAATTTATGCCCGGATTAACTTTGCTCACAGTTTAGGTAGTTTGAATACTCCCACATCCCAAATTGCTCAACTCCTAGCTACAGTTTTACAACAAGCCCGGAGTATAGAAGATATCCGCGCTGAAGCTTATGCTTTAGGTAATCTTGGTAGCCTGTATGAAAAAACACAACAAATTTCTGAAGCAATTAACCTTACACAACAGGCTTTGATATTGGCACAAAGCAGCAACGCCCCAGAAATTATATATTTATGGCAATGGCAATTAGGTAGATTATTAAAAGCCCAAGGTAATTTTACAGGAGCGATCGCAGCTTATGACGCAACTATAGAAACATTAGATTTACTGCGTACTGATTTAGCAGCAGTTAATCAAGATATTCAGTTTAATTTCCGCGATAATGTCGAGCCAGTTTATCGTGAGTCGGTGGCTTTACTACTAGAAAACTCTGGAGAAAAACCTGATATTTCCACATTAGAGAAAGCCAGAAACCGCATTGAGGCGTTACAGTTAGCAGAACTAGATAACTTTTTGCGGGAAGCCTGTTTACAAGGGCAGAGAGTAATCTTAGATCAAATAGTAGATCAAGACAATCCCAACACTGCCATACTTTATCCAATTATTCTGCCAAAACAACTGCAAGTAATTGTGAAAATTCCTCAGCAACCACTGCGCCATTTTACAATTAACAAATCCCAGGCAGAAATTGAGCGTAATTTGGCACAAATACAAGAATATATTTTAGAACCGGATAGAACACAGGAAGTCCAAACCCTATCACAAGAAGTCTATAACTGGTTAATTCAACCTATTGCCTCTGATTTAGCCACCAGTCAAGTTAATACTTTGGTATTCGTATTAGATGGAGCATTCAGAAATATACCCCTAGCTGCCTTATACGACGGTGAAAAATATTTAGTTGAAAAATACGCTGTGGCTTTAAGTTTAGGGCTTCAGCTATTAGCACCCAAACCTTTAGCAGAAAACCCTGTGAGTGTATTGGCTGCCGGTTTAGTAGAACCACCACCACAATTTCCCACATTTCCGCCCTTACCAGGAATCAAGTTAGAATTTGACTTGATAGCTCAAACAGGAGCATCTACCAAAAAATTACTAAATCAAGATTTTACCAGTACCACTCTCGAAAAAAACGTTAATACTGTTCCTTTTAATGTCTTACATTTAGCAACTCACGGCCAATTTAGTTCTCGTCCAGAAGATACCTTTATTTTAGCCAGTGATGGTTCTATTAATGTTTTACAATTTGATAACTTACTGCGCTCTCAGAGCGAAACTAATACACAAATTTTAGAATTATTAGTTTTGAGTGCTTGTCAAACTGCCACTGGTGACAATCGTGCTACATTAGGGTTAGCAGGCGCAGCAGTTAAAGCAGGCGCACGTAGCACACTCGCTTCCCTATGGCACATTAATGATCAATCTACTGCTATCTTAATTGGTGAATTTTATAGTGAGTTAATCAATAGTAAAGTAACTAAAGCGGAAGCTTTACGCCGCGCTCAAGTCAAACTATTAAGAAGTTATCCTAATTATAGTCGCCCTGGTTATTGGGCTGCCTATGTGTTAGTTGGTAATTGGACTTGAATAATTCGTAATTCAGCCTGGCGTGATGTGAATTAGGAAAACCTTCTATCGGCAATTAAACAAAAATCAAGATATAGATGTAGGGTGTGTGACGCTGCGAAAGTATGTGAACGTAGTCACGAGACTGATAGCTTCACGCACCAACCATCAATTGTGACACTTGCATAAGTCCTTAAAGCCCTTACACCCCTACACCCCTACACCCCTACACTCTTACACCCTTACACCCTCTGTTTCTTGAAAATTTTTAGCAATCAATTCACCATATACTACTAAAGTTTCTTGATGCACTCGCCCAACGGTGAGCCATTCTAAGTTTTGTTGTGCTTGCTGTTTCCACTGGTATAGTATGTGAGGATTTCTGAGTAAGTTTGCTAAGGCTTGGGCTATAGCTTGACTATCTTTAGGTGGAACTAGTATACCTGCTTGTCCACCTTCTAAGGCTTCAGGAATGCCATCTACGTTGGTGGCAACAATAGCACAGCCGGCTTCTCTGGCTTCTGGAATGACTAGCGGGGAAGGATCACGATGGGAAGCGAGAACGAAGATATCAGCTGCTAATAGATAACGTTGTGGTTCTGGTTGAAACCCTTCAAAATGAATGCGATCTTTGCAAGGTGTATTTTGGGCTTTTTGGAAGAAAATTTCCCTATCTGGCCCGTTTCCTACTATATACAGGTGTGCTGGGGGAAATTCGGCGGCTATTTGAGCGAAGGCATCAATTAGTTCACTGATACCTTTGCGGTGATACATCCCGGCAACTGTGGCGATCGCTGGTGTTTTTAGTTCTACAGGCTGGTATTCTTTAATATTACGGGTGCGAATGCTGCCTAATGTGCCATTGGATATCACCCGCAACTTATGTTCTGGTATTCCCCGTCTCGCCATTGATTTAGCTACGGCTTTGCTGACAGCAATTACCCTATCTGCTATTCCCATCAGTATGGCACTGCGTTGAAATTCGTTGTGTACTGTCGCTACTAAAGCATAACTATCACCAGCTTTGAGAATTTTTCCTAATACAACGCCTGTCATCATATGGGCGTGGACAATATCAGGCTGAAATTCTTTAATAATTTCTCGATAACCCCTCACCGCATGAATTAAATTAATTGGTGTTCTAGTTTGATCTAATTTAAAGTGCTGAACACCATACTGTGCCAATAATATTTCATATTCTCCACCAGCAGAGGCAATAGCAACATCATGACCACTTTTTGCTTGCAAACAAGCTAAGTCTACGGCTACATTTACAATGCCATTACCTATTTCTCGGACGTGATTTAAAATATGTAGTACACGCATTTACTTCCCAATCTTTTGTTTCAGTTTAAATAATGAGTGATAATTCTTCCCCTGCCCCCTGCCCCCTGCCCCCTGCTCCCTGCTCCCTACTCCCCACACCCCTCATTTCACCCCGGTAGGCGATACATCATCACCTTGCCTTTGGCATTTTCTTCTACAAATACTAGATACTCACCATTTGAGCGTTGAAAAGCACGGATACCATAGGGTACATCCACCCAGCCAGTTTCATTGTTGACTTCCGGGCCTGGTTTTAATATTTGCAGTTGTTTGCCTGTAGTGGCTTTATATACATAAACTTCGGCCTTTTTACTATCTACAGCAAAAACCCTGTCTCCGGCTATATCCATTGATTTGATATGTAGTTTGGGGTTGGTGTTGGGATTATAAGGCAAGGCTATACGCCAACGCAGGTTTCTTTTTTTACTCCAATTGTCGTAGCGGATGATTTCTGTTCCAAGTAACCCCCAATCACCGTCTAAGTTGGGGCGATCGCTAGTATAACCTCCTAGATACATGACATCTTGTTTAGGAATATACTTAATTCTGGTGAGGGTTGTGAAAGGTGCTGGCATGGGTATTTTTTCCCCAGTACCTTGGCCATAAATCGGACAACCATGAGTATCTAATTTTTGATAAGGATAGTGTTTGATATAGCCTGCTTCGGCGGCTTGCCAAATATCTCCTTTGCTGTCAACTTCCCAACCCCAAACAGAAGCATCTTCTTTCCCCAAAACTTTATATTCATTGGTTTGAATTGAACCATCCCCATTGACATCCCGCCACAACCAACTACTGTTTTTGGGTTGATTTGCTGGCCATTTCAGGTGGTTTTTGCCGAAAATACCACAGGGAACGGCAATTTCCCCATCAAAACGGTAGATTAATAGACGTTCTGCCATCATTTCTGAGGAGAGATACATTAACCGTTTTCCCCCTAGGCGGCGGATAAAGGCGGCTGTGGGTGTGGTATGTAGTCTACCATCGTCAGGATAGCGGAATTTATCTAAGGTATAGGCTTTATATGTCCATTCTTTGCCGTTATTCTTGCTGTAGTCCATGACAAAGTGTTCATTTTTAGTAAACACATCTTTGCCATCAGTATCAGGATCTGCATCGGCGTTATCTAAGAATTGTAAGCCGAGTAATCGCCACTGGAGTTTTCCGGTTGGGGAAAATTTCCTTAAGTCTGCACCAGTGCTATTAAAACCATGATTGCTAATGTAGATATTTCCGGCTGTATCTGTACCTACTCCGGTAATGCCGTAAAGTTTAGCGTCTTTGACTTGTCCACGAATACCGCTATAAATGCCCCCCTTATCGCCAAAAGTGCCTGTCTGTAGTGGTTTTTTGGCAATATTATTGTAAATTAATACTTGTTGACGCTGGCTATTTTCTGCAACTAAGAGTTGATCTTTGGGAGTGATAGCGATCGCAGTTGGTTGCACTACGTCTGTAATTTGTTGTGGTAATTTCTGCCCTTGGGGAGTATAACGGACAATTTTCGCTGGGGTTTTGTTTTGTTTATGCTGTACAATCCATAAATTATTTTGGCGATCAATTGCGATCGCTCCTGGATTAGTCACGCTAAAATTGCGTAGTTCCTGCATAGTGTCGGTATGATAAACGCGGATGCTATTACTACCAACATCACTGACATATAACTCGTTACCCCTAGTTGCTAATCCCGTAACTTCGTTTTTAGTATTAATGATTAACATACTTTTATCCCAACCACGCCCCCCAGTAAAAGGGGCAGGTTTACCGGATAAATCATAGCGTCTGACACAATACCAAGTTGTACCTTGAGGTGGATAATCATCCTCTGGTTTCCCTTCAGGAGATTGCTTCATCCCTACATAAATGTATTTTTGATTGGCGGTAATTGCTATACCTCCCAATCTACCCCAGCCATGTAAATCCTCGACTTTACCAATCACATCCCCATTCTTATAAATACCTACTTCTCGCCCCGCTTCATCCCAACGACTATTGACGTAAACCGTACCATCTGGGGAAACATACATCCCTTCCATTTGGATTTGTACCCACTTCTTACCGCCAAATGTGTTACCTATCCAAGAAGTTTTGTAAGCTGGTTGAGTTGATACTTTGTAACTAGTAGCTGGGACTTTATTTAAAGTCGAAGATATAGGACTAGCCAGGGGATTAATAATAACTACTATAGCTAAAGCTAGTATAAAAAGATATATTTTTAAACCCCGAAAATTTCTATGACGAGATATTTTATTGAGATATTGATTACAGTTGTGATAAATATTGCTTAACTGTGTTCCTATTTTATTTTCCATAGTTAGCTTCAGTGTTAATTAGTTTCCATTCATCCAAACCCTGAATAATTTTCTCAGTCAAATAGATGAACAATGTTTGATTTTTGACAACTGAATTATTAAGCTGATTTTTGGTAGAACACGTAAATAAAGCTAACAGAAGATTAATAGGATTTTTTTTTATTCACATATTATTTATTAAAATCACATAATTTTTTTAAAGAGGGTGAGTCTTAACAGTTTACTCTCCCTGCCTCCCCTGCCTCTAATATCGTGTTCGGTTAAAGACTTATAATTAAGACTGCAAGGGGGCAGGGGGCAGGGGGAAGAAAGAGTTTTTTGTTTCTGCACAGGTCAAAGAATTATAACTAATTATCCGAACTTGATATAATACCGTTCCTTGATGTAGCTTGCCTGGCGTAGCCATAGATGCACTTCATTCTGTACTGTAGAGACGTTGCATGCAACGTCTCTACAGTATTTATTTGGCGCAACTTCATAGAGAATTGGTATAAAAGGCCTTTCCTAAAAAAGCGATAATTTCCACCCAAGCTGCGGTAGAGGCGGCGGCATCGTAGCGATAACCATCGTCGCGCATGAATGTATGTTCTGCTTCATACAGTTGCACTTGATGGGTAATTTTAGCCGTTTCTAGGGCTGTAACTAAGGTGTGACGGTCATTTTCAGGGATGTGGGGATCGAGTGTACCAAGAATTAATAACATTTGACTGGTGATTTCATTAACTCGGTGGATACTGTCAGCAACTCCTTTACCGAGTTTACCGCTAGGAATACCTGTAGGGTAGCAGCAGACGCAAGCTTTAATTTCGCTAGCAAAGGCGGCTCTAAATGCTAAATGACCACCGATACAAAAGCCAAGAGTACCGATTTTATCAGGATTCACACTACTTTCAGCTTTGAGAAAATCAATCATAGCACGACAATCAGCATCATATTCTGCGATCGCAGTTCGTCGTGCATCATCATTACCCCGCATTCTACCCAAATCATCGGGCTGAATCACTGTACCAATTGGCTCAAGACGGTGAAAAATTTCCGGTGCTGCTACCACATAACCAAACCCTGCTAAGTAATTAACTAAACGCAGCATGGCATCACCCAACTGATAGATATCGCTGTAAAACAAAATCCCAGGGTAAACCCCGGCTGGTTTAGGCGCAGCTACATAAACCCGCATCAAACTATCATCTACCCTCAACTCCACATTACGCTTAGTAATTTGCACTTTTCTCACTCCATCTCATACTTTCAATAGCTTCTACATGAGTGAATTAAGAAATCGGGAATTGGGCATCGGGCATCGGGCATCGGGCATTGGGCATGGGGCAATTCAATTTTGGATTTTGGATTTTCAATTTTGGATTGGATTTCAATCTAAAATCCGAAATCTAAAATCTAAAATTCTTTCCCTTGTCTCCCTTGTCCTCCTTGTCTCCCTTGTCCCCCTGCTCCCTGCCCCCTGCCCCCTACCTTAAATTACGCGGTGGCACAGTCTGCCCCTCATAAAATTGCTGGCGGAGTTTGGTTAACCCTAACCACGCTGCACCGAAGATAATTGGCGTTAGTGTTGCCAAAACCATCACCGGAACTGATTTGATATCTAAGAAGAATGACAACATAGGCGTACTGGCTAAAGACACAGCAGCTATTACACCACTCCAGAACCTTAATTTTTCAATCCTTGCCAACGCAGTTCTACAACTGGCACACTTTTCGGTATGGGAATAATACCTTTCTAGTAAATCTTCTTTAGGAATTGGTGGGGGGAAAGCTTCTCCTGGAAATGGTTCAGCGTTGTAGTTATTCACCCACTGGCGCAATTCAAATACAAAACTATCGGCTTTTGTGGGGAGATAGAAGGCTTTAGAAAAATTCCCACTACCGCCTTGAGCTTCTAGATAGCGTTCTTGATAGTGAAGAAAAATCTGGTCATCTTCTAAAACGCGATTCTGCCCTAAGTGATAATACCAACGTGGCCTTAACTTAATAAATATACCAGGGAGTTTGGCAGGAAATTTAAAGGGGAAACGGGCGAATAAACGACATTCACCTTTGCGAATGGGTGTAGCGTAGACAACAGTCAAAATTCTACCGCGATCGCTGTTGATATCATGCCACATTAAAGTCGGTGCAACAAAGGTTGTAGATAATTCTCCTGTTTGTCCAGGTTTTAACCCTTGCCTCCAAATGCCTTTAAAACCGTTTTTGTCAGATTTTGCTACCTCTAATTCCAAGGGGGCGGCGTTTTTTCTATTGCCTACTGTGCGGTGATGGGTGAAAGCTACATGACTCGGATCTAGTATATTCTCCAGTAGTGTGAGTGCATCATAAGGTACATCTCTAAAAGTATTTATAATGACCCAGCCATCAGGAGATGTTTCTAATGGTTCAATCAGGGGAATCTTAGTTTTGTCGGCATTTTCTGGGTTGCCAGCATAGACAAATAACATACCCTGCCTTTCAATAGTAGGCAATGATGCCACACAAGCACGTTTAGAAGTCTCCGCTTGTCCGCCTTCCGGCTGCTGGGGAATGCGTTGACAATTTCCATCACCAGCAAAAGACCAACCATGATAAGGACACTCTAATAGTCCTTCTTCATTAATTCTACCTTCAGAAAGTCGTGCCAGACGATGGGGACACTGGTCTATAAATACTTGCCATGACTGACATTGCTTGTCCCACCAAATGACAATATCTTTACCTAATAAAGTAAAAGCAGTGGGTTTTGATTTATCTAAATCTTCTAGGTAGTGCAGAGGATACCAAGCTTCATTCCAGTCAAAAAATTGGGGGTCACTGCCACCTGGTAATATTTCTTCTACAGTCGATTTAATCTCTAGCATTTTTTATTTATAAATCTTTATTATATTTTACAAAATCACACGTAAGTTAGTAGAGCGAGTTGAACAGATACGTAGGGTGTGTTAGCGACAGCGTAACGCACCTAGCACCGAGGCCATTGGTGCGTTACGGCTTACGCCTAACGCACCCTACATCGCGCATTTCTCACAAACAGTAGGGGCGGGTTCACAGATAAGCTCAATTGCTCATGAATATCTCGCTAAACCCGCCCCTACAGGCTTTGGGATGAGGTTGCAAGAATCTTGTGAGAAATCCGGGTACATATACTTAAATTTTTTCAGAAATTAAATCTGATTCCTATAGTTCGTAGTGAGGACTTCAGTCCTTATTAGAGGACTAAAGTCCTTACTACGAACCTTGAATTATTTACCTAACGCCTAGTCATTTCAAATAATTGCTGGGCATTTTTTCCTAAGAAAGCTGGAAAAAGTTCTTGCTTACCTGGTGCTACTTCTACTAGATAACGCTGGGCAATTTCATAATAGGCATAAGTCCAAGGAATTTGTATTTCTTTACCGCTAGCATCATCAATTACTGTCACCATTTCCTTTACTGCTTGGGTAGCGGTTTGACGTAAACCACAGGTAACATCACCCTCAATGTCGGTTTTCATCGGTACACCCAAACTAGCCAAAGCACTGGCAGTAGTATCTATATCTGGATATGTTGGGGTATTTTGGCGGTTAACGTAACCTGTAAAATGATTCACCGCGTAACCATGTAACAGCACCCAAGCACCATATTGGCTAACTTGATTGACTGTTTCTATTGTAGAACGTAGAGGAGTTTGCCAAGGACGAGTGAAAGTTTTTACTAATTCTTGAGTCATACTTTGATCATCTCCCTCGGCTGGTAGAATGGGATAGCTAAATTGATGCTCAATTTTAGAGACTGTTTGATTAATTAATTGAATTATATTATCAGGTAATTCATCAACAATTAACTCACTAATAAACAGCTTGGGTAAATCAAATTCTGTTTGTTGGGGATGGTAATAATGACGGGCATAAAGGTGAGTTTGGGGAAAATGATATTCCCCTGCTACTTGATAACCCAAAGCTTGAGCAATTTGTCCTAAATAGTTAATTCCTAAGTCAATTTTACCTTGAGGACTATTAACAACTAACCGCAAAGACCGAAAAGCAATATGGTCATTGGCGACAGTTCCACCAGCCGCAGTAATCATTTTTTCATAGGTTTGAGCGTAACTAACTCTGGCTTTGTATTGTTGCCAAAGTAATTCCCAAAGATGAGCAGCAATTTGAGGAATCATTTTAATTTGTAATTGGGGCATGGGGCATTGGGCATTGGGCATTGGGCAGAAAAAAGTTAACTCTCTGCTGGTAAAATCTGGGTGAGAATATCTAAGGCGGTTTGAATTTGGTCGCTTTCAATGACTAGGGGGGGACAGAAACGAATGGCGGCTTTGCCACAGCCTAATAATAGTAAACCTTTTAAAAATGCAGATTGAATGATGCGATCGCGCAGTTTGCTATCATAATTTCCGGCAGCATCGTATAAATCTACTGCTACCATTAAGCCTTTGCCTCTCGGTCGGGACATTCTGGGAAATTGTTCATGTAGTTTGGTGAGTGCTGCTTTTAGTAGTTCTCCCATCTCTGTAGCGTTAGCCATTAAACCACTGTCTAATAGTCGCAATGTGGCAATAGCAGCCGCACAAGCTACGGGGTTGCCGCCAAAGGTGGTGGCGTGAGAACCAGGCGGCCAAGTCATTAATTCGGGACGGGTGATAATTGCGCCTAATGGTAAACCACTGGCTAAACCTTTGGCTGTGGTAATAATATCAGGCATCACACCCCAATGCTCAATGGCAAATAAACGCCCGGTGCGTCCCATGCCTGATTGCACTTCATCAACTATCATTAAGATGCCGTGACGATTGCAGATATCCCTAATTCTGGCTAAAAATCCATCTTCCGGGACTATGTAACCCCCTTCTCCTTGAATGGGTTCTACAATAATGGCGGCTACTTCCTGGGGCGGTAGAATAGTGTTAAATAATTGTTGTTCTAGGTGGTCTAAGCTGGCATGAGTACCGTAGGGAATGTGAGTTATCCCTGGTACTAATGGGCCAAAATTAGCCCGTTGCACTGTTTTAGAACCAGTCAAAGACATTGCGCCGTAGGTGCGTCCGTGAAATGCTCCTAAAAAGGCCACCATGAGCGATCGCTTGGTGTAATATCGAGCTAGTTTCATTGCTCCTTCGTTAGACTCTGCCCCGGAATTGGTAAAAAATACCCTGCCGCCGTGGGGAAAGGGAGCGCGAATGGCTAGATGTTCAGCGAGTTCTACCATTGGTTCATAGTAAAAATCTGTCCCCGACATATGCAGCAACCGCGCCGCCTGGGACTGAATTTCTTTGACTACTTCCGGGTGAGCATGACCGGTGGCAGTAACAGCAATACCTGCGGTCATATCGAGAAATACATTGCCGTCTACGTCTTCTAACATACAACCTTCACCACGAGCCACCACTAAGGGATAGTCGCGGGTATAAGAAGGTGATGTAACTTGGCGATCGCGTTCTACAATAGCTAAAGCTTTCTTTCCTGGTAAGGATGTCACTAAATGGGGCGCACGAGGTAAAGATTGATGAATAGGAATACTTAGCATTTTGTGTTAATTCTTTTCTAAATACGGATCATTAAACTGCAATGTGCAAATAGTAACAGTAGCATTTGATTCTATTCTCTATATAACTTACGCATTGACAGAATAGCAATAATATGTATTAGCGATTATGGAAAAATACAGATCATTTTTCATGAATCCTCAGAAGGATTTTTTGATTTGAGTTGATTTTTTAAAGAAGTTCCAATAAAAAAATTTCACACCCCCACACCCCTAAACCCCTAAACCCCTCTGACTTTTCACGGGATCTGGAAAACCCCTCTCCAAACCTCTCCCCTACAAGGAGAGAGGCTTTAATTTTTCCCCCTTCCCTCGCAGGGAAGGGGGTTAGGGGGTTAGGTTTCGCGTTAGCTTTTCCACATAGCGTGAAAAGTCAGCTACACCCCTACACCCTTCTTTCAAACTCAAGGGATGCAAAGTTGCTCAGGTTCAATCCCCTTGCAAATGTGCTATTAATACATGACAGAATTATAGATGGGGAATTTTTTTAAATTATGAGTATTCTATTTAGCCCAAAACTCAAGGTAACATTAGGTATTGGGGCGTTACTACTGGTAGGTTTAACGGGTAGCCATCTATATAATCACAGCAACAATCAAGAGATAGCCAACCAATCTCAGGAAATCGAGAGTTTATCTTTAAATCAGCAATTAAATAATCCTATCACTGCATCACACATTTCTCAGGTTTCTTGGCAATCCACTCCTGTTAATACCAGTTTTCCTCAGAAATCTAATGAACAAGTAAACCAAGATAATACATCTAAATCTGACCAAAATTTGGCAACTACATCTGTCAGCTATCCCATTATTGATGAATGGCGCAAATATAAATATAGTGTCAATGGTAATCAGATTTTATCAGCCGCACAACTACCAACCACTAAAGTTAATTTTAATCAATCAGATTTATTAAGCGTACTTGTTAATACTAGAAAATATTTTCAAGAGCATGGTGCAGCAGATCCTGATATTTTTAGACCAGGATTATTGAGTACACAAAAAGTTACTACAGAAGATATCCTCAAAACTTTAGATTTCATGATTGTAGTTTTGAGGGAGGACATTGCTAAAAATCGCATTACCCGCTTACAAGATCCCAATTTCATCAATAGAAACTTTCGCGTCATTCGCTGGAGAGCTTATAAACCAGAAAACCGAAAACAACAGCAATTACGGATTACCAAATATGCTGTATTTACCCATACAGGTTCACGTAAGAAAACGGCAAGCTACAACACACCAATCTACAGTTTAAAAGATAATGCAGCCACAGATAAATTCTACACTAGATATACAAAACAAGATGTTTTATCGGGAATTTATGAACCAGGGGGCAAGGAATTTGGTAAAGTTGTACCCTTAGCTTATTTAACTCGCAATGGTTTAGAAGAAGCCTTGATGCAGGGAACAATCCTGATCAATTTCTTAGATGGTTCACAGGCATTTTTTAACGTTGATAGAAATAATGGTATCTCTTACATCCGGGGTTTAAAAGCAACAGCCCAAAAACGTTATTGGTATTTTAGACAAGTTGATGCCATTAAAGGTTATGGATACAAAATAGATGCCAAGATTTCTATTAAACCTGGAGTAACATTTGCCGGTGATGTTTTGAATATTGGTTTAGGTAGAGTTGTTGTCATGGAACATACTCGAAATGGACGCAAACAGCTACAAATGGGTGTAATTGCAGATACAGGCGGCGCATTTTTACCCAACCTGTATCAACTAGATTATTTAGCAGGTATTTTCCCCAATCAAACATCATTCCGGCAATATATCAGGAAGTTACCAGAATATGCTAATGCCTATTTTTTAGTTAAGAAGTAATGGGAATGGGGCAGAAAAATTCAAAATTCAAAATTCAAAATTCAAAATTAAAGAATTTTACTCCCCCTGCTCCCTGCCCCCTGCACCCCAGCCCCCAGCCATTCCCTAATCTCGCCACAAAGCAATGCCACCTAACAACCCACTGACATTAGGAATAAGTCGCACGTTTAAAGGTAGCTGAAAATTTACTTTTACTGCTTCACCGCCACCAATATAGAGATAATCATAATTAAACAACCTTTGCAAAGATGCGATCGCCTTTTCTAAACGACGATTCCATTTTTTTTGCCCAACTTTCTCTAAGGCTGCCCTGCCTAACTGTTCTTCGTAAGTTTCACCCTTGCGAAACTGATGATGTCCCATTTCCATGTTCGGCACTAATTTACCATCTACAAACAAGGCTGAACCAAAGCCTGTGCCTAAAGTAATTACCAATTCCACACCTTTACCTTTAATTGCCCCAAACCCTTGCATATCTGCATCGTTAATCACTCGCACGGGTTTACCTAATTTTTGTAACAATGCTGTTTCTAAGTCAAATCCAATCCAATGTGAATGTAAATTCACGGCTGTTTCTGTCACCCCAGAGCGCACCACACCAGGAAAACCCACTGAAACCCGATGAAAATCACCTTGAGCCGCCGCTAGTACCATAATCGCATTAATCACTACCTCCGGTGTTGCAGGTTGGGGTGTATCAACACGCGCCCTTTCTGTCACAGGGTTGCCAGTGATATCCAATACCATTGCTTTCACACCACTACCACCAATATCAACTGATAACGTGCGAATTGAACCATTATCTTCAACCATTGATTATCCTCCTCGTGTAAGTTTAAGATTTGGTTATTATGCTCTGAATTATGTATTTAGGGAATGGGGAATGGGGTGCAGAGGGGCAGGGGAGCAGGGGAGCAAGGGAGCAGGGGGCAGGGTGCAGGGGAAGACAAGGGAGACAAGGGAGACAAGGGAGACAAGGGAGACAAGGGAGAAATATTTACCCCAATGCCCAATGCCCAATGCCCAATTCCCGTTAATATAAAAATGACGCGATAGTAATAAAATGCACAGTTTTATTCCCCCAGAACGGTTTTTTCCCTACCTCACCTGGATGGATATTCAGGCTATGCCGAATAAGGAAAATGTAGTCATTATTCAGCCGGTGGGGGCAATTGAACAGCACGGGCCTCATTTACCATTGATTGTTGATGCTGCTATTAGTGTGGGAGTTTTAGGTAAGGCTTTATCTAAGTTAGACGCTAATATTCCTGCCTATGCTTTGCCTACTCTTTACTATGGTAAGTCTAATGAACACTGGCACTTTCCCGGTACAATTACTCTCTCTACAGAAACACTCACCGCTACAATTATGGAAGTGGCAGAAAGTATCTATCGTGCTGGTTTTAGAAAGCTGGTGTTGATGAACTCCCACGGGGGACAACCCCAAGTTATGCAAATGGCAGCGCGGGATTTACACGTTAAGTATAACGATTTTTGGGTATTTCCTCATTTTACTTGGCGTGTACCTCATATTACTAAAGAATTGCTCACACCCAAAGAAGCAACTCAAGGGATGCACGCCGGAGACGCAGAAACTAGTATTATGTTAGCTATTTTACCTGAGCAGGTGCGATTAGATCAAGCCGTTGCGGAGTATCCCCCAGAACAACCAGAGGGTAGCTTGTTGAGCTGGGAAGGGAAGTTACCTGTAGCTTGGGTAACAAAAGATATTAGTAAAAGTGGTGTAATTGGTGATCCTACCACGGCTAACAAAGAAAAAGGCGATCGCATTTTAGAATCTGTCTCTGATGGTTGGGTAGCTGTGATTCAGGAAATTTACGCTTTTCGTCAACCACAGTAAATTCAGTTATTAGTTATCAGTTATCAGTCTGCTACTACCGCGACTCAGCAAACGGTAAAATATAGAAAAACTCCTTTTGTCTTCCCCTACACCCCTACACCCCCACACTCCCCACACCCCTCTCTTTCATAAATATTTGCTAGTGTAGAGTTAACGTAGCTGATAGCTAACGGGCGATCAATCTTGATGAATAAAATACCTGAGAGATAGCAACTATGACGGCCTTTGATCCTCAAAACTACCGTTCCTATAGCCAAGACGATGTACAAAAGATTTTACAGCTGGCGATCGCTCGGCAAGCTAATGACCAAGATAAAGAGTTTACCTATGAGCAAATCTTAGAAATTGCCCAGGAGTTAGATATCTCTCCTGAGAGTTTAATATTAGCGGAAAAGGATTGGCGATCGCAAAACCACGAACTAAAGCAACGGCAAGCCTTTAATACCTACCGTTTCACCCAATTTAAAAAACGTTTAGGCAATTACACAATTTTTAATGCTTTTTTAATCTTGGTCGATTTTTTAGGTGGTGGTACTATTTCATGGTCACTTTACCTATTACTTTTCTGTGGTTTGGCACTCGGACTTGATGTTTGGAATACTTTTCTTACTAAAGGCGAAGAATATGAAATGGCCTTTCAAAGATGGTATCGCAAACATCAAATTAAACAAGGTATTAATAGCTTTGTAAATAAGTGGTTTAAACTTCTAACTAGTTAAAAGCGCAGGAGTATTCAGTGAGAGTTGCCTGAAAAAATCTAGATTCTGATTATTGATGCAATCGGTTAAATATCAATTTTTATCCACAGTCAGCCAAACAGAATTTCTATTGGTTGCATCAATTAGATTGTATTGATGTAAGATGCCGTTTTTTATCCACAAACATCGGTTGAAATTTATGATTATGTCTCTGTGTTAAAACAGGCACTTCTTGCCAACATTGTCGGCAAAAATAATAAACTTCATGACTGCGGATATGCCGTAAAAGCCGATGAGAACAGCAAGGACAAGTATTCATGATGTTTTTTAGTTTATAAAAATGAAATTTCACAAGAAAAATCTATACTTATGTAACAAATTTATGAGTTACATAACTGTTTTTATAATTATTGTTTTCGTAAGTAATAGCTTCGGTACAAACACTTAAAATAAGTGTTAAGTTATATGAAAACCATTATTTATCAGTAGAGTTGCTTACATAAATACCCATTGGTTTAATTTAGGGATCAAGATTTATATGACTGAGATCAGAAATAACCCCAAGGAATCAAATAGTTTGCATAAGTATTGTTCCTTAGTTTGTTGTCATGTCATAAACTATGCTCAATGCCAAAAAATTCTCTGACAAAGTAAATAAAATGCAGCGATCGCACCAAATATTCATGCCATTCTGAAGTATCTTGATTTTGAGGCATCAGTCAAAAATTGAGAACCTGATTAATGTGTCAACTGCTAGGAATGAATTGCAATGTGCCAACTGATATCTGCTTTTCCTTTGAAGGGTTTTCTGCACGGGGAGGCAGAACAGATCATCATAGTGATGGTTGGGGTATTGCCTTCTTTGAAGGTAAAGGATGTCGAATCTTTTTAGATGCCAAACCCTCTATTGATTCTCCGATAGCAGATTTAGTAAAGCGTTATCCCATCCACTCTACCCACGTTATCGCCCATATTCGCAAAGCTACCCAAGGGGAAGTCGCCTTACAAAACTGTCATCCGTTTCGTCGGGAACTTTGGGGAAGATATTGGGTATTTGCCCATAATGGCAACTTGCCAGATTTTGAGCCAGAATATCAAGGTTTTTATCAACCTGTGGGGAATACTGACAGTGAAAAAGCCTTTTGCTTAATATTGGAAACCCTCAGACAAAGCTTTCCTCAAGGTAAACCCCCCCTAGAACAACTGTATTCTATATTAAGAAAAATTACAGAAAAATTAGCAGCGATAGGTGTTTTCAATTACTTACTTTCTGATGGAGAACATTTTTTTACACACTGTTCCACTAAACTCTGTTATATAATCCGTCAAGCTCCCTTTGCAGCTGCTCACCTCATAGACCAAGATATGACTGTAGATTTTAGCGAATTGACGACATCCAGCGATCGCGTTGCTGTCATCGCTACTACTCCCCTCACCGATAACGAGGTTTGGACACCAATTGAGCCAGGAGAATTGTTAATATTTCAAGATGGAATGCCACTACAACATTTCTAGAATCTACTGAGTTGAGATGAAAAATGTTATTCTCAATTTTGTGGAAATCCAGTCAATATCAACCTGAATTATCAAATGCTTTCAATTCTCTCAACTGTCAACTAATATACCGCCTGATCAGCTATATTTTAGATGGTTAGTTAATTGCCACCAACATCAACTATTCCCAAATAAGTCTAAAGCGTGCCACTGAATCATTTATCGTTGATTCTACTTTAACCCCATGCAGAGAAAAATTCTATACAAAATCCTGATCATTGATGAAGTGGAAATCAATCAACAGAAATATGGTAATTATTTAAATCTTGATTCAGAGAGAAATCATACCATAATTACAGCCAAATCAGCACAAGCTGTCTGGGATTTGTCTAGTCATCAGCCTCACACCATCGACGCAATAATTTTGTCATATCAACTCAGTGATCAAGATGGTTTAACAGTATTACAAAGGCTTAAATCTGAATGGGGTGAAACTTGTCCTCCAGTGGTAATGATTGGTGAAGACAATGCAACTGTAGCAGTAGCAGCGATGAAAGCCGGTGCAGCCGACTATTTGATTTTAGAGCAATTCACCCCGGAAGAATTGCGCTGCGCTCTCCAAACTGCCATAGAGAAAGCCAAAATACATCAAGTAAGATACTCCAGAGAAGAACGATTCCGTAATATTTTCGACCACACATTTCAATTTATTGGGTTAGTGAGCGTTGATGGTATTCTCCTAGAAGCCAACCAGACAGCCTTAGATTTTGCTGGCTTAACCCAGGCAGATGTAATCAATCGTCCCTTTTGGGAAGCGCGGTGGTGGACAATTTCAGCAGCTACCCAAGAACAATTAAAAAATGCGATCGCCCAAGCTGGCAAGGGTGAATTTGTCCGCTATGAAGTGGAGGTGTTAGGAATTGACAATCAACATATTACCATCGATTTTTCCCTCAAACCCTTGCTAGATCAGTCGGGACAAATAATTTTCTTACTTCCAGAAGGACGAGACATTAGCGATAAAATACGTGCCGAAAGTGAACGCAGACATTTAGAAGGGCAACTGCGGGAGAGTGAAGAACGCTGGCAATTAACCCTACGGGGTAGCAACGATGGTGTTTGGGACTGGAATGTCCTTACCAATCAAGTTTTTTTCTCAGCCAGATGGAAAGAAATGCTGGGATATGCAGATGACGAAATTGACAACCATGTAGATGAATGGGCAAAACGGGTACACCCGGAAGATATTGATTGGGTAATGCAAGCAATTCAAGACCACTTTGATTACAAAACCCCGTTTTACAGCACTGAACATCGGGTAAAATGCAAAGACGGTACGTATAAATGGATTTTAGATCGGGGTCAAGCATTGTGGAATGAAGCTGGACAAGTGGTGCGGATGGCAGGAACGCACACAGATATTACTGAGCGTAAACAATTAGAAGCCCTACTGCAAAATACCAATCAGGAATTAGAGCAGAGAGTAGCACAACGAACCGCCCAATTACAAAAAGCTAATTCTGCCTTAGCCGAAAGAGAAGCCATCCTGCGGAGTTACTATGACTATGCACCGATGCTCATGGGAGTCGTAGAGATCACTGACAATGATATTCTGCACATTTATGATAACTCTGCTACCTGTCGTTTCTTTGGTCATGAACCAGGTAGTACCAGGGGAAAACTAGCTAGTGAGTTAGGCGTATCACCAACTGTCATTCAAGTATGGCTCACCCAATACCGCGAATCTCAGTTACGAGATCAACCAGTCAAATTTGAGTATGTTCACGACGATAAATACAGATATCCTGTTTACTTATCAGTGACAGTTGCTCCGATTAATTCCTCGGAATTTGCCTATACCCGATTTTGTTATGTTGCCGAGGAGATTACAAACCAAAAACAAGCAGAAGCAACTTTACGACAAAATCAGGTAAAAATTCGCCGTCAACTCCAGGAAATTGAGTCAATTTACCAAACTGCACCCATTGGGTTGGGTGCTTTAGATACAGACTTGCGCTTTGTGCGGATTAATCAACGGTTAGCAGAAATTAATGGCATTTCCATAGAAGCACATTTAGGTCGTACCGTGCGAGAGGTTGTCCCAGATTTAGCCAAGGAAGTCGAACCCATATTGCGTAACATTATCCAAACAGGCGAACCCGTCCTTGATATAGAATTGAGTGGTGAAACTGCTGCTCAACCTGGTGTACAGCGCACATGGCGAGAGAGTTGGTATCCCTTGCGGGATGATGATGGACAGGTGATTGGTATTAATATTGTCTGTGAAGAAATTAGCGATCGCAAACAGCTAGAAATTGAACGCGAACAATTATTACAAAAAGAACAAGCCGCACGCAAGCAAGCCGAAGACTCCAACCGCATTAAAGATGAATTTCTAGCTATATTATCCCACGAACTGCGGACTCCCCTTAACCCCATCCTCGGTTGGACTAAACTACTCAAAACTGGCAGATTAAAAGCAGATAAAAAGGCAGAAGCTTTAGCAGCTATTGAGCGCAATGCCGAATTACAAGCGCGACTAATTGAAGACTTACTAGATATATCTCGAATTATCCGGGGCAAAATCACCCTCAATACCTCTACAGTTAATGTTATATCTATTACTCAAGCCGCTATAGAGACAGTACGTTTAGCATTAGAAAATAAAAAAATTCAACTGCAAACCATTATTCAACCCAATATAGGACAAGTAACAGGAGATCCAGCCCGCCTGCAACAAATCCTATGGAATCTATTATCTAATGCAGTCAAATTTACCCCATCAAAGGGCAAGATTACAGTCAATTTAGAACAGATTGCATCCTCTATTCAAATTACTATCAGTGATACAGGCAAAGGCATTAGTCCAGAATTTTTACCACATATATTTAATTACTTTTGGCAAGAAGATAGCAGCATTACCAGAAAATTTGGTGGCTTGGGATTAGGGCTAGCAATTGTCCGTAACTTAGTAGAATTACATGGTGGTAGTATTACAGCTCATAGCCCTGGTATTGGCAAGGGGGCAACTTTTACAGTTAAACTACCAATCACAGATCATGCCGAAATTTCTGAGCAGAATCAACAGCCCAATATGTCCTTAGACTTAAGTCAAATTCGGGTTTTAGTCGTCGATGATGATGCTGACTCACTAGAATTTGTCACCTTTGTGCTGCAAATGTATCATGCAGAAGTTATGACAGCATCATCAGGCTTAGAAGCCTTGCAAGTATTGGCACATTCTCAACCCAACGTCTTAGTTAGTGATTTGGGAATGCCACAAATGAACGGCTATCAACTATTACAACAAATTAGAAATAGCATACCCAATAATAACCGACAAATTCCCGCGATCGCGCTAAGTGCCTACGCCGGAGAATTTTACCAACAGCAGGCACTATCAGTAGGTTTTCAGATGCACATACCCAAACCGACAGAACCAGAAGCTTTAGCTTCAGCCGTCGCCAGACTCGCCGGGAGGATCTAGGCAGGGGGGCAGGGGGCAGGGGGCAGAGGGAGACAAGGTAGACAAGGGGGCAGGGGAGCAGGGAGCAAGGGAGATTTTATCCCAATGCCCAATGCCCAATGCCCAATGCCCAATGCCCAATTCCCACATTCCCGATAGAAAATATCAAGTTTGTACTTGTCAAGTGTATAACCAGTTTGCAATTATTATTGGTATATACAACTGTAATTGCATCGGCTAACCGTATTTTATTTAGGAGAATTGGGTATGAGCTTGTGGCAGCAACTTCTCAAACAACTGGAACTGATTACACGACACCGAAACAGGCTGTTCAGATTGAGTTCCTTAAAAGGCTTTATTTCACTGATGATATTAGGAGTAATGTTGAGCCTGAGCGTTGCCGCCTGCTCTGGGGGGAATCAGAATAATACCACTGGCCAAGCACCTAGAGCAAATACAGTTGCTGCCAACAAGCCCAATGTCGAACTTACCCTAGTTTCCTTTGCTGTTACCAAAGCGGCGCATGAGGCGATTATCCCTAAATTTATCGAAAAGTGGCAGCAAGAACATAATCAGACTGTCACCTTTAGACAAAGTTATGGTGGTTCTGGTTCTCAAACCCGTGCCGTCATCGATGGATTAGATGCAGATGTAGTTCACCTGGCACTAGCTCTAGATACTCAAAAAATTGAAAAAGCTGGATTAATTGCCCCAGGATGGGAAAAAGAAGTCCCAAATAACGGTATAGTTTCTAAATCTGTAGCAGCAATCATTACTCGCCCAGGCAACCCCAAAGGAATTAAAACTTGGGCAGATTTAGCTAAAGATGATGTGACATTAATTACTGCTGACCCCAAAACCTCTGGTGTGGCTCGCTGGAACTTCCTAGCACTATGGAATGCTGCAATTAAGACTGGTAGCGATGAAACTCAAGCCCAAGAATTTGTCACTCAAGTCTATAAAAATGTGCCAATTTTGAGTAGAGATGCAAGAGAAGCTATAGACGCATTTGCTAAACAAGGACAAGGAGACGCTTTAATTAACTACGAAAACGAAGTTATTTTGGCACAACAAAAAGGTAAAACACTAGAGTATACTATCCCCGACGTGAATATTTCCATTGATAATCCCATTGCAGTCGTTGATAAAAATGTTGATAAACACGGAAATAGAGAAGTTGCAGAAGCATTTGTGAAATTCCTCTACACCCCAGAAGCACAACAAGAGTTTGTCAAATTAGGATTCCGGCCAGTAGAACAGAGCATAGCTCAAACCAAAGAAGTCAAAGATAAGTTTCCCGCTATCAAAACCCTAGGTACAGCCGAAAGCCTTGGTGGCTGGCAAACCATTGAGCAAAAATTCTTCACTGACGGCGGCGTGTTTGACCAAATTCAATCCAGTATTAAAAGATAGGGCATTGGGCATTGGGCATCGGGCATCGGGCATTGGGCATCGGGCATTGGGCATTGGGCATCGGGATAAAATCTCCCTTGTCTGCCTTGTCTGCCTTATCTGCCTTGTCTCCCCCCGCTCCCTGCACCCCTGCCCCCCTGCCCCCTGCTCCCCCGCTCCTTGCCCCCCGCTCCCCTGCTCCCCGCCCCCTTCCCCATTCTGAAATCTATGACTGTAACTTCTAGTGCGAAAATTGAGCATAAAATCCCGGTTTGGCAAAAATTCCTGCGTCCGGTGATGCAAATTCCTTGGACATGGCGCATTACTTTGGGATATCTAACAATTATGTTGTTTCTCCCAATGGCGGCTCTGTTTTTCAAAGCTAGTACAGAACCACCTGCTAGGTTTTGGGCAATTGCTACTAGTGATATTGCGTTAGCTACTTATAACGTCACTTTTGTCACATCCTTACTAGCTGCTTTACTAAATGGAGTCTTTGGGACTTTGGTGGCTTGGGTGTTAGTTCGTTATGACTTTCCCCTGAAAAGAATAGTAGATGCTACCGTAGATTTACCGTTTGCCTTGCCAACTGCTGTAGCTGGTTTAACAATGGCGACGGTTTACAGTAATAATGGCTGGATTGGTTCTTTACTTGCGCCAATGGGGATTAAAGTCTCCTTTACCCGTCTAGGTGTTTGGGTGGCGATGGTGTTTATTTCCTTACCTTTTGTTGTGAGAACAGTACAACCTGTACTACAAGAAATGGAAATAGAAATTGAGGAGGCTGCTTGGTCTTTGGGTGCTTCCCAGTGGGAAACTTTTTGGAAAGTAATTTTACCTCCCTTATTACCTTCAATTTTGACTGGTGTAGCTTTGGGTTTTTCCCGTGCAGTCGGGGAGTATGGTTCAACGGTGATTATTGCATCTAATACACCATTCAAAGATTTGATTGCACCTGTATTGATTTTTCAACGTTTAGAACAGTATGACTATTCTGGTGCAACTGTCATTGGGGTAGTGCTACTGGCTATTTCCCTAGTATTGCTCTTAGGAATTAATTTATTACAATCTTGGGCGAGAAGATATGACAATAAATAAGGAGTCGAAGGTTAGTCCCTCTCTCCCCAGACAAAAAAAGAGTTGGATTCCCACCCTGTTAATTGGGATAGCGATCGCGTATTTGGCTCTAATTCTATATATCCCAGCTATTAACGTTTTTGCCCAGGCTTTCAGTAAAGGAGTCGGGCCATTTCTTGACAACCTCAGCCGTACTGATTTCCTTTATGCTGCCAAATTAACTTTATTACTGGCATTAATTGCTGTACCTTTAAATACAGTATTTGGTTTGTGTGCAGCTTGGGCGATCGCACGGTATAAATTTCCTGGACGCGCTTTTGTTTTAAGTTTAATTGACTTACCTTTTTCCATCTCCCCTGTTGTTGCAGGCTTGATGATTGTCTTACTCTACGGGAGAAATGGCTGGTTTGGTACTATCCTGGAAGCCCATGATTTTAAAGTTGTCTTTGCTTTACCGGGGATGGTATTAGCAACAACTTTTGTCAGTATGCCCTTTGTAGCACGGGAAGTCATCCCTGTTTTAGAAGAATTTGGTCAAGATCAAGAAGAAGCCGCTAGAACTCTGGGAGCAAATGATTGGCAGATATTTTGGCGCGTCACTTTACCTGGGATTCGTTGGGGTTTACTCTACGGTTTAATTTTGACTAATGCCAGAGCAATGGGCGAATTTGGCGCAATTTCGGTAGTTTCAGGCAACATTGCCAATATTACTCAAAGTTTACCTTTGTTTGTAGAAGAAGCTTACAAACAGTACGAAACAGAAGCTGCCTTTTCTGCGGCTGTGATGTTAGCCTTACTCGCCGTTGTCACCTTAATTCTGAAGGAGATTGTCGAACGGAAAACCCGCATTAAAGATGTGGATTAATTGCTGTACTAGGCAGTGGCAACTAAAGAATATTGTATTTCTGTATCAATAGAGACGTAGTATTTCTGCGTCTCTACTTTTCTTCATCAATTCTTTAGCTCATTCAGTTATACCAATTCTCTAAATCCCGGCTACAGATCATTCTTCCCCTGTCCCCTGCTCCCTGCCCCATGTGTAGCTTTATTTTGGAGAATTAAGTAGAACGGTGTAAATAATTAAAGGTTTGTAGTAAGGACTTTAGTCCTTATGAGAGGACTAAAGTCCTTACTACGAACTAAATGCAATTTTTTTTACATTACTTTACATAGTTTGGTTTTTTCAAGTCGTTCTACTTAGAGGATGTTTGAAAAGTATTGTTATTAACACCAAACTCTCTCTAACCTAACCCCCCTAGCCCCCCTTCCCTACAAGGGAATGGGGGTTTTAAAGCCTCTCTCCTTGTAGGGGAGAGGTTTGGAGAGGGGTTTTTAGTATCATTGATGACTTTCTAAACATCCTCTTAGAAGCTCCACGTCTGGGGCTACGCCGAGCATGGGATGAATGTCCTACCCTGCTTGATATTTACCTATTGACTTTTATCTATTGTCTTAATAGAAAATTCACATAAAAAACCGGAAAATTACACTTCATTTGTACCGCAACAAAAAGTTACAAATATGAGAACAAATGATTAAGAAAGGCAGAGGGCAGAGAGCGGAAGGATTTTATCGACTTCTTCTAATGAACCCCTGAATAGTAAGACAGTGTGCGAGCAAAGCTTTAAATATCAGTTATCAGTTATCTATCGTTTCAGTCCCTCGGTTTAACTCAGACACCAATTGGTGATAAGTATTAGTGGCGTGTATAAATTCTTCACTATACGCTGTCTAAATTGTTTACTGTTCACTAAATTTAATCAATGAAACCTTGTGTCTACCCTTTGGGTGGCTTTGCTCTCTGCTGTCTGCCTTCTTCGAGAAAAGCAATAGGAGCAAAAAATGGTAACAATTTCTGAGTTAAATAACGGAATATTTACTGTAGATTCATCAGCAAAAATTAGCGTTGATTATTTATATGATGGGGGTTTAAATAAGGGGCAATTAGCTATCTTCAGTCTTGATGGTATGGAAGACATGGAGGTAGGTTCAACAGAATTTATTTTGGAAGCATCTAGACGTGCTTTGAGCAATTCTCAGAGTGGTTATGTAGTGGTGCAGGATGAAAGCGATCGCGCTCGTTTTAGCGATTCAAATCATCAATTATCCTGGGAAAAAGATTTTAACAGTGGTGTCTACCAAGGGCCACAGCTATTTAACATGGCAGCAGGAACTAAGTTTGCCATGATGTTAGTTAGTGATACTACAGTAGCGAAGATTGCTCAAAGTACATCTATTAATACAGATAAAGTTCTGTTTTCCTTTGGTTCAATAGATCAAAAAACAGGCACACTGTCACCGCAGATTGCAGATATCACAGGTCAGGGAAATACCTTCGGCTGGGAAGATATTAATACTTTAAAAGCCAATGATCGTGACTTTAACGATATGGTAGTTCAGGTATTGGGTGCAACAGCCACCGCACCTGAACTAAAAGATTCTGTGTATGCTAACCGGGATTGGTTAAATACCCAACTAGGACAAGAATTATCACAATATGCTAATCGTCCTCTGTTTGAAACAGGTACTTTTACAGTTGATGGTACTGGTCAAGTTCAATTTGACTATCTTTATGATGGCGGTTGGTATCAGGGAGAATTAGCTGTTTTTAGCCTCAAAGGTATGGAAAACTACCAACCAGGCTCATTGGAATTTATCCGAGAAGCAACATCTCGCGCCTTAAGTAATTCTACACAAGGTAGGATTTTAGTTAGCGATCGCACCGAAGGAGCGCGTTTTAACAGCAATGCTAGTTGGGAACCTAACTTTAATGCTGGCGATTACCAAGGACTGAAATCCTTCCAGATGAATGCCGGGGACGAGGTAGCATTTATGTTAGTGCAGAATACCACCTTTGATGAGATTTATCGTCAACCCTACGCCACAGCACAAGCAGGTAAACAAGTTATTTTCTCTACCGATAAAAATCAGATTGTTGCTGTAGATACAAATGGGACTTTAGCCTTTGAAGATATCGGCGTTACCTCTGGAGGATCAGATAAAGATTTCAATGACTTGGTGTTCCAAGTACAAGGATTAACAGGTAATAATATCGCCGATATGGATGTTGAAGTTAATCCTAACCGGGATTGGCGAACTAGTGCTACTGGACAACAGTTACTCAAGTATGCTGACAGATTTACATATAGTGAAGGAGTTTTTCAGGTTGGCGAAACTGGCCAGGTAACTTTTGATTTTCTATATGATGGTGGATGGTATCAAGGAGAGTTCGCTGTCTTTAGTCTTGCAGGCATGGAAAATTATGCACCTGGTTCAGAAGCTTTTATTAAAGAAGCGACTACTCGCGCTCTCAGCAATTCTACATCAGGTTATGTCTTAGCTAAAGACCCCACAGAAGGGGCGCGGTTTACGGAAAAAATGCCTTGGGAACCCAATTTTAATGCTGGAAATTATCTAGGAGTAAAAACCTTCGAGATGAATCCAGGGGATAAATTTGCGTTGATGTTCGTACCTAATACTAGTGTTGCGGAAATCAATAAAACCAAGGGCATTAATAGCATGAGTCAGATGTGGAAACATGGTAAGCTCCCTCTGTTCTCTATTCCCCAAGCTAATCCTAATGTAGCCGTGGGACAGATTGTAGATGTAGATGGTAACGGCACATTTGCTTTTGAAGATATTCCCACCGGTTCATCTACTTCCGATCGTGATTACAATGACTTTATTTTCCAAATCAAAGGAGCTACGGGAATTGCTCAGTCAATAGATACCTTTTCTAACTCTGAGCGTAATTGGCGCACTACAGAAGTAGGAAAACAATTACTCGAATATTCTAACCGAGCAATTTTTGATGAAGGGGTTTTCCGTGTTGATCAAAGTGGCCAAGTAAAAATCGACCTGCTCTATGATGGTGGTGAGTATACTCAAGGAGAAGTAGGTATCTTTAGCCTCAAAGGCATGGATATGTACGAAACTAGCTCAGACGGATTTATTAGAGAAGCACTTCGCCGCGCCACCAGCAATTCTACAGATGGCTACGTTATTATCAAAGACGCTGAACAAGGTGCGCTTTATAGTGACAATAATGACATTCTCTACTGGGAACCCAACTTTAATGATGGGGTTTATCAAGGGGAGAAAATTTATGAGATGAATACAGGAGATGCGTTTGGTTTTGTTCTCACTTCTAATGGCAGTCTTAATGATGTTTTAACTGGAGAACGTTTAACAGATAACAACCGTCCTATTTTCTCGATGTCGGCTGCTAATTTAAACAATAATGTGCAAGTAGCAGACGTGTTGACAGGTTCTCAAGGAACAATTATTGGTTTTGAAGATGTTGTCCTGCAAAATGCTTCTGACCGAGACTACAATGATTTTGTGATTGCCCTTCAAGGAGTTCAGAGCATCGGCATTACTGATATTAAAGATGCAATGGCTCATTACCATAATTGGGTGGATACGGTAATAGGAGATCAAATTGTCAACCACTTTAATAGTGATATTGTCCAACCGCAAGTCTCCCAATCGGTTGTGACTGCTTTTTAGGGTTGAAAATTCAAGTTTGTTGTAGTTTACACCATTTCTCTAAATCCCGGCTACAGATAGATCATTCTTCCCCTGCCCCCTGCCCCCTGCTGTCTATATGTAGCTTTATTTTGGATAATTGGTATTACCTCCTCTTTGCTAGGGGAGGTTTTTTGTTGTTGGTGCGATCGCCTATACTAAAATACGGTGGGATTAAGTTCAGATGCGTAGACGCTTATCGAGCGGCTTCTCGACGAGTTGAATCGCGTCTCTACAAGAATGTATTAATCATTTGAGATGGGTTGGTGGGATGATGAATGGGTATTTTAACAATCTCTCACATGAGTATGGTTTGATTGAGCCAGTACATACTTCTGTTAAAGGTAGAGCTAGATTCAAGGTAAAAGGAGTGCATCTTTCCGAACTGATGGGTAAATATATTGAATCACGCCTATTAGCAGCGAAAAATATTGTCCAAGTCAAGGCGAATCATTTAACGGGTAATGTGTTGGTGATTTTTCATCCTGACTTGAAACATAGCGCGATCGCTTCCCAACTCGAAGATATTATTTTAGATTATCAAAAATTTCCCAAAAATCTATCTATCACTACAGTTACAGCACCAATACAACTTGTAACTGTCCCTATGCAGCCGAATTTAGCACAACTTAACACTCAAATGATTTTAGGGGCTGCCACGACTACGGCTTTAGTTTTAAGTACTGGACTTTTATATCAAAATGGTTTAGATACTAGGATTTTGTTAGGTCTACAAAAACTGCATAATCCTGTACTCGATGCCATCATGCAGGGAATAACTTTTTTGGGTGAGCCAGTAGTTTTGCTGCTAATTTCTTCGGCATTAGGAATTAATTTTTGGCAAAATCAACACCGTCGGCAAGCCACTACATTAGCTATGGCTACACTCGGCGCAGTGGGCTTAAATGTACTGTTTAAAGAATTTTTTAGAAGGGCGCGTCCTGCACTTTGGGATTATATTGTCAATGCAGTTCACTATAGTTTTCCTAGTGGTCATGCAATGGTTTCTACAGCAGTTTATGGCTGTATTGGCTATATTTTGGCGCAGCAATTCCCCCAATGGCGTAAACAAATTTTAAGCTCAACAACAGTTATTATTTTGGCAATAGGTTTTAGTAGACTTTATTTAGGAGTACATTGGCCTACTGATGTTTTAGCTGGATATGCAGCAGGTTTATTGTGGTTAATTGTGTGTATTCTCTACTTGGAAAATTCGTAATAACATACGGCT
The DNA here is from genome assembly GCF_058172895.1 of Aliinostoc maniaoense. Lineage (NCBI taxonomy): Bacteria > Bacillati > Cyanobacteriota > Cyanophyceae > Nostocales > Nodulariaceae > Aliinostoc > Aliinostoc maniaoense. Next base: position 1,978,284 of record NZ_CP187952.1, on the reverse strand, counting down.
TCTGAGTAAGGTATTACGAATTACGAATTACGAATTAAAAAGAACTCTGATGATATGATATTATCCGCAACTACCCCAGAAACATTTAGTCTGTTAAGTATTGGTCAACGAGGAGTAGGCAAAACAGTTTTTCTAGCTGGTAGCTACGCAGAATTACATCCTGATCATCACTCAGATCATCCGCAGCAGTTATGGTTTGATTGCCAAGATAGCGATGTCCAAGCCAACCTGGAAAAAATTAAAAACCATGTTGCTCGTACCAACTCATATCCACCACCGACAATTAAAATCACTAATTTTAACTTTAGTTTGAAAACTCAAACTCCAGAAGGGACAAAAACAGTATGTGATTTTCGCTGGTGGGACATTCCTGGGGAAATCTGCAATATACATAATCCTGAGTTTCAAGACATGATCTTTAATTCTCATGGGTGCTGTGTATTTATTAATGCTAATGCTTTAATTCAGGAGTCAGATTATTTACGTGTGATTGAGGACATTTATAATCAAGTAGCGGCGATCGCCTCTGTAGTCTACAAGTATAATATCAAATATGCCTTTGCGATAGTTTTGACTAAGTGTGACTTGATTGAACTCAATCCAGCTACCCAGGAAAAAATTGAGCAGAATCTGCAACCCCTAATTACATATCTTGATACGGTGAAAGCTACCCATAAAATCTTTTATTCGGCTATACCGATTGTTTCTGTAGCAGGTGTTTCTCGTCTCGGTGCTAAAGGTGCGGCAAATCCCCTACTGTGGCTATTATCACATATAAATAATACTGAAAATTTATCATCACAGCTAGAGTCAACCACAGAATCAACCGAGAGTGAAATATTACCAGCAATCAACCGCAAGTCTATAATTATTATCTCTTTGGTTGGGGCAATTTTACTAGGGTCGATCAGTTTAATTTTCTTGTCCTTAAATAGATTGACAAATACTCCCCAACAACTAGACTCATCACCAAACACTACTCAAGAAAATTAAATACAACAGCGTTAATAATTCCAGGTTTGTAGTGATGAGAGTACTAAAGTCCTGACTACGAAATGAATACGAATCTTTTTACATTACTTCATATAGTTTGTTTTTTTTCAGTCTTAGCCAATAGGTTTCCTAGATTACTATGGACTCTTTGCTTCTAGGTCAACTTGTACATACCAGCTTTCCTGTAGTGGGATTTCAAACGGTGGTGAGTCACGATATCCCCCCGGAAATTAAACAAGTCTTCATTGAACAGGTAGTCTATCAGTACTGGGATTCCTATAATCCACCAACGGCTGGGTATCGAGCCGCTTATTTACACCAGCTAACCCCCGAGCATAGCTTGTTCGGTTGGTTATACAACGATGGATTAGATGATTTTGGTCGTAGTGACGTTCCCTACTTCATTGCTTATTATCTCCCAGGTCAACTACAGCCTCCCCAACTAGAAAATATTTTTATTTGCTTATGCACAGGGCCAGTCAACTTGATAGATAGGCAAAATCTGCCGATGTCTTTAGAAACCTTAACAATTCCAGACTTATGGAGTTACCAACCTGTGCGGACTGGGGTGAAAATTCCCCAAGATATGATCAAGCATAACCAAATGGCTCTGAAGCAGGGAGAATTACTCAATTTGTTTGTTTTTACTGTGGAGGAGAAAATACAAGATAGTGCAATTGCTGATCAAAATTTATTAGCCGGGAGCAGGGGAGAAAAGTCTGAGGAAAAACCTGCTGTCATCAAAACCGTGGGATATTCTCAGCCAAGTTCCCACCAAACAATCATTCAGCATGATTTGCCCTTAATTATCCCCTCAATAGCAGATTATCAACAGATACTTTTAGCTAAAGCTAACATTCAAGATCGTCACAAAGCTGCTGCTAGTTCCCCTGAAAAATCAACTTTGCTCCTGGGAATCATCGCTAGCAATGTTTTTTTACTGATATTAATATTGATCGGTTACTATTTTCTCAAAGTTGCACCCTTGACTACTGTTCCCAAAATTCCCGATTCTATTCCTAAGCGCAGTCCTGTTATTAGTCCCAAAAATATTACTCTCTCTCAAACATTAACTGGCCATGCAGATCCGGTATGGTCGATGGTGTTAACCAATAATGGCCAGACTTTGGTAAGTGCCAGTGCAGATAAAACTATTAAGGTTTGGAATTTAGAGACTAAAAAAAATATTGCCACACTATCAGGACATAGAGATACTGTCAGAGCGATCGCACTTAGTGCAGATGAACAAACTCTGGCTAGTGGCAGTGGAGATCAAACCATCAAGATTTGGAATTTTCAAACTTTTGAGCTGATGAAGCAACTGACTCCCCATGCAGGCCCGGTTTGGTCTGTGGCTCTTAGCCATGATGGACAGATTCTCGTCAGTGGCAATGAAGATGGTAGCATCAAAATTTGGAACTTATACACAGATAAGCTCATCCGCACCATTCAAGGACATCAGGGTCGGGTGTTCTCTGTAGCTATTAGTCCTGATGGTCAGACTTTAGCGACTGGAGGTCTTGACAAAACCATCAAAGTGTGGGATATACATACAGGCAAACTAATATGTGCGATCGCTCAACACCAAGACGCTGTACGCTCAGTCATCTTTAGCCACGATGGTAAAAAACTCGCCAGTGCTAGTTGGGATAAAACTATTAAAATTTGGGATTGGCGAACTAGTCAACTCCTACGTACCTTAGTTGGTCATAGTTCACGGGTAGTTACCCTCAGTTTGGGCAGTAATCAGCAAACTCTCGTTAGTGGCAGCATCGATCATCATATCAAAATTTGGGATTGGCAAAGCGGTGAATTACTGCGTACCTTAGCTGGCCATTCTGACTGGATTTTAGCGATCGCCACTAGCCCCAACAGACAAATCCTCGTCAGTAGTAGTAAAGACAAAACCATCAAAATTTGGCAACCCCAAATCAATACTAACTAGCTCGACTGAAAGATGTTGCGTATGCTGACTCAATCACATTCAATAATTCTATAATATCATACGGTTTACTCACAAAATAAGCAGTAGCTACAGATGAGCTTAATTCATCTATATGCTTATGAGCTGTAACTAACACAGTTACTAAATTAATTCCTTTTAACATTAAATGTTGGCACACCTCAGTTCCTGTGAGTTGAGGCATTCTGTAATCTAAAATTAGTAAATCTGGTTTTTCTTGCAGCACTTGTTCTAAGGCTTCTTTGCCATCCCGTGCTTCTATAACTTCCCAGTTTTCTTCCTCTAGTAAAAAAGCTAGAAGAGTACGGCTATCATCATCATCATCTGCAATCAGCACTTTTCGCCTAGCTAAATTCTCAGATTTCATTCCCTTTTTTCCCCTCTTGGTATAGTAAAAGTAAAAGGAGCAATATCTAATTGAGCAATATTGAATATTGGAGTGGGTTTTAAACTCACTTCTACAAAATCAGAGTTGTATATTTTATTCACTGCTACTACTACTGTCCCGCCTTTATTTGCTATCTCCAAAGCTTGCAAAAAATAGCGCAACAGTTTGCGTAAAAGAATATTTAAATCAGCCACTACCATAATTGGCTCTGTCAAGTCCAGAACAATTTCAACCTCACGAATTTTCGCCTCAGTCGATAACAAATCAACTAAATTACAGATGACATTCGTAAGTAACAAAGTCTCAGGAACATCTCGTTCACAAGATGCTAACCTGCGCCAAAGTGTAGCACGGTGGCGAAATAATTCAATTGATTTTTCTGCCTGCTGAAGCAATTGCCTGGCATAATCTATACGATTAACCATTACCATTCGAGATACAACTTCTAGTTGTAAGCGAGTTGCTTGATGCGCCTGGATAATGTCTTGACGCAGATTTTCTAAAGGTTGATAGTCATCAGCATTTGATTCTAAAACACGGTGAACATCTTTTTCTAAATTTGCTACCAAAAATTCTGCTTCAATACCATGAGCAGCACAAATTAGTATCTCTTTCAATCGTTGTCTCACATCTGGACTACGTGCAGAAATACTTAACACTCCAACTATTTCCCCTTGCTCATTACGCAGAGGAGTTCCCTGACAACTAAAAGGATGAAACCCCTCAATAAAATGCTCGGCTGCTACAATTTCTGCATAACTTTCTTCAGCTAGCGGTGTACCAATACCATTAGCACCAGCCACAGCTTCTGACATCAAAGTTCCAGGTACAGGAAATCCTTCTGTCCCGTGTATGGTTTCCTGATCCCCAAATACATCTAATAAGACAGCATGATGATTACTTAACATTACCGCATGACGTTCTCTGCCTACGGCTTTTGATAAGATGCGGAAATAAGGCCGAGCCGCATTAATTAAATAAGTACTTGACTTTACTAAACGTTCAGTATCTAACCCTGAAAGCTTTTCTGCTTGTAAAGCATAAGGGTTTGCTCCTTGTAGATGTGATCTTTCCCAAGCACGATAAATCTCTGCGCGCAACAAATCAGTAGGTATTTTACCTATACTTCTATATATACGCCCTGCTTCTAATACATCAGTTACTGGAAAAGACATGGCTGAGTATTTGTATATATTTTAATTTAAAGATTAGTTGTACTCTCGATTTTACAGGAATTTGTCCAAGAATAGATAGATATTGGTACTTGTAACCTGGGCATAAACACTGAAAAATCTAGCAACCCCGTCATTTTGTATCAGTGTAAATACAGGGCTTCAAAAATTTTGGGTAATGTTCTTTAATTCTCAGATGCAATATATTTTACTCTCAAATTGTAGTGGATTAGATTTGGATAAAAAACGCAGATGTACGCAGATAAACGCCGATGAAACAAATTTTTTATGGCAACATTAAAACTCCCTTGAGGGATGGTCATCTAGCCCACGCCAAAATAACTATATTTTTTGCACTACTTTAGCTTTGCCATGCCACTATTTATGTTCCAAAAATTAAATATGACTCCTATAATAAAAAACGCACAATATTCAGTTAATACATATTTTTATCTTGCCAAAGCCCCAATAGAAAATTTGTAATTTTAATCAAAATCTGAAAAAATAATATATAATTTTAATTATTATGTTATGCTGTATACAGCAATTGAAAACATCCAACTAACTCCTCAATGATACAGGAGTTTATTGTTATTAATATAGCAGAGTTTGAATAAAATTATCAATTTTTACAACTGTTATAGTGCAGTAATTGATAGTATGAGCATCCTTATATCTGAATTGATAAATTAGAACTCATTGTTGAATTATATCTTCCCCTATTCTTACTAGCTTTTGGCTACACGATTAGGGGATTTTCTTGTTTAAGAATGATAAATCATACTGGCGAAACACCTGCAATGTAGGGTGTGTTAGGCGTAAGCCGTAACGCACCGAAAATTCTGGAGTATACCGTACTCTAGCTGCTAATACCAATTCACCAAAATCATCAAACAGATCGAAATTCTCAAATAGTTAGAACGACTTGAAAAAACCAAACTATGTGAAGTAATGTAAAAAGATTGACATCTAGTTCGTAGTAAGGACTAACCTTCTCCTTCCCTACGGGAACGCTCCGCAAACAGTTCTTATTAGAGGACTAAAGTCCTGACTACAAACCTTGAATTATCTACACCGTTCTACTTACTTGTAACAATGAAAAAATATCTGCTTGTCTCTCCTTACTTAGATAATTAGAGAAAAGCAGATAAATATGAGAATTACCAAATTAACAATGCTGAATTTCTGGCATCTGTTTAATAATTAAGCAGGCATGGCAGCAGACTGAGTTAGACCTACAGCTTCTGCATATTTCAAGTAGGTTTCAACAGACGCAATTACGATGCGAGCTTCAATAGCTAGTAATTCAATACCAACTAAAGAAACACGTACCCAAGCATCTACAACGATACCTTTGTCTAAAATACGGTCAATAACTTCTGCCAAGCTTGAAGAAGAATTGGTTTTTTCGACTGCCATTTTTTTGTACCTTAAATATTTGCGTTATTGAACTTAATTCGCTGGAAATTATCATGCCAGAATCACTTAAATTAATCCTGACATTTGAGTGTTTGCTTAATAATTAAGCAGGCATGGCGGCGGACTGAGTTAGACCTACAGCTTCTGCATATTTCAAGTAGGTTTCAACAGACGCAATCACGATGCGAGCTTCAATAGCTAATAATTCAATACCAACCAAAGAAACACGTACCCAAGCATCTACAACGATACCTTTGTCTAAGATACGGTCAATAACTTCTGCCAAGCTTGAAGAAGAATTGGTTTTTTCGACTGCCATTTTTTTACACTTGAACTCATTGTTGATTTTTAGTAGGAGCTAGACATTTGTCTTGTCTCACCACTGAATCTATATTAAACATACGTTTTTATGTATGTAAATAGTTTGACCAGAGAAAAATTGTTTAACAAATGTAAAATCCGGGAGAATGTTAGTAAAAAATAGCAGGTTCTTGTGAGAAATGTATGTGTTCAATTTCCTGATGATTTTAAATATAAGTTTTCAGGTTGTTTTTTGTTGATTTTGTAATTTTTAATGTAATTCTTTTTATTGCAACAATTTGGAGAAGGATTTCACCTGTCAACATAGATGAAAGTGCTGATTCCATTGGGCTTACAGGGTTTTTACAATAAATTAGCAAAATTAAGTAATTATACGGTTATCAAAACAGAAATAAATAACATAATGAGTTGCTCAAAGTCATCTTCATCTACAAATAGCGTTTAATTTTTGGCAGTCACTAGAAAATAGATTATCCGCACTGGATGGATTGGTAGGGTACATCAGTTTGAGAAAACCAACTATACCCAAAAGTTATTCATACTGACGCACCCTACATTTTGGATATTTTGTGATCTGGAAGTTCCTGAAAAGTTGACTGTCTGGGTGCGATCGCTCATCAAATAAACTACTTCATAGATACTATCTTTGTTGAAAACTTAGTATCCGTTAAAACCGCCGCCAATTTGGGAACTATAAATCAAATTATCCCTGTCAATCAATCTATTAACTTGATTGGCAGTATCTACCAAGCCCTTGTATACTGCCTGAGAGTATGTCTGTTCTTTACCCCTATTAAAACTGCTATGGCTAAGTTCTAAGTCGGAAATTGTATGAAGTATGTTGTCTGGCTCTTTATCCCGAATCAAAATTTCCCTGCGATGGATACTACTGATTCCTGTTGTTTTGCAAACATTAGGAGCAGTTGGGTTGGTGAGCTATTTGTCTCATCGCAGTGGAGAGCAAGCAGTCGAGAACTTAGCTAATCAGTTGGTGGGGGAAGTTAGCCATTGCATTCAAGATCGGCTCGATACTTATTTGGCAAGACAACAGCAAGCAGTTGAGCAGGGTAGTCTGAGCGTTTTTTTAAAGTTGCATTTCTCAGATTTAGGTAATGTATTGATTATTGAGCGTTCTGGAGACTTGGTAGCGGCTTCTACTGATATAACTCAGGTAAATGATCAACTTTCGAGATTGCCAGGTGTGCAGAGTGGGGATATACAAACCCGATCGCTAACCCAAACACTGCTAAAAAAATACGGTAGTTTTCGTCATATTCAAACAACTACACTACTGGATTTAAATATTAACCAAGAACGGCAGTTTGTACAAATTACTCCCTATAGCGATCGCAATGGAGTAGATTGGCTAGTAATTATATCTGTGCCAGCCGCCAAATTCGTCACCGCAATTGAGGCTAATAAAACCCAGATATTTGAATTGTATTTTTTAATACTAATTTCTGCTAGTATTACTAGTATATTTACTGCGAATTTGATCAGCAAACCGATTTTAAATCTCAGTTATGCCAGCCAAGCTTTAGCGCGGAGTGAAGCAGCTTTGAGAGCAGCCCAGGAAGTTGCTCATATTGGTAGTTGGGAATTTGATGTTCTCAGTGAAATTACTATATGGTCGGAAGAACTTTATCACATTCATCAGCGCGATATTAATCAACCTCCCCCTTCTCCTGAAGAACTAGGTAATCAAATTATTCATCCTGACTATCATTTAGCCTATCAATCCTATATTGAAGAACTGTATCGGGGGAAAAAAGCCGAGCGAGATTTTCAGATTATTTTACCGGATGGCTCTGTGCGCTATGTTGCGGCTAAAGGTAAACCGATTTTTGATCACCAGGGAAAAGTGGTGCGGATAGTCGGAACGGTTTTAGATATTACTGAACGTAAACAGGCAGAACTAGAACTCAAACAAGTGCGAGACTTGCGAGAAGCAATTTTTAATGAATCTACCGATGCGATTTTTTTGGTAGAACCTCCCCCGAAAAGACTGATTCTGGATTGTAATCAGCAAGCTGTCAGACTATTTGAGGTTGAGAGTAAAGCGGAATTAATTGGCATTGAAGGAAATATCCTCCAAAAACGACAGTTTACACAGGAGGAATTGGCGGAGATTGCTATTGAGATTGAACAGCAAGGATTTTGGAGTCGGGAAGTAGAATACCTAACTAAAAAAGGAAACACCTTTTGGGGTAATTTAGCAGCCAAGATGATTCAGGTAGCAGGAAAATCAATGTATCTTGTCCGATTGACGGATATTACTGAACGCAAGCGCATCGCTACTGCCCTACAACAAAGTCAAGCACAGCTAAAAAATTTGGCAGATGCTTCACCAGCCGTCATGTATACCGTTGTAGAATATCCAAGTGGCCCCGTTCGTTATGAATACCTGAGTCCAGTCTTTGAGGCAATTCATGAAATCTCAGTGGGGGAGGCTATCGACAATCCTAGTATTATTTTTCGCCAGATTCATCCAGAAGATATTTTAAGTTATCAGCAAGCAGTTGCCCAGAGTATAGACAAGATGCAACCGTTTAAACATGAATGGCGCATCATTACACCTACGGGTAAAATCAAATGGATTCAAGCTAATTCTCGCCCTCAATTGCGGGAAAATGGAGAAATTGCTTGGCATGGGATAGTTCAAGAAGTAAGCGATCGCAAACAACTAGAACTAGCATTGCAAGCTTCCCAAGCTAAATTGAAGGATATTCTCAACAGTGCCAGTGCAAGCATTACGAGTATGCGAGTGTATCAAGATGGTTCTTGGGATATTAATCATGTGTCGGCGGGTTGTGAAGTCATATCTGGTTACACAGCTGAAGAACTAAGGAATGATAAATATCTGTGGGTAAGTCGCATTGCTCCAGAAGATAGAGAAAGTATGACATCTGTGTTGTTTGACAATATTTTTGCTGAACGGACAGTAACTTATGAGTATCGTATATATCACAAAGATGGGAGTGTGCGCTGGATATCCGAAACTTTAAATTCTCGTTGGGATGCAGCAGAAAACTGCTGGTTTGTGACTGGCATTTCCTCAGATATCACCGATCGCAAGCATAGCGAAGCTGAACGCCAACAAATCGATCAAATGAAAAATGAATTTATCTCCGTCGTCAGCCATGAACTTCGCACACCCTTGACAGCTATTCATGGCGCATTGGGAATGCTAGCATCAGGAGTTTTTGACAAACGCCCCCAACGAAGTCAAGAAATGCTCACCATTGCATTGAATAATTGCGATCGCTTAGTACGTCTAGTCAACGATATTCTCGATTTAGAACGGTTGGAATCTGGGAAAACTCAGTTAGTGATGGAGTCTTGCCAAGTGGATGTGCTGATGCAGCAAGCTGTAGATGCTGTGCAGGCGATCGCATTACAGGCTGGTATTATCCTAGAAGTTACCCCCTTATCGGTGACAATTTCTGCTGCTCCTGATGCGATCGTTCAAACTCTGATTAACCTGTTAAGTAATGCCATCAAATTTTCTCCTAATGATAGCAAAATTTGGTTAACCGCAGAGATCCAAAAAGAAATAGGAGAACAGCAGAACACTTATGTCTTATTTACTGTCAAAGATCAGGGGAGGGGTATTCCCGATGATAAGTTAGAGAAAATTTTTGGACGTTTCCAACAGGTTGATGTTTCTGACGCTCGCCAAAAAGGGGGAACTGGATTAGGCTTGGCTATTTGTAAAAGCATCGTAGAGCAGCATAACGGCCAAATTTGGGTAGAAAGCGTTTTTGGTCAAGGCAGCAGCTTTTATTTTACATTACCAGTCAAAATATAGCGGTTTACCAAGCCCCAATCTCGTAAGGCTTCCCCACAGGTGGAACAAAATTTAGATCCGGCTGCGCTTTGGTGTCCTTTACTACAAGTAAAATAATTCATAAATAAATTTTATATACTCATATTTCTACTGCCAAAGCAGATGTACTTAAATATATAGGATTTTTACACACAAAACTATTGTGTGTTATTTAAATTATCGGAAGTATATTTTATTTTCACTTGCTATGACAGTCTTGTAGTTTGCATAACTTACAACTTACTTTTAGCTGCTTCTTGTTGTGCTGTTTCACTATATTTTTTATACAATTGTGTGCGTATTTTCGCTTCTTGATAGCGACTGTGATCTGATGGCACTGCTGCCATTAAATCAGAGGCTCTTTGCCACATAGCTGCTAGCTCTAACCATTGGGTTGAGGTGGTTGCTGTTTTACCAGCAGCAGAGGCTTGATTGGCAATTCGCACAGCTGCGGCAAATGAATCATCAGATTTATTGTCTGCTGATGGTGTCGAATTACTATTAACGTTAGCAAAATTAGTGTTATTGTCTAGCTTGACTAAGTTTTTCAGTTGTTCACCAAATTGGGTATACATAATCCAACCCAAGGGGAGCAATAAGCATAAACCTAATGCTAACTGCCATTTAATTTTGGGTGATTTTCTCGATTTATCTTTATGAGTTAGTGATGAAAATTCAGGTAAATTATGTTGTCCGAGTTCTTTAGATGCTTGAAAATCTTTAATGATTTGCTGCACGACACTTGGTTGAGTGAGGGTAATTTCCTGTGACCAGAGTACTTGATTTTCCCGCTCAATTTCTGTCAACCATAATAATTGTTGTTCCCGAACGATACGACTATTAATATTGACTCGGCGAATATTACGCGGTGCAATAGATTCAAGGATTTGGTGGATTTGTGCTACTAGGCTAGATTGCTCAAGTAGCTCTACTTTAGCGGCTTCACACAACAGTTGTAAGACACCATCGGCAAAAACAGCCCTGATTCTCACACCTGATTTAGTGAGGTTATCGTTTAATAGTTGAATAATCGCTGCAACGCTACCTTGATGAGCTTGCCAGGCGATATCGTTGATCCGATCTACCATTTTATATATATTGATGGCTTTTGAACCCTGATTATTTTAACTGAGTCATCGATTAAGGCTGCTGTTCTACTGAACTTTACCTTGTCTTCGATTTTATGGTTAAAAAGATCAGGTTGCCACATGAAATCTTAAAAATCTTACCTCTTTCTACTGAGATTGACACTCCCCCGACCGCTTAAACTTCGCTACGCTCGTTTAAGCAAAAAGTCGGGGGATTCTCCAAGAAGCACTTAGAAGGGACAGTCAAAAGTCCCACTACCTGCTCGACATCACTGAACATACGACACCCATGAGTCTTGCAGCTACGTTATTCAATTAATTAAATGCTTTCCGGGGTTCTCCACTAAGCCAATGTTGCGGTACACTCAGCTACTTGCCATTACTTACATTCTTGGGATATCGACTCAATGCGATTCCGAAGATGCCGGGAGTTCGCCGTACTAAGAAGCTTCAACGTGCAGGAGTATTACCTTACTCACTCTGTTATTTTACCATTTTTTTTGACTGCAACTAAAGTTGCACAAGTCACTTTTCCACCTCGATCTAAAGATGCGAGGCTACCAAGTTTCCCGCTAAAGTCGGGTGTAAATGATAAGTTGTATTGAAAGCGGCGGGAAACTCCATCCTCTTGCGGGTGGAGAGGGACAGCCGCCCCGCCTCTTGGGGCAAGGGCATGGGGCATTGGTAGCTTCTTCCCCATGCCCTATGCCCAATTCCCAATGCCTAAAAACTCCATACCCTTGTGGGTGGAGTTTTTTAGTAAGATTACCTGATTAGATTTTAAAGGTAAAATGATCAAGCCTGGAAGAAAGTCCAGTAGGCAGCCCTTAGCCCTCTTAAACAGATCACATCTAGATATGAACGCTACACAAGAACAACTAAAACTAAAACTGCAACAGGCTTTGATGGCTGCTTTTGGCGATGAGTACGCCGGAGTAGATCCGATTTTAGTTCCTGCTAGCAATCCCAAATTTGGGGATTATCAAGCCAATGTTGCTTTATCCCTGAGTAAAAAATTAGGACAGCAACCAAGAGCGATCGCCTCTGCTATTGTGGAAAAATTAGATATCTCCCAAATCTGTGAAACTCCAGAAATAGCGGGGCCTGGTTTTATTAATCTGAAGCTAAAAACAGCATATCTAGAAGCGCAACTAAACGCTATTCACGCAGATACCCGCTTAGGAGTCCCCCCAGCTAAACACCCCGAACGGGAAATTGTCGATTTTTCTAGTCCGAATATTGCCAAAGAAATGCACGTCGGACACTTGCGTTCTACCATTATCGGTGATTCCATCGCCCGGATTCTGGAATTTCGCGGACATGATGTCTTGAGATTAAATCATGTCGGTGATTGGGGTACACAATTTGGAATGTTAATTGCTTATCTGCGGGAAGTCTACCCAGAAGCTTTAACTACTGCCAATGCTTTAGATATCGGTGATTTAGTAAGTTTTTACCGTCAAGCTAAACAGCGATTTGATGGGGATGAAACCTTCCAAGAAACAGCCCGCCAGGAAGTTGTCAGATTACAAGCAGGCGCAGAAGATACCCTCCACGCTTGGAAATTGTTATGTGAACAATCACGCCAAGAATTTCAGGTGATCTATGATTTGTTGAATATTAAATTAACTGAGCGTGGTGAATCTTTTTATAACCCTTTACTTCCCCAAGTAGTAGAAGGTTTAGAACAATCAGGTTTATTAGTAGAAAACCAAGGTGCAAAATGTGTTTTCTTGGATGGTTTTACTAATAGAGAGGGTGAACCTTTACCTTTAATTGTGCAGAAATCAGATGGTGGTTATAACTATGCTACAACAGATTTAGCGGCATTAAATTACCGCATTCAAAATGATCAAGCTAAACGGATTATTTACGTTACCGATGCGGGACAAGCCAATCATTTTGCTCAATTCTTCCAAGTAGCACGTAAAGCCGGATGGATTCCTGATGATGTGGAATTAGTTCATGTTCCCTTTGGCTTGGTATTAGGTGAAGATGGCAAGAAATTCAAAACCCGTTCGGGAGATACTGTCAGATTGCGGGATTTATTAGATGAAGCAGTTGCTCGCGCTCGTGCTGATTTAGAAACAAGATTAACAGCAGAACAACGGGAAGAAACAGCAGAATTTATTGACAAAGTAGCGGAGGTAGTTGGTATTAGTGCGGTGAAGTATGCTGATTTAAGTCAAAACCGCACGAGTAACTATATTTTCAGCTATGATAAAATGCTGGATTTAAAAGGTAATACTGCTCCTTATATGTTGTATGCCTATGCGCGGATTCAAGGAATTAGCCGCAAAGGAGAGATTAACTTTGAAGAATTAGGTGATAACGCCAAAGTTATCTTGCAACATGAAACAGAATTTGCACTAGCTAAATTCTTATTGCAATTAGGTGAAGTTATTAGCACTGTTGAAGAAGATTTATTACCTAATCGTTTATGTGAATATCTCTATGAATTAAGTAAGAAGTTTAATGTGTTTTATGACCGCAATCAAGGAGTCCCTGTATTAAATGCAGAAGAACCACTGCGGACATCTCGTTTAGTTTTGTGTGATTTAACGGCGAGAACTTTAAAGTTAGGTTTATCTTTATTGGGGATTCAAGTATTAGAAAGGATGTAATATCAATTTACATTGAAGCTGCACAGTATTTTACCCATCCCTAAGAGCCTATTTATAAATTGCCGTAACGCATCATAATCACACGGTGCGTTACGCGTTGCTTTAACGCACCCTACTGGATTGTTGTTTGAGCCAGACTAGATGTTGATATCAGCAAAGATGTTATACCAATTCTCTATGAAGTTGCGCCAAATAAATGATGTAGAGACGTTGCATGCAACGTCTCTACAGTACAGAATAAAGTGCATCTTCATTAAGAAACTATTTGGCACGGCTGCATGAAAAATATGCTCTTCCTATCTATCCCATAGTGATTTATTCTCATGACTCGCCAAAAACACTACAACCTAATTCTTATCGCCTTGATTTCCCCAACAAAAAGGTGCTGGAATTTAATTATGAAGTTGTGCAGTTAAATCAATTAAGATGGCAAGATTTCGTCAATCAGAATAATCCTGTAGCGAGTGCTTTGATGGCTAAAATGCAGATGGATGTTCAAGAACGTCCTACAGTCAAGTTAAGCTCCCTACAGTTGTTAGCGAATTTGGGACTAAACCCCGCACAAATCCAGTTAATTTCCGGCTTTATTGATACCTATCTCAATTTGAATGCAGTAGAAGAACGCATATTTCAAGAACAACTTGCTAGTATTGAACCACAGCAGGAGGAAAGAGTGATGCAAATCGTTACCAGTTGGATGAGACAAGGTATACAGCAAGGTATACAGCAGGGAGAATTGACGCTAATCCTACGCCAACTTAACCGCCGATTAGGTGAAGTGAATCCTCAATTGCAAGAACGGATTCAACGTTTATCAACTGCTGAATTGGAAGATTTAGGGGAAGCGTTACTGGATTTTAGGACTACTGCTGATTTAGAAGCTTGGTTAGAAAATAGATAAAAATATTAGGACTTACGCAAGTGTCACAATCGGTGGTGGGTGCGTGACGCTATAAGTTTGATGACTACGTTCAAATCTTCTCATTGCGTCACGCAACGACAATAAAGCGAGAACTCAGAGCGGCGGAAGCCGCCGCTCTGAAGTTCGGTGGGAAGAAAAATCCACACCGCTTTTTGCCTCCCCTATGGAAAAAATATGCCAGTTGCGTAAGTCCTAAAGGTTATAAGTTAGCGATGCCTTTATTGGCTTTGTGGTTACGGCAAAGATTGGGGTAAGTCAATAATCAATAAAGATGTTTAAGTTATTCGATTGGTGGAAGAAAATTATCTTTAACTTATTAGCAAGTGTTATATTTTATACAACTATTCCTCTGCCTTATATCCAGGGTTTAGAATTTCATAATGTATCCCGATTTGCGCCTTTTGTGGGATTAATAATTGGCGGAATTTTGGGCTGTTTCGATGTGGGGATGAATTATTTGGGTGTACCTATCCTGACTCGTAGTGCTTTAATAGTCTGTGTGTGGATGGCTATCACTGGTGGGTTGCATTTAGATGGGGCGATGGATACGGCTGATGGGTTGGCTGTGGGAAATCCCGAACGCAGATTAGAAGTGATGGCGGATAGTGCTACTGGTGCATTTGGGGCAATGGTAGCGATCGCCTTAATATTATTAAAAACCACAGCCTTAACAGATATCACAGACAATCGGTGGTTAGTCTTGATGGCTGCTTGTGGTTGGGGACGTTGGGGACAACAGCTAGCAATTTGCTGTTATCCTTACTTAAAACCCACGGGTAAAGGTGCATTCCACAAACAAGCTATTCGTTCTTACCAAGATTTACTACCAGGGTTGTTGTTAATGTTGGCTGTGAGTGGTTTGGTTTGGGTTCTAGATGGATACAGTTTAGTTTTACCACTAACGATGGTGGTATTGGGGAGTGCGATCGCTTTTTGTACAGGTGCTTGGTTTAACCATAAATTAGGCGGACACACAGGGGATACTTATGGTGCAGTTGTAGAGTGGACTGAGGCTTTATTGCTTTGTGCAGTGACATTTTTATAATTAAGTCGTGGCGAATTGAGGGGAGAAATTTAAACACAAAGTTACGCAGAGAGTTCGCCACGAGCGATGATTTTTTGCGGTTTATTTCATTGGTTGTAATTTTGTGACTTTGAGTTTGAAAGGCCCAACTCCAGTTTCGCCAAAGGAGCGGACACGAATAATAAATGTCCCTGTTTCGTTGATGCGGGTAAATAATAAAGAATTACTAGTACCATCAGGGCCATCATCATTTTCTGCTAGTGTTGAACCATCGGGAGCTAACAGTGTGATAATGCTATCAAAACTATCTGAAGTTAAATCAATTGCTAAATTATCACCCTTATTTAGCTTGACTGCGTAATCACGAGCAAATCCACCTTGACCAGTGGGAATATCTTTTTCTGAAAGGGTATCACTAATCTCTTTAAAATCGGTTAAGAGAATAGGACTGTAAAGTTTATTATTTTGAGCAAAACTTGTATTTGTGCTGATACCAATTACAAATAATGTTGCAGGCAATACGATGATTCTACTGAAGTTTTTAATAATATTTCGACTAAGCATAGTAGGTGATGTTCCCAAAATCACGGGGCAATTTGGTTAATTATAGATTTTCCAGAGATAACTTGAGCATTAATTTTTAATACTTGTGTCTTTGAGAGGAGTAGCAACGGCGGCTAATCCTAAGACGGTAATTCCTGATTTACGGAGTGTTTGCACAGCCGACTTAGCAGTTGCGCCAGTTGTGTAAATATCATCTATTAATAATATTGACGCGTTTTGATGGATTTTGGGAAAATCTGCACCAATAGCAAAGGCTTCAGCCAAGTTTTTCTCTCGGTCTGATACGGATAAACCAAACTGTGCTTGAGTTTCACGGACTCTGATTAAGCCGTTTGATTTTAATTGTAATCCAGTTGTTTGACAAAAGCTCTGAGCAATTAATGCTGCTTGATTGTAACCCCGTTGTTTTTGCTTGCTGGCGTGCATGGGAATTGGCACTACTAAAATTCGTTGATTTTGATGCAGGGAATGTAATAGCCAAGTTTCCCCTAGCCATTGTCCCAAAGGACGAGCAATTTGGGGTTGATGATCATATTTCATCACAGCGATCGCTCTTTTGATCACTCCACCATACACCCCCCAACTAAATACGGGTATTGGCGGTTTCCATAAAGCTTGAGGCTGTGGGTGATGGCATTTTTGTAATTGTCGAGTGCAGTTTTCGCAAAACACCCCGGATGTAGCACGCTGACACAAAGGACAGTTAGACTGCAAAAATAAATCTAGCAAGCCTTTAAGCATAATTTGAGAGCCTCATTGATAGATAGGCAGGGGTATAATTCAAAACCCCTACACCCCTATACCCCTACACCCCTATACCCCTCTCCTCACCGTCACCTGTCACCTATCTAGATATTTCACATAAACGCGATCGCACCGTGGTGTTTCCAAGCCTGTAGCTGACTGATAGCCGTTGTTTTCATATAATTTGACTGCTTCTACCAACACGCTAGCGGTTTCAATCCAAATTTGCTCAAAACCACGGTTAGCGATCGCTGCTTCTAACTGTTGTAACAAATATTTCCCCAATCCCAAACCCCTAACACTCGGTAAAAGATACATTTTCCTTATTTCTACCGCTTTTTTTCCCCGATGGGTGGGATAGTATGCCCCCGTACCAACTATTTGGCTTTGGTGTTCAATTACCCAAAACTCGCCGCCTGTACTTAAGTAGCATTCTTCTACTTCTAGTACATCACGGTCAGCCCCTTTAGGTTCCCAACCCAAACCGTATTCTGATAACACGTAACTAATAATGGCGGCGGCTTTAGTGCGATCGCTTTTTTGCCAGTTACGAATTAAGAAATCTTTGTAGTAGCTGTGCATTACTGTGTGTGGGTCAGGTGTGTACAGAAAAGTCTCTGGATTGATTCCCGAATTTTACCCAGCATATAGCTTCTCTAGCTGATTTTAACTCACCTGACACCCTGAAGGCATGAATTTTCTCTATGCTTAAGAGTCAGCGACTTGAGTTTTGGGCATGATATTTACAACCAAATGCCATCCGATAAATTCTTTGTGCTAATATTACTTTTAATTGTTATAAGTTACGTAACCCATAACAAAACTACTGTTTTATGATGATTTAACTATGTCTCCGTCAGATGAATACCCTAAATACAAGGATAAAAGAACGGAGAGATTTGCGCTAGGAGAAAGAGTTAAAGAGTTTCAATCTTTTGAGAGACAAGCACAAAAAAGACTGGATATTTTAGAAGCCGCCCCTAATAAAGAAGCTTTGATGCAATTACCTAGTAATCGTTTTGAATCATTAGCAGGTGATAGAAAAGGTCAATACAGTATTCGCATCAATGAACAATGGAGAATTTGTTTTAATTGGCCTGATGATTTTTTGAAACCATTCAACATAGAGATTATAGATTATCACTAAAGGAGAGTTAAATGTCACGCCCACCAATTCATCCCGGTGAGATTCTAGCTGATGAAATTGCTGAACTTAGTATGACAGCTAGTGATTTAGCTCGTGTCCTCCATGTTCCCAAAAATAGAATTACCGAAATCATTAATGGCAGACGAGGAATAACAGCAGACACAGCATTACGACTAGGGCAATATTTTGGAACTGGTGGAGAATTTTGGCTCAATCTCCAGAAAAATTATGAATTAAGGTTAGCTGAACAAAGAGTGGGAAAGGAAATTCAGCAAACTATCTCTCCTCGTGTCTGAGTTTATTAATTTATCCTCTGAAATCACTGCAAATTCTCTGCGTACCTCTGTGTTTCAACGACTCAACAACAAAAGCCTAATTTAAGTTACTCATATTACTAAAAATTTCAATCAAATTACCATCAGGATCACGAAAATGGGCTGTTCTTAATCCCCATTCTGGACGATCCATTGGTTGAGTTACAATCATGGCATTGTTTTGTTTGAGATGATAATATAACTCATCAACATTATCGACAGCAAACACCAAAGCCATTTTATTTTGACATTCCATAGCTGAAGCTTGATAAGCACTCGGTACTGCTTCCGCCATTAACTCTTTTCTAAATAAAGCCAGTTTAATATAGTCTCCCGTGTGTAACTCAGCATAACCGCTATTTTCATCACCCCAATCAATCACAAAACCTAGGGCATCACGGTAGAACAAAAAACATTCTCTGTAATTGGAAACAAGTAACCTAATATGTGTTAACTGTAGCAACATAAATAAAGTGTGATTCTACTAACTATGGATTCTAGGTTGTGGATGTAAATTTGCGAGTAATTCACTTTCAACTATTGATAATTCATCTAGCCGTTGGTTGACAATTTCTCTGTCAAAGTAGGTATCAGCTAAAACCCAATAAGTACCGAAGTGTCTCGCTTCCGATGCCATTAAACTTTTATAAAATTTAGCTAATTCTATATCAGGACAGTGTTTAGCTAATAGCCCCAGGCGTTCATGGCTACGGGCTTCAATTAATCCTGTTACCAGTAAAGAATCTAAAAACCTTTCTGGTTCTTGGGGACGCACAGCCGCTTTTAACCCTGCACCATAGGGAGGTGGTGGTAAGGGTGCTAGGGGGATATTGCGCTTTTCTAGCCACTGATTCACCAATTCAAAATGTTCCAATTCTTCACGAGCGATCGCAGTTAATTCTCTCACCATTTTAGTATTAGATGGATAGCGAAACATAAAGTTTAACGCCACCCCAGCCGCTTTGCGTTCACAATGGGAATGATCAAGCAAAATGATGTCTAAATTAGAAATCGCTTGTTCTACCCAAGCATCACTAGTAGGTTGTTTGAGTGCATTGATAGTTGGCAACACAAATTTAAGCACAGATCAACAAATTGACAATAATAGGAATGCTGGTGAGTATCCCAGCACATTGATTTTAATGTGCTTAGGGATGTTTATGGATTTCTTAATTTTGAATTTTGAATTTTGAATTTTTATTCCCCAGCATGATAGGAACTGCGAACCAAAGGAGCAGAACGCACATGACTAAATCCCATGTCTTGGGCGATGTTACCGAGGTGGTCAAATTCCTCTGGTGTCCAGTATTTTTGGACTGGTAGATGAGCTAAGGAGGGGCGCATATACTGACCAATTGTAATGCGATCGCACTCTACGGATCTTAAATCTTTCATGGCTGTGATCACTTCTTCTACAGTCTCACCATGTCCCAGCATTAACCCTGATTTAGTGGCAATAGTAGAGTCTAATTCTTTGACTATAGCTAATACTCGCAAAGAGCGATCGTATTTAGCACCCCGACGCACTGGCCCTGTTAACCGTCTTACTGTCTCAATATTGTGGTTAAAGCAAGCTGGCTGGGCTTGTACAATCATTTCTAGACGTTGCCATTGTGCTGCTTCTCCTGCACCTGCACCACCCCAAAAATCCGGTGTCAAAACTTCAATTTGCGTCTCTGGGTTGAGTTGGCGAATAGCTGTCATAGTGTTGACAAAGTGACTTGCACCTTGGTCTGGCAAATCATCACGAGCTACAGAAGTTAACACTACATAACGCAATTCTAAAAGCTGTACTGATTCTGCTACCTTTTGCGGTTCTTGAGGATCAATTGGCATTGGTGCATGACCCTTATCTACTTGACAAAAAGCACAGGAACGGGTACATATTGGCCCCATTAATAAAAATGTGGCTGTTTTTTGGGCATAGCATTCACCCCGGTTGGGACAACGACCTTCTTCACAAATAGTATGAATTTGGCGTTGTTTAATAATCCGTTGTACTGTGGAGATTTCGCTGGCTTTACCGAGAGAACGGCGTAACCAGCTAGGCATAGCGGCAATTTCTGCTCTGATTTGGGCTGATTGAGAGGAAGTCATAATCAATGCAAAATTCAGAATGGGGGAATTGAAAGTAGGGACTGGGTAATCTGAGGATTTTGAGGTGCCAGCCTTAAATATTACCTTGACACAAAATTCCCCTTACGCAGCTAGAGGTTTAGGAAAACACTAGCTGCCATGAGATTTATACCGAAATATACTATCCCCCAATTAATGACAATGTTGAGTATAGTGGGAACATTCTCACAGTCAATCGGCGTAGCCGTTATTGAAAGTTAAATATTATTTTAGAGCAATCAGTCGTGGCAAGTAACAAAATTCTAGTTATCGATGACACTACCGTTGTCAGGGTAAAAGTACGAGAAATGCTACCTCCTGGCAATTTTGAGGTATTAGAAGCAAAAGACGGTTTAGAAGGGTTAAATCTCATCCGTCAAGAAAAACTCAGCTTGATTATGTTGGATTTTCTCTTACCTAAAATGAGTGGTTGGGAAGTTTTTCAACAAGTCCAGGCTCATCCTGATTTAAGAAAGATTCCTTTAGTAATTATGTCTGGTCGAAAGGAAGAGGTCACAGAAAAAATGACCGAACCTTTTGAATACTTTGAGTTTTTGGGTAAACCTTTTGATCAAAAGCAGTTAATTGGTGCTATTAAGGCAGCGATGACTAAAGCTAAACTGCCACGTCCAGAACCTGTGGCAGCAGCAGTTACCACCGCTAGAAATCATACAACTGCTACGGGGGCGATCGCAACTGGTGCTGTGGCAACTGCTAGCGTCACCAAAACTGCTACAGTCGCGCATCCTGAAACGGAAACTACTTCTGCGGCTGAAATTCAAGCACTCAATGAAAAAATTACCAAAATGCAAGCAGAGATTGATGGCTTAAAGAAACAGTTAGCTCAGGTAGTAACTTTTATTAAACAAAAAATCAAGTAGCATTGCTATTCCCTGATTTGTGATCTCCTTGTGATACTTTGTCAGAAAATATCTCAATTGGTATTTCACTACAGTCTATTCATTTGTTGCCAAAGGATGCGATAAATAAACCCATAGAACTAAATTAGATATATTTTTCTCAAAGTCCGCAAAAACGGACTTATTTTGTATGTAGCTAATTTAATAATCATCTCTGATGCCCTATGATATTGATAATAGGAAAATGGGAAAAATAATGCCAGAGATTTATGGTGAATTTTTTCTATTATCCAGAACTCAAAACAATGTTCTATGCTGATGTGAAACGTCGTCTAAAATTACCTCTACAATTTATCTTAATTGTGCCTTTTGTTATCCAAATTGTTGCTACCGTTGGACTTGTAGGATATCTCTCCTGGAGCAACCGACAAAAGGCAGTAAATCAACTTGCTAATCAACTCCTCAATCAAGTGAATCTGCTAGTTAATCAGCACTTAGAGACTTATTTAAAAACTCCGCATCAGATTAATCAAATTAATGTAGATGCTGTCAACATGGGAATGCTAAATTTAAGTGATTTGCAGACTACAGGTAATTATTTTGCTAAACAGATGCAAGTATTTGATGTTGACTATATTCGCTTTGCAAATGCTCAAGGTGAATTTATTGGCGTTGAACGTTTAGATAATGGTCAATTCTTAATTAATGAAGTTTCTCAAAGCAAGGGAATTGGTAAACTTTATGTTTACAGAACTGATAATCAACTAAATCGCCAAAATTTAATAGCAGTTAAAAATTATGATCCTCGCCTAGCAACTTGGTATACAAATGCAGTTAAGGTTAATCAACCCACATCGAGTCAAATATATCAATGGCAAGATCAACCAGAAATTTTTTCCATATCTTCTAGTTATTCTTTAAATGAGAAGCAACATAAATTTACTGGTGTGATGAGTGTGGATTTGACACTACCACAAATTAGTAATTTGCTAGCAGGTTTAAAAAATCCTAAAAATCATCAGGTATTTATCTTAGAACCTTCAGGTTTAATAGTCGCTAGTTCTCTAAAAGAATCACTATTTTCAATAGTCAATGGTAAAACACAAAGACTATCAGTTTTAAATAGTAAAAATAAGTTAATTCAAAGTATAAGCAAAGATTTACAAGTTAGGTTTGGGCAATTTAAAAATATTCAAAATACTCAACAAATTTACATAAAAATACAAGATAAAAAATACTTTGTGCAAGTTACACCTTGGCATAATGAACTAGGTTTAGATTGGTTGGTGGTGGTAGTTATGCCTGAGAGTGACTTAATGGCAGCAATTGAAACCAATACTCATGTCACTATATTGTTGTGTCTAGGGGCGTTAATTCTAGGTACTACTATAGGTGTATACACTGCTCGTTGGATAGCTAATCCTATTTTAAAATTAATTCATGCTAGTAGTGCGATCGCCTACAGTAGTTCCGAGGCTATCCCATCTAGCAACCTTGAGCAAATAGTGGACATTTCTATTATTAATGAACTGAGTATTTTGTCCCAATCTTTTAACCAAATGGCTGGTCAACTAAGTGAAGTTTTGACAGTCTTAGAAAAGACTAATCAAGAATTAGAGCAACGACTGACACAAAGAACGGCAGAACTAACAGCAGCTAAAGAATCTGCCGATGCCTCTAACCATGCTAAAAGCGAATTTTTAGCTAAAATCAGCCATGAACTTCGTACCCCGTTAAATGGCATTCTTGGCTATGCACAAATTCTGCAATTTGATCCAGAAATTAGTGCAGAACAAATGGAGGGGGTTAACATTATTTACAATTGTGGTTCTCATCTTTTAAATTTAATTAATGATATTTTAGACATTGCTAAAATTGAATCTAATAAACTAGAACTTCATCCCGAAGCCTTTGATCTTCAAAAATTATTATTAATCGTTGCTGATATTTGTCGCGTTAAGGCAGAAGAAAAACATATAAGTTTTATTTGCCGATTAGACTCTAATTTACCAACTACTGTTTATGCAGATGAAAAACGACTACGGCAAGTTTTAATTAATCTTGTAGGTAATGCTATTAAGTTTACCCAAGATGGAATAGTAACTTTGATTGTGGAAGTAGTTAATCATTCTAGAACTAACCAGGATTTACAAGTCACTACAATTAGATTTCAAATTGTAGATACAGGTATTGGTATGAAAAATGCAGAAATAGCAACAATATTTTTACCTTTTGAACAGGTGGGAAGCAATTTACAAAAATCAGCAGGTACAGGGTTAGGGTTGGCAATTAGTCACCAAATTGTGCAAATCATGGGTAGCGAAATTAAGGTTAAGAGTATTTATGGCCAAGGCAGTAAATTTTGGTTTGATTTAGATTTACCAATAGCAAATATTGGGATAATATCAGATTTATCCATACAGCAAGCAAATATGATGGCATATCCCACAGTTGATCAACATCAGGAGGAGATAGTATTTCCCCCTTCAGGGGAATTGATCAATTTATATCAAGCTGCTAAAGCTGGCTATACTGTTGGTATTCAAGAAGAAATCAGCCGCATTCAAAATTTAGATGAAAAGTACCAGGAGTTTTCTAGGCGAATTTGGCAATTACTGGAAAACTTTGATGATGAGGCTATTGTAGAAATTATCTTACCCTATTTAGATTGTCAAATCTTCCCTAGAAAGTAACTCCAGCCAAAACGCAGATGAATATAAAATACCTTATAGGATTAATAAATGAGTAATTACGCTAATAGCTCAATTTTAATTGTAGATGATGTTCCAGCAAATATCAAGGTTTTGTTTGTAATTCTCAATCAGGCAGGGTTTAAAGTTTCTGTAGCTAAAAACGGTAAAAGTGCTTTAAAAAAAGCAGAGGAAACATTACCACATTTAATTCTATTAGATGTGATTATGCCAGATATGGATGGGTTTGAAACTTGCCGTCAACTTAAAGAAAATCCGAAAACTAAAAATATTCCAGTAATTTTTATGACGGCTCGTTCTGATTTGGTTGATAAAGTTAAAGGACTGAAAATAGGAGCGGTAGACTATCTTACTAAGCCTATTGAATATGAGGAAGTATTAGCTAGAATTAATGTTCATTTAGAATTGCGCCGGACTCAACTTAAGTTGGCACAGGAAGAAAAAATGTCTGCATTGGGACAATTAATATCAGGAATTGCCCATGAAATCAATAATCCTGTGAACTTTATTGCTGGTAATTTAAATCATGCTCAAAATTATATTGCAGATTTATTAAAATTATTAATTCTCTACGAAAAACACACTCAAAATTTAGATCCAGAAATTCAGGATTTTGCCGAGCAGATTGATATTGACTTTATTAAACAAGACTTACCTCAGCTATTATCCTCTATGAGAATGGGGACTGAAAGAGTTGAAAAAATTGTGCGATCGCTGCGTTTATTATCACGCTTAGATCATACAGAATTTCAAGCATTTAACATCCATGAAGGCATCAATAGCACACTAATTATTTTAAATCATCGTCTCAAAGGCACATCAAACCGTCCAGAAATCAATATAGTTAAAAATTATGGTGAATTACCTTTAGTAGAGTGCTATCCAGGTCAACTCAACCAAGTATTTATGAATCTTCTTGTCAATGCTATTGATGCTATAGAAGAATCATTAAGTAGTGACATCTCTGAACAACCGACAATTGAAATTTTTACAGCAGTCACAGAAGATCAACAATCTGTATTCATTACAATTACTGACAATGGTATAGGAATTTCTGAAGAAATACAACAGAGGATGTTTGATCAGTTTTTTACTACTAAACCCCTAGGCAAAGGTACAGGTTTCGGTCTGGCGATCGCTCATGAAATTATAGTAGAAAATCATCAGGGTACTTTAGAAGTAAAATCCTCTCCTGGGAAGGGAGCGCAATTTTTAATTACTATTCCTATTCAACAGACACTCAGCAATCTACCCTAGATAATTGCCAATTTTTACCAGGCTGTTGTTCTAGTCAATTTTATGGGAATTATATGCTTGTAGGCTCTGGCTATTGAGACATTTCATAGGTGCAAAATAGCGGTGGTGAACTATGTAGACGAGAACATTGTCAAAAGAGTTCACCAGAGAAGGAGAAATATTTATCTCTAGCGGCGTGTTAGTCCATCACCACTGAGCCGACAAATTGGATATTTTTTAGTTGGAAAACCCTTAAGAATAACTATACACCTAACTATAGATGACAATGGTTAATATATCAATAGAACATAATTTAATTTTAGTTGTAGATGATACTATTACAAATTTAGAAATTATCTCAACAGAGCTAATTGCCAGTGGGTTTAATGTTGTAACAGCTATTAATGGAGAACAGGCAATCGAGAAAATACAATCTCAATTACCAGATTTAGTTTTATTAGATGTAATGATGCCTAGAATGGATGGCTTTGAAACCTGTAAACATTTAAAAGCCAATCCACTTACTCATGATATTCCAGTCATTTTCATGACGGGTATTACAGATACAGATAGTAAAGTTAATGGTTTAAGTTTGGGTGCTGTTGATTACATCACCAAACCCTTTCAAAAAGAAGAAGTATTAGCTCGAATTAAAACACATTTACAACTGAGGAGTCTGACTAAAAATTTAGAAAAAATGGTAGCAGAGCGTACTGCTAAACTCGATAACGCATTACGAGAATTGCAAGAATTTCAAGTCCAACTCGTTAAACAAGAAAAAATGTCTGTACTGGGACAGTTAGTTACAGGTATCGCTCATGAAATTAACAATCCTGTGAGCTGTATTTATGGGAATTTAGGTCATACTCTTGCATATTTCCAAAATATGATTAACGTTCTTGACCTTTATCAACATCATTACCCCCAACCTGCAACAGAGATTCAAGAAGAAATCACAGCCATAGACTTAGAATATATACGTTATGACTTACCAAACTTAATTTCTGCCATGAAAGAAGGTATTCAGCGCATTCGAGAGATTAGCAGTGGTCTGAGAATTTTTTCTAGAGCTGATACAGAAAATAAAGTTAAGTGTAATATTCATGAAGGTATTGATAGTACGCTGCTAATTCTTAAGCATCGTCTCAAAGGTTCAGAAAATTGTCCTCCTATTGAAGTGATTAAAAGTTATGGTGATTTACCTTTGATAGAATGCTTTCCTGGACAATTAAATCAGGTATTTATGAATCTATTAGCTAATGCCATTGATGCTATAGAAGAAGCAAATATTGGACTTAGCATAGAGGATCTGCAAAAGAAATCTCATCACATCATTATTAAAACTATCCTGAACACCAATAAAACTCAGGTAATAATTAAAATTAAAGATAATGGAGTAGGAATGCCTAATGAAATTCAACAAAGAATATTTGACCACTTATTTACCACTAAAGATGTTGGCAAAGGTACGGGTTTAGGATTATCAATTGCCCAGCAAATCGTTGTCCAAAAACATTACGGCAGTTTAGATGTTAGTTCTGTTGTTGGGGGAGGATCAGAGTTTACAATTACTATTCCGAGTACATAGCTGCCTCATCAGCAAAAAATTGTGGAAATATAAATCTTTCTGTTTACTCAATAGTAAATTTATGATCAAAATTTGGGAATTATATGGCTATAGACCTGAAGTCACCATAGAGTTAAATTGATGTTTAAGATAGTAGTTGGCCATAGCAATGATCCCGACTCCTTAGCAGCAGTGGAGGAAGTAATTCAGCAATGTACTACTTCCTTGAGTGGAGATATTCCTCAAGCCGGTATTTTATTTAGTGCTATTGACTTTGACCATAATCTAATATTACAAGCTATTCATCAAGCTTTTCCAGGAATTGAGTTAATTGGTGGAACTACTGATGGAGAAATTTCTTCAGTTTTAGAGTTTCAGCAAGACTCAATTACTTTAATGTTATTTTGCTCAGATGAAATAGAAATTTTTGCAGGTGTGGGACTAAAAGTTTCTGCTGATCCCATTGGGGCGGCTAAACAAGCTGTGGAACAAGCAAAAGCGAAAACTACTAAAGTAGCTCAACTATGTTTAACCCATCCAGAAAGTTTAACTACTAGCGGTGTATCGATATTAGATGGCTTAAAATTAGCGTTGGGAGAAAAATTTCCTATATTTGGTGGTTTAGCAGCTGATCAATCAAAATATCAGAATACCTATCAATTCTTTCAAACACAAGTTGTCAGCGATTCTGTTCCCATTTTATTATTCTCCGGTAATGTTCTATTTTCCCACGGTGTAGCTAGTGGTTGGTTTCCCATTGGTAAAACTAGCCAAGTCACCAAAGCCGAGAAAAATATAGTCTACGAAATTGATGGTAAACCTGCTTTAGATTTCTATCGGTATTATTTAGATACATTACCGCCTTCAATGGAATATCCCCTAGCAATTTTAGATGACGACGGAGTCAGTTTTTATCTGAGAGCGCCCATCGCCTATGATGAAACAACAGGTAGCATTACATTTTTTGCAGATATTCCTGAACAAGCAACAATTCAAATTGCTGAAGCTGGACATCAAGATATTTTGGCAGCTTCTCACGCATCATTTATGAATGCTATTCATAGTTATCCAGGCACAGAACCAGTCGGCGTATTATTTTTTTCCTGTGTTGCTAGGCGGCAAATCTTAGGTATGCAAACCCAACAAGAGTATCTGAATACTAAAAATTATGTAAATCAATTTTTACCTGCTTGTGGTTTTTATTCTAATGGCGAAATCGCGCCCATAAAATCTACTGGTAAAACGCAATTTCATAATGAAACATTTGTGACTTTAATTTTAGGAACTCGGTAGATAATCCCAGAAATTATGAATTGTGAACAGGAAATACAAAGGCTTGAAAAAGCCAATAGAATACTACAAAAAAAGTTAGAGCGTGCTGCAATAGACCGAATGCAGTTAGAAGAAACAAATCGCAAAAAGGAATCATTACTTAAAAAAGTAATTGATGAACTGCAAGAATCACAAATCCAGTTAAAACAAAGAACTTTAGAACTAGAACAGACATTAATAAACCTTCAGACAATGCAGGATAAAATGTCTCTTTTAGGTGGATTAGTCGCAGACGTAGCTCATGAAATTAACAATCCTATCGGTTTTATTATGGGGAATATTACCCCAGCTATTGAATATATTAATGAATTATTATATTTGATTGAACTCTATCAAAAGTGTTATCCTGAGCCACTTAAAGAAATCACAAACCAAATTAAACTTATGGATTTAGAATATGTGCGTGAGGATTTACCCAAACTGATTATGTCAATGAAAGAAGGTACTGATCGCATTAGTAATCTCAGTGCTAGTTTGCGAACTTTTGCCCGTTCTGATACAGAGTCGAAATTACCTTTTAATATTCATGATGGTATTAATAGTACTCTTTTAATTCTGAAGCATCGTTTAAAAGCTAATCAAAATCGTCCAGAAATTCAAGTAATTAAAAATTATGGAGATATTCCTTTAATAGATTGTTACCCTGGGCAACTTAATCAAGTTTTCATGAACATTTTAGCTAATGCAATTGATGCCTTAGAAGAGTCTAATCATGGGCTAAGTTTTGCAACAATTGAAGAAAAACCTAATATAATTATTATTAAAACTTTATTTAATTATCATAATAATTCTGTATTAATTAGTATTAAAGATAATGCTTTAGGTATGCCTAAAGAAGTGAAATCAAAAATTTTTGAACATTCATTTACTACTAAATCTGTAGGCAAAGGTACGGGTTTAGGATTATCAATTGCTCATCAAATTATTGTCCATAAGCATAGCGGTAAAATAGAAGTTGAATCCACGTTAGGAGAGGGATCAGAATTTATTATTACTTTGCCTATTAGTTGTTAAGGGAAACAGTGAACAGGTATAGATAAGAGAGAACTAAAGTTCTCACTACAAACAAAAATGGCTAATAGCATTTGCACTATTAGCCATTAGTTGTTGAGAAATTATGAGTCTACAAACCTTCTGATTTTTCAGGAGGAATAGCACTCACTTGAATGGGATTACTGACAACTGCTGCTGTTTGCAAAATAGCAGTATGAGTTACAGAATTGTTTGCCAAGGTAAACAAAGGATTAGACAAAATGCCGGCGAGGGAAGTAGCAATGAGAGTTACTATTAACCCAACTTGCAAAGGTCTAAGTCCAGGTAAATTCCAACGTACTGGGGGATAATTCTTCACTACGTCGGACATTTCTTGGGGTTCTTTGACTACCATCATTTTAACTACACGAATGTAGTAATAGATGGAGACAACGCTGGTTACTAAACCCAGGAGAACTAACCAATAAAGACCGGCTTGCCAACCTGCCCAGAACAGGTAAATTTTGCCGAAGAATCCAGCTAGGGGCGGAATACCACCTAAAGACAGGAGGGAGAGACTTAAACCCAAGGTGAGTAGGGGGTCTTTTTGGTATAAACCTGAGTATTCGGCGATTTGGTCTGTTCCTGTGCGGAGGGAGAAGAGAATCACACAGGTAAAACCGCACAGGTTCATGAATAGATATACCAGCAAGTAAAAAATCATGCTGGCGTAACCGGCATCAGTCCCAGCAATTAAGCCAATCATCACAAACCCGGCTTGGGCAATGGATGAATAAGCCAACATCCGTTTCATGCTGGTTTGGGCAAGGGCGACGACGTTACCCAAAATCATACTGAGGACGGCTAGGGCGGTGAAGACAAATTTCCACTCCTCAGCGACGAGGGGAAAAACTACGGTGAGTAAGCGGATAGCCAGGGCAAATCCGGCTGCTTTAGAACCCACAGACAAAAAGGCGATAACTGGGGTAGGTGCGCCTTCATAAACGTCTGGTGTCCATTGGTGGAAGGGTGCAGCAGAGATTTTAAACCCAATACCTGCGATTACAAATACTAGGGCAATCACCAAACCCAAAGATTGACCAGCATTAGCTTGAGCTATACCATTAGCGATCGCACTCAGTTCTGTTTGTCCACCAGACAGACCGTACAATAATGATACACCGTACAAAAATACTGCGGTGCTGGAAGCTCCAATTAATAGGTATTTCAGAGCCGCTTCATTAGAACGGGGGTCACGCTTGGTATAACCGGTAAGTAAATAAGAGGAGATACTCAGGGTTTCTAGGGAGATGAAAATCATCACCAATTCACTAGCCCCAGAGACAAACATCCCTCCTAGAGTTGCTGTCAATAAAATGGCGATAAATTCTGCTAAAGCAGTGCCACTCTGCTCAACGTAGCGAATTGACATCAGTATAGTGACTGCGGCAGACAAAGCAACGATACCACGAAAGACGATACTGAGGTCGTCGCCATTAAAACCACCGCTAAAGGAAATGGGATTGGTAGCATCCCATTGAAATACTAGGGCGACAGTCGCAGATAGTAAACCTGCGATCGCTAGATATCCAATCCAGCGCGAAGATGTCCGCCCTAAAATCAAATCAACAAGCAAAACCCCCATGAGGGTAACAATGACAATTCCCTCTGGTAAAATCGTTCCCGCATTTAATTGGGATGCAAGATTAGCAAAATCCATGAGATATATAGGTTTTGGCGATTAGACATTAAGGCTCACTGTGTTCAGGGTAACGGAAATTCTTCTACAATTTCAAGACCCTTCATGATCATGAAGGGTCAACAAACAACGTAACGTAAATTTAATGAACTACTTTACACAATTCACTAAACAGTAAGTTTGTTACTTTACTCATTAACTTGCCTTGAATATGCTTACCGTTTAGCAGTTTCTCACCTTGTTCTGTAACGTTAGCTTTGAGTGAATCGCGGTAGTTGAGCAGTTCTTTGGTTAGTTCATTATCTGGTAATCGTCCAGTTTCTACACCAGTTAAGATGTACTGCCAAAGTGAAATTCTACACAGTGAAGAACCACTAGCTTTTTCAACTAAACCATCACCGGACTGCTCAAGGGTTGTACCCATGCCTAGGCGCATTTTGAAAGTATCGCGGCTACGGTTGCGCTTGATTCGTTTGGTTTCACCAGCAAGTCGTTTAACAACGGTTTCACCATTTTTACGATCGCGCTCAGTTTTTTTGACTTCTCTGACTTCATACTCAATAACAGGCCTGCCATCGACCCCTAAAAATGATTCAAAAGGGTAGATTCTGGTAAGTAAACGCGATCGCACTCGTAACCCAAAACCAAATTTATCAAACACTTTCATGTAAGGCGCAAAGGCTGATTGAGTAAGTATTTCTCTAATTCTGCCTTCAAGATGCTGCTCATAAAGTGAGATGTCACACATCCACTGAGCATGGAGTTCTAAAATTGGGTCTATCTCAATGCCGTAATCACGGGCAATGGATATTTTATAGCGGTTTTCTATCCTGGTTTTTCCGGCGGGTGAAATTTCCAGCCTTTTCGCCAACCAAGCCCAAAGCGGTGGGAGTAACCCTGGCTTAGTAGATTTACTTCTAGTGTTAGCAACTTCTGGGAACTGCCAGGCCAGAAGTTGCCGGGCATAATTCACAATTGGCGACTGAACACGGTTGAGGTGTTCAAGTTGCTGGCAGAGGTCGCGGAGTTCATCTATAAGTTCGGGTTGGTGCATGAGAAAATATCTCATGTTCAATTTACCATTTTCGAGTAGATGATCTGGGTCGTGACCGTAAGCGGCCATAGCCAAAGCATCGGCAGCATCGGATTTATTCGGTAAATTTTTGCCACCACGGTAACGCCTGAGTTCAACGTGACCAACCCATAAAATTTTAATTTCTAACTTTTTAAGAATAGATGCCCACAGTCTAGAATAATGATTTCCTGTTGGCTCAATAATTGCAAAATCTGGTTTGGTTTCTATTAAGTAATTTGCAAAATCAAAAGCTGATTTTTGCTTTTTTATAACATCTGGATTGGAATAAAAAGCAGGGTATAAGCTTGATGCTTTATTCCTTGTTTTATTCCAATGATTTTGCAATCCTCCTTTGGGATATTGTGTTAAAATATGGGTTGTTATGCTGTTTTTGCTAACATCAATTCCCAAAATCTTTAATTGAATTGTCATGGTTCTGCGAAAAAATAAGGTGGTTTTCAGGACTGGCATCCTTTAGTAAACCCGAACTTAAGAGCGCACGAATCACCCTAACGCCCCACATAACAGGGGCGCGATTCAGGAGTAAACGCAATTCGGGGAATTAGTAAGAGAAAAGCCGCGCATGAACACAGAAACGCCTCACTGTAGGAGCGCAATTCACTCTTGACGCTGCACTTTCTCTAACTAATTTGCGGAATTGATTTGGACTCAATCCGCGACGCTGACAATTTGTCAGCGTTTCGGCTACTGAGTCAGGTAGCCATCATCAGGCGGGCGGATGGTCTAAATCTCGTTCCAGGTAGTAAGCCTCAACACTTTTTTCAATCTGTTCAGGAGTTAATTGATCACATTGCTCATTGGCTTCGTTAGCGATTCTTGCAACCCAATAGGTATCAGGTTGATTTGTGGCATAACAAAGATACTTGATGGCAATTGCCATTGCTAATGTGTTAACCACATAGTGTTCTTTGTTAATTAAAAATTGAGAATTATCTTTATTCATAAATGTCCTCATCGTCATATTCTTCGCTTGGGTCGTAGTAAGGTGGCATTTTTCCCCATTTAGTTGACCAAAAATCATCACCACGTAAATAGTCACGTCCACATTCTTGAGGCGGACTACCAGGAATTAAAATCATGGCTATCCCTTGGGCAAATAGTTGAACATATCCACCTTCGGGATTTTTTAAGTCAGTCCAGCAGTGGCAGTTGTTAATAAAAATTTCTTTTTCTCTGTGCCATTCCAGTTTGAAAAATTCATAATGCCAACGCTGGGGATTGCCCCAATCTTGGGGACGATAAAATGTCATAAGTGGCTGTTCTGCTTGCGAACCGTCTTCATTTAGTCCGTAAATAGTCACAGCGTTGTGAACTTCAGTAATTTTTTTCTCGGTCATAAATTTCTACGGTTTTTGACTCGGTGATTGGAACAGGTGCAACGGTCAGCAGCTTCTAGCCAGGTGTCACGAATGGCTGTGGCATTTTCACCAAAGAAAGTTTGCTGTTCACCGTTGTGCCAGGTGATGACAGCGATGGGGTTGGGTAACTCCTCAAACTGCACTTGGCGGACTTGGGCTAGATTTAACCAACCGGCGGTGGGTGTTTTGCAGGTAAACACTGTAGGAACTGATATGATTTGCATAGAATCTACGTCGCTGTGGATTCGGAATTTTAGCGATCGCACTCCTCCAAATCCAAGCAGTGCGATCGCACGAAAGCGATGGCTTTTGCCATCGCTTCAAAAAAATATCAGTAGTTAGAAACTGCCAACGGTATCGTTATCCGGGGACGTTGCCCCAGAGTCAAAAGGGATGTTATCAATCTCCGATACGGGTGATTTAACTGCGGTTACTTGTTTTTGAAGTTCGCGTAACTCCTGTCTAAGCTGCCTGATTTCCTGTTGAATTTTTTGGCTAGCATCTTCTCGGATTTTGCGTTCAACCATTTCCGCAAGACGTGAGATTTGTTCTTCTACGTCATCTGTCTCGAAAACTTCAGCAAACAGTTCTAATCTCTTAGACTCGTAGTTCCCCAAGTTGAGAACTCGTTGATAACTAATGGTTTTGATTTGCATATTGTTTGTGCTAATTTTTACTTGGTAGACGTTCCGACTCTGAAAGCGATCGCACTTCGATGCTCCTAGTGCGCTCGCTTTTGAAATTTTGAGTTATCCTTAAACAACTTCTGGCTTGGGTTGGTGGTCGAAAACTACTGCAAAGCTCCCCCCTCCCTGGCGCAGAATGCTCATGTAGGCATCAGCATCAGTGCGCGTGCGAAGACGAGCAACGCAGATATTGTTGCCGTTGGGCAAGTATTGGAAAATTGCCCAAGGTCTAATTTCGTCGCGGTAAGACATCTATTAAATCTCCTGAATTTTGAAAAAATCACCAGCACGAGGTGTACACCTGGCAAGTGCTGGTGTGTGCGAGCTATCAAGTGTTTATCTACGTAAGGAATCGCCGGGGGCATCTCCGGCGAAAACCTATTAAACCTATAAAAAATGGTGTGTGGTCGGTTCGATTTGCGTCTAAATTGTTTCTCCTTTACTAAACAACAAAATCTGTGGCGCGATGGTGAAGTGAATGCGCCGGGTGTAGGGGTGTGGGGAGTGGGGAAACTCCCATGACTAATTACCAATGACCAATGACTGATCACTGACAGGTGACTTTTGGCTGAGGGTGTTTCCACGCAAGGTCTAGGCGTGGGTGCTTGCTCCTGAATTTGCCCTCACAGGCACATCGGCAAGGGTGAGGGGGGAGCGTGTTTAAAGTATCAGTTTTTTTGCACGTGATACATTGGAACTGTTATTATTAATTGCACGTGCAAAAACATAAGTCAAGGGGTACTGACTAAATGCACGTGCATACTCCCGGAATAAGCACGTGCAATAATTGAGGAGTCGAATATGATGGCCAAGGATGCAAAACGAAAATCAAGAGAGAAAGACAGTCAACGCAACATTGAGAATGAATGTTCAGGACTGGGAAGCGTTGCAAACGAAAGCTCAACAAATGGGATTGAGCAGAACGAAGTTCTTGACACAAATAGCGAGGGGCGAAATTCAACTAGAGAAGAAAATATTATTGGAGGACAGGGAACTATTGGGAAAATCCTTAAGCAACTCCAAGAGTTGCAACAGGCTCACTTAAATTATGTAGATGCTCACAAAGAACGACTGGAAGCAAGATTACAAGAAAATGAATTACACCGTAGCCAAGTCATTGAAGGAATGCAACAGTTAGAAAACCTTCTGACTAAGCTTTTAGGTGAAATAGAAGAACAGCCTTAAACCGTCCCACCTATGGGTGAGGGCGGTTTTGATTTATGAAATAACCGTGAAGATTGAAATGCGAGGCTTTACCGATGTGTTTAAGGTAACATTCCTCGCATAGTGGAATTGAACATCTACCTTTCAATTCCTATGGAAATTCTAATTCAACTACTCCTCAATCTTCTGATTATTTATTACTGCATAGTCGCCTTGATCAACATATTTCAGTATGTTCGTTGCGAGTGGCAAGCGTTTATTTGCAAGTGGAATCGCAGACCACAGGGGAGAGTCTCCCATTCATACCGCACCGACCCCAGAAACAGATACTTACAAAGCGATTTACTCACCTTGCTCAAAGGTGACGTTCCCACCGCCAAGCGACTTTTAGCACAACAGAGGCGAAAAAATCCCGGTCAGTCAGATAACTGGTACTTAGAGAAAGTTATTCACGACCTGGAGCGCGATCGCCGACGCAGTTAAAACCACCCTGAACCGGGTGGCTTGCATCTATCTACTCGGATTATGACAGGAAAGCCAAAATTACAAAATACCCAGTGGACAGAAGCACATGACGCTTACTGTCTCGAAAACAAACTCACCCCCGCCGCCAAACTCCTGTGGCAATGGCTAATCCGCCAGGGAATCGGGGATGAGCAAGAACCAGACCTGAAAGAATTTAACCAATGGGTAGAAAAGCACCGGGGCAAAGGATACACCAGACCAACCCTCAAAGATGCCCTAGCCCAACTCGTTGATTGTCGAGTGGTGCAGATAGTCAAACAATTTACGTGGCGAATTGTACGAATAGTTACACGTCCCCTTGATTGGCTCAACCCGAAAAAAAATTTACGCCATCGACATCAAAATTGCGATTCACGACCCTCAAACCCGCAATCAGCCGATGACACCCCTAACAGCAGCAGCAATTCCTCTAATGACACAGCTTCCCGTGAGGAGATTCTCGCAGTCTGTTCTGAAGCAGGTATCTTTTATCACCCTGAAAAACCTGCCAAAATCTTCAACTACTCACTTGATGATGTGCTGTTAGCTATTGGGGTTTACAAATTGCGATCAGCCCAAGAGCGAATACGTAACCCTCAAGGATGGCTGATTGATTGCCTAGAGTGGCGTTACTGGGAAGACATGATGGCTTGGGGTGGATTATGAAACAACAATCATTATTCGACCTGCAACAGTTCACTACCCCCCATTCCCTACCCCCTAATTACGATTCGTATTGGGATGAAATAGATACTCAGCAGAAAAATACACACACTGTTCTGGAGCAAACTAAGGGAGCATTAAAACCTTATTCTAATGTTCTGGAGCAAGCAACAACCGATACAATTAAATCTGCTCCAGAACACAATCACTGGGTAGAAAAGTACACCGTGATTCGTTACGGGAAAGAACATCATTATTACCGTTACCTGTGGATGTCAGGGCGGAAGCTGCACCATGTTCATATACCCGGTGGTAATGTCAAAAGCGCGATCGCAATTGCCAGGAAACAAGAAATTGAAATTGCGATCGCGGCTGGGAAATCACCAAGGGAGATTGAGAAAATTATTCACTCCTGGCGTAATGTTCGGGGTTAATGTTCGGAGATGTCCCCCTGCCCCCCTGCCCCCCTGTCCCCTATGCCCAATGCCCCATGCCCAATACCCCTAGTGTCAAGCATTCTCAATAATATTATTGATTCCCGGCGCGAAGCTGTGGGCCTATAACATGGGGTTCAAAGTATTGATTTTTCGTTCATTTATCAATAAGAAGTCTTTTATCGCAAAAATATTATTGATAGTAGGTGGCATTAAGGTTATAAAAATGCGATCGCGTAAATCACCAAAACGCGATCGCTAGATCAGGAAATTACTGTTGTCTAATTTTACTCACAAAAAAATAGCGATCGCGTTAGTCGGCGCGGTCGCTGCTAATTAAACCTTTTAGAACTTTTAAAACTTAATAGCTACAACTATAAACAAAAAAAATAGCGATCGCGGCTGTTGAAAGGCGATCGCATCTTCCATAAATAAACGCTTTAAAATCTTCTGAGACTCCACTATGTCACGGAATCATAGATTGCGGGTATAGTTTCTCGGCTTCATCCCAAGCCTTATCAGCAAGTTCTTCAAGTGCTTTTGCTAAGTCATAGGGTTGATCATAGCGTCCCAGTTGGAATTGGACATAAAAATCATTAATTAGTTCATTCATAGTGTGGCGATCGCTCCTCTAATTTGGTCAACATCAACATCGATGTAACGCTCCAAAGCCTTAAAATCACGATGTCCGGTAATTTTCTTAATCGTGTAAGGACTTGTACCGTTACGGTGCAGCTTAGTTATAAAGCTGCGGCGGGTGGAATGAGTGCTGATACCCTTAGCTGAAAAACCGGCCTTTTCACAAGCCCGGTGCAAAATGTCATAGGCATTACGCCAAGTCATCGACTTTTCACCGTCCCGGCTAGGAAACAACCAGACACTATCCCCCGGTGGTGAGTAAGAAGCTAAAGACTCATTCAAAACGGGATGTACAGGCACTTGGCGAGTTTCCCGGCTACCATCAGGCCGACGCTTGCGAGTCGATGATCTAAAAGTGATAGTGTCACGAGGTGAACCATCGCTGTTGTAAACATCGCTTACCTTCAGCTGAACAATTGCCCCCCATCGTTCCCCCGTATACCAAGCTAAATCTAGAAGCAACTTATATTTTTGAGTTTTTAATTGCCGTCGTAGCTTAGAATATTCAGCGTCGGTAAGAATAGATGCTTGCCCACACCTATTATTTTTCATCTTTAATTTTCCTCTTTTGATATTCCGGTTTAACCAAGGTGATAAGTTAAATCGGAATATTTTTATTTTTAGCTATCAGCTAAAAGTGCATCAATCCTAGCTGTATCAATACTTTTACGTCCTCAGCAATTGTTCTGCTTTTACATAAAACTGGAAGATTTACTAATTCTTAAATGCAGACTAAAACGGATTTATTCACTACATCAAAAATCCGAAATATGGCAGAACCTACATTAGTTCAAGTATTTGGCGCAAACGCTGTACAAGATGCGACAACTTTAACCATTACCAAAGCTGATTTAGTCGATGCTGGTTTAACAGTATCCGCCACCAATACGGCTGAATCATTGTTAATTGCAATTCTTTTGAAGGCGCAACAGTATCTTACACAAACAAATCAAGACTCTAACAGCGACCAAAGCGTTGTTATCAGTAACGGTTTTCTCCCATCGTTTGTAAGCCGTGGTGATGCGACTTATCGCCAAGATACGCTAACCGTGGCAATGGATAAACCAGCCGGAAGTACAGCAATAGATCCAGACGATTATTAATGACACTTCTACCCTTAACCCTGGCTCAAATTTTCGGTGAAAATGCGAGTCAGGATGACACTCAATTGGTTATTCATAAAGCCGATTTACCAAGCTTAACCCCCATGCTTAGTAACACGGCTGAGTCCTTGTTGATAGCACTCTTGTTAAATGCTATTAGGAATTTTTCAGGTTACTTAGAAGATGATAACTATCAGCAAATAACTGACGAGAATAATAATCCCATTGAATTTGATAATTCAGAAGCTTTTGAAAATTTGAAAATATTACATTGGAACAACAGGTTTGTTAAATCCAATAATGCACTTTGCATTAGAAATACATTAGTTATTTTAAAAAATACTCAACATGAAGATTAACGAATTTCCCGAAATATCAGAAATTACAGATAATGATTTTATACTTTGCTGGGATGCAGAAACAGGAACAACTAGAAAAATAAAAGCTTTTGATTTAAAAGCTTATTTCGCAACAGAAACCCAAAACACAGAGGTTTTAAGTTATCAATCAGACGGAGACACAAATGGCTTATTTTATTATCTAGGTACTAACAAAAATACTGTTTCGTTCACCAATCCTCAAAATACTTCTGTTGTAATCTCAGCTAGTGCAACTGGTGCGGGTAGCGTGGCAAATCTAACAAATAGAATAGCAGATGAATTTTATACACCGAGTGCCTTAAATAGTTGGGTTAAAGTTTTCCTTATTTCTGGCACGTTAAAACCTAGTTATTACTCACTAAGGAATAGAAACACTACACAGCACTATCTTAGAAACTGGAAATTCCAGGGAAGTAATGATGATGTTAACTGGGAAGACATTGATACACAAGTTAACAACACAACTATTAATGCAGCATCTCAATGGCTGAGTATTCCTGTTACTTCTAACACCCATTACAAACATTTCAGGATTTTACAGACAGGCGTAAATAGCAATAGTTTTTATTATTTATGCCTTGGTGAAATAGAACTATATGGGGAGTACATCTATTAATGTTTTGCAATGAAGGCGATAAGCCAAGAGTTGAATATTACTCTCAATCCAAAGGTAAACAAATTTATCAATCTAAAGTTGCTCCGATTGAAGTGATTTTAGATAGAGTCAAAAAAAACGACAAAGGCGAAGATTACAACGCTGAAGGATTTACTATCAAATATGCAAACGGTGGTGAGCAAACAGTAATCAATTATCGTACTCAAAACAATAACTCTGAAATTCAGTTTTGGAGTTGTGGTAATCCCGAATGGGACAACCCACAACCAGACGGAAGTTATTCAGTTTGGTATCCGTTGTCTAGCCCGATTGTAGAGATAGATAAATCTAGAGGGTGTCCGCCGCCAATTCCCCCGCAAGATTATGCAATCAGGATTTTACATGATGGGGTAAAAATATTTTCTGATAGAAGCGATACAGAGATTAGTTATACAGTAATTTGTGGGAATTGCCCCCCAGGAACTATTGAATGTAAATGCCCTGAGTATCCCGGCTACTGCTGTATACCTTGCAATGAAATTAGGCAAGGAATAGCAGCTGCAACATCAGCAATCAGGAGAATTAACAATGGCTGATTGCTGTAATGAGATTAGGGCAGAATTAGCGGCTTTACGTGCTGAAATCGCCAAGATTAAGCCTGTTGATGAACGGCGAATAATTAAAGCATCTGTAGCAGAAGCGGAAGCTTTAATCATCCCAGCCGTATTAACATTAATTGCTACTAAATTAGCCCCATTATTGCAATCTATTGATAGCGCGGTAGCCCTAGCAAATGCAGCCATGAAAGCCGCCGCCACCGCCGCATCTACAGCAGCAGCAGCCGCCGCAAAAGTCGCAGCATTAGCAGCCGCGATCGCAGCAATATTAATTTCTATCGCAGGAATTGAAATTTTAGGCCGGCGTATTGATGCTGTAGAAAGAGGCTTGGCAGGGTTTAATAATGATTTTTCACGGCTAATTAATGCCATTGCAGGAGTTAGGGCAATTGCTGAAAACGCCCAATCTACTGCCAACAGTGCTAATGGTACAGCGAATAAGGCTGATAGCACGGCTAATCAAGCATTGTTCAAGGCTGGAAATGCCGAAGCTGTCGCAGGAGATGCCAGAACCAAGGCAGATAGAGCGATAGAAGTAGCTAACAAAGCAATCTCTACAGCTGCTGATGCTCAATCACTCGCTAGGCAAGCTGGGGAACAAGCGAGGGAAGCTGCTGTTAGAGCTAACACCGCAATCAGTGCGGCTGATCAAGCCAGAGTAATGGCGACAACTGCGACAGCAACAGCCGAAAACGCATTAGGAATTGGAAATACGGCAGTTATCACAGCTAGAAGAGCGATAGATACAGCCGATGAAGCAATGAGAGTTGCTCGTAGCATCCCAGCCGGGCGTAAAGGTGAAAAAGGCGATCGCGGTGAAAGAGGATTGCAGGGGATACAGGGAATACAGGGCATCCCCGGAGCGATGGGGCAAAGAGGGGAGATAGGCTTACAAGGCTTAAGGGGTGCAAGAGGTTTCCAAGGTTTAAGAGGCCAGAAAGGTGAAAAGGGCGAAAAAGGACAAGATGCAGAGATGGACGCACAATCGAAGGCTTTATTAAAACAAATCGCTACCAACGCAGCATTTATTCCTGCACTAGTGGCAAGACCAGCCCCCTTGAGCTATTCGCAAGCTACACAAGCCGCCGCTACTGGAACTTGTAGCACAACAAAACCGGGAGGGTGTCTCCACAACCTCCACAATCAAACTAACAATACCATTCAAAATGGTTTTAATAATCTCTCTAACTTTTTAAATGGTTTAGGTATTGCGAATCTAACAAACACGGTAAACGGTATTAATACTAAGCTTGGTAGTCAGCTTAAAAATGGTATTAGCGGGGCGGTGAATAGCATAGCAAACAATCAATTAACCCAAGCTATTAGTAATTACCTGATTTTAGCTACGACCATACATAATGCGCTGATGTTAAGCCGTAGTTTGGGTGAAACTCTTTTTGCAACAGTTGACGTAGTTCTTAAGGTGTTTGGAATCAACATTAAAAATGCCCAAGGCGAAGAAGTTGGGACAGGCGTGTTAATAAATAACGCTATTAAAGGTTTAGTTATTGGAGTAATAGGAGAAGCACAATTTAAAGCGGCTTCCGATACATGGAATAGAGCCAGCAGAATTTATCAAGCATCAGCCAACTTATTAAATGCTGTTCAATCTATAGGACAAAGCATTATCAACGCATTACAAGTAGTTGGCGGTAATGTCGCCAAGATAGGAAATGCTCTTAGGATTTGGGGCGAAGTTAGCGATAAAGCTTACAACTTCATGAACCCTCAACCCAATTTTCAAAACAGATTTTTTACTGGTTTAGAAACTGCTGAAACTGTAGTTAGTCACGTTAATAGCGTGGCTAGTGAAACATTAAGCGTCAAAGAAACAATTGGTCAACTAGGAACATTAAAAGCTGACCTTGATAAAAATTTAAAAGGTGACGAAGGCAGTAAACCAAGTCCTACTGTTCCAGAAGCAGTCAATATTAAAACCCAAGTAGAAGCCAGCAAACTAGCATCTGTCGGACAGGAAATGGTAGAAGCTGACCTAGAACCCGATGAAATAGAGGAGAACCCCACACCCAATGGTTAACACAGGCGAAACTACAACCACTACAAAGCTAAAATCCGACTTACCGGAAGTCTTTTTAAAGTTCAACACTTTTACTAATTTCGATGCAATTTCTATTAATGGAATAGCGGAAACAGGGGGGAGATTTTGTACCTTTGAAATCAGTGTTACCGGAGTAAAGCTAGCCTTTGCTATAGCAACATTTAACCGATTATTTAACTATTTATTAAATTCAGTCAACAGTGATGTCAACCCGATAGCAGGGTTGAATACAGTCCCCATTCCTAATGTTGTGGGGGCTTTTGGTACAACTCCAGAGGGGGAATGTTTAATTCAAGTCGATAGATCCGAATTAGCTCCAACTGTTACTTTAACCTTCACGGGTCAAAATCTACGGTTAGACTACCTGGACGAATATTTAAACCGAACCCTTGCTTATTTAACAGAAGCATTACAGGGGGATTTAAATCCAGATGAATAAACTTTCGGAAGCGCAATTAAAGGCAGAGGAAGACAGAAGAAAGCGTGAGTTGATTGACTCTGTAATTCTCAATGTCTATAAAAACTCTGCAACTCCAGCAACTAGAACAGTAGAGGAATTTTTAGGAGTAGTTAAAACCCCAAGCCTTGATATCCCTGTCTATAAAGTTAAGCACTACACAGGCACTACAGAAAAAATAGAAAATGGAATGTTTAAGTTTTCTAGGTTTGTGGCTGATGTCGGAGGGGTGAAAATTTCTCAAGATACTTATGACGACTTAATGAAGCTTATAGGGGGTTTAACATGACCCTACCAGAGAATTTTAATGAATGGGAATTTTTGCAAGATACCCTCCGACGCTGGCACAATAAAGCCGTCGCGCAATACTTCAACAATCAAAAAGAAAATAGTATCGAAACCCCGAAAGAGGGATTGCGTCACGCTTGCACCATGAAGGATGAAGACACATCAACAATGACCCTCATGAGAATGTGGTTATTTGAGGTGACGGCTGGCCGACTGCAATCAGTTCAAGCCCCAATTTACGGTATACCTGTACAGGAATTTCAAAGAGAAACCAAGTTTAGACCACAAATCAAACTGTATTTTAAAGAACCTTATGACATCACAAAACATAGTGACGGCACAGAGCAAGTGCGGGGTGAAATCAGCTTTAGAATCATGAACAGAACTGCTGCAACTATTATGCCAACTGATGCAGCAGAATACGCCCGTGAAATTAAAGCGGAATTTGCTACACCGCCATTAATTTGGAAGAAAGGTAAATATAAATGCACTTATTTAGACTTGGAGAATGGTTTTGATTTACGTTTATTATGTATATCTAAAAGTGAAGGGATTAGTACAGTACAAAGTGTATTAAAAATTGTTGATAAGACTTACAGTGATAACAATTTTCAATTTATAGAAAATACTAAAGAATTTCCCACCAATCCAGGAACTCATATAATTTACGGGAAGTCTACAGAAAAATTTCGACAACGCCCGACTGCTGACGTGAAGTTTACCCATGCTCAATTAATTATTCCAGGACGAGTCAAGCCGGTTAATTTAGTCTCTGTTGGTAGACGACTACGCAACGCACTAGAAAATGTGTAATGGTTTTTTATCAAGTAAAAATTTTTTCGACAAGTTAACTTCCCACTGGTAAAAACCAATCAAAAACCATTGCTATGGTTGGATTGTACATAAAACTCAACAAAAAATAATATGGCTTATTCAGATATTAGTCGTGGTGTGAAATTGGCTCAGGATCACGCTAGGTATATGCAATGGCTGCAAAAAGATACTGAAGCTAGACAGGCCGCTTACGCCGCAATTACAACTCCGGCGAACCGGGCAAAAGCAGAACGAGTTCCTGGGTATATTATCCCGTTTGATGCCAGTGGCGCATCACTTGTTTATCTTCCTACCCGTTTACTCAGTGCCACTCAAAATGGTAGAGGTGCTGCGTTAGCTACCACGCTCAAAGGTATTGTTGATGAATACACCTTTAGCACTCAAGAAGTAGCTGCACTTACCACACCGAATATCTTAGAAAGTGCGAAAAAATTCAAATTTGCAAAAGTAACAATTATACAAAGGGTACAGACTGCTGAGACTAAAGAATCATCTAGAATCACAGGCAGAAAATACTTTAGACACGAAAATGATTCTGTTACCGCTAATTTTGGTAAAAAGCTGGCGGCTGATACTTATGACAGCGTAGTCCAAGCCATTAAAGAAAAGCCAGCATTTATTGGCTTATTTACTGGCTCTGATAACGCTGCTGCGAGCCGTTATCGTTTCGTTCCAGAAGGTGTGTAATGTCTATCGCATCCGACAATAATTCACTATGGATTCCTCAAGACATTGGGGATTTACTGACTGTTTCTGTTGATTGGGATGCGGATGAATCTACAGTTCAAGGAATGCTGAAAGTTAATGAATCGGCTG
This sequence comes from Aliinostoc maniaoense, assembly GCF_058172895.1. Lineage (NCBI taxonomy): Bacteria > Bacillati > Cyanobacteriota > Cyanophyceae > Nostocales > Nodulariaceae > Aliinostoc > Aliinostoc maniaoense. Next base: position 1,933,590 of record NZ_CP187952.1, on the reverse strand, counting down.
ATCAATGGCTGAAAGGGCAATTAGACGATTACACATACTTTGAACTGTTAGATCATTACGGCATTAACCCTTATGGCTTTGTTGGCGAAGTTGAGGATCACATGGCTTTACTAATGAGGCGAACGTGAGAACTTTACAACTAAGCAACGCCGACAACTGGGAACAAATATATAACACTTCAGTTGCGGCGGTTTGGATTACCCCTACTGTTCATGCCGTTATTCCTAAAATCACAGTTCCCGTTTTGATAGATGCTCACGTTTTAGCAGTCTACATTACAACAGAAATTCCAGAGGGGCGAAGCTGGAATTTTGCGGGTTATCTTCACCAAGAATTTAATTTAGGCTTGACTGTTGGGGGAACTCCAGAAGCTGATGAAGTCTCTACGCGCAAGATTTTTCTTAACAGAATCAAGCTGATTACTTTTCCTAAGTTAACGCCTAACTATGCTATCTCGTTCGATGTTCCCAAATGGTTTACTAGCGTCAGTCTCATCGTTTGGAAATATATCGGTATTGATTATGACTCTGTTGAGCAATTATTAACTCAGGATATCCAACCGACATTAACACGCATTGAATCAAAAATTGATTCACTATGAAGATTGATATTAACAACGCTCTCACTATTCTTATAGGGCTTTTAACTGTGGTGGGGGCGATTTACCGATTAGCCCAAATCGAATCTAATATTAATGCTCGGATTGCCAAAGTAGAGAATGATTTACTAACAGCGATTGATCATCTAAAAGAAAATTTTGTAGATCGGCTGTACACCACTGAGAAAAAAATAGATGTACATTTGACTGAATATAGCGAGAAAAAACAGTTTCTCGAATATCGGCTAAATGATACCGATAAGCGAATTGAGCATAAATTTAACCGCTTGGCTAACTGGATTAAGCAGATAGCCGGGTTTCTCGGTAAGGAGTCGAATTTTCAGATCCGGGACGATCAGTTTTAACTCGCTGGGGATTCAGGGTAACGGAAATTCTTCTACAATTTCAAGACCCTTCATGATCATGAAGGGTCAACAAACAACGTAACGTAAATTTAATGAACTACTTTACACAATTCACTAAACAGTAAGTTTGTTACTTTACTCATTAACTTGCCTTGAATATGCTTACCGTTTAGCAGTTTCTCACCTTGTTCTGTAACGTTAGCTTTGAGTGAATCGCGGTAGTTGAGCAGTTCTTTGGTTAGTTCATTATCTGGTAATCGTCCAGTTTCTACACCAGTTAAGATGTACTGCCAAAGTGAAATTCTACACAGTGAAGAACCACTAGCTTTTTCAACTAAACCATCACCGGACTGCTCAAGGGTTGTACCCATGCCTAGGCGCATTTTGAAAGTATCGCGGCTACGGTTGCGCTTGATTCGTTTGGTTTCACCAGCAAGTCGTTTAACAACGGTTTCACCATTTTTACGATCGCGCTCAGTTTTTTTGACTTCTCTGACTTCATACTCAATAACAGGCCTGCCATCGACCCCTAAAAATGATTCAAAAGGGTAGATTCTGGTAAGTAAACGCGATCGCACTCGTAACCCAAAACCAAATTTATCAAACACTTTCATGTAAGGCGCAAAGGCTGATTGAGTAAGTATTTCTCTAATTCTGCCTTCAAGATGCTGCTCATAAAGTGAGATGTCACACATCCACTGAGCATGGAGTTCTAAAATTGGGTCTATCTCAATGCCGTAATCACGGGCAATGGATATTTTATAGCGGTTTTCTATCCTGGTTTTTCCGGCGGGTGAAATTTCCAGCCTTTTCGCCAACCAAGCCCAAAGCGGTGGGAGTAACCCTGGCTTAGTAGATTTACTTCTAGTGTTAGCAACTTCTGGGAACTGCCAGGCCAGAAGTTGCCGGGCATAATTCACAATTGGCGACTGAACACGGTTGAGGTGTTCAAGTTGCTGGCAGAGGTCGCGGAGTTCATCTATAAGTTCGGGTTGGTGCATGAGAAAATATCTCATGTTCAATTTACCATTTTCGAGTAGATGATCTGGGTCGTGACCGTAAGCGGCCATAGCCAAAGCATCGGCAGCATCGGATTTATTCGGTAAATTTTTGCCACCACGGTAACGCCTGAGTTCAACGTGACCAACCCATAAAATTTTAATTTCTAACTTTTTAAGAATAGATGCCCACAGTCTAGAATAATGATTTCCTGTTGGCTCAATAATTGCAAAATCTGGTTTGGTTTCTATTAAGTAATTTGCAAAATCAAAAGCTGATTTTTGCTTTTTTATAACATCTGGATTGGAATAAAAAGCAGGGTATAAGCTTGATGCTTTATTCCTTGTTTTATTCCAATGATTTTGCAATCCTCCTTTGGGATATTGTGTTAAAATATGGGTTGTTATGCTGTTTTTGCTAACATCAATTCCCAAAATCTTTAATTGAATTGTCATGGTTCTGCGAAAAAATAAGGTGGTTTTCAGGACTGGCATCCTTTAGTAAACCCGAACTTAAGAGCGCACGAATCACCCTAACGCCCCACATAACAGGGGCGCGATTCAGGAGTAAACGCAATTCGGGGAATTAGTAAGAGAAAAGCCGCGCATGAACACAGAAACGCCTCACTGTAGGAGCGCAATTCACTCTTGACGCTGCACTTTCTCTAACTAATTTGCGGAATTGATTTGGACTCAATCCGCGACGCTGACAATTTGTCAGCGTTTCGGCTACTGAGTCAGGTAGCCATCATCAGGCGGGCGGATGGTCTAAATCTCGTTCCAGGTAGTAAGCCTCAACACTTTTTTCAATCTGTTCAGGAGTTAATTGATCACATTGCTCATTGGCTTCGTTAGCGATTCTTGCAACCCAATAGGTATCAGGTTGATTTGTGGCATAACAAAGATACTTGATGGCAATTGCCATTGCTAATGTGTTAACCACATAGTGTTCTTTGTTAATTAAAAATTGAGAATTATCTTTATTCATAAATGTCCTCATCGTCATATTCTTCGCTTGGGTCGTAGTAAGGTGGCATTTTTCCCCATTTAGTTGACCAAAAATCATCACCACGTAAATAGTCACGTCCACATTCTTGAGGCGGACTACCAGGAATTAAAATCATGGCTATCCCTTGGGCAAATAGTTGAACATATCCACCTTCGGGATTTTTTAAGTCAGTCCAGCAGTGGCAGTTGTTAATAAAAATTTCTTTTTCTCTGTGCCATTCCAGTTTGAAAAATTCATAATGCCAACGCTGGGGATTGCCCCAATCTTGGGGACGATAAAATGTCATAAGTGGCTGTTCTGCTTGCGAACCGTCTTCATTTAGTCCGTAAATAGTCACAGCGTTGTGAACTTCAGTAATTTTTTTCTCGGTCATAAATTTCTACGGTTTTTGACTCGGTGATTGGAACAGGTGCAACGGTCAGCAGCTTCTAGCCAGGTGTCACGAATGGCTGTGGCATTTTCACCAAAGAAAGTTTGCTGTTCACCGTTGTGCCAGGTGATGACAGCGATGGGGTTGGGTAACTCCTCAAACTGCACTTGGCGGACTTGGGCTAGATTTAACCAACCGGCGGTGGGTGTTTTGCAGGTAAACACTGTAGGAACTGATATGATTTGCATAGAATCTACGTCGCTGTGGATTCGGAATTTTAGCGATCGCACTCCTCCAAATCCAAGCAGTGCGATCGCACGAAAGCGATGGCTTTTGCCATCGCTTCAAAAAAATATCAGTAGTTAGAAACTGCCAACGGTATCGTTATCCGGGGACGTTGCCCCAGAGTCAAAAGGGATGTTATCAATCTCCGATACGGGTGATTTAACTGCGGTTACTTGTTTTTGAAGTTCGCGTAACTCCTGTCTAAGCTGCCTGATTTCCTGTTGAATTTTTTGGCTAGCATCTTCTCGGATTTTGCGTTCAACCATTTCCGCAAGACGTGAGATTTGTTCTTCTACGTCATCTGTCTCGAAAACTTCAGCAAACAGTTCTAATCTCTTAGACTCGTAGTTCCCCAAGTTGAGAACTCGTTGATAACTAATGGTTTTGATTTGCATATTGTTTGTGCTAATTTTTACTTGGTAGACGTTCCGACTCTGAAAGCGATCGCACTTCGATGCTCCTAGTGCGCTCGCTTTTGAAATTTTGAGTTATCCTTAAACAACTTCTGGCTTGGGTTGGTGGTCGAAAACTACTGCAAAGCTCCCCCCTCCCTGGCGCAGAATGCTCATGTAGGCATCAGCATCAGTGCGCGTGCGAAGACGAGCAACGCAGATATTGTTGCCGTTGGGCAAGTATTGGAAAATTGCCCAAGGTCTAATTTCGTCGCGGTAAGACATCTATTAAATCTCCTGAATTTTGAAAAAATCACCAGCACGAGGTGTACACCTGGCAAGTGCTGGTGTGTGCGAGCTATCAAGTGTTTATCTACGTAAGGAATCGCCGGGGGCATCTCCGGCGAAAACCTATTAAACCTATAAAAAATGGTGTGTGGTCGGTTCGATTTGCGTCTAAATTGTTTCTCCTTTACTAAACAACAAAATCTGTGGCGCGATGGTGAAGTGAATGCGCCGGGTGTAGGGGTGTGGGGAGTGGGGAAACTCCCATGACTAATTACCAATGACCAATGACTGATCACTGACAGGTGACTTTTGGCTGAGGGTGTTTCCACGCAAGGTCTAGGCGTGGGTGCTTGCTCCTGAATTTGCCCTCACAGGCACATCGGCAAGGGTGAGGGGGGAGCGTGTTTAAAGTATCAGTTTTTTTGCACGTGATACATTGGAACTGTTATTATTAATTGCACGTGCAAAAACATAAGTCAAGGGGTACTGACTAAATGCACGTGCATACTCCCGGAATAAGCACGTGCAATAATTGAGGAGTCGAATATGATGGCCAAGGATGCAAAACGAAAATCAAGAGAGAAAGACAGTCAACGCAACATTGAGAATGAATGTTCAGGACTGGGAAGCGTTGCAAACGAAAGCTCAACAAATGGGATTGAGCAGAACGAAGTTCTTGACACAAATAGCGAGGGGCGAAATTCAACTAGAGAAGAAAATATTATTGGAGGACAGGGAACTATTGGGAAAATCCTTAAGCAACTCCAAGAGTTGCAACAGGCTCACTTAAATTATGTAGATGCTCACAAAGAACGACTGGAAGCAAGATTACAAGAAAATGAATTACACCGTAGCCAAGTCATTGAAGGAATGCAACAGTTAGAAAACCTTCTGACTAAGCTTTTAGGTGAAATAGAAGAACAGCCTTAAACCGTCCCACCTATGGGTGAGGGCGGTTTTGATTTATGAAATAACCGTGAAGATTGAAATGCGAGGCTTTACCGATGTGTTTAAGGTAACATTCCTCGCATAGTGGAATTGAACATCTACCTTTCAATTCCTATGGAAATTCTAATTCAACTACTCCTCAATCTTCTGATTATTTATTACTGCATAGTCGCCTTGATCAACATATTTCAGTATGTTCGTTGCGAGTGGCAAGCGTTTATTTGCAAGTGGAATCGCAGACCACAGGGGAGAGTCTCCCATTCATACCGCACCGACCCCAGAAACAGATACTTACAAAGCGATTTACTCACCTTGCTCAAAGGTGACGTTCCCACCGCCAAGCGACTTTTAGCACAACAGAGGCGAAAAAATCCCGGTCAGTCAGATAACTGGTACTTAGAGAAAGTTATTCACGACCTGGAGCGCGATCGCCGACGCAGTTAAAACCACCCTGAACCGGGTGGCTTGCATCTATCTACTCGGATTATGACAGGAAAGCCAAAATTACAAAATACCCAGTGGACAGAAGCACATGACGCTTACTGTCTCGAAAACAAACTCACCCCCGCCGCCAAACTCCTGTGGCAATGGCTAATCCGCCAGGGAATCGGGGATGAGCAAGAACCAGACCTGAAAGAATTTAACCAATGGGTAGAAAAGCACCGGGGCAAAGGATACACCAGACCAACCCTCAAAGATGCCCTAGCCCAACTCGTTGATTGTCGAGTGGTGCAGATAGTCAAACAATTTACGTGGCGAATTGTACGAATAGTTACACGTCCCCTTGATTGGCTCAACCCGAAAAAAAATTTACGCCATCGACATCAAAATTGCGATTCACGACCCTCAAACCCGCAATCAGCCGATGACACCCCTAACAGCAGCAGCAATTCCTCTAATGACACAGCTTCCCGTGAGGAGATTCTCGCAGTCTGTTCTGAAGCAGGTATCTTTTATCACCCTGAAAAACCTGCCAAAATCTTCAACTACTCACTTGATGATGTGCTGTTAGCTATTGGGGTTTACAAATTGCGATCAGCCCAAGAGCGAATACGTAACCCTCAAGGATGGCTGATTGATTGCCTAGAGTGGCGTTACTGGGAAGACATGATGGCTTGGGGTGGATTATGAAACAACAATCATTATTCGACCTGCAACAGTTCACTACCCCCCATTCCCTACCCCCTAATTACGATTCGTATTGGGATGAAATAGATACTCAGCAGAAAAATACACACACTGTTCTGGAGCAAACTAAGGGAGCATTAAAACCTTATTCTAATGTTCTGGAGCAAGCAACAACCGATACAATTAAATCTGCTCCAGAACACAATCACTGGGTAGAAAAGTACACCGTGATTCGTTACGGGAAAGAACATCATTATTACCGTTACCTGTGGATGTCAGGGCGGAAGCTGCACCATGTTCATATACCCGGTGGTAATGTCAAAAGCGCGATCGCAATTGCCAGGAAACAAGAAATTGAAATTGCGATCGCGGCTGGGAAATCACCAAGGGAGATTGAGAAAATTATTCACTCCTGGCGTAATGTTCGGGGTTAATGTTCGGAGATGTCCCCCTGCCCCCCTGCCCCCCTGTCCCCTATGCCCAATGCCCCATGCCCAATACCCCTAGTGTCAAGCATTCTCAATAATATTATTGATTCCCGGCGCGAAGCTGTGGGCCTATAACATGGGGTTCAAAGTATTGATTTTTCGTTCATTTATCAATAAGAAGTCTTTTATCGCAAAAATATTATTGATAGTAGGTGGCATTAAGGTTATAAAAATGCGATCGCGTAAATCACCAAAACGCGATCGCTAGATCAGGAAATTACTGTTGTCTAATTTTACTCACAAAAAAATAGCGATCGCGTTAGTCGGCGCGGTCGCTGCTAATTAAACCTTTTAGAACTTTTAAAACTTAATAGCTACAACTATAAACAAAAAAAATAGCGATCGCGGCTGTTGAAAGGCGATCGCATCTTCCATAAATAAACGCTTTAAAATCTTCTGAGACTCCACTATGTCACGGAATCATAGATTGCGGGTATAGTTTCTCGGCTTCATCCCAAGCCTTATCAGCAAGTTCTTCAAGTGCTTTTGCTAAGTCATAGGGTTGATCATAGCGTCCCAGTTGGAATTGGACATAAAAATCATTAATTAGTTCATTCATAGTGTGGCGATCGCTCCTCTAATTTGGTCAACATCAACATCGATGTAACGCTCCAAAGCCTTAAAATCACGATGTCCGGTAATTTTCTTAATCGTGTAAGGACTTGTACCGTTACGGTGCAGCTTAGTTATAAAGCTGCGGCGGGTGGAATGAGTGCTGATACCCTTAGCTGAAAAACCGGCCTTTTCACAAGCCCGGTGCAAAATGTCATAGGCATTACGCCAAGTCATCGACTTTTCACCGTCCCGGCTAGGAAACAACCAGACACTATCCCCCGGTGGTGAGTAAGAAGCTAAAGACTCATTCAAAACGGGATGTACAGGCACTTGGCGAGTTTCCCGGCTACCATCAGGCCGACGCTTGCGAGTCGATGATCTAAAAGTGATAGTGTCACGAGGTGAACCATCGCTGTTGTAAACATCGCTTACCTTCAGCTGAACAATTGCCCCCCATCGTTCCCCCGTATACCAAGCTAAATCTAGAAGCAACTTATATTTTTGAGTTTTTAATTGCCGTCGTAGCTTAGAATATTCAGCGTCGGTAAGAATAGATGCTTGCCCACACCTATTATTTTTCATCTTTAATTTTCCTCTTTTGATATTCCGGTTTAACCAAGGTGATAAGTTAAATCGGAATATTTTTATTTTTAGCTATCAGCTAAAAGTGCATCAATCCTAGCTGTATCAATACTTTTACGTCCTCAGCAATTGTTCTGCTTTTACATAAAACTGGAAGATTTACTAATTCTTAAATGCAGACTAAAACGGATTTATTCACTACATCAAAAATCCGAAATATGGCAGAACCTACATTAGTTCAAGTATTTGGCGCAAACGCTGTACAAGATGCGACAACTTTAACCATTACCAAAGCTGATTTAGTCGATGCTGGTTTAACAGTATCCGCCACCAATACGGCTGAATCATTGTTAATTGCAATTCTTTTGAAGGCGCAACAGTATCTTACACAAACAAATCAAGACTCTAACAGCGACCAAAGCGTTGTTATCAGTAACGGTTTTCTCCCATCGTTTGTAAGCCGTGGTGATGCGACTTATCGCCAAGATACGCTAACCGTGGCAATGGATAAACCAGCCGGAAGTACAGCAATAGATCCAGACGATTATTAATGACACTTCTACCCTTAACCCTGGCTCAAATTTTCGGTGAAAATGCGAGTCAGGATGACACTCAATTGGTTATTCATAAAGCCGATTTACCAAGCTTAACCCCCATGCTTAGTAACACGGCTGAGTCCTTGTTGATAGCACTCTTGTTAAATGCTATTAGGAATTTTTCAGGTTACTTAGAAGATGATAACTATCAGCAAATAACTGACGAGAATAATAATCCCATTGAATTTGATAATTCAGAAGCTTTTGAAAATTTGAAAATATTACATTGGAACAACAGGTTTGTTAAATCCAATAATGCACTTTGCATTAGAAATACATTAGTTATTTTAAAAAATACTCAACATGAAGATTAACGAATTTCCCGAAATATCAGAAATTACAGATAATGATTTTATACTTTGCTGGGATGCAGAAACAGGAACAACTAGAAAAATAAAAGCTTTTGATTTAAAAGCTTATTTCGCAACAGAAACCCAAAACACAGAGGTTTTAAGTTATCAATCAGACGGAGACACAAATGGCTTATTTTATTATCTAGGTACTAACAAAAATACTGTTTCGTTCACCAATCCTCAAAATACTTCTGTTGTAATCTCAGCTAGTGCAACTGGTGCGGGTAGCGTGGCAAATCTAACAAATAGAATAGCAGATGAATTTTATACACCGAGTGCCTTAAATAGTTGGGTTAAAGTTTTCCTTATTTCTGGCACGTTAAAACCTAGTTATTACTCACTAAGGAATAGAAACACTACACAGCACTATCTTAGAAACTGGAAATTCCAGGGAAGTAATGATGATGTTAACTGGGAAGACATTGATACACAAGTTAACAACACAACTATTAATGCAGCATCTCAATGGCTGAGTATTCCTGTTACTTCTAACACCCATTACAAACATTTCAGGATTTTACAGACAGGCGTAAATAGCAATAGTTTTTATTATTTATGCCTTGGTGAAATAGAACTATATGGGGAGTACATCTATTAATGTTTTGCAATGAAGGCGATAAGCCAAGAGTTGAATATTACTCTCAATCCAAAGGTAAACAAATTTATCAATCTAAAGTTGCTCCGATTGAAGTGATTTTAGATAGAGTCAAAAAAAACGACAAAGGCGAAGATTACAACGCTGAAGGATTTACTATCAAATATGCAAACGGTGGTGAGCAAACAGTAATCAATTATCGTACTCAAAACAATAACTCTGAAATTCAGTTTTGGAGTTGTGGTAATCCCGAATGGGACAACCCACAACCAGACGGAAGTTATTCAGTTTGGTATCCGTTGTCTAGCCCGATTGTAGAGATAGATAAATCTAGAGGGTGTCCGCCGCCAATTCCCCCGCAAGATTATGCAATCAGGATTTTACATGATGGGGTAAAAATATTTTCTGATAGAAGCGATACAGAGATTAGTTATACAGTAATTTGTGGGAATTGCCCCCCAGGAACTATTGAATGTAAATGCCCTGAGTATCCCGGCTACTGCTGTATACCTTGCAATGAAATTAGGCAAGGAATAGCAGCTGCAACATCAGCAATCAGGAGAATTAACAATGGCTGATTGCTGTAATGAGATTAGGGCAGAATTAGCGGCTTTACGTGCTGAAATCGCCAAGATTAAGCCTGTTGATGAACGGCGAATAATTAAAGCATCTGTAGCAGAAGCGGAAGCTTTAATCATCCCAGCCGTATTAACATTAATTGCTACTAAATTAGCCCCATTATTGCAATCTATTGATAGCGCGGTAGCCCTAGCAAATGCAGCCATGAAAGCCGCCGCCACCGCCGCATCTACAGCAGCAGCAGCCGCCGCAAAAGTCGCAGCATTAGCAGCCGCGATCGCAGCAATATTAATTTCTATCGCAGGAATTGAAATTTTAGGCCGGCGTATTGATGCTGTAGAAAGAGGCTTGGCAGGGTTTAATAATGATTTTTCACGGCTAATTAATGCCATTGCAGGAGTTAGGGCAATTGCTGAAAACGCCCAATCTACTGCCAACAGTGCTAATGGTACAGCGAATAAGGCTGATAGCACGGCTAATCAAGCATTGTTCAAGGCTGGAAATGCCGAAGCTGTCGCAGGAGATGCCAGAACCAAGGCAGATAGAGCGATAGAAGTAGCTAACAAAGCAATCTCTACAGCTGCTGATGCTCAATCACTCGCTAGGCAAGCTGGGGAACAAGCGAGGGAAGCTGCTGTTAGAGCTAACACCGCAATCAGTGCGGCTGATCAAGCCAGAGTAATGGCGACAACTGCGACAGCAACAGCCGAAAACGCATTAGGAATTGGAAATACGGCAGTTATCACAGCTAGAAGAGCGATAGATACAGCCGATGAAGCAATGAGAGTTGCTCGTAGCATCCCAGCCGGGCGTAAAGGTGAAAAAGGCGATCGCGGTGAAAGAGGATTGCAGGGGATACAGGGAATACAGGGCATCCCCGGAGCGATGGGGCAAAGAGGGGAGATAGGCTTACAAGGCTTAAGGGGTGCAAGAGGTTTCCAAGGTTTAAGAGGCCAGAAAGGTGAAAAGGGCGAAAAAGGACAAGATGCAGAGATGGACGCACAATCGAAGGCTTTATTAAAACAAATCGCTACCAACGCAGCATTTATTCCTGCACTAGTGGCAAGACCAGCCCCCTTGAGCTATTCGCAAGCTACACAAGCCGCCGCTACTGGAACTTGTAGCACAACAAAACCGGGAGGGTGTCTCCACAACCTCCACAATCAAACTAACAATACCATTCAAAATGGTTTTAATAATCTCTCTAACTTTTTAAATGGTTTAGGTATTGCGAATCTAACAAACACGGTAAACGGTATTAATACTAAGCTTGGTAGTCAGCTTAAAAATGGTATTAGCGGGGCGGTGAATAGCATAGCAAACAATCAATTAACCCAAGCTATTAGTAATTACCTGATTTTAGCTACGACCATACATAATGCGCTGATGTTAAGCCGTAGTTTGGGTGAAACTCTTTTTGCAACAGTTGACGTAGTTCTTAAGGTGTTTGGAATCAACATTAAAAATGCCCAAGGCGAAGAAGTTGGGACAGGCGTGTTAATAAATAACGCTATTAAAGGTTTAGTTATTGGAGTAATAGGAGAAGCACAATTTAAAGCGGCTTCCGATACATGGAATAGAGCCAGCAGAATTTATCAAGCATCAGCCAACTTATTAAATGCTGTTCAATCTATAGGACAAAGCATTATCAACGCATTACAAGTAGTTGGCGGTAATGTCGCCAAGATAGGAAATGCTCTTAGGATTTGGGGCGAAGTTAGCGATAAAGCTTACAACTTCATGAACCCTCAACCCAATTTTCAAAACAGATTTTTTACTGGTTTAGAAACTGCTGAAACTGTAGTTAGTCACGTTAATAGCGTGGCTAGTGAAACATTAAGCGTCAAAGAAACAATTGGTCAACTAGGAACATTAAAAGCTGACCTTGATAAAAATTTAAAAGGTGACGAAGGCAGTAAACCAAGTCCTACTGTTCCAGAAGCAGTCAATATTAAAACCCAAGTAGAAGCCAGCAAACTAGCATCTGTCGGACAGGAAATGGTAGAAGCTGACCTAGAACCCGATGAAATAGAGGAGAACCCCACACCCAATGGTTAACACAGGCGAAACTACAACCACTACAAAGCTAAAATCCGACTTACCGGAAGTCTTTTTAAAGTTCAACACTTTTACTAATTTCGATGCAATTTCTATTAATGGAATAGCGGAAACAGGGGGGAGATTTTGTACCTTTGAAATCAGTGTTACCGGAGTAAAGCTAGCCTTTGCTATAGCAACATTTAACCGATTATTTAACTATTTATTAAATTCAGTCAACAGTGATGTCAACCCGATAGCAGGGTTGAATACAGTCCCCATTCCTAATGTTGTGGGGGCTTTTGGTACAACTCCAGAGGGGGAATGTTTAATTCAAGTCGATAGATCCGAATTAGCTCCAACTGTTACTTTAACCTTCACGGGTCAAAATCTACGGTTAGACTACCTGGACGAATATTTAAACCGAACCCTTGCTTATTTAACAGAAGCATTACAGGGGGATTTAAATCCAGATGAATAAACTTTCGGAAGCGCAATTAAAGGCAGAGGAAGACAGAAGAAAGCGTGAGTTGATTGACTCTGTAATTCTCAATGTCTATAAAAACTCTGCAACTCCAGCAACTAGAACAGTAGAGGAATTTTTAGGAGTAGTTAAAACCCCAAGCCTTGATATCCCTGTCTATAAAGTTAAGCACTACACAGGCACTACAGAAAAAATAGAAAATGGAATGTTTAAGTTTTCTAGGTTTGTGGCTGATGTCGGAGGGGTGAAAATTTCTCAAGATACTTATGACGACTTAATGAAGCTTATAGGGGGTTTAACATGACCCTACCAGAGAATTTTAATGAATGGGAATTTTTGCAAGATACCCTCCGACGCTGGCACAATAAAGCCGTCGCGCAATACTTCAACAATCAAAAAGAAAATAGTATCGAAACCCCGAAAGAGGGATTGCGTCACGCTTGCACCATGAAGGATGAAGACACATCAACAATGACCCTCATGAGAATGTGGTTATTTGAGGTGACGGCTGGCCGACTGCAATCAGTTCAAGCCCCAATTTACGGTATACCTGTACAGGAATTTCAAAGAGAAACCAAGTTTAGACCACAAATCAAACTGTATTTTAAAGAACCTTATGACATCACAAAACATAGTGACGGCACAGAGCAAGTGCGGGGTGAAATCAGCTTTAGAATCATGAACAGAACTGCTGCAACTATTATGCCAACTGATGCAGCAGAATACGCCCGTGAAATTAAAGCGGAATTTGCTACACCGCCATTAATTTGGAAGAAAGGTAAATATAAATGCACTTATTTAGACTTGGAGAATGGTTTTGATTTACGTTTATTATGTATATCTAAAAGTGAAGGGATTAGTACAGTACAAAGTGTATTAAAAATTGTTGATAAGACTTACAGTGATAACAATTTTCAATTTATAGAAAATACTAAAGAATTTCCCACCAATCCAGGAACTCATATAATTTACGGGAAGTCTACAGAAAAATTTCGACAACGCCCGACTGCTGACGTGAAGTTTACCCATGCTCAATTAATTATTCCAGGACGAGTCAAGCCGGTTAATTTAGTCTCTGTTGGTAGACGACTACGCAACGCACTAGAAAATGTGTAATGGTTTTTTATCAAGTAAAAATTTTTTCGACAAGTTAACTTCCCACTGGTAAAAACCAATCAAAAACCATTGCTATGGTTGGATTGTACATAAAACTCAACAAAAAATAATATGGCTTATTCAGATATTAGTCGTGGTGTGAAATTGGCTCAGGATCACGCTAGGTATATGCAATGGCTGCAAAAAGATACTGAAGCTAGACAGGCCGCTTACGCCGCAATTACAACTCCGGCGAACCGGGCAAAAGCAGAACGAGTTCCTGGGTATATTATCCCGTTTGATGCCAGTGGCGCATCACTTGTTTATCTTCCTACCCGTTTACTCAGTGCCACTCAAAATGGTAGAGGTGCTGCGTTAGCTACCACGCTCAAAGGTATTGTTGATGAATACACCTTTAGCACTCAAGAAGTAGCTGCACTTACCACACCGAATATCTTAGAAAGTGCGAAAAAATTCAAATTTGCAAAAGTAACAATTATACAAAGGGTACAGACTGCTGAGACTAAAGAATCATCTAGAATCACAGGCAGAAAATACTTTAGACACGAAAATGATTCTGTTACCGCTAATTTTGGTAAAAAGCTGGCGGCTGATACTTATGACAGCGTAGTCCAAGCCATTAAAGAAAAGCCAGCATTTATTGGCTTATTTACTGGCTCTGATAACGCTGCTGCGAGCCGTTATCGTTTCGTTCCAGAAGGTGTGTAATGTCTATCGCATCCGACAATAATTCACTATGGATTCCTCAAGACATTGGGGATTTACTGACTGTTTCTGTTGATTGGGATGCGGATGAATCTACAGTTCAAGGAATGCTGAAAGTTAATGAATCGGCTGATCAATGGCTGAAAGGGCAATTAGACGATTACACATACTTTGAACTGTTAGATCATTACGGCATTAACCCTTATGGCTTTGTTGGCGAAGTTGAGGATCACATGGCTTTACTAATGAGGCGAACGTGAGAACTTTACAACTAAGCAACGCCGACAACTGGGAACAAATATATAACACTTCAGTTGCGGCGGTTTGGATTACCCCTACTGTTCATGCCGTTATTCCTAAAATCACAGTTCCCGTTTTGATAGATGCTCACGTTTTAGCAGTCTACATTACAACAGAAATTCCAGAGGGGCGAAGCTGGAATTTTGCGGGTTATCTTCACCAAGAATTTAATTTAGGCTTGACTGTTGGGGGAACTCCAGAAGCTGATGAAGTCTCTACGCGCAAGATTTTTCTTAACAGAATCAAGCTGATTACTTTTCCTAAGTTAACGCCTAACTATGCTATCTCGTTCGATGTTCCCAAATGGTTTACTAGCGTCAGTCTCATCGTTTGGAAATATATCGGTATTGATTATGACTCTGTTGAGCAATTATTAACTCAGGATATCCAACCGACATTAACACGCATTGAATCAAAAATTGATTCACTATGAAGATTGATATTAACAACGCTCTCACTATTCTTATAGGGCTTTTAACTGTGGTGGGGGCGATTTACCGATTAGCCCAAATCGAATCTAATATTAATGCTCGGATTGCCAAAGTAGAGAATGATTTACTAACAGCGATTGATCATCTAAAAGAAAATTTTGTAGATCGGCTGTACACCACTGAGAAAAAAATAGATGTACATTTGACTGAATATAGCGAGAAAAAACAGTTTCTCGAATATCGGCTAAATGATACCGATAAGCGAATTGAGCATAAATTTAACCGCTTGGCTAACTGGATTAAGCAGATAGCCGGGTTTCTCGGTAAGGAGTCGAATTTTCAGATCCGGGACGATCAGTTTTAACTCGCTGGGGATTCACTCTAGCAATTTTTCTTGGCCAAAGTTGCATTTAAGTTATATTTTGGGCATTGGGAATGGGGCATGGGGAATGGGGCATGGGGCATGGGGCATTGCGGTTGGGGAATATGTAGTATATATAGTTCACCAATATAAATCTTGTAGTGTGGGAATTTTGGCCCCACTGGACTGGCTAGAGAGCTTATCCCACAATAAATCCATAAAGCAACATTTTAGTCTAGATAGTCCAATAGAATTTATTTAATTGATTAATGAGGTTTTATGATGACTTTACAAGAAATTATTAATTCTATTGAAAGTTTACCAAAAGCAGAACAGGACTATTTGTTTGAGTTCCTCAGTAAAAAAAAGGAGGAATCTAGAGGGGATAATTTTTGGCAGGGATTACAAAAATTTAGAAGTGTCATCGAAAGCGAGGGTATTATCTTTACTGATGATGATTTCGCTGACCTACGAGATCGCAGTGTGGGCAGAGAAATTAATCTATGAGCTTGAAATACTTACTTGATACCAACATTCTGTCAGAGCCAGCACGCCCTATTCCTAATACTAATGTTTTGTATAAACTAGATATTCATAAATCAGAATTGGCCGTCTCTAGTGTTGTTGTTCATGAAATTTTACACGGCTGTTTGCGATTGCCGGAATCTAAACGGCGAGAAGCTCTTTGGAATTATATTCAGGAATCAGTATTAAATTTACCAGTCATACCCTACGATTTAAAGGCAGCCAAATGGCACGCCCAAGAAAGGGCTAGATTATCCAAAATTGGCAAAACCCCCGCTTTTGTAGATGGTCAAATTGCGAGTATTGCTTACTGTAATAATTTAATTTTGGTAACTAATAATGTTGCTGATTTTGAGTTTTTTCATAATTTAACGATTGAAAATTGGTTACTTCCTGATACGTCAAAACCTATAAACCCCTAACCACAGATTCAGGAAACTGACGCTTCAAAGCCGAAAACACTGGACAGGGGGCTTGTTCTTGTAAGTTTTCTGGTTTACTCCAGGTAAAGGGGGCTTTTTGTGCCGCAGACATCCATAATAATTGTTTGGCTCTCGTCATCGCTACATAAAGTAAACGATACTCCTCGGCTGTTTTTAGGTGTTTGGCTTGCTCCCAGGCTTGAGTAACTTCGGGGATGCTGGCTTCACCGTGGAGGGCGGCGCGAATTTGGGCGCGGGCTACTTCTGATAAGGTAAAGTCACCTAAAAATTGGCTTTGGGGTAGAACCCAGAATCTACCAGGAATCAGGTTTTCATGTAGGAAGGGCAGAAATACATAGTGCCAATCTAACCCTTTGGCTTTGTGCATGGTGATAATTGTTAATTGACCTTCGCGGGTGTAACGCTTTTCGATATCTTCTGTTTCCACTGGTTCAAAGCGTTCGGAACTGACAATTTCACTTAACACAGAAAGCATTGACCCCATTGAGTTATTCACAGCGATTTGCTTGTTGACTCGTTCTGAGAGTTTGTCGGCTGTGGCTAGTTCGGCTTGGTCATAATTTAAGGTCAAAGCCAAGAAAGAAATTAGCTGATATAACGGTAATTCCAAACGGGCGCGCAATAAACTACGGCAGAGGTGGGCAGCTTTTTGGACTGGTTCTGGCTGGGTTGCGGCTAGGGGACTCGGATAGAGAAATTCTTCTGGGAGACTGGCTAAGGCGTTGAGGTCTTGGGTAGGGATAAGTTGACGCTGTACCAATACCTCTAAAGCGGTTTTGAGGTAGTCGGGAGAATGGGGGCGATCGCAAAATTGCAACAGTGCTAATATTTCCTGGGGAACATGAGAACGGCGATCGCTTTCTCCCACATCAAATATATTAATGTTATGCTCCTTACACAGTGGTTCTAGTGCTTGTGATAACCAACGACCTTGGCGATTTTCACGCACTAACACCGCCGCGCTTTTAGTTCTATCTTGAGTTAATAGCTCAATCACCCTCTTGCCTAGCAATTCAACTGTGTGATGAATATCACGCGGTGTATAGATTTCCAAACCTCTACCGACTGCCGGCGGGTTGACATCAACTTGGTGAACAGGACGAATCATTTGCAGACTAAAGGGGCTGGGAAGTTGAGGAGACTTTTGACTTTTAGCCCCATAGGAACTATTTACCCATTGCAGCGCAAAATTAGCCGCTTCAATAATTATCTGGGTACTACGACCAGCTTGATCCATTGTTGCCAATCTACCAGAGCGATCGCACCCTTGGCAAAACTCCCGAAAATAAATTGGGTCAGCCGGTGTAAAAGTCGAGTTAATGGCTTGGTTAGGATCACCAACACGGATGAGATTTATTGGAAATTGGGCATGGGGCATCGGGCATGGGGCATTGGGCATTGGAGTAAATATTTCTACCTTGTCTACCTTGTCTACCTTGTCTACCTTGTCTCCCCCTGCTCCCTGCCCCCTGCTCCCCTGCCCCCCTGCTTCTACGTCACCCGCCAAAATCTCTAATAACTGCGTCTGCAAGGGGCTGGAATCCTGGGCTTCGTCTTCAAAGACGGCGAAAACTTGGTTTTGCTCGATACGGCGCGCGCTGTCGTTTTCTAGGACGCGGAGGGCTGCTAAAATCATGTCATCGTAGTCGATGAAATCACGCGATCGCATGAGGTTTTGATATTCCTCATACAATCCGGCGGCGATGGTTAAAATTTCATACGCGTCTGTGGTTTGTTCGCTCCATTCCCGCAGTTTAGCAGGAGGGATACCAGAACTTTTGGCTTCATGAATGACGGTAGTGGCTAAGTCTGGTAAAACTTCAGTTCTTAACACCGACTGACGACGTAACCTTTCTGTTTCTTCACCGTCAAATTGCTGACCTTCTAGTAATTGAGAATACAATCTGGGATGAGTTGCAATCCATTGTTCTACGGCGGTGCGGATGAAGCGGTGACTTTGGTTAGGGGTAATGAGGGTGACACTTTCTAACTCTAAACCCGATAAATCAGGGTGACGACTAGCAATATTTAACGCCAAACCATGCAAAGTATAAACAGCAAAACCCGTTTGCGGTAAAGATAACTGCTTGAGATAGTCGCGGATTTTTAACTTAATATTAGCAGCCGCAGAACGTGTAAAAGTTACTACCACCAATTGACGACGAGCAGAAGCCCGTGACTGGGCAGCATTTTGATATTGCCGAGCAATTGCGATCGCCGCAGCCGCCGCCATCCCCGTAGATTTACCAGCACCAGGAACAGCAGAAACAGCCAGTGGCCCAGATTGCCAATCAGCCATTTGTTGCTGTCCAGGGCGCAAAGTCTTGCGAATAGCTAAAATTTTCTCTTGTAAAATTGCAACTGATGAAACTTCAGATGTCAGTGGAGCAGTAGCAGTAAAATTAGTGTCAGGCATGGGCGTAGAGGAGAGGGAAATGATTTTATTGCACGCAGAGACGCGGAGGCGCAGAGAGTGAGAGAAATTTCAATAAATATCTCTAAACTAATTTATCTAATTCTTTCAACAAGAAGGGTTGGAGGAACAGGGTTGGGGGAACAGCGAGGAACGAACTGTTCCCCCAATCCTTGTAGATAAAATCCGGGGGTCTGAGTCTAGGGTGTTGACTCTGTGGCTTTTTTGGGGTGTGGTTCATGCACTTTTTTGTCGGTTTCCACAATGGCTAAAACCTTGTAATGGCTTGGCTTTTAACGAAACACAAAGTACATGGTACATATTTACTAAAAACTAACAAAGTCAACACCCTAGTCTGAGTCCCCCAATAGATTGAAATGGCACATTTCAATTAGTGGTACGCGTTGGTGGCAGGGCTGTTTCATTCCACAAGATGAAGTAGTTTGTCAATATCCTGAGAGAGAAATCTTTGAGCAATTGTGATGGAATGATAACCATTGCGACGAAGAATATTGAGAGCGTTAACGTTCGCGTAGCGTCTCGTAGAGAAGCTTTGCCGAAGGCATCGCTCTAATTCTGATGCTCGTTACAATCACTATTTTTTTTCTGATGTTAGCACTAGGGAGCAAACTCTCTGTTGAGAATATCCTCTCCTTCTGGCGAAAACCTGCCTTAGTATTGCGTGCGCTTCTAACCGTGTCGCTGCTTGTTCCTCTAGAGGTGATTGTGCTGATGAAATTTTTTCACTTACCGCCGGAAGTGACGATAGGATTAGCTTTATTGGCAGCTGCTCCAGGTGCGCCTCTAAGCACAAAGCGATCGCAAATTGCTGGAGGCAACTTAGGTTATGCAGCAAATCTTCAGCTTACCCTAGCAATACTTGCGGTTTTTGTGACTCCCTCTACCTTGGCAATTTTTGCCATCTTATTTGCGGATATTTCGCAAAAAGTGGCAATTTTAGATGTTGCCCGACAAGTAATGATGGTGCAAATATTGCCTGTGAGTCTCGGTCTTTTCATCAACAAATTCGCTCCTACATTTGCTCAAAAAATAGCCCAACCCTTAACTTTGATGGCTGATAGTCTCTTTTTCGGGCTGGTTATTTTGGCGTGTATCTTCGGACTACCATTGTTGTACAAGCTTTGGGTATTACCACTCGGAGCGATCGCAATTATGGTGATTGCCTCTCTAGGAATTGGACACGCTTTAGGCAGACTCGATGATGATACCCAATCTACCTTGGCGATTTTTTGTATTGCTCGCAATTTTGGTTTAGCTTTGTTTATCGCTATTTTGAATGATGTACAGCAGCAGGTGATGCCGACGCTGGTGGCTTACTTAATTTTGGGAGCCTTTGTAGGTGTTCCCTACTCAATCTGGAATAAACGCAGATTAGCCGGATTACCCCAAGAAAACTAACTCGTTATGAGTCAGCCACCCGTCAATCCAGAAAATTTTCTTTTCCATCCAAGACTTATGCAACGCCATAAATCCTACTCCGCAAACCTCGTAAGTTTACCAATGCTCTATGTGTGAGAATTTTTTAGGCTGATATTTTATCATTAGTACCATCGTTTGGCCAAAATGTGTTGGCTATTTTTTCCCATTGATGCCATTTTTCCATCACGTCTTTAGGTTGTAACCAATGTACAATTGCTTCATCTGGAGTGGTGACAATTACCAAAGCATTGTTAATTCTTAATCCATATTGACGATTGACAGCACCGCAATAAGCCGCAAGTTGTAAAGGTTCATCATAAAGAGGTTTTATGCGTTCTGCGGTTTTAAATTCAATCACACAGGGAATATTGCAATAATTAGCCACACAGTCAACTCTGCCAGCATAACCCAGATAGTAATGAAACAGATTAGCTTCAATTAATCTGATATTATGAATATTTTCCAATGTTGGTAATAGATTATGCCAATAAGGTTTTATAAATTCATGGCAAATAATAGGCTCACCTAAAAAGTAATTTTTAACCTGTTGATGAATGAGAATACCCCTTTGTTTTGATTCTTGAGTAATTCTATTAGCTTCAAAATTACCTACTTTTTGTCGCCATTTTGCGAGTTGTGCTTTTTCTGCTGGAGGTTTAGTAGCTTTCAAGATTGAGGTAATGCTAGGAAGTCTAATACCGCGACTATCTTCGAGATATCCGATTCCGTTTTCTCTTGCAAGTTTACCGTAATAGTGGGGGAGAAGGTTGTTTTTTAGAGTATTCATAATGCGTTGTCTTTAGGTTGATGATTTGAGAATATTTAGATTGCAACTAATAATCCAGAGCAGAACAATTCAGATTGAAGTGAACTATTTTGAACTGTTCACATGATTAAAAATTTACTATGATGTTATTGGTGTTTTAAATATTACTGATTACCCATGAATACAGCAGGTAAATCTCGTGACGATAGCTTTTCAGCAAGTTCAGAGGGGTTAGAGAAAGTTAAAAACAGAATGGCTGAGTTAGAAAAGCCCGAAAAACAGGATAAAAAAGGTTGGACACAAGAAGACCTAGTAACACGGTCTGGATCAAGTCTCAGTACAGTTAAACGTTTCCTTTCAGGAAAATCAATTAGGCGAAATCATGTTATTTGGATTACTGGTGCTTTGAATTTAGATCCATTAGAAGTTATTGATCCAAAAGAGTGGAATCAGGATAATAATTTAGAAATTGA
The DNA here is from genome assembly GCF_058172895.1 of Aliinostoc maniaoense. Lineage (NCBI taxonomy): Bacteria > Bacillati > Cyanobacteriota > Cyanophyceae > Nostocales > Nodulariaceae > Aliinostoc > Aliinostoc maniaoense. The sequence goes on along the minus strand of NZ_CP187952.1, from coordinate 1,911,967 downwards.
TTGGCTAAAAATTTGCCACACAAAACTAGAATATCAGCAAAAACAGATCAGAAAAAATGCTTCTGAAATGGGTTTTGAGTTAGAGTTTACACCTGTTCCACTGGGTTTAGTCGAACGCAAACACCAACAACGACGAGATGAGAATGTTGATAGAAGAGACGTTTATCAGTTACAAAAGGAAGTCATTGCTAAAATTTACGAACATAATGATTTTCTGGAACAGGTAATAAATCAAAATCCTGCGGGAAAAAACAAGCATATTGCTATAGTTGGAGAACCGGGAGCAGGTAAAACCACTTTATTAAGTGCTATTGCTTCATATATCAAAAATGAAAATAAAGACTTACCCATTGTTATATCTCTTGGTAGTTTGCAAGGTATGACATTAGAGGAATATATTCTCAAAAAATGGCTACCTGACACAATGAGATTAGTTGATATTACTCCTACTTCAGAAATAGAGGAACAGCTAAAAACGCGATTTTATAAAGGTGGTGTTTGGTTGTTGTTAGATGGTGTTGATGAAATGGGGGAATCTTCACCAACAGCAGCATTAAATAAAATTTCTCAAGCATTAACAGACTGGTTAGGAAAAGCGCGGGTAATTTTAACTTGTCGGTTAAATGTTTGGGATGCAAGTCTTACTAACAATGAATTACCTAGTTTTGATACCTATAAAACACAAGAATTTACACCTGAAGATATTGATAAATTTATTGAAGAATGGTTTAAATTTGATAATAAAATTCAGGAAGGTGAGGAACTAAAGGCAAAATTACGACAACCAGGAAAAGAGCGTATTTATGAATTAGTTACCAATCCTTTGAGGTTATCTTTATTGTGTCAGATTTTTGATAACAATAAATATAGTGATTTACCAGAAACTAAAGCAGAGCTTTTTGGTTTATACACTCGGCATTTTTATGATTGGAAACGTAAGTTATTACCTCAGAATTTCAACTATACTTTAGAACAAGAATTACATCAAGCATTAGGTAAATTAGCTTTAGCAGGAATTAACGAGGGATCTAGATTTCGACTAAAAGAAAGTTTTGCAGTTAAAGAAATGGGTCAAGATTTATTTGATTTAGCTCGTAATGTAGGTTGGTTGAATTTGGTAGATAGAGATGCAAGAAGTGATGAACCTGTTTATGCTTTCTTTCACCCTAATTTTCAGGAATATTTTGCAGCTTTAGCTATTTATTATTATCATGATTGGCGTTATTTTTTAAATCATGTTCCTAATAATCCAAAAAAAGGAATATACCGTATCTTTGAAACACAGTGGAAGGAAGTTTTTTTACTGTGGTTAGGTCATCATAATGTAAATGAAAATCAAAAAGAAGCGTTGATTTATGAATTAGGTACATTTGAGGATGGATGTGGCATCATTTATCAGTATAAGGCTTATTATCTAGCTGCAATAGGGTTAGCAGAATTTAATAGTAAGTTTGCTGAAAAATTTCTATCTTGGCTCATTAATGTAGGATTTGGATATTTAGATCCAGATACGCAAGAATGGCAAATATCTCATGACAATAGAGCAGGAATAGCCAGAAGCATACTATTAGAAACAGATAGTGACTTAGCTATCAATTTGCTAGTCAAACAAATTAGAAATACCACGAATGGAGGTATACATCATATATGTGCTTGGGGTTTAGGACAAATCGGAAAATATAACTCTGAAGCTATAGATACTTTAATTTCCCTAATCTATACCAGTACAAAAAATGCAACACAATATCAAACCAGTAGTATTCATTATCAAGCGGTTGAAAGCTTAGCTAATATTGCTAAAGAAAACCAACAAGCAATTTATGTACTTAGAAATCTCATAAGTACAGTGACTGACAATCTCACCAAGGTTTTAGCCGCTACTTCCTTAGCTAAAATATCATCTGATTACAAATCAGAAGCAACCGAAACTTTATTAAAAATAATGTCTTATAATCATAATGCTAGTAGTAGTTGTAAGGCTGCTTATAGTTTAGCAAAACTTGATCATAATTATTTTGATGAAGCTATAAAAAGTTTAATAAATATGCAAAAAAGTGAAAATAGTTTTGTAGTAAGAGAATCCAATCTCTTCTTATTAGAACTGATGCCTAATAACTCTAATATTGAAATTCAAAATCATTTACTAGAAATCAATTCAGAATATCCAGATACAGTGGAAGAACTGATTAATATTATTTGTAATTATACTGAACATATTAATTTAGAAGCCTGTTATTCTGCTAGTGATAAACTTATACAGATTCTTACCAACAATGAAGATTGCAAAACTGTAGTTAAAACTTTAAAAGATAAACTATCACCTGATATTGAAGAAAATGATTTTACTCTTTATTACAATTGCTATAAAGTTATATGGCATTGCGCCCAAAATATGAAATATCCTGAATTTTACCGCGCTTGGCACGGTGAATCGCTTCACAACCTAGAAAACCAATTTACAGATATTCATTCCCACCTTTCCCAACTCCAACCCACAAACAAAACATATCCCCTTACCCTCAACCTAAAAACCCTCCAAAACGAAACAGACATTAGCGCAATAGCTCAAGAAATTTGCAACCAAATTTACTTAACAGCTTGTCCCGAAAATCCAGAAATTCCCCAAATAAACAACGCACCTCAACTAAAAAGCAAAATTCCCCAAATTAAAAAACATCTACAAACCGAAAACATAGCCTTAATTATCAACAACTGCGAACCCAATCAAGAAATGATCAAATTCTGCAATAAACTCACAGATGTCTTACATATTGCCTTTATCACAGAACAACCTCTAGACGCACCATTAAAAGGTTTTCCCAATCAACCAAACTTACTCAATGTTATTCAACATTGGATTAATGAAATAGGGTAAAACAATCAAAGATGAAACCATGCACGGTCTGGGATATCGTATCAAATCACCAGACCTTTTGCAACGTTGCTGATTTTAAACCTGTCCTAAAGAAGATATAGAATTTCGGGCTTTTTGTTAACAATTAAATATTCTCAAGAGGTCAGATTTATGTCTCTGCGTGAATACAAACCCGGAACTACTTTCCCTGGAGTCATCGGCCGGACAGTTGATAAATCCAGTCCGGCTTGGCCAGAACCTTTGCGAGCCAAAGAAGGCTTACCAAACGTGTTATTTATCGTCTTTGATGATACAGGCTTTGGGCAATTTGGGTGCTACGGCAGTCCCATCAACACACCCAACCTAGACACACTAGCTGCCAATGGCTTGCGCTATAACAATTTACACACGACGGCGTTGTGTTCACCCACCCGCTCTTGTCTTCTCACTGGGCGCAATCACCATTCCAACGCTATGGCCTGCATTACAGAAGGGTCTACTGGTTATCCAGGTAGCAATGGGAATATTCCCTTTGAGAATGGGTTTCTCTCAGAGATATTACTACACAAAGGCTATAACACTTATGCGATCGGCAAATGGCATTTAACCCCGGCAGACCAAATATCTGCGGCTGGCCCCTATGACCGTTGGCCTCTCGGTCGTGGTTTTGAACGTTTTTATGGTTTTCTCGGCGGAGAAACTCACCAGTATTATCCAGATTTGGTTTATGATAACCACACCGTTCAACCAGAAAAGACCCCCGCACAAGGCTATCATTTGACCGCAGACTTAGTAGACAAGGCAATTAGCTTTATTGCTGATGCCAAGCAGGTTGCCCCCAACAAACCCTTTTTCATGTATTTCTGTCCTGGGGCGATGCACGCCCCTCATCATGTGCCGAAAGAATGGGCTGATGCCTACGCTGGACAATTTGATGATGGTTGGGAAGCTTACAGGGAAAAGGTTTTTGCTCGTCAGCAGCAAATGGGTATTGTCCCCGCTAACGCAGAACTATCGCGTCATGACCCCGATGTTGCATACTGGGATTCTCTCTCAACAGCAGAAAAACGGCTTTATGCCCGGATGATGGAAGTCTTTGCTGGATTTCTCACCCATACTGACTATCACGTCGGTCGCTTACTCGATTTCCTCAAAACTATTGGTGAGTTCGATAATACTCTAATTATGGTCATCTCAGACAATGGGGCAAGTTCTGAAGGTGGGCCAACTGGTTCAGTTAATGAAAATCTATTTTTTAACAATGTGCCAGAGTCTTTAGAAGAAAACCTCAACGCATTGGATAAACTGGGTAGCCCAGAAACCTTCAACCATTATGCTTGGGGCTGGACTTGGGCAGGTAATACACCTTTTCGTCGCTGGAAACGGGAAACTTATCGAGGTGGTATCAGTGACCCGTTGATAGTTCATTGGACTCAAGGTATTGAGGCAAAAGGTGAAATCCGTACTCAGTATGCCCACGCCATTGACTTAGTACCAACGGTACTTGAATTATTAGAAATTGAGCCACCAACAACTATTAGGGGTGTCACTCAATCCCCCATTGAAGGTGTCAGCTTTGCCCATACTTTTAATAATAGTAATGCACCCACTAAGCACTTGACGCAATATTTTGAGATGATGGGACATCGTTCGCTTTACCATGATGGTTGGCGGGCTGTTTGTCCTTGGCCTGGCCCCTCATTTACAGAAGCAGATGGGTTTTTTGGTGCGCCTATCTCGGCGGAAACTTTGACAGAGTTAGATACTCATCATTGGGAACTGTATCACGTTGCTCAGGATTTTGCCGAAAATCACAACATTGCTACAGACAACCGCCCCAAGTTGATTGAGATGATTGCCACTTGGTATGTAGAGGCGGGTAAATACAATGTGTTACCTGTGGATGGCAGGGGTGTACAACGATTAGCACAAGAACGTCCTCAGATTGCTGTCAATCGTAGCCTCTATACTTACTACCCTGATACTCAGCCAATACCAGCCAATTGTGCTGTCAAGTTGCTCAATCGTTCCCACAGTATTACAGCAGATGTAGAAATTCCTAGAGGTGGCGCACAAGGAGTATTACTTGCTCACGGCGGTAATGATAGTGGCTACTCCTTCTATGTCAAAGATGCTAAACTGCACTGGGTTCATAATTATGTAGGGCGATCGCTCTACCATGTCGAGTCTTTTTCATTAATCTCGGAGGGTCGGCACGAGTTACGTTTTGAGTTTGAAGTGACGGGTCAGCCAGATTTAGCGAAGGGGAAAGGATCTCCTGGTCACGCCAAACTTTATATCGATGGGAAATTAGTTGGGCAAGTGAATGTGCCTGTAACTACTCCCTTAGCACTAGGTCTAACCAGTGGTGTGACCTGTGGGGTAGCCCCTGGTGCGCCTGTAACACCCAATTATGAACCACCCTTCAAGTTTACGGGCAAGATTCATAGCCTGATAGTGGATGTTAGTGGAGATTTGATTCAAGACCGTGAAGCCGAAATGCGTATCATAATGGCACGACAGTAGCAACAAGATGAAACATTCTTTTAGAACCCCGACCGCATAATAATATTGCTGCTATTGGGGTGACTGTTGTAAACTCGCCCGAAATTCCACGGATTGCTTGTCAACTAGAAGGACAATTGTCTCTCTTTCCTTGCTTGCGAAATCTGGGATAAAGCTCCCGCTACAATCGTTACTCCGATTTAGCGGCGAGTTGTTTACCTGATGATTGTACGTGCATTTTGCGGTTGAATCGGGCGATTGTTTGTTCCATTTACGGCCTGTGAAAATTTTTCTACCTGCTCTTTTGAAACCGTTAATGCTTCTTTCATCACCATCCATTTGACACCTTCTGAACATGGTGGTGTTGTCAAAGAGCCATTAAAAAGGTAATACTCCTGTTTTTGGGGCAGAAGGCTGTGAATATCTTTCACTGCTCCTTTAAGCCCATTATTTTCACCTGCCTTCATCGGCATCTTTTCCCAAATCTTGGCTAATTGGGCATTAGGTTTCCCCTCTTCAAACATTACAGCTACAACAGCTAGATTGCCGTTAGCATCGGCATGAACAAAGTGCGCTTCCAGGGGAAAATCTTTACCTGCAATGTGGTTTTCACTTGGTGTATGAAAGTGGTACTGTTTAAGTGCATAAGTGACTCCATCCACCACAATGCTGCTGCCAGGTTCGACATTCACCTGTATGGTCTTGCCATTATTGAGGATTTCCGATGGAGGTGCTTTGTAATTAAATCCAATCAATGACAGGTTTGCATCTACTGAATTAGTGATATTGATGGGCGACTGGTTTTTGCCGATGTCGCACATTTTGTAATCAGGAGAGAGCGATCCCCAATTTTTAGGGCTGAAGTGGCCTGTATAACCCCATTGTGTGAGTTGGTTGTCAGCGATCGCTATGTTGTTGGTAATTACCGTACCACTGATGAGCAACAAAGCTACTGAAAATACTGTTATCTTGTCTAAACTCCTCATTTTACTCTCTCTAATCTATGAGATGTGTAATCTTTAAAAGTTTACTGCCAAACACAGCCCTGGTTAATATTTTTTTCTCTACCTAAAGTAATAATATAAATCCCTAATCTTTAGCAGAATTATTAAATAAATATTTTCTGGTATATTGAAGGGTTATTCTTTTACCAGTGTGAGTAGCTTTAAACATCCACAACTCACAAAAGTTTTTGTATCAACTATTACTAGAAAATAAAAAACAAAAATTTGATATAGTTAATTGATTCAGCAATTAGTTATTTGATTGGCTTATTATTAACAGTTTGTTTTTCAGGCTTTGTGTAAAAAGATTGATTCGGTTCGATAGCCAATTCTTGTTCATCTAAAACTGTGGATAGTGCTTTACCTAAAGGTGAATCAGCTAGTTTAGTTTGTAATTCTGTTTTGGTAAGCCCCCTTAACTCAAATAGCAAAAAGGGGTTACTATCAAGTTGGGAAGCTACTAAATAATAAACCCCAGCTATGTGCTTACAAGGGTTAGCATAATCTGGACAAGAACATTTAGTTTTAAAGTCCTTACTACTATGCGTTAATAAATGTAACCCCATTTGGGAGAAAAGAATTTTATCGTCAATGTATCCGAGATTTATTAACAAAAGAAGCTATCTTAGATGAGAGAAACTCTAATGTTGAATCTCAGCTAGTTTTTGATACAGAACATGACCATTATCAGTTAATAGATATAGGTTGAGAAGATTTGACCCGGATTTATAAGTGTTTCATTCATATAGATATTAAAAATGGCAAAATCTGGATTCAGCACAATATGACGGATGTTGATTTAGCCGGGAAACTGGTGGAGATGGGAGTGACAAAAGAAGAAATTGTGTTAGGGTTACATCCACCTTATAAGCGTCCTCATACTGGGTATGGTGTGGCGTAAACTACCTAGGCTCCTGCAAGCGGTGAGCGTAGGCTTTTAAGTTATTTACGTATTTTCTCACAACTGATTCAGGATTGCTATATATAAAAATTTACCTATTATTAAATTAAATTTAAACTGATTATTTTAAATTCATTGAGTTGCGATTTTAAAAATAAATTGCAGTCTTAGCATTGATTTAAGAGCGATCGCAGTAATCTATCTCCATTTAACTTCATATGAAATTACTTCCCAAATTAACGCTAGCTGCCGCTAGTTTAGTTTTGATTTTCACTGGTGTTAACCAACAAATAGCAGCAGCAGCAAATATAAAATATGCCTTCAATGTCACCATTGATTTATTTAATGGTAGTGGCTATTTTAGTTTTGATGACTCAACATTTAGTGATGAATCTATTCCGACAGCACCAGTTCAGTCATTAAAATTTACATTCAACAATGACCCTAAAACTATTTATACAGAACAAGATGATATTGACTATCCCACATTAGGTCCTGTTGTTTTTCCCACTGTTGCAGGTAACTCGCCCATTGGCTTGTCTTATATATTTAGTAGCAAGATTAATCCAGCTATCAGTTATGAAATTGCTGGATATGATTTGATTGTTGGTGAGCAAGCTTTTGAAGATGCAGTTGCTTATACTCCCATTCCTGAACCTGCAACCTTAGTTGGTATTTTAGCTGTTGGTAGTATCGGCTGGCTAACATCACGCCAAGTTAAATCAGCCAGAAAAGCTGCTTAAAAAAAGGAAGTTTGATTCCATTTATGCCATTTTCAAGCTAGTTTTTACACACATCTTTTTGCCGAGTGCAGAATGTGGTTTTAAGCACATAAATCCCTATTTCAAAGGGATTTATGTGGTTCAATAAATACTTAAATCACAAGCAAATCTCTCCAGAAATCTCTTAGGAGTGTGCGTGATTTCCTAATAATTGAGCGCGATTGTGTCGCAAGTCAGCATGACTACGTTCTGTGGGATAAGGTACATCATCACCTTTAATTCCAGCCCAAATTACGCGGTTAAATTTCTCAGGATCTACCTTATCTTCAACTTCAAAGTAGAAGCCTTTAGTTGCTTGCGCCCACCATTGATGATTATGCAAAGATGGTAGAGCCGCAGTCTTTTGGACATTAGGATCATTGCAAGCTGGAACAAGGTTAGGATCTACAGGAGCTTGACATAAGTTACCAGGTACGATTGCAGTATAAGGTGTAAAGTCGGGTTCTCTGGTAAAAGCATCTGACATCGGCTTGGCATTAGCATCATTCATACCTAAATAGCCGATTCCCAATAAATCCTCCATTGTTCGCACTATGCTAACTGTGTTGTAGTTAGTGCTAATGAGTGCTTTACGCTTAGTATAAGGTGAAATGATGTAGGCGACAGAACGATGGCTGTCTACATGGTCAGGGCCATTTTGACAATCATCCTCTAAAATCACGATCGCAGTTTCTTTCCACACTGGAGATTTGGAAATTTTCTCCACTAACAAACCAACGGCGTAATCATTATCAGCCATTTGCAGTGGTACAGTATTCACCCCAGCCACAGCATTAGCAAAATCGCCGAAGTGGTCATGAGGTAAACGTACCATTGTTAAGTTAGGCAGGGTATTTCTAGCTAAATAGCGATCAATATCTCGCGCAAACTCATTGTAGAGATAAATATCCGGTTCTTTCTGGTCATAACCCCGGAAATAAATGTCGGTTTTATCCAACAACACAGTTTTTGCTGCCACAGCTTGCTGAATGTTATCAGCCGCAGGTGTGGGAGAAATGGGGATATAAAGGGGGTTGTTGGGGTCTGGTTTTGTGGCATCGGCTTGACTGGTGCTGTAGTTCCCATCAACGTAGAAACCATAATTGCGTACAGTCTTACCAGCGCGTAACGCTGCATCCCAAAGATAACCACCCACAGCATTAGGTGATAGTTCACCATCGCCGGCGGGAGCGTTAACGTCTTGATTTCCCGGTAAAATTGACGATTGACCAGAAGGATCTAAAACTCCTGTCACCCGTGCATTGAATTGAGAGGCGTTAGAATTAGTTGGCGGTAAAGCAATATTAATATTACGGTTAGTACCTTCATAATCGTAGGTCAGACCGCTAAATCCTGCATTACCGTAGAGGACTGATTGGGTTTTTTCAGTGTAATCGGTAGTGCGTCCGTAGGTAGACCAGTTCCAACCCACACCGCTAGACTCACCAGAATCATAGAAGTTATCAAAGGTGACAAAATCTAAAGCCAGTTTGTGATGGTTGGGTGAAATAGGTTCGGGGAATAAAGTTAAGCCAGGGTCACCGTTACCAATGGCTAAATCGCCGAGAACTTGGTCATAGGTGCGGTTTTCCTTCAGCACATAAATCACGTGCTTAATCTTCCCTTGCAAAAACTTCATTGTCCGGTCAGGACGACGGTTATCGAAACCGTTGTTTTTGTCTACCTGGCGAGACAGAGAAGCTAAAGTTCCGCCAGTGGGAACGGGAATTACTGCAATGCCAGCTTTTTCTAAAGCCCAGTTATACTCATTTCTAAAAGTAGTGTTACGGGCTTGGCCGGCGGCTGTAGTGCGGTTATTGGAAGGGTTGGGACCAGAATTACTCTTGGCGTTCACCACAAACAGCTTTTTCCCATCTTTGCTCACACTGACAGAATTGGGATACCAACCAGTTGGGATGCGTCCAGTTACCCGACCAGAACGCAAATCGACAACAGCAACGGCATTTTCACCCGCTAAGGTAGTATAAAGTCTCCGTTCATCAGGACTGAGAGCCAGGGAGTTAGGACTTGCGCCTTTGTATTTATCGTTGGGTCGAGATAAAGAGATAGTTTGAACAACACTGTTGCTGTTGGTATCAATCACAGAAATTGTGTCACTGTTACCGTTAGCGACATAGAGTTTATTTTGGTCGGCAGACAGTAAAATTTTGTTGGGTTGGCTACCTACTGAAATGCGGGTAATTGTCCCAGAAGCAATATCAACAGCTACAACTTCATTATCGCGTTGACTGCTGACAAAAACTTTGCCGGCTGCACCATTACTAAAACTCTTGAGGGCAACATCAAAGGGAAATTCCCCTGTGGCTATTCTATCGCCGGGTTTGAAGAATTTAATTTCTTGAGTTACTTGACGATTTGTAGTGTTAACTAATGAGATAGAGTCATTTTCAAAGTTAGCCGCCACTAAAGTATTGCCATCTTGACTGACAGCCAAACCAGCAACTACTGCACCTGTAGCGGCTGCACTAACGGGTGTTCCCTTTAATAAACCACCGTCGTAGCTGGGGAAGGGTGCAGTTTGGTTAGAGTTGTGACCCAAGAGAATAAACGGTGCATCGGGGACAAATTGACTACCATTGAAAGCGTAACTATAAACGCGATCGTCAATACCACCGGATACATAAAAACGTGAGCCATCTTTTGCCCACGCTAAACCATTGTAGGTGTTAGGAATATTGATTTGTTGGCGTTTAACTAATTTGCCACTACTGACATCAAACACGAAAACCCATTCGGCTTTACGAGTTGTGGTGCTAGTGGGTTGACCTGTTACTGGGTCTAAAACTGGATAGGTGAGATTCGCACCAGTATTTTGATCTCTAAAATTGAGATTATAGCCACTGGTTAAAACTAAAAGTGTTTTACCATCAGGGCTGAGTGTGGTTGTGACAGCTTCTGCCGCGTCTGCATTATTGTCTGTACGCAACCCAGTAGCTAGAGGTGCAAAAGTTGAGCCTGGCGCAGCTTTGGGAGTAATCACTTGACCGGTGGGGAGTAATGCGCCACCTTCAGGTAAATCACCAACACGGCTAGTAGCAAGTTGAGCTGTAACTATTTGTACACTACTAACTACTATGGCTACTGCAACCAGCAGGCTCAAAAGGAGATATCGCTTACGCTTAAAATTGAGCATTGGCCGTTCTCACAAATCAATTTGTTGCCTACTTAGCCAATGTTTCTGGTTGTTAGTTAAGGATAGAGTAAGGTGAGGTTACTTAAGGGGTTCTCGTTCTTGACGAAATGTTAAAAATTTGATGTCCCTATAAAATTTGGCTCATGCACAGAGGAGTAGTAAAAGGAAATCCCCATCAAAGTTCGTAAGAAAAAGGCACGCAATGATGTAAAACCGAAATTTCGGGCGATCGCGTGCCTCAAATTCCCACTAGTATAGATACTTACCCAATCGCTTGTTCTGGTGTGTTTAAACTAATTCGCCACCGCCAAATTGCTGAGACACTAGCCATACCAACACCCCAAGCTAAAGGCAACCAAATTATGGCCCAGTGTCCACCAGGCCATGCTAAATTTAATCCTGCACCTAGCCAGTAAACACCAAACCCCATCAGTAACATTGCAGCGACAAATTTCATCGGTTTGACAGGTACTTGCTGGAGTGGGGTTCTAAATAGTACAGCCAAGATTAATAAACCGAATGTGGCTAAACCAGCACCGCTCAAAGCTTCTAGCCATCGACTTTCAGCCGCACCTAATGTTACAACAGCGATCGCTACTTCTACACTATCTAGCAATGCACCTTTAAAGGTGGTGACAACTGCAAACCAGTTCCAGCCAGATTCATTCTCATCTTTGGCTAGTTGTTCTTCGAGGCTATCTTCGCCGCCACCTTTAGGCTTTTTGGGCAGTCCGGCATAATATCTCACAATGGAACGTGTCCATTTTTGCCCAAATAGTAATAGTAAAACTCCGGCCACAATTCTGAGAATATCTACAGGAATTAGTGTTAAACTTTTGCCTAAAACTAGAGATAGCAGTAGAGTTAAGCCAATACCCCCACTTGAACCAACTAAGGCATTGCGCCAACCTGCTAACCTACCCACAACGATAACTATACCAAGAATTTCAACTAGTTCTATTAAAGAACTGGCAAAACTCGCAAGCACAATTTCCCAATTCATCTATTTTTCCTCACTAGATAGAATGTTTTGCAGATGTGATTCATCCCTTCTCTACAATCACTGATTGGCTCTCAAAGAACTTTAAAGTTGCTGTTGTCGTTAAAGACACATTGACTTGTGTACCGATGGGTAGAGCTATGCTGGTGGGCGTTCTGGCATATAATTTGTTACCGGCAGGAGTAGACAAACTGTATCGGTATTCATTTCCTAAAAAGAAACGTGTTGCAATCTTCATTGCACCATCACTGGCTGGTTGCAAAATTATGTCTTGTTCGCGGATCATTAAATCTGCCGTGTCTGGAGAAATCTGAGTGGTTGCGGGGAAACATCCGATTTCTGTTACCCAACAATTACCTTGTAACTGTGCCGGTAAAAAGTTGGCTTGGGTGACAAATTCAGCAACAAAGCGAGAGGCTGGTTGAGTGTAAATTGCTTCTGGTGTGCCTATTTGCTCTAATTTACCATGCCGCATGACTGCCACTTGATCAGCGATCGCTAGTGCTTCTTGTTGATCATGGGTAACAAAAATACTTGATATCCCTTGATGTTTGAGAATTGCTAGTACTTCCTCACGTAACTTTAGCCGCACTTGTAAATCAAGATTACTCAAAGGTTCATCTAATAGTAAAAGTTGTGGTTGGGGAGCTAAAGCCCTTGCTAATGCTACCCGTTGTTGTTGTCCTCCAGATAATTCATGAGGATAGCGATTTTCGATTCCGGTGAGTCTGACTAGTGTGAGTAACTCTGCAATACGTTGATGGCGATCGCTTTTTCTCCCACTTCGTAAACCAAAGCCAATATTTTCAGCTACCGTCAAATGGGGAAATAAAGCATAATCTTGAAACAGCATCCCCACATGACGTTTTTCTGGTGGTAGCCAATTCCCATGACCTGCAACTAATTGTCCACCAATCTCTATAGTCCCCGCTTGTGGTAACTCAAACCCAGCAATAATCCGTAAGAGAGTAGTTTTCCCACATCCAGAAGGCCCTAGTAACCCCAACACATCCCCAGGTGCTAACGCCAAACTCACCCCATCCACTGCCGGAACTTCCATCTGGGTAAACTTGAGAGAGACATTCTGCAACTTTAATATTGCTGCTGTGGTGGTGGTTCTTGATTGGGGATTGGGAAGGGAAATTTTCATCTTTGGTTGTGGGTTTTTTTTATTAGGGCTTATCGGAACAATGGGTAATTGGGATGAGAAAGATCATGAAATCAGAACATGATGATTTAGACGAGAATGTTTTGGTTTGAAACGAGAAACATCAGCCTCAAAAGATGATACATATTCCCCTACACCCTTATTCTTAATCCCGGATTTCTCACATAAGTGTGGGAAGGGTAGGAGGTGTGGGAGGTGTGGGAGGATGGGGAAGAAACCTTGCCCCCCACACTCCCCTCTCTCCCCACACTCCCTACGCTGCCTGGATTTCTCACTTGTGAGAAATCCAGGTTAATCCACCTCCCTTTGCAAACTCCGCCGCATTTCTGGAATAAGTTGTTGATAACGATTGTGAGATAAAACCAAGAAGGTTGAACTCAAAGAGATGACTAACATAATTAATGCAGCCACCGATGCTTGAGTGTAGGAAACATTTTCTGTAGCTTTCCAAATTTGAGTGGCTAGGGTATTAAAACCAATGGGAGCTAATAGCAAGGTTGCAGGTAATTCTTTCATGGCTTTGAGAAATATTAATGCTGCTCCGCCTAATATTCCAGGTGTTACCAGTGGTAAGGTAATTTCGCAAAAAGTTTGCCCTGGTTTTCTCCCTAAACTCCTGGCTGATTCCTCTAATTGGGGATTGACTTGTAGGAGCGAACTCCGCACAGTTCCGACAGACTGAGAAAGGAATAAGACTACATAAGCAAATACCAGCATTGGTAAGGTTTGATATAACCAAGGCAAATAATTTGCTCCCCAAAATACCAGTGCAAAAGCCACTACAATTCCAGGTAAGCCAAAACCAATATAGGTACAGCGTTCAATGGCTGTGGTGATGCGGTTGGGAAAGCGTACTACCAAGATGGCCACAGGAATGGCGCAAATAGTAGCAGCGATCGCAGCCAATCCAGCAGCTACAATTGAGTTCCAACCTAGTTGTATCAGTTGTGACCAAGCAAAAATTTGTGCTGCATCTGGACTGGTTAACCCTTGTACCAACCAAAACAAGGTAACAGCCAAAGGTAAGAATAAACCTAAGCTAGTAATCCCCAAACAAAACAACATGGCGGGGATTTTCCACCATCCTAGATGTATCAAGACTGGGAGAGAGTAAGATTTATGACCACGACTATAATATGTAGCCCGTGATGAACTACGCCCCGTCAAAGGCGATCGCATCTGATATTCCAGCCACAGCAACAGCAACACCAAACCCACCAGCATTAACGCCAACGCCGCCGCCTGATGACGATCAAATGTATAACGGTATTGCAAAAAAATTGCCCTTGTAAAAGTATCAAATCGCATCACGGAAGTTGTACCAAAATCCTGCAAGGCGTTGAGGGCTACTAGTAATCCTCCCGCCAGAATGGCTGGACGTAATGCAGGTAAAGTCATACACCAGAAGGTTTCCCATTGATTCCAACCCAAACTGCGCGCTGCTTCTTCCATTGCGGGATCGATACCTTGCAAAGCAGCATTAACACTGAGGAGTAAGTAGGGATAGGAAAACAGCGTTAGTCCTAAAATTGCCCCAGTCCAACCATAGATTTCTGGTAAACTTTCCACTCCCAAAGGTGCTAACCAGAGTTGCAACCAACTTCCTTTCGGGCCGAAAGCCGCAATCAAAGCAAAACTACCCACATAATCTGGTATTGCTAAAGGTAGTGTCGTCACCATCAGCCAAAATCGCCTCCCCGGTAAATCTGTGCGGAGTGTGAGAAAAGCCAGAGGCACTGCGATCGCTGTTGCTAGTATGGTACTAACTACAGCCACACCCACACTATTAAACACCACCTCCAAAGTCCGGGGACGCAACACCAAATTCCACAACTCTTCCCCACCCACAGCTGACATCCTGATGACTAAATAAGTCAAAGGTAAAGTGATAGCTACAGCAATCAATCCAGCTGTAACTACCAAAAATAACGGTGGATGAGTTTTAGTCATGAGTTACCCGTCAATAGTCAACAACCAAAAGTCAGCAGTTACAACAAACCTGCTTGTTGAATTAAAGACATCGTGCCTTTGAGATCAGATAAATTACTTAAATCAAGTTTGGGAGGTTGCAATTGCTTAAGGGGTAATTGCTTTTGCGCTACAGGAATACCTGTAACTAAGGGATATTCGTAAAAATTCTCGGTGATGAACTTTTGAATTTCGGGTTTGAGCATATAAGCCACAAACTTTTCTGCATCACTCTGTTGATCAGTGGTTTTGAGGACTGCTAAACCTGCAACATTAATTAAAGAACCTGCATCACCTTTTGTATAGTGGATAGCGACAGGAAATTTAGGATTCTTGGTGGTAAACCGATATAGATAATAGTTATTCACTAATCCCAAGGCAATTTCTCCCCTGCCTAAAGCTTCCACGATCGCGCTATTTTTTGGGTAGGCTTTCGCATTGTTGGCTTTCATCGCTTTTAACCATGCTAGGGTTTTTTGATCACCCTCCATCAACCGCATTGCAGTCACAAACGACAGAAAAGAGCCGTTTGTCGGGGCCCAGCCAACTTTACCGCGCCATTTGGGATCGCTCAGTTGCATCACACTTTGGGGCAGTTCATTGGCTTTGACAAGCTGAGTATTATAATCAATTACCCGCGCTCTGCCGGAAATACCTACCCATTGTCCTGTAGAGGAGCGAAATCGAGAATGAACTTTGTTAAGCAATTGGTTGGGAAGAGTGACAGTGATTTTTTCTCTGGCGATCGCACCTAAAGAACCAGCATCTTGACCGTAAAATATATCTGCACGACTATTTTTGCCTTCTTCGATGAGAGCGATCGCTAATTCTGTAGAATCACCATAGCGGACTTCTATATTTAGTCCTAAATCTCTCTTCGCTTTCTCAATGAGGGGGCGCATAATTTCTTCGTCTCGCCCGGAATAAACTGTCAGTGTTTTTGGGGTACCGGCGATCGCTATTCCCACTCCACAACCCAAAAATATGGCAGTAATTGCCGTAGAAATTTGCCGCAATTGATGTGAAACCATGAAATCACCTCAGATGACAGATTCAGAATTAGATGTGAATTTCTATAACCAAGTTTTGTCAGTACTAGTAATCTGTAAAGGATTAACGCTTGATTTTGGTAAGGATAGGTTAGGCCAAATAGATGTGTAAGTTAAATTTAGAAATTCCCCAGGTTAAGAATGCTAGGGAATTTCCCTCGCCGCTTAACGTTCCTTCTTTTTTAGAGAGGCTAGAACAAATGTTGTGGCGAGAGTTTTTCTCTCAAGTGATGTTGGGCTAGAAAGAGAAAGTAGTACGTACTACTCCCACATAGCTGAGGGGGTGACGAAAACCTCTGAACATAAGACACAGCAAGGATTTTAACCGAATGTGCCATAAAAAGATCAATATCATTTCCGTGGCTTATTGATTCTATTATCAATAACCTCCATCCAAAAGTCTTATTTTTTCGTTGAGTAAGGTTTTAGATTTACTTTTATCTTTTTGTCACTAACTCTTCTATAATCCTTACTGCATAAGGCTTTTAAGGTAGATTGTCACCCTCTCAGCTGCACGCCAGTTGCTTCTCTACGAGACGCTACGCGAACAAGTCGGCGGAGCCGCCCAACGCACTGGTTTGTCTCTGCGCCTCTGCGTGAGACAAACCCCCAACAATTATGCAACGCCAATTGATATATTGAGTTAAAATCATAAATCCGTGTCAGCTATTCAACCCAATGGAAATTGCTAATTCTCAACCATTACGTCCTGAAATTCTTGCACCTGCTGGTAACTGGGAGTGTGCAAAAGCGGCTGTAGAAAATGGTGCGGATGCAATTTATTTTGGATTAGATAGATTTAACGCCAGAATGCGGGCGCAAAATTTTACTGAAGCTGATTTACCCGAATTAATGACCTTCCTGCACCGTCGCGGTGTCAAAGGTTATGTCACCGTCAATACTCTAATTTTCCCGCAAGAACTACCAGAAGCACAGCAATATCTCCGCACAATTATCGCGGCTGGTGTAGATGCAATCATAGTTCAAGATGTGGGTATCTGTCGGTTGATTCGTCACCTATCGCCAGATTTCCCCATTCACGCCTCAACTCAAATGACTGTCACCAGTGCGGCTGGAGTAGAATTTGCCAAGTCTCTCGGTTGTCAGTTGGTAGTATTAGCCCGTGAATGTTCCATCAAAGAGATTAACAAAATTGAGCAGCAAATTGCCCAGCGTGGGGCTGCACTACCACTGGAGGTATTTGTACATGGTGCGTTGTGTGTGGCGTATTCTGGTCAATGTTTAACGAGTGAAGCTTTAGGCGGACGTTCAGCGAATCGGGGTGAATGCGCGCAAGCTTGCCGAATGCCCTATGATTTAATTGCTGATGAGGAAATTATAGATTTAGGCGATCGCAAATATTTACTCAGTCCTCAAGATTTAGCCGGTTTGGAAGTATTACCGGATTTAGTTAAGTCTGGGGTAACTAGTCTCAAAATTGAAGGTCGTCTCAAAGCACCGGAGTATGTTGCTAATGTTACTCGTGTTTATCGTCAAGCACTAGATCGGGTGATGGAGGAATTGGTAAGACCTAACCCCCTAACCCCTACTAGGGAAGGGATAAAAGCTCCCCTCTCCGCGTCGGAGAGGGGTCGGGGGAGAGGTCAAGAAAGCTACGATTTGGAGATGGCGTTTTCTCGTGGACTTTACACAGGTTGGTTTGCGGGAATTAATAATCAAGAATTAGTTCATGCACGGTTTGGGAAGAAACGGGGGGTTTATTTAGGGGAAGTTACCCGCATTCGCAATGAACAGGTGACGGTGCAATTAACCGCACCCCTGAAGCCTGGGGATGGTGTGGTGTTTGATTGTGGTCATCCAGAAGCGAAGGAAGAAGGCGGGCGAGTTTATGAGGTGATAAATAAAGGTGAAAATGCAATTTTGACCTTTGGACGAGGGAATGTCAACTTTCGCCGTGTTCATGTCGGTGATAAGTTGTGGAAGACTAGCGACCCAGAATTAGATAAACAACTGCGTCAGACTTTCGCTGGGGAAAATCCACAATTTCAGCGTCCCATTGATGTAGAAATTTATGGCGAAGTGGGGGAGGGATTAATTGCGATCGCTCGTGATCAACTTGGTAACATCGTTAAAGTAGAATCAGAAATTACACTGGTAGAAGCCCACACTAAACCCTTAGATACAGAACGCCTCAAAGAACAGTTTGGTCGTCTTGGTAACACCCCCTTTCGTTTGGGAATATTAACCAATCATCTCAGTGGTAAGGTAATGTTACCCGTGAGTGAATTAAACCGGATACGCCGGGAAATTGTCACCCAATTACAAGAATTACGCTCTCAACCCAAACGCTGGGAACTAAATCCCCAAGCCACTTTTAAAGACCTACTCCCCCCAAAATCTGCCCCATCTCCTGTATCTCCTTCACTCATCGTTCTAGTCCGTAACCTCAAACAACTCCAAGCCGCAATTAATGCTGGAGTCGAGACACTGTACTGTGAATTTGAAGACCCCCGCGCTTATCGGGAAGCAGTGCGGTTATTCCGTGAGGGGGGACAAGGAAGACAAGGGGGACAAGGGGGACAAGGGGGACAAGGAAGACAAGGGGGACAAGGAAGACAAGGGGGACAAGGGAGACAAGGGGGACAAGGGAGACAAGGAAGTAATTCCTCCCCCAGTCCCCAATCCCCAATCCCCAGTCCCCAGTCCCCAATCCCCAATCCCCAATCCCCAATCCCCAGTATTTGGGTTGCTCCTCCCCGCATTACTAAGCCTGGGGAAAATTGGATTTTGCAACAAGTACGGGCTTCTGAGGCTGATGGTTATTTGGTGCGGAATTACGACCAATTGGAATTTTTCGCCGCCGACCGTTGTATTGGTGATTTTTCCCTCAACGTTGCGAACCCTTTAACAGCAGACTATTTCAAACAGCGTTATAGTTTGGAACGTCTGACAGCATCTTATGACTTGAATATTACCCAACTAGAAGACTTACTCACAAATTCCCCTACAGAATGGTTTGAGGTGACAATTCATCAACATATGCCGATGTTCCACATGGAACACTGTGTATTTTGTGCATTTCTCTCTGAGGGGACAGACTATACTAATTGTGGCAGACCTTGCGAAAAACATGAAGTAAAATTGCGCGATCGCGTCGGTAGTGAACACATTTTGCAAGCTGATGCTGGTTGTCGCAACACTGTATTTAATGGTACTGCCCAAACTGGAGCAGAATACGTACAGCGTTTGATTGAGTTAGGATTGCGTCACTTCCGCATTGAGTTTGTGAATGAAACACCAGAACAGGTAACTAAAACTATACAGCGATACTGTCATTTATTAACAGGTGAAATTACAGGTTCTCAACTCTGGCGCGAGTTGAAGTTACAAAGTCAATTAGGTGTAACTCGCGGCCCATTAAGATAATTAATCAAAGGTTCGTAGTAAGGACTTTAGTCCTTATCAGTACCAAGCCAAGTTTCACAATTGATGGTTGGTGCGTGAGGCTATAAGTCTGATAGCGATTGCCAGTTAAGTGAGGTACAGATAATATTTTGAAACGCAGAGGAGCGCAGAGTAAAGCGCAGAGGTACGCAGAGATTTGTATCTCAGCAGACTAGAAAACGCTATATTACTTATTACTCATTACTCATTACTCATTACTCATTACTCATTACTTATTACTTATTACTCATTACTTATTACTTATTACTCATTACTCATTACTCATTACTCATTACTCATTACTCATTACTCATTTAATTCAAAATTACAATATCTTCACACGACTAAATTTTAAACGGGCAAAATAATCTCAAATTCTGTGCCTTTTCCTAATTGGGAAACAAGATTAATTTTTCCATTATGAGTAGACACAATAGAGTAAGCTACGGCTAATCCTAGACCTGTTCCTTTACCAACAGGTTTTGTAGTAAAGAAGGGGTCAAATACTCGTTTTTGCACCTCCTCAGAAATGCCAGTACCATTATCAGCAATGCGAATACTCACACTGGGAATTGATGTATTGCTAATAATGGTGGTACTAATGGTAATGGTAGGATTTGTTATGTCTTCGCCGTTTAAAGCATCAATCGAATTATTCAAAATATTCAGAATCACCTGATTAATTTGTTTAGCGTGGCAATTGACGAATGGTAGATCACTATAGTTCTTGATGATTCTAACTTGATGGAGTCGATGTTGTACAATTAATAGTGTGTTTTCAATACCTTCATGAATATTGACGTGTTTGTTGTCTGATTCATCAAGACGGGCAAAATTTCGCAGGGATAAAACAATATTTTGAATCCGTTCACTACCATGCTGCATTGAGTTTAGTAGTTTGGCTACGTCGTCGATTATGTAATCTAAATCTATTTTTTTGAGATAATTTTTAATCTCAATAGTAGGTACGGGATATTGTTGCTGATAAAGATGAAGACCATCAAGTAATTCATGAAAATACTCTTGCAGATATGTAATATTCCCGTAAATAAAGCTAATTGGGTTATTAATTTCATGGGCAATTCCCGCTACCATTTCTCCTAAACTTGACATTTTTTCAGCGTGAATTAATTGGGCTTGAGTATGTTGTAATTCTTGGAGAGTCTGGGAAAGTTGCTGATTTTTATGATGTAGTTCTTGGGTGCGCTGCTCGACTTTCTGCTCTAGGGTGTTGTAGAGGAGGGCATTTTCTAGGGAAATGGCAGCTTGAGAGGTTAATAATTGGAGTATATCAAGGCGATCGCCAACAAATACACCTGTTGTTATTTTATTTTCTAAATACAATATCCCCAATAACTGCCCTTGATGGCAAATGGGCATACACATTACACTCTGTGGTTGATGTCGGTGCATATATTCCCCAATAACGTTCTGTAGAGGAGTTTTGAGATCATCAATGACTACTGTTTCCAGAGTATTTTTAACATACTGAATTAGCTCAACTGGTACACCAGGATGATGATCAAGTGGTGCGGTTTGTAATATTGTGCTTTCTAGGGTGGTAATTGCTCTGACTTGCCATGATTCATGCTGCCACAGAATTAACGCACACTTATCAGCACCAGAATTTTCCAGAATAATCTGAGTTAACTTTTGAATTAGTTCATCTAACTGAATGGCGGTAGAGATAGCTTGAGAAGCTTTCACAATTGAGTCAAAATCTAATTCTGAATTGTTGTTACTAGAAGAACTTGAAAAATGGGTTGAGGACTGAATTGAGTTGGTGTATCTCACTGTACTAATCAGTCGTTCTCCCACATCTAGCTTGAGGGTTTTTTGTTGCAGAATCAGCCGCAGAAGTTCTGGGTAGCGTTGTTCTAAGTCTTCTACTTTAGTTTTTGCACCCCAACGAGCATAGCAGTAGTATGCTTCTTGCATATATGCTTGAGCAACTTTGTCTTTACCCCAGTTGAGGAAGAATTTACCAGCGAGTTCATTGCTGAGTGCAGTGTCTTGAACATAGCCGCTTTCTGTGGCTTGAGAAATAGCTAGGTCGTATAATTCCATTGCTGTGGTTTTATGACCTAAAACTCTATGCTTTTCCGCCTCCACTAAATAAAATCGATGTAACTGATTCATGGGTGCATAATTTGCCCACTGTTGCAGTATCTCTTGATTTTCTGCTACCTGCTGTAAAATTTCCTGTTGTTGTGTGAGTGATGCGTTAGGAAATAAAGCTAGTTGGACTAGAGAATCATAAAAATTCAGCAATGGAATGTTTGCCATTGCATATCCTGCACCAGAATATTGTTTAGCTTTAAGCGCATATTCCACCGCATTTTCTAATGATTCAAACAAATAGGAAAGTATTAATTTATTTACAAAGAAATGCCATAAACCAGAACCATCATTAGCTGCCTCATTTAACGCTAGCATTGATTCTTCATTGTAGGCTCTACCAACTAATTCCCAAGGCTTGGTTTTCGGCTCGATTAAATTCAGGACGACTTGATGATAAATATTATTATAATTAAGTGCGTTTCTTTGATGATTTTTTTCCATTGCTGTCCCATAAATTTCTAAATTATCAGCTAATTTAGTTAATTCTTGACCAGCAAAGTAAGCGTGTTGGCAATAACCAAAAGCTGTATAAGCAGCATAGATCAAATCACCACTATTTAATGCACTGGCATAGGTTTGTAGGAAAGGATGAAGTGTTGCTTTAACTGGGTCTTGCCAGTGGATAATAAAATTATGAGCGACAAACATGATGATTCCTTCATATTCCCGTTCTGGAAACTTAGACAGGATTTGCAAAGCTAACTTACCAAATTCATAGCCTGTGGAGATAGTATTTGTCTGGCCACAAAGCATGAGTCCATACCCTGAGTAACCTAAAGCAGAAGCAGAACAATTTCCGTATTGTATGGACAGAATAACTTTCTTCAACACTACCAAGCGATGAAGTTCCGGTTTTGCCATATAAGCAGGAGTAGTTAGTTTCACTAACACACGTAACGCTGTACGTAATTCTGGATTCTGCATCTCTGGTAAATCAGCTAACTCGGCTACTGTTTTACCTTGGAGGTGAGTTTGTATTGCTTGTAAACCCTCAACAAAATCTCCATTTGTGGGAGTTTGGGGAAACTCAATCCCCATTGGCTGCAAAAATTGCATGGCTGTATCAATAGCTGCCAATAATTGACCCTGGGAGGTGTAAGCATCAATTTTGACTTCGTAGACTTTGGCTGTATCAATGACTGCTTTGGCTTGTTGTAAAACTTCCTGAGCAAAGTTTTCCATTAAGTCCAACTCGCCACTGAGATAACTGGCTTCGGTAGCTTCGTTATATAAGCTTAAGGTGAAATCATAGTCAGATTGCCAAGGGTTAGTGGATAGTAATTGAATACTGATTTTCAGGTAAGCTAGTGCAGCGTTATATGCAATTGAAGCTTTGGCTTTTTTCCCAGCCATGAAATTTAAGCAGGATAGTTCATGGCGTTCTGTTGGTTCATGGAATTGTTCAATGCCAATATTTAACTGATTGGCGATCGCAAAAACCTGTTCCTCTAATTCGGCTTCTGGGGTGTTTTCCCACAGTAAACGACCGATTTTGACATGGGTTGTCTGTTTTTGCGCTTCTGGGATTAATGAGTAAGCCGCTTGTTGGACGCGATCGTGCAGGAATTTATAAACAAAAATTTCTCCATTCTCTTGATTCACACCTTGGTTTTCTGCACTCACAAAAAACTTATAAATCTCCGTCTGGGGTAAAATCAACCCTGACTGCAAAGCATTCCATAAACAATTTGCTGTTTCTACTATAGATTGTTCAGAAACTAAAGCTAATGTTTTTAAATCAAACTGATTCCCAATACAAGCAGCTAGCTGCAAAATATTTTGTGTTGATGGTGGTAGTTTTTGCAGTTGCACAGCCATAAATTCAACTACATCATGAGAAATTGCTAAGGCTTTGACTGCACTAATATCACATTGCCAATTTCTCCCTTCCCAGTCAAATGTAATTAGTTTATCTTCATACAATGCCTTGAGAAACTGCGTACTAAAAAATGGATTGCCCTCGGTTTTTCGATATACTAATTGAGTTAATGGTTGAGCAATTATTGGTGAGCATTTGAGGGTATCTGCCACGAGTAAATTTAAGCTCAGATTACTCAACGGTGTGAGGGTAATAGTATTTATTGTGCCTTGATACTTAATAATTTCAGCTAAAGTTAGCATCAAGGGATGGGCGGCTGAAACTTCATTGTCTCGATACGCGCCAATTAATAATAAATATGCGCTATCTGATTCACTCATCAACAACTGCATCAAGTTTAAAGATGCTGAATCTGCCCATTGCAAATCATCTAAAAATATGACTAAGGGATGTTCTTTAGTTGTGAATACCTGCACAAACTTTTGAAATAATAAATTAAATCGGTTTTGGGCAGCATTACCTGGTAATTCGATGGCGGGTGGTTGCTGCCCAATAATCCATTCTAATTCGGGTATAACTTCAATAATTACCTGTCCGTTTTCACCAAGAACCGCTAAAATATGTCGCTTATATGCCTGGATTTGAGCATCATTTTCTGTTAACAATTGTCCCATTAAATCTCGAAAAGCTTGTACAAATCCACTCAAGGGAATATTGCGGTTAAATTGGTCAAATTTACCTTTAATAAAATAACCCCGTTGCTTGACAATGGGTTTATGAACTTCGTTGACTACAACAGTTTTACCAATCCCGGAAAATCCTGCTACTAGCATCATTTCCGTTGCACCCTGACTGACTCGATCAAAGGCTTGTAGTAGGGTTGTTACTTCCGTTTCCCTGCCATAAAGTTTGTCAGAAATAATGAAGCGATCGCACACATCTTTTTGGGCAATTGTAAAATCTTCAATTCTGCCAAATTCTTTGAGTTGAAACAAGCATTTTTCTAAATCATACTTTAATCCCAAAGCACTTTGATAGCGGTCTTCGGCATTTTTCGCCATCAACTTATTAATTATTTTTGAGATGACAAAGGGAATATTGGGATTAATTTCATTGACTAAAGGTGCAGTTTTAGCAATATGATAATGTATGAGTTCCATTGGATCATTTGATGGAAATGGTAACTCTCCTGTAAGTAATTCATAAAAAGTCACACCGAAAGAATAAAAGTCTGTACGATAATCAATCCCCCGATTCATCCGTCCCGTTTGTTCGGGAGAAATATAAGCTAATGTCCCTTCTAAAACATTGGGATTGATCAAGCTTTGAGTTTCTTTCGATAATAACGATGCAATACTAAAATCAGTTAATTTTACTTGTTTGGTGTTTGGATTAATTAAAATATTGGCTGGTTTAATATCTTTATGAATAATGTAAGCGCGATAGAGTGTATCTAAGGTATGGCATAGGGCGATCGCTATTAATAAAAAATCACTGAGAGATAAGTTTGCTTCGTACTGATTCACCCATTCTTTGAGAGATATGCCCCCAAAGTCTTCCATAATTAACGCATAAGCATTATGATATGGTTCTAAGCTATAGATTTGGATAATTTCAGGTAATTGGAGATTTTTAGCAATGGTGTATTGATTGCGAAATTGTACCAATTCCCGGAAGCTGGGATAGGGATTTTTTAGCAGTTTAATAACTACAGGGAATAAGTCAGTTTCTCGAACTGCTCGATACACTAAGGTTCTAGAACCGTTGTAAAGTTCTTCTTTAAAGATATATCCGGGAACACTAATCATATTGAAAAAAATGAGATACCAGAGTTATTATTCCCAGATACCTACCAAGTTTTATACAATTAGTATCAGCAGTGAAATGTCTTTTGATTACCAGAAAAATGGGTTTAAAGTTCCCCGTCCTTCTAGGACGGCTTTCGTGATATGATATTTTTAGCGGTAAAGCGCACACATAAAAAACGAAGTAGGTCAAGCGGACAACTCCTGTAGACAAGCCTTCGGCTTGGCTTGTCGAAGACATCCGAACCCTGGTAGTAAAAATCCTAAATCTTGTACCGCCACTTGCTTTATGCCGGGAAACCCGTCCAGCGCAGTGGCTGATAAATGTGGGAGTAAAGCAAAAATTGAAGAAATCGTTTCAAACGCGGTCGGGCAGTCCGTGTGTGCTTGTGGACGTATCCAAACGGGGAGACTTGAATATTTTATATTCAGGTTTCTAGGGAGGACGGATGAAGCAAGAATCCTCATGCCTTTAGGCTGAGGAGTGTCAAACTAAGCCAGAACGCAAAGCTACAACCGCAGCTTGCACACGGTCATCTACTGCTAACTTATTCATAATCCCTCGGACGTGAGTTTTGACGGTGTTAGGACTTAGATAGAGTTTTTCCGCTATTTCTGGGTTACTCAAACCTTCTACCATCAGTTTTAATACTTCTAACTCACGTCCTGATAAATTAGCTGTATTTCCCTTTGGTGTGGGTGGTTTGAGATGATCAATAACTCGCCGTGCAATTAGCGGATCGAGGTATGTCGCACCATCAACGGCAGCAGCGATCGCATTTAATAATCTCTCTACAGTCGCGCCTTTGATACAATAAGCATCTGCACCGCTAGATAGGGCAGCGATAATTTCTGTTTCTGTTTGGTGGGATGTCAACATCACGACATGGATTTGGGGAAGTGCAGCTTTGATTTGTTGTGTGGCTGCAATTCCATCTAATCGGGGTAAACCAATATCCATCACCACTAAATCCGGTTTTAGTTTGAGTGCTGCTTGTACACCTAAATAACCATCTTCTGCTTGTCCGACAATTTCTAACTGGGGATGCACCATCAAGGACTGTTCTAACCCCAGTTGCATCATCGGATCATCCTCGACAATCAACACCCGCAACGGTGCAGCATCTTTCGGCAGATTTAAGCTATAGCCAGCATTAAAAGACATAATTCTTGTTGAAGGCTAGTGTTGACTGTTGATTGTTGACTAAAATTTATTCTTCCACCCTATACCCCAATTCAGCTAACCTGACGCGAGAATGTCGCCATTTGGGTTGGACTTTGACAAATAATTCTAGATAAACTTTACCAGAAATTAGTTTTTGAATTTGCTCTCGTGCGGAACTACCTATGGCTTTGAGCATTGAACCGCCTTTACCGATGAGAATGCCTTTTTGGGAGTCGCGTTCAACGTGGATGGTAGCCAGAACACGGGTAATGCTTGGTGTTTCTTCTACTTTATCAATGGCGATCGCTACAGAATGGGGAACTTCTTCACGCGTCAGCAGCAAAATCTGTTCTCGAATTAACTCACCCATGATAAACCGTTCTGGTTGGTCGGTAATTAAGTCAGGGGGATAGTAAAACGGCCCATGATCTAAATGTTCAATTAATAATGTTTGTAGTTGGGGTAATTCTGCACCAGTGATGGCAGAAAATTTGACTATCGGCCATTCATGGTTAGCTGCTAACTGTTGATAACTAGCATCAATATTTTGGGAATTTTCAGGTTGTTGATCAATTTTATTGACACCTAAAATTACTGGTGTGGAAGTGTTAATTAGTAATTCAGCAATAAAGCGATCGCCTGCGCCACAAGCTACTGTACCATCTACTACAAATAGCACTACATCCACCGAATCAATTGCTATTTTAGCATTCTGTACTAATACTTCCCCCAATTGATGATGGGGTTTGTGGATTCCTGGGGTATCGACAAAAATTAATTGTGCCTCTGGTGTTGTGACAATTCCTCTTAAACGGTTGCGGGTGGTTTGTGCCACTGGTGAAGTAATAGCAATTTTTTGACCGACTAATTCATTCATTAGCGTAGATTTACCAACATTAGGACGGCCAATAATGCCAATAAAACCTGATTTAAACTCAGGAGGAGCTTGGGGAATCGATACCGCTTCCGAAAGAGATAGAATGTCATTATCAATACTAGTCACTGTCAGTCCCACCGTTATCTTTTTATAGTTTGGATTTAATAGGTATAAGTCTTTACGAAAAGATTCAAAACAACATTAATTCACCCTAACAGGTGTGGGGAACTAGTCTTTATCAGTTATCAGTTAAATACGAGGACAAAACACCATATCAATTGCTGCAAGCTCAATGAAAGCGGCTCTAAATCCCCGAATAAAAACATCAAAACTGTTTGCCAATACTGTTCACTACTTAATCTTAGTTTAATCTAATACTAAATATATTTTGCTCTCATTTGCAAAAAAATGATATCGGAACACACTCCCGTTATTAAAATTATCTTTCTTGTAGGGGATTGTTTTTCATTCAATTTTGTGTTTTTTGATAAAAATTACAGTAATTTACAAATCATCTAGAATATGTATTCATCTTAAAAATGACTATAATTTCAACTTCAGTGATTATTAACAATTATCAACTAATGAATTAACCCCAAAACAAACTCACCTTGATTTACAGCTTGATTGGTGGAGACATCAAAAACTAAGCCATCTTCCGCAGCGCAGACATCCATGACTGTCGGTAGCTGACTTTCCTTATTGAAACTGAGAATTTGATAGAGTTTGTCGCCTGCTTTGACATTTGTACCTAAAGCAACTCTAGATTGAATCATGCCACCTGCGATCGCATAATATTTTTCTCGGTTACTACTCTTAGCAAAATACATTTCATGAGCTTGAGTAGAAGGGAGATTTGGCAACATATTTTTTTGAATTAAATAATTTTTCACACCCGCCACACCTTTAGCCACCGAATCAGGATTCATTTGCATACCCGCACCTAATTCTAATGTCCAAGCTTCGATATCAAATTTAACTTCTCTACCCAACTGTTGAAAACAATCTTCTAAAGCCAACCAAGGTTTAATAAAAGCTTCATCAAAAGCATCACCATCATATTTATCAAGAAGAATACCAAAATCTAGTAAAAAATACTTCGCGCTTTCATTGCGATCGCGGAAGTAATAAACATAGTCTAAACCTTGATTATTAGAACTATGTAAATCAATTAAATAGTCAGCATCGAGACTAATAGATTGCAGTTGATAGCGAAATCTTTCACTGTAGGGAACACTATGAAGTGAATTAATTTCCTCGAAATTGCGAGCAAATTGCTCTTTGATAATACTTAAATAATTCTGGCGAATAGTTGCTAAATCTGCATGAATTTGAGACTTAGCAAAAGCCAACAAATTATTATTGTGTTTTTCATAATCCCAAAAAATGCGATTCCAGTCTTTATATTCATAAGCACAATGACGGCCAGGAGAAAAATGTTGAGCGCGTTCATTAACTCCCATTGGATTGCACACAGGAACTAACCAAACCTCGCCAATTAAATCAGCAGCATCAACCGACAACAAAAACTCAATCAATTGATGAATAACCGCATTACCAGAGATTTCCGCACCGTGGAGATTAGATTGAATATAAACCTTTTTTCCAGGGTAAGAACCGATGAACTTATAGACTTGTAAAAACAGGCGATCGCCCGAAGCCATTTGGCGCAAAAATATATTATCAATCTGAGGAAACATAAGTACAAGGAGTTGAAAGAAATGAACTATGTTAAGTAATATAAAAGGGCTAAGATTGAGTTCGTAGTAAGGACTTTAGTCCTTATTTGTTCCCTGCGGGACGCTGCGCGAACGCGGAGCGTCTGTCTACGAGACGCTACGCGTTGGCGTAGCCTCTCGTAGAGAACGTAGAGAGAACTAAAGTTCTGACTACAAACCTTTAATTATTTACCCTGTTCTACTTAATAAATCTACTAACTTTTATTCACCTTCCCTACAAGGGAAGGGGTTAGGGGTTAGGTCTGTATTTCATTCAGATCAAACTAACACATCCTAATACCGTTTCTTGATAAAGTAGAGACGTTGCATACAACGTCTCTACATCATTGATTTGGTGCAACTTCATAGAGAATTGGTATAACCCTGTTGCCCGTTCCCCGTTTGCTGTTCCCTTTTAACTTTCCTGGGGACTGCGATAGCCGTAGAAGTTGATTGTATACTCAGTAATTTTTACACCCGTTTTTTGTTCAACTTCACGGATAAGTTCTTCTGGTAGTTCAATATGAACATCGAGAATTTGATTAGTATCTACACAATTAACATGACTGTGAGCATCGCTAATATTGCCGTATAAGCGTCCATCACAGCGTTCAATGCACTCAATAATTCCCTGACTTGATAGTGCTTCTAAATTCTGATATACAGATGTATGACCGATTTCCTTACCTTCTTGGTTGAGGCGATCGTAAATTTCTCTGGCACAAAGGTGTTCATTAGCTTGCCATAGTAGTTCTAGAATAAAGCGACGTTGACGGCTTACCCGCATACCTAGGATTTGACACCGTTCAAGTGCATCTTCTAAAGAACGAATGGGTTTTGTGGATACTGCCTGTTTCTGCATATTTAAATCTACTTCACTATCAAAGGAGTTTTCCCAGTTCGAGTTGATGGTGGCTGTGTATCTACCAGGGAACTACAGAACTACAATTTTGTCTTTACACCTGTACTACTCCTGGGGAATGTCGAGGAAATTCGGGTTTGAGGTGATTGTGGGGATAATTTTCTGATCTTTGCCTCACCACACTTTCATCTAAAACAAACTCATTACAACTTTAGCTTAAATTTTAGGTAAATGTCTACCTTCTGGCAGCAGCCAAGAGATACAGGATTTTTTGTGTAATTAATCTACAACTAGTTGCTGTTTAGTGACTTCAGTATTATAGGATGGACGCAGTGTTAGAAGGTGTGGGGCTATTATGGCTCGCTATACGTGTTCATTTATTATTGGGGTTAATATTGAGGATCTCCAGCCATTAGTTCTAGATTTGTTACAGAACTTTGATTTGGAAATTCAATACTACACAGGCGATTACATTCTAGCCCGTGAGATTCCGGGAACTGTTGCAGTTTCCCAATTAATTAAAGTGGAAGTGCTGATTGATAAATCAACAGCTACAGAAACAGAAACTAAAATGACTATCGTGATTAAAAATGAGGAATTACCACTCCGCATTAATAATCACTGTCGAGAAATGTTTGATGTTATGAGACAAGAAATTGAAGGGAGTCGCTATTGGCATTTAATCGAAAGTTTAGCGGGATAATACTCCATTTCAATATGACTGCAATGAACTCTCTCCTACAAGGAGAGAGGTACTCTACGATTAGCAAAGTAAGTTGAGGGATATCATCCATTTTGACTGATGACTGATGACTGATAACTGATTTAAATCTCCTCTATGTCATCAGCCATACCGGGATTAATCAGTGTAATATCATACTCACTGGAATCTGTTTGTCCAGAACGCTGGGTATTTTTTAACAAATAATAGATAGCTCTTATTTTAGGGCCAAAAACAATTTCATCTTCGTTTTGTAAATCGTGGGCTGACATTTTGCGCCCGTTAATCATGAAGCCATTGGCACTAACTTTACCTTTGCCATCACCATCGACAATGCGGTAATAATAGCTTTGATTGTTATGTTGTCTGGGTAGTCTCACCAATGTAGCATGGCGACGAGAAACAAATTGAGAGACTAAACGGATATTAGATTCCCTGTCTCTACCAAGAGAATAGACAGGATTTTCCAAGGTAAATTCTTTACGACCTTGATCATCTTCCAGAATTAGTAGATGACTTTCATGAGTTTCTGCTGATGTTGATAATTCGTTACCAAAATCATGGACATTTTGATTAATTCTAAGTTGTTGGGTATTATTGCTTGCCATTCTCGCCCACTACAGTCTGATGTTGGATGTTGTGCAGCATTACAGAATAGCGTTTCTCGCTTGTGTGCAATACACTCTACTAGTGGGTAGCACCCCTATGTGGAAGTAAAAACTCAAAAGTCAAAAGTCAAAATAATTGTATTTTCAGGTTTTGAACGATTGAGAATGGTATCTTGATTTCCACCCTATTGGACTGGAGTAGTGTATTTTCTGCCAATGACAACCGCTATATTTACACAGACAAAGTAGAACGGAATTTATTCTACTTTGTAAACTACTGTCACTCTTGCAGGAGTGACAACAGATTTGATGAGATGCTGAACATATAGTTATGATTTAGTTTAACCTGAGATGGTACAAACTACATTGATGCTGTAATGTTACCTAGCGAGGGGCTAAACGGCGTAATAATACGGAATTGGTGACGACACTGACAGAGCTAAAGGCCATCAGAGCCGCAGCACCGGAGGGACTGAGGACAAAACCCCAATGTGGTAATAAGACTCCTGCTGCTAGAGGGATACCAATGGTGTTGTAAGCAAAAGCCCAAAATAAATTTTGACGGATTTTATTGAAGGTGGCACGACTTAGAGAAATTGCTTGCACAACATCACTTAAGCGATCGCGCATCAAAACTATTTGGGCTGTTTCCATTGCTACATCTGTACCTGAATGTAAAGCAATGCCGACATCAGCTTGAGATAATGCGGGTGCATCATTGATGCCGTCACCAATCATGGCAACATGGTGCTGAAACTGAGTTTGGATGTCTTGAATGACACTGGCTTTTTTACTGGGGGGAACACCTGCAATCACATCGGTGTGATCTATACCTAACTGTTGGGCGATCGCACTAGCGGCTTCTGGGCGATCGCCACTTAAGAGCATCACCCGCAAACCCATCTGGCGCAATTGTTCTACGGTGCTGTGGGCATCATTTCTTAGGGTATCTTGCACCCCAATCACACCTGCTAAAGTTCCAGCCACCGCCACACCCACAACAGTTTTACCCTCGGTTGCTAGTCGGTTAGCCATCTGTTGTGCTGTATCATCAATCACTACTCCATGCCAACTCAACCATTCCCAATTCCCCAAAAGTACGGTGTCACCATTCACCAGTGCCGACACACCCAATCCCGGCTCAGTGTGAAAGTCTTGCGCCTCTGGAATCACTAACTGTAATCGCTGTGCCTCCTGCTGAATAGCCTTAGCTAGAGGATGATAAGTACCACTTTCCACGGCGGCAGCTAGTTGGATTAGGGAATGGGGCATGGGGAATGGGGCATGGGGAATGGGGAATGGGGAATGGGGCATGGGGGTAAATATTTCTCCCTTGTCTACCTTGTCTACCTTGTCTACCTTGTCTCCCCCCTCCCCTAATTCCCAGTCTCCAATCCCTAAACAATCAGTAACCTGGGGATTACCTGTGGTGAGTGTCCCGGTTTTATCAAAGACTACGGTGTTGAGTTGGTGGACTTTTTCTAAAACGTCGCCACCTTTAATTAATAAACCCTTTTCTGCACCTATGCCTGTACCAACTAAGATGGCTGTGGGTGTGGCGAGTCCTAAAGCACAGGGACAGGCGACGACCATAACGGCGATCGCTAGTTTTAAACTAATTAATAGTGGCGATTGTGTAGAGACGGGATTCATCTCCGGTAGGAGGTGATGGGTACTATGTGCAGCGTGGCTAATCATTGCTGTGCCAGTGGTGATCACATCCGGCCAAATCCGCGTTCCGAAAGCATACCAAAAGATAAATGTCAAGAATGATGCTGTTAATACACC
The DNA here is from genome assembly GCF_058172895.1 of Aliinostoc maniaoense. Lineage (NCBI taxonomy): Bacteria > Bacillati > Cyanobacteriota > Cyanophyceae > Nostocales > Nodulariaceae > Aliinostoc > Aliinostoc maniaoense. The sequence goes on along the minus strand of NZ_CP187952.1, from coordinate 1,878,714 downwards.
GTAGGTAAAGTAACCTGCTACGGTGTCGGCTAATTTCTGGACTGGAGCTTTGCGGGTTTGGGCTGCTTCTACTAAGGCGACGATATGGGCTAAGGTAGTATCAGCATCGGTACGGGTGGCTTGAATAGCGATCGCCCCAGATTGGTTAATTGTACCTGCACTGACTATATCTCCAGGCTGTTTAATTACGGGTACAGCTTCTCCCGTCAGCATGGACTCATCTACGGTTGTCTGTCCAAAACGCACTTCCCCATCTACCGGAATTTTATCTCCTGGTAAAACTTGCACCCATTCCCCAATTTTGACTTGTGCGGCGGGAATTTCGATAGTATTGCTTGCTAATCCTATATTTTGTATATCTGGGTTGGGGATCAATCTAGCTATTTGGGGTTGGAGTGCTAAGAGTTGTCTAAAGGCCTCAGCAGCTTTACCTCTGGCTTGTTGTTCTAGAGTCCTTCCCAACAAGATAAAACCCAACATCATCACGGGTTCGTCAAAGAAGCACTCCCAACCGAGTTGAGGAAAAAACAAAGCCACGACGCTGGCGGTGTAGGCGGTAAGAGTTCCTAAACCCACTAAGGTATTCATGTTGGGTGCATTGCGCCGCCACCCCAACCAGCCATCAATAAAAATCGGTCTACCAGGAATTAATAAGGCTAAGGTAGCTAAACCAAAATGCCACCAAATGTTATTGAGTAGAGTTAACACAGGGTTGCCAAAATCACCCAAGTGTCCGATCCCTGAGAAGAACAATAGCATAGCGGCGATCGCTAATTGTTGCCACGCACTACGCATTTGTTGGCGGTGTCGTTCTGTGGGATCGGCTAAAGTCGATTTGCCTGCTATTTTGTCCCTAGCTGTGCGGGTTTGGGTAGGAAACCCACTGGCTGTCAATTTCTCGGACAGTTTTTCTGCATCTACTGCACCAGTTTCCGACTCGATAACCGCTACCTCTGTAGCTAGGTTCACACAAGCACTCAAGACTCCTGGATATTGGGTGAGTTGTTTTTCTACTGCACTCACACAACCAGCACACTTCATACCCCCAACATCTAACAGAATTTTTTCTCTAGTTGGGGTCTGTTCTTGATCAAGCTGAGTTTTTGGGACAAGTTGCATGGCAAGTGTTGAGATTCGCTATAAGAATTATGACTTTTATTTAAAAGCATCTCTAACTTGAGCGTAGCGAAATCTGTAACTATTACTCAATACAAATACATTAAATTTAGTCATTGGTCATTGATCATTGGCCATTAGTCAATGTGCATGGGGTATCTGCTCCCCTCCTCCCTCACTATTCCTCATCCCCCAAAGTTTAGCGGTTGCATAAATCACAGTCACAACCTGAATTGGCAAGAAGATAATTAAGCTTTTGAGAAAATAGTGAATTTCGATGTTAGACATAACACTAACATAGCCCATTCCCAGCAATAAAAATATTACCCAGGTTAGATACTTAGGTTTAAAGTTCAACATATGACCCTTAGTTAATTGTCAAGATTACAAGTTAAATGAGTAGTGAGTAATGAGTAATGAGTAATAAGTAATGAGTAATGAGTAATAAGTAAATCCTATTACTCATTACATAAGTAGCGGCCATGAACCGCGTACATGAGAACACATAAAAAACTCTTTCCCTTACACCCCTACACCCCTACACCCTTAAACCCCTTTTTCATGAGTATTGAAAGTCATAGCCAATAAGTTTTCAAACAACCTCTAAAACCAACCCTGCTTATTAACTATGTAAGTATTCACAAATTGTTCAGGGGTTTTATTTAAATAAATCATGCCTTCAATTAAGCCAACTATCTGCATAATTAATAAAGTCATACCATAAGAAAAAGTTCCCCCAACCAAGGATATAACTAACATAATAAAACCTTCGGGAGCATATCCTAAAATAAATTTATGCACCCCAAATCCACCGAAAATAATACCACAATAGCTAGCTAATAATTGTTTGTTAGTTTGTTCAGTATGGTTAAGATTTGCCATATGGTTTCTGCTCCTTGAAACTAGATTTAGAATGAAGGTTGAGTAAATATATTCTGGGTTGCTATCACAAGATTTCCCCACATTTATCTGAATGGGGGTCAATTAGTTGCTCATACTCATGGATAGATAAGCTACTAATATTTAGATGCAGTAGTTTATCTCACTGTGCCTAGAATTATTGTGTTTTTTTATGGCTATAGCAGTCATATGTGATTTGAAAAAATTGTGCAAGATCACAATTCTCTCTGCTCTCACAAATAATTCAGCTATCTGACATTAACCATGTTTAAGCAATAAATTTAGGTGAGTATTATTACAGATTTTTGGGGAATTTTCATCTTTCACAAGAATTAATTCCAAATTGCCAGCAACTAAAGTGGCTGTAACACATCACTTTTTACTTTTACATCAGTGTTATCTCAGGACTTTTATCCGAGATAGTCACAATCTTCAAGATATCTTTAATGGAAAACACCTGTGTTAAATACAGAGGGAATGGTTACACCTAGTGAAAAGCAAGGCAGCAGGGAAAAAACCACCCACAAAGGGCGGGGCTTGAACCCAACAAGCATTTTTCTTTCCTTCTGCCCTCTGCCCTCTGCCCTCTGCCTTTCTTCGTCAACACTTTGGCTGGTCAATACTGATGTATCTTTCCAAATAATACTAAAATTTTACCGGGAAATTTTGTGATGTATTTAACAATTTTGATAGCATCATGACTCATGAAGACTTAATGTTTTACGATTCTTTAAGCAAGAGGTGAAGCCGAGGATTTTCAAACTACCCCTGATCAAACTTTTATGGCTAATAATATCTTAACTACTATCCACCGGAAGATTTATGCAAATTCCCCATTTTCCTGAAACCAACCACCCTATCGTTAAGTCACTGTTTCATCATAGTGACCAAGAACTGCTGGATCTATTTCAGCATCATCCCGATGCTGGCAAGTACTTTACAGTGATTTTTTGCCGTTATAGCCCTATAGTTTACACTTTGATTCAACATTCGGCGCGATCGCCTGTACAAGCTGACTATCTTTTTGCTCTGACTTGGCGACATATCTATTATGAACTCGGCGGACTCGATTTAAAAAACCCCTTACCAGGGCAGGAAGGTTTAACTTTGCAAAATTGGCTGATTAATATCACGGCTGTCTGCATTAATGAAATTCAACTACCACCAACGGAATCTATACATTATTCCCTACAAGCTACTTCACCGCCATTATGGTGCTATGTCGAACAGGCATTAGACCAACTACCGCCCATTTTAAGATTAATGGTGTTGATGGCTCAAACTTTCCATTGGAGTGAAACCCGTATTGCCGCTTATCTGCAAGCTGAAGGGGAAAAAATTACGCCTCCTGAAGTAGCCAATTTTCTCCAGGAAGGCTATCGTATGCTAGAGGACAAATTACCCGCAGACATCCGCGAAATATACTTGGGAGAAGATTTAGTCAAATCATAGCCTCAGTATATATCCGTAATTTACCTGTGTTTATAATAGCAGAATAATCTTCTGCGAAATTCCAGGGGTAAGTTTTATGAGACAAAAGCATACGGTTTTAAATTTATTTTCCACCCGTAAAACTGCAAGCTTTGGGTTGGTGAACAAATATCAATTTTTTAGTTCTTACTTTTTACTTTTAGCTGTACTGTTTAATCCTGTGGTGGCGAATGCAGTTGATATTACTGAACAATTGCATCGTCCATTAAATAGTTCTTTTGGACGACAATCTAGAGATGATGCAGACGCGTTATTACGTGTTAGTCAACAGCAATATGCTAGCGGCTACCCTGAAAAAGCTATTGATTCTGGTTTGGAAGCACTGAAAATTTATCACTTGATTGGGGACTTGAGAGCTAAAGGTTTAACGTATGATTTACTAGCAAAGGCTTATATTCGATTGGGACGTTACAAAGAAGGTGAAGATGCGTTACGCCGACATTTAGCGATCGCACGAGATACCCAAGACTTTCAATCTCAGATTTTTGCCTTAAATAATATCGGGACTTTATTCTTACAAGTCGGTGAACCCATCCCCGCCGGTAAAACTCTGGAGGAAGCATTAATAATTGCCCGCAATGTCAAAAATATAGAAGGTGAAGGATTATCTCTGAGTAATTTGGGTTTGGTATCCGCTAGACAGGGAGATTACAACAAAGCAATTAAACTGTATGAAACCGCTTTAATCTACCGCCGCCGTAGTGGTGATTTACAAGGTGAACTCAATACTTTAAATAATTTAGGAGATACTTATCTAGCGGCTGGCAATTATCAAGATACCATTGCCACCTACGGCGCAGCAATGGGAATGGCCAGGATGAACCGCGATCGCACCAACCAAATCCGCGCCATTGATGGTTTAGTCACCGCACACTCTGCTGTCGGACGTTATGAGCGCGCTTTAGAATTACTGCAACAGCGTTTAATTCTGGCACAAGAATTACAAAATCTCCCAGAACAGTTAAAATCTTTCCAATCTTATGCCCAACTTTACGAGCAGTTAGGTAATTATCCCACCGCCCAGAATTTTTATGAAAGAGCGATTATCCTTTCTCAAATCTTAGAAGATAGTCAGCAGGAAGTGTTATTACGCGATCGCTTAACTCAAATGTTAAAGCGGCGAGCTAATTCGTAATTCGTAATCAATATTAATTGCAATTACGAATTATTAAAATAATCAGATTCAAAACCAAGTGGAATCGTGGGTGAGAGCTTCCCTTGCTCCCCTCCTTTTCACGGGTGCAGTCAATCTAAAATCTAAAATCCAAAATCTAAAATTGATTGACTGTTTACCAGTCAACTTGCGATCGCTCTTGCATGACGCTCACATATACATTTTCAGTCTGTTTGGCTAATTTTGGCCAGCTAAAGCGGTGTTCTAAATCTGCATAGGCATTATCAACTAGCCATTGACAATAACCAGGATTTCGCAGTACTTCTAAAATTCCCCATGCCAAAGAATCAGGATCATTTACAGAGGTAACTATCCCCGTTTTAGTATGCTGCACAACCTCCGGGAAGCCGCCTGTATCGGAAACCACTACAGGAACTCGTGAGGCAAAGCTTTCTAAAGCTACAATCCCAAAGGGTTCGTAAAGGCTGGGAAAAACAGCACAATCAGCTACAGTTTGGAATTTATCTAAATATTCGTCCGAAAGAAAGCCGGTAAAGTAGCATTTATCCCATATTCCCAAGTCCCAAGCTTGGCGTTTGAGGTTGTCTGTATTGCCACCACCAACAATCACAAATTTCACATAACCCCCCATTTCCCACAATACCTTGGGGGCGGCATTCATTAACACTGACACACCTTTTTCGTAAGTCATGCGTCCCACGTAGTAGACTATTTTCTCATAGTCGGCGGCGAATTGACGGCGAAAATCTTGAGCGTGAAAGTCTTCGTGATGTTTTTTCTTTTCTGGGCGGATACCATTATAAATCACATCGATTTTATTCCCAGGACTAGCTAAGGCTCGCTCTACCTCCTGACGCATATAGTCAGTACAGACGATAATTCGCCAAGCATTGAAAGCAAGTAAGTTTTCTTTGCCGTGAATGTAGCTTTGAACATCGTTATGAATCCCGTTGTAGCGTCCATATTCAGTAGCGTGAATAGTAGCAATCATGGGAATTTTAAAGGTATGCTTAAGTGCGATCGCTGCATCTCCCACTAGCCAATCATGGGCATGAATTAAATCAAAGTTACCTTCCTCTAAAATTAACTTGCCGCCATGATGTCCCATGCTTTGATTAAGGTTGACTACCCAATGAAAAAAGTCATTGCTATGGGAAACTGGAACTCGATGTACATGGATTCCTTCCACGACTTCATACATCGAAGCATTCCCAACTTCTACAGTGATCAGGTGGATTTCATGCCCTAATTTTACTAGTTCCGGGTACAATTCAGCGACATGACGCGCAATACCGCCAACTATCCTCGGTGGAAACTCCCAACTTAGTACCAGTATCTTCATGAACTAGACTCCCCGATGCTTTGAGCAATTCACAATTCACGCATACCCTTGCAGGTTCGCCGTTAGGCATTTTCATAGAGTCAGCTTACCCCTACAAAATTCCCAATTAAGAAACCCTGCACTGGTGAGAAGCCGTTGAGAGGTTGCACCTGCCAGCGAACTTCAGTAAATATCCTAGCTTCTAAGATTAAGCCAGTTAAAAGTACATTTGCTTTATAAAAATTTAAACTTTTGAGAGTAGAAATTGTAGTAAGTAAATTTACTAAAATTTTCCGACTTTTTCTCACTTATGTGGAAAAATCCGATCAAAAGTTATTAATCCTGATGAAAGTTCTTAGAGGATGTTTAGAAAGTCATCAAGGATACTAAAAACCCCTCTCCATAGCTTGCTTCCCGCAGGGTACCTCTCCCCTACAAGGCTACTGTGTACACACATCCTTGTGCTGAGTGCAAAATATGACTTTATCCCCCCTAGCCCCCCTTAAAAAAGGGGGAACAAGAATCAAAGTCCCCCTTTTTAAGGGGAGACACTGCGTTGGACGGGTTTCCCGGCTCCCTCAGTGTCGTGGATTTAGGGGGATCAGATGACTTGTGTGTACACAGTAGCCTACAAGGAGAGAGGCTTTAAAACCCCCATTCCCTTGTAGGGAAGGGGGGGCTAGGGGGGTTAGGTTAGAGAGACTTTGGTGTTAATAACAATACTTTTCAAACAACCTCTTAGAGTAGCTGCTTAATGCTCCAGTTAAATGGAGTATTTTACTTCCCCATCTCCAGTAATGCAAGATATCGAATTAACATGATCAAAAATGTTTGTAGAGACGTTGTATCACAACGTCTCTACAGTTTGCAACAAATTGTATCCTAGTGTATTCCGATGGGTTTAGCTTTGATCTAAACGCAGCACAGCCATAAAAGCTTCCTGGGGTACATCGACTGTTCCCACAGATTTCATCCGCTTTTTACCTTTCGCCTGTTTCTGTAAAAGTTTCTTCTTACGACTAATATCACCGCCATAGCATTTGGCGAGGACATCTTTTCGTAAGGCGGGGATGTGTTCACTAGCGATGACTTTACTACCGATAGCGGCTTGAATGGGAACTTTGAATTGGTGACGGGGAATGAGTTCTTTAAGTTTTTCCGCCATTGACCGTCCCACATTATAAGCTTTATCACGGTGAACAATCATGGCTAAGGAATCCACAGGATCGCCGTTGATCATGATATCCAATTTCACCAAGGGATTCTCACGGTAGCCAATTAGATGATATTCCATACTGGCATAACCGCGCGATCGCGATTTCATTTGGTCGAAAAAGTCGGTGACTACTTCCGCCAAAGGTAACTCATAGGTGAGGGTGGTACGTCCTTGGGTGAGATATTTCATATCTTTAAACACACCCCGGCGATTTTGCGCCAATTCCATCAGCGTCCCCACAAACCCTTCCGGTGTAATCATTTCTACCTTGACGTAGGGTTCTTCGATCCGTTCACGATCATTAGGTGCAGGTAAGTGGCTGGGATTATCAATATACAGTTCTTCACCCTTGATTGTGATTACCTTATAAACCACAGAGGGGGCTGTAATAATTAAATCCAAATTGTATTCTCTTTCTAGGCGTTCCTGCACAATTTCCATGTGCAGCAATCCTAAGAAACCACACCGGAAACCGAACCCCATCGCGCTAGAGGTTTCTGGTTCGTAGTGTAGTGCGGCATCATTGAGGCGGAGTTTTTCTAAAGCCTCCCGCAAATCCTCAAATTGATCTGCGTCAATGGGGAACATTCCACAGAACACCATCGGGTTAGCTTCGGTGTAGCCAGGGAGAGGTTCTGTAGCTTTGGCGTTTGATAGGGTAATAGTGTCACCCACCCGCGCATCGGCTACAGCTTTAATAGCGGCGGCTAGATATCCCACTTCCCCGGCATGGAGTTCATCGACTTGCTTTTGGGTGGGGGAAAGGACACCCAACTCATCGATTTCGTATTCCTTACCGGAAGCCATTAAATAAACGCGATCGCCTTTTTTCACCTTCCCATCCATCACCCGGAAATAGACAATTACACCCCGATAAGCATCGTAGTAACTATCAAAGATTAACGCCCTTAAGCGTTGATCTACGGTATCTGGTGCGGGTGGTACGCGTTCAACAATCGCCTCTAAAATTTCATCTATCCCGATGCCTTCTTTGGCTGAGGCTAAAATTGCCCCACTGCAATCGAGTCCGATGATTTCCTCAATTTCGCTGATGACTCTATCTGGTTCTGCCCCAGGTAAGTCAATTTTATTGAGAACAGGGATAATTTCTAAATTATGTTCCAGGGCTAAATAGACATTGGCGAGAGTTTGTGCTTCTACACCTTGAGAAGCATCCACCACCAATAAAGCCCCCTCACACGCCGCCAAACTGCGCGACACTTCATAAGAAAAGTCCACATGGCCTGGAGTATCAATCAGGTTCAGGACATAATGCTGACCATCTTTAGCCTGATAGTCCATCCGGGCAGCTTGCAGCTTAATTGTAATGCCGCGCTCCCGTTCCAGATCCATGTTGTCGAGAAACTGTTCCTTCATTTGCCGATCTTCAACCGTCCCCGTGGCTTGGAGGAGGCGATCGGCAAGGGTGGATTTCCCGTGGTCAATGTGAGCAATAATACAGAAATTGCGAATGCGAACTGCGGGAACGTCAGTCATATACTAATCTTTGCTGAAGCAGCAACCAAAGTTAAAAAGCTATTTACTTCATGTATTTTAATGCTTTCTTTGCCAAGATGCTGCTAGTTAGTCAATAGTCATTGGGGATGGGGCATTGGGCATTGGGCATTGGAGTAAAATCTTCCTTGTCTCCCTTGTCTCCCTTGTCTCCCTTGTCTCCCTTGTCTCCCTTGTCTCCCCTGCTCCCTGCTCCCTGCGCCCTGCCCCCTGCCCCCATTCCCCATCTTAAAGATTCTCAACAGACTTTTTAAGAATCTCTATAAAGTCTATTTTTCACTGCTAGTATTCATCAACCGGAAGCGTACAATAAATATATATAAGTACATAGTGTAGAGATAATGGTCAATTGCCACCTGTAATTGCCCTGATATTCTAATTTACTGACAAAACTGCTAGCTGATGCTCTGGAAGCCGCTATAAAAATAGCCAATTGCTACCTGACGCTGTTAGTTTAATGAAATTTCGGGGAACTATGTAACTATAAACTTTTAACATTTTGTCAGTAAACAACCCGAACAGTACATACAAAGGCTTTACAAAGCTGGTGAAAAGACCGTTCCTGAGTATATAAACCTATGAATATGAAAGAAAGAGCTACCGATGCGGAATCTATATCAGCCGATAAGGTAGAAATCGCTGTCCGCCTCGACTCGGACTTACTAGAGCAAATCCAGCATCTGACTGACGATCCGAGCAAGGTAATTGAAGTAGCGATTCGCCAATGGTTGCGGGGTGAAATTCTCAGAGATGATGAACTAACTCGCACCCCTCATCGCATCCCCGTTCCACCGAGGGGTGAATGGAATGATTGACATTTCATGAATAGGCTGTAAAGAATCCAGCCGAAAATTGTAAAGTTGGTCAATCTAGATTCCAGAACAGCTAAAATACGCAATACTCAGTGTGTAGAAGCTGTAAATTTTTATGCCAAGCTTTGCCTAGTTTAAGTAAAACTGTTTTGAGTTGCCATTTATCTATCCAACTCGATGTAATGATTATTACTGCCAACTCCCAATTGCCACACATATTTTCCCAAAATCTGGAATCGATTAACCCTAAAGCTGATGGCTTATTACCAACCCTCGGTGCTGAGTTGGTATATATGCAGGATCGGACAGGGCGTTACCTGTCTTTTTATTGGCAGAAGACTGATATTTTGGGTATTAACTCGCAAAGCATAGCAAATGAATGCAATAGCGAGCAAGTGTTTATCCCAGTAGATCAGGATTCATATTTAGAAAGATTGGATCGCATTTTAACCAGTTTAGTTCCTGAAAAGTGTCAATGCTGGTTTAGGGACGATCGCAATTTATTCGAGTTGGAGTTGGCAATTTGCCCGATTATTCCGCCTGTGGGTACTACTGCTAATACAGTTTTGGTTACGGGTAGGTTATTACAAGTTAAAGTTAATACTCAAGAAATAGATGTAGCAATTAATTCACAGCCAAAGATAGATTTAGAATTGCGATCGCAAAAACACCAAAAACTAGTCAACAAAATTACCAGAAATATCCGGCGCACATTAGATTTAGATATCATCTGGCAACAAACAGTTGATAGTTTAGGCAAAGCATTGCAGTTAGAACGGTGTATTATTTGCCCTTATCAACCTTCTAGCTCCAAGGTGCGGGTGATAGCAGAGTATCATCAACCGCAACGGCCTTCCATGCTGGGGTTAGAAATAGATATCAACACCGAACCAGCCTTTGCTCAAGCCTTGGCTACCCTAGAACCTGTGGTGATGGAAGTGCCAGGGTATAATCTGTGTCCACAACAAAAGATTTTAGTCGTCGCTACCTGCTATCAAGATCAAGCCAATGCTTTAATCGCCATTAATCTGCCAGATGAATGTTGCCCGTTAACAGATGGAGAACTAGAATTAGCCACAGAAGTAGCAGATCAATTAGGAACTGCGATCGCTCATGCTACCTTATACAAAGAACTAGAAGCCGCAAGACAAAAAGCCGAAGAAGCCTCCCGCCTCAAGAGTGAATTTCTCGCTAATGTCTCCCATGAAATCCGTACCCCCCTCAACGGCATGATTGGCTTCTTAAAGCTGATTTTAGAAGGCATGGCAGACGATGCTGAAGAAAGAAATCAGTTTTTAGAAGAAGCGCACCAACTATCTCTACATTTGTTGAATATTATTAACGACATTTTAGATATAGCCAAAATCGAAGCCGGGAAAATGGAGCTTGTTTGCTCTCCTGTCAAGCTAGATGAACTATTTGCTGATGTCGAAAACTTCATGTATCCCCAAGCAGTAGTCAAAAACCTCAGCTTTCAGATGCAATTACCTCCCACTTCCGATGACATCATTGTCCAAGGCAATTACCAAAGGTTATTGCAAGTCATGTTGAATTTAACCGGTAATGCCATTAAATTTACCCACGAAGGCGGTATTACCGTGAGTGCGGATATCGTCCTCCACAAAGGAAAATGTCCAGAACAGCAATTTCCTGGAATGGTAAGAGTCAGAGTAGCAGATACTGGTATAGGTGTTTCCCTAGACCAACAAGATAAACTCTTTCAACTATTCTCACAAGTAGATGGTTCACGTACTCGCCAGTATGGTGGCACAGGTTTGGGACTAGCAATATCTCAAAAACTAGTAGAAGCTATGGGTGGGGAAGTACATTTTTACAGCCTCGGTGAAGGACTCGGTTCTACAGTCACCTTTACAGTTCCCCTATACCAACAACCAGTAATGTTATCTTCTACAGATAGTGAATCAAATTTGGAACAGGGTTGAGGGAATATTTCCGGGCTGACTAAAATTTGCAGTGGGAAAAGTTATTTTTCGCGTTCTTGAAGTAACAAGTAATAAGTCATGGGTATTTACTCATTACTCATTACTCATTACTCATTACTCATTACTCATTACTCATTACTCATTACTCATTACTCATTACTCATTACTCATTACTCAAACTGTATGCTTAGTTTTCCCCCATTGCCTGTTGCCTGTTCCCTTTCACCTAGCCCATTGCTTTAAGATGTAGGCGTAAAAAGCATCTTTATCAACTTTATCCATAGCCAAAATTTTGCGTCCACCAGAGACAACTTTAGTACGTCCCTGACTGATACCAGTCGTAATAATTTCTGTTTCCCATTCTCGTAGTTGATAAAATTCTGGGTGTCCTAAATAAGCGGTTGCTAGCACATCCCAAAAATAATAATCTTGGGGAATTACTAGGGCATAACATTGTCCTGCTAAATCAGAAATAGGGTAGTGGCGTTGTTTTCCCATCTTCTGAACTAAATCTGATGTCACCGGCACATTATTAGTTAAATCCAAAGGACACATAATAATTGGAATTTCGGTTTGCCATACCTGCGCCGCCGAAACCGCATCCCAGTAAACATTCCATTCCGCAGAACCATCTTGCCCAGCTTCCAGACTTTTTTCCACATTACCAGGAACATTTAAAGCACCGCCCATCCAGACAATTTTCTCAATCTTGCTGGCGATATCTGGTGCTTTATCTAAAGCTACAGCTACCGTTGTCAAAGGCCCAGTTACCATGAGGGTGACTGGTTGTGATGCTTCCCGCAAAACCTTCACCATAAAATCTTGCCCGGTTGCTGTCACCAAAGGCGTATTCACAAATTCGTTTTGGTTGAGAATAGGCAGATGGTCAACAATAAAAGAATCACGCCGATATAAGCGCGGAAAAGGATTAATCCCCCGAACAGTGCTTTCTGCCACTGGTATATGAGAAAATCCCATCAAATCAATAATTTTACGTGTAGCACTAACGGCTGGCTGCACATAACAATCAGCAGGTGTAACTACAACACCAAGAACTTCAATATGTTCCATAGTCAACAGCAGCATAGTCGCTAAATAATCGTCTACACCGCCATCATGATCCATTAATACCAGTTGTTTGTTCATACTTAGGAGAAAGAAAGCTATGGATGAATTTATGCAAGCTGCCATTCAAGAAGCAAAACAAGGCAGACAAGAAGGAGGTATTCCCATTGGTTCAGTTCTTGTCAAAGACGGTAAGATTCTCGGCAAGGGACACAACAAGCGTGTACAAGATGGTGATCCTGTTACCCATGCCGAAATCGATTGCCTCCGTAATGCCGGTAGAATTGGCAGCTATAGAGGTACAACATTATATTCAACCCTAATGCCGTGTTATTTATGCGCTGGGGCAGTCGTGCAGTTTGGTATCAAAAAAGTCATTGCTGGAGAATCAAGAACTTTTCCCGGTGCGAAAGAGTTTATGGTATCCCACGGCGTAGAAGTAATTGATCTCAATTTGGATGAATGTGAAGCGATGATGAGTGATTTTATTAGTAAAAATCCTGAGTTATGGAATGAGGATATTGGGAATTAGGGATCTCACATCGGTTAAAAACCGGGTTTCTTGCAAATCCCTCAGCTTAGAAACCTTAATCTTTAGTTCAGAAACCCGGTTTTTTAGGGCTGCAAATCCCTCAGATTAGAAACCTTAATCTTTCGTTCAGAAACCCGGTTTTTTAGGGTTGTTGGATTGTCTCCCTTGTCTCCCCTGCACCCTGCCCCCTGCCCCCTACCTCCTCTACCCTACTCCCCTTTCTTTCAGAAACGCGTCAAAGGTAAACTTATCAGGTAATGAAGTTTGTGCGCCTAATTTTGTAGCGGCTAAAGCACCTGCTGCTGTACCCCAGACAACAGCCTGACGCAAAGAAAGTCCGTGATATAGTGCTGCTGCTAAACCGCCGTTAAAAGCATCACCAGCAGCTACAGTATCAACTGCATCAACTGTAAATGCTGGAACAAAGAAAGTTTCTTCAGAGGTGGCACAGATAGCACCTTGAGAGCCTAACTTGACGATCGCATTTTTCACTCCCCTTTGCAATAACACTCCGGCGGCTTGGGCTGCTGTTTCCTTGCCATCGACGGCAAAGCCTACTAATTGTCCGGCTTCTACTTCATTGGGTGTGATAATATCCACCAAGGGATAAAGTTCTGCTGGTAAATGAGATGGTGCTGGGGCAGGATCTAAAATGATTGGAATGTTGGCATGGTGTGCGGCTTTGGCTGCTGCTACCACCGCCGTCATCGGAATTTCTAATTGTAACAGTAGTGCTGTAGCGGTCGGTAATAGGTGGGATAATCGTTCTACATCTTTTTGATTCACTTGTCCATTAGCACCAGGAATCACAATGATGTGATTTTCACCACAATGATCTACAGTGATGATTGCTACTCCCGAACTAACATTTTGATCAGCGAAGATATTTTTAGTCTGTACACCAGTATCTTGCAAATGTTGAATTAGTTCTGCACCAAAACTGTTTGCACCTACTCGCCCTACCATGTGGGTAGGGATGCCTAGACGTGCCAGTGCTACTGCTTGATTTGCACCTTTCCCACCGGGAATTTTCAAAAATTCTTCTCCGGTTAATGTTTCACCAGCAACAGGCAACCGAGGGGCTGTAACTACTAAGTCTATATTGATGCTGCCGAAGACGATAATACTCATAAAAATTACTATAGAGTTTAGAGCTTATTTACAGCACTTTTGAAGTAAGTGAGATACACCATAAGTCATAAGTAATACTTAATAAGTAAATTTCTTACTAATTATTCATTACTCATTACTTTTTTTCAATCAATTGCTATACCTCATCAACATCAAATTTGCTGTATCAAATAAATATTAAATAGCCGTCATGAACTCCGTACACGAGAACACATGAAAAAGTCTTTCCCTTACACCCCTACACCCTTACACCCCTTATTGGAAGTGTCTTGTCTTGCCAACCTCCAGGCAATTTCTTGATATCTTGGTAAAAAAACTGAGGTTAAGTCCTATGGTGACGACAACACCCAGCAATTCCCAACGGGTGATACTACCTAATATTAGCTGGCATACCTTTGAAACTATACTGGCAGAAATGGGAGATCATCGCACCACGCGGTTGGCTTATGATCACGGAACGCTGGAAATTATGACTCCTTTAATGCCTCATGAGCATAACAAACGATTGATCGAGAAACTGATAGATAATCTAGCAGATGTACTCAACCTCAATCTTAAAAGCATTGGTTCAACAACTTGCAAACGTCCAGATTTACTGCGAGGGGTAGAACCAGATTCAGCTTTTTACGTTCAAAATGAACCCGTGATGCGAGATAAACTTCATCTTGACTTAATGCAAGATCCCCCACCAGACTTAGTAATTGAGGTAGATTACACCAGCGCATCGGTTGAAAGACTACCAATTTATCTGGCTTTGGGTGTTCCAGAGGTTTGGCGGTATGACGAATCTATAATGCAAATTTATCGGTTATGTGATGATGTCTATGTGCTTTGTGATGTCTCTCCAACTTTTGCCAATCTCCCTTTAGCAAGTGAAATTCCTCGATTTTTAGCAGCAAGTTTGCAGATGGGGGAAATTGCCATGATGAAGTCATTCCGTACTTGGGTAAGCCAGCAGATCCAAAATTAATCTTCTCAAATGCTTAAGGTGGCTCGACAGTTATTGCCAAAACGATTAATATATCAAACTGTATAATTATCAGGCTGGGTGTTTATGGCTAGTGTAGAACGAGACGAAACCAGAGAAAATCGCATTGAAGACGAGATTATTGTTGATGCTGACGATAAAGAAGAGCGGGCAATGGGTTGGTATTATTACCTGGATGATACTTTAGAGTTTCCCTTTATGGGTAAGTGGAAGAAGAAGAATCGGAAGACTTCTACCATTGAGGAAAAGCCTGTAGAAGTCTTGGGAATGGCCCCAGAAGATGATTGTTTAAGAGATATGTATGTTGAAGTTGCTTATATTGGGGGTAAGGATGATGATGTACATTCTGCCAAGTTATCTGAAATAGAACCAATTGATGTAGATGATGAAACTCAAGAAGCGATCGCAGATTGGATGTATTGGTTAGCTAGAGGCTACAAGTTTTAAAATTTACTAATAATTGGCAGGCTCATTAAAAACATCATAACGCGCTTTGCCTTGTTGTTTGGCACGGTACATAGCACTATCTGCCGCCCTAAGTATGCTTTCTGGTTCATCAGTGCAACCATGATTTAAAGTAATGCCAATACTAGCCGTAGTATAGATTTGATTACCGTTGAAATTCAGTGGTAAGCCGAGAGTATCTTGAATGCGTTTAGCGACGTTGATCACGTCATTTATATCTCTAATTTCTTCTAACAATACAGCAAATTCATCACCACCAAATCTGCTGACAGTATCTCCACTGCGGACACAGGATTCTAATCGTCTAGCGATCGCTACTAAAAAATCATCCCCCATACTGTGACCAAAGCGATCGTTAATTCCCCTAAAACCATCTAAATCTAAAAATAAAACGGCAAACCGATAATTACTGCGGCGTTTACTGCGCTCAATTGCTTGCTTAAGGCGATCTAAAAATAAAACTCGATTTGGTAATGCTGTCAGTCCATCATAAATCGCATGACGGAGTAATTGCATTTCGGTAAGCTGGCGTTGACTGATGTCTTGAAACATTAGCACTGTACCAGTAATATTACCATTGCGATCGCGGATAGGTGCAATATGATCTCCCACAGGAATTTCTGTGCCATCTTTGGCAATCAATATACAGTTTTCCGGTAAGTTCACCACCTCACCATCTTGCATTACCTGGGTGACTAAATTATCAATTAATTCGTCTATGTCTTGATCAACTAGACTCAAAACTTCCACTAAATCCTTACCCATAGCTTCATTTTCCCCCCAACCCGTGAGTTTTTGTCCCATTGGATTGATCATTTCAATACAACCATCACTCAAGGTGACTACGACTCCACAACCCATGCTGTTGATAATTGCTTCCATTCTTTGTTTTTCTAGTTGTAATTTTCTCTGTCTTTCATATCGTTCTAGAGCAATTTCTACACCAAGATGCAACTCTGTTTCTCTGATGGGCTTTAAAATATAGCTAAAAGGCTGACTAATTCCCTGTTTATGCAGTCTGATATACTCTGAGTATTCTGTTATATATAACACTGGTATATCAAAATTATTTTGGATAATATCTACTATCTGAATACCGTTAATTTTTGTTGATAACCGGATATCAAATAACACTAAATTTGGGTAATGCTCTGCTACATTTTTAATAGCTTTTTCTGCTGAATTTGTAGTCTCTAGAACATTATAACCTAATTTCTGTAAACTATTCTTAATATTCAACGCTAGGATTTTTTCATCCTCAACAACTAGGATTTTGCGAGCCTGCATATTTAAATAGCCTATCTGCTAAGGGTCAGACATTGTTGTTAATTCAACTCAATCTGAAAGGGAATAATTATATGATAATCAATATCTAAAATATCGAACAATCTCAAATCAATTAGTAATAAGTAATGAGTAATAAGTAATAAGTAATGAGTCATGGGATTTACTGATTATTTAAAGACAGCTAGTCATTCATGTTAGTATTTATCAGCAATAGTTAGTAGCAATAAATTGTATATCACATAACAAAAACCCCGTTTTCTCTAATGAAGCGGGGTGTGGAAAGTTGATAATTATTTAGTAATCTTAATCTTCTCTATTTCTAGTTAGTTCAATGCTAATTTTGCCACCAAAATCTGGAATTGGAGCAGCCGGCTTAGTGACTATAACTTGAACTTTTGTGATTTGATGGCACTCTTGGATGATAGAATCAGCGATCGCACCAGCTAAACGCTCAATTAAAGCAAACTTAGAAGTTTTGACCAAATGTTGAATCAAGCTAATAACACTACGATAATCTAAAGTATCGGCGATCGCGTCACTTTTAGCAGCTGTCACCAGATCCAACCATAACCGCACATCCACCTCAAACCATTGTCCTAGCACCTGTTCCTCTGGCAGATACCCAGTGTAGCCATAGCTACGAATCCCCGTTAAATGAATACAGTCCATTTGCAAATCCCTAAATTACGAATTACGAATTACGAATTATACCTATGTCTGATGTGATGCGGTTCGCCGAGAAAAATATTAATCAACTTTGGGCTTATATCCTCACCGAAACACTCAAGCGTCTGGGATTCACTTGTGTAGTTATTTGTCCTGGTTCTCGTTCCACACCCCTAGCAGTCGCCTTTGCACAGCAAGTCCCTGAAATTGAAGCCATTTCGATTCTTGATGAGCGTTCCGCCGCCTTTTTCGCCTTGGGAGTCGCCAAAGCCACCGCTCGTCCTGTCGCCATTGTTTGCACCTCTGGAACTGCGGGAGCGAACTTTTATCCTGCCGTCATTGAAGCTAAAGAAAGCCGCACTCCCCTATTGATATTAACCACCGACAGACCTCCAGAATTGCGAGACTGCCACTCAGGACAGACAATAGATCAAGTAAAACTCTATGGTAGTTATCCCAATTGGCAAACAGAATTAGCCACACCAGTCCCAGAGATGCGAATGTTAGCATATCTGCGACAAACAGTAATTTATAGTTGGGAAAGAACCCAAACCCCAATACCAGGGGTAGTACATTTAAATATTCCCTTTCGTGACCCCTTAGCACCTATTCCTGATGGTCATGATTTAACTCATTTATTAGCCAACTTCCACCCAGAAGCATTCTTTGCTGGTATCACCAATCTTACCCCATCCCCGATTCCCCATGCTCCATTCCCAATAGATCAATCTGAGCGAGGCATAATTATTGCCGGAGTTGCCCAACCACGACAACCACAGGAATATTGTAGAGCGATCGCCCACCTTTCCCAAACCCTCAATTGGCCTGTACTGGCTGAAGGACTTTCCCCAGTCAGAAATTATGCTCACCTCAACCCTTATCTCATTTCTACCTACGACCTGATTTTACGCAATCAGCAACTAGCCGCACAGCTAGCACCGGAGATAGTAATTCAAATCGGGGATATGCCAACCAGTAAAGAACTGCGAACTTGGCTAGACACTCACCAACCCCAACGCTGGATAATTGACCCTAGTTACCAAAACCTCGACCCCTTGCATGGGAAAACAACTCATTTGAGAATGAGAGTAGAGGAATTTTTAGCCAAGGAAGAAGAATGTTCCCCAAAGCCTTCTGAATATTTGCAAATGTGGTGTGATGCTGAAGCTCAAGTGAGGGCAAATGTAGACGCAACCTTTGCACAGATGAAAGAATTAGTAGAATGTAAAGCCGCTTGGTTGATTTCTCAGATATTACCACCTGGCACACCGTTATTTATCTCCAACAGTATGCCTGTGCGGGATGTCGAGTATTTCTGGAAACCGAATAATTTAGGAGTGCAAGTATATTTTAATCGGGGTGCAAATGGCATTGACGGCATATTATCCACTGCTTTAGGAATTGCCCACCGTCATCAAAGTAGTGTGATGCTCACAGGAGATTTAGCATTATTGCATGACACTAACGGTTTTTTAATGAGAAATAAATTTGTTGGACATTTGACAATTATCTTAATTAATAACAATGGTGGCGGAATTTTTGAAATGTTACCCATTGCCAAATTCGACCCACCATTTGAAGAATTTTTTGGCACTCCTCAAAATATTGATTTTGCTCAATTATCCGCTACCTATGGTGTACACCACGAGTTAATTACTTGTTGGCAGCATTTACAGCAAAGATTAAACCCACTGCCAAATTCCGGTATTCGGATTTTGGAGGTGAGGACAAATCGTCAAGCTGACGCGAAATGGCGACAGGATAACTTAGGGCAGTTTGCTGGAAATATGAATTTTAACAGTGTTGATGCTTAGTTGCTTCTAGCGATCGCACTTATCTTACTCAATTGTGTGATTTGCTTGTAGCCAAGTGAGCAAATCAGCGTTCGCCTTAAAATCTAATAAAGCCTCACCTAGTGCTTCCAACTGTTTCAAAGAAAGACTTTGAATCTGTTCTCGAATTTCTTGAGGTAAATCTCCCAAACGTTTTTGCACTAACCGTAGGACAAGTGCTTGAGCTTGTTCCTGTCTACCTTCTTGTCTACCTTCTTGTCTACCTTCTTGTCTACCTTCTTCCTTCCCGCGCGCATAGCCAATGCGCTCACCTGTGGTTATGTAACTCATGCTACGCTCCTGCTCAAACTGTTTAAACTCGTCCCAAAATTCTGCTTCTAAGGCTTTTGGTAAAATCATAACCCAATCAATGAAACGATAAAGGTTACGAATATCCCTTTCTTGCAGTCCTTGTGCGTATAGTCGTCGAATTAAACTGAATTTCCAAGCTTTGCGTTCTCCTAGCTCTTTTGTGGTTTGTTGTGTCTTTAAGTGTGCCATTACCACTGTTGCAAACAGATTATCACTTGCTTCTAATTCTGACCATCGTTGTTGATAATCTAGCAACTTGACTGTTCCAAATCGAAAATGCAGTCCACAATCAGGATAATTGTAACTGTATTGATTTGGTCGCCATGTTGAGTCTGCATCGCACAATATTGCCAGACTAATAGCTGGTTTACCAAATTTATCAAAAATTCGCAGGTTGTAAGTAAACATTCTTTCGGCAAAGTTATCTTCTGATGTGGCTTGAATTTCTACATGAATCAATAACCAGATTTCTTCACCTTGAATATGCCAGACTTTGACTAACTTATCAGCGTATCTTCTACCAACTTCGGCTTCGCGGGTGATTTGTTGAAATTCTTTATCCAGAAACTCATGAGGACGTTCCCAATTAATCAATGCTGCGGTTTGTGGGAAGAAAAACTGCATCGCTTGGGGAAAGTAAGCTTCTAAAATTTCTTTCCACGGTGAATCATTATCGGCTCTTTGAAGTTCCTTGGTCATGAGTTGATTGGGAGATTCATTATTTTAATCATGTCCTAGTGTGGGGTTGAGGAACTCATCGCTAACTAAACACAACTTGTAAATCTAAAATAAATCCAGGTAAAACATCTTCTCCAGATAAACTTGTGGGATTTTGTACCACTTCTACAGGTTGATTTGCTCGATAAATTTCTACTTTTTTATTTTTCGTATCAATCAACCAACCCAGACGCAATCCATTATCGATATATTCCTGCATTTTTTTACGTAAAGGTTGCATATTGTCACTTTTGGAACGCAATTCCATGACAAAATCTGGACAAAGTGGGGGGAAAGAATCTTGTTCGTTTGCTTTTAAGCTGTCCCATCTAGCTTGACTTATCCAGGCTGCATCGGGAGAACGTTCAGCACCATTAGGAAGTAAAAACGCTGTAGAAGAGTTAAAAGCAACACCCAGCTTTGTTTGTCGATTCCAAAACCAAAGTTGTCCTTCAATATCAATATTACGTTTACCTGTACTTCCTCCCGTAGGGGGCATAATAATTAATTCTCCTGTAGCACTTAACTCTAGTTGTAAATCTCGATTAGCAGCAGCAAGGATGGCAAATTGCTCTTTGGTAACTTTCAAATTCGGGGGAATATTCAAAGGCACATTGCTCATAAATCATGAAATATAAAAAATGCCCACACGTCTATATTATGAATTTTTTCTTGAGCTTATACAAGTAAAAATTACAGGCGATCGCATTAATTTTTTGCTCTAGCCAGTTGAGTAAGTCGGGGATCGGCTTTTTTGCGATTAATGCCATTCTTGATGATTTGGAAACAGACAATTGCAGCTACATCAGAGGCTTTACACTAACTCATCAACCTGATTTTACAGTTTTGACAGAGGAAAGCGATCGCATTACCCTACGTCCGCGATAAAATTCTCAAGCACCAGAGCGGACTTCATTCCCATGCAAATTAACTGGCAACCTGTTAAAACCTACGAAGATATCCTCTATGACAAAACCGATGGTATTGCTAAAATCACCATCAACCGTCCCCATAAACGCAATGCCTTTCGACCGAAAACCGTCTTTGAACTCTATGATGCTTTCTGTGATGCTCGTGAAGATACTACTATTGGGGTAGTTTTATTTACGGGCGCAAGTCCACATACAGATGGCAAATATGCTTTTTGTGCAGGTGGTGATCAAAGTGTAAGGGGACAAGCTGGCTATGTAGATGATGCCGGCGTGCCTCGATTGAATGTGTTAGATTTACAACGCTTGATTCGTTCCATGCCAAAAGTTGTGATTGCCCTGGTGGCGGGATATGCCATTGGTGGTGGACACGTTTTACACTTAATTTGTGATTTAACCATTGCCGCCGATAATGCTATTTTTGGGCAAACAGGCCCGAAAGTTGGCAGCTTTGATGGGGGTTTTGGTGCTAGTTATCTGGCTAGAATAGTCGGGCAGAAAAAAGCGCGGGAAATTTGGTTTCTCTGTCGCCAATATGATGCCCAACAAGCTTTAGAAATGGGTTTAGTAAATTGTGTTGTGCCAGTAGATGAGTTAGAAGCAGAAGGCATGAAATGGGCAACAGAAATTTTAGAAAAAAGTCCCATTGCTATTCGCTGCTTAAAAGCTGCTTTTAACGCTGATTGTGATGGCCAAGCTGGTTTACAAGAACTGGCTGGTAATGCCACCTTGTTATATTACATGACCGAAGAAGGGTCTGAAGGTAAACAAGCTTTTCTCGAAAAACGCCCCCCTAATTTCCGCAGTTTTCCTTGGCTACCCTAAACTAAAAAATCGCACCCTGCCTAGAGGTGCGATTCTTCCAAATGTTGAACTTTACAGCACTAGAAATTTAAAATCAAATCTTAATTTGACACAGACTGCCTATTGACTCATACCAATTTTGGATTTGGGATTTTGGATTGCAAGCCTAGATTCATAGCCTATTCCAGCAGATCAAAATCATACTAACTATCCCAACTTGGTATCAGGTAATATTAAGGATGGTTAGATGAGTACTGTCTCAACTTTTGCTTGTTCAGAAGTGGAGGCAGTCTTTTCCTGAGCAGGAACAAAAGTATCTTTATCTAAAGTTGATATTTCACAATCAGATTTATTTAAAACTGGCGTAGCATCTGGTAAGCTCCAAGCATCTTCCAAAGTTTCCCAAGAAGGGGCAAAAGGTGGTAGTGCGAAAGAACAAGCCTTCCAACTAGCTTGGACTGGTGCGCCTAACTTTTGGCAATTTCCACCACGACGGCCTTCTGGCTTGTAGTGACGGCAATATCGACAGGCAGATGTCAAATAATTAATAGGTTTCATTTGGGTTCATCTTTAAGGCCGTTGAGGGCTAATTTCTGTCCTTTTATTTTCCTTCTAGATATAAATACGTAATGAACCCATAATGCGTGATTCTATCTAGGTTATAGCCTTTTAAGTCTAAAATTAACTTTAGAATGTTTTTAGATTGTTGTTATATTTTTAAATGTTTACTGTAGTGACTACATATAAATTATCGCCTATAACTAATTGGGGATCAACGCTAAAAACAAAATTTTAAATCTTCTGGATTTTTTTAATTAATCTGTAAAATCTACATTTTCAGATATTTACTGACATATTTATAGTATACACACGTAAATTTAAATACTAAAAGCGTTTTTTTACTCAATCATAGAAATTATTTTTTGGCTAACTGTTTCGCACTACATAAGGCACATATTCCCCAACGCTGGAGTTCACCGGCTGGTGTGGGACATTGACACTGAGGACACAGGGGCAAGCCTTGCGATCGCATTTGCCTAGCTCTAGCCCAAGACTCAAATACCTGATGGGCATTTTCGCCAGTGGTTTTACTAGCAGTAGTGTAATTATTTATGTCACCTAAATAACTCGGATGTTCTGTGGGTGAGATACTAGGTTGCGGTAGTGATAGCTCTTGCGATTTTTGCCAACCAGCAGTAGAAAAGCGAATATCTACCAAAGACATAGATAACTTGGTATTTAACTTGGTGAGTAATGTCTGACGACTAAAAGTCAAATTTTGCGCCCAGGCAGCACTAGAAGTTGCCACCCGCAAAACATGACGCTGTATTGATAAGGGGCGAGAATGATTAGCCGCCGACGTACCAACAACTTCTACCCAGCAGTGGAGGACACCTAGAAATGGATCTTCCTGCCATTTAGCTTGCTGTTCCAGAACACCTAAAATATCATTAATTGGTTTCAAAGACATCTTGCTAAAGAGTTGCAAAACTCAAGAGTAGTTCTGGTATCTATACTAATCAACAATTTTCGTTACGATTGGCACACAATTATCTACAGTTAATAGGTATGAGGCAATGAGTCAAAATCCCCTGATGGATTCCGGTATGCGATCGCCTAAAACACCCAGTTTAAAGCCAGCACTAGCAGCAGCACTAGGGAGTTTAGAAGTACAGTTAGACCAAGAATTAGCCCGTTATCGACGCTCACGGATGGGAGTGCGGGCTAACAGCAAACCCTCGGTGCATAGTTATATCACCAATCTACCTCCAGATGTGACTGGCAAAACTACCACACCCGATTATCCTCACCTACCAATTGTAGAAATTACCAACCATAAAACTTCTGTTCTGGAAACTCCCCCAGAACAACCAGCAACCATTACTACCAAAATAGAAACACCGCCACATCCCCCAACGTCTACTGACACCCCATCCCACACTCAAATTCCTCTGCCTCCACCCAACGCTGCTAGTAGCATAGTCCCAACTCCTACCCAAACCAGCCAAAATAACCAGCTTTTAGCTGATGACACCCCTAGCCACCCAGATGACTATCTAGAATCGAGTGAAGCATTATTACGCAGTTTAACCGATGAACAAACATCAGAAGATGAGCAACCAGCTAATAGTAGTGATAGTTTGCTCTCACCTTTAGGTATAGGTTCTATGCTGCTGTTATTAGTAGCAAGCCTGACTTTAGGTTATGTGGTGTTTAACCCCAAAAGTTTACCCCAATTCAACCTGAGTAAATTATTTAACAATAACTCATCTCCTACCCCTGCCAATCCCAAAGCAGTCACTACAAATTCCCAGTCCGAACTCCAGCCAGAACTCACACCCATACCCAAATATCCCAACCTAGCTGCTCAAGAATTTCCCGAAGTCCGAGATCCCAATGATGTGGTTGGTTTACAACCTAAAGTTCAACCCACACCACTCACACCATTCAACCCGGCTACTATCCCCACACCAATTGCCCCCTTACCACCTGTAACTGTATCCCCCCTACCCACCCTACAGCCTTTACCAAACTCCACCACCACACCCCCCCAGACAACCACAGAAATCAAACCCACAGCAGATGGACGTTACTACATAGTCGCCGACAATCAAGAGGCCAGTTCCCTGACAACTGCCAAACAGGTAGTTCCTGATGCTTACTTATCAAGCAATCAAAAATTAATTTATCTCGGTGCATTAACAACAAAAGAAGAAGCCCAACAAAGGCTAAAACAGCTACAAGCTAAAGGCATTAAAGCGAGAATCCAACAGCCTTGAATGGGAAAAATTCATTTAGGATAGGATTGGGGAAACAATTTAATTGACACATCAATCAATTCAAAATTCAAAAACTTGGGATTTTGAATTGCCCTGCAATGGAGAGCCGACATGGAATTGATCAAGCGGATCGTCAGAGTGATCAACGCTAATCTCAACAGTTTCCTAGACAATGCCGAAGATCCAGAAAAAGTTCTGGAGCAAACTGTCATAGAAATGCAGGAAAATTTAGTTTTGCTGCGTCAGGGAGTAGCCCAAGCGATCGCCACACAAAAACGCACAGAACGCCAAGCCGCATCTGCCCAATCCGCAGCAGACGAATGGTATCGTCGCGCCCAACTGGCTCTCAATCAAGGTAACGAACCCCTAGCAAGGGAAGCTCTGACAAAACGCCACGCCTACCTAGAAACTGCTACAGCCTTGAATAACCAAGTACAGCAGCAAAATCAACTAGTAGTTAGGCTCAAACAGGATATGCGAACCCTAGAGTTAAAAATAGCCGAAGCCAAAACAAAAAAAGATATGTTCATTGCTCGCGCCCGTGCAGCACAAGCATCCTATAAACTCCAAGATATGCTCAGTGAAACTTCCGCCACTAGCAGCTTGAGTGCTTTTGAACGCATGGAAGAAAAAGTTTGGCAACTAGAAGCCCAATCCCAAGCCATTGCCCAACTAGGTAATGATAATTTAGAAAACAAATTTACCGCTCTAGAAGCGGCTCAAGACGTAGATCGGGAACTAGAATCGATGAAATCCCATCTCCTACACGATGGGGAAAATAAACAGCAACTACCCCCAAGTTAGATGCAGGGGGCAGGGGGCAGGGGGAGACAAGGGAGACAAGGGAGACAAGGGAGACAAGGGAGACAAGGGAGTAGGGGGGCAGAGGTAGAAAAACCCTTGAATTTTGAATTTTGAATTTTGGATTTTGAATTGATACACCCCTACACCCCTAAACCTGTCACCAGGGTGCAGGGGTAGAAAGCGTATAATGATTCTACGTTGTCAAAATGCAATAAGTAAGTCGGTGCAATAAAACCAAACTATGTTAAGAAAAGTAAATAAGGCTCAAACTCTTTCTCCCCCTGCTCCCTGCCCCCTGCCCCCTGCCTTATTCCAACAATAATTATTTACGCCGACCTACTTAATTTAATCTTTGGATGTCCATAAGAATTTCAACAATTAGGTTATCTTGAGAATTTAGGGGATATCTTAGCAATTAGATTCTGCGTCAGGATGTACCAATCCAGACCGGAAAGATTACATTAAAAATGGAAGTTATTAAATAGTAAAAAAGCGAACCACCCAACCTAGCGCGTCAACTTCACAAGGAAAAACAAAGTTATGGGACTATTTGATCGGATTAAGCGAGTAGTTAGTGCTAACCTCAACGATTTAGTTAATAAAGCCGAAGATCCAGAAAAAATGCTGGAACAAGCCATCCTGGAAATGCAGGAAGACTTGGTACAGTTGCGCCAAGGTGTCGCCCAAGCGATCGCTGCTCAAAAACGCACAGAAAAACAGTATAATGACGCTCAAAACGAAATTAACAAGTGGCAACGCAATGCTCAACTAGCACTGCAAAAAGGTGATGAAAACCTAGCCAGACAAGCCCTAGAACGTAAAAAAACTTATACAGAAACTAGCACCGCCCTCAAAACTAGCCTTGAGCAACAAAGCACCCAAGTTGAAACCCTCAAACGTAACTTAATCCAGCTTGAGAGCAAAATTTCTGAAGCCAAAACCAAAAAAGAAATGCTCAAAGCTCGTATCACCACTGCCAAAGCCCAAGAACAACTCCAAGGCATGGTGCGGGGTATGAATACTAGCAGTGCAATGGCAGCCTTTGAGCGCATGGAAGAAAAAGTCTTAATGCAAGAAGCCCGCGCCCAATCAGCCGCCGAACTAGCAGGAGCAGACTTAGAAACCCAATTTGCACAGTTAGAAGCAGGTAGCGACGTTGATGATGAATTAGCAGCCCTCAAGGCTTCCTTAGCACCTGCAACCCCAGCCAACCAACCCCAACTACCACCCCAACAACAAGAACAGCAACAAACCCCCCCTCCTGCTCAATCTAACAACGTGGTTGACAGCGAGTTGGAAGCCCTACGCCGCCAATTGGATCAAATGTAAAATTTGCTAAACACCAAGTATCAATAGTCCCACACCTCCTGGTAGTGGGATTTTGTTTTTTATAAGGGGTAGGTTGAAAAACCCGGAGTAAAGAACTTTTTCAGCAAACCCTAATTAAACAGAAATGGCTTGACAGAAGAAATCATCCGATTTAATTCGGTTCTATTGTGTTGGAGAAGATGATGCTCCCATAAGTGATTCTTGTTTTCTGAGCAATCTAGCGCAAGAGCTTCGCCGATACCTTCAAAATCTTTTCTCATGTCTCTCCTTAAATTTTCTGGTTCAGACAGCACTCCAATCACGAATACTCTATCAATTAGATCCTCTGGAATCTGATTTTGGATATAACTCAATCGTTCTTGCGGCTGCTCATCAAAATCAATCAGCAAAACCATCATCCGTTTTGAAAATTTTCGCATTTCAGGGACATGAACTACTGTGAATGTCTCCAATACTTTTTGCCAACCCCCAGCAGGTGGTAAGATTTGAATAGCTCGATTATTCAGGTTGGGATCAAGAATAAATCCGTTAGCAATCTGGCGATTAGCATCATCTTCTGGTAAGACGAAAACGTGCGGTTGGTATCTATTGATGCTCATATTTCCATATCGCCACGAATCAAGGCATCTACGAGATCACCTTGAACAGACATATCACTGAGCAATCTGACTAAAGTTGGTTCTAAGTGGGTTTTTCGCTGGAGAACTAAGGTATTTTCATCAGAAAATTTGCGGATGGCTTCAGGATTATGAGACGTTACCAAAATTTGTCCACTAGGTTTAAATGAGCGTCGCAACGATGTGACAAAATGCCCAACCTCGGATAACGAGAGATAATTGTCAGGCTCATCCCAGAAGCAAAATAGTGGCCCATAAAATTTGTTAGCAGCTAAGACAACAGCGCAAAGAAAAAAGCATTTCTCCCCGTCAGATAAGTCTTTAAATTCAATACTCAGATTTGCATGATTGACTTCAAACCTAACAACCATGCTTTTAGAGTCTTTGCCAATCTGTTCATTCAGAAAATCCTGAATGTCAGGCATAACTTCTCGCAGATATTTGTCAATCTGTGTGTAAGCAGCCGGATAACGACTCAGTAATCCAGAAATCCACTCCCCAAAGTTGACAGCATCTCGCTTTGGTTCTAAAGTTTCACCGTTGGAGTCTCCTGTCATCAAGCTGGGAATTGGGGCTAAAATAATCATCCGAGCTAGCCAAGTTTTAAATATACGAAGGGGATCAGTCTCAGATTGCTCTTGAATGACTGGCAAGGCGACAAGATGCCAATCTACTAGAAATTGAGCTTCACGACTTTGTAAACTATTATGAAGAGTAACTTGGGCTGCTTTGCGTGAGTAGATGGGTTCTCCTGCAACTAGTAATTGCTCTTCCAAAACTCGCAGTTCTTTAAATTTCTCTGGTAAATCTAAAGCTAATATATATATATATACTTTCTCATTCAGTAATACTTCTATTTCAAAGCGGATAGGAATGTCAGACCTGCCACGCACAAAATCTTTTGGCTGTACTAGTTGTCCAACTCTATTGATACCTCGACCGATGGACTGAAGTACCTCTAATGCAATGGCAATAGTTGATTTACCTGTACCATTTTTTCCAATCAAGAGAGCAGATGACATCCCTTTTATGGGTAGTTCAAAGTTTTCTAGGCATCTGAAGTTATTTATATACAGTCTTTGGAGCATAGGAAAATGATTCCTAAAAGTGGAACTGACAGAATTTTTGGGACTACCTAATGATTGATTGGGAGTTGCCACATACTATGAAAAATTCCGTTGCTTTGCTGATACTAGATAAAAATAACATCCTACTCAACAATCGTTAACATTAGAAAATATCTATGCAATATAGACTATGGAGTGTTGACGACTTTGGGATACAGTATTTTGTGTGCCAACTTTGATCGATGCCAACTAATGGAGACTGCAATGAGTAAGGGTGTAATCACCATCACCGATGCTGAGTTTGAAACTGAAGTGTTGCAAGCCGAGCAGCCTGTATTAGTGTACTTTTGGGCTTCCTGGTGTGGGCCATGTCAATTGATGTCGCCACTGATTAATATAGCTGCTAAAACTTATAGCGATCGCCTAAAAGTTGTAAAACTAGAAGTAGATCCTAACCCTGTGACGGTGAAACAGTACCAAGTAGAAGGTGTACCAGCTCTAAGACTGGTGCAAGGAGAAAAACTCTTAGCATCCACCGAAGGAGTAATCGGTAAAGATAAATTACTCCAATTCCTAGATACGCACTTAAATAATAATTAGTCCATGAGTCAATAGTCTATAGTAAAGACCATTGACTATTGACTATTGTACAGACGCGAGTCAATGCGTCTCTACCAACTACTGACTATTATGCAATTTGCCCAACGTTTACAACCCCTGCAATCTAATGTATTTGCTGATATGGATAGAGCCAAGTCTTTGGCTCTTAGAGCAGGGAAGGAGTTAATTGATTTATCGCTGGGTTCTTCTGATTTACCAGCCGAAGCTCATGTACTCGAAGCGATCGCCAAATCCCTTTATGATCGTAGTACCCACGGTTATTTACTGTTTCACGGGACGCGGGAATTTCGCCAAGCTGCGGCTCGCTGGTACGAACAAAAGTTTGGGATAAAAGTTGATCCCGAAACTGAGGTACTACCTTTAATTGGTTCTCAGGAGGGTACAGCCCATTTACCTTTGGCTTTACTCAATCCTGGGGATTTTGCATTACTGCTTGATCCTGGCTACCCTTCTCATATGGGCGGAGTCTACTTAGCTAGTGGACAAATTCACCCCATGCCATTAACAGCAGAAAATGATTTTTTGCCTGTGCTGAGTGATATTCCCCCTGATGTTGTAGCCAAATCACGCATGATGGTATTGAGCTATCCTCATAATCCCACAGCTGCGATCGCACCCTTATCTTTCTTTCAAGAAGCTGTCGCTTTTTGTCAGCAGCATCATATTGCCTTAGTTCACGATTTCCCTTATGTCGATTTGGTATTTGAAGAAAAAACCGAATTAGGTAAGAATATTCCCAATGGCCAAGCCCTTGTGCCTTCGATTTTGCAAGCTGACCCAGATAAAAGCGTTTCTATAGAGTTTTTCACCCTTTCTAAGTCTTATAATATGGGCGGTTTCCGTATTGGTTACGCCATTGGTAATGCCGAATTAATTCAAGCTTTACGACAAGTCAAAGCAGCCGTTGATTTTAATCAGTATCGCGGAATTTTGAATGGAGCGATCGCAGCTCTCACAGGCCCCCAAGCCGGAGTACAAACGGCTGTAAATCGCTTTCGTCAACGTCGTGATGCGTTTGTTAATGCCTTACACCGGATAGGTTGGTATGTCCCCACACCCAAAGCCACTATGTACATTTGGGCGCAATTACCATCACCTTGGAATCAAAAATCTGTAGAATTTTGTACCGAATTAGTTCAACAAACCGGTGTAGCCGCTTCCCCTGGTGCTGGCTTTGGCAAATCTGGGGAAGGATATGTCCGTTTTGCCTTAGTCCATGAACCTGCTTTATTAGAAACCGCCGTGGAGAGAATTGCTAAGTTTCTCTAGTTATAATTACTAAAAATATAGTCAAATATTTCTAGCTTGGTAAGGTTTGCACCTTACTGGACTAACTACAAGCCGCAAAGAGTGAGTTTCTATCAAAGATAGAGTCCCCAACTACTTTTCTTGATATGTTCAGAGAACCTTTTAAGTCGGCTGAGTATGTTTTCCCACAGTGATACCGTTTCACTTTAAGATTGACACATTTAGGCAAGCAGGGGAAGCAGGGGAAGTAAGGGAGGCAGGGGGAGCAAGAGAAATGATTTGTATCAATAATTTCGTGAAAGGACTCTATCTTAAATTAAATCCAAAATCCAAAATTAATAGGCTATGGATAAGGATTTTTACAACGGTATCAACTCTGGGTAGTATTGCAATAACTCATCGTTCGTGAGTTCGTCACCTAATCTCGCTGGGGAGAAATGGACTTGAACAGCTCTGAGTTTGTGGTTGTAGTGTAAATTAATGAGGGCTTTTAATCCTTCCTTCAAGGCTTGAATATTGGCTAAGTCCGTTTCTAAATCAGGGACTTCACCTTCAAAAGCCACTGTCAGCATGACTACAATATTGCGTGTGGCGGGGAGAGATAGAGGCTGTTGAGAACTAGCATCTAATTCTAAATCAGCACCATATCTTTCCGCAGAATCGCTAAATAAGTCATTGACATAATCTCCTGCTTCGCCTTCATTCCAGAAGACATCACCTTCGTTAGCGGCAGAAAGCCAATATTCATCATAGCGCACTAGAGTTTCGCACAGGTCTACTAAACCTTCTCCCATAACTTGCATATCACCTTCAGCTGCGATCGCATCTCTGGCAATCCTATTCAATTCTCCCAAAATTGGCGCGACATCAGACCCCGCCAAATGTAAAAATATCCGACAGACTACATACCGAGTCCGTCCCATCATTTTGTTGAAGATATTAGACATCTATGTTTTCTCCTATAGGGGTGTGGGGGTGTAGGGGTGTAGGGGTTTAGGGGTGTAAGGGTGTAAGGGTGTAGGAGGTGTGGGAGGTGTGGGAGGTGTGGGAGGTGTGGGAGGTGTGGGAGGTGTGGGATGGTAGAGAACAAATCTTTCCCCCACACTCCCCTCTCTCCCCACACTCCCCCTGCTCCCCTGCTCCCTTGTCTCCCCTTGCCCCCTGCCCCCTGCCCCCAGTCCCCAATCCCTGTTACCCATTGATATAGTGAAAAGTCTTGACAAAATCAAGCACTATATTTGATGCAGGTAGTGTAGGTTTAACTGAGGTATCTGGTGAATCACCTAAAAAATTAACATGATCACTAGCAGACATAAACCGTTTACCAAAATTTGGGTTGTGATGCACTATCAATGTTTTTCCACTGGAATTGGTGAGGATTGTTTGCGTAGCGGCTTTAAAGAAGTTAATTTTGGCTGCTAACTCCAGATTCTTTTTCATTTGTTTAATTTTCTGTCCCTGAACTATAGCTTCTTCTATCTGGCTGATTAATTGCTTCACCCGTTGGAGTGTTTTTAATTCGAGGGAAGATGTATCTTCTTTTTCTATTATTTCTATAATTGTGTAAATATTGTTTTGCGTATTAATAGCATCCCGAAAGGGAAGAATTGTCATACAAGCTGTAGGGAATAAGGCTGCGTCACTATCCAGGCGGAAGGTAAGGACTGTACGACGGGGGCTAACTTCGATACTAGGGGGTTGTTGACACAGTTGATATTCTTGAGCAATGTGATAGTAAGCACCAGCTAGGGCAAAGTTAGCTTCTGATTCTAAGGTTGTATCAATGACAATACAAATAGTTGGGGGCGTTTCGTTGAAAAAATCCCTTACAACTTCAGTATCAAATCTTTGAATAATGGAGCGATCGCCATCAGGACTTAGATCCACCCAATCACATATTAAACCATCTGTTTTCAAACCAAACCGGGATGTAGAATAAAGTTTTGCCCCTGTGAGAATGGCACTGGTTAAATCAGCACCTATCCATTCTGCTTTGGTTAATTTGGCTTGAGTTAAGTTGGCATGAACTAAACTGGCATTGGTTAAATTAGTATTACTTAAGTCTGCGCCGATTAAACTAGCACCGCTCAATTTTGCACCGCTCAAATCTGCCCAACTGAGATTAGCACCATTCAAATCTGCCCAACGTAAATTAGCACCACTCAAATCTGCACCACTAAGGTTAGCACGCGATAAATTTGCCTGTTTGAGTTCAGCTTCTCGCAAGTTGCTGCTACTTAAATCAGCACGGCTCAAATCAGCACCATGCAATTGAGCCATTTCTAAGTTAGCTCCCGCTAAGGAACTACCTTTTAACATCACTTCTGTCAGGTTGGCATTACGCAGATGAGCATGGCGGAGTGTAGCTTCCCTTAAGTCAGCACCTTTGAGATTAGCTTCAAACAAATCACTAAGGCTTAATTCGGCGCGAATTAACTCAGCACGTACTAGTGAAGCTCCCCGCAGTTGAGCGCGGCTGAGATCAGCACGAATTAAATTAGCTACATTCAGACTACAATGATTGAGAATGGCACTTGTAAGATTGACACCACTCAATCTAGCTACATTTAATTTCGCATGGCTCAAGTTGGCTTCACTAAGATTTGCTCCACTAAGATTAGCTACACTCAAATTAGCTCCACTGAGATTAGCTCCACTGAGCTTAACACCACTGAGGTTGGCTTCCGAGAGGTCAACACCGCTAAAGTTGATTACTCCGTTAGCATATTTTTCCAGCAATTCCTCTACATTCATCGATGCTACCCTTGAGTCAAACAATTTTGGATTTTGGACTTGAGATTTGAGATTGATCCCGTAGAGGTTACGGGGAGATGGTACAGTCAAAGCTTGAAGTTGTGGTCTGACTTGAAAAAAGGGTGTAGGGGTGTAGGGGTGTAGGGGGGTAAGGGTGTAGGGGTGTAAGGGAAAGATTTTTTCATGTGTTCTGGTGTACGGAGTTCATGATGGCTATTTAGTTGAAAATCACAGTAACTTTGTAAAGTAGACTTGCACGATGAAAGATGAAAATTGGGATTTTAGGGTTGGGATTGATTGGTGGTTCATTGGGTTATGATTTGCGATCGCAAGGTCATCATGTTTTAGGAGTTAGCCGCAAGGAATCTACTTGTCAAATAGCCGTGACTTTAGGTAGCGTCGATGTAGCATCTGTAGACATGAATTTGTTAGCAACCGCAGAGGTTGTATTTGTTTGTACGCCTATCGGACTTATTGTTCCCCAAGTTGAGCATTTAATTAAGCATTTATCTACAACTACGGTAATTACTGATGTAGGATCAGTAAAAGCACCAATAGTCAAAGCAATTTCACCTCTATGGTCGAATTTTATTGGTGGTCATCCGATGGCGGGAACTGCTGATAGTGGAATTGAAGCGGCTCAAAAAAATTTATTTGTCAATCGACCCTATGTATTAACACCAGATGAGCATACACCACCTGATGCTGTGGTAATGGTGGAAGAAATTGTGCGATCGCTCGGTGCTAATATCTATCATTGTCAGCCAGAACAACATGACCGCGCCGTTAGTTGGATTTCTCATTTACCCGTCATGGTCAGTTCCTCTTTAATCGCTAGTTGTATGAGTGAAACTGACCCAGAAGTTTTACAATTAGCCCAAAATCTCGCTAGTTCTGGTTTTCGAGATACCAGCCGAGTTGGTGGTGGTAATCCAGAGTTAGGTGTGATGATGGCGCAATATAATCGCCAAGCTTTGCTGATTTCACTACAACAATATCGTCAAAATCTTGATCAATTAATTAATTTAATTGAGCAGGAAAATTGGACAGAACTCACAGCTAAGTTACAAGCAACCAACGCAGCCAGACCTAGTTTTGTTGATTAGGGAGATTTTGACAAAAAAAGGGAACGGGGAACGGGGAACGGGGAACAGGAAAAGAAAAAACTTGAGTTGTGAAATACAAGCCCACTTCAAAAAAAGATGTATTTCGAGACACGCAGCGCAAGAAATACGGCATCCTTATTCCAATTCCACCGCTTAAGCCGTGGGTACACTGTTAAGAGTTTCCCCAACCCTTTCCCTCTGAAATCAACGAGAAACCATCATGTAATGAGTAAATCCCATCACTCATCACTCATCACTCATCACTCATCACTCATCACTCATCACTAATTACTCATCACTAATTACTCATTACTCATTACTTATTTATTGATGAGAGTAAATCAATTCAAGATAAAATACAAAATTGTATTCCTTTACACAGACAATTTTATATTTACTCCCACTGATGAAAATTAGTCAGCCTGAAATTGTAGAGCAAGATCACGATATTCTCCATCGTGTTGATGTTACATTTTCAGAGGGTAATCAAAGCTTGTGGTATGCCGTTGATGCCAAATACGCTGATCTTGTATCAGATCGTGGTGATGCTGCTCTTGTAGCACTCTTGATCCCAGCAATGGCAAGGGGTGAAGATATCTATATATCAGGAACAATCTCTGAGAAACTTTACTACAACTTGTCTGGTAGATATCAAAAAGTATTACAACTGATTATTCCATCGCTACGCTTAATCAACATTTACCCATCTGATGTTCAAGCTGCATCTGTGCAAGCTGCGGGGGTGGCTACTGGTTTTTCTGCTGGTATCGATTCCTTCTCCGTACTAGTAGATCATCACTACAAGCAAAATGTACCCCCTGGTTTTCGTGTCACCCATTTGCTGTATAACAATGTTGGCTCACACGGTGGAGGTGCTGAACGCTTATTTAGAGAGCGTTATGCAAGGTTAAAAACAATTGCAGTCGAGGGACTTCAACTACCCTTCATTGCCATTAATTCCAATCTTGACAGTTTCTATAAAGGTTTCAACTTTCGCCAAACTCATACTCCTCGCAATGCCTCAGTAGCACTACTGTTACAAAGTGGTATTGGGCGTTTTATGTACGCATCTGCTTATACTTATACAGATATTTATATCGGAGCAAGCAACGGTATGGGCTACAGCGATGCGGTGACACTTCCACTGCTTTCAACCGAAGTTCTGGACGCATTTTCTGTAGATAGCGAATACACTCGTGTTGAAAAAACAATTCGTGTAGCTCATATTGAAGACTCATATCAGATACTTGATGTCTGTGTTCATGCCAACACAGCTCGTAATTGTTCGATTTGTTTTAAATGTATGAGAACATTGCTAACCTTGGAGATAGCAGGGAGTATCGACCGTTATGCTCATGTATTTGATCTGAAAGCCTATGCTCAGGAGCGAGAAAAATACATTGCTTACAAGGTACTCAATACCAATGATCCATTAATAAAAGAAATTGTCTTATTTGCCAAAGAACGGGATTTTAAGTTTCCGCGTTCCTCCCAATTACTGAAATTCAAGGCGCAAGTCGGAAACATCATCAAAACTCCAGCTAGAAAGCTTTCCAGGCTACTTAGGCACTCACTACCAAAATAAAGTCCTTGAGATTGCTGTTCTACGGCCGCAATGAGTAAAATACGTTAGGCTGGGTAATACTGTTTCACATCGACATCAGGCGTAATTCATGCTAATTGATGGAAATTGTCTTCATAACCCTGCAATATGAGCGTAATATAACTGTAATAAAGCATAGCTACATTAGTAATACATATTGATATTGTTTAAGATAGCCATGCAAAACCAAGTAAGAGATAATTCTCAGCCATTAAATAATAAACCTCATAATTACGCAGCTTGGAAACAAACAGCCGCTTCTCTATCCCTAGTGTTGCTCGGTTCAGGGATGACTTTAGCTGGTGGTTATTTAGCTGGCAACCATCAACAGTTAACTAAGAGTGCATCTAACTTAGCGGTGAGTCGAGTTGATGCCGCACCACCTTTACCCAGTATCACAGATCCTAACTTTGTTACAAAGGTAGTGCAGCAAGTCGGCCCGGCTGTCGTCAGAATTGAAGCGTCTCGCACTGTGAGAACATCCTTACCTGAACAATTTAACAGCCCATTTTTCCGTGACTTCTTTGGTTCTCAATTACCCCAAACCCAAGAGAGAGTACAACGGGGTACTGGTTCTGGTTTCATCATTAGTGGGGATGGTCGTATTCTTACCAATGCTCACGTAGTCAATGGTGCTGATAGGGTGAGAGTCATACTCAAAGATGGTCGTAGTTTCCAAGGTAAAGTTTTAGGCAAAGACGAATTAACTGATGTCGCAGTGATTAAAATTGAGGCTGAGAATTTACCTACAGTAAAATTAGGTAACTCTGACCAATTGCAACCAGGAGAATGGGCGATCGCAATTGGTAATCCTTTAGGTTTAGATAATACAGTAACTACAGGTATCATCAGCGCAACTGGGCGTTCTAGCAATCAAATTGGCGCACCAGATAAACGCGTAGAATATATTCAAACTGACGCAGCCATTAACCCCGGTAACTCCGGCGGCCCTTTACTGAATGCGCGAGGTGAAGTCATTGGCATGAATACAGCCATCATCCAAGGCGCACAAGGACTAGGTTTTGCTATCCCAATTAAAACAGTACAAAGGATTTCTAACCAATTAATTGCCACAGGTAAAGTAGAACACCCATACTTGGGTATTCAAATGGTGGGTTTAACACCACAACTCAAGGAAAATATTAACTCTGACCCCAATAGCAATTTAACTATTGATGACGATAAAGGTGTCTTAATTGTCAGAGTCATGCCAAATTCACCAGCCGCCCAAGCCGGAATACGTGCAGGTGATATCATCCAATCATTAAACGGTCAATCAGTCACCGATGCTAATAGTGTGCAAAGAGCCGTAGAAAATGCCCAAGTCGGCGGCAAGTTGGAATTACAAGTAAAACGCAGAGGAGAAACTGTCAAGCTAGCTGTACGTCCTGGTGCTTTTCCTACTGAGCAAGTGCAGTAGGGGTGTAGGGGTGTAGGGGTAGGCTGTTGACTCTGTGGCTTTTTTGGGGTGTGGTTCATGCACTTTTTTGTCGGTTTCCACAATGCCTAAAACCTTGTAATGGCTTGGCTTTTAACGAAACACAAAGTACATGGTACATATTTACTAAAAACTAACAAAGTCAACACCCTAGTGTAGGGGTGTAGGGGAGACAAGGTAGACAAGGAGGCAGGGGAGCAGGGAGCAAGGGAGCAGGGGGAGTAACACTCTTCAATTTTGAATTTTGTTCGCCCTTGGCGTTCCCGAAGGGTATTTTGAATTTTGAATTGATTAGCCCAATGCCCAATGCCCCATTCCCTACCGTATAAACAAATACCGTATCCCAATAGCTAACAAAAATATGCCATAAAGCTTTTTCATCAATGCACTGCTAATATATGGCTGGTTGGCAAACATTGCTCCAAATAAATTACCAATTACTAAACCAATAGCAATAATTACGGCATATTTAATATCAATTTTGCCGCTACGATAGTAAACTGCTGCTCCTAAAATGCCAATTGGTAATATTTGGGCGGCGATAGATGTACCAGTGGCAAATTTTTGATCCATCCCTAATAATAAGACCATTGCTGGCACCATAATTGCACCGCCACCGATGCCAAACATTCCACCTGCTACGCCAGCCGCTAACCCAATTAGCAACAGTTGAATGAGTAAATTAGACATAAACAATTGTAAATCTTTTGTGACTATACTGATCCTAAAGCATTTGGGAGAAACAAAACCCCTAACTGAGTTGTGAAATTAGGAGTTTGAACCTACGGATACTCACCAATTAAATACAGTTGTTGGTGAAAGTATGGCTTTGGGAAGCATACCATGTACACCTTTGTTGGGACTATTCACAACTTGGGTAATGCGAAAATTCACTGCTAAACTACACAAAACATAAGCGTCTTCTGGGGACAAATTCACAAACTTTTCTAGAAAATTAATCATGTTTTGCAAAGCTATTTCTAAAGCTTGATCTAATGTGGGAGCAAATCCCATTGTGATGATGTCAGTTGGTGTTTCTGCAATGGGGTTTGTAATTGGTAAATTGTGATGAAGTTTAATTTGAATGCAACAATTCATAGAAGTTTCAATGGCGGTGACATTTACTTCTCCGTCTCCCTGTGCAGAATGTCCATCACCAATAGAAAATAATCCTCCAGGAACAAACACAGGTAAAAATATCCGTGATCCTGCTTGTAGTTCGCGGTTATCAATATTACCACCATAGCAGCCAGGGGGGACAGAGGAACGCGCGGTTTCTGGAGTGGCGACACCCAAAATCCCAAAAAAAGGTTTCAGGGGAATTTTGATGCCACTATCAGGAGGAAATTCGGCTAGATTATTGACTAAATCTAAGGGGATAAATCGCAAAGCAGGTTGAGTAAAATGATTGGGTAATGCTCCCCAACCGGAACGAATGGCATTAAACCCGACTGGTAGACTAGGTGCGATCGCTTCTAATTTTACTTCTAAAACATCCCCTGGTTTTGCATCCCGAATGTAAATTGGCCCTGTAAGTAAATGTGGCCCTGGGGCAATTTTACGTTCTGGTGGTAAATTTTGGCAGATATCTAAGAATTGTGGGGTGATAAATTCGGCTGGTGCTTTGTCGTAGATGTAGTAACCTGTGTAAGTTTCCACGTCAATTGTGTCACCAGAATCAATAGTTAATACAGGTGCTAATAGGTGAGAAAATCCCCCTAAATGCACAGTTGATTTACTGGCTTTTAAAATGTGGTGAGTCATTGCCGCTATGTCTAGTTTTTCACTATCATTGCTTAGAATAGCGGTTTTGTACTCACCAGAGACTCAGAGGTCAAAAATATTTGATTATTATCATTAATTGTGGGTAAATCTTATATCCCTTGGCAAGTTAAAAACCCACAAGAAAGTGGGTGGTAAGATTCCCTACACCCTTTTTTTACGTCAAATGCCACTCGTCTCTAATAATAATTAACTAGAAGTTTTAGGAATTGCGGCTCTAATTTGGCGTAACATCATGACTTGCCAATAGGGAATCGGAGCGAGTAAAACAGTACCAGTTCCCTCAAAGGTATTGACTA
The DNA here is from genome assembly GCF_058172895.1 of Aliinostoc maniaoense. NCBI lineage: Bacteria > Bacillati > Cyanobacteriota > Cyanophyceae > Nostocales > Nodulariaceae > Aliinostoc > Aliinostoc maniaoense. The sequence goes on along the minus strand of NZ_CP187952.1, from coordinate 1,839,089 downwards.
AAAACTCACCAGAAGTCATTGAACCCAATAGAGATTTAGTAGCTTTCTCGACGCGATAATTTATGGTACTTGTGCGAGCGATCGCAAAATTACCATCTACTACTAATCTTTCATTTCGCAAGTTTACCACCTCTACAGGCCCTTGCGCTACCATCACTACTTTACCTCTACCTTTGACTTTGGTTTGAAACAAACCTTCGCCACCAATTAGGCCAGATACTAATTTATTACGCTCAATTCCTACTTCAATATTGCCATCACTAGCCCAATAAGCACCACTGTCTAATATCCATTCGCTACCATCTAACTCTAAAATGTGATATCCAGACAATGAAGGCTCTAAATATAATTCTCCTGTACCTGTATAAGTCGGACGAAAAATATTTTCTCCTGTCGCTAAAGATTTTAAAAATCCTCCGGCTGAAGGTGCTTTTGATTGCATGGTAATATTTCCACGCATATAATACATTGCCCCTGATTCAGTACGCACTGTTTCGTTTTGTAATGTTACTTTAACTAAACGTAAACTTTCGCGTTCAATAATTTCAAAAGTTGCCATTTGTTTTTCTTGGCTTTACCAAGGTGACATAATTTACTTATAGTTTTGACATTTATATTTCTAGATGGCAAGTTAGAAATTTATTATTGAATTGCAAAAAATTACTCTCCACCCCCAGCAACCAAAGGTAAAATAAACGCCGCCACAATTCCCAGCAACACAACGACTTCTACAACCCGCAAAACCAAATTATTTCCTATTCTAAAATTACCCCACCAATCACGCAAATCACGCAACCAATTACTCGGAGTATCTCCAGCGCGCACCTGCAATAAAAACATCGAAACTAATAATGGTACACCACCCACCTTTATAGACATCAAAATATGAATAGCCACACAGACAACCATCACCACCCAACTCAGCAAATGCAGATAATACCAACTGTGATTTAACTCTCCTGTGGGTAGCCATTCTTCCTGCATCATTCTGCCAGAAATCAACGCGAATACAGAAGCTATCAACATCAAAGTATTAGTAATTCTTTGCAAACTCACCCACCAAATCGGTCTACCAAACTCAGTTAAATTTTGTAAAGAATCTGGTTGTAAGAGTCGTTTGTTACCCGCATGAAAACTATAAAGCGCGATCGCTGGAAACACAAACAAGAAAAAAACCGCTATTGTACCGTGAATATCGATAATAGTACTGATGCGAGGAATCAGGATTTTACCGAATCTACCATCGAAAGTATTGTAAACTAAATATCCGGTAATGATAGCTGCGATCGCTAAAATCCCACTAACACCATGCAGAATCCGCAGTAACAAAGGTTGATAGGGAGCAGAACGAGACATAGTCATTAAATCTGTATAAAATTGATATATTATAAAATTCTTTGAAATTTGTAAATGGATGATTAAAAGTCCTCTGCGCTATCCAGGTGGTAAATCAAAAGCGATAAATCAGATAGTTGAATACATACCAGAAAGTTTTGCAGAATTTCGTGAACCATTCATAGGCGGAGGTTCAGTCTTTATTTACTTAAAGCAAAAGTTTCCTGATTTAAAGTTCTGGATTAATGATTTAAATCAAGAACTATTCCTGTTCTGGAAAATAACTCAGTCTGATATATCTCAGTTAGTTAAAGCAGTACGCCAAATTAAAGATAAATATACAGATGGTAAATTACTGTTTACAGAATTAACAAGTGTTGATGTTAATAGCCTATCTGATTTAGAAAGAGCCGTCCGATTTTTCGTACTCAATAGGATTACATTCAGTGGCACTGTAGAATCAGGGGGATTTTCTCAAGAAGCTTTTCATAAAAGATTTACTTATTCTTCTATAGAAAGATTGGAAAATTTGGAAGCTATTCTAACAGAAGATATCAAAATTACTAACTTAGATTATAGCGAACTATTAAAGGCAGAAGGAAAAAATGTATTTTTATTTTTAGATCCGCCGTATTTTAGTGCTACCAAATCAAAACTATATGGGAAAGATGGGGATTTACATACATCTTTCGATCATCAAAGATTCGCTGAAATATTACAACAATGCCATCATCAATGGTTAATTACTTACGATGACTCTCCACAAATTAGGGAAAACTTTAAATATGCTAATATCTACGAATGGGAATTACAATATGGCATGAATAACTATAAACAAGGAAGGGCAGCTAAAGGCAAAGAGTTATTCATCACTAACTATAAAATTACGCCTATCAAATGTAGGTTGGGTTAAGCGTAGCGCAACCCAACAGAGCCTTTGTAACTTAACATAAATATCGGTGTTGGGTTTCCTTGCGTCAACCCAACCTACGATTTTTAGGTATCATTTTAGTCCTATCACACAACTACAGTAATTTTATTTAATTGGTAATTGTGAATTAAGTAGAACGAGTTGAAAAAACGAACTATGCTAAGTAATCTAAAAAGACTAGGATTCACTTCGTAGTAAGGACTTTAGTACTGATTTGAGAACTAAAGTTCTCACTACAAACCTTTAATGATTTACCCTGTTCTACTTACACAAAGGGAATTAATTTAACTTTTGAAAGGGTGCAATTTTTCGGTACGATAACTGCCATAGACAATTCATGTAATCATCCCTAACAGTTATCAATTTAATATGACAACTTCTACTGCTGCACCTGCCTCTACCGAACCCTATCTGATCCTACAACAGTTAATTGACGGTCAATCCCTCAGTCGCGCCCAAGCTGCTGAATTAATGCAAGGTTGGCTGAGTGAAGCCATTCCGCCAGAGTTATCCGGCGCAATTTTAACAGCACTTAACTTTAAAGGTGTGTCCGCCGACGAACTCACCGGTATGGCGGAAGTTCTACAATCTCAATCGAAAATGGGGACTGGGGGAAATTCTTCCCTTAACCCCATGCCCTTAACCCCATTCCCCATAGTTGATACTTGTGGCACTGGTGGGGATGGTTCTTCAACTTTTAACATTTCTACAGCCGTAGCGTTTGTGGTGGCTGCTTATGGTGTCCCTGTGGCTAAACATGGTAATCGTTCCGCCTCAAGTTTGACGGGTAGTGCTGATGTTTTAGAAGCATTAGGTGTAAATTTAAATGCTCCTAGCGAAAAAGTCCAAGCTGCACTCTCAGAAGTCGGGATCACTTTCTTGTTTGCCCCCGGTTGGCATCCCGCACTGAAAGCTGTGGCACAATTACGCCGGACTTTACGAATCCGCACGGTGTTTAATTTACTTGGCCCCTTGGTAAATCCCCTACGTCCAACTGGGCAGGTGGTAGGATTATTTACACCCAAACTCTTAGAAACCGTTGCCCAAGCTTTACATAATTTGGGTAAGCAAAAAGCAATTGTTTTACATGGACGAGAAAGACTAGATGAGGCTGGGTTGGGTGATTTGACTGATTTAGCCGTATTATCTGACGGTGAAGTTAAATTAACTACCATCAATCCCCAAGAGGTAGGTGTTACCCCTGCACCAATTACCGCCCTCAAAGGTGGCGATGTTCAAGAAAACGCGGTGATTTTAAAAGCGGTATTACAAGGGAAAGGTACTCAGGCACAACAAGACGCTGTAGCCCTTAATGCTTCATTGGCACTACAGGTAGCGGGTGCAATTCCGTTGTTAGATCATGCCCAAGGTGTCAAGGTAGCTAAGGAGATCCTACAGGCTGGTACTGCCTGGACAAAGTTGGAACATTTAGTTGGATTCCTCCAGAACTAGCATCTGAGTGGGATTGGGGGCGGAACTCGACGACGTTGCGTTTAATGGTGACATCATAGTTACCAAAAAAGTCATGTCCTAATAGCCCCGTTTCTAATTCTGCCCCAGCGATCGCCACTGGTACACGATTTACTCTCACACCTCCCAAAGTCATGGAATCCACATACCCAATCGGAAATTCCACACCTTTAGAACTAGCGGTATTAGCTTTGGCTTTCCCCACCGGGATCACTCCCAAAGCATCCGCCATTGCTTGGGTAATCACCGTCCCACTTGCGCCTGTATCGACAATCATGTCAAATTGCTGTTGACCATTAAAAGTCACAGTCACCACAGGCGTACCACCAACCCGGCGTTTAATCGGGGCAACGTAGACTTTTTCTGAGGTGATGGCGGCGGATACCGGGAAACTTGCTCGTTCTGGTGCTAGTTCTGTAGTTCCCGGTGGTGGTACGGGAATCGTAAATTTAGATTCAGGCTTGATGGTTGTTTTAGCTGGAGGCACAGACGAACGAGTTTCCACCACTCGCACCTGGGGAGATGCGACAGCTACCGACTGAGGTGATGGCCTAGCCGCAGTATTAGCTTGGCGGATAGCATATTTCATCTGTCTGTCAAACTCAGCAATTTTAGTTTGAGCGATCGCAAATTCTGGGCTTTGCCGTTCCACCTTCTGCATCAAAGCGATCGCATCATGATACTGACTCGCCACCAAATACCAATCATCCGGCGATTGTGCCGACTGACTAATACTAGTCGCCCCTGCTGCCTTATCTAGTCCCAACTCAAAAGAACTAGGTTCTAGTGGCGATGATGGCAGATCAGTAGGTGCGGGAATATTAGGTTGCTCTGTAGGTGTAACAGGAGATGGCACTATTGCCACATCATCAGTCACCACAGACTGCTGATTCCGCAGAATCGACGTTTTTGGTTGATTTGTACTACAACCAACATTCACAACTGCGATCGCGCCAGACAGAAAAATCAGCGTTGCACGAGAAAAAAAGGGCTGAAGCATAATTAATCTTAATTGAAACTGTCCCACGACTCCTGCCACCGATTCCCATTGTAGATTTAATTTCCTAATGGAGAATTTAAAACCCAGAATTTCAGAATCATTTACTAATTTTAATTTTTAATTAATTTCCTCGAAAACGTATAATTTACCAACTTGTGAGATAATTGACACTCGCAGTATCCTGGTGACTGGGTACTGGGCAGGGGAGCAGGGAGCAGGGAGCAGGGGGAGAGAGGGGAGAGAGGGGAGTGTGGGGGGAAAGATTTGTTCTCCACCATCCCACACCTCCCACACCAAGCACACCCTGCCCTAACGAGGTTTCAGCTTAACAAGCGTGCTATTCCCCTATGCCCCATGCCCCATGCCCCATGCCCCATGCCCAATACCCCAATCCCCAATCCCATTTATCACTTATGCCCCTGTCTGACACAATTCCTGCTCTATTCGTCTTAGCAGATGGAACTGCTTACCGTGGTTGGTCATTTGGTGCAACGGGAACAACCATCGGCGAAGTCGTGTTTAACACCGGGATGACTGGATATCAAGAAGTTTTGACTGACCCTAGTTATTGCGGTCAAATAGTAGTATTCACCTATCCCGAATTGGGGAATACTGGCGTGAATCCAGAAGACGAAGAATCAGCCAAGCCACAAGTTAAGGGTGCGATCGCCCGCAATATTTGTCATCAACCAAGTAACTGGCGATCGGCACAATCCCTACCAGACTACCTGCAACAACACCAAATTCCAGGCATCTACGGCATAGACACCCGCGCCCTCACCCGCAAAATTCGGATGTATGGCGCAATGAACGGTGGCATTTCCACAGAAATTTTAGATGAAGCTGAATTGTTAGAGCAGGTACAGGCAGCCCCTAACATGGCAGGCTTGAACTTAGTGAAAGAAGTCACCACCCGCCAAGTTTACGAATGGTCAGATCCCACAATCCCCGCTTGGGAATTTCAACCAGTCGCCACCAGCAATCATCAGGAAACCTTGACAGTTGTGGCCTTAGACTTTGGAGTCAAGCGCAATATCTTACGTCGCTTGGCTAGTTATGGCTGTAGAGTCATAGTTGTACCTGCCGATACACCAGCCGCAGAAATTCTTCAATACAATCCAGATGGTATCTTCCTTTCCAACGGGCCTGGTGATCCGGCCGCAGTTTCCGAAGGTATTGCCACAGCTAAAACCCTGCTCCAAAGTCAAAAACCAATTTTTGGCATTTGTATGGGACACCAAATTCTCGGTCATGCCTTGGGAGCAGAAACCTTCAAGCTGAAATTCGGCCATCGCGGTTTAAATCAGCCCGCAGGACTAACACAAAGGATAGAAATTACCAGCCAAAACCACAGCTTTGCGATCGACCCTGATTCCTTACCAGAAGCAGTTGTAGAAGTTAGCCACCTCAACTTAAACGATCGCACCGTTGCTGGCTTAAGGCACAAGTCCCTACCCATCTTCTCAGTGCAGTACCACCCAGAAGCCAGTCCCGGCCCCCACGACGCTGATTACTTGTTTGAACAGTTCGTCCAAGCCATGCGAACCGCGCGTCAAGCAACTACAGCCCAAGTGAGTTAAAAAGGGATTAGGAATTAGGGACTGGGGACTGGGGACTAGGAACTGGGGAGTAGAGGAAGCAGAGAAAGTAGAGGAAATTTGACTCCAATACCCTGTTTGCCCAATACCCAGTCCCTAACCCCCAAGACCTAATCCCCAGTCCCCACTAAAGGCTATAGACAACAAGCCTAAAAACCATCTATACTTGAGCGTTTACTTTAACCATGAGGAGGGAATTATTGCTGAACCACTAAATCTAACCGTCAGCCTGAGAGGTACTCGTGAAGCACGGGATAATTATCAGCTATTCCGCCTCACAGGTTTGTTAGATGCCTTTTCCGAACCGACATTTCGCAAGGTTCTTGGCACTAAAATTGAAGAAGGCCCAAAGCACATCATTCTGGATCTTTCACAAATTGACTTTGTAGATAGCTCCGGCTTGGGTGCGTTGGTACAGCTAGCCAAGCAAGCTCAAACCGCCACAGGAACTTTGCAAATCGTCACTAATGCCCGTGTAACTCAAACGGTCAAGCTTGTGCGCTTAGAGAAGTTTCTCTCGCTGCAAACCTCTGTTGAAGCAGCTCTAGACAACATCAAGCAGTCTTGATCGCTTGGCCGAATTAATTAGTTAAGCTATTCCCAACAATGTCATGTATGGAATAGCTTAATTTCAAACAACAGGCTGGCAATCACCTCTCCCAGTGGGAGAGGGAAAGCCACCATAATGGGGCATTGGGTATTGGGAGGAGAAAATTTAGTTCTATAAAAATTGCTCTTACCAAATTTATATCAATCTCAGTAGAACGACTTGAGAAAAACAAACTATGTAAAGTAATGTAAAAAAATTACATTTAGTTCGTAGTAAGGACTTTAGTCCTCTCATAAGGACTAAAGTCCTTACTACAAACCTTTAATTATTTACACCGTCCTACTTAAGTATCTTGACGTAAATGTTTCTCATCAAAATAATTCTATAGAAATTAAATAATAGCTTTAGAATTTTGCATTGATTTTCCCCAATGCCCCATGCCCAATGCCCCATGCCCAAAAAATATCCAGAAAGCAAGATAAAATTATCAAATAATCCTGATAATTTTAATGATGCTGAGTCTATAGATACAGCAGAGTTATGAGAGAATAGAAATAATTTTTGAATTTTAACTAGATACCTACTAAATAAATTGAACCTGTTAAGGAATAGCTAATTTGTGAAGTCAAAGGAGGAAGAGTTATTAGATAGCAAAGATGAAGATCCCCTGATGGATAAATCTTGGCATCAATCACTCTTGGTACATACAGCACAGTTCACAGCACAAATTGATCAGGGGCAAGTACGGCAAATTTCCCCCGCAGCTTTAGCCTATATAGGGGATGCAATCTATGAGCTTTATGCTAGAATGTATTACCTGCTACCACTACAACGGCCAGAAGCTTATCATAGATTGGTAGTAGCACAGGTAAGAGCAGAAACACAGGCGCTACATTTGCGATCGCTAACTCCTTACTTGACAACAACTGAATTAGAAATTGTCCGGCGAGGCCGTAACGCCGCCACAGGACGACCAAAACGGGTTAATCCCGAAATATATCAACAAGCTACTAGTTTAGAAACTTTAATTGGTTACTTGTATCTCACCGATTTCTCGCGCTTAACCGAACTATTGCAAAAAATCCATCTAGAGAAATAAATAAACCCTTTAATCTCCATGATCGGAAAATCAATACGTAATGGTTGAGTATATGTAGGAATCGGCAGTCTATTCATGCCTTATACCCAAAACTCCCATGAACAATAAACCGAAAAAAATCAAAACAGCTAACGAACCCAATCGCGGGCCAGTTCTCAAACTTAAGGGTAAGCGTGTAGTGACTAAATCACCACGCCCTTTTAAAAAAGGAGAGCATCAGCCACATCCACGCCGCCAATTTAATCCCCCTGCGGTATCCCAAAAACCAGCAGAAGATAGCGACATGATTTATGGTCGCCATCCAGTCTTAACAGCTTTAGAAAATCAACGGGAACTTAACCGCATTTGGGTTACATCTCGGTTGCGTTATGATCCCCGATTTCATAATCTCATTCTCCAAGCCAAAGAAAACGGCACAGTCATTGATGAAGTAGATCCCAAGCGTCTAGATCAAATTACCGACCAAGCCAACCACCAAGGAATAGCTGCACAAATCGCGCCCTATTCCTACAGTGAATTACATGAACTCATAGCCCAAGCCAAATCAGTCACCGATCCCGTGATTGTAGTCGCTGATGGGATCACTGACCCCCATAACTTGGGTGCAATTATTCGTACTGCCGAAGCTATAGGCGCGCAAGGTCTAATTATTCCCCAAAGAAGAGCTGCGGGAATTACCTCCACAGTCGTTAAAGTTGCAGCCGGAGCTTTAGAAAACTTTCCTGTAGCTAGAGTAATTAACCTCAGTCGTGCCTTAGAAGAATTAAAAGAAGCTGGTTTTTGGATTTATGGTACTGCCGCAGATGGTAGCGAACCACTCCACACCGTCAGCTTCCGTGGCCCTATCGTTTTGGTAATCGGTTCAGAAGGCGAAGGTCTGAGTATGTTGACACAACGATCTTGTGATGTGTTGGTTTCAATTCCCCTTTTGGGTAAAACCCCTAGCCTAAACGCTTCTGTAGCTTCAGGTATGGCACTCTATGAAATTTTTCGGCAACGTGCGGTTAACACTTTATACCTAGATAAATTACCAAAACCTCTTTAAAAATTTTGAGTAAAAGAGTATAAAGAAATGTAAATAGCACACATAAAAACATCAGACGTTTAGCATTCAGTACCACTTTGATAAACTGGCGGCAACCATGACAACAATTTGGCATAACCTGAAGGAAACTGTAATCAACACCTATAATGCGCTGGGCTTGGCTTGGTGGGTAGAAATCGAAACTCAAAATCCCCGTTGTACCTACTACTTCGGCCCTTTTCTCAGTTCCACTGATGCCAAAGTAGAGACTAAAGGCTATGTAGAAGATTTAGAAGCTGAAGGCGCGCAAGGAATCGTGGTAAACGTCAAGCAATGCAAACCAGATATTTTGACCATTGCCGATGACCTGGGGGAAAGGATTGACCGCAAAGTAAAGCCTGCCTTTAGCGGTCAGATTTAATTTAGGCAAATAATCAATGGGAATTGGGCATGGGGCATTGGGCATGGGGCAATTCAATTTTGGATTTTGGATTTTAAATTTTGGATTGGATTTCAATCTAAAATCCCAAATCTACAATCTAAAATTCTTTCCCTTGTCTCCCTTGTCTCCCCTCTCTCCCTTGTCTTCCCTGCCCCAGTCCCCAATCCCCAATCCCCAGTCCCCAGTCCCCAGTAAACGTCATTTTTCCATTGAGATAAATCCAGGGGGAATATCTCTAACTATACGGAAAGGAAAGACCTGTGTAGAGGCAGCTTGAGCATAATCTGGGGTGAGAAAGATAGCGTATTTCTCAGCTTCGGGTGTGAGTTGTGCTGCCATTGCCAACGCGATCGCCTTGACAAATTTTCGCACATCACCAGCTTGTTCACCGACAATTTCACCACCACTTAAAGGTGTATTGGGTTTATCTGCTTGATCTAAAGTAGTGCTGGGATCTTTGACACTCAAATGAGTCCCACCAATTACACCCGCTAACCATTTGGGAGAAGAAATTTTACTAAATCCCATGATTTGCTCTGTTAAAGCTGGGGTGGTTTTGTCTGCGGAACTGGCTAAAATTAAGGTAGGTACTTGCACTTTAGTTAAACCAGTTTCACCGAACATTAATGAAGTTGCTGGGCTTAAGGCAATAATTTGCTTAACTCGATCATCTCGTAGTTGATAGCTGTTTTCTGGTAATTCCTGGGCAATACATTGAACTGTTTCCCCAATACTCAAAACAGCTAATTGATTCTGACAGCGTTGCCTGAGTTCTGCTATTTGTAATTCCCCTCCAGCCACTGTTAAAGCCGTCGAACCACCAAAAGAATAGCCCACAACCATCACCTGATTAGTAGCCAATTTCCCCTCTAGGGAATCACCTGGGGTTTGATTGACCTTGGCTAACTCATCTAATACAAAACTAATATCTTTGGGACGCTCTAAAAACTCTTGGGGTTTAATGATTCTGGTTTTACCTTGAATAGCTAAATCAACATGAGTTTGATTACTACCAGGATGTTCTAAAGCAGCAACCACATAACCGTGGGAAGCCAGATGTTCTGCTAAGTAACGTAAGTCAGTACGAACTGATCCCAAGCCATGAGAAAATACAATTAGGGGCTTATTGGGATCAACAGAATTTGACCAGTAAACATCAACAGGAATATTACGACTCCGGTTTTGGTCATTAAAACTCAAGTTCAGCACTTGAAAAGAATTACTACCTTGCTGGCTAGGGTCAAAAGGTAAATTAATTTGGCTACGTTTAGCGACAAGTTGGGGAGACAGGGACAGCATGAACTGTTGGGTACGCCAAAAACCAGTATTCAAACTTCCCATCACAGCAAAAGCTTGGGGTAAATTAATTTCCAAGCGTTGACTCGGATAGGCAGCAATAAAACTCAGTAGAGATAAACCTTGGGGAGAGTTAGAACCGAGTACCAACCCTGCTCTGAGAGCTTTTGCACCCTCTTGATCTTCACGAACTACAGCCGTAGACAAGTCGTTGAGAATAGTTGTACCTATTTGAGTATTCAGTAACCTACTCAGAGTCACTACATTTAGAGGTATTCTCATTCTCAGCATCCCCAACAGAGAGCGACGCTGTTGTTCAGATAACCGCCTGGTAAACATATTTAAACTGGGGGGAAACTCTCCAGTTGTGGCGGCGGTTTGTAAATCCTTGAGGGGAATTGATTCTGCAAACAAGCCATAACGCAGCACCACCGTATCAGCAGCTTTTGCAGAGGTGTTTACCCCAAAAAATTGGGTTACAGCCAGTGCGCTCAAGAAACCAGCAAGCAATTTTAGACTTTTTCCGCTTTTTCCCATAAAAATACTCACTCATCGCTACTTAGGGGAATATAGCGAATATCAGTGTATTTAGCTACTGTTGGGGATTGGGGATTGGGGACTGGGGCAGGGGAGCAGGGGAGCAGAGGAGACAAGGGAGACAAGGTAGACAGGGGAGACAAGGTAGACAAGGGAGACAGGAGAGACAGGGGAGACAGGAGAGACAAGGGAGACAGGGGAGAATTATTTATACCATTTCTCTAAATCTCGGCTACAGATCATTCTTCCCCTGCTCCCTGCTCCCTGCCCCCTTGCCTTAAATGTTGAAAGCCCTGATGACTACTAACTCGTAATTTTGGGCGCGTTCAGATAAGCTTGGGGATTTTGGGGATCAAATTCTAAGCCGTTAAAGAATTTTTCTACACCGCGTGATGTGCTGGCGGGGATGGCTTTTTCTTGTCCAATGAGTTTGGCGGCTTCTCTCCATAAGTCTTCGCGGTTGACTGCATCGATGATGGGTTGGGGATTAAAATCTTTGGGACGATTACCCCAGCGCATATCTTCTATAAAGAACCACAAGTCATGACTTTTATAGGGGTAGGAAGCATTGTCTTGCCAGAATTTAATTGCGTGGGGACTATTTTCGACTACGCGGCCATTGCCATAATCGAACTTACCCAAGAGGCGATCGCGCAAAAATTCACTAGGTATTCCAATCCATTGGCGTTGTGATAAAATTCGGAATAATTCTGGTTTATTTTCGGGGCGATCGCACCAAATTTGCGCTTCTAAAACCGCCGCTAATAAAGCTTTTGCTGCCTTTGGATGTTTATCTACCCATTCAGCACGTACTCCTAGAGCTTTTTCTGGGTGATTATTCCATAACTCGCCACTAGTCACAGTAGAGTAACCAATCCCTTGTTTAATCAAGCGATGATGCCAAGGATCTACCACACAGAAAGCATCCATTGAACCACCCCGCATATTCGCTACCATCTGCGGCGGCGGAACTACAATCAATGACACATCTTTATCGGGATCAATTCCACCATGTGCAAGCCACCAACGCATAAAAAAGTCACCCGTTACCCGGCGGTAAGGTATGGCACAGAGTACATTTTCCCCACCTAAACTTTTTTTCGCAAACAATGATTTCAGGGGAGAACTATCCAACCCTAGTTTTAAATCTTGATAAGCATTAGTAACAGAAACACCCTGCCCATTCAAATTTAACCGAGCCAAAATATACATCGGGATTTTGCGCCCATAGCTAATTTCGCCAGTAGCCATCAAATGCACCATCGGAAACAGCAAATGTGCGCCATCCAAACCTTCATTCTCTGAACCTAACATCAGTTTGTCACGCATTACTGCCCAAGAAGGCTGTCTTAACACCTCGACATTAGGCATTCCATGCTTCGCAAAAAAGCCCTTAGCTTTAGCTACAATCAACGGACAAGCACTAGTGACTGGAATAAAACCTAATTTTGCTCCTGTAACTTCTGGGACATCACCATTACTAGCGTATAAACTCGCATTTGATGGGATAGCTGAGGAACGATGAGTTAGAGTTGTAGATAATAATGCTGCTCCACCAGCCGCTATAAAATGTCTTCTAGTAAACTTTGTCATATTTCAATGTGAAGGGGAGTAGGGAGTGCTGAGTGCTGAGTGCTGAGTAGGGAGTGGGGAGTGCTGAGTGGTGATACCGTTTCTTGATAAAGATGCACTTTATTCTGCACTGTAGAGACGTTGCATGCAACGTCTCTACATCATTAATTGATTGGCTTTTCTTGTCTTCTTCAAGCCGCAGATTTCAAAATCGGCATCTTTTCAATTTTTCTATATTGGGCTTGTTGTTGATGGTGCAAAAAATTTAGTAATTCGTGGCGTAGATCATGATACAGAGGATGATCTACAATCTCTGAGGGAATGCGAGAACGACCAAAAGGAACATCTAAAATTTGACCAATAGTAGCAGCCGGGCCATTATTTAACATCACCACGCGATCGGAAAGTAACAGTGCTTCATCAACATCATGAGTCACCATGATAGTTGTGATATGAGCTTGATTACAAATATCCATTAATTCCGCTTGTAGAGTTTTGCGCGTGAGGGCATCTAAAGCCCCAAATGGTTCATCTAATAATAACAATTTTGGTTTAATTGCTAAAGCACGGGCGAGGGCGACTCTTTGCTTCATCCCGCCAGAAAGTTGTCCTGGTTTTTTGTGGGCTGCATCTTTTAAGCCTACCATTTCTAAGTGGGTATTTATGATGCGATCGCGTTCAACTTTTGATTTATGAGATAATACTTTATTCACAGCTAACGCCACATTATCCCAAGCACTTAACCACGGTAATAACGAATAATTTTGAAATACCATCATTCGTTCTGAACCTGGGCGTTTTACTCTTGTACCATCTACTTCTACATAACCGCTAGAAGGCTTTTCCATGCCAGCAATCATATTCAATAAAGTAGATTTACCACAACCAGAATGACCAATCAAAGATACAAAATCGCCTTGCTTAATTTCTAAATAAATATCTTTGAGAATAATGTTTCTCTCACCATTGGGTGCGGAATATTCTTTATTGATACCGTGAATTTTGACAAAGTTTTGCATTAGAAGTTGTCCTAAATAATTGGTATTGGGGATTGGGGACTGGGGAATTAATGACTATTCTTGTGGGGTAACTTTAATAGCTATGTAAGACATAATTTTGTCTAAGATTAAACCCACTATACCTAAATAGATAATTGCTAATATGATTTCGCTGATATTGGAATTGTTGTAAGCATTCACAATAAAAAACCCTAGTCCATCATCAGAAAGTAGCATTTCGGCTGCAACCACGGCTAACCAAGCTAGACCAATAGCAATTCTTAATCCGGTAAAAATATAGGGAAGTGTGGCAGGTATCAGCACTTTAAAAAAGTTTTCCAAAAATGATAATTCTAAAATTTTGGAAACGTTATTATAATCTTTAGGAATCATTTTTACACCTAAAGCTGTATTAATAATAATCGGCCAAATAGCTGTAATGGTGATTACAAAAATAGCCGATGGATTGGGTTTCAAAAATATAGCCTGGGCTAAAGGTAGCCAAGCTAGAGGCGCAACAGGACGCAAAAGTTGAATTATCGGATCTATAGCGTCTCTTAAAAATTGATTGAGACTAATCAGAAACCCTAGGGGAATACCAATAACTACAGCTATTAAATAGCCAAACATAACCCGTTTAAGACTAGCCAAAATTAACCAAAAGAAACCTTTATTTAATCCACCCTTATTAAAAAAGGGATCAATAATTAATTCCCAAGTATCTTTGATAACTGCAAAAGGAGAAGGCAAGGATGTATTAGGAATTAAGCTCATCAAGTGCCAAGCTATTAAAACACTGGTAATACCGCATAAAGGTGCAAAGCTTCGCTGAAGGATTTCCCCGATAAATTCCTGGGGTTTTTGCTTTTGATTAATTCGTCTTCTAGAGCGCATGACCATATAATTACCTGGATCTGAACAGCTATTCAAATTAACAACAATCTTGGCATTTTTAATCATCAACGGCAATCATAAATAGATATACTATTGATTTATCTTGGTTTCTATGAGCAAGGATTATAACTGAAGTTTATAATCATTCTGGAAGTATGTTTATCGGCTAATTTTATGCCTTTATAGATTTATCAGATATTACTTTGTGATTTATGCAGTGAGTTTATATAGCAGGGAACAGGGAATACGCTTGAAAGTCTGTTAGTATCTGGTTATGTTCTAAAATTTTGTACCTCATTTACCTGAAGTCTTAAGTTGGCTATGCTAGGTAGTTCTACACTAGTGGAGTCTATATTTCCTAAGACAAACTCCAGAATAATCTTGTATTCACTGACGCTGCTGGACTGAGATGGAATGAAACGCAGATTAACGCAGATTAACGCGGATATAACTTTTGTTATTGCACTAATTTAGCCTTGTCACGCTACTATAATTAAAATATAAGACCCAGCCCCGATATGTAATAGTGTAGGGTGGGTGTATAATTTTTTTTAGATTATTAATGATAATTACGGTAGTTTTCGGTTATTCATTTGGCTTCTGCGCTTTCTAGCTTTGAGTCATCTTTTCTAGATAGTTGACCATCTTCCATATGAATAATGCGATTGGCAATATCTAGAATGCGATTATCGTGAGTTACTAACAAAATGGTACATCCTTGTTCGTGAGCTAAACGCTGCATGAGGTCTACAACATCTCTACCAGTCTGTTTATCTAATGCTGCTGTTGGTTCGTCTGCTAACACTAGTTTGGGATGACTCACTAAAGCCCGAGCGATCGCTATCCGTTGTTTTTGTCCTCCAGAAAGGTTATCAGGATAGTAATCAACCCGTTCACCTAAACCTACAGCCCGTAACATGGCTTCAGATTTAGTTTTGGCTTCGTGTTTACTAATATTTTCATGTAGCTCAATTGACATCTGCACGTTCTGTCTAGCAGTCATAAATGGCAATAAATTATGAGCTTGGAAAATATATCCAATGTGGCGACGAGTTTGCACCATTTTCTCTTCATTCGCGCCATTCATTTCTTGATTTAATATTTTTAAACTTCCCTCTTGGACTGAACGCAAAGCACCTATTAATGATAGTAAGGTGGTTTTGCCTGAACCAGAAGGGCCAGTCATAATTACTATTTCGCCCGGATATATTTGGAGATTAATATCAAATAATACCTGCTTTTTTAAGGAACTATTGCCATAATAATGGTTGAGATTACTAATATCTATTACAGGTTGCATAAATATAAGTAGAAAAGTGTAAATATTTGTATTTGGGATGAGGCAGGGGGCAGGGAGTAGGGAGCAGGGGACAGGGGAGAAGACTTTAAAAAATATCAGCCGGGTCAGCAGATTTTAGTTTGCCTACCGCAGTTGCACCAGAAATAAAACACATGATGATAGTTGCTAACATCACAAATATTGCTCTAGAAAAATTCATTTCAATTGGTAATAAGGTGGCTTTTTTAGCAAATTCATATTGAATAACTGAAAACAGAAATCCTGGTATATAACCTAAAATTGCAATGAATAAAGCTTGTTGCAGCACCATAGACAATAAATAATTATGGCGATAGCCCATTGCTTTCAAGGTAGCATATTGTGCTAGATGTTCAGAAACATTACTATAAAGAATTTGATAAACAACTACTATACCAACAATGATGCCTAATCCTACACCTAGATTAAATATAAAACCAATGGCTGTACTACTTTGCCAATAATTCTTTTCAAAAGCCACAAATTCTGCTTTGGAGAAAACTTTGACATCTTTTGGTAAATAGTCTTTTAACTTCTTGACAAAGGCATCAGCATCACGACCAGGTTTTAATTTAATCATGCCGATATTAATAAATCCTGGTTGGCGATTACTGAAAATTCTTAAAAAGTTGAGATGGCTAGTAATTAAGTTACCATCAGAACCAAAGGATGTGCCTAGCTCAAATAATCCAGCTACTTGAATTTTGCGATTGGGGCCGCGATCGCTAATTTCTGCTGTCACACTATGTTGCTTTTCAAGTTCCGCTACAACTGGGCCAAACTCAGCACGAGAACTGCGGTCAAATAAAACCATATCCGGGAGTTTTAAAGTGTTTAAATTTTCTGCAACTCCGGGAAAATCAAATATTTGCTCTCGCAGTTCAAACCCAATGACAAAAATATTTCGCCAATAATCTCTAGTTTCAGGATTTTTCCACTGACCAAATCCTAAATAAATAGGGTTAACAAAATCGACTTCCTCAAAGGCTAAGGCTTGAGTTAATCGCCGTTCTGGGAAGCTTTCCATTGCAATTAAGGACGTAGAACGGGGACTGATTAAAAAGCAATCACCTTGTAAACCTTCATGTAATCGGACAGCACTATCAAATAAAGCATCACGAATACCCAGTTGCATAAATACAATTACAACTGCAAAGATAACTCCTGAAAGTGCTACAAGTAAGCGAGTTCTTTGGTGTCGAAGTTGTAACCAAGCGGTAGGTAGTTTGTCAAACATAATTTTTGCTCAATTACTAGTGCTTTGTGTAGAATCAGAGGTGTTAATTACTACTTTGACCTGCAAATTAGTTAATCCTGCTACTCGCTGACTAGTTTCGGGATCGAGGCGAATTTTCACTTCTACTACTCTGGCATCTGCATCGGCAACTGGATCAGTACCTAGTGCATCTTTTTTACCAATTTGCAAGCCAATTTCGTCTACTGTGCCTTGTAATTCACCTATAACTTGATCACCCTTAATTGTAGCTGTTTGACCTACACGGACTTGAGCAATGTCAGTTTCATAAACTTCGGCTGTGACATACATTTGATCAGTGTTTCCTAAGTCAACAATGCCTTGATTGCCGACTAGTTCACCAGGCCAGGTGTGAATTTTGAGAATTTGACCATCTCTAGGCGATCGCACATAAGCTAACTCTAAATCAGCCTGCGCTCTTTGTACAGCAGCTTGGGCAGATACCAATTCCATTCTTGCTAGTTGTACATCCACAGGACGAACTTCTGCTATCGAGTCTAGGGTTGCTGCTGCTTCCTTAATTTGTTTTTGATTCGTGGCGACTGTGCGACTGAGATTAGCCGTTGCTTCCTCGATATCTTCTTGATAGGAACTTACAATCCGGTTGAGATTGGCTTCGGCTTCTTTAAGACGTTCTTGAGTAGTATCTTGTTGCAGACAGAAATTATCACGCTGTTGGGCTGCTACTGCCCCATCCCGATATAAATTTTCATAACGTTGGCATTCAGTTTGGGAATTTCGCAACTCCGCTTTGATGCGCTCAATTGTGGCTGCTTGGGCGATTCTTTCCCCTTGGAACTTAGCCTTTAAACTGGCAATAGCTGCCCTTTGCGTAGCTATTTGTCCCTTTAACTCTGCCTGTGTGCGTTCAAATCTAGCATCTTGAGCCGTGATCTCACCCTTTTTTGCCCCAGCTTGCACTTGTTGTAAACGAGCTTGGGCAACTTTGACTTGTGCTTGTGCTTGTCTAAGAGATGCCAAAAGGCGATCGCGGTTATCTAAAACGGCAATAACTTGGCCAGACTTGAGTTTATCTCCACGTTTCACTAAAAGTTCCGTAACTCTTGCCCCTTCTTGAAACGCAGGTGCAGATACTGTAATGACTTTATCTTGAGGTTCTAAATACCCCGTCGCCGCAATAGCACCAATATCTTTAGTATTGGTATCGACAGTAGTTACTGTGGATGTTGATTTAGAATTAGCTGACTGCAAACTCAGTACAGAGTAGGTGGTAATAGCACCAGTTGCTACAGCAGAAATGATTATGAGAGCAGTAGTTCCTCGATTAAGAGGTTTCAACATGAGTTGGGATTTCATTTTTACTACCTAAGTTTAACGGATTCTGCGAAAGTCCCTTATGATAAGATATAAATGGTTGTTCACCCACCCACACGACTCATAACAAACGGTCACAGTAGCGGTTAGACGCTTACCAAGTCTAAGAGCGTGAGAAAGGGGGAAAGACCTCGGTCACTGGTTCGCGTGATTACGTTCTGCGGTAAAAGATAAGCCATACAGAGGTGTACAAAAAAGTAATAAACCGCCTTGGGAAGCAGGGTGGCTGCGCGGGTTCTCCCCATGAGGAGATAAAGGTAGCAATACCAGAAACGCTGTGTAAGACTTAGACCGGATTTAGTTCCGGGTACTTAGCAATAAGTACGCCCAACAGAGCAACGGCGAATGAGACGCGAAACGTTGATGGTTGTTTCTATGAGCGATACGCTGAGAGCGTTCCGCAGGAAAGCGAGCCGGAGTACTTCACAAAATATCATTTGGCGGTAGCACTTATACTAATTCATCATGTTTTCTAGAGAATTAATCTGAGGATTTGCCTGATTTGAAACTTCATTAATTTATCAGAGACACTGACAGAATTTATGCACTGAGTAATCCAATCTCCCCACACCCTTACACCCCCACACCCTTACACCCCTAAACCCCTACTGTTTTTTGTATAACAATTCGGTCACGTATCCTATCGGGGAGAAATTTAATCATTAAGTTTACAAATTTCGCCTCCTTGCCAACCAAGTAGCGGGTTTTTGGTCTTTTTGCCGTCAAGGCATGAACCACAGATTCAGCCACCTGAGCCGGTGAAATGCCATTTTTACCTGATTTAATCGCCGCTTGGCAAGCAGCAACCGTAGCAGTACCATAGAGGTCTTTAGCTGCTGGTGGCAGATCCTTGACTGCTTGATTAGTTATAGTGACAGCCCTTTCCCAAATCGGCGTAGCAACATAACTAGGCTCAATAATAGAAACAGAAATACCCCAAGGTTGGAGTTCCATCCGCAATACATCTGTAAATGCTTCCATTGCAAATTTTGCAGCACAGTTTGATCCCAAGTACGGCATAGCCATCTTGCCAATAATTGAGCCAATATTGACAATTCGCCCTTGAGAGCAACGTAAAAGCGGGAGGAAGGCTTGAGTGACAGCTATTTGGGCGATGACATTGACTTCCATCTGCTGCCGTAATTGTGCGATTGCTAAACACTCTAAAGGACTAACAACCGCTATACCTGCGTTATTCACTAAGCCCCATAAACCAAAATCACCAACAGCCTGATTTACAGTCTCTACAGCAGCAGCAATAGAACCCGCATCTGTAATATCCAGTAAGATGGGTGTCAGACGATGAGATGCCTGATTTTTCAAACTCTCCCCATCTGCTGGGTTACGTACACCAGCAAACACCTGAAATCCTAATTTATCTAAATGCAGGGCGCAAGCTTTGCCAATGCCTGTAGATGCGCCAGTTACAACTACTGCACCTTTATTATTGTTCATATGCAATTTTTTAGTTTCTCTTGTTTAATTTCACCAACAATTATTGATTCTGAAGCAGTCTTTTTTTCTTTGCCCCCCACATGAGGCCGAGTCCCACCACGATAGAAGATAATAATGTAGAAGGCTCAGGAACAGGTGTGATCGCAAAAGTGACTGCTCTACCGTTAGCATCAGGAACTATCCTGGCAAATTCAACTTCATCTCCAGTCCAGAAAATGCCATCGGGGCCAGCTAGATATAATGGGATAATTTCATTACTGACATAAACGATGGGATTTTTCTGCCCTTTTTGAAGAAACCCAGTCAAAGGTGATATCGAGATTGCAGTTATGGGTTGCTTGTTACGCAATAAACCTTCAGCACCCTCAGCTTCTATAAAAATTTTCACAAAGCTATCAGCAAGTGTGGGATCATCTTCTCTTTGAACAATTACTCCTGCTGAATATAAGGAGTTGTAGGGTAGTGTATTTTCAAATGGAGTAGGAGCTAAATCAGGAGTGCCATCACCAGCAATAACGCTGCTACTTACCGGAGCAAAAGGCAGCAAACCACTTGCTTGATTTTTAAATAATTCTAATTGCAGCACACCTAAATTCTGATCCGAACTGCCGACATCTCCTAACAGGGGGTCACTAATAATCGCATTAGTTGGATTACCGATAGCAATACTTGTTTTTCCTGAACGTACTACACTAAAATCTGACTGATTATTTGGACTAAAGAGGTTGATACTGGTAGTAATAGAATTTGAAAAATTATATATACCACTTTGACAAGTACTTACCCAATTATTGCCTGTACTACAGGTCATTGATGCCGCATCTGCTGGTTTAGCAATATTCACAAATGATAAAGCAGTTAAACCTACAATACTGGCTATGGATTTGGCTACCCTTAATTTATTAAGCATTATTGTCCTCGACTATATAGAAATAAAGGTTCAAACTCTAAATAATTAGGCACTATTGCTATATAGGACTAGTATTTGATTTCTGAAAAAATATAAGTATGTGTAGGGTTTGTTAGGCGTAAGCCGTAACGCACCACAGGCCTTGGTGCTAGGTGCGTTACGCTATCGCTAACACACCCTACGTATCTGTTCAATAATCAAATATGATTCCTATAGCAGTCCTAAAGTATTTGTAAATATCTCTTTTTTTTGTCTGTGTAGTGCGTTAAAAAGATAAAATTTTACAAATGAGATAGGACTACCCTATTATTCCTATTCGTTTGCTTTAATTACTTGACGGATGGCATCTACGACTAATTCAGGTTGGTCGATATGGATATTGTGTCCACTAGTTGGAGCTATTTGCAAAGTCCCTTGAGAAGAAAGTTTAGCTACTTCTGCTTGCAATTGTTCCCAAGTTAAACCAGCTTTTTTGGCTTGTTCATCTGGCAGACTAGAAAACATATTGACTCCATGAGACAGGACTACCAGGGGTAAGTTATCTGATAATTTGGATTTATTCACCTGCTCGGTACTGATTTCCATTAACAGACTCTCAGCGATCGCAGTTTCAAAAGTTTTCGGCAGAAACTGGGCTACAATCATTGCTTGGATCTGGGATGGTAACTTTCTGACAAAGTCTGGTGTTGCTTTTGTTCCTAGCAATTGCGCCGATAAACGTAACAAACCTAGTCTCGTGATAATGGACAACGAACGAAACATCCGCCTAGTTGCTGCCATGTAATTTTGAAAGACTGGTGAAAGATGTGGATAGATATTGGCTGGGACTGCATCTACTAATACCAACCCCACAACCTCCTCTGGATACTGGCTGGCAAATAAACGTAAATTTAGCCCGCCCAAGGAATGACCTACTAAAATGTAAGGAGGTTTGATGCCGGCATTAGTCAGTAGTGTATGTAATTCCTTCACCAT
Organism: Aliinostoc maniaoense; assembly: GCF_058172895.1. NCBI lineage: Bacteria > Bacillati > Cyanobacteriota > Cyanophyceae > Nostocales > Nodulariaceae > Aliinostoc > Aliinostoc maniaoense. The sequence continues at coordinate 1,817,095 of NZ_CP187952.1, read as the reverse complement.
TTCCTGACTAGTGCGGGGTTTAGAACTCGATTCACTCCAACCATATCCAGGCCGATCGAAAGTACACACACGGGCAAATTGAGCTACTTCCGCCTCTACCAAACTCCACACTAGAGATAAACCACCCAAGCCGTATTCCATTACTACAGTTGAGTCACCTTCGCCTACACAATTGATATGTAGTTTGTAGCCTCCCACATCGACAAGCTTACCTGGGGGTGGATATTTACGTACATCTTTGCGAGTAGCGATCGCCTGGTATAATGCTCCAACTAATATCAAAATCAATAGCACCACAAAACCACCAAGCAAATATCTCATCATATCTTCCATAGCTCACTTGAACAAATATCAATTCTTTCCCCACCCTGAGCCATCTTTAGTTGTATTTGGATTTTTCAAAACTCTACCAAACTTTAATTACTAACTCAAATAGCATTGCTACACACACCGTAACAGGGACTAATTCCAGGTTTGCCATTCACCAAAGTTAAGTAAAGAGAACACTTACCCAGACTCTCAGAATCCCAGGAATAAATCGGAATCCCCGTACAAGATGCAGAATTATGAACTGCTTCCGGTAAATCTCGGAAGGTAATATGATTCATTTTCTTACCCAAACTATTAGCAGAAATCGCTGAAGCTAAAATAAATAATGAACCAATTTCACTTAAACATCTGCTCTCAAGAGAAATATGTTTACCAACCTTAATATCATTAATTTCTGCTTCCGATAAAGTTAAACCCAAGCGATTTATCGCTTTTTGAATTTCCCCATTTTCCAGACCTTGTGTGAGGTAAGACATTGTTGTTGCTTCCATAATTAATACCTGGTGTTCAATTACAATCAAAATGATATTTTACTGAAGTCGAAACTTGGATTTCTCACCAAATTTTTAAAGTTAAGCTTTCTTTGTGTTGAGATGTTGTAGGGGTGGGTAAACTGAGATATTAGCCAAGAATTGGATTATATCTGTGAACCTACCCCTTATGAGCAGTACCGAAAAAACCCTGATCTACAGACTTAAGAAACTTTTTCTCTTAACCAAGAGTATCTTTCCGGTTGATATCTATACCCCTTAAATTCTTCCCGCACCCGTTCGATTTCACTATTGTCTGGTAAACCTTTGGTTTTAGATTTGTAGATGAACTCACCCACAATAGCTTTAGCTGACAAAGATAGCATCCGCAAGAAATAAAACCAATGTGTAGGATCTAATAAACCACGGATACCAAAGCCTTTCCACTGGAACATGACATACCAGATGGCAATGTAAAAGTAGGTATATTTCATACTGGCGAAAACATTGCTGCGTCGTGGTTCAAATTTGGTATTTTCTAAGAAGTTATCGAAATGTGTCAGTGTTCCATACTTACCAACCAATTGATCTGCTCGATAAACATCCATGAATCCAATGTTTGCACCCTGCTCTACCAATTGGTTAAACTGCTTGCATAAATCCGCAAAAATTCCATCGACGTTACCGTTAGCAATCTTGACATATCTGGGAATAAAATTCAGGTCTAAATGCCACTTACCTATATAAGTGGGGATATGAACTCCAAACCACCACATATATTCAAAGTAAATACGCCAACTCATCACACTAGCATGACCGAGTTGTTGAGCATGACCCCGGTAGAGACAGTTAACAGTGCGAGCATAAGCCAAATTAAAATCGTTGTAAGCGGCTCGTTTAGCTTCCGCGTCAGCTTCCCCTGCTAATTTAGCGCGGATAATTTCGGTGATACCTTCTACCGCAAAAGCAATCATTGTTGTGCCGTAAGAATAGAAAGCATCAAACATATGAGAAGAATCACCCACTACATACCAGTTATCAGGGGAAAACATCACTTTACTTTTATGGGCAATCCTTTGGCGATAATTAAAATCAACTACCTCACCGCTATCAATAATTTCCGCCAACATCTTGTGATTAGCTTTCAAAAACCCAGTGAATTTATCCAAAGTATTGATTTTATCGGATGGTATTACATCATGATGATGGATAACGCCAATCGATAAATCCATTGTTTTCTTGTCAAGGGGAATCATCCACAACCAGTGACCGTGACCAAAATAGTGATTAGTAGAGTAGTAATGGCTATTTGATGTTCCCTCTGGGTGATAACCTGAGTGAAAAATGGTGCGGTCTACATTTCTCACCCGTAGCCAAGCTGAACCATTGTTAATTCCTAATAGGTTTTCTGGGCCAAATAACAGGTTATCTGTCTTGCGACCAATGATAAACTTCAAACCAGCCGCATCAACAACGTGTTTAGCTTTCAATTCTAGGGTTTCGCCACCCACTTTCACTTCTACAGTATTGATAGCATCACCAGGAGTTAAATCCACATCTACGACGCGTCCGTTGTAGAAAACTGCTCCCATCTCTTGATTCATTTTCAACAGATCCCGCTCAAATTTCGGTCTGTGGAGATGGAAGGAAGAAATTGGAGTTTGTCTATTTGCCCAGACGTGATAGTAGTCATCAAGAGTTTCAGTCTGAGCCGCATCTTTAGGCCAATGGAAGTTTAACCCGGACTTAGGAGCGTGATTTTCAATCAGATAATCATGAAGTCCTAACTCTTTACAAAGGAAAAGAGCCGCCACCTCAATGATAGACTCACCTATTTTTAAATCTTTGTCTGTCCGTTCTACTGGACGGGGGTCTATCAGGGCAATTTTGATGTTGGGAACGTTGAGTAACATATGTCTGGCTTGACACAAACCAGCAAATCCCGCACCCATGATAACAACATCGTATTCGTGTAACTGAGTAGTGTACATAGTTGAATATTTCCTAATATTTTCACAAGACATTTATCGGGTTTTATGCAAACATCTCCAAAAATCAATGTAGCATCTATAAAATTCCTGGAGATGTCTAATTAATAGACCTCTTACACAAATAATTGAAAAGTTTTTATTTGCGTTCTTCTTTGCGCCTACCCTTCGGGAACGCCAAGGGCGAATGCGCCTTTGCGTGAGCTTTTAAACAATATTTTTGGCAACACCAAAGGATTCATGCAAGAAGTCTAATAAACACAGAGATGAACTTAACGTAATGCAGCTACTTCCAAAATTTGATTAGCCTCTGTATTTTCAATACTGGCTTTGGTAGTTTCTTCTACTACCCAAGGTTGCAATTCTGGACAGAATTGATAAGTTTGGCGGAACTCTTGGCGCATTTCTTCAATTTCAGTATTGGCAGGTAAACCTCTAGTTTTGAACTTATAAATTAATTCCCCGATCGCACCTTGGCCTGATAATGCTAATAGTCGCAAGAAATGATAAATATTGCGTGGTTTGAGTAAGCCTGCAATGCCAAAACCTTTCCACTGAAACATCAGATACCAGATAGCAACATAAAAGCAGGTGGCTTTAAGGCTACCAAAGACATTACAACGTCGAGGCTCTAATTTGGTATTTTCTAAAAAATCGTCAAAGTGTTTGGCGGTGTAATAATCATTAATTAATTGATCAGAACGGTAACAATCCATTAACCCAATATTGGCATTACGTTCTACCAGTTGATTGAACTGTTTATACAAATCGGGGAAGAGTCCGTCTACATTGGCATTTAGACTCTTTAAATAAATGGGGATAAAAGTTAAATCCAAATGCCATTTACCAACATACATAGGCACTTGCACACCGAACCACCACATATATTCAAAATAAACCCGCCAACTCATGACACTTGCATGACCTAACTGTTGAGCATGACTCACATAGAGACAGTTGACACTGCGGGCATAACCCAAGTTAAATTCGTTATAAGCAGTGCGTTTCTGCTCTACATCAGCCTCACCCCCAAGGTGAGCGCGAATAATCTCTGTTACACTCTCAATTGCTAAAGCAATAGTGGTTGTGCCATAGGAATAAAAGGCATCAAACATATAGGCAGCATCACCAATCACATACCAGTTATCTGGAGAGAATAGAGTTTTACTTCTATGAGAAACTTTAGGCCAATAATTGAAATCAACTAATTCACCACTGTCAATAATTTTGCCGAGAATTTTGTGATTCTCATGAATGAACTGCTGGAATTTTTCCTTTGTCCCCACAATTTCAGCAGGGAGTTCCTGATGATGGTGGATGATACCAATAGATAATTCTTTTAACTCAGTATCAATAGGAATCATCCATAACCAATGACCATGACCAAAGTAGTGATTGGTAGAGTAGTAATGACTAATTGATGAATTTAAGGGGTCATATCCACTATCAAAAATAGTGCGATCGACATTTTTAACACGCATCCAAGCTGAACCAATATCCAGCCCCATCATGTTTTCTGCGCCAAAAACTAGATTATCAGTTTTGCGTCCAATAATAAACTTCCGACCTGCGGCATCAATGATATGTTTGGCTTTGAGTTCTATTTGTTCATTGCCGATTTTGACGGTGACTGTCTTGATAGCATCTTTAGGAGTTAAATCCACATCTAGCACGCGCCCGTTATAGAAAACCACTCCCATCTTTTTATTCATTTGCAGCAAGTCCCGCTCAAACTTGACTCGATTAATTTGAAAAGCTGGAATTGCTGGCTGTCGATTAGACCAAATATGAAAGTAATCGTCTATATTTTCAGTTTGAGCAGGGTCTTTTGGCCAATGGAAACTTAATCCCAATTTAGGGGTATGATTTTCAATTAAATATTCATGAAGTCCTAATTCTTTAGCTAGGAAAAGAGCCGCTATTTCGATAGTTGATTCGCCAATTTTTAAATCTTTATCAGACCGTTCTTCGGGACGAGGATCAACCAAAGCTACACGAATACCTGGGATATTTAGCATCAGGTGTCTAGCTTGGCATACACCAGCAAAACCAGCACCCATAATTACAACATCGTATTCTAACGATTCGGCTGTATACATTATTAACTCCTTACTAAATTCTGTTTGAGGCTCAATTCTGCTAATTACTTGAGGAGAGATATATAGTCATCAGGAGTTGCAACTGAAATTATTCATTTACCTTGAGCCTTTAGTAAATTGCAGATATTTTCACATCCGATGACTATGACTGAAACGCCAACAGTTGGGTTAATTTAGCGTACTAAAACCTTTTCTTGGTTAGTGACTGATGACTCTTGAGGATTGACTAATGAAACTTCTACATTCCAAGGTTGCAACTCAGACTGATATTGGTAGGTTTTAAACTCTTGGCGCATATTTTCCACAATACTGTTATTAGGTAAGTTTTTGGTTTGGAATTTATGCCGGGCTGCACCCATTGCAGATATACCTGATTGCAGCAAAAGTTGGACGATATAGGAGAGATTTTTTGGTTTGAGTAAACCACGTAGTCCAAAGCCTTGCCATTGAAACTTCGCATACCAAACAGCGATATAGAAGAAAGCATTCTTCATGCTGCTATAGATGTTGGAACGCTGAGGTTCAAATTTACTATTTTCTAGATAATCCTCAAAGTGTTTGAAGGTGAAGTATTTTCCAAGTAACTGATCTGCGCGCACAGGATCCATAAAACCGATATTAGCACCCCTATCTACCAATTGATTTAACTGTTGATAAACCTCTGGGAAAATACCATTTAAGTAAGCGCGGAAAGGTTTAATAAACTCACGCAAGAATGGCAGATGTAAATGCCATTTACCAATGTACATTGGTACGAGGATACCAAACCACCACATATACTCAAAGTAAATCCGCCAACTCATAATACTAGCGTGTCCCAATTGTTCGGCATGGTTACGAATGAAGGTATTAACGCTATCACAGAAAGTTAAATTAAATTCGTTATAACTTGACCTTTTCTCCTCAGCATCAGCTTCACCTGCGAGTTTAGCGCGGATGATTTCCGTGACACTTTCAATACCAAAAGCAATCATGGTTGTACCCAAGGAGTAAAACGCATCAAACATACAAGCTGCATCGCCTATTACATACCAGTTATCGGCAGAAAATAGGGTTTTACTTTTATGGGCAATTTTCGACAAATAAGTGAAATCTACGGTTTCACCACTTTGGATAATGTTATAGAGAACGGTATGATTGGCTTTTAAGAACTCATAAAATTTCTCTTGAGTGTTGATAGTATTGGCGGGAATTACATCATGATGGTGCATCATCCCAATTGATAATTCCTTCGCCTGATTATCAATGGGAATCATCCACAGCCAATGTCCAGTACCAAAGTAGTGATTGGTAGTATAGTAATGGCTAACAGCAGATACTAATGGGTCATAACCACTATGAAATAGGGTGCGATCTACATTTTTCACCCGCACCCAAGCCGAGCCATTATTTAACCCTAATAAATTTTCTGAACCAAAGACAAGATTATCTTGTTTTTTGCCAATGATGAATTTGCGACCTGCGGCATCAATAATATGCTTGGCTGTTAATTCTATCTGTTCACCATCAAGCTTAACTTTGACGGTTTTAATTGCATCACCGGGAGTTAAATCAACATCTAAAACGCGCCCATTGTAGAACTTAATTCCCATCTCCTGATTCATTTTGAGTAAATCGCTCTCAAACTTAGCACGGTTAATTTGAAAAGTAGGGATAGGGGGTTGACGGTTGATCCAAATATGGTAGTAATCGTCGATAGTTGCGGTCTTATCTGGTGTTTTTGGCCAATGAAAATTCAATCCAGCTTTGGGCGGATGATTTTCAATCATGTAGTCGTAAAGTCCTAATTCTTTACCAATTAGAAGTGCGCCGATTTCAACTGTAGATTCACCAATTTTGAGATCATTTTCAGCTCTATTTACAGGTCTGGGATCAATTAGGGCAATTTTGATATGAGGAACTTTCAGTTTTAAGTGTCTGGCTTGGCACAAACCTGCAAAGCCAGCACCCATAATTACAACATCATATTCTGATGATTGATTGTTGTTCATTGTAAAATTATGTTGTGATTGTATTGTTGGAAGTTGCAGTTATATTGCATTCGGTATTTGTTAACTGCAAACTCTTGATTTCTCTGTCTCTAAATATTATTCAGATGGAAATAATGATTTTATGCAGTGGATTGATTGTTTTCACAAGGATTTAAGTAAGTCGGTGGAAATAAATCAACCTGGATTCCTAGATTAAGTTCGTAGTAAGGACTTTAGTCCTAAAATCAGGACTAAAGTCCTTACTACAAACCTTTAACTTGCATAGACATGATTAATCTGCGTTCATCTGTGTTTATCTGCGTTTAACTAACGTGAGTTCGACAAGTCTTTTCTGACCTCTCCCCCAACCCCTCTCCGACGCGGAGAGGGGAGTAAGGAACTAAAATATCAACGAAAAATGGGGTTTTAAAGCCTCTCTCCTTGTAGGGGAGAGGTACCCTGCGGGAAGCAAGCTATGGAGAGGGGTTTTTTGATTCGTTGAACTCACGTTTAACTATGATGCTATCCAAAAAAAAACAGTAGCCGTTTGGCTACTGCTATTGACAATGAGTAGGGTAGATTTTAGACTGCAATCTTTGCTTTTAGCTCGACAGCAGACATTTCTGTGAGTGCTTGCAGAACTTCTGGCGGCCAATTGGCGGTAACTGGAGTACCATCAGCGAGGCGAGTCACCCAGGCTACTTCTTGTTGTCCAACATGGAGTTTTTCCATTGTGCCATCGGCTTGTTCGCGGAAGAACTCAAAGTTAAATACAGCACCAGATTCGGAGACTGATTTGACATAGAGGAAGACGCGAATCTTATCGAAGGGCATTGCTTCTCGTAAGTAGTCCATGCGGGTGTAGAGACAAACCATCTCACCACGGGGATTGGAAACTCGCAGATATTCAGGTGCAACTGAGTATAAGAACAAATCGAGAATGCGTCCTTGCCAGATGAAGTAGTTACCGTAGTAGACATTACCGACTAAGTTCGATTCTTCTAGAGTGGTTTGGAAAGCTTCCGAGCGGAGTAATTTACCATAGCGGTTTAAGGAACTGGGAGCTTCATACACGATCGCACCACTGTTGAGGTTAGCCAAGCTAGATGGTAAAGGTGGTAGGGGGAGGGTTTCTGGCCGTCTCAAGTCTAGAGTAGCTGGTTCTTTGGCGGCAAATCGATCTAGATATTCTTGGAGGTATGGGGGAAATGGCATCGGTGAAGGTACACCGTAGCTAACTAATCTTACCCAGGTTGCTTTTACTTCCGCGATCGCTATTCTCTCTAAAGAATTATCAGGTAGGACTCGGCAAAACTCAATATAGGTTTCAAAGGATGAACCGACTACGTTACCTACCCAGGCTTTGGCTTGTAAGACATCATAGGAAGTGCCTTCACCTAAGACTCGCAGACTAACTGCATTTGTCACCATGCCCCAATCACCGCTTAAGAAGTCCGAGAGCATCTGCTCTGCTATACTCTCCATCGGTAGTTCGCGGATTTTGCCAATCCAGCGAAAGTATTGTGAGAAGTAGACGCGGCGGCTAATACTACCACTGTCTTTAAAACTGACTTGAAAACGTTGTTCGTAGCTCAGTTGTCCTTGGGGGCCATCTTGGGTGTAGCGTGTGCTGTGGCGGTCAATTTCGCTGCTTTCAGGGACGATGGCGGATGATTGCACCTGTAGCTTCAGTTGTGGTTGGCTGACTAAGACGGCTACCATCCGGGCTGGGGGACGGGTAAGTTTAACGGGAACTGTAACTACAAAGTAATCACCCTCCGTGGTTGTAGCCTTGAGTAGTACGCTCTCACCTTGTTTCGCCACAATGGAGAACTCAGGATGACTACCATTGAAGGCTTTATGCACGGCTTCTAAGGCTGACCAAATTCTCGTTCCGGCTGTGTCGCGGCTGTCGCCTTTGCTGACTAGTTCCTCTACTATGGGGCTACGCTTGTGACTGAGTAATGCTACCCAATCTTCCTCTGTACGGTGAGTAATAGACTCAATATCACAACCTTGGGGAGTATCAGAGACAACACACAGACAATAGCGATCGCAGTGAGATAATGATAGTTGCAATCCAGCTACATTTGCACCCGTCAATTCTGGTTTACCGGAAGCTAGGGTTTTGATACCAAATTTGATATCTGCCTCTGGTGCTAATCCCAACTGGGCTTTTAAAGCTTGGGCAATAATCGGTTGTTCTTGCTCACGGCGTTGCTTTTTCGACTTGCTTTGTAAGTTGGGGGCATATCCTAAAGCTACGCTGGGTGGAGTTAAAGCCAACTCTTGAAAGGTAGTATTAATTACCTGGGCTAATTTTTGGCGATCGCGGATTTCAGGATGAGCTAATTCAGCTGCGGTGGGGTTGTCGGGATGTTCTTCCAGAATCCGCAATCTATAACCAGTCAAGTGTTCTAAAATGTATCCTTCGCTATCAGTGGTAAATACTTCACTGATGTATTCCCGTCCTTCTCGCTCTAATAACAGAACTGTAACTAATCTCTCTGTTGCCTCTGGCTGGGGATTTTGGAATAATTCAATTTTGCCAATTTGGACTGGTAAACAAATATCTTGGGGAATGGTCAATTGTACAGATTGTAACAACACATCCCGCAGGTAAGGATCACCCAACAAGATATGATCACCTGCACCAGACCCAAAACTTTCTGTGAGTAGTTCGTTACTAGGGCGGACATAGGAACGGAAGACACTGCTTTTCTCACTCAGGGAGTAAATCTCACCCATGCGTTGGAAGCGTGACCCTTGGAAAAGTAAGTCTCCGTACAAATCCACTTGAGGATTTAAAGTCAGGGCTTGACCGAGTTCTGGTTTGAGTTGTGTACCTACTTTTGGTTCACCTAAAACGAAGATGGCGGCGAAGTGGTCAGTTTTAAAGCCTGTTTGTTCTGTGCGAATCCCCACTTTCACCCGTTGTTCTCCGTTGTGGTCAACTTCCATCACCTCGGCACGTAATTCAATTTCGATGCCTGTGGTGGGATTCACTACCACGGGACGCTGGAGGGAGATATCTTCAATGCGGATAATTTGTGGTTGGGTTGTACCAGTGACGTAGGCAGTAGCCTGTGCCATCGCTTCTAAACCAAAGACTGTGGGGAATAGGTAAGAGCCTCGCCAGATATGATCCTGCACATACAAATCCCGCTCTATAGTCAACTGAGTTCTCGCTGTTAACTCTACTCCTGGTTCTAAATACACAACCTGCTCAATGAAACGCAGTTGAGTAGTAGTAGATATAGGGGCAGGAGACCAAGTATCAAGCCCTCCCAACCGGGCAGCAATGATTACTTGTTGCGTACCAGGGTTACATTCAAACAATTTCAGGAAACGGCTTACACCTTCTTGAGTGGAAATCGCACCGATTCCCATGCGGTCTAGGTGTTTGACACTGCCCAGTTTTGCACCCATGCCCACTTCACCCCAGACGCTATAAGCGAGAGAAATGACTTGTGTTTGGGGATGCTGACTCGCAAAGTGGCGCAGCATAATATCCAAGGACTCGTTAGCAAAGGCATACCAGGTATTACCAGGCATTCCGGTGACTCCGATAATGGAGCTAAAGCCAACAAATAATTTGGGTGGTGTCGCAGCTAAGGCTTGTAACAAATTATCAGCACCCTGGAGTTTAGGAGAAACTTCCTTGATGGCGGCTGCTCTCGTCACCTGTTCAACTCGGCGGGGAGTGTTCAAACCTGCACCGTGTATTACCCCGGTAATTGTCCCTAATTCATTGGTGATTTGGGCAACTAGTTGATTAACTGCCTCAGCCTGAGTCACATCACAGGAGTAGTAACGACAGGTTAAGTTTGCGGCTTGGAATCGCTCTAAGGTACGTGCAATTTCGTTGTCGGTTTGTCCGGGTGTGGGGGCAGGAGATTGACCGACTAAAGCCATTTTTACCCCGGTAGCTTGGGCTAGAGCTAAAGCACACTCGGCGGTGATGCCTTTTGCCCCACCTGTCACCAGGATGACATCTGCGGCTGACCAGGAAATGCCGCGTTCGGTGTAGTGGGCAGGCTGTTGTAACTGTGCTTGGGGTACTAAACGGACTTGATTGGCATCATACCCGATAGTGGCGATCGCTTCACTTCCTGACAGTTCACTAATCACTAATTCAGCCGCACGGGTTGGTTCAATTTCTGAAGCTAGGTCTACCACCCGCACCCGTAAATCAGGGCGTTCTAAGTGCCAACTCCGGGCAAATGCTGCCGCACAGCATACTTCTGGATTCATGGTTTGAGAACCACTACCAAAACGACCACCACCAAACTGCACATAGGCTACACAACTGTTAGCAATAGCAGTGGAAATACTATTGAGCCTTGCTACCATCTGTGGTATCTGTAAAGTTTTTTGTGCTGCTTCAGTCTGTGGCAATACGGCAATATAATGTGAGATAGTTTCTTTTAAAATCGAGTCGTCTGCCAATAATTCGTGGTAGGTGACTTTTTTTGTGCGCGCTCCCAGTGATGTTAGTTGCGCGCTCAAGGCCTGCACTACGGGATTTTCTACTTCATCTGATACTATCAAAACCTGGGCTATTGACCAATCTTCAGGCTCTGCCATCTTAGCAGCTTCAGCTACATATTCGATAGCAAAATTACGTACCCAATCTGAGGAATTAGTAGCTACAGGTTTGACAGTTTGGGGCGTTGGCGGACTTACAGGTGTAGCCTTTTTAACTTCAGGCTTTTTTACGGGTTGCGCTTCCTGAAGTGCTGCCACTACATCAGTTAAGCTAGCGTTGGCTAAACTTGAAGGGTCAATTGCACCACCTACACCGGCTTGTTTAGCCGCAGTCGCCACCAATTCTGCTGCCTTGATGGAGTCGAGGTTGAGGTCATCCAACAGGCGCAAGTCCATAGACAGGGTATTTTGGGGAAATCCAGTTTGCTGTTCTACTAACTTGAGTAACTGTTGGGAGACATCTACGGATGGTTCAACAACCGGAGCATTAACGACAGGGTTGGGAGTTGGTTGTGCTGGCAGAGTGGCGCGAATTACATCACTCACTTCCTTTAAGGTGGCATTTGCCAAGGTGGAGGGGTCTAGCGCACCGGCTACACCACATTGCTTACTAGCAGCAGCGACTAATTCACCAGCTTTTATGGAATCTAAATTTAAATCGTCTAGTAATTTGGCATTCAGTCCGATGCTTTCGGTGGGATATCCGGTTTGCTTAACTACCAAATCTACAAGAATTGCTTCTACATCTACGGTTGGTTGAGCAACTGGGGGGGTTACTTGTGGCTGTTGGACAACTGGAGCAGAAACAACTGTAGATTTAGCGGTGGGTACTTCAACTATGTAATGCTGGTTGGTGTTGGGTTTAGCTGTAATGGCGGGTTGGGGTTGATGAACTGGCTTGGTTGATTGTGGTAAGTTTTGCAAGTCGGCGCGGATAACTTGAGCTAAAAATGAACCCCGTTGACTAAAGTAGTTAGTTAATAGCTTGGTCAGTTCGTCGTTGATGTGCTGGTGTGCAGAATTTTGGCTAGACATTATGCGTTTTCTTCCTTAATGGTTGACAAAATTGGTAAAGTTTCAATATCGGCTCGAATCAACTCAGCTAAAAACGAGCTACGTTGTGAAAAATAAGTAGAGAGAGTATCAAAAAACTCTTCGTTAGTTTGGTGCGTTAATGCCTCCTGTGGTATATATCTGTGCGATACGTTAGTAATATGCAAAACTTCGTGAATTTGTTCTAGAGATTCTGGGAAGGATCGCTCACAAGGGTTGTCAATGAAAAGACGCTGTGAAGCGGGAATAAAAGGATGTACTACACGATTTTCATAAAGTGCAGTCCAATTAATTTCACCACCGTGAATAAAGAAACTAGCTAATAAGGTATTAAGATCCCGATCGCATCCTGGCTTCGATTCTACGGGGAAACACATAAGCGGGTTGGTATTAGTGGTTGCTTCTACCAAACCTGTTAAGACTTTGCCAGGGCCAACCTCAACTATGAAATCACATTGCGGTGCGATCGCTTTCACTAAGGCCACAAAGTCTACTTGTGCAACCATTTGTTGGGCGAAGTATTCCCGGAGATTCTTTCCTGGCTGTACTTGCTTTCCGTTAACGCTGGAAAATAGAGGGCTAAGGGTTTGATTGAGTTGTTCGGGAATAGGTGCATTAGCACGCAGATATGCAGAAGCTTCGGCAATCATTTGGGAATGAAAAGCGTTAGCAACTGGTAGCAGGCGAGTTTGGATACTTTGTTCTGTGGCACGTTTGACGGCTGCTTCCACACTGGCGCGCTCACCAGAAATCACAGTCTGCACAGGACTATTAATATTCGCTACAACTACATAGCCAGGAATCCCTTGTATCAGAGTCTCAGCCGTGGCAGCATCACAAGCTAAACTAGCCATTGTGCCTGGATTATCACTCTTCGCCGCCATTGCTTTACCACGCATAGCAGCAAAACACAGTAGGGTTTTTTCGTTGTATGCTCCGGCTGCTTGAAAGGCTGTCAGTTCTCCTAAGCTATGACCACCGATAACAGAAGGCTTGATTCCTAGGCGTTCTAGGTAACGTTGCCACAGTAAAGAAGCAAAGCAAATGGCTGGGGGAGCAACGGCGGTGAGCTGTTTAAACCAGTCTTGCACTTGTTCTTGATTGGCTGCGCGGTCGAGGGGACGATAGATAAATTGACTGATTGGCTCAAAACCCATGTCTGTCAGCCATTTATCAGCTTGTTGCAGCAGTTCTCTAGCCCAAGCGTGACGTTCTACCAGGGTACGCGCCATATCTAACTTTTGCGAGCCTTGACCGGGAAACAGAAACCCTACACGATGCCGTTTGACGGCGTTAGCAATCCAAATGTCTTGTTGGGGAGTAACTTTCACTTCTCCAGAAGTAGGAGGAGCATCATTGAGCATTTGTTGCAATTGCTCCAGACGGTTCATCAATTCTTTGGGCGTACCAGCAATCACCGCAGCTCGTACAGGATGAGATGGTTCTGTGGCTTTTGCTAGTTCGGCAGCTAAATCCACCAATTCCGCGAGGCTCATACCTGCGGCTTGATTGATCACTGTTTGAGTGCGTTGTAGTAGTGCTTGTGCAGATATGGCACTGAGGACAAATATTTCTGTATCTTGATGGGAAACTAGTAAGGCTCTTTCCGGTAAGCTGGGCTTGAGATGAGGTGCAGGAGCATGACCAGAACTTAAGGTGACGTGGGAGTTAATGCCACCAAATCCCATTGCAGACACCCCAGCTACCAACCGATCTGAGGCTGGACGTACTTCACCTTGAATAATCGGATAAAGGCACTGGGCAGAAGTATCAAAAACCGGGTTGGGGTCTTTACAGCCTGCGGTGGGGGGTATAACTCGCTGATTCACAGCCATGACTGCTTTAATAAAACCACCCACACCAGCCGCCGCTTTAGTATGTCCTACTAAGGATTTAAAGGAAGTCACACCGCAGGAACGAGGGGCTAATTCACCATCTGCACTCATCGCTAGAGCAATACCTTCAATTTCAGTGCGATCGCCTACGGGTGTTCCTGTACCATGACCTTCGATAAAATCTAGTTTATGGGGGCTGTAACCTGCTCGTTCGTAGGCACGGTGCAATGCTTGGGATTGTCCTACCTTGGAGGGGGCTGTAATACCACCTTTACCATCAGATGAAATACCCCAACCGTTCAAGACTGCATAGATATAATCGCCATCAGCTTCCGCATCCGCCAACCGCTTCAAGACTACAAAGCCACAGCCTTCTCCGGGAATAAAACCACTGGCGCGACGGTCATAAACAGTCATATCTTGACCAGTTAATGCCCCTGTTTTAGCAAATCCAATCAGTTCAAAGGTATCTAAGCTAATATCTACCCCTCCCGCTAGAGCTAAATCAAGGTCTCCATTCGCCAGGGCTGTAGCAGCAGTAGCAACGGCAATCAAGGAAGAAGAACAAGCCCCATCTACAGTGTAACCACCACCATTAAAGTTGAAAAAGTTACAAACTCTCCCCGCAATAGTATTAGAAAGTCCACCAGCTAAAGTATCTTCTGTGATAGGTGCAAACACAGATTTGTAGAACTCTTCCATCATCAAAACGAGTTCTTCTGTTGCTGGTGTGGGCATCCCCTTAGCCTGACAGGCAGCCCGCAAAGCTCGCCGCACATAAGGCCAGCGTAGGCGCATCGTTTGAGAACGGGTGTGTTCTCCTGTGAGGGTATTACCTAGCACCACACCAGAACGATTAGTAGCAACACTTTGGCGAGTATATCCAGCATCTTCCACCGCTTTTAATGCCACCTCAAGAGTCAGCCAGTGAACGATATCCGTTGATTCTACAGTTGATTTCGGAATGCGTTTACCAGGCCAATCAAATTCAAAGCCATCAATTACACCAGCGCGATCGCCATAAGTTTGATCTGGAGCAGTGGGATCTGGGTTATAATATTCAGATATAGGTAATCTTTGATCTGGCATTTGCCGAAACTGTCGCCGCCTTGAGAGTATATTTTCCCAAAGTTGTGGTAAATTACTCGCACCAGGATAATGGCAACCCATGCCAATAACTGCGATCGCAGGAGTATCTGCATTCCTTTGCATCTTGGTATCCTTTCCTAGACTATAGAAATATCTGTTCTAATGAATTTTAGATAGGCTAGTGTCAACGTTATCTCAGGGTGAAATACCTGCGTTAATGCTCACCAGCAGGGCTGTAATTGCGCCCTAATTATGTATTCAGTTCCAATGATGGTTTTTATGCAAAGGATGAAAAATAACAATGGAGGAATTGATATCCTGTTGATCAGTTGTCATATCCAGTTCGGATAAGTAAGTGGGCGAAAATAAATCAAACTACATTAAGTAATGTAATAAAAATTCGATTAGGCTCGTAGTGAGGACTTTAGTCCTCTGATAAGGACTAAAGTCCTTACTACAAACCTTTAATTTCATCCAAATTTAATGCAACATTTTAGGCGTGTCAGTCCACTACATATACTGAGATTCTTTCTTCAAATCAAATTGGATTCTTATAGTGGGTAAAGTTTTTACCTAATAGCAACGGTGAATTTGTAGAAATGATTACTTGTGCCAGAACCACCTACAATATAGTAATCACCGCTTCTAGGAAGACGCACGCGAAAAGTTCTACCTTCACTACCACTACCCAAAACTGGACTTAGAGGTCTACCATTAACTCCATAGAGAGTCACACTGGCACGCGCTCCTAAACTATGAATGTTTAAGGTCAATGTTTGTCCAGCTCTAGCTCTTAATATATAGATGTTATTTTCTGCATTTTGAATTGTGGTACTACTTCTGCCTTTAGCAAAAACCACACGGGTTGTATTCAGAGAATTTAAATGTTGTCGGACATTGGCAAACTGCGCCATTGATGGGGCTGGTAAAATGTAAGTCCCTGCGGTGAAAAGTAGGGTTGAGACACTACAGATGAGAAGGTTTTTCATAACAAAGTTGCAGTTTTTAACACCTCCAGTAACTACTCATTTCAGAGATTTATTTACGGAATAATCACAATTTTGTGAGATTTTAGCTGAATAATCTTTGCCAAGTCAGTTCTTTTGTATTTTCATTGCCATGCCAACGTAATAAATTGGCTTTTTGGTTAGGGGAAATTACTGGTAAATTTATCGCCTGTCTAGGGGCATTAGTAGCTAAGGCGATCGCAGTTTCTACTTCACAAATCCCCCACTTGACTAAGTTCTGTACTCCGACTAATAAGGGTAGAGTTGTCCCCGATAATGTGCCATCTCCTAGACGGGCAGTGCCGTTTTTAACTTCTATCTGCCGACTATCCCAAGGATAAACCCCATCTGGTAGCCCTAAAGGTGCAAGGGCATCGCTCACTAAAAATAGTCCTGGGTTGGCACGGAGGAGAATTTGTAACATGGTGGGTGTAATGTGTTGCCCATCCGCGATCAAACCACACATCACACCAGAATGGGTAATAGCTGCGCCTAATAATCCCGGTTCGCGGTGGTGTAGGGGTGGCATAGCATTGAAGGCATGAGTCACCATTGTTGCACCGAGTGCAAAAGCCTGGTTTGCTTGGGCTTCTGTGGCTTGAGAATGTCCTAAACTAACGGTGATACCTAAAGAACGCAAATAAGGAATGACTTTCCCTGTCGGATCTAATTCTGGTGCTAAGGTGATGACTTTGACAACATCAGCGTAATCACCCAAAACCTGTTTTACCTGATCAATCGTTAAGGGTAATAAATACTCAGCCGGATGTGCGCCACGCTTTTGATAATTTAAAAATGGCCCTTCTAGATGAACTCCGAGAATCTGAGAACCTGTGTTGGTATTCGAGAGGAAATCTGCAATTACAGCTAGCGATCGCTGTATATTCTCTACTGAAGTAGTCACTAGTGTCGGTAAATATCCATCTACTCCCACATCCCAAAGAAATTGATTAATTTTTGGCAATAAATAAGCGTTTTCCCTCGATAAATCCGGGAATGCTAAACCTAATGCCCCATTAATCTGTAAATCAATACCACCAAGGGAAATCCAATCCCCAGCTACATCGAATACTTTTACTTCCGGTGATGAAATTCGGGGAAATACTGTCGTCATGGGCAGGATTTGCTCAATTATCCCCTCTGGATTGATGGAGAGCATCTGCAAATCTGGGTAGCCAGGGACTCTAGCATTAATAATTTCTATTGGTTGGGCATGGGGCATGGGGCTAATCAATTCAAAATTCAAAATACCCTGCGGGAAGCAAGCTACAAAATTCAAAATTAAAGAGTTTTGGGTATGGGGGATGATTGGTATTAACTCATGTCGTGGCTATTTAATCAACTCAAGTAATTGGGGATAATATCTAGACAAAAAAGATATGATGAGACAATACTTCTGATTTCTTGACTTTTCACTCAGCAATCCGGGCTTGAATATATGAGATGATGATTCTATCCTCAGCTTGCTGCTAGTAGAGTATTTTGAATTTTGAATTAATTATGTCTCCTGTTGTTGGCATTATTATGGGCAGTGATTCCGATTTGCCTACTATGAAAGATGCGATCGCTATTTGTGATCAGTTTGGTATTGAAAACGAAGTAGCGATCGTTTCTGCCCATCGCACCCCCGAACGAATGGTAGAATATGCTAAATTTGCCCACGAAAGAGGAATTAAAGTCATCATTGCTGGTGCTGGTGGTGCAGCCCATCTTCCTGGGATGGTAGCATCCTTAACACCATTGCCTGTGATTGGTGTTCCTATCCCTACCCGCAATTTACAAGGTGTGGATTCTTTGTATTCTATTGTTCAGATGCCAGCAGGTATTCCCGTCGCTACAGTGGCTATAGGTAATGCCAAAAATGCCGGACTTTTAGCGGTGCAAATTTTAGCGACTCACCAGCCAGAAATATTAGAAAAAGTCCAAAGCTACCGTCAAAGCCTATTAGATATGGTTATGGGTAAGCAGGCAAAGCTAGAAGAATTGGGATATAACCAATATCTTCAACAAGAACTTTAACAGTCAACAGTTATCAGGTGATACCAATTCTCTATGAAGTTGGGCTAAATGAATGATGTAGAGACGTTGCATGCAACGTCTCTACAGTACAGAATAAAGTGCATCTTCATCAAGAAACGGTATGACTGGTAACTGTTCACTCACTTAACTCCTTATTTTCCAAATGAGCGAACATATTACTTAAAATTTTTTATATAAAATTCATAAATTTAGTCATGATTCTATCTGAATATCAACAATTGCTGATTTGATAAAGGTTTTAGTTCATCTAATTTTTTATTTGTTCACTAAAATTATTCCCCATAATCGGCAAATTGTATCAAAAAATA
Organism: Aliinostoc maniaoense; assembly: GCF_058172895.1. NCBI lineage: Bacteria > Bacillati > Cyanobacteriota > Cyanophyceae > Nostocales > Nodulariaceae > Aliinostoc > Aliinostoc maniaoense. The sequence goes on along the minus strand of NZ_CP187952.1, from coordinate 1,798,418 downwards.
CAGAATTAATGTTGCAAGTAAAACAGTATAAATCAAATTTAGTCATGGATTAACCAAAGTATGTTGTAAAATTTAACCTTTCTTATCTCAATTGTGCTTTTTATCAATTTATTGCTGATTTAAATGAGTGGAGTAGTGAACAAACAAGAAGAAACTTAGCTTTAAGTAAAACTTGATCGCTAGATTTTCTGATCAAAAGTAAATGATTTTGGTCAGTCTGCTACCATGATCAATCATCGCTTTTCAACTAGGAAAAAATAAGCTAATGAATAAGCGTATTCGACCTTGGCAACGCATGATGGTGCTGGCGATCGGTTCGATGGTGTTGGCAATTTTTGCCCCTACAGTTGTACAAGCGGCAGATCCTCCCAGTTTGCAGTCTTTATCAGAAACTACGATCAAACTGCAAATTTCGATTGACACTATATGGGTACTAATCACTGGGTTTTTAGTATTCTTCATGCAAGCAGGCTTTGCAATGTTAGAAGCTGGGTTTTCTCAGCAGAAAGGTGTGGTTAACGCTTTACTGGAAAATTTTGTGGATGCTGCTGTCACTATCTTGGTGTGGTGGGCAGTAGGTTTTGGCATTGCTTTTGGTACAAGTGCGGGTGGATTGTTAGGCACAAATACATTCTTTTTGAGCCAGCTACCCAATACAGATGGTATTTATCCACTTGGTTTATCTGGTTCTACTGCTCCCATTCATACCTATACCTTATTCTTTTTCCAATTTGCTTTTGCAGCTACTGCTAGTACCATTACTACCGGTGCTATGCTGGGCAGAACTAACTTTATTGGTAACTTAATTTACAGTGCTGTCATGGGAGCATTCAGTTATCCGATAATTGTTCATTGGGCTTGGAATGTTGAAGGTTGGTTATCTAAACTCAGTTACCATGATTTTGCAGGTAGTTCTGTTGTACATTCTGTAGGGGGTTGGACTGCCCTGGTGGGAGCATATTTGCTGGGATCTCGCCCTGAAAGGAAAGCTTGGGGAACGCCACCACCACCACATAATTTAAGCTTGGTAACTTTGGGAACAATGATTCTCTGGTTTGGTTGGTATGGATTTAATCCTGGTTCAAGCCTTGGTGCTGGTAATCCAGGATTGATTGGTTTGGTAACAGTTAATACTACACTCGCGGCCGGTGCGGCAGCACTGATGGCGATGATTTTTCAGTATTTCCGCACTAATAGATGGCATTTAGACTATTGTCTGAATGGTTCTTTAGGGGGATTAGTAGCAATTACAGCCCCTTGTGCTTATGTAGCACCTTGGGCTGCGGTGTTGATTGGTGTAACGGCTGGCATTTTGGTAGTGTGGGGGATTGATCTGATTGAATCGCTGCACATTGATGATCCAGTAAGTGCTTTTTCCATACATGGAATTAACGGCATGATGGGTACTCTGGCGGTGGGCTTTTTAGGACAACCCGAACTGACTCTAAACAAAAAAGCAGGTTTACTTTTAGGAGGTGGGATTGAATTATTAGGGATACAACTTTTAGGGGTAGTGGCGATCGCAGTTTTTACAGTGGGCTTTAGTTTTGTGATGTTTGCGGTTCTCAAAGCTCTGGGATACTTACGTGTGCATCCAGAAGGCGATCGCTTAGGTATTGACGTTTATGAACATGGTGCATCCGTTTGGCCTGATGTCTATCCAATTGAAAAGTATGTGGAAGATAAAAAGCATCATCCGAAAAGTTCAGATATTACTAGCTTTGAGCAGGAATAAAGCAGTGAAGCTCATTAATTGACAAACCTTGACAAATAGTAGTAATGTGTGGCACAAATTTGTGATTAATATTTATCTTTATGTTTTATGGAGATTCTATTGACAAAATGCCAGACATCGCTCTATCAAACTATTTCTTTGCTCATTAAAGATTAAGTGAAGAATACTTGACTGTTACAGAAATTACATCATAATTTCTTAAGGATATTCACAAAAAATATTTACAGAGGTGTCATTAATTTCTTAAACTCCTAAATATTATTTGAGTTTTTGGTTTACCAATGCGGTGGTCTCAAAGAATAATCATTAAAACCACTGGCTAGCAAGAACAATGCTAGTGTTGCTGCTTAACCTGTTTCTTGCTATCAAGGATCGTTTGGAGGACGTTGTTGAAACCCATGTACAAACATAAATCGAGAATAAAAAATAGGCGATTTTCGGCAAGAAATTACGCTAGAAGCTCACAATTTAACTCAAGAATCAAGTTAATTAATTTTATTAAGGGACTTTCTCCCAGTTGGCAAGCCTGTCTACCTTTGGCTTGTTTGATTGTTTTGGGATGGGGTTATGTCGCAGTTGCCCAAACCCCAGCACCCGGGCCAACAACCGCAGACTTGAAAATTGCCCTGGACACCCTTTGGGTAGCGATCGCTGCCTTTTTGGTATTCTTCATGAATGCTGGTTTCGGAATGTTAGAAACTGGCTTTTGTCGTCAGAAAAATGCTGTTAACGTCCTCGCCAAAAACCTGATTGTCTTTGCTTTAGCCACCATAGCTTTTTGGGTAATTGGTTTTGGCTTAATGTTTGGCGATGGCAACGATTTTATTGGGTTAAATGGGTTTTTCTTAACAGGAGAAGATAGCAGTCCGGCTACTGGAGAGGCTTATAAAGGTGTCTTTAGTGCTTTAAATTGGGCTGGTGTCCCCTTAGCTGCCAAATTTTTATTCCAGTTGGTGTTTGCTGGCACAGCCGCCACAATTGTTTCTGGTGCAGTTGCCGAAAGAATTAAGTTTGTTGACTTCTTAATTTTCAGCATCTTACTTGTAGGTATAGCCTACCCCATCACCGGACACTGGATTTGGGGTGCTGGTTGGTTAGCTGACATGGGCTTTTGGGACTTCGCTGGTTCAACAGTAGTTCACTCAGTCGGTGGTTGGGCAGCTTTAATGGGAGCAGCTTTTCTTGGCCCTCGTATTGGTAAATATCAAGATGGCAAAGTTGTGGCTTTACCTGGTCACAATATGAGTATTGCTACTTTGGGTTGTTTGATTCTATGGTTAGGCTGGTTTGGCTTTAACCCCGGTTCTGTCATGGCTGCTGACGCGGAAGCCATTACTCATATAGCTTTAACAACTAACATGGCGGCGGCGGCTGGCGGAATTGCCGCTACAGCAACAGCGTGGTTTTACTTAGGTAAGCCTGACTTGTCGATGATTATCAATGGGATTCTCGCTGGTTTGGTGGCAATTACAGCCCCCTGTGCTTACGTAAACATTCCCAGTGCTGTGATTATTGGTTTAATTGCTGGCATCATTGTTGTTTTCTCTGTCACATTATTTGACAAAATCGGTATTGATGACCCAGTAGGTGCTACATCCGTTCACTTGGTTTGTGGTGTTTTCGGTACTCTGGCAGTTGGTCTATGGTCTGTCGGCCCTAATGTATATTCTTGGTATAGTTCTGGCCCCACCAAGGGTTTATTTTTTGGTGGTGGCGTTGGACAATTAGGCATCCAGTTTCTAGGGGTGATTTCAGTCGGTGGGATGACTGTACTTCTGAGCAGTATCTTTTGGTTGGTACTGAAAGCTACCTTAGGGATTCGAGTCACCAGAGAAGAAGAACTCGAAGGCTTGGATATCGGTGAACACGGTATGGAAGCTTACAGTGGATTTCTCAAAGAAGCTAGTCCCAGTGGCTTTCCAGAAAGTGGTAAATCTGACGGCTACTCCACCGGTGAGGATTATTCCAGCACGATTTAATCCTATTTCTCCGTAGCATTATCCTAAATTCCACAAATTGCCGCTACACCACATAACTGGTGTAGCGGCAATTTATTGAGTAATAAATGGCAGTTAAATAGTGGTCAAGGTACAATGATAACGATTATCGTTGTAGATTAAAAATTCGTCAATGGCAACTAGTCCACCACAGTTAACCAATAAAATTAACTTGGCAATTATTGGTGCTGGCCCCCATGCGTTAACATTTGTAACTCATTTGCTGCAAAAACGGCCAAAAATGAGGGGGAGATTGTTAGTATTTGACCCTAGTGGGAGATGGTTGAGTCGGTGGGAGCAGCAGTTTGCAGCCTTAGAAATACCACATTTGCGATCGCCTGCGGTACACCATCCCGATCCCAACCCCTTCGCTTTACGAAAATTTGCTCAATCCCGTCCCCAAGAATTATTTCCCCCCTACGATTTACCAGGCACTAGGCTGTTTGAAGATTTGTGTCATGATGTGATTCAACGTTGGGATGTACAGGATGTAGTAGTACCGGCGAAAGTCAAACGTCTTGAACCCTTACATCAGGGTTTTTGTCTGTGGTTGCAAGATGGGAAGTCAATTATTGCCAAGCGGGTGATATTAGCTACTAATAATAGTCAAATCCAGATTCCCGACTGGGTAAATCAGATAACATCACCATATCCTGAAGATAAACTCTGCCATTCCCAGCAAGTAGACTTACGGAAATTAAATTTAGCGGGTGAAAGAGTATTAATTGTTGGTGGTGGTTTAACTAGTGGTCATTTAGCCGTTGGTGCGATGACTCGTGGTGCAAAAGTCCACTTGATGATACGCAGACAGTTACAAGCAAAATTATTTGATGCTGAACCGGGTTGGTTAGGGCCAAAATACTTAAAAGGATTTTTCGCTACATCAGATTATCAACTGCGATCGCAAATGATTCAACAAGCCCGTAACGGCGGTTCGATGACACCAGCAATGGCTATGCAGCTACGGCGATTTGTGCGGGCTGGTCAGGCGATAATAGATGAAAATTGCGAGATTCTTGCTGCTCAATGGTTAGGCGATCATTGGCAGGTAAAATGCAATGATGGTAATGAATATGACTGCGATCGCATTTGGCTATCTACCGGCAGTAAATTTGATATTGAGGCTGAACCATTATTACAAGAAGTTTTTTCTACATACCCCATTCCTGTAGTCAACGGCGTACCTGTGTTAGACACTTGTCTGCGTTGGCCTGGTTGTGAATTATTTCTGATGGGAGGTTTAGCGGCTTTACAGATAGGGCCGACAGCACGAAATTTATCAGGGGCGAGAATGGCCACTGAAAAAATTGTGCCAGCAATTATCAAGCCAAGTGTTGTTCTTCCACATCCTCAAATTGCTTAAGGCACTAAGTTAATGCTCCCCCTGCCCAAAGTCCTGTAATTTTGAATTTTGTAGCTTGCTTCCCGATAGGGTATTTTGAATTTTGAATTAATTAGCCCCCTGCTCCCTTGCGAACACAGCGATGAAATATTTTTTTTAGGAGTCCCTCAAGGTTGGGACTGTTTAATTCTAGGTGGAAAAATTAAGTATGTTCCGCCTAAACCTTCTACAATTGTGCGTGTATTGGCAAAAAGCATATTTTGATAAGTATCCGCATTACTTCCAGGTTCTCCAAGCCCTTTAGTATATAATTGCCTCTCTGATATATTCACCTGTGCTTGTGCTGCTACAGACTCAATTAACTCAGGGTTAACTGTCGCCTCTAGAAAAATTATTGGCACTTTAAACCTGCGGATATATTGCACCAAATTTTGCACACGTTGATCTGTGGCTTGTTCTTCTGTACCGAAACTAGCTGAAGGAATACCATAAGCTTTAGTGTAATAATCTATGGCATTATTGGTTGTGACTACTCTAAATTTATCTTTAGGAATACTGGCAATTCTGGACTTAATCCAATTATCTATCTGACTCAGTTCGCTGCTAATTTTAGTTGTATTTTCTTGATAAATATCAGCATTATTTGGAGATATTTTTTTTAAATTACTATTAATAACTGACACCATTTTGATGGCATTCTTAGGATGATGCCAAATATAGGGATTCCTGACTGGGCGACCATTAACTTGAAATTGTCGTGGTTTCGGAACTGCAACTTGGCTAACAGCTATTTTGGGGGCTGAAGTTTTAGTATTGGTAATGATTTTAATTAAGTCAGACTCTAGATTATAACCATTATAAAAAATCAATTGTGCTTCTCTGATCGCTGCTTGGTCTTCTGGCTTTGGTTGATAATCTTGGGGATTAACATTAGCAGGAATTAGGCAGATCAAATTAATTGTATTTTCTGCAATTTGTTTGGTTAAATCACACAGGACACTCGTAGTCACGACAACTTTAGGTAAATTTTCATTAACAGTGGTAGAGGTCTGGGTGAGGGAAGTATTTACAGCTTGATTTCCACAACCAAAAAATCCAATTGTTAATAATAAAAACCCAAATCTTAAGCAGGTTTTTTTAATGATTTTTTTGGTCATATTTAACTAACTTTGAATGTATAAATTAAATATTTTCTCTAATTAACCACGTCCAAAACCTTGACCGCGTGATACTTTTGACCAAATCAGCAGTTCACCATTGTCACCACCAGCAGCTAAAAATTTGCCTTGGGGATGCCAAGCTAAGGTAGAAAAGCCATCAGTAACCCCTGTGAGAATTTGGGATACTTGCTTGGCTTTATTCCACAAGCACAACCAGCCATCAGTAGCCGCAGAAGCTAGAAGAAAGCTGTTTGGTGCAAAAGCGATCGCATTAATTACACCTACATGATTAGTCAATACTCGTGCTTCCCAACCCAAGTTCTCATCCTCTAACTTTTCCCAGGCGACAATCCCCTCAACGCTGGAAGTAGCTAGTAATGGCGCACCGATTTTAGTCTTAATTTCTGACCAAGCCAATTGGCGAATTTTACCAGGAAAACCCCGCATCACCCAAGGATCGGGATTATTCCATTCCAACACAGTGACGCTGCGATCCATGTTACCAGAGGCGAGAAATTTACCATCAGTTGACCAAGCCATAGCGACGCTGACAGTAGGCATACTCAGAAGATAGGGTTCTTCATCCCAGTTTTGAGAGTGCCAAATTTTCACTCCTTGGTTTCCCCCAATGGCGAGATATTCCCCATCAATCCGCCAATCAATACTCAATGCAGAGGAGTCAGCAAAATTCAAAGTTACTACTACCTCACGAGCATCTGCATCCCAAACTTGGACATAACGCCCTAAACTAAAAGCCAACTGGTTATTAACATGATTCCAGGCTAACTTATCCACCCAAGCCGGGGCATTTTCTAAAGTAGTAATTAATTCGTGTCCCTGCCAAATTTGCACCCGTCCATCTTGTCCCCCAACCGCTAAAAACTGCCCATCCCTGGAGAAAGCCACACAATCTACTGACTTACCTTCACCACTTTGCAAAGTTGTTAATTCACCATCCTGCCAAAGTACCACTTCCCCAGCCGCCGAGGTTGCAGCTAGAGTATCACCTAATGGCGACCAGGCGATCGCAGTTACATACTCTGTCAGTGTCCCGGAATAGTGTTCTTGAAATTCTTTAGATTTGCTATTTGTGGGGTTCATAGTCGTCTAGGGGGAATGGGAAGCAGGGGGCAGGGGGCAGGGGGCAGGGGGCAGGGGGCAGGGAGCAGGGGGCAGGGGGCAGGGAGCAGGGGGAGACAAGGGAGACAAGGGAGACAAGGGAGACAAGGGAGACAATTATTTTTTATTTCCAATGCCCAATGCCCAATGCCCAATGCCCAATGCCCAATGCCCAATGCCCATTTACGCCATACAAGCTAGAAAATCTTGTTTTAATTGGGCTTCATCGAGATTGCGTCCGATGAAAACTAGTTCGTTTTTGCGTTTCTCGTTATCTTTCCAGGGTCTATCAGGTCTGCCATCCAATATCATATGCACACCTTGGAAGACAAATCGATTATCCTCTCCGGCAATATTTAATATGCCTTTCATCCGAAAGATATCTGGCCCTTTAGTACGCAATAATTCTGAAAGCCAAGCATTTAATTTCTGCCCATCTAGTTCCCCTGGTTCTACCAAGGCTATAGAAAAAACACTATCATCATGTTCGTGGGCATCTTCACCCAAGAAATTGGGATCTATTTCTAAAGCTCGATCTAAATTAAAAGCGTTCACTCCTAATAAAGCATCCATTGCTAATTCTGAATTACGGGTGCGGTAAATTTTGGCCATTACATTCATTGACCGAATCCGCTTTTCTAATTCATCTAATTCTGCTGGGGTAACTAAATCTGTTTTATTAAGTAAAATTACATCGGCAAAGGCAATCTGTTCTTGGGCTTCGTCTGCATCCCAGTGCTGCGAAATATGCTTGGCATCAACTACTGTCACCACTGCATCTAAAGATAGTTGGTTTTGCATATCTTCATCTACAAAGAATGTCTGAATTACTGGTGCAGGGTCGGCTAATCCGGTTGTTTCTATAACTAAATGGTCAAATTTATCCCGCCGCCTCATTAGATTACCAATGATGCGAATTAAATCACCTCTTACTGTACAACAAATACAGCCATTATTCATTTCAAATATTTCTTCATCGGCATCAATTACTAATTGATTATCAATGCCTACTTCCCCAAATTCATTGACGATCACAGCTACTTTTTTGCCGTGTTCGTAGGTGAGGATGTGATTAAGTAGAGTTGTTTTACCTGCGCCTAAATAGCCAGTCAAAACAGTAACGGGAACTGAATTTGTGATTACGTCCGCCACCATATTTTTAAAACCTCTTATCTCACCTTATGGATAATCATTATCGCCTATATTAACAATTCAAAATACCTTGGTGTAGGGGTGTAGGGGTGTAGGGGTGTAGGGGTTTAGGGGTGTAGGGGTTTAGGGGTTTAGGGGTTTAGGGGTTTAGGGGTTAGTAAAACGATGATTCTTTTGTTAGTCTGAGAGTCATTACTCACTGCTTGGCAAAAAACCTACACTTGTGATCTGCCCCCTGCCTCCCTTGTCTCCCTTGTCTCCCTTATCTCCCTTGTCTCCCTTGTCTCCCCCTGCTCCCTGCCCCCTGCCCCCTGCCCCCTGCCCTATCCCACCAATAATTATTGACAATACTGAAATTGTTTTCCTTCCTAAACCCCTACTTCATCAGTCGATTCGATAGCTGTTTTTGGTGTTTCTTCTGCAAATATTGTTAAATCAAACCAAAAGGTAGTACCTACACCAACCTCACTGACTAAATGGACTCTACTGTGATGTCTTTCCATGATATTTCTTACAATTGACAAACCTAAACCTGTACCTTCTAGGGTGTGAACACGGTTCTCAACCCGGAAAAAGCGGTCAAAAATTGCCTGTTGATCTTCTGGTGCGATGCCAATACCTGTATCGGAGATTTCTACCCGCACTTGTGCAGAGTGGTTAGATGATGTGGTGTGGGTATCTAGTTGATAGGTACGAATGGCTACTTTGCCGCCTGCGGGAGTAAATTTCAGGGCATTGCCTACCAAATTAGCTAAGACTTGTAATAATAAATCATAATTACCCATGACTAGGGGCAAGTTGGGGGCAACTTCTTGCAAGAGTTCGATGCCTTTATCCCTGGCGTTAAGTTGGTATGTCCGCAGGGTTTGCTCAATTGCTTGGGCTAAGTCTACACCATAGAAGTTGTAAGTCTTGCCTGATTCTAACTTGGATAAATCTAAAACATCATTAACTAACCGAGTCAGGCGATCGGTTTCATGGTTAACTGTTTGGAGAAATTCCCGTTTTTCTTCTAAGCTTAAGTCTTCACCGTAGTCATGGAGAGTTTCAATAAAAGATTTAATATTAAATAATGGCGTTCGCAATTCGTGGGAAACGTTGCTGATAAATTGGCTTTTAGCTTCGTTGAGTTCTACTTCACGGGTGATATCCTGCACGGTGATGGCAATGCCTTTAATACTCTCCCGTTGTAAGTTGAGTACTGTAGTTAAGAGAATGCGAATAGTCCGCTTGATGGGTTGAGTTAAGAGAATCCGAAACTCAGCAGTTTCGCGCTCACCTGCTGCCATTTCTGATAAAGGGCGGGTAAGTTCCATTTGCACTGTTGGCGGTAAGTGGTGCAAAACATTACTACCTACCACATCATTACTACCATCCCAACCAAAAATGTGTCGTGCTGTGGGGTTGACTAAAATCACCTGCATATTATTGTCAATTAACACAGCACCATCGGCAATGGTGGAAACTAAGGTTTCAAGTTTAGCTTTTTCGGCTGTTAATTCCTCAATATTTTGTTCTTCATAACGTTCTAGACGTTCGGCCATTTCATTAAAATTGAAAATCAACTCTCCTAGTTCACCACCTAGGGGTAAATCAATGCGTTGCTTGAAGTTACCGGCGGCAATTTGTTTGACCCCTACTAACAGTTCTTTAATTGGCTTTGTAATGGTTAAAGCGTTGATAACTCCTGCGAGAATCACCATGACCCAAATTGTGATAAATACGGCAATGGTGACATCACGGGTGAAATTAGTGGAAATGACTGCTGTTTGATTGGGGTTGATACCGATCGCTAATATACCTAAGTATTTCTTATTAACGATCAGAGGAATAAACACATCGGTCACAGCCCCATCTGGGGTCATGTGTTGCCGCACCATCGGTTGATCCCCTTGTTCGGGGTAATCTTCTGGTAGTTCGATGCGTCGCTCAATAGTCAAGGAGTTTTCTACTTCGGGTTCCCAAAAAGGAATACCAAAATAGATTTTGCCTGTTTCATCCGCGTAGAGCATATAGCGGATGCTGGAGGTACTACCATAAAAGCGTTGTGAAAATTTGGCTACCTCTGTCAAATTATGTTCAGCTACCAAAGGGGTAACATTAGCCGCCAGTAGTAGTCCTAAATCCCGTCCAAAGCGGGTGTCATTCATGCGAGCATCTTGCTGGATGGTATTTACCGCCCAGAAAGTTAAACCACTCATGACTAAGGAGACTACTAAAGTAGCCACAGCTAGTAGTTTAGTTTGGAGAGTGAACTCTGACCACCAATTGGCGATCGCTTCTCGGATTGTTTTTAACAGCGACAGCATTTCAAATTACAGTTGTTAGTCGTTTCGGTTATCAACCCCAACAACTAAAAAATTAACAGTTAATTCGACAAATATGCTAATTGATTGGGCATGGGGCATATCAATTCAAAATTCAAAATTCAAAATTCAAAAATTTTGGGCATTGGGCATCGGGCATTGGGCAATTAAGAAAATTTAGGGGTTTAAATCCCCGTTACAACACGTAATTGCGTAAAGCCTGCGGCATAGCTGCGCTTAGAGCGTAGCGGGGCGTTAGTCGGTTGCTGTCTTCTCTACGAGACGCTCCGCGAACGGAGCGGGGCGGGAGCATCGTTGTGAATTGGTTTAATGACTCAACACCCGATGACCGATATCTCTACGGTAATACATCCCTGCAAATTGAATTGATTGTAGTCCATTGTAAGCGGTGGCTAGGGCTTGCTCAAAGTTCTCTCCTACAGCCGTCACGTTTAAAACTCGCCCGCCATCTGTGACGATTTGTTGCTGTTCGTTTAATTTTGTGCCGGCATGAAATACTGTGACTCCTTTGGCTTCTGCTTCCCCAATGCCTGTAATCACTTGGCCTTTTTCATAATTGCCTGGATAACCGCCCGCAGCAGCTACTACGGTAGCAGATGCGCCTTGATGCCAAGCTAGGGGGGGTAAATCGCTTAAACGCTGCTGCACACAAGCTAACATCAATTCTTCTAGGGGTGTGGCTAACAGGGGCAGAATAACTTGGGTTTCAGGATCACCAAAGCGACAGTTAAATTCTAAAACTTTAATATCACCATCGGGGGAAATCATCAAGCCTGCGTAGAGTACACCGCGATAATCAATACCTCTAGATTTTAAGGTGGCGATCGCTCTTTCTAGAACTTCTGTTTGCACCCTGGCCATAATTTCTGGCGTAGCAATGGGGGCTGGGGCATACGCGCCCATACCGCCTGTGTTTTCCCCTGTATCTCCTTCCCCGATGCGTTTGTGGTCTTGGGCAGGCAATAAAGGGCGAATGGTGATACCATCAGTTACCGCTAATACAGAAACTTCTTGCCCAATTAAACATTCTTCAATCACCACAAATTCCCCAGCACTGCCAAACTGCCCTTGAAAGATCATTTCAATGGCGTTGGTTGCCTGCTCTACAGTGGTAGCAACAATTACACCTTTGCCAGCAGCTAAACCATCAGCTTTAACGACAATGGGCGCGCCTTGAGCCTGTATATAGGATTTAGCGGCTGTTGCCTCGGTAAATACCGCCGCTTTAGCTGTAGGTATTCCTGCTTCTTGCATCAGGGCTTTAGCCCAAGCTTTGCTAGCTTCAATTGTTGCTCCGGCTCTGGTGGGGCCAAATACCATCAGTCCTTGCTGTTGCAGGTAGTCAGTAATACCTTGAGCTAGGGGGACTTCTGGCCCGACTACCACTAGAGAAATGTCGTTATCTAGGGCGTATTTGCTGATGCCGGCAAAGTCATTTACTGCCAACGATATATTTTGGCAACCTGCCATACTAGCTGTACCACCATTACCTGGTACACATACTACCTGATCAACTTGTGGCGATCGCAATAATTTCCAAGCTAAAGCGTGTTCACGCCCACCATTACCTACAACTAAAACTTTCACTGATCTCCTCTTGCGTCCCTTGAAAAATAAGAATGCCTGATGGCTGCGGATCAATTCTTAACTAATTCTTACCCTGATGCAAGTCTTGTGAATAACTCTTGATTGAAAGGGTGTAGGGGAAAGTATATATTATTTGCTGAGATCCCTCCAAGGCGAACGGTGCGTTAGGGCTTACGCCTAACACACCCTACTGGACTACTAAGTAGAACGGTGTAAATAATTAAAGGTTTGTAGTAAAATTAAAGGTTTGTAGTAAGGACTTTAGTCCTCTCATAAGGACTAAAGTCCTTACTACGAACTAAATGCAATTTTTTCACATTACTTTACATAGTTTGTTTTTTTCAAGTCATTCTACTTAGACTACAAGACTGATATTTAATTCCGTGGAATTATCGCCAAGATGGCACTAAATAAATGGCGATTGAGCATCACGAGTATTAACCTATAAATATTCTGAATTTAAAAATAAGAATACAAGTAGGATACATGACTAAAGTTATTGTTACTGGGGCAGCAGGATTTATCGGTTCTCACCTGACACAAACCCTTCTAGAACAAGGGCAAGAAGTAATTGGTATTGATGAATTTAACGATTACTACGACCCTATGCTAAAACGCAAGAATATTGCTCATTTAGAATCTTCACCTAACTTTACTTTAATTGACAGCAATATTCTGGCTTTAGATTGGTCAAAATTATTACAAGATGTTGAAGTAATTTATCATCAAGCGGCTCAAGCAGGTGTCAGAGCTAGTTGGGGTACAGGTTTCCGTGCTTATACTGAGCGTAACATCAACGCTACACAAGTAATTTTAGAAGCTGCCAAAGATGCTCCACAATTAACGAGATTTGTGTTTGCTTCTACTTCTAGCATCTATGGTGATGCGGAAACATTACCCACCCATGAAGGCATTCCGCCGCAACCGGTTTCTCCCTATGGTATTACTAAACTAGCTGCCGAGCGTTTGTGTGGTCTGTATCACAAAAATTTTGGTGTGCCTTTTGTTTCTTTACGTTATTTCACGGTTTACGGCCCTAGACAAAGGCCTGATATGGCATTTCATAAGTTTTTTAAAGCTGTTATCCAAGATGAGGCGATTCCCATCTATGGTGATGGACAGCAGACACGAGATTTTACATTTGTCAAGGATGCTGTTGCTGCTAATTTAGCAGCCGCTACTGTTCCCGGAGCTATAGGTGAAATTTTTAATATTGGTGGTGGTAGCAGGGTTGTGTTAGCGGAAGTCCTGAATACTATGGAAACAATTGTCGGTAAACCAATCAAAAGAAATCATATAGAAAAAGCAATGGGAGATGCTAGACACACGGCTGCTGATGTGTCTAAAGCAAGGCAAATTTTAGGATATCAACCCCAAGTTTCTTTAACAGAAGGGTTAAAGCAAGAATGGGAATGGGTGAAAGCTTTATATAGTTAAGATTCATCTTTGGAGTGGAGATCGCCATTTCAGCAGAGGATAATCTTGTGTGAACGGCGATCGCCTAATTTGATGTGATACTATCACTGCATTGAAAATAATATGACCTATACTCCACCCAAACTATTAACCTTTGCAGAATTTATCACCCAATATGGTGATAATGTTCGTTACGAACTCATCGACGGAGAATTAAGAGACATGGAAGCTACAGGACTCCATGAAGCTGTGGCAGGTACTATTGCTGGTAGAATCTATGTCGAAATCTTTAATTCTAAGTTTCAATGGGTGATTCCTAAAACTTGTCTGATTAAACCACCTGCTGCTGAAGCTACAGCACTGCGTCCTGATATAATTGTTTTGGATAAAGCAGAACTTAGTAAAGAACCACTCTGGCAAAAAGAACCTATTATTTGTAACGGCAGTACTATCAAACTTGTTGCAGAAGTTGTTAGTACAAATTGGCAGGATGATTATGCCAGAAAAGTAGAAGAATACGCTTTTTTGAATATTCCTGAATATTGGATTGTGGACTTTCGTGGCTTAGGTGGTTGGCAATTTATTGGTAATCCCAAACAACCAACATTGACTGTCTGTCATTTGGTTAATGGTGTATATGAGCAGCAAAAATATCGCTTAGGAGAAAATATTCAATCTTATTTATTACCTAAATTACAACTTAAATTAGATGAAATTATGCCTAACTAAGATTTTCGATTTCAACTTTCCTGGCTACGACGATGATTAGCAGCTTGCATTAATAATGATTCCGCAAAAGCGATCGCATCACTAGCGGATTTTCCCCCGGCTAACTGTGCTAATTCATCCCGTCTTGTAGTTAAATCATGCAAGTTGGTGACACGGACTACTGTACGTTCTTCAGTGTTACCATTGTTTGCTTTTTTACCTTTACCTTGAGTAATTGTTTGTTTATTTACGCGGAAGTGTTTGTCTGCCATCGCTGCTACTAAAGGCTGGTGGGTAACACATAACACTTGATGATGCTGACTTAACTGGTGTAACTTTTCTGCTATGGCTTGCGCTACCCTTCCCGAAACTCCTACGTCAATTTCATCAAATACCAGCGTTCCCGCCGCATCGGTTTGGTTGAAACAAGCTTTGAGTGCCAGTAAAAACCGACTCATTTCACCCCCAGAAGCAATTTCTGTTAATGGTTGCAATGGTTCGCCAGGGTTGGGACTAAACATAAAGGTGATTTTGTCTGCACCAGCCGCAGTGGGAGTAGTCGGTACAATTTCCACTTGAAACTGGACTTTTTCCATCGCTAGGGGTTTGAGTTCGGAAATTAAGCGGGATTCTAGAGTAGTGGCGGTTTTTTGGCGGAGTTTAGTCAATTTTTCACAAGCTTGTGTTAATTTTACCCAACTAACTTGTTCTTGCTGTTCTAAACTTTCAATGGATTGTTCACTATCATTAAGTTGTGCTAGTTCGTCATTGATGCGTTGATAGTAGGCGATCGCTTCTTGTAAACTGGGGCCATACTTGCGGCAGATTTGTTTCAATTCCCGGATGCGTTCCTCTACTTCCTCCAATCTTTGGGGATCAGCTTCTAAACTTTCCCCATAGGCGTTGATTTGTCGTCCTACTTCTGTCAAAGCTGTTTGAGCATCTCTAATTAAATCTAACAGTGGTTGCAGTTGAGCATCATACTCTACCATTTGGTTGAGTGCGGCTTCGCTATCACCCAATAAATCGGCGGCGGCTGGGGTTTCGTTTTCATTTTGATACAAAGCTTGGTAAACTTTGTAACTCATTTGTTGCAAATCAACAACATGATTCAGGCGTTCTCGTTCTTGCTGGAGTTGTTCCAATTCTTGAGGATCATTGAGATTGGCTGTAGTTAATTCCTGAACTTGGTAGGTAAGTAAATCTAGTTGTTGTAAGCGTTCCCGTTCCGAGGTGCGACGTTTTTCTAGACTGGCGTGGATTTGTTGGTAAGCACTAAAGGCTGAGGTGATGGCTTGACGTTGTTTGATTAAAGCCTCGCCGCCATACATATCTAACCAATCACGCACTAGTGAGGGTTGTCCCACTTGCACAGTTTGACCTTGGGCGGTAATTTCCACTAAGCGATCGCGCAGTTCTGTTAAAATCTGACGGTTAACTAACACACCATTCACCCGCGACCTACTGCGGATATTAGTAGAAGTAACTGTAATTTCTCGACTAATAACTATTGAACTATCATCAATTAAATCAATTTCTTGTTCTATCAACCAAGCTGCTAACGGTGGTGTTAAAGCAAAAGTTCCTTCCACCATCGCCCTAGCCGTTCCCGTGCGAATAGCACGACTAGAGACTTTTCCGCCTAAAATAGCATCAATAGCATCTAAAATAATTGATTTTCCTGCGCCGGTTTCACCTGTCAATACGTTCAGTCCCGCGCCGAATTGTAGTTCTAGTTGATCAATCAGGGCAAAATTTTCAATTCGCAGGCACAGCAACATCAGAATAAAATCTCCGTAAAGGCAGATGCGGGATATTTCTAAGTTACAGGAGGTTAAGCAGGATTTTTGAGAATCGGCAAATACCTACTACCATTGAACTAGCAAGCACATTTTAGTGTAGCAAAAAAGTTAATGGTCAATGTGTCACAGACGCGATTATTAGTTTTTTTCCTCCACACCAATCTTAAGAATTACAAATTTTTTTAAACCTATTGTTACAATACTTAACATTACTCAATGCAAGCAGTGGCTTTTTCTATGATTGTTAAGACACTTCCGACAAATTCCCCACCCATTGAGGGTGAAATGCAAGTTAGAGAACAGGCAATGCTGACTCAAATTGTTGAACCTGAGACATTGAGTTACAATCCTGTAGCCATAGCAGCTCACTATCAAGGTAGACCTTGGCAGGTTTTACGGCGGATTTTTGCTGTTTTGAGGCCGACACTCTCCTTTGCTCTGGGGTTGTGGTGGGATAATCAACGGGGAATTGTCTTCAAAAATAATCAGCGTCGAGCAATTCAATTAAGAGAATTACTCACACAGTTAGGGCCTGCTTATATCAAAATTGGGCAAGCTTTATCCACTAGACCAGATTTAGTTCCTCCCGTATACCTGGAAGAACTGACGAGGCTACAAGACCAATTACCGGCGTTTCCTAACGAAATTGCTTATCAATTTATTGAGGAAGAACTAGGAAACCAACCACAAGAGATTTACGCAGAACTATCAGCCATGCCCATTGCGGCTGCTTCCTTGGGTCAAGTGTATAAGGGTAAACTCAAAACTGGGGAAGAAGTAGCCGTAAAAGTCCAGCGTCCTGACTTAAGGGAACGCATCACTATTGATTTATATATTTTACGGGGTCTAGCCGCTTGGGTACAGAAAAAAGTCAAGCGGGTACGTAGTGACTTAGTAGGAATTTTAGATGAATTAGGCGATCGCATTTTTGAAGAAATGGATTATATCCACGAAGGCGAAAATGCTGAACGCTTTTTTGAATTATACGGTCATATTAAAGACATTTATGTTCCCAAAATCTACTGGGAATATACTAACCGTCGTGTGTTAACGATGGAGTGGATTAACGGCACAAAGTTAACCCAAACACCAGAAATTAAAGCCCAGGGTATAGATGCACGCTATTTAATTGAAGTGGGTGTACAGTGTTCTTTGAGACAACTGTTAGAACATGGATTTTTCCATGCTGACCCCCATCCAGGTAACTTGTTAGCCACACCCGACGGTAAACTAGCTTATCTAGATTTTGGCATGATGAGCGAAATTCAACCGCCCCAAAGATATGGTTTAATTGAGGCGATCGTTCACGTTGTTAACCGGGATTTTGAAGGACTAGCCCAAGACTACGTTAAACTAGATTTCCTCTCCCCAGACACAGATTTAACACCGATTATTCCAGCTTTCGCCAAAGTATTTGCTAACGCTCAAGGTGCTAGTGTCGCGGAATTTAACATTAAAAGCATCACTGATGACCTATCAGAACTGATGTATGAATATCCTTTCCGCGTACCTCCCTACTACGCTTTAATTATTCGTTCCCTAGTCACACTAGAAGGTATAGCTATATATATAGATCCCAACTTTAAAGTATTGAGTGAAGCTTATCCTTATGTTGCTAAACGTCTATTAACAGACCCCTCAGTAGAATTGAGAACTTCACTGAAAGATTTACTCTTTAAAGAGGGGAAATTTCGCTGGAATCGATTAGAAAACTTGTTGAAAAATGCCCGGAAAAACCAAGATTACGACTTGAATTTAGTAGTTAATCAAGGTGTAGATTTTCTCTCATCTGAACGTGGTGCTTTCATTCGAGATAAGTTAGTAGATGAAGCTTTAAACGGACTGAATGCCTTAAGTAAAAATGTCTTACATAACTTCACTTACTTGTTAAGAGAAAGGGTAGGTATTACAGCCATTAATGAAACTCCAGCCGCCACAGTTGAGCAACAACAAACCTTAGAACATATCAAAAATATCTCGAATATTTTGAGAGAAACGCGCGGGTTTGATGCAGCTAAACTTGCACCTCAACTAGCTCAATTATTAGTAGATCCTGGTGTGCAACGTTTAGGTCAGCAAGTCACCAATCAATTGCTACAAAAAGCCGCAGTCCGACTAATTCGGGAGTTGCTATTAGCAGAAGAAATCAATAGCAACGGTAAAAGTGAGTTAGCAACATCTACCAACTCACTTCTAAAAAACACCAAATAATAAAAAACTCCATCCACAAGGGGATGGAGTTTTAGGGAATGGGGAATCGGGTTAAGGGCATGGGTAAGAGTTATACCATTTCACAAAAAATATGATGCAAATGTAGGTTGGGTTGAGGAACGTAGGCGCAGCCTTCTCGAAGAGTAACCCAACACCTCAAAGTCTTGTGATTGTTGGGTTTCACTTCGTACCACTCCGTGGAAGCAAGCTACAACCCAACCTACGCATCTGTTTCATTCTTTTCATGAATTGGTATTACCAATGCCCAATGCCCAATGCCCAATGCCCCAAGTCGGCGGGCGGCTATCCCTCTTCACCCACAAGGGGATGGAGTTTCCCGCCGACTTCCAATAAATTCTATCTACAACCTAAAGATTCTCGCGTATCGACACCAGTTTTAGAATTGACACCACTAGCTTTAGTACAAAGTTTTTTTATCTCTACACCATCTAAAACTGCATTAGTGAAATCTGCACCAGTGACATCAACATTGTTAAAAGTAGAACGCAGCATCATTGCATCGGTGAAAACAGCATCACTTAAATCAGCATTCTTAAACCTAGCTAAATAAGCAATACCATTACTGAAATCTACACCATGCAGGTTGACACCCTCTAACACAGTACCGTTAAACACACCACCACGTAAGTCAGCATCGCTAAAGTTAGCATTTTCTAAATCTACATTGGTAAATTCAGCACCAATTAAACTTTGACCAGCAAAATTTTTCGCTTTCAGTTCATCACCAGCCGAGCGGGTAATACTAGATGAACTCGCCGCCTGTGCGGACATAGGAAACAAAAACAGAACTACCGCCAGGAGAAGGCTAGCTAATATTTGCCAATATCTCATAATGTCTTCTTAATAAAACTCAACACTCCCATTAAATATTAAACTTAAATTCTTTGGTTTTTGACGTTTGAGATAGTTGAAAGTCTTGTAGGGTGCGTAAGTGCTGACTTGAAAAAGGGGTGTAGGGGTGTAAGGGAAAGACTTTTTTATGTGTTGTGGTGTACGTAGTTCATGACGGCTATTTATTTTTGGAGTTCTCTTGTTTGTTGGGTTTCGCTGTGGCTCAACCCAACCTACTTTTTGCAGGATGGTTGGTGCGTGACGCTATAAGTTTTATGACTACGTTCAAATACTTTGGCAGCGTCACACAACGGCAATAAAGCGAGAACTTAGAGCGGCGGAAGCCGCCGCTCTGAAGTTCGGTGGGGAGGAAAATCCACACCGCTTTTTGCCTCCCCTACATCAACTACATCAACTTACCCCGCATTTGCTAAGAGTAACTCTCGTTTTTCTGAGGGGTGTACCCGTACTTGACCATCATCATCGACATCAACAATGGCTGTGCAACCTTCAGTGATGTCACCAGCCAAAATTGCTTCGGCTAGGGAGTCTTCTAACAGGCGCATAATTGCTCGACGTAAAGGTCTAGCACCATAGCTGGGGTCATAACCTTGGCTAACTACTAGGTCTTTGAAGTTTTCAGTTACTTCTAAGACAATACCTTTTTCAGTCAAGCGGGTAGCTACATCACGTAACATAATGTCAGCAATTTGCTTGACTTCGTCTTTAGATAGTTGAGTGAAGACGATAATTTCATCTACCCGGTTGAGGAACTCAGGACGGAAGTAATTTTTCAGTTCTTCGTTAACTAAGTTGCGGATGCGATGGTAACTAGCGTCTGGTTGGTTGTCAAATTCAAAGCCTAAACCGCCGCCACCTTTTTCAATGACCTTAGAACCGATGTTGGAGGTCAAGATAATTAAGGTATTCTTGAAGTCTACTTTGCGGCCTTTCGCGTCGGTGAGGTGTCCATCATCGAGAATTTGCAGCAGCATATTGAAGACATCCGGGTGTGCTTTTTCGATTTCGTCGAACAGCAACACGGTGTAAGGTCTGCGGCGTACTGCTTCGGTGAGTTGTCCGCCTTCGTCATAACCAACGTAACCAGGAGGTGAGCCGATGAGTTTAGATACGGTATGGCTTTCCATGTACTCAGACATATCTAGCCGAATCATGGCATCTTCTGCACCGAAAAAGTAAGTTGCTAAGGCTTTGGCTAATTCGGTTTTACCCACACCAGTAGGGCCGGAGAAGATAAAGCTAGCGATAGGACGGTTGGGACTCTTTAAGCCAACTCTAGCGCGACGAATGGCGCGAGAAACGGCTGTAACTGCTTGCTCTTGACCGATGAGCCGCTTATGGAGGGTGTCTTCTAAGTGCAGGAGTAATTCTGACTCAGATTCTGTGAGTTTGTTGACTGGTACACCTGTCCAGGAAGCCACGATTTGGGCGATGTCTTCCTCATCTACGACGATGGGATGAATGGCTTTTTCTGTGGAAGCGGCTTGTAGTTCTGCTTCTAGGGAAATTTCCTGCTCCCGCAGTTCGGTGGCTCTATCAAAGTTTTGGACTCTGACGGCTTCGTTTTTGGCTTTGGTGACTTCAGCGAGTTTGCGCTTGAGTTCTTTGTCAGTTGAAATTTTGGAGTTGCGTAGCCTTACACGTGAGCCAGCTTCATCAATTAAGTCTATGGCTTTATCGGGGAGAAAGCGATCGCTAATATAACGATCTGATAACTCGGCGGCTGCCATCAAGGCTTCATCAGAAATCTGGACTCGGTGGTGTTGCTCGTAGACTGAGCGCAAACCGTAGAGAATTTCAATGGTTTCTTCTACGGAGGGTTCACCCACTAAAATCGGTTGAAAACGCCGCTCTAAAGCGGCATCTCGTTCAATATGTTGACGATATTCATCTAATGTGGTAGCTCCAATACATTGGAGTTCACCCCGTGCTAAGGCTGGTTTGAGGATGTTCGCTGCATCTAAGCCGCCTTCAGTTCCGCCAGCACCGACTAAGGTATGAATTTCATCAATCACTAAGATGATATTCCCCGCCGTGCGGACTTCATCGACGATTTTTTTG
Organism: Aliinostoc maniaoense; assembly: GCF_058172895.1. Taxonomy (NCBI): domain Bacteria; kingdom Bacillati; phylum Cyanobacteriota; class Cyanophyceae; order Nostocales; family Nodulariaceae; genus Aliinostoc; species Aliinostoc maniaoense. The sequence continues at coordinate 1,776,928 of NZ_CP187952.1, read as the reverse complement.
ATGCGTTCTTCAAAATCGCCCCGGAAACGAGTTCCTGCGACTAATAAGCCCATATCAAGGCTAATCACTTGCTTATCTTGCAAGATTTCGGGGACATCTTGGTTAATGATACGCTGTGCCAAGCCTTCGGCGATCGCTGTTTTACCTACCCCTGGTTCACCAATCAACACCGGGTTATTCTTGGTGCGGCGACCGAGAATTTGAATGGCGCGCTCAATTTCTTTCTGACGACCGACTACCGGGTCAAGCTTACCTTCTTGGGCGAGTTTGGTGAGGTTTCTGCCAAATTCCTCCATGCTCAGGTTTTGGTTGCGTCTGGGACTACCAGCACCACTACCAACCGTTACTGGATCTTCACCTAAACGCCGAATTACAGCCGTCCGTACATTTCTCAGGTCAACACCGAGATTTTGCAAAACTTTGGCGGCGACACCTTCACCTGCTTCGGTTAATCCCAACAGCAGGTGTTCTGTGTTGATGTAATTGTGTCCTAAACTGTGCGCTTCTCTAAATGATTGCTCAAATAGACTTTTGACTTTAGGAGTAAAGGGAATTTCTGGTGGAACGAAACCAGAACCCCTCCCAATTATTTTTTCGACTTCCCGACGTGCGTCTTTGAGAGTCACACCCAACTCATTCAGCACTTTGGCAGCAACCCCAGTTCCTTCTCCCATCAATCCCAGGAGAATTTGTTCAGTTCCTACGAAATTGTGTCCCAGGCGACGTGCTTCCTCCTGAGCGAGCATGATGACTTTGATGGCTTCGGAAGTGAAGTGTTCAAACATAGCGGGTTCTTGCTCCCTTGCTGCTTGGACTTTGGGCGATCTAAATAAAATTCACCCTTATCTAAACTTTTTTGTATTTTCTTAAAGATAATGTATCTTTATCTTTGATGGGGTGGCAGTGGTGAGAGCCGTATGGACTCAGGTGTGGTAGCCGTCATCTTTAATTATCCTGCTTCTTGGTAGATTTTCGCTCTAGACTTGGAATGAATTAACAATCTAGCCAAAGTATAAAGTATGACTGAACAGCACGGAAGTAAAGACCAACAACACCCACTTTACAACCGCGATCGCCCTCTTATTAATATTCTACTAACTCAAGCCGCCACAGACTACAATTTAGCCGAATTAGCCAGACTCAGAATCCGTTATCAAGGCTTCCCAGGCGCGAGGGACATACAAAGCGACTTAGATAAAGTTTTGCAACAATGGGGCTTAACCGAAGCCGAATTATTCGAGAAAACCCGCCAGTTACATGATCTTGGCGGCATTTACAAAAGTCGTGGCAAGCGAGAGGAGCAGGATTGGAATTAGGCAGGGGGAGAGAGGGGAGAGAGGGGAGTGTGGGGAGTGTGGGGAGAAAAGGGGGCTAGATTTCTTCCCCATCCTCCCACACCTCCCACACCTCCCACACCTTTGTGAGAAATCCGGGGGTAGGGGGCAGGGGGGTAAAATCTCCTGTGCTACCTTGTCTCCCCATTCCCCATTCCCCATTTCCTATTCCCCCTTCCGATATTGCCGTAATTGCTGCAATAGTTTCTCTTGAGATGAATTAGCTGATTTAGGGGGGTTAACCGTACTTTCGACTAATAGAGATGACGAATTAGGGGTAATGGGTTTTTCTTGTTGCTTGGTGGTAAGTGCCAACTGTGGTTTAGTGGCGACTGCTTTCATAGACTCCAAGGTTGCAGCCAGTTTCACTTGCTCTTGCATTTGGTCTGTAGAGGAAACTAAGGTACTTAGACCATTGACCAACTGCCGTAAATTATTGCGAAAGGTAGCATCTCCTGTCAATTCATCTAAGTCAGAGGTAATTTTTTGGGTATTTTCAAAAGTCACCCTGGCAGAATCTAAGGTTTGTTGCAGTAGTACAGCATTTTTGGGATCATTTAAAGCTTGAGTGGCATCCTTTAAATTAGCTGAAGCTTGGGCGGCGTTGGCGGAAAGAGTTTCTAAATTTTTGAGTAATTCGCCATCGGATAAGCGACTAATAGCGGGGGAAAGACTGGTAACTGTTACACGCAATTGGTTACTAGTTTCAGCAAGATTGTTTAACGTTCCCACCAATGTAGAACGGTTAGAGGTGACAAGGCTATTTAAGTCAGTAATTAACTTATTGGCTTGAGTTGCAGTTGTGCCAAATTGTCCGGCGGTGACACCCAATTGATCTACAGTTTTCTTTGTAGAAGCAGTCAGTTCATTGGTGGCTCTTTGTACGGAATTGGCAGTAGAAGCAAATGTATTTAATTGTCCTTGAAAGCTTCGGCTCAAACTCCTAGCATCTCGGCTGAGTGCTGCTACACCTGTAGCTGCTTCTGCTGATGTTTCTAGAAGTTTATTCACCCGTTGATAAAACTGGGGATTATTATAAATTGTCGCTAATTCCGTGGTACTACGGATGAGTTCATCTAGACTAATACCGATTTGTCCCTTGAGACGAGAACCATTACAAACAATTAAACTGCGATCGCAATTCTTATCTAAAGGTTTAGCAATTTTTGTGTCTGTAGGTAAAGATGCTTTGGGAGTGATATCAATAATACTTTCACTAATCAAACCACTTTGATTAGCTTCTACTAACACATTACGCGGAATAATTAGGTCTGGTTGGGAAATTTCAATTTCTACTTCTACCGCATTTGGCTTAGGTTCAATGCGAGAAATATTCCCGACTTTTACACCCCGATACCTGACAGGCGCGCCTTTTTGCATACCGCCAGCATTGGCAAACTCTACAATAGCTTTGTAGGAATTGCGAGAGGCGGTGACTCTATTTAACCATAAGATAATAACTAAAAATGCTCCTAATCCCAGTAAGAGTAATAAACCAACTGAGCCTTCCCTTAATGTTCGTCGAGATGCAAACCGAGTGGTGATCAAATCGCGCATACTGTTCTTTGCCCAACTAACCAACAACCTGAATTGGCCCTTGTACACTCCCACTCATAAATTGATTAATTAATGGATGGTCTGTGTCACTTAGCTCATTTACTGTACCTTGCCACTGCACTTTACCTTGATATAAGAACACTAGTCTATCAGCAGTGCGTCGAATTGTACTATCTTGGTGAGTAACGATGGCATAGGTACTACAAACACCTTGCGTAATTTGCAAGTCACGAATCAAATCTTCAATGACTGTAGAAGCAATAGGATCAAGTCCGGCTGTGGGTTCATCGTACAATAAAACCTCTGCCCCTTCTTCCGGGTTATCAGGGTTAGACATAATGGCACGAGCAAAACTCACCCGTTTTCGCATCCCGCCAGAGAGTTCCGAGGGGTAGAGATGACTAATTCCCGGTAAACCCACCATATCGAGTTTTTCTTTAACTAAATCTCGAATACGCGATCGCGGTAACTTAGAATTTTGGTACAGTAAAAAACCCACATTCTCTTCCACAGTCAACGAATCAAATAATGCCGCCTGCTGAAATACCATACCAATACCCACAGGATCATGACCATCTTCAATTAACCCCTCTCTTTTTACTCCTTGCACATAAACTTCCCCCTCATCAGGAGTAATTAAACCAGCAATTACCCGTAAAATCGTTGATTTACCAGTACCAGAAGGGCCAATAATTCCCAAAGCCTCCCCCCGATAAATCGTCAAATCTACATTATCTAAAACCCGGTTATTCCCAAAGGATTTAGAAATACCTTTTAACTCAATTAGTGGTTCAGTCATTAGTAATTAGTCATTGGTAATTGATAATGGGGCATGGGGCATGGGGCATTGGGCATTTAGATATATAATCTCCCTTGTCTCCCTTGTCTCCCTTGTCCCCCTTCTCCCCCCTACACCCCTACACTAGGCTGTTGACTTTGTTAAAATTTGGGCGGTTTTTAGTAATTTTGTACGCGATGTTTAATTTGTGCCTCAAAGCCTTCTCAAAACACAGTTTCAGCCATCGTAACTACGCACATTTTTTGCATGGACAAAATCCCAAAAAAGGTACAGAGTCAACAGCCTACCCCTACACCCCTACACCCCTACACCCCTCTCATGTCCCCCCAGTCCCCCATCATAGTTATCGGTAGCGGTATCGGCGGTTTATGCGCTGCGGGTTTGTTGGCGCGTTATGGTAAGCGGGTAATTGTGTGTGAAAGTCATACAATTGCTGGCGGTGCGGCGCATAGTTTTAAACGACGTGGGTTTGAATTTGATTCTGGCCCCTCCTTTTATTGCGGTTTAACCGATAACAAAAGTTTAAATCCCATCAAACAGGTATTAGATTCTTTAGGTGAATCCATTCAAGTTATACCTTATGATCCTTTAGGACACTACCACTTCCCCGAAGCCAGTCTTGCAGTTTATAGCAACCCTGAGCAATATCATCAAGAATTACACAAAATTACACCCCAAGGTGCGAAGGAGTTCCAACAATTTGCACAACGCCTGTTAGGACTATACGACGCGATGAAAGGTATACCTACTTTGGCATTGCGCTCAGACTGGCAAGTAATTTTAGTGTTATTACAGCGTTATCTGCCCTCTTTGGCGAAAATGCTACCTTACTTATTCTTAGTGCAGTCTTCTGTAGGCAATGTCATGGATGCTACAGTGAAAGACCCTTGGGTGCGGCGGCTGATTGATTTAGAATGTTTCTTACTTTCTGGTTTAAAAGCCCACGGCACAATTACCCCCGAAGTAGCATTTATGTTGGGTGAGCGTTCCCGTGCTGGGGTAGAGTATCCGGTGGGGGGAAGTGCAGCCATTGTTAATGCTTTGGTGCGGGGCTTGGAACGGTGGGGTGGTGAGTTACGTTTAGGGTGTCATGTTGAGCAAATTTTGGTAGAGTCTGGCAAAGTCACGGGTGTGCGCTTACGTAATGGTGAAGTTTTGCCAGCAGCAATTGTGATTTCTAATGCTACCCTTTGGGATACCTATAATAATTTACTCCGTCCTGAAGATTTGCCTGCCGCTTATCGTGACAGTGCTTTAAAAACTCCAGTCGTGGAAAGTTTTATGCACTTACACTTAGGTATCCGTGCTGATGGCTTAGATAATTTGACAGGACATCATGTAGTAGTTCATGATTCTAGCCAAGATATTACTACACCAGGTAATACTTGCATGATATCTATTCCGAGTGTGTGGGATAAAAATTTAGCACCAGAGGGACATCATATAGTTCATGCTTACACCCTCGAACCTTACGCTGGGTGGGAACGCAATGATGGGTATGAGGCGAAGAAACAAGAGAAAGCCCAAACTTTATACCGTGCCTTAGAGCGTATTATCCCTAATATTCGAGAGCGTGTAGTATTAGAACTCATCGGTACACCATTAACCCATGCTCATTATTTACGAAGATATCACGGAACTTATGGAGCGGCGATCGCAGCAGGTAAGGGTATGTTCCCTAGTACACACACTCCTATACAGGGTTTGTATCGTGTAGGTGATAGCACTTTACCGGGAATTGGTGTGCCGGCTGTCGCTGCTTCCGGGATTTTATGCGCGAATACTTTGGTAAATTTGGGGCAAATGGTGGAGTTAATAAGTAATTAACTTACGCGATGTGCAACTTATTTTTGAAACCCCTCTCCATTGTTCACACTATCCTTGATAATGTCGCATATCCGTAGCACTGACTTAATGTTCCTAATATCACTAATCACAACATCACCCATAATGGATAACGTTTTCCACCTGCGGTACGATAGTCTTCGATCCATTTTAATGCTGTTATCAAACTACTAATCATCTCACACTACAATCTGGTCAGAGTATGGATGATTTCTAGTTTAATTTTTCTCTCACTACAATGAATTAACCCTAGGGGTTGGGGAGAGGTCATTGAACTCAGGTTATGTTACATTGGCATTACTGGCAGTTGTCCAGTGTTGAACTATAGAAAGAGAGTCAATCGTTATCGCTATCCAAAAACAACTAATTAATTCACAAATCAAGTCAACTCAAGTCTTCTTGATTGACCATGAAAATAATAACCGTGGCCTCACAGATACACAGGAGGCTCTACAGCTAGCACAAAGTCTAGAACTTGACTTAGTTGTAGTTTCTGAAGGTAAAGATGCTCCAGTAGCCAAGATTGTCAACTATGGTAAGCTTCAGTATCAAAAGAAAAAGCGTCAGGGACACAGTGCTAAACCTACGGTAAAAGAAGTGCGGCTGCGTCCGAATGTAGGTATAGCTGATTACAACTTACGCATTGAGCAAGCTATTAAGTGGTTGAGTAAAGGTGATTCAGTCAAGTTTGTGATTCGTTTACGAGGTCGGGAACATCAACACCGTGAACAGGCTGGAGAAATGTTAGAGCGCATTGTCAATGCTCTTAGTCAAGTAGGTAAAGTCCAGTCTCTTGATAAACGCTCACTAGTGGCTCAAGTTATTCCTGCTTAATTTATAAGAGGCAGGGGGCAGGGGGAACTAAAGGTACAAACCGAACTTCTCTGTAAGACGCTTGGCGTAGCTTGCTTCCCCAGAGGGGTACGTTCGCTCCGCTAACACCGGCAAGTGGAGTGATTTTTCCCCCTGCTCCCTGCTCCCCTTCTTGTTCTTGGGGGATTTGATCACCACATAAAAGGCGATCGCTCTCAAGATAATCTACACTCAAAGGAAGACCGATTATATATAAAACCTCTGATGTCTTCCAGTTTAGACTCTTTACCGCCTGCTCTTGCTAAAATTGTCCAGCGTTTTCAACGAGCGACAGACCCAAAACGACGCTATGAACAACTTATCTGGTATGCTCAAAAACTGCCAGAGTTCCCAGAAGCTGATAAAACCCCAGAAAATAAAGTCCCCGGTTGCGTTTCCCAAGTCTATGTGACTGCAACTTTAAATGATGGTCAGGTGACATATCAGGGAGATTCTGATTCACAATTGACTAAAGGATTACTCGCCTTGTTAATTGAAGGCTTAAACGGACTAGCACCTACGGTAATTGTTGAACTCACACCAGATTTTATCCAAGCCACCGGGTTAAATGTCAGCCTCACCCCTTCCCGCGCTAATGGGTTTTACAACATTTTTAAAACTATGCAAAAAAAAGCGTTGGAATGTAAGTTAGACCTGCCAAACTAAAAGTATCGTGACAACTACCAAATATTTAGTGCGATGTCTACTAGTTTATTATCAACCTATGACCCTACTGGATTTGGTGGAGTAGTTCAGGAATATATCTGGCAATGGGAGAATCAACCATTGCGCGTTGTTTATGAAACTCTTGGCGATGGTTCGCCTTTATTACTATTGCCAGCTTTTAGCAGCGTATCCACCCGTCAAGAAATGGCTGACTTAGCTAGGCTACTCGCTCCCCAGTTTCAAGTAGTAGCCGTAGACTGGCCAGGATTTGGGCAATCTTCACGCCCTAGTCTAGATTATCGACCAGCAATTTATCAGCAATTTCTCAAAGACTTTATTCAGGCTGTTTTTTCTACCCCCATCACTGTGATAGCGGCTGGTCATGCGGCGAGTTATGTGCTGCAATTAGCAAAACAACAACCAGATACTTTCTCAAAAATTGTTTTAATTGCACCGACTTGGCGCGGTCCTTTACCAACAATGGGGGCAAATCCAATTTTAGCTGGTGTAGTTAGAGGATTAGTGCGATCGCCTATTGTCGGTCAAATTCTCTACAAACTCAACACTACACCATCGTTTTTAAGGTTTATGTACCGTCGCCATGTTTTTGTTGATACAGCAAAACTCACACCCAGTTTCATAGAAAAAAAATGGCAATCAACCCAAAAACCAGGAGCTAGGTTTGCTTCTGCGGCTTTTGTTACTGGTAATATTGACGCAGTACACAACCAATCTGATTTTCTGGAACTTGTACAATCCTTATCTGTTCCCCTCATGGTAGTGATTCCAGAATCAAGCCCCCCCAAATCACGCGCCGAAATGGAAGCTATTACTGCACTTCCAGGGGTGAGAAGTGTTGTACTTCCCGGTTCTTTGGGAATGCACGAGGAATACCCAGCAGAGATTTTTGCAGCTATACGCTCAATTATTTATGACTCCTAGTTCTGATCCTTGGTTGGGATTTACGAGTCGTGATGCGTAAAGCCCCCTTTTTCTAAAAAATATCCATTACCGGGATCTTTCTTAACAGAAAGTAAAAATACTTAAAAGAAGGAGAAAGGCTTGATAGGTATAGTTTTGAGAGAGGAGATAGAAGGTGTAAAAAATGGAAAAATGGGCAGCAAGGGAATTGAGTTACTTAAGATTTGGGAGATAAACGGCGAAACAAGCGTGTGATCAAGATGGTAGAAGCATTCAACTGCAAACCGCTATATACACTAATTCCTTCTTAGCGACTTAATCAACGGTAAATATTACGCCCAAATCCATTTCTATTTTGCCCTTGTGGTTGGGTAGTATATGGAGTGAAACGAACATCAGGTTGAGGAATTTGATTAGGTTGTTGCCAAATAGAATTACCGTAACTGTTAGGTACTAGTGGGGCTGTATTGATTACAGAATTTGATTGAGGATTACGGATAGTATAGGGGCCAATAATTGGTGATGTCCGTGTAATAACTGGTGTGGTGATTTGTGATTGGTTCGGCACAACCTGACCGTTATTCGAGTTATTATAAATGCCTGGTTGTATGGTATTCGGTTGAGTGTAACTTGGTATAGTATTTAAATTTGTACTAGATGAAAGAGGTTGAGTATTTAAGTTATTGTCAATACGAGGCTGAAGATAATTTGTGGTAGTATTTATTCCCGTAGTAGGTGAAAAACTTTGACCGTTATTGAAGTTATTATATTGAGTTGTTTGGGTAGAATTTATAGGCGAATTGATTCTCGTACTGGGTGAAGAAGTTTGGTTGAATGGGCTATTAATAAGTGTATTTGGTAGCGTTTCTGTATTAGTTGGTGATGTAATTCCACCATTGACAGGAGATAGATTTTGATTATTTGATGGGTTAACAACAGTTGTTAAAGAATTAGTAGCTTGGTTATTACTTTGACTCTGATTATTTTGATTCAATAATTCTGGAGATAATCCTAGGGTATTGGGTGTGGCTGTTGTTGATTGAGCCGATGAATCCAAGGATTTAAACCCTAATAAATGGCTATTGTCAGTTGCTCCAAACCGTAATAAATTCTGGGTTTGTGACAGAAAAACATTCTGGTTTTGAGTGGGAGATATGGGGTTGACAATATTAGGAATAGGTTTTGGTTTTTGCTCTGTAGATGGTAGTTTAAGAGCAAGATTAGCTGACGAATTTTTATTGTTATTTTCTTGGGTGTTATTTGTAGTTGGTGGCAAACTAAATTGTTCATTTATACCAAACAATAGTGGTAAATTATCAATATCTGCTGCGATCGCTCGATCTTCAGGAGATAGTGAAGCACTCAGAGGATCTGAAGCACTACCGGCAGCATCTGGCCTTTGCCCGAATAGATTAGGGTTTGCCCAATATTCTTGAATTAGCAGTCCTAATACAGCTAAAAAAATGGCTGTTACCCAAAAACTAGGTCGTCCCAAATTCATTAATCTAGCTTTGAGATAGCGTAAGTAAGCCGGCGGATAACGACGATTTGGCATAATCTTATATAAGTAAATTTAATAGGTATTTATTGGGCATTGGGCATATCAATTCAAAATTCAAAATTCAAAATTAAGGAATTTTGGGGCATTGGGCATTGGGCATTGGGGATTGGGCATTGGGGTAAATCTTTCTACCTTGTCTACCTTGTCTACCTTGTCTACCTTGTCTCCCCCTGCTCCCCTGCCCCCGCTCCCTTGCCTCCCTTGTCACCTATTGGCTATTCTGCCGTTAAAATTTACCTTTTAGCAACACGTATTAATAAAAATGTACCCACTCCTAAAAAAATAAAGTTAGGCAACCAAGCACCGAGAAAGGGAGAAACTACGCCTGCTTGTCCTAAAGCACCGGTAATAAAGCCCAGTAGATAATAAGAAAAAATCACAATTACACTAATACCAAAACTTGTACCTCGTCCGGTGCGTTGGGGGATAGTTCCCATTGCTGCACCGACTAAGCCAAAAACCACACAGACAAAGGGCAAGGCAATTTTTTGTTGAATCCGTACTTCTAGTTTACGAATTTTTTGGCGATCGCCTGCTAATTTTTCTATAGTTAGCTGTTCTAAGGCCTCTGCAATATTCATCTCACCATAGTCACGGCTTTTTTCTGCCAAACTTAAGGGAGTGCGGGGGAGCTTTAATTGTTGCTGTTCAAATCTTAAGATATTGCGATAAGAGCGATCGGGCGCGACTAAATAAATTGTGCCATTATAAAAATCCCAAACACTTTGTGAGCCATTCCACTCGGCTGATTCTGCCACCACAATTTGATTTAAACCTTCCGTGGAACGGTCTATAATAGTTAAGCCTTTCATCCGCTTACCATCAAACTGGTCAGCATAAAACAATCGTGTCAATATTCGGTTTTTCGTGCCGTCTGACTCTAAAACGTCTCGGTATTCTGGATAAAAAATATTCTGTTGCTTGAGAGTTGGTTTATCTGACTTAAGGGCAGCGTTTAAGGTTTGACTAGCTTGATAATTAGCAGCAGGTGCAATTTGTTCGTTAAACAAAAAAGTCATCCCAGTCACAACAAAACTCAACACTACCGCCGTTAGTACCATCCGATAAACACTAACCCCACAACCCCGTAAAGCCACTAGTTCACTCTCACTAGACAGACGACTATAAGTCATCAAAGTGGCCAACAGCGTAGACATGGGGAAAGCTAAAACAATAAAATTAGGCAGCTTTAATAAAAAAACCTGAATCGCAATATTGATCGATAGTCCAGACTCTACAACTCTACGTACTAACTCAAATACTGCATCAATAGTCACACCAATAGAAGAAAAAGCCCCCACCCCAAATAAAAACGTAGGTAACAATTCGCTAGCAAGGTAGCGATCCATAATTGTAAAAGGCAGCAATGAGTTCAGGCTGTAAAAAGAGGGGAAATTTTTGGCAACCATAATTTAATTCGTAATTCGTAATTCTTAATTCTTAATTGGGCATTGGGAATTGGGCATTGGGCATTGGGCATTGGCGTAAAAATTTCTCCCTTGTCTACCTTGTCTACCTTGTCTCCCCCTGCCCCCTGCCCCCTGCCCCCAGTCGCCGATACTTCTACACTTGAAAATTATCCCCTAAATAATACTGCCGCACTAATGGATTGGTGTATAGCTCATCAGCCGTACCATAGGCGAGGATTTGTCCTTCGCGCATGATGTAGGCGCGGTCTGTAATGGCTAGGGTTTCTCGTACATTATGATCTGTGATTAAGATGCCCATACCGCGATCGCGCAGATGTGCGACAATATGCTGAATCTCATAGACTGCGATCGGATCAACCCCTGCAAAGGGTTCATCTAAAAGTAAGAATTTTGGCCCTTCTTTCCCGGCTGCTAAGGCTCTAGCTAATTCTGTCCGCCGTCTTTCTCCACCAGATAGCTGTATTCCTTTACTTCTCGCTAATTTTTCTAGGCGAAACTCCCGCAATAGAGTTGTTAATCGCTTTGACCATTCCCTTCGCGGTACATTAGTTTGCTCTAGTACTAACAAAATATTATCTTGAACTGAAAGTTGACGAAATACACTTGCTTCTTGGGCTAGATAGCCAATACCCAAACGCGCCCTTTTGTGCATTGGCAATCCAGTAATATCTAGATTATCTAACCAAACTTTTCCCTGATTAGGTTTTTCTAACCCTGTGGCAATGTAAAATGTCGTGGTTTTACCAGCCCCATTTGGGCCTAGTAAGCCAACAATTTCACCCTGAGCTACAGAAAGGTTGACGCGATTGACGATTACTCGTTTGCCGTAAGATTTGTGAATATTTTCTAAAACAATTTTCACTATTTGCGGACTGTCTTAATGGTTGATGCTAATTGTTAGGCTTAAATGTTGGTGTTTTGGGGGCAGGTGTACTATTTCCAGAGTTAAGTTCTGAGTCGTCCACCATATAAATAGATTCTACTTGACGATTAGATTGGGGTAAGGCCACAAATCGCCCTTCATCAATCAAATATGTTACCCTTTCGGCGCGGATGCTGTTACCGCCTTGTTGCAAAATATAGACATTACCACTGAAATCAATTCGGCGTTCTTTGCTAAAATATTGGGCTTGTGTTGCTGTAGCCTGAATTTGGCGAGCAGGATACAACATTTGTACATTACCACGCGCCGTGATCACCTGATTTTTTGCGTCGTATTCTTGGATGTCAGAGCGGATAGTCAGGGGACGATTTCCTGTTGGTGTTTGGGCTGTAGCTGTTTGTAGTTGATGGGGAAAGGCCAAAGTCCCCAAGAATGTAGCTTGTAAGACTAAAGCTAATCCCAGGCGGCGCATTCTTGATGAAGATTGATAGCAGGGCATCATAGCAATTTAAGATTTGGGATGGTGGATGATATATTAACAGTCAACAGTGATCAAGTTACTGATGAGTGATGACTGATAAATGATATAATCTATCTCCAGTATTTTTTCCATAAATAAAAGCTCCAATCGAAATTCAATTGGACTAAATACTGGCTACAGCTTTGACGCTTCACTAAATCTCAAAGTTTCTGCGATCGCTAAATCGAAACTAAAGGCCTTGAGATTCCTTCTCTAAATTTCCTCTCTTAAACTCTCTGCGACTCTGCGCGCCAGTTGCTTTAAGTCGGCAGAGCCGCCCAACGCACTGGCTTGCCTCTACGTGAGACAAATTTATACCCTCACTCACCAACGCCATATTTTAGGTGTTCGGGTAGGTTTCGTAACTGAGGACTAAAGTCCTCACTACGAACTGAACACTCAATCATCAATCAAGACAATTTGAGGTATCGGTAAGGCTGGAGTTTCACTCAGGTTATCGGTATTAGTTTTATCTAAGTCCATCACTTGTATTTCTTGCAATAAAACTGCACTCTGATGGCGTAATTCATCTACATCAATACCACCATAACTAGATGGGTAACGTCGTAGACGATTACTACCTTCTCCTAATAAAATAGCTGCACCCCGCAAGTTACGATTACCCAGATGATAGAGAGCTACAGCAATTTGCAGAATGCCTTGATAAAAGGTCTTTTCTGGTTCGCTAGCGTCAATCCATAACGCTTCTAGGGTGTCATGACAGGCGTAGAACTGTCCAGAATTAAATTGTTCTACACCTTGCCAATACTCTGGGGGCATGGTTTCACTCATGCCATACTATCTCGTACTTCTTTGATGGTATCGAGAGAAATTTCTTGATTTTCTCCAGCAAACTCGTTGTCTGGGGTGAGAAATAGCATACAATGACACTCTTTGCGTTCTCTCATCGGCACACAAGGACAATTCCAATATGTAGCCTTCACCTCGGCTTCTTTATCTTCATAGTGACGACATGGACACAAAGGCGCACCCAGTTCATCTTTATGTTTAGCTAGTCCTTCAATGACAACCGCAGTTACGGAAGGTTCGGCACAAAAGAAAGTTCCTGTACGCTTGGCATATTGTTCCGAAAAGTGGCGCATGGCCTCTAGACTTTTATCAGTTGATGTTGTGTTCGCTTCTGATGAGATCATTGGGATCGGCAGTTCATAATTTAAATATTTCTTTGCATTGTACCGCAGTAACACTAGCGTATTCTTGGGGAGATATCCCCAAGCTGAGTTTTTAAATGTAAAAGGGAACGGGGAACAGGGGGCAGGGGTGTAGGGGGCAGGGAGCAGGGGGGCAGGGGGCAGGGGGCAGGGGAGACAAGGGGGACAAGGGAGACAAGGGAGACAAGGGAGACAAGGGAGGGGGAGTGTGGGGAGAGAGGGGAGTGTGGGGGGAAAGATTTGTTTTCCACTATCCCACACCTCCCACACCTCCCACACCTCCCACACCCTGCGCCATTCCCAATGCCCGATGCCCAATGCCCAATTCCCAATTCCCGATACCCAAAAACTTTATGAATCTAAAGGTTTTTGTAACTGCGATCGCAATTCCTGTTCTTGATCAATGACAATGCCAGGATAATCTCTATTAACTACTATTTGTGCTGTTGGCGATTGGATATCTTGCCACATTACCCAACGGCTACCTTGAGGCAGGGTAGAAATACTGATAGGGTTTTGTGTGAGCCAAATTAACGGCTGATAAAAATCTAGGTCGTTGGCATCTTCATGATATCTGGTTGCTGCGAGAGTTTCTAAAACCGAGCGATCGCCTCTTACTAATCCTGTGGCGGCTGTCCATAGTTGCACATCTAATTGTTGATGCTGTGCGTAAAAGTACAATGATGCTGCGGTAATTACTGCTTGTTCAAAGTTTTCTGCTGCCCAATTAGCAGCACTATCCAAAGCAATAATGATTTCTTCTCCACTTGTCACCATTTCTAATTCCCGTACCCGCAATTCACCGTAACGCGCACTAGTCCGCCAGTGAATGAGACGGGTGGGATCGCCTAAACGGTAGGGACGTAGCGATCGCACTAACCCTGATGTTGATGTCTGCAAAGGTCTACCACGATACTCACTGCGGTTACTTTCTGCTTGTCCAATTTCATCGACAAGGGGGCAAGTAGTCAAGGGTAAGACGGTAGGATAAACAATGGCTGTAGCTGCACAGTCATGCTGACGACGACACCAAAATAATCCTAAAGGCGCGCCTGTAGCTAATTCCACATTGTGCCAACGATAAACACCCCGGCTTTGGGTAGGCAGACTATACAGCCAACGGTAACTTTTTTGGCTAGGGATAGATTCAATTCCCTCTTGTACTGGTTTTCCTAAAACAAAAGGTAGTATATCTGCAACTTGCAATAAACTCACAGATTGCTTAGTTTGATTGTGGATTTCTAGTTCTAAGATTAAATCATCTCCAGTGGATACAGGTTGAATCGGGCGACGAGTCACAGATAAACCAGTGAGCGATCGCGGGGGTAAAAATCCTGCTATCACTAATAAAGCAAAACTCACGCCGCTAATCGCATACAGCCAGCCAGCCATTGTATTAATTGCTGCACCAAAAAAACAAACAGTAATTCCCGCTAGTACCCAACCGGTGTATGCAGGGGAGCTAGCATGGATTTCTAACCAGTTAGTGATGGGTTTCATGATTTTCATGTTTCTTTTTTAACCCAAGACTAATGGAAATTCACACTATTTGATTTGAGGAGGCAGGGGCAGGCAGGGGGGCAGGGGGGCAGGGGGCAGGGGAGACAAGGGAGACAAGGGAGAAATATTTACCCCAATGCCCAATGCCCAATGCCCAATGCCCACAATTCTTTAATTTTGAATTTTTATCCCCTATTTTCGGGTGTAACGATGCTTGACTCCAATGGGGAAGTATTCCCGATCGCCCATTGGTGTTAAGATTACTTCGGGCGTTTGATATTCTTTCGGCACATAGTTAGCAAACTCACTATTCAACCGTAATAGTTGGGTAAGGATTGAGTTTGCTACTGCTTGCCGTTTGTCTTCGCTAGCTTCAACATCTGGTGCTAACTCCACAACTACAGATAAAAATCTATTTTTGTCAGTATCTTCTTTTACCTGCAAGACAAATTTACCTGTAACCCATTGTTGAATCACAGGTTGTTCTAATCCGACTGTGACATTTTCTGGATAGATATTTGCACCAAAATAGGACACTGTAAAATTAGAGCGGCCAAAAACATACACAAAGGGTAATTGATGAATCCCCCTTGTAGAGACGCGATTTATTCCGTCTTCATCCTTCAAATTAGATAAATATTCCACTGGATTGAATCCCCAATCTGCTAAAAATTGGAGCATGGCATCATAACTAATAATGCCGCCAGTATCTAAAATGTTGTAACGAATCAGAGGAATACCATTATTTCCCGAAAATAATAATTGCCCGTTCTGCACTTCAAAAAAGCGGCTAACTGGGTCATACTGCACGAGTGTAGGTAAACGAGATTCCCCAAACAAAGCCTTAGCTGCTGGGGGATTTTCTGCTAAAAAACGACGAATACAAATACTCAAAGGAGTTTCATTCCCTAGTACCCCTGCATCGGCTGTACCGTAAAGGGAAGCAGAATCATAGCAGGGATTTTGAGAACCTACCCGTTTACCTACCAAACTCCGCCATTCTTCGCTGAATACTTCACCCGCCATCACCAATTTAATTTGATAGCGTTCCCAATCGATATCACGAGCTAAACCTGTATCAATGACATCTTTCAGAAATGGTGGATATCCTAATAAAACCACCTGTTGAAAATTCCCCCCTAGTTCCTGCACCACCCGCAAGATTTCCTCTTTATTGTTACCGGGAGTAATCACAGTAATAGGATAACCCTTGCTAGCAAGATAACGACAGCAATTAGTCGTAAACATCCCACCTACCCAAGTTCCCAGGGTAAAACAAATGATTGCTAGGGTACGCTGAGTATCGGCGGCAAAACTATCGTGAAAAATTTGCTCAAAGCGTGTAACAATTTGTAGTTCATCAGTGAAGAACCGAGGCCAGAAAGTAGGCTTGCCTGTAGAACCAGAAGAAGCCGCAATCATATCACAACCTTCTAGCCGTCCATTGCGGCATAAATCAGCCAGAGGATAACGCGAGATATAATTTTCTTTAGCGATCGCTGGAATTTTCTCAAAATCCTCCCAAGTTTTAATCTTATCTGCCTCAATTCCCCTCTCTGCCAAAAATGCCTGATAAGCCGGTACATTACCAGCTACATCATGAAACAAATCCAAAACAGTTGATGCGCCAGAAGTATTAATATGCTCCTGTAATAAATCCTCTAGAGGGGTAGACACAAAATCTTCCCATGCTGTGATTACTTGCTGTTCTCGTAATATGGGTTTCATAATTAGTCAATAATAATGGGAATTGGGAATTGGGCATTGGGCATTGGGCATTGGGAATGGCGCAGGGTGTGGGAGGTGTGGGAGGTGTGGGATGGTGGAGAACAAATCTTTCCCCCCACACTCCCCTCTCTCCCCACACTCCCCTCTCCCTTGTCTCCCTTGTCTCCCTTGTCTCCCTTGTCTCCCTTGTCTTCCTTGTCTTCCTTGTCTCCCTTGTCTTCCTTGTCTCCCCCTACACCCCTACACCCCTACACCCCTGCACCCCTACACCCCTGCCCCCCTTTCCCCGTTCCCTTTTACAGAATATTCGTAAATTGAAGCATATCAATTGTATTAATTTAAAAAAACCCTTATCTATCCTTCAGCACCATGCAAGTCTATTGCAGTAAAAAACACGCTAATAGTAGCACTAATCATTTTTGCATTCATTGCGGTGAACCGTTGTCTATTGCGGTTGGGCAAGTTATAGACAATCGTTATCGGCTAATTCGTCAAATTGGACAGGGTGGTTTTGGGCGTACTTATTTGGCTGAAGATCAAAAGAAATCTGATCAAAAGTGTGTTTTGAAGGAGTTTGCACCCCAAGTCACGGAAAAACAGGATTTACAAAAGGCTAAGGAGTTGTTTGAGCGAGAGGCAAATGTACTCAAAAAACTTCACCACTCCCAAATTCCCATGTTTCACGCTTCACTACAAGTTAAAATCGGGAGTCAGGATTTTTTCTTTTTGGTGCAAGATTACATAGAAGGTGATAATTTTGATCAACTACTAGAACAGCGTCAAAGTCAAGGCAAAACTTTTACAGAAGCAGAAGTTATCACTTTACTACAGCAGATTTTACCAGTTTTATCCTATATTCACTCTTTAGATGTAGTTCACCGCGATATTTCTCCTGATAATTTGATTTGGCGACGCTCTGATAATTTACCTGTTTTGATTGACTTTGGTGGTGTGAAGCAATTACCGGCTTCTCAGGGTTTTTGGTTTACTAAGTTGGCTGTCAATCATACATTATTGGGTAAAAAAGGCTACGCACCAGAAGAACAGTTACGGCAAGGGAAGGTATATTTTAACAGTGATTTATATTCTTTAGCGGTGACAGCGTTAGTATTACTCACAGGGAAAGAACCGCAAAAACTTTACGATAGTTATCAAGGAATTTGGCGTTGGGGTAGGGAAATTAATGTCAGTTTTCAGTTAGAAGCTGTGTTAAAAAAGATGCTGGCGTATAAACCAAGCGATCGCTATCAAAGTGCTAATCAAGCTCTGAAAGATTTAACTTCAACTAGTGTGACTCAACCCCCAGTGACTCATCTAACGAAGATTAAGACAATGGTAGTTGCTCCAGGACGTAAAGCGGGGGCAATTGTGAGTAAATTCCATAGCAAAACCCAAGCAGTAGCCCAAAAATTACCTCTCCCTGGCTGGCTACGTCCTTTTGCTGTCAGCTTCGGCAGCACAGCCGTAATTGTATTGATCGGTGCGGGGAGTTTTGCTTTAGTAAATTCACTAATTCGTGGTGTATCTTCGATTACGCCGCCCCAAATCTCCTTACCCCAAATACCCAACCCCCTAGAGCAATCACAGGCTAACAATCAAAAAGTTAGTCTCACGGAAGTTTTAAGCCGTCGTCAACAGTTAGAAGTTCCCGAACCCTTCTTAATTCAGACAGTAGATAACTTATTCCATGCTCAAAAACCAGAGTTAAATGGACGTAACTTAACTTCTCAACCAGAAGATGCAGCTTTGCGGGATGAATGGGCTGCCATTGCCGGAGATTTCTTGAATAAAATAGAACAGGCTAACCTGAGTACACCAGTGCGTCGTAAACTGGGAAGCTACACACAAAGAGATTATCAAACCTGGAGAAGACAAGCGCGTTCTGGACAACTGGGAAATTACACAGTTACTGATCTTAATAGAGATACCAATCAAAAATTCACCGAGTTGTTTCCTAACCAAGATCGTGGGAAACTGAATCAACAAACTTTAGGTCAAGTTTGGTATGCGATCGCAGATGAACAAGTGAGAAGTAGAGGGGGGACTGGAAGGTAGACAAGGGGGACAAGGGGGACAAGGAAGACAAGGGAGACAAGGGAGTTAAATCAGTCATGACTATTGAGTAATGAGTAATGAGTAATGAGTAATGAGTGATGATTAATTAGTAATGAGTAACATTCAACCGGGGCTAAGTTTAGGCGATCGCTATGTAATTGTACGTCAAATCGGTCAGGGAGGATTTGGACGTACTTATTTGGCTGAAGATATTAACCGTTTTCGGGAACTTTGTGTTTTAAAGGAGTTTTGTCCCCAGGTTCAAACAGATTACGTTTTACAAAAAGCTCAAGAACTTTTTCAGCGTGAAGCTACTGTTCTTTATAAGTTGCAACATCCCCAAATCCCTCGCTTTCGGGAACAGTTTCACATCAAATTAGAAGGTAAGGAATATTTATTTTTAGTCCAAGATTATATAGAAGGACAAACTTATAATGCAATTCTAAATGCCCGTAAACAACAGGGTTTACGGTTTACTGAATTAGAAATTAGGCAACTTTTAGAGCAGATTTTACCAGTGTTGGATTATATCCATGCTTTGGGTGTGATTCATCGGGATATCTCGCCAGATAATTTAATTCTTCGCACTTTTGACCAATTACCAGTATTAATTGATTTTGGTGGAGTTAAACAAATTGTAGCCGCCGTTGCTTACCAATATTATCAACCAGGGATAGCTACACCACCTCCAGCCGCTACCCTGTTAGGTAAGGTGGGATTTGCACCCCCAGAACAAATGCAAACCGGCGCAGTGTCTCCCCATAGTGATTTGTATGCCTTGGCGGTGACAGCAATAGTTTTGTTAACGGGTAAGCAACCCCAAGAATTAGTCGATAATTACAATCTCTCTTGGCAATGGCGACGGGAAATTACTCTGAGTCCCCTATTAGGACAAGTATTAGATCAAATGTTAGCTCCTCGACCGGGCGATCGCTACCAGTCAGGCCAACAAGTTCTCCAAGCACTCAACCCCACACCAGTATATTATCCCCCCACCCATGCCCCCAACCCCACAGTCGCACCAACATCAGCAACCCTAGCCGCCTCCCCTTCTCCCTCCGTTTCTGTTCCTCCCCCAGCCAAAAATCAATGGACACCTACTAAAACGTTTCTAGGGGTACTAGCTTTAGTTGCCACCGGGGGATTAATTTGGTGGGGAGTGCATGGTAGAAATGGGGAGCGAGGGGTAGTTAATCCTATACCTACACCAACTATTACTCAACCTACTAACCCCCTAGATAAATATTCAGCAGCCGAACGACGACGTAAACAAAGATTAAGCGATCGCCGGCAACAATTAGGTATAGACTTTAATTTCTACGTTAATTTAGTCAATCAAATCTTTTGGGAGCAAAACCCCAGTTTACAGGGACGTACCCTCAGCGATGAACCCACAGATGAAAGTTTACGCGCTCAATGGGATGCTATCGCTCGTCAGTTGTTAGAAAAACTTGTACCATTAAGCACAAGGGCGCGACAACAATTAGGTACTTATACGGCAGCAGAACGCGATCGCTGGAAGGTAGATATTAATCAAGTCAATGTTAGTAGTCGAGCATTGTATGATTTAGGTGATGCGGCTTTCTTTCACGCCTTCCCAGAACGCAAAGGACAAGACTTCATCAATCAACCTATAGGACAAGTTTGGCACGCTTTTGTTAGTGACAAACTCAACGCCATCCTTGCCGGTAGTGCTTTGCAAAGAATTGTTTTTGATCAAGGTGCAACTAATAAAACTATCAGTGGTAATCTCAAACCTGGAGCGGGTAGAGTTTTTATTGCCGATTTAGGTAAAAATCAAACTTTAGATTTTAAACTACAAGCCAATCCCAAAATTTTATTATCAATTTATTCCCCTTCCGGCAAAATTATATTTTTAGAAGATTCCTCACAACGCACTTTAGCAACAGAACTACCAGAATCAGGATTTTATGAATTTGTGGTAGTTTCTACTGCATCCACATCAGCAGATTATCAAATTAGCCTAACAGTTAAAAATCCCACACCTCCAGAACCAACACCCACACCCACACCGACAGAAACACCGACAGAAACGCCCACACCCACACCCAGCGACACCCCCACACCAACCCCTAATTAAGAAGATTTTAGGACTGAGTAATAAGTAATGAGTAATAAGTAATGAGTAATAAGTAAATTTCTTACTGGTATTTAAGAGTTGCTATTTATATCTTTTTGAATACCATTTCTTTCCCGTTTAATACTTTCTTCTAGGGCTTGAATTTGTTCACGACGAGCTTCTAATTCTAGTGTGCGCCTTGCTAAATCTTGATTTTGTAAAGTTAGAGATTGCCGCCAATGTTCTGCTCTTTCAGCTTCTTGCTGTAAAAATTCTGGGGAGATACCAGTTGTTAAATAATTCTGCACTAAATGTAGTACCCACTCACAAGCATCTTCCATAAGTTCAATCTCACCTGTTGAGGAAAGCTCTACTAAGACTAATAACTTTTCAGCCATAGTATTACTTTTACCAAGTAAAATAACAGCTTCTTCAGGAATTATTGTCCACAGATGTTCTGCTTCTTGACGTGCTAATAAGCGTAATTGGTACTGGTCTAAAAATTCATTTTTATGTACTTGGGCTAGATATCGCATAGCTTAGAAAGGGGTGTAAGGGTGTGAGGGTGTAAGGGTGTGAGGGTGTAAGGGTGTGAGGGTGTAAGGGTGTGAGGGTGTGAGGGTGTGAGGGTGTAAGGGTGTGAGGCAGGCAAGAAAAAATTGATTTTGTTCTTTCCCCTACACCCCTATACCCCTATACCCCTATACCCCTACACCCCTATACCCCTAAAGCTATGCTAAACCACGCAGGCGATCGCGTAAAATCTCTGCTTGTTTTTCGGCTTCAGCTAAAGCATCTCTGGCGGCTTGGACTACATCCGGTCTAGCTTTATCGACAAAGTTGGCGTTGCTTAACCTACCTTTGAGAGACTGCGCCTCGGCTTCTACTTTACTAAGGCTTTTCTGTAGCTTGGCGCGCATAGCTTCTATATCTACTACACCATCCAACGGTATAACTACCTGTACTGTCCCAATTACACCCGCAATGGCTTTTTCTGGTTCTTTGGTTGATGGTTGTGATTCCTGCGGTGCTGGAGTCGTTTCTGTAGTGAGTGGGGAGAACTTCGCTAAGAATTTTTGTCTAGGTTTGGCGGGTAATAAAGTCGTAACAATAAACCAAGCGGTGTAACCCAAACCCACAATTTCAAAGAAAGTATTTAGGACGGGGATATTATCTAAAGTATCGCCAACGGCTAACGCCAGTCGGAAGAAGACTAAACCCACAACTAGCCAAACAATTGTCCGCCAACTACTTTTGGGTTTTGGCTGGATGACTGTTTGGGGTTGTGCTTCACCGACAATGGTTAAATTTTCTACCTTGGCTAAATCTTGAATGTAAGATTGTCCAGCCGTGAGAATTTGCCGTTCTTGAGGATTTTCAGATTGTAAATTGGCTGTGATTTTCGCACCTGGCTTAACTTCCGCTTCGGCGCGTAAATTGCGGATGGTGCGGATAGTGCCAATTAACAGTTCAAACTGTGCTTCTAAGCTGGGGTTAATTAAATTGGTATCAGCTTTGGGATATGGCTGTAAAGCTAGAGTTTGCTTCGATTCCTCTGGTTGTTGGGTAAGAGTCTGCCAAATTTCCTCGGTGATATGGGGCATAAAGGGATGCAGTAACTTTAATATCCCTTCGAGTACATAGGCTAACGTTTGTTGAGCGACTCTACGCGAGGCTGGGTCAGAATTTTTTTGCAATCTGGATTTGACCAACTCAATATACCAGTCGCAAAAATCACCCCAAATAAACTCATAAATGCCCTTGGCTGCTTCCCCTAAACCATAGTTATCAATATAGTTAGTGGTTTGCTGAATAACTTGATGATAGCGGGAAAGAATCCAGCGATCGCTTAATTCATTTGCCTTGGGTTGACCTAATTGTCCGGGGGTTTGTCCGTCGAGATTCATCATTACAAATCTGGCGGCGTTCCACAGCTTATTGGCGAAGTTGCGGGAAGCTTCTACCGATGATGATTCATCTTTTTTGCGATCGTATTCTAAGCGGATATCTTGACCAGCACCGGCTACTTCTTTAACTAAGGTGTAACGTAAAGCATCAGTGCCATATTTATCAATTAGTAACAGTGGGTCAATGCCATTGTTAGCTGACTTCGACATCTTTTTATTATTTTCATCCCTCACCAAACCGTGAATGTAAACAGTTTGGAAGGGCATAGTGTCAGTAAAATGACCAGCCATCATAGTCATTCTGGCTACCCAGAAAAAGATGATATCAAAGCCTGTAACTAGGGTTGTAGTTGGGTAGTATGCGGCTAAATCTGGTGTTTTCTCTGGCCAGCCTAATGTAGAAAATGGCCATAATCCCGAAGAAAACCAGGTATCTAATACATCTGGGTCTTGTTCTAACTGGACATTCTCGCCAAATTGGGCTTTAGCTTTCTCCCAGGCTTCCGCAGTTGATTTAGCGACAATAAAGGGGGTAGTATCAGTGATTTGTCCGTCAGTTTCACTCACCGCATACCAAGCCGGGATTTGATGACCCCACCATAATTGACGAGAAATACACCAATCTCTTAAGCTTACCAACCAATCACGATAAACTTTAGTCCAGCGTTGGGGGACAAATTGGGGTGTGTTTTTCTGGTCGAGGAAGTCTAAAGCTTTATCCGCCATTGGGCGAATTTTCACAAACCACTGAGTAGAAAGTAGGGGTTCAATGGGAACTTTACCGCGATCGCTATAAGGAACGGTATGCTTATAATCTTCTACCTTGACTAACACGCCGTCAGCTTCCAGACGTGCAATTACATTTTTTCTAGCAACAAAGCGGTCTTGTCCTTGAAACTCTCCAGCATTGGCGTTTAGCGTGCCATCTTTATTCAGAATATTAATAAACGGCAGATTATGACGCTTACCCATTTCAAAGTCGTTGGGGTCATGGGCAGGAGTCACTTTTACACAACCCGTCCCAAAACTGGGGTCAACTAACTCATCACCAATAATGGGAATTTCCCGTTGCATAATGGGCAGAGTCAAAGTTTTCCCAATTAGGTGTTGATATCTTTCATCATTGGGATTGACAGCTACACCCGTATCACCCAGCATAGT
Source organism: Aliinostoc maniaoense (assembly GCF_058172895.1). NCBI lineage: Bacteria > Bacillati > Cyanobacteriota > Cyanophyceae > Nostocales > Nodulariaceae > Aliinostoc > Aliinostoc maniaoense. Next base: position 1,752,957 of record NZ_CP187952.1, on the reverse strand, counting down.
TTCTGGTCGAGTCGTCGCCACTTCTACATAACCAGAACCATCACTTAAGGGGTAACGGAAATGCCAAAGATTACCCTCAACCTCTTTATTTTCTACCTCAACATCAGACACCGCCGACTGAGAAGCCGGACACCAGTTAACTAAATATTCACCGCGATAAATCAACCCCTCATTGTAGAGACTGACAAAGGCTTCTACCACAGCTTTCGATAAACCTTCATCTAGGGTAAATCTCTCCCGTGACCAGTCTACCGACACACCCAAACGGCGTAGCTGATTGACAATTGTTCCCCCTGATTCTGTTTTCCACTGCCAAGCACGTTCTAGAAATTGGTCGCGTCCCAACTCATAGCGAGTTTTACCCTCAGCTTTGAGTTGTTTTTCTAGAATTGTGTGGACAGCGATACTAGCGTGGTCAGTTCCAGGTAGCCAGAGAGTATTACGTCCCTGCATCCGGTGATAACGTACTAGCGCATCAATCAACGCACTCTCAAAGGCGTGACCCATGTGCAGACTACCAGTAACGTTTGGTGGCGGAATAACGACACAATAAGGTTCACCACCATGATTAGGGTCAGCTTTGTAGATTTGGTTGTCTTCCCAGAATTTTTGCCACTTCGCTTCAGTAGAAAAAGGGTCATACAGACTGGGAAGATTCGGTATAGTTGCGGTCATTCTGGGAAATTCACTTTTGGAAGGACTCTAATAAATTTTGCCACAGCGTTGGGGGATTGGGGAGATTGCTGTTTTCATGCTCTAGTTTCTGAGCGATGCCTCCGGCGCGCTAGACCTCTATTCTGACTTTTCACGGGATCTGTAAAACCCATCTCCAACACTCTCCCCTACAAATAATGTAGAGGCGTTTCATGAAACGTCTCTCCAAGAACCTACAGAAAAAGAGCCAGAAAGGATTATTTAGCAGTAGCCAAAAAAAGGAAAGTAAACTTTAATGAAAGAAGGAAAGCCATTAAAAAGCAACTACAATATATCAAAAGAAACTTCTCTCACATTCAGCAACTAATAGGTTCAGGTACGTCACTAATAAACCTGAGTAAAAGACAATATAAGATGTTGTTAGTCGTGTCAGAAGTTTATCGTCAACAACTGTGGTTATATGAAAATAAAAAACGGAGTATAGAAGACCGGATTGTCAGTTTAAGTCAACCACATATTCGTCCGATAGTCCGTGGTAAAGCTAGAACAGAGGTAGAATTTGGGGCTAAGTTTTCTGCTAGTTGCTGTGATGGTTATGTATTTTTAGACCATATTAGTTGGGATAACTTTAACGAATCAGGGGACTTACAAACACAAGTAGAAGCCTACAAAAACTACACTGGATATTATCCTGAATCTGTTCATGTTGATAAAATTTATCGGACTAGAGAGAATCGAGCTTGGTGTCAAGAAAGAGGAATTAGAATTAGTGGACTACCACTAGGTAGACCACCCAAAAACGTCTGGACAGACACAAAGAAACAAGCACGAGATGATAAGCTAGTTCGTAATTCTATTGAAGGGAAATTCGGACAAGGTAAACGAAGATTTAGCCTTGATAGAGTTATGGCTAAACTTCCTTATACTTCTTTAACCGCTATTGCCATAACTTTTTTAGTTATGAATCTTTCTACCCTGTTATTACGTCTTTTTTGTCAGTTTTTGTGTCAATTTTTCAAAACAACATCTTTTTTCGCTGCTTTGATTAACAAAACTAATGTTTTGATGAATTTCAGAAAACAAAAAATTATCTTTACTCCTGCCTGATTACCTACTCTATTCTCCTGTTGTTTGTTTACTACTTTTTCAGCAAGCCCTAAATAACAGGTAAAAAGTAACAGGGTTGGGGGAAAGAAAAAATACTATCCCCTTTTCCCTGTGATTTATTTAGAAACTGACATTATATTTATCAGCCAATTCCGAAAGCTTTTCATACTGTTGAATGGCTGCTTCAGTAATTAATGTCTTTGCTTCTTCTGGAGTCGTGCCGTTTTCTGGAATTAAATACTTAATATAAAGAGAAACAAAATCTACCATAACTGCCGAGCCAATTAATCCATGACTATCAGCTTCTTGCCCAGCCATTGCGGATACTAGTCCGGTTTTAATGGGGTCTGGTCTGGTTTTCATAAACTGATCAATCAGTTGCCAAATGTATTCATTTGGTATGAGATTTTGTAACTTACTTGGGTCAGGTGTAAATTCTATGCCTGCTGATCTTGCCTGCTCTAAAATACACCATTCTGCAAATTCTTTCAGGGCTTCTTCAGGAAGTTTGGGGAAATATTTGTGTAGTTCTAAATCAGACACAGGCTTACCTTAGATATTTGAGTTTTTTGGAGCGTATTAAGGCAAGACTAACTCACTATTTCTACAATTTTTAGTGTGTTACGCTACGACTGTTAAATAAATAGATTATCTGAGATTATTTACTTATTGTATATAAACTAAGCTATTTTGCGAAAGAACGATCGCTCTATTTTCATTTCATATCATGTGATCAAGATAAAGCGATCGCTCTTTGGCTGACTTTGGTTCTAAACGTTCATAAAGCCACCGTCAACTACTAAATCAGCCGCCGTCATATATGATGATTCATCACTAGCTAAGAAGACAGCCGCCGATGCAATTTCCTCCTGTTGTCCCACACGTCCTAATGGTGCAACTTGCGTAATAGAATTGACAAAACCATCTAGTTCTTTGTCAGAAATTCCGATCTTGCTCTGAAAATTGGTTAAGACGATACCAGGACTCAACGAATTAACTCGAATTTTCCGTATTCCTAATTCAGCCGCTAAACTCCGAGCTAAGGAACGCACAGCTGCTTTAGTTGCAAAATATATGCTTCCCGTCGCCATGCCTTTTTCATGCACTGAGGAAGCATTCAGAATGACCGAAGAAAGGCAGAGGGCAGGAGGCAGAAGGCAGAAGGAAGAAATACAATTTTTTCCCTCTGCCACAAGGGTTTCAAGCCCCTAAATTTATTTATGCAAAGCAAAAAAAAAGATGTGTTTTGAGACGCGAAGCGCGAGAAATACAGCGTCCTTATTAAATCCCCTGAATTTATTTATGGGGATTCCCTTCTGCCCTCTGCCTTCGTACTTCTGCCTTCTTAAACTCGCTCCTTCTTGAAGCAATCCAGCTAGTTTTTGTACAGTAAAAAATACCCCTTTGACATTAGTATCAAACTGCTTGTCATAAAATGCTTCATCAATGGCATCAAGGGGGGCAAATAAACCAATTCCTGCATTAGCAAACAAAATATCAAGGCTACCAAACTCTGCTTTTACTGTCTGTGCTAAACTATCCAAATCACTGAGCGATCGCACATCTGCACGTACTGGAATCACATTTGCGCCCAATGTCTCAGCAGCCGCTTGCAAACGCTCTTGATTCTGTCCTGTAATGATTACCCGCGCTCCCTCCGCAACAAACTGTTTAGCGGTTTCCAAGCCAATACCCGTGGTTGCACCTGTAATTACAGCTGTCTTGTTGCTTAAACGTGCCATATTTATACCTTTTGTGAGAAAAATTAAACCAATCAGTCTCAGTTTAGGCAAAAAAATTTAAGACTTACTTAAATCAAACGAACAAACTGTTAAGAATTGCCTGTTTCCCCAACCCTCTCCCCTAGGGAGTTGAGCGTGGAGAGGGTGTTTAGTTAATTGTTAGATTAACTGACCAAAGAATTTGATACTATTAACGAAATAGGCGATCGCCAAGGTGGTAGATTGGCAAAAAAATTATGACCAAGCGGAAGAAAAGCAATCTCCAATGGATCAAAGAGACTCTAGAACTCAAGCCTGACCATCGCTGGGAGTCTCCATCAGGCTATAAGATTTTTGTCGCTAACCGGGGGGCGGTTCGCTTCAATGTCCCCCAGGATTGGGTGTTTGAGCCACAAGAAAATTCCTTCAAGTTCATGGATAACAAACCACCCAAGGATGATTGCTGCCTAGAAGTATCATTTAATCAACTACCTCCCCGTGATTGGAGTTTGTTTCCGCTTAAATCTACTTTGAGAAAGGTAGTAGAAGACGATAGCCGCGATGTGATTGAAAAAGGAGAAATCATTACCGTCAAACGCCAAACCGCCAAAATCGTCTGGACAGAGATTAAATTTATTGACACTCAAGAAGAACCACGGGAGGCTTTTTCGCGGATTTGCATTGGTCTAGGGTCAAATGTGCAGTGTTTAATTACATTTGATTATTGGGCAGATCAAGCCGAGCAGTTAACACCCGTATGGGATGAAGTGATACGGAGTTTAACACTAGGTTTATATATCCGCGATCCCCGCACAGGTTTAGCATATCCAGATTGATGTCTTGCTGCTCAGATGTAAAAATATCGGAGGTTACGGTTATGGCTCCAGTATTTAATGAACAATCAGGTATTATCCGCACAGAGAGAGGGCTTACTATCGTAGGGAGTCGCGTTACTCTTTACGACGTAATGGATTTGATCAAGGCTCAATACCCACCTAAGCTGATCCGCGATAAGTTCAACTTGACAGATGAACAGATAAATACAGCCTTGTCTTATATTGAAGTCAACCGCACTCAGTTAGAAGCTGAGTATCAAGAAGTTCTAGCAACCAGAAAAGAAATTCGCCAGTATTGGGAAGAGCGTAATCATGAACGCTTGGCTCAGATTGCCAGTATACCTCACAAACCAGGTAAAGAATTTCTGTGGGCAAAGTTGGAAGAGCAGAAAGCCAAACGTGCTGCCCAAAAATTATGACCTTCTTAATTGATTATAATCTTGATGGTTATGCCCTGATTTTCCTTGGTATTTTGACAAAACTCGGTTGGTTGGAGCTAATATCTATTCGGTTTGTAACCTTTAGAGAAGCAGGCTTATCGATGGACAGTAGCGATCGCATGGTTTGGCGTTATGCTCAAATGCACCACATGATGATACTAACAGCCAACCGAAACATGAAGGGGGAAGAGTCACTCGAACAGGTAATTCGTGAAGAGAATATAGCGAGTTCATTTCCTGTTGTGACAATTGGGGATCTAAGTCGTCTTGATGAATTTGATTATCGAGAGCAATGTGTTGATCGTCTGATTGAGATTGTCTTGGATATTGAAAACTATATGGGTGTTGGTCGTCTGTTTATTCCATGACTATAGCTGTTTTTGTGGAAGCGATCGCACTTATTGGTATTTTGCAGGCATTGTTTAGGTTAAGCTACACCTCAGCAAAATTTGAGTAGGTAAAATCTTATCCGGTATATTTAAGGTATATTACTCGATTTTCCATTTGGTTTAGTCAACATGGATTTTACAGCCACTCTCAATGAGATTAAATCTCTCAGCATTGAAGAACGCATTTGTTTTGTGCAAGCCATTTGGGATAGTATCGCCGCAGAACAGACTTACCCAAATCTCACAGCAGCACAAAAACAAGAACTGGATCGGCGGATTAATGATTATGAAACTAATCCAGACAATGTGATGACATGGGAAAAGATTAAATCTTCTATTAAAAAATAATAATGGATTATGTATTGGTTTTTCGTCCATAACTTTCTGAATAACTTTAAAAAATATGGTTTTAACTAAAGAAATTTATTTAAAAGAAATTAATAAAAACTTAGCAATTCTTCAAAATTCTATTGATTTCCAAACAAAATCGAATCTTTATGACTTAGGTATCATTGCAGAAGATTTTGTTAGAAATTTACTAAATATCATTTTCATTTTAAGCTTGAGAACCTTAACTCAATAAACTTTAACCAAGCTGGCATTGATCTAGGAGATTCTAGCAATAAGATTGCAGTCCAGGTTACATCAACAACCAGTCGCCAAAAAATTAAGACAACTATTGATAAATTCATCTCTCACCAACTTTATCAAAAATATTCACAGTTATATATATTTCTCTTTAAAAAGAAGCAGAAACGGTACAAGAAATTTGATACACAAGGACATTTCATATTTGACGAAAGCAAAAATATTATTGATTTTAACCTTTTATTCAGCCAAAATATACTTTTTTTAGAAACCGAAAAAATCAAGAAAGTCTATAATTTTATAAAAGATGAAATCAGTGTTAGCGAAACTGAAGTAAAAGCATTTCATGAATTACAATATACTGATACCATACCAAATCAAATTCATACTTGGCAGTATAGACCTTTTATTTTCCACTATCTAAATATTCACAGATTACTAAGCATAGCAGCTATTAGTGGATTAAGACCTAGTTACATTCCTGTTAAAGATATAGATAAATTTGGTAGTATACGTGCTTTACCATTTGATGATTACTACGGATTAATAACTTTTGCATTAGACTTACTCGAACACTGGCATCCTAGAGTTTTAAACTTGCAAAACCCTGATAATTTAACAAGAACCCATATTGGATGTGCATTTGAGTTTTTTCAAACAGATTTTGTATCAAAAAATATTAAATTTTGGAATCGTTATGATGAAAAGCCCCAAATGTACGGAATAATTAAGAAAGATCCTTATCTATATTTAGAAGTTGGAAATACCAAAGTATATTTGCCCCTTAATTTAGCATGGATGACTACAGATACGTCTTTTCATAATTTTGGAATGGATAATGGAATGGCTGAGTGTTTATCAGGAATTTGCATTCTCAAAAGTATATCTAATAATCAAGAAGCTATTTTTACTCCCTTGCTAATTGGTGTGTATAATTTTTTAGCGGAGATGCAAGAGGCAGTTATACAAGGCAGAAACAATTTAGAAATAAGAAAATCATGGTAAGAAGCGTTTGTCAAAATGACCAAGAAACCTTTTATGCCGACATAGACAAATTACACGCAGAAGTCAACTGGATTGAAATACCACCATTAGAATCATTGCAAGATTTAGATAACTACCCTGAATTTGTAGAACGTTTTAGCGGCAATTCTCAACCATGAAACATTAATGAGCTAATGACTAACTAAATCATAACTAGCCATTAGCCACTCATTAATTACTAGCCAATTCTCCGCGTACCTCCGCGCATACCTCCGCGCCCCTCTGCGTTTAAACTTAAGCAGTCCGAAAACGCGCCAACTCCTCCCCTGTCTTCGCATCATGGGCGTGAACAGTACACACCAGACAAGAATCAAACGATCGCGCGACGTGTCCCACTTCCACCGGATCAGTAGGATCTTCAATCGGTGTTCCAATTAAAGCTTTCTCAATCGGCCCGTATCTTCCATCTTTGTCGCGGGGGCCGACATTCCAAGTAGTTGCAGCAATCACCTGATAATTCTTAATCTTGCCCTCTTCAATATCTATCCAGTGACACAGAGAACCCCGTGATGCTTCCGTAGCACCCCAACCGCGCCCATCTTTTTCCTTGGGTTTAATATACCAGGGATCTTTTAAAACGAACTCACGCAAACATCTTTCCGCTTCACGGTATAACTTGACAATTTCATGAACTCGTGCAAGCTGACGCACATGAATACTAGCACCACCCATTTCTTTGAAGACATCTAGGATAAACCCATCATAGTGCTGCCAAGATTCCCCATGTTGACCACCTGCGACTAACTGACGTGCTAAAGGGCCGACTTCCAAACGGCCAAAATCTTTATGTAGTACCGCAGTTGCCCAAGAGTAAGCATTATTAAAGTCCTTATGATTTTTCTGAGTGGGTTTAGTAGTACGGTCAAAGGGGTGAACATTTTCTTTGCCTTCATCATACCAAGAGTGGGTAGTATTCTCACGGGCAAAGGTATGATCCATCAAAGTGTGAGTGTCGCTGAAGCTATTGTACACACCACTTTTCATAATCACCGCAGCGTTGCGTCCGTCAATGGTGGGTTTCTGATATCTATCTTCGTGAGGTAAATATCCCCAAGAAACATATTTACCCACACCTGCACCATATCTATCTAAACCGATATCTAGACCCATGCGCCAATAGAAACCCAAGTCTGATTCTCGATGTTTGATGTCTTCATCTAACCAATCCATGAAATCATCATAAGTTTGGATTTCTTCGTAGCGTTCCAAAGAACAACCCAACCACACAGGTTCTAACCAGTTGGTGCGGAAATATTCCAAAATTGCCCAAGCGCGGGTGATGTCTGTTAATGTTGGCGCGCACATCACACCACCAGGCACCATATAACTGCTATGACAACTGGTGATATATTGAAAATGTTACTGAGTAACCTTTTAATAAGGCAAATTTGCTCAACAAGAACATTTTATTTTCACCATTTCAGTTTATAAATAAGGGAATATTTAGGGAATGAGCGGACAAAATCAGGGTAATTGCGAGGAGACATATTCCACATCTACACATGAATATGTAAATGCAGACTTAACCGACTTATTCCCCGATATATTTGCAGATTTTGAGCCGCAGAACACCACAGACGGTAGCTATAGGGGAACAATGGCGAAAATAAAAGCAACGGAATTACAGTATCAAGCAGTTTTTGAACAGAAGTTAGTCGAAGCTAATACTAATTTAAAAAGGGAGAGAATAAGAGTTAGCATTAAACAAACTGGCAATTCTCTCCAATTACGAGCTACCCTACCGTTAAAACCAGGTGATAGCAGTGTAGGTAAGCAAAAAAAACAGTACGATTTGTCTCTAGGGATACCAGCAAATTTAGAGGGATTAAAAACTGCAATTGAAGAAAGTTACGAGTTGGGTAAATTAATTGCTCGTCATACTTTCCAGTGGAATGAGAAGTATTTAGGAATTAAGTCTAGAGAGAAGCAAGATATAAAAACTATTGGGGAATTATTAGATACATTTGACGAAAAATATTATCAAACTCGTCAAAAAAGCATCACTAGTCAAAATACTTTTGCTAACTATATATCTGTCATTAAAAGAAACTTTCCTCTCAGTAATTTAGCCACAAAAGAAAATTTTGAGGAAATTATTAATTCATTTAAGGGTAATAAAAAGAATGAACTGATTGCCGTAACTTCTGTTTTGATTAAAACCTTTAATTTAGGATTTAAACTCGATGTTAAACGTGATAATGTCACCCCTGCTTATCGAGAAATCCCTGATAATGAAAAAATAATATCTGCTTTTCAATTATTTGAAAAATTTGCCTTTAACCGCAAAAATACAAATATTAGTGATGAAATAGACACTTGGGAAATGTGGCGTTGGGTATATGGAATGTTAGCGACTTATGGTTTAAGACCAAGGGAATTATTTGTACAACCGGATATTAATTGGTGGATATCTCCCCAAAATATAGACCATACTTGGAAAGTGAATAAAAATACCAAAACTGGATATCGAGAAGTTATCCCCTTTGTTCCCGAATGGATAGAATTATTTGATTTAAAAAATCCTAAACCGTTAAATATTTTAGAAAGAAAGGTTGAAAAAATTGCATCTGTGCAAAATATTAATTGGATGCGGAGAGATATATCCAGATGGTTTAGAAAAGTGGGAATTGAGTTTCAACCTTACGATTTGCGTCACGCTTGTGCGATTCGAGCGCATCTTCAAGGAATACCGATTAAAGCAGCAGCAGATAATTTAGGTCATACTGTTGATGAACATACAAAAACCTATCAAAGATGGTTTGGTATTGAAAACCGGAAAAAAGCCTTTGGTGAGGTAATTAGTCAAAAGTCGTTAATTGAATTGCAGAAAAATGAAATTTTGGCGTTAAGGATGGAGAATGAAAGGTTAAAGTTGGAAGTCGAAAAATTGAAATCCTTGGCTTAGAAACTGTCTTGATTGTCAAGTGCGATCGCTAAATTTTTAATCCATAAGTGTACAAATATAAACTTAATACTTTCCTAGTATCATGTCAGTATAATTACGAACTGTCACCAATGAGACCGATAGGTTATGATACGGAAGTTATCGGCAGGTTTTCTAGCTTGTCTGCCGCAGCACAACTTCATCGTTATTCTGGCTATCAAGGGTATGAAACAATCTATTTTTGTAATGCTCACAAGCATCTTAGGATCGCTTCTGACAACTAGCTACATTGTTTTCCCAAATCAAGCCTTTGCTGCTCAGGAACGAAAGTTTATTGTTGAGGAACTAGAGTTTATTAACCTTGATTGCATAGAAAATCAAAGATCAGGTATTACGAAACAGAAAGTACCTGGCTATTGTATAAGCTCAGAGGTAGATTCTGGTATTATTTTTGATGAAAATGAATTTAAAAAAACTAAAAATGCAGATCAATCGATCACGCTAGAAATGAAAGTCTTTAATCGAGCTTTGAGTGATGCTCTAGTTGAGGTTTATGATTCTAGTGGACGTTTGCAGGATATCAAAATTATTGATGGGAATAGACCTCCAACAGATTTAATTCAGAATAAAATTGATGTTTTAACTAAAACACCTTCGTCTTTTTTTAGTCCCTATCCTCTTGAAGATGCTAGACGGAAACTAGAAGCACAAAACATGATTGTGATTATTCCTGCTGGTGGATATGTCAAAATAACTAAGTCCAGCAACTTTGCAATTTGGTACAACACTGCCATGCTTGCCTTGGAGATTGTACAACTTGGTCAAGGGGATTCTGAGTTTACACAGTCTGAAACAACTAAACGGCTGGTTCGAGAATTTGCTAAGGAATTTGGTACACAAACAACGATTAATATTTTCAAAAGTGAGCCTAGTCTACAGACAGCTTTTAGTCTAGATTTTATTGACAAGGATAGACTTGGGGAAGTTTTTTATAAGCTAGTACGATACACTGCTACGGTTGAGAGTGATCCATCCAAGAATCCTATTTTGGGAGCATTTTATGATGTTTATCTAGCTGGAGCTAATCATGGTTTAGAGAAGGCAATTGACCTTCTAGCTCCAGGATGGGGTACTCTTGCAAGAGTTACACGGATTGGTGGAAATGTTTTAATCACAACTGCAAGAGCTTCAGATATTTTGGTTAACACAACAATGTCAATATCAATATCTGGACAAAAGGATACCGTAACTTTAAGAGATGTATCTAGTATACGCACTACAACAACAGCATCATTTGATCATAGAAAAATTGTCACAAATATTGTCAGTAACTATGTAAATCTGCCAGATTTTTTAAGTCAAACTGAATATTTTTATAAAGAAATAGACCTTAACAATGATGGGATTAAAGAAGTTATTTTGGTCGTTTTTAGTCCTGCTTGTGGTGCATCGGAATGTAACGGAATCATTTTCCAACGGAATGGCTCGGAATATAAACCAATTGGTGGCATTGGCGTAGAGTCAGCAGGCGGAGAGATTGTAGCTATTCAAAGAAGTATGAATAATGGATTTATAGATATTGCGAGCCAGCTTTATAATCGTGCAACAAGAGCATCTGCCTGGGGAATTTACCGATTTGATAGAGGTTCTTATAAATCCTCTTACCAATTCTTAAATACACGTCCAGGCAGAGTAATATTAAATATACAAAGAGGGACAGGGTTAAAATTGTAGTCAGACATCATTTTGGTTCTTCATTACTTGTTATCCCAAACTGATAATTTACTTCCCAATTTAATAAGCATCTAACTCTAAAGTGTTGCTAGTTGTAGTTATTTCTTCTAAAAAATCTTCGCTAAACAGATAGGAATATGAAAAGATCAAGCTTTAAAAAGGTACTAGGAATTTTAGTTTTCCTTTTCATTCTAACTAATTTTTCGTTGCGGGCTTCTGCTCAACGACTACAGAATTTACCTAATGGGAATCATGTTTACAAGGAGGTTCAGACCTCATCTATAATTGATTCTTCAAGATATTTCATATTTCGCAAAGTCGGAAATTTTGTAATTGGAAAGCATTTTCAAGCTGGTACTGATTGGGATTATTGTTTTAAGGGGCAATTACAAGGTTCATCTCTTATAAATGTCGTAAATGCTGTTCCAAGAATGGGGCAAGGGTTGTCAGGATTCAAATTTGAAAAAGGAAAATCTGAGAATCTGAGGAATTATCAAAAATTAAGCTTAAAAAAAGTTGCCTCAGCATACCCTAATATCAATCAAAGCTTTCGGGAATGCTTAAATCTGTTCCGATAAACTAAGTACTATAACCACTTCCACCGTTCAGTATAAAATAGCAGAGTGCGATCGCCTATCTTGTAGGGTGCTTACTCCGCCGATAAATTCCTCTTAAAGTGCCAAGATTGTGGACTTTAAGCAAGCGATCGCAGTCTAGAGGTGTTAGATTTCCTGTTAAACATCTTTGAGAAGTGCGATGGGCAAAGCCCGGTCTCCGACCATCGCTCAATTTCCATTTTCTTGTGCTTCCTTAACTACTATTAACTGCGATCGCTCAATTTCCAAACTAAGAAATCAATCATACAAAATACTCAAGCGCGAATCACAGTAATCCGACGCTGATTTTGTGTAAGTACAACCTGAGTTGATAAACGTTCTTCCATTGGGAGGGCATTTTTACGCCTGTCAAATACAAATAACCAACCAAAATCCAACCCCAAACGGGCTAAATAGGATTCTAACTGCTCAATCCCCTCAGCTTGGGGATCGCGCTTCTTCTCCCGCCATACCTTTAACTCGATACCTAAAGTTACATCTTTGTAACGCAGACATAAATCCATTCTGTCACTACCAATTGCATATTCCCTCTCCAAAATTCCACCACCGTTAACCACACGATGCAAGAAAGCCATTAAGACGATGTGGGGAGCAATTTCATGGTAGCTAGTGCTACCTAATAACGGTTCTCCGTGCTGTCGCCAAAATTTGAGAAATGCTGCCAGTAACGCATCTATATTTAATTCTCCTTCCGGGGTTAACCAAGTTGGTGCAATCACTGGTAGGGAAGCCATTGGTGTCACTGTTAACACTCTTGGTAACACTTCCCGATAAATGGGATTAGCAATAGTTAATCCTCCTTGGGGGTGCATTTTACACAAACCTAAATCAATCACAAATTGGATATCATCATTGGGTATATCCCCCAATTCCAAACCCGCTAACATCGGCTCGATAATTGCTTTGATTCTTGGTTCTCGTAGGCGTTCAGCTAAACTATCAAGATGAGTATCTTGACGAGCAATTAATATTTCTTTTGCTTGTAAAATATGCTCTCTGGTAATAGCAATACTTCTATCTTTTACCATTTTTTCCACAACTTCTTTAGCCAGAGCATTCACTAACCAAGGTTGTCCTTGGGTTAAATCAAAGGCTGTTGCTGTGGCTTCTGGTGTGAAAATTTGTCCTGTTTCTGCTGTATGTTGTTGATATAGTTCTGCAACTTCCTCGGCGTTGAAATTTCTCAGGGTAATGGAAGTGACTTTAATATTAAAAGGACTGGATGTGTTTAATCTGTCACTTCCACCGGATGCTACTTTATAATCTCGCACATCTCTTAAACCAATTAATCCTACCGATGAGGGGAAATTTTCTGGACGCTTAGGAAAACCATCTCGTAACTGTCGTAAAACTGAAATTAATGTTTGATCTTGTAAGGAATCAATTTCATCTATAAATAATACTATCGGACGATTGATAGCTTTTGACCAAGCTCTTAAATTTTCACCAATTCTCTGTCCAGGAACATTATAAACCCAACTTTGAGGTTGTAGTTCTGGAGGTAAGCTATCCTCAATTGTATTGCGCCAAGTTCCCAAAATCGCTAATTCTGCTGCACTGGGGTCATGATTAAATGCACTTCCTACCTCGACTGATACTACTACTGCTGCATAACGTCCTGTATCGGTAAGTTGCTGTGCTAGAGCTAACATTGCTGTGGTTTTCCCTGTTTGTCGTGGTGCATGAAGGACAAAATAACTACGCTGTTGAATTAGCTCCTCCAAATCTGGTAATCGTGTTGTTGGAGATAGCATATAGTGGATATCGTCTTCACAAGGGCCTGCAATGTTGAACCAGCGAGACATGGGACTTTGGCAGTTGGCGGACACTTTGAGTTTAGACGATTTTGGGGTTGGAGGGAGGCAATGTAGGGAAAAGTTAGGTAACGCCTGAAAAAAGCAAATAACTTTTAGTTGATAAAAATAAATGGATTTAACGCGATGTGCGACTTATTTTTGAAACCCCTCTCCATAGAGCGAAGCTCTTCTCGTAGAGTACCTCTCCCCTGCAACTGTAGAGACGTTGCATGCAACGTCTCTACTTTGAATTTTGCTCCCCTTCCCTCGCAGGGAAGGGGTTGGGGGTTAGGTTTGAGAGAAAGTTGCACACGGCGTGATTTATGATATTTCTGGAGTGGGTTTATTGCCTAATTCAAGGAAAAACTAGGGAATAATCACACCTATCCTGGCAAATCCTTACTATATAAGCAATTTCCTAATTTATTGCCATATAACTGCTGTGCGGCCATTGTCCACCAAACAGGGCGTAAATTTCTACGGGTTTACTAGAAATTGTCACACCCAGTTCATAAGATTTACCTGTGAAAGCAGCAAAGCGGCGGACGGCTTCATCATAAAAGCGGCTGCTACGGTATTTTTTATTAGTTAAGTCAATAGCAAACAATCCATAAAAGTAGCGGGGGATACTTTGGATTGTTTCGACAATTTGACCGAGGTTTCTAGCTAAGATGGCATTGCGAGGAACTTCTGTACCCCAAGCTGTATCTAATGCCCAGGCGGCAGAGGTTAAATGTGAAGCACCGCAGATACCGCAGATACGAGGTGTGACAATTAACCCGGCTTGGGGGTCTTTACCCCGGAGAATAATTTCAAATCCGCGAAATAGTTCGGCGTGTGTCCAGGCGTTAACCACCTGTCCATCGGCAATTTCCACCCGAACATCTAAATCGCCCTCGACTCTACCGACGGGCGATATATCTAATGTCTGTATTCCCATTCTCCTCTCCTCTCGGTAATTGTTTTGTAGTAAGCACTTAAGTGCTTACTACGAACTAAACTGTAAAAAAGTCTTCTTCTGCCCAGTCTGGGGTTGCAGTTTTAGCAACCATTGTGAGTAAGGCGTAGTCTTTGGTTTTGACTCCTGGGGGTAATTCTTTGGGAACTCCCATGATGGTTTGAGTTTTAAAGACTGTACCGGGTTGGAGGTCATAAAAAGGAAATTCTGGTTCTGTACAACCTAAACAGGGCATTCCGGCGCGAGTCTTGGAGGAAACGCGATTCCAAAGGATGCGGTTGCAAGAGGAATGAGTCATGGGGCCACGACAACCCAAGTCGTAGAATAAGCAACCTTTGCGTTGACCAAATTCCGCCGTGGTCGCTTTGTAGGCAAAGTGGACGTTACGTGTACAACCTGTTTGGGTGTAGGTGTTAAAGAAGGTTTGGGGACGGTGCAGTTCATCAAGGGCGATGTCTCCAATTCTTCCAGTAGCGATCGCCACTAATATCTGCGTAATCCAATCGGGGTGTGCTGGACATCCAGGTATATTAATCACTGGTAATCCCGATTTCGCTACGAAGTCTTTACCTAAAAAGCCGCCTTCTTGACGCTTGAGAAATTGCAATCCTTGGGATTCGCTGGGGTTGGGTGACATGGCTGGGATACCTCCCCAAGTAGCACAGTCACCTACCGCCACAACAAAGCTAGCAACTTTTGATAAGTCAGCCAGCCAATCTTTCATGGGGCGATCGGCAAACCGATTCCATTCCCCTGTACCGTTGGGGGCATTAACTACAGTCCCTTCAAATACCAAGATGTCGAGGGGGATTTTACCGAGAATGCAGTCCCATAATAACGTTTGTAAGTTGTAGCCTAGTTCTAATCCCAAGGAAGGATGCCAAAGTACCTTAATGCCAAAATCCGCAATTAAATCACAGACTGTTGGTTCTTCGGCATTAAGAAAAGACATGGTGTTACCTGAACAAGCACCACCTTGCAGCCAGAGTACATTAGTCATTGGCTATTTATTTGTCTATTGTTTACTATTTATGACACAGGTTTATACGCTTGTAGAGTTTCACCTGGTGATAAATTTGGAGTTTTAATAATTAAAATAAGGTATTTTTTGAAATATTTTGCTTTTATTAAAGAAAAATTAATATTTAACTAAAAATTAAATCTACAACCTTAGTAAAACAAACCGTAGTGTGTAAGACAGATTTTTCTGGAATAAAATAATATGAATAATAATTTTTTGCAGTATTAATACTTTAGTAATACCGTTTCTTGATTAAGATGCACTTTATTCTGTACGGTAGAGACGTTGCATGCAACGTCTCTACATCATTTATTTGATGCAACTTCATAGAGAACTGGTATAAGTATTAATAACAGGCATTGAAAAAGCAATTATCCTCTAGAATTTTATATTTAGAATGATTTATATTAAAAATAATTACTGAAATTTTCAGAAAATGGGTATAGTGAGAATTTCTACTCATTTTCTAGTCTTGAATCAAAGGGGAATTTCGCTTCATTAATTTGCTATCTGTGTAAGTCAATATACTTTGTAAAGAAACTAGAGGCTAGCCATTTGAGATTTTAGATTCAATAAAAATTACGAATCTCAAATTGCCAATCTGAAATTGAATTACCCGATGCCTAAGACGGAGAATCAAAGAAAATGAGTGATTTTTTTAATGAACCGAATGTGAGAGCATTACTCACAAATATGGTGACAGGTGATGTAACTTTAGTGACAGGAATATTGTGGTTATTAGTTGCCACTATCATTTCTATGATTGGTGGTGCGATTGGTGGCATTATATTAGCTGGGAAAGAGATAGGTTATACATTCTCTGCAACATTAGGAGCTTTATTTGCTCCGGCTGGGGCAATTCCTGCCATACTTTTCGGGTTTGTTGTATTAAATCTCATTGGTAATTTTTAGCCTTGATTCATAGGTGGTATAAGCCACATTTGAGCAATGATTATCTGTATTTTTTAGGAGGCAAAATGTTGGAATTAGGTTGGTTTTCTGCCAAGTTATTTGTTCAAGGCAAACTACTACGTGACCCCTTGTATTTTATTCGACAAACTACCATTGCTGTTGGTCTGGGTTTGCTGGTGCTTATAGTATTAGCTCAGTTAGCAATTCCTTTCTGCTTACCTGTTACTTTTGCTAGCTTAACAACTGGTGTAGTAATGCCTTTTCTGCTTAAGGATTTCAAGATGAAGTAGGAAAAAAGGGGTTTAGGGGTATAAGGGAAGAAGATATTTCTAGAAGTAAAATAGGTGTTATCTAGAAATATTCTAGAGACGTAGTAGGCTATGTCTCTATATTATTTTTTAGCTTTAGGAGGTGCGTTACGGCTTACGCCTAACACAACGGCAATATTGCAGGAGGAAAATCCACACTGCAATTTGCCTCCCCTACATAGACTGAGATTATACAAATAAGTGTTTAATCAATATTTTTTTGGTTAAAATTGCCTCAATCTCTGAAAAAGCATCGAGTTAAACTGCTTTTAGTTACAGTTGATCTCGCATGACAAACAGCAGCTTAATATTACTGGATAAAGCAAGATAAAAAGTAAAATCTTTGCTGATATTAAGCTGCCTACATCTAAGTGTATCAACCCTTGTTTAGTACCTCACATTTTATAAGTAACCTTAGATGACTCCTAGTATTACAGATTCAACAGTTAAAGCCGCATTTGCAGCTATTACATCAGAATTAGCAACGACGGCAGAAAAAATCCAAATGCTGATTGAATTGGCACAAGGTTTACAGAAAAAACCAAAGACTCCCCAAGATTTATGGAATGCTGTGGAGTTATATCAACAAGCAATTAAACTCTGTGATGTTGATTATCCTGTGTGGAAAGCTCGTTCTCAAGTTGGGATGGCAGGGGTGTTAAAGTCGATTCCTGATGAGGGGGCGGAATTATTATTAAGGGCGAAGGCTGGTTATGAAGAAGCTTTGCCGATATTGCAGCAATTAGCTGCACCTGTAGAAGTTGCCGAAACCCAGATGAATTTGGGGCTGGTTTTACAGTCTTTAGTACCTTTTAATTTGGCGAAGATAACGGATAGTATCGCTATTTATCAGCAGGCAATGCGGGTATTTACTAGCCAAGATTACCCACAAGAATACGCGATTTTATCTAATAATATTGCGATCGCTTATCTTTCGATGTCTGGGAATAGCGAACAGCAAAATCTCAGTGAAGGCTTGGCTGTGCAGACTTTTGAGGCAGCTTTAAAGCAGATTAACTTGATTGATCATCCCAGAGAATATGCAATGTTGCAAAACAACTTGGGTAATGCTTTGCAATATTTACAAAGTTCCCATGCTGTGGAGAATAGTTTGCGAGCGATCGCAGCTTATAATGAAGCTCTCAAAGTGCGTAATGCTCAAGATACTCCTTTAGAGTATGCTAACACAATTGCGAATAAAGCTAACGCCTTATTTAACTTACCAGACGACCCAGAAAAACCAGAGTTAGGTAATCCCAAAAATCTTTTACAAGCTAGAGATTACTATCAAGAAGCTTGGGAATTATTCAGCCAATATCAACAAACAGAACAAGCAGCAGCAGTTTCTCAGGCGTTGCAAGATGTTAACGCAGAAATTCGGATGCAGTGATTTTTGGCGTTGTTAATTAGTGGGTGAAAAGCTCACGCAGAGCAGGCAGCGCGTTGCGGGGGTTTCCCCCGTTGTAGCGACTGCCGTCACGCAGAGGAGGACACTTCCTTGGGCGGGTTTCCCGACTTGAGGAAAGTGTCCGTCGCGCAGAGAGAGGGAGAGGGTAATTTATGAGTGATTTGGAAGATTTGGTGACGGAAATTAATCGGTTTGAGGTGATTATTTCTCATTGGGATGAAAGTCAGCGTAGTGTTGCTGTGGGGTTGAAAAGGGCAATTGAGGATTTACATAAGGAGGCTTTGACGCGGTTAATTAAAAGTGTGAAGCAGGAGTCTTTACCAGCACTACAAAATGCGGTGAAGGATGAAGTTGTTTATGGTGTTTTGCTTTATCATGAGTTAGTTAAACCACCCAAACCACCACTTTCACAACGTGTCCAAGCAGCCATTGAAGGAGTTCGTCCAGGGTTGCAAAGTCATAATGGGGATGTGGAATTAGTAGCTATTAAACCACCAGACACAGTAGAAGTCAGGTTAATAGGAACTTGTAGTAATTGCCCAGCCTCAACATTAACTTTATCCCAAGGAGTAGAACAAGCAATCAAAGAATATTGTCCAGAAATCACCAAAGTAATTGCAGTGAGATAAAATATCTCCTTGCCTTCCTCTTTGCGTCTTTACGCCTACTCTACGAGAATGCCTTGCGGCGAATGCGTGAATTTTAAAAATATTAAAAACTGCTCTGGCTGAAGCTAGTACCAAGAGCAGTATAGAGGAGTATTAACTAAATTTAATAATCTACGCATCCTCTGGTTCAAGTTGAGCCACTGTAACTGCATTGACAGCAAAAGCAAAAACTAATGGCATAGGACATCTGAAAATAAAAGTAGAGATAACCGCTAAGACTGTACTAATGAGGGCTGAAACTGACCAAACCTTTTCTTCCAATGTCATTCCTTTCTCTGATTTAATTGCTCGGAGGACATGAGTAGGAATTGGTTCAGGCATGACACATCCCGGAGGAAACGCCCAGTAATTGTTACGTCGCTCTACAAATAGTTCTGTCCAGCCATTTTCTTCGCACCATGCTTCGATCCATTCAATAGAGTAGTGTGTCATAATTGCAGTTACTTATTCGGCTTGTGGAATTTTTTTAGAGAGAAACAATAAAGCAGTTGAGTAGTGATTATAAAACTATGGATAATACTCCCCATATAGAGCATTTTTAGTCTGGCGAAACATCATTAAAATTATGCTCGATTCGCGCTTAATACTCTTCATGATTAAAAGACTAACAGGCAATCTTCTCTGCTCAACACAAACGACAATAAACTTTACTTGGTTTGATTAACTTGAAGAAATGTAAATTTCATAGCGATCGCGCAATCTCAATTAAACCTATTTATATCCTAAAACTCTCATTTTTAAATCAAGAATTGTAAATTATTAAGTGAGCAATCGCTGATTTTTTTTAAGTAATTGAAATATATCTGATTATTCCATCATATTTCTACTATCTAGAGTCTGATCTAGCTCACCATATAGTTATAAATTGCTGAAGATTGCACACCGATCATTTATGACAAAATGTTAAGCTAGGAGTAATCCAAAACACTAAAAGATGGGGAACATGGAAAATGAAGTACCAAATTAACTACCTAAAGATGTTTTGGCAACAAGGTTGGGCATTATTATTGGGCGTGATCATATTTTGTTGGCCGTTACCAGCCTTGGCAGTAGATTGGACGCATCCTTTATCATTTAGCAATGCAGAGTTATCCAGACATGACTTTTCTGGTGATATTTTGCAAGCGGCAGAGTTTTCTAACGCTAATTTAGAAATGACAAACTTTGTAGGTGCTGACTTGCGAGGAGCAGTATTAAGTGCTTCGGTGATGACAAATGCCAATCTCCACGGAGCAGATTTAACTAATGCAATGGTGGATCAGGTAAACTTAACAGGGGCTGATTTAAGCGATGCCGTTTTTAAAGAAGCTCTTTTACTCCGTGCCATCTTTAATAATGTGAACATAGTAGGCGCAGATTTTACAGATGCAATTTTAGACAAGGCACAAATCAAAGAACTTTGTACAAAAGCTAGCGGAGTAAATTCGCAAACAGGCATAGAAACTCGTGATTCTTTAGGATGCTCGTAAACTACCCACCACTGAACGGAGTACCGTTACAGTGGGGGCTTTTAAGCCCAGAGTTTACCCGACTAAGTGTTAAATCACTACGATTTTTAGGTCATCTCACCTACAAATACGCAGCCAGTTTGTAGCTACGCCACTTGCTACAACTTTGGAAACCAAAGCAACGCAGTGGCTTCTGAGGTTAACGATTAAACAAGCATATTGGGTTTGAAGCTAGTGTCGTTGACGTAAAAAGCCTTTAAATCATTGTCCAGGCTAACTTTACCCAGAAATGGAGGGACTTATGTCCAAAATATTTGTTATAGATACTCAAAAAAGACCGCTTGACCCTATTCATTCAGCACAGGCAAGGCAGCTATTGCGAAACAAAAAAGCAGCAATATTTCGCCGGTTTCCGTTCACAATTATCTTAAAAGAATCACATTCAGATTCAACAGTTCAAACACTTCGATTAAAACTTGATCCAGGTGCTAAAAACACAGGAATTGCATTGATCAACGATGCTACTGGGGAAGTTGTATTTGCAGCCGAACTAAAGCATAGAGGCTTTGCAATTAGAGATGCTTTAACATCTAGGCGACAATTAAGACGCAGCAGAAGAAACCGTAAAACTAGATATCGTCAACCAAGATTTTTAAACAGAACACGACCAGAGGGTTGGTTAGCACCAAGTCTACAAAGTAGGGTTGAGAATATAAAAACCTGGGTTAAAAAACTGTGTAAACTCGCGCCTACTGAGGCTATTAGTCAAGAGTTAGTACGCTTTGATATGCAGTTAATGCGTAATCCAGAAATTCAAGGGGAAGAGTATCAACAAGGTACTCTTGCTGGCTACGAAACCAGAGAATACTTACTTGAAAAATGGAATAGACAATGCGCTTATTGTGGTGTTAAAGACGTTCCTTTTCAGGTTGAACACATTCACCCACGAGCTAAGGGGGGAAGTAACTCTATTACAAATCTCACTTTAAGTTGCGAAAAGTGCAACACAAAAAAAGGGACAAAAGACATTAAAGAATTTCTCAAAAAAGACCGATCAAAATTAACCAAAATATTGGCACAAGCTAAGAGACCATTAGCTGATGCAGCAGCAGTAAATACAACTCGTTTTTGCTTATTTAAGGCTTTAAGGGAAACAGGATTACCAGTAGAAACGGGTTCTGGTGGCTTGACCAAGTTCAACCGTAGTCAACAAAAACTGCAAAAGACTCACTGGTTAGATGCAGCTTGTGTTGGTAAGTCAACACCCAAACTAATTATTAAATGCGTCAAGCCTCTATTAATTATATCTAACGGACATGGTTCAAGACAATCATGCAGAACGGACAAATTTGGATTTCCTAATCGTCATGTCCCAAGAGAAAAAATACATTTTAATTTTCAAACTGGAGACATCGTAAAAGCAGTTGTTACTACTGGAAAAAAAGTTGGTATTTATGTCGGAAAAGTGGCTATTCGTTCGTCAGGTAGTTTCAATATTTCTACTAAGAATGGATTAGTCCAAGGAATATCGTACAAGTTTTGTAAACTCATTCACGCAAAAGATGGTTACTCATATGTATATTAAATCCAAGAAGTTGGGAATTACTCAACTATCTCTTGATTTGTTTGTGCTGACGCACAAAATTAATCAAAAGATGTTTCGTAATTCCCTCTCCATTCCTCTCACCACTGACCTGAGTACAGGTACAGTGGGAGTCTCCTGGAGGTTTTAGATGAAGCGTGTAGGTGTAATTGGCGGTGGACAGCTAGCTTGGATGATGGGAGGTGCAGCAGATAAGCTAGGGGTAGAGTTGATAGTGCAGACTCCTAGCAGTCAAGATCCAGCTGTAGCGATCGCCCAAGGTACCATATTAGCAGCAGTTGATGATGCTGATGCTACAAAACTTTTAGCAGCCAAAAGCGATGTCATCACCTTTGAAAATGAATTTGTCGATTTAGAGGCTTTATCTTTACTAGCAAAGCAAAATGTCTGCTTTCGTCCCCGGTTAGAAGCCTTAGCACCACTATTAGATAAATATCATCAACGCTGCTATTTACGTGATTTAGGGCTACCTGTTCCCCAATTTTTCGCAGTTGGACAACAGCAAGATTTAGCAGCCAAAATTGCTGAGTTAGGTTTTCCCGTCGTTTTAAAATCCCGTCGTCATGGGTATGACGGACAAGGAACTTTCATCATTCGTGATTTAGCTACCTTACAAGAGAAACTAGAGTTAAGCAGCAACAACCCGACTTTATTTTTAATCGAAGAATTTGTCCCCTTTCAACGGGAACTAGCAGTAATTGCCGCCCGTGGTGTAGATGGGGAAGTTGTCATCTATCCAGTGGTAGAAACACAGCAAGAACAACAAGTATGTCGGCGTGTTATTGCCCCAGCAGATATTACAACAGAACAAGCTACTACAGCAGCTGCGATCGCCCATAAACTATTAAACAGCCTGGAATTTGTGGGAGTGTTTGGCATTGAATTATTTCTCACTGCTGACGGCAAAATATTAGTCAACGAAATAGCTCCCCGTACCCACAATTCCGGGCATTTTTCCCTAGACGCTTGTGCAACTTCCCAATTCGAGCAACACCTAAGAGCAGTTTGTGGTATGCCTTTAGGTAATCCAGCTTTACAATGTCCAGCCGCAGTCATGGTTAACCTCTTAGGTTATGAAACCTCTGTCAGCGACTACCAAAGTAAACGTCAAAAATTAGCAGCCATACCCCAAGCACACCTCCATTGGTACGGTAAAACCGAATCTCGCCCAGGGCGCAAACTAGGACACGTCACCATTTTGTTAGAAAATCATCACCAAGCGATCGCCTCTGAAATAGCCCACACCGTAGAATCGATTTGGTACTCCAGATAGTTGGGGCAGGGAGCAGGGGGCAGGGGGCAGGAGGAGACAAGGGAGACACGGTAGACACGGTAGACATTTGTCCCAATGCCCAATGCCCAAAATGTCTTTCATTTTGAATTTTGAATTTTGAATTTTGAATTGATATGCCCAATTCCCAATTCCCAATTTAGCCACAATCACTTTTCAAAGGCTATAATGATTTAGTTACACTGCGACGTTGGTGACTGCCATCAAGTTTTTTGATCTATGTCTTTAAGAAAAAGGGAGCTAAATGCTTCTCGTGGCAGTAGACCGGGCGTGTACCCGGAAACTTTAAACGAGTAAAATCAGTTCCCCCCTGGTTTAACCAGGTCATAAACTTAGGTAAAACGGCGTTGCGGTGAACTCAAAATTTTAAGCTCCCAATTTTGAACAAAACTTGGGAGCTTTAATATTTATGAACAGGGTGTAGAGGTTAGGGTGTGACTGAGTGGGGTTTCAAATAAGGACACATCTTTATAGCCTCGTTCTTTGCGTCTTTGCGTCTTTGCGCGAAACCAAAAAAAGATTCAGTTGTATCAGATGATTCTTAATTGAGTGCAAAACAGAGTTAAGATAGCTAAAAAATAACTTAAATTTTCATTAAAAATAGAAAAATTGTTACAACCGCAACCAACAAATCCTGTATTTCCAGCGTCGGTTTTCCGGCTAGATAATGGTTTAACGTTGATTCATCAGGAAATTCCCACGACTCCCGTAGTTGTGGCTGATGTGTGGGTAAAGGCTGGAAGTATACAAGAGCCAGAACCGTGGTTTGGGATGGCACATTTTTTAGAACACATGATTTTTAAAGGTACAGCCACCTTACAGCCGGGAATGTTCGACCATAATATTGAAAATACAGGCGGTGTTAGTCATGCGGCTACAAGCTACGATTATGCTAATTATTCCCTCACTACTGCTGCTAATTATATAGAAGATACTCTGCCCCACTTGGGAGAACTTCTACTTAACGCTGCCATTCCAGATGATGAGTTTAACCGTGAACGGGATGTAGTCCTAGAAGAAATTCGTGCTTCCTATGATGACCCAGATAGTGTAGGCTTTCAATCTCTACTTCAAAATGTCTACCAAAATCATCCTTACGGACGCTCAATTCTGGGGAATGAGCAAGAACTGATGCAGCACTCACCAGAAAAAATGCGCTGTTTTCACCGCGCTCACTATCAACCTGAAAATATGACAGTAGTGATGGCGGGAGGTATCAGCCAGCAGCTAGCATGGGATTTAGTCAATAAATCATTTGGTGAATTTGGTGAACGAGAACAATGTCCACCCATCAAACCATTCATTCAGCCAGTCATTAGTGGCGTTCGTCGTCAAGAATTATCTTTACCACACCTAGAACAAGCGCGGCTGTTAATGGCGTGGCTAGTACCAGGAGTAGAACAACTGCGGGCAGCTTATGGTTTAGATTTATTGTCAGTATTATTAGCAGAAGGGCGTACTTCCCGCTTAGTACGTGATTTGCGAGAAGAACAGCAATTAGTGCAAGGAATTTGTAGTAACTTTTCTCTACAACGAGAAGCCAGTTTATTTACAATCACTGCCTGGTTAGAACCAGAACATTTAGAAACAGTAGAAAACTTAATTCTCAGCCATTTAGATAATATCTTCACCCAAGGTATTAATGAACAACAATTAGCCCGCACCCGTAGGTTGTTATGTAATGAATATGCCTTTTCTACCGAAACACCAAATCAACTCAGTGGGATGTATGGCTATTACAATACCATTGCACAAGCAGAATTATCTGTAATTTATCCTCAGCAAATACAATCATTTTCTCCTCAAGAACTGCAACAATTAGCTAAACAGTATCTCTCACCCCAAAATTATGCAGTAACCGTTATTAAACCTTCTTGACTGATTAACTTTCCTTGCTAAATAAGTTAGTAGTAAGGACTTTAGTCCTTAACTTGTTAACTTGAGGGCTAAAGCCCTCACTACAAACTCCGCAAACTTGGCTTGGTGAAGTACTAAAAGGGAGACAAAGGAGACAAGGAAATAAAAATGTAAAAGAAATGGATCTTTTGTCCAATTCCCAATGCCCAATGCCCAATGCCCAATGCCCAATTCCCAATTCCCAATTCCCAATTCCCCATAAATAATGACTCAAACTGTGAATCCTTCTGTGCCAAACAACTCCCTAATTCAACGCACTGTATTAAATAATGGCATTGTCGTATTAGTAGCAGAAAATCCTGCTGCCGATATTATTGCCGGGCGAATTTTTATTCGTGCTGGTAGTTGTTGTGAACAACGCGAAAAAGCGGGGTTAGCGCATTTATTAGCAGCAGTCATCACTAAAGGATGTGATGGACTCTCTAGTATGGAAATTGCGGAAGCAGTCGAGTCTATCGGAGCTAGTTTGAGTGCAGATACATCGACTGATTATTTTTTAATGTCTTTAAAGACAGTGACTGGGGATTTTCCTCAGATATTATCACTAGCGGGGCGGATTGTGCGATCGCCTACTTTCCCCACCACCCAAGTAGAATTAGAACGGCGTTTAACCATTAGTAACATCCGTTCCCAAAAAGAACAGCCCTTTACCCTAGCAATAGAGCAAATACGGCGGGCAATTTACCAAAATCATCCCTATGCACTCTCAGTCATGGGGGATGAAAACACCGTCAACAACATCACCCAAGAGGACTTAATCAATTATCACCAAACCTATTTTCGTCCAGACAATATAGTAATTAGTATTGCTGGTCGAGTCACATTCAATGAGGCGGTAGCCTTAGTAGAAGAAGTATTTGGGAATTGGCAAATTCCAGACCAACCGCTACCACAAATTAATTTACCAGAAATCTCAGTAGAGCCACAAACCCAGCTCAAGCCCATACATACCCAGCAATCTATTGTTATGCTCGGTTATTTGGGTGCAGCAGTCAATTCTGCTGATTATGCCGCTTTGAAATTGCTCTCCACTTATTTAGGTAATGGTCTATCTAGCCGTCTATTTGTGGAATTACGAGAAAAAAGGGGTTTAGCTTACGAAGTATCGGCATTTTATCCAACTAAGCTCTATCCAGCTTCATTTTTAGTGTATATGGGTACAGCCCCAGAAAATACCACCATAGCCCTAGAAGGATTACGTACAGAAGTAGAGTTACTGTGTAGCACAGAGTTAACTCAAACCAGTCTACAAGCAGCGAAAAACAAAATATTAGGGCAGTATGCCTTGGGTAAACAAACTAACGGGCAAATTGCTCAAATATACGGCTGGTATGAAATTTTGGGTTTAGGAATTGACTTTGATAGGCAATTTCAAGAAATGACTACTGCTGTCAGTGCAGAAGATGCCTTAATTGGTGCACGTCGCTACCTCCAGAAACCTTATTTGTCTTTGGTAGGTCAAGAAGAAGCAATTAACCGTGCAATTTTGAGTGCTGATAATTGTTAAATGTAGATTGTTAATACCAAATTGGGATAGGTAATATTATTTTGATCTGCTGTAATAGCCTATGAATCTAGGCTGGCAATCCAAAATCCAAAATTGGTATAACTTCAGCACTCCTAAAAATTGTAATATTAGCAACAGAAGTTCTGGGAGTGATTTCGATGAAAGGCAGCCTGACAGCAAGTATTGTAAATTACCTAGAGTCACTAAAAACATTTCGCTGCTTCAGCAAACATCAGTTTTATTGGCTACTCCTGTTTTCCTGTCCGTCTATTTTCGTTGGTTGGTTGGCCATAGTAGCCGTTACCGCACCCCAAGCAATAGCCCAACCAGTCGGGATAAATCGTCCTACCCTCAAAGTTGGTAGTCAAGGTGAACGTGTATCGGAACTTCAGGCGGCTCTGAAGCTTTTGGGTTTTTATTCTGGTACAGTTGATGGTAGTTATAATGAGGCTACCGCCAACGCTGTTTCTCGGTTTAAACAAACAGTTGGTTTAACTCCAGATGGTATTGTTGATGCACCAACCTGGCAGAGACTTTTCCCAAATCAACCTTTTGTATCATCAACACCCAACTCTACAAACGCTTTTCCTGTTCCTACTCAAACTACTAACACTACTACTAGACCTCAAGTAAGACCAACTTCTCCCCAGCCTGTTACCAGTCAAGTGGTGAATACTAAACCTGTCCCCAACCGGACAAATACTAAACCTGTAAATAATCAGGTTGTGAATACCAGACCTGCGCCTAGACCTAATAATACTGCTAGACAAAATACAACCACAACTAGACCATCCTCCACAACTGGTCTTAGACCCACTCCACCAGCTAACCGCATTTCTGGTGTGCAGTATACTTCAGAAGGCTGGCCGATTTTGCGCGTGGGGATGAGTAATGCAGAAGTTACCAAGTTACAACGAAGATTAAATCAGCTAGGCTTTCTCAAAGGTAGTGTAGATAGCTATTTCGGTGTGATGACCGAAAATGCCGTCAAAGCAGCACAAAAACGCTATGGTATCACACCTGATGGTGTAGTTGGCAGTGCGACTTGGGAGGCTCTATTGCGGGGTTCTGCTCAACGGCGTTGATATTAGGGGTGTAGGGGTGTGGGGGTGTAGGGGAAATTAAAATAGACAGAAACTAAAAAAAGTCAGGATTCTTGATTTTTAGTGTTTCTTGTTTACCTTTGCTGTGTTGTAGTAGTTTTTGTATGTTTTCTTGTCAGGCTTATATTTGTTAACGAAATATGAAAAATTTTCTATTGACTTGGTTAGGTACTGCGATCGCTTTGCTGATTACCGCTTATATTGTACCGGGATTTGAGGTAAATAGTTTTGTGGGTGCGCTCCTTGGCGTGGCTGTAATTGGGTTAGTTAATGCCTTTGTCAGACCAATTTTAAGTATTTTGGCATTTCCTATTACCCTATTAACCTTTGGTTTATTTACTTTGGTGCTAAATGCTTTATTACTTTGGCTAGCAAGTGTCCTGACACCTAGTCCTGATTTTATTATTAAAGATTTTTTATCCGCTTTTTTAGGTTCAATTGTATTATCTGTAGTTTCTAGCGTTATTAACTACATTCTCAGAGCTATGGACTAATTATTAGTTATATCCTTCGGTGCGTTACGGCTTACGCCTAACACACCCTACCTTGTCTACCTTGTCTCCCTTGTCTACCTTGTCTCCCTTGTCTACCTTATCTCCCTTGCCTCCCTTGTCTCCCTTGTCTCTATTGCCTGAGCAACAGCAATTGTCACCGCTCCTGGTTGTTCTGGTAAGCGGACAATTTGCTTAGGAACTACAAGCTTGACTGGCAAATTAGAATGAGTGGCTGCCAAAATTGCAGATGCTTCAGCTACGCTAGGTGTTCTGACTATTTTAGCGATCGCTGCGGTAGGATGAGGTACAGCCACGCTAGATAACACCTCGGCGGTAAAGGTTTTTAAAGGCAACTTATAGCGACGACAAAACTCCACTAAACCTGGTTCTGAAGCTTTGAGATCAATAGTAGCCAAACCTGCCATCGCTATTTGCGGCAGTTGATAATTGTGCCAAACTTGCTCAATTGCTACTAAGAATAACTCAGCACAAACCCCTGATTGACAGCCAATTCCTATCCACAAATTTTGTTCTACAGTCTGTTGTTCAGGAATTACTTGCACTTTAGTAACTAAACTGCTATCAAGTAGAAGTTTAAACTTGGAAAGTTACGGTATTTAATTATCAGTTAGTCAATCTCATTTTTAGGGTTTACTAAAATACAAAAAAACTGATAACTAGAATACTGTTATCAGAAATGAAAAACTATATATTGAGCATATCTAGCACAGTAGGAAACGCCGGGGAACGACGAGGTAAAAACTAGAAAGTAATTATACTTTTTTGATTTTGCTTCTTTGGCATCCCTGAAGCACAAAGGTTTTACCTAGTCTACTTCGGTGTTTCAATTTCTTCGTATTTTTGCCGTAGATATCTTATATAAACCTACGACTAAATTTTTATCTTATTAGTTTCTCATTTCTGAAGCAGATTTTTTTAACCTCCTTAGTATTTAATTTAATACCGTGTTTTTTACTAGTTGTCAAGTTGTCTCACACAAGTTTTTAGACAAAAAAATCTAGATAATTAGCATCATAATTACGTAGCTTGCTTCCGCGTAGCGGTATTACGAATTACGAAAACATTTCCACAATATTCCTGTAGCCATTAAATTCTGCCAGCATCAAAGCTGTATAACCACCACGGTTTTTTAAATTCACATCTGCCCCAGATGCCAGCAATACTTGCACCGCTTTATTATAACCACCAGCCGCCGCCCACATTAAAGCTGTAGCCCCTGCTGCATCTTGATAATTAATATTTGCACCCTTAGCTAACAATAACTCAAGTATGCCAAGGTAGTTACATTGTGCGGCTTTGATTAAAGGCGTTTTGGTATCATTACCCGGAATATTGGTATTAGCACCATAATCTAACAATACCTTGACTGTTTCTGTGTGTCCTTGGGATACTGCCAAACTTAAAGGAGTTTCACCGAGGTTATCACCATGTACATTTGCACCGTAACGTAGGAGTGCTTCTACTATCTGACTATGCCCCTGTAAGGCGGCTACTAGTAAGGGTGTGTCACCAAGATGATTTTTGATTTGGGGATCTGCACCACGATGTAGCAAAATTTGCACTACATCTAGATAGCCTTCTACAACAGCCTGGTGTAAAGCTGTTTCGCCGTCTTGATCTTGATGATTAACTTGACTACCTTGATCTAGTAATATAACTGCGATCGCTCCTTGTCCAGCCGCCGCAGCTGCTAACAGAGCCGTCCCCCCATCTTCGTTGTGTAAATTAACATCAGCCCCACCTGCCAGTAATGCTTGCACTACATCCACAAATCCCAAGTCAGACGCAACCATTAACAGGGTTTCACCTTCATCATCTTGAGTATTAGCATTGACACCGCTTTGTAAAATCAGTTGCACTACTGCCCCGTGTCCGTGCTTGACTGCTAATTTTAAAGCGGTATCATCATCATGATCTTGGCAATTAACATCAGCCCCACCTGCTAGCAATGCTTGCACTATATTGGTATGTCCCTTGAGTGCAGCTACCATCAAAGCCGTACTACCATCTTCATTGGTGGCATCAATATCAGCCCCTCTAGAAATTAGCAACTGTACAATATCTAACTGATTACCACTAGCAGCTAACATTAAAGCCGTCAAACCATAGCGTTTTCTAGCTAAATTGATATTTGCTCCAGCATCCAAGAGCGATCGCACAATTTCCGTATAACCTAGATTAGCAGCAAACATTAACGCCGTAGTGCCATCCCCATCACACACATCCACCATTGCACCCGCCGCCAATAGCGCATCCAACCGCTTTAAATCACCACTTTTAGCAGCCTTGAGCAGCAAAGCATCATTGTTTTCCATCATGAATCGATTTCCACCGGGAAATATTATTTATCGAGTCTCAGAATTTAGTCTCAGATGCTTTAGGTAGTTTGGCAAGAGATTGGGCATAGGGAATTGGGCATGGGGAATTGGGCATTGGGCATTGGGCATTGGGCATTGGGCATTGGGCATTGGGCATTGGGAATGGCGCAGGGTGTGGGAGGTGTGGGAGGTGTGCTTGGTGTGGGATGGTGGAGAACAAATCTTTCCCCCCACACTCCCCTCTCTCCCCACACTCCCCCCTCCCTTGTCTCCCTTGTCTCCCTTGTCTCCCTTGTCTCCCTTGTCTCCCTTGTCTCCCTTATCTCCCTTGTCTCCCCCTGCCCCCTGCTCCCCTGCCTCCCGCCCCCTGCCCCCCTGCCCCTTTCAAGTCAACCGTCAAAGAGTAGGTAAAATTGTGCTAATTTTTATTAAGATTTAAGAATTGGGCGAGAACACAATGAATTTGGAATTGTCTGCCTCAGTTAAATATTGGCTGAATTTCTTCCATCCCTTGATTATGTGGGTATTGCTAGCACTTTCACTCTATGCAGCTTACCTAGGTTTACAAGTACAGCGCACTCGCAACGCACAAGGAGAAGAAAAGAAAGAACTAATTAAAGGTAAATATAACGTCAAACATTACCAAATTGGTTCATTAATTTTGGCTTTAATGGTAGCTGGCGCAATTGGTGGTATGGCTGTCACCTATATTAATAACGGTAAATTGTTTGTTGGCCCACACCTATTAGCTGGGTTAGGGATGACGGGTTTAATAGCATTTTCTGCGGCTTTATCTCCCTTTATGCAAAAAGGAGCGAACTGGGCGCGGGTGACTCACATTTTATTGAATTTCGTGATTTTAGGCCTGTTTACCTGGCAGGCTATTACAGGTGTAGAAATCGTGCAGAGAATACTTTCTAAGGCATAGTTAAATCAATTCGTAATTCGTAATTAAGTACAACGAGTTGAAAAAAGCAAACTGTGTTAAGTAATGTAAAAATACCAAGATTGAGTTTGTAGTAAGGACTTTAGTCCTTATTTGAGAACTAAAGTTCTCACTACAAACCTTTAATTATTTACCTCATTCTACTTAACAGGACTTACGCAAGTGTCACGATTGGTGGTTGGTGCGTGACGCTATAAGTCTTATGACTACGTTCAAATACTTTCGTAGCGTCACACACCCTACATACTACATACAAAATATGCCTGCTCCTTTCCCCCTGCCCCCTGCCCCCTGCCCCCTGCTCCCTACCCCCTACCTCTTGCGTTCCATTCATCGCCGTTTCTTAGAGGTTTCAGGGAAGGGAAGATCAAAACTTTGGTGAAAGTCTTCTTGGACTTTGCGAGTCAGACGGCGGGAGACTTGGCGAACAATTTGGTTAAGCAAGCGATCGCCTGTAGACTGAATTAAAGATTGAGGTAAACGCTGGATAAATCGTGGAAAATGCAGACAAACGACTAAATCTAATTCCCATTCCACTCGCGTTACTTCACCGATAGCTTCGTTCAACTGTAATGATGCGCGGTAGTCTACATCATAACCAGGTGGTTGATAGTCAGGAATCGGAATAGTGCGAATACGATAAATGCCCTCGTCGGCGGGTAAAAGTTCTAAACCAATTTTTGGCTCAACTTCATAACCAAAAGAGCCAAAACGCCCAATAATTAACGCATAACCGTTTTCCCCAAGAGGCTGCACCTTCATTGGTTCAGCACACCTCGAAAACCAATCAGCATGAGCATTCAAATACTCAGCTACTGTGTTTGCTGGGGCGAACATTTCCATACAGTCACTATAATGACCGTAAAACTTGTTTGGAGTCCCTATAGTTTTTTCTGTACCCGTGTCTTCAATTTCTGGGAGGTTAGTAGAGACGGGGGCAACTGTCGGTGTGATTTCCAGAGATTGATATTCGCCGTTTGTCGAAAGCATGAAGCATTCCCCTCTAGCTTGGCGTTGGTCTATAATTAATGATTCCCAGGTTGATTGGGTCAATGAGCAACTAAACTACTATTTTGACCGAAAGCTCATGAATCTGTCATACACTTCATAAAATCACTAAAATATAAAACGGATCAATCACATAACTAGTTTCCCAGGATAGCGTTTCTTATGAAAGCATTTGTAGCAGGGGCAACAGGTGAAACAGGTCGCCGCATAGTACAAGAATTAATAGCGCGTAACATTCCTGTGCGTGCTTTAGTCAGGGATATAGAGGCAGCTAGAACCATTTTGCCACCTGATGCTGAATTAGTAGTGGGTGACGTATTAAATCCACAAAGCTTAACTACAGCCGTGGGAGATAGTACGGTATTACTATGTGCAACCGGCGCAAAACCCAGTTTAGATCCCACAGGCCCCTATAAAGTAGATTTTGAAGGCACTAAAAATTTAGTAGATGTGGCAAAAGCCAAGGGAATTGAACATTTTGTTTTAGTAACGTCTTTGTGTGTCTCCCAGTTTTTCCATCCATTGAACTTATTTTGGCTAATTTTAGTTTGGAAAAAACAAGCAGAGGAATATCTGCAAAAAAGTGGTTTGAACTACACCATTGTCCGTCCTGGTGGGTTAAAAAATGAAGACAATTCCGACCAGATAGTTATGCAGAGTGCTGATACACTATTCGACGGTAGTATTCCTCGCCAAAAAGTTGCCCAGGTTTGTGTAGAAGCTCTATTTGCACCAGCAGCACACCATAAAATCGTGGAGATAGTCGCCAAACCTGAAGCCAGTCCTAAAAGTTTTGGGGAATTATTTCAGCAGTGTTAATTATATAGTTTTGAATTGGGGACTCAGGACTAGTAACTATTTTTGAACTTTACCGAAATAGTTACGTCCACTTTTGTTGTTACCTAAGAGAGCGAATTTGCAAGGAGTAAGACTCTGAAAAGCGTTGAACTCAAAGGTGCTGAAAAATTTATCGGCCCTATAGCCGCACTTCTCGGCTTTGTCTACTTGTTTCAATGGTACGTGTTTGGTGATTTGCGATCGCCTATTGACCCCATCTTTGGTAATAATTTACCACCTTTGGTCATGGAAGGTGGCGATCCCTACATCCGTGCTTTGATGCGAACCATCTCAGCCAGTGAAGCTAATAGCAACCGTCCCTATTCTCTATTGTATGGTGGACAACAAATCACTGATTTAAGTAAGCATCCTCAAATATGCGTCACTATTCCCGTGGGGCCAAACAAAGGTAACTGTTCCACAGCTGCCGGTAGATATCAAATGATTAATACCACTTGGTATCATATTGCTCCCCGTTATCACCCCAAACCATCACAAATGATGTTTTGGTCTGGCTATAGTTTTGAGCCAGAATATCAAGATGTAGTCGTTTACCGTTGGTTAAATGATTCTAAAGTCTGGGGAGTTGATATTTCCCAACTATTGCGTCAAGGTAAATTAAACGAAGTTTTGCGGCGATTATCTCCCACTTGGACAAGTTTAGGTTATGGCATAGAAACTAATTCTATTAGTAAGTCTTTGCCGAAAATTTATCAGAAAATGTTGCAAGAAGAATTAAAAATAGCCAGTCAACCAGCCGCCGCCACCGCCGCTACTCCTAGTCCTAAAATTAACCCTCCAACAAAAGCACCAAAACAATAGTTAAAAAACAATATATAGGAAATTTAGGGTATCTGGAAAACTCTTCTCAAAACCTCTCTCCTTTTAGGCGAGAGGTTTTAATTTTTCCCCCTTCCCTACAAGGGTAAGGGTTTAGGGAGTTAGGTTTGACGTTAGCTTTTTCACATAACGTGAAAAGTCAGATACCTTATTGACACTCCTCAGCCTAAAGACATGAGGATTCTTGCTTCATCCGTCCTCCCTAGAAACCTGAATATAAAATATTCAAATTTCCCCGTTTGGATACGTCCACAAGCTCACACGGACTGCCCGACCGCGTTTGAAACGATTTTCAATTTTTGTTTTACTCCCACATTTATACAAGATTTAGGATTTTTACTACCAGGGTTCCGGATCAGGAGTTGTCCGCTTGACCTACTTCGTTTTTTGTGTGTGCGCTTTACCGCTAAGAACATCATATCACGAAAGCCGTCCTAGAAGGACAGGGCTTTAGACCCAGGTTTTTGGTAAAGCCAGATTTAGTTCTCTTGAGATTCTTTTACGAATCATCTATCAAGTGCAATACCTACGGTAAGCAACCACTAATACCGTTTCTTAATGAAGATGCACTTTATTCTGTACTGTAGAGACGTTGCATGCAACCTCTCTACATCATTTATCTGGCGCAACTTCATAGAGAATTGGTATAACGCCCCAAATAAGTAAAACTTTACACTTTGATACAAAAACTACGGAACAAATAAATAATATACTGGTGTCTATCTTTATATCTGTTTCAAAAGATAGAGGAAACAAGCACTCCAATTAGCTTTTATAGAAAAGCTAAAAATATAATTAATTATTGATGAGGAGAATTTCTCCTGTGCATATTTGTCTTTAAAATTGATTGCTTTACTCTACAGTATGACAGAAAAAACAACACTCAAAAGATTTATTTTTTGGGCTTTATTGTCACTCAGATTTTTAGGTTATATGTTACACACTAAACAAACTCAAATTTTTACTGCTGTAATCCTGACTAGTTTTTTATCTGTTAGTAGTGGATTCATTTTAATTGAAAATACCACTGCTTTACCTGCTAAATTTTTAGCAGAAAATTCCCAGGAATTATTTACAGAAAATACTAAATCAGAACGCTTACCTAGATCAGTAGCTAATGCAGTTTTGCGTGATATCAACCGCAGAGAAGGCATTGCTACTAGAAAACTCAAAATTGCTAATTATACTCGTAAAACTTGGAGTAATGGGTGCTTAGAACTGCCAAGACCAAATGAATTTTGTACCCAAGCATTAGTCCCAGGTTGGCGAGTTGTAGTTACTCGTGGTCAACGAAAGTGGGTTTATCATACTAACAAAACTGGTTCTGTAGTCAGACTCAAACAAAATGATCGTAGCACTCTTATGCCAGTACCAATTCCTGCTAGTGAACTACCACCACCTTTAGATAGAAATGTAGTGTTTCGACAAATATCTAGTGGTGGTTTTATTGGTAGAACTTACGAAACTGTGTTACTGAATGATGGTAGATTAATTCGGGTACGCATTGGTGATGCTAATGATTCTGAACGGAGTGTGCGTCGGGTTAATTTAGTTGAAGTACGTCAGTTTCAAAGAGTAATCAACCGCGCACAAGAAGAATTTCAAAATCTCAGTTATCCAGCTTCTAGAGGTGGGGCTGATTATATTACTTACACTCTCACTAGCCGCAACGGTACAGTACAATATAACGATATTTCCCAAAAGAACTTACCACAGGATTTACAGACAGCAGTTGCAGCCTGGCAGCAACTTATCAGCACTGCTCAATAGAGTTCTCAATGAAAAACTCCACCCACAAGGGGATGGAGTTTTTGGGCATGGGGAATTGGGCATGGGGCATGGGGAAGAGATCACCAATGCCCGAAGCCTGTCGCCCCAAGCTTATACCGTTTCTTAATGAAGATGCACTTTATTCTGTACTGTAGAGACGTTGCATGCAACGTCTCTACATCATTTATTTGGCGCAACTTCATAGAGAATTGGTATTATTACTCATAACTCATTACTCATTACTTATTACTTATTCCAGGTATCACAGAAACTATCTTTGCTGCTTTATCAACTTTAATCTTCGCCAAGCCAAATTTTTCAATTACCGTGGCGTTAGTAGTTAAGTGTGTACTCACTTGCGCTACTTTGTAATAACTTGCTTGTGGAGCTAAAGCCGCAGGTAATAATAATTGATCTGCTAGATGTTCATCTATGGGTGCGCCAGTTTGATGGAATTTTAGCATTTGTTCACAGGCTATTTCTGCTACTTTTTCTGAAGACAACCGCAACCTGCCAAACCCACCAAAACCAGTTAAGCTATTTTCATACTCAGCCGTTAAAAAAATTCCTGCCCCTGGTGCTACGCCCTTTTCTCGCAATGCCCGCACAGATGCTTTTAACCCTGCACTCCGTAACCAATTTTCTGCACGATTTGCCATGCGTTGGGGAATGTGTGCAGGTAGTTCGGTCACTACCGCTAGTCCCCGTACTAAGTGTAAATTTCCCCTTTCTAGTAAGTGAATACCCTGTAGTTGACATCCTCCTTTGACTACCATTTCTACCTCTCCCCCACCTTGAGGATACCAACCCCACGCACTTAATTTGACTTTTGCTTCTATCCCCATGCGTTTGAGCATTGACAAATAAACTAATTCAATGTAAGTCATGGTGGGGCTAAAAATCACATGAGTTCCACCCCGGAGAGTGATTTGGGAGTTGCCATTGACTAAAGCTAAAGGTAAAAGAATTGTCTGCAATACCAAGGTAATTGCTCCTGCCGAACCCCCTTGTTGCACTTCACTGACATCAAAACTATACTTACCTGGCTGTACTCTACCACCTGGTATAAACTCTAACTTGGTTGAACCCAACTGATCACCTAACAATTCCCCATGACAAATTTTAGCGGCAGCGCGAACTGCTGTTAGATGCTGTGCGGCTAATCCTGGCTTTCTACGTCCAGCGCGAATACCTGTAATGCGGATGGGTTCACCCGTGATGGCGGCTAGACTCAGGGAAGTGCGGAGAACTTGTCCGCCTCCTTCTCCATAAGAACCATCAATTTCAATCATGAATCGGGAATGGTCTAGTGTCAGTAGATTTCTAATTTTGAATATTAAATTGTAACACTTTGCTTTTGCCAGGGTTCATTAATCCGTAGGGGTCAACCATTGCCTTGAATTTTAATTGTTCAGGATCAATTACTTTTCTGCCCCCATCTTCAATAATATAGGTGTGGGGATTAGCAATAAACACACCCTGGGCTTCGTGGTAGGTAATAATCTCATTTAGGCGTTTTTCTGTGGTGTAACGTACTAGTTGTAAAGCGGCGGGAACTACTGCACCATTCATCCGAATAAATTCTAAGTGCATCATCACCTCATCCCCAAAGTGATGATATAAATGCTCTACTAATTGCAGGCCTTTTTCTGGAGGAATCATACTTTGCAAGTATGTGATGTTGGGATCTACATTCCGGGCGTGTAAGGTGGTGTGATTCCAGGTAAATTCAGCTAAATTTACGCCTTTACCTGCTTCTTGGGCTGATTTTTGGTAAGTAATTTTTCCTCCATATTGCTGTACTAATCCGGGTAATAGTTCTAAGCTGGGTTCAGCTAGAAGCAAAAATACTGGGTGAGTACCTTCAGGGATATATTGCTGGAGGGGGTGGAAGTATTGGGGAATGGGTGATGCAAAGACACTAATTAACTTTTTCATCATGCCGTCGGCGTTAGCTAAACTTTGCCCAAATTTGGCGGCTGTGATGAAATCTGCAAAGGTGACAATTACCTCTGCCCAGGGATAGGCAACACCCAAGGGAATTTCGACTTCTGTGATAATGCCATTAATCCCCCAAGCATGGTTGACTTTCTGTACATCATCACCGCGCAACTCAATTACACGGGGTTCATCTTCTACGGTGACAACTTTTAATGCTAATAGATTACCGCGATCGCCTAATAATCCATATTGAATTGAGCCAATACCCCCACTCCCACCAGCTACAAACCCTGCTATAGTGGCTGTGCGGTAAGTAGAGGGAGACATTCGCATTTCCCAGCCGATTTCTCGCGCTTTTTTATCTAAGGAGGCTAATTTAACCCCAGCTTCTACTCGCGCTACTCCTGGTTTTACCCAGAGAATCTCTTGCATTTTGGTCATGTCTAAAATTACGCCACCGTGCATAGGTACGCATTGTCCGTAATTACCTGTTCCTGCACCTCTGACAGTGATAGGTATACGGTATTTTGCACAAATTGCAGCTACTTTTAATACTTCTTGTTCGTTGGCAGGGCGAACTACTATATCCCCTACTTTACCCTCTAGTTTGGGAACTAGAACTGGGCTAAAGGTGTGATAATCTTGGGATAATTTCGCTACTTGGTGGCTGTCTTTAATAGTTTCTATATCTGGAAGGGAGTTAATTAGGGAATCTAGGTTTTTTATTGTCATTTTATATCCTTTTTTTTAACGCAGAGGAGCGCGGTGAACCAGCGTTGTAGGAGGGTTTCCCTCCGTAGACGACTGGTGAACCCAAAGGGAGGTTAACGCGGAGAAAGGCAGAGACTCGGCATGATTTTGGGTTTTCCTGAGCGTTTTGGGAATTTAATTTTGGTTGATGGTGGTGTGTTGTTACTAAGTTAATATCTTGAGTTGTGGATTATGAACCAATTCTTATGCGTGAGTATAGCGAAACTTTACCGCAAGGGAGTTTCACTGGTAACGCTACCCTGACCATCAAGATTTTCTCGTTCGTTAATAATCTCTGGATAGCTGTTAGTATTTTCATTGTTAGGAGACTCTACTGTTGAGTCAGGTGTTCTTATATCAGGATTAGTGACTTCTGGATTGGTTACTTCTGGATTAGTGACTTCTGGATTTGTAACCTCTGGATTTGTAACTTCTGGATTTGTAACCTCTGGATTTGTTGGTTGTTCAATGGCATCAGAACTAACATCATGTTGGGGAATAGTGGTTTTTTCTTGGCTATTGGTCAATTCTTGAGCATTATTGAATAAAATTTCTCCTGTGTCTACAAAATTATCTATTGGAGAAGCGTTTGTTTTGGCGGTTATATTCCCTATACCTGTGTCTTGACTAGCTGAATTAGCAGTTAAATCTAAAAAAGATGGGTTATCAATTATGCCTTCACCACTTAAAGGTGCTTGTGCTGCTAAAGCTGTAAGAATTTCTGCTTTTACACTAGCGATCGCGGGGTCTGAAGTAGAGGTAAGATTTTGTTTAGTTAAATCTAATCCTTGAATTAAGTCACTCGTTTGATAAAAATTTTGCAAGTCAAAATCGTATAGCCCCTGAAATCTACCTTTGACTACCACTAACAGTTGTCCGGCTTGCAGTTCTTGATTTTGAGAAGCGTCTTTATTGGAAACTGTAATCCCACTATTAGTCAGTGCGCCAATAATTGTCGTATCTGTTTGTTCGTCATAGCGTACAAATAACGCCGAACCACGAATTGCTGCTGCTGCACTTGGGGTTTGAATACGGGTTTGACCTCTTCCCGGTGGAATGAGCAGTAATACAGTTCCGTTTGATAGTCTAAAATTGCGAGTTCGAGGCAAAAACTGGAATATTGCTTGTTCTCCAACTCTGGCTAAAGAACCATCATTAAAACGTAAATCTGCTAAAGAAGCTCTACCAGTAGATAAGCCATCTCCGGGAATGATAGCGTCGGCTCGTTTGGCTGGACGTTTGCTTCTACTACTTCTTTGAAGTAATTGCACAACATTGCGGAGACGCTGAATCTCAGCACGAGTCAGAGGTGTATTTGCCTTAGCCTGATTTGGGAATGTGATGAGTATAACTATAGACCACAAACTAATTACCCAGCACGGAGACAGTTTAAAACCCATAATATTAAATTAGTTGGAATTACATTATTATTGAACTAGTTCATAAATACTTTGGCAATTTCTATATCTCAACTTGTCAATTTTAAAACTTTTATATATATGATTTTTTTACTTTAGTATTAATCTTATCTAAATTTTTCACACCAAATATATCATATACTTTTCCTTATACTTAAGTATATAATTATTTTGATTAACTTATATCTAAATTACATTAAAAATTATATAGAGAAATCGAATATAGCAATCGGATGTAATGACTCTGAGACTAACGAAAGAATCATCCTTTTACTAACCCCTACACCCTTACACCCCTACACCCCTTTTGGTACACAGCAACATAAAACCTACACCTGCCCAAACCTACTGAGCAGTGGCTGCTTAAAAACCTAATTTTTGTTATGAGTTGATGTAAATGCGATCGCCTGGTTGCAAACAAAGTAATTTATGATATATGTATTACTGTTACAAAGATTACTTTTTTGCAAAGTAACTCTCGATAGTGCAAGCGTAAAGGCACTTCAGGCAGATAATTAAATCCAGCATCATATTGATACAACCACGGGTTAGACTTTTGTGATATCAATGTACACCAGTGAATCAATCAAATATTCTGCTAGAGCAGACATTGGACAAACAAGTCGTGTTCTGGTGGTCGAGGATGAAGAGCTAATCCAAGAAATGCTAGTTGTAGCATTAGAAGAGGAAGGTTACGGGGTAGTAACTGCCCCTGATGGGCGTTCGGCGATGGAATACCTCAAAGGTTCTGAAGCCAACGGCACAGAATTTCCCTTTGATTTGGTAATTCTTGACTTAATGTTACCCCAAATCAATGGTCTAGATGTTTGCCGCTTGCTACGTCATCAAGGCAACCCAGTACCGATTTTAATCCTCAGTGCCAAAGGTAGCGAAACCGATCGCGTGTTAGGTTTAGAAGTAGGAGCAGATGACTATTTAACTAAACCCTTCAGTATGCGCGAGTTAGTAGCACGTTGTCGCGCACTACTCCGCCGTCAACGCCTCAGCACCCTGCCACAACTACCAATACTCAAATACAAGGATGTTTCCCTCAACCCCCAAGAATGCCGGGTGTTAGTGCGTGGACAAGAAGTCAACCTTTCCCCCAAGGAATTTCGATTATTAGAATTATTTATGAGTTATGCTCGCCGGGTATGGTCACGGGAGCAATTACTAGACCAAGTGTGGGGGCCTGATTTTGTCGGGGATAGCAAAACCGTGGATGTTCACATCCGGTGGTTGCGCGAAAAGCTAGAACAAGACCCCAGCCATCCAGAATATATTGTGACTGTAAGAGGATTTGGCTATCGATTCGGATAATCTAGTCAGATAGTTGTTAGTTTTTAGTAATCACCAGCAACTAACAACTCAAACTGCAATGCTCTTATTGGGATTTCTTCTCGGTTTAGGGGTAGGTATTGGGTTTTGGATTTGGCAACAAGTTCAATTAAACCACTACCTGGAGCGTATACTCCCACCTTTAAATTCTCGCACCGCTAATGCTAAAGTAACCACGCCTTTGCTACCCAGGCTACGGCAAGAAATTGCCATCATCAAGCAGCAAGGGCAAGACTTGCAGCAGTCGTTACAGACTTACCAAGATGTACTGGATTTTGCACCAGTAGGATATTTGCAAGTAGATGAAGAAAATCAACTGCTATGGTGTAACCAGGAAGCACAAAAAATTTTGTATTTGCAAAGATGGCAACCTGGACAAGTGCGTCTGTTGCTAGAATTAGTGCGCTCCTATGAACTTGACAGGTTGATTGAGCAAACTCGTGATGAGCAAGTACCCAAAATTAAAGAGTGGATGTTTCATCCTTCTTGTGATAACCCGGCAGAAATGCCTAGCATCAAGTCTTTAGCACTACGAGCTGCTAGTTTACCTTTACCCAATGGTCAAGTCGGGGTATTTTTAGAGAACCGTCAACCCATGCAAGATATGAACCAAGTCCGGGAACGCTCATTTTCCGACTTGGCTCATGAGTTGCGAACCCCATTAACTTCAATTCGTCTGGTGGTAGAAACTCTACAAAACCGCCTAGAACCACCTTTAAATCGTTGGGTTGACCGTTTAATGCACGAAGTAGACAGATTAATTAACTTAGTGCAAAGCTGGCTAGAACTCACTCAAATGGAAACTAGTCTAGCAGTCCAATTACAAACCGAACCAGTAGAACTGCGATCGCTAATTCTATCAGTTTGGGAAACCCTCGAACCACTAGCACAACGTCACAACTTATCTCTTGCCTATTCTGGCCCTGATCATCTCTGGATGAAAGCCGATCCTGCGCGCATTTATCAAGTTTTTCTCAACTTGCTGGATAATAGTATTAAATATAGTCCACCATCCGCCAAAATTGAAATTCAAGCCAAAATATTGCCACCAAAAGCTGATCAAATCGAGGATAGAACCTACCCAACTCTAGAAATCAATCTTATTGATTCTGGAGTCGGTTTTGCAGAAGAAGATTTACCCCATATTTTTGAGCGATTTTATCGTGGAGATAAATCTAGAACTCATGCTTCCTTACCAGTTAATAGTCCAGTTGATACTATTGTAGGTAATGGATTGGGTTTAGCGATCGTGCGGCAAATTGTCTTAGCTCACGGTGGTTCTATTAAAGCCATGAACCATCCCCAAACCGGTGGAGCATGGATGCAACTTCAATTCTTTGAGGTGATGGCAAACTCCCAAAGCCAAGACTATAGTTAAAAAATATCTTCACGTTTGAGACTACACGTGTGAAAGCCGTTCTTTATAGTCCCAACCCGGCAAGTCCCCAGTTAGCACGCGCCATTAGGCGATTAGAACGGGATGTATTACGCATGGGAGCTTTGGTAGAACAATCATGTCGCCTCAGCCACCAAGCCTTATTTTCCCGCGACTTACAAGCAGCTGAGGAAATTCCTCGATTAGATAAAAAAATTGATCGTTTTTATAGACAAATAGAATCAGACTGTACATCTATCATGACACTACAAGCACCTACAGCTCAAGATTTACGCTGTTTGAGTGCTTTTATGCAATTGGTACGGGATTTAGAACGAATTGGTGATTATGCTCAAGATTTAGCTGATATTGCCGTTAAAATCTTTCCTTACCCACCTCATAAATCTTTACCAGAGATTGCCGTCATGTCCCATCATGCTCAAGCAATGTTAGCAACTAGTTTAGTGGCTTTAGGTGATTTAGATGCAGTTGGTGGTCAGAGTATCAAACATT
This sequence comes from Aliinostoc maniaoense, assembly GCF_058172895.1. Taxonomy (NCBI): domain Bacteria; kingdom Bacillati; phylum Cyanobacteriota; class Cyanophyceae; order Nostocales; family Nodulariaceae; genus Aliinostoc; species Aliinostoc maniaoense. Next base: position 1,709,434 of record NZ_CP187952.1, on the reverse strand, counting down.
TAGATGATACCGTAGATAATGCCTACGATCGCCTTTATCAAACTTTAGCTCAACAACGAAACGTGCCAGGTGTTGTTGAGCCAATTATATTACTGGCTCTAGCAATTCGCTGTCTAGAACGAATGGCAGATCATGCAACTAATATTGGTCAAAGGGTGGCTTATATCGTCACAGGTCAACGCTGTTGACACTCTCCCGGTTATCGAAATTTCGCTATCGCTCATTTCGATGAAAAACCGCGAGATTCTTGGTTCAACGAGTCCACTTAACTTAGATTCCTTGCGTTATCTAAACCAGAGGTGGTTCTCTCCCCAAGCGTTAACTTTGGGTATGCCCTACCCTAGTTGCATTACTGAGGCAGTGGGTTGGGCGGGTTTCCCGACTCCCTCACTGCCGTGCAAAATTTGCTTGTAGTTAAATGCTGTTCGTCTAGTACCTGTGAATCTTTTACCTACTTCCAGGTGATACTAGAACTACGAAGTAGAACCATCTAGATTCAGTTGTCAAGGTTCAGCGTCTGCATATTAAGCAGCAAATGGGTTTTTTGAGTGGTTGATTACCCTTCCACCGTTGGTAATTGTACCATGAACACGCATATTGAAATATGCGGTTGCCCTACATCTCTGCTCTAAAGAGACAGAGTTTTGAGCTTCTCGTCTTAACAGATAAATTCTACAAAACCACAAAAGTTAGAGGATTGGCAAGTTGTAGCAGCCAATCCTCTCTTTTTTCACGAAAATTCTAATACAACGGGTGAACGAAATTTTGTCTGGGATTTCTAGCTAAGTATCCAAAAAATTACCCTCCACACTCCGCACACCTTTTTTCTCTCACCCTAATACAACTTACAGCGACTTCCGAGCGGGTATAGCTTGTGGGGTATGGGGTGTAGTGATATATCAAACCCCGAACAAGGTATAAAGCCTAGTGGAATTGTGGAAAAAAACATTAAAAATTACTAAATATTAGTGATATTTTACTAGATCATTACCTTTTCTTAAACTGACACAATTAGATTTGGCATGGAAATCAATAAAAATCCACCTCTTGACATTGATGTCTATTCTCCACATATATCTATAAATACTCTCTTTATGTAACATAAGTAAAATTTAATACTACAAGTACAAAATTTGCATAATAATAATGATTAGAAGTGTCTGAGGTTTTTTCTAAAAAAACACCTTAATTATTAAGGGAATTTATTAAATGAATTAACTAAATAAATAAGCAGATATAATCAATCATCTAAAACGCTAATAAACAATCACATATTATCATAGTTAAACAGATTCATAACTCATCATTAAATATCAGAAGACTTTTTAAATAAATATATAAATATTAAAAATGACTCAATTACTCTGCTGATCAACTGACTGAACACACACACTCAAAATGACGATAGTTAAATCGAACTAAAATTAAGAATATAAAATTTTCAGTATTTATAACCAAAACAGTTAATAAATCTATTTTCATACTTTTAGTAATAACAAGTAAAAAATCCAGTAATTCCATGTCAGGAATAGCCCAAACAATGTCTTCAATAACGTTTATGCCCAACTCCACTAATGTAGCCAATAAACCTAGCTTTAGTGGAAATTTACCACAGAGGTTATTTACCCGAAGGGAAGTCATTGAGCCTTGCAATGACGTACTTTGGTTAATTGACCGTGGCGCAGTTCGTACACTTACATGGGCTGAAGATGGAACATTTATTACTCTAGGATATTGGGGTGCTGGTGATTTAATCGGCTATCCTTTATCTAAAGTTAAACCTTATCAAATTGAATGCTTAACCAGTGTAGAAGTAAGGACAATTCCTCCACACCTGTGGCATCAATATGTAGATGGCTTAGTTGCTCATATTCAAGATGCAGAAGAACTGTTAAATATACTTAATCATAAACCCATTTCAATACGTTTATGGGAATTTTTACTATGGTTAAGTAAAAAATTTGGACGCAAGGTAGAACAGGGATGTCTAATTGAATTATATATAACGCATCAGGAAATTGCAGAGGTGTTGAACACCACAAGAGTAACAATCACACGCCTGCTGCAAGACTTTGAAACAGCAGAAATGCTGTTACGCTATCAAAGGCAGATTATTCTATGTTTACCAAATAAATCTATAAAAACATAGTAAAAAAAATAGGAATCCTCTTGTGTTAATTACAAGAAGATATGTATAATACTTACTGAAAATCATGTGAAATTATCTATACTTCATCCAAAAATATTGAGTTAGAAATTTTACCATGAGTTGGAACTCGTTGGTGTGAGCGGAAGTAAAATCATGACAAAAATACTCTGGAACGCTTTAAAAGCAAGTCCAGCTGTTTTTGCGGCTACCTTTTTGGCTGCTAACAGTGCCTGGGCTGGTGAAACAGAAAAGGTAACAAGTGTTGCCCAATTGACTCAAGCCTCTCAAGATATCGGTCAAGTAACATCTGTATCACAGTTTTCTGACGTACAGCCTACAGACTGGGCTTTCCAAGCACTGCAATCTTTAGTTGAGCGTTACGGTTGTATTGCTGGTTATCCCAACGGGACATACCGTGGTAATCGTGCTTTGACCCGGTATGAGTTTGCGGCTGGTTTAAATGCTTGTTTAGACAGAGTAAATGAGTTAATCGCTACAGCTACAGCTGACTTGGTAACTAAGGAAGACCTAGCTACCTTACAGCGTTTGCAAGAAGAATTTTCTGCTGAATTAGCTACCCTGCGCGGTCGCGTCGATGCTTTAGAAGCGCGTACTGCTGAATTGGAAGCTAATCAGTTCTCTACTACCACCAAACTCTCAGGGGAAGCAGTCTTTGGCTTGTCTCAAGTATTTGGTGATACAAGAGCTGATGGTGACAACGTCTCAACTAATAATGCTGATTTAGAGAGCAACACCACCTTCTCTAACCGGGTACGCTTAACTTTAAACACCAGCTTCACCGGTACAGACCAACTGCAAACTCGGTTAAACTCCGGCAACTTCATTGCCAATAATGGTGTAACCGGTACTAGAATGACCCGTCTGGGCTTTGACGAAGAAACCGGCAACAATGTTGAAATTGATAAAGTCAACTATGCTTTCAATTTTGGCCCCGCACGCGTCAAAATTGATGCTATTGGTGCTGAGGTGTATGAAAACATCAACGCTTTCCACCCAGACTTCAAAAGCAGTGGTTCTGGTGCTATCTCCCGCTATGGACGTTTTAGCCCAATCTATCGTCTCGGTTCTGGCGGTGCTGGTGTAACACTAGAGTTCAATCCTAAAGGGCCTTTGACATTGAGTGCAGCTTACTTAGCTCCTAACGCCAATGACCCAGCTGCTCGTAACGGTATCTTTGATGGTAGTAACGCCATCTTCGGTCAAATTGCTTTCAAACCAAACAAAGCTTTCAATCTGGGTTTAACCTACGCTCGTGCTTATTATAATAATGCAGGTGATGGTGTAAACCTGACTGGTAGTACAGGAAGCAGTATAGCAGCTAACTCTTCTCGCAGACCTTTTGGTAATGATGCTACCTCATCCAATAACTACGGTATCCAAGCTACCTTCCAACCCAGTTCTAAATTGACTCTTGCTGGTTGGGTAGGTTATACCGATGCTAAAGCAGAAGCTGGTGCTTCACGAGATGCGGATATTTGGTACTGGGCTACTAGCTTGGCTGTGAAAGACTTCGGTAGAGAAGGTAACACCCTGGGTTTAATCTTTGGTCAACCACCTAAATTAACTGGTGGTAGTGGAATTACCAGAGATCCTGACACCTCATATCACTTAGAAGGACTGTACAAAATCAGCCTGAGCGATAACATTCAGGTAACACCTGGATTGTTGGTGATCTTCAACCCTGAACACAGAGACAGCAACGATACCATTTACGTTGGTACTCTCCGCACAACCTTCAAGTTCTAAAGAACTGCGAAACTGAGAAATATATAGCTATGTAGGGTGCGTCAGTCAGATAAAACTTGGAATTTCCAAGTAATTATTCTGACTGACGCACCCTGCTAGTATATATAAACTCTTGGCTTTCCTTGCGTTAATCTAAGTCCAATTCTGATGGCTTTAAAACTGAGGGAGGGCGATCGCTACTCCAAGCCCACCATACACAACCACATTGACAGTTGTAAAACTCTTGCCATTTGCGACGATTGTTTTCTGTTAGCACAGGCGATCGCCGATTAATCCAAACTTGCACAGCATCTAAACTAGTAGCACGACAACTAGGACAGCAAAACTCATAAGCATGAACTGCCTTGTATGTCCATTCAGGTGGGAGGGGAGCGAAAGCGTCCATTAGGATAATTCGTAATTCGTAATTCGTAATTCGTAATTAAGGAAGATAATTGGTGTTTTTTCTTACACCTCATCTGATCATAATATAGCAGTTGAACAAGCCCCATTCGCGCAGGGTTTGGGGCTTTACTGTCAGTTTCCACAAGTGATAAAGTGAGCTTGCCGAACTGCTTAACTTCCGCGTCAGCCGAACGGAGTGGGGTGTAGGGAAAGAAACAGTTTGAACAAACTTATAGAACATCACATTAGTTTTTTAATTACGAATTACGAATTACGAACTACGAATTATTTTCATGGAGTCAAACATTGAAATTCGCCGCTTGTTAGATGTGATGCCTGCTTCTGGGCGGATGAGGACGAAAATCGTCAGTAAACCAGAGCAATCCCAGGTGATAGATGCGGCTTTTCCCTTACCTTGGCATCAGGAGCGACCAATATATATTAATTTTGATTTATGGAGTCGCTTACCGAAACCCCAACGGGATTTACTGCTGTTACAGAAAGTTGCTTGGTTAACGGGGGTGAGATGGTTTAAACCGGATATTTATCAAGGTGTAGTTTTAGCCGGGTTCGTGGGTGGATTAGTAGAGTTAACCCAGTCAGATTTTGTAGGTGTGGCAGTAGCTGGGGGATTAAGTGCGATCGCTCTGACTCGTATTTGGCGTACTAATAAATCCCCAGAATCAGAGATCAATGCTGATTTAGCAGCGATTAAAGTAGCCCAAAGACGGGGTTATTCTGAAAGCGTAGCTGCTCAACATTTACTTTCTGCTATTGAGGCAGTTAGCACAATAGAGGGTAATTCTGGCTTAAATTTTATGAATTTAATTCGTTGCCAAAATTTAAAGGCGATCGCATAATTTTCGCCTCGAACCTTGGGGTAATGACTATGAACCGCCAATTCAAATCAATGAAGAACTTTCGCAGTCAGAAAGTGATGTTAACCCTACAGTAGAGACTGATCAGTGGGATAGTTTTGAGTTTCAACAACCGCAATCATTACCTAATCGCCTCATTTTTATTGACGGACGGAGAAGACTAGATGCTGCACTTGTTGGTGGAGATGGCAACACATCAGCACAATTACTTTCTACCTCAGAGCGAGACTATGAAATTGACCTGTTGGGGCCAGTAGCCCTCAATGTCGGATGGCAAGCAAAAGCCGGACTGGGATTTGATTTATCTCACTTTAAAATAGATTGGCAGCAGAAAGCGGTCTATTGTCCTCAAGGTAAGCGTAGTTACCTTTGGAAAAAGAATAAAAGTGTTTACGGTAAACCTGTAATTTACGTTGAGTTTCGGCAGGTTGATTGTCTAGCTTGTCCGGTTCGGAATCAATGTACTCGTGCAAAAACAAACCCTCGCGGGCTAACTATACAGGCGCAATCCGATTCATTTCTGAACTAATCGGTTCAGTTTAGCTGTTTGGTGAATTCGCCAACGGTATCGGCGGTGGCTACCCGAATTCAAAGTAATGTAAAAATACCTATATTGATGAATCATTTAGTTGTAATGCTTGATATGATTGTTACTTGTATCGGTAAATCGGGCATTAAATTCTACATAAACTTCTAATATCTGATTCGTAAATAAAATCTTAAGGAGATTCAAATCATTATTAGGTTGAAGTTTCAGTGAATAAGTTAGGTAAGCATTTTACTTGAGTTTACAAATTATCTCTTATGTGATATGTCCAATTGTTTTCCAAAAAATCAGGATTTTGTTCTGTTATTGATTTTCTTAGAATTTCCTAACAAATCCATTCTCTCCTATTTGATAACCGTGATGGGGATTATCTTTGGTAACATAACTATTAATCAAGGAAAATTTTATAATAAAATTCATGAATTAAAAACAATATTATATTTAGATTAAGACTACGTAAAAATCTGCGTGATATTAATGATTTAATATGCAAAATTAGTCATAATTATAGATAAAACTGTTTCCAATTATACAAAGTTGTACTTTGATTTCACATCTAATAGAGAAATTAAATCATCCACATATTTGTAATTCAAACACCTTTATAATTGCATGGTTCGTATTCTGCTGGTTAATGAGCAACAATATATTAGAAGATACTTGCAAGCTCTATTAGATCCTGACTTGGATTTAGAGGTAATTGCAACAACTCAAAAAGTCAAGGATGCAATTAAGCAAGTAGAAAACTTACAGCCTGATATTGTCCTGATGGACATAGATATACTCGACATAGATGGGGTGAAAGCTACCAAGACTATATGTCAACGATGTCCTCACACCAAAGTTCTAGTGTTGAGTAGTAATGATCGAGATGAATATATCCATCAATCCTTAGATGCAGGCGCAATGGGCTATCTGCTCAAAGATGTATCTGTGGAGGAATTACGAGAGGCAATTCGCTTTGTTTGTCAAGGTTATAGTGAATTAGAATCCAGCTTACTGGAAAAAACCATTTTAAAAGTTCCGGCATCGGCTTTAGTATCAGCAAATGTAACTGATAGAACATCTCATGTTAAAACTCTTGTAGAAGAGAACCCAGTCAAATTATCTGCTAGAAAGTCTGATTTCAAATTATTCGGCAAGTTAATAACTCATCCTAGTCTGAAGAAAGAAGGATCTAGCCAATCGGAACAACCCCATACTAAACAAATTGCTTGGTATCAATTATTGATATTACTGATCATTGCTGTTAGTTGCACAGTTGGTATTTATGTCATACGTCAAGTGTTGAGAAAGCCTCTACCAGCACTGAATTACTTACAACAAAACTCAACGCTGTTAGGAACAGAGTTTACAGGGAAAGTCAAGCCAGCGCAAACATTAAAAATAGCTGCATCAGATCCTTCAGTGGTAGAAAAAATTAATATCCACATTGGTGACAAAGTACGACTTGGTCAACCGTTACTAGTCTTAAAAAACCCAGATGGTGATAGGGAAATTCAACAATTGTGGCAGCAACGGCAAAGTGTTTTACAGCAGGAACAAGCAGCACTGCAACAACAACAAGCAGCTCAACAGCAAGTTTTCATCTGGGAGCAGAAAATCAACGAGAGCGATCGCCAAGAAACACCCCTAGCGACTAAAATAGCTGATGCTGATTTAGATGTGGCTTTAAATCAAACTCAAGCCGATAAACTACCTTTACCACAAAGACAAGATTCAGTAGAGAGAACCAAAGCAATTTACGAAAGGTCTCAATCACGAGTGCGGCGTTTTCAACAACTTTATCAACAAGGTGCGATCGCCAAAGACCAATTAGAGCAAGCAGAAGCAGACCTGAAAGTAGCAAAAGCAGATTATCAAGTAGCCCAAACGGCTGCTGTGACTGCCAAAAATCTAGAAATAGCCAAACAACAAAAGTTTCAGCTACAGCGTCAGGTATCTTTAAAACAACAACAGTCAAAGCAGCAAGAACTCAAAGCACAACTACAAAATCTGCGTTTAGAGTATCAACAAGCCACGGAAAGATTAAATCTCATCCGTAAACAATCAACTCAACTTTTACAGCGTCAGACACCATCAGTAAACACCATTGTCAGGTCAACAAGTGCTGGTGTAGTGGTGCAATTACCAGTAAAAATAGGCGACCAAATCTTTACAGGTAATCCCCTCTTAGAATTGGCTCAATTAAGATATTTGAATGTAGAAGTATTAGTCAATGCTCGTTTAATTAACGCTCTGCGTCGGGGTCAAAAAGCAACGGTGCAAGTAGGTACAGGAGAAGCGGCTCAGAAGTTTGACGGCAAGATTGTCACCATTAATCCCTTACCATCTGAAGACATGAGCCACACCGTAGAAATCCAGTTTGAAAATCCTACCGATGCTTTACTCGTGGGACAAATGGCAGCTATCCGATTCTTACCAGAGTGATTATGAACAGAGTCTCTGTATTATTAACCACTGAAGGCACGTATCCCTACCACAAGGGAGGCGTAAGTACATGGTGTGATGCCCTCACAAATCAACTACCAGAGATAGATTTTCATTTGTTTGCGATCGCCGCTAATCCTTATTTAGAATTACGCTATCAGTTGCCGTCTAATATCAAACAACTGATAAAAGTGCCTTTGTGGGGAACAGAAGACCCTGTAGAATACTCTTGGCGATTCCCCTTTTCCCAAGCCTTCAAAAGCAAACTAGCCACCACACAAAAAGTCATCGCCACTCAATTCATCCCCCTATTTGAGCGTTTCTTAACAGCAGTTCTTTTAGCCGAATCAGATATTGAACAGTTGGGCTATATTGTCCTGGCAATCCACAAATATTTTCAGCTTTATGACTACCACAAAACGATGGAGTCCAAACCGGTATGGTCAACTTTTCAACGTTTAACTGCTACTGATTGGCATCCGTTGGTTAATCCTCCCACCATCAAACTCATCGAACAAACGGAAGCCATGCGCTTACTATATCGGTTTCTGATTCCCATTCATCTCCCTGTTCCCCAAACCGATATCACCCATGCTTCAGCCGCCGCTTTTTGTGGCTTACCCTGTATCATTGCCAAGTTAGAACGAGGTACACCTTATCTGCTCACCGAACATGGGGTCAATATCCGAGAGCAGTATCTCAATTTAAATCGCAGTATTTCCTCCCTATTTGTACGCCAATTCTTGTATCGATTAATGGGAGCAATTGTCAAACTCAACTATCACTACGCCGATCAGATTTCTCCAGTTTGTGAATACAATGCTCGTTGGGAACGTTGGTGGGGTGTCCCTGAGCAGAAAATCAAGGTAATTTACAATGGGGCTGATCCCAACGTCTTTCATCCTACCCCGCCGGTAGCAAAAGAGCGTCCTCAAGTCATGAACATGGGCTTGATTTTTCCCCTCAAAGGTCAGCTAGATTTGATAGCCGCAGCCGCTATTGTACGCGACAGAATCCCCAATGTAGAATTCCGTTTCTATGGTCGTCCTTCCGACGAAAAGTATTTTGCTCAATGTCAAGAATTAGTCCGCACCGAGCATTTAGAAGCCAACATTAACTTTGCCGGATTTACCAGTGAACCTTGGCGAGCTTATAGCGAGGCCGATGTCGTGGCTATGTCGAGTATTTCTGAGGGCTTTCCTTATGCTCTGATTGAAGCTATGCTCTCCGGTGCCACCATTGTATCTACAGATGTGGGGGGAGTGAGTGAAGCTTTAGGTGATACAGGATTGCTAGTACAAGCCCATCGTCCTCAAGCCTTAGCGGCGGCGATTTTGCAGCTACTAGAATTACCCGCATCTGAAAGACACAAATTCGGACAGCGCGCCTATAAACGCGCCCTGAAGTTATTCACTCAACAAAAATTCTTAGATGCACATTTAGATACTTATTACAACCTTATACAACAGGTAAGAACTGACACAAATAGGATCAAAAAGTTAGCGATCGCATCTTTGAAATAAACATAACAGTAGCCAACCTTCTTAGGCTCACCAATCCCTCATTTCCCACTATATGAATCTTGATTTCAAAACTACAACAAAATTGATTATGGGTGCTTTATTGACAACTTCCCTCGCTTGTAGTGCCATCAAGCCAGAAATTGCCACTGCACAGGTGAAAATTCTCATTCCCCTCTATTCCTATCCCACCTGGTACAACCCCCCTACTTACACTTGGCCGCAAGTCGCTGCTGCGGCTCGTCAAGTCCCCATCACCGCAATTATTAATCCCAACAATGGCCCCGATAACGGCCCACCAAATAGAGATTATGCGAGAGGAATTCAAGACCTCAAGCAAGGAGGTGTAACTATCCTGGGTTATGTTGCTACTAATTACGGCAAGCGTGACATTAAGCAAGTAAAAGTCGATATTGATATCTATGCTAAACATTTCCAGCTTGACGGCATTTTCTTAGATGAGGCCGCCAGTGGGTTAGACAAACTCGACTATTATCAAGATATTTACAAACATATTAAAACTCAGCCCAAACTGCAAACGGTCGTACTCAACCAAGGGACTCAAACCGATCAAGGATACCTAACTCGACCAGCAGGGGATACTCTAGTCATTTTTGAAAATTATTCCACAGCTTGGGATCAATACCAACCTCAACCCTATCTAAAAAATTACCAGCCTCAGCATTTTTCCTGTTTAATTCACACCGTACCTGATGCCGCGACGATGAAACAACATATCAATCAGGCTGTGGCACGTAATATTCAATATATCTATGTCACCGATGATAGCCCTGATCATCCTGACAAAGACCCTTGGAATAGCTTACCCTCTTACTGGCAAGAGGAAGTAAATCACATCCACTCTTTAAATCAAAAAGCTCAAAGGTCTTCAGGAAATTAACTCCCCTACTTACCAAGCAATAGGATATTTTTTGATTTAGAAGCCCTCAAAGGTCTTCAGGAAGTTGAACTTGATAGATCCTTAAATCCTGATCTTCATAATAAATCCCCACATCTTGTTCATGGAGGTGACGATAAGTCTCACACATCTGTAACGTCGTAAATTGTAGGCTGGCTCGACCTGCCGAGGAACGATAATAACGATAGGTAGGGTCAGATAATACCGAGTAGGGGAGTGATTGACTTGCCCTTAGCCCAGTGACTAAGGGTCGTTTTTCCACAAAGATAAACAGATTAGGTACTGAATAACGAAAGTGAAAATTTGGTTTACTAACTTGAGATGAATACTTCTCCACGAATAAGCCCATATCCTCATACCAACCTGCACCATAACTTTCGGCTAGTTGTTCAATGGGCGCAACTATCATCCATCGCTTCAGGGGGAATCGGACTCGCAGTTCCAGAGTCTTACGCGCCGCCATATCATATTCTAGATAGCTGATTTTAGGAGGCAATGGCAACAGAAAATTAATAGCGATCGCCAGCATCAAAATCAACGATACAATCTCAGACCATACACCCAATATCCAACTCAACAGCCAGCTAGTGAGAGTTAAAAAGAGTCCCCAAACCCAGCTTAATCCTACAGGTAATGTGACTAAAAAAGTGTTTGTCGATCCCCAGGGATTTTCCGGTAGAGCTAAAACCAATGCCAATACTATCCAAATGATAGTCACTATAGTCAGGGCAAATCTGCCACCACCAATAAAGCAGATTCCTCCACATAATGCCAAAATCAGCAACTGAGGTTGAATGATAGCTACAATTATCAAGCAGCAGACTGTATCAATCAAGGCTTCTCGACGGTGTTGAGTTCTAGAGGCTTCCCAAGCACGCCCTAAACCTAGAACCAAACACATCACCCCGATTTCTAAGTCACCCCCAGCCCATTGACGAATTAACGAGGCATTCAAACTACCTGTGACTGTAGTTAGCCATTGTTGTACCCAATTCGGCGCAAAGTGAGGGATTTCTATATGGGAAGTGAAGACATAAGCTCCTAAGCTATACATCGCCCCCATGACAGCTATTCTACTGTGAGCAATTACACCCATACTATAGCCAACACTCAGTACCAACAGACAACCCAAAAGAGGACTGAGGAAGCGAATCACCTGCATAGCATCAATAGCACCCAACAGTGATAAGACCGCAGCTAAAGCAGAAAAGGCTGGAAAAGAGTGCATCTGTGCATTCCCATCACCGGCGAGGATTTGTCTAGTAGTCAACAGCAAGCCATAACTGTCGGGATTAGTAAAACGCAGTTCTAGCAAAGGATACTCAAAACGAACTAATACAGCAAATGTTAGAATTATCGTCAGTAGTAGAATATCTTTGATGTTTTGAGTAATTGCGATCGCAATTACTTTTTGAATATTCAGGAATTGTTTTTTGGCAATTTGCCCCATCCCATCCACAGCCTGACTAATTTTAGGTAGAAAGCCTTGGTCTAGAGCATCTAAAACAGTAAATGCTATCTCTTGAAATATCAGACTGCACTTTTGTTTGATACGCCAATCATGGCGATGCAACCAACTGAGGAGAAAACAGCTGCCATATAAAATTACCAGAGTTAACCAGCTAAACAAATGCAAGGCACTTAAAATTCCCACCCCAATCAATGTCACTAGTAGCATTCGCGTCCAACCAGCTACTATTCGACTTACCCAAGGAATTGTATTGGGCAACACAAAAATGAGACTGGGTAGCCAAAAAAACAAAATTACCAGCAGTATTGCTACCCATATAGTAGTAAGCAAATCAAAAATGAAGGTTTGCAAAGGTAACACAATTATTTTTACCGACAACAAAGTAGTTCATCAAATACTCAGCTAGTAGAAAATGGCCGCTAAAAACTCATAATTATACACAACCAGACTGCTCTTTTAACTTAAATAAATATAAACCTATACTCTAGCCTCTAAGTTTCTTGAAACGATAATCTTGCTAAATCAGAAAAATCTTACCATTAGCAAATAAATTAACTCTGAGTACCAATTTTTTTTTATAAAAATTTTATGTTTAAATTAAAAATCCTGATATTTTTATGTCAATTCAGGACTTTTACTTATTTTTGTCAAAAAGTCTTGATTATTTGTTGCTTATTAGAGTAATTCGTGATACATATAAAAGTAGTAGTTAACTTTACACAAAATTTAGCTACCCATTAAGCAAAAATCTGTAATTATTCAGAGTTAGATAATAATGCAAAAAGTATTTGCTTTATTTTCAATACTCTTGACTTTTCAGAACTATTTTAATATCTGCTTAACCCTAAGTTAATAAGTGTTTTCCTAGACTCGACAAGTTCCTTTGCTGTGTCCTGAATACTTGTTGAATATCGTAAATCCCTAATGAATGTCAAAAGCTAAAAATACCTTTATACAAAGATTTTAATGATGGCGATCGCGTTGCCATTAAAATTACTCAAGCCCACCTTGAATGCTAGAACATTTCTTTAAATCAACCCCTTTTTAGACAAAAGAATGGGCTAGTTTCTAGCTATTAACATGGCAATTGATGTTAGATCGTGAGCATTTTCACATCTAGCAAAGTTTATGTTGCACACATGATTTAAGCTCATCAGCATTTAAGTTGCGTAAAGCCAGAACTGTTTGCGGAGCATTATCGTAGGACAGCACTTACTATCATGACTCCGGCACGCCTGATGGCAAATGTCAGTCGCTAATGGGGAAAATCTCCTAAGTACGCATCACTGATTCATACCAATTCACTAAAATCATGAAACAGATACAAATTAAGAAAACCTTGCAAAATCAAAAATATGGATTTCTTAATTTTGGATTATGAATTTTGAATTGGTATCACCTCCTGCCTCAGAACCAGTTGATTTGTATTTCATGTACATCAAAACTGCTGTAGTTCTTTAAAATGCACGCTCAAAAATATTTATTAACTTTCAGGTATAAAAAAATGACTAAAAAAATATTAGTAACTGGAGGAGCAGGTTATATTGGCTCACATACAATCCGCCAGTTAGGAGAAGCCGGCTATGACATCGTGGTGTACGATAATCTCTCTACAGGCTCAGGCGCATCAGTAATTTATGGGGAATTAACGATTGGTAGCCTCGAAGATAAAGACCTATTATTGCAAACTTTTAGCCAGCATAAATTCGATGCAGTTTTGCATTTTGCAGCTCATATATCTGTACGAGAGTCAATTGCTAAACCTCTAACCTATTATACGAATAATACTTTTAACACACTAAATTTATTAGATTGTTGTCAATTATTTCATGTCAAAAAATTCATTTTTTCTAGCACAGCCGCAGTTTATGGACAAACTCAACAACGGCAAATAACCGAGTTATCCCCGACTAAACCCATCAACCCCTATGGTCACTCCAAACTTATGAGTGAACAAATTATCCAAGACTTTGCCCGGACATCTGGATTAAAGTACATAATTTTGCGTTACTTTAATGTCGCCGGAGCAGACTCTACAGGCAAGTTGGGTCAGTCTGCGAAGAAAGCAGAACACCTAATTAAAGTAGCTTGTGATGCAGCTTTAGGTCGTCGTTCCTCTGTCAATATCTTCGGCACAGACCTCCCTACTCCAGATGGAACTGGAATTAGAGATTATATCCATGTTGAAGATTTAGCCAAGGCTCATGTAGATGCCTTGCATTATTTAGAAGCAGGAAATGATAGCCAAATATTCAACTGTGGTTATGGTCAAGGCTACAGTGTACGGGAAGTCCTAAATATGGTGCAGAAAATCTCTGGAGTAGACTTTCCTGTAGTTGAGAGCCAACGACGAGTAGGAGATCCAGCTTGTGTTGTAGCCAATGCTCATAAAATTCGCACTATTTTAGGTTGGGAACCAAAGTATAACAGTTTAGAAACTATTGTCTCAACAGCCTTAATGTGGGAGCAAAAATTAATAACTCTAGCGACATTAGAAAAAAATATAGCCAGACAAAATTTTAAGTTAGGTGCTTTATTGTTAGAACATAAAATTATTTCCCAAACCCAATTAACACAGGCGTTACAAGAGCAATCAGTAACCAAACAGAAATTAGGAGAAATTCTCGTACACAAATCAATTATTTCTCCACAGATGCTAGAAAAATTTCTGCTGGAGCAAAATTGGAGAAAACAAGGAATTTGGTTACAAGTTTAAATCACAAGGAAGTAACAGGAAGTAACGTCGGTATTTATATTTAAAGATAAATAGCCAAATTATGTAATTATTTGGCATTGCTGATTTCTGTCGTTTTTTTAAAATTTTACTTGTTAAGGACTTTAAAAGATGAGTAATGATTTGATATTGATTGATCTTCAAGAATTACTAAAAAGAGCTATCAACAATATTAGTGAGTTTTTCGTTTCTCAAGATTATTACCAAAGAATGAATCTGGTATTTGGCGATACTTGGGATGAGGAAAAAGCTCAGACTGTAATTCAGGGATTAATCAACTATACAAACATCCCGAATATTAAAATTGTTGACTCGTCAGAAATTAATGGTGGACAAGGGGCTTTTGGTAGTTTTAATAATACGATTTACTTATCGCAGACACTTTTAAGTCATGCTGATAAAAGTGTTGATGTTTTAATAGAAGAACTAGGCCACTATATAGATTATCAGATAAATATCCAAGATGCAAAGGGCGATGAAGGGGCTATTTTTGCAGCAGTTGTCCAAGGTCAAGAGCTATCTCCATCTCAACTTGCAGCACTGAAAAGTGAGAATGATACTACTAATGTCATCATTGATGGTCAAGCCAGAATATTAGAGCTAGCAGCTACCTACGGTAATATCAGCCTTGATGGTAACTTAATTGATTGGACATCTGCTGACAGATTAGATTTTATTCCTGGCACAGGGCAACCAGGATATGAACTCTATGGGAAGTACGCAGGAGACGCTTATGTTTTTGCTTTTAAATCAAATAGCCAAGCGATAGGTGCTGGTACGACAGTATGGCTAAACACAGACAGAAACACCACTACAGGCTATCAAATATTTGGTCAGACTGGAATTGGGGGAGCAGAATATAACATTAACTTCTTTACAGATGCTCAACCCTACCTCTACACAGGAGGAGCAGGACAAAATTTAGTCAGTGGCCCTTTAAACTATGCTTATGGTAGTAATAATCAAATAGTGGAATTTGCCGTTCCAATATCGTCCCTGAATGGCACACCACAAGCAATTGATGTATTAATAGATATTAATAATCAAACATTTTTACCGTCTAATTATTCTGCTCAAAAATATTCAGTTTCAGTTTTACCAACAAGGACAGATTTAAGTAAAAAAGTAGGTATTGTTTTCTCAGAAACTACTGCCAAAAACTTCTTCCAAGACAAAGCCTATAATCAGCTTTTCCTGTCCATGCAAAGCCAAGCGATGCAGGCGGGTATTCCCTTTGATATCCTCACAGAGAATGACTTAACGGATATCAATAAAATTGTCAATTATGACGCACTGATATTTCCTTCTTTCCGCAATGTACCTTTAGCGAAGCTAAATGCAATTCAAAATACACTCACCGATGCAGTTTATAAATACAACATTGGGCTCATTACCGCCGGAGATTTCTTAACAAACGACGAAAATAATAATGCTCTAGCCGGAGACTCCTATATCCGGATGAAGCAGTTGCTGAATTTGACTAGAACAGGTGGTGGTGGCCCTGTGAATGGCAT
Organism: Aliinostoc maniaoense; assembly: GCF_058172895.1. Lineage (NCBI taxonomy): Bacteria > Bacillati > Cyanobacteriota > Cyanophyceae > Nostocales > Nodulariaceae > Aliinostoc > Aliinostoc maniaoense. The sequence continues at coordinate 1,693,121 of NZ_CP187952.1, read as the reverse complement.
TCTCAACGCAGAGAATATTACTCATCCAGTTATGCAAGGGTACTCTGCCGACGAGACCATTCGTGCTTATAATGGTATATTTTTTAATACTTATGGTGATGTAGATCCTACTGACAATAATACACCCATACTTCTCGCAGATTTTGCGGTGAATGGACAGAAAAACAATGCTGTTCTAGCGACGCAAACTGGTGGCAGAAATGTGCATTTTGCCACTGAAGGATTCATGGGTGATAATAATTTAGTCTGGCAAGCATTGGAATGGGTGGTATTAGACAATAAACCCAAAGTGGCTTTAAATATGAGCCGAGATGCGAGTATTTTTATTTCTCGCAATGATATGGATCAGTCTCAGGAAGCTGATGATGTGAATCCTGCTGGAAACGCTCCTGGAATTTACGATCGCTTGCTACCTATCCTGACACAATGGAAAAATGACTATAATTTTGTAGGCTCATACTACATCAATGTCGGTAACAATCCAGCAAATAGACAATTTACCGATTGGGCTGTCTCCAAGCCTTACTATGACCAAATATTAGCGTTACAAAACGAAATTGGCACCCATTCTTATACTCACCCAGACTTCACAGATCAATTAACGCCAGCACAATTAGAGTTTGAATTTAATCAATCTAAATTAGTCATTCAGCAACAATTAGGGATTCAAGTCTTAGGAGGAGCGATTCCCGGAAACCCAGAAGGTGTAAAGGTTTCCCAAGAACTTCAGAAATACTTATCCTATGTTTCTGGTGGTTATTCCAGTGTAGGTGCAGGTTATCCCAATGCTTTTGGTTTTATGTTTCCGGGTAGCGATTATGTCTATTTGGCTCCCAATATGTCCTTTGACTTTTCGCTGGTGGAATTTCGCAAGTTAACACCACAACAGGCAGAAGCAGAATGGTTGAAAGAATACACTGGTTTAACAAATCATGCAGCCCAAGCCATTATTCATTTTCCGTGGCATGATTATGGCCCAACAGTCTGGGACACAGATACAGGTGATAATCTTCCCTCACCTTACACTCAGGCCATGTTTACTAATTTTCTGGCCAAGGTTTACAACGATAATACAGAATTTATCACTGCGAGTGATTTGAGTAACCGCATCAAAACTTTTGAGAAATCAAAGTTATTTATTGATAGTAGTGGGAATACGATTACTGCCAATGTTGTAGCTACTGATGTGGGTAATTTTGGTCTGAATATCGATCCAACTCAAACGATCAAAAGTGTAAATAATTGGTATGCCTACGATAAAGATACAGTCTTTTTACCTGCCAACGGTGGTCAATTTACCATCAATTTGGGAACAGTTCAAGATGATGTTACCCGTATTATTGACCTGCCAATGCGTGCTAAATTAACTTCTCTTGTTGGTAATGGCACAGATTTAGAATTTACATTCTTTGGTGAAGGAAAAGTTCTCTTAGATTTAAAAAATCCCACTGGACTAAATATTACTACTGAAGGTGCAAGCAGTACGAATCTCAACGGCGAGATTCTGACGATGAATTTTAGCGGTCTTACCCAACATACTGGCAGAGTAAGATTAAGTGTTGATGCCCCTCCCACAGTAGCCAACCCCATTGCCGATGTCAGCGTCAATGAAGATGCTGCCAATACGGTGATTAATTTAAGTAATGTTTTCACTGATATTGATAATGATACCAATAGCATTATCAAGACCGTTAAAACTAATAGCAACAGTAGCTTAGTCAACGCCAGCATTGTTAACAATAATTTGGTGCTGGCTTATCTACCCAACCAATTTGGGACAGCCACAATTACGATTAGTGGTACATCTAATGGCAAAACTGTTGATGATACATTGACAGTGAACGTTGCATCTATAGATGATGCGCCAATTGTAGCAAGTCCAATTGCCGATGTAGTTGTTAATCAAGGTTCTGCTAATACCATTATTAATTTAGGTAGTATCTTTACTGACATTGACAACGATTCTAACGCCATTACTAAGTCGGTTTTAGCTAATAGTAATAACTCCTTAGTTAATGCCAATATTGTGGGTAATTCTTTAACTTTGCAATATTTACCTAATCAATTCGGTACTGCACAACTAACTATTCGTGGTACATCTAATGGCAAAACTGTTGATGATACTTTTAGTGTGACTGTCAATCCTGTCGGCAATATCATTAATGGTACGTCTGCAAATAACACTATTTTCGGGACTAATGGTAGAGATATCATTAACAGCTTTGGTGGCGATGACATCATTTATTCCTACGATGGTAATGACCTCATTTATGCTGGCGATGGTAGAGATTATGTCTGGGGAAGTGATGGGGACGATCTGATTTATGGAGAAGCTGGGAATGATAATTTATCCGGTGGGTCAAATAACGACACTCTTATAGGTGGTAGTGGTAGTGACACATTACATGGTGACTCAGGAGTTGATACCTTGATTGGTGTAAACCCCAACGACATTTTGGCAGGCGCAGGGGAAATAGATACCTTATATGGTGATGGTTACGGCGATTTATTTATCTTGGGCGATAAAAATAAAGCTTACTACAATGACGGTAATAATAGTACATCTGGAACAAATGATTATGCACTAATTAAGGACTTTAGTATCTCTGAGGGAGATAAAATTCAACTTTATGGTAGTGCCTCAAACTATAAACTTAGTGGTGTATTATTTAATTTATCCTTTGGTTACCATAGGAAACTTTATTTAACTACTGGTGGACAAGATGAACTAATTGGTGTTATTGACGTTGGACTTTTTGACATATTTAATAATTTGAGCCTGAATAGTAGCAGTTTTACCTATGTAAGTTAAACAAATTCTAGAGTGAGTTTGATCTGTATATTGTGAGATGATGAACTCTTATACCAATTTTCTGTGAAGTTATGGTAAATCAATGATGTAGAGACGTTATACAACGTCTCTACATTATTCTACGAACGGGCAAAATTGAAATCTGTTGTATGACTGTTTACATACAACATTTATCCTCATTTTTTTCTATAGTGCTGAATGGGTAATTGCAATACTCACAACTTGAATGTAATACCAATTTAATGTGAAGTTGCACATTAAATTGGTATAACTAACTTTTCTGTTTGATTTAAATATAAAATATAAAATTATGATTTCACAAGATGAAAAAATATGTGAGCTAGTTCTAGCTATTTCAGAAGTAAGTTCAGAAATGGCTGATTTTTGGCAAGTAACGGCAATTATAGAATCATTAGGTTATACAGATAGAGTTATTCGTCAGGAATTTGGTTTTGCAGATACTTTATCTCTGGGTAAGTATGTTTATGATAATTACAAATTATCTCCAACATCAAAATCAAAATTAAAGCGAAAAAATGCTTGGCGGCATCTCATTCATGAGATACAAATATTTATTGAGCAATTCTCTCAAAGTTTTGTTTATGCTTTACCTTTACTGTTGATATTGCTTTTAGAGTCTCTCCATATCGATAACCAATCTCAGTTATTACCACCTGAACTAGCTTCACTAATCACTTTGGCAACGATGGCAAGTCTGACAATTAGTGGAGGATTTGTCCAGATGATTAGCCGTAGAGGAGAATTTTACCTGAAATTGGGTGAGCCAATGCAAGGTAGAAGAGTCTGTTTCCCTATTATTTATTTAGGTACAGCTACTAGTATTCTTTTAGGTTTGTTTGGTCTATGGTTTGGTTTTTATCAGGGTCAGTTTGCTGATGAATATTTGATGCTAGCTGCTTTGTATTATTTAGTGTTGAGTTTACTTTGGATGTTGTTAGCAGCATTGGGTATTCAATTACGCTGGTTTCCACCGTTAATTATGCTAGGTTTAAGCATACTGTTTGTATTTTTAAGAGTTTGGGTAAATCTAGATGCGCTGACAGCCCAAATTATCAGTATGTTTGCCACTTTAATAGTAGTAATCTGCTTAGTTGCTTTTGGACTTGGTAAAGATAATCAAACAGGTCAAATTAGTGGTGCGAAAGCTCCATTACCGCGATTAAGTTCGCTGGTGTACTTACTATCTCCTTATTTCTTTTACGGAATAGCTTATTTTAGTTTTATTTTTGGCGATCGCATGATCGCAGGATGGGCTGTAAATCCGGCTTTTGGGTTAGTCTTTGCCATTGATGCTGGATATCAGCAAGCAATGGATTTAGCCTTGGTTAATTTTGTTTTGCTAGTTCCCCTGGTGGAATATTTGGGTTATCAATTTATTCGCTACTGGTATGGAAATACCAAAGATATGAATATCGAAAAAATCAGTAATTTTTATGGTGAATTATTTTATCGTTACTGGTTAACCATAGGTATAACTATTATTTTTTTTGCATTATGTATGGCTGGAACATTGGGATTTCTTAAACTCACAAATTGGAGTTTAGAAACCAACTTAAAGTCTTTGTTTGGCTCATTAGGCTATTTATTTTTTGTTATCGGCTTATTGAATGCAATATTGTTATTCAGTCTCAATCAAACAATTATTGTCATTAAAAGTATTATCCCTGCTCTGTTACTCAATTTGACTTTAGGTTACATCTTGGCACATATTATTAGTCCAGATTGTGCTGTCATTGGTTTAGTAACTGGCGCAGCTTTGTTTATGTTGCGCTCAACTCATGAAGTTCTGCAAGCAATGAAACAACTTGACTACATATATTATATTGCCGGATATTAATCCTGAAAAAATCCCCCTAATTTCGTCTTTGATAAAAAATTGATCAGTAGTAATAGGTATTGAGCCGAGATGCGCGACGTGAAAGTTGTGCGTAGAGGCAGTAGCTTATTTTACTGAGGAGCCGTCTCCTCCTGAAGTTCCCTCCCTTCAGTCCCCACATAAAAGGGTCACAGACCCCGGTCACATCAGTAGTAAGTAATGAAACTGATGGAGTGCAGACCATGAAAGCCTAACCGTGCGAGAGTGCCGCTCAATCGAAGGTAAGGGGAAGTTTGGTATTTGGGTTAGCGTTAAGCGAACCGTTATAGGAGAGCGATTTTTTTCGGGGGAGATGGGGCTGGCAATGCGGTAAGATGACCCAATGAGCGATTCTGATCAACTTGTTATCTACCAGCTTCACATTTTTATCCTGGGCATCAGTCCCATGATTTGGCGTAGAGTCAAAATCAAGAGCGACAGCACAATCGCCGATTTGCACTACATCATGCAGATAGTAATGGGATGGACTGATTCCCATCTACATCGCTTTGTAATTCACGGTAAGCATTACGGGATTGCCAAAATTGGTGGAATGGAGTTTTCTGACGCTCCAGAAGAAGTGAAATTATCAGACTTTGGCTGGCGAATGCGAGAGCGTTTTTTATACGAATATGACGGGGCGTGATAACTGGCAGCATCAAATTCGAGTTGAAGCAATTCTCACGCCAAAATCAAATTGCTTTTATCCAGTGTGCATTGATGGTAAACGCGCTTGTCCTCCAGAAGACTGTGGTGGCCCGTGGGAAGTCCCTACATTTTCCAGTCTTCTCGACGTGGCCCGTTGGCACATGATACGATCGCCGGCATTGTTGAGCGGGCTGGTGAGTTGGCCGGTTTACCTTTTCCTGTTCATGCTCATATGCTACGGCATGGAACGGGTTATTATTTGGCTAATCGAGGCATTGATACCCGAACAATTCAGAGTTATTTGGGGCATAAAAATATTCAGCATACTGTTCGTTACACCGAACTTGCGTCTACCAAGTTTCAAGGTCTTTGGGATGATTGATTTTTCAGTCCCCTGCTTGTTGCCCATCTCCCCCGAAAAAAATCGCTCTCCATAAGTTGTACACAAGTGATGTGTAAGTTTGGGGCGAATTGCCCCATGCCCATTTTCAATTTATAGGTAGATATTGTTGTACAAATTCTTCCAAAAGTTGGATTTGGAAATTACTAGCGAAGTGAGTAATTTGCCCAGCAAATTTATTTAGTTTCTCATCGAATATAGAAATTTGCTGCGCTATCTCTAAAATTCCTTCAATATCGCCATCTTTTACTAGTTCCATTAACTGTTGTAAAACTTCAATAGTAGGAGGAGTTATATTTTCTTGATTATCTGTATTTGCAGCATGATATACATTATTTTTCTTAGCTTTATCATCATATATCCATTGCAATAGCAAATATTTTCGCAGTACTTCTAGCAACATTTCAGCATCTACAGGTTTTGGTAAAAATGCATTTGCACCTGCATCTATGCTTCTATATTGATCGGTTTCAAAAACACTAGCTGAAGAGGCAATAACAGGTGTCTTCTCGAACTGGTAAGAATGACGTAACTGATTAATGAATTCAAATCCATTAATTAAAGGCATCATTAAATCAGTAATAATTAAGTCTGGTTGATGACTGTTTAATTGTGATAGAGCTTCCTTACCGTTACTAGCTTCTATGACTACAAATCCAATTGGTTCTAGTAAATTGGTTACTACCAAGCGGTTTTGCCATCTGTCATCCACTACTAAAATCTTTCGCTTTTTCCCTTCATAACCAACAACAGTTCCCTGAGGAATTGCTCTCGAAGCTTTTGCCCAATCTTTAGCTTCTGGTAGTTCTAGCTCAAACCAGAAACTGCTACCTTGACCAAACTTACTTTTCACTTCTATTTGACTACCCATCAATGTAATAATTTTGTGGGTAATTGCCAGTCCTAACCCTGTACCTTCAATCTGGCGTTTCTGTTCTCCTACTTGTTCAAAAGGTAAAAAGATTTTTTGTAGTTGCTCAGGGTTCATCCCAACTCCAGTATCCGTTACCTCAAATCTAATTTTGTGAATTGGTAATTTCTGAAATTCTTCTTGAGTAGCTTTAACTTCAATTTTGAAATTGACACTACCTTTTTCTGTAAACTTAATAGCGTTACCAAGTAGGTTGATCAAAACTTGACGTAAACGTTTGTCATCAGCACGAATTCCGACAGGTAAATCTGCTGATAGTTGCACATAAAACCCAATACCTTTCTGTTCTGCGCGGATACGACAAATTTCTGTCACGCTGTCAATAAATGCCGGAAAGTAGAAATCAATCGGGTTCAGTTCCAGCTTTCTTGCTTCAATCTTGGCAAGATCCAGTACATCATTAATTAGACTCAACAAATGGGAACCACACTGCTGAATAATATCTACACCTTTGTGTCCTTTTTCGGTGAGGGATTCTGTGCGTTGTAGAATTTGTGTATAACCCAGAATGCCATTGAGGGGTGTCCGTAGTTCGTGGCTCATATTAGCCAGAAATTCGCTTTTAGCTTGGTTAGAGTTGGTAGCAATTTCTTCTGCTATACGTAACTCCTGTTCTATTCGCTTACGCTCTACAATTTCACTTTTTAGCGCTTGATTAGCAGCTTCTAACTGTGCAGGACTGGGTAGTTTTAAAGCTAGGGGAATGAGATAAACTAATGCAAATGCTGTGTATATGGAAATTAAAGCTGTGAAGGCTTTCAGTCCGGCTGCAATCCAATAGTCTGGATACCATAATGTCCAAATTTCCATTAGGTGTCCTGTACCACAGGCAATAATAAAAGCACCAAATAACAGAAAAACTCCGTTGAAAGGAACATCTTTGCGTTGGAAAATAAAGTAAACCAGTAGACAAGGAATTGAATAATAGGATATGGCGATTGTTGCATCCCCTATGATGTTGAGCCATACTAACCCTGTTTGCCAGAGATAACAATGTCCGTGGGGAATGAAACCGATTAAATAGAAGTCTTTAAATAATGTCAACATCATTGGATGAATCACTGATTTGGCCTTATATGATTACCATCTCAAAGTACAGATTGAGAATTTTCCCAACTATTTTTGAGATTCTGAAAAACTTACCCTTGAAAGGATGAGGCAGATGGGGAAGGGGAAATGACTATTACCAATCCCCAATCCCTACTCCTTGCTAGGAATTTTGATAGTAAATTCAGTTCCCTGACCAGGCTGAGAATTTACTGCTAATGTGCCATTGTGTTTTTCTACAATAATTTGATGGGCGATTGATAAACCCAGTCCAGTGCCTTTACCGACAGGCTTGGTCGTAAATAGAGGTTCAAATAATCGCTCTTGAATTAAGTCAGGGATACCCATGCCATTATCAGCAATCCGAATGATGACGCAATTTTGAGCATCTAACTCTGTTGTAATTTGGATTTGGGGGATAGAAGCGTTCATTTTGCCATGAATCATGGCTTCATCAAGGGCATCAATGGCATTGGCCAGAATATTCATGAACACTTGGTTGATTTGCCCTGGATAACAATTAACCTCTGGTAACTGGCCATAAGATTTGGCAACTTCGATGCGAGGGCGATCGCCTAAACTTTTCAGGCGATGTTGTAAAATCAGCAACGTACTATCAAGCCCTTGGTGTAAATCTACAGGTTGTTTAGTGTCAACATCTGCACGGGAGAAGTTGCGGAGTGAGAGAGATAGATTTGTCAGTCTATCTGTACCTAACTTGAATGAGTCGATAATTTTCACTATATCTTGTAGGGCAAATTCTATATCCAATTCCTCGCTGGCATCTGTAATTTGATCTGAGGGATGGAGATATTCTTGTTGATAAAGTCGCAGAATTTCGGTAATAGAGGCAATGTGTTCTTCTAAATGTTTAATATTACTGGAGATAAAGCTAATCGGATTATTAATTTCGTGAGCAACTCCGGCGATTAACTCTCCGAGTGTTGACAGTTTTTCTTGCTGCACTAATTGAATCTGAGCTTGTTGTAAAGCAATAGTGCGATCGCTAAGTTGCTGTTCTAATGATTCGGTCAACCGTTTCAGTTGTAAATGTACGCGCACTCTAGCGATAACTTCCTCTTGGGAAAACGGTTTAGGTATATAATCGACGGCACCTAGAGAAAATCCTTTATTTTTGCTATCTATATGTCCTAAAGCCGTGGTAAAAATTATCGGAATATTTTGACTATCCGGATTTGCTTTCAGGCGACGACAGGTTTCAAATCCGTCAATTCCTGGCATTTGCACATCTAGTAAAATTAACTCTGGAGGGTTGCGTTCGACTTGTGCGATCGCACTTTCTCCATTAACTGCTACTCGGAATTTAAAACCAGCACTGCTCAAAGCCGCAGAAAGAACGGATAAGTTTGTTGGGTTGTCATCAACAATCAAAATCAATCCAGTTTCTGAAGTTGTTGTCATACTATAGGAATCCGTTTCGATTCATCAAATTATTTTTGTAGGGAGAAAACAGAAAACAGGGAACAAATAAGAAGAATTAGGAGTGTACTTACTTTTTTTTAGAAAGCAAATATGAGTTCTATATATCTGCTTGGGATTGGGAAGCCAGGAACTAGGGACACAACTATGCATTCCTTTGCGCCTCTAGCGATTGTGTCTTTTAACTCAACTCTGGCATAGCCGAGATTATCTGCTGCGATCGCACCAAAAATATTAGATGTCATGACACACATCGCTTCGCGCCCTTCTACCTGCTCGGCAAAGGGACATTTGCGATTGCCTAAAACTATCTTTTCATCACTTTCTTCAATTACGTAAAAGTCACCTTGAATCCAGCGTTTCCAATCTACAAGGACAGCAGTTACCTGCTCACCCGAAAGATTAGATAGTTGCAAACCGTTATGATATATCTGATTAACGTGTTGTCCTGTTCGATAGCCGACTACATTCAAAAATCCTGCTGCCTCTTTAATACCAACAACATCTTGTAAAGTTCCTGCCAATTCTCGAATGATAGTGCAGAGAAATTGATCGCGTTCAATTGGTAATTCTAAAGACTGTACTTGATGGTCAAGCGAAGATGTTTGCATGATGATGGAGTTCCTGAAAATCTACATAGAAGCTAATCAATAGCACTTGGTGAAAGGAAAGTCAGCGAAGCCTCAAAATTTATTTCTTAAGAGCTATTGACATTCAACTAAGTTTAGTTTTCCCTTTCTAGCTGCAAAACTCACATCAACGTAAGGATTCAGGTCTAATATTGGGGAAGCAAAGAAGGACGAGACAGACTATCATTAGAGTCAGCAATTAGAGCTTGTGCAAAAAAATCAACTACAGACTGACCTTGACGGCGACAAGTCTGCACCACCGTCAACAAATTGGCAGTATGTTGAAACCGCTCCATTGAACGGGAACCACCACTAACCTTGCGTTTTGTCACAGCTAAACGCAGCGAGCGTTCAGCCTGATTGTTATCAGGAGGGACTTCAGGATGATCAAGGAAATACCACCATTGATGAGCTTTATCTCGCAAAGAGCGTAAAACCTGGCCTGCGGTAGCCCCTGCTAAATCAATCCACTCATTGAGTGAGGAGTGCAACTTAGATTTGAATTGATTGACCCAATCATTGTAACTAGCGCAGTCAAGAGTCTCAAACCAGATGGCGTAATGCCTAAAAGCTTCATCAATTAAATCAACAAACGTTGCACCAATGGCTTGGTTGTGAAGGCCAGGAAGTTGAATTAATTTTTTGAAGTGACGGCGTAGATGTGCTAAACACTTCTGCTGGGCTACACTTTATGCTTTAAGATCCTGTATTAACTTGACTTCTCCTAACTAAACGTTTTGCTTTTCCTTCACTACGAGGTAAGCTTTGTGGTGGCATCAACTTGACTTTAGCAGTTATCCCTAAATGATGTTCAAAGTTGAATATTAATTGCTGCTCTAGCTCAATAAGTAAAGTTTGTTCTTGCCAAATTGAATCAGAAACTTCAACCCAAATTTCAATGTCATCAATTAAATTGATATGATCGTCAATCACAATCTGGTACTGAGGTATGATACCAGGTAATCTCAATAAAACGTCCTCAATTTTCGCAGGAAAGAAAGTTTTATCTTTTATTCTAATTAGGTCATTAATACGACCCTTAACACGATCCATTCTTATGAGAGTTCGACCACAAGCGCAAGGTTCATGAAATAGCCGTGTAATATCACCAGTTCGGTAGCGAATTAGGGGTGTAGCCTCTTTAGTAATAGTTGTTAATACAAGCTCCCCATATATTCCTTCTTTCATTTGTTCCCCTGTTTCTGGGTTAATAATTTCTGGAATAAAGTGATCTTCATAAATATGCAGACCAACTCGATGAGGACACTCGTGAGCTACTCCTGGCCCAATCACTTCACTTAATCCATAAGTATTATAGGCTACTATATTCCAACGTTTTTCAATGTCATCTCGTAAACCTTCACTCCATGATTCAGCACCAAAAATCCCCGCAGAAATAGACAATGAACGTAAATCAATACCTTCTTTTTCGGCTACTTCACTTATAGTATAGATGTAGCTAGGAGTACTCAATATAATGCCACTGCTAAAATCTTGTAAAAGTGTTAAATTCCGTTGAGGTGAAGAGCCAGAAGCAGGAACTACTGTAGCACCAATGCGTTCAATACCGTAATGAAAGCCAAGCCCACCAGTGGCAAGACTGTAACCGTAAGTGTTCTGGACGATAATCCCTGGTTTTGCACCACTAGCTGCTAATGCTCGTGCCGTTAGTTCTGACCATAAGTTTAAATCGTTATGAGTATAACCAACAACTGTAGGTTTACCAGTAGTCCCAGAAGAGGCATGAAGTCGGATAATTGAATCCATTTGAACTGCAAACATTCCAAATGGGTACTCGTTGCGTAAATCAGCTTTGGTGGTAAAAGGAAGCAAGGAAATATTTTCTACAGACTGAATATGACTAGGATGTACGCCAACAGCATCAAGCTTTTGTTTGTAAAAGGGTATGTGTTCATAAGCTCTTTCTACACATCTTATTAGTCGGTTTTTTTGTACCACATATAATTCTTCGCGTGGCATGGATTCATACTTGCGATTCCAGATGTATGGTTCAAGAGCTAATTTATTCATTTTCCTTAGAAAATATTTTAAACAGTGAAACTTTGAATATCATTTTTGTAAGTAAAAAGACAAGGACAGTTAAGACAATTAAGGAAATATTTCACTGTTTTTTTTAATGTTGGCTAATCTGTCATGTTTTGAGATTCAAATGTAATCATCTCTATATCTCAGGTCAAAAAGCCTCTGGATTCCATTATCTGTCTGTATCCGTATTAATAACAGCGTTAAAGTAATATTTAAAACTAAAAATTGGCAAAACTTTCGTAATTACGAATTAAGAATTATCATAAGAGCGATCGCACCAGTAAGGTTAAGAATGAAACTGCTAACGTCTATAATCCTATTTTTTCTCTGCCTTACCCTCATAACTGCGCGTTCATTTAGCCAAACAACTATGACTTCCCCACCACAACTACTGACAGACCCATTTTTACAACTACCAACAGCCAATTCAGTCAAAGTAGTCTGGTTTACTGAGTTTGCTGGTAATCAACATACAGTCACCTATGGGGACAATTTACAGCACACTACCCCAGCCGCTACCACCAAACTTAGCCGCACACGGGAAGACCAAAACTCACGCGTCGCTAACCAAACCCAAACAGGACAAGTTTATCAACAACCCCTCAAGCGTGACATCTGGCGACATGAAGCCGAGGTGACTGGGTTAACTCCTGGGGTGCGGGTTAACTATCGTGTCACCAGTATCAGAGAAGATAAACAAAGTATCAGCAGCGATGTGTTTACCCTTGCACCCACCCCCGAACCAAACACACCCCTAAAAATTCTCCTCACCTCAGACCACCAACTTAAACCCATGACCCCAGCAAATCTGCAAAAAGTTGTGGAAACTGTAGGACAAGTAGATGCTGTATGGTTCGCTGGTGATTTAGTTAACGTTCCAGACCGCGCCTCAGAATGGTTTGATGATAACCGGGGAAATGCGTTTTTTCCTGGTTTGCAAGGTCGCGCTCATTATGAAATGGAACACAATGGCACAAAGACAACTTACACTGGCGGTAAAATCATTCAGTACGCCCCCATGTATACTTGTATTGGTAATCATGAAGTCATGGGTAGATTAGGTAGAACCGATAACTTAGATGCTGAATTTAATGATACAATTCCCCGCGATGTTGCCCAAAGATTATATAGTGGTAAATCTTTAATTGATCACTCATTTAATACCTACACCTATGAAGAAATTTTGACTTTACCCCAAAGCGAAGAAGGAGGTAAAAAATATTATGCAGTGACTTTTGGTGATGTCCGTTTGGTAGTACTGTACATTACTAATATGTGGCGGACTCCTAATTTAGAAGCATCCTATAAAGGGAGATATAAAGAAGTAGAAAAAGATTTACATCAGCCCGAAAATTGGGGTTATGGACAGCTAATTTATGAGCCAATTCATCAAGGTAGTCAGCAATATAATTGGTTAGCCAAAGAACTCAATAGCCCCGAATTTCAACAAGCAAAATACAAAGTTGTCATGTTTCACCACCCGCCCCATACTTTGGGTGATAATATTGTACCCCCCTACACCAACCCTGTACAAATTATCGAACGGGACAGGGAAGGACAAATTACAGCCGTGCGTTATGAGTATCCCAAATCCTCAGATTATATAATACGCGATGTCATGCCTTTACTAGAAGCGGCTCAAGTGCAACTAGTTTTTTATGGACATTCCCATTTATGGAATCGCTTCGTTAATCCTCAAGGAATGCACTTTTTAGAAACATCAAATGTTGGTAACTCCTATGGTGCGGCTTGGGGTAATAACAAGCGACAAGTACCCTTTGGTTATCAAGAAGATTATACCGCCACAGGCGACCCGAATGGTTTAGAACCGGTCTTACCTACAATTAATGCTTTGGTGGGTGAAGATAGTGAAGCTCTGCCCTATGTTGCTAGTAATGATATTACAGTTTTTAGTATATTTGAAACGGCAGCAGGTAAAGTTAGTAGCTATCGTTTTGATACCCGCAAACCAGATTCAGAAGTCGTCAAGTTTGATGAATTTCAATTGCAATAGTTACTTCTTACTTATAGCAATTCCCAGTTAAGTGAGGTACAGATCATATTTTGAAACGCAAAGGGGCGCAAAGTAAAGCGCAGAGGTACGCAGAGATTTGTACTTCAGCAGAGTAAGAAAGGCTATATTACTCATTACTCATTACTCATTACTTCTTACTCACCCTCCTCGTATTGTTCACATCTACTAACGGCAGAATTTGCGATCGCTATCATCTTCAGGATACTGCCAAGAATAAGCAAAATGGCTCACTCCTTGCAATTTTGGGGCAAATTTCTGTAATGCTTGCATTTGTGCTTCTAAGGAGGGACGATTACTCACCGCTTCTCCCCATTTCCCTGCTAAAGCTGGAATAATTTTTGTACCTGGCTGGGCAAAACTCAACACCCGTTGCACCTGTTCCACAATACAGCTAACGTTACCACAAGTTGCATAGGACATGGGATGCCACTGCAAGGAATTAGGAAACTGATCCCAAGGTTGCAACCGGGAATCATATCCTTGTCCTACTGTTTGATTGCCTTCTGGGAAAAATACCACACCGGAGGGAATACCAAGTTGTTTAGCTGGGTGACTAGCTAAGGTAACAAAATCGATAATACCTTGCATGGCATGGGCTACAGCTAACAACCATAATTCTGATTGTAGGAGCGGCTGTCTCTCGTTAGCAGACAGGAGAGATTTTTCTTTTGTAGGTGGTGTACGTCCTTGCCATAAAGGTTCATTTTCTTGGGGATAGAGTTGATCAACTTCGCTAATATCCCCAGCTGTGACGTATCCTTTACTTAAAAATCGCCGAATTAACTCTAATCCTTTGTTATTTTGGGCGCGACGAAATAAAGCCTCTTGGGTAGCTTGAGTAAATAACCATAAATCTGTGACTTTGGTGGCTATGGAATTACTACCACCTTGACGGGGATAACGGATGTAGTCAAATAAGATACCATCAGGACGACGACGTAAAATTTCTTGTACTAAGCGGTAGTAGTCGCGTTTGGCTTGTTCGTTGTAGGGGTCGATAAATACTTGATTGCTATCATTGACAACGTATAAGCTAGTTTGACCTTTACCATTACGCGCGATCGCAGCTGCTCTATCTTGCCGCAGTGCATAACTATAGCCAAAGTTCGCAGTATACAACCAAGTATACACTTTTAAACCCCGTTGCTTGCCCTTTTTTATTGCTGTGGCCAGTAAGTCAACTTTCTCTGCTCCAGGAGTGCGAATGACTGAAGGCCAAACTGTCGGGTTATTCGCTGCCGGTAACAAGACCCGCCCATCATAAAATGCTTCTAGATAAACTTGGTTATAACCATCATTAATTATCCTATCCATAATCTGATCTATCGCCCCTGGCTTCAGATCACACGGATATAACCGTATCCAAACAGCTTGGACTTTCGGCCAAGTCCGGTTACGACATTGCTGTACTTCTTTGGCGTGTTTTTGAATTAATTGCTGATAGCGTCTATTAGCATCTTTATTACCTTTGAGGGCTAATAGGCGTAGATTTTCCTTGGTTTTGATAGCGGCTGATGATATCCGACAGTATTCTGTCACCTGTGCTTGTGCTGGTTCAACCCTCAAGCCAGGAATTAACACAATACTACCAAAAATAGCAGTAAATAAGTTTTGCCAATGTAATTTCACTCTCACACGCTGCCTGGGATGGTTAGACATACTGGATAAAAACATTACACACCAATCATCCACCCGATTGCAAATACTCAGGTGAAGGTGTATTAAATGTTATATGTTAAAAATGAGGGTTTTGGAGATGAAATCCTCAACCCGATGTTTGCGTTATTAAATACTTCATGTTGTCAAGTTATAAAAATTGCTTAAACAACAACATCCCACTAACGGGGTATTTATTATTAATGGTTAAATTTTAACAGTTAACGGGCTTTTACCCTTAATTACGTAAAGCCTGCGGCATAGCTGCGCTTAGAGCGTAGCGGGGGGGAGCATCGTTACGTAGCTTGCTTCCTGTAAGGAATTACGAATTACGAATTACGAATTACAAATTAGTAATTATTTTGTCAAGAGCCTGTAAATATAAGACTCTTGACTTTGAGCATAGAACAGAGGGAAAATTAAGCACCTCGGCGGAGTGCCGCTTCTACCTGCTGAAATTCTTGTTCTAAACGATTTTTGAGTTTTTCTGGTACTGGTCTGTTAGGGTAAGAACTGTAGTGTCCAGCCAAAGAGTTAAGAGCTGTTCGCATAGTTGTGAAGGAACTCAAACCGGCAACAGAGTTCACCCGTTGATAACGCGCAGAAAAATCGTTAATTTTTTGCCGAGCTTCAGCTTGAATTGCTGCTCTTTCTGGGGAATCTGGGGATACTTCTAAGGCTTGTTTTAAGGTATTGACTACAGCCAAGGTATCTTGGCGGTAATCTCCTGTTAAACTATCTGGACTACCACAGCCTACTAAGCCAATGGCAACAACCAATACGAGGGCAAGCAGACGCGACCAATAGCGTTTCATAAGCATTATGTAAAACGATACGTAAATCAACGTCCATCGTATCTTGGATTGGTATCTTGGGGATCAAGTGAGTGCTGTGAGCGATAGCGCAGCCTTGAGCCAGTGAGGAATTTTGAGTAAAGAACATCAAAACTCAAGAGTTATTTTCTACTAGCAAGTTTGCTGGTAATATCTATCTTTTGATAGAGTGTATCTCTTTGTTGGTAAGGTCTACCCAAGGAAGCGATCGCATTTTGTAAAGTTTTCACATCCATACAAGTACCACCAATCGCACCTGCCATAGTACTAATATGTTCTTCCATTAATGTGCCGCCAATATCGTTGCAACCCCCATTTAAAGCCTCTATAGCACCTGCTAGTCCCAGTTTTACCCAACTCGGTTGATGGTTAGGAATCCAATTACCTAAGTAAATCCGTGCTACCGCCATTAATAGTAAAGCATCGGCTAATACTGGTTGGTCACGTCCGACGCGACGGTGTAAGGATTTGGGGGCTTCTTGACCAACAAAAGGTAACAGAATAAACTCTGTGATTCTAGCAGGATATTGCTGATCTATGGCTATTTTTTGGAGCGATCGCAATTTTTCCAGATGTTCAATTTGTTGGGACGGGGTTTCAATATGCCCTGATAACATGGTACTAGTCGTATTTAACCCTAATTGGTGGGCTGTGCTGACAATTTCTAGCCAAGTAGCTGTATCAATTTTTTCTGGACATAGGACACGCCGCACCTGATCATCTAAAATTTCGGCGGCTGTTCCCGGCATTGAACCCACACCAGCATCTTGCAACGCCTGAATCACTTCAGCATAGGTCAAGCCATCAACTCTGGCAATAAACTGCACCTCTTGGGGAGAAAAAGCATGGAGATGAATTTGGGGAAACGCTTGCTTGATAGTTGCAATTAACTTCAAGTAATAAGGCAAACATTTACCGTCAATTTGCGCTTCGGGGTTTAATCCTCCCTGCATACAAATTTCTGTTGCACCACGCTCCACCGCATCTTGAGATTTTGCTAGAATCTCTTGCCAATCTAACCAGTAAGCACCTTGATCTCCCGCATCTCGCCGGAAAGCACAAAAACTACAATGTTGCTCACAAATATTAGTAAAGTTAATATTGCGGTTAATTACGTAAGTAACCGTATCCCCCACTTGCTGCTGGCGGAGTTTGTCAGCCGTAGCACAGATAGCCGCGATCGCTTCCGGGTCAGTTTGTGTTAACAACAATACCCCCTCAGATGGAGATAAATCATACCCTAAAAGAGCGCGGTTGATAATATCATCAGTAGGATTTTTATTCACAATTAATTAATAGCAATTAACTACAAAAATCTAAATTTATACTATCAAATTTACAACTATCAGAGCTTATTTACAGCAGATGCGATGTTGATGAGGTACAGCAACTGATTCCAAAAAGGAATGAGTAATTAATCATGAGTAAGAAATTTACTTATTACTCATTACTCATTACTTATGACTCATGGTGTACCTCACTTACTTCAAAGGTGCTATATTATGCTAATTCTTTATAAATACAGAGTAAACACTTAACACAATCATTACACTTCACCAGGGATATTACCAGTATGATAATGAGAATACTTCATAAGTAAATCTATTGATTAATCCAGGTTTAGTAGTTAATAATTTAAAGAAGCTTGTTGTTGTGTAAACTGCTTCCCAGTAGGGAGATAGCTTGAGTAGCGATCGCAATAGTTACACTGTTAAGAATATAAAATTGAGATAGCCGACAATTTTGGTACAACAAAAGTTATCTATTTACGAGTTTCTACTAGTAAAAAAAGTGCCTAACAAACACTTTTATAGATGTACTATGTCTGTATCTAGAGACTTCCAGAAAATAAATTCTCTCATTGTCAATCTTCCCCCTGCCCCCTGCCCCTCCGCAATTGCTCCACTTGGGCAAAGCCCAAGACCGCATTGCTCTCTGCCCCCTGCCCCTTGCCCCCTGCCCCCTGGTAAACTCTATCTTGTGATTTGTAATCTAGTCTATGAATGTCAACTCATCCAGCGCATTATTAGCAGTTCCCACTGGCCCCTTGCAAATTTTTGACCTACCGCCTACTAATGTAGCGACAATTGAGCAAGAAGTTTACTTTTCTTTGGTCATTCCCACTTACAAAGAACGGGACAATATTCAAAATGTTGTCAAAATTTTGACTCAAATTTTGGATGAGTACATTCCAGAAGACTATGAGTTAATCATTGTAGATGATGATAGTCCTGATTTAACTTGGGAAGTAGCGCAATCTTTAACCACTGAGTATGAACAGTTGCGAGTCATGCGGCGACAAGGGGAACGGGGGTTATCTTCAGCAGTAATTCGTGGGTGGCAAGTTGCTAGAGGTAGAGTATTAGGTGTAATTGATGGAGACTTGCAGCATCCACCAGAGGTTTTAACACAATTATTGTCTCAAATTGCCCAAGGAGCAGATATGGCAGTAGCCAGCCGTCATGTAGATGGCGGTGGTGTCAGTAGTTGGAGTGCTGTGAGACGTTTTTTATCCCGTGGCGCACAAGTTTTAGGGTTAATTTTGCTACCGGGAGTCTTGGGAAGAGTTTCAGACCCCATGAGTGGCTATTTTATGGTAAGACGTAGCAGTATAGCAGGGGCAACACTCAACCCTGTAGGCTACAAAATTCTCTTAGAAGTCATTGGCAGGGGTAATGTTAAAACTATTGCCGAAGTAGGTTATGTATTTTGTGAGCGCAAAGAAGGTGAAAGTAAAGTTACATGGAAGCAATATGTAGAATACATTCACCATTTAATCCGGTTGCGAGTCACTACAGGAAAATTACGACATCTGAGTCGGAGTGTAGAAAAGTTCCCCATAGGTAGATTTTTGCGGTTTGGCTTGGTGGGGTTGAGTGGAGTATTTGTTGATATGACAATGCTGTATTTACTTAGTGATCCCTCTACCTTAGCCTTGCCATTGACTCGCAGTAAAATCATTGCTGGGGAAATTGCGATTTTCAATAACTTTTTGTGGAATGATGCTTGGACATTTGCAGATGTTTCCATGAGACAACAGGAATGGCATCAACGACTGAAGCGATTTTTGAAATTCAACGTCATTTGTTTAGCTGGCTTAGTGTTGAACGTTTTGGTATTGAATCTGGTATTTAACTTTTTGATTCCTAACCGCTATATTGCTAACCTAATTGCGATCGCTGTAGCTACCGTCTGGAATTTCTGGGTAAACTTAAAACTGAGTTGGCGCGTCACAGATGTCAAATAGTCATTATGATAATTAAGTTCGTAGTAAGGACTTTAGTCCTTCTTTTGTGCAGAAATTCCTTATACCGTTTTTTGATGTAGCTTGCCTGGCGTAGCCATAGATGCACTTTATTCTGTACTTTAGAGACGTTGCATGCAACGTCTCTAAATCATTTATCAAGGAATAGATGCGTTTGTATAATTGGGACTCTACTATCTCATCTCGTTGGTTTCACCCTTTAGTGTTGCTCATCTGGTTAATTATTGGCCTCGGCTTACGTTTAACCAACTTGACTGCCAAGCCTCCTTGGACTGATGAATTTTCTACATTAGTGTTTAGTTTAGGCAATAGTTTTTTAGGAGTACCTTTAGATCAAGCGATCGCACCTGATATACTATTGCAGCCACTACAACCACAACCAGATGCCAATCTTTACGATGTTTGGAAAAACCTCAGTCATGAAACCAATCATCCCCCAATTTACTTTGCCTTAGCCCACTTGTGGATGCAGTTATTTCCCACACAACAGGGTTTAGTTTCTCTTTGGGGAGCGAGATCCTTAGCAGCAATTTTTGGTGCTGTATCTATCCCGGTAATTTATGTCTTTAGTTGGATTGCTTTTCGTTCCCGTTTAGTAGCTCATTTAGCGGCAGCAATGATGGCTGTCTCACCATACGCCATATTTTTAGCCCAAGAAGCCCGCCACTATACTTTAGCGATTTTGTGGGTAATTGCTTCCCTCACCTGCTTTGCGATCGCTACTCGTCACCTTCACAACCAGACAAAAATCTCTATTTTCCTAGTATTATCCTGGATAATCACTAATGCTTTGGGAATTGCAACTCATTATTTCTTTGTCCTGACTCTGGCTACAGAAGGCTTAGTATTATTAGCGTTGGCTGTGCGCTACATCCCAACTAACGCCAAAGTTTTTTTATCTCCCCCTTGGCGGCGGATTTATGCTGTTGCAGTGGGTAGTTTCATTGCAGGTATAGTTTGGCTACCAATATTTTTACAGAATAACTATGGTGAAGACTTAACCGCATGGATACAGCAACCCCGTGCGGGATTTGCTTGGTTAAGTCCATTGTTTCAAGCTTTTGCTGCTTGGGTGACAATGCTGTATTTGCTACCAGTAGAAGCCCCACAATTGTGGATTGTGATAGCTTCTGGCTTGGTAATGCTGATGTTTATTATTTGGGCAGCACCAATTTTAGTCCGAGGATTGCAAGCCAACTTACAGCAACCAGACACCCGCTTTATCACCCAGGTATTAATAGGAGTAGTGGTAGGAGCGATCGCTTTATTTTTTGTCTTTACCTATTTTCTCGGTATAGACTTAACTAGAGGTGCGCGTTATAACTTCGTTTATTTCCCGGCTGTCATTGTTTTACTGGGAGCAATTCTAGCTGTGACTTGGCGTAGTTCCCAGGGAAAAAAAGCCGTCATAGTGATTTGGCTGATGGGTTTTGTCAGTGCAGTTACAGTCATTTGTAATCTTGGCTATCAAAAATATTATCGCCCCGACCTATTGGTAAACTTAATTCAGCAAACATCCCCAGTTCGAGTTCTCATTGCTACTACACAAATCACTCATGTGCAGATTGGTGAAATGATGGGCATAGCCAGAGAGTTCAAAATCAAAAATATTGACTCTCCCTCTCCCTTATTTCTTCTAGCTCATCAAGAGAATAACCCTAATATTTCTACTACTACCCTAGAAAAGACCTTAAACACATTGTCACAACCGTTTGATTTATGGTTGGTAAATTTTCATGCTCCCCTAGGTGAAGCAGTGAAACAATGTGCATCTGATACTCAGTCTTTACCAGCCATAAACGGTTACGAGTACAAAATTTATCACTGTCGATTTAGGCAGGGGGCAGGGAGCAGGGGGCAGGGGGAGACAAGGTAGACAAGGGAGACAAGGTAGACAAGGGAGACAAGGTAGACAAGGGAGACAAGGTAGACAAGGGAGACAAGGTAGAAAAGGGAGACAAGGTAGAAAAGGGAGACAAGGAGAGAAGTCTGTAGCTTGTTTCCCGTAGGGTGCGGAGGTTTCCTCCGTAGACGCTTTGCGGTGAAACAGTCCTGTAGGCGGGTTTCCCGCCGTAGGGAACTGTTGAACCCGAAGGGCTTGCCGCAGGCAACAGAACTTCCCTGCGGGACGCTACGCGAACGGAGAGACAAGGTAGAAATATTTACCCCAATGACGGCAGTTGCTACAACGGAGGAAACCTCCGCAACGCACTGCCTCCCCAATGCCCAATACCCAATGCCCAATTACGAATTAACACATCGGTCTATGTGAAACAATCAAAACATGGTACAAATTTGATGGCTGACAATTACTGAGACTGTAATGTTATTTAGACATCCATTAAAGTTTGTTACCAGTGCTGTATCACCATTTTTGCTCAGTATCGCTATTATCTTCTTTTATAGTCAACCCTATGCGATCGCCTCTAGTGGGGTGCAGCCCGTCGGGGCAGAATTAGCCAACCTCAATCAGCAAAATAACCCCATCATCATTGAAAATCAAAAAGTTGGCACTACAGCTTGGCAGTTGACTAAACCTGCCACTAGGCGAGAAATTGAAGGTTATGCTTCTCTAACTAGTGTGAATCGTGGCGACAGCATTCAGTTATTTGTCAATACTAAAGAACCAAACTATATCATAGAAATCTTTCGCATGGGTTGGTATGGTGGTGCAGGTGGTAGACAAATGACGGCTGCTATTCACAGAGTAGGAGTCAAACAACCACGACCAATTATAGATAAAGCCACTGGCTTAATTGAATGTAATTGGAAACATCCATACACTCTCAAAATCCCGTATAATCCTCAAGACCCGACACAATGGGCTAGTGGTTTTTACTTAGCAAAACTAACTGCTAGTAAAAGTGGCAAACAAAGCTACATTATCTTTGTGGTGCGTGATGACAGTCGTCCTTCTGACATCTTATTTCAATCCAGCGTCACCACTTATCAAGCCTACAACAATTGGGGTGGTATGTCGCTGTACCGTTGGAATAGCAAGGGTAAACAAGCACAAAAAGTTTCCTTTAACCGTCCCTATGTTGCTAGTCCCAATTCAGCCGCAGCCTACGGAGTCGGTGCAGGAGAATTTTTAACTAATTTCCAGCCACCAAGAAGAACTTCTAACGGTGGTTGGGAATATAACATGGTGAGATGGTTAGAACGTTCTGGCTATGATGTCACTTACATTACAGATATTGACACCCACGAAAATTTTTTAGACATCAATACAACCAAACCCATGTTATGGCTGCATAAAGTCTTTCTTTCCGTCGGGCATGATGAATATTGGTCAGTCCAGATGCGGCAAAATGTAGAAACAGCTAGGGATTACGGTTTAAATTTAGGATTTTTCTCTGCTAACACCTGTTATTGGCAGATTCGTTTTGAGCCTAGTCTAATTACTAAGCAAATGAATCGTACCATTGTTTCCTACAAAGAAAGCGCGCCTTTAGATCCATTTGCCAGAGATCGAGATCCTTCAAATGATTTCCTAGTCACGACACGTTGGCGGACTAAACCTGTTAACCGTCCAGAGGAAACCTTGATAGGTGTGATGTATGAAACATTTCAAGTCAATGCTGATATTGTGATTAATAACACAGCCCCAAATTGGTTACTAGCTGGGACACAATTAGACCAGGACAATAACACAGCATTACTGCATAGCAATAGCAAAACCCGCCCAAAAGAAATGCAACTCAGAGGACTTTTAGGCTATGAAGTTGATCGAATGTTTCGCAATTACCCCAAAAACACAATCCGTCTAGCCCATTCACCTTATAAATATAAGGGTAAAACCAGATACTCCGATATGACTATGTATACAGCAGATTCAGGAGCAATGGTCTTTGCCACTGGTTCGATACAGTGGAGTTGGGGATTAGATGATTATAATGCGCCCAAATTACGCCCCTCTGTTTTAAGTCCTGATGCACAGGCTATTACACGCAATATTTTAGATCAGATGATAGGGAAATAGGAGCAGGGGGCAGGGGGCAGGGGGAGAAATTTTCCCTTGTCTTAATAGATTAGTAGAAACAGAAGAAGCTGTAACTGAACTACGTAAGGCACTATTACAAACAGAGGGTTTAGCTTAATTAAGCAATTTCTCAAAATCCCTATTAGGCTCATTGAGTGATAAATAGCAAACTTCTAAGAGGTAGGGAAACCCATACTTTTAAGTATGGGTTTCTAGCAAGGACTTGGTATTTCTCTTACTAATACCGTTTCTTGATGTAGCTTGCCTGGCGTAGCCATAGATGCACTTTATTCTGTACTGTAGAGACGTTGCATGCAACGTCTCTACATCATTTATTTGGCGCAACTTCATAGAGAATTGGTATAACTACCTAAAAACACATTTTTATTTGATTTTCAATTTAAAAATATAATTCCTATTGTACGTAGTCATAGATTTGACATTCATATTTCCAGGTGCAAGATGAGAGTAAACTTTTACTTAAGACAAACCTGTTCATAACGTTGACCTGCAATTTCCCAGGTGAACTCTGATTCTACTAGTTTTCTGCCGTTGTGAGATAATTCTGCCCGTAGTTGGGGATGCTCAAATAGTTGCTTAATAGCGGCAATATATTCTTGAGGAGTATTGGCTCTTAATGCTGCCAAGGGTATATTATCACCATCTACAGCTAGTCCTTCTAAACCGCGATCGCTCGCTACTATCGGTACACCTGCGGCCATAGCTTCCAAGGTTTTATTTTTAATCCCAAAACCTGTCCGCATGGAGACAACACAAACAGTGGCTTTGTGGAGATAATCTACCATTGCAGGCACTCTTCCAGTTACCGTAATTCCTGGTTGGGTTTGTAGTGCTAAAACTTCCGGTGCAGGATGAGAACCGACAATATCAAAAGTCGTATCAGGATAATCTTTTAGAATTTCTGGCAAGACTTGATGAGCGAAGAAGCAGACAGCATCAATGTTTGCTAAGTTATCCATTGCGCCGATAAATACTAATTTATGTCCCTGTGGGTCAGTATGGCGATAGGGAAAAGTGACTAAATCTACACCATTAGGAATGACTGCTATGGGAGTTTTAGGGGCAAATTCCTGCAATTGGATTTTATCTTCTGCTGTCGTGACGACAATTTCTGTAAATTTAGAGCAATATTGCTGTTCATAGCGGCGTAACAACGGCAAATTAATTTTATCTCGCAGCACATTTTCTGAAACACCGCTTGTCAGCTGATTTAAACAACTACCGTAGACAGAACTGTGAACATTGACTATGGTTTTGAGATGTTTTTGGAAATGCGATCGCACATATATTTCATTGACGCTATGTTCAGAGGTAATCACATCATATTTTTTCTCTGCTACCGCCTGATCAATCCATGCCTGCATTTCCCTAGAGTAGCGAGTCAGGACGCTGGGGGGTGTCCCCTGTTGTAAAAATTGACTAAATCGCTGTATTTTGTTGATTAATGCTGTATTTTTCCCTGGATCTGGCGGACGATCAAACACCATTAGTTGATTTACACAGTCTTGTAATTCTGCGATTTCTGCCTCTGTAATATTGCGATCGCGTTGAGTTAATAAAGTAATACTATGATTTTGACTGAGATATTTCAGTAAATTAAAAGTCCTGACTTGCGTTCCCCCCCGTGTAGGTGGATAGGGAAAGGTGGCAGATAGCATTAAGATATTCATACAAATAAATCAAATGATGATATGTATACCATGACCTCATTCTAAGCCTGATGTCATCATTAATATTCTTGATTGATTTTGGTAAGCTTTTCTTACATTTAACCTACTAAGTATATTTTCTTACATTTTATAACTTTACCGTAAATTCACAGTGATACCGTTGCTATTAATGTTAAATACACGGCAAAATGCTAACATTATAAGTAATTTTATCAGTCAAGTAGGATTTAGCAAGATGAAAGCCGTCGGTATTTACACCCTTGCCAATGATGCTGTCTTTGACCAATTAGTTGCCCTGTTAAATAGCATTGAAGTGAATGTTAGCCAAGATATTCCTGTATGTATTATTCCTTACAATGACCAATTAGATAAGGTAAAGCAGGAAATTAAATCTAGAAAAAATGTCACTTTGTTTGAAAATCAGGAATCTATTCAACGCTGGGATAATTTTGCTCATGACATTTGTGCTGTGCATCCAGCAGTAAAGAAAGGGCAGTCATTAAGTAAAACTTGGAATCGCATCCCCTTATTCAGAAAGCTATGTGCTTTTGACGGTGAATTTGAAAAATTCGTGTTTTATGATGGGGATAGTTTAGCAATGAAACCAATAGTTCGTCTATTAGATGAACTGAATAATTATGATTTTATATTTGATGATTGGGAACATAAAAAACCTAGAGAATATACAGCTTTAGATTTATCTCTTATAGAAGAAACAGGTTTGTATACGGAAGCAGATGTACGTCCTAATCTGCATTGTTCAAGTTTCTTTGGTTCTAAAAAAGGTATTTTTGGTGAGTCGGAAATTGCATTCCTCAAAAATTTGTTAATTGACAAAAATGAAATACAATGGCTGCGCGATTGGTATTTATCAGATGCGTTTTTGTTTAGCTATATGACCTTGAGATGCGATCGCTCATTATTTAACTTTACACTCAGTGCCAACGGTCAAGATAGAACAGGTAATTGTGCCAATGCTGATCCTTTTGTAAATATTAATAATGTTCTCTATAACCAAGAAGGACTAAAACCTATTTATCGTCTTCACTACATGAACTATTCGTCTAAGGATTTTGCTCGATTATGCCAAGGCGAAGATGTTAATATTCGCTATCGAAATGAATTTCTACATTATCGTTTTCTTAAAGAACCAGAAAAAAGACCAAAACAGTTAAAAGCACCTAGTATATTCACAAAAAGCAATCGAGTTTTACAGAAAGTAGCAAATAAAATCAAAGTTGGTATATCTTAAAGTTCAGTCAAAAACAGGAGTTAGGGTATAGGGTGTAGGCAAAACTGCATGATTCGGGGATTGAAACTCGCACCAATGCTATTATCTTGAGCTTGTTAGGGCTGTCTATACACCCCACACCCACACCTCGCCCCAACTGGGCTTGGCGAACAGCGAACAATTATCAATTTTCAGATAACTGTTAATATTCTTATAAAAATCTAGATGCAATATCTTCTAGGACAAACATAAAATGCTAGTTTTTATAGTGCCACTTAAAAGCAAACAGATTTGCCAATCTTGGGAAAGAGTATGTCAATTATTTGAAAGAACTGCAAAATCAATTTGTAATCAGACAACAGATAATTTTAGAGTGATTGTTGTTTGTAACGAAAAACCAAATCTTGAATTTATCCATAAAAATATCATATATATTGAGCGCGATTTTTCATTACCCAGCTTAGATTGGCGTAGTAAAAATATAGATAGAACACGGAAATTAATCAGTGGGTTAAGTTATGCTAGGAATTTCAGCCCATCACATATTATGTGTGTGGATGCCGATGATTGCATTAGTAAACATTTGGCCGAGTTTGTCAATCTGCATCCCCAAGCAAATGGATGGGTGATTCAGAAAGGCTATTCCTATACAGAAGGGAATAAAATTATCCGTTTGATGAGAAAAGGCTTCGATCAATACTGCGGGACAAGTAATATAGTTAGATATGATTTGTATAATGTCCCCGAAACTTTAGATGAAATTACTGAAGCTAAATATATAGAATCTATATTTAACTATTATAGGCATCGTCAAATAACTACGACTTTAGCAAACAGAGGAACACCACTAGAACCTTTACCTTTTGCGGGTGCTATATATACAAAAAATGGGCAAAATAATTACTTGGAAGTTGAAGATAAAAATAAAACAATCAATATGAAATCAAGACTGATGAGAACAAAAGCCCTATTAGACTACAGATGGATCACAAAATCGATTCGTAGTGAGTTTAAATTGTACGATGTTTTTAATTAATAATTAATAGATTGTAAAATTTGAGATCAAGTCCTGTGGTTAAAATTAGTGTTTGCATTCCAACTTACAACCGAGCAAATTTGCTTCCTTACGCAGTTAACAGCGTACTAGCTCAAACTTATACAGATTTTGAGCTAATTATCTGTGATGATGGTTCTACTGATCACACACCTCAAATAGTCAGTCAGTGGAATGATTCACGAATCCGTTACATTAGACAGCCTGTAAACGGTGGACGTAGTCGCAATATGCGCTCTGGTTTTGAAGCTGCTTGTGGTAATTACTTTATAAAATTTGATGATGATGATGCTTTAACTCCCGAATTTTTAGCAAAAACAGTGGCAATCTTAGAAGCAGAAGAAAATGTAGATTTTGTATGTACAAACCACTGGATTATTAATCAGAATAATGAAAGAATTGAATCAGCAACACTTGAAAATTCTAGTAAATGGGGCAAGGATAAACTCAAAGGAGGAGTGATTCCTGACTTAATAGAGCAAACCTTTTTACATCAAAGCTTACAAGTAGGTTCAACACTATTCCGCCGAGCTTGTTTAATGGAAGTTGATTATATGCGTCCACAAGCTGACGGATGTGAAGATTTTGACTTATTAGTACGTTTAGCGATCGCTGGTAAGCAAGGGTATTTTCTGCCAGAATTTTTGATGGAATATCGTTTTCATGGCGGGCAAACAAGTTTAAAACAAAATTTGCACTTTCTTTCTGCCAAAGTTTTCTGTATTAGTAGTTATAAATTCCCTGATGAGGAATTAGAAAAACTGCGATTACAAAAACTAGCAGCTACCCAGCGTGCTTTGGGTTTAAGACTGATTGAAAAGGGAGATTCTGTAGAGGGACGGAAACTTTTACAACAATCAACTCAGTTTTTAGGAAGCGATCGCCGAATCCTGCTTGGTTTGATATTATCTTATCTACCAATGAGTTTACGCAAATTTGCTTTGCAGGTTTTTCGCCAACTTCGTCCTAAAGATTATACTGAGCAAGTGCGAAAAGCCTCCGTGTAATCACTAGTGTAAATGTATGGATAAAAATTAGTTGCATATATTTTCTAATCAGAAATGTATAGGTGTAAAATATTTCTGTAAAAGATTTCTCCTTGAGCTAAAGTAGTCATATTGTAAATGCTTTATGAACTACTAGCATGGATACTAATGAATTAAAGTTCCTCTTAAAACTATTGGGATGTCCCAATTATCGCACTGGACTGACTGCGACCTTTGGTAGTTTGAAAGGTAGGGATAAAATTTGTCGAGCATTAGGCGATCGTGAACTGGTAGACTATTCCCGTGAGATTGCCTCAGTCAAGATTTTATCTCCTGGTCAAGCCTTACTGAAACTCCCAGCAGGACAGTTACCCATTACGGACAAAGAATTGAAGGTGCTAGAGAAAATCAGTAAAATTGCGAGTAAAATCGCACCCAGCAAAATAACCTCATTAAAAGCTGCTGAACGAGATGCAGTGTTGAAAACACTAACTGAGCGGGGATTGATTGAAACTGAATTGCAACTTAAAAAAGCTAAAGCCGAGGTGTGGCTAACTGAAAGAGGAGTTGAGTTTCTCCGCGATGACTATACACCCGATAAAGGTTATCAACCCTTCATTAGTCAAGAACTTTTAGGGAACTATCTCCGGTTTTTACGCAAGACTTTGCGCGTTAAGCCAGAACTAGAATCTCCTTTGTCTCCCCCTGATGTTGAGTCACCAGTTGAAGCAATTATCAATATCACTGATGAAGAAATATTACAGATAATTGAGAAATTAGACAAAGAATTGGGTACAGAAAATTATTTACCTATCTTCCATCTACGGCAAAAATTGCAACCTCCATTATCACGAGATGAATTAGATCAAGCTTTGTATAGGCTACAAAAGAATGATCTAATTGAACTGAGTACGTTGTTAGATCCAACACCATATACAGCAGAACAGTTAAATACTGGTATTCCTCAAAATGTAGGTGGTTCGTTATTTTTTATCAGTGTTAGTTAACACTAATTCTAATAATTTTTACTTTATTGCAGGTTGCTCACTCACCAAAATTTAGATATGACATCAATTAACGACATTATTAAACGTGAGGTTAATCCTTTTGACCTTGTAAATTTAAAATCTGGTAATTTTTGGAGTGAAAAACAAGCTTTTGAGTCTGTAGTTGAGTCAATTCATCAAGAAGCAATTAGTGAAATTGAAGCATTATTAGACTTAGTAGAACAAGATCATCGTACCCGTACTGTTTTACTTACAGGTGACTCCGGCTCTGGTAAAAGTTACTTACTTGCTAGACTCAAACTTAAGTTTAATTCTAGAGCTTTTTTTGCCTATATAAGTCCTTGGCCGGACAACGATTATATTTGGCGGCATATTCTACGTTATACAGTTGATAGTTTAATTCAAATACCAAATGGACAACAACAGTCTCAATTAATACTATGGCTTAAAAGTTTATCCGCTTTTACGAAGCAGAGTCTGAAGAAGCGCATTTTTAATCATAGTTTATGGGAATTATTACTCAGCGATCGCCAAAACTTTATTAAAGAACTCAAAAAAACATATAAACAAGCAGGAATTTATAATCCTGACATATTTTTTGGCATACTACATGACCTTACTGATCCAGAATTATATCCTTTAGCCTGCGAATGGTTACGAGGCGATGATTTAAGCGAAGATTCAAGAGCTGAATTAAAAGTTAAACACTGTATTGATAGTGAAGATGCAGCCAAAAATATTTTAGCCAACTTTGGTAAAGTCTCTACTGATACTCAACCAATCGTTTTATGCTTTGATCAACTTGAAAGTCAAGCTAATTGGGATTCAAATCCTCAGCCAATCTTTCATATCAATACTACAATTCATAATGATAATCTCAAAAATTTTCTCATAATCATCAGCATAGTTCAATCGGAGTGGAGACAAAAGAGTAGCAGAATTTTACAGGCAGATAAAGCTAGAGTTGATAAGCAAGTTACACTAAAACCTATAAATTTAAATCAGGCAGAATCACTTTGGATTTATCGTCTAAATTCTCTACATGAAAAAGCAGATACCAAGCCTGATTCACACGTTTTTCCTTTAGAGAAGGAATTATTAGAGAAAACTTTTCCAGGTGGTAAAACTCTGCCGAGAAATACCCTAATTTTGGGGCGGTATGAGTATCAAAAATATAAAATTTCTCTGTTAAAAAATGAAGAAATAATTTCAGCACAACCTACTGTTAATATTCCATCCTCAAAACCAGAAGTAATAGACGCAAGAAAAGTTAATATTCATCTAGTTAAAAAGCCTGATGGTACAGTAATTATCCCTCCGCCTCCTCCACCTCCAGATAATATTGAGCAAGTTCAAGCAGAATTTGAACTGCTGTGGCAGAAAGAATATAAGAAAAATCAGGAGAAATATACCAAGATTTCATTGTTATCATCACCTGATTTAATTGGGATGTTGCAACAGGCATTACTTGCCTTACAAACTCAGGGAATTAAACTGAAACTTTTAAAGGGAACATATGCTAGTTATTCTTTAAGTTATCAACAGTCTGGTAAACAAGAAAGAGTAGGTATAGTATGGACTGAAGATGCTAGCATGAACAGCTTTTTTCATATCATGAACGCTTGCCAAAGAGCTATCCAGCACAATTTATGTCAAACTTTACATTTAATTAGACTTGGAGGAGTAGGAACACCAAAATTAGCTGGCAATCAAATATATCAACAAATTTTCACTCATAGCAATCATTGTCACATAAAACCCAATCTTACTTCTGTTCATTACTTGACAACATACCAAGGTTTGGTAAACTCTGCACTATCTCAAGAATTGGTATTAACGAGTAAACGTAGAGCAATTAACTTACAAGAATTACAATCTTTAATTCGCCAATCAAAAATTTTACACAAGTGTACTTTATTGGAGGAATTGGGAATTATTACTAAAGAAAAAATTAACCCAGATGATGGTAATGGCACAAGGAAAGACTTACAGCCAGTTAAAGATTTTCTACTGAATTTAGTAAAAACACAAGGTTTTATGGGAGTTCCAATTTTAATCAAAAACTCTGCTGATCAGTTTCCTAATGTTCAAGAAAAAGATGTACAATTTTTAATTGAGCTTTTATGTCAAGAAAAAAGAGTAAAAATTATTAACCCGAAAGATAAGTTACAAGATCGATTAATTTGCTTTGTTGCGTAATACTCTCTACTTACATTAAAGTTTAATCAATGCACTACCTGAAAGAAGCAGCAGAAATAATAGATGTAATATCCCAATTAGCAACAGCCAAGACACTGTGGCTAGACACAGAAATTGCTCATTGGAATACATCTTATCCTAAACTATCGCTGATTCAGGTATTAGCTGAACCTACAGACATAACAGGCGCATCAGCTTACATTCTGGATGTACTAGATAAACATGATTTAGCGACATATTTCATCAATCAAATCATGGTTAATCCCAATATCCAGAAAGTTTTTCACAATGCTAGCTTTGACTTAAAATACTTAGGCGCACACCTAGCGAAAAATATTACCTGTACTTTACAACTAGCCAGAAAAATTACACGCCAACGTCTGCAAACTAGCAATTTAAAATTAAAGACTTTAGCCTTAGAACTGTGCAATTTTTCCGATGTTGACACAGAAGAACAAGCAAGCAATTGGGGAAAGCGTCCCCTCAGCCAAAAGCAGCTAAAATATGCGGCAATGGATACCGTTTATTTAGCGGCTGTTCATCGTCGCTTACTAGAAATATTCAATCCTGGTGCTGTCACTCAGATTTTTATAGTAAATAACGGCTCAAAGCAGTTAACAGAAAATATGGAAAACCCATCTTTAAGTGTAACTAAAGTCCGTATTGCTTTTGAATGTCCTCGACTGTTTTATTTAAATCATAATTTTGGCGACAAAGCAATATTCTTACCAAGAGATACAGCAATTGGTATCGGAAACAGTTTTCACCAATTAGCAGATAAATTTATCAAGTTAGCTTTAATTGAACCACAATTTACTGATTTATTCAAGCCAGCCGCATCACAGTTAAATATAGAATCTATCACCAGTGCAGTTCAACAACTTTTCTATCAATTAGAATTTTTTCCTTATCTACAACAAGCTATACAAAAAGACAGTCAACAAGGTAAGGCACTTTTACAGGTTTGGAATGGATTACAAGGACTGATCAAACGCTTTGTTGAATTATTAGCAATAAATAGACGATATTGCAATGCTGATAAAGTTATTAATAATACTTTTTTATCTCCAGAAAGTAGTATTGAAAACCAGTTTACCTTACCCAATGGAACAGGGCAATTAGTTAGAGGTGAATTTGATTGTTTAGTATTTAATTTTGAAGTAAATCGTCTCTGTGTGGTGGAGTTTAAAACCTATCAACCTGTAGATCCTTCCGCACAATTAGCGCAGGTTTCACTTTACAGTTATATGCTGCACCATCTGAAAAAAGTTCCTGTTGACTCAGCAGTTTACTGTGTATTACCTGAGTTTAAAGAGTATCGTTATTCTTGGGAACAGTTAGAAAATACAGTCAATCAGCTAATTCCCCACAAATTGCTACAAATGCAGCAATGGTTAACTTGGGAATCACCCCAACCGAACCCACCGCCACGCACAACTCAGCTTTATCTGTGTGAAATTTGTCCCCAACAACAAAAGTGTCAAACTTTTTTTGGTGATGTTATATCTGATTCCCCCCAACCCCCCTTAAAAAGCAGGGGGGAGGAATCTATTGAGATTGATCCTACAATTATTGATACCAAAATAGAAGAACAAACATCTGATGCTGATGAAATAGGTGCAGCATTAGTTAATACTTTAGAATCTTTTGGTGTTGGTGTGGAATACTTAGGTGCGGCTGTGGGGCCTGCTTTTATCAGAGTGAAGTTGAAGCCTAATTTGGGTGTGAAAGTTAGCGCACTGCTGAGACTTTCAAGTGACTTGCAAGTGCAATTGGGGTTGGCAGATAAACCATTAATTGCGCCGCAAGCTGGGTATGTGAGTATTGATTTACCTCGTTCAGATAGACAGGTTGCTAGTTTTACAGATTATATTCAAAAACAAAATTTAACTCCGACTGCACCCATGAAAATCGCCATTGGTGTAAATCTAGAGGGAAAATTGGTAGAGGCTGACTTATCTGATCCTAATTGCTGTCATTTTTTGGTTGGGGGGACAACAGGTAGCGGTAAGAGTGAATTTTTGCGATCGCTCCTCCTCAGTTTACTATATCGTCATACCCCCCAACATCTCAAAATTGCCCTAGTAGATCCCAAACGCGTCACCTTTCCAGAGTTTGAGCGCATGGCTTGGTTATATGCACCAGTCGTTAAAGATAGCGATCGCGCTACCGAACTCATGGAAGAATTAGTATTAGAAATGGAATCCCGTTATCAGCAATTTGAAAAAGCTAGCTGTGCCGATTTAAACACTTATAATCAGCGTTCTCATCAACCTTTACCTCGCATCGTCTGCATCTTTGATGAATACGCAGATTTCATGGCAGAAAAAGAAATTCGCAAAACCTTAGAACAGAGTATAAAACGTTTAGGAGCAATGGCCAGAGCAGCCGGAATCCATCTCATTATCGCTACCCAACGTCCAGAAGCAGGTATTGTTACCCCCATTATTCGCTCGAATTTACCGGGAAGAGTTGCCTTAAGAACTGCTAGCGAAGCCGACTCAAAAATTGTTTTGGGAGGTACAGAAACATCTGCATCTTATCTATTAGGAAAAGGTGACTTACTCTACCAAATCGGCCCGCAATTGCATCGTTTACAAAGCCTATTTGCTAAAAAAATTCAAATACCATCATAAAAAAATCAGTAAGTAAGAGTATTTTCACTCAGATTATTATTAATAGTTCATGATTTTTGCACTCCTCTACTCCCTAATACCTATACCAATTCTCTCAGATACCGAACTATCCTGATTTTCTTAATTAGGAATTACTATATTTTTTTCCAAAACTTGTCTAACTTCATCCTGTACGGCTAATAAAAAACTGAAAAATAAATATATATAAGCCTCCTTACCTACACGCAGGATGTACAACAATGAGTACTAAATTACTTTCGATGCTAGCTGTTAATCAACTTACGCTAGTTGTTTATCTTGACCAGTATGGATATTATCATTATGAAATAATTCACGGTAAAGGTGTATTACAAAATTCCGAAATATTCTATAATCAGCAATCAGCAGAAATAACCGGAATGTTGTGTATTAATTCAATATTAAACTATTACATATAGGATTTGTATTGATGTGATCGCCAAGAGAATTGAACTACTATTATTGATAGTTCAATCACCCAAAAAAATAAGTCTTAGTGTAACAAATACAGCCATCTCTTGACTTGCTAAACATTACCTAACTGCAAAACCCTGGTTTCCTTGAGAAACTGGGGTTCTTGACTCTCATCAATAGTTAACATCAGCAGACTTAATCAATTATCTTACTTTTCACGGGATCTCGAAAACCCTTCTCCATAGAGCGAAGCTCTTCTTGTAGAGTACCTCTCCCCTATTACTGTAGAGACGTTTCATGAAACGTCTCTACATATTCCCCCTTCCCTACTAGGGAAGGGGGTTAGGGGGTTAGGTTTCACGTTAGCTTTTCCACATAACGTTAAAAGTCAGAATAAATTCCGAATTACAAATGCTCAACAGAGCGTATTATTATATACTCTCTCTTGAGTCTATAGTCCTGACACAACAGTTTTAATTTTCCTGTAAATATTACATTTACCGGAAATTTCCCTAAAATGGGAACGCGTCATCAGAGGAATTAACAAATGGGATATGTCATTGCTACTGCAAATATGAAAGGTGGTGTAGGCAAAACCACCCTCACTGTCAATTTAGCAACTTGTTTGGCTAAAAATTATGGTAAAAAGGTACTAGTTCTCGATTTAGATACCCAAATTAGTGCTACACTCAGTCTGATGTCGCCTTTGGAGTTTGCCAAACGTCGTAAACAAAGGCTCACATTTAGATATCTCATCGATGAAGTTATCAATCCAGACCCCAATTCTAAGCTAACTATCCAAGATATCATTCAAACCGAGGTCTGTAATTTACCACAACTACATTTACTACCTGGAGATATAGACTTATATGATGAGTTTGTTGTCTCAGAAATGCTGCACAGACAGACAGTAGCTTTAGGTGAACAAGACTTTGAAACAGTTTGGAATCGATTTGAGAGAGTCTTAATTAATAACATTTTAAAACCAGTACGTGATGAGTATGATTTTATTCTTTTAGATTGCGCTCCTGGGTATAATTTGTTAACACGTAGTGCTTTAGCTGCTAGTGATTTTTATCTTCTCCCAGCTAAACCAGAACCATTATCAGTAGTAGGTATTCAACTCTTAGAAAGACGTATTGCTCAGTTAAAAGATAATCATCAAAATGAAAGCAAGATCAATATTAAAATACTGGGAATCGTCTTTAGTATGTGCAATACTAATTTACTAACTGGCAGATATTACAAACAGGTAATGCACCGAGTTGTAGAAGATTTTGGTGTAGAACAAATTTGTAAAGCACAAATTCCCATAGATATTAATGTTGCTAAAGCTGTTGATAGTTTTATGCCTGCTGTTTTAAATGCACCCCAGTCAGCCGGTTCTAAAGCATTTTTGCAGTTAACTCAGGAGTTATTACAGAAGTTGTAATCACGGAGTGGATTAAAACAGTTAAGTAGAACAGAGTAAATAATTAAAGGTTTGTAGTGAGAACTTTAGTTCTCAAATCAGGACTAAAGTCCTTACTACGAACTCAATCTTAGTATTTTTACATTACTTAACATAGTTCGTTTTTTTTAACTCGTTCTAGCTTGAAAAAGGGGTGTAGGGGTGTAAGGGTATAGGGGTGTAAGAGAAAGACTTTTTCATGTGTTCTGGTGTACCCAGTTCATGACGGTTACTTATCGTATCAAGGGTTTAAGACAATTAAGTTGAGTTGGGGTTTAAATCCCCGACTCCGACAGTCTTTAAGTAATGAGTAATGAGTAGTGAGTAATGAGTAATGAGTAATGAGTAATGAGTAATGAGTAGTGAGTAATGAGTAATAGGTACTATTCATTATTTATTTAACAGTTATTACTCACTGTTCATTGTTAATTGTGTGGTGACAAACTAAATTGTGTTGGTGACGAAACTGAATTGCTTGGTGACAAACTCAATTTCACAAAAGTTATATTTATGCACTAGTTTAGCCTTGCCATGCCAATAGTTAGCGACAGCGTATCGCAACTTTACCCAAAGGTTTCGGTGCGTTACGGCTTACGCCTAACACAACGGCAATATTGCAGGAGGAAAATCCACACTGCAATTTGCCTCCCCTACATATACTACTTTGATAATAATTGCTGATTTGGTTGTAAATTCATAGCAAAACGACTGTAGACAATTTGAGTTGAAGATTGAGAGTCACACCAAAAAATGTCCTGAATAACTTTGTAACTGCTCTCTATCTCTGCTAAGTCAAAATGCACCGAAGCAATATTATTTACTCCTACAACTTCTCTCCCATCTTGAAACCATCGAGATTTCCAAAACATGAAAGGTTCTAACCATTGCCAGGGAGATTTTTTGGCTTTTTTATGGGCATTGATTAAAAAATACATTTCAGTTTGAGGATGAAATTTTTGGGTACTTTGTCGGGGTATCCACTCTAGTACACAATACCAATCAGGATTAGTTTTTGCTTGATGACGATGTGATTTGTGAGTAGAAACTTGCACCATATTAGGTGGTTGAGTCCAGCCTAACCATCGTCTAGTTTTTTCTGGTAATAACCATTCTTTTAAACGTGTATGAATTAATCTGGTGATGGGTTCTTCATTTTTTAAGGCACTAGAAGTTAACTGGACTAATACAGATTGTTGTTGGGAAGTGAGAGTTTTGGCATAAGAAAAACGAGCGGCGCAACTATAGTGAATATCTCCAGATAAAATGATCAGTTTTTGGCGTTGCTCACACAAAATAGTTAACAGTTTGGCTAAGGCATGAAAATTAATATTCCAAGCATCTCCTACATCTGTAGAAAAAACTTGTTCGCGTTTTAATTGCCAATGGTGAATCCAATCAATTACTTCCAACCCAAAAACATTTGTCGGGGCAATGACAAAGGTGGTGAGATGATGATTGTCTGCTGTTTGTTGTAAAGGTTGCAGTAGTTGTTGTTTCATTGCCCGTGGAGATAATAACATAGGTGGGGCGATGGGTTTTTGGTCGGCTGGATAACCCCGCCAAGTGCGTGTATCTAAAACAATGACTTCATGACAGTGGCTTTTGATGGTGTAGTTCCAAGTCAAAACTTCGGGATCTCGCTCTAAAATCAACACCCCATCTTCTAGAGTAAAATTAGGTAAATCAGTTTGGGGATTAGTTTGTGGTATTCCCAGATATTTAGCGATCGCATTCTGTGCATCTTGATTCTTACCTTGGGAATTTGACCAATTATGCGCCGCAATTAGCAATTTTTCACCGCAACTATTGGCTACAAATTGTCTTGGTGTATTACCCCAAGCCTGAAACACTGCATAAGCTAATAAAGCATTCTGCACAACTCGCCGCCCTAGGGGATTTCCTAGCACCCGCAAACACCAAGCTTGATTCAAGTTCCAGTCATCAGTAACATCATGGTCATCAAAAATAGTATATGTGGGAATATTCGCCAAAGCCCGGCGCACTTGTGGCAGTGTTTGAATATACTGGCGTAAATATTTAACTGATTTCTGCCAATACTTGATAGCATGATCTTTATTGGTGACGCTGTGTGGATCAGGAAAAGCATCCGGCCAGCAGACTGGCGACCAAGAAAGTATATAAGCAGCGTAATATTCTCCCAAACTCAACAGGTGACTAGATACTTTTTCCGGTTTATTATGTAATCCAGCCGTAAACCCACCTGCTTGTGTCGCTACTTCTGCCCGTTCACCGGGGGGTAATTCCTTGGGTGTACGATAAATTTCATTGATGGGTAATTGTTCTTCCCAACCTAGTAAAGTATCCCCTAACCGAGTAGCACACCATAAAAACGAGGCGGCTACATCATCACCATAAATTTGATCACCTGTTAAGAATAACTGATGGGGGCGGTGTTCGCTGTCCTTGGCAGTTGCAATTAAGCCATCTAAAATTGGTAAAGCATCAAATCCATGGCCGTGAGGTTTGCGACAAGAAGCATGGACAATGTGCAAATCTTCGAGGCGATTCGGTGGCAGAATAAAAGTCGGTTTTTGATGTGCAAAGTAGCTTATGTTAACGTCAGGAAAGCGGTTAGAACATAAGGCTTGTTCTAGGGTGAGTAAGGTTTCGTCGGCTAGGGTAAACTGGAGGTCATAGGCATAGATGCGATCGCTTATTAGACTTTCCCCATTTACAGACACAGCTGTAATTGCCACAACGTGTAAATATTTACCTAACGCAACTGTAGAACGTTGTCCCACTAATAAACATTCTTCTAACCGTTCACCATTATTTGTTGTGTTATAAACTTTGAGTTCTACCTGGCAAGACTGTTTTAATACCACTAATACTGTCACCGTGTCCGGTTCAGTATGTTTTAGCATTGGCCCAGCCAAAATTACTGGCAGGTCATCTAAAAAGCTTCCAGTTTGGTTATTCATTACGCAATGTGCAGATTAACAGAGGGTAACAAGTTAATTGAACTAGAGAGGTAATCTTTCAACAGTGTTGCACAACCTCTTCCGTTTATTTATCCAATCCTATGTAACAAAATAATAAGTTGCATATGACTTGTTTCTGGTGAAATCAAATTATTCCTATAGACTTATTAACTGAGCAACTTTCATTTACACTACTGGCTGCATCAGATATAAATACACAAATCAAGTTAATATATCCTAGCTTTCATAAAATAGTATAGCCTTATATGGTTTGATCACTCAATTATCCTAGTCTAATCATTGCTAATGCCCTAGTTTGTGATTATTTGAGTAAAGACTGGTAAACATTGGATAACTCTCTATTGATGAAATATCAATCACTAGCTCGTGAATTTGTTTTAGACATTCACCAAGAGGCTGATTTTCGGCAGTTATAAAATATATGATTTTATTTTTTAGCTCTGGATTAATTACTTAGATTTAGTTTGTTATCTATTGTGATTGTTAAAATTTGGGTAATCTAATACTAGAGAGAAAGTCATGGTTACGCACAAATTTGATC
Source organism: Aliinostoc maniaoense (assembly GCF_058172895.1). Classification (NCBI taxonomy): domain Bacteria; kingdom Bacillati; phylum Cyanobacteriota; class Cyanophyceae; order Nostocales; family Nodulariaceae; genus Aliinostoc; species Aliinostoc maniaoense. The sequence goes on along the minus strand of NZ_CP187952.1, from coordinate 1,653,331 downwards.
ATACATTAGCTGCCATCGAGTTAAATGCAGCTAGAAAGTTAAACTGGGATTATAACCAATTTAAGGAATCTTTCAGTTTTACAGTCAATAATCAAGCGATTGAGATAACACCTAAGAAAAATATACTTACAGAATCTGAGGTGGAAGCTTTAAAGGAAGCTTTGTTAGATTATGGTTTTCAGTATAAAAAAACCGTCAATGATTTTATCTTGGTTTTTGAGCAAGATATTCAATCCAGATAATTTATGTTGTGTTGGGTTAAAGACTTATAATTAAGACTGCAAGGGACTTCCAAAGATTAAATAAGTAATGAGTAATGAGTAATAAGTAATGAGTAATGAGTAATGAGTAATGAGTAATGAGTAATGAGTAATAAGTAATGAGTAATGAGTAATGAGTAATGAGTAATGAGTAATGAGTAATGAGTAAGGCTCTTTCATACCATAAGGGAAGGGGGAATGGGGCATTGGGCATTGGGCATGGGGAATGGCACGCTTGTTAAGCTGAAACCTCGTCAGGGCAGGGTGTGGGAGGTGTGGGATGGTGGAGAACAAATCTTTCCCCCCACACTCCCCTCTCTCCCCACACTCCCCCCTCCCTTGTCTCCCTTGTCTCTCCGAAGTTCTGTTCGCCCTTGGCGTTGGCGAAGCCATCGGAGGAAACCTCCGCTCAGACTTCTCTCCTTGTCTCCCTGCCCCCTGCCCCTCTGCTCCCCTAGTTTTTGACTAACTGCGCGCAATTCCTTCTTCACGCGCTGCCTGTTGTACCGCCGCCGCTACAGCCGTGACGACACGCTCATCAAATACGGAAGGAATAATATGTTCCCGATTTAAGTCTGAAGGACTTACTAAAGCGGCGATCGCATGAGCAGCTTGTAAATACATTGTGGTGGTAATTGTCTGCGCTCGACAATCTAAAGCCCCTCTAAACACCCCAGGAAAAGCTAAAACGTTATTAATTTGGTTGGGGTAGTCACTACGCCCGGTAGCGATAACAGCTACGTCTTTGGTTACTAATTCTGGCTGAATCTCTGGGATGGGGTTAGCCATTGCAAACACAATTGGATCTTTAGCCATTGATTTCACCATTTCCGGTGTTAATACTCCCGGCGCACTCACACCGATGAATACATCTGCGCCTTGCACTGCACCAGCTAATGTTCCTTGGGCTTTGACGGCAAATTCTTGTTTTTCTGCGTTTAAGTCAGTGCGACTGCTGGAGATAATTCCCTTGGAATCGCACATCCAGATTTTTTCTGCTCCGGCTTTCTTGAGGAGTTTAGCGATCGCTACTCCCGCCGCCCCAGCACCATTAATTACAATACGGATATCTGCAATTGACTTCTGCACCAATTTCAAAGCGTTAAATAACGCCGCTAAGGTGACAATTGCTGTGCCATGTTGATCATCGTGAAATACTGGTATATCTAGTTCTTGCCGCAATCGCTGTTCAATTTCAAAGCAACGGGGTGCGGCGATGTCTTCTAAGTTTACACCCCCAAACACGGGAGCAATATTTTTTACTGCCTGGATAATCTCTTCTGTATTTTGAGTATTCAAGCAAATAGGAAAAGCATCCAGCCCGGCAAATTCTTTGAACAGCATCGCCTTACCTTCCATAACTGGTAAAGCTGCATGGGGGCCGAGATTGCCCAAACCTAAAACCGCACTACCATCAGTGACAATAGCGACGGTATTTTGTTTAATAGTTAAATTATATACTTGCGATGGATCTTGAGCGATCGCTGTACATACTCGCCCTACCCCTGGTGTGTAAGCCATTGCCAAATCCGAAACACTCTTGAGGGGGATACGGCTGGCAATGCTAATTTTGCCGCCCCGATGTAAATTAAAGGTGCGATCGTAAACACTCAACAGTTTAATATCTGGAATTGCTTTTACCGCTTGCACAATTGTTTCCGCGTGTTCAGTGCTAGCAGCATCAACATTGAGATCACGAATCGAAACTTGGCGAGTTTGTTCGATTAAATCAATTGTACCGATATTCCCGCCAGTGGTGGCAATAGCTTGGGCGATCGCGGCCAACATTCCCACCCGATTAGGAATTTGTAACCGTAGTGTGACACTAAAACTAGAATTAGGCGTTAGATTTGTCATTGTGGTTGGAGATTTTAAATTTTAGATTGTATATTGAATTGCTCAGTAAATTCTCAAATCCTTGATTAGCTTTATTTTTGAATTTTCATTTTTGAATTGCTATGGTGCTTTCTGAACGCTTCACCCAAGCTTTAATCTATGCTACAGAACTCCACGCCCACCAAGTGCGGAAAGGTTCTGGTGTTCCTTATATTTCCCATTTATTGGGTGTTGCCAGCATTGCTTTAGAATATGGTGCGAATGAAGATGAAGCGATCGCAGCTTTATTGCATGATGCCATAGAAGACCAAGGCGGTGCAGCCACAAGAGCCGAAATTTACCGCCGTTTTGGTGAAAATGTCACAGCCATTGTCGATGGTTGCACGGATAGTGACACTACACCTAAACCCCCTTGGCGAGAACGCAAGCAAGCATACATCGCTCACCTACCTACCGCCTCTGCTTCCGTATTACTGGTATCATCTGCCGATAAACTCTACAATGTCCGCTCAATCCTCAAAGATTACCGCCTGCTCGGTGAATCACTCTGGCAACGCTTCCAAGGTGGTAAAGCCGGCATTCTTTGGTATTATCGAGCGATCGCAGATGCTTTTGATCAAATTCAAACTACACCCATTGTGGAAGAATTAAAACGAGTCGTCACAGAACTTGAACAGTTGGTAGCCATTGTAGAAGGGTAGGGGGTAGGGGGGCAGGGGGCAGGGGGCAGGGGAGCAGGGGGGCAGGGGAGCAGGGGAGACAAGGGAGACAAGGTAGAAATATTTACCCCAATGCCCAATGCCCAATGCCCAATTCCCCATGCCCCATGCCCAATTCCCCATGCCCAAACTTAACGGAACATACTACTTATAGAACTATCTTCGTGAATCCGCCAGATTGTTTCCCCTAATAAATTAGCTACTGATAGCGTTACTAGTTGGGGGAATCGCTTGCTTTCTGGTATGGGGATTGTATTGGTGACAATCACTTCCTCAAATAAGCCGCTTGATAACCGCTCAACGGCAGGTGGGGAAAATACCGCATGGGTAGCACAGGCATATACTTGACGCGCTCCTTCTTCCCGGAGCAATCTTGCACCTTCGGCAATTGTGCCACCAGTATCAATCATGTCGTCAACTAAAACGGCGGTTTTTCCTTTGACATCACCAATTACATTCAAAACTTCCGCCACATTATGCGCCTGACGACGTTTATCAATAATTGCCAAGGGGGCATCATTGAGTTTTTTGGCAAAAGCTCTAGCTCTGGCTACACCGCCAACATCGGGTGAGACAACTACAATATCATGCAGTTCTTTGCTAGCTAAATAATCGAGGATGACAGGTGAACCGTAAACATGATCAAAGGGGATATCGAAATAGCCCTGAATTTGAGCGGCGTGTAAATCCATTGCTAAAACCCGGTTAGCACCTGCTTGAGTAATCAGGTTAGCCACGAGTTTGGCTGTAATCGATTCTCTCCCGGCGGTTTTGCGATCAGCACGGGCATAACCATAGTAAGGAATCACTGCTGTTACCTGCCGTGCAGAAGCACGCCGACAGGCATCAATCATAATCAGCAGTTCCATTAAATGATCATTCACTGGTTGGCAGCTTGGTTGGATGAGGTAGACATCACAACCCCGAATTGATTCCTGAATTTGGACATATATTTCCCCATCCGCAAATCTTTTGCGAATCATCGGGCCTAAGTCCATACCCAGGTAACGAGCTACTTCTTGAGAAAGGGGGACATTGGCAGAACCAGAAAAAAGCCGCAGGCGATGATTTTCATTCAATCCTGTTGCAGCTGGCTGTACTTTGAAAGTGGTAGAACTTAGCACAGCAGATCCTCGATGTGCATTCATGGCAATATTAGCACTAGATATTTAGTAGGTTTAACGGAAATAGACCAAAAAAAACATCTGTGAGTTTTCTTGAAGCTTTGATAATTACTTTAAATATTTCTCAACATAGTCATGAGTTGCTCATGTTCCCTTCCTTTTAGCTGAATATTCTTCATAGATGAACTGACACGAACTCTGGAAAGTAGTCTCATTAGTCGAACCTGGGGTAATAAGAAAAAACCAATTTTTTTGGCGATCGCCGCCTCTACCCATTTTATGCCTCAATTCAAGATGAAATAATCTTGAACTCATATAAGCATCCTATTTGATTTGTCAGAAGTCCGAGACTGTAATCACCCGTTTTCTTGAACAAACCAGTATTCTCAGTTCTCACTAAGGATTGAGGATTGCTGTAGGACTCAGGAAACAGACACATTTACCAACAAATATGTTGGGGGTATGTGAGTGTTTACTGAATATCTCAATGATAGTAGTTGCAAAATTATAATATAAACTGACTGACTATATTTTTGGTTGAAAATCATAAAAAAATTTCTCAGTTTATTAATATACGGCAACTCTTAGCTGTAGAGGTCACAACTGATGAATTTGCTGATGATCGAATGTCGGTTTTTCATAACTCTTCTGAAAAACTCAACTCAAGGAGTTAACTGCTCATGATCATATCTAGCAGCTACAGAATAGGTATAAGAAACTGAAATCCTGCAATTTGGTGTTATGAAGAGACGTACATACTATATTTGTGCAAATTTATAGATAGATGGATAGTAAGACTAATTATTGCTCTTTCTTCACAAAGAGCAACGGGCAAATCACTGCAATTGTTTTTATTGTTTAAAACCCATTGGAATTGCTGATATGAGCTTTAAAGATATGCTGTCTTTCGCCAGATTATTGGTATTTTTAGGGTAGTTTTTAGCCCTTACGGAAGGGTTTACACTGACAGCATATTAACAATTTAGTTTTTGTCAATATTTTGAGCAAATAGATTCTACCATGCTAATTAACTATCTCAAAACTATATTTTTAAGATGGAATGACTCTCAGACTAACCGCAAAATCATCCTTTTACTAAGCCCCACACCCCTACACCCCCACACCCCCACACCCCAAAACCAACGTTTTTGCAACACAACATCAAAAACCTACACCTGTCAACAATGGGAAGCGGGGAGTATTGTGTAAGGTAAAATATCGCTGTCTGCAAAATATTGGCCTATAGCCCCCAAAGTAGTCACTGCTGAGATTATCCTGGTGAATGACTTGCTTGTAAGTTGCCACTACCCTCTAATTTAATGAATTATGCAACCACCAATTTCTATTGGCACTGTTGTGCAGAACCGTTATCGCATTATTCAAATTCTCGGACAAGGGGGATTTGGTAGAACTTATTTGGCGGAAGATCAAAGACGTTTTAATGAACTGTGTGCGATTAAAGAATTGATTCCCTCTGCAACAGGAACTTTGGCTTGGGAAAAGGCTCAAGAACTGTTTCACCGGGAAGCTACTATTTTGTATCAAATAGTACATCCTCAAGTACCGAAATTTCGAGAACGATTTGAGCAAGACCAACGCTTGTTTTTAGTAGAGGACTACGTTGCAGGTAAAACTTATCAGCAAATTTTGATTGAACGCCAACAGCATGGTCAAACTTTTACTGAGGCGGAAGTATTACATTTGATACGGTCTTTGTTGCCTGTATTAGAGCATATTCATGGACGAGGAATCATTCATCGTGATATTTCACCAGACAATATTATTTTGCGCGATGGTGATCATCAGCCAGTATTGATTGACTTTGGTGTAGTCAAAGAACTGGCAACGCGTTTACAATCTCCAGATAGTTCTATGCCTGTCACCAGTGTGGGTAAGTTGGGTTATGCTCCTAGTGAACAGATGCAAACAGGACGTGCATACCCTAGTAGTGATTTGTATGCTTTAGCTGTGACGGCAATAGTTTTGATGACTGGCAAAGAACCATCAGAATTATTTGATGAAAATCAACTAACCTGGAATTGGCAAAAGTGGGTGAGTGTCAATACAGTATTTGCCCAGATTTTAAATCGGATGTTGAATTATACACCTAGCGATCGCTATCAAAATACAGCTGAGGTACTACAAGCATTACAACTCTTAGAGCAATCGAGAATGGGTGTTTCTCTCCCTAACGTTTCCCGTATGCAAACTGTTGCTGTTGGTCGTCGTCCTGATGTTGCACCACCACCTGCATCCAACAAACCAAACATTCCACCCAGTTCCAGTAATTCAGTTTTAGATAATCCCTTGGCATTGGGAGCTATTGGCAGTGCTGTAGTTATTTTGGCAGGTTTCGGTTCTTGGGCGTTAGTTAGTTCTATCCGCAGTCAATCCTCATCTCAACCACAAGAAACATTACCACCACAAACTTTTCCTTCGCCAGTGGTGACAGGAGGTACAAACTTAACCCCCACTCCCACACCTACACCCGAACCTGTCATTATTAACAAACGTCTCAGTTTAGGAGATGAAAATACCGCCATAGTTGAAAGTAGTCTCCAAGCTAATCAAATCATTCAATACAGTTTGTTTGCAGAAGCTGGAGACAAATTAACTGTTTCTGTTCTCCAAGGGGAGGGTGTTTTACTGACAGTATTAGCCCCTAATCAACAACCAATTGATGCTACTGCACAGCAAGTAACTAGCTATGTAGGTATATTGCCCAATACTGGTAAATATACTATTCAACTAACTTTAGTTCCTGAAGTAGCCGCTAGTGACTATAACTTGAATCTGGCTATAGAAAAACCCATTCAACCTACACCTACATTCACCCCTACACCCACACCCACATTTACATTTACACCTACCCCCACCCTTACCCCTACACCCACACCCACCCCAACTGATGACATGGAAATGAACAACCCACCTCTTGATAGCACCTTTACCCCAATTCCTGATGCTGAGAGTACGCCTTGATTTTGGGGCAGGGGGCAGGTGTAAGTTTTTACGTTGTGTACCAAAAACCTTAGTTTTGGGGTGTAAGGGTGTAAGGGTGTAGGGGTGTAGGGGTTGTGTAGGGGTTAGTAAAACGATGATTATTTCGTTAGTCTGAGAGTCATTACTCACTGCTTCACAAAAAACCTACACTTGTGGGCAGGGGGCAGAGGAGCAGGGGAAAACAATCTAAAATAAGTTTGTTCTGGGTCAAGATGTATTAGAATGTTTTTGGTTTGTGAAGAATTGCAAATTCATTCCAAAAGTAATTCCGGCTATCTAAATTTAAACGAGCTTGCTAAAAGAACTACTAATTACTGGCACTGATACCGAAGCAGGTAAAACTGTTTTGACTACCGCTTTGGCGGCTTACTGGCAAAAATATTATCCTCAAAGTCGCTTGGGGATAATGAAACCGATTCAATCGGGAGTAGGCGATCGAGAATGGTATCAAAATACGTTTAAATTAGAACAATCCCCAGAAGAAATTACACCGCTATACTTTCAAGCACCTTTAGCACCTCCCATCGCCGCCGCTAAAGAAAATCGTACAGTTGATTTAGGGATAGTTTGGCAAGGTTTAACTAAATTGCGATCGCAGTGTGATTTTCTGTTAATAGAATCTTTAGGCGGCTTAGGTTCACCAGTCACAGATGAATTAACTGTAGCTGATTTAGCCGGGGAATGGCGTTTACCTACAGTTTTAGTAGTGCCAGTGAAATTAGGTGCAATTAGTCATACTGTAGCTAATGTAGCCTTAGCTCGACAAACACGGATAAACCTCAAAGGGATTGTGTTGAACTGTACACAACCCCTTTCTAACTCCGAAATCGCTGATTTAACACCAAAAGACTTAATTCAATCCCTGACTAATATTCCCGTTTTAGGCTGTCTACCATACACAGATAACCTGACTGACTTAGATCAACTCGCTCAAATCACCTCTCGTTTAGATTTGGAAATGATGTTTTCAGCGAACAATAAACAATAAACAAGTTCGTCTTGTTTGCAAAGCTTCTGGGTATTTTTTAATGTTTACCCCAGGGGCATTGTTACAAATTATTTAAATAACTTAATTTAAATTTATGGAAAAATATAAATAATTAATGTAAAACAGAACTTATAGAGCCGGGAAAAGTTTCCCCATAATTTTACCATCTCCCTAGGGGAGTAAGTCAATCAATTTTGGATTTTAGATTGAAGATTTGAGATTTGTTCCTTACATAAGGAGTGAGGCTCGTAGCTTGTTTCTTTGATAGGAATACCAAAAAAATAATTCCATTATCCTTGCATCCAAAATCAAAAATCTAAAATTCGGAAGTTCAATTATATTTTGAGTCTTGTTAGTGTGAGGCGAGTGAAAAAATCCCGGTGATAGGGGAGAAGGTATTTGGAGCAAGTCTTTTCAACAGTTAACAGTCAACAGTTATCCGGTGTATATTCGGAGATTCATTGTTGTATTTAACTAATAACTGATAACTGTGGAAAGCTGCTGAGTTCTCAATTTAGCAATTTTAATTTTTAGTAATTGAGAAACTTTGTTGTGCGTACTTTATCAATACCATAACCATGACCTCAATTTTAGAAAGGAAGGAAAGCGGTAGCTTTTGGGATCGTTTGTGTCAATGGATTACTAGTACCGAAAATCGGCTATATATCGGCTGGTTTGGGGTTTTAATGATTCCTACACTCTTAACAGCTACCACCTGTTTTGTCATTGCTTTTATTGCTGCACCACCCGTTGATATTGATGGGATTCGAGAACCTGTTTCTGGTTCTTTGTTGTACGGTAATAACATCATTACTGGTGCTGTTGTACCCACATCCAACGCCATTGGATTGCACTTTTACCCAATTTGGGAAGCTGCATCAATGGATGAATGGCTTTACAATGGCGGCCCTTATCAATTGATTATTTTGCATTTTCTCATTGGTATTTTCTGCTGGTTGGGTAGACAATGGGAGTTAAGCTACCGTCTAGGGATGCGTCCTTGGATTTGTGTGGCTTACTCTGCACCTGTAGCGGCTGCAACTTCTGTGTTTCTAATTTACCCCATTGGTCAAGGTAGCTTTTCTGACGGGATGCCTTTGGGAATTAGCGGCACTTTTAATTTCATGTTTGTTTTCCAAGCCGAGCATAATATCCTCATGCACCCATTCCATATGTTAGGTGTGGCGGGGGTATTTGGTGGAGCTTTGTTCTCTGCTATGCACGGTTCTTTAGTATCTTCTTCCCTGGTGAGGGAGACAACAGAACTTGAGTCAGTTAACTACGGTTACAAGTTTGGTCAAGAACAAGAAACCTATAGCATTGTAGCGGCTCACGGTTATTTTGGCCGCTTAATTTGGCAGTACGCCAGTTTTAACAATTCCCGTTCTTTGCACTTTTTCTTGGCAGCTTGGCCTGTAGTGGGGATTTGGTTTACAGCTTTGGGTATCAGTACGATGGCGTTTAACCTGAATGGGTTTAACTTTAACCATTCCATACTTGAGTCTAATGGCCGTGTGATTAATACATGGGCTGATGTTCTCAACCGTGCCAATCTTGGTATAGAGGTGATGCACGAGCGTAATGCTCACAATTTCCCTCTAGATTTAGCTAGTGGTGAAGCTATACCTGTAGCTTGCCAAGCTCCGGTGATTCACGGTTAACTCTGCAATTTTAGTTGAAAAAAAGCATCCTTTGGTAACGAAGGGTGCTTTTTTAGTTAATTAGAATCATAATTTAAGTGTAAATATTTATGTCAATATTTATTATGCGATCGCATTACACTTCCTTCAGTTTCTGAACAAAAATCAACCCTATTTCTTCAGAATCAGGGCTAGTTGTTCAACAGCAGATTTATTAAGTATTGAAAATGAATGTTAAATATTGATGCAAAATGGGAATTTCTCTTGAATTTATTGCGGGATTTTTCAGATGATATTTTCAAATCATTCGATCAATCTCAGGAGCATAAATTCAGGTGTTAACTTCAACCTTATTCGCTGCTGCAACCGCACCCCTAGAGTGGAGTCCCGCAATTGGGATTTTGATGATTGTTGCTAATATCATTGCTATTACCTTTGGTAAATTTAGCATCAAGTATCCCAGTTCAGAACCAGCTTTACCTTCTTCTAATCTCTTCGGTGGCTTTGGTTTACCCAGTTTATTAGCAACTACAGCCTTTGGTCACATCTTAGGAGTAGGTCTTATTTTAGGGTTACATTACCTAGGTAGATTTTAGGACGAAAAGGCAGGAAATAAACAGTAAAAACAAGCAAAAACTTTTGCTAATTTCAGGTGGTATCTCTACTTACTCCATGCTGAACTAAATAATTTAGTTATTGATTGTTGTGTCTGTATCTATGAGCCAGAGAATATATTCTCTGGCTCTTTCATCCTATAAGGGAATGGGGAATGGGGAATGGGGAATGGGGAATGGGGAATGGGGAATGGGGAATGGGGAATGGGGAATGGGGAATGGGGTAAAAATCTCCCTTGTCTCCCTTGTCTACCTTGTCTCCCTTGTCCCCCTGCCCCCTGCCCCCTGCCCCCTGCTCCCTGCCCCCTGCCCCCTGCTCCCTGCCTCCAAAAGCCTGCCTCCAAAAGCCTGCCCAACTTTCATCTGACTGCAACCAAAGGCTGACGTGGGGTAACTTGCCGCCGTACTGACTCCCCAGTTAATAGTTCTACAACATCCATGCCATTACCAATGACACCTGGTACACTGGGATACCCAGCAGTTGCACCCACTAAAAACAAGTTGGGTAATTCTGTTCTGTATCCTATGCGATTTAATCCCACTTGTTGGGGTACTAATTTCGCACCATAAATATTACCGTTTGGTTGTCCTAAGTAATATTCGCTGGTGGTGGGTGTACCGTAAACTTTCATGCGCGCGTAATTCTCTATGTCAGGAATCAAATCTTTCACACTCTGCATGATTTGTTGGTAAACTTCGCGCTTTTTGGCTTTGTAAGCTTGGGAGTCAGTTTTGTGGAGATGTTCAAAAGGCGCGTAGGGGCAAACTGTGGCAATTTCTAGAATATGATGTCCTGGGGGAGCAATTCCTGGTTCATGGGATTTTATTGTCGGACAAGAGAGGAAAATCCACGGTTGGGTAAAGTTACCTTGCAATTGTTGTTGATATTCTCTGTTGATGTCTCCTGTAGGATAATACCAAACATTCCAATTACCAATGCCATACCGTTCGGGTTTAAAGCGGCTATCTAAACCCAGGTAGATATTAAAAGCACTAGCTGAATATTCATAACCAGTTAACCGCCGACGTTCCCTATAGCTAATAGCTTCATTGTCGTGCATTAACTCGACTGTTAATTTCGGGTCAAGGTCACTAATATAAGCCTTGGTAGCACGATAGATTTTACCGTCAGCTAGTACACTATGAACACTACCGTTACTGACTTGAATATGATTCACGGTGGTAGCATAGGCAATGACACCCCCACCTGCGATGATGCTATTCACAATGGTGTCTACAAAGTGCTTAAAGTGGTGTTTGGGATAATAAGCACCTTCAGAATAGTCCCAAACGAGAGAAGTATGGGTGAGGAGGGCAATTTCTTGGGGTGGTAGTGCGTAGTCCCCACTTTGTCCCGCTAGAATTGCTTGTAATTTTGGTGATAATCCGACATAGTTATATAAATCTTGCAAAGTCCAATTCCGCTTACGGAATAAATGGAGATATTTAGGCAACTTTAACCAGTCAGTCCACTTTTGGTCATACCAATGCACCTCCTGCCCTAAGTTGTGAATTTCTTGATGGAGTTGTTGAATTTCACGACAGTAGCGGTTGATAGCATTAGCTTCTTCCGGGAAAGTAGAAAGTAATCGGTAACGCAGATTTTCCCACCCTAGGGGGATATTAAAATCTGCTTCTGGTGTGATAACTCGATCTATGCAATCTGGATTAAGGCTATTAAACGGAACATCTCGGTTAATATAGTTGAGAAATTGCGCGATCGCCTCACCTTGACCACATTGAGAAATATAATGTACATCAGCACAAAAACTGTATTCCCCATAATCAAAAGTGTGGCAGCAACCCCCAGGTAAATAGTGTTTTTCTAAAACCGCTACATGATATCCTTGACGCGTTAAGCAAGCTGCTGTTGCTAGTCCACCTAATCCAGCACCTAAAATTACATAATCGAAGATTTCCATATTACCCTCCTCTGGTCATCTTGATTGCTTTTGATTTCAGGGGAGACAAGGGAGACAGGGGAGACAAGGTAGACAAGGTAGATTTTTACCCCAATGCCCAATGCCCAATGCCCAATGCCCAATGCCCAATGCCCAATGCCCCATGCCCAATGCCCCATGCCCCATACCCGATGCCCGAAAATTCCTTAAATTTGAATTTTGAACTTTGAATTGATATGCCCTATTACCCATCCCCTCGTGGGTGGAGTTTTTTATTAATGCTTTTTAGTGATCTAAAATTCCCTGATGGGAATAGGGAACAAAGTTTTTTGAGTTTAGTGTTACTAAAAATATAGTCAAATATTTTTAGCTGGATTTGGTATTACCCTGAAGGTGAAAAATTCAAAAAACTTTAGCCAGTAATTTCTATTCAGTGGCAGATACTAATTCGCATTTCAGATATTAAGTGAGTCGTCGGGAATAAATGAGAGAATTTTCAATCTATTCTCTGTTTTAAATTACACACCAGTTTTCAGTAAAAAGGTAATAGCTGGGCGATCGCTAATTTTTAGCTATCAATGCACTTTAGTCTATCTAGAATCACAACACTTGTTCAACGATTTTTATGTTTCTTTATTTCTCAAGCTAGGTAGAAACCCCAACGCCAGTTCTCTAAAAAGCCATAAAAAACCGGGTTTCTGAACGAAAGATTAAGGTTTTAAGCTGAGGGATTTGCAAGAAACCCCGTTTTTAACCGGTGCAAGAAGTGAGTCTACCTTGTCTCCCTTGTCTCCCCTGCTCCCCTGCCCCCCTGCCCCCTGCCCCCTGCTCCCATGCCACCCACAAAACCCTGCCCCCCACAAAACCCTAATTTAACTCCCCTGCCCCTCCGCCTCTTTTCGGAGTTAGACTAGATTAGATAAGTAGTAATTTCCAGTTATTGCGATTTTTGCTAGAAGAGTAGTCAAAAAAATATGCTCGGCTGATGGCAACAGACAAAGGGTAATTTTTATGAAAAGTTCTACTAAGAAGACATTGATGAAACAGCAATCACCAAAGCGCGTTGCTTGGACTGGTGCATTAGCAGCCAGTTTAATTATGTTGCCGAGTATGTTTGGAGGTAATCCTGCTTTGGCAGAAAAGACAGAGCGCGATCCTTTAACCTATGGGGGATTAATCCAGAAAATTAACCAAGATCAAGTTAAAAAAGTAGAACTGGATGAAACCGAACAGATAGCAAAAGTTTATTTAAAAGGTCAAAAGCCAGATACACCACCACAACAGGTAAGGCTATTAGAGCAGAATACAGAGTTAATTAATAAACTCAAAGAAAAAAATGTTGATTTTGGGGAAATATCTTCCGCTAATAGTAGGGCGGCGGTAGGGTTATTGATTAACCTGATGTGGATTTTGCCTCTGGTGGCTTTGATGCTGCTGTTTTTGCGTCGCTCTACCAATGCTTCTAGCCAAGCTATGAACTTTGGTAAATCAAGAGCGCGTTTCCAAATGGAAGCGAAGACTGGAGTAAAATTTGACGATGTAGCCGGCATTGAAGAAGCGAAAGAAGAATTACAAGAAGTTGTCACCTTTTTAAAACAGCCAGAAAGATTTACAGCCGTTGGCGCGCGTATTCCCAAAGGGGTGTTGTTGATAGGCCCCCCAGGTACAGGTAAAACTTTACTAGCAAAAGCGATCGCTGGGGAAGCTGGTGTACCTTTCTTTAGTATTTCCGGTTCAGAGTTCGTAGAAATGTTTGTGGGTGTGGGTGCTTCCCGTGTCCGTGATTTGTTTAAGAAAGCTAAAGATAATGCCCCTTGTCTGATATTTATTGATGAAATTGACGCAGTAGGTAGACAACGGGGTGCAGGTATCGGTGGCGGTAACGACGAAAGAGAGCAAACCCTCAATCAGTTACTGACTGAGATGGATGGTTTTGAAGGTAACACAGGCATCATTATTATTGCTGCTACCAACCGTCCTGATGTCTTAGATGCAGCACTACTCAGACCGGGACGCTTTGACCGTCAGGTGATAGTTGATGCACCTGATCTTAAGGGTCGCCTAGAAATTTTAAAAGTTCATGCCAAAAATAAGAAAGTTGATCCTAGTGTATCTTTAGAAGCGATCGCCCGCCGCACACCAGGATTCACAGGTGCAGACTTAGCCAACCTGCTCAACGAAGCTGCCATTCTCACCGCCAGAAGACGTAAAGAAGCCATCACCATCCTTGAAATTGACAATGCTGTAGACCGAGTAGTTGCAGGGATGGAAGGCACACCCTTAGTAGACAGCAAGAGCAAACGCCTCATTGCTTACCACGAAGTTGGACACGCCTTAATTGGTACATTAATTAAAGACCATGACCCAGTGCAGAAAGTCACCCTGATTCCCAGAGGACAAGCACAAGGTTTAACTTGGTTTACCCCCAACGAAGAACAAGGCTTAATTTCCCGTTCTCAACTCAAAGCCAGAATTACATCTACTTTAGGGGGTCGTGCCGCCGAAGAAATCGTCTTTGGTCAAGCAGAAGTGACCACCGGCGCAGGTGATGACCTCCAAAAAGTGACATCAATGGCACGCCAAATGGTGACAAGGTTTGGGATGTCTGAATTAGGGCCATTATCCCTAGAAACTCAGAATAACGAGGTATTTTTAGGGCGTGATTGGATGAATAAATCAGAATATTCTGAAGAAATTGCCGCCAAAATTGACTCACAAGTCCGTGAAATTGTCAATAGTTGCTACCTAACTGCTAAGGAATTATTGCAAGAACACCGAGCATTAATGGAACGCCTAGTAGATTTGTTAGCAGACGAAGAAACAATTGACGGTGACTTATTCCGCACAATTGTAACTGAGAATAATACACAATTAGTTGATCAAACTGTGGCTGTATAGACACATCTTGGTTAAAAACCGGGTTTCTTGCAAATCCCTCAGCTTAGAAACCTTAATCTTTCGTTCAGAAACCCGGTTTTTTAGGTCATCCCTCAGCTTAGAAACCTTAATTTTTCGTTCAGAAACCTGGTTTTTTAGGGCTTGTTGAGACAACTACGGGAGTGAATTAAGGAATGAGTAATAAGTAATGAGTAATACCCATTACTTATTACTTATTAGTTATTACTTCAAAAATAATCAACTACCTACTGTTTTCTTGAATTACCTCTAGCAATTTGCTGTTGGGCAAACATTTCTCTTAACACCATTGCGGGGTCTACGTAGTTATTAGCGTATTTCATAACCCAGTGGAGGTGGGGGCCTGTGGTGCGTCCAGTCATACCAATTCTGCCAATTCTAGCTCCAGTGGAAATTGTTTGGCCTTCCCATATCTGGATTCCACCAGCACGATCAATCATAAACCGCCGACCATTAGCGGTTTCTACATAACCTTCCATATGACAATAGGTGTGTTCCCATTGACCAGATTTAATCACTACGTAAGTACCACAAGCACCTTGATCCCCAACTTTGGTGACTATACCAGCCCACCAATTGCGAATATAACTACCGTGGGGCGCAGCAATATCTAAACCATTGTGAAATTCCCAATTATCACCACCTGTAGCAGAACGGCGATAGCCAAACGCAGAGGTATAGGCTTGAAAATTCTCTACAGGAAAAGATGCTGCTGACCAACTATTACTAGTGGCTACTGTGCTGGAGTTAACTTCTCTAGCTCTCACAATCTCGAATCTTGGTAATAGAGTGATGCAGCTAACAATACTTAAACCTAAAGCTAATAGCGTACATTTCGCAACAACTACTTTTGCTTGCCGCTTACTCATTATTCTTATTCCTTAAGCCACCTAAATCTAACACCTAGAAATTTATTTAATGTTCTTGTAAATACCCTAATAAATCTAAATCAAAACTTCATATTTTCCAGTAGAAAATATCTTATATGAATCATTAGATTTACTCTATAAGTATATACTTACGAGTATTTACTTACCCAGTCAAATAGCTTAATCTATAACTCTTTTTACTGTCAAACTATTTCTGAATTTGATTTAAGTAGCTGCTTACGTCACGCTACTAAATGTACTGTTAATTTTGTATTAAATATTACTCAGATAAATGATTAAGACTCATCAAAAGACAGATTAGCCAATGGATAGTTGCCAAGGGTGCGAAATATTGTTAACTTTTATGCTTAAAATTACTGAATCAGTCGATTGATGATGAGATTAAGCATCAATCGAACCATTTGCAGGACGCACCAAAGCCATGCTGACTGAGATATTACCTTTCCGTTTTGAAATAGACACAGTTGCGATCGCTGGAGCAAGTTTGTGGTCTTTGGCGTTATATTTAGCTTTTTCCCCGTTGAGTGAATGGGTAATGGAACAACTCAACCGTTGGTTTAACTTTGCCGAGCGATCGCTTTACACTAGTGAAAAAGAATTTGAAAAAACCCGCAAAGCCAGAGAATCACAAAACGCCTTTTACGCCTCACTATTTAGCATTGTGCCGTTTTTGATTATTGGTGCTTTATGTAACTGGGGCGTAGAAATCAGTTTAGGACGTAGTTGGGCAATTAGTACAGGTCTACTAGCCTGTATGGGTTGCGGGATTTATGAATTAGGGCGTAGAGATGGTGAGTCTTCGGAGTGACAAGCAGGAGGCAGGGGCAGAGAGCGGGGAGCAGGGGGAGACAAGGGAGACAAGGGAGACAAGGTAGAAATATTTACCCCAATGCCCAATGCCCCATGCCCCATGCCCCAAAATTCCTTAATTTTAAATTTTGAATTTTGAATTTTGAATTTTGAATTTTGAATTTTGAATTGATTAGTCGCCAGAGTATGTAATAATAAGCCGATCGCTAGAGTAATAAGTTACCGACTGTGCAATCAACGGATAGTATGAATGACCTGGCAGCTGCTTTACAACAGCCTGCTGATCTGACTTTTGAACTACCAGATCCCGAAGACGAACAGATTCCAGAGTCAGATTTCCAACAACAATTGGATATAGCTTGGCAGGTGTGCGATCGCTTTGATTTGCAAACTGAAATTTGGCGGGGGCGTATTTTAAGAGCAATCCGCGATAGAGAAAAAAAAGGTGGTGATGGGCGCGGTACTGGTTTCCTCAACTGGCTCAAGCAAAGGGAAATCAGCAAAAGTCAAGCCTATGCCTGGATTCAATTGGCTAACAGTGCTGATACCCTGCTCGAAGAGGGGAAGCTTGAACCCAGTGCAGTCAATAACTTCAGCAAACGCGCTTTTGTGGAAACCTCTAAAGCCTCCCCAGAAGTGCAACAAATGGTAAGTGAAGCCGCTAGTAAAGGCGATCGCATTACTCGGCGTGAAGTTCGTCAACTCACAGACGAATGGACTGCTATGTCTTCAGATTTGTTACCAGAACCTGTCAAAGTAAAAGCTGCTGAAAACTCCCTTCCGCCCCGCTACATTGCCCCTCTAGTCAAGGAAATGGAAAAACTGCCAGAATCTCATCAAAAGTTTATCCAAAAGGAAATAGCAGCTAATCCTGATGTGGATACTCTCAAGCAGGTAACTACAGAAGCGCGACAACTAGCCAAATACCTCAAATCTGCCGCTCAAGTCCAAGCGTTGACACAAGAAAATGTAGACATCGAAACAGCCCTAGAAGAAGCCCAAAGAGTCGGGTGTTTGAGCATAGCGGCTGATTTAGTCAATCAAGCATCCCAAATTGAACAAACCATTGCGAAGTTATACATGACGTGGAAACGCATCACTAACTTAGCTGATAGGTTATATGTAGATACTGGTGCAAGTACACCCAACCTGCGATCGCTCCTCACTTGCATTGAACCCCTAGGCAGCGAAATCATGGAAGTACAACTAAGTGGAGCTACAGAACACACAGTCCGCCTCCACATTCAGGAAACAAATTAGTAATTACGAATTACGAATTACGAATTACGAATTATTCTCTACCTACTCCCCAATAACCCACAATTTGGTGACTTCAAATCTGTAGTGTAAGGTGTGACAATAGGTGCTTGAGCTACAAGCACTACATTACCATCACGATTTATTACCCAGCCTTGGGCTTCGATAATTGCCGTATAGCGATCGCCAGATGCAAATTCTTCTGTATTCTGCTTTATCTTACCAGCATGATTTTCTCTATCTAGTGGTAATTTAATCCACTCTGTAATTACAGCATCATCCGTCAATGTATCGCCCGGACTACGTGTAATACCTCCTCGGCCTGTAGTAATAAATGAGCTTTTTTCAGTGTTCTTCCCTGAACTGCAAACTGCATTAATCTGGGCAGAATTATCAACAGGATTGGTTGGTAATTCTGTTAAGCTTTTGCTAGGATCAACATCAGGTGTATTAATTATTACTTGCCCATTTAATACCGGATTTTGCTGAGAAAATGCTGTAATGTCGTTGGTTTGTAGTCTATTAGGATTTAGCTCCTGGGGATTTTCAGTACCTAACACCCTCACCAAATTTTCCCCACTACGGGGTACAAAGCCAAAAATTTTTTTGGTGTTAATTGTAATTTTCCCCCCAGTGCCAGCAAAAGCATTGGCTGTAATATCGCTATTTTCTAAAGGAGATCCCACAATGAAGCCATTAGCAGCATTAATAGTAATATTGCCACCATCTCCTTCTCCTAATATCTTGCCAGCATTGGTAGAAATTTGACTGTTGCGACGCATCAAGAGTAAATTTCGCACATTGAGGGTGATATCCCCACCCCTACCAACTTCACTTTCCGCTAAAAGTATTCCTTTGTTGTCTAGGCGAATGACACGAGCATTGATATTCATTTCACCTGCTGCTCCTAAGTTGGTGGGATCTCCTTGGTAGATAACATTTGGTTCTCTTGCACTACTAACAGTTATCGCTCCCCCATCACTCACAATTAACTCGCCTGTATTAATTGTTAAATTACCGGCTATTCCAGGGCTTCTAGTTGCGGTAGAAAAAAGAGTGGGAGAACCATTAGTTGAAGTACCAATTATTTCTACAGACTCGGAGGCGTTGACAGTCAAATTACCACCTTTACCTATAGCTGGTAAAAATTCATTAGGGCGTAACCTGTCCCTTTTACCTCCTGATTCGGTGGCTATGATCGCTCCATCTGCAATGCGTAACTTACGGGTGTTAATTATGATGTCCCCAGCATCTCCAACACTAGCAGTAGCACTAATGAATCCGGTGCGAACTACGGAATTACCAAAAACAAGACTACCACTTAATTCTACGGAATCTGAAGCATTGATAATGAATTTTCCACCTGAACCCAAACCTGATGTTCCCGTGCGGACTTGTGCTACATTCCTAACAATGAGCTTGCCAGTGGTAATCTCTAAGTCTCCAGCTTTTCCAGAACCGGAAGTTTCAGTCATCAAAATTCCAGATTTGAAACCAACTAGTTCTACAGATTCTGAGGCCTTGATTGTTAAGTTACCTCCTGCTAGAGAACCTAAAGTTCTAGCCAAAATCTCTGATCTATTAATCAGAATTTGCTTACCTTGTAAAGAAATACTACCGCTACCTTCACCGCTTGCATCTACTATTCCTCGATTGGTTAGTTGAATATTCTGGAAGTTCTGCACATTTTCATATCCCAGAATCCAATTTTGATTAGTATTTTTAACCTCAACTAAGCTATTATTACCAACACTTCCTAGCTCAATTCTTCCCTGGCTGGCTGTAAGATTTCCACCCTCCAATATTAAATCACCGCCTACTAAGGCCAAAGTTTTACCTGATGCCACCTGTAAACCAGCAGGTGAGTTCAAGCTATTAGTTGCTCCCCCCAAACTAGCTTGAGATTGATTACGAATGGCAGCAACATTAGTTCCAAATTGTAAGCCTATAGGCACACCGACAGCTAACAGTGGTACAGTTTGAGGATTTGTAGCACTAAACTGGATGTTATCGTTAAAGTTAAAACTACTAGCTGTGCTAGCTATAAATGAACCTTTAATATCTAAAGCTGCATTAGATTTAAAAACAATCCCATGAGGATTAATTAAAAATAAATTGGCTGTATCATTAGCTTTGATAATCCCATCAATATCAGAAATGGAATTGCCTGTTACCCGGCTAATAATATTTTGAATATTTGTGGCATTGTTGAAGTGAGCTGTAGTGCCTTGAGGTAAAGAAAATTGGGCAAAACTGTGGAATAAATTATTGCCACGAACTGCGCCACCATTTATTTGATATACACTGTTGCCATTCACTGGTGTTTCTGTAATCATTGAATGTTCAGAGCCTAAAGAATCATCTGCTTTGATCTGGGCTAAAGCACAACTGGCGGATAAAGTCAATACACTAGTACTTGTTAAAACACTTACTAGCCCTAATATCCAATAGCGATCGCTTTGAGTCTGATACATTAAAAACTTTACACCCCAATTTATTCAGTACTAAAAATTAAATAGCATAATTATCTGATCTGTAAAACTATTAAATTAATCAGCACCACAATCACATCTCAAAGAATTTTTTAAGTATGAAAAAACTTAAAGGTGTAAGTATTAAAATTCCTTACACCCCTACACCCCTTTTTCAAGCTAGAACGAGTTGAAAAAACGGGACTATGTTAAGTAATGTAAAAAAAACTAAGATTGAGTTCTCACTACACACCTTTTATTATTTACCCTGTTCTACTGATTTTTTGGCTGCATACGTCAACTATTTAGTCCGCTATCACATCCAGCAACCTTTAGGATCTCCATCAATGGGGCAAGGTATAATCAATGATATTTGTTGTTGCAGAGTTGGCTTCTGCATCATGAAAAAAGATTGCATTTCCTGTTCACTATTGACAGTATTGCTAGCGTCCAATTGATTGAAGTCTATTGTATATTGCAGTTTCAGTATCTCTGGATTTGATATACCGTATTTTTCCAGAACCTGATTTAACTTAGACGTATTGAGGATTGCTAGTAATTCCTGTTTAATCTCTTTTTCAAATTCTGCCAATGTTTCCGCATCTAAGGCTATTGGTTGTAGATTGTTAGAAGTCATAAATATTTGTCATCCTTGCAAGCTATTGTAGATATATAAGTTAAGGTGATGTCGATCAATAAATTTTGGCTAGATATTTTTCAGCTAAAAGAGTAGGAATCCCAAATTTTACTCAACTTCACTTAATTACTGCTACATCTTACTTAGTCGAAATTATGCGATAAGTTATAAAAGTTTACATAAAATATGTAATTGCGGGACTTCAAGATAAAAAGATATTCAAACTGTAGGGTGCGTCAGTATGAATAATTTCTGAGTATATTTAGGTTATATCGCACTGACGCACCCTACCCGTACCATTAATTTCCGATAATTGATTTTTTGCTGTTCCCTGGCTCAAAACCATCCACAACACAATACGGTTCAGATAACCCGATTTTTGCTACTGCCGTTCCCTGTTCCCTTACCTCAATAGAAGAACTTTCTTAACTGAACCGTATTGACCGAAATTAATGGGATACAAGCCCCGTCCTTCTAGGACGGCTTTTTATTAATTTTTAACTTCCGAACCAGTTCTCTAAGTACGTCGGATTTTGTTCTTTTGGTCGATTGGCAGTATTCCTCAAGATGCGCCAACTCTTCCTCTGTTAGCCTAAAAAACACACTTTTATTCATTGATTTATATATCGTAATGATATACAATAATAGCAGATTTCAATAAATTCAATGAAAGCCAGATATCAATTCCGCTTCTACCCGACAGACCAACAAAAGCAACTGTTAGCGCAGTTGTTTGGTTGCGTCCGCGTAGTCTGGAATGATGCCCTAGCTATTTGCAAGCAGTCCGTTAGCGTAGCGGGCGAGCGTACCCGCTCGACAAAGCTTCCTAGTAACAACGACTTACAAAAGTTAGTGATTACGCAAGCTAAAAAGACTGATGAGCGTTCATGGTTGTCTGATGTTTCTAATATCCCATTGCAACAATCTGTTGCTGATTTAGGAGTTGCTTACAAAAACTTTTTCGATTCACTCAAAGGTAAACGCAAAGGTAAAAAAGTCGGTACTCCTAAGTTTAAAAAGAAAGTGGGGAGACAATCGGCACGGTTTAGAATTGGTGGATTTTCAATCAAGGGTGAGGAAATATATCTAGCTAAAATTGGTAATGTTAAACCTATTTGGTCAAGGCAGTTACCCTCTGCGCCAAGTAGCGTAACTGTCATCAAAGACTGCGCTAACCGCTATTTCTTAAGTTTTGTTTTGAGAATTGAACCTATTCATCCCGATGCCAAAAACCAAAGTATTGGTATTGATTTAGGAATTAAAACTTTTGCTGTCATGAGTAACGGGGAGAAAGCATTAAGCCCTGATTACTCAAAGAAAGACCGCAAAATTCGTAAACTACAACGCAATCTAGCAAGGCAGCAAAAAGGCTCTAAACGTCGTGAAGTCACCAGATTAAAGATTGCCAAGCAACACAATCAAATTGCAGATACCCGCAAAGATTTTCTGCACAAGCTATCAACCAAAATAGTTAATGATAACCAAGTAATTGTTTTGGAAGATTTGAATGTATCAGGAATGGTTAAAAACCGTAGACTATCTAGGGTAATTAGTTTGCAGGGATGGAGAGAATTTAGGAATCTTTGTGAAGCTAAATCAGAAAAGTCTAACCGTGATTTTCGCGTAATAGATAGGTGGCAACCAACAAGCCAAATTTGCTCTTACTGTGGATATCGTTGGGGCAAAGTTGATTTGTCTGTTCGCTCAGTGCTGTGCTTGAACTGCAACACTCAGCACGACAGAGATGAGAACGCATCCCAAAATATAAAGATGGTCGGCATGGGGCATCGGCACGACCTTAAACGGACGGGGAGCGACTGTAAGACTACTCCGGTAGCTAGTTGCTGTGAACCGTCAAGAATCACCGACGTTCTACGTCGGTGAGTATGTCAAGTATAACAAAAAACAACTAGATAAAAAAAACCAGCCTCCCACAGCTGGTTTAAAAATATTCATTCGCGTTGTCTTCTCAATAGAGTCAAAACCCAGTTGCGAGTTCCCAAAACGCAACGAGCAACTTTTCTTAACAATATTGTAACAGCCTACACAGTTTTTTTGAAGAAATTTACCAAAACAAGATACAGCTAAAGAAAATTAGCCTCTATCTTTGAGAAGATTTCAAAAAAGCCTCTCGATAGAGTCATAGACAGAGGAAAACTTAGGCAACAGATAAAATTAACCCTTCACAAGCTAGTAGTGCGTTCGGAAAAGCAGACTTGACTTCAGCTTGAACTTTGTCCAGAAAATCATCGTGGTCATCTGGGTGATGATGAGAGATGACTAACTGCTGCACATTTGCTTTCTGAGCTATTTCTACAGCTACTTGCCACAGAGAATCAGCACAGTCATGATCATGAGATGTGGGGGGAGTATAAGTAGCATTAGCAATCAGCAAATTCACCCCTTGAATAATTTGTAGAATATGCTCTCGTTCTACTGGCTCTGCACGATCGCTTAAATCTGTAATATAAGCCACACTATAATCTTGCCAGCTCACGCGGTAGCCAATTGATCGCTGATTTTGGTTAATCAGTGTAGTTTTAATGACAATATCATCTAATTTGACTTCACTGTTAGAGGTGATATTTTTAAACTGCAATTCAGACTGCATCACCTGTAGGGGATAGGGAAAGTGTGGTTGCAGCATTTGGTCACACAGAGATTGTTTGATGGAAGCCCCATTAGAAGCAGCCCCACCGTAAATATAAAAGCAATTGTGTGGAATAAAGGCGGGTGCAAAAAAGGGAAACCCTTGAATCCGATTTGATTGAGAATTGGTAAAAAATAAATGGGCTTCTAATGGCTGTTGTAAGTGCTGCCAAGTTTTGCCCAGTACGCGTAAACCAGTACCACCATCGAAAATTAAGTTTTTACCGCCTACCTGCATTTCTACACAAGCAGTATTACCCCCATAGCGGCTGGTGTTACCGTCTGGGGTGGGAATTAAACCCCTAACACCCCAAAATTTGAGAACGAAATCACCCACAAGCCCACTTGGTGAGTTGGCTGAATTTTCAGTTAGGTAGACTTGAGAACCTGACAGCTCAATATTTGACATTGTTTTTGCATTTAGACCTTACTGAGCAGGTCATCGTAGTGTCGCACTTCCAAAATTCGGTTCTGTTCGTCCACGAGGACTACCGTAGGAGTGTAACTTTTTAACTCTTCGGGAGTAAACTGCCCGTAAGCCATTATAATCACGCGATCGCCGATCATGCCTAGACGGGCGGCAGCCCCATTTAGTTCAATAATTCCCGAATGGGCTGGGGCAGGTATGGTATAAGTAACGAAACGTTCACCGTTAGCATTGTTCACTACTTGCACTTGCTCGTAAGGCAAAATGCCAGCTTTGTCTAATAAAATTTGATCGATGCTGATACTACCCACATAGTTGATGTTTGCGCCCGTCAGGGTGCAATTGTGAATTTTTGCTAAGAGGAGGGTACGCTGCATTTCGTTTCAAGATTATATGGCAATTTATTTAGTTGGCTGAGTCCTGAGTTCTGAGTAGGTATCCTGAATCTACAAGCGGTTCATAGCCACATTACACTCAAGATACTCCCAACTCAGCACTCACTACTCCCAACTCAGCACTTATCAGCACTGTTCATTTTTTACTTTAGTCTGACCAAAGAGCGATCGCCTACTATCCCTTTTGACTACTCCCCGCGCTGAAGCACGGGGATTCTAAACTGATGCTACGGGCTGAGGCTCAAGCCACTCCCCTTCGCATTTTACAGTTCTTTTCCCAAAGAAAGATCCTTGGCGGGACAGTCAACAGCCCCCTAACAACCTTGGCTAAATCTAAAATTAGATTTAGCTGTGTCGATGCTTTAATGAGCATATTGGCACTGGCGTTTAAATCAGCAGAGATTTGTTTACCAGTTGCACTGACAAACAAACCACGTTTGACTCGTTTTCCTGAAGATACCCAACGCCAGTCGCTACAATGGGGGGAACCCCCACAACGCGCTGGCTTCCCTTCCGGTTTTTCGCAGAATTTAGGTATTGTATCACCATCCAAAAACGACGCAAGACTTGTATAGCTTTCCTCAACTTCATGAAATGTAAGCTTTGATAGACTTTTCTACTAAGGGTGCTACCTTGTCCACGTTGTGCCAATCGAGTATTTGGGTGACTTTCTTTTCTAAATTTTTGTAACTGCGGAAAAATTCAGCAATTTCGTCTAAGCGGTGTGGTGCTATATCTTCCAAGGATTTTACGTGATTGTAACGCGGATCTTTGTCTGGTACACAAAGAATTTTTTCATCACGATCGCCACCATCAATCATTTCCAAAAACCCAATCGGTCTAGCAGGAATGATACAACCCGGAAAAGTTGGCTCATCCATAATTACCATACCATCCAAGGGATCGCCATCATCTGCCAAGGTATTGGGTATGAAACCATAATCGTAGGGATATTTGACTGAAGAATACAATACCCGATCTAAAGCAAAAGCTTGCAAGTCTTTATCAAATTCGTATTTATTTTTGCTACCACCAGCAATTTCAATCAGAACATTAATCACACCGGGTTTAGGCTGGGCTGGAATCAGGGATAAGTCCACAAGAAATTCCTCTCTATGTTTCACTAAAATTTATCGGGGACATACTCCCCGTGTTAAATTTTATGGCCAAGATGGACTTCTTCCAACGATGATTCTCAACTTCCCCTAATTATCAGATATGAGGGAATGGGGCATTGGGCATGGTGAGAGAAAAAAGGTGTGGGGAGTGTGGGGAGAGGGGGGAGTGTGGGGGGGAAAGATTTCTTCCCCATCCTCCCACACCTCCCACACCTCCCACACCCTGCTCCCCTTCCTCCTGCCCCCTGTGACTAGAAAGCGTTGCGAATAAACATCACAACGCCTTCTGCTACAAGGGTTTAATTATTCATCTCTCACTCAAAAGGGGGTTTCCCCATTCTTGAATCAAAATATCTCAGTCCTTCGCTAAGAACGCAGATTTAGCTCAGATACTGAATACAAAAATGCTAGCTCAACATTTTTTCTGTGTTGTTTGGGTTTATTACTTTTGGTTGGTGACATTTCATAGTCGATAATTTCGTCTATCGCTCACCTGGTTTTAGCTCGTAAGTCATAGGTTGCTGACTTTCTGGAACAGTGGCGGAATAATGGGCAATCACAAACACAGGCAGTGTTAGCGTGACTACGGCTATTATTGTTCCCACAATATCTGCCAAACGATGGGAATACGTATCGGGAGGGTTGGCAGACTGGCTATCTGAATTCATACAGAATTGGATTTAATCACAATTAATTGCAAGTTTGGCTCTCTAGTAGAGAGGTTGAATACTATTTTAACTATTTTCTTCAAATGTGTAGGCGATCGCAAGATTAACCAGTTTCGGGAGTGTCACACTTGTAGCCTTTGTACTGGGCAATCTTGATTGGTTGCAGACGAACATTGTTGACTTGACCGAGTACATAATTGTGTTAGGTTTTGGTAATTTATTGCTTCGGGTTAAGTAAAGGTTAAATACACAGTACGATTGCTGTTGTTTGAGGACATCAATTTTTTACCTAAATTATTTGACCCTAACTTTGATTTTATCATGTTTAATAGCTTTGTCTAAGGCAATTCTAGGGATTTAGTTGGTTCATCACGCCTCTAAAATTCTGCAATTTTACTGATATGTGCGATTTTTTAGAAACATTAAAAAATTTTAGACATAAATATCAATAAAAACTTAGCAATCAGCAGATTAGTAGATTGTCACCAGCTAAAAATCCTACTGTATAAATACAGATAAATTATCAGCATTGGCTAGTGACCATTCAGTAATTACACTAAGTTTTTTATACAAACCTGAGTTAATTAATTCAAGTAATATTAGTTTACCTTTATGAAAATGATTCATTAAACTAGATCAGGCGATCGCACTCGCGTTGGGTGTGTGAAGGACGGCGTAAGGTATCGGCATATACAGATGGTGCGTTACTTCGTTAACGCACCCTACAAGATCAGGCGATCGCACTAAATCAGGTTAAAATTGAGGTGGTATGTACTTCAAAAATATAGATGCCTGCAAAGGATATTTACCATAATGCTGTAAGATTTGCATTAGTCAAGGACGGTTGGAATATCTTAACAGAAGATTATACTTTGGAATATGGCGGCGATCGCTTATATGTAGATATTGCAGCAGAAAAATCTATTGCAGCAGAAAAACAGGGTCAAAAAATTCTTGTAGAAGTCAAAAGTTTTTTAGGTCGGTCATTTATTCATGACTTAGAGCAAGCTGTAGGTCAGTATGTTGTTTATCGAGATATTTTGTTAGAAACAGAATTAGATTTTGAATTATATTTAGCGATTACCCAAGGAACTTATAAAAGTTATTTTCAACGCCAGTTAACCCAAATGATTATCAATCGCAATCAAGTTAAATTGTTAATCGTTGATGCTGAAAGTGAGGTAATTGTGCAATGGATAGATTAAAGTATCATCGTCAAATTGTCCAAGAAGTTTTAACAGAATATTATCAATTGAATGAAAAATCTGGTTCTACAACCGAAAGTGCTTTAGCTTTTGATGAGGTACACGATCAGTATCTTTTGCTATTGATGGGTTGGCACAAAGATGAGCGGATTAAGAGTGTGATGATTCATATTCGGTTGCAGGATGACAAAATTTGGATTGAAGAAGATTGGACAGAGGATGGTGTGGCGACAGATTTGTTGCACAAAGGTATTGCACGGGAAGAGATTGTTTTAGCTTTTCATCCACCTCATGTCAGACAATATACTGAATTTGCGATCGCCTAATTTTTTGAGAATGCGATCGCTTGACTTTTCATATCAGCAACACCAGAGGCGATCGCACTTACAAAAACATTATGGGCGAATAGGTTTTATGAATCTTTTTTTAAGCGGGAATTTGCCCAAATTTCTCTAGAGAGATATCAGATTAAACAAATTGTTTATGACCCAATTCAAGAGGTAATTTTACAATGGATACCCTAGAGTCTTATCGTTATATCATTCAGTCGTTGTTAACGGCTTATGCTGCTATCCCCATCGCAAATGGTCAAATTGATTGTTATACAGTTTTTGATACAAAACAAGACCATTATATGGTGATGAATGTGGGATGGGATGGTCATCGGCGAGTTTATGGTTGTGTTTTACATTTAGATATTAAAGAGGGAAAAATTTGGATTGAGCAGAATATGACGGAAATGAGAGTAGCTCAAGAACTTGTTGAGCAAGGTGTTCTAAATGATGATATTATTTTAGGATTTCAAGCTCCCCAAATGCGAGAATATACAGGCTATGGAGTGGCTTAACAACTTTAAAGCGATCGCATTTCCGTAAGGGAAGTAAAAACTCAGGGCGATCGCACTACAAGATCAGGCGATCGCACTGCGGAAAGGTTAATATTTAATGATGATATTGCCTTTGAATAAATGGTAGGTTGGGTAGAACGATAGTGAAACCCAACAAATCAACATATTGGTTGGGATTATATAATGTTGGGTTTTGTTCCTCAACCCAACCTACAAGATCAGGCGATCGCACTAGGAGGCAGTGGAGACATCCCCCAAGTGCCGCATTGAGAAGTCGTCCCAAAGGGTTCCTCCTCTGGTTTGCGTTCGATTCTTCATATACTCGTAGCGGGGGACGTTTCCTTTTATGAAGTCTTTGTGTTCCGCCTTCGCCGGGAGCAAGGGTAGGGGTGGGTATTTCAGGGTTAGATCATCGTAGTAGTTCCAGTAGTCCTCTATGTAATCCAACATATTCTCGGCATGGACTGACATTTCATGCGTGAACGCTTGTAGGATGACACCCACGCGGCGATATGTGCCACTGTCGCCCTCCAATCCTTCAACCATTCTGTTCCAGAACAAGATATTGACTGTGAATTTTTTCACTTGCCGATTATAAATCGCTTGCCTGAATTTGGTCGGTGCGTCATCGTGGTTGAGACTTTTTCCGTCATTTGTCATACAACACAACTCCGTTACCGCGAAATCTCCTGTGCGTTGCTTGTTGTTGTCAGCACCTACAAAAAGCTTTGTCTGTCTGGCTAGCGCGAATCGTCCAAGTAAAGGCATG
Organism: Aliinostoc maniaoense; assembly: GCF_058172895.1. Classification (NCBI taxonomy): domain Bacteria; kingdom Bacillati; phylum Cyanobacteriota; class Cyanophyceae; order Nostocales; family Nodulariaceae; genus Aliinostoc; species Aliinostoc maniaoense. Next base: position 1,624,187 of record NZ_CP187952.1, on the reverse strand, counting down.
AATCTGTTACGTCCGTTCCTTAATTGTTGATATTCTTCTCCCGTTATGTCTTCCTGTTCCATACTTGAAAAGTTGTTGAGCGCCTGCCGTAGCATTGGATATTTGGTTGTTTGGCTAATATCTACCTCTCTCTGTACCCGCACGAGATTCGGTTCGGATTGAGCATTGCTGGGGTGCATTGCCAGAGAGTTGTTCTCCCTGCTCCCTCTCTGCTGCACCACATGGGTCAACTCATGCGCCAACAACTCCTGCCCCCCTCTTTTCCCCGGCTCATACGCCCCCTGCCGAAAGAACACATCCTGCCCTGTGGTAAACGCCTTCGCCTGTATCGACTGGTTCAACTGGTCAGCCTGAGCATCCGTATGCACCCGCACTCCGCTAAAATCAGCCCCAAACGCAAGCTCCATCGGTTCTCTGATGCTGTCTGCCAGTGGTTGTCCACCACCCCTTGCCCGTTGTATCCCCGCTTCCACATCGGGTGAGGCTGCCATTTCGCCGATATTCACACGCTGAATCAATGGCTGTACTGGGGTGTAAATTGATTGGTCAAATGTTGGTTCTCGTTCTTCTCCAGGCTCTCGAATGCTCAACTTCATCTGTATCGTAGGCGGTGGGGGTGATGATACTCCAGGTGGAAATATACTAAACTTGGGTATCATCGGTGCAATATCACGTTGTATTCTTTCTTCCTGCTCCTCTTTACTTTGCAATTGTGCTGGCTCATTTTCACTCTGTTGCGCGTTTATCCTCTGCACAACATCAGCCGCCACCCTATCCGCTTCTTGTTCATACTTATCCCCAGGCTCTCCAATAGTCAGTTTCGTCTGTATCCCCAGGGGTGGTGCAGGCGGTTGTGACGATGCTCCCCTTGTGATACCCAACACCCAGGAATTGTCTGTCTGTGTATTCAAGTCTGTTGGCTGTTCTTTATTCTGAATCACATCGTTGTTGATTGTTAAAAAGTCTCCTCCTGACTTGACTCCCTGTGGTTCATAGCTTGTGCTTGCATCTAACCTCTGCGGCTGTATTTCCAGTTTTGGCTGTAACGGTTGCTGATATCCCCCTGGTGGTAATATTTCAATATTTGTCAACAAACAACTTTTCTTATAAGACGACAATGCCTTGTTCTGCACTACAGTATTTTCATTAGCATCATCTTGTGGTCTAGACTCAACTTTAAATGGACGTGAAGCAAACTGATTTGTTGTAGAATCAGCAGGTTTTTTCCCGTTTCTTTGCACTCTGGTATACATAAAACTCTCCTGATAATGTTAGGTGAATTTGAATTATCTTCCTGGTAATCAATCAACAAAAATCTTAATTAAACCCGCAATTTTGTAGGGGCGGGTTTACATATATGCTCATCAATCAACGACAATCTTATTAAACCCGCCCCTACTTTCCAAACTGAAACGAAAGAGGATAACTCGACAAATGTAATTATTTCTTGCTCCCCTTCCCTCGTAGGGAAGGGGTTGGGGGTTAGGTTTAAAAAAGTTCCACACAGCGCAAAATCCTCAATCCTGTAATCATGGACAAACCAAACCTAATTTCCCAACTGAGACTAAAGAGGATAACTCGACAAATGTAATTATTTCTTGCTCCCCTTCCCTCGTAGGGAAGGGGTTGGGGGTTAGGTTTAAAAAAGTTCCACACAGCGCAAAATCCTCAATCCTGTAATCATGGACAAACCAAACCTAATTCCCAACTGAGACTAAAGGGGATAACTCGACAAATGTAATTATTTCTTGCTCCCCTTCCCTCGTAGGGAAGGGGCTGGGGGTTAGGTTTAAAAAAGTTCCACCCCGCGCAAAATAGTAAACTAATCATCATTTAAACTCCATCCTTTTCATGTTGCTAAACCCTCTCCCCTGTTCCCTGTTCCCTCTCCCCTGCTCCCCGTTCCCTGTTCCCTTTCTCGATAAATAATGTAATCATGGACAAACCAAACCCAATTTCAAAGCCTTAACAATTGCTTGAGTCCGACTAACCACACCCAACTTTTTAAAGATTGCCGTTAAGTGAGCCTTCACAGTCGCAGCAGTAACGTAAAGATGTTTCGCAATCTCTTCATTAGATTCCCCCTGAACTAACCATTTCAATATTTCCTGTTCTTGAGGCGTTAAATTAACCTTATTCTTTGCCTTAATAAACTCACTTGAATAACTTTGAAATAATCTAAAGAAACCCGTAGCCACATCCGGCGGTAAATAAACTTGCTCATTCATAACAGTAGTAATTGCCTCACATAATTGAACTGCTAATTGATCCTTAAAAACATAACCCCAAGCACCCGCTTTCATCGCCTTAAAAACCCATTCATCCTGATGATGTTCTGACAAAATCAAAACCTTTCCACCATAAGACAACTTACTTAAACGCCTTAAAACTGTAATTCCATCATCAGGCGGTAATTCCAAATCAAGTAATACTAAAGCTGGATGTTGTTCAACAGTTAAACCAATTGCCTGTTCAACAGAAGCCGCTTCCCCAACAACATTAAATTTTAACGAACTACTAATATTGTAAAACTCTAATAATGTCCGCATCCCCTGCCGAAATAGCGGTTCATCATCAACCAGCAATATAGAAACGATTTCTTTTTTGACATCAATTGCAGTAGGCATAATATTAGATCAAAACTAAAAAGGTGTTCACTTCAAGAAGCTCTAAAAAACAGGGTTTCTGAACGAAAAATTAAGTTTTCTAAGCTGAGGTATTTGCAGGAAACCCGGTTTTTGATTCTTACCAAGGACTACCAATCATTGTGAAACTAGCCCAATAATAAGGGTGAGAAAGATTTCCGACGATATGATTCTTTAAATATGCTGCTTGTTCTGGTGAAAGTGGAATACTCCCAGTAGATGTAATTAATTGATTTTCTTCAATTCGGATTTTGCCTTTAATCATTGCTAATTGTGCTTGTCTTAATGCCGCAGTTTTTGTATTTGCAGTTTTCAAATGATTGTAAAATTCCGTCATCAAACCTAGTGTTCCTGCATCTGACGCATACCATAAACTAGCAAGTGCGGAATCCACACCACTTTTAATAGCTAATCCCACAAACCCCATTTCAGCTTCTTCATCACCTATGGCTGTTTTACACGCACTTAACACTAATAAACTAACTGGTGATTTATTCCAGCCTATTTTTCCTATTTGTTCATAGCGCAGTTTACTATCATATAACTGTATGTATGATTCTTTTTTACCTCCATTCTTTTTATTAGGGAAATCTGCATGGGTAGCAATATGAACAATTTTGTAATTTGTATTAGCACTTTGAGCTTTGAGATTATTTAAAGTAAATTTATCGTTGAGCAGGTATTGACTACCTTTCATTGTTCGGTTAATTATATTAATCTCTAAAGGTACTGCCCTTAATTCTTTTTGTTTCTGTTCTGGAGAAAATTTAGCTGCTCCCATAGCTAAAATTGCAGCATTCTTTACATTTTGATATTTCGGATTAATGAGACTAAAACTGGGTATCATTCCCAAACTATATTTTTCAACCAAAAATTGTTTACCATCATGAAGAACCGCTACAGGAAGTGAGCGCAATCCTTCCTCCATGACAAAGATTAAATTATTGATACCTTGCTTTTGTAATTCAGCTTCTTGTGGTGCAATTAGCCATTGATAAATTTTCTGGGAACTTTTTAGATAACTAGTAGTTTTAGTTTTACCAGGATCAGTAACTTGTCTTTTCAAGTTTATAAATTCTGCAATTACCTTTTCTCTAGTTGCATCTGCTACTAATATATTTTGAGGCAGACTATTACCTGTAACTAATCCCAAATGTAAAATATCGTCATTCTGAATGGTATTTACTAAACTGCCATGACTTACATTGCGCTTAGGTGCAAACTTGACATAAATAATAGCTGATTTGACACCTGTTAATGCTTCATTTCTTTTTAAAATCGCCTGTGAATCCTCAGTTTTAAGAGCAGTTATATTTCCTCGTATACCCAAAAATGAAGCAAATTGTTGGGTGTTTATTGATTCTGATTTATCAATGGCTTCTTTATGCGTTTCTATAGTTTGTGTTCGGTTATCATCTGGGAATGGTATGACAGTATTTTCCTGATCTTTATCAGGTTTATCAATTTCTTCTGATGGTGGTGATTCTTGTGAAGAAGTTACTTGAATTTTACCGTGAGTTAAATTGCCAACTATATTACGGTTAGCTAAGATATAGTTATTCTGTTCAGTAACAATACTTCCTTGTGTACCATTAGTTGTGGCATTGCCTACTGTAAAAACCTCACCCCCATGATTGATGACAATACCACCACTCTCTAACCCTCCTAATGTAGAGATGCTGGCATTTAAGCCATTACGAGATGTGAACGTATCTGTTGCTTGAAAATTAGCTTTAGTTGAGATATTTACATCCCCACCTCTACCTAAATTTCCACCTTGAGTATTAATATATTTAACGAGGATTCCATTGTTTGGATCTAGTAACACTGAACCACCATTACCAGTTTCAGAACTAGTGTTAATAATGCCAGTATTAATGCGATCAAGTGCTTGAATATTAACTGCACCACCATGACTAGACAGATTATTCGAGTTAATATCTCCAGTAGTAATTGCACCTGTGACACTAGTAAGAGAAATATTGCCAGAATTATGAATATTAGAAACTGAATTAATATTACCAGTGGTCAAACTATTATTAGAACTCAGGCTAATATTACCACCATACGAATTTATATTTTCAGTTGTAATTTCACCACTTTCACTAATAAAACTAATCGTATTATTTTTGTTAAAAATACTTCCGGTACTAATACTATTAGTCGCATTAAAAGAAATAATACCGCCTTGAGCATCTAAGATACCAAAGCCACTCAAACCGTTGTCATTAATTCCACCAGTGACAATATTACCGGCACTAATAATAATATCACCGCCTTGATTATCACTGCGGTTTGCATAACTATTGATGCTACCCGTCTTAACAGTACCGCCATTAGCATTAATGTTTACATCTCCACCAAAATCAAAGTCGTAAGTTACTGAATTTAAATTACCTGTAGAAATTACACCATTACTACCTGTATTCAGTTCAATGTCACCTCCACTTCCACCATTCACCCAAGTATCAATTGCTCCTGTGAGAATTGATGTTTGTGCTGACAAACTGACATTACCACCAAGTCCATTTACAACATGAGTATTAATATTACCTGTAGTTAAATTATTTTGAGAAATAAGACTAACATTACCGCCATTAGTAGTTAAATTTTCAGTTTTAATGTCACCACTTTGGCTAATAATGTTAATCTCACCTGTTGTAGTTACATCACTATTAATCTGAGTTATCCCAGCACTAATAACTTTTAAATTAGCTAAAGGAGTGGTATTACCTACTATTCCATTAAATGTAACATTTCCTAAGCTTGCATTAATTGTTAGATTATTACCACCATTAATACTATTTGCAAAATTGACATTACCATCGAAACTATTAATATATACGTCATTATTTAAAATAAATGAACCGTTAAAACTAATAGTATTATTTTTGTTAAAGATATTTCCGGTGCTAATACTATTAGTTGCATTAAAAGAAATAACACCACCTTCAGCATCTAAGATACCAAAGCCACTCAAACCATTGTCATTAATTCCACCAGTGACAATATTACCGGCACTAATAATAATATCACCGCCTTGATTATCACTGCGGTTTGCATAACTATTGATGCTACCCGTCTTAACAGTACCGCCATTAGCATTAATATTTACATCTCCACCAAAATCAAAGTCGTAAGTTACTGAATTTAAATTACCTGTAGAAATTACACCATTACTACCTGTATTCAGTTCAATGTTACCTCCACTTCCACCATTCACCCAAGTATCAATTGCTCCTGTGACAATTGATTTTTGTGCTGACAAACTGACATTACCACCAAGTCCATTTACAACATGAGTATTAATATTACCTGTGGTTATGTTAGCTCCTGAAATCGAGATATTTCTACTAGGGGCAGTAATGGATTGTGTTTTATCCATCAAAAAAGACCCTATATTATTGTTATCTGCATCTGCGGTGAAGCTAATAGAACCGCCACTAGCAAAATTTAGTGATACACCATCTTGAACAGTTATATCGTTAGTCGCTTTGAGCAGAAGATTAGCATTTAAATTTTCAACAATGTTTTTATCAACTATGAATAGTGAATCAGAAACCTCATAAATAAAACCTTGATTCCCGATAGTAGGTTCAAAATTATTTATCCCACTAATATCTATAAGATTGATATCAGATGTCTCTAAAACTAGTGTTCCTAAATTGCCATTAGAAGCTGTCAGATCAATATTCCCTAAAAAAGTTAATTCTTCTTTTCCCGATACTTCTATAAATCCCCCATCACCACTTAGACCAGAAGCATTAATGTTACTATTAATAAGTGCTACTTCGTTTCCTAATATATTTACCGTGCCACCACTGTTCCCAGAAACATCAATTACACCAACATTAATAGCTACTCCCTCTCCACTGGGTAAAATTACCTCAGAATCAGTTAAGCTTACATATCCAGAATTATCAACTGTAATTTCTGATGCTAAATTCTGACCTTTGCCTGTTAACAATTCTGGTAAACTCAAAGGGTTAATTCCAGAAGGTGTAATTGCGCTTGCATCAATTTCCAAACTCAACAAATGTCCTGGTTGAGAAATACGCACTAAACTTGAGCCTGGAACACCTATGATGGAAATTTTACCCTGTGATGCTGTTAATGTTCCTGTATTGACAACGTTGCCACCTATTAAAAACAGATTTTGTCCTTGATTAACTGCTAAAGAGCCTGCATTGATAATGCTGCCTGGCTGACTAACATCAAATACAAAATTTGACGGATTTCCTACTAAATCAGCATAATTATTGACACTATAGCTATCAAAGCCAAAATTATTATCAAAGGTAATTTTAGTTGCTGTTGTTGCTATAAATGAAGCAGGCACATTTAAACTAGCGTTAGGACTAAATATAATCCCAGCCGGATTAATTAAGTATAAGTTGGAATTACCACCAGTAACTCTAATTAGTCCGTCAATTAAAGAAGGATTTCCACCTGTTACACGCCCCAAAATGTTTTGAATTGAAGGCTGAGAAATAAAGTTAGCTGTTTGATTAGTATTGACATTAAATTCTGAGAAACTGTGAAATAAGTTAGCACTATCATTACTCAAACTACCCCCAGTAATATCAATGTTGTTACCGTTGGTTGTGACAACTGTACCTGTACCATCGGGTGCAGTCGTAATTTGTGCTTTGGCAATTGTCGGCAATAGCCAAAATATGATAGCTAATATAAAAGTTTTAGTCTTATACATAATAAGGCTCTCCCACAAGGAGATAATCTTGCCCTCTAACTATTCTGAGAGCATTCTGATTTCTCAATTCTGGTTTTTGAATTATGATGAAAAATCCAAATCTACAAAGGAAATATGCCGAAAAATAGCAGCTTCAAAACGCTAATTTCTGACATACTCAAACCCGTAAAAACTCTTACGTAACTTAGTCTCTTACTTGCTTGATTGTTAAGTCAACTACTGTTTAAAACTTATTAACTATATATACATTCCTATACATAGTTAATAAGCAATTAAAAGCAAAAAGGCGATTTTACAAGGGTTTGGAGATTTCCTTGTATTAAGGAAAATTACAGACTTTGGAAACAATTATGTCTGCATTTTTAATTTTCGGAAATTAATTTCTCTACTTCATCTAATAGCTTGTTGATTCTTTCTTGGTTTTGAGATTTGATTGCACTGCGTTTTTGACGTAGCAGCTTATTAATTTCATGCAACCGTTCAGTTACAGCATTTTGTGATTGTGATGCAGATTGAGATTTAAGTGCCTTAACTCTAGCTTTGATTTCACTCAAAGAAAGATTTTCTGTGATAGATATCTTGAGTAATTTGGTGCGCTGTTGTTCCGATTTAACTCTTGATATAGCCTGTGCTTTGGTGTACTCAATTTCACCTTGTCGCAGAGATGCCAGAATTTCTTGCGGTAGCTTTAGTAAGGGGAGACGACTAGAACGGAAACTAGCTGCATTAAACTTGCCGATCGCCTGTAATATAGATTCAACTTGCTCTACTTTGATTAGATCGTTTTGATTCAGTGATTGACTTCTTTGTTGAGCGTTGAAAAATCTGTGTAACAAAGAAATCACTTCCTTGGTGCTGACTTGAAGAGATAAAGATAGTAGTTCTAGTATGGCTTCTGTTTCTTCAACAGGATTGAGTTCCTCCCGTTGCAAATTCTCCATCAGAGCAATTTGTAAGGCTTGTTGATCATTTAGCTCTAGGGAAATAATTGGTACTTCAACTAATCCTACAATGCGTGCGGCTCTGATCCTTCTTTCTCCAGCAATTAATTCATATTTACCGTGACGCAGTGGACGCACTAACACAGGTTCTAAAATACCGTGTTCTTTCACCGATTCTACAAGTTGAGCCAACTTTTTCGCGTCAAAATAACGCCGTGGTTGTTTCAGAGATAATTCAATCAAATCAATTGCAACAGTGATAGGGCATTGAGTAGGAAACCCAACATAATTAAATTCAAATCTCTGTGATTTCCAATCGGATGGTTCTGTTAGCATATCCATAAACTTTTCCTCTGAAGCGCAAATAAAGCAAAAGTTGTCTTTAGCTTCATAATTGCTAGCTGAATCTGCTTCTAGATTCAAAATAGGGAATAAATCTGAGGAACTTGTGAGGAGAGTAAGCAATATTACTGAAGTAGGGTGTGTTAGGCGTAAGCCGTAACGTACCAAAGGCTGAAAAATGCTAAACATACGTCAGCCACACATAGTTATTTTGGTGTGAAACAGACAGCACCAGACAGGCTAGAAGCCCATCCCACAAGAGATTCCACTTTATTTCTGTTTTCTCCACCTGAAGCTCTTGATGTTTCTATCTTTCGCCATTTTTCACCAAGCCCTAAGTAGTTATACCGTTTCACTTTAAGATTGATACACATAGACAGCAGGGGGGCAGGGGGTAGGCTGTTGACTCTGTACCTTTTCAGGGGTGAAAAATTCATGCACAATTCTTTCCTTCTTTAAGTAATGAGTAATAAGTAATGAGTAATGAGTAAATACCCATGATTTATTACTTATTACTTATTGAATTTGGCTCACCGATGATAACACCAAAACTGTATGAATAAAGAATAGGTAAATCTCATCAAAGTCAACACCCTAGGCAGGGGGAAAGAATTTAGAGACTAAACATTTGTATCAAGTATTTTGTGAAATGGTATTACGCGTTACCATAGCAGGGCGCAGCTCATTACGAATTACGAATTACGAATTACGAATTACGAATTAGAAAACCGCCACTATTGGGCGGTTTAGTTAAGCAATCGGAGGGTAATTTCTAGACTACCCTCCTCATGAGAAGATTGTTGTAGCAGGGTATGCACTTAGTTTTGGGCGAATGCTCAAGATAAACTAAGCGCGAGAAATTAATTTCTTCCATAGGCAGTGATTGTTTCTTTGATAAAGCGAATATATAAATGCTTAAACGTGGACTTGATGACCCTGGGCATGGCAAAATCAATTGGCATAAGTTTGTCTGGTAGTCGCCAATCTGTAATTTTGAGTAAGTCTGGATGTAAATTGGGAAAATCAATGTCAGCGAGTTCTGGGCAAACTCCTAACCGTTGAGAAACTGCAACGGTGGGGACTTGATGAGGTGACACGTTGAGAATTTCCACCATTGCCCTATCTAGGGCGAAGACATTGGATGCTGCGGCTAATATCCCCAAGGGACGAGGTTCACCGCCACTAGGGCCATTTCCTTCATGACCGATGATGCCATCTAAAATTGTTAAGTCGGGATTAATGGCTTTGGCAGTTTCTACTAACATTTCACCAAAGCGGTTGGCATCCTTACCGGCTTCCATGTGCCACCAAGCTTTCATTTTGCCCGGAACGCAACCAAAGAGGTTTTTAACTCCCAAAGTTAAGGTTAATTGGGTATGGGATTTGACTTTGGGTAAATTAATCACCACATCTGCTTCTATCGCTTCTTTGCTAAGGAGTAGGTGATTAAAATTGTCGTTGACGGTTTGATAACGCTGTCCGTGAAATTCAACGATAGGCAGATTTAAGTCTTGAATAATGGATTGATAACCATTAGCAATGGCTACCCCTTTAGCACTACCAAAAGCCGGACTATCCCCTAAAAATGGTTTGCCACCTGCGGCAATCACCATTTGGGCAACGGCATAAACCAATTCAGCACGAGTGGTACACTCTTTTTGAGGACGTGAACCTGTGAGCAAGTTAGGTTTAAGTAAGACACGTTGTCCTGGTTTGACAAATGCCTTCATCCCTCCCAAGGGTTCTAACAAGGTGACTAAAGATTCTTTTAAAGCATCTTGGGCGTAAGAATTAGCCCGAATAAGGCTGACAGATGGTTTTGAATTTTGCATAAGTCAATAATTGTGAGTGGTAAGTGGTGAGTAGTGAGTGCTGAGTGCTGTTAGCGGAAGCGGGGCGATGAGCCGCGTGCTGAGTTAAAATACCAGTCCCCAGTCCCCAGTCCCCAGTCCCTAGTCCCCAGTGCCTACAATTATGCTCATCTGTTCTAGATTTAACACAGTAGCTAAGTCTGCTTCACTCATTAGCCCTTTTTCTAACACAATCTGTCTAAGGGATTTACCTGTTTCTAAAGATTCTTTGGCGACGGCGGCGGCGTTTAAGTAACCAATATGAGTGTTAAGTGCGGTAACTAAAGCTAAACTACCTTCTGCGTAGGCTAAACAACGTTCTTTGTTAGCGGTAATTCCTTGGATGCAGCGTTCTGTTAGGGCAGCGATGGTATTACCGAGAATTTCTATACTGTGAATCAGGTTGTAGGCAATTAACGGCATCATCACGTTCAATTCTAATTGTCCAGCTTGGGCAGCAAAAGCGATCGCATTGTCATAACCCATGACTTGAAAACATACCATTGATGTCATCTCTGCCATCACGGGGTTATATTTCCCTGGCATAATTGATGAACCAGGTTGCACTGGGGGTAATTGAATTTCTTTGAAGCCGGTTTTTGGCCCGGAATCCATTAGTCGTAAATCGTGGGATATTTTAGCTAAATCTTGGGCTAAATTCCGTAATGCCCCGGAAACATTCACAAACGCGCCCATACTTTGCATTGCTGCCATTAAATGCGGTGCTGGTTGTAGAGGAAAGCTGAGTAATTCGGAGAGAACTTCTACCACACGCACACGGTATTGGGGATGGGTATTTAATCCCGTTCCCGCCGCACTACCTCCTAAACCTAGCACCATTAAATCCCCAGAGGCTGTATAAAGGCGGTTTTGGTGTTCTGAAAGGATTTGCGCCCAAGCCCGGAAGTTTTCGCCTAAACGCACGGGTACAGCGTCTTGTAGGTGGGTTCTACCAGATTTGACGATATCTTGAAATTCTACAGCTTTGGTTTCTAAGGTAGCGATCGCTTTTTCTAATGCCGGGTGTAATGTTCTCGTTAGTGCTAACAATCCCCCAATTCTAATCGCTGTGGGAATCACATCATTGGTAGACTGTCCGTAGTTGACATGATCATTAGGACTTACCCGCTTGTAATTACCTTTTGCTTCACCCAGTAATTCTAAAGCCCGATTTGATAAAACTTCATTCACGTTCATGTGGTGTGAAGTTCCTGCACCGGCTTGATAAACATCTACCACAAACTGATCACGTAATTTCCCAGCTAAGATTTCATCAGCTGCTTGTACAATGGCTTCGCTAATATCCTGGGGAATGCAACCGAGTTCACCGTTAACTATTGCTGTAGCTTTTTTAATAAATAAACAAGCATCTACGTAAGTAGGTAAGGGCTTGAGTCCGCTAATGGGGAAGTTTTCAATTGCGCGTTGAGTTTGGATGCCGTAATATACATCACTCTTGATTTGGCGATCGCCCATTGAATCGCGCTCGATGCGAAAATCTGTGTTGTCAGTCATATGATTACTTGGATGATCTCAAAATACAGATCATGCCATGCAAATGATGCTTTACGACGCTTTGCTAGTATTTTTCTACTTGCAAAATATAGCACTCGCATTCTGGTAAATTATGTACCCAAATAATTTTACAACCATCAAATAAGGGCATTTCTACTTGCCACCATGTTTTACCTCTTAGGCGACGATACCAACGGTAGTTAGATAATGCTAAATCTATGATTTCCATAATTATTAATTTTCAGTAAATCAAGAGTTACACAGCTGGCATATTTTTTACTTTTTTTTAATACACTATTTTAGCCTTGACACACCAGTAGGGTGTGTGACGCTACGGAACTATTTGAACGTAGCAAGTAAAACTTATAGCGTCACACACCAACCATTAATTATGACACTTGCGTAAGTCCTGTAAATCACCAAACTATCTGAAATAAACTGATTTAAGCTAAACTTGTGTGTAAATACGGGCAGGGAAAATATTATGATTAAAACACCAACTCATCGTCTATCTTTAGAGGAATTTTTAAAATTACCAGAAACTAAACCAGCAAGTGAATATATTGATGGTGAAATTATTCAAAAACCTATGCCCCAAGGTAAACATAGTAGACTGCAAGGGCAATTAGTAAGTACAATTAATCATGTAGCAGAACCAAGAAAAACTGCCCTAGCTTTTCCAGAATTACGTTGTACATTTGGAGGACGTTCTACTGTTCCAGATGTGACGGTATTTGCTTGGGAAAGGATACCTGTAGATGAAAAAGGCAATATTGCCAACGTTTTTAATACACATCCAGATTGGACAATTGAAGTTTTATCTCCTGAACAAAGTACAACTAAAGTCACCAAAAATATTTTACATTGCTTAAATCATGGTACTAGCTTAGGTTGGTTAATCGATCCAGAGGAGTATGGAGTTTTAGTTTATCCACCCCAACAGCAACCAATATATTTAGACAACGAAGCAGATATATTACCAGTTCCCGATTTAGTTAGTGATTTACATTTGACATTAAGACAATTATTTGGTTGGTTGAAATTATAGACAATTTCTCAACCCAGATTATGACTTTACCTAATTGGATTACTTTTTCGCGTCTCCTTGGTGTGCCATTTCTGCTCTATGGTTTGTATAATCCTACAGAGCAAGCTAGATGGATATGTTTAGCAATATTTTTAGTCGCAGCGTTAACAGATTGGTTAGATGGTTATTTAGCCAGAAAACTTAACCAAATTAGCGACTTGGGTAAGTTTCTTGATCCCTTAGTAGATAAATTCTTGGTGTTAGCACCGTTATTAGTTTTAGTAGAGTTAGGAAAAATCCCAGCTTGGGGAGTGTTTTTAATTTTAGCGCGAGAATTAGCGATCGCAGGTTGGCGAGTTAATCAAACCACGATTACCGGAGCGAATATTTGGGGTAAACTCAAAACTGTCAGTCAGATTATTGCGATCGCCTTGCTCATTGCACCCTTATCATTAGAATGGCAAATTCCATCTCTTATCGCCTTTTGGATTTCTGTAAGTTTAACAATAATCTCTGGAGGTATTTATCTGTGGCCACAAAACCCCACAAGTAAACACACCCCAGAGCAAAACTGAAATCTGGCAATTCAATATTAATAGTATCTTTCTAAAAGTGTGAGATATCTACGCGCAGTGCTAGCAGATGGCCCAGCTACAATAAAGAATGCCATCCTCTTAGAACTGATGCACCGAATTGTACCGCTATATGATCCTCTTTCTGCATAGACTCCTGATTCTAAGGGACTAAAATTTTCAGTAAATCCAGCATTTCTGATAGCAACTTCAGCACGATTTAAACATTGCTGTTGAGTCAATCTTGTGTCTTCCCAAGAAGTCCAGATTAAACAGCTAGCTTGAGCTATTGATGGCACAAAAGCAACGAATAATGTTGTTAGTAGTAAGAGAGGTTCTTTTTTGCCTGCTTTCTTTTTCAGTAAACTCAAAAAATTGAGCGGATTAATTCTATTTTTTTTGGTATTAATGTCAAGCATCGCACAGCCTAAAATAACTATCTAGTTAAATATGTCACATATTCTCATACATTGAGTATCATGCTGTGATATTTTTTAACTAATTTTTATATATTTTATTGAGTAATATTAAAATTTAATGAATTTTAACTTGATAATATCATGCTGATAGGTGCAATTTATAAAAGTTTAAGCAGATTAATTTTGGTTTAAACTAAAAACTATATCAGCATTGGTGAAACTGGCGATCGCTAAATCAACTTAACTAAAATCAAATCAATTTAGAATAAAAACTTAAAAGGCAAAAGTAAACAATATTTTGATTATTTACTTTTACCTTTTCTCTGAATAATATCCAATAGACCTCTTGCACGAATAATTAAACACTACGAATACATAAATTCAAGAGTGACTTTCTGCGTTCTTCTTTGCGCCTTTGCGCCTTTGCGTGAGCTTTTAAATAATATTGTTAGCAACACCAAAGTATTTATGCAAGAAGTCTAATGACTATTAACTAAGCTTGTAAAATTTCGTCATCAACAGAGAAATCGATTTCTGCTTGATCTCGTTTAGTAGCTAAATAATCATGAACAAAAGAATCAGCTAGTCCAGAAATTAAATCGTATTGGGGTTGCCAATTTAATTCGATTTGGGCTTTATGAACAGAAGCAAAGAAATGCTGTACACGTAGAGGGAAAGCCTTGCGTTTACCGAAATCAAATTTTTTCGGGTCGTAATGCACAATTTTTACGTCATCTGGGGATTTACCAGCAGCTTCAGCACAAGCACGGGCTAAACCATCGAAAGTCACAAAGCGATCGCCAGAAATATTATACACTTGCCCAATCGCCTGTTGATTACCAATTACCTGAGACATCGCCATAGCCAAATCCTTGACATGACCTAATTGAGTGATATTTATTCCACTCCCAGGGATAGGAATCGGGCGATCGCGTACAATTCGATCAAAGAACCAACTTTCTAAATCATTATAGTTCCGAGTCCCGTAAATATAAGTCGGTCGAATCGAAGTAAAGGGTAATCCCTGCTGCTGCAAGTAAGCTTCCGTTTCATGTTTACCCCGATGGCGGCTTTTCGGGTCTATTTTATCTCCTTCCACATGGGGTAATTGGTCAGATTTGAGATATACCCCCGCCGAACTCATGTAAATAAAATGCTGCACCCTACCAGCAAAAATTTCTGCCAATGGTTGAGTATCAGCCAATTCCCGACCATTATTGTCAAAAATTACATCAAAATTTTCTGGTAATAATTTTTCCTTGAGCTGTGTAGGATCAGTGCGATCGCCTATAATTTGTCCTACTCCCTGCAAACTCGGTAGGGGGCGATTACCACGATTAAACAATACTACCTCATGTCCTTGTTCTACAAGAATTTCAGTTAGGTAAACACCAATGAATCTAGTACCACCCATGATCAAAATTCGCATAATGTACCAACTCCTATGTATTTTTTAGGGGTTGGGAACTAGGAACTGGGTACTTGGAAAAATTGTCCTCATCCCTAATCCCTAATTCCCAATCTCCAATCTCTTGAGGTTATCAGGTTGCTACATCCCTTTGGAACATCTATCAGAAGAATTACGTCTTCAATTGCTATCTGGGACAATTCCCATTCCTCCATCACTAAGAGCAACTTTGCAGTTAACCTCACACTGTCGCTTGACATATTTTTTACATCTTTAAAAGTTAGCTGTGTCCTTGAAATATGCTCTTGTTCATGAGTGGCTAACACCAAAAGCCACAGGTGGTTCAGAATTAGTCGTGCGAGAAATACTCAATCACATTGATGCTGATTTATATGCTCTCATTGACTTTGAATCCACCAATCCTGAAAGTTATTTGTATCAACGTCAGATTGGTAGTACGTTTCTCCAGCACTTTCCCTTTGCCAAAAATGGCATTCAAAAATACTTGCCATTTTTACCACTGGCGATTGAACAACTGGACTTACGCCAGTATGATGTCATTTTATCTTCATCCCATGCTGTTGCTAAAGGCATTTTAACCACTGGCAACCAGTTGCACATCTGCTACTGTCATAGCCCTATGCGCTATGCTTGGGACTTAACATTTGATTATCTACACCACAGTAAATTGGGTAGTGGTGTAGCCGGATGGCTGACTCGATACTTGTTACATCAGCTACGTCAATGGGATGTATTGAGTGCAAATCGCGTTGACTATTTTATTGCTAACTCTCACCATACAGCTCGACGTATTTGGCGTTGCTATCGTCGAGAAGCCACAGTCATTTATCCACCAGTCAATGTGGCAACATTTCCATTTTTGCCTCACAAAGATGACTTCTACCTGACTGTTTCCCGGTTAGTGAGTTATAAACAAGTATCTCTAATTGTTAAAGCGTTCAATCAATTGCAACGACCATTGGTAATCATTGGTACAGGTTCAGAAATGAAACAAATTCGTGAGCTAGCGAACTCGAATATCCAAATATTGGGATGGCAACCTGATGAAGTGGTAAAAAACTATATGTCTAGGGCTAAGGCATTTGTGTATGCTGCTTGTGAAGATTTTGGAATTGCCTTAGTCGAGGCGCAAGCTTGTGGTACTCCAGTGATTGCCTATGGTGCAGGAGGTGCTTTAGAAACCGTCAAAGATGTCCGCTCATATAAAGATACAGGAACGGGCATACTATTTAAAAGACAAACAGCAGAAGCGTTGGTGGAGGCAGTAGAAAAATTTGAAATTTATCAACATGAGCTTAACCCTGAGTATACGCGATCGCACGCCGCTCAGTTTTCACCCCAAGTTTTTGCTCGACGCTACCTAGATTTTTTATATCAGTGTGACAAAAAAGCACCTCTGGACAGTGACAACCAGAATTTTTTGTAATTCTTTGCAATTCTTTTAGATGCTTTTGGCAATTTCACCCCAGAAGCACCTCCTTTTAGCTTTAAGATTGGGACTATGTGTGGTGTGGATTATTAAGGAGTATGATGACTGCCCAGAGCTCACTCCTCTCCGGTAAACGACGCTTAAGGCCAGATGCTAGCTCGTCTACGCATTCTGCACTCAAGCCAGGTAAGAAAACCAGGACACCGAAAAGAAAACCTCAAGGTTTGTCTTTTCCCAGTTTGAACGGAGAGTTTACCAAAAGACTGTTCGACATTGTATTTTCTTTGTTGGTTTTGATTCTATTTTCTCCTGTCTACTTAATTTTGGCCTTGCTGATTGCTTTAAGCTCGGAAGGGCCGATTTTTTATGTCCAGGAAAGAATCGGCAAGAATTACAAGCCCTTTAATTGTATTAAGTTCCGTACAATGGTCAGCAATGCCGACGAAGTACTTGTGCAAATGATGGAAACATCCCCCCAGTTGCGCCAAGAATTTGAAAGCAGTTTTAAGCTGAAAAAAGACCCCAGAATTACCACAATCGGCCGATTTTTGCGAATTACTAGCCTCGATGAATTTCCCCAGTTCTGGAACGTTCTCAAGGGGGATATGAGTGTTGTCGGGCCACGTCCTCTAGTCGCAGAAGAACTACCAAAATACGGTATTCACATTGATCAAGTTTTAACCATTAGACCTGGAATTACCGGATTATGGCAAGTTTCTGGGCGTAATGATATCCCCTATCCTCGTAGAGTTCAAATAGATTTACATTACGTCAAAGCAAGAAATTTTTGGCTGGATTTATGGATAATACTGAAAACGGTTGATGTGGTTGTTATACCAAAAAATAACGGGGCATACTGAAAATAAATCTGGTTTTTTGATGATTAGGGGCATTTACTGCCCCTAAATGTTAATGATTAGACATTTACCACGTCTAAATATGTTTTCCCAGCAATCATTATTAGTAGGCACAATTTATGAATTGTGCCTACTTTATTTTTAATTAATGTGTAATAGGATACGTAAAATATAATTTTAGTTGGCTTTTTTGCGATCGCAGCGTTCAAAATAGCCCTGACTATGGCAATCTGAGAAACAGAGCCTTTTCATCTGAATATTTTCGCTATAGCAAACTCACCTAGTAAGGTTATGCAAACTCTCTCAACTCCCGCAACACCCAATAATACAACTAACCAACCCACCTTTGAAACTACAATCAAGCGTCGTAAAACTCGTGCGGTGAAGGTGGGTAATGTCACCATCGGCGGCGGCCACCCTGTGGTGGTGCAATCGATGATTAACGAGGATACCCTTGATATTGATGGTTCTGTAGCCGCTATTCGTCGTTTACATGAGATTGGCTGTGAAATTGTCCGTGTGACAGTCCCTAGTATTGCTCATGCCGTAGCACTAGCAAAAATTAAAGAAACACTCATTAAAACTTATCAAGATGTCCCCATTGTGGCTGATGTGCATCACAATGGCATGAAAATCGCCCTAGAGGTGGCTAAACACATAGAAAAAGTACGGATTAACCCAGGGTTATATGTGTTTGAAAAACCCAACGCAAACAGAACTGAATATACTGAATCTGAATTTGATCAAATTGGTGAAAAAATTCGTGAAACTCTAGCACCCCTAGTAATTTCCCTGCGTGACCAAGGTAAAGCCATGCGAATCGGTGTAAATCACGGTTCTTTGGCTGAAAGAATGCTGTTTACCTACGGCGACACCCCAGAAGGTATGGTGGAATCTGCTTTAGAGTTTATTCGGATTTGTGAATCCTTAGATTTCCGTAACCTAGTGATTTCCATGAAAGCCTCACGAGTTCCTGTGATGGTAGCGGCCTATCGTTTAATGGCCAAGCGCATGGATGATTTGGGGATGGACTACCCCTTACATTTAGGTGTCACCGAAGCTGGTGATGGAGAATACGGACGAATTAAATCTACAGCCGGAATCGCTACCTTACTTACTGATGGGATTGGTGATACCATTCGCGTCTCCTTAACAGAAGCACCAGAAAAAGAAATTCCCGTTTGTTACAGCATTTTGCAAGCTTTGGGTTTGCGGAAAACAATGGTGGAATATGTAGCTTGTCCTTCCTGTGGGCGCACCTTGTTTAATCTGGAAGAAGTTCTCCATAAAGTCCGAGAAGCAACTAAACACTTAACAGGCTTAGATATTGCCGTCATGGGTTGCATTGTCAACGGGCCCGGAGAAATGGCTGATGCTGACTATGGCTACGTAGGTAAAAACCCTGGCTACATTTCCTTGTATCGTGGCCGAGAAGAAATTAAAAAAGTCCCAGAAGACCAAGGTGTAGCAGAATTAATTAACCTCATTAAAGCAGATGGACGTTGGGTAGACCCTTAAATCAGTGAACAGTGAACAGTGAACAGTTATCAGCCTGTTGATCAAGATTCACTGTTTACTAGCAACCTCATATTGATAAAATTTATGTAAACGGCGATCGCCTAGATCACCGGATCACAAAGTATTTTCATGAAGTTAGGAATACATCCTCGGTCGTTACACTTTACCCTGTGTTAGATTGAGCATACTGACTATAAATTTTTCGCTCTGACGCAGCTGTCATTATGGTGATTACAAAAAGTAGGCTTGTTTTGGGTGCTACGGCAGTAACACTCTCCACGATCGCAGTTACTAGCCTTGGCATTCACTCGCGCGGTCAGGCTTTATTTAAAGCAAGTCCCAAGGAATTAGTAGATGAAGTTTGGCAAATAGTCCAACGCCAATATGTTGACGGAACTTTTAATCAGGTCGATTGGCTGGCTGTACGCAAAGAGTACCTGAACAAGTCTTACAGTAATCAGGAGGAAGCGTATAAATCTATCCGGGAAATGCTCAAAAAGCTAGAAGACCCCTACACCCGGTTTATGACTCCACAAGAATTTAAAAATATGCAGGTGGATACCTCTGGGGAACTCACAGGTATTGGTATCACCATCAGTCAGGATGAAAAAACTAAGCAGTTGGTTGTAATTGCACCAATTGAGGATACACCAGCATTTAAAGCCGGGATTCTTTCTAAGGATGTGATTGTCAAAATTGACGGCAAAAGCACCGAGGGCATGGATACCAACCAAGCTGTATCCTTAATTCGAGGCGAACCAGGTACAAAAGTCATCATAACAATTCAGCGAAACGGACAACAAAAGCAATTTCAAATCACACGGGCGCGGATTGAAATTCATCCGGTGCGTTATTCTCAAAAACAAACAACTATTGGCAAAGTGGGCTACATTCGTCTAAATCAGTTTAGTGCCAACGCTGGTAAAGAAATGCAGCAAGCCATTAGAGATTTAGAAAAACAAAAAGTAAATGGCTATATTTTAGATTTACGTGGTAATCCTGGCGGCTTACTCTTTTCTAGTGTAGAAATTGCCCGGATGTGGCTAGATAAAGGCACAATTGTTTCTACTATTGACCGCCAAGGAGAACAAGAGCGAGAAGTAGCCAGGGGTCGAGCTTTGACAGATAAACCTTTGGTGGTCATAGTTGATAAAGGTTCAGCTAGTGCCAGTGAAATTCTCTCTGGTGCATTGCAGGATAATCAACGCGCTGTTTTAGTCGGTACACAAACCTTTGGTAAAGGACTGGTGCAATCTGTACGTCCTCTCGAAGATGGTTCAGGTCTAGCAGTCACCATTGCCAAATATCATACCCCCAGTGGTAAAGATATTAATAAACATGGTATTGACCCAGATGTGAAAGTCGAATTGACAGATGCCCAGCGTCAAGAGTTGTGGCTACGAGAAAGAGACAAAATCGGCACACTAGCAGACCCCCAATTTGCTAAAGCTTTAGAAGTGTTGGGTAAACAAATTGCTGGCAAAACTACACCAACGGCAGAAAAAACCCAAAATACTCAATTATAAGAGGGAATGGGGAATGGGGCATGGGGCATTGGGCATTGGGCATCGGGCATTGGCGTAAAAATTTCTCCCTTGTCTCCCTTGTCTCCCCCTGCTCCCTGCTCCCCTGCCTCCCTGCTCCCCTGCCTCCCTGCTCCCCTGCCTCCCTGCTCCCCTGCTCCCCTGCTTCCTCTCATTGCGGTTGGCATTTGCCAGCCCTAATTAATCCCACCCGGCGGGCGATCGCTTCTTCTCGTGAGCTAAACGGCCCCCACTGTTCGGTAATATTGACACTATCGTCCTCAACTTCCTGGCTGGGGACGATTTTGCAATTACCATTATCACACTTGACAATATACCAGTTTTGTGTATCACTCATATTTTTAGCAGATTGCTAGGAGCAGCCTTAAGAACTGTATCATGATCAACTTATGCCCTCACCGTTTCCAGGTATGAATCCCTACCTTGAAAATCCAGAACTTTGGTCGGAAGTTGATAGTAGGTTAATAATTGCGATCGCAGATGCTATTGCTCCTCAACTACGACCAAAATATCGTGTAGCCGTAGAAAAGCGAGTATATCAATTAAAATCTTGATGATATGTATAAATACACGTAATTACTCGCAAATAATTATCTATAATTCTTTAAAATTTTCAATAAAATACAGGTCAGGCTAATAGCTTGACCTGTACAAGAAAGAGTCATCTCGACTCATAAGTAATAACTACTTCGCACCCATTTGAGCAGCAACTTCTTCGGCAAAGTTACTTTCTTGCTTTTCAATGCCTTCGCCTAAGATGTAGCGCACAAAACGGGATACTGTGACATCTTCGCCAACTTTCCCTTTCACCTGCTTGAGTAAGTCTTCTACAGAAATACTTTGGTCACGAATGTAAGGTTGGTCTAGCAAGGTCATTTCTTTCAGACGCTTGTCAATTCGCCCCTGAACGATTTTTTCTCTAATGTTTTCTGGTTTATTAGCCAGGTCTTCCTTGCCCATTTCGATGTCTTTTTCTTTTTTGACAACTTCCGCAGGAATGTTATCTACACTGACATACTCAACGTTGGGACAAGCTGCAACTTGCATAGCTGAGTTCCGAGCCAATGCTCGAAATTCTTCGTTACTAGCAGCTGCTTCTGATGGAGAATTAATCTCAACCAATACACCAACTCGGCCACCAGTGTGGATATAGCTGTCTACTACTCCTGGTGTGTCTTGGATAGCAAAGTTAACAAAACGACGTACTTGAATGTTTTCACCTAAGCTAGCAATGCTTTGCTTGATGAATTGATCTACAGTGACGCTGTTATCTTTGATGTAAGGTTGAGCTAGCAAAGATTCCACGCTATCAGCTGTTGCAGCTTGTTCGGCTAGGTTCTTGACTAAAACTTTAAAAGCATCGTTACGGGCAACAAAATCTGTTTGGCAGTTGACCTCAATGAGTACGCCTACTTTGCCATCAGGCTGAACGTAGGTTTCTACCAAACCTTCTGCCGCAATGCGATCGCTTTTTTTACCCGCAGAGGCGATACCTTTTTTCCGTAGCCAGTCTATGGCTTGTTCGATATCGCCATCAGTTTCTTTTAGGGCTTTTTTGCAGTCCATCATGCCTGCACCAGTTTTTTGGCGTAGCTCTTGGACGAGTTTTGCAGATATTTCCGCCATGTTGCCTCAATTCCTAACTTGACCTTGAGTTTTTATTGCTCACCAAAGCAGTGCTGAGTAAAGATATTCAATACTACTGACTATATATGACTCAGCACTGAAAACTAAGCAAGAGTTTTGAGTATTTCTATCTTACTCAGGGCTGGGGAAGAAAAAACGATGAAATTTCATCTATTAGAGTTATTCTTCCTCTTCTTCATCGGGCATAGAGTCAGAATAATCACTTTCGTCGTAGTCGTAATCTTCCTCTGCACCTTCGTAGTCTTCGTAGTCTTCTTCTGCCTCTAACTGACCGTGGCGACCTTCATAAATAGCGTCCGCCAATTTGCCAACGATCAATTTAATTGATCTAATAGCATCGTCGTTAGCTGGAATGGGAATATCTACAACATCGGGGTCACAATTTGTATCCAGCATCGACACGATGGGGATGGAGAGTTTTTGGCATTCTTGAACTGCGTTATATTCCCGACGCTGGTCTACAATTACTACCACATCAGGAACTTTCCGCATGGTTTTAATACCACCCAAATATTTTTGCAGTTTCGTCATCTCCCGACGCAACATAGATGCTTCTTTCTTGGGCAGTAAATCTAATGCGCCGCTTTCTTCCCGACGTTCCAAGTCTTTGAGGCGGTCTACTCTGGTTTTAATGGTTGCCCAGTTGGTGAGCATTCCCCCCAACCAGCGTTGATTAATATAGTGAGAACCGCAACGGGCAGCTTCTTGAGCAATAATGCCAGCTGCTTGCCGCTTTGTGCCAACAAAGAGAAACTTTTTGCCTTGCTCGGCTTGCGATCGCATATAGTTATACGCTTCATCCATTAATTGGGCTGTTTGCACCAAATCAATGATGTGTACACCATTGCGCGCTGTGTAAATGTACGGAGACATCTTAGGATTCCAACGCCGGGTCTGATGCCCAAAGTGAACCCCTGACTCCATCATTTGAGCCAATGAAACAACTGGCATATATTTTTTTACTCCTATTCGGGTTAAACCTCCATCCAGGCGTATTTCCCAATGAGAAACACCCGAATCCCCAGATGTGCGGAATTTAGACAACTCTACTAGGGTAACACATAATGGGGCATTGGGCATTGGGCATTGGAGAATAGCACGCTTGTTAAGCTGAAACCTTGTCAGGGCAGGGTGTGGGAGGTGTGCTTGGTGTGGGATGGTGGAGAACAAATCTTTCCCCCCACACTCCCCTCTCTGCCCACATTCCCCCTGCTCCCCTGCTTCCTTGTCTCCCTTGTCTTCCTGCTCCCCTGCCTCAACAGTAAGTTGGTAGATTGCGTCAGTATAAATAATTTTTTGGTATTGTTCGGTTTTATTGCACTTATGCGCTCTACGATTTTGAATATGTTTTTACTTGGAAGTCCTAGTGAATTATCTGATAGTTTGATTGAGAGTGGGGTTTAAATGAAACCAACAACACAACAGTTGAGAGCGTTTTACAGTATATGTGTAAGAGCAAGTAATATGTTTCAACCTATTAACGTAGTGCGACTAGACGAAAGAACAAACCGCATTTACGTTTTAATTGGAGACACGATACAAATAGAGATATATCCAAATGGTGAGGTGACATTTCCATGACTACACCTAATTATCAAGCTATGTCAGATGATGAATTAAGAGATTGGGTCAGATATCACCCACAGGATACGGAGGCATTCCATATTTTAATGGACAGGTTAGATCAGCGACCCAAGGTTATCACTCGCACTGATGAGGAATTTGAAACCGAGTTACAACGGCGTATTAGCCAAGCTACTTGAATTAAAATTAGCAAAAAACTATTATTTTTTAAGTAAATAGAGATTCATGTTGGGTTTCGCTTGGCTTAACCCAACCTACTTTTACTACCCCTGCCCCCTTGTCTCCCTTGTCTCCCTTGTCTCCCTGCTCCCTGCACCCTGCTCCTACACCCTGCCTCAACAGAGAACAAATTACTAACTTCTCAATTGAATTGGCATAGCTAAATAGATCATCTTTAAGCCACCTAATGGTGTAAAAATCACTGGGGTTAACTCTTGATTTAGGTGCATTTGAATTTCTGAAGATGGTAAGGCTTTCAAGCCTTCCATTAAATATTTAACATTAAAGGCAATGTCTATATTTTCTCCTGAAATTTCCGCAGGCATTGACTCTCTACCACTACCCATTTCTTGGGCTTCACAAGATAAAGTTAATGTTTGGGCAGTACTATCTATGCTGACTTTAACAATATTATTCTTTTGATCTGCTAGTACGGCAATTCGCTCTAATGTACTTAAAAATTGTCGGCGTTCGACTGTAACTTGTCGTTCAAATTGTTTAGGAATGAGTTGTCGATAAGCAGGATATTGACCTTCTAAGGTGCGGCTACTCAGGCGTTGATTACCCCATGCAAAGACTACTTGGCCTTGATCTAAATATAGGGCTATTGGTTCATCGGAGCTAGCTTTATGTGCCAACATCCGTTCTAGTTCTCGTAATGCTCTGGCTGGGACTGTAACTTCTAGTTGTTGTTCATTATCTTCTAATGGACGCTCATTAGTCGTTTCGACAACTGCTAGGCGATGTCCGTCTGTAGCAGCAAATTCTAATGTGTCTTGTTTGACTGTGAGATGAACTCCTGTGAGAACTTGTTTGGTTTCATCTGCACTTGTAGCAAATAAAGCACCGCGTAGTCCTTCAATTAAGGCTGTGGTGGTAATATTAATCGGTTCGGTATTTTCAATTAGAGGTAATTCAGGAAACTCTTCGGCATCCATAGCACGTAGCTGATATTTACCAGTTTTGGGTGTGAGGGTAACAGCTAAACCCTCTCCTGTAGTGCTATCGGTGGATTCATCCTCTAAGCTGATTTCTCCCTCTGGTAGACGAGAGGTGATATCTACAAGTAATTTAGCAGGAAGTGCGATCGCTCCCTCTTGCCATACCTCAGCATTAAAACTAGTGCGAATACCTAAACTGAGATCAAAGGCTGTGAGGCTTACTTGGTTAGTTTGAGCATCTGCTTGTAATAGAACATTAGCAAGTACGGGGTGTGTTGGTCGTGACGGTACAGCACGACTAACAAGGGAGAGGTTTGTACTGAGATCGCTTTGAGCGCAAACTAGTTTCATGGTGAGATTCAGCAGGTGAATGAATATCGTAACATCCCTGTTACTGATTATTGGAGTAACTTTTCTTGGGTACTTCCAGAGAATAAACTATATAATTTATAGCGTTTCCTAGTCTGCTGAGGTACAAATCTCTGCGTACCTTTGCGCTTTACTTTGCGCCCCTTTGCGTTTCAAAATATTATCTGTACCTCACTTAATTGGAAATCGCTATATCTTCTTCAAAACAAGTGTCTTTCCCCTCCGCAATTGCCCCTGCCCTCTGCTCAACTTGATAGTATATTTTTGAAATTAGCAGTCACTTGGCAGTAGAGCCTAATTGAGAATGGCAGGATGTGGAAACTGTGGAAAACTTAAAATAAATCCATATTCATACTGCTTGATCTACTTTATAACTGTGGAAAACTTGTGGAAAAACCCCCTATGTTTTCCACAGAGTAATTATACTTAAGTGAAGTTTTCCACAAAGAATAACTACTTTTCCACAGAAAAACTACACAATTAACCTAATTTTATACATTAGTTAATATTTTTTGTAATTGAGTCAGAGTGAGATGATTAGTAGTTGTGGAAAACAGTCAAGATGATTTTTGAGAACGACTAGTCATGTTGATGCGATCGCTCAGTTGACGGAGAGTTTGTGATAAAGTGCGATCGCTCTCCTGCAATTGAGTAATTTTATCGCAACTATACAGCACAGTTGTATGATCTTTACCTCCGAACTCTTCACCAATTCTCGGTAAACTTAAATCAGTATGTTGGCGCATTAAATACATTCCAATTTGACGCGCCCAACTAATCTCCCGTCTTCGAGAGTTGCCTTTGAGGTCTTCTATAGAAATATGAAAATGGTCAGCTATCACTGTTAAAATTGCCTGTGGTGTTGCCGCAAATTTTTCCGATGGAACTTGTAAAACTGGGGTAATATTTTCTACAGTCATAGGCAACCCCCAAATAGAAATG
Source organism: Aliinostoc maniaoense (assembly GCF_058172895.1). NCBI lineage: Bacteria > Bacillati > Cyanobacteriota > Cyanophyceae > Nostocales > Nodulariaceae > Aliinostoc > Aliinostoc maniaoense. The sequence continues at coordinate 1,597,686 of NZ_CP187952.1, read as the reverse complement.
TAAGCTAAGGCTCTGGTCAAAGCTCCTTCTAATTCCCGAATATTATTAGTATAATTAACTGCAATATATTCAATAACATCACGGGGTAAGCGGATATTTTCATATTCTGCTTTATTCTGGAGAATAGCCATTCTCGTTTCTAAATCTGGTGATTGAATATCAGCAATTAACCCCATTGAAAAACGAGAACAAAGACGCTCTTGTAAGTTGGGAATCTGGTTAGGTGGACGGTCAGAAGCAATCACCACTTGTTTGCCAGCTTCATGTAATGTATTAAAAGTATGGAAAAATTCTTCTTGAGTATATTCCTTACCTTCCAAAAACTGAATATCATCTACTAACAAGACATCAGCAGCCCGATAATGCTCTCGAAAACTCTGCATTCTGTCATTGCGAATAGCTGCAATTAAATCGTTAGTAAATTGTTCTGTAGAAACATAAAATATCTTAGAATCAGCACAAATTTCTAAGCGATAGTGACCAATCGCTTGCATCAGATGGGTTTTACCTAACCCGACACCACCACATAAAAATAAAGGATTAAATTCCCGCCCAGGAGACTCAGCGACGGCTAAGGATGCAGCATGAGCCATGCGGCTATTTGCTCCTACTACAAAGCGGGAAAACACATATTTAGAGTTTAAATCTGTGGTTGGCTGGCGTTTTTTACTCCCAGTCTCACCAGTAGTATTCAGGGTTGGTAATTCCCAATTTACTGTTGACTGCCCTAGTTCTGCGCCATCTTTAATAAATATTTCAACAGGATATCCCAAAATATCCTGCACCACATGAGCAATAGTATTAATGTAATACTTTTGTAACCAATTACGAGCAAAGGGATTAGGTGTAACGATAAATAAACAATTATTTTCTAATTTTTCTGCCTGAGCAGTTTTAATCCAAGTCTCAAAGGTGGGACGGGATAATTCTATTTGTAAGCGGTTGAGTACCTCAGTCCACAAACTGTCAATAGTAATTTCCATCATTTACTACCTTTGCACCTAAATCGTCACAATAGAGTTATGAGTCATGACTCAGCACTCAGGAAATCCTAGCATCAGCAGACCAACACGGAGAAACAAAAACACATGAAGACAACAGAGTATGATCAGAGCTTAAAAAACCTTCATATTAGCAGTTGGTTTCAACAACAGGGAGTTAACAGTATAAAGTTAATACTCTTTAGTGGGGTAACAGTAGTATCTCTGGGAGGTTGTTCTCTTTTACCAACTAAGACACTACAAACCCAAACCAATGAATCCCAAGCGCAAATTGCATCTCAAACTACAACTGATAATACTCCAGAGGCTACACTGCCACCGATAATTGCATCCTCTGGAGATCCTAACTTTGTTGTCAAAGTAGTAGAGAGGGTGGGGGATGCAGTAGTGAGAATTGATTCTTCTCGCACCATAACTACCCGTGTACCAGATGACTTTGATAATCCCCTGTTCCCTCCCTTTTTTAATGATCCTGCTCCACAACAGAGACAGCGTGTACAACGGGGTAGCGGTTCAGGATTTATTATTAAAGATTCTGGGAAGATTTATATTTTGACTAATGCTCATGTAGTAGATGGTGCTGACGCGGTGACAGTTACCCTCAAAAATGGCAAAAGCTTTGATGGGAAGGTGCGGGGTCAAGATCCTGTCACAGATGTAGCAGTGGTTGAAATTAATGCTCAGAACTTACCAACAGTATCTTTGGGTAATTCAGATAGTTTACAACCAGGACAACCCGTGATTGCTATTGGGAATCCCCTGGGTTTGAATAATACAGTGACATCCGGGATTATTAGTGCTACTGGTCGTTCTAGTAGTGATATTGGTGCAAGCGATAAACGGGTTGATTATCTGCAAACGGATGCAGCTATTAATCCGGGGAACTCTGGCGGCCCCTTACTCAATGCTAATGGCCAGGTAATTGGGATGAATACAGCCATTATTCGGGGCGCACAGGGTTTAGGATTTGCAATTCCGATTAATACTGTGCAGAAAATTTCCCAGCAATTAATTAAGAATCGTAGGGTTGATCATCCTTATTTGGGTGTGCAGATGATCACACTTACACCCAGAATTAAAGAAAGATTTAATGAAACATTTGGCGATCGCATTAATATTCAATCAGATCAAGGTGTTCTATTATTGAGAATTGTCCGTCGTTCTCCCGCAGATATTGGCGGACTCAGAAGCGGAGATATCATTCAAAAAATTAATAATCAATCTGTTACCAAAGTTGAACAAGTACAAAAGCTAGTAGAAAATAGCCAAATTGGTACTCCCCTACAAATTCAAATAGAACGTAATGGAGAAACTCGGCAGTTAGATGTCACTCCTGCACCTTTACCGGTGGAAAGGGAAGGTTGATTTGGGCAGGGAGGCAGGGGGGCAGGGAGCAGGGGGCAGGGGGCAGGGGTGTGGGGGTGTGGGGGGTGTGGGGAGTGTGGGGAGTGTGGGGGTGTGGGGAGTGTGGGGAGTGTGGGGGTGTGGGGAGTGTGGGGAGTGTGGGGGAGACAAGGGGGACAAGGGGGACAAGGGGGACAAGGTAGACAATAACTCATGCCCAATGCCCAATGCCCAATGCCCAATGCCCAATGCCCAATGCCCAATGCCCAATGCCCCATGCCCAATGCCCAATGCCCCATGCCCAATGCCCTATATTGTTTTAAATTTGGAGGGAAGCAACGTGACACAATCACTAGACATTATTCAATTAGGTGATTCTCGGCTACGACACAAAGCGGCTGCGGTAGAAAATGTTCATGATGCACCTATTCAAAAATTAATTGATGATTTAATTACTACTGCTGCCAATACGAATGGTGTCGGCATTGCTGCACCACAAGTTGCTGAATCTGTGCGCTTATTTATTGTGGCTTCCCGTCCTAACGCCAGATATCCCTATGCGCCGGAAATGACACCAACGCCTATGATCAACCCCAAGATAGTAGCTCACTCGACTGAGGTGGTCAAAGGTTGGGAAGGTTGTCTCAGTGTTCCTGGTATCAGAGGTTTAGTTCCTCGTTACCAAGCTATTGAAGTCGAATATAGCGATCGCTATGGCAAATTGCACAAGCAAGAGTTAACAGACTTTGTAGCCCGTATCTTTCAGCATGAATATGACCATCTCGACGGTATTGTTTTTGTTGATCGTCTAGAATCTCATCTAGATATACTCACTGAGGAAGAATATCACAAAAATGTATTACAAACTACAAAATAAAAATTTCTTCTTAAGAATGATACCTAACAATTTTTTTTAATGTATACTTAACCTATTGTTAACCGCAAATTGGGTGTAACTATCGGATAAATGGCACAAACTATTATTAGTCGTGACAGGCTAAGTCCGAATCTGCATCTGCCAAGATTCTGGGATTTAAGCTTGACTCAGCGTCACAACAATGAAGCAAAAATGAATACAAATAGCAGTAAAGTGGTGATAGAGCCACAATTGAAACTTTCTGCTACTGGTATGCAAGTTGTACACGCAACAAATGGGCGCATACGCATCAAAACGACTAAGGATAGTTTTAGCAGCAACGGTAAGACTATCATCCAATACTTACGGCAGTTGCCAGGGGTAAAGGAAGTTGCTACCAACCAGAAAACTAGCAGTTTGGTAGTTTACTTTGATGAGGAGCAATTGTCACTGTCTGAGATGTTGGCTATATTGCAACAGCTAGATATTCAGATTACCCCAGATGCACCCAGATCAGATCCTTTTGCAGCTTGGAAATCCGTTGAATTTTGGCAAGAGCAGACTATATCTTTCATTCCCTTAATGACAGGGTTAGCGGTGACAAGCAGATTAGGAATTAGCGGTTTAGCATCAATTCCAGTCTATATGATTACTGCCGATGCTACGCGGAGAGTAATTGATTATTTAAAACCGCGCCTGGGTGGTGGAAATAGTGATATAAAAGCCGATGGGGATAATAAATCTGCACACAAAGAAAATCACACCCCGATTGTGAAAATCGATAAAGAGCCAACAACCTGGTCGGCGAAAGTGATATATAATGTTATACATCAAATACCTGGAAGAATTAGATTTCACATTCCCATATTGACTAGCGATCGCGCCTATGGACGCAGATTGGAGAAGTTGTTGACAACAGATCCTGTAGTCAAAACCGTGCGAATCAATACTGATGCAGCTTCTATTGCTATTACCTACCAAAGTCAGGCAGAAATAGCTGTATCTCATTGGGTGAGTCTGATGGAATTAGCCCTAGAGACAATCCCTCCGACAGTTCCCGTCAGTAAAGTCTCACAGCCAACAGCACCTACATCTGAGTCAGTTGCAGCCCGAGAGGTGAGTGAGCCAGATAATATCATTATGCCTGAAAGCCAAACTATATATATATCGAGTTGGTGGGCTGAGATGAAGTCTCCGGCACTATCTTATTCTCTAGATTTAATGGCGAACTTGCCGCTTTAAAGCTTGACTATCAATTCTAACTTTTGTCTGACTCAAAAAGACTGGAGGAAACAAGATGCAAGATTCTGCATCATCAACATCAGATACTATTCCGCGAGGCAGAAAACATCACTGCACATATCCTGTACAGCGCAACATTATTCATAAAATTTTAGGAATAGTGCAGTTTTATCAACAACAGATAGCTTCAGAACTGAGATATTGCCGACGCTTACAGATTTTGCGTGTGCAGTGTTGAAAGTAACGTGAGCCGCTACCCAGTAATTAACGCTCAAAGCATTTAACCAAAACACAAATCTGCATTTAGTAATCAATCTCTGGTGATTGAGGCTAGTGCTGAAACAACGAGGGCAAAAGAGATTTTGTCCAGGGGTGCTAGTCTCTTTTTTTACCCAAGAGATCAATAAAACAACAAGTTTATCCACCGTATCAGGGATTAATCAATGGCAAAAACCACCATGCAACTAGCCTCACCTCATATTCCCCAGTCTTTAGAAGTGGTAGAAGTTAAAAGCGAAGCAACATCTGTAACTGAAATCGCCGCTTATCAAACGCCAGAAAAACAACATAGTCAGGTAGTTGCAACTGCGCCGCAAGTTCCACCTCATAAGCAAATTACTCAAATTAGTTATAGTATTGTCCATGCAGTACCGGGGCGGTTACGTTGGCGTGTGCCTCGGTTACGGTATGATACGGATTATGCTAGTCGTCTATTAGCTTTATTAGAAGCTGATCCCTTAATCATTAAAACCAAAATTAAACCAGCCGCCGCATCTGTAGCTGTAACATACAAAAGTAGTAAAATTACTGATATAAAAATGCGATCGCGCCTCAGCTGTTTGATTTTAGCAGCTAGCGATCCCGGCATTGTTCCCCTAAATACCAAACAATCATTAACGACACAAACAGATAAAGAAGAAACATCCTGGCCAGGATTGCAACTTTCGGTTTTAGCCACTGGTTTAGCCGTGTTGGGTGGCCCTGTAGGAGTAGCGATCCCCCCCTTGTTGACGGCAGGGACTATTGCCCTAGCTACATTACCCGTCTTGCAAAGGGCATTGGTGGGCATAGCAACCCAACGTAAATTTACTATCGACTTCTTAGATTTTATGGCGATCGCCATTACTACCGTCCAAGGACAGTTTCTCACACCATCACTGATGTTGAGTTTAATTGAAATTGGCGAAAATATCCGCGATCGCACCGCCCGCTCCTCCAAAATGCAAACCCTAGATTTACTCAACTCCCTAGGACAATTTGTTTGGGTAGAACGGGATGGGGAGAAAATACAAATCCCTATTCAACAGGTACATCCAGGGGATACAGTCATCGTTTACCCCGGCGAACAAATCCCCGTAGATGGCAGCATTATTAAAGGTAAGGCACTATTAGATGAACAAAAACTCACAGGGGAATCTGTTCCCATTTTAAAAACCAAAGGACAAGCTGTATTTGCCTCCACCTTAGTACGGGAAGGGCGGGTTTACATCCAAGCAGAAAGGGTAGGTAACGACACCCGCGCCGGACAGAGTATCAAATTAATGCAAGAAGCACCTGTCCATGATACCCGCATGGAGAATTACGCCATTAAATTTGCCGAAAAAGCCGTATTACCAACATTATTACTAGGAGCAGCCGTATTTGCTGCTACCCGTAACCCTGCACGGGCAGCTAGTGTATTGACTCTAGATTTTGCTACCGGAATTAGAGTTTCTGTACCGACAACAGTACTGGCGGCACTTTCCTATGCAGCCCGTCAAGGGATTCTCATTCGTAGTGGTAGAGCCTTAGAACAACTAGCAGAAGTTGATACCATAGTCTTTGATAAAACAGGCACACTCACCCAAGGAGAAGTATCGGTAATTGCGGTTGAAAGTTATAATTCTGAAATATCAAGCGATCGCATTTTGGCATTAGCAGCCGCCGCCGAACAACGTTTAACCCATCCAGTAGCCGAGGCCGTAATTCGCTATGCCGAGTCCCAAAAAGTCGAGATTCCCAGCCGTAGCAAGTGGGATTATCAACTAGGGTTGGGAGTCAAAGCCGAGATTGATGGCGAGTGTGTGTATGTGGGTAGCGAAAGATTTTTGCGTCAGCAAGATATCAATATGGACGCACTCAACAGCAACGGACAAAAAGCCACCTCGGTAATTTATGTCGCCAGTAATGGGCAACTTCAAGGTAGAATAAAATATAGTGATGTTCTCCGCCCAGAAAGCCGGGAAGTCATCTCCCAACTGATGAATGTAGAAGGTGTGGAGGTGCATATGCTGACTGGTGATAACAAGCGCACAGCCCAAACTGTAGCAACTGAACTGGGAATTGCGCCCAGTCATACCCATGCAGAAGCTTTCCCAGAACAAAAAGCCACAGTAGTCCGTCAACTGCACGAACAAGGTAAAACAGTAGCATTTGTTGGGGATGGTATCAACGATTCCCCAGCTTTAGCCTACGCCGATGTTTCAGTATCCTTTGCCCACGGCTCAGAAATTGCCCGTGAAACAGCAGACTTAGTGTTAATGCAGAATGACCTACATGGATTATTAGCCGCAATTGCGATCGCCCGTCAAGCCAAGCACTTAATTCGGCAAAACACAGGTATTGTTGCTATACCTAACTTGGGAGCATTAATGATGGCTGTGTTGTTTGGCTTGAACCCCCTAGCAGCCACAGTAGTTAATAATGGCTCAACCATAGTTGCTGGAGTCAACGGTTTACGTCCCATTCTCAAGCATTCATCTCAAAAAGCTCTACCATCAGGAAGATGAGATGACATATCTAGCCACATTAGGCTAGAAAGCTTTCAAACAAGTTTTTCAATTCAAATCGGAGGAATGAATTATGGCCCCTAAAATCACAGACTTTGTTGAAGACGCTGGCGCACCTGGACTTATCGCTGGTATCGGTGCAGTATTGCTAGCTCCCGTGCTTCTCCCTGTTGTCGCAGGTATTGGTAAACCCATAGCTAAATCAATTATCAAAGGTGGTATCGTTGCTTATGAAAAAAGCAAAGGTGCTTTTGCTGAACTAGGTGAAACTTGGGAAGATATCGTTGCAGAAGCCAAAGCTGAACTTGCAGAAGCAAAAGAAACACCAGCTTTTGAACCTGGTACTAATACCATTGATGCTACGGCTGAGAATGGAGTTTAGCAGCCCTACGTGGAAGTTAAGTAATAAGTATTAAGTAATGAGTAATAAGTAAATTTCTTACTCATTACTCATTACTCATTACTTTTTTCAATCACTTGCTGTAGCTTATAAACATCGAATCTGTTGTAATTGACTATGCTGTGAGCAAATTTATTAAAATCATATCGAAACTGTAGCGTGCGTCAGTGCGATATAACCTAACTACACTCAGAAATTATTCATAAGTAAAAACATTAATTTTATCTGCATCTAAAATATAAATTATTAATAAACAAACTACGAATTACGAATTACGAATTACGTTAGCGTAGCGGGGCGCAGCCCATTACGAATTACGAATTAACACAGGAGCGTGAGTTGATGTTAACAAATAGTCATGGGAATCTTACTAAAATGCCAGAAGTAAAAGAGCGCATCAATTTTAATCAATCATCCCAGCCAATATCAACTAAAATTGTGAGTGACACTCCAGGCAGACTCAGGTTGAGAATTGCCCACGCTCATCGTCAACCTGACACCATGCAACACATTGCTAATACACTAGAAGCCAAACCAAATATCCAACAGGTGAGGACAAATATAGATCATGGCAGTATTGTAATTAGGCATGATGATACAAAAACTAGCTTAGAGAATGTATTAGCAACCCTAAAAGATTTAGGCATAATTTTTGCAGAGATTACAGAGGGTAATACTGAAGCTGCCACTAACGTAGCCAGTGCAGTTGTAGATTTGAATAAACGAGTCAAACAAGCAACTGAAGGTGTTGTTGATATCCGCTTTCTCTTTCCCTTGGGACTGAGTATTTTGGCAGTGAGACAGTTAATCATCAAAGGGTTGCAATTTGAAATTATCCCTTGGTATGTATTAGCTTGGTATTCCTTTGATAGTTTTATCAAACTACATGGAATTACACCACAAAAATCTAGTGGTGAATAGGGCATAACAATTCAAAATTCAAAATTTATTGTTTTCTTCCTTGTCTCCCCTGTCTCCCCTGTCTCCCTTGTCTCCCTTGTCTCCCTTGTCTCCCTTGTCTCCCTTATCTCCCTTGTCTCCCTTATCTCCCTGCCCCCTGCCCCCTGCCCCCTACACCCTAACTAAACACTCGGTGCTGTAAAGAAGGCATTTGACGGCGGACTTGTTCCAGACGCGAGGGATTAATTTCTGCGATCGCTACTCCCGGTTTATCGCCAGCATCAGCTAAAATTGTCCCCCAAGGGTCGATAATTACCGCGTGTCCGTGGGTGAGACGACGACCGTAGTTATTGCCGGCTTGTGCTGGAGCTATGACATAGGCAGTATTTTCAATTGCTCTGGCTTGTAGTAATACTTGCCAATGATCTTTACCTGTGAAGGCTGTAAAAGCAGCAGGGATAAAAATTACATCTACGCCTTTAGTGGCAAGATGGCGGTAGAGTTCAGGAAAGCGGACATCATAACAAATAGACATACCGATATTTCCCAAGGTTTCCGAGAAATAGACCGGGGGTAGTTGTTCACCGGCAACCACTGTACTAGATTCACAGTAGGTATTACCATCAGGAACATTCACATCAAACAGGTGAACTTTATTATAACGGGCGAGTTCTTCACCACTAGGGTTAACTAGAATTGTAGTGTTGTAAACTTTACCAGTTTCACCCACTGGTACAGGGAAGCTACCGCCTAAGATAGTAACTTGGAAGCGTTGCGCCATTTTTTTGATGAAAATTTCACTTTCATGAGCGATCGCTTCTGCTTGTGCCAGTTTATCTTTTTCCTCGCCCATAAAAGAAAAATTCTCTGGCAATCCTACCAATTCTGCACCTCGGCGCACAGCCAGGTCAATTAATTCTTCTGCTTGTACCAAATTCTTGTGTAAATCTGGCACACTGGTCATTTGAATAGCTGCGGCTAAATAAGACTTCATAGACTGAGTAAGCAATGTAGTTGTGTGCGATAGATAATCAAATATACCGTTACTTCAATATCCAACAAAGAGGATGAGGGGGCAAGGGGGGGAGTAGGGGTTTAAGGGTGTAGGGGTGTAGGGGTGTAGGGCGAAAAACTAATAATGGCTATTGACTAATGACTGATTTTATGTAATTTGATGAATTGGGCGTGATGGTCGATACTTCTATTTTGATTCAAACTTTTATTGCGGTGTTTGTTTTAGCAGACGCTGTAGGCAATATACCAGTAGTTTTAGCCTTAACTAAGGGTATAACACCAGAAGATAGAAATAAAGTCATTGATAAGGGGATTATTGTAGCGATCGCAGTTTTGCTAACATTTGCTTTTGCAGGTCAATATATTTTGACTTATTTAGAAATTAGCATGGGGTCGTTGCGGGTAGCTGGGGGATTATTACTACTGCTCATCGCCTTGCAAATGCTGCGCGGAGAATTAGATACACCTGTTCATGAACAAGGACGCGATGTTGCAATCACCCCTTTGGCTTTACCCTTGTTAGCAGGGCCAGGTACACTCACAAGTGTGATGTTATTCATGGCTAAATCCCAGAGTCCACATTTAGCTGTAGTGTTGGGTATTTTGGGGGCAATGTTTGTTTCTTGGTTAATTTTACGTTTAGCCAACCAGATTGATCAATTAATTGGTGTTGAGGGTACAGTTATTGTCACCCAACTATTAGGTTTTTTGTTGGCAGCCTTAGCTGTGGAAATTGGTAGCACCGGGATTCGAGAATTATTTTGCCAGTAGAAAACCTATTGATCCTCCCCCTTGCTCCCTGCTCCCTGCTCCCTGCCCCCTACCTCTTATGCTCTTAGCCGTAATTATACGGTCAATCAGTTACTATTTAACCTTTTATTTGATATTCCTTAACCTTGATTAATTACTTGAAGGTTTATTAAGTGAAATTGCGTAATGATTCACTTTTAACCTTGGGAGTATTATTTAATGAGATTGGCTAAAAACCTAGGTCTTGCTACTATTGCAGCCGCCATTTCTATGACTGCAATTAATGCTCACTCTGCCCAAGCGGCGATTGTTAAATACAATTTCACTCTTAATGCTACATCCGGTGATAACCCTGGCACATATTTTGGTTCTTTACAATACGATGATTCATTTTTAACAGGACTAGGTTTAGAAGATTTAGGAGTTAGTGAGGGTTTAAAAGTTGCCTTCAACTATCTAGATACTAACTATACAGAAGCAGATGACGAAGCTTTTGACGCTTTCCCCATAGTTAGTTTCAATGATGGTCAACTTCTGGGACTGAGCTATTTTGTACCAGATCAATTTTTGATCGGAGATGCTGAAAATCCAAATGTAGGCGGAAACGTATTCTACACAATTAGTGATTCAGTAAATACAACACAAGTAGGTACAGTAAAATATGCCAAAGTACCAGAACCATTTGCTGTTGGTGGAACTGCGATCGCTACTACTTTAGGACTGTGGATGAAGCGTAAGAAAAAAGCAGCATTAGCAAGCTAAAAACAATTTTTTCCATTGTCCAAGACAGGCTTTTTACCTGTCTTTTTTTTACCTCAAAAAATAGAGACGTTGTATTTCAACGTCTCTATTTTAGATAGATTCTCAATGAGAAAACTTTAAATTACAAACCACCGACAACGCCACCATCATTGCGGGTAATTACTACTGTGGCAGAACGAGGGCGACCAGGTAAACCATAACCTTGGCTGAAAGGCCAGTTACTAGAGAATGTGGGATTCGAGGTAGTGCCACTATCACCAGGATGCTGAATATTAATGAACATCGCTTTACCATCAGGTGTACTAGTAATACCCGTTACCTCACAATCTGTAGGACTAGTTAAGAAGCGTCTCACCTGTTTGGTGTTGGGATCAGCACAAAACATACCATTGCTACCGATGTTTATTAGCTCAGGAACACCATTAACTGTGCTACCACGACCATCACCAGCTTGATCAGTTTGAATCCAAAGACGACCGAAGTCATCAAACCACAGACCATCAGGTGAACTGAAGTCATCACCATTGATATTGCCTTGAAGATTGGCTTCAGTTCTAGTGCTGTCACCACCTTCAACGAAAATATCCCATTTGAAAGTTGTAGCGGTCACTGTTTGTCCATTTTCGCGCCAGCGAATAATATGACCGTAGCGATTATCAGGACGGGGGTTAGCTGCATCCACGGGAGGACGCGCACTACCCGCAGCTGTTGAACCATTTATTTGGTTAACAGTGGGTGGGTTCACTGTACCACGACGGTTATTGTTGGTTAGTGTACAGTAGACCTCAATTTCCTTATATCCACCAATCCGAGGACGGACAGCTGTCCACTCTGGTCTATCCATCATGGTTGCACCGACTCTATCCCCAGCCTGACGTGTTTTAATTAAGACTTCGGCTTGACTTCTAAAACCGTTCTCTGGTGTCAAACCATTTTGACCAAAAATTAGAGGAATCCACTCACCAGTGCCGTTGTCATTGAACTTGGCCACGTAAAGCACACCGGAGTCAAGTAAATCGCGGTTAGCTGCACGATTACCAGGATTATAAGGTTGAGCGCAAACGAACTTGTAGATATATTCGTTACGCTCATCATCACCCATATAGAAAGCCACCCGGTTTTTGTCATCAACAACAACCTGCGCGCTTTCATGCTTGAATCGACCTAGAGCAGTCCGCTTCACTGGCTTGCTTTGAGGATCGTAAGGATCAATCTCCACTACCCAACCAAATAAGTGGGGTTCAAGTGGGTTAGTACGGTTATTGAAGCGTGGGTCAACTTCATGCCAACGATAGCCAGAACCGTTAGCAGAAAGACCGTAACGATTCTGTCCTGCCAGAATTTCTGAATCTTCAATTCCTGGAGTAGAGACTAGAGCTTCACCCAGGTTGCCAAAGTAACCATTCCAGTTTTCTTCACAAGTTAAATAAGTACCCCAAGGTGTGTAACCGTTGGCGCAGTTGTTGACTGTACCGTATGCAGTAAAGCCGTCGTTTGTGCCAATTTCAATAGAGCCGCTAGCAGTAATGTTAAACTTCTTAGACTGTAACAACGGACTGCCAGCCGCAGGGCCGGAAACTCGCATTTCAGTGTTAGAAGTAATGCGGCGACCATAAGGTGAATTGCGATTGTAAGTCCACTCATTGCCGTTTTTAGAAATTTCGACTACGGACACCCCATGAGCAGCTTGAGACTTACGCACCTTTTGAATTGTGACTGGACTTAGACCCTCAGAACCATGCAGGATATTTTCCTGGGTATACTCATGATTCACACACAACAAGCCAGTATTAATCGGCTGGTTTAAAAAGCTTCTTAATGATCTGGCTTGAGAACTAACTGTCCGACCAATCACATTACCTTGTGATATGGGGAAGTAGTGCATACCATCATGGTGCATCCCCACTTGCATTGCTTGGGTTGCGGCATCCTGGGATGCGTCTGGCAACCAGTCAGGCGCGCCAGGCATGATTGGATCTCCCCAAGCAAACAATACTTTGGCTGTATAGCCTTCAGGAACACTCACCAGATCATTTTGTAGAAAACCTGTATCTGGGTTGAGTAGATTTGGTGCAATGCTCTTGAAGCCAATACCAGCAAATCCTTTTCCTTTAGGAATTGGTGCTGCTTCAACACTTTGGAGAAAGCCACCAATAGAAACATCACCAAGAACAGTTAGTACCGACGTACCCACAGCTGTCATGATGAATCGCCTACGACTCAAACTAACACGATCAATTACATCACGGATGGACTCGTTCTTAGACGGGTTGAGGGTGACATTGTTTTTAGGGTGAAAGCGTCCTTTCATTCTTTGTTCTCCATTTTGGTGCTGACGGCTCGATTTTTCAGTTCATTCTTTAAGGAAAAGTGGAATCTTTAACTGCTAATAAAAGCTCTATAAAATCACATAAGATACTGAATTTCTCGGACTTTTAAACAGTGAATGAGCAGCATAAATACAACTTATAAAAATATTTAATCAAGTCAGTTACCCTGGCTTTTTTAGCAAGCGATATTGAGATCGACATAGTAATAAAAGGCTTACAACCCATATCAATAGGGTGGTTTTTTGCCGCTTTTAGTCCAATATTGGTATCACAACTTACTTTCTAAATATTTCTTAGATGTCTTTATACTGCTCACACAGATGACAATTATGAAGTTTAGTCACCAATAGTTAATAAAAGGTTATATATTAATTAATTAAAGTTTATTAACAACTATTTTTTGAGAGAAAATACTGCTGTAGGAATCCGATTTGATTTTGAGAAAAATTCCAGTATATGTAGTATGTGTAGTAGACTGACAAGCCTAAAATAGTGCATTAAATAACCAGGACTTATGCAAGTGTCACAATTGATGGTTGGTGCGTGACGCTATAAGTCTGATGAATACGTTCCAATACTTTCGCAGCGTCACACAACGGCAATAAAGCGAGAACTCAGAGCGGCGGCTTCCGCCGCTCTGAGTTCGGTGGGGAGGAAAATCCACACCGCTTTTTGCCTCCCCTACATAAAAAATATGCCAATTGCGTAAGTCCTATTAATTACGAATTACGTAGCTTGCTACTCTCCGAGAACGCTCCGCGAACTCGCTTTGCGAGTATTACGAATGTAATAAGAGACGCTGTCATACAGCGTCTCTCAGAAGGATAAATCCTAGCTTACCGCAACCATCTAGCTGCATCTTTAGCATGATAGGTTAATATCAAGTCTGCGCCGGCACGTTTGAAACTGGTTAAGGTTTCCATGACTACGCGCTGTTCATCTATCCAACCATTCAAAGCCGCAGCTTTGACCATTGAATATTCACCAGAAACGTTGTAAGCAGCTACAGGTAAGTTACTTGCTTCCTTCACACGCCAGATGATATCCATGTATGCTAAGGCTGGCTTGACCATGAGCATATCTGCACCTTCAGCAATGTCTAGCTCAATTTCTTTAATCGCTTCCCGTGCGTTACCAGGATCCATTTGATAAGTTCTTCTGTCGCCAAATTGCGGTGTTGAATCGGCAGCATCTCTAAATGGGCCATAGTAAGCGGAAGCATACTTAGCAGCATAAGACAAAATGGGTGTGTCTTGGAATCCTGCTTCATCTAAAGCAGAGCGAATTGCTTGCACAAAGCCATCCATCATTCCCGAAGGCGCGATAATATCAGCACCGGCTTGAGCTTGGGATACGGCTGTCTTTTTCAACAGTTCTAGGGTGGGGTCGTTGAGAACTCGTCCTGTTAAATCACCCACTTGCAAATAACCGCAGTGTCCATGACTGGTGTATTCACACAAGCAGGTGTCAGCAATCACAATCAAGTCTGGTACGGCTGATTTTACTGCTGTGGCTGCTTTCTGCACAATACCGCAATCATGCCAAGCACCGGTAGCATCGGTGTCTTTGTCGGCTGGAATACCAAATAAAATGATGGCGGGAATGCCTAAGTCGTAAACTTCTTTGGCTTCTTCGACAATTTTATCTATCGAAAGTTGGTACACTCCGGGCATGGATTTGACTTCGTTGGCAATGCCCTCACCTGGTACAGCAAACAAGGGATAGATTAAATCATTTGTCGTTAATACGGTTTCTCGTACCATCCGGCGCAGTTGGGGATGGGTACGCAGACGGCGGGGGCGATGGGTGGGAAACATAAATTTCTGTGAAAAAATACGAATATGATGGACACAAGACAAAGCGTCACAAAAGTCGGACAAAACTCCGCTATTGTCAGCCAGACTACAGACAGTGCTTAACTGTCCTTTGCCCTACTCCTGCTCAAGCTGTGGGGCAATTTTGTATTTTACAAGAGGCAGGAGACGAAGAATTTTAGATTTTGGATTTTGGATTGGTTATCTAAATCTAAAATTGTTGGCGGTCTGTTTTCAGCATGAGGTTAGACAAATATGGGGAATTGTCATTGAGATATGAATTTACTTTCAATTATCTACTTCTAAATTCTCAATTTTTGGGAATGTTTTATGATAATTTTTATTAAAAGTTTATCTGCCGATGATTAAGAGTCAATTTAAACGCAAAGGGGCGCGGTGAACCAGCGTTGTAGGAGGGTTTCCCTCCGTAGACGACTGGTGAACCCAAAGGGAGGTAAACGCAAAGGGGAGGCAGCGCGTTGGGCGGCTTTGCCGACTTGTAGCGACTGCCGTCGCGCGGAGGGTTTTTTGAGTTTGGGGAGTGTTTGAGTCCGGTTTAATTTGTTTGTGGTTAGGTGGGTTGTTTTAAGATGAAGGGACTCGCTAATCTAGAAAAGCATTAAGTTACGTAACAAGGAAGTAAATAGGGTTTTATGTCAACTGAAATTCAGGCAGAATTGGGTCAAGCAGTTGAGCTGCGGCGCAATTTTGCGATTATCTCTCACCCTGATGCTGGGAAAACTACGCTGACGGAAAAGTTGCTGCTCTACGGGGGGGCAATTCATGAGGCGGGTGCTGTGAAGGCTCGCAGGGCGCAGCGTAAGGCTACTTCTGACTGGATGGCGATGGAACAACAACGGGGTATTTCTATCACATCTACAGTATTACAGTTTGCATATCAAAATTGTCAAATTAATTTACTTGATACTCCTGGACACCAGGATTTTAGTGAAGATACTTATCGGACTCTGGCGGCGGCTGATAATGCGGTGATGCTGATTGATGCGGCTAAGGGTCTAGAACCCCAAACTCGAAAGTTATTTGAAGTTTGTAAATTACGTGGTTTACCAATCTTTACTTTTGTAAATAAATTAGATCGTCCGGGTAGAGAACCACTGGAATTATTAGACGAAATTGAGCAAGAGTTGGGTTTGCAAACCTATGCGGTGAATTGGCCGATAGGTATGGGCGATCGCTTTAAGGGTGTGTTTGATAGAAAACAGCAGCAAATTCACTTGTTTGAACGCACTTCCCACGGTAGTAAGGAAGCCCGTGATACAATTGTCAACTTGGGTGATCCGCGCATTGAGGAATTACTGGAACAAGATTTGTATCACCAACTGAAAAATGATCTAGAACTATTAGAAGGGGTAGGCCCAGAATTAGATTTAGATTTGGTACACCAAGGCAAAATGACACCAGTTTTCTTTGGTAGTGCCATGACTAACTTTGGGGTAGAGTTATTTTTGAAATCCTTCCTCGACTACGCGCTTAAACCAGGTGTCCACATCAGTAGCGTCGGTGAAGTACCCCCCACTTATCCAGAGTTTTCCGGTTTCGTTTTCAAACTGCAAGCCAATATGGATCCAAAACACCGCGATCGCATTGCTTTTGTCCGGGTCTGCACTGGTAAGTTTGAAAAAGATATGACAGTGAATCATGCTCGAACTGGCAAAGTTGTGCGGTTATCCAGACCGCAAAAACTGTTTGCTCAAGAACGGGAATCGATTGATGTAGCTTATCCAGGTGATGTTATCGGTTTAAATAATCCAGGTGTTTTTGCGATCGGCGATACAATTTACACGGGGCAAAAGCTGGAATATGAAGGGATTCCGTATTTTTCACCAGAACTATTTGCGATTCTTCGCAATCCCAACCCCTCCAAATTTAAGCAATTCCAAAAAGGCATCTCCGAATTGCGGGAAGAGGGTGCAGTACAAATTATGTATTCCGTTGATGAAGCTAAACGTGACCCCATTATGGCAGCCGTGGGGCAGTTACAGTTTGAAGTGGTGCAGTTTCGCTTACAAAACGAGTATGGTGTAGAAACCCTATTGGAACTACTACCCTACAGCGTTGCTCGTTGGGTAGAAGGTGGCTGGGAAGCTTTGAACAAGGTGGGACGTATATTTAACACCACCACAGTCAAAGACAACATGAATCGCCCAGTTTTACTGTTCCGCAATGAATGGAACTGTCAACAGTTACAGGGAGATCATCCAGAGTTAAAACTCAGCGCGATCGCCCCAGTGTTTTCTAGTCAAAAGGCAGTTGAAGAGTGAGTTAGTGCTGAGTAGTGAGTACACGGTTATTCTGCCCCCTGCCCCCTGCCCCCTGCCCCCTTTCCTAGAAACCACTGGCCTTGATGTACACGGCATCTGATGATTCGCGCTTTGCTATAACCGTGGATCAAATCACACAGATGGAGTGTCAGAATTTCTATGCCTTCACACGCTAAATCGTCTTTGGAGGCTGGTTTAGTTGCCCTCAAACAAGGAAATTATCAAACTGCGATCGCTCAACTACAACCTTTAGCCAGTCATCAGGGTAATGAGACTGTCAGTTTACAAGCTAGGGTCGGTTTAGTCATGGCTTATGCGCGCAGTGGCGAAGTCCGTAAGGCGATCGCTTTGTGTCAAACTCTCACGGAAAGTCAAAACCCCAAGGTGCAAGAATGGGCAAAAACTGCTCTTGTTCACTTGACTAAAAGCAAAAACAAGCGCAAAAAAACCAGCAATACTCCAGTTAATCGCCCATCACAACAGACACAAGCCCAACCTAAACCTAATTATGTTGGTAATTTGCTTCAAAATCCCTACAGTGGGCAGAATTTAGTTGGCAACCCCTTGATTGGCACAACAAATTACCCCAAAGCTAAAGAATTTGGAGTTTATTGGCGACAAGCAAAACGCGCCAAGGTTTGGCAGCCTTTACAAAAAACAGGTTTAATTCCCTTGCGACTTTTGGCAGCAGGCACATTTATGGCACTGTTTTGGGTGCTGCGAGAACTGCTAGAGTTCGTCATGGGTACAATTAACTGGACTTTGGTGAAACTGCCTTATTTACAGCCAGTGCAGTTACTCTATCGTGATCCTACCCCAGTCTTATTTGCTGTTTTGTTCGTAGCGATCGCCCTATCGCCTTGGTTATTAGATTCGCTCTTAGCACAATTCTACGGGCAGTGTGAGTTATCTAAAGATGTCTTACAAAACCATAGTCGGGAAACTCCCCGTGTATTACATCGTTACTGTCAACAACGCCACTGGCCACAGCCCCAACTGCGAATTTTACCCACGGCTGCACCCCTAGCTTTTACCTATGGTAATTTACCCAGAAATGCCAGAATAGTTGTCAGTCAAGGTTTGTTAGCACAATTAGCAGATGATGAAATTGCTACTATTTATGCAGCACAACTGGGACAAATAACTTACAAAGATTTTGTCCTGATGTCTGTAATGTTACTGGTAACGCTACCAATTTACAAACTCTACCAGCAAGTTTCAGCCTGGGGCAACACAATAGGCAAGGGGATATGGCATTGGCCATTTACTATCGTTTCTAGTCTCATTTATGGGTTATGGTGTGTGTTGACTGGAACGACATTGCTATATTCACGCTGGCGGCATTATTATAGCGATCGCCTCGCCGCCGAAATCACAGGTAATCCCAATGGTTTAATCCGCGCCTTACTCAAAATTACCATTGGCATTGCTGTTGATATCCAAAAATCAGAATCCACTAGTTGGCAATTAGAAAGTTTAAATATTTTGTTACCTGTTAGTTATCAACAAAGTATTACTTTAGGCAGTGTGGCAGGTCATCTCAACTTTGAATCAATGTTGATGTGGGATAATATCAACCCCTATCGCCGTTGGTTGACACTAAATAACACACATCCACTAATTGGCGATCGGATTGAACGCCTATGTCAAATAGCAAAATACTGGCATATTGACCCGGAATTACATCTAGCTAGCCAAAAATCCCTCAGTGAGCAGGCATTAACCGTCACTCGTCAGTCTTTCCTCTTGCAAATTGCCCCATTCCTAGGTATTCCCCTAGGATTTTTATTTGCAGGCTTGATTTGGCTGCTGTGGCAAACTGCCTTTGCACTCAAATTTTTAAATCTCAAGTGGATTTACGAAGATTGGTCATTTGTCACAGGTTGTCTACTCATCTGTTTTAGTATCGGTATGGTAGTTAGGATGAACTCCTTTTTTCCCGACATTAAAGGCAATAGCATCCACACAGAGGAACACTTACCTTATTTATTAGCTAATCCCTCCAGCATTCCTATCGATAGTATTAAGGTGCGTTTTGTCGGTAAGTTATTAGGCAGACCTGGTATTAGTAATGCTTTATCACAGGATTTAATTTTACAGTCCAGCACAGGTTTAGTAAAACTACACCATGTTTCCTGGTTAGGACAACCGATTTATCATCAAGAATTAATTGGTCGTCAAGTGACAGTTACAGGCTGGTTGCGTCGAGGTGCAACACCTTGGATAGATATCCACACCCTGCAAATTCAAAACGGTAAAACCCTCAATAGCCCTCATCCTATCTGGTCTACTGTCATCGCTGTTTTAGCCCAAGCTTGGGGTGCTTACATTTTTCTCACAGGCTAATCAATTCAAAATTCAAAATTCAAGAGTTTTACTCCCCCTGCCCTCTGCCCTCTGCCTTTCTTCGTCAAAGAGATTCATTTTTCAAGCTTTGCGCTGATTGCAACTGAGTAGTTCATCATAACTATTCCCAATGCCCAATGCCCCATGCCCGATGCCCCATGCCCAATGCCCCATGCCCCATGCCCAAATGTAAACAAATATTGCAACTTCCATATCTATGTGTTACATTTATTTACAAAATTCTTGATAACTGAAATAACTTAGCGTTCAGGCTTGGTAATTATCCTTAGCTGCCTACGCCAATCTATTGATGTTTATCCTCCCAACACAGCAGAGAATTAACCAGCCATTGGCTGGTTTTTGTTTCGTACTATGTCAATATTCCTTCTTGAAAAAATATGTATTTTATGTTACGATGCCGTAAAACTATTGCAAAAAAAGTATATGCTGAACTAGCTACGTAGAAAATACCGTGGTAATCTAAAGGATGGTATTTAATTCTGCGGGCGAAGGCATTGAAAAAAAATGCTGATGGCAAGAGACAGTTAAAAGCAAATTTACAACTTTTAGAATTAAGGTGGTACTAACAGAGCGTTGTATGCGCTGTTGGATTCAATAAGCTTGATCCCAGCAAAAAACTGTATTGTATAGATTGACAGTTTGGAGTAAAAAAATTGGTTTATGGCAGTCTTGGTCAATAGCATTTAAAAGCCAACGCCAAGCCATTGTTTTCTTGCCTTGCCATGTTCATTCAACTCTGGAGGTATAGTTCATGTCCGTTCGCCTATATATAGGCAATTTGCCAAAAGAAGAAATAGATCGTCAAGAACTGCAAGCAGTTTTTGCAGCAGAAGGCGATGCTGTGACTACTAAGTTAATCAAAGACCGTAAAACCGGCAAATGTCGGGGTTTTGGTTTTCTAACAGTCAATAATGATGAACAAGCTGACCAAATTATCGAAAAATATAATGGTCAGATGTTCAAAGAAACCCCCATCAAGTTAGAGAAAGCTTTACCTCGGACAAAAGGTGAGGAAGGAGACGAACAAGCCGCCCCAACACCTGCTGCTAGTGGTAATTCTACTCCTAAAACCAACAAAGAAGGCAGTCGCCGTGACAAAGGTGGTAAGAAGTCTCGTCGCGGTGGTGGTGGACGTGAAACCACTACAAGCACATCTGATTCAGATGCAGTTCGTCCCGATCCACGTTGGGCTGCTGAGTTAGAGAAGCTCAAGCAAATGCTAGCTGCTCAAACTACAAACTAAGTGGAAGGAGCGAATAATTAAAAATTAAAAGTCAGAGTTTTTTGATTTTTAATTTTTAATTGCTAACGTTTCTGTCATGGCTCAACTGAGGGTTAATGATAGGTAAAATTTCGAGTGTGATGGGCTGCACCCCACCGTAGGCGATCGCTGTTTTTGGTTCAAAGGTTTTGATTAGCTCGGTTTGTCTAGCAACATAACTAGATAAACTTAATCTCTATTGTTCCAAAACTGGCGACACTTACGTGTACTTAACGTGTACTTAACTGATCAAAGTTTTCCCAATCTTCCAGAGTCATCAATCTCATACCAGAGTGAGGGCAAGAAAAAAACTCCTCGACTGGAATCAAATCTGATTAAAGCATTAATTTGGATAGATATTTAATAACCCCTTCAGTCTGCTGAGGTTTTGAATCCAGGCTGGAGGGGTTTCTAGTTTTGTTATGACGCTTGATACGTGTGGGGTGTAGGCAGACAGCCGCAACAACCTTCACTTTGAGCGGAAAAAGTTAGGTTTAAAACCCCAACGCCAGTTCTCTCAAGCCAGGAAACCCACCCACGAGACTGGCTTCCCCTTGTGGGTGGCTGTCTTTAATTTTGAATTTTGTAGCTTGCTACTCTCCAAATTCTTTGTAGGGTCTGTTGAATTTTGAATTGATTCATTTCTTGAGAGTGAAATACAAATAATTGAGCTAAGAAATTTTTGCAAAAATCTGTATTATAAGCTACAAAAATCATATTTAAATTTTAGTATTATTTGTTTCTTTTTAAGTAAAAACATTATTCAGCATTAATACTAATAATTCAGGATATTTGAGCATTTACTTGAGAAATTCAGATAAAGTTAGGCGAAAAATAAGTGTAAATACGGTAGCTTCTTTAAAGAAAGATTACTAAAAATAGAATGTCTATTCACATAACAAGCTTTATTTTTCAGTAAAAAAACTGATTCATTAATATTCAAAATAAGTTGATATATGCCTGCTTTTTGGTAGCTAAATAGAGCTTCATCTATCACAGGTATTAGATTTTAATATGGCTAATTATGTATAAACAAATCAAATATAAAAACTGCAAAGAAAGTATCATCTTGGCAATAGATAGAGAAAAATATTTGACATATTAAATTAAAATAAAAATTACTCAAATTTACTAGATAATTCAAGTAAATCCACTGTCAGTAATTTGAGGAACTGCCTACAACTTTATTCACATCAGCAACACACAAACCATGAACTCTACCACTGAAAAGCGTATAGCTTTGATTTCTGTCCACGGAGATCCAGCGATTGAAATTGGCAAAGAGGAAGCCGGAGGGCAAAATGTTTATGTGCGTGAAGTAGGGAAATCCCTAGCTCAATTGGGATGGCAAGTTGATATGTTTAGCCGGAGAGTAAGTCCTGAACAAGAGACTATTGTGGAACATAGTCCGTTGTGTAGAACAATTCGCTTAACAGCCGGGCCAGAGGAATTTGTATCACGAGATTATGGTTTCCAATATTTACCAGAGTTTGTTCAGCAATTACTCCAATTTCAACGAGAAAATCACATTAAATATCCAGTTGTACACACAAACTACTGGCTTTCTAGTTGGGTAGGAATGCAATTAAAAACTCTCCAAGGAAGTAAACAAGTCCACACCTACCACTCTTTAGGAGCAGTTAAATATAAAAGTGTAGACACAATTCCTTTAATTGCGACTAAACGTTTAGCAGTAGAAAAACAAGTCTTGGAAACAGCTGAAAGAATTGTGGCTACAAGTCCTCAAGAACAGGAACATATGCGATCGCTAGTTTCTACAAAAGGTTATATTGAGGTTATTCCTTGTGGTACAGATATCCAGCAATTTGGCTCAATAGATAGACAAGCTGCTAGAGCCGCACTCGGAATTGCTCCAGATGCCAAAGTTATATTGTATGTGGGACGTTTTGATCCGCGCAAAGGCATAGAAACTTTAGTGCGTGCAGTGAATGAATCTCAGTTACGGGACAGTGGTAAACTCAAACTGATTATTGGTGGTGGCAGTACCCCAGGAGCTAGCGACGGTAGAGAGCGCGATCGCATTCAAGGCATTGTGCAAGAATTGGGTATGAGTGATTTTACAACTCTTCCCGGCCGTCTGGGACAAGAAATTTTACCTACTTACTATGCGGCGGCGGATGTATGTGTTGTTCCCAGCCATTACGAACCTTTTGGACTAGTAGCAATCGAAGCGATGTCTAGTGGTACACCAGTTATTGCTAGCGATGTTGGCGGACTTCAGTTTACAGTAGTTACAGAGAAAACTGGGTTATTAGTCCCACCAAAAGATGTAGCAGCTTTTGCTGTTGCTATTGATCGAATTTTGATGAATCCCACATGGAGAGACGAGTTAGGTCTAGCTGCTAGAAAACACATCGAATCAAAGTTTAGTTGGGGTGGTGTGGCAGAGAATTTAAATCAACTATACACCCAAATTTTAGAAGCCTCTGTCCTAGAACCAGCATGATTTGCTCAATAAAGGTAAAAATTACCTGAATAATTATAGCGATTTCCAATTAAGTGAGGTACAGATAATATTTTGAAACGCAAAGGGGCGCAAAGTA
Source organism: Aliinostoc maniaoense (assembly GCF_058172895.1). Classification (NCBI taxonomy): domain Bacteria; kingdom Bacillati; phylum Cyanobacteriota; class Cyanophyceae; order Nostocales; family Nodulariaceae; genus Aliinostoc; species Aliinostoc maniaoense. The sequence continues at coordinate 1,574,031 of NZ_CP187952.1, read as the reverse complement.
AAGCGCATTCGCCGTCAGGCGTTCCCGAAGGGTAGGTACGCAGAGATTTGTACCTCAGCAGACTAGGAAACGCTATAACTATTAGGGAATTGGTAGAATCAATTATTTCTCAGATATTCAACTGACAAGTTAAATTAGGCTTGTGATATGTGTTGGTATTTTGAGAAATATTTTTTAGTAATGAGTTTACCTTTTCCCTTTTACTATTAATTTACTTCTAATAAGAAATTATCTAATAATTTTGAACCAATATGTTGTTATATCAGCATATTTTATAGTTTTTTACTTAATTAAATCAAAAAATGATGACTTTTATGATGAGGTATTAGTTTTGTAGTCAGCATTTGATGTTAGAGGGGAACGCTATCTTAGGAATCATATTTGATTGCTGGAAACAACGGCCTCCACTTCACCGCTTGTGAGATTACGCCTCTGTAAAATCCCTAACCGGCAAAACTACCCCTATTGCTTGTTCAATTTACCTCTGTTGAGGGAATTATGAAATAGAAGTTCATAATCAATTCCCCATGCTGAAATTTTTCAGCCAATTACTGGTGTTATAAGTTACAAAACTATTCCATAAAATGCTGCTGTCACTTACATCCCCACTCCCTACTTTTGAGACAAATTATGAAAACAGCCTTATCTAGAATAATATCCCAAATTCGTGAATCTCTGGATATAAATACCATTTTCAAAGTTACAGTCACTGAACTTCGCCAGTTTCTGAATACAGATAGAGTTGTGGTATTTTGTTGGCATCAAAATTGGGGATGGGAAGAAAAATTTATCTATGAAGATGTGGGAGAAGAATGGAGTCCTATTTTAACTACAAAATTAGGCGATCGCTATCTTCAAGAGGAATTTTCTAGACTTCATCAACAAGTTGCAATTACAGCAATAACTGATATTAATACAGTTGAAATCAGTGATTGTTATCTTCAGATGCTCAAGCAATTTCAAGTATGTGCTAATCTGATTGTTCCCTTAATCAAAGCTAAAGAGATATGGGGTTTATTGTGCATTCATCATTGTAGTCAGATACGACAATGGGAAACTAGGGAAATCGAGTTTGTGGAATTGATAGCTGAACATTTAGGATTGGCTTTACAGCAAGCAGATTATATAGAACAAGCCAAAGCACAATCAACACAACTAGCACAAGCAAAAGCCAGAGAAAAAGCAGCAGAGTGGCAAAAAACAATTGCGATCGCTATTGAAAAAATTCGCCAATCCCTCGATTTATCAACAATTTTCCGCACTAGTACCGCAGAAATTAGAAAACTCATCCATGCAGATCGTGTAGCTATCTATCGCTTTCATCCCGATTGGAGTGGGGAATTTGTGTTTGAATCTGTGGGAGAAGGTTGGATTTCCCTAATCGATGAACAGTTACAAAAACCAGAATTAAAAGAAAATGTTAGCGAATGCAGTGCTAAAGATTTAGCCAAAGTTCCACTAGCAGATACTTATTTACAAGATACAGAAGGTGGTCGTTTTAGCAGAGGCGAAGTGTATCGAGTTTGTCATGATATTTACAATGCAGGTTTTAGTGACTGCTACCTCAATATATTAGAAATTTATCAGGCTAGAGCCTATGTAATTATTGCTATATATCACGGACAGAACTTGTGGGGTTTGTTAGCGGTTTACCAAAATAGCGGGATTCGTGATTGGCAAGAAGATGAGATTTACTTACTTACTCAAGTCGGTAGTCAATTAGGTGTAGCAATTCAGCAAGCAGAATTACTAGAAGAAACTCAGCGACAAAAGGAAGAAATTTCCCAAACATTACAAGAACTACAAACAACCCAAAGCCAATTAATTCAAAGGGAGAAAATGGCGAGTTTAGGGCAATTAGTAGCTGGCATAGCTCACGAAATTAATAATCCCATTAATTTTATTTACGGTAATATTACTTATGTTAATGAATACACGAAAAGCTTATTGAAATTAGTGGATATCTACCAAAAGAATTATCCTCATCTCCAGCCAGAATTGCAAGAAGAAATTACAACATTAGATTTAGATTTTATTGCTGATGATTTACCAAAAATTCTCCAATCAATGATGATAGGCGCACAACGTATTTCTCACTTAGTTTTATCATTACGTACCTTTGCTAGACTTGACGAAGCTGAGATGAAGCCTGTAAATATTCATGCAGGCATCGACAGTACACTATTAATTTTACAACATCGGCTAGAGCCTAAGAATGGGTTTCCTGGTGTAGAAGTAATTAAAGAATATGGTGAATTACCAGAAGTAATATGTTATGCAGCGCAGATAAATCAGGTATTTCTACATATTATTAATAATGCTATTGATGCTTTAGAATCTGCAATGACTTTGGGTAAAATTACTATCAATCCCCAAATTAAAATATGTACAGAATTTAGAGAAAATCATACTATCTTAATCAAGATTGCTGACAATGGTTGTGGCATTCTAGAAAATGTGCGATCGCGGATTTTTGAGCCTTTCTTTACCACCAAACAACCAGGACAAGGTACTGGGTTAGGTTTATCTATTAGCTATAAGATTATCGTCGAAGAACACGGTGGTAAAATTAAGTGTGTTTCTGAACCTGGAAAGGGTAGTGAGTTCTGCATAGAAATTCCCTCACAGCCTTTAGTTAATAAACTTTAAATTGTAGGGTGCGTTCAAGCAACGCGTAACGCACCGTATAATATTGATTCTCTGCGGCTAGATATCATTTGGTAAAATCCTCAAATGCTTACATAGCTTTAACATAAGGGCAATAAAGCGGGAGGAAAATCCACATCGCTTTTTGCCTCCCTTACTTAATATTTACTTTATAAATAGGCTCTAAAATCAAATATGATTCTTATATAATCAATGATTGTTGATAGTTTAAAAGGCTGACCATCTCTTAATTATGAATCAATCCAATAATACTGGAATCCTAGAACAGTTTGTTAACATCGTCATGGGTGTAAAAACTGGGAATCAACACCAGTCTTCTAATACATCAAAAACAACTACACAAGAACTAGATATTAAGGCGGTGTTAGTTTATAAACTAGGGACTATTCTGCAAATAGTAGTTATGGTTCTGGCATTGCTGGGAATGGAAAAATTAATCATGTTAATTGATGATAATTCTTCCTTTCCCAGTTGGTCTAGTACCTTATTAACAGGATTGTTTTTTACTCTCTTCAGCATCCGTTCACGAATTTTTTCACTTTTAGATAATACCCGTTCTCGTCAGACATACGATCAAGTAATCAGACCAAGATGGTCTCCTCCACCTTTAGTATTTCCCATAGTTTGGATGATCATTGCCGTTTTACGGGTAATTTCTTCTGTATTAGTTTGGCAGGAAATGAATCACCAATTTTTAGTGCTACCTTTCATTTTGTTTGTAGTACATCTGGCTGTAGGTGATACTTGGAATACGATTTTTACCGTAGAACGCAGGTTAGGTGCTGCTGTGCCTGTAGTAATTTTAGGGCCTTGGTTATCTGCTTTAGTAGTGACAGCAGTTTATTGGCAAACTAATGCCGTAGCAGGAACGATTTTATCATTTTCTTGCATCTGGCTCACCGTAGCTGCTGCCTTAGTAGTGAGAATTTGGCAATTAAATGGATCTGAGCCATTGTATCCTTTAAAACTCACACCAGTAGAACAATAAACACGCCTTTTCATTGTGAATTGGGCTTAAAATTCGGCAGTTCTACCGCAGCCAAAGACTTGCGTTTCTTTGGTGGACGCTGGGGATAAACTACTGGTGAAGGCGATTGAGTATCTTCATCAGCAAAGTTACCCAAAATTTCCGGCGGTAAATCACTGTCTAATTCTACGTGATTTACAGGATATGATTCTGAGTCAGAAGATACGGGTTTTTCAGTGGGTTGTTCTGTAGGAGATAAAGTAAAGGACAATGTTGCAGAATTATTTGTCGGAAGGGTGATATCTGTCAATATCACCGATGGTTGTTCTGCTATAGCTTCTGTTGTGTCATCTTCCTGAACATCTGTATCCAAGGTTTTCCAAGCCTCAGTTTCTCCGGTTTGAGGATCTGGGTGGTTATCTGCTGCTGGCTGTGTTGTTGATGTTGTTCCAGACTGGGAGGAAAAGAACATCTGGATGAGGCTATCTATTTGCTCATCTAGTTCTGATGAAGGAGTGACCGATGAAATCTCTTCTAGGTTAATTGGAGGTTGATTGTCTGTGACTTCATTGGATACAGATGGCTGTGAGGTTGGGGGTGTCTCTGGCTTGGGCGGCCAGTTCCAAATCGGTGAAGGATTGGGAACAGCGTAATCACCGCTAAAGGGAGGTGGTAATGAAGGTTCACTCTTGGACTGAGCAGCATTTTCTGTTGGTGATTCTGGTTCTGCTGACCAAGGTTGAATCGGTTGAGCGTTAGGAAACAAAGAGCGCGCTTTTCTGGCAAATCTTGATTTATGGATGACTGGATTTTGAGGCTGATCATTAGCAGCATCACCAGCATCATAACCAGGAATGGATGTATCTAGACATTTTTCGAGTGCAGCCTTAAATTGTAGGGTCTGACGCTGCTGGCGCATTAATCTAGTACGTAGCTCTCGACAGGCATTTTCTGATTGCAAAACCTGCTGAGATTGTTCACTATAGTTCGTTTGTAATAAGGCGCATTCTCTTTCTAACTGAGCAATGCGTTGTTGACTAATTTGTAATTGTGCTTTATAACTTTCAATGAGAATTTCTTGACGCTGTGCAGTTTGAGATGTAGTCTCTAGCTGTTGAAAAAGTGATTGGATTTGTTCTTGAGCAGCAGAAAGTTCTTGTGCTTGCTGATTGAGCATGGATTCAGTGACGCTAGAGCGTCTTTTCTGCCACTGCAAAGCCTTTTCTGACTCAGTCAACTCATCTTTGAGATTTTCTACTTGCTGGTACAAATCATTATTGGCAGCACGCAATTCTTCACTTAAGGTCAGTAGCTTTTGAAATTCGCCTGCAACCTGTGTTTGCTGTTCACTATCAGGCTCTACGACCCAATCTTGGTTATTGGTGGTGTCTTGGACAAAATCGGGGCTTTGAGGATGATGCTGTTCATCTGCTGCGGGTTTGAGGAGTGGTAATTTAGCAACGGGTGTGTTGTCAGCAGGCACAACTGAGTAAAAAGGACAGATCGTTTGTTCTGGTTGTAGAGAATTAGCAGCAGAGTTAAGAGATTCCATCACAGTCCTGTTATTTGAGGTGTCAGCTTCATTCATCACTCTTGAACCACCCACGTATCAATAATTCAGCAGTACTGATCAACTTCTGAGGGGTTACTTTTGCAGCCAAGTTATTTTTCCCCTAGCTTCAGTAGTTAATCATTAGTCAATCATTTATTCAGTGTTCCCCATTTTGCATACATAACTGATGTCGTTATAACATTATGAACTGACCCCTCGTCAACCTGAGATATCAAGGGGATTTAGAGTTTAAATGCTACAAATGTATGAGTTAGTGTACAGATACTTAAATGTTTCGGTTTAAGCTGGGTGGGCTTTGGTCAAAAGTTTTGTGGTAGCAGCACCCTGGTATGAACTCACACGCTGGAGAAACACTGTATCTGTATATAATTTATCAAAAGTATCCTTGGGCTAGTCAATAAAAAAAGTCAAAAATTTAAAATTTGAGATTAGGCTTTCGCGCGTCTTTAGTCATGGCAACCAACGGGGGTGAAATCCAATCAGGGGAAGTTTTTCTGGTTTGATGCTGCTGATGCCAGTATCAGAAATCGGTAATAGGGGCATTAACCAGAGACTACTAGTAGCGATCGCTTCCCCATTATCAGTTTTCAAATTATTAGCAGATGCTGTAGTAGAATTAGCTTCGGGAACTATTTGGTCAAATAGTAAAGCTAAACCATCGGGAGCTAAACTCATTTGCACGTTTCTTTGCTCTACAGGCAATACTAACAATGGCTTCTGCTGCTGAGTTTTCAGATCAATCGCTACTAGATAAGGTTGTTCTATGTATTGTTCTTGTGAAACAAGTTGTGTTAATAAGCAGTAAAGAGTGGGTGAGGAGGGGTCAAACTGACAACTGAGAATAGAGCCTTTAGTTTTTAATAAAGCTTTTTGAGTCCCTTGATTGGTCACTAGAAATAAATCTTTTGTAAAGTCAGTATTAAATTTGACCATAGCTGCCTGAGAACCATCTTGAGAAAATGCCTGCACTAGTCCAAACTGGGGCAGGAAATCTAAGGGTTTAGTGGCATCTTCTTGGAGTGGTAGAATTGCTGCCCCTTGTCCTTGAGCAACAGCCACAGCTTTACTATCAGGAGTAATAATAAAATCTCCCCCTGGCTGACTTTGCAGACGTTGAGGCTGAGGTTTTTGTCCGGGAGCAAGATTAGCTGGCATAAACCACAGTCCAAAGTCACTGGGATTATTTCTATTGCCCCGTTGTACAACTATGGTTTGTCCATCTGCTGACAAGTCAAATTTCAGGTTTTGATAGTCTTTATTATCTAAAACTAACTCAATTAATCCTGGGGCTGGGGTTTTAGTGCCAGATTGAGCAGCAACGCCAGTGGTTACACTATATATTTTGGCTGATAGTAAGTCTTGATTATTACTAGTGCGTGCGGAGAAGAGAATTTTTTCACCATTGGGAAATGGTTTAAAGTCCATCACTATCAACTCTTTGGGGGTGAGGACTGTTTTTTGTTCTTCAGTTAAGTTGTAGAGAACTAAACGCCCTTTATTTTCTGGATCAGTTCCTATGTACAAGATAACGCGATCGCGTGTGCGAAATTGTCCCTCAAAAGGCTGTATAATTCGCGTTTGATCTTCTGATTCCGAAAATTTATCTTTAGCTCCTTGCAACTGCACTTTATAATTCGTGCCGTAGGGTGCAGGTGTCAACAAAGTATAAACCATCCGTCGTCCCGCCCAACTGATTTTACCTGCCAGGGGTGGTTCAATCTTAAGATTATCCTCTACACTTTTTGTATTCATAGGACGGCTAAAAGTGAGGGTAAAAGAAACATCTTCTGCCCCAATTTGCTGGTTTTGCCAAGTAAAATCTCTTACTCGTGCTGTAACCACATCGCCTTGCAAGATGAGTAATCCAATCAGCAAACTCAGCAGCAACATACAGGCAATTGCTACCCGATCTAATGGTTGGAGAAAATCTTTTTTAGTCATTATTAATTATTGGGTATTGGGTATTGGGTATTGGGCATGGGGCATGGGGCATGGGGCATGGGGCATGGGGCAATTTAATTTTGGATTTTGGATTTTCAATTTTGGATTGCATTTCAATCTAAAATCCAAAATCTAAAATTCTTCCCCTTGTCTCCCTTGTCTCCCTTGTCTCCCTTCTCTCCTTGTCTCCCTTGTCTCCCCCTGCCCCCTGCCCCCCTGCTTTCCCAGTCCCCAGTCCCCAGTCCCTAATTAATAACTATAGGGATTCTCTGGCTGGGGAATCTTTTTTAAAGAATTAGCGGCTATGGTAAGTTGGCGTTTATCGTTGATGGTTTCTGTCACCATTTGCCCTTCTATTTCTAGCCAGGTGTCAGGGGAATATCTTTCTTGTCCTTTTGCGAGTTTGACGGGTAATCCTATAGGATAGGCATCGGCAGCGCAGCAAGTGAGTACAAATCTGGCTATAAATATGTATTCTTTACCCATGTCTGGTGGGTGAATCACAAATCCTTGCACCTTGACTTTTTGACCTGTATATGAATCTGGTTCAGGGTAAACGCTGAGTGTACGTACCCAGTCTACAAGCGATCGCTCTTCTGGACGAACGGTGACTCGAAAGGCTTGGGGCTGAACACGAGCAGTTGACAATAAATCTGTTACTCCTCTCTGGAGTGCTTTATCACTAGCAAATACTTGGGGTGTGATAATTAAACCTAAAATCGCTGTAAATAATAACAAACTACTACCCCAACCAGGGGCAAAGAAATTAATGTGCTGCGGATTAGGTGCGACATCACGCTGTCGCCGTCGTCGTGTCCATAATTCTTGTGCTTTCAACAAACCAAGGGCAATCAAAGCAACACCACCAGCAACCACTAAACCAAAGAAATTAGGGTGAATCAGCAGGTTTAGCTTGCCATTGAGCCAATATCTCAACATCAACACACCCCAAGCTGTAATTGCTAAGACATCCAGCCAAGGAAGAAATTTGTTTTGGGTAGGAGATTTAGTCAAGTCGCTTCGCTCCAATTCAAAATTCAAAATTCAAAATTCAAAATTAAAGAGTTTTATACTCCCCCTTGTCTACCTTGTCTACCTTGTCTACCTTGTCTCCCCCTGCCCCCTTGCCTCCATTAAATAACGTGGAGGTTAATAAATAGGGTGAATAAAAATGTCAGTTGGGCTGCTAAGGCAAATAGGTAAAAGATGGTTTTGGGCTTGAACATTGATAACATTAAGCCGACACTTTTGATGTCAATCATGGGGCCAAATACTAAAAATGCTAATAATGAACCAGTGCTAAAGGTTGAGGCGAAGGAGAGGGCAAAAAAGGAATCGACTGTGGAACAAATTGAGACGACGGCTGCTAACACTAACATCACCAAAATGGATGTAATGGGGCCAGCACCTAGACTGAGAATTAACTCACGGGGGGCTAGTACTTGAATGGCGGCGGCGATCGCACTTCCTAAAATCATTACGCCTCCCAATTCTCGCAATTCTTGGATGCTGTTATCTAGCACTAGGCGCAGTTTATCGGCGGTGGGTTTACTGGTGCTGAGGATGGGTTCACTGGCTGGGACTAAGTTAGCGTCTAGCCGTGCAGTTATGCCTCCTCTCCCACCTAAAATATAAGTGCCAGAACGTAAGATATTTGGTGTTTTATTGCCTTTTGATCCTGGCTGATATTTGCCCCGGCGTTTTGGTTCTGGTTTGGGGGGAGGATTAAATTTTAAATAACGAGCGATCGCCGGTTGAACTATCGGTTCTAAGTCGGGTTGGAAACTAAACACAAAGCCAATAATTGTGGCAATTAATAAGGAAAATACGACTCTGAGGACTACGATTTCTGGCTGATCTCGAAATGCTGTCCACGTTGCCCAAATCACAATCGGGTTGATTGTTGGTGCTGCTAGTAAAAAACCAACTGCTACAGATGTGGGTACTCCTTGCATCAGCAATCGCCTGGCTACTGGCACATTGCCACATTCACACACCGGAAACAAAAAGCCAACCATGCTGCCAACTAAAGCACCCAATAGCGGGTTTGTGGGCATTTTTTCTACTAGTTTGCGTTCATCAACAAAAAACAACAGCAAACTAGAGAATAAAACCCCTAGAAGCAAGAAAGGCATCGCCTCGACTAGCAGACTCAGAAATATAGTGAAACCATTGTTCAGTTGATTCATGGGTGTCGCAGTCAAAAGCGGTTTGAATTTTTGAAGTTATGCCTAGTCATTCTATCTGAATGGGGATCAAACTCATTTAGGTACAATACAACATATTGAAAACAGTAAGTTTAGATTGGGTTGGCAGTTTTTTCTCAATCATCAGGGCGATCGCTTGTCATCAATCAGATGTATGGATTTGAGTAGATGTACTAGGATTGACTATGTTGATGATTGTTTCATCTGAACAATAGTTCCAAGTTTTGTCTAGCAACTGCTTCACTAGCTTGTCAATTCACTACCTCATATTTATACTTACCGTACAATAACGCTTGATAATGTTATCTTTTGGGCTGGTTCATAAAGAATTTACAGTCTTTAAATATTTGGGGATCGTTCTAAGTTAATAATATTCATGCTTTTCGTCATGCCTCCGCCAAGAAAATTTTAGGGTTCGTTGAATTTCTACTATAAAAATGCTGAATCGTCAATTATATCTAAGTATTTTCACTAATATCATCAAGGTTTATAGATAGAGGTTAGAGACTAGTACGGTTCGGAGTTAATCAAGGCACTAGTTAAAATAGCTAAATAGCCAATAAATCAGGGTGTTTTCTGCTGCTTTCTGCCATGATTATTAGTGGTAAATGTAACAGGTCAAATCTTAACTGATTATTGGTCAGTTTTGGTTAAAATGAGAGTTTAGCGTGTCAAAAGAGTTTTGTTGCCAAATATCGCCACCAATTTTATCTGTGGGTAGCGAGCGTGATTTATCTTTAGAGTCAAGCCTACAAGAATTACCAATGTACACCTTTACGGTGGCACTTAGCTGTACAGGTGCAGAAGTAGCAAAGTATTTTGATCAATATCCCTTGCTCCCAGGGGTGATTTTATTAGAACAGGGTAAATTCCGAGGGATGATTTCTCGGCGGCGACTCGTGGAGTTTTTAATTCGTCCCTACGGAGAGGATTTATTTACCAAACAACCTTTAGATGTTCTCTACAGTTACGCACGCACAGCAATTTTACAGCTACCTGAGACAACGCCAATTTTAACAGCGATGCAACATCTACTGAAGCGATCGCCAGAATTTTTGGCAGAACCAATAGTAGTTCAAACCGCAGACAATACCTACAAATTACTAGATACCCATGAACTCAATATTGCTGCTTGGCAAATTCGTGGTATTGAAACTCAGGTGCGCTATGAACGTACTCAAACCCAAATGATTCAAAATGATAAGATGGCCAGCCTCGGTAGATTAGTAGATGGGGTGGCACATGAAATTTTAGATCCTGTCGGTTTTATCTGGGGTAACTTAACTTATATCTCTAACTACAGTCAAGATTTACTTAAACTCATAGCTGCTTATGAAAATCATTTGCCTCCCGGTTGTCAGGCAATAAATATCATTAAAGAAGAAATAGAATTTGATTATTTAGAACAAGATTTATCCAAAGCATTAACTAGCGCACGCACTGGAGCAGAAAGGCTAAAAAAACTCGTCACTAGTTTACAAAATTTTTGTCATATTGATGCAATTTATCCTAAACCTGTAGATTTACATACTTGTATAGATAGCATTCTAATTTTAATTAAAACTCGTTTAAAAGGAGAAATTAAAATTATTAAAAATTATGGTAAATTACCCCCAGTTCCTTGCTTTATTGGGCAGTTAAACCAAGTATTAATGAATATTTTAAGTCATGCGGTTGATAGTTTGCTCGATGAAGCAGTGAGACATCAACTACAACTGAACTCCAGCCAAAATATTAAAAGAGCAGAAATTGTCATTACTACAAAGGTGATTTCTCAAGCACCACAAACACTAGAGTCTCCTGATTCCCGTTGGGTTTCCATTGCCATTGCAGATAATGGCATAGGAATGTCTGATGAGTTACAAAAACAATTACTCGAAAGTTTTTCTCTAGAAAGAAGAGCCGATAAGGAAACAAGTTTAGCCGTTAGTTATCGCATTATCACAGCCAGGCATGGGGGTAATCTCAGTTTCCATTCCCAAGCAAATATGGGTACTGAATTTGAAATTTTATTGCCTTTGTTATAGCCTGAATTTTTCGCCTTTCATGATTTCCTCACACCAATTCTTGATGAAGCTGCGCTAAATACTGATTCAGCTATTGGACATTTAATTTGTATATTCACATTGCAGGGAAGCAGGCAGCAAGGATTTACAAGTTCTTTAGACAAATGAAATGATCCAACTTATAGGTGTAACAGCTTATCCTCCACTCACCTCTCCCCAATCTCTAATTACAGAAAATAGGGCAGAATAATCATCATTAGCAAAGGACATTTTCATCGCTGTTTGCAGAATTTTTTGCACATTTTCAATGCTACTAAGATCCAAACCTAGAGATTGAGCTTCCGAAATAAATAAATCTGTATCTTTGAGTAAATGTTTGGTGGGAAAATTCGGATTGCTATAATTCCCATTTAACATACGAGGTAATTTTTTATCAAAAGTCGGGGCGTACAGCGCACTTTCCCGTAAGACTTGCATAAACTTATCCACGTCAATGCCTTGACGCTGCACAAAAGCTAAACTCAGGGCAAAGCTAGTAGTTAATGAACCAATGAGTTGATTTAAGGCTAATTTCAGCGCAGATGCTGTTCCCACGGGGCCTATGAGTATTGGTTCTGAACCAAAATTTTTGAGTAAGTCTAAGTTTCGTTCATATTGATGTGGTTGCGCCCCTACCATTACCGTGAGCGTCCCGGCTTTGGCTTCGGGTATACTACCCAATACTGGTGCTTCTATATATTCACCACCACCCCCAACTATGGAATCTCGAATTTCCTGGCTTTGTGTTGGGGTAATTGTTCCCATCTGGATGATAGTACGCCCTGCCAAAGTCCGCCAAGAGGTATCCGACAGCAGGACATGATAAATTGCTGCGGCGTTTGTCAACATGAGAATGACACACTCAGCTTCCCGAATTGCATAACGGGGATGTGTGACGATTTCAGCACCTGCGGCTTGCAGGGGTACTAGTTTTTCTGGGGTACGGTTGTAAGCAATTACCTCTATATTTGCTGCTAACAATCTTTGGGCCATTGGTAGTCCCATCAGTCCAGTTCCCAGAAATGCCACCTTCATTGTTCACGTTCCTTTAGTAGACCATAGGCGAGTCTATGATTAGACATCGCGTTTTCAGTTTTGGATTGTCAGCAGTGAGGGAGTTGCTACTCCCGATTCCATCCTCAGTTGAGATAATTTATCAGATTTTAGTTTTTTTGAGGAGGAGCATCCGTTTTTTTTACGCAGAGGGGCAGGAGGTTGGCGCACAGAAGCGCGGATGTTTTATCTAGCGGTTTGGAGTTTGCCAAATTTGGGATGCTCTCTCTTTAAGAATGCACTTTTATTAATTTATTTTGTATCAGCTTTTGTACTCTCCTGGTGTGATGAGGTAATTAGCCCCCTGCGGCAAAAGTCGCCATGATGATGACTGATAACAAAATACCAGGGCTAAGTAGTGTTACTAGCATTAATAGGTCATGAGTAGACATAATTATGACTCCGATTGTTGATTCGGCTTGATAGCAATCACTGTTATGCTAGTCTATATCTGGCTAATACGGCATTCTTAAAGAGAGTTTTAATTTTTTGCAGGGTGTGGGGGAGTAGATATTGTTGAATGTTGACTGTTCTGCTTTTCACTGTGGCACAGTTAAGCCTGTTAGTGGTTGAGCTGTTTCTGGTTTGGATAGTCCTTTGCTTTGAACTAACACACCAAAGTTACCTAGTCCTGTGGGATCAATAAGTTGATGTAGTGATTCTCTTCGCTGTAGGAGTTGAGAGAGGGGGATTTGTTGATGGGAAAGGGCTGCAATACGGTTTCCTAAGCCTAAAGCCATCAAAAATAAACCCTGCTGTGTAAAACCTACTGTCTCTAAACCACAGTCCTCTCCCCATCGTTCTAAGGCTGTAAAGTCAACATGGGCTGTGATATCTTGCCGCCCAATATTAACGTAGGGGTTATTGTGATAACGATGTTGATAGTAGCATTGGAGTGTTCCTTGCGATCGCCTGGGATGATAATAACGACTGGCAGGGTAGCCATAATCAATTGTTAGCACATACCCCCGTTGTAAGCGGTCGGCTACTATACTCAACCAGTCTAAAGCTGCTAAATTAATTTCACTGCGGTAGCCGTCTTCATAACCACTTTGATGGAAGTCAATCCCGACTAAATTCAAATATTCTCCTAGGCGGGGTGTAGAGGGTGGGGCAGTAACTTCTGTAAAGGACGGTATTGGAGATAAGGGGGATAGGGGAGGATTGATGTTTTCTTCTGGAATGGTGACATAAATTTCTTGCAGTTCACCAGACTCTAAAATAAACTGATGTACTGGCAGGGCATCTACTAATTCGTTAGAGAAAAAACAGCCAATAATCGAGTTAGGTGATATCTCATCCCAGCCACGCCAATTTACTGCAAAATCTTGTAAACGTTGCTGTTGTTCTTGTTGTAAACCTGGTGATTTTTCAATAATTATATACTGTAATACAGCAAAAAAATCTGGATGATGCTGCTGAATATATTCCAGAATATGCAACGCCAAAAGCCCTTGACCTGCACCCATTTCTACTAAATAAAATGGTACAGGCTGCCCTAAAATTACCCACATTTGCAGAAATTGTACTGCTAATAACTCGCCAAAGTCACTACCGAGACTGACCGAGGTGAAAAAATCCCCATCTTTAAATCCAATTTTGATAGTGTTGCTCGAGTAGTAACCATATTCTGGATGATACAGCACCATATCCATATACTCAGCAAACGTAATTCTTTGTTGAGGACTGTTAGCAATGCGATGGCTTATGGTTTGATATAGTGCCAACTGAAAATCCATAGTTAAATAATTCGTAATTCGTAATAGGGCATTGGGCATTGGGCATTGGGCATTGGGCAATTCAATTTTGGGTTTTGGATTTTAAATTTTGCATTGCATTTCAATATAAAATCCAAAATCTAAAATCTAAAATTCTTTCCCTTGTCTCCCTTGTCTCCCTTGTCTCCCTTGTCTCCCTTGTCTCCCTTGTCTCCCTTGTCTCCCTTGTCTCCCTAAACCCCTTTGTCCACCGTCTTTCCCATGCCCCATGCCCTATGCCCATTTTCAAACTATGTCAACTAATATAAAAAAACTAAGATTGAGTTCGTAGTAAGGACTTTAGTCCTTATTTAAGAACTAGATTTCTGACTACAAACCTTTTATTATTTATCCTGTTCTACTTAACTTTCTAAAATGTAGGGGGATGTGGCTAAGGCTTTTGCTCCTATTTGCATTAGTTCTATATCTGATTTTGACCAAGAACGTGTTTTTTGACATTCATGGGCTACTAGTAATCCCCACAAGCCTTTGGGTGTGAGAATAGGGACTACTAAGTTAGCGCGGACTTGTAAACTGCGAAGAAATTCTCGGTGACAAGTGGCGATTTGTTCTGTTTCAATATTAGCGATCGCTTTGACTCTACCTGCTAAATACAAAGCTGCATACTCATCATTAAAACACTCATCAGCCCCTGTTGAACCTAGTATAGAAAATTGTTGAGAACTTACAGCTTCACACGTTACCTGTCCATGCCATTGCCAGTAAAAGTAATATAAGACTAACCGATCAACATGAAGTGATTCTCTAAGTTCATGAGTTGTTTGTCTGATTAATGCGTCCCGTTGCATTTTGTTAACAAGACGCTCCAGAATCCTGTTTAAACCCTCTTCTATAGGGTTGCTTGAGCTAGGATCAAATTCTTCTGCGTGAAAATTAATTTGCACGGATTTAAAACTAGAGATACAGTTATAATCGTTATTTCTATTTAGGAGTTTATGGAATTTTATTGCTCAATTAGATTCACTACAAAAACAAATTAAATTTCATAACAATTCAGTTAACTCTAAATACGACTTTATCAAAATTATGATTTCTCATCTTAATTTATATAAAAAAATATGTAAGTTAATAATAATTAATTAAATTTTAATGTTTCGCAACTTTTAATGCTCCTTTAATAATTCTCAATAAATAACGTGAGTTCGGGATAAGCTCAAACCATGATTCTATCGTTGCCTGAAACTCCTATGATTTCGTATAACTAGCAACGAAATTGTCTTAACCCGAACTGAAGTTAATCAAATCAATGACACAAAGAGCGATCGCCTTCTATCACTGCGGTATTAGTTTTCAAATAATCTTGCACAAGTGTGCAAGCATAAGCTAATGGCTCTAAGTTGAGAATCTGCGGCAAATTCCAGATGATCAGTGTGTTATCATCGCCACCTGATGCCAGGAAAGTTCCATCACGGCTGAGGGCAATTTTGCGAATGGCGGAGGTATGACCTCTCAGGGTAGTTATTTCCGTACCATCCAGTTTCCACAGCTTAACTGTAGCATCCACACTACCAGAAGCAATTATTTGACCATCAGGACTAAATCCTACTCCCCAAATCGCTGCTGTGTGACCTTTGAATGTCTGCAATAACTTACCATCGATTGTCCACAACTTGACGGTATTGTCACCACTGCCAGTTGCTACCATTTTATTATCGTGACTAAAGGCAACTGTCCATACAGACGCAGAATGTCCCATGAGGGTTGTAAGTAACTTCCCATCAGCTGTCCACAGTTTCGCAGTACCATCACCACTGGTAGTTGCTACCATTTTACCGTCGGGACTAAAAACAACTTGCCATACTTCTGCTTGATGTCCTTTGAGAACCCGCGATTTAGGTTGATGGCGTTGCCATATCTGAGCAATCTTCTCAACATTGGCAATAGCGATCGCCTGACCATTAGGACTTAAAACCACATCTGTTATTTTACCGTGGATATCTTTGTAACTAGCAAAATCAGTGCCATCTCGCCGCTTGATTTTTACTGTTTCGTCCTCAGCAGGAAGAGCAACTAACTTGCCATCTTCACTGAATGAAACTTCAAAGATCACACTTTTTTCAGTCAAAGTTTTTAGCAATTTGCCTTGACGACTCCAAAATTTTGCAGTTTTTTCGTGACTGGCTGTGCCAATGGTGGAACTATCTGCGGTAATAGCTATTGACCAAATCCCAGCACTGTGGGCAATTACACTCTTTTGGAAGGGATTTTGACTTTGCCAAAGTCTAACAAGGTTTTCTGCACCTGCTGAAGCAATAAAGCTGCCGTCAGGACTGAAACTTAGCCCCCAAATAGAGGCACTATGTCCTGTGAGGGTTCTCAGTTCTGTACCGTCAATATTCCAAAGTTTCATAGTTTTGTCGAGACTGGCACAGACAATAGTCTGACCATCGGGACTAAATGCTACTGTTGTAATCCCAGCACTGTGACCAGAGAGAGTTTTATCAAGGCGATAGCTACCATTTTTAGTGTCTCGCCGCCAAAGTTTTACTGTTTTATCTTCACTGGCTGAAGCAATAGTTTGACCATCAGGACTAAAAGCTACTGCCTGAACCCAAGCTTGATGACCTTGCAGAATTTGTAGGAGTTTGGCGTTTTCCCAGCCTGTAGTGTCTCGTTGCCAAACTTTTACAGTCCCGTCTAGATTTGCAGCAGCAACGGTTTGACCATCGGGACTAAAAGCTACTCCCCAAAATCCCCATTTGTAATCTGAAAATGTTTTTAAGAGTTTACCATCGTGCTGCCATAACCTAACTGTTCTATCCCAACCAGCAGAGACAAGGAACTGACCATCAGGACTAAAAGCTACTCCCCAAACAGAAGCCGTGTGACCTTTCAATGTTTTATCAACACTCCACAGTGCTTCTTTACCCTTCCGTTTCCAGAGTTTAATCGTCCCATCTTCACTGGCTGAGGCGAGGATCTGTCCATTAGGACTGAATTTGACTGCTCTGACTGCTCCTTGATGGGCTGTGAGAGTTGCCACTGCTGTACCATCACGTTGCCACAGTCTGATGGTTTTATCTATACTTGCTGAGGCAATCAAAGAACTATCAGGACTGATATCTACTGCCATTACTGCTGCTGTATGACCAGAAAATCGATTGTATTCATCTGCACCATAAACTGCCTGCTGTAGTACATTCTTCACCTGACGCTCAATCTTGGCATTTGGTTTTCCGAACTTTGTTAGTCTGTGTTTGGCTTTAATTGCTTCTACTAGCGCATCTAATCTGCGATTGGAAGCAAACATTCCTTCAGAAGCAGATACCAAGGCTCGAATTTCGCTGTTTTTGGCTTGAGTTTCGCTTTTGAGGGATTGGCGATACAAAATGTAGATTCCGCATCCCAAGGTAATAGAAATGAGTAACTTAATACACATTAAAATCAAGAGAGTTCTCTGCAATTTAGCAGTTTTTTTCTCTTGTACTAGTCTTGCTTCTATTTCTTTGGCTCGTTCCGCCTCCAATAATGTTTGAATTTCACGTTGTTCATACTCGTGACTAGCAGCAAAAAATTTGTAGTCCAAATCACTTAAGCTTTTACCCAGTGACCAATTTTGAGCATCTTTTAAAGCCTTGCCCCGTAGTAACCGTGATTCGTCTTGATAATTTGATGCTACCCAAGCATTGAAGATTTGCGAGTAAGGACGCAGGTTGTTTAATTGTCGTTCTACCCATTCAGCATTGAAAACATGGCGATAAATACGATTTTTAATTTTGAGATAGCCGTTGTGTTTTTCAACTAGGCCAGATAAAAACAGTTCTTTTTGTTCTCGACTATCATCAATCGCTACAGGAGGATAACCAGCATCAGCTTGCAGTACCTGCTGATAAATGCCTAACAATCTGCCAGCACGTTGTTCATCAAACAAGAGGCGATCTCGAATTGTGCGGAGGTGTTCTGGATCGTCCTTGGCTTTCCAGTGTTGAATAATCTGCTGTTTTACGAGTTGCTCGATCCAGTACCCTTCTGTTGCTGGCGGTAAATCAATTTTTTTGTTTGGTGTTTCCCTAGCGGCTTGTACAACTAACTCACAAATTTTTTGCGTTAGAAAAGGTTGTCCAGCAGTCCAGTTAATAATTTTCTGTAGTATTATTTGAGGTTGGCTAATTACTGGTTTTAACCCTTGGAGTAATGGGGTAGCTTCCTCTAACTTAAAACCATACAACTCAATTGCTGTGCCAATATTGAAAGGTGTGCGGCGTTTGTCGGTAATTAAGTCAGATGGACTGGCTACCCCAAACACTGCAAATCCTAAGCGTTGAAATTTTGGATCGTGGGCGCGTTGATTATAGCAATGACGAATCCAGGCAAAAAAGTCACTGACTGAAAAGCTTAAGCTTAATAAACTATCAATTTCATCAATAAAAATAAAGATTCGTTGACTTTGTGTTTGGACAAGTAAAATTTCTTCGATAAATTGATTTAGCTTCTGTACTGGGGAAAGACCTGCTTGCATTTCCCACCAATCTTTAAAGTTGACTTTATCACCTAAATTTAAGCCATAAAAAAGACAAATAATAATCCCTTTATACCACTGTTCTGTCTTTGTATCTTCACTACCCAACCGTGTAACATCTATATAAATACAGCTATGACCTTCTTGCATCAGACGATCTTTTGTGCGATGCAGCAGCGATGATTTACCCATTTGGCGAGAATTGAAAATATAACAAAAACTACCAGTCTTTAAGCTGGTGTAGAGTTGTTCATCTGCCTCACGAATAACATAGCTCGGATCATTACTAGGTAAACTACCGCCAACTTGGTATTTCATATCAGATATTTGATATCCAATTTAAGATATTAACTGCTTAATAGACAGTTGGTAGACAATTTCTTGTAAGTAAGTATGACATATTTTCTATAAAATTTGATGGGTGAATACTCGTGAAATTAGATAAAAATATTCAAGTATTGTAATTTTATATCACCAGCATAGGGCTGATATATTTTCTTCTTAAATGTCTTAAATATCAATTAAAATCTCTCTTTAAATGTCTTAAATGTCCTTGCATTTTTGGAAAAATATGCGATACATAAAAATTCAACAAAATCAATTAGGATTTAAAAATGATTGCAATAAGCGGTGATAAAACATAAAATAATAAGCATTCAATAGACCTCTTGCATGAATCCTTTGGTGTTACCAAAAATATTATTTAAAAGTTCGCGCAAGCAGAATCCTCTGGGTAGACGCAAAGAAGAACCCAAACAAATAACTTTGCAATGAGCTACCCTCAAAAGGAACAATAAAATCAATCTTCCCAGACTAAATATTCAATAAAACCAATGTAATTACACAATCAAGCTGATTTACATATAATAAATCTTCTTGATCATGTAATTGTTTTAGACAGTTTTAGATAGTTGCTTGGCAAAATAAATGCGGTAGAGTTCGCAGCGTGGTAAGATGCGATCGCCTTCAAACCGAATTAATCCTAAACTTTCGAGTTTATAAGCATCCACAGGGTCAATCGTCATAGCTGGTTGTGCATTGACTAGCTCAGTATAAATCTGCATCAAATGAGGATTAGCTTGCAGTTTTACCCAATGTAGCCATAAATGATAACGGTAAATCCCACCGTTAGCGATCGCTTCAGCTATTAACTCTTTTAAAGTCATAGCTCCAGAGCAAAGATGAAATAAAGCTAGTTGAATTAATGCAGGATGACCTCCTACCAAAGACATCAACTGTTTAGATTCTTGCTGTGCATTCCAGTCTAATCCATATCGTCTAGCTAATTCTTTTACTTGTTCTTGCGTAAATTCGCATAGACGGATAGGCAGTCCAATATTAAATGGCGAACGGTTAATATCTAAAGAAATATACTGTTCTGTTGAGTAAACTACTACCAACCTCAATTTTTGCCAATGATGATTTTGTCGCGCTTCATCACACCAGGAACGCAACAAAGCAAAAAACTCTCGCCCGATGTGAGGATATTCAAAAAAACGATCAACTTCACTTAGCACTAAAACTATTGGACTGTCACTCTGTCTGAGTAAATAGTTTTGTAAGTAAAAGCTACAACTCAACTTACAACCAATCTCATCATCCCATATATCATCAAGGTTGGGATTATCTCCTAATGCTGTGGCAATTTGTCGGCAAAGACAACGCAAGAGCTTATTTAAGTCAGTTAAACAGTGATCATCAATTTGGCAGCAGTTTATTTTAACTGTTTGATACCCTTGTTGTTTGGCGAAGGCTAATAAACGGAGTACCAAAGAAGTTTTACCCATCTGTCTGGGGGAGCGAATCCGAATTACACAACCAGGTTGAGTAACTTCTCGATATACCTGTTCTTCTATAGGTGGACGCTCAATATATAAAGGAGAGTCCAGAGGTACTGGCCCATCTGGAAATGACCAAGAAATATTTTCTTTTGTATGTAAATCTTCTGCTAAAAGCTCTAATATCTCTGTTTCATTTCCTTCCTGAACAACGATATAATCTTCTTGATGTAATTCTAAATTAAAGGCATTAAAACATAATTTTAAAGTTTTTTGGTCTACACCTTTATTTAAAGACCACAATCGACTTAGAGTTTTAGTGGAAATATTGGTTCGTTGCGATATTTGTTCTAGAGTTAAGCGATCGCCTTGATTTTCAACTATCTCGCAGGATACAATTGCTTCTTGTAAATGTTTTAGTCCTTGGGGAGTTAACAAAACTCCTCTTTTCCTCTTGGTTTTATTTTGTTTTAATTCCATATATTTTGTATAAAAAGCTGTCTCTTATACAAAATCTACTAGGTATAGTATTAATAAGTCAATTGTTTCTAGTATTAACAAACAACGCTTAATGTGAATTAAAATTTTGTGATTCCCTAAACATTTGTAGGCGGAATTTCATCCAAATCCAAACTTGATCAAGGATGACACATTATTTATTAGATGCGATAAATCGCATCTCTACAGATATTTTATCTTTTCCATTCTTTTTGGGAATTATACCTGTAGGCAGATATATTAAGACATCAAACCAGCATTAAAAGCTGACGATCAAAGGCTTTTAAGTCTTTAACAGGGAACAGGGAATGGTCAAAAAGCAATAGCTAAATCCCTATAAATGAATTTAGGGTATTTAACAAGGATATCGTATTTTTTGCGCTACGCGTCTGAAAATAGATTTTTTTCAACTCTTTTCATCAATAAATTTAGAGGCTGATTTTAGCCCAAGCCCCAACTCTCACAAGAGTAGATTTTTACTAAGCAGTCAGCAATGACAATTTTCACTTCACGAAAAGCTTGATACAAATTAATGGTTTTTTATTCTTTCCCCCTGCCCCTCCGCAATTGCTCCACAAAGCCCAAGACCGCATTGCTCCCTGCACCCTTCTGAAAATACAGAACCCCGCTTCTGAAGAAAAAGCAGGGTTCTCAAAAACTCTAATTTAGGTTTTAGGTGAAGCGAAGATGCTACCTATCAACAGACCCCATGATTACGTCGATACTGCCGAGAATCACGACAATATCTGCAACTTTCATACCACGTAACAAGTGAGGTAGAATCTGGAGGTTGTTGAAATCTGCTGGACGAATCTTCCACCGCCAGGGGAAGACGTTATCATCGCCAATGAGATAAATACCCAGTTCACCTTTACCGCTTTCTACACGGGCGTAAATTTCGCCTTTGGGCATTTTGAAAGTTGGGGAAACTTTCTTGCCAATATATTGGTAATCAAAAGCATCCCATTCCGATTTTTTCCCGGCTGCTAAACGCTTGGCTTCTAGATTTTCGTAGGGGCCACCGGGCAATCCTTTGAGGGCTTGCTTGATAATCTTGACAGATTCGCGCATTTCCCGCATCCGCACCATGTAACGCGCCAAGCAATCACCGGCGGTTTCCCACTGTACGTCCCAATCAAAATCGTCGTAGGATTCGTAGTGGTCAACTTTCCGCAAATCCCATTTTACGCCAGAAGCTCGTAACATAGGGCCAGATAGTCCCCAGTTAATAGCTTCTTCACGGGTAATAGTACCAATGCCTTCAATACGACGGCGGAAAATGGGGTTATTGGTAACTAACTTTTCGTATTCATCAACTACGGGTAAGAAATAATCACAAAATTCCATGCACTTATCTACCCAGCCATAGGGTAAATCAGCCGCTACACCACCGACGCGGAAGTAGTTGTTGTTTACCATACGGTAGCCTGTGGCAGCTTCCCATAAATCATAAATCATCTCCCGTTCCCGGAATTGATAAAAGAAGGGAGTTTGCGCGCCTACGTCAGCGAGGAAGGGGCCAAACCATAGCAGGTGGTTAGCAATACGATTCAATTCCAGCATAATCACACGGATGTAGCTGGCGCGTTTGGGTACAGCCACTCCCGCTAATTTTTCTGGGGCGTTGACGGTGACAGCTTCATTGAACATACCTGCTGCATAGTCCCAGCGACTAACGTAGGGGACATACATGACAGTTGTGCGGTTTTCGGCGATTTTTTCCATACCTCGGTGTAGGTAGCCAATCACCGGTTCACAGTCAACAACGTCTTCACCATCTAAAGTGACAATTAACCGTAAAACCCCGTGCATAGAGGGATGGTGTGGCCCCATGTTCAGCACCATAGGTTCAGTGCGGGTTTCTATTCTTGCCATAAATTCCGTGTTCTCCCATTAGAAAAGTGTGAATTGAACCGCGTATACGCCATCCAGACAGGAGTTTCCGTGTCTGCCAATATCATTGTTGGTAAAGGCAATATTTTGGGACAAGCCCGGCATTTATTGCCCATACAGGAGTATGTTGGAGAGATGGGGGCAGCTGAGGGCTTTTTGTTGAGGTTGCATTTTGTTTCACTTCTTCAACTATTATATGGAAGCGGGATAACCAATAAATTAAGGCACTGGATTTTTTCATCTCTGGGGTGTGGGGTGAGAGGTGAGAGGGAACAAGCCAATGTGCTGAGGTGCTGAGGAGATTTTACCCCAATGCCCTGTTTGCCCATTAAATTTGAATTTATCAGAAAAAATAGTGCGATATATTTTTAATTTCAATTGTAATTTTAATACCACTGATAAATAGAGTATTGTAGATGTTTTATATTCTGTATTCCAATGCTAAATAATTATGATTAATGCGATCGCCTGTTTTGATGTTGATTCATCTATCAGGAAATTGAGATGATTTTAAATATTTATAGTGATCACAATCAAAACTTAACTCCAGAGCCTATCTGTTTGTACTCTATTTTATGAATGCTAATTTACCAACTATTGAAGAACCAACATTTTCTCATTTACCAGTTTTACCCCAGGAAGTAATCACCGGTTTAGGAGTACGTTCTGGTGGTCATTATCTAGATGCAACGGTAGGCGGTGGGGGTCATAGTCGTTTGATTTTAGCGGCTGTACCGGATATACAGCTAACAGCTATTGATCAAGATGAGGATGCTTTAGCGGCAGCCCAAAAAGAGTTAGCAGAGTTTGGGGAAAGGGTGAAGTTTATTCACAGTAATTTTGCGTCTTATGATTTTCCTGTAGGGAGTTTTGATGGTATTTTGGCAGACTTAGGTGTGAGTTCTTATCATTTGGATACACCAGAACGGGGTTTTAGCTTTCGTCACACTGCTAGTTTAGATATGCGAATGAATCAAAGGCAATCTTTGACGGCTGGCGATGTGGTTAATGAGTGGGGTGAGGCAGAATTAGCGGATATTTTCTTTAAATACGGTGAAGAAAGACTATCAAGACGCATTGCCAAGCGCATTGTTGAAAAACGACCTTTTCAGACAACTACACAATTAGCTGAGGCGATCGCCGGTTGTGTACCCCCTAAATACAGATATGGTAGAATCCACCCTGCTACCCGTGTGTTTCAAGCGTTGCGAATAGTAGTCAACGATGAGTTAAAATCCCTGGAAACTTTTTTAGAGACAGCACCTAAAGCTTTAGTTCCAGGTGGCAGAATCGCTATTATTAGTTTCCATAGTCTAGAAGACCGCTTAGTCAAGCATGGCTTACGTAATTCACTGTTATTAAAAGTTTTGACGAAAAAGCCGATAATTGCCACTCAAGAGGAGATTGCTAACAATCCGCGATCGCGTTCTGCCAAACTGAGGATAGCAGAGAGAATCAATGATCATTCCTAGGGATTGGCAGTATTTTCTCCTACTTCGGGTTTATTGCTATCGGCCTCTTGGGGAGTTGTGGGCGTTGTGATGGCGGCGGCTGGTTTGGTAGTTGCTGGTTGTTCTTCAAACCGGAGGAGCGATCGCGCATTTTTGAAATAAGTTGCCCAGCGACGAGGATCGGGACGGGTGCGCCATTGTTTGCGGCTGACTTCTAAAGATAGGATGGGGGCGATCGCTCCATAACTTTGTACGGATACTATTACGGAAATATCCGTCACCAAAATATCTTGGTCAAAGCTGCGTTGTGCTGCTGCTCTAGCAGTCATTTCGGCTCGTCTGAGTATGGCTTCATAACCTTCATCTGGTAATCGGTCAATAGTCAAGTCTACTCTGGCTGTGTAAGCTTGCACAATTTGAGGTGAAATCGTTTCTGTCAAAATCCATACAGACGCAGGGGATAGCAACAAAAAGATTAACGGAAATGTCCGGATTTTTTTGTCAAATTGGCTAATAACTTGAAAGGGAATGATCGATGATAGTTGGTGAACAGCAATTTTGATCATGACTTTATGGCTCGCTGGCGAAGTTCTGTATTTTTAATAAATCGAGGGTTTTTACGGATTTTTAAGTAATAAAAATCACATTAATTTGGTGAGTCAATCGAAATCACCAAGATTATCAAACATTAGGTTAGCTTTGTTTTTTCAGCAAAGCCAACCGCAATTTTAGGCAACCACACAACAACCTACAAAGGGCGGGATGGCAAACTACTGGGCGATTGCAATAGGCATCAATCAATATCAGTTATTTCAACCTTTAAGTTGCGCTCAAGCAGATGCTGAGTCACTCAGAGATTTTTTGGTTCAACAAGCAGGTTTTTTAGATCAACGATGCTTGCTGATGAGTGATACTTCGCCACCAATTGGCGACAGATCAACTTATCCCACTAAAGACAATATTCTGCTGCTATTGGAAGATTTAGCAGCCGCTTGTTGGCAACCCCAAGACAATATATGGTTATTTTTTAGCGGTTATGGGGTGAACTACGAAGGCAGAGATTACCTGATGGCTGTAGATAGTGATCCCAAAAGAGTCCCAGAAACTGGGATAGAATTGCGATCGCTCATGCAACGTCTGCAACTGGCTCACCTCAATGTCTTGTTGCTATTTGATATCAACCGTGCTTCTGGTGCGGCTGGGGATACTCCTGTCGGTCAAGAAACTCTAGAATTAGCCGAAGAACTACAACTAGCAACTATTTTTTCTTGCCAACCAGAACAATTTTCCCAAGAAAGTAGAGAACTCGGTCACGGTATATTTACTGCCGCACTGCTAGCAGCTTTACGTTCTGGTTATGGCATTAGTTTGGCGGATTTAGAAAAACACCTCAGCATAATCACCCCAGAATTATCTCAACACTACTGGCGACCGACTCAAAACCCCATCGCAGTAATTCCCTCTACACCGCCAATCATCTTACCGCCTGTGGAAACTACCCACCACAACTTACAATTTAGAGCCGCAATTCCTAGTACATTTATTCCTAATACATTAGAACCTACAGAACCAATTATTTTTCCAGAAGAAAGCTTCGCGGTAGCTATAGCATCTCCCCCACTAGGAGAAATATCTGCCAAACCCCCTGCTAATTCCTATCCTCTGAGTATGTGGGGAGAAGCTCAAATTGCAGAAACCGCTATTAAAGATCGATCACAGCCATTATCTTTTCCAAACTTAAATTTCAATCAACGACAATTTCCTGATCTTCATCCTGAAAGCAACCATCAGGAAGAATACTTTCCTCAACCATCTCCAGCAATTTCAGCCGATGAGGAGATGGGGAGTAGATTTATTCCCAACAGTCCCCAACCCTATATCTCTCGCCTACCGGAGAGTAAACCAGATTCATCATTGTGGAAACAGTTTATGCTCTGGGGTGGAGGGACGATGATGGTTGTCACCTTAATTAGTGTAGTTCTGCTCCGTAATCAAGCCAGAGTGTTACAAGCCAGAGAAACATACTCTGTAGCTGCTAATGATGAGACTTCGATTATCAAAACCGCCTCAAGTTCCCAGCCTGCACCCAAAGTATTGCCCCTCAAACCACCAAAAAATCAATCAACAGCCCAAATTGCCCCGATTTCGGAATCACAAAAGCGCAACCAAGCTTTACTAGATTTAGCTAAAAAGTCCCTCAGACAAACTCAAGCTAGCGATCTCAATTTAGCGATCGCTACAGCTAAGAAAATTAAACCTGGTGAACCCCTCTACGAGCAAGCCCAGGAAAATATTAAAATTTGGAGTCGGATGATTTTAGATTTAGCTGAAGGTCGAGCTAAACAAAAACAATATAATTATGCGATCGCAGCTGCAAAATTAATCCCTAAAGACCAAGCTCTATATCCCCAAGCTCAAGCAGCTATTACTCAGTGGCGCACAGAAGCCAAACAATATCTCGCTAATACGACTCTCTTAGATGCAGCTAACGCCCTGATTAAACCAGGACAAGCATCCACATACAATCGCGCCATTGAAGTTGCCAAAAGAGTACCACCAGGACAACCCGGTTACTACTTAGCCAAGAAATCTATTAACCAATGGAGTGAAAAGATTTTAGATTTAGCTAAAACTCGCGCCGAACAAGGGAATTTTTCTGCTGCCATTACCACCGCCACCCTAGTTCCAGAAGTTACACCTGTTTATGAAGACGCGCAAGCTGTCATCCAAAAATGGCAAGCGAGAAAAACTAAAAATTAACTAAAACTAAGAGTTAGCAGCGATTTAACTGCTAACTCTGTTTGATTATTTCTCAACAAGCCCTAAAAAACCGGGTTTCTGAACGAAAGATTAACGTTTTAAGCTGAGGGATTTGCAAGAAACCCGGTTTTTAACCTGAACGAAAGATTAAGGTTTTAAGGGATTTGCAAGAAACCCGGTTTTTAACCTGAACGAAAGATTAAGGTTTTAAGCTGAGGGATTTGCAAGAAACCCGGTTTTTAACCGAGGTGCAGTGAGAAGACGCAATTTATCAAGTCTCTAACAGTATCGGGTTACATCCTCGCCGCACTCATCGGCTAGATAGCACATAGCTCGAAAACGCAAACTTACTACTTCCTCATACAAAGGATTCAGCTTGCATAAGGCGGGAATGTGAAATAAAGTTTTGCCAAATAAATTAATATCGCGTTCAAAGGGACATTGAGCAGGGATTAACTGACACAAACGGTGAGCAAATTGGCGATCGCGGATTTCAATATTGTCTAACCATCGGCGTAGAGGTTGGAGAAGATCCCTTCTAACTGGGGAAGCAGAGCTTTGCAACTGGTGGGGATGAGAGTTTGTTACGTCTTGTTGATTTATCCAAACCCAGCTTGCAAGAAAAATCTTTTTCGTGGTATTATCAAATACCTTCATGGTTGTGCCTCTATGTTAATGAGGGTATTCACCCTTGCGGTGAATATATACAGCGTCCAAGTTACTCAATCGGGAAAATACCGTCCTGAAGAACATATAATGAAAACTTTTACTAGCCACTGCCATCAGGACGTGATTGATTACTAGGTCAAGTTAACCGCAATTTTTATGAAATGACTAGTGTAGTCATCCAATCTTAATTGGAACTTGACACAGTTTAAATTCTAATAAAGACATCTGTCTTTGGTTGTGTTGTGCGATAATTTTTACAAAGCTTAATATACAGATTTTGATCAATTAAAGCTTGATTGAAATAGATGCAGCAATTTCTATCTTCATGCCGCAGTCATATCAATAACTCAATATAAAAAGTAAATATAATTAGATTTGGAATTATAAGGTATTTAGTGCAACTAAGTTGTCGTGCATCCGAGTTGCACATTGTTTATTGTTGGCTGTTGACTGTTAACCGCCAACAGTCAACAGTCACAACCTTTATGAAGCTACTTGCGCTGCCGTGCGAGTCCGCCGCCTTCTACCATCAGCAACCTTGACAGGTGGCTCATCAGGGATTTGCATCAACAAAGTTACAGAAGGTTGACATTGCAATTCCCGGCGAATAGAGCGGTGCAATTCTCGCTCCAAAGTTCCTTGCAAGCCACCCCAATCAACATCGGGTTTTTCACCTTCTCCAGTGACAAACTCTGACCAACGCACGGTAAGAATTTCTTCAATGCGCTGTTGTACCCATTTTTGCACGAGCGATCGCTCTACACTAGTAACCACACCCCGCAGGTGAATTTCTGGCTTGGCCATGAGTTTACCTTGCCAATCAATGGCGGCGGCAATGGTGACAATTCCTTCTTCTGCCATGCGTTGCCGTTCTTGCAGAACTTTAGCACTGACCATTCCAGAACTTGTAGTATCCACCAATTCAATACCGGATGGTACTTTCCCAGCTACACGGATGGAATTTTCAGTTAGTTCAATTACATCACCATTCTGAATAATTACCATGTTCTCTTGTGGGATTCCCATCTTTTGCGCTGTTTGGGAATGTTTCACCAGCATTC
The DNA here is from genome assembly GCF_058172895.1 of Aliinostoc maniaoense. Lineage (NCBI taxonomy): Bacteria > Bacillati > Cyanobacteriota > Cyanophyceae > Nostocales > Nodulariaceae > Aliinostoc > Aliinostoc maniaoense. The sequence continues at coordinate 1,545,231 of NZ_CP187952.1, read as the reverse complement.
GATGTTCACCGTGAACAGGTACAAAGAACTTGGGTCGAGTTAAGGCAATCATCAGCTTTTGGTCTTCCTGACAGCCGTGGCCAGAAACGTGAATACCTTGTTCCCGTCCATAGACAACTTTTGCCCCCTGAATCATCAACTTGTCGATGGTGTTGACAACGGCAATGGTGTTGCCAGGGATGGGGTTAGCAGAAAAGACAACGGTGTCTCCCTCTCGAATTTTAATGTGGGGGTGTTCTTGATTGGCAATCCGTGTCATGGCTGCCATTGTCTCACCTTGAGAACCTGTAGTGAGAATCAGCACATTTTCATCGGGAAGACCACGCACTGTATGCAATGGTTGAAAGAGATTATCTTCACACTTGATATAACCGAGATTCCGGGCATGGGCAATTAAATTGAGCATGGAACGCCCAACCACTGTGACAACACGATTATGCTTTTTAGCGAGTTGCAAAATCATGTTGATGCGATGGACGCTAGAAGCAAAGGTGGTGACAAATAATCTTCCAGTTGCTTGACCAAAGACTCGATCTAGATTGGGGAAAACTGCGGCTTCTGAAGGGGTGAAGCCTGGTACTTCGGAGTTAGTGGAATCGCTCAACAAACACAGTACGCCTTTTTCGCCGTGTTCTGCTAGGCGTTGGAGGTCAAATCTTTCGCCATCCACGGGGGTATGGTCAATTTTAAAATCTCCGGTGTGAATGACAACGCCTAAGGGTGTGTGAATAGCAACGGTGAAGCTATCAGCAATAGAGTGGGTGTTGCGGATGTATTCTACAAAGAAGTGTTTGCCGATGCGTACTACATCACGGGGTAGGACTTTTCTTAATTCTGTGCGATCGCGTACTCCTGCTTCTTCTAATTTTCCCTCTAACATGGCCATAGCCAGTCTCGGCCCGTAAATCACCGGAATATCAAATTGTTTGAGGTGAAAAGCAATGCCGCCAATGTGATCTTCATGGCCATGAGTCACAATCATGCCTTGAATTTTGTGGCGATTTTCCCGCAGATAGGTAGTATCTGGTAGGACGATATTCACTCCGTGCATCGCTTCGGTGGGGAAAGCTAGTCCTGCATCTAATAAGATGATTTCATCATCGTATTCAAAAACGCAGGTATTTTTACCAATTTCATGTAAACCGCCCAAAGGAATAATTTTGAGGGCAGATGTAGTTTCGTTTTTAGCCATTTTCTCCTGAGGTTGTTTGTTTTTTAGAGTTAAGAAATTCAAACTTATTAATCTTCTATGAACGACAACATGAGCCTACTGTTGTTCAGCAGCCAAATTTCCATTAAATATGCAGCTTTTGCTTCAATAAAAAGGACTTTTATATTGAATAGGTCATTGTATATCTATTAATTTTTGCAATAGGCTTTGTCATAGCAGCAATTGAGTGATAATTATGCCAATTTAGTTGATATACAGTTTTGAGAAATAGTAGCAATTAACAAACACGGCAATAGTGGTAATTATGATTAAATTAAATTCAGTTTTTTCATGACTGCTGCTAACTTTTCACTCACAATTGGGTCAGTGTCACATAATGGCAGCCGAGTTGAACCAACCTCCCAACCTTGTAATTTCAGTGCTTGTTTAATGGGTATAGGATTTGTAGAGAGAAATAATGCTTTAAACAATGGGAAAAATCGGAGGTGAATTTCACTGGCAATTTCAACTTGTCCTGCATCAAATGCTTGAATCATCTGTTGGAGTTGGTTGCCTACTAGATGAGAAGCTACGCTCACAACACCCTTAGCCCCGATCGCTAACAAGGGCAGGGTTAACGAATCATCTCCAGCGTAAATCTGAAACTCTTTTGGTGTCAACCTGCGAATTTCACTGGCTTGGTCGAGATTGCCACTAGCTTCTTTAATGCCTACTATATTGTCAATGGCAGCTAATTGTACAACTGTCTCTGGAGAGAGATTTTGACCTGTACGTCCGGGGATATTGTACAACAATATCGGTGAATCGGGACAGGCTTGGGCGATCGCCTGAAAATGCTGATACAGTCCTGCCTGTGGGGGCTTGTTGTAGTATGGTACAACCTGTAAAGTACCATGTACACCTATTTTAGCTGCTTTTTGGGTTGCTGCGATCGCTTCTTTGGTGGAATTAGATCCACAACCTGCAATTACTTTGGCTTTGCCTGCTACTGCTTGCAAAACTTCCACAAACAACTGGTATTCTTCCTCCCAAGTCAGGGTAGGAGATTCTCCAGTTGTACCACAAACTACTAATGTATCTGTACCGTTTTCAGCTAAATGTGCTGCCAGTTCTGCCGCTAGAGCATAATTTACACTACCGTCGGCTTTAAACGGCGTAATCATCGCGGTTAAAACTCTGCCAAAATCTCCCACCCTCTTTTTACTCCTAACACTACCTTTTTGTTTTGATGTCTTGGTGGTTTTTATTGTAATAACTTAAATTATCAGTTGTTTACAAGATATAGTTTCTGGGGCATTAAAAAATTCAATCAGTTGATTTTGGATTGGTTACAACCCAAAATCTCAACTCTCAAATTCCCTGCTGCCGACTCACTTCAAGAAACATATGCTTTTGCTGGTTGGAGTAAGTTTTTTTCTACTAACAACTCAGCGATTTGAACTGCATTTAATGCTGCACCTTTGCGAATTTGGTCGCCACACAGCCATAGTTCTAAGCCACAGGGGTGAGAAATGTCTTGACGAATCCTACCCACTAAAACTTCATCTCGGCCACTGGCTTCTATGGGCATGGGAAAGTAATTTTTCCCCCAGTCTTCTACTAATTTTACTCCAGGAGCGTGACTTAAAATTTCTTTGGCGGCTGCTGGGGAAAATGGTTCAGCGAACTCTAGGTTAATGGCTTCTGAGTGCGCCCGCAATACGGGAACCCGTACACAAGTGGCGGTAATTCTGATTTCTGGGCTGTCAAAAATTTTGCGGGTTTCGTTGACCATTTTCAGTTCTTCCTCACAGTATCCCGCATCTGTCATGGGGGAGTTATGGGGAAATAAGTTAAATGCTAGGGGGTAGGGTAATACTTCCGCAACGGGTGAATCTCCTTGGAGAATAGCACTAGTTTGGATTTTCACTTCCTCCATTGCTTTTGCCCCTGCGCCGCTAGCAGATTGATAGGTAGCGGCAACGATGCGCTGCACTGGTTTGATTTGATGTAAAGGCCAAACTGCCAAGGTCATCAAAATTGTAGTGCAGTTGGGGTTGGCAATAATCCCTTGATGGTGAGCGGCAGCTTGGGGGTTCACCTCTGGTACTACCAGGGGAACATCCGGGTTCATACGGAAGGCACTGGAGTTATCTATAACTACTGCGCCTTTTGCAACTGCGACTTTTGCCCAGGCTTTGGAGGTTGAACCCCCAGCACTAGCCAGCACTATATCTACGTTTTCTAAGGCGCGATCGCTCACCGCCTCTACTGGTATATTTTCTCCTTTAAAGGGTAGCGATCGCCCGACACTTTTTGGCGATGCCAATAATTTTAAATCTGCCACCGGAAAATCCCGGCTTGCTAGCAATTCCAGCAACTCTGTACCTACAGCACCAGTCGCGCCTAAAATAGCCACACGATACAACTTTGACAAATTGATTTTCTCCTTTTGAGAGCTTATGGATGATTAAATTTTTCGTCAGATTCAGCAATTAAATAGCAATAAGCGAACTTCAATTAATTTTTTTTAATTTCATTGAATATTTTTGACTTTTTGATAGATAAAAATATTGTTTCAACTAGATGACATAAGTTAATAGTAAAGTTTACTGTATTTGTTGCTGAAATTTACCACTAGAATCGAAAAATTAAGTACATTGTACAATAATATGCTCTAGAGCAGAAAATATATAGTAGCGTAAACGAAGCCTGTGGGTAATCCCTTCAGTAAAGTTATGGCGGTAAAGTGTCCAGTCCTTTGCTATTGGCAGTACACTGGATCTCTACTAAAGCTCTGGCAGACTAAACCCCCTGCTACCGCTAACACCACTCAAGACTGAGGATGGTTAATCGCATCTTGTGTGTAGTTGAAGTCACAAACACGAAAAAATTTAGAGACGAAGCATGAAAGTTACCCAGGAAAAACTTCCCGCCAGCCAAATTGGGCTGGAAATAGAGATTACACCAGAAAGCACTCAGCAAACCTACGAACAAGTTGTCAAAAATTTAGCCAAAACCATCAATATTCCTGGGTTTCGTAAAGGCAAAGTACCTAGGCACATATTGTTACAGCAATTGGGCAGTACTCGCATCAAAGCAGCAGCCCTGGAAGAATTAATCCAAGATGGCATTGAAAAAGCGGTAGAACAAGAAGCCATTGAAGCGATCGGTCAACCTCGCTTACGCTCATCCTTTGATGATTTAATTAATACTTATGAACCGGGAAAACCCCTCACCTTTATAGCCGAGGTTGATGTCAAACCAGAAGTTACCATAACCGACTACACAGGGTTAACATTTAAAGCCGAAGAAATCAAGTATGACCCCAATCGGGTAGATGAAGTTCTGGAACAAGAACGTCAGCAAATGGCCACATTAATTCCCGTAGAAGGCCGTGCTGCCCAAATTGGGGATGTAGCGGTAGTAGACTTTAAAGGTGTGATCGCTAAAGCTGAAGATGCAGATCCAGAAGCTGAACCAGAGCCAATTCCTGGCGGTGAAGCTAGTGATTTTCAAGTAGATTTAGAAGAAGATAAATTTATTCCCGGTTTTATTTCTGGGATGGTAGGGATGAATCCTGGAGAAACCAGAGAAGTATCGGCGCAATTCCCAGATCCTTACGTCAACGAAGAATTAGCCGGTAAACCCGCCATCTTCACAATTACCCTCAAAGAACTTAAAGAAAAAGAACTACCGGCATTAGATGATGACTTCGCCCAAGAAGTGAGCGACTTCGACACCTTAGAAGCTTTGCGTGCATCCTTAGAGGAGCGATATCAAAAAGAAGCCGAGGAAAAAACCAAAGGTAACAAACAAGAAGCTCTGGTAAACGAATTAGTCAAGCACGTAGAAGTCGATTTACCAGCAACTATGATCGATCAAGAAATTGACACCATGCTGACTCAAACAGCAATTAAGCTGTCTCAGCAAGGTTTGGATGTGCGGAAGTTATTTACTGAAGATATCATTCCCCAGTTACGGCAGCGATCGCGCGATGAAGCCATAGAACGTTTAAAACGATCTTTGGCTTTACAAGAAGTCTCTAAACGCGAATCAATTACCGTCACTAGCGAAGAAATTGCAGCCAGAGTCACAGAACTATTAGAGCAGTATCCAGAAGAAGATATTGATGAAAATAGACTCCGGTCTATGGTAGAAAACGAAATGTTAACCGAAAAAATTATGGATTGGTTATTAGAGCGTTCTACTGTAGAACTTGTCCCAGAAGGTTCACTCTCTAGCGAAGAAGAAGAGGCAGCAACAGAAACAACCGTACCTGAGACTGAGGCAGAAACTCCAGAATCTACCACAGAATCAGAAGTGTAAGGGTGTAGGGGTGTAGGGGTTTAGGGGTTTAGGGGTTTAGGGGAAAAATACAATATCATAAACCGTGGGTTATAACAGTTAAATGAGGTATTGAGTAAATAATCCTATTCACTATGCCCCATGCCCCATGCCCCATGCCCATCCCCAAGAAAATAAGATTTGTGATCTTACTTGCCTGATACCCTGCTACACGAGAAGAATATAGATGAGGCATAATACACATAGGTAAAATCAAAATTTACTCTATTCAATATCTAGCAGCGATCGCTAGCACAATATCTCTAACCAACCTATCTTTAAAAGTTCTCCTATGCTTGTATCGCAGTCGGCAAACTACCCCATCAGCAGTTTAGGTCAAATTGGCGGCATTTACTCCCATTTGCATGGCATTAGTAATATTGTGCCTATGGTTGTGGAACAATCGGGCATGGGAGAAAGGGCTTTTGACATCTACTCGCGCCTACTGCGTGAGCGCATTATCTTTCTGGGAACACCCATAGATGATGCCGTAGCTAACACAATTGTCGCCCAGTTGTTGTTCTTAGACGCTGAAGACTCAGAAAAAGACATTCAACTGTACATTAACTCTCCCGGCGGCTCAGTCTACGCAGGCATGGCAATCTATGATACAATTCAGCAGATACGTCCCGATGTTGTTACCATATGTTTTGGATTAGCCGCAAGCATGGGAGCATTTCTGCTCACAGCCGGAACTCCTGGTAAACGGATGTCCTTACCTGATTCCCGGATTATGATTCACCAACCTCTGGGGGGAGCGCAAGGGCAAGCTATTGACATAGAAATCCAAGCAAGAGAAATTCTTTACATCAAGGGACTATTAAATCAGTTATTAGCTAAACACACTGGTCAACCCTTAGAAAGAATTGAAGCAGATACTGACCGCGACTTCTTTATGTCGGCAGAGGAAGCAAAAAACTACGGTTTAATTGATCAAGTGATCACCAGACAAAATCTTCCCACCGCAGGGGAAAATGTCACCATTGTCAAATAAGAGGCTGGTATGTCTAAGTACGACTCCCATTTAAAATGTTCGTTTTGTGGCAAGTCTCAAGAGCAGGTGCGTAAGTTAATCGCAGGGCCGGGAGTCTACATCTGCGATGAATGCGTTGACTTGTGTAATGAAATACTAGATGAGGAGTTGCTAGATACTAATGGGGCGGCGGCACAACCAGCACCAAAATCAGAACCACCCCAAAAACGCCGCGCCCGTTCTTCCAGTCTCTCCTTAAACCAAATACCCAAACCGAGAGAAATTAAGAAATACCTAGACGAACACGTCATCGGACAAGATGAAGCCAAAAAGGTTTTATCTGTGGCTGTTTATAACCACTACAAGCGGCTGGCAATATTGCAGTCGAAAGGCAGTGGCAAAAATGGTGCTGACGATGCCGTAGAACTGCAAAAATCCAATATTCTCTTAATTGGGCCTACTGGTTGTGGTAAAACTCTCCTCGCCCAAAGCCTCGCCAAAATTTTGGATGTTCCCTTCGCAGTTGCTGATGCTACGACTCTCACAGAGGCAGGGTATGTAGGGGAAGATGTGGAAAATATTCTACTACGACTGCTACAAGTAGCTGATTTAGACGTAGAAGAAGCCCAGCGAGGGATTATCTACATCGACGAAATTGACAAAATCGCCCGGAAAAGTGAAAACCCCTCAATTACCCGTGACGTGTCTGGGGAAGGTGTACAGCAAGCCTTACTCAAGATGTTGGAAGGCACAATTGCCAATGTGCCACCCCAAGGCGGACGTAAGCACCCTTATCAAGACTGCATCCAAATTGATACCAGCAATATCCTCTTTGTTTGTGGTGGAGCTTTTGTAGGGTTAGAAAAGGTTGTAGAGCAGAGAGCAGGCAAAAAGTCAATAGGCTTTGTGCAACCAGGGGAGGGGCAATCGAAAGAAAAACGGGCAGCAGATGTACTGCGTCATCTTGAACCAGATGATTTAGTCAAATTTGGCATGATTCCCGAATTTATCGGCCGTGTACCAATGGTAGCGGTGGTAGATCCCCTAGATGAAGAAGCTTTAATGGCGATTCTGACTCAACCGCGCAGTGCTTTAGTCAAGCAGTACCAAAAACTGCTGAAGATGGATAACGTCCAGCTAGATTTTAAACCAGATGCCTTAAGAGCGATCGCCCAAGAAGCTTATCGGCGGAAAACTGGCGCGAGAGCGTTACGGGGTATTGTGGAAGAACTAATGCTAGATGTAATGTACGAGTTGCCATCTCGTAAAGACGTGACACGTTGCACAGTCACACGGGAAATGGTGGAGAAACGCTCAACAGCTGAACTCATAGTACACCCATCTTCTTTGCCCAAGCCAGAATCAGCATAATTAGTAATTAGTAATTCGTAATTCGTCATTAAAATTGTATAATCCCTTTGGTTATTGAAGGAATCAATGGCTTGGGTTAACAGTTACGAATTACGAATTATTTTGACTATGATGGAATTTTGATCAATGCCTTACATCAGTGTTCGTGGGGTTGAGCATTATTATGAGTGGGTGAAACAGCCATCTGATGATTTGACAAAGCCTGTGATGGTGTTTGTTCATGGTTGGGCTGGTTCTGCTAGGTACTGGAAAAGTACAGCTAATGCTTTAGTAGACGAATTTGATTGTTTACTCTACGATTTGCGGGGTTTTGGGCGTTCTAGTGGTAAACCGACAGTGGTTCAAGCTAGTAAAGGTGTTGCTGAGTCAGAGTCAAACCAGGAGACATCCCCAGCTATTCAAGAATTAACCTACGAATTGGAAGAATATGCTGAAGATTTGGCAGTTTTGTTAGATGAATTGCATCTTCAGCGTGTTTATGTGAATGCTCATTCAATGGGTGCTTCCGTTGCTGCTTTATTTTTTAATCAGTATCCCCAACGAGTCGAAAAGGGAATTTTGACTTGTAGTGGGATTTTTGAGTATGACGAAAAAGCTTTTACTTCTTTTCATAAGTTTGGTGGGTATGTAGTCAAGTTTCGCCCCAAATGGTTAGCAAAGATACCATTGGTTGACAAGATGTTTATGGCGAGATTTTTAAATCGTCCTATACCGAAATCTGAGCGTCAGGCTTTTTTACAAGATTTTCTCGATGCTGATTATGATGCGGCTTTAGGTACTATTTTTACTTCCGTGAGTAAGGCGCAGGCGGAATTAATGCCCCAAGAGTTTGCTAAGTTGCAAGTGCCTACTTTGATGATTTCTGGGGAGTATGACCAAATTATTCCGGCACAAATGGGGCGACAAGCGGCGGCGTTAAATGACAAGGTGGAATTTGTGGTGATTCCTGATACGGCGCATTTCCCGATGTTGGAGGATGCAGAGACTTATCTGCGACGGGTGCGGGAGTTTTTGCAAGTTCCTGTGGTGGGGTTGCAGGTGGGTTAGGGTTTAAACGCAAAGGGGAGGCAGCGCGTTGGGCGGCTAGCCTTCTCCTTCAGAGACGCTAACGCGAACGGCAACGCCAAGGGCGAATGCCGACTTGTTCGCGGAGCGTTCCCGCAGGGTAGCGACTGCCGTGGCGCGGGGTTAGCGCAGAGGAGAGGAACGCGGAGTTTTTTAAGAATGTATTGGGAAGGGTTGGTTGTAGTTTTCTTGAAAGCATACTTGGTTGAGAGGAAAGCGTCCGCCATATTCTTTGAAGGGTTCGGCAGCGTAGCCTAGGGCTAGTAAGCAGCAAATATCAAGTTCTTCAGGGATTTGAAATGTTTTTTTGATTGCCTCGCTATTAAATCCTTCCATTGGACAGCTATCAACACCAAAGCTTTTAGCCACAATCATCATGTAGGCTACAGCTATCATGGTGTGGCGATTTGTCCAGGCTTCTATTGTCTCGAAACTGGGATGGTTGGTGAAGAACTCTGGAATGCTAGAACGCATATAGTTGGCGTAGCTGGGAGTCATAATTCCCTGTTCTTCCCCTAGTTGGATGACAGAGGTAATATTTTCTATTTGTTTTACACGTCTGTCACCACAGCAAATTAAAACAATTGGTGCTTCACTTACTTGGCGTTGATTAAAGGCGCAGGCTTGGAGTTTTTCTTGATTTTCTTGTTCTTTGACTATAATAAATCGCCAAGGTTGGAGGTTAAAACCTGATGGTGCTTCTAATGCAAGTTCTAGGATTTCTCTTAAAATTGCTTCAGGGATAGCATTGGGTTTAAATGATCTAGCAGCACGACGTTGTTTAATTGCTTCTATCAGACCAATATAAGGGTGCATTTCGACAAACATAGGTTTTTATTTGTGTATTTCTTTGATATTCTCCCCTTAACTTCTGGTTTATCCCCTCTATCTATGGGTTAGATAGTACTAATAGTCACAATTGATTACATTAATCATATCATATATTTAATACATAGTTTTACAGTAATTTTACTTAAGTAAAATTGGGATGAATTGAGTAAGACAGCAGGATTTTTTGCTATCCTTGCACAAATTATCGCTGCCTGACACTTTCTCATGACCATCTTCGTCTATGTGAGATACAACATCTATAAAAGTAATAAATTTTACGGATTTTATCCTGTTTTTTCCAGTGTTATCTTGAACAGACGAATATATAAAGATTATCTAAACTATATTTGCAAGGATTAAAACTTGTGACAAAAAATACTATCTTGCAAGCCTGTACTTATGGCTGTACAGCATTAATTTCATTAAGCACCGTACTAATTACTAATACGAGTGCCTTGACTCAAGTTGCAATTCAACAAACACCTATTCCTACAGCTGAGTTAATTTGGCCAACCACAGGATATATCTCTCAAGGCTTCCGCAAGTATCAACATGAAGGTATTGATATTGCTGCACCATCTGGAACACCAATTGTAGCGGCGGCAGCAGGAACAGTCACGAAAGCCGGTTGGGATGAATGGGGATTAGGCAATGCTATAGAAATTAAACATCATAACGGTAGTGTGACAGTCTATGGTCATAACCGGCGTTTATTGGTCAGCAAAGGTCAACAGGTTAAACAAGGCCAAATTATTGCTGAAATGGGATCTACTGGTAATAGCACTGCACCACATTTACATTTTGAAATTTATCCCAATGGTCGAGTTGCGGCTGATCCTCAACGTTTGTTAACATCTGCGATCGCTAGCAATATTCCATCACCACAAACTTCTCCCGTGGCGGCTGGTGGCTCTCAACTTCATAAACCCCGACCAAGTACCACACCCCCAATTACACAAGCAGTTTCACCTGCCCAATCTATACCCATTCCCGTGGCTGTTGCACCTGTAACAGATACAAAATGTCATGGTGTCACCCTCTTACAAGGTGAAACCAAAAATACACTCGTCCAAGTCTGCCAAGAAAACGGTCAGTTATTTTATATCGGTCAGTTAAAACAACTCGTTAACGAGTCAGTCAAAATACCAGCTTGGCACATTGGTCAAAATCAATATCAAGCAAATAACGGCAGTTTCTCTTATTTAGTCAGTCCAGAGAAAGTGGAAGTATGGCGTAATGGTAATCAGATTCGGACTGATGTTTTTTTTACTTTTAAGAAGTGACAAATTAGTTTTATCTCAGGAGATAAATTAAGATTTTATGACTTTTGTCTCAGTCTAATTAAGGAGAGAAATATTCAAAAGTAGCCATGATGGCTGCGTACACAAGAAAACATCAAAAAGTCTTTCCCTTACACCCCTACACCGTTAAACCCCTACATCCCTTTTCATAGTGCGATCGCCAATTATTTCTGTAACAATTTTCATAATTTCCCTGATTTTCGACCATCCCCACAGAAAAACAACTTATGATAAATATAGAGTAGTTAAAAATACAAAAACTCAATATTCTCTGTACAGTTTTAATCTTTACTAAATAAAGGTGTTCACCAATGGAATATATCGCTTATTCCTCTATGGTTATTGCCAACGAAGAGGCGAATGGCCAAGCAGAATATATTGACTACGAATTTCCCAAATTTGACTTCAATTGGCACAAACTCCTGAAATCGTCGGCTTGGTTGTCTTTAGCTGGGTGCATGGTATTTTTAGCAGCTATTACTCAAGCTCCAGCAGCTTTAGCAGCCTATGTCAGAACTAACGGCACTTGTTTGAATGTGCGTGTAGATCCCAACCTCAATTCTAAAGTTGTAGATTGTTTGCCCAACGGCACTAAAATCACAACCACTGGGACAGTAAATGGTTTTGCTCGTCTATCCACAAATAGATATGTATCCGCTAAATGGGTGGGTAATATGTCTACCACTACTCATTCCAGCAAACCTATGAATAATGCTGGGGTGGGAGGCCGTGTCAACCTTAGTCTTGGTTCTAGAGGTCAAGCTGTATCTGAAGTACAGAAAGTTTTAGGAATTAACCCAACAGGCTATTACGGCCCTGTGACTACTCGACGAGTCCGGGAGTTTCAAGCTAATAATAAATTGCGTGTAGATGGCATAGTCGGCCCGGAAACTCGCAGTGCTTTATTTAGAACCGCCTCTACACCTACTAGACCAACTACACCTACTGGTGGCCCTGTAACTTTGAGTCTTGGCTCTAAAGGTCAGGCTGTATCAGAAGTGCAGAAAGTTTTAGGCATTCAACCTACAGGTTATTACGGCCCTGTCACCGCTCGGCTAGTCCGGGAATTTCAAGCCAAGAATGACTTGCGTGTAGATGGCATAGTTGGCCCGGAAACTCGCAGTGCTTTGTTAAGAGGATAGGCATCGGGGCAGGGGGCAGGGGGCAGGGAGACAAGGGAGACAAGGAAGGAGAGAAAAACTCTTGAATTTTTCTGCCCCAATCCCCAATCCCCAATCCCCAATCCCCAATCCCTAATCCCCAATCCCAAAGTATTTTCTAACAATCTGCAAAATATATTCGGCTGCGTGACCATCCCCAAAGGGATTAATGGCGTTAGCCATTGTTTCGTATGCTACGGGGTTAGTGAGTAACTCATCGGCAGCCGCCGCAATACTATCACTAGCAGTACCTACTAATTTAGCTGTACCCGCAGCCACAGCTTCTGGTCTTTCTGTGGTTTCTCGGAGGACTAATACTGGTTTTCCGAGACTGGGGGCTTCTTCTTGCAAGCCACCGGAATCAGTTAAGAGAAAATGCGATCGCCCAATTGCTCCCACTAGTTCGGCATAATCTAGGGGTTCAGTTAAAAACACGCGGGGATGATCGCCTAACAGTGCTTGCAAGGGTTCTCTCACCGTTGGGTTGCGGTGTAAGGGTAGAAGTAAAGCGGTATCAGGAAACTTGTTTAAGATTTGTAAAAAACCTTGGGCGATCGCTTGTAGTGGTTCACCCCAATTTTCCCGTCGATGCACAGTAGCCAATAAAGTCCGATAGGAACTCCAATCTAAACCAGGCACATTACAAGCAGGTTGAGTAGCAGCGACATTTAACAGCGCATCAATAACTGTATTGCCAGTTAAATGAATCTCACCCAAAACCCCAGAACGCTCTAAGTTTTCTACAGCCAAGGCAGTTGGCGCAAAGTGTAACTGCGTAATTTGTGAAATCAACCGTCGATTAGCTTCCTCTGGATACGGATTTAATAAATCATCAGTTCTTAAACCTGCTTCAACATGACCAACAGGGATTTTTTGATAAAACGCTGCTAAACTTGCCGCAAAAGCTGTAGTCGTGTCACCCTGTACAATAATTAAATCTGGCTTATTTTTCTGGAATAATTGCTCTAAACCTCGCAAACTGCGGCAAGTGATATCACTCAGAGACTGTTGAGGTTGCATAATCTCTAAATCATCATCTGCCTTTAAATTAAACAGCTGCATCACTTGCTCAACCATCTCCCGATGCTGTCCAGTTAAAATCACCTGTAAATCAAAGTCCGGCGATTCCTGAAATACTTGAATCACCGGAGCTAGTTTAATTGCCTCTGGACGTGTTCCCAAGATAATGCAAATACGTTTTTGATTAATCATTAGTCAATAGTCATTAGTTAATAGTCATTAGTTAATAGTTATTAGTTAATAGTTATTAGTCAATAGTCATTAGATAACAGTTTCTCTATCTTGTCTCTCTTTCCCCTACACCTCTACACCCCTAATTCCCCTAAACATGAAAAAACCCGGCTGAACCGGGCAGATGCTTTTGTCGAATTTTTCAGAATATTTATAGTTTGAGATCACAAGTTAATGGGCAAGCAGCATATACAGTTGTCTGCATTTGCTCTGCTTCTCCTCCATGCAACCAGCTTAACCATTGAATTTCTTTTGGATGTACACCTTTAAAGGTCAGCACACCAGCAGCAATCAAAACTGCCATCACATTCAACATAATTAAGCCACCTGCAACAAGTAATACTGCACTAACAGGCATTACAGATTGCAGCACAATCGACAACAAACATCCGACCGTAGCCATTAATACTACTAATGGAAATCCGACAACCAACAAGCATACTGCCAATGTAAAAGTCCATATCAAGAAACTTTTAATCATTAACAAGGAGTAGGTCTTTTCGAGATTAGAACTCTGAGCTAAAACCATGACTTGTCCTCCTAAGTACACAGCAAAATTTAGTTTCAGTAATATCTCGCTTTTGGCAAGCTACTGAATTGATTCAATGAAGTTTCAGTATATAAAACCCCTGTGAGAAAATGAGCGTTTATTTATTAAACTTTACAATTAATTTTTTGCAATTATGAATGTAAAGTTAAGTTCACATTTCACCATAAATATAGCTTTCGATATCTCTCTAAAGGTATAGAAGGCAAAAGTCATTTGACCAAAAAGTTTATTGACGACTTTTGAGTTACATTGCTCTTAACATTTCTTATACAAATTGACGATGTTTCTCATAATTCTCTTAGGAAGCTCAACAAATTATCTACAGATGATTTTGCTGTTATTTGCTAGTTACTTATAGTCACCATAGACAAAATCTTCTCATTTAATACTCATATCTCTAGCCACAAGCGATAAAAGCGTAAAAAATCACTCAAAATTACCAATATATTTACTGAGGTTTTTTAAGAAACTCTTAGGATAAACCAGTTTATAAAGGAGGTTACAATTTTTATATTATCAGCCAGAGTTATAAGTTATACACACAACCGAGGCAAATGTAACGAAATATTACTAATAGTCCTCAGATAAATCAGAAACCTCAAATTGCCTTCCTGAGAACCTTCAGAACGTTTCCACCGATCTTTTGACTCATTGAATACTTAACCTACAAAAATTTAAAGTTATATGACGGAATCACAGCAGCCATCAAATTCCAATCCTGTTGTTGCTCGGAATGTCCCACCAGCACCGCCATTGCCCCCACCACCACCAAATGTGATGACGCAACGCCAATATACGCAAACATTGGATATGTCGTCAGTGAATAGAAGTGCTGGACAACCCGTACCACCGCCCCCAACTCCTGCGCCTGCTGCGGCTCATCGTCCGGGAACGCCACCACCGATGCCTGTAGTTAGTGCTAATAGTTCAGGGCTAAGTTTAGCGGAGATTATTAGAGAAGCCTTTGATAATGGGTATTCTGACATTCACTTGGGAATAGGTGAAGTACCTCGCTTCCGTAACCGAGGTGAGATTAACCCAACTGATTACCCAGAAACGGACAAATCAACTTTTATGAGTTGGTTACGAGAGATTATGACTGAGTCAGAAATTCAACGATTTCAAGAACACTTGGAATTTGATGGTGCAACTCAGTATGAATTTGCCCGTGTACGGATTAACGTCTTTGACTCTCTCAAAGGCTATGCAATGGTGCTGCGGTTAATTCCTTTAAAAATCCTGTCTATTGATCAGTTAAGATTACCCCCAGTATTTCGAGATATTTGTCACTATCACAAAGGCTTAATCTTAGTAACTGGGCCTACTGGTTCTGGTAAATCAACAACAATGGCAGCCATGATTGATTACATTAATCGAGAAATGGCTAAACATATTATTACTATTGAAGACCCGGTGGAATTTGTGCATCAAAGCCGTAAATCTTTAGTTAAGCAACGGGAAGTAGGAATGCACACCCGCAAATTTGACAATGCTTTAAAAGCAGCCTTGCGGGAAGATCCAGATTTGATTCTGGTGGGTGAAATGCGGGACAAGGAAACAGTCAACACAGCCCTAAAAGCGGCTCAGACTGGTCACTTAGTCATGGGAACACTACATACGAACAGTGCAGTAAAAACTATTGAACGGATTTTGAACCTCTATTCCGGGGAAGAACAAGATGCCATGCGGGTAGCACTGGCAGAATCTTTAGTAGCAGTTATTGCCCAAGGCTTGTGTCGGACAACTGACGGTAAGCGGGCAGCCTTCCACGATATCCTGATTAATACAGAAGCAGTCAAAGAATGGGTCAAAGATGGTAAGTATGATGAAATTTCTGAATTGATGAAGCAAGCTGGTTTTGACGGTATGATTACTATGAATCAGTCATTGCTCAACCTCTATCAAGACGGTCGCATCACTGAAGAAACAGCCCTAGAAATGTCCCCAACACCTAACGAAATGGCTCAATTCCTGCGAGGTAGAGTCTAACAGAGGAGGGGTGTAGGGGTGTAGGGGTGTAAGGGTGTAGGGGAAACAGGGGAGACAAGGAAGACAAGGGGGAAATATTTACCCCAATGCCCAATGCCCAATGCCCAATGCCCAATGCCCAATGCCCCATGCCCCATGCCCCATGCCCAATGCCCAGTTCCCAGAACTAACTAATTAACTTGACTACAGATAAACTATTTCAACCTCAGTTATTTAAGGGCATAGCCCTCTTTACACCAGCAGGAGATTTAATTTACTGCATCGACCCCAATAAACAAGGTCGATGGCATTCCCATTTATGTACTGCTTTACAGGAAATTCTTGATTTACCAGAACCGCCCCACTTTCTAGTTCCTTGTTATACAGCCACAATTGACCATTGGTTAGATCCCCAAACCCAGCAGGTGAAAACTTTTGCGGAAGCTTACCCAGTTGTGATGCGGCATCAAGCTCTACTGAATGCGATTTTTGATACAGGTGACTTAGTGTGGCAACCTGCACCTTGGCAGGATGGTTTGTGCGATCGCATGGTACTGTCAACTTATCGCACAGCATTTCCTCAACTGTGGGAAGACCACGACTTAATTATCAATTTAGACCTTTCCGAACCAGTCCCCAGATATCATCCCCCAGCCAGGACAATCCAAAAAGCCCAAATCAAAACCTATGTCCTGCGTTTGTTCGTTGCCGGACACAGTGCTAACACAGAACGTATCCTTAAGAATCTGCATGAACAATTAGAGCGATCGCTAGGATACCCCTATACAATGAAAGTCATCGACGTGTTAACCAATCCCGAACAAGCAGAAATCGATCAAGTATCCGCCACTCCCACCCTAGTCAAAGTTTGGCCACACCCCATCCGTCGTTTAGTAGGCGACTTAGACAACACAGACAAACTCCTACAAATGCTAGGCGCAAAAGAAAAAATCTAAAACACTCTCCACGTAACTTTGCATTTAACTCCGCGCCCCCTGCGTTTCAAATTACCACTCTCATCAAGTCAAGAAATCTTGAACATCCATCAGCTAAATCCAGGTTTCTGGTAAATTATCACCACTTATCATTCCCACACTCGCTTGTCAATGAGTACATCTTTCATATACTGAGAGGTATAGTAAGATAAAGTTTTGTAAAGCGAGGACTACGGATGTACATAGTACAGATTGCCTCGGAATGCGCTCCTGTAATCAAAGCAGGAGGTTTAGGGGATGTCGTTTACGGTTTGAGTCGGGAATTAGACATTCGGGGCAATTGCGTCGAACTAATTTTACCCAAGTATGATTGTATGCGTTACGACCATATTTGGGGACTACATGAAGCCTACCTCAACTTATATGTACCTTGGTATGGTGGGGCAATTCACTGCACCGTTTATTGCGGTTGGGTACATGGGCGAGTGTGTTTCTTCATCGAACCCCACTCAGAAGATAATTACTTCAATCGTGGTTGCTATTACGGTTGTGATGATGACGATATGCGCTTTGCTTTCTTCAGCAAAGCCGCTTTAGAATTTCTCCATCAAAGCAATAAACGTCCTGATATCATCCATTGCCATGATTGGCAAACAGGCTTAGTTCCCGTCATGCTCTATGAGATTTACAAATATCATGGCATGGATCATCAACGGGTTTGCTACACCATTCACAACTTTAAACATCAAGGAATTGGTGGTGTTAAAACTCTCTGGGCTACAGGTTTAAATCGTGAGTCTTATTACTTCCAATACGACAAACTGCGGGACAACTTTAACCCCTTCGCCTTGAACTATATGAAAGGGGGAATTGTTTATTCCAATGCAGTCACTACAGTTTCGCCTAACCATGCCATAGAAGCTGAACAAACAGAAGTTGGTTGTGGTTTAGGTCATACTTTGTACTTGCATCGAGAGAAATTTAAAGGCGTACTTAACGGTATTGATTACGATTTTTGGAATCCAGAAATTGACCGTTACATACCCTATAAATATACCACCGATGATTTTGAACAAAAACTATATAACAAAAAAGCTTTACGTGAGCGGCTATTGCTGCAACCATCAGATAAACCAATCATCGCTTACATTGGCAGATTAGATCATCAAAAAGGTGTGCATCTTGTTCACCATGCCATTTATCATGCTTTGAATAAAGAAGCACAATTTGTTTTACTAGGTTCTGCGACAGAAGCAGGAATCAACGCTCATTTTCGTCATGAAAAAGCATTTCTAAATAATAATCCAGATGTTCATTTAGAACTGGGCTTTAATGAAGAATTATCTCACCTAATTTATGCAGGTGCAGATATGATTGTTGTTCCCAGCAATTACGAACCTTGTGGTTTAACTCAAATGATTGGTTTGAAGTACGGTACTGTTCCCATTGTGCGCGGTGTCGGTGGACTAGTGAATACAGTATTTGATCGAGACTACGACCAAAATCATTCACCAGAAAAACGTAATGGTTATGTATTTTATGAGACAGATAACTATGCGTTAGAATCAGCCATGAATCGGGCAATTGATTTGTGGTACAAATCCCCTGAAGAGTTTCAACAATTAGCGATTCAGGGTATGAAGTATGATTACTCATGGAATCAACCAGGAGCAGAATACTTAGAGATTTACGACTGGATTAAATATAAATGGTAGTTTAATACCCATCACCAAGTAGCTGTTTTTAGACAGCTACTTTTTTATTGGCATAAACTGATACTATTTAATTTCGCTGATTTAACCATACTTCTAAATCACCAACTTCCGAAAAATCAAATAACGCCTCTCCTAAATCTTCTAACTCGTCAGCAGATAAATTCCGAACCCGTTCAATTAATGGAGTTTCAATCTCTCCAAAACGCCGATTGATTTGACGTAAAATCAAACTTTCTTTACCTTGTTTTTTTCCTTGTTGCAAAATATCTTGATAGATTACAGACTCGCGCATAATATCCTCCCTTAACAGTTGACGAATTAAATCTTTCCCAAACCGCAAACCAGCAATAATTTCTGTACACCCAGCAATATTTTGTCGTTCCTCTCTATCTGAAATTTTAGCGACTTGTTCAGCAACTTGGGTAAGTAGACCTGATGGTGAGTTGCTTCGGGTTAAAGTTGCTAGAGGTAATAGTGCGGGATTTGCTAGAAATTTTGCTGAATCTTCCTCCCAAAGACGAATAACCCGATAATTGTGACTGGTAGTGTCGTCTCGATATTCTTCAGTAAATGCGACTTCGTTAGTCGTTTCTTGCAAAAATATCACTACCTGCGCTACAGAACATCGATATTGACGCTTTAACCTGACTGAATAATCAAGCATTCGGAAATTAAGCGGTGGATTAGATGTTGCTAGAGTTTGAAATTCAATATGTAAAATTCGGTTTGCTGTGCGTAGAAATGTCACAGAATCAGCGCGAATTGGTTCAAGCGTCAGTTCTGTTTTTAAGACTTCTATTTGTGGTGCATCTACTCCCAGTAACCAGCGCACAAAATCCTCTGGATACTGTTCAGCTAAATATTTACAAGCGTTGTCGTAACTCAAAGTTTATCCTTTTGTTCTAATTACCAGTAATCTATTAATTAACTAAGTATTTACTCTACTAATAGCCTTGATTTATTAGTATATGATGAAACTAAGTTTTTCAGTATCTCAACGATGGCTATGACGATACCTGACTTCCAAACAATTATGCTTCCTTTGCTCCAGTATGCAAGTGATGAACAGGAACATTCTCTTAGAGAAACTATTGAAGCTCTAGCTAATGAGTTTAAATTGACCGATGAAGAAAGGAAAGAACTGTTACCAAGTGGGCAGCAGGCAATATTTGATAATCGCGTAGGATGGGCAAAGACTTATTTGATAAAAGCAGGATTATTAGAATCTCCCAAAAGAGGATTTTTCAAAATTACTAACCGTGGTTCTCAAATATTACATAAAAATCCACTAGTAATAAATCTACAATTTCTTGAACAATTTCCTGAGTACGTTCAATTCAAAAACACAAAAAAAATAGCTAATAGCAGTAATTCTCTAGTTGAGACAGTTGAAGATTTATCTAATAATGTTGCCATTTTAGACAACACTCCTCAAGAATCTATAGAACGTGGATATCATCAAATCCGACAAGAGCTAGAGATAGAAATTATCAACCGTGTTAAAAGTTGTTCTCCAGATTTCTTTGAAAGATTGGTAGTGGATTTGCTTGTCACAATGGGATATGGCGGTTCAAGGCGTGATGCAGGAAAGGCTATAGGTAAAAGTGGTGACAGTGGAATAGATGGAATTATCAAAGAAGATAAATTAGGGTTAGATATTGTTTATATTCAGGCTAAAAGATGGGATGCTACTGTTGTAGGCAGACCAGAAATTCAAAAATTTGTTGGTGCTTTACATGGACAAAGGGCTAGAAAAGGAGTTTTTATTACAACTTCAAAATTCTCACAAGACGCAAAAGATTATGTAGCTTTAATCGACAGCAAAATTGTGTTAATAGATGGTCAGGAACTAGCTCAGTTAATGATTGATAACAATGTAGGAGTATCAACTATATCAACTTATGAAATTAAAAAAATAGATTTAGATTTTTTCACAGATGAATAAAAATAATAATAATTATTATAGTTTGTAGGGTGCGTCAGTTACAGAATATTTTCAAATATTAATAAATTACTTATTCTGACGCACTCTACAGTCTTAATAAAAAAAGTCGTGCATTAAACCGTAAATTATAATGTTTTGAAATAATAATACTTCAAAAGACATCATGATTAATATGACTTGTATCTAAAATTCTGTATTAGCTAATGGTAAAACTATACTATCGAGGCATGGCAGAGCAAAATGGTAAGCCTAAAATCGGTCGGAGTGCGAGACTATTGGGAGTTAGACCGAGTATTGATATAAATGTTGAGCAAATGCCTGTAGGTTATCTGAATGAGCAAGGATATTTGTTAGCAGAGTCGGAGCGCGAGTTTCGAGGAGAGCTTGTTACTGTCGCTATCAGGGATACAAAGGGAATGTCCGTTTCACTCTCCATTGAAGGTTTACCAGCATTTCGCAAACCTGCAAAATTTGGTGGAACTGGAAAAGATCCACTATGGCAAATTGATGACAACATGATTACTGGAGACTTACAAGCTATTCAGGATAGCCCAACGCACGTTAGCATTTTGCCAAAAGTTACAATGTCTCTAGAAAGGTACGAATTAGCCTTAGCAAACACCCAAAACCATTGGGAAAGAATTGATTAGGAATATAACAATAGGAGGCTACATACATGGCATGGATATTTAGCTTATCAGCAGAATGTGGATCTGAAGAAATCAGTGCCAGTAAATTTGCTCAACACTTTATGGAGCAAATATTGATACTCTCAAATGGTAGCCGATGCCTATGTCGTACAGATACTTTTCAAGATATCGAAAACAATTGGTGGTGTCGCGTTTACCCCAATAATATTAGTGAACTAGGAATAGACAGCCCTGAAAGTGCTTATTTAATGACAGAATTAGGTATTTTGCTCTATAAACATCTCCGCCTTGCTCCGCCATTTCGTTATGCTTTAGTAGGTGTGGAAGTTGATGAATTTAGAACCTATAGTGAACTGATTGAAGACTTACCTAATTTATCTATCCCAGGATTAGTGTTAGCCAAAAAAATTGAACAGGAAGTTGAAGCATTAAAAGTTTTTAGAATTTTTAGTTCTGGTTATGTTTGGCAACCTTATGAGGGAGAAATTTACAATCCATTAATGGCATCCCCAGACTTAAAAAATAAACTTGATGAACTTTTGGCTGCAAGTTGAACTTATGTCTTGATAAATTAAAGAACCCCACCTTATATCCCACCATAATAATTTGTAAATCGAATCCTTTTCAAAGGACAAACCCGTGATAAATTCGATAAAATTTTACTCATAATTTGTGTAAATAGAATCAAGATTATGTATTTGCTTTTCTTATGTAATTTAAATCGTTAATTTTTCAGGGAAATATAAAACTATCTATTCTATATACCGAAAAATATGACAGCTAAAGTTGTTAGTGTTTGTAACCTCAAGGGTGGGGTAGGTAAAACTACGATAGTTATGGCCTTGGCAGAATATCTAGCAGGCGATACCATGTACCGCAAACGGGTACTTGCCATTGATCTCGACCCTCAAACTAATTTGACTGGCGCACTGATGTCTGAAGAAGTTTGGGAAAAGCAATTTGAAAGAAGAAAAGTCACTTTGCCATATTTATTTCAAGATCCTGAATATTTCTTAGACAACTTTCAACATCAAGATTTTATCGTCAAAGAAAATATATCAAACGTCAGAAACAGAAATTCTTTTACTTGCTTACATCTTATACCTAGTAGCCCCAGATTATTTGAGATTCAGGAAGATTTACCACGCGACTATCCTTCTATTAATTTAAGACCTGTTGACCTTATTCGGAAAATTATCAAACCTTTATTGAAAAATTATGATTATGTTTTAATAGACTGTCCACCAAATATTAACCAAGTGACTAAAAGTGCATTCCTCGCTAGTGATTATTGCATAATACCTTGTGTACCAAATAGAATGTCAATGCACGGAGTAGAGCTAGTCCTAAAGCAAATTGATAAATACAACCTAAAACCAGTGGGGATTTTAATCTCTCGTTATAACCGAACCATAGCCCATCAAAGTGAAAATTTAAACTCAATTGTTACAAATCCTTTTTATCCACCAGTATTTCAAACGAAAATTCTAGAAAGAGCCAGAATTGCGGAAGGTTTAGAATTGAGTAATTATTTGACATATAGACAAAAATATGACGATTCCCATAGTTCTATGATGGAATTAGCCCAAGAGTTCATTCAAAGAGTAGGTAAATAAATGGATTCCTCACAAATTGCAAGTTTATTAAGGGCAATTGCAGATATTATAGAATCTGAACCCAAATTAGCTAAAGCTTTAGAAAAGCATTTCAGCAATCGTCTAAGCTCTCAATCAGATAATAATTTACCAAATTCAAAATACAATTCTACCAACGATTCTAATAATTTAGAAAACGGTGATGCTGTATTAGCAGAATGTCGGCGAATCTTACGTGAACAAGGTGAAGAAGAATTAAAAATTTACCTGACTGAATTAGGAGAGCAGGTTAGGGAATTATTGAAATATGGTCAACTTGACAGAAATCGTTCTATTCGTCGGCGGAAAGACTTAAATAGTATTGTTGAGCATATTATTCAACAATTAGTAGCTCAAGATAAAAGTGGCAAAATATTTGCAGGCATAATTTCTAAGGATTAAATTTATCTAAATTATGTCTAATTTTTTTATTATAAAATTAACCAATTTTCTAACTGTAAATCTTTCACTCTAGTTAAATCAGAATCATGAGAAACCAAAATTAAATCATGAATTATGGCGGTTGCAGCTATCAATATATCCGCATCCTGAATAATTTGACCTCTTCTGGTTAAATCAGCATGAATTTCTGAGGCTTTTTCAAAAATGTTGATATCATCCAGAAATAATATAGGATAATCTTGGCAAAATTGTTTAAATAAAGCTAGTTTTTTAGTGGCATTACTTCTTAAAAGTCCTCTTTGGATTTCATAGTAAGTTATGCCACTAATGCCAATAAATTGACCTTGGCGACGTTTTTCTGTAATTTTTAATCCTATTTCAATATTTTGTTTCAGTGATGCTGAAACAATATTAGTATCTAATAAATAACCCATCTAACCTCGTTTTACAGATTCATCAAAAAGTTGCATTTGCTCTGGAGTCAAATCATTTAGCATTCCTGAAACTAAATGTAAAGATAAAATGCTTTTAATCCTTTTTGTTAATTCCTCTTCAGAGATACTATCAATATCAGGAACAGCTACAGGGTTAAAAGTACGAGTAATTTCTGCAATCATTTCCTGTTTATCTAAATTTTCCTGATAAAGATGATTATTGTCAATTAAGGTTTTGACAATTTCAGTTAATTTTTGAGAATTAGGTTGATGATTAATTAAAGTCATAGTTAAATTTCCTCAAAATAATATTTCTCTTGCTTAAATCTTATGTTAGCAGTTTCCATTTTTCTGGAAAGGTAAAAGTTGACAAAAAAATAGCCGCCTCCGTTCAGGAAGCAGCTATTTTTTAAACTTATGTGACTACAGAATATTAGTAATCGAAGTCACCGCCGCCAGCACCAGCAGCAGCAGGCGCACCATCTTTAGGTTCTGGTTTGTCAACAACGATGCACTCGGTTGTTAACACCATACCAGCGATAGAAGCAGCGTTTTGCAGTGCAGAACGGGTTACTTTTGCGGGGTCAACGATACCAGCCGCGAGCATATCTACAAATTCGTTGGTAGCAGCGTTGAAACCAACGTTAAATTCCTTCTCTTTGACGCGTTCAGCGATTACAGCACCGTTTTGACCTGCGTTTTCAGCAATTCTCTTTAAAGGTGCGGGTAATGCACGAGCAACAATCAAAGCACCAGTTAATTCTTCTTCTTTGAGGTTGCTGTTAGCCCAAGCTTCGAGTTCAGGGGTGAGGTGAGCTAGGGTTGTACCACCACCAGGAACGAT
The DNA here is from genome assembly GCF_058172895.1 of Aliinostoc maniaoense. Classification (NCBI taxonomy): domain Bacteria; kingdom Bacillati; phylum Cyanobacteriota; class Cyanophyceae; order Nostocales; family Nodulariaceae; genus Aliinostoc; species Aliinostoc maniaoense. The sequence goes on along the minus strand of NZ_CP187952.1, from coordinate 1,520,705 downwards.
ACCTTCTTCAACAGCTGCTTTGGTGGCGTTGATAGCATCTTCGAGGCGGAGTTTCTTGTCTTTCATTTCGGTTTCGGTAGCTGCGCCAACTTTCACTACAGCTACACCACCAGACAATTTAGCCAAACGCTCTTGCAGTTTTTCTTTGTCGTAGGAAGATTCGGTTTCGTCCATTTGACGACGAATTTGTTCTACACGCGCTTTAACTGCAACGTCGTTACCTTCAGCAACAATTGTGGTGCTGTCTTTGGTGATGGTGATACGGCGAGCTTTACCTAAGCTATCGAGCTTGGTGTTGTCGAGCTTCAAACCAGCATCTTCGGTGATGAGTTGACCGCCGGTGAGGATAGCGATATCTTCCAGCATAGCTTTGCGGCGATCGCCAAATCCAGGAGCTTTGACAGCAGCAACGTTGAGTACACCGCGTAAACGGTTAACTACTAAGGTTGCTAAAGCTTCTTTTTCAATATCTTCAGCGATAATCACTAAAGGACGACCAGCGCGAGCTACTTGCTCTAGAACGGGTACTAAATCTTGTACCAGCGCAATTTTCTTATCTGTTAACAACAGGTAAGGCTCATCGAAAATTGCTTCCATCCGTTCTGGGTCGGTGGCGAAGTAGGGGGAGATATAGCCTTTGTCGAAGCGCATACCTTCGGTAACTTCCAATTCGGTAGTTACAGACTTACCTTCTTCTAAGGAGATAACGCCTTCTTTACCGACTTTGTCCATTGCTTCAGCAATCATCTGACCGACTTCATCGTCGTTACCAGCAGAGATTGCACCAACTTGTGCGATCGCCTTAGAATCTTCTACAGGACGAGCGTGTTCTTTAATTTTTTCTACCAAGAAGTTGGTAGCTTTATCAATACCGCGCTTTAAGAGAATAGCGTTCGCGCCTGCGGCTACGTTCCGCAAACCTTCTTTGACAATGGCGTGAGCCAAAACGGTAGCTGTGGTTGTACCGTCACCTGCTGCATCGTTGGTTTTAGAAGCAGCTTGGCGAATCAAAGACACGCCAGTGTTTTCAATATGATCTTCTAATTCGATTTCTTTAGCAATGGTGACACCATCGTTAACGATTTGGGGCGCACCAAATTTCTTTTCTAATACTACGTTGCGACCTTTGGGGCCAAGGGTAACAGCTACAGCCTCAGCTAGAATGTCGATACCACGCTCTAGGGCGCGACGAGCGTTTTCGTTGTAGATAATGCGCTTTGCCATAGGTGTCTTAATCTCAGGTAGTGTGAGTCAATTTGGTTTTGAAAATTAATTTGGGCATGGGGCATGGGGCATTGGGCATGGTTTATGCTTATGCTTTGTGTGCCGTAACCCGCACCACTCATTTAGCCAACGACTGCTAGAATGTCTTTTTCAGAGAGCAGTACGTATTCTTCAGTGCCGAGCTTGATGTCTGTGCCAGCGTACTTGGAGTACAGCACTTTATCGCCAACTTTAACTTCCAATTCTTGACGGCTACCGTCGTCATTACGTCTGCCAGGGCCAAGGGCGACTACTTCACCTACTTGGGGCTTTTCTTTAGCGGTGTCGGGCAAGTATAGACCACCTGCGGTCTTTTCTTCGGACGCACTTACTTTTACAAAAACGCGATCGCCTAAAGGTTTAACTGTAGATACGCTTAGAGATACAGCTGCCATAATTTCAATTTCTCCAGAGTTAGCACTCTCAACTCCTGAGTGCTAATTTATCGAAGAGTAGCCCACAATGGCAATAATTAAGTGTGTACGGGTTTCCGAACTATGAATGGGCATTGGGCATTGGGCATTGGGCATTGGGCATTGGGCATAAATATTAGTCCATTCCCCATTCCCCATTCCCCATTCCCCATTCCCTGTTCCCCGTTCCCCGTTCCCCGTTCCCTAATGACTAATTACTAATGATTAATAATTAATGACTAAATAACTAATTTTTATACCCTTTTAGTTAGTTGCGTAGGTACAAATCCTTAATTATTAGTATTTTTCAGGTTTTTTTCTATAAGTTACGAATATTTTTATATGGTCAAATTTATTTGCAAAGTGGGGAAATTAGTATAGAACAGTAATCAGAGAGCCGCTCGATGAGTAACAATACAGTGACCTGGTGCAACAAAATACGAGTTTTTACTTGCTAGTTTGTTGTTCTAGATAGATAATAGTTGTCTACCCGGATAGTGTCTGGTTTCGCCAAGCAAACCCGGAGGTTATTGAGCGGATCGTCCGAGAACACTTGATAGGCATAATGGTGGTGAAAGAATATGCGTTTTTAACCCATCCTTTGCCAACAACTCCCTTACTTGCTGATAAACATTTTAAGATTAAGGCTGAACATTGGTAGGGTATTGTAGAGTAGTCAGCCAATGGAAGTGCAGGTGGTTTAACCGCTAGGGTCATCATAAGCCAACACTTAGTGAGTGAACTAGTGTGAACTAGAAAGATTATTATTTAATCAGTGTTTTTTCACCCGCCACTTTCAAAGGGATATATAATAGCGCATTATAATTACTACTGCTCTACGTATCCTTACTAGAATATTGCCAATGAGCTAACAGTCTTACAGAAAGTGGAAACTACTTGTGAGACTTTATGTCAAGCAAGGGTAAGTTAAGTGGGAAAAATGACAACATCTCAACAATCCACCATATAAGGATAACCATTCAAGACCTTGATGGATCGAAGCGCGACAAGTGCCACTGCTATGAAAGAGCCCAGCATGAAAGATCACAAACGACTTTTACTTATTGATGACGACCCTAACCTCATCTTGCTGGTGAAGGACTATCTGGAATTCCGAGGATATGAAGTCATCACCGCAGAAAACGGCCGAGAAGCTTTAGAGATTCTCGAACATGATGTTCCAGATATGATTATCTGTGACGTGATGATGCCAGAAATGGACGGATATACCTTTGTAGAACAAGTCCGGCAAAATGAACGCACCAGTTGGATTCCTGTCCTTTTCCTTTCGGCCAAAGGACAAAGTGCAGACCGAGTTAAAGGTCTCAATAAAGGTGCGGATGTCTATATGGTCAAGCCTTTTGAACCGGAAGAACTAGTAGCACAGGTAGAATCTTCCCTGAAGCAAACTATCCGTTGGAAGGAACACCAAACCAAAGGAGGAGAAAACGGTTCTCGTATTCAAGTTCCCTTTGATGTGCAATTAACCCCAACTGAACTCAAGGTAGTGCAGTTTGTAGCTAGGGGTCTAGCTAACCGAGAAATCGCTGAAGAATTAAATGTTAGTCAGCGTACCGTTGAAAGCCACGTTTCTAATATGTTGGGCAAAACTAATCTCCACAACCGCACTGAGTTGGCGCGGTGGGCGATTGAAAATCAAATGGCTTAACTAGCTATCAGCGTTCAGCCGTCAGGTTTACAAAAGTTAACTGACTGCTGACAGCTGATAGCTTAATTATTGCAGGAAAAAATAGGGGTGTAGCGATGCGCGCTGACTTTCTGGAATTTCCTCAACACAAAGAATTTTAGGTTTCATTTCATTGGTAACTGCTGATTTATTATCTGTTGGATGCTTTTCAGGAAACCAACAGTTCAAAATCATACCCTTTATTTAAAAAATATTACTAGACAAACTTTTGGGGTAGAAATTTAGATGTACCCTTGATGCCATTCGCTACTTGAAACTTGATAGTGATTATTTCGCTTATGGGTGTTTTTGGTTCTGCGAAGACCTCTATAGGACAAATGCTAGCAGCATCAGCATCCTGAAACGGGGAATTTAGTGATGCGGATAATTTCCACTCGCCAGAAAACATTGATAAAATGCACCGTGGTATTCCTTTGAGTGAGTTGCTAGGATACCCTAGTTACAAGATTTACAAACGGCAATTAAGCAATGGTTGCACGCAAATAGAAAGGTTGTGCTGGCGTGTACTCCACTAAAAGCAAGTTATCGTCAATTTTGAGTCATGGATAGCGACGATGCTGATACCGTTAGCTAAATATTGCTTCATATTTGTAAAACTTATTTTAGCGTGGCTTCATTTACAAAACTCCATGAGCTTTTAAACTAGGCAACTAAGGAGCTTTCAGGCTTTCATAGACCCCTTTTTCGAGTCAGAAAGACGGGGAAAAACTAAACTGAGTGAAGAATAATACAATATCTAAGAACCCTGTTCCCTTCTGTTTCGTCTTGAAGATCAATCTTCACTTCGTCCTAGCTTAACTGCGATCGCAGTAGGAGAAAACTTATGTTTATCAGATTAGCGCAACAACATCAGACATTCATTCACGACTTGGTAATTAACTTGCAAGCCCTAGCGATCGCGCTGGAGAATAAAGGATATACTACGTCTTTCTATAGTTGTGGTGATCAAATGAGAAGTGCTTCCTTCATGGTCAGTTTAGAAGAAAAGCACTTAATTCGGTTTTTAGTCTCTGACTACGGGATTACTTGGATGGAAATGTGGGATGACCGCGAGTTAATGAAATGTGAGGGTGCAGAGGCTATCACCCAATTAGACGAGTTAGCTAATTTAGTTAAGTATCCTAACTGCAAAACTTGCAAATTACATTTCTTCAGTAAACTTTAATGTGTATTAGGAAATTTAACTGCAACAAAATTAATATTACTTAAGCTTCAATTATTAATTTATTTAAATTATGTATGACAATATCTGTAAATTTATTGCTGAAAATTTCAAAGATGATTTAGCAACATGGTTACTAGGTTCACCGATTAAACTAACAGAGTTAAGTCCTACGGAACTATCTAACGAACCTATCCGCGCTGATTCGTTAATCTTATTACAGTCAGATAACCTAGTGCTACATACCGAATTTCAAACCGATGCAGATGAAGATATGCCCTTTCGGATGTTAGATTATCGCGTGAGGGTGTATCGGCGTTTTCCTGAAAAACAAATGCGTCAAGTAGTAATCTATTTGCGAAAAACCGCTTCTCCATTGGTCAATAAAAGCGATTTTCGGTTAGAGAAAACTTACCATGAGTTTGAAGTCATACGCCTATGGGAAGAACCAACAGAAAGGTTTATGACTGTTCCTGGCTTATTACCATTCGCTGCCTTAAGTCAGACTAAAGATCCTACAATGGTATTAAACGAAGTAGCAAAGGCGGTTGAAGCAATTACAGATCAACAGCTACAAAGGAACATAGCAACCGCCAGCGCAGTTTTAGCAGGTATCGTTTTACAAAAAGATGTAATTAGCAGAATTTTCAGGAGTGAGATTATGCGCGAATCAGTCATTTATCAGGAAATTCTCAAAGAAGGTAGAGCCGAAGGTCGAGTTGAAGGTCGAGCCGAAGGTAGAGCCGAAGGTCGAGTTGAAGCAACACGAAAGTTAGCTTTAAATTTACTGCAAATAGGTATGGATTTAGAGCAAATTGCTCAAGTTACTGAGTTATCTATTGAGCAAATTCAGGCTTTACAACAAGATATGCAAGACTCTGAAAGAAAAATATGAAACCGCGTAACAGTGGTTTTTTCCATTCTCAGGAGTGAGATTATGCGCGAATCAGTCATTTATCAGGAAATTCTCAAAGAAGGTAGAGCCGAAGGTGGAGTTGAAGCAACACGAAAGCTAGCTTTAAACCTACTGCAAATAGGTATGGATTTAGAGCAAGTTTCTCAAGTTACCGAGTTATCTATTGAGCAAGTTCAGGCTTTACAAAAACAGATGCAAGAATCTTAAAATCTCAACAAAAAACCCGCGTTTGCGGGTTTTGTTCGTCTCATTGATAGTGATATTAAAACTCAGCGTTTTGTGGTGTACGGGGGAAGGGAATCACATCCCGAATATTACTCATCCCTGTGATAAACTGCACCAGTCTTTCAAAACCCAAGCCAAAACCAGCATGAGGAACAGTACCATAACGGCGTAAATCAAGATACCACCACAAATCTTCAGGTTTCATTCCTTGGGCTAACACACGACGTTCTAAGACATCTAAGCGTTCTTCTCTTTGTGAGCCGCCAATAATTTCACCAATTTTCGGTGCAAGGATATCCATTGCACGGACGGTTTTCTCGTCATCATTCAAGCGCATATAGAAGGCTTTAATTTGCGCGGGATAATCTGTGACAATTACGGGTTTTTTAAACAATTGTTCAGCTAAATAACGTTCGTGTTCTGATTGTAAATCTAAGCCCCAATTGACAGGATATTCAAACTTAACATCAGCTTTTTCTAATAGTTTGATCGCATCTGTGTAAGTTAGGCGTTCAAATTGATTGTGAATAATATTCTCGGCTGTGGCTAAGACTGTATTATCAATGCGTTGGTTGAAAAATTCCATATCTTCTGGGCATTTTTCCAACACATAATTAAAAATGTGTTTGAGAAACGCCTCAGCTAAATCCATATCACCTTCTAAGTCACAAAAAGCCATTTCTGGCTCAACCATCCAAAATTCTGCTAAATGGCGGGATGTATTGGAGTTTTCTGCACGGAAGGTAGGGCCGAAGGTGTAGACGTTGCTAAAAGCCATTGCCATGACTTCGGCTTCTAGTTGTCCACTCACGGTTAAGTAGGTGGGTTTAGCAAAGAAATCTTGGGTGTAATCAATTGCTTGGGTTTCTGTACGGGGTAGATTCTTTAAATCTAAACTGGTGACACTAAATAGTTCTCCTGCACCTTCGCAATCGCTAGCGGTGATAATAGGGGTGTGTACCCACAAAAAGCCTCTTTCTTGGAAGAATTGGTGAATGGCTGTGGAACAAGCATTACGAACCCGAAAAACTGCACCAAAAGAATTAGTACGCGATCGCAAATGTCCAATGGTGCGTAAAAATTCAAAAGAATGGCGTTTCTTTTGTAGTGGGTAGGTTTCGGGATCAGCTTCACCGTAGACTTTCACTGCCTCGGCTGTTAATTCAATACGCTGTCCTTTGCCTTGGGAAGCCACCAATAACCCTTTGACTTCCACTGACGCACCTGTATTTAGTTGTTTTAAAATTGCTTCATAGTCTGGCAAATCCTGATTGATGACAACTTGCAAATTAGCTAATGATGAGCCGTCATTTATCTCAATAAAAGCGAACCCCTTTAAGTCGCGCTTCGTTCTTACCCAGCCTTGAACTACAACAGACTCATCGGGTTGACCACTTCGCAATATTTCTGCAATCCGTTGATTTACCATATTTTACCCAGCACAGGACTTTAATATCCAGCCTATAATAACGCCCATTCCACCAAAGCGGACAGCTTGCCAGAAAGGTTTCTTGAGGCTACGCCAAGAAAACAGCTGGCTTTCTAAATTTAGTTCTAGCACTTCTAACTGTTGTTTGATGTGCCGTAACTCGGCTTTGATTTCTGGTGTTTTATTTTTATTGTCCTGTAGTTCTTGCTGACGTTGTTGCCATTGTGCCTGTTGGGTGCGATCGCGCTCTACTTGATCATACCTTTGTTTTAATGCCAATAGCGATCGCTCTAGTTCTTCTAGTTCCTGCTCAAAGTTTGGTTGTTGATTTTCCCCTGGCGGCTGGGATGATTTTTTTGGCGGCTTCATTTACAGGTAGTAAAGTAATAAGTAAATCTAACTGTTGCCAATGGTTATTTATGTCTCAACCTAGCCAGCTATCTCACACCAATCAACTCCATGAATTGAGCGACTTAGAACTAGCCCAAGCCCTGATGGAAAGGCTGACTATTTCCCCTAACGATTGGCATCGCCTCAAGTCTAACCGCAATTCTCGTGCTAGTGAACAAATTGCCGCCGCTATGGTATTTCTACTCAAAAACCAACCCCAAGAAGCTCTTGTTAGACTAGAACAAGCTGTTGGTTGGTTAGATCGTTCCATTTCCGCTCCTCCCTGTCCGACTCATGGGCATAAGCAAGCGGAAAAGTAAAAGGTAAAAGTAATAAATCTTATTACTTTTACCTTTTTACTTAAATTAATTACGAGTCGTGATGCGTAAAGCCCCCTTTTTCTAAAAGGGGGATATAAGCGAATGTGCCGAACGCCACTTGCTACAACGGGGGAAACCCCCCTCCGGGTTCACCAGTCCCCTACGGCGGGAGACCCGCCTACAGGGCTGGATTCACCGCAACGCAGTGGCTCATTTATTCGGCTTTAAAAAAAGTTGACTGGTTTTTAAGATACAATAGGTATATGCTAAACCTAACTTATACCTATCGCCTAAAACTTTTGCAGCAACAGTCCCAAACCTACGACGCATGGCTAGAAACATCTCGCAGGGTTTGGAATTTTGCCTTAGCGGAAAGGAAAGATTGGTATAAGTCAAGGTCATGCAGAATTGATGCTTGCAGTATTAAAAGTGAGTACATCATTAAAGCGGATGCACCACGCCCAACATTCGCATCTCAATGCAAAGCTTTAACTCAAGCCAGAAAAACTAATACTAACCTCAATGCAGCACATTCTCAGATGTTGCAGCAAGTATTGAGGCGATTAGAGAAAGCATTTATTGGGATGTGGGAATCAGGCAGAGGCTTTCCCCGATTTAAAAAACAAGGAAGAATACGCTCTTTGCTGTTCCCGCAATTGGGTGTTAATCCCATTCAAGGAAACAAAGTTAAACTTCCCGGTATTGGTTGGGTGAAAATGCAGTTATCCCGGCCTATTCCAGATGGGTTTGTTGCCAAACAAGCTCAAGTGGTGAAGAAGGCTTCAGGATGGTACGTGATGCTCACACTGCAAGCCAATGTTGATGTTCCCAGTTTTGTACCGCACGGTCAACCAATTGGTATAGACTTGGGGTTAAAAAGTTTTTTAGCTACATCTACTGGAGAGCAAATTGCTAGGCCTAAATTTTTCCTGGATCTCCAACGCCAGCTGAAATTGCTGCAACAAAGAGTAAGCCACAAGAAATTAGGGTCAAATAATTGGCGAAAGGCTCAACAGAAGGTATCGCGGCTATATGAACACATTCACAACACTCGTAAAGATTTTCATTTTAAATTGGCACATCGCCTATGTGACCAAGGTGGAATGATATTTGTTGAAGATTTGAACTTTAAAGCATGGGCGAAGGGAATGTTTTCAAAACATACCTTAGATGCTGGCTTCAATGAATTTCTTTCTATCTTAGAATGGGTGTGTTGGAAGCGTGGGGTTTATTTTGCCAAAGTTAATCCTGATGGAACTAGCCAAATCTGTCCCAACTGCAACCACCACACAGGCAAGAAAGACTTATCCGAGCGAGTGCATTTTTGTCGTGAATGTGGATTTGAAACAGATAGAGACGTTGCTGCCGCTATGGTGGTGATGCAGCGTGGACTTGCAGCCGTAGGGCATACGGTGAAGATGCTTGGCGAGGGGTTAAGCAATAGCTCCCTTTTGACCCAAGAATCCCCCGTTTTATAAACACGGGGGAGTGTCAACGCCTCAAAGACAGACGGGGGCGGTTTTCCATTTGCTTACATAATCTTAATTCTGTGCCTTTGCGATTCCACTCTACTTGATCAAAAATTTGGTGCAGGAGACACATACCTCTCCCACTTTCTGATTCATCAGCTGGTAAATAATCTGTTGGCTCTTCATTCTCTCTAATCACGGGATTAAAGCCTTGGCCTTGGTCTGATATCACCCACCAATACTGATTATCTATTAAGGAAAATCGGACTACAACTTTTTTACTAGGATCAAGATTATTTCCATGTTTAGCTGCATTCACTAGGGCTTCTTGGAGTCCTAGCCGGAGTTCAGCTTGTAATTTCGAGGGTATTTCTGCCAGAAGTAAATCTAAAATAGGACAGAGATAAAGCGTTGAGGCGAAACTAAGTGTGCCCCAATAACGTCCAACTGGACGAAGGGAAATGGTAATCACGAGAGAAACCCCATAGCTTTCAGTTAGCTAGACATCAGTTTGCTTTTACACGCACCCTGATATTATTTGAGGTAGTCATGCTGCCTTCAAACTTGCGTCTTAATTACTAAATATTGAAAATGCTGGGGAGCATTGACTCTGTTGTTGATTTTTGATTGTTGATACATAAAACGGCTGGGAATAATCATGGTAGTAAAGTTACCAACTTGGAAAATGATAGAAATTACAAGGATTTTTTCACTTTCTTAAAAATGGCCGATTTATACTCTAAACAATCTGTTTCATTAGTTAAATAGAGCCTATGCAACTTTAGTTTTATTAACAAAATCATTGGTATTTTTATGCTAATTCGATTTTAGCATTTTTACTATCCAATAGACCACAAATTTGCAATGTGAGTTTTTTGTAAAGACTTAAGCATTCTTACCATTATGTGATAACGCCAGAAATACAGCAGTTTCCACATGAGATGTTTGGGGGAAAAAATCGGCGGGTTGAATGCGTTCAATAGTATACAAGCCATTTTCACAGAGTAATTTAAGATCACGAGCGAGGGTAGCTACTTTGCAGCTGACGTAAACGATGCGCGGTGGTTTCGAGAATAATAAAGATTCGATAACAGTGCGATCGCATCCTTTCCGTGGCGGGTCTAGTATGACTACACTCGGTATTATTCCCATATTGGGCAGCAATTTCTCAACTGCTCCCGCCTGAAATGTAACATTATGTATACTATTGCGTTGGGCATTAGCGATCGCCTGTTGTACTGCTTCGGCTTGTACTTCTAATCCTATGGCTTGGTGTACCTGTTTCGCTAAGGGCAAAGTTAAAGTCCCAATACCACAATAAGCATCAACTAGTACCTCATCGCCTTGCAATTTTAGTTGTGATTGAATTACCTGTAAAAGAGCCTCGGCGGTTTCAGTAGAAACTTGGAAAAATGTATCGGGACGGACTTGAAATTCTAACCCGGCAAAGATTTCGCGTAGATAGGGTACACCCGCAATGCAACGTGTTTCTCTGCCAAAAATCGCATTGGTGCGTTGAGGGTTGTAATTTAATGACACCCCAACTAAATCAGGATACCGCTTTAGCCAAGCCTCCGCTTGCTGTTTAATTCTTGGTAAATCTTTATCTTTGACTACCAAAGTTAACAAAATTTCACCTGTCCGTCGTCCAATACGAAGACTTAAATGGCGAATTTCTCCTTGATGGCGGGTTTCATCGTAAATTGTCCAGCCTTGCTGCTGAATATCTTGCTTAACTTCTGCCAATAATGGATTTAAGCGTGAATCTTGAACGGGACATTGATTTAAGTTAACTAGTTGATGGCTACCCTTTTGGTAATAACCAGCTTGGACTTGACCCGTAGGAGAGATATCTAAAGGATAGGTAGCTTTGTTACGATAAGCTAAAAGCGACTGTGCCACTAACACAGGATCTACTGATGGTGCAGTAAAACCACCGATTCTTTGTAAAGCTTGAATAACTTGCTCCCGTTTAGCAACGAGTTGGTATTCATAATCAATGTGTTGCCACTGACAACCACCACACTTATCAGCCACAATGCAGCTAGGGCGAATCCTGTGGGGGGAAGGTTGTAATAATTCTTTAAGTTTGCCGTGAGCGTATTGAGGTTTGACGTGTACCAAGCGTACCAGAACGCGATCGCCTGGTACAGTATCCGGCACAAACACCACCCGTTCCTGGAAACGCCCCACACCATCACCAGTATCGCTCAAATCTGCGATCGTCACTTCTATTAATTCACCCTGTTGCCAAATAGAATTACTCATTAGTCATTACTCAATATTTCTTCACCAGTCACCAGTCCCCAATCCCCAATCCCCAATCCCCTCTTCACTTCTGTACCTCCAACTCGTTAAACTAACAAATAATATTTCGCGTGATTTAAATAATCATGACTGTAATTAGCCAAGTTATCCTCAAAGCCGACGACGAACTGCGCTATCCCAGCAGTGGCGAACTCAAGAGCATTAAAGAGTTCTTGAAAACCGGCGAACAAAGAACACGCATTGCTGCTACCTTAGCGGAAAACGAAAAAAAGATAGTTCAGGAAGCCACCAAAAAACTGTGGCAAAAGCGTCCTGATTTTATCGCGCCCGGCGGTAACGCTTACGGCGACAAACAGCGTGCTTTGTGCATCCGTGACTATGGCTGGTACTTACGCCTAATTACCTATGGTGTACTTGCTGGCGATAAAGAACCAATTGAAAGCATTGGTTTAATTGGAGTGCGGGAAATGTACAACTCTTTGGGTGTTCCTGTTCCCGGAATGGTAGAAGCTATCAATTGCCTAAAAACAGCATCTTTAGACTTACTCAGTGCAGAAGATGCAGCAGCCACAGCCCCTTACTTTGATTACATCATTCAAGCGATGTCCTAGTCAAAAGTTTATGTCGGTTCTGGAAGTGTGCTTGTAAACTTCTAAATTGAGTGTGAAGTCTTAACCTCATACATCGATAACATCTCCAATTTGATCATACCCTCCCCACATCTGGCTGTGGCTCTGGCAAAATCTACGTCAAGTTACCAACCAGAGGTGGGGAAATTTTATTAGTTCCTAGTTCTCCATGCCCAATACAAAACAAAAAGCCGACAACCTTTTCATAAGACTGTCGGCAATTAGTGTGTTCCCTATTAATGACTCGGCTAGAGTTCAGTAATGAGCTAATCATCCCAATTTGCCCACTGACAAGAAACGATCTTAATCATGAGTCTATGTGATTGTTATCACTTAGTTTTTGTGAAAAGACTGCATTTACTAGGAAATTTTCTAACTGTATCAACAAAAATTCTACTATAATACCAAACAAATCCAGTAAAAACCACGAAATTTAGATTTTTTTAATTATCAACACACGTAAGTAGAAATGAATATTCGCCCTATTTACTTCTTAAGTGCCTCAATTATTTTAGGAACTTTCTTTGGTTGTGCGCTGCCACAAGAGGAGAAAGTTATGCAAACTCAGAGTCCTCCACTCACCTCTGATGCTGCCGACAACAGTGATAAATCATCTCAACTGCCAGCAACAAAAGCAGCAACAATTTCTATTGAAGGAGAAAAAACTCCCATAATCTTGAAACTCTACGAAGAGTATAAGTCTTTATTCATCACATATTTCCCTGATCAGGATTTTGTTGCTGAAGGTGTGAGTTCTGGGGAAGGAACAGGGGTGAAGTTTATCGTTAATTTTGACGCTCAAAGGAACGAAAATGCCTATATTAGCGTATTTTTCCCCAATAATGTCAAAACTATGGCAGAACTAGAAAGCTTTGTAAATGGTCAATCGGGACTAATTACATCGAATCAATGGCGCGTTATCGGTCGTAGTTCCGATGTTTCGTACCCTTGGGCGAAACAAAAAATTGATTTTCGTCAGGGGCAAGATATTACAGGCACTATATACCTGGGTGAACAAAACGATAAATTTTTCTATGTGATTAACCATTACCCAGCAGAGTACGCTGACGGATTTGCACCAAGAGCTGATTTGATTTTACAGAACCTACAGGTTAATTAATGACTAAGCCCCTCTGGGGCGAGTGTAGGGTGTGGGGTGTAGGGTGTAGGGGGAAGAGTTAAATTAATTCGTAATTGTTGAAAGAGGACTTCTAGAGAACTGTAGATACAGCACAAGTAAGTCGATACAATAATGCTCTGTACTTTTTGGTGCATTATTTCCATGACTGCCTCATCTCCTGCTCCCTTCTCTCCCCAAGAAATTGCTGCTGAAGGTATAAAACCAGAAGAATATACAGAAATTGTCCGCCGCTTAGGTCGTCATCCCAACAAAGCTGAATTGGGAATGTTTGGGGTGATGTGGTCTGAGCATTGCTGCTATAAAAATTCCCGTCCTTTACTCAAACAGTTTCCTACGACTGGCCCCCGCATCTTAGTAGGGCCTGGGGAAAATGCTGGTGTGGTCGATTTGGGCGAGGGACTCCAACTAGCCTTTAAGATTGAGTCACATAACCACCCCTCAGCCGTTGAACCCTTTCAAGGTGCTGCCACTGGAGTTGGTGGTATTCTCAGGGATATTTTTACGATGGGTGCGCGTCCTATTGCTTTGTTAAACTCCCTGCGTTTTGGTTCTCTAGACGACCCCAAAACCCAAAGGCTATTCTCTGGCGTAGTTGCTGGTATTTCCCATTATGGTAACTGCGTTGGCGTTCCTACTGTCGGCGGTGAGGTTTACTTTGACCCTGCTTACTCTGGTAATCCTTTGGTGAACGTGATGGCACTAGGATTAATGGAAACGCCGGAAATCGTCAAATCTGGCGCATCAGGTATTGGAAATCCCGTGTTATACGTCGGTTCTACAACTGGACGGGATGGTATGGGCGGGGCTAGTTTTGCTAGTGCAGAATTAAGCGATGAATCTATGGATGACCGTCCGGCGGTGCAGGTAGGCGACCCCTTTTTAGAGAAGTCACTCATAGAAGCTTGTCTGGAAGCGTTTAAAACAGGTGCAGTGGTGGCGGCTCAAGATATGGGTGCTGCGGGTATTACCTGTTCTACTTCCGAGATGGCAGCCAAAGGTGGTGTCGGGATTGAATTAGATTTAGATAAGATTCCGGTGCGGGAATTGGGGATGATTCCCTATGAATATTTACTCTCAGAATCTCAAGAACGGATGCTGTTTGTTGCTCATCAAGGACGAGAGCAAGAGTTAATTGATATTTTCCATCGTTGGGGACTACAGGCTGTTGTGGCAGGTACAGTCATTGCTGAACCCATTGTGAGGATTCTCTTTCAACGTGGAGTCGCCGCCGAAATTCCGGCTGATGCTTTGGCAGAAAATACTCCACTGTATGAGCGTGAGTTATTGACACAACCCCCAGAATATGCTCAAAAAGCCTGGGAATGGTCGGTTGATACTTTACCACCTTGCACAACGGCAGGGATAGAAATTCAAGGTAATCTCAAAACGTGGCGTGATATTTTCTTGACTTTACTAGATACACCAACAATTGCCTCTAAAAATTGGGTATATCGTCAATATGACCACCAAGTTCAGAATAATACTGTCATCTTCCCCGGTGGCGCAGATGCGGCAGTAGTTAGATTAAGACCACTGGAAGGGAAGCAGGGGGGAAGTAGTAATGCCCCAAGCGGCGTTGCTGCTACGGTAGATTGTAATCCTCGTTATGTTTACCTTGACCCCTATGAAGGAGCTAAGGCAGTGGTTGCGGAAGCGGCACGGAATCTTAGCTGTGTGGGTGCAGAACCTTTGGCGGTGACAGATAACCTCAATTTTGGTAGTCCTGAAAAACCGATTGGTTATTGGCAATTAGCCGAAGCTTGTCGGGGTTTGGCGGCAGGTTGTCGAGAATTAGCCACACCCGTAACTGGTGGGAATGTTTCTTTATATAACGAAACCCTTGATTCCCAAGGCAACCCCCAACCAATTTACCCGACTCCGGTTGTGGGGATGGTGGGACTGATTCCTGATTTAACTAAAATTTGTGGACAAGGTTGGCAAAACCCAGATGATATAATTTATCTCCTTGGCTCATCTGCCCATAATTTAGGCGCGTCGGAATATTTAGCCACCATTCACAACACTGTAGCAGGTAGGCCAACTCCGGTAGATTTTGACTTAGAACGCCGTGTGCAAGCCGCCTGTCGTGAAGGTATCCGCGCAGGTTGGATAAATTCAGCCCATGATTGTGCTGAGGGGGGTTTAGCCGTTGCTTTAGCAGAATCTTGTCTGGGTGGTAAACTGGGGGCGCAAATTTATTTAGAAGCTAGCCAGTCACAACGCCTAGATCAATTACTCTTTGGTGAAGGTGGCACAAGAATTATTGTCTCTGTATCTCCCGCACAACAAGAAAATTGGGAATCATATTTACAGACAAATCTAACTCAGGCATGGCAAAAACTCGGTACAGTCGGTAATCCCGATACAGATTTAAGTGTTTTAACCACTGATAACCAAACCTTAATTCAAGTTAGTATCGAAGAGATGAACAATCTTTATCAAAATGCGATCGCTAGACGTTTAGTTTACGTCAGAGAATAAGTAAGGCAAAAGGTAAAAGGTAAAAGGTAAAAATTATCTTTGACCTTTTGCCATGCCCCATGCCCCATGACGGCAGTCCGCTCAAGTCGGGAAACCCGCCCACGCGGCTGCCTCCCCCATGCCCCATGCCCCATGCCCCATGCCCCATGCCCAATTTCATCAAATCGATAGCATATTCGGACACATTTAGGGTACTGTTTTAATGTATGGTTAAAGATTTATTAAGAATAGCCATACTATCCAGTTCATTATAGACAACCCCAGTGACACCAATTCGCCAAGATTCAGCAATCAGAGGCTATTGTAAAATCTGGCTTTCTCGATTTTGAATTTTGTAGGCGCAAGCCTCACCGCAGGGTAGGCGTGAGTTTTGAATTGGCATGACTTGACACCCCAACCAGGAGCAAAGCTAGCATGATTCCCATTGATTCCGTCACTTTGGATGAGTACCCCCAGTATACTGATGACTCAACCGATAGTCTGGGAAATCGTCCTGACAAGCCTGAAGAAGCTTGCGGAGTTTTCGGCATCTACGCACCAGGAGAAAATGTTGCCAAACTAACTTATTTTGGATTATATGCCCTACAACATCGGGGTCAAGAATCAGCTGGCATTGCCACCTTTGACGGGACAACCGTACACCTGCACAAAGACATGGGTTTGGTGTCTCAAGTCTTTAATGAATCGATTTTAGAAGAATTACCCGGAAGTATCGGTGTTGGTCACACTCGCTATTCCACCACCGGTTCTAGTCGGAAAGTCAACGCTCAACCTGCTGTTGTGGAAACCCGCTTAGGTTCTTTAGCTTTAGCACATAATGGTAATTTAGTCAATACTGTGCGATTGCGGGAGGAGTTAGTTAAGAGTAATTGTAACTTACTGACTACGACTGACTCAGAGATGATTGCCTTTGCGATCGCTGAAGCTGTTAACGCTGGTGCAGACTGGTTAGAAGGTGCTATTCAGGCGTTTCATCGTTGTCAAGGCGCGTTTAGTTTAGTTGTAGGTACACCCGTGGGTGTGATGGGTGTGCGTGACCCTAATGGGATTCGTCCTTTAGTTATTGGGACTTTACCAGAAAATCCAGTCCGTTATGTTTTGTCTTCGGAAACCTGCGGTTTAGATATTATTGGAGCAGAATACCTGCGGGATGTCGAACCAGGTGAAGTAGTTTGGATTACCGACGAAGGTTTAGCTTCCTACCACTGGAGTGAAAAACCCCAACCCAAACTATGTATTTTTGAAATGATTTACTTTGCTCGTCCCGATAGCCAAATGCACAATGAAAGTCTGTATAGCTATCGGATGCGTTTAGGACGACAATTAGCAAAAGAATCCTATGTAGAGGCAGATATTGTATTTGGAGTTCCTGATTCTGGGATACCTGCCGCTATTGGGTTTTCCCAAGCCTCTGGTGTCGCCTATGGTGAAGGGTTGATTAAAAACCGTTATGTCGGACGCACATTTATTCAGCCTACCCAAACCATGCGAGAATCGGGAATCAAAATGAAGCTCAACCCGCTTAGAGATGTATTGGCAGGCAAAAGAGTGATTATCGTTGATGACTCCATTGTCCGGGGTACAACTAGCCGCAAACTAGTAAAAGCCTTGCGGGAAGCTGGTGCAGCAGAAGTACATATGCGGATTTCTTCCCCACCAGTCACTCATCCTTGCTTCTACGGTATTGATACTGATACCCAAGATCAATTAATTGCAGCTACAAAATCTGTAGAAGAAATCGCTCAACAATTAGAAGTAGATAGCCTTGCTTACCTGAGTTGGTCAGGAATGTTAGAAGCCACAGGAGAAGACACCAATAATTTTTGTTCTGCTTGCTTTACTGGAGATTACCCAGTGGCAATTCCTGAACAGGTGAAGCGTTCTAAGTTGATTTTGGAAAAAGTAGTAGTTTAGAAAGTCAAAAGTTAAAAATAACAAGTCAAAAGATGATTTTCTTTTGACTTTTTTATTTTCAATCAACAACAGACAACATCCAAGCTAGGATTCCTAATATGAAATCAACTGGAGGTAGAGGATAATCTGTTAACTCAATGGTGACAGTTTTTTCTATTAATTGTAGAAATCGCCAAGCAGTACCATTGGTAACACTGCCAAAAATTCTGGAAACAGGTTGATTGTTCATTTCATTAAATTTTTGAGCAGCAAACATTTCGGCAATACATTGCCCAATTCCTAAATTTAAATCTGCCTTTTTTGCTTCAATAATAATTAAAGCTGGAGCTTCAATTTCAAATTGTTCAGGAGAGCGACTGATTAAAAAATCACAAACGCCACTCAATCCAGATGCAGCATCTACAGTAAATTCCGTCCCTGAAAATAAACTGATTTGTCGGTGTAGAATTTTGCGTACTTCTAGTAAAACTGGACTAATGACTAATTCAGAGCGAGCTTTTTCGCTACCATTAGCGATCGCTAATGGTAAACTTTCGGCTAGAAACTCATTCAAAGTAGAACTAGGCGCAATGGGTGTAATTTCTGGTAAGAATTTCTCCCCTTCAATCGTAGTCAGTCCAAAAGCTTGCTTGACTTTGCGGACAGTAAAGTCACTGTAGGGCATAATTTACCGCTACCTCGCCAAAATTACTTAGTTATGTTGTAAAAAGTCTACTTTTGGTAACAATGGGTCAGTTACAATTCCCACACCTATAAAACCCCAACGTTTGAGTAAACTGCCTAACTGTGTACCTGGCAGAGATTCTACAGCAAAACGGTTGGCTACTTCCGGTGCATGGGTGTTGAGATAACTTAGGGCATCAAAATTTTCTCGAAATAATAATAAATAACCTGATGTTTCCTCAGTAGGACGAGCTGTGAGGTAACGTCCATCAGCTTTAGAACGCAGTATGTAATAGACTTCAGAGAGCATGGGGGCAGGGGGCAGGGGGCAGGGGGCAGGGGGCAGGGGAGCAGGGGAGAGAAAAAAGGTGTGGGGAGTCTGGGGAGTGTGGAGGATAATTTTTTGGTTAGCTAGAAATCCCACACAAAATTTCGTTCACCGGGAGAAATATTAGTCAAAACTATGCTTCTAAGCGAATGCGGGGATCTGCTACTTTGAGTAATAAGTCTGCCATCAGGTTGCCGAAATTGAGTAATACAGCACTCATAACTAAACTGCTCATGACTAAATACTCGTCTTTAGCAATTACTGCCTGTAAGGTTAATCTACCTAAACCGGGCCAGTTAAAGAACTGTTCGGCGATAAATGCACCGCCTAATAAACCTGCTAACTCAAAGCCTAACAAAGTAATTAGGGGGTTGATGGCATTCCGCAAGGCATGGACATAAATCACGCGGTTTTCTGGGAGTCCTTTGGCGCGTGCGGTTTGAATATAATCTTGGCGTAGCACGTCTAATAATTCACCGCGCATGATGCGTTGTAAGCCAGCAAAACTAGTGATACTTAAGGCAATGGTAGGTAAAATCATGTGCCAACCAATATCAAGGATTTTACCGAACCAAGATAAATCCGCATGATCAATGGTAGTCATCCCACCTACCGGAAATAAAGGTGTGGTGAACTGAGCAAATATGAGTAGAAAAAGAACAGTAATAAAACTGGGAAATCCTTGTCCGGTATAACTAATCACCTGTAAAATCCGGTCAGTGGCTTTATTTTGTTTGACAGCCGCAACAATACCCAAAGGAATGGCGATCGCCCATGTCACAATTAAGGAAGCGATCGCCAAAATTAGAGTAGCCGGTATTCTCTCCCACAATAGAGAGGCAACTGAACGCTTGTAAACAAAACTTGTGCCGAAATCGCCCTTGGTGAAAATACTCAACAACCAGAACCAATATTGTTCCGGCCAAGACTTATTTAAACCAAATTGCTCGATTAACTCTTGAATCCTCTCTGGAGAAATTTTCGGATCTTGCCGCAATGTATCTACATAATTCCCTGGAGATAGTTTCATGATAAAAAACGACAATGCCGATGCTAGCACGATAGTCAAAAGTGCTTGCAATATGCGCTTTACCACATAAATAAATGTTTCGCTGGTGATCAATCTTATCAACCAGTCCCACACTCTATCCCCGGAAATTCGTGTAGATGTCATAGCAATTAATGAATGTTAATACTCAACTAAAGAAATAATCGGCACATCTGGTAAATTTGTGCGCCCTTGTAAATCTCGTAGCTCGATAATAAACCCAAAGCCCACTAATTCACAGCCTATTTGCTGGACTAGTTGAGCGGTAGCACTGGCTGTTCCCCCCGTAGCAATCAAATCATCTACAATCAAGACTCGGCTACCTGGGTGTAAAGCATCTTGATGCACTTCTAAACAGTCCGTACCGTACTCTAGCTGATATTCTACTGAATGCACGGCGGCTGGTAACTTGCCTTTTTTGCGGACAGGGATAAAACCAGCACCTAATCTATAAGCTAACGGTGTTCCGAAAATAAAACCCCGTGACTCCATACCCGCAACATAATCCACCTCAAAACCAGACGCTATACATTTTTCTGCCAAAAAGTCAATAGTATAGCGCAATCCTTCCCGATCGCGGAGTAAAGTAGTGATATCCCGAAACATAATTCCGGGCTTAGGAAAATCAGGGATGTCACGAATGAGAGATTTTAAATCCATAGTTGTTAGGGAATGGGCATTGGGAAATGGGCATGGGGCATGGGGCATGGGGGAATGGCACGCTTGTTAATCGCAAAGCCTTGATATAACTGGCTTTTTGAGTGTGGGGAGAGAGGGGAGTGTGGGGAGGAAAGATTTCTTCCCCATCCTCCCACACCCTGCCCCCTGCTCCCCTGCTCCCCTGCCCCCTGCCCCCTTGCCTCTTTATCCCCAGTTACGTGAAAAATCGTACACTATAATGTCATACGCTTGATCCATTGACGATATTGGGAATCTACACCAAGCTGAAGATAGATTAATACTCATACAAAAAGAGAGTAAAATTATGCTTTAAAAACTTAAATTTACGTAAAACTTAACCTAGAAGTAGAAGCAATAAGTAATGTATATATCCATTAGACTTGTTATGGCTACAAGTTTAATCTTGCTTTTTAGCTGTTGATCTTAAATTAGTCGTACTAGGTTTGCCTAGTCTATTAGAGCCGCACAGGGTATTTTATAGAATGAATGTTTCTGCAAGCTTAACGCCGTTCAATAGTCCAAATCCCCCATCATTGCCGATGATTTTGGACACTTTACCAGATCCTGCGATCGCTGGACAGGGGTGTCCCCCTAGAACTAGATTGCAAATTGATCTCATCTTACTGGCGATTGAAGCTTTAGAATTAGGTGGTTCTGAAGCCATCCTCGCTTTTGCCCAGGAGTTGGATTTGAAAGGCATTGTCAAGGATAGGGTGAATTTATGGCGGATGCGGAGTTCTAACCCCATCAGAAGAGCGCATATTCGTCGCCCTCTGACTATTATGGAAGCAAAAGCCTTAGTCGTAATTGCTTGTTACATCGCCCGGCGGTTAACAGTAGTCATCCGCCAAATGTTGATGATTTGTCAACAACTGAACGACAAGCAAATCCCCTTAGAACAGAATTTACGCATCTCTAATTACTTAGAACGGTTTAGAGCGCATTTTAAAAGCAGAATGAACGCTCGCCGATTTGGTGCATTAGCTTTAAATTCTGATGAAAAATTAAATGAATTAGCAATAAATTTATTGGGACAATTGCTATTTTGTACTGGTACGGCTGGAATGCAGCGTTTCTGGATTAGTCTATTTGACGGTGAAGTGGAATGAATATTCAACGTAAGTACAGTTTACCTAATTGTACCTTGCTTTTAGAGGGATTAAGTGATGCTACCAGGGGCGCACACTTTCAAGAACTGCGTCCTGAACTGTCAATACTGGTAAATGCAGAATGCTATATTTCTAACCACAATCAACCCCTGGTGGGAGGAAGAGAATTTTTTGAAAGTTTGGTGAGAGCAGTTAGTGGTTATGCTCAAGAATTTTTGAGTAATGTCCCCAACCCACAAGCCCATAACCAAGACTCAGAATTAGTGGAGTTACAGAAGATAGATGTTAACCGCCACAGATTAATAGTTCATGCTGAGAATGCACCAGATGAATTTAATGGTGGCTCTAGCAATCATCAACAACCCATTCAAATAGATTTGAATACGGTACAGTTATTTGATTTAGTAGAAGCTGTAGATCAGTTTTTTGCAGATACCCAAACTTTACCGGAGTTATCCCTAGAATTACAACCGGTGACTAGACGGTATGGCGGTGCTAGTCAAGCTGTGATCAAACAGGCAGTACCCGCAACTATTGGTGTTTCTAGTTTAGCAGTGGCAGCGATCGCTTTTAGCTTGATTCCTGCCCCAGAAATGCGTCCACCAGAAACCAAACCAGAAGAACAGAGTTCTACTACCAATTCCATCGCCTCACCAACAACAACACCCATAACAACAGCAACTCCTACACCCACACCTACAGCCGCTACCACCCCACCAACTGCTACACCCACACCGACAGAAACTGCAACTAAGCCTGCAATTAAAGACTTAGAGGCACTTTTAAATAACGTTAATGAAATTACTGATCCATCACAATTACGTGTTTTAAATCGGCAAGTTTGGAATCAAATCGATCCTGCTTGGAATAATCGCACAGGCGTTAAACAAGATTTAGTTTATCGCGTAGGTGTGGCTGCTGATGGTTCAATTGTCGGTTACAAAGCAGTTAATCAAGGGGCAAACGAAGGTATAGAATCAACACCTCTGCCTAACTTACTTTATAATCCTGCTAACCGTACTCCCATTGCCAATGAACCAATTGCCCAATTTAAAGTCGTTTTTACTAACAGAGGCATACTAGAAGTTAGCCCGTGGCGGGGCTATGCCAGAACCCCGGAAGTAGTCGGCGTAAAAATTTCTGATAGTAATACAATCAAAACTTTAAACCAAAAGCTTTATAATACAGTCCGGCAAAATTGGGGTGGAACTCCTAGCTTTAAACAAGATTTGAAGTATCGCGTTGCCATCAATAAAGATGGCATAATTGCCGATTATGAACCCCTCAATCAAGTAGCTTTTGATTATTTTCGAGAAACACCCTTACCAAAAATGTTCCAAGCCGTATACGGTTCAAATACAGCCGCTCCCAACAACAAGGAGGCCTTAGCCCACTTCCAAGTAACATTTAAACCTAGCGGTCAATTAGAAGTTACCCCTTGGCAGGGATACAATAATAATTCGTAATTACTAATTCGTAATTCGTAATTACGAATTGCGTTTAATGTGAATTAAGTGTTAAAAACCTTATTATTTCATATGTAGTACCATAATACAGACGTTTCTAATTCACATCAGAAACAATTACGAATTACGAATTACGAATTACGAATTACGAATTTATCTTGTAATTCTCCTCATATAATTACCCCACAACTGAGCAGCTTGTGCGCTGCTACCATTGGTAGGAGAGTTATTATCATTACCCAACCAAATACCTGTGACTAGCCGCCGATTAGGAATAAAGCCGATAAACCACAAGTCTACGTTTTTATCAGTTGTCCCGGTTTTGCCTGCTTCCCCCAGTCCAATAGCAGCACTGCGGCCTGTACCTCGTGTCACCACCTGCTGCATTAAATTAGTCATTTGGTCAGCTACGGCTGTTGATAAGACGCGCTGATTAGCATTTCGATCTTGGTCAAAGGAATAGATAACACGGCAGGTTTTCAAATCATTGCGATCTCTACAATCACTACTGTCTAAAATTCTACTAATTGCATGGGGAGGATTCCACACTCCCCGATTGGCAATTGCGCCAAAAGCACCAGTCATTTCTAAAACATTGACCACACTTTGACCTAAAATCAACCCAGGCACAGGGTCAAGTGATGACTTCACACCCAAACGATGTGCCATCGCCACCACCCTATCTAAACCCACTTGCTGCCCTATTCGCAAAGCAATAGGGTTTTCTGAAAGTGCTAGTCCAGTAGCAATATCTAAACTTGTATTTGCACCGATACGACAGGGTTTATACGTAAAACCTTGCCAGGTTAAAGGAGCGCAGGAATAACTTCTAGATGCTGGTATACCCTGTACAAGTGCCTGGGTGTAAGCAAAAATTTTAAAGGTAGAACCTGGCTGTCTTTTAGCTTGCACAGCCCGATTAAACTGACTTTGGCGATAGTCAGTTCCTCCCACCATTGCTAGAATACTACCGGTTCTCGTGTCTAGTGTCACCAGTCCGCCTTGGGAAAAGCGAAAAGCCGAACCAGATGTTCTAACTGAATTTTGGAGAGATGTTTCGGCTTGAGCTTGAATGCTGGGATCTAGCTGGGTTTCAATGATATAGTTGCCTTCTCTAGCTGCACCTTCACCTAAGATATTTTCTAGTTCCTGAAAAACATAGTCATAAAAATAAGGAGCTATCGTCTTAGCTTGTTGCTCACATACTTTCGGACTGACTTGTACTGTTGATCTTCTAGCTCGGTTTGCTTCCTCCTGGCTGACTTTGCCCATTTCTAACATCCGCTTAATTACACGATTGCGGTAGTCAGCAGCGTCAAGTTTTCTTTGGCCATCTCCACAGAAATTAAAGGCATTGGGAGCGGGTAAAATCCCTACCAAAGTTGCAGCTTCAGCTAGGGATAAGTCTTTAGCCGACTTTTCAAAGTAATACTTAGCAGCATCCTCAAAACCAGAGGTATTTGCTCCCAAAAATACCCGATTTAAGTAAGTCAGCAAAATTTCATCTTTGCTGTAAAAGGCTTCTAATTTTAGGGAAACAATTGCCTCCCTAATTTTCCGTCCTAGAGAATCTTGTGCGCCGACATAATCTCGAAATAGACTCCGGGACACCTGCTGGGTAATGGTACTAGCTCCTTGCTGTACATCTCCACTACGGGTATTAATCAACACAGCCCGTAAAACACCCAAGGGGTCAACTCCAATATGCCAATGATAGCGGCTATCTTCAGAAGCTATGACTGCTGACGGTAAATAAGGGCCAAAATCTTCTAGACGCTTCATGTCTACGTGAGCTACTGTCCGAGGTTCACGTAAGGGGGTACTACCATCACGGGCGTAAACTACCACAGGAGCGCGGGTAGCTGTGGGTAAAGGTCTGACTTTAAACTTAAAGGACTCAACCCCTATGACCAATCCTAACAAGGCACTTACCCCAGCGATACCATAGCCTGTCCAGGTTGCAGCCTTGATGTAGAAAGGTGGCGGATCGACATATTGCAATCGCACCGAAGCTGCTAATTCTGGTGGGCCGAGGGTAAGAATATCGCCATGACGGAGTTCTAAGGTGTTAACTCGCCGTTTGCCACGATAAATGCCATTAGTGGAGTTTTCATCTTTGATAATAAAGACTGGGGTACGCTGGGAAGAATCCCGCGATAAGGATAGGTGAATTTGACTGACAACTGGGTTGCGGATGACTATATCACAGGATTTGGAACTGCGACCTAGTATATAGCGATCGCCCAACAATGGATAAACTTCCGCCTTATCTGCCCCTGCATCCTGCACCCACAGTTCTGGTACTTTGGCGTTAGGCTTCAGAGCCAGTTTAGAAAAATCAACCCTAGCTTGAATCGTATGTACTGCTTGAGTCAGTTGACCAAGTAAAGTTTGTGATTTGTGAGGAGGTTGGGGAGAGTTCATCGGCTGTTTACATCACGGTGAAGAGTGAAGAATCGGGCTAATTGCAGTCTCTATATTGGTTTTACACCATTTTACTCCTAAGCCAAAAATTTAATTGGCTATACGGAATTATTGCCGATTCAATATTACATCAATAGACTAGCTATCTAGTAAATTTACTTTGTAACTTGGGGTATTGGTTAATACAGATCAATATTTTTTAGCCGTAGCTACAATACTGATTTTAGCTAAGGTTAATTTCTAGAATCACTAGACGGCATAATTTCGCTTTTGTATTCCTGAAAACCTCCTATCTATAAATTGATGGTTAAACTTTGGCTACTTTTACATATCCACATACATTACAACAAAAGAAAACATCTTCATTTAGGAATATTTTCTAAATATCTATTGTCTGTTTTAATAGTGCGAGTGTTCCGTTTCCGTTAAGGTTAAGTTCAGAATTATGGGAAAATCTCTGACCCTGATTGGTACAGTCCTGACTTTGGCAATTACAGCTAATGTTGCTGTTGCTCAATCTAGTAAATCCCCTATTGCTCAATCTGATAGCTCCACTAGTTCATCAACGGAAGTTAAGTTATCCCCAGAAGGATTTAAAATTCTGTGTGAGCGTTTCCCTCTCAATTCCCGTTGTGCAAATAATCAATCTGTCACACCTAATGCTTCTGATAGTACTCCAGTAGAAACTCAACCTACTGAAACCATCACTCCAGCACCAGGAAATATGACTGCACCTGAGTCTACCACTCCTGAAAACACGACTCCAGCACCAGGAGACATCACTGCACCTGAGTCTACCACTCCCGAAAGCACAACTCCAGCACCAGGAAATATCACCGTACCTGAGTCTACCAGTCCTGAAAGCACAACTCCAGCACCAGGAAATATCACCGTACCTGAGTCTACCAGTCCTGAAAGCACAACTCCAGCACCAGGAGACATCACTGCACCTGAGTCTAGCACTCCCGAAAGCACGACTCCAGCACCAGGGAATATTTCTCCTAATACATCTCCAGACTCTGCTCTACCTTTACTTCCCAGTACTGGTAACTAGTAGTTAACTAATTTTGACTTAAAAAGAGAGGAACAAGAAGTTTAACCCTTGTTCCTTTCTTTTTGTACTATGTATAGAGATTTATCGTACTCTACGATGAGAATTAGGTGTTTTTTGTAAAGAAGCAATCAAAAGACAAACAATACCTATGCTAATGAATGAATCGGCAACATTAAATACAGCAAAGTTAATCAACCGAAAATCGAGAAAATCAACTACATAGCCTAAAGCGAATCTATCAATACCATTACCAATAGCACCGCCCAAGATACAACCATATCCTAACTGATCCCAACGATCTAATGCTGGTCCAAATAATGCTACTGCGATGAGGATTAAACTTACTCCCAAAGATAGCCAGCGCAATAAATCTACTTGTCCGCTCAGGATACTAAAAGCTGCACCATCATTTTTGACATAGGTGAAATGAAATATACCTTGTAGAAGTGATAGGGTATGTCTATCATATGTTATCCCGGTTTTGGGGTCGCGGATCGTTTCTAGCGGCCAAAACGAAGATGCTTCTACTACCCAGTATTTTGTCAGTTGATCTAAAATAACTGCTACAAAGGCAACAATCAAGAAAATGTGATTTTTTACACGCATGAAAATAGAAATTGGGGAGAAATGAAAAAGCAGGAGGTAAGGCAGCAGGGCTTGACAGCTTTGATGGTTTTGATCACTAATAAAACATTAAGTGCCGCAACACATATGCTACTACGGTAACGGCACAAACTACACCTAGCTGGCTAGGTATCGCAAACCAAGAATATCTGAGAATAGCTTGTGTTAATAATGGGCTGTCTATACCTTGTCCCTGAAAAGCATGACTAATGATTAAATAAATAACTCCACATATATGGATAGTTAATAAGCCACAAATACAGCTAAATGCTAGCGTTTCTAGCCTTGGTCTAGCTTGAAAAGCAACAAATCCACAAATCCATGCACCAGGAATAAATCCTAGTAGATAGCCAAATTGAGATAACTTAATGTAGCCAACGCCCCCACCTCCATCAAATACGGGGTGTAGAGTTAAACCCATAACTAAGTAAGCAATCTGTGATAAAGCACCAGCATTTTGTCCTCCTAGGCAGCCTATTAACAGCACCGCACCAATTTGATAGGTGACACCTAAAGAAACAGTTTGAACTCCATGCTGACTCCAACTCCAAGGTGAGGTGATACTATATGCTTCTAGAAAAGTACCACCTATTGTCAAGAGTAAGCCAATCATAGACCATAATAATTGATTGGACGCGGCAAACATTGATGATTAGGCGAAAGGAAAAACCAATAGCAACCAGTATAGGCATTAATTATGCAACCTGCCCGTTCTATACCTTGAAGATGTGGGCTTTCTGCTCTCATCGTTATATCTATTGATTACCGCTCTAGGAGTATCATATTTTTCAGTGTGATGAATTTTGGGAATTGGTTTTTGTGCGTGGTCTTCTAGATGTTGTCTGATACTATTTTCTCGAATATAATGGTAAAATAGCTAACAACAATTATGGTATTTATGCGTGGTGGTTAGCGGGTTGATCGATCGCTCTAGGCTTTACTAAATATTTATATATTCCTGATGGGATAAAGGTATTTTTAATTTTAAGTATAAATACTTGAAATCACTGGCAATGAAGCGATCGCCAATGAGTGCGATCGCTACTTGATCAACCTTGGCTAGAGAAAGTTGATTTTTTTGTGGACAACTCGCTCATTAAAGCAAAAATTCTGCATAAAATTGACTCATAGACTTTGGTGAATACTAGTCATAGATATCAGCAGCAACATCTCACAGTCATAATCCCTGGAATGGTATAAATCTTAGCTTTGTTTCGGCTACAACAACTCAGGATATGAGTCTAAAAAAAATATATTTTTTTGCCTTTATTAACCGAAGCTTAACCTTTCAACCTACCTATAAGGAGTACTTTAGAATCGCCCATGTGGAAATTTACCCAAAACTGATAGCTATGCTTTCACGTCTACAGACAAAAAAAATTAACCGTATTCCGGCGATTGTCTCAGTATTAGCACTAACAGTTAGTTTAGCTGCTTGTGGTGGACAGCAAGCCTCAGAGAACACAGGAACTAATGAAGCTGCTCCTGGTACTGCTACAGATGCGACAGCCTCTAGCCCTGCGAAATTGGATCTTGGTGGCAATGTTTCATTAACTGGTGCTGGCGCATCTTTTCCTGCCCCTTTATATCAAAGTTGGTTCACAGACTTAAACAAAAAGTATCCTAGTTTACAAATCAACTACCAGTCAGTAGGTAGTGGTGCTGGAGTTGAGCAATTTATCAAAGGTACTGTAGACTTTGGGGCCAGCGACGTGGCAATGAAGGATGATGAAATCCAGAAAGTGCCAGCAGATAAAGGAGTGCTGTTGTTACCAATGACGGCTGGTAGTATTGTTCTAGCTTATAACCTACCTGGTAATCCTGAAATCAAGTTACCACGGGCTGTTTATCTGGATATTCTCCTAGGTAACATTAAAAACTGGAACGATCCTAAGATTGCGGCTGCTAACCCAGATGTCACCCTTCCCGATCAAGCTATTACAGTTGTGCATCGTTCTGATGGTAGTGGTACGACAGGAGTATTTACTAAACACCTGAGCGCAGTTAGTCCAGATTGGAAAAGCAAAGTAGGCGATGGTAAAACTGTGAACTGGCCTGTAGGGGTAGGTGCTAAAGGTAACGAAGGCGTAACTGCTCAAATTCAGCAAACACAAGGATCAATTGGTTATGTTGAATATGGCTACGCCAAACAAAATAACCTCAAGTATGCTGCTTTAGAAAACAAGAGTGGTAAATTTGTCGTACCTACAGACGAATCAGCTTCTAAGACACTAGAAGCAGTAACTCTCCCAGAAAACTTCCGTGCCTTTATTACTGATCCTGAAGGTGAAGAATCCTACCCAGTAGTCACTTACTCCTGGATTATGGTGTACACCAAATATCCTGATGCAGCTAAAGCCAAAGCCATAGAAGCGATGATTGAGTATGGTTTAACCGAAGGGCAAAAAATTGCTCCTCAATTGGGATATGTGCCTCTACCAGCAAATGTAGTGCAGAAAGTGGCTGCTGCTGCTGACCAAATCAGCCCAGATTATAAAATTGCCGTTGGTGATAACACAAGAGCTAGCAAATAGCCATCAAAGCTAGATTGTGGATTAGTTAATTCCCGAAACACCAAAAAACTCCGTTTGCTTCTCACATTTATTTTTGATTTCCTCTTTACAGTCAGTCCTCATGGCTACAAACTCCCAGAATCTGCCGGCAGCAATTAAAAGTCGGTCTGAAATAGAACAATCTTTAGACCGGGGTTTTATTTGGCTGACTCGTATCTTTGCCTTAGCGATCGCTGGTACTTTATTATGGATTGCCGTACAAGTTACAATTGCAGCTTGGCCAGCTATCCAACAATTTGGTGCTGGCTTTTTAGCTAATAGCGTTTGGAATCCAGTCAATGATAATTATGGCGTGTTGCCGCAAATTTACGGCACGCTAGTTAGTTCCTTTTTAGGACTACTCCTAGCAATACCGATTGGTGTTGGCACTGCTATTTTATTAAGTGAAGATTTTCTACCTGGCAAAGTACGAACTGTTTTAGTATTTTTAGTCGAATTACTCGCAGCTATTCCCAGCGTTGTTTATGGTGTCTGGGGTATTTTCGTCTTAGTGCCGATTTTAACTGACTTGGGAAGATGGCTACACAGCACCCTAGGGTGGTTGCCAATTTTTAGTACTCCTCCCACCGGGCCAGGAATGTTACCTGCGGGGGTAATTTTGGCAATTATGACTTTGCCAATTATCACTGCTATTTCTCGTGATGCCTTAATCTCTGTACCTCCTAGCTTCCGTCAAGCATCTTTGGGACTGGGAGCAACACGGTGGGAAACCATCATCCAAGTTTTGATTCCTGCTGCTTTTTCCGGGATTGTCAGTGCTGTGATGTTAGCACTAGGTCGAGCGATGGGAGAAACGATGGCTGTCACCATGTTGATTGGTAATTCTAATAATGTCAACATTTCATTGTTAGCACCAGCCAATACAATTTCATCTCTATTGGCTAACCAGTTTTCAGAAGCTAGTGGTCTGCAAGTTGCGGCCTTAATGTATGCTGCTTTAGTTTTGTTCTTTTTGACTCTTGCAGTCAATGTTTTGGCCGAATTTATAGTAATTCGAGTCAAACGAATATAACTTAGTTGTGAGTTAAATTATGACTGCTCATTTTCCTGAAAGGAGCTTAATTCGTGCCTCCAGTTCTCCTAGAACTATGTTTAATACCCTAATGACGGTATTAACATTTATTTGTGGAGGATTGGCACTTTTGCCTTTATTGGCAGTGCTTTCTTATGTTTTGATTCAAGGTTTTAGTAGCCTGAATTTGAGCATTTTTACGGAATTACCTCCAGCACCTTTGAGGGAAGGAGGCGGTTTTGGTAATGCCATTTTAGGTACACTATTAATGGTAGGTATTGGGGGATTAATTAGTATTCCCGTTGGTGTGATTGCAGCTATTTATTTAACAGAATTTAGTTCTGGTAAATTGGCGAGGTGGATACGTTTTGCTACTAACGTGCTGAGTGGTGTTCCTTCGATTATTGCTGGTGTATTTGCCTATGGGATTGTAGTTTTAACCTTAGTAAAACTGAATCTCGGCTCATATTCAGCAATTGGTGGGGGATTTGCCCTGTCAATATTGATGCTGCCAATTATTGTGAGAACTACTGATGAAGCATTGCAGTTAGTATCACAAGATTTGAGACAAGCTTCAGTAGGTTTAGGGGCGACTAATTTTCAAACTGTAGTGCAAGTGGTATTACCTGCTGCCTTACCAGCCATTGTCACTGGAGCAACATTAGCGATCGCACGGGCGGCTGGAGAAACCGCACCGCTATTATTTACGGCTTTATTCTCGCCATTTTGGCCTGATAGCCTGTTTAAACCTACAGCATCCCTGGCTGTTTTGGTTTACAACTTTGCCATTTCTCCCTTCAAAAACTGGCAATCTTTAGCCTGGGCAGCATCATTAATTTTGGTATTGATGGTGTTGATTACTAGTATCATTGCTCGCTGGGCAACTCGCCAGAAAGCTTAGTCAATATTTTTCTAGAGTTTGGAACAGATGGCTTGGCTTTCTTAAAAACGTACACAAAAAAATTTATGTCTACTAACATTACGACAGTGAATAGTACAGAAACCGTTTTAAAAACGGAAAACCTGAATGTCTATTATGGCAAATTTCTAGCTTTGCAGAATATTTGGCTAGACATTCCTAAAAATCAAGTTACAGCTTTTATTGGCCCTTCTGGTTGTGGTAAAAGTACCTTACTGCGATGCTACAACCGTCTAAATGACCTGATTGAATCATTTCGGGCAGAAGGGAAGATTTTTTATTATAACAATAACTTATACGCACCCAACATCGACCCTGTAGAAGTGCGCCGCCGGATTGGGATGGTATTTCAAAGACCAAATCCCTTCCCCAAATCAATTTATGACAACATTGCTTTTGGCGCGAAAATCAATGGTTACAAAGGCAATATGGATGAATTGGTAGAGAAAAGCTTGCGTCAGGCAGCATTATGGGATGAAGTCAAAGATAAACTGCGCCAGAGTGGTGCATCTTTATCTGGTGGACAACAGCAAAGATTGTGTATTGCCAGAGCGATCGCAGTACAACCAGAAATTATCCTCATGGATGAACCGTGTTCAGCTTTAGACCCCATCTCTACATTACGGGTTGAAGAATTAATTCATGAATTGAAAGAGCAATACACGATTGTGATTGTAACTCACAATATGCAGCAAGCCGCGCGAGTTTCTGATCGAACAGCCTTTTTTAATGTGCGTTCCACAGATAACGGAGGTCGCATTGGCTATCTAGTAGAGTATGATGCCACAGAAGTCATATTCAACAACCCCAAACAAGAAGATACGAGAGATTACGTTAGCGGCAGATTTGGTTAAATACTATCAATTGGGCATGGGGTATGGGGCATTGGGAATGGGGCATTGGGCATTGGGCATTGGGGTAAACATCTCTACCTTGTCTACCTTGTCTACCTTGTCTCCCCCGCCCCCTGCCCCCTGCCCCCTGCCTCTTAGATAATAATCGGGTCTAGCTGATAATTATGCCACTGACGCTGATACCATTCGGCGACTAGGGGACGAATGGTAAATTGGGGTTTGTCTTCTCCTGTGACATCGATGCGTACACAGGAATAGGGACGGCGTTTTTGTGAACCGTGTCCATTACGTCCGATAAAAAGATGCGATCGCGCTATTAATCTTTCTGCATTTCCCCAAGTTTCGGTTAAATCTGCGCCTTCTGTGCGTTGGCGACGTAAACTATAACCACTACCACCACAAACTAACCAATGAATGTTTGCGTCGGCGTGTCCGGTGTCTAGGGTTTGCAGATATTCTAAACAATGAGCATGACCGTTTAATACTAAATCTACCAAAGGTCTGCCTTGATTGAGTGTGCCGATAGCTTGCGCCACTGCATTGAATACTTCCCGCAAATGGCTGCGAATCGCTAAAGTCTGCGCCTGTTGCCATTTTGTTGCCTCAGTCACGTAGGGGGGATGATGAAAATAAATGACTCTCCCCCGCACTTCGGGATTATGCCAAGATGCAATTAATCTTTGTTTGAGCCAGTCTAATTGGGTGGTATCAGGGGTTTGGGGTTGATCATTAGTTAATTGTTTGCCGATATCAACAATAATTTCCTCAATTTGGGATAACTTGTAGTGAAAATCGTCTAATTGTTCGGCTTCATTGGGATTTTCGGGATTTAATTTCGCGGAAGCTTCAATAATTTGCATCTTCTCCCGTTCTAAGTCTTGCCGAAGACTGGCTAAAACTTGGCGATCGCGCTCTCCTTTTTTAGTGTGGGGTAAAGGTTGGGGTGCGTTGAATGTATTAGAGTCGAGGGCGAAAAAATCTATACCACCGTAGCGAAAAGTGTAATAACGATTGGGGATGCGGGTGAAATTTCCCGGTTGATAAACCAAAGCTCGTCCTGTGTCAGTGGTAGCGGTGTAATGTTGATCTAAATGACGGGGTAATTCTCCAGGTAAACGCAACCTTTGCAGATAATCAATAAATGCCTTAGCATAAGCATCCCCCACACCAGAACCATGTAAACCGACATCAATATCTAAGCGCGATCGCAATATATAGCGAATCGGTAAAGTTGTCAGGGACAGTAAACTTAAAACTAGGGGTAATTCATAGTAATCATGATTGCCGGGAACGGGGAGAACTGGTAACTTAAACACCATGCGATCGTAAGCAATCTGTTTAGGATACTCGCCACCTACAATTAATTCCCGGTAAGGTTTAATAAAATTTTGGTGATAATATTCACTTGAACCCACCAAATAAATCACATCCCCCGTGTGCAGCAAAAAACGACAGTCTTGATGATGGGGTAACATTAATTCTGCAACTTGTCGCTGGGGGTTATGTCCCTTATGTTTTCCCGAACCACTATCACCCACGACTAAAAAAGAAAATTCTCTCTCATCTGCTTGTCCATCTTCCAGCACCAGCCGAGTTTGATCAATATTCCGTTCTAAAATTAACGCATCTTGCCAGCGTACCCGTTGCTGCATCTTACGGATTTTCTTGGCTATTGTAGGATCATGGACAAGTTTCATTGATAGGGAGTAGGGGAAGATGGGAGTAATAGAGAATCGAGGGAGAATGTTCTTATTTTAAGTGAGAAGGTTTTAGTTTTAAGTGGGAATATTGCTGTTTTAAGTGGGAAGGTTTTAGTTTTAAGTGAGAATATTGCTGTTTTAGGTGAAAAAATTCTTGTTCTAAATGAGAATATTGTAATTCAGAACTAAAATCTTAATGTTCAGAATGATCAATTTCACATTCTAAAGGTAAATAACCTCTAATCACTGTTCACTGTATCTGAAAAACCCCTCTCCATAGAGCGAAACTTTTCTTGTAGAGTCCCCTACAAGGTTACAGTACACCCCAAAAAGTTAATTGGTGATTTTAGAGGTTCGATGCCTCTAAAATCACCGTGCTATCCTTCCCCAATCTCAGCAAAGCGGATTGAGGAAGGATAGCACAAGAAGTTCAAATTCGTAGAACTGACGTGGTATTAGGTATTTTGGTGAAGTAGGCTTACGCCTACTACAAAATTCCCAATATCGCATCTCTAACCAATGCCAAACACAGACCCAACAGTAGATTTAATTGAATCCCGTGCATCTTTTAAAGTCTGGCTTAACGGATGTTTGGTTTGCAAAAATACCCGCGCACAATTACGTCCGGGCATTCCTGAAATAGAACCACCTGGATGTGTCCCCGCACCAGTTAAAAAGAGATTATCAATGGGGGTTTTGTAATTAGCTAACTCAGGCAAAGGACGGAAAAACACCATTTGATCTAATGTCATATCAACGTGGTAGTAATTACCTTTATACGCGCCTAATCTTTCCCCTAATTCTGCGGGACTTTCGACACGACGGGCAATAGTTGCAGTTTTGACGTTGGGTGCATAGGTGGCTAATTTATCCACTACCCTATCTGCGACTTTGTTTTTCAATTCATCCGTCCAACCAGTTCCTTTCAAACCTGTACCTTCCGCGCCAGCAATTTGATAGGGGGCGAAAAATTCAATCCATACTGTATGTTTACCTGGGGGTGCAAGGGTGGGGTCAAGGAAACTGGGCATAACTACATACATAGATGGGTCAGCATCAGGAATTTCTCCCCAAGTACATTTGCTGTGGGCTTGTTCTACATGGGCAACGGAGTCTGCAATTAAAATTGAGCCAATAAGATATTCATCTTTGTGGGCGTGGTAGGGAAAGCGTAGGGGTTCATTTAAAGCCAAGTCAATTTTCAGGATAGTTTCATTGTTATTGACAATACGCCGTTCTAATCTTTCCCATAAATCGGGGTCGGCTGCATCCACATCGCTTTTATCAGTCATTTGTAAAAATAACCGCTTGGCATCAATATTAGAAATTACCCCATATTTAGCACGATATTCTCTCCCACCTGCCACCCGCACACCAACAGCTTTACCGTTATCAATTAAAACTTTTTCTACGTGTTGGTCTGTGAGAATTACACCACCTTTAGAGGTAACTAAATTAACTAAAGCTTGCACTAACGCCCCAGTACCTCCCCGTGGTCTAGCCATACCGGGGTTATGACGCATAGCCATCATAATTGCCCCAATGGCGATGGTTTTTTGGGAGGGTGGCGCGCCTAATTCTGATGCCAGTCTGGCGAGGGGTGCTTTGAGAAATTCGGAATCAAACCACTCATTGAGTATATCTTCAGCACTGGTCATCATATTACGTACAAAGTCCAGTGTTTTGTTAGGCGAACCAATGACCGAAAATAAATCTTTTAATTTGGTAATGTCGTAGTTACCGGCAATATCCATAATGGATTTTGGCGGTGCATTAAACATGGGAATCATTGCACCTATAGCCCGTTGCCAATAGTTAGTAAATTCGGCATATTTTTTGGCATCGCGTTCATTATAACGGGCAATCTCAGCACAGGTCTTTTCTAGGGATTTATGACCTAAGAAATATTTACCGTCAGGATGAGGACAGAAAACAACGGGGTCACATTCTAGGTATTCTAACCCGTATTTTTTTAATTCTAATTCTTCGACAACTGGCCCTAAATGAATAAATTCATGGTCAATTGCACACAAATTAAATTTAAATCCTGGTGCTTCTTTGGGTAAACATTCTTCAGTTGTAGCTGCACCACCAGGAACGGAACGTTTTTCTAGTAGTAGAACACTATAGCCAGCTTTGAGCAAATAAGCTGCACAAACTAGCCCGTTATGTCCTGCACCAATAATTACTACATCATATTCTTGCATATTAGTCATGAGATTAAGAGTGACCTGATAATATTACAAAGCGTAACCGAAGATTATAACCTAAATAAGTAAACTGTTCTTGATTTGCGTATTGATAGCGCATGGTTTTTTCAACTGGCATTTTTTCAAGAATAAAATTTTATACTTCCTGTATAAATGTTGACTTTATCATTATTTAAATTAGGTTAGTGAATTAGGAACTTGATTTAAATTAGCTTCTACTAAAAGTATTAAATTTTTATCTTGAATGTGCATATTTTTGATGCGGAATTTCATGTCTTCCCATTGTAAATAGGGTAAATTTACCAATTGTTTGACCTTTTGGATAAAAGACAAAATAAATTCTAAGGAAATTCCTTCTCCTTCAGTACAGTTAAATCTTTTAAGCATAATAGGATGGGAATCATTGCGGGGGAGAAAAAGAGTATTAAATCCTAGCGTATAGCTATTATTTTCTGCTTTTACCTGAACTTTGCCCCAAAGTTCAATTTCTTGCTTTTCATGTAAAAGTATACGTAAATTTTCGAGTGCGAATTTGAAGATAACTCCATCTACATTTAATTGAAAATCACTTACTAGTTGTTGGGAGAAATCAGAATTGATGTTAGAGTTAATATCTGCCTCATGCAAGATAATGCGAGCAATTAAATTGACTGGTTTGTGGAGTTGAATTTGGCCGAAAATAGCTTTCATAGGATTGATAGCTATGTCATCTGTTTTCAGCTTGATTTCTTGCACCCGAAGATTTTGTTTTGTGATTAAGCCTTGACCGGCAACTGTAACGGCATCGGCTTGTCCTTGAACTATCTTTAATAAATCAGTTTGTACATATATATCAATTTGTTCTGCGGCAGCTAGTTCATCAGATACTCTTTTTTCAGCCGCTTGGGATACTATCTGTGCTTCTAACTTGTTTTGTTGTTCGGGCATGAAGTCACATTTTTTGTTGGGAATGTCATCTGTTAATGTAGACTCTCAAGCGTTAAAAGGTAATCTATATCCTGGTATATACAAGCAGGAATAGAATTAAAGCAATTGGCAATGGAATAACATCCCGCTAGACTCTAGGCGCAGTTATGCCCCAGGCTTTACGCAATTAAAAAAGTCAGATACCATCTCGATTTCAAGCTTTGCATCTGTTGCTTATTTTTGCAGAATTGGTATTAGGTGCGTCAGTGTGAGAAAACCTAAGTATACCCAGAAGTTATTCATACTGACGCACCCTACATTTTGGATATTTTATATATTATGATTAATTCAAATACTGGTGGTTTGTAGAATGCGAGATGAGACTTGACGCTGAGTTTTCACAATCATTTGGATGGGATGGTCTGGCCCAGTGACTAAACCACGACGTTGAGGTTTCACCTCTTGACGATTAACCAGTTCTAATTCTCGCATGGTTAAGATTTTAGCGATCGCCAATTTCATTTCCCATTGAGCAAAGGCTAAACCAATACAGCGTCTAGCACCTCCGCCAAAGGGTAAGTATTCATAGGGTGAAAACTGTCTTTCTAAAAAGCGTTCTGGTTTAAACTGCTTTGGTTGGGGATATAAATCTTCCCGTTGGTGGGTTAAGTAAATTGAACCTACAATTGGTGTTCCTGGCGCAAGTTCACAACCTCCCACAGTCATAGGTGTTTTCACCCTTCTAGCAAAAGTCAGCATCCCTACAGGGTAAATTCGCAAAGTTTCCGCGCACACAGCACTCAGATAAGGTAGCTTGTAAATTGTGGTGGGGTCGGGATTATCACCCAAACTATCTAATTCTTGTAAAAGTTTTTCCTTAACCTGTGGTAATTTATGAATCCAGTACATTGCCCAGGCTATAGCGGTGGCTGTAGTTTCGTGACCTGCGGTTAACAACGTTATCAGTTCATCCCGCAATTCTACATCAGTCATGGGTTGCCCGGCTGCATCCTTAGCATCCATAAGTAAACTAAGAATATCTGTCCGTGATGCGTCTGGATGTTCCCGCCGTTCTTGAATTTCATCATAGATGAGTTGGTCGGCTTCTTCCTGGAGTTGTCCTTGTCTTCCCCAGATTTTAATCGGCCCAAAATCTCGTTGCAGTGCTGGGAAATATAGCAAAGTTATCAGCCACACCGAACTACCATTTTCTAAAATTTCCCCTAAAAGCTGTTGCAGTTTTTGGGCGCGCACTCCTTCATCTAGACCAAACACAGCCTGCATAATCACTCGTAGGGTAATTTCTTGGCTGACAGTACGAATATTAAAAGGTTGTCCTTGGGGGTATTGGCTGATCACTTTAGCAGTAATATCATTAATTATCTGACTATAGTGGCGCATTCTTTCGCCATGCAGAGGAGGCATGAGTAATTGCCGTTGGCGTTGGTGTTCTGTACCAGAGAGAGTAATGACAGAACGCTTACCCAGCAAACCCTCAAATAAATCATTTAAATCCCCTGGGGCTTCTAATTCTTTAGTATCATGACTCAAAATTTGCTGTAGGTCATCGGGGTGGTTAACAAAAACCAACGGAGGAGAGTTTTTTTGCAATTTCAGGGCAAAAATGTCACCGTAGCGTTGACGACATTCCTCCATATAAGCCATAGGACGAAAGATCCAATTCAGCAGTTGTAGAACTACTGGCGTGTTAGGGATTTGTGGTAGCTGCATAAAAACTGGTGTGAGTAAATATCATTATTTTTACGTAAATTAGTGGGCATTGGGCATGGGGCATATCAATTCAAAATTCAAAATTCAAAATTTAAGAGTTTTACTCCCCCTGCTCCTTGTCTCCCCTGTCTCCCTTGTCTCCCCTGTCTCCCTTGTCTCCCTTGTCTCCCCTGCCCCCTACTCCCTGCCCCCTGCTCCCCTGCCCCCTGCCCCCCTGCCGGCGTTGAAATTCTCCCTCAACTCCAACAACCGACATCCTCTTTTTTTGATACGATAA
This sequence comes from Aliinostoc maniaoense, assembly GCF_058172895.1. Classification (NCBI taxonomy): domain Bacteria; kingdom Bacillati; phylum Cyanobacteriota; class Cyanophyceae; order Nostocales; family Nodulariaceae; genus Aliinostoc; species Aliinostoc maniaoense. The sequence continues at coordinate 1,481,398 of NZ_CP187952.1, read as the reverse complement.
AAACTCTGACTCGTAACCTCACTATTGACCTATGAGCAAAGGAACGCTGTTTGATAAAGTTTGGGACTTACATACTGTTGGTACACTTTCTTCCGGGCTGACACAGCTATTTATTGGACTACACCTCATCCATGAAGTTACCAGTCCCCAAGCCTTTGCTATGTTACGGGAAAGAGGTTTAAAAGTTTTGTTTCCCAACCGCACGGTCGCCACTGTAGATCATATTGTACCTACAGATAGTCAAGCGCGTCCTTTTAGCGATCGCATGGCGGAAGAAATGATCAAGGCTTTGGAAACCAACTGTCAAGAAAATGGCATCACCTTTTATAATATTGGCTCTGGTAATCAAGGGATAGTCCACGTTATCGCCCCAGAATTAGGACTCACCCAGCCAGGCATGACTATTGCTTGTGGAGACAGTCACACCTCTAGTCATGGTGCATTTGGTGCGATCGCTTTTGGTATCGGTACAAGTCAAGTCCGCGATGTTCTCGCTTCCCAAACTCTAGCATTATCTAAACTCAAAGTCCGCCGCATAGAAGTTAACGGCACACTCAACCCCGGTGTTTACGCCAAAGACGTGATTTTACATATCATTCGCACCCTGGGCGTGAAAGGTGGTGTCGGTTACGCCTACGAATACGCCGGTACGACCTTTGAACAGATGAGCATGGAAGAGAGAATGACAGTCTGCAACATGGCCATTGAAGGCGGTGCCAGATGCGGTTATGTCAATCCTGATCAAATCACCTATGATTACCTCAAAGGTAGAGACTTCGCCCCCCAAGGTGCAGACTGGGATCAAGCCGTGGCTTGGTGGGAATCAATTAAAAGTGATGCTGATGCCGAATATGATGATGTCGTAGTCTTCAACGCCGCAGATATTCCCCCGACAGTGACTTGGGGAATTACCCCCGGACAAGGTATTGGAGTAGATCAATTTATTCCCAAACCCGAAGAATTAGCAGAAGAAGACCGCTTTGTTGCCGAAGAAGCCTACCGCTACATGGATTTATATCCCGGTCAACCAATTAAAGGCACTAAAATTGATGTCTGCTTTATTGGTAGCTGCACCAACGGCAGAATTAGCGACCTGAGAGAAGCCGCCAAAATTGCCCAAGGTCGCCGTGTAGCTGCGGGAATTAAAGCTTTTGTCGTTCCCGGTTCAGAAAGAGTCAAACAAGCCGCCGAAGCCGAAGGATTAGACAAAATCTTCCTAGAAGCCGGCTTTGAATGGCGTGAACCCGGTTGTTCCATGTGTTTAGCCATGAACCCCGACAAACTAGAAGGTAGACAAATTAGTGCTTCCTCCTCCAACCGCAACTTTAAAGGCCGCCAAGGTTCAGCCTCTGGACGCACATTGTTAATGAGTCCCGCAATGGTTGCAACGGCTGCAATTAAAGGTGAAGTCGCTGATGTCAGAGAAATTTTAGGGGTGTAAGGGGTGTAAGGGTGTAGGGGTGTAAGGGTGTAAGGGAAAGAAAAATCCCATGCCCCCTGCTCCCTGCCCCCTGCTCCCTGCCCCATGCCCCATGCCCCATGCCCCATGCCCCATGCCCCATGCCCCATGCCCCAAATAAAAAAATATGGTAAGCGAAGTTAAACAAGTTTCTGGACGTGGTATACCTTTAGTTGGTGATGATATCGACACAGATCGGATCATTCCTGCACGGTTTTTGAAAGCTGTTACCTTTGATGGATTAGGTGAAGCCGCTTTTATAGACGATCGCACTGCTTTAAATGGTCAGCATCCCTTTGATCAACCCCAATATCAAGGGGCGAATATCTTAATCGTTAACCGTAATTTTGGCTGTGGTTCATCACGGGAACACGCACCCCAAGCTTTATCTAAATGGGGGATTCAAGCCTTAATTGGTGAAAGTTTTGCGGAAATTTTCTTTGGTAATTGTGTAGCGATCGGTGTACCTTGTTTGATAGCCGAAGCAGCAACAGTTAAACAACTACAAGAATTAGTCACTGCTAACCCCCAAGCCCCTGTTACAGTTGATTTGCAAAATTTACAAGTGCAAGTCAGTGATTTCACTGCGCTGGTTACTATGAGCGAAGGTACTAGAACCGCCTTTGTTTCCGGTGCTTGGGACGCTTGTGGTCAGTTAGTTGCCAACAGTGAGAAAATTAGCGGAACGTCTAAAAAGTTACCTTATATCAGTTGGGGTAGATTAGCCGCAAGTTAACCAGATTAATATAGGTGAGAGAAAAAAGGTGTGGGGAGTGTGGGGAGTGTGGGGAGTGTGGGGAGTGTGGGGAGTGTGGGGAGTTGGGGAGCGTCGGGAGTGTGGAGGGTAATTTTTTGGATACTGAGCTAAAAATCCCACACAAAATTTCGTTCACCCGATTAATATGCAAATTTAACCCCCTTATCTCCCTTGTCTCCCCTGCTCCCTGCCCCCTGCCCCCTGCCCCCTGCCCCCTGCCCCCCACACCCTGCCCCCCACATCCCTACACCCTGCCATTTAAACTACTTATCCTTAACATCACGAAACACTGATAATTGTTAACATCCCTAAAGATGTAAAATTTCTGTTAAATTCAACGAGCATTTATATTTACTCGTAATTCTTACAAGGGACTCAGCATGACTGCAATCACACCAAAGGCATCTTCGGCACTTCCACATTTTTGCGAAGGGATTCAATATTTTGGGGAAGTGCTACCAAGTTTTGAAACTTATGGTGCGACTCCTGCAATAGAATCAGGACAAGTAGCGATCGCAGATCCTCAAGACCCTCAAGCTGTGTATCAAACCTTACTCGCTGCTGATGCTCTGCGCTACCTAACACTACAAATCACTGGTAGTAAGGCATCTGGACACCCCGGCGGATTTGCTAGCCAAGCGGAAGCTTACGCAGCTTTGGTCATGCTGGGGTATAAAAATATTATTACTGAAGTCGGACATCACGCACCAGGGTTTTATAGTGCCATGTTCCTTGACCGTTCTTTAGAGGACATGGGCATATTTACAGTACAACAATTGCGCGATCGCTTCCGCGAAAAGCATGGACTTTTAGGACACCTTTCCGGTTACATCCCCGGTATTCTCGCACCTGCCGGCCCCTTGGGACAAGGACAGCACTTTGCAATGGCGGCTGCACTCCTCCACCGTGATAAACTTTTCCCCTTCACCCTCGGCGACGGTGGACTAGGTGAACCCTACATCATGAGTTCAATGGCGCACTTTAACACCGCCTATCCCAACGCTACTAACTTCTTACCCGTGTTGGTGTGGAACGGTTACAGCCAAGAACATCACAGCATGGTTTCCCTGAAAACCAACGCACAGATGACAGCCTACTGGCAAGGTAACGGTTTTGAGGAAGTCATCTTAGTTGATGCCAAACAATTTGACGACCAAAACCAACCAGGAGACTATGTAGATAGTACCGCCTTTTCCTTTGAGCAACGCCTAGCCTTCACCAAAGCTGTACTCGTAGCGATGGATAAAGCCGCCCGTTCCGCCCTCAGTGGAAAACTCACAGTCTTTATTATCAAACAGCTCAAAGGTGCAGGTGTTCACGCCAGAGGTGCGAAATCTCACAACCTCTATCCGAAAGATACCTTAGACGCGCCCCACATTGTCAGCGCATTGCAAACCCGTGCATTATCTCCAGAAGCTTGGCAAATTGTCAGAACCAACGCCGAACGCGCCGGAGGTGGCCCCGCCGCTAAAACAGTGGTGACAGAATCTGAGTTCCCATTACCAGATTTAGGTACATTACCATTAGAAGAATATGCAGTAGGCGGCGAACCCAAAGTTTCAACCACCGCAATGGGACGACTAGTCGGTGTAGTCGGACAGAAAGACCAAAATTTCCTCGTCACCAACGCCGACGGTAACGAAGCATCAGGTATAGGTAACATCAACCAAGCCTTAAAGATTATCCACCCCACCACCGACGAATTATATAACCAAGCACCCAACGGGCAAGTTTACGAACCCTTGAGTGAAGATGCTTGTGCAGGTTTAGCGGCTGGTTTGTGTTTGATGGGTGCAAGAACCTTATGGTGTTCCTATGAATCTTTTGCCATCAACGGTTTACCCATTTGGCAAACCGTCACCCAAGCAATGGCAGAATTACGCCGTCAAACACCCTCAACTATTACCTTATTCACCGCAGGCGCATTAGAGCAAGGACGCAACGGTTGGACACACCAACGTCCAGAAATTGAAGCTTACTTTGCATCCATGATGCGGAACGGTAATGTATTTCCAGTATTCCCCCCTGATGCTAACAGTATCCAAGTTTGTTATGACTGGGCGTTAACAACTAAGAATAAAGGAATTGTCATCACCGCCAGTAAATCACCCTTACCAATTCGCGCCACCTTAGAACAAACTCGCCAAGGTTTAGAGGAAGGTGCAGTAGTGTTGCATGAAATTCCTGGTGGTAAGCAAGTTGTGTTTGCTGTCATTGGCGACATGACATTAATTCCCGTATTTGAAGCCGCCGCTTTCTTAGAAACTGAAGGTATCGGTGTGAAGATAGTTTCTGTAATTAATCCCCGTCGTTTATATCGTCCTCATGATGTAGCTTGGGATACCTGTTCTGAAGCTGATGGTGGTTTCATTGATGATGCGAAATTTGCTGAATTATTTGATGGTGATGCGTTAATTGGTGTAACTGGTGGTGTGGCTTCGATGTTAGAACCCATCATGTTGCGGAGTAACAGCAAGCGCGATACTTTCGCATGGAAGCGTGGGGAAACTACAGCTAGTGCTGGTGAGTTGATGGCTTTCAATGGTTTGACTGCTGAGGCGTTGACAAAGCGGGCTATTGAATTGGTGCATTAAGATTATGTAATACCCCATCTAGGTTTTTACTTGGGTGGGGATTATTTGATAAAGCAAAATCTTATGACATATAAATTAAAAGCTGTATAGTTTGGCATTTGACATAAAAAGCTATGATTAAACCCATACCAACCAAATATAATGATGTTCAGTTTCGTTCTAGATTAGAGGCAAAATGGGCTGCTTTCTTTGATGGACTAGAATGGGAATGGGAGTATGAACCTTGTGACTTTAACGGATGGATTCCCGATTTTTTACTGAAGTTTGATTCTCCTGTTTTTGTTGAAGTTAAGCCCGTTTATAATTTTCCACAAGATATTGCTGATGAAATAGAAAATTCAGGTTGTTCAGAAGATTGTCTAATTGTTGGAATGACTCTGGATTCATCGAAAAATAGCTCATATTATGGAGTTCAGATTGGTTGGAAAAGAGTCGTGGACTCTGAAGAAGCCTTCTTCTTGGAATCCTCTGATCTAGTTGAGCCAGTTTACGATAATTGGTTTGAAGTGGTCTTTACTCTTGATAAATACAAAAAAATTACTTTTGGTGGCGCACCTAGACACTCACCAGGAATAATTAGCTTTACAGACGGATGGGAAGATTATGGTTCACAAGGCTTAGAAAAAGAAGTTCAAAGATTGTGGAATATAGCAGGGAACAAAGTTAGTTATAAGAGGTAAGTTGGCTGGAGATGTACGCTTCGATACTTGCTGCATAAAAAGTTAAACTTTGCGCCGTAAACCAACACCCAGTCCTGATAAATAGTAATTAGGGTAGAAATATTAAAATTTAGCAACAAGGGCAATTTTGAATAAAGAGGATATAATCTATCAACAAGTTATAGCAATTGCTAGTAGTTACGGGATTTTTGATTGCATTCCCTGTGCTAGAGCAATCAAAGAATTTTTGATTAGACAAAGTATTCATGGCAAGCATATTAAAATAGATACAAATTCTCAAGATCCAATTTATGGCAGAATTTATGATGATAGCATTGGAGAATTGATTGCTACTACAGGTCATCATGAAGGTGTTATAATTGAGGTAAATGGCTTAGAAATTGTTTTTGATAACATCCACCATCAAGGAATAACGCGATTAGAATGGATACAGAATCTCTATTCACCTATTCTAGATGCAGGATTAGAGTTTCAAATCACAGAAAGTTACTTTTAACTTAGAGAATTAGTGAGTCAAGTATGAATGATTTCTACAACTTACTGCAAAAAATCAAAAAAAGACCTGCAATGTATTTAGGTAAAAATTCTATTTTTAGCCTGCAAGCATTTTTAGACGGCTACTACTTTGCCCGTCGAGAAATTGGCATTAGCTTAACAGAAGAAGAAATACAATTCCAAAATTTTCTACAATGGATAAGACACAGATTTAATGTAGAAACAGGTCAGTTATGGTCAAGTATTATTCTTTTCCATTCAGCAGACGAAAAAAGTGCTGTGGATAGATTTTTTACTTTATTTGAAGAATTTAATCAACAGCAGAAAAATCAGGAGATAGAGAAAATTGATCAGGTGGTTCTATAACAATTCAGATACCCGAATTATAAGCTTGACAAGCATCACCAGCATAAATAGTTCCTTGTCTTGCAATGGCAAAAAATGACAAAAATTGCCACGATATAGAAAAGCAGATGGAGGAACTAACCCTGATGAAAAGTATCAATATTTCCTTACCTGACACCATGCGAGCTTATATAGAAGAACAGGTTGCTCAAGGTGGTTACAGTAGTGTCAGCGAATATTTTCGTGAATTAGTGCGACAAGACCAAAAACAGAAAGCGAAAGAACGTTTACAAACAATGCTTCTGGAAGGATTAAACTCTGGAAATGCAACAGAAATGACTGCTCAAGATTGGGAAGATATACACCAAGCACTACGTGAAAGAATTAATAAACGTCAAGGTGCAAATTAGCTGTAATGTTTACCATTAAAAAGATACCTCAAGTTATCAGGGATTTAATAGACTTAGCAACCTACATAGCACAAGATAACAACGGAGCTTTTTATATGACATTGGTATACATAATTACAGTAGGCAATAAAGATATAGAAATTTTACAAAAATTACTGCCAAAAAATCTGACTCAAAATATCCAATTTATAGCAGGTGAAAGTTCTTATAGAGCGCGTTCTTTAACTAGTTCACTGCTTGCTACTCGAAACACACCTGTTGCTCTTGTCTTAGATGCAGATACAGATAACGAATCTCAAATATGGGAAAGGCATGATTTAATTAACTATGCACTAAATCAAGCATCACCTGGGATTCCTTATCAAATCTTTTTTGCAGTTCCCGAAATAGAAATTATATTTTTGCAAGATAAATCATTAATCGAAAAAATAGCACAACGGCAATTTAATGATTTAGAATGGCAATTGGCTCAAAGTAAACCTAGAGAATTTTTAGAGATATTATTTGGTAAGGGTGAACAAATAAATAAAATAATATTTGACAATATCACAGAGCAAGAAATCAAAATATTGCAACAACATCCATTAATACAATCAATAATGGCTTTTATCGCATCGCTGATACCATCTTCTGTGGTAATTAATTAATCATCTGTAGAAAAAGATAACTATGACTCATAGCCAAGAAATGATTCATTTAAACCTAGATTTGTCACCAGAACTCAATCAAATACTAGAAGAGCTATCAAAGAAAATAGGTGTAAGTAAAAGTGATGTTTTACGGCAAGCCATTACATTAATGCAAGTAATGGTAAAAGCAAAAGAAGAAACTCAGAAATTAGGAATACCTGAAGCTAATCAACTTATAGCAAATGAAATAGTATTCTCAACTGATAAAAAGTCAGAGCCTCATCCACTAGATACATTTATGGAAAGACTTGGTGCTTGGGAAGATGAACGTACTGCGGAGGAAATAGTTAAAGAAATTTATGATAGCCGTACTATTTCTAGGTATGATATTAGTTTATGACTTATTTATTAGATACTGACACTTGCATTTACTGGATTAAAAATATTGAACCAGTCAGAAATAAAGTTAAAGAAATAGGATGGGAACGAATCTGTATTTGTAGTATTACTATTGCTGAGTTGTATTTTGGTGCTTACAATTCTCAAAAAGTAGCAGAAAATTTAACTCGTGCAGAAGATTTCATAAACAATATAACTGTCATACCTTTAGAACAAAATACTTTGAAAACTTTTGGTAAACTAAAAGCTGAACTCCGTAAAATAGGACAAGCAGTCGCAGAATTTGATTTACTAATTGCTAGCGTTGCAATGACTAGAGATTATATTTTAGTGACTAACAATACTCGTCATTACAGCCGTATAACTGGACTGAAGCTAGACAATTGGCTCTTATCATAATATCCAAGATAATTGCTGATTTTATAGTTAAAAAATACCTGCGATCGCCTACTCTACATAAAACGCGATCGCCATCACGATCATACCATCCTTAAACTATCTCTCATAAACCCTCTGCGCCCCTCCGCGTAAACCTCCCTTCGGGTTCACCAGTCGTCTACGGAGGGAAACCCTCCTACAACGCTGGTTCACCGCGTCCCTCTGCGTTTCAAAATCAAACATAACCAACCACAAGCCCTATAATCAAAATAAAGTCATAACCATCATTTAACTATGACTCTCCAAGCCTTAGATAAAAATACCTCAATTCCAGAACAGCGATTTCTCCTACCTGGTTATTACACCTGGGAAGAATTGGAGACAATAGAAAACTTAACCGCAGATGCAGCAGGGTTGCGGATAACTTATTTTGATGGGTGCATTGAATTTATGACGCTAGGTGAACAACACGAAATGATTAAAAGCGTGATTGGGATATTACTCGCATTATACTTTTTTGAAAAAGGTATAAACTTTATCCCAGTAGGTAGTGCTACTCGTCGCGCCAAAGAAAAAAGTGCATCCTTTGAACCAGACGAATCGTACTATATAGGAGAGAAAAAGGAAAATCCAGATTTAGCCATTGAAGTGAATATTACTAGTGGCAGCATTGACAAACTAGAGAAATACAAACGGTTTAATATTACTGAAGTTTGGTTTTGGGAAAATAATCAATTTTCACTATTTCACCTCAGAAATGATAGCTATGAGCAAATTAGTCAAAGTGAATTATTGCCAGATTTAGATATAGAACTATTAGCAAAATGTGTTGTCATGCCTTCAATTATGGAGGCTAGAAAAGAGTTTATAGCAGGAATTAAAAAATAACTATTCTTTAACTATGATTAATGAGAAAATAGGAATTATATAGAGACATTACAGTGCAATGTCTCTATATTTTAGTTATTGCATGAGAATGTGACGGATTAAAATACTCATGACTTCATCTGAGTCGGTAGTTGGTAATAGGGGACTCCAATCACCAACGCTGGCGTAACCAATAATTTGTAGGTGGTGAATAGTACTGATGACGGCTTTGGGTGAACCCCTCAATATATGTTTGATTGGTTCTCGTTGGGGAGTTGCGTTTTCCGATGATTGATTACGGATGGGTGAATTGCTTTCTTCCCTCGGTAGATACTGTTCTAATTTTGACTGGTCGAAACTTTTTGATTGTGCCATGATGGTAACATACTCCACTTTTGGATGTTAGATAAAAGCGATCGCGTTCTTCTTTGCGGGATGAGGCGATCGCTTTTATTTTGGATGTTAGATAAAACCGATCGCTGTCTTCTTTGCGGGATGAGGCGATCGCTTTTGATCATGCTTATATATTATTGTATAAAATTATACTTGTCAATTAGTATTTAAGAAAATTTATGAATAATTTTGCAGTTTTCGTATAAACTATGCGATCGCCTACCTTACATTTACAATCACTCCCACTATCATAGGAAGCAGCTTGTCATTATTAATACATCTATGCGGCTTTCTATCATTCCCCTAACACTCCTCCTCACCTTAGCTTCCCCCTCTCTAGCACAAGCACCAACGCCAACAGCACAAGAACAAATTACAGAAGCAGTCATCCTCAACAACAACGGTGAAGGCTTAATTTACAAAGACTTCGTTGGCTTAAACGAATTAGAAACAGCCTTAACGCAATTCCAACAAGCGTTAGCTATCTTCAAAAAACACGGCGCGTCAGCCGGAGAAGCTAACAGCCTTGTTAATATTGGCTATGTATATTTTCGTAAAGGTAAATATTCTCAAGCACTAGAGTATTTTCAGTCATCTTTAAATATTCGCAGAAAAACCCGCGACAAACAAAATGAATGGATACCCCTTTCCTACATAGGTGAAGTGTATGTCAATTTAGGACAAAATTCTCAAGCCTTGCAAGCATATCAAAATGCTGTAACTATTCTCAAAGAACTCAAAGCAGCTAACCCCAAAGATTCTAGCTATCCCAACAGTGAAAAAATCATCCTGGGTGATATAGGTGCAATTAATTTTCGTATGGGAAACTACACGAAAGCCTTAGATTTTTATCAACAAAGTTTAGCTCTGCAAACAGCGAGTGATGATAAAATTGGAGTTATTCAAACTCTCAACAATCTTGGTGTAGTTTACGTTAACTTAGGCAACTACAGCCAAGCCGTAGATTCCTATCAACAAGCTTTAAATAGTTTAGAAAAATGCTGCTCAAATTATCTCGGTACACAAGCAGCAACCATTAATAATTTATCTGGTGTTTATTTTAGCTTAGGACAATATCAAAAGTCTTTGGAACTAGCAGAAAAATCTGCAAATATATATAAACGACTTGGTAACACTAACACTGAGGAAATTAACAAACAAGATATTAAATTACTATATGATTATCTTGGGCAGAACTCCCAAGCTATACAACAAATTACCAGTCGTGCTATTGTTGGTGATGCCTTTGGGAAAGACTCTTTTCAATTCCAAGGTAAAGCACTTAACTTAAATAATATTGGGCAAATTTATGCTAGTTTAGGCAAATTTGACCAAGCACTAAAATTATATCAACAAGCTTTAAATATTTATCAACAAAATAACTATAAATCAGGGGTAGCTGTCACCCTGAATAATATAGCTCGGATTCATAGTAATCTCGGTAAATATCCGACAGCAATTGAGTTAAATCAACAGGCTTTAGCTATTTATAAACAAATAGGCGATCGCACCGGGGAAGGTGTGACAATTAGTAACTTAGGACAAATCTATCAACAGCAAAATCAAGCCGCCAAAGCTGGGGAATTATATCAACAAGCTTTAGCTATACATCGGCAAGTGAATGATCAAGTCAGTGAAGCTACAACCCTCAAATTCTTAGCTGATACCTTAACTACCCAAAATCAACCACAGCTAGCCATTGCATTTTATAAACAATCAGTCAATTTAACTGAAAATATCCGCCAAAATTTACGTATTCTACCAACAGCAATTCAACAATCTTACACAGAAACCGTTGCTGAAAGATATCGCCGTTTAGCTGATTTATTACTGAAACAAAATCGTCCGAGTGAAGCACAACAGGTTTTAGATTTACTCAAAATTCAAGAAATGAATGATTTTATCGGAAATCAGCGAGGTACAACCAAAAAAACAACCGTAATTAATAATAGACAACGAGGAACAAATACAGAAACACCAGCACCGCAAAACTTACCTTTAAAGCCACAGGAAACTGATATTACTCAAAAATATAGCGCGATTCAAGACAAAGCGATCGCTCTCGGACAAGAACTCACAAATCTCCGCAAAATTCCCCAAAGTTCCCGCACACCCACACAAGAAAAACGCATTGCCGAATTAGTCAAACTTGAACAAACAATTACGGCAGAATTTAATAAATTTACCAAAAATCCGGCGGTAGTCGCCTTAGTACAGCAATTATCTGCCAACTCAGGACAAGAAAATCTCAGCTTACGTCAACTTAACTCACTGCGAGATAACTTACGCCAGTTAAATCAAAAAGCAGTCCTATTATATCCCTTAGTTTTACCAGACAGATTAGAGTTAGTTTTAGTTACTGCTGACTCACCCCCAATTCATCGTCCCGTTGACGTTAAAGCAGCCGAATTAAATCAAACAATTACTGAATTTCGCCAAGCCATAGTCGTTCCCTATAAAGATAGTAAAACCCCTGCCAATAAATTATATAATTGGCTGATTAAACCCATAGAAAATGACCTCAAGCAAGCTGATGCTAAAGCAATTATCTATGCTCCAGATAGCAAACTCAGATATATACCTTTAGCTGCATTATACGATGGTAAAAATTGGTTAATTGAGAAATTTATCATCAATAATATTACTGCTGCTAGTTTAACTAAATTAAATAATAAACCCCCAGCATCACTACCCACTCTAGCCGCAGCTTTTACCAAAGGTGATTATCAAGTAGCTATAGGTGAAAGAAAAGAAGTATTAAGCGGATTAGAGTTTGCCAAAACCGAAGTAGAAAACTTAGCCAAGACAATAAAAAATACAAAAATTCTATTTGATCAAGACTTTAGCACTAAAGTAATTATTCCCCAAATGAATGATTACAAAGTTCTACATTTAGCAACACACGGAATGTTAGTTAGTGGTAATCCTGAAGATTCATTTATTCTCTTTGGTGATGGGGAACGTGTCACCCTCAAAGATATAGAAAATTGGTCTTTACCGAATGTAGATTTAGTAGTTTTAAGTGCTTGTCAAACTGGTTTAGGTAAACAATTAGGCAACGGACAAGAAATTCTCGGTTTAGGATATCAAATTCAACTCACAGGTGCAAAAGCATCCATTGCTTCTTTATGGGCTGTTTCTGATGGTGGTACACAAGCTTTAATGAATAATTTTTACACAACATTAAATACAGCGAAAGTCACTAAAGCAGAAGCTTTAAGAGCAGCACAAATTAATTTATTAACAACAGCTAACAGTCAATTTACCCACCCATACTATTGGGCATCTTTTATTTTAATTGGTAATGGATTGTAGATAAGGGTGCATCAGTTTGAGAAAGCTTAACTATACCCAGAAGTTATTCATACTGACGCACCCTATCAACCCCTCAACTGGGGATAAGTGTTGCCTAAGATCCTTTTGGTTGTTGCCATAGGATCAGGTTCAATTGAGAGCAGTAGCAAGAGCCATTATTGATCTCTGGTTGATGTTCAGCTAGCCAATCATAAATTCGTGCCGCCCTTGTCAATGCCACCTGTTCTGATCTATAAAGCTGAGGAGTAGGACAATAGGCTTGTCCATCAATATGTATAGCTGCAATTTGCCAGTAGTCGCTCTCTTCGCCCTCTGGTAAAACTTCTAAAAACCCACTACTATAAGGCTCAATTATTCCTAAATTCATCTGCAACCATCAAGATTTAGACACAACATTAGATACCAGCTATTGCAATGAGTCAAAACTGGAATCATCAAGGAATGCTATAGCAACCCCTGCTCATAATTTTGTGTTCGTAGTCAATGAAAATCTGAATTATTCGTCACTTTTTCATTTTTTATACTAATTTGAACTTTCAGACAGTCCCTACAATGTTTTGCTTGTAGTCTGTAGGGTGTGTGACGCAGCGAAAAGATTTGAACGTAGTAATAAGACTTAATAGCGTCACGCACCTACCATTAATTGTGACACTTGCGTAAGTCTTGTTTATTTTTTGGTGTTCCCTAAGAGGATGTTTGAAAAGTTTGTGGCTGTGACTTTAAGTACATTCAGATCCCCCCTAACCCCCCTTAAAAAACTACTGTGTACACACATCTTTGTGCTGAGGCAAAATGTGACTTGATCCCCCCTAGCCCCCCTTAAAAAAGGGGGAACAAGAATCAAAAGAATCAAAGTCCCCCTTTTTAAGGGGGATTTAGGGGGATCAGATGACTTGTGTGTACATCGTAGCCTTCAAAAAGGGGGGAACAATAATTAAAAAAATTAAACAGTGATAAACTGATTTAAATTCTTGTTTTCTGTATTGATTAATTGCTCAACAATGGCTAGCAATTCATGTTCTAAATAGGGCTTAGTTAAGTAGCCCTGTGCGCCTAATTCCTCGGCAAGTTGACGATGTTTTTCGGCACTGCGGGAAGTGAGAATAACTACAGCCGATTTTGCTAAATTTGGGTTTTGTCGGATATGGGTTAATAATTCAAAGCCATTCATCCGAGGCATTTCTAAGTCAGAAATGACAACTTGAATTTGGGGATGCCGTTGTAACTGTTCTAAAGCTTCTATGCCATTTTGGGCTTGTATGACTTGATAGCCAGATTTTTGTAGAGTCAGAGAAACTGTTTGACGCAGACTTATGGCATCATCTACTACTAAAACTACTCTGGGTGCTTTGGGATTTACTTCTAGAGGTTGACTAGATTGTATTTCTCTGGAGTTATGGGCAGCAGTTAATAAAGGTATTGATTTGATGTGAGAGTCTGCTACTGGTAATGATGAATTATGGGCAGAATTAGCTGCTGGTAATGTGCTTAAATCTAGGGTGGCTTGCATTTCAATAGATTGTAGCAACAAAGTACCATCAATAACTAAGATCAGAGTGCCATTGGGCAAACTACTACAACCATAAATATATTTTGGTGGAGCGATCGCATTTCCTAAAGGTCTAATTACTAGTTCTTGTTCACCGATAATTTGGTCAACTTCTAAGGCAAATACTCCGTGATTGTGCCTCAGCAATAACACAGGGTTATTCATGATTTCTGTGTTATGTTCAGCTAGTAAATTATTATTATTGAGATCGGTAGCCAAGGAATTATTATAAGACATCAAATCAGAAAATTGATAAAGGCTAACCATAGTTTCATCATTATCTATATGACAATGCAAAACTTTTTTACCTTCAAATTCTCTGATTTGCTGCCGCGATGGAATCAATATTTTTTCGATACTATCTAATAGTAAAGCGTAAACAACACCACCAGCTTGAACTAGCATTAATTGGTCGGTAGTCATAGAAAAAGGAATTTTAAATATAAAAGTTGTACCTTGATTCGGTTGAGATTGCACGGAAATTGAGCCGTTAAGTGTTTGTAGTTGAGAACGCACAATATCTAATCCCATTCCCCGCCCGGAAATTTCACTCACCTGATCAACCGTAGAAAATCCCGGTGTAAACATCACATCTAATAAATCAGATTCATCCCAATGAGTATTTTCTGGATGCAGATTTAGTGCAATAGCTTTTTGGCGAATCTTCTCTAAATTTAATCCCTGTCCATCATCTCGAACTTCAATCACCGTTTTACTACCTTGATGGTAGGCACAAATTTCGATGATACCTGTTTCTGGTTTACCTCGTTCCCTACGAACGTGGGGCGACTCAATCCCGTGATCAAAGGCATTACGTACTAATTGTAGAATAGGGTCGTAGATTTTTTCAGCGATCGCTTTATCTATGAGTAATCCTGTACCAGTCAGGCGCAATTCTACCCGTTTTTGATAAACATTACCCAGTTGTTTAACCATCTGGGGAAAAAGATTTAATATATTACCTAACGGTAACATTCTCGCTTCAACTAAATTATCTAACAGATTTAAAGCTAAATGTTGTTGTTTATCACTAATTTGACTAGCTTGTTTTAACAAGAAGTCAATTGATTCTGTTGTTTCTTGTAGTTGCAGGCTTTCTTCTATAGCTTCATGTAATGTCAAAT
Organism: Aliinostoc maniaoense; assembly: GCF_058172895.1. Classification (NCBI taxonomy): domain Bacteria; kingdom Bacillati; phylum Cyanobacteriota; class Cyanophyceae; order Nostocales; family Nodulariaceae; genus Aliinostoc; species Aliinostoc maniaoense. The sequence goes on along the minus strand of NZ_CP187952.1, from coordinate 1,466,004 downwards.
GAAACTCTGTATAAACATCCATCTCCAAAGAATCAAATTTGACCGAAGCAAAGTCTTGTGTATGCTGTGATTGAGCATGGTGTATTTTTAGGGGTAAATCACGTAATTGGTTTAAGGTTTCTTGATGTCTAATCAGTTGTTGAGATAATCTCTCGATAATTTCTTGAACTTGTTCATCATTTAACCCCCGCCTTTTTTGATAAACTAATAACTCCCCAGCCAAGTAATTAATTTTTTGCAGTCCCTCTACATCTACACGCACAGATGAAGTAACTTGATTTTTCTTAGTGAAAGAAGACTGATATTTTTCTTCTATTTGCCCATTACCAACATCAATTACTTTTTCTGCAATATTTGTACTGGCTTGTTCAATCACAGATAAAGATTGTTCTGGGTGGGAATGATGATTTAGTTCTTTACTTTCTGTAATTGCAGGATTTACTAATTCATCTGCTGAATCTTCGTTTGTAGTTCCCCCCCAGATTGATTCTAAAAGATGATTATCTACCACCGCAGTGGTTTTTGATGTATATTTAGAGATTAGCAATTCTTGTAACTTGGGACTTTCTGCCCAATTTTTTTCCTGGGCAGTCACAGGAGGGTGTTTTTTATATGCTGTTGCTAGTGCAGTAATTTTATTTTGTAGGGCTTTAATAAAAGCAATCCGATTGTCAGTTTTTTGATGATAATATTGAAATTTAGCCACCGCCAGCAGCATAATTAAAATCAAGCCTTGACGATAAAGACACAGGCTTTCACTATCACCATCCTCATGAATGAATTGTAAAAACTTATTTAACCAATTCTCAACATAACTCAAGTAATTTTCATCTTCGTGATTGGAAATTAATATATCTAGACACATTTCTGATATAGGAATTTCCGTTTCATGATGAAACCAACCAAATATGTAACGAATTACTTTAAGATAAAATTTAGCGGTTTCTGGTTTAATTCCCTGATTGATATTATTTGTTGATGTAATTAAAAATTGGTAAAATTCATTTTGTGAATCTAAAAATTCAGTCAATGTGTCTGGAGATAATTGATCTGTTGTAGCAATTCCCAGTTCTAGTAAAGCAGTAGAAGGGCTACCACCACAAGTGCGATCGCCTGCTAGGACATCGGCTTGTGCTTGCTGTAAATCTACTAGGGCAATTTCTGCAATCTGGCGTACTTGAGTAGGATTAGTTTCTAAAGCAGCTAAAATTGCTTGAGAAATTTCACCAAAGCCAGGTAAATTCAACGATTCAGCTAATCCCGAAAAAACTTCAGCTTGAGATTTCAAAAATTCGGCAAATTCAGTTAAATCCTCTAAATTATAAATCGCATCTTGAATGCTTTCTAAACGTTGGTTTATACCAGATTCAAAGATGGATTTGACTATATCAAATCCTAATTCTTGGGAAGTAGGAATATATGTGTCCTTGCCAAAATTATCCCCTAATTTGCTTTGAATTTGTGTAAACACTGAATTTGCTCTTTGCAAGAGTTCATCATCATTTATTACACTATCAGTTAGTTCAGAATTTAATGCTAATTTTAAGCATTCATACCCTTGATACAACAGGTTATGTAATTCAAAATCTAGAACAATTTCAGGTTTATATAGAGATTTAAATATATCCTCTAAAGAGTGAGCTATCTTATTAATTACTTCTAAGCCAACAGTAGCAGCACCTCCTTTAATTGTATGAGTTGCCCGCATTAAATTATGCACGGTGGCTGTACTATGAGTTTCAGATAAACTCAATAGTTCTTGTTCAATAGTTTGTAGTAATTCAGGTGCTTCTGCGAGGAAATAAATATAGCCCTGTTCACGGATTTCAGCGTCGGTAATCATAATTTTAATGGTTTAAGGATATAAGTTATGAGGGTGTAGGGTTTTCATTAATCAGGGTGTGGGGAATGGGGTATATAGTGTAGGAATGAATAAATTCAAAACTCAGGGATTTCTACTTTCCCCACTACACCCTACCCCCTACACCCTAGTTTCAGTAATTAAGAGGAGAATTATATCCCCTCTTAAATATCTATCCCCTTGTGCTTACTACCTCATTTAACTCACTTTGAACTTACTAGCAGTTGTTAACAAATCTTGTGCCATATTTGATAAATCTTGGAATACAGCAGCAATTTCTTGAGATTCACCAAAAGTTTTGTTAGCGATTTCTGCAACATCTTTCATGGAATTAGTAACAGATACCGATTGCCCCATTTGCTTTTGTGTAGCATCAGTAATTTGATGAATTAATTGACTAATTTCCGCAGTGGCAGAAACGATCGCATTTAAGTTTTGTCTGGTTTCATTGACAAAATTTGTACCTTCTACCACCTGCTGAATCCCTGTTTCCATTGCTACCGCCACTTCCCCAGTTTCCTCTTGAATTTCTTGGACTAATTTTTCAATTTCAATGGTGGCGGCGGCTGACTGGCGGGATAAGGAACGGACTTCATCGGCTACCACAGCAAAGCCTTTGCCATATTCCCCGGCGCGTGTAGCTTCAATGGCAGCATTCAATGCTAGTACGTTTGTCTGTGTAGCAAAGTTACTAATCAAATTCACGACTTTAGAAATTTTCTGGGAAGACTCACCCAAGCGTTTAATCTTTTTACTCGTTTGAGCCACAGTTTCACGAATGGCTTGGATAGCTTGCACTGTCTGGTTCATTGCTGCATCACCAACTTCAACAGTTTGGTTGGCTTGCTTGACTGCTACTTGTACCAACTCTGCACTACTAACCACGGCTTGAGTAGCATTAACCATCTGTTCAATCTCACTTAAAGCCATGTTGATTTCGTCAGACTGTTGTTGAGCTAAATTATTTAAGCCGGCGAGGGAAGCATTACTTGTACTAGAAGTTTCGGCGACTTTTTGGGAAGAAGTTTGTACTTGCAATACAATCTGCCGTAGTGCTTGCAGGGTATTGTTATAAGCATCTGCAATTGTGCCTAGTTCATCTTCCGTAATCGGCGCACGTACTGTTAAATCACCGTTGAGAGCCGGTCTAACGGCTGTCAGCAGTTGAATAGAACGCTGTTGCAGTAATTCTTTAGCGGCTTTATCCCGTGCCGCAGCTTCTGCTAGTTGAGCTGATTGGGTTTGGAGTTTTTGCAAGTATTCAGTTTGCTGTAATGCTAGTCCTAGTTGGTCGCCAATTCTGGCTAACAAGGCTACTTCTGATTCTTCCCATTCACGCACATCAGAATTTTGATAGGCTGCCAAGAGTCCCCACAATTTTTCCCCAAAGAAAATCGGCACTATCACATAGGCTTTAGCTTCAAACTGCTCTAAAATCTCGATGTGGCAGGCAGCATGACCTGTTTGATGGATATCATTCACCACCAAGCTTTCGCCCTTGACATAGCGACCCCCTTCAGTTTCTTGCAGGTAGGTATCTTCCCAAACAGTTTTGATATCGGGGCCGACTAATTTCACCCAATTACTACCCACAGATTCCGCAACAAATAAGCCACTCCAATCAGGGTTAAACTGAAAAATAACTACGCGATCGCATTTCAATAATTGCCGTACATCCTGGGTACTAATCTTGAAAATTTCCTCTAACTCTAAAGCTTGCCGAATACGGTTGACTATCTTGGTAAAGGCTTTTTCTTGTTCTGCTATTTGAGTTAATTTTTCAGTTTTTAGTCTGACTTCTTCTAGATAATCTAACTGGGATTTAGCTAGGCTAAATTGTGAGGCAATTTGATTTAAGAAACTAGTTTCCCAGTCTTGCCATTCCCGAGGGCTAGAATTTTGATAAACTGCCAATAAACCCCATAATTTTTCACTAAAGAAAATGGGGACTATAATGTAAGCCTTCGCATCGAATGCTTCTAATATTTCTATATGACAAGGTTGAAAACCTGCTTGATAGATATTATTGACAACAGAATGCTCACCTCGGATAAACTTCCCGCCTTGATGATCTTGGAGGAAGCTATCGTTAAGAATAGTTTTTTCCTCAGATGTGACTAACCTTGTCCAACCTTGTCCAACAGACTCAGCGACAAATTTGCCACCCCAATCAGCATTAAACTGATAAACCGCAGCGCGATCGCATTTGAGGAATTGACGGATTTCTTGAGTGGTATTTCTAAAGATACTATCTACATCTTGGGCTTGGCGGATGCGGCTAACTATTTTAGTGAAGGATTTTTCTTTTTCCGCAACTTGAGCAAGTTGTTGAGATTTGAACTGTAATTGTTCTAAATAATCTAATTGTGCTTTAGCTATGCTTAATTGTGAGGCAATTTGGTTTAAAAAGTTGATTTCCCAGTCTTGCCATTCACGGGGGCCAGAGTTTTGATAAAGTGCTAGTAAACCCCATAATTCCTCCTTAAACATAATGGGAACTATGATGTAAGCTTTAGCTTCCAATGAGTTTAATAATTCTAGATGACAAGGATTGAAACCAGCCTTATTAATATCATTAACGACGCAATTTCTGCCTGTAAAATAATCACAGGACTCCGTATCTTTGAGAAAAGTATCACTAATTTCAGTGCCGATAAATGGTGTCCAACCTTGACCAACTGATTCAGCGATAAATTTGCCGCTCTCTTTTGAGATAAACTGATAAACACCCATGCGATCGCATTTGAGAAATTGCCGCACTTCTTGGGTAGTAGTTTTGAAAATAGTTTCTACATCTTGAGCTTGACGGATGCGGTTAACTATCTTGGTAAAAGCTTTTTCTTTTTCAGCAATTTGCACTAGCTGTTCAGATTGCATCCGCATTTGTTCTAGGTATTCTGCATAAGCTATAGAAACACCTACTTGCAAACCAATCTGACTCAAAAAGTTGACTTCCCAGTCTTGCCAATTACGAGGACCAGAATTTTGATAAGCTGCCAATAAACCCCATAATTTTTCACCCGTAAATACAGGAACAATGATATAAGCTTTGATTTCAAACTGTTCTATAACATCTAAATGGCAGGGAGAATGAACTGATTTGTAAACATCATGAATCACAGAGCATTCATTATGGCGATAACGTCCACCTTGGGTTTCTTGGAGGTAAGTATCTTCCCAAATTGTTTTGATGCCTGGCCCTACTAGTTTTACCCAATTATTACCCACAGATTCAGCTATATATTCCCCACTCCAATCAGGATGAAAACGATAAAGACTGACGCGATCGCATTTCAATAATTGCCGGACTTCTAGAGTGGCAATTTGAAATATTTTCTCGATGTTGGATATCCGTAAAATCTTATCAATGACTTTGCTTAATGACTTTTTAGACTGTTCCTGTAGGTGCGATTCTCTATAAACTTCAAATGCTTGTAATCTGTAAGTTAATTCTGTGGTAACTTGGAATACTAGCGTGATTTCTACTTCTTGCCATTGCCTAGCCTCACTACAACTATTAATAGCTAGTATCCCCCAAACCTGACCTTTAACAAGAATTGGTACACTTAAGTTAGTTTGAATTTGAAATTTATCCAGCAGTTGTTTTTGATAGGCAGTGAGTTGTACTTGATTACCTTCATCAATTGCTATTGGCTCGACATATTCATGATTATTATGTAAACCAAACATAATACCTGGGATTTTTTCACCCAAAGTAGGTGTCCAACCGAAGGCTCTAGATTCTGCTAAAACTGTGCCAGATTCAGGAGAATTAAATTGATAAATAAAAGCGCGATCGCAATTCAGATGTTCTCTGATTTTCTCCACAGTCACCTGCAAGACTGTATCAAAATCAACCGCTTGACGCATACGAATTATAATGTCTTGTAACTGCTGCCGCCAAGCTTTAAATTCCTGTGCGATCGCCTGAGATATTTCTTCTTGATAATTATTATTTAAAGTAACATTATCTTTTGTGTTTTCTATTGCCTCTACTTTAGCTAATGAATTGTCATTGACATTATTTTTCTGATATGTAATTGCCATGCCTTGAACCTCAAATAATTATCGATTGAAGATATTAAGCCTGAATTAATTAATCAGGTATTACCACAGTTATGAGTCAACAATAAATCTCAAATAACCCGTTATTTATACTTAATTATGATGAGCATATGCAGGAGAATGTATAATAGCCTCAGCATCAAGATTTAAGATCATTTTCTCGTCATCGTTCATGAAATATCCTTGTAAAAAAGGAACTATTAATGGCGAAAATAATTCGGCAGATGCTGCTTTCATTTGCTGGGTATCTAACCACTCAATATCCATCAACTGCCTGACTAATAAACCTAAATATTTACCATTCTCTTCTAGTACAATTGCCATCATTTTCACCACCATATTTGCTGCTTGTGATAGTGGTGGATAACCAAGCATTTCATCTAAATCAACTAACCACAGCATTTCATCGCGCCAGTTATAAACGCCCAGAATATAACTAGGCATTTGCGGCACGCCACATATATCTCCCAAAGATATTTGTAAAACTTCTGTGATTTGGTCTAAGGAAATTACTGCTGTATCTCCAACTCCCAAATTAAAACTTAAAAATTTTTGCTGCTTCTCCAAAGTAATTAGTCCTTTAATTACAATGCTTAATTAACAAACTTCTTTAAAGTTAGTGCTAATTCTTCCTGATTAATTGGTTTAGAAAGATAAGCTTCTGCACCTAGCATATTTCCCCAAATTTTATCTACATCGCTATTTTTAGTAGAACAAAATACTACAGGAATTGTGCTAGTATCGGGGTTACTTTTGAGTTCTCGACAAATTTCAAAGCCACTTTTACCAGGTAAAATTACATCCAGCAATATTAAATCTGGTTTAGTATTATCTATTTTAACTTTCGCTTCTTCACTACTTGTGGCACTAATGACAGAACAACCTGCTTGTTGTAAATAACGTGTGAGGATTTCCATATCCGTCAAGCCATCTTCAATAACTAAAACAGTAGCCATAGCAATTCCTTAGATAGATTTGATAAATTACCCAACATCAATTCAATAGTTATTGAACAGTTAGCAGTTAAATCATTAATTGTAGGCGTTGGTAGTTGGTAAGAGTCACCTTGCCAACATCTATCTGTTGCTGATTTCTGTTGACTGTTCAACAATTTAAGCAATTTCTCACGAAGTTGCTAGTTTGTTGTTATTGTCATTGTTTATTGATAAAACTGGTTCAGAGAAATTACTTAATGTTACATTTTTTATTATTGATAATAATAAAAAAAATGTAAAATTTAAAACTTAATTTTCAGGTAAAAATATGCCCAATCTCATGCAAATATTCCGTTGCTCATCACTCAAGCCATACCTTGATGAAAAACTTCAAAATCTGATTTACTGTTAACTGTAGATGAAGAAGTTACAGGCAAGTATTTACGTACAATGCTCATCACTTTATCTGTCACCACAGGTTTAGCAAGAAAATCCGTAGAGCCGACTACCTTAGCGCGCACTCTATCTAATAATCCATCATTACCTGTTAAAATAATTATGGGAGTATTGGCAAAAGCAGAAATCCGTCGTAACTGAGCGCAGATTTCGTAACCACTAGCGACAGGCATAATCAAATCTAAAAAAATCAGGTCTGGTTTTTCCTGAATCAAAATTGGCAAAGCCTGTACAGCATCTTGAATTTTGATAAACCTGAGTCCATGTGAAGTAATAATCTCCTCCAGCATTTTACAGACTTGAGGACTATCATCTACACAAGCTATTAATAGAGAAGGATCTGTTTTTGGTTGTGCAGAGATAGATTTATTTGGCTGCTGTATCAAAACTAGAGGTAAATCAGGTACTTCGACTAATTCAATGATGCCTTTGAGAATGTAAGGAAGCAAGGAACGAGAAACAGGTAAAACATTCTGTTTTGTTTTGCTGGCTAACTCTCGCAGTGTCAGTTTGCCATTAATCAAATTTACAAAGTTTTTGTATACTGGGGGACTGACTAACTCTTGTAGTTGTTCTGGTCTTCTAATGACTGGTGCTAAGTCAGGAAAAAGATTAGCTAAACCAGCTTGTGTCCAAAGATTCCATGAGTCTTGCATTTGTTTGAGTGAGACATCTGCACTCGTGAAACTCATGGGTGTTTCTAAAATCACCTGTTGATTGCGATCGCATTTGACTGCCACAAACTTTGTCTTCTGGGCTAAGTCAAATAAAAGTTCAGCTAAAGTGTTCTCCACAATAGCATGAATTTGTTCTCTTTGAATTTTTTGTTTTTTATACAAAATTTCCAAAAGACGATAGTCCCAGTAATTCATAGCTACGTCTTGCTGGCGTAACTGAATTTTATCAACATCAATTTGTGGACAATGTTGAGCCATCAGTCTACGCCATCGCCGAAACGGATGTGTTCCTCCTGTTGCCCAAACTATCCGCCCTAGTCGATAATAGAAAGTCCATTGATGTCCCTTTGGACTCGTTAGAATTAACTGGCCATTGTATTGCAGTTGCGTGCAAACTTTAAATTCATCTAAAATGTTATTTGATACCATCTGTTGTAGGTGTTCATAATTTTGTGTCTTTCATTGACAAGCCAGCTTTTTCAACAGTAAATCTATTGAGATACCCTGTTCAAGCTTCTTAATGTTGATAAAGTTTAAAAATTTATTTATGGTGCTTTTTTCAGAGTAGACTTTTAATTTTTGATTTTGTGAAGGTAACAAAATCAATTCGATCCTGAAATAATCAGGTAAGTTTAAAAATTATAAAATTACATCAGTTGAGTATATGAAATCAAAAATTTTCTCAACCTACTGTAAATTAAATGTCAACTTTTCAGGAATTAAATTAAATTGCTACACCTCAGTATATACTCCAACATTAAGATACTTTTATTAGATGTAACTATTTTAGGGGCTGTTAATTTGATTTATATCCGTGGAAATTCTGATTTTTATTGATAATAAAAACCCCATCAGTCAATATTTTTAATTAGTTTTATAAAAGAGTTAAAAAAAATAACTTTTAGTTACAAAATTTATATATTTTACCCAAGTTTATCACTAGGTTTATATGACTATTGATAGTCAAAGTCAGCCAGGAAGCATGAAGGAACTTAGTAGGATGCTGAAGATACTTAGGATTTCTTATACTCATGCACCCTACATTTTGATCTTTTTATATCTATAATTACTGTCGTTGTAGCTTGATATTTGCAATATCTTTGAACGTTAGCATTTGCGGTTTACTAATCTTGAAAAATCATAATATTGCCAGAATAGCAAGCTACCCAAATTTCCCTAGTTTGGGGATCGTAAGTAATTCCAATGGGATGAGACTCTACATGGACTTTTTGTAACACTTTCATGTCACTAGTGCGAACTTTACTGACTGTGTGTTCTTTATAATTAACAACATAAAGTAACTGACCATCATCAGATAACACCATACTTCGGGGTGTTTTGCCTGTGGTGACTTTATCTACAACTTTTCTTTGCAATAAACTGATTTTGGCAATTTTTCCCTCACCATTTAAAGAAGCATAGAGATATTTACCTGTAGGATCTATATTTAAATGACGTGGTGAACTGCCTATATTTTTCAGCCATTTGACTGAAAAGTCTCTCAAATCAACTTCAGCAATATTATAAGAACCCATGACGGCGACATAAGCTTTTTCGGAATTGGCATTGACGGCAATTCCGCGAGGGTATGCTCCGAGTTTAATCCGTTTAATTTCCCTATTTTGATTCGCATCTACAATGCTGACATCCCAAGAACACCAATTGCTGACTAATATTAGTTGCTCATCAGGTGAAGTGGCGACAAATTTAGGAACTGAACCAACTTGAATGACTCTATCAATCTCTAGGTTCTCTGTGTTAATTCTATATAAAAAACTCTTGTCGGTTTTTTGAGATGGATGACATTTATCACTACCAGGGTTGTTAAAACCGGGGCCATACATTTGATAGTTAGACACCCAAGCATATTTTCCATTGTGGGAAAAACTCGCCTCCACTGGCGCGCCTCTGTATTTACCTGGTTTTTTCGCGTAACCATGTTTAGATAAATCGACTGCATCGGGAATCACTTTTACTAACTGATAATCCCGGTTATAAACAGTGATGGAGTGGTTATACATCATATTCTGGGCGAAAAATAGGCCATTACCGGAATAAACCACAGATTTAGGCGAAATTTTAGCCGAAGAAATGGTTTTCACCAATTTCATCCCTGGAGAGCGAGGAGCAACTTTTGCTGGTGGTGGTGCAGTTTTAACTTGATTGTTAGATGGTGGAGGCTGATCTATAATTGTAGGCTCTGGAGAAGTTGCTAAAAAAGGTGTTGAGTTGAACGCTCCTCCATGAGATTCTAGAGCTGATAATGTTTGTTTGCCGGCGATACCATCAACAATCAGTTTGTTGTTTTGTTGAAATTTGATGACGGCTGCTTGGGTAGTTTCATCAAAATAACCTGTGATGGGTGCATTAAAGTATCCAGAAGCTTGCAATTTTTGTTGTAGGGACATCACCCGATAACTATTGTCGCCTCTTTTGAGCGATCGCTTTGATGTTACCTGGGGTTGCTGCTCGTTGACAACTGAACCAGAGGTAGTAGGTTGAGTATTTAACGACACTGACACAGCTAACCCCACACTAGACTCTAGAGCCGCTAGTGTCTGAGAACCAACTATACCATCAACCTTTAACCCATGAGCTTGCTGAAATTTCACTACTGCGGTGTGTGTGACAGAGCCAAAATATCCTGTAGCTTTGTGTTGAAAGTACCCAGCCTCTTGCAGTTTTTGCTGAAGATAGGTGACTTGAGGACTTCTATCACCTCTTTTGAGTGCGATCGCTGGATACGATACACTTAAAGAAGCGAGAGCCAAGGAAACAGCTAATATTAAAATTCCCCTCTGATTTTTTATCCATGTTAGTTCGTGAAAGTATACATCAGCTTCAGTAATACTTTGCTGTTCCAAACTGGTAGATGCTTGGTAACTATCGGCTAGATGCAAATAAGCAAGTGTTTCCATAATCAGAAATTAACTAAGACACGTCTTAGTTATTGTAAAATTTGGAACTCATTGTATCACTTGTACTGATAAAGGGTCTACTGTGGAGATTATAGATTTCAGGTTGTGCTAGGAATCCTGCCTTGAATGACCATGACCGAACAAGAGGCATGGTGAATTACATAGTTGCTCACACTACCCAAGAAAAACTCACTCAGTCCAGCCCGACCACGACGACCAAGCATAATTAAATCAGCTGGCCAACTACGAGCTACTTCACAAATAATCCGTCCAGCATCACCCATATTTTGAGCAAACCCAGTTTTTACACCTGCATTGATTGCTTGATTCATTAGCGATCGCAACCATTCTAGCCTTTCTTGTTTAAGTTTTTCCCACTGTTTAATATAGTTGTCCATTGGTTCTGATGGCACAGTGGGATACATAGTATCAGGCTGCATAAATATAGGACTTAGATAAGGATCTTCCAAGGGGGAGAGGACATGAAGCAACATTATTTCTGCATTAGTTGCTTTAGCTAAAAATACAGCTTGATCAAAAATATCTTGGCTGATTTCGGATTGGTCTATAGACACTAAAATTCGCTGATACATCATAAATTTTCTCCTAACGTGACTTATTTTTTTGAGTAAATAGAACGGTGTAAATAATTAAAGGTTTGTAGTAAGGACTTTAGTCCTTTTATAAGGACTAAAGTCCTTACTACGAACTAAATGCAATTTTGTTTACATTATTTTACATAGTTTGCTTTTTTCAAGTCGTTCTACTTATATGTAGGGGAGGCAAATTGCAGTGTGGATTTTCCTCCTGCAATATTGCCGTTGTGTTAGGCGTAAGCCGTAACGCACCGAAAGCCTTGGTGCTACCTATCTTTTCAAAAATAAAATATTAATCCTATAGATGAGCTAATCGCTTTCTTCAACCAAGATGACAATTTAGGATTATGTTCCAGTCATTGCTATATAACTTCATGATTTGTAGCTATCTCCTCATGATTATTCTCAAATTTGATACTTGAATTAATTAATCTGACAACGGTAATATATATAAAGATAACGCTTGGTAGAATTAATAACTGCAAAAATTTTACAAGTATTTGATTGATTTTTGTTAAGTCAGCAATCATCTGTAACTAGCAATCACAACTTTATTTGTCAGGGTGTTAATCCTGCTTTGATAACTAAAATAGTGATGAATAAACTGATCTCATAATTTTACATTCCTTAACTTAGATGTAGTTTTAGTAACGCACCACAAGCTTTGATAGAAGATGCGTTACGCTGACGCTCACAAAACTTACGCAAGTATCACAATTGATGGTTGGTGCGTGACGCTATAAGTCTGATGATTAAGTTGAAATACTTTTGCAGCGTCACACACCCTACATCTACACCAAAAAAAACTGGCTCTACTAATTATTAAAACTGGTGTGAGAATCTCTCAAAATTAATCTTTCAATTTTCAACAAATCCAATTTTAAGATATAGCCATGAATAAAATTTCACTATTAAATGTAGAAGAACAAATTGTCATTGTGCAACTAGACTCAATCCATCTCCAAGGAGAGTTAGTTGTACCGACAGATGCCGAGGGAATTATACTATTTACCCAAGGCAGTGGCAGTAGTCGCTACAGCACTTACAACCACTATCTTGCCCATATTTTGCGTCAGGAAGAGAAACTAGCAACTTTTTTGATTGATTTACTGAGTAGAGAAGAACAAGCAATAGATGAGCGTACCAAACATTTGCGCTCTGATCTTAGCTTTTTAGCTAAACGGGTAGTAGCTATCACAGACTGGCTATCACAGAATAATACTACTCACAATCTCAATATCGGCTATTTTGGTGTCAACGCAGGTAGTGGGGCAGCATTATTAGCAGCTACAGCCCGTCCCATGCTAGTGAAAGCAATTGTTTCCCGTAGTGGACAAACTGACTTAGTAAGTACAGCCCTACCCTGTGTACAAGCACCAACTCTGTTCATTGTGGGCGAAAATGACTACCCCATCATAGCAATGAATGAAGATGCGATCGCCCAAATTTCTGCACAACATAAACAACTACAGATTATTCCTGGTGCAACTCACCAATTTGCAGAACCTGGTGCAATTGAAGAAGTAGGAAGATTAGCCGCTCAATGGTTTAAATACTACCTCACAACACCAGGATCAAAAGACTTACATTCATCGCCAATATCATCGAATTAGGCAAAGATAGATAGTAGGGTGCGTCAGTATAAAATTTTTATTGGTATAGCGATCATTTGTCTGACTGACGCACCCTAAATATTGGATATTTTGTATATTAATTAAATCTGAAATTGGGGTATATTAATATAGATTTATTATATAAATTATCTTTAGTAGATTTTTTTTGATAAAGTATCAGTTCGTTGTTAAAAACTTACATTAAAAAAATTGACTACATCTTCACTAGGCACAGGTCGAGAAAACAAATATCCTTGTCCAAATTTACAGCCAAATTTCTGCAATTTTTCTAATTGTGTTTGAGTTTCAATACCTTCAGCTACAACAGCAATACCTAGAGAATTAGCAAAAGAAATCATAGTTTGTACAATAGCTGTACTTTTAGAACTTGTACCTAAACTACTCGTAAATGACCGATCAATTTTGATGGTATCAACAGGCAAGGTATGCAACTGACTAAAACAAGAGTATCCAGTACCAAAATCATCTATACATAGTTTTATCCCTAAAGTATGTATTTTATCCAGAATTTGAGTAGCAATAACTGATGCTTTAGTGAAAGCATTTTCTGTCACTTCTAACCTCATTGCTGACGGTGATATACGATTTGCATGGAGAATTTTTTGAATTTGTTCTACTAAATCTAACTGTTGTAATTGAACAGCAGATATATTGATATGTATAACTAGTGAATCAGCAGATGTAAATTCTTGTCGCCAATGATGTAATTGCTGACAAGCTAACTGTAAAGCTAATAAATCTAAGTTGGGAATTATCCCCATCTCTTCCGCAATTGTGATGAATTTATCTGGTGAAAGTAGTCCCTTTTGCGGGTGTTGCCATTGAATGAGAGCTTCCAAACCAACTAACTTTTGAGAAGCTAAACAAAATATCGGTTGATAGTAAAGACAAAATTCATTTTTTTCCATGCTTTGACGTAGTTCACTTTCTAGCTGAATGCGCTGCAATGTTTGCTGCTGCATTTCGGAAGTAAAAACTATATGGCAACCTTTTCCGGCTCGTTTGGCTTGGTACATTGCCGCATCAGCATCTCTGAGGATATCAGTTGGTTGTTGATAACTGAGAGTGGAAGGTAAAATGCCAATACTCACACCAATAGAAACTTGATATGTGTCAATCTCAAACGGTATATGTAATTGTTGCAGAATTAGATTAGCAATTGTCTCAACAGATTGAATCCCATCTTGATTGACAAGAAAAATTAAAAATTCATCTCCACTCAATCGGACAATTTTATCTCTATCAGAGATGCAATTTTTTAGCCGTTTAGCAACTTCTTTTAATAATTTATCTCCAATAAGATGCCCTAGATGATCATTGACACTCTTAAAGCGATCTAGATCCAAAAATAGAATTGCATATCCTTGTAGTGGTGGTTTTTGTTCAAATATTTCTGATAGATATTGCATTAACCAAGCACGATTAAATAAACCAGTCAAGGAATCATGAAAAGCTGCATAGGTTAATTTTTCGTCTCTTGCTTGTAGCTCATTGATTACCAAAGTCAGTTCTTGCGTTCGTTCGATTACTCTTTGTTCTAAATCTTCCCTAAGTTGGTATGATTGTGCTTCTGCTATCTGACGAGCGACGATTTCTTGATGAAGTTGATTATTTTTCTCATTCAGAGAACGAGTTAAATTTAGTAGGTTCAAATTCAGACGTACACGGATTAAAAGTTCTGTTGGCAGAAATGGTTTATTAATATAATCAGCAGATTCTAAATTCAATTGGGCAAATTTGCCTTCCATCTCATTACTAGCGAGCATCAAAATGAGTGGAATTTTTTGCAATCTTTGCTGATTTTTAATTTGACGGCAAAGTTCCAAACCATCTGTTCTAGACATCATGCCGTCTACTAGAATTAAGTCAGGGATAATATAATCTAATTTTTGTAAGGCATCTTGTCCACTAATAGCTGCCAAAACTCTAAACCCTGAGTCGGTTAATAAGTTACATAAAACTCTGGAATTATCCAGATTATCATCTACAATTAGAATCAGTGCAACTGTCTCTGTTTGCATATATTTATATGTAAAACTCCTGGTTTCTATTCAAACTTTCTCAGATTTACGCATCAACAGAGTTATAAATAATGGGTTCACTGATACTGGAGAATGATCAGGATAAACTTAGAATATGTCAAAAATACTGACTAAAACAGCATAATTTACCAATTCTTTAAAAAAAACGACTATTTGATTGATCCAGTTAGTTGCAAGATGCTGAACAAAATACTACAATGAGAGAAATATAATCTTGATATTGAAGTGCGATCGCTCCTGTCAAACATTAAATATCACCATAAAAATGTTTACTTTGTCTAGAGAAAAAAACATATTTTATTTGCAATTATTTAGAGTTATTTAGCAAAATATTTCCTATTTTTATACAGCAGGCAAGATAATTTAATGTATCCTACCAAAAAAATAAAAACTTATTAAAATATAGCAATCCGCTTTTATTCCTGAAATCATTGGCGTAGGAAGGGTTGGTGCTTGGGGCAAGAAGGAATAAAAGTGTACTGAGTTTTTTATGCGCTAGTTCAGGCTACGCCAACAAAGATCAAATATCAGTCCTATATATAACTTACTAAATCAACAAAAAACCTCGGTAATTAAACCGAGGTGATTAGGAGAAGTCCAAATGTCAATGGAAGATACCGATACCAAATTAAGCCTTTATGAACTAACTGTACTAGAAACATTTCTGATATTGGTGACAACTGAGTAGATAACCCTTTCTTCTCAGGCTAGCCAACCTCACTGCTTGATGTAATGATAAGCAGTTAAGTAAATTTTTAGTTTGTCAGATCAACTTATTGCTTTATATAAATTATTGTAACGAATTTGTAACGAATTGGTCAACACAACTTGACATAGATAAAATTAATATATTTTATAAGTTTTACTTATATTTAAGGTTGATTCAAAGGGCATTGGGCTAATCAATTCAAAATTCAAAATTCAAAATTAAGAACTTATAGGAATTACGTAAAGCCTGCGGCATAGCTGCGCTTAGAGCGTAGCGGGGGGGAGCATCGTTACGAATTACGAATTGCTATGATTTTCTAACCAGCAGTCAATATCACTGAGTACCTGCTGGGGTACTTCCCAAGGGAAAAGATGTGCTGTGTTAGGGTAGCATTGCCATTGACTATATTTGAGGTGTTGAGCCGTTTCTAAGCTAGACTCAGCTGTAATGTGTACGTCATCAGAAGCGGCAATTACCAAACTAGGACAAAGAATGTTTTGCAAGTCTGGGAGTCGGTTGTATCCCAAACGTAGGGCATTGTAAAGGGCGCGAGTTGCAGAGGGGGAAGTTTGTAAGTAAGCTGGTACGGCGGCTTTAGCAATGTAATTATAGGCTGTATAGGTATGTTGTTGGATCAGGTAACGAAACAGCGATCGCTTACCAAAAGTATCAATGTTCCACTGCCAGCCAGGTTTAAGATAATTTAACAGTGCAGCAATACCTGTGTAAAGATTATCTTGCCAAGTAATCGGGGGATGATTTCCACAGGGTCTAGCGGCTGTCGCCACCAAAATTAATCCTGTGACACGTTGTGGTAAACGCAAAGCCAACTCCATCGCCAAAATGCCACCTAACGACCATCCTAATACCAGACATTTTTCGATCTGTAAATAGTCTATGAGAGCTTCTAAGTCAGTTAAATGATCCTCCATAGCAAAATTGCCATGAAAACGACTTTTGCCATATCCACGTAAATCTGGAGCAAAAGTTTGGTAGCGTTTTGATAAATGATTGGTAAATACAGCAAGACTACGACCAGAGCCAGGATGACCATGTAAACACAAAATCGGAAATCCTTCTCCTTGAATATCAACTTTTAGGTTTACAGCTTTCGTAGAACTATCAACCATTGAGGTAATTCGTAATGGGCTGCGCCCCGCTACGCTAACGTAATTCGTAATTAAGAAAGTCAGATATGGTCTGAGTTTTGGGGTTTGAATGCCAAATTGATTATAAGATTTTTTTGGGGTTGATGGTTGACGGTTAATGGCTAATTATCTGTGTATCCTCCAGCGTAAGTAATTACACACATTTGTCTGTATGTGGAGTGAATACCAAAGGCTACTCCTGTCACCTGAAAAGCTGGGTTAAAAATATTAACGCGATGACCGCGTGATGGTACGCCATCATCAATAATTAATTGCATGACAATATCTTGGGCAGTGTGAGAGCCATAACTAATGTTTTCACCAGCTGTCACCAGCCAATTGCCGTAGCGACTCATACGAGTGAAGGGGTTGCTACCATCGCTACCATGATGACCTACAGCACCTTTAGATCCTTGGTCTTGGACGTGATCTCTAGCAGCCAAACACATACCTTGAGATATAGTTAATGATTTTACTGAATGAGCAGACTTGAGAAAAGCGATCGCCTCATCTACTGCTTTCACTCCTTCTTGGGTTTGTAAATAAACATGATCAGCAAGTTTAACTTTATTTCCTTGAAACCGCCGACGATAATCTTCCAAGACAGGGATGTATGCTTGGGGATTCATACGCACTTTGTTCGTCTCTTCTACCACCAGCTTTTCTAATGGTGAGATATTGTATGTTTGTGCCAATTTCTCAGAACTTTTTGGCGCAATTGTCGGTACAAGTTGCCAAAATTGTAATCCCTGCTTCAGTAAGTTCATAACTTGCAGCTAAATCAACAAGATATATTTAGCTCCAACGGCACAGTTACATTTTTCGGAAATACTGAGGATGGGGACTGGGGACTGGAGACTGGGGACTGGGGAGACAAGGGAGACAAGGGAGTTAAATATTTCTCTATTTCTCTATGTAGCCTCCTGCATAAGTGATTACACACATTGTTCTATAGGTTTTGTGAGTACCATAGGCAACACCAGTCACTTTAAAATTACCATTAAAAATATTGGTGCGATGTCCGCGTGATGGTACGCCATCATCAATAATTAATTGCATGACAATATCTTGGGCGGTGTTGGGGCCGTAGCTAATATTTTCTCCTGCTGTTGTTTGCCACTTGCCATAACGACTGATGCGACTGGCAGGAGTGCTACCATCACTACCATTATGACCAGTTGTGCCTTTTGGACTCTGATCTTTAACGTGATCTTTAGCACCTAGAGACATTCCCTTGGATATTTTTAATGTTCCCACAGGACGGACTTTTTTGAGAAAAGCGATCGCTTCATCAACAGCTTTGACTCCTTCTTGTGTGACAAGATAAGTATTACTAGCAATTCTTACCCGATTGCCTTGAAAGCGTTGGCGATAGTTTTCTATGATGGGAATATATGCTTTGGGATTTGTCCGTACTTTGTTCATCTCTTGAACTACCTGCTGTTCTAGAGGTGAAAGAAAACTAGCCTTGCTTAACAGTATCGGAGTGGCTGTTGGTGCTACATCTAAATTCGCTTGTGATCTACAGGCAGTAGATAATATTAATGTACTAGATAAAAAAGTAACTACACTTCCTAGGGTTAATAGGGGGAATTTCCGCAACATATCTTACAAACCTCAAATTTCTATAATTCACCACAAATTTTAATAAAATGTAACCAGTAAATATACCTTTGGGATATTCTGTTATCTACAATTCCCCTAGTTCTAAAATATTTTTCCTGGGTTGCATAAATTCACTTCTATCAGGTGATACATAAATATCAAACGCCCTCCTAGAAGTGAATCACCCCCTGAAATTCAGGGGGATTTTTATTTTTTAGCTAACTAACCCTATTTCTGACTTTTCACATTATGTGGAAAAACGAACATGAAACCTAACCCCCTAACCCCCTTCCCTAGTAGGGAAGGGGGAAAATTCAAAGCCTCTAACGCCCTTGTAGGGGAGAGGTACCCTGCGGGTACTCTGCGAGAACGCCTTTGGCGAACGCGGTAGCGTCTCGTTAGAGAAGCAAGCTATGGAGAGGGGTTTTCCAGAACCCGTGAAAAGTCAGACTCTATTTAGATGCGATAAGTCACATTTTTACACGAGTGATTTTGCTGAAATGAGATATATTATGTTTAATTGAATAAAAGAAAATGACCAGGATTGCGATCGCTGCCCTGGTACGACAAAAATCAAATATCTAGAGTCCTCAACAGTTAACAGTCAACAACTTCAAGCCACATAATCAAACAGCATCGTGTTCATGTAACGATCTGCCCATTCTGTACCAAAGGATTTTTCTAGAACTCGGCGGGTTTTATCATTCTGTTGTTGCTTTGTACAATAATTGCGTTGTCCTGCCAACACCTTGGAGATGTCAAGATTTGATGTTAGGGGTGTCTCTGTACTAGCAATCTGACAATGAATCGTTAAAAATTCCCGTACCCGGTTAAGAAACTGATCTTCTTCTTGAGTGCCTTCTGGACGTACAAACAGACAAAATTCTGAAAAGATATCACCCCAAGGTGGTAAAGTTCGGGGCTGGGAAAACGAGACATCAGACAAAACAGACAATTGTTGATAGTAGCGTTGGGGTAGAGTGCGATCGCTACTAACTGGAGATAAATCCGCGATCGCTGCACTAATAGCCCCACCTCTCCCACCTACCAAATCTGTGCCAAAGATGGGAAGCGCATATTCGGGATTAGGGAACATCACACAATGCAGAATATCTAAACCATTGCCCACCTGCGCCAATTCTAAATGCAGTTTCCGAAATTGGGGTGTTTGGTAGCAATGATTTTCAATAATCAGTCGTTCACCTTCCAAATGTCCCTCAACATAACCTAACCCTTCTGGAACAGAATAAGGGGACAGATCCAAATACTCTTGCCAAATTTCTTCAATAGAATCCGCCAACCTGTGGATTAGAGGATGCTGACGGCTTCTTAACGACGCTTCCATAGACTTCAACATACGCTTCTCTTTGAGTATATGATTAATACTTACCTTGACCTATAGTTCGTGCAAAATATGTGCAGATTGGGGATTGGGGATTGGGGATTGGAAACTGGGAAGATGGGGAAGTGTGGGGAGTGTGGGGAGTGTGGGGAGAGAGGGGGGAAAGATTTCTTCCCTATCCTCCCACACCTCCCACCCCTCCCACACTTCCTGCTTGCCCTATGCCCTATGCCCCATGCCCAAAATTTTTGAATTTTGAATTGATTTAACTCTTTGTAACCGCCTCAGAATGCGGTTGGCTAGTTCGACTCCCATGACTGGTTTACAGAGATAATCATCAGCACCGACAGTAAAGGCTTGATTGAGGCTGGCGGAGTCTGTTAGCACGCTGAGAAATAATACTGGCAAACGCTGCCAATGGGGATCACTGCGGAGAATCTGACAGAGTTCAAATCCGTTGATCGTGGGCATATTCACATCTAAGACTAGGGCATCGGGAGTTACAGCTTGCAGTACTGTCCAAAATTGTTGGGGGTTGGCGAGGGTTGTGACTTTAAATCCCCAGGGTTTCAGCAAGGTGGGGAGAGTGCGTAACCAGTCTTGATCATCATCCATGATCATTACTTTGTTGGGAGTTTCTGGATCTCGTAATAGATTGACTACCGCCTCAATTATTTGCTCTGGTGGAGTGGATGCTAACAGAAACAATTTTCCACCCCGGCGCATGGCTTCTAGGCGATCGCTTAATTGATCCCGATCGCTGATCACGACAATTGGCACATCAGGGTAACGCTGGGCAAATGTCTGCAATGTTTCCCAAAATTTGTTTTCCTCGATACTAACTTGATCAGTGCTTTCCGAATTAGATGAAATTTTAGGAGGCAAACGTAACAACATGAAATTGGGTTCTTGACCTAAAACATCGCAAATAGACTCTATTTCCTGCCAGGTTTTAGCTACATTCACTACTGGAGTAGTTTCTATCCGAATACCTCGACTAGCAGCGACACTTACTAGAGACTGATTGAACTCAGTATCAGAACTGACAATGAGCAATAGGGGTAACTGTCCATTGGGAATCTGAGACATTTGGATCAGTGTAGTATGGTCAATATCCTGCTGAAGAGCTGTAACCAGAGTTTTCATCAATGGGGCGTGTTTCGGTTGTAATGGCTCTCGACTCCCTAACCAATACTCCAATTGCCGGGCAATGTGCATTGTCTTGTTTAACCCAAAGATTCCCAGAGTACCCGCTAGTTTATGAGCTACTTGTTGTGCTTGTGCTTGTTGTTGGGGAAGCAGGCGATCGCTTTGTAATTCTGTCACAGTTTGTAACAAAATTCTCATTTGGTCGAGGCTTTTCGATTTCGTATTTGTCCACGTTTCATTCAGAAAAGCTAAGTATTGTTGCTGAGAATCTGCTGAAATCGGATGGTGTGAGGAATTTTTCTCGGTTTCTTGAGATGTATTAATCTGTTTGGGAGCAGCAGTATCATTTTGCTCTAGAGGTGTTTTAGATAAAGCTGTCGATTCTTCTGTAATAGGAGCTTTGAGATAGTAACCCCGTCCGTGCATAGTAGCAATAAAGTCATGAGGCGCACCTGCTGCTACTAACTTATGTCGCACCCGCCGGATATGAGAACGGACTGTTGCTTGGGAGGGAAATTCTTCAGACGACCATAATCTGTCTAACAATTCTTCAGTGCTGAATACGTGCTGACAGTCCCGCAGCATCAGTTCTAGTAAATCATATTCCATTGTTGTCAGGTTTAAGGGCAAGCCATTATAGGTGACTTCACAAGTGCTAGGGTTCAGTAGCAAATCGCCCCAACTCAACAAAGGAAAAGGATTAGCACTACCTCGCCTCAACAATGCCCGCACCCTGGCGATCAATTCTATGGTATCGAAGGGTTTAACCATATAATCATCTGCGCCGGCATCTAATCCCTGCACTTTGGCGGTGATGGTGTCTTGGGCAGTGAGTAAGAGAATAGGAGTAACATACCCCTCTGTGCGAAACCGCTTGCATAGACTGATGCCATCTAATTTTGGCAACATGATATCTAAGACGATCAAGTCATACTCAAACGTAGAACCATAAGTCCATCCCATTTCCCCATCTTTCACCACATCTACAATATAGTGATGGGTTGCTAGATTCCTAGTCAGAACTTTGATTAAGACATCATCATCTTCCACAAGCAAGATTTTCATGATGGAGTTACCAATGGAGAATCCTAGTAATTTGCTCCGGCAAATCCAAAGAGTTAAAGGGTTTGGTAATCACACCACTAACTCCCAAATCATTAAACTGACGCTTTTCTGCTGTTTGTGCTTTGGCAGTTAACAGAATCACCGGAATTTGTTCCGTCTCAGAATGAGACTGGAGTTCTTTAAAGGTAGCAATACCATCCATTTCTGGCATCATTACATCCAACAAAATCACATCAGGTTTTTCTGTTTGGGCTGTCTGGATGCCTTCCGAACCAGAACTAGCCGTGAACACTTCCCATCCCGCCGCCATTTTGATGCCAAACTGCACAACGGTTTGAATGGTTTCTTCGTCATCAATAATTAAAATTCGTTTAGTCGGCATACATTCCCCCTCATACCAATTCAAAATTCAAAATTTAATCTCGGTTTTGCGGTTGGATCTGTTGGTCGATTTTGCAGAATTGGTATGATTGACCAAGATCGTTTAGATGAGGATTCAAAGTTCATCTAACCGTACCCTACACACAGTTCAATAAGACTCACTTAAAGCTGAGTTCGGTAATGTGAAGGCAAAGGTACTTCCACACCCCGGATTACTCTCAGCCCAAATTCTACCGTTATGTTGCTCGATAATTTTGCGACAAATGGTTAAGCCTAAGCCAGTACCACCTTTTTTGCGGGAATCTGAAGAATCCACTTGTTGAAACCGTTCAAAGATGCGTTCGAGTTGATCAGATGGGATTCCTTGTCCTTCATCTCGCACCCGAAATACTATTTGTTTGGGGAAATTTTGAGTAGAAGTATCTTCTTCAACTGTTAGCCACACTGTTCTCCCTGGTGATGAAAACTTGATGGCATTACTGATTAAATTTGTTAACGCTTGCAAGATATAATCTGCATCTGCCCAGACTAAAATATCCTGTGGTTGTTTAACTAAAGTGATTTCGTGTTGCTGTGCCATTGCTTCCATTGCCTCTGCTGCTTGAATCATTAAATTGGCAGCATTGCAAGTTTGACACTCCATAATTACTTTACCAGACTCAATGCGTTGTAAATCTAGAACGTTATTGACTAAACGCACTAACCTTTCGGTACTTTCATCAGCAATTCCTAGCATTTGCTGCCCTTCCTGGGAAAGATTGCCCAATCGCCCGGTAGCTAAGATTTTCAAAGCACTGTGTAAGGATGTTAACGGAGTCCGCAGTTCATGACTGATGACAGAAATGAACTCATCTTTCATCCGTTCAATGGCTTTGCGATCGCTAATATCATTAGTTAAGGCAAAAAATCCCTTGACTGTATTGTGTTCATCTAGATGGGGGATGTAAGTAACATCAACTGATCGACAACTCCCATCCTGTAGTACAATCTCATTTTCATAGGTGACGGATTGACCAGATAAGGCGATTTTTACATAAACCTGCATCCTTTGATAGCAATCTTCTCCCCACACTTGCCGCAGATGACAACCATAAATTTCCCCCGGTGATTGCCCTAACCAATCATGGTAGGCTTGATTATTAAAGCGATATTGTTGTTGCTCGTCTACATAGGCAATCAGCACTGGTAAGGCATTGGTAATTAAGCGCAATTGCTCCTCTCTCTGTCGCAGAGTAGCTTCGGCGTGCATCCGTACATTGATTTCCTGTTGCAAGTTGTAATTAGCATCTTGCAGTTGTGCGGTACGGGCTTCCACTACTTCTTCTAAGTGTTCTAAAAGTTGAGCTTGAGACAAAGCAATACTGATTTGATCTGCCAATTGTTGCATCAATTCCAACTCAAAATCTACCCAATGGCGATCGCTGTTACATTGGTGGGCGATTAACAATCCCCATAACTTATTCTGGGAATGAGTCTTGAGAGTTTGCACAATCGGAACAATCAGTTTGGCTTTGATCTGAAATTGATCGACAAATTCCACCAAACAATCTGCCAAGCCAGCCATCGGATCATGGACATTAGCGATCGCTCTTACCCTGCCCTGAGCATACAGTTGTTGATAATCTTCTGGAAATACTTCCTGGGGAAATTCCAGATCCATGAGTGTGGGATATTCTGGTAACACCGCTTCACTAATGGTTTTACCTGTACCATCTGGTAATACGTGATAAATTAACACGCGATCGGCTTGCAAAATTCGTTGCACTTCCGTCACGGTGGTATGGAGAATTTCTTTGAGTTGTAATGACTGACGAATTTTGAGAGTGACTTCTGAAAATAATTCTACTCGCTGCTGTTGTTGTCTTAATTCCGCCTGCATTGCTTCCCGACGCTGACTAATATCTCGTAATAGCAGCAAATGACGGTGCGGTAAGACATTCGGTGTTAAAGTATACTCCACCTCTCGCTGCACCTGACTAGCAGATGAGACTAAGAGTTCTCCCATCAATGATTGTTGTAAGAGAAAACTACCAGAGTGGTTGTTACAATTACATCCCGCAGCGATGAAATTAGATAAGGTTTGCTTTTTGAGTTTTTTTGGCGTTAAACCCAGCAAATCACAAGCAGCAGTGTTGATTTTTAGGAAATAGCCCTGATCATCAATGAGTGCGATCGCTAAAGGTGCAGCAGAGCATCCCGCATCATCGGCGTTCTGAAACAAAGTTTTAATCAGACGCTTGTAAGCTTTTTGTTTCTGTTTAGATTTTTTTGCACCAGATTGCCGCTTAGAAGAACGTTTTGACACCTACATCTATATATAGGGGGACATTTCCATTGTTTACTTAACCTCAAAAAAGTTCAAATTCTATAAACTTAATGTTGGAAAATTTAACATTTTGTACAAGTTCACACCAATACGCTAGGTAATCAAATTCAAACCTCATCTAAATATATTTGTGTATAGTTCATCATCAAGCGGATTACAAACAGTTTTACCACCACGATGAAGTATATGACCGTAAATCTTCTGATTCAGGGTGTAGATTAAAGATTATAGGTAGAGTGCCGTTAGATACTGTTTGTAAAATCATCAATATAGTTAAAAATGTTACTAAACCGTGCTAAACACCCTTGGCAATTATTAGTTGTCTCCGTTTTAAGTTTTCTGTTATGTATCACATTACTTGCAGGATGCGGAGAAAAAGATAAAACCACTGTAGGGTGGAATCCTGCTGCTCCTGTGGGAATACATTTGAGCCGCGAAGCTAAAGGATTGTGGAAAATCTCTACCAATATACCTTTACCAGTCAAGGAACTCGGAGTTTTCTCTATTGCTCATCAATTTGATGTCAGAGATGACTACACTTATATAATCATCAGAGACAAAAAAAATGGTACAGAACAAGTCTTCCAGTTAGGTGTGAACAAAGGTAAAGTCAAGCTTCACGCAATTGGAGAACATAAATTGACTCTGCAACCAGGAGAAGACAACAAAATTATCATTGACAATGAAGCTATTTCCGGCACAATTACCATCGAAATTTACCCAGACGGACAAAAACTAGCTAGTGTTATTTTTGACAATGGTACTGAATTTGTTTTTCTCTCTGATAACCGCTTGCATATTGAGTATGCTTCTCTGGCTAACTCTATAAAGCGTGAGAGGCTTCCAGACGCACAATCTCTTTTTCGGAATGATAACTTTATTTCTTTAGCATCCTTAGAAAAGGTTACATTTACAAGAGATTTAGGAATCAGTCAGTTAAAGTTTGACTGGAAACCAGAGATAAAAGCAAACCAAGAACCATTAGTAATTGAACTTCCAAAGCAAGCTAAATCAACTATCACTAATATAGAAGAATTAAAAAATGCAATGACAGCTTTTGCCCCAAATATTCCATTCATCATGGATAATTCTAAGCCAAAGCTTTGGGTCTTTTTAGGAATTGAGGTTATAGGGATTTGTCTGATAATTGTTTTTGGGATGAAGAAAAAAGGATGCTTTGAAGTCTTAATATATTTATTGGCTACTACTTTATTCGTTATTTATACTTTGCTAACATTGTCCTCAGATCCTAGCTTTTTGGGGTTTTAATTGATAACCTTTCAAGAAGCTTTAATTAATTCAGTTTTAAAACGTTATACCAATTTAATGTGAAGTTGCGCCCAATAAATGATGTAGAGACGTTGCATGCAACGTCTCTACAGTACTTCCCGTTAACAAAAATCCCTGGTTATTCTACACATACAAAAAGTAACTTAAGATTGATCTGGTTTACTTAACGATCCTCATTATGACAGCCGCTTCAACACCCATCAACTTATTTGAATATGAACAGTTAGCAAAAACACATCTGTCTAAGATGGCATTTGACTATTACAGCAGTGGCGCATGGGATGAAATCACACTGCGAGATAATCGTGCTAGTTTTGAGCGTTGGAAACTCCGTCCGCGGATGCTAGTAGATGTTAGCCAACTCAGCCTTAAAACCACAATTTTAGGACAAAGCTTAGAATTTCCTTTGTTAATCGCACCAATGGCTTTTCAATGTCTGGCTCATCCAGATGGCGAACTAGCCACAGCAATGGCGGCGGCATCGGCGGGAGTAGGTATGGTGTTAAGTACTATGTCTACTCAAAGCTTAGAAGCAGTCGCAGATATCAGAGAAAAATTTCCCCAGGCTTTACAATGGTTTCAGTTATACATCCACAAAGACCGGGGTTTAACTCGTGCTTTAGTAGAACGAGCTTACGCCGCAGGTTATAAAGCTCTGTGTCTCACCGTTGATGCTCCTGTACTGGGACAACGAGAACGCGACAGACGTAATCAATTTACCTTACCAACAGGCTTACATCTAGCGAATCTTACTAATATTTCTAGTTTAAATATTCCCCATGCACAGGGAGAATCTGGTTTGTTTACTTATTTTGCCCAACAACTAGATGCTGCCTTAACTTGGGACGATTTGGAATGGTTGCAATCTTTATCACCATTACCCGTGGTACTCAAAGGCATTTTACGAGGAGATGATGCTGTGCGCGCTCTGGAGTATGGAGCTAAAGCCATTGTAGTTTCCAATCATGGCGGCAGACAACTAGATGGTGCGATCGCCTCTTTAGATGCCTTACCGGAAATAGTCGCCGCCGTAGATCATCGCATCGAAGTATTATTAGATGGTGGTATCCGTCGCGGTACAGATATTCTCAAAGCTCTAGCTCTAGGTGCAAAAGCTGTATTAGTTGGTAGACCTATTTTGTGGGGACTAGCACTAGCAGGACAAGCCGGTGTATCCCATCTGATCTCATTACTACAAGATGAGTTCAAAGTGGCAATGTCTCTTAGTGGTGTTGCTCAGTTACAAGATATCGACCCTAGCTTAGTGACTTTGCCAAAATAACAGACAAAAATTTTAGATTTACTCCTTGCATTAAATTGAGGAAGTGACTATAATGGGAAAGTTGCCTACCAAGGGCGGGTGGCGAAACTGGTAGACGCACCACACTCAAAATGTGGCGACCTTGCGGTCATAGGAGTTCGATTCTCCTCCTGCCCACTGTCCGTTAACTAAATACCTAGATACAACACATGAGACTCAAAAGATGGGAATCCCCCCGTCGTGAAGGGAGAAACGATAAAGGTAAAGGCGGTTCTGCCA
This sequence comes from Aliinostoc maniaoense, assembly GCF_058172895.1. Taxonomy (NCBI): domain Bacteria; kingdom Bacillati; phylum Cyanobacteriota; class Cyanophyceae; order Nostocales; family Nodulariaceae; genus Aliinostoc; species Aliinostoc maniaoense. The sequence goes on along the minus strand of NZ_CP187952.1, from coordinate 1,438,265 downwards.
GAAAACGACAACTCAAAAAGCAAAGGCAAATGTTACGCCAAAAGCTCAAAGAAGCTAACAAGCAAGACAATCAAAAAAATCGCAAAAACAGGGAAGAAAAAATCTTCCCTGTTTTTTTATCTGGGTTGAAAAGTGCATAGCATGAATCACTCAAAAGTAAATCACCAGAATGGAGGAAACCACTTGCTTCATGTCACAATTGTTGCTGTTGACTCAGACACAATCGTACTAACTTAGCGTAAATTTCTCTACATTCTGGTGCTTTTTAGCGGTATTTCCGCCATTAGGGTAAAAGTAAAGGGCTTTAGAAGCATATAACAGCTATTGGGAATTTATTGTATCAATCCAGACATTTTGCTGATAATTTTTCAGTTCTTCCCTTGTAGAAAAGGGGTTGGAGGTTAGGTTTGAGAGCAAGTTGCACAGAGAATTAAGTTAGGAAAATAAATGTTAAGACAAGTATAGATTTTGGCAAGATGTGGTGATATTAGATCCTCCCTAAATCGCTGGCAGCTAAAAACATCTAAAGTATATGCAATATCAGGTTTACTTTAAGTGGATATATCATTAAAATAATTTCAGCAAAAAACTCGCAGAACTTTTCATGGACTGGATTACACTACTGCGATCGCTACAGTCTGATTTTATTAAAAGGTTATCATCTGGTTGTTTACTCCATTGTGAAAACGAAGGTCAATATAGTGAATTAACAATTATTTCCGGTGAGAGATTAAAAGCCTTACGCAATTTCTGCTGGCAAATGGCAGAAAAATATAAACGAGTTTCTCCAGTAAGGGATGTTTTTATTAGCTACCTCAAGGGAAAATTAGGTGAGGAAGTTGTTAAAGAGCGTTTAGGTGATTTGATCACCGAAGTAGATTATGAAAAGCGATTTGGTGGAGATGGTAAAATAGATTTTACCCTCACATCTGACCCATCCATTGGAGTTGAAGTCAAATCTCGACACGGTAGGATTGATAGAGTCATGTGGTCAATCAGTTCTGAAGAAGTTGAAAAAAATGCCGTAGTAGTTTGTATTTTAATTCAAGAAGCCGTGCATGAGGCACAATCAGAATATCACTTGTTACTAGCTGGTTTTTTACCAACACGAATGATTAAATTAAAAACTGGCAGTATATCCTTTGGCATAGATCAATTACTGTATGCTGGTGGCTTATATTATTATTTAGACAAATTAAACTCTGTCAACAATCACCATATTTTAAATAAACAAATTCTGCCTGATCAACATGAGGATAAATCAGAATTTATATCTCAATTAAGGAGAAAAAAAATCAATATTAGTGATGCAATTGTACCGAGGGATATTGATTATAAGAAATTGGGTGATGAATGTTTTAACAAAGGGGAATATACAACATCTATTGGCCACTATAGTCAAGCTTTAAAGCTGAATTATTCCAATGCAGAATTATACTATCAACGTGGATTAGCTTATGAGCAAATAGGAGAATATGAAAAAGCGATCGCAGATTATTCTCAAGTCATAAAGCTAAATACAAATGATGCCAAAGCTTACTATAAACGGGGTTTGGCACTATCACAAATGGGAGATTATGAAGCAGCAATTAGTGACTATACTCAATCAATTATCATCAATCCTCATGTTGCTATCACCTATAAAAATCGAGCCGAAGCCCGTTCTTTTGTAGGAGATAATCAAGGGGCGATTGAAGACTATACCCAAGCAATTAAAATTAATCCCCAGTATGCAGATGTCTCTAAAAATCCTGATATTGCTCGTTATATTGTCAAAAATCAGCCAGGATTTAACCAGACAATTCCGATTAATTCCCAAGATGCCAATGCTTATAAAAATCGTGGCAACGTGCGGGCAGATATTGGAGATTATCAAGGAGCGATCGCAGATTATACTCAAGCAATAAAGATTAATCCCCATCTAGCCGACGTGTATTATAATCGGGGCAATGTGCGTTGTGATTTAGGCGATGAAGAAGGCGCGATCGCAGATTACACCCAAGCAATTCAAATTAATCATAATTATGCTGATGCCTATTACAATCGCGGTAATATCTATACTGGCATGAAAAATCTACAAGCAGCAATTACAGACTTTCAAAAAGCTGCAACTATTTATCATCAAGAAGGAAATTTAGCAGCCCTCAAAGATGCAAAAGATAGAATTTTAGAATTAGAAATCATGGCATCAATAGATGTTTTAAATTTTTAATGACGATTGACTCAAATTCAATACCCCATGCCCATTTTCAGCGTGTTACGATCTCCTACAAGATGAGGTAAAAAGATGAAAGCAATTGAAGTAACTGGCAAGATTGACGCTCAAGGAAATCTAATTTTAGATGAGCCAATTCATGAAACAACTTACACACAGCAAGTAAGGGTGATTGTCTTAATTCCTGAACAGGTAGATATAGAAGAATTTGACCCAGATGATACACCAGTTGAAGAAATTAAAGCTAGCTTGAGGAGAGCCTTACAACAAGCCAAAATGGGTCAAACTAGGCCAATTAGTGAGCTATGGGACAGAATTGATGCAGAGTGATAACATAGTTTCAATTCGTTTCGCCGATGAATTTGAAGCAGAACTTTACAGACTCTCAAAGAGATTTCGCAATATTCGCTCTGATGTTCAACCCATTATTGAGCAGTTACAACAAGGGGGCTTTGTAGGCGATAGAATTAGTGGACTTGGGGAAGAGTATTTTGTTTACAAGGTGAGAGTTCGCAACAGTAATATCCAAAAAGGGAAAAGTGCAGGATACCGCCTGATTTATCAAATTGAATCACCTACAAGTATTTTGCTGCTCACAATTTATTCTAAATCTGACCGACAAGATATTGATGCTAATGAAATTCGAGATATTATGGCTGATTTTTATAGAGATTTGGGTTAAACCTGGGACATCAGCCTAATTTCTATGATCACTTCCCTTAAACCCAAATTTTCGGTAAAAAATTAAAATACTTACCCATAAACGCAACATCGCTGACGCAGCTTAAGTCTTATTATGAGCAATAAGGGATAAATCTAAGTATCTGGGAATGTGAGGAATGTCAAATCAGGTAAAACGTAAGTTCCGTAAACCCAAACTCAAACGCCGTCCGCTAGGATTAATTTTTACCATTCTGCTTTGGAGTCTGGTAATGGGTTGGCTATTAGCCTTAGCCACTAACGTCCAAAGTGCCACCCCTGTATCAGAAATCGGTACAGTTGATGTAGTTCCCGCCAGATATCAACTAGGACAAGAACTATATCTGGAAAATTGCTCTAGTTGTCACATTGCTCTGCCGCCTGCGGTTTTACCCACCCAAACTTGGAAAAACCTGCTAGAAGACTCACAGCACTATGGCGCAACCCTCCAACCACTATTAGATCCCAGTCGCACTCTAGTGTGGAGATATCTTGCCACTTTCTCACGCTCCCAGTTAAAAGATGAAGCAACACCTTACCGGGTAAATAATTCTCGTTATTTTAAAGCGTTACATCCCCAAGTCGATTTACCGCGCCCTGTGCAAATCACTACTTGTATCAGTTGTCATCCCAGTGCTAAGGAGTATAATTTTCGTCGCCTGAGTTTAGATTAACCTGAGTTCGGGATCAGCTCAAACTGTTATTCTGTCCTTGCCTAAAACTCCTATTATTTCCTATATCTAGCAGCGAAATCGTCTTAACCCAAACTGAAGTTCCTTATACTGCACGCCTGATGTGAATTAGGAAAATTGCCTATCCAATCAATAGCCTATAGGTGGGGTGTATCAAACTTGGTAGGGGCGGGTTAACAAACATCATTCACGATTAACTTTTGATATCGGTGAACCCGCCCGTACAAATATCTAGGTATTCGCAAGATTTTAATTGACATTAGACGTACTGCCAAAAAAAAGGAGTCTAAAAAGACTCCTTTTTTGATTACAAGAAAATTTCAGTAATGAATCACAAAAGCAAAAGCTTTACAGGTATAGGAAGAGTAGAAAGCAATTTAACAGTTACTAGTTATCAGTTACCAGTTATCAATTAAATGCAAAGGTGAAACACCACACTAATTGGTGGTAAGCATGAGTAGTGGGTTGAAATCCCCCACTATACGCCCGATAACTGTTTACTGTTGACTGTTCACTACTTAACTGTAACCTTACCGCCAGCTTCCTCAATCCGTTTCTTAGCATCTTCAGCAGCTTCCTTCGCAATAGCTTCCTTAATGGCTTTAGGAGCAGCTTCTACCAAGTCTTTAGCTTCTTTCAGACCCAAGCCAGTGATTTCACGGACAACTTTCAATACAGCAATCTTCTTATCAGCTGGTACAGATTCTAGAACTACGTCAAACTCGGTTTTCTCTTCTACTGGTTCAGCAGCAGCAGCACCACCAGGCGCAGCCATCATCATCATGCCACCAGCAGGTGCAGCAGCACTTACACCAAAAGCTTCTTCAATTTGCTTAACTAATTCAGCAGCTTCCAATAAAGTCAAGGATTTCAATTGTTCTAAAATTTGTTCGGTTGCAGCAGACATTGATATTACTCCTGTAATTTTGATGTGTTTTTTAGTAAATTCGTCACTAGCAATTGGTAATTGGTTTTCTATCACCTTTTACCTATTCACCGGCACTTGCACCACTATTTTCTTTGTCAGCAACAGCTTGCAAAGCACGCGCCAGTCCACCAGGAACTTCGTTGATACCCACAGCAATTTTTGTGGCCAAAGCGTTGATAGCTCCAGCAATTTGACCCATGAGTTGTTCTTTAGATGGCAAGTCTCCTAAAGCCTTGACATCAGTTGCTTGCAGCAGGCGACCTTCCATTACGCCACCACGAAGTTCTGTCTTCTTAGAGGCTTTCTGGAAGTCTTGGTAAGCTTTAATTGCTGAAGAAAAATCTTCTTGAACTAATAAAAAAGCAGAAGATCCTTTCAACAACTCCGACAGGGGCTGCCATTTTTCATCGTCTTGAATGGCAATACCCATGAAAGTATTTTTAGTTACTTTACAGATAGTGCCAGTGGGACGTAACCGCCGCCGTAAGTCGGTAATTTCAGCAACTGTCAGCCCTTGGTAGTCAATTACCAGTGCTAAACTTGACTGACTCAAACTTTCTTTGAGATCAGCTACTATCTCTTTTTTGTTTTCTAGTGTTCTACCCATGTCGGTTTCACCTCCTCAAAATAATTGTCGATTTCTCCCTTAATGATTTTGATCTGACTAGGGCATAACAACAAACCCCAGCTATCTAAGCCGGGGTTGAGGATAAATACTCTGGCTGCCGCATTGAAGACACAATTATCAGTGTCACTTTTGGCAATAGAGCTTTCACCTCGGCAGGATATTAAGCGAGTAGCACCTGCTGTCTCCGGCTTTGCTTATTCAATTTTGGGCATAGGGCATATAGGGGATGGGGCATCGGTGTAAAGGTTAGTAGAGACTAACTTTTTCTTAGTACCCAGTCCCTAATCACTAATCACCCTTAAGCAGCTTCGGTCAGTTTTAAATCTCTGAGAGCAGTAATATCGACTCTAATTGATGGCCCCATTGTGGCAGATACATAAATTGAACGCCAGTAGCGGCCTTTTGCTCCTGAAGGGCGGTTACGATCAATTGTTTCTTGTAATGCCTTCAAGTTGACTAACAAATCTTCAGGCGAGAAGGATGCCTTACCAAACATAACATGAACGATGCCTGTACGGTCAGCCCGGAACTCTAATTTACCAGCTTTAAATTCTGCGATCGCACTTGCTACGTCAAATGTTACTGTACCACCTTTTGGTGATGGCATCAAACCACGGGGTCCTAATAGTTTACCAAGTTTTGCTACCTGTGGCATAACATCCGGTGTAGCAATTAACTTGTCAAAATCCATTCTGCCTTTTTGGATTTCGTCAATTAGTTCTTCTGAACCAACTACGTCAGCACCCGCACCAGAGGCTTCTGTTACTTTTTCCCCACGGGCAATGACTGCTACTCGTACCACCTGCCCTGTACCTTTGGGTAGTGCCACTGTGGTACGTAATTGTTGGTCTGTATATTTTGGATCAATACCTAAACGAATATGGGCTTCTGCTGCTTCTGGAAATTTAGCTGTTGCAGTTTCTTTGAGCAGTGACAAAGCCTCTAAAGGTGAGTAATCTTTATCTTCTACCTGAGCTTGCAGTGCCTGCAAACGTCGGGATATTTTTTTTGTCATTTTGATCTCCTGGGGTAACTACGAAGCTTTGCCTCTCCCCCACTAATTTTTGCTGATGACTTGTAATTATGGGTGGTGAACTTACTCTGTGATAGTTACACCCATGTTTCTAGCTGTTCCGGCCACGATATTCATTGCCGCTTCTATGTCATTGGCATTGAGGTCAGGCAATTTAGTTTGGGCGATTTCCCGCAATTGCGCTGTGGTAATTGAGCCAACTTTCTTTTTATTCGGTTCGTTAGAACCTCTTTCAATTTTCGCCGCCTTGCGAATCAATACAGATGCTGGTGGCGTTTTGAGTATAAATGTAAAACTCCGGTCTTCATAAACTGAAATTTCTACCGGAATTACCATCCCAGCTTGGTCTGCTGTTTTGGCATTGTACTCTTTGCAGAACATCATGATGTTCACACCATGTTGACCCAGGGCCGGGCCAACTGGGGGTGCTGGGTTGGCTTTTCCAGCATTCAGGGCCAGTTTAATGACCGCTACTACTTTCTTCGCCATTTGTTATTTAGCTCTGTTTTTCTACCTGATTAAATTCCAGTTCTACTGGTGTATCTCGCCCGAAAATCGATAGCAAGGCTTTTAGTTTACTCCGTTCTGGACTCACTTCAATTACCTCGCCTTCAAAGTCCTTAAATGGGCCAGAAAGTACGACAATTTTATCCCCGGTGGCCATGTCAATTTTGACAACTGGCTCTTGTTCGGTGGTTTGCTTGAATATGCGCTCTACTTCTGAGTGGCTCAAGGGTACTGGCTTAACGTGACCACGGCTTTTACCTGTGCCACGTTTTTGTTCTGCTCCCACAAAGTTAATTACGTGAGATGTATTGCGTACCACCTGCCAAGTGTCATCATCCATCATCATCCGTACTAACACATAGCCGGGGAATACTTTTTCCTCTGTATGCTGACGGCTGCCATCTTTACGAATTTTTACTGATGGCGTGTGTGGAATTTCGACTTGGACAATTTTGTCAGCCACATCAAAAGTTTGGATGCGCTGTTCCAAGTTTGTTTTCACCCGTTTTTCGCAGCCTGAGGCTACTTGCACTGCATACCAGCGCGCTTCTTTTGACGCTGTTTCTGCTGTTTCCTCTGACTGCAACGCCGAGTCCATTGGTTCGTCTGTTGCAGAAGTCATCAGAATACCTGTTTTGCTGCCCAACCAAACAATCCATCAACCAAATATATTAAAGAGGCGGAGAGTGTCACCATCAGCAACACCGCAGCTGATTCGCTGACTAGTTGCTTGCGACTAGGCCAAACTACTTTTTCTAGTTCTTCTCTTGTTCCTTGGAAGAAATTCAGGAAGTTGAACCCGCCTGAAGTTTCCGGCATTTCTGCTTCATTTTTTTTGGCCATGGTCGTTTATCCCCCCATCTTTTTCAATACAGCTATACTCTGCTAATTTTCATCCAGGTTGACAGCTTTATTCCATCAAAATATTAACTGGAAGCCAAAAAGCTGTAAGTATAAAACAACTACACCCGAAATCAATAGCACTTCTGATATCTTAACAGGTGTGCTACTGCTTCGGGGTGTGTTTTTACTTTCGAGCGCGCCCTGGAGGACTTGAACCCCCGACATCAGGTTTTGGAGACCTGCGTTCTACCAACTGAACTAAGAGCGCACAAGCTGGGCTGGGTTTGTTTGCTACGCTGAACTTTTATCAGTTTAACGCACAATCACCATGATAGCACATTTTTTTTGAAGAAACAAACTAGCGGCAGATGCCGCCTGAAGAAAATTTCTGGCATACCCAAGAGCCAAAATACTTTTTATAAAGCGCGGTCAAAGCGTTGCTTAATCCGAGTGGCTTTACCAACCCGGCCACGGAGATAGTAGAGTTTGGCACGTCTAACTTTACCGCGACGGATGACTTTGATGCTATCAATCCGAGGAGAATGGACGAGGAATACTCGCTCTACGCCTACACCTTGGAAGACTTTACGGACTGTGATAGTTTCATTAATACCGCCGTTACGCATAGCAATCACAACACCTTCGTAGGGTTGTACGCGGTATTTTTCCCCTTCTTTAATTTTTACGCCAACTTTGACTGTATCGCCGACATAAATTTGGGGAATGTTTGATTTTAGGTGTTCCGCTTCAATGGAACTAATAATTTCTTGAGTGTTCATGGCTCGTCTAATTAAAAAACTCACGATCATCCATCATAAATCGAGAATCATCTTTCAGTCCACTAGTTGAGGTGGGGTAGTGACAATAATTTCAATTCAGAGAAATTCCTGATGTTTAGGTTATATCCCCAATACGATCTATGAGGGATGGGGGTTATAGTGTAAAAACTCTTACTCCAGGTGTGAGATTATGAAATTCAGTATTGTTATCTCTACCTACAACCGCCTACATTGGCTACGTCGTGCTATTGAATCTGCACTGAAACAGACTATTCCTTGTGAGGTAGTCGTTGTAGATGACTGTTCATCTGACGAAACAGAAGCATATGTGAGAAGTTTAGGTAAGTCTGTAGTTTATCACCGCAATCAGGTGAATCTAGGTCATGCAGCAACTGTCAATGCGGGGGTAGAGAAAGCTAGTGGTGATTGGATTAAGTTTTTAGATGATGATGACTATCTAGATGTTAATTGTATTGAACAGATGGCCAAGGCGATCGCTCTTTGTCCTGAAGCGGTGATTTGCTCTTGTGTGGCAGCGCAAGTTGATACTAATGAACAGGAACTGAGTCGCACGCCTAACTTTGGGCCAGGTTTAGCTTTTTATATTCCCCAAGCGGATATTCATTACGGTATGCTTTTGGAGTTAGTTCCCTTTGGTACACCGGCTCAGGTTGCTTGTCGCCGTGATGCTTTTTTGCAGACAGGGGGATGGGATTCTCAATTAAATACCAATTGCGATGATATAGATTCTTGGATTCGGATTGCTCAGTTTGGTGATGGAGTTTTTCTCAATCAATGTTTGGCTTACCGCACAATTTGGACTGGTGCGTACAATCAAAAGTTTTCTTTTATTCAACGGTTACATACCAACATTTTGATGAAAGAAAAAATCCACTCTCTTGTGCATAAGAAACATCATCATTACTTGCCAAATATGGCAACTATCAAAAGCTACCTCAAGCTACATTGGAGTTTAGTGGCTTTGAAACAGAAGGATTTACAAAGTTTTTTGGCGATGTTTGATCAAACTTTCTTTTCTTTTGCTAGCTGGAAATTCTTATTAACTGTATTTTATGCACGCCGAGCCAAAATGATTAACTCTCATGTGCAGAAGTGTGTATTAATTAACAGCAGTAAATCAGATGAAATAGTACAAGCAGCAGAAGATTTGCAAAAGATTTATAATAATTAAAACTGAAAGATGCGAGGATTCTTAGTGATTGCTCGTGGAGTAATTTAACTGTCCTTAATGAAACTGTAAAACTTCAGCAGCAGTCAACTTAAAATCAGGAAATACCAACGAAGCGATCGCACTATCCCCTGTATACACTTTTTCTTCATCGCAATATCTCCCAACAAAGCGATTAGGGGTGAAATTGTCAATGTGTAGCGATGTGATCGCCTGACCTCACGCTGCTCCACTACAATGTATATAGATATTGTTGCGAATTGTATATTAGGGTTTAGCTGTGATGGCTGCTGCCGTTTTAATTCAAAATCTGCAAAAGCGTTATGGTACTGTTGAAGCCGTTAAGGATGTTTCCTTCCAAGTAGAACCAGGGGAAATCTTTGGTTTACTCGGCCCCAACGGTGCAGGTAAAACAACTACTCTGCGCGCACTGTGTACCCTCACTACTCCAGATGCAGGCAAAATTGAGGTATCTGGTATTTCTGTGTTGGATAACCCCAGAGTAGCAAGACAACGGCTAGGCTATGTAGCGCAAGAAGTTGCTTTAGATAAAATGCTCACTGGTAGAGAATTGCTGCAATTGCAAGCGGCACTTTATCACCTTCCTAGCGCAGTAGCCAAACAGCGAATTGAGACAGTTTTAGATTTACTCGGTTTGCAAGAATATGCCAATAAGAAAACTGGGACTTACTCTGGTGGTTTACGTAAGCGTCTAGATTTAGCGGCTGGTTTGCTTCATGCACCAGATGTTTTGGTCTTAGATGAGCCAACTGTAGGACTTGACATAGAAAGCCGTTTTGTGGTATGGGAATTTTTACGGAAACTGCGGCAATCAGGAACAACGGTAGTAATTACCAGCCATTATTTAGAAGAAATTGACGCATTAGCCGATCGCGTCGCTATCATTGACCGGGGTGTAGTGATTGCTGTAGGTACACCTTCCGAGTTAAAAGATAGAGTAGGAGGCGATCGCATCACCTTACGCATCCGTGAGTTTTCCCCCACAGAAGAAGCAACACAAGCCAAGGAACTCCTACAAGGATTATCTTTCGTTAAAGAAGTAATCATCAATAGCGCACAAGGTAACTCACTAAATTTAGTAGTCACCCCCCAAAATGATGCGCTGATTACCGTCCAGCAAGCACTTAATACCGCAGGCTTACCCATATTTGGCATTGCCCAATCTCGTCCCAGCCTAGATGATGTCTACCTGGCTGCCACTGGCCGCACCCTCATGGATGCCGAACTAGCAGCAGCTGGAACTCGTGATCCTAAAGCTGAGAAGAAACAAAATATGCGGTAGGGACTGGGGACTGGGAACTGGGAAGATGGGGAAGTGTGGGGAGTGTGGGGAGTGTGGGGAGTGTGGGGAGAGAGGGGGGAAAGATTTCTTCCCTATCCTGCCACACCTCCCACCCCTCCCACACTTCCTGCTTGCCCCATGCCCCATGCCCCATGCCCCATGCCCCATGCCCCATGCCCAACTTCCAATTCCCAATACTGTTATGAGTGTCACCCCTAAATCTGATATCAATTGGCAAGTTGCCACATCACCACAAGCCTACACCGAAACACAACCTAACTTTTTCGGTGAATTAGTCCAAGAGACTCTGGCTTTAACTCGTCGCTTATTTATTCAATTACAACGTCGTCCTTCCACCTTATTGGCGGGTATTATTCAGCCTGTCATGTGGTTAGTCTTATTTGGGGCGTTGTTCCAAAACGCGCCGCAAGGTTTATTTGGTACTACGACAAATTACGGTCAATTTTTGGCAGCAGGTGTAATTGTTTTTACTGCATTTGCGGGAGCATTGAATGCTGGCTTACCCGTGATGTTTGACCGGGAATTTGGTTTTTTGAACCGTTTGTTAGTCGCTCCCTTAGCTTCGCGCTTTTCTATTGTGTTTGCATCGGCCATCTTTATTATTAGTCAAAGCTTACTGCAAGCGGCTGTAATTGTTGGTGCAGCAGCATTTCTGGGGGCTGGACTTCCAGATATTGTTGGATTAAGTGCGATCGCTGTTATTGTCTTGCTGCTAGCATTAGGTGTCACGGCTATTTCTCTGGGTTTAGCTTTTGCTCTACCCGGACACATTGAATTAATCGCTGTAATTTTCGTTACCAATTTACCATTGCTATTCGCTAGTACCGCCCTAGCACCTTTATCCTTCATGCCCAAGTGGTTGCAGGTTATTGCCACCCTCAACCCTTTGAGTTACGCCATCGAACCCATCCGCTACCTTTATACTCACAGCAATTGGGGATTAAGTAGCGTAGTTATGCAAGCCCCTTGGGGTGATGTTACCTTTGGTGGTGCATTGCTAATATTATTAGGGTTTGCTTTAGTAGCTTTAGTCAGTATTCAGCCCCAACTTCGCCGAACTCTTGCTTAACATAAAACTAGCCCCAATTAAAATTGTCATGGGGCATAACAAAGGCAAAAGTAAAAAGTAAAAAAATTCTGTACTTTTGCCTTTTGATTTTCACTTATTTGCGATGGTGTTAGAGGAATTTATGAAAAAATCACCTTCAGTAATTACTAAACTCTTAATAGCAACTGTAGCCAGCGTTGGCTTCTCTTCCTTACTCACAGCCCAACCTAGCCTGGCTCAACTCGGCACAGTAGATGCAGGTGGCAATAATGCCGAACAACAAAATAATATTGACTTTAGTAACGGCAATTTCAATATGTTTGACCTGATTCATCGGGCAACATTGGGAACTGGTTCTTGGGATGCTAACCAGCAAAATCAACAACTAGATGATGCAGCCAAGGCATTTAGAGACAGGCAAAACAAAGCCATTCAGAATAATAATCAGCAGTCAGGCCAAACACTTCCTTTACAAATTATCACTACTCCAAGTACAACCCAACCAGCAGGTACACCATCGAATCAATAACCGGACTTCCAATTAAAAAAATAATCAATGATGTCTAGGCAGGGGGCAGGGGGCAGGGAGTAGGGGAAAAAAGCCACCCACAAGGAATGGGAGCAAGGCAGCTTTCGTCAGTACTCAATTAACGCGATGTGCAACTTAATTATTAAAACCTTTCTCCAAAGCTCTCCCCTGCAAGGAGCAGCGACTGCGTTCCGTGGGTTTCCCACGTTGTAGCAAGTGGCCTTAGAGGCTTTAATTCTTGCTCCCCTTCCGTTGTAGGGAAGGAGTTGGGGGTTAGGTTTCAGAGAAAGTTGCACAGGGCGTTAATTAAGTGTTAATTCAGTCCCAAAGCTGCTAAAACATCACCCGCATGGGTAGTTGTATTGACGCTAGCATCAACGTGAATAATTTTACCTTCAGGGCTAATAACGTAGGTGACACGCTTGGCATAGCCACCACCATCAACATCATAAGCTTTGATGAGAGATTGATTGGTGTCAGCCAATAAAGGAAAATTCAGATTATATTTTTGGGTAAATGCCTGATGAGAAGCTTCATCATCAGCACTAACCCCCAGAACTACTACATCCTTGCCTTGATATTCTGGTTGAGCATCCCGGAAGCTACAAGCCTGCTTAGTGCAGCCTGGGGTGTCATCTTTGGGATAAAAATATAAAACAACAGTTTTTCCAGCAAAATCAGATAACGATACGGTGTTACCGTTGGTATCTTTGACGGTAAATGCAGGTGCATCTGTACCAACCGCTAGAGGCATAATGAACCTTTCCTGTTTCAGATTGTTGATGACTCTGAAATTTTACAATAATTTACAATGATTTCATGACTTAGTGTCAAAACTAAATAAGAAGTAGCAGGGGGCAGGGAGCAGGGAGCAGGGAGACAAGGGGGACAAGGGAGACAAGGGAGACAAGGGAGGGGGGAGTGTGGGGAGAGAGGGGAGTGTGGGGGGAAAGATTTGTTTTCCACCATCCCACACATCCCACACATCCCACACATCCCACACCTCCCACACCCTGCGCCATTCCCAATGCCCAATGCCCCATTCCCCATGCCCCATTCCCCATAACCAAGATAAAACTATGCCTGTTGTTGACTCTCAAAATTCTAAAATCCTGGCTTATCCGCCTAACAGCGTTAAAAGGGCTGAAAAATCGCTGATTTGTTCTCCCTTTGTGATCAAATTATTTGAAACTATGCGTCATCAAAGTGTTGCTTTAGGTGCGATCGCCTCCGAAAATGGAATTAAAAATGGCTATACCAAAACATCTCTATCAGAGTTAGCCTGTGACAATGCTTTGGGTTGGTTAATCCAAGTCGGTATCCTTCGGCGGGAAGTTGATGGACAGGGAATTACCGATAGTTTTCGTCTCACCCCCCTAGGACATCAACTTATGGAAAAATACCAAGGGCAAGACTTACCTACCCCATCATGGAGCGATCGCTTATATAATTCCATGATTCGTTGGTTGAGATTGCCCTTTTAGAACTCATAATCCTAAAGTTAGGATTCGGTATTTATAGGGAACAATATATACGTAAACCCATCAACCCATTTATCAATGCTTTACCAATTTCCTTCAAGTAAATTGGTGCAATTGTTAAGCTGGGTTGCATATTGACATGAACTTGAGCCAGAATATCTATCCTCAGTCTACGATGAGCATTGGGTATGGATTAAGTAGTGTATAGCTACCCCTTACCAGCCATAATCCCAAAACTCAACCAACGTACATCATTCTTAATGATGTACTCTCAACCTTACCCGTCAGGAATTAGGAATTACGTAACTTGCTTCCGCGTAGGGAATTACGAATTACGTAGCTTGCTACTCTCCGAGAACGCTCCGCGTTCGCCATTCGCGTTAGCGTCTCTGAAAGAGAAGGCGTTCTCGGAGAGTACCCGTAGGGTATTAGGAATTAGGAATTACGTAGCTTGCTTCTCGCTTTGCGAGTATTACGAATTACGAATTAATATCTAACAGTGGCTATGAAATCTATTATGGTAGTGGGGACGACTTCCCACGCAGGGAAATCACTGATAACTACAGCTATATGTCGGATTTTGTCCCGGCGTGGCTGGCGAGTAGCCCCCTTTAAAGGACAAAATATGGCTTTAAATGCCTATGTTACAGCCAATGGAGGAGAAATTGGCTATGCCCAGGCGGTGCAAGCTTGGGCGGCTGGGGTAATTCCTTGGGTAGAAATGAACCCGATTTTGCTCAAACCCCAAGGAGATATGACTTCCCAAGTCATTATGCGAGGAAGATACGTAGGTAAAGTAAATGCAGCCGACTACTATGAGCAATATTTTGAAATGGGTTGGCGGGCAATTGAAGAATCTTTACAACATTTAGGTACAGAATTTGATGTGATCGTTTGTGAGGGTGCTGGTAGTCCCGCCGAAATCAACCTGAAGCACCGTGATTTAACTAATATGCGGGTAGCAAAATACTTAAATGCTCCCACAATACTGGTAGTTGATATTGACCGAGGGGGAGCGTTTGCCCACGTTGTCGGTACATTAGAACTACTCGAACCAGATGAACGGCAATTAATTAAAGGTATAGTAATTAACAAATTCCGGGGACAGCGATCGCTTCTCGAACCGGGAATAAAATGGTTAGAAGAACGTACAAAAATTCCTGTTTTGGGTGTCATACCCTACCTGCAACATTTATTTCCCGCCGAAGACTCTCTAGATTTACTGGAGCGTAAACCAGCAAAAGCTCACACAGATATTAATATCAGTGTGATTCGCTTACCCAGAATTTCTAACTTTACAGATTTTGATCCCCTGGAATCAGAACCAAGTGTCTCAGTTCGATACATTAGTCCTAAGCACGATTTAGGCCACCCAGACGCGGTGATTCTTCCAGGGACAAAAACCACGATTGCGGATTTAATCTTACTGCAAAAAAGCGGCATGGCAGAAGCTATTCAACATTATGCTGCTTCTGGTGGCACAGTATTGGGGATTTGTGGCGGCTACCAAATACTAGGACAAATTATCGCCGATCCTGAAGGTGTAGAAGGACAAGCTGGCAGATATCAAGGCTTAAATCTCTTACCCATTAAAACTGTGATTACTGGCCAAAAAATTGCTCGTCAGCGTCAAGTTACCTCAAATTACCCCCAAATGGGATTACCTGTCACTGGGTTTGAAATTCATCAAGGGCGATCGCGTGTAGATATTTCAGGAGATAATCAAGCCTATCAACCTTTGTTTGATGATGCTAACTTAGGATTGGTAGATAATTGTCAATCGGTTTGGGGTACATATCTTCACGGATTGTTTGATAATGGCCCTTGGCGACGCGCTTGGCTCAATCGCCTCCGTCAACAGCGAGGCTTAAAATCTTTGCCGACAGGTGTTGCTAACTACCGAGAACAACGAGAACAGATGTTAGATCATTTGGCAACTGAAATTGAAACTCATTTAGATTTAACGCCCTTTTTGTCGTAAATTGATAATTTCTCAAACTACAAAAATCTTGATTCAATTTGTACCAAGATGCGGTAGCTTGCTTTTCGTAGAATATTTTGAATTTTGCAATGAATATTCGTGTCCGTTTTTTACCAGATAATGTCACCATTGAGGCTGAAGTAGGAGAACCCCTATTAGATGTAGCAGAGCGCGCTGGAGTTTTCATTCCCACTGGTTGTCTGATGGGAACTTGTCATGCTTGCACCGTAGAATTTGATGATGGAGATACTATTCGTGCTTGCATTACATCTGTACCACCCCAAGATGAAGAATTAACCATCCATTTATTTAGTGATCCAACTTGGTAGTTTTTTTCCTCAACCTAACAAACAATATAGGTTGACACTCCCCAGCCTAAAGGCGTGGGGATTCTACATTCACAGACTCGCCGTTAGACGACAGGCCGCGGCCAATCGCCCAAGAGGGTAAATCTCCTGTAGCGTAAGTTCCGGTATGCCCTACCGTACTGAGTCCTCGTCTCAAAATATTGATTGCTGCGTTGATGTCTCTGTCTTCCGCATATCCGCAATGTGGACAAACATGAGTCCTGTTAGACAGAGATTTTTGCACTTTCTCACCACAGTTAGAGCAATTTTGACTCGTATTATAGGGAGGAACAGCAACAGTTACTTTCCCATATTTCTGACCAAAATATTCTAACCACAAGCGGAAAGTTGACCAACCAGCATCACTAATTGATTTAGCTAGATGTCGATTATGTACCAACCCTTTGACATTTAAATCTTCATAGGCTACCAAATCATTAGATTGGATGACGGAGTATGCTAATCTCTTGCAATATTCTTTTCGCTGCCTACTTACTCTTAAATGCTTACGGGCATATCTATTTCTAGCTTTGTGGTAATTGTTGGATTGTCTGGCGCGAGCTTTCTTCTTTTCTTGGCTGAACTTTTTAGACTTTTTGCGATTCGCACGGTTTAACTGTTTTTCTGACTTACGGTAGAACTGGGGGGATGGTTCGACATTGCCTTTATTGTCAGCAATGAAATACTTCAATCCCAAGTCAATACCCACTAATTGATTTGTAGGTTGACTTTCTACCTTGACATCAATATCAATCGCAAATTGAGCGTAATACCCATCAGCACGACGTACCAAACGGACACGCTTAATTTGCTTGATGTCGTAGTAATTCAGGTCGTAAGTCCCTTTTAATTTCAGAGTTCCAATCCCTTTCTTATCTGAGAAAGTTATCGACTTACGATTAAGAGTTAACTTCCATCCCGTTGATTTGTATTCAACTGAACGGCAGTTTTTTTTAAATTTAGGAAACCCCTTTTTACCTTTAACTTTTTTCTTGCAGTTATCGTAAAACCGAGAAATTGCACTCCAAGAACGTTCAGCCGCCGATTGTCTTGCCATTGAGTTGAGTTCGTCAGCAAAAGGAAATTCTGCCGCTAATACAGCACAATATTTATTCAATGCGTACTTATCTACTTTTGAATCCTTTTTATCCATCCAATAGCGCAAGCACTTATTTTGAATGAATTGGCTGGTACGAATTGCTTCATCTATTGCCTGGTATTGCTTTTCTTTACCCTTAACCTTAAACTCGTAGACAATCATGGGTATCGACCAATTAACCACGTACTTATGCTAACACAAAAAGCATAAATCCGTCCTAGAAGGACGGGGTTTTCAAACCAAATTTTCGATAAGTTTAGGCTCAACCAAGATGCGATCGTCATGGTAAAAACACCTCCACAAAACTGGACAATTCCTCCTTTAGAAAACGGCGACAAACTCACCCGGTATGAATTTGAGCGTCGTTATAACGCCATGCCTAATTTGCAAAAAGCTGAATTGATCGAAGGAATTGTCTACATTATGCCTGCTGCCTTGCGTTTTAAAAGTCATAGTCAACCGCATGGTTGGATTATTGGTTGGTTATTTACATATGAAGCCGCTACAGCTGGTGTAGCTTTGGGAGTTGAACCAACTGTACGCCTAGACTTAGATAACGAACCTCAACCAGATGCGATTCTGCTCATCACCCCAGAAGCAGGTGGTGAAGCCAAATTGACTGAAGATGATTATATCGAAGGTGCGCCAGAGTTAGTTGTGGAAATTGCTGCTAGTAGTGTTGCCATTGACCTTCATGGTAAAAAACAAGCGTACCGTCGCAATGGCGTGAAAGAATATATAGTCTGGCAAGTGCTAGATCAAAAACTCAGTTGGTTTTATTTAGAACAGGGTGAGTATGTAGAATTACTGCCTGAAGAAAACGTTCTCCGCAGTCGAGTTTTTCCAGGTTTGTGGTTAGCGGTAACAGATTTATTAAATGGAAATATGCAGCAGGTTTTGGCAGTATTACAAGCAGGTTTGCAGTCAAATGAACATAAAGCTTTTGTAGAGACTATTTCAAAAAATCAATAAAAAGGCAGGAGATATTACACCTCCTGCCTTCTCAATTTCGAGTTTCTTCAACAATAACTACAGTTGTGGAACATACTGAGATTTTTCTGGTACATCGGTGTACTCAGCAACAATTCGACGAAATTCATCACCATCGATGGTTTCTTTTTCGATGAGTAAATCGACAATGCGGTCGGTGACAGTACGATTTTCCCGGATGATCTTTTTGGCGGTTTCGTAGCAATGTTCGACAATTTCCCGCACTTGAGAATCAATCCGAGCCGCAATTGATTCAGAATAATCAGAACGAGTCATCCAGTCACGACCTAGGAAGACTTCCCCTTGTTGACTTTCCAAGGACAGAGGCCCTAAATCAGACATCCCGAAGCGTGTAACCATTTGCCGTGCCATGCCGGTTACTTGTTGCAAGTCACCGCCTGCACCTGTGGTTACTTCCGCCGCGCCAAAAATGATGTCTTCTGCTGCACGACCACCCAAAGCACCAGTAATTCTGGCTTTGAGTTGAGAGCGAGAGATTAAACCTTGTTCTTCGTTAGGGGTAAACCAAGTTAAACCTTGTGCTTGTCCGCGAGGAATCAGGGTAACTTTCTGCACTGGGTCATGGTCTTTTAATAAAGTCCCTACCAACGCGTGTCCAACTTCATGGTAAGCAATGAGGCGTTTGCTCTTGCTGTCTACTAAGGGTGTACCTTCCATCCCAGCAACTACTCTGTCTACAGCGTCATCAATTTCGCTGAGGGTGATGCCTTCTTTACGTCTTCTAGCGGTGAGAATGGCGGCTTCATTGAGGAGGTTGGCTAGGTCTGCACCGGTGAATCCTGGTGTGCGACGGGCGATCGCTTCTAAAGATACACTAGGATCAAGTTTCTTGTTCCGTGCGTGAACTTGCAGAATTTCTAAGCGGCCTTTGATGTCTGGTGCATCGACGGTAACTTGTCTGTCAAATCGACCGGGACGCAACAAAGCTGCATCTAAGACATCAGGACGGTTGGTAGCAGCAATAATAATGATGCCTGTGTTACCTTCAAAACCATCCATTTCAGTCAGTAACTGGTTGAGGGTTTGTTCTCTCTCGTCGTTACCACCACCGATACCCGCACCCCGTTGTCTACCTACTGCGTCAATTTCATCGATGAAGATGATACAGGGAGCGTTATCTTTAGCTTTTTTGAACAAGTCGCGGACACGGGAAGCACCCACACCCACAAACATTTCTACGAACTCTGAACCGGAAATACTAAAGAAAGGTACACCAGCTTCCCCAGCGATCGCTTTTGCTAGTAAAGTTTTACCTGTACCTGGAGGGCCTACTAACAACACCCCTTTGGGAATACGTGCGCCAACGGCTGTAAATCTTTCTGGCTGTTTTAAGAAGGTGACAACTTCTTGTAATTCTTCTTTCGCTTCTTCAATCCCGGCTACGTCGTCAAATTTTACCCCAGTCTTCGCTTCCATTTGAAAACGCGCTTTGGATTTACCAAAGTTCATGGCTTGACCAGGGCCACCAGGCATATTATTGGAACGACGGAACAAAAAGAACAATCCAGTAATCAATAGGATTGGGAAAATCAAATTGCCTAAAAGTCCCCAGATAGCACCATCATTGCGGACTGGATGAGCATCAAAACTAACTTGTTTTTCCTTAAGTTTGCTGATTAACTCAGGCGCGTTAATTGGTAAATCTACCCGCCAACGTTGCACACGATTTTCAATATCTTGGTCTGTGGCTTCAATAATCGCTGTTCTGCCGCCTTCATAAAGATCCACATTGGTCACACGACCAGCGTCCAAATATTCCAAAAAGCGGCCATAGGTCATGCGGGTGTTAGCAGCATTTTTGCTCATGTCAGCAGGATTAGCTGCAAACGCCCCTTGCCAAAAGAAAAAGCCAATTACCAAAGCAGGCAGTGTCCAGAGTACCAGGACTCTCCAAGAGAATTTCATTTTAATTTGCCTCTAGATGCCAATTTACAATTAGTTATTTCTAGCAACAGTGTTACTAGATAGTTGTAAAACGGACGTTTATAACTCCATTTTGTTTAATTTGATGTCCAATCAGGCATTACCACAAAGCTGTAGGTGCTGATGTGAAATCTCAGATGCCGACAAGAATCTTAATTAAAGTTAACTTAATTCTAATACAACATGGCGATCGTGGCAGCGATTGGGAATTAGAGGGTGTGGGGGGCAGGAGGCAGGGGGCAGGGGGCAGGGGGCAGGGGAGACAAGGGAGACAAGGGAGACAAGGGAGTTAAATCAATGAACAGTTACTTGATAACTGATAACTGATAACTGACTACTTGACTTCTGTAACTTGTAAAGTGTAAGGAAAATATTGATCTTTGTCGTAAGAACCGATCCAAACTTGGTAATCTCCTGGTAGCCATTCGCCCAGTATGCCGGGATTTTTGTCTTCTAAGTCATCGTTGCACCAAGTACCACCAGGACCTTTGACGATCAAAGTAGTGTCTTTATCTGCTTGTATTTGAAGTTTTAGATACTCAAATTTATTGTTTAACTTAATCGTGTGGTCTGGTGCTTCATCTACAAATCCAATACAAGGGCCAGTAGAGGTATCAACTCTACCAGCAATTTTGTTTGCTGCTACTGAGCCACCACTCATACCCCTAACTGTGAGGGGGTCTGGAGAAAATTTTTGGCTGATAGTGATATCTCCAAATATTGGGGGGGTTTCTTGGGCTGTGGTGGCGGCAGCAATTGCCGATATAACGCCTAATGTAACTATCATTAAAGATAATCGAATCAATTGATTTAGCGTTGTTTTCGACATAGTAATTTAATAATTATCTCAGTGGTTGAGAAGACATTAATTTTACAGTTTATGTTCCCAATTTGAGAGAAATTGACTAGTAAGGTTAGGGAATTGGGCATTGGGAATTGGGCATTGGGAATTGGGCATTGGGAATTGGGCATTGGGAATTGGGCATGGGGCATTGGCGTAAATATTTCTCCCTCTCCCTTGTCCCCCCCTGCTCCCTGCTCCCTGCTCCCTCCCCCCTGCCCCCCTGCCTACGCTATGGACTGATTCAAGCGTGGTTTGTCTAAACCAATTTGATTGAGGAGTAACCAAGATTGGATCAAGTCTGGGCCGTGTACGTCTCCAGTTAGGGCAGCGCGGAGCGATCGCATAACTAACCCTTTTTTGACGTTTTGGGCTTTCACCACTTGTTTAATTATGTCTTGGGCAGATGCTTCTGTTAGTTGGGGTTGGTTTTCTAAGGCTGTGATGATGGCTTGCAGAACTTCCTTAGAACCTGGTTGCTGTAATTGCTGGCTACCTTCTGCACTTAATTGTACTGTCTGGCTAAAAAACAGTTGGCTCATTTCTACAGCATCTGTTAAGCGAGTCAAGCTGGCACTGAGTAAACCAACTAACTTTTCTAACCAAGCACGATCTCGTCCATTATCAAATGGATATCCAGCCGCTTCCCAGTAGGGGATAATTAAATCGGTGAGTTTGTCTACTGGCATATTGTGCAGATATTGACTGTTTAACCAATCTAATTTCGCCCAGTCAAATTTTGCCCCGGCTTTATTGACGCGCTCAAAGCTAAATTCTTTGGCGGCTGCTTCTAAGGTAAATATTTCTTGGGTAGAGTCTGGTGGCGACCAACCCAGCAAGGTCATGTAGTTTACTAAACCTTCTGATGTAAAGCCCATTTGCTTAAAGTCAGAGATGGATGTGACTCCATCGCGCTTAGATAGTTTACGTCCCTCCATGTTTAAAATTAAGGGCGTATGGGCAAATTCAGGGGTTTTTGCTCCTAAAGCTTCATACAGTAGAATTTGCTTGGCTGTATTAGCAATATGGTCTTCTCCGCGAATCACATGAGTGATTTGCATATCAATATCGTCTACTACAACCACAAAGTTGTATAGAGGTTGACCAATACCGTCTTCAGCAGCGCGGGCGATAACCATATCACCACCTAAATCACTACCGCGCCAAACCATTTTTTCCCTAACTAAGTCATTCCAGACAATTTCCCGGTCATCGTCAATTTTAAAGCGGATGACAAAACTGCGGCCTTCGGCTTGAAATTGTGCTTCTTGTTCTGGGGTGAGGTGACGATGGCGGTTGTCGTAGCGGGGGGCTTCGCCTTTGGCTTTTTGGGCTTCTCTTAAGGCTTCCAGTTCCTCTGAGGTGGTGTAGCAACGATAAGCTAAACCTTGATCTAGGAGTTTTTGTACTGCTTGTTTGTACAAGTCTAGGCGTTGGGATTGAAAGAATGGTCCTTCATCCCAGTTGAGTCCCAACCAACGCAATCCTTCCAGAATATTTTCTGTATATTCGGGACGCGATCGCTCTAGGTCTGTGTCTTCAATTCGCAAAATAAATTTCCCGCCGTGGTGACGGGCAAACAACCAGTTAAAAACAGCTGTTCTAGCTGTACCAATATGTAGATTCCCAGTTGGGCTAGGAGCAATTCGGACTCTGACAGTCACAATAGTTCTCTCTTTCGCAAAGCAATGATTACTATATTGACACTCCCCGAAATAGAATTTCGGGGATTCTTGGTTCACCGAGCCAACTTACTTGAATCTGTCACCAGATTCAAGCATAGGTCGTTCTCTCCCCAAGCGTTAGTTCCGACGTGTCCCGCCGTACTTAATCCCGACGCTAAAATATTTAGTGCTGCGTTTTCGTCTCGATCTAAAACAGTTCCGCAGTGGGGGCATTCATGGGTTCTGGTTGACAAAGTTTTGACAACAGTTTTTCCACAGTTAGAGCAGTTTTGGCTTGTCCAATGTGGTGGGACAGCAATGGTTATTTTGCCGTATACCTTGCCAAAATATTCCAGCCAACACCGGAACTGATACCAAGAAGCATCACTAATACTTTTGGCTAGTTTGTGGTTTTTAACCATGTTCCGCACTTGCAAGTCTTCATAGACAACCACGTCGTTAGACTGGATTACGCACTTTGCTAACTTCACAGCAAAGTCTTTACGCTGTCTACTAACTTTCAAGTGTTTTCTTGCTAGTTTGTTTCTAGCCTTTTTGTAGTTATTAGATTGGGGTTTACCTTTTGTGAACTTTTTAGAAACCCGTTTTTGTAGGCGTTTTAATGCCTTCTCAGATTTCCTCAAGAATCTAGGGTTTTCTACTTTCTCTCCATTGGAATCAGTGTAGAAGTGGTTTAAACCGACATCTAAACCAATAACCTTTTTGCTTGGTTCTACCTTAATTTCTCGGTCAACAGCAATACAAAATTGAGCGTAGTAACCATCTGCACGTTTTACCAATCGGACACGCTTAATATCCTTGATTTTATAAAAATGCAGGTCATAAGTTCCAACTAACTTTAGTCTCCCAATCTCAAATCCGTCAGTCAGGGTGAGATATTTTCTATCTTCTGATAACTTCCATCCTGTAGTTTTGTACTCCACAGAATGCCCACGTTTTTTGAAATTTGGGAAACCCTTCTTGCCTGCAACTTTTTTCTTGCAGTTGCTATAGAACCGAGAAATTGCAGCCCAAGCCCTATCTGCTGATGCCTGTCTAGCCATTGAGTTGAGCTTGTTTGCCCACTCAAAGTTTGCGGCTAGTTCTTTGCAGTATGCGCTTAAATCGTACTTGCCGACTTTTGGGTTATCCATCCAGTAGCGAACGCAAGAGTTACGGATAAACAAAGCAGTCCTGATTGCTTCATCAATCAGGTTGAACTGCTGCTGTTTACCCTTTAGCTTGAACTCGTATACTAGCAATCGATAACCTATTACGCTACAAGACCAGCATAACCTATTTTGGAGAATTAAATATGGGTTGGTTTTTTTAGCAAGCCTAGCGATAACGAATTGGGTGAATATTTACCAGACGGGAAACCTTAGCAACAGAATACTTAAACAGAAAAAAGAATTGGGAATTAGCTATTAATGCTATTTCTACCGTCCTCCCACACGTCACGACCGAATTAATTCGGTGAGGCAGTGCGTTCCTGTCGCCTTGCGTCGGAAAGCAACTGCCGAACCTAAAGGATCATTCGCTTATATCCCCCACTTAAAAGACATATAAGACACAAAACTTTTTTTGGTTTTGTGTCTTATACTTGGGGGCTTTACACATCACGCGCGTAAGTGCTGAGTATTGAGTCATGAGTTGTGAGTTAGGATATTCAGTCTACACTCACAAATTAACTCACTCAGCACTTGGTCTTAATAAATTAGAACGGGACTGACGGGGCTCGAACCCGCAACTTCCGCCGTGACAGGGCGGTGCTCTAACCAATTGAACTACAGTCCCTTAATTGGCAACTTCCCTATTATGACTAACATCCAAGGATTTGTCAACCTAATTTGGAAAATTTTTTTATCAGTTCCCCAATACCCACTCCCTAAGCCATTTTTTGTAACATTTGAGACTGTAATTGCTTGTACTGTTGTTTCAGGAGATTTTTACTCAACTGGGGTTGAGTAGTTGGTGGGAGTTTTTGACTTTGTTCTACCCACATTTTTAGCTTTTGGCGTTGACTGAGTTCAATTTGACTCGTAATTACTTGGGTACATTTGTTGGGGGGTTCTAGGGTAAAGCACATGAGAGGATAGCTGTCATTATTAGCTAAAGATGATACTAGACGCAGGTTATAGGGATTTTGCATATCTAGGTAGCATGGTAGCCATTTAGCTCCAAATTCTTGGGTGTAGAGCATTGTTACCCATAAAAGCATGGGGTGAGGAGATGTGATAAAAATAAATCGGTTGTATAGTTTGGCATTTAATAGCTTTTCAATTTCTGTTTCTGGCAACATTAACAAGAGTGTCACCGACTTTCCCTGACTAGTATTAATGAGTTGGGGAAAAACGATTTCTTGTATAGGTTTATTTTTAGGCCAAGTAAATTGTCTAAAGTTTTTTTCAACAGCTAAAATAAATTTACAATTCAGGGAAACCGCAGGAGTATTTTTAGTATTTGATTTTATATCTGAATTAGCTATTTTTGAATTTTCTACACCATCTAAAACTTGTAATAATTCCTGAACACTTTGGGGGCGATCGCTAACTTTTTTAGCTAAACAAGCCATAATTAAATCATTAATTTGTTGTGGTACTTTCAGGTGGGGATTAACTGCTGCTATGCTTCGGGGTGCTTCAAAATGATGTGCTTTATACCAAGCTCCAAATAAATCTGTTTCTGGTTGCCAAGGTTTTTCACCAGTAAGCATTTCAAACATCATCACACCCAAGCTATAAATATCAGAACGTGCGTCTAATTTTTCCCCTTCTAGCTGCTCAGGTGAAGAATAAGGTAAAGTACCATGAAATCCTTTATTGGTACTAATGGTAGTCGCATAATTCAAAAATTTTGCAATCCCAAAATCGAGGATTTTGACTAACTGTCCTAATATCGGATCTGGAACAACTAATATATTAGCTGGCTTAATGTCTCGATGTACTAAAGGACAAATCTTTCCATCAATTTGAATACCTTCATGAGCGCACTGTAAACCTAGACAAATCTGACGTGTTAAATTTAAAAATCTGGGTAATGGTAAAGGCATTAAGTCTTTTAAACTTTGTCCGTTGAGATATTCCATGACATAAAATGGTTTTCCTTTGTCAGTAACACCGTAATCATAAGCTCTAACAATATGCAGGCTTTTTTGACTTAAGGCAGCACTCATCAAGGCTTCACGAGCAAAGTCTTTTTGAATTTTGGCATCAGCAACAGTTTGCGTCAAAAATTTAATTGCAACTGGTGTTCCCCCTAATAATGTATCAATTGCTAAAAAAACTTCCCCCATACCACCACTACCAATTACTCTTTGCAGTTGATAGCGATTAGCAATTAGTCTTGTCTTCTTTGTATTTGTAGATGCAAATGCACTTTGATTCACTGTATAGAACCTCTAATATGATGAATTTATACAATATAAAATATTAATTGTTGTTATTAGGAATAAAAAACTGTACTAAGCTTTCAATCATTTGAGAGAGCCAATTTTTAAATTTAAATCTATCAATTTGTTGATCAGCCACTAAAGTTTCCATGATTTTTAGTTTGATTTTTTCATATTCTCCTCTGAGCATACCTTTGGCTTCTTCAGGTGAAATTAATGCAGTTGGCTCTAAAGTACGACTAAAGTTTAACCAATCAAGTAATTGCTGACGCTGCTTACCGGTGAGTGTTAAAGTTATGACATTACTGCAATTGTGAGGTTCTTCTAAGGCAAAAAATAATAAATGATAATATCCTGTTTCTGCCAAAACTCGGACTATTTTCTGACCTTGATTTTGGTTTAAATCTATAAAAGATGATAACCAGCGAATCAAAGATAATGGTCGATCATATAATACTGTTACCCATAATACCATCGGATAAACTGAGACTTTTTGAATAAACTCAGTGCTTTGATTTTTATTTAAGAAACTGACAATTTCTTGCTTGGGTAACATTGCCCAATATGTAGGAATAATACCTTGGGTAGTATGTAGTAAGTGAGGAAAACCAATTGGCTGAATAGGTTTATTTTTAGGCCATTTTTTTTGTAAGCATTCTTTTTCAGAGATAGAAGTTACAGGTACTAATTGTACTGTAGGTAGGCTTTCCCAAATATCACTACTACCAACATTAGTTTCAATTTTGTTTTTTACCTGTGCTAAAACTTGTAAAATTTCATTAATATTTTGCGGGCGATCGCCTACTTCTTTAGCTAAACAATTCATTACTAATTGTTCTAATTCCTGGGGAATTTTTAACTCATTATTGACTTCATTGAATGTAGGTGGTGTTTGAAAGTGATGAGCTTGATACCAACTACCAAATGAGTTAGTTTGTGTTTGAAATGGATGCTTTGTTGTCAGCATTTCAAACATTAAAACTCCCAAACTATAAATATCAGAACGGACATCAAGTAATTTGCGTCCCTCCATATGTTCTGGAGAACAGTAGGGTAAACTACCAATAAAGGAATCTGTTAGTGTCATCCCACTGCGTTCTGTTAAAAATTTAGCAATGCCAAAATCTAAAATTTTGACAATTTCATTTTTTTTATTATCTGTATTTATAAATATATTCTCTGGCTTGATGTCTCTATGTACAACTGGATAAATTTCACCTTTGAGAATAATACCTTGATGGGCGCATTCTAAACCTAAACAAATTTGATAACAAATATCTAAAAATTTGCCAATTGTTAAGGTTTGAGCCTTCAAGATTTGCTTGAGATTTTTACCTTGGAGATACTCCATAACATAAAATGGAGTTTTATCATCAGTGACACCATAACTCAAAACTCTGACAATATGTTTGCTTTTACGTCCGAGTTGTGCGCCAATAAAAATTTCTCTGCCGAAGCGTTGAGATAGCTGTTGATTGGCCAAACTGAGCATGAGAATTTTTAATGCGACTTGTTTACCACCCTTAGCTGTATCTTCTGCTAAGTAAACTCGTCCCATACCGCCTTTACCAATCAAATCTATTATTAAATAGCGATTGTTTAAAAACTTTCCAATATAAACATCTGGCTCGTTTCTTGAGTTGACCATATTTGGAAACTTTACGCTATCAAATAATTGTTAATTTATGGAAGAAATAATTTTCACTTGCAAATTTTATTTAAATTTACCAATTGATTTATACAATGTGAAAATTGCTCAAAATCAATATCTGAAATTTTTAGGAGAGTTTTGCTCATACCTCGACAAAATTCCTTAAATACTATGTAACATATTACCTAAACAAAAGAGATGAGGAAATTTACGTAATCCCTAGCTCAACTAAATTAACCAAGGTAAAAACTACAGTGATTTTACTTAATACGTAAAATATTACCGAGAGTATTTGAAATTTTTGATGTCTTTGTGTGTTGGGGAGGATAGTCAAGAAGTTGAACTTGCACTTAGTTATAGGTTTTTTTATCAACATCTACTGAAACATCCGACGGAATAAACTCATAATAGGTGATGCAGTTCTGAGCTTAAATGCTAAAAACTGGGTGCGTTGAATTGCATTAAAATTGTTGTCACTGACAAGGATTAAAAGGCGTTCTCTACGGGATAGTTTTGGCCCAAGGGTTAAACCCTCTATATTATCTAGAGCTACATCGAGAGTTCTTAAATCTAACAGCAGTTTTTTCTGTACAGGTTGAATATGTTCGCTATCAACTGCTATTAGACTATCTATATAATGAATGTTATCGGCTGTTGTTAAATTAATTTCAAATAAAAAAACAGTAAATCCTAATCCAGTAAAAGAACGTTCTATACTGAGAAAGTGACCATGATTATCTAAAGCCAGTAAGTCAGGTAATCCACTGGCAAATTTACCTGTAGGATTAAAAAAAGATGTTACAGGTGTAGTTCGATAAATAAACTCTTTTTCGGGTTGATTATTGCTGAGATTATACTGCAAAATGCGGCATGAAGTACCAATATTAGGTGCAGCGATCGCCCCATCTTGAATGAGGGCATTTTCTGTAGCTGTAAATAAATATTTGTTATCAGGTGTAATGGTGAGGCTTTCCAAAGCTAAGTTGTTGCGAACGCCTTTTTGTTTATTTTTATCAGGTAAGAATTTTTGGGGTATAGGTAGTGTTTGCATAACTTTACCAGAAGCTAAATTAAACTCTTGAATAAAGGGTTTAATTAATTGGTTCACGTCACCTTCAGAGGAAATAAATACTGTTTCATTTTTGGTGACAGCAATTCCTTCTGTATCAGTTTCACTGGGGGGAAATGGTTGATTACTATCATTTAATAGTGTAGTTACACCAACAGTCTGCACACCCTTATCTTGCAAATTACCTTGATTTAATTCTATCTTAAAAGTATAAAAACGCGCTGGTGCTTTTTGACCCCGGTCATCAGAGATGGCATAGTAAAGATCGGTTGTAGCATCGTAGGTAATTCCAGATAAACCTCCAACTTCAGTTTTTTGGAAGGATAAGCCTTTTGGTAATGTAGCTTGTCCGATAAACTCTATACTGGTAATTTCTATAGCACCAGTGTCTAAATTAATCACAAAAAAGCCGATAATGGAAATTGCGATCGCTAGAACTAGATAAAGAATTTTAGGTAAATGGCAGATTTTATTCAAAAATTGCATAGCTGTTAGTTATGACACAATTTTTAGCATTAATAATTTCTTGGGTAATTGAAGTACCACTAGTTTTAATTTTGTTAGGAATTACCCGTCAATTTTTTACATTTAGAGATATATCTAACGCGCTGATTGCAGCCTTTATTGCGACTTTATTTACTCATCCTTTAGCTTGGGAAACTAACCAGATACTAATCCACTATATGCAATTTTACATCAGAGTAGGGCTGATAGAAAGTGGGGTAATTATTATTGAAAGTATTTTATATACTGTAATTTTAAACTTAGCTTGGCGACAGGGTTTATTTTTATCAATGATGGCTAATTTAACTTCATTTTTAGGAGGTTTATTAATTGATAAATTATTGAGATAATATACTTTGAGAAGTTATTTTTGTATCTTCTGGAATTGCTAAAGCTACAAGTAAAACTGGAATTTCTACCCAAGCATGAACTGCGGATATAATTCCATATAGGGAGCGAGAATTAATAAATGACCTACTAAAATAGAGAAATAATAATGTACTTAAAAATAACACCATTCTGGGGAATAAACTGTTAGTTAGTCTGGTTTTATGAGTATTTTCCCACTTTGGTAAGATGCCAATTACTACAGCGTAGTGCATTGATTGTAAAAAAACTGCGGCAGAAAAAGCAGCAATTGCATAGTTGTATGCTGTTCTAGATATCCCTTGATGATGTAGTTGCGGTGGTACAAATACTCCCAAATGCAAATCGAGTTCACCTACGGGAAAAAGAGATGCGTTTAAGTTTAGCCAACCTATATCAGAGAAAAATTGATTGGGAACTCCAGAAATAATCACTAAGGGAATCAGAATAAATACAACAACACACCCTAATAAAGCATAATTTCGTTGTTTGCCACGCAATTTTTCAGCGATAAATCCGACAGGGGTAATGTTATGTAAAATAGTGAATAACAACAATGTTAGAGTTGCTGACAAAAAGATTCCTAGTGTCATAATGCCACATAATGCACTTCCTAAAAGTCCTAATCGCCAGTCTTTTTTAATTAATACTGGGATGACAAGTGCAACTAACCCAACTACACAAATTAACTCTAAAGGTATACTCAATTCACGAGAAATTAACCCCAATAAGTGTGAACTACGAAGAAAAATGATGATTAATAATAACTGACTAATCTCCAAACACAAGTTATTATCGAGACGTTGACGAAAGCGATTATTAACGTAATGTAGTTCTGTTAAAACATGGGTAAGTCCAAAGGTTGCTAAAGTAAAGGTATAAGTAGCCAGGGGAAAAGCTACAGATAAAATGGCACTGATTAACACTAAAGCAATGGCAGCAACTATTGGCATCTTATAAAAATTAATTGGGTTTTCTGAAAAGTTTTGATGTGCGATAAACTAACATCATACTAACTATGGATATACCAGGAATGATAAAGTTTAAAAAATTCACCTTCTGACTTGAAGAAGGTAAAGGTCGATTATTTTGTGATTGATATGCTTTGCTTTCAGAATTGCCTTTTTGAGAGGTATAGATAACTTCCTTGTATTTTAATTCCAGAGACTTCGGTGTAATTCCCACAATTTCCAATACATCAGCTACTTGTTTGACTCCATATCTATCCGGTAATAATCGCAGGGAATAAATACTATTTTTTGTAGGAATTAACAGGGGTTTTTTACTGTTGAAATCTTTCAGAGATTCACCTGCTTGACTCTTGATAATCTCCTGAGATTTTACCTGGTATTTTTTAATGGCATAGATATCGCTATATTCCCGATAACCATTCAGTTCTAAACATTTACCTTGCTTGAGGATTCTGTTATATGTTGGCAGGCTGGGGTTTTGTGATTTAATATGAGCAATTAATAAATGATTTGGATATTTATTAAGATTTGCTACTTGAAAACAATAAGAAACTGGAGATTCTCCGGGAGGTAAAACATCAGCCGCAGCCGGAGGTATTTGGATATAGGTGATGAAACTCAGTAAAACTAATATTTTCAGGATGTTTTGTAGAGAGTTCATGAGAGTAAAAAGAAATAAATTTATCGTTAACGGTTATAACCTAATTAAAGGTTTGTAGTCAGAAATTTAGTCCTGAATAGGAACTTGATTAATTAGTCAGTAAACAGGAATATAGTAGCGATCGCTCCCACACTCCGCCAAGGAATCTGAATATTTCTTAAATTTACCCGTCGTCCTACCAATACCAACGTTATAATTGAGACAACGGAAAACATTGGTTAGCTGAGAATTAGTAAGCGTAGTAGGGTAAATACTGAGCATCAACACGACTGTACAAATGACTACAGTGATACATAATGCTAATCTAGTAATAATTTTCATGTCATCAGGACTTACGCAAGTGTCACAGTGTATGGTTGGTACGTGACGCGATAAGTCTAATGAGTAATGAGTAATGAGTAATGAGTAATGAGTAAATTTCTTACTTGTGACTCATTATTCATTACTTTTTTCAATCAGTTGCTGTACCTCATAAACATCGAATCTGTTATATTAAAACATTTAATTAAATTTGAACTATGCGAACAATTGTAGTTGGTGATATTCATGGTTGCTATGCAGAACTGATGCAGTTATTAGCAAAAGTGGAAATTACAGAGGAAGATTTCTTAATTTCCTTGGGAGATATTGTTGATCGTGGGGTTGATTCTTTAAAAGTTTATGAGTTTCTTAAACATCGTCCTAACACGATCGTGTTGATGGGTAATCACGAACGTAAACACCTACGTCAAACGCTCTCTTATTCTCAGGAAATTGTCAAATTACAATTTGGCGATCGCTATCCAAAATTTTTAGAATGGGTTAATAATTTACCTTATTATCACGAAACTGAAGACGCGATTTTTGTTCATGCGGCGGTAGAAGATGGGATACCAATTCACCAGCAAAAACCAGAGGTTTTATGTGGTTGTACTGCCGGAGAAAAGCACTTAGAAAAACGCTATGGCAAGACATATTGGAGTCAATTGTATACTGGCAGAAAACCAGTTATTTTTGGTCATCACGTTGTGGGAAATGAACCACTGATTATTCCTACAAAAACTTATGGCATTGATACAGGAGCTTGCCACGGTGGTAGATTAACTGGGTTAATTTTACCAAGTTTTGAGATTTTCCAAGTAGAAGCCAGTAAAGATTATTGGCAAGAAGAAATGGTGAAATGGCAGTTACCAGTAATGAAGGCTAAACCCTGGGGTAGTTATAAATGGCAAAAAATTCAGGCGATTTGTGGTGATTTTAAAGATGCTGCTGATAGAGAATTAGTTGATTTTATGCAGCAAAAAAAACAATGGATGAATGATTTACTTAGCCTTGCCCCCACTGCTATTATTAAAGTAGAAGAAAAACTGGCAGAATTGATTTATATTCATGGTCAAGATAATTTCAAGAAACCAGCTAGTTCTTTTACCTACGCTACCCTTTTATATAAAGCTAACGCCAGTCATCTTACCGTTGAATTTCTCAAAGAAACTTTACCAACCCCAGATAAATGGGTGGAGGTAATGAGAGATTTAGGAGTGCTTTAATAGGTGAGAAAATTGCTCTTGAGAGACGCGATAAATCGCGTCTCTAGATGATTTTAGGGTAAGTCTACAAATATTTCTTTAACAATAAACCTAACTTTTCTTTTGTTTCCGCAGGTGCTTTAGCTAAGTTGGTTAAAATTGCATACTTCAAAGCAGAATGTGCATCACTGTGTGGTGGATTTTCACTCAAGCGGCGCACGGTTTCTTGAATCACTTTTTGCGCGTTCACAGCATTACGTTTTAAATTACCAATTACCATTTCTACTGTGACGCTATCATGATCTGGATGCCAACAATCGTAATCTGTTACCAGTGCTAAGGTTGCATAAGCAATTTCTGCTTCCCTGGCTAACTTAGCTTCCGGTAAATTAGTCATACCGATAATGGTTGCACCCCAACTGCGATAAAGATTTGATTCAGCTTTGGTGGAAAATGCTGGCCCTTCCATGCAAACATAAGTACCACCACGATGGAGGGTAACATCTGGTAAATTGAGAGAAGCGATCGCATCCCCTAACACCATCGCTAAATTTTGACAAATCGGATCACCAAAGGTAATGTGTGCAACGATACCTTCCCCAAAAAATGTAGAAATCCGATTTTTGGTTCTATCAATAAACTGATCTGGCACTACCATATCTAGTGGCTTTGCTTCCGCTTGTAAAGAACCCACCGCACTAGCAGAAATTAAATACTCTACACCTAGCTGTTTCATGGCATAGATATTGGCACGGAAGGGTAACTCGGAAGGTGACAACGTATGATTACGCCCATGACGAGCTAAAAAAGCTACTTTAACTCCCTCTAAATTTCCGAGAATTAACGCATCAGAAGGTGAACCAAAAGGCGTTTCAATTTGTATTTCCTCCACATCTTTCAAGGCAGCCATTTGATATAAACCGCTACCACCAATAATTCCAATCTTTGCGATCGCCATGAGCTTGAACCTATTGTTTGCTAATGTGCCTAGTTATTTTACCGAAAAGGCGAGTATCAGAGGAGGCATAAAAATCATAACGTTTCAACTGCCCTGATTCCGTGTCACTACTAATGTCACACTTTATGAAAAATTGTTATTTTGAAATAACTTAGTTTTAAAAAACATAAAGTTTTGGTGAGAAATATGCAAGCCACCAGTACTTCAACCCCCATCTCTTTAGAGACAGTTTTAGAACACATATTTTCTCTTGGCAGAATTACGCGATGTGATCAGCAGTTACTTATGTCCACACTGCTATCTAAAGAAGACTTAAATGAAAGAGAACGCCAACAAATTAGTAGAGTATTAGATGGCATAAAAAGAGGATTGCTCAAGGTTGTAGATTAGGTAACAGGAGAAAAATATGTCTAATAAATTATGTTGACTTACCTTTTTCCTACCTCCTAAATACGATATTGTTGTGCTTGAGTTTCAAATAAGTGGGCGTAAGTCCCATTTATCTCCATGAGTTGCTCATGAGTACCGCTTTCTGCAATTGTGCCATTATCCATCACGTAAATGCGATCGGCCATTTTGACAGTAGATAGACGATGACTAATTAAAATAGCAGATTGATCTTTAATTAGTTGGCGGAATTTTTCAAACACTTCATACTCAGCTTTAGCATCCATTGCACTAGTCGGTTCATCTAAAACAATTAACTGGGAATCTCTTAAAAATGCTCTAGCTAAAGCTACTTTTTGCCATTGACCAATACTTAATTCTTCTCCTTGAGAAAACAATTGCCCCAGGGTAGTATCATAACCTTGGGGTAATTTGGTAATTACATCATCAGCACCGGAAAGTTGCGCCGCAGCTATAATACTTTCTGGTGCTGGTGGTAAATCAATATTGCCGAACCAAATATTTTCTTGGGCTGTGAAATTATACTTGGCATAATCTTGAAAAATCACGCTAATTTCGTGGCGTAATTCGGCAATTTTAAATTCTCTGATGTCAACACCATCAATAGTAATTGAGCCGGAAGTCGGATCATATAATCTACAGAGAAGTTTAATTAATGTAGTTTTACCTGAACCGTTTTCACCAACTAAAGCCACAACTTCCCCTGGCTTAATAGTCAAGTTAACATTTTTAATCGCTTGACGACTACTGTTAGCATATTTAAACTCCACATTCTCCACTACAATACCCTTTTGGATAGGACGTGGAAAAGGAACAGGATTGACAGGATCAGCTAACTTGGGTTTGAGTTCCAAAAATTCATAGAGATTTGCTAAAAATAGATTATCTTCGTAGAGAGCCGACATACTACTCAACAAACTTTTAATATCACTTTCCCCTCGTTGTAAGGCTTGGGAATATAATACTAAATCTCCTATATTTAAAACACCTTGAATAGTTTGAAAAATAATAAATGTAAACACTCCTAAAACTACAACACCTGAAATAGTTTGAGCAATAAAATTAGCAATAGCCCGTCTACTATCAATAGCAAGACTTTCTTTATATATCTGTCTTCTAATACGGAGATACCATTGACCAAAATAATCTCCTAAATTAAATAAGCGAACTTCCTTAGCAAATTGTTCTGATGTGAGTATCCAACCTAAATATTCTGATAGGCGTTCCATTGATGTTTTCTTGCGTCGCCAATCATACACCACACGTGCATATTTCACACGCACTAACATCGCTGGTAGGGAAATAACAATTAACACCCCAGCAATAGACCAATGTAAAGATAACAATAAACCAATCATCCCTAACAGAGAAATACTACTTTGCCCTAATTGCGCCAGACGATTGATAATTAAAGGTGGTCGATAACGAGCTTCTTGCTGCGCTCGTTGCATCGTGTCGTAATAGTGAGAATTTTCGTAGTATTCCAGGTCAGCTGCTATAGACTTAGCGTGGAGAATATCTTGAATATAGTCTGTCACCCGTTGAGAATGGGCATTATTTACCAACTCAGCCAAAGCATTACAGACAACAGTAGTGATAGTAACAACACCCGCCAAAATAACTAAAAATATCACCTGATTAATAGCAGCCGTTTGATCACCACTTCTAAAACTAGCCGCCACCGTATCTATAATCAGTTTAGCTATATATATAGATACTAAAGGTAATATACCCTGAATAAATAAAATCAGTGTACGCGCGATCGCCCACCGAGGACTACTTTGCCACACTAAACCCAATGCCGGCAAAACACCCACCAACCGTAACTTCCTCACCATAAACCCCTCTGCGTACCTCCGCGTTTACCTTTGCGCCACTTTGCGTTCCATCCGAGAACACACATAATCCTCCACATACCTCCCTACCTCCGACAACAGAGGCAAAGAACGAGGCCTTTTCAGCCTATAAATAGGTACACTCTGCAAAACTTCCACACACGCACTCAAATGCCGTTCACGGTTAATAGCCTGCTGTAGAGAACGTATCCCATAAGAATTAGTAATTAATTCCAATATCGCAGCTTGCGCGCTCACCGGCTCAATTGCTAACTCATCACTATCCACCAGTACATACAAACTATGCAACCGTTGCGGCGTGCCAACAAAATCCTGTTCACGGCGATAAGCGTACTCACCCAACAAAGGATGCAAATAAATCAACGATTCCAAATCATAACCGCAGGTAGTAGCCACTTCTGGACTCATCTTCATTTGTGGATAGCCGGGTACTACCTGAATTGGAGAGGTCAAAACCACAGGTACTATATCATCTGATACAATCTGATGACCACGCGCCAACATGGCGGCGGCGGCGGAAGATTTACCCGCACCAGAATGTCCGAGAAAACAGATAACTTGATCATCAACCGCTACTGCACTAGCGTGTAATAACAGTGAAAAACCCCGTTGATAGAGCGAAATCCCCATTGCACTACCGGCAAGGCACAATTGCATCAGTCGTTTGTCTGCATTGGGTGCGGGGGTGACAATAACTTCCTTCCCGTTGAGGATGTGAAAGATACCCACACCCTTCATTGCAACTATCGTTTCCTGTGGTGAAACTTGCAGATATTCTCTAGGCTCAGAAGGTTCAACATATCCCAGACTACTATTTTTGACTGTGACAGTGATATCACAGTCTGTATCAGCTTCCAGTAGCTCAGGTAAAACTAGATGGGAATGTATACCTAAACCATACGCCGAGTATTTATACATTTGGAAATTATTTTTGATATATGCAATGCAGGAGCATGAAAATTCAGTTCGTAGTAAGGACTTTATACCATTTCACAAAAAATATGATGCAAATGTAGGTTGGGTTGAGGAACGAAACCCAACACCTCAAAGTCTTGTGATTGTTGGGTTTCACTTCGTACCACTCCGTGGAAGCAAGCTACAACCCAACCTACGCATCTGTTTCATTCTTTTCATGAATTGGTATTAGTCCTAAAATCAGGACTGAAGTCCTGACTACGAACGTGATTCAATACCTGACTTTTCACGGGATATAAAAAACCCCTCTCCAAAGACGCGGAGCGGCTTCTCGTTAGAGTACCTCTCCCCTGCAACTGTAGAGACGTTGCATGCAACGTCTCTACTTTGATTCTTGCTCCCCTTCCCTACAAGGGAAGGGGTTGGGGGTTAGGTTTCACGTTAAGTTTTCTACATAGCGTGAAAAGTCAGATTCAATATTTTTCTGAGGATATAATTAGCCGTTTATCCTCAGAAAAATTCCTCTAAGCGTCACTGACACCAGCAACACCAAAGTCATCAGACGCGCCGAGTCTTTTGGGCTTAATTTGTTCTGTGATGGCTTCAACGTTACCGTAGACAGTGACAGTAGGTGCTGTCCAAACTTTTTTACTCATGAACTCTACTCCTGTTTGTAAATTCAGTAAAACCAGACGCTAATTAGGGAAACACGCTCATCATCATAGGGATGTGCGATCGCTTAGTCAAGATATTTTCAAGGGATATCACTAAGCGTCACTGACACCAGCAACACCAAAGTCATCAGACGCGCCGAGTTTTTTCGGTTTAATTTGCTCTGTAATGGCTTCAACGTCACCGTAGACGGTAACAGTAGGTGCTGTCCAAACTTTTTTATTCATTGTTTATCTTCCTTATTTGAGAATGTACCTAGAGATTTTAAGCAAAACCCCTAGTAGCCAATTCATAATTTCTCATATTGACCCCAGTATAATTACTATGTGAAAATCCAAAATCAAATAAATAACTGTATTTAATTGTCTTCAAATCCCCGTTACACCAAGTAATTACGAATTACGAATTACGAATTACGAATTACGAATTGCTCCCGATTGTTTAATCCATAAAGCGAGGTTGACGGCGACAAAAATATCTACCGATTCTGGATCTGCGGCGTTGGGATTAGCTGCATAGCGGGAGTATGCTGTTTTGAGGGCAGGTATATTGACATAGTTTTCAATGAGATGGGATTCTTGAAAAATTACTTGCTCTAGAGTCGCTTTTTCGTCTCCTAAAAGTCTCAGGCGGAAGTTAGCACCGAGATTACCTTTACCTATTCGCCACTGCACTTCCCTCGGTAAAATTCCCTCCATTGCTCTGCGTAAAATGGAGCGTGTCCAGCCTTTGTGTAATTTTTGACTTGATGGCAGAGCTAGACAAAATTCTATCAAACGGCGATCGCAAAATGGATGACGAGCTTCTAAACCAAAGGCGGCTGCGGTTTTATCTAACCATTGCAAAGCGTACCTGACTGAACCATTATTAAGTGCTAGCCAGTGGGCTTCTCTCGCCGATACAGAAGACTTTTGATCCATTAAAGATTTTACTGTCTCGCTGGCAATCCTGGCTCTCATCCCCACTCGTTGAGCAAATTCGGGATTGAGTAAAGTTAAAGACTCTTGTAGAGAATTATCTGTTTGGTAACTACCCCGCAATCTTTGTAAAACTCCTACCATTGGTTCAGGCACAACGGACTTTAAACCGTAGTTCCAAATGACATGACGGGGGGATTTCTGCCAGACTTTCGCTAAACTTTTCCCTTCTTCTAGCAACTTCAGCCATCGCCCAGAAGCGGCTAACTCTGATAAATACTGAAATCCATAGGTAATTGTTGTATCACCATCAATCCCCGTGAATAAAACCCGTAAATTCTGTTCAGATGCAGCTTTAAACACAGCCCAATCCATATAAAAATTCGGTGCGGGGATTGGTTCTTCTCCATGCCAATAAACTTGATCTACATCCATCAATGGACTTAACTGATCTGCATAGATATTGTGCGCCGCATAGCCACCTTGAGCTAAAACCGCCGCCATGTAAGGACGCTCATCAATTTTGGGGGATATCTCTACTAAACTGGGAAAAATTGCTGAGAAAGTATGTAATTTTTGCTTACCTTGATCACCTAATAATTGCCTAGCTGTACAAGCAATTGAGGAGGAATCTAAACCACCACTGAGGGTAGAACCAATAGGAAAAGCACTCCGCAACCGACATCGGACTGCTTCCATAAAAATTTCTCGAAAAGCCTCTACATATTGCTCATCTGAGGATAATCTAATTTCATAGTTGAGATCAGGACACCAATAAGATTTAATGTCCATCCGATGGGGATTAATCGTTAAACTTTCCGCCGCCCGCAATTCTCGGATATCTGTATAAAATGAATCTTCTTTGCGTCCACAAAACAAAATTTTCGCCAGATAATCTGCAACCATTGCTTCGTTAATCTGACAAGGCACGCCAGGAAATGTCAACAGAGCTTTAATCTCAGACGCGAAGATAAATGTTTCTTGAAACCTGTAGTAATACAAGGGTTTAACTCCCATTGCATCCCTAGCACAGAATAAATGCTGCTGACGCTGATCCCAAATGGCAAAGGCAAAATCACCTATCAGATATTTAGGGCAGCACTCACCCCATTTTTCATAAGCGGCTAAAATCAAATAACTATCGGTGACTTTTTCGGCGGGATAATCCTGGATTTGTAATGCAGAGATTAATTCATCGCGGTTATCTATCCTGACATCGGCTGTCAACACTAAATTGCCGGCGGCGTTGAGCATGGGTAGCTGCTCCTGCAAAGATTCAGGAGTCGTCCACAACATCCGATGCCCCAAGCCTACAGAGCCAGAATACCAGATATCCGCCCCATCTTTTCCCCGATGAGCGATCGCATCTACCATGCAGGTAAGTTTTTCATGCTCTACTGGTTGCCCATTGAGATGGTAGATCCCAACAATACCGCTCATAATTAATTCCTCGGCAAAGTAGGTAGGGGTGTATAAGTTGAAAGATTACTTAGATAGCCAATGACAATCTTTCCTTGGTGTTCTAGCCAAGCATGAGCTTTGAGTTTTCCTGTCTCATCCTTAGCGACTCCAATGCAAAGTTGTGGCGATTCACCCCGTTGGTTCATTAAAACTTGACAGGTTAACGCACGGGCTAAACACTTTGCTCCCGGTATAAAATTAGTGCTGACATTGACAGCCCAGATAATTTTATGCACAGAAGGTTGTGAAGCTTTAAAGTTTGGTTGACCTATCCGCTCTAGAATTTGTCGTAGGGTGCTAAACGGCAGTAACCATAATCCTAAGTTGACAAACCCTAATAAAATTAAAGTATTGATCAACAAATAGCGATCGCTATCATCAAGGCGGAAAAACTTAAGCAGGCGCGTCATTGGTGATATCTATCAATCCCTTAGCTGCTAAATCTTGCAGTAGAACCAGAACTTCCTGCTTGCAAGTTTCAGGTTCAACATCATACTCTGCTAGCAATGCGGCTTGAATTTCGTCCATAGTTTTAGGCACTTGAATCAAATTCCAGATGCTAGCCCCTACTTGATTCAATCCGTAGTAAACTCCTGATTTGATATCAAGGATGACTGCTTCTCCCTGTAGTTCTGAGTAAACCTGCTCTTTACTCACTACTATCCTGGAATGCTCAGATATTAATAGCTGTGCTGACATTATTTATTCCAGTTAAATTTCTTAAGCTGGTCTTGATTAACCTGTCGATAATATATAACACCTCATACAAAACACAGCTATCGCAAACTAGTATCTTTACTTAGATTTCTCAATTCACGCCAACTTTATGAAGTAGCAGTAAAGAAAATATCATGATCATGTGTTTTTTGTGGATAGTTACTACGGTATTTACAGTGTTACCCAGAAAATAATGAACGCAAATGCAAAGTATTACTAGAATAAAGCTTGTTCTATCAGCTTTTTAGCTCTTTTAGAGAGTTACTTGATTTTTAGTAGCGTGTACAGATGAGTTATAACTCGGACGTAATATAACAACACTTATTTTTTAAGCTACGTAAAAACACGATATACATCAGTTGATAGTTGACATTTGACAGTCTAGTGTGTTTCCAGCAAGAGTACGCACCTCCTCCAAAGCCTTTGGTGCGTTACGGCTTACGCCTAACACACCCTACTGAACTGACAAGCCTAAAATGTTGCAAAGAAATTGTAGGTTGGGTTGACGCGAGGAAACCCAACACCAGCATCCATGTTAAGTTTTCGATATTTATGTTGGGTTACTCTTCCCTCCGGGACGCTACGCGAACGAGAAGGCTGCGCCTACGTTCCTCAACCCAACCTACATCTAATACACTCATTACTCATTACTCATTACTCATTACTCAAGATGAGCGCACTGGAGAAACGGTAATAATTTTTTCATCGCGGTTGAGTTGCAGGATACTTTCCCCTTTAGCGTCTCTGGGTAAAATCGGTACAGTGTCTGTAGGTATCCGCAAAACTCGGTCTTTATTAGTTACAAGTGCTACTTCAGAATCAGCGATCGCATTTACCATTGCCGCCAGTTTGTCTGTTTTAGTGGCAAATTTTATGGCTTGTGTACCTAAATCAGCACGGTTAGCAGGCTTTATTTGATTTAGCGGTAAGCGTTTAGCATATCCTTCTTCAGTGACTAACAATAAATGTGTAGCTGCCGATGCACTCACACAGCCAACCATGTGTTGATGTCTGAGGATGCGTAATGCTTGTAAACCCATTGCTGTGCGTCCCATGATGGGTAGTTGTTCGTCATTGGCTGGAAAACGCAGCAATCTTCCGCCAGAACTAGCTAAAATCAAGTTTTCCCCAGATTTGGTGAATTGTGTCCATAACAATTCATCATCATCTTTGAGTTTAATAATCGTAATGCCTCGCCGTGTCAGGTTAGTCAGTTCGTCTAAAGACAGACGCTTAATTCTTCCCTGTTTAGTCAAGAGAACTATTTGCTGAGTGTTTAAATCTGTCGGCAGGATAAAGCGACTAACCACAGGTTCTTGAGTACCTTGGGCTGTACTTGTGAGCATGGTAATTAGAGGTGTTCCCCGTGGTGAACGTCCTGTAGTGGGGGGAATATCTCCAATTTTGACGGGGTAGAGTTTACCACTACTTGTCAAAACTAATAAATCTTTGTGGGTGTCGGTTAATTCAGTTTGGATAATGAAATCATTATCAGTTAAACCATTGTCTAATTTTGACTTTTTCCCAGATAGTTGAATGCGCCGTACATAACCCCGGTGAGTAGATTCTAAAATTACTTCCTCTAGAGGTTCGGCTGGTTCTAATTCTGCTGCTATTTTGCTTGAGCTTTTTTGTCCGTCTGTAGCTTTGCCTTTTGGTAATTCCTCGGTAATGACTGCCCCTAATTTAGTGCGGCGGGAATCACCATATTTCTTTTTAAGCGATCGCAAATCTTTTTTTAAAGCCTTGAGTAATTCTTTGCGATCGCTGAGTAATTTGTCTAGTAAGGCAATTTGGCTAGTCAGTTCCTCAAACTCACGCTGTAAGTTCTGCTGTTCTAAACTCGTCAAACGACGTAATGGCATAGCTAAAATTGCATCAGCCTGACTTTCGCTTAACTCCAGTCGGCTAGCAAGGATCACTTTGGCACTACTACCATCAGCCGCTTGTCGCAAAATTTCAATAACTTCATCCACATGAGATAAAGCTTTTAGTAACCCTTCCACGGTATGCAAACGAGTTTGGGCTTTCCCCAACTCATAACTATAACGACGGTTGAGGGTATGTTCTCGAAACTCTAAAAACTCTAATAAAAGTTGCCGCAAACTCAACTGACGAGGTTGTCCATCAACTATAGCCAACAAAATTGCCCCAAAGTTAGTTTGCAAAGCAGTTTGGTGATATAAATGCTGGAGAACTTCTTGGGGACTAGTATCCCGTTTAAGTTCTATCACCACCCGCATCCCTTCGCGATCGCTTTCATCCCGAATATCAGAAATACCATGTAAGCGACCATGATTGACTAGATCAGCAATTTTTTCAATCCATCCAGCCTTATTGACTTGATAGGGCAATTCCGTGACTACAATTGCTGTCCGTCGCTTGCTACCTCTACTGCCGGGAACTTCTTCAATTGTGGCGACTCCCCGCAAGACAATTCCACCTTTACCACTGATGTAAGCTTCTCGAATCCCTGCATCACCAACTATTTCCCCCCCTGTGGGAAAGTCCGGCCCCGGAATTAACTCTAAAAGCTTTTCATCTGACAAATCCGGTTGATCAATCAGGGCAATTAAACCATCGACAATTTCCCCTAAATTATGGGGTGGAATATTTGTGGCCATACCCACAGCAATACCAGCACAGCCATTAAGCAATAGAAAAGGCAACTGTGCAGGTAAAACAGTCGGTTCTTGCTGGGAATTATCGAAGTTACCCACAAATTCTACAGTTTCTTCCCCAATTTCCGTTAGCATTCCTTCATGGCTAATCGGTGCAAGACGGGTTTCTGTGTAACGCATCGCCGCCGGCGGGTCATTATCCACGCTACCAAAGTTACCGTGTCCTGCTAATAAAGGGTAACGACTAGAAAAATCCTGTACCAGTCTCACCAAGGCATCATAAACAGCCTGATCACCATGTGGGTGGTATTTACCTAATACATCCCCCACTACACGAGCGCATTTTCGGTAAGGTCTATCGGGTGTTAACCCCAGTTCGTGCATAGCGTATAAAATCCGCCGATGCACTGGCTTTAAACCATCACGCACATCTGGTAATGCCCGCCCGACAATTACACTCATGGCATATTCTAGGTAAGACCGTTGCATCTCCGTGTGCAGGGCTGTTGTAATTACCTGTCCCTTTGAGAGAAGGTTTAACTGTTTTGCCATGAGTTTTTTCCCTGAGATTGAACTACACAAAAATCGGTGTTACTAAATAATGCAGCAAACAAAGCATAACGGATGTAAGGGGATTCATAACACAATCTTGATTATTACAGTATAAAAAGCCGTAGTATCATCCTTGATGGAAAGTATCTACATACACTATTACAAAAGATGTAAGTAGTTTCATCAAGTTATTATTCAGTTTCACCGAATTTAACTCATATACACTTCCCTACTCAAGATAGTTGCTATGATTGGATTTCTTTAGCTGTAACTTTTGCTGGTCAGTTGCTTTGAGTCGGCACAGCCAACCACAGTCGCCTCAAATCGGGAAACCCGCCGACGGCTTTGTCTCCCCAACTCACTGACTCCTTTTGACTTTTAACTTTTGACTTAATTTGTCCCCCTTACCTCTATACATTAAATTCTCATGAAAACTGTTTTGATTGTTGAAGATGATTTGATTAATGCTCGCGTTTTTTCTAAAATTTTGACCAAACGAGGTGGTTTAGGCGTTAAACATACTGAAAATGTCGAAGAAGTTATGAAAATTGCCCAAGCAGGAGAAGCAGACCTCATTTTAATGGATGTTTCTTTATCTAGAAGTGTTTATCAAGGTAAGTCTGTAG
Source organism: Aliinostoc maniaoense (assembly GCF_058172895.1). NCBI lineage: Bacteria > Bacillati > Cyanobacteriota > Cyanophyceae > Nostocales > Nodulariaceae > Aliinostoc > Aliinostoc maniaoense. The sequence goes on along the minus strand of NZ_CP187952.1, from coordinate 1,393,683 downwards.
ATGGAATTAAAATCACCCAAATGTTAAAATCTGACCCCCAAACAGCAAATTTACCTGTGATTTTAGTCACAGCCCACGCAATGGAAGGCGATCGTGAAAACTTTCTTAAGCTCAGTGGTGCTGATGGTTACATCTCTAAGCCCGTGGTAGACCATCAACAATTTGTTGATCAAATTGTGGCACTTCTCCCTTCAGACAACTAATAAAAACTTCCGACATTTTCTGAGGAATCTTCCTTCACTAATGTTTCTGGTGAACAATTCCTCATAACAGTATATATGTACTATAAATCTGGGGATTTCGCAAGGGACTGTTAACTAATTTAAGTTCCTCATCCTGCCTGACAGGTGTAGGTTTTTGACGGTGTGTACCAAAAACCTTGGTTTTGGGGTGTAGGGGTGTAGGGGTGTAGGGGTGTAGGGGTGTAGGGGTGTAGGGGTGTAGGGGTGTAGGGGTGTAGGGGTGTAGGGGTGTAGGGGTGTAGGGGTTAGTAAAACAATGATTCTTTCGTTAGTCTGAGATTCATTACTTACTGCTTGGTAAAAAACCTACACTTGTTATCTGCCCCCTGCCCCCTAATTTTGAATTTTGAATTTTGAATTTTGAATTAATTAAGCCCCCTACCTAGGTGTACTTTCTCGCTGTTCCAAGGCGGCTTGGATGCGGGGTAACTCTAGGAATTTTTTGGTGTCAGACAGCAAGCGATCGCCCCAGAGATTTTCTTTGAGAAAATCCAAATTGGCATAGCGTTGATCGATGCGGAGAGCAGCTTCTCCCAAGGATTCACCTTGTTTGAGATCGCCTTTAGTGTATAGGGCTACAGCTAAAGCCAATAATGGTTCTGCGGCTTGCTTATCAATACTGATAGCAGTTCGCCACCGTTTAATGGCAGCATCAACGTTACCCTGTTCGTACTCAATTAAACCAATGTTGTTAATAGATGGCCAGAATTTTGGATCTTGAGCAACAGATTTGTTATATTCAGCGATCGCATCTGGTAAGCGTCCCACCATATAGTAAGCGTTGCCTAAATCAAACAACCCCTCTGGATCTTTGGGTTTTAATTTCAAACCTGCTTGGTAATTTTCTATGGCGGCTTGATATTTTTTTTGTTGAAAATTAGCTGAACCCAAAGCAAACAAAACATCCGCATTTTGAGGATTCAGGGATTTAGCCTGATTTAAAGATGCGATCGCTGCATCATAATTTTTGCCTTGCAGCTGCAAACCACCCAACAAAAACCACACCTTGTCATTCTTAGGGGCTAACTGAGTAGCTAGTCTAGCTCGTGGCAAAGCCAACTCAAATTGCTGAAACTGGCCTAGTTGCGCCGCTTCTTGTGCTAAAGCTAACCCCTGCTTCTCTAATTTGGCAGTATCTAACTGTAAAGCATGAGGTATCAAAGCCTGAGCTTGAGCAGTTTTAGGCATACTCCACAAACCACAGACTACTAAAAGAGAAATTAACCGAAAGTATTTAGGCACAATACCGCCTCTTAAATCACATATCAAATAATCTTTCAGCTAGCTTAAACGATATCCGCTTGAGGTGAAAGGCAATTTCATGAGATGTCAAAAACAGGGCTTGGGGTTGTAGGGGTGTAAGGGTATAGGGGTATAGGGGTTTATACCATTTCTCTAAATCCTGGCTACAGATAATTCTTCCCCTGCCCCCTGCCCCCTGCTGTCTATGTGTAGCTTTATTTTGGAGAATCGGTATTAGGGGTGTAGGGGTGGTTGAAAGTCTCATGATTTCCTAGGGTTCAGAGTTTTCATTGAATTATTTGCAGCAAAAACCTGGACTTAAAAGGTGTGGGGATACAGGGCAGACAGGGAGGTGAAATTAGTGATATACCCATCCATGACTTTTTGCATACGTCAATTAGTAAATATACGTTACTTTCTTCACTTATAAAATCATGGCTACTGAGTCGATAATTACTGCCATAGCCGGATATTTTCCCTATACAGACACTAATTCACTAGAATTTTTGAATTTTGAATTAGTATCACACCCAACATCTAGCAACCACAGTACACACAAGGAGACAGTTTCATGTTGAAACAAAACCGTGCAACCATGCTATTGGCTGCTGCTTTAATATTTGCTCCTATGGTAATGGCTACACCTGCCCAAGCCCAAAGCCGATATCGTCATAGAGATGTCTACCAAACAAGAAATAGAGAATCTTATCAAAAAGTAGTTAGACTTCGTAATGGTGACTATCGCCTGCCTAATGGAAGTATAGTTTCATCGAGAAGAATAGTCAGACTCCGTAACCCAGGTTACTGGAGACTACCTAACGGTGATATTATTCTTCCTACTCAAGAAATCGTTCCTGCCAGAAGGTTAGTTAGACAAAGCAACGGTTTTATTAGATTACCCAATGGAATATTAATCAGACTCTAGAAATTTGATATTTAATGTAAACAAAAATTCACATCAAGGAGTTTACCGGTTACAGTCCTAGTTCTAACTAACTAGCTCTGTAGCCATTTTTTCCATACAATCAATCACAGTGTTATGCCAATTCACAATTAACGTGATGTGAGTTCGACGGTTGAGAAAAACCCCTCTCCAAACCTCTCCCCTACAAGGAGAGAGGCTTCAAAACCTTAATTTTTGGTTGAGTTTAAAGCCCCTCTCCGCGTCGGAGCGAAAAGTCTGAGCGGAGGTTTCCTCCGTACAGAACTTTTCAAGAGAGAGGGGTTGGGGAGAGGTCATAGAACTGATGTCAAAATTAAGAAAGTCAATCTAAAATCTAAAATCCAAAATCCAAAATTGTTTGAAATTTTCTTCTACACCTCTTTTTAATACAGGATTAGACATGACAATTGACACATCAAACCCTGTAGACTCACCGCCATTAGTGCGACAAACTAAAAAAAAAATCATCAATAATTGGCTATCTTGGTTGATTGCCTTGAGTCTTTTAGGTGGAATTAGTTACATAATTTATTACCAAGTAGTTATTAGTCCTCGTCAGGAAGCAAGGCGCAGAGTCCTGACGCAGTCTGTAGAACGGCAGACGTTAACCATTACGGTGGCTGCGAATGGAACTGTGAAGCCGGAACGCTCAATTAATGTTAGTCCTAAAAACTCTGGTATTCTGAAAAAACTATTAGTAAAAGAAGGAGATGCCGTCAGACAAGGGCAAATTCTAGCTTATATGGATGATTCTAACTTGCAAGGGCAACTTACCCAAGCACGGGGACAACTAGCACAAGCCCAAGCTAATTTGCAAAAAGCCCAAGCGGGAAATCGTCCCCAAGATATTGCCCAAGCTCAAGCCCAATTAGAAGAAGCCCAAGCAAATTTACGAAAAGCTGAAGCGGGAAATCGTCCCCAAGATATCGCCCAAGCCCAAGCACGTTTAGCTAGTAGTCAAGCGAATTTGCAAAAAGCAGAAGATGATTTTCGGCGTAATCAGGAACTTTACAACGCTGGAGCGATCGCTCTCCAAATTCTCAACCAAAAACGCGCCGATCGCAATAGCGCGCAAGCTCAAGTTAAGGAAGCCCAGCAAGCATTAGCCCTACAACAAGCTGGTTCACGTCCCGAAGATATTGCCCAAGTACGGGCTATAGTTAAACAAAGACAAGAAGCCTTAGCATTACTCCAAGCTGGAACACGCCGAGAAGATATTGATGTAGCCCGCGCTCAAGTTATGTCTGCTCTTGGTTCACTGCAAAATATTCAGTCTCAAATTAATGACACCATACTCCGCGCCCCTTTTGATGGTGTAGTCACACAAAAATATGCTGATCCTGGAGCATTCGTCACCCCCACAACTTCCGGTAGTGCGGTTTCTTCGGCTACATCTTCCTCAATTTTGGCTTTAGCCGCAACTAATGAAGTGGTAGCAAATTTATCAGAATCTAATGTGGCTAAAATTCGTTTAGGTCAAAAAGTGACAATTAGAGCCGATGCTTATCCTGGCAAAACTTTTACAGGTGAAGTCAGTCAAATTGCTGCACAAGCCACAGTCGAGCAGAACGTCACCAGCTTTCAAATTAAAGTAGCACTTTCTGACCCAGAAAATTTACTGCGATCAGGAATGAATGTAGAAGCAGATTTTCAAGTCGGTGAATTAGAAAATGCTCTAGTCATACCCACCGCCTCCGTAGTACGTCAAGAAAATGCCACAGGTGTATTTGTTATGGGTGCAAATAATCAACCAGTGTTTACCCCTATTGAAACTGGAGTAACGGTAAATAAATTTACTGAAGTTAAATCGGGATTAACCGGTGATGAACAAGTCCTGCTCAGTTTCCCCCCAGGAACACGCACCCAGTCCAGACCAAGACGCGGACTGCTACCGGGGACAGGAGGTGGTGGTCGTTCTTCTAGAGGTGCGGGACGTTAAATCAGTTATTAGTTATTAAAGTATCCTATTGCTTTGATTGCAAGGGGGCAGGGGAGAAAAAATCACTCATTACTTATTACTTGTTACTTATTACTCATTACTTATTACTCAATTTATATGAAACGGCGTGTTTATAGAAAAAATCATCGTCGTCGCGTGACGTTTTTAGAGATTTTTGGCATGGCCACGGAAACCCTGTGGAGTAATAAATTACGCACGGGATTGACAATGTTAGGGGTAATTATTGGGATTGCTTCTGTGATTGCGATTACTTCTGTGGGACAAGGTGTGCAGAAAAGTGTAGAGCAGCAAATTCAAGCTCTGGGAACAAACGTGCTGCAAATTCTGGCAGGGGCGGCTAGGAGTGGCAATATTAGTCGAGGGGTGGGTTCTACTAGTACCTTAACTTGGGAAGATGCTCAAGCGATCGCTCAACAAGCACCATCAGCTGAAATTGTCTCGGCTTACTTACAACGCAATGCACAAGTAGTCTATAACGGTGCAAATACCTCCACCACCATCTACGGCACAGATTTAAATTACCCAGAGGCAAGAAATACCTATCCCCAAGAGGGAAGATTTTTCACTGAAGAAGAACTGGAGACGGCTGCACAAGTAGCAGTAATTGGGCCGACAGCTAAAACAACCCTATTTGGGGAAAGAGGCAACCCCATAGGTGAGAGAATTAGGATTCAGGGAGAAGCATATCAAGTCATTGGTATTATGGAGGCTAAAGGTTCTCAAGGGCCAATCGACCGAGATGACCAAATCTTCATTCCGTTGACTAGTATGTCTAAGCGACTGGTAGGAAACAATGCCCTGACAGGTATTTCCGTCAGTGGGATTCTCGTCAAAGCCCAAAATCAGGAACAGTTAGAAGCTGCACAATTCCAAGTTACCAATCTTTTACGCCTGCGTCACAATATCTATCCACCCCAAGCCGATGATTTTCGCTTAACGAACCAAGCAGATATTGTCAATACATTTACAAATGTGGTCGGTTTATTTACGATTATGGTGGTAGCGATCGCAGGTATTTCCCTCGTGGTTGGTGGTATTGGCATTGCTAACATTATGTTAGTTTCTGTAGTTGAGAGAACGAGAGAAATTGGCATTCGCAAAGCATTAGGCGCGACTAATTCCGCGATTCTCACTCAATTTTTAGCCGAAGCGATCGTCATTTCTATTCTTGGTGGTTGTGTAGGAATTGTTAGCGGAGTTGTCATTGCCTTTGTATCTGCCACTATTTTCAAATTTCCCTTTGTGATTTCCGGCTTATCAGTGTTTGTTGGCTTTACTCTCTCCTTCGCCGTTGGCTTAGTAGCCGGAGTCATTCCCGCCAGAAACGCCGCCAAATTAGATCCTATTATCGCTTTACGTAGCGACTAAGTAGAACAGGGTAAATATTTGTAGTTCTCATCAGGCAGGGGGCAAGGGGGCAGGGAGCAGGGGGAAAGAGGGTTTTAGCCTAGTTTACCTTTCTTAAGATAGTTAGGTTTTTTCTGAGCGACTTACTTAAATCAATTCAAAGTAACTATGGACAAACAACCGATACAAGTAATTGGAGGTGGACTAGCTGGAACAGAAGCAGCCTGGCAAATAGCCCAAGCTGGAGTGCCAGTAATTTTACATGAAATGCGTCCCCAACGTTTCAGCCCTGCCCACCACACAGAACATTTAGCCGAGTTAGTTTGTAGTAATTCCTTTGGGGCAATGGCAAGCGATCGCGCGGCGGGTTTGCTGCACGAAGAATTACGCCAACTCGGTTCTATAGTCATATCTAAAGCCGATGAACACGCTGTTCCGGCTGGGGGTGCGCTGGCTGTAGATAGAGGACAATTTGGGCAAGATTTAACCGCAACTTTAGCAAATCATCCTTTAATTGAGTTCCGGCGCGGGGAAGTTCCAGCTATTCCCGACGGAATTGTCGTTTTAGCCAGTGGCCCGTTAACCAGTCCCGACTTAGCAGAGGACTTGCACCGCTTCACCGGCATGGAATACATGAGTTTCTTTGATGCCGCTAGTCCGATTATTGTCGGAGAGTCCATCAACCGCGATATTGCTTTTATGGCATCACGCTATGACAAAGGTGAAGCCGCCTACCTGAATTGTCCCATGAATAAGGAACAATATCTGCGGTTTTGGGAGGCACTTTGTCAAGCGGAACAAACAGAACTCAAAGACTTTGAGCGAGAAACAGCCAAATTTTTTGAAGCCTGTCTCCCCATTGAAGAACTCGCACAACGGGGAGAAGACACCATGCGCTACGGGCCTTTAAAGCCAGTCGGTTTATCTGATAGCCGGACTGGAGAACGTCCCTATGCCGTGGTACAGTTACGCCAAGAAGATAAAGCCGGTCATTTGTGGAATATGGTTGGCTTTCAAACCAATTTACGTTGGGGGGAACAAAAGCGAGTCTTCCAAATGATTCCCGGTTTAGAAAAGGCGGAATTTGTGCGGTTGGGAGTGATGCACCGCAACACCTTTATTAATGCGCCGCAATTAATGCTACCGACTTTGCAATTTAAACAGCGTCCCACATTATTGGCGGCTGGACAATTGATAGGGACTGAAGGTTACACAGCCGCCGCCGCCGGTGGTTGCTTGGCGGGAATAAATGCGGCGCGGTTAGCCTTGGGTAAAGAACCATTGACAATGCCCAACACAACCATGATGGGGGCATTATTTGAGTTTATCAGTTCCGCCTCACCTAAACACTTTCAACCAATGCCGCCGAATTTTGGCATTTTTCCCGATTTAGGCGTGAAAATCAAAAATAAACAGGAACGCTACGGACGTTACCGCGATCGCTCTTTGGGTGATTTGGCTAGTTGGAAGGCGAATTTATAGGGGTATAGGGGTATAGGGGTATAGGGGTATAGGGGTATAGGGGTGTAGGGGAAAGAACAAAATACATTCTTTCTTCCCTTACACCCTTACACCCTTACACCCTCACACCCTCACACCCTCACACCCTTACACCCCTACACCCTCACACCCCTAATCCAACAAATCCGGTTCTTGACGCACAATCATGTCATATAAAGGTTGAAAACTAAACCAACCCATTTGAGTTGAACCGACTTGGCTGTGTGCCACACTAGCAAATTCTGGTTGAATTAATGTCGGTTTACCAACAGCTTCCGCTAATAATTGGGCTTGACAAGAACGTTCCATAGTGATGAACCACCAAGCCGCCTCATCAACAGTTTGCCCAACTGTTAACAAACCATGATTTTGTAAAATAATGGCTTTATGATTACCTAAAGTTTGGGCTATACGTTGACCTTCTTGGGGGTCGAGAACTACGCCGGTATAATCTGCAAAAATACTATGGTCTTGATAAAAAGAACAAGCGTCTTGGGTAAGGGGGTCAAGCAGACGACCAAGACTAGACCAGGTTTTACCATAAAGTGAATGAGCATGAGCCGCCGCGACTACATCGGGACGGGCTGCGTGAATTTGGGAATGAATAGCAAAAGCCGCACGATTGACGGGGCGATCGCCAAAAATTACTTCCCCTTCATGATTAACTAAAATTAAATCACTCACTTTAATTAAGCCAAAGTGCATCCCGAAAGGATTCACCCAAAAATGATTGGGGTTTTCTGGGTCACGGGCGGTAATATGGCCTGCAACACCTTCATCAAACCCAAACCGAGAAAATAGGCGGAAAGCTGCTGCTAGTCGTTGTTGGCGATGTAACCTAGCTTCCGCAACAGAATTAAAAGTTGGTGGTTGAGGCACATTTGGTTTTTCCCTAGTTGTAGCTTGCATTTTGCCCCCAATTTATGTCAACGTAAATTGATAATTAAACCCAAAATAACCTTAATGTGCAATTAACAGCAGTTATTGACGATTATTCAGGAAATTAATTTAAATTAATTCCAAACTGCTATATGAAAAGTCGAGATATTTTAAATACTACTGCGATCGCTACAGCAACTACTGCTTTATACCATTTCTCTAAATCCCGGCTACAGATAATTCTTCCCCTGCCCCCTGCCCCCTGCCCCCTGCCCCCTGCCCCCTGCCCCCTGCCCCCTGCTGTCTATGTGTAGCTTTATTTTGGAGAATTGGTATTAGTTTCTTGCACCCGCACTACCCAATGTACGCTGGCGGATGACAACTAGCTGGCGGAAGTCCTGATATCTTGCACCAGCTGAACCTGTATTGTGTTATATGTGCCTGAGTTTTGGGAACAATGCTATCTATGCTGGCAATCCCTTGACTAAACGGCATGAAAACGCCATTGATTCGACTCTGGAAATTTGGCTGGTGTTTGTTGATACTTTGCTGGATTTTGGTTTGGCTACCGATATCTGCAACACCTGCACAGACAATTAACAACCTCCGACAACAACAGCAACAAATTAATCAAGAACGCCAGAACGTGATTCAGGAACGTGATCGCTTAACTAGAATACAACAAGCGGCGCAAAATCAGCTGACTGGAATAGCCAATAACCTGCAAACTACCAACAGCCAAATTCAAGAGAGTGAGAGGCGGTTACAAGCTGCTACTCAAAGGCTTCAGCAACTAGAAGCTGATTTAGCTGTAGCAGAAAAAGCCTACACAGAACGCCAACTAGCAACTATAGCTAGGTTAAGGTATCTCCAGCGATCGCCAATCAGTCAAGGATGGGCAGTATTATTACAAAGCCGTAATCTCAGTGATTTTATCAGTCGTCGCTATCAATTAAAGTTAGTTTATCAGGCAGACCAGCAAATTTTGGGTAAATTAGCAACTCAAGCCAACTTAATTAATCAGCAAAAAACACAATTAGAAGAACAGAAAAATGAAATTGCTTTAATTAGAGGGGAATTATTGGCACAAAAAGCTGATTATCAAGCGCAAGCAACATCTCAGTCTGAATTAGTGCAAAGATTAAATAGCGATCGCCTAGCTTTAGAAGCTGCACAAAATCAACTAGAGAAAGATTCCAAAAATTTAGAAACCTTAATTCAACAAAAGATAGCAGCAGCACAAGCTAAAGCCAACCGTGAAAGAAATATTTTTGCTAAGGGTACAGGAATATTTGCCTTTCCCAGTGATGCACCTACTAGCAGTTCCTTTGGCTGGCGCGTACATCCGATTTTGGGTTATCGCCGCTTTCATGCTGGTTTAGATTTTGCTGCTAGCTACGGAAGTACCATCCGCGCCGCCGATTCTGGGACAGTGATTTTTGCTGGTTGGTATGGTGGTTATGGTAAAACCGTCATCATCAATCACGGTAATGGAATCACGACACTATACGGGCATAGTAGTGAATTATATGTTACAGAAGGCAAAACCGTACAAAGAGGACAGGCGATCGCATCTGTCGGTTCTACAGGTTTATCTACTGGGCCACACCTACACTTTGAAGTCCGCCGCAATGGTACACCTGTAAATCCGGCTGATTATCTTTAAGCGATCGCCAAATTCGATCACAAGCGTGCTATAATACCAGATGTAAGGGCGCGTGGCTCAGTGGATAGAGCAACAGATTCCGGTTCTGTGGGTCGGGGGTTCAAATCCCTCCGCGCTCGTTTTTTTATTAGATTAAATACCAGATTGTACACGCCAAAGACTAGTGTAAATTCCATCAAGTGCAATCAAGTCTTCGTGTGTACCTTGCTCTACAATTTGACCATGATCCATCACATATATACAATGACTATGGCGAATTGTAGAAAGACGGTGAGCGATCGCAATCGTCGTCCGATTAACTGTAATCTTATCTAAAGAACGTTGAATAGCTGCTTCCGTCTCATTATCTACCGCAGATGTCGCCTCATCTAAAATCAAAATCGGCGGATTTTTCAAAACGGCTCTAGCTATAGCAATGCGTTGGCGTTGTCCCCCAGATAACTTTTGTCCACGTTCCCCAACTATTGTTTCATAACCTTGGGGAAGCCGCATAATAAAATCATGGGCTTCAGCTACTTTTGCGGCATTAATGATAGCTTTATCAGTCGCATCAAAAGTACCATAGGCAATATTTTCTGCCACCGTACCATGAAATAAAAATACATCTTGACTAACTAAGCCAATACTACGACGTAAATCAGATAAATTTAACTTTTGAATATCAACGCCATCAATCGTAATTGTTCCACTAGAAACATCATAGAAACGCAATAATAACTTTACTAAAGTGCTTTTACCCGAACCTGTAGAACCAACAATAGCAATAGTTTCTCCGGCGGGGATATGTAATGATAAATCCTTAATGATGGTTGTACTGTTGCGATAGGCAAAGGTAACATTTTTAAAGTCAACTTCACCCCGGACATTTTCCACAACTAAAGGCACATCCCCCGTAGTAATTTGGATGGGAGTATCTAATAAATCCATCACGCGTTTAGTAGAAGCCATCGCCCTTTGGTATCTATCAAATGTTTCTCCTAAAAAGACTAAAGGCCACAATAATCTTTGCACCAGTACCAATAAAACGCTGTAATTACCTATAGATATTTTTTCTGAATATGCAGCCATACCTCCCAGAAATAACAAAGCCGTGAAACCAGCTAAAACCAACATTCTAATTAAGGGAATAAAAGCGGCAGAAAGTTTAATGGCTTTGGCGTTACTTCTTCTATAAGCTTCACTTTCTTCTGCTAGTCTGGCATTTTCATAACTTTCTGCGGTGAAACTCTTAATTGTTGTAATGCCACTAATATTATTAGCTAACCGTGAGTTCAAAAAGCTAACTTTTTCTCTCACATCAGCATAACGGGGTTCAAGGCGTTTTTGGTATATCAATGAACCCCAAAGAATAAAGGGCATAGGTAACATTGCTGCGAGAGTAATGTGAATTGGCAAAATAAAAAACGCACCAATCACTAAAATTATCAAGGAAGTTGTAACGTGAATAACTTCATTTGCTCCCCCATTTAAAAAGTCTTCGAGTTGGTTGATATCATCGCTGAGAATCGACATCAAACCACCTGTACTACTATCTTCAAAATAAGCTGATTCTAATTGTTGTAAGTGATTATAAGCATCTAAACGTAAACTATGTTGAACATTTTGAGCCACATTTCGCCACAGTCGATCATAAGCGTACTGAGAAAGTGATTCAAATACCCAAATAATAATGGTAATGAATGAAAGTAGGGCAAATTGCCATACTACTTCTTGAATACCCAATTTAGCAATCAAAGAATCTTGTTTTTGGACTAAGATATCTACAGCAATACCAACTAACCAAGGTGGAGCTAAATCTAAAACAGTATTAATGACTGAATAGATAGAAGCTTGATAAATTTGTCCACGATATTTTTTTCCATAGTTGAGTAATCGTTGTAAGGGAGAGAGTTTATTGGATACATGATTAACTGTAGATGTCATTGTCTGAGTGAAACTTTAGGAATTGGTCAAAACATCTAAAGTGTACTATTTTTTGACATAATACCGTTTCTTGATGAAGATGCACTTTATTCTGTACTGTAGAGACGTTGCATGCAACGTCTCTACATCATTTATTTGGTGCAACTTTATAGAGAATTGATATAAGGTGAATAAGTTCTTAGTTAGGACTTTAGTCCTGAAATTGAGGGCTAAAGCCTGTACAGTATTGCCAAGGGAATCAGTATAAAAGTGATTCAGGTACTAGGTGCGTTACGCTGTCGCTAACACAACGGCAATATTGCAGGAGGAAAATCCACACTGCAATTTGCCTCCCCTACGTATCTGTTCAATAATCAAGTACGATTCCTATATAAAATTATTAATGATATTGAGGAATATTTTCACCAATTCAGATATAATAATGAGTTTGTCTATAGCACTCATTTTTTAGCATATGTCTACAACTTACACCGTTGAGATTCTCCACCAAGGGAAAACGCATACATTACAAGTTCCTGAAGATAAAACGATCTTATCAGTTGCCGATGAACAAGGTTTAGAGTTACCCAGTTCTTGTCATGCTGGTGTCTGTACAACTTGTGCAGGACAAATTATAAGCGGAACTGTAGACCAAACTGACGGTATGGGAGTTAGTCCAGAACTGCAAAAAGAAGGCTATGCGTTGCTATGTGTGGCTTATCCCCGTTCTGATTTGAAAGTTGAGACAGAAAAAGAAGAAGTAGTTTATCAGAAGCAATTTGGTAAATAAAGGGATTAGGGATTGGGGATTGGGGACTAGGAATAGTGATTTTTCAATGTTGTATAGTTAATGATTGGAGTGACTTAACTTGATCAACAGTTTCTAGCTTTGGCTGAGATCGGTTATTCTGGAATCTACAAACTAATTGGATTAACGGCGATGACTACTCATTTTATTACCGCAGAAATCGACCTCCAAGAAACAGCTACAGAATTACAACAAGTCATTGAGGCTGAATTGCAAAAGCAGGGAGAACCCTTAAGATGGGCAATTACTGCTGTAGATACTGACAAGGAAAAGGCGACTGTGGAAGCTGTGGTAACTACAGTTAGTGCTGAGTAAATAAAAGATGAAAATATTGAGGTGCATCTATGTTTGTAGTTAGGACTTTAGTCCTGAATATTCCCAGAACTAAACCCGTATTTCTCACAAGCAGTAGATATAGCAAATGTATGTTGGGTTAAGCGCAGCGCAACCCAACACAAATCTTGAAAGCTTAACCTATATCTTGGCGTTGGGTTTCCTTACATCAACCCAACGTACTGATCTTCCGCTAACAGCACTTCAATATGAATCATCCCTACACTGCTATTCTCATAGTCCCGACTGGTGTTGGTGCGGCTATTGGTGGTTATGCTGGAGATGCTATACCCGTTGCTAGATTAATAGCACAGGTTTGCGATCGCCTGATCACTCATCCCAATGTCCTTAATGGTGCTAGTTTGTACTGGCATCTCCCCAATGCTTTCTATGTCGAAGGCTACGGACTTGACAAATTTGCCGCCGGGTGCTGGGGTTTGCGTCCTGTACGCAGTAACAAAATAGGTTTACTTTTAGATAAGGGAATTGAGCCAGAGTTAAGGTTGCGACACCTACAAGCAGCCGATGCAGCGAGGGCAACTCTCGGTTTAACATTAACTGATTATGTTATTACTGATGCGCCATTAAAGGTAGAATTACGGTCTTCCTCATCAGGTGCAAGTTGGGGAACAATTGGCAACCCCGATAGTTTACTCAGGGGAGCAGAAACATTAATTAAACAAGCCGGGGCAGAGGCGATCGCAGTTGTTGCCCGTTTTCCCGATAATATAGACGAGGAAGCAGCGCAGAATTATCGTTTAGGGCAAGGGGTAGACCCAATAGCAGGGGCAGAAGCCGTAATTAGCCATTTATTAGTCAGAACCTTTCAAATTCCCTGCGCCCATGCACCCGCCCTAGCTGCTGAACCACCAGAGCCGAATTTATCTCCTCGGTCTGCGGCGGAAGAATTAGGTTATACTTTCTTACCAAGCGTACTCGTAGGATTAAGTCGCGCCCCACAATTTATATTAAAAAAGGAATTAACCCAATCGTTCCTAGCCGACATTTGGGCAGAACAAGTAGATGCCATAATTATGCCAGCCACCGCCTGTGGTAGTAGTGCATTACTCAGCCTCAGCCAAAAGCCATGTCAAATCATCACCGTCGAGGAAAATCACACCCAAATCAAAGTACCACCCCAAGCCTTGGACATCAAATCCATACAAGTCAACTCATATTTAGAAGCAGTAGGTGTATTAGTAGCCCACAAAGCAGGCATAAACCCAACTTCCCTAAAACCTAAAATATCTCCGTTGTCAAAAGTCAAAAGTCATTAATCATTACTTATTAGACAAAAATCCCCTCTGCTCCCCACACTCCCCCTGCCCCCTGCCCCCCTGCTTCCCTTAACCCCATTCCCCAAATACCCGTGGTAGAAAAACAAAACCCTGAACCAGAAATTCCGTACTTAACACGCACCCAAGTGCTAGTGGCTATGGGAGTCACTGCCATTTTATTGTGGATAGTCGCCAGGGTGTGGTTGTACTTCGGTAACTTTATGCTATTTGAATGGCATTGGTATCCCAGGGATTTGCTTTTAGGATTAGGTGTAGGATTATTCATCACCGGGTTAAGTGGTTTAGCTTATCGCTTGTGGCCACTTTATCGCCGCAGTGCTGATTATTACTTAGAGTTAGTGATAAAACCTTTAGCTTGGCCGGACTTAATTTGGTTAGGTTTGCTACCAGGATTGAGCGAAGAATTATTATTTCGCGGTGTCATGTTACCCGCTTTAGGATTAGATCATCTAGCAGTCATCGGTTCTAGTGTTTGCTTTGGCATTCTACATCTGAGCGGTTCGCAACAATGGCCGTATGTAGTTTGGGCAACCATCATTGGCATCATACTGGGATACAGCGCACTGTGGAGTGGTAACTTACTAGTGCCAATTGTTGCTCACATAGCCACCAATTTGATTTCTAGCTGTTTGTGGAAAATAAAACAAGCCTAGAAATCCCATTACGAATTACGAATTATCTTCTCGCTGCTAGTGCGATCGCCTGTGGTAATATCTTATGTTCTTGGACTTGTATTCTGGCATGGAGTGTTTCGGCTGTGTCATCTGGTAAAATTGGCACAGCTGCTTGCATTAAGATTGCACCGCTATCTACTTCTAAACAGACTAAATGCACCGTGCAACCGGTGATTTTTACCCCTGCTTGTAAGGCTTGTTCTACAGCATGAATACCTTTAAAACTAGGTAATAAACTGGGGTGAATATTAATAATTCTATTGGGAAAAGCATCAATGAATGTCGATGTAATTACTCGCATCCAACCAGCTAAAATCACCCAATCTACATCATATTGCCGCAATGTATTGACAATTTCTTTGTCAAATGCTTCACGCTGTTTATATTCACGATGATTTAACAAAACTGTTTTTATTCCTCTATTAGCTGCCCTGTCTGCTGCTTTAGCCGAGGGATTATTGTAAATTAAAACTTGAATTTGGGCGTTGAGTTGCTTGTCTTCAATAGCTTGAGCAACTGCTTCAAAATTACTACCGCTACCAGAAGCTAAAATTCCCAATTTTAGAGGAGCTATTTGAGTACATTCATCAGCATTAACATGAGGAGAAATCAGGCTAGAGGTAAAATCAGGGCAGAAAGTCATAGGAAATTCAACATTCAAAATAGTCTACGAGTTGGCGCAGCGTTCCACAGGAAAGGCTTGCTGCTACAAAATTCTTGCATCACCAGGATGTCAATACATTAGCTGAATAACCAAGAGGAAAATTATCATGGAAAGAAAATATGGAAAGTCATGGTTAGATAATGATACATTTGCCGCTTGGACTTTTCTCACACCCGCACTAATTTTATTAGGTTTATTTGTTATTTGGCCAATAGCTTATTTGTTTTATCTCAGCTTCACGGCTGGTAGTTTCACTTCTACAGGCACTTATTGGATAGGGTTGAAAAACTACTGGCGTTTAATCTTGAATCCCGATTTTTGGCAAGTTATTGGCAACACCGTTTATTTTACCGTTGCTACTGTCATTCCTAGTTTAATTATTCCTCTAGGTTTAGCCGTCTTGTTAAATCGTTCTATAGTGCTACGGGATTTTCTGCGGAGTGCTTATTTTTTACCTTCTATTACTTCTTTAGTGGCCGCTGGTTTAGGATTTCGTTGGTTATTTCAGTCTACTGGCCCTGTCAACGAATTTTTAAATTTATTTAACATTGCGCCTATTTCTTGGTTAGGAGATACATTTTGGGCAATGCCTGTATTAATTATTTTGAGTGTGTGGAAACAACTCGGTTTTAATATGGTAGTGTTTTTAGCAGGTTTACAAGCCATTCCCCCCAGTCGCTATGAAGCAGCAGAATTAGACGGTGCTAATGGTTGGCAACAATTTTGGCACGTTACCTTACCGGGATTGCAACCAACTTTAATTTTTGCCACAATTACTACTGCTATTTTTACCTTGCGGAGTTTTGAGCAAGTTTATGTAGTTACAGGCGGTGGGCCACTCAATACTACTAACTTGCTGGTTTACTATATTTATCAAGAAGCCTTTGGTCAATTTGATTTTGGTTATGCTGCTGCCGCCGCTACAGTTTTATTAGGGTTCACCCTTGTTTTAGTTTATTTACAATTAAGGAACTGGGGTGATGAGTCTTAGTGATAATTGATAACTCAGTTAAAATTCTCGGCGTGAGAAGATAAAAATAGCGATCGCTAACAACATAGTCATGTAAATTAAACCATAAGCTGCATTACCCAGTAATGTAGACACACCGGGTATCGCAGCCAAACCGTAGACGGCATCATTTTTTAAATCTAGTCGGGATAAATCTGGCAAAATCAGATATAAACCTTGGGTTATACTCTCCATTACTGGGTTACGACTCATCCGACTCAACTGCACTAAATTCTGAGTAATATTCCCCATTAAATACACTGCAAATGTTAAGGCTACAGCTAGTAAAGAGCTAGTAAATACACCAAATGTAATAGCTACAGCCGCCATAACAGCTAATTGTAGTAATAAAAATGCGGCTGCAATTAAAATACTCGGCATGGAATAGGGAATATTTTCTACCTGCAAAAACAGCAGATAAATAGCTGTCATACTCGCAATTAAAACCGCTAAAACAGCCGATAAACCAAAAAATTTACCCGTAATCAATTCGCCACGGCTCACAGGTTTAGCAATTAATAATAAAATCGTGCGTTTT
Organism: Aliinostoc maniaoense; assembly: GCF_058172895.1. NCBI lineage: Bacteria > Bacillati > Cyanobacteriota > Cyanophyceae > Nostocales > Nodulariaceae > Aliinostoc > Aliinostoc maniaoense. The sequence continues at coordinate 1,376,678 of NZ_CP187952.1, read as the reverse complement.
TCAATTTCTTTATTAACTAAACCTGTGCCAATAAAGATAGCAACAATCACACTAATTGCACTCATTGCTGCTAGGCCAACATCTAAAAACATTTTGTCTTCAGTAGTAGCTGCATATTCCGGTAAAGCACGGCTAGCCACAATCAATACTAGAGCATAAAAACCGATAATATACAAGATGCGATCGCGCACCATTTCCTGAAACACATTTTTGGCAATTACTAATATTTTAGTCATGATTAAATATTTCCCAGTTTCTAGCACCTATTGTTGTGGTGGTGGTGTATCTCGCTTGATGGAAATTGTGCGATCGCAAGCAATTTCTGCCACTGCAACTTTATCTTCTGGTACACTACTACTTGTATTGCGATTTCTTGCTACTGCTAATGGTTCAATGCGGCATGATTTTTTTAAGTAATAACCCTTAACACCAGAACTTGGCCCTGTCCATATACTCAATAAATCTAAGACATAACCTCCAGTTTTAGTATTAGTCACACGCGGCTCAATTCGCCATAGTTCTTTTTCTTCAAATTGGGATAGATTTCTATCTAAAATACCTTTGCCTAATTGTGCCACTTTCACATTCGCCTCTAGCAGCCATCTTTCAACTTGTGACCAAGGTTTTTCTGATATTTCTGCTTCTACTAATGGCTGTAGTTGATTAAGTATTAAAACCCCATTATTAGGTACTTTTTCTCGTTCTTCGGTTCTAATCACAAAGGTACTATTTTGAAAATCATCTGCTAGTAAGCTGGGATACTCTTGTAACCATTTATCAATTACAAAATAAAACTGTAGCCAGCAGCTAATAATCATACAACTGCCGACCAAAATAATAATTTTTTGCCTAGCTTCCGGTTTAGGAATCCGTGGTTTAGAATCAACATCGCTACCTTCAATAAATTCTGGAATTGCTGTAATTAATGCTGCTATCGTTGGCCAAAGTACAATTGTCATTGGTGTCAATAAATCTTGTTGATTCCCAAAGGCAAAAACAGCCACTAAAAACCCAGTAATTACTGCCCCTACAGGCATATAAGTACCCGGCACTTTCAGAGGATCATCAGTGGTGTACCAAGCAGTGCCAGCAATTAAAAATAACCATCCACAAAGAGCAATAATGTCTCTAATGTACCCTCCAGCAAAAGAAGATATCACACCAGAAAACACACTTAAATAAATTAAGGTTTGCCAAGAATAAGCCTTGGGTGGAATTAATATCTTTTTCAGACGCTCATAAATGTCTTCAAAAATTTTAAATACCCCGAAAATATCCTTGAAAAGTGTGTTCATTTAAAATACCTCTAGTAGTAAAATTATATTTACGTGGCAAATATTCTTAAAGTTCTCAGCCATAAAATTAAGGTAATCGCCGTATAGCTCAATGAATTTGCTATAATTGTAGTAGTCACTAAATTCGTATTTTGAAATTGAGCCTTACTGAGCAAGCTAAATTGTAAACGGCTGAGTAAAGGTTGGTCTGATTGTGTTTTACCTAAATCTTCACTTAAGGAATATACTAGAAACCTTAAGAGAAAGAACTTCATCAAAAATGTCCCGAAAAAAATTGTAATAGTAGTTAAAATTAAAATTCCTTGGGTACTACTAGACTTGACAACATTAAAAAGTACATAATTAATTAGCTCACTTCTCAATTGAATTGGCAATCTAGGCTCTACGAAAAAGAATATTAGCCAACCAATCACACCAGAAAATAAGTTGACAGCGATCGCATAAAAAATACTAGATTTTTTATCAAAATTTAACCTTCTATGAAAAACATAACCTTCTAGGGGAATAGCTATTAAAAAGAACAAAAAATTAAATAGAATTACCCCAACAGGCCAAATTGTAGGGAGAACAATATCTTCAAACATACAAGTTCAAACCAAAAGTTAAACTGTAGGGAGTATAACTCTAGTCAGGAGACTACTGAGGGCAATTATCTCACTGTTGTTGCGGCTTACTTCCTTGGTGTGCCAGTATACTCCAATTTCTCGTTAATATACCCAAAGATTCTCAAACTGTTGACCATTCACTAAACAAATGACAAGAAACGGTATTGGTATTCGCACCGCACAAGTGCGCTCAGAAAGACTGACAGGTCAAATACACGTCTATGATGGTGTGGGTAAAGGGAAATCCCAGGCGGCTTTAGGGGTGGTTTTGCGCTCCATTGGTTTGGGAATCAACACACCGAATAATTCCAACCGCGTTTTACTGCTGCGGTTCTTAAAAGGGCCAGAACGGGACTATGACGAAGATGGTGCGATCGCAGCCTTACAGCGTGGATTTCCCCATTTAATTGATCAAGTCCGCACAGGCAGAGCCGAATTTTTCGGAGTAGAAGAGATCACAGCCTTTGATCGCGCCGAAGCTGCACGGGGTTGGGATGTTGCCAAAGGCGCGATCGCTTCTGGTTTATATTCCGTCGTTGTTTTAGATGAACTTAACCCTGTCCTCGATTTGGGTTTACTCTCCGTCGATGAAGTGGTGCGGACACTCAAATCTAAACCCCAAGAATTAGAAATTATCGCCACCGGGCGCGCCGCACCCCAAGAATTACTAGATATTGCGGATTTACACTCAGAAATGAAACCGCAACACCATCCCACAGCAACAGAATTGCTGATTAATGGCATTGAAATTTATACAGGTGCAGGCAAAGGTAAATCCACTAGTGCATTAGGAAAAGCATTACAAGCTATAGGACGGGGTATCAATCACCCAGGTTCGACCCGTGTATTAATTATGCAGTGGCTCAAAGGTGGTAGCGGCTATACAGAAGATGCAGCGATCGCCGCTTTACGACAATCATATCCAGAAGTTGTAGATCATCAACGCTGCGGTAGAGATGCGATCGTTTGGCGCAATTCCCGGCAGGAATTAGACTACGTAGAAGCCGAGAGGGGTTGGGAAATTGCCAAAACTGCGATCGCCTCTGGACTCTACAAAACCATCATCCTCGATGAACTCAATCCCACCGTTGATTTAGAACTACTTCCCGTTGAACCGATTGTCCAAGCCTTACTCCGCAAACCCCGCGACACAGAAATTATTATTACCGGCCGCTGTCAAAATCACCCAGCCTACTTTGACTTAGCCAGCATTCACTCAGAAGTGTACTGTCATAAGCACTATGCTAACCACGGCGTAGAACTCAAACGGGGCGTAGATTTTTAGCTAGACACAGAATTAATCATCGGGTATGGACAATTCCCCATGCCCCATGCCCCATGCCCCATGCCCCATGCCCCATGCCCCATGCCCAATTAAGCAACACAACTTGAAAATTCGATAAAAAACTTTAAAATAAGGATTTGGCTGAGGTGCATGATGAAAATAGCAATTACTGGCGGAACGGGATTTGTTGGTAGTCGGTTGGTAGAAAGACTCCACCAACAAGGTCATCAAATATTGATATTAACCAGAAACACTACTTTTGCTCGTCGAGTGTTTCCGCAAGAAGTTTTTACTAATGTAGAAATTGTTGGCTACACACCTACTATATCCGGTGCTTGGCAAGATAGCATTGCAGGCTGTGATGGTGTAGTTAACTTAGCCGGTGAACCAATAGCTGAAAAACGTTGGACACCAGAAGAAAAAGAAAAAATCCTCAAAAGCCGACAGTTAGGCACACAGAAAATTGTCGAAGCCATAGCGAAAGCTAACCCTCAGCCAAGGGTTTTAGTTAATGCTTCCGCTATTGGCTATTACGGTACTAGTGAAACAGCTACTTTTGATGAAACTAGCACATCTGGTCAAGATTTTTTGGCTCAAGTTTGCCAAGCCTGGGAAGCAGAAGCCCAAAAAGTCAAAGATGCTGGAGTTCGCTTAGTAATTCTGCGTTTAGGGATTGTATTGGGATTGGGGGGAGCTTTAGGTAAAATGATCACCCCGTTTAAACTCTTTGCTGGTGGCCCAATTGGTAGCGGTAGGCAATGGTTTTCTTGGATTCACATAGAAGACTTAGTCAGCTTGATTATACAAGCTCTCACAACCTCAGACATGGAAGGAGTATATAACGCTACTTCTCCCAAACCTGTACGGATGAATGATTTAAGCCAAACAATGGGTGATGTGATGAATCGCCCCTCCTGGTTGCCTGTGCCTGGATTTGCCTTGGAAGCACTTTTAGGAGATGGGGCGATTGTAGTGTTAGAAGGACAACAAGTCTTACCTAAGCGCACTCTAGAGTCCGGTTTTAAATATCAATACCCTAATTTACAACCAGCACTCAAAGACATTTTGAACTCTTGAGTGTTAACTGTAGACTACTGACTAGAGCTAAACTTTTTAGACACCCAACTAATTAAACCACTCAGGAGCGCACCCCCCATCAAGATGCCAATCGCTGGGTTAAACACAGGTTGCCAAAGTTTGTGCCACAAATCCAAACCTAGGTTAACTCCGCTTGCGTCACCTAGAACTGCGATCGCAAACCAAGCAAACCCGAAAAAAACCAAAAACACATCCGCAACTAAAATCAAGTTGAGCCAATTTAACAGTTTATCTTTCATAGGCGACTGGGGATTGGGGATTGGGGATTGGGGATTGGGGATTGGGGATTGGGGATTGGGGATTGGGGATTGGGGATTGGGGATTGGGGATTGGGGATTGGGCATGGGGCATGGGGCATGGGGCATGGGGATGGGGCATGGGGCATTGGGGATTGGGCATTGGGCATTGGGCATTGGGCATTGGGCATTGGGCATTGGGCATTAGGGTAAATATTTCTCCCTTGTCTCCCTTGTCTCCCTTGTCTCTCTTGTCTCCCTTGTCTCCCTTGTCTCCCTTGTCTCCCCCTGCTCCCTGCCCCCTGCTCCCTGCCCCCTGCCCCCTGCTCCCTGCTCCCTGCTCCCTGCCCCCTGCCCTGCCCCCTACTCGCCTAAAATCCAGGCTTTAACTTTTGCTAAACTTTGCCAATCAGGTTTTCTGGTTAAACCATCTTCAATACTATTTTGAATTTCCTCCCGCCATTCGGGATTCACCAAAATTAATTGGTTGGCAACATCAATGTGTTGCCTGATCCCTTTTTGGTTGGTTTCCAGCATAGCTACAGCCAGATTCACCCTTGCTTGGGGATCTTGAGGATTTAACTTTACAGCTTTTTGGGCAGCCTTCAATGCTAAGGTAGCTTTATCTTCTAGGAGATATAACCACGCTAAACAAATCCAGGCTGCACTTGATTTAGGAGAGCGATCGCACACCTCTTTAAATACAGGAATTAAATCAGCAGCAGCTTCTCCGGCTTTATAACGTGATAAACCTGTATCAAACAGGGATTCTACTGTTTGAGTCATAAGAAATTTATAATTTCGGCAATAGTCAATAGCTAATCATAATTTGAAGTCAACAGTCTACAGCCAAAATTCTGCCAAATTAGACTATAGACTATTGGCTAGGGACTACACTCCAAATGATTTACCACAACCACAGGTTTGATTAGCGTTGGGGTTAGTAAATTGAAAACCACCACCAATCATGGCATTGCTGTAATCGAGCATTAAGCCATAAAGATATAACAAACTTTTTTTGTCGCAAACTATCTTAAAGCCATCGTAATCAAATACTTCGTCTTGGTCAGTGATCTGGCTTTCTTGTTCAAAGTCCATCATATAAGACATTCCAGAGCAGCCACCTTGACGGACTCCCACTCGTAAGCATAAGTCTTGCCCTTGCTTTTCCTGGAGAGACTTTACTTGGCTCAGAGCTGCTTCACTCAACTGTATGCCACGCTGTTGAGATTGAGTTACTTGTGTCATCCGCTTTTACGACTCCTTAAATAGCTGAGAATACCCTATTTTGATTGTCTGGCAATTTTTGTATATATTCTAGCGGTAATGATGACAGTCATTGCCAAAATGTAAACACTCCGTCAAAAGCAGCCAAAGGTTTTTATTCTAGAATTGAGAGACTCGGTGTGTTTAGAGATTGGATATTTTTTAAAGATACATCGCTGTGACAACTTGAGTCGCCAACACCTTTTGGTAAAGCCAACAAAATAGGATTATTGGCTAGCCATTCCCCCAAGGTTACTTTTATATTGCTTCTTTTTGGTTAACTTACTCTATGACAAGTTTTAATCGCTCTACCAGTCGTCGGCTGAAGAAATTAACTCAAATTCCTTCTGTATGGGAGGGCGATCGCCGTCCGTTGTCATCACCAACCCACCATTCCCACTCAGAGGACAAGGGGGAATGTATTCTTTGGGTGGATGGTTCACAAGGCATGGTTCGGGGAATGGATGTGATATCTCCAGACACTGGCCCAGAAGCGATCGTTCGTACTTTAATGCGGGCGATGGAACATCCCCACAGTCCGGCTAAACCTGCCAGACCCCAAAGAATTGTGGTTAAAGATAGGGAGATCCAGTTTTACCTGCGTGGAGTACTGCAAGATTTAGATATTGCTATTGACTATGCACCAGAATTACCTCTAATTGACGAACTATTTCGCGGATTTGCAGAAATTATCGACAATCAAGTCCCTGATTTACCTCCAAAGTATGCCCAAGCTTTACACGAGAAAGCATTTGCCATGTGGCAAGCTGCTCCTTGGGAGTTTCTAGAAGAACAGCAAATCTTATCTATAGAGATTAATAAGTGGGATATTGGCACACTCTACGCCTCAATTATGGGAATGTTGGGGATGGAATATGGCATTTTGTTTTACCGTTCCGAAGATTCCCTCAAGCGATTTCGTGCCGCAGTTTTACAAGATGATGATTCACCAGGGCATTTAGAAGAAGCTTTTCTCAAACAAGATTGTCTATTTCTGACTTTTGAGAGCGGTGATGACATTGATGATGAAGATGAATTTGAGGATTTAGCTGATTTAGCTTTATCGGAAATTACCCCTACCTTTGGCACTATCCACCCCCTAGAAGGACTCAAATCGGTTTTATATGAGGAAGAAGCCATAATTGTCTTCTTAGCTTTAGAAAGTCTTTCTCGCTTTATCCGTGATCACCGTCATCAACTGTATACAGACGATTTCCCTAGTTTGAGTCATCGCTATCGCATTTCTCTACCTGAAGCTAAGGAAGATACTAAGTCAGTCTCTGTCACTGTTGCTACTCTGCCAGAACTGGCGGACGAATTAGAGGAAATGACAGACTTTAGTATCTCAGAAGAAGAAATAGATGACCTAGATGAGAGTGCCTTTCGTTCCCTGCGAGATGACTTAATTCCCGAAGACTCTTTTCTCAGCTTGGGTGTGATCTCTTGGGAGATGCTGGAGTATCTGCGAAAGGGAGTCACCTATCACCAAGCTGGTGAAATTAAATCAGTCGGTGATGGATTGCCAGTCATTGTGATTCAAACTTCCCGCCCTAAAGCGAAAACTGTTATAGAAACTATTGAAGCAGCTGGTGGTCTTAACGCTATTTGCTTTAACCCTGGTACTGATCCCTTTGATGGCGATCGCTATGATTTAGGTTTATTACAAACTCACAATGGGGAATTATTTTTATTCGGAGAATTTTTGGATGAAGACCCCATTCATGTAGAAGCTCGGAAAAAATGGAATCAACGCTGTAAGAATACCAAAGGTTATTGTGGCTTAATCATTGCCAAAGGCTTAACCGGTGCTTCCCGTGGTAATCCACAATTGCGAGATATGATGGCTTTATTTGAAGCGCGATCGCTCTCACCTAAAGATTTAGGTATTGGTACTCTCCAATTAATGCCCCAATTTCAATTGGAATAAGTAGTTCCACAAAATTCAATTCCTACCTATTTTCCTCATCTACGATAGCGGCTACCAAAAAGGTAGCCGCTTCTTTTATTTAGGAAAGGGAACAGTATAGGGGGAACAGGTAAGGACTACAGATATTTTTACTTTCAATAACTATGTGCAATTAATTTGGCTTGGGTACTTATGCACTCATCCTCCCCCACAAGTCAGCAAAAAATCACAACTCTCACACAAATATGGTGTCGGGCATCTTTTCGTTTTCGCTGTTAACCATCAGCACTCAACAACCTTCCTGAGTGAGTGCGTAATGGCCAATGTTTCCGTTCTTTTCCTTCCTTGCTCACTCGATGTCATTACCTGGTGACTTTATCAAGTTTTCATGAAATCACCCATTTTCTAGTTATTTCTAATAAATACTTGGGTAACTTAAAACGGTAGATAATGACTTAATTGACTAAGGAATCAGTAATTACAATAGTTATTTTTTTTAGAAACAACAATATTTGGTGAAAAATCTAAGAATGAATTATGTTGTTAACTTACATATTTGATGAAAAATCGATAAGATTAACTATAAATTTAAGTATTACTATTTTCTCTTTATGTTTTTCTTATAAACACCCAAAATCATCGAATTTTATCCTTGAATGAAGTTTTTATAAAGCACAAAAAATGCCGCTATAATAGCCATACAACAACACCATAAAAAGCTGATGGAGTTGTTGCCTCATTTATTGCTTTCATTCTCAAACTCATGGAGATATGCCGCAGCTAATCATAGATAGGTCGAGATATTTAATCATTGCATCTTATTTGCATGATTAACTGCAAGTCATGGTTGATTATCAAATGAAAAAATCCTGGCTTTTAGACAATTAAAACTCTAGAGAGATAGATGGTATGGCAACTGATTAACTTAACTTCTTTGTCGCAATTTAATAGTCAGACTTCCACTTACTCTGGCTAACAATATGCCTTGAAACAGTGAGTCGGTACTATTATCCTCATCGCTTTAGGAGACAGTGATTCTATTTTCTTGAAAAACCATGAAATATTTGACAAAAGGAACATTTAGCCTATAGTCGGTATCACTTGTTTCTCGACACAAATTCTGATAATCTTATCGTCTTCATCCTCAATTTAGTTGTTTTTGATGATGTTAATACACAGCAAATAGCATGATAATGACTAATAAAAAATGGGCCGTTAAACGTATAACTGTGAATTTAGCTGCACAGGAAGCAGAGAAGCTGGAAAAATACTGTCAACAGACAGGTAGACCTGCAACTGATGTAATTCGGGAACTGATTAGAAGTTTACCTGTATCAGATGACAGCAAAGAAGTGAGTAGGTAGAGAGTATTTTGATGTGATGACAACAAATCTTTTGACTACTCAATCAATATCTATAAAGCGGTTTTAAATCCACTATTTTTGACAAAAATTTGTCTAGTGGAAAAACTAAGCTTGAGATCAAGTGCATCTAACAACAGACAATTAGCAGGGTAATACAATCATATTGATCATCAGGTGCATGACTTTGCCCTCACTCAAAATCAAGCCTCGCTAGAGATAAGTAGCAAATTCCGACACCAAGCCAGTTACAATTTGTAAAGAAACTGAAAAGGAAAGACGGAATGCGCGTTGCAATTGTAGGTGCGGGATTGGCTGGGCTAGCAACCGCAGTGGATTTAGCTGATGCAGGCTGTGAAGTCCAAATTTTTGAGTCCCGTCCGTTTGTTGGGGGTAAAGTTGGCAGTTGGATTGATAGTGATGGTAATCACGTTGAAATGGGGCTACACGTATTTTTCGGGTGCTACTACCAACTGTTCGATCTCATGGAAAAAGTAGGGGCGTTATCAAATTTACGCCTCAAAGAACACACCCACACTTTTATTAACAGGGGGGGACGCACTGGTGCTTTAGATTTTCGCTTCTTCACAGGTGCGCCTTTTAATGGGTTGAAAGCATTTTTTACGACTTCTCAACTCTCGTTACAGGATAAGCTACAAAATGCGATCGCTCTTGGTACTAGCCCCATCGTGCGGGGATTAGTAGACTTTGATGGAGCGATGAGAACCATCCGCAACTTAGATAAAATTAGTTTTGCTGATTGGTTTCGCAGTCACGGCGGTAGCAATGGCAGTATCAAAAGGATGTGGAATCCCATTGCTTATGCTTTGGGATTCATTGACTGCGAAAATATTTCTGCCAGATGTATGTTAACCATCTTCCAATTTTTTGCAGTCCGCAGCGAAGCATCTGTACTGCGAATGTTGACAGGTTCTCCCGATGAATACCTCCACAAACCCATCCTCAAATATTTAGCAGATAGAGGTACACAAATTTACACTCGTCGCCAAGTGCGGGAAATTCAGTTTGCGGAAGTAGAGGGAGAAACCCGTGTCACTGGCTTAGTAGTTGCCCAAGGGGATACTACAGAATTAATTACGGCTGATGCCTATCTCTGTGCTTGTGATGTCCCAGGCATTCAGCGCGTATTGCCTCAAGAATGGCGCAAGTGGTCAGAATTTAATAATATTTATCAATTAGAAGCAGTACCAGTTGCCACCGTACAGTTACGATTTGATGGTTGGGTGACGGAACTGCAAGATCAAGAAAAACGTAAACAACTAAATCAGGCAGCCGGGATAGATAATTTACTCTACACTGCTGACGCTGATTTTTCTTGTTTTGCGGATTTGGCTTTGACTAGCCCTAGTGACTATTATCGCCAAGGACAGGGATCATTGTTACAGCTAGTCCTGACACCGGGAGATCCATTTATTAAGGAAAGTAACGAAGCGATCGCCCAACACGTCCTCAAGCAAGTCCATGAATTATTCCCCTCATCACGGGAGTTAAATATGACTTGGTACAGCGTCGTAAAATTAGCCCAATCCCTATACCGTGAAGCTCCAGGCATGGATGTCTACCGCCCAGATCAAAAAACCCCTGTGCCTAACTTCTTCTTAGCAGGGAGCTATACTCAGCAAGACTACATTGACAGCATGGAAGGAGCAACAATTTCTGGCAGACGCGCCGCCAAAGTCATTCTCGAAAATATTAAACAATAGAGATAGAGCGACTAACCTCATCAAATCTAAACATCGAAAAATAATGGCTGATTGGCTAGAACATAGCGTACAGGTTGAAGTCGAAGCCCCCATTGATTTAGTCTGGGGCTTATGGTCTGACCTAGAGCAAATGCCCAAGTGGATGAAATGGATTGATTCAGTGAAAATTACCCCTGATAATCCAGACATCTCCCTCTGGAAACTGAGTACTGGCGGACTAGACTTTAGTTGGAAATCTCGCATCCTCAAAGTTGTCCCTAACCAAATTATTCAGTGGGAGTCGGTGGATGGCTTGCCGAATCAGGGCGCAATCCGCTTTTACGATCGCCACGGTAGTAGTATCGTCAAAATGACAGTATCTTATGCTATTCCCGGTATACTCGGCAAAATCATGGATAACCTATTTTTAGGGCGAGCCGTGGAATCAACCATTCAAGCCGATTTAGAAAGGTTCAGGGAATATGCTTTAAATGCCAAAGCGAGTTAATCAAAAAGACGTAGCAGTGCTACGTCTTTATAACTTGTGATTCAAAACAACTGTCTTTCCCTGCTCCCTGCTCCCTTGCCATCAAGGTGATACTATATTTTTTTAATTGAAAGTCCTTGAATGGGTCGCCCGGGATTCGAACCCGGAACTAATCGGTTAAAAGCCGAGTACTCTACCGTTGAGTTAGCGACCCGCGTTGCATTTCGCAACTTCACAATTATAGCACTAAGAGCCGGGGATTTGTAAAGGGGTAACTAGAAAAAATTTGCCGTTAATCTCACCGATGCAGTGTAACTAGCTCCTGGTTCAAGGACAGTCAGTTTCTCACCTGTATTCAGGGCGTTACGGGGTGCAGTCCAAGGTTCTAGACAATAAAATTCCTTACCTTTAAGCGTCCAGAAGACCAGCATAGAAAAGATATTGTCCGAGTCTAAAGTCAGTTTGAGCTTGCGGCTATGGTCTGTCACACTAGCAGATTGACTGGTAATCTCTCCAAAGGCAAAATCAATTTCATCCCGACTAAAATCGAAATTACCGTTAAACGGATGAATTTCTTTCGTTTTTTGGTCTTGATACTGTTGAGAGGGAATGGCAAATTCTAGCTGATTTTTATCCCCTGTGAGGAAGTAAGGATGAAAACCAGCCGAAAATGGCAATGGTGTAGATGACAGATTGTGGTAGTGTTGCTGAATTGAGAGTGTATTTCCTTGGATTTCGTAAGTGAAAACTATTTGGAAATCAAAGGGATAAACCACTTTGGTTTGCTCGTTGCTGTTGAGAACCAATGTGAGTGCAGCTTTATCGGTAGTAGTTTGCTCGGTTACTTCCCACGGTAAATCACGGGCAAAACCATGTTGCTTGAGGGTGTACTGCTTACCGTTGAGGGTGTAGGTGTTATCTGGTAAGTTGCCGCAAATGGGGAACAAAATGGGGTTTCCACCTCTAACACTTAACTCTGGATTGGTAAAGCGTTCTGTGTCTAGGTAGAGAATTTCTTCCCCCTTGACTCGCCAACGGGTAATGATTCCACCGCGTTCTGGCACTACTTCCAGATGAGAACCGGCTGTTTCATCAGAAAGGATATAGGTTTTGTACTGTTGTTGTTGAGTGGCAATACTAAACACAGGATGATTCCTCATGGGGCATGGGGCATGGGGCATGGGGCATGGGGCATGGGGCATGGGGCATGGGGCATGGGGCATGGGGCATGGGGCATTGGGCATTGGGCATTGGGCATTGGGCATTGGGCATTGGGCATTGGGCATTGGGCATTGGGGTAAAAATCTCCCTCGTCTACCTTGTCTCCCTCGTCTCCCTCGTCTCCCCTGCTCCCCTGCTCCCCTGCTCCCCTGCTCCCCTGCTCCCCTGCCTCCTCTACTCGTCTTCTGCGAAAATAAAGCGATACAATTCGCTAGGATCTGGTTCAGGGCTGCTTTCGGCGAATTTTACGGCATCGTCAATTACTTCCTGAATTTTTTTCTCGATCGCTTTCAATTCTGCTTCATCTGCTAAGTTCTGCTCTATGAGGTAAGCACCTAGCTTTTTGATGGGATCGCGGGAAAACCAAAATTCTTTTTCAGCTTTGCTCCGCAGTTCGTCTGGATCTGCTAAAGAGTGACCACGGAAGCGGTAGGTGAGGGCTTCGATTAAGGTTGGCCCTTCCCCTGCACGGGCGCGGGCGACGGCTTCTTGGGCGACAGAGTGGACTGCTAATACATCCATACCATCTACTTCTACGCCTACCATGTTAAACACGCTGGCTTTTTTGTAAATTTCTGGATCGGAGGTGGCGCGATCGTGTGCCATGCCAATTGCCCATTTATTATTTTCAACGACGAAGATAATTGGCAATTTCCATAGGGCTGCCATATTCAGGGTTTCAAAAAACTGCCCGTTGTTAGCTGCACCATCGCCAAAGAAGCAAGCTGTTACTTGATCAGCATTGCGATCGCCTAAAACTTCTCGGCGATATTTACTTTGAAAAGCTGCACCAGCCGCTACGGGAATGCCTTCTGCTACAAAAGCATAACCGCCGAGTAAGCGATGTTCGGCAGAAAACATGTGCATCGAACCACCCCGTCCTTTACTACAACCGGTGGCTTTGCCAAAGAGTTCTGCCATGACTTCTCTTGCGGGTACTCCCGCACTCAAAGCATGAACGTGATCGCGGTACGTGCTGGAGACAAAATCTTCCCCCGGACGCATGGCTTGAATTACGCCGGTGGAAACTGCTTCTTGCCCGTTATACAGGTGGACAAAACCAAACATTTTGCCTCTGTAATACATTTCGGCGCATTTGTCTTCAAAAAAACGCCCTAATATCATGTCTTCGTATAAAAGCAAGCCTTTTTCTTTGGTGATCTGGGCGGTAGCAGTATCAAATTTAGGTAATGCGCGTTCTTGAACCATTATTTTTTCGTATTCCTGTCCTAAAATCGAAATTTACCATTTTCAATAGGTTGTTCTCTCAACAAGTTTTTTCTCTACAGAAGTTTTGCTAGAGTCAACCAGGGATATTTATGCACCAAAAACTGTTTTAAAGAATATTCAGGAAAAAAACAGGGTGAATTTGCTATTTTTCACATATCTATATATGACTATCTCAGCCTCATTCTCAATTTCTTTTTTAGCACCTTGTTCTTCCCCATTTCAGTTCATAGGCTATCACTCAGGATAGCTTGGTTTCTGCATATCTATGAACAATTTCAGGAAATTCCACCCCTAGATCCTAAAATCAGTTATCAGTTATCAGTTATCAGCCCTGACGGACTATGCGGGGCAATCGAAACACCAATTGCGGTGTTGTTGTGCCTTCGTATTTAACTGATAAGTGTTTACCTAACACCGTTCACTATTAAAGTATATATTTGTAGGTTGTAATAATTTTCTCCTTGTGATATGATGTTGTTTCTTTAAAGTTATCAGTATATATACTTGGGGCGGTGCATCTTTAACTGCATATTCAGATCAGCTATGAGGCTTTGAAATCACACATTCATTCTATAAGTTTCGTTAAGTGTTAACGGATAACATAATAAGAATGTGCAATTAGTCTGACTATGTTGAAATCAAAATAAATCATACTTTGCTGTGGAAGCAAGCCTTGTACAACTAACTATGCTAGTTCAGTTTTATAGGTTCAAAAACTGATAACATTTATTCTCAGGAAAATTACTAAGAATTAAGACAAAGTATCAGCACTTCCTAGCCGAAGACAAAATGTTGGTACTAGAATATGACACAAATTTGGGGAGGCAACAAAATTCATTGTTGCAATATACACTTATAGTGTAAGTCCGGCACGGTATTATTCACCGTATGATTATGGCACGGTTTTACATGCCTGGAATGCTCTAGGTGGATTATGTTGATCACGGTGCAGGGGAAGTAGGCTGTGCGAATTCCGCTTGATTACTACCGAATTTTAGGGCTACCATTAGCGGCAAGTGAGGAACAGTTGCGGCAAGCATATAGCGATCGCACTGTACAATTGCCGCGTAGAGAGTATTCCCAAGCAGCAATTGCTTCCCGTAAACAACTTATAGAAGAAGCTTACGTGGTTTTATCAGATCCCAAGGAACGTAGTAGTTACGACCAGTTATATCTTGCTCATGCCTATGACCCAGATAGTCCTGGTAATGCCAAAGTCACACTAGAAAATCGTTACAACAACAATCAGGGTAAATTTCATGCTCACAATCTCAGCATTGAAATTGCCCCTGACGAGTTAGTTGGTGCTTTACTGATCTTGCAAGAGCTAGGAGAATACGAGCTAGTGCTGAAACTAGGTCGTACTTATTTGGGGAATGACAACGGTGTCGTGCCAAAACGAGGCATTCATTTGGCTACGGAGGAACTCCTCCAAAATGCTGAACGCCCAGATATTATTCTGACTGTTGCCCTTGCTTGTTTAGAATTGGGTCGTGAGCAATGGCAGCAAGGTCATTACGAAAGTGCGGCGATTTCCCTAGAAACCGGACAAGAAATGTTAGCTCGTGAAGGGCTATTTCCTAATGTCCAGGCAGAAATTCAGTCCGACCTTTATAAATTACGTCCCTACCGGATTTTAGAATTACTGGCATTGCCTCTAGATAAAACTGTCGAACGTCATCAAGGTCTGGAATTACTGCAAAATATCTTGGACGATCGCGGTGGCATTGACGGCACTGGTTATGATGAATCAGGGTTAAGTATTGATGACTTTCTCCGATTC
The DNA here is from genome assembly GCF_058172895.1 of Aliinostoc maniaoense. Taxonomy (NCBI): domain Bacteria; kingdom Bacillati; phylum Cyanobacteriota; class Cyanophyceae; order Nostocales; family Nodulariaceae; genus Aliinostoc; species Aliinostoc maniaoense. The sequence continues at coordinate 1,361,202 of NZ_CP187952.1, read as the reverse complement.
ATCCAGCAATTACGCCACTACTTAACAGTTGCTGAACAACACAAGCTGTTTGAAGCGGAAAGTAAACGCCCCTCGGCTGTGGCTACCTATTTAGCTGTTTATGCCTCCATTGCCAGGGGGTTTACCCACCACCAACCCGCTTTAATTCGTCATGCCAAGCAAATGCTCATCCGTCTAGCTAAACGGCAAGATGTACATTTAGAACAGTCTCTGTGTGCGCTGTTATTGGGGCAAACTGAAGAAGCATCACGGGTGTTAGAACTGAGCCAAGAATATGAATCTTTAGCGTTTATTCGAGAAAAATCTCAAGATTCACCAGATTTACTCCCTGGTTTATGTCTTTATGCCGAACAATGGCTACAAAATGAAGTATTTCCCCATTTTCGGGATTTAGTAAAGCAGCAAGCATCCCTAAAAGATTATTTTGCCAACCCCCAAGTCCAAGCTTATCTAGAAGCTTTGCCGACGGATGCAGAAACTACTAATGAGTGGAAAGTCATTAATCGTAGTCAACATCGTAGTCACGTTAGTGCTAAGACTCGACCTGAGTCTGATCCCCACAGAATACCAGACCCAGAGTTACCAGAAACCCCAAACAACAGAGTAGCAGCAGGCAATTTTACAGCCTTTAGAGAAAATACTGCTCCCATACCCCCCTATACTGGCATACCGCCAGAAACACCTCCTACTCAAATGTCTGGTGTGCAGCGTACAGCTAGAGCTAATCAGCATCAAAGCTCTGCACCCCGTCCAACCACCAAGCGCAGGCGACGCAAACCCACTCAAACCCTGAATCAAGAGCATCATCGTCCCCACCCACAGCGTCACTTTGTTGGTACGTTAGATCGAAAAACAAGGTTAGTGTGGACTGTATTTATCTCTATGGCAGGGATATTAGTTTTTTGGCTGTTAGTCTCAACTATTTTTGGTGCAGTTAGAAACCTGTTTTTCCCAGCACCTAGTTTACAGGCAGAATCATTTTTAACTCAACTCAATGAACCACTAATAGCCACACTGGAAAGTAACGGTGCTTTACAGTCCCAGGATGGAGTGCTGACAGAAGCAATAGCGGAAGGAGTGATTAAAACTTGGCTATCTACTAAAGCTTCAGCTTTGGGGCCTAACCATGAGGTTGAAGCTTTAGGAGATATTTTAACTGGTTCTGCTTTGTCTCAGTGGCGATTTACTGCCCAACAACTGAGAGCCACAGATAGGTATCGGATGTATAGCCATAGCGTCAGAATTGAAAATGTCAATAAATTTGATAGAGATCCTAATCGTGCCTTAGTCAGAGCCACCGTCAGAGAAATCACGCAATTCTACGAAAATGGTCAAAGAAGAAATTCCAGTGATGAAAATGTCCGTGTGCGTTATGAATTAGTTCGTCAAGATGGCATTTGGCGGATTCAGAGCATGACAGCCGTTGTCAATTAATCTCAATTTTTGTTTGTATCTCTAATGTTTTAGGTGCTGGTATCACTAAGGCAGCTTTTTTGCTGTCTAGTTGCTGGTTGCAATACATATAATTATGTTTAATCTTGTTGCTACAAAACGTTATTGTCAGGAAATTTTGACATAAATCACCTATTAACCAGTATAAATGTCAAGAAAACATAACAATTTGATCCCAAAATAGCTTATAAGTTCGTGAATTAAGTAAAAAAGCCTGTTGACACCCCTTGATCCCTACCCAGGCCTAATAGTTAATATTCATTTAACAAACTTAATAACAAGTGACTCCTCTTAATCCCAAAGTGCTGATTTTGGCATGAGTAAGAAATTGAAAGGAAGTGACCTTTATTTAACAAAACACTAAAAAACACACTGGGCAAAGCCAGGAGTCAGGCATAAGAAATTCATCTGGGATAAAAGAAGTTTATTAAGTATTTTGTTACCCAGGGAAATCATTTACCTTTCAAACTACTGGAGGCCAAAATTTATGGCAAAAGAACGCCCACCGCTAGAAGAGATGACACTGCGGCAACTACGGAAAGTTGCCAGCGAATTTAGCATCTCTCGTTATAGCCGGATGCGGAAATCTCAGTTACTAGCATCAATTCAAGAAGTTCAGCGTCAAAAAGCATCGCTTAACCCATCTCGTTCAGTGGAGGCACAGGAAACCGTGGAAGCAGCAAAATTTGAACTAGGTCAAGAAGATCGGACTGGTGGATCTCTAGCTGATGTGGATGAAGGCTTGGCAGATTTACCAGGTGGTTACGGTGAAAGCCGGATTGTTCTGTTACCGCGTGATCCTCAGTGGGCTTATGCTTACTGGGACATTCCCAACGACCATAAAGAAGACTTGCGTCGCCAAGGGGGACAGCAACTAGCACTGCGGATTTATGACGTTACCGATATAAATCTTGAGTATCAAAGCCCCCACAGCATCCAAGAGTATCCTGCCGATGAACTAGCTAGGGAATGGTATATTCCCATTCCAGTGAGCGATCGCGATTATGTTGTTGATATCGGTTATCGTGCTTTTGATGGCCGTTGGTTGGTGCTAGCTCGTTCAGCTCGTGTTCACATTCCTCCTGTTTATCCCTCCGACTGGATTGAAGATGTCTTCATCACTGTTAACTTTGAGGAAGATTTACGCGGCAAAACCCTGTACGAACTCGTCCCCCCTGCCAAGAAAGCAGCCGCAGTGGGTGCAAATGGCAACCCCATCTACGACCAAATTTTTGGCATGGCAGAGTCTGCCGAAGCGCAACGGGTTGCTGGTTCTCTATTCGGTTCTATGCAGCACGTTCCTGGTTCTGTGCGTCCTGAACAAGCTATCAGTTCCTATGTCTTCCCCTCTGGTGTAGGGATGTGGGCAGTTCCCACCGCTTCCGGCATCAATATGTCTGGTGTAGGAATGTCTGGTGTCGGTTTCTCCGCTTCCGCCGTGCCTGTACGTCCTCGCAAGTTCTGGTTAATTGCTGACGCTGAGTTAATTGTCTACGGTGCAACTGAACCAGATGCGACTGTTACAATTGGTGGCCGTCCCATCAAGCTCAATCCCGATGGTACATTCCGCTTCCAGATGTCCTTCCAAGATGGTCTAATTGACTACCCCATTATGGCTGTTGCAGCTGATGGTGAGCAAACACGCTCAATTCATATGAAATTTAATCGTGAAACCCCATCTCGTAACACCAATACTAAAGAAGAAGCTGTTTTAGAATGGCTTTCTTAGGAAGGTAATAGTGGAAGAAAATCATGTGATGACTTCCTCAGTTTCCAATATTTAAGGTGCATTTAAAGTTTCAATTATTACCCGCTAGAGTTATGCTGTAGCGGGTTTTTATTTTCGACTGTTATATTTATAGCTGCGCTTAGAGCGAAGCGGGACGTTAGTTTATTGCTAATTGTTACAGCGTTTTCATGATGTATTTACAAAAAATAGTTGCTTTTTCTTTACTTGCTTTCACTCTCAGTTTATTATCAGGTTGTAAAAAAATTGATGCTAGTTCAGTAGCTAAAACTGCAAAAACTTGTGCTGGTGAAGATAGTAAATTTAGTATTGAATTTTTTCAAACTAATAATCGGGGGGAGAAATTTGCTAAAGGCATCAATCATGTAATTATTTTTAATCCTAGGTCAGAGGCACTAGATTTTAAAGTTAATTTGGGTTTATCTCATCAGATTTATGCTCAAGATCCTAGAGGTAAAATTCGTAGAGAATATACACCAAAATTGTTTCGTGAATTGATTACTGATGCTAATTCTCAGTTAAATGGTAAAAGACCAATAGCAGCTATTAACGCTGACTATATAGATACTGAAAATAAGCCTCAAGGCTTAAATATTTCTCGTGGAATTGAGTATGCAGGAGATTTTAAAAATAGGCGTTCTTCCTTTGGGATTTCTGGCGGTAAGCCCCAGCAAAGAAAGGCGACAATTCAAGTCGGCAGAAGAAAAAATAATATTCTTAATTATAATTTAGTAGGTGGTAATGGCAGATTTTACAGTCAAGGTAAGTTTAAAGATATTTGTCGAGATTTAGGTCAATTCGCCTGTAAACAAGCCACTAATCGTTCTATGGCAGCTATTACAAACAAAGGTTATGTGATTTTTTTAGTGAATGATATAAAAGCTAATTCTAACATTGAAGTATCTGCAATTAATCAAGAGTTAACACCAGATAAATTTGATGATGTTCTAGAGGGAATTGCCCACTACAATTGTTTAGGTAAAATTCAAGAAGGGATTTTATTTGATGGGGGTATGTCGCCAGGATTGTATTACAGAAATAAAATCTACCTAGAAAACCCTGGGTTCATTGGGTCAGTATTTTTAATTTATCAAAACTAACTAAACTGTATTTGGGGCGCAAGTTTTTGCACCCCTAGTTAAATGATTACTATTTTTTAGGTTGACCTTTTTCTAGAGCTTGGTGTAATAAATCATCACTGATTTCAGTTACACCTTCATTGTGAGATGCTCCTACTTCTTTAGCAAGTTTTAAATAATCATCGGGATTACCGGTGGGTTGAGCTGCAATTTTTGTGGCTTCGGGTTGAGATGTTTTATTTTCAGGCTTAGAGGGTGTTTCGACTTTAGCACCTTGACTCAATTGCTGTGCTGCTGCATAGTCAGCGTTAAAATCAACCTCTGGTGCTTTTGCTTCACCATTCACTATGCTTTCAGCTACTAATTGTGCATCATGGGTAGGAGCTTCACTAGGATTAGGCTTCACTTCATCAGTCATAACTAACACCTTCAGTAATTTTTTTATGGCTGGGGTGATTGTAACAACTGAGTTCAGAAGTTTTTAGCAGTCTGGGGAAATATTTCTACCTCTATTAAAAGATAGATAAAGTAGAGCGATCGCATTACAAATCTCTTTAAATTTCTCCTCCTACTACTACATCTCTAATTCGCAGACTAGGGCCACCACAACCCACAGGTAAACCATTTTGCCCACCTTTACCACAACCGCCGGATTCATCCCAGTAAAAATCATCACCAATGGCTTCAATATCTGCCAAAGTCTGAAAAACATTACCAGAAAGCGTCACATCTTTGACTGGTTCAGCAATTTCGCCATTTCTAATCATCCAGGCTTCCCCTGCGCTAAAGGTGAACATTTCCCCATTTGTCATGCCACCCAGCCAATTACGCGCATATACTCCTTCTTTAATGTCAGTAAATAAATCTGCCACTGGTGTTTTACCCCGTTCAATCCAAGTATTAGTCATGCGAACGATGGGGTTATAGTGATAATTGAGACAGCGAGCGTTACCTGTGGGGGCTTCTTCTAATTTACCGGCGGTTTCACGAGAATGTAAACGACCAACTAAAATACCATCTTTAATCAGTTGGGTGGTGGTGGCTGGTGTGCCTTCATCATCGTAAAAATAGCTACCGCGATGTCCTTCTGGGGCTGCACCGTCAAAAATCTGTAGTTCTTCGGGGCCAAATTGCCGTCCAATGGTCATAACTTCTAGTAAGTCGGGATTTTCGTAAGCCATATCAGCTTCGGAAAGATGTCCGAAAGCTTCGTGAACAAACAAGCCTGTGAGAATGGGATCAATCACTACAGTGTAGGTATTGCCTTTGACTGGTGGTAACGATAAGGCTGCAACAGCCCTTTGGGCGGCACTTTTTACCTGTGCATCCAAATTTACTAAATCTTCGTAGGCTTTACGAGAACCTGTAGTTTCCCTACCAGTTTGCACAGTTTCGCCATTTTTGGCGGTAGCGGCAAAGCGCATTTCCATGTCTACCCAAGATTGATTGATGAGAGTGCCTTCGGAAGTGGCGAGGATAATTCTTTGGGAACTATCGCTATAACGAACCGAGGTAGTAGTAATACGATGGTCTTGAGCCTTTAATAATTCAGTATAGCGATCGCATAACTCCTTTTTCTGGGCGAGGGGTATTTGGCGGGGATCTTTACCTGTCAAGGGTAGACTGCACACTGCTTGCACTGGGTCAATAGGAGCAAGTAAAGTTGCTTCATCACCTACCATCCGCGCTGATGCAATTGCTTCCTCAATGCGTTCTTTAATACTAGAAAGTTGGTTAAAACTACTCAACCCCCAGCCACCTTTATAACAAGCACGGATATGTCCGCCAACAGAAATTCCTTCACTGAGAGTTTCCACCTTGTCGCCACGCAACAAGATATCTGTACCTTCTGCTTCCTCTAGGCGAATCATTAAATAATCTACACGGGATGAGTAGCGGGCGATGAGGTCAGAAAGTAAATTTTGTGCGTCAGCAAGTGTAGTCAGCATTTCTCGGTAGCCACCAGACAAACTGCATTTATTTTGCAATTATTTGGGTAATTATAGCGATTGATCAATTTAATTCTTTCCCTATACCCCACACCCTACACCCTACACCCAGCCTCAACAGAGAAATTTGTCATCTACTGAAATTAGTTGCCTACCAAGGTAATCTAGTGCCATCCCAAGAAAAAAATTCTCCGCTATCGCTTTTTTGCAGTTGTTCAATGACAGTAAGTAGTTGTGTAACAGTCCGTTCAACTGAGAATAATTGCTTTGCCGGAAGATTTTTTTGAAATGGTCGAGAAAGTTGTGTATCAGTTGTACCAGGGTGTAATGTTACAACTATAGTTTGAGGACAACTTCTACTATATTCAATTGCCACATTTTTCATAAACATATTCAGGGCGGTTTTAGAGGCGCGATAACCATACCATCCACCCAATTGATTATCACCGATACTGGCTAATTTAGCTGATATGGTCGCAAAAATTGCAGAGTCATGATGGCGCAATAATGGTAAAAGATGTTTAGCTAATAGCACAGCACCAATACTGTTTACTTGGAAGTAACGTAATAAATGATTGGGGTTAATTTGTCTTAAACTTTTTTCTGGTTGTAAATCACCGTCGTGTAGTAATCCTACACAGTTAATTACTAAATGTAATTTATCGGTTTGAGTACGGATTTTTTGGATAGTTTCAGCAATTTGTAATTCATTAGTAATATCTAATGTCAAACAAGTAAGATGTTGAGGATGTTGCTCTGCTAACGCTAGCAATTCAGTGGCAGATTGTGCTTGACGATAGGTGGCATAAACTTTGGTAATTCTGTCATCTGCAAGCAATTTTTTGACAAAACCTAAACCAATACCTTGACTCGCGCCGACAATTAAGGCATTAGTATGATCATTTTCATTAATAAAAGACATATATAGCTTAAGTGAGGTACAGATAATATTTTGAAACGCAGAGGTACGCTGAGTAAAGCGCGGAGGTACGCAGAGATTTTTGCTTCAGCAGAGTAGGGAACGGTATAAGGTGATTTTATTAGGATTATTTTCCAATGCAGAATTTACTAAAAATGCGATCTAGTACAGATTCTGTTACTTCTTCTCCGGTGATTTCTCCTAGGGCTTGAATTGCACCTCTTAAGTCAATTGTCCAAAAATCTAGAGGTAATTGTTGGGCAATTGTGACTTGTACTTGTGATAGGGCAATTTTAGCTTGGGTAAGTGCGGCTGCTTGTCTTTGGTTAATAGCTAAATCCATATCGGCAGCTTGAATTTTTCCTGTATGAACTATCTCTAAAATTTTGGTTTCTAGAGAGTCAATTCCTTGATTTTGGGCGGCGGCTGTATAAACAATATGCTTAATGTGGTTGGGATATGCTAAAGCATTCAGGAATTGTGAATCTACTAAATCAATTTTATTAATCACCAGAATTAAGGGACGGTGTTGTACTTGGGCATAGATTTTTTGATCCCCATCTGTCCAACCTGTGCCAGCATCAATGGTAAATAAGACTAAATCTGCTGTATTTGCAGCATGACGCGATCGCTCTACTCCAATTTTTTCTACTTGGTCTATTGTGTCTCGAATGCCTGCTGTATCTAGCACTTGCACCGGAATACCCCCCACTACTAGCTGGGATTCCACTACATCACGGGTTGTCCCTGGTAAGTCGGTGACAATGGCGCGATCGCTCTGACTCCAAGCATTCAATAAGCTTGATTTACCTACATTCGGACGGCCTACGATTGCTACTTTTAACCCTGTACGCAACAGTTCCCCTTGATCTTTAGTTGCCAATAATTTACTAATTTCTGCGGCAATGCTATCAATATCTGATATTATCTGTTTATGATCCAACGGGGGTAGGTCTTCCTCAAAATCAATTCGAGCTTCAATTTCTGCCAAAATATCCAAACATTGAGCGCGTAACTGACGGATAGGGTGAGCTAATTTCCCCTGTAACCCGGCTAAAGCAGTTTGAGCAGCTTGGGGTGATTTAGCTCCCACCAAATCAGCAATACTTTCAGCTTGAGTTAAATCTAATCGTCCATTTAAAAAGGCGCGGAGTGTAAATTCTCCTGGTTGTGCCAGCCTTGCACCATTTTCTAAACACAACTGTAACACCTGCTGCACTGCCATAATCCCCCCATGACAATGAAATTCCACCACATCTTCACGGGTGTAAGAACGGGGTGCTTTCATAATTAGTAGCAAAGCTTCATCTACTATCTGGCGCGTTTGGGGGTGGCGGATGTAACCATAGAGAACGCGGTGACTTTCCCAAACTTGCTTTCCAGGGGCATAAAACAAAGTTTGAGCAATGGCTAGAGCGTGGAAACCAGAAACCCGCACAATACCTACACTACCCTGTTGGGGGACAACAGCAGTAGCGATCGCGGCAATAGTTCCAGTAGTAGCCAACAGTTGCGACATGAGTAACTTTTTATTGCATATATATGAGGGTAGCAGGGATTGGGCATTGAGGAAACACAGGGGTGTAGGGGAAGAAAACAGGGTTTCTTTGAAATTTTGCGGTTTGCGCCACCTTGCTATTTGGAGGCTTTCTTTTCAAATCGTAAATATTTAGACTAATTTGAGATCGCATAGCAGGGTAAAATTTACCTGGAAAGTAGAAAACCCCAACCAAGCCAATAAAATCCCCAATCCCCAATCCCTATTTTCAAATCAGAGAGGAGTTGACAGTGGAGCAGAAAATTAACTGCGCTCAAGCCTGCGTTAACGGTTGTGTTTTAGGGGAGAAATGCCCAAACATTGAGTATAGAGAAGCTGCATCTAAATTTATCGCTGAGACTTCTTTGGATAGAATGCTAGAAATTGCGGAAGAACGTCTCAAGCGCAAAATGACAGAACCGCCAAAATGGGTGTTTCCAGAAGAACAGTAAATAAAGATGTGGGTAACGCATAGTTGAAAAAAGGGGGAACTAGAATCAAAGTCCCCCTTTTTAATGAAAGCTACTGCATTGCAGGGATTTCCACCGTTGTAGTAAGTAGGGTGGATTTAAGGGGATATAAAAATATTTGATACATTGCCAGAGACTTTTCAAACAACCTCTAAAATAAAGACATCGGTTTCGGAAAATAGCGGCAGTCCATCAAGCCAAAATTACCAAAAATCATATCCATAAGGATGCTTAAAGCTGCCGTCAATGTAAATAATTAGCTATTATGCCCAATCCACAAAAACTACCATTCCTAGAGTCTGTTGGTTGGCAATTAAATGATGTCTATCAATTGACTGAGAAAGAAATGCTCCAATTGTATCAACGCAATTGGCATCATCAAACTACTTTCAATAATTTCCAGAAATCAGAAAAAGATTTTGTTCATTATTTAGCTAAAAAATACAAATCTTGGATATTGCCAGATTTGGAAATGTTTAACCTATCACATCATAATAAAATCCTGAAAATTCTTAATGCTTTCCAGAGAGAAGTTCTTCAAAAAGCTTCTGCACACTTCGCAGATGGTACGCTCTTGGCATTAGAATATGATGAATATAGGCTGAGTAAAGATATTGATTTTCTCTTCCCCTACGGAACTGAAAATTATAGATATTTAAGAAATTTGGTTTACGATGAAGGGGTTGAAGCATTATTTCAAAGTCTAACAGATATTCGATTAGGTGAAAGTACAATCAATCAATATGGTATCCGTTTTCTTGTTGCCGTCAACGAAACGAATATTAAAGTAGAAATTGTAGCTAATGGGGGTTTTACCTTAGATCCTCCTGTTTATCCAAATTGGGCTAATATTCCTTGCTTGAGTATAAGTGATAGATTCACATCAAAGCTTATGGCTAACGCTGATAGATGGAACGATTCAAGTACACAATCTAGAGATTTAATTGATTTAGGAATATTGCGCGTAAATCATGAAATTCCTTTACGAGCAATTGCTAAAGCTGAAGAAACCTATGAAGTGAAAAAGCCTCTAGTTAAAGCCATCAACAATTTCATTGACAAAAAAGAATATAGAGATAAATGTTTTGAACAGTTGAATGTACCTGAACACAAAATTCCAGTGATAATGAATGGAATAAATTTGCTGTTTGTTGATTTTAAATAGTATCTGGATCTATACCTAATTCTCGCAGCTTTGCTTCCAAGCGATCGCTACGTTGTTTTTCTTGTTCAGCGCGTTGCATTTCTACGTGTGCAACTTCTGCCGGTGTCAAGACAAGTTCCCCTTCAGCCGTGTAGAAGCGTAAATTCTGCTGCTCAACCCCTAAATATAACTCTAACTGCTGACTCCAGAGCCTACCTTGGGGGTTGGGTGTAATTGGTTCATATTTACCAGCCAGTAAAACAAAGCCAGCAAATTCTAAATTATTCGGATCAAACCAAAAGTATTCCGGTGTGCGGAATGTATCTTGGTAAATTTGTTTTTTTAAGCCTCTGTCAGTAGATGCAGTAGAATCTGATAGTAGTTCTATAATCACATTGGGATACTTCCCGTCTTCTTCCCAGACAACCCAACTTTTACGGGGTTTGCGTTCCGTTCCCAACACCACGAATAAATCGGGTCCGCGAAAGTGTTCAGATTTTAATTGTCTCGGACTATAATAAATAGTCAAATTACCAGCCGCAAAAAAATCATTGCGGTCTTGCCACAACCATTCTAAGGTGTTTAATAACAGGATTAGTTGCTGTAAGTGTAGATAACTTTCCAAAGGTGGCTCATCACTGTATAAATCCCCTGGAGGAAAGATAACATATTCCGGGGTTGGTAAATCTTTGGCTACAGACATGGCAGCAAGTCTCTTACTCCTATAAGTTTTAGTGTAGCAAAAATGGGCATTGGGCATTGGGCATTGGGCATTGGGCATTGGGCATTGGGTAAAATCTACCTTGTCTACCTTGTCTACCTTGTCTACCTTGTCTACCTTGTCTACCTTGTCTATCTTCTCTCCGAGTCCCCTAACCCTATTCCCCATTGTCATTAAGATCGATCGCTAGAGCAATTTGATAAACTTGACGACGGTTGAGGGCAGTGTATTTATTTAATTGTCGGCTAGCTTGGGAACGTGATATGCCTTGACGCATTAATTGTTCTAACTCGGCTTTTAATTGTGCTTCTGTGAGTAGGGGTTGACTGGGTGGATTCCCTGCTACTACTAGGGTATACTCTCCTTGTGGTTCTTTTTGCTGATAGTGGGCGATCGCCTCTCCAATATTTCCCCGCCAAAATTCCTCATATAATTTAGTTAACTCCCGTGCCAGGACAATTTGGCGATCGCTTCCCCAAATGTCTGCTAAGTCTTGTAACGTATCTCGTAAACGATGGGGCGATTCGTAGAAAATTATAGTGCGGGATTCTATCTGCAACGTCTCTAAATACTCTCGTCGTTGTTGGCTTTTAGCAGGTAAAAACCCTTCAAACACAAACTTATCGGTAGGTAGTCCCGCCGCACTCAAGGCTGTAATCGCTGCACTCGCGCCAGGAATAGGAACTACGGGAATGTTTGTTTCAATGCAAGCTTTCACTAATTCATACCCAGGATCAGAAATTCCCGGCATACCTGCATCACTCACTAAAGCGATCGCTTTTCCAGTCTGCAAATGCTCTAATAATTCTGGAATACGGCTACTACTATTATGCTCATGGTAACTTGTCTGGGGCGTTTTCACTTGTAAATGTTGTAGTAATTTCCCAGTGTGGCGCGTATCTTCTGCGGCAATCAAATCCACATTCTGCAAAATCCGCATCGCGCGCAAGGTAATATCTTCTAAGTTACCAATAGGTGTACCAACTATATATAATGTTCCTGGTTTGGGATCTGTCTGCATTTAAAATTCAAAATTCAAAATTCAAAATTCAAAATTGAAGAAGTTTATGTAACTGGAGATGGCAAGGGTGAGAAGTAAGCTAATGAGTAATCACGCTTTATTTGTGGGTTTAATCACATTAGATTTAATCTACTTAGCTGCATCTCCTCCGCAAAATAATCAAAAGTTAGTGGCATCTGACTACACTGTAGCAGCAGGTGGCCCGGCTACCAATGCGGCTGTTACTTTTAGTTATTTAGAAAATCAAGCTACAGTTTTGGGTGTGTTGGGTTCGCACCCCATGACAGAGTTAATTCGGGGAGATTTAACTCAATATGATGTAGCGATCGCTGATCTTGACTCTACCATCAATACACCACCCCCTGTATCTTCAATTATTGTCACCCAAGGGACTGGGGAACGGGCGGTGATTTCGATCAATGCGGTGAAAACCCTAGGCAGTGTTACCTCAATTCCTCCAGATATCTTACATAATATAGATATAGTCCTGATTGATGGACATCAGATGGCAGTGGGATATGCGATCGCTAAAATGGCAAAAGCTCATCATATCCCTGTAGTTATTGATGGTGGTAGTTGGAAAAGCGGATTTGAGGAAGTTTTACCCTTGGTAGATTACGCCATTTGTTCCGCTAACTTTCACCCCCCCAATTGTCACTCCCAAACACAAGTTTTTGACTACCTCCGCGCCTTGGGTATTCCCCATATTGCCATTACCCACGGTGAACAACCAATTGCTTACTCCCATCACGGTGAATTTGGTACGATATCTGTACCTGCTATCCCAGCAGTTGATACACTAGGGGCTGGAGATATTTTTCACGGTGCTTTTTGCCACTACATTTTACAAGGCAGTTTTACCGATGCCCTCAAGCAAGCAGCGAAAATTGCGGCTGAAGCTTGTAAATATTTTGGTACGCGTCGCTGGATGGATTTAAGGACACAGTAACATGAAAGACTTACAAGAAATACTAGCGATCGCTCGTACTGTCGGTTGGGGTGCAGCAGATATCTTACAATCTTATGAGCAAGGCACAGCTACACACCCTGATCTAGATGTGCAGTTTAAACAAAATGAACCCGTCACCGTGGCTGATGTGGCTGTCAGTCAATACATTCTCCACACCCTACAAACAGCCTTGGGTAACGAAAATTTTACCTACATCAGCGAAGAAACCTATCAACCTCCACTCCCCCAAAATCCCTCTACATCTGACTGGGTATGGATTATTGATCCTCTAGATGGTACGCGTGATTTTATCGACAAAACCGGAGATTATGCCGTTCACATTGCTTTAGTCAAAGCACATAGACCAGTCTTAGCAGTAGTTGCACTCCCAGCCAAAAATAAATTGTACTACGCTACTCAAGGCGGCGGCACATTTGTAGAAACCCGTAACGGTGCTGTGCCTCAACAAATCATATTTAGTAACAACACCAAACCCATAGAAGATTTAATCTTAGTTGTCAGTCGCTCCCACCGCAATCAAAGCTTAGAATATCTCTTGGAAAACTTGCCCTTGCGCCATCACAAAGCCGTGGGTAGCGTCGGTTGTAAAATTGCCACCATTCTCGAACAACAAGCAGACATTTACATTTCCCTTTCTGGCAAAACAGCCCCCAAAGATTGGGACATGGCAGCACCGGAACTGATTTTGACAGAAGCTGGTGGACAATTTACCCATTTCAATGGTAATATGCTACAGTACAACACTGGCGATATTAATCAATGGGGTGGTTTACTCGCTAGCAGTAGTCAGCATCACAATATTCTCTGTCAACAAGCAGCAAAAATATTAGAGCAGCTAGCAAATACCTCAAATTAGGTGTAACTCCTGATCATCAACTGCTCTCAACTTCGCTTTTCTGTTAGATACTTCCTCAGAGCCAATATTTAGTCGCTGTGCTATCCTGGTGAATATAAGAATTATTTTCGGTTGAGTAACACCTTTTGATTTCTAAAAAGCGTCTCTCCGAATTTAACTCTCTACACTTGTTCAATTCGGAGACATTATATGTCAATTTACATCGGTAACTTGTCCTATCAAGTTACAGAGGATGACCTAAAGCGCGCCTTTGCCGATTATGGGAAGGTAAACCGCGTTCAGTTACCAACTGACCGTGAAACAGGTCGTCCTCGCGGTTTTGCCTTTGTGGAAATGGAAACAGAGGCAGAAGAAAGTGCCGCCATTGAAGCCCTTGATGGTGCTGAATGGATGGGACGCGATTTAAAAGTTAATAAAGCTAAACCCCGTGAAGAAAGAAGTTCTTCCCGTGGTGGTGGCGGCGGTTGGGGTAATAACAACCGTGGTGGTCGCCGTTACTAGAGATTTTTTCTAGACAATAAACTTCAGAGTCTCCAGCAGATAAAGCCAAAGGCTCGACGCTGCTGGAATATTTTTTTGTCTCCAGTCCTCAACTATTCATCCACACATAAGGAGGAATGAGAATGACACAAGTAGTTTTAGGGGAGAACGAAGGCATTGATTCAGCATTACGGAGATTTAAACGGGAAGTTTCCAAAGCGGGAATTTTCCAAGACATGAGAAAGAAGCGTCACTTCGAGACTCCTTTAGAAAAAGAAAAACGTAAAGCAGTTGCTAGACATAAGCAAAATCATCGAAATCGCTCTCGCTACAGGTAAGCTGCATATCTTTTACACAAGCATCTATTAACAGAATAGTCTGAATAGCTTTAGATAAGCACGAACCTAGAACCCCAGTTTCTTCCAGAAATTGGGGTTCTTTGCACAACATTACTAATAATTCCTGTACACTACACACAAGTTATTGTAAATACATTATAAGAATATAGGCTGTTTATTTAGGTTTTTAAGAAAATGTTGCGTGTTTATCATTTGCTTATAGGTGCTGTTTTATTAATTATTGTGCCAGTAGGAGCTAGATTTGTTTTACCCCAATTTTCGGAGAATAAAACAACAACACCAACCCCAAGTGTTACTTCTAGCAGCACCACACAAACGAAACCCAAAGTTAAAACAGAAAATATTTGGCAAAAAATCTTAGGTGATACTAGCGTTCCCGATGGTTGGCAAGTTGCACCATGTCAGGACAATGGAGCTTTGCTGTGTGTATCTGCTCAAGGCCAACGTTTGGGTACAGTAGAAATTCAGACTTACCCGGTTACAAATAATCCAGAATTTCAAAAGCATTTACAGGAATCAGGCATTCCCTTGGGTTCTCCAGTCAACTACCAAAATCAAGAATATCAAGTTAAAGCCATCAAAGCTTTGCAAAGTTGGGTTGCAGACTTTTATACTAACCTAGTTAAAAACCCTCCGGGTGCTGATAGTGGTAAAGTTATTGTTTCCACCTATCCCCCCCAACAAGTAACTATAGGTAAGCTTCCTGGTATCCGCTACGGTTTTGTGGCACTCAAGACTGATGGGGGAGTACAACAGCAGCAGATTAGCCATGTTACTTATGATGGCACAAAGTTGTATGTGATAAGTACATCTTTTGCCCCCGGTGCAGGTGGGGGTAAGTTCGCCAAGCTGGAGAATTTGGCAGTCTTTCAACCATATTTATATGCGATCGCGCAAAATTTAAACTTACCTGTGCAGAGTTCAGACAAACAACCCTAAGCCACTAATCTCAAACAACACAACTCTGATTGCTTAATTAAGCATTTTTCTAAGCAATCAGCATATTTTTTCATACCTACTAGTTTTCAGGTTAAATGGACACTTTTGTGTATTAATTAAAGTGTTTACATCAAAAAACATAATTTTACATCAATCTATAGTATGAGATTAGGCTGTATAAAGCTTAAATTTTGCATACTTATAATATTTATTACATATAAAAATTTCCTTGTTTGACATTTTAGTTAGGCTAGACAAGCATATTTATCGTTTTTTTCGCAAAATATACTTATTTTTAGCAAATTACAGTCTTTTTTTACACTATTTATTATGTCATCATTGCATGACATTTTTGTAATATTACTTGACGATACAGTTACATAAAGCACAAAAATTACCATTAAAGATTTTTGTCTAAGTAATATTACTAGTTAGCTGAAAAAATAAAGATTTTCTTAATGTTTTGAATTTCGATCTATGATTGAGAAAGAAAATACAGAATTTAATCCTGCGTAATAATATTGAACTTTCAGACCCAAAATCGGTATAATTTAAAACAAAGTATAATTTTATTTTTAAATAGTTAAATAGTTAAATAAAAATACAGTTATTTTTTTAACGAAAATATTAAAAAATACTTACATAGGTTCACTTACGCATAGAGTTAAAACCTAGTTAAAAAGAATATGAGATAGCAGCATACTACTTAATATGGAATATTTTTTGTTGCTGCACCTACTCATAAATTGTTTTTAATTATGTGTTTACTCATAAAGTGAATTGTGTCAGGATATTTAGCCCAAATTTAACCATTGCAATCACAATATTTGGTGGTCAAAATGAAAGAAGTTCTAGAATTAGTTGAAAAAAGAAAAGAAGAGTTTGCTAAGTTACCATTATTTGAATTTTTGCGAGATACAAATATAGATCCAATGCAAAGACTTAGTTGGGTTTCCTGCGTAGCTCCGTTTGCAATGGGGTTTGGGGATTTAAATAAATACGATCTACGGAAAGAACCGACCAATGATCCTATTCAAGCAATAATCAACAAACATACCTATGAAGATGATCATCACTGGGCATGGTTTTTAGAAGATATTGAAAAATTAGGCTTGAATTATTCAATGAAGTTTAGTGATGCCATGAGATTTTTTTGGGGTGAAGAAACCAAGAAAACACGTCAGATATGTCACCAGATTGCACTATATACTTTTCAAGCAGAACCAGTAGTTGTACTAGCAGCACTTGAAGCAATAGAGGCAACTGGAAATGTAGCTTTATCTGCCACTGCAAAAGCATCAGAAGAACTCAAGCAAACAACTCGTAAAAATTATCGCTATTTCGGTTCATATCATTTAGATGTGGAAACTGGCCATACTACTGGAACAGATAATATAGAGCAGTTTATTGCCAGCATAGAGTTAACTCAAGAACAAAAAGATAAAGCAATTGAAATAGTAGAAAAAGTCTTTGAAGTATTCACTGCATCTGTGCATGAAATGATGGCTTATGCAGAAAAGCAGCATAGCAATCAAATTTTGGTAGCAAAATAAGTACGCTAATTCTTCCCTTAATCGAGGCCTTTCATTCAACTCAGATTATGCCAAGTATGAATTTAGTCGCAGAATTAGAATATTTAATCATCGGTGCTGGGCCTGCTGGATTGCAACTTGGCTATTACCTTGCAAAATCTCATCGTAATTACATGATTTTAGAAGCAGGTGATAGCCCAGGAACTTTCTTTAAAAAGTTTCCTCGGCATCAAAAATTGATTTCGATTAATAAGGTATATACTGGCTGTAATGATCCAGAAGTTAACTTACGATGGGATTGGAACTCTTTGCTAAGTGATAGCGAAGATATGCGATTTAAGAATTACACTAAAGAGTATTTTCCGCATACAGACGCTTTAGTAGACTATCTTGGTGATTTTGCAACACACTTTAAGCTCAATATTAAATATGGCTGTAAAGTGGTCAAAATTAGTAAAGATGATAAATTCTTTGTTGTAGACAATAATGATAACGTTTATTGTGCAGAACGTCTCATTATTGCCACTGGTGTTTCTAAGCCGTATATACCATCTATACCAGGAATAGAACTAGCAGAAAACTATGTCGATGTATCCATAAATCCAGAAGATTTTATTAATCAAAAAGTTCTCATTATTGGTAAAGGGAACTCTGGATTTGAAACTGCTGATAATCTGATTGGAACAGCATCATTGATCCACATAGCTAGTCCAACTCCCCTATCTATGGCGTGGACTACAAAGTATGTAGGCAATCTTCGAGCAGTTAATAATAATTTTCTAGATACATATCAGTTAAAATCACAGAATGCTGTTCTGGATGCAACAATCAACAAAATAGAGCATCAAAATGGCCAGTTTAAAGTGTCTTTTTCCTATACTCATGCTCATGGGGAGGAGGAAGATTTAGTATATGATCGCGTTATTGTTTGTACTGGATTCCGTTTTGATGATTCTATTTTTGATGAGTCATGCAGACCAGACTTAACTATCAATAACCGCTTTCCAGCACAAACTAGCGAATGGGAGTCTAGCAATATAAAAGACTTATATTTCGTTGGAGTGCTAACTCATATGCGAGACTACAAAGAGAAGCAATCTGGCTTTATACATGGTTTTCGCTATAATGTCCGCTCACTACACCAAATATTAGAGTATAAATACCATCATCAGGAGCTACCATATCAAAGATTGAATCTTAACTCTGAAGCTTTGACTAGGGCTATTTTGCAACGAGTTAATACAAGTTCAGGATTATGGCAACAAACTGGGTTTTTATGTGATCTCATCATCATTTCAGAAAAAGACAAGGTTGCAAAATATTATCAAGAACTTCCTAAAGACTACATACATGATAGTGAGTGTGGTCTATCTGACCACTACTATACAGTCTCATTAGAGTTTGGATATGATGTCCAAAAAATGCCTGATCCTTTTGCTATTACTCGTGTCCATAAAGATGATATTCAAAACGCTGCACAAAGTGCTTTTATCCATCCTGTGATTAGGCGTTTTTGTGGTAATACCTTGGTTGCAGAACACCACGTTCTTGAAGACTTAGCCTCTGAATGGTTAGAAGATGTACACATTTTACCGATGTTGCAATTCTTTGATATTCAATTATTACAAGCAGAATATCTAGAGCCTAGCTTATCAAAAGATAATGAACTAAAACAATATACTGAGGTAGTGAGTTTCATTGCAGTTTAATCTGGATAAAGCACAGTCAAATGAATTAGGATTGATGGGTGGGAATCTCAATAATAAACTCTGTTCCTTGCCCTAAAATCGAGTTACAGTTCAACATACCCTGGTGTTTTTCCACAATGATTTGATAACTGATTGATAATCCTAACCCTGTACCACTTCCTACTGGTTTAGTGGTAAAAAATGGGTCAAAGATTTTCTTCTGTACTGCTCCTGTCATACCAGAGCCATTATCGGCAATCAGTATTCTTACTTTATCAGTACCTATTATTTCAGTGCAAATACGAATTATGGGATTAGAAAATTGAGTGTTTTCTAATCCTATTTTTATATCTAAAAATTTATTTTCTAAAGCATCAATCGCATTAGTAACAATATTCATAAATACCTGGTTTAATTGACTAGCATAACAACTGATTTGAGGTAGTTGTGCATATTCTTTAATGATTGTGATTTCAGGATGATCACTATTTTTCTTGAGCCGATGCCGCAAAATCATCAAAGTGTTGTCTATACCTTCATGAATATCTACAGGTTTCATCTTTGATTCATCCAGACGGGAGAAGTTGCGTAAACCCAAGATGATATTACGAATGCGTGAACTTCCAACTTTCATAGAATCGAGGATTTTAGGTAAATCTTCTGTGATAAAATCTAAGTCAATTTCAGCTAATTTTTGATTAACTGAAGGCAAATTATCAGGACATTCTTGCTGATAGATAGCTAGTAAGCTTAGTAAATCTTGCACATATTCATTAACATAAAGAATATTTCCATGAATAAAATTAATAGGATTATTAATTTCATGGGCAATTCCTGCTATCATTTGCCCTAATGAAGACATTTTTTCACTTTGGATTAATTGGGTTTGTGCCAATTTTAGTTTTTGTAGAGTTTGTTGCAGGTGTTGGTTCTTGTCGTTAATTTCCTGGGTTCTTGCTGCTACTTTTTCTTCTAGACTATGGCTGTATTCCTCTAGGCAGTGATTCACTTGCTCTAAATTGTTGTACAATATAGCGTTCTCTAGAGAGATAGCAGCTTGAGTGGTAAGAAGTTTCAAAACTTCTACGCGATCGCGTGTAAACGCTCCTATTGTCAGATCATTCTCAAGGTAAAGAATCCCTAATAATTTACCTTGATGAATAATGGGGATACACAAAATACTCTGGGGTTGTTCACGAATAATATAGCGATCGCCTGCGAGGAAAGCAACGGTATCAGCATCATCAGTGACAAAGATTTCTAAAGAGCGTTTAACATAGTTAATTAAAGTAATTGGTAGATCATTACTAGACTCCAAACAAGTTGATGGAAATTGTGTAGAGATAGGTGTAAAAGTTTGACTAGAACTAACTGCAATCACCTTTAAGTGCAAAGTTTCTCCTTCACTCAAAACTAGAGCAGATTTAGATGCTCCAGCATTCTCCATCACAACCTGCATCAATTTAGACAATAGTTGTTCCATCTCAATTTCTCCAGATAGTGCTTGAGATGCTTTGAAAACAGATGCTAAATCCAGAGAATCTGAAATACTTGTTCTAGAACCAATAATTGTGGAGGGATGAGTTCTATTGGAGATAGATTGATAAGTAGAAGAAGTAATTTGATTACTCAATTGTGAGCTAAGTTGTTCTTGTTGGAGTATGGGTGTAAGTAGTTGGGGATAGCGTTTTATCAAATCATCTACTTTGGTTTTTGCTCCCCAACGACTATAGCCATAGTAAGCTTCAGTTAGATAGCTTTGGGCAATCTTTTCTTTACCCCATTCTAAATAAAATTTGGCTGCAAGTTCATTAGCTAGAGCTTCTTCATGAATGTATTCATTTTCTTTGGCAAGGTTAATGGCACGATCATAATAATCTATGGCTTCGAGATATTGACCGATAACACGATATTTTTCAGCTTCTACTAAATAAAATTTATGTAAGTAATTCATTGGGGCATGATGCGCCCATGTTTGCATTTTTGCTTGATTAGCTAATACCTTTTCTATGATGTGCTGTTGTTCCCATTCTTGTTTATCAAAATAAACCCCCAGTTTCACTAATGAATCATAGAAATAGAACAAAGGAACAACTACCTTTCCGATACCGCCATGTAGATACTGTTCTATTCTTGCAGCATTATCTATCGCTTGAGGATAATCGGTAAAAAGATAGCAGATTTGCATCTTACAGAAATAAAAATACAGAAGTGCAATTCCATCATTAGCTTCAATATGGAGTGGTAATATTTCGCTCTCATCATAAGCGTTACCAATTAACTTGCATGAGTCTTTAACAGTTTCTTTCAAATTTAAGACTGTCTGCTGATATATTTTATGCCAATAGAATATTCTTTCTTGTTTAATTTGTTTTATACAATTTGTATAAACATCCATTTTACGAGCAAGTTCGGTGAGTTCTTCACCTATAAAATAAGCATGACAGGAGCAGGCATAAAGGCTATAAGCGGCAAACTCTAAATCTCCTATTTCTAGAGCATGAGAGTAAACTTCTAACAAAGGTTTTAATGTTTCTCTGATATGTTCTCTTCCTGGTCTGATCAGTTGGTTAAATGTTTCAAGCACCTTGACATTTACTTCTTTAGCAGTGAATTTAGACAAAAGACTTTCAGCTAATTTACCAAATTGATAACCTAATTCAATATCTCCTAATACATTACAGAGCATTAACGCATAAGCAACATAGGCGAAAGCAGACAAAGGTGCATTCCCATTTTTAAGTGATAAATTGACTTGCTTTAAAACAATCAAAGGGAAAAGTTGAGGAACAGCTTGATAGGCAAGAGCGATCGCACTTGATAAAATACTCATTATTGCCAATGGTTCTGCCTCGGTCATTTCTGGTAAATTAATTAAATCTCGAATCTCTCTACCATTCATATTTGCTGTTGTTTCTGCTATCGCTAGCTGAATATCAGACTGACTAGGATTTTCAGGAAACTCTATCCCCAATAATTGCAAAAATCCTAGTGCTGTATTGACAGCCTCTAATGCTTGATTCTGCGCTCCATAGGCTTGAATTTTAATTTCATAAACTTTTACTTTCTCCAGAAGTGTTTTAGCTTCTAACAACACAACCTCAAATAATTGCTCCATCTGCTTAAAGTCACCAGCCAAATAAGCTGCTTCTGCTGCTGTTTCGTGCAATGCTAGAGCTAGTTCATATTTTGTTTTCCAAGTAGTATCTGAAAGGATTTCAATCCCAGTCTTTAAATATTTCAATGCTGCTGCATAAGCTGTCGATGCCAAAGCTTTACGTCCAGCTATTAAATTCATCTTGGCTAGTTCATCACGTTGAATTGTATCTGTGATTAATTCCACTGCCATATTTAACTGATTGACTAGCTCGAAAATTTTTTCTTCCTGTTGATCAACTGGAATATTCTTTAATAGTAGTTGCCCAATTTTTAAATGAATTTGCTGGCGTTTAGTTTCAGGAATTAAAAAGTAAGCAGCTTGCTGGACACGATCATGAATGAATTTATATTTAGGTGGTTTTAAGTTTCTGCCTGGTAATTTCACAGGAGATTGTTTAGCAGAAATATCAGATATATCCTGATCATTTTGAAATAATTTATATAGCTCTGTCTGAGGTAATATGATGCCTTCATGTAATGCCTTCCAGATATCAGATGCTGTATCTACTACTGATTTTTCATGGACGATCGCCAAAGTTTTTAAATCAAATTCATTGCCAATACAAGCGGCTAGCTTCAGTACATTTTGCGTCATTATCGGCAGCTTTTCGATTTGCAATGCCATCAATTCTACAACATCATTTGTCAAGGCTAATTCTTTAATTTTGTCAAGATTATACTGCCAATATCCTAAATCAAAATTAAATTTAATCATGCTTTCTTGATGTAAGAAAGTCAAAAATTGGGTAGTAAAAAAAGGATTACCCTTGGTTTTAGCAAACACGATTTGACTGAGAGGTACAGCTACTTCTTCTGGACAGCATAGAGTATCAGCAATGAAAACATTTAAATTATTTTGATTTAAAGGTGCTATATCGATGTAATTAATTACAGTTCCGGTTTTAGCGATTTCTTGTATGGTTAAATATAAGGGATGTGTCTGGGGAACTTCATTACTACGATATGCGCCAATTAGTAGTAAGCCTCCCTCGGTTTGATCATTATTTTCTGTTGCCTTATCTTGCCACGGTTCTCCATCAAAAATGGGTGTCCATACATTTTCTGTAATTTGATGTTCCAAGTCAGCCAAGTTTTCTTGAACTTTATTATTTTGACTCATTAAGAACTGCAAAAATTTTAAAGAAGCATGATCAGCCCATTGCAAATCATCAATAAATATCACTAAGGGATGAGCTTTATTATGAAATAACCGAATAAATCTTTGTAATAAGAGATTAAATCTATTTTGAATAGCAACACCAGAGAGTTCAGGGACTGGTGGCTGTTTACCAATAATTTGCTCTAATTCAGGAATGATATCAATAATTACCTGAGCTTGTTCACCTAAAGCTGATAGAATCTTACTGCGCCATTGCTGAAGTTGAGCATCATTTTCTAACAGTATTTGTCCAATTAAATCCTGAAAAGCTTGCACTAATCCTGATAGGGGAATATCACGTTGAAATTGGTCAAATTTTCCTTTGATAAAATAACTCTGCTGCCGAAGAATGGGTTTGTGAATCTCGTTGACTACAGCAGTTTTACCAATACCAGAAAATCCTGCTACTAATACAATTTCTGTTGTTCCCCTGGTTACACGCTCAAAAGTTGTTAGTAAAGTGGCAACTTCTTGTTGACGGCCATAAAGTTTTTCAGGGATGAGAAAACGATCGCAAATATCTTTGAGTCCCAATTGAAAGGAGGAAATCTTACCTGTCTGTTGCCATTCCTGATAGCATATTTCTAGGTCATGTTTGATGCCATAGGCACTTTGATACCTGTCTTCAGCATTTTTAGCCATGAGTTTCATGACAATATCTGCAAGTATTGGCGGAATATTTTTCTTAGTTTCTAAACTTGGTGGTTGCTTGGCAATGTGAGAGTAAACTAACTCCATTGAGTCAATAGAATTGAAGGGTAAATGTCCACTGAGAAGTTCATAAAATGTCACACCCAAAGCATAGAAATCGCTACGGTAATCAATACCTCTATTCATCCTGCCGGTTTGTTCAGGGGATATATAAGCTAGTGTCCCTTCTAAGACATTGGGATTAGTGAATTGTTGGATTTCTCTGGGTAGGAGAGTAGCAATACTAAAGTCAATTAGTCTGATTTCTAGAGTGTTGGGGTGAATGAGAATATTGGCGGGTTTGATGTCTTTATGGATAATGCGATCGCGGTGTAATTCTTCTAAGATAGATACTATAGCTATAGCAATAGGAAAAAATTCCCTGAGAGTTAAAATATATTCTTCTTGGCTTTTATTTTGTTCAACCCAATCTTGGAGTGAGATACCACCAAAGTCCTCCATGATTAAGGCATAACCATGACGATAGTTTTCTAAACTAATAGGTTTAACTATCCCTGCAATTTCTAAATTTTTGGTAATTGTGTACTGATTACGGAATTGAGCAATTTCATTGAAGGTAGGATACTCATTCCGCATCAATTTGATGACGACTGGCTTTTTATCTTGTTCTCTCACACCTCGATAAACGAGGGTTTTGCCACCACAATAAACCTGTTCTGTAATCCGATATCCAGAGATAGGAAAAAATGTATCTGATAATACTAGCATTGCAGGGACTTTTTACTTTAGCTTGATTGATTTACTTTAGTATTCCCCCTAATTTCATCTTATCCCCATATTTTTTTTATAAAATGCTTATTTTAATCAAAAAATACTCACTAATATTGTCATCAGTAATTTAACGCAATTAGCTGTAAACTTACTATTTATTTATCCATAAAAACACTGAATATAATGACGGTTAACAGATAAGTAGGGTGTGTTAGCGATAGCGTAACGCACCACTAACGGTTTTCTGTGCTTGATTGATAACTGATAATTGTTAAATGCTCGATAGCTTATGAATTATGAAAGTAATCATTAAAAACTGTTTCATCATCAGCATCTGCATCAAAATTTGTAGATAACATGAGTTCACCTTCTACACTTTCAATAGTGCCGATATGATTCTGATTTTCCCAAACTTCTGTCTGATCTGTATTCTGATCAATCTGCAAATGTGATTGCTGTGATAATAAAACTCTCAATGCTTGAAATTGTTCTAAGGAAAATATAGCACCTTGAAATTGAGCGGCTTCTCTATCAGCTTCACTGATGATAGCATCAGATAAACAACTATTAGTGAAATTAACATTGTCAATATTGACATCTGTGAGATTTGCACCAGTCAAATTTGCACCAGTCAAGTTTGCATCACTAAGATTTGCACCAGTCAAATTTGCACCAGTTAAATTTGCATCACTAAGATTTACACCAGCCAAATTTGCATCAGTTAAATTTGCACCATTTAATACAGCATTAGCTAAATTTGTCTGCTCAAAATTTGCACCAGCTAACATGATGTGAGCTAAAGAAGCTCCTGCAAGATTGATTCCTGCTAGGGAGTCAGAATAAATACGCTCAATAACATTCCTGCCTAGAAATGTTGCTTTTGCTAACAGCATGAGCATGGCTTCAGGATAAAATTCGGGTATATCATCCTGATTGCCACAGGGAGAAAAAGTAATTTGAATTTCCTTGTGAATATGGGCTAATAATAAAAATATATTGATACCAACATAGTTATTTATCCGCTCCACATTTACAGGATTTTCGAGTTTGTGGAAATAAGATAAAGCAGTATGGGCAATACCTTCATCTAACCAACGCCCTTGATAGTAAGTGCGCCAAAAAGATTCCAGGCGTTGAATGAGAACTTGCCAAGAAAAATCAGTTTCAGGTTGATGGCGTAAACTAGCGATCGCTAATTTGATGATTTCTGGAGTTAGAATACCATAACCGAGTAACTTATATAGATGCTGGGCAACATCCCTAGGCGCATCAATTACAAAATTCTGTGTACCATAAATATCTGTTTGGCATTGCGTCAACATTTGTAATTGAGTCGCTACCGCCTCAGCGCAGAGATATGTCCCTAAGCTGGGGTGAGAGAAGGCAATGGTTTCGGTATTGGACACAACTGCTTCTCTACTTCCCTGCTGCCTGTGAAAATAAAATGCAGGTAAGTTAGTTTTTGGGGTTGATTCTAGGGTAATGTAATAGCGATCGCTGTGTAAAATTTGCAGAGAGATTGTTTGTATTTGCTCAATGATCTCTTGGGGATGATCACCCGCTAGTAAATTAGCGATCGCTTCTTGTGTACGATGAATATGCGCCCATCCTGAACGCTGTAGGCTACTGTGAATATTACTACTTACGGGATAACCTAACAACCATTGTTGCAGACGACGATAAATTTCCCATAATAAAGAGGAATTAGCATTTGGTTGAGTCTGAGCTAACTGCAATATACCATCATCTAGTAACCCATCCCGATGTAAAACCCCCAATAGATAAAGCATCAATGGTTGATGTACCAAAGCTGAGAGTGCTGGTAACTGAGATTTACGAGCAAATAAACCTGCTTGTTTTAAAAACGTAAAAAAGTTTTGGGCAACGGGTAATGATTGGACTAATGTCCATTGTTGAAACCATTGTTTGAGTTCATTGGTTTTTAACGGCTCAATATTAATTTGTCGCCATTGTAGGAGTATTTCTGAAGCTAATTGTTGCACAGTTGTTGGGCGACTAGTTAACACAATTTTATGTTGATGTTGAGCCTCAAATTGCATTAACTGTTGCATGAAAGCTCTCTTTGTGTTTTGACTAGTAGGAGGTAATTCATCCAGTCCATCTAATAGCAAAACACAGCGAGGATGATCTTGTGTTAACCAACTGCCAAGATGAGTATGTTGATTAAATCCAAAACCAGAATTGAGAGTTTCAATCAAATTCTGGCTATATTTAATATCCCGCAACCGAATTACAATTGGCATCCAGGCGGGGTAAAGTTCTCGTGCTACTTCTGCCGCCCACATCTGACAGAAACTAGTTTTACCATAACCAGGTTCTGATACAATCACAGCGATCGTTTGTAAATCCTTTAACTGTTCCTGTAGCCATGTTTTTAAATCCACTGGTTGTTGATCATTACCTGTTTGTGGTACACCCGCCAAGGGAACATAAATATCTTTTAAAGCAAAAGACTCTATCAGTAACGGTGTACTCAAACTTTGCCACAAACTAGCACGATAATTTTCTCGATGTAAATCAATATTATCTGCTACTACCCTAGACAATTCTGAAGTGTGAATATCACTAGGTGTCCCCAACTGGAAAAATTTTTGTAGTTGTGCCAAAGCTAAAGCATTCTGAGCAATGACTGATAGTAAATATCCAGGAAGGGAGTGTGTTAACCGTTGAGTGAATAGTTTTGCTTCTAACTCCTCTGCACCATTAGCCATGAACCAAGCAACGGTAGCATGATTCATTTGTTGTACTAATAATGAGTCTGCCACCAAAGACAAAGCTTGTTCAGTTTGGGTATCTGTTAATTTACCGGGAGAGAGGGTTTTTAATAATCCTTGGAGTCCCATATCTGCAAGCATGGGTGTAGACAAGGGTATCTTGGCACGGTTGAGCCAAGGTCTTTGCAGAACGCTTTCTTGATGTAAAACTTGTTTTAGAGCTAGCAAATAGGCAATTTGAAAAGCTAGCCATGTACCTTCGTTGCGTTTTAAAGCTTTTTTTTGGCTGAAACTACGTAACAGACTTGTGGTTAATAAAGCGATGACAGTGATTTCTTCGGCAACAGTATCTAAAGGCAGTGCTAAAACCTCAGCTAGAGTACAAATATCCAACGGTATTAGGCTTTTAAGCTCCATATCCTGGACAATACGATCAGCAATACCTGCTAATTGCCCGACTGCCAAATGAGGAATGTTACTAATTGTTACCTGGCGTTCTGCCAACCAATGCCTAATACTCAGGTTCATTTAATTACATTGTTAACTGCTGCCTATGCCAATTATTATCCATTTATCAGGGTACGAAAACAGGAGACAATGGGGAGGAGTATTTTGAATTACTTATGAGCGATCGCCCTTTAAAAATTATCTTAGTTGATTCAGACCCTATCTTCCGCTTGGGACTAAGGGTAGCCTTAGAGGCTATGCCTAACATAGAAATAGTATCAGAAGCCGACACAGATACGGCTGTTTTGCAAACTTTAGCACAACTAGCTCAACAAGACCCCAACCAAGTGAATTTGGTAATTTTGGAATTGGGTGATACTTGCTCACTACCATCTCAAGAACAAGGTTTACAACTAATTCAGCAACTAAAAGCCTCCTATCCCAGACTACCGATTTTCATCTTCAGTTCTGTACAAACACCAGGCATAATCATGACAGCCAAAGCTTTTGGTGCAGATGGTTACTGTCCTAAAGGTACACCTGTGGCGGAATTGGTGACAGCAATAACAGAGGTAGCTAATGGTAATTCCTATTGGTTAGAAACAAGCACCAGTGTTGAATTAAACCCTGCCCCTCAGACTCTAGCAGCACCCTTACCCTTGGCAAAGTGGCGATACAATTTGCATTCATCAGGAATTAGTTATATTGAAACTACTTTAAAAGCAGTTACAGCCCAATTACAAATCCCTGGTTTACCAATTTTAGATAGAGCAATTTTAGCTGGACAACGGCGAGAACTTTTAGCCGCTCGTTGGTTGCTCAATCAATTATTATTAGCACCCCAAGAAAAACCACAACCCCAACCAGAAGTTATTCCCTCAGTCCCAGCACCACTACCTATATTACCCGCACCTAGTAGTAATATTATCACCTCAGAGGGAGAAGGAATATTCACTACAGCCCCATTATTAAGTCCGAGAATCCTGCAATCTACTTTGTTTGCATCTTGTATCAATAAACTGCAATTTTCCTTAAAAAATGTTTCGGAAATTCCCTTAGAAATTGATATCTTTCGTGAAGATAGGAAACGGGAATTACTTTATTTAATTCTGCAAAAATTATCTCAGCAATTAGATGATTTACGTGAAGCCAAAATCACCCTGAATCAGCTATTAGAATTACAACCGATAATTTTAAAAGATTTATGGCAAGCTACAGTTACAGAGTTTTTTGGCAGATTTTCTAGACTCAAACTAGGCAACCGCCAGATAGAAATTGTGAATATTCTTCTGCAAAACTCATTAGTAGTTGAAACTGCGATTCTGAATAAAATTCCGTTGGTAGATGAATTATTATCTTATCTATTATTTCAGAGAGATTTACAAATAGATAACACCTCTTATCCCGCCGGGAGTTCAGAAGCTAAATTCCAAGCGGAAATCATCCTCGAAAACTTGTTAATTCAAGTTGCCAATGCTGTAGTACAACCGTTACTCAACTCTTTTGCAGATGTAGAACAAATAAAAAAAGACTTTTACGATCGCAAATTAATATCCACACGAGAAATTGAAAGATTTAGAAATGATTTATCCTGGAAATATCGTTTCTATAATTATATCAAAGAAGCCCAAGAGATTTTTGAAAGTCGCTACGAATTATTTTTATTTGCTCCTCGTGGTATTGCCACAATTTCCGTTTATGCACCGCGAAATCAAGAATTAGCAAAACTTTCTGGGATTCCTCTACTAGTAACATTAACCTTAGAATTTCGTGATGCGATCGCACCCAGGTTACAATCACTATTCTCTTTCTTAGGTAGTGGTATTGTCTTCGTACTCACGCAAATCATTGGTCGCGGTTTAGGTTTAATCGGACGCGGTATCATTCAAGGTATTGGTAGTGTCTCTTTCTCAGAAAAGAACTTCAAGCGCAACAATGACAAAAGTAGGTAATTCGTAATTCGTAATTCGTAATTCGTAATTCGTAATTCGTAATTTGTAATTTGTAATACCGCTATGCGGAAGCAAGCTAAGTAATTCTTAATGGACTTTGCCCGCTACCCATAGGAGTTACGCAACTGGCATGATGTAGGGTGTGTGACGCTGGGAAAGTATCTAAACGTAGTCATAAGACTTATAGCGTCACGCACCAACGGTTGATTTTGACACTTACCTAATTCGTGTTTTCAAAATTTATAATTTAAAATTTATATTCCAGGCAGCGATCGCCAAAGCAATCCAACCGAGAATAAAAGCTACACCACCGAAGGGTGTAATTGCACCTAATATTTTTATACCAGTTAAGCTCAGAGCATACAAACTGCCCGAAAAAATCACGATACCGATGATAAAAAGCCAGCCACTAGCCATCAAAGTAATTGGAGGCGATGGTGTGCGGCTCATTAAAACAGCTACTAGCAACAAAGCCAGAGCATGATACATTTGATAGCGAACACCAACATCAAAAATTTCCAGCGATCGCTCACTAATCGTTTCCCGTAGTGCATGAGAACCGAAAGCACCAGCCACAACCGACAAACCGCCTAAAATGGCAGCTACACTCAAAAAAATCTGGGTCATTATAATTCGTAATTCGTAATTCGTAATTCGTAATTCTCGCAAAGCGAGTTCGCGGAGCGTTACGCAGTAAAGCAAGCTACGTAATTTAGAGGGTTTGAGTTAACCTCTAAACTAAAACTCCCTTGTCTCCCTTGTCTCCCTTGTCTCACCCTGCTCCCTGCCCCCTGCTCCCCTGCCCCCTGCTCCCCTACACCCCTCCAATCCCCGCTATTACAAATCAAAATGATATGATACCGATCCTTCCTCACTGACTTTAAAATTGGCGTTAAATTCTTGAGCTTTTTCATCTAAATATTTTCTGGCTACTGTTGCAGGTAGTTGTGACTGCATGGCAAAGCCTAAAACAGTGATGCGTCCATCATTATTTTGAATCATGTCATAAAAAACTGACTGTAGGCGATCGCTTAATTGCTGCTGAAGGGCTTTTTTCTCATTTTTACTTTGCAGGTATAACCCCCAACCCAGCCATGAACCTAAAATTAGGCTGGGAACGCCAAAAATTATGCCTTGGGTAGCTGTAGCATTTAATAAAGATGCTCTTGGTCTATTAAAATATTCTTGTACCAATTCCTGATTTTCACCAGGGGAAATTGGTTTGAACATAGCATTTCTTTCTACTATCGCAGAGACAGATGTTGTCAAAAATGCGAATCCGAGTGTTAATAGCCAACCAGCAGCTAGCTTTTGGGCAGTCTTCATAATTCCACTTCAGATTAAAACCTTGTCTGTGATTTTAACCTTGCTATCAGGAAAATAGGGAGTAGAGACCGGACTTTTCACGTTATGTGGAAAAGTTAACGCAAAACCTAACCCCCTTCCCTACCAACGTAGAGACGTTTCATGAAACGTCTCTACATCATTTATTTGGCGATTTGGCGCAACTTCGTAGAGAATAGGAAGTGAGAACAGGAAATCAGAAAAAATCCAACAAACTTAATTTCCTATTCCCCTAACCCTATTCCCTAACTGATTATCAGCCGGTGTACCATTCTGGAGTTAAAGAATTAGCAACAGGTGTTTCAACTACTGTAGTGCCATCTTGGTTAAACAGCCAGACTGTGTCTGTACCTACCGCTTGATTACGCCAGTATACGTCTGTTCTGCCATCACCGTTGTAATCACCGAGGTATGGAGCTGTTCCAGGAGCAGAGCTGCTGAGGAAAGCTTCACCGCTAACGGTTGCACCATTCATCAACCAAGCTGTGTTAGCTCCGGTGGTTTCATTGTGCCACAGGATGTCTGTCTTGCCATCGCCATTGAAGTCACCAATGTTGGCTTTCCATGATGAGTCAAGAGTATTGAGAGCAGTTTCAGTTACAAGAGGCCCAATACCGGGAAGAACTTCCATTGTCCAAATTTTGTTTTCGCCGGTGGTGGTGTCGCGCCAGAGAATATCTGTTTTGAAGTCTCCGTTGAAGTCGCCTAGGGTGTAAGACCAAGATGAACCTACTTGTGATTGTAGATTAGACTTGGTGGCTTGTGCGCCATCCATAAACCAAACACTGTTTTCACCCGTGACAGCATCACGCCAGAAGACATCACTCTTACCGTTACCGTCGAAATCAACAATAGTAGGAGTCAAACCCAAACCTGTTGTTTCTAGAACGTTGGCACTAACAACTGTTGTACCATCCATAGTCCAAACAGCGTTTTCGCCGGTGGTAGCATTATGCCAGAAGATATCTGTTTTGCGATCGCCGTTGAAATCACCAATCTTAGCATCCCAACCTGGATCAACTCTGTCTAGATAAACAAAGTTAGCAACTCTAGTCCCATCCATTAATGCAATAGCATTTTCACCTGTAGCGTTATTACGCAACAAGAAATCAGTCCTACCATCACTATTGAAATCAGCAATTTTATAACTCCAAGTGGTTAGATCATATTGACCTAAAGACGCTTCTTGGATAGTTGTTGCACCATCCATGAGGCGGACAACAATCTCACCTGTTTGAGTATTGACCCAAATTTTATCTGTTTTACCGTCAGCATTAAAATCAGGTGTAATAGCCGCACTAGTTAAGTAAGGATTAGGGTTGGGGTTAGTACTAATAATGGGAATGGGAAGTTGGGGAATTAAGTCTAATGGTGATGATTCAGAAGACGAGCCATTATTCCCCGTGGGTAATGAGATATCAAAAGCAGACTTACCTACAGGAGAATTTGCTAATTCACCTGATTTTTGCAAAGATATATTAAACGCATTAGCGACTTTCTGGTTGAAATCTGTTCCGCTAGACATAGTTTGTTTTTATGACTGGTTGCTATCAAAGTTTTAACTCTTTGCCCAAGATAAATTCTGTCTTTAAAAAACATTTTTCGGAAAAATATATTTCAGCGATAAACATTTGTTTTTTCTAAAAATCATCCTTTGTAGACATCTTAAATTTTCCCTGACTTTCAAAGGAAAATAATGTTTATTTATTGAACTTTTGATGATTATTTTTAGTGAAATATGTCATTAATTACAAATATTTCCAGTTATTTTGTATCTGGCTACAGCAAAAGAATAAAGTCTAATGTATCTGCTAGTTAACCGTTAACTCTGAACGAGAATAATATTTTATGAAACCACCATTTTGGATACTATATATTTGCTCAATAAATGTTTAATAGTAACAGACACACCTATATAAGAATCAGATTTGATTTCTGAAAAAATTTAAGTATATGTAGGGGAGGCAAATTCCAGTGTGGATTTTCCTCCTGCAATATTGCCGTTGTGTTAGGCGTAAGCCGTAACGCACCAAAGGCCTTGGTGCTGTATGAATAAAAAATGAGTAAATCTCATCAAAGTCAACACCCCGCCCGAACGGTACTTATACCAATTCTCTATGAAGTTGCGCCAAATAAATGATGTAGAGACGTTGCATGCAACGTCTCTACAGTACAGAATAAAGTGCATCTATGGCTACGCCAGGCAAGCTACATCAAGAAACGGTATTAGTGAAGGAGAAATCAAGATTGGCTAGAATAACTTAGACTAGTAACTCAGCTTTCATTAATAGCTTAGTTGCTATTGAAAGTGTAAAATTATACTATAAATCGCCAATAGATTCAGCTATGCAATTAGAATATCGGCAGCGTCGTGAGCAGTTAATGGCCAAAATTGGTAATGGTACAGCTATTTTTCGTAGTGCGCCAATGGCAGTAATGCACAACGATGTCGAATACAATTATCGTCAAGATAGTGATTTTTTCTACCTGACTGGGTTTAATGAACCGGAAGCTGTAGCCGTCTTAGCACCCCATCATCAAGAACATCGTTTTATATTGTTCGTGCAACCGAAGGAAAGAGAAAAAGAAGTTTGGACTGGTTATCGTTGTGGGGTAGATGCTGCCAAAGAATTGTATGGTGCAGATGAAGCTTACCCCATCACCGAATTAGATGAGAAATTACCCCAGTATTTAGAAAAAGCCGATCGCATTTACTATCATTTAGGACGCGATCGCACTTTTAACGATAAAATCCTCAATCATTACCAAAGTTTACTGCGGAGTTATCCCAAGCGGGGTACAGGGCCAATTGCCATTGAAGATACTTGCACTGTCCTGCACAGCATGAGACTCATCAAAAGCGAACCAGAATTAGAGATGATGCGTCAAGCAGCTGCGATCGCTATTGAAGCACATAATCAAGCAATGGCGATCGCTAAACCTGGACGTTATGAATATGAAATTCAAGCGGAGATAGAACGCATCTTTCGTTTGCGGGGTGGGATGGGGCCTGCTTATCCTTCCATTGTCGCTTCTGGTGTGAATGCCTGTGTCCTCCACTACATTGAAAATCACCGCCAAATGCAGGACAATGAACTGCTACTAATTGATGCTGGTTGTGCCTATAGTTATTACAACTCTGATATAACTAGGACATTTCCCGTAGGTGGTAAGTTTACACCAGAGCAGAAAGCGTTATATGAGATTGTCTTAGAAGCACAAAAACAGGCGATCGCGCAAGTCCAACCAGGTAATACTTTTAGCTCAGTTCATGAGACTGCTGTGCGTGTTTTAACTGAGGGTTTAGTGGAATTGGGTATCCTCAAAGGTGAAATTGATCAACTAATTGAGGAAGAGAAATACAAACCCTACTATATGCACCGTACCAGCCATTGGCTAGGTTTGGATGTCCATGATGTCGGTGTATATCAACATGGTGAAGATAAACCCCAGATTTTGCAACCAGGACAAGTGTTAACAGTAGAACCGGGTATTTATATTGTCCCAGATACCAAACTCGCCGAAGACCAACCAGCCACACATCCCCGTTGGGTAGGAATCGGGATTCGCATTGAAGATGATGTGTTAGTCACAGCCACAGGACATGAAGTGTTAACGGCTGGTGTGCCGAAATCAGTCGATGAAGTAGAAAGAGTGAACTAATCTTCATTTTCATACTAAGTTGCTTTCCGATGTGATGAAGTAAAACCCCAGAACTGGGAATTTCTGGGGTTGATAACCTGACCACCTCTACTTTTATAGTTTAAAAAACATAGTAAATTTCACATTTCATCAGACTTAAATCTGTAATTTTTGTCTAAACAAAACAAAATAATCTTTGTTTATTTTGCTATTTAAAAAAGTTTAAATCAAGTCTAGATTTACTGGCATATTAACAGATATATTGCATCTAATTTGGGCAATTATAGACATTTTATCTTTAATAATCGCTTAATTTTAGAAACTTAAATGAGTAAACTTTAGCAAAAATAAAGATAAAATTGGCTGATTTATGTCTGTTTTGCCCTATAAAACTACTTGTTTTATCATTCTGATTAATCAAAAATAAAAACATCATGATAAACACATGATTGTAGCCCATTAAAGTGACAGAAAACCTCACAAATGTCTGCCTAGGCAGGCATTTTTTATTTTTGTAGCTCTAGCGTCTCGTTAGAGACGCTACCGCGTTCGCCATTCGCGTTAGCATCTCTGTTCGCGCAGCGTCCCGGAGGGAAAGAGAAGGCATTCTCGGAGAGTAACCGCAGGGTATTTTGAATTTTGAATTGATTTATTTAAGTAAGTCGGTGCAATAAAACCAAACTATGTGAAGAAAAGTAAATAAGGCTCAAACTCTTTCTCCCCCTGCTCCCTGCCCCCTGCCTTATTCCAACAATAATTATTTACGCCGACCTACTTATGGGGTAGCTTAATAGTAAAAATACTACCTTGACCTAATTGACTCTGCACATTTATACTACCGTGATGAGCTTGAACAATTGCTTGAGCGATCGCTAGTCCTAATCCAGAACCGCCAGTGCTACGAGAGCGATCGCTATTCACGCGATAAAATCGATCAAAAATCCGCGATAATTCTGACTGAGGAATCCCAATCCCTGTATCTTGAATTTCTATCACAGCATATTGTTCACTACGGGTTAAAATAACCGTGACTTCACTTCCTGATGGTGTGTATTGTATAGCATTGATAATTAAGTTAGAAATCAAACGATAAAGTTGGTCTTGATTACCAATAATATTTACAGGCTTCGTCACCAGAATATCAGATTTGAGGGTGATATCTGCTGCAATTGCTAATGCTGCAAACTCCTCGATTAAATCGCTAACGATATCATTTAAACAACAAATATCATAACTGATTTTTACAGGTTGACGGTCTAAGCGAGACAATAATAATAAATCAGCTACCAGATTAGTCAGACGTTGATTTTGACGTTGGATAGTTTGTAGAATCTCTAGTGACTCTAATTCATCTAATTGTGGCATTAAAAGTGCTGATTCAACAGTAGCTTGAGTTGCTGCTAAAGGTGTGCGTAATTCGTGGGCTACATCGGCTGTAAATTGCTGAATTTGTCTATAGGATTTATAAATTGGTTGCATTGCTAAACCTGCTAACCACCAACTAGCAAAACCAACTACACCGATAACAATTGGCGAACCCAAGACTAAAGTTAGTTTAACTGCATCTAAATAATTACTGAAATCTTCAATACTCCGCCCGACTTGAATGTAACCCCAATCACGATTATTTTGGGTGTGTAACGTCAAGGAAATCTGATGATAAATTTTACCTTTGCTATCTTTGAGAGTTTGCCATAATTCACCCTGAAATTGTGGTGATAGCCCTTCTGGATAACTCCCGGCTGTAGCAAATAAGTTGCCAGAATTATCAAAAAAACGTACATAATAATGGTCTTGATGAATAGCACTGAGGGTATGACGTTGAGAATTTATCGGCTCAGAAATACATTTTTTTCCTAGTATGCAAATATTGGGTAAAAGGATTTTTATAACTGGTTCTAGTTGACCAGGTTGTTTTAATTTTAATTCGATACTATCATGTAATGTTCCCGCTACTGATTCTATTTCTTGGTCTAATGTCATCCAATGAGCATGAGACACAGCTTTATAGATACCAATTCCACACAGAGTTAAAATCAGAGCCATCACCAGTGCATACCACACCGCCAAACGTAAACGGGTACGCTGAAATAATCTATTTTGTTTCATGAGTGAGATTCAGTCTATATCCCAGTCCATGTAATGTTTCAATCATATTTTGATAGCCACTATTAGCTAATTTACGACGTAATAACCTGACTTGTGCTGCCACTACGTTACTAACAGGCTCGGCGTTAACTTCCCATAGTTGATAGCGAAGTTGTTCAGAAGTAACGATGTAATTGGGATGTTTCATAAAATATTCTAACAGTTGAAACTCTTTATTAGTTAAGGCAATCTCTTGTTTATTTCCTGCGGTATTTTTAGTGATGACTTTACTATTACTATAATCTAGAGTCAGATTTCCTAAAGTTAATTCTTGGGGCTGAAATTGCGGCGATCTCCTTTGCAAAGCCCGCAGTCTTGCTAACAATTCTGCCATACCAAAAGGTTTGACTAAATAATCATCAGCACCCGCATCTAACCCAGCAACTTTATCTTCCATACTGTCTTTAGCTGTCAGCATTAATACAGGCAGAGGATTACGGCAAGAACGCAATTTTTTGCATAATTCTAAACCAGAAATCCCCGGAATCATCCAATCAAAAATGGCTAATGTGTACTGTGTCCAGCTATTTTCCAGATATGCCCACGCCTCATCACCATTCATTACCCAATCAACCAAATATTTCTGTTGGGTAAGAGTGCGCTTAATAGCATTACCTAAATCTGGTTCATCCTCAACTAATAAAATTCGCATAAAAATTATCGATCAAAAATTTAATTAATTTTATTAATAAATAAATTTCTTGTAGAGACGGCGATTTATCGCGTCTCTCTCACCGCCTCAATTTCACCCCAATTTCATCTTGAGGTGAAAAACTGGGATGAGGTATAGCACATCTCCTTTCCCCCGTAATTCAGGATTTCTGATAGCAATGTCAAACTCTCTGCGATGCCAAACACTTTTAATCATGCGTAGTGTCTATAGTACACTAGCCAGCTTACTATTCTTAGCAAGCCCCGCAGTAGTTCTAGCCCATGCTGGACACGGAAATGAATTTCAGGGAAGCAATGAAGCATCTAGTAATACTTCCGTGCAGGTAGATACGGAAACGGCTCAAAGGTTAGGGATAAAAGTTGCACCAGTCAAATCACAGCAACTAGCTATTAGCATTAAAACCACAGGTCAAATCGAAACCCTACCGAGTAAACAAGCGGAAGTGACTACACCCATTCCAGGCGCAAAAGTAGTTGAATTATTGGTAGAACCGGGTACTGTGGTTAAGAAAGGTCAACCTGTGGCTGTTGTCACCAGCCCAGATTTAGTCTCACTGCGTGTAGAATCACAAGAAAAACGCGCCGAAAGTCAAGCCGATTTACAACAAGCTTTAGCAGATTTAAAGTTAGCGCAACAAAACTATCATCGTTATCAACAAATTGCATCTGCGGAAATCGCCGAAGCTGAAAGTCAAGTAGCCTTTGCCCAAGAAAAATACAATAAAGATAAAGAATTAGCTGCGGCTGGTGCTTTACCCCAACGCAATGCTTTAGAATCTCAAACTCAACTCGCACAAGCTAAAGCACAACTTACTCAAGCCAATAGTCGCCGGGAAGTTATCGCCGCCGAAAATCAACTCAAACGCGCTCAAGCTGCTGTGGCTGTGGCTAAATCTCGCATGAATCTCAGTAGTGCCAACTATGAAACTCGCTTGCAACAACTGGGCATTCGTGGCAATAATCAAGGACTCGTGACAGTCACAGCCCCGATTTCTGGGACAGTAGCAGATAGAGAAGTTACTATCGGTCAAACTTTTAATGATGCTGGTAGCAAATTAATGACGATAGTTGATGGTAATCGTGTGTTTGCCACAGGTAATATTTATGAAAAGGATTTAGATAAACTGCGTCTAGGTCAACGGGTGAATGTTAAAGTTGCAGCTTTACCTGACCGCAGATTTACAGGACGCATTACTGTGATTGGTTCTGTGGTTGCTGGGGAGACGCGGGTTGTACCAGTGAAGTCCGAAATCAATAATCCTGGTGGTGTCCTCAAACCTGGAATGTTTGCCCAATTGGAAGTTCTCACTAATCAAACATCATCAGCAGTGTTAGCGATTCCCACTACAGCCGTTGTTGATGTTAATGGGAAGCAAAAAGTTTATATCCAAAACGGTAACGCTTATCAAGCAGTTGATGTTACTTTGGGTCAAACCTCTGGGGATATGGTGGAGGTGAAGACGGGTTTATTTGCGGGAGATTTAGTAGTGACTGTGCGTGCGCCGCAACTTTACGCGCAGTCATTACTTGGGGGAAATAAATCTAGTGCAGTTGAACATGAGGAAGCGACTACAGCAGTAACATCTCAGTTACCTGTACCACTGTGGTTGTTGGGGGTTGGTGGAGGGAGTGTGTTAATTACAGGAGCTTTTTTTGGGGGGGCTGTTTGGTCTCGTCGGCGGACTTCGGCAGTGAGTTTGAGTTTGGATTTGTCTCACGCAGAGGAGGACACTTGCGTGGGCGGCTCTGCCGACTTGAGCAAAGTGTCCGTCGCGCAGAAGCGCAGAGAGTTAGAGTGAGTTTTTTGGTGTTTGGAGTTGGGAAATGTTAAATGCCATCCTCAAATGGTCGATTGTTCAACGGTGGTTGGTGGTGTTGGGGGCGGTTGTAGT
The DNA here is from genome assembly GCF_058172895.1 of Aliinostoc maniaoense. Classification (NCBI taxonomy): domain Bacteria; kingdom Bacillati; phylum Cyanobacteriota; class Cyanophyceae; order Nostocales; family Nodulariaceae; genus Aliinostoc; species Aliinostoc maniaoense. The sequence goes on along the minus strand of NZ_CP187952.1, from coordinate 1,321,767 downwards.
TACGTTTTTGGGTGTCTACAATCTGACTCAAATGCCGTTGGATGTGTTTCCTGATTTTGCACCGCCGCAAGTTGAGATTCAAACTGAAGCCCCTGGACTCGCTCCAGAAGAGGTAGAATCGCTGGTGACTTTGCCAATTGAAAGTTCTGTGAATGGTACGCCGGGAGTGGAAACGGTACGTTCTTCCTCGGCGGTGGGAATTTCTGTGGTGAAGGTGATTTTTAAGTGGGGGACGAATGTTTATCAGGCTCGTCAGTTGGTGACGGAACGATTGCAACAGGTGCAGGAGAAGTTACCGTCAGGTGTGGAAAATCCCCAAATTTCGCCGATTACTTCGCCAATTGGGACGGTGTTGCAGTATGCTTTCACTGCTGACACTACGCCATTAATGGAAGTGCGGCGTTTGGTTGATAGGGATGTGACGAATCGACTTTTGGCTGTACCTGGGGTATCGCAAGTGATTGCTTATGGTGGTGATGTCCGTCAGTATCAGGTTTTAGTTGACCCGGCGAAGCTGAAAGCATTTAATGTCACTTTGGATGAGGTGACAGCAGCAGCTAAGGCGGCTAATGTGAATGCGGCTGGTGGGTTTTTAATTAATCCTGACCAGGAAATTATTATTCGGGGACTGGGACGAGTTGATTCTATTGCACAGTTGGCTAACTCGGCAATTACAGCCCGTGATGGTAAGCCGATATTACTCCAAGATGTGGCATCTGTGCAAATCGGGGCGGCTTTAAAGCGTGGTGATGGTAGCCTGAATGGTCAACCTGCAATTGTGGTGATGGTGAATAAACAGCCGCAGTATGATACACCCACTGTAACTAAAGCAATTGAAAAGGCGATCGCTGAGGTAAAATTAGCATTACCCCCAAATGTGAAGGTAACAGAAACCTTTCGTCAAGAAAGTTTTATTACGGCAGCTATTGAAAATGTTACCAGTTCTCTCCGTGATGGTACTATCATTGTCTCCATCATCCTGTTAATGTTTTTGATGAACTGGCGCACGGCTGTCATTACTCTGAGTGCGATTCCTCTATCAGTTTTAATTGGGATGTTGATTCTCAATTTATTTGGTCAGGGAATTAACACTATGACCTTGGGTGGTTTGGCTGTAGCTATTGGTTCGGTAGTGGATGACTCAATTGTTGACATGGAAAATTGCTACCGGGGTCTACGCAAAAATCAAGCTTCAAGTAATCCTGAACATCCGTTTAAGGTGGTTTACGATACTTCCGTTGCAGTTAGAGTTAGCGTCATTTTTTCTACAGTCATCATTGCCGTAGTCTTTGCCCCCATTTTCACCCTTACAGGCGTAGAAGGGCGGATATTTGCCCCGATGGGTGTGGCTTATCTGGTATCAATTTTTGCATCTACCTTTGTAGCCATGACGCTTTCGCCTGCACTGTGCGCGATTTTATTGGCTCACCGTCAGTTACCTTCAGATGATACCTGGGTAAATGCTCTATCACAGCGACTTTATCGACCGTTACTTAATTTTTCCCTGCGCTTCCCGACAATTATTTTGGCAATAGCTGGAGCGAGTTTAGTAGCTTCTTTGGTGATTTTACCAAGTTTGGGTAGAGTATTTCTGCCTGAGTTTCAAGAACCATCTTTAGTTAATGCTGTGTTGCTGTATCCGGGAAGTTCTCTGTCAGCCACAAATCAAGTCGGGTTCGCTATGCAAGCGGCGTTGAAGGATGACAAGCGATTTAGTACAGTGCAGTTACGAGCCGGACGCGCTCCTGGTGATGCTGATGCGGGGGGTGTGAATTTAGGACATTTAGATGTGGAATTGACGAAGGAGGGGTTAAAAGATAGGAAAGCCAGTATAGAGAAGATACGGGCAGAGTTTGCCAAGATACCAGGAATTGCAGCTAATATTGGCGGGTTTATTTCTCACCGCATGGATGAGGTATTATCAGGAGTGAGAAGTGCGATCGCTATCAAAATTTTTGGCTCAGACTTAGCCGAACTGCGTCAAATTGGGACGGAAGTACAAGCAGCTATCAAAGATATACCCGGACTGGTAGACTTACAACTTGAACCCCAAGTCCCCATTAAACAAGTACAAATTAAATTTTCCAGAGCCGCCGCAGCTCGCTATGGTTTAACAATAGGTCAAGTAGCAGAAATCACCGAAACTGCTTTGAATGGTCGTGTTGTTTCGCAAGTATTGGAAGGACAACAATTATTTGACTTAGTAGTGTGGTTACAACCAGAAGCACGCAATAATTTAGACGTTATCCGCAACTTATTAGTTGATACCCCCGCAGGACAAAAAATTCCCTTAGCACAAGTCGCCAGTATTGACTATGGAACAGGCCCCAACACGATTAACAGAGAAAATGTCTCACGTTTAATTGTCGTTTCTGCTAATGTTTCTGGTCGAGATTTAGGTTCTGTCGTTGATGAAATTCAAGCTAAAGTTAAGCAATCAATTCAGTTACCCACAGGTTATTTTATTCAATACGGCGGACAATTTGAATCAGAACAACGCGCTACTCAAAACTTATTGGTATTTGGAGGATTAGCAGTTGTAATTATTGCTGTCTTTATGTACTTTGCAGTGAAATCTATGGCTGCGATGTTGATGATTATGATTAACTTACCGTTAGCATTGGTAGGCGGTATATTTTCCATAGCTTTAAGTGGCGGAATTATTTCTGTAGCTTCCTTAATCGGGTTCATCACTCTATTTGGAGTAGCCACACGCAACGGACTTTTATTAGTAGACAACTATAATAATAAATTAGCTGAAGGAATGCCTTTAAGAACAGTGATTTTTGAGGGTTCAATGGAAAGATTAGTGGCTATTTTAATGACAGCTTTAACTTCAGCTTTGGGCATGATACCTTTAGTAATTGGTACGGGTGCGGGGAAGGAAATTCTTCAGCCTTTAGCTGTTGTGGTGCTGGGAGGATTGTTTACTTCTACAGCGTTAACATTATTAGTTTTACCTGCTTTATATGCTCAGTTCGGTAAGTTGTTAATGCCAAAACAAATGTCAAGTGTTGAACAAGAAAAGGGAGTTGGAGCAGTATTGGAGTGGTAATACCATATTTAAAAAACTCAGTGCATGGTAAAAAATTCTTCAGCTAACGTGGGATGAATACCGATAGTTGAGTCGAAATGGCGATCGCTGCTTGCTTGCGCTGTCCCTTAGTAGCGAGCAGCATCGCGCATATTTTTAACTATTCCCTTTTGAAGAATCTCTGCATTTGCACTTACTACTTCTGTAGAAGATGACATGGGTGCTGTCTCACCGATTACTACAGAGGTACTAACAACATACCTTTTCTAGTGGACAAACAGATATGTTGGCAGATTTTGGACAATTTGCCTTGATATTTGAACACAAAGTATGGACATATTTAACATAAAGGTAATTGTAGCTATGTTGCAGCTTAAATGCTGATTAGCTTAGGCCTTCACAACGAAAACCTGCTTATTTACTGCACTGCTTCTCTAATCTGACGCTCCATATCAGGGGTTATTTCGGTCGAGCGAGGGGGAAGCACCGCCGCCCCCCGTTCTCCGTTCCGCGCAATATCATCGAGGAGCGACTGCATCACAGCTATTTCACGAACCTGCGACGCAATTATCTCATCCGCAAGTTCGCGAACGCGCGGATCGCTAATGTTTGCCTTCCGCGAACTGTTAATGGCAATTGAGTGGTGAGGAATCATCGACTTCATGAAGGTGACATCTCCGATCAGTGCCTGGCTTCTATTCACGGAGAGCAAAATCAAGCCGAGCGCGGTAGCCAAACCGAGAACTGCGATCTTGATTCCTACTCCTTGGTACATCGACCACATAAAGGAAAGCATCACAACGGTCATCACGCACCCCATCACCAATGAGGCGATCAGTCGGTTTACACTAAACATTGCGTGATCCAGTGAGTATATGAGCTGATACATCAAGAAGAACATGATGAAAGTTGAGGTCGCGATCATCGCCGCAAATCGGTTCCAGCTCATTCCTGACATTTGTTTCTGTTGATTCATCTTGCTTCTCCATCGGATCGCCATTATTTCAGAATAGTGCTTTGGCTCAACTCCCCGCATCACTCCTAAGTATTGAGCCAAAATATGTATAAAAAGCTACAAATTACCATGAAAAGCCTTGCTATATATAATTTTGAGCGTTTTTATTGAATCCTCAGAATTTACCTTGGTTGTTGTACTGGCAAATTTTCATTCTTCCAAGCAATCCACGAACCGGGTATATTGATAACGTTTTCAAAACCGTGTTGTTGCAAAATACTGGCGGCAATTGAAGCCCGATAGCCACTACCACAGTAAGTAACAATTGTTTGATTTTTATCCAATTGGTCTAAGTGTTGTTCTAGATGAGGCAGGTAAATATGCTTGGCTCCTGGCACGTAACCATTTTGATATTCACTGTCGCTGCGGACATCCAAAATTGTTAAATTTGAATTTTCTTTGTGTTGATTTAACTCTTTGACAGTCCACTCACCTACTTGTTGCAAAGGTAATCCGGCATTTTGCCAACTTGTCATACCATCGTGTAAATAACCAGCTAAGTTGTCGTAACCAATGCGGAACAAATGTTCTACTACCAAAGATACATCGCGATCGCTCTCCACTACTAGCAAAATAGTTTTATCCGGATCAATCATCCAACCAACCCAAGCTGGGAATGATGAGGTTAAAGCAATATTAATTGCACCCTGAATATGTCCACCACCAAAAGCTAGAATTGAACGAGTATCAATAATTACCGTATTCTTATCCTGCATTTGTTGCTGGAATTGCTGAACCGATAATGGTGCTAAAGTCGGTACGCATCCCAAAACTTTTGCACCTTTAGCATTAACCTTTTTCAGATAAGAATAGTAGGTAGGTGGTTCGGGCATTCCGCTTAAAATCCACTCGACAAACTCTGACTCTGTTCTTTCTTTAAAAGCTTGACTAAAGATTCGTTCATTACCGATAGTGCTTTGTTTTCTGTCTCCTATCGAACGTCCGCAGGCAGAACCCGCACCGTGACAGGGATAAATTTCGATTCTGTCTCCTAAAGGTAAAATCTTATCGAACAGAGAATGATAAAGTTGTGCGGCTTGTTTTTTCTCTGTACCAGTACCTAGCAAATCAGGTCTTCCCACATCTAAATTAAATAGTGTATCGCCAGTGAATAAACCAAATGGCTCTTGACCTTGCTGGGCATCACATATATGCAAACAAATGTGTTCTGGTGTATGTCCGGGTGTATGCAATACACGCAGCGTAATTTTACCCAAATGTAACTCATCACCCTCTTTTAAGGAGTGCAAATCGAACTGGTAATCATCGCTTTTTCCACCGTAAATTGTAGCACCCGTCCTGGCTTTGAGTTCGTGGGAACCAGAAACAAAATCCGCATGGATATGAGTTTCGATGATATGAGTAATTCTCAAACCGCGCTTTCTAGCCATTTGTAGATATACATCCGCATCGCGCTGTGGGTCAACTACAGCCACTACACCTGCCTTATCATCACCAATTAAGTAAGATAACTGAGCAAGTCCTTCTGCATTAATTTGTTCTAAAACCAGTGCCATTGTGTTTCTCCTTAAACTCTGCTACCTGGTGCGTTTAAAACTAAGCCAACTTCGCCCGTCGCAACATCACAGCATTAATCGCCACAATCACCGTTGACAAACTCATTAATAATGCTCCCACCGCCGGCGAAAGTAAAATTCCCCAAGTGTACAGAACACCAGCCGCTAGAGGAATAGCAATCACGTTGTAACCTGTTGCCCATGCAAGATTTTGAATCATTTTGCTGTAGGTTTTTTGGGCTAAATTCAAGGCTTTAACTGCGTCTAAAGGATCATCTTCAATTAACACTAAATCCGCAGATTCAATTGCTACATTAGTTCCTGCACCGATCGCAATTCCAATATTAGCTTCTAAAAGTGCAGCCGCATCATTAATGCCATCACCAACAAAAGCAGTTGCGCCTTCCTGTTTCAATTGTTTAATAATACTCACCTTATCTTCCGGTAAAACACGGGCATAATAACGCTCAATACCTAAATCTTCAGCTACTGTCCGCGCTACAGCTTCCGCATCTCCGGTAATCATGACTACTTGAATATCTTTTTCTTTGAGTCGGTTGACTGCTTGTCTTGCCTGTTCCCGTACTTGGTCTGCCATTGAAATGACAGCCACAGCACTTTTAGCCGTCATTAACACTACTGCACTTTCACCACGTTCATCTGCTATATCTAACCCTTGACGCAGAGATGATGGCAATGTCAGATTTTGTTCTGTCACCCACTCTGGACGACCAATTCGGTAAGTTTGACCGTTAACTTTCCCCTCAACTCCCCGTCCTGTGACAGTCTTAAAATCAGACATCTGAAGTAAATCAAGTTGACGGCGTTCGGCGGCTTCTACCACGGCTTGCGCTAAGGGGTGTTCAGAAGAAGTTTCTAAAGCTGCGGCTATGGTTAAGGCTTGTTCTTCACCTAACGAATCACTCACAATTCTTTGCACGGCAAAACGTCCTTCTGTGAGAGTTCCCGTTTTATCAAAGGCCATATTTTTAATATCTTTTGCCCGTTCTAAAGCATCTCGGTTTCTCACCAAGATGGCGTTTTTAGCAGCTAAACTTGTAGAGTTGGCAATTACCAAAGGGATAGCTAAACCGAGGGCATGGGGACAGGTGATTACTAATACGGTAACGCTACGGTTGACAGCAAAGATTAAATCACTAAAGTATAGCCAAATTACAAAAGTTAGAGTGCCAACTGCGATCGCAATTATAGTTAACCAGTAAGCTGTCCGGTCTGCTAAGACTTGATATCTACTTCTAGAACCCTGCGCCTCTTCTACCAAGCGCATAATCTGATTAATCGTAGTTTCGCCACCTACACGAGTCACTTTAACTTTAACTGAACCCTCACCGTTCACCGAACCAGCTACTACTTCATCCCCTTGCTGTTTAGTAACCGGACGAGATTCACCAGTGAGAAAAGATTCATTAATGCTAGTTTCTCCCTCAATCACAACGCCATCATTGGGGACTTGCTCCCCTGGACGAATCAATACAATATCTTCGGCTTGAATTTCACTCACTGGCACATCTTCAACTTGACCATTCATGAGGCGATGGGCTTGGGCAGGTAAAAGTTGTGCTAAATTTTCTAAAGCTCGGCTAGCACTTTGTACAGAAGCCATTTCAATCCAGTGACCTAGCAGCATAATATCTACTAGGGTTGCTAGTTCCCAATAGAAAGGCATTCCCCGCAAACCAAAAGAAACAGCCAAACTATAGGCAAATGCCACTGTAATTGCCAGTGCAATCAGCGTCATCATCCCGATTTGGCTGTGCAGTTCATTCCAAGCACCTTTGAGAAATACCCAACCACCGTAAAAATAGATGATGATGCCTAAAATTGGGTTAATCCACTGTGAACCAGGAAAGGCGATCGCTTCATAATTTAACCAATCTTGTAGTTGAGTAGAAAAATACAAAATCGGCAAAGTTAACAGCAAACAGATAAAAAAGCGACGTTTAAAAATTTCCGGGCTATGTCCGGCGTGCTTACCATGTCCAGCGTGTCCACCATGTTGTAAATGCCCTGGTGGATGCTCAGAATGGTGTTGATGTTCGTGATGTTCGTTAACCGAATGTGTAGCTGTTCTCCTCTTGTGATTTGTCATGATTAATAGCACTCATTATTATTGTTTTGGCATTGCATTACCAGTTCCCATCATTTGGTTCATCTGCTGCATATTTCTCATCATTTCTTGCATTTGCATCATCATTTTTTGATGGTGTTGTTCTCTTTGTTGTGGACTCATCCTTTGCATCATTTGCTGCATTTGTTGAGGTGTCATCTGGGACATTCTCTGTTGCATTCGACCCATATTGATTTGCATTTGTCCCATCATTTGCTGCATCTGTCCCATCCGTTCCATCATTTCTCCATGATGCTGATACATCTGTTTCACACTCATTTCTGAGCTTGGCTGAGAAGAGTTAGTTTGAGCAATAGACGGGACAGCACTCAATCCTAATAGAGTCAGAACAGACACCAAATAATTAGCAATAGTTATATTGCTCATAATCATTATTTGTTCACTTTTTAATTCAAGTTTTTAACATCAATCTAGATCAGTAAGTAATTTATTCCTCTAGAAGCCAAACTCCTGTTTAAGTTGAGCCACCCAAGTTTTGATTCGTTCCTCGGTTAAATCAGATTGATTATCTTCATCAATAGCAAGACCTACAAATTTACCATCACGGAGTGCTTTAGACTCAGTAAATTCATAATTATCTGTAGGCCAATAACCCACAGTTTTACCCCCTAATTCTGATATTTTTTCTTCTAAAATGCCCATTGCATCTTGAAATGTATCAGGATAACCAACTTGATCTCCTGCCCCGAAATAAGCTACCTTTTTACCAGAAAAGTCAACATTATCTAGCTCATCATAAAAACTTTCCCAGTCACTTTGTAATTCACCAACATTCCAGGTGGGGCAGCCAAGAATGATATAACCATATTTAGTAAAATCATCTGGTTCTACTTGGGTAATATCATGTAATTCTACAGTGTTTTCTTCACCAAACTCTTTTTGAATCATTTCTGATTCAGTTTGGGTATTCCCTGTTTGAGTCCCAAAAAATAAACCTATCTTAGCCATACTTAACTCCTTTGCAAGATGGTCAACTGTACTTTGAAGTGAACTTGCTTCTTAGCTTTACCTTAAGAATTAGCTAGTTTTTAAACATCTTCCATATGAAGGAAAAAAACTTATTCCTAATGTCATATAGCAAATTTCATCTAATTTTCATCTTCGTATGTTTAGCTAAAAATGTAGACAGTATTTATTGATAACAAACTAAATACTTTTTGACATATTAAGGCATTGCCGTTGACTCTCCACTTAACTAGAGAGTGTAAAATAGCAAAAATGTATTGAATATCTCAATACTAAAAATTGCTGAGAAGGTGTGAACAATGCACAAACGCTTTTCTGATTGGATGAGTAAGTTGCTTCGTTATTTGTTGGCAGTGATTGTTACCACTGGAGTTGTAGTAACTACCTATGTAGGATTCAATTTATTGCATCAAGAAGACAGTGTTACAGCTAGCAATTATCCACAAGTATTAGCTGAAAATTCTACATCCCTGCTCAACGTCAGTCTTTGGGACAAGCCAACTGAGTCCTATTCAGGAACAAAAGACATGATAGTTTATCGCACTCCCTCTTGTGGTTGCTGTGGTGCTTGGGTGGAACATATGCAAAAGCACGGGTTTAATATCAAAGCAGATATCAAAACCGATGAGGTGGAAGCAATTAAACAAAACTACCACTTGCCTCAAGATTTAGCATCTTGTCACACAGCAATTATTGATGGCTATGTTATGGAAGGACATATTCCCGCCGACGATATTAAGCGTTTTCTGAAACAAAAGCCTCAAGTTGCAGGTTTAGCTGTACCAGGTATGCCTTTAGGAACTCCAGGGATGGAATCAGGAGATAAAAAACAGCCATTTACTATCATGGCATTTGATAAATCAGGTGCAGTTACAGCGTTCAAAGAGTATCAATCTTACTAAGATAAATAACCAGATTCATGAAAAATTGCGGTGATAAACAAGTTACATCGCCCTCAGTTTATCACCCTCACGGCGGCCAGTGCTGAAACGGCTATGGCTGCTAGGTATGGCAAAAATTTAATACTGCTCAAATTTCAGTACAGCCTCAAATTAAAATAACCAAGTGGCATAAAAGTGCGATCGCTTTTTGGGATTTGTTTATGAGTTTCATGAAAATTACCTATACACAATGAGTGTTAAGATATATTACAATTTCTCAGGGTCAGTATTCAAACTGCTGGCTGATTTGTATAAACATTCTCAGAAAACTCAGACATGACTCTATCGATTAGTCCCGATCTCACTGCTACCAATCAGGTATTGTTATCTTTAGCATCCCCAGAAAAGCGCACCGTCACAGAAGCAGAAATGATGCAGGCTGTGCGAACTCTGTTGATTGGATTAGGAGAAGATCCAGACCGTGAAGGGTTAAAAGATACCCCTAAAAGGGTGATGAAAGCCCTAAAGTTTCTCACCAAGGGATATCATGAGTCTTTAGAAGAACTTTTAAATGGCGCAGTCTTTACAGAAGATGCCAATGAAATGGTACTAGTTCGGGACATTGATATTTTTAGTTCCTGTGAGCATCATATTCTACCGATAATTGGCCGCGCTCATGTTGCCTACATTCCCAATGGCAAAGTAATAGGATTATCTAAAATTGCCAGAATTTGTGAAATGTATGCACGACGCTTACAAGTGCAAGAACGTCTGACTGTGCAAATTGCCGATGCTTTGCAAGAGTTACTCCAACCTCAAGGGGTAGCAGTAGTTATAGAAGCCACTCATATGTGCATGGTAATGCGTGGTGTCCAAAAGCCAGGTTCTTGGACTCTTACGAGTGCCATGCGTGGTGTTTTTGCTGAAAATACTCTCACCCGCGAAGAATTTATGAATTTAATTCGGCACAATGCCAAGTTTCATTGATTCAATTAGGGGTGTAGGGGTGTAGGGGGCAGGGGAGCAGGGAGCAGGGGGAGAGAAGGGAGACAAGGGAGACAAGGAGAGACAAGGGAGACAAGGGAGACAAGGGGGAGAATAACTTTTGAATTTATATGCTCATTTTGCTCTCGCCATCTTCTATGCTCCTTTGCTACTATTTCCTGATAGACATTTACTTTGTATGTAAGATTTAATCGGAGTATTCTGGACTATCAGGATTATTTTCCAAGGAAACCCCATGAACAAATTTATACTTAGCTTGCTTTCTAGCCCTGTGTTGATAGCATCTTTTTTGTCTATGACAGTTATGATGAATCAAGCACAAGCTGTTGAGCCAGAAGCGAAGACCACAGATAAGCTATCTTGTATTAGAAATAAGCATAAAGTAGGACTAGTATGTGCTAGGGCTTCTGTCTTAGCTAAAATTCCTGAATATCAGCCGGAAATTGAATTTTCTAGAGAAGATGCCCCTATGCTAGAGTTCACTGACGAAGAAAGTGATGTAGCAATTAATTTATTTGGTTGTGACTGTCCCGCTTGTATTAACTCTTTACGTCAAATGCGTGGGGTAACTCCCTTAGTATATTAGTACCGGTTGACAGTTGACGGTTGACATTTATGTAGTTGACCGCCTGATGTGAATTAGGAAAACCGCCTATCCAATCAATAGTAGGTGCGGGTTAACAAACATCATTCATGATTAACTTTTAATCTCGGTGAACCCGCCCCTACAAATATTTACGTATTCGCAAGATTTTAATTCATATTAGACGTAATTACGAATTACGAATTACGTAGCTTGCTTCCGCGTAGCGGTATTACGAATTACGAATTACGTTAACAGCCAGCCCAGGTTATCCATCTATGGGATAGACCTATACGGACGACTGTACCGTTGATTTCACCTTCAGAAATGATAGCTTGAGAGATATCTGCATCCTTGAAGTCGGCTTCAATGACATTGCTACGGATTAAATTCGCTTGTTGGAAATTAGCTCCCGTGAAATTAGCCCCGCTCATTTCTGCTTCATAGAGGTTGGCATGGGATAAGTTAGCTCGTGCTAAATTAGCACCGCGTAAATCAGCATGAGACAGGTTGCTATATTTGAGGTTAGCTGTGATTAAATCTGCACCAATGAGATTAACTTCAGCGAAGTTCGCACCAATTAAGCTAGCTCCACTCAAATCAGCATCAGTCAAGTTAGCTCGACTAAAATTACAGCCATTTAAATTAGCGTAACTGAGGTTAGCTCCACTTAAGTCAGCTTCAGTAAAATCAGCACCGCTTAAATTATAGGCGCAAAGATCGATCTGATGGAGATTTGCTTGCTGGAATTTTCTTTCCCCTGCTGTGTATAAATCCAAAATTTGATTAGTGTCCATAATATTCCCCTGATTATTTGGTTGGATTTTCTATTTGTGAGCGATACCTCCGGTAAGCTCTTGCTAGCCTGCTTCCCCTCCAGGTACGCTAACGCCACTCCTACCACACCAAAAATAATTTCTAGAGTTATGGCAAACCTAATTATGATTAATACTGGTAATTCGATTGTGATCTATTTTTGGCTGTGATCAATAATTACTTCATGGAAATATACGCAAGTGAGTTCCAGGGGACAATCACAGAGCGATCGCAAAATTTTTTAGTTGACTGCAATTGCTACCCTCAGCAACAATTTCTGATGAAAAACTCATATAGGTGCGGAAGAACCTAGAATAATAAAGCATAATTAGACTTTATAGCTTTAAGCGATCGCCATCAGCTACAAGCTGAGATGATCAAGTCTGAAAGCTTGTGATTCAACTTAAGTAATTGACTATGAATACAGCAAATATTGCGCCAGCTATACGTATCGGAGTATTAGGTTTCGGTGGACTTGGACAAGCAGCCGCGAAGCTACTGGCTGGTAAACGGGAAATGACATTGGTAGCACTAGCAGATCAAAAAGGCTATGCTTATGCGGCTGAAGGTTTGAATTTTAAAGATTGCATTGCAACTTACCAGTCTCAAGGTTCGGTAGGTTATTTAGAACCCATTGGGAATTTAAGCAACAACAGTATTCAAGACTTAATCGACAGCGCGCAACCTGTAGACGGGTATTTTTTGGCATTGCCTAACCTACCCAATGATTTTATTCCTGCTGTCGCCAAGCAATTTATTAAATCTGGTTGGCGTGGTGTGTTGGTAGATGCCATTAAGCGCACCAGTGCAGTAGAACAGCTAATGGCAATGAAAGATGAACTGCAAGCTGCTGGTATCACCTACATGACAGGCTGTGGCGCAACACCTGGATTATTAACCGCCGCCGCCGCTTTAGCTGCTCAAAGCTATGCCCAAATTCATCAAGTAGAGATTACCTTTGGCGTAGGTATTGCCAATTGGGAAGCTTACCGTGCTACCGTTAGGGAAGATATTGGACATATGCCTGGGTACACCGTAGAAGCCGCACGGGCAATGACTGATGCAGAGGTAGAAGCACTACTAGATAAAACTAATGGTGTGCTGACCTTAACTAATATGGAACACGCTGATGATGTAATGCTAGAGTTAGCAGGGATAGTAGAACGCGATCGCGTGACTGTTGGTGGTGTAGTCGATACCCGCAACCCCAAAAAGCCCCTCAGCACCAATGTTAAGGTCACAGGACGCACCTTTGAGGGTAAAATTTCTACTCATACCTTTACTTTAGGTGATGAAACCAGCATGGCAGCTAATGTGTGCGGGCCTGCTTTCGGTTATCTCAAAGCTGGTAGACAATTACATCAACGCGGTATCCACGGCATATTTACAGCAGCTGAAATTATGCCATTGTTCGTGAAATAAAACGACTTCTAGAGGCAAAAATCTTCAAGATGTAGGGTGCGTCAGTTAGTTTTTCTGAAACTGACTAAGCCCCTTCTTTGCTACGCAACGCTAGCGCGAAAGAGACGCTCTTGCTAGCTTGCTTTCCCTTCACGTACGCTATCGCCTGTTTGTTTTAAGATGAGCGATACCTACGGTAAACTGCGCTAACGCACTCCACATTCCCAAATGCGATCGCCTGTTTGAAAACATGAGTGCAGTTTATGTTTTAATCAATTAAGCGGATATCAAACGCTGTTTTGGTTCAGGAATTGAACGACCAATATCTTGAGCAGTTTCAATCCATTCCTGCATAATAACTTCTACATTTTGTAGTGCTTCTTGATAAGTCTCACCATCAGCAGCACATCCAGGTAATTCTGGTACTTCTGCTATAAATGCTTGATCTTCTTCACTCCAATAGAGATTAATTTCATAACGCAGATTCATTTTGTTCTCCTAGTTCATATTTGAGAATTACTTCACGCACTTGCTTGACCTGATAAGCTTTAGCTTTTCCTTGTTTGGGCTGAAGATTTAAGATTTCTTCTATACCATCTTTTGTATATATATGATGGCTACCGCGAATGCGCTCATCAAACCCTAGTTTAATTAGTAGTTGACACAACTGCTCAAAAGCAATGTTTTTGTCTGATGTTCCTGATAATATCTTAGCCAGTAGTTTATCTGTTTGACTCATTATTTGCCATAAGCGATACCTTCGGTAAGCTGCGCTAACGCTGATTCTATAATCGCACGGTAGGCGATCACCTGTTTTTCCATATGAGCGATCGCACTCCACATTCCCAAGCGTGTCGCCTGTGTATCATGATGAGCGATCATAGTCATCTCATCAATGTAAGTAAGTATTTAATGAATTTAGTGAAAATTATTCAATACTACATTTGTCTAGTATATATGTCACAAAATCTTTTTGTTTGATGCCGATGTTAATGGGTAAATCTTTCAATTTGACATAATCGTTAGTTAATTGAATTAATTCAGATAAGGTGTTTTTGATAAAATAATTAGAAAAATGAGTATTTTTCAGTGTTTCTACATCTTTAGGTTTGTAATCTCGTCTTTGCAGTGTTTTTACTACTAATAGCATACCTAAGTGAAACATTAATATACGGATTGGTGAAGCGTATTTCCATTGCTCATTAATAGCTGTATCAATTGATCTACTAGATGTAAAAGTACGAATATAACTTTCCAATATTTTCATGGTTTTTGCACAAAAAAGATACACATCAAGACTAATTTTCTGACTAAAAACTCGCTTGTAATCATTATCTTTCTTTAGAATTGATGATGGTCTAGAACGTGCAATATCTGGCTCATGAAAAACTATAGCTATGACGGACTGAGCTAGATATGGAATACTAATTATTCTATCTAGTGGTTTACCTGTATTTTTATAGTAATTTTTTCGACGATCATAAAACCATTCATTATTTAAAAAGAAATTTTCTATATCTAATTGTATTGGATCTGTAGCTTTTAATGAGGCTGGTGGAATAGGTGTTTGAAAATTTGTTGCTTTAATAACACGGTCTCTGGTTTCTGGGTCATTTGTAACAACTATTTTTATCAAAATAGCTCTTTCTTCATTCAATATTTTATTATCATTGTGTCTATTTTTTATATAATGATAAATTGTGTTTGTTGTCTGAAGACCATTTACGACTTGTACATCATCCAAACTAATAGTTTTACCAGCGACACTTGCTTTTGAAGACAAAATAGTTATTCCATTATTGAGCCACCAAAAATCTATTTTTTCATTTGATTCTAAAGTTGCTTTTATATCTTTATTAACTTCTACATTACTACCTTGGTAATCTCGAACATTAAAAGCAAATATGTATGTACGTAACTCACCATTATCATAAGTAACAAAATTATAATAATCTTTTAAAGAAGCCAATAAAACGTAATTATCTTCGCCTCTGGAAATAACATTCTCAGTAAATTTTAGCTGTAAAGTATAGCTTTTTTCGAGCCGAGAAGAATCTATTAGTTCTCTTGCTCCGACAAAACTGACGTTCACCCTAGCTCCAGAAAAATATCTTAAAGTGTTTTCTTTTAATACTTCTGATAAATTTAATACCTTTTGATTTATAGTAGATACATCACCTTTACTTGCATAAATATATGTTATTTCAACAGAAGGATGTTGTGATGCTAGATTAAGGTACAGTTCTCTAAAAAAAGCTACTTTATTAATCAAATCAGAATTATAGAATTTTTGAATTTGCTCGATATTCTTTTCTAAATCAAAAATATTCATTATAGTTGAAAGCCACTTTTCAATAGCTTTCTCAGAAAAAGAATCTGACCGTTTTGATTGAATTAAAAATAATTGTATACAAGGACTTTTTTTACAGTTGTCTAAATCTGCATCTTCGCTAACAAACTCATTGTTAATAAACATGAAAAAGCCATCGATGCCACCATCATCTCCTCCTCCTATTTTTCCATAACTTAACTCATCATATGAAAGATCATATTTTTTTAATATTTGTTCAAAAGTAAATAATTCAAAAAATTCATCATCAGGTAATGAATTATCGCTCTGATTGATTTTTTGCCTAATAATATTATCTAGAACTATGCTATCGTTGCCTGCCATGTATTTTCCCTAACAGGATTACAAAAAGTTTTTACTGTATAAAACAGTAAATAAATCATTTCTGGGTATTATATACTACTATAGCTAAATTTTCCTAGCTAGTTTCCCGATAAACACGACCATTTACCTGCAACAATGTTGATACCATATTGCATAAAAATAATATTTAAGATTGATTAATTTATGCTTAAACATATTTCTTAACTAACTGCATATTCTGTAAACTGCCTCATAAAAGGCGACTGAAAACCTAACATAATATCTTCTTTGGGAACTCCCGCAGCTACCAAATTAGCAGCAATATCATCCTCTGTACCATTCCATTGCAGCCAAATTTTGCCACCTTTAATGTCAATGTGGATGATACAACTGTGTACCCAGTTTTGACCTTCCCAGCCTACATGAACTATTTGATAATGGTCACGTTCTTTATCAAAAATTGTCTCAACTTCTATATTTCCGTGAGATGGTTTTTGCTCACTGTAATCATTTAATATGTTTTGTACAAGCTGCCGATAATGAGTTAATTTATCCATTGGAAAATTACCTCTTGTTCTACGTGAGAATTTGTAGAGACGTTGCATGCAACGTCTCTACTACCTAAAGAATCTTTTATCACATCCATAACCCTGCTGAATTGTTCTTGTCATACTCCCATTTTTGTGGATTATTAATAATATATTCTCTAATTTTATCCAAAGAATGATCAGCGCGAATAATATGGTCGAAAAATCGCTGTTGCCAAGCAAAATTAGGATAACCATTCATATTACACCAACGGGTAACAGCAGATTTATATGACCTGATTACTACACTCAAAGAACCTGCTTTTGGTGAAATTTTCGACAGATTTCTATAAACATCTGTATCATCAAAATCATCACCCGATGTAGAGACGTTGCATGCAACGTCTCTACATTCAGGGTTATCAATTACAATAATTCCGTGTACATGATTTGGCATAATCACATACGCATCTATGTATGTATTTTGAGAATGTTGAGGAATTTCAGCCCAAAATTTTGCTGCAATTTTCCCAATTTCTGATAAATGAACCTGACTATTTACTACATCGCCAAATAACCATTGACGTTCATAAGTGCATATCGTGGCAAAATACCAACCGTTCTGTGAATAGTCACGATTAGCTAATCTATTTGATTCAACCCTATATTTATTTTTAAATAAGGTCATTATTTTATTTAGTAAAAAATATATGAATGATGTCATATCTAATCAAATGATCCAAAAATGTAGAGACGTTGCATGCAACGTCTCTACATTAAATATTATACAACGGTGTATTTTTTATGTAGAGACGTTCTATAGAACGTCTCTACATTTATGAGAGAACATTACTCAATCCCCTCAATCCGGTCTTCAACTTCTTGGTACAACTCGCGGAGGCGGTCTAAATTCTCCTCGCTAGTTTCCCAATAACCGCGACCATTCACTTCCAACAATGTTGATACCATCTTGCGGAAAGAATGGGGGTTGAGGTTCATCAAACGTTTCTGCATTTCTTCATCTTTGATGAAGGTTTCGTTGGCATCCTCATAAATCCAGTTGTCTACTGCGCCGGCTGTTGCACTCCAACCCATTGTATTTACCAACCGCTTGGAGAGTTCGCGCACACCTTCGTAACCGTGAGACAGCATACCTTCATACCACTTGGGATTTAATAGTTTGGTACGGGCATCTAAGCGCACGGTTTCAGATAATGTGCGGACTTGGGCGTTGGCTGTGGTGGTGTCTGCAATGTAAGATGCTGGTGCTTTGCCATCGCCACGCAGAGTTGAGACAACCTTGGTGGGGTCGGAGTCGAAGTAGTGGGAAACGTCCGTTAAACTAATCTCGGAGGAATCCAGGTTTTGGAATGTCACCTCAGCAGTTTTCAATGTGCTTTCAAAAATCTGGCGGGATTGTTCCATCATGCCAGGGTTGTCGGCACTAAAGGCGAAGGATTTACGGGTGAGGTACATTTCTTGTAACTCGGCTTCGCTTTCCCAGGTGCTGTTTTCTACTGCCAAGTTGATGTTAGAGGAGTAAGAACCGGACGCGTTAGAGAAAACGCGGGTGGCTGCTTGTCTGAGGTTAATTCCCAAATCCTCAGCTTGTTGCATGGCGTGTTTGCGGACAAAGTTCATTTCTGTGGGTTCATCCGCCTCTGCCGCCATCTTCACAGCTTGGTCTAGTAGGTTCATCTGGTTGATGAACAAGTCGCGGAATACTCCAGAACAGTTGATGACTACATCAATTCTGGGTCTTCCCAATTCTTCTAAGGGAATTAACTCCAACTTGTTCACCCGTCCTAACGCGTCGGGAACGGGACGTACACCCACCATCCACATGATTTGCGCCAGTGATTCGCCGTAGGTTTTGATGTTATCTGTTCCCCAGAGAACACAGGCGATGGTTTCCGGCCAGTTACCGTTGTTTTCGGCTTTATTTCTGGCTAATAGTCTATCTACAACGATTTTTGCTGATTGAACAGCCGCAGCCGTGGGGATGGCTTGGGGGTCGAGGGCATGAATGTTCTTACCTGTGGGTAATACATCTGGGTTGCGGATGGGGTCGCCACCAGGGCCGGGAAGGATGTATTCGCCTTCTAAGCCTTTGAGTAATGCGCCGAGTTCGTTGTCTGCACAAACTTGTTGTAAGCAGAACTCTAAATACTCGAACAGGGGTTTCAATGCGGAAGCATCTACTTTGGGATAACCAGCTTTTTGTAATGCTTCTACCCAAGGTTCTTTTTTGCCCATGTTGAAAAAGTTCAACTTGGAAACTAAGGAAACTCGTCCTTCTGCGTCGGTTTGTTCTTGGACTAAGGCGCGGACGGCGGCGCGAGTTGCTAGGGTGATGTCTTGCAATAATTGGACATCTTCTAATACGCCTTTGTCGCTGTTTTGGTAGATTTCGTCAATGTTGCGCCCTACGCTGTTGGCGATGATGCGGGGTAAGCTTTGAATTTCTTCTTCTTGACGGTCTAAGCTGGCGATATTAACTAGAGTTGCGATCGCTTCTTCTGCACTTGGGGGTTTACCAATGACGTGCAAGCCACAAGGTAACAACCGAGATTCAATTTCCATTAACTTGCGGTAGACGCTGCCGACAATATTATCCCGTTCTTCCGGGGTCATATCTTTGGCATCGGTTTCGGGCAAGTCAATGTCTTTATCTAAGTTCACCATCCGGCATTTATCCATGATGGTGTTAACGATGGGGATACCGCGACCGCTATCTTTTAAGGTTTGGTAAGAACCAATTAATTCGCTGAGTTCTTTCAAACCTTTGTACAAACCTGCGTTTTCTGCGGGTGGTGTGAGGTAAGAAATTGTTTCGGCGTAACTGCGGCGTTTGGCAATGGTGGCTTCGCTGGGGTTGTTGGCGGCGTAGTAGTACAGGTTGGGAATTGTGCCAATTAAGTTATCTGGGTAACATTCGCCGGACATCCCCATTTGCTTACCGGGCATAAATTCCAGAGAACCGTGAGTACCGAAATGGAGGACAGCATCCGCGCCCCAAATTCTTTCTAGGTAAGTGTAGTAAGCCGCAAAACCGTGGTGAGGACTGGCGGAACGGGAGAATAACAGCCGCATCGGGTCGCCTTCGTAACCAAAGGTCGGTTGAACACCAATGAAGACGTTACCGAATTGCTTACCGTAAATTAATAAGTTTTGTCCGTCGCTGTTCAGGTGTCCTGGTGGTGGCCCCCAGTTCTCTTCTAAGCGTTGGGAATAGGGTGTCAGTTCTTCATATTCGGGGACTGACATTTTGTAGGCAATATTGAGTTCGGGGCTAGCGTACTGTGCTTGTGCGTCGTGGATGACTTGTTCCATCAACTCTTTCGCGTTTTCTGGTAAGTCTTGCACTTCGTAGCCGTTGTTTTTGAGTGCGTGCATCACCTCGTAAATTGAGCCGAATACATCTAAGTATGCGGCTGTACCGACGTTGCCTTTGTCGGGGGGGAAGCTGAAAACGGTGATGGCAACTTTTTTGTTTAATTTGGGTTTACGGCGGAGACTCGCCCACTTCAAAGCCCGTTGTGCTACGGCTTCGATACGGTCTTGAAGTGCGATCGCCTTTCCTGTTGCCCCATCTCTACCCGATAATATAATCGGCTCAATCGCTCCATCTAATTCAGGAATGGCAATTTGCAATGCCACCTGAATCGGATGTAAGCCTAGATCACTATCTAGCCATTCTTCCGTAGTTTGGAATACTAAAGGCAATGCCACCATGTAGGGACGATTCAGGCGTTTAAGTGATTCAATCGCTTTAGGATGGTCTTGTCTAGCTGGCCCACCTACCAACGCAAAACCTGTCAAAGATATTACCGCATCTACTAACGGGGTTTTGGTTGTGGGTTCGTAGAAGTAAGCATCTACAGGCTTGGAGAAATCCAAACCACCAGCAAATACTGGTAATACTTTTGCCCCCAGGGATTCCAACTCCTGCACGATCGCCACATAGTGAGCATCATCACCTGTAACTAGGTGTGTGCGTTGTAATACTAACCCGACACAGGGAGCTAAAGGATCTTTTAAATCTTTAGATATATCCTTGCGGACTGTGTACCAGTTGAGATACTCTCGGACATCCTCAAACATTGTTGGTGCTAAAGGATGCCAGATACCCATGTCGGGATAAACTACTGGTGGTTGATATGCCAGAGATGCCGAATTTTGTTTATCTACAGATTTAAATACATATTTATCGGCTAGCATCAGCAAGAAGTTTTCCAGGTTGTCTGGTGAACCTCCCAGCCAATACTGAAAGCTCAACATAAAATTGCGAGCATCTTGGGCTTTATCCATTGGTAAATACTTCAGCACTTGCGGCAGGGTTCGCAATAGCTTTAGCATCCCATCTTGGAATCCCGCACCGGATTTTTCCTTGCGTTTTTTCATGAATTGTGCGATCGCACTCTTCGATTGACCCAATTGTGCCAAGGAAAAACTGCCCATTTTATTCAGGCGCATTACCTCTGGCATCGAGGGAAACACAACAGCTACATCGAGGCGATCGCGGTGTGGTTCTACTGCTGTAACAACTTTCTGTGCTAAGTCTTCGATGAAAATCAATGAGGCAATAAAAATATTGGCACTCTCGACATCCCGCTTGAACTCTTCGTAGTTCTCAGGATCTCTAAGTTCCTCAATCAAATAACCACTGATTTCAATCGCCAGGTTGGGATTGTTTGAGTTAATCGTGCGAACCGCTTGCGACAGTGCGCTCTGGTACTGGGACTCAAGCACGACATAGACCACCTTAATTAAGTTACGTCCGCCCAGGTTATCAGGCGCAATGTGTCTAATGGTGGACTTGACGTGGGTGAACATGCTTCCTCGGCTCCTTTGATGCGTGTTCTCTACTAGGATTTCTTTGCGGCTAAGTTGCCCACAAAGTTTAACGATTTTGTTCGGCAATAAGAGTTTTTTATCAGAAAAACCTTACCAAATGGGGATTTTGTCGTCTAACTGACATAAATCGATATAAAAATCGCAAACTTTGTTAACAAACATTAATGAATAATAAAAGCAATTGCTCACTTAATGTAACAAAAACTTAATATTTTTCGATAGTTTCTGGCAAATTCGTAATTTTTAGCCGCCAGAGACTTTTATACATAAATATGCTATTTAGTCAATATTTAACTGGAAAATCTAGGCGACGAGAATGAAGAGGTCAGGATTCGCGTAGTGTTTCCCCATATTTTTATAGTAGTACCAAATCAAAGGCGATCGCCTGACTAAACCAGTAACATAAAATCAGATGTACCCAAGGGAGAAGGTGAGATGACTGCTCAAGTTGTAGATACCACCTCAGAATTAATTGCCAAGGTGCAAACTCTAGCACCAGAACAGCAACAGCAAGTCTTAGATTTTGTGGAATTTTTAATGCAAAAATATGCTCAACCTGAAAAAACCCAAGAAACTCCTCAGCAAAGGGTATTGGGATTAAATGAAGGTCAAATTTGGATGAGCGATGATTTTAATGATCCTTTACCTGATGAATTTTGGATGGGTGAAGGTGCAGTATGAAATTATTGTTAGACACTCACGTACTTATTTGGTCAGTCGGAGAGCCAAAAAAACTATCTGACAATGTTAGAAACCTATTAATGGATACTAACAACTCTTGGTTAGTTAGTATAGCTAGTATTTGGGAATTACAAATTAAATATCAGCTTGGCAAACTCAACTTACACTTATCCTTACCTAATTTAATTGAAACTCAAAAGCAAGTAAACAATCTCAAAATATTACCAATAGAATTGGAACATATCTATGCTCTTGATGGGTTACAAAATCATCATCGTGACCCTTTCGACAGAATTTTGATAGCTCAGTCAATATATGAAAACATACCTTTGTTAAGTGTAGATACAGTATTTGATTTATACCCAATCCAAAGAATTTGGTAGAATAACTGACTTATTCAAGCAAATTGTAAAAGCCAGCTATCAAAAAAAGTTAGGTGGAAGTTTAACTTATTTAAGGTAAAATCATGAATTTATTAGAACTTCCGTCCATAGCTAAGACTAAAAGGTTATTGTTAATCATCACCTTTGGACAACTGATGTACTGTTATTGCAGCTGCTAAACCTAAAACAGCAGGTGCAGCAATGGCTGCACCAACAGCAGCAGTTCCACCTATTGCAACAGCCGCAACCGTTCCAGCAATTCCGCCGATAGTTGATGCAACTTGTCCAGCTTGTCTAGCATTTTTTCTAGCTTCACGCTCTTTTTGTGGTAAGTGTTCGTCATCTTCCATCATTTTGTTAACCACTATATCGGTTGCAATCCCACTCACTAAACCACCAGCACCAGCAATACCACCTGCAACACGACCTGCTAGACTGGGTGTTTGCTTTATTCCTATATTTACGAGAGCTTTTGATATCGGATTTAATGATTGTTTAGCAACTTCAGATGCGGCTTGAGTTGCTAATTTAGTTCCAATAATAATAGCACCTCCCCCAACAAGTCCTTCTGTACGTGCGACAGCTTGATTTGCTTGTTCACTTCTATAGTGACCTGTCTTAGAGTAGTATGCAAAATGTTCGCAGTTATTGCAAACAACATGGTATTTCTGTTCACCTAACTTACTGATTGCTCTTTGCACTACAACTTCTGGAGCATCACATTTTTCGTACTGATAAACCTTAATTTTTTCGCCTTTAGAAAACTCATATTTACTGACACGGCAGATAGTTTCACCGTCATAATGAATAACTGTACCGTCCCCACAATCTATTCCATGATGATATGTCATACCTCCAGTCATCATCATTTTGCGGTAGATGTGATCTCCCTTTGCCATGAGTAACCCCACTATATTCAGGTACAAAAAATGTATTACTTTGTACCTAGAATATTTGAGTTTAAAGCACCACGTCAGTCGTAAAAACACGAAAAATTTTAGATGAAGCAGTGACAGCAAAGTTAAAGATAATGTGAGTATTCCAAACTGTAGAGTGCGTCAGTACGATAGAACCTAACTATATTCAGAAATTATTAATAAAATATAAAACCAACCAAAATTTGCTTTTGTGTTAGCAAATTCCTGGTTGGTCAATAATTTTCCTACAACCCACTGTGACTGAGTAAGTCATCATCAAGTGAAGTGGAGATATGACTGTGCTAAAGGTAAATTACCAACCTACAGGCAATGGAAGAGGCCATTGGGTAGCATTAGAAATAGCCTCTATAGCTGTAATATTAGCATTACTAGAAATACCACCACTTGTTTGCTCACTCATGGTGTCATCTAAGTCTGTCACTAGGTTAGTTTCTAAAGTCGCTTGAGGAAGTTTGTGACGTTTGTTTTTTTGCATATTTGACATTGTTCTTAATCAATATTTTTGGGAGGTTACGGCGATTTTATCTCAAATAATTTGTATTTTTTATTTTGCTTATACAATTATTATGTATTTTTTGGATAAAATAAGCCTTTATCGTAAGTTTATAAAAAATGGATAATATAAAAAATTAGCTTGGTAATATTAACTGCAAAACCAATTAAGTAAGTCGGTGCAATAAAACCAAACTATGTGAATAAAAGTAAATAAGGCTCAAACTCTTTCTCCCCCTGCCCCCTGCCTTATTATTCAATACTGTCAGTGTTTCTAACTAGGTATTACTAATTTAAATTAGGTACAAGTTTTGTATGGTGGGCATTAAAGCTACAAGAGCTTAATGATATTGATTGTCAAGGTGTCAAAAAATCTAAATGCTCACCAGGAATAGTTAGTAAATCCTGGGGATGACCTTGAATTTTTAATAGACCTTTATCTAACAAAACTATCAGGTCTGCTCGTTGAATAATTCTAGGACGATGACTAATGATAATCGTAGTTTTACCTTGCCGATAATATAGAATTTTATCAAGTACCTGTGCTTCTAATACTGGGTCTAGCCCACTGGTAGATTCATCTAAAATAAGAATAGGTGGATCTGTAACTATGCCTCTAGCTAAGGATAATCTCTGTTTTTGCCCACCCGATATATTGACACCAAATTCACCTAAGATAGTTTGATAGCCATCTGGTAAATTCTTGATAAACTCGTCTGCTCCAGTAATTTGACAGGCTTTAATAATTTGCTCAAATTTAATACTAGGATAACAAAAATAGAAATTTTCCAGAATAGAACGACTCCAAAAGTTTGTTTCTTGTGTAACTAAAACGACTTGTTGTCTGAGACATTCTAGAGAAATATCTTTTTGATTATAAATTCCTAAATGGATACTTCCTGATTTTGGTGTATATAAACTAGCAATTAATTTAGCCAAGGTACTTTTACCACATCCTGATTGACCAATTAAAGCTATAACTTTACCACCAGGAAAACTTATAGAAAAATCTTTTAAAAGGTCTGCTCTGCCTATATGATGAAAGTTGATGTTTCTACAAATAATATCAGCATCCCCAGCAATTTCCACCCAAGGTTTTTTCTCACTATTTTGTTCTTCTGGAGTGGTATCAAGAACTTCTGTGAGACGTTGAATAACTATTTGGGCTGTAATAAATTCATCAACTAACTTAGTGACTAAATCTAGGAAGCCGATAAAATTCCGGCTCATAGTATTGTAAGCTAGCAATTGTCCGATGGTTAAAGTGCCGTCAATAACTAAATAAGAACCCATCCACATTAAACTAATGGTAGTTAAATGAGAAAGAATATTAGTGATGGTGCTGCTATAAATTTCTAACTTCATCGTACTCCAGCCTAGCCTGGCGATACGACCAAAATTTCTTTGATATTCATCCCAAGCTTGGGTGGTAGCTGGGGTAGTTTTGAGAACTTGAATCCCCTGAAATGTTTCTACCAAAAATCCTTGGTTTTCTGTCCCTAGAACAATATTGTTGCGAGTTTTTCGACGTAAGATTGGTAAAAAAGCTAGATTAATCAGGGCAATAATCACAAATGAAATCACAGAAGCAATGGTTAGTTGCCAACTATAGATCAGCATAAACCCCAAGGAAATTAGGGCAATAAAAAATTGGCTGGGTAAACCGAATACAATTTGATGAACTAAGGATTTAATCGCTTTGACATCGCCTAACCGACTGACAACTTCCCCAGTGCGACGAGACTCAAAGTAAGTTAGGGGTAAGCGTAAAAGTTGTTGACCATATTCTATAATTAATCCATATTCCAACTTTTGACTAAAAAAACCTAAAAGATGAGATTGAACTAAGCCAATCAGATTATTAAACAAATTCATAGCTATAATGCCGATAGCTACACTCGTCAGAAGTTGGGTATCGCCTCGGACTAGTACATCATCTGTAAGAATTTGGGTAAGGAAAGGGGAAGTTAGGGAGAGTAAGCCAATAACTAAGTTAATGACTATGGCTTCTGCTAATATCCAACGATAGGGCAAAACTCTAGCCAAAAACCGACCAAAACCCCTAATTTTATCTGATTCTTGCTCATAAAACCGGATTTCGTCTGGCAATAACAGTAGGATAATACCATCTGTCCATGCCGCGTTTAGTTCTGCGTGGCTGATATAAATAACTCCTGCGGCTGGATCGGCAATTACATATTTTTTGCCCTTTCTTCCGTATAAAACTACCCAATGATGACCTTTCCAATGAATTATTGCAGGTAGGGGTACTTCATGAAGTTGCTCAATTAATCCTGGAGTAGCTTTGGCTTGGCGTGTTTGAAAACCAAGAGTTTCTGCGCCACGTTTTAATCCTAATAAAGTAGTACCAAGTTGTCCAGTTCCGACCAGTTCTCTAACTCGGCTAATACTGAGAATTAGTCCGTAATATTTGGCAATAGTTGCAATACACGCTGCACCACAGTCTTCTTCACTCTGTTGCAAAACGATAGGGTATTTCATTTTATGGTGAATGTATAAAATAACTAAGTATAAATCAAAAAATCTAGCTTTAATCAAAAGAGTGCGTTGCTAGCGCACCCTTGAGAAAATCTGGCTTTCTAGTGTTAATAATGCCTATAAATTTGGATTGCCATTGCACTGTACTAATACTTGCCAAGGAGTATTATTTATTTCTTTTGGCATGGTTGTGAGCAACTCTATTGTTCCATCTGGACTAGTGATTAATCTTTGAGCTTCTACAATTGGTTCTGGATGCTTTGTAGATTGGTAGTTACTGGTGGTTTTGGTGGTACTGACTTGATTTGATAAATCTCTGATATCATTCCAAACTGTTTGACCTCTGATAGTGTCAGTAGGATTGGCAGGTAGTCCACCGCGATTACTGACAACAAACCGATTCTGTTGTAGAGCAGCACAACCACTGGTAATCTGTTGAGAGCGATCGCTAAAATCAGCAGGTAACTTCACCAATCCACTAGCTGGATCAACATCTGGAGTGTTAATTGTCACCGTACCGTTAAACTCTGCACCCAAATCAGAAGAAGCTGTAATGTCACTTTCTGGAGTCAGTTGGGGACGAAATTCAGTACCAAAAATCCCTTTGGCGTTGACAACAACCCTACCACCAAAGCCTTTTTCAGCATTAGCAGTGATATCACTATTTTCAAATGCCACTAAAGTATTTGTCGTAATATTAATATTTCCACCTACCGAACTATTACGGGCATTAGTGCTAATATTACTACCTTGAAACATTTGCAGGGTACTTGATTGAATTGTAATATTACCTTGATCTCCGGCGTTAGTGTTAGCCGTGATTGTGCCTTGGTTTGCTAATAAAATAAAAGCGGAACTAACTGTAATATTTCCTGCTCCACCTTTACCAGCTAAACCGCGCAGATTCTCTGGATCTCGACTGAGAAAATTACTGGCATTAATAGTTGCACCATCACTGACAACTAAGCGATTAGCAGTGACATTAATATCACCACCTTGACCATCATTGACAATAGCACTAGCAAATAAACCACTACGACCAAATTGATTTGAACCTGACAATTCTACAGAGTTGGCGGTAATTTTCATATTACCAGCCGAGCCTTTGCCAATTGTACCCACAGCAATCTGACCGCCATCGGCAACTCGTATATTATTGGTTTCAATCAGTATATTGCCACCAGTACCAAAACCTATACCTAAAGCAGTCGCTATTGGTTCAGGAAAACCTGAAATTATGTTAGTGGAAGATTGAATAGTGCTTCCTCCATTTTGAGAGCTACCAATTACTGCCACATCTTGAGCAAAAATGTTCACATCACCGGCTTTACCGAAACCAAAGGTACTGCTAAATATTTGCGCTCCATTAGTAACTTGCAATGTGTTAGTTTCAACTGTTAAGTTACCTCCTGTTCCTCTAGCTCCAGGGGCCACAGGCGCAAATAAACCACTAGGGCCAAAGGGAGAATCGCCTTCTAGGAAGACATTCTGGGCTTTGACACTCAATTCTCCTGCATTGCCACTGCCAAAAGTACCAGTAGAGATTTGACCGCCATTAACCACTTGTAAAGTTTTTGTGGTAATGCTGATTTTACCCCCTGTTCCACTTGCACCTGAACCAACATCAGCTAATAAGCTGCTAGAGAGAGCGTCAGGGTTTGAGACGAAACCATTAACCGTTAAAGACTCAGATGCAGATATATTTAATGTGCCACCAGAACCATTACCTAAAGTATCTGTGAGGATGACTGAGCTTTCTTGAAAAGTCACATTTTGCCCCTGCACCTGGATAAAACCACCACTGTTACCGCTAGTATCTACAGAGGCTGCATTACGAAAATCAATATTACCGTAATTAATTTCTTGCCCCGGTTGTAGTTGTAGCTGTCCGTTAGTATTGGCTATTGCCACTTGACCACTACTCACAGACCATAATTCAATTCTTCCTTGGGGTACAGTGACATTCCCTCCATTTAGTTCTAAGTTACCAGCAACTAGAGCGATCGTTTGACCGTTGGGTGTTGCATAGCTCAGTCCTGGGGGACGGTTGCTGGTATCAATGGAAAAGTCAGGATTCAGTCCCAGATTGTTGCCTGAACCTTGTACTTGAATTGTACTATTGGGGCGAGAACCAAATTGCAGTCCCAGAGGAACACTGACGGTAAGAAGCGGATTAGCTGTAGGGTTGATGGCACTAAATACTGTACCATCAGTGAATTTGAGACTATCTGCCGTAGTGCTAATAAAAGAGCCACCGATATCTAATTTGGCATCAGCACCAAAGATAATGCCACTGGGATTAATTATAAATAGATTGGCATTACCTGTATTTGTCGTACCATTGAGCAGTGTTTGAATAGTCCCATTAATCTGGGAAGGCGAACCCCCTGTGATTCTTGTGATGATATTGTTAACGCCTGCATCGTAGATGAATCTTGCCGTGTCACCTGATTGAATTGAAAAATCTTTTAAGCTGTGGAATAAGTTTGCACCATTGTCAGGTCTATTACCCCCAGTGATGTCATATACATTACCGATATTATTGACATTAGTGGGTAAAGTGCCGTCTGGGTTAATTTGAGTTTGTGCTAATGCCTTGAAAGGTGTTTCCCAAATTAGGCAAAGGGTAAATATGAATAGTATTTTTGTTTGTTGTGGAATTAGCATTTTATTTCTATGTCACTAAGGTATAGTTCCCCAAAACTTGATTCAGCTAACAAACAAATGCTTTGTTAATTTTGGTGACGAAGTTTGAGTCAAGCAGCAATGCCAATTACAGCTAATCTTCAGAGCTTAAATCGGTAAAAATTTGATTTTTATCCATGCTTTTTATTGAAAGCGGCGGGAAACTCCATTTCCTTGTGCGTGGAGAAGGACAGCCGCCCCGCCGCTTGGGGTATAGGGGAGGCAGCCGCGTGGGCGGGTTTCCCGACTTGAGCGGACTGCTGTCATAGGGCATTGATTGCACTTAATCTAAATAATTATTAATCTGTTTTTCTATATCAAATTTATTACCTTATGAAAAAAAAAGTGACAGTATTGATGCTGAAATTAATCATGATTCAAAATGATGAAATCTTTATCTAAATTGTGATTTTCATGAAAAATGATTGAACTGGTAAGGTATAGGGAATAATAAAACATAAATAATATTAATCACTAATGTTAAGCGAACCTAATCCTGATTTTCTTCATCCAGTTCAAAGCGATGAATTTCTATCTCCTGTTAGCCTTTGGACGAATCTTGGTGGCTTGTTGTTACTTTGTACTTTTGGTGCTGTGATTATACTCGCTACATTTACAAAATACAATGTCACAGTTAAAACCTCTGCAACTGTTCGACCTTCCGGGGAAATACGGTTAGTGCAATCAGCGTTAGAGGGAAATATCAAAAATATTGCAGTTAGAGAGAATCAAGTTGTCAAAAAAGGCGATTTAGTTGCTACTATTGATTCTTCTCAACTACAAATTAAAAAAACTCAAATTGTTGGCAATATTGATCAAGCAGAGCAACAATTAATACAGATATATGCCCAAATTCGCTTTCTGGATAGCCAAATAGTTGCAGAAGGCGATCGCAATAGTCGTTTCGTTGTATCTGCACAAGCAGAATTAAACCGTCAACAGCGAGATTATCAAGAAAAACAAATTATCAGCACTACTGAAATGCAAGAGGCGCAAGCTTCTGTGGGAGTTGCAGAATATGAATTGCAAAAAACCCAAGCTGATTTAAAGTCAGCACAAGCAAACCTCAAGTCAAATGAAATTGCTTTAACAGCAGCAAGTATAAGATGGGATAGGTATAAATCCGTAGGTGAAGCGTTATCCAAAAATCAGCTTGAAGAAGCAAGGTTAGGATTTGAGCAGCAACAGCAAATTGTTGAACAGCAAAAAGCAATCGTTGAAGGTCAAAAACAAGCTGTTGAAAGACAACAGCGAATACTTGAAGCATCTATTGCTAGATATAATCGAACATTATCAGGACTCAACCCTCCTCAAGCTTTAATAGTAATTGCAAAGGAAAGAATTGCCCAAGAACGTGCAACAGCTAAAATTAATTTAGCAAAATTGAATCAAGAACGGCAGGTTTTAATTCAGCGTCAAGTTGAAATTCAAACTCAAATTAGTAATGCACAACAAGAACTCAAAAAAGTAGAAGCAGAGTTAGAAAAAACTATAATTACGAGTCCAGAATCAGGAACTATTTTAAAACTAGAATTAAGAAATCCTGGGCAATTTTTGCGTGCAGGAGAATCTATTGCCCAAATTTCCCCCAGTAATGTGCCTATCTTAATTAAAGCCCGTGTTGCATCTAGCGATGTCAGTAAAGTACGAGTTTGTGAATCAGAAAAGATGGTAGATTGTCAACACGGAAAAGTTTTACTCAGGATTTCGGCTTATCCTTACCCTGATTATGGTACTCTCAATGGTGCTGTCAGGTCTATTACACCAGATGCTATTATCCCTCAAAATAATGGCAATTTAACAGTAACACCTTACTATGAAGTGACTATTGAACCTGAGAGACTATATTTAGAAAAAGAAAATCAAAAATATTTCATTCAACCTGGCATGGAAGTTACAGCTGATATTATCTCCAAAGAGGAAACTGTGCTAAGTTTTCTTTTAAGAAAAGCTCGTTTACTAACTGATTTAGGAAAGGGCAAAATATAGTTTCTCGCTTCTGCCTCCTGCCTCTGCCTTTGTTCAGTCATTATTGTAACTTTGACCAAATTCTTTGACAGTGTTCCATCACTAACGCCTGAAAAATTGATTGAGTTGATGGAAGGATATCTATTTTGTATAAATAGAAAATACCTGTAGGACTTTTCAAGTTTAGCTCTCTACTGCCAAATATCTTGATCAATAACCAATTTATGTATAAAGTTACTGGGTTTGAGTGTCTTCTGTTTGAGCCTGTAATTTTTGCAACTGTTCAATAGTTAAACCTGTGACATCAACAATTATTTCCAGGCTAATACCTTTATTAATCATTTTGATGGCAATTTCTTGAGTGTTTTGTTGAATACCCTGC
This sequence comes from Aliinostoc maniaoense, assembly GCF_058172895.1. Lineage (NCBI taxonomy): Bacteria > Bacillati > Cyanobacteriota > Cyanophyceae > Nostocales > Nodulariaceae > Aliinostoc > Aliinostoc maniaoense. Next base: position 1,290,335 of record NZ_CP187952.1, on the reverse strand, counting down.
TCAAGACCTTCTTGTAAAATATCTTGGTAAATTACAGATTCGCGCATAATATCACTCCGCAAAATTCTTTTAATCACGTCCTTATTTAATACTAACCCAGATAACACGGCTGTTGATGCAGCAAGATTACTGCGGATTCTGTTGTCTTCGATTGCTTCAATAACTTGAGCCACTTCTTCTAAGGTTCGCGTTTGATTATCGGTTTGGCTTAAAGTTGCAAACGGTAGCAAACCTGGGTAATTGAAAAATATTGCTATTGGCTGTTCCCACAGTCGAATTACGTCAAATCTGTGCCAGCTATTCTCTAAAATAAATTCTGTTTGATAAACTAGCTCAGAATCGCTTGGTTGTAAATAAATTACCACCTGACGCATTTTTTTTTGGGGAAATTTGCGATACCCTCTTAAGCGATAATCATTCATGCGAAAGGGAATATCGACTTTTGGTCTGGTTTGAAATTCTAGATGGAGGACAATTTCATCGGAATGTAACAAAATTAGTGCATCTGCCCGTATGGGTTCGAGGGATAATTCCGATGGACTTAGTTGAGTGAGTGCAATTGGCTCATTCAGCAACCAAGTTGCAAAATCACTAGAAAATGATTGAACGCACCCCATCTAAATCAAAGATTATAGATGGGGATTCATTCGCTAAAAATAGCGTTACCAGAAAAACTGGCGTTCTCAGTGTGCCGTTGGAACTTTTGCCTACGGACACTCTAGTAAAAAAATTAGTAATAATAGCAACAAAACTAGTAATTACTAATATAAAAATGGTCGTGTCTCCAGGCTTTGCCTTTTACCGTACCAACTATATTTTACCACGATCTTGGGTTTCGCTTACCCTACCTAAACAAGTTATAGGTAGGGACTGCGCTCAACATTCTTTGTTCAACCAGGAACTTACAGACGTTATCATACATAGGTTGTAATTTTATCAGTACCCTTTTACGTCCGTAATTTTTTATATAAATGTTTACTTTGAACTTATGGATTTAGTAGATATTCTCATTCTCTCCAATGGCCCAGGGGAAGTAACGACTTGGGTACGTCCAGTAGTCAAGGCTTTACGAGAACAGTTAGGAAATAACCGTGATGAGGTGAGGATTTCTGTAGTTTTGTCACCGTGTCCCAATGCTAGCGGTAAAGAAGCAGCGATCGCCCTTTCTTATCCTGAAGTAGACAGAGTACAATCAGCAGAGCATTTCTGGCAATTTTTACTCTGGGGTAAAACTGTAGAAAATTGGGATTGGAGCGATCGCGGTATCATTATATTCTTAGGTGGCGATCAAATTTTCCCTGTCATCATCGGTAAAAAACTCGGATATCGTACAGTAGTTTACGCCGAATGGGAAGCCAGATGGCATAATTTGATTGACCGCTTTGCAGTCATGAAAGCTGAAGTCGCTGCCAAAGTCTCCCCCAAATACGCCGACAAATTTACAGTCGTCGGCGACATCATGCAAGAAGCGCAATCTTTAGTTTCCCATTCCCAATCCCCAATTCCCAATTCCCAATCACCAATTATCGGTCTTTTACCTGGGTCAAAAGCCGCCAAATTAACCCAAGGTGTGCCTTTAATGCTCAAAATTGCTGAATATATCCACAGTAAAAGACCTGAAATTAGTTTTGCGATTCCTGTGGCAGCAACTTTAGATTTACAGACTATAGCTAGTTTTGCCGATCCTCAAAACAACCCGTTTGTAGAAACGTTTCAATTCTCTAGTGCTGCTTTAGTTTTACCAGAAGACATTAGTCAATACCCCGTACTGAAAACAGATAAAGGATTAAATGTAGAGTTACATCAAGAAAATCCTGCCTATAATTTACTATCCCGTTGTTGCATTTGCTTAACCACCGTGGGAGCAAATACAGCCGAATTGGGTGCTTTGGGTGTGCCAATGGTTGTGTTATTACCTACACAACAACTTGATGCTATGCGTTCTTGGGATGGTTTACCAGGATTGTTGGCTAATTTACCAGGAGTAGGTTCTAGTTTCGCCAAAATTATCAACTGGCTATTTCTCCGACGCAAAGGTTTATTAGCCTGGCCAAATATTTGGGCAAAAGCTGAAATTGTCCCAGAATTAGTAGGTAAACTCGACGCTGAAGCAGTTGGGGAGATGGTTTTAGACTTTTTGACTCATCCAGAAAAATTAGAAGCAATGAGAAATAAGCTTAGAAATGCCAGAGGCGAAAGTGGTGCAGCCGAGAAGATAGCAACTTTGGTCAAGGAGGAGATAGAGAATTTGTGACCAGAGAAAAAAGGATACAAGCCCCTAAATTTATTTATGGAGAGGACAGCATTATAGTGTTTTCTAGCCTGCTGAGGTACAAATCTCTACGTACCTGTCTCTTGAAAAGTTTCCTACGGAGGGAAACCCTCCTCCAGAACTTTTCGCTGCGCTTTACTCCGCGTACCTCTGCGTTTCAAAACATTATCTGCACCTCACTTTATACCAATTCGCACTTCGCAATGGGCTAACGCCCCGCTCCGCTCTAAGCGCAGCTATGCCGCAGGCTTTACGCAATTAAAAAATTCAGATACCATCTGGGTTTCAAGCTTTGCATCTGTTGGTTAATTTTGGAGAATTGGTATTACTCATAGAAAATTACGACAATAAAAAACCGGGAGATTTAACAATTCCCCGGTTGATTTATATTTATATCAAAAACTTTGCAGGAGCAAATAATTGCCCCTATTTATCTTTGACTAAAATTAAACTTTAGCAGCAGCTTTGGTGACAGCGTTCAGTTCGCCTTTAGCATACTTAGCAGCAAAATCTTCAAGAGTAACTTGCTTAATCTTGCTAGCGTTACCAGCAGTACCGAATTGCTGATAGCGTTCAGCACAAACCTTCTGCATATATTTAATGGAAGGCTTGAGGAAGTGACGGGGGTCAAATTCCTTGGGTGCTTTTGCTAAAGCTTCGCGGACAGCCGCAGTGATAGCCAAGCGGTTATCGGTGTCAATGTTAACTTTACGTACACCGCTCTTGATACCTTTTTGGATTTCTTCTACAGGTACACCGTAGGTTTCGGGAATTGCACCGCCGTATTCGTTAATCAAAGCGATTAAATCTTCGGGAACGGAGGAAGAACCGTGCATTACCAAGTGGGTGTTAGGTAGACGACGGTGAATTTCTTCAATGCGGCTGATAGCCAAAATTTCGCCGGTGGGTTTGCGGGTAAATTTGTAAGCACCGTGGCTTGTACCGATAGCTACAGCCAGAGCATCTACTTGGGTTGCTTCTACGAAATTAACAGCTTCATCGGGGTCAGTTAACAGTTGGGAGTGGTCGAGTGTACCCTCGAAACCGTGACCATCTTCAGCTTCACCTGCGCCTGTTTCCAGAGAACCCAAGCAACCAAGTTCACCTTCTACACTTACGCCCAAGGCATGAGCTACATTTACAACTTCACGGGTAACATTAACGTTGTACTCGAAGCTGGCAGGGGTTTTAGCGTCAGCTTCTAAAGAACCATCCATCATCACGCTAGTGAAGTTGTTCTTGATAGCTGAGTAGCAGGTAGAAGGAGCATTACCATGATCTTGGTGCATGACAATGGGAATGTGAGGATAGGTTTCTACCGCAGCCAAAATTAAGTGGCGGAGGAAGTTTTCACCTGCATAGTTACGCGCACCACGGGAAGCTTGTAAAATGACGGGGCTATCTGTTTCTTCTGCCGCCTTCATGATTGCCTGAATTTGTTCCAGGTTGTTAACGTTAAAAGCTGGGATGCCGTAACCGTTCTCAGCCGCGTGATCCAACAACAGCCGCATTGGTACCAACGCCATAGATAGTCCTCCTAATATTGATTTTTTGCTAGTCGGTATGAGACAAGCGTAACTCTTACGCTAATCTTAAGACTTTTTTCAACTTATAGGAAATTATAACTAGTGTCGGGTGTTTATGTTGAAAAAGTTTACGGGATTAATAATCAAGATGCCTTATGCTTGACCGACAATGCTGTAAATGATGTAACGTCAAGGTTTTAGGCTTTGGTAGTCTGTTATGCCAGATTAGGGGTGTGGGGGTGTGGGGGTGGGGTGTTGAGTTTGATGAGATTTACCGATTTTTTATTTATACCGTTTTGGTGTCATCAAATGAGTGATGAGTAATGAGTAATGAGTAATGAGTGATGAGTGATGAGTAATGAGTGATGAGTGATGAGTAATGAGTGATGAGTGATGAGTGATGAGTGGGTGATTTTGGCTCTCGTAGAGTGGGAATACTAAGGATAGTGAAATTTGGGAATTATCTATGTCATACCTGCTTTACCCAATCGCTACCTGTGTTTTACTACTGTTTATCCAATATTTGCTTACTTTTTTACAGCTTCGCAAAGCTAGATTTCAATATCCTAAGTACCAAGTTATGAAAGCGGAGCAAGTGCCGCGTTACTGGCAAGATTTATTGCAGGGTGCGATCGCAGAATTAGACAAGTTGGGCTTTAAGCCATGCAGTTATCTCAAATATCAGCCCATGTTGGCAGTTGATCACCCAACTAATTGGGAAGTTCTCTTATACAATCAAGAGTATAAAACTTACGCCACAATAGTTACTCATCGTTTGGTTGACCCGGTAAATTTATTTGATATTGAATTTTACACTTTTTTTAAAGATAAAACTTTATTGTTAACTGTCAACGGTAAGTCACACGGATTAATTGCAGACATTCCCCATACTATTGTTGAAGATGTTTATACCAGTGAAGTTGCAACTCAATGGTTACATCATCAAAATCAACTCACCCAATTAATTAGGGAGAAAGTAGCTTGTGTTGTAGCACCAGTGGCTTTTCCTCCGGCACTACAAATATATATGAGTAATTATGTCAAGTCTTTGGCTCAAAAAGGTGATATTTTACCTATTAAAGATACGCAATTATGGCAAATAAATTGGTTAACATCTCTAAAAAAACTTCATGGTATTGTTCAAGGTAATAAAAAAGCAGCAGGTATAGTGCATCAGCGCAGACAAAAAGCCAAAACTGATCCTAGTTTGCTCACAGAAATTCCTGTGGAACTGGAAGTTGCAGGTTTTCAATATATGCAGTATATGCAGCAGGGTTTACTAGGTAAACAATCCCGGACTTGGCTATTTTTAGGAAGTTTGGCAGTATTTGCAGCTAGTTCGACTAAATTTCTGAATTTTCAAACTGTGGTGATCTTTATTGTTGTGTTGCTGTTCCATGAAGGTGGACACATACTAGCAATGCGACTTTTTGGTTATCGGGATACTTCGGTTTTATTTGTACCGTTTTTAGGTGCTTTAGCTACAGGACACAAACACGAAGCTACCTTGAGTCAAAAATTTTGGATATCTCTAGCAGGGCCATTACCGGGGTTAGTTTTGGGAATAGTTTTAGTAATGTTGACACCTAAGACTATTAATAGTTTGGCTTGGTTACGAGAAACAAGTTGGATATTAATTTTTCTCAATTTATTAAATTTGTTGCCAATTTATCCTTTAGATGGGGGAAAGATTGCTAATTTGCTGCTGTTTTCTAGATTACCTTTTGCTGATGTGGGATTTAAGCTCATTGGGGTAGTGATTTTTTTGCTTGTAGCGAAAGAAGAACCAGGAATATTATTTTTTTTAATGTTAGTAGCTTTGACTATCCCTGGAGATTTTCGTAATGCTCAAGTCAGTAGTAAACTGCACAAAGAAATCCAGCAAAATGCAGTTAGTAATCAAGATAATCTGCTATATGTGATCTTCAAATCTCTGAAAAAATGGGGCTATGGAAACTTACCCTTCCCGGCTAAATATGCTTTAGTGAAAGATTTAATGCAAAGGTATTACGAAGCTAGTGGTAAGTGGACTACTAGAGTAATACTTGTGATTTGCTACTGTATTAGCTTATTTGGGGGAATGGTTGGTAGTCTGCAAGCAATACTTCCTGGTTGGTTAAATGTTTTACCTTACTTTTTGGCAACTCCCCAGCAGAGGCATGAGCATTTAATTCAAAAAAGACAAGGGCAAATTGATAGTTTGACTGCAACTTTAGATAAAAATCCTAATGATGCCAATGCTTATAAACGTCGTGCTTGGTTACGGATGATGTCTGGGGATGAGGAGGGAGCATTGGCAGATTATAACGAAGTGATTCGCTTAATCCCAAATGATGTTGCAGCTCACCTCAGCCGTGCAACTATTCGTAGGAGATTGCTTGATTATGAAGGGGCTATACAAGAATATAACGAAGTTTTACGGCTGAATCCCAAAAATTTGATTGCTTATCAACAACGCGCCCAAGTACGGAATCTGATCCAAGATTATCGAGGTGCGATCGCTGATTACAATCAAATTATCCAATTAAACCCCAATAATACCTGGGTGTATCTCTGGCGGGGACAAGCAAAACAAAAGCTACAAGACTACAAAGGAGCGTTGATAGATGCCGAGTATATGATTAAGCAACATCCCAATTCTGGTGAGGCTTATCAATTACGTAGTGAAGTCCGGGAGAGTTTGGGAGATACTCAAGGTGCGATCGCTGATCAACAGCTGGCAGATAAACTATTTAAGAGAATAGAGCAAGAAGATCCCAGTTAATCTTAATTTTGGATTTTGCTTTCCCATTCTGGAAATAGCTTTGTGATCACAATCCCTTGGAAGTCCACAAAAAAAGGGCGCAATATTCTGCACCCTGAGAGATGGTAGAAACTAAGTTCCCACCTTTGTCATCTGGGAACGCTGTTAACCGACATCATCATGGGCGAAACGGTTGAAGAGGAAATCTAAGGCGTAGTTACGCAGCTTATAATATTCTGGATCTTCCATGATGCGGGCGCGATCGCGCGGACGAGAAAAAGGAATGTTCATGACTTCACCAATTTTGGCGTGTGGGCCATTGGTCATCATCACTAATTTATCTGCTAAAAATAACGCTTCATCAATGTCATGGGTAATCATTAACACAGTACAGCGATTTTCGTTCCAAATTTTCAGCAGTTCTTCCTGTAATTCCTCTTTGGTAATCGCGTCTAATGCGCCGAAGGGTTCGTCTAAAATTAATACCTTGGGACGTATAGCCAAAGCACGGGCAATAGAAACCCGTTGTCTCATACCCCCGGACATTTGGGTAGGTTTCTTGTCCATTGCGTCACCTAACCCCACCATTGCTAAATGTTCCCGTACAATTGACCGCTTTTCGGCTTCGATTTTGTTGGGGTAAACGGCGTTAACGGCTAGGTAAATGTTTTCAAACGCTGTGCGCCAAGGTAGCAAGGCGTAGTTTTGAAAGACTACCATTCTATCGGGGCCTGGTTTGGTAATGGGTTGCCCTTCTAGTAAGACTTGTCCGGTGGTGGGGGTGTTAAAGCCTGACACCATATTTAAGAGGGTGGATTTACCGCAGCCAGAGTGACCAATGACACAAATAAATTCACCTTGTTCGACGTTGAGGTTTACACCGTCGAGGACGGTAAAGGGGCCTTTTTTGGTGGGGTAAACTTTGGTAACGTCTCTGATTTCTAAGAATGAACTGGTGAAGGAAGATGCGGTTTGTCTGTCTCTGAGGGTTGTGGTGAGGTTTTGCATGGTGATGATGGGGGTGATTTTTTTTTAACGCGGAGGGTGGGGAGGTAAGCGCAGTGAACCAGCGTTGTAGGAGGGTTTCCCTCCGTAGACGACTGGTGAACCCGGAGGGAGGTACGCGGAGAGTGAGCGCAGTTCTGAGATAGATGAACGGAGTAAATTTCCTCGTGAGCGGAGTTCTGGGATAGATGAATGGAGTAAATTTCCTCGTGATTCCAGTTCTGAGATAGATGAACGGAGTAAATTTCCTCGTGATTTCAGTTCTGAGATAGATGAACGGAGTAAATTTCCTCGTGATTCCAGTTCTGAGATAGATGAATGGAGTAAATTTCCTCGTGATTCCAGTTCTGAGGTAGATGAATGGAGTAAATTTCCTCGTGATTCCAGTTCTGAGGTAGATGAACGGAGTAAATTTCCTCGCGGATGATATCTGTCTCTCCTTGCTTGGGTTAAGCTGCCCTTCTGGTGGGTGAGTCTAGAACAACTTCGGCTACGGAAACATCACGTTTAATTTCTAAGTTGTTGAGGTAGGCAATAGGATCGTCAGCGTTAAAGGGTGTACCATCAAATAGTTGAATGGGTTGGCGGATGTAGCTGATATCTAAGCCTAATTCTCTGGCGGCGGTGCTAAATATCCTGACGCTGCACACTCGTTCGACAATTTCCACCCAGTTTCTAGGAAAGGGTGTGTCTCCCCAGCGTGCTAATTGTGTCATAATCCACATTTGTTCGGTGCGACTGGGACGGTTAATGGCAGAATCTGCATAAAATTGATGGTGAGCATACTGCCGCATGGGATGATCTAAACTACAAGTGTTTGTATCTGGATCTTCTAGTTGGATGTAGTCAACATCGGTGCTGACGTAATCTCTACCCGCTAAAATTAGTCTGATTTCTTCGACGTTTTCGGGTTTGGCACAATATTGGCAGGCTTCTAGTAAGGCTTTGGTGAGGGCAATATAAGTATTAGGATATCTCTCTGCCCAGTCTTCCCGCACACCGAGGACTTTACCGGGGTGTCCTAACCACACTTCTAAGTCGGTGGCAATGGTAAAACCTATATCTTCCATAGCGGCGCGGTAGTTCCACGGTTCACCGACGCAGTAACCGTCAATGGTGGCGGCTTGTAAGTCAGCTACCATTTGAGCGGGAGGAATGGTTTTCATGTCTACATCTATGTCGGGATCGATTCCGCCAGCCGCTAACCAGTAACGTAGGAGTAAGTTGTGCATCGAGGCGGGATGCACTACCCCCATGATGTGCCGTTGTTCACGGGTACGCAACAGGTAGTTTTTGAAGTCAGATAAGGTACGTACACCTTGATCATAGAAGCGTTTGGCTAAAGTGATGGCGTTACCGTTGCGAGTCATGGTGAGGGAGGTGACAACGGGGAGGGGTGTGTTGTTGTGTCCTCCCAATGTTAACCACATGGGCATCCCGGAAGGCATTTGTGCGGCATCGATGTAGCCGCCAGCCATTCCATCGACGATACCGCGCCAGCTAGTTTCCCGAACTAAGTTGACTTCATCTAAACCGTGCTTGGTGAAGAAACCTTTTTCTTTGGCAATGGCGAGGGGAGCGCAGGCGGTGAGGGGTAAAAAGCCAATTTCTAAGTTAACTTTTTCTAACCCATGCCGAGCCACATCTGCGGTTTTGCGAGCGCGGATTTTCTTCACTCGTTTTTGCTGGTTGAGGAAGTAAATCATTTCACTCCGCAAGCTGTAGTAGCTGGGGTGTTCTACTACTTCCATGCGTTTGCGGGGGCGGGGGATATCAACTTCGAGGATGTCACCAATTTTAGATTCTGGCCCGTTGGTGAGCATGACAATTCTGTCAGATAACAGCACAGCTTCGTCTACATCGTGAGTTACCATGACGGCGGTAACTTCATTTTCTTCGCAGATTTGCATTAACTGTTCTTGTAAATTACCCCGTGTCAGGGCATCAAGTGCGCCGAAGGGTTCGTCTAATAATAGTAGTTTAGGACGAATTGCTAAAGCGCGGGCGATCGCCACCCGTTGTTTTTGTCCACCCGACAACATCCCTGGTTGTTTATCTGCATGGGGACGTAAACCCACCATATCAATATGTTTTTCTACAATGGCTTGGCGTTCAGCTGCCGGCATACCCCGCATGACTGAATCTACAGCCAGAGTAATATTTTCTCGCACTGTCCGCCAAGGCAATAGAGAATAATTTTGAAATACTACCATCCTATCTGGCCCTGGTTTGGTAATTCTTTGTCCTTCCAAAGTCACCACACCTTCAGTTGGTAAATCCAAACCCGCAATCATATTTAATAAAGTCGATTTACCGCAACCAGAGTGACCAATTAAAGAAACAAATTCACCTTTTTTTATTTGCAAGTCAATACCTTTGAGGGCAATATATTGACCGCCACCAGTCAGATTAAATACTTTATCAATTTGGTCAACAGCAACAAATGTAGGCATGGCAGGTTTTAAATGGGGAATGGGGAATGGGGAACAGGGAATGGGGGCTATAAACAACAGAGCAAACAGTCAAGAAAACTTCACCAACTACGAATTACGAATTACGAATTACGAATTACGAATTACGTTCTATATTCGATAGCAGTTAAGCCTTCATTTTCAAAGACTTCGCCGTTATCCACTACTGCATAAATTAACCATCTGTCACCGCATTTAATTTGATTTTGAACTGTGCATTCTAAATAAGACAACGCCTCAGTGAGAATGAGACAACCATTAACAGCAACTTTTGTAGAAAGATTGATGAAGGGGTTATCTCCTAAAGTGCTTTGGCGGGAAAAATAGCGGCGGACATTTCTGCCTTCTTTGAGAACATTCAGCACAAATTTATTGCCGGGATGAGACATTAAATCTGCGTTTTGTTCATCAGCGATCGCTATCATGATTCCAGGAGGGTTAAAGGTGGCTTGAGATACCCAAGAAGTTAAAACGCCTTTGTGAGTGTCTTCATCACGAGTTGTCACTACACACAAAGAACCTATAATCCGCCCTACGGCTTGTTCAGTACGATCTAATTGGGTTGTTGTAACAGCTTGGCGAGGAGTGCGTATTTTTTTGGTTTTCTTTAAGTTTTGAGCAAAGGTTGCACCTGCTTGTTGACATTGTTGCAGAATTTCGAGTGTAGGAGTGAAGCGGACACGAATTGATGGAAATCCTAACCGATAATTAGCATCTTTGAGTTTGCTTTCTAGTAAATCAATGGCTTCTCCACTCCAGCCGTAAGAACCAAACACTCCAGCTAATTTGGTTTTAGCTGCTGTAGCTAGAATAATTCCTAAAGCCGTTTGAATTTGAGTCGGTGCATGGCCGCCTAAAGTCGGTGAGCCAATGATAAATCCGTCGGTTGCTTCTACAATGCGGGTAATTTCGGTAGAATCTGCTAGTTCACAGTTAATAGATTCGACATTAACGCCATTTTCAATTAAACCTTGAGCGATCGCATTTGCCAAAACGGCTGTATTTCCATAGGCAGAAGCATAAAGCAATGCCACAGTTAATTCTTGAGATTTCTGCCCTTGACACCATTGACGGTAATCATAAGTAAATCGGCTGAGGCTGTAACGCACAATTGGCCCGTGAGCCGGAGCATAACACTTGGCAGGGAAAGCAGAAAACTTGTCTAAAGCCACTTCAACTTGTTTGGCTTGGGGTGCATGGAGACATTCAAAATAATAACGACGTTCCGCGTCTAAAATTTTCCAGTCTTCATCAAATAAAGTATCTTCGCAGATATGTGCGCCAAAAAATTTATCTGTATAAAGAATCTTGGTGGCACTATCATAAGTGGAGAGTCCATCAGCCCAACGGGGAGTAGGTACACTCACAAAGGTGAGATGATGTCCTTGTCCTAAATCTAGAGTATCTTCAGAGCGTACCGCTTGAATCCGTGACTCCCACTCAGGAAAAGCCGTTTTGAGTGCATTAGCCCCAGGGCGAGAACAAATTAAGGTAACTTGCGGCACTTGAGACAGTAATACTTCCAAAGTCGCTCTACGGTTCGGGTTGACATGACCGAGAACAATGTAATCTAAGGTATTGAAATCTAGATGTTGTCTGAGTTCCTGGAGGTAAATTTCTGTAAAAGATTCACCAGGAGGATCAATTAAAGCTTTTTTATCAGCTTGAATTAGATAAGAATTAGCCGTAGTTCCCTTTTGGCGCGAATACTCAACCTCAAATTTTAGTCGCTCCCAAGTCCGCGATCGCAAAACTAATGTATTCTTACCAATTTCAGCAACCTGTACATCTCTTTTACGATTGGTTATTACAGTATTAGTTACCATAGTTACCTCTTTTGATATGGGCATTGGGAATTGGGCATTGGGCATGGGGCATGGGGCATAGGGCATAGGGCATGGGGCATCGGGCATCGGGCATCGGGCATTGTTACTTCCTTGTCTCCCTTGTCTCCCTTGTCTCCCTTGTCTCCCCCTGCTCCCTGCTCCCTGCCCCCCTGCTCCCTGCCCCTCTGCTTCCCCTATAATTAACGGCTATTGGTGTTTACTAATTGAGATTTCGCTCGACTTTTATGGCGTTTAGATACTGCTTGTTCAGGATCAATACCTTCAAAGGTGGGGGGTAGCCAAACTCGCAGAATTAGCAAGACTCCTAGCACTAATAAAAAGGCACAAGTGGCTAAAACCTGAGTCCAATTTGTTTCTAAAATACCTTTAACAATCACTTCTCTTAATGCCGAAACAATGGCAACTTCTACAGCTACCCCAATAGATACTCGATGTTCCTGTAGATAAATAATCAGCAGTCGGAATAATTCAACTAAGATGAGTAAAAACAGAATGTCTGCGGTGACAGCATTAAAATCTAAGGGCGGAAGCAAGGAGAGAAACATATCTCTCACTTGAATTACCATGAAGCTAAATAAACCAATACAAAGACAAATTACGATCACATCTTGGATAAATTCCAAGGTTTTGACAACACGTCCCCGGTTAATTTCATATGTGGGAATTGAGTGTTCTTCAGCAGGATGGTACATGGCTTTTGTGAGGAGAGTGGAGGTTAGTAGGGGAGGGAGGGGGTAGGGGGCAGGGGGCAGGGGGCAGGGGGCAGGGGGCAGGGAGCAGGGAGTAGGGGGCAGGGAGCAGGGAGTAGGGGGGACAAGGGAGACAAGGGAGAATAACTATGCCCTATGCCCTATGCCCTATGCCCAAATTAGTAATGATTCCCGACTTTGCGATGATGAACGGCGGTGAGTGCGTTGACTTCGGCGACTCGTCCAGTTTGAACGGTGCTATAAATTACCCAATGATCTCCACAATCGATGCGGCTGGTAATTTCACATTCCATATAAGCTAGAGCATCGGCTAAAATGGGGGATTGATTGGTGGCAGCCGGGTATGTTTTAATGCCAGCAAAACGATCTGCACCGGGGGCGAAACGCTTGAGGAAATGTTTCATTAATCCTTGATATCTGCCTTCTTCTAAGACATTTAACACAAAGCGATCGCCTACTTGCATTAAGGATACAATGGCTCTGTCTTTAGCAACTGCAATTGCAACTCCCAAGGGGTTTAGACTAGCTTGAATTACCCAGGAGGCTAACATTGCACTTTGAATTTCTCCTTTTTTGGTGGTGATAATATACAATCCTGTACTAATCCGCCCTAGGGCTTTTTCTAGTTCGCTATTGAGAGATTTGATTTGTTTGATTGTGCGATCTCTATTTAACCATTGCCCCATGTCTGTGCCGGCTTCATCACAGAGTTTTTCGGTGATTTCGGTGGGAGTTTGTTTTACTAAAATAGGGGTAAAAGCTTCAATTAATCCCAGTTCTTGAAATTTATTGCGTAAGGGATAAACGGGTTCATCTTCTCCTCCGCCTGATTCTAATAAGCCAATGGCTTGTTTATTATGAGCAGCAGCCAAAATTGTGTTTAATGCTGCTTGAGCGACAACGGAAGACTGGGGAGGCATTCCGATGACTAAACCTGCCGCTTGTGCTACTAACTCTCTGATTTCTTGGGGTTCGGTGTCATTGAGAGCTACTAATTCTACTACCACATCTGTCTTGATAATACCAGAGGCGATCGCTCTGACTAAACTCTCACTATAACCGTAATCTTCAACATAAAATAAAGCTACTAATTTTTCTGTTTTAGCTTGCTCTAAACTCCAGTTTTGATAACGTCCAATCCATTCAGGAATATATTCTTTTAGTAAAGGGCCATGACCTGTGGCAACTGTTCCTATAGGTAATTTCTCAATCCGTTTTAACCCTGCTAATACAGACCGAGAATTAGGTTTCATCAGGCATTCATAGTAATATTTAAAGTCTTCTTCTATGGCGGTGAAATTTTCATCATAAGTTTGATCATCGCAGTAGTGCATTCCCAACACATCACAGGTGTAAAGAATGGTAGTTTTATGATCATAAGTGAAGATTGTATCCGGCCAATGTAAGTTAGGTGCAGAAATAAACTCTAATTCGTGTCCATTACCCAAATCTAGCCGTTCTCCACTTTTTACCAGCATTGATTTAAAGGGCTGGTGAACCATATTCTCTAAAAATTGAATAGCTACTTTCGCCCCAACAACGATAATATTAGGAGCTAATTTTAAAATGTCTTTCACTAAAGCACTATGGTCAGGTTCAGTGTGGCTCACAATCAAATAATCAATCTGATTAATGTCAATTAAACCTGTAATTGTTTCCAGATACAATTCCTCAAACTTACGATGAGAAGTATCAACCAAGGCAACTTTCTCACCCTGAATTAAAAAGGAGTTATAAGTTGTCCCATTTCGTAAACCAAACTCAACATCAAACCGTTCTCTATCCCAATCAAGACAACGAATAGCAGTAGTTTCAGTGGCAATTTCTACCGTTTCAATTGTCAGTCTGCCAGAATTAGATATTGCTTGATTAAGCTGTGTGAGTGTGACCATAATTTTATCCAGAAATATATTATGTAGAGCAAATTTTCTTATCTCTTATGTTTACCTGAAAATAACAATTAGTAAAATGCCAATTTCTAAATGAATTGATTAGTAATTTTTATGATTCATCCAATAGCGGCATCATTATGCTATTGAATGTTGTCCATAAGTTTTATAATGATGAGAAAATTAAATTGTGGCTATCAGTCTTATCAATTAGTCAACAGTTAACAGTTAACAGTCAACTGTTGACTGTTAATTACTTCTGTTCTGTCGGTAAAATCAGGTTTTGCACCCAAACCATAAGTTTATCTAGTAACAAACCGACTGCACCGATGTAGACTAATGCCAAGATAATTTCGCTGATGTAGTTATTCTGATAGGCATCCCAGATGAAAAAGCCGATACCTACAATACCTGACATGACGATTTCGGCGGCAATAATTGCTAACCAAGCTAAACCAATGGCAATTCTCAACCCTGTAAAAATGTAGGGCAAGGCAGCAGGAATGAGAATGTTAAAGAAATAGTCTTTTTTGGAAAGTTGCAGTACCTTAGCGACGTTGTTGTAGTCTTGGGGAATTTCTTTCACACCTACAGCCGTGTTAATTAAAATTGGCCAAATGGCGGTAATAAAGATCACAAACAAGGCGGCGGGTTCGTTTTGGCGTAAGGCAGCTAAGGAAATAGGTACCCAAGCCAAAGGGGGTACAGTTCGCAATAATTGAAACAGAGGATCTAAAGCTTTAGACATGGTTTTATTCACACCAATTACAATGCCTAAAGCAATACCAATGACGGCAGCGAAGGAGTAACCAATTGCTACCCGTTGCAGACTAGCAAAAATCTGCCAAAATAATCCTTTATCAATGCCGCCTCTGTCATAAAAGGGATAAATAATTAACTCCCAAGTTTCTTGTATTACCTTAATTGGCCCTGGTAATGTCGCGCCCGGAGTCCAAGAGAATAATTGCCACAAAATTAAAAATATACCAATGGCGATCGCTGGCGGTACAATATTCGGAAATTGCTTTTGCAGTTGAGATAGAAAACTGTTATCAAATTTAGGACTAGCAGTTCTGCGTTGTGCTACAGTCATGATTTTTGTGTTCCTCAGATGACAATTGAAAAGGGGTGTAGGGGTGTAGGGGTGTAGGGGGCAGGGGGGGACAAGGGGGACAAGGGAGACAAGGGAGACAAGGAAGCAGAGGGGCAGGGGGCAGGGGGCAGGGGAGAAAATACAATGCCCGATGCCCGATGCCCGATGCCCGATGCCCAATGCCCGATGCCCGATGCCCAATGCCCAAAGACTAAATACTTACTTTTTTGATTTGCAAACTCTGGAGGTATGCTGTTGGGTTTTCGGGGTCGAACTTAGCACCATCAAAAAATTCTTCAACGCCACGGGATGTATTTGTGGGAATATCAGCAGCCGCAATTCCTGCTTCTTTTGCTGCTTCTTTCCAAATGTCTTCGCGGTTGACTTTATCAATTAATGCTCTAGCTTTGGCGGCATTATTATCAATGTAATCTTTGGGTAAGAATCCCCAACGTACACTTTCAGTAATGAACCATAAATCATGGCTCTTATATGGATAAGAAACGCTACCTTTTTCATCTTTCCAATACAAGGCAGCCATTGACCTATCATCAATTTTGCGACCTTCACCCATGTCATATTTACCCATGAATGGGTCAATTAACACATCAACTGGGACATTAAAGTAAGCTCGTCCTGACAAAATGTTAGCCATTTCTTGGCGGTTATCAAAGTTGTCGCACCATTGTTGAGCTTCCATGATGCCTTTTAATAATGCTTTGGTGGCTTTGGGATGTTGGTCAACCCAGTCAGCCCGCATTGCTAAATATTCTTCGGGGTGATTTTTCCAAATCTCTGCTGTCAATGCAGCCATGTAGCCAACTTTGTCTTTGACAATACGATAAGGCCAGGGGTCGCCGGTGCTGAAAGCGTCCATTGTGCCTGTTTTCATGTTGGCGACGGTTTGCGCTGATGGGACTGTGAGTAATTTGATATCGGTATCAGGGTTAATACCACCGGCTGCTAACCAATAACGAATCCAAAAATCTTGGTTAACGGCTGGGAAGGTTTGAGCGGCTGTAAAGGGCGTGGGTGAGGCTTTGAGTTTGGAAAATACAGCCTTAGCTCTGGCTAAGTCTAAACCGATACCGCTACCTTTGTGTTTGTTGGCGATCGCAATTCCATTCCCATGTGTAATTAACTGACATAATACATACATGGGAATCTTTTTATTACCTTTGGTAATTAAACCTTCAGTAATTAAATGGGGCATAGGCATTTGCCATTGACCACCATCAATTCCACCACCAGCCGAACCAATTTCAACGTTATCTCTAGCTGACCCCCAAGAAGCTTGTTTAGAAAGCTCTACATTGGTCATACCATACTTAGCAAAAAAGCCTTTTTCTTGAGCAATAATTAACGGCGCAGCTTCTACAATCGGTACATATCCTAACTTAACTGCGTTAGTTTCTGGTGCTTGTTCAGGACTAATATTAGCAACAGGTTGAGCAGTGGAAGCAGCTTGATTATTACCGCCAGTGTTAGCTTCTGGGGGATTACCTAAACAACCTTTTAAAAACACTGCACCAGCCGATGCCCCTGCTGTGAGGATAAACTTACGGCGAGACACTTGGTTAAAAAAATCTGACATAATATCTCCTTAATTGGTCAGGTTAATTTTTTTATTCACCACAAACTCTGCAAATAAACATTGATGTTTATTGCAAAAGCCATGAAAATTTTCGCTATATTCAATTAGTCCTGCATAATTACTTCTTTTAAGAAATCACTCAGATGACTAACATTTGCTGGTTTGATTTCTTTTGTGCGGTTGCTTCAAGCAGTCTTTAATTGCATTGAAATCAGTTTACAGGTATTCCAGGAAAAGTGGTTCATTTTGAGAAGGCAATTATTAAATAAATATTAGATTAGACATATAAGTAAAAATTTATATTGGAGAATAAAACACCCTAGTGAGTTTCAATGTATCAGGATTTATTGATGATAGCTATTGAATGAACGAAATAAACCTAGATTAATTTCCAGATCAATATGTATTTCATTTATTGCAACTATAAGGGCTAGAAATACACAATCTGGTTTTTCGTGAAACAGCATGATTTTAGCTTCTCATCCAAGACTTAAAGTAGC
Source organism: Aliinostoc maniaoense (assembly GCF_058172895.1). Taxonomy (NCBI): domain Bacteria; kingdom Bacillati; phylum Cyanobacteriota; class Cyanophyceae; order Nostocales; family Nodulariaceae; genus Aliinostoc; species Aliinostoc maniaoense. The sequence continues at coordinate 1,272,685 of NZ_CP187952.1, read as the reverse complement.
TGTTTGCACATCAAAATGGAATTTATAATTACAACTATTTATTCCAGTCTATAGATAAGGTTTTTATACTCAGTCTCTAAGTTTTGCTTATTTAAACTCACACGAGAGATGCTGTCAGATGTACTATTAAGAGAAGAATAAATTATGCTTGGCTCATAATGACCTTAGCTGAAACCCACAACACCAAAAACACCCTCAATCCTTTTCTCACCCTCAATTACGAACCAGCTTTAGAATCTTTGGGTGATGATTATTATGATGAAGTAGCCGCAGCAGATTTTCCCCAACATACTCTACGCTGGCGCAATGATGCTTTATTACCCAAATTGGGACTGAACCCCCAAGATGTTGAGGATGAAGACTTTATTACAGCTTTTAGTCTGTTTCAAGGTCGCAAACCATTGTTAGCATTGCGTTATCACGGCTATCAATTTGGGGAATATAACCCCCAATTAGGTGACGGACGGGGTTTTTTATATGGCCAAGTCCGGGGAATTGATGGCGAACTCTATGATTTTGGCACTAAAGGTTCTGGGAGAACACCTTATTCCCGTGGTGGTGATGGGATGTTGACTCTCAAAGGTGGAGTCAGGGAAGTTTTAGCCGCAGAGGCATTACATCAATTGGGTGTCCGCACCTCACGCTGTCTGAGTATGATTGAAACTGGTTTATCTTTGTGGCGTGGTGATGAACCTTCCCCTACTCGCTCATCTGTCATGGTGAGGATGAGTAGTTCACATATTCGCTTTGGCACTTTTGAACGGTTGTACTACATACAACGTCCAGACTTAATTCAAAAGTTATTAGATCATGTCATTGAAAATTATTACTCTCACTTAGTTAATGAACAAGATAAATATGCTTTATTCTATGGCGAATTAGTCAGACGAGTTGCAGAATTAGTTGCACAGTGGATGGCTGCGGGTTTTTGTCACGGAGTCCTCAATACTGACAATATGTCTATCACTGGCGAAAGTTTTGACTATGGCCCTTATGCGTTTATTCCAACTTATGACCCTTATTTCACTGCGGCATATTTTGACTATTACAAACGCTATTGCTATAGTCATCAACCAGGCATTTGCCAATTAAATCTAGAACTGCTCCAACAACCATTAAGGTCAGTCATTGATAAAGCTGACTTAGAAGCCGGACTAGCAAAATTTAGTGAGTATTATTTTGCTGCATATCGCTCTTTAATGTTGAAAAAATTAGGGTTTGTCGAGTTAGTTGCACCAGAAGGTGATGAACTTTTACGCCTGACTATGCAATTTTTGCAAGATAGCCAAGTCGGATATCATTTGTTTTTCTCGGAAATGGCGCGGACTTTCTCCCCTAAGTGGCGAGATGAGCCGGGACTAATACTCAATTCTGCCGAAGTTGTCCCCACATCAGACAAATCAGAGATTTTTGATAATTGGTGCATCCTCTATCACAAAATCTTAAATACTTTTGACCCAGATCAAATGGAGAATATTGGTAAAACTCTTGCTGATTACAATCCTAAAACTGCATTATTAAGACCTGTAATTGAAACTGTTTGGGAAGCAATTGCTGAGGAAGATAATTGGCAACCTTTCGCTGATTTATTGCAAAAAATAACATTGAGGGAGTAGGAATAAGTAATGAGTAATGAGTGATGCGTAATGAGTAATGAGTAATGAGTAATGAGTAATGAGTGATGAGTGATGAGTAATGAGTGATGAGTAATGAGTAATGAGTGATGCGTAATGAGTAATGAGTAATGAGTGATGAGTGATGGAATTTATTTCTTACTTCTTATTTATTACTTATTACTTATAGGAATCCAATTTGATTTCTGAAAAAACTTAGTACATTTTTATGCCTTCTTACCTTCACTCTGTTCCCTGACAAAGTTAAAAACCTTTAATTGATATTGAAATGTAATAACGTGTTAATAACTGCATATATGATGAATTAGTCTTATGTGTTTACATAAATAATTATTTGAGGGGCATCAAAAATTACTTCAAATAACAAAAATCAATATGTAGAAACATCAACATATTTAGAAAGATTTAAAAATAAATATAAAATTAAGACCTAAAGTTAAAAAGTTATGTATAGATTGTTTTACTGTAGCAATTTTGCGTAGTTGCACGATTGCTATGTATTTTTTTTATTTCTTAAAAAGAAAAAAGCAACTACAGCTGTTCAAATGCTGGAGGGTGAATTAGTGTACAGGCAGCACCAGCATCACCGAGGTAAATCTGTGAATTTTTGGGGTAATCAGAAATTCCTCCCATTGCTGGTGGGTATTGTCATCGTAGTTGTAGTAATTATCCTTTGGCAGAGATTAATAGTTGCAGAAAAAAATAGTATTCAACAGCTGATTCAACAACAGGCGATCGCAACTAAAACCGAGTTAGTCACCCAGCTAAATTATCGCACTTTAGCCTTAGAGCGGATTAACAAACATTCGCAAGTAAAAAATGGGATTTCCCAACGCCAATGGGAACTAGAAACCGCAACCTATATCCAAGAATATAGCGGCTATCAAGCAATTGCACGGATTGATCCAACATGGCGGGTGTTGTGGACTGTGCCATTAGGGAATGACACAACTGCACTGCCTATAGACTTAAATCAAATCCGTGGACAACAGTCAATTTTAGCGATAGCAGGTAAAAATCATCAAACTACGCTGACGCAGACAATACAGCTAGGACAAGGTAGACGGGGACTTTTAGCCTGTGTACCTTTATTTAGTGGTAAGGACTTGAATGGATTTATCTTAGGAATTTTCGACATTCAAAAGTTATTTGATGCTATTGTGCAGATACCAGAGGGTTACAAAATTAAGATTTTTGCAGGCAAAGATTTAATTTATAGTCAAGATCAATTCTCAGTAGTGCCGTCATCTTGGCAGCAGCAAGTCAATATTGACTTGTACGGAGTGAGATGGCAATTACAGATTTACCCTAGTGCTGAGTTGATAGCAGATTTACATTCACCTCTACCCACCTTTGTCTTATTCGCCGGCATCTTAGCAGCTGGAGGACTAACATTATTAACTTATTTGGTACAATTTACCCAAATGAGTCATCGTCAGATAGCAGCCATCAACCAAGAACTATCTGAGAAAATTGCCCAACAACAACAAACAGAAATTGCTCTACGTGCCAGTGAAAACCGATGGCGACAGCTACTAGCAACAGAGAAAGTTATACCTTGGGAATTAGACTTAAAAACCAGGCGTTTTACCTATGTAGGGTCACAAGCAGAAACTCTGTTAGAATATGCGATCGCCGAATGGTATGCAGAAAATTTTTGGCTCAATCATTTGCATCCCCAAGACAGAGAACAGACATTAAGTCTTTATCAAGCAGCTATAGCTAGAGGTGAAAACTTCTACACAGAATATCGGATGATAGCCGCCGATGGTAGAGTTGTGTGGCTACGAGACATTGTGAGCGTAGTGCAGACAGATGGCAATCCCGTAATGCTGCGGGGGTTCATGTTTGATATTACTGACTTGAAACTAGTAGAACAAACCCTGCGACTCCGTGAGAGGGCATTGGCGGGGATAAATAATGGCATTGTGATTGTTGATGCCAGACTAGCTAACCATCCGATCATTTATGTTAACTCTGGATTTGAACAAATTACAGGTTACAGTGATACCGATGTCATTGGGCAGAACTGTCGATTATTGCAAGGTACAGACACCAAGCAACCAGGACTCGAAGAACTACGATTAGCCCTGAAAGCTGGGAGGAGTTGCACAGTAATTCTGCGAAACTACCGCAAAGATGGCAGTTTATTTTGGAATGAATTAAGCATTTCTCCAATTTATGACGAAACAGGTCAATTAAGCCAATTTCTAGGGATACAAACCGATATTACCAACCGCCAACAAGCCGAAATTTCCCTACGTCGGCAAGCCCTCACCTTTGAAAATATCTATGATGCTGTGATCATCACAGATTTAACAGGCAATATTCTCGACTGGAATCCTGCGGCCGAGAGGATATTTGGCTATAAAAAAACCGAGATTTGCGGAGAATCGATCAGCATCTTACATAAACCCGAAGAAGATACAGCTTTAAATAATAGCATTATTGAAGACATAGTTAAATATGGACGTTGGTCAGGTGAAATTAACTTTATTCGCCAAGATGGTAGCTTGGGGATTTGTGAAACTACCATAGTTTCTTTATTAGATGAACAGGGAGAAAATATAGCGACAATTAGCGTTAATCGTGACATTACCGAACGTAAACAATCAGAAATTTTATTACATCAAAGTGAACAACGCTTCCAAGCCTTCATGAATCATAGTCCTACCCATGCCTGGATTACAGACTCTGAAGGACAAATTATTTATGTGAATGAGAATTACCGGCGCAGTTTGCAATTACCTTTACAGGAATTAATCGGCAAAAGCATCTTTGATATTTATCCGAGTCAATTTGCTCAAAAGTTTCTCAAGAATATTCAAACAGTTGCTCGCAGTCATCAAGTCCTAGAAGTTGTGGAATCGATCTCTGCTGCTGACGGCACAATGGGAGATTTTTTAGTGTATCAATTTCCGATTGGTAGTGAAGGAGAACAATGTTTAATCGGAGGCATTGCCGTTGACATTACTGAACGGAAACAAGCCGAGGAAGCACTGCGTAAAAGTGAAGAACGCTGGCAATTAGTCATTGAAGGTAATCAAGATGCCATTTGGGATTGGAATATTATTACCCAAGAAATATTTCGCTCGGCACGATGGGCAGAGTTAGTAGGAGACGAAGACTATCAACCTATCACTAATTGTGAAGATTGTTATAGCCACATTCATCCCGAAGATTCCGACCGGGTAATCAAAATGACACAAGATTATCTGAGTCAAAAAATCCCCAAATATGCTATAAAGTATCGCCTGCGTTGCCATGATCACACATATAAGTGGGTGTTAGTTCATGCGACTGCCCAATGGGATGAACAAGGTAATCCAGTGCGGATGGTCGGTTCAATTAAAGATATTACCGAATGGGTACAAGCACAAGAAACATTACGAAAACAATTAAATCGGACACTACTCCTAGAAAAAATCACCCAGGAAATTCGTCAAAGTCTGGATATTAAAGAAATTTTTGCTACGGCTGCCACTCGCATTGGAGAAGCTTTTGCAGCAGATCGCTGTTTAATTCATGCTTACATCAGCGACCCCTTCCCCCGGATTCCCCTAGTAGCACAATATAACAATGTCGCTGGTTTCTCCTCTATAGAGGCACTAGAAATACCCATGTCAGGGAATCCCCACGCTATAGAGATGATGACTCAAGATCATGCGATCGCTTCACCCAATGTCTACGCAGATCCTTTGCTATCAGATCAAGTGTCAATTTGTCAAGACATAGGTTTGAAATCTATGCTAGCCATCCGTACCTCCTATCAAGGAGAACCTAATGGTGCGATCGGCTTACACCAGTGTAGCCATTTCCGGCAGTGGACTCCAGAAGAAATTGAATTACTAGAAGCAGTCGCGGCACAATTAGGCATCGCCCTCGCCCAAGCACAACTCTTAGAACAAGAAACCCGTCAACGGGAAGAACTGACTTTAAAAAACTTTGCCTTAGAACAGGCAAAACGATCAGCAGAAGCCGCAAATCGCGCCAAAAGTGATTTCTTGGCCATGATGAGCCATGAAATTCGCACTCCCATGAATGCCATTATTGGCATGACAGAATTAATCTTGAATACGGAATTAACGCTGCAACAGCGAGACTTTTTAGAAACTGTTTTAAGCAGTAGTGAAGCTTTACTCACCATCATTAATGACATTTTGGATTTTTCCAAAATTGAATCAGGCAAATTAGAACTAGAAGCCCAACCTGTTGATATTCGAGCTTGCGTAGAACAAGTAATTGACTTGTTAGCCCCCAAAGCTGCCCAAAAAAATATTGAACTAGCTTATTTGATTCATCCCCAAGTTCCCCCTCAAATTGTCGGTGATTTAACTCGTCTGCGGCAAATTCTCACTAACTTGCTCAATAATGCTATTAAATTCACCGAACAAGGTGAAGTGATTTTGTCTTTACATAGTACCCCCAAACCAAAAAACTGCTGTGAACTGGTGTTTAGTATCCAAGACACAGGCATTGGTATTCCCCCAGCCAAGATGAAACGCCTGTTTCAACCTTTTGTGCAAGCAGATGCTTCTATGACTCGCAAATATGGTGGTACAGGGTTAGGGCTAGTAATTAGTAAACGCTTAGGCAAGATGATGGGGGGTTATTTGTGGGTGGAAAGCCAAGGATGTGTCGGTGGTAGTCCCCCTCCTAGATGGCAGAGCAAAAAACCCATATCATCTACTGTCTCAGCCCCCGGTTCTACCTTTTACTTTGCCATCACTGCCCCAGTGGTGACAGATGCCAATGCTGATGAAGTGATGACTGTGCCAATTCAGTTAATCGGTAAACGCTTGTTAATAGTCGATGACAATCCTACCAATCGCAAAATTTTACGCCTACAAACTGAACCTTGGCAAATGCAAACTTATGCTGTGCCGTCTGGTGCAGAAGCTTTAGCTCTACTTGATCAGAAAATCAAGTTTGATATCGCCATTTTAGATATGCAGATGCCCGAAATGGATGGGTTGAGCTTGGCGCGAGAAATTCGCAGTCGTTCTGGTTATCAAGATATACCTTTAGTAATTCTCACCTCTTGGGGTAAACCAGACAATAATCCCGATTTGAAGGAGATAGAATTTGTTACTTATTTACATAAACCCATTAAACAATCTCAACTCTACGACGTTCTCACCCGTAATTTAGAAAATCAGCCAATTCGAGCTAGTGTTTCTAGTTCTCATGCCAAACCGATTGATGGCAATTTAGCACAGCAAATACCACTGCGATTACTATTAGCTGAAGACATGGTAGTTAATCAGAAAGTTGCCCTACTCATGCTCAAAAAAATCGGTTATCAAGCTGATGTGGTAGCCAACGGCTTAGAAGTTTTAGCAGCATTAAAACTTCAAAATTATGATGTGGTGTTGATGGATGTGAATATGCCAGAAATGGATGGCTTAGAAGCTAGTCGCACAATTCGTCAAACTTGGAGTGATGATTCTCGTCCTTATATTATTGCCATGACAGCTAATGCTATGCAAGGCGATCGGGAAGTGTGTTTAGCGGCTGGCATGGATGACTATATTAGTAAACCGATTCAGATTAATGATTTGGCCACAGCATTGGCTAAATGTCAACCCCTAAAACTTGATCATCCCATCAGTTACAAAATTGCAGGCTCAACCCCTGATATCTCCGCAAATCCTTTGTTAACAAAAACTGCTATTGATACGAAAATACTGCAAGAATTACGCAATATGTTATGCGGAGAATCAGGTGCATTTGCTGAATTAATTAACTGTTACCTGACAGAAGCTCCCAAGTTGATCCAAAATATTAGTGTAGCAATCACAACTTGTGATGCCGAAACTATATGGAATACAGCACACAAATTGAAATCCAGCAGTGGCTCAGTGGGAGCAGTGTTATTAGCACAACTTTGCAAGCAATTAGAAGCCCAGGGGCGCAGTAACAACTTGACAGATATTGCGGAAATTGGCTCTCAACTTTGTCAAGAGTATGAGCGAGTCAGAATTGCTTTGCAAAGAGAAATCAATCAGGAGAGATCATGAAACCTACTGTCCCACAAGAGCCTTCTTTAATTCTCATTGTTGACGACGAGCCATTTATCAGGGCGCAGTTACGTTTGTCTCTACAATATGAAGGCTATCGGACAGTGGAAGCTCAGGATGGTAGAGAGGCGTTGAGTGTTTTTCATCAACTGCAACCCGATATAGTGCTTCTTGATGCCATTATGCCTGACATGGACGGTTTTGAGTGTTGTACTCGCTTACAACTGCTAGATCAAAGTAAGCATACACCAGTTTTAATGATTACGGGGCTAGAAGATAAAGAATCTGTCGATCGCGCTTTTGATGTCGGTGCTATCGATTATGTCACAAAACCAATTCACTGGCCAGTTTTGCGCCAACGCGTCAAGCGTTTAATTCAACAATCCCATCTCCAACAAAAACTGGAAGCTGCTAACCGGGAATTGCAACGCCTGGTAACAATTGATGAATTAACACAAATCGCTAACCGCCGCAGATTTGAAGAATATTGTTTGCAAGAATGGCAGTGCATGGCTAGGGAGCAACAATCTTTGTCTTTGATTCTCTGTGATGTTGATTTCTTTAAAGCATATAATGATACTTACGGTCATCGGGCAGGCGATCGCTGTTTACAATTAGTTGCGAAAGCTATTCAAGATAGTGTCAAACGTCCTGCTGATTTAGTCGCCCGTTATGGTGGGGAAGAATTTGCTGTGATTTTACCCAAAACCGATGCTGAGGGAGCAATTCATATCGCTGAGGCTATTTGTCAATCTGTGCGGATGCTAGGCATACCACATTGCAGTTCCCAAGCTAATATTTGTGTCACCATCAGCGCAGGTGTAGCTACTATTATCCCTCAACCGAACTCGGATTTTCAAGAAATTATTGACGAGGCTGATCGGGCATTATACCAGGCTAAAATTGCCGGGCGCGATCGCTGTCAAAAATATAACAAACTCCCCGCTTCTACAGCTTTTATATGGAAAGAAGTTAATAGTCAATAGTCAAGTCGCTTTGCTCCAATTCAAAATTCAAAATTCAAAATTAAAGACAGCCACCCACTCATAGGTGGGGCTTGAACCCAACAAGTATTTTTCTTTCCTTCTGCCCTCTGCCTTTCTTCGTCAATAGTCAACCGCTATATCAATCCACCTATGATCTTGATCAATGGCAATGACTAAATCAACCCATGAGCCTGATGCAACTAATGGTTTAATAAATAATTCAGGATGCAGCGATCGCCAAAAGTAATTGACAAATCTTTCAATTTCTGCATCTGTCATTCCTGATTTCCCAGCCGCTATCATTTGCCGTTCTGCTTGTTTGCGCCACTCTACAGAATAACGATAATCTTGGGGATATAAGACAATTAAGCTATCTAATTTCTCCCATAATGGCAAATATTCCCTCAAACGAGTATTCATTTCACGGGCAAATGCTTTATCTGCATCAGTGATAATTGGTGGTGGTGCATGATCAAATACCACTGAATCTATAGGGCGTACACCGACAAACCAACCTTCAAATAACAGGATATCAACTTTCTCTACAATTTCTGGATAAGTGCGATCGCCTGCCCCATGATAAGCTGATTTATCAAAGCGAGGAATCATCACAGGGGTTTGAGATTGTCTGATTTGCTCTAAAACATTTATTCCTAAGTCTACATCGTGAGTGCCTGGGGGGCCACGCCAAATTAACCGGGGATCTTTTTGGGTTAATGCCAGACGTTCATGATAAGTTTTATACAAATCATCTAACGATAAACTTACACTACAATATCCCAACTCCTGGAGAATTAACCCCAAAACTTGACACATTGTGGTTTTACCTGTTCCTTGACTGCCTAAGATGCCTTGGATAAAAGGACGTTGTAATTTTTGGTGTTGGGATGCTATTTTCATGGCTAGAGGTAGCCACCATTTCCACAACACAGGTAACATTTCCTCTGGTGCAATATGTAGGCGACTTTCGCAAAATTGGCTAAAAGCTGGTAGTACTGATTGTAAAAGCTGCGATCGCTCTTGGATCACTTGCCCTACATTCTCCGATGTAATCCCAAAAGCTTCTGCTCTGATATCTTCTAAAGCTGCGGCTTGTGCTGCTTGTTGCCCACTTGCCGTTCCCATTGCTGCTAACCAATCATTCATCAAGAACCCAGTTTAAAGGCTTCAATAAACAAGCTATAAGTAAAACCTACTTTCAACAAATTCAGCACTTCTACCCACAACGCTCGCCGAGCAAAAAAGCTCTGACTATAGAATATTCTACTTGTGACCTCTGTGAGTACAACTAATAACCCAGCTATCCAAATGTCTATTACACCACGTTGTCCTGCTATGGTGGAAATTGCCGTCCCCAGAAAAAAACCAAATAAAAAACTGATCATCAGCAGTGATAATCGCCGCCAAGGATTAGCAAACCATTGCCCCAAACGCCTAGCAATGGTATCAAACAAGTTGTTTAGACGTGTATTTTGCATTCAATTGAGTCTTTAGCGGTTAGCAATTAACAGGGAACAGTGAATGTTGACAAATTTAAGTCTCCTGTGCATCTATCATTTTGTTTCGATTTTTCTACAGTCAATATTATCTGGGAATCGCAGATCATGATCGAAAGACAGGCTGTAAAATATTAAAAAATGTGAATAATATGTTTTTGCTATATCTAACGCGATGTGCGACTTATTCTGGAAACCCCTCTCCATAGAGCGAAGCTCTTCTCGTAGAGTACATCTCCCCTACAACTGTAGAGACGTTGCATGCAACGTCTCTACTTTAAATCTTGCTCCCCTTCCCACTCCTTCGGAGAAGCAAGCTATGTAGGCAAGGGGTTGGGGGTTAGGTTTGAGAGAAAGTTGCACACGGCGTTATCTAGTGATTTAACCCAATACCCCCACACCCCACACCCCACACCCTACACCTTACCTTTGGTAAGGAAGTAGAAAACTTTCCTTGAACCTAACTAGTGATAATAGGCTAGTATTTGGTCAAGCCTAAACAAATCATTATTTGTAAATTCATATCAATATGAAGTCTTCCGGGTATCGTAACGCTGCGGTTATCGCTGGCTGTTTGGCATTGCTGGCCTTACTGGTAGGATGTCTAGACATGAGTGTGTCTTTTGAAACTACAAATCCAGAGACATCATCATCATCTAGTGATGTCATCCCAGAAAATCAAGATTTAGCATCACCTGTAGCATCGACAGACAGCAATTCTACGACTATTTCTCATCCAGTAACCGTTGACAGTAACAAATCACAACAAAACACTGACAAATCAACCTCCATCTTGACATCACGCCAAACGTTAAAAAGCAATACTAAGTATTTAGGCTCATTACGGATGAGTAATCAAACAGATCAGCCTGTGCGCTTGGCTCTATTAGCTAGACAGTCAGTAAAAAAAGGTGCAGTCAAAGAAAAAGCTCAGATTCCGGCTCATTGGGATTTTGATCCCCAAGAAGGCAGCGAAAAAGGTTTGATTCTGTCCCTCCCCCAAGGCAATCTCAAAATTGAAACAGGTGATATTTTGGTAGCTTTTGCTCAAGATGGTTCTCGTCGCTACTGGGGGCCATATGTGGTAGGTGAAAGTTCCCTACCAACCTGGGATGCCGAAAAGCAAGAATGGGTATTGCTATTGAGTAATTAGGTATAATTTACGCCTGATGTGAATTAGGAAAATCGCCTATCCAATCAATAGCCTATGGGTGGGGTGTATCAAACTTGGTAGAGGCGGGTTCACCGAGATCAAAAGTTAATCATGAATGATGTTTGTTAACCCGCCCCTACAAATATCTAGATATTCGCAAGATTTGAATTGACATTAGACGTAATTTATTTTTGACTGTTGCCTGAGTGCTGAGTTTGGCTGAAAACCAAAATTCTCAAGAACAAAACCTAGTCACTCAACGACTAAATAACTGTCTATTAACCATTGACTATTGACTAACTACTGATGAGGTTAAAATTGAGCTTTCCCCACGCTGTTGAGCAGTGGTTAAAGAATCTTGTAAAGCGTCCAGCCCTTGCTGTGACTGTGGTAATTGTGTGGTTAGTTGTAATTGGCTGGATAGGTTATGGATGGAATTTAGGGCGTGTTGGCTTGATTGATGAAACTGAGCCATTATTTGCGGAAGCTTCCCGGCAAATGTTAGTGACAGGGGATTGGATTACTCCTTATTTCAATGGTGAAACTCGGTTTGATAAGCCTGCTTTAATTTACTGGTTGCAGGCGATCGCCTATGCTGTGATTGGAGTAAATGAATGGGCAGTACGTCTCCCCTCAGCACTAGCGGCAATGGTAGTTATCGCCTTGGTGTTTTACACTGTCCAATGGAGCTTGGCTCAACAAGTTTCTTCTTTAACTCGTCGCTACTTCACCGCAGCCATTGGTGCCGCAGTCACCGCACTCAACCCAGAAATGATCATCTGGGGTAGAACAGGTGTCTCAGATATGGTGTTGACAGGGTGTATAGCCTCAGCCTTGTTGTGCTTTTTCCGAGGATATGCAGAGTCGGGGAGCAGGGGAGCAGGGGTGCAGGGTGCAGGGGTGCAGGGTGCAGGGGTGCAGGGTGCAGGGGTGCAGGGTGCAGGGGAAGATAGACAAGGTAGACAAGGGGGACAAGGGAGAAATATTTACCCCAATGCCCAATTCCCCATGCCCAACAAATGGTATTTAGCTTTTTATGTGTTGATTGCTGGCGGCATTTTGACGAAAGGGCCAGTGGGAATTGTTTTACCAGGGCTGATTATAGGGGCTTTTTTGCTGTATGTGGGACAATTTTGGGCAGTAGTCAAAGAAATGCGTCTGGTTTTGGGACTGGTAATTATTTTTTGTTTGTCTGTCCCTTGGTATTTACTCGTGACTTGGCGCAATGGGTGGAATTACATTAACTCCTTTTTTGGTTATCACAACATAGAACGATTTACGGAAGTAGTTAATGGTCACTCAGCACCTTGGTACTTTTACTTTTTGATTGTGCTGCTATTGTTTGCGCCATATTCAGTTTACTTACCTTTGGCAATGATCAGGCTGAAATTTTGGCAGCGATCGCACTGGCGCAATCAAGAACGCTCTCAACAATTAGGTTTGTTTGCATTCATCTGGTTTGTGACTATTTTTAGCTTTTTTACCATTGCTGTCACTAAACTGCCTAGCTATGTATTGCCATTAATGCCAGCCGCCGCTATTTTAGTAGCTTTATTATGGAGTGATTTTTTCCCACAGCCAGAGCCAAACCCCAGCACCAATGAAATCACTTACCCGATTTCTTGGATGCAGGTAAGTAGTTGGATCAATGTCGTATTTCTATCTGTATTATCAGTAGGATTCTTTCACATATTCCACTTTTTAGGTAAAGATCCTGCTGCTCCTAACTTCAACCAAATACTTCAAGAATCCGGTTTCCCAGCCATAGCTGGTTGGATTTGGCTAGTGTTTGCAGTCATCATTGCCGGATCAATATTAAGTCGGCAATGGTACACAATCATTGGGTTAAATTTATTAGGATTCGTGGCATTTTTTATCTTCATGTTAATGCCTAGTTTGCTCTTAGTAGATCAGGAACGTCAACTACCTTTAAGAGATTTATCTGCATCTGTCGTGCAGTTTCAGCAACCACAAGAAGAAATCATCATGGTTGGCTTTAAAAAACCGAGTGTAGTTTTTTACAGTCACAAACAGATCAGATTTATCAAATTGACAAAAGAGGGGATTGAGTATATCAAAACTGTAGCTAATCAGCCAGAACACCCAGCTTCATTACTACTTTTAACTGAAAAAAGAAACTTTTTTAAAATGGATTTGCAGCCAGATATTTATCAGAATTTAGCTATCAAAGGTGCTTATCAATTAACTCGGATTAACTTTAAGAAAATGAAGTCGCCAAAATTAGATATATCTTAGTTAATGGGAATTGGGCATGGGGCATGGGGCATTGGGCATTGGGGTAAATATTTCTACCTTGTCTACCTTGTCTACCTTGTCCTCCTTGTCTATCTTCCCCTGCACCCTGCTCCCCTGCTCCCTTGTCTACCTTCCCCTACACCCCTGCTCCCTGCTCCCTGCCTCCTACACACCCATCATCCCCCCATCATCTTGATACTTAAAGTTTGATTAATTTGGGTCAATAGCTCCTCCATTGAGATAGAACGGGGGAGAATTTGGGTAGCGATCGCACTTAAAACTGTTTCGATTGATTCCCTCTGATTTTTTGTTTTCTGTCCATGTTGATTGTGAGCAATGTCAGTGTCAGAATTACCCGGCATAGAATGTAATCTTTGGTCTATCACTAAAATTGGGGGCAGATTTAACGGTAAATCTTGCAAAGTTTTCAGTGCTTTTAATACTTCTGGATGAATGGTTGCAACACTTAAACAAATTAGTAGCAAGTCTATGCTCTGGTGACGTATTTGTTGTAAAATTTCTGCCCAACAGCGTGCTATTGTCGCCTTTAAGCCTGCGGTTTGCAAATACTGAATTAAAGCTTGAAACCATTCTGTTCCCCGTTCAGCAGTCTCTTGATTCACAGGGTAATTTTTGGCTTTGCCATAACTCTTGACTGGTTTACGTCTGGTTTGTGGCAAGTCCTGTAACATTGTGACATCCACTACTAAGATGTTAGGCGGATAGGTGACACTAGAGGCGATTTGCAGTACTGACAATAAGGGATGTTTGTGATCACTACTGTTATTGTCTTCATTTAAAGGGGTTAAACAAGGAAATACGGATAAACCCGGTATTTGGGATGCTGTCAAGGTGGTGGCAACATCACAAGTCACTAAGGGTAAGGCAGCCAAGCGGGGATGTTGAGTTAATTGTTGTAAGTAAGTTTTTGCTAGGGAAGGCTCTACATCCAGCAAAATCACATCAAATTGCCAAACCCTGGCTAAGAGTTCGCCTTGATCTAAATCATCTACTTCAATGACTCGATGTTCTTGTAATGAAGGGTGGGGATTGATTGATTCTGATTCAGGACTGACTAATCTGAGAATCCTTAAGGGGTGATTTGGCTCAATCTCTGGAGGATGATTTAAACTAGGGGATTGATCTGTGGGTTTGGCACATAATTTTTCTAACAATGGTGTCAAGGCTTGCACTTGGACGGGTAAGTTTAAAAATCCATCGGCTCGGTTAGCAAATGCCTGTTCTTTTTCTGCCCCTGTGGCTGTGACAATTACGGGAATATGTCCCACGCTGGGATCAGATTTCAGTAATGTCAGCACGTCCCAACCAGATAACAAGGGTAACAAGGGATTTAAAAATATCGCTTGTGGTTGTAAGCGACGGGCTTTTTCTACCGCTTCTGTACCAGAACGGGCAATCACTACCCGATACCCGTTAGCTTTGAGTTGATCTGTTAAATCTTGAATATAACGAGCTACGGCCTCAACTACCAAAACTAATCTTTGGGAGGAGATGAGGGGATTTTGCTCAGTGTTGCTGATGCACTGGAGTGTTGCGGCTGTTTCGAGTTCATTAACTGTGGGTGTGGCAATTTCTGATTCACCAAAACCTGTGGTGGGTGGACTGGGTGGTAATAGTAAGGTAAATTGACTACCTTTACCTTCCTGGGATAAGAAACTGACATCACCTCCGTGGAGACGCGCCAAAGCCCTAGTTAAGACTAGTCCTAAACCTGTGCCTTCAAATTGACGGGTGAGGGGATTTTCTAGTTGTTGGAATTTTTGGAAAATTAGATGTTGCTGATGTTCGGGAATACCGATACCTGTATCCCAGACAGTAAAAGCAATCCACCCTTCCCAACGATTGACTTTTAAGCCGATTTCGCCGGATATTTCTGTGAACTTAAAGGCGTTAGATAATAGATGTACCAACATCTGGCGCAAGCGTAATTCATCGGCGATGATCTGGTCTAGCTCTGGTTCAATGGACATTGTAAATTTGACTTGTGATGACCGAGGGCTAGCTTTTTGACTAGTGGATGTGGTTTTGTTGGTTTGGTTGTGAATGGCTTTGGCTTCGGAGAGGGCGCGATCGCAAATAGATTGTATATTTACAGGTGCTAGGGTCAGTTCCATCTGACCTGTTTCCATGCGGGTTAAGTCTAAAATGTCGTTAACCACACTCATCAAATGGCGGCCACTTTGATGAATTAACCCTGCATACCGCGCTTGACGCTCATTGAGTTCACCTAATTGTTGATCTACTAATAACCGCGATAACCCCAAGACAGCCGTCAGTGGGGTTTTGAGTTCATGGCTAATACAAGCTAAAAACTCATCTTTTAAGCGATTGAGTTGAATTAGATCAGCGTTTTTTGCTGCTAGTTCTTTACAAAGTTGCTGTTGTTCAGTTACGTCTGTGGCTGAAACTAACCACAAGTTATCTTTGTGTAGTCTGGCTTCTGATGGAGCTATGTGGAGTGTTAAATCTGGATGATCTAAGGGAATTTTTGTAAACTGCCAAACTCGCTCTTGTCCACTCTGCACTTCCACAACACAGGTACAACTACCCATTTGCCCATCCAGAAAGCAGCGGCCTCTAGGGGTGTCCCTATCTTGTTGGGGTGATTCGGGGTTATATGATCTGAAATTTGGTAATTCTGTGAGCGGTAAACAGTGATGATCATCTAGCTCATTTTCATAACCACGAGCATAAACTTTCACTGTTTTTGGGTGAGTGTATTTTGGTTGTTTGATGCGCGTGGCGGCTAAAATTGCTTCTACTTGTTGTCTGATCCCTTCGGGATCTTTTAATGTTCCTAATTGTTTCCACCAGGCGAGATTTCTGGTTAAGACTTGACCTGTGCTGGTTTGCAACATCAAAGGCCAAGGTAGTCTTTCTAATAATTGTACAAGTGGTTTATATCCTTGAAGTGGGCGGTGTTTCAGTTTAGGTACGCGCCTCATTCTCCCATCACTAATCAAGGATGTGTCTTGATGTATGGTGGCTGACGGTTTAACAGTCGGGTGTGGGGTTGGTAGTTGTTCTTTAGCTAACAACGTTAATAGACGCACACTATTCAATAGTCCTAAAAATTTGCCATCACCATCAACTAATACCCACTCTAGGTGATGTTGATGCTGGGTTTTTTGATCCTGCCATAATAAACTCAATTGCTCTAGACAATGAGTAGCTGGTAATATCTGTATTGGGTCAATTATGGCTGCACCCAAACTAGAAAGTGGTTGTTGTAAATTTACAACTGCCTCATTTCCTGTATTGAGTAAAAACTCCTGTGTGAGCCGAGCCGAAGTTACTACCCCAAGGGGACAGTGCTGTTGATTAACTATGATTAAGCGATCGCACTGCTTGTGTTCAAACATCTCCAGCACCACTGCTAGAGAACTCGTTTCTCGACAACTCTCACCAGTTGCCAGAAATTCATAAAGCGGATACTGTAGCATTGACATAAGGCTTTGGGGGTCATTCTTCTTATAAACGCCTCTGGCTTCACCATCAGCACAGGGGCAAATAGCGATCGCGCCTGAAGCAGTATTCTTTCAGAAGACTCATATCAGCGATCTTGTCCAGCTTTTGGGCTATTGAACATCGGTGTTTCATTTCAATAGTCCACCAGATGCGGTCTGTGACTTGACCACTCTCAACTCTGTTTGAAAAGCCTGACCAGTCTCCCACCGGTATCTTAACTTTTCATCAATAGCGACAGCTAAAACAATTATGACTCCAAAGATTCGCTTTAGAACCTTGAGGAATTATAATTATTTAAAATGCGACAATACTTTAAGTTCGTTTAAGTATCTTATCAAGGAGTAAAATAGAAAATCCTTATTTAGACAGATATACATATGCAAATCATAAATTAAGTAATGTGTTTTCGACAACAACCGCACTCATCTTCATAATCCCTCACTATATCATTTAGATATAGATAGTGATTTAGCTTGATTGGCAGTTTCTATGTGCATAAACCGATGGTTTTACCTTCACTATTAACTTCACTAGTAATTTTGCTGTCAGAATTAACGTGAGATATATAAGTATGTAAATGCTACTACCAATATTGATTGTTCAACCAGATGTTAAAAAAAATTTAGATCCGCGAGGCCAGCCACTAGCTACCAATCTCCCCTTCAGCAGTTGTATATGGACTTGGAGATGTTTACTCTGTTGCATCGCCACTACAACTTATCAGATTTATTACGGACTCGAATGGTTTTACCCTAAAATTAACAAAAATTTTACTAGTAAATATTCCTATGCCTTTGCACACCAAAAGCCAAAAACACAACAGGTTTGTCAGCAGATGACTCAAGAAGTTGATCGGCAAGTATTATTGCAGCAACTCAAATCAGACTATCGGCAGATTCTCATAAATTACTTTACTACAGACAAAGCCATCAAAGAGAAAATTGATAAATTTATCAATGTAGTATTTTGTGCTAATATTCCTGTGCCACAAATTATAGAAATTCATATGGAGCTTATTGATGAATTTTCTACCCAACTCCAATTAGAAGGAAGAAGCGATGAAACATTACTAGACTACCGCTTGACATTGATAGACATCCTAGCTCACTTATGTGAAGCCTATAGATGTGCGATTTTTAAATAGTCACAACTGACAATTTATGGATTAATAAAATTATCGAGTATTATCATGTTAATGTTTTGTTTCTCCCTATGATGAATAAAGCCAGAAAAACCTATGTTCTTAAGCTTTATGTGGCAGGCAATACACCTAATTCTGTAAGAGCGCTCAAAACGCTTAAAAACATTTTAGAACAAGAATTTCAAGGTATTTATGCTTTAAAAGTGATTGATGTTCTGAAAAACCCCCAGTTAGCAGAAGAAGATAAAATCTTGGCTACTCCAACATTATCTAAGATTTTACCGCCACCAGTTCGCAAAATCATAGGTGATCTTTCAGATCGTGAACGAGTATTGATCGGATTAGATTTGCTCTATGAAGAATTGAGTGAAGAAGACTGGGAAGAACAAGACGAAGTTTAAAACATAAAAAAACAATTAAAATTACAAAATTTTAGTAATTAAAATCCTGGGCTTAGTACCCATTTTTCAAAAACGATGAGCGAGAACGAACAACAAGAAGTAAAACCCACATCTGGTAGTGGCGTAGAAAAAATTCGGACAATGATTGAGGGGTTTGATGATATCAGTCATGGTGGACTACCAGTAGGGAGAACAACCCTAGTCAGTGGCACATCAGGGACAGGTAAAACATTATTATCTCTACAGTTTCTATATAACGGTATCACTTACTTTGATGATCCAGGAGTATTTGTTACTTTTGAAGAATCCCCCAGTGATATTATTAAAAATGCTCATATTTTTGGTTGGAATTTACAACGTTTAATTAATGATGGTAAATTATTTATTCTTGACGCTTCCCCAGATCCAGAAGGTCAAGATATAGTAGGCAACTTCGACCTTTCAGCATTAATTGAGCGATTACAGTACGCCATTCGCAAATACAAAGCCAAAAGAGTTTCTATTGACTCAATTACAGCAGTATTTCAACAGTATGAAGCCATCGGTGTAGTCCGCCGGGAAATTTTTCGTTTAGTTGCACGTTTAAAACAACTAAATGTGACTACAGTTATTACCACAGAACGTAGTGAAGAATACGGCCCGGTGGCTTCCTTTGGGGTAGAAGAATTTGTTTCTGATAACGTAGTCATTGTTCGCAACGTTTTAGAAGGAGAACGTCGGCGGCGCACCATTGAAATATTGAAGTTGCGTGGTACAACTCACATGAAAGGTGAGTACCCATTCACCATTACCAATGACGGGGTAAACATCTTCCCATTGGGTGCGATGCGACTCACCCAAAGATCATCTAACGTCCGGGTTTCTTCTGGTGTCCATACCTTAGATGTCATGTGCGGAGGTGGTTTCTTCAAAGATTCAATTATTTTAGCCACAGGTGCAACAGGTACTGGTAAGACACTATTAGTTAGCAAGTTTATACAGAATGGCTGCGTTAATGGTGAACGCGCCATATTATTTGCGTATGAAGAATCACGCGCTCAACTATCTCGTAATGCTTACTCTTGGGGAATTGATTTTGAGGAACTAGAACGTCAAGGATTACTCAAAATTATTTGTACCTATCCCGAATCTACTGGTTTAGAAGATCACCTACAAATTATTAAATCAGAAATTGCTGAGTTTAAACCAGCACGTATTGCGATTGATTCACTTTCGGCTCTAGCTAGGGGAGTCAGCAATAATGCTTTTAGACAATTTGTAATTGGTGTGACAGGGTATGCTAAACAAGAAGAAATCACTGGTTTCTTTACTAACACCACAGATCAATTTATGGGATCACATTCAATTACAGATTCCCATATTTCCACAATTACCGACACAATTTTGATGCTACAATATGTCGAAATTCGTGGAGAAATGTCACGAGCAATCAACGTATTTAAAATGCGGGGGTCTTGGCATGATAAAGGTATTCGTGAGTACAATATCACTGCCGATGGCCCTGAAATTAAAGATTCTTTCCGTAACTATGAAAGAATTGTGAGTGGTGCGCCTACCCGCGTTAGCATTGATGAAAAGGCTGAACTTTCTCGCATCATGAAACGTTTTGAAGATAAACAGGGTAGTGATTCCTAAAAATACCGTAGTGTTATATCCCTAGTTCTATCTTTAATGCTCGTGCTATATTCTGTTGTGAAGAAAAGTTTTCTGCCGCCAGATTGATTTTTGTGTGAGGGGATGCGGTGAAAGGACAACAATTACTTTATGGTTTCTTGCCTAGTGTGACAGCAGCTGTATTGACCACTCAGCCAGCTGTGGCTGAGGCAATGAAGGTAAGTAGTGTACAACTAGCGTCTTCTCCTAGTACATTGACTTCTAACGATAGTCAAAGCTCGGTAGCAGACAATATTCAGACACAACTATCATCAAATAGATTTACAGCATTACCAGAGATTATTGAGAATTTTGATTTGTCGGAACTGAAGTCACAGTCTTTCAGTAGTAAGACTACCTCAGATATATTGACAAAAAATCTTGGTATTGCTAAGGAGCAAAAATCTCCAAGGGATGAAATTAAAATCGCCAGTGTGTCCCCTAATCGGGATTTGATTCAAAGATTAAAGCAGCATCGTTTTGCCAAGACTGAAAAACAAACTAACTTAGCGCGCGGTGAAGCCAATTTAGAAAAAAATGTAATACCTGTTACTCAGTCTATTACCAAACCAGTAGGACTGAATAATCTCAAAACTCAGTTACCAATAGCTTTGCAACCATCTGTAAGGGGTGCAGGTGCAGCCCAATTACTAGTATCAAATAGTTGTTCTGTGCAAACATTGGATGCAGGAAAACTGGTTTTGGCTAGTAATTGTCCTCAATCTAATCGGGTAGGAAAGCGACTAGCACAAAATAGTCAGCCAGTTTCTCCCAGCACTAATACCCCAGAAACTGTTGATTTTGTAGCAGATACTACTACCGAACCAGCAACAACACCCGCTCCAGAAACCCCTGTACCTACAAGTAATAATCAACAAATTCCAGACAATCTGACTCCTAATGCTAATCCTTTGCAATTTCCGACAACACCAGAGGAAGTCACAACCCAGGAAAATCAGCCAATTACTTTAGGGCAGGCTCTAGAAATAGCGCGGCGGAACAATCGGGATTTACAAGTGGCGTTGTTAGAATTGGAGCGATCGCAAGCTGCATTAAGAGAAGCTCAAGCCGCTTTGCTTCCTAATCTTTCTGTTAATGCTGATATTACCCGTAGCCAATCTGCTAGCGGACAACTCCAAGACGAATTAAATCAAAACCGGGGGTTAGTTTCCAATTCCGATGAACCAGGTACAGCCTTCAACGGTCAATTACAACTAAGCTATGATCTCTACACCTCTGGTAGACGTAACGCCAGCATCAAAGAAGCAGAAGAACAAGTACGCTTAAGTGAATTAGCAGTAGAGAGTCAGTCAGAAGAAATCCTTCGCAATGTGGCGACAGAATATTACAACTTACAAGAGGCAGACGAACGAGTACGGATTGCTCAATCAGCCGTAGAAAATTCCCAAGCCAGTTTAAGAGATGCCCAAGCATTAGAAAGAGCTGGTGTAGGAACACGGTTTGATGTTCTGCGCTCAGAAGTTAACTTAGCCAACGAGCAACAAGGACTAACTAACGCTCTATCTCAGCAGCAAATTGCCCGTCGCACCCTAGCAACTCGGTTGAGTTTGCCCCAAAACCTGAGTATTAGTGCCGCAGATCCCGTAAGATTAGCAGGTCTTTGGCAACAATCCCTAGAAAACAGCATCATTTTAGCCTATCAAAATCGTTCCGAACTGCAACAGCAACTAGCACAACGTAACATTAGCGAACAACAGCGACGGCAAGCTTTGGCTAATTTGGGGCCACAAGTGAGCTTAGTTGCTAACTACAACCTGTTAGATCAGTTTGACGACAGTGTTAGCATGACTGACGGTTATTCTCTGGGAGTCAGAGCGAGTTTAAATTTGTTTGATGGTGGAGCATCTAGAGCTAGAGCAGCACAGGCCAAGAAAAATAAAGCGATCGCGGAAACCCGATTTGCCGAACAGCGTAATCAAATTCGTTTTCAAGTAGAACAAGCTTTCTTTAGACAGCAATCTAACCTCAACAACGTCCAAACTGCTAACACCGCCCTAGAACAAGCTAAAGAATCACTACGTTTAGCACGTTTACGATTCCAAGCTGGTGTCGGTACGCAAACTGACGTGATTAACGCTGAAAACGAATTAACTAGAGCCGAAGGTAATCGCATCACAGCGATTTTGGAATACAACCGAGCCTTAGCTGATTTACAAAGAGCTGTCAGTTCTAGAGCCTTGTCTGCCTCAGCCAATAGTCAATAGTTAATGTCAATAGTCTTGAGTGATGGGTTAGGAAATTTTTAACAAAATCGGCGTAAGTCCCCACCTATACGAATGTTAGGTGGGGATATAAGCCGGACAACGACCTAGCAAGATCCCGAAGGGTTGCCACCTATGACCCTTCGGGCAAGCAGTTGCTTTATGCCGGGAAACCATGCACGGCAGTTCCTACCCTACGGGAACGCTCCGCGAACAAGTCGGCATAGCCGCCCAACGGACTGCCTCACCACTCAGTACTCAGTCATTATTGGCTCAGAAATGACAGACTATTAAACTATGGACTATTGACTACTATTAAAAAACTCATGACTACAGTCACATCCCAAGAAATTGCCATATTTCGTTCTCAATTGGTAGATGATCAAGAAGCTATGGAAGCCCTGGAATTAATTGAGGACTGTGAAGGAGATTTAGAAGATGCTGCCATGACTCTAGCAATTAAAGCTGGACAACAACCAGAACAAGGCAATTCAGAGTGGCTGGGTGATTTAGCTAAAAGGTGGCGTGCTGTTATTTGTGAACAACAATTCAGACAAGACTTACATAACGGTTCAATCAAAGAAATGGTGGCACATCTGAAAACGATACCCACATTTCCCAAAATTTTAGCCACACCAGTTTTGATGTACATCATCAAGCAAGGTATTAATAACTTTTGTGAACCGATGGATACTTTAAGGTAAGGAATGGGAAGCAGGGGGGCAGGGGGCAGGGAGCAGGGGGAGACAAGGTAGACAAGGTAGACAAGGGGAAGAATTTTAGATTTTAGATTTTGGATTTTAGATTCAAATCCAATCCAAAATTGAAAATCCAAAATCCAAAATTAAATTGCCCAATGCCCAATGCCCAATGCCCAATGCCCAATGCCCAACAACTCCTGATACGCTGGTAATTAAGGGAAAACTTCCATAGAAAAAATACTATCGTATCGATGAATTACCTTGTTGCCGTATTACCAGACCGTATCCAAGCTGAAGCTGCTTACTTAGCTTTAGAAAAAGAAGGCATAAATAGCACAATTTTAGGTAAAGGTTATAAAACCGCCGATGAGTTTGGTTTAATTGATCCCAACGCCCAAGCCAAAAAACAAGCCCGACTTATGGCCTATTGGTTAGTACCATTTGGCTTTTTTGCCGGTTTTACCTTTAGTCTCATTACTGGTTTAGATACCTTCGCTTGGGCTGGTGAAATTGGTAATCACGTCATTGGCGGACTCTTAGGTGCTGCTAGTGGTGCTATGGGTAGCGTCTTTGTGGGTGGCGGAGTTGGCTTAGTTGTGGGTAGTGGTGATGCTTTACCCTACCGTAACCGTTTGGATGCTGGCAAGTATTTGGTCGTAGTGCAAGGTTCTGAAACTCTCTCTCGCCAAGCCACTCGCATATTACGCCAATTTGAACCAGAAAATATTCAAGGTTACGCAGGTTGACTGGGGACTTGGAGCAGGGGGGCAGGGGGAGTAGGGGAGACAAGGGAGACAAGGGAGCAGGGAGCAAGGGAGCAGGGGGAGTAAAACTCTTCAATTTTGTAGCTTGCTTCTCTAACGAGACGCTACCGCGAACCCGCAGGGTATTTTGAATTTTGAATTGATTTATCATGTTGCCACGAGAAGAATTATTAAAGGGTGTTGACAATCGAGATAGTATTGCTCGTGTAATTGACCAAGCGGAGCAAGCGATTAAAACTTGGGAAGTGGTGTTGACAGATTTCTTGTCACCGCCAGAATTGGCAGAAATGCAACGGGTGTTTAGTCGCTTAACAGAAGTACAATTGTTAGCTTGGGGTGGATATCCACAAGCTGAGAGGCAAAGAGTAGCG
The DNA here is from genome assembly GCF_058172895.1 of Aliinostoc maniaoense. NCBI lineage: Bacteria > Bacillati > Cyanobacteriota > Cyanophyceae > Nostocales > Nodulariaceae > Aliinostoc > Aliinostoc maniaoense. The sequence continues at coordinate 1,248,398 of NZ_CP187952.1, read as the reverse complement.
ATCGCTCGTTCTGAGTTACCCTTAGATCAATCTCAAGTCAGCTTGGTAGCCTTAGAAATCGCTGGTAATTTCTTATTCGACCCGGCGACGCATCGGGACTTTTTAGGGGCGATGTTAGGTACAGGTATTGTCAGAGACAAAACTGGAGACATTATTGTTTTAGGAGAACGCGGCGCACAAGTCATAGTCGTACCAGAGTTAGCAGAATTTTTGACAATGAATCTTAAACAGGTGCGTTCTGTGCCTGTAAAAACTCAGGCGATAGATTTGAGTGAGCTAAAAATCCGCGAACCGAAGAAAAAAGAATTAACTACTGTAGAAGCTTCCTTAAGATTAGATGCGATCGCTTCTGCTGGTTTTGGGATGTCTCGTAGTAAAATGGTAGACTTCATTGACGCAGGCGATGTGCGGGTGAATTGGAAAGAAGTCACTCAAGCTAGTTCACAAGTTAAATCCGGTGACTTAATCGCTATTCGTGGTAAAGGACGTTTAGAAGTCGGAGAAATTGCTGTCACAAAAAAAGAACGCTACCGCGTTCAATTAACAAGATATATGTAGAAAATGGGGTTAAGGAAATGGGGAATCTAACCAATGCCCAATCCCCATTACTAAGCTTTAAACTGTTTTTCTAAAATATTTACCAAGGTTTCTCTTGGTAAAAATCTTGGCATATTGGTGATTATTTTACTTAATACACCACCACTAATTACAGTCGAGTCACCTTTGGCTAAAGCGTTTAACGCATCATTTACTACTTCTTCAGGAGTAGATACTTTACTAGTTTTACCAGTAAAGCTTAAAGGAAAACTAGCTTCAGTAAAAAAGTTGCTTTCTGTCGGGCCAGGACAAACAACTAAGACACGTACCCCATAATCACGATTTTCAGCCCACAAAGCTTCACTAAAACTTAATACAAAAGCCTTACTAGCAGCATATACCGAGAGATAAGGTATCGGTTGAAATCCCGCAATTGAAGATACATTAATAATGCTGCCTGAACGGCGTTCTCGCATCAAGGGTAAAAATTTATGGGTTAAATCTACTAAAGCCAAAATATTTAATTGTATCATTTTGATTTGGCGTTCCCCATCCCTTTCTGCAAAGTCGCCATAATCTCCAAAACCAGCATTGTTGATTAACAAATCTATAGTTAATCCCTGATTTTTAGTGATATCAAATATATCCGCAGTTGCATTAGGTTCAGTGAGGTCTTTAACTATCACCTTTACTTGGATGTTGTATTGTTTTTGCAGTTCTTGGGCAAGCTGATGTAATTTCTCTTGTGAACGTGCGACTAAAACCAAATTAGTTTGACGCGCCGCTAATTCTTTGGCAAAGGCTTCACCAATACCACTGGATGCACCGGTAATTAAAGCAGTTGACATTTTAGATAATCAATTTTTTTTTAGACCTATAAATTTTAACAATAGTTTTTAAAGGAGAGCCTGAATATTCAATAGTTACTCTCTACCTTGTCTACCTTGTCTACCTTGTCTAACTTCCTCCCAGTCCCCAATCCTCAGCAATGGTAATTTTTATCATACGTAATGGGAATAATAGTATTTCAAGATAAAAATGCTTTAGTACCGTTCTTGCAAGCCGAAGAAACCCTAAAAGCCGCCAAGCAGCAATATGAGCAGGCTACTAATACTCAAGATAGAGAAAAAGCGATCGCAATTTGGCAAGCAGGAATAGACCAATTAGAACAAATTCCCCAACAAACACTAGCCGCAAAAACAGCCACAGTTAAACTCAACGCCTACAAACGTGACTTTGAAAATGCACGTATTGGTAACTTTATCACAGCCGCTCAAGAATTTGACTTAGCGGCCGAACAAGCCAAGCCAACTCAGCCGAAAGCAGCATCAGAATTATGGCAACAGGCTATTAAGCGCATTAATGAAGTTCCTTCAGAAAATCCTCGCTATATAGAAGCCCAAAAGTTATTAGCCAGCTACCAAACTAAAATTCAGGGTATAGTTGATCCCCGTAGTCAGAAATTAATTGAAGGTGCAAAACAATTTGCCCTTGCAGCCGCTAAATCCGCTCAAAATCCACCACATACAGAGATGAAATGGCAGCAAATTGCTAAATTGTGGTCAACAGCTATTAACCAATTGCAAAGCATTGGGGTAGAAGAACCCGCTTATGTAGAAGCTCAAAAGTTACTAGCGACTTATCAAACTAATTTAGGAATTGTAGAAACTCGACTGCAAGCTGAGATAGAATCACAATCGTCACTCAAACAAGCAAATCAACAAATACAAAGGTTAATTGCTGCACCTCCCTCCGATAGACAGGAGTTTCAAGCCCAAATCCAAGGCATTATTAACCAGCTAAGTACTGTGCAATCTGGGACAACAGCCTACGCAGAAGCCCAAATACTAATATCACAAGCCAATAAGCGACTTCAGCAGTAGGAATTTTTCAGAAAAAATCTTTGCTGTATGAGAAAAATATGCTATATTAGTAAATCGTGAAGTTAAGGACGTATAGCTCAGTTGGTTAGAGCGCTACGTTGACATCGTAGAGGTCACTGGTTCGAATCCAGTTACGTCCATTTTAAACACAAGCAATTTCCTAGTTGTTTATTGTGCGACAACAACCATTAGTTGTCCAAAATTGTCACTTTATGCTTGTCATGGTCGGTGGTCAACTTATGGGTTCTTGGCAACTTATGCTTGTCATTTGGAGTAGGCAATACAGCAGAATCAAAACTTAATTCATATCTAGTCAATATTTTATTTAGTTACCCCTTTCAACTGAACTTCATGCAATACTGCACGTACTTGCTTATACCTGAGATACCCAGGCATAGTTATTAACTCAGCTACACGAGCTTCTGAAGGGTAAATGCCTTTATTATAAAGTTGAGAAGCAATCTGCTGAACTTCTTGGCAAGATTGCTCTATTTTTTTACAATGTAAAGCTTTTTTATAAGTGCAGGATTTTGCGGCAATTGCTCGGCATAAGTCTGGAAAGTGTCTAAAAATAGTTCTTCTATCATATTTCAAAGAGTTAGCTACCTCTTGCATTGTTGGTGGTGGCTCTTCGTCACTTTCCAGCACAGCTAACAGAGTATCTTTCACTTGTTGAGAGTCAAATAATCTGCATGGTTGTCTTGATTTGCGCTGTTCAATCGAAGTTTTTTGACCATTTATATTAAAAGGTTGGAAATTTAGCGGTTCTTGGGTTAAAAAATCAAGCACTGGTAAACCAAGAAAATGACAGGTCTTAATAAGCTCATCAAATAACGGTAAAGTTTTTCCACTATACCATCCCCAAAGTGTATTTTTAGGTATTCCTAATAGTCTAGAGAAAGCAGCTATATTGCCCTTTGTTCCGATATCAACAGCTATACGAAAAGATTTTGCGACATTTGTTTTTGGCACAGGAGATGATAGAAAGGGCAGTGTAGCCAATAGTTCTCCAATTGTATCGGCAATCCAAATTTGCTTTCTCAATTCATCTACAGTTAAGTTTGTGCTACTAACAAGATCAGCAGATTGAGTTTTACCTAACCATGTTCCACAACTTGAGCAGTACCCAGGAAATGATTGCCATGTCAACAATGGTAGTTGTTGATGACAATTAGGACAGTTATTACAGAGTGCTTGCTGATGTTGGGAACAGACTTTTATTGCTTTGATAGTCCAGAGTAGAGGTTCATAGACTACTTGCTTAGACATACGCCAATCTTCATAGCAGTAAGGACACCAAGCCTTGTGAGTATTAAATAAGTTTTTTGTAGGAATTACTTCAGCACAACTAAGCAAGGTTAAACAACTTAAATCCTTTCGCAAAGTTAAACTCTCAAGAGTGCTTACAAAATCGCTTGCTAAAGTTCCTGTGCCATTTAAAGCTGATGCACGAGCAAATAAAGCGTGTAACCCTCTACTACCAGCTTTTTTTACAAATACAGTGTTCAGATAAGGTGCAATATGATTAGATACTAAAACTCCTGAAAGTAGACAATGAGATTTCGCCAGTCTAGCTATATAACCTGTCAAACTTTCTACCAACTGGGTACTGATTCCTACAGGTTGGAGATGATATAAGCGACTACGTTCCAAAATTCTCGGTTCATCTGTTATATATACTTCATCAATACTTTGATTGTCTCTTAGCATTCATCTTTGTTATAACATAATACATAAACAAATTTAATTGAGGTATTAAAGATATAGATTGCCTTTTTATAATTATGTTGAATATCCGAATTTATGCAATAACTCATAAAAAGTAGAAATTGCGATTTTATTACGCATTATTCCTGGTTTTGATAATAATTTACCTATATTACTGCTATTTGGTCTAATTCCTTGATAGTGAATTTGAACGAAAGCCTTTGTAACTTCTTGACGCATTTCTTCTACATTTTTCAAATAAACTTCATGACAATAATCAGTATATTTTGCTGATATTTCATGGCATAAATCTCGGTTGTAGTTGTATAAAGTACTTACGCTTACCCCAATTCGTCTTGCAACTTCTTTAAGAGATGGTGGTGGATATTCATCACTATACAACTCTAATAAAAGGTTGTCTCTAATTTTCTTATGTCTGATCTCTTTTAACTGTTGGAGATAATTCTTATTGCGTAATGATATTTCATAGCTAAATTCTGGAAAATATTTGTAGAAAATTGCACAACTTTTAATTTTTAAGCGTTTTTTAATATCTAATAAGGATGGCGGAGGGTATTCTTGTATAGCTGATGCCAATATTTTCTCTATTTGTTTCAGCCCAATAACAGTTCGCTGGCAATCCTCTGATTGTGGTTTTTGTTGTTTTTCTGGCTGTTTTAGTAAAGATATGAAATCACAATCAATGTCTTTTATATCCAAAAAATCCAGTACAGATATCTTCAATCTGTAACAAATTCGTAAGAGAGTATTAAATATAGGAATACTCTTACCTTTAGCCCAATCCGTGACGACTGGTTTGGGTTCTCCTAACAAGCTCGCAAAGCTTGTAATATTTCCTTCAGTAAGTAAATTTATATATGAAGTAATAGCTTTTGTAATTTTAGCTCTGGAAAGATGTGGTAAAGCAGGAGCTTTTGCTATTAATTCGCCAATATTCTGAATAACCCAAAGTTGCCAATCAAGGTCTTCCTCTGACACAAGTAATATTTGATTGTCATCTGCTTTGTCTACAGTGTCACTTCCTAACCATTCTCCACACTTTGAACAGTATCCAGGTCGCGAGTGAGAATCTAAAAAGTTATTGGTTTTGTGGCAATAAGGACAATTTGTTACTAAAGGTTGGTAATGATGTGGGCAAATAGTAACTAAATTGAATGCCCAAATCAAAGGTTCATAAACTATTTGTTTTGCTAAACTTCTTTCTTCATAACAGATAGAACACCAAGATTTAGAGGGGCGAAGCAAATCTAGTTTAGAAATAATTTCAGAAAAACTGAGCATAGTTAAAAACTGTAAATTATTTTGCTTTGTAAGATGCTCTAATGCTTTTATAGAGTTTTTTGCTACTGAACCAATTCCATTAATCGCTCTTGAACTAATACCCCCATAAGCTGGATAAACTTGGTTGAAGTATTGATATTTATTTTTGCTATCGAACATATAGCCTTCTTTGATAAGCGGTAAAATCTCGCTTATAATCAACATATTTGTAGTGAAGCAATGAGCATCAGCAAGTCGGGCAATATAACTGGTCAAACTTTCTATATAAGGCGTTTCTAATCCTATTGGTTCTAAATGATATAAGCGGCTAGATTTTATAGTTTGATATGGTTGTAGATTATATAATTCAATAGTTTCAAAATCATCACTACTCATACAGATTAATCTCCAACTAGATCGCGTTTGGGATTACGTTTGCCTGGGTCTTTATCTTTTTTGGATTTTAAATTATTATTTACTTTATCGCCTTTATTATTTGCTTCTTGGTTACTAGTTTGAGTTTTCTCCTTCTCCAAACCTAAAATGACACGTAAGCTACGACTCTTATCTCTGGTGTCACTTAATTTTTCTTCACCATACATAGCTTCCAAAGCCATCTGTTCACATTCAATGGCTGACTTAGATGTTTCTTTAAGATGCTCGAAAGTAAGAGTAGTGGCATTTTCAGAAAGTGCTAGGCGATAAGCATCTGTTAACCAATCTTTAAGAGTACCAATATTACCAATACTACGTTCGTAACAAAACTCCCAGTATTTAAGCAGTTGAGGCGTTTTTGACAAGGGCATTTTATTTTGTAAATGCTCTAGAGTTTTTTTAAATTCTTTAATATCTTCATCATTAAGAATATATCTTGAAAAGTGTATAACTTTAGTACGTCGGCTTAGTTGTGGGCTGAGTTGTAAAAAATCAAGTAGTTGATAAGTACCAAATCCAGTCCAAGGAATTTTAGTAACGTTAACGGCTGATTTAATACAGTCCATGTGAGCTTGTAACACCTCTTCATTAGCCATTTTTCCAATATGCTGAAATTCATCAACTGCTAACGTATAAGGTTTTCTATGAATTAAAGCCTTCTCCATAGCAAGGCGTAGAGCATCTTCTGTTGCTTGTTTAACACGAAAAGCTAGCTTTCCATTACTATCTCGACGTATACCTTCCAAGTTATAGTAGATTTTCTGATCAATCCCAGGTTCATCAACAGCCTCCAAAATAATTCTGTAGAAGTTTTTCCACCTGAAAGTACCTTTTGCAGGAGCGGGAGCCTCAACATCAATAAAAGGAATCCAACCAGGATTAGCTTCTATTTGAGATGCACTTTGTTCAATAATTTTTTTTCTAGTTATACCTAGTAATGTTGATTTACCAACACCAGAAGGGCCAATAATCAAAATGATTGAGGCTCCAGCAGGTTCAAGAATATTACGAAATACTTTTTCAAACGCAACTTTGAGGTTGCGGTGCATGAATGTAACACTCGGATTTTTGAAGTAGAGCAGTCGTTGTTCTGTTGTCTTATCAAGTAATTCACGAGGAAAACTAGGTCGATTATTAAGCATTACCATTCCTCCAAAGGTTCAAAAGTTTCGTCTAAATCATACTCATCACATTCTTGGTCAGAGGTTTCATTTATTTGAAATTCCGTAGTTTCCATTGTCATAGGATTAGAATTATCAACACTGGAATAGTCATTCTTATCAATTATTCTAAATCCTGCTTCAAGCTGTATATGAACTCGCTTAAGTTCTGCATCTTTTACACGCTGTTTTTGTATAGCCTTTTTCGCATTAATCCAAGGCTCTGTTAGAGCAGCCTCTTCCATTTCTATACGTTTAAAAAAATCAGCTAATTTTTTGCCAGTAATTTCGTTGAATTGTTTATTTTGAAGCTGGTTTAGTTTTCTTAATTCTGCTGCTGCAATCATCAATTCTCGTTCTGAGTGACCTTGAAATTCTTGCAAATAACGAGAACGGCATTTTATCCATTCGCCTTTGACATAGGCATAAGCTACTGTAATATCAAAGGGATCAAATTTGACTTCTACCTTAGTGTTACGAATTTTACTAAAGTTAGGATGCCAGTAATATAAATAGTTAATTTTTACGCCTTCTTGGGTAATTTGTCTTTTTCCAGCATGATCCGTTGGTGATGGAAGAGCTAAGAGATTAAACTCTTTTTCGCTAATAAATCTATGCTCCCGAAGACCTCCTTTTGCTAATCCAATATTGAATGCCTCCTTAGGACTCATTCTTAAGGCTGGATGTGGGCAAGTAGCATAAATTTCGTAGCAGTAGTCACAGAAGGAAGCATAGATACTAGTGAGTGTTGAGACGGCATGATTTTTGGGATTTACCTGTTTTGTTACCTGCCGTACGTTTTTCATAATTTGAGTATTCCCAACTAGGTTGTGCCAAAATTCTTTATCAGCTACTCCAAAAAAAGATTCGATTATCGTCCCATGCCTTGGTTTAGCAGCAGGTCTTTGCTTTTTAGTAATTCTGAAGTAAGACAAAAGAGTTTCAAAATAGGTACTATTAAAATCTGCTCCTCCATCCACTACAATGATTTGAGGAAGTCGTTGGTGTCTTTGAACACAAATTCTTAAAGCCATCATGTCAGAACGGTAGCTTGGGCTATCGAACGTCATATAAATAGACAGTGGACTTCGGGAGTAGGCATCAATTAATAATGTTGCCCAAGGTTTTCCCATATTAGTTTTCTCTTGAACAACGTGAGGATCGACACCAAGGCTCAACATGATTTCACTGATAAGTTCAATATCTGCCTCAGTGTGGTCTAAATGAGCGATTTCAAATGGACGATCACCATGAGGAGGCGTTTCATCTCGATACAAATACCAATAAAAAGGCTCTTCCTTATACGCAGCACGTTCACCCATACGCTTCTCTATTTGTTCATGTAGAGGACGATTTCTGACTGCTTGACGGTATGATTCGCGGCTTGGAGGGTTATACCCCTTTTCTTCGCATAATTTTTCAAAAGCTCCGTAAGACTGACGAATTGAGGGTTGTGTATATTTCTCGTAATTTTTTTTAATATGCTCTTCCATGAGAAGTCTTACTTCTTCTGGAAGACCTTCTCTTCGCCATCCTTTATCCTGATGTCTGGAGAAAAGTCCTACAAAACCGTTACCGTAAATTTTTTCAGCTTTCCGATAACTCTGAATCCAACGTCTTTGTGTACGATTGGGTTTCGTATGAGAAGTACCATTAAGGAATGCTTCAATAATCTTGTAGCGATCAGTAGCTTGTTTTCTATCTTCTGTGCTTGCCTTATTGAATAAATACTCAATTTCAGGATGGATATATTCTTCTGTTGTTAACAAGCCTGTAATTTTTTCTTGTTTAATTAAATTTTCAAAAACATGGTTAGGTAGCTCTATTAATCCTCCATCTTCTTTGAGTAAAGCAATTCTTTTTTCTCCTACATTAGTGATTGTCCAAATATTCCCATCCCAACATACAAATGTTCCTATTGTTACCTTTATACTACAAGAGTTCCTCTCTGTAATTGCATGAGCAACCTTTAGTTTTTGTGTATGAATAAACGCTGACTCTTCATCTAAAAAAGCCGTGACTTCTTCAGGTTTTCCTAAAAAATCATTATATATATCTACATAAATTTCATTTGTGGCAATGAGTATGTTCAAATCATCTATAGTTAATCCTTGAATTTCAAGAATTAAATTAGTTAAAGTGATTCCAGGACATGACTTTATAACTTCTTTTACATCATCTTTTTTCTTTTCTTCAACTATTAATATCTTGCTGGAAAAGTAATCCTCTAACCAAATAAAGTTGCGTACAAAGGTTACATTAATCTCACCAGAGGAGCGAACAATATAGTAAAAGCCAAATGAAGAAGCATGCTCTTCACCAGGAGGACAGTACCATTGACCGTTATCTTCTCTACACCAACGATTTGGGCTATCTTGTTCTAGCTTAAGTAAATGTTCTTCAGTCTTGCATTCTTCCCAACCCGCAGTGTTCTTTCGGATTACAAAAAAATCTGGGGTATGTTGGTGGCGGTTCCGTCTACCGCGTTTGCTAAGGTAATCAAGAAAGATAGGGGGGGGCTGGTCATAATATTCCAGTACGTCATCATCTATTTCCAACTTATATATATGCGCTAACTCGTTACGATGAGACTCAAATTGAATAGTTACGCCCATCTTCCGGCTAGGATAACGACCAGAAACACTTCTTTTACCGCCTCCTACACGTCTTGATGGTGGTGATGAGCGAATTTGTTCTACAATTTTTTGAGCTTGTTCAGATAAATTCAAGCTATAACACCATTGATTAAACTCTTCATTAGTAAGCATTGAGACACTCTCATTAGCAAACAGAATATACTATGCTGGCTGAAAAACTCAACTTTTACATAGCAACATAAATCTGTACTCAATAATCTAAATTAGATAGATAAATTCATCATATAGACTATATTTAGTAAATCTAAATATAGTCTATGGAAATTTTTTTCTGGCAATGATTCATTCCAAAGCCTAAATAAACTATTGCTCCTTCAGTTTGTATTTAAAAAATATTAAATAAATATATTCTTCATCTGTATAGAGAAGATTTGCTGATTTTTTTTGAAAAATCACCAATAATAAATACCAAGCTTATCTCCGGTATCATTTGATAATTAAAATGATACGGATTGATGTTTTCTTTTTAAAACAAAAATATATTTTTGTAAAAATATATTTTTGTTTATATTCATCTCTTGATTTTATTCTTGATTAATTGTGATTATTGCTCATACTATTTAATAGTAATCAGAAGCGTTATTCGGTAACTGGCACTGCCGTTTATTAAACTAGCCTGTGCTTGAAATAACACTCAGGGCTTGTTCAATTGATTTCAGTGCGGATTGGATATCTGTACTCAGCGCATCTGCCTCAACTTGAATTAAGGTCACACCCTTACCAATATCTGTGAGGGATTTTTTGATAGTTCTAATACGCCCCAAAGCTGTGCGAATTTGCTCAAGCTGCTGTTCAATAAAAGTCACATCTATCTTTGACTGATAAGTACGCAGTTGATTCACTCGTTGTTGAATGACTAGAAACCGAATCGCAACAATCAAAAATGGCTGAGTTGTAGCAATCCAGTAACCAGCTTCAGTCACACCCTCTGCCCAGTCACCTATTTCCTGTGCTAGTCCCTCACGGGAATAACTTAAAAAAATTGCTGCATTTGCAGAACGCCGCAACATAGCCTGCTGTAAATGTTGAGCAATTGCTTGGCGACCAAACGGCTTTGATGGTCTGTTTCTCGCTTCAATTACAATTGATAGTTCTATTGCCGCTAGGGATTTGCTAGTGAACTTGACGAGAATATCACCTGTATCCTTATCGTTACCAATATGCTCTACCTCTATGCCATTAGACTTTGACCAAGTTTGTTGTAATTCACCAACAACTAATTCTTCATAGCTAATACCTTTTGCTGTTGTCTGTTGAAGTACCTGTTGTGTCACCTGGGTGTCGTGGATTTCTAGAGTCAGTTTTTCCACCTGTTCAATCAAGGGTTTGATAGATTCAGCAACTACATTTCTCACTGTCACTGCCAAAGTACCGTTTTCAGTAGTGACATTTGCTAATGCTGCTTTGAATGCCCCTTGAATGGAATCTGAGCGTTTGGCATCTAATAAATGACGTAATGTTTGAAGGAAGCGACCAACAACAGAGGTTTCCTTGGCAGGGTCGATGTCCTGTGTCAGCAAAGTGCTGACGCTATTGAGTTTCTCTGTGAAAATAGCTGAAGTTTGACTAATTTGGGATTGCAGTGGGGCTAATAATTGACCATTATCTGTGCCAATCTGACTAACCAATTCTTGCTGGAAAGATTCAGCAATCACTTTGACAGCTTGGTGAAATTCCACCAATAAAGATTCCATCTGCTGCTTGACTAATTCGCTGCCGTTACGAGCTTGAGTAGTTTGCAAGCAGAGAAATCCCAACTCAAAGGCATCGAGACAAATATCTTCATATTCTGACTGGGGAAATTGTCTGAGGTAGCTGATGGCATTCTGAAGCGGGAGAGCCATGCGAGAAATCAGGACATGATTCTCTGTGATTTCAATACTAGAGGGCAGATAGTAAGAGTCCTGAGTGGCGCGGTTCATGAATCAGTTGGTTGCTGGTGACGATAACAAGCACCCTACTATCTGCTTTTTGGCTTGGTCAAGGAGATAGAGAAAAGTTTTGTCAATTTGCAAAAACTGACTGATTAATTTGGCGGTTGAGACTGATGCCACTGTTCCAACAGAGGTTGAATGACCTCCGTGTTGGCAAGTAAAAAGTCAGCGACAGCCATAATTCTCTGGTAAGGTAATCCAGCAGCACGGCGGCTGGCTTGTCCACCTAGCCAATGATATGTGGTGGATTTTGAGATGGAGCAGATTTTGGCTAGTTCTTCATAACCTAATCCCCAACGGTAGCTAAAGTCTTGGGGGGACATGAACATTTGGTTGTGTAGTTCTAGCAATTTCTGGGATTTTTCGGTATCAGACATAATTGCCCCTAAGCTGTTCCAAGGATGAGGAGTCTAGGGGTTCTATATCTTCCTCAAAAGCGAAGTCGCAGGTACAGATTTCATGGGAGGGGCTACGTTCATCTAAAAGAACTAAGTAGTGTAAGCCAGTGGCCATACAACTAGCTTGATGGGTGTACATGACTCCAATGACTCGACCAAAGTCACCATTGGGTACTTGAAACCATCGTACCCATTCACCTAGTTGGAATCTCTGTTGGGGTAAGACTGGAGGGATTCGCTCTGGCAAGGCTACAGGCGGTATTGAAAGGGGTGTCTCAGGCATAAATGTTTTTGCTAATTATTCCCTAATGTTATTTATACACTACAAAAGTTTATTTATAATCTATAGACAAGTTTCCTGCACTTTCTGAAGATGGTGCAGTGAGTGAAAATAATGAACTAGACATCAAACAACGCTTTGGCAAAGCGGTCAGGCGACGTAGGCGTGAACTTGATTTATCACAAGAACAGCTTGCAGAACAGGCTGGGCTTCACCGTACTTATATTTCTAACCTGGAAAGAGGTGAGCTAAATCCTTCCCTGGAAACCATTGAAAAGCTTGCAAATGCCCTAAACATATCGATTCCTGCGCTGTTTATTGATTACAACATTCATGTAGAGCATGAAAAATACAAGGATTTTTGAGTATTTCAATCTATTAGCAGTTTTCGCACCACTTAATACTGCTCAGAACAAATCAAAAGTTTTTTACTATAACTGTGAAATATAAGTTCAATTTTATTCTCAACTAAGTAAATTGTTGAAAATAGTACTTTTCTACCTTGCTCTTACAAGCCTGTATGATTGTCAACAGTCTTCTCCAAAACAAACATTATTTGAAATATGTTCGCCAGAGGCCATGAAATTATTGATTTGTTTGGCAGGAAAGGGCAAGATAGAGCTAAGTAACCTCTCCCTTTGATAACTTGGTACTTTTTGTTGTGCCTGTAACTAAAAATTAGTTAATTAACTGAGCAATGTCTCCTAATCTTTCAGAAGCTGAAACCCGTCAACACTTGATTGCTCGCCAACTTGCTCAAGCTGGGTGGAGTCCTCAGCAAAGAAATCGATTGGATGAGTTTCTAATTGCTAAGGAAGATCAGGAAACTTTCTTCATAAGTAAGGAATACGTTGACTATGCTCTTGTTAATCGAGATGGTAGACCATTAGCTGTTGTAGAGGCAAAGAGAAGCAGTCGCGACGCTTTAGCTGGCAAGCGGCAAGCTAGCGATTATGCTGACCGCATCAGAGAAAAACACAAATTTGAACCCTTCATTTTTCTCTGCAATGGTGAAACTATTTATTTTTGGGATCGTGAGCGGTATCCATTGCGAAAAGTTAGCGGTTTTTTTACTGAGGAAGATTTGGCACGTCTTGCGTTTCAGCGCCAGTATCATGCATCTTTAAATCAGTTCAGTCCTAGCAAAAATATTGTTGATCGCCTATACCAATTTGAAGCCATCAAGCGTGTAACTGAATCTTTAGAACAGGGACAGCGAAAGTTTCTGCTGGTGATGGCAACGGGAACAGGTAAAACTCGCACCGTAATTGCTTTAGTAGATTTATTGCTGCGTGCTAAATGGATACAACGCGTTCTTTTTCTTGCAGATAGACGGGAGCTTGTACGACAGGCACTAGGCGATTTTAAAGAACATATTCCTAACGAAACTAGAGCGCGGATAGAAGGTAACGAGGTTGATAGCACCGCTCGAATTCATGTAGCCACTTACCCCAGCATGATGAAAGTTTTCCAGCAACTTTCTCCTGGCTACTATGATCTTATCATTGCTGATGAAAGTCACCGTTCGATTTACAACCGCTATCTGGCGTTGTTTCAGCATTTTGATGCCTTACAGCTTGGCTTAACGGCAACGCCTACAGATTACATTGACCACAATACTTTTGAACTGTTTGAGTGTCCAGATGGACTGCCGACTTTCTACTATCCCTATACAAGAGCAGTTGATGAAGGTTATTTAGTCAACTACCGAGCATTAGAAGTACAGACAACTTTTCAACTTCAGGGTATTAAAGCAGGGCAATTACCCCCAGAACTTCAGCAGCAAATAGAACAACAGGGTATCGACCTGAGCGAACTGAATTTTGAGGGAGGTGACCTAGAGCGGCGGGTAACAAATACAGGTACAAATGATGCTCTGGTTAAAGAATTTATGGCGAAATGTCGCAAGGATGCAACAGGAACGCTGCCTGCTAAAACAATAATTTTTGCTATGAGCCACCGACATGCAGTTGAAATTTGGAAAAGCTTCAATCGCCTTTACCCAGATTTGCAGAAACGAGGATTAGCAGAGGTTATTGATAGTCACATGGAGCGGGCTGACCGAACGCTGGATGATTTTAAGCGGAAGAATATGCCACGCGTGGCTATTTCGGTGGATATGCTTGATACCGGAATTGATGTGCCTGCAATTCAAAATCTGGTATTTGCTAAACCTGTCTTCAGTCAAGTGAAATTTTGGCAGATGATTGGGCGAGGAACTAGATTGTGGACAGATCCACAAACGGGAGAAAAGAAGGCAGATTTCCTGATCATTGATTTTTGGAACAATTTTGCTTACTTCAACATGAATCCAGAAGGAGAAATTGCCAGCCCGACAGAACCACTACCTGTACGATTGTTTCGATTGCGGCTCGAAAAACTTGCGCTACTCAGAAGCCAAAAAAAAACGGGAGCAATTGCTGCTACTATTACTCAACTTCAGCAGATGTTGACGCAACTACCCACCGATAACATCAATGTACGTCCTCACTTGCAGGAGTTAGCAGAATTGGCTAAGGCTGGAGCTTGGAAGTCTTTAGATGAAGCTCAAGTGGAGCATTTGAGTAAGGCGATCGCACCTCTGTTGCGGTTTCTGCCTGATATCAACCTGCCCGTAATGACATTTGAGGTAAAAACAGAACGGTTAGCTGTTACCCACCTTGCCGGACAAGTTGATTTGATTGATAAGCTAAGGGAATCTATTACCGAAGACTTGAAGTTGTTGCCCACAAACCTACCGGATATTCAAGCACAAAGCGAAAAACTTGCCTGGATGAAGAGTGCTAAATTTTGGCAACATCTGAGCTATGAGCGTATTTTGGATTTGCAGACAACCTTTGCTCCTTTGATGCGGTTCCGCCAGCGTCCACGCAAAGACTTAATTGAGCTAAATCTACCCGACCAGATTGCCACCCGTCGCTGGGTAATTTATGGGCCAAGTGGCGAAGGAGCCTTTGCAGAGAATTATCGAGAGCAGGTTGAGGCTCATGTGAAAACCTTAGCAGAGCAACATCCCACCATACAAATGCTGATGCGGGGGCATAATTTGAGTGACAACGAAATTGACTCTCTTGCCCATACGCTGAACCAGTCCGATCTGTTTGTAACGGAAGATGTGTTAAGAGAGGTGTATAATCGCCCCAATACTACTCTCATAGACTTTTTGCGTCACATTCTAGGATTAGTGCAAATTACCAGCCAGGAAGAAGAGATTTCTGCGGCGTTTGATGAGTTTATTGCTGCCCATCCCAGTTTTTCGGCCAAGCAAATTTACTTTCTCAGGACTATGCGCTCGGCGATATTGCGCCGGACAAGGTTAACAGTTCACGATTTAGAACAACCACCTTTTAACCGAGTTGGAGCAGTGCATCAGTTGTTTAAAGAAGCAGAACTAGAAGAAATTCTGAATTTTTCCAATCAGTTTGTTGCGTAGAAACATTAAGCAACGTGGCTCAGATGACAACTTGGCAGTAACCTTATAAGGTTATAAGTTAGTCGCTGATTTTGATTAAGGTTCTGTGCTTTCACCGCAACTCAAACGAGAAATTCGTCAACTGTGGGATTATTTTTGGTCGGGTGGGATTGCTAACCCATTAGCCGCGATCGAACAAATTACCTATTTGGTGTTTCTGAAGCGACTGGAGGACTTGAATCCAAACGTTATTCCAGAGGAATGTCGTTGGAGCAATTTTAAGCACCTTTCAGGAGATGCTTTACTGAAGCGGGTTCGGGGTGAAGTATTTGAGTGGCTGCGCTCCCTCGATACAGATGATCCACAAGCACAAAAGTCTGAAACTGAAAGTTCTGAAGATGATGCGGACGAAAAGACAAGCGAGAAGCGTCACGGGCGGATGAGCGATGCTGTCTTTTTAATTCCAAATGCCACATTGCTGCGGCGGGCAATTGACACCATTGATAAACTTTTCATTCCCTCACGCAATCAAGACACACTGGGCGACATTTATGAACACCTGCTGAGTGAAATTGCTGAAGCTGGGAAAAATGGACAATTTCGGACTCCCCGTCACATCATTCGGGTAATGTGTGATCTGGTTAATCCGCAATGGAATGATCGCATTTGTGACCCAGCGTGCGGCACAGCAGGATTTTTGGTGAATGCCTATCAGCACGTTCTTAAGACCCATACCGATCGAGCAAATCTGGTATTTGAAGGAGATGGCACACCCATGAATACGCTAGAAGGCAGACCCTTCAATATGGTGGGTGAAAATCTCTCTACTGAACAGGATAAATATCTCCGAGAAAACGCACTCTATGGCTACGATTTTGACAAAACGATGGTGCGTTTGGGCTGGATGAACCTGATTCAGCACGGCATTGAAAAACCAAAGGTTAACTACGCTAATACGCTGGGCAGTGCGTTTAATCAAAAGATTCAGTCTGGTGAGGCGGGTGATTTTAGCGTGATTTTAGCTAACCCGCCATTTACAGGCAGTTTAGATAAAACAGATATCGGTGAAACCCTTCAGGAGCTTAAAACCAACAAAACCGAACTACTGTTTATAGAACTGATTTTGCAGCTTTTGGCAATTGGTGGCAGAGCAGCAGTGATTGTACCGGAAGGGGTGCTGTTTGGCTCAACTAAAGCACACAAAGCCTTGAGAGAAAAGCTGGTTGCTGAAAACACTTTGAGAGGGGTGATTTCGTTGCCAGGAGGTGTATTTCAGCCATACACAGGTGTGAAAACTTCGATTTTGCTGTTTAACAAAGGTGGTAAAACTGATGAAGTCTGGTTTTATGAGGTAGCCAAGGATGGGGAAACGTTGGATGCCAAGCGGAATCCCAGACCGCAGGAAAATGACCTATGGGATTTAACACTGAAATATCGGCTGCAATTTGAAGAATCTGCCCCTGCATTTGTAAATGGGGAAACTTGGAAGCAATGGCAGACGATGGAACCTAAAAGGCGATCGGTGTCTTATGCTAGACCAATAATCGAAACTGAGATATTCCGCTCTGAGGAACCTGAAAAGCGAGAAATTGACGACAGAATCAAAAAGATTAAAGCTCTATTGTATCTCTGGTACAGATCACTTCTACAAATCCAAAAACAAGAGTCGATTAATTCTGAAAAGCTGAAACTTTGGCTCTTCAGTCTTGGCTATCACTTCTTGTTTGCCGTTGTCACCTTTCCAGTTGAGATTTTTGAAGGCTTGGAAACTGAAGAACTAACTGAGCCTAAAAACTGGTCAGCCTCTATAGAATACATTTCTGAAAACGATCACAACCTTTCTGCTGGACGTTATAAACCACTCACATTAGGTGTAGTAAAATACGACTCTCCGGCACAAATTATCGCTGATTTGCAAGATTTAGAAATTAAAATTCAATCTAAATTAGATTCTTTGCTCTCGATGATAGAGGGTAAAAAATGAGTTTGACTAACACAATAGAATTACCTTCTAAATGGAAAATTGTTGAATTAGGTAATATTGCAAAAATTGTATACGGAAAATCTTTACCCTCTGGACAAAGAGCGGGTAAAGGCGGCATACCTGTTTTCGGTTCTAGTGGAATTGTTGGAGAACACAATAAAGCTTTGTCTTCTCAACCAAGTATCATCATTGGACGCAAAGGAACAGTAGGTTCTATTCACTATGTTTCTTTCCCTTTCTGGTGTATTGATACAGCATTCTATTTGGATTCAATTAGTTCAGTCGTTGATATTGAATTTTTAGCTCATGCACTTCGCAAAATAGATTTATCTCGATTTTCTATCACAGTAGGTGTTCCAGGCATTAATCGTAATGATATAGCTCGAACACAAATTCCTCTGCCACCATTACCGGAACAGAGGCAAATTGTTACTATTGTGCGCGAGGCGGATGAACTTCGTCGTTTGCGAAAACAGGCAAATGAGAAACGCAGGGAGTTTTTACAATCGGTATTCTTTGAGCTATTTGGAAATCCAGATCCAAAACTTAATGATAGGGGCTGGGAAATTATTAAGCTAGAAGATTTTTTGGAAGTAGGTACAGGTGGTACTCCTAGCCGTTCTAATTCAAGCTATTATGGGGGTGCTTATGCTTGGGTGAAAACTACAGAGCTGCGTGACAATATTATTACTTCTACAGAAGAAACAATTACGGATGCAGGATTGAAATTTAGTAATGCCAAAATTTATCCTGAAAATACAGTTCTTCTGGCAATGTATGGTCAAGGGAAAACAAGAGGTAGAACAGCAAAACTTGGCATTCCTGCTGCAACTAATCAAGCTTGTGCTGCTTTTCTACCTTCAAACGAGTTATTGCCAAATTATGTATGGTATTGGTTTCAGAATTCGTATGAAAATGTTCGAGATTTAGCTAGGGGTGGGCCTCAAGCAAATCTAAATTTATCAATATTAAAGAAACTAAAAATCCCCAAGCCAGAATTGAATTTACAACAAAGATTTGAATCTTTAGTTGATGAGTATCTACAACTAGAAGCATTATCAACTACAAGTATTGATAAAATTGATGTTCTTTTTAAATCTCTACTTTCTGATGCCTTTACAGGTGAACTTACAGCAAAGTGGCGAGAGCAGCATCAAGAAGAAGTGGCAACAACAGAGCGCGATCAATTACTTCAGATATCTCAGCCTGTGGATGTCGAGGAACTGGCTGACGAGGAAGCAAGCAAAACTAATAAATTGGAACTGCACCGCGATCGCGATGAACTGTTACGGGATTTTAGTAAGAGCCAATGGAAAATTTATGAATTGGTAATTCAAGAAACCGCCTATTTTACTCCCGAACACCTTGAAGAAAAATATTCCATTCCCCGCAACATTGCTCACAAGAGCTTGCAGTTATTAGCTGCTGCCGGACTTATTGTTCCCGTAACTTTACCCACGCCTACATCTAGTGGATTACACTATGAATCGGCTTATCGTAACTTAAACCAGGATGATGATGCCCGGTATAGTGATGATTCATTGTTAAGGAAGGATGCTGTGTGAGGTTACGCTACTTACATCTGTGGGGGACACCGCCGTTACAGGAACTAATAACTACCTTTAACCAGGAACAAATCCTGGGGCGGAAATGTGCTATTCGCTTTGTTGTTGGTGTAAACGGCACAGGGAAAACCCAACTACTGCAAACCCTTACAGAAATTTTTTTGAGCCTAGAAAGAAAAAGATTACCGCCCTTTCGGGTTACATTTGCCTACGACCTCGAAAAAATCGGCGAAGAAGAACGCCCTGCAACTATATATCTCCGTTATCCACAGGATACTCCTTCATCCACAGCCATCTTCGCTGTATTTGAGCCACGTTTAGAGGAGCAAGACTGGGAAGCACTAGAAAACATTCCTAGCGAAAATTTTGAAACAGAGGTTTCTGGAATTTCGTTCCTTATTCGTGGCGATCAACTCGGTAGTAACATTCGTCCCTATCTCCCAAAAGTTCTGTTAGCTTACACTTCCGGCGCAACCGAAACTTGGGCAAATCTGTTTGCCAATCAGCAGACCGAACGTGAAAATTTACCTGATGCCGTGTTTGAGGAAATTACCCTTGAAGAAGAACGCCCTCCTAATTGGGATCTCGCTCAAGAAAAACTTTATCGAGAACAGGAAGGATTAGAGCCTCTACTAGAACCAGAACTAACTTTTGACGGAGCGCAAACTCGCAGCATCGGCTATTATGTGTCTCCCCAAGCACTTAAACTTGTCTTCTTTGCTGTTGCGCTACACCAAGCGCGAAAAGACTTTCAGGAAATGCCCACCGAACAAGCAGAACAAGCTTACCGTGATCGCATCCAGCAAGCTATCCAAAATCATGAACCGATGACTGGACTGCGGGGACTGTTCAATAAAATTGACTGGCTTTGGTTGATTAGCGTCAATTTTCAGATTCTTTTTCAACCTAATCACTTCTCTCAGCAGACCCGCCCACTGAAACGCCTCTATGACATAGCAACTGCCGTCATCCGTGAACCCGTTCCAAGCAATGGTCGGAAACTCGTCTTTGACCTGCGTCGCTCCCTACCAAATCAAACTGATGTGGATACCAGCACTTGTGCCGCCCTCATCCGAGCTATCTGCGACAAACTCGATACCGCGATTGATGAAATCACCCCCTTTGATATCTTTAAGCAACTGCTCTCCTGGCAAGAACAAGGCTGGCTCCAAGACTTAACGATGACCTTTTGCAAACGGAATGTTGAAGATATGTTGCTCTATAACTGGCTAAGTGACGGTGAACGGGTATTTTTAGGACGTATGGCATTATTTCAACTGCTACGGGGCGAAAACGATGCTTTAATGATTCTGGATGAGCCAGAAACTCACTTTAACGATGTTTGGAAACGTGAAATTGTCGATGTAATTGATACCAGCTTACGAGATAATAGCAGTGAAGTCATTATTTCCACGCACTCAAGTATCTCACTTACAGATGTATTTGATACCGAAATTACTCTACTCTATAAAAATGAAATTGATGGTGCGATCGCCATCATTGAGCCAAGAATAACTACTTTCGGAGCTTCACCCAATGAAATTATGATTGATATTTTTGATGCCCCTGAAAGTGCAGGCAAGCGTGCCACAGAGTTTTTGGATCTAGTATTGATGCTAGCTGCTCACCCAGATCATGTACAAACTGTTTGGGCAGTAATCGAAAGTGAGCTTACTACAATTATTCAGCTACCAGAATTTCAGCAACTTAGAGAATTTGTCCAAGAGCTACCTCATCAATATGATGGTAATGATTCTGAACAGCTTGATGAACAAATACTCAGAGTCTTGAAATCAATTCGTGAGTACACCCAAAAAGAACGCAATAAGGAAGATGTCACTGTAACTGAAACCTTAGAAGTGCTTAAAGAAAAGATTGGCCCCGGATATTATGAATTTGAGTTTCGTCGTCGTTTAAGAGCATTACGAGAAAGGGAATCTAGTGTTTCATAAAATTAAATTTCCTGGTTGCGTTAATCAACTAGAAAGAATTGTGTTATTTCAACGTAAATTGTTAAATTTTGCTTGCAATTCTAGTACCTCCTTACCAATTACAGAGAACCAACTTAAAGCAGAGTTCGGCGATGAGATTGGTGAGTGGCTATGGGACAAGTTATGGACTAAGCGTAAAAGTGGCAATAAGGTTCAATCAAAATTACATAAAGCATTAGAGAAACTTATTAAATATATAGAACGCCACTCTACGATGAGCGCAAAAATCATGGATGCTTTCGACCATGACATACAATTTCATCAACATTTAAATGACCCTAATTTTAAGTTTAAGTACCGTGGAGAACTAAGTCTTACAGTTCAAAAGGTAGTCAAGGGCTTACTAACAGCATTCTATACAGACCTTCTAGCATCTGGTTTTCCTTCAGTTATTCATGGGCAGACTCAAAAATTTGATCGAGATAAATTTATTTCATCTTTTTGGATCGCTAATTCCAAATTAACCGTTTGTCCAGCTTGCGATCGCCCTCGTTCTCCGAAGGTTGATAATAAAGTTTATAGCGATGCGGATCACTTTTTCCCTAAATCCACTTATCCATTTTTGTCAGTTCATTATGCAAATCTTGTGCCGCTATGCCTTGATTGTAACCGAAGTATGAAGGGCGACAGAGACCCTATCGATGACCTAAATCAAGAACCTTTAGTAAATACCTTTCACCCATACGCTAATCCCGCAATTAGCCAGGTTGATGTAATAGTAAGCCGCAATCAAGTTGGTAAACGACAGGTCAAGATTGAAGACAAGGCTGGTATGCCATCTCGCCGTGTTGCCAGCTTAAATCGAGTATTTAAGTTAGAAAAACAATGGTTAGACCATTTAGATTACGTCGTCAATTCCATTGTAGAAGCTGTAAGGGAGGACAGACGAAAACTAAGAAGGAGAGGACTTACATTAACATTAGAGGACTTAAAGTATGATTTGGAGGATAAGCTTAAAGAAAATATAGCTAAGTTAGGAGAGAAGCACTACTATGTTATGCAATGCAGCTATTTACATTATACCTTAACGAATAATCAGGAATTAACTGAATTACTTGCGGAGTCTACTAACTAATAAATTTTATAGAACTTATTGCACCAAATTCTAGTAAAATCCCAGTTTACAACTTTTGGTCAGCTAATGGCTTGTATTTCTACTCTTGGTCAACTAATAATTGTCAGTGGGTTTTCCTAGCGCGATCGCCCCAACGAAAGAATCAGATTTTGAAGGCGCATCTTGGTCAACTATTGGTTGTCACTTAGGACAACTTAAGGTTGTTGTCGCAGTTTATTGTGACTTTACCTGTCGATTGCCACATTATTTGTCCGCGTTGACAGATTAATGTCCGTGTTGACAAAATATTATTCTTGAACATTACTAACGAAGCCAAGAGACTTAGTTTCTATCTTTTCTCAATTATAGAAACTTTGTAGTAATTAAACCAGTTAATCAGGACGTAACTGGATTCGCTTTCAACCCACAATTTTTAGAAAAGCTTTCGTATCGTAATTAATCGTTGAAACAAAATAAAAAGCGGCAAGGTTATGCTTCCAATTTTCCAGGTGTAGAGAAAGAAGCTAACTTACCCTGCCCTTTTAAGTTTAATAGATTTAAACTCCGATTTCACTTTACCCCAGTTTTACCCCAGAAATGCTGCTTGGGGTAAAAACCTCTACCTTAAATTCTTACCCCAGTTTTACCCCAGTTGTGTCCCCAAACAACCCGAAAAAACCCCAAAAATCTTTGCAGGTATTGAGAACGCGTCCTTGCGCTGGCAACAAAAAAGGGCTTGAAAGCCCTGTAATACTTATATTTTCTAAAAGGCGACACCCGGATTTGAACCGGGGGATAAAGGTTTTGCAGACCTCTGCCTTACCACTTGGCTATGTCGCCGTATTCACAATTAACTATATTAGCAGATGTGGATCTAAATTAACATCCATTGAGGGGAAAATTTTTAGTTTGTGTGTTTAAAGTTTTGCCGACAACTGAAAAATTTAAGTTTACTTAAGTAATACTAGCATTTACATTTCTGTAGATCAGTGCCTTAAAATACAAAATAATCAAATTTTCTATCTTAAGATAGATGAAAAGTGTTATATTTTCCAAAAATAGCTTTTTAATACGTAAAAATTGCTAAAAAATGCGTAAATTTGCTTAAATAAGTTCAACAGCACTTTACTTTATATGTATGAAAATACAATGTGAATGATGCTTATTGATGCTGTTAATGATATCTTTACTAGCAAGTTAATTTTATTACTGCCTCCCAAAAGATTATTTTCGGAGAAGGAGAACCAAAGATTAATACGCACAAATCCCTAAGTGTAAAGATGAATCAAGCTTCTGTAATATCTGTGGCGCAAGTAACGGATATACATTTGTTAGCAGCAGAAAATCAACAACTGCAAGGGATACAGACTACAGAAACTTTGCAAGCAGTGATAGAACGGTTGCAAGAACTCAGAGATGAACTTGATTTACTGCTACTAACTGGAGATTTGTCGGATGATGGTACGACACAATCTTATGAAAATTTACAAGAACGCCTTAATATACTCAAGATACCAACTTATTGGCTACCAGGAAATCATGATTGCGCGATCGCAATGGATAAAATTTTAAATCTAGGGATGTTTTCCCGACGCAAGTCTTTTCAAAGGGGTGGTTGGAATTTTATCTTGCTGGATTCCTCTGTACCTGATAATTGGCATGGGTATTTGTCAACTACAACTCTAAACTGGCTAGAATCTGAGTTACAAATTCTAGATAACAACCCTACTTTAATAGCATTGCATCATCCTCCTTTTCTGGTTAACTCGGCTTGGTTAGATGCTAGTAGTCTCAAAAACCCAGAAGATTTATTTACTGTTTTAGATCGTTATCCCCAAGTTAAGTTAGTCTTATTTGGTCATATTCACCAGGAATTTCAACACCAGCATCGTCATGTTGAATACCTGGGTACTCCCTCAACCTGTTATCAATTTCATTCAGAAAGTCCCACTTTTGTCATTAATCAAGACTTTCCCGGTTTTCGGTTGTTAAAACTATACCCTGACGGTAGGTGGGAAACCAGGGTGGAGCGAGTTCCTTATCCCTATTCACTCAATTGACACTCTCCGCCCTATAAGGACGAAGATTCTTTATTCATAGACCCAACTTGCTCATACAAGATTTCTCCAGCATGAGTAGAGGTCGAATCTCCTAAAGCGTTCGGATATAAGATCCAAGTTCCGGTATGCCCTACCGTACTCAAGGCTAATTTCAGAATATTAATAGCAGCATTCCAATCTCTATCCAGCACAAATCCACATTCACAAACATGAGTTCTTGTGGATAGAGATTTTTTGACTACTGCTCCACAGTTAGAGCATTCTTGGGATGTATAGGCAGGATTGACTGCTACAGTTATCCTGCTAAACTTCACCCCGAAATACTCTAACCATTTTCTGAATTGATACCAACCAGCATCATTAAGAGATTTGGCGAGACAGTGATTTTTCACTAAATTCTTAATCCTCAAGTCTTCATAGGCGACCAAATCGTGAGATTGGATGACGCAACGCGCTACTCTCTTAGCGTGTTCTTCACGTTGCCTACTTATTTTGAGGTGTACTCGCCCTAATTTATTAATGGCTTTCTTGCGGTTGATAGAGCCTTTCTTTTTGCTTTGAACACGTCTTTGTCGAAACTTGAGACGTTTTTCTCCTGTGCGATAAAATCTTGGGTTAGGTTCACTGTGTCCATTACTGTCTGTGTAAAACTCCTTCAAGCCAACATCTAAGCCAATGGTTTTACCTGTTGGTTGTGTTTCTACTTTATTGTCTACACTGACTAAAAACTGAACATAGTAACCATCAGCACGACGTACTAACCTAACTCGTTTTATCTGTTCTAATGGGTAGAAGTTTAAATCCCACGTTCCTTTGAGATTAAGTTTGCCAATTCCCTTTTTGTCGGTGAAGGTTATCTGTTTTCTCGTTTGTGATAGTTTCCAGCCAGAGGTCTTATATTCCACCGAACGGTTATTTTTCTTAAACTTGGGATATCCTTTTTGACCAGGGATTTGTTTCTTACAATTGTAGTAGAACCTAGCTATGGAGCTATATGCTCTTTCTACTGCTACCTGAGTTGCATGAGAGTTTAAGTCTTTTACGAAGGAGTATTCAGCCCTTAATGCAGTGTTGTAGCGATATAGCTCTTTCTGCCCTACACCTCGGTTGTCCATCCAAAAACGGATACACTTGTTGCGGACAAATTGAGCGGTCTTTATTGCTTCATTTATAGCTGCATATTGAGTTGTTTTCCCTTTAGCCTTAAACTCTAAAACTATCATTTGACGTGGAAAACTTCTACGGCATTTATTCTAACACAAACAAAGCCGCCCTAGAAGGACGGGGCTTGTATCCCATTAATTTCGGTCAGCAACAGAGTGTGGGGTGTAAGTAATGAGTAATGAGTAATGAGTAATGAGTAATGAGTAATGAGTAATGAGTAATGAGTAATGAGTAATGAGTAATGAGTAATGAGTAATGAGTAATGAGTAATGAGTAATGAGTAATGAGTAATGAGTAATGAGTAATGAGTAATGAGTAATGAGTAATGAGTAATGAGTAATGAGTAATGAGTAATGAGTAATGAGTAATGAGTAATGAGTAATGAGTAATGAGTAATGAGTAATGAGTAATGAGTAATGAGTAATGAGTAATGAGTGGTAATACCAATTTTCTATGAAGTTGCGCCAAATAAATGATGTAGAGACGTTGCATGCAACGTCTCTACAGTACTTAATCATGAACTGATGACAACTTCATCAGCGAAACTCTGACAACGCGCGAATTGAAATGGCCCTGCAACAGAACCCCAAAGTAATTCGTCGGTTTCTAAATCTCGTCCTCTATCAAGACTGTAAAATATTTCGTCGTTAATTTCAAATTCGTTGTCTAAATAGCTTTTTTTGTCTTTGCGAACCACAATACAGGCTTTACCTGGTTCGACTTTACCTTTGAAAGTATTGCCAGTCCACTCAACAATCATGTCACAGCCTGGCATTTTTTCTAAGTCTTCACTTTTGAGATGTTTGAGGCGTTGTAAGTCGCGGGATGCACCATAGAAATTTTCTTCTGATTTGACAGTATAGTTTTCTAGGCGAATGCGATCGCCTACAACATATAACTTTAACACTCGCAGGCGATAAGGCTGACTGAGCATAAAGTCATAAGCCTGCTCTAAAAACAATGCTACTCCCGATAAGATATCCCAAGGCAGGGGACGCATACAGACGCGGATATGAGCATAAAAAGGTGGATTTTCAAAAGCCTGTGCTTGATTGCTAAAATCACCAGCCATCCAACGTGCTAATGAGGCAATATCCGTAGAATGAGTCATTACAGATGATGGATTAGTTCCTGAAACATATCTGCCAGTATTTTAAAGGTTATTGGGCATCGGGGATTGGGGATAATTATCAAGGGTTTATGCGTCAAACTAATTTGCTGTTAAAGTTGTTAGAACTAGATGCCCCATGCCCAATTCCCCATGCCCATATAATTCTAAAATACTTATGCTAAAACCCTTGAGTGTAATTATTACAGCCGCTATACTCTGGCAATTTAGCAGTAATTTAACGCTGGCGCAGGTTTACAATCCTGAACAGGCGGATAAATTTCCTCCTAGTCCATTAGAAATTACTACACCAGATCCACTTTTACCAAATTTACGGAATAAACAGCCTTTAAGTCTGGCGGAAAAACTTAAACTTCAGGCGGCGTTAGATAAGTTAAATCAAGAGGCGGCGGTACAGTTGCAAGCTGGGGACAAAGAAGCAGCTTTTGAAATTTGGAATCGGGAATTGCGCTTGCGGCGGTATTTGGGTACTGTAGCTGAGGTACAAGCACTTTCTAGAGTGGGTGAGATTGCTTGGAATCAAAGCGATCGCCAACAGTTATTTTACATTACACAACGCTTACAAACAATTCAAAAACAGGTACAACGCACAAAATCCAAAAATCAAGCCAGTGTAGATTTAGAGCTATTACGGGCTTTAGGTACAGCTTATCAAAAAGTGCGATCGCCTAAGCCTGCCATAGAATTGTATAACCAAATTTTAGCAGAGGTGCGACAACAAAAAGATACCTCTGAGGAAATTGATACCCTTAAAATTCTGGGGGAACTAAATCTGAGTTGGTTTAATTATCTCCAAGCTGCCAGCAACTATGAGGATTTATTAAGTTTAGCCACCGCCAAAGGGGAACGCCAGGATGAAGTAGCATACCTACAACAGCTAGCTTATATCTATCAACAAGCCAAGCAGCCAGAAAAATCTATTGATGTTTTGAGTAAACTGCAAGCAATTTACTCCCAAGATGATAATCAGACACAATTGCCAACATTGCAAATAGCGATCGCCCGCAATTACGAAACCCTCGCGCAACAAAATCCGGCGGTGCTACCAGAAGCCTTTAAAAACTACCAAGCAGCTTATCTCAAAGCTTGGGAATTACAACAGTATGGGCGTGCGGCTGAAGCCTTGCAAAAATTAATTCCTTTATATCGTTCTCAAGGACAAATTAATGAAGCTTTAGAAACTAGCAAAATTCTTTTAGAAACCGAAGCCAGAGCCGCTAATTATTATGGCATGATGCAAGCTTATGACCAAATTGGGCAAATATATTTAGAAATTAAAGATTATCCCCAAGCACTCATAGCTTTTCAAGACGGCTTAGAATTAGCAAAGCAATTACAACATCGTCAAGGATACTTTACTCAACAAATAGAAAAAGCATCCCAAGGAAAGTTGTAAATAAAATGAAACCACAGACTTTAACAGATAACTCATCGGCGTTTATCTGTGGTTTCAGATAACAAACCAGGATTTTTATCCTAATTGTAATGCTGTAGAACATATGTGACTGTGATCCGTGACACAAAAATCTAGCTCTTGTCTTTAAGTAATGAGTAATAAGTAATAAATGATGTAGAGACGTTGCATGCAACGTCTCTACAGCACAGAATAAAGTGCGTCTTCATCAAGAAACGGTATAAATAATAAGTAATAAGTAGTTGGATTGACTCATTACTCATTACTTATTTAAGTATCAGGGATAACTGTTCACTGTTAACAAAATGTAGGGGTTTAAATCCCTGTTACAATACGTAATTGCGAATTACGAATTACGTATTACGAATTACTTTAAACAGGAGTAGCTTCTGCTGTATCTGATACTTGTACCAACTCATACAGTTTGGCTTCAAACTTTTCCATACAGGCTGACCAATCATATTCCAAAATGGAAGGACGAGCCTCTTGCACCATAGCTGCTTTAAGTTCAGCATTGCTGAGAATATCTATTACCTTTTGAGCAAAATCTGCTGCGTTGTTGGGTTGAGCTAAAAAGCCATTAACACCAGGAGTTACTTGTTCAGTAGTAGATGGTGCTAAAGCTGCCACAACAGGAGTACCAGAAGCCAAGGCTTCATTAGTTGTAGTGCAGAAGTTTTCTGTAACGGAGGGATTGACAAACACATCCGCACGAGCAAACCAACCTAATAATTCTGTCCCATGAGATTCGCCCCAAATAGTAATACCAGAGCCAAATTTTTCCGCCCGTTTGCGAATTTCTGCATCTAGAGGGCCGCTGCCAACAATTACTAAATGCACATTAGGAATTGCCGCCGCAATGAAAGGATAAGCATCTATTAATTGCAGAACATTCTTTTCCGCAGTGATGCGTCCTACAAAGAGCATAGTCGGTCTATGATCATCAGGGATGGGATTGTGGCAAATATTCCGGGGATGGAATTTTTCACAATCAATACCCTGATATGGGACATATTCACTAGGTTTGCATCCTAACTTTTGGTATTTAACCAATTGTTCACGAGAAGAAAAGATATTTAAGTCGTAGGTTTGGCTAAACTGCTGTACCAAAACAGGAATGATGGGACGTAATAAATTAAAGAAGACATCCCCTAAGTAATATCTGATGTAGGCAACAATATCTGTGTGAAAGACAGAAATAATCGGGGTTTTAGTGCGTCGTGCATATTCTACACCCACAGGACGACCATAACCTTGGATTAATGCTGAATATAAACCGCGCATTTGGGCGGCTTCTTCCACGACAATGATATCAGGTTGAAACTCAACCAGTAACTCGGTATCGCTCCAATGACGATAACTCAAAGGTTGGGGTAGAGATTTGTAAAATATCAGTGGTTCTGTGGGGAATGAGTAGGACGAGAAATTGGGATAAGATTTTAATTCATCTAACCCAGGCATAGGCCGATCGCCTACTTGTTTGGGATACTGATCATTAAATTGGGGATGAACTAAAAATACCTCATGACCCTGTTGTAGTAACCAACGCGCTCTCTGGTGAACGGCAACGGAAACCCCGGTCAAAAAAGGAGAGTACAATCCTGAAAACAAAGCGATGCGGAGTTTTTCCTTATTCATAATTCTATCTAAATATGTGTGTCTTGTCTCAGCTAGAGCGCAAGTAAAGCACCCTACTGAGTCATTAGGATGAGAATTGAGGATTTACCCATCGATATAGAAATTTAGCGGCGGATATAAGGGCGATATTCCATCAGATGAATTTGCCCAGCCCCGTTGAGTTCATAGCTAACACCACGCCATTCTACTTTTGTCATCTGGAAAGAACGGAACATAGCTAATGCGTACACCCATTGAGTTAAGGGCATAGCAATCATCATTTTCCAGATAATCGAGCTAGAGAATGCTGTCACAGGCTGACCTTGGGAGCGAATTATTGGCTGTATACCCATCTCCAATAACAAAGTCAGCATCACTAACGCCAGTATATATATTCCATACCAGATAAAAGCGATCGCAGCTGTACCTGCTTGTCCAGTCAACCAAGCTAGGACAAACACCACAACTAACAAATTGGGTAACACAGTCGTCAACACTGCTTCACCAACCACACCTAGCCACAGGGGATGGTAAAATCGGTAAGCTATTAATTGACGTTGTAACCAATAGCGGAAACTAGATAAATCTGTGTGTTCTTGATGCAACATCACTAAAGACGGTACAAATTTCACCTGGAGGTTATGTTGATTCAAAACACTACGAATTGTTATATCTTCGCTCAAAGCTTGTCCCCACTTTTGTTGCAGTCCCGTTTGGCGGATAACCTCTGTTTTTATCGCTAAAGTTCCACCCCAAGGAATGCCATATAAATACATCTGCACGACGGACGAAGCATTCCACAGGTAACGGACTAACGAACCCCAAGACCTCGCAGTCGGTACATACCAACGGTTTCCTGTGGTTGCACCTACGGAGGGATTAGTTAAAGGAGAGACTAACTCGCGCAACCAATTAGGGTGAACAATAGTGTTAGCATTCACCAAAGCCACAACCTGATAACTATCGTCTAGTTCCCCAACAACTTGTAACAGCGAACTGCATTTAAGACTACAGGTGGCTCGGATAGTTTGTAAATGACTGATTTGGAAATTAGTTGCACCCAATTCACTCAGGGTATTGTTGACAACTTGCCAAGCTGAGTCTTCTTCACTATCAATGATCAACTTTAAGTCATATTTTGGATAGTTTTGTTGCAATAGCGATCGCAAACAATCCGGTAAAAGTGAATTAGCACCACGTAAACACAATACCACAGCTGTTTTCGGTAACTGTTCATCAGGTAAACTTTGGGAGCGTAAATCTAAATTCGCCAAAAACAGCAGCACAAAACCCACCTGAACAACTAACCAAGCCACCAAAAATCTTGATATCGATATCACCAAATCATTCATTTTTTGATGACCCTTACATGATGTATCAATGAAAAAGCAGGAGACAAGGTAGACAAGGGAGCAGAGGTAGAAAAACTCTTTAATTTTGAATTTTGAATTGATATACCCCTGCCTCTTAATCAAAGAGATATCTTGCTATCCACAGGTTGATCTAAAAAATCATACGGATGGTATTCCACCAACCGAACATTCCAAGGGCCTTGAATACGATAGACGATTCCCCGCCACTTCACCGTGGAAATCCACAGACAAGAGAGCATACCTAACCCATATACCCACTGTGTTAGGGGAATAGCCAACAACATTCTTCCTATCATCGCCATTGATAATTTTGTCCCTGGCTGTCCTTGGGCGCGAATCACAGGCTGTAAACCCATCTCTAGCAGCAGCGTCAATGAGAGCAATCCCAAAGTATAAATACTGTAGGATTTAAATAATAAATTAGCTACATCCCACTGACCATCACCTAACGATAAGAAGAATAAGAAAATTACTAAGGTGGGAAACAAAATGCTAGAAACAGCTTCACTCACAATTGCTAACCACCGGGGATGGTACATCCGCAAATACAAAATCAGACGTTGTACATAGTCAATTATCCCCAGCAAATCGCACTCTTCACGATTCACCATAATCAGCGAAGGTACAAACTTCACCCCCAAACCATGTTTTTTGAGGATATTGTGCATCATCAAATCTTCACCGAAAGCTTGCGCCCACTGCTCTAAAATTCCTGTCTGACGCAATACCTCAGTTTTCACAGCCAAAGTCCCACCCCAGGGAATACCAAACAGATACATCTGCACCACTGAAGCTATGTTCCCTGTGTAGCGTACCAAAGAACCCCAATATTTCCCTGTAGGTACATACCACCGATGACCAGTAGTCGCCCCAATTTTGGGATGCTCTAAAGGACTAACTAATTCTCGCAACCAATTAGCATGAACTATTGTATCAGCATCTACTAAAGCTACCACCTGATAAGAATCATCTAAATCAGAAATAGCTTGAATCAAAGCACTACATTTAAGACTACAATTGTGGCGGATAATTCTTAAATGACTGATGTCAGCATTAGTTACATCTAGTTGTTTGATAGTATCACCAGCAACCTGCCAAGCTGGGTCTTCCTGACTATCAATAATCACCTTTAAATCGTAGTTTGGGTAATTCTGTTTTAACAACGCCTCAATACAGTTGGGTAAAAACGGATCAGCCCCTCGCAAGCAAAGAATTACCGCCGTTTTAGGTAACTTTTCATCAGGTAAAGTTTTTGTCCGCGATAATCGCACATACAACAAAAACATCACAGAAAGAAATACCTGAATCCCCAACCATCCCAGCAAAGACCTAAACAAAAATTCTGCCAATTCTCTCATGACATCTATAAGTCTCCGGCAAATTTCGCCATCTGTAATAGTTGAGAAGAAAGAGTTTATAATTTGTAATTACAGTTTGTAGTAAGGACTTCAGTCCTGATTTCTTAGCACTAAAGTGCTTACTACAAACCTTAAAAAAGCGGAAATAATCTAGCGATCTAGTGAGTATTTCAGCTTAATATTGACTGTTGTATTTTTGGTGACAGGAAAACTTGATTTATTAAACTTAGGCGTACCAGTTTGGATGGATACAGTAGGATTATTAGAAATCCCAAAACCTTCCTTGGGAATGCCAAAGAAATCAGAATCAAGTTTTTGATTACTGTTTTGATCATCTACTACTGCTACTGCATAAGTGCCACGTTTCAAGCCGTAGAAATGTTTAGTAACTGATGTACCTGTAATGCGAGTACAACCACTTTGCACTTCACTAGTGTCACTTAACGGAAATCCTTTTTCGTTAGCATAAATTCTCATGCAAATCTGGCCTTTTTGATGGCGGATACCGTTAACTACAACAGTTAACTTTGCTGTTGGTTCAGCATTTAATGGCTTAACAACAGTGAAACTCAATAAACTTGCTAGTAAAATATGATGCAGTCGCACAATCTTGAACATATTTTTCTCCTCATTACATAGAGAGTGTTTCACAAACTATTTTTGTTCAGATACAATCAACTGAGTTTTTATTTGCTCTGTTGGTAGTGGAGTTTGATGCCAACTCTGCCAAATTTTTCGTCCTGCTATCAGTAAGTCTTGTAATAATAAAGACTCCTTGCCTTTGAGTTTCTGATATAAACTGATAGCGCAACGGACATAATCGTGTAAACTCATCTGCAACAGGCATACAGAAACAATATATTCCCAAAACATTCGCCAATGCGGGAACAAAATCTTGCCCTGTTTTGATGAATCAAACCACACTGTATAGGCATAGAAATCCGGCAATATATCCGATGAATAGCTGTTATTGCTATTACTAAGCGACATATATCCAGGGAAAAACATACTCAGTGATTGTTGAGGATGGCTTCTAGCAAAAAATAGGTATTCGGGAATTTCGTAAAACCTACCTACTAAACACAGCCTTAAGAGAAAAATGCCATCTGCATTGCCATAGCTACCCATTGGCGGAATTTTTTTGAGTGCCTCAGAGCGAATTACACCATACATTTGATAGCAGAAATGCTTGGTTAGTAATTCATTAAAACGCTCGTAATTTTTAGGTGAGTCTGCCTTGATTGCAATGTCATATTTTTGCAGAAACTCACCAGCTTCATCAATGAAATATACATGAGAATGGCACAGGATAATTGTAGGGTCTTCTTCCAATACCGCAATACATTTCATCAGAAAATCAGGGGCGTGTAAATCATCATGGGCTGCCCATTTAAAATATTCACCAGTGGCTAATTCAAAGACACGGTTAAAATTTCGAGCGCAACCAATATTTTCGTTATTTCTGTAGTAGCGGATACGTTTATCTTGAGCAGCGTAGGCTCGACAAATTGCTTCTGTATTATCTGTAGATGCGTTATCTGAAATAATTAATTCAAAGTCTGTAAATGTTTGAGCCAGCAAAGAGTCTAGGGCTGCCTGAATAAATTTCTCCCCATTATATACAGGTAAACCAATGCTTAACTTTGGTGAATTGTTGTTCATAAATAATTGTGATTGGGAATGGGGAATGGGGCATGGGGCATTGGGCATTGGGCATTGGGCATTGGGCATTGGGCATGGGGCAGGGTGTGGGAGGTGTGGGAGGTGTGGGATGGTGGAGAACAAATCTTTCCCCCCACACTCCCCTCTCTCCCCACACTCCCCCCTCCCTTGTCTCCCTTGTCTCCCTCGTCTCCCTGCCCCCTGCTCCCCTGCCTCCTTATTTCAGTAGCTTTTGAATATCAGTCTTCTCAAGCCATGTTTTGGTTTGACGCAGCCCTGTTTCTAAATCAATTTTTGGTTTGTAATCTAATAAACTTTCAGCTTTCGCAATTGAACAAGCATAGGGACGACTCATAAAATCTACTGATTCTGGGAGAATGTCCGCTTTTTTACGAAATAGTTTTTGCCCCTGATGACGTAGTTGTAAAAATAGTTTGATTTCATCTTTACCTAAAGACATTGGTGTAGGTAAACCTTCCATTGCGGCTAGGCGCATGAAATATTCTTTCCAGGAAGTTTCTTGTCCGTCGGTGATATTAAATATCTCACCGTAGGTCTGTTTTTCGATTGCTAAAAAGATGGCATCAATGAGATTATCTACATAGACATGATTAATTACACCTTGCCCATCATTCGGATAAGCAAATAATTTTTGTCGCATAAAGTGAATGGGGCGAACTACCCAAGGTAGGCTACCAGGCCCGTAAACATCACCTGCGCGAATAATAATCATGCCGAAATCTGGAGGTGAATTGAGGGGTAAAAGTTCGGTTTCGGCGGCGATTTTAGTTTGACAGTAGGGGTTATCGCTAGCGGAGAGTGTAGCGGATTCGGTGATGCGATCGCTATAATCAAACCCATAGACCAAAATACTAGAAAGATGCACAAAAGTTTTCACACCAGCACTTTTGGCAGCTTTAGCTATATTCACCGCACCGTTAACATTCACTTCCTGAAACTGTTTAATAGGGCCAGCTTCTTCGGTAATTTGGGCTGTATTTAAAACAATGTCTACTCCCTGACAAGCTTTTTGGGCTATAGTCGTATCGGTAATACTTCCAACAATTACCTCAGCACCCAATTTTTTCGCTATATCAGACTTATTAGAAGCTTGCAGTCCACGCACCTTTATTCCTTGTGCTATGGCTAACTCAGCCGCACGCAAGCCGATAAATTCATCAATCCCAGTAATCAGAAGGGTTTTGTTGTGTAAATTCATAGTTATTAAAGAGGGTGTAGGGGTGTGGGGGTGTAGGGGTGTAGGGGGCAGGGAGCAGGGGGCAGGGGGCAGGGGGCAGGGGGACAAGGGAGACGAGGGAGACAAGGGAGACAAGGGAGACAAGGGAGATAAGAGAGATAAGAGAGAAATTTTTACCTATGCCCAATGCGCCATTCCCAATGCCCAATGCCCGATGCCCGATGCCCGATGCCCGATGCCCAATGCCCTAAAAAATATCTGCCGGGTCTGCGGAACGTAGTTTGTTAATAGCAAGTGCGCCAGAGGTGATGCACATTAAAACTGCGGAAACAAAGACGATTAAGGCA
The DNA here is from genome assembly GCF_058172895.1 of Aliinostoc maniaoense. Taxonomy (NCBI): domain Bacteria; kingdom Bacillati; phylum Cyanobacteriota; class Cyanophyceae; order Nostocales; family Nodulariaceae; genus Aliinostoc; species Aliinostoc maniaoense. Next base: position 1,212,798 of record NZ_CP187952.1, on the reverse strand, counting down.
TTGTTTGCAGTCATCATAATCGGTAATTTTGTAGCTTCCATTGCGAAATTATACAAAGCTACAGAAACTAAAAATCCTGGTATATAAGCTAATAATGCCAAGATAATAGCTTGTTGAAAAACCACATTTAATAAATAAGAATTGGGATAGCCAATTGCTTTTAATGTGGCATAAGCAATAAATTGGGTTGCAATATTGCTGTAAAGAATTTGATAGACAATTACTACACCCACCACTGAAGCCATTGTCAACATCAAGTTGAGAATAAAACCAATTGGTGTTCTAGCAGACCAATATTGTTTCTCAAAATCTATAAAACCTTGGCGAGTGAAAATCCTGACATCATTAGGTAAATTAGCTCGCAAATTCGCTAAAACTTGTTCTTGATTAGCATTTGGGTTGAGGGTAATGATACCTATATCTATTTTCTCAACTGGGCGAGTGTTGGGGTTGATGCGGAGAAAAGTTGTATCGCTGACAATTAAGTTACCATCTACACCAAAGGAAGGGCCTAAACTAAATAAGCCACCGACTCTAACTTTGTATCCTCTAGGGCCATCAAAGGGAAAGATTTCAATTGTCTGGTCAATTCCTTTCTCGAAATTCGTGGCGATGGGGCCAAATTCTGGCCTTGAATCTCTGTCAAATAACATGACATCAGGAATTTTGAGCTTATCTAAGTTCTGCTCGATTTCAGGAATATTTAAGATAGATTTGCCTGGGTCGAACCCTATTACATATATAGAGTATTTCTCACCAGTAGCAGGGTTTTTCAATTTAGCAAATTGTAAGTACATGGTGCTAACTGATTCGACACCATCAAACCCTAAAACTTGATACAAACGAGTTCGAGAAAAACTTTGATTTGATGTCAAAGATTTATATTGAGAACTGACTAAAAATAAGTCCCCTTTGAGATTTTGATGTAGGGCAGTAGCACTAGAATAAAGCGCATCTTGAAAACCAAGTTGCACAAACATCAGTAAGACAATGAAAGCAATACCAGCTACAGCCACCAGAAATCTAATTTTTTGTTGGGCGAGCTGTAGCCATGCTAAAGGAATTTTAATATTCATGGCTTTTTATGGGGATTGGGGATTGGGGATTGGGGACTGGGGATTGGGGAGAAAAACTAATGACTAAATCCCCGGCTTCTATCAAACTGCAAGTGTTGTGGCTCTTTCTAAATACCGGTTGCAACACCTAACTGAGAATTGCGAATTGCTTTAAATATCAATGGCTACATCAACCTGTAAATTGGTTAATCGAGATACCCGTTGATTATCTGCGGGTTTATCGATAGATATTTTGACTTCAATGATTCTGCGGTCTGTATCGAAGTTAGGATTAATGCTGAAGATGCTTTGTTTGTCAACTTGCAAACCAATTTCCTGAACTGTTCCTTGCAATTTACCGCTAAATGCAGGGCTGGTGATGGTGGCTTTTTGACCTAAGCGAACTTTTTGAATATCGGTTTGATAGACTTCTGCAATTACGTACATTTGAGAGGTCTTACCAATGTCAGCAAATCCTGTGCTGCTAATAACTTCTCCGGTTTTGGCGTGGATTTTTAACACTTTGCCATCGATAGGAGCTTTAATATAGGTCAACTCCTGGTCTGCTTTGGCTTGTTTGACAGCAGTTACAGCACTCTTAACTTGATTTTGTGCCAACTCTACATCTATACTTCGTACTTCTTGAACACTGTTGAGTCTGGCTTTGGCTTCTTTAATTTGGTCTGCGAGAGTGTTTTGAGTCCGAATCAGAGCCGCTTTAGCTTCGGTTAGTTGTTGTTGAGTTGTTTTTAGTTGTAAAGCTCTTGTGTCTGCAACAGAAGCAGAAACAGCACCTTCGCGCAGTAATTTTTGATAGCGATCATTTTCTGTTTGCGCGTTATTAACTTCTGCTTGGATACGGTTAATAGTTGCCTCTTGAGTGGCAATTTCTCCTTTGAGTTGTGACTGTAACCGCGCAATGGTAGCTTTTTGGGCAGCGATATCTCCAGGTTTAGCACCTGCTTTAACTTGTGCTAATTGAGTTTTGGCAATTTCCAGTTTATCTAAAGCCTGTTGTAAAGCGGCGGTAGCACGGGCATAATCTTCTAAATATGCCAATACTTGCCCGGCTTGAACTTCATCACCTTCTTTCACTAACAGTTTTTCTACTCGAATACCATTAGTAGAACTAGGTGCTGATAAGGTAGTTACTTCACCATCAGGCTGTAACCGTCCTAAAGCTGTGACAGCAAGTTTGACTGGTGCGGCTTTGGGAGAATTAGGGGCGGGTGCTTGGTCTTGAGAGCGGAATTTATTGGGATTAAAACTGTATAAAGTGACGATTCCCACTGCTAAGGTGATGGAAGTGGCTAAAATTAACCGCCATCTAACTTGGGGTTTGATCAATAACTGGCGTAGGCGTTGTTTATTTACTTCCATATTTTTATTCCCAATTGGTGTGATGAGGTAAGAATGGGGATTGGGGATTGGGGATTGGGGACTGGGTAATAGAGCTTTTCATGCGTGTTAGTGTACGCATTTAATCATGGCTACTAGGAGCAATTTTTCCCTGTATTATTATTAATGATTTGAATGTCTAGTGAGGCTTATGTAAATGCTTTGATAGTTTGATCACTACCGCACACAAACTACTTAGCGGTAAAGTTAATGATACTGAATTGGCTACAAATCTTTCTCAGTTTTACCTTAATTAGACTTCGCATCAAGTAGCGTAAAATACGCTTGAACCTTTAAATAACTTAAATTCCAATCAATACGAAGCGGGGAGTGGAAATTAATGAGAATAACTTACTAAATACGTGTTTAATCATTGCAAAAAAATTCGATTTTGTCAATTGATTGGGAATGGGGCATTGGGCATGGGGCATGGGGTATGGGGCATGGGGCATGGGGCATGGGGCATGGGGCATGAGCGTAAATATTTCTCCCTTGTCTACCTTGTCTACCTTGTCTACCTTGTCTACCTTGTCTACCTTGTCTCCCTTGTCTCCCTTGTCTCCCTGTCTCCTTTCCCCTGATTCCTTCCTTTTGTCTGGAATATTATTGATGAATTGCGATCGCTACTGTTGTGTAGTATTCGACATTATCTGAAAATGTGTGAGTAAAATCATGGTTTTTAGATATTTGTGAAACATATCCGGCTTATCTGAGTCGTAATCCTGAGTTATTTGACTCACTGTCTTTAATTTTAAATTTTGAATTTTTTATGCCTACAGTACCCATAGACCAAATTAAAATCGGTCGCAATCGTCGTCCGGTTAAGGGTGAGAAGGTTGATGAACTCAAGGAGTCAATTCAGGCGAATGGTCTATTGAACCCGATTACGGTAGACCAAAAGCTGAATTTAATTGCTGGGTTGCATCGGCTGACGGCTTGTAAGTTGTTGGGGCTAGACACGGTTGAGTGTAATATTGTTGCTTATGCTGGTGCAGATCAAGCCCGGTTGGCTGAAATTGACGAAAATTTAATTCGGAATGAGTTAGAACCCCTGGAACGTTCAGAATTATGGTTGGAACGTGACCAAATTCTAGAGCGGATGGGGTTACGGGCAAAGGTGGGAGACAATCAACATACTCTCAAAGGTGGTGAAACGATTTCACCACCACCCAAAAGAACTTTAGAGTTAGCTAGGGAAGCTGGTTACTCAGAACGGACATTTCAGCACGGTAAGCAAATTGCTAAAAGTATTCACCCAGAAGTGAAACAGTTAATTAAGGGTACACCGATTGCTGATAGTCCTACAGCACTTTTAAGTATTGCTAGGGCAGGGACAAAAGAGCGCGCTCAAGTTACTGCCGCACAAGCAGCTATGGAATTAGCTGAAGCTAGGGGAGACACCGCCGAAGCCCAACGCCAAGCGCAATTAATAGAAGAATTACAGGTGAAGCAAAAAGAGTTACAGACATTAGCTTACAAAAGTGCTATGGCGCAAAAACAAGCTAAGTTAGCTGTTAAGAAAACTCCAGCGATCGCCTCTTTTTCACCTGCTCAAACTTCCCCCCATTCCCCCATCCAAACAGGTGATGAATGGATATTAGGCAGACATCTAGTATATTGTGGTGACACCTCCCAAGGGGAATTTCGCCAGCTGTTACCTTCAGATGCAGCATTGGCGATCGCTACTCTCTCATCCACCTGGGAGCATAATTACTTAGTAGATGAAGCCAAAGTTGTGGCTGTTATTCGTTCGGAAGGACATATCTATGATTTTTATCAACATAATCAAATGCCCTTCCAATATGAGTTATTACTCGGCAATCTTTATATAGGGATTTTTTCTCATCAAACAATGACCAAACCCCAAACCCCAATTAATATTGAAGGAGTCGAGGGAATTATTAATTATTTGCTCAATTTGTACACCAATCCGAATAATTTTGTGATTGCTCCCTTTATGGGACACGGTGAAATTCTCATTGCTTGCGAAAGATTAGGACGTATTTGTTTTATCGGTGACAGCAATTCAGAATTAGTTAACCGTGGCTTGGCACGTTGGCAAAACTGGACTGGTAAACAAACCAAAAAAATAGGTTTGATGTCTTAGGATTTTGTGATTTTTGAACTATATAGGTAAAAAGGCAGAAAGTAAATTATCTTTTGCATATTGCAGATTTTGTTTATGCCGCACAATATATGTAAGAAATATTTGCTTAATAAATACTCCTCAATCATCTTTAGTCATTTATATTAAAAATTCATCAAAAAACATCTGTTGATTATGATGTGCTGCTAAAAAATAAATTTTCATAGGGATGTAATCAGATTTGTCTATTGATGAAATGTTTACGGGGCTGAGGAGAAACTATAATTGCGATCGCTAGCGATATCCAGTCAACCTTACAGCCGACATCAAGCAACTTATCAGCTTGTATTGATAAGTCGTCCATTATACTAGAGGACTATGGCTAATTTGAGATTTTCATCAACAAATATCTATTTGGTTCATAAAATTAATTTAAACAAATGATTTAGTTTCTATGAATTGTGCTATTCTTTGTATTAATTCAATGCTCCAAAGTAGCGAGGTAAATTAGTTATTTATGTGCAAGTAGAACAGTAGTAAAAAATAACTAAGCCAAGCTGCCTATCCACCCCTTGCTCAATGGTTGATATTCGTTCCAGTCACTGTATTAATTCGGATTCCAAGTGGTGTTTCTTCTGTAACGAACTTGTCAACTTTTTTGGGTCGAATCCCATAACATATATTATCCTGGACGCTGAAACTGGCTATGGCATTTATCAAAATACAGAACGTTGTCATTAATACCAGCTACGTGGCTGCCGTAAAACTAGATCATCAAAGTAGTTTGGGAGAAAAAAGCGTTTCTGTTCTAATAGCTACTCCTAAGTTTCCCTTGCTCCAGTTAGATACAAATGCTCAAAATTTCTACCATTACGAATGGATGGAATTTACTGGTTCAGCAGCTACCGCGCTTCAAGACTATTTTACTAGTTTCAATAACGTCATCGACCTATTGCCACCATATCAAGAGTCGAGCGTTGGATAAAATCATTCACAAGGCACTAGAGGAATTTTGACAGCCAATTCCCAATGCCCACAAATGCTTAACAAGAAATAAAACTCATCAGGGTAAGCAACAAGAATTATACCAATAATTCAAAATTCATTAACAGTTCGCAACTCAAAAACCCTAGTAATACCAATTTTGGATTTTGGATTTTGGATTGCCAGCCTAGATTCATAGGCTATTACAGCAGATCAAAATAATACTACCTATCCCAATTTGGTATAAAACCTGGAGTTTTTAATTGCCTAAAGCCTGCCGCATAGCTGCCCTTAGAGCGAAGCGGGGCAAGAGCATAGTTGCAAATTACGTAGGCGTTAGCCAATTGCGAATTGCGAATTACGTTAGCGGAGCGGGGCGTTAGCCCATTACGAATTGATTCCTGTTGCTGCACAATCCACATACCCCAGAACACTATATGCCCTATGTCTGCTAATCCAATTGATGCTGCCTTAGCGGAGTTAGAAAACCAGATTAATAACTGCGAAAAGGCTTTGTTGCGGTGTATTGAGGAAAAAAAAATGAACTTGGAAAAACCAATGTCAATTAACAAAATTAACAGACAACTACAACAAAATCCTATAGCCATCATTGGTATGGCCTCACTAGTTCCCCAAGCCAGAAATTTGCGGGAATACTGGCAAAACATTATTAATAAAACGGATTGTATCACCGATGTTCCTGCAACCCACTGGAGCATAGAGGATTACTACGACCCCAACCCCAGAACCCCAGAAGATAAAACCTACTGTAAACGTGGTGGGTTTATTCCAGAGGTAGATTTTAACCCAATGGAATTTGGTATTCCTCCCAGCATTTTAGAAGTTACAGATGTTTCGCAACTATTAAGTTTAGTAGTTGCAAAAGAAGCAATGGAAGATGCTGGTTATGGTGAATCTCGTGAATTTAACCGGGAGATGGTGGGGGTAATCTTAGGGGTAGCTATGGCCAAGCAATTGGGTATGCCCCTTTCTGCGCGCTTAGAATACCCCATCTGGAAGAAAGCCCTCAAAAGCAGTGGACTCTCCGACGAAGATACCGACAAAATTGTCGAAAAAATCAAAAGTGCTTACATCAAGTGGGATGAAAACGCTTTTCCTGGGATGTTGGCGAACGTCGTCGCTGGGCGAATTGCTAACCGTTTGAACTTTGGCGGGATGAACTGCGTTGTTGATGCAGCTTGTGCTAGTTCCTTCGGCGCATTGAAAATGGCGATTAGCGAACTAGTTGAACATCGTGCTGACATGATGCTAACTGGTGGTGTAGATACAGATAACACCATCATGGCTTATATCTCCTTCAGCAAAACCCCAGCCGTTTCCCCAGGAGATAAAGTTAAACCCTTCGATGCCCAATCTGATGGCATGATGCTGGGTGAAGGGGTTTGTATGTTGGTGTTGAAGCGTCTGGAAGATGCAGTCCGAGATCAAGATAGAATCTATGCAGTGATTAAAGGTATCGGTACTTCCAGCGATGGACGCTACAAGAGTATTTATGCACCCCGCAAAGAAGGGCAAGTTAACGCCTTGCGCCGGGCTTACGAAGATGCAGGTTTCTCTCCCGCTACCGTTGGTTTGATTGAAGCCCACGGTACAGGAACAATGGCTGGCGACCCCACCGAGTTCGGTTCTTTAAGAGACTTCTTCTCTAAACACGACAACAAAAAGCAACACATTGCCTTGGGTAGCGTGAAATCCCAAGTCGGACACACCAAAGCGGCTGCGGGTGCAGTCAGCTTAGTTAAAACCGCTTTGGCATTACACCACAAAATTCTACCCCCCACAATTAACATTACAAAGCCCAATCCTAAGCTAAATATTGAAAATTCCTCATTTTATCTCAACACCGAAACTCGGCCTTGGATTCGGGCAGAAGGGGAAGCACCAAGACGTGCTGGTGTCAGTTCCTTTGGTTTTGGTGGCACAAACTACCACGTAGTTTTGGAAGAATACGAAACCGAACAAAATCGCCCCTATCGCTTGCACAGCACCCCCCGCGAAATTCTGCTGTTTGCTGCCAACCCTGGAGAACTACTGCAAAAATGTGAAGCAGTTTTAAGTAACTTGCAATCAGAAGGCGGTGAAAGACACTTTGCACAATTAGTGCAAGAGTGCCAATCTGTAGAAATTCCTCAGAGTGCAGCGAGAGTTGGCTTTGTAGCTGAGAATTTACAGGAAGCTTGTAAGTTAATGCAAACTAGCATTGACTGGTTAAAGCTGAAAGGTGAAATGCCTAATTGGGAACATCCCCAAGGGATTTACTACCGCGCAAGTGGGATGGAACTAGGCGGGAAAGTAGTATCTTTATTCTCTGGTCAAGGTTCTCAGTACCTAGAAATGGGTCGAGAACTGGTGATGAACTTCCCCACCTTGCGCCGATTATTTGGTTATATGGATGGGTTGTTGTTGCAAGATAACTTACACCCCCTCTCAGAGATTGTCTTCCCTCATCCTGTGTTTGATGAAGACGAGAAACAAGCTCAAGTAGCCGCACTGCAACGCACAGAATACGCACAACCAGCCATTGGGGCATTTAGTGCAGGTTTATATTCTATTCTCAAACAAGCTGGCTTTAAATCTGACTTTGTAGCTGGGCATAGCTTTGGTGAAATCACCGCTTTGTGGGCGGCGGGTGTATTAAGCGACCAAGATTATATGTATCTAGTCAAATCTAGGGGACAAGCGATGGCTGCACCCAAAGATCCTGACCATGATGCAGGTACAATGCTGGCGGTGAAAGAAGACATCAGCAAAGTAGAAGCGATTCTGAAGAATTACCCACGGGTAGCGATCGCTAATTACAATTCTCCCACCCAATTTGTCTTAGCAGGGCCAACCACCGAAATCGCTAAAGTCCGTCAAGCTTTACAAGAAAAAGGTTGTGCCGCCGTACCTTTACCAGTGTCTGCCGCCTTCCACACCTCCTTGATTGCTTTTGCTCAAAAATCCTTCGCTATTGCTACCAAAGCAGTCACCTTCAACGCGCCAAAAATTCCTGTATTCACTAACGTTACAGGTAAACAATATCCCAAAGAACCCCAAGCAATTCAAAAAATCCTGGAAACTCACCTAGCTAACTCGGTGTTATTCAAACAGGAAATTGAAAATATCTATGCGGCTGGTGGTTCTTGCTTCGTGGAATTTGGCCCCAAGAGAATATTAACCAACTTAGTCAAAGATATTTTAGGCGATCGCCCCCACATTACCATAGCCTTGAACCCCAGCACTCAGAAAAATAGCGATCGCTCTTTGCGGGAAGCAGCAGTACAAATGCGGGTACTCGGTATGCAGTTGAAAAACCTCGACCCCTACCAAACCCAACCTACTCTACCCCCAGCCGAGAAAAAGAAAGCTCTGAGTGTCACCTTAAGAGGCATTAACTATATTTCCGACAAAACCAAAAACGCCTTTGTCGAAGCATTAAATAACGGACATAAAGTTTCCTTCCCGGCTGCACCTACAGTTAATGTCCCCGCTACCCCAGTAGCAGAAACACCCCCCGTTTTGGGCATGGGGCAAGGGGCATTGGTAGAAACAACTATGGCCAATGACAGCAGCTACTACAAAGGAGCAGAACTCCCCAACACACTGCCTTCCCCATTGCCAATTCCCAATGCCCCAAAAGCAACCAACGGTAACGGACGCGCCACCAAAATTACTCATAACTCTACTATTACCACCACAGCACAACCTCAAATGAACTCTGCAATCCTTGCACCTCAACTAGCCGAAGAAAAGAAGATGCCAACACCAGACAAACTGGAAAACTTCCAGCGAGTGCTACAAAGCCTAGAGTATCTGATGACTCAGTTCCAGCAAAACCAAACTGAGAACCTGCAAGTACATGGTACTTACCTCAACCATCAGATGGAATACACCAAAGCATTCTTCCAACTGATGCAACAGCAAAATGCTTTGTTTGCTAACGCTAAGACTTCCCAAGAAGCTGCTCAACTCAAGCTAGTAGTGATGGAAAGCTTGGAACGCAGTATGATGCAGTTTCATTCCCAACAAGGTGAAACCCTCCGCATCCATGAAAAATATCTTCAAGAACAGCTAGCCTACGCTAAAAACTTCTTCGAGTTGATTCAACAACAATATTCTCTGGTTCTCTCCAGTGGAGTGACTGCACCAGTAGAGGAAGTCAGCCAGCAAATCCCTGCTTTCACCATCGACACACCAGTTGTTGAAGCACCTGCAACTGTAGCAAAAGTAGAAACCCAGCCTGTAGTTGAGCCTGTAGCCAAACCTGAATTTACCATTGCTGATGCACCTGTTGCACCTGCACCTACAGCTTGGCAAATGCAGCCCGAACCTATAGCCGAAGTTACCACCCCCCCAGTCCAAGAAGTTGAAGTTACTCCTACTCCTGCACCTGTAGCTGCTCCCATTGTGAATATTGCTGAGTTGGGTAACAACCTCCTAGCAATTATCAGCGATAAAACCGGCTACCCAGTGGAAATGCTGGAACTGGAAATGGACATGGAAGCAGACTTAGGTATTGATTCCATCAAACGGGTAGAAATCTTAGGGGGATTACAGGAAATGTATCCCGATTTACCCAAGCCCAACTTAGAAGAACTCGCAGAAAAACGCACCATCGGTCAAATTATCGAGTTTTTGCAAGTAATGGCTGGTAGTAGCCAAGCTGTAGAAGTAGCACCATCACCAGTAGAACAACCTGAGCCTGTAGCTGTAGTTGCTCCCCCTGCACCTGAGCCTGTAGCTGTGGTAGAAACCATTGCCGAGGCTAAAGTTGCAGACAGCGCAGATTACGCAGACATCGCCCAAACTCTGCTCAACATCACCAGCGAAAAGACAGGCTACCCAGTAGAAATGCTGGAACTAGAGATGGACATGGAAGCAGACTTAGGGATTGACTCTATCAAACGGGTAGAAATCTTGGGTGGATTACAAGAAGTCTATCCCAACTTGCCCCAGCCCAACTTGGAAGACTTAGGTGATCTCCGCACCATCGGTCAAATTGTTGACTACCTCCAGAAGCTGGTGGGAGGTGAAAAAAAAAAGTCTCAGTCTGAGCTTAACTGGCAACCAGTCCAAATAATCGACGGTGTTAAACGTCGTCCAGCCAAGCTCAAATACCTACCAGCACCCGATAGTCTAGAGTTCACATTGCCAGAGGGACACATTTGTTTAATCACCGATGATGGCTCTGGCACTACCTCCCAAGTAGCGCAAACCCTGACAGAACGGGGCTGGAAAGTAGTAGTGTTGAGCTTCCCCCAATCAATTATTCCCCAGCGTTCCCCCTTACCCGCAGGTGTACACCAAGTCACCCTTGCAGACATGAGTGAAGAACTACTCCAAGGAAAATTATCGGCGATCGCAACTAACTATGGCACGATTGGGGCTTTTATTCACCTCCACCCAGGATTTCAGGTAGATAACACCGGCACAATACCTTTTATCCCAGAAGAAAAAGCCATTGTGAAGCACGTCTTTTTGATGGCGAAGCACTTGAAAAAATCCTTGACAGCAACCGGAAACTATCAACGCAGTTGTTTTTTGACTGTGACTCGGTTAGATGGAAGCTTTGGGTTAGAGCATAATGTCAACTTCGGAGCAATTGGGGCTGGTTTGTTCGGTTTAGTCAAGACTCTGAGATGGGAATGGCCGAATGTATTTACTAGAGGAATTGACCTCAGCCCCAGTTTAGATCCTCAAGTCTCAGCACAACACATTATTGACGAACTGCACGACTCTAATCTTTACATCGGTGAGGTTGCTTACGGTTCTCAAGGACGCTTTACTTTGATTAGTTCTTTCGAGTAGTTATATAGACTTTTTTTTCCTCGCGCAAAGGCGCAAAGTCGCCAAGAAGATCGCAAATGTTCTGGTGTTGTTAAACAGAATTTGAAGATAATTAACACCTTTGCGCCTTTGCGCCTTTGCGCGAAACCATCTTTTTTCTTCACTCTCTCCAAAATTAATATGACTACACTTACCCAGGTTCGTCCTTCATCGGTTTTTGTTGTTAGTGGTGGTGCTAAGGGTATTACGGCGCAATGTGTAACTAAGTTGGCGCAGCACCAAGCTTGTCGGTTTATTCTGCTTGGGCGTTCGGAGGTTTTAGCGAGTGAGCCGGATTTTACTCAGGGTTGTTTTGAAGAGGCTGTATTAAAAAAACGGATTATGCAGCATTTGCAGGCTCAAGGGGAGAAGCCTACACCCATGAGTGTGCAGAAAATATATCACAAAATTGTTTCTAGCCGGGAAATTCAAGCAACTCTGGCGGCGATTCAAGAAACAGGCTCGCAGGTGGAATATTTAAGTGTTGATGTCACTAATGTTGCAGATTTACAGGAAAAGTTGGCGGCTGTAGCGGCAAGATTTGGCAAAATTACCGGAATTATTCACGGTGCGGGAAATTTAGCGGATAAGTTAATTGAGAAGAAGACAGAGCAAGATTTTGAGAAGGTTTACACCGCTAAGGTGCAAGGTTTAGAAAATCTGCTGTCTTGTGTGGATGTTAAACAACTAGAGCATTTAGTGTTGTTTTCTTCCGTGGCTGGTTTTTATGGGAATATGGGACAATCGGATTATGCGATCGCTAATGAAATTCTCAACAAGTCAGCCCATTTAATCAAACAATACAATCCCGATTGTCACGTTGTCGCTATCAACTGGGGCGGATGGGATAGCGGTATGGTGACACCAGAACTCAAAAAAGCCTTTGCAGAACGGGGAATTGATATTATCCCTGTGGATGTAGGTACACAAATGCTAGTCAATGAACTGCATCCCAATCATCGTGATTCTACACAAGTAGTCATTGGTAGCCCCATCACACCCCCACCTATAACCCTAGATCCTCAACTCCGCAGCTATCGCATCCGTCGCCGCATGACAGTAGATGCAAATCCCTTTTTACTCGATCATGTGATTGCTGGTACTCCCGTACTACCAGCCACCTGTGCGATGTCCTGGATGATTCATGCTTGCGAAGAATGTTATCCAGGTTATCGTTATTTAACTTGCAAAGAGTTCAAAGTTCTCAAGGGGATTACCTTTAATGACACCCTGGCGAAAGAATATATTCTAGAAATTCAAGAACTCGCCAAAAATGGTTCTGAATCTGTTGAATTTAAAACCACAATTCTCAGTAAAAACCCCCAAGGTAAAACCTTCTATCACTTTTGTGCCACCATTACAATTGTGCGGCAATTACCAGCAGCACCAATTTACGAAAACATGGATTTGACCGAAGATCACATCATTACCAAAACAGGTAAAGATTTTTATCAAAACGGAGATTCATCCCTATTTCATGGTGCAGCATTTCAACAAATTACCAGAGTTATCAACATTAGCCAAAATAAAATCACTACCGAATGTTTTTGGTCAGAAATCTCACTAGAAGCCCAAGGACAATTCCCTGTAAAATGGCATAATCCCTACACCACCGACTTAAGCACACAACCCCTATGGCTATGGTTAAGCCATCTTCACCAAGAAGTTTGCTTACCAGGACAACTAACATATTCAGAACAATTTCGAGCCATTCCTTGTAACGCACCCTTCTACGTTTCTTGTGACATTATCAACAAAACAGCAGCAGGTGTCACCGCTAATTATATCCTCCATGATCGAGAAGGAAAAATATATTCCCGCATCCTCGGAGCGAAAGCAGTAATTGCACCCATGAATCTGCATAAACCCAAGTAGGAGGAAGCAGGGGGCAGGGGGCAGGGGGCAGGGGAAATAAATATTTTATTGTTTCTCTCTCTGCGCCTCTGCGTGACAAAAACCTTAAATAAAACCCCTCATAAAACCCTAAATCCTTGAGGATTGCTATAGTAGGCCGATAATTAAATTGGCCTAACACCTTACTCATCTGCAAAATACCGTAAATCCTATCCAGTTCGGGGAATCAAATAAATCCAAATAATTCTTAATTACGTTAGCGTAGCGGGGCGCAGCCCATTACGAATTACGAATTAAAACTTTACCCAAACGAGGATACAAACAGTGGAAAAAATCGCCATCATTGGATTATCATGCCTCTTTCCTGATGCTCATAATCCCGATCAATTTTGGCAAAATCTCACTGAACAGAAAGATGCGACATCAACAATTAGTGTTGCAGAATTGGGTTTAGATCCCACAATATTTTACGACCCCGTCAAAGGCAAGCCGGAAAAATTTTATTTTCTCAAAGGTGGATTTATCCGCAATTTTCAATTTGATGCCAGTGAATACAATCTGCCATCAGAATTTGTGGAAAGCTTAGATAACACCTTCAAATGGTCACTATATGCAGCTAAACAAGCAATTGTACATAGTGGTTATTGGGGAAATCAAGAAGTTCTATCTAAATGTGGAGTAATTTTAGGTACTCTTTCTTTCCCCACAAAGCTTTCTAATCAACTTATCGCACCGATTTATCGCCAAACCATTGAGCCGGCAGTAGCAGAACTTTTACAGGATCAAGATTTTCATCTAGCGGCTATCCCTACAACCACTAAAGCCGCTACAGAAAACGCCATGATTTCTGGTTTACCTGCTGCGTTAGTTGCCAAGGCTTTTTCTCTTTCGGGGACTCATTTCTGTATAGATGCAGCTTGTTCTTCTTCTTTCTATGCGATTAAGCTGGCATCATATTACTTGCAATCACACAAAGCTGATTTGATGCTATCTGGAGCTATCAGTTGTTCAGATCCTTTATTTTTACGGATGTTATTTTCCGGGATTCAAGGCTATCCAGACAACGGTGTGAGTTCGCCTCTAGATAAAACATCACGAGGACTCATTAGCTCTGAAGGTATCGGCATGGTAATGCTCAAACGCTACAGTGATGCTGTCAGGGATGGGGATAAAATCCTGGCTACGGTGTGCGGTAATGGTCTTTCTAACGATGGTAAAGGTAAGCATTTACTAACCCCCAATACTAAAGGCCAAGTCCTAGCTTTTGAAAGAGCCTATCAAGAAGCTGGACTTAACCCCAAAGCTATTGATTATATGGAGTGTCACGCTACCGGCACTCTTTTGGGAGATAGTACCGAGTTCACATCTATAGAGAGCTTTTTTGGAAAACACCAAGCATCACCTTTAGTGGGTTCAACCAAAGCTAATGTTGGTCATTTATTAGTAGCTGCGGGTATGGTGAGTTTGACGAAGGCAATTTATAGCCTCAATCATGGTGTCATTCCCCCTACTATTAATGTGAATGATCCTATTGGTTCAGAAAATAACGTCATTTCTCCCCAAAATATCGTGCGGACTCCGACACCCTGGCCACAAAATAAATCAACTAAACACGTAGGATTAAGTGCCTTTGGTTTTGGTGGTACAAACTCCCACCTAATTCTAGAGAAATAAAAAGTTCGTAGTAAGGGCTTCAGCCCTTTCTTAGAGAACCTCAAACAAACTATCCCAAATTCACGAGTTAGTAGGGTGCGTCAGTCTGAGAAAACCTCAACATATAAAAAATTACTTATACTGACGCACCCTACATTTTGGAGTCTCTTAAGCACTGAAGTGCTTACTACAAACTTACTTATCGGTAAATTGGACGCTCACAGGTAATAGTAAAGAGATGTTTGAACAAGAAAATAACAATACGGGCAAACTCGCTATTGTAGGCATGGATGCCTTCTTCGGTGAATGCAATAGTTTAGATAGTTTTGAACGCAGTATCTATGACGGTAAACAGCATTTCATCTCTTTACCGCCAAAGAGATGGTACGGCATAGAAACACAACAGGAATTACTACAAAAATATGGTTTATTAACAGGTAAAGCACCTGTAGGGGCATATATCAAAGAGTTTGATATTGATACCCTGACTTATAAAATTCCTCCTAACGAAGTTGAAAAGCTCAACCCACAACAACTGCTATTACTGACAGTGGCCGATCGCGCCTTGAAAGATGCGAAGATTCCAGAAGGGGGTAATGTAGCGGTTATTATCGCTACGGAAACCGAGTTATCTGTACATCAACTACAACAACGCTGGGATTCATCTTGGCAAGTTAAAGACGGTTTGAATGGGGCGGAAATTACCTTACCCCAAGACAAAATCGCCCAACTAGAAACTATCGTTAAGGATAGCGTTCACCATCAAGTAGAGGTGGGTGAGTATTTAAGCTACATCGGTAACATCACAGCCAATCGGATTTCTTCTTTGTGGAATTTTACAGGGCCTTCTTTTACTCTCACGGCTGTAGAAACTTCCGCATTTAAGGCGTTGGAAGTGGCGCAAATGCTACTGATGACAGAAGAAGTAGACGCGGTAGTTGTTGGTGCGGTGGATTTAGCTGGTGGTGTAGAGAGCGTATTATTACGCAGCCAATCAGCTAAAATTAACACTGGTGCTAATACTCTCAGCTACGATCAAAAAGCCAACGGCTGGACACCAGGAGAAGGTGCGGGGGTTGTAGTTCTCAAGCGTCATGAGCAAGCATTAGAAAATGGCGATCGCATTTATGCTGTCATTGATGCTGTTAGTATTGGTCAATCCCACTCAAATCTCCATCAAGGTTGTCAACAAGCTCTCAAAACCGCAGGTATTGAACCTGACCAAGTAAACTATGTAGAAGTTTGCGCCAGTGGGATTCCTCAAGAAGACGAAGCGGAAATTGCAGGTTTAATTCAAGCTTATCCATCGGTAGGAAATGGTTTGCACTGTGCCATTGGTAGTGTGAAAGCCAATATCGGACATACTTTTGTTGCTGCCGGGATTGCTAGTTTAATTAAAACTGCTCTGTGTCTTTATTACAGATATATTCCAGCCACCCCTAACTGGTCTGGTGTGAAGACTCCCGAAGCCTTTGAAGGTAGTCCTTTCTATGTAGCGACAGAATCTAGACCTTGGTTTCTCAGTAAGAATGCTCCTCGACGCATCGCCGCAATTAATGGGATGGGTTGTGATGGTAGTTATGCTCATGTGATTTTGTCGGAAGAAGTCAAGCAACAAGAGCGTCCGAATCGGTATTTGCAGCAAACACCGTTTTATCTATTCCCCGTAGCTGCTGATGACCGTGCTAGTCTGATGGCGGCTTTAGACAGCTTGCAAAAGAGTATTCAAGAGAATGATTCTTTATCTGAGAATGCTAGTCAAGCTTTTAATACCTATCAGCAGCAATCTCAAGCACAGTACGCCATATCAATTACCGGACGGAATAAAAAAGAACTCCTCCGAGAAATTGAATCAGCCAGGAAAGGGATTAATGGCGCGTTTGATAGGGGGATAGATTGGCAAACTCCTGTAGGTAGTTACTTTACAGCCAATCCTCTGGGTAAAAAAGGCGAGGTAGCTTATGTGTATCCGGCTGCCGTAAATTCCTATGTAGGGATTGGACGTAATCTTTTCCGACTGTTTCCCAAACTGCACGATAACCCCTTTGTCCAGAGTATTTACAAACGTGCGGCTGATGTGGAAAGATTGGTTTTTCCTCGAAGCTTGAGCAAATTTAGCACCAGAGAATTAGAGAAGCTAGAGAAAAAATTGTTAGATGACTCTCTAGCGATGTTTGAAGCGGAAATGTTCTTCACCAGACTCATCACCACAGTCATCCGGGATGATTTCCAAGTCCAACCCAAATATGTGTTTGGCTATAGCTTGGGTGAAACCAGCATGATGGTTGCTCAAGGGGTGTGGAGTAATTTCTATGAGGGTAGTAGTTCTTTCAACTCATCAGCCTTATTTGGCGACAGATTATCTGGCCCAAAAAATGCTGTGCGTGAGTATTGGGGATTACCAAAATCTACCACGGCTTTAGGGGATAATCTGTGGGGTAATTATGTGCTGATGGCTAGTCCTGTACAGGTACGGGATGCAATCAGAAATGAACCGCGTGTTTATTTGACACAGATTAATACCCCAGAAGAAGTATTAATTGCAGGTGATCCGGCTGCTTGTCAGAGAGTGATTAAAACTATCGGTTGCAATGCTTTCTCTGCTCCCTTCGATCATGTGATTCATTGTCAAGCCATGCGATCGGAGTTTGACGAGTTAGTAAAATTAAATACTTTACCGAGTCAGGAAATACCCGGAATTGTATTTTATTCGGCGGCTGAGTATCAAACTATCACCCTAGAGAGTGGAGTAATTGCGCGTAGCATTGCCACAGGGTTATCTCAAGAATTAGATTTTCCCAAATTAGTTAACCGTGTCTACGAAGACGGGACAAAAATCTTTATCGAAGCTGGTGCGGGTAGTGTCTGTTCTCGTTGGATAGATAAAATTCTCGAAGACAAAGAACACATCACCGTTTCCCTCAACCGTCGCGGTATGGATGATCATAGTTCCATTGTCAAAGCATTAGGTAAACTCGTTAGTCATCGGGTGAGTTTAGACTTATCACCACTTTACACTTCAGTCACAGCCAGCATCAAAAAAAATAAATCCATGCTGCGGACTATCACACTAGGTGGTGATTCAATTACTGAGAAAATCCTCACAGACGAAAATCGTCAACTCTTTGCAGCTATAGCGCAAAAACGACAGCCAAAACAACCCGTAATTAGTGATTCTCTAGGTATAAATTCACTGAATTTTATCCAGTCTATTACTAATAATGAAACTCCGGCTACCCCTATAGTTGAGTCAGAAAAAGATTCCATGAAAAATATCATGGAACACGATTTGAAAACTGAAGAAGAAGTACAATTCTCTGAGTCAACTACTTCTGACTCGGCTACGCCTCAAAGAGTTTTTTATTCACCTGAAACTGACGACGCATTCACCACCATCATCAATATGTTGGAATTAAACAGAGTTCAGTATCAAAAACTGAACGCAAACAATGCACGTATAACTAAAAATCACACAGATTTCTTAAAAGCTAGGCAGGATTTTAGTAAACAATTGCGTGAAATCATTCAATTACAAATGGTCTGTGCTGAAGACTTATTGAATGAAGAACCTAAGTAATTAAAGTTCGTAGTAAGGACTTTGGTCTTTCTTCTTTAAGGACTAAAGTCCTTACTACAAACCAGATTTTGATTCATTGCAAATCGTGCGAGGGAACGACTGTGACCACTGTGGATACACCTATAAATAAACATGATAATGGTCTGGGATTTGCTACCCATACCTACAATCACAATCTCATCTGGAAAGGTTCTTTAGATTGTGTAGCTTTTGAAAAAACAGATATCAAAACAAAATTACTAGCTTTAGATAAACCTTGTTACATTGTCAAAGCTGCGGGTAAAGTCGGTGTAACTAATGATGGTTATTTAGCACCATCGGAACATGGCGTATTAAGTCAATTAGAGCTATTAACATCAATTGCACCCATCACCAATCAACAATTAGGCGACCCTAGTTTTCTTTCTACTTATGGGGTAAAATATGCTTACATGAGTGGTGCAATGGCTGGGGGTATTGCTTCCGAGGAAATGGTCATTGCATTAGGTAGAGATAAAATTTTGAGTTCCTTTGGTGCAGGTGGTTTAACTCCTGACAGAATAGAAGCAGCGATTCATAAAATTCAACAAGCTTTACCTCATAGTCCTTACGCATTTAATTTAATTCACAGTCCCAATGATATGGCAGTAGAACGCCGGGCTGTGGATTTATATTTAAAATATGGCGTGAGAATTGTGGAAGCGTCAGCATTTTTAGATTTAACTCCCAACATTGTTTATTACCGTGTTGCGGGACTAAGTTTAAATGATGCCAATCAAATTGAAATTAAAAATAAAGTCATTGCCAAAATTTCTCGCCGGGAAGTAGCGAGTAAATTTATGCAGCCAGCACCACCCAGAATTTTAAAAGAATTGCTGGAACAAGGGTTAATTACTGAGTTGCAAGCTAAATTGGCGGCGAAAGTCCCAATGGCTGATGATATTACTGTAGAAGCTGATTCTGGCGGACATACTGACAATCGACCGTTGGTTTGTTTGCTGCCTTCACTAATTGCTTTAAGGGATGAAATTCAAGCTCAATATCATTATCCCCAGCCAATTAGAATTGGTGCAGCCGGTGGAATTGCTACCCCAGAATCAGCGTTAGCAGCTTTTATGATGGGTGCTGCTTATGTAGTTACTGGTTCAGTCAATCAAGCTTGTGTAGAATCTGGTGCTTGTGAGCATACTAAAAAACTATTAGCACAAGCAGAAATGGCTGATGTGACTATGGCCCCTGCCGGCGATATGTTTGAAATGGGTGTGAAAGTACAAGTTCTCAAACGGGGGACAATGTTCCCCATGCGCGCCCAAAAATTGTATGAATTGTACCGCACTTATAACTCAATTGAAGAAATTCCTTTGGCAGAAAGGGATAAATTAGAAAAACAAGTTTTCCGCAAAACTATTGCTGAAGTTTGGGAAGGAACTGCGGCTTATTTATCACAAAAAAGTCCTGAAAAGTTAGGCAAGGCAGTTAATAATCCTAAACTGAAAATGGCTTTAATTTTTAGATGGTATTTAGGATTATCTTCTCGTTGGTCTACTGCGGCTGAAAAAGGTAGAGAAGTTGATTATCAAATTTGGTGCGGCCCAGCAATGGGAAGTTTTAATGACTGGGTGCGGGGTTCTTATTTAGAGGAAGCAAATAATCGCCATGTTGTTGATGTAGCTGATCACATAATGACAGGAGCAGCATTTTTATATCGCATTCAAAGTTTGAAATTGCAAGGAATGCAAATCCCTGATTTCTATATGCAATATCGACCAGTTCGTTCTTAATAAATAGGGGTGTAGGGGTATAGGGGTGTAGGGGTGTAGGGGTTTAAGGGCTAACTTTTTAGGTTATGACGCTTAACCTAACCCCCTAGCCCCCTTCCCTACTAGGGAAGGGGGAAAAGCTAAAGCCTCTCTCCTTGTAGGGGAGAGGTTTGGAGAGGGGTTTTCCAGATCCCGTAAAAAGTCGGATGTAAGGGACGCGTAGAAAATTATTGGAGATTTTGAGATGACTGTAAAACAATCTTATAGTGCAGCAGAAATTCAAGCTTGGATGGTTTCTCATCTGGCTGAAATTTTAGGGGTAGAAGCTGATGAAATTGACCCCAGTGTGAATTTAGAAAGTTATGGTTTGGATTCTGCTCAAGCTATGACTATGGTGAGTCAATTAGAAAAATTATTGGGGTTTCAACCATCACCTTTGTTGTTGTGGCACTATCCTACAATTGAATCTTTATCCGAGCGTTTAGCTGAAGAATTGGCAGAAGGTATAGAGGTACAAGATACAGGTGTTACTCGTTCAACAAATAGTTCTAGCCTCTCTGATACCCCTGTTTTAGATTTGCAGGCTGAAGCTGTTCTTGATCCTACTATTCATCCTGGTGGTGCTATTCCTGTTGCTTTACCTATCACTCAACCTAAGAAGGTTTTCTTAACTGGTGCAACTGGCTTTTTAGGTGCTTTTATTATTCGGGAATTGCTCAAACAAACCAAGGCTGATATTTATTGTTTGGTGCGTGCAGCTAATTTGGATGAAGGTGATAGTAAGCTGCAAAAGAATTTAGAACGCTATGGTATTTGTGAGGATGGGAGCAAGTCCAGAGTTATTCCTGTCATTGGTGATTTATCTGAACCTTTGTTGGGTTTAAGTTCTACTCAGTTCCAAACTTTAGCAGCAGAAATTGACACTATTTATCATAGTGGTGCGTTGTTAAATTATGTCTTCCCTTATTCAGCATTGAAGGCTGCTAACGTTGTAGGAACTCAAGAAGTTTTGCGCTTGGCTTGTCAGGTGAAAGTTAAGCCTGTGCATTATGTTTCTAGTGTGGCGGTGTTTGAAGCTCCTTTCTATGCTGGTAAGGTTGTGAAGGAAGATGATGATTTTAGCCACTGGGAAGGGATTTATTTGGGTTACTCCCAAACTAAGTGGGTAGCAGAAAAACTAGTGAAGATTGCGAGCGATCGCGGTTTACCTGTTACCATTCATAGACCCCCCCTCATCGCTGCTGACAGTGAGACAGGTATCGGTAACACCCACGACTTTATCAATTTGATGGTGAAGGGTTGTCTACAAATGGGATATTTCCCCGAAGTGGAATATATGCTGGATATGTCCCCTGTAGATTATGTTAGTAAAGCGATCGTACATCTATCTATGCAAAAAGATGCGATCGGTGAAGCTTTCCACTTACAACATCCCGAACCAGTAGGATTGGATGTTTTAGTTGATTGGGTACGCTCTTTCGGTTATGACATTAACATTCTCCCCTATGAAGAATGGCAGGAGAAGTTAATTGAAAGTGCTACTTCTACTGATAATCCTCTGTACACTTTGCGGCCTTTCTTGTTAGAGCGTTGGTCTGATGAGCAATTAACTATTCCTGATTTGTACCTGAAAGCTAGAAGACCTCACATTAGTTGTGAAGCAACTGTTAAGGCTTTGGCTGGTAGTGGTGTTACTTGTCCGCCAATTGATTCTAAGTTGTTTATGACCTACATTGCGTATTTACTTCAGAGTGGTTTTTTGACTCTGGGTTAGGAAGATTTAAACGCAGAGTGGCGCAAAGGTAAACGCAAAGGTACGCAAAGAGGTTACAAAAAATTAAGTTTTATGCGTCCATGACCCAGTTTTGTTAAGAAGCTGGGTTTTTCTTATGAGGATTTCCATTCCTCATTCCCCAGTCCCTTTAAATAAGTTTGCTATTAACACTAGCTTCACAAAATAAGTGCTATAAATGAAGTTGATGTAAAGTTGAACCTCATTGAACAAATCCTTGACTTTATGCCTGTTCTGCAACGGAAGGCGATTAACACTGTTATAAGCCAATTTTCTACCAAAAGGTGCAATCTACAAGTCTGAGAATGTAGCTGTCTTTATCGCATTTAGTTGCGGATGGGTGAGTTTGAAGGTTTGGTCTGTCTGTAGTCTGAATGAGGCTACACAGAATTTACCAAATTGATAATGCGTGAATCCTGCCGATCAGAATACAGGTAATAGCAGGTTACAATGACAACTCTCACAGGTAAGACAGTGCTGTTGACCGTTGCCTCACGCGGTCTAGGTGTGCATATCGCTCGTGCTTTCGCTCAAGAGCAAGCCTCTGTGGTTTGTGTTTCGCGTTCCCGTTCAGAATTAGAGCAGACTTGTGATGCAGTCAATGCAGCAGGTGGTAGAGCTAACGCCATGCCTTTTGATCTCACTAAGGTAAGGGAGTTATCATCTCTCACTCCACAGGTTCACTCAACTGTCAGCCTCGTTGATATTTTAGTCAATAATGCTGGCATAAAAATTATTAGTGCGATCGCCAATTATTCTCTCGCGGAAATTCATTCTGTTTTCAACACTAACCTCTTGGCTACTATGGAATTAACTCGTTTATTACTCCCCAACATGATGGAACGAGGTAGTGGCCGCATTGTTAAGATTGCTTCACTGGCTGGTAAAAAGGGTATTGCTTTTAATAGTATTTACTCTGCTAGTAAAGCAAGTTTGATTATGTGGACTGATGCCGTCCGTCAAAAATTAGCAGGTAATGGTGTTCATATTTCGGCGGTTTGTCCGGGATATGTTTCTCATACTGGTATGACTGTTGATGCTCGTGCCATTAAAGGCAACCCAGCAGAAATTATTGTCAATCAACATCCGATTATGGAAGGTGTGACAAAATTAATGCCAGCTATGGGACAAATATTTCCGACTGTGGTTGATAAACTTTATCAGTTGTTAGGTATAGTCAATTTCAACCAATTCATAGCCGGAAATCAAGCTAATCTCAAATATGCGGCCGATTGTGGTCGTTACTAAAAATTATAGTGAGCTGATTCGGGAATGCGGCTTAGATGGTTAATACTGCCAACACTTTAACTGCCAGCCACAACCCGCCACGGCAAGAGCAGCAACATAGTTATTATCAGGCACTAACTCTACTAGACTCCAAGTAGGTAATTTAACTAACCTAGCTGGTTCTGTGGGTGTTAGTGCTATTTCAATTTGTTCTAATTGAGATATGCCATCACCGGTTGCTTTTAAATACGCTTCTTTACAAGTCCAGTAGCGAAAGAAGGTTTTTTGTTTTTGATCTTCAGGGAGCGATCGCATTAAATCATACTCTCGTGATAAAAAAAACCTTTGCGCCAAAGCCTCAACATCTGACATTGGGCGTACAGACTCTAAATCTACCCCAATTTGACGATTATAATTCACCGCACACAAAGCTAAATTTTGGGAATGCGACAAGTTAAACAATAAGCCACGGTGCTGTAAATCTTCTGCTAACACTGGTTTCCCACGGGGTTCATAATCAAACTTGACTCGTTCCGCCGCAATTCCCAAATAGCCGCCTAATATCCGCCTAAGAATGCCCCGACCTGCAATAAAACGTTGCCGATGCTCTGGAAAATAAAATCTGTTAGCGCGAGTCAGTTCATCACTAGATAGAGTTGCAGTTAAATACTCTAGCTCTAATTCGGTTCTATCAAGATAAAATCGCCAAACATGAACCTCATCTGGCAATAAAGTTAAGTCTTTTGGTGAAAATAGCCACGTCATTGGGGAGACAAGGGAGACAAGGGAGACAGGGGAGACAAGGGAGACAAGGGAGACAGGGGAGACAAGGGAGAAATATTTACCCCAATGCCCAATGCCCAATGCCCAATGCCCAATGCTCCCTGCCTCTTATCAATAGGCATTTTGGCATACATATTTCCAAAAGTATAGGTATGCTATGGAAGTGGGATAAATTTCGTGTGAAAAGTAATAAAAACGTTTCATCTCTCAGTTTACGACTGAGAGATTTTTATTAAAAATTTAGTGGCATAGCTACACTTAGATCCTAGCAGGGAGAGCATCGTTGCGTACCTTGCTTGCGCGTAGCGGAATTACGAATTACGTAGCTTGCTTATCGCTTTGCGAGTATTACGAATTAGCTTAACCGATGTTTACGCCTTTTTTTGTAATTAACTAAGCAAAATATCAATGTTACCAAAATAATCGCTTTCAACGCAGAAGGTTCTGCTACTGTCTTAGTATCTGGCGGGGGTTCTTGAAAATTAGAATCACATCTAATTTCACCAACATTTCCACCACTCACGGGAATTGTTCCTGGAGGACATTGATTATTAGGAAGGTCTGGTGTTGGTATTGGCGTACCCGTAATTTCAGGAACAGACTCAGCAACAGATGCACTTGATGAATCATTTCCACCACCTATTAATAACAATAGTCCAACTAATAAAGGTAAAGCTAAAGTCCATGCAGGAAAACCACGACCACCCTGTGGAACAACTGAAAAGACCTCGTTGCCACTGGCTTCTACTATTACGTCCTCAATGGGAAGTGCTTGTATTGGTGAATCCGCAAACATATCAGGAGGAGTTGTTGCTGCTTCTCCTGGTTGCATCTCTGGCACTGGAACTTCTATTCTGTTAGCCCAACCATCATTTTGTGCATTTCCGGCATAGGGGCTAGACATGATTACCAAAATACTTTGTTTGAGTGCGGCTTCATTGCCTGTCTGTAAAGCCGTTAATCCCCTAGACAGATTACTCAGATAATAATCTGTCATCTTTTGGTCTAGTTGCAAATCAATAATCTTTTGCCGTAGGTCAGGGATTTTTGCTGCTTCTTCTAAGAACACCCGTCCAAAAGCATATTTAAAATTGAGCAGTCCACTGCGTAAACTCTCTCCTTGTTGTGGACTCCAAACAAAATTTCTAGTTACATCCCCTAGACCACTAACAGGGCGACGACCTGCAAGACCTCCCAATGTATATTGATGGCTATCCAGCACTGAAGGAGATGAGTCTCTCCAAAAGGAACTAAGAGGGACTAGAGGAAGATTAGGATTGTTGTTATAAAAATTTGCAAACCTACGGTAGTTATCATCTCCACCGGCTGCTCTGATGAGCATCTGTTGATAAGTAGGCCCACCATTAGATTCAATAACTGTCTTTACTACTGCCGCAGTTTTATTACAGCTCAAACCAAATCCCACGGCACATTCAGGGATGATTCGCATCCGACGCAAGCCAGCTTTATCATTTTGTAGCTGAAATTGCAATAACTGTTGTTCTTGTCCTGGTGGAATACGCGATGTCCCGACATTTAGTCCTTTTTGCTGTGCATTGGCTGTCTGGCTAATCATCAGCACTGTAGCTAAAGAGGAGATGACAAGTGAGATATTTTTCAGAGTTAATTTGAACAAGACCCTTCTCCGGTAGATGACACAGAATATTGGAATGCTTGGTAAGAATAAATGAATTTTAATGAGGGTAGAAAAGCTCTGTGTGTGAGGTAGCTACTCAGTTTTGCTGTGATTGAGAACTAAGGTTTTTAGGTAATTGGATGTTGATAGTGATTCCTGTTCCTTTCAGTTTTCCTGCTGTTAGTGGGTGATACATAATTAATGCGCGGTTTGGTTCATCAAAGAGAAAACCACGACGAGAGGGTTTAATTTTCCCATCTTTAACTAGAGTGATAAAGGCTTCTAAATATCTGCGGATACTTGGTTGATTGTCTTGAGTAGCCTGAGTGTGACGCTCAATCAAAGTCATAAAGAAGTCTAAACTGCGTTCGTCTTGACCAACTATGAAATTGCCATCATCTAAGAAAGAGCTACCAATTAGTTTTCCGTTCTGCTCTTGGACTTTAAACAATGTGTAGTATCGTCCTTCTTTGTTGGGATCATTCACATAACAAACCCAAGAACCATCTTCGCTCCGTGAAAAGCCTTCTTCTGCTAGGTAGGAAAACAAAGAATTAGTTTTTTGAGTCGGTAGAGCAGGTAATAAGTTATCTACAGGATCTAAAGAGCAAATCTTTTGGCTAGTTGTTGCTTGAGGAGTGGTTGGGACTTCTTGAGCATTAACTGGTAATTGCTTGCCATTCAATATCGCTATACAAGCAATGGTAGTTAAGGTAATTAATGTCTGGAGACGAATAATTGGATTCATTTTGGTAGCCTCTGGGATGTTGTTATGCAATCAAGAAAAATCGAAATATTTATTAAAAATTTTTATGAAAATTCAACTATTGAATAACAGCAAAATCTGTCAGTCAGTGTTGCATGACTTCATAAAATAGTTTAGGAGTTGATGATAATTAATTGGGTGTTTTTCTGTGTATTTATTACAACTATTGAGTCATAGTTATAACTTTTTTTGATGTGTTCTCCGAAAAATTGCGTGATTAGTTTTTGCTAAGTCCCGTTAGGGGATGGTTTTCTGATAACAACAACGTGAAGTTGGTTATACTTAATACTTTTTATATTTGCTTGCTAGTTATAACAGTGTTTCTTACCTCTCCTGAACTATGTAATATTATTTAAATGTTTCTTTGGTTACGAATATTTACAAAGAAACTTTTCTTTGATGATACATTGAGTGCTTTACACCACTAATATTTTTTGGTTGCTGCCGAAAATACTAATCACTCTTGCGGTTGTTTGAACAGTTTAAGAGCTTGTTTAACCAATTACCTGTGTAATCACGGTCTTTGGCTGACTAATTCAACCTGTTTTTTAGCTAGTGTGCAGTAATTCTACCATTACCTAATCGGGATCTAAGGGTAGCATAGACAACTTTAAAAATCGCACACTAGAAATTTTTCTTACCTTTAAAATTACAGGCTGAAACAATATGAAGTATTGATAAATGTTAAAAAATGTATTTAAGTATATACCTAAAAACCGATATGGTTATTTAAATCAATATGAAAAACTCCGCCCGCTTGTGGGTGGAGTTTTTGGGAATGGGGAATGGGGAATGGGGAATGGGGAATGGGGAATGGAGATAAAATCTTTTGTGCTTCCTTGTCTCCCTTGTCTCCCTTCTCTCCCCACCCCTACACCCCCACACCCCTACACCCCCACACCCCTACACCCCCACACCCCTACACCCCCACACCCTGCTTTTTTGCGAACTAGATGGAATAGTATAGGGGGAAGGATTTAGCATCCTTGGGTTTGACATATACTTTCTGTTGTGCTTCTAACTGTAATTCGTTAAAGCGATCGCGTGTCAAGTGAGCATTCACAACTTGACCATCATCTAAGGTCAACTCTACCTGAATTTCCCAACCCAAGTGAATTAAACGGCTGACTGTTGCAGGTGCAGTTGTACCGTTGGCTTGTCTTTCTATCACTACATCTTGGGGTCGTAAAAATACTTCTGGGTGTGGGGAATCAAACCCTGTGCTTTGGAAAATTTTCGATGTGCTGGGTAAGACATTCACCGGGCCGATAAAACTCATGACAAAGGCAGTGGCAGGATTATCGTAAATTTCTGCTGGTGTGCCGACTTGTTCCACACGTCCTTGATTCATTACCACAACTTCATCGGAGACTTCCATTGCTTCTTCTTGGTCGTGGGTAACAAAAACTGTAGTTACATGAACTTCATCATGGAGGCGACGTAACCAGGCGCGTAAATCTTTACGAACTTTCGCATCCAACGCTCCAAAGGGTTCATCTAAAAGTAGTACACTAGGTTCTACCGCTAAGGCTCTGGCTAAAGCTACACGCTGTCTTTGTCCACCAGATAACTGTGAAGGATAGCGATCGCCTAATCCACTTAATTGCACTAATTCTAGCAACTGTTCAACTCGACCTTTGACTTTTTTCGGGGCAGTTTTGCGAATTTCTAACCCAAAAGCAATATTTTGCCGGACTGTCAAATGTTTAAATAAGGCATAGTGCTGAAACACAAATCCAATATTGCGTTCTTGCACACTTTGATGGGTAGCATCCTTACCTGTGAGAATTATTTTGCCGCTATCTGGCATTTCTAAACCAGCAATTAAGCGGAGTAGGGTAGATTTACCAGAACCCGATGGACCTAATAAAGCCACTAATGAGCCACTTTTAATCTCTAAGTTGACTTGATCAACAGCTTTAAAACTACCGAACTGCTTGGATACATTTTCAACTACTATGCCCACAAATGCTACCCCTCTGCCAGTTTAACTACGGCTACTTGCTAGGATTACCGTAATTTCTATATATACCATATCTGGTTGCACCTGGATTAAATTTTTCTAAAAATCCTGATTAATCAGATATTTAAATAAAAATTAAACAATCTGCCACAAGTTTAATCAGCATTAATTTGTTGACTGTTGACTGTTAACTGTTAATTGTTAACTTTTAACCCTTTTCCCGATTAATCCAAATACCTCTAAGTCCAGATGCTTTCGCACCTTGATAGTCTTCTACAATACTGTCACCGATATGCCATGCTGAGTTAGGGGAACAATCATGCTTTTCTAAGGCGGCAGCAAAAATTTTGGTGCTGGGTTTGGCTGCACCAACTTGAGTAGAAATTGTCACCGACTTGAAAAAATGACTCAAATCTAAAGCTTGCAACACTGAATAAATGCGGGAATCGAAGTTAGACAACACACCTAATTCAATTCCTAAATGTTGCCAATTACTCAGAGATTGTAAAACATCAGGATAAATAAACCAAGGTTCGGCAGTGCCGAAGTGAATGTACAGTTCTCCAAAAAAATTAGAGAAGTCAGAAAATTGATTGATGACACCTGCACTTTCAAAGGTGTTGACAGCAATAGTTCGCCACCACTCAAATTCTTTTTGGGGAATATCTTCCAATTCCGCATCAGGAAATATGGGTGGTGGCGCAGCTTTAAAGCATTGGGTAAATGCTTGGTCTAAAGCTTCTGGTGAAGTTTCCACACCAAACTCTAGGGCTAACTGACTATAAATTTTACCGACGCTGCCTTTAACACCGAATAGTGTACCCACAGCATCTAAAAAAATAACTTTGGGTCTTTCCATTAAATTGACTGAGAATAAATTTTAATTTGGTTAGGGTAAATAGTCACTGCTGACGCAACAGTTAACAGTCAACAGTCAACAGTCAACAGTCAGCAACTTTAATTATCCGCCACTGACGAAAGTGTTTCTATAATAGGACGGACTAACCAATTAAAACCAACTTTCAATTGATGGTCAAAGGTCGGCATTCTATATAAATAAGCTAGACGACGGGCAATATAGGCTAAAGAACCATCTAACTTAATTCCTAAACCGGTTAAGGTGGCGTTATCTTTGCCGAGTGCCATCATTTCGCCAAACTGTTGATAGCGGAACGGTAACAAGGGACGATGTGTTAAAGAAGCCCAGATATTCCAAGCTGTATAGTCGGCTTGTTGAAAAGCGGCTTGGGCGGTGGCAGGAATTTGTTTACCTTCTACGTCGAGACAGTCGGCTAAGTCTCCCAAAGCAAAAATTTCTGGATGGTCAAGAACTTGTAATGTGGTGTTAGTTGTAATTTGACCACGCTGGTTTTGTTTTAAAGGTAGAGTTTTGATTACAGGTGCAACCCTTGTACCTACAGTCCAAATAACTAAATCTACGGGGATGGTATCTAATTGATTTTTGTATTCTAGGGAGATGGTATCTTGGGTGAGAGATTCGACCTTGGTTTCTAAATCCAGAAATATACTTCGCGCCTCTAAAGCTTTTTTGGCAGCTTCGCGGTTAAATTCTGGGGAAGTTCTTAAAATTTGGTCGCTAATTTCAATTAAACGGAAGCGTCCTCTGTTTCCTAGCCTATCTGCTAATTTACAAGCTAATTCCACTCCACTATAACCACCACCAACAATAGCGACGCGAATTTTCTCAGCTTCAGATGCTTCTAAAATCCGTAGGCGTTCTTCTAGGCGGTAGACATCATTAATGGTGCGGAAGGGGTAGGCGTAGGAAGTTGCACCGGGAACGAAATCTAGGGGGGTTTCTCCACCTAGGGCTAATACTAAGCGGTCGTAGGAAATAGTGGGGCCATCTTGTAGGTTAACTTGTTGCTGGTCGATGTCAATTCCAGAGACAATGGCTTGACAAAAACGTATACCTGTGCCTTGTAAAAGTTCTACAAAAGGAGGGGCAATTTCCCAACTTTGTAGTTCTCCGGTGAGTAATTCATACAATAAGGGGGAGAATAGGAAGCGATCGCTTTGGTCTATGAGTACAATTTCTGGTTTTTGTGCAGATTCCCAAGGTAATTGACTTAAACGCAAAGCTGTGTATAGACCACCAAAGCCTCCGCCAAGGATAACAATTCGCATAGTCTGTTGAGTCATGGTTTCTACAGGATATCCATCCTAGTCAGGCAACTAATTCTCAGTGTAATGATTTATTGCTGTCTGTGACCATGAATTAGCCAAGGGGGGAAGGGGGGTGGCAGGTGTAGGTTTTTTACGCTGTGTACCAAAAACCTTGGTTTTGGGGTGTAGGGGTGTAAGGGTGTAGGGGTATAGGGGTTAGTAAAACGATGATTCTTTCGTTAGTCTGAGAGTCATTACTCACTGCTTGCCAAAAAACCTACACTTGTAAGATAGGGGGGAGGGGGAAAAAGGAGAAAATTATGGAAATAAATTGCTTAATTTATTCTCTGAAAGTCCCTTGTCAAAGTCATTCTTGGATGATTTCTCCTACCTGGTAAGTTTTTCCACTTACTGTTACTTGGTCTGTTGACCCTAATTTTCGTCCCCGTCGAGTTTCAACTGTACCATTGACTTGGACATGACCATCATTAATCATTAGTTTCGCTTGACCTCCAGTTGGGGCTACACCCACAAATTTTAGAAACTGGTCGAGTTTAATCATTGTATAATTTGTAAAATCAGGGCTAACTCCTAATTTTACCTAAGTATCAGAATTAATGCTTGGTGCGTGACGCTATCAGTCTCATTGCTACGTTCAAATATTTTCACAGCGTCACACACCCTACATACTACATACTCCTACATACTGCCCTACATACAAAATAGCCCTAATTACCACCGGAGGTTACTGCTTTGTGGTGTATTGCTGGGTCTTCTGGTTTTCTGTGCCATTGGCGATCGCTACCTTGTTCGTATTCATTTCTTACACTATTCCAGGCCACATTACAAGCACCATCTTCACTCAACCCATCTCTTTGGGCTGCATTAAATGCGGCGACAAAAATTTGTTGGGCGTGTTCTGGTAATTGTTCTCTAATTTCTTGTGGCAATTGATCTTTCGTTTCGTAAGTCATAAACCCACTCCGATTTATCTAAGTTGGGTTGATCCTAAATATTTTGCCACTGTAGTTTCCTCTTTCTCCAAGCATAGATGAGAAAATATTCTTTAGAATTTATACTAATTCTCTATGAAGTTGGGGCAAATAAATGATGTAGAGACGTTGCATGCAACGTCTCTACAGTATAGAATAAACTGCATTTTCATCAATAAACAGTATTACGCAACTATCATATTTATTTTATAAATAGCTTCTAAAATCCTGACTATAAACTTAAAATTCAATATAGCCTTGCCAATTGTCTATCATTCTCTCGCTGATACCAGGAACTTTTTCTAAATCTTGTAATGATGTAAATTTATGTTGTTGACGAAAAATAATAATTCTTTCTGCTAATTTATCTCCCACTCCTGGTAAAGTTGCTAATTGTTCCCGACTGGCTGTATTAACATTTACTACTTTAGTGATTGCAGCACCATTAGAGGTGGGATTTAAAATTTGCGGACATTGTTTTAATTGTGCTTGAATTTTCCGTTGAATATTTTCTGGTACACCAATTTTAGCTTTAGTGTAAAGCCGTGCAAATTCCCGGACATAATGAGCCGCAATTGTAGAATTTTTAATAACTACTAACGTCTCATCGTTAGCATTATTAGCTGCATCTGACCAGTTATGAGAACCTGTAATTACTTTTTCTGCATCGATTACGGCAAATTTGTGGTGTAATAAATCCCCTTTGGTTAATGTCGGTACACCAACACTAGTAATTGGATTTTGCCAAGGTTTATTATCTAATTCATATTTACATTTATCACTTAAAGCTACCCCCATCATATCTAAGGCTTCGCTATAAGGTCGATAGGCAAATTGTTTGTCAATTAAAGCCCGAATGGATACATTTTCTTGATGACGGGTTTCTAAAATGTTAGCAAGACGCTGTTCAGAAAATACAAACAACGCCATATCAACTGATTTAGTAGATGAATTTAAAGTGCTACCTATTAAGCCATTACTGCTATTATTCCAAGGTTGGGTAGGTGAAGTGGGGGAGAAATGTACAGTAATGATGGTATCTCCTAATGTAATAGTTTTGGGAGAACGCACAGGTTTATTTAAACCAAATTTACTATCTGGTTTACCTCCGACTCCATCACCCCACATGAAGTTAAATTCTTCTGTAAATAAAATGGCTAATTCTGGGCTATCAATGTGTAAGAAGTTATTAGAATTTCCTAAAGTTTGGGGATTAGTAAAATCGCCATGAATATCACTCAATGTAAAATTAGCTGAAGTAATAATTACAAAGCGGTTATCGACAATCACAAATTTATGGTGCATCAAGTTACTACCTGCTGAACCATCTGCTTGATCATCTATCCAAGGTATTTTGGCATTGTGTAAAATACTCAAGGCATCTCTTTGGTTAATTTCTTCCTGACTGAGTTGATTATCTTGATTTTTGTCTACAAATTTAAAATATTCTAGATAGCGGTCTTTTTCTCTGAGAGGTAATTTGTTGATTTCATCAGTTGTAAAACTACTCCAGGGACGGCTATAGTTATTTTCTAAAATCACCCGGACTTTAACTCCAGCTTTGTGTTTATCTCTTAAAGCCTGGGCAATTCCTGGTAAACGTAATTCTTGTACTGCCACATCTATGGTAGATTTAGCCTGGGAAATTGTATCAATAATCTGCTGTTCTAAGTTATCTCCTAATCGAGTTTGTTGACGGTAAGGCTCTCGATATTCAGCAGATTGAGACTGATTAAAGTAAACTTTGATAAATGGGTCTTGTGGGAGAGGAGGCAGACGGGTATTCTGAGACTGGACTTTTTGACAAGCTGCGATCGCCATTAACAAAAATAAGACCCAAAATTTCCTGAGAGTAGGTAAAATCTGCACGGTAATCTGCTAAAAGTGGATTGGGAGTGAATATATCTATGATTCCCAAAATTACCTATCTCATAAAAATCGCTCCAGTAACTCGTAATCAAGCAATTTTTTAAGATTTCGGCAATTTACCCCTATCTCTTGAAAATATAGATAGCCCCTTGTTTCCACCATTAATGATATGCAAATATATCTAGATTACAGTGCTACTACCCCCCCTCGCCCAGAAGCGATCGCCACAATGCAAGCTGTACTCACCCAACAATGGGGGAATCCTTCTAGCCTCCATGAGTGGGGACAACGGGCAGCTATGATTTTAGAACAAGCTAGGGTGCAAGTAGCTGGTTTAATTAATGCCCCTCATGCCGATGCTATTGTGTTTACTTCTGGGGGTACAGAAGCTAATAATCTGGCAATGATGGGTGTGGCTAGACTCTCCCCAGTTCCACAACACATGATTATTTCCAGTGTGGAACACTCAGCTATTACTGAACCAGCCAATTTACTAGAAAAGTGGGGTTGGGAAATCACCCGCTTGGGAGTAGACAGTAAAGGTAGAGTCAACCCCCAAGACTTACAAGCTGCATTGCGACATAATACAGTTTTAGTATCGGTAATTTACGGACAAAGTGAAATTGGTACAGTCCAACCTATTGCAGAATTAAGCGAAATCACTCAAAGACACGGAGCTTTATTTCATACCGATGCAGTACAAGCCGCCGGACGTTTAGCTATAGATGTACAACAACTATCGGTAGATTTGCTGAGTTTGTCTAGTCATAAATTATATGGCGCGCAAGGTGCAGGGGCTTTATATATCCGTCCTGGTGTAGAATTGATACCTTTACTCGGTGGTGGTGGACAGGAGAGGGGTTTACGCTCAGGGACACAAGCATTACCGGCTATTGCAGGGTTTGGAGTCGCCGCCGAACTTGCCGCTACAGAACTAGCCACAGAAACACCACGTTTAATTAGATTACGCGATCGCCTATTTTCTTTGTTAGCCGATGTCCCCGGTTTAATTCCCACTGGTGATTTAGAACACCGCTTACCCCACCACGTTAGTTTCTGTCTAGAATCCGCCGATGGTGAAAAACTCAGTGGTAAAACCATAGTCCGCCAACTGAATTTAGCTGGTATTGGCATTAGTGCGGGGAGTGCCTGTCACAGTGGTAAACTTAGCCCCAGTCCCATACTCTTAGCTATGGGTTATCCCGAAAACGCCGCATTTGGGGGAATCCGCCTCACCTTGGGACGAGATACCACAGCAGCAGATATTGATTGGACAGCGATGGTATTAAAGCAAGTTTTGCAGAGGTTGACACCTTTAGAATTAGTCAAGCATCAATAGTTAATTAATTTTTAGTTTCATTAACGAATTACGGTAATAGCAACTCCAATTGATAAGTTACTCCATATTTTATCGGCTGTTAATACAGGTAAATTTAAGCGTTTACCTAAAGCCAAACAGGCGCGATCGCCTAATGATAAGCCTGCACTTTTAGTTATAGGTCGCAATTGAGCTATGATCATGGCATCTTCTTCATCACAAGAAATAATTTCGAGACTATTTTCTAATAGTCCTTCATCTCTCAATTGTTGCATAAATTCTTCACAATTTTCTCCTAAATCGACAATTTTTGATAGTATCTCTGCCCAATTAATAATACTAACGTAACACCCGTTTACGAGTGCGTTTTCAACAATATCTGCACCTTGCTCATCCCTAATATAAGCCAAAAATGCAGAAGCGTCTAAAACAAACTTACTCATTTAAAGCTTCGTTTCTCCGTTCTTGAATAAGTTCATTTACTAAATTTATTTCAGGTGACTTATCTTTTAATAATCCTCGTAATTTTTTCACTTGTTTTTCGAGGCTAACTAATTGAAGTTTATCATTATTTTGCAGTGTTAAAATCAGGCGATCGCCTGATTTTAAATTCAGTTTTTCTTGTATCTCCTTGGGTAAAGTTAAACGCCCTTCTGGTTCAATATCAACTGTATAGTGCTGCTCAGGAATTGATAAATTAGTATCTTTCATAACAGATAAAAATGTGTAATGGGAGATTCAGTATTCAGTCTCCCTCTGACTGTATGATTTTTTGTGGTATGAGGCCATACCCCATTGCCTTCATAATAGAATTAGCGTTTTCAAGAGGTGGATTGCTATATTTCTCTCCAAAACTGAGGGATGAAAATTAGAGCTAATCCTGAAACAATAGTAGTACATACGAAATAGCCATATACAGATTATGCCGGAATTACCAAATAGTTTAGAAGATGCGATCGCCCAGGCGCGAGAAGCCACCAAAGCCGCTTTAGCAGACGGTTATAGCCGCATTCAAATCGAGTTACTGTTTCCAGAACTCAAGTTTATGCCTGTGGCAGAACAATTTTTACCTTTGTTTACAGAATATGAATCTCGCTTGAAAATCTTTTTTGCTGATGCTGGTGCGGCAGCTTTAGCTAGGCGTGATTGGGCAGATACGTCCTATAAAATTTTGGATATTGGTACAGGTAGGGCTGCTTCTATCCAGTCGAAAATTGAGCCAGAGGACGAGATTTTCTTATTTATCGCCCCTACATCTGTAGAAGTGCCGCAACTGGAAAAAATTTGTGAAATAATAGGCGATCGCCCCTATGTAATGTTAAACCCCCGTTTAGAGGATTCCGGGGTTGTAGGCATTGGTTACGCCGCCAGACAAACCCGTAAACGTTTCATCAGCACCATTGAATCTTGTTATTACCTGCGCCCCGTTGATGATGAAACCGCCGTCTTTCGTTGCTACCCTGGATTATGGGAAATTTGGGTAGAAAATAGCGGTACATGGTCAAAAATTGCCGAATTACCCAACAAACCATCAGGTGATGAAATAGATTTAATCCTCGCCAAAGGACAACCGCAAACATCCCCAGATAACACAGCTACACCAGGGAAAAAACCCAGTGTGTTTAAGAGTTTGCAACGGTTTATTAAGGCTTTGAATAGTTAGGGAGCAGGGGGCAGGGGGCAGGGGGCAGGGGGCAGGGGAGACAAGGTAGACAAGGGAGACAAGGGAGACAAGGGAGACAAGGGAGACAAGGGAGGGGGGAGTGCGGGGAGAGAGGGGAGTGTGGGGGGAAAGATTTGTTCTCTACCATCCCACACCTCCCACACCCTGCCCTGAGGAGGTTTCAGCTTAACAAGCGTGCCATTCCCCAATGCCCGATGCCCAATGCCCAAAATTCTTTAATTTTGAATTTTGTTCGCCCTTGGCGTTCCCGAAGGGTATTTTGAATTTTGAATTGATATGCCCCATGCCCAATGCCCAATCAAGCAATAATAGTCACACTGCCTGTATCTAAATCGTAACGACCTCCGACAATTTTTAATTTGCCTGATTTGATTTGTGCAGTTAAAACTTTTGATCGCTTCAGGCGTTCTATTTGATACTGCACATTTGCCACTACAGCATTTTCTACAGGATCACCAGGCTTTTTCCTGACTCTTGCCACTGCTGGTTTGATGGCTTTGATAAAGCTACTAATATCACCCGGCACTGATTCATTGTGTACGGCGGCGGTAACTGCACCACATCGCTCATGACCCAGTACCATCAGTAATGGTGTGCCTAATAAAGCTACCGCATATTCAATACTGCCGAGAGTTTCAGGTGTGGAAATATTGCCAGCCACCCGCACATCAAAAATATCACCAATACCTTGATCAAAAACAATCTCTGGTGGTACTCGTGAATCAGCACAACTCAAGATAGTGGCAAATGGATGTTGTGCTGAGGCTAATTCCTGCAACCGCCCCTGATACTGGTCAGGGTATTGGGGTTTATGTTCTACAAACCGTTCATTTCCTGCTAGTAGCTTTTGCAAAGCTGCATCACCACTCAAAGATGGTGAGGCTGCTGGAGTGGCGGCTTGAGCTTGTTTGACTCGCCACGCTAAATCACCAGCAGTTACCATCATTCCTAATGTTCCCGTGATCCCTAATTTTAAAAAGTCACGGCGTTCTATAAAATGTTTCATGGTGTTAATTTGTAGGGGGCGGGGCAGGGGGCAGGGGGCAGGGGAGACAAGGTAGACAAGGTAGACAAGGTAGACAAGGGGGACAAGAGGGACAAGGTAGACAAGGGAGACAAGGTAGACAAGGAAGCACAGGAGATTTTACCCCAATGCCCTATGCCCCATGCCCTATGCCCTCTTATAACGATGCCACGCATTTGACAGAGCGAATTTCCATCACATCGGAGACGTAACAAGTACCGCCAAATTTGTTGAGTAGGGGTCTGATATTTTCAATGGCAGGCTTGATTTGCTCTGGCATACAAAAGGCCATGATGTAGACATTATCTAGCATGGTCATGTCTAAATCTTCTGTATTACCTCGTAATCCTTTCCCGGCAACATTACGGATAACTATGTGACCGTGTACACCTGATTTATCTAAACTTTCTAAAATTTTGCCTAGCTCAAAGGAGTTGGCAATAATTTCTATTTTTTTTA
This sequence comes from Aliinostoc maniaoense, assembly GCF_058172895.1. Taxonomy (NCBI): domain Bacteria; kingdom Bacillati; phylum Cyanobacteriota; class Cyanophyceae; order Nostocales; family Nodulariaceae; genus Aliinostoc; species Aliinostoc maniaoense. The sequence goes on along the minus strand of NZ_CP187952.1, from coordinate 1,174,983 downwards.
CTAGGTGCATATTATTACCTCCATAATAGGTTGATTCCGTAGAGATATAACGGAATCCCCACAATAATATTGAAGGGGAATGTTACTGCCAGAGCGGTAGAAACGTACAGGCTAGGGTTCGCTTCTGGGACAGTCATCCGCATTGCAGCTGGAACAGCAATATAAGAGGCACTGGCACATAACACAGCAAACAAGAGTGCGTCACCTTGAGACATCCCGATGGTTTTGGCAATTAGCAACCCAATGCAGGCATTGAGTATTGGCATTAGTATGGCAAATGATATTAAAAAAAGTCCGGTTTTTTGCAAGTCTTTAATTCTTTTGGCTGCAATTAGTCCCATGTCGAGCAAAAAGAAGGTGAGAACACCATAAAATAAACCTTGAGTGAATGGCTCTAAGACTTGCCAACCATGCTCTCCAGTCAAGACACCAATTAGAAGACTACCCACCAACAGAAACACGGAACTATTAAGAAATGCTTCTTGTAAAACTTCCTTCCAGGAAACTTCCCGCTTACCATCAACGGTGAAGATATTCACAAGAATCAACCCCACAATAATGGCTGGGGATTCCATCAAAGCTAAGGCTGCAACCATGTAGCCATCATAATTAATACCTAGCTCACTTAAAAAAGCACTGGCGGTAATAAAAGTTACAGCACTTATAGAGCCATAGGTAGCTGCGATCGCAGCTGCATCGTAAGTATCCAGCTTCAGCTTGAGAATAAAAAAGGAGTAAATTGGCACAAAACAGGCCATTAACATGGCTGCTGCTAGGGTTAACACTACATCTTGAGTGATACCGCTTTTGATTAGTTCGACTCCCCCTTTAAAACCAATCGCCAACAGCAAATACAGCGAAAACAGCTTGGGTACCGGTGCGGGAATTTCTAAATCCGACTTGACAAAAACAGCCGTCATCCCCAGAAAGAAAAATAACACTGGCGGATTGAGGATGTTGGAAACAATTAAGCTAACATCCATAACCACCTCTGTCCATGCTGATGCAACTTGCAGTTAATCAAATTTTTCATTTGAAAAAAATTTAACTTGTTGAATCATCATATAAAAAAAATATCCCCTACTGTGAGAATTACAAATGCGATCGCTAACGGTGGTACTTAGTGCATCGCATACCCAAAGTAGAGGTTAAATTTAGTTGGTTATTGAAATTTACTTCACAGACACAGCATCAACATCAACAGTGTTGTCAGTTGCGGTAGAATCTTTTGAGGTGTTAGTTTCAGTTTTGCGTGCTTTCCAACCGTCAACCACTAGTCCAGATACTTCAGTAACTAGTATAGTCAACAGTAAAACATCATCCACTTGACCCAAAACTGGTAAAAAATCTGGTGCAATATCAAATGGGCTGAGAATATAGGCGATCGTGCCTAAAATCACCCACAAACGGTATTTTGGGTTACGTAGCAATCCGCGATACCAATTATACAGAGATTGGATTGAGAAGTTCATGGTTTAACCCTCCAGTTAACTTCAATTTTGACAAATTATGCTATATATTCCCGGTGGGAATAACCGTCCCAGTTGGTTGGGAATATGCTAATCATGATTTTGGGAAATACTCACCCACTGATTCTGTACAACACTATGTTAATTGTGCATTAATCTTTAGAATTAAAATGCTTTGGGATAGTTGCTTCAGCAATGGAGGGAGGAAATTTAAACAGTGGATATTGTAAATTTATTTCAAGAAGGCGGGCCAGCCATGTGGCCTTTACTGGCTCTGTCTATTCTGTCTTTAAGTGTGATTTTTGAGAGGCTTTGGTTTTGGTTACGAATTTTAACCCAAGAAAAGGAAATCGTTGAGCGGGTACTAGATGCCGCTCAAGATAATTGGGAACTGGCGGCAGATATTGCTCAGAGAGCAACAGATCAACCCATTGGCCGTTTTCTTTATGCACCCTTAAACTTACAAAAAAGTGATACAGAAACCTTTCGGCTAGCACTAGAAGCTAACGCCGAAGATGAATTAGCAGGGATGCGCCGGGGTGAAAAGCTGTTAGAAGCTGTGATTGCCCTTGCACCATTATTAGGATTATTGGGTACAGTTCTAGGTTTAATTGATTCTTTGAAATCGATTAACATTGGCGATATTGCCACAGGGGGAGGTGCAACAGCAACCAGAGGTATTGGCCAATCCTTAATTAGTACAGCAACAGGTCTACTTGTGGCGATCGTTACTTTAGTATTCTACAGATTATTTCAAAGTTTTGTAGTCAATCAAGTGAAGGTTTTTCGCAAAGCTGGCAATGAATTGGAATTACTCTACCGTCAGTTCCCACCTCATTTGAGCAGCACCTCAGCACTGGGTTCAGAAACTTCACAAGAGAGTTTTACTTCCTCCGGCAAGCCAAAAAGCCGATTTTCCCAGCCACCAGAACCACCAAATCAAAGTTGAAATAAAGGTATTGGGTATGGGGTATTGGGCATTGGGTATTGGGCATTGGGCATTGGGCATTGGGGTAAAATCTCCTCTGCTTCCTTGTCTCCCTTGCCCCCTGCTCCCTGCCCAGGTTCTCTAATTTTGAATTTTGAATTTTGTAGGCGTAAGCCTTCCCGAAGGGTATTTTGAATTTTGAATTTTGAATTAATTAGCCCCCTGCTTACTAGTCAGTAGTTATTGAATTATGAAAGTTAATTTACATACTCAAATAGAAGAAGCTCAAGTTCAAATTATTCCTTTAATTGATGTCATTTTTTGCATTTTGACATTTTTCTTGTTGGCAGCTTTGCAATTTACTAGGCAACAGGCGATAAATGTGGATTTACCTAAAGCTAGTACCACTACGTCGGCTGGGATTAATTCACCTGGTGGTAGTCAAATTGTGACAATCGATGCTATCGGTAATGTTTATATAGAACAACAACTAGTACAAAAATCAGAATTACAGCAAAAGTTGAGGGATTTTTTACAAGCTAACCCCAATGGTGTCTTAATTCTGAATGCTTCGCGCACAGCTACTTACAATGATGTGATTGAAACCTTAGATTTATTACGACAAGTAGGAGGCGATCGCGTTTCTTTGGGAATTATACCCACTTCCTCTACTCCCAGCCCCAATTCCCCTACTTTCCCGATAAATCCTAATTTCCCTGTCGCCCCAGACACCGTACCTTTACCACAAACCATCCCCAATTTACCCACAACACCCATTCAACCACCTACAGGACAGGATATTTCGCCGCTAGTTCCCAATGCACCATCAACACAAGCACCTGGTAACAGCAATTAATGCAGGGAGCAGGGGGCAGGGGGCAGGGGAGACAAGGAAGACAAGGGAGACAAGGGAGGGGGGAGTTTGGGGGGAAAGATTTGTTCTCTACCATCCCACACCTCCCACACCTCCCACACCTCCCACACCCTGCCCTGACGAGGTTTCAGCTTAACAAGCGTGCCATTCCCCAATGCCCCATGCCCTAAATCCTAAAGATATCCAAAATAAATTCTGAATAGATAAAAAAATCTGGTAATTTACAAATAATCTGCCGATGTGAATTTTCTCTATCGATAGACTCAATCAACTAAATAATTTATCGCCAAGCACCATTTACTTTTCAGGGGTTAACGGCAATGAATCAAATTGTGACACTGTTAATTGTTTGGGTAGTCACATCCGTCAGCTTGTTGATTATCAGTAAGTTGCCTTTAGGTGTTGAAGTTGACAGTCCACAAAAAGCAGTTATCTCCGCAGCTGTTTTAGGCATTGTAACGGCAATAGTCAGACCAATTTTGCGTTTGATATTTGTTGTACCCGATATCTTGACTTTTAACTTGTTATCGGGTGTTTTCACATTTATGATTGCCGTTGTTTGTTTTAGTATTGCTGCTTGGTTAGTAGAAGGTTTTCGCCTGCGCTTCGGAATTTGGAGTGCTGTGCTAGGGGCGTTTGCACTCACTATTATCAACAGCTTGATTTACAAATTATTAGGTGTTTTCTAGCAAGAGAAGTCAAAACTTTCTAGTCCACATGACTAGATGGTTTTTGTACAGACGCGATTAATCGCGTCTCTACTGACTACTCATTACCAGTTGGAGGAGCAACTGGGGTACTTGGTTGTTGACGTTGTTCGCGCTTTTTGCGATCTGCTGATACCATATCAGCGATGACAATTAGTGCTTGTGTCATTTTGTCTAAGTTAGAACGGTATAAATCTAAATCCTTACTTAGTTTTTCATGAGACAAATGCAAGCCATCAGCAATTGTTTTTAGTGCTTCAGTACGTTGCTTTTCGTCTTTGACTAGTTCAGGATCTGATATTTCCAGCAAAGAAAACAAACCGATCGCAAATAACCGACTGTATTTAAAGTTAGGATTATTAGCGATCGCTTGCAATTGTGCTTGCAAGTCAGGATCTTGCTGTAAGTGATTAGTTTGACTCAGCCACGCCACTAAATCATTAGCTGGTAAGCTTTGAGCTACACTTTTTAAACGTTCAGCATCTTGTCTATAGCGTTGTGGTTCTTGCTCCACCGCCTGACATATAGCATTAAAAATCGATTCCTTATCCCCTTCGGGTTTATAACCTGCCATGAAGCGGTCAAAGGTAGTGACAACGCCCAAGGCATAAACGGAATTGTAGCTAAAATCTACATTGACTGACAGTAGGTGCATTTCTACCATCAATTCCTCTACTACCCGGCGATAAATTGTATTAATCGGTCGGGTATGTAGCGCGTAGAAAGTTCGCTTTGTATCAGAGACAGTACGGACGTTATTCACAAAGAAAATGTTAAGGGCGACGTTATCTTATTGTGTACTTTAAAGGCTACTTTGCCAAGTTGGGCTTTCCGTATGCAATCAAAGTCCGCAATATGTCATGTAGGGTGTGTGACGCTGCCAAAGTATTGAGAACGTAGTCATCAGAGTTATAGCGTCACGCACCAAACATACAATTGTGATGCTTACCTGAGTCCTGAAGTACCTAATACTTTTCGGTGCGTTACGGCTTACGCCTAACACAACGGCAATATTGCAGGAGGAAAATCCACACTGCAATTTGCCTCCCCTACATATATTACATATACAATATGCTAATTACGTAAGTCTTTAGATAAAATGATTATATTTTAATTTATTAATATGAAAAGAATAGAAGTTGAAAAAAGAACTATTTTAATAGGTTTAGCAGGTAGCCACGGCTATGGATTAAATCGTCCTGATTCTGACTGGGATTTTCGGGGTGTGTTTATTGCTCCTAAAAGATATTATTTAGGATTTGACCACGTTGAACAGAAAGATGCTGGTTGGGATGAATCTGGGATTTTTCCATTTATTGATGATAACAAAGATACTGTTATCTATGAATTGAAGAAAGTTCTTCAGTTATTAGCAGGGGCTAACCCCAATGTTTTAGAATTGCTATGGTTGCCTAGCTATCCTGTTGTAACTTCTGTTGGGCTGCATTTAATTAAGCATAGACAATTATTTTTGAGTAAAAAAGTTAAGCATACTTATTCTGGTTATGCTTTTGCTCAAATTAAAAAAATGGAAACTCATCGCAAGTGGTTATTACATCCACCACAAAAGAAACCTCTACCATCTGATTTTGGCATAGAAAATGAAGAACCTTTGATTAAAGATGAGTTAAATGCTTTTTTAGAATACTTATATATCTTAGTTCGAGGCAGAATTGAATTTTTAGAAGAAGCTGAACAATTATATAAATTACTGACGGCTGATATTGATTTTAAGGGCGTATTAAAGCAGCATACTCTGCCTAATGAAGCTTTGGACTACACCCAAAAATTAACTAATAGTCGTAGTGATTTTATTCGTTTATTACAAAAAAGTCAAAGTTATCAGGTAGCCTTAAGAGAATGGAAGGCTTATATATCCTGGCAAGAAAATAGAAATCCTGCTAGAGCCGAAATGGAAAGGAAGTCAGGTTTTGACCTCAAACATGGAATGCACTGCATTAGATTATTACGCAGTGGGTTAGAAATTTTACAGACTGGTAAGGTAATTGTAGATAGAAGAGTTGCAGGTGATGCTGAAGATTTAAAAGCTATTCTCAAGGGTGAATATTCTTATGAGCAAGTGATGCAAATGGCTGATGATTTAGTTGCTCAAATGGATGCTATTTATGAAACATCAACTTTACCCCATCACCCAAATTTAAAGGCAATTAATGATTTGTGTATGGAATTAGTAGAAATTCAAGGGTGGTAATTGGGCATGGGGCATATCAATTCAAAATTCAAAATACCCTTCGGGAACGCCAAGGGCGAACAAAATTCAAAATTCAAGAGTTTAACTCCCCCTGCCCCCTGCACTCTTGCAGTCTTAAATTATAAGTCTTTAACTTAATAGGATATGACCTGTCTCCTATGCGTCCCATCTTAAATTAATTACGAATTACGTTAGTGGTAGCGTCTCGTAGAGAAGCGGGACGAAGTCCATTACGAATTACGAATTACTATGACTTATAGAGTTTTAATAAGGTCGGCGAAACCGTAGAAGCTAATGAGGAGTAATAATATTGCGGTGAGTTGGGTGAGTCTGGTTTGGGGTGAGGGTGCGATCGCCTCTCGTACTAAGATAGAGATAGCTGCACCTACTACCAAACTTAACCCTAATACTATATATGGTATGTCTGGTACAATCATCGCAATGGCTAACATGGCGATCGCTAGCATCAACATCACTAACTCTACAAACCGAGGTGGGTTGTATTGACTAGCTAAAATGAAGCTGTTTAACCAAAAGTGCCAAAATCTCATTAATATTTATGAGTTGTGAGTTATCAGTTATCAGTGAACAGTAATTACTACAGTTTTTTGTTACTGAGTCAGGAATGTTAATCAGAGGCAGGGAGCAGGGAGCAGGGGGCAGGGAGCAGGGGGCAGAGAGAAGAGGGTTAAAGCTCCTTTGCCCTTCTCTACGTTCCCTGCGGGACGCTTACGCGTAGCTTGCTTCTCTGTAGGAGTACGCGGAGCGTGTCGTAGACAGAGGCTACACCAATGGTTTCAGCTGTTGCTCGTGAGGAAAACTCCCAATACCGCACTGCTTCACTCACTGTTCACTGAGGATAATTACCGAACACCTGTCTTGATTTGTCCTGTACCGTTTTTTTGCGTAGTATCATCTGGTAGTTCTACACCAAAGACACGAGCAAAGGCTTTTTCGACTTTGTAACCGGAATCAATTGATTCTAAGGGGTCTTTACGCAAACGGTGACGCAGACATAAGGTAATGACACGGCGGATATCATCAACTGTGACTTCTGTACGACCTTCTAAAGCGGCTAAGGCTTTGGCGGCGCGGTTGGTAACGATATCACCCCGTAAACCGTCTACATCTAATTCTGAACAAACTTCAGAAATTTTTACCCGCAAGTCATAATCAAGTTTGACTTGTGGTAATAGCTTTTGAGCGTTGACAATTTTTTCTTGCAGTGCTTGTTGTTCAGTTTTGTGATGTTCTAGAAATTCTGGGGGATTTTGGTCAAATTCTGACCTTTGTTCCACAATTTGCACTCTTAAAGCAGGTTCTTTGACAGTATGGATTTCGGCGTGCATTCCAAACCGGTCAAGTAATTGGGGACGGAGTTCACCTTCTTCTGGGTTGCCAGAGCCTACCAGTACAAATCTTGCAGGGTGACGAATAGAAATCCCTTCTCTTTCTACGGTGTTCCAGCCACTAGCAGCAGAGTCGAGGAGTACGTCTACTAGGTGGTCATCGAGCAAGTTAACCTCATCTACGTAGAGGATACCCCGATTGGCTTTAGCTAGCAGTCCTGGTTCAAAGGCTTTCACACCTTCAGATAAAGCTTTTTCGATGTCGATAGTGCCGCATACCCGGTCTTCTGTAGCTCCTAGAGGTAAGTCTACCATTTGAACTTTTTTCAGTTCTACGGCTAGTTCAACTCCTTGGCCTGTTTTTTGGCGGACTTCATCGCTCATCAGGTCGGGGTCGGTGGGGTCACTATTGAAGGGGTCATTGACAACCACAGGGATTTCTGGTAGAAGGTCAGCCAAAGCCCGGATAGTTGTAGTTTTACCTGTGCCGCGATCGCCCATAATCATAACACCACCGATTTTGGGATCAATCACGTTCAATAGTAGTGCCAGTTTCATTTCTTCCTGGCCTACAATTGCCGTAAATGGAAATACCACGCGACGCGCACTTGCCGTGGATTGAGCAGTTGGAGTCACTAAATTACCTTAATAATATCTTTCTTATTACAGTTCTTTATTGTGCCACAGTTAGGGGTTGGGCGGAGATTAAATCAATTCGCAATTACCCCTGATGTGAATTAACGTCAGTTCGACGAATTTAAAAAATCCCTTTCCATAGAGCGAAGCTCTTCTCGTAGAGTATTGAGCTTTTAAGATATTTAAGCCCCTCTCTATCCATTAGTCACATCTTTGTTAATAAAGGCGGAAAAGCAATTATAGAGGTGATTTCAGGAGATGGGGTTGCCATGAAGATTAGACAAAATTCAGAAAGTATGCGTTGAGATGTGATGGGCTAGTTTCCAAGTGGCAGCGATATCGTGCAATCGTCGTAACCCTCGCCAAATAGTCTTGACACCGGGTTCACCATCACCTTTACGACCCAGAAAACCACCAAGTTGAGCAATCTGCGTACAGGTTGTCTTAATGTTGGTGGCTCGTCTGGTGGAATGGGGTTTTTGTTCACACTCGCACATAAAGATTGCGATTCAACCAATGTCCCAAATTTCCCCTATTCAAGAGTTGGAAAAATTGCAGCAAATTTTTCGGACTGTGCTTTTAGCAAATTCTGTTGATGAAATACAACAAATTTTATAGGACTGACGCAACTGGCAGATTTTTTCTGTAGAGTGTGTGTTGATGCTTCACTTTTGATTTCTGGCATCTATAAATTTTAACTGGTGGTAGAGACAGCTAATTTTTGATAAGTCTACTCCCAAACCTTGGGCTGCTCTTAAAGGATTCCCCATAATTGCTTCTACTTCCAAGGGACGGCGTTCATCATAGTCGATTTTCATGCTGGTGCGGTAAGGTGTCATTTTGACGGTGTAATCTAGCATGGTTTGAATGAAGCTATCGGGAATTATCCGCCCCATACTGTTCGCCCCGGCTTTCACTTCATACATGATTTGTTCTACTAACGTGCGGGTGTAGGTATCAGCCATTAATTCGTTCGTGCTGGCGTTGAGAATTACAGATAGCCCATTGTAGGGGATATTCCAGACTAGTTTTTTCCATCTGGCTAATAATAAATCTTCAGCCAATTCCATCCCAATTCCGGCGTGTTGAAAATCGTCGGCTATTTGCTGCATTTTCTCACTTATCCCAGCTTGAGAATATTCCGGGAGATATTCCCCTAAAGTGATGTGTCCGTAGTCTAGATGGCGAATATGTCCTAAACCAACTTTATTGGAACAAAGGAAGCATAGACCGCCAATTACGTTAACTTTTGGCACAATTCGGTTGATTTCTTCTTCTACACCCAACCCGTTCTGTAATACTAAAACTACACCATCGTCTTTAACTACGGGTGGTAATAACTGGGGTAGTAAATGGTTTTGTGTGGTTTTTAGTGCCAGTACGATTACATCGCATTTTGGCATCTTGTTGACATCGTTGTAAGCGTTGACTTGAGGAAGGGTAAAGTCACCGTCTTTAGACTCAACAATTAAACCTTGCTGGCTAACGTGTTCATAGTCACTCTTGAGTAAGAAGTGAACATCAAAACCAGCTTTTTGCAATTTAGCACCGTAAAACCCACCTAATGCACCAGTGCCTATGATGGCATACTTGCGATCGCCTAGCGCGGTTTGTTGTTCCCTCATACTATTTTCCCGAAAATTTGCTGATGAATATCATAAGCTAGTGTCGCCAAAAAATTTTTTTGTAAATTTTACTTATCGCCATGTTTAAAAATCATTTCATTTATAAAAATTCAAACTGTTTCACAATATTTTAAAATTTTTCACAGGAGAGACTGTAACAAACTTCATCCGCCAAGATGAAAATCCCAGTCCCCAATCCCTATTTTCAGGTAACAAAAATGGCTGATATTGTTGATATTGCGGTTGGTGCTGGTGCTTTTAATACTCTAGTAACTGCTGTGCAAGCTGCTGGTTTAGTTGAAACATTAAAAAGTCCTGGCCCTTTTACTGTCTTTGCACCCAATGATGAGGCTTTTGCAAAATTACCCCCAGGAACTATTCAAACCTTGGTGCAGAATATTCCTCAGTTAACTAGAATCCTTACTTATCATGTCGTGCCTGGCAAATTGAAACAGGCTGACTTAGCTAAACTTGGTACAGTCACATCTGTTGAGGGTTCACTTATCAAGATTGACTGTTCTGATGGTTTTGAAGTCAAAAATGCCACGGTTTTAGCCGCCGATATCGAAGCAGATAACGGTGTGATTCACGTTATTGATACAGTAATTTTGATGGGGTAATCTTCATCTAGGTGGGTATTCCCCACCTGTTTCTTAGTTAACTATCATGATTACTTATTACAAGCATAATTAAGTACTTATATATTTTAATTTATGTTAAATATATGCAGCAGCGTTTACTTTAGAGATATGCTGAGTTAAGTTGATATATCTAAAAATAGATTGAGTTTTTTAGATGCCAACATTATCCCCACAGAATTAATGCTCGATTTTCATTTTTTAGCTGAGTTCTCTCGTAATAACTGCGTTGGTATTTGTGCATTCCTCGTACCAGCTAATTTACTAGCTACATTGTTGACAATAATTTTGGCTGTAATTGGTCGCCCAACTTTTCAAATTTGGCAAGCTGCTGGTTTTGCAAGTATTTTGGGATTGTTAATGGTGCTACACGTATATAGTTGGTTTGTCATTGGTGTGGTGATGCCTCCGACTTATATTTTGTTAGCTTTAGCCATTACCTGTTTATTGATTAATACCGCAGTGATTATGTTGCACAAACGTCACCGCATTTTAGCTTTCAGATTTAAATTTTAAAGCTGATTGCGATCGCCTATATCAATATATTAATTGACTCTGCACGAGAAACTTTTGCAGAGTTATCTTTGTTTGGAATTAGTAGCCTTTATTTGTTAACGCCTTACTATTGCGATTGGCAAAATGGCAATTTCTGGCATTTTTGTGCCAACTGCCGTCATGCAGCAGGTAAAATCAACCTGCCCATACTCAAACTCTCAAATTATTTGAGAGATAGGTTTCTCTATTTATGCAACGCCCAATTTTATACGTAGCCATTACAAATCATGGTTTTGGCCATGCTACCCGTACCGCCTCGGTAGCAGGGACAATTCAAAAGATGTGTCCTGAAGTGCTGTTAATTATGGTGACTACCGCGCCTCGGTGGTTGCTGGAGTGTTATATCGAGGGTGATTTTATCCACCGTCCCCGCGCTTTTGATTTGGGTGTGGTGCAAAGCGATAGCTTAAATATGGATAAGGCGGCGACTTTGGCGAAGTTGCTGGAGATTAAAAAACAGCAAAATTCGTTAATTGCTTCGGAAGTAAATTTCCTTCGCCAAAATCGGGTGCAGTTGATATTAGCTGATATTCCTTTCCTTGCGCCGTTATTTGCTGAAAAAGCGGGTATTCCTTGCTGGATGATGAGTAATTTCGGCTGGGATTTTATTTATCGTGACTGGGGTGGGGAATTTATAGCGATCGCTGATTGGATTAGTGAATGTTATGCTAAATGCGATCGCTTGTTTCGTTTACCGTTTCACGAACCATTGCAGGCTTTCTCCAATATTACCGATGTCGGCTTAACTGGTGGTACTCCCCGTTACGCTCCTGAAGAAATTCGTAATATTTGGGGTATCACCGCACCCCAAGATAAAACTATCTTGCTCAGTTTTGGCGGTTTGGGTTTGCAACAAATTCCCTACCACAACCTCCGCGATTTTCCCGACTGGCAATTTATTATCTTTGATCAGTCTGCCCCTGATTTACCTAATGTTATCAAGATTCATGACCGCAAATTCCGCCCTGTAGATTTTATGCCGATTTGTGGGAGATTAGTTTCTAAGCCTGGTTACGGCACATTTTCCGAAGCCACTTTATTAGATGTGCCTCTTATTACTATCCCCCGTGATGATTTTGCGGAAGCACCTTGTCTATTAGAAGGGTTGAGAAACTACAACTTTCACCAAATTATTAAGCCAGAGGAGTTTTTTGGTGGTAACTGGGATTTCCTACATCAACCAATGCTACCACCACAAAAAGCACAACCTTTAGCTAAGGATGGTAATCAGGCGATCGCCCAGGCTATTATTGAATATCTACATTGCCAGTGATGTAGGTAGGGGGCATATCAATTCAAAATTCAAAATTCAAAATTAGAGAACTGTAGGCAGGGGGCAGGGAGCAGGGGGGCAGGGGGAGACAAGGTAGACGGGGGAGATAGGGGAGACAAGGGAGACAAGGTAGTTAAATTGGTGGTGGGTTAGTTATTAGCTGACTGATAACTGATAACTGATAACTGATAACTGTAGCTAGGAAGTAGTAGCTTTTTAGACTAGACATTTTACCCCCTATCCAGTAACCTAGTGCAAAGGTTATCACAAAGGCGATCGCTTGAGATACCAAAAGTTAATCATTTACATACTCAAACAGAGCCTTTGACCTGTAATTATGGGTCAAGGGCATCAAATCTATTTACCAAAGTATATTTATGAAGCAAGAGGAGTTATTTTAGGTTTAGTATATTCAAATCAGGATTTACGGAAGTGTCACAATCTATGATTGGTGGGTGACGCTATAACTCTCATGACTACGTTCAAATACTTTCGCAGGGTTACACAACCTACATAAAAAATGTGCCAGTTGGGCTAAGTCGTAAAAATTAAATCTAATCATGATCAAGACTAAATATAGCATTAATTTACCTGCTAATTGCAAAATTTTTATGAATAATTACCAGAATTGCTCTTGTGGTTAATGAATCAGCCAAACTTGTAATCCTAACTAACGATGATGAATCTACAGGAGTGACAAAATCGGTAATTAGATGCTAGCAAAAAACTTTATTTAACGTAATGTTAAGACCCTATTAACTGAATTTTAACAATAGCTAATGGGAGGGGTGGATATTCTAAGGAAAGGTCTAGAGATTTTTGTATAACAGGTGTTATCTCATGTTAAATTATCAAAGCCTTGATATCACAACCAACCTATATTTGCAACAGTTAGCCAGGAAATTAGTCAATGCCTAAACCAAGTATTCATGCCAAGAAAATTGATCGGGTTTTCACAGCCGGACTAGGACAAGCTACTGAGAAAATTAGCAAGGTATTAGAATTTTTGTGGTTGAATTTAATTGAATCAGTCCCATTTTTACTAGCTTGTGCTGTATTTTTAATCGTGATCAGCTTCAAAAGCCCCTTGTTAATTTTTTGTTTGCTATTTGGCAGTTTAATCACCATAGTAATTCAGCAAATTGGGCAGCGATCGCACTTACCAAAACGGTGGTTAATTATCTATCAAATTCTGGCTGTGGCTCTGATTTTGAGCTTATTTTGGTTAGATTACTTTGCTGCACCAGCACAGGCACAATTTTTTAGAAGGGCTGAGGATTTCTTTAACAAAACATTAACGCAAGGAGCATCAAATAATAATAGTCAACTGGCAGTTGGTTTAATATTCAACGTATTACGTGCTATTTATTTACTGTATATAGCTGTTTCCTTAATTGGGGTAATCAATGCAGTCCGTAAAGATGAAGATTGGCAAAGTGTAGCCAGAACTCCTTTATTAGTTGTTGTAGCTGTAACTGTGGCAGATGTTCTCACAGGGTTTGTAATTGGTGATACAAATAACTAAAGTCAAATGTATTAAGAGATTATGTCTGAGGAACGGCAACCAGATTTTCGCCCAGTTAATCAAATTTTAGGTTCACAACCATCATTAGGCCCTATTCCTGCCGACCAAATATTTCCCTGGACAGTAATTGTTTTAGCCGCATATTTTATCATCAATGGCATTTTTGGGGGGCTGTTTGCAGATGATTTTCAACGCTGGTTATGGACGGCATTAATTGCGGGTTGGGGAATAGCAACTTGGTGGATATTATCTGGAGGTAGGAGTTGGCGATTTTTAAGTAAATTTATTGGAGTTCCCACTTGGACAAGAGGCTTTGCACGTTATCAAAGCTTGTTAGAAGTTAACCATGAAGCAAAAAATCGGAAAACAAAGCGTCGGCATCGCCGGACAAGAAAGTAGATTAACGCCTTTTGAAGATGCACTGCATTTGTCAACAATGCTGCGTATTGCCTTAGATGGGCGTGATATTGGGGCATATATTTTAACTAAAGGAACTCAAAAAGATAGATTCTGCTTTGTTTTTGGTTTTGAGTGTCGAGGTATTCATACTACCTTAAGAAAAGAACAAATAGACACAATTTTTAATAATCTTGAATCAGGATTAAAAGACATCCCTGATGGGGAAAGAATGACATTACACATGGGTTCTTTTAGTTCTGATGCCCAGCGACAAGCAGAACTGACAGACTTAATTAAATCTGCTGCCTCACGGGATATCAAATATTTATTAATGGCAGAAAGAGCCAGAATCAAAGAACTCACCAATGCTGGACTACGTAAGCCGAAATTTCTGAAAATTTATGTAACTTACACCATTGAACCAAATTCAACACAAGCTAATGATTGGATTGAAAAACTATTAGTACAAGCTGAAGATTGGTGGTTAAAATTTAAGGGTGATCTTGCCGATATTGAAAATCAACGCATAGAAACAGTTATTATCAAAGCTTACCAACAAGGGTTTTGTCGTTGGGAACAATTGTTATCTAACAAAATGGGTTTAGATATTAAACCATTAAATGCAGAAGAACTCTGGGAAAATATATGGCAACGGTTTAACGATACTCAACCGATACCCATTCCCCAACTAGTGAGCTTAGATGAGAATGGACTGCACGAGCAAGTTTATTCCGATTTACCCAGTACAAAATTGCTGATAGAAAATATCCACAGTACAACCATGCTGATGGAGTCTAGTGTACCTTGTGCCGATCGCAGATGGGTAAATGTCAAAAATAATTATATTGGCGCATTGACTTTCTTAGAAAAACCTGGTGGCTGGCCGAATAAATTCGCCCAACTGCGGTATTTATGGGAACTACTAGCGAGGGAAACAGTAGTAGATACAGAAATTTTCTGTGAATTGACAGCCGCCAACCCAGCTTTAGTTAAAACCACCTTGCAGCGAGTCCTCAAGCAGTCAAATATGACAGCAATGATGGCGCAGGAAAAAAGTAGAACCATTGATGTCAATGCCCAATTAAAATTAAAAAAATCCGTTGCTGCCCAAGAACAATTATATGAAGGTGCAGTTCCCATTTATACGGGGATAGCAATTTTTGTGCATCGTCCCACAGTAGAAAAATTAGACGAAGCCACAAGATATATTGAAAACTGTTTTCAACGTCCAGCCCAGGTAGTGAGAGAAATAGAATATGCCTGGAAAATTTGGTTACAGTCTCTCCCCATAGTTTGGGAAGGTTTACTAGTTAAACCATTTAACCGTCGTCAGTTATATTTAACCAGTGAAGTACCGGGGTTGATGCCTTTAGTAGTCACCAAAGCCGGAGATAAAAAAGGCTTTGAATTAATAGCCGAAGAAGGCGGTACACCGATACATCTAGACTTATTTCATCAACACAAAAATTTAGCTTTATTTGCTACCACCCGTGCAGGTAAATCAGTATTAGTTTCAGGAATTTTAACCCAAGCCTTAGCACATGGCATTCCTGTAGTCGCCTTAGACTTCCCCAAACCAGACGGCACATCAACTTTTACCGACTATACCGAGTTCATGGGAGGCAACGGAGCTTACTTTGATATTTCCAAACAATCCAATAACTTATTTGAACAACCAGACTTGCGATCGCTTGAACCAGAACAACAACGCGATCGCCTACTAGATTATACCGCCTTTTTAGAATCAGCCTTAATGACAATGGTCTTAGGCTCATCCAGCGATAATCAACTTTTAGCCCAAACCGTCCGTTCTCTCATCAACTTAGCCTTAAGTGCCTTCTTTGCTGATATCGGCATTCAAGAACGCTATCGCATGGCCATAGAAGGCGGCTTTGGTTCTCCAGCTTGGCAAAAAACCCCCACCCTCAAAGACTTTTTGTATTTTTGTTCCCCCGAACATCTGCGCCTTGATGCTGTCAGTGGCAGGGTAGAAGATGCCCTCAGTCAAATTCACCTGCGCTTAAGATTTTGGTTATCCAGCCGTGTTGGACAAGCCATCTCTGCACCCTCCAGCTTTCCCACCGATGCCCAACTTTTAGTATTTGCACTGCGAAACCTCTCCGATAACGAAGATGCGGCAGTACTATCCTTAAGTGCCTATTCTGCCGCCTTGCGCCGTGCCTTAAGTAGTCCCGCCTCCATCTTCTTTATTGACGAAGCCCCAATTTTATTTGAATTTGACCAGATTTCCGACCTAGTGGGCAGAATGTGCGCCAACGGTGCAAAAGCTGGTATTAGAGTCATCTTATCAGCCCAAGACCCCGACACCATCGCCAAATCAAGAGCCGCATCCAAGATATTACAAAACCTCTCCACCCGTTTAATTGGGCGTATTCAACCGGTAGCTGTCGATAGTTTTGTCAACATCTTAAAATATCCCCGTGAAATCATTTCCCGCAATGCCACCGAAAGCTTTTTCCCCCGCAAAGAAGGAGTATATAGCCAATGGCTACTAGACGATAACGGCATTCCTACCTTTTGTCGTTACTATCCAGGTTACGAACAATTAGCCGTAGTTGCTAATAATCCCAATGAACAAACCGCCCGTCAACAAGCAATGCAAACTTATAGTAATAAATATGAAGCAATATCCACCTTTGCCCGGCAATTAATAGCTTCGTTGCGTGGTAGTTAGTCTTATCAATTCAAAATTCAAAATTCAAAATTCAAAATTCCCTACGGCAACAAAGTTACAAGATTCAAAATTCAAAATTAAGTTATGTGACTGAGATGATAGATATATGAAAAAAACCACTTTATTAACTCTGACATTTTCAGCCCTCTTAATTTTGCCAGCAATGGCACAACTAGGCCAAGTCTGGACAGACTTCCAATATTACTCTACAGACTTTCAAAACTACCTCAGAAATAACCTGAGTGACACATTAGGAAATACCCCCCAAAATGCCGTCAATACCTCTCGTGGTGATTTGAATATACTCAATCCCATAGAAGCCGGTAAACAAGCCCGACAAAGTATTTTATTCTTTAATTCTATCCCTGATAAATTTGAAAATAATCAAGCAGTATATTCCAACTCAGTCAACAACGAAATCAATCGGATAGTAACCCGTAGTGCCGTAGTAGGTGTTTTAGGTAGAGATGCCCAACTCCGAACTAAGAACAAATTAGAAAATACAGAACAAACAATCAGAAACATTATAAATATCAGTAGTGAATCTGATAACTTACTTAGCCAAATTTTGGCAAAAATAACTCCAGATCCTAAGAATATTGCTGGAGAACAATCTAATTTACAGTATCAAACTATCAAAATCCAGAGCGAACAATCAAAACTGATAGCCGAAAACTTAGCCCAAAACATACAAACCAACCAATTTATCCAATATTCCAACTTAAACTTAGCCAACATTTCCCAACAAATAGAAGAATCAAATCGAGCGCGCAGATTAGATTCTGCCACAGAAGCCGCCAGACTATTACGCACCACCTCCCAAATAGAATTATTTGGTACAAAACCATAAAATTAATCATAAAACATCTTATATCCAAACCCCCATCAACCTCCAAATCTCTCTCTGCGTCTCTGCGTGACGGCAGTCGCTACAACGGGGGAAACCCCCGCAACGCGCTGCCTCCTCTGCGTGAAAAAATCAACCAACCAAAAACATCTTCCCAACCATGTAAATTAAAATGTCCTTTTATACACAAATCCTAGCAGAAATTGGCATTACCGACACCCTAAATAGTGGTATTACAACCGCGCGCCGCCTAGCCGAAAGCTGGGACAACCAATGGCTAGACTTACTCCAAAATAACACCAACAATAACCTCTATGGAGCATTAACCAACCTAGGTGTATTCTTCGCCGTTGGTACACTATTATTTTTCATGATGCAATGGCTAAAAGACGTAATTCACAGTGAATATTCCCGTCCTATATCAGCACTTGTTTGGCCTTTTATCGTCGTAGTTTTACTCAGTAACCCTGGTAATGGTAGCATTCTCTCAAACTTAACATTAGGCGTGAGAAACTTCATTAATACAGTCAACCAGCAAGTTATTACTACAGCCAACGCCAATCAAGTTTACCAGCAAGCATTAAATATGAGTGTAGCCGAAGAAGTAGCTGGTTCTTTACTACGTCCTTGTCAGTCCCTCACAGGAGAACAACAAAGCCAATGCTTAACCAAAGCCAGCGAAAGAATTGATAACCTCTGGCGGGAATACAGAAATTTATACGGGAATCAAACTTGGATTAATAGACTAGAAAATCAAGTCAATCAAATTAGATTCGGCACAGGAATTGTTACCGAAACTAACTTTAACTCTTTATTAGGTAATACCGCTCAAACCACAATTAAAAACTTTTTAATTTCCTTACAATTCGCCTTTCAAAACTTAATTGAAGCCACTATGTTGTTAATAGCAGCTTTAGGCCCTTTAGCTGTGGGTGGTTCTTTATTACCTGTAGCTGGTAAGCCGATTTTCGCTTGGGTGACAGGATTTTTATCGGCGGGAATTGCCAAAATATCCTTTAATATTATTGCCGTTTTCACTGCCGCCGTGATCATGAATGGCCCAGCACAAGACCCCAATGCTAATCCTGATTTAATGTGGTTTATCATCTTTTTGGGGATTTTAGCCCCCGTATTATCGTTAATTTTAGCTGGTTTAGGGGGAATGTCAGTATTTAATGCTATTAGTCATTCATCAGAATTAATCAGAGACAGAATTTAAAATTATGGGGGTTAATGAGCAATGGCTAACTTGCTGACGAGAAAAAAAGAACAAAAAATTAGTGCGTTGACAGTATTTGCGATCGCCACTTTCGGTTTACATTTATTAGTATTATTAATTTTCTTGTTACAAGGTATAACAATTCGTCAATTAAGCCTACGCAAACCCCCGACTTTCGTGCAGACAATTGACGGCCAACCTATCAACAATATTGATGAACTAGCCAGAGAACCCCAAGCCATTCGTCAGTTCGTCAGTAAGACAATGATGTCCATGTTTAATTGGTCGGGAACTCTACCCCCCCAAACTATTGAAGAAGTCGCCACACCCAAACCCGACCCAGGAATTTTAGTCAGAACCCCAGGCGGTGGTAGTCAAAAAGTAACTACGAGTAGTTGGATAGCAAGTTTTGCCATTTCTGAAGACTTTCGCAAAGGCTTTTTGAGTGTAGTGGCTGATATGACTCCCCCAGAAATTTTTGCTACTAACCCCAACCAAATTATCACCGCAGAATTAATTATTAAACGAGTCTATCCCCCTGTACAAATCTCCCCTGGTCAGTGGCGGGTAGGAATGGTAGCTGACTTAATTCAAAAAAAATCTGTGGATGGTAAAAAATTAATTACTCCTTTTAATAAAGATATATTAGTGCGGGCAGTAGATTATTTTCCTTATCCCTTAGCAGAAAATAGCACCGACTTACAAAAGGCTATTTATAGTAGCCGCACTGACAAATTAGAAATTTATGAAATTCGCAATTTATGCTTAATAGATAACTATAACAATGGAGATAATAATCAAGCTAATCCCTGTACAAATGATAGTTTTCTTAGATGAATAATCAGGACTAAAGTCCTTACTACAAACTATGCAATTACTCAAATCAGAAACTAGAAAAAATAGTATTCTCCCCCTGTTAGCAGTAGGGACATTTAGTTTACACCTGTTCACCTTACTGTTACTAATGTTTCATGGGTCAATGTTACAGCTATTAAGTCAGCGACTAACACCACGTACTTTAGTACAACTTGCTAACGGTAATGCCATTACAGTAGACCCAAAACCAAGCACAGAAAGACATCCCGAAACAATTCGCCGCTTTGTCGGTGAAACCATGACGCTGATGCTCACTTGGTCATCCCAACAGCCACAAGCAACTATCTGGGAAACTAGTTCCTCATTATTAGCTACCAATTTACAATCAAAATTTTTATCTGAGATCAATAACTTGAATTTCTCAGGGAAATTTGGCAATACTAACAGAAGTGATCAACATATATTAGTCATTCAAAGAATTTCTCGACCAACCGGACTGCGTGAAGGAGAATGGAAAGTAGAAATACTAGCTAATCAAATCATCTTTAATAATTCAGACAACTTAGGCAGGTCAATTCCCTTTAATAAACAAATTTTAGTCAGAGCTATAGATGAATCACCAATTTCTCTCCCCACTACACCCCTACCCTGGCAATTAGCTGCTTACCGTCTGGGTGAAGCTCGGTTAGAAATTTACAATATCTGCGACCTCAAAGACAAAAACTGTTCCGGTAATTCCAACTAAGTACTACACCATGACTACCTATTCTCCAAGTTCCGAAATTTCCCCCCAGTCAACCACTGAAAATTACCAATTAGATAATTGGGAATCACAGATGGCGAAATTAGTGGGTTTAGAAGCAGAATCTGTTGATGTTAATCCTCCATCTTTAGCAGAACAACCATCACCACCCCCACCCCCAGCCGCTCAAACTGAACAACCCTTAGCTGCTAACCCCTTTGCCAAATTAGCCTTAGTCGGTACAGCTACCTTAACTCTCGTGTTGGTAGCCGGGGTATTTTTATCGCAAATGATGAGCGGGAACAATCAAAAGTCAAAACCGAATAATTTAGTTACCTCTCCCACGCCATCACCAGTGACGAATTTATCTCCTGAACCAAACCTGCAACAAGAAGTAGAAACTCTCAAAACTAAATTAGCTCTAGCTGAACAAGCTCAGGCGGTGAAGATAGCACAACAAAATCTGAGAAATGCTACTACACCCTCTCCACGTCCAACAGTTACCCCCACTACACAAAATAATGCTGGTGCGACGACTCCGAGATTATCAACCCAGCCTGCAACCCGGACTGTGATAGTTGAGCGAGTTGCAGCCAACCCTCCTTATCTACCACCACCCATCCCTGTAGCTAATACTCCCATTACCCAGCCACCGCCACCAGTCGCACCTCCCACCGCACCAGCTACACCCAACCCCTTTAGCGAATGGTCAAGGTTAGCTAAATTGGGTAGCTATGGCGAGGTGAATATTGGTGATGCACCGAAAATTACAGCTACTGCACCACCAGAAACTAATAATTACGTGCCACCGGCAGATGTCAATTCTAGAACTTCTCAACCACCGAGAACATCTCCGATGATCAGTCAAGCAAGATACCAAGCTCCTAAAGCCCTGAAGGTGGGAACTAGTGCTAAAGGTGTCCTCGCCACGGCTGTATTTGGTGAAAATACTAGAGGACGAGGTAATGATAATAACGAAAACCCCAATGTATTTGTTGTGCAACTACGAGAACCACTCAAAGGCACAGATGGGGCGATCGCTTTACCTGCTAAAACTGAGTTATTAACCCAAGTCAGTTCTATTTCCGAACAGGGTTTAGTGCAGTTGAACATAGTCAAGGTGATTATTCCAGATAACGGCAACCTCACAGAAAGAGACATCCCACAAAATGCCCTTCTCATCCGTGCTTCTGGAGGTAGACCCCTCGTAGCACGGCAATATCCCAATCGCAGCTCGTCAATCGCCTCAATGGATGCAGGATTATTTGTCTTAGGTGGCATTGGTAAAGCCGCAGAATTATATAATCGTGTCGATTCTCAAGTCACAGTCAACGGTGGTAGTACCGTTGTCACCAACGACTCTAACCGTAGAAATATCTGGGCGGGAGTCCTGGAAGGCGGTTTAAATTCCGTAGTTCCGCAAATTTCCCAGCGCAATCAACAAGCGATCGCGCAAATGATGCAACAAAGCAACATTTGGCTGTTGCCTGCCGGTACTGAAGTTGAGATATATGTCAATCAATCTTTGCAATTATAAGATGAAAAAATACCAGTTTATGCAGTTTTATTTACATCGTCATTTCTGCAACGGTGTTTCTCTAATATTTGCAACTGCCATTTTATTATTAGCAGGTCGGGCTATGGCTAATAACGCCGTTCTGCGCTCGATTTTTTCCTGTCAAGCCCAAGGTTTAAGCGGGGTTGTACCTACCATTAAAGTTTGGTATCAACAAGGGACAAACTTAAGCTTTATTCCCGCAGGTGAAACCATTAGAAAAGTTTGGCTTAACGACCCATCACAGGTAACATTAGACTTTGACGGCCCTATGTGTATGCAGTTTGGCCCAGACAGGGGTAACACAGGAGACTGTAAAAACTCAGGAGCTAATGTCATCCAACTGCGACGGATTCCGAAACTAAATATTCCCGGTTTACCCAACACTAATAATACACTTTTAACCGTAATTACCGATGCTCAAGGTCAACCAAAACTATATACTTTTAGGGTTCTCTATGGGGATGAAGCACCGGAATATCATACTTTAGCTGTGTTTGCTGATCCTCCTCCTGCTGGAGAATCATGTGTGAGAGTTTCTCGCTAAATGAGTTTTAATTAAATCCAGTAGTTGACAATCAATTAATCTGTGTGTAGGTTTTTAGCAAATGCAATAAATGCCAGAAAAACAATTTTAAAGAGGAAATTTTGAAAGAGCTTGAATCTCGCCGTGGTGTGAAAAACCTACACCTGTGATTTTTTGGTAATTGTTATTAATTTTGCTCAAAATTACGCAACGACCGTCTTAACAAAACTACATTTTTGCGTCTACGCTGACGCTGACGTTTAACCCTATTGAGATAATTATCAGCATAGCGGAAAGCCGCCGCACCATCATAAGCCGCGATGGCGATCGCTTGAAAGAACACCTTGGTAGGAACTTCTTGATCACAAAGCCTTTGTGTCAAAATCAACAAATCTCCATCGGTTGCAGGTAAACTTGCCTCTTCTGAGCCATCAGGATCATAAAAAATATCTTCAATTACAGCTTTGAACATTTTGAACCTCCCCAAAGGCAAAAGATGCAAAACCTGTAATGAAATTTAATTGTTGTTCTCGCGTTTGTAAGTTATGCGGAAGTTCCGTATCATTACATCCGATTTCCTTAAGAATTTCTAAACAATAAGCTCTCAGTTCGCTACAAGAAGCATTTTCCCATTTAAGACCAACTTCTTTAGCTTTTTCTACATTGCATCGGATAACGTTAGTTACAGGGCTAATCATCACAGTCCCCTCATAAACTTGATGATCGCAGTGTTGATCAAAAGCACAAATTAACGTAACCGTGTTTTTGCGGAATTTATGAAGATGCCATCCTCAATCATCAGCGCATTCGCGTACAGTAAATTTGAGGCGATCGCGGTTTTCTCTTAAAAATCTCGTCAGGTTAACAAATAGTCTTATAAGTATTGCAAGTATGCTACTGACTACCTTCTCAGTAATATTAATCAATCCTTTTAGTAATTTTACTGTCAGTAAAACTTCTACCTAAAGTCATAGATAATTATTGCTTTTACCTCGATTTTAATTTATTAATTATTTAGGTTGACCATACTATTTCTCATGTATCACAAGTAGGATTTCATTGTTTAAATTACAACATTAAATTTCCTTCTTTGGGTCGATTTTAAATATGTTTTTTTGGTTAACAATGAAATTATTGCGTGAATCTTGCTGTTAAAAAAATATCCTGATAGACAATTAATTTATTATTTCTCTATTTAAATAATATAGCAAATCATCAGGATTTTGACACAAGCTTTCAACAAAAATAGACATGAGTTGAACGTTCAAGAAATTGTGATCAACTCACTTAAGTGATGTCTTTTGCAAAATGTAATTGAGGATCAGTAATGAAAATTTTTAGATTGGCTTTAAATCCACTCAAGTTTCTGGTTGTAGCTTTTACCTGCGCGCTCATATTTTTATCTAGCACAATTCCCGCCTTTGCTATCGAAAGCTACCAAAGCGAACCAACCGAAGCTACTACACAACTTCTAGAAACACAACGCAAAACTGATGAAGTAGCTAAGTCTGCACCCCCCACACTCAAAGAGGTACAAAAGAAATCCAACGAGGGACTCAATGAAGTACAGGGTGCTGCTGATATCGACAAAATGAAACGTCCAGCAAACTCCCAAAGTGCAACTTCTGTAGAAGATGAAGTTAAGAGTTTCTTGGAAAAAGTTACTGGTAATAAATAACTATAAGATTCATATTTGATTTTTGAATCACAAGTAGGGTGTGTTAGTGATAGTCACACCCTACATATACTTATATTTTTTCAGAAATCAAACTGGATTGCTATAGGTCATATTTGGCAGGTAAAACTCTATTCTATAAAGATTGATTATCAGCATAAATACCGTTTTTTAGATGCTTTTTTATGTGATTTAAGGCATCTACTGCTACTTTAGAGATAGTAAATTGCTATTTTATAATCTTTCCTTTGATTGATGTGCTGAAACCCCATTTTTTGCGATTTTAGTAGATAAGTTAACTTAGGAAATGAAAGCAATGCGTACTATTAACATTGGTTTAACTGAAGAACAACGTCAAGGTGTAATTAATTTGTTAAATCAAGATTTAGCAGATTCTTACCTCCTATTAGTCAAAACCAAAAAGTACCATTGGGATGTAGTTGGCCCTCAATTCCGTAGTCTGCATGAACTCTGGGAAGAACATTACGAAGAGCTAACAGAAAATATTGATGAGTTAGCCGAAAGAGTTCGTGCTTTAGGGGGTTATCCTGTAGGCACAATGCGGGGATTTTTAGAAATAACAACCCTTAAAGAACATGGCGGAGATGTTCCTAGTGCTACTGAGATGGTAGCGCGACTCGTAGAAGATCATGAGCAAATCATTCGCAACTTAAGAGACCATGTAGATCGTAGTGGTGACGAGTTCCATGATCAAGGAACAGCCGATTTTCTCACCGAACTCATGGAAGATCACGAACAGATGGCTTGGATGTTGCGCTCATTTATTGAAGGAGAAGCAGTACAACCTAGTGGTACACAGCCTGCACGTCAAACTAAAACCCCTGTGGGTGTGTAGGTAAGGCAGGGGGCAGAGGGAGGCAGGGAGCAGGGGAGCAGGGGGCAGAGGGAGACAAGGTAGATTTTTACCCCAATGCCCAATGCCCCATTCCCAATGCCCCATTCCCAATTCCAGTATTTAAGGAGTATGCAAGTGGCAGAAGTTTATCAAGCAGAACGTACAATTTCTGTTGTATTTAAAGAACAGAAGCAAGTTGATGATGCAATTCGACGTTTATTAGATAGAGGTGTACCTAGAGATCATATTTCGGTCATGGGTAGAAACTTCCAATCAGAAACTCGTATTGCGGGATTCATTACTAAAAGGGATGTGATTCTGGGAGGTTTAAGAACTGGGGCAATTTTTGGTTCTTTGTTTGGTTCATTTCTCAGCTTGCTGACAGGTGTGGGAGTGCTGTTTATTCCTTTTATTGGCCCTATCGTTGCAGCCGGGCCTATTAGTGCCTTATTATTGGGGGCTGCTAGTGGTGCGATCGCAGGTAGTGCTGGTGCTGGTTTAGTATCGGTTTTCACTGCCTTGGGAATGCCTGAAGATAAGGCAGCCGTGTATCAAACCCGTCTACAAGCTGGCGAGTTTTTACTGATGGTAGAAGTGCCAAGCGATCGCGCCGGTGAATTTCAGTTACTCCTAGAAAGTGCTGGTGCAGAAGAAATTAATACTATTGACAAAACTTTAACTCATCCCTGTTCAGGGCCTTGTAACAGTCCAGAAGACTTATCGCCTGAAGTGCGTTCTCATCTTTCCTCAGAAGCTCAAAAGACATTTATTCAACGCTATAATGCTGTGTTAAATGAAACTAGCGATGAGTTTACAGCAGAACAAGCAGCTTGGGCAGATGTGCATCAAAAGTTTGATGAAGACGAAAACGGTGTTTGGTCAAAAGCTAAAGTTGGTGTTTAAAATTCGTAATAATCTACGAGAAGGCTAACGCCTACGTAATTCGTAATTCGTAATTACGAATTATTTTGAGTTTATGATTTAAAATTTTAAAATTACTCCACTTTTTTAAGCAGTGGAGTTTTTATGTTTTATTTTGAATGTTGAATTGATTAATTACTGACTGGTACGTCCAGTTACTAAACCCCAGATAAAAATAGCAATTATTGCACCGATAATAGCAACTATAAGACCGGGAATACTTAAGGTAGCTGCTGTTAGTTGTAGTCTTCCTGTTTGTAAAAGAGCTACTAAAGTACCACCAATTAAAGCACCAATCACCCCTAAAATCATTGCTGATATGATACCACCGCCCTGACGACCAGGGTAAATAGCTTTAGCGATCGCTCCGGCAATAATACCAAGAATTATCCAAGCGATAATGTTCATGATTTAATTAATTTTGCAAAACACTTACCAGTAATTTATTCATTAATATATTATTTTCCTTCTATCGTAAGAAATAAGTATTAATAACTATATTAATGAGCTTAGATGTTTATACAACTTATACAATTTCTTGATGTAGCTTGCCTGGCGTAGCCATAGATGGACTTTATTCTGTACTGTAGAGACGTTGCATGCAACGTCTCTACATCATTTATTTGACGCAAATTCATAGATAATACTGGCATATTTTATGTAGATTCTGTGACGCTGCAAAAGTATTGCAACGTAGTCGTGAGAGTGATAGCGTCACGCACCAACAATCAATTGTCGCTAAAAAAAATGCGATCGCTGTGTTCGCCAGGTAACAGTTATCCCCTAGGGAATAGTAGCAAGCTACACAATTGATATTACCTACCACGCCAAAGATAGGATAATCAATATTTTTTTTGAATGAATTAATGCTGCGATTAGCGTTTATAATCTTCAGGAAGTATTCCTAAATAGGTAAAAATCATCAACTTATTTAGAGGCTTTTACAAACTTTTTTTAGGCAAATTAATGCGGAATCCTGCTAAATCTTCCCCTTGGGAATATATTCCCACATTATATTTTACTTCTGGTGTACCTTACGTCATTATTAACACCGTTTCTGTTATCTTTTATAAAAAACTTGGCATCAGTAACGCACAAATTGCTCTATGGACTAGCTTTTTGTATCTACCTTGGGTAATTAAGATGTTTTGGGGGCCAATTGTTGATATTTACTCAACAAAAAGAAAATGGATGCTTTCTAGCCAACTAGCAATATGTTGTTGTTTGGGTATAGTAGCCTTTTGTTTACAATTGCCCAATTTCTTTTTTATCTCCCTAGCAGCGTTAACATTAGGAGCGTTTATTTCCGCAACATATGATATTGCTACCGATGGCTTTTATCTTCTAGCGTTAGCTCCAGAACAACAAGCTTTCTTTTCTGGTATTCGCTCATTATTTTACAGGCTAGCTGTCATCTTCGGCTCTGGTTTTTTAGTAGTTATCGCTGGTTTATTAGAAAAATACTTGAATAATATCCCCCTGAGTTGGACAGTAGCAATTGCCTTGGCTGCTATCATACTGGCAATACTATTGATATTTCATCGTTTAGTTTTACCATTACCCGAATCTGATCAACCTAGACAGCCTCAAGAAGTTAATCAGATACCATTTCTTAAAATTATTAATTCTTATTTTCAACAAGAAAGAATTTTCGCTATCTTAGCCTTTATATTGCTCTACCGATTAGGTGAAGCAATGCTTGTGAAAATAGCCTCTTTATTTTTATTGGATAATCCAGAGGCAGGTGGACTAGGATTAAATACATCGGAAGTTGGCTTAGTGTATGGTACTTTTGGGGTAGTATCTCTAATTTTTGGTGGGATAATTGGCGGTTTAGTTATATCTAGATATGGCTTAAAAAAATGTATACTGCCAATGGCTTTAGCCTTGAATTTACCAGATTTGTTTTATGTTTACATGGCTTATAATCAACCTTCATTAACATTAGTCTATCCTCTAGTTTCTTTAGAACAGTTTGGGTATGGCTTTGGGTTTACGGCTTTTACTGTTTACTTAATGTACAGTTCTCAAGGAGAATATCAGACTTCTCATTTTGCGATCTCTACAGGCATCATGGCATTAGGAATGATGCTACCTGGAATAGTGAGCGGCTATTTGCAAAGTTCTCTGGGATATCCCTTATTTTTTGTTTTAGTTTGTCTATTAACCATTCCTGGAATGATGACTTTATTTTTCATTCCTTTAAAAGCGGAAAGACAAACTAATTTACCATAAATCAGCTTGTAGTAAGGACTTTAGTCCTGATTTCTCTTAATATACAAGGGTGCGTCAGTATGAATAATTTTTGAGTATAATTAGGTTCTATTCCACTGACGCACCCTACCCAAGTTTAGTCCTGATTTCTCTCAGCACTAAAGTGCTTACTACAAACACCATAAATTATCAAAACAGTCATGAATTATGTTTTAGGAATAGACGGCGGCGGTAGTAAAACTGTCTGTATATTAATGGATGAACAACATCAAATCATTGGACGAGGTGAAGCGGGTGCATCCAACTACCAGAGTATAGGTAAAGTAGCAGCTTGCCAATCTATTGCAGCAGCAATTTATCAAGCCGCTAAAGAAGCATTAAAGTTAACCACCTCAATTACAATTATATCAATATGTCTGGGGTTAGCTGGTGTTAGTCGTGCCGCAGATATTGAAATAGTTAAAAGCATAGTCACAGAATTACAAAATCATCAATCTTTACCTATTATCTGGGATTTACCACCATCAAACATCATTATTTGTAATGATGCTTTAATTGCTTTAGTGGGTGGAATTGGTCATCCTCAAGGTATTGTAGTTGCAGTTGGTACTGGTTCTATAGTTTTCGGTCGTAATGCTGAGGGAGAAATTAAGCGAGTAGGTGGCTGGGGATATATTTTAGGTGATGAAGGTAGTGCCTATCAAATTGCTATTGCTGGAATGCAAGCATCGTTAAAAGCTTATGATGGACGGATAAAATACACTAGACTTGTAGAAGATTTTTCACAACATCTGAGTTTAACAAGTATAGAAGATTTAATTGCAGTCATTTATCGGGGTGACTGGGGAGTTAAAGAAATAGCTGCTTTAGCACCAATTGTAGATTTAGCAGCCGCCTGTGGTGATGAAGTTGCTAACAATATCATTGATGATGCTATTCAAGAATTAGTCACAGCAACATCTACAGTAATTGCCAGTATTTTCAACCCAGACTCAGTATTTGAAATCGTGACTACAGGAAGTGTATGGCGTGGTAAAGCGGAAATACAAGAGAGATTTAAGATATCTATAATTAAGAAATATCCCCAAGTAAATATCATTTTTCCTCGTCATGAACCTGCTTATGGTGCTGGTTTATTAGCATTACAGCAACAGAACACGATTTTAATTTGAGATGCGCCAAATTTTCACTGTTTCATCTCCACCACCACTAACAAGAGTTTTACCATCTGGACTAAAAGCCAGAGAAAACACGCCAAATATATGACCCTTGAGAGTGCGAATTTCTTCTCCGGTGGTGATGTTTAAAAGTTTAATTTCGCTTTCCCAACTGCCACCATGACTGAGATTTTTACTGGCGTTATTTGCACTGGCTAGGATTTGTCCATTAGGGTGAAAACTCAGAGATTTAGCACTAAAGCCTTCTAAAGTGCGGATTTCTTCTCCTGTTGTGAGATTCCACAACTTGATAGTATCATCATTAGCAGCACTAGCGAGAGTTTTGCTATCACAACTAAAAGCGATCGCTCGTAGTGTAGATGAATGTCCTGTGAGAGTGTGGACTTTTTTACCTGTTTTCACATCCCAGAGTTTGATAGTTTTATCTATCTCCCAACTAGCACTAGCAATAGTCTTACCATCAGGACTTAAAACTATGGAAGTAACCTTGATTTCATCGTCTTTTATCGTGTGAATTTCTTCCCCTGTAGTGACATTCCAAATTTTAATAGTATTATCCCAGCCACCACTAATTAGGGTTTTACTATCGGGGGTAAATACAACAGAATTAACACCTAAATTATGTCCTTTGAGAGTAAGTATTTCTTTTCTAGTCGCCAAATCCCAAAGTTTGATAGTATCATCACTACCACCACTAGCCAGAATTTTGCCATCAGGACTTATAACAACAGAATTAACACCCCAAGAATTACCCTTGAGAATGTCAATTTCTTCTCCGGTTTTCAGATTATAGATTTGGATATTCTTTCCACTAGTGATAGTGATAGTTTTACCATCATGACTAAAGTTAATAGTATCAACTGTGGCATCTACTGATAATGATTTCTCTAAAAAGAAACTGCTCGGTAGACTATTAATTAAATATATGGGATTTGCAATAAATCTATAGCGAAAATAACTATAGGCAGAAGTAATAAACAACCCTACCATTAAGACAGTCAGACTTTGTAATAATCTTTGTTTTAGGTTGAGAACTAGCATAATTTTACTCTGCTTAAAGATTTTATAAAGCAGAAGTATTTTTCTTGATCTGCTTCTATAAGCTACTACTGTTTAAGATAGGGTATTTACGCAAAAAATTCCTATATTAGCCTTGCAATTATCAATTAACCGCTTATTTGCTAAATATTTGCGATAAAATAATAAAATAAGGAATGACCTGATAAATTAGTTAAGGGGATAGATGATATACATCTACCCCCAAATAGCTGCCCAGATGACGAACCTGGAACTATAGAAATTCTGGTATCTAATGAACCCAGTATCAGCCGTCATATGTTGATTGTCACTGGGAGAGATACGGAATTATTGAAAATGGGAATTGGGCATATCAATTCAAAATTCAAAATTCAAGAGTTTTTCTGCCCCTGCTCCCTTGTCTCCCTTGTCTACCTTGTCTCCCCCTGCCCCCTGCCCCCTGCCCCCTGCCCCCTGCTCCCCTACTCCCCTGCTCCCCTGCCTTCTTTTGATTTAGCCAAAAGTGCTGTTCCATAGGCGGCTTCTGTATGCACAGAGGAAACTACTGGCACTTTTAAATAGCGTTGACGAATGGCTGCCCAAGTGAGGTTTTTTGCGCCGCCACCGGCTGTATAAACTCGATTTAAACTATCTGCCCCTAATTGTTGCAATAATTCATAACCCCGTGCTTCTATACGAGCCATACTTGCTAACAAGCCATGTAGAAATTCCACGGGATTATTTGGGCGTGGTGTGAGTCGTGGGGATAAATTAGGATCATTGATGGGAAAGCGTTCCCCTGTTGTCAATAAAGGATAATAATCTAACTCGCTAGGTTGAGAAATATCAATTTCAGCACTGAGATTTTCTAATTCCGCATCAGTAAAGAATTGCCTTAAGACTGCACCACCAGTATTAGAAGCACCACCCGTTAGCCACAAATCACCGAGACGATGGCTGTAGATACCATATCGGGAATCTTCTGTGCGGGTACGACTCAAAAGTTTTAGTACTAATGTTGAACCCAGGGAAGTGACGGCTTCTCCTGGTGATGTTGCACCACTGGCTAAAAAGGCTGCAATGCTATCAGTTGTACCAGCACAGACTAAACAATCAGCAGGTAGTAAAAATTGATGGGCAACTTCAGGGCGTAATTCTGCTATCGGTTCTCCAGGGGCTAATACTTGGGGTAATTGAATTGGTAGTTGCAGATTTGTCAACCATTCTGGGTATGCTAGCTGTTCTACGTCATAACCTAACTTCAAAGCATTGTGGTAATCAGTGATGCCCAACTTACCATGCAGGAGAAATCCCAGCCAGTCGGCTTGATGCAAAAAATATTTCCCTTGGCTAAAAGTTGGTAATTGCATCATCCAGAAAAGTTTAGCCAAGCTGGAGGTTGCACTTAAAACAGTATGATGTGGCGGTGCGATGTTGCTCAATTGTTCTAAGACTATTGATGCCCGGCCATCGTTGTAGAGTAAGGGTGTAGATATGGGGTTGCCTGCATCATCACACAATAACACAGTTGAGGAAGTGCCGTTAATAGCGATCGCTCTCATCTGTTGCCGCCAATTTTCCGGGATTTGTGCCAGCAGCGTCCATAATGCTGTTTCCCATGATCTGACATCAGCGATCGCCCCTACTGCCCAAGGATATCGCATTTGTGCCTGAATTTGGGCTGCCTCATCAATTACCACTGCCCTCGCTCCAGACGTACCAAAGTCGATTCCTAAATAACAACTCATAGCAATTTTGGATTTTGGATTTTGCGGAAAGTTCTGTAGGCGGGTTTCCCGCCGTAGGAAACTTTTCAAGACGGATTTTGGATTAAAAGCCTATATTCTTAGCGTATTCCAGAATCTGGAAACAATACTACCTATCCCAATTCAGTATCATAATCTATAAATTTTTTTTATGAAAAATAACTCAGACTACCGAATTAAGCAGGGATTTTGTTACAAGATGCAACAAGATGTTCCAAAATTTTGGCAAAACAAGGAAAAGTAGTAAACGAACTCTTAAAAATCAATTTGACGCTCAGGAGGTTTACAACCATGCCTATCTCTGATACTCAAGTTTACATCGCTCTAGTTGTGGCACTAGTTCCAGGCTTTTTGGCTTGGCGTTTAGCGACAGAACTCTATAAATAACGCCTGCAAAATTCGCCAAGAGTGGAGTTGAATTAATTTCTTCTCCACTCCTGGTATAGATGAGCTAAAGCGCAAATTAGAGTTTAATCACTCAACAGTCAACAGTTATCAGTTACTTGATAACTGTTGACTTTTAAGTAAGTTGGCGCAATAAAACCAAACTATGTGAAGAAAAGCAAATAAGGCTCAAACGCTTTCTCCCCCTGCTCCCTGCTCCCTGCTCCCTGCTCCCTGCTCCCTGCCCCCTGCCCCCTGCCCCCTGCCCCCTGCGCTATTCCAACAATAATTATTTACGCCAACCTACTTAACCCAGAGCTTTCATTAATGAATCACCCATTGCTCGACAACCTAAAAGATTCATTCCTGGTGACATGATATCCCCGGTGCGATCGCCTTGTTCTAAAACTTTTAATACGGCTTGTTCTATCTTGTCGGCGGCTTGGGGTTGATTTAAGCCGTAGCGTAACATCATGGCTGCGCTTAAAACTTGGGCTAGGGGGTTGGCTTTATCTTGCCCTGCGATATCGGGTGCAGAACCGTGGACTGGTTCAAATACTCCCGGCCCCGATGCACCTAAACTGGCAGAAGGTAACATCCCTATACTACCTGTGAGCATAGCGGCAGCATCGGAAAGGATATCACCAAATAAATTGCCTGTGACAATTGTATCAAATTGCTTAGGTGCGCGTACTAACTGCATGGCTGCATTATCTACATAGAGATGTGAAAGTTCCACATCTGGATATTCTGCGGCTAATTTGGTCATGCGATCGCGCCACAATTGTGATACTTCTAATACATTGGCTTTATCAACTGAACACAGTTTACCCCCACGTTTGCGGGCTGTTTCAAATGCGACACGACCAATCCGGTCTATTTCGGATTCCGTATACACCATTGTATTGACACCGCGTTTCTCACCTGTCTCGTTGGTAAAAATTCCTTTGGGTTTACCGAAGTAAATTCCCCCGGTGAGTTCACGCACAACCATAATATCTACACCTTCCACTACTTCCCGTTTTAAGGTGGAAGCATCAATAAGTTGGGGTAAAATTTGGGCTGGACGTAAATTGGCAAATAGTTCTAAGCCGGCGCGGAGTCCTAATAAACCTGCTTCTGGACGTTGGTGAGAGGGTAGAGTGTCCCACTTATACCCACCGATAGCGGCGAGTAAGACAGCATCACTATTACGGCAAGTGTCGAGGGTAGCAGGTGGCAGAGGTTCGCCTGTTGCGTCGATAGCTGCACCGCCAATTAAAGCTTCTTGAAATTCAAATTGGAGATCAAATTGCTTTCCTATGACTGTCAGCACATCTACCGCCACCGCCATAATTTCGGGGCCGATGCCATCGCCAGGAAGTAGGGTAATACGGTAGTTCTGAGTCATAATTACTTCTTATTCGGTAAATGCTTGCAGATTAAATATCATACCGAGCAAGATGTACCTATGGAGTTTTTAATTTATTTAGATGTGTGTTGTCTGAATCGGCCTTTCGATGATCAGACACAAGAACGGATTATTTTGGAAACTGAAGCAGTGCGGATAATTTTAGCGCATTGTCAAATTGGTGAATGGCAATTATTAGGTAGTGAAGTCATAGATGATGAGTTGACACAGACACCAGATGGAGGTAGAAAACAGCAAATGATCATTTTGACTGATATGGCAAACACCAAAATTTTAGCTAATGAACAGGTAAAATACCGTGCTAGACAACTTACTGTTCTTGGTTTTAAAGCTTTTGATGCTGCTCATCTTGCTTGTGCAGAAACTGGAAATGCCGATATTTTCTTAACAACGGATGACAGGATGTTGCGTTTAGCAGCAAGATACAGTGCCATGTTACAAGTGAGAGTAGAGAATCCATTACGATGGGTACTGGAGGTATTATAGATGCTCGATGTAACTAAGCTCACTCAAGCTGAGATTAAAAGGTTAGGAATAGAAGCTCTCACACAGGCTTTAGGCCCTGCTGGTATGGCGCGATTTATGCAGCAATTTGAAAAGGGTAGTGGTGACTATACAAGAGATAGAGATGAAATATTAGGAAATCCTAGCATTGAAGAAATATTTGATCGGATTGAAGCGCGACGAAAACAGGAAAAAAGTGACAGTTTGTAAACATTAAAAAAAAGTATTTTTCGGCATTTTTAGGTGATTTTACTAGTATGTTCTTTGATAAACACCTAAAGATAAGAATAATTTATGAACTTTCAGCAGATTGGACAGGTTGCTATTCAACTGTTAACACAGTTTGGCTTAAAAGTGTTAGGCGCGATCGCACTTTGGTTAATTGCCCAAAAACTGATTGATTTTGCTGTCAAGCTACTAAGACGCGCTTTCCGCAGTCAAAATATTGAGCCAACCCTAATTAGTTATTTGCTCAATATTATTGGTGTAACTTTGAGAATCGTCCTAGTTGTGGCGATTTTGGGCTTTTTTGGCATTGAAACCACTTCTTTTGCGGCTTTACTAGCGGCGGCTGGTGTCGCCATCGGTGCGGCTTGGGGTGGACTGTTAGCCAATTTTGCCGCCGGTGCTTTTTTAATAGTTTTCCGTCCCTTTAGTGTGGGTGATTTTATTACCGCCGGCGGTGTAACTGGCACTGTCACAGAAATTGGACTGTTCACCACCAGCATCAATACACCTGATAACGTCTTAACTATTGTTGCTAATAACAAAATCTTTTCTGATAATATCCAGAATTTTTCTGCGAATCCTTACCGTCGGGTTGACCTCGTAGCCCAATTACATCACACTGTCGATCATAACCAAGCGATCGCACTTTTAAAAGCTAAAATCAGTCAAATCCCCAACGTACTCGATAATCCTGCACCAGATGTAGAAATTTTAGATTTCAATTTAGCAGGTCCAGTATTAGCAGTGCGTCCTTACTGTAATAATGACCACTATTGGCAAGTTTATTTTGACACCAATAAAACTATTAAGGAAACCTTTGGCGAAGCTGGTTTCCCTGCTCCTGAAACACGCTACGCTGTCAGCAATTCTTCAGAAATTCCTGTGAATGCTGTTGTTCCTACTGGCTCATTAAGTGAATTTATCTCATAGTCAAAACTATGGTCTGATTGGCAACATATTAACAGCACAATAT
Source organism: Aliinostoc maniaoense (assembly GCF_058172895.1). NCBI lineage: Bacteria > Bacillati > Cyanobacteriota > Cyanophyceae > Nostocales > Nodulariaceae > Aliinostoc > Aliinostoc maniaoense. The sequence continues at coordinate 1,139,266 of NZ_CP187952.1, read as the reverse complement.
ACAGCACTTTTGAAGTACTTGAGGTACACCATGAGTAATAAGTAGTGAGTAATAAGTAAATTTATGCCGTGTGCAACTTTCTCTCAAACCTAACCCCCAACCCCTTCCCTACAAGGGAAGGGGAGCAAGAATCAAAGCCTCTAACGCCACTGAGGGAGTCGGGAAACCCGCCCAACGCAGTGGCTTCTCCTTGCAGGGGAGAGTTACTCTACGAGAAGAGCTTCGCTCTATGGAGAGGGGTTTCAAAAATAAGTTGCACATCGCGTAAATTTATTACTCATGACTTTTTTCAATCAATTGCTGTATCTCATAAACATCGAATCTGCTGTATCAGTCAAAAGTGGGTAAATTTAATAATTTACCTGCTTTTTTATTGATAAATATTTTTCCCAAGAGAGAAAATCTATAGCCGTAGCCAGATAGATGAGGACATCAAACCAATATAAATATAATCCATCTTGAGGGAGAGGTGGGGTTTGATGCTTATTCACACCATTATTACAAGCACCAATAATGAAAAAATTCGTGTTGATTGATTGTCAATAAAAATTTATGGATTTAAATCAAATTATTCCGGTTGCGATTGCATTATTAACACAGTTTGCACTAAAATTATTAGGCGCGATCGCTATATGGATTATTGGTCAAAGATTGATTGATTTTGGCTTAAAATTACTCCGGCGCGGTTTCCGTAGCCAAAGTATTGAGCCGACACTAATTAATTATGTATTAAATATCGTTTCAGTAACGCTAAAAATTATCCTAATTGTAGCAATTCTCGGCTTTTTTGGTGTTGAAACCACTTCTTTTGCTGCATTATTAGCTGCAATTGGTATCGCCATTGGTGCGGCTTGGAGTGGGTTATTAGCCAACTTTGCGGCTGGTGCTTTTTTAATGATTTTTCGTCCATTTAAGACAGGTGACATGATATCAGCCGCAGGTGTCACCGGAACAGTAGCAGAAATTGGACTGTTTACCACAACTATCAATACACTTGATAATGTGATGACCATTATTGCCAATAATAAAGTATTTTCTGATAATATTGAGAATTTTTCTGCCAATCCTTACCGTCGTGTGGATCTTAAAGCACAACTACATCATAGTGTAGATCATAACGAAGCAATTAGGCTATTAAAACAACGCGTCAGCCAAATTCCCAATGTTTTGAATAACCCAGCACCAGATGTAGAGATTTTAGATTTCAATCTTGCCGGGACTGTATTAGCGGTGCGTCCCTATTGCAATAATGAACATTACTGGCAAGTTTATTTTGACACCAATAAAGTCATCAAACAAACCTTTGGTGAAGCTGGTTATCCTGTTCCTGAACAACGCTACGCATTTAGTGGTAATTCTGAAGATGGCACGAAGCCTTTTATCTCCTCTCCATCTTTCAGGAGTTCATAAGACTTTAAGTTTGTAGTAAGGACTTTAGTCCTAATTTTCTCAGTACTAAAGTGCTTACTACAAACCCGATATACTAATCTAATTCATATGAGAGCGATCGCACTTATAAGGATACAGCCATTCACAGCGAAAAATTCCCTTTGTGTGTTTTTCTAAAAACGTCCCAGCATGGCGGCTTTTTGATATATTAATTCCCGCTTTGGTTTTAATTTCGTACAACCAAGGAAAAGCTACTATTAAAGTAACCATTGTTACAAAAATATAGCTGATTTTTGGTCTGAATTTACTGGGTTTTCGGGAACTGCTGAGATGTTTTTGAGGCATAAATTCTAAAACTGACAGTTAATTCAAAACCCATGCTAGCTTAATTTTTAAGATTTGTCTTTTAGCCAAATAAATGACGTAGAGACGTTGCATGCAACGTCTCTACATTACAGAATAAATTGCATCTATGGCTACGCCAGGCAAGCTACATCAAGAAACGGTATTACTGATTACTCATTACTGATTACTCATTACTGATTACTCATTACTCATTACTCATGGTGTACCTCACTTAACTGGCAATCGCTATATAATTCGACAACCTCAGTCACAGGTGGGCAATGAGTAACTCGCCACTCACTCCCTAATCGTTAAGTTTTAAAACACTCACTTTATTATTAAGCCTAAATAACTATAAAGTTATATAAGGATAGATTTCAAAATGATAAGTCATGGAGAAAAGCAACGTCCTAATTATAACTTCTCATAGAAAATTCAGAAATATGGGTACAAAAAATCATTGTATCTGCAAGGCTGAGAAGATGAAATCATGGGAATATTTCTTAACTAATTTCTCTCCTAGAGAAATGTAAATTACTAGTAAGAAATATTGCAATTTGTCCTTAACGCTTCATAGTAGAAATCGCCAAAAGACACTTTTTTATCAAGCAATTAAATGCTAGCCATCTGTCAAGAATTAGGAGATAGATTATGCGGATCATGATGATTCAACCCAACTATCATTCTGGTGGTGCAGAAATTGCGGGGAATTGGCCGCCAAGTTGGGTTCCTTATGTTGGTGGTGCATTAAAGACAGCTGGCTTTAAGGACATCAAGTTTATTGACGCGATGACTGATGATATTCCTGATGATGCTTTAGCCAAAATGATTGCCCAGCATCAGCCAGATGTAGTGCTGGCAACGGCAATTACACCGATGATTTACCAATCACAAACCACCCTGAAAATTGTCAAAGAAGTTTGTCCCCAAGCGAAAACTATTATGGGTGGGGTGCATCCTACCTATATGTACAATGAGGTGTTTCAGGAAGCCCCTTGGGTAGATTATATTATCCGAGGTGAGGGGGAAGAAATTACGGTAAACTTGCTCACAGCGATCGCTAATGGTACAGATGAGCGCGATCGCCGTAATATTTTAGGTATCGCCTTCATTGAAAATGGGCAAGTCATCGCCACACCAGCCCATCCTCCCATCGCTGATTTAGACACCCTCACCCCAGACTGGAGTCTTTTAGACTGGAGTAAATACATTTACACCCCTTTAAATGTGCGGGTAGCTGTTCCCAACTACGCCAGAGGATGTCCATTTTCCTGCCGTTTCTGTTCTCAATGGGCATTCTGGCGCAAATACCGTTCCAGCACTCCTAAGCAATTTGTTGATCAGATTGAAATCCTGGTAAAAGAACACAAAGTAGGATTCTTTATTCTCGCTGACGAAGAACCCACTATTAATAAACCCAAATTTATCGCCCTATGTAACGAATTAATCGAACGTAATTTAGGGGTTTACTGGGGAATTAATACACGGGTGACAGATATTTTACGGGATGAACAAGAATTACCACTGTACCGCAAAGCTGGACTCGTTCACGTTTCTTTGGGAACAGAAGCAGCCGCACAATTAAAGTTAAACTTGTTCCGCAAAGAAACAACAATCGAACAAAACAAAAAAGCAATTCAACTATTAAGACAAAATGGGATGATTGCCGAAGCTCAATTTATTATGGGTTTAGAAAACGAAACCCCAGAAACCATTGAGCAAACCTATCAAATGGCCTTAGATTGGAAAGCAGACATGGTGAACTGGAATATGTTTACGCCTTGGCCATTTTCCGAATTATTTCAGGATTTAGGCGATCGCGTCGAAGTTAGAGATTATTCGCAATATAACTTCGTCACCCCAATCATGAAACCCGACGCAATGGAGAGGGAAGACGTACTCAAAGGAGTATTGCGAAACTACGCTCGTTTTTACCTCCGCAAAACCATCGAATATTGGTTTGTCAAAGATCCCTTTAAACGCAAGTATCTGTTAGGTTGCTTGAAAGCATTTGTCAAAACCACCCTCAACAAACGTTTTTACAACTTAAAACGAGTTAAGTACAATGGCTTACACACAGAAATTGAGCTAGGTTTTGACGAATCAAAGATTCTCACCCGCGAACAAATCGCCCAACGCAAACAAGCACATCCAGAACTGATGGCAGATGTCAATTTTACAGGTAATATCGCCGCTTGTGGCGCACCTAATGATCTACCAGAGTATCATGAAGAACAAGTTTAATATGATACCGCATCTCCCCCAAAGCCTTTGGTATATTACGCGTAAGCCGTAATACCAATTCGCAATTCGCAATTTAGAAAGTCATATACCATCTGGGTTTCAAGCTTTGCATCTGTTGCCTAATTTTGGAGAATTGGTATAATGCACCATTCAAAACCCTGGTTTCTTCAAGAAACTGGGGCTTTTCGTATTAACTCCTAACTTGCACCTCGGTTAAAAACCGGGTGTCTTGCAAATCCCTCAGCTTAAAACCTTAATCTTTCGTTCAGAAACCCGGTTTTTGGGCTTGTTGAATACTGTCGCTTATAGTTCTACTTTTTAACAAATTCTTCATTGACAAGCAGAAGTAGAACATGATAATCATTATCACTAGGAAAAATAATACTTTCATGGAGAACCCTAGTGGTTTCAAAATACACAAGATTTTGGCACAAGCAAGCTTATCTTGCTGTGGGATTTTTTACTGCTGCGCCATTAGTAGTATCTACGGCTATTGCACCTGCACAAGCTCATGGAACTCATGGTGATGACACTGAATATTACATTGGCTTAGATGGGTTACAGGTTCTCACTAGTGGGACGTATGCAGGATTAGAGAACCCCAACTACAATCGTTTGACCTTCTTATATGCACATTGGTCAGAAAATCCTGCAAGTAATCATTTTCATGGTATTGGAGCTTATAGTTACTTAGGTGCTATTGATAGTCCAAGTATTAATTCTACCAATTCAAACAATAGAATACCTGAGATTTCTACAGGTATGCCGCCACTAAAATTAATCCCAGGTACAGGGATTTATGCTCATCGTTTAATTAGTTCTGACACCCACGAAGAATATAGTAATCTCAACATCAAACCTGTCACTTCTTTGGCAGGTAGTTCAGAAGTAGAGAGCGAGTATTTATTTAATAGTTCTCGTGGTCGTTGGCAATCGACACTGACGGGTGCAACCATTGGTTTACAGTTGCTAGAAATTAGTAGCGGGTTAAATATTGCCAATGATACGGGTGAAAATATTCTCACGTCTATTGGTGATATTTATACCCTTGGTAGCGGGGATGATTTTTCCTTTACCCCTACTTTTTGGACAGAGAAAACAGCAACACCAGGAACTTACTCGGCAACATTTAAATTAGTGGATTTGAGTAATAACTATTTAGAGTCTGGTAGATTTAGCTTAGATTTTCGAGTTGAAAAAGTACCAGAACCTTCCACTACTATTGCTTTGGGATTAGGTAGTTTATTGGCTTTATCTATTTCTCATCTCAAGAAACGTACTGCTTAGTTTTGATCTGATTAAGTTAGTAGGGTGTGTTAGGCGTAATACCGTTTCACCTTAAGATTGATACATTTAGGCAAGCAGGGGAAGCAGGCGAAGTAAGGGAGGCAGGGGGAGCAAGAGAAATGATTTGTATCAATAATTTCGTGAAATGGGATTACGCCACTTGCTACAACGCAGGAAAACCGTGCAACGCAGTGGCTTCTCCTTGTAGGAGAGAGGTCAAAATTGTGCTACACCCAAGGGAGAACCGCTATATATTTGGAGTTGAATTTGATATAAACTGATCTGAAATTTGTGGCTGTGAGTGAATGCAAACTTATCAAATCAGACCGTATCATCAGATACCAATTGTAGAATGTGGTGAAAGGCTAATCGAAATTCCCCAAGAAATTTTTGCTATAGAAAGTCCCCATCCTTATGAAAAAATAGGGGCTACTTACGGTGATTATTCTCCCTATTATCTGCGCCAGAGTGTTGTTGAGAATTTAATTCAAGCGCAGAATTATCTGCAATTGCTGCATCCTCACTGGCGTATTCAAATATTTGATGGTTATCGCCCAGTAGCTGTACAGCAGTTTATGGTAGATTACAGCTTTGCTACAGCATTACAACAACGAGGACTAACTGAAGCTGAGTTAACTCCCAAGCAACAGCAAGAGATTTGGGAAGCAGTATATGAAATTTGGGCTGTGCCGAGTATGGACGAAAAAACGCCCCCTCCTCATAGTACAGGTGCAGCCGTGGATATTACACTAGTAAATGAAACTGGACAAATTATAGATATGGGTTCGCCCATAGATGAAATGTCAGAGCGATCGCATCCTGATTACTATGCTGATAGGGATTACCCAAATGCAGATCGCTATCACGCCCATCGTCAGTTATTGTACGATGTCATGCTCAAAGCTGGGTTTCAACGTAACCCGAAAGAATGGTGGCATTTTTGTTACGGTGATCAAATGTGGGCTTGGCTGACTAATCAACCTACAGCACTTTATGGGCGCGTGTTTTAACAGTTATCGTTGAACAGGGTGTAGGGGGTAGGGTTTTGACTCTGTACCTTTTCAGGGGTCAAAAATTCATGCACAATCCTTTCTTTCTTTAAGAAATGAGTAATGAGTAATGAGTAATGAGTAATGAGTAAATACACATGATTTATTACTTATTACTTATTGAATTTGGCTCACCGATGATAACACCAAAACTGTATGAATAAAGAATAGATAAATCTCATCAAAGTCAACACCCTAGGTGTAGGGTGTAGTCAACTCCATACTTAAAAGGATGGGTTTCAAACAAGGACTTCATGTTTCTCATACTACACAACGAAGAACACATTTTTAGAGGTTAAGCATCTTGAGGGTTAATTTGAATCATTCGCCAGGTTGTGTATGTACCAATTGGACTCCAAAGTAAATAGGGGACTAATAATAGTGCAGCCCAACTAGAAACAGTTAAAACTGTAATGGCTAAAATGATACAGATAGTAAAACCTGTGCCACCAAGAAGTGTACCTACATGAAGGCTACGCAGCTTTAACATCACTGGGGTGTAGGCAATAGTGACAATTTCTAGTAGTAAGTATAAACCCATAAGTAACCAAGTGGGATTTGTATCTGGTTGGCGTTCCCAAATGATATAAGCTGACCATGCACCGCAGATAAAGATGATAGTCCAAATTATAGGAATTGCGGCTTCAAAGGTGAGCCATTTAGGTCTTTGTAAGCGTTTGAACCACTGGCGATCGCTTGGTGTAGTAAAATTACTTGCCAAGGCTACTAAAAAAGTCACACCCCCAATCACCATCCAAGATTTTATCATTGCCCTTCTTCCTTGCGATCGCAGAGGATCATTACTGTTAATTAGCTATTACGCCTGAAAATTGCACACTCATTCATCCAGGTTGTTGACTGTCAACACAAGAAGATGTGCTTTCTTCGATGCACAACAGCTTACGTTTTAATTTTAGTAATTTGAATTATTGTGTTAAAAATTATGCCTATGTTCAGAGCCATGTTTCATCAATCCTAAGTGAGAAATTCCTAATTTGCATTGACGAAGAAAGGCAGAGGGCAGGGGGCAGGGGAAGCAGGGGGAGACAAGGGAGACAAGGGAGACAAGGGAGCAGGGGAGTAGGGGAGCAGGGAGCAAGGGAGCAGGGGGAGTAAAACTCTCCAATTTTGAATTTTGTAGCTTGCTTCCCGTAAGGGTATTTTGAATTTTGAATTGGAGCGAAGCGACTTGACGAATTGCATAAAGCCTGCGGCACAGGTGAAGATGTTGCATCGATTTAACCTAAAAGAACTCGATTCTTAACTTAAATTTTAAATAAGAGGTGAAAACTTATACTTATCTAACTAATGTTTTGATTAAATTTTCAAATCAATAGTTAGAGAAGTCAATGTAATGCGTGTGCATTGTAGAAGATAGAGGAATTTTCCTAGGATGATGATTCAGCTTGATCGCTTGAGTGTAACTTATCCTGGCGGAGTTCAAGCCCTCCAGGCAGTTTCTTTAAACTTCAACCCAGGAGAGTTTACAGTCATCTTGGGAGCTTCTGGTTCAGGCAAATCAACGTTGCTCCGGTGTTTAAATGGACTCATTCAACCAACAGCAGGGACTATCACAATAGAAGGATCTCGTCAAATCAATGACCCCAAGGTATTGCATAAACATCGCCAGCGCACAGGGATGATTTTTCAGCAACACCAGTTAATTGGTAGACAAACTGCACTGCAAAATGTGTTGACTGGTCGTTTAGCCTATCACTCAACTATTAGGAGCTTTTTCCCATTACCCAAAGCTGACAAATATATAGCCTTGGAGTGTTTAGACAGAGTAGGACTGTTGAATAAAGCTTTAGCACGAGTAGATAATCTCAGTGGTGGTCAACAACAACGGGTAGGAATTGCCCGTGCGTTGGCGCAACAGCCAAGATTAATGTTGGCAGATGAACCAGTAGCGAGTCTTGACCCTGCTAGTTCTCACAAAGTAATTTCTTTTCTGCGTCAAATTTGTCAGGAAGATGGCATTGCAGCGATTATGAGTCTGCACCAAGTAGATTTAGCCAAAGCTTATGCAGACAGAATAGTTGGTATATCTCAAGGTCATGTAGTTTTTGATGGTAGTGCCGCAGATATAGAGGAGAGCGAACTGAATCGCATCTATGGCAACACCGAGAATATTCAGCAAGAGGTACAGGTACTATTTTGAAACGTAGAGGAGCGCGGAGTAAAGCGCAGCGAAAAGTTCTGGAGGAGGGTTTCCCTCCGTAGGAAACTTTTCAAGAGAGAGTTACGCAGAGATTTGTACCTCAGCAGACTAGGAAATGCTATATTCCCAATTCCTAAAAAGTTTACACACTAATATATCAGGAGGATTTTTATGGCGATCGCAATTAAAAAACCCTTACTCACATCCGTTGCTGTAGCGGTGTTTGCATTGGTTGGCTGTCAAGCATCCGATAACACTACTACTAATGGTTCTGCTTCTCCTAACGCTCAGAATGCAGGTGCGGTTGATCCTAGTGTATCTGACCCCAAAACCTTAAAAGTTGCTCTTTTACCTGATGAAACTCCTTCCACGATTATTAAAAATAATCAAGGTCTAGAAAAATATTTGGAAGAAAAAGTAGGCAAAGATGTGGAATTAGTCGTCACTACAGACTATTCTTCGATGATTGAAGCAGCTAGTAATGGCCGCTTAGATTTAGCATATTTTGGGCCACTTTCTTATGTTTTAGCTAAGACTAAAAGTAATATTGAACCCTTTGCAGCATTAAGAAAAGATGGCGAAACTACATATAAATCTGTGATTATCGCTAATACTAGTAGTGGTGTTAATTCCATCGAGCAAGCAGCCGGAAAAACAGTAGCGTTTGGCGATCAAGCTTCTACTTCCAGTCATTTAATCCCCAAATCTATGCTTGCCGAAAAGGGTTTACAACCAAAAACAAATTATCAAGAAGTTTTTGCTGGTTCTCATGATGCGGTTGCTTTATCAGTTCAGAATAACAATGCCCAAGTGGGTGGATTAAGTAAACCTATTTTTGAATCTCTAATTGAGCGCAAAATAATTGATAGTAACAAAGTGAAAGTTTTGGCAGAGTCGAAACCATTTCCCCAATATCCTTGGACAATGCGCTCTGATTTGAACCCGGAACTAAAAGCAAAAATTCGTTCAGCGTTTATTGAAATGAATGATCAAACAGTCCTCAAACCTTTTAAAGCTGATGGATTTGATGCGATTGAAGATAAAGATTATGACGTAGTACGGGATTTAGGGAAAACTTTGAATCTCGATTTTCAGAAGTTGAATAAATGAGGATGGGGCATGGAGCATGGGGCATGGGGCATGGGGCATTGGGCATTGGGCATTGGGCATTGGGCATTGAGGACTAGTTTTCTTCCTTGTCCTTCTTCCTCATCTTTTCACTAAAAATGTTAAGTACCTAAACAAAATTAATTACACAACTTTATTCACTCTTCCCTGTTCCCTCAACCCTGTTCCCTATCTCCACCAATGAATTTGATTTTGTGCAACTAGTTATGGCAACAAATATTTATCAGAAGTTTGACACTGTACTAAAACAACAACGACAGCAGAGATATCATCGCTTAATGCAGGTAGCTGTTGTTGTGGTAATTGTGCTGATATCCTTTTTTTTGGTTGGTCTTTTAGATTGGGAAAGGTTGGCTAAAGGTGTCCCCAGTGGGATGAATTTAATTGGCCAGATGCTACCACCTGATTTTAGTTCAGCCGTTAACTGGATTAAGCCATTATTTGATACTTTGGCTATGAGTATCGCAGCTACAGCGATCGCAGTTTCTTTTTCCCTCCCATTATCACTATTGGCGGCTAGTAATACTACACCCCATCGGCTAACGTTTCAAGTGGCGCGTCTAATTCTCAATGGTTTACGAGCTGTACCAGAACTGATTATGGGGATTATTCTGGTGGCGGCAGTGGGGTTTGGTGCGTTACCGGGAGCATTAGCAGTAGGGTTACATTCGGTGGGGATGGTGGGTAAATTCTTTGCTGAGTACATTGAACACGTCCACCCTGCACCGATAGAAGCTGCACAGGCGGCGGGTGCAAACAAGACTCAGGTGATTTATCACAGTGTTTTGCCGCAAGTTTTGCCGCAAATGCTCGATGTAACCTTATATCGCTGGGAATATAACTTTCGTGCTTCTACTATTATGGGAGCAGTGGGAGCAGGCGGTATAGGTTTTGAATTGATTGGTGCGTTACGCATCATTAACTATAAGGAAGTGTCAGCAATCCTGCTGGTAATTCTGGTAATGGTAACGCTGGTAGATAGTTTCAGTGGCTATTTACGCAGAAAGTTAGCTTGAGGATATACCCAATGAAACCAAAGGTTGTGATTACTAATTGGGTACATCCCGAAGTGATTGAACTGCTCAAACCTAGTTGTGAGGTGATTGCTAATCCCAGTAAAGAGGCTTTATCTCGTGAGGAAATTCTGCAACGGGCAAAAGATGCAGAGGCTCTCATGGTATTTATGCCTGATACCATTGATGAGGCTTTTGTGCAAGAATGTCCCAAATTGAAAATAATTGCGGCTGCCCTTAAAGGCTACGATAATTTTGATGTTGCAGCCTGTACCCATCGCGGTATCTGGTTTACAATTGTGCCTTCTTTATTGTCTGCACCTACGGCTGAAATTACCATTGGGTTATTAATTGGGCTAGGAAGGCAGATGTTAGAAGGCGATCGCTTCATTCGCACAGGTAAATTTGTTGGGTGGCGGCCTCAATTTTACAGTTTAGGGCTAGCAAATCGCACCTTGGGCATTGTCGGTATGGGTGCATTAGGCAAAGCGATCGCGCAACGTCTAGCAGGTTTTGAGATGCGGTTACTCTATAGTGATCCCGTAGCGTTAACTCCAGAACAAGAAGCAGCTTGGAATATATCACGAGTATCTTTTGAGACTTTAATTGAGTCAAGTGATTTTGTTGTATTGGTAGTACCTCTGCAACCAGCAACCTTGCATTTAATCAACGCCAACACCCTAGCCAAAATGAAACCAGGCAGCTTTTTAATTAACCCCTGTCGTGGTTCAGTCGTGGATGAGCAAGCAGTGTCTCAGGCTTTAGAATCAGGACATTTAGCAGGTTATGCTGCTGATGTATTTGAAATGGAAGACTGGTATCGTACGAATCGCCCTTACAATATACCCCAGCCATTATTAGAAAATACCAAACAAACCTTCTTCACTCCCCATATTGGATCTGCCGTTGACGAACTACGGCGAAACATTGCCCTAGAAGCCGCCCAAAATATTCTGCAAGCCCTACAAGGACAAAAGCCACAGGGAGCAATTAATTATCTTTAGGTACTAGGGCATATCAATTCAAAATTCAAAATTCAAAATTCAAAATTGAAGAGTTTTACTCCCCCTGTCTCCCTTGTCTCCCTTGTCTCCCTTGTCTCCCTTGTCTCCCCTGCCCCCTGCTTCCCCTGCTCCCCTGCCCCCTGCTCCCCTGCCCCCTGCTCCCCTGCCTCCCCCGCCTCCACCTATGAATTTCGAGTACGTAGAAAGTTTTTTAGCCGTTGTTCACACAGGGAGTTTTCGCCAAGCTGCCAAAAAATTGGGAATTTCTCAACCTGCGGTTTCACAACACATTAAAAAGTTAGAAGCATCTTTGAATACGCAGCTAATTATCCGCGATCGCAAGGGTAATCAATTGACTCCTGCGGCACAAAAATTACTTCCCTATGCCGAAAGTCTGGTTTTAGTGACACAAAGAGCCGTTTCCGCCTTAAAATCCACAAAATTAGTCATTGGGGCAAGTTCTAATATTGGTATATATCTCTTACCACCGTATTTGAAATATCATTTGGAAAATTATGCTCACTCCTATGAGGTTGATTTAGTAATTGATACTAATTTAGCGATCGCTGACAAGCTAGAAACTGGATTAGTAGACATCGCCCTGATGGAGTGGTGGGATCATCGTCCTGGGTTTATAGCTCAACTATGGCAAAATGAAGAACTTGTGGTCATCGTGCCACCGAATCATCCTTGGCGGAATTTGACGAAAGTACCCAAAGCCTATTTAGAAAATATCGAAATGTTAGGCGGAGAAAAAGGGACAGGTACTCGACGCTTGCTGCAAAAATTCTTTGGTGAGCAAGTTCACAAGATGCAAGTTTCTATGGAATTAGGTAGCACAGAAGCCGTCAAAAGAGCCGTACAAGCAGGGTTAGGAGTTTCAATTGTGTTATCAAAATCAGTTACTCAAGAAGTACAAGCGGGATTACTACACGCCATTCCTATAGATGTAGATAGCACAACTCTACGTAAAGAATTATTTGTGATATGGCGTAGCAGCTTATCTTTAGCTACTCCAATCCATCAATTTATTCAAATGTTATTACATGAGTCAATCTGAAATATACAGCACTTTTGAAGTGAGTGAGATACAACATGAATGATAAGTAATGAGTAATGAGTAATGAGTAATGAGTAATGAGTAATGAGTAATAAATAATAAGTAATTTGATTCTTATTTCCCCCTTTTTCAAGGTGAGTTGGGCAGGGTGGTTTCATACAACCAGAGAAAAAAATAAACCTAGCTTTCAAAGCCTCTCTCCCCGTGGGGGAGAGGTTTGGAGAGGGGTCAAAATCTCGGCTACAAAACGAATAATCAAAACTTATAGATTTTTCTTTTTTCGTATGAAACCAGCCTGCTTTTTCAAGGGGGGTTAGGGGGGAGCAAAAGGTGTTAAATTATTCTACTTGATCACGCAGATGTAACTCTATTAATATCTTCTCTCCAGTGAAAACTATAACTATGAGCGAAACTATAATTCGTAAACAGTATAACGAAATGGCAGATTACTATGATAAACGTTGGAATAATTACATTACAAAAACACTATCTATTCTCAAAAATTGGGCAGAGATTTCACCAGAAGCAAAAGTGCTTGATATTGGCTGTGGAACAGGAGAATTAGAGCAGTTATTTTTAGCAGAAAACCCCCAACAGGTTATGATTGGAGTAGACATTTCCGAAAAAATGCTCCTTGTGGCTCAACAGAAATGTCATGCTTATCCTCATGTTTCCTTTCATAATGTGAGTGTGTCAAACTTACCTTTTGAGAATAATACTTTTGATGTAATTGTATCAGCAAGTGCATTTCATTATTTTGATAATCCTCATGCTGCATTAAGGGAAATCAAACGTGTTTTGAAGCCACAAGGAAAAGTATTTATCTTAGATTGGTGTAAAGATTATTTATCCTGTCAGATATGTGATTTTATATTGAAGATTGTTGACCCGGCTTACAAGCAGTGTTACACCCAAAAAGAGTTTCATGATTTACTAGCATCTGCTCAGTTTCATATTGAGCGTGCAGCTAAATTTCGTTTTAATTTTGTGTGGGGGATGATGATTGTTCAAGCAATATCACAAACTCCACATAACATTTAAATAATCACCTAGATGTGAATAATAGTAAGTCTGGATGATGATTTATCTTGTAGTCCTCGCGTTACACCACTCCGTCAAAATTATGCTTTGTCTCCCCTTTGCATAAATCTATCTACGGTGTAAACAGAAGTTGCTTCATCGGCATTGTTAATGTATTGCCTGACAATGTTAATGTATCGCCTGACAATGCTAATGTATCGCCTGACAATGTTAACGTATCGCCTAACAATGCTAATGTATCGCCTGACAATGCCAATGTAATGATGAAACTAAGCGAATTTAACCGAAATTTTCACGACTCAATTCACATTAGATGTGAATTAAAAATTATGCCCACAGGTGGGGGTAAAGTTTCCGCAGTAAAAATATCCTAGTGATTGGGGTATCAGGTAATGAGTTAATATGCAAGCTGAAACAGAAACGCGATCGCTAGTACATAGTTCGCTACATGGAATTGCTAAAAATATTCGTCTCACGGGCTGGATTACTTTTTGGGTACAGCTGACATTAGTTGTAGTTTCTGGATTAGTGCTATTATTTGCTTCTACTGGTCGTGACTTTACAGCTCAACCAAATGCTGGACTCGGTATCGGGATATTTTGGGCTATCTGCGGACTTGTAGCACTATTATTTAGTGTGTATTGGGATTTTCGTTACACTCGCATCGGTAAGCGGTTAGATAATCCTAATCCCAGTTTACATCCTAGTAAAGCAGAGACAACTAGAATTATTCAATTAGGAATAATTGCAGGTTTAGTAGGAATACTATTAAGTATTTTGGGTGCTGGTGCAACTTTGGGAGTGTTAATAGCAAAGTCTATCTCTCAACCCCCAGGTGTAGCTATTACTGATCCTAATAAAATTATCAGAGCCTTAGATGTGTTTGTCATGGTAGCCAACGTTAATGGTATTACGGCTCACTTTATCGGGACTGTAGCTTCGATGTGGTTATTAGAAAAAGTACATCAACATTAAATTAATTCGTAATTCGTAAAATCTTGCGAATACGTAGATATTTGTAGGGGCGGGTTCATTGAGATCAAAAGTTAATAATGAATGATGTTTGTTAACCCGCCCCTACCAAGTTTGATACGCCACACCTATAGGGTATTTATTGGATAGGTGGTTTTCTTAATTCACATCAGGCGTAATTTAACGTGAGTTCGACGACTGGAAAAAACCCCTCTCCAAACCTCTCACGCCAGTTGCTTCTCTACGAGACGCTACGCGAACAAGTCGGCAAAGCCGCCCAACGCACTGGCTCCCCTGCAAGGAGAGAGGCTTTAAAACCTTGATTTTTCCTTGATATATCATGCTTTTTACTCCCCTCTCCGCGTCGGAGCGAAAAGTCTGAGCGGAGGTTTCCTCCGATGGCTTCGCCAACGCCAAGGGCGAACAGAACTTTTCAAGAGAGAGGGGTTGGGGGAGAGGTCAGAAAAGACTTGTCGAACTCACGTTAATTTATCAAAATCAATATTCCCATGCCCAATTCCCAATGCCCAATGCCCATTTTTCTAATGATTAATGATGAATAATTGTCGTTAAATTTTGTAATTTGGTTTGATAGACTCTGACTAATCTATCAATACCTTTAAAACGATAATCTCCCATTTTTTGGAAGTCTTGAGGGTGGGAGAGTAATTTATATGTGGCTTCGCTAATCACACATTCGCTGGGAGGACAAACTGCTTCCATTCTAGCGGCGAGGTTAATAGTAGCACCTAATGCTGTGTACTCTACACGTTGCGAACTGCCGACATCTCCGACTACGGCTTTGCCACTGTTAATCGCAATGCGTAATTGTAAGGGTTCATACCAAAAACCGTTGGCATTGAGATGTTCTAGACGAGTTAGCATCCCTTTAGCGGTGGCCGTGGCGCGGTCGGCGTGGTCTGGTTGGGGTTCAGGTGCGCCAAAAAATGCCATGATACAATCACCAATATATTTGTCTAAAGTGCCTCCACAAGCAAACACTTCTTGTAACATTTCTTCAAATAAATTATTTAATAATTGTGCGATCGCAGTTGGTGTTAATCTCTCAGAAATAGCAGTAAAGCCAACTAAATCTGCAAACAAAATGCTAATTTCACTTTCTGCTGGTCTTAAACGTCCATCTGGTAAACCACCTACAGCAATTAAGTGTTGGACTACGGCAGGCGAGTGATAACGTTCTAAGCGATGACGAATTACTTCTTCTGTTTTGAGTTTCTCTGCCAGTAACCAACGTTGTACACTCGATGCTACAAGATTAGCTAAAGCCGAAAAAAAGCTGAGTTCTTCTTCACCATCTTCTTCCCAGTGATAAGAAGATAAATGAGCATCAGCATAAAGTACACCTACTACTTTATTTTCATCCCACAAAGGTACAGCCATTGCACTGCGAATACCTTTGAGTAAAATACTATGTTCCCCAGAAAACCTTTCATCTTTTTGGGTATCAGCAGTTTGAATTAATACTTTCTCTTCAAACACCTTTTGACAGATACTCCGGCTAATCCAACTAGCATCTGCTAAAAGATATTTCTGGTGAGTTTGATCTCTACTTGCCGCATTAACTAACTCTAAATTTCCACAACCATTAACATCAATTAATAATGCCAACCGGTCAATACTACTAAGATAACGAAACACTACTTGTTGCACTTGGGAGAAAATTTCTTCTATAGATGCGGCAGCACACAAATTTTTTGCTATATCTACTAAGTCTTTCAGACGCGCAATAGTTTTATTTTTGTCCCCAAGATCACCATCATTACTATTAGCTTCTATCCACTGCTGTTGTAGTTGTTTAACGTTACGAAAAATCGTTTTCTGCTCCGAACCATTGAAAAAAGTTATTGGTTTAGGTAATGGCGGTGGGGGAGGAGGAGTATGAAAAAATACCACCAAACTAATATTACCTACCCAAATTACATCACCATGATGTAACTTTTGTGGTTGGCTGACGACAGTTTGATTCACCTGTGTACCGTTTTTACTACCCAAATCCTCAACTATCCACGTACCATCAGCCATTTTGACGAGTTGTGCGTGCTTGCGGGAAACTCCCCCAAAAGGCAGATATAAGTTACATTCTGGCAACCGACCTATTGTGAATACATTTTGATTCACGATGACAGTTGTTTCAGTGTCTCCCTGTTTTAAACGTAAACTCAGTTCAGTCATGGATGTAATGTGCCTATTTGGGGACTGGGAGCGCAAGCATATCTGGTTTGTCGGATATTTATCCATCCTTTACCATCTCTTTATGGCATTGTTCATGGCGATCGACAACTGTTTGTATTAAAAATTACACTAAAATCTATGACTTTCAGGATTATTTCCATTACAACGGTACTTTGTTGCTTTTGACTTCGCTCCAATTCAGAAGGGGATAGGGTGCGTCAGTTTGAGAAAACCTAACTAAGTAGAACGGCCTGAATAATTCAAGGTTTGTAGTAGGGACTTTAGTCCTCTCTTAAGGTCTAAAGCCCTTACTACAAGCCAATTCAATTAAATTTTACATTACTTAATACAGTTTGTTTTTTCTCTCCGACTTACTTATACCAAAAAGTTATTTATACTGACGCACCCTAAATTTTGGATATTTTTAGTCACGGTTTATTTGTTCATTGAGAACAAATGAACTTTGATTATTTAGCAACTTAGATTTAGATTTAGATTTACATTTTATTTATGATAATTTTACAAAAAAAATATATATAATTCAGTCTAAATATAAATGGGTGAATAATATTAGAAAAGCATTATCTAATCTGCATCTCCATCAAGCATTTATCCGCTAATTTTTGATAGTTAATAGCCAAGCAATAATTCATACATAGCTACTGAAAAACAGATATTTACATATGACTAATCAACAGCGTTATTTGCAAACATATAATTGGCTAATTTGCAGTATTAGTATTTTAACTGTATTGCTCGCTACACTTTATCCATTTAATTTCTCATCTGTAGATAATTTTTCATTAACGGAACTGACTTTGAGTTTTAATAACTTTAGTCCTTTTCAGGATCAGATCAATAATGTTTTGTTATTTATGCCTTTAGGTTTTGGTTTAGCCAGGCTATTACAAAACATGAAAAAGCAAAGTATATTACAAGTTTTATTAGTTTTATTAGTAAGCTTTGGCTTGTCATTAACAGTAGAAATATTACAAATATTTTTACCGTCTAGAATGCCTACACCTGCGGACTTACTAAATAATACCATCGGTGGATTTTTGGGATTTATTTGCTTTTATTTATGGAATAAAAAAAGCTTTAATATTACCTTAGAAAAAATAGAAGCCAGTCGATTGAGGCGTTCTAATCAGCAAATATTAGGATTGTTTCTAGCATATCTATGTTTGACTTTCTTAATTGCATTACTATGGCAAAGCACAACTAATTTAAGTAGTTGGGACTTAAACTATCCACTCGTTATTGGTAATGAAAAAACTGGTGAAAAACCCTGGGAAGGATATCTATCTGAAATTCATATTGCTGATCAAGCTCTATCGAGGAATCAAATAGGAAATATTTTAGCAAATCCTAGTACTTTTGAGCATCTTGGTAATTCCTTATTAGCTCACTATCAATTTAATGGTAAATGCTGCTATCAAGATAAAACAGGACAGCTACCCAAATTAGTATGGCAAGGAAACCCAGTAAATCAAGAGCAAAGTCAAGGTGTATTTTTAAGTAGTCAACATTGGTTACAAACATCTGTACCTGTGACGCAATTAAGTAAAACAATCAGTAAAACATCAGAGATTACTATTAGTGCGATTGTGACAACAGCGAATATTGAACAGGATGGGCCAGCACGAATTATTTCAATCTCTGAAAATGCTTATCGGCGTAATTTAACATTAGGACAACAGGGTAATAGTTTAGATTTTCGCATCAGAACGCCCATTACTGGAGAAAATGGCTCTGAGCTAAAATTGAATATACCTAATATTTTTGTCGATACTAAACCACATCATATAATCATTACTTATTCTAGAGGAACTATTCAAGTTTATGTAGATAAATTACAGAATGCTTACTGTTTTAATTTACTAGATTTAATTCCCAGAAAACAAAAACTTTTCTACTATGCACTAACTTTTATCCCTCTAGGAATAGGCTTAACTATACTCACTCTATTCACACAAAAAAGATTCATATTTTCTAAACTTATTTACAGTGGAATATTAATACCTTCTTTAATTATAGAAGGTGTTTTAGTCAATGAAAGCGGTAAACATTTTAGTATGAAAAATTTGTTAATGGGAGTTACATTTACAGCAGCAACGATGCTGGTATTAAAAGCCAGAGCCTCTCAGATAAAAGGAAAAAATTAATATCAATTCGCAATTCCCATTATCGCGGGAAGCAAGTTACAAACTACATTAATTTTTCTCCCTTGTCCCCCTTGTCTCCCTTGTCTCCCCCTGCTCCCCTGCCCCCTGCTCCCCTGCCCCCTGCCCCCTGGGCTAGTGTCAAAAATTAGGTGGTAATTCTAAAGGCAGCATTCCCAGTAAACCCTTGCGATAGTCTGTTAATAGTTGCCTAGCAGTGCGTTCTACATCACCTTGATGACGATGTTCAGCTAAAGCGTGTAAGTATGCTTCTCCTGTGTGGGGTATGGGGTCGAGTTCGTAACGTGAGTATAGGGGTGATTTTGGTAATAATTCACCGGCTTGCTCTTGTAAAGAATTGAGTAAATCTACGAGTGCTGCGGCTACTAGTTGATTATCGTAAGCAGCTTGACCAATATCATCGCAAATTGCTAGTTTGACGGCTGCTTCTTGATTACCTAATTTAACGGGGATAACTCCAGGTGCATCTAATAATTCTAATTGATCAGAAATTCGCACCCAGCGTAGTTGACGCGTCACCCCAGGACGAGCCGCGCTTTCTACGACTCGCTTACCTAATAAACGATTGATTAAAGCTGACTTGCCAACGTTAGGAAAACCAATCACCACAGCTCGGACGGGACGAGGTAACATTCCCCGTTCCCGTCTTCTTTGATTAAGTTGTACACCGGCAGATTGAGCAGCTTTGGCTACTCCGCTTACACCTTGGCCGTGTTGAGCATTGGTAAAATAGGGTTCTTCGCCACGATTTTTAAAATAATTTACCCATAGCGATCGCACTTGGGGCGGTATCATATCTAAGCGATTCAATACCAAAACTCGTGCCTTATTTCCCACCCATTCATCGATTTGTGGGTGGTGTGTTGCCAAAGGAATCCTCGCGTCTCGTACCTCAAAAACCACATCTACCCTTGATAGGTGTTCTTTAAGATTCTTTTCGGCCTTAGCAATATGACCCGGATACCACTGGATCAAATTTAATTTATAGTTATCTGTTATACCCATCTCAATTACAAATTACGTTAGCGGAGCGGTAGCATCGTTACGAATTACGAATTACGAATTACGAATTATCAATTATAGCTTTGATGCAAAATCAGACGATTGCCATCAGGATCATAGGCGTAAATTTCCCTACCGTGGGAGGCGATCGCAATTTCTCCAGGTGGTGGATAACCTATATTAGTTAAGTGAGCGATCGCTGTATCTAAGTTATTTACCTCTAAACACAGACTAATTTTACTATTAGCTGAGGTTTTAAATTCTGCATTATGATTTTCTTTTGGTTGGAAAATACCCAATTTCAAACCAATAAGCTCAAATTCAGCATATATTCTAGGAATAAAACTTATTGGTTGTTTATCCAATAAATCAGAGTAGAAATTAACTAATGTATCAATATCTTGTGTTGCTATAGTGACAATTGCATCAGTATAGTAGAAATCCATAGTCTTTAAAGTAGCCGTCAAGAACCAAACAAGCCCTAAAAAACTGGGTTTCAAGAAACCCGGTTTTTAACCCAGGTGCAAGATGTTGGGCATTGGGCATGGGAAGATTGATTTTTCCTAAACACTTTTCATTTGAGCGTAAGCCTCATATACACCCTTGACGTTATACCAGTTGAGGAAAATACGGGCGATTTCTAAGGCTAACTGTGGCTTACCTAAATTAATCAACCATTGCAACAACGGGGTCATTGTCCGTTCATTTAATGCCCCATTAAGTGACAGCAACCCCCACAATAAACGATGAATCCATGTCATTTGAATCATCATTTTAACTTCCCAGGTGGGATGCTTTTGATAGAACAAAACGCCCATGCGCCCCCGTTGAATTTCTTTCTCGATTAAATTGGGAATTTGTTCTAAATTAAATGGGGGATGCCAATGATACCCCACGGCGGCGGGACATTTAATTAGTTTTAAACCGAGATTTTTAAGTCTGACACCCAGTTCTAAATCTTCCCAGCCGTAAAGTTGAAAACCTGTGTCAAACAATCCAGCTTTTTCTAGCCAGTGTTTAGGGATAGCAACGTTACCCGTAGCGAAAAATGCAGCAGAGAAATCTGTGATTTTGTAGGGTTCGGCGGTAGGGTTGTCGAAATTACAAGTATTAATTACTGCACCGTAAGTAAAAAAGCGATCGCTGTCTAATTTCTTTTCACCCTGCACTAAAGCATCTGCATGAGCTTGCAGGAAATTCTCTAAGACTACTAAATCACTATCTATAAAAATGATAATGTCCCCTTGTGCCTTCTCTACGCCCAAATTCCGCGCCGCCGCCGGGCCTGCATGATCTTGTTCAAACCACCGCACATGGGGAAATTCTTCTTTATTTGCTGTTAACCAATCTAATGTACCGTCAGTAGAACCATCATCTACTAACACAACTTCATAACCACCTACAACACTGGATGCACTTAGTTGCTGCATCTCTAAAGCCCGTAAGCATTTTTCTAGAATTGGCTGACGATTATAAGTTGGTATCACAACGCTGATAAACACAGTCTCACCCACAACACAACTACCCATCTCCAGGATAGGACACCACAGCACTTAACACAGTTCCTTTTTGATGAACTTCGGTACAATCAGGACTCAAGTCCTGGCTATGAAGACTCAGTCAGCACCGAAGCTTTGGGGGAGGTGCGTTACGGCTTACGCCTAACTCTAAAAATAGATCATCAGAGGTAAATATAGTGATTTTCTGTTCTTGTGCTAATATCAAAACTTGATCTGGCACACCTCCCCAAAGTAAGGCGGAAATCCAAACATTTACATCAACTACAACCCTCATTTATCAGTCCAAAGTTCTTGTCTAACTTCCTTAACTATTTGGCTAATTTCTTCCATTGTGGGTTGATTAGGATCAGGTTCTAAAGTTTCTAATTCTTTGAGAAAATCATCTAAATTTACATTTGATTGAGTAATTTTTTCTAAAACGATAGAATTGCCTTGAATAATTACTCGGTATTCATCACCAGGTTGCAGTTGAGATTGAATCTCTGGTGGTAAAGTTATTTGTTTTTCATCAGTCACTCTAATAATTGGATGTGTCTGCATAATGTTTACTATAGGAATGATATTTGTTTGTCAACATATACTTAGAAAGCTTTAGTTGCAAAAAAATTGTAGGTTGGGTTGACGTAAGGAAACCCAACACCAACATCTATATTGAGTTTCCGAGATCAATGTTGGGTTGCGCTCCGCTTAACCCAACCTACATTTAATGCACTATTTTAGCTGTGTCAGTCCACTACTAAAAGAGATATTAAATATCGAACTATATGAGAGATGATTTATAAAGTAAAGCTGAAATTGTAGGGTGCGTTAAAGCAACGCGTAACGCACCGTGTGATTATGGTGCGTTACGGCAATTTATACTGTCGCTCATACTCAAATCCTCACATTGCCGTAACACACCCTACTTAATATTTACTTTATAAATAGGCTCTGAAATATTTTTTTATTTTTACTTGAATTTTATCACGTTTTAAGCTGTTTCTAGCCCCAACACCAATTATATAGATTTGAGCAAGTTTAGTTCACCGGAATAACCCTGCCCCCTGCCCCCTGCCTCTGTCACTCCCCCAAAAAATCTGTTACCAAAACTGCAACCACGGATGAGTTCGCTAGCTATACCCAGTAGAATCAACATTAAAGTTTCAGCAATATCACTGGTGACAATTAAATAATTTACCAACAGAGGGAATTAATATCGGCAGGATAGGGCTGTAACTAATTACTGATTGAGGCTGTGAGGCTGAAGAATGGAGAGGAGTGTAAAGTCTCAAGGGTTATGTTGGTGCTGGCTAGCAAAAGTCACCCGTCACGGTTTAATTTTCTTGCTGAGTGCTGTTTTGCTATCGGAGTCAGTGGGAGCAACCCAGAGAAATCAAAGGTTGCAGATAGCACAGCAACCAGAAAACACACAACAAAATGCAACTCGCGCGGCTGCGGAAAAACTGTCACAAGAGGGGTTGCAACTTTTTCAACAAGGGACAGTAGAATCACTGCGACAGGCAAGAGATAAATGGTTGGCAGCCTTAAAACTTTGGCAGCAAATTGATGATAAAACTGGGCAAGCCTTTACCCTTCTTAGTATTGGCAGAATCTACGACTTATTAGGAGAAAAGCAAGAAGCACTCAAATACTACAACCAAGCCCTACCCCTATTCCGGGCAGTGGGGGACAGGGGCGGGGAAGCTGCCACTCTCAACAATATTGGCTTAGTCTACTCCTCATTAGGAGAAAAGCAACAAGCACTCAAATACTACAACCAAGCCCTACCCCTATACCGAGCAGTGGGGGACAGGGGAGGGGAAGCTGCCACTCTCACTGGTATTGGCTCTGTCTACGACTCATTAGGAGAAAAGCAACAAGCACTCAAATACTACAACCAAGCCCTACCCCTATTCCGGGCAGTGGGGGACAGGGGCGGGGAAGCTGCCACTCTCAACAATATTGGCTTAGTCTACTCCTCATTAGGAGAAAAGCAAGAAGCACTCAAATACTACAACCAAGCCCTACCCCTATTCCGGGCAGTGGGGGACAGAAGAGGGGAAGCCACCACCCTCACCAATATTGGCTTAGTCTACTCCTCATTAGGAGAAAAGCAACAAGCACTCAAATACTACAACCAAGCCCTACCCCTAAGACGGGCAGTGGGGGACAGGGGAGGGGAAGCTGCCACTCTCAACAATATTGGCTCTGTCTACGACTCATTAGGAGAAAAGCAAGAAGCACTCAAATACTACAACCAAGCCCTACCCCTATTCCGGGCAGTGGAGGACAGGGGAGGGGAAGCTGCCACTCTCAACAATATTGGCTCTGTCTACGACTCATTAGGAGAAAAGCAACAAGCACTCAAATACTACAACCAAGCCCTACCCCTATCCCGGGCAGTGGGGGACAGAAGAGGGGAAGCCACCACCCTCACCAATATTGGCGGTGTCTACAACGATTTAGGAGAAAAGCAACAAGCACTCAAATACTACAACCAAGCCCTACCCCTAAGACGGGCAGTGGGGGACAGGGGAGGGGAAGCTGCCACTCTCAACAATATTGGCTCTGTCTACGACTCATTAGGAGAAAAGCAACAAGCACTCAAATACTACAACCAAGCCCTACCCCTATTCCGGGCAGTGGAGGACAGGGGAGGGGAAGCTGCCACTCTCAACAATATTGGCTCTGTCTACGACTCATTAGGAGAAAAGCAACAAGCACTCAAATACTACAAGCAAGCCCTACCCCTATTCCGGGCAGTGGGGGACAGGGGCGGGGAAGCCACCACCCTCACCAATATTGGCTTAGTCTACTCCTCATTAGGAGAAAAGCAACAAGCACTCAAATACTACAACCAAGCCCTACCCCTATTCCGGGCAGTGGGGGACAGGGGAGGGGAAGCTGCCACTCTCACTGGTATTGGCTCTGTCTACGACTTATTAGGAGAAAAGCAACAAGCACTCAAATACTACAACCAAGCCCTACCCCTATTCCGGGCAGTGGGGGACAGGAGAGGGGAAGCCACCACCCTCAACAATATTGGCGGTGTCTACGCCGAATTAGGAGAAAAGCAAGAAGCCCTCAAATACTACAACCAAGCCCTACCCCTAAGACGGGCAGTGGGGGACAGGGGAGGGGAAGCCACCACCCTCAGCAATATTGGTTCTGTCTACTCCTCATTAGGAGAAAAGCAAGAAGCACTCAAATACTACAACCAAGCCCTACCCCTAAGACGGGCAGTGGGGGACAGGGGAGGGGAAGCCACCACCCTCAGCAATATTGGTTCTGTCTACTCCTCATTAGGAGAAAAGCAAGAAGCACTCAAATACTACAACCAAGCCCTACCCCTATTCCGGGCAGTGGGGAACAGGGGAGGGGAAGCCACCACCCTTTTTAACTTAGCTTACTTAGAACGTGACAAAGGCAACCTAGAACAAGCCCGCACACACATTCAAGCCGCTATCGACATCATTGAAGATTTACGCACCAAAATCATTGACCAAAAGCTGCGTACTTCCTACTTTGCCTCAGTCCAAGATTACTATAAATTCTACACCGACCTGCTGATGCAACTGCACAAAAAAGACGCCTCCCAGGGCTACGACGCATTAGCACTGCACATCAGTGAACGTTCCCGCACTAGGGGTTTAGTAGAACTATTAACCCAAGCTAACGTAGATATCCGTAAAAATGCAGATCCCAAAGTCATCGCAGAAGAACGCCGCTTAAATTTGCTACTTGATGCTAGAGAAAAACAACTATCACAACTATATAGTCAAAAACAACCACCAACCCAACTAATAACAGCCACCAAACAACAAATTGCAGCCCTACTCAAACAACAGGAAAATTTAAAAAACAAAATCCGCACTACTAACCCGGAATATGCTGCGCTGAAATATCCCCAACCCCTTACCTTACCTCAAATTCAACAACAGTTAGATAAGGACACCGTATTATTGCAATATTCCTTGGATAAAGACCGCAGTTATCTATGGTTAGTCACCTCCAACTCTCTCAATACTTACGAACTCCCAGGAAATGAACAGATAGAAAAAGCGGCGAGAAATTTACACCAACAATTAACACGTCCACTTATTGCTGGTGCAACTGAAGAAGAAAAAGCCCAATCTTTTGCTGATACGACTAAAGCTGCTAAGGAACTGAGTCAAATTATCCTTGCGCCTGTGGCTGGGAAGTTGGGAAGAAAACGTTTAGTGGTGGTGGCTGATGGTGTTTTGCATAAGATTCCATTTGCGGTGTTGGCTGACCTAACCCCCCAACCCCCTTCCCTGCAAGGGAAGGGGGAGCAGGAGAGGGAGAAGGAGAAGGAGCAGGGGCAGGAGGAGAAGCAAGCGCACGGAGAGGAGAAAAATAAACTCCCCTCTCCGCTTCGGGGAGGGGTTGGGGGAGGGGTCAATTACCAACCTTTGTTAGTCAACCATGAAATCATTACTCTCCCCTCAGTTACTAGCCTCGCCACCCACAGACAACAACTCAAAGGACGTAAACCCGCACCTAAAACCCTCGCGGTTATGGCTGACCCCGTATTCAGTGCTAATGATGAACGCGTCACTGGTAAAGCACCGGAAACTTCTGCATCTCTCGACCTAGAACTAGAACGTTCAGCCCTGAAAAGGTTGTTGAATAATATTAATCGTAGTCGCTTAGATAGACTTCCCGGTACGCGCCAAGAGGCTGACGCAGTGTTGAAAATGGTGTCACCTCAAGAAAGTCTGCAAGCCTTTGACTTTGATGCTAACTACAACTTCGTGACTAGCCAACAACTAAGTCAATATCGCCTGCTGTTATTCGCTACTCATGGTATTTTCGATGACACCAACCCAGAATTATCAGGTATTGTGACATCTCTGGTAGATAAAGATGGTAAGGCGCAAAAAGGTTTCTTACGCCTCAACGATATTTTTAACCTCGACCTCCCCGCCGAGTTAATTGTCCTAAGTGCTTGCGAAAGCGGACTAGGTAAGGAAGTCCAAGGGGAAGGCTTAATAGGGTTGACAAGGGGGCTAATGTATGCAGGGTCAGCGCGGATAGTTGTGTCTTTGTGGAAGGTGAATGATCAAGCCACATCTTTACTAATGCAGGAATTATACACCCAAATCTTGAGGGAAGGGAAAACCCCTGCGGTAGCTCTCAGGGAGGCGCAATTGAAATTATGGCAACAAAAACAATGGCAAAACCCCCGTTTTTGGTCAGCTTTTACTATCCAAGGAAAGTGGGAATAATTCGTAATTCGTAATTCGTAATTCGTAATTAATGGAGGTTTGGTCAACAAGATTATGGCTGCTCAAGTGATTAACTCTTCCTAACTCTCTGCGTCTCTGCGCCTCTGCGTGAAACATAAATAATCTCATAGCATCACCGATGAATTTGTCATTAAGGAGTTTGAACGATGACTAAAAAGCCTTTCTATAAGAAACCTTTGACCGTAATTTTCGCTTGCTTCATCGCAGGAATTTTGAGTTTTACAACTTTAGGCGGTTGGGGATCTGTCCAAGCAAAAGAAACAAAAGCACCAGAATTTATTAAACTCGAAGATGCAGGTAAATTAAATCTATTAAGTAATAGTAAGCCCTTCAAACCTGCTAATCTGCAACGGTCTGAAAAACCCTATCCAGCAGACAGAGCGATTATTGGTTGGGATGACCGTATTCCTATGATTAGTAGAGAATATCCTTGGTCAACTATTGGGCGCGTGCAGGGAACAACTACTGACTTTAGAGATTATCATTGCACTGGTACTTTAATTGGTGAAAGGCTGGTTTTAACAAATGCTCATTGTGTGATTGATTCTAGAACCAATCAGTTAAGTCGAGAAATTCGATTCTTACCCAATGTAATTAATGGTGTAGTTCCTAATAAAAGAGATATCGCTGTGGTTGAGCGTGTTGTTTATGGTACTGATTTTACTGGAAATGAACTCAGTAATCAAATCAATGATTGGGCGGTGATGGTAATTGATAGGCCACTTGGTCGTAAGTATGGTTATTTGGGTTGGCAATCTCTCTCTACTGCCAGTTTCTTGAAAAATCAGGATAAACTCTTCTTTGTCGGTTATTCTGGTGACTTCCCTGATACTAGAAAAAAAGGCTATGAGTTCCTGTCTGCTGGTCAGGGTTGGACTGCTTCATATCAAGCTGGATGCGGTATTGTTCAGGAGAAGGATGGCGTATTATTCCATGATTGTGATACTACTGGGGGTTCTTCCGGTGGTGCGCTGATTGGTTTGATTGGTGGTGAGCCTTATATTGTGGCGTTGAATAATGCGGAAATTAGAGATTCACGCACGAATCGGGGGATTATTAATCTGGCGGTAAGGGTTGATTTCTTGGATAGGTTGTTTGGGAGAAATTAATCTTGGGTAAAGGTTAGGTGAGGGCGAAACCCAACATACAAGGTTTTGTTGGGTTTCCTTGCGTCAACCCAACCTACTATTGTTGAGGTTAAAAGTAGGTTTTGTATGGGGTGTTACAGAAATTAGTGGCCGAGTTTGTCAAAGAGTGGTGCGATCGCCTATAAAATAAATATCAATAATAAATTTAGTCTTTTGAATTTCATAATTGACAAAAAATGTCAATTGTTTTAGCAAAAAACTTTAAATTTTGTAATGGGAGCATGAACTATGGATATGCAAGTCCTGAGAGAGCGTGCTGGTGTCAGTCGCGCGGAAGTTGCCTTCAGGCTTGCAATCAGTGAAACCAGTGTTCGCAATTGGGAAGCTGGGCGCACTGAGCCAACGATGACACCAAAGAAATATTTGGAAGCTTTGCGGATATTTAAATGTACACCGGAAGAATTGGCGATCGCTAGTGAAAAGTCAATTAATCAACAACACAAACGCAAACCAGGCAGGCCAAAACGCTTTCGGGAAGATGAGGTAACAGAGGTAACTGATTCGCCAGTTTGCAGCTGATAGCCTGCTAATTCAAAGTCTATCTCAAAGTAGATAACTTTGGCTCAATTTCACAGTAGATAATTGCTGGATGATAACTGTTTCCAAAGTTGTCAGCAAGGGCGATGATTTTCTAGTCGGATGTTGAGCGTTTCTAACTGATCTCTAACTAGTGCGATCGCTCACCATATTGGTTGCACTAGCGCGATAAGATTCTAAAACGATAGTTGTAAAAAAAGGTCTAAATGGCAGAAACACTATTTTTTAACGCTTTGCGGGAAGCCATTGATGAAGAAATGGCGCGTGATTCCAGCGTATTTGTTCTTGGTGAAGACGTAGGACACTACGGCGGCTCTTACAAAGTTACCAAAGACCTACACCAAAAGTATGGTGATTTGAGAGTTTTAGATACTCCTATCGCAGAAAACAGCTTTACAGGTATCGCAGTAGGCGCAGCCATGACGGGTCTGCGGCCTATTATTGAAGGCATGAACATGGGCTTTTTGCTCTTAGCCTTTAACCAAATTTCTAACAACGCCGGAATGTTGCGTTATACCTCCGGCGGTAACTTTAAAATCCCAATGGTAATTCGTGGCCCTGGTGGTGTAGGTAGACAACTAGGTGCAGAACACTCCCAACGCCTAGAAGCTTACTTCCAAGCTGTACCAGGATTAAAAATTGTCGCCTGTTCTACCCCATACAATGCCAAAGGACTACTAAAAGCTGCTATCCGCGACGATAACCCAGTATTATTCTTTGAACACGTTTTACTTTACAACTTAAAAGAAAATCTACCAGAGGAAGAATATGTACTTCCCTTAGATAAAGCCGAAGTTGTCCGCAAAGGTAAAGATGTAACAATTTTAACTTATTCACGGATGCGTCATCATGTGATGCAAGCTGTGAAACCTTTAGAAAAACAAGGTTATGACCCAGAAGTAATTGATTTAATATCCCTCAAACCATTAGATTTTGATACCATTGGTGCATCCGTGCGGAAAACTCACCGCGTGATTGTCGTAGAGGAATGTATGCGAACCGGTGGTATTGGTGCAGAATTAGTGGCATCTATTAACGATCGCCTATTTGATGAATTAGACGCACCAGTATTAAGACTATCATCCCAAGACATCCCCACACCATACAACGGCACACTAGAACGTCTGACAATTGTGCAACCAGAGCAAATTGTGGAAGCAGTGCAGAAAATGGTTGCTATGCGGGTGTAGGGGTGTAGGGGTAGGCTGTTGACTCTGTACCTTTTTTGGGATTTTGTCCATGCAAAAAATGTGCGTAGTTACGATGGCTGAAACTGTGTTTTGAGAAGGCTTTGAGGCACAAATTAAACATCGCGTACAAAATTACTAAAAACCGCCCAAATTTCAACAAAGTCAACAGCCTAGTGTAAGGGTGTAAGGGTGTAGGGGTGTAGGGAGCAGGGGAGTAAAACTCTTCAATTTTGAATTTTGAATTTTGAATTTTGAATTTTTTTGCCCCATGCCCCATGCCCAATTCCCCATGCCCACTACTCATAACTGATGCAAAGAGCGTTATTATAGCGTTTGTCAGTTGCGAGTTATGGTATGCAGAGACAGCGATCGCTTTTAGCGTTGATATTTATTTTAGTGATAGCTGCCGTTACAGCTATTGCTTTGATTCCTGTACCCTTGGGGTTAGACTTGCGCGGGGGTTCACAACTGACTATTCAGGTGAAACCCTCAGCCGAAATCAAGCAAATCACCGACCGTGAATTAGATGGGGTGAAAAAAGTTGTTGAAGGTCGAATTAATGGACTGGGTGTTTCTGAACCAGTCATCCAAACAGTAGGTACAGATAAAATCCTGGTGCAGTTACCAGGGGTGAATGACCCAGAACAAGCGGAGCGAGTTTTGGGAGGTACAGCACAGTTAGAATTTCGCCAACAAAAACCCAATACAGAAACTCAATTATTGGCTTTTCAAGCTTCACGGGCTGAGATGAAAGTCAAGCAAGCAGAATTAAGAAAAAGTAACGATCAAGACGCAATTAATAAAAATTTAGAAGATTTACAGAAAAATAATCAAGCGATCGCCGAATTATTTGAAAGTACCAACCCACCACTTGATGGTAAATACCTGCAAGATGCCTACGGCGAACCTACTCAACAAGGTAGCAACTGGAATGTTGCCATTCGCTTTAATCAAAAAGGTGGTGAAATATTTGCCACCTTAACTAAAAATCTCGCAGGTACAGGACGCAGCATCGGGATTTTCTTAGACAATGAATTGATCAGTTCTCCCGTTGTTGGGGTAGAATTTGCCGCTACAGGGATTACAGGCGGTGCTGCGGTAATTACTGGTAGATTTACAGCCCAAGAAGCTAACGACTTAGGCGTACAATTACGGGGCGGTGCTTTACCTGTACCAGTTGAAATTGCTGAAATTCGTACAGTTGGGGCAACCTTGGGTAAAGATAGTATCACCAGCAGTATCTATGCAGGCATTGGCGGTCTGATTTTAGTCTTAATATTTATGGTGGTGTATTACAGACTACCAGGATTAATTGCTGATTTGTCTTTAATCACCTACGCCATCTTGACTTGGGCTAGCTTTGCTCTGTTAGGTGTCACTCTCACTCTCCCAGGTATCGCTGGTTTTATTCTCAGCATCGGCATGGCAGTAGACGCAAACGTGCTAATTTTTGAACGCACAAGGGAAGAATTAAGAGCAGGTAAATCATTGTATCGTTCCGTAGAGTCAGGCTTTTACCGCGCTTTTTCTAGTATCTTAGATGGCAACGTGACAACAGTAATCGCCTGTGCCGCACTATTTTGGCTCGGTGCTGGTTTAGTCAAAGGCTTTGCTTTAACTCTGGCTTTAGGTGTAGCCGTCAGTATGTTCACAGCTATTACCTGTAGCCGCAGTTTAATGTTTGTCGCCATTTCCATTCCTGCACTGCGGAAAGTAGAACTATTTTGTCCAAACCTGCCAGCATCAGGGGCATCTAACAAGGCAGAGGTAGCTCAATGAAACTAAGTATTAACAAAATGCGATCGCTCTGGTGGACTATTTCTTGTGCGATCATCTTGACTGGTATCATCTCAATGGTGATTTCTTGGCAAAACCCCAACATTCGCGCTCCCCTACGTCCGAGTTTGGATTTTGTCGGTGGCACAAGATTACAACTAGAACGAGATTGTACCAAACCAGGTAACTGTGACCAACCCATAGATATTAATGTAGTTCGGGAAGTCGCTAAAGCCGAAGGACTCGGAGACAGCAGCATTCAAATTATTGCTGACAAAGAAACACGCCAAGAAAATGGCATCTTAATTCGCACCAAAAACTTAGATCGTGAACAGCGTATCAAATTACAAACTGCTTTAAGTGAAAAAGTCGGCACTTTTGACGAGCAAAAAAATCAAATTGACACCGTAGGGCCAACCTTGGGCAGAGAGTTGTTTACCTCTGGGATGATTGCCCTGATTGTTTCTTTTTTAGGTATCATTGCTTATTTAACCTTTCGGTTTCAGTTAGATTACGCTGTATTTGCGATTGTTGCCCTGCTTCACGATGTCCTCGTTACAATGGGCATATTCTCTATTTTCGGTCTAGTTTTCGGTACAGAAGTAGATAGCTTATTTATTGTGGCTCTACTAACTATTACAGGCTTCTCTGTCAACGATACAGTAGTTATTTACGATCGCATTCGGGAAACATTAAAAGCAACTCCTAATGAACCAATTAATGAGATTGTTGATAATGCAGTTAACCAAACTTTAGGCAGATCAATCAATACAACTTTGACTACCATGCTGCCATTATTCGCTATCTTTCTTTTTGGTGGCGAAACTCTCAAAAACTTCGCTCTAGCTCTCATTTTTGGCTTCATAGCCGGCGCATATTCCAGCATTTTCATCGCCAGCACCCTCTTGAGTGTCTGGCGAGAACGTAAACCTAATTCTACAGCAGTAGCAGCCACTGGAGTCACTGATACATCTGTAGAGTAGTAATTATCAGTTATCAGTTATCAGTTACTATTTACTTGATAACTGTTGACTATTTACTGATATAACTCCTTGATACAAGTGCAACCAATTAAAAAAATCAAACTATGATAAATAATGTAAAAACACTAGAATTAAGTTTGTAGTAAGGACTTTAGTCCTTTTTGGAGAACTAAAGTTTTCATAACAAATATTTAATAATTTACCCTGTTGTACTTAGTTTGTATTTCCACTCCTGGACAATTCTTTACTTTTGAATTTTGTACTTCCCCCAGGGTATTTTGAATTTTAAATTGATTAGTTCCTAAAATTGCCCATGACTGAACCAGAACAACCAGCAATTTCTGGCAATGAAGAATCTTTAGCCCAACAAGTCCAAAAACTGCACCAATTAACTGTATATGGGAGATGGATATTTGTTGGCTGTTTATGGCTGACAATTGCGCCTGTGTGTTTGTGGAATCTCCGCTCAGAAATTGCCTTGTGGCAACAATACTTTACTTGGGTAGCACTACGGTATGGACTCTTTTATCATCCCTTATCTGCTATTGGTTTAGCTTTTTGTATTGGGATGACTACTTCTGTTTTAGTTTGGCAAAGTCGCAATATTTTACTCGGTTTACCACGCCAAGAACAACAACGCCTAGAAAAACAAGTGTTTCAGATTCGCCAGCAAGGCCCTACTCATCCTTTATGGAAATGGGTGTGTCAATAGTTAATATCGTGTTTAGTTAAAGATTTATAATTAAGACTGCAAGGGGGCAGGGGGCAGGGGGCAGGGGGAAGAAGGAGTTTTTTCTTTCTGCACAGGTCAGAGAATTATAACTAATTATCCAAACTTGATATAACAGTTTTCTTAATTTAGTTGCATATACATATCCGAACTCCGTAATTTCCTGCACAATATGATTGAAAGACAGTAACAAAATACTGCCACATCGGAGTGCCTACATCATGAACCACCCTCAGATTCAGTTTTGCGAACATCGCCATACTCAAATAGACCTTTACCAACTCCAAGAGCTATTTAATCTTGCAGCTTTTTGGGCAAAAGAACGCAGTATTCAAGATTTGAGTATAGCTATTGCCAATAGCGATCCGGTAATTTCTGTATGGGATGCAGAAAAGTTGATTGGTTTTGCTAGGGCAAATTCCGATGGTATCTATCGGGCAACAATTTGGGATGTGGTCATTCACCCAGATTATCAAGGTACTGGACTAGGTAGCAAATTAGTTGAAACTGTTTTAAGCCATCCCCGAATGCAGGTTGAGCGAGTTTATTTAATGACTACTCACCAACAGAAATTCTACGAAAAAATTGGTTTCCAAGTTAATAACACTACAACTATGGTGCTGCATAACCAATCGAATATTAGCACTTTAACTACTGTGGAAGTTCACCTGCAAGAATCGCTAGGGGCATAGATATCTGTAGTCTAGTTAAAGGCTCTGGTTCAGAGATGGGAGAGGGTAAAATATCTAATTTGCCTCCCATCACTTCTAAGAGTTTGTGATTTAGTAATAGCTTCATCCCTGGAGACAAAGCAGTTTTCTCTGGCTCACCCTCAACAGAATTTTCATCAGATTTGAGTAAATCTATAGACTCATGATTAACGAAGGCATGATGAGGTAAATCTAGATAAATTTGGACAAAATTAGGATCAATAGCAGTAGAAATACAAATACTTCCTTCTGTCATCTGAGAAATAGCATTATCTACTAAATTGAGTAATATTTGCCTCAACCATCTTTGATCAGCCAAAACACAAGTCTCGCTATCTGGAGGCAAAATTCGCAACTTTAAATTGCGATCTACTGCCAACATATAAGTTAAGTTATAAACTTCTTGTAAAATCTCAGCTACAGGTTGGGGTTGAATATCTAGCTTGTTAGTCCCGTGTTCTGTACGGACAACATTGAGAATTTCATCCATCAAATGTAATAGTTTTAAAGCCCTTTCATGAGCTTGTTCAATAAATTCCCGCTCTTCTGCTGGATTTTCACATAAATCTGACAAAATTAACTGATGTAAGCCAATCAGACCATTAAGAGGCGATCGCAATTCATGGGTAGTACGTGCTAAAAATCCCCCTTTAAACTGGCTCATTTCTTTGGCCATTTCATAGGCTAGCTGTGTATTTTCGATCTCTTGTTGAGATGCTCCCGTGTGCTTTTGATCTTTTGGGGTGATTGGTGAATCACTAGAAACGGGATTTACAGACCTTTTTGTTACAAATCCACGATAACCCAACCCTATTAATACTCCGACTCCGAGGTATATCCAGTTACTCCAACTCATAATTTGGCAGTTATTAACTTTTTAATTGACCACAAAAACAAACAATCACTTTCCAGCTTAAACTTAAACATCTAAGTGTAATGCACCTTGACGTAAAATTTGCCAATTGCTCCCTGTCCATTTAGCAACAGTTGAAGGTTGACTCAGTGCAGTATTTTCACGGAAAAATTCTGTATCTCTGGATTTCAACGTCAACACTTCCGGGAACTGAGCATCAATTTCTGCCATAGTTTCTAAAGCTGGCTGACCCGATAAATTAGCACTTGTAGTAGCTAGAGGGCCTGTTTGAGATAAAATTTGTCGAGCGATCGCACTATTTGGCACTCGAATCCCAATGGTTGTGGGATCATTGGGATTCATAGCTGAGGGGACGCGATCGCTAGCCGGTAATACTAATGTCAATGCTCCCGGCCAATACTGATTTACTACTTGCTGCCAAATCTGATATTCTTCCGCGCTACCTCGGACATACGGCCATAAATCTTCTGCCTGAGCCGCCATCAAAATCAACGGCTTATCTTGACTACGCTGTTTAGCCGCAAAAATCAACGCCGCTTTTTCTGGGAGAGCCGCCAGCGCAGGAACAGTATCCGTAGGAAAACTGACTACAACACCAGCACCAACGCCAGCTATTAATTCTTCTAAAGTAACTTTAGCCATAGTAATTCGTAATTCGTAATTCGTAATTCGTAATTCGTAATTTACTATTTAATTACAAATTATGTTTGGCATAAGCTAAAGCAAAGCGTTCCACACCTTCTAAATCTTTGTGAATTTGAATGTTTTCATAACTACCTTGCTTTTCTAGGAGCATTGTCACAGCCTCAGCCTGTCCTGCCATCATTTCAATTAACCATACGCCACCAGGTTGCAAATAACTGGGGGAAACTTCTATTAATTGGCGAATGTCATCTAGTCCATCCACACCGCCATCTAAGGCTAAATGTGGTTCATGGTTAACTACTTCTGCTTGCAGTGTCGGCACAATATAGCTGGGAATATAGGGAGGGTTAGAAACCATACCACTAAATTGACCTTGCATCGCTGCTAAAGGCTGCCACCATGACCCTTGATAAAATTTGATCCTGTGAGCTAAACCGAGATTATGGGCGTTTTCCTGGGCGATCGCTAAGGCTTCTGGACTGTAATCAACAGCATGAATTGTGGCTTGTGGCAAGGCATCCGCCAATCCCAAGGCGATCGCACCACTACCCGTCCCTAAATCTACCCAATTCCCTTGTTGTAATTGTGACTGAATATCTCTGGTAGCTGCCATTAAGGCTAAATCAATCAAGCATTCAGTTTCTGGTCTGGGAATTAAAACTGCACTTGACACCTTCAGTCTGAAATTTCGCCAAGGTGTACTACCAGCAATGTACTGTACTGGCAAGCTATCCTTTAAGCGTCTTTGCCAAAAATGCTCTAACTCTTCTAAAGACAAAGCCATGTAAATCTCAGCTTGGTCTTTAAAAGAGTTTAAACGCAGTGATAATCGTTCTAATCCTGCTATTTCTTGTAATAACCAATCTATTTCTGCTAAAGGAATATTATCAGCGATCGCTTGTGCGATCGCTCTATTACGCCACTGCCAAAGTTGTAAACCAGAGACTAAATTGATTTTCTGCTCTACCATTCCTGTTGAGGGCGATCGCTACTTCTTAGTCTTGTTAATTCATAGGACTTACGCATTGAGCAAAATCATCAGGTATTCAAGGTTGATTTTTCTAATATGAGATAGCGATCGCTGCTGATTCAAATCTTATTCGCCAAAATACCAAAACGACCTGATTGTGTGAATACACATGATGTCCCATTTGTACACTGCGTAAGTCCAATGTTAACTATTTTTTGGGAGCAGGTCTAGGTGCTGGTTGATTTGGTGCCGGGGATTTCTGCACTAGCGATCGAATAAAACTGATCGACTCTCGTGAAGGATACAGAACAATTTTATTGATCATAGGATCATTGCTACTATTGAGAGCTTCCATCACACCAAACAAATCCACCACTTGAATCTCAGTATTAGCACCTTCCTGTGGTACAGCTTTTTTGAACTGATCTAACAAAGCCACTGCTTGCTCTTTCTCAAAAAAGAAAGGGATATACCGTTCATTACCTTGTGGCATCGGGATCGTCAAGTAGCTATTTTCTTTCTTAAATTTAGGTACAAATAAAGGAATACCATTGAACTGGTTTCCTTTTTGACCACTTTGATTTAACAGGCTAATTGCTGACTCTACCTGATTTTGCATGGGCATCAAAGTATAAATGATAGAGTCTGATTTCTTTTTGCCTTCTAAGACTATTTTATAGTAGTCAGCTAAGGACAGAGGTCTTACTTGTAGCGTGCTTGCCAATTGGGGATTTTCTTTCTTGAGGCGATTATCTAAAAATTTCTGAGCATCCTGCCTACTAATAAAAAATCCGACTTGAGAGATTGTCTTCCCTTGGTTGTTCCTGGAAATAATGACAAATTCCCCTTTAGCATTGGTCAGCGTAAATACAGGAACTTCTTGCAGTTTTTTAACTACCTGCTCTTGTGGTAATGCCACTGCTTGTAGATTCCCTATTACTGGCAAATCGGCAGATAATATACTGCCAGCAATACCCAATATTACGCCCAAGCGAACCAATGTTTTCATGACTGTTACTCGCATCAATAGTTCAATTTAGTTATGAAGTTAGATCAATGGTGGAATTGGCACAGCACCAAC
This sequence comes from Aliinostoc maniaoense, assembly GCF_058172895.1. Lineage (NCBI taxonomy): Bacteria > Bacillati > Cyanobacteriota > Cyanophyceae > Nostocales > Nodulariaceae > Aliinostoc > Aliinostoc maniaoense. The sequence continues at coordinate 1,101,782 of NZ_CP187952.1, read as the reverse complement.
TAGTCTTAGTTATATAGCAATCCCTTTGAGATGTGAAAAAATTCTGCAAGCGTTAAATGCTAACCATCATCTCGTAAAACGTGATATTGTCAAGCCCCTGAGAATCGCTATCTTGAATACTTACCACTAGTAGACTCTCATCAAGTGTATTTTTCTCACATTCACCCTGCTATGCGTCCAACAATACTGTAAATGCCTGGGATATATAGCCCTTTTACCACTTATGCAGCAAAAAATTTTTCACCTTCAGGCAGTCAATGCCATTGTATTGCGTTTCTCAGATATCACAGACACAATCAAATAATTAATTGTTCCATTACGGGTGAGTCTAGATAATCAAAACCAAATTTATAGCCGTAGCTAGATAGATTAACTAGAACGGTGTAAATAATTAAAGGTTTGTAGTAAGGACTTTAGTCCTTATGAGAGGACTAAAGTCCTTACTACGAACTAAATGCAATTTTTTTTACATTACTTTACATAGTTTGTTTTTTTCAAGTCGTTTTACTTAGGAGATCAAACCAACATAAAATGCTGATAATTAAAGCTTTTCAAGTCTGTCAAAAACTGAGTATGGGGTCTTTTAAGGGCAGGTTTTTCCTGTAAATAATTCCAGTGAGAACTTTAAAACCCAGGAAATTATTAGACTTTCAACCACCCCTACGCCCTGCCCCAACGAGGGGTGGTCAATACTAAAAATGGTGCAGTGGCTTTTATTGATAATTTAAAATCGGGATGACAGGATTTGAACCTGCGGCATCCTGCTCCCAAAGCAGGCGCGCTACCAAGCTGCGCTACATCCCGTATAGCTGATTTGACTTTAATCATGAATCAGCATTATTAACACTATACCATAATAACTGACTTTTTTATAGTCAGCTATATTCTGGTACAGAAAATTAATGAGGATACCAGAACATACCTTTGATACCTTCTGGATCGGGCATAAAACCCATAGTGCGATAGAAATCTACCACATGAGGATCGGCAAAAAGAGTCACATTGCTAATTTCCTCACTTCTGAGTTTTTTGAGGACGTATTTCATCAATGCCTTACCCATTCCTTTGCCTTGAAAGTCTGGATGAACTACCACATCCCAAATAGTGGCGTTAAAGGCATGATCTGAGGTAGCACGAGCAAAACCAATCAGTCGCCTTTGGTTGCCTCGTACCTGCCACATTGAGGCGACCAGAAAACTATGCTCAATAGCTTTTTTGACCTTTCTTAACGGACGACGCGACCAACCGACAGCATCACAAAGTTCTTCTAGTTCATACAGGTCAATATCTCGCTCAGTGCTAAAAACAATACGTTCTGCACTCCGGGAGACTCCTGAGGCATCACTGTTGGAGTAAGAGTTGCCTGTAGCGTCTACTGTATGCTCTTCAAAAGAGTTTGTTTTACTTGTTGTCGCAGATTCAGAAGTGCTAAACCAAGTTTTCCAAAAACCCATGCCAAGGTGGTTCGGGGAGTATAACTGAATTGGATTCTATTAGTGAGGTATCCCAACTAAGCTCCGCTATAGTCAGGGCTGCCCTAACGCGCCGCTACGCAAACGCGTCTCACTTGCTGTTGCTCTGTTGAGCGTATTCATTACTGAATACCCGGAACTGAATCCGATCTAAGTTTTACAGAGCGTTTTTCGGCAAAGCCGTTTATCTGCTATAAGAAACTTACTCAAACCTGATTGAACTAGGTCATACAGATCGATCTTCTTTTCTTGCTTCAACCAAGGGAGTAGGCTCCTTCTTGTCCACAAGCGTCAATTCGGATGTAGCCCATCCTACTCAGGGATTCTACTATTGTTTCTGAATCTTCCTCTCAATTTGTTTAGATATTATGGGAGTTTTTCATGGTAACACTCTGTTAATAGCGTGTTTCACACCAATCATATTCAACTTTAGCACTTTGTTGTCAAGGCTAGGAGAAATTCCTGAACTAACCTAACACACGGATATGGCTTCGCAATTCAGTTGATTGCAGGGCAAGATGGGGAACACTAGGAACACAGGGGAATCAGGAAGTAAAAAGGTAAAAAGCAAAATCAGCGCATCTGATGACTTTTTGATTTTTTATCTCCAGTCCCCAGTTCCCAGTCCCCCAATTCCCAGGCGAAATCAGCAAGCGAGTTTTAACACCTAAGATGGCTTCTGGCTTAAAATCTTCAACACTGGAACTTCTAAAACGCTTTAATCGAGCGTTCCCCCAGTTTTATGAGCAATTTGTAAGCAGTGAAATTCAACTGCAAAATTTACGGTTAGCTTATCGTCTCTATAAGACCAAACGGGCTGTAATTGAGCTAAAACCAGAAGGTAGTAAAAGTGCCTTGCATTTTGCTTACCGCAATCAGTCCTTTCTCCTCAGTGATATTTTTGGTGTATTGGCAGCTTATGGGCTAACAATCCACGGTTTAAGCTTATATGGGCAGATTCGCCCCCCCATGCTCGTTTTTATCAAACTTTTGGTATCTCGTGGTAGTAAAGCCCTAACAGAGAAAACCGCAGAAAATGTTTGTCGTGCCATTCGGGAAGCTTTAGGGGGAAGATTTGAGGTAGAAGAAATGCTGGCAGTAGAATTTAACCTAGATGTTGGCTTAGAACAGGTACAGACTGAGTTTTATGTTGATCCAGTGTTTCATCTGCCTGCTTTAGTGATTGAAGCGGATAATCAGCCTGGTTTATTTTACAAGGTTATGTATGCCATTTGGCAGGAAGACCTGTTAGTTGTGAATGCGAATTTACTGGTTTGGCGGGGACGTACAAGGCTCATTCTCTACTTATTAGGGCCAAATGAAAGCCTAATTCCTGAATATCTAGGACATAAAATCGCTGAAGGAGTACGTCAAAGATTGTTGGGTAAGTAGTTTGAATTTTTTAACTGTTTTTTTGTAGGATATTTTGAATTTTCGATAGTTTGTCTCCCTGTGTATCCAGTCCTATCCACTGTTAAGGGTAGGATATAAGTATGGCAACTATTGAAATCTTGGGTTTTCCACACGCATACGAGCTAACAGCTCCAACGTCCTGCCCCCATGCTTTAGTATTTATCCACGGTTGGCTCAATAGCCGTGGATACTGGCAACCTGTGATTTCTCGGTTGTCAGCTGATTTGCAGTGTCTGTCATATGATTTACGAGGCTTTGGCGAATCTCAGTTACAAATAGACACTGATTTTAGTCAAACACAAAGTTCTGTTAATTTGGCCTCTACCTCCGTTGATCCCCTTAATTCTTCTGGTGAGTCCGTCCATACACCAGAAGCCTATGCTCAGGATTTAGTAGCCCTTCTGCAACAGTTAAATATTACTAGTGCTTGGTTAATTGGTCACTCATTGGGAGGGACGATCGCTCTTTGGGCAGCTGCTCAAATGCCTGAGTGTATTAAGGGTGTAATTTGTATCAATGCAGGCGGTGGTATTTATCTCAAAGAGGCTTTTGATCAGTTTCGTTCCGTAGGACAAAAATTTTTACAAGTCCGTCCCCGATGGCTGTCTCAAGTACCTTTAATTGATTTACTGTTTACTAGAAATAGTGTATCTCGCCCTTTGGAGCGTTATTGGGCGCGTCAGCGCGTCATTGATTTTGTCGTGGCTGATCCACAAGCAGCTCTGGGATCATTATTAGAATCTACAACAGAAGAAGAAGTCAATCGTCTACCAAAGTTGGTATCACAGTTAAAACAACCAGTTTATTTTCTGGCTGGTGCTGATGATAAAGTCATGGAACCTAAGTACGTGCGTCATTTAGCTAGTTTTCATAGGCTTTTTCAATACTGTGGTGACAATGTAATTGAAATTCCTAATTGTGGACATCTGGCAATGTTGGAACAGCCAGATGCTGTGGCTGTTCATATTCGGGAAATATTGATCAAGCAGGAGTCAATGGTTAATAGTAATTAGTTATTGGGAATGGGGAATGGGGAATGGGGAATGGGGAATGGGGCATGGGGCATTTAATTTTGAATTTTGAATTTTGAATTTTGAATTGATTTGCCCCTACACCCCTACAGAATATAATTTCATCACTTGGGTCAATGGCAGTCTAGATTCTACACCCAAGGTGAGGGGTGAGGTATGACCACGAGAGAAATGATCGGCGGCGGCACAGGCAATCATGGCAGCGTTGTCGGTGCAAAATTTTAAGGGTGGGAAAAGGACGCGGATGTTATGCTCTGAGGCTGCTGCTTGTAAGTTTTTTCTTAAGCCACTGTTGGCTGCTACGCCACCACCGACAGCAATTGTATTGATGCCATAATCAATGGCACAGGCGATCGCTCTTTTGGTTAATGCCTTGGCTACAGTTACCTGAAAGCTGGCTGCTATGTCCGCTACTGGCAAAGGTTGAGCATCTTTTTCTAACTGCTGTACTAAACGCAATACTGCCGTTTTCAATCCGCTAAAACTACCATCATAAGGATGAAAACCTCCTCCGGGTAAAGACACCTTGCCTTCTGGTAGAGCAAAGGCTTGGGAATTTCCGCCTTGGGCTAATTGATCAATCACCGGGCCACCGGGATAACCTAACTTTAACAATCTAGCTACTTTATCAAAAGCTTCTCCTGCGGCATCATCACGAGTTTCTCCCAGGGTTTCGTAAATACCACATTCTTTAACATAAATCAAGCTTGTGTGTCCGCCAGAAACCAGTAAGCTAAGAAAAGGGGGATCTAATGTTGGCTCACTCAAATAAGTGGCATAAATGTGACCTTCGAGGTGATGAACTCCCAAAAATGGTTTGTTGTAGACAATCGCTAAAGTTTTGGCAGCCGTTAACCCCACTAACAACGCTCCGACTAATCCAGGGGCGCAAGTGGCGGCGATCGCATCAATATGTTCCCAAGTTAATTGAGCTTGTTCTAAGGCTTGGGCGATCGCCACATTTATCGTTTCTAAATGCTGGCGAGATGCCACCTCTGGTACTACCCCACCATACTGCTGATGTACTGGAATTTGAGAGGTAATAATACTGCTGCAAACTTGACGATTTTTAACAATTGCCACAGCAGTTTCATCACAACTAGTTTCTATCGCTAAAACAGTTACCATTGCTACAAAGGCGTAATCAGTGCTGAATTTTCTATGTGGAGTGTTAGGCTATGAGCCGTCAGAGTATCTTTGGTAAAACCTAGAGTAGTCTTACCAAACTCAGTCTTCAAGGGTGAGTTATATGCTATAAACAAACACTCAGCACTCTCCACTTATTACTCATCACTCCGTAATCACTTGTTTGAGAAGCTTTAACTTTTATTTACTTCAACTTTACTCGATTCCCGCCCAAGAGTATGATGACTTGCTAGTTAAGCAAATAAAGAATGTACAAGCCGCTTCGTTTTGTACAAAAAACTTTTTCTTTTGTAATAAAAGGAAACACATCCATGAAACGATTGTTTGCTTTGATTTTGGTGATTTGTCTTGCGTTCAGTTTTGCACCTCCAGCTAAGGCTCTAGGCGCGAACCTGACCCCCTGTAAAGACAATCCTGCATTTCAAGCATTAGCAAAAAACGCCCGTAATACTACAGCCGACCCAGAATCAGGCAAAAAACGTTTTGAACGTTATTCCCAGGCACTATGTGGCCCAGAAGGCTATCCTCACTTAATTGTTGATGGTCGCCTTGATCGCGCTGGTGATTTTTTAATTCCTAGCATTCTGTTCTTGTACATCGCTGGTTGGATTGGTTGGGTAGGTCGTGCCTACTTACAAGCCATCAAAAAAGAATCTGACACCGAGCAAAAAGAAATTCAAATCGATCTCGGTCTAGCACTGTCAATCATGGCTACAGGTTTTGCTTGGCCAGCCGCAGCCGTCAAAGAACTGCTGTCTGGGGAATTAACTGCGAAAGACACAGAAATTACTGTTTCTCCTCGCTAATCCAACTTAATTCACTCACTTATTTTGGAGAGTAAATCATGGCAGACAAATCTGATCAAGGCTATTTGATTAAGTTCATTTCCACAGCACCTGTTGCAGCTACTATCTGGCTAACAATTACAGCCGGTATTTTGATTGAATTCAATCGCTTTTTCCCTGACTTACTTTTCCACCCCCTACCATAAGAAGTCAAGGCAACAGGGCAAACAGGGCATTGGGAATCATCATTTCCTTTGCTCCTGCCATCCCCTGAGACCTTGGTTTTCTTGATGAAAATGCGATCCTTCTAATTTAGAGGCAACCTAAAATATGCAAGCAGTAGACGCATCCAAAAATCTTCCCAGCGATCCCAGAAATCGGGAAGTTGTTTCTCCCGCAGGTGATCCACAAATCGGTAATCTGGAAACCCCAGTTAACTCTTCTCCCGCTATCAAGTGGTTCATCAATAACTTACCTGCCTACCGTCCAGGGTTGACTCCCTTTAGACGTGGTTTAGAAGTCGGTATGGCGCATGGTTACTTGCTGTTTGGCCCCTTCGCTAAACTAGGGCCACTGCGTAATGCGGACAATGCTAATTTAGCAGGATTGTTGGCTTCTATAGGCTTGGTTGTGATTCTGACCGCCTGTCTATCTTTGTATTCCAACACTAACCCCGCTAAAGCTCTACCTAGTGTAACTGTACCTAATCCCCCAGATGCTTTCAATTCCAAAGAAGGCTGGAATAATTTCGCCAGTGCTTTCTTAATTGGTGGTATTGGTGGTGCAGTAGTAGCTTATTTCTTGACCGCTAATTTGGCTATCATTCAAGGCCTGATAGGCTAAAATTCTTGGGTAATCGGCCATGGGTAATTGTCATAGCTTTTTGGCTATTACCTATGTCCGATTACCAATTAGCAAGTTGTTAAAACAACGCTTTATTTGCCAAACACAGCCGCCTCAATGGCATGAAGCGCAGTTTCTAAATCATCATTGACGATTTGAATATCAAATTCCTCAGCCGCTTGAATTTCTTCATGGGCGCGTCGTAGACGGCGGACAATTGCCTCTTCAGAATCCTGTCCGCGTCCACGGATGCGTTTCTCTAGTTCAGCAAAGGAAGGGGGCAAAATAAAAATGCTCAAAGCTTCCGGGAAGGAAGCACGAATTTGTCTTGCACCTTCTAGTTCAATCTCCAAAACTACCAATCTACCGGACTGCACTTGATTGAGTACAGCTTCCCGGGGAGTGCCATAGTAGTTACCAGCAAATTCTGCTGACTCTAGAAATTCGCCTTGAGCAACTAACTGTTCAAACTTATTGCGGCTAATAAAATAATAATTTTTGCCATTAATTTCCCCTGGACGGGGGGCGCGAGTCGTAGCGGAGACAGAGTAATAAAGTTCTGGATGACGCTGTAAGAGCGATCGCATTAACGTCCCTTTCCCGACCCCACTAGGCCCGGTTAAAACAATTAGCTTGCCTGACAAAGCACTTTCTTCGGTAGTAGCACAACTCTGGATGGGTAAAACTTGCATCATCCGTTAAACCTGTGAATTAATCAAGGGACATGATTCGTTAGTAAATTAGTAATTTAATCTGGTATGTGTCTCCAAAGCAATCCTTAACTAACGAATTTGTAGCACTAGTGACAGAAAACTTGTCTAACTCACATGGTACTGCTGATGTGATGTAACTAGAGATGGGATGTTATACCAAATTGGACTAGGTAGTATTGTTTTGAGTTTTTGGAATAGCCTATCAATCTAGGCTTTCAATCCAAAATCCCAAATCTAAAATCCAAAATTAGTATGAATCCTCATCCGCATCAATTTTCTACTGTATGATGCTCCCTAGAAATCACGAACCGATTAGCTACCGTTTCTGGTTGAATCGCCGACAAAATTACATGACTAGAATCAGTGATAATCACAGCCCTAGTCCGACGACCATAGGTAGCATCAATTAGCTGACCTCTGTCCCTAGCATCAGTAATAATCCGCTTAATTGGGGCAGATTCTGGACTCACAATGGCAACAACTCGGTTGGCCGAGACAATGTTACCAAAACCAATGTTAATTAACTGTATCTCCATAAAAAAACTGACACCAAATGTGGTGTACAAAGCTAGAAGTGAATTTATTCCCATGTTATCCCTAAAAAATGGGACTTACAACGCATTCATTCTATACAGCTTGAGTTTTTTAATAACGTCTGCTTTTTTCAAGAGTTCCTCCGTTGAATTGCATAAAATATGCCCATAGAGACAGGAAAAAGTATACCTATAAGAGCTAATGCCAAGTTTAATTGTTAATAGTATCTAAAAGTGATTTGTCAACATCATATTTTTCTGCAAAATCTACATAATTTTGCAGAAAATGATCACTAGTTATTAAGTAAATTATTGCCTCTGTTGACTGGGAGATTTTTTCAATTCTTGCCATTTTTGTCGCAGTTCATGTAAGTTGGCAGTCCTACCTCCATAACGCCAACTTACATAAGCTTGGCAAATATCATTGATTACCTGAGCCTGATCTGGACTGTGATACTGAGATGCTACTTGGGCATACTCCAGAGGCGTTTGTGCTGGATGCTTACCTAAGCCTTTTTGTTCTACCCATTGCAGCATTTGTTGATACAGACTTTCCATAGGTGGTAGTTTACCTAAGTGACGGCGATACAACCACTCTCGCCATTGCATCCAACCCAGCCAACCCAAGAAAGCGGTTGTAGTTGTTAAGATCAAGCCAGTTAATATACCTACCCAACCTTGAGTAAATAAAGCAAAAAACCAAGCGATCGCTTTAGTAAACCAGCTAAATACTGCCCCAAATACATGATTTAAAAAGCCTGTGACTGGAGAAGGTAGCCACCCAGCCACCCAATGCCAAAATTGGCGCAATACACTAAAGGTCTGAGTTTCTTCAATGGAAGGGGGAATCAGGGGATGATTGGGAATAGGGTCAAAGGTAAACCAACCATATTCGGGAAAATAAACTTCCGTCATGGCGTAAGCATCGGTATTCCGTACCACATACATCCCCGTAAAGGGATTAAATTCCCCTGGCGCAAATCCTGCGACTAAGCGCGCTGGGATACCAATGGAACGGAGCATGACTGTGAGAACTGTTGAGAAATGGTCGGGATAACCGCCTTTATGTTTAAATAAAAACGCTTCTACCAAGTCTTCTTTTTCATCTAAAAAAGGGAACTCTAAGGGATTTTGCGGGATGGAATAATTTTGCTTGAGGTACTGAGCTAAATAAAGAACTTTTTCGTAGGTTGCATCTAAGCTTTTTTGGGATTTTCCTACTCGTTGACGGTTGTAGTTAGCTAATATTTCCTCAGTACGTTGTCTAACTTTGGTGGCAATTTCTGGGGGTATTTGTAGATAATACTTGGCAATATTGCGGGGATAATCTGTTTTGGCTGTTCCTAATAAAGTCCGATCGCGGTAAGGTACATCAGAAATGACTGTATAGGTGAGGTCTTCTGATAATCCCACAGGCGATCGCAAGCCATTTTCCTTATCCACTGCAATCATCGGTGTAGGAAAGTAAATTTCCCTGGGATAAGACAAAGCTGGAATCAGGTTAGGTAAGTCTGAGACGATCGTGTATGTTTGTACTACTTCTCTAGTTTTGCCAGATAGAGGTGGCGGTGGTAAAAAAATCTGATAAGACCAAGGCGATCGCTTAATCGTTGTCACATCTTCATTACGGGAAACCTCCCAGCCTTTACCTGTGTACCGATCAAAGGCTAGCACTCGCCAAAACCCCTCGGCTTGCGATCGCACCCGCATCACTACTTTGGGTTTCATCTCTCCCCGGAGGTTTTGGTTAATCTTGCTATTAAAACCGTAATAAAACCCGCTATCTACCTGCCCTGGTTGCCCATTGTCATTTGGTGCATTACTATTACCATTACCTTGATTGTCAGCGTTACCTTGACGGACATAACCAGGATTAATAATACTGCGACCAGTAAAGCTACCTTTGACCTCAATAGGGGAACTCACGGGAAAAGTCCGCAGTTGATAGCCGGGGAAGCGGGGTAAAAATGCAAACACTACCAACCCCAACCCCAAAACTACGGTAAATAGTAAAAAATATTTAGGTAATTGTTGAGATAATTTAAATGTTTTTGACTTTTGGCTGGTGACTGGTGATTTTTTCAGTCCCAGTTGTGAACGATAGTTGACAACTAAAGTCGGCAGAGCGATCGCTAAAAATAATAATAATATCGGTGCAAAGGCTAAAGTTTGACTCAGGGTAGCCGCCACACCCAACAAAATTAAGCCAATCACTATCGAATAGCCCAGGTTTTTGCGCCTAGGTACATCAAAGCTATGTAATATTTGCAGTTGAACTAATAACTCCGCCAAAACTAACCGCGTATCATTCAATTCGCCAAACAACCGACCAAAAAAAGCCCCCAAAGCCATTAACATCCCAATGGCAATGCAAAACTTGATGGTGACATTAGCTTGACGACGGCGGTAATAACTCCAACCTGCACCTAAAAGACTGAATGGAATTGCCCACAAACTAAATGTAGTATTGGCAGCAATATCTACGGCTACAATACCTGTGATTACCAACGCTAGCACTAGTACCCGCAAGGAAATGGAGTCTTCCACTTCCACTAATGACGACCCCTGGTCATTGTGTCGTCCATAACTTACAGGCAGATGCCAAAATCGATTCAACCTGGTTAAATTAAACATTTTCCACTTCGGAAAAGCTATAGATTGTAGATGCTGATAGAGACTAATTTTCGGGAAGTTCCGTTAAGAAAACAGGAACTCCCCGAAAGCAGCCTTTGGGAGTATAAATGTCTTGTAAATTTTCATTCTCGTTGCGGGTGATTGTAGAAGCCCTAATGACCGCCCTTTGAGAAACATATATTTTCGATGCAAAACCACGATAATGCTCTTATCTATTGGTGTTGATCAACAATGGTGTGCTAGCGGTGGTAATCTCAGTTAAATTGTGGGATTAATCACAAATAACAATGGCAACTGCTCCATGTCTGGACACTCAACTTCTAAAGTGTAAGTTGGGTGAATTTCCTGACAAGCGATTTCTACACTCAAGCATCCAGGAATTGATAACTGTGCCATAGCAATAGAGTTATTGCCCCGCAGTGTCAAGATTCCTTGAGTGGGTAAATCACCATAAACACGTAACAGTTTTGTCTGACCTTGGGAGTGGTATTCTACCCGGAGGTTGAGAACACCTGCACTAGTTAACCACAGCCTTTCTACAACTGGCTTGCTTGGTGACACTGGTAGAGTCAGGTTATCTAACAGTTGTTGGGCTGCCATCAGAGAAATCGCCATTTGCTGATGAGAACCTAAATCGGAGTAATCACTCTCGATATGAGGCATTGTCTCTAAAGTTTCTGACGAACGATAGCTAGTGCGTAACACCAAACCAGCAAGATTGTTGATTGTGTGCGATTCGTTAGGGAATAAACCTTCCACCACTTGCACTAATTTTGCCCCAATGGGTAGGGAAGATGTCAGCATCTGTTGACATCTTGCTAATAATTCTTGAAATACTTTTTCTGGTAGGGGGATAGGTAAATTCAGCTTTGATTGCTGTGCCATCCACCCCCAGTTAGGGGTAAATACTAGTGATGGCTCATCCAGAGATTCTGGATAGTCTACTATTTGTGTTTCCCAGGGAAACAAGGGTGGGTGGTTTTCGGTGTGAATTTGTAACCGACGCTTGATGACGGCTTGAAAACGTTCTTGCACAGTAGGAATTTCTCCTAATAAAAAGGTGTGGGGTATACTTCCCAACTTTAGTTCACCACGATTTTGAGTGGGACTTTGGTTGAGAAGGTGATCTCCCTTCTTGGTATCTTCACAATTTCCCTGTTGGTTTTCTGGTTGATTAATCATACGTGCCAGAAAACCGAGTAGGTACTTTCGTAAGGATTCTGAGTCACTATTCATGAGTAGATGCACTAGATCCGGATACTAAGGAATTACGAATTTCCCAAGCTTGTTCTAAAATTTTAAACCACCGTTTTTGTAGTTGTGCCATTGATAACCCTAGGGCTTTAGCAATTTTGTCATCGGGTTGTCCTTGTTGTTTTAAGTCTAGTAAAGCTCTCTGTTTATCGTCTAATTGGGATCTGTAGTCTTCCCACTGTTGGGGAGTCAAACCCAAGTTGGTATGTAAAGATGCCTCTAACCACTCATGTACTAGCTCCCATTTGTGTAATAAAGCAAACCTAATCAAATGATACTTAAAGCGTTGTTGTAAGTAATCTCGCTGACGGGGAGTTAAACCTAAAACGTTTTCAATTTCTTGAGCTGACATATCTTGGAGGCGGAGAGAAAAGTAATCAGCACAATCAGATTGATCACGTTGCTCCAAATAACTCATCAATTCCGTAATCACGACGGAACGGAGTGTATCTTCTTCTGGTTCGGGTGCAGCTTGGGTAGCCATAGCGGAACGCAACTGCTGTACGGCTGGTTCTTCCCAAGAACCATCACCTTCATTGCTGCTACCTTCTGCGGCTTGTTCAATATCAACGCTAGTTTCTGGGGGTTGCTGTTGAGAGAAAGTCTGAGCGCGGAGAATAATTAACTGTTGTTGACGACCTGGGAGGGGAATGCGCCGCTTACCGTAACGTTCGGTAAATGCCATGTACTCTGCCAGTTCTAAGAGAGTTTGGGGACGATAGGTAGGGCCAAGTTGATTTTCCCGACGAAAGGCGTTTAAGGCTTCTAAATAAAAACTTTGGAGGAAATCTTCTATAATTGTCAGCCGCCCTTGATAACTTAATTGGCGTTGGGGAGGATTAATGTAACGATAAATAATGGCACTTAGTGTACTATGTAATTCAACTCTGCCTCGGTTAGAACCCAATTGATAATATCTCAAACACTGTTGTAGCCTATGTTTGGCTAGGGTCATAGCTGAATTTTCGACAGCACCAGAAGCTTGAATACGTTTACTTTCTTGGCAAATACGGTATACTTCGGTGGTGATCCGATTGGCTACATCCTGGCAATTCTTCTCTGAAGCTTTGGTGAATTGCTGAAGCTCTTTGTAGGCAAGTTGGAAGATTACCCCCTCACCGATAGTGTTTTCTGGGAGAGTATTAACGGTTGGAATAGTTGCTGTTGCGGCTGAATTCATAGTGTCGGTTGTCAAAAGACCCTATACATAAACTTAAATAGAACTTGTGACGAAGGTGGGTATTGGGTTAATGGTTTTGCCTATAAGCTAAACACATACCCATCCTTGGTTAAGGATGTGGTTGATTTTATTATTCCCAACTCTAATGGGATTAATCACATGGCGATAAATGTTATTGCCTTTACCCAACAGACGTGAACAAGTGATGATGGATTTAGAAACACAAATTCAATTGCTGATTAACAATGCACCCAAAGATGGTGTAACACCACATCTTGTTGCAGCAATTGCCCCTGTGCTGGTAGCGATCGCTCAAAAGTTACGTCATTCCCAGTACCATATTCTCCAAGATGGGGAGGGTAGCTGGGTTTTAACTACCTTGAGGAATCGTGTCAACCCAGGAATCGAAAAGCGTGTGGTTTACGCTTTCCCTACCATACAGGATGTTTCCCTAATTTCCCCTGCTGGGCTAGACCCTCAAATTGCCACAAAAATTGTTCCCGCAACGCACATTTTGTTCCAATTGGTGGCATTAGAACCCGTAGATAGTATCGTTTTTTTGGAAACGCCGGGTAAAACCACTCATTCGTATGAGGTTAAGCGTTCTCAATTCCAAAAACTCATACAAAAACAGTTAAAACAACAGTCGAATAGTACAAATATACCTCCTGGTATTGCTTAAAAAAAAATGGGATGTTGGCTGCTTTGAATACATACCAACATCCCCAAATTTTTATCTGAAAAATCTCAAAAATTTTTTCTAAAAACCCAAAAATTTTTTCAACATCATCACTCAGGAGTAGGGAGTAGGGAGTAAGGAGTAAGGAGTAGGTATTGGTTAATAGTAATTTCCCAGTCCCCAGTCCCCAATCCCCAGCTAATATAATCTGCTTAATCCATATTCAGCGATGTTGATTAACGTCTGGTGAGATTCTGAAGGCGGAAGCACAGCTAGATGGTCAATTGCTAACTTTGTATGGTGGGCAGCTAAATCTCTAGCCTTTTGTATGCCTTGACTATCTTGAATCAAGTCTAGTGCTTGTTCTAAATCTCCCTGTTGGGCAAATTCTCGCTCTATCAATACTTCCAAATAAGGTTTCTCCGGTAGAGCGAACAACACGGGTGCTGTGAGATTACCACTTTTAAGATCCGAACCTACGGGTTTACCTAAAGTGTCAGCAGTACTCGTAAAGTCTAAAATGTCATCGACAATTTGAAAGGCTATACCCAGATGACGACCATAGGCATACAAATGTTCGGCAACTTCTGAGGAAACTTCACTGAGTATTCCCGCCGCTTTACCACTATTAGCAACCAAGGAAGCGGTTTTGTAATAGCTTTTTTGGAGATAGGTATCAATTGAGATATTAGTGTCAAAGCGATTTAATCCTTGCTGAATCTCCCCGGTAGCTAAATCCATAATCACTTCTGAAAGGAGTTTGACTACTTCCAAGTTGTCTAAGTTGGCTAAATACCAAGAAGATTGAGCAAAGAGAAAATCTCCGGCGAGGATCGCAATTCGATTACCAAATAAACTGTGAACGGTAGGAACGCCCCGCCGCACATCTGATTCATCTACTACATCGTCATGTACCAAGCTAGCAGTATGAATCATTTCGGTGATTTCTGCTAATCGACGGTGACGGGGCGTAATATCTTGGTCTAACATGGTCGCCCGCGATATCAACAGCACGATTGCTGGTCTGATACGCTTTCCCCCAGCCCCGAATAGATGTTCGGCGGCGGCAAACAGAATGGGGTGGCGATTTCCAACTAGCTGTTTGAGGTTATCTGCTAGTATTTGCAGGTCTGCTTCCACAGGGGCAAACAGGGAGGTGGCTGGGGTCATGGGTGGGCGGACTCTGACTTTAGTTACGAAAGTTTACATATCCTAATGTTTATTCTAAGATAAGCCTGTGCCAGCGCAAAGTTTTGCTCATAATAATACTGATTTTTGTTCATTTGTACTTCTGACGCAACTCAGAGTATTGCTGAGTTTAAGCAAGATTTAATGTTTTTTGCTTTTTAACATTTCAATTTACGCTAATACGCTTAATGACCTAATTTGTTATATAGAGATGTGTATGATTCAATCGTGGCTCATTCATTATAAAAATAAATATGTGCTGTGTATTAATGTCCGTTTTTGAGAACTCAGTTGATTTCAGTATTGTTACTCTTAAATTTTAGCTGTCAATAGAAACACTCAGTATTTTTCATAAAAATCTTTTATATGCAAGCCCTAAGCTCTAATCAGAAATATTTATATTAATTTATGATACATACACGAAAATAGATTTACCTAAAATACGTAATATTCATTACATATTAGCTATTTTTATGTATAAATTTAATTATTTGTACTGGTCTAGAACTATCTAGAAAATTGGAAATTTCGCTTCAAAGTTAGCTTTGTTATGTTACGCTATAATCTAGGGATTTTAAATTTTTGAGTTATTCACGCCACAACAGTAATTCACTTTTTAGTGGAATTGCTTTTTCAGTGTTGTGAGTTACAAATAGAACTTCACTATCTCATAAACCAAGAAAATACTTTCTTGATTAGTGTTGATGGGGAAAGACTCTTAACTAGGAGCTAGACAATTCTGTTGAGAATTGATGTCAGGTTTTTGAAGCTGGCGTTGATGGTCAGCATGACTCCTAGTTTAAAGATGTCACTAAAAATAAAGCAGACTAGGTAAGCTGCTGAGGAGTGCAGAGTTGTATTGCTTTTAGGCAATGCAAAGCCTGTTGTCGGATGTATGGTCTGCAATTAATTAAATAGCAAAAAGTTGAACCGTAGGGATTTAATCGCTCTATCGGTGGATTTGGCGTACATTAATCCAGCCACCAAGATGTAATTTGGATGGTTCAGTTTCTGCTAATTGTATGCAATTTAATTATTTCTGAGAAAGGGTGTTGGTGGAATTATGGTTTATGGGAATGTGCCTATGATGATTTTTATTTTAGCGGCGGGATATTTGTTAACTGTTTATCTCTTATTGGGTTTAGCAAAACGTACTGGCAAAAAGCCTAGTCAATAGTCAATCAATTTTAGATTTTGCGGAAAGTTCTGTAGGCGGGTTTCCCGCCGTAGGAAACTTTTCAAGACGGATTTTAGATTTTAGATTCAATCAGGCAATCCAAAATCCACAATTTAAAATCTAAAATTCGGAGGGTCAATAGCCAATAGTCAATAGTCTACTGTTGACTGTTGAGTGTTGACTTAATGACTAGGGATATTAGCAAAATCGACTGATTCAACAATAGGGGTATGACCCAGCCAATTAACTCCAGACTGAGCAAACTGTTGGGGAGAACCACTAACAGCGAAGCGAGTTGGTAGGGGGGGGTGAGTGTTAGTTAAGCCTAGTAGCTCTAATTCTTGACTGCAAGCAGTGACAACATGAACAGCTGGGTCAATAATTTTTACGTGAGTTGGCAGGAGCGATCGCACGACTGGAGCAAGCAAGGGATAATGGGTACAGCCATAGACTAAAGTATCAATGTCTTGTTGCAGTAAAGGTTCAAGATAAGACTTAGCTACTTCAGTTGTGTAAGGGTCGTGGATGCGATTCTGTTCAATCAGTGGGACGAACTCTGGACAACCAACTTGCCACACCTCTACATCAGGGTTGATTTCTAAAATGGCGTGTTTATAGGCATCACTTTTAGCGGTGGCAGGTGTGGCGATGACACCAATACGCTTACCTTGTTGTACGGCGGCTTTTGCACCAGGAAGAATCACACCCAGAATCGGGATGTCATATTCGGCGCGGACTATTTCTAATGCGAGTGCAGAACTGGTATTGCAAGCCATGATTACCATTTTTACCCGTTGCTGCTGCATCCAGTCGAGAATTTCGCGCACAAACTGGACAATTTCGGCTTGGGAACGAATACCGTAAGGCAACCTAGCGGTATCTCCAAAGTAAACAATTGATTCATGAGGTAACTGCCGATAAAGTTGGCGCAATACCGTTAGTCCACCCACACCACTATCAAAAACACCAATGGGAGCGCGTTGAGGCTCTTGGTCTAAGCACTCGTAAAGATTACCTTCAAAGCCGGAGGATGAATACACAGGCAGATACTGATAAAAATTTGGGGATTTAAAATACAGAATTTAGCAGACAATTGGCAAAATGACTATTAAATTCTGTAGGTACATATATTGTGAATTGAATCATCTCTTTAAATATTGCAGAATACCACGAGCGATCGCCTCTGCCATCCGGTTTTGATATTCTGGTGAACCCAAACGAGGATTATCTTCCCGACCACTCATATAACCTGTTTCTACTAAAATCGAAGGCATAGAACTCTTTCTAAGGACGTAGAATCTAGCTTTACGTGTGCCTCGATCTTTGATAGTACCAATACTTTGCAATATATTTTTACGAACACTTTCTGCTAAAGCGTAGCCACTATCATAATAATAAACTTCTAAACCATTGACATCAGGGCGATTATCAACTGAATTGGCGTGGACGCTGACAAATACTGTAGCGTTAACTCGTTCAGCAATATCGACTCTACCTTGTAGCTCTACAAAGAAATCAGCATCCCGCGTCAGTACAGCTTGCACACCATTCTGTTCTAAAATTTGGGCTATCCTGCGACCAATAGGCAGCACTACATCTTTTTCTAAAAGTCCACCCAAACCAGGCGCGCCTGAATCTTTGCCACCATGTCCGGGGTCAATGACTACCACAACTTTCCCTCTAGGAACTGGGGAATTTGTGGTGGGACGGGGGATAGTTCTGGGATTATCGATATTTATATTTGATGGTTGAGGTTGGTTAGCTGATGGTAATGGTAAAGCAATTGGGGGTGTTAATCGGCGGGAGGGTTGTAAATCTAAGGACAAAAGCTGGTTACTGACTTGATTGAGTTCCCCGATTTGCACTCCTGCGGCGGGTTGTATCAAAACAACTACAGTGTTGGGGGCTTGGGGTTGTAACCGGACTCTGAGAATTGGACTATTAGGGGTAAAAGCCGGGCCTCTGACGTTAGCGGCTAATTGAGCATTATTAATTGTGATCCGGTACAATCCAGATGTTCTATCCCAACCGCCTTGAGCAAATATCGACTGGTCAGAACGAATCAAAAGTTGTGTACCATTTGCGGCTAGTTCTACCGCTTGGATAGTAGCTGGGGAATTAGTAGTAGAAGAAATAGTATCTGGGTTGTTGACTCTGGTTGATCTGATGGCATTTCTACTAGGTAAAATGACAAAACCACCGACGCTGCTGGTGCTGACTCGCCATTCCGGGCTGTTTTGCTCCAAGAGCATGGTCATGCGTACAGTTTGGGGTCGATTTTGTAATTGACTCAGTTGAATACGGCTGACACCATAACGATTGACAGTAAACTCCTGCTGTTGGAGATTTGGTGATAAAGATGCGCCAGCAATATCAATGTTGAGTAGCTGTTGATTTTTTGGGCGATTAACTTCAATGCGAGGATTACCACCACGGGTGCGGACAAAAAAGCCATCCCCTGTGACTTGGACATTCTCAATTTGAGTCACAGAGGCAACAGTATTGACTTCTGGTTCACGATTGGTGGGTGTTACCGTATAAATATTTCTAGAAGATTGGTTAGAGGGTGGTTGCTGGGCAATTTCTGGGTTTTCTATGTCACTTTCAGCTACTGGTGTGGGTAATTGGACAGTCCAACGATTGGCAGTAATACCCACAAATTTGATTTGTTGGGGGTCGAGGGTATAACCAGGGGATAGTTCTACAACTATGCGAGTGGTTTGGGGGTCAAACTGCCCGACACGCACAGCCCGAATTGCCCCCCCTACCTGTTGGGTGTACTGGGGTCTACCAAAGGTGATGCCTGGCAAATCAATCACTAGGCGTGTGGGGTTAAAAATCAGTTGTGCTTGAGGTTGTACTGCTCCTGTGGTACTGATCTCCAATCGGTTTTGATTGGCATCAAATCGCCAAGAATCCAACCTTGTTGCCCAAGCTGGCGATGACAGTAGCAATACCGTTCCCACTGTTCCGGTTACTAGCCACTCTAGTTTCACAATCTTTTCTCCTGATTCGCATTGATGAGAGCTTTTGACAGTTATCAGTAATTCAGTTATCGGTTATCAGGGACAGGAAAGTAAGCTTGATAACTGTTCACTGTTCACTGATGCCATCTCAACATATTCGCAAATCCTCACACTGTCACCGTCCAAACTTTGGCTTTGTGGCCATCAAATTTTGTCTCGGTATCAAAATCAAGCTAATGGCGTAGTGTAGCACGGAGTTTTGATTTTGCCATGTCATTTGTCCAAAAAATTATGGAGCAAAAGTAATTAGCGTCGGAGATACTGGAGAATACCACGAGCGATCGCATCTGCCATTTGATTACGATAAGCTGCGTTTTGCAACTTAGATACATCTTCTCGACCAGTTAAATAACCGGTTTCCACCAGAATAGAAGGCATAGAACTCTTTCTGAGAACGTAAAATCTCGCTCGCCGTACTCCTCTATCCCTGACATTCACACTTTGGAGAATACTTCTATGCACTGCGCGAGCTAAACCCAAACCACTATCGTAATAATAGGTTTCCAAACCATTAACATCTGTGCGTCCCCCACCAATGGCGTTAGCGTGGATGCTGACAAACACATCAGCCCCAACTCTTTCTGCCATTTGGACTCTGCCTGGGAGACTGACAAAGTAGTCAGAGTTGCGGGTCATGACTACTTGTACACCATTTTGTTGTAATACTTGAGCAATGCGCTGGCTGATGGGTAAGATAATATCCTTCTCACGGACTTTCCCAATCCCAATTGCTCCTGGGTCTTTACCACCATGTCCAGGGTCAATTAAAACTACTACTTTACCTCTAGGGATAGGACGTGTTGGTTGGGTAACAGGTTGAGGATTTCTGGGGTCTGGTAGCTGTCCTTGGATGGGAGGTAAAGGTGGTGTGGTGATGTTGCGACGAGAGCCTTGTAATTCCAGAGCTAAAAGCTGACTACCAACTTGGTTGAGAGATCCTACTTGTACTCCGGCGGCTGGTTGCACTAAGACAATAACAGTATTAGGGTTTTGGGTTTGTAATCGGACTCGCAGGATGGGACTATTAGCGTTAAAGACCGGCCCTTTCACATTGGGAGCTAACTTAGCGTTAGTAATGGTGATGCGGAACAGACCAGTATTTCTATCCCAACCACTGGTAGCAGATACATTTTGATCGGCTCGAATCAGTAATTGGTTATCAGCTAAATCGATAGATTGAATTGTAGCTACGTCATTATTAGTATTAGTGACTGGTTGTCTACTAGGTATAGTAATATTGCCTGAATCATCAGAATTACTATTTCCTGGGAGTCTGACAACGCGACTAGGAAGAACCACCAAACCACCAGCACTACTTGAGGTGACACGCCAGTCGGGGCTATTTTTGTCTACCCGTAAGGTGATACGGACAGATGGAGTGCGGGTTTGCAGTTGGTTGAGTTCTAGGCGACTGACACCATGCCTGTTCACAGAAATATTGCGCTGGGTAAGACGTGGGGACAAACTTGCACCGGCGATATCCATAAAAATCGTAGCGCGATCGCGGCTACGATTGACTTTAACTTGAGGATTACCGCCACTGGTGCGGACAAAAAAGCCATCCCCTGTGACTTGTACATTTTCTACTTGAGTTGTTCCGGCTGCGGCTGTAACTACATTATTAGAAAACTCTGGTTTTGCATTAGAGTCAGAGTCTAAAGTGACTACATTGTAAACACTACCTGGGCTGGACTGTGTACTTTCTGCCGTTGGCGTAGGTAATTGCACACTCCAACGATTAGCACTAATACCCACAAATTTAATTTGCTGGGGGTCGAGGGTATAGCCAGGGGAGAGTTCCACAACTATGCGGGTGGTTTGGGGGTCAAACTGTCCGACACGCACAGCGCGAATAGCTCCGCCCACTGTTTGCGTAGACTGGGGTTTGCCAAAGGTGATTCCTGGTAAATCAATTACTAAGCGTGTTGGCCCAAAAATCAGTTGTGCTTTAGGTTGTACGGCTTTTGTGGTGTTGATCTCCAAACGGTTGCGATTGGCATCAAATCGCCAAGAACTCAAAGTTGTTGCCCAAGTTGGCGATGCAAGTAACAACACCGTTCCCACAGTTCCGGTTAATAGCCAGTCTAGTTTCACAATCCTTTCTCCTGATTCGCATTTATTCAGAGCTTTCTACAGAGATTCAGTTATCAATTATCAGTCTGAGGAAAGCAACCTTGATCAATTTTCACTGTTTACTGATGCCATATCTCAATATCTTGGCCAGTCATCACACCTTCACCACTTAAATCTTTAGTTATAGTACCTTTCTGGGATTTGAAAATTGAGATAAAAATAGAAATTAATGGTTTAGAATTTCAGTATGCCCGTAATTTTTACTTAACTATCAGGAAATATCATTTCTTGTCATCAAGCACTATATCCCAACAATGATTTGACCACATATTTATAATTGCTTTTTGGATTGGTGGTATCAAATTTGTAAGTAAAAACTCCAACTAATGTTAAATAATGCTGTAAGATTTATAGCAATTGACATTTGATAGTTGACAGTTGAGGGTTTACTGATCTAATTACTGAACAATCATCATAAATTAAGACTGACAAGAAAATAAAACTGGTAATAAATAGCATTGCCAATATTCGTTGCTCATGAATCGAATTACCAAATTCACAATGTCACCGGACGGATAATCTAGAGTAGAAGTTTCCCAAAGATTAGTCAAACAGAGCATAAGGCATTAGAGTCAAACCTCCCTTGTCTCCCCGTTCGCGTAGCGTCCCGCAGGGAAGTTCTGATCGGAGGAAACCTCCGCACCCTACGGGAAGCAAGCTACAGACTTCTCTCCTTGTCTCCCTTGTCTCCCTTGTCTCCCTTGTCTCCCTTGTCTCCCTTGTCTCCCTTGTCTCCCTTGTCTCCCTTGTCTCCCTTGTCTCCCTTGTCTCCCTGCTCCCCTGCCCCCCTGCCCCCAGTCCCCAGTCCCCAGTCCCTATTCTTCTAAGATCAGCTGCTCTGAATCTTGCACTGGTTTATTTGATTCAGGAAACACGAACCTTAATAGAGGAGGAGCTAAAAAGGTTGTGAGGATAACCATCATGATAATTGCTGCCCCTAATGATGGGGAGAGAACGCCACTGGCAGCACCGACACCAGCAAAAACCAATCCGACTTCACCTCTAGGAATCATACCCACACCAATAGCTAGGCGGTTAATTTGGGATTGACCAAAGACGCTAAAGCCTGTGATCACTTTACCGACAATTGCTATCACAATCAGGAAAATAGCCATAATTAAACCTTCTCGGTTGCTGGGAATAGCTGGATTTAATACTCCTAGGTCGGTTTTTGCACCTACAGTTACGAAGAAGATAGGCACTAGCATATCAGCAATCGGGGAGACTTGCTTTTGTAGTTCTTTGCGCTTATCTGTTTCTTCTAAGACTAAACCGGCGGCAAATGCGCCTAGGATGGCTTCCAATTGAATCACGGCGGCAAAGTATGCCATCACAAAGGCGAAGATAAATGCTGGTATGACCAAACTACCTCTTGTCTTGAGGGTATCAGCGATCGCCACAAATGTTTTGTTGAATATATTCCCCAGCAGGATTGCACCCAACAAAAATCCACTAGCACTGATAATTAAATAAATTACATTACCAACATCTACTGCTCCGTCTTTGGCGAGACTAGCTACTACCGCTAAAACAATAATTCCTAGTACGTCATCAATTACCGCCGCACCGAGAATAATTTGTCCTTCTTTGGAATTAAGCCGTCCTAATTCTGCCAGCACTTTGGAAGTGATGCCAATACTGGTAGCAGTTAAAGCTGCGCCTGCAAAGATGGCGGGTACAGCGTCAATACCAAACAAAGTCATTAAGCCTAATGTACCTGCGGCAAAAGGTACTGTGACTCCTACAAAAGCTACGACTATGGCTTGCATACCGACAGCCATCAACTCTTTTAAGTTTGACTCCAAGCCAATTTCAAATAGGAGGATAATCACACCCAATTCAGCCAATACAGAAACTACTTCTGACTGAGCCGCAAATACTGCTGGTGTCGCTTCAGGACTCAAATTAGCTGTAGTTTGCAGAAAACTCATAATCACCGAATGGGAGCTATCTGCACCAGTTTCTGGAAACACTAACAGATGTAAAACAGACACCCCGACAAATACACCACCTACCAATTCCCCCAAAACAGGTGGTAAACCTACTCGGTTAGATAACTCTCCACCCACTTTACTAGCGAGGAAAATGACTACTAAACTCAGTAGCACGGCAGCTACTACCATTGAACTGTCTGCGGCTGTATTTGTAGTTGCCAACAGAGGAAAATAGAGGTTGATTGCACTTAAAAACTGCATTTGCTCGGCGTTGTTAGGTGAACGTCCTTTTTTTCCATTGTTACTTGTTCATCAGACAAGATGGGTAACACCTGTTAATTCCATGAGATATTGCCAGTGAGTATCAGATACTGGGACTACAGATAGTCTGGGAAGTCGCAGTAAATCAAACTCTGTAAACTTCGCTGTTTGTTTAATCTGGGATAGATTAACAGAGTGAGGCACTCTTTGCAATGGTCGCAAATCTACAACTACCCGTTTAGCATCATTAAATGCTGGATCTGGATAAGGTGGACTATGGATTTCAGCTATACCGATAATTTGCCGTTCTTTACCAGTGTGATAAATCAATGCCAAATCCCCAGGCTGCATTGTTCGCAGATGTTTAAGTGCTAGGGGATTGTTCACACCATCCCAAACTGTACTACCATCGCGTTCTAAATCAAAGTATGAGTAATTGTCTGGTTCAGTTTTGAGTAGCCAATATGCCATGAGAGGATTCCTAATTTGGGGTGTGGGGGTGTGGGGGTGTGAGGGTGTGGGGGTGTGAGGGTGTGGGGGTGTAGGGGTTTAGGGGTGTGGGGGTGTAGGGGTGTAGGGGTTTAGGGGTTTAGGGGTGTAGGGGTTGGTGATTTTATATGGTATCTGTACTTCAGTATTGTTGATGAAAAAATTTTGGGTGTAATTTTTAGTTTCAAAAAATGTAACCGGTTTCAAGTTTAACGATCGCAATGTCACAGTAGAAACATACAAACTGTGTAGGTCTACAAATTGAAAGAGGAGTGTAAACGTGATGTCTACAGCTAGAGGTAGTTTCTTGGCTTCTGTGTGGCGTGGTGGCAAGTTTTGGCGCACTCTACCCTTAGTTTTGCTGGTATTTGTGACTTTGGGACAGCCAGGGATAGCGCAGGAACAACAAAAGTTATTGCGTACTCTCACTGTGACTGGCAGAGGAGAAGAATCAATTCCTACAACTATTTCCGAAGTCAGCTTGGGGGTAGAAATTCAGGGTAAAACTGCTCAGGAAGTCCAACAAGAGGCAGCTAAAAGATCATCGGCGGTAGTGGCTTTTCTCAAAAGTCGCAATGTGGAAAAGTTACAGACTACGGGAATCCGGCTGAATCCAGTTTATAGTTACACCAATAATGTACAACGAATTACTGGCTATGCTGCTAGTAATACGGTGAGCTTTCGTATTGCTACGGAGAAAGCAGGAATATTATTAGATGAAGCGGTGAAAGCTGGGGCGACACAAATTAATAGTATTAGATTTGTGGCTACTGATGAAGCGATCGCAGCTGCTAGGCAAGAAGCCTTAAAGGAGGCAACCCAGGAAGCTCAAAAACAAGCTGAAGCGGTTTTTAATGCCCTCGGCCTCCAGTCTAAGGAAGTCGTTAGTATTCAAATTAACGGTGCAAGTGCGCCACCACCACCAATGTTATATCGTGCTGAAGCTTCTAAATTAGCTAGTGCGGATGCTTCCACCCCTGTAATTGGCGGAGAGCAAGAAGTCCAAGCCTCTGTGACTTTGCAAATTAGTTATTAGCACATTAAAACATATCCTTCATTCCCCGAATCCGCGCAAATGTTTGTATGGGGTCTGTGCTATTAGTTGCTAATTGTAGTGCTGGTTGCTCCCAACGTAAAAAGGGATTTGTCAGCTTTTCTATGCCTAACATTGAGGGTATTGTGGGTTCTTGGCGACTGCGTTGTGCTTTGACTTGATAGCTACGTTTTTGTAGTTCAGTATTATTACCGTCTAATGTCAGAGCAAATTGTAAATTTTTTAACGTGTATTCGTGGGCGCACCAAACACGGGTATCATCTGGTAAAGACCTAAGTTTACTAAGAGATTCTACCATTTGCGCGGGTGTGCCTTCAAATAGACGACCACAACCACCAGCGAATAAAGTATCACCGCAGAATAATTCCCCTGGCTCATTGGCTGTTGCAGGAGGGAAGTAGTAAGCAATGTGAGCGCGGGTGTGTCCAGGGACAAAGATCACTTCTGCTACTCTATCAGCAAATTTAACGCGATCGCCTTCTTGCAAAAATACCTCTTGTCCTGGGATTCTTCCTTGATCTGCTGCACCACCATAAACTACAACTTGGGGAAATTTTTTAATTAAATCACTATTACCACCTACATGATCATGATGATGGTGTGTATTCAAAATTGCTACTAATTCCGCATTCAACTGTATAAGTTGCTGAAGAACTGGTTGAGAGTCTGCCGGATCTACCACAGCCGCAATCTTTTGTTTATCGTCATACAGTAGAAATATATAGTTGTCTGAGAGTGCCTCCAGACGAATAACTTGCATTGGCTTTATTTCCTTATAAGATTAGTTTTTTGTATATGAATTAAGCACTAAGATAGCAATCTGATTTGATTTGTGAACCAGTCTTGGAATCTGTAATAGAGATTACGTGTATTACAGATTTAAGTCACCCACCAAAAACTTTGATTTTTGGATGTCTCATACTGGAACTTAAATGCTTGGCTCACCTATTTTGATGGCTTATAGCAGTATAAACTTGTACTTACACTTAAATTATACAAAAAAACATAAAGAATATCTGACTTTATCAGTGAAACTTCTCTAGGAAGAAGCGTTAAAGCACGGTTAGATTAATTGTGTTCTTTTTTGCTATCAAATTACTTAACAATCTGTACACATGACTCTAAGTAGTACTATTGAGATTTACTTTATAGCCAACAAGACTGACTTCTAGTATCATTACACACCTGCATCTGTAGGATATTTATGCCTAATAGCCAAGGTTACATACAGAATCATCTTGACAACCAATCAACAATGTCAACTAAGCAAATTGTAGACAGAATCTTACGCTTTGGTAAGATGAGTCCTCAAGACCATAGTTTGCTGATTGAGACTGTTTTGAGTCAAGGAGATTTTCCAGAAGAGGAACGTCGTCAGGTTAACCGTGTTTTTAACCATATCCAAACAGGACAGGTAAAACTAATTAATTGGTAAGTGATGGTCATAGTTTACTTAGCCTAGTTTGACTACAGCATTGCTATGATCCAGGCCTGATAAGTAACTGTGACTCTCAAGTCAAACCCATCATCAGAAATTACACCAAAAATCTATGCTATCTTAAGAACCAAAAGTCTCCCAGGCTAAGTCAATACTTCTACTATTTCTATGATAGTGAGTATTAATTGATCAATATGACTATGAGGAAAACCTGAGCAATGCCTCCACTGGTATCAATTATTATTAATTGCTTTAATCAAGGACACTACCTTGAGCGTTCCGTCAGAAGTGTATTGTCACAAACCTACACTGACATTGAGTGTTTAATTGTAGATGATGGTTCTACTGATAGCACTCGTCAAGTATCCGAGCAATTAATGGGTATTGATCAGCGAGTGCAATATTTCTTTAAAGAAAATAGTGGACTACCAGCTTCTCGCAATTTTGGTGTTGAAAAAGCTCAGGGAGAATGGATTAAATGTTTAGATGCAGATGATTGGATTCATGAAGATAAAATTAGATTTCAGTTAGAGCATCTTGCACAAATTAACAATCCTGAAAATGTGATATTTTACTCAGATTATGAACGAGTATTCATAGATGCCGAAGAAAATATTGTTAACCGTCAGGAAAATATTATCGGTTCGTTAACTACAGAACAATTAATTCAACGCTTACTTATCCCCGATTTTTTGGCAGATTCTCCCCATCCTTGTCTTCAGCAAGCGATGCTGATGCACAAAAGTATATTCAGTAAAATTAAATTCCCTGAATATCTCAAAGCATTAGGAGATAGATATTTTGGTGTAGACGTTCTGCGGGCAGGGGCGAATTTTGTTTATACTCCCATGATTGGGGCTTATTATACTAAGCATCAAACTAATCGCACCAATAACTGGCCTTATATGCGAAACTACTACATTTTATTTTATGAAAATGTAGTCCAAAAGCATCCAGATTTAAATAGTCTCTGCACAACTGGTTTAGAGTATCTTTTGGAAGAAGCGATTAGAGAACAAGATCAACCTACATTTGAGCGATTAATTAATATAGTGCCTACACCAGTCAGATTATTTGACAAAAAGATAAAAATCAATAATAAAATTACCATAAAAATGGTAAATAAACTTAGAAGAATTACCCCTAGCTTTTTATTGTATGAAAAGTATCGCGGCCCACGTTCTAAAAAAATTATCTCTTTTGTGTCAGAAAAAATTAGTTTAGTCAAAAATACTCTGAATTTATCCTGAAAATATCGCTAATTATATTCTGAATAAAAATAAAACTATATTTATGTGAAATTATGTACTATGAACGCATAAAAAATAGACTAAAAAAGTTTAATAATCAAACCAAAAAACTAGCTGACAAACCAAGATATATTATTTCCTATAATCTATCGCATTGGAAGTTTTTGCTGAGTCAATTACCAACTCATAAAGCTCAAGAAAATCAACAGGAAGAGTATGATTTAGTGTTTGTAGTGTTAGATTTGGCGAAAGGTTGGATATTAGAAGCTATATGTAGAGAAATTGCCACTTACTTTCCAGGTAAATATTGCTTCCATTATTCAGAGTCTGCCTTACCTCCATCCCAAGCTTACTTTTTTGCTCATTACTCTTTTTTACCAATCTGTCTCAAGCTTAACCCATCAATTTGGGGTAGTAAAATATTAGTTTGGCATACTCATCCTCGCAATGATTTGGGTATCAGTAACGACGAACTGATTTATGTACTCAATAAAGCCACCAAAGTTATATGTGCTTGCTCCCAATTTGCTAGACTGCTGATTTCACAGGGGTTGAACTCCCAAAAAGTTACCCATATATTAGGTGCGGCTGATGCAAATTTGTTTCAACCCCATGAGCGTGAAAATGGTGCTATAGGTTTTTGTACAGCTTTTTATTATCGCAAAGAACCAGAGCGGATTTTGAACATTATCAAAATGATGCGATCGCGTCATTTTATTTTACTAGGTAAAGGTTGGCAAAATTACGACAGATTTGCAGAAATGGCATCCTTACCCAACTTTTCTTACATTGAAGCTCCCTATGCAGATTATCCCCAATATTATGCCGCAATGGATGTTTTTGTTTCCACAGCCAAGCTAGAAGGAGGGCCAATTCCCTTAGTTGAAGCCATGATGTGCAATGTAGTTCCAGTTGCTAGTAACACAGGATTTGCTCCTGATTTAATCGTGCATGGAGAGAACGGATTTATTTTTGATGTTGATAGTTCTGTTGAGGAAATCTGTCATCTGATTGAACAAGCATTTCAAATTAAAACAAATGTCAGAAAAACCGTTGAACATTTAACTTGGGAAAATTTTTCTCAAGCCATACAAAAACAATTAAACTAATTTCTCATGAGGAATATTCATAAATGTTAGTCAATATCCATAGAAGAGATGATAATGTCGGCGATATTATGTCTTCTCCCTTACTCTATTTTAAGTTTCCCCAGGAAACCAAAACCATTGATATTATGAATCTGGATAATCCAGAAATATTAAATAATGACATTATAGTTGGTGGAGGTGGTTTAGTAGCTAGAGATTTTTTCTCAGAAAAGATGAATTACATTGCTGACAACAAAAAAAGAAAATTAATATCTTGGGGTGTAGGTCATAATAGCTATGAGAATTTAGGAGGGAATTTAAACTATCCCAATTACATGACTAAGTTTGATTTACATGGTATCAGAGATTATGAGCAAGGCTTTAACTATGTACCATGTGTCAGTTGTATGAGTGAGTTGTTTGATAAAAAATATGAAATCAAACACGAATTTGTCATTTATCAACACGCAAATCCCAAATGGGAAGTTCCGGCAAATCCCTCCAATTTCCCGGTGATGATTAATCATAAAGTTAATCATCAACAAGGATTAGGTCATAAAATCTCTAAATTCTTCACAAGAATGGATGATTTTCAGTTAAGTTTTAGTAAAATAATTAAATTCTTAGGTGAAGCAGACACTATCTTAACTAATACTTATCATGGAATGTATTGGGGAATTTTATTAAATAAAAAAGTATTAGCTTTTCCTTTTTCAACTAAATTTTATACCTTAAAATATAAAGTTCCCTTTTGCGAACCCAATAGTTGGCGGGATAAATTGCCACAGGTATATGCTTACCCAGAAGCTTTAGGAGAATGCAGAGATGCTAATCGGTTGTATTATCAAAAGGTATTAGAAATTCTCAGTTAAAAGGTGAAAATGAATGAAAGCATTATTCACATCGTTTATCAGTAAAAATACGAGTAGAGACGAAAAAATTATATATTATTATTAATCCTTTGGCTGCCAGTGTGGATTTGTTTCCTTTTATTGAACGGTTGATTTAGAGATCATGAAGGTTTCATTAGTAGTTAGCGATTTATCAGGTGGTGGTAGCGTCCGAGCTTTTTTACTAGCTCAGATTTTGAAGTTTTTAGGACATCAAGTAGAAATTGTAGGATTTCTGTATGGCACAGAATTGTATGCAATTCCTCCTGATGAAATTACAGTTATTCCTATTGCTGGTACTAACTATCCCGATTTTTTTAGTTCTGCTCAAAAACTCTTACAAAAAGTAGACGGCGATATTATTTATGCAGTCAAACCTAAACCAACTAGTTTTGGTGTTTCCCTATGGAAGAAATTGAGTAGCCGTCAGCCTGTAATTTTAGATATGGATGACTGGGAACTAAGTTGGCATGGCGGCGATAAATGGCGATATCGTCCTAGCTTGAAGCAATTTTACAGAGATATTTTTAAGCCTAATGGTGCATTGAGGTTTCCCGACCATCCACTGTATCTTCAATGGATAGAAAAGTTAGTTTCCAAAGCCGATGCAGTGACAGTAGATACTCAGTTTTTACAAGCACGTTTTGGCGGTGTTTATGTACCGAATGGGAAAGATACTACTATGTTTGATCCTAGTAAGTATGACCCAAAAATCAGTAGAGAGCGTTATGGACTATCTGAATATCGGATTTTGATGTTTCCTGGCGCACCACGTCCCCATAAGGGAGTGGAAGATGTCTTAATGGCGTTAGATTTGTTAAATGAGCCTGATTTTAGATTAGTAATTGTCGGTGGGAGTCCTTACGACGACTACGATGAGCAATTAATGCAAAAATGGGGACGTTGGATCATTAAATTACCAAAGTGTCCTGTAGAAATTATGCCAGAAATTGTGGCGGCGGCTCATGTTGTGGTTGTGCCGCAACGAGATACCTTAACTTCTCGCGCTCAATTTCCTTTAAAGTTGACAGATGGGATGGCTATGGCTAAACCTGTATTATCAACTCATGTAGGAGATATTACAGAAATTTTAGCGGATACTGGTTACTTAGTTGACCCAGCATCGCCACCACAAATTGCGGAAAAGATTCAATTGATATTTGCAAATTTAGACTTGGCGAATGAACGTGGAGAAAAAGCTAGAGCCAGATGTGTAGAAAAATATAGTTTACAAGCAATGGCTTCTACACTCGAATCATTAATTGCTCAGTTATAAACAACAGGAGAGAAAAGCTATCTATAAAAGGCAGCTTGGACGAAGTTCGGTTTCTCCAGTCCCCGCTTCCCCCTAGCTCTGATAAAAATTGACTGTTAGTGGTAAATGGTGGATAACATAAAATTGTATGTATCTTAGCTTGTATAACAGTAAAAACACGGTTACTTAAAACATAATTTGCGATGACTGTGCATCGAAAAAGGTGAAATATGTAGAAACGACAGAATAATGATAAAAATAACTGAGGTGTGATTAGAAAAACAGATGTCTACCAGAAAACTACTACTAAAATTTGCTAAACCCTATCCCGGCTGGATTTTGCTCACGATATTATTGGGATTTTCTGGAGCTTTATTTAATGGTGTCAGCACTACTTTAATTGTGCCGATAGTTTTAAAGATAGTCGGACAAGAAATAGACTTAACTAATGCCCCTCCCCTGCTTAAGTCAATCATGACTCCGTTTGATAGTGTGCCAGAGAACTATCGCATATTAGTCATGTCCTTGGCAATTATATTAACAATTTGTTTAAAAAATTTAGCCGCTTATGCTAGTTCTTTAACATCAAGCTCTTTTACGAGAAAATTAACTTCAGATATCCGGGAGGAAGGCTTAAGATTATTGCTAGAAGTTGACCTAGACTACTACAGTAAAATGAGAGTTGGTGATTTATTAAATAGTCTAGGAGGAGAAATTGCCCGGTCAGCAGGTTCTATTAGTAATGTCATTAAATTAATTATTAATGTTATTACCCTATGTGTATTTCTGGTATTGCTCATATCTATTTCTTGGCAATTAACGATTGCGGCTACTGTGTTGTTGTCTTTGGTGACATTAATTAACCAGTACACAATTTCCCGTTCTAAAGACTTTGGTAAACAACTCAGTGAAATGTCTAAACTATATTCAATCACTGTGTTGGAGACATTAAACGGGATTCGATTAGTTAAATCAACAGGGAATGAAGACAAAGAATATCACAAAATTAGAAAACTAATTCGTGACCGTGAAAAAGCAGATTTTGATTCCCAGGTAAATTCCCAATTGATTGCACCAGTAAGTGAAGTTATGGGAATCACATCCTTGCTAGTGATTGTATTTTTAAGCAGAATTTTATTTGCCAGTCAAGTTTCTGCTTTATCTGCTGTTTTACTGACTTATTTATTAGTATTACTGCGAGTTTTACCATTAGTTTCTCAATTGAATAGTATCCGCAATAGTTTTGCTAATAGTGCGCCGAGTGTGGAAATAGTCGATGATTTTTTGCGGCGGGATAATAAACCTTTTATGGGGAGAGGGAATATTATCTACAACAAATTAGAAAAGGGTATAAGTTTTAAATCGTTATCTTTTGGCTATCCGGGACATGACAAACTAGTGCTAAAAGATGTCAATTTATTTTTACCCCGTGGTACAACCTTAGCTTTAGTAGGTAGTTCTGGGGCTGGTAAATCTACCTTAGCAGATTTACTACCAAGATTTTATGACCCAACATCAGGCAGTATTGAAATTGACGGCAGAGATTTGCGTGATTTTGATGTAAAATCTTTGCGCCAGAGGATGGGAATTGTTAGTCAAGATACCTTTTTGTTTAATGATTCGGTACGCCAGAACATCGCCTATGGCAAACCAGAAGCCACTGATGAGGAAATTATTACAGCCGCCAAACGAGCCAACGCCTATGAATTTATTAGTAAATTACCACAGGAATTTGATACATTAATTGGCGATCGCGGTGTAATGTTATCTGGCGGACAAAGACAAAGATTAGCTATTGCGCGCGCTCTGTTGCAAGATCCAGAAATTTTAATTTTAGATGAAGCCACCAGTGCTTTAGACACAGTTTCCGAGCGTTTAGTACAAGCTGCTCTCGATAATCTTAGCCGCGATCGCACCACTTTAGTCATTGCTCACCGCCTCTCTACAGTTCAAAAAGCCGACCAAATAGCCGTACTCGACCAAGGACGAGTCATGGAAGTAGGAAGGCATGAACAACTGCTACAAAAAGGTGGTTATTATGCACGTCTATATTCCATGCAGTTTAGCGACATTCCCAAAACTCACAATCATAGTAATCAAAGCTTACTGCGAATTTCTTATGAAATGCGGACAAGGTTAAACTCTATGATTGGTGTGTTGCACCTATTACTTGATGAGATGACAGACAACACTCAAGAACATCAAGTATTAATTGAAGATTTATACAAATCAACCTTTAGAATCCTCAACACTCTAGATATTTTTGAAGATATTGTGCAGCAGCAAAGCCAGTATTTATCAACAGCATCACCAGATAACGGCCAAAATAGTAATACTCAAATTGAATATTTGCGTCAACTCCACGAATTTAATCTTAAATTAAATTCCCTATTAAGTTCTCTCGGTTCACTTGCTGAAGATAATTTAGAATTACTGCCAAATCGATATCAAACCCTTAAACAAGCTCTAGATGTAGGGATGAATTTACTTAATTTTCTAGAAAAATTTGAAGATAACATACATAACAATTAGCAATTAAATCAATTAATATCAGCAACCAATGAATATCAAAACTGTCGGCATGATTAGCAGCTATAGCAATATTGATAAAAGAGTTGATTGGCTATGGCAACAAACACCACATCGCTTTGGGATGTGGGGCAATATACAAATGCAAGCATCAGCCCCCAATCCAGATTTTATGCTGTTGTATCAATTTGATTTCCCCAAAAGAAAACAGCCTAAATATTCTTGGCTAGATAAACTCAGAGGCAAACCACAAAAACCAGTAACTAGTGTGACTTCACGCCTGAGAGGTGTGCCGAAAGAACGGGTAATTTATCTTTTGCGCGAACCACCCTTAGATGAAGTGGTGGAAAAAAATAAACACTATTATCAAGTAGCACAAAATTACTGCGGTTATGTTTCTGGCCCTGATGATTTTGCCCCTGTACCTGATTATATGCCTGCAATTTGGTATATTGGCAACTCCTTTCGGGAATTAAATGAAATGCCTATACCCGAAAAAATTGCCCCTTGTAGTTGGATTACTTCTGGTATTGATCGCACAGAGAATCATCGTCAACGATTACAATTTTTAGAATCACTACAAAATAGTGAAATTAAGTTTGATTTATATGGACGTAATTTACCTGCATGGTCAAAATCATCAGGGGAATTAGGTGGTAAATGGCATGGAATGTCCCCGTACTATTACAATTTAGCCATTGAAAACTACGCTGACAACAGTTGGTATGTGAGTGAAAAACTATGGGATGCTTTGCTGGCTTGGTGTTTACCAATTTACTATGGAGGCCCCGCTGCTGATAAATTATTACCACCAGGGAGTTTTTTACGATTGCCGAGTTTAGATGAAAAAGGCATTGCCTACATCCGAGAAGTGACTGCTACTCCTGATGCTTGGTATGCAGCTAAAGATGCGATCGCAGAAGCTAGACAAATTATCTTACACAAACTCAATTTACTCAATTGGTTGTCAGAATTTGTGACTAAGTTCTCATAAATCAGGAATTATTCTATGGATGGCATTTGTACCCTAGCTAATGATAAAGTTTACGACCAACTGATTGCTTTACTCAATAGTATCGAAGCAATTTATGGCCAAACCATGCCCGTTTGTATCTATCCTTATGATCAACATACAGAGCAAATTGCCGCCGAAATAGCCCACCGTCCCCAGGTGCAACTATACAATGATCAAAATTCCATGCAACACTGGGATGAATTTGTGCGTCATGTTTGGGATACTCACCCCACAGCAAAAGCTCATTGGCTAAAAGTTAGTAATGAAGAATATCATCGCGTCGGCACTCATCGCCGTTACTGTGCTTTTGATGCACCTTTTGAGCGATTTGTCTACATGGATGCAGACACATTATTAATGAGTCCCCTAGATAAAATTTTTGCACAGCTAGATGAGCATGACTTTGTAGTCTATGACTTTCAGTATAAAGATTTATCTCATGTTTATGATGAATATTCCCCCAAGTTAAAACAATTATTCACTCCCGAACAACTGCAAACGCAAATATTTTGTTCGGGATTTTATGCTGCTAAACAAGGATTATTTACAGTCGAAAAGCAAGAAACTATTTTAGCCAAACTCCGCCAAGGAGAAGCCGAAATATTATATTCAATGGCCCCTGATCAAACAGTTCTTAACTATATGGTGATGCGGTTAGGAATTTCTTACTGTAACTTAGCTCTGCAACTACCAAAAGAGGAAAGAACAGGCTGTTGTGTCACCTCAAATCATTTTACCACAGAAGATAATATCCTCTATGACCGTGGTCAGCGACTCACTTATATTCATTATATTGGTCTAAAATCTCGGTTATTTAAAGAAGTTTCCGCAGGGGAAAAGATTGATTTTGCCTACCGTGATATTTTTCTACATTATCGCTATCTCCATGAACCAGACAAGCGGCCAATATTAGCAACTAAGCCAAAGGCTAAGAATAGCTCTGCAAATTTGGGGACAAAAATTTTACGCAAACTAGGTTTAACTCTTTGAGGTAGTAACAATGAGCCGAGGCATTTATATTATTGCTAATGACAAAGTAATCGATCATGCGATCGCTCTACTTAATAGTATTCGATTACATGACCAAGATACCCCCATTGTCATGATTCCCTATGATGATAATTATCATCAGATAGCAGCATTACTCAATAAACATTATGGCGTACAACTTTATGAAGACCTAGATTTTATTAAGTACCTAGCTCAGAAATTACATGAAATTTTCGGCAGTGAATTTTTTGCTCGTCCTAACCAATTCCGTAAACAAGCTTGTTGGTTTGGCCCATTTGATGAATTTTTATATATTGATACTGATATTGTTGTTTTTGAAAAAATCATTGATAATCTCAATTATCTAGCTGACACTGATTTTATTTGTTGTGATTATCAACATTTGGGAGGAATAAAAAATGTTTTCACTCCCCAAGTATTTGCAGATAATATATTCAATGAAACTGAAGTTAAAGATATTTTCAACGGTGGTTTTTGGGGTTCAAAGAAAAACTTAATTTCTGAAAATGATTTATTTACCACCTTTGCCGAATGTGCGGCTCATCCTGAATATTTTGATTTCTCTGAAAAAACTTCTGACCAACCAATTATCAATTATATGTTGCTGAAGCGGATTCCTCAGCGATTTAATATTGTTCGTAGAGAAGGAAAAGCTCCAGGTAATTGGGCAGGTTCAAAGCAATTCCAAGCCGAAGGTAACATCTTATTTGATCCTAGCGTCAATCAACCCCTGCAATATCTCCATTGGGCAGGTATTCGCATTCAACCTGGTTGTCCCTACTGGGATATTTGGCAATACTACCGTAATCTTAACTCTGCACTACCTCCGGCAGATATAGCTGCACCTACCAAACCAAATCAGTGGCAAAAGACATTAAATAATATCAAACAACAATTGCGGCAACTCAAGATTTAATATTTATAGCCGTTCTCATGCTAGTGAGGTACAAAGTTTTTTTGTTTTAGGGAACAGGGTTGGGGGAACAGGGAACAGTGAATAAATTGGTGTGTACTTCATTTGACTGGGAAAGGCTATATATTATCTGAGAAAAATCAAGTAAATACTCAGTAGGCTGTATTACAGCAAATCTCCGAGACTATTAAACACAGATTTAGCGGGGCTTGTGAGCAAATTAAATCTAGCCATAACGCACTACTATCATCCGGTGCGTTAAAGCAAAGCGTAACGCACCCTACAAATTTCAGGTTGACTTTATAAATCATCTATTTTTGATATTAACTCTAGCCTGTGGAGTTTCACAAAAAGTGAAATTTCAGAGGTGATTTATATTTATATTTTAAATTTCAATATCTAAATTTTTACAATTTTTCTGAAGATTAATGGTTCTATCAGTAAAAATACAGATGTGTAGGGTGTGTTAGCGACAGCGTAACGCACCCACCACCAACACCTTTGGTGGGTTACTACATATGCTTAGATTTTTTCTCTAAATCAAATTGGATTCCCATCAATTATTAAGATTCATAGTGGTATCAGTAAAAATACAGTAAACTAAGCCTCTTGTGTGCGTAAGAAGCACAGATATATTGTAATGTAATCATAAAGACTAACGGTAAAAACCGTAGAAATACTATTGCTCCTATCTCCCCTTGGGAAAATCAGTAAAAATACATAAGTAAACTTTATGAATTACCAACAACAGAATTACTGCTTCTGCACATTAGCTTTAAGAAAGAAATATCGGTTGCTTACCCAACAATTGGCTAATGATTTGGCAAAATATGCTCCAGGAAAATCCTTTGTTGTTTTAACAGATGAGCCAACAGATTTCAAAAATTATGCCAATGTTTTAGCTTTTAAACACAAACAGCGCGGTATTCTTCATTGTTACCATGATAAAAGCTTGGTGATGGAATTAGCTTTATCAAGGTTTGATGCAGCAATATATATTGATGCAGACACAACAGTATTATCTCCCTTACCGGATAATTTAACTTGGAAACCAGGTATTACAGCAGGACATTGCGAGAATTTAGTTGCTCACGTTACTAGATATACTCCTGACAGATTAAAACATATCCAAAAAGTAGCTTCCCATTTAAATATTAATTTGGAAGACTCACCTTATATTGGAGAGTCTTTATTTATTATTGCCAGGGATGAAGGTAAAGAAATAGAGTATCTCAAATATTGGGCAAAGATTGGTAGATATTTAGAATTGCGCGGTATTCATGCCGGTTCAGGTAATGCAATGGGATTAGCCGCCGCCAAGGTGGGATGGAATGTGGTTAAAGATGGCTGGTTTGAAGTGAGAAATATCACTAAACATTTAGATGCTTCTTACACTAATAAACAGACTAATTGGGATTTATGGAAAAGGAAACTTGGCTATCACTACCGCTTGAATAAAGCTAGATTGTTAGCTTTGACAGATTTCAACTTCTTCTATAGATAAAGTTTTGCAGTCAACTAGAGTCAGAAAAATTGCAGTTTATCGAATTAAGTTCCCATGATTTCCCAAAAAAAAGATTTTTGTTTTTGTACTTTAGCCCTTGGTAATAAATACCGTTCTCTTGCTAAAGAATTGGCTAGTGGATTAAAAACATACTTTCCTAATACTACACTGTTAGTTTACACAGATGACCCCCAGGATTTCCGCGAACAGGATAATATTCTGGCATTTAAACATGATCAGAAAGGTATTCGCTACTGCTACAATGACAAGCGATTTGTCATTGGCGAAGCCTTATCTAGATATGATTCGGCTATCTTAGTAGATGCAGATACAAAAATTGTAGCAAGTATTCCTGAAGATATTGAATGGTTGCCGGGAATTACATCTGGTAATTTCATACATATTTTTGAGCATAGTAGAAATAAAAGAGTCTCAAAAAGATTAGAAATAATCAGAAAGTTAGGAGTGAAATTAGGTATTTCTCTAGAAAATACTCACTATGTGCATGAAGATTTATTCATCATCACTAGAGACGGGGGAAAAGAGCAAGAATTTATTAAACAGTGGGGAATAATCGCCAGTTATTTTGAATTGAATCATATACATACTGGGGAAGGTAATTGCATTGGTTTGGCTGCTAGTAAAGTAGGATGGACAGTTCAAAGCTATAACTTAGAGCCTTTGAAACAAGCTGTAAAACATACATATGCTTCTCGCCAACCCGACTCTAAAACTTTTTGGGATAAGTTGAAAGATCCCAAAGCTGTTAGTCATAAAATCAAAAGTCAACTTGCTTATTACTATCGATTAAATTTAGCAAGATTGCAAACATTAACTAATTTTGACTTTTATTATCGATAAATTTTGACTTCAGGGAATTTGTTATTTCGGTGCGTCAGTATAAATATTATTTTAATGTAATTGGAATTAATTCTACTGACCCACCCTACATTTTAGAGATTTTATGAGGTTCGTAGTAAGGACTTCAGTCCTTAAAATTACAAGGACTAAAGTCCTTACTACGAACTAGTCAATTTTAGAGAATTTTGTTCTGGAAGTTGCTAAGAGAAAAGGCCTGTTTCACAATCATGTTTAAATTGTTGAAGCCTTTCATACATTTCTTGAGTGAGATTTTCTACGGTGCTATCACTACTTAAAGTAGGCTGTACAGTTTTGGCAACATTGAGCAATTGTGAAGCAGATTCTTTTTGTCTTAACCAATCACGAACTAAACGTACTGGAGATAATATATCTAGTTTTTCTTTGGGATGATGTAATCGGTTGATATATGCTGGCTTGTATTCTACATTCATAGACTGACACCAGTCTTGCCACTTAAAAGGCAAAATAGTAGAGTGAGAAATTACTGGAATCCAAGGTATACGAAAACAATCAGCAATAATTGCACCGTGCATAGCCTCTGCCAATATCACCTCACTTTGGCTAATACATGATAAAACTTTTTCTATTGACCAACGAGGATTAATATATCCAAATCCCAGTCTTTCACAGACTAAAGGCCAACCCTTACCATCTGTGTTGTGATGGGGCATATAAGAAAATTTGTACCGCTTTTCGCTGTTAAAATTATAAACTTTTCTAATGAGAATAGCTCCGTCAGTGAGTGCGAATTTATTTTCCAGTCCGAGTGCTTGTGCTGATAGTGGCCCGCGCAAACAATAAATTTTGTAAGAGTCATCTATTTGAGGTACGCCTTTGCCATAACCTACTCCTGTACCAAATATTACTCGCAAGCGAGCATTTTTTGTTCTGAGTGGTAATCTGTCATTAATTAGAGTACCTATACCAACAAAAGCTGCACTTTCATCATCATCTAATACACCCGGTATCAACTGATCCCATAGCCAGGTATTGAGTTGATCACCGAAATTGTTTTCGTTGTAGTAAAAAATTTTCATGGATATTATTGTATGCGTAAGTATAGCAATCCGATTTGATTTTTTTCTTCGTTACCCTCGTAACCTCAACTGTTCTATCAGGAACAGGAAATTTCACAGATTTTATTAAAAGCAATTAACTAACCTGTTAATATACACGGTTTCAGAGTTAATTCGTGATTACATCAAAAATTTCAATCAAAGGATGAGAAAAAATTTGTGTTTTAAGAGCGATCGCCTGAAAATTAATACCAGAGAATTAAGTATAATCCCATAGGCTACTCAAGGGGGCAGTCTCAAAGTCCTGAATGTTTTACTGAATGTTTTAAAATTGATGTTCGGAGTACCTAATTAGCATAACCATGTCACAGCTATTTCCTGGAGAAGTATTTGCCAATACTGCTGATTTTGATCACGGGATTCGGACTTTATTACCAAGATATGACGAAATACTAGATGTTATCACCCGTTGTCTGCCTTCTAGTAGTCGTTACATTTTAGAATTAGGCTGTGGTACAGGTGAGGTTAGTCTTAAGGTACTCGAACGTTGTCCACAAGCGCAAATTATTGCCCTAGATTACTCACCCAGAATGTTGGAATTTGCCCAGAATAAAATCACTGTAGCTGGATACCAACACAGATGGACTGGTATAGAAGCAGATTTTGGTGCATGGGCGATGAATCCAGATAAATTCAATATTCCTCGTGAATTTGATGCTTGTGTTTCATCCTTAGCAATTCACCATCTTCAGGATGAAATGAAGCTAAAAGTATTCGAGCGTATTGCCGCCAGTCTCCAGCAAGATGGTTGTTTTTGGAATGCAGACCCTATCTTACCAGAATCACCAGCCCTAGCAGAAATTTATCAAGGGGCGCGGGAGGAATGGGCAAATCAACAGGGTACTACTTTAACGGAGATTCGGGCTAAACTTGGCAGCAGCACCCAACAAGGATATTCTAGTCAAGACCAACTAGCAACTTTAGATACTCATTTGCAAATGCTAACTCAGGCTGGGTTTAAGACTGTAGCAGTGCCTTGGAAGTATTACGGGTTAGCGGTGTTTGGGGGGGTTAGGGGGTTGTAATTTAGATAGTATTTTATCACTGTGTAGGCAGGGGGCAGGGGGCAGGGGGCAGGGGGCAAGGGGCAAGGGGAGACAAGGGAGATAAGGGAGACAAGGGAGACAAGGGAGACAAGGGAGAAATATGAGTAGTAGACTTTTGAGAATGCTTTTGGTGGGTGATATTGGTTAAGCAGAGACTGGATACTTTATTAGTAGAGTTGGATTTATGTAGTTCTCGCGCTTTAGCACAGAGGCTAATTCAGGCGGGGGAAGTGATGGTTAATCAACAGGTGATTGATAAACCGGGGACAGAGGTTGATATTGCTGCTGAAATTAAAATTAAAGAGCGATCGCGGTTTGTGTCTCGTGGTGGTGATAAACTCGCTAAGGCTTTAGAATTATTTGCAATTCCCATAACAGGGCGTGTTTGCTTAGATGGGGGAATTTCTACAGGCGGTTTTACTGATTGTTTGCTGCAAGCCGGGGCTAAATTAGTTTACGGCATTGATGTTGGTTATGGACAAACCGACTGGGGTTTACGCAATCATCCCCAGGTGAAGTTGCGGGAACGTACCAATTTACGACAACTTGAACCTGGGGATTTATATGATGAAGATGACCCTATTCCTGATTTGGCGGTGGTGGATGTCTCGTTTATTTCCTTAACTAAGATTTTGCCTGCTGTCTGGCGACTAACTCAACCCCCTCGTGAAGCGGTGTTGTTGGTTAAGCCTCAGTTTGAAGTGGGTAAATCTCGTGTGGGTAAAAAAGGTGTGGTACGTGACTCCAATGACCAAGCTGATGCTATTTTCCAGGTGTTGCGAGTAGCTCAGGAACTAGGTTGGAAATACAAAGGCTTAACTTGGTCGCCAATTACTGGCCCGGCGGGAAATATTGAATACCTATTGTGGTTAGCAACAGAAAGTGAAACACCACCGCCAGATTTAACTAGTATCCAACAAATCACCCAATCAGCCGCAGCTAATTTGCACTGAAAGAGTGTAGTTAAGAATTAACAGTTAACCCTCTAAACATCATAGATGAGACACTCTAAAGCTTCTGGATGTAGTTCACAGTAGTTATCTAAAGCGGTTTTATATTTGAGGGCTTGTTCTTGGTGAGATTTTTCTGCTTGTAATTCTTCCACAATATCCCAAGCTACGGCACAATTAGGAGAATTATCACCATTTTGCTCACAGGTGGCGCGGGCTTCGATGATCGCTGCTAAAATAGCTTTCTCTAAGTTTGTAGCTCCATTTTGGTCTGAGTTAACACTATTGAGTCCGACATTGAAAGTTGCTGTCATTATCTTTATCGCCTCTATTGACTGATATCAAGATGTGGTTCAGAGCTAATACTCTTAGTTTAGATAGACTGACCAAAGAGTGTAGTGGTGAACACCGTTCGAGTTTTCAACACCTTTTATTAGTCATCCTGTCTAGTGATTAGCTAATAATTGCTATTTCTTTTATGTTGCACTCAAAATTGGATTTTTGGGCAATTATCAGAGGAATTTGATATTAATTGACTAACTATCAATCACAGCAACAATTCAGCCAATATTTTTCATTTAATTTCAAGATTTGATATTTAATTCTTGTTGCAGACGATACAGAATTGTATTTTTGTCAACTTGAGAGAGAATTTCTTGAATAACAGTATCAGCCCCTAATTGTCCCCAAGTACAGCCTTTTTCTAAATAGACTTGAGCCGCTTTACCTACAGAATATGCACCATAACCAGCAATTCCGGCTTGAGCGATCGCACTACCAGCAAAGGCAGTCATATTAATCGGGTTATCACCACTAGTTAACGCTGCCGTACTCTTACCTAATCCTAATAGAAAACTGCTACC
The DNA here is from genome assembly GCF_058172895.1 of Aliinostoc maniaoense. Lineage (NCBI taxonomy): Bacteria > Bacillati > Cyanobacteriota > Cyanophyceae > Nostocales > Nodulariaceae > Aliinostoc > Aliinostoc maniaoense. Next base: position 1,059,127 of record NZ_CP187952.1, on the reverse strand, counting down.
TAATTCACCTAATAATAAACTACCAGAACTGAATAAAATTGTTTTTAATATCCTTCCAGCTTCATAGCTCGTCATCGGTAAACCATACAATCTAGCTAAGGCGCGAATTAGAGCTAAATCAGTCACACTACCAGCGATAACATCTAGAAAAGCGATAGGATTTAACCCGACGGCTAAGGCTTTATATTTAGTAAACTTCCAAATAATATCTTCCGCTTCTTGTTCACGGATATCAAGAGTTTTTTGTGCGATCGCAGCTTCAGCTTCCCGTGCTTGAATCAGTGCATTTAATGCTAACAGCGATCGGCCTTCCCGGTTGAGAATATTTAAAATAGTGTGCTTGAGTTCGTCTACCTGTGGCGGCGGAGTTTCCCATTCATAACTCACATTGCCATCAGGCCATTCCACCCTGATTTCCATTGGTGCAGGTTCTGCCGCCACCATCACAATTTCATCAGGTAACAGAGGCTCGGCATGGGGATTAGCTGCACCTAATTGCTGTAAATTTTTGTAAATAGTTGTCCTATCTGTATCGGGGTATAAGTCAATTTTATTGAAAACCAAAATCAGGGGTTTTTGTGCTTTTCTTAATTCTAAAAGTGCCTGATATTCAGTGCGGGTAATATCTCCAGATACCACAAACAAAATTAAATCAGCCTGACGCGCCACATCCTTAGCCATTTGTGCGCGTGACTCACCTTGAATTTCATCTAATCCTGGGGTATCAATTAACTCTACTATCACCTTACCCCCTGGTTGCCAGCGTACAGAACGCGGCCACTGAGTGACACCATTGAGGGGGCCAGTTTGTAAAATCTTACTGCCCAACAAAGCATTTAAAATTGCCGACTTACCACGACTCACCAAACCAAAGGCGGCAATTCTAATCACATTACCATCTAGTTTACTGAGTGTAGCAGTTAAAGCTTCTAATTCTGGTTTTACTAAAGCCGCCAATTCCGGGTTAGATGATAAATGCCCTGGTTTCCGAAGATATCCATACCAAGACATTGCTTGTCTGAGACTAGCACGGGCGCGGTTGAGGTGAGTTTCTTGCAAATTACGCACAGAGTTAGTTTAATTCAAAGTTGGACAAACAACAGGCTATATTTCTATTTTGATCTATTGCAATCAGATTTGATGTTTGAAATATAGGTAAGTGTGTAAATATGAAAACATCACACTAGACATTCCAAAAGCACAATATACAACTCACCTGTATTCTATGATATGCAGTTTATGAATCTGACTCATCACCCTCGCTTTCATCATCTTCAATAGTAAAATCGCTGATGTAGTCACGCACAACGCGCTCAAAAAATAAGGGAGCAGGTAAGGCTGTCCAATCACTGTAGTGACCAAAGCCGTAGCGCAGTGACTCAACAAGAGCCGCTAAGTCATCAGGGTTATCTTCTGGTTGACGTAGGGTAACGACAATCTCAAGGGGGTTGGGAGTCGGCCAGCGACCCGCGAAAGGAGCTTGTTGAGTGAGTTGACTTACCTCTAACTCAGCTTTGTTACAAATTGGCTCTTTAGAATCATCTACTTTTTTAACTAGAGTGTCGGTTGGACGATAGCAACTTTGCCCACGAGCTTTTCTTTGTGGTAATTCACGCGCCACAGATAGATAAGCTACGCATCCAGTTTTGTTAGTCGCGCTGAGTCGAAATAAGCCAGTTGCGCTAGATGCTGAAGGAATTTCTATGTCAGGTGGCAGTTTTTTTAGTTCTTCTTTAGTTCTGGTATCTTCTAGAGAAGTCTCTATTATATGTCTGACTTTTTTCTCAATAATACCAGGAGCAAGTTCTTGGCGAATACGAATTATACGTGCGCCTTGCCAGTCAACTTGCATATCTTGATACGAACCAAGGTTAATTTCGTTAGCATTAATTCTGATATCAGCTAACCAAGGCCACAGTTGAACGCTGTTGGTAGAATCAATCATAACCAGTGGTTGCTTACCTGCTTCCACAGACTCAGAAATAATCTGTTTCACAAATTCCATGAATCGGGTCTTGCGCGCCTCATCGTTATCAAGTTTATCAGCCAGTTTGATGGGAGTAAGTTCAGCAACAAAAGCTCGTGCATCAGAAAAACTAATCCACGGGCTAATTACTAAGTTACCTTTCTTATAAGCACAGCGAAATTCACATTTACCTGTATCTGCATTGAGGCGGATTGCTATTGGTAAAAATGTATCTTCGATTTTGCCACGAGCGCGACCCTGTTGTTTACGCTCAATTGTAATTGCAATAATTTCTTTTGGTCTAGCTTCTGGGGGAATATTTTGCAGGTACTTATCAACTTTTTCGTTGATATTATCAATGCGACCAGAATGAGCAAAGATTAAATCTTTTAATGCTGATTGCATCCGATGGAAAAAGTCTGCAAGTTTGAGATGATTTGCTTTGCGCGTCTTTTCAATGGGTAATAGAAACTGCACACCAGCATCAGCCATCGCTAATGCTTTGCGAGTTGAGTGTTTATTAACTTTATCATCCAGTTTAGCAGTTTTTTGACCAGTAGGATCTGGGTAAAACTTCCGCGCCATGATTAAGCAGAAAGTTGGCTGATTGAGCTTTTTAATTTGTTGTGCAGTAGCTTCCCATGCTTTAATTCTCTTACTTGATCTGTCTTTAGCGTTCAACTCTTTTCCTGGTAAAATCTCTTTTGGCCCATGAGTATTTTCAGGCAAGCGATTAATTTTTATTTCCAGTGTGTCGCCCCACAAAAGTTGAGTAATTTTCTCTAACAGTTTCGCTTCTGTTTGTAAATGAGCTTCATAAAATATAAATAATAAGGGTTGCTCATTGGGATATAATTTCTGCATTGCTGCTTGGTTTGCCTGAATAATGGCTTGAAGATCATCAGTCTGATTCTTTGTGCGTCCTTTGAATTGAAGAGCTTTTATTCCCCAATGAATACCTTCTAAACGAATGCCAAAGTGTTTACTTAGCAAATCATCAATTCGTTTATCATTTAGTTGATCGAGATATTTTGGAGTAAATTCCCAGTTGGTATTTGTTTCAATAGCTTCCAAAACACCGCCAAGCAATGTAGGAAGATTAATCATGCGTGATGCTATATCATCTGGTTTATGCTTAGATTTTACTTCTGTGTAATCCTGAAATATTTCGATTCCTAATGGTTGAATAATTTGAGCGATCGCCTCAAACGCATCTAATTTATCAATCTCTGGTACACCTGTTTCAATACCGTATCTTTCTGAAGTTTCTTCGTCATCTTCTGAATTATATTGAAGTCCATTACGGTAAGTTAGAAGTACCTGACAGCTATCAGTAGATGCTAAACCTCTAGCGATTTCTTGTCCATCACTCGATGACCCCAGATTTAATTTTCTCCGCAGGATTTCAAAATCCTTATCTGTTCTCCAAACCCATTTTACCTTCTCTTCTTTGTTAGTTTTAGCATTCTTGCTGTTTTTGTCTCGTTCGGCTTTGACTTGATAGCTAAAGGCGCGATCATTATGCTCTTGAGAAAATATGAAGCCGCTAATATTTCTACGGTCATATTCAGGAGCTTTTAACTGAGTTAACCAGCGACGTTTAGAAATCTCAACTTGTAATAAAGGTTGATGTAAAGATGGATAAGTAATAACTTCCAATCTCACTACAAAACTGAATTTTCCCTTTTTGTTATCTAAGGTGATCGGATCTGTAATCAGTTCTGCAATACCAGAAGTAAATGTGCCATTGCTGAAAATAACACGTTTCAATGGCCCTAACTCTGGAAAAATTACCTGTCCAGCAATTTGACGAGCCACATAATCTGCAAGCATTCGATACGCATATTTATCTTTAGCTTGAGTTGTATCCGTCTCTTTATTCCAAGCCCAAGGTAATACTTGAGATTTGAAGGGAGAAACTTTGATTAACTCTCCTTTTTGTTGCAAATCCTCTAAGCGTTCAATAATCTTTACCGATATATCTTCCTTCTTAATAAATGGTTTGAGATAGTTTGTCAACCAATCATTAATAATTGGGCGAAGCATTCTATTTATTTCTTCCTCATTGCCACCAGTAATGTAAACAAAAGGTTCTGGCTCATCTCCCTTATTAGCATGATAAAATGCACTCTTGCTAAGACCTATCTTTGGTTCAATTCGCGTAGCATCTTTTAATACTACTTGTAGAAAATTTCGCAATGAGCCATAAGGAAGATTTTTGACATTAGCTGCTTGTTGAATCTCGCCAAAACATTGTAAAGCTGCTTTTATCCAAGTAAGAGTATAACCCTCTACTATAATTGCGGGTAGTTTATCTGGTACGGTGAAACCTAGAGGAAATCTTTCAATTAGTTTGATTTGTCCTGGCTGAATATACAATGTATCTGAGATGAAATCACCTTCAGTTTCTTCGTCTTCCTCTTCTAAAGATAAATCTTCTTCAAATTCAATTTCATTATCAAAGTTATTCATCATTTTTACATCTCCAGTATTGTTGAAAATTCGTCAAAACCTGCTTCTTCATCCGCAGATTCTTCTAAGTAATGTAATTCATCTGGATAAATTACTCCTTGAATGCGTTGTAAAGGTTCTAGAAATGCGCCATACAGTTCCTCATAAATTTCTCGAATTACGGGGTCTTCATGGTTCACACATTCTTCTAAAATGATTCGCATCTGAACCAGCATACTATCTCGTCCAGAGTCGGGTTTACCTTCTGTTGATTTTTTAGCCCAAGCTGCATCAACAAAGTAAACTGATACTGGGCATCCATTCCGCATTCCTCGACCAATTGTTTGCAGAATAGCTACCATTTGATTAGCCGTAAATGATTTGAATAGTTCAGTCCCTAAACGGCTTGCCATTAAGGGTTCACGTAACAATCTATTGGCAGTTAACCACAGGTCTTTTCTTGATTGTCGCCAAGCTGTTGCTATGGCATTCAAATCTTCTGTTTCACTAAAAACTCGACTATCAAATTCTTGTGTTGCTCGTCCTGTCAAGCTATACAAAATCTGCATATCATCTTTAGTAGGGTGAGGACGAGTGAGGAAGTAAATCGAGCCAATTGCTGCATCTAGTTTTCTTTCCCCTTTGGTAAAAACAATATTGACACCTCTACCAATTGCCAGCATAGGAAAAATTAAAATGTGACAGTTTTCATCATCTCCTAATGCTTCACATTGAGCAGAAGTGACAAAATCTTTTGGTTGTTCTCCTTCTCTTAGAGACTTAACAACTGCTTTTGTATGCCTACCAACATCAGGATAATAGGTATTAATATATTTTTTGATATGGCGTGCTTGATCATAACCATTAACAACTAAAGCTGCTTTACGGCGAATACCAGACTTGATATCAAATTTATTCATAGCTTTATAAATTTCAGATTTAGTCGTTCCTTTTTTGACAAGAGCATCTACCATAAGCTCAAGATTGCGTGTTTGCAGGTGGCGATCGCCTGCGCCACTGTATAGTAGAGGTTGATCGCCCCGTTGACTATCTGAAAACCATTTGAAATAATAAGTGCTTTTGGCTGATGTCTGATTTTTTGGCTGACGTGCTTTGAGTAAATAATGTGGCCCGGCGTTAATATGATAGGCAGGGCTGGCTTGTAAAAATGATGTAGCTGAGGTAATTAAAATAGTTGGACTGGTTTGTCCATTATCTGCCTCTAACAACCGATGAAAGCGGTGCATTAACATCCGAGGCGCACCTACAAATGTAATGTAAGATAACTCCATATTTCTAGCCGCAGTGCGCGTTGTTAGTGCTTTGAAAAAACTGTATCGCACACCAGAAAATGAACCTAAAATACTTTCTGGAATAAATTTTCTGAGTTCTGGTGATGCAGTGGATTCTACAATGGGTTCACGAATGAAACCTTCTGCAACCATTGTTCTTGTCCCTGGTACAATTCGCTGATAACCCAAAATTACGAATGTCACAGTTATAAGTAATTTAATTAAATCCTCAGCTTCGATATTTAATTGATGCTTGGGAAAACAGAGTTTGAAAAATAATTCAATAATTTCTTGGACAATCGCATCACGTTGTTTAATCAGATTTTCAGCTAAGTAACGACGGAAATGATAAATAAGATTTTTCCATTGCTGTTCTAAGGTTTCTTTATTTATGCCTATGTAATGAGGCCAAAAATCTGCTTTAAAATCTTGAGGGTTATTAACACCTGTGCGATCGTAAAAGGCGTTATATGCTGCTTTTTCCCAAAATTCAGCTAATGCTCGACTTCTGGTAATTTCTGTTTTGGCATCTTGTTCATCAATTTCATCTTGCTCAGTAGATTTTTTCACACTATTCAAGAGTTCGCTAACAATCCGTAATACAGTCAGCAATTGATTTTCGTAGCGTTCTTTGACCCGCGACCCTGACATATTATGGATGGTGGTAATCAAAGAGGTATTATGATTGCCAAATTCTGCTAAGTCACGGCTGTAAAGTTCTATATCCCGATCAAATAGTCGATAGTTTTCACCACGAGCAAAGCGATTATGAATTTGTTCGAGAATTACTTTATGAATTGAGTGTTCTGAGCCAGAAATACTTAAAGTTGCCGCCCCATAATCATCTAAGACTTTCTGCACCATGTCGCCTTCATCGAAAACAACTAGGTCAAAGGTACGGGCAATTAATTCAAAATATCGTAATTGTTCATAAGTTGCATGAGGTGATATTTGAGTATCTAGCGATCGCACATGACCAACCCAAATATTGGCATCTAATAAATCTCGCTGTGCTTTATTACGACCACACATTGTCCAGAGGGGACACAGGCATTTTTTCATCTTTCCCTGTTTCCCCCCTCCTTGCAATATCTTGTTGCAAGGTGCGTAACCAAAGCCCCAAAAAGATATATCAGCAGTTGAAAAGGCTGGCAGAACGCAGTTAAGTCCAAAAACTTCTGCCTGTTCTAAGGTGTAAGCAAAACCACCATTATTTCCGATGGACGCGATCGCTTCTGCAATATTATCTGCGTGGCGACGACGAGTTTCATCACCTTGACCAACAAGCATTCCCACCTTAACTTGATGAAATGCCAAATCAGCCATGTACTGTCTAGCAACTTCAATGGAAGGAAAAACAAACATGGCTTTGTAGTCATGTAGCCCCAACCAGACAGCTATCAACACCAGCAATGTTGTTTTACCTGACCCTGGTAAACCAATTAAGTGTTTGATATCCTCCAATTCCAAGACATCATCTTCTTTCCGCAGCCCTTTTCCAGCCTCCGACACCATCAGGTCAAAGCGTTCAAAGCGATCGGCCCAATTACCTACTCGTCGTTCAGGATCTTGCTGTTCACGCTTGTCCATTTCACGAGCCAAATCACGCAATTCTTTTAGGGGAATGCAAATCTTTCCTCTTGGTTGGCGGTTGAGGGAATGTGTACGACGTGCAGCAATCGGAGCAGAGATACGCGGAATGTCTAACTTCACGGAGGTTGAGTCTTCACCTAACGCCACAGCCATTGGCTGACGAGGATCGGCAATTGTAAAACCATAGGTTTCGTATGGCAAAGATGTACTGAGAATTTGCCGCGCCTTTGTAATTAATGAATCTTCTAAAGCGTCAGTTCTTTGAAACTGAAGTGTTTCAATATCAATTTCATACGTCCCTTGAGTATTGTTGGAGTAATGATAATTGTTATAGAGAGCGATCGCGTGTTTAACTGACTGGTGCGTTACATAAGCCAGTGACATCTGACGCATATTGAAAATAGCTTGACGGGCTTGTGCAAAGGTAGGTGCATTTAAAATGCTCGCCATACCTGACATGACTACTGGCGCATACTCCAGTGAATTAGTGCCGATAAATTCTTCCATGAAGACACAAAGCCAACAAATTCGCTCTGCACCTTTCCAAAAATCAGGTTTGGTTCGCATAGGGTATCTTCTTTAAAAATTCAATGACCGAGGAAACTGACATAATTTCTAAACTGGCCGCATCACCTTTTTTATCAAGTGTTGATTTGAGGGTGGAAATGTAGCTTGGGTTATCCTCAATTAAGCGATCGCTCACAGCTAAAATCCGACGGCGATAATAAATCAACCCGCCAATACTACGATTGAGACGCAAAGCTAAAGTCACCGGACTTGTGTAGGATTTAGCATCAATGCCAATTGCTCGTTCATTAATTGCTATATCGCATAAATCCGACTCTGGATAAAGTTCAGCATCTAATCCGTTTTGTCTAGCTGTATCAAATATCTTTAATTCATCAATTGCTGGCCCTGTCCAGTAAGTAAGAATTTGCGGCTTGGCAATTCGTAAAATATCTTTGTCGGGATCTAGTGTCTCAGATACTTTTGGCAATTCATGACCAATACACTGGCGAATAGGACAACGCCCTTGTGGAAAAAGTCTATTGTTAGGGTGAGGTCGCATAAGTGTGCCACAGTGAGCGCAACGGTGTGCTAAACCATCAATTAGCCAAATATCCGGTACTAAGTCGAAAAATCTATCAATGATCATTCCCTGTAGGGGAGTTAAGTCATTGTCAACTAAATAATCAAATAGTTGGCGTTGTCCTATTAGGGAATACCTACCAAGCAATTCTCGTAATGCAGTGTAAGCTTTATGTTGACGACGGCCGCCCAACCTTTGAGTTGCATCGCATAACTCTGTATAAAGGCGATGTTCAATGACATTATTTTCCCCAAACCCGCCACTGAGGTTGGCAATCTCCGCACAATCTGAGGTAGGAACTCGCAAATCTGGATCAATTATGGTTGCGTTAGAAAAGCGAAAGTCTGATTGGTTAAAAATTCCTAACCCCCAATGTTCAGAACCAAGCGGGTAGCGTGCGTTATCCAAAACAGTATGTACACAAGCCGCGTGATCGCATTGTCCTTCTTCAATATATAGACGACCTAATTTGCACATTGCTTGATACAGTTCTGGCGGCAATGTACTATCCTCTTGACGGACAATTTGTTGCCCCGGTAGCACTCGGTCATATTGGCGGATAATTCCTTGTGCTAACAAAACTACAGCATCTTCAGCCACATCCATAGCTGGTCTGTGTCCGGTCGGTAAAGGTAAAGAAGTTGCAGTGATTGTCGGTAGCCATATAGGGTCTTGACCTTGAGCTTCCGCCAGAATTTGCAACTCCAAAGTATCTTCCGAGAAAGAAGGTAATACTTGCGCGATCGCCGCCAGCGTCCAACCCTTCTTTAGTAGTAAAGTTGTTGCCAATCCCTCCAAAATTTGACGAAATCCAAATTCTTGTCCTTTCGGTTGTGATAAAAGTTGCTTTGCTCTCCACGACCGCACTGTTCGCAAGGCTGGTGGCTCTACTGACAGTTTAAGGTTTTTAATCTGGCGTTGAAGTTCTTTTGTCAGTCCCTCCGCAGTTCCCTGCCATTGACGTGCGTTTTCAAATTTCATATATTTGATTTACATCAATATGTGTTTACACTAAATGATGTAAAGTGTAATGTCAAGATTAAAGAAAGTAATTTTTTTCTCACCTAGTACCAAGGTAAATACGGTTTCTTATGAGCAGGCGCACTGGCGGCACACCACCCGCTATGAATGAAAGAAACACTTTTTATTCCCCTATACCCCTACACCCTTACACCCCTGTTTCTTGAAAGAGGAATATTTAGCGAAGTTATTCAAGCTTTAGTATAATATATCACTTAGACATGAATACAAACAAATTCAATCACATCAGCCAGTCCTTGTTGAGTTTTCAAATTAGTAAAAATAAAAGGTTTATCACCGCGCATTTTTTTGGCATCTCGTTCCATGACACTTAAATCTGCGCCTACATAGGGGGCAAGGTCAGTTTTATTAATTACCAGTAAATCAGATTTAGTAATACCGGGGCCGCCTTTGCGGGGGATTTTATCGCCGGCTGCGACATCAATGACGTAAATGGTTAAGTCTACCAATTCAGGACTAAAGGTAGCGGCTAAATTATCGCCACCACTTTCTAAAAATACTAAATCTAGTTGAGTAAAACGCTGTTCTAGTTGTTCAATGGCTGCCAAATTCATGGAAGCGTCTTCTCTGATGGCGGTATGGGGACATCCGCCAGTTTCTACTCCCAAAATGCGATCGCTAGTTAAGGCTTGAGAACGTACCAAAAACTGAGCGTCTTCTTGAGTATAAATGTCATTGGTCACTACGGCAATCTGATAGCGATCGCGCAATGCTTTACATAAAGCATCTACTAAAGCTGTCTTCCCTGAACCAACGGGGCCTGCTACACCTATACGAAATGTGGTCAAGTCGCTTCGCTCCAATTCAAAATTCAAAATTCAAAATTAAATACCCCACCGATAAATCAGGAGGGCTTGAATTAATGCTGTTTCACTTTTTTTCTTCTCCATAAATAAATTTAGGGGCTTCTATCTTTTTTTATTTGGTCATAAATTAATACAAATCAATTCTCAAGTCACAATTATTCAGGATTTTGGCGGCGGAAAATATCTGTTAATTCTTCTTGTGTCATTTTATACGGAAAAGGATAAGTTTTAGCTTGAGAACTACGACGATTGACAAATAATTCTCTAATTGCTTCATCATCAGTAGGGTGTTGTCGGATGTAAGCTTTTAATTCTTGACGAGTCATTTGGCTAAAATCAGGCTTTTTCATCTTCGTAAAACTCCCAAGTTCCATTTTCAAAAACAATAATTTCTATACCTTCATTCATGCCAGCCAGTATAAATATATGTTTATATAACGCATCATATCTAAATAAGTGTATGGGCTGTAACATATCTGAGAGTGATTGACAGACACAAACAGAAGCTAAAGCTTGCTCAAAGGTTGGTTTAGTATTTTTAAAATACATTTATATTTTCTATCTTAATTACTAGAACACGAATTTGATTTCCTATTTTATGCCTCCTAAATCTCAACTTCTAAACAATCTAGTATATTGTGTTTCATGCTGCATACTTGCTAAAGATAAGCCCCAACTACAGCAGCTAAGATCATCATCTTCTACTTGCATAATTTCTAGTGTGGCAGAACTAATTAATGGTTGTAAATTTAGTAATATTTCTTGTCCGGCTGTTTGTCCGAGGGGGATGAGTTTTACTCCAGCCGTGATTAAATTAGTTGCCCAGCTATGCAGATATGCTAGTAAAGCAGCTTGAGGATGGATTTGCCAATGGGCAGCAGCAACACCAAACGCGATCGCATAATTGCCAGGATTACCCACAGCATTGACTAAATCTAATACTTGCGGTTGTATTTTAGCAAGTAATTGCATGAGCGATCGCCCCATTTGCCAGCTAGAATTACGTAATTCTTGGGTTTCCCTGGCAGCAGATAACCACACATTCCAATAGCGTAATTTTTCCAAATCCCCTGTAGTCACAGCCTCATGCACTCTGACTATTACCGCCGTTTCTAACCGAATTGCCCCATAATGCAGTTCGCACTCTAACCAATGTTTGAGAGTTTCTTTGTTGGTAATTGTGCCATTTTCTACTAATGTTTCTATTCCTTCCGAATAGCTGTATGCTCCTACAGGCAAGGCGGAACTTGCTAATTGTAAGAGTTGCAAAACATGATTATCCGTGAGAGTGATGGTGTCCATAAGCACCTACCTCCGGCTGAAATGGTGTAATTTCTTCTGTAATTTCTAGCCCCATTTGTTCTAACATGGTGCGTAAAACTGGATCTGGAGATAAGCGTAAATAATTTTGGCTAATTTCCACAGGCACATGACGATTACCCAAATGGTATACAGCCCGCATTAATAACAGTGGTGTAGCCGCGACAACCGTGAAAACTGGTTCTGGTTTAGCCGTAATTCTAATTAAACTACGATTGCTTTCATCTTGGAGAATATCGCCATCCCACAACACTGTTCCCCTAGGTAAACGCAAAAACACTACTTTACCGTCTTCTGTTTCAAAGCGGTGACGGCTGCGAGTGCGCTCTTCTGCTGTCAGTGCCAAAGTTAAAGTAACTACTATCTCAGAATTTGGGGGCTGCCTTTGGGTAAAAGTGAGCATAATTTTTAATTCGTAATTCGTAATTCGTAATTTGTAATTTGTAATTTGTAATTCGTAATTAACATACAAGAAAATAGGGAGTAAAAATTATCGGTTTCTACTCCCTAAAGGTATACCATCCAGAAATTGAATTTTGAATTTTGAATTTTGAATTGTTAAGTCCACTCCAGCCAGCCTTGATAACCGGTGACGATACGATTGCCGTCTTTGAGGATGTGAACTTCTATCTGATCGCTAGCCCAAGAAATTTTGTCTGCAAAGGCTGGGTTAAAGACGTTAACTTTTTGATTTCGAGAGGAAACTGGGGAATCTGGAGAATTAATGGCTAAAGATTCTACAAATGGCCCATCAATCAAAATATCTAATTCGGCTAATAATTCTTGAGAACCTGGAGGTGCGGATTCTGATTGCAGTTGCTTGAGGGTAAAACCGCTAAAGGACATGACATTTAAACCGGCAGCTTTCACTTTCCGGGCTAAGTCAGCTAAGGCGGGTGCTTGCCAAAATGGTTCTCCACCAGAGAAGGTTACGCCTGTATTTTGGGGTTTGCTTAAAATTTGCTCAACTAAACTATCAACAGTCACTAGTTGGTTAATCTCAAATGTCCAGGAATCGGGATTAAAACAGCCTGGACATTCACGGGGACATCCTTGCACCCAGATAACAGCACGACAACCAGGGCCATTCACTTCTGATTCATCAATGTAACCCATGATATTGAGATAACCAGAGGGAATTTCTGGGCGGATAAGTGATGGGTTGGCGGGTTTAGTTTCCATCTATGATTTATTCCTTGAAATAGTGAACTATGACAAAGCTATAGGGGCGCAACGTACTGGAATTTTGGTGGTAAAGTAAATGGCATCAGCTAAAGTATTGAGGACATTAACGCTGATACACTTGAGTTGGCAAAAATCACTACAATCGGATTCAACCGCATTATTTCCCCTAGTATCCAGCTGACGTACTAAAGCGCGGGGTCGAGACGGAACGTTGAGTTGAATTTCATCAGGACTCAGACGCTGTAGCAGTTGGATGTAATCTTCTAGCATTTCTGTTGTCCAGGTGGATAAAACCATTGTTTGGACAGCTAGATGTCCTGTATATTCCCGGCGAAATTGGGCAATACCTGCCAAAATATCCGGTAGATTTATTGTGCCTACTGGGTGATTGATGCGCTGCCATTGATGTGACGAAATGGCATCTAATTTGACAGCTACGATATCTGCTAGTTGTAAAGCGTCGCGTACCATGCGATCGCCTAGGAGTGTGCTGTTAGTTAAGACTACTGTGGGTAATTTTGTCAACTGTTTGGCGATCGCTAAAATTTCATCTAAATTTAAGGCTAAAGTCGGCTCACCACTACCACTAAGGGTAACTACATCTATTTTGGCATCAGGTAATAGCGATCGCTGTAAATCTGCAATTATGTGGGCTGTTGGTACAAAAATCTGACGTTCAGTAGTATGTACTTGAATTTGCCCTAATTGACAATAGACGCAATTAAATGAGCAACTAGAAATTTCTCCAATCGGATCAATACCAAGCGATCGCCCAAATCGCCAAGATTTGACCGGCCCGTAGACCAAGGAATGGCGGGAATTTTGTGTAGATGGTATGGGGTTCATACTTATCCTCTCGCTGCCGTGGCGATCGTCTAGGTGTTACCATCTAAAATCTACAATCAGAAAATGAGGAACTTGTGAGGCCAAGTACCCCTGATGGCTGATGTTTTCACAAGTTAATTAGCGATCGCCAAGCTTTATTCCCTATTCCCATCACAAAATAAATGCCTATAAAAGTATTTAAACCTATAATTAAAACTGAAAAAAAGTTAAAATTATTGCAAATAATCTGCATTAAGAATGCCCTTTATCAAAGCCCATAAAGCTTGAAATATAAGACTTATAGCTACTATTGCATATCATTTTTAATTAATAATTAAAAAAATATAAATTGCATTTTTATCTAAAAAAAAATGATATGTTGGATACAGAATTGAATTTCGCACGTATCTGGAGTAGTACAACGTAATCTACTCCAGTTTTTCCCCCCTAAATTCCTTGCAAATTGGGACTTTCAGCAAAAATTTAGGAGGGTCTGAGTACAAAATTGTATAGTCATAAATCAGCCCAAACAGCCTTTAAATCTTTGCTGGGATTGGGTTACAGATGAGTACAACTAAATCCTGAACCCCTTGCCATAAATACTCGTACCCCAATTAAAAAATACTAGAACCCCTACCCAAAAATATTTTTTTAAATTCTTGTAAATCCCTCAAAATCACAGTTTTAGATTTTGAGTATAACCCTAATAAATCCAATAAATTCTATTCCAGAGTGTCGCATCGTGACTGTCAAAGACGACTGCTATAAATCTTATATCGCCAATCACTTAACGCTTCTACACAAAAGCAGAGCGAAAAGTGAGTGGAGGGATGAGACAGCACTATGCCTTCATGAATAGAAGTCGCGGCTGAAACACATTCTACCAACAACTCAAAGTTGACACACACCAGCCGAAACCCCAGGACTTGATAACCTGCCCTACTTAGCGAATCCGCTACAGGCATTGTAACAGACGCGACTTCTATTGTTCAGGCAACAACAGTAGCAACACCATCTCCCACAGTGGCAGCTAGTCCACCGACCTTTGCGAAATTCAATGACACCACCAGTTACAGGCTCTTCCGTTACTGAATCGACACCTACCACAGCAAAATCAGGTGGTTGCGGATGCAACAGCAACAGCAGCGCCACCGTGGAAATGGATGAAAAGCTCAAAGAGCGTATTGCCAAACATCCTTGCTATAGCGAAGAAGCTCACCATCATTACGCCAGGATGCACGTTGCAGTAGCCCCCGCCTGTAACATTCAGTGCAACTACTGTAATCGTAAATATGACTGCGCTAATGAAAGTCGTCCCGGAGTAGTTAGCGAACTACTTACACCAGAAGAAGCCGCCCACAAAGTTCTAGTCATCGCCGGCAAAATTCCCCAAATGACCGTTTTAGGAATTGCAGGCCCTGGAGATCCTTTAGCGAACCCAGAAAAGACATTCCGCACCTTTGAGTTGATTGCAGACAAAGCCCCAGATATTAAGCTGTGTCTCTCAACCAACGGTTTGATGCTTTCAGAGCATATTGACCGTATTAAACAACTAAATATAGATCACGTTACAATTACTTTCAACACCATTGACCCAGAAATCGGCGCGCAGATTTATTCCTGGGTTCACTACAAACGGAAACGTTACAGAGGCGTAGAAGGCGCGAAACTTCTTCTAGAAAAGCAACTAGAAGGCTTACAAGCCCTCAAAGAAGCCGATATCCTTTGCAAAGTCAACTCGGTAATGATTCCCGGCATTAACGACCAACACCTAGTGGAAGTCAACAAAGTCATTCGGGAAAACGGTGCATTTCTGCACAACATCATGCCTCTGATTTCTGCACCAGAACACGGTACATACTTCGGCTTAACAGGTCAACGCGGCCCCACACAAAAAGAACTCAAAGCAGTTCAAGACCAATGTGCCGGCAACATGAAAATGATGCGCCATTGCCGTCAGTGCCGTGCTGATGCTGTAGGCTTATTAGGAGAAGACCGCAGCCAAGAATTTACCAAAGATAAATTCTTGGAAATGTCCCCAGAATACGACTTCGACAAACGCCAAGAAGTCCACGAAGGTATCGAGAAATTTAGAGAAGAACTGAAAGTAGCCAAAGAAAAAGTATTAGCTGGTAAACAGCAAGCTGCTAACAGCCCCAAAATCCTAGTTGCAGTTGCCACCAAAGGCGGCGGCTTAGTTAACCAACACTTTGGTCATGCTAAGGAATTTCAAGTTTACGAAGTGGATGGTAATGAAGTTCGGTTCATCAGTCACCGTAAGGTAGACCATTATTGTCAAGGTGGATACGGCGAAGCCGCCACATTTGACAATATTGTGAAAACAATCGCAGATTGCAAAGCAGTTTTAGTTGCCAAAATTGGCGAATCACCCAAAGAAAAACTGCTCCAAGCTGGCATACAGACCGTAGAAGCTTACGACGTGATTGAGAAAGTTGCTTTAGAGTTTCACGAACAATACGTCAAGGAAGGGAATAGGGACTAGGAACTAGGGACTAGGGACTGGGTAAGATGTTTTCCCAGTACCCAATCCCCCCAATCAATCCCCAATCCCCAATGCCCCAATCCCCATCAAGGAGAATAGTCATGGCTTACACAATTACTGGCCAATGTATTTCCTGCAAGCTTTGTCTGTCTGTATGTCCCACTAATGCAATCAAAGTTGGTGAAGACGGTAAGCGGTGGATTGATCCTGAATTATGTACAAATTGCATTGGTAGCATCCACACCGTCCCACAATGTAAAGCCGGTTGTCCCACCTGCAATGGCTGCGTTAAAGTGCCTAGCGATTATTGGGAAGGTTGGTTTGCTAAATATAACCAAGTTATAGCGAAATTGACAAAAAAACAAGACTATTGGGAACGTTGGTTTAATTGCTATTCATAGAAGTATTTGCTATCAAATAATCAAAAATGCTGATTACCCAAGGTTTAATCAATATCTGCGTCAACGGGCGCAGACATTATACCAATTCTCCAAAATAAACCTACACATAGATGGCAGGGGGCAGGGGGCAGGGGGCAAGGGAAGAATGATCTGTAGCCGGGATTTAGAGAAATGATATTACTGATGGCAGCAAAAAACCCCGATCGCACTTCATATATCCGATAGCCTGTACCTTAAAATCATTGACCTTGGTGGCGATCGCATTTTGTATGATAATTAACGAGGCGATCGCTTGAATAAACCAAACAGTCTCTAGGGTCTTCCTTTTTTCTCAAAATACTGTTGATGTTCTGCTGTTGCTAAGTAATATTCACTCTTGTGCTGAATCTCGGTAACAATATCGCGTTCAAACTTACCCGACATCTGAAGCTTTGCCTTTGATTTCTTCGCAGCTTCTGCTTGCTGGGCATTGTGAAAAAATATTACAGACCTGTACTGTTCTCCTTTATCTGGCCCCTGACGGTTGAGCGTGGTTGGGTCATGAATATCCCAAAACACTGCTAACAATTCCTCATAACTCACAACAGATGGGTCATACTCTATCTGTACTACCTCAGCATGGCCTGTTATTCTTGATAACACATCAAGGTAACAAGGGTTAGGAAAATGCCCTCCCATGTACCCAACTGAGGTTGATACTACTCCTTTTACCTTGCGAAATGCTGCTTCCACACCCCAAAAGCAGCCAGCCCCAAATGTTGCTTTCTCCATCGGTGTTCTGCACTCCCAGCTTTAATTATCAAGTTATCCAAAAATACTAACGTAACAAAGGGCAATCCTTTCTAGGAGTGCGATCGCCTCCTACTCCTAAAACTAATCCTCACAAACTCTCATAAGTAAAACTAATAATTGATATTGGTTTTCAAAAATTATTAGCCCTTGATTAATTTTTGTAAAGCATTGTAAATTATATTCACAGGCAAAAACAAAAACGCCTGATACATACATAAAATCAACCGCAATCATAGAAACATGACTACAACCTTACAACAGCGTCAAAGCGCGAACGTATGGGAGCAGTTCTGCAACTGGATTACCAGCACCAACAACCGCCTATATGTAGGTTGGTTCGGTGTATTGATGATCCCCACCCTGCTAGCTGCAACCACCTGCTTCATCATCGCCTTCATCGCAGCACCTCCAGTAGACATCGATGGTATCCGCGAACCCGTTGCAGGTTCATTAATCTACGGCAACAACATCATCTCCGGTGCAGTTGTTCCTTCCTCTAACGCGATCGGTTTACACTTCTACCCCATCTGGGAAGCAGCTTCCTTAGATGAGTGGTTGTATAACGGTGGCCCTTACCAATTGGTAATTTTCCACTTCCTCATCGGCGTATTCTGCTACCTCGGTCGTGAGTGGGAATTGTCCTACCGCTTAGGAATGCGTCCTTGGATTTGTCTAGCATTCTCTGCACCTGTAGCAGCAGCAACCGCAGTATTCTTGGTATACCCCATCGGACAAGGTTCATTCTCTGATGGTATGCCCTTGGGTATCTCCGGTACATTCAACTTCATGATCGTGTTCCAAGCAGAACACAACATCCTGATGCACCCCTTCCATATGTTAGGTGTAGCTGGTGTATTCGGTGGTAGCTTGTTCTCCGCAATGCACGGTTCATTGGTAACTTCTTCCTTGGTGCGTGAAACCACCGAAAACGAATCTCAAAACTACGGTTACAAGTTCGGACAAGAAGAAGAAACCTACAACATTGTTGCAGCACACGGTTACTTCGGTCGCTTAATCTTCCAATACGCTTCCTTCAACAACAGCCGTTCCTTGCACTTCTTCCTCGCTGCATGGCCTGTAATCGGTATTTGGTTCACCGCTTTGGGTGTCAGCACAATGGCGTTCAACTTGAACGGTTTCAACTTCAACCAATCCATCATTGATTCTCAAGGTCGCGTTATCGGTACTTGGGCTGATGTCATCAACCGCGCTAACTTGGGTATGGAAGTAATGCACGAGCGTAACGCTCACAACTTCCCCTTAGACTTAGCTGCTGGTGAAGTTGCTCCTGTTGCTATCAGCGCACCTGCTATCAACGGTTAATAAGTAACAGTCATAAAATCAAAAGCACTCTCCTTTCGGGGGGTGTTTTTTGGTATTTACAGTCAATTTTGAGCTAATTTTACTCCACAGAACCCCAAAACCAGTTGCCTACAGCACCGGGTTCTTTTTCAGTTAGAAATTCTCTTTTAGCAGAAACTTTGCTGAATGAAAGTACCTACATTCCCACATCAGTACGTAGTCGATAGCAGTGTTTTTATCTGGGCGAACGCATCTAAATTGGGAAAAGTACTAAGTTTATATATGTGATGAGTAGTACAGAATAACTATATATAACTTGTAAACTACCTACGCTCCCGCTTGCGGTGAGCGTAGGCTTTTAAGTAGCCTTGAACTATAGGAATCAGATTTGATTTCTGAAAAAATTTAAGTATATGTAGGGTGTGTTAGGCGTAAGCCGTAACGCACCGATAGCCTTGGTACTAGGTGTTGTACTCTCGCTGTTAACACAACGGCAATATTGCAGGAGGAAAATCCACACTGCAATTTACCTTCCCTACGTATCTGCGTCTCTGTTCAAAAATCAAGTAGGAATCCTATATCTGTACTAAGTTCACAAGCCAATAGAGGTGGACGACAAGGATATCTCAACTTTGTCACACAATTTTTTCAATCTCAATGACGCACCCCCAGAAAATTTTTAGAGAAAAAACCAAACCATAGGCGATCGCTTTCTTTTAGGTGGAACATCGTTACTTGTTCCTATCTCACATTCTTGACACCCTGACAAGCTAATTATTGTACTTTAGTTCAGGACTTAGCTCTCAAATAATTATTATTTCACACGAATAGCTTGCAATGAACAAAAAAGATTTTAACTTTCGCTATTCTCAAATTAACTAACAATGATACTTATGATTTACGAATCTTGGTCACAAGTTGTAATTCGCACAGTTCTTGAATGGGAAAAACGTAAAGCAGAACTAAAATCTACCTCCGCTATTCCAGAACAAAAAACCAAATCCAAAAACAAAACCGCCTAGTAATGATACTCAATGGCTGTTACACGGTTGTCATCTACACATATTTTTTTAATGCAGCCATTGGGTATTAATTTCTTATATTAGTTATGCAATCATTCTTAGTAAATTTTGTTAGCAAAATTTTGTATAATTCTTTTCTAAAAATGAGAAAAGGAAGAGGCTGCTAACATCAACATTTCTCTTCCTGCTCGTAATGATTGTTATAGTTTGTATGTTTTATTGTTTGGGAGTCCCTGAACGCCGACGCAATCCTAGAACAGCAAAACCTATCAAACAGCCTAGTGTCATTGTGGGTTCTGGAACTGGAGTGATAGATGTGTAACTACTTACAGAAAAAGATGTTTCTGGTTCAAGAGTAAAATTCCACTGAAAAGCATAAGCATTCTCACCAGTTAGTTTCCCAGGAATGTTATTCAAAGTAGTGGGAACATCATCTGTTAAAGCATTTAATATTTCAGGGAAAGTAGAAACTTGATAGTAGTTAGCTGACGGTGTAATGACTTTTGTTGCTAAAGTGAACTGATCAAATTGTGTAGCTCTATTTGTACTGATATTAGTTGTATCTTGTTGTCCGTTATCATTCAGATCAAAATCAGTGTATTTAAATAAATGAAAGTCTAACTCAGCAACATCAGTGTTAGTAATTTTGAGATTCTCTAACAAGCGAGATGTTTTACTACCTACTTGACCACCATTTAACTCTAAATTGAGTGATACTTCAAAGCCTGTACCTGCGTAGATAGCTGTAAGTTGGTTACTATCAGGCTGATTTTGCTCAATTCCTACCAAATTAAGATTGCTAATAGGATTTTCTTTACCTGTAGAACCAATACGATACCAAAATTGATTTTGAAATAAATGATTTGTATCGTCAACAGTCCAAAATATTAACCCACTATTGGCGGGATCATCTGGGGAAGAAGTCTCAAAAGCAGCAACAGAATTATCATCACTGAGAGCTAACACCGCAGATTGCGCTGACTGTTCTGTAATGCCCACAGTTAACATAACGGTGGCAGCTGTCAAAAGAAAAAATTGGCAGTTTTTTGTCAACATAATTTAATATTTATTTATGGGAAAAAGTCTCAGCAATGCTGATTATTTCTGCAAGTTTGCGATCTAACATTTGGGCGATCGCTAAAATTTTGGGGTTTTGAAATTGTCCCAACACACATGAAGGCTGAGTGTAAGTGATTTGAGTCTTTCCGGCTTGATCTTCGTACACCAACACTCTCAGAGGAACGTAAAGTCCTACCTCTAAATTTTCTTCTAACATTTGTCTAGCAATTAGAGGGTTGCCAATGACATAGAGCTTGGCTTTTGTACCCGCAAACGCCAAAGACATGAGACTACCATGATCAATCATGGTAAAGGTCATTAAACCCCTAGTACCAATTTTTGACTCTAGTGCTGCTTGGAACTCCTCCCACGAATGGCTAGCTAAGACTATTTCTTCAACGCCTGCCAAATCCAGTTGATCTTTTTTAGCGATCGCTTCTAGCGCGCCTGTAAATTCCTCAAAGGATTTGTTGACACAGACTCGAATGTGTGATTTTGATAATGTCGTCAGGGTTTCCATTCTGTTCTCCTGGTTGCATATGAAAAATCAACGCGATAGCCAACTTTTAATTGTCCGCGTCACTAAATCAGGACTGTCATGATGGACGAAGTGGCCAGCACCAGGAATAGTCACAAGTGTTAAGTCATTTTCTACCCAATCCCAAGTATTGTTGAGCGCATTCGCTAACAGGTACTGGTCTTGTAAACCATGAATCATTAATACAGGTGCTTCCACTTTGATCACTGGAGAAGTATCTTCCCCATAAGGCTCTGTTGGATAATTTTGTTGGTAGTAATGCAACATTGCCTGAATATCAGACCTGTGCAAAGCTTCGATGTACTTCTGCTTCAATGCTTCTGCCATCGTTGGCTGTGTCACCAAACTACAGAGTATTTCTGGTGTGAGATGTAAATAAGTATCTGGTTGTTGAAAATCTCTAGCGTACTGACTATTTTGCTGTTGTTGGGGATTGTGAGCCAGTTCCCGCATCAAGCCACGGGGATGTGGCAGATTCAGAATAATTAGTTTTTCGGTCATTGTAGGTATGTGCATAGCAAACTGCCAAGCAATCATCCCACCCCAATCATGACCAACAACGATCGCCTTTTCTTGTCCTAAATGCTGAATCACAGCCATTACATCACTGACAAGTAAGCCCATATCATAGTTTTCTACGCCTTGGGGCTTGTCGCTGAAGTTATAACCTCGTAAGTCCATCGCTACAACTTGATAGTGCGAGGCCAGGGATTGCATTTGGTAGTGCCAAGTATACCAATGGTCTGGAAAGCCGTGGAGCATCACTATTAAAGGCCCTTGACCAAGACTAGCATAGTGA
Source organism: Aliinostoc maniaoense (assembly GCF_058172895.1). Lineage (NCBI taxonomy): Bacteria > Bacillati > Cyanobacteriota > Cyanophyceae > Nostocales > Nodulariaceae > Aliinostoc > Aliinostoc maniaoense. Next base: position 1,037,142 of record NZ_CP187952.1, on the reverse strand, counting down.
ATTTTCACACCATGATTGTTAGCATAGCCATGCTCAACACGAGATTCTAGATCAGTATGTGCGATCGCCACAACTTCTTGTTGGCTCACCTGATCTTCCACATTCACATTCATTCTTTTCTCCAGGTCTTTTGCACCTATGAACAGTTTTCTACCGTATTTTTAGGAATTAGCAAACATTTAATTAATAGACGATTAAGAAGCTTAGGCCACAACTGCTAAATCATGCTCTACTAAATAAACCCGGTAGAATTGCCAAGTTTCGGCATTTATCTCTGCAATGTTAGCTTTCAGTTGTTTAGGAGCTTGATTAATAATATCGTCTGGGGTAGCAGTTGCTATCCCACTCAATACCTCACTAGCCATTGTTGTATATCCTCCGGCGTTGCCCAGTAATTGCCGGAATTTGGCGGCGCAAGCTGCTGCCCTCGCCAATGCAAACCGATAAACTCCAGCAGCTTCTCCCAGTGCTTCTAACCTGGAACGTTCTGCACCACCAATAGAAGCACAGGCATAACCAACACCACCCCACAAGTCTGCCTGTCTTGTCGCTGGAAAGGCGGCAATAGTTTGGGCAATCCGAGCCACATCAGCACAATTCACCATCCAAATACTACGACCCAAACCTTGGTCAAAGATATGGCGAGTATACCCTGAAAATTCCCCAGGAGGGTTAGCTGTACGATCTAGAAACTCCTGCCAATGAAACATTCCATGTTGAAAGCCATAGCCATCGATAATTGGCCAAACCTTCACCAAATCAGTTGCTTTTAAATATTTCTCAATAGGCAACCGACCTTTACCCAACATTAAACCTACACCCAAATAAACCATTGTCTGATAAGCAGCACTCCCACCCATGACAAAGGATGTTACTCGGTTCTTGTTGGTAGGTGCGACTAAATCCTGTTGTGAAAGTCCTATACCAATACCTTCCAAGGCAAAGCCAAACAATTCCGTTTCAATAGAATTTAACTTGTTGACTAGCACCTCTCGTTCATCACTAGCAAGGGATGCTTGGTGGGTTTGCCACATGGCATTAGTAACTTGAAAAAATCGCTGCTGCATTTCTACATCATCTGTTCGCACTCCACGCGCTGTCCAAGTGTTATTTAACAGCGTCATCACAGTATTGATTTTGAGTTGCCATGAATTATCTTGCATTGTGATTCTCTTTGTAATTGTGTGGGGATAATAGAGGCTATGGGCTAGTCAATCAATTTTGGATTTTGGATTTTAGATTTTAGATTGACCCCGACAACAAGGGTGGGGGCTTGGAGATTTAAGATTGACGTAAAGCCTGCGGCATAGCTGCGCTTAGAGCGTAGCGGACGCGACGCAGCGAGTATTTTAGATTTATTCCGCCCACAAGGGGCAGGGCATGAACCAAAAAAACCTCAATCCAAAATCCAAAATTTAAAATCTAAAATTCAGAGGGTCAAGTATTAAATGCGCTCGGTAATGCTGCCAAGCTTCTAAATCTGATGTGATCTGGCAATGAGGTGTTTGGTTAATCTTCTCAATTACTGCCTCAGCTTCCATTCCCCAAAGAACTTGACAAGCGAGTTGTGTATGTGCAGAGAAACTAGTAATTTTGTGACGGGACTTAGCTGCAAATGCCGAACCTTGCATTAAAGCAAATTGATACTTGTCTGCGGCTACTTTCAAGGCTTCCAGGGTAGCACGTTCTGCACCACCAGAATAAGTACAGACAAAACCGATACCTCCCCACAAGTCTGCTTGTCTGGAAGAAGGAAAAGCTGCGATTGTTTTGCAGATATGGCTGACATCAGTACCATCTACAAACCAAATACTGCGACCCATACCTTGGTCGAAAACACGGCAAGCATAACCAGTTAGATGTTCTGGGATAGCTAATTTATCAAGATATGTTTGCCAATGGGATAAACCATGTTGAAAACCATAACCATCAATTACTAACCAAACTCTGTCAGGGTTGAGTTGTGATATGTAGGGTTCTAAGGGTAGAGGAGCTTTGCCTAGCATCAAACCCACTCCCACATAGACAAAATGTTCATAAACTGTCTTCGTGGCAGCGATAAATGACTCGATGCGATTGTGCTGACTGGGTGCAACTAGATCCTTTTGAGTCAGACCCATACCCACACCCTCGAAGGCAAATCCCCGCAACTCATCGGCAATATCATCTAGTTTACTGATAATTGTCTGTGGATGGTCATTGGCGATCGCAATTTGAAAACCTTGAATCAAACTACCGCGAATCTGTCGCATTCGTTGCTGTACACTGGGACTGATTGTAGAAATTCCACGTTCTGCCCAAATATTTATCGGCAGGGTCTTATCTTCATTTAACTTTGTTTGTACAGCATCCTGTATCATATTGATTCTCCTAATGGGTAAAATTTCTAAGTGTGCAGGCTAGCAGCTAGAGGAGAGAGATTTTCTGAGCTTCGTTGTGGTCTTTTGAGTCCGTGGTTGTCTAGCTTGAGAAACGAAAGATGACCCAACAACCCAATAGTCTGCTTCAGTAAACCCAGACTACACAAACTCAGCTTTTCAATTCCCCAAACTCTCTCCCACCTGCGTATCAGCTCATGAATTTGGCGATCGTAACTAGATAGATATTCTGGTACATATAGGCGATCGCTTCTAGTTAAATTTTGCATCACAAAATCAGCAGCTATTTCTCCACTATTCATCCCAATCGCCACACCATTGCAAGTGAATGGGTCAAGAAATGCTACTCCATCTCCAATAATTAAAAATCCTTGCCCAGAATACTTTTCATATTCCCAATCATAATTGATCACCGGTTGCGTCGCCGTGACTTTTTTGGACGCTTGTATAGCTTTAGCCAAAGGCTCCCAACAATTGATGGTTTCCTGAAAAACATTTTCCCAATCCTTCGTACTACCTCTTACTTTTTCTTCAAATAAAACCACCATCACACTGACTCTTTCATCTGGTAGAGCCATAACTAAGATATAGCCCCCATCTAAATTAATCACTAAAATGCCATCATTAGGAATCAATTTAGTTAGACTATCTCCAACAAAATGGGAAAAAACAGCGATATACTCATCTGATTTTTTCTCATATCTTTTCATCCTTAAATGACGGGTCAATGAAGTTAGTTTCCCTCTAGCATCAATAACAATTTTTGCCTGATATTCGGCGTATCCATCAACTGAAAAACCTTTAACGCCAGTAATTTGCTCATTAGTAAATACAAAATCTTTCACTAATATGTTTGGCAAATAAGTCGCTCCATAACTGAGGGCATTTTCTATCAAAACCTGCTCAAATATAGCCCGATTCAGCCCCATGCCATGCAGATTCCCCTTGAATCTCTTTGGCTCAATTTCAATTTGGTAATTAAAAATATCATTAGCAGAAACCAACCTAATTTGTTTAGGATCTTCAAGTGCTAACTGAATCTTGTTCTCAATATTCAATCGTGTTAACAAGTCTTGATTAATTCCATAAAAGGTTTCTGGAAGTTGTAAAACTTGTTTAATTCCTCGGTCAACTATCAGTACGTCTAATCCTTGCCGTGCCAGTAAATTAGCAGCAGTTAATCCCGCAGCACCAGCACCAACTATAATCACATCATAAACATTTTTCACCATATCATCCTTGAAAATAGCGTTTCCTAATCTAGTGAGGCACTAACTACTTCACTAACCAAATTGGGTAATCCTCAGCGTGACTCTGCGCTTAACTCTGCGCCACTCTGCGTTTAAAAACATTTTTTCCATACCTCACTTAACTGGGAATCGATATAGTTGCTCACCAACTCAAAACTTATCTGCAATCCATGTGCCGTGAAAACCATAAGGAACACGTTGCGGCAGAAGAATACGTGCTATAGGTTCACCAGTAAAGTCTTGAGCATTGACTACTATCAATTCAGAAGTTCTTTTAGCGGCATCATACACAAAGGTCAACAACCAACCATCATCTTCTTCAACCCCATCAGGACGGGGAACAAATACAGCCTCTCCACCGTAACGTCCTAATCCAAATTCGTGGAATTGAGAGTCACCACTGGTAAAGTCATACTTCAACAAGCCATCAAATGTGAAATCAGGTAGAGCCTGGGATAACATTCTGGCTGTATAACCGTAGCGGTTAGACTTACCTAACCAACGCTGATTTAAACTAGGAAACTCTGCTGCCACATAATCTAATACTTCTTCCTTTACTGCACCTGTACGCAGATTTAACCGCCACATATACAGAATAGGTCTATCTTCTAGAGAGTGATTTACCTTGGTCTTGCTCGGTATATTCAAAGCCTTAGCGTCTTTGGCTCGGCAAGCCAAAAGGACTACTTCATCACCAGTTTCATAAGCATTGAGAGTATGTACGACATAGCAAGTAGAGACATCAAACCAACGAATACTCTTACTATCTCCATGACGAGGTATAATGCCTATACGACTGGGAGCATCAGGCTCAAACATATAGCCAGGCTGTCTTTTTTGTAACCTATCTACCCTAAACGTTAGGGGTAAATCCATAAAAATTGTGTAGTTTTCCGTGATGGCAAAATCGTGCATCATCACGCCTACCGATAAGTCAATTGGAACTGTTTTGACTATTTTCCCGGCTGCCGAAACAACGCTATATTGCAGATAAGGGGGTTGCAATAAGGAATCACCGAAAAACATCATCTCCCCAGTGGTGAGATCAACTTTGGGGTGAGCTGTAAAGGGAGATTTTAATTGACCATGATAAGTATATGGCCCTATTGTCTGCAATTGAGATAATTCAATTTCGTATGGTTCACCGCCTTCCCACAATGCCAACAGGCGACCTGCGTGCCACAATACACCTGTATTAGCAGTATTTTTAAAAGGACTAAATAGATTATTTGCAGGATTATTTAACTGTGGTGGCTCTGTTAAACCTGTCCAAGTGGCTCTACCTGCTCTCTGCTCTATCTTAAATCCCCGTGTTTGCACATAGCGATTACGATAAGATGCTTTACCATCACTAATCTTAATACTGTGTAACATCCCATCCCCGTCCATCCAATTGTAGTGACCTATGGGAGAAAACTGGGGATTAGGCCCATTACGAACAAATGTCCCGCAAAGATCAGAGGGTAATTCACCTATTATCGGTAAGTTATTGACTGTGATTTCTGCTTGTACAGGAGAAAAATTACCCTGAAGATAAGGACTAGTTGCTATTGTGACCATGACTACATTTTTATCAACAATAAAGAGGAAATTCGATGCTCAATACCCTACTTTCCTTTTTCTGGATAGGGAGGATATCTCCATTGCAAATCGAATCGAAAAGATTTGTTTAATACTCCTCTTTGATAAGAAAAGTTATCAAAGCCAGCCTTGCCATGATAACGACCAAAGCCACTTGCTCCTACACCACCAAAAGGTAAACTCGGAATAGTCAAGTGCATCACAGTATCATTAATACAAACACCACCTGATGCTGTAGATTGTAAAACCCATTTTTGATTTTGTTTATTTTTGGAGAAAAAGTATAAAGCTAATGGTTTGGGTTGTTTATTGACTAAATCAATTGCTGCTGATAGATGGGTGTATTCCAAGACTGGCAGAATTGGCCCAAAAATTTCCTCCTGCATGATTTTATGTTGCCAAGAAACTTGATCTATGACAGTAGGAGCAATATAGAGAGTATCTAAATCTGTATCTCCACCTACTATAATTTCCCCATCTTGCAGGAGTTCGGTAAGACGATAGAAATGTCTTTGATTGATAATTCGTGCATAACTATGGCTATTAGCTGGCTGATCACCATAGAATTTTTGTATTTGGTTTTTAATTTGTTGCAATAATTGCTGTTTAATTTTCCGGTTGACTAAAAGATAGTCAGGAGCAGTACAAGTCTGACCGGCGTTACTGAATTTACCCCAAACAATTCTTTTGGCAGTATATTCCAAATTAACATCATCATCAACAATGCAGGGACTTTTTCCACCTAATTCTAGGGTAACTGGTGTGAGATGTTTAGCGGCGGCTGACATGACAATTTTACCAATTTCAGTGCCACCAGTAAAAAAGATGTGGTCAAAAGTTTCTGATAACAGTTCTTTACTAGTTTCTACACCACCTTCAATCACAGTGATAAAGGATTTATCAAAGGTTTTTTGGATGATATCTGCTACAGCTAAAGAGGTATGTGGTGCTAGTTCTGAGGGTTTTAGGATAGCACAATTTCCGGCTGCGATCGCGCCCACTAAAGGGGTAAATATTAAGTTAATTGGATAATTCCAAGGGCCAATGATTAAAACTACTCCTAAAGGCTCATGATGGACTGAAGCAGAAGATAAAAATTGATGAAATGGAGTAGTTACTTTTTGAGGCTTTACCCAACTTTTCAGATGTTTGATAGCATATTGAATTTCACCTAAAACTCCCATAATTTCAAAGTATGCTTCAAACCCTGGTTTATGTAAATCAGCCTTTAAAGCTTGAATTATTACACCTTTATTATCTTCAATCGCCTCTGCTAAAGTTTTTAAAGCATTGATGCGAAAGTTAATATCTTTAGTTTTTTGGGTTTGGAAAAAATACCGTTGTCCTTCAATTAAACTACTAACTTTACTTTGGAGTAGCATAGCTTTTTCTACCTAAATTCAATAAAATATTAACGGGGAACAGGGAACAGAGGGGATTTAAGCCCTAACTTTTCACGGGATCTGGAAAACCGCTCTCCAAAGACGCGGAGCGGCTTCTCGCTAGAGTACCTCTCCCCTGCAATGAGAGGAGGCTTTGATTTTTGCTCCCCTTCCCTTGCAGGGAAGGGGTTGGGGGTTAGGTTTCACGTTATGTGGAAAAGTTAATGTGAAAAGTCAGATTTAAACCCCCATCAAGTGATACTAGTGGACTAATTCTGGTACTTTGGCTGTATTTTCAGCATTTGATTGCAAGGATGGTTCAGCTACTTTTTCTATCCAAGGTTGTAGCTCAGGTCTGTATTGATAACTCTGAAACTCTGCTGTCATGTTAGCAATATTAGTGCTAGCAGGCACATCTCTGGATTGGAATTTGAATATTAAATCATTTAATAGACATTCCCCAGACGCTTTGAGTAAATTAAATACATGATAAAGATTGCGCGGTGATAATAAGCCAGCAATACCAAAACCTTTCCACAAGAATTTCATGTACCATAGAGCCACAAAAAAGTAAATGTTTTTCATATAGGCATAAACATTACATTTTTTGGATTCGTATTTAGTATCTTGTAAGTAACTATCAAATTCTTTGGTGATGTAGTAACCAAAAGGTAATTGACCACCGCGATGGATATACATCAAACCAATATTAGTATCTTGTTCAATGAGTTGATTAAACTGCTCATATACATGAACCATGAGTGTTCTGACAACTCCGCGAGTTTGTTTACCAAATTTACGTAAGAACTGTAAATCTAAATGCCATTTTCCGACATACATAGGCACAATCATGCCAAACCACCACATATTTTCTAGATACATACGCCAACTCATGACACTAGCATCACCGAGTTGTTTTTCATGATGGCGGAGGAGATGATTGCAAGACTCTACATAACCAAGATTAAAAGCATTATAAACAGCCCGTTTTTTCTCAGCATCAGGCTCTGCTGCTAACTTACTCCGAACAATTTCCGTAATACTTTCAATCTCAAAGGTCATCATTACCATTCCCAAAGAGTAGAAAGGATCAAATATCGCCGCCGCATCGCCAATTACATACCAATTATCTTCAGAAAACAAAGTTTTACTCTTATGAGGTAATCTTGGTAAATAATGAAAATCGATGTCTTCCCCACTCTGAATTAATCGGTAAAGAATGTTATGATTCTTTTCTAAAAAGGCATAAAATTTTTCTTTGGTATTGATAGTATGGGGAGGAATCACACTGTGATGATGAGCAATACCAATCGATAATTCCATTGTTTGAGTATCAGTAGGAATTACCCACACCCAATGTCCGTGTCCCATCATGTGATTTGTAGCATAGTAATGGCTGCAAGTTGCGCCATGTGGGTCATAACCACTATGAAAAATTGTCCGGTCTACATTTTTTACTCTCACCCATGCTGAACCGTTATTTAGTCCGTGGAGGTTCTCCTCACCGGAGATGACATTATTTGTTTTATTACCAATCAGGAAGCGACGACCGGCAGCATCAACAATGTGTTTAGCTTGCAATTCTAAATAGTTATTGTCAACTTTGATTTTAACTATATTCAGAGCATCACCAGAAGTGAGTTCTACATCAACTACACGACCATTGTAGAAAGTAGCCCCCATTTCCTTGTTCATTTTCAAGACATCACGCTCAAACTTGGCGCGGTTCATCAAAGTAGAGGCAAGAGGAGGCTGTTTAATAGACCAGACGTGATAGTAATCGTCAATATTTGCGGTTTGTTCAGGTTGTTTAGCCCAATGATAGTTTAATCCGTATTTGGGAGGATGATTTTCAATTAAGTAATCGTAAAGACCTAATTCTTTACCGAAGAACATTGTGGAAATTTCTACAGTTGATTCTCCGACTTTTAAGTCTTTTTCGGTGCGTTCTTCGGGACGTGGGTCAACTAATGCCACTTTAATATTAGGAATGTTTAATAACAGGTGACGAGCTTGACAAACCCCTGCTATCCCAGCACCCATAATCACTACATCGTAGACTAAAGATTGATGATTGTTCATTGATGTTTCCTGTTGATTTACTAATAGTTGAAGGGAATAGAATTTTCTGGTGGTTGGTGATGGTGTTTGAGTTCGACAGATTCTAGATACACCATCACCAAAATGCTTGATAGGTAAAGTTAGGGCAACTAGATATAGCGATTCCCAGTTAAGTGAGGTATGGGTAATATTTTGAAACGCATACCGCCAAGGGCGGAACCCGCAGGGTAGGGGCGCAAAGTAAAGCGCAAAGGTACGCAGAGATTTGTACCTCAGCAGGCTAGGAAACGCTATAAAACTAGCCACAAAATCTCATTCCATGTGCAAGCTGACTAAGTCCCGAACTGGAGAAGAATGTTTACCATTTGATTGCAAAACTGGTTCGCTTGGTGTTTGTATCCAAGGTTGCAACTCTGGTTGATATTGATAACTTTCAAACTCTTTTCTAGCTTGAGCGATCGCCACACTATTTGGCAAGTCTTTATTCTTCAATTTGAAGATCAATTCATCTACAGCACATTCCCCAGATGCCTTGAGCAACTTGAAGATATGGGAAAGATTACGTGGTGATAATAAGCCAGTAATACCAAAACCTTTCCATAAAAACTTTAGATACCATAGAGCCACAAAGAAGTAAGTATGTTTCATGTAGGCATAGACATTACACTTCTTGGGTTCGTACTTAGTATCTTGTAGGTAAGTGTCAAAGTCTTTAGTTACATAGTAATCAAAAGGCAATTGGTCGGCACGATGGGTATACATAAACCCTAAATTTACTTGCCGTTCTATGAGTTGGTCAAACTGTTGATAAACATCCGTCATTAGGGAAGTAATAATATTCCGACCTTGTTTACCAAACTTCCGCAAAAACTTCAAGTCTAAATGCCATTTTCCGACATATAAAGGTACTATAATACCAAACCACCACATATTTTCTAAAAATATCCGCCAACTCATGATGCTAGCATCACCAAGTTGTCTGTCATGAGCGTGGATGAGATGATTGTTAGAGCGTATAGTCCCCAGATTAAAAGCATTATAAACAGCCCGTTTTTTCTCAGCATCAGGCTCTGCTGCTAACTTACTACGAACAATTTCTGTAATACTTTCAATCTCAAAGGTCATCATTACCATTCCCAAAGAGTAGAAAGGATCAAATATCGCCGCCGCATCGCCAATTACATACCAATTATCTTCAGAAAACAAAGTTTTACTTTTGTGGGGTAATCTTGGTAAGTAATGAAAATCGATGTCTTCCCCACTCTGAATTAATCGATAGAGAATGTTATGATTCTTTTCTAAAAAGGCATAGAATTTTTCTTTGGTATTGATAGTATGGGGAGGAATCACACTGTGATGATGAGCAATACCAATAGATAATTCCATTGTTTGAGTATCAGTAGGAATTACCCACACCCAATGTCCATGTCCCATCATGTGATTTGTAGCATAGTAATGGCTGCAAGTTGCGCCATGTGGGTCATAACCACTATGAAAAATTGTCCGGTCTACATTTTTTATCCTCACCCATGCTGAACCATTTTTGACACCGTAGAGGTCTTCCGAATCAAAGATTAAATTGTCGGTTTTGTTGCCAATCAGGAAGCGACGACCGGCAGCATCAACAACGTGTTTAGCCTGCAATTCTAAATAGTTATTGTCAACTTTGATTTTAACTATATTCAGAGCATCACCAGAGGTTAGTTCTACATCAACTACACGACCATTGTAGAAAGTAGCCCCCATTTCCTTGTTCATTTTCAAGACATCACGCTCAAACTTGGCGCGGTTCATCAAAGTAGAAGCAAGGGAGGGTTGACGAGTACACCAAATATGATGATAGTCGTCTATATTATCTGTTTGTTTTGGTTGTTTAGCCCAATGAAAATTCAAACCGTATTTAGGAGGATGATTTTCAATTAAGTAATCGTAAAGACCTAATTCTTTACCGAAGAACATTGTAGAAACTTCAACAGTAGATTCTCCGACTTTTAAGTCTTTTTCTGTACGTTCTTCGGGACGTGGGTCTATTAATGCGACTTTAATATTAGGAATATTAAGTAACAGGTGACGAGCTTGAGAAACTCCTGCTATCCCAGCACCCATAATCACCACATCGTAGACTAAAGATTGATTGTTGTTCATTGATGTTTCCTGTTGATTGATTAATAGTTGAAGTTAACAGTTAACGGGGAACAGGGAACGGGCAACAGTGAGGTTTTTCTCGTGAGAAACAACATTGCTTGCCTGTTATGTTCCCGTTCGGCTGACGCGGAAGTTGAGCCTGCCGAAACTCACGGCGAAGCTTTTCCCAACCAGTGTTCCTTTTTAGTGATGCAGTGGACTTGATGTTACATACTAGGCTGTATATCTTGCACCACGAAGGCAACCATTTTTTCTAACCCTCGTGTGAGTCTCACAGGGAATGTGAGAACTTTGAGTTGACTGTTGGCATCAGCATCACTAAATAAAACGCTGTCTCCTTCTATACGTTCAATTAGTAAATTAATGAGCTTGACTTCAGTAGCTTTACGTAGGGCTTCGATCGCACTCCAAATTCGTGTACCACTATGAGCTACAGAACTATTAGCTGCTAGTAACTCTTGCATTAACTGCTCACGAGAATTACTCAGCAAAGCCGTCCAGTCTTGGCGGGTGCGATGTGTGATTGGCTCGATGTCACAACCTTGCGCGCCATAGCCAGCAACACAAATACAAACTCGCTCATCGTGGGAAAGCGAAACTACTACACCCTGTGCGTCTAAGCCATCAACTATTGGTTTGCCAGAATCAGTCCACTGGATTTGGTATTCTGGGATGATCTGAGAATTACTGTGGAATATTTGTGCGATCGCTTGATCAAATAGTGGTAGTTCTAATTCATGGCGTGTAGCTGACAGTAAATTATGTATTCCGGGAAGATAAGCTAAGGCAACTTCAGGAGCAGCAACCCCAAAAATATGCGCTTGGTTGCTCAATTTTCGGCGGAGAATCCACTCATCTCTTTGGGTAGGATCAGCTAATTCTTCTACGGTTGGATGATCTTTGCGGTGTTCTAGTATCCGCAGTTGATAACCATTGAGTTTTTCTACGAGTTGCCCATCGGCAGTTGTGATAAAAACGCTGTTTTGATACTGTTTACCTTCCCGACCTTGGGGTTGACTCACCCCAATATAAGAAGAAACCTCACTGTCTGGTTGATAAATTTCGATGCTGTCAATGCGGACTGGTAAACACAGGTCTTGAGGAATCACCAATTGCCCGACTTGCAGTAATGAATCTCGACAATAGGGATCTCCTAGCCAGAATTTACCATGCGATCGATTTAAATTACCTTCCTCTCCTGAAGCTAAGAATGAATTGGTTTGTGTGCGGAAGACACACTCTCTAGAATTGAGGGTATAAATCTGTTGCAAACGTTGGAAACTGGGGCCTTGGAACAGCAACCAACTGTAGAGGTCTTTTTGTGGGTCAATATCTAAAGGCCATTCTGGAAGATTGATGGGTTCTACCGATGGCTTGTCTTCTTCACCTAAGACAAAAGTAGCAGAAAAATGGCTAATAGCAAATCCTGTTTGCTCTGTCTTAATTGCTACATATACCCGTTGCTGAGAATTTTTAAATTCTCGTTCCGGTACTTCTGCATAAATTTCGATATCCACTCCCTTTTGAGGATCTACAACTATGGGACGCTCTAGGCGAATATCTTCAATGCGAACGGTGCGGAAGTTCGGCACATTCGTAACATAAGCAACCGCTTGCGCCATCGCCTCCAAACCAAACACCGTCGGGAACAAATACGAACCTTTATACAGATGGTCAAGCAAGTAAGAATCTCGCTCCAAGCTGAGGTGTGTTCGTGCCAGAATCTCTACTCCCGGTTCACAAAGTAAAATCCGCTCCAAGAATTTTAAATCTGCACGAGGTAAAAATCTTTGGGGATACCAAGTGTCTAAACCGTTGGCTTCAAAGGCAGATAGAGCCTGCATTGGGGCAGCAATCACAATGCGGGTGTCTCCTGGGTCATTTTTAATCAAATGTAAAAATCGAGCTACACCTGCATTTTTGGGAATGGCTTTAATTCCCATCTTGGCAAGATTACGGACGCTGCCCATTCTTGCACCCATACCGACTTCTTCCCACACACTAAACGCCATCGTGATCACGGCCACTTCTGGATGTTGCAGTTGATAACGGCGTAAAATCAGATCCAAGGTTTCGTTAGCAAAGCCATACCAAGCATTGCGTTGCATCCCTGTAATCCCAATGACGGATGAGAACCCGACAAACAACTTCAGGGAAGTCTCTGCTAGTGCCTGACACAAATTCAAAACACCTTTGAGCTTTGGTTTGACTTCATCAAATGCTGCTTCCCCAGATACCTGCTCTACTAACCGAGGCTTGTTGAGTGCCGCACCATGAATTACACCTGTAATTATACCTAAATCTTGGCTAACTTCCGCCAGTAAAGATACCACTGCATCGTAGTCAGAAATATCGCATTCATAATACTGACAAGTTAATCCTTCGGCGTTGAACCGTTCCAAAGTTTGAGCAATCTCTGTACTTGTGCCGCCACGTCTTTCTGTATTGCCGTGGGGGTGCGGCGATCGCCCGACAAGTGCCATCTTCACCCCTGTATTCCGAGCTAGAGCTAGAGCGCACTCTGCGGTGATGCCTTTACCACCACCAGTTACAAGAATCACATCATCAGTAGACCAAATAATTTCTCGGCTTTGATAATCGACTGGTTCTTGTACCAGGGGACGAGGGATATATCGTGTTAAATTTTGATCGTAGCCGACACAGAGATAAACGTGTGCGCTAGAAAGCTCTTTAATAACGCATTCAGCTAGGTGAGTTGAGTTAATGGCGGCAGAAAAATCTATGACTCGGACTTTGAGATCAGCCCGCTCAAGATGAACACTAGCAGCAAAACCGACTGCACAGCACTGCTCAATCTCCGCTAGTGGTGATTGTGTGGCAAAATGTCCGCCACCAAATTGAATATAGGCTACTGTTGTATGCTCACGGGCAGTCTGAGCTTTTTTTGGTGGGGTGGCGATGCTGCGTAAGCGTTCAATCATATCGAGCAAACGCTGATCTGTCGATATTTGACTATTGCTTGTTTGCGGCAAGATAGCAATAAAATGACTGAAATCAACGCTACTAATGAGAGTCTGAGCGCGGGCTGTAGTGTAGGAAATTGTTTGTACTTGAGAGCCGTAACTTTGGAGTTGCTGACACAATGTCTGTGCTATCTCTTGTTCTGGCGATTCACACAGAATCAAGACATTAGCGGTTTGCCATTTCTCCTCAGAATGTTTACCCAAGGTAACTGCTGTAAATTCCTCTGGTACTGCTTGGACGATGTAATCACGTACCTGGGCAGGTTTGTACTGTTCTGGTGTGGGGTTTTTACCTGCGATCGCTTCTGTTAAAGCTACACCTACAGCTGCTTGCACAGTGGCATTTGAGCTATTGTGACTGCTGTTGATGACTGCATGATGACCATTATCGTTACCCTCTGGTACAGCCGCCCGCAATGCTTCGGCAACCTCTTGGATAGTTGCATTCGCCAAAGTTGTGGGATCAACTAGACCGGCTACGCCAATTTCCCTGGCGGCGGTAGCAATGACTTCTCCGGCTTTGATGGAATCTAGATTTAAATCATCCAAGAGTCTAATCTGGAGTGTAATGCTCTCTTGGGGAAATCCTGTATGTTGAGTAATTAAGTTCACCAGTAAGCTTTCAATGTTGAGAGTCATGGTTGACTCTTTTGCTCCATGATCACTGCCTGGGAGAGCTACCCGCAGAGCTTCCGCAACCTCTTGGATAGTTGCATTCGCCAAAGTCGTGGGATCAACTAAACCAGCTACGCCAATTTCCCTGGCGGCAGTAGCAATGATTTCTCCAGCTTTGATGGAATCTAGATTTAAATCATCCAAGAGTCTGATTTGCAGTGTAATACTCTCTGGCGGAAATCCTGTATGTTGAGTAATTAAGTTGACTAAGATGTTTTCAATACTGAAGGCTGACCCATTTTTAGAACCATTTGCGATCGCTGGATGATGGCCGTTACCATTACCGTTTGCTAATAGTGTTGTGGTTGGATGATGACCGTTACCATTACCGTTGACTAATAGTGTTGTGGTTGGATGATGGCCGTTCCCGTTCCCGTTGACTAATAGTGTTGTGTGGCCGTTACCATTTCCTGTTTGAGCTTTTGCTAAGGGATGAGAGCTTTGTAAATCTGCTCGCATAACTTCTGTAAGAAACTTACCACGCTCAGATAAGTAATCAGCAAGCAAATCCCACGGTACTTGATTTTGTGAATTAGCGATGGGATTAGCCAAAAGCTCAATTGGAGATGCTGCCTTCGATGGTTGAAATTGCCGTTCTAAGGGGTTTTCAATAAATATGCGTTGTGATGCGGGAATGAAGGGACGAACAAGACGACTTTCGTAGAGGGTTGCCCAGTTGATGTCCCCACCGTGGATAAATAAGCCAGATAGCATGATATTCAAATCTTTATCCATGCCGGCTTTTGATTCTACTGGTAGACAAAGTAGCCCGTTTGCACCAACAATATCCTTGACTAGACCAGACAGGACTTTCCCCGGCCCTACTTCTATGAGGAGGTCACATTTCTGTTCTAGGGTTTTGATCAGAGAGATAAAATCTACTTGGGCGATCGCTTGATCAGCTAAGTAATCTGGCAATGATAGCCCTGGTGCTAGTGGTTGTCCATTCACACTGGAGAATAATGGCACTCCTAGCTTTTGTAACTGCTCTGGTATCAGTTTACTTTGCCGCAGATGTGTGGCAGCATCTGCAACCAGTTGTGAATGAAATCCGTTGGTAACTGCCAGGCGCACTGCTTTAATCTGGGCAGCTGTCGCTAGTTCTACCACCTGTTCTACACTAGCTTGTTCACCGGAAACAACTGTTTGCGAGGGGCTATTGATATTGGCAATGACAATGTAGCCGCTAACTTGACTTAAAAGTTTTTCAGCTTGCTCACGAGAACAATTTAAACTGGCCATTGCACCAGGGCGATCGCTCTGATGTGATGCAGACATAGCCTGTCCCCGCACTCCAGCTAAACACAAGAGGGTTTTTTCATCTATTCCCCCTGCTGCATAGACTGCACTCAGTTCTCCTAAGCTATGACCACCTACTGCTATGGGTTGAATACCAAGGCGATTCAGGTAGCGCATCCAAATTAAAGAAGCTAGGCAAATGGCTGGTTGAGCAACTTCAGTTTGTGCTAGCTCTGTTGACCATGCCGCCAATTGTTCCTGGTTAGCTACACGGTCAAGTGGTTGATAAGTGCGCTCTCGGATTCCCGACAAGCCAATTTCTTCTAAGCAAATATCTGCTTGTTCTACAAGGTCTTTTGCCCATTGATATCGTTCTATGAGCGATCGCGCCATATTCAATTTTTGAGAGCCTTGTCCGGGGAATAAAAAGCCGACTCGCTGACGACGCACACTATTCCCTACCCAAACTTCTCTTTGGGGATTGACAAAAAACTCTCCAGGTGCTGGGGGTGTTTCCCGCAATATTTTTGCTAGGAGGTTGAGACGTTCGGATAGTTCTTCTGGTGTTCCCGCGATCACTGTCGCCCGAATTGGTAAATGTGGTTCTAGTTCGCGGGTTAAGTGGGCGGCTAAATCCACTAATTCACTGACACTCAAGCCGACTGCAATATTGTTCACTGCTAATGTGCGTTGCAATAAAGCAGAAACGGATACCGCAGAGAGGACGAATATTTCTGTATCTTGATGGGAAACGAGTAAAGCTTGTTCTGGAATAGCTGGTTGGAGATGAGCCGCCGGAGCATCTCCTGATTCTAGGGTGACGTGGCAATTAATCCCGCCGAATCCCATCGCGGAAACCCCAGCTCGTAAGATATCTGTGTGGCTTTTTACCTGTCCTTGCAGAATGGGGTAGAGACAGCGTGCTGTGGTGGCAAATACTGGGTTGGGTTCTTGACAACCTGCTACTGGTGGCAAAATCCGCCGATTGACAGCCATGATGGCTTTGATGAATGCACCAACTCCAGCCGCCGCTTTTGTATGCCCAACCAGGGATTTGAAGGAAGTCACACCACAGGAGCGATCGCTAATTTCACCATCAACGCCCATTGCTAAAGCAATACCTTCGAGTTCGGTGCGATCGCCAACGGGTGTCCCAGTGCCATGTCCCTCAATGAAATCAAGGATATGGGGGCTGTAACCTGCTCGCTCGTATGCACGGCGCAAGGCCATTGCTTGTCCTTCTCGGCTAGGTGCAGTCAAGCCGCCTTTACCGTCGGAGGAAATTCCCCAACCATTCAAGACTGCATAGACATAATTACCATCCGCACGCGCATCTGCTAATCGCTTTAACACTACAAAGCCACAGCCTTCGCCGGGAATGAAACCACTAGCTTGGCGATCGTAAACTGTCATATCTTTGCTTGTCAGTGCGCCAGTTTTAGCAAATCCAATCAATTCAAATGTATCTAAACTGATATCTACACCACCAGCAAAGGCTAAGTCTAAATCACCGTTACTTAAAGCGTTAGCAGCGTTAGCTACTGCCAGTAATGAAGAAGAACAAGCACCATCAACTGTATAACCACCCCCGTGGAAGTTGAAGAAGTTGCAAATTCTGCCAGCAATTGTATTGGAAAGATTACCTGAAAGGGTGTCCTCAGTAATTGGTGAGAACACAGATTTGTAGTAATCCTCCATCGTCTGTGCGATCGCATCTATTGCCTGTGCTGATATACCTCTCGCCTCCATTGCTGCTACTAAAGCGCGTCGGACATAAGGCCAACGTAAACGCACATTAGTGGAGCGGGAAAACTCTCCGGTCATTGTGTTTCCCACTAAAACACCAGTACGCTCTATCGGAACATTTGTACGAGTATATCCAGCATCTTCTAAAGCTTGCACTGCAACTTCTAAAGCTAGCCAGTGAGCAATATCCGCAGCATCTACGACTGTTTTAGGAATGCGTTTAGTTAACCAGTCAAACTCAAAGCCATCAATCACAGCCATCCGACTTCCATAAGTCTTATCTGGTGTGCTGCGGTCTGCATCGTAATACTGAGCAAGTGGTAATCTTTGGTCTGGTGTGCGTCGAAATTCTTGCCGCCTTGCAAGTATATTTTCCCAGAGTTGTCGTAAATTACGCGCTCCAGGATACCAACAACCCATGCCAATTATTGCAATAGGAGTAGTAGATGTTTTCATCGGTATATTCATAGTAAGGATAAACGAATAAGTCTAGTCCAGAAGTATTAGTGCGAAAATCAAAAGTGCTTAATAACTGATTTCAAGCACTCACAATATTAGTGTCAAAACCTTGCTATAGCCTTTATTACCCTGATGAGATACAAACAAAAATAATTAACCCCAGATGAACGCAATTTGTACCTCAGCAGACTAGCAAATGCTATGTAACCTTTTTCTATAGCTACAGACTTCAGTGTCAATAATTATGCTAACTATCTGACTATAGGTAGCATAATCACAATATAGGTAAAAATCTCTGAGGCTTCTATTATTTTTTCATTATCCTTCCTAAGAAGCGGAAACTTAAGAGTTTGAAAGATTAAACTTTTAATTTTCATCCTCGTATTCAGCAATTATTCAAAAAAGCCATACAATAAAACCTTATTCTCTCCCGAATCTTCAACAAAGTCCACAAACTAGCACCTATCATTCATTACCTAGCCTAGAAAGTTTCCCCCCGAATACTCTCTGGCTTGATGCTTGGAAACAGGTTTGGGATTAGTAACCCTTGTTTTTGATTAAATTGCCAAGATGTACAAGATATACTTGATTCTAATTAATCAACAGCTACTGATGCGTAGCCTTCCAGTTTCTATCTTGTGGTTTTTTTATCTGAATTTTTGCTTTGGCAATTTTTTTAACCATCTTGAGAATGACTGTAAAAAATAATAGCAGGACTAATAAATATAAGATAGTAGTTAAGTATAAAGAAATATAAACTATTTGCTAAATATCTAATTTTTCATTACTCAGCTATGCTTTCAGCTTGTACTACTAAATTAGTAAATTTGTTTTTATTTTTTTTTAAGTTTTTGTTGGAATTGATATTGAATCCTCACTGTTCAAGGCTTATAGCATTTTTATTAAGCAAATATCTTATGTACGAAAATCATGATATTTATGATGTTTATCAATTTATATAAAGCAATTGCCAAAATACAGGCAACTTCTGAGTAAATTGTAAAATTATTCAACAATTACCGATAACTAGTAATTTTAAAGAACTCAATAATCTCCTAATTTAACCTTGACTTAACTGTTTTTTAAAGCAATTATTAAGAACCTTTCTGTTTAATATGAAATTAATTCTTTTGGAGATAAAATTAAAAAATAGCTAAATCAAAAAATTGCCAGTATTTATTAACTGTTTCTTAATCAGAATACAATTGCAGATTAAACTTATAAGACATCAATGGATAATAATGTTAATTAACCAAGCGATGAATACCTTTGTGACGCAAATTCAATGGTTCAGCCGAATATTTAAAAATAGTAAAGCATCAAGAATTTCAAGATTCACCGTGTATATTTAAAAGAAACATCTGGCTCTTTTAAAGGGTTTATGTTCAAGAAATGAAAATCTTTGAGAGAAGCAATCATGATTTTGCTGATTTTTTATTCAATCAAAATTTCTTGAATTTAAAACATCAAAACAAAGATTTGCATTCAATAATTAGCAGCAACAAAGGTCACATTCAGAAAAATCACTAGTTGAAATACCAAAAGCATGAGATTGCTGTGATCAGCTATGAATTGGTAAGCTCCTGACGCAGAAAACAATCGTTTACATAACGAAAATTCGAGATTTTTAATTAAGTGGATTTATGAAAATCCGTCTCATCTGATGCAGTGTTTCTGAGAACCATATAACCAAGATGGTAACAAGTACAGTGCAATGCAACCAAATACCTGCAACACAAACACAGGAGATTATTTGATGAAATTCTTGAAAGTGGGATTAATTAGCTCGTTATTACTGACTGTAGTGATGAGTGCTAGAGCAGAAGCGTTTAAATTTCCCAATGTCAAACCAGATCCAGATGCACCATCTTATCTATTCCTCCCCAATGGGCCGATTACCTTTTTGAAAAGAGGTGAAACCACCGGAGGAAAGTATGCACTCATGGAAACTATAGTCCCACCAGGAGGTGCTTCTCCTCCACACATTCACCATGAAGAAAACGAGTGGTTGTATATTGCAGCAGGGAATATGCAGTTAGTAGTAGGAGATAGTTTCTATCCTGATCCTAATCAAATTCCTGGAGTGAATGCACCTAAAGATACTCTCTATGCTTTTGATGCTCCTGCTGGAACATTATTTTTTGGCAGAAAGAACTATATTCACGGAATTAGAAATATAGGAACTACAACAGGCAAAGTCTTGTTAATTACTGATCCCGCCGGATTTGAGAATCTAATTGCAGAAGTAGCTCAATCCGTTGGGGATCTGTCAAATCTGCCACCTTACGATCCCCAGACTCTGTATAGATTTGCTGGAGAAGCAGTTAACTATGGACTGGTTGGTAGTGCCTCTTTCGAGCAATTCGGAGAGATTGTTGTAGAGCATAATTTTGCGTTTCCAGACAATCATGGTGATGAGTTGCTAGCTTTGTTGTCTGATGACGTAACAGAAATTCCTGAAC
The DNA here is from genome assembly GCF_058172895.1 of Aliinostoc maniaoense. Lineage (NCBI taxonomy): Bacteria > Bacillati > Cyanobacteriota > Cyanophyceae > Nostocales > Nodulariaceae > Aliinostoc > Aliinostoc maniaoense. The sequence continues at coordinate 1,016,780 of NZ_CP187952.1, read as the reverse complement.
CTACTTTAGTAGGAGGAATTTTAGTGTTTGGTGTGACGGGTGCAATATCCATACGCAAACGTAAATCTAAATCTATGGACAAGGTAGCTTAATCCCATAGAAGTTAGATGCTTCCGGGACTAGACGGAAATTTTGAGATTTAATCCACCACAAACTTTAGATGTCAAGGAGAATTGAACATGAAATTATTTGGAATTGGCGTAATTAGCTCTTTACTATTGACTTTAGCTATCGGCCCCAAAGCAGAAGCTTTTGTCTTTCCTGAAATCACACCAGATCCAGACGCACCATCCTATTTATTCTTTGATGGACAACCGTTTACCTTTGTGAAAAGAGGCGAAACTACTAACGGCCAATACACATTGAGAGAAACTATTGTTCCGCCAGGAAAAGGTGCATTCCCACATATCCATCAAGATGACGACGAATGGTTATATGTTGAAGAAGGGACTCTACGAATCTTTTTGGGAGAAAATATTTATGATGACGTTAGTCTGATCCCAGGAGTGAATGCGCCTAAAGACATTCTGCACGCTTATGATGCACCGGCTGGAACATTAATTTATACTCCCAGATATCGCACTCATGGAGTTTTAAACCCCACTGATACAGATGCCAAATTGAAAGTACTTTGGAATCCTCCTGGATTTGAGGAGATATTTAAAGAACCAGGCATCATTGCAGTACCAGATTTATCAAATATCCCACCTACTCCTGCTGATTATCCTCAGACCTATGCCCAAGCGTCTGGTAAGTTTGGATTAGTCTCTAGTATTGCTTACGACCAATTTGGAGACATAGTATTTGATGACTATATACTCCAACAAGACAATCGTGCTGATTACGTGTTGCAGATCATTGCAGCAGGTTCTCGACAAGTACCTGAACCTTCTGTTGTATCTGGCGTGATAGTATTTGGTGCTACAGGTGCAGTTTCTCTGTGGAAGCGTAAATCTAAGTCAGTCCGTAAAGTGGGTTAATTAGACAACAGTTCCGTTGTCAACGCTTCAATTTCAATATTGGCTGATCATGACGAGGTAGGCCGAACAGCCTACCTCAAAAATAAAAGAGACAATCCCACAAATATGCAAAAGTCATTTGAGAATTTTGGCAATGCAACTATGGGAGTTATCTAGAGTCCAAATGATGGCTTAATCATCTAAAATTATGGTCAAGAACGAGTTTTACAGTCGTCGGCGGTTTATCCAAAGTACTGCCCTATTTTCTACAGCTTTAATCACTTCATTAGTTAGCGATCGCTGGGTAAATGCTCAAGAAGAAACTGTAGAAGCTTTAGTCATTGGTAGCGGCTTTGGTGGTGCTGTAGCAGCTTTGCGTTTAGGGCAAGCTGGGATCAATACATTAGTGTTAGAACGAGGTCGTCGTTGGCCTATCACCTCTGCACAAAATACTTTTGCTACCTATCGTCAGCCTGATGGGCGTTCCACATGGCTCAGTCCTAAGACATTAATTTTTGACGAAGTTCCTATAGACGTATATCCAGGGGTTTTAGAACGTCAAGATGAAACAGGAATTTCCGTTTATTCTGGTGCAGGTGTTGGTGGTGGTTCTTTAGTTTACAACGGTGTCACCTACCAACCGCCAAAAGAGCTATTCTATCGGGTGTTTCCCAAAGAAATTGATTATGAACAAATGGATAATGTTTATTATCCCCGCGTTCTTTCCATCATCAAACCAGGGCCAATTCCCCCAGATATTTTAGCTACCAAATACTATTTATCAACTCGTCTGTTTCTCCAACAAGCCGCTAATGCTGGAGTGCCTGGTAAATTGCTAGACATTGCCGTAGATTGGGACGTAGTTCGTCAAGAAATTAATGGCACTAAAATTCCGGCCACAATTATTGGCGAGGACTGGTATGGGATTAATAGTGGTGCGAAAAAGAGTCTCGATCGCAACTACTTAGTTCAAGCCGAGCAAACTGGGCGTGTAGAGATTTTACCTCTGCACATAGCTACAGAAATAGGAGAAGTGCCAGGACATGGCTATCGAGTTGTTTGTCAGCAGATTGATGAATCTGGCGCAGTGGTAGCGACGAAAACAATCGTCTGTAAATATTTATTTTTAGCTGCTGGTTCAATGGGAACTTCTAAGCTATTAGTGAAAGCTAAAGCTACAGGCACACTAGCTAGATTGAATAACTACATTGGTCTAGATTGGGGGACTAACGGAGATACCTTTTCAATTCGTGGAGGTTTTCCCTTACCTACCAACACCAATTTAGGGGGGCCTGCTACGGCAGTAATTCAAGACTTTAATAATCCTTTTGGGCCGCTCTCTATAGAATTGCTTTCAGTTTGGAATGCGCCTGATGGACTGTTGGCATTTGTGGGTATAGGTTTACCCTCTGTCAAAGGAAGATTCCATTACGATGCCATCAGAGGTGCAGTGAAGCTGACTTGGCCTGATACTCAGGTTGTGGGAGATCCCCGACTGTTAAAAGCCACACAATTTTCTTATCGAACGATTGATCGCAAGAATGCTTTGGCCTTTGGTAAGACACAAACCAACACTATGCTAGGCAGTTATTATCCCAATAAGACTAGAATTGGCGGTGCAGTTTTAGATAGATTTCCTACCTTCCATCCATTAGGGGGAGCAGTATTAGGTAAAGCTTGTGATTTGTATGGCCGCGTCATGGGTTATCGGGGCTTGTATGTAGTTGATGGCGCACTCATGCCTGGTTCAACTGGATGTACAAATCCCTCCTTAACGATCGCAGCTTTGGCAGAACGTTGCTTAGAAAAGGTTATTGCTGAAGATATTGCTTAATTGATGATTTGATATTGAACAGGATAATGACGTGAAAATCCATCACTGGTCTATTGCCTTATTAACTGCGCTGATGATTAGTGTCCCCCAAGCGGCTCAAGCTGCTCGGATGTTGGGGGACTCTCGTGTATTTGCTGAACTACCTGATGAACCTGGTTATCCTGAAGACGTTGCCTTATTGGGCGATCGCGTGTTTATTTCCGGGCCTGCCCAGTCGAATTTGTTCGTCCAACCGAGTGTTTTAGAGTACGATTTAAACTCCGGGGCGTTGGTGCGGCAATATGATATTACTGGTCAGAATCCTAACTTACCCCAGGCGATCGCAGGTATTGTTTTCGATAAAAAAAATCGCCTCTATGTAAGTGACATTCAACAGGGGATTGTTAGATTTGATGTCACTCAATCTAACCCTGTACAAGAAATTTATGCGACTGCATTACCAGATATACCCATTTGCTCTAGTGTGGCGGCGGCAACTCCTTGTTCTCCCAATGGGGTAGAACTGCCACCACTAATTAATGATATTGTCTTTGATGCCAAAGGCAATCTGTATATGACTGACTCCTTTCAATCTACAATTTGGCGAGTTGCACCAGGTGGCGGCACTCCAGAGATTTGGTATCAGGACAGTCGCTTTGATGGCTTTGGTGCGAATGGCATCCGAGTTGATCCTACAGGCAAATATATGTACATAGCATCAACCTTGGATCTCTTGGGTAAGGGATTTATCTACACCTTACCCCTGGTTGATGCTCCCAGTAGCAGCGATATGTCTATCTTTTTTGAGTATGGAGTCAATGAAGCTCCAGCAGGGATTGAATTTGGCAAGTCAGGGAATCTTTATGTAGTGCTGGGTAAAGGCAACCAAATTTCAATTCTGTCTCCTGATGGCACAGAAATTAATCGTTTTTCTGGCCCTGCTATTAGACCGAATGACCCGGAAAATCCCTTACTTTGGAGAAATCCATCGAATATTGCCTTTAATAACAAAGCTCGTTCACTCTTAGTCACTAACAATCCCATACCTACCATCTTTGACCCTGAGCCTGAATTTGCAGTTTACGATGTTTTTGTAGATGATGTGGCGGTAGGAGTGCCTGAACCCAGTAGTGTGTTAGGAACTATGTTGTTTTTGGCATTAGGCTGGGGTTTTGGGACTCGGCGTGGGAGTAAAAACAGCGATCGCTGCTAGGATGCAGAAAAAAGATTTGCTGAATTTAACGATCAAGCTTGTGAGGTGGGCATTTTGTCCACCTCCTTATACAAGAGATGGGACAGTCTCAAAACCCTTAAAATCAAGGCATTGAGACAACGCCAAAAAAATTTTTGATTTTTACTCATGCCTGTGTCGAAATCGCTCTTGCTCAATCGTTATAGATATAGAAAGCATAAAATACATTGTGCTTCACTCCCATTAATGACGAATGTACCAATATGAAGTACGCAATTCTGGTTTACGAAACAGAACAAGATTTTGCTAACCGTGATACCGCTAAGGCTGCTTATAATGCCTATTCTCAAGCTTTGATGGCTGCTGGCGTGATTGCAGGTGGAGCAGAATTACACCCATCACACACTGGCACAACTATCCGTTTACGTGACGGACAAAGAAAAGTGCAAGATGGCCCCTACGCAGACACTAAAGAACAACTCGGTGGTTTATTTATTGTTGATGTGCCGAATTTAGATTTAGCGATGGATTGGGCAGCACGTTGTCCAGCTGCTAGTAAATGTTGTGTTGAAGTTCGTCCTTTAATGTCCACAGCTGAGGAATAAGTCAAGAGTATGAAGCTTTATTATTTCCCCCCCTCTCCCAATACTCGCAAAGCTCATGCTGTGGCTCTTCATTTAGAACTGCCTATCGACCTGCGATTTGTTGATGTGCAGCAAGGCGAACAGTATACACCAGAATATATGCAGTTGAATCCTACCAACCGGACTCCAGTATTACAGGATGGAGACTGGTCGATTTGGGAATCAACAGCTATTATGCAATACTTAGCTAGCCAAGTTCCCAATTCTCTTTGGCCTGAGGATGTCAAAAGTCGTGCAGAGATCATGCGCTGGCAAAGTTGGCAGTTAGCTCACTGGACTCCGGCGTGTCAACCTTTGCAATACGAAAATTTTGTTAAACAACTCACACAAAAAGGTGATCCCGATCCTGAAGTTGTAGAACGTGCTACCAAAGCCTTCCACAAGGAAGCAACGGTGTTAAACAACCATTTGGCGGAGTGCGAATATTTAGTTAACAACACTTTGACATTAGCAGATTTTGCGGTTGCAAGTGATTTAACTTATGCTGCCCTAGCAGGTTTCCCCTTAGAAAACTATCCTCATATCCAAGCTTGGTACGCTAAGATTGAGCAGTTACCTGCTTGGCAGAAAACCGCACCACAGGGATAAATTATGGTGATAGACGCACGTCGAGTAGCAGAATTAGCGGCACGCAACTCTTATGGACGTTTGGTTGCTTATTTAGCAGCGCGATCGCGGGATGTGGCGGCGGCGGAGGATGCTCTCGGCGATGCGTTCCTGGCGGCTTTAAAAACTTGGCCAGAAGCCGGAGTCCCAAAAAATCCCGAAGCGTGGTTGTTGGTAGCAGCAAAAAATCGGCTCATTGATGATGCACGTCGGACTCAAGTTAAAGATAGGGTGATTAATGCTCTGAAATTGACGGGAATTGAGACGCAAACCGACCCCCCCCTGGAAATAGCAGATGTGTTCCCAGATGAACGCCTGAAACTGCTGTTTATTTGCGCTCACCCTGCGATTGATCCGAGCATTCACACACCCTTAATGTTGCAAACTGTACTGGGTTTGAATGGATCTGAAATTGCTTCTGCTTTTCTGGTTGCACCTGCAACTATGAGCCAACGTCTTGTACGTGCTAAGGCAAAAATTAGAGATGCCGGCATTGCCTTTGAGTTACCGGAGGCGGGAGAGTTATCAACTCGATTAGAAGCAGTTTTAGAAGCAATTTATGCCGCTTACACTAATGGTTGGGATAACCTTACAGGAGGTGATCCCCGACATCAAGGGTTAGCAGAAGAAGCTATATGGTTGGCGCGTCTGTGCGTGCAACTGATGCCAGAAGAACCAGAAGTTCGGGGTTTGTTGGCTTTGATGCTGCATTGTGAGGCTCGACGCAACGCGCGTCGCACTCCAAACGGTGATTATGTGCCGTTGTCGGAGCAAGACACGGCACTGTGGTCACAGCCAATGATTGCTGAAGCAGAGCGGGAATTGGCTCAAGCGGCTCAATTTCACAAATTAGGACGTTTTCAACTAGAAGCGGCAATTCAGTCTATCCATGCCCAAAGGTTAGTGACTGGATGCACTGATTGGGAAGCTTTGGCACTGTTATATGAAGGATTAATTCAGATTGCACCCACTTTGGGAGCATTAGTGAGTCGTGCGGCGGCAATTGCAGAGGCGAAAGGCTTTGAGAAAGGGTTAACACTCTTGGAATTTATCCCGATGGAATCTGTCAGAAACTATCAACCATACTGGGCGATTAAAGCTTACTTACTCAAGCGTTTAGAACGGCAATCTGAAGCTCAGACGGCTTATGCTCGTGCTATTGGTCTGACTGAAGACCAAGCAATCCGGGAGTTTCTGATGCGTCAACAGTAAACTAATGTGAATAGGACTATGAAAATTAACGGCAACACAGTTTTAATTACTGGTGGTAGCTCAGGTATTGGCTTGGCGATCGCTAAAGCTTTATTAGACTTAAACAATCAAGTCATCATCTGTGGACGCAATCAACAAAAATTAGCACAAGTTAGTCAAACTTACCCAAAAATACACACTTTTTTGTGCGATATTACTCAACCTAATCAAGTCAGTGAGATGTTCTCTGCCATTAAGTCCCAATTTGGGGACTTAAATTTACTGGTGAACAATGCTGGTATCATCAAATTTTATGATTTTATTGATGATCAAGATGCCTTGATCAATGGTGAGCAAGAGATTGCAACTAATCTGTTGGGAACATTACGCGTTACAAAAGCTGCTTTACCATTACTTTTAAACAGCAAAGAATCTGCGATCGTTAACATTTCATCGATAGTTGCCCTTGTACCTTCTGGAAATCTAGGAATTTATGCGGCAACAAAAGCTGCTTTGCATTCATTCTCCCGTTCTCTGCGACAACAGCTAGAGCCGAAAAAAGTCAAGGTATTTGAAGTCATGCCGCCTTTTGTTGATACTGAAGCTATTGAGGAAATCAATGCCGATAAGGTGTCACCAACTGAGGTAGCTGAAGCTCTCATCAGAGGTTTACGCGCCAATAAATATGAAATCCGAATTGGGCCTGCAAAAGCTCTTTACTTTGCTCATCGACTCTCACCTGCAAAAGCTGAAGATATACTCAAACAACTTGAAACTAAAGCTTTTGCTCATCAGTGAACATAACGAAACTTCCAATTAATGCCTGATGTGAATAATAGTAAGTCTGGATGATGATTTATCTTGTAGTTCTGGCTTGTATCCTTTTTTCTTTGGTCAAAACTATGCTTTGTCTTCGCTTTGCATAAATTTACGGTATGCACACAATTTGCTTCATCGGCATTGTTAATGTATCGCCTAACAATGGCAATGTATCGCCTGACAATAGCAATGTAATGATGAAACTAACCGAATTTGACCCAAATTTTCATGACTCAATTCACATTATACGTAATTAATAAAATCTCAGGGTAAGGAATGACAACTATTAACTCCATGCTCAATATGAGCTTTACAGTCACCCGTGTTGTTGCTGTTTCTGAAAAGACATTTGAGGAAGTGACAAGCGTGATTGAAGCAATGGCAACTCCAGCTGATAATCAACTCCTCAGACAACTGAAAAGATTAGATACAAATAAATCTTTTGAGCAAGTTCAAAGTGCAGTTGAGTCAATGGTGGGAAAAAGTGGTTTTACTAGCTTGGTAGATTTTGAATTAGGTGGCTTGCTGACATCTGCATCTGGTAAACGTAATAAATCGAAGCTTTATATCATTGGTAATCCGCTCATCGCTAACCAAATGTTTGAGCAAGATCCAACGGTGGGACTTTATGTTCCCTTGCGGCTATTTGTCTACGAAAATGTTGATGGCAAGACTTATGTTACTTATGACAAACCATCATCATTGTTAGGTCAATTACAGAATCCAGAAATATTAAAAGTGGCGCAAATGCTTGATCGTAAGCTCGAAGATTTGGTGGCGATCGCTCTCTAAAAATAGAAACTATTAATGGAGTATTAAAATTATGCCTCCCATCATTATCAGGCAACAAAACTTTAAGTTTCCTGAGCATATTGACAGGTATTGGTACGCTAATAGTCCCTTCAAAACCCATTTTTTTAATAGTATTACATTACTATTTCCTGATGGTGAGCAATTTATGCTACGGACTATTAAACGACAAATCAAGCAGATTGAAAATCCTCACTTAAAAGAGGAAGCTTTAGCATTTGTCGGTCAGGAAGCCCAACACGCTCTCCAACATGAGAAATTTTGGCACAATCTTTGGCAACAAGGTTATAAGTTTGACACTTATCTTAATTGCTTGCGGTTCATTCTTTTTAATGTTTGCGAAAAACGCTTGAATAATACATTCAAGTTAGCAATGATTGCCGGAGTTGAGCATTTTACTAATGTTATAGCAGAACTAACTTTAAAAGAAGAATTATTTGCAGATGCAGATCCTACATTAAAAGAGCTTTTTGAATGGCATTCTGCTGAGGAAATTGAGCATAAAACAGTTGCTTATGATGTGTTTCAAACCGTAAGTAAGAATTACTTAATTCGCTTAATCGGTATGCTCTTAGCTTATAGTTTTATTCTCAGTTTTGTGAATTTTGGGTTACTGACTATGCTGCACCAAGATAAAAAGCTGTTAGATGTTAAAGTTTGGTGGGAAATGCTAGAGTTCTTCTTTAATAAGGAAAAATTCTTTTTTAAAGCATTCTGGCACTCACTAGAATATTTGAAAATCAATTTTCACCCTGCTCATAGGGATAACTATATTTTAATTAAGAAAATTCTTGGTTAATCAATTTGTTGTCATTCACCATTAATTTATCTGAAAAAGCTAGGTACTCTACGAGATCGCAATTTGATTTTGAAGTCATTTTTTCATCCAGCATTTTCAACCGCTATTCTGCTTCTCCTCCCAAGACAACCCCTTCGTATAGTAGTGCGATCGCAAATTCAAATTCGATGCTAGATAGAGTAATCATATCTCCCTCTGTGTAGGGGTAGTAAAGCCACATTCTGCCCTCTCCCCGACAGTAGCGTTCTACGGAGATGGTTTCTGAATCTATCAGTAAATATTCTTGTAAAGAAGGTATTTTCAGGTAATTGGTGAATTTTTCGCCCCTATCTTTACCGCTTGTAGCAGGGGAGAGAACTTCGGCAATTATTTTGGGGTTTTGAATAAATCTGCGCGCATTGAGGTCTTGAGGGTCGCAACTGACGATAACATCAGGGTAATAGTAAGGACTTTGAGGCGTAACTTGCACTTTCACGTCTGACACATTGACTCGACAACCTCTAGCACGTAAATGAGGGCGTAAGGCTGTGTATAAGTTAAGTGCAATATCATTGTGAGGAATTGTACCACCTGTCATTGCAAAAACTTCGCCGTTAACGTATTCGTAGCGAAGGTCTTGCAGGGGTTCCCATGCGAGATATTCCTCAATGGTCATTTTTTGCGGTTGTTGGGGAATGGCTACCATACAAGATTTTTCCAGTTTGTCTTGATTCTAGCGAATAGGTTCTGCTGGTGTAGGCGTTAGCGTAGCTTACCGTAGGTATCGCTCTTTTCTCTTTTGGTGTAATTATGCTTTCTCGCATTAACACACCCTAAATCTGATGACTGATAAACTCCCTCTTCAGCAGACAGTTGAAACTAAAACAGCAGTTGTGAGAGATTCTGATCTTTTATCCTACAGAAAAACTAGTCAGTTGACGCATTTTTGGTGTATGGAATCCAATAACAATATCCTCTTTAATCACACCCATTTCTAACAATTCCGCAGCAATATCTACTTCAGTAGTATTTTGCTGAATCCAGATTTTTCCATTTTTGATGTCCAGGTGCATTATAGGCCCATAAACCCGTTTTTGTTGATTCCAACCGATGCTGATAATTTGGTAATGGTCACGTTCTGTATCAAATATTAGCTCGATTTCTACATCGCCATAACTAGGTTTGTACTGTGCATATTTCTCTAAAAGTTGCTGCACTTTTAGTCGATATTCATCTAATTTAGCCATTGCACTATTTCCTCCGTTTCAATGTTGTAAATCAGCAGTAGAATTTTGGTTTCCTGCACGACTGTTTGAGTAAAGGGCAAGCTAAAAAAATCGTTATAAGTTACTGAAGGGACTGCCAAATATAAAATTCGTTCTGGGTCTTCTGTCCGTAGGGCAATGCGATAGTTGATAAATTGCCCCAAGGCTGTATGAAATTCTGATATCTTTGAGGCACTGGCGAAACTTTTAATTTCAACTGCTATTTTCTCCCCAGCTTTTTCTGCGGCAATGAGGCGTTCTGCACCTAAATCAATTTGCACATCTACCCCACCGCAACGAATACTTAACGGGTCGTCTGTAATTGTCCATCCGTCTTTTTCCAGGGCTGCTCTCACAATGTCATGAAATAAATCTCTCGCCATACTAATTTATCACTTTTTTCTTCTGGAGTATGTAAAAGCGCGATCGCAACATTGACTAGTAACGATACTCAATGGCTGTAACAAAATTTCCATCTACGCGTATTTTTTTAATGCAACCATTGAGTATTGCTCGTTTATCTTGGGCATTGAGTCCTTGCCAGTAGCTTTTATGAGCAAAAGCCTGGATAATTCTTTCCTTAGCAATCAGAGATTGTTTAGCGATATTATTGGTTGCTCCGAGTGCGATCGCAATTTGTTCTTTAAGGTCATTTTTGATTTGTTCAATGGCTGAACTTGGTGGTAATGTTTCCAAATTATTCAGCGATGCGCGCAGAGTTTTGACTTCTGGGGGTTCTTCTATAATGGGTTGCTCATCTGTTTCTACCAAGTTTGCTAATCGTTCGGCTTCTTGTGCTAATAAATCCATTAATTGGATATCTAATATTTTTGAGGAAATCATATTTTTATTATTACAATTACCAGCTTTATACAAACGACACTGATAATAATAAATAGCTTGCCCATTTTTATCTACTCGTTTGGCGTGGCGTGTCATTGAGCCACCACAATGATCGCATTTAAGTAAATTAGCAAATGGATTTACTTCGCTATCTTCTCTAGCATTCCATCGGTTGTTGCGATTACCTCTGATAATTTGTTTTATGCGTTCGTGTTCGTCATAGGTAATAATTGCCTCATCGTCATGAGTTCCCCATTTCACCTTCCATTCGTCAAAATTTTTGCGTTTTCCCTTTGATTTCACATAAGTATCAAAAGGCAATCCCCCAGCGTAAACAGGGTTTACTAATAATGCTTTTAAACCTGGTATTGACCATCTTAAACCAGACCACGGATAACGCAAGGGATGATTAGTTTTATTTGGTGTAAAGACAATTTTATCTAAGTCGTCATCACTAACAATTTGTGCAGATTTTTCCAGCTTATTCCAATTTAAAGCTTTTGTTTCTATACCAAAATCTGAGTGTAGTTTACGCACCGTTGCCGCAACTGAACCGCACTCAAAAAAAGTTTTAAAAATATACCGAGCTACATCAGATACAGTTAATTCTTTACGTCCTTCTAGCAAACAAACACACGGTGATTCATCGCGCACATATTTATCTTTATCGATACGGTATCCTAATGGCGCAACTCTGTGACTTTTTCCTTGAGTTACCCGATGACGACGTTCACTTTTCAATCTCTCTGTCACCATTCTGACCTCAAATTTGGCAGCAGCAAGTAACATATCAATTGTTAATTCTCCGCCTAGACTATCAGGATCAACTCCTTGATCTAGAGCGATTAATTTAATCCCTTTAGATCGTAATACCTCTAATAATGAATAAAACAACCGCGATGATGAGCCAATCCGGTCAATCCGAGTGAATTGCAATGATTTTACTTTACCTGTTGGAGATGTCTGCAAATCATTAATTAATTGTTGTAGCCCTTCCCTGACTTCTGTTGTTCGTGATTGAATATCCCAATATACCTTTGCACAGCCAGCATTCTGCAAACGTTCGATTTGCTTACGCAACGCACCTTTATCTGCTTGCTGCTCCTCACTGCTAACTCTGGCGTAACCCCAAACTTCCATAACAACCCATAGACACAACCCTCATTATATTTGATAGCGAATACTTCTATTCACAGAAATATTCCGAACAATTACAAAAGCATCAGGGTGAAATCTTAGGGGTATAAACATGAGTGTTATTTATTTGGATAACAATGCTACCACTAAGGTAGACCCAGCAGTTGTAGAGGCTATTATGCCCTACCTGACTGAATATTACGGTAATCCATCTAGTATGCACACCTTCGGCGGGCAACTGGCCAAGGCTGTGAGAAAAGGTAGAGAACAAGTTGCAGCCCTATTGGGTGCTGATGAATCAGAAATTGTGTTTACAAGTTGTGGAACTGAAGGCGATAATGCTGCTATTCGCGCCGCCTTGTTAGCCCAACCGGAAAAACGCCACATCATCACCACCCAAGTTGAACACCCCGCAGTCCTCAATGTCTGCAAACAATTAGAAACCCAAGGCTATAGTGTTACATATCTGTCTGTAAATCGTCAGGGGCAATTGGATTTAGATGAACTAGAAGCCTCGTTGACAGGTAACACCGCCCTGGTGACGATTATGTATGCCAACAACGAAACCGGAACTGTATTCCCCATTGAGCAGATTGGGATGCGGGTGAAGGAAAAGGGCGCGATTTTCCATGTAGACGCAGTACAAGCAGTAGGTAAGATACCTCTGAACATGAAGACCAGCACCATAGATATGTTAACTATGTCTGGTCACAAAATTCACGCTCCTAAAGGTATTGGTGCGTTATATGTGCGCCGTGGCGTGAGATTTCGTCCCTTGTTGATTGGTGGACACCAAGAAAGAGGCCGACGCGCAGGTACAGAGAACGTAGCGGGCATCGTCGGCTTAGGGAAAGCAGCAGAATTGGAATTACTGCACATAGAAACAGCGATTAAGAAAGAAACAAGGCTGCGCGATCGCCTAGAACAAACTTTACTTGCTAAAATTCCTGAGTGTGAAGTTAATGGTGATATTACGCAGAGATTGCCTAATACCACTAACATCGGATTTAAATACATCGAAGGTGAAGCCATCCTGCTCTTACTCAACAAACATGGCATCTGTGCCTCGTCTGGTTCGGCTTGTACCTCTGGGTCACTTGAACCGTCCCACGTCCTCCGGGCAATGGGTTTACCATACACCACCCTCCACGGTTCGATTCGCTTCAGTCTTTGCCGCTACACTACGGAAGCTCAAATCGATCGCGTCATCGAAGTCATGCCCGAAATTGTCGAACGCCTCCGCGCTCTCTCGCCCTTCAAAAATGACGAAGCGGGTTGGCTGCAAGCACAAGAAGAAACATTGGCTCATCGTTAATTAGGGAATGGGGAATAGGGAATGGGGAATGGGGCATAGGGAATAGAAATAATTACCAATGCCCGATGCCCGATGCCCAATGCCCAATGCCCAATGCCCACTCACAACTCAAAACTCAGCACTCGGAACTAAATATGTGGGACTACACAGATAAAGTATTAGAACTGTTCTATGATCCCAAGAATCAGGGGGTTATCGAAGAAAACGGCGAACCTGGCGTGAAGGTTGCCACCGGTGAAGTAGGGAGTATTGCTTGCGGTGATGCGCTGAGATTGCACATCAAAGTTGAAGTCGCAACTGATAAGATTCTGGACTCTCGCTTCCAAACTTTTGGCTGCACCAGTGCGATCGCTTCTTCAAGTGCCTTAACCGAAATGATTAAGGGTCTGACCTTAGATGAAGCTCTGAAAGTAACAAATAAAGACATTGCTAATTACCTCGGTGGCTTGCCAGAAGCCAAAATGCACTGCTCTGTGATGGGGCAAGAAGCTCTAGAAGCTGCCATCTATAACTATCGTGGCATTCCTCTCGCTGCCCATGATGACGATGATGAAGGGGCTTTAGTTTGCACTTGCTTTGGTATCAGTGAAAACAAAGTTCGTCGCGTCGTGACCGAAAATAACCTTATCAGTGCGGAACAAGTAACAAATTACATCAAAGCTGGTGGCGGATGCGGTTCTTGTTTAGCTAAGATTGATGATATCATTAAAGATGTAAAGGAAAAGAACGCCGTAACGAATCTCAACACAAATGGCGTAAACCCTGCGGAAAAAATACCTAATTTTGGGCAAAAACGACCTTTAACCAACGTTCAAAAGATTGCCCTCATCCAAAAAGTATTAGATGAAGAAGTTAGACCCGTCTTGATAGCCGACGGCGGAGATGTAGAACTCTACGACCTAGACGGCGACATTGTCAAAGTAGTGCTGCAAGGCGCGTGTGGTTCTTGTGCCAGCTCTACAGCCACATTAAAGATAGCAGTTGAATCAAGATTACGCGATCGCGTCAGCCCCACTCTAGTAGTAGAAGCAGTCTAGTTGACTCTCAAAAGAACTTTCACAACTACATAACGAACGATCATGAGTACAAATTCTAGCTTGGTTTCCGTAGAGCGATCGCCCCCCTTCGGCGACGTTCTACCAAACCTCACAGCCATAGCTCAACAGGCGTGAGATCCAAACACAAAGACCGACCAACTAACCAACACTAGCAGGAAAAGAGAACAATGACTGACGAAAACATTAGACAGATAGCTTTCTACGGTAAAGGTGGTATCGGTAAATCTACCACCTCCCAAAACACCCTTGCAGCTATGGCAGAAATGGGTCAACGCATCATGATCGTAGGATGCGACCCTAAAGCTGACTCTACCCGTTTGATGCTCCACTCCAAAGCTCAAACCACCGTATTACACTTGGCTGCTGAACGCGGTGCAGTAGAAGACCTCGAACTCGAAGAAGTAATGCTGACCGGTTTCCGTGGTGTTAAGTGCGTAGAATCTGGTGGTCCAGAACCCGGTGTAGGTTGCGCTGGTCGTGGTATTATCACCGCTATTAACTTCTTGGAAGAAAACGGTGCTTACACAGACCTAGACTTCGTATCTTACGACGTATTAGGTGACGTTGTATGTGGTGGTTTCGCTATGCCTATCCGTGAAGATTAAGCTGTGTTTGCCAAAGTTTTTACTATGCAATTGACTGAAGATTTTGATTTTATATCGCCCTAATTTTTCCCTGGTGAGAGTTAAATAAAGTTGATTGTTTTTATATATTTGAACTTTATTTTCACCCTATTTGTTCCCTGATGTCAATAGTAATACATGATTTTTGATAAATCTGTAACTAGGACTTACTATTGCACTTGTCCTTGAAATATTCATGTAATGTTATGATTTCATAAATAAGTAAGAGAGTTAAAATCATGGGAATTTTTCACTTTATGGGAGTTGGCGGAGCCGTTGGAGCTATCACTTGCGCTGTAGATTATATTGAAAACTGTTTAGAGAAAAGAAAAAATAATAAATCCAATACTGAAATTGAAAGAATGTTTTCAAAGTCAGGAGGAATTAACCATCAAGAGTCACAACCTGGAAAAATTGAGGCAATTGTATTTTTTACAAGTGAAGAAGTTATTCATAGAAATTTCAAGGCTTACGACTATCATGGTTGCCAATATCCTGGACAAGTTAGGGATGAAATTGAAAAGATACTCAGTAAAGTGTGGAAAACTGCTGATAAAGATGTAGGACGAAAATTATACTGGTGTCAAGTTGAGATTGACAATTTTAGAGATTGTTATGAGAAAACAATGTTAGTAGCCAGAAGATTTAGCCCACAAAGAAGCCAAGGAAAAGAAATTTGGTGTAATCTAACTGGAGGTACAAATACCATCAATCTTGCTTTGATGACAATGGCGAGATTAACTGGTACTTCTACAAAACATTATCTAATTTCACAGAGAAATGAATATAAAAAAGAAATTTATACTCCTACAGGGATAGATTTAAGACCTAATAAAGACGGTTATTTTAATGTTATTCCATTCCTTAAAAGTGATGTAGATTTTTGTTTCTATGAAGTTTTAGCAGAATTAGAATCAGTCAATAAAAGTATTAGCAGCGAGGAATTATTAAGTAGGGTTAAGGGAAGAATAACATCATTAGCAGGTCTGACTGATGATTTGTTTAAAAAACGGTATTTGTTGAAACTTTATGGACTAGGTTATACAATCTATGACCAGGATAAAGATGAAGTAAGAATTTCTGAGGAAGGTAAGCAGTTTGTTAATGATGAGTTAGCGGGATTCATGGATATTTATGATGTCATGGATGATAAGGATATTGTGGCTGAATCAAAATCATGGTCTTGGTTCTATGAGCAAACCCTATAATCAATATACTGAATCTTGCCTTTGCTCTTTGTCAAAGTAGAGCAACACTTTTGAAAAAATACGAATATTTCTTTTCCTGTGTTTGGTTCGCAAAGAGCGATCGCCAAGCTAAAATGGTTTAGCATTTATCTGAGTATGAACATTGTTATGAATAAAAAAACGGAGTTGATATAATGCAAAGTCCGATATCTACTCACTTAACTATTGAAGTTGAACAAGAAGATGACGGTCGTTGGATTGCAGAGATTATAGAAATACCAGGTGTAATGGTTTATGCTGCGACTCAACAACAAGCCATATCTAATGTGCAGGCTTTAGCTCTGCGAGTGATTGCTGACAAACTAGAACACGGGGAAATTAGCTTAGGTTTAACCAGTCTCACCTTTATTGCAGCATAAAGGATGGTGATATGAGTCAGTGGTCATCAACAAAAGCTAGACAAGTGTTAGCTGCACTAGAAAAAATTGGATGGATCGTTAAAAGACAAACAGGGTCGCATAAAATCTTAGAAAGAGAAGGTTGGGATGACTATGTATTTGGGTTTCGGGATAGTGATGAAATTGGCTCAAAAATGCTCGCTCGTATCGCTAAAAAAACAGGATTAAAACCAGAGGACTTATAAGAATTTGAGCATATTGGCAATGTAAAATATCAAAAAAGGAAACAATAAACATGATAAGGCAAATTATGCGATCGCAAATTTGATTGATACTTGATGCAGTGATATCTGCGGTAAGCAAAGTCAAAGTATTGATAGTTGCTATTATCATAGAAAAATCATCGAACTTTTAATCAGTGGCAATATGTCTCTCAATCACTTAATACCTGCTGTCAGCCAGCTATCTCACCAAGACAAACTACGCCTCATCCATTTTCTCTTGTTAGAGGTAGCAAAAGAAGAAGGATGTAATCTCGAATCAACTCATCATCAAGAACCGGAAAACCTCCTATTAGAGCAACTAGCATCGACAGAAGCTGTTGTCTGGTCTCCCTATGATGCCCATGAAGCCGCCCAAACATTATCTGATATGCTTACCGCACACAAGGAAGAAAACAATGCTTGAGGGTAGAAGATTTCCCTTCATAGAGCGAAGTAATACCCCTGGTGTTTCTAGCACTATGCCCTATTTGCCATTGACTTTGACTTACAAAAACCACCCTCTAGAAGCTATGGCTTTGCTAGACACAGGTGCAAGCGTGAATGTTTTGCCTTACGAATTAGGCTTGCAATTGGGAGCAGTCTGGGAAGAGCAAACAGTCCCAGTTCAGTTAACGGGAAATCTCGCTCGTTCGCCAGCACGAGGATTAATTCTCTCAGCTACAGTTGCTGATTTTTCCCCTGTTTTGCTTGCATTTGCTTGGACAGAATCGAGGGAAGCACCCCTGATACTTGGACACATGAATTTTTTTGCCGAGTTTGATGTCTGTTTTTACCGCGCAGACTTAGCCTTCGAACTGCGCCCAAGAATTAAATGATAGAGCCATAAGATGGTGCAACGCAGATTTCCTGAACAATACCACTAGTGAAGTCGGGGGCTTGTACTAGGCTGTTGACTTTGTTAAAATTTGGGCGGTTTTTAGTAATTTTGTACGCGATGTTTAATTTGTGCCTCAAAGCCTTCTCAAAACACAGTTTCAGCCATCGTAACTACGCACATTTTTTGCATGGACAAAATCCCAAAAAAGGTACAGAGTCAACAGCCTAGGCTTGTACCCATAATTACGAATTACGAATTAGTAATTATTTCGTGACGTTCCAACTCCTCCGCTAATTCTTCAGGAGTTACTTGAAAAGGTGAAACATTATAACGATGCAATGCTTCTAGAAACTGATGGCGACTCACTCCAGCAATTTCAGCAGCTTTAGATTGAGAAATCGTACCAACTTCATACCATTTGACAGCAGCCGCTAAACGCATTTCCTTTACAAAATTTTCTGGATTACTGCGGAGTGCAGAAAACACATCATTTGGTAGTTCGATACTAATTTGTATGGTCATAGATTAAGTTGGATTTACAGATTTTTCCTGGGCTAACATCTATCAGCCATTGTATCTAATTCATCAGACGAATGAAATCTTTCTTTTCTATTTGTAACTTCAATTTTTCATTTTCTAGTTTCAACATCTCATTTTCTTGCTGAAGTTCAATCACCATATCTTGTAATTCTTGCACCTTAGACTTTTTCTTAATTGCCTCTTCAATAGCAACCTTGCGATTTTCCAAACTAAACCATTTTTGATAGATAGATGTGTGCATATTCACCGAATGACCCAAATTATCAGCAGCAGCTTTAATTGGTATTCCCATTAAATGCGCTCGAATTGCCCAAGCGTGACGTAAATCATAGGGTTGAAAAGTAATACCAACAAATCTAAACCATCTGTCTGTACCATGTCGCGCCGAATTAATCTGTTGACTAGAAACTTTGTTTTGGATTTTTGCTTTCAATAACTCGATTGCTTCCGTGTCAGTTTTTAAGTGAAAAGTTTCCACCCAATGGGGATATAAAGGTAAAGCTTCCCTTTCCCCTGTTTTACATTCTTCATTCACACGCCAAGTATTCATCGTATTATCTGGTGATAACCACCAATCTAAATCAGGATTAAGAAAAATTTCTCTAGGTCTTAATCCATAGGTAGCTAACATTCCATATACCCAACGCCACAACTTCCAATTATTTCTATCTTCCCTTGTCAGCAACTTACTGGGACGATTAATAGCGTAAGTCTCAAACTTGAGATATTCCTGTTCTATTTCTGTATCAGTTGGTATATCACGCTTGCGGGTAGAACTAGGTTTTATTTTCAGATTACTTAATTCTGGAACTTCTAAACCAGAACACTTACACAACACCCTAATAACTTTAATTAACTCATTTTTGACGCTATCTGATGAATTACAACAGTTTACAGCTTCAATAAAATTGGCATTGTTTGCTAGTTTATCCTTGGGCAAATGTGTTTGAGCAATATAGCGATAACTATTAAATGTATTTTCACTTCTCAAAGTACGTTTGCGAGTTTGGAAATAATTGTTCTCGAAGTCTGCAATCAAATCACCAATTGTTTTTTCTGTGCTTTTCTTGCGAGTTTTGCCTAAGTATTTATCATTCCATTGAAATTGTTTTCTTGCTATTAATCTTCCTAACTCATGGGCTTCTTCTTCCGCAGTATTTAACCCATCAAAATTAAACGGGATACCCAAAGAAATGTCGTATTGCTTTGTTCCTATACCGTTTTTATCAACATCTCCTGGTTTAATGGGTAGGGTAGTTCTCAGTTGTAGTGCTTTACCAGATTTTCTGACGGAAACATTCACCCTAGCAGCTTTCAGTCTAGCATTTACCGCCTTTAACTCGATTTCCAATTTTTCCGCTAGGTGATTTTCTTGATTTGTGACTGCTTGCATTCTGCCTAAATATCCTCCATCAGTGATGGCTGTTTGTTGAAAATCGGCAAATGCTTCCTGTGTTCTGTTCATACCCTAGATTTACCCTAATAAAAAAACTGTCCATCATTGACATTGATGACAGCAAACATTGTTAAAAATGAACATTTTCGGCTATTAAGAGCATATCACTGCTCTTACCCGTGAAGGTAAAGCACAAGAAATCTACATCGTTACCTCTGGTGAAATGATGGCGATGTACGCTGCAAACAACATCGCTCGCGGTATTTTGAAATATGCTCACTCCGGCGGTGTACGCTTAGGTGGTTTGATCTGTAACAGCCGTAAAGTTGACCGTGAAGACGAGTTAATCATGAACTTGGCTGAACGTTTGAACACCCAAATGATTCACTTTGTACCCCGTGACAACATCGTTCAACACGCTGAATTGCGTCGTATGACCGTTAACGAATACGCACCAGACAGCAACCAAGGTCAAGAGTACCGCGCATTAGCTAAGAAGATCATCAACAACGACAAACTCACCATTCCTACACCAATGGAAATGGATGAATTAGAAGCTCTGTTGATCGAATACGGTCTATTAGACGACGACACCAAGCACGCTGAAATCATCGGTAAGCCCGCTACAGCTAAATAGGTCATGCCGTAATTAGGAGACACGGAGAAAGGAAGATGCGGAAGTAATTCCCCTTCCCACTCTCCCTTCCCACTTCTCCCTCTCCCTTGTCCCATCCGTTCTATTTCTCCATTCTTAAAGAGTCACTGAGGCAGACTAATGACACCTCCAGAAAACAAGAATCTTGTAGATGAAAACAAGGAACTTATTCAAGAAGTTCTGAAAGCTTATCCCGAAAAATCTCGCAAAAAACGCGAAAAACACCTCAACGTCCACGAAGAAAACAAGTCAGATTGCGGCGTTAAGTCTAACATCAAATCCATTCCTGGTGTAATGACCGCTCGTGGTTGTGCTTATGCAGGTTCTAAAGGTGTGGTTTGGGGTCCTATTAAGGACATGATCCACATCAGCCACGGGCCTGTAGGTTGTGGTTACTGGTCTTGGTCTGGTCGTCGTAACTACTACGTAGGTGTAACTGGTATCAACTCCTTTGGTACTATGCACTTCACCTCCGACTTCCAAGAACGCGACATCGTATTCGGTGGTGACAAAAAACTCACTAAACTCATCGAAGAACTCGACGTTCTGTTCCCCCTCAACCGTGGTGTTTCCATTCAATCTGAATGTCCCATCGGTCTAATTGGGGATGACATCGAAGCTGTTGCTAAGAAAACTTCTAAGCAAATCGGTAAGCCAGTTATCCCCTTACGTTGCGAAGGTTTCCGTGGTGTATCCCAATCTTTAGGACACCACATCGCTAACGACGCTATCCGTGACTGGATCTTCCCACACTTCGACAAGGCTAAGAAAGAAAACAAAATTGACTTCGAGCCAAGCCCATACGACGTAGCATTAATCGGTGACTACAACATCGGTGGTGATGCTTGGGCTAGCCGTATGCTGTTGGAAGAAATGGGCTTACGTGTAGTAGCTCAGTGGTCTGGTGACGGTACTCTTAACGAGTTAATCCAAGGGCCTGCTGCTAAGTTAGTTCTCATCCACTGCTACCGTTCTATGAACTACATCTGCCGTAGCTTGGAAGAAGCTTACGGTATGCCTTGGATGGAGTTCAACTTCTTCGGCCCCACCAAGATTGCTGCTTCTTTACGTGAAATCGCAGCTAAATTTGATTCCAAGATTCAAGAAAACGCTGAGAAGGTAATTGCTAAGTACACACCAGTAATGAATGCTGTACTTGAAAAATACCGTCCTCGCCTCGAAGGTAACACCGTAATGTTGTACGTAGGTGGTCTACGTCCTCGTCACGTTGTTCCCGCGTTTGAAGACTTGGGTATCAAAGTTGTTGGTACAGGTTACGAGTTCGCCCACAACGACGACTACAAACGTACTACCCACTACATCGATAACGCCACCATCATTTACGATGACGTTACCGCCTACGAATTTGAAGAGTTCGTAAAAGCTAAGAAGCCTGATTTAATCGCTTCTGGTATTAAAGAGAAGTACGCCTTCCAAAAGATGGGTCTTCCCTTCCGTCAAATGCACTCTTGGGATTACTCCGAACCTAGCGATGGGGTACAAATGTCAGGTGGGGTAATGTTTTTTGGTGAGGGGAGAAAAATAAGTCTATTTTTAGCCTAAATGCGGGTTGTAGGGTTATCTGAGAACAATATATTTTTGCTGCTTGAGACAATATAACTCTTATCGGGTCTGGTTGTTGGGTTTTGCTTAGGTTTTGGTTAGATGAAAATTGTAAAATGAAAGACTATTTTAATTGATATTATTTTAGATTAATTGGGGCGATTGGGCGATCGCGTGATAGGTGTGGAAGCAGATATTGGCAAAAGGAGAGTACAGAAATTTCCGTACTCTCCTTGTTAATTAATTATGCAATGAAGTAGTATTTTAGGCTTCTGCTCCTTCTAGGTCTTGATCGTCCGACCCCAACAAATTACCAACAGCCTCATCGTGTCTTTCCCAACCTTCTTCCCAAGCTTCAATTCCCTTTTCAGTTACATATTCGCCAAATTTTTCGCCTGCGGCTGTTGCTGCTGCTGTTACAAAGGTTACTCCAACTCCGGCGGCAATGGTCGATAAAGGTTCTGCCATGTCTAAAAACCTAGTGAAAAACTATATTTTTAAGTGTAACTATAAAAACATAAGACATTAGTAAGAAACAAATAAAGATTAGGTTTAATTTCTTTCTCGAAATAGACATTATAGTCAGGTAAAATACATAGTCACTGGTAGTATGCGTTGTCACAAAGCACAATGCACTCTAATGGATTAATTAGTGATTGCACTTAGCACTTAAAACCTATTTAAACCGTCCAATCCTCTATTAAAAATCCCGCTACTTTGCTGAAATCCCGATGATTGCGTGTTAATAAAACTAATTGACGAGATAGAGCAATGCCTTTGGTGGGCTACGTCAACGCATCAAGCACCCACTGTAAGCGACTATACCCCACAAATATGATTGAATTAGCTTGATGTGCTAGCGATACCTACGGTAAGCTCCGCTAATGCACTAAGTTTTTATACCCAGTCTAGAGAAGGTCTACGCTTAGACTTGGCACAATCTTGTAAGTAGAGATTAATCAAAGTTTGATAGGGAATACCTGTTTCTTCTGCCAGAGTCTTGAAATACTCAATCACATCTTCTTCTAAACGAATTGTAATCTGCTTTTTCAGATTTTTCAGATAGGGATTACGAACAGACTCTGAAAAATCATACTCTTCTCTCATGGCAAAAAATCCTCATATTGCTGACGTTCGCGCCTTGTAGCTAGACGAGCAGAGATGATCCGAATTAAGCGATCGCTCTCTTTGTACAAGTGAGATACTATTAATAATCGAAACTCATTACTCATACCCAGCATCAGAAACCGATCTTCCTCAATTGAATGTTCTGGATCGTAAATTAAACGGGCATTTTCGTCATAAAAGACAGTTTGCGCCTCTTCAAACGATACGCCATGCTTACTTTCGTTGCTTTGAGCTTTGGAGAGATTCCACTCAAATTCTATCTCACTCATACATACATTGTAGTTATAGAGTCCCCTATAAGCAAATATAATATCTATTTAAACCGTCCAATCGTCAATTAACAATCTGGGTACTTTGCCGAAATCTGGATAATTTCACCTTAATAAAACTGGTATATGGAATAGAGTGATACCTGCTGTAAGCTCCGCTAACGCACTCCACAAATATGATTGAATTAGCTTGATGGGCTGGCGATACCGACGGTAAGCTCCGCTAACGTACTCATAGCTAAAGTTAGCGATCGCTACGGTAAGCTACGCTAACGCACCCAATAAATATCATGCAATTACCTTGATTCAATAGGCGATCGCCAATCAGTCTGAAACCAAAGATTTTTAGGTCGCTGTTGGGGACTTGGGTTTGACTTCAAACTCAAATTGGGAGCGGTAAAAACAAACGTCGAACTCAAGAAAAAAATTAGTTTGACCAAGAATTAGAGGTACATTTAGACTATGCACCCATGCAAACACTAACTCAACTGCTGGAAAATCTGCAATTTCAGCAGTTGCAGATAAAGGTATAGCTGGCTGATTACTGAGGTTTCCTGCTAACTGAATAATAGCGGGAGCGATCATTCCAAGTTGATCCTAACTGAAGACCTAACTCGTAGGGTAAAACATTAACGGTAGCTCCACTATCCACTAAGCCAATTGTTTCAATACTTTTATCGCCTCGCCGTAAAACAAGTGGTAGTCTTGGTAAACTATCAAACTCGTTTTGTGTTGGGCTAAGAGTTGAATACTTAAATCGCATACATCATTAATGATCTATATCGGATTGCTTGAGTGCATCCATCAAAATTGCACCTGCTCCAAAGCTATTATATGGAGTTGGTAAATCGTAAGTTTTGAAAGGTTCTAATGGCAAAATATCCTCAGCTACGTCCAAATCCTCTACTAGAATCCGAATGAGTTTGAGTTTTTCTGTTGCTGAAAGTCGCCTAACGGCAGGAAGTATCTCAGATAGGGTCATAAGTTCTCTACCTCAAGAATAATTACTCTACAGCTTAATTAATAATAACTTGATTCTTCTCAAAGCTGATGAATACGCCTGTCTAAATTTTAGCGATGCCTAGATTACACCACGAAGATCGCTCTCAACAAACATAGTGAAATTAACTTGATTAGCTAGGCGATCGCTACGGTAAGCTACGCTAACGCATAAAAGACACAGAGTAGGCGATCGCCTAGATTGTTAAGCCCTCATTCGGTTCTGTAGGGTGCGTCAACTTGACTAAACTATTTCATCGTGAAAATTAGTTAATGCTGACGCACCCTACTTGCTATTGTTGGCTAGTTTCTTCTAAAGCTTTCTGTATCGCATCTCTACAAAACTGTGCGGGGTCATCTTGTGCTTGTACCGCTTGCTTCATTGATTCGGTGACGCGAAAACTGAGATTAGCCGTCATGGGTTCTTCACCTTTCCGTATTCCTGGTTCTAAATTTTCAGGTGTTCCTTTGGGGTTAGGCATTTATATATAAATATAAATATCGCTTGAATTGATTGTATGCAATCGATTAAAGTTTTAAATCGGTGGTCTATGTGTCTGGAAAACTGTAAACCACCGATACCACTTTTAAAAAAGGGCAATACTATTTTATGGTGTTTTCACGTCAAGAGTTGGAATTGTTAACGATTCCAGAATTAAGCCTGTTGGTTAAACGGTACGGATTACGACCTACGGGAACAGGTGGACAAAAGACAAGTTACCTCACTACCCTGATGGCGTTTCCAGCTTTAGCCCTGCAACAGTTAGAGGAAAGAAGAGGGTTAATCCGTCCTACCTTTGACCAATTACAGATAATGACTGAGATTCTAGATCAAATGGGAACACTCACACCGGAACAGTCAGCATTGTTGAGGGTGACTTTTGAGGGTAGACGCATGGAATATCCCAAAAGATATGACCAAGAGAAATTACTAAACTTGTACAAAGTTAGGAATCATTTATCTGAAGTGATTGAACTATTGGGGATTATGTAATTTCTCTGAAATGTCTGTTGTTGTCTATGTTGCTTGATTATTTAAAGAGTGATAGCACAAAAGACACGCCATCGGCGATCACTACGGTAAGCTTGGCGATCGCTATGATAAGCTTGGCGATCGCACTCAACAAACATTATTCGTTACTGAATTGCTGAAAAATTGTCTGCACAATGGCCAAAATAGCCCCTACATTATCCAAGTAATATCTTTGCTGATCAACGAAAGCTATTTTTTGAGAAAGTTTAAGAAATTGCCATACTTCTCCTGTTGTTACGCATCCATACACAGGCTTTTCTGCTTGGTTAGATGAACGATTAAATAAATCTGCGGCTACCATTTGAGCGATACATTGTCCTAACCCGGCTTCAACATCATTTTTCTTGGCTTCTACAATAGTGATAATTGGCGATCTAAGTGGCGGTAATGCTGGAGCTAATGCAAGAATAAAATCACATTCTCCAATTAAACCTTGTGTGGGATCAACATCAAGTCTTTGCCCAGAAAAAATAGCTAACCTATCTTGGCTAATATCACGACAAGCTAGTAAAATTGGTGCAATAATGAACTCACTGCGAGCTTTTTCACTAATTAAAAATAATTGGGTTTGCTTTTTGAGAGTTTCATTCAACCAAGCAGGTATAGAAAGCGGTACAAGTTGGGGAAACAGATCAGCTGCTTGGGTAGTGATTCCCAAAACAGCAGCAGCTTTTTCTAGAGTAAAGTCACTGTAAGCCATAGTTTTGCAGTGCTTTGATTACGGGATGATATATCCTTTAGGTTAGCTTAACTGTTCCTAGTTAAATTATCTTGATAAGCAAGTAAGCTCCACTAATGTAGCTAGTAAACAGCTATTTGCTTGATTAAATAGGCGATCGCATGGCTTAAGAAACACACCTAACTTTCTATCTTCCTTAAACCAAATTTATGTGATGGTGATTGTGCCATAATATTGCTTTCTATCCAAAGTCTGCCTTCATGTAGTGGAACATCATGTTTTCTGTTTTTCCACTTAACATTTCGTTCTCTAATTTGCTCAAAATTCCAAAACTCAAATCCTGCTGCAAGAGCCAATTTACCAAGCCACTTTTCTACAGGCACATATACACCATAAGGGGCTGAATCTCCTACTACCATACAAATTTTACAATCAGATGTCGTAACTCGTTGCAGAGATTGGAACACAGATCCCATGTCAGCAAAATAAGCAGCAATCATAGTATGATACGCCTTATTACCGCCCTTAGTACCTCTTACTGCTTCTAATTCTTTACAAACAGGAATTAATTCATCTTTGATGGGTTCAAGAATATATTTAGTTATCAAATCATCTAGACTCAGACGCTCTTTAGAAACGTGTTGTGAACTAGAGCGTATTAAGAATTTACGCACTGTTTCATGCAAGTCTCCCCAGGAATTAACTTCGCCCCAAAAGGTCATTTCTAGACGTGTAGCATCTGCGTAATCATAGTTATTTGCATAGGGTGGAGACGTGATAACTAAATCAATTAATTTATCTGGTATAGATTGTAGATTTCTAGCATCTCCTTGAATAAGATTAGCTCTACTAACTCTAGTAATAGACTGCATAAAAAGCATATCTTCTTGCATCAGATAAGCTTGTTTCTCTAGAGAAACAAATGGTTCACAAGTTTTGACTTTTCTTTTATTAGGTAGAATATATTGCCATTGTGCTGTGCCTACATGACTTGATGGGCGTAAAATAGCATTAATTGTGAGAAAAACAAGGATCTGTAATTCCTCAGATAAAGTTGGAGTTATTTCTAGATATGCTTGCCTAATTTTCAAAAGGTTTATTAGCGTCTCATCTGTATAACACTTATTTAGTAGAGCAGGAATATTTTCTGGTAATTTTAGTTTAAGATTTGTAGCCAAATTCTTGATATCATTGATTACTTCTAAAAAATTATCAATATCTAGATTCCATGAAAGCTTTCCTTTCGCAAGCCGATAAACGAAAGGATGTGCTTCAACACCGTAGGAACTAACACCTAACTTGTCAGCAACAATACAAACAGTACCAGAGCCGACAAATGGATCAAGAATAGTTTGAGGAGCTAAATCTTTGATTAATTCTTCAACCCACGCAGCAGAAAAACCCGCAGAATAGCGAAACCAGCGATGAACAGGTAATTTCATGTTGTCAATAAAACTACCTGTTCTTTCTCTAACAATTTTGGGACAATCATCAGAATTTGAGTTGAACAGCTGAAGCTGAAAGGAATTAGTCATTAAAAAACGGGATGGAAGGTGTTGCTGTGGCTCAGTATGGAAAGGCCAAACTAGTTTTTGGATTACGGATATACAGACCTAGTGTAAGCGATCGCATGACTTCATCCCAAACTGTAAAGCGATCGCCAAAATAAAACTATTCACTCAGTTCTTCTTCATCGTCAGGATCATCTTCTGTTTCTGCTTCTGCAACCATCTTAATGCGATCGCCCAACCGTTTTGCTAAAGCACCACTCACGGGTAGTTCTGTAGCATCTGGAAAGTGAGGCATACGATAACGGCTATCGTGGGTGTGTTGAGCAATGAGCGCAGGTGAGATATCTGCACTATGCCAAAGAATGCAGAGTTCTCTTGGTAGTGGGTAAGCGAAACGTTTTCTAGGTTCTGGATCTACCAATGTAACTTTCTTTATTTTGCTCTGTTTGTGGGTTTCCTCATCAATTATGGTTTCATGAGAAATTGCAATTCGCATACCTCCTAATTTAGATGCACCCTTAGCTATTCCTTTACCAGTTTGCGGTTTCTGTGCGCTGGAAATAAAAGTTGGTGGTGTGTCCGATGGTGTAGGAATTTGAAAAATCGCATCTGTAATCATGTCCTTTTCTCTAGGGTCAAGGTTCATATCAGTAGGACACTTGGGACTTAACGCATAACCAATACCAATTTCGTATGGTTCACGGATTCGTACTATTTGTAGCTTGCATTTTTTAGGTTGCCACTGTTTTTGTTTCTTGCTACCATCTTTGGACTCAATCGGAACTTGGATGTCACCAATAATATGTTGTTTGTTTTGCAGCCAAGGCCAAGACAGTCTGGTTGATTCAGCCTTAACTGTCAGTATTACGGGTTGATTAGCAAAATAATTATCGATCGCATCTAAAATTTGTTCAATGTGTCGCGGTTGAAATTTTGGCATCTGATTTCCAGTTTGAGTAAGTGCATCTTGCCAGTTCATCCATTGGTTCTTATTTACACCAGGAAAATAAACAACACGTTTTCCATCTGGTAAAACAGCAACAGCGTAAGCAGTTTTCCCTGATTTTCCTTCTAATCCTGTCTTCCGATTGAAACTTTCAACCCAAAGGCACACCTCAACAAATTTTTCTGGTGGAGGTGGATAAATTGTTGGTAGTTGAGGATTACCTTTTTTATCAAGTTTGGGATCATCAAAGTGTTCATAGGCAGGGGGCATATTTAATAAATCTACTAACACTAAATCAGTTAAAGTATTAATTAATTTAGGTATTGGAGATTTTGCATTGTCATTTACCTCCCAAGTAAAACATTTCACCAAACGCCCATATTTGGTTGCAACTTGTTGAATATAAGATTTAGGATCTTGTTTTTTATCGTACTTATCTTTGGGGTCAATTTCTACTAAACAACCTATGTAATTACCAGGACTATTATTATGTTTTCCTAAACGTTGGGCAAACCGTTCATCCATACTTCGCTGCTTATCAGTAACAGAAGTTTTAGCAGGCAATGGATTAATTAAATCACCCACGGGTTGAACTGAAAACTGAAGCCGCCCAGCGAAAATATAATCATTGATTTGCTGTAACAGATTGCCGATAATTTCTGTTTGACGACAGTAAACTTCAATTAAAAGATTTTCAGGCAATAAATGTTCTAAAAATTTTTGTGGAATAGGAGTATTACTTTCCAAACTTCCAGGTAGTTTTGGCGGACGGGCAATACCTGAGTAAGTCTGAATAACTGGATAAGGATTCTGCACAGCAATATCAAGCTCGGCATTTTGACAAATTCGCAAAATTTCTCGAAACAGATTACGCTGTTCCTTCATGGGAATCCCGACTTCCCAAGCATGACTTTCACTTGCTTTCAAAGGAATCAAAAAAGTAGGAGTGTTGCTTGTTCGTAAATTGATAAATTGCCGGGGATTAGCACATAAATCTATTGCTGAGGGCAATCTTAAACTGAATCGAGCTGCTTGCATGATGGCTGGTACTGAATTTTTCCAGCGTGGTGTCCACTGCCCATTTTTCTTATAAAATCCTAGCGGTGCTGTTTGAAATCCAGATGTTTGATTTGAATTTGTCCGCAACAAAACCCAAGTTGTTTTATCACGGTATTTTACAGGTTGTGTAGCAAATCTTTTTAAACTAAAATCGTAAGTTTGATATTCAATTCCACGAATGTGAGTATGTTGAGCAATTTTGACTGAAACCGCAGCGTAACCATCTACTTCTACTGTGGTATTGTCTTTTTTATCTTTGTATGTATATCGATGGTAAAGAAGTGGTAAACCGATTAACTCAATCTCATTCTCGTTATTAGTTGGGCCTCCTAGAACCCAATAACCTCTATATCCAGGTTGCTCACTAGTTGGCAAAGAAATGCCTTCAATTTCTGATAGGAGTAGTTCTTCATCAACCGTAAATTCCTGCCCAATTAATGCTTGTGCGATCGCTGCTGGACTCTGGCGGATATCGCTTCCCATACTCCAGAGGATATCAAAGTCAATTGATGTTGCAAGTTCACGGGCTGTTTTCCAAGCAATATCACCTTGAGGATCATCTTTAATGTGAACAAAACATTTATCAACCCAAGCACGAAATACAGATTGCAACTGTAGTTTAGGAAGTTGCTCATTGCAAAGAATCCACGGATTTTTCCGCCAGTTACCGATAAATCGCAGGTCGAACATTGAGCGCATCGCGCCTTGTAAGACTTTTATAGGAGGCGTAACGTGCTGTCTTTCTGCCTGATTTTTCTTGCGCCTCTTGGCATTAACACATTGCTTGTAGAGTTCTGCAAAGCGTTCTGGTTTGGGAAATGACATCACCCAGCCAGATGACTCAGTTGCACCACTCAAGATAGTTGAAAGCATTTGGTAGCGATCGCTTTTTGGTTGGCGTTGACGGTAGATACGTGCCTGATTTTCTTTTTTCGCCATCTTTTTACTCATGCAGTTAGCTTTTACAGAATGACTTGACGATTTTTAAATGCTGTCCAAAGTGGTTGAAATAAGGCTATTGCTAAAGCTTTTTTACCTTTATCAATGTGAGTACACAAAGCTGCTAATTCTTGTTCACAAGCAACTAGAATACTTGTAGAAGCGGTTTCTTTGCTGGAATTACCAGCAGCCGTTGCTTCGGCAAATGCCGCATCACGAAAGAATACCCGTGTGGCGACACCTCCGCGCGTGGTTCGACCAATGAGCTGAATCAGAGGTACAATCAATGACCAAGTAAAACTGCTTCTTAAAGGCAAGTTTTCCTTGTCAAATTTCTCTGGTAATTGCCGATAGTATAGAGGATAAGCCATCAAGTGTGTCCAGAGATTTCCTGCACGCGATCGCAATTCCTGAATTTCTTTGACAGGATCGCCATGATGAATCTTGGGATAGGTTTCTATAAACCAGCGATTTAACAGATGAATATACGGTTCAAGGGCATCAGGGCGCGGATGGGGACGAATTAACATTTGAACACAGCCAATTGCGGCACGACCATCATCTAAAACAATATTGTGACCACGTTCCAAAGCCATTAATGGAGCTACCAAAATCCACGCTTTGAGTTTGGCGAAGATGCTAACCTGACCTCGTGCAACTCTTTCACCACCTGGTTCTACCTGAAATTGCTGAACATCAACACCAGAACCATCTGGTACAAGCCAAGCTACAGCATCATTTCCTAATGTTCTGGATAAACAATCAGCTACCCAACGAGTTTCAGCGTAACTTCCAGTAACGAGCAAAATTTTGTCACGTTCTGCATCTCGACTCTGAAGTAACTTGCGTTCACGAGTGAGTTCACATTCACCCATTGCATCTCGTCTAGTTAATGCCTCCATCATTGACTCTAAACGTTGATAACGAGCTGCGTCCCAAGAACCGGAAACTGATATGAGTTTACCGTTACGGGTTTGAAGAGGGGCAAAAAAGAACTCAGAGGATGCGATCGCATCATTAACTGCTGGTGCAGGTTTGATTACCATTGTTGGCGGAATCTGCACATCATAGGCATAGCTAGGTGGACTCCAACTTGTAGCACTGGCAACAACCAAATGAGGTGGTGAACTATCATCTCCCAAATAAAGTTCATCCCAATGGGTCAAAATCCAACGTCCGCAACTTTCTACTTTGAGATACCGTAAATCACGTTCTAAAGCTTTTCCTTTATACCATTGCAATGCCACAGAAGCTCCGTAGGGTGTCAGAGGTAAAATGTTATCATACTCTTCCGGTTTAGGGTTCAGCACACCAGGCGGAGTTGAATCAGCCTGCATATATGGCTTCATTAACTCCCAGTTATCAATTAGCAAATCAAGCCTGTTTAAAGTTACGCTTGTGTGAACCCCAAGTTCCACTAATGGTATCAAATCATCTACAGACATTGACATTGCGGAAATTTCAATAGGCCATTGCTGGCTAGTTAACCAATTGCGAATCCTGGGTTTTATTAAGCGTAAATCTTCAGTTGCCTGCAAAATATCCACCATACCCTGAACAATGCTTTTTTGAGCATCATTGAGTAAAGAAGTATCTGGTTGTGTTGGTCGTGAGCGAAAGGCAATGAATGCTTTAAATAATTCATCCCGTTGACTATTTTGACCATTTTCACTTTCTTGCTGATCTCGATTGTCTTGACCACTGAGGAT
Source organism: Aliinostoc maniaoense (assembly GCF_058172895.1). Classification (NCBI taxonomy): domain Bacteria; kingdom Bacillati; phylum Cyanobacteriota; class Cyanophyceae; order Nostocales; family Nodulariaceae; genus Aliinostoc; species Aliinostoc maniaoense. The sequence continues at coordinate 984,615 of NZ_CP187952.1, read as the reverse complement.
ATCTGCCAAAAGTCCAAAGATTTGCCATCCCGCAAAGAAGTGGCTACGTTCTACCCACTTACTTAACGATGTATATTTTTGTTTGTCAGCCTCTAGCAATAAATTCATCAAATCTGTGCCATTCTTAAACAGCCGAGAGTAAAGACTAAATGCAAATGTGACATCACTTCTGTCTGGATTAGGTGTACCAATTCGTCCTTCATGAGAACCATTGGCAAGGGATTGGAAGAGCTGACGGCAGAAAGTATCAGCTTTTGATCGGTTAGTTTCAAACACTTGAGCAGGTGCAAAACTACCATCCATTTGTGCTTGCACGCTATCGCCTTCATCCACAAACACGACATCACAAGTTTTGTGAATTGTTTCTAACCACACTGTTTGTTCTGGTTGAATAACTGCTGTTGGCCCTGCATAAATCAAGCCAGGAGGTGTCGTTAATATAATTGATGCTTTTCCTAAATCTCTTGTACCTTGATGGCGTGGACAAACTGGAAGTAACGGACAGTCATATACTCTTTCGGGATCGTCTGCTTTTTGTAATTGCTTAATGCAAGGTGGTTCTTCGTTAATTTGTAGGGGAGTAGATAAATAAACTGACAATGGACAGGCTTGGTGAAATTGAGTGTAAGCATAGTGGTTGAAATCCACCTCATCTATGAGTAAGCGGGTGTAATGTTCGTCACGATTCAGCCGACCAATCACAACACCTGGAGAACAACCCACACGGTGAAATAAATCTGCTTGATTGAGGAGCGATCGCACATCTCGGTATACAATTGCGCAAGTATAATTATGTCTCTCTAACCAAATTGCCGCGACTGCAAAGATAGTTGATTTTCCTGCTGCACAAGGGCCTAGTAAATGTTCTTTGCCATTTAAACGCAGTTCGTTTGCTTTTTTGAGTCCTGATTTTGTGACTTTATGCAACCCATTCAGTGCATCTTGTACGCGATGTACCCAATTGCCTGGGATTTTTTGATCTAGTTCTTTTGCAATGCTAATTAAATCATCAAAAGGGATGGCGATCGCTTTTGCAGATTTTCTGTGACGTACTGCCAAATCAATGTTAGGTAATGAGCGCAATCCATACTCTGCTAATTTTTCACTGATTTGGACTGAACGTGGTTTTTGATTGTTGTCAGTGATAATATAGTTGCCTGCGATCGCAGGTCTATACTCAGCCCGTGTCTTAATTGGAGCAGGATTCTTAAGAAAATTTGCATAAGCATGAAATCTATCAGGCGCACATGACACTCCATGATGAATAGGCCTATCCTGTTGATCAAGGTCGTATCCACGTACTCGATAAAAAGCCGGAGCGTTGAGATATTTATCTAATAAATCTTGCCATACTGCCTGACTGCGAATATGCCGAAGATATCCTCGCAATCGACTAATCAGTTTTTTCTGTGACTGGAGGGAATTGACAGGGATTCCCTGAAGCAAATATCCAAAGTCCCTCGCAGATATAGCTGGAAATTTGGTTTCAATAGCATAGAGAGCTAATTCAATCCGTACAAAGTCTGCAAAACTCAACAAAACATCTTGCGGTTGATCTTGCTGGAGTTGCTTCCATGTCTCCTTAAATTGGTCTTTGTAAAGTTGAGAATACCACCCTGAATCCTTCATTTAGCAATCTCTCCTTGAACACGAGTTAGCAACTCAGTCGCCCATAAAACTGGCACGTTAGGTTGCAGGTTGACTTGCAACGTATGACGGTAGTGTTGAGAATCTCGCCAAGGCGGTAAAATAAAATACGCTTCATCCCAACTAGGTTCAGACGGAATACTATCATTATTTAATCTGCGTGCCAGTTGTTTTGCACTACGAGCATCCTTCACGTCTATCGCTAAAACTTTACCTGCAACTTCAGCGCGCAAATCATAAGCATCATCACCGGGCCACAACTCAGGCTGCAATCCCAACTTCGTCAATTCATCGCATAGCCAAAGTTCTGCCAGTCCAGGTCTGACAATATACATAGCTGCACCGTGATTAACTCGATAAATTTCTTTGTTGTTTTGTGGTGCTTTCCAAGGAATACACATAGGACGACCACATTTTTCCGGCTCATATTGGCGACCACATCGTTCACATAAATTGAGACGATGAGCTACGGGGCAAATTTCATAAAACTTTTCTAAATGTCCTCTAGCCAGTCCTAAAGCTACCGATTTGTTGCAAGCTTCCTCAATAATGTCCTCAGTAATAATGGGGTTTTGCGTCATCCATTGCCGTGCTTCTATATATAGTTCAGGTTGCCCCAAGGCAGTCGCTAGTGACTTGATTTGTAAAATAACACGTTGCTGAATTTCTCCTACAATATCTCTAGAATTAATAGACAATTCCTCACACAGCCATGTGGGTTCTTCAAAATAATCCAACAAGGCCTCATCTGTTTCAGCTTGATCAACGAGTTCAGGCTCAATTTCACTTAGTGGGTGATGAGCTTTAGTATATAGATCATGTACACCCCCTATTGTTGATATACCATCCCTCAAAATTTGGTGGGCGCAGATATGATTGAGAGCCTGAAAAAGATGTGCATTGACTATCCATTTTTCTTTACCACGCTCCTTAGCATCGATTGCCTCTAATAAACCCGTTGCTAGGGAGTGCAACGCTATTTCTAAACTCGGTTTACTCATATTTTGTTGACAAAACTTAGTTAATTTGATGCCCCAATAGCAAACTTGTGCCGAAATACAACATCAATAGCAATCTTAAAGTTATGTGAATAATTTGTTACCTGTAGTTCCTTACGTCTCCCGTAGTAATAGCTTGATAACATACCCTGTGAGGGTCTTCGCCTAAATTTATTAGTGGGTAATTATAGTAATTTTTAATTTTGAAAGCAAGCATTTGCATTTCAAATATGTATAGTATTTTCTGGGTTAGCTTATTATCATAATTCAAGCTTAATTTTTATTTCGTTGCCATTCTTAACGTGATTCTGAACACTTCTGCACAACATGATAACTAAATATGTGGCAAAATATTATTGTTCTCCTAGAGCCAATGCGATCGCCTGAAATCTATGCTTTCAAATATCAAACAACGCTACAGTTTAGATGAATATCGCGCATTAGAAGAAAAATCGGAAGGACGCAGTGAATACCGAGATGGAGAAATAGTACCTATGCCTGGAGGAACTCTCAAACACAGCCGCATCAGTGGCAATATTTTTGCATATCTAAAGTTTTTGCTGCGTGATACTCAATTTGAGCCAATTAACAGTGATTTGCGGTTGTGGATTTCTGAATACCGACGCGGAGTATATCCAGATGTGATGATTTTTGAGGGTGAACCACAACTAAATGAAAATCGCCTAGATGAAGTTTTAAATCCGATTTTAATTGTTGAAGTTTTATCCCCATCTACCGCAGATTACGACCGACAAAGTAAGTTTCGGATGTATCGTTCTATTAAAAGTTTTAAGGAATATTTATTAGTTGAGCAAGATGAGCCTTTTGTGGAGCGTTACACTAAACAATCCCAAGGTTGGTTACTGAGTGAATTTAACGGTTTGGAGGGTTCTATTTTCTTAGAGTCAGTTGGTAAGGAGTTGGCGATCGCTGAAATTTATCGCGGTGTAGTTTTCGAGTAAAATAGCTTGAGCAAGTGATAACTTTCACTACAGCAACCAACTAAACAAATCTTGAATAGTCAATTGCAGTTCACTAGCAAATGATGGTACAGGTATGAGTGCATCTGGTTCATCAAACACTTCAGTTTCTTGTTGAGGACGGTAAACAAATACAGTTTGCTCATCGGGGTCAATTAACCAACCCATTTGAGTCCCATGTTTCAAACAGTGAATGATATTTTTAGTTACTTTTGTTTGACTTTGATCAGGTGATAAAATTTCAATTGTCCAGTCGGGAGCGATAGGAAAAGTATTAGCAATTTCCCCATTCTCGTCGCGGGGAATCCGACCCCAAATAAAAACCGAGATATCAGGTACAGTTGAACGACCGCCAAATGTGCAACGCAACTCAGGAAAGGCACGAGCGATACGTTGAGGTTTAACTACACTATTAATAGCAGGTACAAATTCGCCTTGAATTGCGCTATGTTTTCCTTGCGGCATAGGTTTTTGAATAATTTTACCTTCTATATATTCACTGGCGGGTTTTGTTTCTGGCAATTTCAGAAACTCGTCTAATGTGATGGGTTTAGATGGGGTCTGTACCATTAAGACTGCCTCGCAAAAGGGAGTAACTGGATTTGTGTATATGTTATCGCACTTTATTTATATTGTTGCGATCGCCTGCTGTAATTCTTTAGCTTCAGCATCACTCAATATTCCAGCAAACTTGGCTAAAGGATGTTCACCTTGGGCTACTAAATCCGGTTCTGGTAATTCACGTAGAAAGTTGGCAATTACATCAGAAAGTGATAATTGCTGTTGTTGCGCCCAGCGTTCAGCTTTTTGGAATAAAGCTGCATCTATTTCCAAGATGATTTTAGTGGTCATAGTTGTGCATATTTTTAAACTCTTTCATTGTAGCCATACTACTGTGCGGTATGAGTTTAGGGAAACGCGATCGCCTGTACATATACCTGTAACTTTATTATCTATCAGGCTACGCCATATTGTGTATATTGTCGCAGATAAGATGGCTGTAAACCTAAAACAATATCCTCTTTAGGTACTCCCATTTCAGTCAAATCTTCAGCAATCTGGATATCTGTCATATTGCGCTGAATCCATATTTTTTCATCTTTAATATCGAGATGTATGACACAGTTATAAATTCGGTCATATCCATCCCAGCCAATGTCTAGAATTTGGTAATGATCTCGAACTGTATCAAATATTAATTGCTCTTCTACATTTTCCTCTGAAGGTTTATAGCTAGCATATTTTGTGAGTAATTCCTGAATATATTCCCGATATTGATCTAGTTTTGCCATTGTAAAATCACCTCTCCAGTTGGATCATAAATTATCAAATTGACCTGATATTCTTGTACAGAAGCTTGGGCAAATTCTCGGCTAAATAGTGAGCGATATGTTGAAACCGGAACGGCTAAAAATAAAATTCGCTCAGGTTCAATAAATCGCAAAGCTAATCGATAATTGAGAAACTGTCCTAAAGCAGCGTGATAGTCAAACAGTTCTGAATCACCCACAAAACTTTTAATCTCAACAGCAATTTTCTCTGTTCCTCGCTCGGCGGCGATGATTTTCTCTGCACCTAAATCGACTGACATTTTATCTTTGCCAAACTTAACTACTAGCGGATCATGTGTGATAACCCACCCATCTTTTTGCAAGCCTCGTTTGACAGCTTGATGAAAAATGTCTTTTGCAGGCACGGAGACTACCATAAACCAACACTCATATCATACCTAATCTATGGAGAGATAAAGCGATCGCCTACCCATCCACCTGCAATTTTATACTTATCATGTATAACTACGGCAAGCTACACTAACGCTCTTTTCCCAAAAATTATCATCTAGGCTGCGTCAGCATTAATTGATGTTCATGATGAAATACTTTAACCAAGCTGAAGCGTGATACTTACCAATTGCTTACTATTATCATGTAAAAAAAAGAATTGCAGAGTTACCGAAATTCTCTGAAGCAGATCAATACTGAAATTTTTATAGTAAATAATATCACCTTACTCCATTGCAAGATATATATTATGAATCGTAAAAATGGAGAGAAAGCAGCAGCAGTAGTAAACTAACAAAAATTAATATTGTCTGCAAAATACCAAACAAGTATTATCTGGAATAATTTATTATGCCCATAATTTTTTCCTTTGTTATTCAGGCTGTTTTACCTTTCCTCTCTACTATTTTTGCTCTTTTAGTTCCTGTATTGGCTACTGTTATTAATTTCACCTTAACTCGTATACCTAAAATTCCTTCCTATATTCGCCTGATAAAAATTTTGTATTCTGATATCGATTCATCCGCCAAAGAGCGCAAAATTATTAATGCTGGACTTTTGGCAATTGGTAGTATTTTGACTTTTATGGCTTATTCCCTTATACCTTGGACTGGCATTCCCTTAATTGGTGCTGTTACTAGTCCCATTGCGGCTGCTATCGCTATAGTAGTTGCTCTTGCCATTTTAGACACGATTTTTGCTATCAATAAGGGTTATTATTTGGAAAGACTAAAAAAAGAGAACTTTGCTGGACTAGATGAGATAGAAGCTGATATTCAGAATTTGAAAAAAATTTTTGGTAATTCCTGGCATAAAGTTGTAACTACTATTAATGATTCTACCCAGAAAATCTATGAAGACGGTAGCAAACACGGCATAGACTTTGCTGATAAATCTTTTCAGAACCACCTTGATCATGAATTAGATGGATTGAATTTATATATTGGTAGAAGCTCCATTCAAGAGTATCAAGATTTAAATACAGATTTATTAAAGAAGAATAATAGCGATAGTTGGTTAAAAGATACACTTTCTTTCGGCACAGGTGCATCTTTAGGAACATTAGCTGGTGTTGGAACTTCAGCTGTTGCTTCATCACTATTTGTACCGGCAAGTATTTGGACAGCTGTTCAAGGTTTTTTTGGAGTATCAACGGGTATAGTTGTTAGTGCATCAGCCTACTCATTACTAACACTTGCTGCTCCTGTTGGACTGGGAGTGCTAGCAACTGTCGGAATTTACAGTGGCTTGAAGAACTGGAGTAGTAAAGAAGAAGCTGCTAAGATGAGTAAATTTTTATCAGAGATTATTATTGCTGCGTTACCAATGGCTTGGATAGATGGTGAATTGGCTGATGAGGAGAAAGATACAGTAGATAGATTAATAACTACCTCCGGTATTAGAGAGCAAGAGCAATCTTTAGTTTGGAAAGCTATAAAAGAACACAAAACTTTTGACCAAATTATAGAAGCAAGTATTCCTTTCGATAATGAACATAGAGAAAAAACTTGTAGCCAAAGTGATCAAGAGAGGCTAAAGCATCGCCTAATCTTGTGTGCAGCTTGGGAAATCGCCATTGCTGATGAAAAAATTAAAGAGTCAGAATTACAACTTCATAATCGCATGGCAGATAAATTTAATATTTCTCGTGATGAAGTTAAGGAAATTCGTCGGGTACTTAACCTTAAGCACAAAGGTGAGCTTTTAGAAGTAGAAGAAGTATTACAAGTAAATGGTTCAAAGACCAAGTTATTAAAAGGTGTTCGGGAACAATATCGTCTGCGACCAGCTGCGGATAGTCTGTAGTTATTCAATAGAATAAACAAAATATTGTAGGGTGCGTCAGCATAGATTCATTTTCGTGATGAAGTCATCCGCTCAAGCTGACACACTCTACTTCTATTACTACTTTTATTACGCGTATCGATATGCTATTTCTACCGCTCCGAAACCATTTACTGTTACTTTAAGAGACTGCACGTTACCAGTTGCTAAAGTACCAATTTGACTACCGACAAGCGTTCCAACTGCTGTACCTAGTGGCCCACCAATTTTAGTACCAATAAATGCTCCGATTGCTGCTGATCCCATAACTATAGTAGCGTTGGGAATATCAATACTGCGAACAATACTAGCTGGATTGGGAACTTGTCCTAGAGTTTGGCGGACGATATCATTAACTCCCATTAAATCTCTCCATTCTACAGATTAGTTACAATATTATACTTCCCAAATTTTTTTCTAAAACTATCATGAGGGAACTAGTAACGAGATATAAATCTTTTGGCGGTGCTGAATTTGAATATGAAGTTCAAAAATCAACTATTCTCAACTCTTAGTCTCTGTGACTCTGCGCCTCTGCGTGAGCTAAATTCATATTCTCAATCACCAACGCAAATTTTTTGGTATTTGTGAACTAAAGTATAAATGTCAAAAATTTTCTCTCAAACTTTTACTCTCTGTGTTGATGAATCTCTGCGTTAAATAAATTGGTATACATCAAATTCAACTCCGTTTATAAACCAACTCCATCCTTAACTTCTCAACCTCCAGCTTTAATCTCTCATTCTCCATCTTTAAGTTAGCATTCTCCTCCCTAATCACCTCAATTTCATTCCTCTTAGTCAAAGCCTGATTAATAGCTAACTTACGCATATCAAGCGAGAACCAACGCTGATAGGTTTGCGTGTGAACTTGCACACTATGCCCTAAATTATCTGCCGCAGCTTTGATTGGTATCCCTAAAATATGCGCTCGAATTGCCCAGGCGTGACGTAAATCATAAGGCTTAAAATCTAACCCGATTTTACGAAACCACCAACTAACTCGCTGTGTTAATGCTGTTATTTCAGCATGATTACTTTTATCTTTCTTACTAATTGCTGTTGCTAGCATCTCTAAATATTTTGGATTTCTTAAATCAAATTCATCAATCCATTCTTTATGTAAAGGTAATGCTTGTCTTTCCCCAGTTTTACAGTCTTTATCTACCTTCCAAGTTAAATCTACATTCTCCGAACTTAACCACCAATCAATATCAGGGTTAATAAATATTTCTCTAGGACGTAAACCAAATACGGCTAACATTCCATACGTCCAACGCCAGAGTTGCCAGCTATCTTTGACATCTTGATTAACTTGATTACCTCTGGTGTTTAAATACTCTTCAAATTTGCTAATTCCTGATAGTATTTCTGCATCAGTTGGGAGGTTACGAGAATTGCGATCGGGCATTTTGGAATATTGAGATAAATCAATCTCAATGTTGAATGTCTGGCAAAATGCTGATATTGCTCTAGCGGCATTATATTTAGCCCATTCTTTATCGATTTTTTCTATTGAACTAATAAAATTTTCCGCAGTGGCTAAATCTTGAGGATTAGTGTATCTCTGGGTGCGGGAAAAATAATAGAAAAAAGTATGTTCGCTTTTTGTGGTGCGTTTGTGGGTTTTAAAATACTCTTCTGCAAATTTTTCTAATAAATCACCTATGGTTTTTACATCTTTTTTAGTTGCTTCCTTACCTAAATATTTATCATTCCATTCAAAGGTTTTACGAGCGATTAATTTACCTAATTCATAGGCTTCCTCCTCAGCCGTTTTGAGTCCGTCTAAATTGGCGGGAATATTTAAACTGAGATTGTATTGCTTTCTCCCAGTTCCCTTTGTGTCCTTATCTCCAGGTTTAATTGGTAACGTCGCTCTTAATTGCAGACTTCCATTTGATTCCCGAATTGATACTTTCGTCTTTGCAGACTTCAAACGCAGATTTACCTTATCTAGTTCCTGTAACACTTTTGCTCTCATATGCTTTCTTTGCTGCTGTGCTTGCAGACTTGAGCCGAGAAAGCTGCCGTCGGTAGATGAAAGTGGCTCTAAGTCTGCAAAGGCTTGTTGATATTTGTCTTGACCCTGATTTTGCATCGCTGTGGTATTAGCCTATATTTAGCCTAAAAATTAATTTGTTTTGGGTGAACAATGTTCATGAATAACACTGCTTATTGCAAACAATAAGCTGTTCAAAAGCATTAAACCACAAAAAGGATTACTCCGGCCCTTATCACGGTTATGACGGATTTGCTATCTTCGCTCGTGATATGGATCTCGCCCTCAATAGCCCCACTTGGGACTTGATTGGCGCACCTTGGAAGAAAACCGCTACAAAAGCTAAGGCTGCTGCCTAGTTCCAAGGAAATAGACGGATAGCCTGGGGTGTCTGCGCCCCAGGAAACGAGGGAGGAATGGTGAATGCTGAATGCTGCATGAAATTTCATTCATTATTCATGATTCATCACTCGTAACTCCCTTCAGGGGAGTAAGTCACCCAGGCTATTGCTAAACATCAATTACTAAACCAACCAGCAAGCGTAGAGAGACAGACAAATGCCACAGAATCCAGACAGAATTGTAGACCACGTTGATCTATTCAAACAGCCAGAATACACAGAACTGTTTGAAAACAAAAGAAAGAACTTTGAAGGCGCACATCCTCCTGAAGAAGTTGAAAGAGTTGCTGAATGGACAAAATCTTGGGACTACCGGGAAAAGAACTTTGCTCGTCAAGCTTTAACCGTTAACCCCGCTAAAGGTTGCCAACCTGTAGGCGCGATGTTCGCTGCTTTGGGTTTTGAAGGTACTCTACCTTTCGTTCAAGGTTCTCAAGGTTGTGTTGCTTACTTCCGTACACACCTCAGCCGTCACTACAAAGAGCCTTGCTCTGCCGTTTCTTCTTCTATGACAGAAGACGCAGCAGTATTCGGTGGCTTGAACAACATGATTGAAGGTATGCAAGTTGCTTACCAACTGTACAAGCCTAAGATGATTGCTGTTTGCACCACCTGTATGGCGGAAGTTATCGGTGATGACTTAGGTGCGTTCATCACTAACTCTAAGAACGCTGGTTCTATTCCTCAAGACTTCCCCGTTCCCTTTGCTCACACACCTAGCTTCGTTGGTTCTCACACCACTGGCTACGACAACATGATGAAGGGTATTCTGTCTAACTTGACAGAAGGTAAGAAGAAAGCTACCAGCAACGGCAAAATCAACTTCATTCCTGGTTTTGATACCTATGTTGGTAACAACCGCGAATTGAAGCGGATGATGGGTGTAATGGGTGTTGACTACACCATCCTGTCTGATAGCAGCGACTACTTCGATTCACCGAACACTGGTGAGTTTGATATGTACCCAGGTGGTACAAAGCTAGAAGATGCGGCTGATTCTATCAACGCTAAAGCTACTGTTGCTCTCCAAGCTTACACCACACCCAAGACCCGCGAATACATTAAAACCCAGTGGAAGCAAGAAACACAAGTATTGCGCCCCTTCGGTGTTAAAGGTACTGACGAGTTCTTGACTGCTATCTCTGAATTGACCGGTAAAGCTATTCCTGAAGAATTGGAAATCGAACGCGGTCGTTTAGTTGATGCTATCACCGACTCCTACGCTTGGATTCATGGTAAGAAGTTCGCTATCTACGGCGATCCTGACTTGATTATCTCTATCACCAGTTTCTTGTTAGAGATGGGTGCTGAACCTGTACACATCCTCTGCAACAATGGTGATGAAACCTTCAAGAAAGAAATGGAAGCAATCCTTGCTGCTAGCCCCTTCGGTAAAGAAGCTAAAGTTTGGATTCAAAAAGACTTGTGGCACTTCCGTTCCTTGTTGTTCACCGAGCCTGTAGACTTCTTCATCGGTAACTCTTACGGTAAGTACCTGTGGCGCGATACTGGTATCCCAATGGTACGTATTGGTTATCCTCTGTTTGACCGTCACCACTTACACCGCTATTCTACCCTCGGCTACCAAGGTGGTCTAAACATCCTCAACTGGGTTGTTAACACCCTTCTGGATGAAATGGATCGTTGCACCAACATTACTGGTAAGACCGATATCTCCTTTGACTTGATTCGCTAGAACTTGGTTTTGGCGTTCTATTAAAAGGTAGAGCTTAGGGACTGGGGACTGGGGACTAGGGAATTACCCGAAACCCAATCCCCAGTAACCAATATCTAACTTAACTCTATTCACTCTAAATTCCTCAGTATGTCATCAACTCACACTCACCATCATCACCCTAATTTTCATCCACCTAACTATAAAAAACCAGGCGCGTTTGATGTTCTCCGTCCTTTGCGTCGTTTGGTTGATCGTTTTCCGGTTAAAAATGCTCGTTTTGCTCATTTCGTTTGTCAGGTAATTCCTTGCTGTTGTCCGTTTGAGCGAAATATTAATCTATTTGGGCGGACTATTCATATTCCAGCTTTGTGTAAGCTTAATCCTCTGTATGACGAGTTTGTAGGGTTGCGTTTTCGGGCTTTGTCTTATCTGGCTGATGAATGTGGTGAGGATGTTACTAAGTACATTTGCTAGCGGCTAGAAAGGCAAGAGGCAAAACAAGAAGATGATTCTGTAAGCTTTTCGTCTATTTGATGATGATGTCTTTGCCTTATTTCTTGCAAAGATCATGTTTATGAAAATTTAACCACGGATGACTTTTTAAACGCATTCGCCGCAAGGCGTTCCCGTAGGGTAGGGTCGCGGAGGTTAACGCAGAGGTACGCAAAGGTGTATTTCGCGGGGTTATAGAGGATTTTTGCAAGAAGTTTATTATGAACGGTCATCAGTTATGAGGTTGGTAGTTGAGAACTGAATTACTGATGACTGATAACTGAAAATTAAAATGTCGATCGCGTGCGAGAAGAGAGAATGAATACCCAAAGAAAAGTTAATGAGCTGCTCAACCAGCCTGGCTGTGAGCATAATCAAGAGAAACATGGTGCAAAGAAGAATAAGTCTTGTAGTCAACAAGCACAACCAGGGGCGGCTCAAGGGGGTTGTGCTTTTGATGGGGCGATGATTGCGCTTGTACCTATCGTCGATGCGGCTCATTTGGTTCACGGGCCGATCGCCTGCGCTGGTAATTCTTGGGGTAGTCGTGGTAGTCTCTCTTCTGGCCCAAAAATGTATAAAATGGGCTTCACTACTGATATGTCAGAAAATGATGTGATCTTCGGTGGTGAGAAGAAGCTATATAAGGCAATTCTAGAAATTCATAAACGCTACAAACCCACTGCGGTATTTGTCTACGCTACTTGTGTGACAGCTTTGATTGGTGATGATATCAATGCTGTGTGCAAAACTGCGGCGGAAAAAATTGGCACTCCTGTTATCCCTGTATTTGCTCCTGGGTTTATTGGTAGTAAGAACTTAGGCAACCGTTTTGGCGGTGAAGCTTTATTAGATTATGTTGTCGGGACAGCAGAACCGGAGTTTACCACCCCCTATGATATAAACTTAATCGGCGAATATAACATCGCCGGGGAAATGTGGGGAGTCCTGCCGTTACTGGAAAAATTGGGTATTCGCGTTCTGTCGAAAATTACAGGCGATGCTCGATTTGAAGAAATCCGCTATGCCCACCGCGCCAAGCTGAACGTAATGATTTGTTCGCGGGCGTTGCTCAATATGGCGAAAAAGATGGAGGAACAATACGGCATCCCCTACATTGAAGAGTCTTTTTATGGCATCGATGATATGAATCGATGTCTGCGGAATATCGCCGCCAAATTGGGCGACCCTGATTTACAAGCACGTACTGAACAGCTGATTGCGTCAGAGATGGCTGCTCTAGATTTGGCACTTGCTCCTTACCGCGATCGCCTCAGAGGCAAGCGAGTTGTATTATATACAGGTGGTGTTAAGAGTTGGTCGATTATCTCGGCAGCAAAGGACTTAGGCATAGAAGTAGTTGCTACCAGTACCAGAAAGAGTACGGAAGAAGATAAGGCAAAAATCAAGAAGTTGTTAGGTACTGAAGGCATCATGCTCGAAAAGGGCAACGCCAAAGAACTCTTGCAACTGGTAAAAGATACGCAAGCAGATATGTTAATTGCTGGTGGTCGTAACCAATACACCGCCCTCAAAGCCCGGATTCCCTTCCTCGATATCAACCAAGAACGTCATCATCCCTACGCTGGTTATGTAGGGATGTTAGAGATGGCGCGGGAACTTTACGAAGCCCTCTACAGCCCGATTTGGGAACAAGTCCGTAAGCCCGCACCTTGGGATGAAGATATGGGGACATGGGCTAACGAATATACCAAAAATCAAAATCGCACTCTGACATCTATCGAAGAATTTATCTGATTGGGCATTGGGAATTGGGCATAGGGCATTGGGCATTGGGAATGGCTCAGGGTGTGGGAGGTGTGGGATGGTGGAGAACAAATCTTTCCCCCCACACTCCCCTCTCTCCCCACACTCCCCTCTCCCTTGTCTCCCTTGTCCCCCTTGTCCCCTTGTCTCCCTGCCCCCTGCCCCCTGCCCCCCTGCTTCCCTATCTACCCAGGAGTTAATCTAAATGGCAGTCGTTACCGTTCCCGACAAATCAGTTGCAGTTAATCCTCTCAAGCAAAGTCAAGCTTTAGGTGCGTCGCTGGCTTTTTTGGGATTGAAGGGGATGATTCCTCTGTTCCACGGTTCGCAAGGTTGTACAGCTTTCGCCAAGGTGGTGTTAGTTCGTCACTTTCGGGAAGCGATTCCCCTCGCTACTACAGCGATGACGGAAGTAACGACTATTCTCGGTGGTGAGGAGAACGTAGAACAGGCGATTCTGACTTTAGTTGAGAAATCCAATCCCGAAATTATTGGTTTGTGTAGCACTGGACTCACAGAAACCAGAGGCGATGATATTGAGAGATTCCTTAAGGATATCCGCGATCGCCATCCAGAACTTGCTCACATTCCCGTAGTTTTTGCACCGACACCCGATTTTAAAGGCGCGTTGCAAGATGGTTTTGCAGCAGCTGTGGAAAGCATAGTTAAACAAATTCCCCAAGCTGGTGGAATTAATGGTGAGCAAGTCACAATTCTGGCTGGTTCTGCCTTTACTCCAGGGGATTTGCAAGAAATTAAAGAAATCGTCACCTCCTTTGGATTAATCCCCATCTTTGTACCTGACATTGGCGCGTCACTAGATGGACATCTAGAAGATGGATTTACCGCCATCACCGCCAGTGGTACGAGTGTGGCGCAACTGAAAGCTGTTGGTTGTTCCGCCTTTACTATTGCCTTGGGTGAAAGTATGCGGGGTGCAGCCAAAATTCTGGAACAACGGTTTGGCATTCCTTACGAAGTGTTTAGCGAACTGACTGGACTAGAACCAGTAGATGAGTTTTTACAAGCATTAGCCATTCTCAGCAGCAACCCCGTACCCGAAAAATACCGCCGTCAACGTCGCCAATTGCAAGATGCAATGTTAGACACGCACTTTTACTTTGGTGCGAAGCGCGTATCCTTAGCATTAGAACCGGATTTGATGTGGTCAACAGTGCGCTTTCTGCAATCGATGGGGACGCAAATTCATGCAGCCGTGACCACAACACGCTCCCCCCTGTTAGAAAAACTCCCCATCAAGAGCGTGACCATCGGAGATTTAGAAGACTTAGAAGAATTGGCAGTTGGATCTGACCTGCTGATTGGTAATTCTAACCTAGCTGCGATCGCCAAACGTCTTTCCATCCCACTTTATCGCCTCGGTATACCTATTTACGACCGTTTAGGCAATGGTCTGTTCACAAAAGTAGGCTATCGCGGCTCAATGGAAGTCTTATTTGGCATCGGCAACCTATTTCTAGAAGCAGAAGAAGAACGAGTCAAACACTTATGGGGACTGGAGACTGATTAATTCAAAATACAAAATTCAAAATTAGGGAATTGAGAATAAATTACCAATACCCAATGCCCAATTCCCTATGCCCCATCCCCAATGACCAAAAAAGCAGGAGAATGAAAGTGAAAATTGCCTTTACAACTACCGACCACGTACATATTAATGCTCACTTTGGTTGGGCAAGAGAAATTGATGTCTATGAAATCGATGCCGAAGGATATCAATTTTTAGAAACATTAAACTTTGAAGGTGACTTACAACAAGATGGTAATGAAGATAAAGTTGCACCAAAACTAGCAGCATTAGTTGATTGTGCCATTGTATATGTCACAGCAATTGGTGGAACTGCTGCTGCTAAATTAATTAAAAAAGGTGTTACCCCAGTTAAAGCACGTTCTGAACAAGAAGAAATCCAAGGAATCCTGACTAAATTAGTCCAAACCTTAAAAGGTAATCCTCCCCCTTGGTTGCGGAAAGCATTGCAACCCAAAACCACAAACTTTGCAGATGAACTAGAAGACGAAGCAACCGTATGAGCGCAGAAAATAGTGTCAACGATCCCGCTACAAATGTAGTTGCCACCTCCCCCTTTCTCAAAACATTAGTATTACAAATTCGCGGACAAGATGCTTACGGTGTTTACCGTAATTGGTCAGACGAACTACTACTAAAACCCTTCATTGTTCCCAAAAAAAAGAAACGGGAAATTTCCGTAGAAGGTGAGGTTGATGCCGTCACCCAAGCGCGAATCATGTCATTTTTTCGCGCCATAGCCGCCAGAATCGAACAAGAAACCGGCTTAATTTCCCAAGTAGTAGTTGACCTAAGTCACGAAGGCTTTGGCTGGGCTTTAGTCTTTTCCGGTCGCCTACTACTCACCGTCAAAACCCTCCGCGACGCTCACCGCTTCGGTTTTGAATCCCTAGAACAACTAGCAGAAGAAGGCGAAAAATTCGTCACTAAAGGACTAGATTTAGCCACCCGCTTCCGCGAAGTGAGTAAGTTGTAATCAGAGTTTGAAACGCAAAGGAACGCGGAGGTTTACGCAAAGTAACGCAAAGGTGTAAATAGATGATCTATTCGCACTTCTTTGCGCCTTTGCGCCTACCCTACGGGAACGCCTTACGGCGAATGCGCGAACCTTAAAAATCCATCCATCCCCGCCCAAATATTGATACAATCACCCCCCAATGCAAGTAGAAAACACCAGCATTGAAGAACTCAAAAATAAAATCAAACGCCTCAACAGCAAAGCCGGACAAATGAAAATGGATTTGCACGACTTAGCAGAAGGCTTACCCACAAATTACACACAATTAATGGAAGTTGCAGCCGCAACTTATGAAATTTATCATCAGCTTGATGAACTCAAAAAATATCTCAAGCAATTGGAGCAAGGCAAATGACTAAAACTATTGAAGAGTTCAAAAAACTTACCGACGCTGAAGAATATTTTAAATTCTTTGAATTAGAATATGACCCCAAACTTGTTAATGTAAATCGTTTACATATTCTGAAAAAATTCTCACAATTCATCAGTGAAATTGACAGCAATTCTGAACTGAGCAACGAAGAAAAGTTAAATCAATACTCACTAGCATTACAACAGGCTTATCAGACATTTTTGGAATCTTCACCCCAAGAACAAAAACTGTTCAAGGTATTCAAAGACAAGCCTAAAAATGTAATCACGCTGACAGAACTCACGTCTGATTAGGAGGTATAAAGTGATCAACCTAACGCCTACCGAGTTAGAACGTTATAGTCGCCAAATGATGCTCCCCAATTTTGGCGAAGTAGCTCAGAAGCGTCTGAAGTCAGCGACGGTTTTAGTGACTGGTGTGGGAGGATTAGGTGGTACGGCTGCGCTTTACCTAGCAGTAGCAGGCGTTGGGCGGTTAATCCTAGTCCGAGGCGGTGATCTGCGGATGGACGATATGAATCGCCAGGTTTTGATGACGGATGATTGGGTAGGTAAACCGAGGGTTTTCAAAGCCAAAGAAACCTTACAGGCGATCAATCCTGATATCCAAATCGAAGCAGTTCATGACTATATCACTCCAGAAAATGTAGATGAGTTAGTGCAGTCTGCGGATATGGCTCTAGATTGCGCTCACAATTTTACAGAGCGTGATTTGTTGAACACTGCTTGTGTACGCTGGCGAAAGCCAATGGTGGAAGCAGCGATGAGCGGGATGGAGGCTTATTTAACTACCATTATTCCTGGTGTGACTCCTTGTTTGTCCTGTTTTTTCCCAGAGAAACCTGAGTGGGATCGGCGTGGTTTTTCTGTGCTGGGTGCGGTGTCTGGAACACTGGCTTGTTTGACAGCACTGGAAGCCATCAAGCTGATTACTGGATTTAGTCAGCCTTTGTTGTCGCAATTACTCACCATTGACTTGAATCGGATGGAATTTGCTAAGAGGCGTTCTCAACGCGATCGCTCTTGTCCAGTATGCGGTAATAACGCACCTTGGCGATACGCTCAATCCAATTCAATGGAAACCAGTAGCAATTGCACACATAGTTAACTACCCATCACCCATCACTAACAACACCAATCGCTACAAATCAGGAGTTTCGATGACAGTTACTTTAACAGAAAAAGCAGAATTTCGTCTGCGGGCATTTTTGCGCGGTTCGGCTGGCGACAGTGATGAAACAACTACTAAAGGTGTCCGCGTCTCTGTCAAAGATGGTGGTTGCAGTGGCTATGAATATGGTATGGAAATCACCAGCCAACCCCAGCCAGATGATATTGTCATCCAGCAAGGTAAAGTACCAGTTTATATAGATGCCAAAAGCGCACCTTTATTAGAAGGACTAGTGATTGATTTTGTTGAGGGTATGGTGGAAAGCGGCTTTAAGTTCACTAATCCCAATGCAACTAGTACCTGTGGTTGTGGTAAATCCTTCAAAGCTGGTGATTGCTCCCCTGAAGGCGTACCTTGCAGCTAAAAAGTTTCCCTTAAACAAAATAGACACTTGCTTGTATTTATCTCGCAACAAAAGCGGTGTCTTTCTCCGCCCCAATTCTCGAAGCATTAAGGGAGATTTATTTACTTCGAGAAATTATTTCCATCCGATAAATCTTGAGGAGAACCGGAAAATGGCAGCATATCAAGTTAGATTGATCAACAAAAAAGACAACCTCGACACCACAATTGAAATCGACGAAGATACCACAATTTTGGATGGTGCAGAAGAAAATGGTATTGAATTACCTTTCTCTTGCCATTCAGGTTCTTGCTCTAGCTGTGTAGGTAAAGTCGTCGAAGGTGAAATCAACCAAGATGATCAAATCTTCTTAGATGATGAACAAATGGGTAAAGGATTTGCTCTATTGTGCGTTACCTATCCTCGTTCTAACTGCACAATCAAGACCCATCAAGAACCATATCTCGTTTAATCAATTGCTGTAGTCGCTACTATTTACAGCTTTTGAAATTGTGTTTTTAATCAGGATGAACTAAATACTTCATCCTGATTATTTTTAAATGTTAATTTAAGTAAATAACTAGTTATGTTTACTCCATTTAGTATATCTGGCTGCTCTTTAGAATTACTCAGACTGGGAGAAAAAGGTATAGTTGTTTCCTGCAATGTTCAAAATCAGGCGATTCTCACAAACCTTAAATCACTAGGTTTAACTACAGGTGTTACTATCACTGTAGAACAAGAATTTCCTTCCTTGTTAATAAAAGTTGGTAGCATTTTGTTAGAAATTGACAAAGATTTAGCGCGCGCCATCTATGTGCGAATTATTTAGAGATACTTAATGTTTAACTTCATCGGTAGGAGGATAATCTGCCGATAGAGCAATTAAAAATTAAACCAACTTTTACTTTTTACATTGACGATATTTAATGTAATAAATCAAACCACGGTGAGCCAGATCAAATGAGTCAACAGTGGCTATTCCCTGACCACTGGCGATCATTGCAGCATTCAACTGCATATTTATATTATCGCCACAAGCTGACCATGCACCACGCATATTCACTAATTTATCTCGAACATTGTAGTCAGTTTCGCCTTTAAAGGTTCTAGAAAAAACAGAGCCACGCTGCCCAGCAAAAAAATATTCTACTCTTAGTCTTCCTATTGTTTTAGGTGCAACATATCCTCGATAATCAACATCATAGATAGAAATTTGAAAACCTTGAGGAACTTGAATTGGAATACTAAAGGTACAGCTTTTGCGTGATTCTGCTGCTTGATTTCCTAAAGCGACAAATTTATCGAATAAAATACTTAACTCCTGTCCGTCAGGACTAACGCTGACACTAGCAGATCCTTGAGGGCAACCGTTACCGCTATATTCTGAGCCTTTAATTTTAACTTTGTCCTTAGCCAAGGTTGGCTGAATAAAGAAAATTACTAATATAGTAGTAATCAGAAAAGCTGGCGCGAATTTAAGGAATATATTTTCAAAGTTTTGGCGATTCATTTTGAGTATTTAACGGAAAGACAAAATTAGAAGTAGTTAATTCAGGAGTAAAAAGATTTAAACTATTGTTACTTGAAAAGCTGTCTCCACACCTTTCAGTTTTCTTTGTTGAATGGCGATCGCTACATCACTATTTTAACATCAGTGTGACATACTCCCCGCGCCGCCCTCCGGGACGACGGGGGATCAAATTATATGCAGCTTTATAAAAAATTGGTATTAGATAAACATAAATAAATTTCTTACTCATTACTCATTACTCATTACTCATTACTCATTACTCATTACTCATTACTCATTACTCATTACTCATTACTCATTACTCATTACTCATTACTCATTACTTATTACTCATTACTCATTACTCATTACTCATTACTCATTACTCATTACTCATTACTCATTTACATAATCAACAATTTACAAAAATACACCGTCTTAGTAAGCCATTTTCGGTTTTGTTCGTGTAGATAGCAATTTAATAATGATTTTATTGACCTTGATATGTGTAAAAGCTATTTAATCATTATTTTCATGATATCCACTCAAATTAAAAGTTAGCATGATACGCCATAACTATAAAAATTGCTGTTAATGTAGTAATTTTTAAGCGGTTTTAACGAATATATACGGCAATATTTATAAACGTTCATAATTTCAACTTATCAGAGTGATAATATATAAGTAAGCTAAATTGTTGCTAGTGAACTGAAACTTCAGCAAAGAGCGATAACCGGGTGATTGAGACATTACTACCTTAATACTGGTCAAACACAAAAATTTTGATAGACAGCCAGAGAGCTTCAATGAGGTAGAAACTGCGTAAATTGTGAAGACAAATTAACCAGACTTCTTAAGGTGTGAAATAGTTACGGAACTAAATGAAAGGTATGTCTACTTACCTGAAACGTTTTTTGCAGGTAGCCAATACATTAACTGAAAATTCATGGCGAATTTAAGTTAAGTGTGCAGCCTATGCAGAAATAGTTTTGGCAAAATTGCATCAGTTTAGTAATAATTTCCGTCCTTGCAAACATAAGGAGCAGTAATTATGAGAGCCAAACAAATTATGACTCAAGATGTTGCTACTATTAGCAGTTCCGCAACTGTAGCAGAAGCAGTCAGACTATTGAGGCTCAAAGGACTGCGTGCGTTAATTGTAGAACCTCGTCATAGTGCTGATGCTTACGGTATCGTGACTGTGGCTGATATTGCAGGTAAGGTTGTTGCTTATGGTAAAGATCCTGACAAAGTTCATGTCTACGAAGTTATGAGTAAACCCTGCATCGTTATCGATCCTGATCTCGATGTAGAATATGTAGCACGTTTATTAACGAATACAAATGTGTGGTGTGCGCCTGTAATTCGTGGTGAATTATTGGGTGTAATTTCTGTTACTGATATTGTCAGCAAGGATGACTTTATTGCTAAACCAAAACTAGTGTTCTTGCGTAAAGAACTGCACAGAGCTATCTCTGATGCTCGCGCAATTTCTGCTAATTATGGCCCAGACTCTAAACGAGCTATTGAAGCTTGGGATATTGTAGACGAACTGGAAACAGAAGCCTGTTATTATGGCTTACCTAAACCTGATAAATCTGCTAGAGAAATCTTTGCAGAAAAACCAGTGTTTGCTACTGTCTAGCTGTGAAAGTAAAAAGGTAATGCCTTTTGACACTTTAGAGTCTGAGTTTACAGCTTTCAGCGTCATAATTCTATAGCATTGTGTTTAGAAATGGTGGGTAATTCCCACCATTACCTATTATTGCGTAAATTATTTATCAACACAAAGAATCATGATGAATCAAACAAGCAATTCCAATTTAAGTGCGGAAACTCAGCAATGGTTAGCGGCAAAAGGTTACAACGGCACAGATTTAAATCAGCGTGGTGAAAATGGTGATACTGCTTTAATGAAAGCTACACGAGCAGGAGTTTTTACAGTTGTTGAAGCATTAATTCATGCTGGTGCTGATATTAATGCTAGAAATAATGATGGGAATAATGCTCTGTGGTTTGCTTGTTTTGGTAATCACTTCGATTTAATTGATTTTTTATTAGGGCATCAAATTAATATTGATAATCAAAATGATAATGGTGCAACTGTTACGATGTATGCTGCATCATCTGGGAAAGCAGAAGTATTGAAGTTACTTCTACAATACCATCCTAACTTAGATTTAAAAAATTTGGATGACTATAGGGCAATTGATTTTGCTAGCACTATAGATGTTTTAAGGATATTGAAAAATGCTGCAAAATAATTTAGATGGTAAAACTATTCATGAAACTACCAAGCATTCTTACTTATCTGTGCAGCTTGATCCAAATTACGTAGATTATACAACTCAACCATCTGCATTTAAAGTTTATCCAAAATTTTATAAAAGAGTGAAATTAAATCTCAATAATAAAATTCACTCTTTTATTTTGTTAACTAGTGCTGTTACTTTAGATAAATTGTATAAAAATGCTGCACATAAACTACGGGTAAATCCATCAGCAGGCGCGTTGTACCCTACTGAGGTGTATGTACAAATTCGCGGAATGCCGGAAATAGTAGACGGTATTTATCATATAGAAGTTGAGAATAATTGTCTAACTCTGATCTATGAATTAATTGATGATGGGTTAGAGAGTTATATTATACCAAGCAAAAGTATAAAGGGATTCATTTTTTTAATTAGTTCTGTTTATTATAGGTCTAGCTGGAAATATAAAAACAGGAGCATAAGATATTGTCTGTTAGATAGCGGACATCATTTAGGTGCTGTTGCAGCATCGGCTTATCTCCATGAGCGTGATTTTCAGTTAATTTTTGACTTTGATAAACTCGCTCTCAATACAGCGTTAGGATTTGAGAATAAAGAGTTTATTACTGCTTGTGCAGTATCTGGTGAAGTACAAGCTAAAAAAGTAAGACAACTGAGGTTACAAGTTCCTTTTGTTTGTGGTACAGATTATTTTGAAGCTAATCAATTTATTGAAGATAGCTATCAAGCGACAGCTTGTCAAACCAGTCGCCAACAACAATTTCAACAGCCTCAATTTGATTTTGAGCCTGAAAAATTCTACCAAACTGTCTGGAATAGACGTTCATTTAGACGTTTCCGGAAAGAGGCTATTTTGCAAGAACAGTATTTATATGTCTTGCAAAGACTAAATCAGCAAATCCCAACGGCAAACTTTGAAAAAATAGAAGTTTATTCGGTGGTGCATCGCGTTGCAGGAATGTCACCAGGGTTATATAAAGGCGTGAATTTGGTGAAAGCAGGTAACTTTAGTGAAGAAACTAGTTATTTGTGTATTAATCAAGCGATCGCTAAAAATTGTGGTGTGATTTTTTTCCTTGTATGTGAATATACCAGCTATCAAACCGCTATGCAAATAGCTGGATTTCTGGGACAAAGAATTTATCTGGCAAGTAATTATATAGGCATTCAATGTTGTGGCATTGGTGCTTTTTATGATGATGAAACCCAGAAGTTCTTAGAAACAGATAAGGATGTGCTTTATGCAGTAGCAATTGGAATTTAACTTAGGATTGTAATCAGAAATGAAAGGGCAGAGTTTTTATTTTAACAGTGATGATCATCATCCTATGCAGCCATCTTCGGCGGATATTATCTTGAGACAGCAACTAGAGTATTCGATTAGCAGGTACTTTTATGAAGCTTGCGATCGCACTCTCAAAAATCTCTTGTCTAACTGTCGATGGTATGTCACCACTCAAGCCAATGCTATGACATTAGTGATTGAATGTCCAGATGAAGTTACAAATTGGCGGGTGTTACAAAAACTTGTACCAATGGGTACATTACTCAACCAAATAGTCAGCAGTGCCAAAATTCGCGTTTGTCCCCCAGAGAGTGAAGGTGTACCCTTTGAAATGAGGGTAGATGAATTGTCTGTATATCGAGATATGGCTTGAAAGGAAGCAGGGAGCAGGGGGCAGGGAGCAGGGGGCAGGGGGCAGGGAGACAAGGGAGACAAGGGAGACAAGGGAGACAAGGGAGAAATATTTACCCCAATGCCCAATGCCCAATGCCCAATGCCCAATGCCCTATGCCCAATGCCCAATGCCCTATGCCCAGCATTAATTACTAATGATTTGAGTAATTTTCTCAAATACTAAATTAGCAGCATTCTGCACTACAGGACTTAAATCTAGTCCTAAATCAAGGTTTGCTGCTTCAATTAAATAGACAGTGACATCTTGGGGGAAATCATTTTGAAAGATTTTCTTCCCCGCAGCTAAAGCATTATCCCATCGAAAATCATGCAGGTTATAACTAGGTTCTGGTAATGCTGCTAATTCTTCCCCAGGAACTTCAAACACTGCTCCAGGTTCAGAACCGCTTGAACTAGCATCAATAATTACTAATTTTTTACTACCTCTAGCTTGAAACATTACCTCCATCCCGGCTGTTCCACAGTCGTATACTTGCACGTTGGGATGGGGATTTTCAGCTAGGTATTTTTGTAGGCGTTGAGCTATGATAACACCTACAGCATCATCACTGCGATTGAGATTTCCACAACCAATAATAGTGAGCATTTGTAAGTTATTTAAATGAAGTTGCTAGAGGTTTGCTTGTCTGACGCGATCGCTTTACTCAACTCACAATTTTTACAGTTACAATATTAAGGCTTAACATCACAACATTAAGGCTCAACATCACGACATTAAGGCTTAACATCACAACATTAAGGCTTAACATCACAATATTAAGGCTTAAGATTACAATATTAAGGCTCAACATCACGACATTAAGGCTTAAGATTACAATATTAAGGCTTAAAGCTAGTAGTTCACCAACCTAATATTGCCGTGTGCAGGGGGGAGGGCGCAAGGGCGAGAATCTTTCCCCTCTGCTCCCTGCCTTCTTAATCATTACTCATTAAGTAAGTCGGCGAGAAAAAACAAACTACATTAAGTAATGTAAAATTTAATTGAATGGGCTTGTAGTAAGGGCTTTAGCCCTTAAGAGAGGACTAAAGTCCCTACTACAAACCTTGAATTATTCACGCCGTTCTACTTACTTCAAAATTGATGGTTTTTTAATCAAGAGGATCAAAGCGATTGACTAAGATTGCTAAAGGAATCATTGGTAAACCTACAAGCAAACAAATAAACCATTGTTGTAAATTCAAGGGAGCAGTAGAAAATAACCGATTCATTAAGCTCCATTGACTAAAGATAATCTGTAAAATAATCGCACAAGCAATGCCAATTCCAATAGCGGAAGCATCGCTAATAGTCTGTTTAATTCCTCGGAGTTGATTAATTAGAGCCTTCCCTAGTTGACTAATACTTAAAAGATAAAAAATTCTGCCAGCAACTAAAGCCTGAATTGCCATTGTTCGAGCTAAATCAACATTAGTTGTAGTTTGTTTTATCCATTCAAATACACCAAAAATCAAAATCCAATTAAATACAGAAATTGCCAAAATACGCTTGATTAAACTGCGGGAAAGTAAGGGTTCGCGGGGGCTGCGTGGTGGTTGTTGCATTACCCGTTCTGATTTTGGCTCAAAGGCTAAGGGTACAGTCATGGCGATGGAATTAACCATATTCAGCCACAGCACTTGTAAAGATAAAATCGGCAAGATTCTAGCTAGTAGTACACTAATTAAAATCGTCATTGACTCACCGCCATTGACAGGGAGAATAAAGGCGATCGCTTTCAATAAGTTACGATATACAGTACGCCCTTCTTCTACTGCTGCTTCAATGGAAGCAAAGTTATCATCAGTCAAAATCATGTCTGCGGCTTCTTTGGCTACCTCCGTACCCGCCGCCCCCATTGCAATCCCTATCTCGGCTTGTTTTAAGGCTGGGGCATCATTTACACCATCCCCTGTCATCGCTACAATTTCACCTTTAGATTGTAGTGCTTCGACAATGCGGAGTTTCTGTTCTGGTGCAACACGCGCGAATACTGTGCCATCTTCAATGGCTGTCGCTAGTTGGGATTGATCCATTTGGGCGAGTTGGCTACCTGTGAAAGCCAAAACTTCCCCATGTTTATTAAAACCCATCTGTTTAGCGATCGCTCGTGCAGTTACCGCATGATCACCTGTAATCATTTTGACTTGGATACCAGCATTTTGACAAGCTGCCACAGCCGCGATCGCTTCTTTTCTTGGTGGATCAATCATCCCTTGCAATCCCAAGAAAATCAAATCTTTGTCAATATGTGCATGATCTAGTTCATCTTGAGCAGTGTAAGCTGATTTTTTGGCAAAAGCCAGCACCCGTAAACCCTGATGTGCCATAGCATCAACTTCTTGATGGATGGTATCTGGATTTATAGGAACTAGATTACCCTCAGCCTCTAACATTTGCTGACAGCGTTGTAGAATTGCCTCTACCGAACCCTTAACATAGATAACTCTGCTTTCCCCATCATCATGCAAAGTTGCCATGTATTGAAACTCAGACTCAAAGGGAATACCATCTACTCTGGGCATTTCCTGTTCTACCTGACTGCGTTCTAGCTGTAGTTTATTAGCAACAACTATCAATGCTCCCTCTGTGGGATCGCCTACAACCTGCCACTCTCCTGCTTTTTGTTCTAGGTGGGAATCATTACATAACAATCCGGCTTTGAGACATTCTATCAACACAGGAGAATTATCCCTATTTATAGGCTGTTCATCTAATAAAATTTCTCCTTCTGGAATATAGCCTGTGCCAGTGGTGGTATATTGTTTACCACCTGCATAAATGGCCTGTACAGTCATTTGGTTTTCTGTTAATGTCCCCGTCTTATCAGAACAGATGACTGTAGCACCGCCCAGAGTTTCTACAGCTGGTAACTTCCGCACGATCGCATGACGGCGAGCCATACGGGAAACGCCTATAGCTAATGTTACTGTAACTACAGCAGGCAAACCTTCAGGAATCGCACTTACAGCAAAAGCGATCGCTGCCTCAAACATATCTGTCCAAGAATTGCCGTATCCTAGCCCCACGGCAAAAGTCAATGCAGCTATACCGAGAATAATATATAGTAAAGTGCGGCTAAATTTATCAAATTTCCGAGTTAGGGGAGTTTTGAGGCTTGTACCTCGTTCCATGAGTTGAGAAATGCGCCCGGTTTCTGTGGCTTCACCGATAGCAACTACAATACCTTTACCAGTGCCGAAGGTAACAAAACTACCAGCATAAGCCATGTTGGTGCGTTCGGCTAAAGGTGCATCTAGATTAAGTGGTTGGGTGTTTTTCTCCACAGCCACCGACTCACCTGTCAGGGCTGATTCATTCACTTGGAGATTGCGGGATTGTACCAGACGCAAATCTGCTGGTACTTTATCACCAGAAGCGAGTAAGACAACATCCCCTGGTACTAACTCGGTGGAGGGAACTTGTACCTTTTGATTGTTGCGGAGGATAGTTGCATTGGTTTGTACTGAAGAAGCTAAGGCTGCGATCGCACTTTCGGCTTTTGACTCTTGTATAAAACCGATAATCGCGTTAATCAGAGTTACACCCCAAATTACCCAAGCATTTACCCATTGCCCAATGAACGCTTTAATTGCACCTGCAATCAGCAAAATGTACAGCAACGGTTGGTGAAACTGCAACAAAAACCTGAGCAATGGACTTTTACCGGGTTTAGCTTTAAGCTCATTAGTACCAAAACGTTCTCGTCGTTTTGTCACTTCATCGGTAGTTAAACCTGTGTCGAGATTTGTGCCTAAGTTTTCTGCTACCCTTGATCCAGACAAAGTATGCCATTGTTGGGGCTGAGTGGGATTTTGATTAGTTGCTGTCACAGTAAAACGGAAAAGTCGGCTATTCCAGTACGTAACTTACATTGATACATTTGGTAATGTTTTACATCTACCTCTGGTGATAACAATTAATCAGCTTTTTCTTAATTTCTTCTTAATATAACCTTATTAAGCTACCAGTGATTTTTCATCACAATAGGATATTAGAAGATGAAGTTTAAAAAAATACTGGGTGTCTTAGTGCTGTTTTTAGTGGTTAGTATTTCTACAATTTTTGTATCTTCAGCTAATGCACAGCTACCCTTTAACTTTTATTACCGTAACCCCAAGAGTTTTGACTTTGCACTCATTGGCGATATACCCTATGACGCACGACAAGAAATAGAGTTCCAAAAATTAATTAAAGACATCAATAAATCTTGGGTTAATTTCGTCATTCATGATGGAGATTTTAAAAGTGGCTCTAGCCTCTGTACTAATGAACTTTTTCTGCAAAGATACCAAGAATTTAACCAATTTAGACATCCATTAATTTATTTATTTGGTGATAATGAGTGGACTGATTGTCACCGTCCAGCCGCAGGGGGATATGATCCTCTAGAGAGATTAGAAAAATTACGTCAAATCTTTACTCAAGGCAACAGAAGTTTAGGACAAAGAACAATTAAGCTCAATCGCCAAAGTCAAGATCCTCAGTATAGTAAGTTCCGTGAAAATGTTTACTGGACTACTAATAATGTTTTATTTGCAGGTATTCACGTTGTTGGTAGTAACAATAATTTAGGACGCAACGCAGAAAATGATGCAGAATATGCTGAACGGAATGCAGCTAATTTAATTTGGTTAAAAAAAGCATTTACGACAGCTAAAACTAAAAAGAATCTGGGGATGGTAATTGTTATCCATGCTAACCCGAATAATTTTAGTGTTCCAACTAATGCAGATGATAAAGCCAAAAATGGGTTTAGTGATTTTATTGACACATTAAAGGCTGAATTAAAAGAATATAGTAAGCCTGTCATGATTGTGAATGGAGATACCCATTACTTCCGCATTGACAAACCTTTAAATATTGACACTCCACCCCGTACAGTCATCACTAATTTTACTCGCGTTGAAACCTTTGGTGATCCCAATGTACAGTGGTTAAGAGTCACAGTTGACCCCAAAAACCCCCATTTATTTGAAGTAAATAAGGAAATTCTGCCTGTAAATTAAGATATAAGAATCTGATTTGATTTCTGAAAAAATTTAAGTATATGTAGGGGAGGCAAATTGCAGTGTGGATTTTCCTCCTGCAATATTGCCGTTGTGCTAGGCGTAAGCCGTAACGCACCTAATATTTTTGTATTAGGTGCGTTACGCTGTTGCTAAGAGAATGACAAATCATCATTTATTCTTCTCGCTAAAACAGTCTTTTTTTATTGAGAATGAAAAACGAACAAATCAGGGTTATAGAGACGTGAGTTCGACAAGTCTTTTCTGACCTCTCCCCCAACCCCTCTCTCTTGAAAAGTTCTGTTCGCCCTTGGCGTTGGCGAAGCCATCGGAGGAAACCTCCGCTCAGACTTTTCGCTCCGACGCGGAGAGGGGAGTAAAAAGCATGATATATCAAGGAAAATCAAGGTTTTAAAGCCTCTCTCCTTGCAGGGGAGAGGTACCCTGCGGGAAGCAAGCTATGGAGAGGGGTTTTTTCCAGTCGTCGAACTCACGTTCTTTTAAGTATTTTTACTTTCTGTTAAGAAAGATCCCGGTAATGGATAGCTTAAAGAAGGGGGAACAAAAATCAACGTACCCTGCGGGTACTCCTTTGCTACGCAACGCTACCACGAACGGAGAACTCGTAGAGTAGCAAGCTATGGAGAGGTGTTTTTAAAGTTTATCGAACTAACGTTAACACAACACTAGATAGAAGTTTTCGATCAATCAAAAATATACCCTCAAAACAGAAGTTACGCAAAGATATTTTCAAGACTGACACATTGTCACCAATACTAAAAAAATATGGCAGCAGAACATGGTTTAATTCTTGACTTTACAATTGTCCTAGGTGCTTCCGCATTAGGAGGATACCTTGCTCATCGACTGCGGCAACCTGTTTTACTGGGTTATTTAGTGACTGGATTAGCTGTAGGGCCTTATGGCTTTAAGTTGTTAAGTGATGTACCACGTATTCAATCTTTAGCATCTATCGGTGTAGCTTTTTTGTTGTTTGCTTTGGGGGTGGAGTTTTCTTTAACGGAATTGAAGCGGGTGAAAGATATTGCTATTAAAGGTAGCTTGTTACAAATTGGGCTAACTACGGCTTTAGTCGCATTTTTAACAATTGCCCTGAGTTGGGTGGAGAACTTTACCCAAGGCATTTTTTTGGGGGTGGTGCTTTCTCTGTCTTCCACGGCGGTAGTTTTAAAAACCCTAGGAGAACGAGGTGAAACAAATACACTTCACGGCCAAGTGATGCTGGCAATTTTAATTGCTCAGGATTTAGCTTTGGGTTTAATGTTAGCAATTTTACCTGCTCTTAATCAACCAGAAAGAATTGGTGCGGCTTTAGGTATAGCTTTATTAAAGGTTTTACTATTTTTAGGATTAGCGATCGCCTGCGGTCGTTGGGTAGTGCCAAAGTTAATTAGTAACGTTGCCGCAACGGAAAGTACTGAGTTATTTGTGCTGACGGTGATTGCTTTATGTTTAGGTGTGGCTTTGGTGACTGCTCAACTAGGGCTATCAATTGAAATGGGTGCATTTGTCGCCGGCTTAATGGTTTCGGAAATTGACTATGCAGATCATGCTTTAGCTAAGGTTTTACCTTTAAGAGATACCTTTGCTTGTCTGTTTTTTGCTTCCATTGGGATGTTAATTGATCCCCGCATCTTACTGGCAAATTTGGGGTTAGTTTTGGGACTGGTAGCTTTAGTTATGGTGGGTAAAGCCATGATTGTGATGCCGATTATTTTAAAGTTTGGTTACTCATTGAAAACTGCTATTTTGACGAGTTTGGGTATTAACCAAATCGGAGAATTTTCCTTTGTCTTGGCTTTAGCCGGTTTACAATTGCAACTTATTCCCGAAAGAACATATTTTCTACTATTAGAAACAACAGCAATCACACTGGTTCTAACTCCCTTATGCTTCAATATTGCGCCTCGATTGTTAGAGCGTCTGACTCAAATACCATTGATTGCTAAATCTCTCAGACAATTTACAGAACCCAACATCCTGTCAATCCCCGAAAGTATTAGCGGTCATGTGGTGGTTGCAGGTTATGGGAGAGTGGGGCAAGTAATTGTGAATATTTTGCTCAACCAAGGATATGTAGTGTTGGTAATTGAAAATAGCGAAGCCGCCATTCAAAGATTAAGAATGCAGCGCATCCCCTACATTTTTGGTGATGCTGATTCTGACTTTGTATTACAAAAAACCCATTTAGAAACTGCCAAAGCCTTAGCGATCGCTTTACCTGATCCTGCTAGTTCTAGATTACTTTTGCAACGAGCGTTAGTCATCGCCCCACAATTAGATGTGATTGCGCGATCGCACTATGATCATGAAATTGATCTCCTGACTCAAATGGGAGCAAAGGAAGTAGTTCAACCAGAATTTGAAGCCGCATTAGAATTAGGCGCGCATCTGTTAGCTACTTTAGGAGAAGCAAAACCTCAGATTGATACAGTGATCAGTGATATTCGCACCGATAAATATCGGAGTATTCGCCCAGATAGATGATCTCCGTACTTTAGACAGGAACAATTAAATCAACATATTCTGTGGAGAGGTAAATCAAGATGCCTCAACTAGCTCCCCATATCTTCAACATCTTATACAGACAAGGTGTAGAACACGCCTTTGGCATCCCTGGAGATTTTGCCTTGACACTATTTGATGCCTTAGCCGCCAGCCAAATTACACCCATCGTCATGACTCATGAACCTTGTGTTGGCTTTGCTGCTGATGCTTATTCTCGCATTCGGGGCTTGGGGTTAGCTGTAGTTACTTACAGTGTGGGTGGGTTAAATATGGTGAACGCCGTCGCAGGTGCTTATGCTGAGAAATCACCCTTGGTAATTCTAAGTGGCTCACCAGGCATTCAAGAACGACAACAACATCAGTTGTTACATCATAAAGTCAAAACCTTTGATACCCAACGGCGCGTTTACGAAGAAGTCACTGTCTACGCTACCACCCTTACTGATCCTAAAACTGCCGATGCCAAAATTCATCGCGCCCTAGACTACGCTCTCACCTTCAAACGTCCAGTTTATCTAGAAATTCCCCGTGATCTGGTTTATGCAGAGATTGAGGCGGCAGAACACTATTCCTCACCCATCAAGCGCACTAATACAGATGCCCTCACAGAAGCCTTGACAGAAACTCTCACAATGCTGCATCAAGCTAAATCACCAGTGATTCTAGTTTGTGTTGAGGTACACCGCTTTGGTTTGCAACCCCAAGTTATAGCACTAGCAGAGAAATTAGGTGTGCCTGTTTGCGCCACCATGTTAGGTAAGTCAGTTTTTCCTGAAAGTCATCCCCAATACATTGGCATCTACAACGGTGAGGCAGGTGATATTCATGTGCGGCAAATCGTTGAAGAATCAGACTGTGTGCTGATGTTGGGTGTGTTCTTGAGCGATCTTAATCTGGGTATGTTTACCGCCCATCTTCACCCAAATCGTACTGTTGATGCCACTTCTGAACACATTGCGATTAAGCATCACGAATACCCCAATGTGAGGTTTGAGGATTTCATCAATGCTTTATCTAGCAGTCCTGATCTACCTAATCGGGAATTATCCACCATCATGACAATCAAACCCCGTGTCACACCATCCCAAGGACAGATTTCCATGAGTGGATTACTCTACGAACTCAACCAGTTTATTGACAGTAAAACCATACTGGTAACTGATGTTGGAGACACCTTATTTGCTGCCGATGATATCCAAACTCAAGAAGGGACATCATTTTTATGTCCTGCATTCTATGCCAGCATGGGGTTTGGGATTCCTGGTGTGATTGGCGCACAATTAGCCAATCCCCTACGGAGAGCGAACAACTACGGTGGGCGGAATGCGATCGCATTAGTTGGTGATGGTGCGTTCCAAATGACCGGTATGGAATTGCTCACAGCTAAACGTTTAGGATTAAACCCAATTGTCATCATTATTAATAATGGCTCTTTCGCCTCTCTCCGGGCAATGGGTCATCGAGATGCAGCTTTTGTGAATATCCCCTCGATTAACTATGCCCAATTAGCCCAAGTCTTAGGCGGTAACGGCTTTGTCATTGAGACTAGCACCCAATTACAACAGGCATTAAACACAGCACGAGACAGCGATAGCTTCAGCATTTTAGATGTGCGTCTGCTCCCAGACGATATCTCACCAGCTTTGCAACATTTAAGCGTACTGTTTGCCAAAACTCTGAAGGGATAAAGATTCTTTGTTTGGTTTAATTTTTTATCTCACCATCAAGGGGTAAAGAACAAAGAGGTAAGAGTCAGATTAAAAATTCAGGAGAAAATTCAAAATGATCTCTACAATCTCCGAAAATTATCGACAATCAGTCACTCAATTACCAGAAAGTATCTTCCAATTCGCTGATGACCTCGGCCCTGCTAAAATTATCTATATATATGAGCCTACCACTCAGTTAAAAGCCATTGTCGTTGTTGATAATATTGCCTGTGGCCCCGCAATTGGTGGAGTTCGTATAGCAGCCGATGTCACTACAGAAGAAGTCTTTCGCCTAGCGCGAGCCATGACTTTAAAAAATGCGGCCGCTGAATTACCTCACGGTGGCGGTAAATCTGCAATCTTAGCTGACCCCAAATTACCCTTAGCAACTAAAGAAAGCTTAATTCGCACCTTTGCCCGTGCGATTAAAGACATCACAGAGTATATTCCCGGCCCCGATATGGGAACTAATGAACAGTGCATGGCTTGGATCAAACAAGAAATTGACCGTGCAGTAGGACTACCTAGAGCAATGGGTGGTATCCCCCTTGATGAAATTGGTGCTACTGGCTTCGGTGTCAGTGTTTGTGCAGAAGTTGCTAGTAAGTTCTGTAACCTTGACATACCTGGGGCGCGGATTGCCATTCAGGGTTTTGGTTCAGTTGGCAAACACGCAGCCCGTTTCTTAACTGCTGAGGGTGCAATTCTCATTGCCGCCGCAGATTCTCAAGGTACATTATTCAACCCACAGGGTATCAATGTCCACGAACTTATTACTATTAAAGAATCTGGCCAGAGTGTCCTTGACTATCCCAAGGGGGAAAAACTTGATCGAGATGCAGTTATTGATATCGAATGTGACATCTGGATACCAGCCGCTAGACCAGATATTATCCATACTGATAATGTCAACCGTTTGCATACTCGGCTCATTATCTCCGGGGCTAATATTCCCCTGACAGAAGATGCAGAAAGAATCTGTCATGAGCGCAATATTCTTGTAGTACCTGATTTTATTGCTAATGCCGGGGGGGTGATTTGTGCGGCTGTAGAGTATGGCGGCGGAACACAAGCTGATGCTTTACCAGCTGTCGCCGATAAAATCCGCCATAATACTATCCTAGTTTTAGAAACAGCAGCTAAAACGGGAATCCTCCCACGTCAAGCTGCTGTAGCACTTGCCCAGCAACGAGCTAGTATTGCTAGAAAATTCCGTGGTGAGTTGTGTTAGTCGGATATTAATGCTTGGGAAACACCTACAAAAAAAATCCCCCAGGAAGTCTGAGGGTATGGAGAGAAGGAGCGTTTTTCGATCAGGAGTTTATGCAGGGGTGGGTTGGGTGTTAGTTTGTAGTAGTTGAATAATCGCAGCTTTTTCTAAAATTCCCACTAACACGCCGTTGTCATGAATTACGGGTAGTGCTGATAATTGTTGTTGTTCCAGTAGTTGCACTACTTCTAGTAATGGTTGATTTGATGGAATCGTGCTGGATTGAATCGATCGCATTACATCTTTGATCTGGGTTTGTGACCATAATGTTGTATCTACGCTGCGTAGGTCATCTAAGGCGATCGCTCCTACTAATTGTCCTTCATCATTGGTGACTAAAAAGCGTCGCCAGTTGTTACCTTGAACAATTTGCTGATCTGCAAACTCTCTGAGGGTGAGATGAGCATCAACAATGGGACTATTAACTGTGACTGCATCTGCTGCTGTCAACCCTGTGAGTTTTTCTTGAACTCTGGCAAATTGCGCCGCATTACCAGCATTTCGCAATAAGAAGAA
This sequence comes from Aliinostoc maniaoense, assembly GCF_058172895.1. Lineage (NCBI taxonomy): Bacteria > Bacillati > Cyanobacteriota > Cyanophyceae > Nostocales > Nodulariaceae > Aliinostoc > Aliinostoc maniaoense. The sequence goes on along the minus strand of NZ_CP187952.1, from coordinate 950,098 downwards.
GCCAATTAGTAAGTTCCAGAAGTTGCCGAAGCTACCAAACAAGAATAGGGGAATTAAACCAGAGGCGATCGCTACCCAACCAAATACTTGTCCAACTCGGCTGGCAAATGTCACACCTTTATAGGGATTACCTGTAATTTTCCAGACAATTGCTTTGAGGATATTACCGCCATCTAAAGGTAAGCCAGGAATTAAGTTAAACAACGCTAAAGCAAGGTTTACAGATGCCAGCACACCTAGAATTGCTGTTAAGGGAGCAGATAGGTTAGTAGTAAAACCAACTACTGTGACGATACCGCATAATAACAGACTCACTAAAGGCCCGGCGATCGCTACCCAAAAAGCTTCACCTGGGGTTTTTGATTCTTGCTCTAAGCTAGCTAAACCACCAAAAATAAATAATGTAATGGAATTAACATTAATTCCCTGACGTAAGGCGACAAAGCTATGTCCTAACTCGTGGGCGACGACAGAGGCAAACAATAACAACGCTGTCGTCAATCCTAGTATTAAAGCTAATCCCCCAGACAATTGGGGAAATTGTGCCATGAGTCCGCCGCTATAACTCCAAGTTACTAACCCTAGAACTAAAAACCACGACGGATGGATATAAAAAGGGATACCGAAAAGATTCCCAACGCGAATTGTGCCGTTCATGTCGTTCACCTTTGATTTCAACGGCGAGAGTCGTTTTTTCACCCTCTCGTTGTTCTCAGTGTAACGAATTATTAAGTAATTTTAATCTTTATAACGGTAGTAGTCACCGACTGATCAGGTGCGGTTATCAGGAAAATGCCTCTAAATGCCCGTTACAACACATAATTGCCTAAAATATGCGGCATAACTGCCCTTAGAGCGTAGCCCATTACGAATTACGAATTACGAATTACGAATTACCTTAATCTCCTTGCGGGTAATCATTCCAGAGGTTGGTAATTTCTCGTAAACTTTGATGATTACCGTTGCCCAAAATCAAATGATCTAACAATGGTATGCCTAAAAATTGCGCCCCTGCTAATAATTGGCGTGTTAATTCTATATCTTCTGGGCTGGGTTCTAAGTTGCCTGAAGGGTGATTATGAGCTACTATCGCCCGTGTTGCACCTTGACGAATCACTTCTCGAAAAATCTCGCGGGGAGAAGCTAAGGTTTCGGTGGCTGTACCGATGGTAATTATTTGTGTACCCAGGAGGCGGTTTTTCACATCTAATAATAAAATAGCAAAACGCTCTTGAGCTTGCCACATTAAGTCTTGACTTAACGCCGCAGCCGCCACAATTGGGCTATCAATGGGTGTACGGTCTAAGGGACGAGATTGAAAAGCCCGTTTACCTAATTCGATGGCAGCTAAAATAGTGGTGGCTTTAGCAGGGCCAATTCCCGGTATTTGCATTAATTCTGCCGGGGTAACTTCCCGTAGCACTGCTAAAGGATCGCGTTGATGTTTGCTCAATTCTTGTAAGATATATTGCCCTAAACCTACGGCTGAAAGTTTGCCAGGCCCTTGTCCAGTACCTAAAAGAATGGCTATTAGCTCGGCTGTAGCTAAGATTTTAGCTCCATGAGTCATTAAACGTTCACGGGGACGCTCATTTTCAGGTATATCAGCAATTCTCAGGCAATAGGTCATGAATCAATTCAAAATTCAAAATTCAAAATTCAAAATTAAAGACAGCCACCTACAAGGGGTTGGGTTATAGATGCCACTATTTTTAGTTATGCCCTGTTTGCGATCGCAATTATCCTATCTTGAGCAAATCTTTAAGTTTCACCAAGCAGCTTTGGCTCACATCTTGCGGTTAAAAACCGGGTTTCTTGCAAATCCCTCGCTTAAAACCTTAATCTTTCGTTCAGAAACTCGGTTTTTTAGATTTAGCGCATCTATCAGAAGAAATAGTCCATAAGTAATAGGTAATAAAGCTATTTTGGGCAATATTGAAAAAACTTGAGTAACTACTTTTTGATTTATAAAATAGCGGCTATGATTTGCTAACGTAGTGTTGTTAAAAATAAGATAAATAATATTTCTTCTCAACATGAGTATTGATGTCATTCATCCCTACACTGGCTGTAAAACATTGATGGGATGAGCCACACATGAGCATTATTTCAGGGTTAAACTATGGCAACCGAACAGTTAACTACAGACAAGGATAATCTGGATTTGCAACAGTTATTAAAAACTTTAATTGCTGTGAAAAAGGGTGATTTTTCGGCTCGGATGCCCATAGATAAAATTGGTATGGCAGGAAAAATAGCTGATACCCTCAACGATATTATTGACCAAAATGAGCGTATGGCAGCAGAGCTAAGGCGCGTTAGTAATGTTGTCGGCAAAGAAGGCAAAATTATGGAGCGTGCTTCTTTGGGTGATGTTCGTGGTTCATGGTCAGATTGTGTTAGTGATGTCAATACTCTAATTGCAGATTTAGTGCAGCCGACGGCGGAAACTACCCGTGTGATTCGGGCTGTCGCTAATGGTGATTTATCCCATACGATGGCCTTAGAAATTGCAGGTAGACCCCTAAAAGGGGAATTTCTGCAAACGGCTAATATTGTCAACACAATGGTAAATAGGCTGAGTTCCTTTGCAGGGGAAGTCACACGGGTGGCTAGAGAAGTGGGAACAGAAGGGAAGTTAGGGGTACAAGCAGAAGTTGCAGGGGTAGCGGGGACATGGAAAGACTTAACCGATAACGTCAACCTGATGGCGGGAAACCTCACCGGACAAGTGAGAAATATTGCTGAAGTGGCAACAGCGATCGCTAATGGCGATTTGTCTAAAAAAATCACCGTCAATGTCAAAGGTGAAATTTTAGAGTTGAAAAACACCGTCAACACAATGGTAGATCAACTCAATTCCTTTGCATCGGAAGTCACTAGGGTGGCGCGGGAGGTAGGAACAGAAGGGAAGTTAGGGGTACAAGCAGAAGTTGCAGGGGTAGCGGGGACTTGGAAAGACTTAACTGATAACGTCAACTTGATGGCGGGAAACCTCACCGGACAAGTGAGAAACATTGCCGAAGTGGCAACAGCGATCGCTAATGGCGATTTGTCTAAAAAAATCACCGTCAATGTCAAAGGGGAAATTCTAGAGTTGAAAAACACTATCAACATCATGGTAGATCAACTCAATTCCTTTGTATCGGAAGTGACTAGAGTGGCGCGAGAGGTGGGAACAGAAGGGAAGTTAGGGGTACAAGCAGAAGTTGCAGGAGTAGCGGGGACATGGAAAGACTTAACCGACAGCGTCAACTTCATGGCGGGGAGTTTAACGGCACAGGTGCGGAATATTGCGGAAGTCACCACAGCCGTAGCTAATGGCGATCTCTCCAAGAAAATTACCGTTGATGTTAAAGGCGAAATTTTAGAGTTGAAGAACACTATTAATACAATGGTTGATCAACTCAACTCCTTTGCATCGGAAGTAATTAGAGTGGCGCGGGAAGTTGGAACAGAAGGGAAACTAGGGGTACAAGCCTACGTTCGAGGTGTCGGTGGTACATGGAAAGATTTAACCGATAACGTCAACGAACTAGCAGCAACTTTAACTACCCAGTTACGAGCGATCGCGGAAGTAGCAACAGCCGTCACTAAAGGCGATTTAACCCGTGCGATCGCTGTCGAAGTCCAGGGGGAAATAGCAACCCTCAAAGACAACATCAACCAGATGATTGCTAACCTCAGAGAAACCACCCAGAAAAACACTGAACAAGATTGGTTAAAGACCAACTTAGCTAAATTCACCCAGATGTTGCAAGGCCAACGGGATTTAGAAACTGTCTCGAAATTGATTCTCTCTCAACTAGCCCCCTTAGTAGGAGCGCAACATGGTGTATTTTACTTAATGGAAACTGGAGAAGAACCAGCCTACTTAAAACTCATTAGTACCTATGCTTACCGTGAACGTAAGCATTTAGCCAATCGCTTCCACTTGGGTGAGGGTTTAGTAGGACAGTGCGCCTTAGAAAAAGAACGGATTTTGTTAACTCAAGTACCGACTGACTATATCAAAATTCGCTCCGGTTTAGGAGAAGCCACACCACTGAATGCCGTGGTTTTACCAGTATTATTTGAAGGACAAGTAACGGCTGTAATCGAATTAGCCTCTTTCAGCCGCTTTAGTGAAATTCATTTGACATTCTTCGACCAACTCAGCGAAAGTATTGCGATCGTTCTCAACACCATCGCCGCCTCCATGCGTACCGAAGAATTACTCAAGCAGTCCCAGTTATTAGCGGAAGAACTGCAAACCCAACAACAGGAACTCCGGGAAACCAACCAGCGATTAGAAGAACAAGCCCAATCACTCAAAGCCTCCGAAGATTTATTAAGAGGACAGCAAGAAGAATTACAGCAAACCAACGCCGAATTAGAAGAAAAAGCAGAATTACTGGCACAACAAAAACAAGAAGTTGAGCGCAAAAACCACGAAATTGAACAAGCCAGACGTTCTCTAGAAGAAAAAGCCACACAACTAGCTCTTTCATCCAAATACAAATCTGAATTTCTGGCGAATATGTCCCACGAACTGCGGACACCCCTCAACAGCTTGTTAATTTTGGCGCAATTGTTAGCAGATAATGTTGACGGTAATCTCAACAATAAACAAGTTGAATATAGCCAAACAATTTACTCCGCAGGTAATGAACTGTTGGCATTAATTAACGACATTTTAGATTTAGCCAAAATTGAATCGGGAACAATGTCAGTTAATACCTCTGAGATTTGGTTAACAGAGTTAGTCAAACAAACTGAGCGGGCTTTTAGCAAAGTTGCTCAAAATCAAGGGTTAAACTTCACCATTACATTAGCCCCAGAATTACCAACAACTATTAATACTGATGTTAAACGTTTACAACAAGTATTAAAAAATCTCCTCTCCAACGCCTTTAAATTTACCGAACGGGGAGAAGTCCGCTTAGAAATTAGCGTAGCTCAACAAGGATGGGATTCTGAGCAAGAAACCTTAAATAGTGCCTACAGAGTGATTGCTTTTGCTGTTAGTGATACAGGTATTGGTATTGCACCAGACAAACAAAAAATTATTTTTGAAGCCTTTCAACAAGGTGACGGTACTACTAGCCGCAAATTTGGGGGTACAGGTTTAGGCTTATCCATCAGCCGGGAAATTGCCAATCTCTTGGGTGGAGAAATTACACTTGTTAGTTTTCCCGGTCAAGGTAGTACCTTCACATTATATTTACCCCTGCCTATTTCTGAAACTCCCAGACTCCAACCACAGCCGACTCAGGAATTTAATCTTTCAAAACAGCCAGTCTTTAAACCTCTACAGGTTTCTAGTCAGCCTTCCTCGCTTCCCAATCCCTTACTGTTAATCATTGAAGATGACGTGAACTTTGCTCGTATATTAGTAGAGATGGCACAACAGCAAGGATTCCAGGTGATTACTGCCCCAACTGGCATTTTAGGTTGGAATTTGGCTCAGGAATCTCAACCAACAGCGATTTTGCTAGATATCCGCTTACCAGAAATGGATGGTTGGACATTACTAACGCACCTCAAGCAAAACCCTAGTACCCGTCACATTCCCGTACACATTATCACCGTAGAAGATGAGCAACAACGTGCTTTACAATTAGGGGCGATCGCATATTTACAAAAACCGACAACTCGTCAAGCTATTTCTGCGGCTTTAGATAAAATTCAAGGCTTTGTCACCCAGAGAGTTAAGAACTTGCTAGTAGTAGAAGATGATGAAACTCAACGTCGCAGCATTGTGGAATTGATTGGCAATAATGATGTAGTGACAACAGCCGTGGGTACTGGTGCAGAAGCTTTACAAGCCATTCGTTCCCAGCATTTTGATTGCTTAGTCCTAGATTTAGGCCTGCCAGATATGACCGGATTTCAACTCATTGAGCAGATTAAGCAAGAAACCAACGGTACAACTTTACCAATTATTGTCTACACCGCTAGAGAAATTACTCCCGCCCAAGAAACAGAATTAAGAAGAATTGCCGAAACAATTATTATTAAAGATGTGCGATCGCCTGAACGTTTACTAGATGAAACTGCATTATTTCTCCACCGTGTGCAAGCTAATCTCCCAGAATCACAGCGACAAATACTTGAACAATTGTATGCACAAGATAACTCACTTGCTGACAAAAAAGTGCTAATCGTAGACGACGATATACGCAATATTTTTGCCCTTACCAGTATGCTAGAGCGTTATCAAATGCAGGTTGTGTATGCAGAAAATGGTACAGAAGGAATGAGAATTTTGGAAAGTACACCAGATATTAATATAGTGTTGATGGATATTATGATGCCCGAAATGGATGGTTATGAAACCATGCAATTAATTCGTCAACAAGAGCAGTTTCAATCTTTACCAATCATTGCCTTAACTGCAAAAGCTATGCCAGGCGATCGGGATCGTTGTATTGCCGCAGGTGCATCAGATTATATTACTAAACCTGTAAACACAGAACAGTTAATTTCTTTATTACGGGTTTGGTTATATCAGTAATATCGTGTTCGGTTAGAGACTTATAATTAAGACTGCAAGGGGGCAGGGGGCAGGGGGCAGGGGGCAGGGGAAGAAAGAGTTTTTTGTTTCTGCACAAGTCAGAGAATTATAACTAGGGCTTGCTGAAAAATGGCGAAAGAGAGAAGCATCAAGAGTTTCAGGTTCAGAAAACAGAAATAAAGTGGAAGAAAAAAGGGTAAAATGAGTAAAAACACTTGCATTAATGTGCGTTAAAATGTATAGAAAAGCGCAGAAACAAGACAAGCGTCCAGAAAACTTTGAACTGCCCTTTGGGGGGAAACTGGCAGCAGATAACCGATGGGTAATCATGGCGAACATGATACCTTGGTCAGAATTTGAAGCAGAATACGCAGAAAGATTTTCAGCAAGTATGGGCGCACCAGCCAAAACATTTAGAATGGCATTGGGAGCATTAATAATCAAAGAAAAACTAGGAGCAAGTGATAGAGAAACAGTAGAACAGATTAGAGAAAATCCCTATCTGCAATACTTTATAGGAATGTCAGCCTATAGTAATGAACCTCCATTTGACCCATCAATGCTAGTTCATTTTAGAGAAAGAATAGATATGAACTTAGTCAACAAATTGAATCAAGAAATGGTCAAAAAAGTGTTAGAAACAAAAGAGGAGGAGCAAGTAAAATCAAAAAAGTCAGAAACCGAGGCTTCAAAAAGTGAAGTGACCAATAGGGGAAAATTAATATTAGATGCTAGTTGTGCGCCAGCAGATATAAGTTATCCGACAGATTTAGGATTATTAAATCAAGCCAGAAAGCAAACAGAAATAATTATAGATAGATTATATAACTCCCTAAGTGTAAAAAATATCAACAAACCAAGAACCTACAGGAAAAGAGCCAGAAAGGATTATTTAGCAGTAGCCAAAAAAAGGAAAGTAAACTTTAATGAAAGAAGGAAAGCCATTAAAAAGCAACTACAATATATTAAAAGAAACTTCTCTCACATTCAGCAACTGATAGATTTAGGTGTGTCACTAATAAACCTGAGTAGAAGACAATACAAGATGTTGTTAGTCGTGTCAGAAGTTTATCGTCAACAACTGTGGTTATATGAAAATCAAAAACGTAGTATAGAAGACCGGATTGTCAGTTTAAGCCAACCACATATTCGTCCGATAGTCCGTGGTAAAGCTAGAACAGAGGTAGAATTTGGGGCTAAGTTTTCTGCTAGTTGCTGTGATGGTTATGTATTTTTAGACCATATTAGTTGGGATAACTTTAACGAATCAGGGGACTTACAAACACAAGTAGAAGCCTACAAAAAATACACTGGATATTATCCTGAGTCTGTTCATGTTGATAAAATTTATCGGACTAGAGAGAATCGAGCTTGGTGTCAAGAAAGAGGAATTAGAATTAGTGGCCCACCACTAGGTAGACCACCCAAAAATGTCAGTCCTGAAACCAAGAAACAAGCACGAGATGATGAGCTAATTCGTAGTTCTATTGAAGGGAAATTCGGACAAGGAAAACGAAGATTTAGCCTTGCTAGAGTTATGGCTAAACTGCCTCATACTTCTTTAACCGCTATTGCCATAACTTTTTTAGTTATGAATCTTTCTACCCTGTTATTACGTCTTTTTTGTCAGTTTTTGTGTCAATTTTTCAAAACAACATCTTTTTTCGCTGCTTTGATTAACAAAACTAATGTTTTGATGAATTTCAGAAAACAAAAAATTATCTTTACTCCTGCCTGATTACCTACTCTATTCTCCTGTTGTTTGTTTACTACTTTTTCAGCAAGCCCTAACTAATTATCCGAACTTGATATAAACCCTCATGATAGCGTTCTTTTTTGCGTCTTTGCGTCTACCCTGCGGGAACGCCAAGGGCGTATGCGCGAAATCAAAAAATATTTATCGTAAGGAACGAAAGATCACCCTTCCAGGGATTTCTTCATTGTTAATTTTGGCATAAACTCGCAGACAAGTTAAAACTTCGCCAGGGATGCCGCCGCAGTCTAGTTGTAAATCGTCTTTGGTTAATGCACAAACGTCAGCATAAATCCCTGTTAGTTGACGGATGCGGACTTCGTAACCTATATTAGTGGCGATCGCAATAATTTTCTTTAAAGCGCGTCGTGATTCTTGTTGCAATTTACCCCACCAAGAATAACGTTCGGCTGGGGGGACAAACGTTAACGAATGGATAGCTTCATCCATGTCAATCCAAGCGCGTAACATTAATAAAGAATCTGCTGTTTCTTCAGCTTTTTTGACGCGGTAAAAACGGTCTTTTAATGCTTCAATATATTGATTTCTTTGTTCTGGTTGAGAAGACAAAGGAATAACATCAAAGCTAAATACACTTTTTAGTGCATGATATAACTCTGGTTCAATTTCAATAAATTTAATCAATAAAGCTAGAAAACCTGCGAGTAAATTTAATTCTTCAGAAGCATATTCTGGCAGAATATTTGTTTGTGCAAAAGCTTTTTGAGATAAACATAATCCAGGAGAAATCACACTTCCACTTAGTCCAGGGTAGATAATTTCATCTCTAATAAATGGTAAATGATAGAGTTGAGAATTATCTGCTACTGCTCCTACTTCTTGTGCTAATTCTAAAGCACGTTGTCGCCAAAACCCCGCCAAATCTTCAGGAACGCGCAACAGTTTGCGGTGAATTTCATGCCATAAATCAGCATCTGTTTCACTATATAACGGTGAATTTCCTAAATAAAAACCCAGTTCCGCATCAGATTCAAAAGCAGCGCGGAGATAATCTAGTTTTGATGTAGTCGTAGGTGGAGTAAAAGCAATTACTTCTTCCTGCCTTTCTTCCTTCACCTCTAACAAATGGTGAATCTCACACAGCACCTCATCACACACATCAGCACCAGCATCATAGGGATATTCTGCTTGCGCCTTTTTCAAAGTAGCCTCCAATCCATGCAGACTATACCGCAATACCTGAGCTAACGTTGAGTTTTCTATTGCTAATAATTTTTTGAGATGCTGCATGAGTGTTACCTTCTTTTTATCTCACGCAGAGACGCAGAGGCGCAGAGAGTTTTGCTGAGGGTCTTTGCGTGAGGTGGGTTTAATGTATACCGGAAAAAGGATCGCGTTCTTTATCAACCTCATTTGGCTGTAAATCCAATTCGCCAGAGTAAACACATCCTTCCTGTGTCAAACATTCTAAATCTGGTGATGTCCAGTAAGGCACATCACCGGCGTGGATACGTAGGATACCTCGATCATCAATAGTGACACGATATTGACAAGGATAATCTGTATTGACATCAGGTTTTCTCAATGCACCAATACGTATCCACTTTTTCGTATTAGTTTCCACCTCTGTTTTATACATATAAAATGTATGTTGATTACTGTAAGGAAAAGGAGGTAAAGGAGTACTAATTAAACCGCTTCCTGGTTCGTGTACACCATCACGAAAGTAATGGAATTGTTGCAGAGGTTTATTACCATCTTTATCTATTTCAAAAACTAAATGATAAGCATCGGGATGATCTACGGTGGCTGATTCAATGACGTTGACGGCAATATCACCATCATTTAAGTCTTTATCAGGACGTTCAACAGCAATATTCCATTGCAATTTCCCGTTCGCAAATAATGATGTTTCTGAAACTTGTGATAATGCTGCACTGATATCAATTCCGGGAACATCTATTAAGTAGTGGGGGTTTCCTTGACACAATAAAACATTAAATTGTAGGGTTTGATCAATCTCAAACTGGACTTTAATTTTCTTCAGGAAATCTGCTTCGTCTATTCTTAATTGTTCCATGAGGTGTTTACCGTCGAAGCTTCCCCACAAACGTAAGTCTCCATCTTCGTAGTCTTGGCGGTAAATAATATTAGTTAACTGTATCCCTACCCAATTGGTTCGCACTTTAGCAACGTTTTCTGAGGGTAAAAGTTGATAAAGTTCTTGTCCAGCTTTGAAAACTGTCAGGAGTTCGTTGCTTTGGGTTTTGCGTTTGAAGTTGCAGGGTAGGTAATAAAATAAGTTTTTAACGTCGATTTCTAATTGGTTTGCACCTTTACGTAATAATCCTTTCGATTCTTCGGGATCAAATCTTAATCTTCGCAATTTCTCGGCGTAACAAGCACCGGCGGAGGTGGCGAGTTTGGTGTACTCTAAAACAAAGGTGATGCGTTCGGGATTCCATACGAAGTAAGGAGATTTGCTAAATTCTTGGTAAATTTGGCGTTGTATTAAGTCGAGATTACAAGTTTTACCGGAGAGAATTAACCAATCAACTTTTCGGGTGTTCCAAGAATCTAGATTGTTGTTGTCAGGACGTAAACGGCTTTCCATTAAGCCTTTTGCAATGCCAATGGCTTCTTTAATTGCGGAGGATGCGGCGCGTTCAAATTGTTGACTGTCTAAGGTGACGGAAATATTTTCAGCATTTCTTACCTGGAATTTAATCGCGCTTTGAGTAAGAAGTTCGGCAATTTGTGGTTCAAAAATGGTGAAAGTTAACAAAGAGTTTTCAGATTTCTGCCCAAGTTTAAGTTTAGCAGTTTCGGCATGATCCCAAAGAGTGTAAAAGGTTTGCAGACGTTGGGGTGCTTGTTGCCAACGGGTGGGGATGACTTTTTCGGCGGTGTCTAAAGCGTCTTTATAAGCTGCGTCACCTTCGGGATTTTCTTTATCAATACATTTTAATAAACTCCCGCTTTTGAATTTACCTTGTTCTAAAAAGCGTTCGTTTAATTCGGCGGTGATTAAGTCTTCGAGTTTGTCGCTTTCGATGTCGCCTCTGGTAACTGCTGTGAGTAAAAAGTCCGCGATCGCAACTTTCAATAATCTAAATACTCTCAGTGTAATTAACTCACCCCCTAGTTGTAAATGTCCTGAAGAACCTAACAGTTTTGGAGTCAATTTATAATATCTTCCTCCTAAACCTCTATCTTCATGATTAGCAAAGTAGGGAGTATTATCCTCTAAGGTGAGTTCAATTAATGCTAAGTCTGTTGTCCCACCACCAATATCTAAAACTAAAACATTTTGTGACCATTTATTATTGTCTTGGCGACAACGGGTTTTAAACGATTCAATCCCAATATTTAAATTACCGCCAAATTCTCGCCATAAAAAGAAGATGGCGACAGATACAGCTTCATCGTAAGCTGTTTGTACGTCATCAATTCCTAATTGTTCAACTAATTGTTTAACTTCTTTTCTAACTACAGGCGGTGCAACGGTGGGATAAGTGACAACGGCTGTTAAAAAATCTCCTTCGGAAAATCTACGTCTAGCACGTTGACGATAATCTTCCGTTAATTCGATTAAATGCGCCCATGCTGCTTGAATGAGTTGGGTAACATTAATAATATCTTCTTCGCCGTCTAAAATTACAGAGAAATTTCTGTCTTGTCCAAAATAACGTTTGGGTGAATGGTGAAAGCGGCTGATAATTTCTTTTAAAGAACTACTTGTACCTTGTGCAATAGCTTTCTTTCTATTGTCCCTTGCTTCCCTTCCCATGCGAAGTTTTAAAGCCTCTAAACTCGCAATTTCTAACTCACTGGGTATCTCAGTATCACGACGATCAATATCTAAAACTACGGGGATTAAATTCTGGGATTCTAATGTCGGAACGCGAAAAACTTCATGATAGATTTGATATAGTTTTTTGCTAACTGCACGCCGGAATCTATCGCTGTTACCTAAACATAATTCGATTTGACGAATCGCTTCTAAAAATCTGGATTTATTATCACTGCTAAAAACTTCACTTAAATTACTCGGTTCAATTTCCAGGTTTTTACTAATATCAACAATAAACTTTTCCCATTCAATCTCACTGACTTCTGGTAAGGCGATCGCAGCCGGAGAACTCAACCATTGAGAAAGGCGATCGCGCAATCTCATCTCCTGTTCTTTCGGTAAAACTTCTGCAATGGGAACTTCTATCGGATCGAACAATGTCACTGTAGAATTTGATGTTCCGAAATCTACCGCCAACCATCCGGGAAACCTTTTTTTCGGTTTGCCATTGGTTGTTTTTTCGGTACGAGTGGCGACGGGAGTTATCACCGGATTATTGAGTATTTTTTCTTCCATAGGTAGTGACCACAGATGACAATAAGCTGCTACTTTTTGTCTTACAGATAATAGTGGATTTCCTGAATTGTCAGAATCAAAATACTCCACCATTACCCGTAAATGACAATTAATCGCTTGTATTAAAGGCTGCTCTATTTTACAAGGATATTGTTCTAATTGACCAATTTGGGAGATTTTAGGGATATCAGAATCAAACTTTTTATACGCCTGTTGAATTTTAATTGCTAATTCACTTGGTATACCTTTAACAGTGCAGGTAATCCGGGAAATATGAGGGACATTGTTTCCCGCCGCCAGTAGTTGAATACTGGGTAATTCTAAATACTTTTTATGATTCAGCCGCACTTGAAAACGTGGCACAAGTTGAATTTCTACAGGCATTTTTTTATCTTCCTTAGCAAAATTCAATAATCAATATATTTATGTCTAACTACTGATTACTGATTAGCAATTAGGGAATCAGAAATATTGGCGATTTCTGTGAGATTCTGTAGCCAAGGGGGAACGGCTGCACCTGATTTAGTATCACCAGAGGCGATAAATCTCAGTAAGCTATCTTTTTTGGAAAGATTTTGCAAAGTGGGAATAATTTGATCCAAAATTCCCTCTAATTCTCTATTAACTTGTTGATTAAATTCACTAACATACTGCACCAGATGTAAGCTAGCACTGGCGGTAATTTCATCACGTAATCGTAAAACAAATAACTGGTGATTAGCTGCTCTTGTTAAACCTTGATTTTTTTCTGGCGACCAATCAAAGATTTGACCAATATTGTGTTGTTCATCCTGACGTGCTAAAGGAAACATGATCTCAGGCACAAGAGATTTATCTTGTTGATTAATTTCCTCTAAAATTACGTCTTGCCATTTATTCGGGTCGCATCCTAAGAGCAATTGATAAAATAAATCTGCTTCCTCTGGGCCAAATTTGGCTTCAATTTCTTGTTCCATTTCTGGTGTCAAAATTGCCAACAGACGATCGCGCTCTGGGGCGATGTGGTGCGATAATCTACTAAGTAAGTCTACTACAGCTTGCCGGATGCGATCGCGCGCAAATTCTTCGACTTCTGTGACTGTCTTAGCAAAGGCGGGATAAAAATCATCGCTTTTGGTAGGGATACTGCTATTAGTTCTACTACCTCTGTCAAATAACTTACCTGCTGCACCCTTCGATTCTGTTAAGGTAATTGTGCCGTTATTAACTTTGTTAAATAATAAAGTCCACTGACTCCAGTTAATGACTCTAAAGGTCAATTCATCTTTCACCACATCACTCACCACCGTTCCCCGGAGGTCTTTGAGTGGTTGTTTTCCTAAATCTTTTTGGAAATGACGATAGGTTTTATCTAAACTTTCAATCGCGTTACGTAAGTCAACTAAAGCCTGAGAGTCACCGGTAGGAATGCCTTGGGCGTGAATTTCGGCGATAATATTTTTGAGGTTTTCTTGTTGTAATTTTAAATTTTCTGCTGCGCGCCTAGTATCTTCAGATAATTGCTTCAGTCCATGAGTCGCAACGTGATTTTGAATTAATTCCCGTAGCTTGGCAATACCGCCATCTTGAGCAAAGTAACCCAGCTTTCTACCTAAACCGTGACGTGCATCTGATTCTAACAGGCGATCGCTCAATCTGCGCCATTTTTGTTGCAGTCGTTTTGACCTTTCTAAATACTCTGGATAATCTAAGTTGGCTAAAAATTCCGGTGAACCAGCTTTCACACTGCTGGAACGTTTCGCTAATTCCGCCAGTCCCAACAAAGGAGATAGTAAAACGATGCGGTCTTGATTAACTGTAAACGCACTCGCGCCGTCGATGGTGGTTTGTAAAACCTTGAGTTTTCGTAATACCATTTCCCCTGTGAGTTGGGGGGTGTGGTTTTCATCTATCAGTAAATCTAATTCTCTCTCGCCGCCTTCACTTTCTAGCGGTAACTGGTCAAACCGTCCCACACCCACGAGAATTAAATCCTTGAGGTCTTGTCCGGGACGCTGTTGTTGCATCATTGTGAAAATTTTATTGGCGCGATCGCTCCCCGGTGACTTACCATTCAGAAGAACCAGAATTGTTTGCACCTCCGCCAATTCCCGCAGCGATAAAAACGTATCCCGCGCGCCAGAGTTCGCCGCACCCAAACCGGGAAAATCTAATAAAATAAATCTCTCTGCACCACTCACATCCCAAATTTGTTGAGAAATTCTCACCTCAATATCAATACGCCGAATTAACGGAAAACTATTTTGTAATAACTTGGTGGGTAAATTTTGCGGTGGACTCGGTAAACGAATATGGGCTGGTGGTAAATCTTCAAAACTGAGAGTTTGGATAGCCATTGGCTGTTCTGCTAACTGTAACCCATCCCGCGCCGTCGCTGCATCAATTTCATAGCGTTTCCCACACAATGCCTCATAGGAAGCGTAAGCACGTAAAAACAGCACTAATTCCCGGAGTAAATAGCGTAATTCTAGATTATTGCTGATATCCCAAGTTTCTTGACACCATTTAAGAATTTCATTTCCAGAATTAAGGGTAGCGGCGGGAATAGGGGGAAGTCCTGCTGCTACGGTACGACGGTTAGCTTCTCCCAACATGAAGCGCAAACACTCATTCACCCCTTCCCGCGTCAAATACTCTACACTAAAGTTACCTACCTGGGTGGTGGAGAAACCCGGTTGGGGGATGATATGAATAGCTGTAACGTTACCGGTTGTGGGATTTTCACTAATGGGTAAAGCATCGCCATAGCCAATTAAGCTACCTAAAAGTAAAGTTTTGCCACTACTAAATTCACCCATCACGCCGATTTTCACAGGCGAAGTAGCAAGACTTACAGTTTTCTCCGCAGCTTCCCGGAGACGCAAAATACATTCATCTAAGCTAGTAGGAATCCAATCTTCTTGATGAGAAAGATTTTGAGGAACAGAATTAATTTTTTCGCGGATAATTTCGCCGTACTCTTTAAAACGTCCTATTTTTTCTAATTCCATACACTAGCCTACCAATTAATATAATTTGCTGTGAGTTTTATAACACAAAAAAAAGCCAGTCAGTTCCTATTTTGGCAATTCGTAGTTTGTAATACTCGCAAAGCGAGTTCGCGGAGCGTTACGCAGTAAAGCAAGCTACGTAATTCGTAATTCCCTGCGGGTAGGTTTACACCTGCGTCAGTGCAATTCGCAATGTACTAATGTCATGCTCTGCTCTAATAGCGTTTCTTGATGTAGCTTGCCTGGCGTAGCCATAGATGCAATTTATTCTGTACTGTAGAGACGTTGCATGCAACGTCTCTACATCATTTATTTGGCTTCATAGAGAATTGGTGTAAGCGCAGCTATGTCGCAGGCTTTATGCAATTAATGCCCACGTATAAATCCGGGGGCTTGAACCAAGAGAAATTTAACCTAGAGGATAATTTTGAGCTAAAAATTCGGCTGCTGCGGTTTCATTTGTAATAGTTCCATCTAGAGTGGCAGCTAGCAAATCATCTAAAATTTGACGATATTTTGGGCTGGGTTTGTAGCCTAGTTTCTTTAAATCATTACCATTTAAGATTGGGTGAATCTGAGATAAAACTGTTGCATAATACCAGATTTTCTGTCTAATTATGCGGGAACTAAACAAGGCGATTAAAATTAACATTTCTAGGTCATATTTACTGAGTAATTGCACTAATTGACTAGGTTTTTGATTTGTAGATAAATATTCTGTAACATCAGATTTGGCAACAGCTAATTTTTGCAATCTTGTCATACTATTTTCTGACAATTGCAAATTTTTAGCTACTTTATGCCGATATTGTGGTGCTAGGTGGGCAATTAAAATTTCTAAACGCATTTGCCATAAAATTAGATTTTGTGGAAAATTAAATCTTCGCCAACACCGTTCTAATAACCGCAATTTTTCTAAAATTTCATGATTTAATTGCAATGTAGGATGGATGCACTGTAACGCGCCTAAATTATCCAGTAACTTTAAAGCTAATTCCCAGTAGGGTGCTTCTAGAATGTGTTTGAGTTCGGCTTTAAGGCGAGTTTGCAAAGCTGGGGTTTTGGGGTTAGTTTGGGCGGTGCGGTCATAAACACCACTATTAATGGCATAGTGAATATATTCTTGTGTGCGTGGTTCAATGGTAAATCCAAAGCGCACCGCAAACCGGACACCACGATAAATACGGGTGGGATCTTCAATAAAACTATTAGCGTGTAAAACTCGAATTTGTTTAGCTTGTAAATCTAGTAACCCACCAAAGAAATCGAGTAATTCTCCGGCACGGGGGGAAGTTAAACGCAAGGCGAGGGCGTTGATAGTAAAGTCACGGCGGTATAAATCTTGACGAATAGAACTAGCTTCAACTTCCGGGTTGGCGGCTGGGTAAGGATAAAATTCTGTCCTGGCGGTGGCAATATCCACCCATAAAGAATCTAATTCGGGATCTTTGTGCCATAACAAAGCTGCGGTTTGAAAAGCACCATGAATTTCTAAGCGCGCGGCGGGATAAATTGCTTGTAGTGCTTTCGCTAGTTCTACCCCTGCACCGACATCGGCGGCTGTATGAAAACCATCAACTACTAGGTCAATATCTGTAATCATGAGATTTTTGGCGGTGGCTTCAGCTAAGAGTAAATCTCGCACCGCACCACCCACTAAATAAAGATGCCAACCTCGTGTTTCGGCGGCTTGGGAAGCGGTGGTGAGTAATTGCCACAGTTGGGGAGTTAAGCGATCGCGTAATTGTTCTAAACTGGGAAGCTGAACACTATGTTGTAATCCCCTCTCTCCTTCTCCTCTACTCTGTCCTTGGGCTTGATGTAATTCCCTGAGAACATCTGTGCGGGTGACAATTCCTACCAATTGCCCATTTTCTAATACAGGCAACCGCCCAATATCATACGTCACCATCAAAGATTCAATTTGTGGCAGGGTGGTATCTGGCGTAATAGTTTTTAAATCAATTGTCATGTAGCCTTTGACTGGCGCATGACTAAAGCCGTGGTGCAAAGCAATATCTAAATCTCGACGGGAAATAATTCCCACTAATTGCCCTTGGCTATCCACCACCGATAAACCAGAATGTCCGTAGCGTAATAAAATCCGTTGAGCTTCGGAAATCGTTGTTTCTGGGCGAATTGTGCGGACAGGGGAAGACATTAAATCTCTGGCGGTGGGGGGATGGGGAATTGAGGTTTTCATCCCCTCTAAAAGTTGTTGCAGAATATTTTGAGTATAGACACCGCGTAAATTCAGCGAAGCGGCTTGAGAATGACCACCACCGCCAAACTTTTCAAACAACTGGTTAAGATGGATACCAGGAATTTGCGATCGCCCAATTACCGTCAACCGCGATTCATCTTTACTCAAAGGATGCTCACTAGCCAATAATAAAGCATCAATTTCTGTTAACTCTACTAATTGTGAGGCTAAACTAGATAACCCTGGCACAAAGCCTTCAGTCTTTAAAATTACCCAAGCTATCGTATATCCTCGGTAACAAAGATATTCTAATTGTTCTAAAGCTTCCTTGAGTAACCGTTGTAATTGCGGCGATAAACCAGGCTCGCGGTAATTAGAAATCACAGCTAAACTTGCCCCTTGCTGCATTAACCACGCCAACGCCAGGGCATCCCGTGGTGTAGATTGGTCATAGGTAAGAGAACCAGTATCTACATGAATACCTAAAGCCATTGCTGTAGCTTGGGCTGGAGTGAGAGAGATATTTTGTTGTTGTAATTCTTCCACAATTAAAGTTGTGGTTGCACCGACTGGGGCAATGTGAAATTGCGTCGCCGGAATATCTGAGACTTGACCGAGGTGATGATCATAGACTGTAATATGATCAAGTTGAGGTAAATCTAACCACTCAGCACCCTTACCCAAGCGATCGCGCTGTTGAGTATCTACTACCGTAACAGACCGAATTTTCTCTGGGTTTACCGAACGCCTTTCAATCAGGGCGTATTCATCTCGATGCAGTGCCAAAAAATCTCTGACAGGAGGATGTGCGCCCCCAGTCAACACAATTTTACTGCCCGGTAGCAGGCAGGTTAACCCGACGGCTGCCCCCAAGGCATCAAAATCGGCTGTAGTGTGGCAAAGAATTAAATCCATGATTTCCGAGTCACTACTTAACAGTGAATACTCAACAGCCAAAAGTGAACTATTGACTGTGGACTATTAACTAAATTGTGACAATTTCTGGTAGCTTACAATAAGGAGAAATGTCAGTATCGCCCTTTAGGATATTCTATCTTTAGTGTCTCGCTGTCTTGGGAGAAGTAAAAATGACCATAATATTCCAATTTGCTTTAGTAGCTCTAGTTTTGATGTCTTTTGTTCTAGTTGTCGGCGTACCCGTAGCCTATGCTACTCCTCAAAGCTGGGTTGAATCTAAAAGATTGCTCTGGCTAGGTTCTGGAGTTTGGATCGCTTTAGTACTTTTAGTTGGGCTATTAAACTTTTTTGTCGTCTAAGTCAAAGAAATAGCAACAAAACTCAAGAGCAGGAAAGCCGACAACTCAGGCATAAGAACAAACTCAATTTGTTCTTAAAACCTAATTGTGCCTTCCTGCTCTTCTACATTTAAAGAAGAAATGTATATTGACAACAGTATAGTTAATGTAAGAGGCAGTCATGGCAGTTTTTGAGGGAACTTTCACCCAAACAGAACCTTTGCGTTTAGCAGTCGTGATTGGTCGATTTAATGACCTTGTTACCACAAAACTGCTAGCAGGGTGTCAAGATTGCTTAAAACGCCACGGTGTTGATCCTAATCCCGAAGGAGAGCAAGTAGATTATATTTGGGTGCCTGGCAGTTTTGAAGTGCCACTTGTAGCTCGTCAACTAGCCCTCTCTCACCGCTACGATGCGGTAATTTGTCTAGGCGCAGTCATTCGGGGGCAAACACCCCATTTTGACTATGTATCCTCAGAAGTAGCCAAGGGAATTGCAGCCGCTAGCTTTCAGACAGGAGTACCAGTAATTTTTGGCATCTTGACAGTAGACACTATGCAGCAAGCCCTAGAAAGGGCAGGTATTAAAGCTAATCATGGTTGGGATTATGCCATGAATGCCCTCGAAATGGCCAGCCTCATGCGCCAGTTGCGTAATAACTTAAAAGATGCCTACCCACACAACCCCCAATCTTTACCAGCATCTATTTCTAGTCATAGCATCGGCAACCTCACAGCCGAGTCAGAAGGCTTGGGGTGAGAGGGAGGAGCAGGGAGCAGGGAGCAGGGGAGCAGGGAGCAGGGGGCAGGGGGAGACAAGGTAGACAAGGTAGACAAGGTAGCACAGCAGATTTTACCCCCATGCCCAATTCCCAATGCCCAATTCCCAATTCCCAATGCCCAATTCCCAATTCCCAATGCCCAATTCCCAAAAAACAGTTGACAAATCAAAATTAATCTGTCATATTAATAAAGTGAGGTTTGCGGGTATAGCTCAGTGGTAGAGCGTCACCTTGCCAAGGTGAATGTCGCGCGTTCGAATCGCGTTACCCGCTTTGATAAATCAAGAGAAAGTAAAGCAATTAGATATTGATTGCAACCATATTCATTAACGAAATTTGAGCTAGAAAAGTCATCTCATTTTCCTAGATAAATGGGATTTTGAGTTGTAAGTTTTGGATTGTTTGTCCTACCACACATCAAACCGAGGTATGTACTAGACTGGATAAAGCGGTTCAAAGAACAAATCTCACAGGTGGAGTATGGGCATCTATTCTTTAATAAAACTCAGCCATAGCTACTGAGGATACAGCTAAATTCTGAATAAATAGTTTATTCTTAGGTGCAACTTTGGTAAATGGGTTGTCTTGATAGTGTTGGCCACGTAAGCTAAAAAAAGTACCAAATACCCCACTACTATCGATGTTTAATCATAAAAATACAGAAACTAGTCTAAGAGGATGTTTAGAAAGTCATCAAGGATACTAAAAACCCCTCTCCAAACCTCTCCCCTACAAGGAGAGAGGCTTTAAAACCCCCATTCCCTTGTAGGGAAGGGGGGCTAGGGGGGTTAGGTTAGAGAGAGTTTGGTGTTAATAACAATACTTTTCAAACATCCTCTAAGAGATGACTACCCCAAGGCAAAAAAACCTGAGATAGTTATCCTGGAATGATACAGCTAACCTTGCTATTTATATAAAACTTTAATGATCAAAATCTGTAAAAATATGCCCAAGTTATCAAGCTGTTGCACATTGAATTTTTGAATTGGATACAGTGCCTATCCAGGATGCTGATAGATGCTGAGTCTTGTATTTTGAATTTTTTAGGCGTAAGCCACACCGTAAGCTATTTTGAATTTTGAATTGCTTAAAACGCTTGTGCAATCCCAAAAACCCGAAAAAATCGACTTTAATAGTGAGTACCCCTGTCCCTGTCGCCGCAAGGGAAGGTTAGTTCCAATTACACTTACAGAAGCATTTGGATGCGATCGCTGTCAACAAATCTTTGTTGTGGAAGATAATGGTCATGTACTAGAACAACTATCAACCACCTATCCCTACAAACGTGCTTGGCGTTGGACAGGGAATAGTTGGCGAGTCGTTCACCCAAAATTAGGAGAAAGTTATTTACCTATAGCACTAGGGATTATTTTCGTGCTAGTGATTATATGGCTACCATTAGCACTGCGATTGGCCAATGGTTCTAGTATGATTGCATGGGCTATGGTGGCAGTATTGTTGGCAATTTTGCCAGCATTCATGGTCTGGCTGACTTACAGACGATAATTTCATGACCGTTGTAGCTGTGGACGAATTTCCCGAACCCATAAACAGCGCGAAACGCGCTTATCAAGCTTCCCTCAAGTTAAGTACCACTAAGGGAACAGACCGTAGTCGCGCTGTATTGGCAATGGCGCAGGCGATAGAAAACGCATTTGACGACATTTTAGAAGCTAATACCTTGGATTTAGAAGCTAGTCGAGAAATGGCAGTGCCAGAATTGATTTTAGACTGGCTAAAACTCACTCCCACTAGGTTAGAAACAACAGTAGAAATTCTCCAAAGGTTAGGAGAACTATCAGACCCCTTGCGGCGCGTCAGAAACGCCGACTATCAACCAGAAGATTCTCAGAGTTACTCCCAACTTATGCCCTTGGGAGTTATAGGCTTTATTTATGAAGCCTTTCCCGATGTTGGTGCGATCGCCGCAGGGTTGTGTATTAAAACAGGTAATAGTATCATCCTCAAAGGTGGTACAGAAGCTAGCCACTCCAATACTGCGATCGCTGAGGTATTACAACAGGCTCTTAGGGAAGTTGGTTTACCACCCGGTTGTATAGAACTAATTACAGCCGAACACGGTGCTTCCATTCGGGATTTAGTTACTCAAGACCAATATCTGAATTTAGCCATTCCCTACGGACGTTCTAGCTTAGTACAGCAGGTCATGCGCCAAGCCACCTGTCCAGTATTAAAATCAGCAATGGGTAACTGCTACCTTTATTGGTCTTTAAATAGCAGTTTAGAAATGGTGCGCTGGATGATTATTGATAGTCATGAAAGCGAACCAGACCCCGTAAACGCCATTGAAAAAGTGTTAATTCATCGTCAAGCTATGCCATCATCCTTGGCGGTACTGTGGAATAGTTTGAAAGAAAAAGGCTTTGAACTCAGAGGGGATGCAGAACTAGTAGAAGCCTTCCCACAATTGCAGCTAGCGAAAGACGGTGAATGGGGATGTGCTTATTTAACTAAGACAGTAGCATTTAAATTGGTGGATAGTTTAGAAGGTGCGATCGCTTGGATTAATCAATATAGTAGCGGTCATGCTGACTCAATTGCTACTGAATCATATCAAGAAAGCCGGCAGTTTGCGTTAGGTGTTCACAGTGCATCAACTTATATCAACACATCCCCCCGGTTTTCTCGTAACCCTTCACGGGGAGACTCAGTATTTTTAGGGATGTCCAATCAAAAAGGCCACCGTCGGGGATTTATTAGTTTAGAGACTCTGACTACTGCTAAACATATTATTCAAGGGAATGGACGGTTTTAAAAGTTGATGATGTCAGGCTTGGTGAAGCTATGCTTAGAAAAATTGATAAAAATATTTGGATTGCCGAGCAACCATTAAGGTATTTTGGATTGAGTGTTGGTACAAGAATGACGGTAATTCGTTTCAATAATGGTGAATTAGCTGTTATCTCTCCGATCCAAGTTGATGACTATACTACAGAACAACTCAATCAGCTTGGAAATGTTAAGTATATTATTGCCCCAAATCTTTTTCACTATCTTTTCTTATCTAACTTTAAGGCTCTCTATCCTCAAGCAAAGACCTATGCTGTATCGGGATTGAAGGTTAAAAGACCTGAGATATCTATTGATCAAGCATTAGAGGATAATGGCGAAAATCTTTTAGGCGAACTTGAATGTTTATTATTTGAAGGGTTTAAAACCTTTCTTCCAAATGGAGCATTACCTTTGAATGAGTACGTTTTTTTTCATGCTGAAAGTCAAACTTTGATTTTGACAGACACAGCTTTTTACTTTGATGAAAGTTTTCCAATGTCAACAAAATTAATATCTAAAATAATGGGAGGGTACAAGAAACTTAGACCATCATTTTTAGAACAGTTAGCTACTCAAGAAAAGGTATTGGTTAAACAATCAGTTCAAAAGGTACTGCTCTGGGACTTTAAAAGAGTTATTGTGGCTCATGGCAGCATTGTGGAGGATGATGCGAAGAAGCAGTTTAAGGAAGGGTACGAATGGTTTTTAGGGGAATCTCTTTAAAATCACGCACCGCCGAAAAATTTTTTGAGCCACGACCTCGCAAAGAAGCCAGTAGTGGACTGACACGACTAAAATTATGCAATATATTTTTCAAAAAATTGATATAAATCAATGCTTTCTCGTTTTTTCTAATGCACTAGTTTAGCTGTGTTAGTCCACTACTTAATATTTACTTTATAAATAGGCTCTTATTGCTCAGGCTGAGTAATCATGGAAGCTTTTTTCCAAAGTAGTTCATTAGGCAAATTTTTACGTTTGATTACCAAGACATCAGGGAGATAGTTAGAATCTGCACTTGGAGTTCTAACAAAGTTAGTTATTCAAATACAGGTGGCCATAGTTCAGAAATGGCAATCTCCCAGCCAGGAAATAACTCATTAATAGTTAACTTATCCTCACCAGTTAAAACTTTTATATCACCATTCGGACGATATACACTTACAGTTAAATCATCTGGGTTTATTAATATCCCTACCCTTGCACCTAAATATAAAAATAATTTGACTTTCTCTTCTAACTTAGAAATTCTATCTGTTTTCGATTTAATTTCTACGACTAAATCAGGTACTAACTGAGCAAAATCTCTCACAGTGCGTTTTAATCTTGATGCTGCTACAAAAGAAACATCCGGGGCGCGTAAATCAGTGTTAGGCATAATAAACCCGCCGCTTGAGTCGAATATCCTTCCTAGCTTACGAGGATTAATCCAAAGTTTTAATAAATAGATCAACTGTGCGCCGATTTCACTGGATTCGATATCTGATGGCCCCATAACTAAGATATTTCCTTCTTGCAGTTCTACTTGATAGTCCTGCTGTTCTTCTTGTAGCTTTTGTTGTAGTCTTTCTACATCTTGAATAGTCAGAGTCATACAACTTTTTAGATAAATTTAACTTTATAGTTATGTTAACCTAAGTTCTCCACAGAAAATAAGCTGACAAGTTGCAAATTGTATATGAATTAAAAAAAAGTCCGCGTAGCTGGATTTGCATCAGGAAAGCTAGACGAACTTTTGTTGAGTTTTAGACTGCTAATTTGCAGAAAAACTTATTTCTGATTGGATGTGTAATAAACTTTGCCGCCAGTATCGGGTACAAAGTGACAGCTAATGGCAGAACGCCATAAAGATTTCCAAATCGGTTCTTCTGACTTGCGGTAGTATTCACCCATCACAGGTTTAATTGCCTCAGTCGCCTTCAGCAAATTGTAGTGAGGAATATTTAAGAAGATGTGGTGAGCTACATGAGTACCGATATCGTGATGAATATGGTTGACTAAACCATAATTGCGGTCAATGCTAGAGATTGCACCTTTAAGAAAAGTCCAATCATTGCCACGATACCAAGGAATATCAGGTTCGGTGTGATGTAGAAATGTCACCAAATCTAACCAAATAACAAACACAATGTAGGGTGCAGCGTAGTATTTCAGCAACCACATCCAACCCCATTGATAGGTGAGAAACCCTAATAAGGCTACCATGCCAACCCAGAGGACAGTGCTAGTAATAACGTCCCATTTTTCTGAGGGTTTGAAAAGTGAGCTACTAGGTAAAAAGTGAGAGCCTTCTTTATTAGGAGAACGCTTAAATAAATACACTGGATAAGCCAATAAAAACACATAATATCGACCTATTTTTTGTATTAAAGGCATCTCCTTATACTGGGATTCCGATACAGGATACCAGCTTTCATCATTATCGATGTTGCCAGTATTTTTGTGATGGGTTCTGTGACTAATCCGCCAACCATGATAAGGAACTAAGATTGGTGTATGAGACAGATGACCAATCAAATCATTCAGCCATTTATGCTTAGAAAAAGATTGATGTCCGCAATCATGTCCAACTACAAATAAAGCCCAAAACATTGTTCCTTGCATCAGCCAAAAAATAGGCCAGAAATACCAAGAATCAAGGTAATGAGCTACTGCATAAAGCAGACCAATAATTAGAATATCGCGGAAGAAGTAAAACAATGATTTACTCACATTAGGTTGAAAGCATTCTGCGGGAATTGCAGCTTTCAAGTCCTGAAGAGTAAAGGGAAGTGAATTGTTGTCCTGAGAGGGTTCACTGAGATGAGAATTATCGAAATTAACAGTCGTTGATTGCACTATATTTTTCGGTGGTGATGTAAATGCGGACTCTGTTTGAGGTCAGATTAAAATTGCCTCAGTGATGTTTGCAATTATGAATGCAAAGGCAAAAAATAATTCTGGCAATTCATTTTAGCAATAATAAAGGAAAAAGTTGCCAGAATATGTACTAATTTTCCGAATGATCAGCACTATATAATATAGCTGCTAATTCCGAAAAGATTTATTTTCCTGCGTAATATTCATCAAATGTTTGATAACCAACATCAGTAACATAGAGTTGACATTCGTTGGTAATTTGCTTCATTAACGGCCAAGAAAATTTCAATTCTTCATGTAGATAAGAACCCCAGTTTTCTTTGATGCTGCTGTAAGCTAGCCGCAAATTGTAAGAGGGAATTGCTGTAGATATGTGATGCGGTACGTGGACATTAATATCGTGACAGAGAAATTCTACCCAACGAGGATAATCACAGTGAATCGTACCAAATAACTGTGCCATTGCTTCATGCCACTTATCTGCTGCCTTGAAAGGTACATCTGCGTAAGTGTGGTGAACAATGGTGAAGGTACTCATCCAAAAATGATAAATCATCCAAGGGATAAACCAGAATTTAATGAATCCCCAAATACCAGTAGTGGCGATGAGAGTAGGGAAAACAACTGCTGCAAATATGACTACTACAGCAACAGATAGTTTCACACCTGCGCGCTCTTGAGGTTTAAATTTGCGTGGATCAAAATGCACAACAGCCCAATGTCCAATTGAACCAACCCACCAGAGTTTTTTACGCATAAAAAACTCAAATGCAGATTGTCTGGTTTTATCCCAATTGCTAAATACTTCTGGTCTGATGGGATGCCAAGCATTATCTTCATCTAATTTATTGGTGTGTTTATGATGATGATTATGCTTAATTCGCCAACTATGAAAAGGGTATATTAAGGGCATCATGAAAATATGTCCCACCAAATCATTTACCCAACGACGTTTGGCAAATGAACGATGTCCACAATCATGACCAATTACAAAAAAACCTGTTAAAGCTGTTCCTGTAAAAATCCAAGCGATTGGTAATAAAAACCAAGGGGAAATTGCCAAGCTATAATAGCCTAAACCGACCATCAAAACATTGATGATTGCTTGTGTCCAAGCTTTACGAGCATTTAATTGAAAACATTCCTTGGGTAAAGTTTTGATAATATCTCTCAGCCTTAGTTCGGAATTGCTAAGGTCATTATTTATTTCTTGTGTCTTGATGATTGATGTAGTCATGAAAACCTGAAAAACGAACAAAATCGTCCACCAAGTTACTAAATCAGTAACTTGCCGCAAAGTTTATTTGCATGAGCCGTTCTGGATTATAGCAATCTAAGATACCCCAGTACAGATGTAATTTAGATTTGCATATGATTTGAGAATCGACTAGGTATTTGGTTGCCAAAAAATTATTTAGTCATTAGTTGTTGGTGAAGAACTAATGACTAATCATAAATGACTTATTGTTTTTTGTCTGCAAGTTTTACATTAGTAGCTAAACCAAGCACTTGCAAAAGTTGAATTGTCATCCAAGTGAGGTCAATTTCCCACCATTCCAAACCGTGACGGGCTGAATATTGAAAGGCATGGTGGTTATTGTGCCACCCTTCACCAAACACTAGCACAGCCACCCACCAACAATTAGTGGAGTTATCACCAGAGTCATGACTGCGATAGCCAAATTTATGGGTAGCACTATTAACTAACCAAGTGCAGTGGTAAACCCAAACAATGCGAACAAAAACGCCCCAAACTACAAAAGACCAGCCGCCCAAGTATAGCAGCAATAAACCCAGCGCAACCTGAATAAAAATAAAATATTTCTGTAAAAACTGATAAACTGGGTCTTCGGCAATATCTTTGGTAAAACGAGGAACATCAGCGTGGGCAGGAGAGTGATAAATCAGCCAACCAATATGACTCCACCAGAAACCTTTATTGGAATCATGGGGGTCGGCTTTAGTATCGGAATGCAAATGATGAATGCGATGTGTACCAACCCACTCAATTGGCCCTCCTTGACAGGCGAGAGTTCCAAACAGCACGAGGATATATTCCAACCACTTGGGAGTCTGGAAACTGCGGTGGGTGACAAGGCGATGAAAGCCTAAAGTAATGCCCAGACCACCGGTTATCCAGTACAACAATAAAGCCACACCAACGGCCGCCCAGCTAAAGTTACCGGGGACAAAGGCAAACAACGCGCCGATGTGTAGCCCAAGGAAAAAGAGGGTATTCACCCAATTGATTTGAGGTTTAGTTGAAGTAGCAATTGTCATGCAATAACCTGTATTGAACTTTTTCAGCCTAATCTTTGCGAACCCAAAATTCGCAATCTATAATTTTTTGTTAACGAGGAAGTAATGAACAGCTTGGAACAGCTGCGAGCAGCAGAAAACGCACTGTTAGAGATTTTTTCTGGTATTGACGCTCAGGTCAAGCATAATCTCAAAAGAGTCCTAGAGGCCTTTCGTAATCAGCGTGTGGGGGCGCACCACTTTGCGGGTGTAAGTGGCTACGGCCACGATGATTTAGGTAGAGAAACTTTAGATAAAGTTTTTGCGGAAGTAATGGGGGCTGAAGCGGCGGCGGTGCGAGTGCAGTTTGTTTCGGGGACTCATGCGATCGCTTGCGCTTTATATGGTGTTCTTCGTCCTGGGGATGAAATGCTAGCAGTTGTCGGTTCTCCCTACGATACGCTTGAAGAAGTCATTGGTTTACGTGGTCAAGGTCAAGGTTCTCTTATTGAGTTTGGCATAAAATATCGCCAATTGGAGCTAACACCCCAGGGAACTGTTGATTGGGAAGCTTTAAGCACTAGCGTCACTGATAACACGCGTTTAGTGTTAATACAGCGTTCTTGTGGCTATTCTTGGCGACCAAGTTTATTAATTAAGGATATAGAAAAAATTGTACATCTAGTTAAACAACAAAATCCGCACACTGTTTGTTTTGTTGATAACTGCTACGGGGAATTTATCGATACCCAAGAACCCACCCATGTAGGGGCGGATTTAATGGCGGGGTCATTAATCAAAAATCCTGGTGGAACTATTGTCACGGCTGGGGGTTATGTAGCGGGGCGGGCGGATTTGGTAGAAGCTGCCGCCTGTCGTCTAACTGCGCCGGGGATTGGTAGTTTTGGGGGTGCGACCTTTGACCAAAATCGGCTGTTGTTCCAGGGGTTATTTTTATCGCCGCAGATGGTAGGGGAGGCGATGAAGGGGACTTATCTCACTGGTTATGTATTTGACAAGCTGGGTTATCCAGTGAATCCTGCACCCCTTGCACCGCGTGGCGATGTGATTCAGGCGATTAAGTTGGGTTCAGGGAAAAAACTGATTGCCTTTTGTAAGGCGATACAACAGCATTCTCCCGTTGGTTCTTACCTAGACCCTGTGCCTGATGCGATGCCGGGGTATGAGAGTCAGGTAGTGATGGCTGGGGGGACGTTTATTGAGGGGAGTACGTTGGAGTTCTCGGCGGATGGGCCTTTGCGTGAGCCTTATGTAGTGTATTGCCAAGGGGGGACTCACTGGACTCATGTGGCGATCGCTCTTGAGGCGGCGATTGATGCGGTGGGGATGGTTTAGGATTTTTTTCGCGCAAAGGCGCAAAGGCGCAAAGATATGACAGAAAATGAGATTGCAAAGGTAGTTGTTGACGCTGCGTATAAGGTTCACACAACTTTGGGTACTGGGTTGTTGGAATCTGTTTATGAGGCGGTGCTTGCTTATGAGTTAGAGAGACGGGGTGTGTGGGTAGTAAGACAGCAGGGTATTTCAGTAATTTATGAAGGAGTGCGTTTAGAGGAAGGTTTTCGAGCCGACCTAATCGTCGAGGACAAGGTAATTATTGAAATCAAATCTTTAGAAACTGTTCACCCAGTACACAAAAAGCAACTTTTGACATATCTTCGTCTAGCTAACAAACGCCTTGGGTTACTAATCAACTTTGGTGAGGAACTAATTAAAAACGGTATTACGCGGCTAGTAAATGGATTGTAAAAAAATTCGCGCCAGACGCAAAAACACCTTTGCGTCTTTGCGCCTTTGCGCGAAACATCACTCCGGTAATTTATACTGCCCAACGATCCGCTTGGCAAACTCCGGCACATGATCTTCCAACTTCTCCCCATAATTCCGCTTCACAAACAAATAATTGCGTGTAAAGTGGGAATCAATCGAAAACCGCGCATACTCCAAACCTTTAGGACCAATCTTATCAATCACCACCCCCATCAGTTTTGCCACCCACATCGGTAAAGTTACACCCTTGTCATAAGCAGGAATCCCCTGTTGTACCGCCTCTTTCCGATTCCCTTCGGACATCACAGGCTGAGTGTCTAACTGGTCTTTTACCAATTCCAGCATTTCTTTACCTGTCTCATTTCGTACAAGAATCCACTGCCAGCCAAAGGGCGCACCCATATAACCGACGACTAAATCCGCTAGGGAGTTGACGTAATCAAAGCAACTCATACAAGATGGCGCAAAGATATCTTTGAGTTGGTTTGTCTTTAAGCCAAAGAAGGGTACTTTCTCAATTGAGCCGTCTTCATGCTTGAAGTGAATGCGGAAGTCTTGCATAAATTCGTAGTGTACTACTGTCTGTGGCGATCGGCTGGTGGTTTCTAAGAATTTTTGCAGTCCGGCACGGGTAACGTTATCTACGCACGGTGTACCTAAGACATAGAGCTTTTCTAGACCTAATTTTTTCTCGACCGCCCTGAGTGCTTGAATTTGACAACCTACACCAATTACCAATAATCGCTTCATCCCTGATTGTTCTACCTGTTCCAAAATGGAAAGGTTGGGTGACAGTGTAGGTTTATTTACCCGTGCTGCTAGTATTTCTTCTGGTGTGCGGGCAATCACGGGCATGGGTTGAAAGCGGTCTTCTTTGGTATTTTGGACGCAGACAACGCCTTCAACTAGTCCACGGTTGAGCATTTCTATGGCTATGGTGCTGACTATCCCTGTCCATTGTGCGCCTTCGATGGGTTGCTGTTTTCGGGCTGCCATCATATCTTGATGTACGCCAAAGTAAAGTTCATCGGGGTTATCTAGATTTCGAGAGCGGGTATGTGTTTGTGCTTCTAGGGTGTCTATCTGTTGGGTAATAAAAGCGCAAGCTTCCTTGACATAGTGAATATAGTATGTGTCGCACAGTCCGCACTCGCTGCATAGTTCTTTAGCAGGGCGAGGGCTACCGGGTTTTAGGGCTTTAGCTTTCTTGTGCTTTTGAGAATTAACCAAGGTCATATATATGTTTGTCTTATCAAGGCATCGCTTTTATTACCATACCTTCAGACGTTGTGAACTTGACCACTGAATTATCTTAGCTAAATACTTTTTCCACATCCTTGTGAAAAAAATGCGGGAAATAGTCGAACCACAGGCTGATCTAATCTTTACAGGAGAGACTGAGGAAAAAGTTTACTAGTACCTAGCGGAAAATAGCAAACCAGCCAAAAGCAATTTAGTTGCAGCCAAAACTACACCAACAACTTATTATGTGAGTGCTTCGGGGAACGACAGCAATCATGGACTCAGCACTTCCACTGCCTTTAGTAACTATCAGTAGATTACAGTCTGGGCTGTCCTTAACCCAATCTACATTTAATGCTTGCTGTCAATGCCATCCCTTGTGGATGGCTTTTTTCCTGCTTTCCTGATAAATTATAAAATTTTCCTTAAGTTTTGCCTGGGTAACAGCCTAAAAACCATTTTTTGGGCGGCTAAATTAACAATTTTGGAAAAATTATCCTGTTGTTGCTTGCTCTTTCTGACTGGGTTTGAGAAATTCAAGGAGTCAATGAGGGGTGAGAACTACCTTGGCAATTTTACAATTATTACTAGAAGGAGCTAGGAAAAATCCGTAACAGAAGATACATAATACAGATTTTAAATGTTTTAGTATCTCTCTCTTGGGTAGGATTCTACCTACAATCAAGAAATAAGGGTTAACAATTTTTGGCTTTATTTTCCGGTTGTTTAACTAACTACAGGAAAAAGTAACTAAGTTAAGAAAATTCTCAATCATCACAAATTACTGTCGATTTGTGTAGCGATCGCACTCTGAATTTAAATAGTAAAGCTATTACTAAATTCCTCAAAATTTAGTTCATGATGAACATTTTGGTAGTGGAGAATTGATGATTCAGATTTTTTTAGTAAAACTACTGTTGTCATAACTTATAAAGTGATTAGCAAGAGGAAAATAATTTTGTCAAATCTCCTAACAAGCCATTCTATCAATCACAATTTGATAGCGATTTTAGGGCAAAATATGAAATAATTTTGGTTTTTAGCGGCTTATGCCATGATCTCATCCCTAATTAGTAATAAAAAGATTACTTTTTAGCAACGGCAAATTTTAGCTTGATCACACCAAGAGTTTACACCCAAATCTGAAATAAACCATGAATCCCTCTTCGTCTTTAAGAGTTCAGGGAGGGCTGAATCAATATGCTAATAATCAGCCATCTTCCACTCCAATCGCGCCTATCCTCAAACTGCTGAGGTTAGTTGCAGGGGACACGAATCTGGTTTCAGAGTTTAGCCAAGGTTGGGTGATGCGTGAATTTCAATTAGGTGATGAGTTAGCTAGCTATAGTTTAGATAGTAATAATCTTGTTTCTTTAGTTTGTCAAGGTCGAGTTAGGCTTTTGGGGTTGAATCAAAAGTTAGGGCGAGAAGTTTCCACCCAATTATTACTAGATGGGCAGATTTTTGGAGCAGATGATTTATTTTGTCATCACAATTTATCATATCGAGCGATCGCAGCTAGCCCTGGCAGTGTAGCCCAAATCTCTGTCAGCGAACTAGAGCAATGGTTAGAACGTCTACCCCAGCTAGAAACTTACTTACAAACACTCACCAGTGAACGACAAGCACTGATTTTCTTTAAAAGTTACACTCAGTTACATTCTCTTAGCAGTGCCAAACTGCGAGAACTAGCACCATTATTAACTACCAAGCATATCCCCGCAGGAACATCATTATTAACAGCAACTCCCCCAGAAACTGGGAGGTTTTGGCTAGCGCGTGGCCAAGTTGAGTCTATATCTGTAGGCAGTTTACCACCAGCAATGGGAGATAGTTGGGGGTATCCTGAACTAACACCCCCCGATGGCAAAGCACACACGGATTTATTAGTCTACCATCTATCTATAGAAAACTGGGATGCAGCCAAAGCTGTAGTCAATGTAGGATTAGGCACTGGGACAAATCAGACAAAACCAGAAGTTAAAGCGAGTCAGAGTAAAACTCAAATCGTCTTACCGCCATTAACTAATGTCTCAGTCGGTGATTCCCATAAGCCTCATCCTCCCGCAGACATACCCGCCACCGATACGGAAGCCATTAACTTTCCCCAAGGAGATGTGCAACGGAGGTTTTGGTTTTCTTATCCGTTTATTCAGCAACAAAGTTTATCTGATTGCGGGGTGGCTTGTTTGGCGATGATTAGCCAATACTGGGGTAAGCGGTTGACTTTTCCCACACTGAGGAATTTAGCACAGGTAGATAGATTAGGTGCAACTTTAGAGGGTTTAAACACAGCTGCCCAAACATTGGGTTATGATGTGCTACCGGTGCGGGCAAGTTTGAATAAATTAGAGTGGCAAACTAACCCTTGGATTGCCCATTGGCAAGGGATTCACTATATTGTAGTTTGGCAAGTTAAAGGCGATCGCATTTTAATTTCTGATCCAGCTTTAGGAAGACGATGGCTAAAGCGCGCCCAATTTATCACTAATTGGACTGGCTACGCACTATTACTA
Organism: Aliinostoc maniaoense; assembly: GCF_058172895.1. Classification (NCBI taxonomy): domain Bacteria; kingdom Bacillati; phylum Cyanobacteriota; class Cyanophyceae; order Nostocales; family Nodulariaceae; genus Aliinostoc; species Aliinostoc maniaoense. The sequence goes on along the minus strand of NZ_CP187952.1, from coordinate 916,849 downwards.
AACCCTACAGATATTTTTTATGCTCTCAAAAGCGAAAAAGTCTCTCTCGGTCGTTATGGTCAGGTATTGTGGCATTATCGTCAATTACTCAAGCAAATTATCCTTGCTTCCTTATTAGTACAGGTATTTGGCCTAGCTGCGCCCCTGTGTACTCAAATTGTCATTGACCAATTGATCCCTAGTAAGAATTTAGATACCTTAAATATGTTTGCTGTGGGCTACCTGTGTTTGGGAATCTGGCGAAACATTTTAGCCTTACAGCACCAATACTTACTGGATTATTTAGCTAGCCGTATTGATATCAACTTAATTGGTAATTTTATTCACTACACCTTGCAATTACCATTACAGTTTTTTGCCTCCCGCCCAGTGGAAGATATTGTCAGTCGGGTGCAGGAAAATCATCAAATCCAGCAATTTATGACTCGTCGGGCAATTGGAGCAAGTATAGATGCCTTGATGGTGTTGACTTACTTGGGGCTGATGTTGTCCTACAATTGGCAGATGACACTGTTGATATTAAGTTGGATTTTAGCGATCGCATTTTTAACTTTGGGTGTCAGTCCTTATATTAAGCAAGCATCAAGGGAAGTTTGGCAAGAATCCGCCGGACAACAAACAGCAATTGTAGACATGATTAGTGGTATTACTACCATCAAAACTGCCACCGCCGAACGGGGATTACAAAAGTATTGGGAAGAACGCTTCCTGAAAATGTTAAAAGCGCGGTTGCGAGGACAGAAGTTAGCTAATCGCTTACAGCTTACCCGTAGCTTAATTAACCACATCAGTAGCACCCTGATTCTTTGGTTTGGGGTAACTTTGGTTATTGGTAAGCATATTACTCTAGGTCAATTTGTCGCCTTTAATCTACTCATCAGTAATATCACTAACCCCGTTTTAGCTTTAGTGGGATTATGGGATGAGTTTCAACAAGTGGTAATTGCGGCGGAACGGCTTAATGATGTCTTTGCGGCTGGAAAAGAGCAAAATTCACAACCTACCCTATTAGTTATGCCTCCCATTCAGGGTGAGGTGCGCTTAGAAAATGTTTCTTTTTGTTATCATACCCAGCAAGAGCGCAAAATTTTGCAAAATATTACCTTTGGGGTGAAACCTGGGCAAATTATTGGCATTATTGGTCATAGCGGCTCAGGTAAAAGCACTTTAGCCCATTTGCTAGCCGGTTTGTACACTCCCACCACTGGCAGAATTTTCATTGATGGCCATGATATCGCTGCCATGTCTTCCCAATCTTTGCGGAGTCAGTTGGGACTTGTATCACAAGAGTTGTTTTTATTTTCAGGCACTATTTTAGATAACATCACCCTACATGATCCAGAGTTTAGCCGAGAACAGGCGGTCATGGCTGCCAAGTTGGCTAATGCCCATGAGTTTATTCAAGCCTTACCCCTTGGTTATGACACCCAAGTAGGAGAGAGGGGTTTGGGACTTTCTGGGGGACAGAAAGAAAAAATTGCGATCGCCCGTGCTTTAATTAGAAACCCCAAGATTTTAATTTTTGATGAAGTAACTATCACCTCAAACACTGAAACAGATACAGACTGGCAACAAAACTTAGCCCTCATCACTCAACAACGCACTACCTTTATCATCTCTGGCCATGTTTCCACTGTCCGCCATGCTGATTATATTCTGGTGTTAGACAGAGGCATGATTGTTGAACAAGGTACACACCAACAACTGATACAAATTGCAGGTATTTATCAGCAGTTAGCTATGAAGTAGAGACAAATCAACCACTCTAGGAAGTTCTCTTGCACCTCGGTTAAAAACCGGGTTTCTTGCAAATCCCTCAGCTTAAAACCTTAATCTTTCGTTCATAAATCCGGTTTTTTAGGGCTGAGAATGGTGCAAGATATAAGTGATACCAATTCATGAAAAGAATGAAACAGATGCGTAGGTTGGGTTGTAGCTTGCTTCCACGGAGTGGTACGAAGTGAAACCCAACAATCACAAGACTTTGAGGTGTTGGGTTTCGTTCCTCAACCCAACCTACATTTGCTACGTTCAAATACTCTCGCAGCGTACTTATTCGTGCGTGACGCTATAAGTCTTATAACTACGTTCAAAACTCTCGCAGCGTCACACACCCTACAAAGTATCACTGAAGTAACACTTAATATATTTGCGAAAATTCTTTAAGACAAGATACAAACACACAATCATATTAATGCTCTAAAATAATTAAACTTTATTTTTATTTTATTTTTGTTTTCATAGATAAATCTTCATCGAATATATACCAACATAATTGGACTCCTTTTTGATGGCTGTCGGCATTGGCATGAGCCGACACACAGTCAAACTCAGTACCAATTAACAAGGTTAATCAACTATTCTCCTAGCAGAAAGCCAGATTTTTAACCAATGGTTACATATTGGACGTTGAGCATTCTTGAACACAGGTAACTGCTAATGTCTCCAGACATCTAATTACCGTAATCTTCAGCCATGAGACTTGATAGTTAAATCTATACCTACATATCCTAGAAAAGATGTAAACAGGGTTTCACCCCTCACCCAAGAAAATATTTAGTTAGCTTTTATTCAGTAGGAATTATGATTTTTTATTATTGCCTATCACCCTATTTAGTGGTAAATTTTCTTAGTGGGTTTCAAGTCTCAAATGTACATTAGGCGAGGGGTGTAACCCCTCATTACCTAGCTCAAAACAATTAATATGAAAAACAATACAGCAAAAAAGTCAACATTGAAAATATTCCGTAAATTTAATGATTAAACTGCCAGATCATTAGGTGACATCCATGAAAAAAAATAGTATAAATACGAATAGCACCCTTGATGAAGTTTCTAGAGAAAAATAATTTTCCTGTCCCCTACTAAAAAACACTGAATACTACTGATATTGTATATTCCCTCTAGAAATAAATATCGTACAATGAATATGTCAGGGTAAAAAAAATGTAAATTTGCATCAGTTACAAAACACTGTATCTACCGATAACTAAATTGAGACTTTTGTCTGCCAGTCAAAATAAATGACAAGGAGCAGTTAAAAGATGAGGCTAGATAAGATTGAACAAGACTATGAATTAGTCCTGGAAATGGTAAGAATTAATAGTAGCGATCGCCACCATCAACTACCAGTAACTTTGGTAGCAATATACCAAAAAATAGCAAATGCTATATCTAATATAAAGTCATTGTTTGCAAGACAGAGAGTATATTTATGGTCAATGTTCTATAACTATTTACTCTTATTTTTAAAGGTATTTATCAACACATGGTCAACCAAAATAATGCCAAATATCTTACATCTACATCACAGAAGTAGCCATTATTGTATAAGTTTTTTGCTCAAATGATGTTTTCCGGCAATATCTCCTAACCCAGCATTTGCATTCCATTGGTGGATGTTGATTGCATCATTAACCACCACACAACCGAATTAGTATTTTTCCACACACAACTACTATGAATCAACAGATGACAGGTATGAGCAATCTTAACAAAGCAGTTAATCCTCAGCAATTTGACAAAGTAGTCGAAGCAATTCTGGCTGGAAAATATTCTTGGGCTTGTGTTTTAATGCTACGGATTGCTGGTTATAATCCTTTACATTACATTCCCTATCGTACTTACAATCGCTTACTTAAAGAAAACTCTGAAGCTAGTAGAAAGCAACAGTCACCTCAAAGCAATGGTACAATCAACAACAAATCCTCTGAAGCTCATACATCTTCTAATTGTTTAAGTAAAATCAAAGACTTGGCTTACTTTGAGGTAGTAGGTAAGCAAAAAACAGAAATTCGTGGTGGTAGTATAGATTCCTGGTTTGCTCAAAAAACTTACGCACCACAACCTATACAATTTAACGCGGAATCTCTGAGAGCTACTGAACTGAATCTCATGAATAATTAGACTAGCATCTAGTTTGTAGTAAGGACTTTAGTCCTTATGAGAGAACTAAAGTTCTTACTACAAACCTGGTATTTACTGTTCAATGTTAAAACGTTAACCAAAAACATTGCATATATTACCTGAAATGTCATCAATTCCTGAATATATGACTAAATTATGCCAAAATGGCAAATATCCAAGCATGAGATATTATACATTAAATATTAGGACTTAAATTAGGGAATTAGCTGGCAAACTGATTCTCAAGGATCAAATCAGTGATTAACTGACTATGAGAGATACCTAACTGATTACTGTTGCTTAACTAATCAGTGGTTAAAAGTAAACATGACAAATTAACTATTACTACTAGTAGTTCTGTTTCAGAGGCAGTTTGAGCAAAGAAAGTTGGTGTGCTGGCCTCCTCCAATTTTCAAGTTCAATGCTCCCTATCAAGTTTCCTTATGGTGGAGGAAACTGAGATGAATTTCTGTACTGTACTGGTTTTGTTGTCCATAAATAAACTCTATTCCTAGAACTACCAGTAAAAGTAAGAATCAATAGAGTAATCGTTTAATTTTTGTCATGGTAACAGAACCTCTAGTTCTGAAGCTTTTTTGGCAACATTGGTAACTTATACAACAAATTTTTCTAATGCAGGAAGCTGAAATATAACAATGCTTCCTGCTTTTTTATTTGTTAAAACAGCAGTATATTATTGAATTTTCCAGAAAGAAAAATCCTACAATGAACGAACCACAGCCAGTATTGATTACACCAGAGGAAGTTGTAACCCTGCTCAAGAAAGAGATGAACTTCAAGGCAGTTTATCAAAAGATTTTATTTAATAAAGTGATTTGGCAAGTTGCTGAAGAACGTGGAATTATGGTGACACCAGCAGAAATTGAAGCTGAGGCTAACCGCCAGCGTCGCCAGCAGCATTTAGAGAAAGCTAGCGATACAATAGCATGGTTAGAGAATGAGTTAGTGACGACTGATGATTGGGAAATGGGAATTTGCGATCGCCTATTATCCCAAAAATTAGCTAATATACTATTTGCGGACGAAGTAGAAGCTTTCTTCCACAAAAATAAACTAGAATTTGAGCAAGTTATTCTGTATCAAATTATTGTAGACTCTGAAAAACTGGCTCAAGAAATTTATTATCAAATTGAAGATAGAGAAATTAGTTTTTATGAAGCTGCACATCTTTATGATTTAGATGTTTTGCGAAGACAAAAGTGTGGTTATGAGGGTAAATTATATCGCTTTAATCTACCAGGAGATATAGCTGCTGTAGTCTTTAGAACACAGCCTGAGCAATTAATTGGCCCTATAAAGACTGAATCCGGTTATCACCTGTTAAAAGTAGAAGAATTTTTACCTGCTGAATTAACAGATGAAAACTATCAAGAAATTCTCAATAATATGTTCCAAAGGTGGCTAGCAGTAGAATTAAATCATAGATTCAATTCCCTGCTAAATCCATAACTAGACTTGGGACTAGTTCCTGGCAAGAAACTCCAAAAGCTAACATTAGTTGAGAGTGGAATTACTTTGCTAAGACTAATAGCGAGAAACCACCAAATATCCTGACTGCTAAATCTGGATTAATTGAAAATAAAACTTTTCTTGGGAGATTTAGTAGCTGACTTTTCCAATGATCATAAGCTGCCAGTTCAAAGCAACCGGAAGTATAAAAGTGATCCAATACTTCATATCCCATATCTTCCAGGCTTGCAAGTGCAGTTTCCTTAGTAAAATAATGGATATGTCCATATGTTACTCTACTTTTCAATATAGGAGAGCTACGTAAAACAGTTTGTACTGACAAATCCAAAGGAATATGGAATAGTTTGTATTTACCCTTCTGTTTGATTTTTCGCAAGAAACTAAAATAATCTTCTACGTGTTCAAACACGTCAATAGCCATTACTAAATCAAACATTTCTGCTGGCTCGTTGAGGAGATCCTTATAGAAAAATTTAAGGCTTTTATCGCTTTTTTGACTACATATTTCAAAGGCTTGTGGGGATATCTCATATCCATACAAATTTCCTGCATAGGGTAATTTATTTCGCAAACAACTCAAGATTTCCCCTGAGCCACATCCAACCTCGCATATTGTTAATGGCTGTAAATTGTTTCTTTTAATTATCTCAACTATTTGCTTTGCTTTCCAAGGTGAATCTTCTTCATGCCAGGTAGGATTATTACTAAGATATGTACCGTCTTGGTAAATAGTTGTCATTTCTTAGATTTTTGTTCTTATTAACAGCTTATTAGAATGTTACGAGTAATCATACTGATATTTAACACGTAAGTTTTTATTTTTCAACCGTAGTTTTTACTAAAATTCCTCTGGGACGTAGAAAATTGAATAAATTAGCTGACTTTCCTCCCATCATAAATTAATAATCAATTTTTAGTGAAAATATGGTAAAGATTTGATGAACTTTACTTTTTTCGGATAAAAACTATTGACTAGCCTTGAGAAAATTTCTAAAAAAATAACAGTAGGTTAAATAACTAAATTGAAAGACTGTCACTTTTTAGTTAATCTTTGCCAGGTGAATGCAGGTTAAGCCATCCCCTATTCAGAAAGCACATCGTTGCTTGTTGGTTGTTGAGTGTTAACCATCAACCCTTAACTAACATCACCAACTTAAAGACTCAGTGACTTTCTACCTAAATTCCAGCCTTTAACAACATCTTGATCATAAAAATTATTAGCCAACCTGAGATCAAGTCAGGGAAATTTGCAGCTAATTATTGTAGTTGCAATCATACCAGCATGACACCATTGTCTAGAGAAATTTATCAAGTGATTAACGTAAATTTTTCCGGTGTTTTACCAAATACTGCTGTTTATCGAGGAATAACGATAGGTATGGTTACAGCATATTTGAGAAAATTTAGGTTTAGTCACAAGAAAAGCAGGTTAGGTTGAGCAAGAGCCTAGGGGTATTTTGTCTTGTAATTGGTACAGGTGATTTGCAGAAGACAGAATAAGCCTAATCAACAGAAGACTTTGAAGTACACATACATTAGACATTACCTGGTAGTAATTATGTCTGAATATTTGCATCAAGAACTATTTATCGAAGGGTATGAATTACAAGAGAGCAAGTTTTTAACTCAGTTTCAACGTAAAGCTTTGCTCAAACATTTACAAAGTAATTTACAGCCAGAATATCGCAAACGCATTGAAATTATGTTATTGGCGGATATGGGGACATCACAAACCCAAATTTGTGAAAAATTAGGTTGTTCTCAAGAAATGGCGCGTTATTGGATTGGTATAGCAGAAGCGGGTTTAGCACACAAATGGAATGAGCGGCCTATAGGTAGGCCGAAAATTGTGAATAATCAATATATGGATAGATTGAAGGAGTTAGTAACACATAGTCCCCGTGATTATGGTTATGCTTTTACAAATTGGACAGCACAATGGTTAAGTAAACATTTGGCAGCAGAATTGGGAATTACTATTAGCGATCGCCATATCAATCGGCTATTAAAACAAATGGGACTTTCTACCAAACAAAAAAATAATCCTCCTCAAGTCACTGCACCAGAACCAGATAATAACATTACGATTTCTGACTTGAAATCTCAATCAGAATCAGCTGTTAATTGGTCGTTTAATTTAATTCGTAATTCGTAATTTGTAATTAAAAGAACGATGGGGAATTAGGGCAATCACAATATTTGGGTTTGGAGGTGAGGGAATGCCGTCAGGTTTTTCCCAGCAATATTTAGGACAACAACTTACTCAAGTTTTGGGTGAGTCGTTGTCAGCAATGACAATTGAAAACTTGATCCCACAGTTGGAAATTATTGCCCCGCCAGTTGCCAAGCAGTTTTGGCAAGCTGCTACAGCATCGCCGGGAATTTACATCATCCTGGGGGGGAAAGTCAGATTACTCGATAGTGGTTTAAACTTAATCACTACACTTTCTACAGGAGGTTCTTTTGGTGAACTGACTTTATTTCCTGAACAGGAATTTAGTCCTTATGTGGCTAGGGCTTCTGTGAATCTAAAACTTGGCTATTTATCGCAATCTAGCTTACAAAAGCTGATTAGTGAAGATTCTAGCATTGGCGATCGCTTAAAAAAACGGGCAGAAACTTGGGATTTATTGGTGTTCTGTAACCAAAACGCCCTACTGCCTGATGATACCTCCATCGAAGATGCCTTGAGAGTATTATTTTTATTCGAGCGTCATACTTTAGCTAGTGGCTCACTTCCTGAGTCACTTTTGCAAGATACCAAACTCTGGCTATTGCAGCGAGGAGAGGTAACAGATAGCCAAGGACACATCCTAACACCTGGTACAATCACCACACCAGCAAAACTAACTGATTGTCAACTTACCCAGTCAGGCGTTGTCTACATCCTCAGAAATACCAATTGGCAAATATCTTTAGAATATTGGCCGCAGTTAGCAACATTTCGAGAAACTAATGTTATTATTGATAGTAACCCCTCCCCATCCCCGGTTGTAGAGACGCGATATATCGCATCTCTACAACCCCCCCCTCCTCAAACGGCTAAACCGCGCCGCACCTATTTCCCAAGTCCCAAGGTGAGAGTCGGACATTGGTGGGGCAGAATTATCAAACGTTATCCATTATTTGAACAACAAAGTGCTGCTGACTGTGGTGCAGCCTGTTTAGTCATGGTTAGCCGTTACTGGGGAAAAAACTTGAGTGTGAACCCCATCCGGGATTTAGCTAATGTCAGCCGCAATGGTGCATCCCTTAAAGGTTTAACCGCAGCCGCCGAGACAATAGGTTTTACTACACGTCCTGTCAAGGCTAGTTTAGATAAATTAGCACAACAAACTTTACCTGCGATCGCCCATTGGGAAAATAAGCACTACATTGTAGTTTACGAAATTACCAAAAAACACGTTATTGTCTGTGACCCAGCCATTGGACAACGTAGTCTAACTTTAGCAGACTTTAAAGCGGGTTGGACTGGCTACGCTTTATTATTACAACCCACTACCCAACTACAAGAGGCACAAGAAACCAATACCCCATTTTGGCAGATGTTGGAGTTAGTTAGACCTCACTCCAGAGTTTTGCTAGAAGTATTTGGGGCTTCCGTATTAATTCAGTTGTTAGGACTGATTACACCCTTATTTACCCAGTTGTTATTAGATAGAGTCATAGTCCAGGGTAGTACCTTGACTTTAAACGCTGTGGGTTTAGGGTTGATGATTTTTGGGTTGTTTCGCGTCGCCGTCAACGGACTCAGACAATACTTACTAGACCATACAGCCAACCGGATTAGTGTCTCACTGTTGGTAGGTTTTATTAAACATACCTTTCGTTTACCCTTAGCGTTTTTTGAATCCCGTTATGTGGGGGATATCGTCTCCCGCGTCCAAGAAAACCAAAAAATCCAGCGTTTTTTGACTGGGGAAGCCCTGTCAATTATTTTAGACTTACTGACGGTGTTCGTTTACGTGGGGCTGATGTTTTGGTATAGTGCGGCTATGGCAATGGTGAGTTTAGCGATCGTACCGCCATTTGTCTTACTAGCACTGGTTGCTACACCATTTTTACGCCGTATTAGCCGAGAAGTTTTTAGTGCTACCGCCAACGAAAACAGTTATCTCATTCAGTCCTTGACTGGTATTCGCTCAATTCGTTCAATGGCTATTGAGCAGACAGTACGCTGGCATTGGGAAGAACTGCTCAATAATGTAATTAGAAAGACCTTTGCTGGACAGATTATCAGTAACCAGTTACAGATTTTTAGTTCAGGAATTGAAACCCTAGTTACCACCAGCTTATTATGGTTGGGGGCGTGGTTGGTAATTCAAAATCAACTTACCATTGGTCAGTTAGTTGCCTTTAATATGCTGTTGGGTAACATTATTCGACCCTTTCAGCGTCTAGTCGTGCTGTGGAATCAATTACAAGAGGTGACAATTTCCACAGAACGGATTAATGATATTCTCGAAGCCGAACCAGAAGAAGACTTACAACATCACCCCCGGCAATTTTTACCTCGCTTGAGTGGTAATATCCGCTTTGACAATGTCACCTTTCGCTATCATCCAGAGAGTGATATTAATGTCCTAGAAAATCTCAGCTTTGAAGTTAAACCAGAACAAACAGTTGCGATTGTAGGGCGTAGTGGTTCTGGTAAGACCACATTATTTAAATTAATTTTAGGGCTATATCTGCCGACAGATGGCAAAGTGTTGATTGATGGTAACGATGTGACTAGTATAGCCCTGCGATCGCTCCGTTCTCAAATTGGTGTGGTTGACCAAGATACCTTTTTATTTGGTGGTACAATCCGCGAAAATATCAGCATTGCTCACCCTGAAGCTACCTTAGAACAAGTAATAACCGCAGCGCGATTAGCTGGGGCTGATGATTTTATACAACGATTGCCAATGGGTTACGAATCCCAAATTGGCGAAGGTGGCGGAATGTTATCTGGCGGACAACGCCAACGCCTAGCCATAGCTCGTGCTTTGGTAGGTGATCCCCGCTTATTGCTTTTAGATGAAGCCACCAGTCATCTTGATTCTGAATCTGAACGTCTGATTCAAAATAACCTGAAAACAATTCTCCAAGGACGCACAAGTATAATTATTGCCCACCGCTTGTCCACCGTGCGTCATGCTGATTTAATTTTAGTCTTAGATCGTGGCTTACTAGTCGAAAGCGGTACTCACGATCAACTAATCACACGAAAAGGCCATTACTTTTATCTAAACCAACAGCAATTGGCAAGTAATTCGTAATTAAGAATTTTTTGCCTTGGGTATTACTGGGAAATTGCTAAATCAAGGGTATGGGGCAACAGATTACTGAGTAATAGTTTTTCCCCTAACCCTATTCCCCCTCTTTCAAAAGTAATTTATGCCACACATATCCCACAATTCATCATCTGTGCTAGTGAAATCACAGCCAGATGAGCTACAACTTGTTGAAACATCGCCTTATGTCCCTAGTGAGCGAATTGTAGAGGTAAGCGAGTCTAATGATTGGTTTTATGGCACTGAGGAATTACTCGATGCCTTACCCAAACGCTGGACTCGTTCCATGCTTTACCTCTTGATGAGCTTTGCTGTGATTGTTATTCCTTGGGCATCTCTGAGTAAAGTAGATGAAACAGGAACAGCTAGAGGACGTTTAGAACCCAAGGGAGCAACGCAAAAACTAGGTATTCCCGTCGCTGGTAAAGTCACAACTGTGAATGTAGAGGAAGGGGCGACGGTTAAAGCTGGACAAGTTTTATTAGAATTAGATGCTGATGTTATTCAAAAAGAAATAGAACAAGCCGAAAGTAAATTAGAAGGATTAACTAATCGGCAAGCACAGCAGGAATTACTGAAAAATCAATTAATGCTAGCCATTAATATCCAAGAGCAGCAAAACCAAGCCCAAGCCTTGGAAAAAATGGCACAAGTCAATCAAGCCCAGCAGAATTTAGATAGTAAAGAAAGTACCTATCATCTGCAAAAGCTGGAAAAAAAAGCTCTGGTAGAACAGGCTAGACAGAGAATTAATTCTACTCAGGTTCTGCAAAATTTAGCTCAAAGGCGTTTACAGCGCGATTTAACAGAAGTTACACGCTATCGTAATCTGTTAGAACAAGGGGCAATTCCCCAAATTAAAATTGTCGAACTAGAAAACTCTGCCGAAGATAGTCAACGCTCTTTGCTGCAAGCTCAGGCAGAGATTATGCAGGCTCAGTTACGGTTAAGGGAAGAAATGAGCCGCTACCAAGCAACTATTACTCAAATTCGCGCCGAAATTGAGCAAGCACAACTACGTCTACAAGAGCAGCTAAGTAGTTATCAAAGTGTCGTGCAAGCTGGTAAATTGGCAATCTTAAAAAGCCAGGAACAGCTAAAAGACTTGCAAAGCCAAATCACTAACTTGCAATCAGAAATAGCCCAGACTAAGAGCCAGATTGCATCATTGCAACTACAACTACAACAAAGAATAGTGCGATCGCCTATTGATGGCATAATTTTTGAGTTACCTGTAGAAAAACCAGGCCCCGTAGTCGAACCAGGACAGATAGTAGCCCAAATCGCACCGAAAAATGCCGCTTTAATTCTCAAAGCTCAAATGCCCAGTCAACAAAGCGGTTTCTTGAAGGTAGGAATGCCAGTTAAAATCAAATTTGATGCCTATCCCTTCCAAGATTATGGTGTTGTACAAGGGCGCGTTAGTTGGATTTCTCCCGACTCGAAAATCCAAACCAGCAATCAAGGAAATGTAGAAACCTACGAGATGGATATAACTATAGATCAACCATATATCCAAGCAGGCAATAAACGTATTTTCTTAACCCCAGGACAAACAGCATCAGCAGAGGTAATTATTCGTCAACGGCGAGTAATTGATTTTGTTTTAGACCCCTTCAAGAAATTACAAAAAGGTGGTTTAGAACTTTGATAAGATTTACCCATTTTTTATTCATACAGTTTTGATGTCAACAAATGAGTAATGAGTAATGAGTAATGAGTAATGAGTAATATAGCCTTTATTACTCTACTCATGTACTGATTACACTACTCAAAAATTTGGCAATCTCCGCGCCCCTCTGCGTTTTCCTCTGCGCCCCTCTGCGTTTCAAAAGATTATTTGTCATCCTCTCACTTCGATGCTATTTTCCCACCACCAACTAATTTAAAGGGAGCATATTATCATGGCAAAAATTATTGAACTATCGATTGCAGACATTATTTATCATCTAAAATTATCTTGCCAAATACCCACAATTTTAGAAGCGATCGCCACTTCTAGAATTATTACTGAAGCTGCCGTTTCCACAGGCATTGAAATCACTATCGAAGAACTCCAACAAGCCGCAGATAGTATGCGCCTCACTTATCAATTATTCAAAGCAGAAGATACTTGGAATTGGCTCAAAAAATATTATCTTTCCCTAGATGATTTTGAAGATATGGCTAAAACCAACTTATTATCTGCTAAGTTAGCTGCTCATTTATTTGCTGATAAAGTTGAACCATTCTTTTATGCCCATAAAATTGATTACACTGGGGCTGTAACTTATGAAGTAATATTAGATGATGAAGACTTGGCTTTAGAGTTATTTTATGCCTTAACAGAAGGTGAAATCAGCTTCCAAGAAATTGCTCGTCAATACATCCAAAACCCTGAAATTAGAAGGGCTGGCGGCTATCAAGGTATTCGCTATCGGCGAGACTTGAGGCCAGAAATTGCGGCGGCGGTTTTTGCTGCCACTCCTCCCCAAATTCTCAAACCCATAGTCACCCCAAAAGGAGTACATATCATTGCTGTAGAAGAAATAATTACCCCAGAATTAGATGAACAACGACATATGCAAATTGCCAAAGATTTATTTACAGTCTGGTTAGAAGAACAAATAAATAATGTAGAAATTGTAGCCGATTTGCATCAGCCAGATAACTTTCAACACTCTGAGGAATTACCCAAGCCAGCTTAAAGCAAAGCTTAACGCACCACTATCATACGGTGTGTTACGGCTATATATTATTTGCTCACACGCCTAAATCTTGACAAAGCCGTAACACCGTTTCTTGATGTAGCTTGCCTGGCGTAGCCATAGATGCACTTTATTCTGTACTGTAGAGACGTTGCATGCAACGTCTCTACATCATTTATTTCGCGCAAGCAACTTCATAGAGAATTGGTATAACGCACCGTAATTAATAAATAACAATACAACAATCCGTTTTTTTGAATCTACCGGAATCTTAGTTTATTTATGAAGTAATAAGTAATGAGTATTTACTTATTACTTATTACTTATTTAAGAATTTCTCAATTACAAATTTATCCTATCTCAAAGGTGTATATATATCTTCCGAATTAGCATTAAGATAAGGACACTGCAACTTAATATTTAATGCAGAGAACTCTTGCAAAATAGATGTCATCTTACCTGTGGGTGTATGATTACCTTCTTGCCAAGCCGCTAACAAACCATTGGCTACAATTTGACAACGATGTGTACCAAAACTCTGATTTTCCATAAATCTATGTTTTGGCTCTTCTGCGATCGCTAACCCTGGTGCGATAGGCTTAGTAAATAGGGGGACTTGCTCCTGAAAATAAGCTTGATGCTCTGTATAAATCGTCTTTAAGATGGGTTGAATCTGTTCATAGTGATTTTTGTCAAAATACAACACTGCTGAGTCATAACGCCGATAATCAGCAGGATTGTATAAAGCTTTAAATGTAAATTCTAGAGATAAAGCATTCAGTTGTGTAGTCAAACCATCCATGACTGCAACGGCACCATCTGGAGTGACATTAAAGTAGACACGTACCAGAGTTTGATTATCGGTTTGATGATGTCGTGATGCACCGGCATTAGCCACTGCCATATAAAATCCGCTCTGGACAAGATTTTTCGGTAGTTTGATAGCGGTGAAATGATTTACCTCAGCAGGGGTTTGTACGGCTTCTGGTTCAACATACAACGTCAAACCATCCCGATGAACTGCTACACTACCATCTATTTCTTTTCTGACTACCTGCCAACCATAGTTCCAATAGCCTGTACCTCTGTTATTTTCATGGAGGCGATCGTAAAAAGCTAAGTCTACACCTAAAAAGGTATTATTTTCTAGATTTTGGTTGACGGCTAAATTAGATATGTCTGCATCAGATGCCAAAACACTGTGCAACGAGCCATTGTAATAGATACCGTAGAGAAAAGTACGCAACTGCTGACTCAAATACTTATTCTGTAAATCTGGCGATAACTTTTGAAAGCGAGAGATTGAAGACTCTGGTAATTCTAAAGGTTTGTAGTTTGGATGTCTAATACAATACTCCGATTGAATCTCAACATTATGAATAATATCTTGCAATGATACTTGCAGTGATTCAGAAATATCAGACAATTGGACAGAATCTAATAGTTGCATAGATAGTAACCTGTGAATGAGGAGATGAATAAGTTTGTAGTAAGCACTTTAGTGCTGGAAGATTTAAGGACTAAAGTCCTTACTACAAACACTGATTAGGCGTAACTAATTAATGTGTAGGTATTACGAATTAACCAACAAACTCTGAGGATAAAAATCTGTGGCTTCCACACCAAAAATTGTCGGGATAGACGCTTGTGGACGACATAACAAACTCTTGGCAACTTGCAGCATACAAATACCCACATTCCCAAAGGTTTTTTCATACTGGAGTCGCGCTTGAATAGCAGTAATTAACGCTAACCCAGAAAATTGCATTACCCGTTGTAAGAAATCAGGACAGTGTTCTAAAATTTGGGGGAAATGAGTTAAGTAAGCTGTGAGAAACTCACGCATTGAAGGTTGCAAAAGATACAAAGGAGCAGCAGCCAGACGTAAAGACTCATCAATTGTCATTGATTTGCCTGTCACCATACTGTGTAACCAGATTTGCAGATAACTGGCGATAATTGTTCCCAAATCATTCGCGGGATCTCCCCAGTTACCACGCTCCCAATCAATCAAACGGATAATATGATCTTCATCTGCGGTTTCCCAATCGAGGGAGACTAGAATATTGTTTAACTTCAGGTCATTATGGGTGAGACAACAGGGAGTAAAAGAATTGATTAATTCTGCGATCGCCTGACCTAAGCTATCGTAACGTTGATATAAAGTAAAAAACTTAATACCATCAGCCGGCACTTTACCAAAAATTTCTGGAGTTAGCCTATCTAAACCCCGATGTAAATTAGTCAGGTTAGCAGGTTTTTGGTTAAATATATCACTAGTAGGACTTTGAAAAAATTGTCGATATTCTTCACGGTTAATCGAGACAGAATGAATTAATGCCAAATTACTGCCAATTGCTCTGGCAATCTTCATAGGAAATAAGCTTAAATTTTCCTTGACGTAAAAATCCATCAAATCTCGATATTTGTCAAGATATTTAAAAATAATGATAGAATTTTCCCGATTAAAATGTACTACTTCTGATAAATGCGGACTGATGTGGCTCAGTTCGGGAAATTGACGTAAAAAGTTATGAACACGCCATTCTAGTAAAAATTCACCACTGGTTTTACCTTCTAAATTATGGCGTTCTTGCTTCACTAATAATTTATTTCCTTCTGGAAAGGTTACTAATAAATTAAAGTTTTTAGCAGGTTTTAGTTCAACTTGACTCAATGACTGTTGTTCAGGAGTACATAAATTCAGAGAAATTAGGTACTCAAATACGTTTTGAGAATTGAGGATAAATGGTGGCATAGTTTTACGATGAATACAAAATAATAACTTTTTTGGGTTGCAAAAATAATATTGATTGCTCTACGAGTGAATTATTTAATATATACTCAACACTAATTATTACTATAAGTAGGGTGTTTTAGACGTAAGCCGTAACGCATCAAAGACCTTGGTAATAGGTGCGTTACTAACACACCCTACGTATCTGTTAAAATATCAAGTAGGAATCCTATTTTGATTAGAAATAACAAGCGATTAAGTAGAATATATAAAATTACTTAATCGCTGATTTTACAGTCGCAAAATAACTGTTTAAAATCTATTTATAAACTCATCAAAAATTAGTAACCATCGACAGAACTGTAAGACCTAGCCAAATGATTGATACCATCAATACCGTAAGTGATGACACCAAACTCAAATCCCTTATCAAGTAGACTTAGAACCCCGGCTGTACCATTAGAATAGCCTTGGCTACCACCATAAACTGCATCATCAAGATTGTTCAATTCATTGAGGAAGCTTTCATAATCTTGGAATAATTCTGCACCAGTAGCACGTAATTCATTAACATTAATAAACGCCATAACTAACTCCTAAAAGATTACTAGTTTTGGTATCAAAAGCAGGCGATTAAGCAGAATATATGAAATTACTTAATCGCTCATGCTACAATTTCAACGAAGCTTAATAGCTCCCACTTCACTCAGCAACTAATTAGAAATTAGTAACCATCAGCAGAACTGTAAGACTTAACTAAGTGATTGATAGCATCAATACTGTAAGTGATTACACCAAACTCAAATCCCTTTTCAACGAGGGCAAGAACTCCTGCTGTGCCATTAGAATAGTCTTGGCTACCACCATAAACTGCATCATCAAAACTGTTCAATTCGTTGAGGAAGCTTTCAGAATCTTGGAACAATTCTGCACCAGTAGCACGTAATTCGTTAACAGCAATAAACGCCATGATTGACTCCTAAAATAATTGTGTGTCAGTATCAACAGCAGGCGATTAAGCAGAATACATGAGATTGCTTAATCGCTCATGCTACAATTTCAACGAAGCTCAATAGCTCCGACTTCACTCAGCTACTAATTAGAAATTAGTAGCCATCAGCAGAACTGTAAGATTTAGCCAAGTGATTGATAGCATCAATACTGTAAGTGATTACACCAAATTCAAATCCTTTCTCAAGTAGGCCTAAAACTCCGGCTGTACCATTAGAATAGTCTTGGCTACCACCATGAACCGCATCATCAAAACTGTTCAATTCGTTAAGAAAGCTTTCAGAATCTTGGAACAATTCTGCACCAGTAGCACGTAATTCGTTAACAGCAATAAATGCCATGATTAACTCCTAAAATAATTGTGTGTCAGTATCAACAGCAGGCGATTAAGCAGAATACATGAGATTGCTTAATCCCTCATGCTACAATTTCAACAAAGCTCAATAGCTCGCACTTCACTCAGCAACTAATTAGAGATTAGTAGCCATCAGCAGAACTGTAAGACTTAGCTAAGTGATTGATAGCATCAATACCGTAAGTGATTACACCAAATTCAAATCCTTTCTCGACTAAGGCTAAAACTGTTGCAGTGCCATTAGAATAGTCTTGGCTACCACCATAAACTGCATCATCAAGATTGTTTAATTCGTTGAGGAAGCTTTCAGAATCTTGGAACAATTCTGCACCAGTAGCACGTAATTCGTTAACAGCAATAAATGCCATGATTAACTCCTAAAATAATTGTGTGTCAGTATCAAAAGCAGGCGATTAAGCAGAATATATGAGATTGCTTAATCGCTCATGCTACAATTTCAACGAAGCTCAATAGCTCCGACTTCACTCAGCAACTAATTAGAAATTAGTAGGGATATCCAGCAGAACTGTAAGATTTAGCCAAGTGGTTGATAGCATCAATACCGTAAGTAATGACACCAAACTCAAATCCTTTCTCAACTAGAGGTAGAATTGTTCCTGCGGTCATAGAGTAGCCACCACCACCATGAACATCATCAAGGTTGTTCAATTCATTGAGGAAGCTTTCAGAATCTTGGAATAATTCTGCACCAGTAGCGCGTAATTCGTTAACAGCAATAAACGCCATAATTGACTCCTAAAAAAAGTCTTGTGTTTAGTAGAAATAGCAGGCGATTAAGTTGAATAATCTCACATAGCTTAATCGCTTATGCCACAGTTTCAACAGAGAAATTTAGCTCCGGTTGTACTCAGATACTAATTAGAAATTATTAGTAATAAGTACCATCAGCAGAACTGTAGGACTTAGCTAAATGGTTGATAGCATCAATACCGTAGGTGATGACACCAAACTCAAATCCTTTGTTGAGTAGGCCGAGAACGCCTTCTGTGCCATTAGAATAGCCATAACCACCATGAACATCATCAAGATTGTTCAATTCGTTGAGGAAGCTTTCAGAATCTTGGAATAATTCTGCACCAGTAGCACGTAATTCGTTAACAGCAATAAACGCCATAATTGACTCCTAAAACAATTATTTTGTTGCTTGTAAATCTCAGGCGATTAAGCTTTGTATTGCTTAACCGTTGATTCAATTTTTATTTACTTTTCCCAAGAAAATCAAGCTAAAAAAATCTCTTTTCAAGACATAAATTAGTGATATCTGTCTGTTTGCGATATTTTCATATATTAGAAATTAAATATGTCTGTTAGAGATGAGATGATTGATAAAGTAAACCCTAAATTGTAGGATGCGTTCCAGCAAAGCCTAACACACCGTATGATATTGGTGCGTTACGGCTATATATCATTTACTCAGATGCTTCAGACTTACATAGCCGTAACACACCCTACTTATAGCAATTCGCAATTAAAAAGATGCAAAAAAATCGTGTGTGTAATCAGAAATTGGATTACAACACACGATTTCTATTTAACTTGTGATTCATCGAGAGTTATTAACGAATACCAAGCTGACTTCGCAAGCCTTGAATTTCTACTTCTAGATTACTCATCCATCGGTTTAGAATTTCAGTTGTATCAGTTACTGATTCTGCTGTTGGTGCTTCTGGCATATTTTCCATTGCTTGCCTTCTGCCAGATATTCTTTGCGAACCAGCATATATATTCGTTATCTCCCAAGCTGTAAGTTCATTCATAAACTTTCTATGGTCATTGGGAGAAAGGTCAGAGATTGTTATTTTTACCATGTGCTTGCCTCCAGCAATAAGTTCATTCAAATTAACACAATAAAGTCATGTTACTAGCCCACAAAAAAGAGAATTATCCCCTTATATTTTGATTTTATTTTTTTAAAAGTCAAGATTTTTTATCTATATTTTTAGACAGAAAACAAGGTTTTTTGTCTATACAAGCTAATTGCTGATAATTTTGAAACTGATTTGACTTCATTGCCAAAAAAACCCAGTTTATTGCAAAACTGGGTTGATAATGCTCTGAATATATAGAAATCCGGTTTGATTTGGAGAAAAAATCTCAGGGACTTCCAAAGGTTTCGGTGCGTTACGGCTTACGCCTAACACACCCTACTGGCTACATTTGAGGTCTTTCTTGATGTGGAAGTCCCTCAACTATTGATTTTGAGCTTGTTTTTGTGCAGCAGGAATAGTTACATCTATGGGTGTCACCTGAGCTGCTAGCTGAGTTAATGGTGGTTGAATAGCGTTTTGATTACCCACTACGAGAGTTACGAGATTTTCTGGCTTGAGGTATTGCTTCGCTACTCGTTGCACATCTGCGGCTGTGGTTGCAGATACGGCTTTTTGATAGCGGAACAGAAAATCAGCCGGATAGCCGTAATATTCATAGCGCATTAATCGAGATAGGGTTTGAGCAGGATCTTGGAAGTTGAAGACAAAGGAATTTAAGGTAGACTCCTTAGCACGAGTTAATTCTTGCTCTGTGACTGGTTGAGCTTGCATACGCTTAATTTCTGCTTCCAAAGCTTTAACGAACTGTACAGTTGCGTCAGAGCGAGTTTGTCCCCCAGCAATGAACATACCAGGGTAGTCAAAGCGGGGACTCCAATAACCGTATACAGAGTATGCTAAACCTTGACGCGATCGCAATTCATTAAATAACCTACCCCCAAAGCCATTAAATACCCCATTCAACACATCCAAAGCTGCATAGTCAGGATTATCAAACTTACCACCTAAATGGCCAACTAACACACTACTTTGGGTTAACTGTGGCTGATTCACAAAGAATACCCCGCCTGTATTAGCTGGTGATACCTCTGGTAAAGGTAATTTACTCAGTCTGGGGTTACGTTGCCAATCACCTAGTTTAGCTTGAATGAGCGATCGCATTTTCTGCTTGTCAAAATCACCCACAATCCCCAAAATCATATTATTGGGGTGGAAATAATTCTGGTGAAACTTCACCAAATCCTCGCGGGTAATTCGATCTACTGTGGCATACTCTGTAATTCTGGCATAGGGGCTTTCTTTGCCATAAATCAACTTGCGAAATTCTCGGCTGGCGATACTATCAGGATCATCATTCCGCCGAGCAATACTACCCTTAACTTGTGTCTTAGCTAAATCTAACTTTTCTTGAGCAAATACTGGTACTCGCAGCACCTCAGCAAACAACCCAAACACCGTTTCTAAATCGTCGCTCAGGCTGTCAAAACTGGCACTAGCCACACCTTCACCAATATTAGTTTCTACCGCCGCCGCCCGTTGTTCCAATATTTCATTTAACTCATCAGGAGAATGCTTTTGAGTTCCCCCAGTCCGCATCACCGTACCCGTCAAGCCAGCCAAGCCAACTTTATCCCCTGCTTCCCAACGGCTACCAGTTCGTATCAACGCCGTACCACTAACTAAAGGTAGTTCGTGATCCTCCATGAGATACACAACTAAGCCATTTCGCAGCACCAACCGCTCGTACTTGGGTAACTTAATTTCTGGTATTGGTGCAAACTCTAACTCCGTGTAGTGCTTGGCTGCTGCTGTCGCCACAGGAGAAAAGTTAAAAGTTACCAGTAAAAAAGCACAAGCAACCAAGAACGCAAAAATCAGTCGCCTACCATTTTGAATTTTCCTGGACATCCGCCTTTAAACCCTCACCTTAATACTTATGAATTTTGTAGCTTGCTTTTTTCGAGAAGCATAAGCCTACCCGTAGGGTATTTTGAGTTGTTTAAGCTGACTTTGATAACAGCTTGCCAATTGTGCGATTTTCTGGGGTAAATGTATTCTTCGCTACTCGCTGAATATCCGCCGGAGTCACAGCCACAATTTCATCTAACTGTTTAAACAGATTTCGCCAAGAACCAGTTTTCACTTCATATTCTAAAAGTTGCTGTGCCATGCCCATATTAGAATCTAGACTGCGGAGTAAATTTGCCCGTGCTTGAGTTTTCACCCGTTCTAATTCGGAAGCTGCTACAGGTTGAGTTTGTAATTTCTCAATTTCTTGACGTAAGGCCGCCGCCACTTCATCTACACTGTGACCAGGAGCTGTCAGCGCATAGAACAGCATCAAGTTGGGGTACTTGTCACCAGGAAAACCGCTAAAGCCTTGGGCATTTAAGGCTACACGTTTTTGTTCTACCAAAGACTTATACAATCTTGATGTCCGTCCATTACTCAATAAACTGCCAATGAGTTCATACACCGCATTATCAGGATGGGTGGTAGCCGGACGATGATAGCCTTCTAAATACCACGGTTGGGAAGGTAACTCTAAAGTTACTTCTCGTGTTTGGGTTTGTTTTGGCTCTACAGGAATTTTTGATTGTGCCTTGGGTTTAGCTTGATAGCGTCCAAAGTAAGTCTGCGCTAATTTTTTCACCTCGGCTGGGTTGACATCTCCTACAACCGCAACGGTGATATTGCTGGGGACATAGTGAGTTTCAAAAAAAGTCTGTACATCTTTTGGTGTCAGGTTACGAATATCTTCGTCATAACCAATGACAGGCCGTCGGTAAGGATGGACTTGGAAAGCTGTATCAATGAACTTTTCCACCATCATCCCAATAGGTGAGTTTTCCACCCGCATCCGGCGTTCTTCTAAAATCACATCTTTTTCTTTAAAAAACTCCCGTCGGATGACAGGCTCAAGAAATCGATCTGATTCAAGTGACATCCACAGTTCTAACTTATTTGATGGAAAACTGTAGAAATAGCGGGTTGCTTCACTGGAAGTAGTGGCATTTAAACCTACACCCCCGGCTTGCTCAACTATTTGCCCTAATTCGTTTTGCTTGACTAATTTCTCTGCTTGTGCTTCTACTTGCTGAAAATCTGCTTGTAACTTGGCAACGTCATCTTGTTTGCCATTAGCTTTAGCAGCGCGAATTTGTATATCTAACTGCTCTAACCGCTCCAACAGAGGTTTTTCAGCTTGGTAGTCTTTTGTACCAATACGGGTAGTACCTTTAAATGCTAAATGCTCTAAAAAGTGAGCTACACCAGTTTTTCCATCTGGTTCATCCACACCACCCACATCTGCGTAAGTGAGAAAGGAAACCACAGGTGCTTGATGGCGTTCTAAAACAATGAACTTCATGCCATTACTCAAGCGGAACTCGGTTAGCTGCTTGATTACCCGATCTAAATAGGGTTGAATCGAACTTTTATCTGTAGGAGTTCTGCTCGGTTGCAGCGTAGTTTCAGCAGGTGGTAGGGTTTGGGTTTGGGCTAAAGCCGTCTGTGGTACTAACCCCCACCAAGCAACTATCACTACCAATAACATTGTTAAAAGTCGGCGGGTAAAATTCCTGCTCAAAAAACAGGGAATATATAATTGACTTTTCATACCTGGCGTGTTCGGGGAACTGGAATGATTCATAAGCGATGAGTAAAATGAGTTTTCACTACCTAGGTGACAGGTAAATTAGCGATGGGAGCGTTAATCTTGTATTAAGCTTTCTGTGCTTTTTGTACCTGACGTTAGACAATAATGCTACAAACCATGTTCCAGAGATTTTACATTAACTATTATGCGCGTTTTTAATTCTCCCCCACCCTCAGAAGCACAGACACGCTCCCGCATTTTACAGGCAGCACTCAAGTTATTTGCGTCTCAGGGCTTTGATGGCACTACCACCCGTGACTTAGCACAAGCAGCAGGTGTGGCAGAAGGAACTTTATTTCGGCATTTTTCTAATAAAAAAGCGATTTTAGTAGAAGTCGCAACTGCGGGCTGGGTGGAGATTCTCACAGATTTACTGACAGAATTAAGTGAAATGGGCAGCTATAAAGCTGTAGCACAGGTGATGCGCCGCCGGATGTGGAATTTACAAAAAAATGCCGATTTAATGCGCGTTTGCTTCATGGAAGTGCAATTTCATCCAGACTTACGCGATCGCATTCAAATCGAAGTGATCAATAAAATGACAGATGTTGCTGAAGCCTTCTTCCAAACCGCAATGGATAAAGGCATTTATCGCCGCATGGATGCCAATTTAGTAGCCAAAGTCTTCTTAGGAATGTTTGCGATCGCTGGGTTCTCCAATAATACCCTCATGCAACCCGATGCTTCCCCCCAACAAATGCAAGAAATGGCAGAAGGTTTAGCCGATATCTTTCTCAATGGTGTCTTGGTAAAGGATGCAGGTTATTGATAGGGCAGGGGGCAGGGGGCATGGGGCATGGGGCATGGGGCATGGGGCATGGGGCAGGGAGCAGGGAGACAGGGGAGACAAGGGAGACAGGGGAGTTAAATCTGTTAACTGTTAACTGTCATTAGGGTTTTCGCTTGTTGACTCCATTGTTGGACTTGCTCAATTGCTGGACACAAATCCCGTCGCTGCATGGTTGCTACCTGCAAGCGTAAAATCTGTCTGTGTAGTCTGTGGGTTGGAGTTTGGGCTAACTGTGCTACAGAACCAATTCCTGCGTGTAGTAATAAACCACAATACTGGATGCCGACGCTGGGAATCCTAGCTAAATCGGCTAAAGCTACCCATTTGTTTACATATTGAATGTGAACTTGTAATTTACTCGCTAAAGCTAGTTTATCTTCCAAAGTTCTGCCCTGTTTTATTAGCCCCACTGTAGTTTTAATACCACAGTTTTGCAGTTGGGATTGTTCTAGTTGACTCAATCCCGGCAACTGTTCAATCGGCCAATCACACAAGGTTATAGTACTTTGTCTTTTCTTCCCCGTTACTTTAGTAGACATTTTTATCAATAAACATAAATTTCTTTTAATATTGTGACGGGTGAATCGAGGTATTGGGTATGGTGGATTAGGAGGAAGATAACACCTCGTTGATGTTTAATTTTTGGACTTTGGTGGAGTTCGTCTACTTAACAAACCAGACATACTTAATCCCGTCACTAATAATCCTAGCATTCCTAATCCGTTCAAAATGGGATATATGCCTTCAAGATGGAAAATCTCCCCTGTATGAATACTTAAGAGTAAACTAGCAGGGATTCCTATACTAATAGACCACTCGCGGACAAATGTTGTTAACATTCCGGTCACTACAGTTAAAATTAGTGGCAAAGATAGAATGATACCAAGAACACGATGATACTTACGAAATGAGCGTTTCATAGTATGTATTTATTTAGTGAGTGGAAACTTTTTGGCTAGTTACTAAAAATGCAAATGTGCTGATCACAATAGAGTCTTGAAAAATTAGACTCTACGTAAATACTTTGCTAAAAGAATATTATATTTTTCAAACTCTGTTTTAACATAAAGCACAATAGGTAACAACACAAAAATAGTAAATATACTCTTTACCTTAATATGTAATTTTGGGTTCACAAAAACCCTATTATATATTTTTGTACTAGGTAAATGTGATATTTAAACAAAATTTGTGTTATAAATCACCATTATCAAAAGCCCGCAGAAGATAATAGTTGACACCAATAATTTTTGTGAAGGAGTTTGTAATGAATCGTTTTTATCAAGTTCTCATGGTTACTCTACTCAGCGTGATAGCTTTAGTGGGATGCAACAATACAGAACAATCAACTACGCAGACTTTACCTACTGAAAATTCTACTTCTCAAACAGCAGCTACTTCCACTGCTGCAACGGAATTTAAAGGTTTGCAGGGTGTTGTTACCAATACTGAAGCAGCAGTTAAAGCCGGAAATTTTACCGCAGCTAAGGGAGAATTTGCCAAATTTGAGGACTACTGGTCAAAGGTTGAGGATGGAGTGAAAGCTAAATCCCCGAATACCTACAAAGAAATTGAGGATAAATCAGATGAGATCAATGCTGGACTCAAATCCTCTACACCTGATAAACAGAAAGTGGTAACAGCTTTAGAGGCTCTGAACAAGAGCATCACTAGTGTTGCTAAACCTTAAAATGCTAGCAGTTTCAGGGTTACTCAAGTTGACTAAGTAACAACTCGCCCCGTAAAACTGTCACAGCTTGACCGGCTAAAAAAACGCGATCGCCTCCTGGATAAGTAACTTTTACTACTCCACCGCGACTTGATGCTTGATATGCTAGAAATTGATCTTTGTGCAGGCGATCGCGCCAATATGCAGCCAAGCAACAATGGGCAGCCCCCGTTACTGGATCTTCGTTAATCCCTAACCCTGGCGCAAAGAAACGAGAAACGAAATCGTAGGGAGAATCAGAGTTGGCGCGACTTGTCACAATTACATTAGCCAAAGGTAAGGTTTTCATTTGTTGAAAATTTGGCTGCATTTCCCGGACTAATGCTTCTGTTGCAACTTCTACTAAGTAACCTAAATTATTCTGCACAACGGTTGTTAATTCTACTCCTAACACTTCCCTCAGTTCTGGTGGCGCAACAGTTGCTTGAGAATGAGTCACCGGAAAATCTAACTCAATCCATGAACCTTGTCGTTTAGCAATCAGTAAGCCGCTTTTAGTGTAGAAACGTGCGGTTTCATCTGGTAATAGATGCCCCTCAGACCAAAGTACATGACTACTAGCTAAGGTTGCATGACCACAAAGCGGTACTTCTGTTGTTGGCGTAAACCAGCGCAGATTAAAACCATCATCCTCTTTGAGTAAAAAAGCCGTCTCAGATAAATTCATCTCCTGGGCAACATTCTGCATCCACTCATCAGATTGAGGCGTTGTTAAAACACAGACGGCGGCGGGATTACCTTGAAAGGGTTTATCGGTAAACGCATCAACTTGAGTAATAATTTGTTTCATATAAAAATCCGATTTGAGGTTTGAAATTATTTGCGTAGGCAGGAAGGTTGGGGGTTGGGGGAATAGGAAAAGAAGTAACAGAGGTGTACTTAACGCTGTGTGCAACTTTCTCTAAAACCTAACCCCCAACCCCTTCCCTTGTAGGGAAGGGGAGCAAGATTTAAAGTAGAGACGTTGCATGCAACGTCTCTACAGTTGCTGTTCGGAGGTACTCTACGAGAAGAGCTTTGCTCTATGGAGAGGAGTTTCAAAAATAAGTTGCACATCGCGTTACTTAGTTTTTTTTTCAGAAATCAAATATGATTCCTATAGAAATCCGATTTGAGGTTTGAAATTATAAAGGATATATATAAGTAGATATATTACAATCACCTTAAAATTGTTACAAAATTTCAGAAACTCGGTTTTCTATAAGTGGGTTTCTTCAGTGATTTGGGCAGTATCTTGGAGATAGAGGTTTGATACTTGTGGAGTAGCGATCGTGAATACAGAAGAATTTCTACGATTGATGGCAAAACAGCGTCCTTGTCCCCAAACCCTACCAAAAGCACTACAAGCCTTGTGGTATGACAAAAAAGGTGATTGGAATCACGCCCATGAGATTGTGCAGGATGCTCATGATGCTGATAGTGCTTGGGTTCATGCTTATTTACATCGCAAAGAAGGCGATTTAAATAATGCCCATTATTGGTATCAGCGCAGCAGTCAGCCAGCGTTTAGTGGAGATATCAACCAAGAATGGGAACAGATAACTTCTTTGTTGTTGAAGAAGGTAAATGCAACCAATGGATGCTGAGAAAATAAAACGGCGATATCAGGCAGGGGAGAGATATTTTCCTGCCGCTAACTTAATTAAAGCTAAGTTAATTGCTGCCTATTTGCCAGGAATAAACTTATGGGGAGCAGATTTAAGTGGTGCAAACTTAGCTAAAGCTAAAATGTGGGGTGCAGATTTGAGTAGGGCAAATTTAGCCAATGCTAATTTGACTAGGGCGAATTTGTGTGGAGTTAAACTCAATGAAGCCAATCTCCGGGGTGCTAAACTTAATTTTACTAAGTTGTATGGCGCAGATTTAACTGATGCTTGTTATGACGACACCACCCGTTTCTCTAAAGGATTTGATCCTGTTAGTAGAAATATGCGGAAATTTTGATTTTGTTAATGGTGTATTTATTTATTGAATTTTTTCTTGTAATCTGGCAAATACAACTTCGCCATCAGTTACTTGCCCTTTAGCAATTTGTTCAGTACTTATAGAAATTTCTTCTCGTATTTTTTTAATTCGCTGTTCTCTTTCTTGTAATAGCTTAAAAGCTTCATCGACTACATCATCTGTAGTAGCAAATCTACCACTTGCAAGCTGTGCTTGAATAAATTGCTGTATTTCTGGTTTGATTTGGATGTACATACTATCTACCTCTAGATAAATATTACTTTATTTTTAACCAATTTCTAGCAACTGCACCAGGCATTAGACCAATTCTCTATGAAGTTGCACCAAATCAATGATGTAGAGACGTTGCATGCAACGTCTCTACAGTACAGAATAAAGTGCATCTTTATCAAGAAACGGTATTACAGATAAATTTGATAGTTAATTTAAGATTCTTCGCCGACAGGTAGAGGGAAGGTTTCACCAGCTAGGTATGCTTGAAAGTTTTTCTTGAAGTATAACCAAGATGTCATGTCTTCACCCTCATCAAAACCTTTGGGAGCTTGTTTATATAAAGGTACGCGATTATTAATTTCATCTTGAAGTAACTGGGGTAATTCCGTTAAACCATTGACTTTACTACCAAAGGCACTATAGATTAAATAGCCAGGGCGATCGCTCATTTTCATCCAAGGCAACCATTGACCCATCCTATCCCAACTTAGCTGCAATTTTGATACTGAATTTAGTTCTGAGTTAAATAAATCTGCGGTTGGTACTGTCAGTTTAAATAGTTCTGCTGCTTGATAAATTTCATAGGGACTATATTCAGATAAGGTAGCATCTGCTGCTAAAGGGTTCGGATATGTAGGGAAAATATCAAAGACGAAAGTTGTATTTTCTACATCTACTAGAGCGGGAAATTTACCTTTAAAACGACCCTGCACAGGGTTATTAGCAACGTGAATGACTGGTAATGTTTCGCCTGTCCAGGGATTTTCCCATGTACGTAAAATTTCCTCTGTTTCTGGATTTAAATAATAAGTTAGTTCCCTAGAAGTAAAATCCCAACTACCGACTTCTGTAAGAATACAACGACTGACACTTAAACCCAAAATTTTAAATAGTAGTTTTCTTCTTTCACCGGGAATAAAAGCGTAAATTTTCCCTTGCCAAGTGAGAAAGGTTGATTGGGTAGAATCAAGAGAAGAACGAGTTTTCACCCAATATTGAGCGTCTAATTCTTGAGTTTTAGCAACCATAGATACAATCCTGGAATAATTGGTAATTCGTAATTCGTAATTCGTAATTCGTAATTCGTAATTAAGAATGGGCAAACGGGACATGATTTATTTTCTTGTCTACCTTGTCTCCCCCTGCTCCCTGCCCCCTGCCCCAGTCCCTAGTCCCCAGTCCTCACTCCCCACTCCCCACTCCCCTGAGTCTCAAGGCGGCGAAATAAAAATAACCACAGGGGTAAAGAACTGTTAATGGCGATAAGCCTAACTAAATGACCTGTTGTGACAATTTCTACATTGTGATCTAGTGTTAGGGAAACTAAAATCATTTCTGCTGCTCCTCCTGGTGCGGTGACTAATAAACAAGTCAACCAGTCCCATGAGGTTAATTGCATCGCTAAAATAGTAGCGATCGCACCAGCAATTAAGGTCATAATTACAGACATTAAAGCATAAACTATAGTTCTTTTACCAAAAGCAGGTTTTTCTCCCCAATACTCCCCAATAGTAATGCCTAAAAGCATTTGACCGATAATATTCACCAATTGGGGAGGATTAAAATTAATATCACCCACAAACGGCAACCAACCTAAAACACAATTCAATGTTAGTCCTAGGAGTAATGAGCCAAAAAAATCACCCGCAGGTAGCTTGAAAATACCAGCTAGATAAACTATGAGTACTGTGATTGGTAATGCTATTGCTAATAATTGTAGTTGTGATACATCAAAATTCAACCAACCACTATTAACTGTTAGGGTTGGTAAATTAAAGTAATTACCGACTGCTGTTCTGGCAATGAAGGGAATCAGTAAAACTACAGAGGTGACGCGAATCGCTTGCACCATTGCTACCAAGGTGACATTTTTATTATAATCAGCCGCAATTGATGACATTACCCCCACGCCTCCAGGAACTGTAGCCAACATCGCTGTTAACAGATTAGTGTGACTCAAGCGAGAGTAAATATAGCCAATACAGCCACCACACAACAGCAAAAATAGAGTCAACAAAATAAACACCGGGATTCCAGCCGCTAGGCTAGTTAAATCAGTGTTAGCATTGGAAGCACCTACTGTCAGTCCTACTAAGGCCATACCAACTTTTCTGGCCATGCGATTGGGGCGGGGAGAATACTGATAAAAGATACGACATAACTGCAAAATCGTTGTTCCCGCAGCAATACCGCCAAATATCCAAGAAATTCCACCAAAGTGTAGCTTTGTTAAAGCTAGAGCTAAAGGAAAGGATAATAGGAGTTCCAAAGTCACAACTATGAGTTTTTTTGTTGGTAGTCGTGGTTTGACAACTCGCATCTTTTGAGTGATGGTTTCCTTGGTGGCGGAAATAGGACTTACAATTTGATTCATCTATACGCGCTTGTAAATTAATGTTACTATGCACTTCAATTGAGGGGTTTGATTGGTAAATTGCTCGTATTTATCAGTATAAATATGTATTAAAAAAAACTAGCTGCTTATATTATAGAATTAAACCATAACATTAATTTAGAAAAGTTGATGAATTATTAAATAAATTGAACTTACTTGAAATTCCACAGTTATCGATAGTCTGGACTGTGGAGAACCTAAAAAAATATATCAGGGTGCATTAATATGACTAATGCACCCAAGGCTGAATAACTCCAGCCAATGTATTAGTCCTCATCTAAAGGCGGAAAAGCTTCTTCAAACTTCCATAATTCATCTTTATTGTTGACAAACCATGTTCTAGTAGCTGGGGTCAATTGTTCCCAAATAATATCAGCTGGAATACCGGGAGAAGCATAGCGATATTTTTGACCAAGTAAATATAAATTTTGAGCGACTTCATCGGGAATACCAAATTCTTGCCAATCAACTTCTATGTATCTCCCTGAAACTCCCGACGCAGGATCAAAAACTAACTGTGCGGTTCTGATTAAGTCAGCAAAGTGTGTTGGTTTGAGCATCGCTGACTGTTGAACATTCAGTGCTTCTTCATCTTCGTGAAACATATTCGCTGGAGTAATTAAAGGTGTGTGTAGGTTGAATTTACTACCAGAGATTTTGCTCCCAATTTTCTTTAGTTTAGCGTACCAGTAACGGCGATTCAGACGTTGATTTTTATGAATTATCTGAATGAGTGAGGAAATGAGGCGCGATAATTTAGATAAGTTGAAGATGATTTTATTGATGTAATCTGAAACACTCCCTTGATCCACGAGAGAGCATTGGAGGAAAAAATTATGATCGGAATATTTTGGATAACAGTTATTTGCGTAGTTTGGCTTTTTGGCTTCACTCTGTTGGCTGAAATGTGGTTTTTTGAACAAAAATGTTGAGCGCAGTCCCTACCTATAACGAAGTTGATTGTTGGGTTAGCGAAACCAGTATAAAAGAAAGTGCGAACGATTTATTCTGGTTTCTCTTGGTTCTGTACATATTCTATAAGCTTGTCCAATGGTGCTTGTGCGCCAACACTAATTAACGCATAAGAACCTGACCAAAACTGAGGCTTTTCTGCCCAATAAAACTTTTTTAGATGTTGAGAAAATTCAGACCGTAATTTCCTAGAAGTTACGGTTTTTATATTATTTACTAATTTAGATAAATCAACACTAGGATGAGTCTCAATCAGCAGATGTACATGATCCGATTCTCCGCCAAACTCAATTAACTCACATTCCCACTTAAATAATAGTTCGGTGATGATTGATTTCATCCTAGTAAGGATTTCTCCTGTTAAGGATTTACGGCGGAATTTAGTTACTAGAACTAAATGATAGATAAGTCTAAAAGCACTGTTAGAACGGGTTTTTAGCCTGATGCCATTTTCCATAACTAATCAAATAGCTGTATTGACAACTAAAACAGTAGCTTGGTAGTATATGTCTGTCAAGGTCGAGACAAAGCCAATGACTAAAGGAGCAACTAAAAGAAAATCCATACAAGAAGTTAGAACTGATATTTGGGAATTGTCAGTAGACAAGGAACAAAAACGCGAAATGGTTTTAACAGTGGAGGCGTATCGTAACTTCTTGCTTCCTTTAGTAATTGTTGTTAACGCTCAATGGTTTACTCTTGGTGAGTTGACATCAAAAGAGAAGGTCAATGCGGTTGAGAAGATGATTCATCAAACCGCAGATAATCCTAGTCCAAAGCATAGATATTTTCAGAAAGTAGTTAATAAATATCCGTTTTTTAGAAAGTTTCCTAGCTATTTAAGACGAGCAGCAATAGCTGACGCTATTGGTATAGTTTCAAGCTTTCAAAGCCGATATTATGAATGGCAATCAGGAATAAGAAAACATAGAACAGCTAGACCACCAAGGCTAACTGCAATGTGTAAAACTTATCCTGCTTTATATAAAGGTCAACAGGTAAGGTATGGGTTAAATTATCAAACTGTCGATATTAAGGTATGGAGTGGAACTGATTGGGTATGGCTTAACAGCATTAAAATCAAAAAACATGGTTTATCGCGTCATCTGATTGACGGTAATGAGATACAATCACCTGCTTTAGTTGTTAATAAAAACAAATGTCAACTTTCTATGCCCGTTCAAATTAAGAAGGTTGATAGAGAAGATTCAGAGTTTGTATGCAGTGTTGATATGGGTATTAACAATGCTGCTACAGTCTCAATTGTTGCTAAAAACGGTACTGTAAAAGCAAGGAAGTTTATTAATCCTGCTAGAGACATAGACCGAAGAAACCAACGTAGAATGATGATTAAGAAGAAATCATCACAAACAGCTAACTTAACCCTCCGGGTTCGGCAGTTCGCAACCGACGGAAACCGCCAGGACTGCGACTGCCTCACCAAACAAAAAATACCTACTGGTTTTTGTAAAGGACTTTACCGCAAATCAGCCAACATCAATTTAGAAATTTCTCGTAAGGTTATGAGAGGTATTGTAGGGTTTGCAAAAACTCACAATGTCAAAGTAATTGTGTTTGAGAATTTATCTGGATGGAAAGCGAAAGCGGGTAGAAAAGGTTCTCTACAAAAACAAAAATTCCATCTCTGGTGTCACTGTAAAATAGTTGAGTTGACACAACAAAGATGGAATGAATTGGGAGGTAAAGTAGTTTTTGTTAATCCCAAGTACACCAGTGCTTATGCTTTTGATGGAAGTGGTAAGGTTAGAAGGGGTAAGACTAATTACTCTTTAGCTGTATTTAAAAATGGTAAACAATACAACGCTGATCTCTCAGCTTCTTATAATATTGGTGCTAGATATTGGTACTCATTAATCATGAGAGATAAGCATTTTTCTAGAGTGTTCGTAGGCAAAAGTTCCAACGACAAACTGAGAACGCCAGTAACTCTGGATGCGTTGAGAAATCTTATGGTTTCTTAGCGAAAGAATCCCCAACTATATTGCTTGCAATTAGTTGGGGTGCGTTCAAGAAGAACAGGAATTAGAACATACAGCACTTTCCGGTGTAATGAGGTACACTATTGGCGGGCAAGATGCCCACCCCACAAGAGTTTCATTATTATGATTTGTACCTTATAGCAATGAAATCTGCTGTAAGTAAGAAAGTGTAAATATTACGTAACTAACATATTAGTAGGGTGCGTCAGATATCAAAAATCTGATGATTGACAGCATTTAAGCAGTCTGACGCACCCTACAAGACTCTTGATTTTTATTACGAATTACGAATTACGTTAGCGAAGCGGGACGAAGTCCATTACGAATTACGAATTATTTAAGCTATTGGTTCAAATACCATCTGAGGAATTAATACACCAGCTTGTAATTCGCCAATTCCTAAAAAACGGCTTTCTGTTTCGTAAACTCGCACATTGCCGGTAATCTCTAGATTGAGAGTAATACGCTGTCCCTGACACCATTTTTTTGCAGAGATACTGGGTAAAGTTACAGATGGTAAGTGTTGCAAGGCTGCATCTGGGGGGGTGGGTTGAAAGGTATTGTTTTGTAGTTGAGTTTCTAACTCCTCGAAAGTCAGACTATCTGCTAAATTAAAGCCACTGCTGTGAGTACGGCTTAAAGCGGCGAGAGTTCCCCCAGTATTTAACACTGTACCTAAATCGCGGGCGATCGCGCGAATATATGTCCCACTACCACAGGCTATCTCTACATCCAATTCAGGAAAATCTCCGTCTCGCCAATCCAAAACATCTATACTATAAATCTCTACTATGCGTGAGGGAACTTCTACAGTTTCACCTTGACGCGCTAAATCATACAACCGTTTTCCTTCTACTTGTATCGCGCTGTAAACTGGTGGTATTTGCTCAATCTGACCGATAAATTGCGTCAGTGCGATTTTCACCTCTGCTAAATTTAATTCTGCACAGGGTTGGGAAGTGATAATTTCACCTTGTAAATCATCAGTTGTAGTCTGCACACCAAAACGGACGGTGGCTTTATAGGCTTTGTCACTAGGAAGATATTGTAATAATCTTGTAGCTTTACCAACTGCAATTGGTAGCACACCCGTAGCAGCAGGATCTAAAGTTCCTGCGTGTCCTACACGTTTGAGCTTTAACAATTTTCGCACCCGCGCCACGCAATCATGAGAAGTCCAGCCAAATGGCTTGTTTAAGTTGATAAAACCTTGCACTGTGAAATTTGGTAGTTTGCCGAATAGCCATAATTCTAATATTATTGAGCGACTTTTTACGAAGAAAGGCAGAGGGCAGTGTAGGTAGTTCACATACCGAACTTTGATCAAAGTCCGGTATCTAGCGAATGGAGTAATTATTTGACTTCTTCTGGCGCAAAGGCTTTGATTTTGCCTTTTTTGACAGCAACTACCACATCATAAGTTGCACAATAAGAGATGGTAACATTATTAGCCTTATTGTACAGATTAACTACCATACCTGCGCCACCAGGTTGAACCCCAATTGGTTCTAAGTCCCCAAAGAAAAAGCGACGCAATTGATCTCCACTACCAAACTGACCCTTATTTTTGATTAGTAGGTCAATTTTTTGTTGTGCAGTCAACCCTGTAGCATCCTTCATTTCCGCAGCTGAAGCTTCACCCCAAGTAGGATTAACGGCTTGTAATGGAACATCAAAGACCGTTAACATACCAGCTAAAGCAACGGTTGTGAGTAGAGATGGTGCAAGTTTCATTTGTAACTCCAGTGTTTATTTATCTCAGCGATTACAGCATCTCAACAACTGCTGAAGTTCACCTGAAACCTAAGTAGAGATTTCCTGAATTTACTTATGCAGGAAATTTAGCCAATACTCAGCATTTTCTCAGGAAAATTCCGTGTAAAGTATGGCATAAAAGCCGAAAATAGGGAAAAGGAAACGGGGGCTTAGTCAGCAGAGGAGCTAGGGGTGCGGTGAAAACATGACTCATCGCAATCAAAATCAAGTGAATTATTATGTAGTGGGAGTAGTGTAACTATGACCAAACAGAGAATTAAAATTCCTGGTCAAATTTATCTGTGGTTAGCAGTCTTAATTTTTGGAGCTTCGAGTGCAGTTACTCGCAAATTAACCGAAATCGGTGCAGCGAACTTTTTAGATGGTCGTAACCCAATTTCTTTATGTAATGTTTTATTTGTGGGGAATCTGTGCGCCTTAACATTGATGATTTTGATTTATGGGCGACAGTGGAATAAACCCGCTTTAGAGCAAATTAATCAAAAACAATGGTTTAATTTAACAATTGTCGCTATTTTATCAGGAGCTTTAGCCCCAGGGTTAATTTTTCAATCCCTAGCTTTAACTAATGTTAATAATGTAATTTTAGTAGGACGGATAGAACTGCCTTTGAGTTTAGTATTATCTATTTTGCTATTGAAAGAACGGGTAAATATTTGGGAAATTGTAGGTGCGATCGCAGCTTTTGTTGGTGTAATTTTAACTGTGATTCTTCAGCCCCAAACTGAAAGCATGATGACTATGGGGAGTTTCCATATTGGTCTAGGGGAAATTTTAGCAGCAGCAGGAGCAGTATTTTTAGCATTATCCACAATTATTAGTAAACAACACCTCGCTCATATTCCCTTAGGAATTTATAGTATCTTTCGGACAGCATTAGGGACTATTGTATTTTTTATCTTTGCCATATTGCTTTATGGTAGTGAGCATTTTATGGATGTACTCTCACCTTTTTTATGGCAATGGATGTTTATTTATGGTGGGTTAATTGTTGTTTTAGGTCAATCATTTTGGATTAAAGGGTTGAGATTTACTACTGTATCTACAGCTTCCTTAGCTAGTTCTTTCACTCCGATTGCAGGTATTTTGGCAGCTTATTTAATTCTTGGTGAAGCTCCTACTGTAGCTCATTATTTTGGTGGCAGTTTGATCTTATTTGGTATATTCCTGAGTCAAGTTAGTCTGCGTCGTCAAAATTCGGAGCGTGTCAAAGTGAATGGGCGAATTTCTACCGCTACAGAACAAGAGCTAGAAAATCAGGCAGGATTCAAGGGAGTGTGAGATTTCCAGTTATGATTGACTTTGGTGGAGCGATCGCACCTCAGAAAAGACAACCTTGATATCAGCAAGCAAAAAAAACCCCCTTTTGGGGGATAGGTCGATAGACGTTTGTTTGTAGTACAATCTAGCTTGTATAGTTAATTCGTCTACGATCACGGTGATCACTGTGATCGTTTTCTTTTCTTTATCTTTATTTTAAGTTGTGCAGCTCAAGACCGGGGTGAGGGGTCATAGCTCCCACCGGGTAGCAGAGGGGCAGGGGGCAGAGGAGCAGGGGGCAGGGGGCAGGGGGCAGGGGGCAGGGGGCAGGGGAAGAAACACTTTGGAATTTTGAATTTTTCTGCCCCATGTCTGATTTTCTTAGCCAATACGCTGAACTAGGGGTGGTTTGCTAGAACCATCACCTTTTGTTTCTGGTCTAGTTTGGGGTGTGCCATGAAGTTGTGGTTCTGGTTGTGGTGGCTGTGGTTCTGACCCTAGAGCTTGGGGGTTAGTAACATACTCAAATTCCCCTCTACCATCCATTGAACGGCCTTTTGCCCAACGCCCTTCTGCACTTTCATTACCTTCGGAATGATTCCAAAATTGATAAGCGAATTGTCGTTTTTCTAATTCCAGAGGGAAGGAACTAGGAACTGGAGTGCTTTCTAAACCAGATTGTTCTAAGTCCTCAATTGCAGCTAACCACAGGTTTTGGTGCATGGTATCACGAGCAATCATAAAACTTAGGGTATCTTTCACCCCTGGGTCATTCGTCATCTCATACAACCGTACCGCTTGTAAACGTCCTTGACTTTCGGCGTGGAGATTAGAACGAAAATCAGCTAAGAGATTACCACTAGCAACAATGTAACGACCATTCCAAGGATAGCCCACACTATCGGCTGGCATTGCACCTAAACCGGAAACTATAGCGTGTTGGGGATTCATGGCTGCATTCATGATGACCTCTCGTGGGTTTGTCCCACCCATCACCGCACCGACTACCGCATCTGTTGCTCCCTCTTCTTGGATGTTTACAGGTGCTTTGTCTAACAGATGGGCAATGGTTGTAGCTAGCATTTCAATGTGGCCAATTTCTTCAGTCCCCACATCTAGCAACATATCTCGGTATTTGGCAGGGCCACGACAGTTCCAACCTTGAAATAGGTACTGCATCATGACGGTCATTTCCCCAAAAGTTCCGCCGATGAGTTCTTGAATTTTCATCGCGTAGACAGGATCAGGTTTTTCGGGGGGCTTGAAATATTGCAGTTTTTTGGAATGATAAAACATTTTTATTGTTAGTAAGTGACAGAAGAAAAGCTCACAAATCTCTGTTTTTTTATGGCTTATTTCTTCTAGGAAACTAAGTAAATGTTTTATCTACATCATTCAAGAGTTATAGAAAAATTGGAAATATTTATAGTAGATTTATTTCGGTGGATGCAGGTATTT
The DNA here is from genome assembly GCF_058172895.1 of Aliinostoc maniaoense. Lineage (NCBI taxonomy): Bacteria > Bacillati > Cyanobacteriota > Cyanophyceae > Nostocales > Nodulariaceae > Aliinostoc > Aliinostoc maniaoense. Next base: position 879,380 of record NZ_CP187952.1, on the reverse strand, counting down.
ATTTGCCTCACGCAGAGGCGCAGAGAGTAAGAGTTGATAGAAGTGGTTTGAGATGTTCTTTTTAGAATAAAAAAACACAGATGTTAAATCTGTGTGGTGATTATGTTGTTTAATTTTCGTCACGTCCGTGAATATGGGCTGGGGGACTGGTTGCTTCTACTGCTGTAAATGGCTCTAGAATGTTGTAGTGGTGGGTTGCTCCTTTGGGAACTACCCAAGAACTGCCAGGTTCTAGTGAGATGATTTGCCCTTCAATATGCAGTTCTGCACGACCATTCATTACATAACCTACGGTTTCATATTCGCGTTTGGTAGGTTGTTTATCTTCTCCTGGTTGTTCATTTTCCCAAAGCCGCATAGAAACAGATTTACCGGATGCTAAATATTTCTGACCGAGTTTCCCTTTGGGAGAATGGGAAGAATCAATTTTTTTGACGCTGGTGTCAGTCATAATTTGATTACCTTAAGGTTTTAGTACAACTTTGATGCAGTTATCTCGTTTGTGTTTAAAAATTTCGTAGCCGTGGGGTGCTTGTTCTAACGGTAAAGTATGGGTAATTACAAATGTAGGATCAATTTCACCGTTTTGAATGTGTTCTAGTAAAGGTTTTAAATATCTATGAACGTGGGTTTGTCCCATTTTGAAAGTTAAACCTTTGTTCATGGCTGCACCCATTGGTATTTTGTCAATAAAGCCCCCATATACACCGGGAATTGATACATGACCGGCTTTTCTACAAGCGACTATTATCTGTCTTAAAGCTGTTGGTCGGTCTGTTTCTAGGCGCACGGTTTGTTTAACTTGGTCGTAGAAAGCCATCATCGAAACCTCTGGGTCTGAAACCCCGTCCTAGAAAGACGGCTTTGTGCTAAACTTAAGTAGATACCGAGGGACATCCGGGAATTTAAGTCTGTGGAGCAAACATAAGACCGAAAAACCTTTGGGGTAGAGGCAGTTGCTAAGAAGCAGAAATCTAAGCCGTGAGACTTAGAGAATCCTTGTACCTTCAGGTCAAGGAGTATGTCAAATCAGTACCGTGGGCTTCCATTCCTACTGCGTCAATGCAAGCATCAGGGCCACGTCCGCCGGTCATTTCTTTGAGTGCTTCCCCAACATCAACTTGTTCATAGTTGAGAACTTCGGCTTTACCGTATTCCTTAGCCATTTGTAGGCGTTCGGGGATGCGGTCAAAGGCGATGACTCTTTCTGCACCCAACATATACGCGCTTCTGATGGCAAATTGTCCGACTGGGCCACAACCCCAAACGGCGACAATATCACCGGGTTCGATATCACAATTTTCAGCCGCCATGTAGCCGGTCGGAAAAATATCAGTTAAAAATAGCACTTGTTCATCTGTTAAATTTTCGGTGATTTTGAACAAGCCAACATCAGCAAAGGGTACACGGGCGTATTCTGCCTGACCACCAGCGTAACCACCGAATAAATGAGAGTAGCCAAATAGACCTGATGGGGAGTAACCCATTTGCAGTTCTACCATCCAGGCATTCGGGTTAGAATTATCACACAAAGACCATAATTGCCGTTGACAAAAGAAGCAAGAACCGCAAGAAATAGTAAAAGGAACAACTACGCGATCGCCTACTTGCACATTTTTGACTGCGCTTCCTAGTTCAACGACTTCCCCCATAAATTCATGACCGAGAATATCACCCTTTTGCATTGAGGGGATATAGCCATCATATATATGTAAATCTGAGCCACAAATGGCTGTAGAAGTAATTTTAATAATGGCATCACGGGGATTCAAAATTTTTGGGTCAGGTACATTTTCTACCCTGACATCGTTTGTTCCATGCCAGCAAACTGCTTTCATAATTATTATTGCTTAATCAATATTTTGTAGAGACGTAATTAATCACGTCTCTATAAGCCTGAAAACTATTTCCTCATTTCTCTTTGGGCTAGAGGTTGTTGATAATAACCGCCTTCCTCACCAGTAATCGGCTCTACAGTTTTTCCTACTTTTCTTTGCATAGTATCTCGAAATTCTTTTGTAGCCCTAGGAGTTTCTTCATCTAAATTTAGTTTCTCACGAACATTATCAACAGTGCTTTTTAACCTTTGTTGAGCATTTCTGATTTGAGTATCATTACTAATCCCTTGATTATCGGGCGTACCTTTGTAATAGATGCCCTCTGGAGTTTGCACATCCGCCTGGGCAATTATGGCATTACTATATATAAAACACTGTCCTACAAAAAATGTAGCTACTATCAAACAAATAATTACAACTTGACGTAGCAGAAAATTTTGTAACCAAGAAATTACCCTATTCATAAATAACCTCTAAGGATTTCTTAATTTTGAATTTTGAATTTTGAATTTTGAATTTTGAATTTGTATTACTTCCTCCCAGAAGGCTGTCCTTGAGTGGTGGCAATTTCCCCTGTTTCCATCAACATTTTGAAGCGGCGTAATTCGTCGCCTATTTGTTGTTCTGGTTCTTCACCAAAAAGTTTGGCGAAAATTGCAGCTAGTGTTCCGCCTGGGGGGTTGTATTCTAAGACTACTTTGACTTCTGTACCTCGATTTCCTGGTGCTTTTGTAAAACGCACAAAACCAGAGTTCTCAATGTCTGCACCTTCTACGGAAGCCCAAGAAATAAACTCATTTTCTCGGTCTTCTAAGATGTCTGCATCCCATTCTACACTGTTACCGAGCGGTGCATTCGCTATCCAGTGCGATCGCTTCTCATTGTAAACTTTCACAGATTTGAGATGTTTCATGAATGTGGGCAAATTCTCAAAGTTGTGCCAATAACGGTAGAGTTCCTCTGCTGGCTTGTTAATTGTCACCGTCTTTTCAACTTTGATAGGTGTGTTCAAACCAATAGCTTCTTGAACTTGCTCAATAGTGCTATGCTTAGTTGCACCTTGATAAATCAATCCTCCACCCGCTAAAGCCGTCAATACTCCCCGCAAAGAGGCTTGTCGTAAACCCATTAAAACGAGCGCACCACCGCCAATGAGTGATGCCCAACGTTCCATGTCGCCGGCTTCAGCTTGTTTATCTCCTGATGTGACAGTCACTTTTTTATCTCCAAATCAAAGTGTTTGGTGAATAAGTTCGTAGTCAGGACTTTAGTCCTGAGCTTGAGGGCTTTAGCCCTCACTACGAACCTCTTTTCACATCTATACTGCTGCTCCTGTAGTTGGCTTCGGGGGCTTGGCTGCCGGCATCATGCGTGTCCGATATAACTGAACTAGTCGCTGTTCGTACTGTACTAAGTCTTGGTAAATACCTTTAAAAATGGCTGTTGCTACTGGGTCAGTGTACATAGCACATAAGTTACCAATATCACCAATACCTGTTTGTAAATCACCCAAGGCGCAGCGTATTTGGTAGATGTCATCACTACCTGTAAAAGTTGATTTCACCTTGGCATATTGATTGGCAATATTCGCACCAAAAGAGGGTTTTTCGCCAAGCCTGTGCAGATATGTTTCTAACTTTTCAATGTGACCTTGTTTATTAGTAATCATCTCTTGAAACAAGGCTTTAGCTTGTGTATCTGATTCTTTTTCTGTGTACTGTTCCAATGCTTCTAGTGAATAACGTTCTCCACCCAAAGCTGTATTCAAACCGCGAAGAATTTCACTTTTAGTTGAACCACCCCAAGCATCAGCCAGTTTCCACCATTCTGCGCTGGTGTCTTCCTCATTTGGTAATGCAGCTTCTTTACCGCCATAACCCAAACGGCTCAAAATCGCTGTGGTGAAAATTGCCAAGTCTCCAGGTTCACGGGATGTAATTAAATTACCGTCAACTACTAAAGTTTCATCTTGGTAGTTTGCACCGGCGTTAATCATATCTTTGCGGATAGCACTAAAACCTGTAGCCCGCTTACCTTGAAGTAAATCAGCTTCAATTAACACTTGTGGCCCGTGACAAACACCGGCCACCCATTTTCCTTGTTCTATAGCCTCTTGCACAAACCGGACGGTGTTGGGGTTACGGCGCATTTTATCAGGTGCCATTCCACCGGGAATAACTACAGCATCAAATTCAGATGCGATCGCTTCCGTAGTGGTAGCATCAGCTTGAGTAGAAAGTTTCCCCCGTTTACCCTTATATTTTTCATTCATCCGTCCACCCAGGACAACTACCTCAAACCCAGCTTGTTTTAGCCCATTACAAGGAATAATAAATTCTACATCTTCTACTCCCTGTTCAATGAGAATAGCTACTTTTTTCTTCCCAGCATGATGATTATGGTTGGTCATATTTTTTCCTGACTAATAATTTTGAATTTTGAATTTTGAATTTTGAATTGTTTAGGCTGTTACTTCACTAGTTGGTGGTGTACCAAACATTTCCTCGTAATCATGAGAAAAATGACGATGTAATTTAGCAAAACCTTCTGGAGTCACAGCATTTTGTAACACTGCAAAAACAGCACGTACATGAATTGCTGTTGTTGTCGGTTCTAAATTTTCTTTTTGACTGGTACGCACAATAAAATCTTGTAAATTAAAGCTTTGATCTGGCTCTCCTTCTCTACCTTTTAAACATTGACCAAGTTCTTGTGGTAATTGAGTGGATAAGTCTTGAGCTTCATCTCCAGAAATGCGTTCTTTAATAGTTTCTAGCGTCGCACGGGTAGCACGTTCCGCTTCTTCGCGCGAGTTTGATTGAGCCAAGCTTTGGACGTGGGTAATAAATTCTTTGTATTCCATTTCTCCCTCCCATAAACACAAGCTAGAGTTATAAAACTCTAGATATTCTGAACAATAAAAAAATAAAAATTCAATTTCAAAAATTAAAAATCATTTTTTTAAAATTTACAAAAAAATAGTTATGAGTAGGAAGTTTTTCATCTAGGTTCGACGTGGGTTGAGAACTCCTAGCTCATAACTACCAGATTCAACTACAAGTGGCTTGACCTTAGATTTCATACTATTAAGATTAGGCTGTAAGATTTATATTGGCTTCGTTCTTAAGAAAGAGATGATTTTATTTCTCAAGTTGTACATCTTATGTAGTACAACAAAACAGCTAAAAATAGTTATGGTAATGATATAGAAACGGCTAGTTTTATGACAGAAAATCATCAAAATCCCGAAATTAAATCTGATGACTTACCACAGGAAATTACCGAATCCTATGGTACAGGTGTAAAAGATATACCAGGATACAATATTGGTGGACGAACCCTCCATGAAAGAAGACATGAATACACACAAACCAGTCCCGAATTAACTGGCGGTGATGTTGATGCTTATTGGCAAAATGCAGACTCAGTAGGAGATGAAGCAGTCGGTGGTACAGTACCCACTCCTGACCAAAATGTTACAGAAGAAATCGAAGCAGCCGTGGGTTTAGAAATGAATGATAACGAATTACTACACACAGAAGATATCTTAGAACGCCGTGATAATGCACGTTGGGAATTAGATCCCAAATCTTCTGAAGATTATCAAGAATGGCATTGAAATTAATTCATAATACTCGCAAAGCGAGTTCGCGGAGCGTTACGCAGTAAAGCAAGCTACGTAATTCGTAATGGAATTAACGTGAGTCTCCAACGGAGGCGCACCTACGGAAAGGGCGAAAGAAACAAGTAAAATCCTCTTTCCCCCTGCCCCCTGCCCCCTGCCCCCTGCCTTATTTCTTAGGAGTTCGATGACCTCTCCCCAACCCCTCTACTGTGTACACAGTAGCCCCTACAAGGAGAGAGGCTTTTATAGCGTCCTTCTTTGCGTCTTTGCGCCTACCGCAAGCGGTTCCGCGTAAGCGGTATGCGCGAAACAAAAAACCAACGTCAATTTTTCAATTCAATCTCTAAATTGGGTAATCCCTCTAATTTCTCCATCGGTTCTAATTCTGGAACTGACGGAACAAATATTTTCAAAGCTGCGGGGACGCATTTAATTTCTACTGGTGTTATTCCTACTACTTCCCCGTCAATAACTACCTTTTGGGGAGGATCTGTAGTGATTTTAAACTGCGAAGCTCGCAGATAACCAATATCATCGCGTTCGGCAGCATTTCCTGAAGATGCGGTTTGAAATAAATGATAGGTAGCAGCGATCGCTCCGGCTTTGCTATTAGGAGCTACAATTGTCAAATCTAATAATCCATCATCATAAACAATCCCAGCCGGGCCTTGTGCTAACACAGAAGTTGGTGGTGCAGCATTCGCCACCGTTACCGCCGCCGCTTGAGTTTTAATGATTTTATCTGCCGTTTCAATCTCAACATCAAAGCTTTCTAACTCTCTTAATTGCTGAATCCCCGCCAAAACATACGCCATAATTCCAAAGCGTTTTTTAGCTTCCCTGTCTGTAATATCTACAGTTTCCGCCTCAAAGCCAATTCCTGCCAATAGAATCATCGGCAAGTCATTGCAATAAGCTATGTCAACATCACGGGTAATTCCTTGTAAAATCGTTCGACAAGCCGCATCAATAGTATCAGGAATCCTCAAAGCAGCCGCAAAAGCATTAGCCGTTCCCCGTGAAATAATCCCCAAGGGAATATCATTACCAGCCACCGCCACCGCCGCCGCCGATAAAGTTCCATCCCCACCAGAGGCGATAATTAAATCGACACCCTGCTCAACAGCCGCCTTTGCCAAGGCATCAGCACCAAGCTCTGCCGTTGTCAACTGTACATCCAGATGAATTTCTGGTTCTAAAATTGCTCGAATTTGTGCCAAGTCCACATCAGGATCACCCTGTCCAGCCACGGGGTTAAAAATAAGACAAGCTGAACGATTCATAAAGTTGTCAAAGATTTAGATGCGATCTTCTTATCATCACCTTTTAAAGTATCATTTCTGCAAAACTTTCGTGTCTTTCTAGAAGTAGGGGTTTAGGGGAGACAAGGAGAGAAGTCTGTAGCTTGCTTCCCGTAGGGTGCGGAGGTTTCCTCCGTACAGAACTGCGGGGAGACAAGGGAGACAAGGGAGACAAGGTAGGGTGCGTCAGTGCGAGAGAACCTAACTATACCTGGAAATTATTCCTGCTGACACACCCTATAAATTAGATTCCTATATTTATTGATGCACAATTACAGCTTCTCGGTTCATTTCAATGTAAGAATGCTGTTGAAATAGTTCAACAATTGAGGAAATAAGTAGAACGACTTGAAAAAACCAAACTATGTAAAGTAATGTAAAAAAAATGAATTTAGTTCGTAGTAAGGACTTTAGTCCTCTCTTAAGGACTAAAGTCCTTACTACAAACCTTTAATTATTTACACCGTTCTACTTATTACTTGTAAACAGGTTTTCTAGTTCCGAGTTATTGATATTACCTGTTGTGATTAACAATAATTTATATGGTTGCTGAATTGTTAAGAAGGAATTGACAAAATCATAATCTTTAGTAATTAAAATTCTTTTTTGTTGTATCGATATAGTATTAATTTCAATATCTGATGTAGAATTTTGCTCTGGTAAGTCTCTAGTATGAATAGTATCGTAATTTAATGATTTAAGAAAATTTGCCAGCCGCACTGGTAATTGGGCATCAACGATAAATTTCATGAGGCGATTTTATGAATACTTTTGACTTGGCTAAGTCGAGCCGCGAATAATAAAACAGCCAGAATATCTTCAGATTCTAAATCATCATAATCTGCTAATATTTGCTCTGTTGTCATACCAGAACTGAGCAATTCTAAAATAAACTCAACTGGATAACGCAACCCTCTAATGCAGGGTTTTCCATGACAAATATGAGGATTTAGAGTGATACGTTGTAAAAGTGTGTGATCCATATCGTTGAGATATTTAAAATTTCTTATTCAATCCTAACATCTAGACTAATTAAAACAAAGGCAGAAACTCTATCCTGTCTTGATACTCGTTATCAAGTGAGCCTTCTGCTATTAAAAGTAACTGTTCTAGGTTTTCACCAACACTGAGTTTTGGACTTAAGATAAAAATTCCTGGCACATGATGCTTTTGAGCTAGATGATCTGCCAAATGAACAGGCATAGATTTACGGTTGTTGGTAACTAGAATAAAATTATTTTCTTCACACCAAAGCAGAATTTCTGGATCTAGAGTTCCCCTTGTTGGAGTAGTTAATTCACCAATTGCTAAAACAAACAAATCAGGTTTTAAACGACGTAATTGATTTGTGTAAATTGGATCAACATTCTCATCCATGAGATACTTCAGCGTCATGAGTTGCAGTTGACATTTTTTCAGCTTTTAACTTCCGTAGCTTTTCCACAACTGGATTAGGATTACGGCTTTGTTCTGCTCTCATGCGATCGCCCCATTCCATCCAATCAGTCATATAAGCATCTATTGCCTGCTGATTGTGTAAATAGTAAAGAATAGTTGCATAAACTTGTTCTAAAGTCAAGGAAGTGTAAGTTTTAGCAATTTCCTCTGGTGTTTTATCATGAAATAGGTAGTCAAACAAGATAGTTTCAATTCCTACGCGTGTACCTTTCAACCTAATATCATCGGGGGCTAGAAAGGTAAAATATTCTTCAATGTGCATAGTTATTGCCAGTTAATATTATCCACATCTATATAAGCCTAACATCCAAACAATTGCCGCTATATAGTGCGATCGCCCTACCTCCCACCTGATCCCCTAGTGTTACAAACTGTAAACAAAAACCAAAATAAACCTAACAAAAATCAGGCGATCGCCATCCGGGAAGTCACCCACTGCGGTAGTCTAGATGAGAGTGAAAATATCGCCTGGTTTGACATATTGTTTTATGACTTCAGTTATTTCGACAGCCACACGCACAATTCGCATTGGTTCACGTAAAAGCCAATTAGCTTTAGTTCAGACCTACTGGGTAAGAGATCAACTGCAAAAAAGTTATCCAGATATTACCTTTGAAGTCCATACCATGTCCACCCAAGGCGACAACATCCTAGATGTAGCATTAGCCAAAATTGGCGACAAAGGACTATTCACCAAAGAATTAGAATTGGGAATGATCAATCAAGAGATTGATTTTGCTGTGCATTCCCTCAAAGATTTACCGACAAACCTACCTGAAGGTTTAGCACTAGCCGCCATCACGGAACGGGAAAACCCCGCCGATGCCTTAGTGGTGCATGAAAAATTCAAAGATAAACAAATCGATACTCTCCCCCCCGGTGCGGTAGTGGGTACATCATCTTTGCGACGCTTGGCGCAGTTACGCCACAAGTTCCCCCATCTGACATTTAAAGATGTGCGCGGAAATTTGAATACACGCCTTGCCAAACTCGATGCAGGTGAGTACGATGCTTTAATTTTAGCGGCTGCCGGGTTGCAACGTTTAGGTATGGGCGATCGCGTTCACCAGATTCTTCCTAAAGAAGTATCATTACACGCCGTCGGTCAAGGTGCATTAGGAATCGAATGCCGTGGTGATGATACAGAATTAATATCACTACTGAAGGTAATTGAACACCCTGAAACCCGCGATCGTTGTTTAGCCGAACGCTCATTTTTACGCAGTTTAGAAGGTGGTTGTCAAGTACCCATTGGTGTAAATACAGAAATAGATGGGCAGAATTTAACACTAACTGGTGTAGTTGCCAGCATAGACGGACAAAACCTAGTCAAAGATACCGTCAGTGGTGCAGCGAGTGATGCAGAAAACCTAGGCATAGAACTAGCAAAACTCTTACGTCAACAAGGCGCGCAAGAAATTTTAGATGCCATCTTTGCAGAGATTCAACGGGGTTCTTAACCGATGAGGCTACCAGATATGTTTAGATAAGGAGTAATTCGTAATTCGTAATTCGTAATTCGTAATTCGTAATTCGTAATTCGTAATTACTTCACTGAAAACCTCAAGAGCCGGGGACATAAAAATTACCATGCGGATTCTATTTGTAGCAGCAGAAGCAGCACCCATTGCTAAAGTTGGCGGTATGGGTGATGTTGTCGGGGCATTACCAAAAATCTTGAGAAAAATGGGGCATGATGTACGGATTTTCTTGCCCTATTATGGCTTTCTTGCCGACAAAATGGAGATTCCCCAAGAACCTGTTTGGCGGGGATATGCCATGTTCCAAGATTTTGCAGTTTACGAAACAATTCTGCCTGGTACTGATGTTCCCTTGTACTTATTCGGACATCCTGCCTTCGATCCTCGTCGCATCTATGGCGGTGATGATGAAGACTGGCGTTTCACATTTTTCGCCAATGGTGCAGCTGAATTTTGCTGGAATCACTGGAAACCAGAGATTATTCACTGTCATGATTGGCATACAGGGATGATTCCTGTGTGGATGCACCAGTCTCCAGACATCACCACAGTCTTTACAATTCACAACTTGGCATATCAAGGGCCTTGGCGTTGGTATTTAGAGAAAATTACTTGGTGTCCTTGGTATATGCAAGGACATAATACAATGGCTGCTGCGGTGCAATTTGCCGATAGAGTTAATACAGTTTCTCCTACCTACGCCGAACAAATTAAGACTCCAGCTTACGGTGAAACGATAGAAGGTTTACTATCTTTTATCAGTGGTAAGTTATCTGGAATTGTCAACGGGATAGATACGGAAGTATATGACCCGGCAACAGATAAATATATTACTCAAACCTTTACTACTGAAACTTTAGACCAACGCAAAGCCAATAAAATTGGCCTGCAAGAAGAAGTTGGTTTAGAAGTGAATAAAAACGCCTTTTTAATAGGCATGGTGACGCGGTTAGTTGAGCAAAAAGGTTTGGATTTAGTCATCCAAATGTTAGACCGCTTTTTGGCGTATACTGACGCTCAGTTCGTTTTGTTAGGGACAGGCGATCGCTATTACGAAACCCAAATGTGGCAATTAGCCTCCCGCTACCCCGGACGTATGGCCACCTATTTGCTGTACAATGACCCTCTTTCCCGTCGTATCTATGCCGGTACAGATGCTTTCTTAATGCCTAGCCGCTTTGAACCCTGCGGTATTAGCCAAATGATGGCTCTGCGTTACGGTAGCGTCCCCATCGTTCGCCGCACCGGGGGACTGGTAGACACCGTATCCCACCATGACCCCATGAACGAAGCAGGTACAGGCTATTGCTTCGACCGTTACGAACCCCTAGACTTATTCACCTGCATGATTCGCGCCTGGGAAGGTTTCCGTTTCAAACCCCAATGGCAAGAATTGCAAAAACGGGGCATGACTCAAGACTTCAGTTGGTATAAATCTGCTAAAGAGTACGATAGACTTTACCGTTCTATGTACGGCTTACCAGAGCCAGAGCAAGAAGGAATAGAAGCAGAATTGGCGTTAACCAATCAATAAGGAATTGAAACTGTTCTTATCCAAAAGCAAAAATGGTCAAGCATTGTGCTTGACCATTTGATTGAACGTCTATACCCTGTAGTAGCTGTCAGTAGGTGATGGTGATTTAGATGTTAATTTTCTGAGCCGTCGTCACCAACTACTTGGGACTTGAGAGTAGTAATTTCACTGTTTAATTCTTGTCTGGTTGAAGCTTTGAGCAGGTAGCGGTAAACAAACCAAGCAGAATAACCAATACCAATCAACTCAAAGGTTGGTGCTACCAAAGGAATATCATTCAAAGCATCTAATACTGCCAAAAGTACCCTAACTGCAACCAATGAGCCGACAATTAAGCCTACAGTAACTAAAGGCTGCTTATATTGATTAAAGAAGTTACTGACATAATCAGGCAGGGTTGCTAAAAATTGAGAAATTTGCTCTCCGTATTTTACCCATTGTTCTTGAGATTCTACAGGAGGTTGAAGTTTAGTGATAGTTCCTGTTTGGTTGTTGATATCTGGCACTGTTGTCTCTTTGGATTGGGTTTGGGCGAATTCGGGTTCTTGCATGTTCACTTCCATAAATTTGACAGTTGAGTTTCTCTAATCCCGACAATTACAACCAAAAGGCTGTTGATTAGATGCAGGGGACGGGGGCAGGGGGCAAGAGGAGACTGGAGGTACAAATGGAACTTTGTGCCGCTTCTCAAGGAAGACGAAGAAAGCTAGCTTGCTTCCACAAAGTTGGACGCTAACACCAGAAACTGGCCGAAAGCTCCCTTGCTGCTTTTGACTCTGGGTTGAAACCCCAACGCCAGTTCTCTCAAGTCGGGAAACCCAGCCACGAAACTGGCTCTCCCTTGTAGGTGGCTTTTCTCCCCTACCTCCCTGCTTTTTCATTAGACAATGTACTCTGGCATTAACTAGAGTTTGGTAATAGGGTTGAATGTCCTATAACCATAATTGCCTCGTAAAATCTACTGCATCAACTACAAGGTAGACAGTCACTAGGCTGCTAGAAATCAGAAGGCTACAGAATGTCATAAAATCAGAGGGTTTTTGAGTTCTGTTTTCATGAATCAACTGGAAACTTCAGGTTCTCATTATCCTAGGCTGTGTCAATTGCTCCTCATCGTACTCAAAATTGAGTACAGATCATGCAATAAATCACTCTACCTCTCATTTATATAAGCACAAATGCTGATTTCATCTGAATATTAAAGCTATCTTCAGCCTTGTTCGTCAATGAAAGTATTGATTCTTGATATTTGAATATATCGTCGGTATTCAAACCTCATACTTCATAAAAATTAGGATTAGTACTATTTTGCAAGATGATTGGCAACCAAATTGATTAACCTTGCTTTGGTACTAATGTACTATTTTACAAAACAAATCGAGTGCTAACTACAAACTAGAGATGCGATCGCCTGGTGAAGTGAATTAATGTTAAGTTTTGGCAGATCAAGCAGTTTTGGGTGAATTTAAATACATTTGAGAGGTATGTGAGAGATTTTATTGGCTAACACCCAACTCTCTCACCCCATCTTTTGTTTCTTAAAGTTTAGCTGACTTAGTGGGTATTAATCCCAGTCAGGAATTTCTTGGCCATCTTCACCACCTATACCGATAGCAGTGTGATAAATTTCTGCATCAGTGATGGTGAGGTTTTGCATTGATGCACCATACACATTGGAATCTATGACATGAGCGCGAGTCATGTTCACGTTGTCTAGATTCGCTTTTTTGAAGTTGACGTTGGTGATGAAGGCTGAACTTAAGTTTGCGCCTTTCAAGTTAGCGTTAGTCAAATCAGCACCTTCGAGGTTTGCACCGCTCAGGTTTGCACCCGCTAGATTTGCTCCTCGTAAATCAGCACCAATTAAATGTTCGCCACTGAGGTTCATGCCTGATAGATTACACCCACCACATTCCCCAGTTGTTAATAGCCGTTGTAAGTCTTGTGGATTCCCAGCCTTGACTGAGTTTACAAAAAACAGGGGAGTAGCTAAGGCTACGGCTGCTAATAGCTTAAGTTTCATAATTGTCCCCCTTTCTCCTTTACTCTTGTCCGTTCTTTTCCTCACGATTCTATTATCTCACTAACTTCCTAAATAATGTTGATTTAAATCACAATTTAGTTTTGTAAATCACAGATGTATTCGTGAGGCTGAAAATATGATTAGTTATGGTTTCTAGCCATTTGATTATGCTCAATTAAGCATAAATACTTGACTTAATTTAATATTAATTATTTTTAAGAGAATGTATCATCAGATATATTTTTTATTCACAGTAGTTTTGACTAATTTACAAATAAATAAAAGCTATCAATCTTTACAGAAATTCAGTATATTAAATCACTGAGGTAATCTCTGATGTACTGATTAACTAGTTGGGGCTGTTCCTGTTGAACCCAATGTCCACAACCGGGAATATACTTAATTTCGAGATTTTTCACATAGGTAGCGGTATTATAGGTGAGTTCCTTTCCTAGTGCAGTATCATTTTCGCCCCAAATCATCAGTGTGGGAACTTGTAAAATATCCCAATTTTTCTGAAACAGGGAACTAGAGAAAACATTACGGTAATAGTTCAACATGGCTGTGAGCGCACCACTTTTAGCAGATGCTTGACGATAAGCTTCGAGATCATCTGGAGTAAAAGCTAATTGATTAACTGCTGTACCAGAAATTGCTTTAGAAATGGCTTGATAATGATCAAATTTCAAGAGAAATTCTGGTAGCCAGGGTAATTGAAATAAGAAGATATACCAACTACGCAACAATTGTTGAGGAGTAGATAAGCCTTGAGCAAATTTTGCAGGGTGAGGTAAGTTCAGCACGATTAACCGATCTACCATTTCAGGATGAGCATAGGCAAAATTCCAGGCGATCGCACCTCCCCAGTCATGTCCGACTAAAATACAACTATCGTGTCCTAGTCCCTTAATTACTCCCTCAACATCCTGAATAAATTCAGCCATCACATAGGCTGATTTATCTTTTGGTTTATCACTATCGTTATAGCCACGCAAATCAACAGCCACCACCTGGAAATGTTGAGCAAATTCTGGAATTTGATGCCGCCAAGAATACCAAAACTCAGGAAACCCATGTAAAAACAGCATTAAACGTCCTCTCCCTTGGGTGACATAATGCAGTTTCACACCGTTAGTATTGATATATTCATGCTGCCAAGAATTTTGGTCTGTAAACATGAGTTTAAAGCTAGGAATTGGCAAAAAGTAAGAGATTTTGGGATAATTTTACAGTAATTCTTCATCTCGCTCATCAATCCCTTGGCGGATAAAACCAATTTCCAATGGAGTATACCCTTAATAACTATTCACTGATTTACAGTAGATTTGATGTTTATGAGGTACAGCAACTGATTGAAAAAAGTAATAAGTAATAAGTCATAAGTAATAAGTGATATAGCGTTTCCTAGTCTACTGAGGTACAAATCTCTGCGTAACTCTGCGCTTTACTCCGCGCCCCTCTGCGTTTCAAAATAGGATCTGTGTTGAACTTCGCCATATTGTACGCCAGCATCGCTTGCAAGATATTGCCCATGAGCAATATTTTTTAACAGATAAGAGCCAGATACAAGGTAAAACTATCAATGTGCGATCATACTAGTATTTTGTATTTTTTACCTCACCATCTGCATGATGACCAATATAATCAAACATTTGCACAAAAAATCAACGCATATGTAGCAGAAATTCAAATTAGCCAGACACAATATCAACAGATATATGAGATGATTGATCGCGTTTATTATACTTTCAATCTGATGTTAGATGGGGTAGAAATTATTACCAAAACCGATAACAAGTTGGTAAAATATTCTCCATTAGCACTAGTATAAGGTATGATTTTCCTGTTGTTGATTTTTGAGTAAAAAATAAATGACAAAGTTTGTGGAATCTATCCTAACAATAGAAGAAGTTATCAAAACTCTGCAACAGGACTTACCCACACTGTTTGCCAAAGATATATCCTATGACATATATACAAAAGATATCTACTTTCAAGACCCTGTAAATAAATTCAAATATAAATTTAACTACCGAATTATCTTTTGGACTTTAAGATTTCATGCTCGGCTATTTTTTACAGAAATCTACTTTGATGTGCATGAAATACATCAATCAGCCCCAGATACAATTATAGTGCAGTGGACAGTGCGGGGAGTCTTGCGTGTACCCTGGAAAGCAAAGCTTTTTTTCAATGGGTACTCAACCTATAAACTCAACTCAAACAATTTAATTTACGAGCATATTGATACTTGGGATCGCAAACCAAGTGAAATTCTCCAACAGTTTTGGCAAAAACAATAAAGCCAATTCGCAATTCGCTTATTCTTGGGAAATACCCACAGGTAAAACATCGTGAAAATGTTTGTAATCGATGTAGCGATGACCATCATTTGTGTGATGAAAAATATCAACAAATCGACTATTCCAGATAATATGATCAGCAGCGTAAGTATGTCGAGCATGAACTACTTGTGAGACTGTTTCATCAATGCCACTGAGGGAAATCACAATAGTAGTATTGGTTTGAGAAAGGGATTCTGCTGTCATTCCATAAAGAGGACTCAATTCATCAATGTGGTGCATGGCTACCCAACTTAGTGCAAAACTAGGTGTCTGGTGTCTCACTAATTTTAAATCGTGAAATCGCCTAATAAATTCACCTTCTGCTGTCACTTCATCCCGCATTAAATAGACGCGCATATGTGCTTCTAGAATGAAATTGCGACGCTGGTTAGCAGTGCGAAACATGAAAGTTGGTAAGCCTTCATGGGGTGTAATTACTGCTACACGACTAAATATAACACGGGCTGTAGGACGGGAAAAGCGAGCAAACGCTAATCCTGTCATCACGGCAATTCCTACCAAGCCAATCATTGCTTCTATTGTGACAATAATATTGGCATAAGTTGTTTTAGGGTACATTGCGCCATAGCCAATAGATGCTAAGGTTTGGACACTGAAGAAAAATACATCCAGAAAAGAGCCTGGTTGAGCGTTGGCAATGCAGTCTCCACCAGCTAAGTAGGCTATAGCAAATAAGGCATTAATTACTACATAAAAAATACAAATCAGGATGATGAAACCACCCCAAGGAATTGTGAGTAGAAGATGGTAAGGATCGCGCCAATAGGAATACCATGCACCCATCCCAAGTATTTGAAATTGTCCATTGTTGATTTTAATATGGATTCGCGGTAGTGTAGCTTGTTTTTTGGGTTTAGCAGGTTTTTTTAATGGAGATTTCATTGATAATAGACACACAAAATATAACTGGGGATTTAACTAGAACTTAAAAACTGATAGGTTCAGTTCTGGTATAGTTAAGACTTCATAAAATAGATAGTGTGGAATGCTCATGAATAGAATTTTTTGGATTATTGCGTTAGTTGCATTTATTAATTCCCTGAGTTTTACGATTTTAATTCCTATTATCTATATTTACAGTAAGCAATTTGGGCTGAGTGATTTCCATACTAGTTTACTATTTTCGACATATGCGATCGCGCAATTTTTCGCCACTCCTGTCATTGGCAAACTCTCAGACCGCTTTGGCCGCAAGCCTTTATTGATAATTAGTTTAGCTGGGACAGTGATTGCTAATTTTTTCGCTGGCACTGCTACAGCCGCAATAACTCTGTTTTTAGCACGTTTTTTAGATGGAATTACTGGGGGTAATAATGCTGTAGCTCAGGCGATGATTTCTGATGTGACTGAGCCAGAAAGGCGCGCTCAAGGTTTTGGCATCTATGGAGCAGCAATGGGTTTAGGTTTTGTGCTGGGGCCAGCCACCAGTTTAGCTGCACAGCAGATATCTTTAGGCGCAGCGTTTTTAGTATCGGCTAGCGTGGCAATGATAGGACTTGTCATCACCCTGTTATTCTTACCAGAGACTCTCAAAATTCAAGATCATGTAGTAAATAATAATATTTTTGACTTGGGTTTAGATAATTTAGTTAAAGGTTTAGCTATTCCTAAAATTGGTATTTTATTGATAATTAACTTTTTTATTGGCACGACATTCACAGTATTTACCTTTGCTTTTCAACCTTATTTTATTAAGGTATTAAAACAAAATAGCGAGTCATTAACATTAATGTTTCTTACCTTTGGAGCTTTAGGAGTGATTATGCAAACCTGGGGCGTGAAAATTTTAAGTCGATATTTGAATGAAGTGAAAATATTGCTTTTGAGTTTATGCGTGAGGAGTTTTTCATTTCTGCTGATGCCAGTTTTTCCTATAGTCAGTTATTTTGTAGTTGTTAGTATAGTTTTCTCCTTATTTAATTCCTTAGTGCAACCGATGATTAACACTTTGATTTCATTAAATGCCAAACCAGCACAACAAGGTACAGCTTTGGGATTAAACTCATCTTATTTAAGTGTGTCTAATGGAGTTGGCCCTGTAATTGCTGGTGTGTTAGTTAATCAAAACTATCCCCAAACTTATAGCTATCCTTTATATTTAGCTGGAATACTGACTTTTTTAGTCTTACTGTTTGCTATAGCTAATCGGAAAAAATATATTCCTGAATAATTTGTAATTCGTAATACCCTACGGGAAGCAAGCTACGTAATTCGTAATTAAGTAGAACGGCGTGAATAATTCAAGGTTTGTAGTAGGGACTTTAGTCCTCTCTTAAGGGCTAAAGCCCTTACTACAAGCTAATTTAATTAAATTTGACATTACTTAATGTAGTTTGTTTTTTTCTCGCCGACTTACTTAATTTGAATAGTATAAAACCCTGCTTTCTGGGAAAAGCAGGGTTTAAATAAAAGCCTATTTATAAAATAAATATTAAGTAGGGGAGGGAAAAATGTTGTGAATTTTCCTCCCGCTTTATTGCTGTTGTGTTATTGCTATGTAAGGATTTGGGGATTTTACCAAATGATATCTAGCCGTAGGGCATCAATATTATACCGTGCGTTATACCATTTCACGAAAAACCGGATACAGATGTAAACCCTCAAAGCCTTGCTGAATCTAAGCTTTTTAATTACGAATTACGTAGCTTGCTACTCTCCGAGAACGCTCCGCGAACTCGCTTTGCGAGTATTACGAATTGGTATTACGCTTTGCTTGAACGCACTCTACAATTTAAGTTTTACTATCCTACAGTCTACACCCTGTTCAATTTTCAGGTTTTGGTAATTGACCTTGAGAACAACGGTCGAACCACTCTTGATATTTTTTTTGGTGTGCTTCATTGTCTACAGAAATTGATATTAAAACTTCCTGACAACCGTGGTTGCGTTCTAGAGCGATCGCATTTAATAATAAACTGGCAATCTTAGGAGATATAAACCTACCATTCACACTTAAACCGCTACATTGACCAGTAAATTCTAATCTTTCGCCTGCCGTCAATTCAACACCAGTTATTTCCCCATTTCTTAAATCAACTTCTGCTAATTGTTTATGGTCAGGGGTAATTTGTTCTACAATTAATTTTTCCCTGCGGACAGGAATTTCTACCATCTTCGTTTCAATAACTTTCCGTACAATTACTTCACCAAGTTTCTGCTTCTTGGTATCAACTACTAACTGTTCTTCAAGTAAGCGGATAAGTTTATCTTCATCATTTGTATGGTCTGATATTTTTTGATGTTCTGGTGTTTGTGAGGTTAAATATTCAGTCATATAACTATAATTTGTAAATTCATCATGATTAAAATTACTGACAAGTACAGTATATGTATTATACGTAGGGTGTATTAGGGGTAAGCTGTAAAGCACCAAAGGTTTTTGGGGAAGATGCCGTACTCTCGTGGCTAATACACCCTACTTATCTGTTCAAAAATCAAATATGATTCCGATAGAACTGGCAAAAACTATACTTGTACTTGCACTGACTTCACTTGAGTTAACTAACGATTAACGCTCCTCAACTGGAAGGTTAGGAGCATTCACATCTAACTCTTCACGGCGGATAGTATCTTCGGCTTGCACTGTTTCTTGCTCGACGACTTTTTTGACTCTGACTTCTTCTCGAACAACAGCCTCTTTGCGAATTTCTGGGGTTTCTTCATGAAGTTCTACGCGAGCAACTTCACCTTCACGGAAGTTAGCTTCACCGGGGGAAACAACTCTACCCGCATCTTCTGGGGTGACACGCTCAACCACAACTCGTTCCCTTTCTACAGGAACAGCAACCCGTGCAGTTTCAGTTTCAACGTGCTTACCAACAGTTACTTCTCCAGTTTTCTGACGACGTTTATTGGCAATTAACCGCTCCTCATATAATCGCATGGTTTCATGATGGGGTTCATGAAGTCCATACAAATGAGGTTCTTGTTCGTATTTATAAGTATCGCGGGTATAAGCGGTTCTTGTTTCTAATGGTGCTTCTAGAGGTGTTCCGGTTTCTAAGGGTGCTGATGTATCTAAAGGTTGGGTGGTGTAGCTGGAATGACGATATATTCCACGCACTTGCTCTTCATAGTCATGATCTAAATTTAAACGCTCATTAAATTCTGGTAAGTTTTCTGCTTGTTCTCTAGTCATACCAATGGCGTAAACTCGGTCTGTACCTCTGTCAATACGAGTACGACCAACTGGTAATAAAACCTTCTTACCAAAGATCCAGAAACCTAGGTCAACAATTAAATAGCGAAAATGACCATCATCATCTACTAAAACATCGTTAACTGTGCCAATCTTTTCATTATTTCTTTCTGTGTAGACACCAAGACCTTTAATATCATCACCTTGCAATGTATCCCGATAATTAGGGTCAAAATCTTCTAGTTTGTAAAGTACCATTTGCTTCTTCCTTAGAAATTTATAAACTATCTCATAATTACTAAATTAGAGATTTATGGTAGATATTGCATCTTTCATTTGAATGAATTATTGCTGTGCAGAAATATCAAAAGTTATAAGTATAACGACTACAAAACTGGTGTCTAGTTCGTAGTAAGGACTTTAGTCCTTGTTTGTTCCCTGCGGGACGCTCCGCGAACGGAGAGAACTAAAGTTCTCACTACAAACCTTTAATTATAAGATTCCTACTTCTCTCAACATACAAGGGGGTTTTACCAGCAAAAAGCACCTAGCACTAAGGCATTTGGTGCGTTACGGCTTACGCCTAACACACCCTACTGGACTTTCAAAAACTTTCATCAAGCATTATGCAGTGTATTTCCTGCTGTATCAATATCTAGTTCTTCGCGCCGAATGCTATCTTGTGCTTCTACTGTTTCTTGTTCAATGATTTTTTTGACTCTGACTTCTTCACGCACAAAAGCTTGTTTGCGAATTTCAGGTGTTTCTTCGTAAAGTTCTATCCGTGCTACTTCTCCGGCTTGGAATTGAACTTCTTTAGGATCTAATATCGTGTCTGCGGCTGTTTGTGGTACACGTTCAATTAAAATCCGCTCTTTTTTTACAGGAACTGTAACTCTTGTAGTTTCGGTTTCAATGTGTTTACCAAGTGCTACTTCTCCTGTTTTCACCCGTTGTTTGTTGGCAATTAAACGTTCTTCATACAGTCTAAATGTTTGATGATATGGCTCATTTAACTTATATAAATCAGCTTCTTGTTCGGAGCTATATTCACCAGTTTGAGGACGAAAAACATGACGCACTCGCTGTTCATAATTTTCATCTACTACCAAGCTTTCGTGGTATTCGGGTAAATGTTCTACTTGTTGTTTACTCAATCCATCTACATAGACGCGTTTGGCAGGATAATTGATGTGGGAAAGTCCAATTGGTAGTAAGATTTTTTTATTAAGTCCATCTAAATCGGTAGAGACAACTAGATAACGAAACCGTCCTTCTTGGTCAACTAAAGCATCAGCAATTGAGCCAACTAATACTCCACCTTCAGTATATAGTTCTAAGGATTTTACATCATCACCGCCGAAAGTTTCTCGATAGTTGGGGTCAAATTCTTCGAGTTTATAAAGAGGCATATACTATTCCTAATTTTTTTAAACAATATCTATTGTTATGCTCTAAAATTTCTCAGAGTGGTGCGGTTTTATCACCCATTTTGGCTGACAAAAGGGAAGTTATTAACTCTGATAAAATAATTGAGCATCGCTATACCCATTAGGGTAAAAATCTTTTGTCTGGATTCCCTCTGGCTAACGACTGAATTTGTGGGAGTAGGTTATAGGTTCGTAGTCAGGACTTTAGTCCTAAGAAAATGAAAAAGCAGGGCAGCAGGGAGTAATACCAATTCTCCAAAATAAACCTACACATAGACCGCAGGGAGCAGGGGGCAGGGGAAGAATGATATGTAAGCCGGGATTTAGAGAAATGGGGTAAGCGGGACAATTACCTACAAGCTGGAGGGAGTAGCGATCGCAGTTTTTCTGACAGGTTGTCTAATTTGGGCTTTAACTGCTTCTACAATGGCATCAGCGTCAATTTTGGCGGCATGAAGTAATTCTTCGGGTGTGCCGGAACTGGGTAAATCACGCACTGCTAACTTAATAACTTGCAGTTGTGACCCCTCATAACTACATATGTCACCACTACCAGCAAAGGCATCCAGCACGGCTGCACCTAATCCCCCTTCACTCCAATGGTCTTCCACTACTACTAAGTTACCCTCGGTATCCTGGGCAGCTTGATGCAGGGTTTGTACATCAATCGGTTTCACAGAGTAAGCATCAATTACGCGGATTGTAATTCCTTCATTTTTGAGGCGGTCATAAGCTGTTAATGCTTCATGTAAAGTAATCCCTGCACCAATTACCGTGGCTTGGTCTTGGTCAGAACTGCGAATCACTTTACTGCCACCGATGGGGAAATCTTCATCTGCACCATAGATGACTGGTGTGCTTTGGCGTGTAGTACGCAGATAAACTATACCATTGCGATCGCTCATTTGCTCTACTAATTTTGCTGTCTGATTGCCATCGCTAGGATATAAAACTGTACTACTCCAAACAGCCCGAAATGCGGCTAAATCTTCCAAACCCATCTGAGAAGCACCATCTTGACCAATGGATACACCCGCATGAGAACCGACTAATCTAATGTTGGCACGGGAGACAGCCGCCATGCGAACAAAATCATAGGCACGAGTTAAAAATGCTGCGAAGCTAGAAGCAAAAGGTTTGTAATTTCGCACTTGCAAACCCACAGCCGCCGCCACCATTTGCTGTTCGGCAATGTACATTTCAAAGTATCGTTCTGGGTAAGCTTCGGCAAAATCTTCAGCGTAAGTAGAATTGCTCACCTCTGCGTCTAGGGCGACTACTTGGGGTTGTGCCGCACCTAAAGCTTTGAGCGCATCACCATAGGCGCGGCGAGTGGCTACCTTTGCACCTTTGTCGTAGGTAGGAAGTTGCAAAGGTTGGGCAGTAGCGATGGTTGCAGGCTGTGCTTCTGTGTCTGGTTTTCTGACTGTAATTTTAATTTGCCGTTCACCACCTAATTCGGCAATGGCTTGTTTTTCTGCCTCTGGTTTTAAGGCTTTACCGTGCCAACCGCCTATATCTTCTATAGAACTGACACCTTTACCTTTCTTAGTACGGGCGATAATGACTGTAGGGCGATCGTTAACCGTCACAGCTGCACTCAAAGCTTGATCAATTTCAGTTAAATCATGACCATCAATTTCGATGGCTTGCCAACCAAAAGCCCTAGCCCGATTAGCATAAGCTTGAGTATTCCAGCCTAATTCTGTCTGACCCCGTTGACCAAGGCGATTAACATCAATAATAGCAATGAGATTGTCTAAGGTATAGTGTGCCGCATGATCAAAGGCTTCCCAAATCGAACCTTCAGAGGTTTCACTATCACCTAATAATACCCAGACATTATAGGGTAGTTGGTCTAAATACTTGCCTGCTAAAGCTAACCCCACACCTACAGGTAATCCCTGTCCTAACGAGCCAGTGGCCACATCAACCCAAGGTAAAACCGGGGTGGGATGCCCTTCTAGGGGACTTCCCTGTTGCCGCAATGATAGCAATTCTCTATCACTAATTACCCCAACTGCTTTATACATAGAGTAAAGCAACGGTGCAGCGTGTCCTTTGGAAAGAACAAAGCGATCGTTATTGGGGTTATGGGGATGCTTAAAGTCATAATGGAGATAATTAGACAACAACACCGCCATCACATCTGCCGGCGACATTGAAGAAGTAGGATGACCTGAACCAGCAACGGTTGTGGCGCGAATACTATCAACTCGCAATTGTTGTGCCAGTTCATGCCATTGGTGTAGCTGCTCCTGTATGGTCATGGTGTTTTACCTGGATGAGAAGGAATAAGTTTTTTAGGTTATTTTTGCTAACAAAAAATCTCAATATACGTAGGGTGTGCGTAACGCACCGAAAGCTTTGGGAACTGTCATACTCTCGCTGCTAACACAACGGCAATATTGCAGGAGGAAAATCCACACTGTAATTTACCTCCTCTACGCGTTTGTTCAAAAATCAAATATGAGTTCTATAAGTAAAACAGGGTGAATACAGCACTTTTGAAGTAAGTGAGGTACACCAGGATTCATAAGTAATAAGTAATAAGTAGTAAGTAATAGATAAATCTCTTACTCATTATTCATTATTGATTACTCATTACTTTTTTGAATCAGTTGCTGTACTTCATAAACATCGAATCTGTTGTAATTTAAGGTTTGTAGAGAGAACTAAAGTTCTCAACAAAGGACTAAAGTCCTTACTACGAACTGAATCCTATTATTTTTACATTACTTAAGAGAGTTTGGGTTTTTGAAGTCGTTCTACTTATTATTGAATCAAATCTAAAGATTTGACATCATAATTACTTCTTTCTAATGGAGTAATCAACGTTTATTTCTGAAGGAAGATCAAAAAAATGGGGCTTAATCAAAACTATGTTTTGTTTCCCCTTTGTATAAATCTACGGTATACACACAAGTTGCTTCATCGGCATTGTTAATGTATTGCCTGACAATATCAATGTATCGCCTGACAATGCCAATGTATTAAACTCCTACACTCGTTTTAGCTTTTTCCGCCATAAACGTAGCCATAAAGAAACTGACTTCACCCAATTTCCCCCTAACACATCGTGAAGGAGAGTATAAAAACAGGGGATAATAAATAATGTCAGGAGTGTAGCTAGGGATAAACCGGAAAAGACAACCACACCCAATGGTTGCAGAAATTCTGATCCTTCACCAATTCCCAAGGCTAAGGGGAACATACCTAAAACTGTGGTAATGGTAGTCATTAAAATGGGGCGTAACCTTTGGGGTGCAGCTAGCAAAATAGCCGTTCTGCGGTCTATTTGCTCTCGTTCCCGGATTTGGTTGGCTAATTCGACCATGATAATAGCATTGTTAACCACAATCCCCACCAGTAACACTGCACCGACGATGACAGTTGCACCAATGGCGGTTTTAGTCATGTAAAGCCCAAAAATGCCGCCAGCCAAGGCTAGGGGAATTGTGAACATAATGGCTAAGGGGTCAATGAGGGAATTGTACTGCACTGCCATGACGACAAATACTAAAAAGGTAGCTAATCCCCCTAAAAGTTGCAGTGAACTTTGCAGTTGTTGATTTGATGTTGCTGCTGCACTGGGTAAGATGCTGACACCTTCTGGTAAGTCGAGGCTATTG
Source organism: Aliinostoc maniaoense (assembly GCF_058172895.1). Taxonomy (NCBI): domain Bacteria; kingdom Bacillati; phylum Cyanobacteriota; class Cyanophyceae; order Nostocales; family Nodulariaceae; genus Aliinostoc; species Aliinostoc maniaoense. The sequence goes on along the minus strand of NZ_CP187952.1, from coordinate 854,554 downwards.
ACTACTGCTCGTACTTGTTCTAAAGCTTCACTGAGGCTAGCTCCTTCTACTAAGTTACCTGCAAAAATAGCGACTTGGCGTTGGTTGATGCGCTGAATCTCTCCTGGGGCTTGGTCTTCGACAATTTGGGCAACGTCGCTTAAACGAACTTGGCGATTGCCATCTACAAATAAGGGTAATCTCTGAAGTTGAGAAGGTGTTTGTAGAGATGTTTCATTTAATTGCACCCGCACATCTATTAAACGGTTGCCCCGTTGTAATTGGGTGGGGACACTGCCTTCGAGGGCGGTTTGAATTGTGTTACCGATGTTTTGGGTGTTTAATCCTAAAGTGGCGACTCGTTCCCAGTCGGGACGAATTTGAATTTCTGGTTGTCTGTCATCGGCATCAGGGCGGAATCTAGATAAAGTGGCGCGTTCTTCTAAGGCTGCTAAAACTTGACGACCAGCCTGTTCTAAAGTTTCTGAACTATTACCCTGAAGAATAATGTCAACATCAGCGTTACGGACAGGGGAGTTATTGACAATTAAACCTCTGACTTGACCAGGGGATAGGCGGACGCGAATGTCTGCTAAGTTTAATTTGTTAACAGCTTGGGTGACTCGTTCAATGTAAGCATCTATATCTGTGCCAGGTTTGAGGGTGATGTCACTACTACCGCGTAGAGGGTTAGCACTGGTATTAGTGCCGAATAATGCACCCCCGGCGGTGGAAAATACATATTCGGTTTCTGGTTGTTGACGGAGAATTTCTTCTACCGCATTCATGACTTTGCGGTTAGTTTCGACGGGTGTGCCTGGGGGAAATTGAGCGAATAAACGGGCTTGTCCGGTGTTGATGCGGGGGAGAATTTCTTGAGGAATTTGGGGGAGCATCCATAAACTACCACCACCAAAAACGAGAATAGCGATCGCAATTGTCACTAACCGCCAGCGTAAAATCATCTTTAAAAAGCTACCATACATTCTAGTAGCAGCTAAAAAGCGGCGATTAAATTGCTTTAATAGCCAAAATTCGCTCAAATAACTAGAAACTCTCCAGCCTAACATCCGCGAGGTCAGCATTGGTACAACGGTAGCAGCAATCAAAATCGAAGCCGCTACGGAAAAGCTAATAGTAAGAATTAGTTCGTTAAATAATAAAGCAATCAAACCGCCAATCAGCAAAAACGGCAATACTGCTACTAAGTTGGTACTAGTTGAGGCAATTAAGGCTGATTCTACTTCTCGGCTACTTTGTTCGGCTTGAGCAATTAATTGTTGTGGACGTAAACGGCCTTGATTATCTTTACCGGGAGCCATGCCCACCCCCTCGGCAATGTTTTCTAACATAACGATGGAGTTGTCTACAACAATACCCACACCCAAGGCTAAACCACCCAAACTAAAAACGTTGAGTGTTAAGCCAAATACCCCCATTAAAATAATTGCGGCTAGGGTAGCTAAGGGAATAGCAACAACAATAATAAAGGTTTGCCGTAGCGAACCGAGAAATAACAAAACTGCGATCGCTGCTAATCCTGTACCAATTAACCCGGAAGTTGTAACATTGGCAATAGAATTACGGATAAATTTAGATTCATCTAAGGTGGGTGTCATAATTGTTCCTTCGGGAATGACACCAGATGCTTGCAATTGTTCTAAACGGATTTTGACAGCATCAACAACGTTAATAGTGTTAGCCTCTGGCTGTTTTTGAATACTCACTTTAACGGCTTGTTCACCGTTGAGGGAGACAAAAATTCTTTGTTGTTCTGCACCGTCGATAACTTCGGCAAAGTCTCGCAGATACACCCGACGAGGAGGAAGGGAGGACTGGCTGCTGGCAGATGAGGAAGGCACTTCAAAAGATAAGTTTCTAATTTCGTCGGCGTTTTTAAAGCGTCCAACAGTCCGGGTAAGTGGTTCAGAATTTACTCCCAAAATTCGACCACCGGATATATCTTGGTTGCGGTTTCTCAATTCATCTAAAACATCGGTTAAACCTATACCCAAAGCTTGCAAGCGGTCTAAATCTAGGTTGACTCGAATTTCTTCTTGCAAACCTCCCGATACTGCTACCCCAGCGACTCCAGAGACTACACCCAATTCCCGCGCTAGTTCTTCTTCAGCAAATACCCGCAAATCAACCCCTGTTAAGGATGGGGAAGTTAAGGCAAATTCATAAACAGGTAACTGGGAAGGATCTACTTTAAATAAGCGGGGAGATTCAATGGTATCTGGTAAAGTACTTCTAGCTCTATTAAAGGCTGCTGTGGCATCGTTTAAAGCTTGGTCAATGTTGCCTCCCGGTTCAAAGTATAAATCAATGCTGACTTGTCCTTCACGAGTTTGAGAAAAAACTTGAATGACACCTTCAGTAGCAGAAAAAGCTTCTTCTAGAGGTTTTGTGACTTCATCAATTGCTACCTCTGGAGAAATACCGGGTGCTTGGATGCGGATACCAATACGAGGATAGGTAATTGAAGGTAATAAATCTACAGGCAGTTTAATAACGAAAAATAAACCTAAAACTATAACTGCTAAGGTTAGCATTAGTGTGCCAATATGTCGGCGAATTGATATGGCACTGATACTAAATCCACGGATGTTATTCGCTTGCTGCATTTGTGGGGATGCTCCAATTTAAAATTCAAAATTCAAAGAGTTAATTTTTACCTTGGTCTTTTGAAGTTTGAATTACCCTCTGGTGTTTCTGAAAGAATGGAAAGACGGACAGTTTCGCCATCTTTTAAAGGTTTACCACTACGAACTACATAGCGATCGCCTGCTTGTAACCCGGATAAAATTTCTACTTTGCCATCAGCTTTTTCCCCTAGGGTAACAGGGCGGGCTGTGACTTTGGTTTTACCTGCTGAGTTTGTGACTACGTAAATTGTGCTACTTTGTTCTGTGGCTGGGCTTTGGAGGGCGGTTTGTGATACCACTACTCGCTGTGGTGTTTGGGTAGCAAAACTGACTCTAGCTAGCAACCCGCTACCAATGTTGTTATTACTATTGGGAATCACTACTTCAACGGGAATTAAACGGGCTGTGGCATCGGCAGTAGGGGAAATGCGGGCGACTCTACCAATAAATTTTTCTTGGGGGAAGGCATCTAAGCGTACTTGTGCAGATTGTCCTACCTGAATTTGGCTCAATTCTAATTCAGACACTTGCACAACTACTTTCACTCGGCTAAAGTCGGCAATTTTCAAAGCTTCGCCCCCTGGTTGTAGCAGATTTCCGGGTTCTGTGACTTTTTCCGTGACTACGCCAGTAATGGGAGATGTGAGACGAGTATAAGAGCGGCGTTCTTTGGCTTGAGCTAATACTGCTTTTTGGGCAAAAACTCGACCTTTGGCGGCGGCTGTGGCTTGTTGTTCTGTACGGACTCGTTCTTTTGCCGCCTGTAGAGCTTGGGCTGCGGTGCGGGCTTTGGTGCTGGCTTGTTCGGCTAGCTGTTGAGAAATTGCCCCTTCTTGAAATAATTGCTGTTGACGGTTAGCATCAGCTTCGGCTTGCACTAACTCTAGCCGCAGTCTCTCTACTTCTGCGTTGGCGTTACTGATTTGGGTGTTAGCTCTGGCTACTTCTGACTGCAAGGCGGCTAGTTCGGCTTCTGCTTGTTTTAAATCGGTTGAGAGAATCGTGTCATCTAATTGACCAACGGTTTGCCCTTTATTGACCGTGTCACCCACATCTAAACTTAAAGATAATAACCTGCCCTCTGCTTGCGATCGCAGTGATACTGTGCGGTATGGTGTGGTTGTACCTGTATATTCTGTTTGTGGTTGTAATCTCTCTATCTTGGCAATGGCTACATCTACAGGTGTCGCTTGATTACCTCCGCCTCTGGTGCGTTGTTGGGGTTGTGCTGTCGCTGATTCTTTTGGTAAAGATCCACAACCAGCAGTAAATATACCCACGCTAAATACAAAAGCTAGGCAGAGAAAATGGACAATCCTATCTTTCTGAGGATGATTTTTCACAATATCATTCCAGTATGTATAATTTAACTGCCCAAGCGGCGTTTTCCTTTGCTGTTTCATCGATTTTTGTGGTAGTTTTGCTTCTAAATTATCTATTTAGCTTGTTTAAACAAGTTTTTGACATAACAGCTTTTCGTCCCCACATCAACGGCCGGATATCTTGCTGGCTCAGAAATCTGGATAATCTACAAATTATCTTGGAAAAGTTTTTTGTGTCAAACTTTACTATGTTTACGAAATAATGTCAAAACTGGTTTTACTAATACATTATTAATGCACAAATAAAACATATTTTATCTCTGATTTGACTATAACATTGGTATCAATTGAAGTCAGTAAACTCGCAATAAGTAGAACGGTGTAAATAATTAAAGGTTTGTAGTAAGGACTTTAGTCCTTATGAGAGGACTAAAGTCCTTACTACGAACTAAATGCAATTTTTTTTACATTACTTGACATAGTTTGGTTTTTTCAAGTCGTTCTACTTAGTGCAGAATATACTGTCTATGAGCATCTTGATATTTGATTTTTGAAACAATAGGTAGGGTGTGTTAGCGACAGCGTAACCCACGGAAAGCTTTGGCGGAGGTGCGTTACGGCTTACCCCTAACACAACGGCAAGATTGCAAGAGGAAAATCCACACTGCAATTTGCCTCCCCTACATATACTAGATATCCTGAGATTTTTTTCAGAAATCAAACCGGATTCATATATTGCTATGAGTATTATTTGGAATGCAAATATTTAGATTTTCTAAATACACATCTTATAGTAACAAAAACACCACGGAAATCACTGGTGATTTTCGGTATTTAGGCAATATATTAAAAATTTTAAACTAGAATTGTCTTTTGTCTCAATGTATTATATAGAGGAAGCCAAATTTTTATTCCTTTTAGGTGAGGACAATTACGCGTGATATCAGCGTTAAAAGTTGCACACACTGCTGATGAATCCCAAATCATCGCATTTTTTAGAGAATCAGTTGGTCAGTGGCTCTCAGAAAGGCGTTACTATACTCTCCCAGATGGAGCTACTAAGGAAATTGAGAGTATCATCACTATCAGATTTTTAGAGCGAGGATGTGATGAATTGCAAAAGCTGGCTCAAATGCACGATTTAACTGATGCAGTGATGTTGGTTGGTGGTGCTGAAGTTCACTGGTGTAGTAGAGATACCCTCAAAAATCGGAATGAGTCGCAAGGATCTACATTATTTGGAGCTTTAGGACATACATTGTACCGCGATCGCGGTTTTGCCACATCTGATCCAATTACCGCTAAGTATGCTTTCCCTAACCCCAAAACTCTATGTCTGCGGACAGAGTACAATGGTTCAGTTTTTGAAGAGGAGTTAAAGTTAGTTGGGAGTAAATATCGCACCAGACAAACCATTATTTCCCGTGCTGGTGAACAGTTGATGATTGGTCAATATTTAGAAAAGAGATTGATCTAATTTTTAGGCTAGAACCTGGTTTGTTGAAGAAACCAGGTTTTAAAGTTCGCAACTATCAGGAATCAGCTTTAGACTTTAATTTCAACATACCCATTCCCACAACTGCCAATAAACCCAAGATAGTTCCAGGTTCAGGTACAACGGCATATATTGTAGTTGTACCACTAATTTCATTAGATACAACCAACAACGACTGACGATTAGGACTACTTGCACTAGGAATAAATAGCAAACCTTCCGGTCCTAAATCTCCTACAGCTAGGCTATCTGGTGCAGCTAGGAAATTACGGTTGTTTGAGTAGGTAACATAAGTGGGTTTTTCTGGGTCGGTGATATCATAAACCATCACTCCACCGATACGCTCTAAACCTATGAAAGCGTAAAAACGACCGTCAATTTTAGCAACTTTGACATCCTCTGGTTCTGGGCCTTTATTGTCGCTACGGTTATCAAAGTTGTTTTCTCCATTGTCTGAGTTAAAAAATTGAGGCAAAAGTTTGGCTATTGTTTGCTCAAAATCTTCGCCACTGTCATAAACTAATTTTAGTTTAGGTTCACCTGGGGCTGGGTTATCAACCGATTCCCAAATGGTAAAAGAGCGGCTACCAAAAGCGTAAATCTTGTCAAAATCACCGTCACCGTCAGTATCACCAAGAGTATTGGTAACTGTTAAGCGTCCTAGATTGGCATTTTGTTTTAAAGTAGCAGCATTAGGGAAAGCTGTAAGATCAAGTTGATAAGCAGAATTACCAACCCTGACTTCTTCACTAAAACCATCATAGTCACGAGCATCACCTTCATTCGCTGTGACAATATAGGTTTTACCATTAACTTGGTAAGAAGCTATACCATCAGGTTGGTACATCCCCAAAACAGGCCAATTAGCAATGTTGATAGTATTATCACGATCGCTAGCATCTAGACCGTTTCCTGGTAAACTATGATCCTTGAAGCCTAGAGGGACGATATCGGTAATTTTATTTTCAATCAAGTCAAGAAATGCGATCGCATTATTTTCTTGCAACGATACCCAAGCTTTCGTAGAGTCTTCAGAAACGGTGATATATTCTGGTTCTAAATCTTGAGCAACGGTAGCATTAGGGCCAAATATTCTCACTCCCGCAGCTATTAGCTCACTTCTTTTGTCATTAAAATCAGTGAAGCCAGCAATAGATGCACTCAAATTATTAATATCAGTCACATTAATAATACTGACTGAGCCTTCTGGGTCAATACTATCAGGCCGATTGTAACTATTCGGTTCACCTTCATTCGCCACTAACACACGAGTTCCATCAGGTGTGAAGGTGAGCATATCCGGTAATGCACCGACTCCAATAGAATTTAAGAAATCACCATTAGCATTGAAAAATACCGCTTGACCTGGCTGTTGCCTATCAACCGCTTGCACAGCCGCCGCTAGTATCCCATTCTTGAAGGCGACACTATTCACCCCACCACCATAGAGACTAATATCAATACTCTTAAATAGTGAAGGCTGACTGGGGTTACTAATACTGATAATATCAATACTCTTAGTACCGCCATTAACGACAAACAGTCTTTGAGTCTCAGCGTCATAGGTGGGAATTTCTGCACCCCCTTCGTCAAACAGACCTGTACTGTAAGTACCAATAGGCTTGAGTGTAAATGCTGCGGCTGGAGTTGTCATTGCTCCCAACAAAATTGCAGATGGAACTAGTAGTCCGATAAGCTGTTTGATAGTCATGATTGCAGTGAATGTTTAAACGCTGAACTTTATACCTCTTGCCGCTAATTGAAAACACGAGAATATCTCCACTAAGCTTGAATTGTGCCTTGTGGATATTTCCTGTTTTTTATCAATCAGACTAAATCAATCGGTGTAATGACTCGAAATCCCAGAAATTATCAATTACGAGTACAACCGCAAAATTAATAGCTGAAGATTAAGCAAAAGACAACCAAAGGTTAACGAGAGATTAAGTACAGTATTTTCACTGAATCTTCATGAACCACTATTAAAGATTAACTTTTGATCTGATAGCGTTTCTTACTCTGCTGAGATACTGAGTACAAAACTAATAAAATTGGGCAATCTCCGCGCCCCTCCGCGTTTAAAAACATGAGTTCTGTCCCTTACCATAACCTACCTGCCGAACGTATCATACACAAAAACGCCTAGAAATTGACTTATCTAAGCGTTTTCGTGTGGATTTATACCCATTCACTTGCTTAATACTCATCTCGTGAACTAGTATCACTCCTTGCACTTAACTCCAGAATATCTTTTTTAAAAGAAAAATAAATGATTAATCAGCTACACTTTACAAAGCGTCACACCGTTGATTAATCCTCGAATTTACTCACAACTCCTCTAGGCAGATATTCAACCATCAAGCTGCAACCAACGATTAGAATAAAAAGTAAAGAAATATTGCTGAAATTACGGGCATGAAACGCATCGTTCTGATTGCTGGATTTGAATCATTTAACGCTGAACTGTACAGAAAAGCCGCAATTCTGGCGACATCTCGCTGTGCTGATTTAGATATTAGAGTATTTAGCGATCGCAATATTACCAGCAACCGCAAAGAAGTAGAAGCAGCATTACAAGGCGCGGACGTATTTTTTGGCAGTCTCCTATTTGATTATGACCAAGTTTTGTGGTTGCGCGATCGCATTGCTCAAATTCCCATCCGTCTAGTATTCGAGTCAGCCTTAGAACTGATGAGTTTAACCAAAATTGGTGCATTTTCCATTGGTGACAAACCCAAAGGAATGCCCAAACCCGTTAAATTCATCCTCGACAAATTCAGCAACGGACGCGAAGAAGATAAACTAGCAGGTTATATTAGCTTCTTAAAAATCGGCCCCAAACTATTAAAATTCGTCCCAGTCCAGAAAGTACAAGACCTACGCAACTGGTTAATTATCTACGGCTACTGGAACGCCGGCGGCACAGAAAACGTAGCCGCCTTATTTTGGACACTAGCAGAAAAATATTTAGACTTAAAAGTCGGTGAAATCCCCCCACCCATAGAAACCCCCAACATCGGTTTACTACACCCCGACTATCAAGGCTTTTTCACTTCACCCAAAGCCTACCTAGAATGGTATCAACAGCGTTCTTCCCCCTGCCCTTCGGGTTCGCAGTCGCTCATGGGGGAAACCCCCAAGACCGCGCTGTCTCACCCCCTGCCCCCTGCCCCCTGCCCTCCCATCACCGCCATCCTCCTCTACCGTAAACACGTCATCACCAAACAACCATACATTCCCCAACTCATTCGCCGCTTTGAGGAAGCTGGTTTAATACCCTTACCCATCTTCATCAACGGTGTAGAAGGACACGTAGCGGTTAGAGATTGGATGACAACCGACTACGAACTTCAACAACGCCAACAAGGTAATATCGAAACCCCCTCCCTATCCCCAGAAGCCGTCAAAGTAGATGCAATAGTTTCTACAATAGGCTTTCCCCTAGTTGGAGGGCCAGCCGGTTCAATGGAAGCTGGCCGCCAAGTAGAAGTAGCCAAACGCATCCTCACGGCCAAAAACGTTCCTTACATCGTCGCCGCACCTTTGTTAATTCAAGACATCCACTCCTGGACACGTCAAGGCGTGGGTGGTTTGCAAAGTGTGGTATTGTATGCCTTACCAGAATTAGACGGTGCAATTGATACCGTTCCCCTCGGCGGTTTAGTAGGTGAAGATATTTATCTAGTTCCCGAACGGGTACAGCGTCTCATTGGGAGAGTCAAAAACTGGGTGAAACTGCGACAAACACCCCCCGCAGAACGTAAAATTGCCATCATTTTATATGGCTTCCCCCCTGGTTATGGTGCAGTGGGTACGGCTGCATTATTAAACGTACCCCGCAGTTTAATTAAATTACTCCACGCCCTCAAAGAACAAGGTTACAACGTCGGCGATATTCCTGAAGATGGGGAAGAATTAATTCGCCAAGTCAGAGAAGTAGATGAAGAAATGGAAAGATGGGAAATAAATAAACCTTTCCCAAGTTCAGCCACTACTGTTAACGCCCGAAAATTAGAAAAATGGTTGGGATATCTCCGCACATCGCGTATTGAAAAACAATGGAAATCTTTAACAGGAAGCGGAATTAAAACCTATGGTGATGAACTTCATGTAGGAGGTGTTCAATTAGGAAATGTCTGGATAGGTATACAACCACCCTTGGGGATACAAGGCGACCCCATGCGGTTAATGTTTGAACGGGACTTAACACCTCATCCCCAATACGCCGCTTTTTATAAATGGTTACAAAATGAACTGCAAGCCAATGCAGTAGTTCACTTTGGTATGCACGGAACAGTAGAATGGTTGCCCGGTTCACCATTAGGAAATACAGGTTATTCTTGGTCGGATATTTTATTAGGAGATTTACCCAATTTATATATATATGCTGCTAATAATCCTTCTGAGTCGATATTAGCTAAACGTCGCGGTTATGGCGTGTTAATTTCACACAATGTTCCGCCTTATGGTCGGGCTGGTTTGTATAAAGAATTGGTGGCACTGCGAGATTTAATCTCAGAATATCGAGAAGACACGAAAAAGAATTATGTCCTCAAGGAAGGTATTTGTAAAAAGATTGTTGATACTGGTTTAGATGCCGATTGCCCATTTGAAGATGCGAAAAAATTGGGTATTCCCTTCACCCCAGAAAATATCAGAATGTTTAGTAGTCATGCCTTTGATGATTATCTGGTGAAGTTGTATGAGTATTTGCAAGTATTAGAAAATCGCCTATTTTCTTCTGGGTTACATATCTTAGGCGAACCACCAAATGAGGAAGAACTAGCATCTTATCTCGAAGCATATTTTGGCAGTGAACAACCAACAAATCCAGAAACAGCACAGCAAATCACAGATTTGTTGATGCAAACTACAGATGAAATCACCAATCTGTTAAGGGGTTTGAATGGTGAATTTATTCCCCCTGCACCTGGTGGTGATTTATTACGAGATGGTGCGGGAGTATTACCCACAGGCAGAAATATTCACGCCTTAGACCCCTATAGAATGCCATCTCCCGCCGCCTATGAACGGGGACGAGAAATTGGTAAAAAAATTATCAGTCAGCATTTACAAGAACATGGCAAATATCCCGAAACAGTTGCAGTTTTATTGTGGGGATTAGATGCCATTAAAACCAAGGGTGAATCATTAGGAATCCTTTTAGAATTAGTCGGTGCTGAACCTGTAAAAGAAGGGACAGGGCGCATTGTTCGTTATGAATTAAAACCCTTAACTGAAGTCGGACATCCCCGCATTGATGTATTAGGAAATCTATCAGGAATCTTCCGTGATAGCTTTGTAAATATCATCGAATTGTTAGATGATTTATTCCAAAGGGCGGCGGAAGCTGACGAACCAGAAGACCAGAATTTTATTAAAAAACACGCCTTAGCTTTAAAGGCGCAAGGTGTAGAAAATACATCAGCGAGATTATTTTCTAACCCAGCCGGTGATTTTGGTTCGTTAGTCAATGATAGAGTAGTTGATAGTAACTGGGAATCTGGGGATGAATTAGGTAAAACTTGGCAAAGTCGTAACGTGTTTAGCTATGGCAGACAAGATAAAGGCCAAGCTAGACCAGAAGTATTAAATCAGTTATTGCAGACTAGCGATCGCATCGTCCAAGAAATAGACTCTGTAGAATATGGTTTAACCGACATTCAGGAATATTACGCCAACACCGGGGGACTGAAAAAAGCCGCCGAACAGCAAAGCGGCAAGAAAGTTACAGCTAGCTTTGTGGAAAGTTTCTCCAAAGACACCACACCCCGCAACTTAGATGATTTACTCAGAATGGAATACCGCACCAAACTATTAAATCCTAAATGGGCGGAAGCAATGGCTAATCAAGGTTCAGGCGGTGCATTTGAAATTTCCCAACGTATGACAGCTTTAATAGGTTGGGGTGGTACTGCTGATTTTAAAGATGATTGGGTATACGACCAAGCCGCCGACACCTACGCTTTAGACCCCGAAATGGCAGAGAAATTACGCCAAGCTAACCCCGAAGCTTTTCGGAATATTGTTAGCAGAATGTTAGAAGCACATGGGCGCGGTTTTTGGCAAGCTGATGGAGATAAATTAAATAAGTTGCGTCAATTGTATGAATTAACAGATGAACAATTGGAAGGAGTGACGGTTTAGAAATTGAGTAGAACGAGTTGAAAAAACCAAACCATGTAAAGTAATTTAAAAAGTTTGTAGTGAGGACTTTAGTCCTCTAAGAAGGACTAAAGTCCTCACTACGAACTATAAACCCAATTCGCAATGGACTGCGGCCATTGCGAATTGCTTGAAACTTATGCCAATCTTCTCTGTTCGTGAAGTGCTATTAAGCGATTATTAACAATAGCAGAGTTAGCGGTAGCAGATTCAATCAGGAACGGAACGAGGCTGGTACTAGCTGAGATGTTTTGTCCCCAAGGCGCACCACCCCAAGACCAACCATTATTGATATCGAAAGATACAGTCCGTGAATTTTCTCCTGTTAAATCAACGAGGATAGCAGGACTGAAAGATTGCTCAATGACACTACCTGTATTTACTGGTGTGGTAGAGAACATCAGCACGACTTTCTCAATAGGAGCAATGACATCTAACATATTACCGAAAAGCGGAAAGGCGCACAGAGGATTGACACTACCGTCATCTAGTTTCTGTGAGATACCAGTAGTAAATTGAGTTGATGTTTGATTGTGAATGTTAATAGCTCCAGGTGTACCTTGACTAGTGTCAACGCTGCCAATTCCAGTAGAGCTTGTAATATTCAAGGTATTGCCGAGGGAAATAGGATAAGAGTTAGTGTCAACAATTAGGACATTTGGACTGATGTCAGTTTTGGAGGTGTAAGCCTCGTATTCCTCTGACCATGATATTTTGGTATTCAAGCCGTAGTTTTCTGTCTTAAACCAAACTACAGGAGAACCCTTGGCTGTAGTTTTTACAGCTTTGAAAGCATACAAAATATAGCCGTTATTAGACAGAGCATCAATAGTTTGCTCCTCCATATTAATGTTGACGGAATAATTGCTAGGCACAGCAGTTGCTAGAGTTAGCTTAGGAAATTGAACAATTGATGATTCAGCATCTGCCCAAACAAAGTTCCAACTTTGTTTGTTGCCCTTGGCAACTGTTTCTAAATTATTTTCAAATTTGTTGTGATTGACTTGTCCAGTAAAAGTTACTTTCTTTGTAGCTTTATCTTGTTCGATATTAGTAACTTTTCCTCCGCTCTGATTCATCGCTGTTTTGATGTCTTGGTCTGAAGGAACGTTATTCTTGTTTCTTTCAATGATGACAAATGCCATGTTGATTTTCCTTTTAATTTACTAGGTTTTTGATGTTTAGATAGATAGTTTTTTATGCTATACAACTACAAGTTTGATAGTTAATTGGCAATTATAAATAATTAAATTATTTGCCTATATTGCCGATGTATAGCTCAAAAAACAAAGTTGGCTTTGCTGATAGCGGAACATCATCCGTTATTCAGTACATTTTTAATTTATGAGTTAAATCTAAATATGTCGATGGGTATAAAGTAAGTAAAGTTAGGGAAAAAATTAATTATGGATTTGTGTAAAAACTAAGGTCAGTTTCTATCAGCTAATTTCGTCTATATTGCTATAAATAAGATTTGCAGGATGCAATATATGTCTGAAAGTTAGTGAAAAGTTAAGTCTCAATACTTCACTTAAAATACTTAACTTTGCTATAAAATTCTTACTTGATATTGGAAACAGAAGTTCTGTTATTTATTGAGAAATAGCGCAGAGATGGCTTGAGCCAATTTATCTAAATCCAGGGGTTTAGAGATATGATATTGGAAACCGGCTGCTAAAGCTCTTTGCTGGTCTTCTGCTCTAGCATAAGCCGTAAGAGCGATCGCGGGAATCAGTCCGCCGCTTTGGGGTGGTAAAGAACGAATTTGTCGCAGGAGGGTATAACCGTCCATTTCTGGCATTCCAATGTCACTGACTAACACATGGGGTTGAAACGATTCTAGAGCCGCTAAAACTTCAACAGGACGGGTAACAGTTAAAACTTCTGCATCGTATAAAACAAGCATTGTACTGAGCAATTCACGGGCATCAGGTTCATCATCAATAACTAAGACTCGAATACCTGTCAAATCTGGCTCTTGCTCTGGTAATTGATTAGGTTGCTCGTAATCTTGAGCATGATCTAGCAAAGGCAAACGCACAATAAATGTAGCTCCTTGCCCTTCACCTTGGCTATCAGCTTCAATTGTTCCGCCGTGGGCTTCCACCAAATATCTGACGATCGCTAATCCCAACCCTAACCCCCCATACTTACGGGTGATGGAAGCATCTTCTTGCCGAAATGATTCAAAGATATAGGGCAGAAAATCACGATTAATACCTTTACCTGTGTCGCTGATGCTAATCTGTGCTTGGTTCTCAACTCGTTCCAAGCAAATATCGACTCGCCCACCGGCAGGTGTAAATTTTATGGCATTAGACAACAAATTCCAGATAATTTGCTGGAGTCGTACCGAGTCCCCAAACACCTGCCCAATCTGGGGTAAAACTGAATGTAACAAAATTGATTTGGCAACGGCTGCTGTCCTCATCGTGTCTAGTGCGCCCTCAATTACCGCCACTAAATCAACAGGAGTTTCATCCATATTGAGTTTGCCGCGCAAAATCTTCGCCACATCCAGCAAGTCATCAATCAATTGGCACTGCAATTTAGCATTACGTTCAATTGTGGCTAAAGCTTCAGCTGTTTTAGCCGAGTCCAATTTACGAGTTTGCATCAGCTTTGCCCAGCCTAAAATGGGGTTAAGAGGTGAGCGTAACTCATGGGAGAGAACGGCTAAGAACTCATCTTTGATTCGGTTAGCACGTTCAGCTTCGGCTCTGGCTGCTTGCTCTTGTGCCAACAGGCGATCGCGTTCGGCCTCCATTTGCTTTTGCGTTTCAATTTCGGTAGCAGTGCCAAACCATTTGACAATTTCACCTTGCTGATTTTTTTGGGGAATTGCTTGGTGTAAATGCCAACAATACACACCATCAGCCCGACGCATCCGGCCTTCCGCTTGATAGGAAACACCCCGACGGACTGCATCTGCCCACTGTTGAGTGAGAATCGGAATATCTTCTGGATGGACAACCTTTTCCCATCCTGTTGTCTGGGCTTCTTCCACTGTTACCCCAGTAAAATCTGTCCACCGTTGATTAACATCTAATAATGCTCCTTGAGCGTCGGCTGTCCACACTAACTGAGGAATTAACTCTGCTAAACAACGATAGCGTTCTTCACTTTGACGTAACTTTTCCTGGGCTTGTTTTTGCTCTTCGATATCAGTGTTTGTACCGAACCAACAGACAATTTCGTGATTCTCATCTCTGATGGGAATGGCGCGAGACAGAAACCAACGATATTGCCCATCCTGTCCCCGCAGAGGAAAGGTGTCTTCCCATGATTGACCTGTTTTAAAGCAGTGGCTAATGTGTTGCACCACCCGCTCAACATGATCGGGATGGTGGACTTTTTGCCAGCCCCAACCCTGCATTTCTTCCAGGGTAGTACCTGTATAATCAAACCAGCGTTGATTATACCAAAATATCCAGCCGCTTTGGTCTGCTATCCAGGCAAATTGTGATATGTTATCTGCCAGGGTACGGAAGCGTTCTTCACTATATCGCAGTGCTTTTTCAGTTTGTTTGCGATCGGTAATATCCCGCCAGGTAGCAACAAAACCATCGCCAAATTTAGCCACACGGATATCGAATGCTCTGGTTAAGCGTTGTTCTCCATACTCATCTGTATAGATCAGGTTCTCTTTCACAAGTGCCTGTCCTGTTTCTACCACTTGACAGTATTCATCAAACAAGCCACTTTCGTGATGCTTTGGTAGTAATTCACACAACCCCTTACCAATCTGCTGCTCATACGTCATTTCATTGTTGAGACAAGCAGCATGATTAACATATTCAGTTCGGAAATCGATAATCTCACCCTGTTCATTTCTCATCGCAGAGTAAATACCCAGGCAATCTAGTATATTTTCCACTGAAGTGCGGAAGCGTTCTTCACTGGCACGTAATGCCTGCATAGCTCGTGTTTGCTCAATCAGTGACCAGATACGAGCTACGGTTTCTTGCAGCAGTGTGATTTTATCGGCACTCCACACACGCGGTGTTTTGGAAGCAATGGTTAAGACGGTTGCTAATTGTCCTTGATAGATACAAGGAACAACAACAAAAGCGTTGACTTGAATCTGAGCATAATTGCTAGCAAACGCCAGCGTACGGGAGTCTGTAGTGATGTCATGCACAACCGCAGCTTGATTGGCAGCAAATACAGCTTGAAAACCTGAAGTAGCGAAATCTGAGAGTTGGTACGTCATAGCACTACTGGCAACGTCTCGACACCACTCTCGTTCTGTGATGTAAAGACCTTGTTGCCAATCAATCTTGCCCAAGGTGCATCGGTTCACTTCTAGGTATTGCCCCAGACTGCTGAGTGTTTCCCACATCATTGCTTGAGCATCTTGGAGATAACGCAACCGCAAATCTAGTTTGTTAATAAATTGCTTATTGAGTTCACGTCGTTTGCGTTCTGTAATATCTATGTCATTGCCTGCCATCCTGATGGGTTGATGGTTCTGGTCATAAAATACCTTACCTTGGCTCAATGCCCAACGAATATTGCCATTCGGGTAGACTACCCGAAATTCAATTTCATAATCGTCTCCGGTAGCAATGGCATGATCTATGGCGGCTAATACGCGATCGCGATCATCTGGATGTATTCTATCCACAAACATCCCAAATGAACCATCAAACTCTCCAGGCTCTAATCCAAACAATGGTTCCAAATTTTCTGACCATATAATCAGACCTGTCTGGATGTTCCAGTCCCATGTTCCCATGCGAGAAGCCGTCAGTGCCACTCGCAGACGCTCTTCACTCTCTCGCAGTTGAGTTTCTATTCGTCTGCGCTCAATCAGTTCATTATGTGCCTGTTGATAAACTTCTGCTTGCTGAAGTGCAATCCCAACATGAGTTGCTAATTCTTGCAGCAATTCCACTTCTAAAGGTTGCCACTGTCGGGGAGCAGTACAATGATGAGCAATCAAAAGACCCCACAGCTTGCCGTTGTGAAGAATTGGTACTACTAGGTTCGCGCGTACTTGCAATTTAGTTAGTAGTTCAACGTAGCAAGGCGCAATACTACCATCATGAATATCTGCTTTGAGGGTGACTAATCCTTGACTAAAGGCTGCAATATATTTTTCATCAAAGCAAGGATCATGATAAGACGTAGACAGCAAAGAAGTCCAATTTGCGCCTACAGATTCGGTTGTGACTTGACCCCAACCTTGTGACTGTAATTGATAAATCAAAACACGATCTGTCTTGAGAAAATGCCGTACCTCTGTTACCGTCGTTTGCAGTATTTCTGACAGTTCTAGTGTTTGATGGATTTTTTTAGTAATTTGTGA
Organism: Aliinostoc maniaoense; assembly: GCF_058172895.1. Lineage (NCBI taxonomy): Bacteria > Bacillati > Cyanobacteriota > Cyanophyceae > Nostocales > Nodulariaceae > Aliinostoc > Aliinostoc maniaoense. The sequence goes on along the minus strand of NZ_CP187952.1, from coordinate 837,634 downwards.
GACTAATCTTTTTTGCTCAATGTGCTGTTGCAGTTCATTACTTAAACGCACTGTCTCAATTACCTTTTTTAGTGTTAGTTGCAGCCTTTCTGGGGTAATCTGCTTCTTGACTAGATAATCTTGCGCGCCTGCTTTCATCGCCTGGACAGCAACTTCTTCATTGCCTTGTCCCGTAACTATAATTATCGGTAAGCACAGCTTTGGGTGTGCGTTTTTTAACTGCTCAATAAATTCCAGCCCGTCTAGGTCAGGTAATCTATAGTCTAGTAATACTACATCTGGCTGGTGTTGATGCCACAGTTCTAATCCTTGCTCTCCTAGTCTTGCTTGTAAAAAATTGTCAGAATAACCCTGATCTTGCCGCAAATACCTTTGATAGAGTTCTTGGTCTTCGGAAGAGTCATCTACGATTAAAACTTTGCGTGCAGAGCTATTCATAGCTAACCTTTTGAGTCATCTAGCCGAGTTATGCCTAAAGTAGTTAGTTATCTACCAGTGTTCGCGTATCTTGATTTTGGTTGCTGAAAATCTATCAAATTGATAATACAGTGGTTGATTGGTATCACTCAACACCAAGTTATTTCAGCTTTTTTTGAAACTAGTTCAGAATAAGTCGCAAGCAAACATACTTTAACATATCATGATGTTTAAACGAACGCAATACTTGAAAATTATTCTTATTTACACTTCATTTGTGAGGAATATTTGCCACAATAATTATTCAGATAACCCAACATTAATATTTTGGTTTCTGTTAACAACTGTTGGCGCATTTCAGGGTTTTGACTTGTCGCTAGCCAGAGCAAATCGCCTACTACTTTCACTACTACCAAAGCGATCGCCTGACATTTTCTAGGATCTAACTCAGGATTAATTCTACCAAAAAAAGCCCCCAGTTCATCAACAATTCGGTATTCGTAGTCATCCATTGCCGCAATTGCTGGATATGTCATTAAATTCAGCAGTTGCTCATAAACTGCTCGATATCCCGGATGACTATTCATAAAATGATCAAAGGCATCAATTACCTTATCAACATACACATCTACAGATAAACTCTCAGCTTGTTGTGTGTGCAGTTGAGCAAATAACTCATACTCCCGTTGAAAATATCGCGTTGCTAAGGCTTTGAGAATTGCTTCTTTATCGGGGAAGAACTGATACAACGAACCTACAGGCACTTTAGCACGAGTGGCGATCGCCCGTGTTGTTGTCTGTTCATATCCCACCTCAATAAATAACTCCTCGGCTGCATTTAAAATGCTATCCACTCGTTCTTGACTCCGCATCTGCTGCGGTTGGCGGCGCATTTTAGAAGTATTTTTTGCTGTCATCAAATAAACCCCTTGACAAAACATGAACAGTGTTCGTATTTTATAAATATGAACATTGTTCACATTAATTATGTCATCTTTAGGAGTTGTTGTCATGCAAACCCTCAATCCTGCAACTATGCAGCCACTAAAAGTTGATTCCGAAGTACAAAGACAGCTAAATTTTCAGTTTTTCACAGCCATGAAAGGCTTTTTTACGTTGCTAACAACAGACGACAGCCTAGACGCAGTAGATGAACTCAGTAGTGCTTTAATTCACAGCCGTGCCTATGAACTGGCAGCCGAAGATATGCAGATTCATCCTGATGTGGCAAATTTAATCAAAGAAAGATACACTCCTCCAAACCATGATTTAGAGCGACTTTTGCAACTTCCCCCTGATTCTCTGGGATATCTCTATGCTTGCAGATTAAAGGAATTAAGTCTGAAGCGCATTGATTTAGACATTGAAATCAATTCAGATACTACTTATATTGAATATCGTTGGCAACAAACTCATGATATTTGGCATCTGATTACAGGGTTTAGTATCAGCAGCATTGAGGAAATTGGACTACAGGCATTTTATTTGGCACAGTTTCGTCTACCTTTGGCGGGGATGTTAATTGCTAATGCTTTAATAGGGATGATTTTGCTGACTCCTGAAGATTTACCCCAACTTCTCGATACTATTGCTCAAGGTTGGCAGATGGGATTAAATGCCAAGCCTTTATTTGCTCAACGGTGGGAAGATGCTTGGGAAAAGCCTTTATCCCAATGGCAAGCAGAATTAAATATTCAGCCGTTTAAAGCCTAATTCTATGTTGAAAAAAGATTGCTATCTATGGTTGCGTCTGATTCGCAAGACTTACCCCTGGTTATCTCTAGTTATACAAGCTAGGCGAGTCATGTTTGCTAGCGATGTGGAGCAAATGCGGGAGTGGGTGCGTTTTTGGGTATTGTTTTACAAGTTCGATTTTGCTAATCTGTTGGCGATCGCAATTGAATTAGTTCAACCAGAATTTTGGGCTTAATTCAGCCAGACTTTTGCAAAAACTGTTTCCCGCAGTCTTTGCAGAGATAGCGTTGCTTCCCGTGACGATGGCCATTTTTCGATAATTGGGATGAATGGCAGTAAGGGCATATCATTACTTTCATTACCTGATTTGCTCCTGACTGGGTGTGGGGAGTCAAATATGCGACTAATAAAGCTTTAATTTCTGCATAACGGGCTTGTCTTTGGTGTTTATCCTGGCGTAAAGCATTCAATAGTAAAGCGTTGTAGCATATGTGAACTGTTTCTGCTAAAAATTCGCTTTTTTCAACTGCTAACTCAGGATTCCACTCACGAAAAAAGCCTGCTAGTTGTTTAATCAACTGCTGATTAAAGCTGTCATCAAATAGCTGAAACATCTCTGGCGCAACAAAATATTGGATGTACACGACACGATACATGGGATTTTCAAAGTATTCTGCATAGGTATTCACCATGCGTTCAATAAATGCTGACAATGGCTTTTGCTTGTCTGCTGACTGCATAATTTCAGCATTAATCTTTGTCACCTGTTCCATGTGACGAGCTTCCAGTGCATGAAAAATCGCCAATTTATCGGGAAAAAACTGATATAGCGAACCAATCGCCGTTTGAGCCTTGGCTGCAATCATGTGGGTGGTTGCAGCTTCATATCCCACCTCCACAAATACCTCTGCTGCGGCTTGCAAAATTTTTTCTACTCGCTGTTGACTGCGCTTTTGCTTGGGTTGGCGGCGCATCAAAGTTGAGTCTGATTTATTCCTGATCATAGTTGACAAACATGAATAATATGTCGTATTTTTAGATTCAAATATGAAACTTTTGTCACAATTTTAATCTAGTGATGGCGATCGCCCCATACATACTTACACAATCTTTGGGAGACTCCTATGGAAGTAATTTTGCCTGGCGCGCCTTGGTTAATTGCCCATCGTTCCATGCTGGGCATCAACAAACCCTATAAAATTACCTTGAATGGATAAGACTATGTACTATGGCAAAATCAACAAGGAGAAGTATTTGCCCTCGATAACGTCTGTCCCCATATGCAAGCACCGTTATCAGATGGTTGGATTTGTTCAGACAGGGGTACGATCGCCTGTCCCTTCCATGCGCTAGAATTTGATGGACAGGGAAGACTGCACAATAAAGATCAAGTCGGCAGTCAACCCTTGTTAAATTCTCTAGAATTAGTCATTCAAGAAGATTGTATTTGGACATATGGCGGCTATCCTCCTAAAATCCCAGTTCCCGACTTAATTGCCAAAGTCAGCGCAGATATGAGCTTTGTAGGAGTAGCGGGAGAGAAAAGTATTCACGGTACTTTTTTAGACAACATATCCATCAATTATGACTACAACCATCAAAGCGGTACACATCGGGATTTATTTGGCATTAAAGCTAATCGCATCCCCGTATTTGAGCATGATGGTTATTATGCTAAAGTTGTGCAGGAACTAGAGCGGGAGGATAGTACCTGGAATGATATCTTCCGTAATCCTATGGTTTTAACTGCACCTAAAATTTATACCGGCACATTAGAATATGCTTTCCCCGCACTAACAACATTTCGGACTAACTTTTCCCTGGGAGAAATTTTGCAAGTTCATAGTTTATATCCAGAAACCCCAACTCAAACCAAAACCTTTGTTTTAGTTTACAGCCAAACCAAACACCCAATTTTGAAACCATTAATGGGACGCTTTCTCTTAAATGCAGTGGCAACAGTCGTAGAACAAGATACACGCGCCATTGAAACATCTTATCCTCGCCAGCCAGCAAAAATTCGGCTACCCAACGAAGAAATCATGTTTCATGCCCAGAAACTGTATCGTGAATGGTAAACACCAACTTACAAATTACCTAGCCACAAGCCTAGCCGTAGGCTATTACGTAGCTTGCTTCCGCGTAGCGGTATTACGAATTACGAATTACGAATTACGAATTAGTAATAATTTTCCTCGCCAACTCTATCGCCTCTTGGGGTGTTGAAACCTTCCCCTCAGCTTGTGCCACAGCAATTTCCGTCAGCAGTGTACCGACTACTGGCGATGGGGGAATATTTAGTGCTATCATAAGATTTTTACCACTTACTAGCTGAGTGGGATGAGCGACCAGATCATCAGGGTTAAGGTAGCGGCTGATCAATGGTGCGTACACCTTAAAAGGATTTGTGCCAGACATCGGCTCTACCAGATTATCGTTCACAACGGCTAGCAAAATTGTAGCCGTAAATACAATCCCTGCTTCTTGGAATAAAAAATACTGTTCTCGCAAGGTATCAGCTAACTTTAGTTGAGGGAACAATTTCAAAGCAGTGGTGACAGCCCGAATTTCGGCGCGGCTATAGGTAAGTGCCTGTAGTTCTAATTCGGCAACGGCTGGTTCTGAATGCGCCAGACAGGCGAGTTTCGCAATACCTAGCCAAGTGGTTTTGACTGTATGGCGGACATAATTTTGTAGTTCTGCCCCCAGTTGTGGCCAATGTTGGGTAATGAGGGTAGCTATGGTATCGACTGCGGCTAATTTCTGGAAGCTTTGGTGAGTAGCATTTGTAAAGAATGGTGCAAGTAAGCCATCTTCCCCAGCTTTGCTTATCCACGGTGTACCTTGAGAACTAGCTAGCAAATAGCCAATTTCGACTCTGACGCGTTCGGCGGCGACTTGGGATATTTGCGGTGCTAAAGCACAGATAGTATTGTGAGTATTGGCCTCAATAGTAAAACCGAGTTGAGCAGCTTGGCGATAGGCACGCAACAAGCGTAAAGGATCGTCTGCTAAATTATGCGGTGATATCATCCGCAACATACCCAACTGTATATCATCATAGCCGTGTAATGGGTCGATGATTTCTTGGGTGTGCGGATTGTAGGCGATCGCATTTATCGTAAAATCCCTTCTAGATAAATCAGTCTCTAAACTTTGCCCCTCCTGTTGAGCAAAGTCAGCCGTCGCATCAGGAAACACTACACGGGCAATTTGGCGTTCTGAGTCGAGTAAGACAAAACCAGCTTGGTAATTATGAGCGATCGCTCTAGCTACCTTCACCGCATCTGATGGGATAATAAAGTCAAGATCCCAATATTCACGAGTTCTACCTAAAATGGCATCCCGCACCGCACCACCTACCATGTAAGCTGGTTGGGGCAAGTATTCCAGACTAAAAGGCCAATTTTTTGGAGCTAGACTAGCAAGAACATCACAAGACATTGTAATAAAAATCAACCCAACAACAGGTGAATAAAGCTTGGGCTTTAAGCTAGATTAACAATAATCAAGGCCTCTGGAGTTGGTTCTATTATGTGTATTTGCGTAAACTGCCACTATGTAGATCGCTGTCTAACCTATCATGCCGTTGAAACCCAGCACCAACAGCCCCATTTAACAGAAAATCCCACTTTTGATCCCAATGAACCATCTATCAACGTTAACATTCGTACCCAAGAAGATGTCATTGAGATGGAATGGGATGTAGTTGGTTGTCTGAGTTTTAAACAAGAAACAGGTAAATGGTCAAAATTACGCCCAGGCGAATTAGTGCCGACTTGATGAACAAAGCCATAATTTATCATCACAAAATCGCAAAAGTGTTTCCAATACTTTTGCGATTTAAGTAAAACAGCGTCAATTAAGAATTACGAATTAGATGTAGATGTAGGGTGTGTGACGCACCGAAAGTATTTTAACGTAGTCATGAAACTTATCGCGTCACGCACCAACCATCAATTGTGACACTTACGTAAGTCCTGAAATTTATCTAACACCATTTTCCATAGCCATAGCCATAACCGTAACCTCCTGAATACCCACTTCTAGGAAACGAATTGTAAGAATATTGAGAAGCGGAATTACTATAAGAACCAAATCCCAAGAAACCGCTATAACCATTACCTGTGATCAATTCTATTGTCTGGTGAGTCAATTCATTCAGAAATGTTTCAGTGTCTTGAAACAAATCATGACCTGTCATATAAATCTCATTAATTGTGATATTAGCCATTTCATTTGCTCCTAATTAATCATGTTGAAAAATAAAATTAGTTAGACTTAATAGAATGTAGAGAAAAATCATATCAACACTTGGAAATGGCTGCATAAAAATAGATATAAATGATGGTAGGTGCGAATTAAATCGCCAAAAATAAATTTTTACAGCCATGTTTATTTGATGATATTGAGTCCAACTAATTCTGATATTATCTAATTAATCAAACATAAGACATCAAATAATTAGACACAAATCTCTAATTTATGTCTATATGAATTGTTAAATATAAGTAGAACCAGTTGAAAAAAACGAACTATGTTAAGTAATGTAAAAAGACTAAGATTGAGTTCGTAGTAAGGACTTTAGTCCTTTTTTGAGAACTTTAGTTCTCACTACAAACCTTTAGTTATTTACCCTGTTCTACTTATAGAGGACTAAAGTCCTCACTACAAACCACATAAAAAAAGAATCCCTCTGTATTTTAAGATAGGGGGATTCTTTTTTATTTAGATTAGGGGAGGTTTACAGAAATTACTTTTCACAAGACAAGCAAAATTCTGCCTAATGCTACTACCACTTATCTGCTTGGTCTAGTACGTAAGCTGCTACATCTTCAATTTGAGAAGGTTTTAAACGACCGGTAAAAGCAGGCATAGCATTTTTACCCTTGGTAACTTGAGTAATAATTGCTTCTGCTGAGTACATACCGTACTTTTCCAAAGCATCTTTCTTCAAGTTTTTGTCAGCTTGCACTAAATTCTTACCACCTGCATGACAAGCAGCACAGTTAGCATTAAAGATTTTAGCTCCATTGACGCTGTCAGCAGCCAAAGCGGAATTACTGAAGGCAAACGTGAAGATTGCTATGCCTACCAGTAGAATTGAAAAGATTTTCTTCATTTTGTGTTCTCTCTGCAACAAAGGCTTATTTAGCCCAATATCTTCCTTTACAATTCTCAGGCGACTTAATTGCTGTCGTCAAACGACAGGCTGTCAAACTTCATGATTCTTTAGCTGCTAACTGGCTAATTGCTGACTCTGTAACCCGACAAATACGCCATTCCTCTAAAATGGACGCGCCCATACTGCGGTAAAATGCCTGTGCTGACTCGTTCCAGTCTAGGACACTCCACTCTAACCTACCGCAATCTCTTTCAACGGCAATTTGAGCTAATTTAATCAGGAGTGCTTTACCAATGCCTTGCCGCCGATATTCCGGTAAAACAAACAAGTCTTCGAGATAAATACCTGGTTTGGTGAGAAAGGTAGAGTAATTATGGAAGAACAGGGCAAAACCCACGGCTTTACCTGCATATTCTGCCAAGAGTGCCTCTATATATTTTCGTGAGCCAAATAAATGCTCATGTAATGCCGCAGCGTTGCCCGTAACAGCATCAGAGAGTTTTTCATACTCTGCTAAACCCTGAATTAACTCGAATAAAGCTTTGCTATCATCAGGTTCAGCACAGCGCACGGTGAGATTTTTAGTCATTAGTCCATAGTCATTAGTCCATAGTTATTAGTCCATAGTTATTAGTCCACAGTCAATCAATTTTAGATTTTGGATTTGAGATTTTAGATTGACTGCACCCATAAAACGTCAACAGTTTTTCTCCCTCTACACCCCTACACCCCTATACCCCTACACCCCTATACCCCTACACCCCTATACCCCTACACCCCTACACCCCTACACCCCTACACCCCTACACCCCTCTTAAATCAACCACCCCTTCAACCGTTTAGCAATATGGGGACGGCGTAGTTTCCGCATGGCTTTACTTTGAATTTGGCGGACTCGTTCACGGGAGAGATTAAACATATTGCCCACTTCTTCTAGGGTGCAGGGTTCGCTGGTGGTTAAACCATAGCGCAGGGAAATCACGTCTTTTTCCCGTGGGGTGAGGACATCGCCTAAAACTTCCCAAATTTCCTGACGCATCATGTTTTCGTTCATTTTAGCTTCAGGAGACAAGTTATCTTCATCTTCTAATAAATCCATTAGTTCGGTATCTTCTTCTTTACCGACACGGTGGTTGAGAGATAGGGCTTGTCTTCTGAGTTGTTGCAGTTGGCGCAATTGTTGGACAGTGATTTCCAACGCTTCCGCCATTTCGGCTTCGGAGGGGTTGCGGCGGAGTTTTTGTTTGAGTTCTCGTTGGGCTTTTTTGAGTTTGTTAAGTTTTTCTACAATATGTATGGGTAGGCGGATAGTTCTGGCATCGTTAGCGATCGCTCTCGTAATTGCTTGTCTAATCCACCAGTAAGCATAGGTTGAAAATTTATACCCTTTGTCGGGATCAAATTTTTCTGTAGCGCGGTTTAAACCCATTGCCCCCTCTTGAATTAAATCCAAAAAAGGGACTCCCCGATTTAAGTATCTCTTGGCAATTGATACAACTAATCTCAAGTTCGAGCGAATCATTTTTCGCTTCGCTACTCGACCTTGATATAAACGATTTTCTAATTGCTTTTCGGTTATTTCTAATTGCGCCGCTATTTGAGCTTTGGTTGGTTGCTGCCCTAATTCTAATGCTAAAGCATCTTGTAAATCTTTTACGTCTTCTAAAAATTTGACTCGCTTGGCTAACTCTACCTCTTCATCAGGTTTGAGTAATGGATAGCGTGCCATTTCTTTAAAAAATGCCCCGACAGCATCATCATGCTCAGTTTTGTTGTAACCAGAAGGACGAGCAGCTGCCATTTTATCCCCATCCCGCTCATCTGATTCTAAATGTTCTTCGGGTGGGGCTTCTTCTATGACTATTTCCAACGTATCAAGGGTTTCTTCTTCATTTTCAATTGTATTTTCGAGTATTTCCATCGTTTCCAATTTAGCAATATTCATAGTTTCCTTGAGGGATTGTTGCTTGGTTTGGTACATAATTTTTGGCAGCTGTTCACTACTAATAATTGACAGTTCCCTAAGCAAGAATGCACCTGTTTAATTACAAAACCCAGCTTGAGACAAATTCATTTATAGAAGTTAAATTTAATTTTTAGTTGACATTTACTTATTGTCACTAACTTAAACTTCTAAATCATATTGGTTTTGCACCCAATTTTTTTTCCAGTCACAACCAACATATATATACTTATTGTTTTATTAATTTCTCAATCTGTCAAACCCCTTCCGCTTTTCTCAACCTGAACAATTTGGCTCAAATACAATTGGAAATCACGGAATTTGAATTTTTGTAAAAGTTTTGGGGTATTTAGTTGAGATTTATGAAATTAATCATCTTATTTGTTGGTCTGGAGTGGTCAGTTGCTTATAAAAATTATTAATGGTAATAATCGGGCAATTTACTATTCCAAAAAAAATGTTTGTATAAAAGCATCTCATATACAGAAAGGATTGAATATCTATCAAGAGGCTGAAAAAGGCTATTCCCTATTTAGTAAATAGATAAACTATTTCGGAAATCTTCAGGGAGATAGTCTTATTTTTTATAGTAGACTTCAAATATTTATTGCACGTATCGTTGAGATCAATTTGTCTAGTGGATTACATAAGAGGAAACTTATCAAGTATTATGGGGGATAAAAGTATTCTCAAATACAATTTACTTCCACGGGAGGAAATTTTAAAATTTGCTAATTTTAGGGAATTTTGCAGTTCGATAGTAAACAAATAAGAATATTTATCTTGAGATTTTAGTTACCATGTATATTAATGACGTAAATTCACATAATTTAGTGGTTCACGAGGCTACAGATGTTTACCGAACAGGAACAAATCAAAATCGTTACGTTGAGGTGTTAGTAGACTGTCCAGGTAATGCAGGACTGTTTATTTACCGTTTACCAGCCCAACTAGAAATTCAGCCAGGAGATATATTAAGTGTACCGTTTGGAGCGCAACAGTTAGGCGCGATCGCAGTTCGGTTATTGAGTCAACCTAATATTGATATACCAGCCGAAAAAATCCGAGAAGTAGAAGATGTAGTAACTTCCGGCTTTTTTAGCAGAGCTTATTGGGAATTGTTAAACAAAGTAGCCTCATATTATTATACACCTTTAATGCAAGTGATACGAGTAGCATTACCGCCAGGATTATTGGGGCGATCGCAACGTCGTATCCGGTTAATTAGCAATCAAAAAGACCAATTAACTACAACTGCTTTTTTAAGTCCAACAGCCCAGCAAATTCTGCAACTTTTACAGACTCAATCAGCAGGGGATTATAGTTTCGCTTATTTACAACAAAAAGTCAAATCTGCCTATCGAGGAGTGCGGGAACTGCTGCGAATTGGTTTAGTAGAAAGTTATTTAGAACCTCCCCACACAACTCGACCAAAAAGACAAAAAGCAGTGATATTAATTGATAGTATTGAGAGAGATATCACCACACGCCAGAGAGAAATTTTAGAAGTATTAAGAAGACGTGGTGGTGAATTGTGGCAAAGTGAATTATTGCAAATTACTAACGCCAGTTCCTCTATCCTCAAGACGATGGCACAAAAAGGTTACATCGTCATAGAAGAACGGGAAATATTACGAACAGAACAAGGACAATCACTAGCTTTAGACACAGCAAAATCATTAAATCCAGCCCAAGTAAATGCCTTAGAAACCATTCAAAAGTTAGAGGGATTTCATCAAGTATTGTTGCATGGGATTACAGGCTCAGGGAAAACAGAAGTATATTTACAAGCGATCGCTCCCCTCATCAAGCAAGGTAAATCAGCATTAGTTTTAGTCCCAGAAATTGGACTCACACCCCAACTTACAGATCGATTTCGCGCCCGGTTTGGCAGTAGAATCAGCGTTTATCACAGCGCACTCTCCGACGGTGAACGTTACGACACCTGGAGACAAATGCTCACAGGCGAACCCCAAATCATCATCGGCACAAGGAGCGCGATTTTTGCCCCCCTACCCAACCTAGGTTTAATCATCCTCGACGAAGAACACGACTCCAGCTTTAAACAAGACTCACCCATCCCCACCTACCACGCCCGCACCGTCGCCCAGTGGCGCGCAGAATTAGAAAATTGTCCCCTAGTTTTAGGTTCAGCGACACCTTCCTTGGAGAGTTGGGTGAATGTGGGAGCGGGGGGAGACAAGGGAGACAAGGGAGACAAGGGAGACAAGGGAGACAAGGGAGACAAGGGAGACAAGGGAGACAAGGGAGAAATACTTACCCCAATGCCCAATGCCCAATGCCCAATGCCCAGTCACTACCTTTCCCTTCCCGAACGCATCAATTCCCGCCCTTTGCCGCCAATAGAAATAGTGGATATGCGGCAAGAGTTGCAAAATGGGAATCGTTCTATATTTAGTAGGTCATTACAACAAGCTTTAAAAGAACTACAACAGACAAAACAACAGGGGATTTTATTTATTCATCGTCGGGGACACAGCACCTTTGTTTCCTGTCGTAGCTGTGGTTATGTCTTGGAATGTCCCCATTGTGATGTGTCCTTGTCCTACCATCAAACTGAGGCTGGCGCGCCGCAACTTTTACGGTGTCATTATTGTAATTATGTGCGATCGCATCCCCAAAGTTGCCCTGAATGTATGTCTCCTTACCTCAAATTTTTTGGTAGCGGCACTCAGCGAGTCACCCAGGAATTAAGCCAACAGTTCCCAGAATTAACTTACATCCGCTTTGATAGTGATACTACCCGCAACAAAGGCGCACATCGTACCCTATTAACTCAGTTTGCTAACGGCGAAGCAAATTTATTAGTAGGTACACAAATGCTCACCAAAGGGTTAGACTTACCCCAAGTTACATTAGTGGGTGTGGTGGCGGCTGATGGTTTGCTAAATTTGTCAGATTATCGCGCCAGCGAACGCGCCTTTCAAACCCTCACCCAAGTAGCGGGACGTGCAGGTAGAGGTGATGATCCCGGTAGAGTTATTATGCAAACATATACTCCAGAACATCCCGTCATTGAGGCAGTGAGAAATTATGACTATCACTCCTTTGTAGAAGCCGAATTACAACAACGGCAAGACCTCAATTATCCCCCCAGAGGCAGGTTAATTTTATTACGTTTAAGTAGTCTTGATCCTGTGCAAGTCCAGAATACAGCCCAAATCATTGCTACAGCTTTAAGTGGCAACGATGACTGGGAAATTTTGGGGCCAGCACCAGCCAATGTGATGCGAGTCGCCAACCGCTATCGCTGGCAGATATTGCTGAAATTTGACTCAGATACATTACCACAATTACCAGACTGGGACGCAGTGCGATCGCTCTGTTGTGATAGCGTTAGCTTGACAATAGATGTAGACCCACTAAATATTATGTAGGGGTGTGGGGGTGTAGGGGGCAGGGAGCAGGGAGCAGGGGGAGACAAGGGAGACAAGGGAGAAATACTTACCCCAATGCCCAATGCCCAATGCCCAATGCCCAATGCCCAAAATTCTTTCATTTTGAATTTTTAATTTTGAATTTTGAATTGATATGCCCCTTTCATAAATTTAAGTGTTCTTGATGCAAACTTTAAACATCTACTACAAAATTATCAAGACTGGCATTCGTAAATACAGCTAAAGGAACTATACCAGTTCTCTAAATCCCGGCTACAGATAATTCTTCCCCTGCCCCCTGCCCCCTGCCCGGTATTAGGTGGTGTGAAATATTGCCAAATTGCTCACACTGCTGTAAATAAGTAAGTTATTTTTTATCTCTAAGAATTTAGACAGTATTGGCTGAAAATTGAGTACAAAATAAATGGGACAAGGTTTCTTACAAATTGGCTTAACGCTGTGTATTGTGATAGTAATCACACCCCTTTTGGGTAGATACATAGCCCGTGTGTTCCTCGGCGAAAGAACATTATTAGATCGTTTGATGAATCCAATAGAACGCAGCTTCTACGTTCTGGCGGGGATTCGTCCCAAAGATGAAATGACTGGTTGGCAGTATGTAAGAGCGATCCTCTACACTAACCTATGTATGGGTATTCTCGTATATGCACTGATATATTATCAGAGATTGTTACCTTGGAATCCCAATGGCTTCGCTGCTCCTAGTTGGGATATTCTACTACATACAGTAGTTTCATTTGTCACTAATACCGATCAGCAACATTATACTCCTGAGACAACCCTGAGTTACTTTTCCCAAGTGGCAGCTTTGGGATTTTTGATGTTCACCTCAGCCGCTACGGGGATAGCGGTAGGTATTGCTTTTATTCGGGGGTTGACAGGGAAAAAACTGGGTAACTTTTACGTTGATTTAATCCGTGGAATTACTAGAATATTATTGCCTATTTCAGTCATTGGTGCGATCGCCTTAGTTATCTTAGGTGTACCACAAACATTACAACCACCTATAGAAGTCACCACCCTAGAAGGAGGCACTCAATATCTAGCTAGAGGGCCAGTAGCTTCCTTTGAAATGATCAAAATGTTGGGTGAAAACGGCGGCGGTTTCTTTAGTGCTAACTCCGCCCACCCCTTTGAAAATCCTAACAGTGCTTCTAACTTGCTCGAAATTATCGCTATGATTGCGATCCCCGCCGCCATGATTTATGCCTATGGCATATTTGCCAAAAACATGAAACAGGCTTGGCTATTATTTTGGATGGTATTTGTAGTATTTGTAATTCTAATTTGGGTAGCGGCTGGGGGAGAACTCCAAGGAAATCCCCTAGTTAATGGGACATTAAATATAGATCAACCAAACTTAGAAGGAAAAGAATTAAGATTTGGTTGGGCAGAAACAGCACTCTGGGCAGTTACCACAACCGCCACTATGACAGGTGCAGTCAACGGAATGCACGATTCCTTAATGCCATCAGGAATATTTGCCACCTTATTTAACTTATTTCTGCAAATTATTTGGGGTGGGCAAGGCACAGGCACAGCTTATCTATTCGTTTATCTAATTCTTACCGTCTTTTTAACCGGCTTGATGGTAGGGCGTACCCCAGAAATCTTTGGGCGCAAAATTGAAAAACGCGAAATCGTCCTTGCCAGCGTCGTCTTACTTATTCACCCCATCTTAGTATTAATTCCCAGTGCGATCGCCCTCGCCTATCCCTTTTCGCTTTCCGGCATTACCAACATCGGCTTTCATGGCATTTCCCAAGTAGTTTACGAGTATGCCTCAGCTAGTGCCAACAACGGCTCAGGTTTAGAAGGACTCACCGACAATACCCTATGGTGGAACTTAACCACCAGCCTCACCATTGTTGCAGGGAGATACATTCCAATGGTTGCCGTCTTACTATTAGCCGATAGTATGTCCCGCAAGCAAACAGTACCCCAAACCCCTGGCACACTCAAAACAGATTCCTTAATATTTACAACAGTTACAGCCGGCATCGTCTTGATTTTAGGAGTGTTAACATTCTTCCCAGTGTTAGCACTAGGCCCCATTGCCGAAGGGTTTAAACTAGCATCTGGTAGTTAGAAGCAGGGGGCAGGAGGCGGGGGGCGGGGGGCGGGGGGCAGGGAGCAGGGAGCAGGGGAGACAAGGGAGACAAGGGAGACAAGGGAGACAAGGTAGAGAATAAACCATGCCCAATGCCCAATGCCCAACGCCCCATGCCCCATGCCCCATGCCCCATGCCCCATGCCCCATGCCCCATGCCCCATGCCCAATTCCCAATTCCCAATCCCCAAATTATGAATCCAGTTGCATCTACTGCCAAAACTAAATCTCGCCGTCAAGGCCGCAAAAAAAGCCGAATTAAAATTAGAAATATCTACCTTAGAGCAGTTGGAGATGCTTTTGTCAAGCTCAATCCCAAATCTGCTATTAAAAACCCAGTCATGTTTTTAGTTTGGGTAGGGACACTCATCACTTTAGCTGTCACCATTGATCCCAATCTATTCGGCACAACTCAACAACAAAACCCCCAATTATTCAACGGTATCTTAACCGGGGTGTTATTCTTCACTGTTTGGTTTGCTAACTTCGCTGAAGCAGTGGCGGAAGGACGAGGTAAAGCTCAAGCTGATACTTTGCGTTCTACTAAATCAGAAACCCTAGCTAAAAAACTCTCTCCTGATGGCACAATCACAGAAGTTCCTTCTACTAGTCTCCGGCAAGGTGACACTATTTATCTAGTTGCAGGAGATACAATTCCCGTAGATGGGGAAGTGATGATGGGTGTTGCTTCTGTCGATGAATCAGCCATTACTGGGGAATCAGCACCAGTTCTGAAAGAATCAGGCTCAGATATCGCTAGTTCTGTGACTGGTGGGACGCGCATCCTTTCCGATGAATTAATTGTCCGCGTTACTGCCGATCCCGGTAAAGGTTTTATTGACCGAATGATTGCCCTTGTAGAAGGGGCAGAACGCACCAAAACCCCCAATGAAATCGCCCTGACGGTATTATTAGCGGTTTTGAGTTTGGTGTTTCTATTCGTTGTCGCTACCTTACCGGCCTTTGCCTACTATGTAGATAGTCCCGTCAGCGTCCCGATTTTAATTGCCTTACTGGTAGCCTTAATCCCCACTACTATCGGTGGTTTACTCAGTGCCATCGGTATTGCTGGGATGGATAGAGTCGCCCAATTTAACGTTATTGCGACATCCGGTAAAGCTGTAGAAGCCTGCGGTGATATTAACACCCTAGTCCTCGATAAAACCGGCACAATTACTTTAGGGAATCGTTTGGCGGAAGAATTTATCCCCATCAATGGTCATTCAATGGCGGAAATTGCTAGTGTTGCTTGGGTGGCTAGCGTCTTTGATGATACCCCAGAAGGTAAATCTATTGTCCGCCTGGCGGAAAAATTGGGTGCAAGATTTGATTTTGACTTCAACCAAGCCCAAGCAGTGGAATTTTCTGCTAAAACCCGCATGAGCGGTACTAACTTACCAGGAGGACGGGAAGCCAGGAAAGGCGCGGTAGGAGCAATTAAAGGATTTGTCCGTTCTCGTAATGGTCAAATTTCACCGGAATTAGATACCGCTTATGAAAGAATCTCCCAACAGGGGGGTACGCCTTTAGCGGTGTGCTTAGATAATCGCATCTATGGGGTGGTCTATCTTAAAGATATTGTGAAACCCGGCATCCGCGATCGCTTTAACCAATTACGCCGCATGGGTGTACGTACCATCATGCTCACAGGTGATAACCACATTACCGCCTCCGTTATTGCCCAAGAAGCAGGCGTTGATGAATTTATTGCCGAAGCCACACCAGAAGACAAAATCAGTGTCATTCAACGGGAACAAGCCCAAGGCAAACTCGTAGCCATGACAGGAGACGGTACTAACGACGCGCCAGCCCTCGCTCAAGCTAATGTTGGTTTAGCCATGAATACGGGTACACAAGCCGCCAAAGAAGCTGCCAACATGGTAGATTTGGACTCCGACCCCACGAAGTTAATTGATATTGTCAGCATTGGTAAACAACTGCTCATTACAAGAGGAGCGTTAACCACCTTTTCTATTGCTAATGATATTGCTAAATATTTTGCCATTCTCCCAGTCATCTTTATGGGAGCTAATCTGCAAAATCTCAATATTATGAACTTGACTAGTACCAACTCAGCGATACTGTCAGCTTTGATTTACAACGCCTTAATCATTCCCGCCTTAATTCCCTTAGCCTTAACAGGTGTCAAATTTAGACCCCTCACAGCTAACGAACTTTTACAACGCAATATCTTGATTTATGGCTTAGGTGGAGTAATTGCACCATTTATTGCCATTAAATTAATAGATATGCTGATTACTTTAG
This sequence comes from Aliinostoc maniaoense, assembly GCF_058172895.1. Taxonomy (NCBI): domain Bacteria; kingdom Bacillati; phylum Cyanobacteriota; class Cyanophyceae; order Nostocales; family Nodulariaceae; genus Aliinostoc; species Aliinostoc maniaoense. The sequence continues at coordinate 820,640 of NZ_CP187952.1, read as the reverse complement.
TAGGATTAGCTTGAAAAGGCAAAAGTCAAAAGGTAAAAGAATCGAAATAATTTTAATTAATTAGGCGGTTATACACAGAAAAAGTATGAATAAATGAGTAAATATTTGGAATTATTATCAAACAGTCAGCAAAGGAAAAAAGGATATATCCCAGTCCCCAATCCCCAATCCCCAATCCCCATATATGTCTTTAATTCGAGAAATCATCAAAGCAATTCGGATTACCCTAGTACTTTGGTTAATCACAGCCATCATTTATCCCTTAGCAATTTTAGTAATTGGTCAAGGTTTATTTCCCTCCCAAGCTAACGGGAGTATCATGGAAAATATTGAGGCTCAACCCATAGGTTCAGCTTTAATTGGTCAGGTATTCACCTCAGAGAAATATTTTCACAGTCGTCCCAGTGCGGTTAGATATTCACAAGGTCGTAAAGCCAAGCCCGTTGGTATATCTGGTGGTAGTAACCTCGCCCCTGGCAATCCCGAATTACTTAATAGAATCATCGATACAGCTAATCAACTACGAGACGAAAATGTTCAACCTTGGGCTGATTTAGTCTACACTTCTGGCTCTGGATTAGATCCCCATATTTCCCTCAATGCTGCTAGACAACAGTTAGAAAGAGTTGCCCGCGCCCGTGATGTTAAACCGGAAGAAATTTTCCCTTTAATTAATAAATACACTGATGGTAGATTATTAGGAATATTTGGTGAACCAGGTGTCAATGTCTTGCGTTTAAACTATGCTCTTGATCTCCAAGATATCAATCGGGAAAATCGCTAGGAGTTCAGGAGTAATGAGTAATGAGTAATGAGTAATGAGTAATGAGTAATGAGTAATGAGTAATGAGTAATGAGTAATGAGTAATGAGTAAAAAATTTACTTATAGCTTTTCCTAGTCTACTGACGTACAAATCTTTGCGTACCTCTGCGCTTTACTTTGCGTCCCTACCCTGCGGGAACGCCTAACGGCGAATGCGTTTCAAAATATTATCTGTACCTCACTTAACTGCGAATCGCTATATTACTCACTACTTATTACTTATGGTGTACCTCACTTACTTCAAAAGTGCTGTAAATCATTTGTATATTTCCCTGTCTAAGTAAGTCGGCGAGAAAAAAACAAACTACATTAAGTAATGTAAAATTTAATTGAATCGGCTTGTAGTAAGGGCTTTAGCCCTTAAGAGAGGACTAAAGTCCCTACTACAAACCTTGAATTATTCACGCCGTTCTACTTAGTATTGTTCAAAAGAAATTGGAGTGACAATTATTGCCACTCCAAAATGCTAAATAAAGGAGACATGGAGTAAATCAAAACTATTTGCTGTTACCGTTGCTAGCAAGTACACGTTCAGCTAGTTTTTCTGGGACTTCTTGGAGGTGATCATATGCCCAGTGGAAAGAACCAACGCCGAGGGTGAGCGATCGCAGCTCTACAATAAAATCGTGCATCTCGGCTTGTGGTAGGTAAGCACAGACATTATCCCAACCTTGCCAGTCGTTTTTAGCTTCATAGCCCAAAATCTGGCCTCTGCGTCCGCTCAACAGTTGCAGCACTTTGGAAGTAAATTCACTGGGTGTAGTGACTTCTATTCGCAAAATTGGTTCTAGGAGGGTGGGTTGCGCTTGGGGTATACCTGTTTGCATCGCCAACCGTGCTGCTTGCTTAAAGGCTTGTTCGGAACTATCTACGTTGTGATATGAACCGTTAGTCAGCGTTACCGCCACATCTACCACAGGGAAACCCAAAGGCCCATGAGAGAGAAACTCTCGCACACCCATCTCTACCCCAGGAATATATTGTCTAGGAACGACACCACCAACAATGGTTTCCTGAAAGTTAAAGCCTTCACCACGGGGTAATGGTTTAATATCTAGGAAAACATCCCCAAATTGACCATGACCGCCGCTTTGGTGTTTGTAGCGTCCATGTACTGAGTTTACCGGTTTGCGGATGGTTTCTTTGTAAGGTACTTGGGGCAGGTGGGTAGACATGGGTAAGTTATATTTGCGGCGCAGTCTATCTAGAGCGACTTGCAAATGAATCTCACCTTGTCCCCAAAGAATAACTTCGTGGGTATCGCCGTGCTGTTCCCAAGCCAAAGCAGGATCTTCTTCCAGTAATTTCGTAATAGCGGCACTGAGTTTTACTTCATCATTGCGCTTTTCTGGGGTAATGGCTAAGGCATACACCGGTTCTAACTGCTCGGCTTTGGGTAATTCTATTGGCTGTTCTGTAGAGATGATATCCCCGGTTTTCACCCCTTCTAATCGGCTCAAGGCGACAATTTCACCAGCCGCTACTTCATTAACTGATTGCTGCTGTTGTCCCATGAGGCGATAAATACCACCAGTACGCACACCGTTGAGGACAATTCCATCGGTTAATTTACCTTGCCAAACCCGGACGAGAGAGAGTTTACCACCTTGGGGAGTGTAATAGGTTTTCAATACCTGAGCTATAGCTGTATTGGTGGCTTTACTGGGTTTGAGGCGACGTTGTGCGGTGGCTTCTGGTGCGGGTGCTTCCCTCAGCAGTGCATCTAGTAGGGGTCTAACACCATAATCTTGTTCAGCGACACCAAAAAATACAGGGACTACTAAATCTGCCCCTAATTCCATTTTTAAATCTGTGAGAATTTCTTCTTGGGGTGGTTCGATATCTTCTAAAAGTTCTTCGAGTAAATGGTCATCAAAATCTGCTAAAGCTTCCAGCATTTCTGCTCTGGCTGTATGTTCTTCTGCTTTTAAATGTTCGGGGAAAGGAATGGGGTCAGCTGGTGCGCCGGCATGATATTGATAGGCTTGTTCGCTCACCATGTCAATAAAGCCTGTTAGCTGTTCCCCTTGCATGATGGGGTATTGATGGGCTACTAATGGACGACTCGAAACGGCTTTGAGGGCGTGTAATGTTTCCAAGACGTGGATATTAGCCCGATCCATTTTATTCACAAAAACTAGATGGGGAATTTCCCAGTCGTCTAGAAATTTAAATAGAGGCGCGAGGGTCAGGACTCGTTCACGGATAGGTTCGCAGACTACAATTGCGGCATCAACCCCAATTAAGGCGTTGTAAGTTTCTTGAACAAATTCTACACTGCCGGGACAGTCGATAAAAGTAAAGCGAGTATCATCATACTCTGCGCTAGCGGCACTAATTTCTACACTCATCCGGCGATCGCGCGCTTCTCCTGCACTATCACCAACTGTGTTACCATCCTTAACGCTGCCTTTGCGAGAAATCGCTCCGGTGACAAATAACAAGCTTTCTAATAATGTTGTTTTTCCACTTAAATAAGGGCCGACTATGGCAATATTCCGCGTACCTGATATGACTTTTTCGCTCATAAAACCTCCCTTGCAGTAACTCTCTCTTACTGCATATCCCTGTGCGATTCAGGGAATGAATAATGGTTCGCTTGTAGGAGAATTATCTCCCCTTTAACTTGTAATTATCCTCTCTTTAACTAAAGGCAAAAAAAATTGTAGCCTGTTGTAAGATTTACCTTAAGAAAGGTTAAGCAAAACTAACTTTAATGCTAAAAACAAAAGTTTTGTTAAAACTCACCTGTTTAAAAAACTTTTTATGAATAACAATGACGAAAATTAATTACAGCAAACACATCAATGAAATTATCTCTATATAAATACCAACTATTTCCCATACTGGGTTTAACATTATTATGGGGGGTTTTTGTGCCAGTATCAGCAAAATCTCCTACATCCCTACACCTCTACACCCCCACACGCCTAGCACAAACTAGTTTACCCACAGCCACAACCTTATTAAATCAAGGCTTACAAGCAATTCAAGGGGGGAAAGTCCAAGATGCGATCGCGGCATTTCAAAGTGCGGCTCAGTTAGATCCCAATTTAGCCGCAGCTCATTACAATTTGGGGTTAGCACTGCGACAAACTGGACAATTACAACCAGCCGCTAATGCGTTTTATCGTGCTACCCAAGCTGATCCTAATTTCTCCCTGGCTTTTGCTAATTTAGGGGGAGCTTTATTAGAAGGTAATAATTTACAACAGGCGAGTGAATATTTACAACGGGCTTTAGAACTTGATCCCCGCCTAGGCTTTGCTCATTATAACTTAGGATTAGTCAGACAACAGCAACAAAATTGGTCAGGTGCGATCGCCTCTTTTCAACAAGCGATCGCATATAGTAAAAATGCCCCAGAACCTCACTATCATTTAGGCATATGTTATCTGCAACAAGGTAAACTGAATGAAGCCCAAGCCGCCTTAAATCAAGCCATCAAAATTAATCCTAAATATCCAGAAGCTCACTACAATCTCGGTGCAATTTGGCTGAATCAAGGTAAACTACAACAAGCTTTAGATGCCTTTAGAAAATCAGCAGAAGCTAATCCTAATTATCCTAATGCTTATTATGGTGCAGGCTTGGTTTTTATGCAGTTAAAACAGTATGGGGAAGCAGTGAAAGTATTTACCCATGCCAAGAATTTATATAATGCTCAAGGTAATACTCAATGGGCTAAAAATGCTGGGAACTTGTTACAACAGGCACAAAATATTAAACAATAAATAGTTAACTTTGAACAGTTATTTATTAAAATATTCAATAATATAACTAAGGTGGCATAATAATTTTAGAGATTTTTTTTCATATATGAAAACTCTAAAAATATTATGATTGCTGATGTAAATATAATTAACATTGGCTAAAAATAAAAATATGGCATAACTGGGCTGTGGTAGTCTGCCCTGACCATATACCAACGGAAATTTACATGAAAAAGCGCGTCAAAAGTCGATTTTTATTTTGCGATCGCTGGCTAGATAGACACGCGATCGTTCGCTATATGGAAGCTTTTCAAGACTTACTCGTAATTGTCTTGTGTTTAGCTTTATTTGCCGTTATGGTCATACAATTATGGGGTATATTTTTAGCAATTACACAACTACTCAACTATCAATTAATCACAGCTAAAGTTCTCTTTGTCTTGATTTTAGTCGAATTATTTCGGCTGTTAATGGTTTATCTCAAAGAGCATAGTATTTCTGTAGGAGTAGCGGTAGAAGTAGCCATTGTTTCTGTTCTGAGAGAAGTAGTTGTCCACGGAGCATTAGAAATTTCTTGGATTCAAACTCTAGCAATTTGTGGCTTATTACTAATTCTCGGTTGCTTGTTACTAGTTTGCGCTAAAACACCCCATATGGATTGTATGAGTGCTAATACAAAATTTTGTCCAATTCGAGATATAGGCACACACAAAGAAATAGAATTTACTTATGCACATCAATATGATGAGCATCAACCGTTAACTAGAGACTAGTAAGTATAAGGCAGGGGGCAGGGGGAGAAAAATTTTGAGCTTTATTTTTTCTTTATATAGTTTGGCTTGATTACATCGACTTACTTAAGTTGAAATTCAAAATCTAAAATTCAAAATTAACGTCTAATGTCAATTCAAATCTTGCGAATACCTAGATATTTGTAGGTGCGGGTTTACCGAGATCAAAAGTTAATCATTAATGATGTTTGTTAACCCGCCCCTACTATTTATTGGATAGGCGGTTTTTCTAATTCACATCAGGGGTAATTAATCAACCCAAATGCTTAGTAGGGTGCGTCAGTTCCAGATTTTCTTGAACTGACGCACCCTACATCTACTACTGTTTCCCGTTCCCTGTTCCCCGTTCCCTTTTAAAGATAACTAGCTAATCAGTGTGTTACTAACTGCATGACTCATTTTTGTACGTCTACACGCTATAACTATTGACTTTTATTCTTAAAACCACTAGATTTTTTAATCGGGATATTTGATATTGATTTGCAAAAATACTGCAAATAGTTCTTAATGGAGACTTAGAGATGAGTGTGAGTAAAAAGAGCTTGGTGGGTGCTGGAGCAGCATTCATGGCGTTTACAGGTTTAGCAGTCAGCACTTTTGGAGTTATGCAAGCAACTACTGCTAATTCCATTGATAATCAACAAACACCACGCTTACTTGCTCAGAGTCAACGGAAATTAAAACAATTAACAGTAATTTTTCCTAGTCGTTCAGACTCTACAGACTTGCAAAATAAAGCTAATGCTGTAGCCTCTTTTTTATCGAAAGAATTGCGAATGCCTGTCAAAGCACAAATCGGTGATGATACGGCGGCGGTGGAAGCTTTAAGAGCAAATCGCGCTGATGTGGCTTTTTTAAGCAGCCGTCCAGCACTGAAAGCAGAACAATTAGCTAATGCTCGTTTACACTTAGCAGAAGTCCGTGCTAACTATTCAGGTAGGTATACATATAATTCAGTATTTGTAGTTCCCAACGATAGTCCTCTGAAAACTAAAAATACCCCCAAGGCTACCCTAGAACAATTGCGGGGTAAGAAAATGGCGTTTACTTCTCCTACTTCTGGTTCAGGGTTTATTTTCCCGGTGAGTGAGTTGGTGAAGCAAGGATTCGTCCCCAACCGCGATCGCATGGATGGTTTCTTTAGTCAAATTGCTTACGGTGGTAACTACAGCAAAGCTTTACAAGCTGTAGTACGTGGTCAGGCAGATGTGGCTGTAGTCTCAGAATATGCTTTGTTCCCTCCCTACATCTCTGCTGAAGATAGAAGCAAGTTGCGTGTACTACACAAAATTTCAGGTGTACCTGCTCACGGTATTGCGATTGATGATGATGTACCTGCACCCCAAAGAGAACAAATCATTGCTGCTTTTCTGAAGTTAAATCAATCACAGAATAATCAAATGCTACGCAGTTTATACAATTCTACAGAACTGGTGAGAGTTGATCATAATCGTCATTTAGCACCAGTCCGTGATGCACTCAAGCGTGTTGGGATTGAACCATAGGAAGATTACCCGGTAGCAAGTGTACAGTGCTGAGTCGTAGTTTTATTCACCATAACTCAGCACCGTGCAACGAATTTTGAATTGGATTCTGAGGTGTGGATGAGTGATTGTGTAATAGATTGTTACAACCTAGAGACGGCTTATACCGCGTCTCTCAATCGTCCTATCCTGAATGGAGTGAATTGCCAGATTAAGCAGGGTGAGTTCGTTGTTTTGTTAGGACTCAATGGCGCGGGTAAGTCTACTTTACTGCGATCGCTAGTGGGATTGATTCCAACAGCACAAGGTGGTGTTCGCATCAATGGTATCGACGTAACACCCCGTACATTGTCAACAGTTCGCCGTGATGTGGGGATGTTGTTTCAAGGCGGTGGATTAATTCCTCAGTTATCAGCCATTGATAATGTGCTGTGTGGAAGACTCGGTGTCAGAACGACTTGGCAAACTTTATTGGGATTTCCCAAACGCGATCGCTTATTAGCTCTAGAATTACTAGAACAATTGGGTTTGAAAGAGCTAGCCTATCAAAAAACTAGCAAACTCAGTGGCGGACAGCAACAAAGAGTAGCGATCGCTCGTGCTTTGATTCAATCACCGCAAATTCTCTTAGCTGATGAACCCATTACCGGATTAGATGCGATCGCTTGTCAGCAGGTAATGGATACTTTATCAGCATTGCATACCCAACAAGGGATGACTATTGTCGCAGTTTTACATGATTTGGGCATTGCTGCCAAATATGCCGAGCGTGCGATCGTCTTAGATGCCGGGCGTGTTCTCTATGACGGGATGTGCGATAATTTACAAGAAAAATTGGCTCAAGTTTCTCCGTGAGTAAGGGCAAGCCCAAAAATTGCCCGTCTGCCGAACACTTCCTGGTGAGTTTTGAGTTATTTGAGAGCGTAAACAGTTCAGTATAAAATATGATTGACTTGTTAAATTCAAAACTCTTTCGTCGCTACCCTTGGGTAACGCCCTTACTCATTTTATTAATTATAGTGATAGTTTATGGTTGGGCGTTACAAGGTCTAAAGCTTGATTTTGAACTGTTGAGTTCTAGTTGGCCTTACATTAGCGATTTCATTTCCCGATTATTTCCCCCCGATCCCGCAGTTATTGATATAGCCGTCAAAGCATTAATTGAAACTGTGCAGATGTCTTTATGGGGAACAACCATCGGTGCAATTCTTTCTTTACCTATTGCTATAGCCAGTGCCAATAATGTCGCACCGCGTTGGTTACAATGGTTAGCTAATTTACTACAAAATGCTGTCCGTTCCGTCCCTTCAATTATTTTGGGCTTAATTTTTGTAGCGGCTACCGGCTTAGGCGCACCCGCAGGTACTTTAGCTTTAGGAATTTATACCATCGGCTATCTAGCTAAGTTCTATCAACAAGCAATTGAAGCAGTTGATCATCGCTCCTTAGAATCTTTGCAAGTGATGGGAGCATCCAGATTTCAAATTGCTCAGTATGGTATCTTACCCCAAGTTTTACCCCTCAGCTTAGGCTACACTTTATGGATGTTTGAGTACAATATTCGTGCTGCTTCAGTTTTAGGTGTAGTTGGTGCAGGTGGTATCGGCTTTCAGTTGAAAAGTTATATTGATGGCTTTGAGTATAACAAAGCCACAACTATGATGTTGGTGCTGTTGGTAGTTGTGACAGTAATTGATAGTTTCAGCAGTCAACTGCGTCGCCGTTTGGATTCGCTTTAGCAATTACTTATTACTCAGGACTTACGCAAGTGTCACAATAGATGGTTGGTGCGTGACGCTATAAGTCTGATGACTACTTTCCAATACTTTCGCAGCGTCACACACCCTACATGAATAGACTTCTTGCATAAATACTTTGGTGTTGCTAACAAGATTTTTTAAAAGCTCACGCATTCGCCGCAAGGCGTTCTCGTAGAGTAGGCGCAAAGACGCAAAGAAGAACGCAGAAAGATCACTCTTGAATTTATGTATTCGTAGTGTTCAATTATTCGTGCAAGAGGTCTAATCAATTCAAAATTCAAAATTCAAAATAAAAAATATGCCAATTGCGTAACTCCTATTACTCATTACTTATTACTTATTACTCATTACTCATTACTCACGTCCTGTGGCAATCTAGATATAGGTACAGTCACATTATCTAGAATTTAGGAAATACTCATGAATCGCTCTAAAATTGTAGCAATTATTACAGGTGCAATTTCTATTCTGTTAGCGATCGCTTATCTAATTGTTGTTCAAATATTAGACTATCGTGATATGCAGCCTGCTCCCATCAGTCAAATTCACCAATTATCAACGAATTTGGCTTTGGTAATCACATCTATTTTGAGTTAATTCTTGGAGAGAGGGCAATAATCCACCCTACACCCTACACTCCACACCCGCCCCAAGGGGGCTTGGTCAATCCATAGATTTTAATCTATGGCTAAGATTTAATAATTGATTATATAAGAATTAGTTAGAGTAAACATCGTAGATTTATTCTATTTGGTAATTCCTTTTTGCTAAATATAACGGTAAGCTGAGAAGAATATTAAGCAAAAATAAATTTTCTTATTTACAATCATCAAGTGACTGGGAGCAAAGTTAAATTTGCCCCCTCGTCGTTTAACTTTTGTTACAAATCTAGAGGTTAATTTCATGGCTCAGTTTCTACTAGAGACTGTTTGGCTAGTTCCGTGCTATGCCTTAATAGGTGGGCTTTTAGCGATTCCTTGGTCGCCAGGAATCATTCGCAAAACGGGGCCAAGACCAGCAGGTTATGTCAATTTAATCATGACATTTTTGGCATTGGTTCACAGTGCAGTAGCTTTACAAGCAACGTGGAATCATCCCCCCCAAGAAGTATTTATTCCTTGGCTATCCACCGCAGGTTTAAATTTGACTATTGTCCTGGAAGTTTCTTCCGTGAGTGTCGGTGCAATGGCGGTAATCACTGGCTTAAATTTGCTGGCGCAGATTTATGCAATTGGTTACATGGAAATGGACTGGGGTTGGGGACGCTTCTATTCTCTATTGGGATTATTTGAAGCGGGATTGTGCGCCTTAGCACTGTGTAATAACCTATTTTTCAGTTATGTGATTTTGGAAGTTTTGACTTTAGGAACATACCTGTTGGTAGGCTTATGGTTCAGTCAACCCTTGGTAGTCACCGGGGCAAGAGACGCTTTCTTAACCAAACGGGTAGGGGACTTATTCTTGTTGATGGGAGTCTTGGGGCTGTGGAATCTCGCTGGAACTTGGAATTACGCAGATTTAGCCGAATGGGCAGCTACAGCTGAGGTTGACCCTACTGTGATGACCTTGGTAGGTTTAGCTTTAGTAGCTGGGCCTATGGGTAAGTGCGCTCAGTTTCCCTTGCATTTGTGGTTAGATGAAGCGATGGAAGGCCCTGTCCCCAGCACAATTTTAAGAAACTCAGTCGTAGTTGCTAGTGGTGCGTGGATACTAATTAAACTGCAACCTGTGTTAACTCTCTCACCTGTAGTTTCAGCATTTATTGTGGCAATTGGTGCAGTGACAGCCATTGGTGCATCCTTAATTGCGATCGCCCAAGTTGACGTGAAACGCTGCTTATCTTATTCTGTTAGTGCTTACATGGGCTTAGTGTTCATCGCTGTAGGCACACAACAGGACGATGCAGCATTATTATTGGTACTCACCCACGCTGTATCCGCCGCTTTGTTAGTTATGAGTACCGGCGGCATCGTTTGGAACAGCATTACTCAAGATATTACTCAACTCGGTGGCTTATGGTCACGCCGTCCCATTTCTGGGTTAGCCTTCATTGTAGGAATGTTGGGCTTAATTGGTTTTCCCCCCTTGGGTAGCTTTTGGGCTTTATTAGAACTAGCTGACGGCTTGTGGGAAAATTACCCTTGGTTAGTGGGAATTATCATTGCAATTAACACCTTAACAGCCATTAGTTTAACCAGAGAATTTGGCTTGATTTTCGGTGGTAAAGTCAAACAAATGAGTGAGCGATCGCCTGAAGTTCATTGGCCAATGGTATTACCAATGATGATATTATTCGGCTTCGTTTTACATCTACCTTTGGTCTTACAAAGCTTATCATTACTACCCAGTTGGGCAATCCTCAATAAAGATGTCGCACTATTACTAATCTGGTCAAGTATTTTTGGTTGCAGCATCAGTGGAGTTCTTTATTTAGGCAATATTCCCAAACCAATACGCTTACCTTGGCAACCTTTACAAGACTTTTTCGCTTACGACTTTTACACACCTAAACTCTATCGCATGACCATAATTTTCAGCGTTGCTCAACTTTCCAAATTAGCTGATATGGTTGACCGATTTGTAGTAGATGGGATTGTAAATTTCGTTGGTTTATTTTCCCTGTTAGGGGGCGAAGGTTTGAAATACAGCACCAACGGACAAACCCAATTTTATGCCTTCACAGTTCTTTTAGGTGTAGGGGTTTTAGGTGCTTGGGTAACTTGGCCATACTGGGGAGTACAGTTCTTAAGTTTGATTTTTTAGTAGTGCTGAGTAATGAGTAATGAGTAATGAGTAATGAGTAATGAGTAATGAGTAGGTAGGCATTGTATTTTTCTCTCCCTGCTTACCATGCTCCAACTCCTTTTATTTTCCCTGTCTCCTAATTCCCTCCTAAGCAAGTAATTTCCAAAATCAAAGCGGACTGCTATATGCTCAGTGTTTTAATTTGGATTCCAATTATCAGTGCGATAATTATCGGGTTTTTACCTGGTAAAGTTGTGCCATCGAGTCGAGTGAGACTAGTTTCTTTAACTATTTCTGGCATAGTCTTACTATGGAATTTGTTTATTTTGCTGAAATTTGATATCAGCAATCCAGGAATGCAATTTCAAGAGTATTTACCTTGGAATGAAACCTTGGGTTTGAGTTATCAAATAGGTGTTGATGGCTTATCAATGTTAATGTTGATTTTGAATAGCCTCCTTACCTGGATTGCGATTTACAGCAGTAGTAAAGACACAGAACGCCCCAGACTTTTCTACTCGATGATTTTATTAGTTAGTGGTGGCGTTGCTGGGGCATTCTTAGCCGAGAACTTATTACTATTTTTCCTGTTTTACGAATTAGAACTAATTCCCTTTTATCTGTTGATTTCCATTTGGGGAGGAGAGAAACGGGCGTATGCAGGCATTAAATTCCTGATTTACACGGCTGTTTCCGGTGCTTTAATTCTTGCCACCTTCCTAGGCATGGTATTCCTCACAGGTTCTACGAGTTTCGCCTTTGATGCTGTATCTACACAAACTCTCTCCGGCGGTTTACAACTTGTTCTCCTAGCGGGAATTATCTTAGGTTTTGGCATCAAAATTCCCCTTGTTCCCTTCCATACTTGGCTACCTGATGCTTATGTAGAAGCTTCCGCACCCATCGCCATTTTGTTGGGTGGTGTGTTGGCGAAGTTGGGAACATATGGACTATTGCGGTTTGGCATGGGAATGTTTCCCGAAACCTGGAGTGTAGTTGCACCAACCTTAGCAATTTGGGGAGCAGTTACAGCAATTTATGGGGCAGTAATTGCGATCGCGCAAAAAGACATCAAGCGCATGGTAGCATACAGCTCTATTGGTCACATGGGTTATGTACTGCTCGCTAGTGCCTCCAGCACAGCCTTAGCACTGGTAGGTGCTGTTTCCCAGATGTTTAGCCACGGTTTAATTTTGGCAATTCTTTTCCACCTAGTCGGCGTTGTCGAAGCTAAAGTTGGTACACGGGAATTAGATAAACTCAACGGTTTGATGAGTCCCATTCGCGGTTTGCCCTTAATTAGCGCGCTACTAGTTCTCAGTGGTATGGCGAGTGCAGGTATTCCTGGTTTAATCGGATTTATCGCTGAATTTATCGTTTTCCAAGGTAGTTTTTCTGTCTTTCCTATATCAACACTTTTATGTGTCGCCTCTAGCGGCTTAACAGCCGTGTACTTTGTCATCCTCCTCAACCGCACCTGCTTTGGCAAATTGGATAATAACTTAGCTTACTATCCCAAAGTTTTGTGGTCTGAAAAAATCCCCGCCTTAGTTTTAGCAGCCCTCATCATCTTTTTAGGCATCCAACCCACTTGGTTAGTCCGTTGGAGTGAACCTACAACCACAGCAATGGTAGCGACAATTACGCCAGTGAAAACTACAGCCGCGCAAGTGGCTTTGAAATAAGAGGGGTGTAGGGGGCAGGGAGCAGGGAGCAGGGAGCAGGGGGAGACAAGGGAGACAAGGGAGACAAGGGAGCAGGGGGAGTGTGGGGAGAGAGGGGAGTGTGGGGGGAAAGATTTGTTTTCCACCATCCCACACCAAGCACACCCTGCCCTGACAAGGTAGAAATATTTACCCCAATGCCCTATGCCCCATGCCCCATACCTAATTTCCATTTTTTGAATTAAATTCACAAAAAATATATGGTACAAACTCCAGACAAACCAGTTACTAAATTACCTCCATCACAGCATGAATTTGCTGAGATTATTCATCGCCTGGAAGCTGGCGGTTCAATGTTGCCAGATACGCCAGAAAATTTAATGCAAATTATCGGTATTTATAAAGCCTATGCCGTACCAATGGATTTTTATTGGCGCGACTTACTTTATATTGCTGAACAGGTATTTTTAGATCCCTTGCCCTTTTTTAAATACTTCATCTCCGAAGAATATTTAGATAGACATAATCATTATGCTGGTGATGATGCTGATTTAAGAATTTGGCGCGGTGAAGCCACAGCTCACCCGGAACTTTTGGCATTTATGGACAAGGGTGAAACCGTCAAAATGCCTAAATTATTGCATCATTTATTACACGATCGCATTAACATGGAATTTGCGGAAGCGTGTATGCGGGCTATGCTGTGGCATCGTCATATGTATGCCCCAGTCAACCAATTTGATGCTTACCTAGACTCGGAAGAATACAAAGCCAACGCCGACAGGGCAATTAAAGCTTACTTCCAAGGCAACCCAGTCATGTTAGGACTCTACAAACTGTTCCCCGATATGTTTTTGGAACAGTGCCGCCAGATGTCCTACTACGCCAACCTCGGCTTATTCTGGGAAGTCATGGCACCAGTATTCTTTGAAATGTCCGATATCTATGATGAAGGTGGCTTTAAAGGTGTCCCTGACGCAATGAACTTTTTAGTTAATGGCATATTTGCGATCGCCGGTCGTCCCATTTATCATCATGTATATATTCGTGGGGAATGTTACGAAATCATCCCCAAATCCAAAGGTTTTACCTGGCTATATGAAGCTGCATTACCCTACGTAGAAGCTGTATTTTACCGCACAGCCCCCTTTAGAGGCACAAAATCCTATAATGCCCAAGCCCGTCAAGTGCCTGATGACCAAAAAGATTTTCATTATGGCATTCTCTACGCCGATGTCTTTCCCGTAGGTACAGCCGGGATTCCACCTACATTATTAATGCAAGATATGTTGCACTTCTTACCCCAATATCTCCTTGATTATTACCAACAGTATTGTCGTGGGGAAGAAGATATGTTGATTCAGTTGGGCATTACCTTCCAACGTTCCATGTATAACGTCACCTCTGCGGTTATTCAGGCATTGCGAACCGCCCTATTGTATCCCCTAGACGACCCCAACCCCAAACACCTGCAAGCCAACCGAGAATTTTTTGAAGCCCAACTCAACCGCTTTACCCGCACAGAATACGATATGCGTAACGCCGCCCGTCTGCGAGACATCCAACGTCAAGATTATCGATAGGGGGCATGGGGCATGGGGCATGGGGCATGGGGCAGGGGAAGAAGATTCCCAAATGAACCCTCCGCGCCCCTTTGCGTTAACCTTCGCGCCCCTTTGCGTTTTACAAATCCAAAAACGGGAAAACCTGAAGCAGAGCCTTACGTAACCGTAACAAAAAAACAGTCTGCCGCAAATTGTTACTTAACTTAGGCGGTGGGCTAACTTGTAGCTGTTCTTGTATTTGTGCGTATTCCAGAGGTGTAACTGGTTTACCATCTATAGGCGATCGCGCATCTATAATAATTTCTGTACGTAATATTTCCTCTGGTGTATCTTCCGGCGGTGGTAGTGCGATCGCTGCTATTCCCACATGACTGCTTAACCACACCACAATAATACTACTAATACTCCAGAAGACAAATTTAATTCGCTTCATGCTGTCACATATTTTTAGCTGCCTCTCATCCCAAGGGGAAAGATTCCAGAATAATAAATTGAATTACCCCCAGTGACAAACCGGGGGCTTTACCCATCACGACTCGTAACTAATTACCCCCAGCTATGCTGTGAGGATTAGTTACAAAACTTGCTGACAATAGTGATTGACTATCTTCTATGGGGTAGTAGCGGGGGTAGCAGCTGGGGTAGTAGCAGTACCTGTGTCAGCTGGCTCATTAGGACTAGCAGCTGGGGTAGTGGTGGTATCAGTAGTACCACCGTCACAAGCTCCTAAAAATCCAGCCAGACTTAACATTAATGCTAAACCAAAGATTTTAATTTTCATAAACTCCTCTTTCACCAATTGCGGCAATAAAAAAATTCGCCTGTTGAATACGATAACCTATTTGTCGCTTATTTTTTAAAACGCTGTCAATACATATTCAAAAGCTATACTTTGAGCTAAGTTTATCGGGTTTAGTCTTATATCTGAGTTCATTAGCTAGCCAAGATTTCAGAGCCTCAGAAGTTAATGTCAATTGGCATCTGAGAAAGAAAAATCAATAATCTAGACAACAGGTGTAATATTCTCCTAACTCTTGCCCTAGCAGCTTGAGGTTGCCATACTTGAGATGCAATACCCATCTATCAAACTTTTATTTGGGACTGCCAGAAATAAATTATCCAATGTATGGAGATGATATTTTTCTATATTCACCCTGCCCCCTGCCCCCTGCCTATACTTTTAATTGCAAATCGCCTTGTATTCATGGGAGGGTGAGGCTAACCTTAGCAAAAATGAATAATCGGTCTACAATACATTAATTTCTCATCACCAAATTTTATGACTGCTGTTCGTAAATCAGATATTGCTAAATCTACTAGTTGGCAAAGTTCTACTACCAGACGCAGAAAGCGTCAATCAGCACGTTTAGAATCAACCGTGCAGAATACTTCTACCATTGCCACTCCCACCTCGTCATTACCTACCAAAAGACAACGGCACTCCTCAAAAAATCTATCCCTTCCTATCACTCCCCCAAGGCAAAATTTGAAAACCTCACAAGTATCTCATATTACAGGACAATCAATGCCTGTAGTCCCTAATGCTACAGCCATGCCTTTGTGGTTGTTGCGACTGCATACCTTACATCGGCATTCTTCTATTGTCGCCTTTTTATTAGTAGCAGCAGCTTTAGTTGCATACGGATGCACAGTTTATACTCAGGAAATGTGGGGTAAAAACTATGGGAGACTGCAAGAACTCCAACGTCATGAGAGACAGATGACAACAACTAATGCCACATTAACTAATAAAATAGCCGAAGAAGCAGAAAAATCAAAAATGGGTCTAGTATCACCAACTCCTGCTAACACTATTTTCCTGCCTTCAGCATCTGATCAGTCTGATGTACCATCTTCTAGTACAAAACCAAACTCAGAAATACAGTCGCCTACTTCTTCACCACTGGGATACTAATTAGGGACTAAAACAAGAGCAGGGTCATGCAAAAAACACCAAGTCAATTAAAGTTTAGAAAATTACGTAAACCTGAATTTACTGCGCGGGGAAGAACTCCTAGAAACAGAAACAGAAAAACTACTCTCCCCACTATTCAAGAACCAATATCAAATTCTAAAGTCCGACTATTGACTGTTTGGGGTATATTAATGGCCGCCGGTCTAGGGTTGGCAATCAATTTGTATAATTTGCAAATTATCCAGGGAAAAAAGCTCACACAAAGAGCTAGAAATCAACAAATGGTGAGTTTGCGTCCCTATATGCCTCGTCGCCTCATTGTTGACCGCAATGATAATGTATTAGCCGTTGACAATCCTGTATATACTCTGTATGTCCATCCTAAACTATTTGACAAGACGCAAGAAAGCATCGCCGAAAAACTTGCTCCCATTTTGGATAAAACTCCGGCTGATTTAGTCAAAACTTTTCAAAGCCAAAAAAGCGGCATTCTCCTAGCTGCTAAGTTGCCTGAAAATACAGCTGGCCAAGTTAGAAAATTACGCTTAAATGGTTTGGAGTTAATTTCCAAATATTCCCGCTACTATCCCCAAGGTGATTTAATGGCTGACATCGTGGGATATGTCAATGTTGACCGGGTGGGTCAGGCTGGGGTAGAACTTTCTCAACAGGATTGGTTAGAACGTTCTGTGAAAACCATGCGCTTAAGTCGGGCGGGAAATGGGGCTTTAATGCCAGATTATGCCCCGGAAGGTTTTGTGAACGCTGACGATTTACGCATGAAATTGACTATTGATAGTCGTCTGCAAAGGACTGCACGTAAAGCACTCAAGGAACAGTTAGAAAAGTTTCATGGTAAACGTGGGGCTGTCATTGTCATGGATGCTGTTGATGGCTCTCTTTTAGCCTTGGCTTCTGAGCCGACTTATGATCCTAATGAATACTCAAAAGCAGATATTTCTCTATTTAAAAATTGGACAGTCTCGGATCTTTATGAGCCAGGCTCAACATTTAAACCAATAAATGTAGCGATCGCATTAGAAAATGGTGTTATCCAAGCTAATGATACATTTAATGACTCTGGGGCAATTACAATCGGAACGCACACCATTAGAAATGCTGGACTCAATGGTTATGGGCGCATTACTATTGCTCAAATTTTGCAAAACTCCAGCAACATTGGCATGGTGCAAATCATTCAAAAGTTAAAACCTTCGGTTTATTATAACTGGCTAGAACGCTTGGGTTTAGGACAACCAGTTGATACAGATTTACCCTCTGTAGCTAGTGGTAAACTCAAAAATCAAGAAAAATTTATTCGTTCACCCATCGAACCTGCAACCGCTTCCTTTGGACAAGGTTTTTCTCTCACACCATTACAACTAGTACAAATGCAAGGTGCTTTAGCCAATGGTGGTAAATTAGTAACTCCTCATGTCGTGCAAGGGTTAATGGATAGTAAAGGACAAGTTCACTACACACCTAACCACCCAGCACCCCGCCAAATTTTCTCAGCGACTACAGCCCAAAAAGTTGTAGAAATGATGGAAACTGTAGTTAGTGAAGGCACTGGCAAAGCTGCTCAAATTCCCGGCTATCGCATAGGTGGAAAAACAGGTACAGCCCAAAAAGCTAGTCCGAATGGTGGTTATATTCCTGGTGCAAGAATTACTAGTTTTGTCGGTATTTTACCTGTAGAATCTCCCCGTTATGTTGTCTTTGCTGTGGTAGACGAACCCAAAGGCGCAAACGCATACGGTTCAACAGTTGCAGCCCCCATTGTCAAGGCTGTCATGGATGCTCTCATTCCCATTGAAAAGTTACCACCCAGCCAAGAAATTGAGCCAAAGTCTACTCAAAAGAGTGAGAAAAACACAGTTAGAGACTAAAATAATTCGTAATTCGTAATGAGCTAATACCGTTTCTTGATGTAGCTTGCCTGGCGTAGCCATAGATGCACTTTATTCTGTACTGTAGAGACGTTGCATGCAACGTTTCTACATCATTTATTTGGCGCAACTTCATAGAGAATTGGTATAACGCCCTGCTCCGCTCTAAGCGCAGCTATGCCGCAGGCTTTACATAATTCGTAGTTTTTATGTGTCATCTGTAAACTGTCCCCAACTAATAAGTCTCCTTCAGTGCATTTTCAATAGAACCTACGCGCTGAAAAATTTCGATTAGTTCATGAGATTTTGTCAGGCGGTTTTCTAACATCAATTGTAATGGTTTTAACAATTCCCCATCTGGGTCATTTGCCAATGCAATTGCTGCTGCTTGGACAATTTCTCTAGCGTTTATTAATATATCTTCGTTGCTAAAACCTTCCTTTGCTGATAATTGATGTAGCGATGTGTCTGGTGTGATGGCTCTACCAGTTAAAGTTTTATCTAATATTAAACCTTTTAATAATGCCAACAATGAGGCATAGAGATTAAAATCATCACAACTATCAAAAGCTTTAAATTCGATGCGTCCTACCTCGGCGGGTAAACGGGCAATTTTCGTTAATGATGGCACACTTTTAATTAATTCTTCTTCGTCTGGAACGAATACTAAAGCGGCTGGTCTTTTGCCAGTTCTGATAAATGTCCTCACAGATAAACCTTCCCAAAGTGTGCCGTTATAAAAGGGTGAACTATAACTAAAAGGCACAATATAAGGACTGTAATAAGTTAATTTTTTACCAATATCAATTACCTGTTCAATGGGTAAACTGGGCATCGAAATATTTAAATCTGGCCCGTATGACACCATATAAATGTAAGCAGTATGTTCATCAGGATAAGCCTGTAACTGCTGAATTTCATATTCATTTAATGGTGGGTTTGGTTCAAAAATTGTTTTGTAGGGATTAAAACTAGTTAAAACTGGTGAAAATCCAAATTTAGCAGCTACTTCTCGCAGTAAATTAAAACTATGGGATAATTCCTCAATTGCACCTTGAATATGAGGGTGTATTGTGGTTCTAATTTCGATACCTTTTGAGGTACAGTCAATTACCTTGTCGGAATCAGCGAATCTTTCAAACCCTTCAATGTACCATCTCTTGCTTCTAATACCAGCATCCCCTACGCGTAATTGCAAATAATCATCAGGATATATGGGTAGTTGCTCGACAATTTGAGCGAAATCTGCAAATTGTGTACAGGTAAAATCTGCAAACTTTCCTTCCCGGTTGAGGAAGGCTACTTCATGTTCAATACCAAACAAAAAACTCATACAATTTAATAAGAAAAATTCTTAATAAGATTACCAGAATATAATACACCAAGCTAGGATGGTGGCGAGTTTTTAGGCGATCGCCATTTGAATGTTATATTTATCACGTTCCATACCAGAACTACTAATGAAAATACTTAAACACAAGTTAGTTATCAAAATTGCGATTGTGGTGGCTTTATTACTGATGTCGCAGCAGGTTTTAGCACAAACTTGGCGACCTGTGCGCGGAGGTATTACCTTTGGTATCAGTGGAATGTCATTATTAAGTCAAAAAAGTAATTCTCTAGATTTCTTAATTGTTCATGACAACAAAAAACAAAATCAAGGTCGTGTAGCAATTATTAGCATTAAAGGTCAGGACTCCCCAGCATATTTTCCGATAAACTGGCCAAGTAACGCAGAATTACCCATAGACTTAGAAGCTTTAACATCTATTCCAGGGAAAAATAACTCTCGGTTTATAGCTTTTAGTAGTGCTGGTAAAGGTTATGATATCCAATTAGATTATACAAATAAAACTATCTCTGTTATCAAAGTATTTCAACTAGCAAACATTCCTCCAGACAGTAATTTTGAAGGATTCGCCTTGCAAAATATCGCTGGTAAATTAGTTGCAGTTTGGGGGCATAGAGGTGCAGATAAACAACCAGCGATTATCTATTGGGGATTATTTGACTTAGCAAACTATCAAATTATTCCCCTTGGTTCTGCACCGCTAAGAGTACCATTTCCTACTAAAAATGTACGTCATATTTCCGACATTAAATTAGATGCAGCCGGAATTGTCTATATTACATCTGCGAGTGATACAGGCGACGATGGCCCGTTTGAGTCTGCTGTTTATGTTGCTGGTTATTTGAGTTTATCTGGTAATAAAATTATCTGGAAACAAAACCCCCAATTATTTCCTCTGCACCGTTTTAACTACCACAAAATTGAAGCTATAGAATTAATTCCAGGCGCAAATGGTGGTGTAGTAGTGGGTACAGATGATGAAAATTTAGGGGGCTATATTTACACCTTGGGACAAGGTAATTAATTGGGAATGGGGAATGGGGAATGGGGAATGGGGAATGGGGTTAAAAGTCTTCCTTGTCTTCCTTGTCTTCCTTGTCTTCCTTGTCTTCCTTGTCTCCCTTGTCTCCCCTACACCCCTAAACCCCTACACCCCTAAACCCCTACACCCCTACACCCCTAAACCCCTACACCCCTAATTAAACGTTAAATCTAAATAACATAACATCGCCTTCTTGCACGATATACTCTTTACCTTCACTCCGCACTAAACCTTTTTCTTTAGCCCCGTTCATAGAACCATTTGTGACTAAATCTTTGTAAGCAACGGTTTCAGCACGAATAAAACCGCGTTCAAAATCGGAGTGAATTACACCTGCGGCTTGGGGTGCTGACATTCCAGCATGAATAGTCCAAGCACGGGTTTCTTTTGGGCCACTGGTGAAATATGTCCGCAAACCTAAGAGGGTGTAAGTAGCACGAATTAAAGATTTTAAACCGCCTTCTTCTACACCCAAAGAGGCGAGAAAATCAGCTTTATCTTCTTCTGGTAATTCCACTAATTCGGCTTCTACTTGAGCAGAAACAATGACAACTTGAGCATTTTCTTGTGCTGCAATTTGTCGCACTTGCTCCACAAAATCATTACCTGTGGCTAAGTCATCTTCGGAGACATTAGCAGCATAGATAATAGGTTTATTAGTTAATAATCCTAAGCCTTTAATAATTTCGGCTTCTTCTTCAGTTAAGCTGACTTGACGGACTGATTTACCTTCATTTAAAGCCGCAGCTAACTTTTCTAAAACCGTGATTTCAAATTGTGCTTCTTTGCTGGTGCGCGCTTGTTTGCGGGTGCGTTCAATGCGGCGTTCGATTTGGGCTAAATCTGCTAAACCTAGTTCTAAGTTAATAATGTCAATATCTCTTGCTGGGTCAACTGAACCGGCGACGTGGATAATATCATCATTCTCAAAACAGCGTACCACATGAACGATCGCATCAACTTCTCGAATGTGAGAGAGAAATTGATTACCTAGTCCTTCGCCTTGGCTAGCACCTTTCACCAAACCGGCGATATCGACAAACTCAATGCGTGCGGGGATAATTTGTGCTGAACCGGAAATTTTAGAAAGTTCGTTTAAACGTTCATCCGGTACTGCGACAACGCCGACATTGGGTTCAATGGTACAAAACGGAAAGTTAGCCGCTTCCGCTTTGGCGTTAGCGACTACAGCATTAAATAAAGTAGATTTTCCGACGTTGGGAAGTCCGACAATTCCGGCTCTTAGCATTTTAGATGTGAGATTTTGAGTTTGTTGACAAAGAAAAACTAAACAGGTTTGGGTATTGTCTGGGGAATAGTCCCCGGAACTGTTTGGGGAATGGGAGCGGGTACGGTTTCTGGTACAGGCTCAGGGAAAGGACGGGGAATAGCAGGCCCCGGTGTAGGTTCTGGTTCTGGTAATGTGTTTGGCTCTGGGTTGGGAATTTGTGGTTCAGGGATAGAAATTGCTTGAGGTCGAATCATGTCTATTACATCAATTATTCAACCTTCTCAACCTAGATGACAACTTGAATGATTGACATCTCCCTAAATGACTATACCCAAAAGTGTTATTTTAGCTAGAAACAGAGCAAGATTCAAATTTAGTGAAAAACAGGGTGTAGGGGTGTAGGGGTGTAGGGGTGTAGGGGTGTAGGGATAGAAAAATCGCCAATCATGATACAGATAAATCATGTAGAGACGTAATATTGCTACGTCTCTACATGATGTGTTTCACATTTTAAAGAAATTGGTATTAAAAAGTTGATTCAGCAAAAAAGAACTTGATTTGTGGGTTGAAAACCTGATTTATGACTCAGAAACTTAATTTATGAGTCGTGAACTTGATTTACGAGTCAGAAACTTGATTTACGAGTCAGAAACTTGATTTACGAGTCAGAAACTTAATTTACGAGTCAGAAACTTAATTTACGACTCAGAAACTTGATTTACAACTCAGAAACTTGATTTACGAGTCAAATTATTCCAAAATCTAAAATGAATCAAAACCAAGCACCTTTACTAGAAGCATTACAAAAGTGTGCGGCGCGTCCTCATGCGGCTTTCTATACGCCGGGACATAAGCGGGGACGGGGAATTAGTCAACCTTTGGTTGATTTGCTGGGTAAAGATGTGTTTGGTGTTGATTTGACAGAGTTGGCTGATTTAGATAATTTATCTGCACCACAGGGAGTAATTCAACAGGCGCAACAGTTAGCGGCTGCGGCTTTTGGTGCTGCACAAACATGGTTTTTAGTCAATGGTTCTACCTGTGGAATTGAAGCGGCAATTCTGGCTACTTGTGATGTAGGTGATAAGATAATTTTGCCTCGTAATGTGCATTCATCTGCGATCGCCGGTTTAATTCTCTCTGGTGCAATGCCAATTTTCGTTAATCCTGAATATGACTCAGTTTTAGATATTGCCCACAGTATCACACCGGAGGGTTTACAAGCTGCATTACAACAACATCCAGATGCTAAAGCTGTGTTGACAGTTTACCCAACATATTACGGTGTTTGTGGAGATTTACAGGCGATCGCTAAAATTACCCATCAATATAATATTCCTTTGCTGGTAGACGAAGCCCACGGCGCACACTTTGCGTTTCACCCTGAATTACCTACCCCAGCTTTAGCCGCCGACGCAGATTTAACTGTGCAGTCAATTCACAAGGTACTCGGCGCAATGACGCAAGCATCAATGTTACACGTTCAGGGTGACAGAATAGATATTGACCGAGTTAGTAAAGCTTTGCAACTTTTACAGTCTACCAGTCCTAGTTATATATTGTTAGCTTCCCTCGATGCGGCGCGTCAACAAATGGCGATGGATGGTAAACAAATCATGTCTCGCACTTTGCAATTGGCGCGTGATGCGAGAACTAGAATTAGTCAAATACCGGGGTTATCAATTTTGCAGTTACCCACAGGAGATTTATCACCTGGGTTTGTTGATTTAGATGAAACACGACTGACTGTTAATGTTTCTAGGTTGGGTTTGACGGGATTTGAGGTGGAAGAAATATTAGACGCGCAAGGTGTCACGGCGGAGTTTTCTACACTGCAAAATATAACTTTTATTATTAGTTTGGGGAACACAGCCGATGATATTGAACAGTTGGTGCAGGGTTTTAGGAGTTTAGTGGAAATCAACTCATTAAACCTAACCCCCAACCCCTTCCCTACAAGGGAAGGGGAGCAAGAATTAAAGCCTTTACCCTTGGATAGCTACAAAATCGCGGTATTTGAGGAAAATTTAAGAGCAGGGGAGCAAGAATTAAAAACAATTTCTCCCCGTGAGGCTTTTTTTGCTGCTAGTGAAATAGTACCTGTGTGGGAGGCGTGCGATCGCATTTGTGCAGAAACCGTTTGTCCCTACCCCCCAGGAATCCCGGCGTTAATTCCTGGGGAAGTCATCACATCATCTATGCTGGAATATTTACAGTATATTCAACAACAAGGGGGATTTATTAGCGGTTGTTGTGATCCTACTCTCCAAACTTTAAAGGTAGTTAAGAAGTAGATTTGACGCGATTTCCCGCAACGGCTCGTTGTAAACTGACTAAAGCGCGATTGTAATCTAAAATTGCCGTGATGCGATTACCTTCAGCTTGTGTCAACTCGTTTTCAGCATTGATGACATCAGTTTGAGTTCCCACACCTGCCTGAAATCTTAATCTAGCAAGGCGTAAAGATTCTTTAGCTTGTTCTAGTGCTGTGTTGGCGGTTTGGATATTCTTTAAATTTGCATCCTTGTTAAAAAAGGCTTGCTCTACTTCTGAACGCACCTGATAAATTTGTTGGGCAAATCTTGTTTCTGCGATCGCTCTATTTGCTTTTGCTTGATCTATCCTAGCTCTAGTTACTCCACCCTGATATATATTTTGACTTGCACTTATACCCACAGAGTAACCATCCGTAACCGCAACTTTATCATTAAACTGATCCAGCAGATTATAATTACCAAACAAAAGGAAAGTTGGATCTGGTTTAGATGCTTGTTCTATGGCAATGTTACGCCGTGCTAGTTCCTGTTGTAGTTCAGGACGATTTTGAAAAGCGAGAATAATACTATCTTGTAAACTTTTTTCCCACAATCCTGCTAACTGTACAGGATCTGCTGCACTGATATTTGTGGTTTGGGATATATTTAACCGAGTCGCTAATTGACGACGAGCAATTTTTTGATTAGCAATGGCTTGGGTTAAATTTTGTTGAGCATTGGCTAAATTGACTTCTGATCGCAAAACATCAAATCTTGTACCCACTCCGGCACGTTCTAAAGCTTGTGCATCTCGTAAACTCGATTGAGAATTTTCTACCGCAGAAGCCGCAATGCGTACTTGTTCATCTGCTTGTTGTAAATTATAGTAATCTGTGGCAATATTCAAACGAATTTCTTCAGAAAGACGCTCTATTTCTAATTCATTGATGATGATATCTTGTTCAGCTTGTTTGCGCTGGGATGTTGTCGGTTTGAGATTTTGAATGACTTGCACTGTAGCATCAAAATTAGATGTTGCTGCGTCTGAGCCAGCCAGCGCATTTAGTTGTCTTTCTGTGGCATTAGTTAACTCTTGTCGTAATTGCTCTCCTCGCAGTTCACCTTCAGCTTGCTGTTGACGAGTTATACTTGTATTTACAGTAACTATAGGATACAGACCAGCATCTGCCTCTCGTTCTCTGAGTACATATCGACTACGTTCTAGAGTCAGTAAGGCTACTTGTAAATCATTGCTGTTTTTACGTCCTAACTCTAAAGCTTGTTCTAGAGTAATAGGTACATTCTCAGTAATTTTGACTGCTTCAGAATTACTAGGCAAGTATAGGGGATTGGAGTTAGGCTTTAAAGCTTGAGATTGCGCTTTCGTATCTACTTGACTGATTTGATAACCATGTGAATTATATTGGCTGGTAATATTAGCATCACTAGTATTACTTAAAGCGATTGTGCTACTTGCGTACAACTCCAGGAACACTTGCGACACCCCCTAAAATACAACAACTTTCACTAATCACAAATTATATATCTATGCTCCTAGGTATTTTCTGGGAAGTACGCTCAAAAGTCAAGGTGATTGAATTTTCTGAAAATATAGCAATCTGATTTGATTTCTGAAAAAATCTAAGTATATGTAGTGGACTGACAAGCCTTAAATGTGGCAATACAAAATACCAAAAAAACTGTAGGTTGGGTTGACGTAAGGAAACCCAACACCAATATTCATGTTGGGTTTCGCCTTGCTCAACCCAACCTACATCTAATGCACTATTTTAGCCTTGCCACGCCAGTAGGCGTTCCATGCAACGTCTCTACAGTAAAGGATAAAGGGCTAAAGCCCAACTACAAACATTAAAATTAATGGGATGTATTTTCTAACAAAATGACAGGTGTTTGACTAGTTTCTAATACTGCTTGTGACACTGAGCCAATCAGTATTTCTAACGGTTGGTGTCCACGTTTCCCCATAATAATTGCTGTCGGTTTATAAGTTTCAGCAATATTAATAATCGTTTCTGGAATAGCACCATTCACAGTCACAAATTCATACCTAATATCAGATAAGATTTTTTTAGCTTGTGCTTGTAATCTTTCCACAGATGGCGAGTTGGATATATTCACTACGTGTAAAACGATAACTTCACCATTACTACGCCGTGCTAAATCTGCCGCTTTAGTTAAAACTTGTGTGGCTAAACTAGATGTATCTACTGCTGCAAGTAATAGAGTGCGAGTAGCAACTGTTACCTTTGTGGGGTCAACTTCGCCTTTAGTTAACAATTTAGGCGCAAAAAAAGCTGTAGACCAAGCCCCCAAAGGTGCTGTAATGAGAATTGAAAGAGCTGCGATCGCTAACATGATCTCACCTCCTGCAATCCCTTGAGCTAAAGGAATTGCCCCAATAGCGGCTTGTACTGTGGCTTTAGCAGAGTTTCCTGGGAGTAAAAATAATCTTTCGTGCCAATTCCAATTACTACCCAAAGTAGAAAGATACCATCCAATCATCCGCCCAATCAATAAACCAATTACCAGCACTAAAACACCTGGTAAAAAAACCTTCTCCAATGTTTGTAACTGAATACTTGCTCCTAATAAAACGAACAAAAAAATCTCAGCTACCACCCATAAACTATCAAAACCACCCCGTAATCTTCTAGCTAAAGGCGCATCTAATTCAATTAAAAAAAATCCCATCGCCATTGTTGCCAGATATCCAGAAAAGTAAGGCAATGTATTAGCAATAATCACCAGAAATAAAGCCAAACTTGCGGCGATGACAGTATCTTGTACAGCATTTTGAGTCCAGTTTTGTTTGGTTAATACTAAAACCAGTAACCGAGCCGCAAAATAACCAAATAAAACGCCCAAGAGAATTTGTAAAATTACCTGGATGGGAAGTAAATAAACAGTGTTGACAGTGAACCCGCCCAACAGAGTAATTTGCTCAACATCACCATCCCGCAAGAAATTTAGCAGTAAACTAAAAACCAGTAATAACAAAACATCAGATAAAGCACTACCAGTTAAAATTGCATCGGGAATACCTTTAGTTACACCCAAACCTAAACTTTTCAGACGTAACATTCCCGGAACAATCACAGCCGGAGACTCAGCACCGATAATACAACCTAAAAGTAAACCCGTGGTGAAATTAAACTGAAATATTACCATAGCCGCAATTGCAATAGCGATCGCTTCACACATCGCAGGTAAAAAACCCAAACGTAACGCCACAGTTCCCTGTTCAGCCAACTTTTCTCTGTCTAATCCCAGTCCAGCTTTCATTAAAATAATCATTACCGCCAAAGTTCTCAACTCATCAGCAGCACCTAACACATCTGGACTGATGACATTCAATACCCCAGGACTAAGAAAAATCCCCACTAAAATCATGCCAATTAAAGGCGGCGCACCCAAACGACGAGCAATTTGACCAACAAAAAAGCCCATCATTAAAATCCACAATATGCTAAATAACATCCCGTAACCTCCAAAGCAGCGACTTGTAGATAAATGCTGACTACAGGAAGTCTGGAGATAAATACAACAAAGCTCCTACTATCCTGCAATCAACAAGGAGAGTAGGAGCTATCAGCTTTCCAAATTTATATTTTTTGTTCTGGAATAGCGGTTTTGGCAAGCTCCATTGCCATCATTAAAATCTACAATACCATATTTTTAGCTTGGCTATACATCAAAATGTTAGACAGTAACGACTAAACCTTTAAGAAGATCATCTATCAAATTACCTAAAATTAAATAAGTAATGAGTAATGAGTAATGAGTAATAAGTAATGAGTAATAAGTAATAAGTAATGAGTAATGCTCACCTGAGAGTGAAAACCGTACTTATCTAGGGAGACAATTTCTACCTGATAAATCCATCCTCAAATAACTACAATTAAAACACAGCCTCAAACCTCCGCGCCCCTACCCTGCGGGTTCCGCCCTTGGCGGTATGCGTTTAAAAATAAAACCAAACATTAACGATACTTCCTATACATAATCAATAAACCATAAGTAGGATAGGAGAGCATCAACATGGGAAATCAATTCAAAACACTTGCATTACTTGCTGCCCTCAGTGGCTTATTAATTGCTATTAGTTATTGGGTAATTGGTGGCACTGGCGGCTTAATTATCGGTATTGGATTAGCCGCAGTCACTAACTTATTTTCCTGGTATCAATCAGATAAAATTGCCCTGTCAGTTTATCGCGCCCAGCCAGTAAGTGAAAGCCAAGCACCTGGACTATATCGCATGGTGCAGAGATTATCACAACGGGCAAATATTCCTATGCCGGGAGTGTATATTGTTCCCAGTCAAACTGCTAATGCTTTCGCCACAGGCAGAGATCCCGAACACGCAGCAGTAGCTGTTACTGAAGGTATTTTAAATATCTTGCCAGAGGATGAATTAGAAGGAGTAATTGCTCACGAATTAACTCACATTATTAACCGTGACACCTTAACCCAAGCCGTAGCTGCTACCGTCGCCGGTGCAATATCTTTCCTAGCGCAGATGCTAAGTTATAGCCTATGGTTTGGTGGTGGAGGTGGTAGAGATGGAGAAAGAGGTGGAAATCCTTTAGGCGTATTGTTAACAGTTATTCTCGCTCCTATCGCCGCCACAATTATTCAATTAGCAATATCCCGCACAAGAGAGTTTTCGGCTGATGCTGGTGCTGCTAAATTAACAAGTAATCCCCGCGCTTTAGCTCGTGCATTGCAAAGATTAGAAGCTACCGCCAAGCAACTACCTTTAGATGCTAACCCCGCCTTTGAACCGCTATTAATTATCAATCCCATCTCAGGGCAGTTTCTCGGTAACTTATTTTCTAGTCACCCTGCTACAGAAGCACGAGTTGAGCAATTACTGAGAATAGAACAGCAAATTAGGGCATAGGGCAGAAAAATTCAAAATACCCTGCGGGAAGGCTTGCGCCTACAAAATTGAAGAACAAAATTGAAGAGTTTTACTCCCCCTGCTCCCTGCTCCCTGCCCCCTTGTCTCCCTTGTCTCCCCCTGTTCCCCATTCCCCATTCCCCATTCCCCATTCCCTAACAACTAAAAGGATGTCTCAACCATGAATAATGACAACATCGACTCTGTGGAAATCGTGGAATCTACAATCGTTGTAGAAATTAGCCCACAAACTGATGAACTAGTAGAAACTGAAATGGCTGGTGAAAGTGATGAAGTAAAGCGCGAAACCAAATCATTAATTGAAGCATTAAGAAGACGCGCTCAATCAGAAGCAGAATCAGCAGGTAAACTTACCCGTGAAACTTATTTAAATGCTGTACGCAAAGCACGGGCAGCTATTGAAGGTGAAAAAATTATGGAACGCGATCGCCTAGAATATTATTGGGCAGTATTTCAAGAAGAAACAGAAAGAAACTGGCATTTAATGATGAAAGAATTTGTAGATTTTAGTACCCGTCTACAAAATGCAGTCAAAGCCGGTTGGGAAGCCTTCAATGCACCACGCCATCAAGGCTAAAACAGCTAGGGAACACCAAAAAATAAATTATCCGAAATTAATCGTTGGGTAGGGTGCGTCAGTATGAATAATTTCTGAGTATAGTTAGATTCTATTACACTGACGCACCCTACAGTTTGGATATTTTTTTATCTGGAAGTACCTTATCAATTATCAGTTATCAGACGTATGGTATGGTGTGGCAACCTCTCTAATTTAATTCTTGCTCCCCTTCCCTTGTAGGGAAGGGGTTGGGGGTTAGGTTTGAGAGCAAGTTGCACACGGCGTTATTTATAAATCAATAAGCTGTTGTTCACAACATTTAAACTCTCGTAATATCTTTGTCGCTAGATTAACTTATCAGGACTTACGCAAGTGTCACAATTAATAGTTGGTGCGTGACGCTATCAGTCTCATGACTACGTTGCAATATTTTCGCAGCGTCACGCACCCTACATGAAAAGCAGGGGAGGAGGGGAGCAAGGGAACAGGGGAGATATTGCCCAGAAGGGGTGTTAGCCTCTCGGAGAGAAATACGGTTTTGGTATTTAGGTTTGAGAATCTAGTGTCATGAGATTATGCTAACTGTTCTTCAATTAGATACGATTGATGCTAGATAATGGGAAAGCTTTGTCATTCACCACCCAATCTAGCCCGGAAGAACAGATAAATAACTATGCGAACTCACTATTGCGGCGAACTCCGAAAAGAGCATATTGGAGCAACTGTTACCTTGTATGGATGGGTAGACCGTCGCCGCGATCATGGGGGCGTGATATTCTTGGATTTACGCGATCGCTCTGGTACAGTCCAGATTGTCAGCGATCCGCAACGCACCCCAGATTCCTACGAACAGGCTAACTCTCTACGTAATGAGTACGTTGTCGAAATCACAGGCAGAGTCACACAACGTCCCGAAGAATCGCTGAATACCCGCATCCCTACCGGGGAAGTGGAAATTTACGCCGATAAAATTACTCTGCTCAATGGTGTGCGGAAACAGTTACCCTTTCAAGTTTCCAGTGCCGATATTGAAACAGTGCGGGAAGATTTGCGGTTAAAATATCGTTACTTGGATTTACGACGCGATCGCATGGCGCGGAATATGCAGCTACGTCATCAAGTCGTGAAAGCTATGCGCCGCTACTTGGAAGACATAGAGGGTTTTATAGAAGTAGAAACCCCTATCCTCACCCGTTCTACCCCAGAAGGCGCAAGGGACTATATTCTACCTAGTCGCGTTAATGAAGGTGAATGGTTCGCCTTACCCCAATCACCACAATTATTTAAACAAATATTGATGGTATCGGGAATGGATAGATACTATCAAATTGCCCGTTGCTTCCGCGATGAAGATTTACGCGCCGACAGACAACCAGAATTTACCCAATTAGACATGGAAATGAGTTTCATGTCTCAAGAAGAAATTATCCAACTCAACGAAAAGTTAGTTAGTTATATCTTCAAAATCGTTAAAGGGATTGAATTACATACACCATTCCCCCGTCTCACCTACGCTGAAGCGATGGAGCGTTACGGTAGCGATAAACCAGATACCCGCTACGGTTTGGAATTAGTCAACGTTTCCGATGTGATGAAAGACTCCGGTTTTAAAGTCTTTCGAGATGCTGTAGCTCATGGTGGCATCGTCAAAATTCTCCCCATCCCCAACGGTAACGAGCAAATTTCTAATGTCCGCATCAAACCCGGTGGCGATTTATTCAAAGAAGCCAGCGAAGCCGGTGCTAAAGGTTTAGCTTATATCCGTGTGCGAGAAAACGGCGAAATCGACACCATCGGCGCAATCAAAGATAACCTTTCAGAAGAACAAAAACAGGAAATCTTAAAGCGTACAGGCGCGCAACCAGGACATTTACTATTGTTTGGTGCAGGCGATGCTTTTACTGTCAATAAGACTTTAGATAGATTACGTCAAGTTGTCGCCAAAGAATTTAACTTAATCGATCCTGAAAAAATTAATCTCCTCTGGATTGTCGATTTCCCCATGTTTGAGTGGAATGCCGACGAAAAACGCCTAGAAGCATTACACCACCCATTTACAGCCCCCCATCCCGACGATTTACACGACTTAAAAACCGCCCGCGCCCAAGCCTATGATTTAGTATTCAATGGCTTTGAAGTTGGCGGCGGTAGTCTGCGGATTTATCAACGGCATATTCAAGAACAGGTGTTTGAAGCGATTGGCTTATCTCCTGAAGAAGCACAAAATAAGTTTGGCTTTCTCTTGGAAGCATTTGAGTATGGTACACCACCGCATGGTGGCATCGCCTACGGTTTAGATCGGTTGGTGATGTTACTAGCTGGGGAAGATTCCATCCGGGATGTCATCGCTTTTCCGAAGACACAACAAGCCCGTTGTTTGTTAACAGATGCACCTTCTGGTGTAGATGTCAAGCAATTGAAGGAACTGCACGTTGCTTCTACCTACAAACCAAAGGCTTAAATTAGTGATCAGTGATCAGTTAACTTTTGACTGATCACTCTCAACCAATTGATAAAATTATTTTATAGGAAGATTCTTTAACATACTGACAGCTATGGTTCAAGCAACAGAGCATCTTTATATTGTCAAAGATGAGCATATTCTGGGTGGTGAGCCAATTATCAAGGGAACTCGTACATCAGTCAGAGCGATCGTTGAAACTTGGCGTATGGGTGTTTCTCCTGAAGAAATTCCTCAAGGCTTACCTCACCTAACTTTGGCACAAGTTTTTGACGCGTTGAGTTATTACAGCGATCATCAAGATGAAATTAATGCCTATATTGAAGGCAATCGCATCCCTGATGAATTTATTGATATATAATTACTCTGCAAAAGCGCGATCGCCTCTACTCTACCGTCCAATCTACAATTTTTAAACCAGGGACTTGCTCAAAATCTCGCTGATTGCGAGTTACTATAGTTCCTTTCATGGCAAGTGCGATCGCTGCAATCCTTAAATCTCTCGTTCCAATCCGTACTTTTTGGCGAATTAAATCATCATAAATCGCCGTGGCTTCTGGACTAAAAT
Source organism: Aliinostoc maniaoense (assembly GCF_058172895.1). Taxonomy (NCBI): domain Bacteria; kingdom Bacillati; phylum Cyanobacteriota; class Cyanophyceae; order Nostocales; family Nodulariaceae; genus Aliinostoc; species Aliinostoc maniaoense. The sequence continues at coordinate 787,879 of NZ_CP187952.1, read as the reverse complement.
CAAGAATATTTATAGTTTTGAGGTCGTCTAATAAATCTTGCAACCGCCGATAGGCTAAAACAAGCTCATTACCTAAACTAGCTCGCCTAATAATATTGAGTCTTCCCCTAATTTGTTCTTCGGCTGAAATAATTGTGATCGCAATTTCCGAGGCTCTAATTTCACTGATACGCTTGTAGATAATCGGATTTCCTCGCTGCAAAAGCGACAAATGATCAGTATCAAGAATCCATAAACTCACTTAGTTTCCCCTTGAGCATCTGATTCTTGTCTCTCAGCATCTATGTACGCTAACATTTGATCAAATTGTGGATCATCTTGATATTTCCCAGCTAATTTTAGCCAGGGATTCTCTTCATCCCCTAATTCTTGTTGGAGTACCTCGAATAAAACTTTTTTCCCATCTAGAGGTAATTGCTTGACTAACGCAATTACTTGCTCAACTGTCAAGTCTAGTAATATAGGCATATTAATGAATGCAGCGAACTCATTTCTGTCTTAATTATATCTGTCCTTTATTGCATTCTATCTATAGTGCGGTATTGGATGGCTTCAGCTAGATGATTGGCTTTGAGTTCTTCATCACCTGCTAAATCTGCGATGGTGCGGGCAACTTTGAGAATGCGATCGCTAGCTCTGGCTGATAAACCTAATTTTTTAATTGCAGCTTCTAATAAATTGCGGCTAGCATCATCTAATTTGCACCATTTTTGCAGGTGTCGGCTTTGCATTTGGGCATTACAACGCAGATTTGGTTCATTTTGGAAACGAGCCGTAGCGCGATCGCGTGCTTGTTGTACCCGATGCAGTACAGATATGGAAGCTTCTCCTGTGGGTTGTTGGGTAATTTCTTCAGGTTTCAAGCGATTCACCGCCACTTGTAAATCAATCCGATCCATCAAGGGGCCAGAAAGTTTTGCCCAATAATGTTCTCTTTGTCTGGGTGAGCAGGTGCATTGCTGAATAGTATCCCCGTAGTAACCACAAGGACAGGGATTAGTACTAGCGACTAAAGTAAATTGTGCCGGAAATGTGACTGATTGTTTGGTGCGGGATATCGTCACAAAACCATCTTCTAAGGGCTGACGCAGAAATTCTAAGACATCCCGTTTAAATTCTGTTAATTCATCCAGAAATAAAATACCCCGATGAGATAGGGAAATTTCCCCAGGACGTGGAAACCCACCACCACCAACTAAAGATGGCCCTGATGCTGAATGATGGGGACTACGAAAAGGGCGATCGCGCACTAATGAGCCACGATTCTTTAATAAACCAGCCACAGAGTGAATCCGAGTCACTTCTAAAGCTTCCGCAAAGCTCAATGGTGGTAAAATCCCTGGTAAGCGTCTTGCTAACATCGTTTTACCACTCCCAGGCGGCCCCACAAATATCAAATTATGCCCCCCAGCCGCCGCAATTTCTAAGGCGCGACGAGCATGAGCTTGTCCTTTGACATCCTTTAAATCTGCAACAGCATTAACTATCTCTGGTAACTTTTTGGTTTCATCCAACTTTACAGGTTTGTACTTCCCTGGATGATTCAATAAATCAACCACCTCACAGATATTCTTACAGCCATATACCTCTAAACCCTCTACCACTGATGCTTCTTGAGCATTATCAGCAGGTACAACTAAACCTGTAATTCCCATTTTTTGAGCAGTAGCCGCAATAGGTAAAACACCAGCCACCGGACGCAAGCTACCATCTAATGACACTTCACCCAAAAAAATATAATCTCCCAACAAATCCGCCTTAACTTGCTCAGAAGCTGCCAAAATCCCCACACTGATAGGCAAATCAAAACAAGGGCCTTCCTTACGTAAATCAGCAGGCGTTAAGTTAATCACAATTTTTCGCATCGGAAACCCAAATCCAGCATTTTTTAAAGTCGCTTTGACTCTCTCCTTCGACTCCTGAACTGCTGAATCTGGTAGCCCCAAAACCACAATTCCTGGTAAACCCCCTGAAACATCCACCTCTACGCCCACTTTAACGGCATCGATGCCGACAATTGACGCACTCCAAACTCTAGCAAGCATTAGTTAAATATTTCTTCTATAAACAGTAAACCTTTAGAATCTCTAGCAGATGAATAATTAGAAACGCATGAGTGAAACCACAGAGACAATTTTCAGTAAAATTATCCGCCGAGAAATTCCCGCTAACATCGTTTATGAAGATGATTTAGCCCTGGCCTTTAAAGATGTTAGTCCCCAAGCACCAGTACACATTCTGCTCATTCCTAAAAAACCAATTCCCAAATTAGCCGATGCCACGCCCGAAGATCAGTCTGTTTTAGGGCATCTTTTATTAACTGCCAAGCGTGTGGCGCAAGAAGCCGGATTAACAGAGGGCTATCGTGTCGTTATCAACACGGGTAATGATGGCGGCCAAACTGTTTACCATCTACATCTGCACATCCTCGGAGGACGGCAGATGGCATGGCCTCCTGGTTGATTGAGCGACTTCCAGATCAAAAAATATCCAAACTGTAGGGTGCGTCAGTGCGATAGAACCTAACCATACGTTATTAAAAACCGGGTTTTTTGTTCAGAAACCCGGTTTTTGACGCACCCTACCCACGGGACGTAATTAATAAGTAAATCAAATGTATGTTATAAGTAAATTTAAATTAAAATCCCTTTACAAAACTCAATCGTGCCTTTAAGGTTGTAAGCAGGTAAGTATTTTTCCTTACCTAAATTCATAAAAATCAAAGCAATCATAAAAAAATGACCACAACCTTACAACAGCGTCAAAGCGCGAACGTATGGGAGCGGTTCTGTGAGTGGATCACCAGCACCGAAAACCGGATTTATGTCGGTTGGTTCGGCGTATTAATGATCCCCACCTTACTAGCCGCAACCACCTGCTTCATCATCGCCTTCATCGCTGCACCTCCAGTAGACATCGATGGTATCCGCGAACCCGTTGCAGGTTCATTAATCTACGGAAACAACATCATCTCTGGTGCAGTTGTTCCTTCTTCCAACGCCATTGGTTTACACTTCTACCCCATCTGGGAAGCAGCTTCCTTAGATGAGTGGTTGTACAACGGTGGCCCTTACCAATTGGTAATTTTCCACTTCTTGATCGGATGCGCTTGCTACCTAGGTCGTCAGTGGGAATTATCCTACCGCTTGGGAATGCGTCCTTGGATCTGCGTAGCATACTCTGCACCTTTGGCATCTGCAACCGCAGTATTCTTGATCTACCCCATCGGACAAGGTTCATTCTCCGACGGTATGCCCTTGGGTATCTCCGGTACATTCAACTTCATGATCGTGTTCCAAGCAGAACACAACATCCTGATGCACCCCTTCCATATGTTAGGTGTGGCTGGTGTATTCGGTGGTAGCTTGTTCTCTGCAATGCACGGTTCATTGGTAACTTCTTCCTTGGTGCGTGAAACCACCGAAACCGAATCTCAAAACTACGGTTACAAATTCGGACAAGAAGAAGAAACCTACAACATCGTTGCAGCACACGGTTACTTCGGCCGTTTGATTTTCCAATACGCGTCCTTCAACAACAGCCGCTCCTTGCACTTCTTCTTGGCAGCATGGCCTGTAGTTGGTATCTGGTTCACCGCATTGGGCATCAGCACAATGGCGTTCAACCTGAACGGTTTCAACTTCAACCAATCCATCATTGATTCTCAAGGTCGCGTTATTGCTACCTGGGCTGACGTAATCAACCGCGCTAACTTAGGTATGGAAGTAATGCACGAGCGTAACGCTCACAACTTCCCCTTAGACTTAGCTGCTGGTGAAGTTGCTCCTGTTGCTATCAGCGCACCTGCTATCAACGGTTAATCTTCTGGCTTCTAGCTAAATAAAAAGCGTTCCTCTTGGCGAGGGACGCTTTTTTAGTCTAATTGCAAACGAGGACTTTCAATACGCCATGAATCGCGTCTCTACACCAAAGAAGGTCTTAATAGTATAAAATTTTGCAAAAAATATCTAATATATAGTATGTTTACTGTTGTTTAATATAGAATACTCAAATAATATTTAGCACATCATTTTTGATTATTTGAAATATTGTGAAATCTATTCTACATTCCTACTTAGATCAAGAAATCTGGATACTGATACGAGATAAATGGTATTTTGCCAAAATTATTCGGGTTTGGGATGATTTACTGTGGTTTCAACACAGGACTCACAACAAAGAAAATGAGGAAGATACTTTGTGGGAAATGGTTGTAAAAATAAATGAAGTAACTGCGATTGATAGAATTATATCTGTTGTAAGTAGAAAACCTGATGTGTTTATTTCACAACTAATAGAAACTGAGCAACCTAAAAATAATCATCACAAAGACAATGAAAACTAATTAATTTATGAGGATGAAAAAATAGCGATCGCATTCCCTAAAAACAGGGTTGTAGCACTGCCTAATCAATATCAACCCTTTCGCCCTCAGATTCCACAGGTTCAAACTTTACCTTGTGATATATATCCTGTAAGGAAATCTCAAAGGGTAAAGTAACTAGAGATATTTTTTCATCTTCTGCATCATATTGGCGTAGATTCCATTGCTTTTTACCAGTTTTAGAAAACTGTTCTACATAGATTTGAGTTTGATCTATTAACACATATTCCTGGAAAGTACCAATTGTCCGATAAGCATGGAATTTACCTTCGTGGTCATAACCTCTAGTAGAATCAGATAAAACTTCCACTATTACCTGGGGGTTGAGAATCATATCTTGGCGATTATTGAAAAATTCTGGTTCACCCGCCACAATCATCACATCTGGATATGTGTAGATACGTCTTTCAGGTATCCATAGACGAACATCACCCATATAAACGTGATAGTTTTGCCTTTTGAAAGCAAAATTTAACTCAGTGCTGAAGTTCAGTGCTATTTGGTTATGATTTACTGTTCCGCCTGCCATTGGAATTATTTGTCCATCGATATATTCACTTTTGTATTCAGCCGCTTCTTCTAGGGCTAAATATTCCTCTGGCGTGTAATATCGCTGTTGGGTAATTTGCATAGTTTTATTAAGTAGCGATCGCCTCAAAAGATTTTCATAATCTTACCAAACAGTTTAACGTAGTCTTCAAGCAAGATATCCAACCATTCTCAATTACGTAAAGCCTGCGGCATAGCTGCGCTTAGAGCGTAGCGGGGGGGAGCATCGTTACGTAGCTTGCTACTCTCCGAGAACGCTACGCGAACCCAGAGGGTATTACGAATTACCCCCAAAGTCTTCTACCAGATTTACCCTTTAATCGCTCATGAGTATCTGCTAATAAACCAGGAATATCTAATTTTTCTGGACACCGAGGTAAACAATCACCGCATTCTGTACAACGGTTAGCTTTCATCCCTGGAAACCAATGGCCAGCATTTTCAAACATCCCATAACGATATTGCCCGTAATCTTTCATGTCGTAGGCTACAGCTAGATTACGTAAGCGTAAAACTTCGGGAATATTAATCTTTTCTGGACAGGGTAAACAAGCATAGCATTGGCTACACTTTTCATTTTCTAAAACTTGGTTTTGATGATTTTCTAACCTTTGAAAAATTGAAATTTCTGCTGATGTTAACTCACCATTCCTATCAGCAACTTTTAACGGTTCTACTAATTCCTGTGGATTCGCTGCCCCTACACTGAGGGTAGTAATGCGTTGATCACTTAATAAAAATCGATAGTTTAATTCTAAAGGTGAAAATGGCTGACACAAATTTTTCAGGGTTTGGGGTGGTGTATAAAGTCGTCCTCCCTTGTCAGCCGGAGAAATAATAAAAACGCCCATATCCTTCTCAGTTGCTAACTGAATGGCTGGGGCATTTCTTTGGAAAAAATAGTAATAATGTAGATTGACAAATTCAAATAAATCTGTAGCTATTGCCGCTTGAATTAAATCTAAGCTGCCGTGGGTAGAAAAGCCAACGTGTTTAATTCTACCGTCAGCGATCGCTTCTGCAACGGCTGCCATACAACCACCTTTGGCCTGCACCAACTCCAGATGTTCCCACGTATTCAAGCCATGAATCCCCAAACAATCTAAATAATCTAAATTTAATCTAGTTAAGGATTCATCAATGCACCGCCGCATACTGTCTGCATCAGCTGTGGGTGGAATTTTGGTAGTAATATACACTTGGGAACGGGTTACTGATAATCCATCTGCGATCGCTGCCCCTAAATACTCCTCACTTTTACCGTAACCTCTAGCTGTTTCTATATGATTAATTCCCATTTCTAAGGCTTTGGCTATAGTTTGCTGTGCAGTTTCAACATCAGCAAGGTAGCGCATTGTACCTAGAGAAAAAACCGATAGATCAAGATTTGTTTTCCCAAAGCGTCGGTAGTGCATAAAGTTAAGTTTTGACTTGAAAGTGCTAAGTCTGGGTAATTCGTAATTCGTAATTCGTAATTCGTAATACCGCTACGCCAAAGCAAGCTACGTAACTCGTAATACCGCTACGCCAAAGCAAGTTACGTAATTACGAAATTAAATTTGGTTTGGGGGTTTGAGTTGGTATTGGTAGCTATTTCAGACTCAGCACTTAACAATAGCTTAACTTTCGTCATTACCAAATCGTTTAATTAAATCTTCAGGACGAAGGTTAGAAATAAATTCTCGGAAGGCTTGTTGTTCTGCTTCATCAGCATCCCGATCAACAGGAATCGAAGCATCAGCAATAACTTCTTCCATCACCCAAATTGGAGTATTTGTACGTAATGCCACGGCGATCGCATCACTAGGCCGAGCATCAATTTCTTTTTTAACTTCGCCTTGCTGCACAATTAATGCTGCATAAAACGTATCCTTCTGCAAAGAATGAATAATCACTTTTTCTAGAGTCATACTCCAGGTTTCTAGAATATTCACAATTAGGTCATGGGTTAAGGGTCGAGGAGGTTTTTGATTCTCCAATGCGCCCATAATTGCCCTAGCCTGTTCTTGTCCAATATAAATTGGTAATGCCCGGCGATCGGAAGCATCTTTTAACAAAACTATGGGACTACGGGTTATGGCATCTAATGCTATGCCAGCGACTTTCATCTCAATCATTGGCTAACCCTCTACAATCCTTTGAGTGCTTAATTGCTAAGTGATAAATAATACCCTTTACGGGGTAATGAGCAACAGAAATAAACATAGGCATTGTTCTCTATAATTGCCTCTATTAAACTCCGAACTGGTTGTGAACACCAGAGTAAATTAAAAGGTTCTTTGTAGACAATAACCTTCTTAACCAAGTATGACTTGTGAAGGATGCCATTGTGTTAATTACCTTATAATAAAAACAGTCAGAAAATATACTCAGATGTTCGACATTCTTGTGATAATTACCAGTGGATTTTCTGCCAAATTAGGCAATAAATAGAGTTAGTTTTGCAAAAGAACCGTGTTTACAGGATTAATTCAAGCATTAGGAACAATCAAACCCCTAGGGGGTGATTCATGGCAAATTACTTGTGTGAGTCATTCATCATCAATTATGCAGGATCTGGCTTACGGTGACAGTGTTGCTGTAGACGGTGTTTGCCTAACAGTAGAAGAAATTTTGCCAGCAGGATTCATTGCCTCAGCTTCCCCGGAAACTTTGCGCCGCACAACTCTAGGCTATGAGCAAACACAACAAAGCTACGTTAACCTAGAAACTTCACTACGCGTTGGCGGTAAAGTAGGGGGTCATTTTGTTATGGGTCACGTAGACGGTGTAGGCAGCTTGCTAGATGCTCAACAGACTGCCAGTTCTTGGGAAATGACTTTCACTGCACCAGAAGCGATCGCTCGTTACATTGTCCCCAAGGGAAGTATCACTGTCAATGGCATTAGTTTGACGGTAGCTGCTTACGAACCAGAATTATCTCAATTTACCGTCGCCGTGATTCCGATTACCTACGCTGACACCAATCTCCGCTATCTCGTGTCTGGTAGTTTAGTCAACTTAGAAGGCGACATTCTCGGTAAATATGTAGAAAAATTTCTTCACCCTGGCAAAAAATCTCTCAGCACCACTGATGATTCTATTACACCCGCATTTTTAGTAGAACACGGGTATTTATAGGGAATGGGGAATGGGGAATGGGGCATAGGGCATAGGGCATAGGGCATAGGGCATAGGGCATAGGGCATAGGGCATAGGGCATGAAAGATATAATCTACCTTGTCTACCTTGTCTACCTTGTCTCCCCCGCCCCCTGCTCCCTGCCCCCTGCTCCCTGCCCCTTACCCAGTCCCTACTCCTTCTTCAATGCCTGGGCTGTCTGCACGCCTTGTAATAACTGGCTCAAGGCTACTTGTAATTGTACACCAGGGTCAACAGCTACCCATCCGTTTTGTGTCAGGTGACGGACTTCAAAATGGAGGTGGGGGCCTGTGGAGTTACCAGTGCTACCTACTCGCCCAATTACAGTTCCGGGTTCTACCCATTGTCCTGGTTGAACCAAGATTTCTGACATATGACCATACAGTGTCTGTTGAGCAGAACTGTGGTTGAGGATGACGGTTAAACCGTAACCACCTACCCAATCAGCAGTTGTGACTTGACCTTTGGCAGCAGCTAAAATTGGTGTACCTAGAGGCGCGCCTAAATCAGTACCAGCATGGAAACGGCGATCGCCTGTAATGGGATGAATCCGCCAGCCAAATAAAGATGTAATTGGGGCAGCCATCGCTAAGGGATACACCATACCACTACCACCACGGTAGGCTAATGTGCCTGTGTAGGGGATTTTGGGCAATACTGAAGCTAAGGGGATATCATAACTTACATTACTTACACGAGGTGCAATGTTCCCCTCTGCCATTGGTGGGGGTAATGTACCAGCACTGGGGGCAATGGGAGTAGCACTTACTTTAGTAGTAGCGAACTCACTGGGGTTAGGGATAAATCGGTTAGCTTGAAAAGACCCTTTATTAACGCTACCAGCACTCACCTGAGAACCACGCCATCTGCTTTGGCTATTAGTATTGGCTACGGAACGGACTGGTGATGTCGTAGCTAACTGAGCAGTTTGACTTTTTTTCAACCATGTGGGGGATGATTTACCACTGGAATTAGCTACAGATGGTGTTTGAGCGCACCCGCTACCAGCTACCCCTTGTCCAGCCGACAAAACGGTGCGACAACCACTAGAGCGTTCTGTGAGAATTACAGAATTTGGTGCTTGATAAGTACCAGCATTATTGGTGCTGTAATCTTGGGGGTCAATATAAGCGTTGTTATAATCCTGTTTTGGTTGCCGAACTGTAATGCTTTGATTTTTATCGGGTTGGTTAGATGGCTCGGCAACTACTGGTTTTTTATTAGTTATTGATGGTTGAGCAACTGCTGGTTTTTGATCAGGTAAGGAAACTTTCGGGGTAGTTACTTCAAATTGCGGTTTAACTTTTGAGTCTGGATTGGGTGCAACTTGGGAAGTCTCTACTTGTGGCTGTGATCTTTTCTTACTTACAACTGGCTCAGTCGGCTCAATCTCAATTTTTGGTTGAGATTTTCTAATTGGCTTGGGTGACTGAGAAACTTCTGGTTGCGCTAATCTTTGTCTCAGTTGACGTTGCCGTTCTGATAATTTCAGCTGTGGTTGTGATGCCTTTGGCACAACGACATCTTTTTTCACAAAATTTGTTGCTGGTGTCGGTTGGGAATTTTCAATAGTGGGAACGATGTTATCTATTGATGTTTCTGTTTGAGCAAACACCAAACCCCCACTAAGAAGGCTAACGCTACTTAACCAACACAGACCTTGTGCTGGTAGAGTGTAGGCTAGATGTTTTTTCGGATTATGGGCAGAGTTATTGCGCTGCGTCATTTTTTCTCTCAGTTGAGTTGTGTCTTATTTAGCTAAAGAGATGATGCTAGTGGTTTGTCTTGCCCAAAGAGCGAAATTATAAACAAACCGAATACGAACCTCAAGACTTACGATAACCCAAACTAATTTTACCGGGTTCTACAGAAATTTCTGGTGTTTTTATATCAGTTATGCAATCCGTCTCTAAGGATACTCGTAAATTTCCTTGAGGTGTCACGCCGACAACATTGCCTGCTAGATCGTTGACGTAAATGCGATCGCCCATGTTCACCAACAATTCTACATAGCGAGACACAAGTACACTTACTCCTGCTTCTAAAAGGCAAGCCATACCGGATTCTATTCCTAGTAAAACCTTACAGGTTAAGGTTTCTAGATTGGGGATGGGGCATGGGGCATTGGGCATGGGGCATTGGGCATGGGGCATGGGGCATTGGGCATCGGGCATTGGCTTAAATATTTCTCCCTTGTCTCCCTTGTCTCCCTTGTCTCCCTTGTCTCCCTTGTCTCCCTTGTCTCCCCCTGCCTCCCCTGCACCCCTGCCCCCCTGCCCCCCTCCTCCCCTGCTCTCCAACCATGACTGTAAATTAATCCCTGTTTCTGGCACTGGATTTGACCAGTTAACACCAACACCAATCACAGCTTGTGTGATTTTGCCTTGGTTCACTTTGGTTTCTGTTAAAATGCCACCTAATTTACGACCCTCTAATACTAAATCATTCGGCCATTTAATCCCTACACTAATACCACATTGACGCAACTGATCAGCAATGCCCCAGGCAGTAGCTAAAGTCAGTTGGTAGCTGGCGTTAGCTGCTAAATTAGGTGCGATCGCTACAGAAAGATATAATCCTCCTGTTGGGGAAACCCACTGCCTTCCCCATTGCCCCTTACCAGATGTTTGTTGTGTGGCAATAACTACAGTTCCTACACCTGCCCCTTGTTTGAGTAATTCCCATAGGGTTAGGTTGGTTGAGTTCACACTGTTAAAAATATGTAGAGAAAACGGTAAATAATCATACTCTCGCCCTGCACTGAGGGCAGCTAGTAATTTTTGCTGATCAAATTCCACAGCCATTCACCCAAATTCCGTTGTTCAAGTTAGCATTAATTGGCGGATAAGTTTCTGTTTAGGTTTGGTTCAAGATGCACACTTGGCATTGGCAGAATTGGGAGGGACTACCATACCTAACTTGTAGTCTCTTAGGAAATTGGCAACACGGCTTTTTTACTCAGCAGTTTTGGCCGCGATCGCCCCAGGAATTAACACAGGTGCTACACTCAAAAGCATCAACATTTCGCTTAAAACAGGTACATGGCAACACAGTTCTCACTCCCACAGAAGTAGACAGCAACCTAGAGAAAGAAGACGCTCTAGCTTTAGCTGATGGTTTAATCAGTGAGCAACCTTTACAAGCGGTGTGGGTAGCAAGTGCTGACTGCACCCCTGTGTTGATTGGGGATGTTAAAACTGGACAGGTAGCGGCATTACACGCAGGTTGGCGGGGTACGGCTCAAAAAATTGTCCCCACTGCGATCGCCAGGATGCAAGCCCAAGGTAGTCACTTAGCTGACTTGCGAATTGCAATGGGGCCAGCCATTGCCGGAGAGGTTTACCAAGTTTCTGTAGAAGTAGCAGCAGAAGTTGGACTCAGCATTATATCACATGATGACAAACATAAGATTGTTCATTCTTTACACGAGTTACCCAATTCACCATTATTAGCTGACCCAGAACCAGGAAGAGTCAGATTAGATGTGCGCCGCATCAATGCTTTGCAACTGGAACATTTAGGAATTAATTTAGAACAAATAGCGATCGCACCTTATTGTACTTACCAAACTCCAGATTATTTCTTTTCCTACCGCCGTGAGCAACAAAAAAAAGTCCAGTGGTCAGGAATTGTCAGTTGGTAATTAATAATTAAAAATGAAAAAATTCAGATTTGGTCTGGGTTGACAGGTTTGAATCTGTTGCTATGAAATTGTATTCCTGCCAACAAAATTACCTGAACTATCAAACATATAAGACTTGCTAATCGGAATTTATTGATAGTTTGTAAAATCTCTCACTTTGAAAAATCTCACAATCAGTTATCATATGAGCGTATGCGTCAGTTCAGCCGCAGTTAAGGATTAGTTGAAGATAATGCTAGCAATATGACTGCTGCCCTACAACATTGACCATCTGTGACCTAAAAGAGACTGTGCAAGTTTTGCAATCTGTTTTATCGCTGAACTAGTCGCTTTGTTTTTGACAATTACCTGATCCCACATGACTATCTACGTTGGAAATCTCTCTTACCGTGCTACCGAAGCAGACTTGAAAGCTGTGTTTGCAGACTACGGCGAAGTCAAAAGAGTTGTTTTACCTACTGACCGTGAAACCGGTCGGATGCGTGGTTTTGCTTTTGTTGAAATGAGTGAAGATGCTCAAGAAGATGCCGCTATTACTGAACTAGACGGTGCAGAATGGATGGGTCGTCAACTAAGAGTCAACAAAGCTAAACCACGAGAAGATGACCGACGAGGTAGTTGGAATAAGAGACAAGACTTTTAGCAGCAGGCGAATGATACTAACACTTTTGTTGGTAATAAAGCAACAACCTTAAGTATGAAGTTTACTTTTCATGATCAAGAGTAGAAAGAGAATTTTCCTGAAATCTGTTGTGAAAAAATGATTTTTCAACACCCAGATACAAAGGGAAAAATCTTCTTTTACCCTAAAATTTGAGTGAGCTTTATGACAAGTGAGCCTAAACCCTCAGAATGTATCTGGATAAGATCAGCAACCTAGGGGAAGTTGAAACTTACTCGGTATCAAAAGTCTTAGAGAAAAGCAAGGTGATGACGTTATGATTTGCTAGCAATAATCAGCTATTCATCCCAAAACATAGAATATTAATCCGACTAGTTATGTTTGTTTAAAAATCTTCAATAACTCGTCGGATTTTTTGGTAGGAAAAATTGATGTTACCGTCAGTTCAACTGATGGGTCTGCAATAGCGATCGCTTCCAGCATACCAGCCAGAAACATTCATTCCTTTAGTTTATCTAAAATCACATCTAAGTTATCAGATTACCTTTCTAAGATAGAGTCAGCAGCTATTAGTTGCCCAAATTAAACTGACTTACCCAAAAAACAGGCACTAGCTAGGAAGTAGATAAAATGACTAAAGCTTCAGAACCTTTAGATTTGTCTAGGAAAGACGCTACAGACAAAAGTTTAGATCGTGATTGTACAACCTTATCACGGCACGTACTACAGCAGTTACAAAGTTTTTCCCCAGACGCACAAGACTTAAGTGCGCTGATGAACCGCATTGCTTTAGCTGGGAAACTCATTTCCCGTCACATGAGCCGTGCAGGTTTAATGGAAGGCGTTCTTGGATTTACAGGAGAAGTTAACGTCCAAGGCGAATCTGTCAAAAAAATGGATGTCTATGCTAATGACGTATTCATTTCCGTGTTTAAGCAAAGTGGCTTAGTGTGTCGCCTAGCTTCCGAAGAAATGGATGAACCCTATTATATTCCCGAAAACTGCCCCATCGGTCGTTATACCCTACTCTATGACCCCATTGATGGTTCATCCAACACCGACATTAATTTGAGTTTGGGTTCTATCTTCTCGATTCGTCAACAAGAAGGAGACGATATCGATGGTCAAGCTAAAGACCTCCTCACCAACGGACGCAAACAAATTGCTGCTGGTTACATCCTGTATGGGCCAAGCACCATGCTAGTTTACACCATTGGCACAGGTGTTCATTCCTTTACCCTTGACCCCAGCTTAGGAGAATTTATTCTCACCGAAGAAAACATCCGCATTCCTAATCACGGTGCTGTTTACAGCGTTAACGAAGGTAACTTTTGGCAATGGGAAGAATCCTACCGGGAATATATCCGTTACGTGCATCGCACAGAAGGTTACACAGCCCGCTACAGTGGTGCAATGGTAAGTGATATCCACAGAGTTTTGGTTCAAGGTGGTGTATTTATTTACCCAGGTACAATTCAAAAACCAGAAGGAAAATTGCGCTTGTTATATGAAACTGCGCCTCTAGCCTTTGTGATGGAACAAGCTGGTGGTCGTGCAACTACAGGCTTAGTAGACATCTTAGACGTAGTGCCAACAAAACTGCATCAACGCACCCCATTAATTATTGGTAGCAAAGAGGATGTCGCCAAGGTGGAGTCGTTTATTCAGAATGGACATTAGAGTAATCAATTCAAAATTCAAAATACCCTTCGGGAAGGCTTACGCCTACAAAATTCAAAATTGAAGAATTGATGACTCAGCACCGGCTAAACGCCGCACTGCCGCTAACAGCACTCAGCACTTACTCAGGAGTTACTCAACACTTACTCAGCAATTTCTGTAACAATTTTTGGATGACCTTGAGAGATTATCTCAGCTGGCCGATGTCATAAGTGATTGACAGAGCAACAATGCAAAAGTCCCCATTAAAGTCAAAACTTTGATGGGTTTGGTTAAATTCACTTAGAAACATCATTAATGGAGTGACATAATAACTATGGCCACTAATCATCTACTAGAAATTAAACAATACGGCCAAAGTATTTGGATGGATAATTTGAGCCGTGACATTATTCAATCAGGGGAACTGCAAAACCTTGTGGAAAATCAAGGCATCTGTGGCATTACCTCCAATCCAGCTATTTTTGAAAAAGCGATCGCAGATAATGCAATTTATGATGCTGATATTGAGGCAGGCATTAAGGCCAAATTACCCACATACAAAATCTATGAGTCCTTAGTGTTTGCAGATATCCGTAATGCTTGTGATATCTTACGCCCTGTATATGAAGCCTCCAATGGACAAGATGGTTATGTGAGTATCGAAGTCCCACCCACCATTGCCCATGATACCCAAGCTACAATCAATGAAGCTCGGCGTTATTTCCAAGAAATTGGCCGGGAAAATATCATGATTAAAATCCCTGGGACAGAAGCAGGGTGGCCAGCCGTAGAACAGGTAATAGCTGAGGGTATTAATGTTAACATTACCCTGTTATTTTCTGTTCAAAGTTATATCAACACAGCTTGGGCATATATTCGGGGGCTAGAAAAACGAGTCGCAGAGGGTAAAGATATTAGTAAAATCGCCTCTGTTGCTAGTTTCTTCCTCAGTCGCATTGATAGTAATGTGGACAGCAAAATAGATGCCAAACTACAACGCGGTGTTGATGATATTAATTTAGAAGCGAGACTCAGAGCCGTCAAAGGTAAAGTAGCGATCGCAAATGCAAAGATTGCTTATCAAGAGTACAAAAAAATTATTGAGAGCGATCGCTGGCAAGCCCTAGCCGCCAAAGGTGCAAAAGTGCAAAGATTATTGTGGGCTAGTACCAGCACCAAAGACCCCAACTACAGCGATGTCATGTACGTTGATGAGTTAATTGGCCCAGATACCGTCAACACCCTACCACCAGGGACAATTACTGCCTGTGCTGAACACTGTAATGTTGTCAATCGTTTAGAAACAGGAGTAGATGAAGCTTACCATCTCATAGAAAGCCTCAAAGACCCTGACATCAATATCAATCTCGATGCTGTTATGGATGAACTGTTAAGCGAAGGCATTAACAAATTTGTCCAACCGTTCCAGTCCCTAATGAACTCTTTAGAGCGAAAAGTCAAGTTATTGTCACCAGTATAGGGACTGGGGACTAGGGACTAGGGACTGGGGACTGGTAAAAAGCAGAGGCGCAGAGGAGGCGAGGGAGCAGGGAGCAGGGGAGACAAGGGAGAGTTTTTCCCCAGAGTCCAATGCCCAATGCCCAATACCCAATGCCCAATGCCCAATACCCCCCAATCCCCAATCCCCAATCCCCAATCCCCAATCCCCAATCCTCACCTAGAATCGAAAACTGATATGGTTAGTCTCCTAGAAAATCCCTTGCGCGTTGGTCTACAACAACAAGGGATGCCCGAACCTCAAATCATCGTCATCTTTGGCGCGTCTGGTGATTTAACCTGGCGCAAACTCGTTCCTGCCCTTTACAAATTACGCAAGGAAAGACGCATCCCCCCAGAAACTACGATTGTCGGTGTGGCGCGTCGTGAGTGGAGTCATGAATACTTCCGCGAACAAATGCGGAAAGGGATGGAAGAGGCTCATGGCGGCGTAGATCCTGAAGAACTCTGGCAAGATTTCTCTCAAGGTCTGTTCTACTGCCCTGGAGACATAGACAATCCTGAGAGTTACCAAAAGCTGAAAAATCTCTTAAGCGAATTAGACCAGCAACGGGGTACAAGAGGTAACAGAATGTTTTACCTCTCCGTTGCACCTAACTTCTTCCCTGAAGCCATCAAACAACTAGGGACAGCCGGAATGCTAGACGACCCCTACAAACATCGTCTAGTCATTGAAAAACCCTTTGGTCGGGACTTAGCATCGGCTCAAAGCCTCAACAAAGTAGTCCGTAAATATTGCCAAGAAAACCAAGTTTATCGCATCGACCACTACTTGGGGAAAGAAACAGTTCAAAACCTGTTGGTATTCCGTTTCGCCAACGCGATTTTTGAACCCCTGTGGAATCGTCAATTTGTTGACCACGTTCAAATTACTGTTGCAGAAACCGTAGGTGTAGAAGACCGCGCAGGCTACTACGAAAAATCTGGCGCACTGCGGGATATGTTGCAAAACCACCTGATGCAGCTGTACTGTCTCACTGCAATGGAAGCACCCAACTCAATGGATGCTGACAGTATCCGCACGGAAAAGGTGAAAGTTTTACAAGCTACAAGATTAGCTGATGTCCATAACCTGACACGTTCAGCCATTCGTGGGCAATACAGTGCAGGCTGGATGAAAGGACAGCCAGTACCGGGGTATCGGACAGAACCAGGAGTTGACCCCAACTCCACCACCCCGACCTATGTAGCAATGAAGTTCATGGTAGATAACTGGCGTTGGCAAGGTGTCCCCTTCTATCTGCGGACTGGCAAGCGGATGCCGAAAAAAGTCAGTGAGATTTCCATCCATTTCCGCGATGTTCCTTCCCGGATGTTCCAATCCGCCGCCCAACAACGAAACGCCAATATTTTGGCAATGCGGATTCAACCGAATGAAGGGATTTCTCTCCGTTTTGATGTCAAAATGCCAGGGGCAGAATTTCGTACCCGTTCTGTGGATATGGACTTCAGCTATGGTTCATTTGGAATTGCCGCTACTTCCGATGCTTACGATCGCCTATTCCTAGATTGTATGATGGGCGACCAAACATTATTCACCCGTGCCGACGAAGTAGAAGCAGCTTGGCAAGTAGTCACCCCCGCCCTGTCCGTGTGGGATGCACCCGCCGATCCCGCCGTTGTTCCCCAATACGAAGCAGGTACTTGGGAACCCGCAGAAGCAGAACTTTTGATTAATCAAGACGGTCGTCGCTGGCGCAGACTGTAGGAATGGGGATTGGGCATGGGGCATAGGGCATGGGGCATAGGGCATGGGGATAAAATTCTCCCCTACACCCCTACACCCCTACACCCTTACACCCTCCCCTATACCCTCAATTGCAACTGATCACTGACAACATCACAACTACTATGACTTCCCAAGCCCCAACTATTTTTTCACTCCAAGCCCCCAAGGATATTTCGCTCAACGAAATTGAAGGGGAATTAAATCAAATTTGGCAAAGTTACGGCATCACCGGCGAAGATGGTGCATTACCTGCGGCTACTCGCGCTACTACCTTCACTTTAGTAGTGTACGAACCAGAAGAAACCCAATATCTGTTAGCTGCTTTGGGATTTTATCACGGGCCAATTGATGGGATTTTAGGTCCTCAAACAGATACAGCTCTACGCCGAGTACAAGTTAAGTATGGACTAACAGAAACCGGCACAGCCACACCTGAAACCCTAGCTAAACTCCGCGAAGAATTTGCGAAACGTCAAGGAAATGCAGCGACAGGAGAAAGCGGCAACGGTTCTACTGCCTATACTTTCAGTGCTAATAGCCCCAGAATTGCCGACGAGATTGCCTTGCGTAACCCTTGCCGCATCATCGCCCTGTGTCCCATTGCTGGCGAAGATGAAGGTGTGAAGGCACAAGTATCAGCCTACTGTCCCATCCAAAAACAATCTTCCAGCACATTGATTTGCTGTGAATACATTACTTTGAGTGGCACTGCTGCCGCTTTAGAACGGATAGGTGGGATGATTCCAGCCTTGTTGATTGGTGGCTTACCTAAATTCCTGTGGTGGAAGGCGACACCAGACCCCAACAACACTTTGTTTAAACGTTTGTCAGCAGTTTGCAACAACGTTATTGTTGATTCTTGCAACTTTAATGACCCAGATACTGATTTACTCAGCCTGCAAGAGTTAGTAGAAATCAGTGTACCCTTAGCTGATTTGAACTGGCGTAGACTCTCAGCATGGCAAGAGTTAACCGCCGAAGCTTACGATCCTCCTCACCGTCGCGCCGCTTTGGGAGAAATTGACCGCGTGACACTGGATTATGAAAAAGGCAATCCTGCTCAAGCTTTATTATTTTTGGGTTGGTTAGCGAGTCGCTTGCAATGGCAGCCAGTCTCCTATCAAAAGGAAAGTGGCGATTATGACATTACCCGCATTCGCTTTGTTGGTCAAAACCAACGACAAATAGAAGCAGAATTAGCAGGAGTTCCAGTTGCAGATGTGGGTGAAATTGTAGGTGATTTGATTGCCCTGCGTCTGAGTTCAACTAACGCTCAAGCAGACTGCGGTACTGTCATTTGCTCTGAAACTGGCGGTTGTATGCGGATGGAAACGCACGGTGGCGCACAATCTGCGGGTTTATTCCAACAGGTAAGTTCTTTATCTGAGCAAAAAGCAGAGGCGTTACTCAGTCAACAAGTACAACGCTGGGGACGTGAGACATTATTTGAAGAAAGTCTCGCAGTAATTGGGCAAGTGTTGAAGCTAGGCGCAAAGAGTTAATTTGATGACCTCAGAATCCCAGTTTCTTGAAGAAACTGGGATTCTATGCTGAAAAATAAATTGGTAAAATCTTTTCATGCGGCGAGACTCGATATTTTATAAACTATTTCAACAATCCCCAAATTTACTATTTGAACTATTGACAAATCCGCCAATAAATGCGGGTGAATATAAGTTTGACTCGGTAGCTGTCAAAGAACCTAAATTTGAAATTGATGGGGTATTTCTACCACCGGAAAATGAAATTCCGGGAGTTGTATATTTCTGCGAGGTGCAATTCCAGAAAGATGAACAGCTTTATGAAAGGGTATTTGCGGAATCATTCTTATATTTCTACCGCAACCGCCAAAGGTTTAATGATTGGCAAACCGTGATCATTTATCCGTCACGCAGTATTGAACAAAATAATATTTATCCCCATCGCGCCCTAATTCATAGTGATCAAGTGCATCGGGTGTATTTGGATGAATTAGGTGATATTCGCCAATTACCTGTGTGGGTAGCGTTGATGGTATTAACTACGATAGAAGAAGAACAAGCACCACAGGAAGCGAGATATTTAATTGAGCGTACCTCAACTCAACAGCCGGAAACAGTAAGTAGCACCATAATAGAACTAGTGATGACAATTATGGTGTATAAGTTTGAAAATTTAAATCGCAAGGAAGTTGAATCAATGTTAGGAATTACACTTAAGGAAACGAGAGTTTACAGAGAAATTAAGGAAGAGGGTCGAGAAGAGGGAGAGCGATCGCTAATTTTACGTCAACTCAATAGACGGGTAGGAGAAGTACCCCCAGCACTACTTGAGGGTATTGAAAAACTCTCCCTAGAGCAATTAGAAAATCTGGGCGAAGCATTATTAGACTTTACTAACGTGGCTGATTTACAAGCCTGGCTAGAAACACATGATTCATAATAGTACATTAAAGGGCATAAGAGCAGACGCAAAAACCCCTACACCCCTACACCCCTACACCCTCATACCCCTACACCCCTGTTTTAAACGCGATCGCCAAAACCTATTCTTCCATTCACTGGATCAAACAGTACATTGTATCGGTCAAATAATGCCATCCCACTATTCACTACTACAGGTTGATCTAGCTGGGGAGAAACATTAACATTCCATACATTAAACCCAATGCGACTGCCTGGGGTAACGCCATATTCAAAAACACGCGGTATTGATAACCTCACTGTATTATTTGCCGCTAATCTTCCCGGTTTGAGTTTACCCATCAAAGCCGCAGATTTAAACTCAACAAAACTGCTGCTTCCTCCAGAGTCAACTATCATTCTGGTAGTACAGTTATTTTTCATGGAGCTATTGGCGATCGCTAAACAAACTCCATTTAGTCTAGAATCCCATCTATTACCCGGAATCTCACTCATCGCAGGTTGTTGACTCAAAGAAGCTATTCTAAAACCTGCCCGATTGTTTGCTGTCAAACCAATAATTAAACTGCTGTTACTACCAGCACGATTTCCTCTCACAATAAATCCGTTACTGAGGTTTCCCGGTAGTTTTCTCAAGGGATTATAAGGAAGTGTGCGTTCTGCATAATTGACACCGATAATACCAGCAAACGGTGTCTCACTTTTGGCAGAGCAATTAGGTTTTTGGGGGATACATTGGCGACTTGTAACAACTTGTACAGGAACAGGTTCTTCAGTTGGAATTAAACCAAACTGAACATTTGCGTAAACTAAATCACCTTCTAATATAGTACCATCACTCAAAACTTCCCTGACCCTTTGACCAGTTTGTTGGATAGGAGCATTCCCTAAAAACTCCCTTGGCACTCTTAACCCCGCCGAGCCTGTATCCAATAGCACCCGCCTAGGCTGACCATTAGCTACTGCTACCTCTAGGAAATAACCATTTGCGCCTCTGGGATATAAAGGCAGTGTTACAGTCTCAAAAACGGGTTTACGGGGTCTAAATTGAGAGGTATCACGGACAACGGAGTTAGGGAACATTTCCTGAAAAGCGGCTTGGCGTTGTTCCACTGATTCTGAGCCAAACTCCCAAAGGCTCTCATAATAGAAAAAGACTGCACCTAAACCACGTTCTCGTGCGGCTCTGACTTGAGACTGAATTTGTGATATGGAAACTGGACGATTTCTCAACCCAGTCATAATCCCGATACCAGTAGGTATTAATTGTTGCGTTTCTGCTATTTCTGGGGTAATAATTGTACTGACAAAACTTGATAAATCATTGCGGTAAACCTGAACTACCAACTCATCCACAACACCCAACCGCACCCAATTGAGCCAGTCTTGGAGTTGAAATTTATAAGCAAAGTTATAGTAATTGGGTGAAACCGCAAAAATGGCATTGGGTTTTCTCACTTTCACAGCTTGATTGAGTTGTACCATGAAAGCTGTGATTTTATCTGCTCGCCATTTTATCCAAGCTTGAGCTTGAGGGTTAGGCGGTGGGGGATTACCAGTTTCTTGGGTATAGAGGTTAATCGTGTATTTGTCGTAGCCAAAATCTACGGGTAAACTCATGTGGTCGTCAAATTGAATCCCATCAGCGTTATACTTGGTGATAATTTCTACCACAAGGTTAGTAATAAACTGTTGTACTTCTGGGTGGAAGGGATTGAGCCATGCAACCTCACCCGCAGCCGAAATTGAAGTTTGAGTACCATCCCGCTTTTGTGTCAACCAGTCTGGATGCTGTGAAGCCAATTCTGATGTCAAGGGAGTCATGAAACCAAACTCAAACCAAGGTATTGCCAATAAGCCTTGATTACGCGCTTGACTGATAACGTCTGCAAGTACATCTTGGCCTTCTGTTCCTCTGAAGAAAAAAGGAATACCCTTATCCTGCATAACTGCGCTGGGATACTTGGTATAACCATCATTCCAAACCACCGGATAAACTGTGTTAAAGTTCAACCGCCGCAATTGAGCAAAGGTATCCCGCACTTTAGCCCGGTTTCTGAGAATGTCAAAGTCATTATTTGTTAGCCAAACTCCGCGAATTTCCTGACGCGATGACTGGGGTAGTTGAGCAGGTGCGGGTGTGAAGTTTCCCAAAAGTAAGACGGTAGCAAATGATAGGGCAAATAATACAGAGAGTAGCGAGTAGGGGGATAATTTTCTTTTATCTTTGGTACTACAGGAAAAAATTAAAGGTAATTGTTGAAGTATGGATAATAAGTTAGTTATCCAAGAGTTAACTTTGATACTTTGGTTCTGAAATGGAATTGGCATTACTCTCTAAATATTTATACTTAGATGAATGAGCTTAATTTACTCTATTACAGTTTGTAGTGAGGACTTTAGTCCTGATTTTTCTGAGGACTAAAGTCCTCACTACGAACGTGACGCAACTAATAGGTAAGTAGTGCCAAGTCAGAATTGTGAATGATTTAAGATGCAAGGTGGGATAGTTTATTTAATTTTTTTATGGCTGTAGTTATTGCTGGGGAACGTAGTGGAGTGGGCAAGACAACAATCACCCTCACCCTGTTAGCATCTTTATGTCGGCGTGGTGTGGCGGTGCAATCTTTTAAAGTCGGGCCAGATTATATTGACCCGATGTTTCATACTTATGTTACAGGTCGTGCCTGTCGTAATCTAGACCCAGTGCTAACTTCAGAAACTTATGTTCGTCAGTGTTTTGCTCGTCATCAGCAACAAAGTGAATATGCTTTAGTTGAAGGAGTGATGGGGTTGTTTGATGGAATTGGGTATAGGGCATCGGGCATCGGGCATGGGGAAGAAGATTTACTCCGCGCTGACTTTGCTAGTACGGCGCATATTGCACGGTTGTTAGATTTACCTGTGGTGTTGGTGATTGATTGTAGTCGGTTGTCTGGTTCTGTGGCTGCGATCGCTCACGGTTATTGTTCTTTTGACCCTAGAATTAAAATAGCTGGTTTAGTGCTGAATCGTGTAGGTAGCGATCGCCATCTCTCTCTCCTCAAAGATGCTCTCCAACCTTTACAATTACCCATTCTTGGTGTACTACGTCGTCAAGATAACATTACAATACCCGATCGTCATTTAGGTTTAATCCCTACCGCCGAACTCCCCGAATTAGACGCTGTAGTTCATCGTCTCGCAGATTTAGGAGATACCTGCTTTGACTGGGAAACTTTATTACCTTTGTTGGGGACTGGGGACTGGGGACTGGGAATAATGGGGACTGGAGAAGTTTTTCCCAATGCCCAATGCCCCATGCCCAATGCCCCATGCCCAATACCCGTTAAAATTGCCGTAGCCCGCGATCGCGCTTTTAATTTTTACTATCAAGATAATTTAGATATCTTGCAAAATTTAGGGGCGGAATTAGTTTTTTGGAGTCCTTTAGTAGATAGGGAATTACCCCCAGGTGTGCAAGGAATGTATTTTGGGGGTGGTTTTCCAGAGGTATTTGCTCAACAATTAGCAGCTAACAGTAACGCTCGTGAGAGTGTGAAACAAGCTATTCTCAGAGGAATGCCCACGATTGCAGAGTGTGGGGGTTTGATGTATTTATGTGAGCAAATAATTGATTTTGAGGGTAAATCTTGGGCAATGCTGGGAATATTACCCACATCGGCAGCAATGGATAAAAAACTAACTTTGGGTTATCGTCGCGCTCTAGCTTTGCAGGATAATTTATTAGTGAAAGCAGGCACAAATCTATATGGACATGAGTTCCATCGTTCACATCTTATCTCAAATTCTGATCAACCTTTATTTACAACTTATCGCTACGATGTCGAGGAAAATTTGGGATTTGAAGGATGGTGTTTACCAAGCAATATTCACGCTTCTTATATTCATTTGCACTGGGGGGAAAGTGTAGAAATCCCCCAACAGTTTATGCGTCAATGTCGTCAATACAGCGTTTAGAATTAAACCCTTAAGCATTGTTTATTAGGGAATATTATATTTGCTACCCCTCTATAAACCGCTTCCCCAATATTAAGTGTTCTACTCAAATTAAAATCCGTCACTTTTGCATTTTCATAACATAATTGCCGATTTAGTCCGCTAAAAGATGTGATATCCGCCCGTACTGTCATTGTTCCGTGAGCATCTCGGCGGATTTTTCTTTCTAAAGTTACATTGGCCACACCCTTTATCCGACAACCATTAAAAGAAATGCTTTCTACACGATTAATTTCTAACTCTTTGCGACGGCTGATATTGATATCTTCTCCTGCTATGCGGTTATTCAGTTCTCTCAAAATCTGGGAATTATAAGTATTACCGAATGATTCCACTGCGTTACAATCAATTTGCGCCATTGAAGATTGAGGGTTAACACAAAGGAAGCTGAGAGTGACAAAACTTCCTAAAATTATCTTTGAGTTTAAATTTAAGGTGTTCATTAGCATCACCAATTGATTGTCTTTACATAGACTTGATATGTATGGCTTTGATGCTTTATGCAAAATGATGATTATGAGGTTTGAATCCCTATCTTGAATTGAAAAAGGGGTGTAGGGGTGTAAGGGTATAGGGGTGTAAGGGAAAGACTGTTTCATGTGTTCTGGTGTACGTAGTTCATGACGGCTACTTAGATAATCAAAAAATATGCCCAAAACTAAATTTAATTTTGGGCATGATAACAGATAAGTTTTGATTTGGTAGTTGTAAATATTAACAAATTAAATAAAATATATCTAACTTGTTAACAAGCACCACTATTGCGATTAAATAGAATAGTAATAGTCTTGAAAATTAACTTCAAGTCATACATTAAGCTCCAGTTTTTTTGATATTGTAAATCGAGCCTAATTACATCTTCAAAACTGCGAACTTTAGACCTGCCGTTAACTTGCCATTCTCCGGTCATTCCGGGTTTAACATCCAAACGTTGCCATTCTGGAACTTCATAGCGTTCGACTTCATCGGGTGTGGGTGGTCGAGTTCCTACTAAACTCATGTCACCTTTTAAGACATTCCAGAATTGCGGAAACTCATCTAAGCTGGTGCGACGTAAGAACTTACCAACCTTAGTAATTCTGGGGTCATTTTCATTTTTGAAAAATGCTCCCTGGACTTGATTTTTAACCTGAGATTTTTTCGCTTCTGCATCTACACACATGGAGCGAAATTTCCAAATTTTAAAGCGTTTACCCATCCAACCACAGCGAATTTGTCCAAAGAAAATTGGGCCGGGATCATCAATTTGAATGGCAACCACAATGGGAATAAACAAAATTCCTGTGATGAATAAACCCACTAAAGCACCAATAATATCTATAAATCGTTTCGTCCAAGATGCGATAGATGGATGAGTGGTTGGTAATGGTTCGACTTTGCGAGAAGTTGCTTTCTGGTTGTCTGTGGCAAGATCAGGTTTTATTGCTAATGCTTCAGTATTAGACTCAATAGAAAAAACTTTATCTAATCCTGTGAGGTTTAGCACTGCCATGACCTGGGGTGTCACATTCCGCAAAATCATCACAATTCCTTTTTCTTGGGTAGTTTTAAAACTACTAACCAATGCTCCTAAACCACTACTATCCATAAAAGTAGTTTGGTGAAAATCAATAATGATTTGCTGGGGATGGCTATTTCCTTGGGTTAAATCTTGGCAGGTTTGCTTAAAGCTAACTGCTTCAAGCACGCTTAATCGCGCAGATACCTGCACTATAACCGTTTCATTTAGGGAAGTAACTAGAAAATTTACCTCATTGGGTTGGCTAGTCATGAAGCTCTGCACTTTCGTTGCCATATAAATTTAATCTGCCAAACTTATTTTGTCCTAGAAAATCACCTAACCTCATGTTAAATAAGCAGTAATAATAACTCATAGTGAGTTTTATAGGTAAGTTAGGGATTGACTGCACCGTTCACAATAGAACAAGAAGTTAAAAACCTACTTGTTGTTGCACTGATGCAGCGCGATCGCTTTGCTACTATCCTATGACTACTAACACTACAGCCAAATCTACTGCACGTCTGATTGAGGTCTTTTCTGCTATTCAAGGGGAAGGACTCAATGTCGGGACACGTCAGATTTTTATTCGCTTTGCTTTTTGTGACTTACGTTGCCACTTTTGCGATAGTGTCCATACTTGGAATGCACCTGCTAACTGTAGGATAGAGCGATCGCCCGGATTCCGAGATTTTGAAACTCATCCTAATCCTGTTCCACTGCCAATGTTATTGGCATGGATTGAACGGCAAAATTTACCTTCCCTACACGATAGCATTAGCTTAACTGGTGGAGAACCTCTTCTTCATGCAGGTTTCTTAAAGGAATTTCTGCCCCAATTGCGATCGCTAACTGGTCTACCAATATACTTAGAAACTGGCGGACATCGCCCAGAACAATTGCAAATGATATTACCCTATCTAGATTCTGTTGGTATGGATTTAAAATTACCCAGTGTCAGTGGTGAATCCTATTGGCAGGAACATATGAAGTTTCTACAAATTTGTTATCCACATTTAGAAACTTTCATTAAAATAATTATTTCTCAACATACAGATATTGCTGAATTGGAACAGGCTGCTTTGTTAGTGGCCGATGTCAGTCCTGATATTCCTGTATTTTTACAACCAGTTACCCCTTTAGGTGACTCTAAACAATTCACCAAAGTACCTATCCTTGCTCCGACTCCAGAACAAATATTAACTTGGCAGGCTGTGATGAAACGGACTTTAAAACACGTTCGTGTCGTCCCTCAAACCCATAAAATGCTCAATCAGCTTTAAATGAGTGAACAGTGAACAGTTATCAACACCGTTCACTGTTCGGGTATTGCCCAGACAAGTTAATTTTTGCAGACTACATTCCGCCTTCATCTGTGGTTCTAGATTTAGCTTTGGCTTTGTTAGCACTGCGCTTGAGGGCAGATAGTCGCGTTTCATAGCGAGAACGTTGACGTTTGCTGGGAGTATTATCGATCAGGGTCTTTAAGGCACTACCAAGACTCTTGTAGGCATTAGGGAGACTATAACCAAAACGAGTTGCTAGTGCGATCGCTTTTTCATCAGCATCTAGCAATTCTCTCATTTGCTTTTCGCCATTATTCTTTTGATATAGCCTCCAGCCTGACACACCGCACAGTGCCAAGGCTAAAACCAACAATAATCCATCCTGCACCCACAACTCACCTACAGCTCCGCCTAAACCGATAGCTAAAGCTGCCATTTCCCAACCATCTTTGGGAATGGTGTCATTTTGAATACGGGCGACTTCATGCCAGAACAGCAAATTACGCTGATCCATTGCTAGAGTATCCCATTTCACCAAGTCAATTTGAATTTCTACTTGGTCTTTGCCAATTTCTTCGCTGCGGATCAGGGGTGGATTGACCTCAGTTGTGCCTTCAACCGTGACCCAACTCTGCAATTCTGGCGGTAGTAAGCCTTTTAACCGCCGGAGTTCACTCATTTCCGCTTTGGCAGAGGAGGTTGCATAGGATGTCATAAAATCCAGCCCTAGAAAATTTCAGTATATAGTGAGGGTATCACTTTGGAGTATAGCTATTTAAGTGATGTTTCGTCTCACTCTGTAGGAAAACTTCCTCTTTTCTTTCTAGCTTCCATAGCTTTTGCCAGTAATTCTAGTAACCCAGGTGCTTCTTCCTGGATACTCAGCAAGATTCTTTCCCCAAGTTCTATATTCCCTGGATCGTTTCCCGTGGCCATAACCTCCTGCAACCGTGGGATCGCTACATTATCAACGATTTGAATTAATCCACTCAGACAACGATGGAATTGTCTTTCGGTCAGGATTGAGTCTTCTAAGGGAAATTCAATAATCGCACGAATTTCACCATCAGAGGGATCATATTCCCATTGCAGCATTTTGGTTTCCCAAGAAATAGCCAACATGGTCTGTAAGATTTCTCCCTTGTGAGGATGATCCTGTACTCCTGGCAGAACATGAGGCGCAAATAACCGAAAGAATTTTCCTTCTTCATCTAATTGAACAACTATTAGAAAATCTTCTAGGTTATCCGCTTCAACACCTGTGATAATCCTGTCTTCTTCCTGATCAAGACGGTACTCCCAACCTAGTTTGTCTAAGTAATTAGCAATCTGCTTGAGGTTAGCTCCCATAAAATCCTCTTTAAGTAATGGTGGAGCATTTGTCACCAGAACTAGTTTAACCCTTTAGTGGCGATCCCTTAGGTGCAATTCATGAAAAACAATATCCCTCACTGCTTTTATAAGTCGGGAATCTATGACTTTTCTGGTTCAGAACAACATATCCTGTTACTCTTAACTAATTAAATAAATAAAACATATTAACATAATTCCTATTTCCTATTTCTTGTCTTTCAATGATTAAATATCAAATTCAGAACATTGATAGTTATTTGTTTGTATTTAAGTTAAAAATCTAAACGAAGAAAAATATAAATATTTTTTTATCTGCATAAAACTGCAACATAAAGGGCTAAAAAAGTTTTATATTACAGGAGTATATTTGTTTTAATACAAGTATTGTCTTCACAATTACATTTTCGGCAACAATAATCTGGGAAGTATGAAAAAATCCACTTTAATTGTAGGGGCATCTTTAATATTTGCTATTAGTGCCTGTAGCGGCAACACAGCCCAACCAACAAATACTAGCAGTACATCAAGCGATCGCTGGGATACTGTCAAAAGCCGTGGTAAATTAATTTGCGGTGTCAGTGGTGAAGTCCCAGGGTTTAGTTTTGTCGGCACTGACAGCAAATACAATGGCATTGATGTAGATGTCTGTCGCGCCGTCGCAGCAGCTATGTTTGATAATCCAGAGGCAGTAGAGTTCCGTAACCTCACCGCCAAAGAGCGATTTACAGCCTTACAAACAGGAGAAGTAGATATCCTCAGCCGCAACACTACTTGGACACTCAGCCGTGCCACATCAGTCGGTTTAGAATTTGCGCCCGTAGTGTTTTACGATGGTCAAGCTATTATGGTTCGCAAAAATAGCGGCATTACATCTTTAGCTAACCTCAAAGACAAAGCCATCTGTGTACAAACAGGTACTACGACTGAGCAGAATTTAGCAGACCAAATGCGGAAACGAGGTATTACCTACAAACCAGTTGTATTTGAAGATATTAATGTTACCTTTGCTACCTATGCCGAAGGTCGTTGTGAAGCCGTCACCGCCGATCGCTCCGCTTTAGTTGCTCGCCGTACAACTCTCCCCAAACCAGACGATAACGTCATTTTAGATGAAGTCATTTCTTCTGAACCCCTCGCCCCAGCAGTCGCCAAAGGCAATACCAAATGGCGTGATACCCTAACTTGGGTAGTTTTTAGCTTAATCAAAGCTGAGGAGTTAGGTATTAATTCTCAGAATGTAGGAGAATTAGCTACCAGCAATGATCCAGATATCAAGCGACTGCTAGGAACTGAAGGCAATTTAGGGGAAGGACTAGGCTTACCCAATGACTTTGCCGCCAAAGTCATCAAACACGTTGGTAACTACGGCGAAATTTACGATCGCAACCTCGGCCCAAACACAAAACTCAACTTACCTCGCGGCCAAAATCAACAGTGGACAAAAGGCGGACTATTGTATTCACCCCCATTTAGGTAGTAACTATTATTGACTGTTGAGTGTTAACTGTGGAAGTTAAATCAGTTAGCTACTAGTTAATAACTGATTCATGCCCAATGCCCAATGCCCAATGCCCAATGCCCCATGCCCCATGCCCATTAACTAATGACTAATTCCAAACCACCTTTATGGCGTGACGATCGCTTTTGGCAAATTACTGGACAAGTCATTGCTGTATTTTTAGCCTTAGCTATAGTAGCGATACTATGGGGAAACCTAAATCGCAATTTACAGCAATTAGGCATTCAGTTCGGATTTGATTTCCTCAAGCAACAAGCATCTTTTGATATTGGCGAAACCCTAATTTCTTATCAACCAACTGATACTTATAGTCGCGCCTTGTGGGTGGGACTAATTAACTCATTACGAGTGGCCATTTTAGGCATCATCTTCACAACTATTATCGGTATCATGGCTGGAATTGGCCGATTATCTGATAATTGGTTAGTACGGAACATCATGCTAGTTTATGTAGAGATTTTCCGTAATACACCCTTACTATTACAGTTGTTATTTTGGTACTTCGCCGTTTTTTTAAGCTTTCCCAAAATTGAAAATAAAAT
Source organism: Aliinostoc maniaoense (assembly GCF_058172895.1). Lineage (NCBI taxonomy): Bacteria > Bacillati > Cyanobacteriota > Cyanophyceae > Nostocales > Nodulariaceae > Aliinostoc > Aliinostoc maniaoense. The sequence continues at coordinate 758,032 of NZ_CP187952.1, read as the reverse complement.
CACCCTGTGGGGATTTTTAGGGTTAAGCCAAAATGGCATAGAACTACCTTGGTTTACCCTATCTCCAGAGTTTGCCGCTTTGCTTTTGGGGTTAACCTTTTACACTGGTGCTTTCATAGCAGAAATTGTCCGGGGTGGGATTGCCTCAGTATCAAAAGGACAATGGGAAGCAGCGCGATCGCTAGGATTAAAATCCAGTTTAATCATGCGCTTAGTAATTTTACCCCAAGCTTTGCGAGTAATTATCCCTCCACTTACTAGTCAATATCTCAATCTCACCAAAAATTCCAGTTTAGCGATCGCTATCGGGTTCCCTGACCTTTATTTCGTCGCTTCTACCACCTTTAATCAAACAGGTAAAGCAGTAGAAGTGATGTTAATACTTACCCTCACCTATCTCACCCTCAGCTTAACCATCTCCTTGATCATGAACCTATTCAATCGCCGAGTTCAAATCAAAGAAAGATGAAAAATCATACCAATGCCCCATGCCCCATGCCCCATACCCATTATTGACTAATGACTAAACAACTAACTTGGCTACGTAAAAATTTATTTAACAATTGGTACAACAGTTTATTAACTATCATCTGTTTACTATTGCTATTTTGGGTAGCACGAGGAGTCATAATTTGGGCTACCACTCAAGCACAATGGACAGTAATTCAAGCCAATTTACATTTGTTTTTAGTTGGTAGATATCCCCAAAGCCAATATTGGCGAATTTGGATTGTATTCGCAATTACTGCTACGTTGGGTGTTGTCACTGCCGGGGTATTTTTTGGTAAACAAAAATTTGCTATTACTAAATTAATCGCACCTTGGTTAGCTTATCTTTGGTTACTATCTTTCCCGATCATTTTGTGGTTAATTGGTGGTGGCTTTGGATTGTCACCTGTATCTAGTAATTTATGGAATGGTTTGCTACTGACTTTACTAATGGCCGCAGTTAGTATTGTGCTTTCCTTTCCAATTGGGGTTTTACTCGCTTTAGGCAGAACTAGTAAATTACCTGTAGTTCGTTTGTTTTCTATTCTCTACATTGAAATCATTCGCGGAGTTCCCCTCATCGGCATTTTATTTCTTGCCCAAGTCATGTTACCTTTATTTTTCTCAGCAGAGGTGAGGTTAGATCGGGTATTAAGAGCGATCGCTGGGTTAGTGTTATTCAGTGCTGCTTACATGGCAGAAAATGTCCGAGGTGGACTGCAATCTGTTGCTCGTGGACAAGTAGAAGCTGCTAAAGCATTAGGATTAAATACATTACTTGTAACTATATTTATCGTTTTACCCCAAGCTTTACGCGCCGTAATTCCCGCCATTGTAGGGCAGTTTATTGGCTTATTTAAAGATACTTCACTATTATCTCTGGTAGGCTTAGTGGAACTTACAGGAATTGCCCGTTCCATATTGGCACAGCCTCAATTTATTGGTCGTTATGCAGAAGTATATTTATTTATTGGTTTGATTTATTGGCTATTCTGTTATTCTATCTCCCTAGCTTCTCGACGTTTAGAGAAACAGTTAAATCAATAGTTATTCATTAGTCTTATTTTTTACTTTACACCCCTATTTTGAGGTAAAAACCTATGAAAGAACAAATACCCATAATTATTGCTGAAGATGTTCATAAATGGTATGGAAAATTCCATGTTCTCCAAGGGGTAAGTTTAACAGTCTATCGCGGAGAAGTGGTAGTGTTAATGGGGCCTTCCGGTTCAGGAAAATCAACATTTATCCGCACATTTAACGCCCTAGAAGAATACCAACAAGGAAAAATTAACATTGATGGCATTACCCTCAGCCATGACTTACGAAATATTGATGCAATTAGACGAGAAGTGGGGATGGTATTTCAGCAGTTTAATTTATTTCCTCATTTAACAGTCCTGCAAAATATTACCTTAGCTCCCATTTGGGTGCGTGGCTGGAAAAAACCCAAAGCCGAAGAATTAGCCATGCAGCTATTAGAAAGAGTCGGAATCTTAGCTCAAGCGCACAAATACCCAGGACAGTTATCTGGGGGACAGCAACAAAGAGTAGCGATCGCCCGTGCCTTAGCCATGCAGCCTAAAATTATGCTATTCGACGAACCCACATCCGCACTAGATCCAGAAATGGTTAGAGAAGTATTAGATGTCATGCGAAACCTAGCCAGCGAAGGCATGACGATGGTAGTAGTCACCCATGAAGTCGGATTTGCCCGTGAAGTCGCTGACCGAGTAGTGTTAATGGATAGCGGTAACTTAGTGGAATCAGCCACACCAGAAAACTTTTTTACCAACCCCCAAGAAGAACGCACCCGTAAATTCCTCTCACAAATTCTCTAAACCTCCGCGCTCCTACCCTACGGGTTCCGCCCTTGGCGGTATGCGCTTCCCAGCCTGCGGCAAGCCGCAAAAGCGTCTACCGTGTCCCTCTGCGTTTGAATTGATCTTATAACATTTCAATTTGGGAACAATTCCCGAAATCCCAGCTACTTATGTTGAAGCTAACTACAGACTATCCACAAAAATTACTTCAACATGGAGGATGCCAATCACACGAATTATCAACTTAGTTTTAAGTTAGGTAACAACTGATGTACAAGTTGTTACTTAAATAAATTTCAATACCATCTAGATAATTTTGATCTATCTAAACTGTATTTTCAATTACAAATCTCTAGTAATGTTCAGGAAATGCACGCAATTGTACTTGTCCTTAATACATATTTACTAGTTTTGTGTCGCAAATTTAATTAATCACAAGAGAGTTTATGCTGATAACTGAGTTACGTAAATACAATTAGTTAGCAATAAAGAATGTGTTAAATATATCTAACTCTACTCATGTAGACAACGATAAGATTTACCGAATCTTCAAACAAAACACACTGACAAAAAAACAGTCTAAAGACAAAATGTAAATTAATAGATGTCTTAATAGACGCTTTCCAGCAAAGAGCGATCGCCATTTTAAGACAAAAGTTATTCATGATCTAAAAGTAGCCAGGGACTTCTGACTAAATTTGTTATGCGGATTTTAATCTACTCTTACAATTACTATCCAGAACCAATTGGGATTGCCCCACTGATGACGGAATTAGCAGAGGGATTGGTAAAACGGGGTCATCAAGTGCGTGTAGTCACAGCGATGCCTAACTATCCTGAGCGTCAAATTTACGAAGGATACCGTGGTAAATTTTACGTCAATGAGTATAAAAATGGTGTCCAAATTCAACGTAGCTTTGTTTGGATTCGCCCGCAACCTAAACTGATAGATCGAGTATTACTAGATGCTAGTTTCGTCATGACTAGCTTTTGGCCTGCCTTGCTTGGCTGGCGGCCTGATGTCATTCTTTCCACATCACCATCATTACCTGTTTGTGTGCCGGCTGCATTACTAGGATGGCTGCGTGCTTGTCCTGTAGTCTTAAACCTGCAAGATATTTTACCGGAAGCGGCTATCCACGTTGGATTATTGAAAAACAAGTGGCTGATTAAAGTCTTTTCAGTCTTAGAAAAATTTGCTTACTATAGTGCCACTAAAGTTAGCGTCATTGCTGATGGCTTTGTAGAGAATTTACTCTCTAAGGGCGTACCCCAACAAAAAATAGAGCAAATTCCTAATTGGGTTGATGTAAATTTTATTCGCCCTTTACCTAAAGAAAATAACTCTTTCCGCGCCCAACACAACCTCAAGGACAAATTTGTAGTCTTGTATTCAGGGAACATTGCTTTGACACAAGGCTTAGAAACAGTAATTAAAGCGGCGGCGATTTTACGCGACGTTCGAGAAATTGCCTTTGTGATAGTTGGTGAAGCCAAAGGCTTGCAGAGACTACAAAAGTATTGCTTAGATTGTGGTGCTGATAATGTCCTATTGCTACCATTCCAACCCCGTGAGCATCTGCCAGAGATGTTAGCAGCCGCAGATGTGGGATTAGTCGTGCAGAAGAAAAACGTTATTTCCTTCAATATGCCATCAAAAATTCAAGTCTTACTGGCGAGTGGTAGGGCAATGATAGCTTCTGTACCCAAAAATGGTACAGCTGCCAAAGCAGTTAGACAAAGTGGCGGCGGTATTGTAGTTGCTCCCGAAGATCCCGAAGCTTTAGCAATGGCTACTTTAGACCTATACAAACACCCAGAAAAAGCTAAAACATTGGGTTACAATAGCCGCAAATATGCTATGGAGCAATATGCTTTTGAGCAAGCGTTAAATCAATACGAGAATTTGTTCTACTCTGTAACTACGGATACTCAAACATTAGAATCGAAAGTAGTTTCCAAACAAGAAGTTTAAAAAAATTGGCTTAAGTGCCGATTGATATCGTAGCAGGATGTAATTATTCGGCTACATTAGCAAAATTGATCAAAATCCTTCCTTCAGGACATATGGAAAACTACTCTATGTCCTGTTTTTGCTTTTAAAAAATGAAAATTTCAACTTGTTTTACTTATTTGAACTTATACCGTTTGTTGATGTAGCTTGCCTGGTGTAGCCATAGATGCACTTTATTCTGTACTGTAGAGACGTTGCATGCAACGTCTCTACATCATTTATTTGGCGCAACTTCATAGAGAAGTGGTATTAGTCATGAGACTTGTAGCTTCACGCACCAAGCGTCAATTGTGACACTTGCATCAGTCCTGACACAAAAGAACTATGCAATCAACAACCATAAATCACACTTGAGGCAGAATCTGGTAAATTCAGTTATACTATATACTGTTTTTAGCAGATTTAATAATTTTAAGCAGCAGTAATATTTATTTATTGTGTTGCTAACCCTCGTGTATTTTGTGTCAAAAAACACATTGCCGCACAAGTATTAATCTTTGAGAGATAGCCTAGTTTTATGGCTAATAGGTAGCCTGTTGTGAATGGAACGCTACAAAAATCAACAGAGAAAAACCTGTGATCAGTGTTTCAATATATTAGCCAATCCCATAAACACCTGTTTTTTTGTTAGTATTCAAAAAAACGAACACACAGTTATCGTTTAGTTGTTGTTTGTCAGTAATTCTCAAAAAACGTCACAAAAGGGATAAATTACCTGAGGTTGAATGTCTGATTATTTCCAAGGAAATTTACCACTAAAATCCATCTCTGTCACCAATAGCGCACTCAAAAGTTCATCAAGTGAACATAATGAGAGTGAAAATCTCGCTTTGATGATCGCCGAAGCAGCATCAGAACGTAAAGCTGGGGATATTATAGTCCTGAAGGTAGCAGATGTCTCCTACTTAGCCGATTATTTTGTGATGACCACTGGCTATTCCAGGGTACAAGTAAGGGCGATCGCGCAATCAATCGAAGATACAGTAGAAACTGAGTTGCAACGCCGCCCCTTACGGACTGAAGGCAAAGGGGAAGGTAGCTGGGTATTGCAAGACTATGGCGACGTAATTGTACATATTATGATGCCAAAGGAACGGGAATTTTATAATCTAGAAGCATTCTGGGTTCATGCAGAACGTCTTTCCCTTCCCAACATTGAAGAAGGTGGTGGTAGTCCAATATGATTAATTCCTCACTGGCAAATTGCCCAGTACCCACAGAACAACAGCCGCTCAACGAGTACGAAGAGCTAAAAGCTGCTTGGCTATTTCGTGATTGCACTTTGAATTGGCAGCAGTATACCAAAAAACTAGCGTGGATTTGGGTTTTATCTTGGCTAGTAGCTGGGCCAGTGGCCGCCGCAAGCTTTCCACTAAATAAGCAATTAGTTCATTTTCTTCTGTGTGGTGCAGCTGGGGCCAGTATTGGAGTAATTTTGGTACTAGTACGTTTGTATTTAGGCTGGCTGTATATACGCGATCGCCTATACACTACAACTGTATTTTATGAAGAATCAGGCTGGTATGACGGTCAAACATGGCTCAAACCCCAGGAAGTGTTAAATCGCGATCGCTTGATTGTCACCTACGAAATTAAACCCATCCTCAAACGGTTACAATTTACATTCGCTGGCTTGGCGGGAATGTTTGTTACTGGTACTATAGTTTGGCATTTGTTTTAAACAGTTATTAGTCATTAGTGATGAGCTAATGACTAATAACTAATGAATAATAACTAAAAAGTGATAGATTTAACCCATGACAATGGGAAAACGAACTCAAGCGGCAGCACTGGAAGTCCGGTTGTTGCGAGAAGGCATTATTGAATCGAGGCATATAGTCCAGGCGGTTGTATGCGACGAACGGGGACGAGTGTTAACTGTGGCAGGTAACGCGGAAACAGCGACATTCGTGCGTTCAGCATTGAAACCATTTCAAGCACTGGCTGTCACCACGACAGGCACACTGGAACGTTATGATCTAAGCGATCGTGACTTAGCCATCATCACCAGTTCTCACCGAGGAACTATTGAACAAGTCCGACAGGTATTTAATATCCTGTGGCGAGCAGATTTAGATCCCTCAGTTCTCCAGTGTCCCATCCCCCAAGACAAGCGCAGTCCTCTGGAATATAACTGTTCTGGCAAACACGCGGGGATGTTGGCTGTGTGTCAGCAACGTCATTGGCCATTAAATACTTATTTAGACCGTAAGCACCCTGTACAGCAATTAATTGTTGGGAAGATAGCAGAATTACTGCGAATGCCTGCTGAAGAATTTATCAGCGCGCATGACGACTGCGGCGCACCCACCTATTTGATGCAACTGGGGCAAATCGCCTCCTTATATGCGCTATTAGGTGCTAGTAATAACGTAGATATGGAGCGCATCGTCCGCGCCATGACTCATCACCCCGCAATGGTAGCTGGCGATGGGGAATTTGACACAGAATTAATGCGCCTCACCCCTGGGGAACTAGCCAGCAAATCTGGCGCGGAAGGTGTTCAATGTATTGCTAGGCTGGGTGAAGGCATGGGCTTGGCAATCAAAGTCATGGATGGTTCTAAACGTGCTAAATGTGCCGTCGCCATTCACCTGCTGCAACAAATGGGCTGGATTACCCCCAGTGTTGCCGAAAGCTTGGCGGAAAAGTTCATGAACCCAGGCAAATACACGCGTCTAGAGGTTGTCGGAGAATTATCGTTTTTATAGTTGTCAAACTTGAGATTTCGAGTTATACTTGAAAAGTCAAGAGCGACGCGGGATAGAGCAGCCTGGTAGCTCGTCGGGCTCAACTAGCAAAACTGATTACGCGCTTATTAGTTTGTTTTGCAGTGGGCGGTACATGAAGAAACTCATGTGCGATTACCTGTCAAACTCGGGGAAGCCACTAGCGCGGTAATCCCGAACCAAGCTCTGGAAACAGAGAAGGTGTAGAGACTGGAAGGCAGGCACCCTAACGATAACGCCGAGGGTGAAGGGACAGTCCAGACCACAAACCAGTAAAACTGGGCAACGAAAGTTGTAGATGGTAAGCATAACCCGAAGGTCAGTGGTTCAAATCCACTTCCCGCCACCAAATTTAAAATAAAACCCTGTAATCTTTAAAGATTATGGGGTTTTGTTTTATGCTGATATCAGTGATTTCGTTTGACCAATGGACACAAAGCTGAGGGGAGACATAGCAGAGCAAGCTGCTGTGCTTCATGCTTTAAAGCGTGGCTGGGGTGTTTTAAAACCAATTGGCGATCGCCTGCCATACGATTTAGTATTTGATATAGAGGGAACTTTAGTTAAAATCCAAGTCAAGTATGCTTGGTTGCATGAGCCATCTGGTAATTATGTTGTAGACAACCGCCGCACTAAAACAAATCGCCGACTCATGCTTAGAGCAACATATCAACCATCAGACTTTGATTTTGCCCTAGCCTACATAGAACCACTTGATGTTTTCTATGTCTTTCCGGTAGATGTGTTTATAGGATATGGTAGCGAAATACACCTTGTCGAAACCGAAAAACGCCAACGTAAACCGCGTTCGGCAAAATATCGTGAGGCTTGGGAGTTAATCTTACCTTTACAATTCGGTGCAGCAGGGTTTTGATTTATTGTTGAGTTGGAACATTCCAAAAAGTTCGGAGAGTCATGGTTGTGAAGTTACAGCGACCCATTTTAATAGGAGGATTAGGATTATCCTTTTCCTTATGGATGGTGCAAAGTTGGCATCATTCAATTATGCAGGTAGGTGAGCTAAGTTTAGTCAGTCTCTTAGCTGTAGGTGGTGGTTTGTGGCTGTGGAAGCGTAACTTCCCCCATGACCATGCAGAACAACCGAGTGGTATCATTACTGATCGGGAAACAGCAGTGAATGCGATCGCTAAAACTGAAGTTGTGATTAATCAGTTAGGTCAAGAAGCTGTCAACCATCCAGCTTTAGAGACACTGAAAACACAGCTAGCCGCATTACCTGTAGAGTTAGACAGACAAGATTTGAAATTAGCTGTGACTGGCGGTAAATCCGTTGGTAAAAGTACCTTAATTCAGGTGCTACAGTCTAGTAATTGGCAAGAAACACAGCAAAGAGTTAGCTTCCAAGAAACAGCACCTTTGTTTCGAGAAGTAGAAACCTCTGATGCTGCAATTCTCACAGAAACAGCAAAATCAGACTTAGTTTTGTTCTTGACTAATGGCGATTTGACTGATTCGGAATTTCAAGCCTTAAAACAGTTAACAGCAACTAATCAGCCACAAGTCTTAGTTTTCAATAAACAAGACCAATATTTGCCTGATGAGCGTGCTAGCATTTTGCAGTCCTTACAACAACGTCAGCAGGATCATGTAGTCGCGGTTTCAGCTGCTCCTGTGGCGGTGAAAGTGCGGAAACATCAGGCTGATGGGAATGTGCAAGAATGGATGGAACAGCCAGCAGCAGATATTCAGCAGTTGACACAGCAGTTAAATGAGATTTTAGTGCAGCAAAGTCAACAGTTGGTGTGGACAACTACCACTAGACAGGCTCTGCTGTTGAAAGCTGAGGCGAAAAATTATTTGAATGGGGTAAGATGCGATCGCGCTACGCCAATTATTGAACAATATCAGTGGATAGCTGCGGCTGCTGCTTTTGCTAACCCAGTTCCAGCACTGGATATTTTAGCAACGGCGGCGATTAATGCTCAAATGGTAATGGATTTGGGTAATATCTATCAGCAGAAATTCTCCCTAGAACAAGCGCAAACTGTAGCGGGAACAATGGGAAGTTTGATGTTGAAGTTAGGTTTAGTGGAACTTTCTACTAAAGCTATTAGCACAGTTCTCAAAAGTAACGCTGTCACCTTTGTCGCTGGTGGTTTAGTGCAAGGTGTGAGTGCAGCTTATCTGACTAGAGTCGCTGGCTTGAGTCTGATTGCATATTTTGAACAGCAAGAAATTGCTTTAGATTCTGGTAATAATTTGAATTTAGATAAATTGCGTCAAACCTTACAAAATGTCTTCCAACAAAATCAGCAGTTAGCTTTTCTGCAAGGTTTTGTGAAGCAAGGGGTGAAGCGATTAGTACCAGAAGTTGTGGGATAATTTCGCGCATTCGCCCTTGGCGTTCCGCTTGCGGTAGGCGCAAAGACGCAAAGAAAATTCTTTTGTGTCTTTGCGCTTTTGCGTGACTATATTTATTTTTGTAAATCGAAAAGACCTCGAACTCAGGCTAGTTAATCTTGAATGCTGGCTCGAATATCTTTTATAGTTATCATTAATGTTAATGGTTCTATTGGTGATAATTGAAACCTATGTTTTAAATAAAAACTTTTGGCTTCTTCATCTTTAGCATGAACCAAAATACATCTAATTCCAGCTATTTGAGTTACTTTTAAAGTCCTAAAAATAGCATCTCTTAATAAGCCTGCTCCTATGCCTTGTCCTTCCCATTTGGTGTCTACAGCTAGTCTACCAATGAGCATACAAGGTATAGGGTCTGGTGCATTGCGTTTAGCTTTGCTAGTAGCTATGAAATGAGCAACAGAAGAAGTTGCTAAACAGTAATAGCCTATGACTTGATTTTCAATAGTAACTACGTAAGTTCTTGCAGTATCACCTTCGCTTTTTAAAGCTTTTTCCTTCAGCCATTTATTCAGAGTTTCTGATTTAGAATTAAACTCTAATACATTATGTTCAGGAGTAATTAGCTGAGGAGGATTAATACTTTTCGTTTCTTCCATCATTAATCCCAAGGCGATTTTGTCTTTAAGAATTTACGCAATTCTTCATCGGCTTGAGGTGGTGAATCTAAAATTGCTAGAAATTCTTGATATTTTTCTTCGTCTAAGGTAAAGAATGTATGGTTGCAAATTATGTTCTTAGCTTCTCTACAAGCTACTTCTAACATAAAGTCAGAACGGCTCTTACCCAGAATAGATGCGGCATAATCAATTAAATCCCGTTGTTGTTCTTGAACTCTAATGTTAATGACTTGGTTACGGCCAAGGTTATCCATGTTAGAACGGGAAACCATTGTTTCTCTAATCCATAATTTGTATAACGTTGCTTGGTGTTACCGAATGAAGTCGCGCTTTGATTTCGACAACACCTCATAAATCTAATATAGATTTTTGTGTATACAACGTCAACACACGATGCGATCGCTCTACAACAACCCCCGATAGCGAATAAAAATCAACACTACCGCCCAAGAACCCAAGGCGACTTTGATGGCGACAATGATATTTAAAATGGGGAGAACACCACCACTAAATAGTGTTCCTAATTCTCCATGTGGTAACTCTATTCCCGCCAAAGTAATTACCGCCAGAACGATGAACAGCAGTACCGAAACTTTCTCCCAGGTGGCGGCGCGCCAACGTTGGTAAATTTGCTGCATCCAGGGGTAGGATGAGGTAATTGCTATCAGTCCAATGGCTGTTCCGCCGGCGACACCAGCCGCAAAACCACCACCAGGGCTAAGATGTCCGCGAATCGCTAGTTCAATACCTACTATGGCGGTAATTGTTGCACCTAAACGCGCCAATATAATTGATGGTTGGTCTTTAAATTGATAGATGGTGCAGGATGAATTTTCATTGGCTAGCAGATAGTTTACGCCCAAGATGGCGATAGTAAAAACAATTACCTCAAATATGGTGTCGTAGAGGCGATTACGGAAAATTATTCCTGAGACTGCATTGGGAACGCCACTATCTTTAACCACCATTTCCACAATAGAAATCTCTGTGGGAGCAAGTTCAGGATTTTGTAGAACTAGCATTTTGACGAACAGTGCTATCCCTGCTAAGATGTAGACCCATTTCATCAATGTTGCTCCTGTAAGTCTGAAACGTTTACATAGGACAGGATTGTGCCTGGTGTGGCAAGTTCGGTTTGCATGATTTCATAGAGGCGTGGGATTCTGGTTGTCGTTTGATAGGGTGGAATTTCCGCGCCATCAACTACGCTATTTTGTTCACTGTCTGCTGTGGGGATACAAGTAGCGTGAATTTCTTTATCTATCAACGCCCTTTGCAAAGCTTGGGTATTGGTATAGGGAACGATTTCTAAACGCAGATAGTGTTTGTTAAAAGTAGCACGTATGCCATCAATGATTGTGCTGAAATGGCGATCGCTCTCTTCCTCTCTTGACTCATCTTGAATGACCCCCAACCGCATCACCATTGATGAGCGTACCGCCACTGCATAGAGAGTAGTTGCCAACATACTCCCCATCAAGGCTTCAGTTAAAGCTACATCCACCGCGCCTAAAATGGCATCTACCAAGGCGGCGACTGCACCCAATACCCCACGAATTACTAAAGCATGGTAGGGATTGGTTTGAGTGACTAACATCCCACCCGCTAAGGGCAATAAGGCAATAATTATATAGATATAGCTATCCTTCATGATTTTCCTCTTCATAGGAACAGTGAGCTATTACGTAACCCAGCATGGTGTTCCAGACTGCTAAGGAAATAATGCCTAGGATGAGTAGTGGCCATTCACTGGGTATTTTGAGTAGCAAGCCGACAACCATCAGCATTGAGCCGAGAGTATCAGCGACGGAAAGACCATGTAGTTTAAATAAGACTGAGCGATCGCTAACTAGATGAGCCGTTCCCCAAAACCAGAAAATCAGACCGATGAATATACAGATATAACTCAAAATGTTGATCATACGTCACTCAATCGTTTTAATATTTGCGCTAGTAGCATCAAGCCAGCGTTACCCACACTCAAAATAATCACTCCCACTACACCAATCATCCAATCATCGCGGAGAACGGAGACGAACAAAATCATGATGGATATCTTGCTGGAGATGCTGCCAAAAGCCAACATGATCTGCCAGATATCATCACTTTTCCAGGTTTCATAGATGGGGATGAGCAAGGCTGCAATCATGGCAATGATGATGATTTCCAGGTTCATGGTTTTTTCCTCGGTTGAATCTGGTGGACTTCATACCAACCCTCTTCGCGGTAATTCACGACAATGGTTTTGGGGGTAAAGGTAATAATAAAGATGTCCAAGAAAATGAGACTGGGCGATCGCTTGGCCTTGACTCGTTCGAGAATGATATCTTCGTGTTGATGGGGACGGAAAATAATTTCAACTGCCTCCATATAAGCCACGGGAATGGCGACGATGGTTTTCATCATCACCTTGAGCCACTCTTTAAATTTTTCCGGTGAGGTGTAACCCCGTGGTAATAACAGTGCAATGGCTACCCCAATGACAATATTTGTCAAACTCAGGTTAGCGGTGAGGAGAAACCAAATTACCAGTCGTAATATGATATGTCCAATCATGCCAGTGCCATCCAAAATAGTAGGATTAAAATCAAGCTCATCATCCCAATCAAATGGTCAAATTGTTCTAGTACACGGGGTAGATAAATATTTAACCGTTGGAAAATCAACTTATAAGCTAACCAACCTCCAGCAATGATGGCGATCGCTTTGATGATGTCGTTGGTGTTATACGCCTGAAGATAGATGACATTAGTTGTAAATAGTCCCCCAATCAACAGGGTGACGGCTGGCCAAAAACCTGGTTTAACTAGCTGTTCTCCCTGGGGTTTATGGGGTAAAAAGATGAATTTGGCAAAGGTAATAGCTGTACCTACGGCGGCGACATTCATAGCGATCGCTTGCCAAGGCAGCAGGTTTTTCATGGTCAACATCTTCGCCCCAAAACCACACAATAAGGGCAAGCCAGAAATAGATAGACTCGCTATGACTAAGCCAATCCAAAGAGTTGTATCCATCTGCTTTTGTTGCAGTTCTGGGAATTTGCGGCTAGGTAATGAGCCTGCTACTAAGAACAGCGTTGATTTTACTAGTCCATGTGCCAAGGCATAAAAACCCCCTACTACTGGTGCAGCAAGTATCCAGCCCAATTGGGAAATCGTACTCATCGCTAGTGTCCGCTTGGTATCTTTTTCCCAAATCGCACAGGATGCTCCCATCAAAGCTGTTCCCACACCAAAAATTCTGACGATGATTTCAATTTCTTCGGAAATTGCCGCGCAACGCAACAAAGGTAATACGCTGGCTTTGACGACAACTCCCGATAGTAAAGCCGACACTGGGGTTTCTGATTCCGAGTGGGTTAAGGGTAGCCACAAGCCAGAAACAAAGATTCCGGCTTTCCCCAATAGTCCCAGAAATAGCAGGGCTACGGCTTCTGGTGGTGCGTCCTTTAAGCCTGTAAAAGCAAAGGAATGATGGGTTTGATAAACTAGTACCGCGCCTACTAGATAAAACAGCATCGCCGTGTTGCTGACAAACAGATAACGCAACCCTACCCAAATAGAGCGATCGCTGCGGGGATAAGCGATTAACAAAAAGGCAGCAATCCCGCTTACTTCTAGGGCTACGTATAAACTAATAAAATCCGCACAGACAAAGGCAGCATTCAAGCTACCATGCACAATAATTGTCTGGGCATAAAAAAAAGCCGTCTTATCGCTGCGCCAACAGTAGATAATCACTGCCGCCGTGACTATGGCATTAGTTAAGATAAAGTAACCACTTAACTCATCGGCTACCAACGTCACACCGAAATTATCTAGTAAACTCAGTGTCAGGGGCGATCGTTCCAAAAATAACTGCAACCCATAGGCAGCAGAAGCCATAGCCGCCCACAAAGCGAAATGGCGGTTCAACTTGGGGACTAAAAAAGTCAAGAACCCCAAAAAGAATGGTAGTGCAATCCAGATAAGTGTAATGGTATTCATGGGGTGTTGTTCTTCTCGATCTCGCTGCTTTCCAAGGTGGGGTTATCCCTTGCCAGTTTCATGACACCGACCAGCATCAATGCTTGAATAGAAAAGCCAATGACGATCGCCGTCAAGATGACCGCCTGTGGAACTGGATCGGAGTACGCCCCATTGGTAACTTTGCCAATAATCGGGGTGAGCAAACCATCTCGTGATGCAATCAGTACGTAAAAGGCAATCACCCCGGTACTCATCACATCCATAGAGATGATTTTCATCAACAAGTTCTTTTTTAAAATGATGCCAAAAAAGCCGCACAATATTGTTGCGAATACACAGGCTTCTAACACAGGAATAATTTGTTGGGTAAGGGGATAGGGTAATTATCTATGCAAAAATTAAGCGTCAACGGGCTGCAAGAGAGTAACTTTTTTCCAGTTGGAATTAAGCAAAGTTAGAGAATTTTCTGGACACACACCTAATTTTGGGGCTTCATTTTGGTACTGTTGTTTGGTTCATACACATCTCCTATTAAGAATATGTGGTATGTGGTATCCAAAGCAAGATATTGCTGTAAATTGCCGAGTCTCAAACAGATGCAGGTTATCTTGTAAACCTAGCAAAAATCAATAGTTCTGTGATCATCAAAAAAACTTATCTCAGGCATTGAATATTTCTAGGACAAGTTGACTAGCTATTAATAACTTTTATTAACCATATAAATATGAGTTTGATTCCTGGTATTTTTTCCTTCTTCTCAGGAGCAGGGTTTCTAGATTTAGGGTTTGAAACAAGTGGTTTTAATATCGTTTATGTGAATGAAATATGTTTACCGTTTATGACAGCATATCGTTATTCTCGCACCCTGCTGAAATTACCATTGCCAGAATACGGATATCATCACGGGGAACTTGGAGATGTCACCCAACTGCTTGCAGGTTCTCCAGCGCAGTACCTTGGGGGATTAGTACAAGATTGTCGTCGAGCCAATCATATTGTTGGTTTTATTGGTGGGCCGCCTTGTCCTGATTTTTCCATTGGTGGTAAAAATCGGGGTTATTTGGGGGAAAATGGCAAACTTTCGGCTGCTTATGTAGAGTTAATTTGTCAGAATTTACCAGATTTCTTTTTATTTGAGAATGTTAAAGGGTTATGGCGAACTAAGAAACATCGGCAATTTTTTGAATCTATAAAAATTAAATTACAACAGGCAGGTTATATATTAACAGAACGTTTAATTAATGCTATTGAATACGGTGTACCTCAAGATAGATCAAGAATTATTTTATTAGGATTTCAAAAAAATCTTTTAAAAACTTTAGGCATTAAAATTATTAATTATTCGGAATTATCTACAGTAAATTTTCCGTGGTGTAAATATATCTTAGATTCTCAAGACACTATTTTTGCTTACCCTTGGAGTCAAACTGCACCTTTTCAAGCAGATTCAATTATTCCTTGTCCTGATGGTATTCCTCAACAACTAACAGTGGAATATTGGTTTAGAAAAAATCAAGTTTTAGAGCATCCTAACGCTAATCATTACTTCCAACCTAGAGCCGGAATGACAAAATTTATCAGCATTGCCGAAGGTGATAATAGCAAAAAATCATTTAAGCGTCTGCATCGCTGGCGTTACTCTCCCACAGCTTGTTATGGCAATAATGAAGTGCATCTACATCCCTACAAACCACGGCGTATTTCTGTGGCGGAAGCTTTAGCAATACAATCTCTACCAGCAAATTTTGTTTTACCTGAGAATATGTCCCTGACAAATATGTTTAAAACTATAGGTAACGGTGTACCATATTTGGCATCAAAAGCAATAGCGCAAACAATTCTTGATTTCTTAGTATCTGGTAGGTAACATTTGCCAGTTTAAATCTCAAGCTATACCACTACAGTTTGTAGTGAGGACTTTAGTCCTGCTTTCAACTTAAGATTCGGTATATACGACTGAGACTGTTGTGTGTTTCCAAGCTAGACTGGAAGTAAATATGGTTTAATTAATTATAAGAATCTTAATTTTTTATAAAGACTTATAGTTGAGTTAGTTGGTTAAAAAAACGATGGCAGCAGACTATCCAGATATTGATATTGCGCCATTTATCGATCATGCCCTGTTAACGCCAACAGCTACTCCAGAGCAGGTTGAGCAATGGTGTCAACAAGCAGATAGATTTAATTTCGCGTCGGTTTGTGTGTACCCTGTCTATGTCAAACAAGCCGCAGAACTTCTACATGGTAAAAAGCCAAAAGTCTGTACAGTGATAGGTTTTCCCACTGGGGCGACAACTGCGGCTGTCAAGTTGTATGAAGCTCAAGAAGCGGTAGAAAACGGAGCTACGGAATTAGATTTAGTCATGAATTTAGGCTGGCTGAAAGTTGGTAAAACTGACGCTATTCACCGAGAAATTGCCGAAATTTGTGAAGAAACCGGGCAAACCGTGAAGGTGATTTTGGAAACTAACCTGCTGACGGATGCAGAAAAAAAACTAGCAGCCGAAATTGCAATGGACGCAGGCGCAGCCTTCCTGAAAACTAGTACAGGTTGGAGTGGTGGGGCTACGGTGTCAGATGTGCGGTTGTTGAAGGAAGTAGCACGAGACAGGGTAGGAATTAAAGCATCAGGAGGGATTCGCACCTTGGAGCAAGCTTTAGAATTAATCATGGCAGGTGCTACTAGATTAGGCACATCTCGCGGTATTGATTTGATCCGAGAGCGCGATAACCTGGAAAAAGGTAGATAGTCTGAAGATCATGTGTCATTGATCGTTTGTCTTTACATAATGACTAGTGACTGATGACTAATAACTAGTAACTAAGTAATGAGTAAGACCTATAAAGCAACGGGTATTAATCTCAAAACCCAGGTGCTGGGAGAATCGGATAAGATTGTGACGATTTTGACACGAGAATTTGGTTTGATTCGAGCAGTAGCTCCCGGGGCGCGTAAACATAATTCTAGTTTGGGCGGTAGAAGCGGAATGTTTGTCGTCAACGAACTACTGATTGCTAAAGGGCGATCGCTCGATAAAATTACACAAGCTCAAACAGTCAAAACTTATCCGGGTTTGGCTCAAGATTTGGGAAAATTAGCTGCTAGTCAGTATCTAGCGGAAATAGTTCTTTGTCAGGCGTTGAGCGAACATCCCCAAGAAGAACTATATGAATTACTCAATGAACATCTCCGGCGTTTGGAAGCTTTACCAAGAAATCAGCCGTCTAGTATTTTAGCCTGCCTAGCTCATGCCGTTTTTCATCTCTTAGCCTTAGCAGGACTCACCCCCCAAGTTCAAACCTGTTGTATAACCCAACGCCATATTAACCCTGACTTGACAAATCCTCACTGGCAAGTAGGGTTTAGCATCTCATCCGGTGGCATTGTTTGTTTAGAAGCCTGGGAAAATTTGCGGAAAGAAGCCAGTCGCAGGGCAGGGGGGCAGGGGAGCAGGGGAGCAGGGGAGCAGGGGAGAAAAACTTTTACCCAGTCCCCAATCCCCAATCCCCAATCCCCAATGCCCAATGCCCAATCCCCAAAAGCTTACCAAACCATTGTCCATCGCCAAGAAATCCCCGTTATTTCTGTAAGATTAAATTCTTTGGAACTAGAGATGCTCCAACAGCTCTCACAACCAGAGATAATGCAAAGTAGCACTACCAAAGATGAAAGCTGGCTATCTGTAGAGCAAATTTTACGCCAGTATGCTCAATATCATTTAGGTCGCCCTATTCGCTCTGCCACTCTAATCGATTCTTATTTTGCTGCCAACCATCATGATGCAACCGTCTGATTTTGATACGAAAATTCTGCCGTTGTCACCCACTCACACTAGAAAACAGAATAGGGCATCAGCTCCGACTGCACCAAATTATTTAAGTGCTGTTCCTCATTCCCGGCCTATTCACACCTCTAACCCAGAAATTTCCGGTGAAGATATTTCTCACCAAGAGAAATCTTGGACATCGGAAAAACCTAAAACTGATCTACCAAAGCCGTTGACTCTGAGTCAGCCAAATCAAACTCACCATCATGACGAACAAAGTCATGGAGATAGCGAGTCAGATGCCACGACTCTCAAAACAGAATCAACTTCATCCGGTGATGGTGGGGTAGATAATCAAGATAATCAAGGTTTTGCGGCTGTATTCAAAAATCCTAATTTTCTCGCACTCTGGGGTGGTCAGGTTTTTTGTCAACTGGCAGATAAAGTTTACTTAGTATTGATGATTGCTTTGATTAATAGTGAGTTTCAAGGCAGTAATCAAAGCATCAGTGGTTGGGTGTCAGCGTTAATGATGTCTTTCACGATTCCGGCTGTGCTGTTTGGTTCGGTGGCTGGTGTGTTTGTAGACCGATGGTCAAAAAAGGCGGTGTTAGTCGCTACCAATGCTTGGCGGGGAATTTTGGTGTTGGTGATTCCCTTGCTGTTGTGGTTGACTCATGATTGGCAACCTATTGGGGTGATACCTGTCGGTTTTGCGATTATCTTGGCTGTGACTTTTTTAGTGTCTACATTAACGCAGTTTTTTGCCCCGGCAGAACAGGCGGCGATTCCTTTAGTGGTGAAAGAACAGGATTTACTCTCCGCTAATTCCTTATATACAACAACAATGATGGCATCAGTCATTGTTGGGTTTGCAGTGGGAGAACCGCTATTAGCTTTGGCGGATAGCATTTGGGCGCAACTGGGTGGAAATAATGGCTTTGGGAAAGAACTTTTGGTGGGTGGTAGTTATGCGATCGCTAGTATTATTTTGTTATCGTTAGCAACTCACGAAAAAACCCACGCACCGGAAACCGAATTTCCTCACGTATTTTCAGACTTGAAAGACGGTTTACGCTACCTCAAAGAGAATTATCATGTCCGTAATGCTTTACTGCAATTGACGATTTTATTTTCTGTGTTTGCTGCCCTCACCGTTTTAGCTGTGCGGATGGCAGAAATTATCCCTCACTTAAAAGCTTCCCAGTTTGGCTTTTTATTAGCGGCTGGTGGTGTGGGAATTGCTGCTGGGGCGACGATGATTGGTCAATTTGGTCAACGTTTTTCCTACAGTCAACTCAGCTTATTTGGTTGTATGGGAATGGCAGCATCTTTAATGGGTTTGTCTGTATTTACAACCCAACTATGGTTAGTTTTACTGTTAGTCGCACTACTAGGTGTATTTGGTGCTTTGGTGGGTATCCCCATGCAGACGACCATTCAAACCGAAACCTTGCCCGAAATGCGCGGTAAAGTCTTCGGCTTACAAAATAATGTCGTGAATATTGCTTTATCTCTACCTCTAGCATTAGCAGGAGTTGCCGAAACCTTTGTCGGTTTAAAAGCCGTGTTTATGGGATTAGCTGCAATCGTGATTTCGGGCGGTATTTTGACTTGGTTTAACTCCCGCGATTAGTATCAGCTACTTAGCTAAAATTATTTACAAATGAAAGGCGATCGCTCTTGCATAGAAACCAAAACCTTTCATGCTAAACTAATCTCATAAAAATTTGATGTCACCTTGCTGGGTATCAGTTTGATACTAACCAGGAAACTTTGTTTTCAAGGTAGTTTTAAGTACAGGTGAAAAAGACAATAAATAAATCCATAACCTATCTGCTTTACTATACATAAAGTCAGAAATTATGGTTATTTATCGTGACAACACATACTAAATTAACAACCAGCAAGTAAACACATAAAACAACAAAATTCAAAATCAATAATCAACCCTGCTTTTCTGATAGCGGATAAAGAATGCGTATAGCCTGGATTGGAAAAAAGTCACCCTTTTGTGGCAACGTCACTTACGGTAGGGAAATCACTAACTCTTTGTTAGATAGAGGGCATCAAGTTAGCTTTCTCCACTTTGCTCAAGAAGAATCTGAAAGCGATAACTGGCCGAACTTTCAAGAAGTTTCTCTGCCTTTTATTTATAAGTCGCAGGTTTACACTATACCGACTCTCAAAGCCACAAAGGTTTTAACTGAGTCACTCAGAGAAATTAAACCAGATATTGTCCACGCTTCTTTGACTTTATCTCCCCTTGACTTTTTTTTACCAGAAATTTGTGAGCAATTAAATTTACCCCTTGTGGCCACGTTTCACACGCCATTTGCAGGGAAAGGGGCAAAGCTAATTTCAGGAACACAACTTTTAGCCTATCAACTCTACGCACCTTTTTTAGATAACTATGATAGTGTAATTGTATTTTCACAAATTCAACGAGAATTGTTAGCTAATATGGGTGTACGCGAGCAAAAAATCGCTGTTATTCCCAATGGTGTAGATGTTGATAAATATTGTCCTGGTTATTCGACAATTAAAACAGAATTTAAAGCAGAACGTTTATTTGTTTATCAAGGCAGACTCGCTCCCGAAAAAAATGTGGAATCATTGCTGAGAGCTTGGAAGCAAGCCAACATGGGGGCGGGTAGTAAATTATTAATTGTGGGTGATGGCCCGTTAAGAAGTTCCTTGGAACCATTTTATGGGGTTGATTACAATATTATTTGGTTAGGATTTGTTGCTGACGAAGAAAGGCGCATCGAAATTTTACGGGGCGCAGATGTATTTATTTTACCTTCTTTAGTAGAGGGCTTATCCCTATCTTTACTAGAGGCAATGGCTTGTGGTTTAGCTTGTATAGCCACAGATGTTGGTGCAGACGGGGAAGTATTAGAAAAAGGTGCAGGGGTAGTAATGAATACTAAAACAGTGCGATCGCAATTACGCACTCTGTTACCATTGTTTCAAGACCATCCTGAGCTAACAACCCTACTGGGACAAAAAGCAAGAAACCGTGTTTTAGACCTGTACACCCTCAGTAAAAATATTACTCAATTAGAAGAACTGTATGGTGAAGTTTTAGCACAGCGACGTGTAAAACTTATTTGGGGTGCTTAATAAATTCAAAATTCGCAACTACCTAAAACATCCATTCAGCAATAAAAACCTAACTTCCCAACCCCATCCCCTACAAGAGAATGGGGCGCAATACTCCGCTTTCCTTGCAGGGGAGGAGTTCTTCTCGGAATACTGAATTGGTGTTTTAGACGATATTTCTACAAGATTCAAAAAACGAGATTTCCGCCGTCTTTAACGTGATTTCGATGACCTCTCCCCAACCCCTCTCCGACGCGGAAAGGGGCTTAAATATCTGGAAAACTCAACGAAAAATTAAGGTTTGTAAGCCTCTACGCCACTTGCTACAAGTCGGGAAACCCTTTCGACAGTTACTCATGGGGGAAACCCCCAAGACTGCACTGCCTCACCAACGCAGTGGCTTCTCCTTGCAGAGGGAGAGGTACTCTACGAGAAGAGCTTCGCTCTATGGAGAGGGGTTTTTTAAATTGGTCGAACTCAAGTGTCTTTATGTCATTGATGATTGTTACTTTGGCGGAAGTTTCGGGAATTATGTACTTGTAGTAGTAGTTTCTCTCTGAAGTCAATTACTAATGAATATCAATGAATTAGCTGCGAATAATAACTTAGGAAGCCTAGTTCAAGAATTTAAAGTTAAATTTCTCTGGCGTAATTATACTTTAGGTTTATTGATAACTATCCCCTTATGCTTTGTGGTGTTATTTGTACTTCGAGGAATAGATTTATCTACCACATTTATTGTAATCTCTATTTTCTTTTTAATTTTTAGTGCTATATTTATTGGTCTTTTTATTGCTAATAATAACAAGCTACTATTTATCTACCAGAATGGATTTATATATATAAATCATGCTCCTTTAATAGTTAAATATGAAGATATCAAGGAAATATTTCAAGAAATTACCACTTTCTATGTAAATGGGATTCCTACACCAACACATTATAAATACACAATTCATATCAAAAATCACATTAAGCCATTACATCTCACAAATATTTTTGAGGATATTAAACAAGCTGGTGATTTTATTCAAAATAAAATATTACAGCAGGAATTACCAATAGTTATAGATAATTATCGCAAGGGTGAAAATATTAAATTTGGAGATTTAATAGTTAATCAAAACGGCATCATTATTAAAACACAGCAACTAAGTTGGGAACAAATTAAAAATATTAGAGTTGTCGAAGGTCAAGTTTTATTAGAAAAAGAGCGTGGTAATTTGTTGCTCAATATGGCGGCAATTCCTAATATTTATGTGTTTCTGAATTTGATATATGAAATTATGGCTGTCACACAGCCTCAAACTATAACTCCCACTAAAGGTAATGACATTCACATTCATCTCAAAATCAGCCAAGCTGAAGCTACATCCGGTTGCACAGAAAAAGACATTAGTTTTAGCCGTTGGGAAACTTGCGATGAATGCAATGGCTCAGGTTTAGATAATCGGGGTTATGACTGTGTTGTCTGTGTAGGACAGGGACAAAACCAAGTCGTGAAAAAAATTCAGGTAGCTATTCCCCCTCATAGTGTAGCAGGCGATCGCCTCACAATTATTGGTGAAGGTGATGCTGGTAGTCGCGGGGGCAATTCTGGGGATTTATACATACATTTAGAGATTGATAGCTAATCACCAACCCAAACTAGTAGGCTGTTCATAAACCCGCTTTAAAGTATTCACATCTCTAGCAGAAATTGGTGGAGAATTACGCACTTGCGAAAAGTAGAGTGCATCTGTTTCTTGCGGACTATGACCCCAAATTCCCAAAGCGTGACCGAGTTCGTGGCGGGAAGCAGCTAAAAGATAACGACCAGTTTGACTCGGACTTAATAAAATCCTGAAGCGGTGTAATAAAACATCATTGCTAGTGTATAACTCATAGCGGGTAAGAGCAGAACGCGCACGGGGAATTTTATCTACACGGGAAAATTCCAAAGGTGGGGTTTTGCGCTCAATGATAATATCGGCTATTTTTGCTGATTCTACTACTAGTAAAGGTAAATAATTATTCCACTCTTGGACAGTCTGGAAAACGCTATCAACCCATGCTTGAGCTTGTTGGTTATTAATTCCTGTTGGTTGTTTAATATGCACTTTTACAGGAAATTTTGACCACACTAAATAACCGACTTCAGTTTTGGCTATTTGAGAAAAGTAGTCACCGCTATTGGTGTTATCTTGCCATTGTGCGAGTGTTGGCGGTAGAAGATGGGCTTTGGCTGGAGGTAATTTTGTCGATACAGCGAAAGCAGAGAAATTTGTGAAAACAACTAGCAGCCCTGTGCTGATAGCTAAAACTAGGGCTGCTAGTAACTGCTTGTTCATGAACTTGTTCAGGGTATTAGGAAACTGCAAAAAATCAATTCTTCCAATTTCTAGACTTCAGACAAATGTTTCTCTCCCTGCTCCTCCGCAATTGCTCCACTTGGGCAAAGCCCAAGACCGCATTGCTCTCTGCTCCCTGCTCCTTGCTCCCCTACTCCCCTGCGAACACAGCAATGGAAGATTATTTTAGTTGCAAGTCCTTATTTTAGCCAACCTGCACTTAAAACCACGGTTAAACCAAGAAAAATCACTGTCAACGCCCACGTAATACGGTTTAGAGTATTTTCCGCGCTTTTGGTGCTGCTAAATAACTGCGCTTGTCCGCCAATTGCACCAATACCATCACCTTTGGGGCTATGAAGTAATACTAAAATGATGAGTCCAAGGGCAGAAATAGCCCAAATAATTTGTACGATACTAGTAACTGTCATGGTAGCAATCTCTTAAATCAGAAGTTTCAAAACACATTGAGAAAACAGTCAACAAATTAATGTTAACTGTTTTCTCTTAGATCACAGGGTAAGTTTTTAGTTTACCTTTTGTTGGTAAATTATTTTCCTTGTCCCTTTTCCCATCTCATAGCCCTACTGGCATAGGAGCGCGAGAGCGTTGTAGGTCATATTCGGCTGGTTTTAGCAGCGATCGCCCAGTCATTTCTGGTGGTTGGGGTAGTTGTAAAATGTCTAGAATTGTGGGGGCGATGTCAGCTAACTTTCCATCACTCCGCAATTCAACATTTGTACCATAGCCAGGGATTTTGGCTTTTTCACCTTCCACTAAAATTAGGGGAACTGGGTTAGTTGTGTGAGCTGTCCAGGAATTACCTGCTTCATCTAGCATATACTCAGCGTTGCCGTGGTCGGCGGTAATAATTGTCGTACCACCTGCTTTGCTCACACCTTCTAACAGGCGGCCTAAACAATTATCTACTGTCTCAATGGCTGTGACAGTAGCATCCATTTGACCAGTATGACCCACCATATCTGGGTTAGCATAATTGATCACTACCAAGGAGTAGATGCCTTTGGCAATGGCGGCGATCGCTACATCAGTTACGGCTGCGGCTGACATGGTCGGGGCTTTGTCATAAGTCGCTACCATTGGACTGCTGACTAATTCCCGGTCTTCTCCCGCAAATGGTTCTTCTAAACCCCCGTTAAAGAAATAGGTAACGTGGGCATACTTTTCGGTTTCAGCAGTTCTAAATTGCTTTAAACCATGATTGGCGATGACTTCACCCAGAATATTACTGAGATTTTGTGGTTCAAAAGCTACATTTACAGCCAAATCGCCATCATACTGGGTAAATGTCACAAACGACAGAGGCTTGATTTGCTCTCTGGGAAACCCTGTAAATTCTTCGCTGACGAAGGCTTGAGTTAATTGTCTGGCACGGTCAGGGCGGAAGTTGAAGAATATCACCCCGTCTTCTGGCTCTACTGCACCAGGAGCAATCCGCACTGGGACGATAAATTCATCAGTCACGCCTTCCGCATAGGACGCTTCCAAGACATCCACAGCTTTACGCCCATCACCTTCGCCAACTTGTGTCATGACGTTGTAGGCTTGCTGGACTCGATCCCAACGGCGATCTCGATCCATTGCATAGTAGCGACCACTAACAGTTACAATGCGTCCAATGCCTACACGGTTGATGTAGTCTTCTATCGCACTGATGGCTTTGATTCCGTCTGTGGGTGCAGTGTCACGCCCATCAGTGATAGCGTGGATACAAACTTCTGAAATTCGCTGATCTTTGGCTAAGTCAAGTAGTCCGAACAGATGGGTTATATGTGAGTGTACTCCCCCCTCAGAACACAGCCCAACTACATGCAGCTTGCCATTCCGAGAGCGAACTTCCTGGCAAATTTTGACAAGAGCTGAGTTGCTGAGGATAGAACCATCCTCCACAGCATCAGAAATGCGTACCAATTCTTGTGGTACGACTCGACCTGCGCCGATGTTCAAATGGCCAACTTCTGAGTTACCCATTTGACCCTCTGGCAATCCTACGGCTTTCCCTGATGTGTGGATGAGGGTATGCGGGTAAGCTGCCCATAAACTTTCCATTACTGGCGTTTTGGCAGCGATAATAGCGTTTCCTCGCTTCTCCTCGCAGTAGCCCCATCCGTCTAAAATGACTAGCACCACAGGAGCAACAGGTGCTTTGGTCATAGTAAAATTGCCCTTTACTTTTTGTAATAACCGAATGATACCACTGCTACCCACCACTGCAAGTGAATTTGTGCTTATTAACTTTTTTTATGACATAATTCCATATTTTTTAGCTTTTCTTAAAAACTGAGTAATTGTTGCATATCTTTTGTGATATGCAACCTGTTCCAAAAGCTTAATAGCAGCATGGAAAAACTACTATTAATTTGTGTGTTTTATTTCTTTTTCCCAGATGCTTTAGCGGCTTTGGCAGCTTTTTTAGCAGCTTTTTCCGCAGCGATCGCTTCTAATCTTGCCGCTTCTTTTTCTTCGGCAATTTTTCCGAGATAATAGTGGTAATCACCGAGATAAACCCTAAATTCCCCATCCCGAATTTCTACAATTTTATTTGCAACCTGGGAAATAAAATAGCGGTCGTGGGAAACTATAATCGCTGTGCCATCATAGTTTTGCAGTGATTCTTCTAACATTTCCTTGGCGGGAATGTCAAGGTGATTTGTTGGCTCATCCAGAATAATTAAGTTTGCAGGACAAAGCAGCATTTTTGCTAATGCTAAACGCGCTTTTTCGCCCCCACTTAATGCACCAACTTGCTTAAATACTGTGTCTCCACTAAATAAAAACTTTCCTAATAAGGTGCGGACATCTTCATTTTTCCAATCGGGAACTTCATCATGAATTGTTTCCATGACTGTTTTGTTTAAATCCAAAGCTTCTGCTTGGTTCTGCTCGAAATAGCCAGGAATGACATGATGTTCCCCTAATTCAACCTTACCTTCGGTGGGTGGTTCTAAACCCATAATCATTCGCAATAAGGTAGATTTGCCTGCACCATTGTGACCCAGGAAGGCGATGCGATCGCCTCTTTCAATCAACAGATTTGCACCCAAAAATAAAATCTTGTCGCCGTAGATATGGGTTAAGTCTTTAATTCTGACTACTTCTCTCCCACTCCGAGGCGCAGGGGGAAAGCGGAAATGCAAAGTTCTGACGCTAGCTGTAGGTGCTTCGATGCGTTCGATTTTGTCTAGTTGCTTTTCGCGGCTTTTAGCTTGGGTGCTACGGGTTGCACTAGCACGGAATCGATCCACAAACGCCTGTTGCTTCTCGATTTCTTTTTGCTGACGTTCGTAAGCACTCAGTTGTGCTGATTGATTTTCAGCTTTTTGTTCGAGATAGGCCGAATAATTTCCTAAATAAGTTGTGGAAACACCGCGTTCAGTTTCGACAATTTGGGTGCAGAGACGATCAAGAAACTCTCGGTCATGGGAAACTATCACCATTGGGGTAGTTAAACCTTTGAGGTAATTTTCTAACCACTCAATGGTTTCTAAATCGAGGTGGTTTGTAGGTTCGTCCAGTAGTAAGACATCGGGTTTTTGCAGCAGGATTTTACCCAAACTCATCCGCATTTGCCAACCACCAGAAAAAGCACTTACGAGGCGATCGCCGTCTTCTGGCTCAAATCCCATTTCTGGGAGAATTTTCCCGATGCGTGCTTCTAAACCGTAGCCGTCTAAAGCTTCAAACTGACGCTGTAAGCGATCTAATTTATTAATTAGCGCGTCTAGTTCTTCAGGAGTTGCCGTTTGCATCTCATGCTGTATCTGCGTCAAAGCCAGTTGTACTGCGTTAGCTTCCTTAAATACAGTCCAAAATTCTTCTCTAACCGTGCGGCCTGGATCTACTTCAAACTCTTGATTCAGGTAAGCTATGTGCAGACTAGCAGGACGAATAATTTCACCAGCCGTCGGTTCAATTTCCCCCATGATGATTTTCAGTTGGGTGGATTTTCCGGCACCGTTCACACCGACTAAACCAATGCGATCGCCAGACTTGACTTCCCAGTTGATATCTTTGAGAACTTCGCCTGTAGGATAAATTTTACTAATATGTTCTAGTCGCAGCATTGAGTTTTTCTTGGTTAGGAGTTAAGGAATTATGGACAGTTGTGGACGAAGCACCAGCACTGTGTCCAATATTAACAAAAATTAACCAAGAATTGCTGTCAGAAACTCTTTTTAGACAAACAATAATCCTGTTTGAGCAATTGAAACAGCCACTTGCTACATTTTCGCTCTAAAACTGCTACGAAATAAACACCTTCCTCTCTCTTTTCTGTCACCTATTACCCTTCACTTGTCGCCTGTACAGCCTGCTGTACTTCCTCAACACTTAATTCTAGAGCTTGTGCTATCTGTTCTATTGTCAAGCCTACTGCTAACATTGGCGGTACAGCTTTTAACTTACCTATACGCACACCCTCTTCTCTACCTTCTTGGAAAACATCCTGAAAATATCGGGTATTCCTTAACTCACTGAGGCTAAACATTTCCTCTAGCTCCTCCTTAGTGATTGTTGCTACGAAATAAACACCTTCCTCTCTCTTTTCTGTCACCTATTACCCATCACCTGTCGCCTGTACAGCCTGCTGTACTTCCTCAACACTTAATTCTAGAGCTTGTGCTATTTGTTCTATTGTCAAGCCTGCTGCTAACATTGGCGGTACAGCTTTTAATTTACCTATACGCACACCCTCTTCTCTACCTTCTTCTCTACCTTCTTCCTTACCTTCTTCTCTACCTTCTTCTCTACCTTCTTCTTTACCTTCTTGGAAAACATCCTGAAAATATCGGGTATTCCTTAACTCACTGAGGCTAAACATTTCCTCTAGCTCCTCTTTAGTGATTGTGGGCAACTTATACAACAAGATAGTCTCTATTAATTGTAATAATTGCTGTTGTTTTCTGGGTGAGTCTATTTCTAATTTTGTTCTTTCTACTAAATTTCTAGCTGTGGTAATGGCTGTATCTTCAGATGCCACAATTAATTTAACAGTTGCAATACCAATGGGTAAAGGTGAATCTGTACTTAACTCATCTAGGTAAATCCGTCTAATTCGTTGACTAATGAAAAATTCTCTGTAATGTTTAATATCTCCTATATCTATACTTCTGTTTGGGTATAAAACCACAGCACTCCAATCGTTTACAGGTTGATTTTGACGTAGATATAAGCATATTTCTGCCATCAAACGTGAATAAATTCCGTCATCAGCTTGAAATTGCACCTCTACAAAGTAAATTGGTTGCTCATTTTCTCTATTGGGAACAAACACACCATCAATTCTAAAGGCTGTTTGCTTAATTTCGATGGACGAAAATTGGTAAATGCTAGCAACATCTGGTGAATTTCCAATCAACTCAAAAAAGATATCTGGAAATTCTTGAAATAAACGATAAAAAATGCTGTCTGTTTTCACAATTGTTTACAATATATTGAGTTACTTATATATTGTTTTCTTCTTCTGAACCATCTCGCACCTCTAACAATCGCTCTTTTGTGATTCCTAGTACGCGTGTGAGTGGTAATAGTAATTTATCATCAAATGCTTCACCTGCATAGATGCTGTTTAATTCTGCGGGAGAAATTTTGAAGGTATCACAGAACTTTGTAAACTCCAAATCACTCAAATCTAGTTCTGCTTGTCGTTCTTTTAATAAAAGTGCGATCGCTCTAGTTCCATGCTTAGGACGTTCACTCACTTGTATATATTTTTTGATTAAATTATTAACTAAATTAATATCTTTCCCAGCAACTTTTAATAAATCAACACAAGCTCTTTTTAAAGCTTTTTTTAAAACTTCATCTTCATTAAGAAATTGTATGACTTCATTTGCATATTCTTGCTTAAAAAAACCAACCAAATCACCTTTATGATAAATAGGAACATAACTATCTTGAATATTTGCTTCCCAGTCTAAAGGTTCATTGCGTAGAGACATCATTGCACCTAATTAAATTTGATGCTCACCATTTTAGAAGCATTTACACTAACTCGTCATTGTTGAAATTTGGGATAAATGGTGCATAATTTAAATTTCAACTTTTTGAAAAAATAGGTGATCTAAATTCTGACCTATTCCCATGTTCTAAATTCATCTCTTCAAATGGTAAGAAAAATCTACATAATTAATTGATTTAACTAGCCTTAGCTTCCTCATCTGACGACTGTGCCACAGCCGCCAGTCTATCAGCCGCCGCTTGTACTACCAGAGCAACTTGACTTAGAGGCATATGCTTGATTTGTCGTAAAATTAAATTTAAGTCAGAAATTTCTTGTACTGGTTTACCCTCTAAACAACAGAGTAACTCCTCCATTGTGTAGCCTGCTTTCGCTGCGATTTGAGCCAGATTTTCTGTATCTGGCACTTTTACACCCTTCTCCCACATCTGAACGGCAGTCGCAGAAACTCCCAGCGATTTACCAAAGGCTCGCTGACTCAACGAACCACGAGCCGATTTAATGATTTCAATCAGTTTTTGTCTGCTTTCAACGTTCACGGCTTTTCTGGCTAGTCAACTGTATTTACAAATTTAGTTGTAACACTATCCGTTGACATTTTGATTGACAGAGTTTGGTTTTAGCTGTAATGTATATAATCTAAGTTTTAATATTGCAACTAAAGTAATAGGTAAAATTACTCTAAAGTAAGTGGTCTTGAGCGCAAATTAATGTTTCAAGGCTGCAATGCCAGTGCGTGTAATCAGAACAGGTGCATCATGTCTCGCAAGTTACGCAGAATTAATCAATATCGCCGTAAGAATAAAAATTTAATTGCAGCTAATAAAATTAAACCACAAAAGTGGTGCATATCTCACACTGAGGCACAAGCAGCTTTAAATGCTCAAGGTTATAACGTCAAACAAATTAAGAAAATCTATTGTCTGAAACATCAAGTTTGTATATCTTTTTGGGATATTAAAGGCAATATATGCAGCAGCTTTTTTAGTTACCGAATTTTTCTGCGTTGGCAAAAGGAAGTAGAAAGTTTAATCTCTAACTGTCAAATTATTAAGGAATGGCAGAGGTTAAATTATCTCTTGAAATATGAATTTGTTTATTACCGATATTCTCAAGAGATGGAAGAAGAACTACAAGCGGCATTAGAAAACCGTATGAAAGTCTTAACAACAACAGCACCACAAGCAGTTTAGAAATTCAAGGTTGGTAGTGAGAACTAAAGTTATCAAAGAAGGACTAAAGTCCTTACTACGAACTGAATTTAATAAGTTATATTGATATACCAAAGATTTCATCAACGGTAATTGTGACATCAGGGAAGCCAGGAATTACTAAGGTTTCACCGCGAGTAAATTTGTGTATTTGCTGATATCCGGTGATAGTTGGTTGTTGATAAACTTCAATAGTTTGTTCGTTCATATCTATTAACCAAACTACAATTATATTTGCAATTGCATATAAAGGTATCTTGACTTCTCTGTCAAACTGAATTGTGGAGTCAGCGACTTCTACTAATAAGAAAATGTCCTGTGGTTGAGGATGTGCATTTTCATAAAAATCATCACGGGGTTTGATTAAGGCTACATCTGACTGAGGTTCGGAACTATCATCAAGTTCTACAGGGTCTTGAATAGCAATTAGAACTCTATTACCTAATTTATTAGCGAAAATTTTATTTAAACGTTTCACACAAGAGGCGTGTTTTGTTCCAATAGGTGACATCTCAATAATTTCTCCTCGGATCAGTTGCACCCGATCATCTTGTGTCAGGATTCCCGACTCAATCATTTTATGATATTGGTCTACTGTAAATTTTCGTCTTAATAACTGCACTGTCATAACTACCTCTACTGTCTCTTGTATCTTCATTATGGAACAAGTCCTATAGAGAAATTATGATCACCAAAGTTTGCATTTCTTCAAATAAAAAATTGGGTAGAGCGATCGCCCCACCCAACTTATAATAAATATTTACTAAAATCCTTAATTCGTACCAGAAGCCGCTAACTCTGCTAATCTTTCCTGCTGGTCTTGAGAAATACAAGATTGAATGAGTGATTCTATATCTCCTTCCAAAACAGGGTTAAGGGAGAAGTTTTGACCTAAACGGTGATCGGTGGCACGGTTATCTTTATAGTTATAAGTGCGGATTTTTTCTGAGCGTGATCCTGTACCAACTTGCGATCGCCGCATCGAAGTTACTTCTTCTTGTTGTTCTCGTAACTTCATTTCATACAGTTTCGCCCGCAGAATTTGCATCGCCCGTTCTTTGTTTTGCAACTGGCTGCGTTCTTCTGTACAGAAAATGCGGATTCCTGTTGGTTTGTGCATCAAGTCAACCGCAGTTTCTACCTTGTTGACGTTTTGTCCACCTGCACCACCGGAACGCGCTGTGGACATTTCAATATCTTTCGGGTCAATGTGAATTTCTACATCATCAACCTCTGGCATAATTGCGACTGTAGCCGTGGAGGTGTGAACCCTTCCCCCAGCTTCCGTAGCCGGTACGCGCTGCACTCGATGAACACCAGCTTCAAATTTCAGCTTACTGTAAACGCTCTCGCCTTGAATTTCGAGGATTACTTCTTTGAAGCCGCCCATTTCACCCAGAGACTCACTCACCAACTTGACTCGCCAACCTTGAGTATCAGCATAGCGAGAATACATCCGCAGTAAGTCTCCCGCCCAGATACTTGCTTCATCGCCACCAGTCCCAGCCCGAATTTCCAACATGATGTTTTTATCATCATTGGGATCACGGGGTAGCAGCAACACCTTCAAGCGGTTTTCTAAATATTCTATTTTTTCTTCTAATTCTTTTACTTCCAAAGCTGCCATTTCTTGCAACTCAGGATCGCCGTTTGCCTCTTTGAGTACCTGACGCGCCCCGATTAATTCTTCTTGTGCTGTTTTCCAAGTATCGTAGGTATTAACGACTTCTTCCAAGGAAGAACGAGACTTAGCAATTTTTTGATACTCATCAGGATTTTGAGCAGTATCAGGATCAGCTAGGCGACGAGTCAATTCATTGAAGGTTTGTTCAACGGATCTCAGTTTCTCCAGTAAGTATGTTTCAGCCATATCAGTGCAACGCTCCTTAAAAATAACAAGTTGGCTCAGGCATTAAATGACAATCGACCCAGCATTCGCAGGGTCGTCGTTAACAGCAGAGCCAACCGGCTACTTTTTCTTTTTGTCGCCTTGATTGCCAGACATACCGTATTTGCGAAGGAATCTTTCAACGCGTCCTTCGGTATCAATAATCTTCTGAGTACCAGTGTAAAAAGGGTGGTTTCCAGACCAAACATCTACGTGTAATTCAGGCTTGGTAGAACCAACAGTCATCACAACTTGACCGTTACAGTAAACTTTTGCTTCTGGATACCACTGGGGATGAATATCAGGTTTAGCCATTGTTCCTTTTGTGGTGAATCTATATAAATTATAACTTTTTGGTTGTAGTTAGGTACTAGGAAGAAGCAGAGGAGAAGGGTGCAGGGGTGCAGAGGAGAATATAATCTTCAATGCCCAATTTCCCATGCCCAATGCCCCATTCCCGATGCCCAAATTTTACCGCTTGGAGTATTGAGGAGCTTTACGAGCTTTGTGCAGACCATATTTTTTGCGTTCTTTTGCTCGTGGGTCACGAGTCAAGTAACCTTCAACCTTGAGGGGTGGACGGTTTTCGGGGTCTAGTTGGCATAAAGCACGGGCTACTCCCAAGCGTACAGAGTCAGCTTGTCCAGTTAAGCCGCCGCCTTCTGTTTTAACTAAAATGTCGTATTCGTTTTCTAGTCCTAAGGTTTCTAAAGGAGCTTTGATGACTCCCAAATAATTAGCATTGAATTGGAAGTACACGTCTCCGGGTTTACCATTGACAATCAATTGACCAGTACCGGGAACTAACCGTACCCGTGCTACTGCGGATTTCCGGCGACCAGTCCCCCAATACACGGCGCGGCCGCTATTTGCTTCTGCTACTACCATTAACTTTCTGCTCCGGGAATTGTATTGATGTTGAGTTCTTTGGGTTTTTGGGCTGCGTGGGGATGTGTAGGCCCAGCGTAGACTTTTAGTTTAGTAAACAACTGCTTACCCAAGCTATTTTTAGGTAACATACCTTTAACAGCGTGTTCTACAATTCTTTCTGGTAAACGCTGTTGCAGTTTAGCGAAGGTTTCAGTTTTCATCCCACCAGGGCGGCCAGAATGACGACGGTAAAGTTTTTGACTGCGTTTTTTACCTGTAACTGCTACTTTTTCAGCATTGACGACAATTACAAAGTCGCCTGTATCTAGGTGAGGAGTATAGCAAGCCTTGTTTTTACCTCTCAAAATCATTGCGATTTCAGTGGCGAGGCGACCGAGACGTTTATCTGTGGCATCTACTACGTACCACTCACGCTCAAGAGAGTCTTGAGGAGGAAGGTAGGTTTTAGTCATCATTGTGTATTGATCCTTTGTCATTTTTGTTTGAGTCAATAATTATCGGGCATTGGGTAGGCAGTGCGTTGCGGAGGTTTCCTCCGTTGTAGCAACTGCCGTCATTGGGGTAAAATCTAACTTGTTTTCTCTACTCCCAGTTCCTAGTCCCTAAATTAAATACTCTTAACTAATCACTAACTTTGGCATGGTGTCATACCAAACATCAGGGGAAAAGGGAAAGTCAGGGTAGCCGACGCGCAATAAACATAAGCCTTGCGGGGGTGCGGCATATTTGACTTCTTGGCGGCGTTGCTCTTTCCAGATGTCGGTGAAACTAGCGAGGGTTCTTTGTCCAGAACCTACCTGTGCTAGCATCCCTACTAACAACCGCACCATGCCATATAAAAATCCATCTGCTTGAATTTCAATATGGATAAACGACCCTTGGCGATGACACTCTGCTGCTTGCACTTCTACCCAGGAATGCGATCGCTTTGACCCGGCTCGATGAAAAGCTGCTAAGTCATGCTTTCCCAAAAGTGGTTTTAAGGCAGCTTGCATGAGTGATTCATCTAGGGGCGGATGATAATAATGCCAACTGAAGGATTTAACAAACAAGTTGGGACAACCTTCAGTATAGATGGTGTAGCGATACCGCCGATACGCGGCACTAAAACGAGCGTGCCAACGGTCACTAACACCAGCTGAAGCCCTGATTAATATATCGTCGGGCAAATAACTATTTAAAATTGCTGCCCACCTATGTGCCGGGATCAAACTTGCCGCATCAAAATGGGCTACTTGCGCTGCTGCGTGGACTCCGCTATCGGTGCGTCCTGCACCGTGGAGTGTCACATGATGTCCTAATATATTAGCGATCGCCTTTTCAATTTCTTCTTGCACTGTACGGTGCTGCTTTTGCCGTTGCCAACCATGAAAATGAGTGCCTAAGTATTGAATTACTAAGGCGACTCGCTGAGTTGGTGCTGGCTGGTGGCTCGCTAACATAGGATTTTGGTAAATAAAAAGCCAAAAGGTAAAAAATTTTTACTTTTTACTTTTTACTTCCCTACACTAGTTCAATGATTGCCATTTCCGCATTATCTCCCCGGCGAGGCACGGTATGGAGAATGCGGGTATAACCACCTTGACGATTAGCGTAGCGTGTCGGTGCTTGCTCAAATAGAGCATGAACTAGCTGTTTGTCGTAGATATAACCTAAAGCTTGACGACGTGATGCTAATGAACCGTCTTTAGCTAGAGTAATCATTTTATCTACTTCAGCGCGCAAAACCTTGGCGCGGACTAAGGTAGTGGTAATCTTACCATGACGAATCAGTTCAGTGGTGAGCGATCGCAGTAAAGCGCGACGCTGGTCAGCTGGTTTACTCAGTTTTTTAACCCGGCAACGGTGACGCATAAAAATCTACTGTGAAATTATGAACGACGGTTTTGTTTTAGCTGTGTTTAGAGCTTCTTTCTTGGGGCAAGGTAATACCTAGGCGGCGTTGCAAAGCTTCTACTACCTCTTCGGCTGACTTTTGACCGAAGTTTTTAATTTCTAACAAGTCTTCTTGTGTGAAATCTAATAAGTCTGCCACGGAGTTCACCTGCGCCCGCTTGAGACAGTTATAAGCCCGCACTGAAAGTTGTAATTCTTCAATGGGGATTTGCGCTGTTGGGTCATCGGGAATCTCGGAACTTGTATCTGTTGGTTCTAGCGAGATATCTTTCAAGGGATTGAATAGGTCTACCAAAATCCCAGCTGCTGAAGATAGTGCTTCTTGGGGTGAAAGACCACCATTTGTCCAAACTTCTATCAGTAGTCTGTCTTTGGTAATTGAGCCGTCCCCACGGGCTTCTTCAACGCTATAGTTAACTTTTCGCACTGGCATAAATACCGAATCAATTTGCAAAAAGTCTAAGGATGTAGCTTCCTCCCGTCCTCTTTCTACGGTGCGGTAGCCTTTACCTCTCTCAATCCGAAATTCCATTTCCAGTTTGCCCCCTTCGGCAATGGTGGCTATATACTGGGTAGGATCGATGACTTCTACTTCACTAGGCAAGTCGAAATGTGCTGATGTCACTGTTGCTGGGCCGTTCACTAGTAATCGGCCAATCTGGGGTTGAGAGGAGTAACTTTTGAGAATCACTTCCTTCATTCGCATCAGGATCTCTAGCACATCTTCCCGCACGCCCGGCACTGTGGCAAACTCGTGTGTCACCCCGGCAATTCTGACTGCTGTAACGGCTGTTCCTTCTAAATTTGACAGTAAAACTCGCCGTAGCGCGTTACCAACTGTTGTTCCTTGGCCACGTTCTAGCGGTTCTAAGATAAACTTACTGTAATGACTCCGACTTTCTTCTGTATTCGACTCTACACATTCAATTTGAAATTGCGCCACGGAGTAGCCTCCCTTATTTAAGGTGCTGCTAGCAGGCAAAAAGATTGCCTCTGGAATTTAATTTATTGCCTTTAGCTGGCTAGCGGTGGATCAAACTGCCAACTTCTGAGGGTAGTGATGTTTTCTCCGTCTATCTAGCTTACAGGCCTTGATTATAGTTTTGGGTGATTTTAACTCTAGCAGCCCTCCCCAATGGAAGAGCTGATGTATTTTTTGTCACCCCAGCTTTGGGAAATTTTTAGCTATCACCCTGCTTGATAGGTTGTGAACTCAACTTACCAGCAGTAATTGCAGGTGACTTTTGTGGCTAAAACTGGCCAAGAGTTGTATGTTTAAACTCGGCGGCGTTTGGGTGGACGGCAACCATTATGAGGAATTGGTGTGATATCCCGAATTAGTGTAATTTCCAATCCTGCTCCTT
Organism: Aliinostoc maniaoense; assembly: GCF_058172895.1. Classification (NCBI taxonomy): domain Bacteria; kingdom Bacillati; phylum Cyanobacteriota; class Cyanophyceae; order Nostocales; family Nodulariaceae; genus Aliinostoc; species Aliinostoc maniaoense. The sequence goes on along the minus strand of NZ_CP187952.1, from coordinate 721,575 downwards.
GAAGAGCGCGAATTGCAGTTTCTCGCCCTGCACCTGGGCCACTTACCATGACCTCAATTTGGCGCATTCCTTGGTCTATTGCTCTGCGAGCAGCACTTTCAGCAGCTGTTTGGGCTGCAAAAGGTGTTCCCTTCTTTGCACCTTTGAAGCCGCTAGAACCAGCACTTGCCCAGGAGATCACATCTCCGTTTTGATCGGTGATAGTGACAATGCTATTGTTGAAAGTAGACTGGATGTAGGCCATCCCATTGGGGACGTTACGCTTTTGTTTCTTACTCCCAGATTTTTTAGTCGGTTGTCTTGCCATATTTGTTCAATTAATTTAAAGGAAAACTTGCTGCATTTAGCAAGCATAGGAAAATTACTTACCAGGAGCTTTCTTCTTACCAGCTACTGTCTGCCTTCTACCCCGACGGGTTCTAGCATTGGTGCGAGTTCTTTGTCCTCTGACTGGCAAGCCCATGCGATGACGACGACCTCTATAAGTACCGATGTCCACCAATCGCTTGATGTTCATTGCTTCCCAGCGTCGCAAATCACCCTCAACTTGATAGTTGCTTTCTATTTCTGCGCGCAAGGCAGCGACATCAGCATCGCTTAATTCTTTCACACGAGTGTCAGGATTAACCCCTGTTGCCGCTAGAATCTCTTGCGACCTAGTTAATCCAATTCCGTAAATATAGGTCAGACCAATCTCAACGCGCTTATCGCGTGGCAGGTCTACTCCGGCAATACGTGCCACAATTCATCTCTCCCTAATCTTTATTGCAGTTGCTGATGGAAAAACGCGGTTTACACGTTTATACTTTGTTCAGTGATAGAGAAGCCTATCCTTGACGTTGTTTATGTTTGGGGTTGACGCAAATCACCATGACGCGACCACGGCGTTTGATCACGTTACATTTTTCACAGATTTTTTTGACTGAAGCTCTAACTTTCATGCCTTTTGTAAATGACTCCAAATATTAAATTATAGCATTTCTAGGAAAATTTATGCAATTAAGTCAATGGGTAACACCCAAATAAATTGTTTTGTGGTAGACTTCCATACATATATCTACTTTTTCCGCAGTCGATAAGTGATTCTGCCTTTTGTGAGGTCATAAGGAGTTAGTTCTACTTTGACGCGATCGCCAGGCAAAATTTTGATATAGTTGCGCCTAATTTTCCCAGAAATATGTGCTAAAACATTAAATCCATTGTCCAAATCAACCCGGAACATTGCATTTGGCAATGATTCGGTGACTGTACCTTCCATTTCAATCAAATCTTGCTTAGACAAGTTTTTCCCTCAATTCAACAGTTTTTTTGCTCGGTTGCAGCACTCCTCTGCAAGAGAACATAATTAGAGAAATATATCAACAGTTTCTTAATATATCTTATCTAAAATTGTCTAGCATTCTGAATAATAAGGGAGTAGTGGTTTGAGAATTTTTGACCGCCTACCCCCTATCTACAGTCTATGAACCTACGACAGTTTGTAATTCAATAGTGACTTCTGCTTGGGATTGGTCGCCATTGACAGTGAGGAGTTTATGGCGATCGCGGTAATAATCAATTAATGGTGCAGTTTCGTTGCGGTAAACTTCTAGACGACGACGAATTACGTCTTCGCTGTCGTCTTTACGTCCCCTAGCTAGTAAGCGTTCTACTACAACTGTATCTGGTGCATCTAAATTGACTACTTTTTCGCCACCTTGACCAGTTTTTTGCAACAATTCCTCTAAAAAAGCTGCTTGTGTCACTTTGCGGGGAAAACCGTCTAAAATCCAGCCAGATTTAGCATCTTGTTGGTCTAAACGTTCCGCCACTAGGTCTTGTACCAGCTGGTCAGGGACTAACTCACCGCTATCAACATAGCTTTGAGCTTTAATGCCTAAAGGAGTTTGCTCTTTCATGGCTTGCCTCAATATTTCCCCCGTGGAAATATGAGGAATATCTAAATGTTCAGCCAAAATTTGAGCTTGAGTTCCTTTACCTGCTCCAGGCGGCCCCAAGAAGATTAATCGCGTCACTATTGCTTCACCATTCCTTCATATCGCTGAGAAATCACATAGGTTTGGACTTGTTTGGCAGTATCGATTGCCACCCCAACCAGAATCAGCAAAGATGTAGCACCTAGTCCTTTGAAGGTTGGCACTTTCAAAGCACTTTCTACAGCTGTGGGAATAATGGCAACCAAGCCCAAAAAGATAGCACCTAAAAATGTGAGTCGGTTAATAACCCGCTCAATATACTCACTTGTAGCTTTTCCTGGACGAATCCCCGGAATACTAGAACCCATTTTCTTCAAGTTCTGGGCTACATCAACTGGGTTGACAATTAATGAAGAGTAGAAGTAGCTAAAGAAAACAATTGATGTTAAATAAACAAGAGCGTAGACCCAAGGTGCAGAACCACCAGGACTCAAATAGGTGTTGACAATATTTGCCAGGTCAGGGTTTTTTGTAAAGTTGGCAATTAATAGAGGCAAACTGAGAATGGCAGCCGCAAAAATAATCGGCATTACCCCCCCAGAATTTAAACGCAGGGGTAAGTAGCTGCGTTGTTCTGCTAATACTCTTCTACCTACCTGACGACGGGCGGAAATAATCGGGATGCGACGGATGCCTTCCTGAACAAAGACAATACCCACAATGGTGGCCAGGAACACTAATACTAAGACAATTACCCGTCCAACTATTTCTCTACCACCAACTTGCACTAAGTCAATGGTGTCACCTAAAGATTTGGGTAAGGAAGCGACAATGTTGACAAAAATCAACAAAGATGCACCATTCCCAATACCTCGTTCTGTGATCAGTTCCGAAGCCCACATTACAAACATAGAACCAGCTGTCAGGGCGATCGCGGTTTCTGCTACAAATATAGGGCCGGGTTTTAAAGCAAACTGTTGGAGAAACAAAGCCGAGAAAGCTACACTTTGAATAATTGCCCAACCTAGTGCCACATAGCGGGTAATTTGGGAAATTTTCCGCCGACCAGCTTCCCCTTCATTTTTCTGTAAATTTTCTAAAGATGGAATGGCCGCTGTCAGCAATTGGATAATAATGGACGCATTAATAAAGGGCAGAATCCCTAAGGCAAAGACCCCTAATGTGGAAAGTCCCCGTCCAGAGAAAATATCCAACAAACCGAATATAGAATTATTGCCCGATATAGCTTCAGCGAACCTACTTCTATCTATTCCTGGTACGGGCAAAAATATACCCAGGCGAACCAAAATTAAAATACCGACAGTGACAAGCAGCCTACCTCTCAGTCCAGCTGCTTGTGCCATCTGCATAAAAGTTTCTTGAGCCGTTGGGGCTTTATCTCGACTGATCATAGAGTGCTACCTTTATCGTGAACCAGACGCTGGAAGCAAGTTGGCTAGTATTTTAAGTGCGCTGTTCTGGCTCAACCTAAAATTTCACAACTCCCTCCAGCTGCTTCAATTTTGCTCCGAGCTTGTCCTGTAAAAGCTGCTGCTTTCACTGTAAGTGCCACGCCTAATTCTCCATTACCCAAAACTTTCAATGGGCCTTTGGTAGCAGTAAGAATACCTGCTGCTTTCAAGGATTCCAATGTTACTTCTGTGTTGGCAGGAAGAGAGGCTAGCTTCTCTACATTAATCGTAGTGTAAATTTTCCGATTAACTACAGGAAAGCCCTTGAGTTTGGGTATGCGGCGGTACAATGGCTGTTGACCCCCTTCAAAACCTGGTCTAGTACTGCTACCAGAACGGGCTTTTTGACCTCTCATACCTGCACCGGCACTGGCACCTTGCCCAGCAGAAATACCTCTACCGACGCGGCGGCGGCGTTTTTTAGAGCCTTTTTGGGGCTTTAGATCGTTGAGTCTCATGGTGTATATTGATACCAGTTTACACAAACATTTTGTCACACTAGCTCTACTGGACGTAGAGTTTTTCAATACCAATGCCCCGGTCTTCAGCCACTTCGGTTAAGGTACGCAGGGTAGATAAGGCGTTGACTGCGGCTCTAGCATTATTGAGTGGGTTGTTTGACCCTAGTTGTTTTGCTAGAACATTACGGACTCCGGCTAATTCTAAGACAGTACGGACAGCACCACCTGCAATTACCCCAGTACCGGGAGCGGCTGGACGCATGATCACTTTAGCACCGCCACCTACACCATCAATGGGGTGAGGAATCGAGTTAGATTTGGTGATGGGGATATCTATCAGGTGTTTTTTGCCGTCGGCGACACCTTTTTTCACAGCACCAATGACATCGGAGGCTTTCCCTACTCCTACACCAACTTGACCGCGTTCGTTACCGACGACCACAATGGCACGGAAGCTCAGTTTTTTACCACCTTTAACTACCTTACTCACCCGACGTATTTGGATGACTCTTTCTTGCCAGTTGGTTTCTTCTTTTTTTGCGCGATTAGCTTTACGACGACCAGTTGCCATAATCTATGCTCTCTATTTAGTCAATAGTCAATAGTCAATAGTCAATAGTCAATAGTCACTTACTTTTGACTTTTGACCTGAGACTGTTGACGGTTTAAAAATCTAAGCCTGCTTCGCGTGCGGCTTCCGCTAGGGCTTGAATGCGACCATGATATAAGTTACCACCACGGTCAAAGACGACTTTAGTGATGCCTTTTTCTAGCGATCGCACGGCAATTAATTTACCAACTTTTGCTGATGCTTCACAGGTAGCACCTGAAGCTAAACTGGATTTTAAATCTGCTTCTAGTGTTGATGCTGCTGCTAAAGTTTGATGCTGAGTATCATCAATGACTTGAGCATAGATATGCTCATTTGAGCGGAATACGGCTAACCGTGGACGTTCTGATGAACCTTTGACTTTGCCGCGAATGCGTCTGTGACGACGCTGTTTTGATTCCCTACGAGTAAGTTTCATAGCTTATTTCTTACCTTTACCTCCGGTCTTACCAGCTTTACGTCTGACGACCTCGCCCGCATAGCGAATACCTTTACCCTTGTAAGGCTCTGGTGGACGAACGGCACGGATTTTAGCTGCTGTATTGCCGACAATTTCTTTGTCGTAACCAGTAACAATTACGTTGGTGTTATTTTCGACAGCAAACTGAATCCCTTCTGGTGGTTCAATTTGGATTTGATGGCTATAACCCATGTTCAGCACTAGGTTACGCCCTTGCACTTGCGCCCGATAACCCACACCTTGGATTTCTAAGCGTCGTTGAAAACCTTGGGATACTCCCTCGACCATGTTAGCGACTAAAGTCCGGCTTAAACCGTGCATTTGTCTGGAGGTACGAGAGTCATCCTTGCGAGTTACTTGTAAGATTTCTCCCTCTTGAGAAACGATGACATTGGGGGATAAATTGCGGGAAAGTTCACCTTTTGGGCCTTTGACAGCAATTTTTGTACCATCAATAGTCACTTGTACTTTGGGAGGAACAGTAATTGGACGTTTACCAATACGAGACATGACTTTTTGACCTTTATTATTCGTCTATAGTCCATAGTCTGTAGTCAATAAGGTTGACTGTTGACTGTTGACTGTTGACAACTACCAGACGTAGCAGAGGATTTCACCACCTAGGTTCTGACGACGCGCTTCGCGGTCAGTCATAATTCCACTGGAGGTGGAAATGATGGCAATACCAATACCGCCTAGTACCCTTGGTAATTCTTTTCTGTTGGAGTAAACCCGTAAGCCTGGTTTACTCACCCGTTTGAGTGCAGTAATCAGGGGTTGGCGATTTTTACCTTTGTATTTCAGAGAAATTACTAGGTTGCGTTTTACGCCTTCTCCATCTTCTGTATATTCAGCAATAAAACCTTCTTCCTGTAGCACTTTAGCAATACTACGCGTCATTTTTGTAGCAGGCACTTGTGTAGTTTGATGCCTTGCCATGTTGGCATTGCGGATGCGCGTTAGCATATCTGCAATTGTGTCGTTAGCCGCCATCGTTCCCTCTTTAGATGAACTTATTGATCGCGAAAGGGCATTCCAAATTCTTTAAGTAAAGCGCGGCCCTCTTCGTCGGTTTTTGCTGTGGTGATAATGGAAATATCTAAACCACGGATTTGATCGATGCTGTCGTACTCGACTTCTGGAAAGATTAGCTGTTCTCTGACGCCGAGAGTATAGTTACCGCGACCGTCGAAGCTTTTGGGGCTGATGCCGCGAAAGTCTCTAATTCTGGGCAGTGCCAGGCTAATCAATCGGTCGAGAAAAGCATACATTCTCTCGCCTCTGAGAGTTACCATGATGCCAACAGGCATACCTTGACGAATTTTAAAGCCAGCGATCGCTTTTTTGGCTCTGGTGACTACTGGCTTTTGTCCAGTAATTATCCCAATTTCGCTTAAGGATGCTTCTAGTGCTTTGGCATTTTGCGCCGCTTCCCCTAGACCTCGGTTGACAGTAACTTTCACCAATTTTGGCACTTGATGAACGTTAGTGTACTGAAACTGATTGGTCAGTTTAGGGACAATGGTTTCTTGATATAAGCTTTTGAGTCTTTGTGTCGCCATAGTTTTTTGTCCTGATTTTCCCTGGTCTTGGTCAGGGAAACTGATTTTCAATTCAAAGTTCAAAATTCTAAATTCAACAGTTTATTTGTGAGTTTTTCCTTTTGACTTTGGCTTTTTATCTAGCTATCAAGAATTTCACCAGTTTTCTTGAGTTTTCTGACCTTTTTCCCTTCTGCGGTGAAGGTGTAGCAGACACGACTAGCAACGTTTTGCTTGGTGGAATACAGCATGACGTTAGAGCTATGAATCGGAGCTTCTTGGGTAACAATCCGCCCTGATTCGCCTTCCTGTTGGGGCTTGACGTGCTTAGTTTTAATATTTACACCTTTGACGATGATTTTACTCAATTGGGGCAGTGCTTTGATCACTTCACCCACTTTACCTTTGTCTTTGCCAGCAATCACTTGTACTGTGTCGCCAGTTTTGACGTGCATTTTGTAGAATTTGGGTTGTTCTTTTTGGTTTCCCATTACAGCACCTCTGGAGCTAGAGAAACAATTTTGGTGAAGCTCTTTTCACGCAATTCCCGTGCTACTGGGCCAAATACCCGTGTACCTTTGGGATTACCTTCTTTATTGATAATCACGGCTGCGTTATCATCGAAGCGAATGCTCATACCACTATCACGCTTGATATTGTGACGGGTGCGGACAATCACAGCTTCAACAACATCAGATTTTTTGACTGCCATGTTGGGAATAGCATCTTTGACAACAGCGATAATTCTATCGCCCACAAAACCGTAACGTCTGTTACCCGCGCCTAAGACGCGAATACACATCAGTTTGCGTGCGCCGCTATTATCTGCCACATTCAGGTAAGTTTGGGGTTGAATCACAATCGGTCTCCCTTATGCACAACTTTTAAGTTGTAGCTTTAGTATTGAGGATTTCGGCCACTTGCCAGCGTTTGGTTTTACTCAGGGGTCTGGTTTCCTGAATCCGCACGCGATCGCCCACTTTACATTTATTTTCTTCGTCATGGGCTTTGTAACGCCGGGTGTTGACTACAATCTTGCCGTACTTGGGATGGGGAGCGCGGTTTTCTACGGCAACAACTACCGTCTTTTGCATTTTGTCGCTCACTACCAAGCCAACTCGTTCTTTGATTGCCATAATCTCCTACTTTGATTCTTGAGGCGGTTGACTTGCTGCCCGTTTCCTTTCTCCTTCTACTGTTAGTAGTTGGGCAAGACGATGGCGGGCATGGCGGAACTGGTGGGGTTTTTCTAATTGTCTGGTGGCTTTTTGCAAGCGCAACTGAAACAGTTGTTTTTTCACCGCAGTAATTTCCTCGGCCAGTTGCTCGTCGCTTAGTTCTCTAGCTTCTGAAATTTTGGGAAGAGGCATAACCTACTCCTGCTCCTCTACTTGCGATCGCACAATAAACTTGGTCTTGATGGGTAGCTTGTAGGCTGCTAAACGCATAGCTTCCCGGGCTACTTCTTCAGAAACGCCTGCGATTTCAAACATAATCCGTCCTGGCTTAACTACAGCTACCCAAAACTCTGGATTACCTTTACCTGAACCCATCCGGGTTTCAGCAGGACGCATGGTGACGGGTTTATCTGGGAAAATGCGAATCCAGATTTTACCGCCCCGGCGGATGTAGCGAGTCATTGCCCGACGGGAAGCTTCGATTTGCCGGGAAGTAATCCAAGCTGGTTCTTGTGCTTGGAGGGCAAAATCTCCAAAGTTGAGGGTGCTACCACGATGGGCTAGACCAGTCATCCGTCCGCGTTGTTGTTTGCGGAATTTAGTTCTTCTAGGACTTAACATGACTTTTACTAGGGATTAGGGATGAGGGATTGGGGATGAGGGATTGGGTATGGTTGTTTGCCCAGTCACCAGTCACCAGTCCCCTGTTATCCTTCATTGGAACGGTCTTCAAACTGCTGACGACGACGTTGTTGTTGACGACGGCGAGGTTCACGGGCGGCTGGTTGGGACGGGGCTTCTTCCTGTCCAGGAATAATTTCGCCTTTGAATACCCAAACTTTGATTCCTAAAATGCCGTAAATAGTTTTGGCTGTGCAGTAAGAGTAGTCAATGTCAGCCCGTAAGGTATGCAGGGGTACTCTACCTTCACGAGTCCACTCTGTCCGGGCAATTTCTGCACCGTTGAGCCGTCCACCAACTTGTACTTTAATGCCTTGAATCCCTGCTCGTTGAGCGCGTTGAATTGCTTGTCTGACTACTCGCCGGAAGGAAACACGGCGTTCTAGTTGTTGGGCAATATATTCTGCAATCAAGTAGGCATCAGCATCAACTTTTTGGACTTCCACGACATTAATGCGGATTTGGCGTTGACCGCCTAGCAAGTCTTGTAGTCCTGTACGTAATGCTTCAATCCCTTGACCACCGCGACCTACTACTACGCCTGGGCGAGCAGTACGTACTTCTAGATCGATTTGGTCTGCTTTTCTTTCAATCCGCACTTCGGAAATACCGGCATTATTTTGAGCATATCTACCCAATTTCTGCTCAATGTATTTACGGAGTTTGTGGTCTTCTTGTAAAAGTTCTGGATAGCGATCGGGATCAGCAAACCAGCGTGATTGGTGTTCTTGGGTAATTCCCAGGCGGAAGCCAACTGGATGAATTTTTTGTCCCACAAATGTTTCCTCTAAAATTTCTCACTTTACGCAATTTTTTGTGTATATAAATTACTTAGCATTAGCATCGGCTGCCACAGCCAAGGTAATATGACACGTTGGTTTGCGAATTTGGTAAGCTCTACCTTGCGCTCTAGGTTGGAAACGTTTTAGTACGGGGCCTTGATCAGCGTATGCCTGAGTAATCACTAATTGAGTGCGATCTAATCCTGCATTATGCTCGGCGTTAGCTGCCGCACTTCTGAGGAGTTTTATCACAGGCTCAGTGGCTCTATAGGGCATAAATTCTAGGATAATTAGTGCCTCTCGATAGGAGCGACCACGAATTTGATCAAGGACACGACGTACTTTGTAGGGAGAGATGCGTATATAACGGGCGATCGCCTTTACTTCATTAGTATCAGTAGCCATATGTTTCTCCATTTTGGTCATTGGTTATTGGTCATTTGTCATGCGTCTTCAGCTAATGACTAATGACTAATGACTAATGACTATCTCCCCGATTTTTTGTCAGTTTTGCCGTGGCCTCTATAAGTGCGTGTAGGAGCAAATTCTCCCAACTTATGCCCTACCATTTGGTCACTGACAAATACAGGAACGTGCTGTCTCCCGTTGTGAACTGCGATGGTGTGGCCTACCATTTCTGGCAAAATTGTTGAAGCTCTCGACCAAGTTTTAATCACTTGTTTTTCGTTTTTAGCATTCAATTTTTCAATTTTGCTTAACAAATGATCCGCAACAAAAGGACCTTTTTTTAGAGAACGACCCATAGTTTGATTTTGGATTTTGGATTTTGCGGAAAGTTCTGTAGGTGGGTTTCCCACCCTAGAAAACTTTTCAAGACGGATTTTGGATTGCAAATTGAGAATTTCGGATTTTGGATAAATATGTATCTGATGAGCAGGCAAAAATTATTAATGCTCAACTACCAGACCCAATCTCAAATCCAAAATTTAAAATCTAAAATTCTAAGACTCACGACCACCACGTCCGCGCTTAGAAGATTTCCGACGACGACGAACAATCAATTTACTGCTAGCTTTCTTGGGTTTACGTGTTTTCGCACCCAAGGTTGGTTTACCCCAAGGAGTTACAGGGCCGGATCTACCAATAGGCGCTCTACCCTCACCACCGCCGTGGGGGTGGTCTACAGGGTTCATGACGCTACCTCTAACTTTGGGACGACGACCTTTCCAACGGTTTCTGCCAGCTTTACCTGCACTCAGGTTTCTAGCATCGGTATTCCCAACTTGTCCGATGGTGGCGTAGCATTCCCGCCGAATCATACGGACTTCACCTGAAGGTAACTTGAGTGTTACGTAATTCCCTTCTTTAGCCATAACTTGGGCTGTAGCACCAGCAGCACGGACGATTTGACCGCCTTTGCCAGCGATTAATTCTACGTTGTGAACGTTAGTACCTAAAGGAATGTTGGCTAAGGGTAAAGCGTTACCATCTTCAAAGGGAGATTCTGGCCCAGCCATCACTGTTGTGCCTACTTTTAACCCATTGGGATGCAAGATATACCGCTTTTCACCATCTTCATAAGATAGCAAAGCAATACGGGCGTTCCGGTTGGGATCGTATTCAATGGCTATAACTGTAGCTGGAATGTTACGTTTATCCCGTTTAAAGTCAATGATCCGATAAAGTCTCTTGTGTCCGCCACCCCGACGACGGCTAGTAATCCGTCCTTGGTTATTGCGACCTTTGGCACGGTGTTTATATACTGTAAGTGACTTTTCTGGTTCGGTTTTGGTAATTTCCGCAAAGTCAGAGATAGTAACTTGGCGAGTACTGGGGGTATAAGGACGATAAGAACGAGTACCCATGATATCTTAGACCTCTGGGAATAGTACTTGTCTAATTTTCTCTACATCCCCAGCTGCGACAGTGACGATCGCTTTTTTATATTGGGGCTTAAAACCAATGAATTTGCCAACCCGTTTCTTTCTCCGGGGTGGTAATGTGGTGTTCACTTTCACAACCTTGACCTGAAATAAGTCTTCGATTGCTGCCTTGATTTGGGTTTTATCGGCTTTGGGAACAACTTCAAAGGTGTATTTATTTTGCTCCATCAGAATCGTCGCTTTTTCGGTGACGATGGGGCGACGTATTAAATCAGGAAGGTTGCGGGGGTCGAATTTAGCCACTGTAGACCTCCTGAATTTTATCTAAAGCTGATGTTGTGATCACGATTTTGTCAGCGTGTAGCATATCGTAAACATTCAGTTGATCCGCCGCAAGTACCTTGAGGTTTTCTACGTTGCGCGCTGACAAATAAATGTTTTCCGCTACCTCAGACAAAATTAACAGTGTCTTATTTTCTGGTGCAGCACCCCAACGGGTTAGGGCTGCTAATAAGTCTTTAGTCTTAGGACGGGATAGCTCGTTGTTAAATTCTTCTACTACAATTAAGTCGTCTATACGGCTGACGAGGGCTGTCCGCAATGCTAGCCGTCTTTCTTTGCGGTTCATTTTTAGGTTGAAATCTCTGGGTTTAGGCCCGAAGATCACACCACCACCACGCCACAATGGCGAACGAATAGAACCAGCACGAGCGCGACCAGTACCTTTTTGTCGCCAAGGTTTGCGACCACCACCACGGACTTCTGCACGAGTTTTAGTGCTGGCATTTCCTTGACGAGAGTTGGTCATTTGCCTGACTAGGGCGCGGTGGACAATATGAACCGCCGTTTCTTCTTTGGCAGTTCTCAAGTTGAACTCTTTTTGCCCAACTTGTTCTCCTTGCCAATTTTTAACTACACTTTCAACCATCTTTGTGTCCTTATTTCAGTTAACAGTTAACAGTTAACGGTTAACACTCAGCACTATTTACCAACTAGCTTGGCTGGCACAATATTCAGCAATGCCCCTGGCTTGCCAGGTACAGCTCCTTTAATCAGCAACAAATTACGTTCAGTATCAACTTGCACTACGGTTAACTTTTTGATGGTGACACGGCTACCACCTAAACGCCCTGCCATCCGTTTACCTGGATAGACACGACCTGGGGTTGTACCAGCCCCAATAGAACCGGGCGCTCTATGGTTTTTAGAACCATGTGACATCGGCCCGCGACCAAAGTTATTACGCTTTTGGTTGCCTGCAAAGCCGCGACCGATACTTGTACCGATAACGTCTACAATTTGACCTGCACTAAAAATATCTGCTTTAATTTCTTGACCTAAAGCATAATCACTAGGGCTATCTGTGTGATACTCTTTGATATGCTTTAATGCTGGGGCTGAGGACTTAGCCAAGTGACCCAGCAATGGCCTATTGAGTGCTTTGGGCTTAACTTCTTTATAACCAACTTGAATAGCTGTGTATCCATCGGTTGGTTTTGATTTTATTTGGGTAACTACGCATGGCCCAGCTTGGACGACGGTGACAGGAATTGCTACTCCTGCTTCATCAAAGATTTGGGTCATACCCAGTTTTGTGCCGAGAATGCCTACAGACACGGTAACTGGCTCTCCTTTCTACTTGCTGACCTTGAAATTGGGTGTTTAAGCACAGAGTGTATTCATGCGGGTGGGGATGGACGAATCTCCGAAATCGCCAGCAGTTTTTGCTGTTGACGATACTCCCGGATACAACAAGCTGTGTTGTTAGTGGCTGGTGATTTTCTTTAGTTGCACTCACTTTTTCACCAGCACAGCCACAAGTGCCTTCTTTAAAGAAGGAATAACTTCTGGTATCAAGGCAATGCTTAGAGCTTTGCACTTTGTGCAGCAAGGCTTTCGTCCTAGCCATTGCTTAGGCACTTTCTGGAGGCAGTAGCATTAAGGGTTTTCCCGATTTTGGCTTACTGCCTTGTCTCAGTTGGACTTAAGCAGCTTTTGCCGCTCAGTATCCATTGAACTGAGGCTTATGTAATGTCATCCAGTTAACATCACTACTCAGATTTTCATTCACTCGACAAGTCAAACCTTGAGTGTGAGGTTTGATTTGTCTTTTCTGACTACAGGCGTGGGTGTAGTCTGGTGATGAGGGTGGACTATGTTCTTAAGCCGCTTACCCTGAATTTGACCTCAAAGCTTTCTAAGTTTACCAGTCTTTGAGCTGTTTCCACCGGATTTTTTCTGGTGAAGTTATACGTTAGCTTTCACAGCTAGCGATCGCTCAAAATGACGACTGTGTTTGATCTTAATTTGCAAAAATGGTCACAATCTAATACTGTATATCATTAACCGATGTTTGTCTAGAAAATTAAAAATAAATTTTAAGATTGGGTATAGGGTATGGGGCATGGGGCGTGGGGCATGGGGCATTGAATTTTGTTCATCTGCTCGCCCGTTCCTAATCCCGCAAAGCAAGCTTTACTGATAAAATTGAGTTTAGCTTATCTCAGCTATAAGCTTTGTGATCTAACTTGATTTATCACTTCAGGGTCAATAATAGAGATATCAAAGCGGGATAGAAAAATTATCCGAAAAATCTATGGCACTAATTACCACTGGCAACGGTTTCATCCGCAATCTGGAAAAATTTGGTTCTCTAGGTGTTTACGTACCCTTGGAAGGGGGTTTTGAAGGTCGGTATCGCCGCCGTTTGCGTGCTGCCGGTTATGTGACTTTGCCCATGACTGCTAGGGGACTGGGTGATGTTGCGGCTTATCTGACAGGAGTTCACGGTGTTAGACCTCCCCATCTGGGTAAAAAAAGTTCTGGTAATGGTGCAGCTGTGGGTAACGTTTATTATCTGCCACCTGTTGTGAATTACCAACTAGAGCAGTTACCACCAAAGTCTAAGGGTTTGGTGTTGTGGATTATTGAAGGAAATATCCTTTCAGACCAGGAAGTAGAATTTCTGACAACTCTACCTAGTTTAGAACCAAAAGTGAAAGTAGTTGTAGAAAGAGGTGGCGATCGCTCCTTCCGTTGGCGACCTCTCAAAGATACTTTCTCATTGAGCTATCAAGCGGTTTAGAGGAAGCAGGGGTATAGGGGTGTAAGGGTACAGGGGTGTAGGTGAAGAAAATACCATCCCCTATGCCCCATGCCCCATGCCCTATGCCCCATGCCCCATGCCCCATGCGCTAATAATTAAAAACTAACTGAGTAGATTAAATCAAATTCACGCTCAAGAGTTATACGACAAGTATTATTGTGATTTTCTAAGTTTTCATACTCTAAACCCCCTGTAATTTGCGTTACTGGTCGCTTGAGGGGTTTCTCAAACTGAGACCATTCTCGGTTACTCCATTCAAAAATTGCTGCATCTACGTCGTTTTGCAGTTCTGAGGCTAGCAGTAATAACTCTAATCTATCTTCAGGGTTGCCCAAAATGAAGAACCGTAAAGCAATTGACTGGCTAATGACTGGTCTAGGTTCGTTGGCGGCAGAGGTGTTGCAATTACTAAACCGGATATTATAAGGCTGTAATTGAAAGTTTTCTGTTGGTTTCCAGGTTTTGGTAATTTCCTGGAGACGTTGATCTAGATATGGTAGTAGCCCTAATTTGGCATCAGTTAACAACTGACGAATGTTGGAAGCTTTGGTCATGACTGGATTTTACTCCACGATACCAAGTCAGATTAGCGTTTTGTGGGCATGACAAGCCAGAAACTTTGAAAAACTTTGTTTGCAACTCATGTTGTTGATGACGATGGTCGGCATGGGGCATCGGCACGACCTTAAACGGACGGGGAGCGACTGTAAGACTACTCCGGTAGCTAGTTGCTGTGAACCGTCAATAATCACCGACGTTCTACGTCGGTGAGTATGTCAATAATACCAATTGTCCAAAATTCGTAAATATATTGAAAAATCGGCATACTAAAATAGGGATACAATCTCAGCTTGTTCAGACGTGAAGGTTAACAAAGACAAATGAGACGTAAATCAACTGGTAGATCAACTACTACATCTAAACCTTCGGGTTTCCAAGCCTCCATGTTTAACTTCACCACTATTGCTATTTTGGGTGGGGTATTGGTGCTGGGAATTGGTATTGGTATTGCTTTTAGTTCCACAACTACGTTAACTCCATCCAATGTAGCTTCCCGTGAATTTATTGATACTAAAGCACCAAATCCTGAAATTTGCGTACAGTACGGAGCAAGTGCAATGGTAATGGATGCTAGGTTGTTTGTGACTCTCAACCCCTTCAATGTATATGTTGCCCAACCGAGTATGCGCCCTGGCTGCGTCATCCGTCAAAATAACTGGGCAATTCTAGAGCAACGTAAGCTTGTGACATCGGATCAGGTGCGAGAATGTAAAAATCGCCTGAATACTTTTGGTTTTACTGGTAGCTTAGACAGTGAAAAACCTGATATTAGATGTATTTATCAGAATGAAGCTGGACAAAATTTCTTTTTGTCTCAACCAGGAGCAGTTGCACCACCACAAGAAACGGAAAGATTTTAGTAGTGGGAAAAGTGCAACGCACCGTTAATCTCGGTGCGTTATAAAACCAACTGTTTCTTCTCCTGACGGCTTAAGAGCTTTTCACTTAGGTAGAGGTTGACCAAACTCAATGACTACTGGATTAGTAATTTTGGGTGAATTGTTTGGTTGGTTAGAGATTGTGGGAGAAGGGAAGTTTGTAGGAGATGAGAGAGAATTTTGGATTTGGACAGGATTGGTGGAATTGAGTGGAGGTACAGTAACAAAAGGTTGCTGTGGACTAGCAATTGTTGGAGGTAGAGTACTGGGTAATTGTAAGTAGTTAGATTGAGTTGGTAAAGGATTAATGAATGAATTTTTGGTGTTGGTGAGTTGTCTAGAGCCACTAACAAAAGGGCGTAAAACCCAGCGAGTGGGGTTCTGTTTGGAGACTGGTTGTAATTTTACTTGATTAGGGTCTACAAAAACTCCGGTTGCTAAATCTAAAACGATACGGGTGACGTTGGTATTTAATTGGGCAACGCGAACTCTTTGGACTGCACCAGTGTAATTTTGCTGAGTGGGGATATTACCTAACTGGGTATCGGGAATATCGATAACAATGCGCGGTGGTTCGGAGAGGTAGAAGTAGTTTGGTGTTTTGCCGACTGAAAGGTTAATTTCTAACTTACCTGCCTCTGGGGAGAAACGCCAATTATTGAGCTTGGCTACCTGTGCAGCAATGGTACTGGTGGTTGGAAGTGCAAATGCAGCAAACAAACTAATGGTAAATAGGTGTTTGCCCCTGTGAATAAGTTGCTGACTTGAGATTCCGTTCAACATCATTGATTTAGCTGTAATTGTGTTTAACCACCAGGCAGAAAGAGTAATGAGTGCGGAGTAAAATTTACTAGCTTTTAGTCTCTACTCTCTGATTTTTCGTTTCTAATGGCTAACTGGTACTTGCGGTGTAATAAGTTATTAGAACTTACGCAAGTGTTACAGTTGATGGCTGGTACGTGACGCTAGAAGTTTTATAACTACGTTCAAATAATTTCGCAGCGTCACACACCCTACTGGTTGCCATATTTTAATAGGTATTTGAGTTTTTGGGTTCTGCCTGGGCTGGTTCAGGTGTAGCATAAAATTCTACATTTTGGGAGATAGTACTGATAGTTATTTGTCCTTGTAGTCTGCCGCCATCTGTCATTTGCATTTGAGCTTTAAGGGTGTGAGGGGGTGCAAGGTTACAAAGAATCATGTGGTCAACTTCTCCGGCTAAATTTAATTGCTGATTTTGGAAAAGTCCTTGGAGAGAATAATCTTTGTGAGTTTCTCCATGAGCTTTCGCTGAAGATAAAGAAGCATTTAAGTAAATACCTGACTGTTGTATGTTGAGTCTGAGAGATGGTGATTGCCGACATTCAGGTACATTGTTAGTTAAGGTGAGAAGATAAGAACCTTGAATCGTGGGTGAGGCTTTGAGGTGTGTTTCTCCATAAATAGTGATGGTTTTAAATAACACCAGTACTGAACCTATTGCCACTGCATAGAAGGTCAGGGATTTGGAGTGGAAAAGATTCATTTTTTTGAATTTTTGATGATGGGTTCTTGACTCATGGGTTCAGAGAGAGCAGAGGTTAGGTGAGAGGTGAGTTGGTTATAGCGACGGGTTATTAGTAGTGAGGAACGACATTGAATAGCTAGCTCATCTGTATATCTGCCTAGGGTTTGCCGCTCAATTCCCCAAGCTCGACTAGTACCAGCAATAGTTAAATCAACAGTCTCTGAGGCTGTGACTACGGCTGAAATTGGTTCGGAAGCATGGATAATTTTGATGTTGATGCGATCGCGTACACTTTTTGGTATTTGTTCCATCATGGTCTGCATTTCATAACTTAATTCGTTCTCATGTTGGGGCTTTTGAACTACTTGTAATATTTGCAACATACAAGTATCACGATTAATTAATAGTCTCAAAGCTAATGTGAGTGCTAAATCATCGTGAATATTTGCAGAATAGGGAACTAATAGACTTTCTAATTTATCTGTGCCTCTATCTACAAAAACAGCTACATCTACTGGTACAGTGCTGAGAATTTGACCAACCCGTCCACCTAAACGATTGTTACTAAATGCTGGACGATGCCATCCTACTAAAATTAAGTCTGCTTGTTCGATTTTGGCAATTTGGGCTGTTTGTCTGGCAAAATTACTAGATATCTGCACAATGGGATGGACAAAAGCTTGAGTTGTTTGTGGTTCTAGGGTACTAATCAACTCTTCTAAATGGTGGCGACGCTGAATAATTAATCGGTCAGCTTCATCTGGGGTATTGGCAAAACCATAATCTTCTTCTAATTCAATTAAGCTGAGGGGATTAACTAGAGCTGGTTGACGGTAATTGATGGCTAATGCTACAGCTAACTGTAATAAACCTTTTTGTGTACTAGGATTAGCAACTGGGACTAAAATCCGATAGGGGCGAATATAACCTTCATGGGGGGTTTTATTGGTAACTTTCGTATCTGCTTCTGGTGGGACTAAATCTAATTCGATCAGTTTTTTGGGATAAATCCACTCTACTAGGGGCGAAGTCATAAATGTGGTGACTAAGGCCATAATTACCAGCATGGTAAATAACAAGGGAGAAATCACCCCTAGTTCCAAACCAATATTCAGTACAATTAACTCAGTTAAACCACGAGTATTCATTAACCAACCGAGTGCTGAGGCTTCGCGTTTGTTGATGCCACTGAAACGAGCTGCTACATAAGTACCAATATACTTGCCTGCGATCGCTACTAATAAAACTGCCGCACATATTAGCCACAGTTGAGGACGGTTCAATAAACCAATTTCTGTCCGCAAGCCACTGTAGGCAAAAAATATTGGCAGGAGAAAAATCAGGACGAAATCTTCGGTTTTAACAGCTAATTCCCGGACTAAATCTGCATTCTTAGGCATAGCTGCACCCAATAAAAATGCTCCGAAGATCAAGTGAATCCCAATGAGTTGGGTAATTAGTGCTGAGGCGACTACGGCAATGTAAATTACTGCTAGTAACAATTGACTCAAACGTTGAGTGCGCTGGTAATGGGCGGACAGTCGTTGCAAAAACCAACGTCCTAGTGTCAACATCAAAGCGATATAGACTAAACCTTCTAAAATTGTCGGTAATGCACCTATGATATTACCAGTTCTGGCGACAGCGATCGCTACTGCTAACAAACACCAAGCTGTGACATCATCAACTGCTGCACAAGTTAATGCCAGCGTTCCTAAACGAGTCCTCTGCAAATTATTTTCAGTAATAATACGAGCCAATACAGGAAAAGCAGTAATTGATATTGCTGCACCTAGAAATAGAGCAAAGGCTGTAAAAGAAACACTCGCATTAGAAACGAGAGGATAAAGCCATAAAGATAAAATAGATGTCAAAGAAAATGGGACAAGAATGCTGATATTTGATGTCAGAATAGCTACTTGCAAATTACCATTCAAATATTTGGGATTGAGTTCTAACCCAATCAGAAACATGAAGAATATCAGTCCTACTTGAGATAAAAGATTGAGAAAAGGTAGAGTTTCTGGTGAAAATAAAGTATTTGATAATTCAGGAGCGATTAAACCAAATAAAGAAGGGCCAAGCATAATTCCGGCGACAATTTCACCAATTACTAAAGGCTGTTTAATTGATTTGAATCCTAGCCCTACTAACCGAGACAACCCAATCACAATTAACACTTCAACCAGCACGAGAATCACTGTGTGCATAGTTCCCTCAATAGCAACTACCTGGCTTCCCTAAGATGATTCTGCAAGTGGGTCGTAATGTCAAGTTTGGGTAGCTAATTTACAATAATTTAGGATGATTTTTGATGTTAATTGTTGTAACAATATCAGAGATAAAACTCTATATGAATGAGAATTTACGAGCTATATGGAGATAAATTTTAAAATATTATAGATGCTGCTAAAGCAGTAAACAGGGTTGAGGGAAGGAGGTGATTAGCTCACTGATGTTATGGAATTGGATTGGATACTCAATGTCTATATTTAAACCACCTATCAGTTATCAGTCCTGACAGTCTATGGTGTGGTGCTTTGGAAGGGTGATTTTAGTAGTAACAGTTACTGTTCACTGTTATTTTCTCCAGAGGTTTGATTTTGCCAATTTTGTCGATTAAGACGATAAATAAAGCATTCATCCTCACCAAATCTTCGGTACTCAACAAATTGGAAACCAAGACGTTCATAGAAGCGATGAGCGCGGGTGTTACTGGCAAGCGGATCAATGATTACAGCTTTGACTGATGGATTTGCAAAACATCGACTGAGGGCTAACTGCATCATTTTTGTTCCATAGCCTTTGCCTAAATCGGCCTCCTCCCCAATCCAGATATCAATAGCCCGAAGATCCGCCGCCACATCACCCCAATAGTGGCTTTCCTCACGCGCGGGATCGATGATCTGGATAAATCCAATGGGACGATTATCGATTTCAGCAATCAATTGCTCTCTCCAATTAGGGGTGCGCTCTAGTTCTACTTCCCAGTGCCAGTCATCGTTAGGGTCTGAGGCAATCACATGAGGCTGTTCATCCCAATGTCGTAACAGATCCACATCAGCAGAGGTGGCAGAGCGTAAGTTTATCACAACTTCCTTAAATAACGTCAGTTCGGGTTAAGAAGATTTCGCTGCTTAAAAAGTATTTTTTGTCACAATCCCAAGGAGATAAATATGCAAGAAACTTTTTCTATACTTTCATAAACTGCTGGGGAGTTTGGCTGAGAAGTTAAAAGTCATCTTCACCAACCTTCTCTACGACCCAACTCTGTTCTCTGTTCCCTTTAAAACCATTGTCCGCCTCGGAATCGCCAACGGGGGAATAAAATTCGCATGATGCTTTGGGAGGCGATAAATACTGATAACCAAACTACGCTGTAATGTAACAGAACCATGATTAACGATAGTCTGTCTTTGGGTATAGGTAATGGTAAGTTAAAGATTTGGACTCCACACAAAATAAAGAGTAATTCCCAAAGACCTGCAAAGAGTTGATAAGCGGCTGGCCAATCTCTATCCCAACGAAACTTTTGTAGATAGTTATAAAGTATATCCCAGCCTAAGCCGAAGATAGTAACATAGCCAAGTATCCAAAAGTAGATAGAATCGGGAGATCCATCAATTAAGCCCATTGCAAAGGGTAGGGATACTATTACACCCACGGTAGCCATCAATAATAAGCGAGTTTGCCAACGACCAAATAAAGTTGGGGTCATATATATTGGGTTATGAATATATGGTTTGTCAGTTGAAAATGTAGGGGTGCAGGAAGTAACGAAGGAAATTACTTACTGTTTCAGTAAACTTTGTCTCTCTGGTTACTTACACACCCAATAAATTTTAGATTAATTGATATTCAGGTTGAGGATGATAGGCTGCTAGTGCTTCCCAATTGATCACATCTTCTAATAAAGCTTGATAACCTAAAGTGTTGGGGTGGAGTCCGTCTTCACTCAGGTGATGATTTCGCCAAGTATCGCCCCGTGCCATCCAGCGATCAAAAATATCTAAATAGGGAATTTGCCGTTGGTTGCAAGCTAGACGAGTGGCTTCCTTGTAACGGTATTGATCAAGGTGATTGTAGTATAAACAATCAAGAAAAGGCATCTTGGCTTCATTAACGGGAATCATACCGACAAATAGCACGGGACAAAGTTGCTGTGCTTGATCTAATAGTGCAGCGATTTCTGACTCAAATATCGCAAAGTCTGTATAGTTTTTGCCATTAAGACGGCCTAAGCGTGGTGAATCATTTACCCCTACGGAGAGGATGATTAAGTCGGGGACACGATTTCGGAGTTCACCGCGATGGCGAAATTCTACTTCTAATCTTTGTGCTACTTGCTGGGTGCGATCGCCTCTCACTCCCAAATTATACAGGACATGACCAGAACTATTTGGTAACATCCATGAGCGACGCAATTGTTCTACCCAGCCTCCTTTTTCGGGGTCGCCAAAGCCGTATATTAAGCTATCCCCCAGTGCGATGATCTTCAAAGGCTGACATTGATTTGGAGATAAAGACAGCTGCATTGAGGAATGAACTGGTAATGTTTGCATCTTAAAAATTTATCTTATATCTTTAGAAGATTCTATACATTTCTACACTATTAAACAGTATATTTTTTTATTTTTATGCTGAAAATTTTACCTTTGTGTGGTGCTGGCATTGATTAAGTATGGAACTAGGGCATCTTTGCGTGGCCAGTTGCGTATGAGGAAGCGCAGCAAAAGAGGTAATGAAATTGACATTAATAAGACTCCCACCCACCAGCCAGAACGTAGTTGTGCCAATGTGTTGGCGGCTGATGTTGTTGTGGGTTCGCCACGACTTGATAAAAATCCCATACCAGATGCGATTAAATTATTAAAGGCGTGACAGGCAATAGGTACAATTAATGACCGGGTTTTAATGTACAAAACCCCCATCACTAGCCCAAATAAAGATAATCCCACAAAGTTAGCGTGTAAGACTCCAAATAAAATGGAGGAAACCACCAAAGCAGAACGCAGACCCCATTTAGCCGCCCAACGCTGTAAGATAAATCCGCGAAAGATAAATTCCTCAGTGATAGGCGCAATCACTACATAGGCGATCGCGCCCAGTAAATTATAAAATAGGGGTGCAGAACTACGAGGTGCAGGGTTATTTGCGACTTGGTTCAGTAAAGCTTTGATGAAATTAGGTGCAACCCAGGATAACAGGGAAAATGATACGAGATAAGCACTAATGGAAAATAAAATCATCAACAAAACCAAGCCTAATGTCGAGAACCATTTGTAGTTCTTGGGGACACTGCCCATTAAATATTGAAGATTAACTCCTGTGCGCTTAAAGTCTGCCAGTGTCCAAAGAGATAATGAACAAAATATTACAATGTAAAGAACCAGTATGGAAGTTTGACTATTAAATTTTTGTCCACTAACTCTCTGCAATACACCTTGTACTAAGACAATAGCAAAAGATATCAGTACAAATTGGCCAAACAGGTAGCGAACCTTGAGTTTTTGGAATGGATTATTTAGATTTGTATTCATAGGGAATAGGGCATAGGGAATAGGGCATAGGGCATGGGCTAATCAATTCAAAATTCAAAATTCAAAATTCAAAATTAAGGAATTTTGGCATTGCTGATTAATGGGATGATTTGTGTTTCGCACATACCCCTAAAGCGGAACGCGCAGGATAGGCGCATTTGCCGTAAGGCGTTCTCGCAGAGTAAGCGGAAAAAATCGATACTTTACTTTGCTACAAAAGCTTAATTCATCTCGCATTTATCCAATGACGGAACTTTAAATCCTTAATGCTTCGGTCAACAGTAAACAATCAACAGTTAACATTTCCTATGGTGATTGATTTGACACCCACTTTAACCACTGTCCAAAGGAACTCAAGGGGTTTAAACGCTTAATTCCTGGCGCGCGGGCGGCGGCGAGTCCATCGACGGCGACTAAGGCGGAGTATTGCAAACCTAAAAAACTATCAACGGCTGCATAGGGGCCGCCGAGGGTAATTGCACCGGCTACATACATTTGGCCTTTATTATTTCGCATTTCTGGGATTTCAAAGTTATTGGCAACAGCCAAGCGTCCCATATAGTTGAGGGGTAGATTGTAATGCTTGACCAAATCATCTAATAATGGATTGGCTTGGACTTTGGCATCTAAACCTGTGGCATCAACGATAAAGTCTGCGGCTAATTTCATTTGACCAAAGCCTTTTTCTTGGATTTCGCTGATGGTGCGATTTTGTGCGTCCCTTTCTACTGTTAATACCTCTCCGAAGGTGATTTGATACCAACCTTCTTTTAAACCGTTTTCAGTAATTTGCTGCCAGTCTTGACGGTCGGCGGTGGTTGTTCCACCCCAGTCTGTGAGTAGGCGTTGGCGTTCGTCTGGTGTGGCGTTTTCTAACATAAAACGCAATTCCCCACTCCAACAGGATTTCGGCCAGTTAAAGGGTTGAAATTCGTAATGATTTTTAACGAGACGTGTGGCTTTTTGGAATGTGTTACCTTGGGGTTTAGGCGATCGCATTAAATGCAAAACTGTAATATTCTTATTTTTGCGTCTGGCTTCATAAATGCGCTGCACAATTCGGGAAGCGACTATTCCCCGTCCCCTAATTAATACTGTGCCACCTTGACGCTCTAATTGCTCATATACATGATCGTGTGCTTCATAAGCATTCACGACGGATTTAAAATCTTGATATTTTTCTCTATAAGCCTGCAAATCAGGGAGAAACTGAATTGCTGGATACCCAGTAGCTAAATGTAAATAACGACTCACAACAAAAGCATGATTGCCTTGTCCGCGAGAATAGGCTACACAATATCGACCATCATCGGTTTTGCGAATTGCCCTGACTCGTCCATAACGATAAATTTGATTCCAGCCAATACGCTTGGCTTCTCGGTCAATAGAATCGAAAACATTACCTGCACGGGGAGTATAGGTTTCGGCAAAAGTTGGTTCTGCAAACACCTGCCATAAATATTGTATGGCTGTATTCAGCTTACCTTTGGTGAAGTCGTGCCAAGCTTCTCGCCAAGCATAACTAGGCCAACCCCAAATATTGTCAGGACAGGAATCAGAGTTAGAGCGTAGTCTTTCATGTAAAGGAATTTGGGAATTTAAACACAGACGCTTATAACGAGCATAAGGTTCTGGTTCTAGTCCCAAAGCCGCAATTTTTTCGGCACGGACACCGGTAATTCGCAGTAAGTCTGACCAGATAAAACTCCCTAGTCCTCCCCCAACGGCTAAATAATCATATTCATCGACAGGTAAACCTGTGGCGTGAAGTGCCTGCACTGCCACCTGTTGAGCTTGAAATGCGGGTGGGGGAAAATTACTCCCTAAAGGTGTGAATGGGCGGGGTGGTGGTAAGGGTGGTATGCTCGGATCGGGGATATTAGTATGAGGATTGAATTGAATTAAGGATGGGGAAGTGGTGATTTGTTGAGTGACATTACTAGCCAAATTCACCATCATGGTATAGGGGCCAATTTGCAGCGTATCACCATGATTGAGAATACTACGTGGTTGGCGTTGACCATTAACAAGCACACCATTCACACTACCTTGATCAATTACTACAAATTGATTGTTTTCCCAGGTAATCAAAGCATGATAGCGAGATATTTGACTACTATTTAAGAGCATTCGTGTTACACGCTGCCCGTTAATTTCAGCAGGTAAACGTGCGAACTCTCGACCAAAAGCTATAGGTACATTTAAATTTGGTTCTCGCCGTTCCCCCGTTGTTGGATCTTCCCAAGTTAATTGAATTTGTTGGTTAGTCATTGATTAAGACCTTTGGGAAATTCAAAATTCAAAATTCACTCATAGCGTAAGGCCAGGCTTGCGCCTACAAAATTCAAAATTAACGCTGTGTGCAAGTTGCTCTCAAACCTAACCCCTAACCCCTTCCCTTGTAGGGAAGGGGAAGAATCAAAGCCCCTGTCCTTGCCGCAAGGGTGAGGACAGAGGTGTTAATAATAAGTCGCACATCACGTAAATTAAGACACGAATTTACAGTCATGCTGATGCTAAATAACAGCCTATTCACCTGACTCATGATTCTATGCTCAATTTCCTGGTGCAACCAATACACTCACAGCCGCCGCTAAAGATGTACCACACCAATGACAGCCGATTTGTAAATTTTCAATTGGGGATACTTTATGACATTTAGGACACTCTAAGCCGTAATTGCCTGGGGCTGGTGGATGGTTGTGTACAGGTGAAGGGGGTGTATGGTGATGTTGATGTATGGGTGGTTGTGGTGGTATGGGGGCTGTAACTTGGCGATTTTTATGTATAGGTGGTTTTTGTTGTAGAGGGGCTGTAACTTGGCGATTTTTATGTATAGGTGGTTGTGGTGGTATGGGGGCTGTAACTTGGGGATTTTGATGTGGTTGAGCTGGGTTGATAACTGTAGGTGGAATGGTGTTAATGTTAACGGCAGTTACTTGGAGTTGTACTTGCCCTAAGTAAAATACGCTACCTTGACTTAAGGGTTTTTCTCCTTGGGGGAGTGGTTGTCCATCTACGAGGGGGGGATTTTGCGATCGCAAATTTCTGATATAAAAACTTTGCTGTTGTGAATTAAAAAATACTTCTACGTGTAGACCTGAGACAGTTGGGTTGGCCAAAACAATGTCGCACTGGAGTGGATCTCTACCAATGCGAATAGTACCAGGATTTTTGCTTGGCTGTTGTTCGTAAATTTGCTGATTTCTATTTTGACCAGCATCATACCACTGTAAAGTTAGTGCGTTCATTGTTCTAACTTAAATAATTCCTATGTAGCTACTTCAAGTTCTTGCTGTGCGATTCCTAACACGATTGAGCATTAGGAAGCAAGTTTTTACAAGCAACTTCAATAAAATGATAAGGTGATTGTTGCTATTATCACCTAAGTAATGACAACAAAAATTAAAGGTTGGCGATCGCAAACATGAAAATACGTCTTTATTGTGTTCGTTATCACCTGTCACCTGTCAGATGCTAATTTATCAGCTATGCGGGTAGTTTCTGGCAAGCGATATTTCGTGGTGCAACCCAACACATAGTCAATTGCCGTAGGTAAACTGATTTTATGACCACTAGAAACATACACAGGGTTGACTCCGGTACGAGTGCGTAAGGCTGCACCAATAGTTTCACCATGATGTATTAATGGTTGCCAACTACCTTTAGTGTCTGGTAGCTTTTCATGTTTACCAATAAATAAGGATTTTGCTACCCCAATTGTGGGGATGTTGATAATAACTCCTAGATGGCTAGCTATACCTAACCTCCGGGGATGAGCAATTCCCTGTCCATCACACAAAATGATATCCGGTATGGTTTGAATTTTTTCTAAGGCATCGAGTATGGCTGGTATTTCTCGAAATGATAAAAAACCGGGAATGTAAGGAAAG
Source organism: Aliinostoc maniaoense (assembly GCF_058172895.1). NCBI lineage: Bacteria > Bacillati > Cyanobacteriota > Cyanophyceae > Nostocales > Nodulariaceae > Aliinostoc > Aliinostoc maniaoense. The sequence goes on along the minus strand of NZ_CP187952.1, from coordinate 695,145 downwards.
GAAGTCGGACGGTATGCTAATTGGGTTTCGATAATTTGCAACTCAGGAAAACTCAACACCGCTACGGCTGCACGGCTAATAGTACCATCCGCTTCAAAACCCATATCAACCCCAGCAACATATTTAACTGGTTGTGGGATTTGATCCTGTATAATTACTTGATTGCGTAATTCTTCTTGAATAGCTATGGCTGTTTCCAAACTCTGAGGCCAGGCATGGAGTTGATAAATCTTCATATTTTTAATTAATAGTTAAAATTTTTTTTCTAAAAAAACTAGAGATAACTGTGTATCTACAGTTGTCACTAATTGTAATTTATTTGTACTTTTTCATGGAAGACCAAAACAGAACTTAAGGTTAATTGATGGCGGATACTCGGTGAGTGATTACCCGTAAAATCCTACGAATTTTTGGTGTATGATTCCCGAAATATTAATTTCCAGGATTAGTAGAAATTTGTAAATTTTTGTAAGAATTTGTCAATCAGAATCAAGAAATGGCGAGTTTCATACCGATAGACAATTGTTGCAGAAGGAGAATAACAATATGCGTAATATGGCCAATACCTCTAATGTTAAATTTAAGTATGGTTTTTATTTAACAGGAGGAATATTTTTCTTACTTGTAGCCATGATGTTTCGTCCATTTGCAATTGTGAATGCGGGGGAACGTGGGGTAGTGATGCAATTTGGTAAAGTCCAAGATCAAGTGTTAGATGAAGGTTTACATCCGATTATGCCTGTGATCACATCAGTGAAAAGAATTAATGTGCGCGTCCAACAAAATAGTTTTCAAGCTGATGCAGCGTCTAAAGACCTGCAACAAGTAAAAACAGAATTGGCTGTTAACTGGCACGTTGATCCCAGTAAAGTTAACAGAGTATTCCAACAAGTTGGAGATCAACAACAAATAGTTGTAAGTATAATCACCCCGGCAGTATCGGAAGTTTTAAAAGCGGCAACTGCTAAAAAAACAGCAGAAGAAATTATCACCCGCAGAACAGAATTGAAGGCAGAGATTGATACTAATTTAAAAAATAGACTTGAGGCTTATGGGTTGATAGTCGATGATGTTTCTTTAGTAAATTTTTCCTTCTCACCAGAATTTAGTAGAGCCATTGAAGCTAAACAAATTGCCGAACAAGAAGCTAAACAAGCAGAATTTATTGCTAAAAAAGCAACCCAAGAAGCTCAAGCAGAAGTCAACCGTGCTAAAGGTCAAGCTGAAGCACAAAGATTACAAAGGCTAACTTTAACACCGGAGTTATTACAAAAACAAGCAATTGAAAAATGGGATGGTAAGTTCCCAATGGTTATGGGTGGTAATGGTTCATTACCATTGATTAATGTTAATCCTAGTAATTTGAGTAGCAAAAATAACTAAAATTTCTTAAAAAGCCCTGAAAAACCGGGTTTCTGAAGGAAAGATTAAGGTTTTAAGCTGAGGGATTTGCAAGAACCTAAAAAACCGGGTTTCTGAACGAAAGATTAAGGTTTTAAGCTGAGGGATTTGCAAGAACCTAAAAAACCGGGTTTCTGAACGAAAGATTAAGGTTTTAAGCTGAGGGATTTGCAAGAAACCCGGTTTTTAACCTCGAAGCTCAAATTAAGCAATATTTAGGACTTTGCGTAAAATTGCTTGGTCTTCTAACTTGGCTTTTAAGCGACCATTTTCGACATCTCGAATCCAACTTTGGCTTTTACCTGTGAGTTTGGCTAATTCTCGTTGAGAGAGATTAAGAGTTTTTCGTGCTTGTAAAATCTGCTCACCAACTAAATCACCTGCGGTGGGAGATTTGCGTCTGACTCTAGCGGTTCGCCGTTGTTTTTTTTCTGATTCTGAGATTTGGCGTTCCCATTCTGGTGGTAATTCAAATGCTAAAATCCGGGCATTCATCAACAGATTCCACTTACCACGGGGGCCTGAGTCTGTAAGCCGGGTTTCGCCACCAGCGTCATTAATCCAAAATTCTAAGGCTTCATCAGGATCTTCGGGAATATCAATTAACTTTGCCCACAGGGGTTGAATTTCTAGGGGATAGGTAACGGGGTCGAAGATGGGTTTAATACCATGATGGTTGAGAATTTCTAAATCGCTTTCAAATGTCTTTAATAGACGTTTGCGTTCTTCACGGTGTCGGGAAGCTAAGGTGACTTTTTCTTCCCCGTAGGCGATGCGGAGCAAAGTAGGAACGGTGATGCGTTGTTCCTTGCCCATTTTAGTTTTAAACAGCAACCAAAGCATCAGTCTGACTGCACCTTCATGTTGCTGCCAAATACTCATCACTGTGGTGAGGAGAGTTTTGGGGAGACTGCCATATTGATAGAATGCACTACGTTCTTTACATCCTTGTTTGTTCAAGAAATATTGAGACCAAATCCCAGCACGGATTTTAAAAGTTAGTCCGATGAGATATTTGCATCCTAGGTCATCTTCTTGAAAGTGGTGTTGAACGTTGACTAAGTGCCACAAGCGACTATTTTCGACTGTAAACCCCTGGACTCGACCTTGTTGTGGCCAGTCGAGAGAAATAATCAGTGAACAAGCTTGTTTAACTAGATTTTTGATTAAGGAGAGTTTGGCGGCTTTATTGAGGTCTTTACGTTTCTCCAGTCCTAAATATTTTTCTAGTTGGCGTTCGTCAATGGCAAATTCCTGCTCCCAAGGTTGCGCTAAGGTTGTAGCATGGGCAGCAAAAATGAGATGGATGCAAGCGGCGCGAATATCAAGAGTTTCAATGGCAGTAATATCTTTGGCGTATTGGTTGACTTGAAATGGATCTTGGATGTGAAAGGCGATCGCACCTCGTCCTTGGTTGACTTGTCTGCTATAACATAGATAGCCTGCTTCATCGTTTTGCCAATTCAGGGATGTACGCTGTGCTAAGAGGTTGCAAGCTTCCCAAATGGCGATCGCAGAAGCAAATGGGTTATTCTTGCCATTAGAAAATAAGTCTGGACTGGTAGCATCTCTTGGTTCTATTTTGCATCTCCCCTTCTTTGCCTGCCAGGGAATAGGAGATTTAGTTGGACAAGCTATTACACATTGTGGTTCAGAGTAATAGCCTTCACAATTATTACAAAGGCAAGGATCTATCCAATATTCATTGCCTTCTAGTTTGATTGCACCCGTAGGACATTGGGGACGGCAGTTGTCACATCCAACGCAATTTTTGTTAGGAATTGTATAAGGCATATTGGCTCTTTTCCCACTTGAATCGTTGAGATGTTCGGCTAAGTCTCCCCTGGATGTGTCCTGTTGATTTTGCATTTACTACCTACTTATTTATGCAGTAATAAAAGGTGATTACTGCAATTTGTCCACATCCATATTTAGACTTTGCACCCAATTAGAAGGTATTAATGTCACCATTAATTTCCTTCTTTCTTAAATAAACATTTCATAAATATATTGATAAGTTTGTTCATAATGAGCTTACAAAAAGTTTTTAAGGATTTCCAAAATGCTTTATTTAGCAGGGTTTATATTTAACCTTAGAGGCTTAACCAAAGTATTTTTGTTGGACATCTACAAGCATAGAATAATCTGCTTAATTTCTAGAAAGTGTTTGTGTAATCAGACAGTAAGGAAGATTTATTAATAATTTTAATATTTATCTCAAAGTAATAATCTGTGATTTCTGCAACAGATTCGCTGCTTGGTGATGTAATCCTTATTTAGATAATTCTGCCAATGCTTTAATTAAAGCATTGATAATCATTTAGCAAAAAATCTCTAGAAATAAAGTATTTTTTTATCAATATGGTTAAATTCGTTCTGTGTTTTAGGTGACAGAAAAAATATCAAAATATGCCATGATGATAATTTTGCTAATTAATTGCATAAATTTTCAGTAATTTTATGTAATTTCATCAATTATATTGGTATGAATTAACTCAATACATAGTTTTTAGCCACTAGTAATTTCAAGAAAATCTAGTTTGCATCTTGCAACAGTTTCAGCCCTTGTAGCTTGGCATTGGTATCTAATTTTTGATGAGCTAGTATTTTAAATTATGGGATAATATCAACAATTAATGATAAAGTTTTTCATTTAAATATAAGCATATAACAAGATTTAATTTTGTATTTAATTAGCAGTTATATACTCGAAAAATAATTAATTAATAACAAAACATATAGATAAAATTAAAGTAGGATGAATATTCAAGTACCAACAAGTTTATTGGCAGAATAGCCGGGAGTTTAGTCATGGCAGTACTCACAGGATTAACATTTGGTGGCAAGACTTGGACACCTAAATTTGCTCAATCAATTGATAAAGACAAATGTATCGGATGTGGCAGATGTATTAAAGTATGTGGTTATTCTGTGTTGGATTTGAAAGCACTCAATGAGGAAGGTGAATTTGTAGATGATGAAGAAGATGATGAAATTGAGCGTAAAGTCATGGTAGTTGCCAACCCAGAAAACTGTGTTGGTTGTGAAGCTTGTGCGCGGATTTGTCCTAAAAATTGCTACACCCATGCAGCATTAGACAACTAAGTTGTTAGTGGCAATGTAAAAATTATTGGTAAGCTAACTAGAGGAATCATGTTTGATTTCTGAAATATACGTAGGGTGCGTTAGCGACAGCGTAACGCACCTTCCTAATGTGGCAATGCTAAAATAGTCTATTAGAAAAAAGTAAGTAGAACGACTTGAAAAAACCAAACTATGTAAAGTAATGTAAAAAAAATTGCATTTAGTTCGTAGTAAGGACTTTAGTCCTCTCATAAGGACTAAAGTCCTTACTACAAACCTTTAATTATTTACACCGTTCTACTTACAAAATATTGACTTATCTCAATTTCATCTCAAATATATTGCAACGTTTAAAGCTTGCACGCCATTCTCCAAAGTTTTTGGTGCGTTACGGCTTACGCCTAACACACCCTACACTACTTGATTTGGTGTTTTGCTCTCGAATTTAAATGATTACTGTGGAGAAATCTAAGTTTAGTAAAAAGTTCGTATTCAACACATGGTTAAATCAGTAATTGTTCATGGTTAACAAGTTTATCTTGGTTATAAAATAAAGATTTTCTGCGTAGGATGTAGCAGAATTATTATCCTGGAATATATTCACAATTTATTGTTAAGTTTTTGGGGGTAGATATGAAAATATCTGGAATAATTACCCCAATTTTTATTTTTATGAGCTAAAAATTGAATAAGTGAAAAAACATTATCTGTTCAATAATGTAAAAGCCTATAGGTGAAAAATCAGGAGTATGCTTAATACCCCATAGCCTATACCTAAAGCACCAAATACCGATAACGAAAAAAGCAGGTACTATGCAACAAATTCCTGTTTCACTATGGACTCTAATTGCTGGAATAGTAATTGGAGTAATAAGTTTGTGGATTGGTCAAAATCATGACCTGTTGCCCGTAGCAGCATCACAGCAAGCACCTTTGGTAGACGGGTTTTTTAATATTATGTTTACCATTGCTGTGGCACTGTTTTTGGTAGTAGAAGGCACGATTTTGATTTTCCTGTTCAAATATCGTCGTCGTCGGGGTGATAATGGCGATGGTGTACCGATAGAAGGTAATGTTCCGTTAGAAATCTTTTGGACAGCAATTCCATCACTGATTGTGATTTGTTTAGGCATCTACAGCGTAGATGTGTTTAACCAAATGGGAGGATTAGAGCCAGGAAGTCATCCCCACGCTGCATCTCATGCAACTCACAACTCTGGAACGGCTCTGGCTGCTACTCTCGAAGACACCGCCACAGCTACAACTTCTCCTAGCATTGGGATTGGCGCATCACCTACAAATCAAGCCAAAGCTGCGGATGTGGTAGTGAATGTGACTGGTATGCAGTTTGCTTGGCTATTTGATTATCCTAATAACGGTGTTACGGCTGGAGAATTACACGTTCCTGTGGGTGCTGATGTGCAACTCAATCTTTCAGCGCAGGATGTTATTCACTCCTTTTGGGTTCCCCAATTTCGGCTGAAGCAAGATGCGATTCCTGGGATTTCCACAGAATTACGATTTGTAGCCACTAAACCAGGGACATATCCTGTAGTTTGTGCGGAACTTTGCGGCGGTTATCACGGTTCGATGCGGACACAGGTAATTGTCCACACACCAGAAGAGTTTGATAGCTGGTTGGCAGAAAATCAAATTGCTCAACAGCAGAACCTCCAACAAGCTGTGGCAGTTAACCCAGAAAATTTGTCTACATCAGAGTTTCTTGCACCTCATGTGCAGAGCTTGGGAATTGATGCAGCAAGTTTAGAGTCACTGGTTAATGTTCGCTAGAGACAGCATTAATCGTGTCTCTACAAAAGTCAATAGTCACAAATTCAGTTATGACACAATTAGAATTTCCACCATATACACCACCAGATGACGGAAAGAGTGTACATTTTCAACCGGCTTGGAAATGGCGGGACTATTTCACATTTAATGTAGATCATAAGGTGATAGGTATTCAATACCTAGTGACAGCCTTTGTGTTCTACTTGATTGGCGGGTTGATGGCGATCGCAATTCGTACTGAGTTAGCGACACCAGAAGCGGACTTTATTGATCCTAATCTATACAACGCCTTCATGACTAACCACGGGACAATTATGATTTTCCTGTGGATTGTTCCCAGTGCCATCGGGGGTTTTGGTAATTATCTCATCCCCTTGATGATTGGGGCGCGGGATATGGCGTTTCCCAAATTAAATGCGATCGCTTTTTGGTTAAACCCCCCAGCCGGATTACTATTAGTAGCGAGTTTCTTTTTCGGTGGTTCGCAATCTGGTTGGACTGCTTACCCGCCTTTAAGTCTAATTACCGCACCTATTGCTCAAAGTCTGTGGATTTTGGCAATTGTGTTAGTGGGGACTTCTTCAATTCTCGGTTCAGTTAACTTTGTCATCACTATCTTGATGATGAAAGTCCCCAGCATGAAATGGGATCAATTACCTCTGTTTTGCTGGGCAATTTTAGCTACTTCTGTGCTAGCACTGTTATCTACACCTGTGTTAGCCGCCGGTTTGGTACTGTTGCTGTTTGACATCAACTTTGGCACTTCCTTTTTTAAACCAGATGCAGGTGGTAACGTTGTTATCTATCAGCATTTGTTTTGGTTCTATTCCCACCCGGCAGTGTATTTGATGATTCTGCCGATTTTCGGCATTATGTCGGAAGTTATTCCCGTTCATGCCCGCAAACCAATTTTCGGTTATAAAGCGATCGCTTACTCTAGTGTAGCTATTTGCGTGGTTGGTTTATTTGTCTGGGTACACCATATGTTTACCAGTGGTACACCCGGTTGGATGCGGATGTTTTTCACCATCTCGACTTTGATTGTAGCTGTACCTACCGGGGTGAAAATTTTCGGTTGGGTAGCGACATTGTGGGGTGGTAAGATTCGCTTTACCAGTGCCATGTTATTTGCGATCGGCTTGTTGTCGATGTTTGTCATGGGTGGCTTAAGCGGCGTGACGATGGGGACAGCACCTTTTGATGTTCACGTCCATGATACTTATTATGTAGTTGCCCATTTCCACTATGTGCTGTTTGGTGGCTCTGTGTTTGGGATTTACGCAGGTATCTATCACTGGTTTCCCAAAATGACGGGACGGAAGTTAAATGAGTTTTGGGGACGTGTGCATTTTGTCCTGACTTTTATCGGCACTAATTTAACTTTCTTACCAATGCACAAGTTGGGTTTGCAAGGTATGCCTCGCCGGGTGGCGATGTATGATCCCCAGTTTGTCGATTTGAATCAACTGTGTACCATTGGCGCATTTATTTTAGGCTTGTCGGTAATTCCCTTTGCAATCAATATTATTGTCAGTTGGCGTAAGGGTGAATTGGCTGGGGATAATCCCTGGCAGGCTTTGAGTTTGGAATGGACTACTAGTTCTCCTCCTGCGGTGGAAAATTGGGAGGTTTTACCAGTGGTGACTCATGGCCCTTATGAGTATGGTCATTCTTCGGAAGTTAGTTCATCAACCTAATCCCCCAACTCCCTTTTCTAGTATGAAAGCTACAGTAGACTTCTTGCATAAATACTTTGGTGTTGCTAACAAGATTGTTTAAAAGCTCACGCAAAGGCGCAAAGACGCAAAGAAGAACGCAGGAAAATAACTCTTGAAGTTATGTATTAGGATTGTTCAATTATTCGTGCAAGAGGTCTAGTGTACAGGTTGCTACATCAACATTGTGAATGTATCCGGTGACATTGCTAATGTATTGTCTGACATTGCTAATGTATTGTCTGACATTGCTAATGTATTGTCTGACATTGCTAATGTATTGGCTGACATTGTGAATGTATTGGCTGACATTGCTGATGTATCGACTAACTCTGTTGTATGTACAAGTAGCAGTACAGAAGGAGGAGTAAGAAATTTTCCCCTCTCCTGGTAGGAGAGGGGTTAGGGGAGAGGTCAAAAAATTGTATTCAGAGGTATGTATGACTGTTGTAACGGCGCATGATGAGCATCACGAGGCGCATCCTGATTTGCGGGTGTGGGGATTGTTGACGTTCCTGGCTTCCGAATCTTTGATGTTTGGCGGCTTTTTTGCTACTTATTTGTTTTTTCGGGGGACGACTGATGTTTGGCCGCCGGAGGGAACTGAGGTAGAGTTACTTGTCCCGGCGATTAACACTGCAATTCTGGTGTCTAGTAGTTTCGTCATTCACTTCGGGGATATGGCGATTAAGCAGAATTGTGTTTGGGGAATGCGGTTTTGGTATTTCGTCACCGCGATTATGGGAGCAGCTTTCTTGGCGGGTCAGGTTTATGAGTACCAAAATTTGGGCTATGGTCTGACTACGAATGTGTTTGCTAATTGCTTCTATATCATGACTGGGTTTCACGGTTTGCACGTATTTGTGGGACTGTTACTGATTTTAGGAGTGTTATGGCGATCGCGTCGTGATGGTCATTATTCTGCAACTAAGCACATTGGCATCGAAATGGCAGAAATTTACTGGCACTTCGTAGACATTATTTGGATTATTCTGTTTACTTTGATTTACGTTCTGACCAAGTTTTGAAGGGTGTAGGGGTGTAGGGGTATAGGGGTGTAGGGGAAAGCCAGAAGTAAAAACAGAAAAACCTTTTGATTCCCAATGCCCTATGCTCCATGCCCAATGCCCCATGCCCAATGCCCCAAAATAAAATTATGCTCAATCAAACTAACAAATTTTCCTGGTTTGAAGTTCCAGAAGAAGTCAAAGAGTTATTAATTTTAGCTGCTCAAAATTGGGAAGATACTTCAACATCAGAAAAATACATTCAAGCAGCTTTAGCGATGACTAGGGAAAACACTGATGTCTTAGTAGCAGCTTATAGATTTTTCTTTTATAAAAATAATTATTTCTTGGCATTGCAAATAAGTCGCCAATTATTAGATAAAATTAAAGAATCAGAGAAATTTCCTGATGAGTGGGAGCAAGTTAAACCTATATTGGTGAATCGTCGAGAAGAACCCCCAATTAGGTTATACTTAAATGCTTATGCCGCTACAGGTTTGGTATTAGCAAAGTTAGGGGAAATCGAGCGGGCTAAAGAAATTAGTTTGCGAGTCAAAGAAATTGACGACAAACATGATTTCGGTGCAGGAATCCTCCTGGATGTTTTGACACGTCCAGCAGAAGAAGATGATTAAATCAGTTTTGGGTGAACAGTTATCAGTTAAGAGTCAACAACCATGAACAGTTTTTCATTTTTTAACGCATCTTCCTACAACCCTGTATCTACATTTTCTGGTAATAATGACCTATTTCCTTCTAGGGTTGTTGTGCCAACATTTTCCCGTGAACCTCTGCCTAATCTCGCTACACCAATCATTGTATTGCCTCAATTTTCTCAACAAAGATTTTAAATATTATGCAAGGTAGGGATTGGTTGTTGACGGGAGACGGTCAATATCAAGCGTGCAAATCACCGAGAAGTTGGGATTTATTACAAGAAAATTATCGTCTATATCGGTTTTTAACTGAAATAGAAGATGTTCTTAATGGGGTAGATGATGAATCTAGTCGTCTACCTAAAATCCGAATGCTCGTCAGACGCTTGATTCTCAATTCTTATTGGGTGAGGAGTCAGTATTTAGAACCTTCCCCGACAACCGGAATATCTGTTTTACTGTTATATGATGAATTGGGTTTTCCATTAACAGTCCAAACAGTTACATTCGCACCAGGAAGCACATCTAACATTCACAATCATGGAACATGGGGAGTAGTTGCGGTATTACAAGGACAAGAAAAAAATACTGTTTGGCAACGCACTCAACACCCAGATTATCCAGACAAAATTGAGCCAACAGGAGAAATTCTCTTATCCCCAGGAGACATCATCAGCTTTACTCCTGATGCAATTCATAGTGTGGTAGCAGTAGGTGATAAAACAACTGTGACTTTTAATATTTATGGTGAAACTGATCCCAAACAAAGGTTTGAGTTTGATCCAGTAAACCATAGTGCCAAGAAATTTTAATTTGTAATCAATAATTCTCAGTTCGTAATTAATTTATCGCCAATTATACCAATTTTGGGTTTTGGATTTAAAGCCTACATTCATAACCAATTTGGTATTAATTACGAATTACGAATTACGAATTATTTCCAATTCATTAGGAGATACTTCAATGGCTAGAGTCCTTTTCTATAGCAAACCTGGCTGTAAAGGTGGTACAAGACAAAAGGTTTTGTTAACTGCGGCTGGACATGAGGTCGTGGCTTATGACTTACTGAGTGAACCTTGGACGTTGGAACGTCTGCGATCATTTTTTGGCGATCGCCCGATTACTGAGTGGTTTAATGCTTCCTCACCCAAGATTAAATCAGGTGAGATAGTTCCTCAAAACTTAGATGAACAAACGGCTTTATTTTTAATGTTGCGTGATCCTCTGTTAATTCGCCGTCCTTTGATTCAAGTAGGCGATCGCCGCGAGGTCGGTTTTGATGTCAATATTTTAGATGCGTGGATTGGCTTAAAGCCTGTAGATGAATCCTTCCGCGCTATGGCTGAAAATCTTATGAGCCAAGATTTACAAGGTTGCGCCCACGGTCAAGGCCACAGTGATGCTCATCACCACGATCATCAAGGTAATTGCAACCATCACACTCAGGAAGAACACCACCGCCAAGGTTGTCACCATTAGATATATGTGAAATACCGTTGATTAACCCCAACTATAGCAAAGCTTAGTTGGGGCTTCCCATCAATACATTAAAATAATATCAATTAATTGTTAAAGCTATTATGGCTATCTTACTCGAACTAGAACCTGAAATTGAATCTCGCTTAATGGCTCAAGCAGCAGCCCAGGGAACATCTGTAGAAGTATTATTAAAAACTTTAGTCGAAATTTTAGTCATAAGTTCTCCACCTCCATCGATAGCCCCAGGAGCATATGTGGGAGTATCATTAAACTCTTTATTAGAAAGCTTGAGATTGCTAGCATCCTCATCTCCATCTACATCCCTAACACTATCACCTCAAGAACGGGTAGAAAGATTTGTCAACTGGACTAAAAGCCACTCATCAATAAAAGCACCACTTCTGTCAGATGATGCAATTAGCCGCGAAAGTATCTACACCAGAGAAGATGAAATGTTATGAACTATCTGGTTGATACTAATGTTTTATTGCGAAGTGTACAAGATACTCATCCAATGTATAAAACTTCAGTAGCAGCAATAAAGATTTTGTTGGAACAAGGACATATACTTTGCATAATACCGCAAAATTTGATTGAGTTTTGGGTGGTTGCAACTCGCCCGATAGAAGTTAATGGATTAGGTTTATCAGTAGTTGATGCTCTAAAAGAACTAGAGGAACTGAAGAATTGTTTCGTGCTTCTACCAGATACAGAATTAATTTTTCCAATTTGGGAGAGTCTGATCAACAAATATAAAATCATCGGCAAACCTTCTCATGATGTTCGATTAGTTGCGGCAATGATAGCTCACAATCTCACTCATCTGCTAACTTTTAACACCAGTGATTTTCATCGGTTTTCTGAGATAACTGTAATTGACCCTCGTAATCAATGAGTTAGGGCGGTAAACTTGATAGTCCCCAATTCCTAATCCTGATCAACAGTCAAACCTTGAAACATAGGTGAACTCAAATAGCGTTCACCGAAGGAAGGCTGAATCATCACAATGAGTTTTCCTCGGTTTTCTGGGCGTTTACCTACCTGAATGGCTGCACACAAAGCCGCGCCGGAGGATATACCAGACAGTAAGCCTTCTTCTTTGGCTAAACGTCGTCCGTAACTCATGGCTTGATCATCGCTAACTCTAATGACTTCATCAATTAGTTCCAAACGGAGGACATCAGGGACAAAGCCAGCACCAATACCTTGAATTTTATGAGAACCGGCTGTACCTCCAGAGAGGACGGGACTGTTACTAGGTTCAACTGCGATCGCCTGAAAACTCGGTTTACGTTGTTTAATTACTTCTGCAATCCCTGTGATTGTTCCCCCAGTCCCTACCCCTGCAATCACCATGTCTACTTTACCGTCTGTATCTGTCCAAATTTCTTCGGCGGTGGTTTCTCTGTGAATTTTGGGGTTGGCTGGGTTGCGGAACTGTTGTAGCATATAAGCGTTAGGAGTGTTCGCGGCAATTTCTTCAGCTTTGCGAATTGCTCCCCGCATACCCTCAGATCCTGGGGTTAATTCTAACCTTGCACCGTAGGCTTTGAGCATGGCGCGTCTTTCTTGGCTCATAGTTTCTGGCATGGTTAAAATTAACTGATAGCCACGGGCTGCTGCTACCATTGCCAAACCAATTCCTGTATTACCAGAAGTTGGCTCTACTAATATGGTTTTTCCTGGCTCAATTAAACTTGCTGTCTCTGCGGCAAGAATCATACTTACCCCAATCCGGTCTTTCACTGACGCAGCCGGATTCATACTTTCTAATTTGACAACTATTGTGGCAACTACTCCTTCTGATTGAGGAATTTTATTTAGTTGCACTAAAGGAGTTTGACCAATCAATTCTGTAACATCTTTAGCAATTTTCATAAATTTACTCCTAAAAATTTTAGCTTTAGTGTTGTGTATTTATAATTTGCATATGATAACAATTATCAGTCATGTATTCTCACTAAAGCACAAAATTTGTGCGGAAAAAATCAATTTGATGACATTTTTATAGGACTTTAGATGCTCGTCCAGTTCAGAACAGTGCAAAATTTCTATTTATTAATCCCATCATCTCCAAAATCACCCATAACTGAAGAATCTTCAGGGAACTTTGTGATTAAACCTTATGTCTGATAACTCATCAGTCTAGAAATTGCTGCTTAGTAAGCAACATTTATAACTTCTGCCAACAAGTTGGTTAATTTATTAGAAAAACATAACTTAATTTACATCATCTTAATAGCTTTTTTTGACTTATTTGTATATACTCACCAATACATATAATTTGCTTGAGTACAAGTTATTTAAATAAAGTACTCAAGTGAAATTACATTGAAATATCAGCCCAATTAGCTTTGAGCCTAATTTCACCAATACTAGAACCCTATCTAATTAATGCTAGTACCCCGCCCCAAAAATACTAGTACCCCTACCCCAAATTATTTTTATAATCCTGAATATACAAGCCTTTGAGACTTTGAGTACAAACTTAATATATTTAATAATCTTGATCTGACACCCAAAAATCAGAGCCGACAAGAGCAGCTGATATAAAACGTATAGGATTTACGCAGAGATTCCCCTCTACCCCCCGAAATTCAATGGGTTAAACCAGTGAACAAGGGGGGACTTCTTAATCCTTAAAAAGTGATTGATGAACCGTTTCCAGTTAAAAACTCTATTTTCTGTAAAGGGAGTCTTGCTGGTAAAACAGATTTTTTTTAGCAGCGTTAATTAATTATTTTTCTGTATCATTAGCACCTTTATTATCCAAATTATATCTCATGTTCTGGAAGCTTAATGTATGGAATTATTACGATATTTAATTTGCTGGTGCTGACTACCTAGCAAGGGGAGCAAAGATGAAAGCTAAACTGCTCAATGTTCTTACTGTTTGTCTGGTTGCTTTAGTGGTAATATCTCCTGGGCTAATAGTGTTGAGTTTAGTTTGGGAAAAACACACAGAGTTCGTTAGAACACAGAAATTAGTTAATGACGTTAATAGAATTAGTCCAGTAAATGAGCAATCAATAATCATTAATCAATCTGCTGTCTTACCATCTGTCACTTCATTAACTCCTCATCAAAATGTGCATCAAGTAGTAACTGTTGCTGAAAGTTATAAGCTGGCTATTCTTATCCAATGGTTTATTGTACTAATTCCGATTTTTGTTGGCTTAGGAATTATTATACATGACCGATATCTTGTCTATCGGGCTGCAATTTTAAAAGAACAAGTGGAAATGTTAGAAAGGCTTTGGCAACAAAGTATAGAACAATAAATGTGGAAATTAAAATCACACTTTACCTATGAATGGTGACTTTCTTTAAGTATTCATCGTCAACCCTATTATTGAAAATAATCCCATGAAAGAAGTGAAAGAAGAACGCCAAATATTATATTTCAATTTAATTGATCAATTACTGCAATGTCCCAACGGACAAGAGCCAGAAATTTTAGAAGCCAATCAAGAATTAATTGATGCTCATTTTGTTGAAACTATTGTCCAAGTAGCGACTACATTTGCTCACCAAGGTAATCAAGATGGGTCAAAGTTCCTTTTTTTTCTTGCTCGTGAATTAGCAAAACATTTAGGTTTATATCCTGATTTTCAACAATCTGAACATAGTAATATTGAAGCTGCAAATAAGGAGTAAAAATGCTACTTACTGCAACTGATGCTGGACATATAGCATTAGAATTTCTATTGGCGGATTGGAATATTGCTGAAAATTACCGAGATTGGTTTGTTATCTTAAATTCTCGGTTAGTAGGTGAGAGTTGGTATATTGTAGAATTGAGTGTGGCTGGATTTCCTGATAGGTGGTACATTCAGGTATATGATACGGGAGAATGCGATCCTAACTATAACTTTAAGTCTCCTATTAATCCGGCTGAGGGATTTGTAGACTTAGGTAATTTACCAGCAATTATAGCTGAGGTTTTATTAGCAGAGCGAAAATCTAGATAATAAAATTGACAACATATAAGTTGATATTCTTTGAGGTAGTGAATTTAAAAATCACACCTCATTTTTTATGGAAATAAAAATTTTATTCCAAATAAATTCATGATTATGTCAGAAATGAATAACAAATATATGTTATATTGGGTATAGTGATGGACGCTACAGAAATATCAATTCCAATGCTGACGGAAGATATATTAGCTAAAGAGTTCACAAGAGTTGTCACTCAATATTACCCAATAGTTGGGGAACTATTAGACGGGTGTCATGTGAAAGTCATCACCTGTTTTTGGGGACGACCTGCTAGACGCTTGCAATATATAGGCATTTATTGTTCTGAAGATATGCTTCCTCATGTGCAAGCTCACAAAGAAATACTCCGAGAATTAGCAGAAAATATGGGATTAGTGCAAGTAGTTTGTATGAATGCCAAACGATTATTGCGAGATCCTTTATCTAAGCTGAAGGATAATGATCCACGTTTATGGTTGGAGTTACATATGGTAGCCAAGTAAAAAGAATGGGAAATTGAGCATCAAGGGTAATAGAGTTATTAACTGACAGATAGCTTTTTACTCAGAGAAACTTCTCTTACAACCATAGAGCATTTTACCTCGGAAATACCAACATCTGGAAATTGAAAATTCATTTCTTGATGGGACGAAAAGCTCTAGAGAATTTGTGTAATTGTAGATGATTGTTTGGGGTAGCTACAGAGAATACTTTTCCCAATACAACAAGTATTTTGGAATATTGATGGGTGAATTTCGTGCCGCAATGTGAGAGGCAATGGCATTGATTCAAAAGCTTTTAATTGTCAATATTATCAATGCGATCGCCTCAGAGTCTACCCCAAATCATAGTATAGCTACTGGTGATGATTCTAGTATAAAATTTGTAGCTAAATTGGAGATATTGTCACCTGTTGGAACAAAATCAAGTAATTCCAGGACGAATTAAATCTAGGTACACTGGCACTCAAACCTACCTCATTGACTTTAACCAAGAATCAGGAGAGTTTGCTGCGCTACAACCAAGAGGTTAGAAATTATGTCTAAAATCAATCAGCTTCCTCCCGATGATTTACCTCCAAATGAGGTGACGAAAGAGGATGGAATGCTGCATCTGGAACTAGAACAGTCTATTGGTAGATGCTTTTATTTAGCTTGCGATCGCATTACCCAAGCATTATTATCTAATTGCCAGTGGTATCTCACCAAAAAAGACATGATGCTGATGTTAGTGATTGACTGTCCTGATATAGTCTCTTACTGGCACATTGTGAGCAATATTCCCCAGTTAGGCAATAGACTAGAGAGATTTACCAGTAACGCTAAGATTCGCGTTTATCCCCCTTTTGGTAAAGGAGGGCCTTTAGAAATTAGTGTCAATGAGATTTCAGCTTATCGAGATTGGTTATAGATTCTTATAAGTAAGCTTGTTGGTATAGTTACACCCAGTTTTTGCCTCAAAAACTGGGGTTTTTTGCATTTATATAAGTTACGCAACCGGCATATTGTTATGTAGTTTTTATGTAGGGTGTGTGACGCTACGAAAGTATTTAAACGTAGTAATCAGACTGATAGCGTCACGCACCAACCATTAATTATCACTTAATACCCTTTCTTGATGAAGATGCACTTTATTCTGTAATGTAGAGACGTTGCATGCAACGTCTCTACATTATTATATTTGGCGCAACTCATAGAGAATTGATATAACTAGGCGTTAGCCTTTCCTTTTCTACGTAACGCTAGGGGAAAGCGTAGGGTACTACGAATTACAAATTGGTATTATCTAATCATTTTGGCAACATAACCGGAAACTAGAAAATAATTTTATCTAAGCTTCAAGATTTATATGATTTTTGGTGATTAAATTAAGATTTTTTGATTGAATTAATACCAAGTATTACATAATTAATGGCAACACATAATACATTTATTATTTATGCCTCTGTATTGTGTCTAAAGATTATATACAAAGTATATTAGTTAACTCATTTATTATTTAATCACTCTAGTTAAAGTGACTAGTGATTTTTTTGGCGATCGCTCAGATAATTGCCAATCCTTACCATTGCAAGTTTACAGCCTTTATCTAAAATTTTGAACAGCTTTGTTTGGTAGTCTAAACAACACAGAAAATAATTTTTTTAGTTAAATTTTTATGGCATTCTGGTATCAAATCCTAATTTTGGCAATTATTTCAAAATTAACTAGAAACATTAATAACTAGAAATATTTAATTTCGACATATTTAAAAAATACCACTATTGCTTATATCAGGATCAAGTAAAACATTATAGAGACAGTTGACATCATTAAGTTGATTATTTTAGGCTCTATATTCTCTGTACCAATTTCCAAGGTATTGGTATTTTTTTAATTTGATGATCATATGAATCAATTCCAAATTGAAAATGAAAAATTTGTATTGGCATATACATAAAAATAGATCAGTCAAAGGTCAACTCTGATGTTGTTCAAATAAATTGTTACAGTATGCGAGGAATTTACTAGTGTCTAAAATAAGTCTAAATCAAGGGGAATTTGTCACCAACTCATCAGAAAAACAAGTAAAATTTAGACATATATCTAAAATTTTACTGCGGCGACGATATATAGTATTGGGAGTTTCTTGTTTTGTGATGTCAGTTACTAGCCTCTTGGCTGTCATGACTAAACCAACTTACAAGAGCCATATGCAAATTTTAGTAAGTTCTAATGTGTATGAAAGTATAGATTTAACTAATATTCCTCAAAATGGCAACACTGAAGTAAGTGATGTCACACCCCAATTAGTTGATCACTATACTGCTCAAAAGAATTTAATGCTGAGTTCTAAGTTAATTGAAAAAGCAGTAAATAAATTACGCTCAGATTACCCCAATGTTACTGTAGATGATATAAAAAATCCATCAGGAAATCGGCATCAATCAGCTATAGAAATCACACAACTACAAAAGACAGCAGGTGGAAGTAAATTTTTTACTCCAGTTTTTGAAGTTTCCTTTCAGCATAATGATCCGGTGAAAGCACGAAAGGTTCTCTTAGCTTTACAAGCCGTTTATCAAGACTACAATCTTGAACAACGACAAGAACGTTTGCATAAGGGAATGGCTTTCCTAAATAGTCGCTTACCACTATTACAAAAACAAGTAAGAAAAGCCGAAAAAAATCTGGAGATTTTCCGTAAAAAGCATAATTTATTAGATCCGCAATCACAAGTACAAGTTCTAGTTAACTCTCGCACTGATATTCAAAAACGACTAGAAACCACTCGTACTGAGTTACAAAATGTACGCGATCGCCAGCAAAATTTAGAAGATAAAATCAACGATTCAACTCACCAAGCACTGATTAATTCTAGTTTCCAAGAATCGATACGCTACCAAATTCTTTTAAGTGAAGTACAAAAAACTGAACAGTTATTAGCACAGGAACAATTACGCTACACAGATAATTCTCCTATCATTGAAAATCTCAAACAGCAACGCCAAAACCAATTAAAACTTTTGCAACAAGAAAGCAAGCAACTAACAGCAGATACTCGCAAAGCTGTCGCCTCAACACAAGAGCAAATATTAACAGAATTAAATCAACTAAAAACAACTGCTCAAGGGCTAATAGATAATGAAAAAAGTTTAGTTGCCTCAGAACAACGAATTAGTGCTGAATTACAAAAATACCCCAGTTTGATTACAGAATATCAACGTTTAATCTCAGAATTAGAAACTCATCGCCAAGCCTTAGATCAAACCTTAAAAACACAACAATCAGTAGGATTAAGAATTACCCAAGCGGGGTTTGATTGGCAAATTTTAGAAGAACCTACCCCAGCCAAATACAACAGTTATGACAAACTATTACTGGTTTTTGGAGGTATGATTGTCGGGCCAGTTTTGGGTGTTATCATTGCCTTAATTTGGGGAGTTCGTCATCGTGTAATTCATTCTGCCCAAGACTTACACAGAGTCAGCAAACTCAGACTACTCGGTTCAGTACCAAAACTCGCCGCTAATGCGATGGAAAAGCGGCTTCCGAGTCTGGCTTGGAACTGGCGACGCAACACAAAAGCTTCTTTGGTAGAAGACAACTCTTGGCTACCTTGCCACGAAACTTTAGATATGGTGTACCAAAATACGCAAATCTTAAAGTATCCTTTTCCCTTTAATTCTGTGATGTTAACTTCTGCACTACCAGGAGAAGGACGTACAACTTTGGCTTTGGGTTTAGCGGCGAGTGCAGCCCATATGCACCAACGGGTACTACTAATTGATGCTAACCTGCGATCGCCTAAACTCCACAAAATTCTTCAACTATCCAACGATTGGGGACTATCTCTATTACTAGTTGATGAGACAACTGACAATGTACAAGACTATATCCAGCCTATTCACCCCTCAATTGATATTCTCACAGCCGGCCCCGCACCAGAAGACCCAGTAAAATTACTCAGTTCTCAACGGATGAAAGAATTAATTGAAATATTTGAGCAAAACTATGACCTAGTATTGATAGATGCTCCAGCTATTTTAGGGACAGTTGATGCTAGAATAGTCGCTTCCTTCTGCAATGGAATTATGCTTGTAGGGCGCATTGGTTGGGTAACTCAAACCGAAATCACCCAAGCTGTAGAAATTTTAAATCCCTTGAATTTAGTTGGCATCATTGCTAATGAAGCCAGTAATTAAGTAGAGAATAAATGATTAAAAGTTTGTAGTAAGGACTTTAGTCCTTGTTTGAGAACTAAAGTCCTTACTACAAACTTAATTTTATTCTTTTTAGTGATAATACCTAGGGAATTATCCAATGCCCAATGCCCAATGCCCAATGCCCAATGCCCAAAACAATATATTTAACCCACCAAAATCTTGTCTGTTACTTCTGGTTGTGGGCGTAACTCATTGGCACAAACACGACCTTGCTCAATATCAGTAATATTACTTAGGGTCGTATCTGCAATATTACGCAATGCTTCCTCTGTGAAAAATGCTTGATGTCCGGTAATGAGTACATTAGGAAATGTCGTTAAGCGTTGAAAGATATCATCTTGAATGATTTCGCTAGACAAATCCTCGAAAAATAATTCTGATTCCTGTTCGTATACATCGACACCAAGAGAACCTATTTTACCTGTCTTGAGTCCTTCAGTCACAGCTTGAGTGTTAACTAGCGCACCGCGACTAGTGTTAATTAACATTACACCAGTTTTCATTTGTGCGATCGCCTCAGCATTAATCAGATGATGTGTTTCTGGTGTTAAAGGACAATGCAAAGAAATAATATCAGAGTTAGCAAATAACTCCGACAATTCTACATACTTGCCACCTAATGCTTCTAATTCAGAATTTCGATACATATCATAAGCAAGTATCTGACAACCAAACCCCCTCATAATCCTTGATAAAATTATCCCGATTTTACCAGTACCAATCACTCCCACAGTGCGTCCATTTAAGTTAAATCCCAACAGCCCTTCTAGAGAAAAATTACCTTCCCTGACACGGTTATAAGCACGGTGAATTTTGCGATTTAGGCTCAAAATCAATCCTACAGTGTGTTCTGCTACACCATAAGGTGAATAAGCAGGAACGCGCACCACCCTAATTCCTAACTTAGCTGCGGCTTTTAAGTCTACATGATTGAACCCTGCACAACGCAAAGCTATTAAGCGAGTTCCTCTTAACGCCAAAAGTTCTAAAGTATGTGCATCAACTTGGTCATGGACAAATACACAAACCGCCCCGAACCCCGCCGCTAGAATAGCAGTATCTTGGTTAAGGCGTGGTTCAAAAAACACCAAATCATGTTTATTGGGGAAGTTTGCAGCTTCTAAAAACTGTCGGTCATAGGCTTTTGTACTGAAGACTGCTACTTTCATGCAAAACCTCAAATTTTATGGTGCATGTTGTCCCATACATAATACCTTGGGTGAAAAAGTAGCAGTTAAGCCTGTGATAGATACCAGCTATAGGTTTTACTATCCTTCTAGTCAATATCATAACTACAGCAAAAATTAATCCTTTTCACTAACTACCTACTTCACGTACCCAATACAGGTAGTATCTTTCACTATCTACCCATGATTTATCAAAGTTTTTGAGTGGGGTAATTTCTAAATTATTGTGGGTAAAACTTAGTTTTCTATTTAAAATCAGTAAAATTCTATTAATCTCTACTTGCTGCTTAAATATAGAATTAATCTGCTCTAGTATTTCAGGTTGTTCAACAGGGTTACGTCCTTGTTTAAATAAGGTAAAGCTCCCCATATTTTTAAGCTCAGGATAATAAAATTTTCGATTCAGATAACCAGCTAATGCAGCCATGTTGGCATCACGGCTAGCAACAATAAACTCCTGTGTTAATTGAGTTTTTTGAATATAATTAGCAGTTTCACGACTCGCAGAAAATGGTATGGACATATCTTTTAAAAATCCAGATATTCCTCCTAAAAGGTGAGCATAGAGTATCAACATCAACACAATATGATGCCATTTTTCTAATCGTCTAAATAACTTTTCTTGAATAGGAATTTTGTTAATTAATAAACTCGAATTTTGATAATAACTCCCCAGCCATAAAGCTGCGATAAAAACTAGATAAAAATGCCCAAAATGTCTAGGATCTCCAACAAATCTCAAATAAGTAAACGCAAGTATTACACAATTACCAACAATATAAAAAAATAGAGCAACTGGCTTTTTAACCAAATTGGTTAACGTAACCATGCTAATAAATAAGACAATGGTAGTTGTCATAATTAAATCTAGCCAATTTTGTTTCGGTATTATTAAAAAATAACTCCCAAATATTCTGCCTATACTTCTCAATAAATGGCGCATATCTAGTTTAATTGACCATCCGCTATCTAATCCCCCATGCAGATAACCATCTACAGGAGGAATAATAATATAGATAGATAATAAAAAAGAAATGATAATAATTCCAATACTTAAAAATAAGTCGTATTTTTGACTTTGGCTAAAATATTCCCGTCGATGCTGACTATCAAAACAAAACTCGGCAAGCAAAGTCAATGACAAAGAGAATGATACAAACAAAGCATAAGCACTACTATTAGCTAATAATCCTAATAACAGTGCTAAATAAAAGTAAGTTCTCTTTCTGGATGCAAAAACAGCACAGAAAGCAAAGGTAAACAACATACTAAAAGCATAATTTCTGGAAATTAATAGATATTCATAAAAAGGAAAGTAACCAAAACTAAAAATAAGTTTCTGTTGATAGTTAAAAGGACTATATAACCAAAAAATAACAACTGAAGCAATAGTAATGGTTAGATGAAAAACTTGCATTATTAAAGGATTATCCGCAATTTGTCTCAGAAAAGCTAGAGAAAAATACCAAAGTACAGGATGACCTTCATAACGAATATTGCCAATTAAATCAGCAAAACTCTGACTATCTCTGACAATTAGCCAAGGGTTTAGCTCATCTCTCCACATTGCATGGTTCATAATACCTATGAAACCAAGCATCGAAAAAATAATGATAATTAACCAAGGAGACTTAAAAGATAAACTCGAAATCCGATTAATTATTTTTGAGGCAGACATTTGTAATATTAGCTGTGTTTATAGCTTGGTGGATAAACTGTATTAGTATACACCAAAAAATTCCAACCTTTAATGCTATATCGTAAAATCTCTAATGTGAGATATAGTCAGAAAATCTATAGTTTTGAAATGCTCATCAATTGCAGGTAAACTACATATCTTAGCTCCAATGCTCAAATATGCCTGTATAATCTTTGGGATTTCTACGTGATACTTTCGAGTACAAATTTGTGGTATATTTAAACAATATTTTGGATGGGGATAAACTAAGATATTTTTGTGTATCCAACCATTTTTTTGGAAATAATCATAGGCATATGCAGCTTCAGTAGGAGATTGTGTCATTAATGAAGCACACCCAAAAAAATACTCATTTCCACTCCAAATAAGATAATTTGCTAGACCTTTCCAAAGTAATAATAAAGCTTGAATTTGCCGATATTCTTTAGCTATACAGGCACGTCCCACTTCTACAGATGCCTTTAGTATATTATCAGGAATCCCTTGTAGATTAAATATATCAGCAGCATCAAAACCTAAATTATAAGCAGCCATTTGATAAGTTTGCATCCTGTAAGTACCAATAGTTTGACTAGTGTTCTTACAAATCAACATTAAGTGATGACAAACAGCATCAAATTGATCTTGATCCATTTGTGTCAAACTAGAAGTAGAAAATCCCAAACCTAATTCTAGATTAAATACTTCAAAACGCAGACGAAAAATAGACTCTAACTCCTGATTTGTAGATGCAATTTTTAAAATATATTTCTCTGTTTCTATGATGGGAAAAGTTTTAAGCTCAGAAGGAGGACTAAGTAGGTAATTAGTGTGTGTATAAGAAATTTCCATCTGTCTTCCAACTTAGATATGTAAAGATATCCTAACTTCTCAGTTTTACTGACTATACGAATAGATTATTTTATTTATTAACGTATTAAAGCGATATTTACGCAGGTTTTGAAAACAAAATGCGAAAATTTCCAGTCAGTAATGTGTTTTATTATGAGCTTAATTACTTGAAAAATCTGGCAATATTATACAGAATTTTTCTAATATCAAGCTTGCATAACTAATAATATAAAAAGCCCCTAGTTATATACTAGAGGCTAATAATACCAATGCAAGGATTTGAAATTTGAGATTTTGGATTGAAAGCCGAGATTCATAGGCTATTCCAGAAAAAATGCTTAGTCATTGTATTAGGTGAGAAATTAACTGAATCATCAATTTTGATGATTACTAGCGTAGCGAACCCTAGTACCTGCCCAGAGCAATTTTTCCCGTAGTGTCTGATAGTAGGAGTTATTCTCTCGCAAAATAATAAATTTAGACCGACACTCCGCCATCCGTATATCAACACGGTGTCCAGGCCAAATTGAAGTTGCTAAGACCCCATCCATCCATAATTTAGTGGTCAACTCATAGTCACCCAAAGGCCAAATACTCACAACTGAACCGGCGGGTAAAACTATAGGACGACTCGAAAGGCTCATGGGACAAATAGGCGTGATGGTAATCGCTTCCATACCATCGTGCATAATTGGGCCATTGGCAGAAACAGTATAACCCGTTGAACCTGTGGGAGTAGAAACAATCAATCCGTCACCCACATATTGATCTACCACTTCGCCATCAATTTCCATTTCTAGGATAGAGGTGATCATGCGATCGGCTGAAGCAGGTTTGACACAAAATTCATTTAACCCCAAAAAACGTTCCGTAACGGGTTCTAAATTTGTGCGGTGTCCTTCGTACACAGCTGCCTGTAACATCATCCGCCTTTGAATAGCATAGCGGTCTTCAAACAGCCGATCCCAAACTGCTTCCGTATCTTGAAATTCTTCTACTGACTCAGTTAAAAAACCTAAATGACCACCTACATTTACTCCCAGAATGGGGATACCTGCTGGTGCTAAATGTCTGGCACTAGTGAGGACTGTACCATCACCACCTAGGACAATTGCCAGATCGATTGGTTGTCCGGCGGAAGCCAAAAATACCGGGTAAGGATTATCTTTTGGCCCGCTAGGCCCCATTAAGACCTGACAATTGCGATTTTCTAGTTGTTTAGCGCAAATTTCTGCCCAGCGTTTACTCTGGGAGTCTCGCGCTTTATAAGCAATGATTACCTGCTTGAGTTGCACACGCAATTACCATTTCAGGAGATTAAACTGCTCCATATCGACGGTATCACGGTTGCGATAAATGGCAAGCACGATCGCTAAACCTACCGCCGCTTCAGCAGCCGCCACGGTAATCACAAACACGGTGAAAACCTGACCCTTAATTAATGTTGCATCAAGAAAGTTGGAAAATGCCATTAAATTCAAATTAACAGCATTGAGCAATAACTCGATTGACATTAACACTCTGACAGCGTTGCGACTGGTAATTAAGCCATAAATCCCAATGCAGAATAAAGCGGCTGCAAGTAACAAAAAATACTGGAGTTGCATGAGTTCTTGTTTTCCTTCTGAACGGCTTGTATTTATTCTTGAGTATCGGTACCAGCCCCTACCATTTCTCTAGGACGTTCTGGTAAAGTCAACACAGTTTGAGGCAATTCGGAGGGGTTGACTTCTGGCAGATACTCACGACGTGCCAAAATAATCGCACCTACCATTGACATTAGTAATAATACTGAAGCCAATTCAAAAGGTAATAAGAAGTCAGAGAAGAAATGCTCACCAATTAACACGATGGAACTTTCTCCTGTTGCCGCAGCAGTGGAGTAAGCCCAAGGTGTAGCTAATACCATTGTACTTAATAGTGCGAACAAACCTACAGCCACGATCGCAGTCAGGATTTTTCGCACGCCAGCACTGGGGAAGGGGGTAAAATTCTGCCGCTTGTTCACCAACATGATGGCAAATAAAATCAGCACGTTGACTGCGCCCACATAAACCAACACTTGGGCGGCGGCGACAAAATCACCATTCAACAGCAGGTACAAACCCGCAATGCTGATAAACACACCCCCTAACATAAAGGCAGAATAAACAATGCTGGAGGCTAGCACCACACCCAGGGCTGTTCCAATCATCATTACGGCCAGTATGCCGAAGGTAACAAGTTGTACTCCTTCCGCTAGATTCACTGTTTTTTGTCCTCAGTTAATAGTCATTAGTCATTGGTCATTAGTCATTAGTCGTTCGCAAAGGACAAATGACTAATGGCACTTACTTTTCCACTTGTTCTACTAGGTCTTCTGGACGTGCGCCGGCACGGGGTGCGTCGGCGGGTAGGTCGTGGGGGTCGAGAACGCCTGGGGGTAGGTACACCAATTCACGTAATGGTGTCACCATTGGGTCATTTGTAACTTTGTAGGGCAGACGACCTAAGGCCACATTATCATAGTTGAGTTCATGGCGATCGTAGGCGGCTAGCTCGTACTCTTCTGTCATCGAAAGACAGTTAGTGGGGCAATATTCCACACAGTTACCACAGAAAATACAAACCCCAAAATCAATACTGTAGTGCTTGAGCTTTTTCTTTTTGGTAGCTTTGTCAAATTCCCAATCGACTACAGGTAAGTTAATCGGGCAAACGCGCACACATACTTCGCAGGCGATACACTTATCAAATTCATAGTGAATCCGACCGCGAAATCTTTCACCAGGAATCAGTTTTTCGTAAGGATACTGCACAGTGACGGGACGGCGGCGCATATGGTCAAAGGTGACAGATAATCCTTGACCGATGTAACGGCCGGCTTGTACTGCTTCTTTGGCGTACTCACCAACTTGTTTAAGGAATTTGAGCATTTTGTGTCTCTCTCTGTTGAATTTTGGATTTTGGATTTTAGATTTTGAATTGATTCTCAAATCTAAAATCTCAAATCTAAAATTGGACTAACCACCGAAGGCGACGGGAAAAGCCAGTTTCAAAGCTGCGGTTAATAACAGGTTTACTAACCCAACTGGTAATAAAAATTTCCATCCTAAATCTAACAGCTGGTCAATTCTTACCCGTGGTACTGTCCAGCGTAAGAGAATGGCTATAAAGATGAGGAAGTAAGCTTTGAGTAAGGTCATGGTAATACCCAAAGCAGCGTTGACTACTTCGAGTACGGGATTAACTTCAGTAACTCCCAACCAGCCTGCTAAAACATTGATGGGAATGGGAGAATCCCAACCACCCAAGTACAAAACTGCTACCAATAAAGCAGAAAGCACTAAGTTGACGTAGGAACTGAGATAAAACAGGGCAAATTTCATCCCAGAGTATTCAGTTTGATAACCTGCAACTAATTCTTCTTCGGCTTCTGGTAAGTCAAAGGGTAAGCGTTCGCACTCAGCTAAAGCGGCGATCCAAAAGATCATAAAACCTAGGGGTTGTCGCCAAATGTTCCAACCCAAAAGACCATAGCCTGATTGTTGGTTGACGATATCCACAGTGCTGAGGCTGTTAGACATCATAGCGATCGCTAACACACTCAAAGCCAAGGGAATTTCATAACTAATTGATTGCGCTGCTGCCCGCAAGCCCCCCAAGAGGGAGTATTTGTTGTTGGAGGCATAACCAGCCATCAACAAACCAATCGGCTGGATGCTCGATAAAGCAATCCACAAAAATATCCCTGTCCCTATATTGGTAATGACAATATTCTGTCCAAACGGCACGATTAAGTAAGACAGAAACACTGGCAGAACGACTAGGATAGGGCCGAGAGTAAATAACCACGCATCAGCTTGTGCCGGTACGATGTCTTCTTTAAATACCAGCTTCAAACCATCGGCAACGGGAGCTAATAAGCCCAAAGGCCCGATATATTCAGGGCCAATTCGCTGTTGTGCAGCTGCGGAAATTTTCCGTTCCAGCCACACACAAACAAGTACACCCACTGTTGCCCCAATCAGCATCAGGATCATGGGCAGAGGCATCCAAATTGCTTTAGCTGCCCCCTGTGGGAGTCCTAAATCCATCAAGGATTTAATAAAAGTTCCTTGGAGGTCAATTCCTGAGTTCATGTTTCTGCTCTTTAAGTCATCAAGTCATGGTGAATCGCAATCATTAGTTAAACTAATACTTGCAACAACACCCATTTATCTCTCTATTGAGATGACACCTGAGTTAATATTTTTTGCCAATACCCATGCCTAGTATATCGCCCGATGGTTTTTGGCTTCTGTAGCTACACAAGAACTTCTACTTATAGCTAGGATTGAGATTTGCTATGTCCATTGGGAATTGGGCATGGGGCATGGGGCATAGGGCAGGGGAGCAGGGGGCAGGGGAGCAGGGGAAGAATCCCAGTCCCCAATCCCCAATCCCTCAGACAAGCAACAAAAGACTGCCGCTTCCACTTTGGCAACGGTTCTCCACTGTCTATTAAGTCGGTATTTGCCAACTTGAGAGTGTAGTGAGGTGATTGACAATGGAACTAATAGTGCAGCTTGGTAGAAGAAATAGATTGAATTGAGTGCTATTAAGGATAGCAGGGCATTGAGCTAATGCTGATGGAAATGCTCTCCCCCTGCTCCCTGCTCCGTCTCTTACCTCTCGTCAAGAGGTAGGTAAGGAACATCGTGCTTACCGTCGTAAACCTGGGTAGGACGGAAAATGCGGTTTTCTGCTAGCTGTTCTTTCCAGTGAGCTAGCCAACCAGCTACACGAGCGATCGCAAAAATTGGTGTAAATAAGTCTGTGGGGATTCCCATCTTTCTGTACACCAAACCAGAGTAAAAGTCAACATTAGGATAAATTCCTTTGTGACCTAGTTTCTCCTCTACTACCCGTTCCATTTCTTGGGCAATGTCGTAATACTTATCTGCCCCAAACTTAGCAAACAATTTTTCTGCTAGTTCTTGGAGAATGGTGGCGCGAGGATCTTTGACTTTGTAGACACGATGACCAAAGCCCATCAATTTCTTTTTGCTTTGCAGTCGTTCCTCAACATAAGGACGAACATTTGCCACAGAGCCAATTTCTTCCAACATCTGAATTACTTCTTCGTTAGCTCCACCATGAAGCGGGCCGCCTAAAGTACCTACAGCACTAGCAACCACTGCGTAGGGGTCAGTTAAAGTGGAAGCTGTTACCCTAGCACTGAAGGTAGAAGCATTCATTGTATGCTCCACATGGAGAATTAAGCAGACATCAAAGATTTTTGCTGCCAACTCATCCGGTTCTTTCTCGTTGAGCATGTAGAGGAAATTGGCAGAATAATCTAAGTCATCACGGGGTTTAACGGGGTCGTTGCCTTTCCGCATCAATTGAAATGCTGCCACCATCGTCGGAATTGTAGCAATCAGGCGCACTACAGAATCCCGAATATAAGCAGGATTATGTAAATCCCGCAGCGAGTAGAACAAGCCTAAAGCCGCAGCAGAGGCTTGGAGCGCATCCATCGGATGACCGCTTTCAGGAAAACATTTCATCATATCCCGAATGCGATACTTAATTCGCCTGTGGCAGCGAACTTCTTCCTCAAATGCTTGTAATTCATCTTTCGTGGGTAATTTTCCCCAGATTAAAAGGTAAGCAGTTTCCAAGAATGTACTTTTAGCTGCTAGTTCCTCAATCCGAATGCCACGATACTCAAGTATTCCCTTCTGCCCATCTACATAACTGATACTCGATTGGGCGGCGGGAATGCCTTCTAAACCAGGCTTGTATTCGCACACCATCATGGCAACACCATTTGCTTAATGAAATATCCGACACGCTAACTTACCAGAAATGATGGTTGCCATAACAGTAGCCTAGCTAACAACAATTCTTTAAAGAATTGCTGCCAAACTGTTATAGCAAGTACCTGGGAGGTGTCAACCAAAACATCTGACTTTGACCCACAGGTGAACCACTTTCTGGCAGTTTTACTCCGATCATACCTGCTTTTTTGAGGACTAAGCTGTCTTTGGCTTCTCCCCATAGAAGAATTTCTGCCCAATTACTCAAACAAGGCTCATGTCCAACCAAGGCTAATTGGGCGTTTTGGGCAAAGTTTTTGGGTTGCAACCAATAATCTAACCAACTGGAAATATGACCATTAGGAGCTAGATGGTTGGATTCTTCTATTTGAGAACTAAGTCCTACTTCTAGGAGGATTTCTGCTGTTTGCCGAGCGCGGACTAAAGGACTAGTGACAATCAAATCAAATTGCAAACCCAGTTTTTTTAATCTCTGTCCTACTTTCTCTGTTTTTTGTCTTCCTTCTTTGGTTAGCTGGCGTTCCTCATCTTTAATTCCAGCCTGTTGTTGTTCTGCTATGCCATGACGAATAAAATACAGTTCCACAGTCGCACCCCAGTGAATTAACATATTTTATTTTGGAATATCTCAGCGAAATATATAGGAATCTGAATTGATTATTGAACAGATACGTAGGGGAGGCACATTGCAGTGTGGATTTTCCTCCTGCAATATTGTCATTGTGTTAGCACCAAGGCCGGTGGTGTGTTAGGCGTAAGCCGTAACGCACCCTACACATACTTAGATTTTTTCAGAAATCAAATACCATTCCTATAGGCGATCGCAGTCCATATCTTGGTATGTTATCGAGATGATCGCGCTAATAATTATTTTCCCATTTGCTCTGGTAGCATT
Organism: Aliinostoc maniaoense; assembly: GCF_058172895.1. NCBI lineage: Bacteria > Bacillati > Cyanobacteriota > Cyanophyceae > Nostocales > Nodulariaceae > Aliinostoc > Aliinostoc maniaoense. The sequence continues at coordinate 664,911 of NZ_CP187952.1, read as the reverse complement.
TCTTTAGTAAAAAGCTATCAGCCTCAGAAATTAATTCTGAGGCTGTTTACCATGTGAGAACTGTTAGATTTTTGATGTTTAGCTCTCAATTTTTAGTAGTTGAACACAAAACCTACTCAGACTGAATGGGGTTATCTTTAGGATTCACCAATTTCAGTAACTTCTGCTTAATTTGCGCGTCAAATACTTCCCATTTCATTCTGGCATAAGCAGAATTTTCATTACCACCAGATAAAAATCCCATCGGAATTTCAAAGCCACCAGCACCCGTTCTCCCACCACCAAAAAATCGTCCGGTGCTATCTTGTCCAAAGGCTTCTTTGATAAATTCATCAGGATCAAGAGTGAGTTTGGTTGTTCTCAGTGAACCAATCACTACTTCTAACTCATCATCTTCATCGTGAACAATGCCATAAACCACAGCAGTGTGTACGTTTTCTTCTGTCACTAGAAAATCTGCGGCTTGGGGGATAGCGTCCCGATCGTCATAGCGTAAGTAACCAACACCCGCAATGGAAAAGTTATTCTGGACAATACGGTTTTTGAGCGATCGCTCAATTACATCCATCACCCGTTTAGAACGGTTAGCTTGAAGAATCGCATTAAGCAGTTGAGCATCATAAAATCGACTCAGATACGCCGCCGCCATAAAATCTTCTTCTTGCGCTTGCATTAGGCGATTCGTGTCTGAACGCAAGCCGTGCATTAAAGCAGTAGCACATTTAACGTGCTGACTAATGCTGCTATCTAAAGCTAGTAAACCACACTGAACATATTGAGTGAAAATCGTAGCTGTAGCTCTGACATACGGACGCACATCCAGAAATTCTGATTTCAAGTCCGCTTGCAAACTATGATGATCAATTATTGCTACTATCGGTATTCCTGCTTGTTGTAAAGATGTTAGTAGCTGACTGGTTGTACCTTGGTTATCAATCAAAACCAAACCTTGATAACCTGATAGGTCTTTTGTCTTCAGGGATTGTGGTGTCCAACGTTGTGCAGGCAAACCCGTTAGCTTGACTAAAGCTATATTTTCTTGGTGGCTTAAAGTCCCAGCATAAATAATTTCACATTTGATATCGTATTGCTGAGCAATGAGTTGGTAAGTCCAAGCACAAGAAAGGGCATCAGGATCAGGAAAATCTTGCAAAATAATCAACTGACGCTCATGCCGATGTGATAGCAGTGTCTTTTGCAATTCTTCTGATTTTTGCAATGCCAGAGAATTACTACGTTGTCCTAGATATATCCCTACTCCTTCGGGTGTGGATGTTGGCGAAGTAGATTTAGTCAGTGATGCTTCCGTTTCTTTGTCTATCTCAGCGTCCTCCGAATGAGACTCGGTAGTCAAGGGAAAACTATCAGACTGCTTAATAAAAGAAGAATGTAATTGCATGGTAAAGTTTGTTCTAAGTATGAGGCTCTATTAATTTTTTTAGAGACACTACAAGCAGCAGTTGATTGATTTAGCCCCACGTTACTGATTTTTGCAAAAATCTGAGGAGATAGGGATATATATCTCGGTATATTTTTTGTCAATCAGATAATTCATCAATCTACCTAATTCTACCAGAATGCACATAGAGCTTGAAAACCAAGATTCCTGATATTGTCAAGCTTATCTCAAACAACGCTGAATTTCTGCTGTTGTTTCTAGATAGATATCTGTTTAACTCAGTATTTAGGTAAGAAATATTAGGAATCCTATTTGACTTTTGAAAAAACCCCAGTACGGTTTTTGTTCCTCTAACCACGTTCCCCCAACCCTAGCTTCACGAGTAAGTTCAGAAATCAAATCGGATTGCTACATATAGTTCTATGTTTACCTATTATTTTATCCGTTTGTACTGAAATGAAACTAAACTTGGCGCATTTGTGATACAACCACAAGCCCTATGTTACCCTAGATTACCGTTTTTACCATAGGCTTAAGTTCGTCCTTACATTATATCTTTCTAGCTTGAAAAAGGGGTGTAGGGGAGCGAGTGCGTTGGGCGGCTAGCCTTTTCCTTCAGAGACGCTAACGCGAACGGCAACGCCAAGGGCGAATGCCGACTTGTAGAAACTCGCGTGTGTAAAGGTATAGGGGTGTAAGGAACAGACTTTTTCATGTGTTCTGGTGTACGTAGTTCATGACGGCTACTTATTAAATATTTTTTCCCACTAGTTTTAGCCATTCGATAGTTCTTAATACATTAGATATTATTTCGGCTTACAGCGAAAATTCACTTTATGTCAAATCAGTTACTGCTGATTTATCTTCAGTAACTAAAAGCTTTATGTATAAAATTATAGTTTTATACATAAATAACTTTATTTTAAAAATTATTTTTAGCAGACTTCTACATTCTAATATTTTATAAGCTATAATATCTAGCTGTTGCATCATTCAGGTGCATATCACCTAATTTAATTATCTAAAGTAGAAAAAACGCGCAACAAATTATGTATCATAAATGAAAAATATATTAGAAATAACTTTTAATAGAAACTTGATATACAAGTAAATTAAAATTAAAAATTATTAATTTTTTTTCATGGTGTGCGGGCAAGTATAGCACCCGGATCAAGTAACGATAAACTACCGGGTACTCAGCATTATAGACTTAAACACTAAAGTCCTATAACATATTTTTGCCACTCTTGATGGTGTCCACTCTTAAGGTGCTTGCTTACCTCGAAATAAAGGCTACTGTAAGGTTGACGAGGCTGATGCCGTAGTAGCATATGAGCTTCTTGTGGAGTCCGGCTACCCTTTTTAACGTTACAACGGACGCAAGCTGTAACAATATTCTCCCAACTATCACCACCACCTCGCGATCGCGGGATCACATGGTCTAATGTTAATTCATCGCCTGTGTAACCACAGTATTGGCAAGTATGTCCATCACGATGCAAGATGTTTCGGCGAGTTAGAGGGATTTCCTTGTAAGGCACACGCACATAATGGCGCAACCTAATCACTGTTGGTAGCGGAAAGTCTGTATAAAGAAACTTACCGTTGTGTTCAACACGTTCTGCTTTGCCTTTAATTAACAGAACCGCAGCACGACGCCAGCTCGTTATATTGAGCGGTTCGTAAGAGGCGTTTAGGACTAAAACCTTCCCCATTGATTAACGCTCAAGGTATTAGTTTTACATATATTAACACGAATCTCAGCTCATGGGGAGATGAGAATAAATTATACTTACAAAAATTTTTCAAAAAATGATATGGGTGGAAGGTGCTAATTAGCTAGAGGTTTGCAATATATATTTATTTTTAGATTTTGCAGGAATAATCAACAATATTATTGTCTCTGTTGATTTCCGTATCCAGTAGTAAATATCACTTATAAGCGACAAAAAATTTTACTAATCATCAAATAAACAATCAAAATTCTTTAAATGCACATTGGAATAGGCAATAAATCACTGAGCATTTATTATTACCTTCCTATTCCCGATTAAATATCTCAATAGATATTTGTATGACTTACAGCGAAGCACTGCTTACACCTAAAGGTAGGAAGTTTTCAATTATTAACCCAGGTATATTGTATTTATTCCGTAATGAAGGTTAAACTTCCTGATTAACTCTGAACTAATTAAACTCAATAGTGGTGTGATAGGAGAGAGTAAAAATGTTGAGTAGGGAACAAGCTGCAAAGATTGCTGCCAATCAAAAGTGTGATACGTATGCCTGGTTCTCACAACGGGCTTGGGTAGAAATTGATTTAGATGCTTTAAATCATAATGTACAGCAAATCAAGCAGTTTTTATCACCACGTACCCAATTGATGGCTGTAGTCAAAGCAGATGCGTATGGTCATGGTGCAGTTACAGTAGCACAAACAGTCTTGCAAGCTGGTGCAAATTGGTTAGGAGTTGCCACAGTTCCTGAAGGGATTCAACTCCGAGAAGGTGGTATCAAAGCACCAATTTTGATTTTAGGCGCAACCCATACACCAGAACAAATTCATGCGATCACTCACTGGCAACTCCAACCCACAATCAGCAGTCCCAAGCAAGCTTTAATATTCTCTAACACCTTAGAAACCATTGAGTATAGTTCTCCTATCCCAGTACATATCAAACTAGATACAGGAATGTCTAGATTAGGCACTAACTGGCAAGAAGCAGGTGAATTTATACAGCTAGTAGACCGTCTGCCTCATCTTGACATTGCCAGTATTTACTCCCACCTGGCTACAGCAGACAGTCCAGACCAGACAATTATGCAGCAACAGCATCAAAGATTTGAGGAAGCGATCGCTCAAATCAAAGCTTTAAAAATTAAAATTCCTTGTCTACACCTTGCCAACTCAGCAGCTACTCTCACAGACTCAACATTACATTACGACCTAGTGCGTGTTGGATTAGCCGTGTATGGACTCTATCCCGCGCCACATTTACAACACACAATTCACCTAAAACCTGTTCTTCAACTCAACGCACGAGTTACCCACGTTAAAACGATTGCTCCTGGTACAGGTGTCAGCTACGGTCATAAATTTATTGCCCCTAGAGAAATACGCCTAGCGGTTGTTGGTATTGGTTACGCAGATGGTGTACCACGAAATCTTTCCAACAAGTTGCAGGTCTTAATTCGCGGTCAGCGAGTACCACAAATCGGCACAATCACAATGGATCAGTTAATGATAGATGTAACTAGTATTCCAGATTTACAAGAAGGTGAAGTAGTCACTTTACTTGGTGAACAAGGCAATCAAAAAATCACAGCAGATGATTGGGCAGAAGAATTAAAGACGATTTCCTGGGAAATTTTGTGCGGATTCAAACATCGCTTACCTCGTGTAGCGGTAATGTAACGTAATGTCTCCAACCGAGGCGCACGTAAATGTAATTAAATCGTACCTGAGATACTGATCATTAATTTTTAATTTTTACCTATTCCCTCAGAATATATGTTATGCTAGCATAGACAGATAATGCGGATGTGGCGGAATTGGCAGACGCGCTAGATTTAGGTTCTAGTTCCTCTGGAGTGAAGGTTCAAGTCCTTTCATCCGCATAAAATCTAATAGGATATAAAAAAGGGTTTTTGGTCATACACGACCAAAAACCCTTTTTTATTATGTCAACGCACTTATTTAAATTTAAAAGAACTAGAAGTGTTTGCTTTAATAATGATCAACTATCTCAAAAAAATAAATTAAAACAACTAAAAGTTTTATCTAGCAATGCTTACAATCTATAGCATCACTGCTGAAGAACAAATTTTTTAACATGAGGAGTTGACAATCCCAAGAGGGTTAGCTATATTGAATAAGTGCCTGAAAGGAGAGCGCGACGAAGCGCAGTCCGAGGCAACCGAACCTTGAAAAAATTATAGTTTGAAAGCCAGAAAAAAACAACTAGCCTGCGTCAAGAAAAATACACACCAGGCTGAGGTGTAAAAAGAGCAGCCAAAGAAAGAGCTAAAAGCAAACTTAACAAAACGGAGAGTTTGATCCTGGCTCAGGATGAACGCTGGCGGTATGCTTAACACATGCAAGTCGAACGGAATCTTAGGATTTAGTGGCGGACGGGTGAGTAACGCGTGAGAATCTAGCTTTAGGTCGGGGACAACCACTGGAAACGGTGGCTAATACCGGATGTGCCGGAAGGTGAAAGGCTTGCTGCCTAGAGATGAGCTCGCGTCTGATTAGCTAGTTGGTGTGGTAAGAGCGCACCAAGGCGACGATCAGTAGCTGGTCTGAGAGGATGATCAGCCACACTGGGACTGAGACACGGCCCAGACTCCTACGGGAGGCAGCAGTGGGGAATTTTCCGCAATGGGCGAAAGCCTGACGGAGCAATACCGCGTGAGGGAGGAAGGCTCTTGGGTTGTAAACCTCTTTTCTCAAGGAATAAGTTCTGAAGGTACTTGAGGAATAAGCATCGGCTAACTCCGTGCCAGCAGCCGCGGTAATACGGAGGATGCAAGCGTTATCCGGAATGATTGGGCGTAAAGGGTCCGCAGGTGGCACTGAAAGTCTGCTGTTAAAGAGTGAGGCTCAACCTCATAAGAGCAGTGGAAACTACAGAGCTAGAGTGCGTTCGGGGTAGCAGGAATTCCTGGTGTAGCGGTGAAATGCGTAGAGATCAGGAAGAACACCGGTGGCGAAAGCGTGCTACTAGGCCGTAACTGACACTGAGGGACGAAAGCTAGGGGAGCGAATGGGATTAGATACCCCAGTAGTCCTAGCCGTAAACGATGGATACTAGGCGTGGCTTGTATCGACCCGAGCCGTGCCGGAGCTAACGCGTTAAGTATCCCGCCTGGGGAGTACGCACGCAAGTGTGAAACTCAAAGGAATTGACGGGGGCCCGCACAAGCGGTGGAGTATGTGGTTTAATTCGATGCAACGCGAAGAACCTTACCAAGACTTGACATGTTGCGAATTTCCCTGAAAGGGGAAAGTGCCTTAGGGAGCGCAAACACAGGTGGTGCATGGCTGTCGTCAGCTCGTGTCGTGAGATGTTGGGTTAAGTCCCGCAACGAGCGCAACCCTCGTTTTTAGTTGCCAGCATTAAGTTGGGCACTCTAGAGAGACTGCCGGTGACAAACCGGAGGAAGGTGGGGATGACGTCAAGTCAGCATGCCCCTTACGTCTTGGGCTACACACGTACTACAATGCTACGAACAAAGGGCAGCGACACAGCGATGTGAAGCAAATCCATGAAATCGTAGCTCAGTTCAGATCGAAGGCTGCAACTCGCCTTCGTGAAGGAGGAATCGCTAGTAATTGCAGGTCAGCATACTGCAGTGAATTCGTTCCCGGGCCTTGTACACACCGCCCGTCACACCATGGAAGCTGGTCACGCCCGAAGTCATTACCTCAACTTTTCGGAGAGGGGGATGCCTAAGGTAGGACTGGTGACTGGGGTGAAGTCGTAACAAGGTAGCCGTACCGGAAGGTGTGGCTGGATCACCTCCTTTTTAGGGAGACCTACCCAAATCAGAAATCGAAAGCGAAAAGCAAATAGAGACTGAGATGGTCTACTCTAGGTCGGTCGCAGAAGTTGAATAGGCTTTCAAACTAATAATGAGGTTCGTATGGGCTATTAGCTCAGGTGGTTAGAGCGCACCCCTGATAAGGGTGAGGTCCCTGGTTCGAGTCCAGGATGGCCCACCTGAAGAATTTTAGATTGCCGATTTTAGATTTTAGATTGTATTGTTCAATCGAAAATCGCAAATCCAAAATCGAAAATTCGGTTGGGGGGTTTAGCTCAGTTGGTAGAGCGCCTGCTTTGCAAGCAGGATGTCAGCGGTTCGAGTCCGCTAACCTCCACATGAAAAGAAAGAGGAAAACTCAGCAACTAACGGAAGTTAGACTGCTGGGTAAATCCAGCCAGAACCTTGAAAACTGCATAGAAACGCGATTATAGCAGGCAGACACAAGAATCTTCAAGAAAAATTCGAGTGTTTGCGGATAAAAACCAATGTAAAGTGGTCAAGCTAATAAGAGCGAACGGTGGATACCTAGGCACACAGAGGCGAAGAAGGACGTGGTTACCGACGAAAAGCTCCGGGGAGTTGGAAGCAAACATAGAGCCGGAGATATCCGAATGGGGCAACCCTAAATACTACCTGTTGAATATATAGACAGGAAAGAGCCAACCCAGCGAACTGAAACATCTTAGTAGCTGGAGGAAAAGAAATCAAAAGAGATTCCCTAAGTAGTGGTGAGCGAAAGGGGAAGAGCCTAAACCAAAGGATATATCTTTTGGGGTAGAGGGACAACGATATCGAATCTAGAGGTTAGACGAAGCAGCTAAATACTGCACCAGAGGAGGTGAAAGTCCTGTAGTCGAAAACTTAAGGATAGTAGTTGAATCCCGAGTAGCATGGGGCACGAGGAATCCCATGTGAATCAGCGAGGACCATCTCGTAAGGCTAAATACTACTGTGTGACCGATAGAGAACAAGTACCGCGAGGGAAAGGTGAAAAGAACCCCGGAAGGGGAGTGAAATAGAACATGAAACCGTGAGCTTACAAGCAGTGGGAGTCCGATTAAACGGATGACCGCGTGCCTGTTGAAGAATGAGCCGGCGAGTTATAGGTACTGGTAGGTTAAAGCGGTGTAGCTGGAGCCAAAGGGAAACCGAGTCTGAAGAGGGCGATAATCAGTATTTATAGACCCGAACCCTGGTGATCTAACCATGTCCAGGATGAAGCTTGGGTAAAACCAAGTGGAGGTCCGAACCGACCGATGTTGAAAAATCGGCGGATGAGGTGTGGTTAGGGGTGAAATGCCAATCGAACCAGGAGCTAGCTGGTTCTCCCCGAAATGTGTTGAGGCGCAGCGGTAATGAATATATCTAGGGGGTAAAGCACTGTTTCGGTGCGGGCTGGGAGACCGGTACCAAATCGAGACAAACTCAGAATACCTAGAGAACACATTGCCAGTGAGACAGTGGGGGATAAGCTTCATTGTCAAGAGGGAAACAGCCCAGACCACCAGCTAAGGTCCCCAAATCATCGCTAAGTGAGAAAGGAGGTGAGACTGCAAAGACAACTAGGAGGTTTGCCTAGAAGCAGCCACCCTTGAAAGAGTGCGTAATAGCTCACTAGTCAAGCGGTCTTGCGCCGAAAATGAACGGGGCTAAGCGATGTACCGAAGCTGTGGGATTAACTAAACATTAATCGGTAGGGGAGCGTTCCGTGGTAGGAAGAAGCAGTAGCGGCGAGCAGCTGTGGACGAAACGGAAGTGAGAATGTCGGCTTGAGTAGCGCAAACATTGGTGAGAATCCAATGCCCCGAAACCCTAAGGGTTCCAGAGCCAGGTTCGTCCACTCTGGGTTAGTCGGGACCTAAGGCGAGGTCGAAAGGCGTAGTCGATGGACACAGGGTCAACAATCCCTGACTAATGTACTGGAGCATTGCTAGGGACGCATGAAAGATAGCCACACCCTGATTGGTTTGGGAGGAGTTTACGAACTCCGAGTGGGGAAGGATAGTGCCAAGAAAAGCTAGGAATGTGATGAAAGTAGATTACCCGTACCCGAAACCGACACAGGTAGGGAGGTTGAGAATACCAAGGGGCGCGAGATAACTCTCTCTAAGGAACTCGGCAAAATGGCCCCGTAACTTCGGAAGAAGGGGTGCCAGCGAGAGCTGGTCGCAGTGAAGAGATCCAGGCGACTGTTTACCAAAAACACAGGTCTCCGCGAACTCGAAAGAGGAAGTATGGGGGCTGACGCCTGCCCAGTGCCGGAAGGTTAAGGAAGTTGGTCAGTGGTAACATGAAGCTGACGACCGAAGCCCCGGTGAACGGCGGCCGTAACTATAACGGTCCTAAGGTAGCGAAATTCCTTGTCGGGTAAGTTCCGACCCGCACGAAAGGCGTAACGATCTGGATGGTGTCTCAGAGAGAGACTCGGCGAAATAGGAATGTCTGTGAAGATACGGACTGCCTGCACCTGGACAGAAAGACCCTATGAAGCTTTACTGTAGCCTGGAATTGTGTCCGGGCTTCGCTTGCGCAGGATAGGTGGGAGACGAAGAGATATTCCTTGTGGGGGATATGGAGTCAACGGTGAGATACCACTCTGGCGAAGCTAGGATTCTAACTTGCTACCGTTATCCGGTAGAAGGACAGTTTCAGGTGGGCAGTTTGACTGGGGCGGTCGCCTCCTAAAAGGTAACGGAGGCGCGCAAAGGTTCTCTCAGCACGCTTGGAAACCGTGCGGCGAGTGTAAAGGCATAAAGAGAGCTTGACTGCAAGACCGACAAGTCGAGCAGGTACGAAAGTAGGCCTTAGTGATCCGACGGCGCAGAATGGAATGGCCGTCGCTCAACGGATAAAAGTTACTCTAGGGATAACAGGCTGATCTCCCCCAAGAGTCCACATCGACGGGGAGGTTTGGCACCTCGATGTCGGCTCATCGCAACCTGGGGCGGAAGTACGTCCCAAGGGTTGGGCTGTTCGCCCATTAAAGCGGTACGTGAGCTGGGTTCAGAACGTCGTGAGACAGTTCGGTCCATATCCGGTGCAGGCGTAAGAACATTGAGAGGATTCCTCCTTAGTACGAGAGGACCGGGAGGAACGAACCGCTGGTGTACCAGTTATTGTACCAACAGTAGACGCTGGGTAGCCAAGTTCGGAGCGGATAACCGCTGAAAGCATCTAAGTGGGAAGCCCACCTCAAGATGAGTGTTCTCACTACGAAAAGTAGGTAAGGTCACGGGCAGAACACCCGTTCATAGGCTCTAAGTGGAAGTGCAGTAATGTATGTAGCTGAGGAGTCCTAACAGACCGAGGGCTTGACCTCATAATCATTGGCAATTCGCGTTTCTTGCAGTCTTCAGGGTTTCTGAATGGGTGACAGTTGTTTGATAACTGATAACTGCTCACTGTTCACTGTCTTTCCTGGTGCTTATGGCGCGGTGGAACCACACTGATCCCTTCCCGAACTCAGAGGTGAAACGCTGCTGCGGCTACGATAGTTGGAGGGTTGCCTCCTGCCACAATCGCTCAGTGCCAGGTTCTTTTTTTGGATAACAAAAACTCCCTTGATATCATCTCAAGGGAGTTTTTGTATTATTGTGACCTTTCTTTGTCTTTTTTCTGAATCTATGCTGGATAAATCCTTAAACGTCGATTTGGTTCTTCTCCAAAACTGTGGGATTTGAGTCGATAGTGTTCTACTAACTCATGTTGCATTTTCCGCACTTGAGGAGAACGAGGTAATAATTCAACAGGCTGTCCTTTGGGAATGACTATTTGCTCAACGGCTAGTCTTGCTTCTTCTAGTGCATCAATCTCGTCGTCGGTGCTATTATGCAAAAACAGTTGCAGTTCTCGATCATCAGTACTTTCTGGCTCATCGATATTGAGCAACCGCCGCAAACCACGCGTAATTTGAGGTATGGTACTAGATTTAATCATGTGGATTGGCACATGGCGAGCTTTAGCCATTTGTCTTAACTTTGCATGGTTTTTGACGTGCGATCGCAGTGCTAAAATGGCATCGGCACTATCAATGTCTTTTGTCAATAACACTGGTAAAGTTAGTACATTAATCACCTGTTCTAATTGATGACGACTGACACCATATGGATAAATATGCAGTGGTAAGTCTTCACCATTAGGCCCAGCTTGTCTGCTGGCACTAAAGTCAAAGCTTTCAGAGGAATTAAACGACTCGTCGAGCAAGCGGTCAAATTCACTAGGACTGGCAACTCTCTCCCGCTCTACAGGTAAGGATGGCAATGCTAGCATTTGTCCTGATGACCGCCAGCCTGTAGATTGTCTTGCTGAGGAGAAAGGGTCTTCAGATGTTATTGAGTGTCCACCACGACCGTTCACAACAGCTAGTGGGCGCGTAATTGCAACTTTACCTTGCTCGTCAACGGTTCTCGTCTGCGGGTTAGCTTGACGACCCCTGAGAAGATTATCAACTGTATCAGCAACGCTTTCGTGTACTACCCAACGTTGCCTTTCTAACATTTCTACAGCGATTTCAAAGGTAGGAGGAGCTTTGCGCTCTAAAACCGTTTTTTGACTACCCCGTCGTCTTGCCTCATCGTCTCCTAGTGTTACAGCTTGAATACCACCTACTAAGTCGGAAAGGGTAGGGTTTTTAATTAAGTTTTCTATCTGGTTGCCGTGGGCAGTACCCACTAATTGCACACCTCGTTCAGCAATGGTACGTGCGGCTAAAGCTTCTAGCTCCGTACCAATTTCATCAATGACAATGACTTCTGGCATATGGTTTTCTACTGCCTCAATCATGACTTGATGCTGAAGTTCTGGATGAGCTACTTGCATCCTTCTAGCACGACCAATCGCAGGGTGAGCTATATCCCCATCTCCAGCGATTTCATTGGATGTGTCGATAATAACTACACGTTTATTCAATTCATCTGCTAAAACACGGGCAATTTCTCTTAAAGCCGTGGTTTTACCTACACCTGGCCTTCCTAGCATGAGAATCGATTTACCAGTTTCTACCAAATCGCGGATCATGCCTATCGTGCCAAATACAGCCCTACCCACGCGGCAAGTTAAGCCAATAATCTTACCATTACGATTGCGGATAGCACTGATCCGATGCAAGGTTTGCTCAATTCCTGCTCGATTATCTCCGCCAAAGATTCCTACTCTGTGAATACAATCATCTATCTGTGCTTGAGTGACTGGAAGTTCGCTCAGATACTCGGCTTGATGGGGAAACCGAGCCTCTGGACGACGACCCAAATCCAAGACCACTTCTACTAAAGTATCTATTCTGGGATGATTCTCTAGTACTTGTTGCAAGTCTTGGGGCAAAATATCTAATAACTTTTGGAGATCGTCTGTTATCGTCATGCTTTCTATTGTGACGTTTTGAGAGATAACGAACGAGCGATTATCGCTCTTGCGGTAACTTGATTTGGGAAACGAGAGAATATGCAAGCTCAACGGCTTGCCAGAGTAAATCGGGTTCTTGTTCTAGGCGGATACTGGCTTGAATATGATGATTCACCTCCTTGCTTTCTAATTGTTCGATAATGGGAGAAATTAATCCACGAGCGTAGCTACCATAAGCTACTCCAGCAATGTAGGGCTGATTTTTGATGGCTCGTTCACCACAATTTAATAATCCCATTGCTTTTAACTTAGCAACTGTATATCTATTCGTGCCACCTGCTAACTGTACATATCCTGGTAAATTAGCTGCTAAAATTTTTTGACCTAATTTTACAGTTGCCAATGTAGTACCGTCTCCGATATCACCACTCATAGGACGGCCATCAGTTTGCCAAATTATTCTTTGACATTGGGGAGAAATTAGGTTGTAGATAGACTTAAGATATTCAACTATTCCTTCTTGATCAGGACAACTGATGGCTAATATTTTCAATTTTTCTGCCCAAGGTGAGATTACTTGCCATAATTTATGAAATTCGGCTAAACGCCCTACTTTTGTGTGGATTTCTACTGCATCTACCCCCGTAGATATGACTGATGGTGCGATCGCTGATGGTGTTGATATATAAGATTCTGTATAAATTATATCATATGGACAAATGGGCAAACAACGACCGCACCCATAACACTTCTGAGATTCAACTCCTGAAAAATCATCCGCTCTACGATTAAATATAATTGCCTGTGCTGGACAAATTTTTTCACATGGTCTTAAGCAGTCTGGAGGACACTTGGCAGCATCAAATTCAGCTTTGCGAAAGTGAGGGTCTTCTCCATCGTTTAAACTGACCATTAACAGTGGAGAATCACCTGTGTATTGAAAGCCTCGTCCTTGGGCTTGAGAGACTAGAGTTTTGGCTATTTGTAAAGCTTCTTGAACTGCTATAATTACTGCTGGATCAGCAGCCACATCTATACAGTCAGCACCTGCCAAAGTGTAGGCTAATGCTAAAGTTCTGACTGTAGGTAGGTGCTGGAAACTAGCTCCACAGATGAGCTTGAACCAACAACCTTTTGTTAGGGATTGTAATGGGGGTAAGATATGAGTCACATTTCTATTATGCTTTTAAGTGACTAAAAATAGAAGTCTCAGACCAATATAATTATCCATCCATTGATTCCATCCATTGATTCAAAGGTATAATCTTTGACTCATGTGGAGACTTTTACTAATTTGACTTAAGTGGGCTTTAATGATAAATTAAGCAAATATAAGGTCAAAGTATTGATTAAAATTTTACGTTTTATTCTGAAAGTTTATTGATATAACTTACCATTGGGGTGGTAATTTAAGAAAATCAATAATTGATTTTTGTTCTATAGCTTCAGAAAATAAATATCCTTGAGCAAAATCACAATTTAGATTTTTGAGTTGAATTAATTGTTCTTGGGTTTCCACCCCTTCTGCAATTGCCTTCATGCCCATAGATTCAGCAATGCTAATCATTGCAGGGACTAAACCCATGTTTATTTTATTTTCTTGCATAAGTTTGACAAAAGATTTATCAATTTTTAAGGCATCAAAAGGGAAATTATGTAAGTAACTTAAGGATGAATAGCCTGTTCCAAAATCATCCATAACAAGTTTGATTTTGCGTTGTTTGAGTGCTTGTAAAATCACCTTGATTTCTTCAGTATTGTTCATAATTACACTTTCGGTAATTTCTAATTCTAAACTACTGGGATTAACTTGGGTTTCATAGAGAATTTGATCAATTTGCTCAATAAAGTTAGGTTGATAAAATAAGCGCGCACTCAAATTAACACTGATAGTCAGATTTTCTGGTGTTGCTGGGTGATTTTGCCAAATGCAAAGCTGTTGACACGCTGATTGCAATACCCATGTGTTAATAGGTTTAATTAAACCTGTTTCCTCAGCTACGGGAATAAACTCCGTGGGATAAATTAAGCCTCGATGGGGATGCTGCCATCTCAAAAGAGCTTCAAATCCAGAAATTTTACCTGTAGATAAAGCAATAATTGGCTGATAATAAATCAGAAATTCTTCTCGTTCAATAGCTTTACGTAGGTCATTATCCATCTCTAATACGTGGATAGCATCTTGATACATACATGGATCGAAAACATGATATCTCGCCCTTCCCAAAGCTTTAGCATGGTACATTGCTGTATCAGTATCTCGTAACAAATGTTCTGGTTTTTGATACTCCTTACTACCCCAATTGATACCAATACTGACATTCATAAAAACTTCATATCTTGCCAGTTTAAAAGTAGTTGATAATTTTTGTAATATACATTCTGCCACTTTAATTGCTGTATTAATATCTGACAAATTTTCTAAAATAATCCCAAATTCATCACCACCCAATCTTGCTAAGATATCACATGATGTTAGGCATAACTGAATGCGCCTGGCAATAGCGATCAGTAATTCATCTCCTACTAGATGGCCTAAAGAATCATTGATAACCTTGAAGCGATCGCAATCTAAAAACATGACTGCAAAATGATAATCAGAGTCCTGATTAGCACGATGTAAGGCTTTTTCTATATACTGAATAAATAAAGCTCTGTTTGGCAATCCCGTGAGTGAATCATGAAGGGCTAGTTCCAATAATTTATTTTGCAAAGATTCACGAACAGTAATTTCTTTTTGTAATTTTATCAATGCCTTTTCTAACTCTAACGTGCGCTGTTTTACCCTTTGTTCCAACTCACAATTCAGTCTAATAATTTCTAATTGTGTTGTCCGTAACTTTATTTGATTTTGGACTCTTACTAAAACTTCTTCTAATTCAAAAGGCTTAGTAATATAATCTACTCCTCCTGTTTTAAACGCTTTCACTTTATCGAATACATCATCTAATGCACTAATAAAAATTATAGGAATATCCGTAGTGAGTTCCCAAGCTTTAAACCGTTGGCACACTTCGTAACCATCTACTTCTGGCATCATAATGTCCAGTAAAATTAAATCTGGTAATACTGTTTGACAAGCAGTTAGTGCCATTTGCCAGTTTAAAGCCTTACGAACGTTATATCCGGCTCTAGTGAGAATTGATGACAACACTCGGAGGTTGTCTACCATATCGTCAATTATTAAAATATCTTTTTTAGATGTCTCTAACCATTGGTAATTCATTCTACATTTATTCCGCTCAGTTCCATGATTTTCTAAAAATAATATTTTTGCTAAATACTGAGGTTTTGATCTAAAGGAATTTCCTGTATTAAATTTAAAATGGGCTGATGAGTTTCATTTTTACTTAGATAATTTATTTTTTTAGATCATCTCACCCATATCAGCTACATTGAATTTCAGGGATACCACTAAATTACAATAGTAAGATATGTCAAGCAACTAGCTGTTAGTAGTGTATAAAAATACCAAAAAATTTATATTTACTTAAGCTTTTAGAGCATATCTTTTGAGATTTAAACCTCAAATTTGTTATAACACCATAACTTGCCATCTATCACCTCGAAATACACAATGTGTATCTTAATTAAGTGTTAAATCGCATTTTAACTGTTTTACATAAGATGACTGCTCATCAAGAATGTCACCATTAGCACTAAAAGTCAGTCACAGAAAATAAGTGTATTATAAACTACATTTATCTTTAATGTATAAAAAATCCTCCTCAAATTGCCAACAAGCTAGGAAAAATGCTTAAAGGTTTTTAATTAATTAGCAAAATATCCCCTGAATTTGTGATGAGAGTTAACAGAGGATGTCAGAATTATATATTTTGAGTTTTGATAATTGTTTAAGGAAAAATTCTGATTTAAGGGAGGTATAGATAATATTTTGAAACGCAGAGGTGCGCGGAGTAGAGCGCAGCGAAAAGTTCTGGAGGAAGGTTTCCCTCCGTAGGAAACTTTTCAAGAGAGAGGGACAAAGAGATTTTTGCCTCAGGAGACTAGAAACTCTATAAGCATAATTGCAATTATATTGCAATATTTTTTACTTGTAATTCCCTGATCTGAATAAAGTGTTTAGTTGACTGTAAAAAATATAATTTAGCCGGGGTGAAACATTAATTGGGTAATTTTTAGCCAGATTTATGATAGTTAATCAATAATTATCATGAATTTCACCCCAACTGTTATGGGTGATTATTTATTGTGGATAAAGTGGTGATTTATCGATTTCTCCTACATTGTTGAGTGGCCAGAACCGGACTACAGCACGACCGATAATATTTTTACGAGGAACTACACCCCAACAACGACTATCGTAGCTACTATTACG
The DNA here is from genome assembly GCF_058172895.1 of Aliinostoc maniaoense. NCBI lineage: Bacteria > Bacillati > Cyanobacteriota > Cyanophyceae > Nostocales > Nodulariaceae > Aliinostoc > Aliinostoc maniaoense. Next base: position 648,286 of record NZ_CP187952.1, on the reverse strand, counting down.
GTTATCACCTAGTACCAGATAGGAATCAGGAGGTATGGTTTGGGGCTTTGCTAAGAAAGGTGGTTGTTGTCCTGATGTACAAACATCAATAACTGTCTTCTGAGCAGAGTTAAGATATCTGTCTTCTTTGAGAGGTTGATTGTTGATGTAGACTTTGCCATTCTTGATAGCTACAGTCTCTCCAGGTAAGGCAATAATCCGCTTAATAAAAGCATCTTGATATTGTTCTTTTTGCAGTTCTTCTGTAGGCGAGAATACTACAATATCTCCCCTTTGTGGTTGGGAAAATTTGTACTTCAATTTATCAACAATAATCTTGTCTGCTTCCCATTGGTTGGGAGTGCCGTGGAGAGTTGGTTCCATAGAGCCAGAAGGAATCCAGCGTGCTTCAGCGACAAAGGTACGAATACCCAATGCTAGAACGATACTTAATACAACTGTTCTACCTAGCTCTGCGATCCAGGAATTATCGGGTTGTTGACTAGAGTTGTTGTCAGACACTTGATTTTGCATGAAATTATTGAAGTAAATAAAATTGCTGGTAATTAACTCGCTGAGGAATACTATATTTGTTAATTTTAATGGGAGAAACTTGATTAAGTAGTCATGATCATAAAGTTTTTTTATTGCCTATATTTGTATGGGTAGAGAAAAATAGAGAGAATCAGGACTAATTACTGCCAGTTGACTTCATTTTTAGCTCCCTATGAGAAAATTGTTAATCCCATGTCTTTGCCCCAAACGATATTAATTCGGAACGCTCGGATCATCCTACCTAATGGTGAGTTTATGGTAGGAGATGTATTGACACGCGATCGCCAGATCGTTGAAGTTGCACCAGAAATTGCCACAACAACACCAGCAATAGAAATTGACGCACAAGGCCTGACTTTGTTGCCAGGAGTAATTGACCCCCAGGTACATTTCCGTGAACCCGGTTTAGAACATAAGGAAGACTTATTCACCGCTAGCTGTGCCTGTGCTAAAGGTGGGGTGACATCTTTTTTAGAGATGCCCAACACTCGTCCTTTGACTACTACCCAGGAAGCTTTAGACGACAAATTACAACGTGCCTCAAATAAGTGCTTAGTTAATTATGGCTTTTTTATTGGGGCAACGGCAGACAATTTACCAGATTTACTGACAGCATCCCCCACACCGGGAATTAAAATTTTCATGGGGTCGATGCACGGTCAGTTATTGGTTGATCAAGAAGCTGTGCTGGAATCTATATTTGCTCAAGGTGAGCGATTAATTGCGGTTCATGCCGAAGATCAAGCCAGAATCCAGCAACGCCGCCAAGAATTTGCCGGGATTCACGATCCGGCCATTCACTCCCAAATTCAAGATAATCAAGCGGCATTGTTAGCAACACAGTTGGCATTAAAACTTTCTAAAAAATATCAACGTCGGTTACACATTCTGCATATGTCCACGGCGGAGGAAGCAGAGTTACTGCGTCAAGACAAACCCAGTTGGGTAACGGCAGAAGTGACACCACAACATTTAGTACTCAATACCAATGCTTATCAAGAGATTGGCACTTTAGCACAGATGAATCCGCCATTGCGATCGCCCCACGATAATCAAGTATTATGGCAAGCTTTGCGGGATGGGGTAATTGATTTTATTGCTACAGATCATGCCCCCCACACTTTAGCCGAAAAAGCCCAAGAATATCCCAATACACCCTCTGGAATGCCTGGGGTAGAAACCTCTCTAGCTGTGATGTTAACGGCGGCAATGGAGGGTAAGTGTACTGTTGCCCAAGTCGTCAAATGGATGTCTACGGCTGTAGCACAAGCTTATGGTATCCCCAATAAAGGCGCGATCGCCCCTGGTTACGATGCTGATTTAGTCCTGGTAGACTTGAATACATATCGCCCCGTTCGCAGAGAGGAACTATTAACCAAGTGTGGTTGGAGTCCCTTTGAAGGGTGGAATCTTACAGGATGGGCTGTAACAACTATTGTCGGCGGTCAAATTGTCTATGACAAAGGTGAAGTGAATACAGAAGTGCGCGGTCAAGCTTTAAGTTTCGTGTAGCAAATATTAGCTTGTCTTTACGTATAGCACCAATTTAAACCATAGTGTTACTAGCTAAGGTGCTGACTAGTATGGTTTTGCTTGGTTTCCAATCAAACCCTAACTTACACAAAAGGTAATTTGTTGAGATGAGAGTATTTACCCCATCTCAACAAAACATTTTGTTTTGTCTATGTCAGCAACCTCATGAAAAAATCAGCACAAACACTATTAAGGAGAACTCTTATGTCCTTCAAAATCTTGAGTTTGGATGGTGGCGGCATACGTGGAGTGATTACAGCACGCATTCTTCAAGAAGTGGAGCGACAAATTCAAGAACGTAAAGGTCAATCTTTACACGAATATTTTGATGTGATTGCCGGCACTTCTACGGGGTCAATTTTAACAGCCGGAATTGCTGTAGGGAAAAAGAGTGATCAACTAATTCAACTATATAGAGAGAGGGGTCAGCACATCTTCCCTCTGAAGAAAAAAGAACGCTACAAAAAATTCCCCGGTGTCATCCAACCATTGCTGGAGGCTTTTTCTCCCCCTAAATATTCTCATCAAGGGCTGATAGATGTCTTAACTGATGTGTTGGGTTACAAAAGAATCCAAGACATCACCAAACCGATCATTTTAATCTTGGCTTACGATACTCTTTACCGGAACACAACATTTTTTACTAATTGTCATCCAGATTTGGGGGCTAGATGGTATGACGAATGTTATTTGTGGCAGATATGTACTGCATCAGCCTCCGCGCCTACATTTTTCCCACCTTATAAATTAGAACCAGTTGACAAAGAGAAATTTGGTCATTGGGTATTCCCTCACATTGATGGTGGTGTCGGGGCTAATAACCCAGCACTAGCAGCACTGAGTCTAGTAATGAGGCTGAGTCAATCTTCAATTTCACCAACAATTAAACAGCAATATAATTTGGATGGTGTAGAGTTAAAAGACATTGCTATCCTTTCTATTGGTACAGGTCAGAGTGGCGAACCATTTGCGTTTGAGCAAGTCCGCAGTTGGCGGGGGATAAACTGGGCGCAGCATCTCATTGATATATTTATGGAGCCAACATCAGAGGTGAGTAACACGATTTGCCGCCAAATCATGGGGGGATACAATTCACCACGATATTTACGTCTTCAGTTCGATTTAAATGAGAGATTTAAATCTAAACAAGAGGAAACCTATAAAGATACCCGCAGTCTCTTGACAAGAGAGGAAAGAATCAATCGGTTTACCCAAACCCCAGTTAGTGAAGAAATGGATGATGCTAGAACTCATACTATAGAAAAGTTTATCTATGCTGCATCCGAATTTGTTGAGGAAGGGTGTACTTATTACAGTCGAAATGGTTGTGGACCAAAAGTCAAGGATGCGATCGCCTCTTTTATTATCTCTAATTAGTATATTTACGTAAAAAACTTTAGGCAAAATATTTATTGGGAAATTCCACAGTATTTATACATCCCGTATAAATACTAATTTTTTGATATCAAATTACTGTGATTTTCATCTATCTTAAGTTGAATATAAGTATATCTTGTAACAGCAGATAAAGTAAATCAGTTTATCTCATAAATTAACAATTAGTAACTTTACAGCTATAGATCGTCAATTCCGTTTGGGAATACTTAAGTACGAAGATAGCTGCGGCTGCTAATACAGAAATTAATAATTACTTAATTTCTCTGCATTAGCTTTTTTGAGTTCAACTATCCGGATGTTTTAGCAAATAACTGTAGAGAAAAGTAGGGTTAAGTAAACGGGTAAATTTCTGTGAAAAATATGTTTTATACATACAAAAATTTTATATGCACTTATGCTGTACCTGCTTAAAACTTATTTTATGTTCTCTGACTCCTGAGTGTGAGTAGGGGTGTTGTAGGTAAAAACCTTAGCATTACTGACTAAAACAAGACAATCAAAAATGAATACAGATTCATTATTGTCAACTCCACACAAGGTTTACAGGGATTTTAAACAAAGAGCCTAACAGTAACAACCGCAGTGCAGAAGACACAAAATTTTTACCAGTATTAATTGGTGAACTAAAGTCTTCTCAAAACTTCATCAGCAATATTATCGACTCAAGGACGAATTTATGTCAGTTTTACAGTTAGTCTCATTTACTTAAAAAGCAGGTATTAAAAAAGTCTCACTGGTTGCTATACACCATCGGAAAAGCATTTCTGAAAAAAAGTGAGTTCGCCCATCTACTCCGAAAATAACCGCGATTATCTGCAATTTAGCGGATCTAATTCCAAAACTAAGTAGATGGTAAATATATCAGATGTGTTAATCAACAATATTTCATTGATTTTTGAATAAAGAAGACGATTATGGTGACGAATTTTTTAGATGAGCGCGGTAGTGGTAGATAGAACGAGTCTGGACTTCTTCCTCGACTATCACTAAGTATTTTGTCGTTTGTTAATTTACAGAAGTTGATTGGTAATGATGCTGTTAGTGCTGGTAAATCAAGAAAAATATCAATGTATTTGAGGGTGAATAGTTTATTTACCCTAATACACGGTATTTAATCAGCAATCCTGACATTACTGAAGTATTGGCAGCTTTTTTACCAAAATTTAATCAAAGCTTTTCACAAATTAGTAATTAATTCGTTGATGGTGCAATTGACGGGTGTAATTTCAGCTTGACGAGTACCTTCTTCTCCATAAGTTAAATGCACTTCGAGATAACTGTTTGGTTTATAGGGTATTCTTTCTGGCCACTCAATCGCTACAATACCGAGATCCACCTCAACACCTTCCCAGTAGATATCTAGGTTTAATGCTGAAACCTCTTTTGGTTGTAAGCGGTATAAATCAAGATGATAAAGGGGTAAGCGTCCTTGCAAATATTCATTGATGATGGTAAATGTAGGACTAACAATCGGTTCAGTAATACCTAACCCTTGCCCAATTCCTTGTACTAAGGTAGTTTTACCTGCACCTAAATTACCTTCTAGTAAAATCACAGTTCCAGGAAGCAGAGTTTGCCCCAGATGAATACCTAAATGGAGCGTCGCTGCTGCATCTTTAAGTAAAATTTTCATAAGTAGAACAGGGTAAATAATTAAAGGTTTGTAGTAAGAACTTTAGTTCTGAAATAAGGACTAAAGTCCTTACTACGAACTCAATACTTAATATAGTTTGATTTTTTTAACTTGTTCTAGTTTGAAAAAGGGGTGTAGGGGCGTAAGGGAAAGATTTTTTTATGTGTTGTGGTGTACTCAGTTCATGAAGGCTACTTAATTAGTCAATAGTTATCAGTTAAGAGTTAACAGCAAATAATCAGCTTTGTGAATAGGCGATCGCTGATTTTCTATTTTCCATGATGCGCCCCACTGTACCACTTTAGGAGGACTTTGGCTAGCTTTTGGGGGTTGTGGCGCACGCAGCCAATTTCATCTTCATAGAGAACGTTAGCTAAAACTATTCTGCGTCCTAGTTGAGATACAGCTTCCCTATCTAAAAACACCGGGTGAGAATTTTGTTGAGCATAACGGATAAGTGATTTAGCTGAGGGGGATTTTTTGTGGACTAGTACCGCATCAAATAGTTGTTTTTGTCCACAGGCAGCATCAATAGACTGGATGTGATCAGCAACACTATAGCCCTCAGTTTCTCCAGGTTGGGTCATAATGTTGCAAATATAGATGCGGGGAACTTCAGCTTGAGCGATCGCATCGGCAATTTCTGTAACTAACAAGTTAGGAATTAAACTGGTATAAAGACTACCAGGGCCAATAATAATATAGTCAGCTTCTTTGATAGCTTTAATCGCTGCTGGTAAAGCTGGAGGATTATCAGGAATGCAACCAATCTTGACAATCCTACCACCGGCTTTGGGAATATTCGATTCCCCCTCAATGCGACGGCCATCAGCTAATTCTGCCCACAGACGCACATCACTTAAAGTAGCGGGTAAAACTTGTCCTCGCACCGCCAGCACCTTAGAACTAGCAGCCACCGCCCTTTCTAAGTCGCCAGTGATATCACTCATGGCTGTGAGAAATAAATTACCAAAACTATGGCCAGTTAATCCATCACCAGCCCGAAAACGGTATTGAAATAATTCTGTTAATAACTTTTCTTCATCTGCGAGGGCTGCTAGACAGTTACGAATATCCCCTGGTGGTAAAACTCCAAACTCTTGGCGCAACCTGCCAGAAGAACCACCATCATCAGCAACGGTGACAATAGCAGTAATGTTAGCACTATAGGTTTTTAATCCTCGCAGTAAAGTAGATAGTCCTGTACCGCCACCAATCACCACTATTTTGGGGCCACGGTACAATCGACGATGGGCTAAAAGCATATCAATCAGTTCTTCTTCCCCATCTGGCCTGAGAACTTGAGTAATTGAACCCACAGTGCGAGTTTGTCCCCATAGCACCAACAGCAAACCAAAAAGTATCACTAAAGGGCCGCTGACATAGTTGGGCAAGATATCAGCGATCGCACTCAAAAAACCTTTAAGTAGTTCTAATATGAAAAAAATGGGGGTCAGCTTAATCCAAATCGCTAACCCCAAAATTGCCAGCAGTACACCCCCCACACTAATCAGCAACCAACGTTTAACTGACAGTCCGGGAGATAACCATTTGAACCACTGGTTCACCCGATGGGAAGTGCGACTGCGCGATTCTTTTTGCAGTCTGTGGAGGGCTTGTCTAAAAAAACCGATTGACATACCTGATTCGGAACAGTGGTACAAACAATAATTAACAGAAAATGTACACTAACTGGTTTTAACACCAAGTATGAAATTATGGAACTTTCCTGTTCCATTTAGATTAGAGGCATATAGTCACAGTTGCCAAATAAATTAACTTGGTTGTGAAAACTTTCATGGAAAAGCGCATTTTAGGATTAGATCCAGGACTAGCAATTTTAGGATTTGGGGCAATTAACTGTACCAAAAGCCCAACTAGTATACACGATACAACAGTTAGTATCTTAGATTTCGGAGTCATCAAGACTTCAGCAGAGACAGAGATGGGACAACGCCTGTGTACTTTGTTCGATGATTTACATACCCTGATTGATCATTTGCAGCCAGATTTGGTAGCGATTGAAAAATTGTTCTTCTATCGTATGTCAAGTACTATCCTAGTGGCACAGGCCAGAGGCGTAGTTATGTTAGCCTTGGCGCAACATCATCTACCCTATGTAGAATTTACCCCTGCTCAAATTAAACAAGCTTTAACTGGTTATGGCAATGCTGATAAATCTGAAGTGCAAGAAGCGGTAGCACGGGAGTTAGATTTAGAAGATATCCCCCAACCTGACGACGCAGCCGATGGGTTGGCTGTGGCTTTGACGGCTTGGTTTCAATTGTAGAGGCTGAATTAATTGCGAATTGGTTTAATCTTATTGGATTTTATCAATCTGCCAGATTTTGATGGTTTGATCAGAACTGCCACTGGCGAGAATTTTACCATCGGGACTCAGGGCAATAGTATTAACTGTTTCTGAATGTCCGGTTAAGGTTTGTATGACTTCAAAGGTAGAAATACGCCAAATTTTGATGGTTGTGTCAGCACTGCTACTAAAGAGAATTTCTCCATCAGGGCTGACAGTTAAGGATGTGATTTCGTCGGTGTGTTCTGTTAAGGTGTAAAGCAGTTTACCTGTGATTAAGTGCCAAATTTTGATGGTGTTGTCAGTGCTACCACTAAAAAGTAATTGGCCATCAGGACTCATGGCGATCGCTTTTACATCCCCAGTATGACCGATAAGTGTACGTAAAGGATCGCCTGTTTGGGGATTCCACAGTCTGATTTTAGTGTCGGAACTGCCACTAGCAAGGATTTTACCATCGGGACTAATGGCGATCGCATGAACTGCGGATGTGTGCCAAAGGGTACAAATGCGATCGCCTTTTTGTAAGTTCCAGATTTTGATTTTATTGCTACCGCTTGCTAAAATCTGTCCATCTGGACTAATGACTACGACATTCACGGGTTTTTGATGTCCTAGGAGTGTATGCAGTAGTTTGCCTGTTTTTAAATCCCAAACTTTGACGTTGCTTCTGGGATGTTCGCAGCTACCCACAGCGACAAAATTACCATTGCGACTAATGGCGACGGATGAAACTTCGCCTAAATTTCCGGCTAGGGTGCGGATAAAGTTACCATTATTAATATCCCAGACATTGACATTTTGGTCTGTACACCCACTAACTAAAACTTCACCCTCTGGACTAATAGCGACAGATGAGATTTTACCGGAATGCCCTGTGAGGGTGTAACCTAGATGGGGAGCTTCTAAGGCGCGCTTGTGTTTGAGACGTGCGATCGCTAATAATAATTTCTCTACATCTAAAACACTATCTATATCGTTGACGCTAAGAAAATATTCTTTTAACTTTTCTACATATTCCTCATCTTCAATGCGGATGGCTGATTGCATTGCCTCTAGGGGATTAGGAAAATCTTGGAGTGAGACTTGGTGCAAATCTAACCAAGTATTTATGGAGTAGTTTATCTGCTCTTGTGACCATGTGCGATCGGGTAAATGAGCTAAACTCTGAGCTAACTGCAAGGCTAATTCTGGTATCCAATAAAGCCGCTCTTTTTCTAAAGCCTGGTAAATTTGCTGATAACTAGTAGCGATCGCTTGCACTGATTGTAAGTCAAAATTGTCTTTGAGTAAATTTGATAGTAACTCAGGCAATAAAGGGGGAACATCATGATGTACTAGATGATAGATATCTGCTACCCATGCAGCCACTAAACTATGACAGGTTGTTAATAGTTGAGTAAGGTATTGGAAATCTTGATGATTAACTTGATATTTTAAACCTAATTTACTAATATCAATTCCTTGTGACTGCCATTTTTCGGCTTTTTCTAAAATCGCTAAATTAACTAAATTATCTTGACCAAATTTGTTAATTTCTGCAATATCTTCTCCCAATTCTAATAAATCATTACGGATTTTGCGCCATTCCCAGGCGCGATTTTTGGCAGATTGTTGCAAAATTTCTTTGTAAGGAATCCGGGAAATAGTTTTATAGTAATAATTGCTTTGTCCTAAGCCCCAATACGCAATCCGAAAATTTAAATAATCTCCATCATGTTCGGTTTCTAAAATTAAAATCGGCTCTGTTTTTAATGTACCAAATAAAGCTTTAATGCTAGATTCACTATGAAACCGTTTACTATCCCAAGCACCCGCTAAAAACTCTGTTGGACGAATGGGATTATGTAGGGAGTAGTGATTGTTAATAAACTCCCTTAATCCTTCAGCTAGCATTGTTTCTATACCAGAATTTTCTTGAGGATTCTGGTCAAATTCATCAAATTTAACTTGCGGTGGTGCTAAGAAAATTTTTAATGGTGTCCGACCATGATCTATGTGAGATTCTAAAATTTGTGAAGGGTATAATCTCAGAGGCCAATTATCAAGAATTTTATTAATTTCTGGTAAATTAAGAGCCGTATCTCTTTGTTGTTTAGCTACTTCTAATTGAGTCTCACGGTGATAAATTGCTAGTTGCTTTTGTAAAAGTTTTTCTTTCTCAAATCCTGTATCTGCATTTTTCTTTGGTTTGGCTGTTTTGGCAATTTCAATAAATGCTTGAATCGCTTGAGGGACTGGGTATTTACTCTTGTCTAGGCTTCCTTCGGTTCTTTTTTGTATCAGAGTTACAACTACGGGTGCAAACTCTATCACTAATTGAATAAGTAACTTTAATCCTTGCTCCATAAGGAGAATCCTGTTATACCAATAACTTCCATGTTTTACTGCTAATATCAGTACCGTTAAGGGAAAGTAAAAAGTCAAAAATCCTTGATTTTCAGGCTTTTAACCATTAAAAATGTTCTGTTTATTGATGCTGCGCTGTACTAGTATTAGCCAGCCCACAGATATAGCCGATACTTTTCTTTACGCTTTGTGTCATTATGACATCTATCTCAAGATATCTCTATATATGGCCTATCCTACTACTTGACGGAATAGTTTTGCCATAAAAGTTTTTTTGTCTAAAAATTTTGATTGATCAAAGAAAAAAGAGAAGGATAAAAAATTTGCTTTTTATCCCTCTCTTTTGCTAAGTTGATAAATTTTGGAAATGCCGAGAAATAGGAAGGTAAACACAGATGGACAGGATATTTGACTTAAAATCGGATGCCTAACTGTCCATTAACTCCCCGTACAGAATTATAACCAGCACCGATAAAAAAGCGATCGCCTGCACCTACCTGCACACCACCAGAAAGCGCAACGCCTTTGTCTTCAGAATAATATCCCACTCCCACATAAGGGGATACCACTGGCAAACTAATAAATCTCAACACATCTACACCTGTCGCACCATCGTTGGTTGTCCCTAACTCTACACCCAAGTTTAATGCTCTTGCGCCCACAGCATAGGTTGTATCCCCATCTTTAGCACCGACAGAAACCCAAGGCTGAGGAATGATTTGTGCTGTAGCGGAACTCGGAGCAAATAAAGCTAAACATCCTATTGATGTGATAATTGCTTTAGCAATAATTGCTGTTTTCATACTTCCTCCTCACTACCTAACAGGTGAATACAAGGGAGAGACTAACTAAAATGTCAAAAAGTTTCTCCCAGATGTAAGTAGAACGGTGTAAATAATTAAAGGTTTGTAGTAAGGACTTTAGTCCTTATGAGAGGACTAAAGTCCTTACTACGAACTAAATACAATTTTTTTACATTACTTTACATAGGTTGGTTTTTTCAAGTCGTTCTACTTATGTACACCACAGCTAGTTCTAGAGGTAATTATTTGGTATTTATAGGGCTAAAAACGGCATTTTATCTAATTTTTCCCAAGGTAAATCTATATCATCTCTGCCTACATGACCATAAGCGGCTAACTTTCTATAAAATCCACCTTTCATTAAAGATGGTAAATGTCTTAAGTTAAACTGTTTGAGAATACCTGCTAGGCGAAAATCAAAATATTTTTCTAACAAAATGGTAATTTCATCATCAGATATTTTACCTGTACCGAAAGTTTCTACTTGCACACTGACAGGACGAGATAAACCTATAGAATAACTCAGTTGCACTTCACACTCATCTGCTAATTTAGCTGCAACTACATTTTTCGCAGCATAACGAGCCGCATAAGCTCCCACTCTATCTATTCTAATGGGGTCTTTACCGCTTAAAGCTGAACCACTATGTTTAGAATATTCGCCATAGGTATCTATAGCGTTTTTTCTACCTGTTAAACCAGAATGCACCGCAGGCCCCCCAGTAATAAATGGCCCGTCGGGATTAATGAAAATTCTCGTATTTTCATCTGGTTTAATATCTTCATGTTCAAAAACCGGAAAAATTACTGTCTCTCGAATATCATCTTGTAGTTGTTTAAATTCAGGTTTTTTGCGTTTATTTTGACTGGCAATAACTGTAATACTATGGATTCTATAGGGGCGACGGTTTCTATATTCCACTCCAACTTGAGTTTTACCATCAGGAGTGAGATAATCCAAAATATTGTTATTTCTCACTTCACTCATTTTTCTGGCTAGTTTATGGGCTAACCAGATGGGTAAAGGCATAAATGTTGATGTTTGATTGCAAGCAAAACCAAAGACTGTTGCTTGGTTTGTGACGGTAATTTTTTCTATTTCTGCATCTGATAATGTCTGCTCATTAAATAAGTGATATTGATCAGATGGTAATTCTGTTAAACTGGTTAAAACACTACAAGTTTTACCATTAAATTCTTTGTGAGTGTAGCCGACTTGATCAATAACTTGTCTAGCTATATTTGTAAAATCTACGTTAGTATTTGGTTCAAAGCGGGCGGCTAAAAATACAATACCTGTAGCCACAGCACATTCTGTAATTACTCTAGCGTAGGGGTCTTGTTGTAAAAAACGATCTACGATCGCATCACTAATTTGATCACACAGTTTATCAGGATGCCCCTCTGTCACTGATTCTGATGTAAACATGAAGTCTTTTTTCATAATTTACCTGCTTTGGGCATATCAATTCAAAATTCAAAATTCAAAATACCCTGCGGGAAGGCTTGCGCCTACAAAATTTAAGAGTTTTTCTCCCCCTGCCCCCTGCTCCCTGCCCCTGCTCCCTGCCCCCTGCCCCCTGCTCCCTGCACCCTGCGCCCAGTCGCCTGCCCCTTTTGTACTTTCATTCACTAATAGGGGCAGTACAGCACTTGCACCAATGACTGCACCATCTACAAGATTAATTGGGGTGATTCTTAACAGATTTCTGAGCGGGGGAATGGCTATAGCTAAAATTTGAATACCGAAAGAACCTACAATGGCTACATTTAAATAAGGATTATTCGGTAATTTTTCTTTGCTGAAGATGCTGTGAGTTTCGGAACGGCTGCTGATTGTATGTAGCAGTTGGGCGGATGTCAAACTCATAAAGGCGATGGTGCTGGCTTGGGGTGTCATACCATATCTGATGAGGCTGTAACCATAGGCGGCTAGGGTACTGGCAGAAATCACCCCTGACTCAAAGGCAATTCTACCCAAGTCGGAATTTTTAATGATGGGTTCGTTGGGGTTGCGGGGTGGTTGGCTTAATACTTCTGGTTCTGGGGCTTCTAAAGCGAGGGATAAGCCAGGAAAGATGTCTGTGACTAAATTTAGCCAGAGTAATTGAATGGCGTTTAAGGGTTCGCCGATACCCACGGCTGTGGCGGTAGTCATCACCATAATTTCGCTGAGGTTGGTAGCCAGGAGGAAATGCACTGATTTACGAATGTTGTTGTAAATTGTTCTTCCCCGACTGACGGCGATAATCATCGTTTCGAGTCTATCGTCTTCTAAAACGATATCTGCAACCTCACGGGCGACATCTGTACCACCTTTACCCATTGCCACACCGACTTGGGCAGCTTTTAAGGCGGGTGCATCGTTAATGCCATCGCCTGTCATGGCTACTACTTTTCCTGCACCTTGCAAGGCTTGGACGATTTGCAGTTTGTTGCTGGGACTGATGCGAGCAAATACGTCTACTTTGTCACTAAGGGCGGTTAAAGCCTCTGGGGTGAGGTTGTTAATGTTGGTGGAGTCGAGAATTTCTAATTGAGGATCACGGTTTAATTCTAATTCTTTAGCGATCGCATAAGCTGTAGGACTTTGATCACCGGTAATCATCACGGTGTCAATTCCGGCTTGATGGAAGTCGGCAATTAAGGCTTTCGCGCCTTTTCTAATGGGATCTGCCATTCCTACTAAACCTAACCAAATCAAGTTAGATTCATGGTTCTTACCGTTACCATTACCGTTATGACATTCATCTACATGGCTGTAAGCTATTCCCAAGACGCGTAAGGCTTTGCCAGCCATGTGATCATTTTCAATTTCGATTTGTCGCCGTTCTTCCTCGTCTAACGGCACTAATTGACCATTTTTCACCCGTTTTTGGCATAGTTCCACTACCTCGGCGGGACTACCTTTAACTGCGACAAATTTTTGTTGCTCATGAGTCTGGTGAATCGTACTCATGATATTACGGTTTTCTGAGCGCAGATTTGTTTGTAATAAAGGATACTTATCTCTGAGAGCGATCGCATCGACTCCCGCCGCAATGGCCATATAAATCAAGGCGTTTTCTGTGGCTGAACCTGTGACGGTATATTCCCCATCTGCCGATTTGCTGACTTCACTTTCGTTACACAATACTGATACATGAATTAGCTTGAGTAGTTCATCATCGGCGTAGGGGTTGATATGATCTTCACCATCGATAAAATCACCGTCCATAACTTGAACTTGGCGGGAATTAGCGTGAATTTCCACCACAGACATTCTGTTTTCGGTAATTGTCCCGGTTTTATCCATGCAAATTGTCTGCACAGACCCTAAAGCTTCCACGGCGGCAAGACTCCGCACCAAAACTTTATTTTTCCGCATCTCTAGGATGCCTAAAGCTAAGGTGGTAGTGGCAATGGTGGGTAAACCTTCAGGAACAGCCGCCACCGCCAGGGAGATGGATGATTTAAGCATCTGTACTAAACCATATCCCCGCCAAACGCCCATTCCGAAGACGAGGCCGCAAACACCCATACTGATTAACACCAGTTGTCCGCCTACTTCGTCTAGTTGTCTGGTGAGGGGGGTTTCGGTGGCTTGGGCTTCACCTACTAACTGTTGAATTTTGCCCATTTCTGTGTATTTGCCGGTGGCTACTACCGCCGCCAAACCTTGACCATTGGTGATATAAGTCCCTTTATAGGCCATGTTGATGCGATCGCCTAATGGTACATCTTCACCGCTCAAATATGCTGTATCCTTATTCACGGGGATACTTTCACCAGTCAAAGCCGATTCATCAATACTTAAGCTATCAATGGTAATTAATCTGGAGTCAGCCGCTACATAATTGCCTGGTTTGAGAATTAAAATATCTCCTACAACTACATCTTCTATGGGTATTTCTTGAGGCTGACCATCTCTCAAAACCCAAGTTGATTTTTGCTGATGGTGTTTTAATGAGTTAATAATTCTTTCTGATTGGCTTTCTGTCACATAACCAATGATGGCATTTAAACCCACCACACCTAAAATTACCACAGCATCAACCAATCCCCCAGTAAAAATTGAGACTCCTGCCGCTACACCCAATAAAGCCACAGGCAAGGATTGAAACTGTGCAATTATCATGCTCAAATTTGAGCGCGATTCCGTTTCTGCTAAAACATTTGCCCCATATTTACTTAAATTATGAGCAGCCGATTTACTTGATAGCCCTGATTCCTGACAAGTGTTAAAGGCTTTGAGAACTTTATTTGTCGGCATTAAATGCCAATTATCTGTTTTTTGTGCTTGGATATTGCTATCAGTTTTAGTAATTTGATGAGGAGATTTTATAATTTTTTTTGTTTGATTTAATGAATAATTTTTAAGAAAACTTGATATATTTTTTTCAATTAAAAATTGAATTTGTTGATAATTATACTCTGGTGTGAAATTCACCAACAAATTACCCGTTAATGTATTCCCCTTTACTTGACATATTACAGGGTTTTTGATTAGCGATCGCTCTAAATATTCCTTTAGTTCTATCGAACCATAAAGTTCTGTGATTTTATATCTAGCTCTCCCTTTGACTTGAGTATGTATTGCTTGAATCACAGCAATTCCCACTCCTTGAGTATTCCATAACTGATTGAATACGTGTATACGTACATTAAGTAATTATAGTGTCAATATCTCTAAAAGAAAGTGACTTAATCTGTTAAGAGTTTCAACGTTTTCCTTACATCATGCTCAATATTTGGCAATATTCTCCGTTACTCTCTCTCAAGTTAGATATTCTTGGGAAGATAGGGGTGTAGGGGTGTGGGGGTGTAGGGGTGTAAGGGTGTAGGGGAATGCAAGACGTAACATCAATATCTAATGCACTATTTTAGTCTTGCCACGCTAAGAGGATGTCTGAGAAGTCCAGTAGGTTGGGTTGAACGCAGTAAAACCCAACGCCATAACCAATGTTGGGTTTCCTAACGTCAACCCAACCTACGATTTTTTCCCACTATTTTAGCCTTGACACGCCACTACTGGCTGTTAACAAATTTTCTGAGTACGCGACAAATTACTTCATGTCGTAACCAAACAAATTCGGGTCAACTTCGCCTAATTGTAAATCTGCCAAACCGTACTCTGCCCAGCGTCTATCTACCATTGCGGCTACATCTATATCTGATTCTAAAGGCGCGCCCCATTCATGGTCTGTTTCTGGGGGAATTTTGGTAGTAGCATCAATACCCATGCGTCCACCTAAACCGATTTTCTCACTAGCGAAATCTAAGGTGTCAAAGGGGGTATTGGGGAGAATAAATACATCTCTGGTGGGGTCAACTTTGGAACTAATTGCCCAGACTACTTGACGGGGGTCACGGATATTAATATCTTTATCGACGACAATCACAAATTTGGTGTAAGTAAATTGGGGTAATGCACTCCAAAAGGCTAAGGCGGCGCGTCTTGCTTGTCCGGGGTAGGCTTTATCAATGGAAATGATGGCAGCTTTGTAACTTAAAGCTTCCATTGGTAGGAAGAAATCCACGATTTCGGAGACTTGTTGCCGCAAAATAGGAGTATAGATCCGATTGAGAGCGATCGCCATCATCGCTTCTTCTTTGGGGGGACGGCCGCTAAATGTGGTGAGGTAAATTGGATCTTTGCGGTGTGTCATACACTGAAAGCGAATCAAGGGCGAATCTTCCACGCCGCCATAATACCCCATGTGGTCGCCAAAAGGCCCATCTGGTAAAACTTCCCCTGGTGTAATTGTCCCTTCTAAAACAAATTCTGCATCGGCGGGAACTTCTAAATCTACGGTTTTACATTTCGCCAAATTGACACCAGAACCGCCATACAGTCCAGCAAATAACCACTCTGATAAATCTACCGGGATAGGGGTAGCCGCCGCCATGATAATTAAAGGATCTACACCTAATGCGATCGCTACTTCTAATTTTTTCCCATTTTCGGCAGCTTTGCGTAAATGTCTCGCCCCACCCCGCACTGATAACCAGTGAACTGTCATTGTAGTTTGAGATTGTAGTTGTAAGCGATACACTCCCACATTCGGCGTACCTGTCTCACAATCCTTAGTAATTACTAATCCCAGGGTGATAATCTTACCAGCATCCCCACAATATGGACGTATTAAAGGTAACTTATTTAAATCTAAATCATCCCCTGTAATTACCACTTGCTGACAAGCCGGAAAAAAATCTCTCCCTGGTTTGGCTTTCACCACATCAAACAGCACTTTGCCAAAATCTATAGCCTGAGAAATCTTTTTCGGTGGCTTTGGTTGTTGCAACATACTCAGCTTTTTACCCAGAGTCTCCAATTCTTGGGGATGTTCCATATTCATCGCCCAGCAAATTCTCTCCACAGTTCCCATTAAATTCACCGCCACCGGGAAAGATGAACCCTTGACGTTTTCAAATAACAAACCAGGGCCACCTTTTTGCAGCATCCGGTTGGAAATCTCCGCAATTTCTAAATCTGGATCAACCAAAGCAGAAATCCGCCGTAATTGTCCTTTTTCTTCTAGAATTTTGATAAATCCGCGTAAATCTCTGGACATGGTTCTAGTTAAGCTAATAGTTAAAATTTGTGAAGCGTCTTCTTATATTATTAGCCATTAGTTACTTTCAGGCAGGGGAAATTGGTATTGGGGTGTGGGGGTGTAGGGGTGTAGGGGTGTAGGGGTATGGGGGTGTAGGGGTGTAGGGGAGACACGGGAGACACGGGAGACAAGGGAGACAAGGGAGACAAGGGAGACAAGGGGGACAGAAATATTGATTATTAACTACAAATTAACGCTTTAACTGACTTTTCTTAACCCAGAACAGCAGTAATTCGGTTATCCTTAGTGACGGATAGGCATTATTTCCTATAAATAAGCACTACCCCGATCAAACATGGCGAGAATATACGGTGTGTTCCTGGCAGCTAGTCTCCTGATATAGACTCTGCCAGATTTATTTTATACAAGCAATTAATCGTATCTTTTTTGTGAATAAATTTACTCATTACTCATTACTCATTACTCATTACTCATTACTCATTACTCATTACTCATTACTTTAAAAGTCATGATTCATTATTAACAGATTCATTGACTAGAGGATTTAAGACTATTTCATTATTAAATCCTTCAGGTTTACGGGTGCGAATTGCTGGGCGGGAACGTCTATAACCTGCTCGTTCTGCTTTTTGATGTTCGTAGTCAATTAGTCTGCCATAATACGGATGTTTGCTTAAATTCATCGATAAGAAAATGTGCTGGCGGATATTACCAAAACCTTTGCGGTTGAAAAACTTTACGGCTGGTATATTAGTAGGATCAGTATCTACTAACATAAATCTTGCGCCATCTTCAATCATCCGAGCCACGACTTTATCAACTAGCTTGTCAGCAACTCCTTGACGTTGAAATTTAGGATTAACTCCTAGCCATAAAATGTAGCCATAAGTCCAGGATGCTTTGGTAATAATTGTTCCTAAAATAAATCCTGCTAATTCGCCATCTGTTTCTGCAACTAAACAGTATTCTGGATCTGTATTGTAAAGTCCAATGACTTCCCATTCATCCCAGGTACGATATAGATAAGGATACAAATCACTAGTGAATAATTGTTCTCCCAAATGATAAACGGGAGCAATATCATCAATACCTAACTCACGTACATAGATAGCATCACTTTGATCAAAGTTAGTCATAAATTGTAAGGGTGTAAGGGTGTAGAGGTGTAGGATGTTAACAATTCAAAATTCAAAATTCAAAATTCAAAATTAAAGACAGTTGAAGTTAGGGATTTAAACACCAACTCAACTGATACTACGTGTAGACGTAGGGGTCTTATACCGTTGAATTTACAATAAGGTAGTTTCCCATTACCCAATACCCAATTAAATACTTACTTCTTGAATGTTAGCGATATTTGGTAATAAGTTTTGGTTGTTAGTTTCTTCAGTGGTGGGAATGCGATCGCATCTCATTGCAAACTGGCAATAATTACAAGCTTTACTACTGTCTACAACTTGTGGAAATGGCTGATTTTGTTGATAAAGTGCTAACCAATTAGTTAACTTATTTAATAACTGATGCAGTTTTTTAGCGGTTTTTTCGTGTTCGCTAGAGCTATAAGTAAATTTTATATTTTGGGGTTTACCTTCAGACTGAATAAACCAATAGGTCATAGAAATATTTTCGGGTAAGTACGCGCTCGTTTCTGCTAAAACGTACATATATAAACGAGTTTGCCAGTTTTGGGCTAACTTGCGTTTATCTGGTGGCTTGGGATAGGTTTTCCAATCTAGAATTTGCGCTTGTTGAAAATCGCTGATGAGTAAATCATAAATAACTGTGAGTAAATAATCTTGCACTTGTAATGTGCGGTAATGTTCACTTTCCCGAAAGACTTCTCCATTCCTGACAGGTTGGATAATCTCTGGTGCTGCCTCAGCAAAAGCAGACATCCAACTTTGGAGTTTTGTATCTGCGGCTAAGAGATGATCAATTGGTAAACCCATTTCTCGCTGCTGCATCAGCAAGTGAAAGCGACTACCTAAAATCTGACGTTCTTCGTGTTGAGGATCTAAAGGCGAGTTGAGTTGTTCTAGATAAGTGTGCTGGAATTTACGTGGACAAGTCTCTAGTAAATTGAGATGTCCTTGCGAGAGTCTGAGTAGTTGAGTAGAAGTGATCAGCATTTTCTCATTGTAGAGGCGATCGCTAGCAAATTAGGGGTATGAGGGTAGGCTAATGAGTAATGAGTAATGAGTAATAAGTAATAAGTAATGAGTAAATACCCTTACACCCCCACACCCCTACACCCCTACACCCCTACACCCCTACACCCATGAGAAAAGGGAAAAGAATGAACCTTACTAGTTAACTTCATCCTTTTCCCTTTTTATGTACCTGATGCTTATTTAATGTTAGCCCGTGCGTCCCTAACTGCGGCAATAAAAAATAATCCCGTGAGAGGAATACTCAACCCTAAGATAATGGAGGTGATTTGCACGCCTAAATCTGGCTGTCCTGAACTTAATTCAAACACTGAGCCAACAGCTGCAATGGCTGTTACACAAGAGCTAGCTAGAAAAAAACCGCTTTTTGGAGTTAAATACACTACTAGACCACCTACGCTACTGGTTTGACTGCTTGATACGAGAAGCCATTTTTAGATAACTCCTGTGCTAAAGTCAAGGAATTATCTACACGATCTACAAACACTACACCGTTGAGGTGATCCATTTCATGCTGAATGCAGCGTCCGAGTAAGTCGGTGGCTTTGAGTGTTTGGGGACGGCCATTTTCATCTTTATAAGCGACTTCTACCACGGTGGGACGCTTGACATCCATATACACACCGGGAATACTCAAACACCCTTCCTGAGCCATACAAATGTCTTGGCTGAATTGTTTGATGGTGGGGTTGATCAATATTAGTGGTGGATTAGCTGGGTTATCGGGTTCGCAGTCGATGACAATTAGCTGTTTATGAACTCCTACTTGGGGTGCAGCCAAACCTATGCCATCATTGCTGTACATAGTTTGCAGCATTTCGCGTATTAGTTGGCGAATTTCATCATCTATTTTGGTGATGCGTTTGGCTGGTTGACGCAGGACGCGATCGCCTAGATAGTGAAGTTGTAAAGGCGGATTTTTTAACTTTTTCTTCTCAACAGCAATTTCAGAAGGCATGATTCTCGATGGCTAGATTGTAAAAATTCCAATTAATTTAATTGTATCAATCTAGTTTTAGCTTGACTGGGAGGATTTTAAATGTTTGATTTTTCAACGCACAGGGGTAAGAGGGTTATAAAAGGTAGTGTTGTGCTGGATTAAGCTCATTGGGGTGATCTGTGTTTAAATTTCTCACAAAACTTGACTACCTGTTGAAAGAAACTTTTCTGGGTTTACTGCGTGGCGGTTGGATGAATTGGGCGGCGGTTAGTACCGTGACGGTATTATTATTTTTGTTTGGTTTGAGTTTGCAGACTTCTTGGCAAGTAGAAAAACTCCTGAATCAATTCGGTAGTCAGCTAGAGGTATCAGTGTATCTGGAATCTGGGATATCGGCGCAAACTATCGAAACTATGGCGGTGCAAATTCCAGGTGTGGTAAATGTGCAAACTATTCCTAAAGAACAAGCTTGGACTAGGTTAGTCAAGGAATTGGGGATTTCTGATATTGATGGTGCAACTGAGCAACTAGGCGAGAATCCTTTGGTTGATGAAGTGAAGGTGAAAGCAAGTAACCCTGAAGTTGTGCCTCATTTAGCTACGCAACTGGCTAAGTTACAGGGGGTAGAAACAGTGCAGTATATTGATGAGGCGGTGAAACGGATTGCTCAATTGCACCGGGGGTTAAATTTGGTGACTTTGACAATTACGAGTATTTTGACATTAACTGCGATCGCTGTCACTACTACTACCATCCGTCTGATTGTGTTAGCGCGTCGTCAGGAAATTGAAATTATGCAGCTAGTGGGTGCAACTGCCGCCTGGATTTATCTTCCATTTATTTTACAGGGCATTGCCTTTGGTTTAGTTGGTGGTGCGATCGCTTGGAGTTTTATTTCTGTCATTCAACAGTTTATTAGTCAGTTACTCACCAATCAACCAGAATTTATTCAATTTATTACTAATGGTTTACAACTTACTCCTACACAAATTTTACTCTTACCTTTAATTTTGTTAAGTTTCGGTGCAGTTGTGGGATTAATTGGCAGTTTATTTGCTGTCAGACGTTTTGCTAAAAGCTGACCGTAATATAACTTATTTAGTAGGGTGCGTTACGCTGTCGCTAACGCACCCCAATCTCTCAGAGGTGCGTTACGGCTTACGCCTAACACACCCTACTTATCTCCAAATTACAAATTAGGAATTGATAATTCTAAAACTGTGCCAGTCCATCCAATAAACCATCTGAAATAATTACTCCATTAGTAGCAGTTATTTTCTCTATAAATTCTGATTCACTAATGGTAACTACAGGTAAGAGATGGTCATATAGTTGCATAGCTTGTAAGTCACTATTGATATTAGTAACTGCCGCATTATAAGCGTCAATTTTTTTAGTTAATGCAGTGAGTAACCGCCGATTATGATCAATCTTTTCCTCAGCTTCTTGTTGCAGAGTTTGTTCTAAATAAACCCGTGCTTGGGGATACTGTTGTAAAATTTCTTCGGCTTGGGTTTCAGCCATTGGTAATAATTGAGTTTTGAGGATTTGATTAATGGTTTGGCGGAAAGTTTTGTGGATGGTTTGAAAAACCTTTGGTTCAAAATCTAACTTTAATAATTGTCTAATGGCTGGTTGAGCTTCTACCATGCTTTCACAGTCATAACCTTGGGAAGTTTGCAGCAATGTTTGGCGGAATTGATAGATAGAAAAAGTGCCTTCATCATAGAATAAATGACTTTCACGCACAAAGCGATCGCACTCTACACTAGCTGCATCTATTAAAGATTGACACACACGTTTTTCTAAGACTTTAATCTGTTTTTCAATCCCGGCATCATTACCTAATAAACGATATAATTGACGGTAATATTCTGATTTACGAACTCTCTCCATTAACCTTTGAAAAAGATTAGCAACGAGTTGTTGGGATGATTCAACTAAAATATCTTCTAATTGATTAGCTAGATAATAAAATGCCTCTACTAAAATTGCTAATAATGGCGCGGTAGCATTGCGAGGATGGCTGAGAGTGGCACGTCGATAAGCATCAGCTACAGAGAAGGTATCTAACAACTCATCTAACCGATGAATCATCCGTGATTGTAATTGCTTGAAATCTCCTTCAAAAAAGTTACAGGCATTATTAATTACCTGATTAACTTCTTCGGTGATTTGCTGACTAAAATCTCTGCCGACTTGTTGTAATTGTTGATTGAGACGTTGCAATTCCTGTTTTTTCATCGTCTCAATTTCTTGGGGCTGACTATCTAAGTCTTGATACAATGATTGATAGTGTTTTTTCAGTTTAATACAAATATCTTCTAAATCATCAGCGAGAGTTTGAAAAAGTTGGGGACGCTTTTCTTCAGTGAGATAACGAGTAATAGCTGTGCGAAATTCTTCAATCCCACTGTCTTGAATGAGTTGATTAATTAAAGGTGTGCCTTGTTCAGCTAAAATTCGTACATAATTAGTATTGGGTGATTCAAACCCATTGAGCGAAATCCGAAAATTAGTAGCAGCTAGCTTACCGGAACTTACACAATAGTTATTAAAAGCGTAAACAAATTGTGGTGTTTCTTCTACTCCATTTACACCTTTAACACTATCTGCAAAAATAGAATCTAAACCAAAGCGATCTTGTTGGCTTGTTTGTTTAATTTGACTGCCGTAAAACCCAAGTAAGCCACTAGTTTTATAAACTCGCCTAGTATCACGGAACTCTCCGTTAATTAAATTATCTAGCCGTTGCCTGAGTTGGGTATTGTACCACGTTTCATCGATGCGGTTGAAGACATAAAAAACGCGATCGCGTATGCTGCCATTTTGCCGCATTTTCTCTAAAAGTTGCGTTTCTTCCTTCGTCATATCACCAGCAGAGGCAGGTTTTAGCACACACACCACCGCCGATGTATCGGAATGTTGAATTTTGGCGTAAGTTAACTGTGCATCTTTTTCCACTGGTGCATCAATACCAGGGGTATCAATAATTACGTTACCATCTTGCAATAAGGGATGGTTGCAATAATATTCAATTTGCTTGAGAACTGCGCTATTACTGCCACGCCGCGCATATCCAGCCGCTTCTTTCAAATTAGAAAAGTTAAATTGCTCCATTGAATAGGTAGCATTATTGATAGTATGAATATGTTGACGGTTAGCCTCATATCCTTGTAATAATAATATTAATGCTTTGGCTTGTTTAGCTCGTTCTGATCTATTCTCGCCACCCTCTTGTAAAATAATTGCTTCACAGCCTTGATATAACAGATTAACGACTTCCGATTGATTGAGATTAGCTGCTGTTTTAAAGCCTAATTGTTGACATAAACAAGCTGCTTGCTCTCGTATTTCTACTTCACTTAAAAAAGT
This sequence comes from Aliinostoc maniaoense, assembly GCF_058172895.1. Classification (NCBI taxonomy): domain Bacteria; kingdom Bacillati; phylum Cyanobacteriota; class Cyanophyceae; order Nostocales; family Nodulariaceae; genus Aliinostoc; species Aliinostoc maniaoense. Next base: position 624,685 of record NZ_CP187952.1, on the reverse strand, counting down.
TAAAACTACCCGTTCTTGCTCTAGTTCTGCATACTCAATTTTGCATTCTGTACCTGTGGCGTGTCCTTCTGCACTATAGAGTAATTCTCTTTCTAACAGGGCATTAATTAACATTGATTTACCCGCACTAAAAGCCCCAGCAAATACAATTTCAAATCTAGGAGAAATTGCTTTGACTAAAGAAGTTTGTACAGGTGTAATATCTTGCGATCGCAAAGATTGTTCCTGCTGTAAAAGTTGTAATATAGAGTCAACTTGATCTTTTAAATTCTCACACTGAAAAGACACGCCTGACATAAAATAACCCAGATAATTATCAGTATATTTTATTCAAGGCTTTTTCCCATTGCTTCAGTATTATTACTAAGATAGATAATTGTAACTTCAGAAAGAGGATCAAGAAATTTCTGATGATTACGATAATTGCATACAATCATCATTTTTAATATCACCAGTTAATTAGTATGAGACTACTAAGTGATAGCTTTTCTGCAAATGGGATGATTCCACTGAAATTTTCTTGTGAAGGCGCAGGAATTTCTCCTACATTAAAGTGGGAAGATGCCCCCATAGAAACACAAAGTTTTGTGTTGATTGTCGATGATCCAGATGCACCAAATAGAACGTTTGTCCATTGGGTTTTGTATAATTTACCTAGCCATACTAACCACTTATCAGAGGCAATTCCCACTACACCAAGACTAGATGGAAGTGGCATACAAGGAAAAAATGATGCTGGACAATTCGGTTATTTTCCACCCTGTCCCCCCCAAGGAACTCATCGTTACTTTTTCAAACTTTATGCTTTAGATACTCCTTTAGGGCTAGATTTTGGTGCTACAAAACAAGCAGTTGAAGCTGCTATGTCAGGGCATATTTTAGCAACAGCAGAATTAATAGGACGGTATGAAAAACATCGTTAAATTGTAAGTATTGAATTTTATAAAGGGCGAAAAGTAAGATAATAATTCGTAATACGAATTACGAATTACGAATTACGAATTATTTTAAGCACGCGCTTCTTCAGGCCAAAGTTCTCGTAATTGTGAAGGCATCATATTAATTACATCTGCAATTTCGCCTTTAGTTACCTTCTCAGCCAAAAGTTTAAAGACAGCACGCACTACCATCTCAGCATCAATATCGGGATCGGAGGTGCGGAAATAATCACGGATATGTTGTAAAAATGCTTCCTTGGTTCTATCTTTAATGGGAGTCGCTCCAGGTCGCCAGTTTTCATAATAGAATCCCCCTAGTAAAATGGGTAATTGTGCGCCTAAATGAGCAGCTTCTTCTATTGTGAGGCGATCGCGCAAAGCGTGCAAGGTTGCCCGTAAACCTTGGAATACTTTGTGTTTATTCTCCCATCCGAGCTTATTACATAACTCATTTACCCAAGGCATAGTATTCTGCAACGTAGTATCAAAAATATCTAATCCTGTAATTGTCATATAAACCTCACTTTTTGCTTTCTAGAAACGGGATTTATTTTGTTTGTAGACTTTCTAATTCCTACAGTCATCCTAAGAAAGCAACCAGTTAACTCTCTTCCGACTAATGAGGTGTGATGGTTTATTTACTTGTCTGTCTCAGGGATGATTAATTTTTGAAACTGATAACTGTTTTAAATTTTCTGGATAATACCTAAATCATTTAAAACTTCCATGTCTAGGTGTGGTTTTTCATCAATATTAGTGTTTTGAAATAACACAGTAAAAGCACCTGCACCTAATCTATCTTCAGGAAATAGACGATAACAGGGAATAGTTGTGAGATGTGATTGATAATTTTCTAAATGAGTTACTTTTACTGGCTGAAACTGCGGAAAGCGTGATAAAAACCACTCGCATACCTGTTCATTTTCTTCAGGCGAATAGGTACAAGTCATATAAGCTAAATAACCTTGGGGTGCAACTAGTTGGGCGGAGTTGGCAATGATTCTTTTTTGACGATTAGCACTTTTATTAATAGCAGTTGGGTGAAAACATCCTGGGGCTTTTTCTCCTTTTGCTAATAGAGATTGTCCAGTACAAGGGGCATCAACTAATACTAAATCAAAGGTGAGGGGGATATTTTCGGCAAAAATACTAGAATCTCGATTGACTATAATGCTAGGACTAATCTGGCAACGCTTTAAATTAGATATCAGCATTCCTAGACGTTTACCGATTACTTCATTACAGATAATTAAATTTGGTTGCAAAGCTTGCCAAGCAAATATACTTTTACCTCCTGGTGCAGCACACATATCAAAAATTAACTGCACTGATTGGGGAATTGCTAATAAAATAGAAGCTGCAAATACAGACGAAAAATCTAAACAGTAAAAATATCCTTGATCATGTAAGGGGTGTTTACCGGGTTTTTCTCCTAATTGTAATCTATCTATAAACTGTGGCTGCCAATTCAATGGCGATTCTACTGAAAAAGGTAAGATATCTGGCTGATTTTGACACCAAAGAATACAGGGATGAAAGGACTGAGGAGAAATTAATGCTTGAATAAACTTTTCTTGTTTATCAGGGTTTTCAGACAAACGTCGTGCAAGTTTCAGCAGTAAATTTGATGGTTTTTCCATTAGTAAAACTGTTACAGAAGAACAATACTTATGAGTAGTTTTGCCTCATACTTTAGAATATAATGACCACCATTTATTAAATAGGGGAATGGGGAAGAGGCAGGGGGCGGGGAGCAGGGGGCGGGGGGAGACAAGGAAGACAAGGGAGACAAGGGAGACAAGGGAGACAAGGGAGAAATATTTACCCCAATGCCCCATTCCCTATTCCCCATTCCCTATTCCCCATTCCCCATTCCCAATTCCCCATTTAATATCTCTTTGCGTAAATCCTGGACAATTGATTACCAAGCTGCCCAAACGCACTAGAGAGGGTGACGATGTTTGATAATTTTCAGAAGAGACTGCGACGGGAAGCACAGATATGGCGTGATGAAGGAATAATTAGTGCTTCCCAATATCAACAAATTGCCGATCGCCATCAATTTAAAAATTTAGAAGCAGCTGCGCGCGATCGCTTTATGATGATTGCGATCGCTGTCGGTGGTATCCTGTTAATCTTAGGTGTGACCACTTTTGTAGCGGCTAACTGGTTTGCCTGGTCAAGAGAAGTCAAATTCATCATGATGATGAGTTTGTTTATCTTCGTTAGCATCACAGGTTTTTACACCTGGACAGAACCCACACTCAATAAAAGTGAAGGCAAAAAGAAACAACGCAATAACCGCATTTTAGGAGAAGCACTATTAATCTTAGCTGCTTTCATCCTCGGCGTTAACATCTTTTTGATGGCGCAGATTTTTAATATCAGTGGTTCGGCTACACAACTCTTTCTAGCCTGGGGATTTGGTGTGTCATTCATGGCCTATAGTCTCTCCCTCAATTCTTTGGGAATTTTGGCTATTATCCTCGTGCAGATTGGTTATTGGACTGGAGTAGGAGATTTATGGGCTTCTCCATCATCGGCTGACTGGAATTGGGCTAGGTTAGCAGTCCGACATATGCCTTTAATCTCATGGCTATTGTTTGTACCTTTAGCTTACTCCTGCCGTTCCCGGTGGATTTTCTTCTTCGCCGCTTTCTTTTTTGCCAGTTCCCTGCAATTCAACCTTAACCCCCTACCATTACAGAATTTCTCGAATATGGCTCCTTGGGTGGCATCTTTTGCATTAGCACTGCCACCTGCATTATTCTGGAGTTACGACGATCTGCTGTTTCCCACGATCAATTACAGATTATTTCAACCCCTAGCCCGTAATTTAGCTTTAATTGCCTTTGGTTTAGTCTTTTATGCCCTCTCCTTCCGTTCCCCGTGGCAAGGAATAGCTTTTAATTCCTTTGCACCGAGAAACAGCATCAACGCTTTTATGTCTTTGCCAATCATTGATTTGGGGATTCTCAGTGGTTTAGCCGTCTTACAATGGCTATTTCTCTTACGTCAAACCAATAACCCACCCCGTCGGGAAGTGGTTTTTAAAACTGGTTTGATTGCTACCTTTCTAGGTTTTATCGTTGTAGTCCCGTTTTGGCATCAAGCTATTAATCGTATTGGCGACTTAGGCAGTTTTATTTTCAGTGTGCTGTTAGTAGTACTCTCTTGGGGATTCATTCAAGAAGGATTAAAACTCAACAATAGACGCTCCTTTTGGGGCGGTATGCTATTGTTAACTTTACTAGTTATTAGTCGAGTACTAGAGTACAACACTGATTTACTCTTTAGATCAATGGTTTTCGTCATGTGCGGTTCAACATTAATCAGTGCAGGATTGTGGTTTGAACGCCGTGTCACCGGTGGTTCTAGTTCATCCAGTTCATCAGGCAATAAGAATAAAGATTAATAGCCACTATTAACCGTTGACTGTTAACTGTTGACTGGATAATAACTCTCCCCCTGCTCCCTGCTCCCTGCCCCCTGCCCCCTGCCCCCTCTGCGTAAGTCCTATTTTCATTTCCTCCACAAACTATTATTTTTAGGACTACGCCCATGTCAGATAAATCTTCTGAATCTAGTAAAAGTCAAACTTTGTCTCCTGAAGCGGAGTTCTCCAAGAAGCTAACTTTTAAAGATTACTTAACGGCGACAGAACAAAAATATAACCAGCCTTTGCCTTTTTGGCGGTTATTAGTGCCTTTAATGCTACAAACAGGAATAATTTTGTCTGTGCCTACCCAAGCTGCCTATACTAGTCTCACAGGCAAAGATGTGATTTTGCAGACTGTGAGTGCATCTCCTGAAAATGTCTTGCAAGGTTATACTCTCAATCTTGATTACAACATAGCTCGAATCTCTAATTTGAGAAGATTACCAGGGTGGAATGAAGTTGTGAGGCAAAATGGCACGAGGAACGGACGGTTACTTTCAGGTACTAATTTATATGTGATTTTGCGAGAACAATCATCTTTTAGTCGTGGTGTGCCTAGAGCTTGGCGGCCTGTGCGTGTAACTAGTACCTTACCTACGTCCCTGCCCAACAATCAAGTAGCCCTCAGAGGTGTTTATGAAAATGGTTTTGTCAACTACGGCGTAGAAACATTTAATATTGCTGATGAACAACGGCAAATGATTTCTGAAGATATTCGCCGTTCTGCTAGACAAAATCGCACTAGACAGCTACGGCCAATCACTGTCAAAGTGAAAGTAGACCCCCAAGGTAATGCTGTACCTGTTAGTCTATGGGTACGCGATCGCAATTACAGTTTTTAACAGTTAACAGTTATCAGTTATCAAGTCACTGATAACTGATTTAATCTTCTCGCCGCACATTCCAGGCTACACCAAAAGCCGCTCCTGCTCCGGCTAACAATCCTGTACTCATGCCTGCTATAGTTTTTTCTATCGGGTTTTGAGTTAAGCAATCGCTTGTAACTTGTTTGGCTTGCAAGCACAAATTGCTTTCAGCCCAACTAGCACTACCCCCTAAAATTACACCAGCTACACTACAGGAAGCCACAAGCAGTAATAAGCGTTGAGTTTTTCTATCCATAGATGGATGCGTCAAAGTTGAGAAATGGTTAACAGTCCTCAACTACTTTAGCGATATGTGGCAATTCTGTCAGCTGAAACTAAGTAATGAGTAATGAGTAATGAGTAATGAGTAATGAGTAATGAGTAATGAGTAATGAGTAATGAGTAATGAGTAATGAGTAATGAGTAATGAGTAATGAGTAATATATAGCCTTTCCTAGCCTGCTGAGGTACAAACCTCTGCGTACCTTTGCGCTTTACTTTGCGCCCCTTTGCGTTTAAAATATTACCCATACCTCACTTAACTGGAAATCGCTATAATTAATTGTTGCGAAGTAAATTCTGCAAACTATTTAATAATTCTGCGGCGGTGAAAGGTTTAGATAATACTTGATGAATATTAATCCCCGCAACTTCTTCTAGGGCTTCTGGTGAGTTTTGGCCACTACAAGCGATAAACTGGACTTTGGGGTTCATTTTCCGCATGGTACGAATAGCGGTGATGCCATCCATTTCGGGCATCATCATATCCATGAAAATTGCACTAATTTGATGCTTGTGTTGGGCATAAAGGGCGATCGCTTCGATACCATTATTAGCAGTTAAGGTTCTATAGTTGTGACTTTCTAAAATCATTTTGGTGATTTCACAAATCTGCACTTCGTCATCGACAACTAAAATTAACTCTCCATCACCTTGAGGGGTGAGTGTATTTTCAGTAACTGAATCTCCTACGGCTGGCACTGCGGGTAAAAATAGGTTAAATTGGCTACCTTCGCTGACTTTGCTAGTCACAGTCACAAAACCACCGTGGCTTTTGGTGATACCGAGTACGGTGGCAAGTCCTAATCCTGTACCTGTACCTACTGCTTTGGTAGTAAAAAATGGCTCAAAAATTCTATCTAAAATTTTCGGTGGCATCCCCATGCCGGTATCGCTGATTTTAACTAGAATGTAATGCCCAACTTGAGCATGAATATTCATACTGGCGTAAGCTTCATCAATAAAAATATTTTCCGCAGAGATAGTGATTTTTCCCCCCTCTGGCATAGCATCACGGGCATTAACTACTAAATTCATCAATACTTGATGTAATTGGGTAGCATCTCCACAGACAGCAAATAAGTCTTCTGGTAATTTGGCAGCAAATTGAATTGATTTAGGAAATGTCTGTTTACCAATCAGAATAATATCGGTAATTAGGTGTTTGAGTTGGACTATGGTACGTTCTCCTTTACATCCCCGCGCAAAGGATAATACTTGTTTAACTAAGCCTGCTCCTCGTTTGGCATTGTTTTCTATAATGTCTAGTAGGTGTTGTTGGGATGTTCTGCCGCCCCCCCTTGGGGATGGTTCTAGTTTGTGATTATTTGTATTTTTTAAGAGTTGAGCCGCCGCCAAAATAGGTGTCAAAATATTATTTAAGTCGTGAGCAATACCACCGGCAAGTGTACCTAAGCTTTCTAAACGTTGAGTGCGAAAAAACTGTTCTTCTAATTGTTTTTTCTGGGTGATGTCGGTATCTACAATCAAAATTGATTTAGGTTGCCCTGTTTCATCCCGCATCAGTGTCCACCGACTTTCGACAATGATTTCTTGGCCTGATTTGGTAATTTTTTCTAACTCTCCTTGCCACACACCAGTCGCCTGGACAATTTCCCATGCTATTTGATGGAAATCACAGGCAATTTCTGGATATAGTAATTCCTGGGGTTGAGTGCCGATAATTTCTGAAGCTGACCAACCATACAGCCGTTCTGCACCTTGATTCCAGAACAGAATGTGATTGTTTAAGTCTCGAACAAAAATAGCATCGGTGGCAATATCTAATAAGGCGGCTTGTTGGCGGATTTTTTGCTGTGCTTGTTGCTGTTCTTGCTGTGCGGCTTGCAGTTCACTAATATCAGTAAAGGAAACTACTACCTCGTAGGGTGTAGTTTCATTGTTACGAAATAAGGGTTGAGAATTAATCGAAATCCAAGTTAATTGTCCATTGGGTTTGTGAACTCCCATAATCACATTTGTACAAGGTTGCCCGGTGCGTAAGCTCACCATTGCGGGATGTTCTTCACCAGGGAACGGAGAACCGTCTTCATGGATAGTTCGCCAAGAGACATCATCGCAGAAACGCCCCATGATGCCATCACTTGATTGTCCTAAAATCCTTTCTGCACTGGCATTACAAGCAACTACTTTGCCATCGCGCTGATGTAAGACTACACCCTCTTGCATAGCTGTAACTACGGAACGATAGCGTTCTTCGCTTTCTTTGAGGGCGATTTCCCCTTGTTTGCGCTCGGTGATATCTCTGGTTGTACCAACCATTCTCATGGGTTGTCCCATGTCGTTATAGTAAGTTTGACCTTTTGTACTGATCCAGTGAATGCTATCATCAGGCCATATAACTCGATAGGTAATGGCGAATTGTTGATTTTGTTCAATACTGCGGTTCACTGCCTTTCTGAAAGAAGTTCGGTCTTCAGGATGAACTAACTGCAAAAAGGCTTCCGGGCTTGGACAAATAGTACCTTGGGGGAGTCCATAGAGTTTCCCCATATCCGCAGACCAATGGGTGGCGTTGGTTAAGAGATTCCAGTCAAACATCCCCATCTCGGCGGATGCTAGAGCTAAACTTAACCTTTCTTCACTTTGCCGCAGTAATTCTTCTGTGTGTTTGCGTTCGGTGATGTCTTCTGCAATGCCTCCATAGGCATATACTTGGCCTTGTTCATCACCTAGAGCAAAACCCCGATCCCAAATCCAACGTACTGAACCATCAGGGCGGAGAATGCGATATTCTTCATTGGTGGCTTCACCCTGTTTTTGTCGCTCTATTTTAGCAAGGACGCGATCGCAATCTTCTGGATGTAATGATGCTATCCAAGATAATGGATCTTGACGCAAACTCTCTACAGAGCGTCCCCAAATTTTTTCATAAGCAGAATTAACGTATATATTCGCTCCTGAAGCTAATTCAGCTATCCAAATTAAAGCATGGGTGTTTTCCGCCAGACAACGAAATTTCTCCTCACTAGCTCGCAATGCTAACTCTATTCGGTTGCGCTCTGTTTCACTCTCTGGTAATGCTTCTTCACCCATTTGCTGCTCAATCATTTCGGGTTGCCAAACTTGCTTTGATGGTTTTTTCACCGCCTTAACAACACTCACCATCGGTAACTGATTAAACCCTTGTAGCAAAGTAGTGAGAGTTACAATTCCTACTAAGCATTCCTCATCATCCACAATGGGCAAATGATCAATTTGATGATTGTGCATTACCGACAAGGCTGTCAGACTATCTTGCAGATGTGACAGTTTCATTGTTATGACCGGCTTTGTCATCACCTGGGCAATTTTGACTTGGGAAACATCTATCTCTGATGCAGCCAGACTCAATATATCTCTTTCTGTAAATATTCCTAATACTTTTTGTGCCTTTACTACTAAAACACAGCTAGTTTTTTGTAAATAGCTGTTGCCAGGGTTCTCCACTGCGTTTAAGCTCGTGAACGGCAATATTTCACTTCTGTTTTGATACATCAAGCTAATAGCATCGACTACATCACTATCAGGTTCAATCGTGACAGGGTAACGATTGATGGCATGATACACATTAGGTAAATCAATGAGATGCTTGTCGAACTGCATAGTTAATTCGTCAATTGTCATGATTTTAGGGGATACCAAAAAATCAATTAGTCCAAATTGGCTTTTAGCTAGGATGTGTCAGGAATCGGAACTTATTGATATTTCTTAGGTTTGATATAGCCAATGCACCCTATATATCTTTCTATAACTTTGGCGCATCAAGTAAGTTGATGTGCCAAATAAATAAAAACACTGAGACGTTTGACAGTGTTTAGATATGCCACAAAATTATTCTATTTTTCAATTAGGAATATGATCACTTCCTAGCTTAAAGAGATTATCCTATGTTATGGATTAATTAGTCTAGTTAAGTTTTTTTGCATAAGATTAATTTTACAAACTAGGGCAATATCTTCAATATTATTTATGTATTTTTCGATTTTCTAGGTTACATACTAGTACAATCTTAAGCATTCAAGTTATTCTCTCCCCACGGCTAATATTTGCTCTGACTCAAATCCCATTGCTATATAAGTACAACGACTTGAAAAAACCAAACTATGTAAAGTAATGTAAAAAAAACTGCATTTAGTCCTTATGAGAGGACTAAAGTCCTTACTACAAACCTTTAATTATTTACACCGTTCTACTTAAGTTATAGGCACCCTGTTTAATTTGGAGAAAAAATTCCAGTATATGTAGGGTGTTTTAGGCGTAAGCCATAACGCACCACCAGCTTTGGGGATGCCGTACTTTCGCGGCTAAGACAACCGTAAGACCGCAGGAGGAAAATTCACACTGCAATTTGCCTCCTCTATGTATATATTTACAAACCAAATATGACTCCTATAGTACACTTAAAATTACACATTCCTTCATGAAGTTTGTTAACAGTCAATAATCAACAAGAAAATAGGTGCAACTCATATGCACCATAGCTGATGACTTGCTAACAACTGATGATTATTCTACAATCACTATTTAATCTTGAACTCAATGTCATGAATATCAAATGATATAGATATTGAAAATGTTTATAAGTTTTTTAAATATCAAATTCGTGAATTATATAACTATGGGAAGATGAATTATTAATAATATTTTGCACTCCCTACCGCTTCATCATGAATTAGGATGAGACTATAGTTTATAGTATAAAATCATACAAAATAGGAGTAAAAATTCTATGGATTTCCAAGATTTTCTCAGACATAACTTTGCACAAGTTGCCATTGGAGAATTTAAGCCAGGTAAATTTGAAGCGGCAAAAAAACTCTATGAAGAGGCAGTCTTAACCTACACTCATGGTTTCAAAGGAGCTTATTTATTGCAAGAACCAGGTACAGATAAGGGTATATCTGTAATATTTTGGGAAAGTGTAGAAGATATGACTGCTAATCAAAATGAAGCTTATCAAAATATTTTAAAACAAATGATGCCATTATTTGCTGAACCACCACAAACGGCTGTATATGAACTCGTGTGTGAAATTAAGCCAGTGGAAACACAAGATGATATGAACAGGGAGTAGGATGTCGTGTTTGGGGTAGGCTGTTGACTCTGTACCTTTTCAGGGGTGAAAAATTCATGCACAATTCTTTCCTTCTTTAAGTAATGAGTAATAAGTAATGAGTAATGAGTAATGAGTAAATACCCATGATTTATTACTTATTACTTATTGAATTTGGCTCACCGATGATAACACCAAAACTGTATGAATAAAGAATAGGTAAATCTCATCAAAGTCAACACCCTAGGTTCGGTTAAGCACAATTTAGTTCGTAGTAAGGACTTTAGTCCTTATTTATGAGAGGACTAAAGTCCTTACTACAAACCTTTAAGTTTTCATTCATTGAACTCAGAACTGTTCATTAATGTTACGCTAGGAATTTGTTTATTTTCCTTCATTAAACGGCTATAAGTTCGCTGCGGAATAAAGTGAAGTGGATTGTAACCAACAAAGCGTAAAATTAACACACAAGCCCAGGAATATCTACCATCAGTGATAGCTGCAATAATTTGATTTAACTGTTCATTAGTAATTGCACTATGAAAACTTTTCGATGAAGAAGGAATTTGGTAGTTCATAATCATCTCTCAGGTAACTTGTTCAGAATGTAGACCATTGAGAAATTTGATGTTCAATTAAACATATCGTAATTTACTTTGATTATGGAACTGATTTGCTTAATTTGAGCTTAGGAAGTAGGAAATGAAAATTATTTCTCAGTTTAACGCTGATTTTGGTAGTTAATTTCCCTCACCAATCAAATATATATTTTACTTATTCATAATCTTTCCTTAATTTATCTGGCAAGTTTTCAACCAAGAAATTGGGAATAAAACAGTTAACTAAAATACAGAATACTAGTTTTTGTCTACCAATTTCAGCCAAATTGGCATTTTTTTGAGGATGGAGTTAGGTTTTCGCAGACTGACGCAGCACTCTGGATGATTTTTGTTTCCTCCTAAAGCTAGAAGTAACTCGTATTCAAGCTTATCTACCATAGAGACATAAAAGGGAAAGATAAGTAGAACGACTTGAAAAAACCAAACTATGTAAAGTAATGTAAAAAAAATGAATTTAGTTCGTAGTAAGGACTTTAGTCCTTAAGAGAGGACTAAAGTCCTCACTACAAACCTTTAATTATTTACACCGTTCTACTTACTTCTCAACAAGTTAGTTCTAAATTACGACTAACTTTATAGAGTGTGGGAAATCGCCATGTATGAACTACACCAATCTATTTTGGCTGATAGTGAAGAAAAAACTACCCTGCATCAGCTAATATTTGCACTAGAGGCTTTAGGTAAACGTTACTTCCTCAGAAATGAGATTCTGCAAACTTTTGCTAAATACTGTCATCAATTCCAAAAACCTACATACTTTTACTATTCTTCTTCAGTGGGGAAATTAATTCACTTTACCCACGAAATCATTCTAGAGGAGGAAGCTATTTGGTTTGTGGTGCGTCCGAGAATTGCTCACCAAGAAGTTTGGCGACTGACATTAGATTTTAGTAAGTTTGAGGTGATGTCACCTGAAGTATTATTAGATGTGAGCGATCGCCTAGTCAATGCCTACGACCCCCACATTTTAGAAATTGACTTGAAGGCGTTTTATGAAAATTCTCCCAGAATCAGAGACTCAAGAAACATTGGTGAAGGTCTAACCTTCCTCAATCATTATCTATGTAGTCAATTAGAAACTCATGGCGAGTATTGGTTTGAACTTCTATATTTAGCCCTAGAAGCCTTAAAATACAATAACACTCGCTTACTCCTCAACGATCGCATTTCCTCTGGCACTCAATTAGCTCAACAAATTCCCTTAGCAATTGAGTTTCTCAGTCAGCGACAAGGTGAAGAACCCTACACCAACTTTCACCAGGACTTACAACAACTAGGTTTTGAGCCTGGTTGGGGAAATACAGCTTCCCGGACTCTAGAAACTTTCACACTCCTACAAAGACTAATTGAAGCACCACAAGCACCCATCCTCGAAGCCTTTGTTGCTCGTGTTCCGGCTATCTTTCGTGTGGTTTTGGTGTCTGTTCACGGTTGGGTAGCACAAGCAGATGTTATGGGACGAGATGAAACATTGGGACAAGTCATCTATGTCTTAGAACAAGCGCGCAGTTTAGAAAAAAAACTCCAGTCAGAAATTCAACTCGCTGGTCTTGACAGCTTTGGTATTCAACCCCATGTAATTATTCTTACTCGCCTCATTCCTCACTGTGAAGGTACATTCTGTAACTTGGCACTCGAAAAAGTACAAGACACAGAAAATGCTTGGATATTACGTGTTCCCTTTAAAGAATTTAATCCAAATATTACTAACCACTGGATATCTAAAACTGATATCTGGCCGTATTTAGAAACCTTTGCTTGGGATGCAGAAAAACAACTCATCACTCACTTTCAAGGTAAGCCTAATTTAATTATTGGTAACTATACAGATGGTAATTTAGTAGCTTTTTTACTGGCACGTAATTTAAAAGTAACTCATTGTAATATTGCTCATTCTTTAGAAAAACCCAAATATTTATTCAGCAATCTTTACTGGCAAAATTTTGAGGAAGAATTTCATTTTTCGGCACAATTTACCGCCGATTTAATTACCATGAATGCAGCAGATTTTATCATTACATCATCATACCAAGAAATTGTAGGCACACCAGACAGTATAGGACAATATGAATCATACAAATATTTTACTATGCCCCACCTGTATCATGTAGTTGATGGCATAGATTTGTTTAGTCCTAAATTTAATATGATTCCGCCAGGGGTGAATGAAAAAGTCTTTTTTCATTACAGCCAAAAAATGCGACGGGATGCCAATTTAACGCAGAAAATATCTAACTTACTCTTACATCAAGAACATCCCCAAATTCTGGGTAAATTAGATAATATTCAAAAGCGTCCTATTTTGGCAGTAGCACCGATTACGTCAATAAAGAATCTAACTGGTTTAGTAGAATGTTTTGGCGAAAGTGCCGAATTACAAGGGCATTGTAACTTAATTATTTTAACTAGCAAACTCCATATTTCAGAAGCGGCTAACCCAGCAGAAGCAGCAGAAATTCAAAAACTACATGATTTAATTCATCACTATCAACTACAAAATAAAATTCGTTGGGTGGGAATGCGGCTACCTAATTTTGAAGTTGGAGAAGGCTATCGAGTAGCGGCTGATTGTCGGGGAATTTATGTACATTTTGCCCGATTTGAAGCCTTTGGACGCAGTATTTTAGAAGCGATGATTTCCGGCTTACCAACTTTTGCTACTAAGTTTGGTGGGGCGTTAGAAATTATTGAAGATCATGATAAGAGTTTTCATATTAACCCCACAGATTTACCAGGGACAGCTAATAAAATTGTGACGTTTCTGAAAGAATGCGATCGCAACCCCGAATTGTGGCCAGAAATATCCGAGTTGGTGAGCCAGCGTATCTATCATAAATACAATTGGGAGTTACACAGCAATAAATTATTATCAGTGGCTAAAATCTTTAGTTTTTGGAATTTTGTTGCCCCAGAAAATACAGAAACTAGATTGCGTTACATGGAAAGTTTATATCACTTAATTTATAAACCAAGAGCCGAGAAAGTTCTAGATAAACATATGGGCAAGTGATATAAATTAAAACTCTTTAATTCTCCTGATTCCTACTACTTTAAAACCTGGGTTATGAATCAACAATCCACCTCTAGTGATTTTATCTATGAAGACTGGGCATTAATTGAAACTCAGTTTAACCCTGAGCAAATTAATGTCAGGGAAACTATCTTTACTATTGGTAATGGATATTTAGGTACAAGGGGTAGTTTTGAAGAAGGTTATACTCGTAGCTTACCAGCAACATTTATTCATGGTGTTTATGATGATGTGCCGGTAGTTTATACAGAATTGGCTAATTGTCCTGACTGGCTGCCGTTAGTAGTGACGATTAATGGCGATCGCTTTCGTCTTGATCAAGGAGAAGTATTACAATATAAACGACGGCTAGATTTACGTCATGGTTTATTAAGTCGTTGGGTACGTTGGCGTAGTCCGAAAAATCAAGTTATTGAAATTCACTTTCAACGTTTCGCCTCCCTTGCAGATACACACATTTTAGGGCAACGTTGCCAATTAACATCCTATGATGGCGATGCTGTCATAGAATTTCAGGCTAGCATTAATGGCTATGCAGAAAACCAAGGTTTTAATCACTGGGAAAGCATAGATCAAGGTAAAACAGATCAAGGGATTTGGTTAGAAAGTCGTACCCGTAGTACCCGCATTGAAATTGGTATGGCGGCGAAAATGACTATATCGGGATGTGATGCTACTCTACAAATCAGCACTATCCCCGGTTATCCCAGCATCAGCACCAGCTTTTTAGCCACAGCCCAACAAACTGTGACGGTAGAAAATATAGTCACAGTCTTCACTTCACGGGAAACAAAAACACCAGTTATCGCCGCCCAAGAAAAAATTGCAGATATAGCTGATTACACAACATTATTCACAGAAAATCAAAAAGCTTGGGAGCAAGTCTGGCAAACCTGTGACATAGTCATAGAAGGGGATAAGACAGCCGCTTTTGCAGTTCGCTACAATCTATTTCAGCTATTAATTGCCGCCCCACGCCATGATCCTCAAGTCAGTATAGCAGCTAAAACCTTGTCAGGGTTTGGTTATCGCGGTCATATTTTTTGGGATACAGAAATTTTTATTCTGCCGTTTTTTACTTATACCCTGCCAGATGTCGCCCGTAACTTACTCACTTACCGCCATCACACCATAGCAGGGGCAAGACGAAAAGCGGCTCACTACGGCTTTAAAGGAGCAATGTACCCCTGGGAAAGTGCTGATACAGGGGATGAAGTTACCCCTCGTTGGTCACTACCAGATGATTATTATGGTGAAGATGTGCGAATTTGGTGCCGCGATCGTGAAATCCATAATAGCGCAGATATCGCCTATGCCGTCTGTCACTACTGGCAAGCCACTGGTGATGATGAGTGGATGCGGGATTATGGCGCAGAGATGATTCTCGATACAGCTATCTTTTGGGGTAGTCGAGTTGAATTTAACCCCCAGTATGACAGATATGAAATTCGCGGCGTGATTGGTGCAGATGAATATCACGAATTTGTCCACAACAACGCCTTTACTAACCGCATGGCGCAATGGCATTTAGTACAAGCACTACAAATTTATCAATGGTTACAGCAAAATTTCCCCAAACGTGCGGCCGAACTAGCCCAAAAGTTGCAACTCACCCCAGAAATCACAACCTCTTGGCAAGAAATTATCAATAAAATCTGGATTCTTTACGAACCCTCAACCGGATTAATTGAACAATTTGAGGGATTTTTTCAATTGAAAGATATTGACTTAACCGACTACGAACCACGCCAGCAAGCCATCCAAGCTATTTTAGGCATGGAAACAACTAACCACACCCAAGTTCTCAAACAACCAGATGTTTTAATGCTGTTGTACTTGATGCGGACATCAGCAGAGTTTCCTTACAATCAGCAAGTATTAGCCACCAATTGGGATTATTACGCACCCCGCACTGATATTACCTATGGTTCATCCTTAGCCCCACCAATTCATAGTATTTTAGCCTCAGACTTAGGGAAATCAACCATAGCCTACCAACGCTTTCTGCAAGCTGCAATGGTGGATTTAGAAGATCATCGTGGTAACACCCAAGATGGGATTCACGGTGCTAGTGCAGGAGGTGTATGGCAGGCGGTAGTTTTTGGCTTTGGAGGGATTCAATTCACAGAAAATGGCCCCATAGCTCACCCCCATCTACCCCCCGGTTGGTCACGCTTGCAGTTTCAAGTACACTGGCGCGGGGAGTGGTATGAGTTTGATTTGAGGAATAGGGGGCAGGAGGCAGGGCAGGAGGTAGGGGGCAGGGGGCAGGAGGCAGGGGGCAGGGGGCAGGGGGCAGGGGGAGACAAGGGAGACAAGGTAGACGAGGGAGACAAGGTAGACAAGGGAGACGAGGGAGACAAGGGAGAAATATTTACTCCTATGCCCAATGCCCAATGCCCAATGCCCAATGCCCCATTCCCAATGCCCAATGCCCAATACCCCGATATTCGCGGATTTATCTTTGATTTAGATGGTGTACTGACGGATACGGCTGAATATCATTATTTAGCATGGCAAAAATTGGCAGATGAAGAAGGTATTCCTTTTAATCGGCAGATGAATGAAGCTTTGCGGGGTGTATCTCGCCGTGCTTCGCTGATGCTCATTATTGGGGATAGACCTTATTCAGAAGACCAAATTCAAGAAATGATGGCACGGAAAAACCGCTACTATGTGGAGCTTATTCAAAATATCACGCCCAAGAACTTATTACCAGGAGCGATCGCACTTTTGCATGAACTCCGCCAAGCTGGAATTAAAATAGCCATTGGTTCAGGCAGTAAAAATGCTCAAACTGTGATCGAAAAACTGGGTATTGCCAATCAGATAGACTCATTAGCTGATGGTTACAGTGTCCAAAAACCTAAACCTGCCCCCGATTTATTTCTCTACGCCGCCCATCAGCTAGGCTTAAAACCAGAACAATGTGTAGTTGTAGAAGATGCAGCCGCAGGTGTTGCAGCCGCCTTAGCCGGTGGTATGTGGGCTATAGGTATCGGCCCTTCCCAAAGGGTAGGAACAGCCCATATAGTTCTCCCCAGTCTCGCGGGTGTCAGTTGGAAGGATTTACAGCGTCAAATAAGTAATGAGTAATGAGTAATGAGTAATGAGTAATGAGTAATGAGTAATGAGTAATGAGTAATGAGTAATGAGTAATGAGTAATATAGCCTTTATTACTCTACTCATGTACTGATTACACTACTCAAAAATTTGGTAATCTCCGCGCCCCTCTGCGTTTTCCTCCGCGCCCCTCTGCGTTTCAAAAGATTAGTTCTCTTTTCTCACCCCTGAAAATGTATAAACTCAACACCCTAGACAGGGGGTTGGCAATTTACGCAGAGATTTGCCTATGTTTGTTTTAACTTCGAGCAATTACATAACTGTACGGCGTGTAGCTTCAGTATCAATTGGTTTAATTAGGTACAACCGTAACATATTCCAAAAGATAGCGATCGCTGGCGGGATTCTTTGCAAAAATTTCACAAAGCCAGGCATATCATTATTTTTGATTGCTGCTAGCTTCAAATTATTTTCGGAACACTGTTCCAAACGCCAGAAAAATTCCGGGTGATTAGTATTTAAAATCACAGGAAATGCTCTAGCTGAGGTGTTATTTGTCTCTTGAATGACTCGTTGATTGTATTTGCGGGGATGGATACCAATTACTTCGTAAAAGCTAGCCCGTTCAAATACTGTCATCGTGTGGGTAGCAAAGACAGTTAACAAAAAGAAACGTATCCATAACTTAGCTTGCCAACTTTTCCATAATTTGGGCTGGGATCTTAACACCGCTTTAAAGAAATCCCCGTGGCGATTTTCATCTTGACACCAACTCTCAAATTTACGGAATAAGGGATAAAATTGATATTCTGGATGCTCCTGCATATGCTTATGCACCAAAATATAACGCCAGTAGCCTATTTTCTCCGATAGATAGACGGTGTAAATCACCCACTCTGGCGGGAAAAAGGTATATGTGCGGTTTTTAGTTAAATAGTTTAAGTCTAAAGACAAATTCAAATCCGCCATTGATTTATTCAAAAATCCCGCATGGCGTGCCTCATCCCGTGCCATATAATTAAAGGCCTCAGCCAACAAAGGATTACGGTCTTTGATGCGCCGTGATAGCTCTTTAAACAACAAAAACCCCGAAAACTCGGAAGTACAAGAACGTTCCAAAAAATCAATAAAGGTGCGGCGTTTTTCCCCGGTAATATGATCCCAATTCTGCTTAAACTCTGCATCCCGAACAAAGTGATGGCGGTTGTAGTCAGCCCGTAGTTCTTCCACAATGGCGCGAATTTCCGCCTCATTAGCAGAAATATCCAGATTCGCCACCGCTTCAAAATCCGTAGTATAAAACCGGGGTGTTAATAAAGTTTCTTGAACAGGTGCTTTTATTCCTGGCTTCAGAGTATGCGGCTCTGGAGTTGCAAGAGTATTAACCATGAGACTCCTTTATATAAACGGTTTTATAGTTATATAAACATAAATTCATATTTATATACATCAGTTAAATTATTGAAGTGATTAGGTATTGATTATTGGGAATGGGGCATTGGGCATTGGGCATTGGGCATGGGATATGACTTACTATCTACCTTGTCTACCTTGTCTACCTTGTCTCCCCCTGCACCCTGCTCCCTGCCCCCTGCCCCTTGTCTTCCCCCACACCCCCAACAATATATGTAGTGAAATTAAGCGAAATATAAAAAAATATTAATCTCCGTATAGTTATACAGCTATTAATAGTTAAATGATTTTGGGAGATATAAAAATAGTCTGGATTTGCGTCAGCAGTGTTAGTTGCTAGATAGAGCGATGCGAATCCTCTCTAAACCTACAATAACAATCTTCTCTCTAGTATTGACTGCGAATTTTCAGCCATCTTGAGTATGTGAATGTGGCTGTCGGAAAACTTAAGCATAAAGGAAGCAAAAATGAGTAGCAATTTAGCCATCAAACTGCGTTCTGGTACTCAAAAAGCTCACACAGCAGCAGAAAATGTGGGATTCATGAAATGTTTTTTGAAGGGGGTTGTAGATAGAGAAAGTTTCGCTAAATTTTTAAGCAATTTGTATTTTGTCTACAGTGAACTGGAAACTGCTATTACTAGCCATGTTAATAACCCTGTAATTGCTACCCTGTACTTCCCTGAATTAAATCGCCAAGCCTCTTTAGAAAAAGACATGGTGTTTTATTATGGCAGTAACTGGCGAAATTTAATTACACCTTCCAGCAGCACACAGGCATACATCAAACGCATTCATGAATTGTCTGCCCATGAACCTGTGTTGTTAATTGGTCATACTTACACTCGCTACATGGGCGACCTTTCTGGGGGTCAGATGTTGCAAAAAATTGCCCAGTCTACACTGAAATTATCTGGCTACGAAGGCACATCTTTCTATAATTTTGAGCAAATTCCCGACAAGGCAGCATTTAAAAACAAGTATCGTCAGGCGATGGACTCATTATCTATTGATGATGCCACAGGCGATCGCATTGTTGCTGAAGCCAATATTGCATTCCAATTCAATATGCAAATGGCTAGAGACTTAGAAGGCAGCTTAATCAAAGCCATTGGCCAAGTAGTATTTAACAGCTTAACTCACACCACTAACCCCGGTAGTACTGAAGCAACCGCGATGTGAGGGGAGGCAGGGGGCAGGG
This sequence comes from Aliinostoc maniaoense, assembly GCF_058172895.1. NCBI lineage: Bacteria > Bacillati > Cyanobacteriota > Cyanophyceae > Nostocales > Nodulariaceae > Aliinostoc > Aliinostoc maniaoense. Next base: position 604,779 of record NZ_CP187952.1, on the reverse strand, counting down.
GGCAGGGAGCAGGGAGCAGGGGGCAGGGGTAGACAAGGGAAACAAGGTAGACAGTAAGTCTTATCCAATGCCCAATGCCCAATGCCCAATGCCCAATGCCCCATTCCCAATGCCCTATGCCCAAATTTGGTTTCAATCAACACATCAGGCTCTAGCGGTGAATATTTAAACTAGAAAATAGCTAGAGCATAGATATTTTCTTGGCAATTTGTGACCAATCAAAAAACAAATTGTAGACTACACATACCTATACATCTCACCGGACAATAAAGCAAAGGTAATCAGTCAAATTTCAAAAGCTCAACCTTGATGTATTTATTTATATATCGCTTCATTTCAGATGTTATTTCGATTACCGCAACATATCAAGTGTAAAGAAAAAGGTAATCAAAATCACACTTGAATTGATCAAAATCATCAAATATAGCTTCATGTTCTTTTGCTTTTTGGCTTTTACCTTTTCACTTTTTGAATGGTCACATTACCTTGGAGGATTTGATGGTTTTTCTGTCATCTGGAGTTAGATTTGACCTGGAATTGATTCAAAAGTATGATACTCCTGCACCTAGATATACAAGTTACCCAACTGCGGCACAGTTAGCTGAAGGGTTTACCCAGACTGATTATCAAGCTGCGATCGCTGCTTCTAATCAACGTAAATCACCTTTGTCTTTATACTTCCATATTCCTTTTTGTCAAAGTGCTTGTTACTTTTGTGGTTGTAATACGGTTATTTCTAATAATACCAATATTGCCAAACCATACCTAGACAATTTAGCACGAGAAATCGAGCATACAGCATCTTTGATTGACCAAGATCGCAAAGTTCTGCAAATTCATTGGGGTGGTGGTACACCTAATTATTTAGACTGTGAACAAGTAGAATTTTTGTGGAAACAAATCACTCGCAACTTTAACCTCGATCCACAAGCTGAAGTTTCAATTGAGATTAATCCCCGCTACGTTGACGAAGACTACATTTTCTTTCTCAGAGAAATTGGGTTTAATCGTGTTAGTTTTGGTATCCAAGATTTTAATAGTAAAGTACAGGTAGCTGTCAACCGTATCCAACCGGAAGAGATGTTATTTAATGCCATGAGTTGGATTAAAGCAGCTCAATTTGACAGTGTAAATGTAGACTTAATTTATGGTTTACCTTATCAAACTTTACAGAGCTTTCGTGAGACGGTACAGAAAACAGTTGCATTAGATCCTGATCGAATTGTGGTTTTTAACTTTGCTTATGTACCTTGGTTAAAACCAGCGCAAAAGCATATTCCTGTGGAGGCATTACCCCAACCCCAGGAAAAGTTAGAAATTTTGCAAATGACTATTGAAGAATTGACCAAAAGCCAATATCTATTTATTGGTATGGATCATTTTGCTAAAGCTAACGACGAACTAGCAATAGCACAACGTAACCGCACCCTCCAACGTAACTTCCAAGGCTACACAACCCACGCAGGTACAGACTTATTTGGCTTTGGTGCTACATCTATCAGTATGTTGCATGATGCTTATGTGCAGAATCATAAGCAGTTAAAAGAATATTATCAAGCAGTTGGTAGCGATACTTTACCAATTAGTAAAGGTGTAAAACTCACTGATGATGATATCTTAAGACGCGATGTGATTATGTGCATTATGTCGAATTTTCAATTGCATAAATCAGAAATTGCAGAGAAATATAATATTGACTTTGATCAGTATTTCGCTTTGGAACTAAAGTTATTAGAACCATTAGTAGCTGATGGACTAGTGACTTTATCACCTAACCATATCTACATCACTGATATTGGTAGGTTATTAGTCAGGAATGTTGCTGTTGTTTTTGATACTTACAATCAAACGCCAGAAAAACATTTTTCTCGCGCCATATAATAACCAACCTGCAACTATCAGCTTGTGTTCATAGAACATCTTGGTAATTGGTTGCTGGTAATTCTCTGTACTTAATTACCTCTGACCAATTACCCACTATAGTCTCATAAGACTTAATTAAAAGAATTTGTTATTAATTCTGCTATATCTATCTTTTGGCTTCAAAACTTACTTCATCTGGGAGAAACGCTAAGTAATTTAGCTTGTTATTCTTGGTAAAGATGAACTTTTTGAGGACATTATATGAATATTATTGCATGGGTAATATTAGGACTATTGGCTGGTGCGATCGCTAAAGCAATTTATCCCGGACATCAAGGCGGCGGTATCCTAGCTACCATGATTTTAGGTATCGTTGGTGCTTTCATTGGTGGTAGTTTATATAGTTTATTAGCTACGGGAACGTTACAATTTACCGCTACTAGTTTTAGTATTCCAGGTCTTTTGATTGCTATCATCGGGGCAATGGTTGCCATTTATATATGGGGGCTTCTCAGCAGAAGTCGCAGCGCGTAAAACAATTGAAAAATCAACAAACGAAACTCAAAACAAAAAATCAAGCATTCACTAATGTAATGCTTGATCATCCCAAATTGGGATATTTCGTATTGTTTTGAGATTCTTTAATCCAAAATCCAAAATCAGGATAACTCTTTGCTTAGTTGAAAATATCTCTAGAGGCAATTCATGTTTTTCCACAAAAAAGAGCCTATTCATACAGTAAACGTTGATGATGCTAATCCTCGCTTTGCTCAGTTATTATTAGAGCAATTTGGCGGAGCAACCGGAGAATTATCAGCAGCTTTGCAATATTGGGTGCAATCATTCCATGTTGAGAATCCTGGAATCCGGGATATGTTGCAAGACATTGCCATTGAGGAATTTGGACATTTAGAAATGGTTGGTAGACTGATTGAGGGTCATACCAAAAATGTGGATCAAACAGAGGCTTATAAAAGTACTCTCTTTGCAGTTAGAGGAATGGGGCCTCACTTTTTAGATAGTCAAGGTAATGCTTGGAGTGCAAATTACCTTAACGAAGGTGGAGATGTAGTCAGAGATTTGCGTGCGAATATTGCGGCTGAAGCTGGTGCGCGTCAAACTTACGAAGAGTTAATTAAGCTATGTCCCGACCAAGGTACAAAACAAACTCTAGTACACTTATTAACAAGAGAAATTTCTCATACCCAGATGTTTATGAAAGCTCTAGACTCACTGGGTAAATTGACAGATCCACTATTTGGAAATATCCAGCCTGATGAGACTGTGGATATTTACTACAATCTGTCTACCAATGGCAATGGACATGATGAACGTGGCCCTTGGAACTCTGAACCAACATTTAAATATATTGCTAATCCTTTGGAAAAAAGGTAAAAGCCAAAAACCAAAAGGTAAAAGATAAAAGATAACTATTTTTACCTTTTGACTTTTTTATTGTTCTCTATTCCCTATCTATTCCCTTAATTTGGGAGATAAATTTGTGATTGTAAATGCAACTCCAAATGGATGGGAAATTATTTATCACCGCGCCCATGCGTTGTTAGCTGCCCAACTAGCAGGACAATGGCGACGTAAAAATTCTCCAGCACGGATATATGAAACTCTAGCTGCTATTTCTCATCATGATGATTTAGAAAAAGAATGGCAGGAAGATAATCTGACTCCTGGTGGTGCGCCAATGGACTTTACCATGTACCAAACAACATCTGTGGAGAAACTGGCGGATTTAGTAAATGCTGCCCGTTATCGAGGCAGGTGGGTAACTTTATTAATTTCTAAACACATCAGCCGTTTAAATGAACCAAAAAGAGGACAGTCTCCTGAAATAGATCAATTTTTAGATGAACAACTGCAAAACCAGCAGCGTTGGTCTGAGGAATTGGGGATTGAGAAAGATGAGGTAGAGGCGGCTTATGCTTTTATGCAGTGGTGCGATCGCTTATCTCTGATATTATGTCAGCAGAAACTACCAGCCGATGAAAGATTTTTAGAAATTAGTTTGGGACCTGATGGTCAACGCTATGACATTATGCAGCGTAGTGATCGTTTGCTGACTGTTCAACCTTGGCCTTTTGAAGATGATAAATTTACAGTCAATGTTGAAGCCTGTGATTTACATCAAGTCAAGTTTGAGAGTAATGCTCAACTCACGCAATCTTTGCAAACAGCCCCAATCAAAGTATTAGAGTGGACATTTGTGAAAACTTAAAAATTGTCAATATTTCTATTACCCCCAATAACTAAAAAGCGTCCGGGAGTGTTGCCGTGTTTCCACCCCAGACGCTTTTCAATTTCAACTTGCTCCTCACACTACTAAAAAATATCATTGATGTTTTCTCAACTAACTCTAGTGTGTGACACTTTTTTAACTGCACAAAAAATACTAATTCGTAATTCCTAACTATGCTCTGCGTCGCTATCTCAAAAACCTTGGTTTTGGGGTGTAGGGGTGTAGGGGTGTAAGGGTGTAGGGGTTAGTAAAACGATGATTCTTTCGTTAGTCTGAGAGTCATTACTCACTGCTTGGCAAAAAACCTACACTTGTGAGGCAGCTATACCCCTAACATTAAAAAACGCCTGGGAGTGTGGCCGTGTTTCCACCCCAAGCGTTTTTTAATTTCAACTTACTCCTCACACACAAATAAAAGTTACCATCTGTCAGTGGACATGACAAGTATTTTATTTGACTCTTCACGGAAACTTCATATTAATCATTATCTTATTTTTCCCCTACACCCTTACACCCCTATACTAGGCTGTTGACTCTGTACTTTTTTTAGGGGTAAAAGTTCATGCAGTTTCTGTGTCTTCGTAATCAGGAGAAAATAATATTTTTCGTTTCGAGAGCGAAGACTGACCAAAAACCTGAAGAAACCATGCTTCAACATCAGCAAAGCTAATATTTAAAAGTGCATTTTTAACAACAGTAGTTGTTAAATCCATAGTCGATAGACATATGGTTAGTAGCATTTGACTGATTTCTTTAAATGGACAGCGAGCAGAAAATTGCTTGTATTTTCCAAAGAGTGATTCAATGACATCAGAAGTAGCCAAAAAAGTACCTTCATGCTTGATTTTGTTACATTGAACAGCTAGATAACCCAAAATATCTTGCTGAAGCTTCTGGAGACAATTATCATCATAATTATCTTGATTATTTGCGAAATGCACAAGAGAATCATGATTGATTCCTGATTGTTTAAGCTCAGTTTCGATACGGCGTGTTAGCAATACCATTTGATTCCATTTAATTAAATCTGATTGATAATCATTTAACCACCCCAACTTATCTCTGACTTTTTGATAAATCACTGTGGGGGCAATATCTGGAATCAGGCTAATTAGAGTTTCCACTGATGAGTTTAATAACTTAATTCCCCAATTAGTTAGCCTTTCAATATTAAAATAACGACATTGAGAACGCTGTGATGGCGGAGCTAAAAAAGATAATTCTGTTTGCTGTAATTGCTGCCTACATATGCTACACTTTTGGATAAATGATTGATATCTCTTATCTGATTCTAATTGATATTTTAATAGTAATGCCATTGCGTGAGTCACATCATGCGTATAAATTACCTCTGGATTATTTTCTTGATATAGCTTGATTCCACGCGCTAGGTCACTACTATTATCTGCAACGATTTGTCTTGGTACTCCCACCCTTTGGCTAATTTTATCTAATTGCTTTTCTATGATTTCTCCTTTGGTAGACTCCATTATTTCTATTGCTAGTATTTCTACGTCTTTATGTGATAATCCCCTCTTTTCCTCAATTACATTTGATAATAAGTATTCCTGTGACACCCCTAGCACAACTAAAGCTTTATGTTTTCCCAATGCTAAAGTAAAATCCACAATGTAAATCCAATCCCTGCGATACTCTTTTTCTCTTTTTAACTCATATATTGCTATTCTTCCTAACCATTTTCTAATACAGCTAAAGCTAGGAGTTGCCTGTGATTCACAATCATTAAATAATTCAAAAACTTTCTCTACACCTCTAAAACTAATCCCACTGTTGATTAACAAATGTATCGCTTGCTGAATTGTTTTTACATCATAATAGTGACCCTTAATCTTTAAGTCTGTTTCACCCATCTCCGATTCTATGTCGGCTGATTGGTTTTCGATTTCTGCTTTTTTTCGCTCTCCTCCTCCAACTTCAGTTTTTTTAACCTTGCTTCTGCCGCCATCGCACGCTTTTTCCACTTCTCTCTCGAATCCGTTAAGTCTCTCACTTTTATTTCTAAAGCTCTGATTTGCTTCTGTTTTACGACCGCCTTCTCTTTCCAGTTTTCTCTACCTTTCTTGAACAATCTCGCTAATCTACTCACTGGGCTTTTAAACTCTTGCATAGACTTTGACTTTGCTGGATTTTTCCGACACAATTATTGTATGAACTAATTCTGCCTTAAAACCGACAAAGTCAACAGCCTACCCCTATACCCCTACACCCCTATACCCCTGTATTTCTCAAAATTTCCCTAATGCTCAAATTGTTCGTAAGCCGAAACAATACGCTGCACTAATGGATGACGGACGACATCTTTTTGAGTAAATTCAGAAAAGGCGATACCTTCAACGTGCTTTAAAATTTGCAAAGCTACTGTTAAACCAGATTGTTGATTCATCGGTAAATCAGTTTGTGTTGTGTCGCCTGTAATGATCATGCGAGAACGGAAACCCAAACGAGTTAAAACCATTTTCATTTGAGCCGGGGTAGTGTTTTGTGCTTCATCAACAATCACAAAAGCATGATTTAAAGTTCGTCCGCGCATATAGGCTAGAGGCGCGACTTCAATGATTCCCCGTTCGATTAAGTTAGAGACTTTCTCTTGGTCGATAAATTCATAAATAGCATCGTAAAGGGGACGGAGATAGGGGTTAATTTTCTGTTGCAAGTCTCCGGGTAAAAATCCCAGGCGTTCGCCAGCTTCTACCGCCGGACGAGTTAAGATGAGTTTTTCTACTTGATTAGTTAGGAGTGCTTGTACGGCAATGACAACAGCCAAGTATGTTTTACCTGTACCAGCCGGGCCAGTGCAGAAGGTGAGGTCATGCTTGCGGATTTGTTCAATGTATTGGCGTTGTTTAAAAGTTTTAGCGCGGACTTCTTCCCCTCGGCGAGTTTTTGCTAAAATATCGCGCTGTAATTCTTTAAGTTCGCCTTGCCGGTGGGTATCTAGGGCTTGACGAGCTGTTAAAATATCGGCACTAGAAATATTGTTGCCCTGAATCCAGATACTTTCTAGCGATCGCACTAATTTCGCCGCTAAGTCTTTTTGTGTATCTGTACCAGAAATATGTAGTTCTTGTCCACGCAATACTAAGTTCGCTCCTGTTTGCCGGGAGAGGATTTTCAGGTTTTCTTCTCTATCACCGACTAGAGCGATCGCACTGGGAATGTTAGGCAGCTGAATTATGACGGCATCTGCCATAGTTATTTTCTTATCGTGTGAGGGGCAATTGTGAGTATTTCTTTATTAATCGAGGCAGTAGAGATACAATTGCATCTCTACTTTCTTTGGCTTGTTTAGCACTTTCAGTTAGTAACGTCCAACCTTACGTGCTGTTTCTGCCTTGCGTTTACGGCGTAAACTCGGTTTTTCATATCTTTCCCGACGTTTGACTTCCGATAAAATGCCGGCTTTTTGGATTTTCTTTTTAAAACGTCTGATTGCTGAGTCAATCGACTCATTTTCACCCAAACGAACTTCAGCCACTCCCTGGTTTCACCTCCTGCCAGAGACTATCACAGTTATCATTTATCAATTATCAGCTATCAGCTATCAGACTGTTCACTGATTTTAAGTCTACGGAGTGTTTTTCCGGCGACTATATATATTTGTAACCTTTGGAGAAAATTGCCGAAAGATTGTGTCATCTTTTGACCATTTCCATATTTTTTTGGAAGTTTCTGAGCGGAAACGATTCAACAAGGCAAATTTACTTTTCCTTTTTACCTCGGCCGCTCAGGCTTCTGATTTATTTGTAACTTAGCGAGAGCGCGGTTTGACAACAGGTCTTGATGGGTTATGCCGTTCTCTTGTTCGGGGATGAGGCGATCGCTCTTGCTGATCTTCGTCAAAAGACATACCTTCCCTCGCAGAATTGGTGTTACCGTAAATATCCAGATAAACTGATTGTTGAGACAATTGTGCCGCAGCCGCAATTACTGTCCGAATCGCCTGGATATTCCGTCCACCTCGGCCAAAGACTTTGCCTTTATCATTACTGTCAAAGGCGATGCGAATCCAAACTCTTTTGAGGGTTTGAGAAATTTCACAATCAACACTTAAAGACTCTGGAGATTCTAAAAATGGCTGCATCAAAAACTGTACTAGCCCAACGTAGTTAGGGCTAGCTGTTGCTGTCGTGGAATTAAGATGCGGTTGTGGCACTGACCTGTTCAAAGACATTTGCTTTTTGTAAGATCCGACGTACTGTGTCAGTAGGTTGTGCGCCTTGCTGTAGTCTCTTGACGATGCCGGGAACATCCAGGCGTACCTCATCAGTTCTGGGGTTATAGAATCCCAGTTCTTCTAAAGGACGACCATCGCGGCGAGAGAGGCTATTCATAGCGACAATGCGGTAGCTCGCTTCCCGCTTTTTACCGTATCGCTTCAAGCGCAATTTGATCATGGTTGAAGAATCATTCTCCTGTTTATGGATAATTTGAGGAAGCAGCTGTTTTTAATTCAGAACTTCCCACACTGAAATGCTAATTTTAGCACTTGCTCAGGGTTTACGGCTATGATTTCAAACATGAAATTGGGGATTGGGCATTGGGCATCGGGCATGGGGCAATTTAATTTTGGATTTTGGATTTTCAATTTTGGATTGGATTTGAATCTAAAATCCAAAATCTAAAATCTAAAATTCTTCCCCTTGTCTACCTTGTCTCCCTTGTCTCCCCCTGCTCCCTGCCCCCTGCCCCCTGCTCCCCTGCCTTGCTACATCCCAATCTCAAAGATTCCCAAAGCCTTTTTTCTTCTTATCCTTGGGTTTTTTCTTCTTCGTACCGCCGCCACTGTTATAGCCGCGCCAACCTGGGGCGGCGGGACGGCCACCCATGCCGGCGTAGGCGTTACCGCCGCCACCGCCAAACATTCCGCCTGGCATTCCGGGCATTCCGGGGAAACGACCTTGACCCATTTGTTGCATGAGCGATCGCATTTTTTGGAAATCAGCTACTAATTTACTTACGTCGGCTTCTTTATAACCTGAACCCTTAGCAATTCTTCGCCGACGACTGGGGGAACTAGCCAATAAATCGGGGTCGCGGCGTTCTTGGATGGTCATGGAGTTAATCATGGATTCACAGCGTTTTAGCTGGGTTTCGCCATGTTTTAGCTGATCATCGGAAAGCTTACCCATCCCTGGAATCATCTTGAGGATACCGCCCAATGACCCCATGTTTTTCAATAGGCGCAGTTGCTTGACGAAATCAGTAAAGTCAAATTTCGCTGACAGGATTTTCTCCTGCATTTGTTCTGCGTCTGCTAAGTCGATTTCTTCCTGGGCTTTTTCTACCAAGGTGAGAACGTCACCCATCCCCAAAATCCGGGAAGCCATGCGGTCTGGATAAAAGGGTTGTAGGGCTTCAACTTTTTCACCCACACCTACAAATTTAATCGGCGCGCCGGAAATTTGCCGCACTGACAACGCCGCACCACCACGGCTATCACCATCCAGTTTGGTGAGAATTGCCCCGGTAATCCCGATTTGCTCATGGAATGTACGGGTAAGATTTGCTGCTTCTTGACCCGTCATAGCATCCACTACTAACAAAGTTTCGTGGGGTTCGACTGTGGCTTTGATGCGGGCTAATTCCGCCATCATGTCTTGGTCAATTTGCAGACGACCAGCAGTATCAATAATTACTGTATTTACGCCTTCCGCCTTGGCACGTTCCACACCTTGACGGGCGATTTCTACAGGGTCGGCATCGCTTCCCATGTCAAAAACGGGAACATCAATTTGTTTACCCAGGGTGATTAACTGGTCAATAGCGGCGGGACGATAAACGTCTGTAGCGACTAACAAACAACTACGCTCTAATTTGCGGAGGTGTAAAGCTAATTTAGCCGTGGCTGTGGTTTTACCAGTACCTTGTAAACCAGCCATCAAAACGATTGTCGGCTGTTGTTCAACTTCTGCGAGGGGGACATTTTCCTCACCCATTACCTGCACTAGTTCATCGTAAACAATTTTGATGAACTGCTGGTCAGGGCGCACACCGCTAATGACTTCGGCCCCTTGCGCTTTGGCTTCAACTTCGCTAATAAAATCTTTGACTACTTGGAGGTTAACATCTGCTTCTAGCAGGGCGCGGCGCACTTCCCGCAAAGCATCTTGAATATTAGATTCAGAAATTTTATCTTGTCCGCGTAGTTTCTTCCAGGCGGATTCTAAACGGTCTGCTAATGCGTCAAACATATCTTAGTTACGGTTATTGAGCCAATGGGGATGTCCGAATCACTGTTTGGGTGCGATTCAGAAGTGATGAATTTTGAATGTACTACTTACCAGCTTAGTAGTTTTTTCCCCGACTTGGAATGGGTAATGGGGAATGGGGACTAGGGACTGGGGACTGGGGACTGGGGATGTAGTAGTGAAAAATTAATGACTAATAGCTAATGAAGATTAACCAAATCTTCTACAGCATTGGCTTGATTGGGTAAGGCAGCAGTTAAAACTTCACTACCATCATCTGTGACTAAAACATCATCTTCAATGCGGATACCTCGGACATCGGCAAATTGTGATAACCGTTCCCAATTGACTATATTTTGATATTTTGCGCGGTTGTTGGTATCGTTTAAAATGGCTGGGACTTGATAGAAACCAGGTTCAATGGTGACTAACATACCTGATTTTAAGGGACGATTTAAACGCAGGTAGCTTAAACCAAAGCGATCGCTTCTTTTCCTTTCCTGTTCATACCCGGCTAAATCTCCCAAGTCTTCCATGTCATGGACATCTAAACCGAGTAAATGCCCGATACCGTGGGGGAAAAACAAGGCGTGGGCATCCATATCTACTAAATTTTCGGTATTTCCCTGTAAAATGCCTAAATCTACTAAACCATCGGCGATCATAAAAGCCGCCAATAAATGAATATCTCGATATTCTACACCTGGTTTAATTTTGGCAATACAAGCATCATGAGCCGCTAGGACAAGATCATAAATATCCCGTTGCGTCGGGGAAAATTTACCAGACACAGGCCAAGTTCTAGTGATATCAGCAGCCCAACCCATTGGCGTTTCTGCACCGACATCAGCTAGGAGTAAATCACCTGGTTGTAGGGGGTGGTGATAGGCTTCATTATGTAAAACTTCACCGTGAACAGTGACAATGCTGTTGTAGGAGGTAGTCATATTGTGGGCGATGATTACCCCTTCCATTGCGGCGCGGACTTCGGCTTCAACTTGGGCTTGGGGTGTGGCAGCCATCCCGGCTTTATGTGCTGCAATGCTAACGGCAGCAGCTTGGCGTAGTTCCATTAATGCGGCTGCATCATGGGTGAGACGTAAATTAGCGATCGCTTTTGCTAATTCTAAGTCTATTCCCTCTAAATCATAGGGTGAAGATATTAATCTTTGTAAAATTTGTGACTGGATTAAGGTAGTGCGATAATTCTGCACAGGAATTGAGGCTGCATCTTTCCCTCGATGCTTTAACTCTGACATGGTTCTGGCGACATCAGCACCAATGGCGGCGGCGATTTCTTCCCGTTTGGGCATTTCTCCATGCCAAAGCGCGCTCCTGGGTTCGGGGTTATCCATAAACAATTCTAGCTTGCCAGCTTCTAAACGAATTGCCGCATTCGGTAAAGGTAAGCCAGCAAAATACAGGAAATGACTACTAGCACGAAATGGAAAGGCATTGGCAGGAAAGTTACGGGGTAAACTGTGACCTGACCAGAGAATTACCGGGAAGTCTATTAAACTGGCTAGTCGTTGCCGTCGTTGTCGTAGAATCTCAGCTAGGGAACTAGAACTGTTGTGGATAACCATGAATATTAACCAGCTTTAAGTAGAACAAGTTGAAAAAATAAACTATGTTAAGTAATTTCAAAAAACTAAGATTGAGTTCTTAGTAATACCAATTCTCTATGAAGTTGCGCCAAATAAATGATGTAGAGACGTTGCATGCAACGTCTCTACAGTACAGAATAAAATACATCTTCATCAAGCAACAGTATAAGGACTTTAATCCTGATTTGAGAACTAAAGTTCTGACTACAAACCTTTAATTATTTACCCTGTTCTATCTTGAAAAAGGGATATAGGTGTGTAAGGGAAAGACTTTTTCATGTGTTCTGGTGTACCCAGTTCATGACGGCTACTTAGTTATTTTTATTTTCCTCAGTATCATTTTCACTGTTTTGTTCTGTGTCACCCTGATCATTTTCCTCATCATCCTGATCTTGATCAGTTTCTATGTCAGTTGGTGATGGATCGGACTCTATAGTTGGTCGTTCTATTGTCGGTGAAGATGGTTGTTGGTTGAGAGTGCAACCGCATAAACCACACAGAATTAACCCCATAGAAATAGTAGCAAAAATGTTTTTGAAGATTTTTACTTCTGAGTGGGCTGGTAGATGCAACATATTGTTCTGATGTTGTTTAGTTTCTGATTATATTTTTCCCTTATTATGTTTAACCTGAACTGAAGTTTATTTTTTACCTTTGTGTTCTAGCCCCCCTGTAGGTAAAACTTCAAATTCAAAATTACCAACGAGACGGTCATCAACATATACGTGTATTGTATGCTTACCTGGAGGATCACCGGGTGCGATCGTCCAAAAATTCTCAATCACACCATCTTTAGCTAACTGTGTACGACGGGAAATAGCTTCAATCCCGTCTGGTGATAGGTTGAAATTTTCACCATTATCTGTAGCCCAGGTTTCTGGAGGTTTTGGTAAGCGGATAACTTCTCGCCATGTGACTTCACCCTCAACATTTTGCAATTGAATGCGCCAGCCGTATTTACTACCTGTTGCTAGCGGTACTTTAGTTGTAGGAGTGAAATTCAATCTCCCTTCAGAGTCAATTTTGGCAATGCCAAACTCAGCTTTGTGAACGTTAATCTGTTGAGCTTTGTTTGACTGAGAAGGTGTCTGAGGATTGTTGGCAAGAACGGCGGGATGAATAACCCCAGAAGTTACCAAAGAACCAGTGAGTACAACTGTCGCAGCCCAAATTCTCATGAGGAAAATTTTTAGGTTAGTTACTGGTACTTATTCAACTACTTTTTGCCACCTTCCGGTAGGGCTTTTATGGATTTTAATAATGGTATACTAATCCGAAAAACTTGTCAGTGTGCTTGATGTAAATAAATAATACTTAAGTGCATAAATTTTATGTGGCAACAAATAACTTTCATCGTGGCGATCGCTACTATCTCTGGCTTAGGATTATTGTCATTAATTTCTTACTTCGCCTGGTCTTGGCCGCTAGAATTAATTACTCATTTTCGCTACCAGTATTTGCTTATATCATTACTAGTGAGTATTATTTTATTTATTCTTTGGAAGTTTAGAAATTTTCAGCACAAAATTCTGTTTTTTATTGCCTTATTATTAATCGGAATTAATTTAGTTGATGTGTTGCCTTGGTATCTATCCAATACTCATCAATTAGCTGGAAATACAACTAAAGTTATTCGTATTTTATCTTTCAATATCAATATTAAAAATGAGCAATACAATGATATTGTTAATTTAATAGCAGATAATCAACCGGATGTAGCATTATTACTAGAAATCAATGCTAATTCCTTTAAAAAAATTCAGTCTCAATTACAAGCAAATTTACCCTATTCTTTCAGAAGCCCTGGTGGTGGGTTGGCTCTTTTTAGTCGGTTTCCTATTCAAGATGCTAGAGCAGATAATTTTAACAAACAAGCCAAGCATAATCTAGTAGCAACCTTAGAAATAGCAAAACGCCCTATTACTTTTATTGGTACTCATCCACTCATACCTATCAAGCCAGTCACCTTTCACAGTCGCAATTTACAATTAGCAGCAATCACAGAATATATTCAAGGATTAAATCAGCCGTTGATTGTAGCGGGAGATTTTAATTTAACGCCTTGGTCGCCTTATTATCGCAGGTTTGTGAATAAAACTAAATTGCATAACACTAGATTAGGTTTTGGGATTTTACCTAGCTGGCCAAGGCCTGCAACTCATGTCAATTTACCTCATTGGTTAATACCATTAATCAATATTCCCATTGACCACTGTTTTGTCAGTAAACATTTTCAAGTTGTTGAAACTTATACTGGTGATCATGCTAATTCTGACCATGCTGCTTTAATTACAGATTTGGTTTTACGGTAGGAAAATTATTGCCATTTAATTTATGCAGTGAAATTATAAATAATTGAATGTAATTAACCCATAGACTTATAAGAATATTTCTGCTAGAACTGTACTCAACAGGATTTATCCAACTGGCACATTTTTTATATAGGGGAGGCAATAAAGCAGTATGGATTTTCCTCCCTACCGAACTTCACATCGGGGCTGCCGCCGCTCTGAGTTCTCGCTTTATTGCCGTTGTGTGACGCTCTGAAAGTATTTGAACGTAGTTATGAGACTGATAGCGTCTCGCACCAACTATTAATTGTGACACTTGCGTAAGTTCTGCTGAATACAAATCTGTCTTTGATATTTTTAATGACAGCAAAGTGAGGTAATTTAAATGAAATACTTTTATATAAGCTTAGTTTGTATTGTAAGTGCGATCGCAGTTAGCCAAACTGCCTACGCTAACCCAGAAAATCCCCAGGACATCATCAGCGAACGTCATGAAGCTGCCGCTTTATTGACAGAACCAGTTACGATTAATAGTCAGTGGAATAATCCCATTAACCAAAGCAATCATCTTCAAGATACCGCCAGTTCTTTGGCAGTGGTACAAGAAACAGGCTGCAAAAACGTTAATCCCCTAGAATTTCTGGAAAATCCTGATGCTATTGTCAAAAAATGTCAGGAATCAGCAAATCAGCAAATTCCCCAACGCACTGAACCAGTCGATTATCTCAAAGTACCGCGCCTTGATTCTGGTTTGAGGTTAACGGTGACTAAATTTTAAATATCAAAATGCAGATATGAAAGCTCATAAAATGACAAACAATTTTCTCAGGAATTGTTGACTTTTAATTTATATCAAGTTCGGATAATTAGTTATCTCTGAATTGTGCAGCAACAAAAAACTCTTTCTTCCCCCTGCCCCCTTGCAATCTTAATTATCCTTCCACCAAATTCCAGAAGTACCCATCTGGAGCAACAAAGGAGAAACTTTTCTCCCTAAACTCATTTTCCATAATACTAGTAAATTTTGGCACAGGACTAGCCTTAATGCGATCGCAATATGTTTCAATTCCTCTCACCCGGTAGGTATAGAGTGACATCCCTAAACTACCAGGCTGTGCGGCTTGAAAGCGTGACTCTAAATTCATCCCATTAGGAAATCGAATCACATACAACCTCCCACTCCGCGCCGCCATCATGTCAGACTTAGAGGAACGGGGATCATCAAAGGTAGTAACAATAAACTTTTCTCCTGGTTGTAAATCAAAAATATCTCTCCCAGCTAGAGAAGATTCATAACTAGTTTCCACATCATCGCGCACACGCAACAAACCCAAAACTTCTTCGTAAAATTTTAGACTTTCCTTACTATCATCCTGCACAATAATGCCCATGTGGGTAAACTGGCTAGTTTGGAAAGGGCAGGCGTGATTAATTTGACCGTAATTAGGTATGCTATAGCCAAACCTTTGAAACAACACCTGTCGAGTCAATGGTTGCAATAGTAACATTTCCCGCACCCCCACCACCGGATCGAGAAAAGGACGGTTTTTCTGCTCTTTTTGGTAAATTACTTCCCAATAAGGGGGAGTATAGCGGATAGCCCTTCCTGCTGCTTTCGCTTCCTCCGCATGGTTTAAAATACTTAAAATATCTCCAGTTAAACTAGTCGCCCAACGATTCCCCTTAATTTTCATGGAAGCTAACCCCAACCCTGGATTCGTGGGATTTTGCCACACCATCAACCTAATCAAACCATGATCTGCATTTTGATGATACAGGCGAATTGAGCGCAAACCTGAATTTACGCCATATAATTGATAAGCTGCACTAGGGGATAGTTCGCCCATTTGGCCGATACGATAGCCAAACTGTTCCCAATATTGAATGGCAAAAATTCCATCGGGAACACCAATACAAACCTCATAGATACCTTCAATTGCAGCCTGAGTCAAGTCGCTTCGCTCCAATTCAAAATTCAAAATTCAAAATTAAATACCCCACGGATAAATCCGGGGGCTTCAATTAATGTTGTTTACTTTAGCTAACCTGCGCGTTATATATATATTAAATCAGAAATGCGTTTTAAATCTTGTAGCACAGCATGGGCTGATTGATAGCGATCGCTAAAATTGTAACGTACCATCTTATCTAAAATTTCTGCCAATTCGGCACTAACTTGCACCCCTTCTCTCCACATTACATTACCTGTTTGCTCATCTGGTTGCAGTTGTTGGGGTAAGATTCCCGTTAAGGCTTGAATCCCCATCATCCCCACTGCATAAATATCGCTAGCTAACCGGGGATGACCTGCAAATTGTTCTGGTGGTGCATATCCCCGCGTCCCAATAGCCACTGTTGCTAATTCTGTTTCCTCGCTGCTCGGTGGCTGCATTAATTTCACTGCACCAAAATCAATTAACACTAATCGATGATCTATTTCAGACCTAATAATATTACTTGGTTTTATATCTCGATGAATTACCCGATGCTGATGTACAAATGCTAAAACTTCTAAAACTTCTTTCAGCATGGCAATTACAAAGGCTTCACTCTTGATAGTTTCTGTAGGTGGTAATTCCTCATTTAAAGTGTGACCAGGGACATATTCTTCTATCAAATAAAATTCTTCCTCAGTTTCAAAATAAGCAAACAATGTGGGAATTTGTGGATGTTTACCCAACACTTCTAAAATTTCTGCTTCAGTATTAAATAATCTGCGTGCCACTTGTAAAAACTTAGTATCCCGACGGGCTGGCATTAATTTCTTAACTACACAACTAGGATTTCCTGGCCTGTGGGTATCTTGTGCCAAATATGTGCGACCAAATCCCCCCGCCGCAATCACTGAGATAATTTGATAACGACCACCTAATAATAATTCCCCAGTATTTTGTCCTGAGTTAACACTAGCAGCATCATTGTGATTGTGTAAGTCGTAAAGTGCTGTAGCGACTGTACTCGCTTGAGTGTCTTGTAATAGGATATGTAACTGCTCAATCGCTTCTTGTTGTTGTTCCACTTGCAGCAATATTACCTGAGTTTGCTGCTGTGTTTTGTAGGTGGTGTAGCTCATAACACTCACACTACTCATCACTAAAGCTAAAGCTGGCGGAATCAGGGGAAGCCATCCAGCTTGCAGAAATAAACCCGCACATATCCCGATTAAACCAGCGAGGGTTGTACCTCCCACTACTACCAACAACAAAGGATGTCGGACTCGCCACCCCAAAACGCTCCCCACCAAAGACCAACCCCCAAGCCAGATTAATTCTACCCAGTCAGGCCAATACCAAATTTGGGGTCGTCCATCCAGAACTGTACTGAGGATTTGGCTGGCTATTTGGGTGTGAATAAAGACAGCAGGTGTTCTAGTTGGTTGACCAGATGCCGCCGTGTATGGTGTATATAACCCAGGGTGAATACTAGGGGCTGTTGTACCAATAATTACAAGTTTATCTTTAACCCAATTCGGGTTAACTTGATTATTGAGAACTTGAGTAAGAGTCACAGTTTGAGCCAAGTGGTTGGGATGGCGATAATTCAGAAGAATTTGATAACCACGAGCATTGATATCTTGGTAACTACCGGAATTAGCCGAGAGAATGGGGAAGATGGTTTTACCGAGATAGAAATTATGGGATTCAATGAAATCAACATTAATATCTGCTTGTTCGAGATAATTAATTGCGGCTAAAGCAGCAAATGAAAATTGTGTGGCACACTTTTGATCTGTTGGCTCAGAAAATAATAAAGCACGGCGAATAATTTGGTCTTCCTGACTGTCAGGAATTAAATCGTTATAACCAACATTTTCTATGGGGAAATTGGGAGGGGCTGAGATTTCTGGCCTCCCCATACTACTGAACAAACAACTACCAATAATATTATGAGTATTTTCTAAATTCTTGCCTAAATTTTGCTGTTGGGGTCTGTAAAGATTGAGAGCAATGACACGGGGTTGATAAGATTCTAACTTCCCTAATAGTTTGTTAATAGTAGTATCTGAGAGCGGCCATTTTTCTAGGTCTAAATCTGCTTCAGTAATAGTTACGACTAGTATGCGTGAGTCTGGTGGTTCTACAGGACGCGATCGCAACATCTGATCATAAGCTTTCAACTCCCAAGACTGCAACCATTTCAATTCCCGACTCACCCAGACTACAGCCGTCACCCCCAGAGTAGTCAGCAAAATAATTTGCCACCAGTGCTGATTAAAACCAGTGTCACGGTAACTTTTATCTTTGATAAACGCACTTTTGAGTCTGTGTAATATTCCACTAATCACGGCGTTAGGAAAGTAGCCTGAATTGGGGTAATCTGTATTTAATTTAGCAGGGTAAGCTGTATTTAATTTAGCAAGTTAGTAGCTAGACGACATTGCTGTTTCCTCCCCCTGCCCCCTGCCCCCTGCCCACTACCCTATCTCCTCCTGTTGAGCATCTACAACTTGATTCGCTGGTGTTAAAGGAACTGCCTCAGTAGATGGAGCAAAAACATCTACAGGAGACTGTTCACTCCCATCACTAAAATAAGAGCCAATAATCTTTTCATAGTTAGAAGCCACTGCTAAAAAAGCCCCACCCAAAATATAGATAGGTAATGGCAGAGAAAATCCTTTTAACCAATCAAACAGTTCTGCTAAGGCAAATAATACCAAAAAGCAAGCCAACCAAACCCTCATATCTCCATCCCTTTTTTCAGTAACTATCAGAAATTAATATATAGTCAAACTTTTGATGTTCGCAGGGTGTAAGGGTGTAATACCAATTCAAAATTCAAAATTAAGCAATCCATGTTGGACAAGGGTTTCTGGGTTTGGATGTGTTTCATCATTTTGGTGAATTGGTATAAGGGAAGAAAGAATTTATTTTTTTCTTTCCCCTATACCCCTATACCCCTACACCCCTACACCCCTACACCCCTACACCCCTCGATAAAACCTTAATTTCTCCCATGAACTTCTCCTAACAAAACTTCTTGGGGTGCGCCTGTGGCAGCAGGTAAGTTACCGGGGAGATGCAACTGTCGCCAGTAGGCTAACACCGCAAAGGCGATCGCTTCTTTAAAATTAGCATTTAAACCTACGTCATCAGTGGTTAAAACAGGTATTTCGCCCAATAATAATTGCAATCTTTGCTGCAAATAAAGATTACGACTACCACCCCCACATAAAAAGACGCGGTTGGGCATGGCTGGTAAAAATGTGCGGTAACTGTGAGCAATGGAAGCAGCTGTCAGTTCTGTTAAGGTTGCCAGCATATCAGCCGGACTAAGTTCATATGGTGCAGCATCTTGGAAACATTGATGCAAGTAATCAACACCAAATAACTCCCGTCCTGTAGATTTAGGGGGATGGACATGAAAATATTCTTGATTCAGCCATTGTTCCACTAAAGGATAGCAGGGATCACCGCTAGCAGCCCATTTACCACCTTCATCGTAGGTTTTAGCACCGTCTGTTAATTGCTGCACTGCTAAATCTAGCAAACTATTACCAGGGCCAGTATCCCAACCCCGAATTTTATTTAACCAGTCATCACGACGGGGGGGAATATAAGCTACATTACCAATTCCCCCAACATTTTGAATACAACGCCCCTCTTGGGGATGACTGAGTAAAAAGGCATCAACTCTAGGGACAAGGGGCGCACCGTGTCCACCAATAGCAATATCAGCTACCCGAAAATTGCTAACAGTTGTAATTCCCGTCAGGTTGGCAATTAATTCACCGCGTCCCAACTGTAAACTATAACCAAGAGACTGCTTTCCCTGTCCCTCACGTCTAGGCGGTCGATGATATACAGTTTGACCGTGAGAACCAATTAAACTAGCTGGCTGCTGGTTAGTTTGAATATTTTGGGCAGCTTGAGCAAAAACGGAAGCGATCGCATCATCTAATTCTGCTAATTCTGCCATTGATATGGCTGCACCACCACACACTGCCAAAATTTTTTCTCTCAATTCTCCAGGATAGGGATAGGTTTCCCCCGCTACTAACTCAACCTGAAGATCCAAGTCTGTACCGGAAATTTCTACTAAAGCCGCATCTATACCATCTACAGATGTGCCACTAATTAAACCGATGACGCGGGTAGTTTGTCCATTTTGGTGCATAAATAGAAGCTCTTAAATAAAGGACAAAATCAAAAAAGCCAACAATAGTCAACTGTAAACTATCAAAATTCAACAGGAAACAATCAACGATTCCAATAAAACAGTATATGTAGTCCAGTAGGGTGTGTTAGGCGTAAGCCGTAACCTAGGCTGTTGACTTTGTTGAAATTTGGGCGGTTTTTAGTAATTTTGTACGCGATGTTTAATTTGTGCCTCAAAGCCTTCTCAAAACACAGTTTCAGCCATCGTAACTACGCACATTTTTTGCATGGACAAAATCCCAAAAAAGGTACAGAGTCAACAGCCTAGCCGTAACCCACCGCAAGCTTTGAGAGATGGGTTACTAGACTAAGAACTTTATCACCATAAATTTACATTAGTTAACATAACGCCGTGTGCAACTTTTCTTTAAACCTAACCCCCAACCCCTTCCCTTGTAGGGAAGGGGAGCAAGAATCAAAGTAGAGACGTTGCATGCAACGTCTCTACAGTTGTAGGGGAGAGGTTTGGAGAGGGGTTTGGAGAGGGGTTTCGAGAATAAGTCACACATCGCGTTAACATAGTTAGATTTATTCCTGATCCATAGCATCGTGCAGTAGTTTAGTTGATGCCATTGCCCCGTCAAAAACACAGATAGATGATTTGAGTGATAGTTATGACTCCTGAGTAATTTCCATATATCAATAGCTTGAGTTTTCATCTGTTCTTTAACTTCACGGCTAGCTAAAAGACAATCCTTTAAAAACTAATCGTGATTTCATCAAAAGTTCACAGTTGTTCCCCAGAATAAATATCTTTCCACATATTTGTTATGTAATCATGCCAATTATCCTCTAACAAAAGATACAAAAAACTAAAAATCTACGCATTTAATCTATTTTTCCAAATCTAGTAATTACATCCTAGTTTCTATGACAAATTAGTTACAAAATTTACTTATACACAACATCATCAGGGCAACTTAAAAATATGTTCCTTAAAAAACTTGCTTGTTTAGCGGCTGTTTCTGCATCCGCGATCGCTCCTTTTGCTTACGCTGGTTCTGCCCATGCTATTAGCTTGACTTACACCCCTGGTGCTTATCGTACAACAGGCGTAACTAATGAAGGTTCTTTTTCTGAAAATGTCAACAATAGCAACTTTACAACTATTGATTTCAATAATGTCACCGACAAAAACTTTCAAGGTAACGACCTCGTAAAATATACCTTCTCTGGCGGTAGCTATTCTACAAATGCTGGCAGCACAGGGATATTTAATGATCGATGGGCTCCATCTGGTGTGAGTGGAGAAGTAAATCAGAGTAAGTATTTAGCAGTCTTTCAAAATAGCTATGTCAGTATCACAGCTAAGGATGGTGGTATTTTCAACTATTTTGGTCTGAATGCAGGTGCTTTAAGCACTGGTAATACTTTTGAATTACTCAAGGGAGGAGTGACAGTTGCTAAATGGGACTACAGCCAGTTGAATAATATTGCGACGGTTGTTGGTACAAATATGGAAAACCAAAAGAATGGCTTCTTTGAGTTTTTCTCTGACGGTTTTAACGACAACTTTGACGAAATTAGGCTTTCCCAAGTTGGTGGCGGTGGATTTGAAACTGATAACCACACATTTCACATTGGTAGAGGTAAGTTCGATCCTAACCCTCAGTCTACACCTGAACCTGGCGTTATCTTGGGAATGCTAGCTGTCGGTGGTGTGTTCGTGAACCAACGTCGCAAGCAAAAGTTGCAAAATGCTAAGTAAGTAGCCTTAAATGGTCACTATGAGAGATTAGCTGGGCTGAGAAATTCTTTAATTGAAAATACTCATGATTATCTCTCCATGATACTGTTGAAGTATCTGGAGATAATTTTTATCTAAATGTTTTTTCACTAGCAATGATGTGTAAATCAATATTTTTGAGTAAGCGCATTAACTTTTGAGTTAAAGAGCCTTTGAGGAGGATTTGCCAACGCGATCGCTGGCTTTCACCGATGACGATTTGAGTGATACGATACTTCTCGGCTACTTCGGCGATCGCTTGAGCTATATTATTGCTACTCACACGGATAAAAGTACCTGTAAATTCTCTACACAAATTTTCACAGGTATCTATATGTAAACTTTCCTGTTTGGTAAGAAAGCGGTCTGGATCTGCTACAAATAAAACATATAAAGGGGCATTCATGTAACCCGCGAGTCTAGCACCCCGACGTAATAATTGTACTGAGTTGGGATAAGTAGAGACACACACCAAAACTCGCTCATGAATATTACAGGATTGTCCATTGGGGGTAATAGCGATCGCATCTTCTTCTACGTTGTCAGCAACTTCTCTTAAAGCCAACTCTCGCAAGGCAATTAAATTCCGCCGTTGAAAAAAGTGATCAAGGGCTGTCTGAATTTTAGCTGATTCATAAATTTTGCCTTCTAACAACCGTTCTTGTAAGGTTTCTGGTGTAACATCTACAACTACTATCTCATCCGCATTTTCCAAAATGCGATCGGGTACGCGTTCTCTAACGACTACCCCAGTAATTCTTGCTACTACATCATTGAGACTTTCCAAATGTTGGACATTCATCGTGGAGTAGACATCAATACCTGCCGCTAAGATGATTTCTACATCTTCGTAGCGTTTGGCGCGTGGAGAACCAGGAACATTGGTATGGGCGAGTTCATCGATTAATGCTAGTTGAGGCGTAGACGTGTAGCGGCTTGTCGTCAGACATCGCTGTAAAATAGCATCAGTATCCATTTCTGTGAGTGTCAAATCTCCCCGGATAATTTGCTGACGGGGTATAATTTCCAGTCCCTGGGCTTTATCTGCTGTTTCTTTGCGCCCGTGGGTTTCTAAAAGCCCAATGAAAACATCAATACCTTCTTGCTTGAGTGCTTGGGCTTCTTCTAACATTCGGTAAGTTTTACCCACTCCAGGGGCCATACCAATAAAAATTTTGTGTTTTCCCTTGCGTGCTGCATACATAAATCAATTCAAAATTCTGGCATTAAGTAGAACAGGGTAAATAATTAAAGGTTTGTAGTAAGAACTTTAGTTCTGAAATAAGGACTAAAGTCCTTACTACGAACTCAACCTTATTCTTTTTAAATTACTTAACATAGTTGAACCAAAATCCGAGAATGAATTTAATATTTATCGTAATGTTAAAATTATTTGGATAACTGATAATTGGAATAATCCTCCAAGTGTTAAAAAATTCTTTGAGGCTGAGTATCTTCCCCAAGGCGGAAAAGCATATCAAATTAACAGACTAAAAGCATTTAAAAAAAGATGGGGCGAGACAGGATTTCCAGAATTTCAAAATTTTCTTCAAAAAGAATTAAATATTAATTTAAATTCTTAAATTTAAATGATATAATTATCTCTATAATTTTACAATCTAGTGATAGTAACACTTCAATTCAAACAATTAAGTGTACCGCCAGGACAGAGAGTAATACTCCACAATGTTAGCTGGCAAGAATTTGAAGCCATTCTCACCGAACTAGGCGACCATCGTGCAAGTCGATTGGCTTACATTCAGGGAACTTTACAGATAAGAATGCCATTACCGAAGCATGAGGTAGCCAAAGTCATCATTGGTGATATGGTAAAAATTCTCTTAGAAGAATTAGAGATTGATTGTGAATCCTTTGGTTCTACCACCTTTAAACGCGAAGATATGAGTTTTGGTGTAGAACCTGACGCTTCTTTCTATATTCAAAATTATAGTCGGATGATTGGTAAAGAGCGCATAGACTTAACAGTTGACCCACCACCCGATTTAGTAATTGAAGTTGATGTCACCTCTAAAACTCAACTTGCAGCCTATGAAGCATTAGGAGTTCCCGAACTGTGGCGATATGAAAAAGGCAGACTCCAAATAAACATTCTTCAAGATGGCAAATATATTGAGTCAGAAATCAGTCTAACCTTTCTCAATTTGCCCATTGTGGAAGTAATTTCTGAGTTTTATGAACAAAGCCGAACAATAGGGAGAAGTCCCACACTGAGATTATTTAGGAAGTGGGTGAGAGCGCAAATTTAGCTTGCTTTCTTCTGCGCCTCTGGGCGAGTCTTGACAAAAAACTATCCGGGTAACTGCTTTTTCAATGCCTCTAACCCAGCCCAACGGTTATCAATAGGTTTCTCTGCATTCTCACCTGCCGTATTCAGAATACCTGGACAGTTCAAATCACACAACTGACGCTGGGGCAATGCTAAACACATTTGCTCATATAACCATTCACTGGGATAAAAATAACCATTAGGTGACAAGGTTTCCACCAAGTCTTCCATAGCTACTTCCCTTTCTAAAGGCAAGTCCTGCTCTTGATTTACTGCCTCATCTAACCAAATAACTTCTTGAGCATTGACCACTAAACGGTGATTGTACTGTTGTAAACAGCGATTGCAGGTACAAGTAATAATAGCTTCTGCCTGAGCTGACACATCCAAATAATTGCCATGATGCTGCACACAGACGCGGCCGCGCACTGGTGTCAAAGTTTCCAGCCCAGGCAGAAATTCTTTAACTTGAATTTCCTCTGTCCGCTCCGGGGCTTTGGTGAGCTGCGGAATAAAAATAGCGTCCATAGGATTGGTGAAACATCATCACGAAAAATTATGTTGATCATCAGCAATGCTGCTGACAATCCATATATAGTTTAGCTCTTAGAAAGAATCTTCTGTATTGGTTGAGCTAATTAAAATTCAATTCCGGCGGGACGTACAACCAAATGGCGATGGGGTTCTTTGCCACGACTAAAGGTTTCTACATCAGTCATGTCTTGGAAGAAGGTATGCACCAAACGCCGTTCGGCTGAACTTAAAGATTTGATTTCTACTTCTTGCCCTGTGGAACGCACTTGCGCCGCAGCTGCTTCGGCTATTGCCTGAATTTCGGCTTGTCTTTTGACTCGATAACCATTCAATTCCACAGTATAGGAAGCTTGTCCTTCGTGGGGTTGATTGAGGTTAAGGGTAGAATTAGCTAAATACTGAATTGCATCTAGTACAGACCCATCAGCACCAATGAGGGTATGAATTTGCTCTGGTGTCAAGCTGGTTTCGTCTATTGTCAACCAGTAACTATCTATTGTTGGGGAATCGTCTTCTGGAGAATGGGGAGTTTCTACACTACCTCTAATCTCAGATGATATCCCAGTGAGTTCGAGCAGTGATTTTAGCCACTGCTCACCTCGTTGCATGGGAACATTGCTCATCTATCAACCTGTGGTCTTTTTCTTGGAACTTTTTGGCTCAAAAGGTAATTTCTTTTGTTCTGCTACTGCTTGTTTTTCCTGAGATTCTACAATTTTTTGTAGTTCCTCTGGTAAGGGTTCACGAGAGAGGATGTAAGTTTGCAGGGTTTGGAAAATATTACCAATTACCATGTACATTAATACCCCAGCCGGCAAAGGAAAGAACAGGAACATTCCAGAGAAAATGACAGGGGTGATTTTGTTGACAGTTTCTTGCTGTGGGTTGCCACCGCCAGAGTTCTGCCCGGAAAGTATTTGGCTAACGTAGAGGCTGATTCCAAAAAAGATAATCATTGCCACAATATCCCAGTGCAATGTACCATCTGGGTCAATTGCGCCTACTCTGCCCAAGGCATCAATAAATAGAAATCCTTTGTCTGCGGCCAAACCAGGAATTGTTCCCTGAATTGTCACATCTCCTGGCTGTAAGGCTTCTATGTTGCCTTGTGGGTCAATTTTGATTCTATCTTCGCCTTTGGTAATTTTCCATTCGGGAACTAAATTGGTGTCTGGGTGTTCTGCTAGTAATACCTGGAATGGCTTACCTTCAAGGGTTTGGTATTGAATTTTAGTTTGTTCACCTACTGCTAGTTTGTTACCGCTAGGGAGAATGGCAGTAACTTTGACGTGTTCTCCATCAGCTATGTAAATGTTCTGAGGAGGAGTCGCAAAGGCTTGGGGTTGAATGCGTTCGATTTGTTCTGAGGGAAAGATTTGCAGGTTAACAGAATAGTTAACTCCAGCAAAGGGCGAACCCCGCAAGGTGGCAAACAACGCCAACAGGACTGGCATTTGTAACAGAAGTGGCAAACATCCCGCCAAGGGGTTGCCAAATTCCTTCTGCACGTTCATCATTTCTTCCTGTTGCTTTTGCGGGTCATCTTTGTAACGTTCTTTAACTTCCGCCATGCGCTTTTGCATCAGAGGTTGTACAATTCGCATCCGCCGCATACTGCGAATTGAACCAGCACTCAGGGGGTAGAGCGCGAAGCGGATTATCAATGTCAAGGCAACGATCGCCAATCCATAGCTAGGTACAATGCTGTAGAACAAGTCTATGATTGGCAGCATGACGTTGTTTGAGAGAAACCCGATACCAAAATCCATTATTCTGAATTTAACCTGAGTTACTGTAAACTGAACTGAATCTAATTTATCTAAAAAAGGGGGAGTCGGGAGTAGGGAGCAATCAATTGAAAATTCCCAATTAAGAATTTCGTTGACTGTTGACTGAGAAAATCTCTCCCCACACTATTCCCTAACACTATTCCCTACTTAGCTGTATATTGAGGATTTTTGGCAGCAACTTTTTCATTGATGTAGTCATAAACTTCGCGGAATTTGGGAATTGCCCGCATTTCTAAACGACTACCATTTCTTAAAGTGACTACCATATCTCCCCAAATTCCAAGGCCACGGGGAACTTTGACAATTTTGACAATTTCTGAGTAAATTACGTCAGAGCGATCGCGTCCCATCCAACCACCCATCACAGATATTCTGCGATCGGTGATGCGGTAACGTAACCACAAGGCTCTGACAATAGCACCAACTGTCAGTGGTATACCCACAACAGTAAAGCCAATCAGGATATTTAAAATCAAATCCCCAATGTGGGGGCCGCCTTCATAATAAATTTCTTCACGAATGCCCATTTAATACCTCAGTTTGTGCCAACAACTGCTCTAATTCTTGCAGAAATTGTTGGCTTCCGCACTCAGATTCTGCTGCTTTTGGTTTCACAATTAACACCAATTTCCATCCGGGTGCTATTTTTGGCAATAATTGCTGCAAGGCTGCGCTAATCTGACGTTTAATTCGGTTACGCACCACAGCTTTTTTACTGACTTTGGTGCTGACTGAAATGCCAATTTTTGTACTGGCCAAATTTTCACTTTGAGGGGCAGTATCCCAAGAAGATTCTTGGGTAGATAAGGGTTTTAAAGCTCTCAAGGTTAAATGAGAACTATATCGCCGGATTCCTTCCCGGAAAACTGCCTGAAAATCTTGGCGGGATTTTAGTCGATTTGCTTTGGGCAAAGCCACATTTGTTCTTTTCGCTGAAAATACCCTAGACGCTCAGACGATGCCGTCCTCTCTTTCTTCTAGCTCTAATCACGTTTCTGCCAGTCGGTGTCTGCATTCTGGCACGAAAGCCAGAGGTTCTTTTTCTCTTGCGGTTAGTCCCACCTAGGGTTCTCTGCATAGTATGCTCCTTTTAGACGATTTTTATAAAAAGTCACAATCTAAAAATATATCATTGTTAATAGTCAATAGTCGAGGGTAATGGTTGACTGTTGACTTTTAACTAACTTAACTAATCGTCACAATCCAAGAGCCAAGGTAGCGCAGTAAGGGTACATCCCCTGGTGAGAGAACCTGGCAGTTGAAATAAAATGTACCACCAAAGGCAGGATTGATCACGTTGGAAAATACTAACTCTACTTGGTTACCTGCTGGTACTGGTTCTTCTGGGAAAATTTCAATTAAACGGCTTTCTCTATTCCATTTGACTTCAGATAAAGGTACTTTCTTGCCTTTGACTCTGACTTCGATGTTTTTAGGGTCAAAAGTGCCTTTGTAGTAGTCAGGATAGGTGACAGCAAATTGAGCAGCTGCCAATTTCATCGTTTGAGCAGGAATCCTAAATCTGTATCTATCTCTATTATTGGTCTGTCCGCCAAAGTCTAACCGAAAGGGGAGTTGGTATTCTCGTTTAACGCCGCTAAATAAGACAAATCCTTGACCCCCTTGTGCCAAGACCATAGCTGGTATGCTAGTCAGCACACAACCAGTTAAAGCTAAAACGGAAAGTAAACGTCGCATAATTTGTGTAACTCCTACACCAAAATGGAATTTTCGTAACTAAACTTTACTATTAGTTTGGTAACAAGTGACGAGATGTAGTGATTAAAAGTGCCTATCAGGGATTGGGGACTGGGAAAAGTATGTGATCTATTGGTGTTAGATTTTACTACTCTTTCCCTAGTTACAGTCTGATATCAACAGGACTTACACAAGAGTGACAATTGATCGTTGATGGGTGACGCTATAAGTCTCATGACTACGTTCACATACTTTCGCAGCGTCACACATCCTACATCAAAAATATGCCAGTTGCATAAGTCCTCATCAAGACTGTTGAAATTTGACTTTGTTGCTAAATATGTATAAGTGTATCGTAATTTAGGTTTTTTGTTATAAAAATTGAGTCATGTAATTAGCGATCGCCTGTTAAGTTGGGAATGATAGTGAAAACTAAGCTGACATCTCATCAATAAATCATTAAGTAACTATTAGGGAACTCTTAAGCTAAAAAATCCAAAAATTACTGGAATATTACCAGATGTAATAAAACTATAAATAAAAATTTTAGATCCCTAAAAAAAACTAAAGACATAGATAGAAAATAGAGTATTAAAATTAAGATTTGCAGTAAGTAAAATAATCGGTAGCTATCAGAAAAAGTAAGACTTCTACAAATCGAACTAAAGCTTGGCCTGTCTGAAAGCAAGAATAAACGGAAAGTTCAAGGTTGTATCTAAAACAAAAAGCTATGACTCATGCTTTAAAGCAGTAGTTATGAGTTGATGACATAGCTAATGTCAACAGTGGCTGATTGTGCAGAGATTAGGTATTTATCTCCAGGAGATTTCATGAAAATAGCAGTTGCTAAAGAAATAGAAGTTTGTGAACGGCGTGTAGCA
This sequence comes from Aliinostoc maniaoense, assembly GCF_058172895.1. Classification (NCBI taxonomy): domain Bacteria; kingdom Bacillati; phylum Cyanobacteriota; class Cyanophyceae; order Nostocales; family Nodulariaceae; genus Aliinostoc; species Aliinostoc maniaoense. The sequence goes on along the minus strand of NZ_CP187952.1, from coordinate 575,487 downwards.
TTAAATCCTGACACCGTTGCCAAATTAGTTAAACAAGGATGGGAAATTTGGGTAGAAGCAGGGGCAGGAGAAAGATCATTTTATAGTGATGCTGCCTATGAAGCAGCAGGAGCGCAAATTATTCATAATTGTGACCAATTATGGGGACAAACAGATATTTTACTGAAAGTAAGCCCACCACAAGAACGAGAAGATGGGCGTTCGGAAGTGGAGTTAATGCGGGAAGGAACTGTATTAATTAGTTTCCTGAATCCTTTGGGCAACCCTGCAATAGCCCAGCAACTAGCTAATCGCAAAATCTCCGCTTTGAGTATGGAATTGATCCCCCGTACTACCAGGGCGCAAAGTATGGATGCTTTGTCTTCCCAAGCGTCCTTGGCGGGTTATAAATCAGTATTAATTGCTGCTGCCGCATTACCGAAATATTTCCCCATGCTAACAACAGCCGCCGGCACAATTGCCCCAGCAAAAGTATTTATTATGGGGGCTGGGGTAGCAGGATTGCAAGCGATCGCCACCGCCAGACGTTTGGGCGCAGTAGTAGAAGCCTTTGATATTCGTCCAGCCGTCAAAGAAGAAGTGCAAAGTTTAGGCGCGAAATTCGTGGAAGTGCAGCTAGAAGAAGAAACAACCGCCGCCGGTGGTTACGCCAAAGAAATATCTGAAGCTAGCAAACAACGTACCCAAGAAGTTGTCGCCGAACACATTAAAAATGCGGACGTTGTGATTACAACCGCCCAAGTTCCTGGGAAAAAAGCCCCTCTGTTAGTCACATCTGAAATGGTGGCACAGATGAAGCCAGGTTCAGTAGTTGTAGATTTAGCCGCCGAACAAGGTGGTAACTGTGCTTGTACTGAACCCGGTAAAGATATCGTTTGGAATGGTGTAACCATCATTGGGCCGATTAATCTACCTTCATCCATGCCAGTCCACGCCAGCCAGTTGTATGCCAAGAACTTGACATCATTATTGCAACTGCTAATTAAAGACAAAGCATTAAACATAGACTTTGCTGACGACATCATCGATGCAGCCTGCATCACCCACGCTGGGGAAATTCGCAATCAGCGTGTCAAAGATGCGCTACAAGATGCGGTACTTAGGTAATGGGAATTGGGAATTGGGCATGGGGCATTGGGCATTGGGCATTGGATATGATTTACTGTCTCCCTTGTCTCCCTTGTCTTCCCCTACACCCCTACACCCCCACACCCCCACACCCCTATACCCCTCAAAAAATCAGGAGTTTTCAATGACAGAGGCATTAATTGCGGCTTTGTTTGTATTTGTGTTGGCATCTTTCATCGGTTTTGAAGTTATCAATAAAATCCCACCAACTTTACACACACCCCTAATGTCAGGTTCAAACGCCATTTCGGGTATTGCTGTAATTGGGGCGATAGTAGCAGCCGGAGAGAGAAATACTAATCTATCTGTAATTCTCGGTTTAATTGCCGTGGTACTCGCAACTGTCAACGTTGTGGGTGGGTTTTTGGTGACTGACAGAATGTTACAAATGTTCAAAAAAAAGGAGGTTAAAGCGTGAGCGACTTTATACCAACCGGGATTCAGCTGACGTATTTAGTCGCTGCTTCTTTGTTTATTCTGGGTTTGAAAAAACTGGGTTCTCCTGCTACTGCACGTAATGGTAATGTCATTGCGGCGGTGGGGATGCTACTGGCTATTGTTGCTACAATGCTAGACCAGCACGTATTGAATTATGAGATGATTTTGGTAGGTTTGGCGATTGGTGCAGCCATTGGTGCGATCGCAGCCTACAAAGTCCAGATGACAGAAATGCCCCAAATGGTGGGTTTACTCAACGGTTTGGGTGGTTCAGCTTCGGCATTAGTGGCTGTGGCTGAGTTCTGGCGGTTATTAGATGCTGGTGCAACTATACCCCTAGATGTCAACATCTCCATGTTGTTGGATGTGTTAATTGGTGGTGTCACCTTCACAGGTAGTTTTCTCGCCTTCGCCAAATTGCAAGGATTAATTAGCGGTTCGCCAATTACCTTTTCCTTCCAGCAACCATTTAACCTGTTACTGTTAGCTACTTATATAGCTGGTAGTGCCTACTTAATCATCACACCAGATAGCTTACCTGTATTCTTGGGAGTTGTTGCAGTTTCCTTAGTTTTGGGTGTAATGTTCGTCATCCCCATTGGTGGCGGCGATATGCCCGTTGTAATTTCGTTGTTAAACTCCTTATCAGGTTTAGCGGCGGCGGCGGCTGGTTTTGTGGTGATGAACAATATGTTAATCATCGCCGGTGCATTGGTAGGGGCTTCCGGTATTATCCTCACGGAAATCATGTGTAAAGCCATGAACCGTTCCCTGTTTAATGTGCTGTTCAGTGCCTTTGGTTCTGGTGGTTCTGCGGTGGTTGCTGGTGGTGCTAGTGGTACAACAGATCACACTGTCCACAGTATTGATCCCGAAGAAGGGGCGATGATGTTGGGTTATGCTCGTTCTGTGGTGATTGTTCCTGGTTATGGGATGGCTGTAGCTCAAGCACAGCATAGTGTGAGAGAATTGGCAGATCAACTAGAACGCCTCGGTGTTGATGTAAAATATGCCATTCACCCCGTTGCTGGAAGAATGCCGGGACACATGAATGTGTTGTTAGCTGAAGCAAATGTGCCGTACACCCAGTTGTATGACATGGAAGATATTAACCCTCAGTTTGAACAAGCGGATGTCGCTTTGGTAATTGGGGCAAATGATGTAGTTAACCCGGCGGCGCGTAGTGATACCAATAGTCCTATTTATGGGATGCCGATTTTAGAGGTAGATAGGGCAAAACATACCATTGTGATTAAGCGTGGGATGAGTGCCGGTTTTGCTGGGGTAGATAATGAGTTGTTCTACAAAGATAAAACCACAATGTTATTTGGTAGTGCGAAAGATATGGTGTCAAAGTTAGTTTCGGAAGTGAAGCAACTTTAGGAAACTAACAATAATTTAGATAATTTACTTGCCTTGGGGGTGTGATGCTTCTGAGGCAAGTTTTTTTAAGATTGTTTCGCACAAAGACGCAAATAGTTCAAGCGTCTTCATTAAGACGGTTCAAAAATTCCTGCCATCTCGACTCTAGTGCTGACTTACTTGGTTGATATTTAGAACATATAAGTTTTCTACCATCTAACTTTTGATACCCATTTTCCAAAACTTTTGGATGAAGCTTCACTTCTAGAGATTCTGGCTCAATTCCCAGTAAATTTAGATCAAATAAAGTATGTAAATCTGCACGCAATAAAAGTCCATTATCTGGATGATTATCATCTTCACCACGATATGGTGATATATGAGCAGCTTCTAAAACATCCAGTAATTTAATACCAGTAATCATACATTTATCACCATATCGTTTACGTAACCGATTTCTAAATTTGGATTGTCCACGACGTTCCTTGATTGTCCGAAATACAGCTTCTCGACTATCTTTGTCTGTAATAACATACTCAGATATACTTACATTATCGTCAGCATCATCCGCTTTTATATAGTTAAAAATATTATTCTTATTAAGCAAGTTGGCTGCCATAGGATATTTTTTCAATAATATTGCTTCAATTTGATTTAAATCTATTAACTGCATTGAAAGCTGCCTGTTATATTTTGGACAAGCTTGTCTTAGCTTCTCAATTTCTATTGCTTCCTCGACTTTGATAAATGTATTTCCAAAATCGGCAATAAATTTTTCACAAGGTTTATATTCAATAGTAGGTGTGTCAAATTCATGTCTACACATATAGCAATAAAAACGAGGTTTCTTCTTTATACGTTCTTTTATTTTTGTAGTATTACATGAATTGCATCTTAATAAAGATTTTGTTGCTTGATAGTTTCTTATTACTTCTATTCTAGCAATTCCAAGAAGTTTCTCTTTATCCTGTAATAAAACTAGATCACCTTCAGATAATTGACGACAATTTGGTACAAAGCTGTCATAATGATACATTCTAGAAATTTCATCATCATACCCAAGATTGCCAGCATGTTGTCTGCTTTCACCAAAACTTAGTAGTAACCATGCTCTAGGTTTTCTATTCTCAGCAATTAATTCTCTCATTTAAAAATTGTTGATTTTGGTTGTTGTTATTATTAGATTACCCAAAATAAGTTAAAATTTAACATTATCCGTAGACTAGTCAGAGACTCAAATATCAGTGACTATAGGAATCATATTTGATTTCTGAAAAAAACTCAGTACATCTTTGTTACTTCTTTTCCTATTCTCCCAACCCTGTTCCCTGTTCGCTACCTACGCAAATAATTTCAATAATCAAGTCGGATTCCTATACTATTGGAGGAAAATAACTGAACAAATAACAGATGTTGAGTTTAAATCAACACCAGAAGGTTTCTTGATCTCCAGAAATAGTCAAACTGTATTTGTGATAGCTAAACATCCGGTAGCTTTCGGCGCAACTAATGAATATTTCCATAGCATTGGGAGAGCGATCGCTGCTAAAATTTGATATCGCAAATACTCTGCGTACCTCTGCGTTAACCTTAGCGTTCCTTTGCGTTTAAAAGCCATACCTCCGGTAAGCTACGCTAACAACACCATCCGCCAGGAGGCGATAGGTTCGGAGGCTAATTTGTTAAGTGCGAAAGATTTAAAACTACAGCCAAAGCTTGAGAAATCAGTTGCATTTCAGAATCAGATAGTTGTCATAACTTTCTCACTAATCTTGTTTGTGAGACTGAGCGAATTTGAAAAGTATCTACACCTGAAACTTTAGCTAAACCATTAGTTGTAGTTGATTCCAGTCGCACCATCCAAGGTCTGACTGCATATCTTTCTTTCCAGTCTGTAATAGGGACAATCACCTTCAAAGGTAAAATCCCAATAGCATCATCATTTACTATAATACAAGGACGCTTTTTACTAATTTCTGTCCCTACCGTTGGATCTAAATTTACTAGCCAGACTTCACCTCTATACATAAGCATCTGAATGATTTAAGTCTTCATCGCCATAATCGTAGAAATCTTCTCCTTCTAAATCACCAAAAACATTTAATTCACCATTTGGCGCATAGTCTGAAATAGCTGCGATTGCGGCTAGTGCTAATTGCTGTTTTTTCTCATCTTGAGTTAGTGATTTTTGTTCCTGAAGCACAAGTTTTAAAGCTGACTCAGCTATCATGAGGCGATCGCTTACACTTAAATTTGACAAAGCTTGTATAATATCGTGGATTTTCATGATTTTATCTGGCTCTTAGCTCATAAATAATTCTCTCACCTCTTGCATAAATCTTCTACCTCAATCTGATAGATGACTAGGGTTCACGGTTAATCACCATATCCAACCCTAAACAGTGATGCAACACACTTGAGTGTTGATCTAACTTCTATCTTAATCGAGGTAAATTTATGCTCGTTTCTACTTTTGAACTGCTTGTAAAACCACAATTTCCCAGGCTAGGAAGTCTACCAGTACCAGTACCACCTGGTGTACAGGTTAATATTGAAAAACTCAGCCGCACTGTGATTCAAGGTTATTTTTTAACTTTGAGTAATATCAATGCCTTTGAAGTAACTTTGTCTCTTGTATTCACAATCGTTTCTAACCCTCCTGTGAATATTAAGGAGCTTGTTGCTTTCTTAGATGTAGATGAAACTAATATGTTGGGTGAACTTGAACCTGATTTTGCCCCTAATAAAATCAGATTCACAAGAACTATTAAACCTGGTGATACTGGTTTGTTTCTACTGCAACCAAATATTCTCAAAGAAGAATTGTTAGCGAGGGCAAACTTTGAAGTGCGGGGATATGTAGAAGTATTTATCTCTTCGCTTTCGACTGGATATAATTCCGCAAAACTGCTTTTAACTCCTGAGCATAGAGGTACATTCTTCAAGAGTTTAGAAGGCGATGCTTCTCAAGTTCAACTTGATCAAATAGCATATTCTCTGCCTACTGCTCATGGTGGTTCTTTATTTGACCTTAGCTTCCACTAAAGCTTGAGTAATTATACCAATTTTATCAAATTAATTTCAAAATGATGTACTAACTTGCAAATTAAATTGGTGTAATTGATCAATCTCAGATAATATTCTTTTTTACTGCAACACACTATTAATCTTGGTGTGTTGTTTTATGCTGTAATAGTATCTACAAGTTTAATCTTCTGTAGTGATCTTTCAATATTTTGAATTTTTTACAGGACTGACGCAAGTACCACAATCAATAGTTGGTGCATGACGCTATAAGTCTGATGACTACGTTTAAATACTTTTGCAGCGTCACACAACGGCAATAAAAATCAGCCAGTTGCGTAAGTTCTATTTTAAACTTTAAATTTGGAGCAAAGTAAGGTGAGAGATGTTGTAGTGATTGGTGCGGGTATGGCGGGTTTAATGTGCGCTCAATACCTAAGTCGAGCCGGATATTCGGTGTTGGTTGTGGATAAGTCGCGTGGTTTGGGAGGAAGACTTGCTACACGTCGGTTATATGAAACTAGGGTAGATCATGGTGCTTGTTATCTTCATCCCCAAGGTGAATTATTTACTAGTCTCGTAAATTTATTATGCGATCGCCATATCTTAGAAGTCTGGACAGATAAAGTTTACAAGTTCAGTACCCATACTGGTTTATCTGCACCGGAAAATCTGACTCCTCACTATGTTGCACCTATGGGAATGAGTGCGATCGCTAAATTTCTAGCTCAAGATTTAAATATCTTACTTAATCAACGTGTAACATCTATTAATCTGATTAATCAACAGCATTGGCAGATTACTGTGGAATCTAGCCATGAACCATTGACTGCTCAAGCTTTAGTCATTGCTATTCCCGCACCCCAAGCTGTGATGTTACTAGCACCATTGGGTGGCAGTATTTTGGAGCAGGAATTTTTGCAAAATTTGAGTGCTGTAGACTTTCATCCTTGTATCAGTGTCATGAGTGGGTATGCTCCTACATCACAACCGCTACCAGACTGGAAAGCTATCAAATTTCTTGATAGTCCTATTTTGGGATGGATTGGTTTCGATAGTAGCAAGCGTTCTCAATCTTCACAACCTGTATTTGTGGTGCAAAGTAGTTCCAGTTTTGCCCAACAGCATCTAGAGTCAGCAGATTTACATCCTACAGGACAACAGATGTTAGAGTATGCTGCCACAATGTTACAACTTCCTTGGCTAAATACTCCTGAATGGATGCAGGTACATCGCTGGCGTTATGCGTTTCCTAGTACTCCTTGCCCAGAAAAGGTTCTGAAAGCTGAAACTATTTTGCCTTTAGTCTGTTGTGGAGATTGGTGTGGTGGCAATTTGGCAGAAGGTGCAATGCTGTCTGGATTGGCTGCGGCTGAGGAAATTAACCAGAATTTAGAAAACTTAATCCTACCAAATATGAACTTTTTTCAAGGTTTTATTTAATTGTGACATCTATCGTTAGACTGGTTACTCTATATAGTCAGCCTCATTGCTGTAACTTGCTAATTTTCTTTAAGTATAGTAATCATATTTGACAAAATATATAGATGATTATGCCAAGCTTATATCTAGACATTAATCGTGAAATTAGATAAAGAATGTTAACAATGGCAAGGTCTATACTTTACATCTTAGTTCATACTTGTTAATGGTTTTGTCTTGCTTTTTAATTGATCCCAAGTTACTTGTAATTAGTTTTATGTAGATTTTGATCAAAATCCCATAAACTTGAAAAAATTAAAATATAAATGAGAAACATCAGTAACTTACTTAAGTAAATCAGAATTTTGCTCAGTAATTATGCTGTCAAAATTAGCCAATGCTTTAAAAGCTAGTAGATCCAGGTACGTGGTATTCTACTCAAATAAAAAGTTCGTTTAGGTTTGGAAGCTTAGTGGATAACAGTAAAAGTTAGCCATTGAGATCGTTGATTGTCTGTATATATTGCCTGGATGAAAATATAAAAAAGGAGTTAAAAAGCTATGAAAACAGTAGTTAATTTAACACAGGAATCAGTCTTAGGAGAGATTGAAAATGTTTTAGATACATACTCATATCATCCTTATCAACAAGCCTTTGCAATTCCTGATTTACGAGAAGAGTTAATTGCTTTTGTCCTGAACCGAATCCCCCGCTTTTATAATCCCTTATCTCAAGAACAACTAGTAACGCCAAGTTGTGATCAAGACACTCCAGTTCATCAAAAATTACCTCGCAGTGCTTTAGAACAGCAACTACATCTACAAAATTTGATTCACCAAGGTATTTACGCTATTTTTCAAGAAAAGTCCGCTTGGATTAGCCATCACTTGTCCGAATCTGTTGAAATTAGTGGTGAACCATCTCACTGGTTTGGTTAATACTGATGAGAAAGTTGGTAATGGGATGCAAAATTTAATTTTTTTGCAGAGAAATCGCATCCATGAGTTTATTTAGATAAGCTCTTGCCAAGAATAAACTAAGTAGAGAACTCATGGCAAGAGCTTAAGAAATTATGAAATAATGGCTGATTTAGGTAGATGCGATCGCTCATTTAATTCCTGATGCCAAAATGATTATCGCCTGCTTCTACATTTGATGTATCTGAAGCTACAAAATATGAGATGCTCTACACTTTTACAAGTGAAAGCAAGATGAAAGTAGTTATCGTAGTTGATGACGCTCTTCTTCTACAAAAAATGATTCAACGTTTTCAAATAGAGAACGTTCTTGTCCTTCGTACTCTGGTTGCACCACTTCTACAACGTAGATAAGTTCACCACGGGCTTGATCTGGTGTTCTTCCCCAGGTATGACAATTACATATTGATGGTAGATGGGTATTAGTATATGTGCCATGATCGCCGGGACGAATTGTGGTGGTGTAGTCTTGCTGCGGCTTCATAGAAATAGTGTGAGGTTTAAATTACATATTCAGTGTATAAGCAAAATCCCCCAATTAGGAAAAATCAGGTGCGATGTTTATAAAACAAAATCGCGCTGTGACAATTTATATCAAAACTGAATCATGAATCATAATATCAACTATCAAGATTCTCGATTAAAACATCTGAAGATTGTTAACAGAGGATTCCTCAATTCTTGGGTGATTGCGCGTTTACTACCTAATATGCAACGGATAACTGTTGCTAGCTTCCACAGTCGTTCTCATGCAGAGGTTTACTTGCGGAGTTTGCGTCAACTTATCCCTGATGCTGATTTTGTTGTGGTTTTTGATTGTCAACAGGATGAAAATGTAAGTTAAGTTATCTGAAGCGATCGCCTAAGCATCTGTATCATAAGTTCTCAAGTGCGATCGCTCTCATATATATAGAGATCACTTTATGCTTGAGTAACTCTACAATATAGGCAGTTGCTATTATCGCCTCATGACATCTACGCTGATGAACAACAAGAGCAAACCAGACTGGGCTGGTGAAAGTTTACTCTCCAATTTCGTGAATTTATTAATTCAGACTAAACCCATTTACGGTGTGATGAAACACCAAGCCAGACAAGTCCTCATCAAAACAGCTGAAAAAAATGGCATTCCCTGGCGTAAAAATTATGAGGCACTCCAAGCATCGGTAGAAGAACAACTGTTAGCAGCAGTGACTAACCCCCATGTTGTTTATCCCGATTATTACAAAGTTCCTTTTCATGCTTACTCTGAGGGTAATTTGTGTTGGCAAGCTGCCTTTGAAACGGAATCAGCTACCTATGCGATGGCGTTGCGGGTATGGCCACAAGAAAATCTGACTTGGGAAGATGCCCATGCTAGACTCAGAGGTACTTTTCATGATGCCTTAGAGACATACGCCCCTCAGCCAGTCAAGGATATTTTAGATATTGGTTGTTCTGTAGGTGTGTCTACTTTGGCTCTACACCGTTATTATCAAAGTCGGGAAAGATATCCAGTTCGGACAGTGGGTTTGGATTTATCCCCTTATATGCTAGCTGTAGCCAGAACTAGGGATGTTAATAGTGAGATAGCCGAGTGGATTCATGCTAGGGCAGAAAACACAGGTTTACCAGATAACTCCTTTGATTTGGTAACTCTCCAGTTCCTCACCCATGAACTCCCAAGTTATGCCAGTCAAGAAATTTTTGCCGAGGCTATCAGGGTACTCAGACCAGGTGGTTATATTGCCTTAGTAGATAATAACCCGCGATCGCCTGTGATCCAAAATCTACCCCCTGTTTTGTTCACCCTCATGAAAAGCACTGAGCCTTGGAGTGACCAATACTACAGCTTCGATATTGAGTCAACACTGCAAAAAGTAGGTTTTCTAGAACCGATAACAGTTCCTAGTGACCCCCGCCATCGAACTATTATTGCCAGAAAGCCCATCAAGTTAGTAGATGCGTAGTGGCGCGTCTAGACTAAAATAGTGCATTAGATGTAGGTTGGGTTGAAGGCAGTGAAACCCAACATGAACTGGGAAACTGAACATAAATATTGGTGTTGGGTTTCCTTACGTCAACCCAACCTACAATTTTTTTCCAACATTTAAGGCTAGACACGGCAGTAGGGTGTGTTAGTGACAGCGTAACGTACCTTCCAAAGCTTTATACCATTTCACAAAAAATATGATGCAAATGTAGGTTGGGTTGAGGAACGTAAGCGCAGCCTTCTCGTTCGCGTAGCGTCCCGGAGGGAAGAGTAACCCAACACCTCAAAGTCTTGTGATTGTTGGGTTTCACTTCGTACCACTCCGTGGAAGCAAGCTACAACCCAACCTACGCATCTGTTTCATTCTTTTCATAAATTAGTGTAGATGTAATTAATTACACCTACACTAATTTAAGGTAATTTTTCTCCCCTGCTTTTACCTTGGAAGTCCCTAGCTCAAGCTTCCATAGAAATTGGTATCAAATCTGAAAATACTGAAAATTTAAACAACTAGAGAGACATATATGGATCTACACTACCAATTTCAAATTCACAGGCTCGTGAAACTAATTCAGATGGCAATTTATCAAAACTCACTAAAGATAAATAAGATTGATCTTTAATTAGTTCTTTCGCTAATAATAAACCAGCAATTGTCCAGGTTTGATATTTTCGAGATTGCTTACCAATTAATCTGCCTTTTTTGCCATCATAATATTCTGGCCATTCGTCTTCCAACAATCTTGTTTGGGCAATTTCAATCGCTTTAGTTGCCAAATATGGTTTATTAGTTTTGATTGCTGCTGCTGTTAACATCCACATCAAAACAGGCCAGCTACCCGCATTATGATATGACCAAGGAATATTTTTAGGATCGCATCCTGTGACAATTCTGTACTCTTCATTTTCTAAAGCTGGATAACAGATTTTCATGGGCATATCTCCCACTAAATCTTCCCATCTTTCTTCAATTAAAGACATAATTCCTTGAGCTTGTTCTTCCGTAGCTAAGTCAGAAATGACAGCCATCAAATTACCTAAAGCAAAGAAGCGGGTATCTAACTGTGATGGGCCAACATTACCTGCTAAATAACCACCTTTTTTGGGTAGCCATTTATCTAATTCATAATAAGGAATCGAGTCTACATAGATATTAAAAAGATTGACTGCTGTTTTACCATATTCTTCACTTTTGAAGCGATAAATAGCGTTGAGACGATTAATATCAATCCAATAATGTTGGCGAATATGGGCGCACAAAAGCGGTAGGCGATTATCAATTGCTTCTACCACATCTTGATTACCTTTACAAATTAACATCTCCCGTGCTGCACGCAAAGCGGAGTAAAATAAAACTTGCAGTTCTAGAGGATGACCATAAATACCCAAACGACGGTCAATCATGCAAGCACCATCTGGAACTAATAGCGTTGGATACATATCAAAACGATTAGCCAGACAGATTTCCATAATTAACCTAATACCTGTTTGAAATTCAGGCTGATAGGCTAAAGAAAAATCTTTGGTTGCGACTACATAAGAGTGTAATAAAATGATCCACCATAAACAAGAATCTACTGGTGTGACTCTAGCGATCGCGTGTTCACCAAAATCTGCTTCTAAATATTCTTCACCATTATCTGATACTACTTTAAAACTGGCTGGTATCAAACCCCTACCAGGCTTATAGGCATCTAATTGCCTTTCTTTCGGCTGTAATTTTAAAGTTTCTTCTAAAAAGTTGCGAACAATATCAGTTCTACCTTTAATCAGAAAAATCAAGGCTGAGGATACGAAATCCCGAATAAAACATTGGTCGTAATTGAGTGCTTCCACAGAAACATCATAAGCTGCTACTGTGCCAACAGGACGACCTTGATAATATATTATAGATTTCTCCAGGGCTGCCCAGGCTGAATTTTCTATAGTTTCATCTGTTAGTAATTCGTCTATTTTCTGCATCGCCAGACTAACTCCGTTGTGGGTGTAAATTTTTGGTAGATGCGCTTTCTCTCGTGAGGATTTTTACTCTTAAATAGCATAACAGAGAGCAGGTTTTACTATGGCAAAATTACCCAAGATAAGCAGCTTAAGCTGAATATCTCAAGCTGCTTATAGTGCGTATAATAGTTGATGGTGAATTAATGCACGTTTAATCAATTATGCTTGTGGTTATCTACAATTAGCTGTGAACATACCCAAGCAATAAAATGATTAATAAATCACAGTCATCCCAGATATATTTTTAGCTTAACCAACTCTCTTTTGTGTGTGTGGAGCTTTGCTTTACCAAACAAAAACATATCTCTCTAACTGTTTAAGGGTTGTATGAAGTGAAGTCTCCATGAACTCTAGTGATCTTTACTTAGTTAGGATCTATTTTTCAAGATTATTTTTCCCCTACAAATTAATAATTTATAACGTTTTGTGAAATTTTGCAATATGAATAATTGCAAATTTAAAGATGTCAATACCTATAAAGGATTATATATTTTACACTACAGAAATATAAACTAGTGTGATTACTGGACTAATAACCACTAGTAATGAATCAAAAATCAAGCAACTATAGGGTTATTACGGTACAGTAAATGTCAGGCGATCGCGCATTTATCTGAAGTTAAGTTACCTTGATCAATACTTACGCATAACTTTACAAAAGTAGCGGTAATTGATGAATTACCGCTACTTAAGGATAGGATTTTAAGCCAAATTTTGTATAAGCCCTTACTGTTGAGAAAATATTCCCAAAAAGAAACCGATAATAATACCTAAAAATCCTATGATTACTTCGACAATATTTGATTGAACTTGACCAGTCTGACTCGCCCAAGCAGGATTCGGTAAAATCATCATGCTGCTACTCAATGTGAGTAGCATTATTAAGGACGGCAAAATTATTTTTTTAGCAGCTTGCAATACTTGTAACATAACACTTCTTCGATTTACTATTTAGGAAAGACTTAAACTATATACTTAATTTAATACACTAAAACTAACAAAATCCTCAGTAATACTATTTAGGGTTCAAGATTAGTAAGAGAAAATCAAAAAATAAACTGTCCCAACTTGACGCATTTGTAGGGTGCGTTCAAACAACGCGTAACGCACCGTATAATATTGGTTCTGGGTTTCCTTGCGTCAACCCCACCTTGTATATTTAAACCTCCCATAACATAATGCTATCGGAGGCATAAGAACTAGATATAAGTGGTGTTAGCTTTGGGGAACTTTAGTATTATCATTCCTTACCCATTTCCATAGCTGATAAGCACCATAGCCTCCTGCTGCTGTAGCTGCGACTGGAACTAATACTGGTGCTGCTGCTGTAAATGTTGTTGCTACTGTAGCCAATGGAGCGACTGTTGCTACAGCTGCGTGTCCAATTGTTGCTGCAACTGCCGTTAGTGTTGCAGTATCACCTGAAGCCATAAGTGTGACTGCACTACCAGAAACAAGACCCGCAGCAAATGTCCATATATTTCCGCAGTCTGATTCGCATTTGAAAACTACTATATCTCCATCTCCTTTGATAAGACTTCCTTCCACTAAATTTCCTTGTGCTAACGCTGAAGATGGCAAAATTGTTAAGGTACTTGTTACAAAAAATAAAGTAACCAATAGGGTAGAGATAAAGGTTTTTGCACTTTGCAAGATACTTAGCATTCAAACTCCTTGTTTGTTAATTTAATTACACGTTTTAGACTAATTAAACTTAAGCTAAGAAATCTTGTTACAACCTCGTTACAAACAAGGAAATATTGCATCTCGCTTTTAAACTTTGTGTAAAGTGCAACCTTCAGCTATCTTAAATTTTGAAATAACAAAATTGCGCTGAATATAACCTAGTTAACAGCAAAGGTAGGTTGGGTTGAGCGATAGCGAAACCCAACAAAGTCTTGATAGTGTTGGGTTTCGTTCCTCAACCCAACCTACGCCAGATTTAATTTTTAGCCTTAACTAAACCGTATTGATGTATAGGATTCACATACAAAATTTATTGTAGGTGCAAGCCTTAGTGTAGGGTATTTTGAATTGATATTAATGTCCTAGCATTTTATCCCGTAGTTGCTTGATGCGATCGCGCAATTTTGCCGCATCTTCAAATTCTAATTTTTTCGCTGCTTCTTTCATCTGGGTTTCTAGTTGAGTAATCAATTCAGGAATCTGCTCTAATGGCAATTCACCGATGTTTTCCTCGACAGCTTTTAAATCTCCTGCATTCAATTTTCTCGAAATATCTAAAAAAGACAAAATTGCATTACTAGATTTTTTCACAATCGGTTGCGGTGTAATGCCGTGCATCCGATTATATGCCATTTGAATACCGCGCCTTCTATCAGTTTCTTCAATGGCTTTAATCATACTATCTGTTAAATTATCGGCATACAAAATCGCTTGTCCCCGGATGTGACGCGCCGCTCTGCCGATAGTTTGAATTAAAGAACGTTCAGCACGTAAAAACCCTTCTTTATCAGCATCCATAATTGCCACTAAAGAAACTTCTGGTAAGTCTAAACCTTCCCGTAGTAAGTTCACACCCACCAAAACATCAAAGTTACCCTCACGCAAATCTTGTAAAATCTCAATGCGCTCAATGGAATTAATTTCTGAGTGTAAATAACGCACTCTAATACTATGGTCTTGCAAATATTCCGTTAAATCTTCCGCCATGCGTTTAGTTAAAGTGGTAATCAATACCCGTTCATGGCGGTCTACTCTGTCTTGAATTTCTCCTAATAAATCATCAATTTGTCCTTCGGTGGGACGGACAAAAATTTCTGGGTCAATTACCCCAGTCGGTCGAATTACTTGCTCGACAATTCTATCCTCAGAAATTTCTAATTCCCAATTCCCAGGAGTAGCAGAAACAAAAATACATTGATTAACTTTCGTCCAAAATTCCTCAGCTTTTAAAGGACGATTATCAGCCGCACTCGGTAATCTAAATCCGTGTTCAATTAAAACTTTTTTTCTGGCTTGGTCGCCGTTATACATCCCTCGAATTTGGGGGACAGTAACGTGAGATTCATCAATTACTAATAGCCAATCTTTGGGAAAATAATCAATTAAACATTCTGGCGGCTCTCCGGCTTGTCTCCCTGCTAAGTGGCGAGAATAGTTTTCTACGCCGTTGCAATAACCAACTTCCCGCAACATTTCTAAGTCGTAGCGTGTGCGTTGGTCTATGCGTTGCGCTTCTACTAATTTACCTGTTTCTTCGAGTTGAGATTTGCGTTGTTTTAATTCGGCGGCAATATCTTCACAGGCGATTTCTAAACGTTCTTCTGGGGTGACAAAGTGACGTGCAGGGTAAATATTGACACCTGATAAACTATGCAAAATTTCCCCTGTTACGGGGTCAATGTAGCGAATTGCGTCAATTTCATCACCAAAAAATTCTACCCGAATAATTCTATCTTCGTAGGCGGGGCCGATTTCTAACACATCACCCCGGACACGGAAACGTCCCCGTCCCATTTCGACATCGTTGCGACTATACTGCACAGAAGTTAAATCGCGGAGAATTTCCCGTTGATTTACTTCCATTCCCACTTTTAAGGGGATGGCAGCCTTGAGATATTCTGAAGGGATACCTAAACCATAGATACAGCTAATTGATGCTACAACAATCACATCACGCCGTTCAAATAGCGATCGCGTGGCTGAGTGACGCAGCATATCTATTTCATCATTAATCGCTGCCGTTTTCTCAATATATGTATCGGTAACAGGAATATAAGCTTCTGGCTGGTAGTAGTCGTAGTAGCTAACAAAATATTCTACAGCATTGTTTGGGAAGAAATCCCGCAACTCATTACAAAGTTGTGCCGCTAGGGTTTTATTGTGCGCCAAAACTAAAGTCGGCTTACCCACCTTCTCAATAACGGCTGCTATGGAAAATGTTTTACCCGTTCCCGTCGCACCGAGTAACGTTTGATAACGGTGATTAGCTTCTATGCTAGCAACTAACTGAGCGATCGCTTGCGGTTGGTCGCCAGTCGGACTAAAGGGAGCTTGCAGACCAAATTCTGTCATACATTTGTACTAAAAAACAGCCTATTTTATAGTAGCGTTAGGGATGGGATCTAGAGGTGTAGAGGTGTAGGGGTGTAGGGGTGTAGGGGTGTAGGGGTATAGGGGTGTAGGGGTGTAGGGGTGTAGGGGTGTAAGGGTATAGGGGTGTAGGGGAAACAAGGGTTATTCTTGTCCCTATGCTGGTATTTTGCTTTGAGTTCAATCCCCAATCCCCAATCCCCTTTCAATTCAGCAATCTTATTTTACAAAAGTTCGCAGTTTAAATTTACTTATGTATCAGTTTTGAAGATACTTATATCTATGCAACGTTATTTAGGGTTAAACTCTGTTCTATAGGAAATATTTTAAGCTTTCCTTAAATATTGTAAAGTCAAGTTAAGCAACCAGAGGTGTCTAGTTATGACCATCAGCAGTAATGGCAAAACGGTCAGCCCTCGGCAAAGACGTGCCAAACTTAAAGGAGAAACAACAGTGGAAGTTGAAAATAACCAAGGTCATAGCTTAAATCAAGAACCCGTCGAAAAAGGTGATAATTTACCAGTGCAGATAGAAAAATCAAATAAACAAGAAGTGGTAGGAAAGTTAGCAGTTGCAGGAGAACGTCCTATTACTAGTAGCGATTTAGAAGTGTCTCAAACATTTTCTAGTGCCGGTTCGCGTCCAATTGGTGTTAGTCATTTGCAAGTTGTGGAAACAATGAATGTGATGGGTGTTCGTCCCATTGCCGCTAATACAATTCAAGTTGTTGACAGTATTAACTTGTCAGGTATTCGTCCTATTTCTTCTAGTGCGCTAGTTATTTCTAGTAACTATTCTGTTATGGGTAATCGTCCAGTTGCTTCCAACAATATTGATGATTCTGAGAATCTAATGGGTTTTCTAGATTAGAACAGCGAAAAATCTACTTTAATAAATCCATGATTCACCCAGTTGCTTAATCACAGTAGCTGGGTTTTGATTTATGTTTATATTAATGATTTTAGTATCCCTAATATATAGTTTGAGATAGATTTTAACATCAATCTCCAAATAATTAAACGCAGATGCACGCAGATAGACGCAGATAAATTAGGACTTGAGTAGGCTATCTATGATAGTTTATATCTGCAAAAAATTGGTGGGTAGAAATCCCACACGAAAATAGGTGGTTACTTTAAATTGTCAATTTTGAATTACTCTTATATCTTTGTGCATAGGTCAATAATATACCCTGTGGGGGAAGTTAGGGAAAAATTATAAAGTTAAATTGTACAGTGTGATAGTCAAATTAAGTTCAAAGCTTAATTGATTGTTTTACAACATATTTTTTATCAATTTAGGAGTGCAAAATGAGTTTAGAGGAAAGAGCAAAAGCTACAGCTAAAAATATTGAAGGTAAAGCCCAAGAAGCACTAGGAAATGTAACTGGCGATCCTCAAGATCAAGCAGAAGGAAAAGCCAAGCAAGCTGAAAGTCAAGTGCGTCATGGTGTTGAAGATGCCAAAGATAACTTGAAAAAAAAGCTTGATTAGTTCTAATTGTCTTTAGTTAGTTAAAGAATTGTCAGTGTGGAGATATGTATATCGTATCTCTACATTCCTAAATTTATTAAGAAGATATAATTTATTGAGAAAAACATTGATTAATTAACATTGGTTTTTAATTTTTCTAAATCGATATTTAATTCAATTTTATATATTTAAAAATATTTTAATGAGGAGGAAAAAATATGATTCTGCTACAGCAGAGTCGCAAAATTTTGGCGACTTGTGTTTTGGTTTTCCTGTTAATGCTGACTACTGCTTGCGGTGGTGGAACAGTAACGCAAAGTGACCGTGTTACCTCACCACCAGCAATTGGTAGAGACGTAACTTATTCCCAATTAGAAAGAGGTAATACCCCCGTAGGGCAAAGTTTTGGTAATTGGGTTGTACAAACATCTAGAGGTTTAATTCAAGATGCTTATGTACGAGATAACAACAAACTAGGGGTTGTGATTTCTCCTCAAGTACGTCCTAATGAGGTGAAACCTTTAGCGAAGTCTTTAGCCAAAGGTTTTCGGAATAATTTTCCAGACCGAGATTTAACTGTGCTAATTTACGGCCCTGATAAAAAGCTAATTGTAACCGCGAAATACGATACTGCAACGAATCAGATTCAGTATACCTAATAGAGTTTGTATTCAATATTCAATGGCTACAAACTTCTAAACTAGAAGGAGATGAGAAAAGTGACCAGTAGTGAAGAATACAGAAGGCAAATCATGAGGGATTTGGCTGGAGGAAATATTGAATCTCTAGATGATGTAAGTAGTGACGTTGGGACTCAATACGAAACCTTCGATGATTTTGCTCAACGGACAACACCAGATCAACGTCGTAATTTATTCAATCGTTCCTTACAACCAGAACGGATTCCCCCAAGTCAATTAGAACCCGATTTACAAAAAGCGATCGCGCAAATCAAACCGAATGAACGCGATGATGTTGCACGTGCCTTTTTTAAACATTTGAAGCAAAGGGGTTTAGACGAACGTCACCTAGAACAGCAATTAGGCCTTTCGACACACCACGCCAGCCGCATGAATGCTGATGATGTCAGTCGGCTTGCATCTTTCGCCTATCACAACCACCCTGATATTTTCCGGGAAGTGTTAGCTGAACAGCCAGGAATTATCAAATTCCTCAGCAATCCCGTAGTTGCAGGAATTATCGGTATAGCAGCAGCTAAGTGGTTGAGTAGCCGCAAATAATATCCAAGTTCGTAGTAAGGACTTTAGTCATTCTTTTAGGACTAAAGTCCTTACTACAAACCTCTAAAAAAATTAGGGTAGGAAATTTCCCACCCTAATTTTTTATTATTTTTAGTTAATACTAATTAGCGACGGAATTAAACCTTTGCTAATTCTGGTGTAGGACGTTTGCTGTTACGAATATTGGTAATTGCTTCAGCGTAATCCTTAGCATTGAATACAGCAGAACCAGCTACAATTGCATTTGCTCCCGCTTCTAAAACTTGCCAAGTATTATTAGCTTTTAGTCCACCATCTACTTCAATCCAAGGATCTAAACCGCGCTCATCACACATTTGACGCAGCTTGCGGATTTTGGGTACAACTTCAGGAATAAAACTTTGACCACCAAAACCCGGGTTAACGCTCATAATTAAGATTAAGTCGCACAGTTCTAGAACATATTCAATTAGTTCTAAAGGAGTACCAGGGTTGAGTACGACTCCAGCTTGCTTACCGAGTTCTTTGATTTGTCCGAGGGTGCGGTGCAGGTGGGGAGAAGCGTTATGCTCACAATGTACAGAAATAATATCTGCACCTGCTTTAGCGAAACCTTCTACATACTTCTCTGGTTCAACAATCATCAAGTGAACATCGAGAGGTTTTTTGGTAACTGGACGAATCGCCTCCACTACCAGAGGGCCTATCGTAATATTAGGTACGAAACGACCGTCCATTACATCAACGTGAATCCAATCCGCTCCAGCTGCATCTACAGCGCGAATTTCGTCACCTAAACGACTAAAATCTGCTGATAGGATAGATGGAGCGATAACAATGGGTTTTTCAGATCGGTTTTGGGTCATGGCTAGTGGGTTTTTAAGCGTTCTCGTCTGTAAGCATTGTAACAAAATACTGTAACAAAATATTGAGAATTTTGGAATTAGGGACTGGGGAATGGGGACTGGGGACTGGGGAATGGGGTTGGAAGGTAGAATAGACAATGCCCTATGCCCTATGCCCTAAACTTAATGAATAATAACTATTAACTATTGACTATGAATAAAAAACTAATTTGGATATTCTGCGGCTTTGGTGCTTCTTGTGTCAGTTTCCCGGTTTTAGCTTTAACTTTAAAAAGTTCTTTGGGAATTGATGGTATAGATGTTTTGAAGTTACATCAACCTCCTTATAATTTGCTGGGTAGAAAAATTGCGATTGGTCAGGTGGAAATTGGTCGTCCTGGGATGTTTGGCTGGGATAAGGCAGTATCTAAAAACCGTGCTGTGTCTTTGGCGGGGGTTTTTTCACGCAATACTCCAGCTAAATCTAATAATGGTGTTGACCCCCATGCTTATAATGTGGCTGGTGTGATGGTGAGTAGAGATAAAGGTTTTCCTGGGGTTGCTCCCCAAGCTAGACTTTATTCTACGGCTGTAGGTTCTACAAAAAATACGGGTCAACCAGAGGAGTGTTTATCAGCGCAACACATAGCTTTGCAAAATGGCGGTGATGTTCGTGCCATTAATTTTAGTTTTGGCGAACCTCTCAACCGCGACCCCCGACCGGATGCTATTTTAGATGGTAATGCTTTATTGACGTTGTGTGTTGACTGGTCTAGCCGTGTTCACGATGTTTTGTATGCGATCGCGGGCAATCAGGGCAAGGGTGGTATTCCTATCCCTACAGACAATTTTAACGGATTAAATGTGGCTTTTTCATCCCGGCGCGATGGGATTTTTAATAAAGTCGATGTTTCTAACCTAGCGGGGTTAAATCAAGGTGTAAGTGGACGGTTGGCTGGTAAGGAATTTAATTTGGATGGGCGACGCGCTATAGGTATAGTTGCACCAGGTAGTAATATTCCGGTACTCAATCCCGATAATAAATTAAATAAAGTCACGGGTACAAGTTTCGCTGCACCTCATGTTACAGCGAGTGTAGCTTTACTCCAAGAACTTGGTGACAAACAGTTACGCCGTAAACAACCCAATTGGAGTGTTGATAGTCGCCGCCATCAAGTGATGAAAGCTGTATTACTCAACTCTGCTGAGAAAATTCAAGATCAGGGTAACGGTTTACTGTTGGGGATGACACGAACCCTCATTGATAAACAAAACCAAAATTGGTTAGCTTCCGATGCTTATCAAAATCCAAAAGTGCCTTTAGATGCTCAAATGGGAACAGGACATTTAAATACTTTTCGTGCCTATCAGCAATTTAGTGCTGGACAATGGCAAGCCACCGCAGCTATCCCGGCTATTGGTTGGGATTATGGGCAAGTTGATAGTGGTAAATATGCTGAATATACCTTAGCCAAGCCCTTAAAGCCAGGAAGTTTTGTAGCGATTACTTTAACTTGGGATCGTTTAGTAGAAATCAGAGATACCAACAAAAACCAAATGTATGATGTTGGGGAAAAATTTAGCGATCGCGGTTTAAATAATTTAGACTTATATTTAGTCAAAGCTGATACCAAAAATCCCGATCCTGGGGTAATTTGTGCTTCAATTAGTGACATTGATAGTGTAGAACACATTTTTTGTCCTGTGCCTGCTACTGGTAACTACAAAATTCGTGTACAGTTCCGTCGGCAAGTCAACGAACCAACTCAAGCCTATGGTTTAGCATGGTGGACTGTTGCCAATTAATCAGTTAATACCAATTCTCTATGAAGTTGCGCCAAATAAGTCATGTAGAGACGTTGCATGCAACGTCTCTACAGTACAGAATAAAGTGAATCTTCATCAAGAAACAGTATAAGTAGGTTGACGTTAAAAATTGTCGTTGGGATAAGGCAGGGGGCAGGAGGCAGGGGGCAGGAGGCAGGGGGCAGGGGGAAAAAGGGTTTTAGCCTTGTTTACTTTCTGATCAGTTTTTTAATCTACTAGTAAATTTACTCACAGCTTTTGCTGTATTCATGGAAATTTGCCGCAAAATCACCGTTACCAAAACTGTAACCGCCAAGTATTTACATTGTTGTTCATGGAAAATTAGATAGTGAACACAGCATTAACGTCAATATTTGGTAGACAGGTCAAAAATTTGGAGACATGAGGTAGTAAGATGATTCGGCAAAAGTTCAGTGGTGTGAAAGAAAGCTTCCTACAAAGACGTTACGCTGTGAGCTTAGGAAGACGTTATGTTCTAGCCGCAGCTAGCGTGGTTCTGTTTGGGGTTTTAGGTTGTTCCCAGGTAAATGATAGTACAAGTGCGCTAGCCCAATCTGATTTATCTCCAACGGCTTCATCAGTGCAAAAAAAAACAGTAATTCCCGATACAAAAATCATCTCTGCTAACAATAAATTTGGCTTCAAACTATTTAGGGAAATCTGGCAACAAGAAAGTAACACTCAGAACATTTTTGTTTCGCCTACCAGTATAGCGATCGCTTTATCCATGACCTACAATGGTGCTAGCGGCTCTACTCAACAAGCAATGGCTAAGACTCTGGAGTTACAGGGTATCAATCTATCAGAACTTAACGCTGCTTACGCTTCACTTCATCAGCTGCTCAAAAATCCTGATCAAAATGTACAATTGCAGATTGCTAACTCCTTATGGGCAAATGAAAATGCTAACCTGCGTCCAGATTTTATTCAGAACGCTAAAAACTTCTATCAAGCCAAAGTCACAACTTTAGACTTTCAAGATGCTGCCACTGCCAATACTATTAACAAATGGGTAAAAGACAATACCAATGGCAAAATTGACAGCATTGTCAACAAAGTAGAACCGAATCAAATGCTGTTTTTGCTGAACGCCATATATTTCAAAGGACAATGGAGTGAAAAATTTGATGCCAGTCAAACTAAACCCCTGCCCTTTTATCTCTCATCAACTCAGCAAAAACAACACCCAATGATGTCCCAAAAGGGTGATTATAAATACTACGAAACTGAACAATTTCAGGCTGTGAGTCTGCCTTATGGTCAGGATGGTAAAGTGAGTTTATACATCTTTTTACCCAAGCAGAACTCTAACCTCAAAGCCTTTGCAGAAAACCTCAATGCCGAAAACTGGGAAAAATGGATGTCTCAATTTAGTCAGCGTCAAGGATCGATTAAGTTACCTCGGTTTCAGACAAAATATGAGATTTCCCTCAAGGATGCACTCACAGCTTTAGGCATGGGAGAGGCGTTTACTCAACAAGCCAACTTTGCTGCTATGGGAGAAAATCTGGCCATTAGCCAAGTCAGACATAAAACTTTTGTAGAAGTTAATGAAGAAGGTACAGAAGCGAGTGCAGCTACTTCTGTAGGGGTAGTTACTACCTCCTTGAGAGAACCACAACCACCATTCTCCATGATTGTTGATCGTCCTTTCTTCACCGCCATTCGGGACAACCAGACAGGTAGTATCTTATTGATGGGTGCAATAAATGACCCAGCCTGATAATTGATGTAGGCTGGGAGTTGGAAATAATGCTACTTTTTAGCTGCCAAAACTTGTTCAACAGTCAAATTCAACTGTGGAAAAGTAGCAGAGATGATGAGTTCTTGTCCTCGGAATGCCATTGCATCATAAAACCCTTCTACTAGGGTGCATACTGTGGCTATCTCTTGAATTGGGTCAACAATCCAGTATTCAGGAATTTCCAGAACGGCATATTCAGAACGCTTACTGCGGTAGTCTGTTGTTTGTGTAGATTCGCTGACGTTCAATTACAGCTTCTCGATGAGCCAGTGCTTCCCATTGCTCTGTGATTAATACTACTACGTCCGGCACTCGTGAAGTGTCCCAGCGTCCCCCCCGTGGTGAACGCACATCCACAGCAAACTTTTGTGCTGTCCAATTTTTACCCATTTTGGCACATTCGTCATCAAAGCTACGTTCTAAAAACTTGGCGATGCTACCGTGTTTACCAGTGCCAAGACTGATAGGGACTAATTCTCCGTCTACCAATTCAAATTGGGTATCTGTGCCATCGTTATAGTTGAGATACTCAGCAAAAGTTAATTTTTTTGTGGTAGCAGTCATAGCGATCGCCATCCTTATCGCTCACTGAATACGCTTATTTTACGGCAATTACCGTCCTCAGTCCCCCACACCCCCACCCCTAAATATCACGGTAAAGTCGGCTGTTCCGCAACGTTGAGGGGATTTTTGGTTTCTGATGTCTGAGGAGGGGTTTCATCTACTTGAGTATTTAAACTAGGCAGACGTACAGCACTCAAAGCCGTCTTAATCACTACAGCCGTAGGAACAGCGACAATTACACCTAAAAGTCCACCGATTCTAGCTCCTGTCAATACAGAAATTAATACCCACACCGGATTTAACCCGGTAAAACTGCCTAAAATCCGAGGAGCGATTAAGTTTTCTAGAATTTGCTGTACAATGACGGCGGCGATTAAAACTTTGACTCCCATTGAGAAATCTTGCAGTGCCACTAAGGAAGTTGTGAGGGCAATTCCCACAGAACCACCAAAGGGTACAAGTGCCATAATGCCAATTGTCAAGCCAAATAATAGACCAAACGGCACTTTCAGCCACAAAAAGCTAGGAATCAAAGCAGAAGCCATACAGGTAGATAGGATCAGCTGGGTAATAAAGAAATTCTGAAAACTCAGGCGTACTGTCTGGGAAAAAGGCTCACGAAATCTTTGGGGTAGCCAGTCTACTAAACTTTCCCAGAGTTCGTCACCATGCTGTAACAGATAGAAGGTTAACACCATCGTCAACAGAAAATCTAGTAGACTGGTGAAGGTGACGACAGCTAAATTTAAGACTTGTCCAGCGATCGCTTGTAATTCCCCTTTAACGCGATCGTTGATTTGTACTAACAAAGCATCTAGGTTAATCGGTAAACCCATCGCTTCGCCTTTTTCATTCAAAATCATCAACTGCGATCGCCCAGAATCAATTAACTCTGGAATCCGCGCTACTAGCTGTTGTGCTTGGGTAAGAGCCAAGGGAATCAAAGTTACACCCAAAGCCAAAAGTATTGATAAAGCCAATAAAAATACTAAAACAGCTACTTGCTGTCGTTTTGCACCGTGATACTCCATCCAGCTAACGGGATAGTTGAGCAGAAATGCTAAAACTGAAGCTCCCACTAAAATAACTATGAGGGAGTGGAAATAATCAAAAATAGCGGCAAATGCCCAACCATTGAGAACTAATAAGGGTGCGAACAGAGCGATCGCCCCAATTCTCGCTATTGGTGTTAGTGTGTGCCACCAGTCAAATAGCTTGCGTGTCTGCATCTTAAACCGATTGCGGGATAGAACTCAATACAAGTCTTAATCTATAGCTTATTATCGCTAACTACATCACTGTCATTCATCTCTCTAGTTTAGGATTTGACAAAACATCGTATGAAAAATTCGGAATCAAGTGATCATTCTCTGTATCAAGAGAGTAAAGACTGGAAAATTGGGCGTGAAGAAGATGTCACGCCATCACTAACCTATAAACAAGAGGAAAAAAATGCTAAAACACAGTTGATTTTATATTTAATCCCCGTGATAGGTTTTTTTCCCTCCCTATGGACGGTTTATCGTCGCCAAGGTAATCAGGAACAACTAGCTATTAGTCGTCTGTCTATTACTCTGGCATTAATCTGGCTGTTGGGCTATGTCTTATTAGCCAGTGGGGCAGCAACTGCGGATTTTTTAGCACTGCGGCTGTTAATTCTCAATACTTTCTGTACATCTGGTTATTTTTTGGTGAGTCTGTGGGTGATGTTGAGAATTATGCAAGGTAAATCTCACCGCTTACCAGGTTTAAGTAAGTTAGCGCAAAAATTATTAGACTAGGCCAGAGGTGACAGTGGAGCAGGAGGGAGGGGAAATACACAAAAATATCATCTCCATCGATGGGATAATTTATTTTTTGTAAGTCTCTAACCTCAGTACAAACACTCGAAATTCAAAATCCTAGACTATATAAATAGTATCTTATACTCAATCTTCAATCCCCAATCCCTAATCACCAAAAAATTTCCTCTCCACATCTAGTCAAATTGACTAAATTGTTGTCATACTGCAAGAAAACAAGGAGAGATTTGCCACAACTAACAAAAAATCCTGCTATAAGTGTTGTGGTTGACACTGATTTATACAACAGCATGGTTTATTAGAAGTTAGCTATTATGGGTTGATTTATCTGCATTAATTGTTAGTTGGCAAATATACATAAATTTCATCAGTTAAGTGTGAGGCAGTCTGTGACTAGTCAAAGAACTTCGAGAGAAGGCAACCAATCAGCAAACGCCCCTAATTCCAGGGGAAAAAATGCCAAATCTGGGCGTTGGCTATGGTTTTGGGTGGGGATGAGTGGTATTGCTATGGTATCCGCCACAGCCGGCGCATTGTTGGCAGTGTCTTTAAGTGGCACACCGTTACAGCAAGCAGAACTCAGTCCCCAAGAAGAAGCTGTCTTTGATGGCGATCGCATTGCGGGTAGTGGGTTACGCTTCTCAGAATTAACTCGTCCCGTGAATCTGCTCGTGATGGGAATGAGTGTACTACCGCCAGATGTCCAGAATGCTCCTGCTGAAACTAAAAATCTCCGCTATTTACCCCAAGTCAATTCCTTTGATGGCCTGGCAGATGTGATGCTTTTGGTGCAATTTGAACCAGAAAAGAAAAAAATCGCCATGTTATCTATTCCCAGAGATACCCGCACCGAAATCGAGGGATATGGGATGAGAAAAATTAATGCTGCCAATGTGGAGGGAGGCCCAGCGTTAACGGCTAAAACCGTGAGTAATGTCTTGGGGGGTACAGGTATTGATCGCTACATCCGCATTAATGTTTTAGGCGTGGGTAAACTGATCGATGCTTTGGGTGGAGTTACCGTTTATGTCCCCAAAGACATGAAATATCGAGATGATTCCCAACATTTATATATTAACTTAAAAGCAGGTAAGCAACATCTCAACGGTGATCAAGCATTACAATTACTACGCTTTCGCCATGATGAACTCGGAGATATTGGCCGCATTCAACGCCAGCAAATGGTAATTAGGGCATTAATTGACCAGAGTCTTAACCCAGCTACATTAACTCAGCTACCAAAAATTCTCAACGTGGTCAAAGATAATATTGACACTAACTTAACAGTTGAGGAATTAGTAGCATTATTAGGCTTTGGAGTCCGCACCAATCGGGCGAATATGCAAATGTTTATGCTCCCTGGTAGATTTAGCGAAAATGGCGAGTATGATGCTAGCTATTGGATACCGAATAAAAAAGGTATCGCTAAACTGATGTCACAGCAATTTGGTTTAGAATCATTGGCAGAATACCAAATGAGTGAGCCAGGAAGGGTAAGGATAGCAATTCAAGATAGCACAGGCAGCGATCGCTCTCAACTGCGTCCTTTGATTGCCAGCTTAGAAAAAGCTGGATATCGTAATATTTACATATATAGACCTTGGTCAGAACCCCTAGAGGTGACTAACATTATCGCTCAACAAGGAGATGGTGATAGTGCTGAATTAGTCCGCAATACTTTAGGTTTTGGTGAAGTCAAGGTACAAAGTACAGGTAGTCTTGATTCCGATATCAGTATCCAGTTAGGTAGAGATTGGTTGCAAAAGAAAGACTTATTAGATAGTAGTACTTTTTAAAGCAGTTATCAGTCCTGACGGCGTATGCTGTGGTATTTCCCGTGGGTGATTTTACCCAACACCCAACCCCCAACAGGGTGAGCAAAAAAAGGTGTGGGGAGTGTGGGGAGTATGGAGGGTAATTTTTTGGATACTTAGCTAGAAATCCCACACAAGATTTTGTTCACCCCCCCAACACTGAAACAGAGAGACGCAAAATTATGCGTCTCCCAAAATTTTATAGAAAAAAGCTAGGTAATCTAAGTCATTCGCTTATATCCCCCCTTTTGAAAACGGGGGCTTTACGCATCACGATTCGTAAATCCCATTAGTCATTACTTATTACTTATTACTCATTTAGATTCTGGCTAACACGGGTTGGTTTTGTACTGCGCTCACAGCATTTGATTCTGTATCTGTGCAGTAAATTTCGCAGGAGTTATTGGGGCTTTCAATCAGTTTGACTTTGTGGAGCTTTGCACCTAAATTTTGAATGGGCGATCGCAGTAAATTACTAATATACAAAGCGATATTTTCAGCCGTCGGTACAACCTCAGCAAAGTAAGGAATATCTTTGTTTAAAAAGGTGTGGTCAAATGGTTCTACTACATAATCTTCAATCGCCTGATTCAACGCACCTAAATCAACAATCATTCCAGTACGCTGATCAATTTCACCTTTAACGGTGACTTCTAAATGATAATTGTGTCCGTGTCCGTGGGGACGGGCGCATTTACCATAAATTTCATGATTATCTTGATCGGTAAGATGAGGACTTGCTAGCCGATGAGCTGCACTAAAGTGAGTGCTGATAGTGAGGTAAGCTTCCATTCCGTTTCCTATATAATCTGCCCAAAGTTCAGGATGTTCAAATAACTGTATGCGGACTATTGGTAAGTGGGGTGCTAGTCGCTGCCATATCACCCGTGCAATATTCTCTGTCGTAGGCAAAGTTTGCTGAAATTCTGCCCAGACATCATTCAAATAAGAAAAGTCCAATTGGCTGGTAACTTCACTTTTAATTACGTGTTTCACGTCTGACAAGTTCAGCACCATGCCATATTCATCGAGTTCTCCAGCCATAGAGACAAATAAGACATAGTTGTGTCCGTGTCCTGGAAATTTCGAGCAAGCCCCAAATTTCTCCAGATTCTCGGCTGGACTCAATTCCGGCAACCAATAGCGATGACTGGCCGAAAACTGAGCGCGGCGATTTACGATACATTGCATGAGTACACTGGGAGCAGAATTTAAAATTTCTTAATCTTTCTCTATATTCCAGCATAAACTAAATTTATACTCATTAGTCATTAGTAATTAGTCATATTGACTATTGACTCTAGACTATGAACAGGTGCGATCGCTACACAAGGTTTAGGAGATGCAGCAATAGCTTATTTTCTACCAGTACAAAACCCAGGGAAAGGCAGCATTGAGCCTTAGCTTCTGCCCTACTAGAATTATGGAAAGAGTCTAATAACTTTAAACTTGGTATTGCTCGTATGGCTAATCCTCAACTCAGTGGCGAAGAAATTACCCAACGTGGTAGAGAACTCTATGAACAGAGCATTCGTTCTCAAGTAGAAACAAAAGAAAATATTGGTAAGATTATCTCCATTAATGTAGAAACCGGTGAATATGAAATAGGTGAAGATTTAATCATGACGAGTCGCCGATTACAAGCTAAACAATCTGATGCTCCCATTTGGGCAGGACGAATTGGCTTTAATGCTGTCTATGCAGTTGGTGGTACATTGACCAGGATGGCATAGTGATACATGGAACTGTAGTTGGGCTGCAAGCTCGAATTAATGTGATTTTTTGCCTTCAGGAAAGTTCAAATATAGAAATTGAATGTGTCGTTGATACAGGCTTTGAAGGTTTTTTGACGCTGCCATCCCTTGTAGTTAATGAGCTTCGGTTGCCTTATATTGCTCGAATCGATGCCAATCTTGCTGATAATTCTAATGTTGCCGTTAACGTCTATTCAGCAACTATCGTATGGCAAGGGATAGAACGGGATGTTGCCGTGCTAGCAATGGGTAGCCGTCCTCTGATTGGAACTGGACTACTTGAAGATTATCATCTCAGTATAGATTTCTATGATGGCGGTACGGTGATAGTTGATGAAATTTTGTAATTTACGTCTAATGTGAATTAAAACCTTGCGAATACCTAGATATTTGTAGGGGCGGGTTCACCGAGATCAAAAGTTAATCATGAAAGATGTTTGTTAACCCGCCCCTACCAAGTTTGATACACCCCACCCATAGGCTATTTATTGGACAGGCGGTTTTCCTAATTCACATCAGGTGTAATTTTGAGTATTACATCTCCAAAATTTAATTTTCAACACTACTCTACAGATGCTTGGGCTTCACAATGCAATCTTGTAGCGATGCGAAATAGTTCTTGCCCTGTGTGCAGATAGCGGTCATCATAATTTAAGGGAAAATAAGATAATTCTTCTAGTCCATCTCCCACTTGACTAAGGCTGTAGTAAATATGAGCCGCAGCCCTAGCTAAACTAGGGGGATTAGGTAAGGAACGAAAAGTAGTTTGGGCTTGTTTTAAGTCTGCTTTACACTGTTGTAAATATTCCTGAAATTCGTCTAATAATTCATCATCAAAAGGATCGGCGGCGAGTTCTTCAATTTGCTCTTCTAAAGAGTTGAGTATGTTACACAGTAGGCGATTGACTGGATGATATACAACGCGCAGCCATTCTTCAACTTGCTCATCAGCGTCTTTTCCTGATTTGCGTGTGGTTTGGTAATGTTTTTGTGCTGAGGCTGTTCGCTGTTGGCGACTATTATTTAATTTTTGGGATTCATTTCGCAGTTTTTGATCATAATTGCGGCGACTTTGACTATCACCTAAAACTTCATAAGCTGCATTAATGCGGATAATTTCTTCATGATTAGCTGTGTCCTGATTACTATCAGGATGAAATAATTTCACCAAGCGGCGATAGGCTTGCTTGATCTCCGCTTGGCTAGCATTAGAACTGACTTTGAGAGTGTCGTAGTGGTTGGAATCTTGTTTAAAATCGGCCATTCATCCAATAATTGTTAGCTAATGCTAGTGGCTACTTTTGCCTCTAAGTCTTGGAATAACGGTGTACTCAAATATCTTTCGCCAAAACTAGGCTGAATCATCACGATTAAGCGTCCCTCGTTTTCTGGGCGTTGGGCTACACGAACCGCAGCGCATAAAGCTGCACCACTGGAAATTCCTGATAGTAGCCCTTCTTCTCTAGCTAAACGGCGACTGTAGGCGATCGCTTCTTCGTCGGTGACTGTAATCACTTCATCTATTAAGTCTACCTTAAGTACCTGGGGAATAAAACCCGCTCCAATCCCTTGAATTTTATGGGGGCCTGGTTTACCTCCTGATAAAACTGGGCTGTTGGCTGGTTCAACTGCGATCGCTTGAAAACCTGGTTTTCGACTTTTCAGGACTTCCGCTACGCCTGTGATCGTACCACCTGTACCTACCCCTGCCACAATCATATCTACCTGTCCGTCGGTATCTTGCCAAATTTCTTCGGCGGTAGTTTCTCGATGAATTTTCACGTTGGCAGGATTGCGGAACTGCTGCAACATATAAGCATGAGGTGTAGTATTCACTATCTCCTGCGCCCGGCGAATTGCCCCACTCATCCCTTCCATTCCTGGGGTAAGTTCTAATTCTGCACCATACGCCCGTAACATTGCCCGCCGTTCACCACTCATAGTCTCCGGCATGGTTAAAATTAACCGATAACCTTTAGCCGCCGCCGCCATTGCTAAAGCAATTCCTGTATTTCCCGATGTGGGTTCTACTAATACTGTTTTCCCAGGAGTAATTAACCCCTCCTCCTCCGCAGCATTAATCATACTTACACCAATTCTGTCTTTTACAGATGATGAGGGATTCATGCTTTCCAATTTGACTAAAATTTGCGCCACACACCCCTCAGCTTGGGGAATGCGATTCAACTGCACTAAGGGGGTTCGCCCAATCAATTCTGTGATGTTACTAGCAATCCGCATATTCTTTCCTTATCGTTGATTTATTAGGTACTTTGAGATCAAAAAATATCCAAATTGGAGGATGCGTCAGTATGAATAGTTTCTGAGTATAGTTAGGTTTTATCGCCCTGACGCACCCTACCCAACCATCAATTTCGGATAATTCATTTTTTGTGTTCTCTTAATCATTTATCCATAATCTCAGGATTAAAACTCTAGAGTCCACAGCTTTCTTTACGATTGACTCTATGGGCTAAATGTAGTACATGATATCCAACTGCCGTCGGGAATCTCTTTTTTCACAAAGATCCTGAAGTGTGTAGTTTTGTAATACTGAATTAGCAGCTTGACAAGCTTCTTGCCAAATTTCTTCGATGACTGCACCATCTAAGGTTTTCGAGTTCCCATTATCTTCACCCGTCCTCACGTCTAACCCTTCCAAACATTCTAATACTTCAAACAGAGTGATTTTGCGAGGTTCTCGTGCTAAAAAATAGCCACCTTTCGAGCCGCGTTGGCTTTTGAGTATGCCACCACGCCTTAAGGTTGCCAGTAATTGTTCTAAATAGCGATCGGGTATGTTTTGCTGGGCGGCGATTTGTCGGATTTGCATTGGTTCGCCGCTTTCGTAGTGGGTTGCCATTTCTAATAAGGCAAGAATTGCGTATTCTGATTTACACGATAGTTCCACAAGCAAAATAATTAAGTGGTGAATAAATTTATGAGAGAGTTAAGTCTGATCCCTTAACCTTCTCTAGTATACTCCGGTTCACCACTAGGGTTTATGCCTTATGCTAATTTGTCATCTCATGTCCGCCTAATTAGTTCTGACTTTTTAGGTTATGTAGAAAAGCTAACGTGAAACCTAACCCCCTTCCCTACAAGGGAAGGGGGAACAAGAATCAAAGTCCCCCTTTTTAATGGGAGCCACTGCGTTGGACGGGTTTCCCGGCTTGTAGCAAGTGGCATGGATTTAGGGGGATCGAATGATTTGTGTGTACACCGCAGGCTTAAATTTGAGGACGTAACATTTCCTTGACTGTAATCACACATTCAGGAAATGCTAGAGGTGAAATTGTTACTTGTTCTGATAGAATCATTTCACTTTGATAACCTGCTGGAGTTGTCACAATCGATGGTTGGTGCGTGACCAACTATTATCTCTAGCTAGGGAGAATGATTAATATAGATTGAGGAGTAACGGAGAGAGAGGGATTCGAACCCTCGTTGAAGTTGCCCCCAAACAGCATTTCCAGTGCTGCGCCTTCAACCACTCGGCCATCTCTCCAGGTATCACGATTTACGATTGTAATATGAAATCCCAGAAAATGCAAAGATAAAGAAAGAAATTTTTTTTGTTTGATTCTGAAAGTCCCAAAACCAAATTTAAGATGTCCGACACATACACGATTAAAATACGCGATCGCGCCACTGGTAAAGAGTACACCCTACAAGTCCCCGAAGACCGCTATATTCTCCACTCTGCGGAAAATCAAGGGGTAGAATTGCCATTTTCCTGCCGTAATGGAGCTTGTACCACTTGCGCCGTCCGGGTAATATCGGGGGACATATATCAACCAGAGGCGGTAGGCTTATCTTTAGAATTGCGTCGGCAAGGTTATGCTTTGTTGTGTGTCAGTTATGCGCGTTCTGACATAGAAGTAGAAACCCAAGACGAAGATGAAGTCTACGAACTCCAATTTGGCCGCTACTTTGCTAAAGGCAGAGTCAAAGCTGGTTTACCCTTAGATGAAGATTAGGTAAATCAGTTAGTAGTAAGGACTTTAGTCCTTGAATTGAGGGCTAAAGCCCTGACTACGAACTGCTTGGTGAACTATCAAGGCGCATAGTAGTGTGTTTAACTGATAACTGATCACTGATAACTGATAACTGATGATGTCCCAGTCACTCACAAATTGGTTGCGAAAAATTGCCATTGTCGCTTGCTTATTACTCTTAATTGGTTGTCAAGGGAAAAATCAGCCTGAGAGCAATCAAAAGCAGGTGAGGGTGGCGCGGGTGGTGAGTGGCCAAACTTTGGAAGTGGTGGGGATGGCGGAACAACCCACCTTAATTTCCCAGGTGCGGTTAATTGGTGTAGATGCACCAGATTTGCGTCAGTATCCTTGGGGAGAGGAGTCTAAAGAACTTATGGCGAAGTTGGTGGGGGATTTAGAAAAACCGGTGATGTTGGAGTTTGATCTAGAAGCGCAAGATAAAATTGGTCGAACTATAGCCTATGTATGGAAAGATAACCAGTTGTTAAACGAACAAGTGATCAAACAAGGATATGCTTTATTTATAGAGCGATCGCCTAATCAAAAATACAATCAACGTTTAGAACGCGCTCAACAATGGGCAAGAATTATGGGCAAAGGCATATGGAATCCTGAAAAACCCATGCGTCAAACCCCGGCTGAGTTTCGGCGGTTGAATCGCTAGTGAACAGTGAACAGTGAACAGTGAACAGTTATCATACTGAATGCCCAATACCCCATGCCCCATGCCCAAAATTCTTTAATTTTGAATTTTGAATTTTGAATTTTGAATTGACTAGCCCCATGCCCTATAAATATATAACTAATTAATAATGACTAACTTAGAAATTTTTCTTGATATTGCCACAGAAGCGGCTCTGGCTGCCGGTGCAGTTTTACTAGGGTATTTGGGTAAGTTAGAAGATGAGATTACAGAAAAGAGTCGTCCTGGGGATTTAGTGACTGCGGCTGATAAAGCTTCAGAAGCCGTAATTTTAGAAATTTTGCGTCGTCATTTTCCTGAGCATTCTATCTTGGCGGAGGAATCGGGAAAACTGGGGAATCAAGATGCTCAATATCTCTGGGCAATTGATCCTCTTGACGGTACAACTAACTACGCTCACCAATACCCGGCTTTTTGCGTTTCTATTGGGTTGTTAATTGATGGTGCGCCCCAGGTAGGGGTAATTTATGATCCATTTCATAATGAGCTATTCCGGGGGGCTGCTGGCTTGGGTGCAACACGCAACCGCCGCCCAATTCATGTTTCCGAAACCTCGGAGTTGAGCAAAAGCTTGTTAGTCACCGGATTTGCTTATGATCGCCGGGAAACATCAGATAATAACTATGCGGAATTTTGTCACCTCACTCATCTCACCCAAGGGGTACGGCGTAGTGGTTCAGCCGCTTTAGATTTAGCATCTGTCGCCTGTGGGCGTGTGGATGGTTATTGGGAAAGGGGAATATCTCCTTGGGATGTTGTAGCTGGGATAATTTTATTACAAGAAGCGGGTGGAAAAGTCACTGCCTATGATGGCACACCCTTGAAAATCGCTTCTGGTAGAATCCTCGCAACTAATGGTTATGTTCATGACAACCTCAGCAAAGCATTAATGCAAGTACCACCTCTGTTGGCTTGGCAATAAGGGCAAAGATATAGATCAATCAGCATTCACTAAAGGGAATAATAATCACAGGCTAATACTGACGCTTACTTGTGTGAGCGAAGTAAACTAGAAAAAATCTCACCGCTCCTTTGGTGCTACCTGCTTTATGTCTTTAAGAATAGATCGTGGATTATTTAAATATGACTTCATCGACAATCACGCTATCTTGTGTGTTCCAGTTGACGCGAATCTCAAAGAAATCCGCAAGCGATATCTAAAAATTGCCCGACATTTACATCCTGATAGCAGTGCAATTCATACTGAGTCAGAAAAAAAACTGGCTATTGAATTACTATCGAAGTTAGTTAACCCCGCTTATGAAATCCTCTCTACAGAACGCACCCGTTCGGAATACATGATAGTTTTGTCCCAAATAGGTAAGCGGTTAGTCCTGGAATCAGCTTCAGTAGAATTGACTACAGATTTAGCTAAACAGTTAGCAGCCGCTCCTAATATTGATCATGCTTATAAAAGTGCGATCGCTAAAATTGCTGAAACTCAATATGATTGTTTACAGCAGTCAATCTCCATTATTTCCCAAATCAGCGAGTTAAATTTAGTTTACTTAATGCGGAGTGCTGGTAAAGTTTTATCTTCACCCCCACCAGTTGCTCAACCTCAGCTTAACTCTAATTCACCTCAGCCAAATATAGATTCTCCACCACCACCCCCACCCCCAAAAGAAGATCCAGCTATTGAACAATATCTGCGGCGCGCTCAAGGTTTAATTGATAAAAATCAATTTGCTCAAGCCAAAATAGAGTTACAAGACGCGCTGAAAATCGAGCCAAAGAATAGCCGTTGTCATAGTTTGCTGGGATTTGTCTATTTGAAGCAAAATCAGCTAAAAATGGCGAAAATCCACTTTGATAATGCGCTAAAACTAGACCCCAAAGATCCCACAGCGTTGGCGTGGAAGCCTAAAATAGATAAATTCCTAGGGCAACAATCTGGTAGTCATAATGGCAATGCACCAGCTAATTCTGGTCATAAGCAACCAGAAAAATCTGGAGGTGGTTTGTTTGGTGGTTTGTTTAGTGGCAAGAAAAAATAAGGGTGTGGGGCTTGTACCAAAAACAATCCAAAATCCGTCTTGGAAAGTTCTGTACGGAGGAAACTTCCGCACCCTACGGGATCTTGCTACAGACTTTCCGCAAAATTTAAAATCTAAAATTCCCAGGCTCAACCTCTTTAGATTGATGACCTTTTCCAATATACTTGGCTGCATAGGCGAAGACAGACAATGCAATGTGCAGTTTGCCTGTTTGCAGGAAAATGGGGCAATATAACGGAGGATGAATGGTGTATCAACCAGCCGCAGGAGCGAGGGATTTATTACCTCTGGATGTGGCTCAAAAACGCTGGATTGAAGATAGATTACAGCAGGTGTTTCATCGTTGGGGATACCACAGGATTATTACCTCAACCCTGGAACGTATGGATACACTGATGGCGGGGGAAGCAATTCAACGCCAAATGGTGATTCAACTACAAAATGCTGAAGATGAAGAATTAGGATTACGGCCAGAGTTGACAGCTTCTATTGCTCGTGCTGTGGCAACGCGGATGGCAGGTAATACTTATCCGCAACGACTGTATTACAATGCTAACGTCTTTCGCCGCATCTGGGAAAACCGACACAATCGCCAGCAAGAATTTTATCAAGCTGGGGTGGAATTGTTAGGTGTGGGTGGTTTGTTAGCCAACGCTGAGGTATTACTGTTAGTGAGTAATTGCTTGATGGCGTTAGATTTACAGGACTGGCATTTAATTTTAGGTGAAGCAGGAATCACACGATCGCTCTTAAATGCTTTTCCTGAAAATGTACGTGACAAAGTGCGGAGTGCGATCGCTCATCTTGACCGCATTACTATAGATACTCTGCCCTTAAGTGAGGAATTACGCGATCGCGCTAGAATCATGTTAGATTTGCGTGGTAATAGTGCAGATGTGTTGCAAAAAGTTAGCAGTCTGGATTTAGATGCTAGTCAGCAACAAGCAGTTAATAACCTCAAATCTTTAGTCGAGTTATTAGAATCAGAGGGGAAATTCCCGATTATTCTCGACCTCAGTTTAATTCAAACCATAGACTACTACACCGGCATTGTGTTTGAAATTGTCAGTAGTAGGGAATCACAAGCACAGGTTTTAGGACGAGGTGGCCGTTACGACAAGCTTTTGGGACTGTATAACCCCCAAGGTGAAGATATTCCCGGTATTGGCTTTGTGCTGAATATTGAAGACCTGTATCAAGTTTTGTTGTCAACTCAGCAATTACCGCAAGAAATCCCGGCTAGTAACTGGTTGGTAGTTGCCGAAACGCCAATTGCTCATGCTGCGGCTTTTGCCTATGCTCAAAAGTTGCGTGATTCTACTCATTTAGTCCGCGTAGAAATGGAACTGGGTGGGAAAGATACAGAGGCAATTAAACAATACGCCCGCGATCGCAATATAGCGCAAATCGCCTGGATTAAAGCCGATGGAACACCGGCAATTGAAAGTGTAGGGGTGTAGGGGTTTAGGGGTGTAGGGGTGTAGGGGTTTAGGGGTTTAGGGGTTTAGGGGAAATACTAATACTCATCCCTTCCCCTATTACTTTGCACCTAATTCATAATTTTGAATTTTGTAGGCGCAAGCCTTCCCGTAAGGGTATTTTGAATTTTGAATTGATTTTTACCCTGCTAGGCTAGAAAAAGCTGATTCAAAAGAGAGGGAATCTATCAAATGCCACACACTATTGTTACTGATGTCTGTGAAGGTGCTGCTGACTGCGTAGAAGCTTGTCCAGTAGCTTGTATTCATCAAGGCCCTGGCAAAAATGTTAAGGGAACTGATTGGTACTGGATCGATTTTTCTACCTGTATTGATTGTGGTATCTGTATTCAAGTATGCCCTGTAGCTGACGCGATCGTTCCAGAAGAAAGACCTGATTTACAAAAAACTCCTTAATTGTGTTGATAGCTAGCAACTTTAGCTAGTTATCAATTCAGCGATGGTAATTGATGAAAGGGAACAGGGTTGAAGCAACGGGCAACAGGGAAAACTAAGCCACCCACTTTCTTGTGGGGTTTCAACCTACCTTGCGATACAAGGATTATTTCGCCCACAAGGAGAGAAGTGCGGTCTTGGGCTTTGCCCAAGAGGAGCAACTTCGGGGGCGAGGCTTAAAACCAAGATCCGGTTCTACTTTTTTCTTCTGTTCCCCCAACCCTCTTGCCTGTTTCCGCCCCGTTGGCGCAGCCTCTCGTAGAGAAGGGGCTGGTTAATAGGTAATGGGTAATAATTTATGTTCAATTACCCATTACCAACTACTAAAACTAAATGACTCTAATAAATTGGTTTTATTGCTCAATTTTTTCAAAAATAAAAACTAATATTTAATGTTTTTAGTTGTTACTAATACTCAGTTAAATTCTTAAATATTATTAATTTTAAATTCATAATAAGATAGCCATATCTTTACAAAAAGCGGCGTAAATTCATAGTTTTTGCTGAGGCGATCGCAAATTCAACGCCATGACAATAGTGAAAGTTAGTGGATAACTTTACTGAGGAATGCTATCAAAATGAAAAATAAACTATTGTTTGCTGGCGTTTTCATGGCAACTTTGTTAGGAACATTAATACCCAGTGCCTTTGCGGCTTCACCGTGTTCTGTAGGACAAAAGGCGGAGGTTCTTTGGAGAGGAACATGGTATCCAGCTACAGTATTAAAGGTTGATGATAACCAATGCTATATTACTTACGATGGTTATGATAGTTCTTGGAATGAATGGGTTGAATCCGCAAGATTTCGAGCATCATTTGAAATCGGAGATTCGGTAAGAGTTCTATGGCGGGGGAAATGGTATCAAGCAGAAGTTTTAGATATTGCTGATAATCTTTATAAAATTACTTATATTGGTTATGATAGCTCTTGGGATGAATGGGTGGAATCTACGCGGGTAAGTAGATAAATAATACTTCATTTTGATAAATTTAAAGGGACAACTTCTAATTTAAGTCGTCCCTAAATATATGATTCCTACTTGAATTTTGAACAGATACGTAGGGAAGGCAAATTGCAGTGTGGATTTTCCTCCTGCAATATTGCCGTTGTGTTAGCAGCGAGAGTACAACACCTAGCACCAAGGCCTTTGGTGCGTTACTGATAACTGTTAATAGGTAATTTTATATCTTGCACCATTCTCAACAAGCCCTAAAAAGCCCTAAAAAACCTGGTTTCTGAACGAAAGATTAAGGTTTTAAGCTGAGGGATTTGCAAGAAACCCGGTTTTTAACCGAGGTGCAAGAGAGCTTTCCAGATATTTAAGCCCCTCTCCGCGTCGGAGTGAAACCCAACACTTTCAGGATTCTGTTGGGTTTCGTTCCTCAACCCAACCTACGCCTCATCCATCATTTTAGGCTTGTCAGTCCACTACTCGGAGTAATACGAATTTATGTCTTGAACACTGAGCAACGTAGAGAAATCTATGCTTTTTCTTACGGAAATTTCTACATGATCAATAATTTATGTATGATATGTGAGGGAATCTAAATTTTGCTAAGAAAGGTCAAGATTTAAAACTTAATATCCTTGATACAAGCCGTTATTCGGGTATTTATTTAGTTAGAAATAATCCCGAAAAATGGCATTATTTGCTACATATTGAATTTAGGGAAATATCGTTTTCATTACAACTTAAAAAACGGGTTGGCGGCACAATGGGGGCAGAGAAACAATACTGTTTATTTGCGCTCGGAGACGAAGATAATAATGGTAGCGATGTCTACGACCGGCAACGCCAACGCAGAAGTTCAGCATCGGTTAACTGTCCAAACTGTAGAAATTGCCCCTAATACTACGGCGATTCGCTGTCTAGACTGGGATCGCGATCGCTTCGATATCGAGTTCGGACTGCAAAACGGTACGACTTATAATTCATATCTGATTCGGGGTGAACAAACAGTTTTAATTGATACTTCTCACCAGAAGTTTCGCCAATTGTATTTAGATACCCTTAAAAGTCTGGTTAAC
Organism: Aliinostoc maniaoense; assembly: GCF_058172895.1. Classification (NCBI taxonomy): domain Bacteria; kingdom Bacillati; phylum Cyanobacteriota; class Cyanophyceae; order Nostocales; family Nodulariaceae; genus Aliinostoc; species Aliinostoc maniaoense. The sequence continues at coordinate 535,404 of NZ_CP187952.1, read as the reverse complement.
CCCAAGGCTATTGATTACATTATTGTCAGTCATACAGAGCCAGACCATAGTGGTTTGGTGGAAGATGTGCTGCAATTAGCACCAAGAGCAACGGTTTTGGCTTCTAAAATTGCGTTGCAATTTTTGGAAGGTTTGGTACATGATCCTTTTTCTAAGCGGATTGTCAAAAGTGGCGATCGCATTAATATTGGTAAAGGTCACGAAATCGAATTTGTGAGTGCGCCTAATCTCCACTGGCCAGACACTATCTTTAGTTATGACCGCAAAACTCAAACTCTGTTTACCTGTGACGCGTTTGGGATGCACTTCTGTGACGATCGCACTTTTGATGAAGATTTAGAAGCGATCGAAGCTGATTTTAGATTTTACTATGATTGTCTCATGGGGCCAAACGCTCGTTCCCTGCTGAACGCAATGAAGCGGATGGGGGAATTAGGCAAGATTAATATTATCGCTAACGGTCACGGGCCTCTGTTATATCATCACCTGGATGTGTTGACCGAGTGTTACCACAGTTGGAGTCAAAGACAAGCCAAAGCGGAAACCACTGTTGGTTTATTCTATGTCTCTGATTATGGATATAGCGATCGCCTTGGTCAAGCCATAGCAGAAGGTATTCAAAAAACTGGTCTAGGTGTAGAAATCATTGATCTCAGCACCGCCGAAATTCAAGAAATTCAAGAATTGGCAGGTAGAGCAGCTGGTTTAATTATTGGTATGCCGCCTACAACCTCCGTGGCTGCCCAAGCTGGTATTAGTTCTTTGCTATCGGTAATTAAAGATAAGCAACTAGTCGGCTTGTTTGAGTGCTTCGGCGGTGATGATGAACCCGTTGATACAATGCGCCGCAAGTTTATTGACTTGGGTGTTAAAGAAGCCTTCCCAGCCATTCGCATTAAAGATGTTCCTGGTGCTTCCACTTACCAAATGTGTACCGAAGCGGGTACAGATTTAGGTCAACTATTGACACGGGAACGGAACATCAAGCAAATCAAAGCCCTTGATGTCAACATGGAAAAGGCTTTGGGACGTATTAGCAGTGGCTTGTATATTGTCACCACCAAAAAAGGTGATGTTAGCAGTGCCATGTTAGCTTCTTGGGTAGCCCAGGCAAGTTTGCAACCGTTAGGATTTACCATTGCCGTAGCTAAAGACCGGGCTATTGATAGCTTAATGCAAATAGGCGATCGCTTCGTCCTCAATGTCTTAGAAGAAAGCAACTATCAAGAACTCAAAAAGCACTTCCTCAAGCGTTTGCTGCCCGGTGCTGACCGCTTTGCCGGAGTGAGAACCCAAACCGCCAAAAACGGCTCACCTATCCTCACAGACGCTTTAGCCTACATGGAATGCGAAGTCCAAAGCAGCATGGAATGTAGCGACCACTGGCTGTTATACTGCACAGTCCAAGAAGGGCGAGTGTCCAAACCCGATGGACTCACCGCAGTACGTCACCGTAAGGTGGGTAATTATTACTAGAAAGGGTGTAGGGCGCAGGGAGCAGGGGGCAGGGGGCAGGGAGCAGGGGTAGACAAGGGAGATAGGGGAGACAAGGAAGACAAGGAGAGAAGTCTGTAGCTTGCTTCCCGTAGGGTGCGGAGGTTTCCTCCGATGGCTTCGCCAACGCCAAGGGCGAACAGAACTTCCCTGCGGGACGCTACGCGAACGGGGAGACAAGGAAGAATTTTCCCTAGTTCCCCATGCCCAATGCCCAATGCCCAATTCCCAATGCCCAATGCCCAATTCCCAATGCCCCATGCCCAATTCCCAATGCCCCATTCCCAATTCCCAATAATATGGATTTAAACCGCTTCATCGAATCCACTAAAAACTGGGCAAAATCTACCCGGTTTTTGCAATTTTTTGATAAATCTGAACCAACATCTATGAACGATTCCAAACCTCGTGACGTACAAATTCTGCCTATTGCTACAGATACTAAAGTTCTCAGAGCGCGTAGTTGGTCACGTCTGCGGTTTGAAATTGAATATGCCTTAGAAAGAGGTACTACCTCTAATTCCTATGTCATCGAAGGTGATAAAACTGCAATTACTGACCCCCCTGGTGAAACTTTTACGAAGATTTATTTGGAAGCATTGCAGCAGACGATCAATTTGAAACAATTGGATTACGTCATCCTGGGACATTTTAGCCCTAACCGTGTACCGACTCTGAAGGCGTTGTTAGAAGTAGCACCGCAAATTACCTTTGTCTGTTCCCTTCTCGGTGCGGCTAATTTACGGGCGGCGTTCCCAGATGATAGCTTAAATATTTTGGTGATGCGGGGGAAAGAAACCCTTGATTTAGGTAAGGGTCATGTGTTGAAGTTTTTGCCTATTCCTAGTCCCCGTTGGCCGGAAGGACTTTGCACCTATGACCAACAAACCCAGATTCTCTATACAGATAAGTTGTTTGGGGTACATATCTGTAGTGATGATGTGTTTGATGACAATTGGGAATCTTTTAAAGAAGACCAACGTTATTACTACAACTGTTTGATGGCCCCCCATGCTATCCATGTGGAAGCAGCTTTAGAAAAAATTTCTGACTTACAAGTGAGAATGTATGGTGTAGGTCACGGGCCTTTGGTACGTAGTAGTTTAATGGCATTGACCCAAGCTTACGCTGATTGGAGTTTGGCTCAAAAAGACCGGGAAGTTTCTGTGGCGTTATTATATGCCTCAGCTTACGGTAACACTGCAACTTTAGCACAGGCGATCGCGCTGGGAGTGACTAAAGGTGGTGCGGCTGTCAATTCTGTTAACTGCGAATTTGCCACCCCGGAAGAAATTCAAGCGGCTTTAGAAAAAGCGGATGGTTTTCTCATCGGTTCTCCTACCATTGGCGGCCATGCGCCTACCCCCATTAACACCGCTTTAGGCATTGTTCTCAAGGTGGGTGATAACAACAAATTAGCTGGGGTTTTCGGTTCTTATGGTTGGAGTGGTGAAGCCGTAGAAATGATTGAATGCAAACTCCGGGATGCTGGATATCGTTTTGGTGTGGAAACCCTGAAAGTCAAATTTAAACCCGATGATGTCACCCTGAAATATTGTGAAGAATTGGGTACAGATTTTGCTCAAACCTTAAAGAAAGCTAAAAAAGTCCGCTTACCTCAACAAGCTGCTACCCCTGTAGAACAAGCCGTAGGTAGAATTGTCGGCTCAGTATGTGTAATTACCGCTAAACATGGGGAAGTATCCACAGGAATGCTAGGGTCTTGGGTATCTCAAGCTACCTTTAATCCCCCTGGGTTGACGGTGGCGATCGCCAAAGAACGCGCCATAGAATCCCTCATGTATCCTGGTGGTAAGTTTGCCCTGAATATCCTCCCAGAAGGCAATCATCTGGAATACATGAAGCATTTCCGCAAAAACTTCAAACCCGGAGAAGACCGTTTTGCTAACTTCACCACCACAGCAGCAGAAAACGGTTGTCTAGTCCTTACTGATGCTCTTGCCTACCTGGAATGTTCCGTTGAGCAACGGATGGAATGTGGCGACCATTGGGTAGTATATGCAACCGTTGATAATGGTAAGCTCATCAAACCCGATGATGTCACAGCCATCAATCACCGTAAAACGGGTACGCATTACTAAAATAAGCAATTGAGTGTGGGGCATTGGGAATGGGGCATGGGGCATTGGGCATTGGGGAATAGCACGCTTGTTAAGCTGAAACCTTGTCAGGGCAGGGTGTGGGAGGTGTGGGAGGTGTGGGAGGTGTGGGATGGTGGAGAACAAATCTTTCCCCCCACACTCCCCTCTCTCCCCACACTCGCCCCTCCCTTGTCTCCCCTGTTCCCTGTTCCCCGTTCCCTGTTCCCCGTTCCCTGTTCCCTTTCTTGGTAAAATTTATACAGCTATTTGCTGTAAATATAATAGGGATTAAAATTAACGTCTAATTTCTCAATCAAAAATTTGAAATCAAATATTATGGAATCAAATCAGCAACATAATCGCCAGGAGGCTGATCAAGAGTTTCAAGCAGCCCTAGAAAAATTGCAAGATATCTTAACCGAAAGTGAGACTGAGGGTGAGGCGACACCAAATATCTCTACTACTAACCCCAATACAGTTGAACAGAATGAAGATGCAACTGATACGAATTTAGCAGCCTGGGAAGACGCAGTTGCTGATATTGAACAATATCTAGAAGAAAAGACGAAAAATAATTCGTAATTTTTAATACCCTATCAGTACTCCTACAGAGAACTCTTTCAGGGAGTGTTGTGTTATTACCAAAGGGAGGAGTAGGCACAAGCCTAAGTAAACACAATTCATTATTCAAATATAAGTGTAAATTTTTACCATTACATAGAGTTCAGTTGATCATTTGGGAATACTAAATCCAAACATTTTAAAGATTTTAGGATATGACTAGCACTCTGGTGAAGATTCCCGGATATAGCATCAGCGAAGAACTCTATAATGGCTCTCGAACTCAAGTTTATCGAGGTTATCGAGAAGTTGATCAACAACCAGTAGTTATCAAATTACTGAAAAATCCTTATCCCAGCTTTCACGAACTTTTATTGTTTCGCAATCAGTACACAATTGCTAAAAATCTCAACTCCCCCCTGATAGTCCAAACCTACAGTTTAGAACCTTGCCAAAATGGTTATGCACTAGTTATGGAAGACTTTGGGGGGGTTTCTCTGAAGGAGTGGGGAACTAGAGAAACACAATTATCTTTAGCAGAATTTTTAGCGATCGCGATCGCCCTGTGCAATATATTAGATTTACTCTATCATCAGCGCGTTATTCATAAAGATATTAAACCCAGCAATATATTAATCAACCCCCAAACCAAACAAGTTAAATTAATCGACTTTAGTATTGCATCATTATTACCTAGAGAAACCCAAACCCTCGTCAATCCTCATGTGTTAGAAGGAACACTAGGTTACATTTCCCCCGAACAAACCGGGAGAATGAATCGAGGGATTGACTATCGCACAGACTTCTACTCACTCGGCGTAACTTTCTACGAACTACTTACAGGAGAGTTACCTTTTGCCTCCAACGACCCGATAGAGTTGGTACATTCTCATATTGCCAAAATTGCACCATTAGCACACGAAATTAATCCCCAAATTCCATCTGTACTATCAAAAATTGTTAGTAAATTGATGGCGAAGAATGCTGAAGATAGATATCAGAATGCTTTGGGATTGAAATTTGATTTAGAAAATTGTCTGCATCAGCTACAAGTTTTGGGTAAGATTGAAAGTTTTGAAATTGCGAGTCAGGATGTGTGCGATCGCTTCATCATTCCTGATAAACTCTATGGACGGAAAAATGAAGTTCAGTCTTTACTCCAAGCCTTCGAGCGTGTTGCAGGCGGTAGTTCTGAACTGATGCTGGTGGCTGGTTTCTCTGGTATTGGCAAAACTGCGGTAGTGAATGAAGTCCACAAACCCATTACCCGACAGTGCGGCTATTTTATCAAAGGGAAGTACGACCAGTTTAATCGCAATATTCCGTTTTCAGCCTTTGTCGAAGCTTTTCGCAGCTTGATGGGACAAATCCTCAGCGCATCCGATATAGAACTAGCTCACTGGAAAGAGCAAATCCTGGCTACTGTTGGTGAAAACGGCCAAGTTCTCATTGAAGTCATTCCCGAACTAGAATACATTATTGGCTCTCAACCCCCAGTAATTGAGCTAGTTGGTAGTGCTTCTCAGAATCGATTTAATTTGTTGTTTGGCAAATTTATTCAGGTATTTACGAAAAAAGAACATCCCTTAGTGATTTTTCTCGATGATTTACAGTGGGCTGATTCTGCTTCTTTGCATCTTTTGAAATTGTTGATGAGCGAGTCAGAAACAGGCTATCTACTCGTACTCGGAGCTTATCGGGATAATGAGGTTTTTCCAGCCCACCCGTTGATGCTCACCCTGAATGAGATTAGACAAACAGGTGTCAATCTCAATACTCTGATGTTGGCTGCTTTGAATGAATTAGATATTACCTGTTTAGTTGCCGATACATTGCAGTGTGCCAATAATATCGCTGCACCACTTTCGCACTTAGTCTACCAAAAAACTCAGGGAAATCCATTTTTCACCATTCAGTTTTTGTACGGACTCCACGAGGAAGAATGTATTATTTTTAATCCTGCCTCCGGCTATTGGCAGTGTGACTTAACCCAGGTGACACAGTTGGCTCTGACGGATGATGTTGTGGAATTTACAATCCGACGATTGCAGAGGCTACCAGAAGCTACACAGCAAGTATTAAAACTAGCGGCGTGTATTGGGAATAGATTTGATTTAGAAACCTTAGCAGTAGTCTGTGAAGCTACTCCAGAGAGTGTAGCAGCAGACTTGTGGCGATCGCTGCAAGACGGGTTAGTGATTCCAGAAAACTCAACCTACAAGTTTTTCCAAGGAAAGGGACATGATGTAGAAGCGGTTGATAACATTACTGTTAATTATCTGTTTCTCCACGACCGAGTGCAGCAAGCCGCTTACTCTCTGATTCCTGAGACTTTGAGACAAGCAACCCACTTCCAAATCGGTAAACTTCTGCTGGCTAATGTTTCAAAAGAAGAACAAGGTAGCAAAATTTTTGCGATCGTCAATCACTTAAATGAGGGCTTTGTACTGCATCAAAGCCAAGAAGAACGTTCAGAACTTTTACAGCTAAACTCGATTGCGGGGAAAAGGGCTAAAGAATCTACTGCCTATGGAGTTGCTGTTAACTATTTTACAGTAGCTAAAAGCTTGTTACCTGCCGATAGTTGGCAGCAATGTTATGAGAAAACCTTAGATGTTTATTTCAATCTCGCAGAAGTTAAGTATTTGTCTGGGGATTTTCAATCTTCTCTCGCCATTGTGGAAACGATTTCTAGCTTTGCAAGACAACAAATTGATCGGGCTGAAGCGTTTAACTTAGCAATTTTGATGTTCACATTGCAAGGTCAATATCTCCAAGCACTTGAGTATGGACAAAAGGCCTTGTCTTGCTTGAATTTTGATTTATCAGAAATAGACTTACCAGAGAAACTTGAATCTTACCAACGTGAGATTGAATTGAAATTAGGCGATCGCACAATAGAGCAGCTAGTCGATGAACCAGAGGCCACCGATCCAGAAAAACGCTTAATTATCAAAATCTTGAATAATTTAATCGTACCTGTTTATGTTCTCCAAAAGGGAGAGCTATACTTTATCGTCGCCTTATCGATGGTTTCCGTATCGCTCAATTTTGGCGTAATAGCTGAATCAGGAAACGGATTTTCAGCCTATGGAATGTATCTCGGATATTATCAGAGCAACTATCAATCTGGCTATGAATTTGGAGTCCTGGCAGAAAGTTTAGCCAAACGATTTAAGCAAGCAGAAAATCTATGTAAAGCTTGCTATATGCTGGGAAATAATTTGCTTTCCTGGGTGCGTCCCTTGCGTTGCTCGGTGCCTATTTTCGATCAAGGATTAGTAGCAGGGCTACAGTCTGGGGAGATGGTTTTCTCTGGTAATCTTTTGATGTACAAGCTGCTCAATCCATTTTATGCAGGAGCAAGCCTATTAGAAATTCAGCAAAATCTTCCTGAATATTTAGAATTTTGTGCCAAAAAACTTAACTATCAGCTGCCTGTAGATGTACTGTCTGGATTAAACATGGCACTTGCTGAACTTACAGCTAGTCGTGCTGAGAATATCCCAACTGAGCAGCAGCATCTGGAAGTATGTAGGATTAACAACAGTGATTATGCAATTTGCCACTATTTGCTCCTAAAAACTAAAATTTTGTGTTTTTACGGACGCTATGATGAGGCATTGGAATCGGCTCAGGGGGCTGAAGAACTCGTTGGTACGATTGTTGGAAAATATCAGGTTGCAGCTATCAATTTTTATCAATCTATTGCTCTAGCTGAATACTGTCGGGTTCATGCTTTAGGTTTAGATAATAGTTACATCCAAAAAGTTAAATCAAACCAAGCGCAACTGAGTTTATGGGCTGCTAGTTGTCCAGAAAACTTTGCTCATAAGTACGATCTAGTGAATGCAGTTTTAAGCGTTTTATCAGGACAGAAAACAGAAGCAATTGAACTGTTCGATAGTGCTATTTCTGGGGCTGAAGTCAATGGCTATCTTCAAGAAAAAGCCCTAGCAAACGAACTTGCAGGTAAATTCTGTCTCGAATGGGGCAAAGAAAAATTCGCCGCAAGCTATATACAACAAGCCTACTATTGTTACGAAAAATGGGGTGCAAAAGCCAAAGTTGCCCATTTAGAAACACGCTATCCCCAACTACTGACTCCCATATTACAGCCAACTCTTTCGACTCTCTCAATTAACGAAACTATCATCACCTTGGGGACTGTCACCTCTACCAGTGGAACTAATTCTAAAAGCAGTGTCTCAGATACCCTAGATTTAAAGGCGATTCTCAAAGCTTCTCAAACTCTCTCCGGTGAAATTGAACTAGAAAAACTTCTCTCATCATTGCTGAGAATCGTCATCGAAAATGCTGGGGCTGATAAATGTGTATTAATGCTGTTGCAAGACAGCCGCTTGCTAATTAAAGGCTCAATTACCCAGGAAACACAGCCAGTTGTGTTGCAGAATCTTCAGGTTCAAGATAGTCAAGATATTCCCCACAAACTAATTTACAAAGTCAAGCACAGTAATCAAACTGTTGTCTTGGTGGATGCGACAGCAGATCCGATTTTAGCCAATGACCAGTATATCGTGCGTCAACAGCCTCAAAGTATCTTGTGTAGTCCGATTTTGCATCAAGGCAAATTACTGGGAATTTTATATCTGGAAAATAGTTTAATTAAAAGGGCGTTTACGCGCGATCGCATCGAAATACTGAATTTAATTTGCGCTCAAGCTGCCATTTCTCTAGAAAATGCCCGACTTTATGAATCTGCCCAGGAATATGCCCAAAAGTTAGAGCAAGCACTCATTGATTTGCAAAATGCCCAATTGCATATAGTCCAAAGTGAAAAAATGTCTGCGTTGGGTAATTTAGTTGCAGGTGTCGCCCATGAAATGAATAATCCATTAGGCTTTATTTCTGCTACACTTCAACAAACGAAACCCAATTTTGCCGATATCACAGAACATTTGAAACTCTATCAAGAAAACTTAGAAAATCCTAGTCATGAAATTCAAGACCATGCGGAAGAAATTGACTTAGATTTTCTGTTAGAGGACTTACCTAAAACAATCGATGCAATGGTCATGGCGTGCGACAGGTTGAAAAATATCAGCACTAGCTTGCGGACATTTTCTCGCGCTGACAAAGACTACAAAGTACAATTTAATCTCCATGAAGGCATTGACAGCACAATTTTAATTCTCAAGCATCGCCTCAAAGCTAACGAACAACGCCCAGCAATTGAAGTGATTACAAATTATGGTAATTTACCTTTAGTCAATTGTTTTCCTGGGCAATTAAATCAGGTGTTTATGAATATTACTGCTAATGCTATTGATGCGTTAGAAGAAGCAAGTATTGGTAAGAGTTTTGCAGAAATTAAAACTCACCCTAACCGCATTATAATTGCAACATCAATTGTAGATAAATACGCGAAAATTTCAATTGCTGATAATGGTAAAGGAATGACTCAAGAAGTTAAACATAAGATTTTTGACCATTTATTTACTACTAAGTCAGTAGGTAAAGGTACAGGTTTAGGATTAGCGATCGCCAAGCAAATTATTGAAGAAAAACACGGTGGTAAAATCACAGTTAATTCTGTTCTGGGCGAAGGAACACAATTCATTATTCAATTACCAGTGTAAATTTTTACCATTATATAGAGTTCAGTTGATCATTTGGGAATACTAAATCTAAACATTTTAAAGATTTAGGATATGACTAGCACTCTTGTTAAGATTCCCGGATATAGCATCAGCGAAGAACTCTATAATGGCTCTCGAACTCAAGTTTATCGAGGTTATCGAGAAGTTGATCAAAAATCAGTAGTGATCAAATTACTGAAAAATCCTTATCCCAGCTTTCACGAACTTTTATTGTTTCGCAATCAGTACACAATTGCTAAAAATCTCAACTCCCCCCTGATAGTCCAAACCTACAGTCTAGAACCTTGCCAAAATGGTTATGCACTAGTTATGGAAGACTTTGGGGGGATTTCTCTGAAGGAGTGGCGAACTAGACAAACCCAACAATCTTTAGAAGAATTTTTAGTGATAGCGATCGCACTCTGCGACATCCTCAACTTACTCTACCACGAGCGCATTATTCATAAAGATATTAAACCCAGCAATATATTAATTCATCCTCAAACCAAACAAGTTAAATTAATCGATTTTAGTATTGCATCTTTATTACCGCGTGAAACCCAAACCCTCGTCAATCCTAATGTCTTAGAAGGAACATTAGGTTACATTTCTCCTGAACAAACAGGCAGAATGAACCGGGGAATTGATTACCGCACAGATTTTTATTCCCTGGGTGTAACTTTCTACGAATTACTTACAGGAGAGTTACCTTTTGCCTCCAACGATCCGATTGAGTTGGTACATTCTCATATTGCCAAAATCGCACCATTAGCACACGAAATTAATCCCCAAATTCCATCTGTATTATCAAAAATTGTCAGCAAATTGATGGCGAAAAATGCTGAAGATAGATATCAAAGTGCCTTGGGACTGAAATTTGATTTAGAAAAATGTTTAATTCAGCTAAAAGAAACTGGTGAGATTCAAAGATTTGAAATTGCGAGTAATGATGTGTGCGATCGCTTCCTTATTCCTGATAAACTCTATGGTAGAGAAACCGAAGTACAAACACTACTAGAAGCTTTCGAGAGAGTCAGCCTTGGTGCAACAGAAATGATGCTGGTAGCTGGGTTTTCTGGAATTGGGAAAACAGCAGTCGTCAATGAAGTTCATAAACCAATTGTCAGACAACGTGGCTATTTTATCAAAGGTAAATATGACCAATTTAACCGCAATATTCCCTTCTCTGCTTTTGTGCAAGCGTTTCGTGATTTAATGGCACAACTATTGACAGAAAGTGACACTCAAATAGAACAATGGAAAAATAAAATATTAGAAGCTGTTGGTGACAATGGACAAGTTATTATTGAAGTAATTCCCGAATTATCAAAAATTATTGGTGAACAACCACCAGCAGTAGAATTATCAGGAAGTTCAGCCGAAAATCGCTTTAACTTATTATTTCAAAAGTTTACACAAGTATTTACCAGTGCAGAACATCCCTTGGTAATATTTTTAGATGATTTGCAATGGGCAGATTCAGCATCACTAAAATTAATGCAGCTATTAATGGCTGATACAGGTCATATTCTACTTATTGGTGCATATCGTGATCACGAAGTCCATCTAGGACATCCATTAATGTTGACTTTGAGCGAAATCCAAAAAAATCAAGCAACAATTAATACAATTACCTTAGCACCCCTCAATCAAGAACAAGTCAATCAATTAGTTGCTGACACCCTCAAATGTAGTGAAAGTTTAGCATGGGATTTATCTTTATTAATTTATCGAAAAACCCAAGGTAATCCCTTTTTTACCATCCAGTTTTTTAAAGCATTACATCAAGATGGATTGATTGAATTTGATTTAAAGTTAGGCTGTTGGCAATTTGATATTGCACAGGTTACGACTCAAGCAGTCACAGATGATGTTTTGGTATTTATGAGTTTGCAATTACAAAAACTCCCATCATCAACTCAAGAAACCTTGCGATTAGCCGCTTGTATTGGTAATCAGTTCGATTTAGATACTTTGGCTATTGTTTGTAAGCAATCAGTCATTGAAACTGCTGCTGCTTTGTGGAAAGCCTTACAAGAAGGACTGATTTTACCAACTAATGAGATTTATAAACTTTATCAGGATTCTCCATTAAAAAATAGCGAACTACAGCAAGATGAGCAAAAACAAATAACCGTTACATACAAATTTTTACACGATCGCGTCCAACAAGCTGCTTATTCCCTAATTCCCGATGATCAAAAACAGATAACTCATTACCAAATCGGACAACTGCTGCTGCAACAGATGTCTCTAGATGTCAGAGAAGAGAGAATTTTTGAACTTGTCAATCAATTAAATTACGGAATCACGTTAATTGGCGAACAGAATCACCGAGATGAATTAGCAGAACTTAATTTAATTGCTTGTCGCAAAGCTAAAAACTCTACAGCCTATCAAGCGGCTGGAGAATATGCTGCCATAGGATTATGTTTATTAGGAGAACAAGCTTGGCACCGGCAATATGATATGAGCTTAGAATTGCATGAGTTAGCAGCAGAAATTGCTTCTTTATGCGGCGACTTTGAATTAATGGAGCAATTAATTGATAGCGTAATTACACAAGCACACTCTTTGCTAGAAAAAGTCAATATTTATTGTATTAAAATTCAATCTTATGATTTTCAAGATGAAATAATCAAAGCCCTTGATATTGGACAAAATCTATTACAACAGTTCGGTGTCAAGTTTCCTGAATCACCAACTCCAGTAGATATTCAACAGGCAGTTCAAGAAATTAATCAACTAATTGGAGATCGAGAAATTGCCAATTTATGTGATTTACCTGTAATGACAGATCGGGAAGTCTTGGCAATTATCCAAATTGCTAATGCTCTCATCCCAGCAGCTTACAACTCTGGTTCTATTTTGTGTCCATTACTGATAGCCTTGTCAGTTAGATTATCGATTCAGTATGGAAATACAATTATTTCTGCATTTGCTTATGCTAACTATGGCTTCATTCTCTGCAATTTTTTACAAGATATCGATACAGCGACAGAATTTGCTCAATTATCACTAAAACTGATTACCAAATTTGATGCTAAAGCCCTGAAACCAGAAGTAATTTTAGTTTTGGGAGGTTTTATCCTGCATCGCAAATCTCACATCAAAGATATTCTCCCTCTATTGCAAGAAAGTTATGTGATTGCTTTAGAAGTTGGCAGCACAAAATTTGCAGGATATCATGCCCGTACATTTTGTAATGCTTCTTTTTGGTGTAATCAATCTCTTGCTACCTTAGAACAGAATGCTCGTGCTTACTACAATGGGTTGATGCAACTCAATCAAGTTGGACTAGCTAATCACTGTCGGCTTTCTTGGCAGTCTGCATTAAATTTGCTTGGTTATGGGGAACATCCTTGTATTTTGTCTGGGGAAGTTGTCCAAGAAACGGAAATTTTGCCACAGATCATCTCTGATAATAATTTCAGTGAGTTGTATGTCTTCCATTCATATAAACTCATGCTCTGCTTTTTGTTTGGAGAAATTGAACAAGCGCAAAATCATGCTGTTGAATGCAGAAACCACTTAATTGCTGCTCAAGGACTAGTATATGAAGCAGCATTTTATTTTTACGATTCTTTGATCGCCTTAGCAAGTTTCAATTTACAATTACAAGATCCATCAGAGGTATTGCAACGGGTAGAGGAAAATCAAACTCAGCTAAAAAACTGGGCGCACCACGCACCGATGAATCATCAGCATAAGTTTGATTTAGTCGAAGCCGAAAAATGTCGCGTGTTAGGACAAAAAATCGCAGCCAGTGACATCTACGACAAGGCAATATGTGGAGCTAAAATTAACGATTACGTACAAGAAGAAGCCCTTGCTAACGAACTGGCGGCAAAATTCTATCTTGATTGGGGCAAACAACGCATTGCTCAAGAGTATATGATTGAAGCCTACTATGCTTATACTTGTTGGGGAGCAAAAGCCAAAGTCGCCGACTTAGAAACTCGCTATCCCCAATTACTCGCTCCCACATTACAGCAAACCAATTCTCGTTTCTCCACTGACGAAACGATCCTTACGTTAAGGACTGTCTCATCCGCCAGTTCCCTCACTTCTAACAGCAGTGTCTCCGATAGCCTAGATTTAACAGCTATCCTCAAAGCTTCTCAAACTCTCTCCGGTGAAATGGAACTTGAAAAACTTCTCTTATCATTGCTGAGAATCGTCATTGAAAATGCTGGGGCGGATAAATGTGTATTAATGCTGTTGCAAGATGCAAAATTGCTAATTAAAGGGTCGATTTCTGAAGGGATGCAGCCAGTCGTTTTGCAGCACGTTCCTGTTGAGGATAGCCAAGACATTCCCCACAAGCTGATTTACAAAGTCAAGCACAACCAACAGACTACTATTTTAGTGGATGCGATCGCAGATCCGGTGTTAGGCAATGACCCTTATATTATCCGTCAACAGCCTCAAAGTATCTTGTGCAGCCCAATTTTGCATCAAGGCAAATTACTGGGGATTTTATATCTAGAAAATAACTTAACAAAGGGAGCATTTACAAACGATCGCGTCGAAATACTCAATCTCATTTGCGCTCAAGCTGCCATTTCTCTAGAAAATGCCCTACTTTATGAATCTGCTCAGGAATATGCCCAAAAGTTAGAGCAAGCACTTACTGATTTGCAAAATGCCCAATTGCATATAGTCCAAAGTGAAAAAATGTCTGCGTTGGGTAATTTAGTTGCAGGTGTCGCCCATGAAATGAATAATCCGTTGGGATTTATTTCTGCTACGCTGCAACAAACTAAACCCAATTTTGTTGATATCACAGAACATTTGAAACTCTATCAAAAATTTATCGAAAACCCTGGTGATGAAATTCAAAACCATGCGGAACAAATTGATTTAGAATATCTTTTGGCAGACTTACCTGAAACAATCGATGCAATGTTGATGGCGTGCGGCAGGTTGAAAAATATTAGCACTAGCTTGCGGACATTTTCTCGTGCTGACAAAGATTATAAAGTTCAATTTAATTTACATCAAGGCATTGACAGCACACTTTTAATCCTCAAGCATCGCCTGAAAGCAAATCAACAACGCCCAGCCATTGAAGTAATTACAAACTATGGTAATTTACCTTTAGTCAATTGTTTTCCTGGACAATTAAATCAGGTGTTTATGAATATTCTTGCCAACGCTATTGATGCTTTAGAAGAAGCAAGTATTGGTAAGAGTTTTGCAGAAATTAAAACTCACCCTAACCGCATCACAATCACAACATCACTTGTGGATAAATACACGAAAATCTCAATTACCGATAATGGTAAAGGAATGACTGAAGAAGTTAAAAACAAGATTTTTGACCATTTATTTACTACTAAATCAGTAGGTAAAGGTACAGGTTTAGGATTAGCGATCGCCAAGCAAATTATTGAAGAAAAACACGGCGGTAAAATCACAGTTAATTCTGTTTTGGGTGAGGGGACAGAGTTTGTAATTTCTATTCCTATAGAGTAATAAGTAATGAGTAATGAGTAATGAGTAATAAGTAACAAGTAATAAGTAACAAGTAATAAGTAAGAAATTTACTTATTACTTTTTTCAATCAGTTGCTGTACCTCATCAACATCAAATCTCGTGTAATATCAAGTTCGGATAATTGGTTATAATTCTCTGAACTGTGCAGAAACAAAAAACTCTTTCTTCCCCCTGCCCCCTGCCCCCTTGCAGTCTTAACTATAAGTCTTTAACCGAACACGATATAAAAGGGTTAAGATTCAACCACCTTGGCTTTGACGCTGGACTTCATATAGCATTAAAGCAGCTGCGATCGCTACATTTAATGATTCTACTCCTGGACTCAGGGGTATTTTGACTTGGGTATCTGCCATTGCGGCTAAATCTGCGGATAAGCCAGCACCTTCATTTCCTAACAAAATCAAACTCGGTTTTTGCCAGTCTACTTCCCAATAAGTTAACTTGGCAGTAGGTAAGGTGGCTATTACCTGCATTCCCGCCTGCTGACAATTTTTGACTGTTGCCTTTAAATCTTCACTTACTGCCGTAGCTAAACGAAACCATTGTCCAGCCGAAGCACGCAAGACTTTAGGATTATCTAAATCTACACTGTCTTGACTCAACCATAAACCCGACGCACCAGCCGCCGCCGCAGTACGAATCATTGTCCCTAAATTTCCGGGATCTTGGATGG
Organism: Aliinostoc maniaoense; assembly: GCF_058172895.1. NCBI lineage: Bacteria > Bacillati > Cyanobacteriota > Cyanophyceae > Nostocales > Nodulariaceae > Aliinostoc > Aliinostoc maniaoense. The sequence goes on along the minus strand of NZ_CP187952.1, from coordinate 519,475 downwards.
TTTCCAAGGCTAAAACTATGCCAGTATACGGCACTTGATTGTGCTGTTCGGCGCGTTTGGCTGTTGCTATGACTCCATCTGGTTGTACAGTAGTAGCGATCGCACTTAACACTTCAGGACTGACAATTTCAGAGCGATCGCATAAACTACAGGCTAAATCCCACAATTGGCTATGGTTTGCTTGCCACTCCGAAGTACAACACACCACCTCTAGAGGGTAATTCACCGCACACGCTTCCTCTAACAAGTGCGTTCCTTCCAATAAAAACAACTGTTGCTTATGTCTTTCTTTGGTAGATTGCAGCTTGCGAATTTGCTTAACTAAAGGATTTTGTAAACTTGTTAACACTACTTCATCTGATAAAACTTACCAGCCAGCAAAATATACTTGACTTTTACTTTTTCCCTTTTCAATGCGGAACCCGGGACTTGAACCCGGAAGCCTTGCGGCACTAGAACCTGAATCTAGCGCGTCTGCCAATTCCGCCAGTTCCGCTAGCAGTTTTGCATATCGACAATTTCTTATTATTGCTTAATTACTTTTATTTGTCAACTACCTCAATAGGGATTGGGAACTAGTAGTCTACCAAGATAACTTTGCGTGGTGGCAGGCTTCGGGGCAGGGAGCAGGGAGCAGAGGGGAAAGATTTTCTCCCTTGCGCCCTGCATCCCTACACCCTCACACCCCTACACCCCCACACCCCTACACCCCGACACCCCCACACCTACCTAATTACCGCTACCCAAGAGAAACAGGGTGATGAGTGTACCGCTATTCCAGAGGCTATGCAGTAGCATGGGTGCAAGTAGGTTGCGCGATCGCGTGTAAACTACTCCTAAGACGATACCTAAAGCGGTCAATGGTAATACTTCTGATAAACTCAGGTGAGCGATCGCAAATAATAAACTGCTGGCGAGAATTGCTCCCCACACTGGTAGGTATTTCGTTAATGAGGGTAATAAAAAGCCACGAAAGAGGATTTCTTCAAATATGGGGGCGGCGATCGCAGCTGTAACGTAAAATATTCCCAGTGCTACAAAGTCTTGGCTTTCCAATGCTAATTGTAATAAAGGGTTACTACCACCCTGTCCTTGCCATAGCTGTTGATTAATCAAGGAAACAACGACAACAATCGGTAAAGCAGCGCAATATCCCCCAAATCCCCACAAAAACCAATTATCCCGTAGCTGTAATTTAAACCACAGTCTCGGTAGGGGGAAAAACTTCTTCAACGAGAAATACATAACTAATAGCGCACCCGCAGCTACTAAAAAGTAACTAACTAAAACTGAAACAGCTTGCAGGCGTACATCCGCCAGGGGACGGGGAATAGGCAGTGTTAAGAGTAAAGCGGGAACGAAAACCTGTCCCATGAAGAAAAACCCGACGACAAACACCTGTAAGATGATTTCCCCATCCCAAGGTGTTGTCCAGGTTAAATCCTCATTTTGGGCTAGTAATGACTCTTTCCCCTTGAGTAAGCGTTGAGCAATTAAGAAAATTAACAGGATAACTCCCGCCAAAGCTGCAACAGCAGGAACAGTACTAATAACTGCTAACTTATATACAGCGTCAGCAGCCCTCTCTTGCTGTGCTGTTTGCACTTCTGATAAAGCGGTTTGGCGTTGTTGGAGTTGGTATAACTGAATCAAAGCTGTAGAACGAAACCAACCTGATAAATTATTATTAATTACAGCTTGAGCATCAGGTAACAGCCTGGGAGGATCGCTCCATAGTCCACTAAGCACAGCAGCAGTTTGTTGAGTGTTAACTGTTGACTGTTGTGCTTGTCCCTGTTCTACATCGTTCCAGGTTTTGAGTGCTGTATCTGTCTTTCCTTGCTTGGCTTGTAAAATTCCCAACTCCAAGTCTAATTCATCTAGGAACTTTTGCATTTTTTGTTGGGACTGCTCCAACTGCTGCTGCTTTTGGGAGTTAGCAACATCTGTGGTGGGAGGAACTTCTGGTAGTGGTTTCGGTGGTACAGGAATTTGATTTGTAGAACGCAGTTGTGCAAGTTGGCTCTGCACTTTGGCTAAGTTAGTCTGTACAGATTGACGTGTTTGTTGGTATTTCTCTGTAGCACCTTCCAGGGGTTGATCCCCAAGGATGGCTTCTCGAAGTACCTCCGAGTTTTCATCTTGACTATCGCTTGGTTGCCAAGCTTGCGCTTCCAGAACAATATTAGTTTGATAAAGTTCTAAACGAGTCTGAAACTGGGGTTCTTGTAAAGTCCCGAATAGAGATGAAGCAGCAAATAAAACTGCAATCGGCGTGAGGATAAAGAATAAAAATATGCGTTTGAGTGTCATCATTCCCCCTTTCACGAAACAGTGGGAGCGCGTCCCCCTTGGGAATTATCGCAAGAAAACGCAAATGATGGATCGATATCAATATTATGCGTTGGCGATCGCTCTAACTATGCTAAGTTACCAAGGTGTGAGATACTTGTCACCAAAAGCAAGAGCGATCGCCTCTCAACAACGCCCTCAAAGATTAGCCGCACAATTACGCTGCTTCTCTGAGTTGATTCGGAACATTCATTTCAGGTAATGAAAGCGAAAGTTGTTCTGATTGGGGTGCAGCAGCTTCTTCTAACACTTGGACTTCAATATTCACGCTCACCAAATAACTACCAGCATCAGCACCAACAGCTTCAGCAATTAATTTTGCAATGTCTGGACGCTTTGCAGTTAGAGGATCTCTTAAGATGCAGCGATCCCATTCGTGTTTGGCAATAGGGTTGAGATTGAGAATGTAATGTTTAATCATTTGACTATACCCTTGAATCCCTCTTCCAGAAGACCGTGACATAAGTGCTTTGCTATATCCACTTTGTGAATGCTGTATCTATTATAGTACATTTGTACTATTTTGTCTAACTATCAGAGATTTTGATATGTCTCACGCAGAGTCGCAGAGTCGCGGAGAGAAAACCTAAGTAAGTCGGCGAGAAAAAAACAAACTACATTAAGTAATGTAAAATTTAATTAAATTAGCTTGTAGTAAGGGCTTTAGCCCTTAAGAGAGGACTAAAGTCCCTACTACAAACCTTGAATTATTCACGCCGTTCTACTTAGTAATGAGTAATAAGTTAAGTAGGGTGCGACGCTACGAAAGTATGTGAACGTAGTCATGAGGCTGATAGCGTCACGCACCAACTATATTTTTAAATAAGTAATAAGTAATAAGTAATAAGTAATAAGTAAATCTCATTATTTAAAATATAATTAGAGGGAGAAATATCAATTTTAATTGAAAATCAAAAATAACTAATAATTGATAACTAGTAATCATATTTAATGTTATCTCTCGTAAGTTAGATAAAAATAGCACATTACGAGCATAAATAATGTGACTTACGCTAGAGGAAAAGATAATTTTTTACACCTAACATTAGATACTGTTGGTCAATTGAGTAGTTAAATCAACCAAAAAACCACATACATCTTTGCTTATTTATTAACTACAAATAAGTAAGAAAATTAGCTTGTGATTATTTGGAAGGAGGAATTGGTGAACAGCCTCATATCTTTATGGAAAAAAATGCGCCTGCGCCAAGTTATTACCGTATTTTTGGCTGGGATATTGTTAATCTTTAGCACTGCTTGCACCCAAGCAAATCCTCAAGGTGCAAATCCCAAAAATCCTGCTGTACAAGCTGGTGGTGCAAATAATCCTTATAAAAATGGTGGAGACAAATATACAAAGTATAGGATGTCTACAGATCCAAAAATCACCAACACAAAGACCAGTCAAACAAGTGACCAAGCTAATCTAGAAAGCAATCCACAAATATTGATTGCTGCTAATAGAGAATCTGAATTGCTCTACCCTGGTGCGGAAACACCAACAGGGAGAGTTTTAAAAGAAGGGGAATTACCAATCATTACTGAAAAAGACTACCAACAGCCAAAACCAGGTGGTTTAATTCAGCGTGAACCAGATGTAGGCACTCGCATTCAAGAGCGAATTGGCACTGTACAAGAAAATGTCCAAGAGGCTTCAAAATTTTTAAAAGAAAAAGCAGATGAAGCCAGTGCTAGACCTGAGTTACAAAAAAATCCCGCAGTTGGTAGATAAGTAACTGTCAACTAATAATCATCAAAAATTCCAGGAGTATCACTATGAATAGAGTCATTAATTGGCTAAAAAACCTTCGTCCTCTGAAAATTTTTACAGCCTTTTTAGCAGGAGTTTTTCTGTTAACAATACAGGCTTGTAATCGTCCAGGTATAGCAGCACAACCACCACAACCAAGTAATCAACCTCCTAATGTGGAAAGATATGATCCCACAAAAAGTTATCCGCTTAATCCAGCTAAAGGTGGAATGAATAACTTTAGTGATGTAGATCCCAGAGCTAGAGCCGACGAAAAAGCCGCAGAAGCTAAGGCTAAAGCTTTGCGAGACATGGCTAAAACAAATGTCGAACAAAAAGGCATTGATAGCACAGAACAATATGTCCGCAATTATCGTCAAGGCACACCTTTGGGTGAAAGAGTCAAAAACCTAGGTGAAGACGTGGGTAGTTCTGCGGAAGAAGTGCAGGAAGGTGTTGCTAAAGGTACTCAGCGCGGATTGAAAAATATCAAAGAAAATACACAAAATGCGGCTGAAGACTTAGTAAAAAATGTTCAGCGTGGAGCAGCAGATACAGCCACAAATGTTCAGCGTGGAGCAGCAGATACAGCCACAAATATTCAGCGACAAGCTGAAGATACGGCTGATGCAGTCAATAGAACAATCCGATAAGTTCAGTAATACCTATTATCCAAAATTAAGTAACAGATGCCAATTCTCAAACAGATGTGGCATCTGGTTTTCTTAGTAGGTAAAAAATCATACGCCCATATTTACAGAAGTATGTTTCCAACTGTTTAAAACTAGTTGGTGAACTTCTCGCCAGGGAAGATTGTATTTACGGGCTAATTCTGCACAATCTTCGTATTCTGGCTGGATATTGACAATATGTTTATTTCCTGCTTGTCTTTGCCATGCCACCTTGATTCGCACTGTGCCGTATTTAGTTTCGACTGTTTGAATTTCTCGTTCTAAGATGGCGCGTTGTTGGGTAGTGCGACGGATGCCTAAAGTAGTGGTTTCTCGAAATAAAACCGCTTCACAATTGGGTAAATTTTCTGGATGGCAAATTACAGTTAGTAAAATCCCTGGACGGGATTTTTTCATGCCTATGGGTTGGGTGAAAACATCCACTGCACCTGCCGCAAACAAAGCTTCAAATACATAACCTATAGCTTGGGGATTTAAATCATCAATTTGAGTTTCTAGTACAGAAATGGTTTCTAGAGTTGGGCTAGTTTCCCCAGAATCTATGAAATTGGTCTGTAAACTAGCACTTTCACCCAGCCATAGGCGTAGTATATTGGGAATAGGGAGATTAATTGTACCAGATCCTAATCCGATTTGTTTAATGGTCATGGGTGGTGGTGCGCCAAATTCTCTGACTAAGGTAGTAGCGATCGCAGCTCCTGTTGGTGTCACTAGTTCCCGATCAATACCATTACTATAAACCGGACAACTCCGCATTTCCCATAACTTCAAAACTGCGGGTACTGGTACTGCCATTTGTCCATGCGCTGCCCGTACAGTACCCCCACCCGTAGGAAATGCCGAACAATACACTAAAGGGAATCCTGCCGCATCGCTAGTTATATCTAACCAATCCAATCCCAAACAAGTACCCACAATATCTACAATTGCATCCACCGCACCCACTTCATGAAAATGCACTTTTTCAGGAGCAATCCCATGTACTGCCCCTTCAGCTACCGCTAATTGGCGAAATACAGCCAAACTCCAAGCCTCAGCCCGTGATGGCAACCCCGCCTTCAGAATCATCTTCTCAATTTCTGGCAGATGACGACCATGATGATGTTCATGGTGATGGTGATGGTGATCATGGTGATGCTCAACTAAATCCACATGGACTTTAGTAGCCTGCTGTCCATTTTTTTGTACGAGTTCTGCTCTTAACTTATATTCCTGGGAAATACCCAAATTATCGAGTTTTTCCGTTAAATATTCCAGGGGAACACCCAGACTCACCAAAGCCCCCAAACACATATCACCAGAAATACCAGCCGGACATTGAAAATAAGCAATTTTGTTCATAATTCAAGTTAATGGTTATTGGGCATAGGGAATGGGGAATGGGGAATGGGGAATGGGGAATGGGGCATGGGGCATGGGGCATGGGGCATTGGGCATTGGGCATTGGAGTACATCTTTCTCCCTTGTCTCCCTTGTCTCCCTTGTCTCCCCCTGCTCCCCTGCTCCCCTGCTCCCTGCTCCCTGCTCCCTGCTCCCTGCTCCCCTGCTCCCCTAGAGTCCCCAGCCCCTAATAAATATATGAAGCAATTGCTTGTGTATGTAAATATGTGCAACGCTTAAGTTTAAAGAACCTAATGGCTAGAGTGTATCCCTACCTAAATAGAGATATCACTGATCAGGGCATAAATTTTATTATCCATGCCCGATGACGGCAGTCCGCTCAAGTCGGGAAACCCGCCCACGCGGCTGCCTCCCCGATGCCCAATGCCCCATGCCCCATACTTAACCCCAACCCCACATTTTATGGCAAAAATTATCCCTGTCCATCCTGAGAATCCCCAAAGTCGCAGAATAGAGGAAATAAGGTCGGCTCTTTCTAGTGGCGCAGTTATGCTATATCCAACTGATACAGTTTATGCGATCGGTTGTGATTTAAATGTCAAATCTGCGGTGGAAAAAGTCCGACAAATTAAGCAGCTAGCAAATGATAAACCACTGACTTTTTTATGTCCTTCACTGTCCAATGTAACCACTTATGCTTTTGTGAGTGACACAGCTTACCGGATTATGAAGCGACTCATACCAGGAACTTATACATTTTTGCTCCCTGCTACTAAATTAGTACCAAAACTAGTACAAAGTCCTAAACGCAAGAGTACAGGCATTCGTGTACCAAATCATAGCGTATGTTTAGCATTATTAGAAGCTCTAGGAAACCCGATTATTTCCACTTCGGCACATTTACCACCCGATGAAATGGATAATAGCAAATTTACCCTCAATTCAGAATTAAGATTGTCACGCGTGGAGTTATTTGATCGTTTGGATAAATTAGTAGATGTGATTGTAGATACCGAGCAAGAACCAACATATGAAGTATCTACAATCGTAGATTTAACAGGAGATGAACCCATGATTACCAGACGGGGATTAGGTTGGGAAGCAGTAGCTGCATGGGTTTGACTGTTCAACTTCACAGCCTCCCTCAAGCATTTCGGAATTATGTCGAAAACATACTCCAGTTTGCCTATTGTCATAATTTACCAGGATCGGGAGGGAATAAAAGATGATGGCAGTGATGGAGACATATTAAGCTTTTTAGCTATTTTAGGGGCAAAGCAAATATGCTTGTGTTAACCTCGATTCGGTTGCTTGTGAAAAAAGCGACACACGACCTTCTCTGTAACTTTTTTCCATCGCCTACAGTCATATATATGAACAGTGCTTGCAACAGGTTTTGATGGGTTAACCTACTCAAGCTTGACTTCAGGTACTGTTTGTGCATTGCCTTTAAGGTGCAACACCACACCCAGGAATAGTCATGAAACTAAATCTTGCAAATCTACCAACCTCTACATCTGCTTTTGTCAACGAAGTTGTCACTGAGGACTTCGCCCCTACAAATGCTTTGATGCAACTGCTATGTCAGGAAATGCAAGCTCAAGTCAAAGCAACGCCAAGGTGTGTAGAAGCTATAGTCCAGCGCATTATTAAGGAAGTTCAGCGCATTTGTGATAAGAGTTCTCGCATTCAAACTTCTGGTCAAGTTAAGTCTTGGCAAATTACCTTATCTCGTCACCGCCTGCAAAAATGCCTACATTATTATAAACTAGGTTCGAGAAGGGGGCGGGTAGAATTACATAGTAGTTTGGGGGCGATGGTTTACCGTCATGTCACCATAGCAGGTTCAGAATTGGGTTTTGATGGTCGTTACAGTTTAATTGAAGATTTTCTCCAGGCATTTTATATTGAAGCCATTAAAGCTTTTCGTCGGGAAAACGAATTACCGGAAGATTATACCCCACGCACTCAGTTACAGTTAGCTGAGTACATGGCTTTTACTGAACAGTACGCCAAACGCCGCATTAATTTACCTGGTGGGAATAATCAACAATTAGTTATTTTACGCGCCCAAGGTTTTGCCCGTCGTCAGCCCCAAGAAACAGCTGTAGATATTGAAATGGCGGTAGAATCTGCCAAAGGTGAGGAAGCAGAATCTTACCAAAGGAACTCGGCGGTACAACAAATTAGAGCGCAAATGATTGCTCAAGCTAATTTTGACCCTTCAGAGGAATCAGAGCGCGATCGCATTATCTCAGAATTAGTACAATATTTAGAGTCTCAAGGACAATCTGACTGTGTAGATTACCTGACTTTAAAGCTACAAGACCTACCTGCACCAGAAATTGACCAAATTCTCGGTCTGACTAGCCGTCAGCGTGATTATCTGCAACAACGCTTTAAATATCATGTGCAGAAGTTTGCCAAGCAACATCATTGGCAATTAGTACATCAATGGTTAGGTGCAGGTTTAGAGCAGAAACTAGGATTATCTGGCCAGCAGTGGGAAACTTTGGTTAGTGCTATATCTCCCCAACAACAGCAACTATTAGAATTAAAAATTGCTAAACATAGTGATCAAGCGATCGCTAAAACCCTAAAATGTACCCCTAAGCAACTACAAAAGCGTTGGACACAACTACTAGATATGGCTTGGGCTATCCGCAACGGTCAAAGTGAAATCCAAATCAGCTAAATTTTATACCAATTTTGGATTTTGGATTGTGGATTGAAAGCCTAGATTTATAGGCTATTCCAGCAAACACAAATGATACTACTTATCCCACTTCGGTATGAAATCAGTTGTTTTCAAATCTAGACAACATCCCCTTATTTATTTTTGTTACTAGCAAAATTATTAAGGTAACGTCATCAAAACTTCCCTAAACAACCTTTGTAGGTGTCACACCAAAAATCTCTATTTTCTTTGTTGCTTGCAACTGCTTCAAGGCAAGAGTTGCAGCATCCAAATCGTAAGGAAAAGGTTTACAACGAGTCATATAATCCCTTGCTTGAGTAGGACGATGACGCAGCACAGCATTCACTACTAAACAGGGTTGTGAACTTAAATTAATTGCACCGTGCAGCACCCCAGGAGGAATAGTCACCACCACAGGATGATCTTCACTTAAAGGAATATATTGATATTGCCTATCAATTAAACTTACAAGTACAATCTGTCCTTTAACTACCAGTAATTGGTCAGTTTGGGATTTATGAACAAACAAATCATCTATTGTATTTGGGGCGATTTGTGCCAGCATAGTTTCATGACTTGCTTGAGGAGTAAAAAACTCAACCATTCCCCCCTTGATTGACTCTAACTGACGAATTTCAATTTTCCTAATAGCCATAAAAAATCGTAAAATAGCATCTTTGATACATTCAATCTTAGATGCTCAAAAATAAAAAAATGTGATAAAAGTAACTAAATCTAGTAGGATTACCGAACTTTACTGATCCTTTACAGCAAGAATAGTCAGCCGCTTCACACTAAAAGCCTAGAAGTTATCATCCAGAGGATAAGAGAAAGTTTCATATTCTCGATTTTTTGAGTCATAATCTCCCTGATATATTCTTTTCTCAGGGTTTTTACTCATGACCAAACACAGAGCATGAGCATATAAATCATCTATAGTAGCACTTACGCAAGTGTCACAATCGATAGTTGGTGCGTGACGCTATCAGTCTCATGACTAGGTTCAAATACTTTCACAGCGTTACACGAAAAAATTAAAAATCACTGTTTTGGTTGCGAGTTTGCATAATTATATTGAGTTTAACTTATTACTTAATAGAGTAACGAGAATCGCTTAACTGATAACCTTCAAGAGAAATCAAATGTTGCGTTCAAAATTAACTAAAATTGCTACGTTGGCTTTAGGGGTTTTGACCTTTAGCTATATTTCTAATTTGTCAATCACTGAACAAACAATTACAATGCAATCGGCTCAGGCTGCCAGCGACTACTGTGGGCCAAATAACAGTCAAGCAGCACGGGCTGCGGCGAAGTTTTTCTTATTTCCTTATAACAAAACTTTTGATCCTGCGTGTGAAAAGCACGATATTTGTTATGGGACGTTAAGACAAACAGGTAAAACTAAAGAACAGTGCGAAGAAGAATTTCGGAAGAATCTCTATAAAATTTGTGAAGATCGCTCTCTTTCGCAAAAAGTTAGTCAGGATTTGTTTGGTTATGTCACAAATCCCAAGCTATGGGGTGGGGTTGGTATGACTGGGCCTTGTAAGCGTCAGGCGGATTATGCTTATTGGGCAGTTAGTCAATTTGGTGAGAAGGCCTTGGGAAATCAAGCTATTCACAGTCTGAAAGTCGTTAGCGTTAAGGCTAATCGCATTTATGATCGCTGGAGTGATGATGAACTTAAGGTATGTGTCAGAGTCCGTAACGACGGCAACTTAGCCACAGAGTGGGATCTGGTACTGCTGGATAAAAAAGGTGCGATAGTTGATACTGAACCGGACACCTACGAGCGTAATATTAAAGTTGGTCAAACTGACGAAGAATGTGTCACTACCAGAGGTAGCAGATATTCTATTTCTGATTTAGGAACGAATGCACAACTAGTAGTGCGGATGGATGATTACCCAGGTGTAGCACCATTTGCGGTTGTTGCTAAGATTTCAGTCCCAACTGCACGCAAGCGGGATCAATTTACATCTGTATCTTACAGTCATCAGAGCCGAATAGAGGCATACAAACAATTGTTGCAGATTAAGTCCCGATAAATAACTTACGGATTGATTAAATATTGTGGTAAGGTGCGCCAGATTTCTCTAATACTCTCCATAAACATATTTTTGATATCTGACGCACCCCCCAAAGCTTCCGGTGCGTTACGGCTTACGCCTAACACACCCTACTGGACTGACACGACTAAAATGTTGCAATAAAAAAATTGTTTCATCGGCGTTTATCTGCGTTTATCTGCGTTTTTTATCCAAGTCTAATGCAACATTTAAGGCTTGCCATGCCACAACATATACTTAGATTTTTTCTCCAAATCAAACCTGATTTTTATAGATTGCTAATTCCAATTTTGATCTGAGTAGGGATAATCCATTAATTGTCCCTAAAATATAGGAATCCGACTTGATTATTGAAATTATTTGCGTAGGTAGGGAAAAGGGAACGGGGAACGGGGTTGGGGGAACGGGAAAAGAAGTAACAGAGGTGTACTTAGTTTTTTTCAGAAATCAAATATGATTCCTATCTATATCTTGATGAAAAACTTATCATTATATTTTTAGAACTATATTGTATCAAAACTTTTCATGGTTTACAACTCCAAATCTATTTAATTTGATGGATTTCACCTGAATTGTCAACATATTTATATATGACAATACGTCAAACAAAAAAATAACAGAACACAACAACTAAGACGGTTTGTCAAATTAAAAAATCAGATAAAAACACTTGACATTTATTCGTATTTATCGATAGTGTTTTCTGGTAGAAAATAATTTTTCATATATCTAATCTGCACATTTTTTGTGTTGACTGTTGATCTTCAACTGTTAACAATCAACTACTGTGATAAAAACTGTGTAACTTAAAAGCGTAATATCATCATTTTAATTGTGGAGAACTCTATGAAGCAAAAGTTAGGGGTGCTGTCATTAAGTTTAGTGAGTGTATTAGTTGGTTCACCATCATTGGCATCAGAGATTGCAGTTAACGAAAAAGAAATTAATAATGAATCTGAAAATAGTAATTCCAATCTTTTGCAAGTAAGTGAGGTGATTTTACACTCTACGGATGCGAAATTATTGATGCCATCATCACCTCTACCAACAATTCAACCGGAGAAGTTAGCACAAACTGAAGCTCCAGTAGAGGATGATGCAGATATTATTTTAGAAACCATAGGACAAGAAGATTCTTTACCTCAATCTACACCAACTTACATTATTGAAAAAGAGGAAATTGAAAAACAAGGTGCAACCAGTGTTGCTGATGTTTTAAAGAGAATGCCGGGATTTGCTATCAATGATGTAGGGCATGGTGCAGATATTCACACAGGCACATATTATCGGGGACATTCAATTAATCAGTCGGTATTTTTAATTAATGGTAGACCGATTAATAATGATGTCAATACCTATCATGGTGCTACAGATTTAAATAGCATTCCTGTAGAAGCGATTGAAAGGATAGAAGTATCTAGTGGTGCATCTACAGCTTTGTATGGTGCTTCAGCTTTTGGTGGTGTAATTAATATTATTACTAAACAAGGTAGCAGAACTCCTAAGTTTAACGGCGTAGCAGAATTTGGTTCGTTGAATTTAAATAATCAACAAACTAGTTTTAGTGGTGGTGGTGAAAACTTTAGATATAATTTGAGTTTTGAACGATTTTTTATTGATAATCGTTATAAAGTTCCTCAAGGTGCAGCTAACCGCGATGCTAGCGGTAATTTATTCAATGCAGATACGGCTACTAGTACCTATTTTGGTAGTTTTGCTGTTGATTTGAATGGGAGTAATACTTTAAGTTTTGATGTTAAAAAACTAAGTAGTCGTCGTGGGTTGATTTATTTTGGGTTTCCTTTGCAAAGAGACAGGTTAGACCATGATGGATTAAATATTGGTTTATCTTGGCGATCGCAACTTGCCCCAGGCTCTCATCTTACCACTACACTAGGTTATAACCAAGACTACTTTAATACTTACGGGCCTACGGTGTTCCAAGGCAATACATTCTATCGGACTGGGACATTAGACACACAAAACCTCACAGCTAGAGTAGACCATGAATGGCGACTCAGTGCAAATAATCGATTGCGTTGGGGTTTAGATTTAAAAAATACTAATTTAGATGGAATTACTAACAGCACCAGTCCCAATAGAATCGCTTTAAATGAAGTAGAAAATCGTAGTGTCTTGAATACAGCCTTATTTGCGTTGAATACTTGGGATGTGAGTGATAGATTTCAGATAGATTTAGGCTTAAGGCAAAGCTTTGATTCCCAATTTGGTAATTATCTTAATCCTAGTGTGGGTTTACGTTATGCAATGTCTCCAAATTTCGCTGTGCGGGGAAGTTGGGCAGGTGGACAACGTAACCCAGGCTTAGACCAATTATATCTTTATGATACGGTGCATAATTGGTTATCTAATGCTGATTTAAAACCGGAAACAGGCTCATCATGGACTGCGGGAATAGATGTAAAATTTTCTCAAGATTTAACTGGGCAATTCACATATTTTGGTAGCAGTTTAGATAATCGCTTGGGAATTATTCAAGGGCAATGGCAAAACATCGGGCTAGTTGATACCAATGGTTTAGAAGCTGCACTGCGGTGGCAATTTACGAGTAATTGGTCAACTTTTTTGAATTATACTTATACCGATGCTCAAATTAAAACTGGAACAGAGCGCGGTTTGCAATTAGGTTTAATTCCCTATTCTAATTTGCAAGCTGGTATTGGCTATCAAAAAAATGGATGGCAAGCCAATTTATATGCTACATATAACAGTGGTGCGCGTAGAGCTTTGTTTATTAATCCCAATGATAAAAATACAGATTTTACAGCATCTTATGTGAATTTTGATCTGAGTGGACGTATTCCTTTAAACAGGGGTTTAGGATTAACATTTTACTTAGAAAATCTTTTGGGAGAACAATACGAACGCGTCAATAGAATTTATAGTCCTGGGTTTACTTTTAGAGTAGGTTTAAGTTCAGGAATTTAAGGGAACACCAAAAAACCGGGTTTTTTCAGAAACCCGGTTTTTAAAGTGACGCACCCTACCTGAAGAATAATTCTTAGTTCCCAGTCGCCAATCGCCACATATGGATTAAACTAGTTAGTTGTAATGTAGTTTTGTAAAATTCCGTTGGTTAACTGCTCTTATGGTCACAACACTTTCAGCAGTCGTTCTCGCTGTGGGTACAGCACCAACTGTCACGCCTGAAAAGACTAGTCAAACCGTCCGTAAGACTTATCCAAATTATAAAGTGATAGTTTTAAATGATGACTTCAATACTTTTCAACACGTAGCCGAGTGTTTGATAAAGTATATTCCAGGTATGACTAGTGATTTAGCCTGGGACTTAACTAATCAGGTACATTATGAAGGGCAAGCGATTGTTTGGGTAGGCCCTCAAGAACCAGCAGAATTATATCATCAACAGTTGCGTCGGGCTGGTTTAACAATGGCCCCATTAGAGGCAGCTTAACCAATATTATGGGTAAATCCAGTGCAGACACCTCAAAAACTAATACTCGTAAAGAGGGTAGATTAGTTTGGAATCATTCTACCCACCTTCCCGGTTTGATCCCCATTTTAGAGCGGTTGTGTCAACAGGAAGGTATTCAAACTATTACACCAGGGGTAATTGGCAGAGTTAAAGGACACGCCCCCAAGATGCAATTACGCGTGTCTGTACCTATTCGTGGCGGTTATAAAATCATTGCTAGACAGGGTAAGACTGTGCAGGAGGTGTTTATCCTGACGAGTCTGGCTCAGGATAAACTAGAAGAAATCATAGCGATCGCTATGAAATAATAAAAAATATTGAGTATGTATAGCAGTTATCACCTGTCACATCTTCCCTGCTATATGTAGCTATTCTTCAACTCGGTGAACTGCAAATTTATGTAGCGGTAAACTCAAAATACACGAAAAAGTTAAAAAATATGACAATGCTGTCGTTATTTTTAAGGTCATGAGTACAGGCTCATAATTGTGAAAAACCATCTTTTCTAGCCCAAAAGCCACACAATAAACAAGCCAGTAACTAAAGCTCATTCTAAACAAAATTATCTCTGTTTCTTCCCGATCATCATTTTTTGTATCTTGGCAATTCCACAGTAAGCCTAAGCCAATAATACAAGCTACAAACGATACAGCAACTACAAACTCGTGACACAATAAATTGCTTGCGTGCATTTGTGTTTATTCCCATCTTCTGCAATTGAAATTCAGTCTAAAGGAATATTCCTAGCAAGCACAAAAAACAGTAACAAACTGCAATATAACCATGCAATTTCTGTTAACAAATGCAACGATAGATATATTAATTTTGCTAAATTGGGCATGGGGCATTGGGCAGGGAGCAGGGAGCAGGGGGAGAAAGAGTTTGAGCCTTATTTACTTTTCTTCACATAGTTTGGTTTTATTGAACCGACTTACTTACGTCTTGAAACTGAGGTAAAGTCAGCCAAAAGGTTGCTCCTTGTTGTAATTGACTGTTTACACCAATTTCGCCGTTGTGAGCATTGATGATTTGCTTACATAAATACAAGCCCAAACCTAAGCTTATAGAATTGCGGAAATTAGCACCTCGAAAATAAAGGTCAAACAGTCGTTCACATTGTTGGGGACTGATACCTATGCCGTTATCAGTGACAGTGCAATAAATTTTGTCGCCTTGAGGAACTGCATTAATTATGACTTGTAAGCCAGGAGGATTATGTTTAATTGCATTCATAATCAAGTTAGCAAATACTCGCCATAGTTGCGTGGGGTCGGCATTGACTAAGGGTAAATCTGCGGTGACAAGGTTAGTTAATGTGGTTTGATTTTCTACAAGTATGGGTTCTAAATCTGCGATCGCAGCTTGTACAATCTGACCTAATTCTACAGCTTGGCACTGTAAAACTATACCTTGGACATCACTAATATGTGCCTCCATGAGAGAATTAATTAAGTTTAATTGGCGATCGCTACTTTGCACCATCCGTTCTAAAATTGACCGAGGCACAGGTATTAAGTATTTCCCTTCTCCCTGATTGAGTAAATTTCGCAACACCAAAACAGATCCTAAAACGGGGTTGCGTAAATCATGGGAAACGGCATGAAAAAATACTCTCAATGCTTCTTGAGCTTGTTTACGCTGGGTGATATCTTCAATTAAGCCTTCATAGTAAAGTAATTTACCTTCATCATCACGGACTGCATAGGCTTTTTCCGAAATCCAAACAATGCTACCATCTTGGCGATAAATTTGGGACTCAAACTGAGAAACTAAACCTTGTTCTGCAATTAAACGGACAAACTCAGCACGACGTTTCGGGTCAACATATAACTGATTTTCAATATCTGTAAAATTATCTGTCACCTCTTGAGAAGATGAGTAACCATAGATGCGAGCCAATGCCGGATTAGCTGTAATATAACGACCATCAGGGCTACTTTGGAAGATGCCTTCAATAGCATTTTCAAAGATACTGCGGTACTTCGCTTCTGCTAGCTGGAGTTTTTTATTAGTAGCTTCTAATTCTTTGCGGGCGTAAAATTCTGAGCGTTGCAGGCGGTCGTATAGATAAACACTAATATCACAGATAACACAAAACCAAAAAATATATAAAATCAACGTTACATTATAGATTTCTGGCCGTTCAGGTATGGGTGTTTTCAAACCTAGGAGAGTATTCACACCAAAATAGTAAATCAACACTCCTAATTGAGAAATTAAGTGTAAACTCCAATGAGTAGGTATAAATGTAGCCTGGCTTAAAAACAGCAGCGACCAGCCAGGAATATCAGGGAGTGCCAAGCCTTTGAGAGTACCGAATATTTGAGAAGCTAAACCCAACGACCAAGATGAGCCTAAAAATAGTATTTGTGGGTGGCGACGACCGAATTTAGTTCTATGCAAAACAAAGCAGATGATGAGGCTGAATAACATACCTGCATTCATCACCAAGCCTTGAGTTTTCCAAACCTGGGGTAATATCTCCAACTCCCGCAGAGGAAAAAATAAATCGTAAATATTTCGCAAAGTGAAAGTTGTTAGACAAATCAATGCTAGCCATAACCACAAATAAAGCCTTTGCCACAAAAAGCGATGTCTATTAGCTAGCCATTCCCATTCTTTGGGGTGGCGCAATTTGTAAATATTACTGACTTCATTGATAGTTGGTGTAGGAATTACTTCTCTCCACCACCTTTCCACTGTTCTTAACCAGGTAGCCATTAGTGTTTTACCTTTCACATTGAAGGTGCTTCCTGTTTTCAGCCTCCCATAATACCTTGACTTTTGAACAGTGTGTTGAAATTTCAGGTGAGTTCTACTGATTGAATTGGTTTACCAATTCTTGGATATATTGATTGGGTGAGCGATAACTTACAATCGCTACATCAAGATCAAAATCCTTGTAGAGATTCAAGGCACGCTGTATTGCTGCAACAATCCAATTGCTGCGGTTGCCAAATGCTCCGCCGCCAAGCAGGGTGAGAAACAATCTGTTGTTGCCATTGTTGACGGAATTTAAGATGGCAGTACAAATAGTCGCCTCATAAGATGCTTCTAAAACTAGCCGTGCAAATTCTGCCCATAAGTCTGAATCATGAGAAGAATAAGCAACTGGCAAGGCGGAACAGTAAGCTTGTGAAACTGTGTGTTTGCAGTCATTGAGCGTCACTTGCGTATTCCATTGAATACCGATTTTTAACAACTGTCGCAATTGATCAAATTTCTGCTCATTTAATCCACGAAGTTGATTTGAAATCTCAACCAACCCGCTATGTGATGCCAAAGCATAACCGTTTTTCATTTCCCAAAGACGGTTATGGGAATTTCCTAGTGCTGCGCCTATATCCGCCAGACAATCGATTTGATTTGTTGTTGATTGCCCAATTTGCCCATTGACAACTGCAAAATAATTACGATAAATCGTCCCTGCCCCTGCTGCAACAGCACAGGCTGGCCCTTGGGTATGATCATACTCGTAAATTCCTACACCACGCTCAGGGGTTTTATTTGGAGACACCATTTCCAGGAGATTGAACTGAGAAGCTACTTGGAATAGTGAATCAGCGTTAGATTCGTTTATATGCAAACTCTGGACATTCGCCACTATTTGGCGTACTGATATTTTTCCTGGTTTATATCTATGTGAATGGACACGGTTTTTGAGTTCGGCTAAAGAAGGTGTTTCCAACTGACCGCAAATCAATTCTTTGCCATTGACATGGGATTTGAGGACATTACCGTCAACAGTGATATTCTGCCTCACCTGCTCTGGTGATTCTTCAGCAAAACCTGTTAATTTTTCAAACCACATCATAAATAAAATTACACTCCCTAATACCAATTAAAATTAACAAATCCATAATTGGCAACGGTTTATAGATTTGGATACTTTGCCAAAATTTAGTGAATGTGTATAAATTTTATACCAAATTTTCAACCCCTAGTGTCCTTTAACTTTGACTTAATTTATTCGCTACATTGCTTTCTAATTAAGAATTATCAAAAGGGAGGGTAAACCAGAAAGTTAAACCTTTTTTCCGGTGACGAATTACACCAATTTCACCCCCATGTGCTTGAATAATTTGCCGACAGAGATACATTTTTAAGCTAATAGCTGTAGAACAGGAGGCTTGAGGATCGCGGATATATAAATCAAACAGGCGATCGCATTCTAGTTTACTCAGATTTATACCATTCTCTTGAATGTAAGTGCGAATCATACCATTTTCCACTGTAGCCTTGATGATAAAGTTCAGCCCTGGGGGATTATGTAGCAGGCTATGAGTAAATAAATTCAGCAAGACTTTCTGTAACTTGCCTACATCTACCATCACTAATGGTAAATCTGCGGAGAGTAAATTTTTGATAGTGGCTTGATTTTGACTCAAAAGGAGTTGTAAATCTCTAGTAATTCTTTCAAACAAATGGTTAAATGACACCAATTCCCGATGCAGAATCATTCCTTGTTCTTTACAAGCATGAATTTCCAACAATGAATCTAGCATCCCCAATTGTCTATCACTGCCTTGAATCATCCGTTCAATAATTGATTTAGGAACGGTAATTTGAGATGGGGAATGGGGCATTGGGAATTGGGCATTGGGCATTGGAGTAAATCTTTCTCCCTTGTCTCCCTTGTCCCCATTCCCCAAAAGATTCTTCAACACCATCAAGTTACCCATAACAGAAGTGCGTAAATCATGGGCGACGGTGTGTAATACAACGTCTTTGATGCGGTGAATTTCTGCTAATTCCTGCATTTTTTGTTGTAATTGGGCGGTGCGTTCTTCTACTTGCTGTTCTAAATTGGCGTTGAGGTCGGCTAATTCTTGGTAGAGTTTAACCTGTTGGGTAGCGATCGCTAATTCTGCTGTAATATCATGATTGATGGCTAAAATGTGCGGGATGCCCTCTAAATCAATCACCTCTGCTGAAATTACAGATGTAATCACCTCCCCAGATTTGCGCCGTAATGCGAATTGTTCGTTATGCACTACTCCCTGAGTCTGTAATTTTTGTAATAATTGAGTGCGATCGCTCTCATTTACCCAAATATTTAATTCTAAAGCTGTACGACCCACTGCTTCATCGCGCTCATAACCAGACAGTCGCACAAAACTATCATTCACCTCTACATAGCGTCCTTCCTTCAGGGTGCTGATAGTAATAGGATCGGGACTGCAATTAAAGGCTTTAGAAAACTTTTGTGCTAAATTCTCCAAAGTGCTTTCTGCTGCCTTACTCTCAGTGATATCCCTGACAATGGCCAATACTTCATCATCACCACTCACCACCAAGCGCGCCTCATAATCTCGCACTCCCAAAGGTGTGGGTAATTGATATTCACAGGTTTGCAAACTTCCCGTTTCCAAGGTTTTGTGAATAATTTCCTGACTGATAGCAGCTACATCCGTTGGTAAAACATCCTGCAAACTTCTGCCAATGATTTCTGCTCTAGATAAAGTTATATTTTCGCCATCGCCTTTTAAATCGAGATATTCACCATCTCGGCTGATGCAAAACATAAAATCAGGTTGGGCATTTAAAATCGCTTGATACCGTGCTTGTGTGGTTTGCAATTGTGCCTGTACTTGTTTGCGGTCTGTAATATCCATCACCAAACCATCCCAAAGCAAATCACCATTAGCCTGTAGTTGCAGTTGAGCATGAGAGTCAATCCATTTTACTTGACCGCTAGGGGTGATGATGCGACCTTGCCAACGCCAAGGAGTAACACTAGCTGCGGCGATCGCCATAGATTCTACCCAGCTTTTGATATCATCTGGATGCACCAGTGTTTCTAACACTTGCCAATGAGATTTAATGACAGATGGTGCTAATCCACACAGCGTTAGACTACCAGAACTCACATAAAATACATACCGAGAACCATCTTGTTTGAGGAGAAATTGAAAAATCATCCCCGGTACATTGACTGCAATTCTTTCTAAACAAGAGATTGTTTGTGCTTGACAATCTATTTGAGTCCAGAATTGAGCAGTTTCATCCACTTTTTGACCTTTTAACCTGCAACTAACTGGGGGAATCATAGCTATTGTGACAGTTTTTAGCAGATTTTTATGCTATTTGCATCATCTGTAACAACATTAAACCAGTTATCAGTTATCAGTCCTGACAGCCTATGGTGGGGGACTTAAACCAAGCGTGTACTGTTGACTGTTCACTGTAAAAACTGTGTCTTACTTCAGGTTAATTCTTGATTTAGCGATCGCATTCACCCAATCGGGTGAACAATGAAAAAGCAGGGGGAGCGGGGGGCAGGGGGCAGGGGGGCAGGGGAGCAGGGGGCAGGGGAGCAGGGGGACAAGGGAGACAAGGGAGACAAGGGAGAAAGATTTACTCCAATGCCCAATGCCCAATGCCCAATGCCCAATGCCCAATGCCCGATGCCCTAATATTAGACTTTACCTGTGAATACCCTCTCAGCCGGGCCTGTCATGTAGAGTCGTTGATCTAATTCTGACCATTCAATGTGTAGACAACCACCGGGTAATTCTATAGTAGCGGCGCGATCGCATTTGTCGGTTAAGACACCAGCCACCAAGGAAGCACACGCACCAGTGCCGCAAGCTAGGGTAATTCCTGCGCCTCTTTCCCAGACGCGCATTTTTAAGTAATCACGGCTGACTACTTCGATAAATTCAGTATTGGTACGTTGGGGAAAGACTGGGTGATGTTCAAATTTCGGGCCGATACTTTCTAAGGGAATTGTGGCCACATCATCTACAAAGGTAATACAGTGAGGATTACCCATACTTACACAGGTGACATCCCAAGTTTTCCCTTCTACTTCTAGGGGTTGGTTAATGACTTTAGCATCAGCCGCACCCAAGGTAGTAGGTATTTCATCAGCCAGCAATCGTGGTACACCCATATCTACCCTCACTTGACCATCGGGCATGAGTTGGGGTGTAATCACACCTGCTAAGGTTTGAATACGATAGGTGTCTTGTTGGCGGGATATGCCTTCTAAGTCTGCCAAAAATCCTGCTAAACAGCGAATCCCATTACCACACATTTCCGGTTCTGAGCCATCGGAATTAAAAATCCGCATAGTATAATCTGTGCCATTTTCCCCAGGTAAGGCAAAAATAACACCATCAGCACCGATACCAAAATGGCGATCGCATAACTTCACAGCCTGCTCAGGAGTCAACACAGGCAAGCTGGACGCGCGATTATCAATCAAAATAAAGTCGTTGCCTAAACCGTGATACTTAGTAAATTCGATTGCCATTTTCCTGATGATGAATTATCAATGATTAGGTATTGGGAATGGGGAATGGGGCATGGGGCATGGGGAATGGGGAATGGGGCATGGGGCATGGGGCATTGGAGTAAATCTTTCTTCCTTGTCTCCCTTGTCTCCCTTGTCTCCCTTGTCTCCCCCTGCTCCCTGCTCCCTTCCACTCCCCAGTCCCTAGTCCCTCAATTATTCCATTATTACAAAGATGACTATCACCGATTTTGATACTTCACTGCCTAGCATTCGCCAAGTGCAAACCCTGATTAAACAAACCGGAGCAGTACAATTCAAGCTCCTTACAGGTGATTTACTCACGGGGAGAATTTTATGGCAAGACCCCAATTGTATTTGTATTATGGATGAAAATAGTCAACAAATTACTATTTGGAAAGCAGCGATCGCTTACATGAAAGCCAGCGATAGAGAATAACAGGTTGGGGGAACAGGTATTGAAAACCCCTACACCCCTACACCCCTACACCCCTACACCCCTACACCCCTACACCCCTAACATCCATAAACATCTGTTGCAGTTGATTTAAACTGCTCAAGTTGCCGCACAGCAGGACTTGGTCACTGGTTCGCAAATCTAGATTTTGATCAGGAGAACGCATAAACTTGCCATCCCGGCGTATGGCGGGGATTTTTACGCCAAATTGGGAATTTCCCATTAAATCTGCGATAGTTTTGCCTAAAATTGGGGCATGATCATCAATTTGAATCCATTGACAGGCGGTGTTTTCTCCGGGGACAGCTATTTTACCTTGAGCTAATTCGGCTAGGGCGGCTAGTTCTTCTGATGCTCCGACGACTAATAAGCGATCGCCTTGTTCTAATCTGGTGTGTTGGTTGGGATAGTCTATTTCTTCGCCGTTGGCGCGACGAATGGCCATTAAACTTACACCTGTTAAATAACGCATATCCGCTTCCCCTAAACTCATCCCAATTAAGGGTGAGTTGGATGGGAGAGGATACCAACGCCGATTTAAATCTTGAGTTATTTGCTGTAAATGGCGAGAAACTTCATCAGCACTGCGTTCTGGGCGAAAATCTAAGTAATGATCGCTGCGGATTTGCTGCATTTCCTGCTGTAAGACACCAGGAGTCAAGCCTAAGCCTATTAATAGATAAGTGGCCATTTCAATACTAGCTTCAAATTCCGGTTGAACTACTTCCCTCGCCCCTAATTGGTACAGCAACTCAATATTTTTATCTTGGGTAGCCCGGACAACTAAATCTAATTCAGGACACAATTCTAAAGCGCGTTTAAGACAAAGACGGATACTCATAGGGTCAGGAAGTGCGATCGCCATTCCTTTAGCATGATTAACCCCAGCTGTCTCTAAAACGTGTAAACTCACACAATTACCGTAGACGTAAGGTATTTTTGCTTCCCGTAACTGCTGGATTCTGCTTTCAGATTGGTCAATTACGACTACAGGGAGATCGTGTTGCTGTAACAACCTGACTAAATTCCGCCCGACTCGCCCGTAGCCACACACTACTATATGATCTTTAAAAGGTAGTTCTTCGGAAACATCTTTGGCTTGAGTTTCATCTAAATACGGTTGTAGCCAAGGCATTGATTCCATCAAGTTAAATAAAAAGGGGACTAACCGCAACACAAAGGGAGTGAGCATCAGTGTGACGGCGGTAGTTCCTAAAATCAGTAAATATATCCGCCGAGATACCAACCCCAAAACTTGTCCTTCACTAGCTAACACAAAGGAAAATTCCCCAATTTGCGCCAGTCCTAACCCAGCAATTAAGGCGGTTTTTAGCGGATAACGGAACAGTTTTACTAAGGGAGTGATAATTAAAAACTTGCCGACGAATACTAAAGCCACTAACCCTAAAATTAATTCTAGGTTGTTCCACAAAAACACCGGATCAATTAACATCCCAATGGCAGCGAAGAACAAACTCGCAAAAATATCCCGCAGTGGTTCTACATAAGTTAGAGTTTGGTCGGCGTACTCCACTTCAGAAATCATTAACCCGGCGACAAACGCCCCCATCTCAATGGAGAGTCCTAAATATTCTGTCAGCAGGGCAATTCCCAAGCACAACGCTACTACACCTAATAGAAATAGTTCTCGGCTTTCAGTACGGGCTAACAATCTCAGCAGAGGCGGAATCAGCCAAATTCCTGCCACCACTGCCCCAGCCGCAAATAAACCAATTCGCACCAAGGCTGTGATCACAGCAATACCAATGGCTTCTCCTGGTTCATGGAGTGCAGGTAATACGGCCAGCATCAAACCCAAAGCTAAGTCTTGAACTACCAAAATCCCCAACATTACCTGACCGTGGGGAGTTTCGGTTTCGTTGCGCTCTATCAAGCATTTCAGCACCACCGCCGTTGAAGACAGAGACAAAATTGACCCTAAGAACACACCCTTAGCGGGTAAACTTCCCCATGCGCCCGTTAAGCCACACAGCAAAACTGTAATCAGGATTGTCAAGGCGATTTGTAGCCCCCCACCACCAAGAGCGATCGCTTTCACTTTTTTAAGTTCTGCAAAGGAAAACTCCACACCCAAGGCAAATAATAAGAAAGCCACGCCAAACTGTGCCAGGGTTTCCACCTGCACAACTTCTTTAATCACCCCCAACCCAGCCGGCCCCACCACCATCCCACCGATGAGATAGCCCAGCAGCACCGGTTGTTTTAGCATAGCGGCTAATAAACCGCCACAAGCTGCAACGCCTAAAACAGCCACCAAATCAACAATTAATCTAAAATCTTCTTGCACCAGTTTCTCTAAGAACTATTAAGACCTATTAACTTTAGAATACAAATTTTTATCTATATAAGGGGAGGGGAAGTCAAATAATTCGTAATTAGCAATTCGTAATTCGTAATTAACTGACTAGTGAAGTTGGGTGTTTGTAATATTAATTACTAAGTGAACCCCTCGATATTTGTAGGGGCGGGTTCACCGAGATCAAAAGTTGCTCATGAATGATGTTTGTTAACCCGCCCCTAATATTTATGGGATAGATGGTTTTCCTAATTTACATCAGGCGTAAGTTTTAACTATAAATTAGTTTTTTCTTAAAATTTCCCGAAAACTCAATGGCAGTAACTTGCAAGACAAAAATTCTCTGAAAAAAGTAATCAAATGTCATTAAGTATACAAAGTAACTGCTGTTCAGGGAAAAAGACGTGATCAAGAAATTTTTAGTGATTGGGTTTTTTACCCTACTTATGCTTGCAAGTCCTTTGATGGGGAGTGCGTTGGCTCAAACTCCGGTTAATACTCCGCCTGCTGATACTGGAGACACCGCATTTATGCTGATTTGTTCTGGATTAGTGTTGTTGATGACACCAGGATTAGCATTTTTTTACGGTGGGTTTGTGCGATCGCGGAATATCCTCAATACATTGATGATGAGTTTTGTATTGATGGCTATTGTGGGTGTTACCTGGGTGTTATGGGGTTATAGTTTGTCGTTCGCCCCTGGGTTGCCGTTTATCGGTGGCTTACAGTGGTTGGGTTTAAACGGTGTGGGCTTAGAAACAACTAACTATCTCCAAGGTTCAGCCCCGGTAGATGTAGTTTCCTACGCGCCGACGATTCCCCACCAAGCATACATGATTTATCAAGCCATGTTTGCTATTATCACCCCAGCGTTGATTTCTGGTGCGATCGCCGAACGGATGAGTTTTCGCGCCTATTGTCTGTTTGTCCTATTGTGGTCAACCTTAATTTACACTCCTTTAGCGCATATGGTCTGGGCTAAAGGCGGTTTCTTGGGTTTATATGGTGGTTTGGGTGCGCTGGACTTTGCTGGCGGTACAGTAGTTCATATTAGTTCTGGTGTTTCTGCTTTGGTTGCCGCCATTGTCTTGGGGCCTCGCAAAGCCCACCCCGACCGCCTCAGCCCTCCCCACAGTGTGCCATTGATTTTGTTGGGTGCGGGTTTACTCTGGTTTGGTTGGTTTGGTTTTAATGCTGGCAGTGCTTTATCTCTAGCTAGTGGTAGTTCTGGTAACTTGGTGACAAATGTTGCTACTACTGCCTTTGTAGCTACGAATACCTCAGCAGCTGCCGGGGCTTTGATGTGGTTAATTTTGGAAGCAACTTTACGGGGTAAACCAACGGCTGTAGGTGCGGCTACAGGGGCGGTTGCTGGTTTAGTAGGTATCACCCCAGCCGCCGGCTTTGTCGTCCCCTTATCGGCAATTTTGATTGGGTTTATCACCTCTTTCGTCTGTTTCTATGCGGTGAGTTTCAAGCACAAGCTAAATGTTGACGATGCCTTAGACACCTATCCTGTACACGGTGTTGGCGGCACAGTCGGGGCAATTTTAACAGCCTTCTTTGCTACGGCGGAAGTTAATGCCAACGGTAAAGACGGTGTACTACGGGGTAACTTTGGGGAATTAGGGGTAGAACTAGCAGCAATTATTATTGCTTATGTAATTGCGGCGGCTGGAACTTGGATAATTCTCAAAATTATTGACGCTACTGTAGGGCTACGAGTCAAGGAAACAGCCGAAGACCAGGGGTTAGATATTCACGAACATGGCGAGGAAGCTTATAACTCAGAATTTAGCGATCGCATTAATCTCTCCGAATAATTGCGGAAATATAGTGCGATTATCTTACTAGCGATTTAAAATCTGAGTCAAATCATTGGAAAATTTCGCTAGTCGTGTCCACCACTGCAAAACACTTTCCTATCTGGGCTTTTTTCTTACTGGCAACCAACGGCATCCTGATGTTGGCGGTCATTCTGCTGATTTGGCGACAGCAGAGTTTGACCGCTTCTTCCGGTAATGTATCTTCCCCAGTTCCAGGGAATCAAGCCCCGTCTGCTACCCCAGAGTTAGGCCCCCGCCATCAACTCAGTTATGAACAGTGGGTAGATATCCTCAAGCAAGAAGCCCAAGTAGCGGCTGAACAGCGTCCCAAAAAATTAAGCATTTTAGCAGGGGATTCTCTAACTCTGTGGTTTCCTGTGCAGTTATTACCTAAAGATAGAAATTGGCTCAATCAAGCAATTTCCGGCGAAACCAGCAATGGATTATTAAAAAGATTAAATTTATTTGACCAAACCCAGCCAGAAACCATTTTTGTGATGATTGGCATTAATGATCTGATTCGGGGTGTAAATGATCAGGTAATTTTAGATAACCAACGCCAAATGATGATTTATCTCAGAAAAACCCATCCCAAAGCGAAAATCTTTATCCAATCAATTTTGCCTCATGGGGCAGAAGCCGCTACCTGGGAAGGACGAGAGAAGTTATTGACTATTCCCAATAGTCGCATTCAGCAATTAAATCAGCAGTTAAAAACCATAGCAGTCAAAGAACGGGTGGAATATCTAGACTTATATTCCTTATTTGCCAACCAGCAAGGAAATATGCGTCCTGAATTAACCACCGATGGCTTACATCTCAACCCCGCCGGTTATCTAGTTTGGCGCACAGCGTTGCAGATTTATCAAAAGGGGCTGGGGAATGGCGGGTGAGGATGGGCAGGGGGCAGGGGGCAGGGGGGCAGGGGGCAGGGGGCAGGGGAGCAGGGGGCAGGGGGAGACAAGGGAGACAAGGGAGACAAGGGAGACAAGGGAGAAATATTTACTCCAATGCCCGATGCCCGATGCCCAATGCCCAATGCCCGATGCCCAATGCCCAATGCCCAATGCCCAATGCCCAATGCCCTTTGATTTTTAATTTTTGACTTTTCACTTTCTCAATGTGACATGGCACGAGAAAATCAAAAAGAGGAGATACTAAAAAATAAAAGATATGGATACAAAAGCTTTTAAACGTTCCCTGCAACATTCTGAGAATTACAACCGTAAGGGGTTTGGTCATCAAGCGGAAGTGGCTACTCAATTACAATCTGAGTATCAAAGTAATTTAATTCAAGAAATCCGCGATCGCAATTACGTCCTCAAACGCGGTGATGTTACTATCCGGTTGGCGCAAGCTTTTGGGTTTTGTTGGGGTGTGGAAAGGGCTGTGGCTATGGCTTACGAAACCCGCAAGCATTTCCCCACGGAACGCATCTGGATTACTAATGAAATTATCCACAATCCTTCTGTAAATCAGCGAATGCAGGAAATGCAGGTGGGATTTATCCCCGTTGATGGAGCTAAAAAAGATTTCTCGGTTGTGGGCAATGAAGATGTTGTGATTTTACCTGCTTTTGGGGCAAGTGTCCAAGAAATGCAGCTACTCAACGATAAAGGCTGTAAAATCGTTGATACCACCTGCCCTTGGGTATCTAAAGTCTGGAATACTGTAGAAAAGCACAAAAAAGGTGATTTTACTTCCATTATTCATGGAAAATACAAGCATGAGGAAACTGTAGCTACTAGTTCCTTTGCTGGTAAGTATTTAATTGTGCTGAATTTAAAAGAAGCCCAATATGTAGCTGACTACATTTTACATGGAGGCGATCGCCAGGAGTTTTTACAAAAATTCGCCAAGGCTTGTTCCGTCGGTTTTGATCCTGATCAAGATTTAGAACGGGTAGGTATCGCTAATCAAACCACTATGCTCAAAGGCGAAACCGAGCAAATTGGTAAACTGTTTGAGCGTACCATGATGCAGAAATACGGCCCGACTGAATTGAATCAACATTTTCAAAGCTTCAATACCATTTGTGACGCTACCCAAGAACGGCAAGATGCCATGTTGGAATTAGTGCAACACAACTTAGATTTAATGGTGGTAATTGGTGGGTTTAATTCATCCAATACCACTCAATTACAACAAATTGCTCAAGAACGTAATTTACCTTCCTATCATATTGATAGTGTGCAGCGAATTAAGTCGAGAACAGCAATTGAGCATCGACAATTAACTGGCGATTTGGTAATTTCAGAAAACTGGCTACCAGATGGCGAAATTGTTGTGGGAGTCACTTCTGGAGCTTCAACACCTGATAAGGTTGTAGAAGATATAATTGAAAAGATTTTTGCTCTCAAGGGGACTGTAGCTGTATCTTAGGGACTTCCAGAAAATAAATTTCCAATTTCCTCTGTTCACATTTTCTGTATCTCCCCTGCCCCCTGCCCCCTGCTCCCTGCTCCCTGCTCCCCTGCCTACATAGTAATGGCATATTTTTTAGTTGGAAATCCCTTACCTGCTA
This sequence comes from Aliinostoc maniaoense, assembly GCF_058172895.1. Classification (NCBI taxonomy): domain Bacteria; kingdom Bacillati; phylum Cyanobacteriota; class Cyanophyceae; order Nostocales; family Nodulariaceae; genus Aliinostoc; species Aliinostoc maniaoense. Next base: position 490,734 of record NZ_CP187952.1, on the reverse strand, counting down.
TATACCGCACCGCGATATTTCAGTTGGCGGGAAGAACGAGTCTGTTGTGTTATCGCAGGTGTGGGAATCTGAATTTTCACACCGCGATACATACCTATGCTGTAGCTTTTAGTAGGCTTAACATCTGTAGGGTTCAGTTCATACCTACCAGCACGATAAGTTAGTTGCATGGCTAATTAATATTTATTCAGGGATGGAAGATAAAACTCGTAATACTCGGTCGATGATTCCCCTGTAAAATATTTTATTTTTCTACTTTCATAGAAAAATCATAGTTAAATTATAACCATAATTACTCAGCTTCCATGCTTAAAAAATTCTAATGAAGGGCAAATATAGCTACGATTAGGTAATTTCTAGTGGTAATTGTTGTTTAGATGTATTGGAAATTTGGGGGTGTGAGGTAAGTGCGATCGCTTAATACCAATTCTCTATAAAGTTGCGCCAAATAAATGATGTAGAGACGTTGCATGCAACGTCTCTACAGTACAGAATACAGTGCATCTTCATCAAGAACCGGTATAACTTCATTATTAGGTATGGGGCGTATAGCTTATCGTTGGATTTCTGGTATTTGAAATTCTCCCAAATGAGCAAAGCGTTTTTCTAGCATCGTAACAATATTAATGGTGGTTTGTTGATTTTCCGTTAAAGCAATACGCAAAATTTCTTTGATTTCTGCTTCTACAGAACGACCATTTTTTTCTGCTTGTTGTTGCAGGATATTTTTGATGTTTTCATCTAGGTTAGATATAGTGATCCTGTCCATGATGAGTTGATGAATTGTATTCCCCAGAATAAAACGGCATCGCCTGTTAAGTTGTAGTCAATCAGAAAGTTCATGATTGGGCTTCAATCCGCGCTTTCCAGGCTTGAAGTTTTGCACGTAAAGCTTCCTGACCTGATTTTGGTGGTATTGCTGCGATTTTTGCAAAGTGTTCTCGATTTCGCTCTTCCCAATATTGGCGAATTTCCATTGCTGTTTGCAGACATTCTTGGTATTCTGCCTCAACTTCAATCTGATGAGTTTCAATGTAGGCTAAGGCTGAATGAATCTGCTCATCGTTAAGACCCAGTTTCTCACGAATCAGTTTTGGTGGATATTGAGCTTTCAGGTAGTCCATCACATCATAAAGTGTGATGCGTGTGCCGGCGATTGTCAATCCACGTTCTGTCCGAATGATTTTTGGTTCTTGGCTGGATGCTGTTGCCATAAAGATTTTTCATCAGAAGCTAATTTCATCATATCCCCAATGTAACTTTAAGGCAGGGGCAGGCGATCGCTCTTGAGGTTGGGAATTTGGGGGTGTACGGGTAGGCTGTTGACTTTGTTGAAATTTGGGCGGTTTTTAGTAATTTTGTACGCGATGTTTAATTTGTGCCTCAAAGCCTTCTCAAAACACAGTTTCAGCCATCGTAACTACGCACATTTTTTGCATGGACAAAATCCCAAAAAAGGTACAGAGTCAACAGCCTAGTGTACGGGTGCGATCGCTTAACTTTATTTGCGATGCTATTAATGGTAGATTCATCACTGATAATGTTCAAATATCTTCAATGTTGAGGAAAGGTTTACGCGTAAATCTCGAAAAGCCAAGCCTGAAGCAGCAGTGTTGTAGAAAATAACTCAACAGTTGCACTTTTGAATGGGAAGTGTGAGCTTCAGAACTCGGATGTTGCAGTAAATTGCTTGATGTTCCGAGTTCTGAAGCTGAAGTTTTGAGTAAAAAGCCCGGCGTTTCGAGTAAGGTGAGATAAGGCTGTAGGGGAAAGAGAATGTTTACTACTTCCCTCAATATACAAGGTTGCGCTGATGTCAAGATACCCAACACCTAGATTCTACCCGCAGGCCAGCCTACCCACATCTTGAACGCAGATATGAGTAGACAATATCTCAGGGACTTACAGATAATAAAATATTCGGTGTTGCTGATTAATGGGATGATTTATGTTTCGCGCATACTGCAAGCAGAACCCGCAGGGTAGGCGCAAAGCCGCAAAAAATCGGTAGTTTACTTGGATAGAAAAGCTTAATTCATCCCGCATTTATGCAACGCCAAATATTCAAACTGTAGGGTGCGTCAGTGAGATATAACCTAACTATACGCAGAAATTATTTATACTGATGTACCCTACCCAAGCATCCATTTCGGATAATTTATTTTTTGGTGTTCCTTAAGCTAACAATCACTGAGCAGTGTTGGCTAAACAGTCATGGTATTGACTGATAACTAATAACTGATGACTGTTAACTTTAAAATTCTGTGATGTGGCTAGTGGGATTATATGCCAAACCTACAAGAAAATGACATTTAGCTAATGTGCGCCGCCTTCTATGCTGAAGGTAATATGTTGGCGATCGCTATTTTACCCTACTACTATCATTTGGGATATGGACACAGAACAGCATATCAATAGATTCAAAACCGAGCCGATTTAAGAACACGAATTAGTAATTACTGAGTCAATTACTAGCATCTGCGATATTTGATGTGATAAACCAAACCACGGTGTGCTAGATCAAAAGAATCAACAGTTGCCATCCCTCTACCACTAGCTGTCATCGAAGCATTGACGCGCATATTTAAACTGTCGCCACAGCGTGACCAAACATTAGCTACAGTTGCTAGCTTATCACGAACATTGTAGTCAACTTCGCCTCTAAATGTCCGGGAAAAAACAGGGCCACGTTGACCTGCAAAAAAGTATTCTGATCTTAGTCTGCCAGAAGTTGAAGGCGCAACATAGCCCCGATAATCAGCATCGTAGAGGGAAATTTGAAAGCCTTGGGGTACTTTGATGGGAATACTCAAATTACAGCTTTTACGTCTTTCTGCTGCGCTGTTCCCTAGGGCAGCAAACTTATCAAATAGAATACTTAATTCTTGACCATCGGGACTAACGCTCACACTAGCAGATCCTGCGGGGCAACCGTTACCACCATATTCTGCGCCTAAAATCTCAACTTTGGTGTTAGCAAAGGCAGGGCTAACATAAGCAGTCATTAACGCAGTTGCAGCCAACACAGAATTGACTACCTTCATAGATGTTTTCTTGAAGTTTTGAGTCTTCATAAATTACCTTATTTGTGTATTTTTGACTAGGGTTAAGTGAAAATTTCCAACCAAAGTTGGTTTTTCAATCTTCGTATATTTCGTGACTGGGCTGAGTTTAAATTTGTTTCCTAAGTAAAAAAACTTAACTTTATAAGCGGAAACTTGCAAAAATTTGATAATTTGCCCTATTGAATGTGACGGTATTTAACCTCATGATGAAATGCTCCTCATCTTTACTCAATCTTTAATTTAATGAAGTTATGCCCATAAACAATCAATACTAAGTCCTGAGTAAATGTACTAAGAGATCAACTGATGCAAAAAATGCCAGGTTGGGCATTTACCATTGTGACAAGCACAAGTGAGTGGCGTTTGTTGCAAGCAAACCCAATACTGATATATCTGTAAAATACGAAATAATTATGCAGTTCCAATATTATGTAGGGTGTGTTAGTAACGCGCGGAATGTTTTGATCGGTGCGTTACGCTAGTCTCACCGGACTAAAAATACTGATGAGTAAAACCCCAAAAATTGACCGTCAACGGGAACATCAAGCCAACGAACGCACTTTTTTAGCTTGGCTGAGGACTTCTATAGCGTTGATTGGGTTTGGATTAGCGATCGCACGCTTTGGATTATTTTTACGCCAGCTTAATCTTATAATTACGCAAAAGGCAACCTCAGTAAATTCCTGGTTTAATTCAGAAAACTTGGGTCTTATTTTTGTGATGTTTGGTATTCTTACCATTGCTGTGGCGGCATGGCGTTACAACCAAGTGTTTTGGCAAATTGAACGCAGTGACTATCAAGCTAATCGCTGGGCAGTTTGGTTGATGACAGGAGTGGTGATCATTTTAGGACTACTGAGTATTCCTTTACTCTTATTGCGAAATCACACACCACCACGCCCATCTTCTCACCTGCGTCCCCAGTCTCGTCATTTTGATCAAAGTTGAGATTGTCAAATAAAATCAAAACTTACTGGGAGGAGTCTTTTAATTTTTCATGTTCTTCTTGGGTGACTCGGTATATTTCTTTATCCATCATATGGATTTCATAAACCGCTTCTTTGCCAGGAAAAAATAGAAATCCCGGTTCTTCTTTTTCCACTTCTACTATTTCAGAAATAGCATTAGGATTGATTTCAACATTAACACCATCCGTGGTTGTCAAATCTACCGGCTTCATGTCATTCTCCTTGCTTTCTAGCTAGGTGTATTAACTAATTTCACCCTAGATTTCATACTAGTACAATTACTACTTGTGGACTTACAACCGCAAAAATACTTAATTAATTTCCCGGAGACTTAGAATTATATTTAGTTATTTTTTATATCAATTTGCTAACATTTTAATAACAAATGTAAAGCATATTTCTTCATATTTTAAAATCCATTAAGTTATTTGACTGATAATAATCGAACAAATATAGGAATCTGATTTAATTTCTGAAAAAATTTAAGTATATGTAGTAGCGTGTCAAGGCTAAAATAGTGCATTTTCATCCAAAACCTATGGCAATATTTAAGGCTTGCCGCACCAGTAAGGTGTGTTAGCAGCGAGAGTACAACACCTACCACCAAGGCCTTTGGTGCGTTACGGCTTACGCCTAACACAACGGCAATATTGCAGGAGGAAAATCCACACTGCAATTTGCCTCCCCTACATATACTTATTACTTATTACTTATTACTCATTACTCATTACTTCCTACACCACCGGATGCTGCCCATAATAAGGCAAAACCTCCGACCAATGAGGACGCTGGCCTAACTGCCAATTAAAATAAGCTAGTTCTAAAATACTTGTTACCGTTGCGGCTAAATTAGATGTAGCTACTAATAGCTGATAGTCAGTGTTCCAGTTAGCTAGAGTTTCCTGCCATGCTTCTGGAGTGAATACAGTTTCCGGTAATAAAGTGATTAAGCCAGCATGAGTGAGAGAGAGTTGATAAATTGCGCCAAAAACCTGTCCGCGTTGTGCTGGCATTTCAATTGCGATCGCTCTAGCCTCCTGATTTTTGCTAGCATAAGACCAAGCGACTGCTGCTAAAGTAGAAATTCCCAACACGGGAATCTCTAATTGTTGCCCCAAAGTTCGCGCCAAAACAACACCAATACGAGTGCCTGTAAAACCTCCAGGGCCTTGAGCCACCGCAATAAACCCTAAATCTGCCCAAGTTTGTGGCTTGATAAACTCGATTATATATTGATGTACATAACTTGATAACTCTCTTCCTAAATTCCAAACTTGATAACGAGTATCTCCAGAAAAATTACTAATTGCTAAACCCAATTCTGGTGTAGTTGTATGCAGTGATAAAGCGTATTTTGTAGGTGTCCAGTTTTCCAATTGTTTAGTCAAAGCAGATTTAAAGTATTGATTGTTCTCAAATTACCATCATATCTTGCACCTGCCCAATACTCCGCCTGAGAGTTTTAGTCGTTCCAGTAGGGTGTGTTAAGCGAAGCCGTAACGCACCGCAAACTCTAAACAGTTCAGTAGTTCCAGTAGGGTGTGTTAGGCGAAGCCGTAACGCACCACAAACTCTAGAAAAACGCAACTTATCTGTCAAGAAAAACATCTGTTTGCAACAAAATGATATTTTATATCAAAGTGAATACTTGCAATGTCTTTAATTTTAATTACATAATTTTATATTGAGTAAAAAAATGGGTTAACAGCCAAATTAGTGATAAACAATTAGTAATAATATATAAAAATTTCAGACAAAATCATAAAACCCACTACTATATTTAACTGCTATCAAAAATGGGCATTACAACTCTTGGTTACAATATCACTGAAATTCTGACTGAAAATCAAAATATTTGTATTTACCGTGCTTTTAAAGACTCAGCAAAATCAGCAGTAATTATTAAAACCATTAAATCTGAATACCCCACAATAGAACAACTTGCAGAATTAAAATCTGAATATAAAATACTACAATCATTAAATCTAACTGGAATTATTAGACCGATTGCTATAGAAAGCTATCAAAATAGCCTAGCAATAGTTTTTGATGACTTTGGTGGCTACCCATTAAAAAGAATTGTGAGTACAAAAACATTTGATATAGCCACATTTTTAGAGATCGCCATTCAACTAGCTACAACACTCGCCGAACTCCATCAAAATAATATTGTTTATCAAGATATTAAACCAGAAAATATTCTCATCAATCTCCAAACATATGAAGTCAAAATTCTGGGTTTTAATATTTCATCCTGGCTCACTCAAGAAAAACCCAATTTACTCACAGGCACACCTGCCTATATATCACCAGAACAAACTGGGCGAATGAATCATACAATTGATTATCGTACTGACTTTTATTCATTGGGTGTCACTTTTTATGAAATGCTCACAGGACAACTACCATTTACTGTTAATGACACCTTAGAATTAATTCATTGTCACATTGCTAAAACACCTTTATCACCCAAAGAGATTAACTCAGAAATTCCTGAAATAATTGCTGATATTGTGATGAAATTACTGGCTAAAAATGTTGAAGACAGATATCACAATGCTTTGGGATTAAAATCTGATTTAGAAAAGTGTCTGAAGGGAATCAAAACCTTTGGTAAAATTGATGAATTTATTATTGGACAATTAGATTTATATAGTCAACTTCTAATTCCGCAAAAACTTTATGGTCGAGAAACAGAGGTAGCTAGTTTAATTAATGCCTTTGAGCAAGTTAGACTTGGAGCTACTGAGGTAATGTTAGTTAGTGGTTACTCTGGTATTGGTAAATCTTCTTTAGTCAATGCAGTTCTTCAACCGATAGCTAAGAGTAAAGGTTATTTTATAGGTAGTAAATTTGACCAATTTAAACGTCATATTCCCTACGGTTTTTTAATAGAAGCTTTTCAGGAATTAATTCAACAAATATTAACTGAAAATTCCCCAAATATAGAGACTTGGAAAACCAAAATTTTAGCGGCTGTAGGTAATAATGGTCAATTAATTATTGATGTAATTCCGGGAATTGAACGCATTATTGGCACTCAACCAGAAGTTACTCAGGTAGGTTTGTATGAATCTCAAAACCGATTTAACCGTGTATTTCAACAATTCATTGATGTATTTTGTCAAGCAGAACACCCACTGGTAATTTTTTTAGATGATTTGCAATGGGCAGATGCAGCATCTCTCAAATTAATTCAATTGCTAATTAAACATCCTCAGAGTAAACATCTATTCATCTTAGGTGCATATCGTAACAATGAGGTAAATGCAACTCATCCATTGCTGCTAACTTTAGAAGAAATTCAAAAATCCCGCGCAGATATTCAGCATATTCTCCTCAAACCTTTACAGTTAGATCATGTAAAACAATTCATTGGTGATACACTCCACACTGATTTAAATCAGTCAGAGCCACTAGCTGAGTTATTATTTAGTAAAACTCAGGGAAACCCTTTCTTTTTAAACCAAATCCTTAAATCTTTGCAGCAAGAAAACTTCTTGAAATTTGATTTTAGCGTTGGTGGTTGGGTGTGGAATATCAAACAGCTACAAACTATTAAAATTACAGATAATGTAATTGAATTGATGGTAAATCTGATTCAGAAACTTTCACCTAATACACAAAATATTCTGACGTTAGCAGCTTGTATTGGCGATAAATTTACTTTAGACTTTCTAAGTCTTGTCCATGAAAAATCTTGTGCAGAAACTCAAGAAGATTTAAGGGAAGCACTGCAAGCGGGTTTAATTTTGCCAGTAGATGAGTTTTATAAAAAATCTATGGTTGTTGATGAGCAACAAGCAAGGCAACAACCAATTACATATAAATTTCTACATGACCGCGTACAACAAGCATCTTATTCATTAATGCCCAATTTTGAGCAACAGTTAACTCATCTAAAAATTGGGCGATCGCTCCTTCAAAATACTACGATTGAAGAACGCTATGATAATATTTTTACATTAGTTAATCATTTAAACTCTAGTATAGAATTACTGAGCCTCACATCAGAAAAAACTGAGCTAGCCGAACTTAATCTTCTAGCGGGACAAAAAGCTAAACTAGCCACAGCTTATGAGTCTGCTAGTGATTATCTGCATCAAGGGTTAAGCTTATTAACAACAGATAGCTGGTATGAGCAGTATCAACTGACATTAACTATACATCAAGAAGCCGCAGAAGTAGCATTTTTGATTGGTGACTTTGAGCAAGTTGAACATTTAGCTAAAGTAGTGTTACAACAAGCAAACACCCAAATAGAAAAAGTCAAAATTTATGAATTGCGAATTAAAAGTTGTGAAGTTCAAAGAAAATTAATTGCTGCTGTGAATTTAGGTTTGCAAGTGCTGGAAATTTTGGGAATAAAACTACCAGCAGCACCAACTACTGTAGATATTCAACAAGCGATTAACAAAACCACAGCCAATTTAACAAATAAAAGTAGCGCAGATTTAGTTAATTTACCTGTCATGACTGATGCTAATAAACTAGCAGCTTTACGCCTCATAGCTAGTTTAGTCCCTGCTGCTTATCAATCTGCACCGACATTATTTATTTTAATGGCTTGTGAACAAGTAAATTTATCCATTCAATACGGTAAAAATCCCTTTGCTGCCAGTGGCTTTGCTGATTATGGAGTTGTGTTTAGTGGCTTATTACAAGATATTGAAGCAGCCGATAAATTTGGCAAGTTAGCTTTAGTGCTAGCAGAAAGTTTAGATGCTTGTAAAGTCCGCGCTCAGGTATTATTTAAAGTAGCTACTTTCATCATTTATGGAAAACATCATGTCAGAGAAACATTGCCCCTTTTAGAAGCTGCTTACTCTAGTGGATTAGAATTTGGTGATTTAGTACATACTGGCTATGCAGCTAGTAATAAATGCCAATATTTATTTTGGAGTGGTGCAGAATTAAAGAATTTAGAACAAGAAATGGCTAGATATAGCCAAGCGATCGCGCAAATTCATCAAGAAACTGCATTAAAATGGCATCAGGTATTTCATCAGGTAGTTTTGAATTTAATCGGGTTAGCTGAAAACCCTTGTCAGTTAATTGGTACAGCCTACAACGAAGCACAATTATTACCCCTGCATATCCAATCAAATGAACGCACAGTAGTATGCTATGTATTTCTGGCGAAATTAATTTTATGTTATTTGTTTGGCGAATTAGAACAAGCTAGAGAATATGCACTGCAAGCCGAACAATATTTAGATGGTGTTGCAGGGTGGTTAAATGTACCACAATTTTATTTTTATGATTCTTTAGTGCAACTTGCCATCTACCCCACCGCACCACCACTACAGCAAAAATCTCTTTTAGAGAAAGTTAACTACAATCAAGCCAAAATGCGAAAATGGGCAGATCATGCGCCGATGAACTTTCAGCACAAGTATGAACTTGTAGAAGCGGAAACAGCGCGGATTTTAGGGCAAAATTGGCAAGCAATGGAGAGTTATGATTGTGCGATCGCAACTTCCCAAACCCAAGGATACATCCAAGAAGCCGCACTAGCCAATGAACTAGCAGCAAAATTTTACTTTGGTTGTGGTAAAGACAAAATAGCCCAAACCTATTTAACTGATGCTTATTACGGATATCTGCACTGGGGTGCTACTGCTAAAGTTCAAGATTTAGAATTAAAATATCCTCAATTTTTATCTCAAATATCGACACAAAAAATATCAACAGTAGCCAATGCAGATATTGGGGGAGCTATTGATTTGGCTACCGTAGTTAAAGCTGCTCAAGCATTATCTGGCGAAATCGTTTTAGAAAAGCTGCTGACTAAATTAATGCAAATTGTCTTAGAAAATGCGGGAGCAGAAAGAGGATTATTGTTATTAGAACAAGGGGGAAATTTATATATAGAAGCTTCAGGCAGTTTTGCCAATGCAGAAATTCACATCCAACAATCAATTTCTGTATCCTCAACTGAAGAATTACCCATATCAGTTATTAATTACGTCCACCGTACTCAAGAAAATGTCGTTTTGAACGATGCCACAGATAACGGTATTTTTACCACAGATAATTACATCATTCAACATCAACCTAAATCTCTTTTATGTACACCTATTGTTAATCAAGGTAAGCTGATTGGTATCCTATATTTAGAAAATAACTTAATTTCAGGAGCATTTACATCAGGACAAGTAGAAGTATTACAACTGTTATCTTCCCAAGCTGCGATCGCTCTTGAAAATGCCCGCCTTTATAATGATTTAGAAGCATACAATCGTAACTTAGAAATTAAAGTCACACAGCGAACTCTAGAGTTACAAGAGAAAAATCAACTCTTAAAAAGAGAAATTAAAGAACGTCAAAAAGCCGAAGAAATCGCCGCCGCCGCTAACCGTGCTAAAAGTGAATTTATTGCTAACATGAGCCATGAACTCCGCACCCCCCTAAATGGCATTTTAGGCTATACCCAAATTTTACAGAAAGATAAAAACTTAAACCCTCAGCAAAAAAATGGGGTTGATATTATTTATCAATGTGGCGAACACTTATTAACCTTAATTAATGATATTTTAGACATTTCTAAAATAGAAGCTCGAAAAATGGAACTTTATCCCCAACAATTTCATTTTTCGCAATTTCTAGATACTATCGTGCAAATGTGCCGTATCCGCGCCGAACAAAAAGGTATCCAACTATTATATCAACCAATTTCTACCTTACCTAAAATAGTCTATGCCGATGAAAAACGATTGCGACAAGTATTAATTAATTTACTCAGTAACGCCATTAAATTTACAGAGAAAGGTTGTGTCACATTTCAAATAGGATATGTACCTATTCATGAAAATTGGGAACTAAAAACAGGAATCATTAATACTGAGTATTCCCAAACACAAATCAGATTTTATGTAGAAGATACAGGCATTGGTATTGCAGCAGAGCAATTAGAAGAAATCTTTCTGCCTTTTCAGCAAGTAGCTCAAGATAGCCTGAAAACTGAAGGTACAGGTTTAGGATTAGCGATTAGCCGTCAATTAGTTCAACTTATGGGGAGTGAACTAAATGTTAAAAGTAATTTAGGAAAAGGTAGTATTTTTTGGCTAGACTTAGATTTACCTGAAGCTGTCTACTCCACTCATACCGATAGCACTGAAACAGGCGATATAGTTGCTTTTATTGGTTCTAGACGTAAAGTATTGATAGTAGATGATAAATGGGAAAATCGCGCTATTTTAGTTAATTTACTTCAACCTTTGGGTTTTACAGTGCTAGAAGCAACAGACGGTGTAGATGCTATTAATAAAGCCTGTGAATTTCAACCAGATGTGATTTTCATGGACTTAGTAATGAATCGCATGGATGGCTTTGAAGCTACACGCCGGCTTAAAATGTTACCAGAACTTAAAAATACAGTAGTTATTGCCATTTCCGCCAGTGTTTTTGATGTGGAACAACAACAGAGTCAGGAAGTTGGTTGTAACGATTTTCTACCCAAACCCATCCAGATTAATAATCTTTTAGAAAAGTTACAATTTCATTTAAACTTGCAATGGATTTATCAACATGAAAGAAAGCTTTCACCCAAACCAGAAGATGATCAACCACACCCTCAAATCCCAGACTCGCAACTGGCTACTCCACCATCTGAAGAATTAACAATTTTGCTCGATTTAGCCATGCGAGGTAACTTGAGGGCTATTTCTGAAAGAACTCAACAATTAGAGGAATTGGACAAAAAATTAATACCCTTTGCCAATCATTTACGTCAACTTGCCAAAGGTTTTAAAGGCAAGCAAATTTTAGATTTTCTTCAACAATTTTAAACTTTTTTAAAACTTTTTAAAACATCCGAATTATATGGCTATTGATACACTCGAACAAGGAGTCATCCTCATAGTTGATGACACTCCTATCAATTTAGAAATGCTGTTTGATTTTTTAGCTAATACTGGATATACAGTATTAGTAGCAGAAGATGGGGAAAGTGCTTTAGCAAGGGCTGAATATGCTCCTCCTGACTTGATTCTTTTAGACATCCTCATGCCAGGAATAGACGGTTTTGAAACTTGTCGCCGCCTGCAAAGCAATGAATTAACCAAAGACATTCCGGTTATTTTCATGACTGCCCTCTCCGAAACAGTCGATAAAGTCAAAGGTTTAAGTCTAGGTGCAGTTGATTATATTACTAAACCACTACAACATGAAGAAGTTTTAGCCCGCGTTAAACTCCACCTGCGACTACGCAATTTAACCAAACAACTCCGAACCCAAAATCAACTTTTAGCAGTAGAAATTGAGGAGCGCAAACAAGCAGAAAATAAATTACGAGAACAAGCAGCCTTACTCGATATTACTACAGATGCAGTCTTGGTTAAAGACTTGCATCAGCACATATGTTTCTGGAGTAAAGGAGCAGAAAATTTATACGGTTGGCAGTCTGAAGAAGTAATTGGTAAAAGTGTGAGTGAATTTTTGTATTCACCAGAAACTCTCCCACAACTGCAAAATGTCTTACATGATTTAAGGGAAATTGATTTTTGGTGCGGTGAATTGCATCAATTAAACAGAGAAGGTAAAAAAATTATTGTTGCTAGTCGCTGGAATGTGATGCGTGATGAATCTGGAAATCCGCAATCAATTTTAACAGTAAACACAGATATTACCGAGAAAAAACAATTAGAAAATCAGTTTTTACGCGCGCAAAGATTAGAAAGCATTGGCACACTAGCAGGTGGTATTGCCCACGATCTCAACAATATCCTGACTCCCATTTTAACAGCCGCCCAGCTACTACAAATTAAACTACCAAACGTTGACGATCGCTCTCAGCGAATGTTTCAAACTATAGAATCGAACGCTAAACGCGGTGCGGCTTTAGTCAAGCAAGTTTTACAGTTTACCCGTGGCGTTGAAGGGAAACGCACCATTGTACAAACTAACTATTTGTTCTCAGAAATTAAGCAAATTGTTCAAGAAACATTTCCCAAATCCATTACATTTTCTGTAAGTATTCAACCAGAACTGTGGATGGTAATTGGCGACGCTACTAATTTACATCAAGTACTCATGAACTTAGTAGTAAATGCCCGTGATGCGATGCCAGAAGGTGGTAGCTTAAGTTTGTGTGCCAAAAATTTATTTATTGATGAACAGTATGCGCGCATAAATTTGGGTGCAAATGTCGGACATTACATTGTGATTAGCATTACAGATACAGGCATCGGTATTCCCCCAGAAACCCTAGATAGAATCTTCGAGCCATTTTTCACAACTAAAGACGTGGGTAAAGGTACAGGGCTAGGTTTATCAACTGTACAGGGCATCATTAAAAGCCATCATGGTTTTGTGAAAGTGTACAGCGAAGTTGGCAAAGGCACACAATTTGAAGTATTTTTACCAGCAGTCGAAGCCGCAGCCACCTCACTAGTAGAAGACTTAGAACTGCTCAAAGGTAACGGTGAATTAATTTTGGTTGTAGATGACGAAGCCCAAATTCTAGAGACTACCAAAATCTCCCTAGAAGCTTACAACTATAGAGTATTAACCGCTAGCGATGGAGTAGAGGCGATCGCACTCTATGCCCAAAACCAAGATAAAATTAGCCTGGTATTAATGGATATGATGATGCCTGGTATGGATGGTAGTACCACCATCCGCGCCCTACAAAAAATTAATCCCTCTGTCAATATTGTCGCTGTCAGTGGCTTGGTAAGCAAAAATCAACTCACAAAAACCGTCATGGTGAAAAAATTTCTGGCCAAACCATACACACAAAAAGAAATGCTAGAAACCATACACACTATACTTGTCCAGGAATCCAAAAACGCCAAAAGGAATCTGTTAAATAAGAGAGGCTAGGGCATATCAATTCAAAATTCAAAATTCAAAATTAAAGAATTTTGGGCATGGGGCATTGGGCATGGGGCATTGGGCATAGGGCATTGGCGTAAATATTTCTCCCTTGTCTCCCTTGTCTCCCTTGTCTCCCCCTGCTCCCCTGCCCCCCTGCCCCCTGCTCCCTGCTCCCTGCTCCCCTGCCCCCTCCCTACACAGCAATTGATTATTTTTCTAGTTAAGAGTCCCTATGAGAGCGAAAATTGACAATCAAGTGCTATTTTTAAACCATGAGGACTTACCAGAGTTTAAAAAGGGTGGTTCTGTAGTCAGAAATTCCTATTTTTGGGCATTGCGTTCAATTGCTGGTCGTTCTACCCGTTATCGTGATTGGGAATATGAGCCAGAAGTGTGGCTAGCACTAGCACGAATGCTGTTATCATTTGCCGAATCTGGATACTTAGGTTACAGAGAAACTATCTTAGAATTTCCCCTCTCCCAAGGAGAAATCCCTGATGTGTTGCGTGATGTTTCAACCTGGGAATAGGGGGAACTGTGGCATTTTCACTCTGTATTAAAAAATAGTATCTATTTGGAACTTCAGATGAATATAGCGATCGCTGATTTTTTCATACTTCACCCCAATAATGCCCGATCGCACTTTAACGGAGACAGTCAGTCAACATTTTTCCCAAAACCAAGCGATAGCCCCATTTTCAAAATAAATAGAGAGGCGATCGCACTTTAACAGAGACAGTCTGTCACAAGAAGAAATGCGATCGCAATTTTGCTGTTGTGGGGGCGATCGTAGTTGCCAATGTGCCAGTTGCTTAGGAAGACTATAGCTGTTGTAGAATCTGGCTTACAGACGATATCGGGATCAACGTACTTGCAAAGTCAGCATCACGAGTGACAATTGCGTCTAAACCTTGAGCAAGGGCGCAACCCACTTGAACAGCATCTTCAAAATCTGTCATTGCCAGAGTTAGAGCAATTTCTAAAATAGGCCGATCAACTGAGCAGATTTCCATAACAGCTAGTATGCTTGATACAGCTTGTCTTGCACGTTGAATATCCTGGGTTTGTCTTCTAGCAATGTAGAAGATGTCAGTTAAGGTTGTAGCAGTCACATAACCAACCACTTGACCAGAACCGATCGCATCAAATAATGCCTCTGCATCTTGCAAAAATGGCTCTCGTTCTAGCAAGAAATCTAACACAATATTTGTATCAACTAACACCCTCACTTGAGATACTTCTCCAATCGTCGTGCTTGCAACATTTCCTCAACTTGAGCATCTGTGGGTGAAGGTTGATCTGTTTTGAGCAAACCCCGCATTTGCTCAATTAAGGCTTTGCGATTGGGTTGAGAACTAAGTGTGTTTTGTAGAGAGTCAATAATTGCGCTAACGAGTGCAAGGCGATCGCTCACCGATAGTTTGAAAGCTTGCTCTTTAAGTTCTTGGAGAGACATCAGGCTACTTTACATTCTTGGGTTATGCGCGGAAATCTTTATTGAATTATATCTTACTGAGTATGGTTCATTTTTCCCAACACCAAGCGATCGCACTTTAACACAGACAATCAGTCAGGTGATTGATCGCATCTTGCTCACGGCAAGGTTTTTAATTTGGCGATCGCCTACAGCATACTGCGCGATCGCTCTTTGGCTCAATCTTTCCTTGAATCGAGAAACTTACCTCTAATTAAAATTAGAACAGACATAGGCAAACATAACGTTATTATTGTCGGCGAGTCATTGCCATTACAGTATTAACTGTGAGTTCCGGTAGATTGCCCAACACTGGCAAAACTTCTCCTCCTGAACAAACCATCGGTAAGTTATCCCCTTGCCAGACCCAAATTTGTTGACTGGCTGGGTCAATTAACCAGGCGAGTTGTGTGCCGTTGGTTAAGCAATGGAGAATCTTTTTCTGTAAGTCTAGGGTGCTTTGGTCGGGCGATCGAATTTCAATCAACCAGTCTGGTGCGCCATCAAATGGCCTGTCTTGATCAAGAAGACGTGCGATCGCAATGATAGAAATATCCGGTACAGGTGAATAGGGAGGCACTAAACAGCGTAGCTCTTGCACAGCCTCAAACTCGTCGGTATGTTGATTGATGTAATTAACTAGATTGCGTTGTAGGCGCGAGTGAAAGAGGGTCGGCATTGGCTTTTGGATTACACACCCATTAATCAACTCCCATGCCGGAGAAGATTCAATGTTGGGTTGAGATAGAAACTGGGCGAGTGGGGTAGTGATGACTGGATTCATAAAATTTTGCCCACAACTTCGCTACTCTTGCTTTTCCTGTGTTGAACCTTACAGTTCTCTATACTACCTCAGTTAAGTGCAATCAAAACTTGAGATGCGATCGCACTTGAAGAAAAACAGAAGAAATGCGATCGCAATTTTGCTGTTGTGGGGGCGATCACACTTGCCAATTCGCTAATTGGTGAGCGAGACTCTAGCTGTTGTAGAATTTCGACTTGAAATACTTCTCCACTTGCCTTACTTGCAACATTTCCTCAACTTGAGCATCTGTGGGCGAAGGTTGATCTGTTTTCAGCAAACCCCGCATTTGCTGAATTAAGGCTTTGCGATTGGGTTGAGAACTAAGTGTGTTTTGTAGAGAGTCAATAATTGCGCTAACGAGTGCAAGGCGATCGCTCACCGATAGTTTGAAAGCTTGCTCTTTAAGTTCTTGAAGAGACATTAGGCTACTTTACATTCTTGGGTTATGCGCTGGAATCTTGATGAAATTATATCTTACTGACTATGGCTCATTTTTTGCCAAACCAAGCGATCGCCCCATTTTCAAAATATGAAAATAGAGAGGCGATCGCACTTGAAGAGAAACAGTCAGTAAACGGAAGTCAGGCGATCGCTCTCGATAACTGATGAAAAAAGCGATCGCACGACTTCAAAAGAGGCTAATCACGGAGTACATCAAATTTAGATAATTCAAATTTGTTTTCGCCTTGCGCGTCTGGGTTCCATATCAAGTCTATCTTTGATATTTGTCTTTGTTGCCCTTGATCAAGATAAGGTGTGCCGAAAGGCCACCGGAACTTTACTGTGAAAGTGTGCAAATACTCATACAAATATTGTTCCCGCACCGGATCATAGAAGCTAGTCTGCCTGTATAAGTTACGTTTGAAAATGGTGGATTTTCGACTAAGGGCATAAGTTTTACCTATCCGGCGACTGAGCAACGCCTGTAATTGATTTTGATATGAGCTTTCCTGACAGAGAACCATTTGCACACTGTTATTTATTGCGTTTTTCAGGTGGTTTGTGAGTTCCTGTGTCGTCTTTCCTGCCCTACTTCCAGGTGAAAATGGGTAAGGATTTTCACTGTTGAGGATTATTATTAATATAACCGCATTGACATCAGGATTTGCCTCCTCACCAGTTAGCCCAGCGATCTGCTGCACTGCTTTTGTAAGAGCATCGTCTACCGCAGTTTTCTGGTCACTGACAATCGTCTTCAACTGCATAACTTTTGCGTAGGCATCGCCCGCTTTTCCTATCACGACATCGCCCTGACCCTTCGGACTCTGCAATATACGTTGCTTGTCCACATGGCGTTTGTATTCAGCGAACTCCTCCATATGACCTAGAGCTGGCCCTAGATTCTGCACCCATGTTTCAATCTTGCCTGCCAACAAGTCCGTTGTTGGATGACCTCTATTGCTACTAGCCCATGTATAGTATCTGTTAAGTGTACTTAGGTGCTTTTGTAGATGATCAATCACTCGTTGTGTATGATTCATAAGTCCTCTTTTGTGTCGGGTTGTCGTTGCAGATGTTAACCGCTTTTGATCACGATTACTGCTCTGCGGTATTTTGAGGTTGATCTATTGCGCCAGATGCAGGTAACTGTGGAGGGAGGTCATAGGCAGCCAATGCTTTTTCTACTTCGGTATCTCTTTCTTCCTCAAATATTGCTTCGTAGGGCATGGCTTTGTCGGGTGGAACAAATTGAAGGTAGTAGCCCAGAATCTGAGGGCCAGGAATGCGAATATAGAAATAATCCCCTTGCTGACCGAAAAACGTTTTGTCACTTGTGCTGGAGTTAGCAGATGAGTAGGTGCAAGAAAAGCCAAATAATCCACCGCCTGCGGTATTCGAGTTTTCGATAACGGTTCTCGTCGCCTTGCTTTGTGAGGCATCCTGCTTGACTTTAATAGTAATATCCTTCGCAATTACCATACCGACTGGGTAAGCAGGTAGGATAGAACGATTTTCGCCGTCTTTTAGGAGTTGAGCTACCTGTCCACTAGGGTCTGTTTCCTTGGCTGCTGCTTCCAAAACTTTATCCTTTGTTATTTCCTGGACTGATGGTGATGCCTTTAGGTCTGCAAGCCTGTAAAAAGCGTGGGACATCTTGAAGATTTGCGGGTTGAACCAACCCCCGCGATCAAACGTAACCTTAGCCACGCGAAAGCCAATATCTATGTCTTGGCTGAAAAAGGTTCGTTCAGCATCAGTACTGGCTTGCGAACTGCTGTGTTGTCCTCCTGCCGAAAAAAACCATCCATTTACATTCCAACCAAATTGTGAAGCAGATTCTGTTTCAACCTTGCTCGATGAGTCGGCAATTTCGGTACTCTTGATGACGACATCCATAAACATCCCATCTGCCTCAGTGACATTGCCAGTAGAAGGAATTACGGGCAATTCAATAGTGGACTCTGCTACGGTTAAACCTGTGCCATCACCAGAAATTTCGATTTTCTCGTTGCCGAATGTAACATTCCATATATTTTTGCTCCCAGTTGGCACTGTCACACTCTCAACTGCATCATCTCCCAGACAAGCTTTGAGAGCATTACTGAGTGCAGTATCATTAGCGTCAAAAGCGATATCAGACGAGGTTTTACCCTGTATCGTCAACTTAAAGTTACCACCCGTAGGTGAACCTGGAAGGCGAATCGTCCATTTCTTCTTATCCGTGTTATCTTGCTCTACAATAACCGAGCCTTTTGGTTTCTGCCTCTCCCGATACACGCCAGCAAGTAATTGACCTAGCTCATCAATGTCAGCATGAAGTTCTTTAATGCGCTGGTTGAGGTTAATCTTCTCAAACCGCACATCATGGGACTTAGCACGAGCCAACTGTGCTTTGAGATACGTCAATTCCTCAGCCTGTTGCAGAACTTCTTTTTGTGCTTTATAGGTAGCGTGCAGTTCAGTAACTACGGTTTGTAGCTCTTTTAAAACCTGATCGTCTGATAACCCTAGCTCATCCAGGGTTTTGTTATCCGCATCAGGTACTGTTTCCATATCCGCTAGCTCAAGTAGACTTCCGCCTGGTACCTGGGTGGATAGATAAATTTTGGCAGCAGTCACCACCGCTTGACCATATTTTTCAACAAGGTTACTCTCCGCGTCACTAAGCTTTTTCTTGCCTTCAGCAACTTGAGTTTCTAGATTCTTAATTTCATCCCCATTGCTGGAGATCATCTCAAGTACCTGTAAATCGGTTTGTGACCGAGCAAGTTCTCGACGTTTTGCTTTGAGTAGGTCTCGAATAGTGTCATTAGCCATCGTCAAGTCTACAGGGGAGAGATTGGGGGCTAATCCTTGGAACCAATTACTTGGTTGAAACTGTACCGGATAAACTAGCATTGATTCGTCAAGCGATAGTCTCATCGAATGGCGCATTCTTTGCTTGGCGAGTTCCAATTCCTCAGCGATAGAGGAGACATTGAGATAACCGAGTATAGTTAGCACTTCATGGAAATGACCCTTGACAACAGCATCGTTGTAAAGGTTGTTCAACACTTCTTCCCGAACCAAACCTTCAGAACTTAGCCACTTAGCATAATCATCCAGGGTGACACCTGAATTTTCTTTCTCACTTAAAATTTTGATTTCATCAAATGTTAAGTTCTTGTCTGTTTCCCATTCCAGTTTTGCCTGCAAATATTGGTTGTAAAGCTCCTTACACCAATCAATTCTTGACTTTGCAGTTCCATTGCCGTTATTTTTCTCCTGAAGCAGAAACCTACTTAGTCCTGCACGGTCTCGAAAGTAGGCAGCAAAAGGTTTTAGACTTGGTACATAGTTATTCAATAAGGTGTTATAAACGACTGAAAGCCGTTCTCCAGTCGAACCCTGTGTAATGGGAAAAACATCGAACAGTTGGTCAGAAAGGCGAAATTCCGCTTCGGCAATTGTATACGGACGAGTCAGCGTACTGTTTCGGTCATTCGTATCATATTGATACTGGCGATAATTCAAGGGCTGGGCTGGAAACTGCATGGAGAATAGTTGGTTTCCGGCACCCAATAGGTCATTTACTTTTTTGTAAATGAGTCCCATTATGGCTACCTTTTTGTTTTTTGCTTTCTGGTCTTGTTCGTCTGGCATGGTGTCAGTTTCCTTTTGAGTTTAGAATATATTTGTTGATTATTTTTTTTAGGACATCGAAAAAACCTAGAGTAGGTTTGTAATGATTGAAATAATCGTAAATAGATAAAACAAACATCTCCAACAATAACGAATTTACTATGTTTTATTCCGATTTCCCCATGTTCTAGTAATTTTTATAAGAGCCGCAGGAGAATTAACAGTATCATCTACTTCAATTTTGACTTGTTTACAAAATGGGTTGAAATACATTACCATCGTGGTTTTACATAATAGCTTTTTTTCTAATTTGTTTTGCCATAACTTCCATGCTTCGCCATCGCAAAGATTGGTGCGATTGCTAGAGTGGACGAGATAAATGAAATATTTATGGTTAACTGATTTTACCCAATCAATAACTGGAGCTATGTCATTTTGTGTATATCCAGATGATATAATTGTAGTATTTTCATCCATATACTTATTCAAGCATTCCTTTGAAAACAAATTATTGCTTGAACCATGATGAGCTAACTTTAATCCAGTAAATTTCAGACTTGCGGTTAAAACCTTTGCTAGATTACCACCAGCCGCGTTTGGTTCCATATCACCTAAAGTCAAATAGTACCAAGGATTTCCTCCATTTGTTCTAGGACAAGTTAATAATGCTCCAATACTGTATGCGTTTTCATCACCACTACCTTGTGTAGGATCACGCCCTATAACCGTTAAAGTGAGAGTTTGACTATTATTATTTTCCACCCACTCAATCTTAGATTGATAGTTAGCATTTTCTTTTTTAGTATCATTGTCTTTATAGCAATTATTTCCTACTTCAATGATTTTAATTTGATTAGTTTTGCAATAAGATATCATCTTTTTCCTATTATCTTGATGAGATGGTGATGCACTTTCTGGCAGGATTAACTCCTCCAACTCTCGACCTTGGAAAAACCACTTTAATGAATTTTCAGCATCAGCAATATGATCTGCGTGCATATGAGTCAATAGCAGGGTTTTTATTTTAAGATTGAGTCTTTGTAGGATTGCCTGAAGATTATTTTGCATAGTATTAGTGCCAAGATCGATTACGATCGCTTGCCCTTGACTTATATCTTGTGGGCCTGCGTAAACTAGACAACAATCCCCTGCATTTGATCCTTCTCCACCCGCAAATTGAGCTATGAATACTGGCATTATTCCACTCCTTTTTTTCTCTAAATTTGCATAACCTTATAAGCGATATATATGCAGTAAAAAGAAAATATTTTTTGAACTTTAGTCTGATTCAAATCTCAATTCTGCAATGTTGCGAACTGCTGAGACTTATTTGCAAATGGCAAATGCTAACTGTGTTCAAAAAACCAACATATTCAGTATGTATTTTGACTCCAGGCTATTCAACCGAAGTTAAGGATTTTAAGAAAAATCGGTGTTGATTTTTTTGACATTCCCGAACACCAGCATTAAGGAGCATTTAACCTTGATGTCAACGCTCGCTTCTCAATACCAACATTTCACCATCAATGCGATCGCCTCAGATTTTGGTATCAATAGTGCGTTCGTCGCAGACGTTGGCGCAGCCATCGCCAATACATTTACACCCAGTTTTCACAACCGAAGTTGACGAACTTAAGAACTAACGTAACAGCCGTAGATATTCCAGCAAGAGCGATCGCACCCATCAACCCAACACAGTTGTGTCAAACAGACCTAGAAATCAGGGATCTGCGATCGCCTACTGAATCACTGTACGTAAAATTACTTAATATCTATACAACCATAAAGCAAGTAACATAAAATTGGCTGCATAAATCTGCTTGATCCAGTGTAATCACTGAACGTGATCATGGTCTTAAATGGTGTTTTGTATCGGTGTAAATAGCAGCCAAACATACATCTCTCATCTGTGAGGTTTCCCATGAAATCCCAACAAAGAAGCCGGAGACGTGGTGTCATCTTAACCACCCAAGGATTACAAAAACTCCAAAATGCAAAATCTCAATCAGAACAAAATGAAAATTTCGATAAGCGTTATACCGGCGAAGATTTAGGCTTTCGCATGGGGTTAGATCCAGATACAGTAGCGAAGGTATTTGCTTGCGAACTAGGAGTAGATAAGCAAACCTTAAAGTATTGTTTCGCTGCATTTAACCTGCAACTTGAATCCCAAGACTATCAATTTGCCAACTCTGATAAAAATCTAGAAAAAACTAACACACAAATCCAAAATTCGTCAGATTGGGGAGAAGCACCAGATGTCTCGCTTTTTTGCGGACGTAGTGAAGAACTAGCCACCCTAAAGCAATGGATTTTAAATGAATGTCCTACAAATAAACCAGTACCCTGCCGTTTCATTACTTTATTGGGTATGGGTGGTATCGGTAAAACTTGGTTATCTGTAAAACTCACACAACAGCTTCAAGATCAGTTTGAGTTTGTGATTTGGCGATCGCTTTTACCTCGTCCTCCCCTCAAAGATTTATTATCTGATCTCATTACTTTCCTATCCAATGGACAAGACACCAATTTACCCGATAACTTGCACAGCAGAGTTTCACGATTGATTGATTATTTACAACGCCACCGTTGTCTTCTGGTATTAGATGGGGCGGAGGCTGTATTACAAGATTGTGCAACTTACAAGTCTCCTTGCGGGAGTTGCTTCTTGTTTCCAGAAACGGGAAATCAAGAATATCGGGAATTTTTTAAGCGTCTGGGAGAAGTGGCTCATAATAGCTGTGTCATCCTCACAAGTTGTCATAAACCCAAAGAAGTTACACCATTAGAAGGTGAAACTTTCCCTGTGAGAGTCTTTCATCTCTATGGCTTACAAATGCCAGATGTTCAGGAACTTCTCAACGCCAAAGGTAATTTTAAAGGTTCTCCAGCAGATTGGCACAAATTGGTAGAGTGTTATGCAGGTCATCCTCTAGCTTTAAATCTTGTTTCTAATACTATTCAAAACTTATTTGCTGGTAATATTGGTGAATTTTTGCAGCAACAAACCCCCATTTTTGGAGAATTATCCTACTTGTTAGAACAGCAATGGCAATGCTTATCAGATACACATAAACAAGTTCTTAAATCCTTGGCATTTCATTGTCAACCAATTTCATTTGCCGAATTGCGATCGCAACTCACATCTTCCATCTCACCCCAAACTTTATTAGCAGCCCTAGAATCTTTGCAAGCGCGATCGTTGATTGAAACCAATGGAGCTAAGTTATCGCTACATCCTTTAGTCATGGAATATTTTAACTCCCAACTCATCCCAGAACACAATATCCAAATCCAGCCAAGTATCTTGCTTGAACAGAAGCAACTACAATTTGTCATTTAAATAGAGGGGTGTAGGGGTGTAGGGGTGTAATGGCAAAATATCTATTTAACAACGTGAATATCTCACAGAACCTGCCCCTACTAAACTAATGACTCTTAACTAAGATGAAACGCCGCCAATTTCTGACAACTTGTGGTTTAGCTACCTTAGCTAGCCAAATTCCCCCAATCGCCCATGCTCAAATATCTCCCAACAGCATCATTAAACCGTCACGGCTCAAAGTGGGCGATACGGTGGGATTAGTTGCCCCGGCTGGAATATTCGAGCCTAAGTATATTGGCATACTACAAGAACATCTCAAACAATTAGGCTTAAAAACTAAGCAAGGCAAACATATATTAGATCGTTATGGCTATTTAGCAGGGAAAGATAGCGATCGCGCCCAAGATTTAAATGATATGTTTGCAGATGACTCAGTCGCAGCTATTATTCCTATCCGTGGCGGTTGGGGTTGTAACCGGATTTTACCCTTACTTAATTACCCCTTGATTCGCTCCCATCCAAAAATTCTCATGGGTTACAGTGATATCACTGCTTTACTATTAGCAATTAATGCCCGTAGTCGAATTATGACTGTTCATGGGCCAGTCGCCACATCAACCTGGACTCCCTTTATGTTAGATTACCTCAAACCCATCCTCTTTGATGGCCAAACAGTCACCCTGCAAAATACCAACTCTCCTGAAGGACAAGTCCAAACCATCACCCCAGGAAAAGCCAAGGGAAAACTTATCGGTGGTAACTTATCAGTGCTATCAGCAATGGTGGGTTCACCTTATCTACCTTCTTGGTATAAAAGTATTCTATTTGTAGAAGATATTAACGAAGATGTTTATCGCGTAGACCGAATGTTAACACAGTTAAAAAATGCTGGCATACTTAACCAAATTTCTGGCTTTATTTTTGGCAACTGTAATAACTGTAACCAGGGAGATGAACCCTCACTAACATTAATGCAGGTATTGCAAGACCATATCCTGCCTCTAGGAATCCCCGCTTGGTATGGAGCGATGATTGGTCATATTCGAGATAAATTTATCTTACCCCTGGGGATGTCTGTAGAAATCGATGCCACCCTTGGGACAATACAACTATTAGAGGCGGCAGTCATTTGAGGTTAGCATTTGTCAAGTTAATTTGACACTCCCCCGCCTCACCAAGTTTGCCTACGGCACGCTGCGCGAACGCTTTCGCTCACTTGCTGAAAAAGGCAGGGGATTCTTGGTTCAACGAGTCCACTTAACCTAGACTCCTTGCGGTATCTAAGTCAGAGGTGGTTCTCTCCACGCCAGTTGCTTCAAGTCGGCAAAGCCGCCCAACGCACTGGCTTCCAAGCGTTAACTTTTGGTCTGCCCGACCATAGTTGCACACTGTGCAATATTTGTTTGAAGTTTAATGCTGTTCGTCTAGTACCTGTGTTGGCGAAGCCTTCCCGAAGGGTATCTTTTACCTACTTCCAGGCGATACTAGAACTACGAAGTAGAACGCCCTAGATTCAGTTGTCAAGGTTCAGCGTCTGCGTATTAGGCAGCAAATGGGTTTTTTTAAGTGGTTGATTACCCTTCCACAAACATATTCTACCAGAAGCCGTCCTAGAACGATGGGGTTTTCAACGCAAATTTTCGATAAGCATTATTTGCAATTCCTAATCTTGCGGTTAGTATAGTTTAGACCCTAGGAAATTACTTAATAATATATTCTTCCTGAAAAATATTTGCTGTCGTTAGGAAACACTAGCAATTATCAGTTAGTCTGTCTTTCAACAGCAGTTAAATATGGTTATTTAGTTCTATGACTATCCCAGATACTTCTCAACATTCTCAACAACATTCGCTGTTTAGCAACATCAAAGGAGATAACCGCAGACCAAATAATCATCACACCATCAACTTATTTATTGGCTTGTGTGCTGCTTTACCTATGAGTTTTTCCCTGCCTGTAGCAGCATTGGAAGTCCAGATAACTCCCGTCAAACCTCGCTTGGGCGATACAATATCTGTTTTGATCACACCAGATAATCCAGATAGTACCACCACCCCAGAAGTCTTAGTGGGAGAAAAAACTTATCCAGCTTACCAAATTGCACCTAATAGATACCGTACCTTTATTCCCACAACTCCCCTAGAAAAACCTGGTGCTAGAACTGTCAAAATCATCGGTGATAACAAGGTAAGAAATTTGGCTGTCTGGGTAAGTAATCGTAAATTTGCTGTACAGCGTATCACCTTACCACCAGGAAAAGCTGGTACTAGAGCTACCGAATACGAACTCAACCGCGTAGCTGCTTTTAAAGCCCTACAAACACCCCAAAAGTTTTGGCAGGGCGCATTCCTTGCACCCAATAAAGGGCGACTCAGTACAGGTTATGGTGTACGTCGCTACTATAATGGTAAATTTGCCAATGATTACTACCATCGTGGCCTTGACTATGCTAGCGGATCTGGCTCTCCTGTAGTTGCCCCAGCAGCCGGTAAGGTAGCCTTAGTTGGTACAGTATCCCAAGGATTTCGGGTGCATGGCAACGTAGTTGGTATTGACCACGGCCAAGGAGTTGTTAGTATTTTTATGCACCTTAGCCGAATCAACGTCAAAGAAGGTGATATAGTCCAGGCGGGACAATTAATTGGTGCAGTTGGTTCTACAGGGGCTTCTACCGGGCCTCATTTGCACTGGGGTTTATATGTCAATGGGCAATCTGTTGACCCGACATCTTGGCGAAACCAGGCTAAACAATAGCAAAATACATAACAAATTGCTTTTGTTGTTAGTTTTGGTATATTTTTTGTCCATAATATAGGCAAGATTGAGTTTGTTTACTACCGTCCTTACCTTGCTTGGGTGGATTAAATTAAGATGAGCCTTATGAGTATTGAAAAAATTGTAGAACAAGCTCTCCAGGATGGTTATCTCACACCAGCAATGGAAGCAGAAGTTGGACGTATTTGTGATAACGCTTCGGAACTCTCAATCGAAGAGTATATGGCGTTAGATAAGTTAATGGGAGCGTTATTAACTGGTGAGGTAGTCGCAGTACCTCGCAAGCAATTTATTAACGTCATGGAAGAATTGGTGTTAACTGAAGCGATCGCCCGTGTAGCGGAAATCGAAGCCACTAGTGAAAGTTCCATCGATGTTGGGGATATTGCCGCCTACGCTCTCAACCGTCTCCCACCTTTATACGCTACCACAGAAGAAGGTGCTAACTACCAACGTCAACGCGCCAAAGCAGAACTGCAAGAATTAATTTCTCAGCAAGTTCATGAAGCGATCAACCGTAACCTCGACCAACCCAACGATAATCGCACACCTGTGAGTGGCAAAACTACCGGTAATGAGGTACTGCGTCAAGTTAGTAGCTTACTGCAAGTCTATGCACCTAGCTTTGAGCAGAAAACATCAAACTAAATTAATAGTCAATAGTCAACCAATTTTAGATTTGGGATTTTAGATTAACCCCGACTACAAGGGTGCGTGGCTTGGGGATTTTAGATAGACTATTGACTATTATTACTCACGTACTACAACGGTAGTACCAACACCTACCTGATCGTAAAGCAAACGGACATCAGAATTACGCATTCTCAAGCAACCATGAGAAATGGCTGTTCCTAGAAGATGAATGTCTGGTGTACCGTGAAAGCCGATTTCATTACGGCCATCTGACCAAAACCCAATCCATCTTTCTCCCAAAGGACTGTCAGAACCAGGTGGATAAACTTTGCCAGTTATGGGATGTCGCCAAATAGGATCATGTTGCTTATCATTGACTTCAAATGTACCTGTAGGCGTTTCCCAACCCTTCTTACCTATAGCAATTGGGTAACTGGCGATGACTAAATCTCCTTTATAAACATAGGTGCGGCGATCGCTTAAATCAACTACCACCTGCTTAGTGATCTTGCCTCGTTGATTAGATGACTTATTTTGACTAAAAATCTGAGAAAATATCGACATCGGTGACTCAGAACCCTGATCTTTCGGTTGGGATGCCGGTGTTAATAATTGTGATTTTTTGGGTGCATTAGTCGTTAAAGCTACATTTTGATTAATTGTATCCCCATTATTATGAGACTCGGTAACTGAGGACTTTAGTGGTAAAGCCCTCTGGTTTGTTTGATCTGGAGGTGTAGAAGCACCGAACGCGGTTTCACCTAAGCCTCCTGTATAAACGTCTCCAGGGCGGCTGACGGTGGTATAGCCTGGCTTTTTAAACTGCCCTTGCGTTGTAGTAATGCGCCAATGGATAGCTACCGATAAGATAGCAGTGCCAAAACAAATCAACATTACCATACGCGCTAGAGATTCATTTTTTACCATTGCCATAGCTTCTTGTTTATCCCTGACATACTCGGCTTAGTGATTTCAGTTCTTAATGATTCAACTGTGAAGAATTGATCAATTCTGTGGTTTTAACTCATGAATTTACTGATACCCTGGGGCAAACTCAGGCTATCAGGACATTCCAACTAACTAACACATTGGTTGGATTGGTATTGCCAAAATAGATTTCTAAATTTGGAAATTATCTTGATTGCTCTCCAAGAGTTGGAATAAATCATTAATGGTGTGGGTGAGAGAAAGACTATGTTGGAAAAACTATTATTAGCAGTCACAATTACATTTGCCCTCAATTTATTTTTTCAAGTTCGTGTGCCTCATTACACTAATTCTGGTAGTAGCAACCAACAACATACAGAAACATCAGCAACAATTTTGGTAAGAAGACCGGAAAAATAATATTTTTCCGGTTACATATCCATAAAATTAGTAATAATAAACTTATGCTGGGTATTGAAAGATCCAATAGGTGATGTATTTCCCCTGAATAATAACCTACCCTCAAGGCAAATACTAGGAATTTATCATAGAGTATTTGCCTTGATTACACTGCTTCTAAAATTCAAATATAAATGCTGAACGTAGAAATTTCTGTCTGCAAGATGACTGAGTTTTTTAATAGTCTGATGGACTCAGTTGTAGTCATATATTTTTGATACATATAATACAGCGTTTGTCAAGCTAGTGTAGTCAGATGCTCTGATCTGCACAGACATGGAATTGAGATGGCAGTAACTGGCAAGATGCACCATAATAGTCCAGGCAATAGCTAATTGGTAAAATTGAGACTTTGCGTAATCACAAATCCACTCCAAATTCTATAACTCAGTGTTCCACTCTGAAATCCGTCCTTGAAGCAGGAACAAGCAGCCGATTACCTAGTCTAATAGATAGGGATGATTTACAACCAGTACGATCTATGAGTCAATCGATTACTGTATCCTGGTCAACGGGTGATGCGGGGTATTCAGAAGCATCGGTGCAAGTTGAGAAACTCTCGAACCACGATTTGATTTTGCGTTGTCAAATGGGACTGCGCCCAGATCGTGCTGCGTTTGCAGAACTGTTGCGCCGCTATCAAACCCAAGTGGATAGAGTCTTGTACCATCTAGCTCCAGATTGGCCAGACAGAGCTGACTTGGCTCAAGAAGTGTGGATTCGAGTGTATCGGCACATTAGCCGATTACAAGAACCATCTAAGTTTAGGGGTTGGTTAAGCCGCATAGCGACCAATTTGTTTTATGACGAATTGCGGAAGCGCAAGCGGGTTGTCAGTCCCCTATCATTAGATGCGCCCCGTTCAGTAGATGACGGTGAAATGGATTGGGAAATTGCCGGAGACACTCCAGGGCCAGAGGAAGAACTGACCACAAGAGAATTTTACGAGCAATTGCGTGAGGCGATCGCGGATTTACCCGAAGTATTCCGCACTACCATTGTTCTGCGGGAAATCGAAGGCATGGCATACGAAGAAATTGCCGAAATCACAGGAGTTTCCCTCGGAACAGTGAAGTCAAGAATAGCTAGAGCTAGATCCCGCTTGCAAACTCAATTGCAAAACTATCTTGATGCCTAATTTACAGTACCTTCACTCTGCCCTATGGCAGAATTTAAGCATTGATTAAGAATTGTGAGGAATGTAGCTCGTGCC
The DNA here is from genome assembly GCF_058172895.1 of Aliinostoc maniaoense. Lineage (NCBI taxonomy): Bacteria > Bacillati > Cyanobacteriota > Cyanophyceae > Nostocales > Nodulariaceae > Aliinostoc > Aliinostoc maniaoense. The sequence goes on along the minus strand of NZ_CP187952.1, from coordinate 461,209 downwards.
TCTGCCATCAGGAGAAAAATTAAATTATGCTCTTAGGGTTGCCCACTCCTTTTACCCGTGGATGAATTGGTAATAATGTTAGTATGACTACTGATTCTCAATTTAATGATCCTTGTCCCAGGCAACTACCAAGAGAGTTACCAAATGAGATGGCAAAGCATACCAATAAAGCAACGGGTGCTATGGATATGGTAAAGCGCGATCGCTTTGAATTATTGAGTGCTTATCTAGATGGCGAGGTGACAGCAGCAGAACGTCGGCAAGTAGAAGATTGGTTAGCCAATGATGCCGCAGTTCAACGTCTGTATAACCGACTCCTTAAGCTCAGGCAAGCCCTACGGACTATGCCAGTGCCAACAGCCCAAACTTCTCCAGAAACAACAGCCGACCAAGTATTTGCCCGGATTAACCGCCGTTCTAGAATCAAATGGGCATTTGGTGGTGCAGCAGTTGCTGCTTGTGTGATTGGTGCATTATCTAGCTGGGTGCTAAATCGAGAATCGGGCATCACCCAACTAGCACAACAAACACAACCACAGCCTACCCAGGCTACCACTAAGTCACAACCACTACCGATGATCGCCTTGAACCACCCAGTCATGGCAATTCCCAAGAAAGCGGCTGTATCCTCTCCCGAAAGGTTGATTAATCAACCACAATCAGGACTAGGGGACGTTATCCGAGAGATCAACTAATCTCCACCCAAGTTTGTAGTCAGCACTAAAGTTCTTGAGATGGTGAAGACTAAAGTTTCCACTACAAACACTTAAGTCCTAGTTATCCTGGAGGGTTACACCATAACCACTCCACCAGCCATCAGGTAGGAGTACACCTCCTAACTTTTTCACTTTTTCTGGGTGCATCAGGTATACCCAAGCCCAACCCAGAGACAAACCCTGGAGATTGTATACTTTGACTTGTTGACGGTTGTAGAGATTTGCTGACATTTCTCTAGTAGGCTGGTAATCTTCCAACTCATCTAGAGCATCTAAAATCCAGGGTTGAGCAAAAGAAAGTAAATATCCGTGGACTAGTTCTTTTCCTATAGTCATAGCTGGGTAGCCCATCGGTAAAGCAAACAGTTGACCGAGGGTGGTACATCTTTGGCTATCTACTACCTTACCAACGCAATATTGTTGATAATTAACTTCCCCTGGTTTGAGTGTACCGTAGACAAAAATTCTCACTCTGCCAGAAATTTCGTTATTTAAGATCATTATTTTTAAGTTTCCAAGACTCTGCTCTTGCCAACATAATTACGAATTAGTAATTACGAATTACGAATTGTCAATTGCCTACCATCATCTACAATATGGAGGCAGACAAGATTTACAGTCCAGTAGGAGAATTTTCGGTGGATTCCCGATATAACCCCGCATCAATTGAGGAAAAATGGCAAAAAACATGGTTAGAACTGGGCTTAGATAAGACCCCAACAGATAGTAATCAGCCCAAATTCTACGCTCTATCCATGTTCCCCTACCCATCAGGCAGCCTGCACATGGGTCACGTCCGTAACTATACAATTACCGATGTGATTGCTCGCCTCAAACGAATGCAAGGGTATCGGGTACTGCATCCAATGGGATGGGATGCCTTTGGTTTACCCGCAGAAAACGCCGCCATTGACCGTGGTGTCCCCCCTGCTAAGTGGACTTATCAAAATATTGACCAAATGCGGCAACAATTGCAGCGTCTTGGCTTATCTATTGACTGGGATTGTGAAATTGCCACCTGTTCCCCAGACTATTACAAGTGGACACAATGGATTTTCTTGCAGTTTTTGGCAGCAGGTTTGGCATATCAAAGAGAAGCAGCCGTTAATTGGGATCCTATTGACCAAACTGTATTAGCCAACGAACAAGTTGACAACGAAGGCCGTTCTTGGCGCAGTGGGGCGAAAGTTGAGCGCAAGTTACTGCGACAATGGTTTTTAAAGATTACTGACTACGCCGAAGAATTATTAAATGACCTGGATAAATTAACAGGTTGGCCAGAACGGGTCAAATTGATGCAGGCGAACTGGATAGGCAAATCTACAGGGGCGTATTTAGAATTTCCCATTGTGGGTAGCGAGGAAAAAATAGCAGTTTACACTACCCGTCCTGATACTGTATTTGGTGTCAGCTACGTAGTTTTAGCACCAGAACACCCCTTAACTGAGCAAGTTACCACCAAAGACCAACAAGCAGCAGTCACAGCCTTTATTCAAGAGGTGACAAATCAAAGTGAGTTGGAACGTACCGCCGAAGACAAACCTAAGCGCGGTGTTCCTACGGGGGGGAAAGTTATCAACCCATTGACTGGGGAAGAAGTACCCATTTGGATCGCCGACTATGTACTGTATGAGTATGGTACTGGGGCAGTGATGGGTGTACCTGCCCATGATGCACGGGATTTTAAATTTGCCCAAAGATATGATTTACCCATTGACTTTGTGATTGCTGCCCCTGAAGATGTGGCAGGGTTTGATTTAACGCCGACATCAGACACAGAAGAAGTTACCCAACTGGTACAGATTGAATATCACGAGGCATATACTGAGCCAGGAATTTTAATTAATTCTGGGTTGTTTACAGGGATGACTTCTACAGAAGCGAAGTCAGCAATTACTAAATATGCCGAAGAACAAGGCTTTGGTAAGGAACGTATCCAGTATCGCTTACGGGATTGGTTGATTTCCCGTCAACGCTATTGGGGCGCACCCATTCCTGTGATTCACTGCCCCAATTGTGGGATAGTACCAGTACCAGATGAAGATTTACCTGTACAGTTACCCGAAGAAGTGGAATTTACTGGCCGGGGTGGTTCGCCTTTGGCACAGCTGGAAAGTTGGGTAAATGTGCCTTGTCCTAGCTGTGGTACTCCGGCGAAACGGGAAACCGATACAATGGATACCTTTATTGATTCCTCCTGGTATTTCTTACGGTTTACAGACGCTAAAAACGAAAACCAAGTTTTCGATCCTGCTAAAACTAACGACTGGATGCCCATAGAACAATATGTAGGCGGAATTGAACACGCGATTCTACATTTATTGTATTCCCGTTTCTTTACCAAAGTTTTGCGCGATCGCGGTTTATTGAACTTCGATGAACCATTTGCGCGCCTATTAACTCAAGGTATGGTGCAGGGTTTAACTTACATGAACCCCAACAAAGGCGGTAAAGATAAATGGATTCCTTCCAGTTTAGTCAACCCTAATGACCCCCGTGACCCCCAAACAGGTGAACCTTTGCAGCGTCTGTACGCTACTATGTCCAAGTCTAAAGGTAACGGTGTTGCACCAGAAGATGTAATTTCTAAGTATGGTGTAGACACAGCACGGATGTTTATTTTATTCAAAGCACCACCGGAAAAAGACTTAGAATGGGATGAGGCGGATGTTGAAGGGCAATTCCGGTTTTTAAATCGGGTGTGGCGGTTGGTGACAGATTATGCTGCAGCTGGAGTTTGTCGTAAACAAGCCCAACTCGATAATTTGAGTAAACCAGAAAAAGAATTACGCCGGGCAATTCATACAGCCATTCAAGCGGTGACGGAAGATTTAGAAGATGAGTATCAATTTAATACAGCTGTTTCTGAGTTGATGAAGTTGAGTAATGCTCTCTCTGATGCTGACTGCCGCAACTCCCCAATTTATGCTGAAGGTATTCAAACTTTGGTAGTGATGTTAGCTCCGTTTGCGCCACACATTGCTGATGAATTGTGGCATTTATTAGGTAATAGTAAATCTGTGCATATTCAAACTTGGCCTGCTTTTGACTCGGCTGCCTTGGTGGCTGATGAAATTACGTTAGTCATTCAGGTTAATGGTAAGAAGCGCGCTGATTTGCAAGTTCCAGCCCAAGCAGATAAGGCCGAGTTGGAGAAATACGCCCGTGAGTCAGAAGCAGTACAGCGTCACTTAGAAGGGAAGGAAATTAAAAAGGTGATTGTTGTGCCTGGAAAGTTGGTTAATTTTGTAGTTGGCTAAAACACTTGTTCACTGTTGAACTCCCTTCTCTACGAGAGGCTGCGCCAACGGGAGAGGGTTGGGGTTGAAGCAACGGGGAACAGTTCGTCCCTTCGTTCCCTCTCCCCACCATAGGCAGTCCCTGTTCCCCGTTCCCCGTTCCCCGTTCCCTTTTACTAGTAGAGACCCAATTCATCGCGTCTCTACAAATATTTGATGATTATTTACCGTTGACTTTTAAATAGTCCTTGGGATTTTCTGCCACCCAACCCAAAGAAGAACTCGAACGAATTTCAAAGTGTAGATGGGGTTGTTTTCCTGTTGGTTGTCCAGTTGTGCCAACAGTTCCTAGTAATTGCCCTTGAGTGACTTGTTGACCAACTTTAACTTGCATACTATCCAGATGAGCATAGCGGCTTTGTAAACCGCCATTGTGGTTGATGATGACTAAATTACCGTAAGTACCCTGTTCTTGAGCAAATACTACCTTACCGGGTGCGATCGCTTCTACAGGTGTTCCCACATCTGCTAACAAATCTACACCACTATGGAAAAACACCTGACCTGTATTGGGGTTAATTTGCCAACCATAGGGTAAAGCCACCTCTACCGCTTGCTCTAAAGGATAGCCAGATAACTGAACTGAAGCAGCGAATAAATTATTTTTGGGAGTGGCAGTAAAACCATTAGGCGACCAATTTACCCCAGGTACAAACACAATTCTAGGGTTTTGTTGACAACCATTCACCTCAAATAGTGTATCAGGACGCACTTTAAATCTTGTGGCTATTTGTCGCCAAGTTTGGCCAGCAGGTACTTCTACTACAACCCCATTGAAAGGAGCAATTTGTAATTCACTACCCACCGATGGAGGCGAGCCATTCTGAAGAGATGGGTTCATCCCTACAATCGTTTCAGGAACAAGATTGTAACGTTGTGCAATACTTACCAAAGTGTCACCACGGACTACCTTGTGCCGCCGGAAGCGAGATAAAGCCGGAATTGGGCAACCCTCAACCGCCGCACTAGCACTATTCAAGTTTGGCAGCATAGCTGTTACCCATCCCATAGCACCGACTAAGCCACACAAGAAAACAATACGATAGGGAAAAACCATAGATTTCAGTTAAGAAAGCCTTAACTTTAGATTTTAGTTTGGAAATTAGAGATTGGGCATTGGGAATGGGGAATGGGGAATGGGGAATGGGGAATGGCGCAGGGTGTGGGAGGTGTGGGAGGTGTGGGAGGTGTGGAATGGTGGAAAACAAATCTTTCCCCCCACACTCCCCTCTCTCCCCTCTCTCCCCACACACCCCCCTCCCTTGTCTCCCTTGTCTCCCCTACTCCCCTGCTCCCCTGCCCCCTCCCCCCTGCTCCCCTGCCCCCTGGCCAAAAGTCAACAGTCAAAACCCTTAAAAAGCTACTGAATGTTAAATTTATCTGTCCACTTGCTGTTTGCTTGACTAAACTTAGAAATTAGCAACTGCATTGCTATCCTTAAACGTAGTCATTATGAATTTATCTTTAAAACAATTAGCTGCTTATTTGTCTTTATTAGTGATTGGCAGTGGCGCAGGTTTATTAGGCAGTCGCTATTTCCTCCCACCAAATCGCTCGTTTCAACAACTGAAAAATGTCACAGTAGCTTTACCTCCAGAGACTGTGAGTCCTAACTCTGTGAATGTTTCTCCAGGGACGATTAGTGGCGATAATGTCAATTTTATTGCAAATGCAGTCCAAAAAGTTGGCCCGGCAGTTGTGCGGATTAATGCGACGCGCAAAGTAGCTAATCCTATTTCGGATGCTTTAAAAAATCCTTTATTAAGGCGATTTTTTGGTGAGGATGAACAACCAATTCCCTCAGAACGCATTGAGCGTGGTACTGGTTCAGGGTTTATTTTAAGTGAAAAAGGGGAATTGCTGACTAATGCTCATGTCGTAGCTGACACCGATACCGTACAAGTGACTCTCAAGGATGGGCGGACTTTTGAAGGCAAGGTGATAGGAGTTGACAATATCACAGATGTGGCTGTAGTGAAGATTCCCGGAGATAATTTACCGACGGTGAAGTTAGGAAATTCACAAAATTTAATACCTGGCCAGTGGGCGATCGCTATCGGTAATCCTTTAGGTTTAGATAATACCGTTACCATTGGGATTATTAGTGCCACAGACCGCACCAGCGCGCAGGTTGGTGTCCCGGATAAACGAGTTAGCTTTATCCAAACTGATGCTGCTATTAACCCTGGGAACTCCGGGGGGCCTTTATTGAATGCCCAAGGCGAAGTTATTGGAGTTAATACCGCTATCCGCGCCGATGCTCAAGGGTTAGGCTTTGCTATCCCCATAGAAACTGCTGCCCGTGTCGCTAATGAACTTTTTACTAAAGGGCGCGTAGAACACCCTTTTTTGGGTATTGAAATGACTGATTTATCTCCCACGAAAAGGAAACAGATGAATCAAGATAGTCAAGTCAATATCTTACAAGAAACTGGTGTTGTGATTAAAGGTGTACGACCTGATTCACCAGCTCAACAAGCAGGACTACTACCGGGCGATGTAATTCAAAAGATTAACAATAAACCAGTAAAAACATCAGCCCAAGTGCAGAAACAGGTTGAGTCTAGCACTGTGGGAGACATTCTAGTCATAGAAGTTAACCGCAGTGGGAAAATTCTCACTGTGCCAGTTAAGTCAGGAGCTTACCCTAAAAGGTAGTCTTGTTCTTTAGCCGCAGGGGGCTAATTAATTCAAAATTCAAAATTAGAAAACTTTGGGCAGGGGGCAGGGGGCAGGGGAAAGAGAATGTTTGTATTTCTGCACAAGTAAGTTATTAGGGAGAGATGATATTAGCTGTCAACTGCCCATTATTTCTGCCCGCTAATTTCTTGACTATGGACTATTGACTCAGTTCTGCGCCATAAATAGCAGTCTGTTTCTACCCTCCTCTTAAAGAATCCCCCCATAGGAGCATGAAAATCAGCGATAGGAAAACTTTCGCACTCAGAGGACTGTTAAGCAACATAGAAACATCATCTGATTTTTAATTGATCAATTCATAAACAAAGGGTTAACGCCTATGCGGTTGCTTGTATGTAACACTAGATCAGATCTGGAATTAGGGAACATATCAACGTGTTTGACTACTTACATATCTGACATACAAAAAATTGAATGTCATGGGTAAGACACGTAAAAACACCGTAAAATAAGACCTTTGGCATCTGGTGATATCACCCGATACGCCAAGAGAACACAGGTAGACAGGGTAAATTGGACTGCTTTATCTAGGAAGTTTTGATCACATTCCAAGAATCAAGCAATCAGACTGCAACTTTTACAAACAAGTATTAAAGTTACCAGACAAAGCAGCAATATTTTAAGTGGTTTATCAGCATTTGACACAAATGCTGCTTTTTTGCATGAACGGGCAGGTAAAGGAACAGCAAGAAATTGGCAACCGCTTGGGCAGAGATACTTCGACGGTGACGAGATGGTTACAGAGGTATAGAGCGGGTGGATTGTCTGGGTTATTAGCAGTGAAGAAAGCACCAGGGGCAAAACGAAAAATCCATGATGAAGCGATCGCTTCATGAAAACGAGAGTTGGAAACAGGAGAAGGGTTTAGTAGTTATGGAGCAATAGTCGAGTGGTTGAAACTCAAACATGGACTGGATATAGAGTATGGAACAGTTTACGCCTGGGTGAGATATCGTTTAGGAGCGAAATTAAAAGTGCCACGCTCCCAAAGCTATAAGCAGAAAGAAAAACTCATATCCGAATTAAAAAAAAACTCGGTGTGCTGATAGTTAGTCTGGAACAACTGCTAGCACCAGGTAAAAGTGTACGCTACCTGTGTCAGGATGAAACTAGAGTGGGGCTGAAAACACTCACAGGCAAAGTAATTACAGCTAAAGGAGTTAAACCCACGGTAGAGGTGAAATGGCTTCGGGAAAATTTCTGGATTTATGGTGCAATTGAACCGTTGACTGGAAAGCATTTCCAGCATGAATACCCTAAACTCAATGGAGACTATTTTCAACAGTTTTTAGACTGGCTCTCGGGACAATTAGGCTCGGATTATGCCATTTTACAGATTGACCAAGCTCCCGCCCATACTAGTTCTGCGATTCGTTGGCCAGACAATATTATTCCTCTACTGCAACCACCTCATTCTCCAGAACTCAATCCCATCGAGCGGCTGTGACAGTTTCTCAAAAAATCTCTCAAAAATGTACTTTTCTCTTCTTTAGAGGATTTACGTGAGCGCATTCAGCAGCTATTTGACCAATTAACTTTTGAACAAGTCATCTCTGTATCTTCTTATAACTTTATCTTGGAAGCTCTTTTCTATGCAGCTTCATATTAAATCGGTATAAGGACTTTAGTCCTTGTTTGAGAACTAAAGTTCTCACTACAAACCTTTAAAGACGCGATCAATCGCGTCTTTATAATATTCAACAATCAACATTAATCATCTGATGATTTTTGTTGATCATTTTGCCAACGTCCAGCTTTCTTGACTGCGTCAGTCAACAGATACTCAATCTGTGCATTCACACTTCTTAATTCATCGGCTGACCATTTTTCAAGTACTTCATACAGCTTTTCATCTACACGTAACAAAAATCGTTTTTTTTGTCCCATTTATTAGTTATAAAGTGTGCCAGTGTTAATAACAGGTTGGGCGGTTTGCTCAGAAGTTAAGACCACTAATAAATTATTAATCATTGAGGCTTTGCGTTCATCATCCAAATCAATCATTTGTTCTTGACTCAAACGGTTTAACGCTTCATTCACCATACCTACAGCACCCTCAACAATTTGCCGCCGGGCATCAATTAAGGCTTTGGCTTGTTGTCTTCTGAGCATCATTTGGGCGATTTCTGGTGCATAAGCTAAATGGGAGAGTCTAGCTTCAATGACTTCTACTCCTGTGACTTCCAAACGGGCTTGGAGTTCTTTTTGCAAGGCTTGAGCAATTTCATCGGGGATTCCCCGCAAAGATGGTGTGGCTGTGTCGTCGGTGCTGTCGTAAGGATAACGTATGGCTAGCGCACGGATAGCAGTTTCACTTTGGATAGCCACAAATTCTTCATAGTCATCAACGGCGAATTTTGATTTTGCGGAATCGAAAACCTGCCAAACAACCACAGCCGCAATTTCAATAGGGCTACCTTCAGCATCGTTGACTTTGATAATTTTGCTGTTGAAGTTACGCACCCGCAGGGAAATATTGTGCTTGCTAGCAAAGGGATTTGTCCACCAAAAGCCCGATTCTCGGACTGTTCCCATATACTGCCCAAAAAATATCAATACTACAGCTTGATTTGGCTCAACAGTAAAAAATCCCGATAGTGAAGGAATAATCACAATCAAAAGTGTAGCCGCCAACCAAGCCACCAACTCGGCAACAGTATCATCACCACCGATGAAATCAGTAACTTTCAGTCCTCTAGCCAATAAAGCTTCTAACCCCGTAACCCTAGACCAAATATACCACCCTCCCAGAAGGGCGATCGCTCCTACTACAGCCAACATCACAAAGCCGTTCACCTTGAACGCTGGAAATTCCTTGATTTTTGGGTTCATAGTTCTTCTCAAACCATATTTATATCAAAGTGATATCATTGTAGTATCAAAATTTTTAAATTGCTATATTTTGTTAGCAAAGAAGGGAACAGGGAACAGTTAAATTCTGGAAATCTGGCTTCAGCTTGTGAAGTAAATGTATGATGTAAACACTCTGTAACTTCAGGTCACGGTTATGTAATCCCTTGGCTCAGTCAAATTCTCAATGATTGCGAATGAAAGTAACTCATTCGTGTCATTTCGCTACCTCAAGATTTTGATTGTTCTTACCAAGGTAAAAAATCATGGAACAAATTTATAAATATCCGCGTACCCATCACATTGAGGGTTCGCGGTTGCAGCCTGGGGATGAAGACCTTGATAGCATCCCTTTTGCAACTATCAAAGAAAAGTATGTAGTAGTTGAAGAAAAAGTTGATGGTGCAAACGCTGCTATCAGTTTTACGTCTGATGGACAACTCCGACTACAAAGCCGGGGACATTATTTAACGGGTGGTGCAAGAGAAAAGCATTTCAACTTATTTAAACAGTGGGCGTATACTCACACAGGCGCGTTTTGGGAAGTTTTGGGGAGTCGTTTTATTCTCTTTGGTGAATGGTTATATGCCAAGCACACGGTTTTTTACGATGCTTTACCCCACTACTTTTTAGAATATGATGTGCTGGATTTAGACAACAGAGTATTTCTTAGCACCCAACGCCGCCAGCATTTACTGGCAGGACTCCCACTGGTTTCTGTCCCCATTTTGTTTGCTGGCGAACTGCAATCTTATCAGCAACTTTTGGGGTTCTTGGGTGAGTCCCATTATCAAACATCTACATATTTAGAAAATTTTCGCCAAATTTGTCAACAACAGGAACTAGATGTCGAACGTTCCCTGAAGCAAACTGACCAAAGTGCTTTGATGGAAGGTTTATACATCAAAGTCGAACCAGGGGATACGGTGACAGCACGTTATAAATACGTGCGTTCCAGCTTTTTAACTACCATTCAGCAATCTGATGGTCATTGGTTGAATCGTCCCATTATCCCTAATCAATTGCGTTCTGATGTGAATTTATTTTGATTGGTTTGTAGTCAGGACTTTAGTCCTTAAATCTAAGAATAAATGTTACAACAACTTGAGGAAGGAAAGATGAATTGGACTTTTCCCTATTGTCCAGAGGCAAATGACTGGACAATAGATTGGCAGGGACTAGAAAGAGAATTTGACTGGTTGCGATCGCTTGCTGATTGTCCCCAAGACCCCCGTTATCATGCCGAAGGTGATGTACTTATTCATACTAAGTTAGTGTGTGAAGCATTAGTAAAATTACCACAATGGCGAACCCTACCAGCCACAGAACGCTCAGTGTTATTTGCGGCGGCGTTGCTGCATGATGTTGCTAAACCAGTTGCCACCCAAATCGCAACGGATGGTGCTATCTCCTCTAAAGGTCATGTCCTCCAAGGTGCAAAGATGGCGCAATCAATTCTCTGGGATTTGCAAGTCCCATTCCGTCAACGGGAAGCAATTGTGGCTTTGGTGAAATATGGTAGTTTACCTCTGTGGTTTTGGGACAAACCCAACCCCGAAAAAGCAGTGATTAAAACTAGTCAAATCATCCGTTGCGATATGCTGAGTTTATTAGCCGAAGCTGATGTTAGGGGGCGATATTGTGACGACCAAGCCCAGTTATTAGAAAGGATTGCATTTTTTCGGGAATATGCCCAAGAAAATCACTGTTTTGACAAACCACGCGCCTTTCCCTCAGCCCATAGTCGGTTTATTTATTTTCAAAAAGAAAATAGTCATCCAGATTATGCAGCCTACGATGATACCCGTTTGGAAGTCGTGATGATGTCAGGCTTACCGGGTGCGGGGAAAGACACATGGATTCAGCAAAATATACATGAATCGCCAGTAATTTCTCTAGATGAACTCAGGAACAAAATGGGGGTTGCACCTGACGCAGAACAAAGCGCGGTAGTAAATGCAGCGAAAGCCATAGCCAAAGATTATCTAAGAACCGGAAAATCTTTTGTGTGGAACGCTACTAACATCAGCCGTCAATTGCGAGGTTCACTGATTCGTCAATTTGCTAATTATCAAGCTAAAATTCGCATTGTTTACCTAGAAGCACCTTGGGAGGAATTACTGAATAGAAATAGCGATCGCACCGCCAAGTTACCAGAAAAGGTACTCTATAAAATGAAAAGTCGTCTAGAAGTACCAGATATCACCGAAGCGCAAGCGGTAGATTGGATAGTTGAAGGGGTGTAGGGGTGTAGGGGTGTAGGGGTGTAGGGGTGTAGGGGTGTAGGGGTAGGCTGTTGACTCTGTAACTTTTTTGGGATTTTGTCCATGCAAAAAATGTGCGTAGTTACGATGGCTGAAACTGTGTTTTGAGAAGGCTTTGAGGCACAAATTAAACATCGCGTACAAAATTACTAAAAACCGCCCAAATTTTAACAAAGTCAACAGCCTAGTGTAGGGGTGTAGGGGTGTAGGGGTGTAGGGGTGTAGGGGTGTAGGGGGAGACAAGGTAGACAAGGTAGAATTTCTTACCCAATGCCCCATGCCCAATGCCCCATGCCCCATGCCCAATTCCCAATTCCCCATGCCCAATTCCCAATTCCCCATGATGATAATTGCTCACTTTTTAGCTGTTTGTGTAGGCGTTAGCTTAGGTTTAATTGGTGGTGGTGGGTCGATTTTAGCTGTACCCATCTTAGTTTATGTGCTGGGAGTGCCAATTAAATCAGCGATCGCTATGAGTTTAGTGACTATTGGTGCTGTCAGTCTCATTGGTATTTTTCCTCACTGGCAACAGCACCATGTCAACTTTAAAACAGCCTTGCTATTTTCTCCAGGGGCAATGCTAGGTGCTTACATGGGGGCGCGTTTAGCTACTTTTCCCTTTGTCACACCAGCATTACAGCAGATTTTATTTGTAATTATGATGTTTGTGGCTGCATACTTGATGCTTCGCAATAGTCAGCATCAATTATCACCAAATCTAGAGTTGGAAGTAAGTGAAGCCAGTGTTGAGGTAAATTCATCAATCAGCATACATCAACATATTCCCAGATGGTTAGCCATTCCCACAGAAGGTTTTGGGGTGGGGGTTGTGACTGGACTAGTGGGAATTGGTGGCGGGTTTATGATTATTCCGACTTTGGTAATTTTGGGGAACACACCTATTAAAGAAGCAATTGGTACTTCTTTAATGATTATGGCTTTTAAGTCCGTGACGGGTTTTGCTGGATATTGGGGTCATGTTCCCATAGATATCAATTTAATGCTAACTTTTACCTTAGCCGCAGGGTTGGGAATGCTAGTTGGTGCTTACTTAACTCAATTTATTGCAGCGCAAAAACTAGAAACAGGTTTTGCTTATTTTGTAATTGCGATCGCTATTTTCATGCTATTCAAAACGGTTTTTTAATTCCCCCTTCCCTACAAGGGAAGGGGGTTAGGGGGTTAGGTTGTTACCTCCGCACTACAACCAAAGTACCATGAGAAGCCCAATTGAACAGCTTGCGGGCTTGTTTGACTGGTAAATTCACACAACCATGACTTACGGGAGTGCCAAAGCGGTTATGCCAATAAGCACCATGAATGGCATAGCCTCTATAAAAGTACATCGCATAAGGAACATCTGGAATATCGTAACCACGTCCTCTCATCCGGTTAATACGATATTTGGAATTAATCCGAAATTTGCCTAGAGGTGTAGGAGTCGAACGTTTTCCGGTAGAAACCCGAAAAGAATACACCAGTTTATCCCCTTCCCAAGCAAATAGACGCTGTGCAGAGAGATCAATGACAATCCGGCGATTTTGGGAGATTTCCTGAATACGAGATGAGGCGATACTCTGATCATTAACTGATGCAGCTAACGCCTTGGGTGGATTGGGATCAGCTGCGGTTGGTGGCAACGAAGATAGCAAAACTGCCATCATCATGACTCCACCAGTACACAATTTTCCTAAGCAATGTCTTCCGTTACTGCGAATCCAGTTTTGCATATTGCATCACCTTCTTATGCTAATAAAGTCATCAATTCCTAAACTTTGGATTACAGAAAATCCAAGATTCCAAACATAAAACTTGATGTTTGGAGAATGTAGAGTATTTTGAAGCGAAATTTAGCTCAAGTCAGGATTTACGCAGATTTGTTGAGGCAGACAGATTAATTCCCTATTCTATAGTTTATTTCAATTTTATTCATGCCAATTCCGGGAAATGATAGTGATTGTCTTGCTTTGGAAATATTTATATTTTTTTATAAAATCACCAGATTCATCTTTTTTTACTCCTTTTTTTAGCCATCAAACCCACTTTAAATAGTGACATAAGTCGGGTATTTTTTTTTATTTCGTGATAGTATCTCTGTAACTTTCATAGCTGGGAGCGCAGGATAAAACAAATAACCCTGAATTGCCTCGCATCCCATCTCCAGTAAAATTTCTAGCTGCCTTTGAGTTTCTACTCCCTCAGCCACTACGTTCATCTGTAACTTGTGCGCTAAGATGATAATCGCTTCAACCAAGGCCAAATTTTTCCCACCTTTTTCTAAATCTAGAATAAAACTGCGATCAATCTTGAGGGTGTTGATGGGAAAACGATGCAGATAATTCAACGAAGAATATGCTGTGCCAAAATCATCAAGACTCAACTGAATCCCCAAATTTCGGATGTGAGTGAGTTTCGTTTGAATAAATTCCTCGCTATTGAGTAAAGAACTTTCAGTAATTTCGAGTTTAAGCTGGTGAGGTGGTAACTGAGTTGTTGACAAAATTTGCTCAATTTGTGTTATGAAGTCAGGATGGGAAAGCTGTTGGCTAGTAATATTGACACTGATGGTGATTTCTTCACAGTTATTCAATTGATTGCGCCAATTTTGCATTTGAGTACAAGCCTCCCGTAACACCCACCAACCCAAAGGGATAACGAATCGAGTTTCTTCTAGCAAAGGGATAAACTTGACTGGAGAAACTATACCCAACAATGGATGATGCCAACGAATTAATGCTTCAAATCCTTTAATCTTTAAAGTTGATGCTTCAATTATGGGTTGGTAATATAGCTCAAATTCTTGTCTTTCTAGAGCGTATCTTAAATCAGTTTCTAATTGTAATCGCTCTACTATCTGGGCGTGCATTTGCTGGTTAAATACTTCATAATTATTTTTACCGTTGGCTTTGGCGCGATAGAGAGCGATATCGGCATTGCGGAGTAAGATTTGAGGGTTTGCTCCTCCCATTGTGTTTAAAACAATACCAATGCTAGTGCTAATAAATATTGCAGTGCTATTGTGATTACAGTTAAAGGGGGATTGGAAACTTTTAAGAATTTGCTCTGTAATCTCAATAACTTCTGAGATATCTGCAATGGGTTTTAGTAAGAGGATAAATTCATCTCCGCCAAAACGAGTCAGAGTATCAGTAGGACGAATAACCATTTTGATGCGTTGCGCGACAGCTATTAATAATTGATCGCCTACTAGATGACCAAAACTATCATTAACGAATTTAAAAAAGTCCAAATCAAGAAACAAAACAGCATATAATGATTCTTCCTTAGAGGTAATAGACTGATTGATTGCCTCTGTTAATTGCATTAAAAGTGCTTCTCGATTGGGTAGCCCAGTCAAAGCATCGTGATAGGCACTGTATTCTAACTGAGTAAAGGATTTTTGGAGTTGTTTTGCCATCCGATTGAAAGCTTGTCCTAGCAAAGCCAACTCGGTAGAGCGAGATTCTGGAATTTTTTGTTGCCAATTACCTTGAGATAGGGTATCCGCAGCTGTAATTACTTTTAATAAGGGAGTGACAATCTTACTAGAAGTGATAATTCCTGTTCCTATAGCAATAGATAAGGCAACTAAACATAACCCAATGGTTAGTCGAGTATTGGCATTTATCTCCTCCATAAAATCTGATTTGGGAATGACGGTGACAATGAACCAATTGAGTCCTCGTTGATCAGAAAAGGGGGTTATTTGGGCAAATACTTGTTCTCCTTTAAAATTGAACTCAATATGTTGATGCTTTTTGATGTTGTTCAGGACAGAAAGTTCAGTTTGCAGATGTTGAGCAGTGGCACTTATGAGAGGATTTGAACTTTCAATAGCGGCGATTCGTTCTGGCTCTTGATTAATAGGGTTGATGCGATAAAGTTTTTGCTTGTCAGAGGTGGCAATGAGTTTTTGTTGGTGATCGATAATAAAAGCCTCTCCTGTTTTACTAATTCGTAAAGATTGGAGGAATTGACCGAGCTTTTCTAAGCTCAAATCGATGCTGACGACTCCTCGCACTTCACCTTGCGGGTAATAAAAAGGTTGACTTGCAGAAGTCACTAACTCTTGAGGGGAGATAGTCAGATAGATTGGATTCCAAATGAGATCACCTGCCTTAACGGTGTCCTGATACCAGGAGCGTTTACGGTGATCATAGGTTGTATCTTCGTCTAGTAAACGACGCTTTCCTTGAGCGTCAATCAACCAATCAAACGTTCCTCCCTTGGCAGGATTCCAAATTGAAAGATAGAGTTGATGGCGATCGCCTTCGTTATAGCTAATACTGATATAGTTGGGTTGCTCTGTGGCAATGGTAATGCTAGTAATAGAATTAAATTGTCTGAGTTGCCGAAGCAGAGAGCTTTCTAATTCTCTAGGATTGTTAGGATTAATCTTGCCGGTTTCAATCATATCTACATTGAAACGAGCTACCAAGGGAGCTGTACCTAGAGTATCGTTGAGTCTCTCAGCAATTCTCTCGCTAACTCGTGAACTCAGTTGTCTAGTGAGATTATTTACTGCTTTTTCACCATTCCGCAAAGAAAGCCATCCAGTTATCCCCACAGCCGCAAAAATTTGAACCGCGAAAGGTACTATTAAAATTATGCGAAGAGGGATATGATGCTTTAACATTAAACGGAAGAGATGTATAAAAGACATCTCTAAAATAGTATATAGGTTGATAATAGAACATGATATTAACCCTAATACTACGATTAAAAATATCCGCTACATCATATCTTTAAAATTGACTCACTTAAGAACTTGCCACTCCTGTAGGCTCAGGATTCTTCCTTCACAGAAAATTTTTAAGTAAATTAATGTTAGTTAGATGACCTTTCGCCAACCCCTCTCCGACACAAAGAGTGGCTTAAATATCTTAAAATCTCAATGAAAAATGAAGTTTTTGAAACTTCTACGCCACTTGCTTCTCTACGAGACGCTACGCGAACAAGTCGGGAAACCCGCCCAACACAGTGGCTTCTCCTTGCAGGGGAGAGGTTTGGAAAGGGGTTGGTTACTACTCTATTTTTTGTAACTGCGCTACTCTAGGATCAATAATCTTCTGTCCTAGACTAGCGAATTTAACTGCTACAGATAGCTTATTACCTTCACCAAAAATGTGAGTTATTTCACCAATACCAAAAGTTTTGTGTAAAACTCGCTCCCCTACTTGCCAATTTTGATTAACTGTTTGCTTGCCATTAGTTGTAGAATTTTTAGGATAATTTTGCCGCTTTTTACCGGGATTTGCTAATAATTCTGGGGGTAATTCATCGAGAAATTGCGATCGCATTGCGGGTTCTCGTGAACCATATAAGCGGCGTTCACGGGCAAAGGATAAGTGTAAACGCTCTTGGGCGCGGGTAATTCCCACGTAACACAGGCGGCGTTCTTCTTCTAAGGCGGCTGGGTCATTCATAGAACGATAATTGGGAAATAATCCCTGTTCTAAGCCCACTAAAAAGACAACGGGAAACTCTAAACCTTTAGACGCGTGTAATGTCATCAAAGAAACGGCTGTTTGTCCTTCTTTTAAGTTATCTAAATCGGAACTGAGGGCAGTACTTTGCAAGAAGGCTGTTAAAGAAACATCTTCGTTTTCTTCTTGAAATTGCAGTACAGCGTTGTAAAGTTCCTGGACGTTTTGGATTCTGTCTTCGGCTTCGTCTGTACCTTGATTTTGTAAGTCCTGCACATAACCAGAATCTTCTAAAATCCCCATTACCATCTCAGTCACGGGAACAGTAGCAATTTCTGCTTGCCAACGGTTAATCATGGCAGCAAAATTATTCACAGATTTAGCAGAACGTCCAGCTAAAGTATTGACTGAGGTTTCATCGCTCAATATTTCCCATAATGTTGTGCCTAATTGTTGGGAAGCATTGATTAAATTATCAATAGTAGCTTTACCAATACCGCGCCGGGGTGTATTAATAACTCTTAATAAACTTACGGTATCTGCGGGGTTAGCGATCGCTCTTAAATAAGCTAAGACATCTTTAATTTCTTTACGGTCATAAAATTTCATCCCGCCAACGACTGTGTAAGGAATTTGATTCCTGACTAACAATTCTTCAAAGGGGCGAGATTGGGCATTGGTACGATAAAGAATAGCAAAACTGCCCCAATTTAATTCAGGATGTTGATTTTCTAAGGTGCGAATCTGCCTAATTACAAATTCGGCTTCCGCTAGTTCATCATCTGCTTTGTGACAATAAATTTGTTCACCTGCTCCCCTTGTCGGTTTGAGAACTTTATCAATCCGTTGGGTGTTATTTTCAATCAGTTCATTAGCAGCTTGGAGAATGTTTTCACAAGAGCGATAGTTTTCTTCTAACTTCACCATTGTGCGGGTATCTTCATCGGGCAACCCATCTCCAAAGTCGTTTTGAAACTCTAACAAAATGGTAAAATCTGCCATTCTAAAGCTATAAATTGATTGGTCAGCATCTCCTACTACAAAGACTGACCGATTTTTCCATTCCCATTCACTTTTTCTTTCTTCGCCATTAGTTGCTAACAGACGAATCAGGTCATATTGAGTACGGTTAGTATCTTGATATTCATCTACAAGCACATGACAAAATTTGCGATGCCAATAGCCTAAAACCTGTTCATTTTGCTGAAATAATCTGGTAGGAATTAGAATCAAATCATCAAAGTCTAGAGCGTTATTTTGCGATAGCCGATCTTGGTAAAGATTATAAACATTCGCTATCACTCGTCCGCGATAATTTGGTTGTTCTTGCTCTAATTCTTGTGGGGAAAAGCCTTGGTTTTTGGCATTACTAATGGCGTAGCGTACCGAACGAGGATCAAATTTTTTATCGTCTAAATTTAACTGTTTAGTAACAATTTCTTTAATTAAACTCTGGACATCAGATTCATCAAAAATAGAAAAATTTTTATCCCATTTTCTGCCTTTCTCGTCTTGATACTTTTCAATATCAAAGCGCAGAATCCGGGAAAATAGACTGTGGAATGTACCACACCATAGGTCTTTGATGGTAGTCTTATAAACACGCGATCGCAATTTTGTTTGTTCGTATTCTGGCAGTAAATCCAATCTTTGTCCATGTTCTGCCATTGCCAACTGTTCTGCAAATAGCTTTTGAATCCTTTCTTTCATCTCCCGTGCGGCTTTGTTGGTAAAAGTCACCGCCAAAATATTTTCAGGCGCGACACGGTGTTTGAGGATTAAGTTAGCAATTCGGTAAGTTAAAGCGCGTGTTTTACCAGAACCCGCGCCAGCCACAACCAGCAAGGGGCCGCAGTAATGTTCCACGGCTTGACGTTGGCTGGGGTTAAGATGGCTGAGAAAGTCAATGCTTGTAGTCATGGTGTGAGGAGTGCTGATAACTTACTTAGTTAATGGTCAACAGTCATTAGTTACTTACTCTACCTTGTCAGCTTCCCTGTTTACCAATGCCCTGTTTGCCCCATTCCCAGTTTACTCCTGTACTGTCAACGGTAGATGAACGATGAAAGTAGAACCTATGCCAATTTGACTTTGTACCACAATTTCACCACCCATCATCTGACAAAAGTGACGGCTGATAGCTAACCCTAGCCCTGTACCACCATATTTTTTGGTAGTGGAGGTATCACCTTGAATAAAGGGTTGAAATAGTTGTTGCTGTTGTGTCGGAGACATCCCAATTCCTGTATCGGTGACATTGAAAGTAATCATTCCCAGGGGAGCTTCTGGTGAATAGTTTTCTCTGTCATTTTTAACTGTTAGGGTGATCTTACCGTTAGTAGTAAATTTAGCAGCGTTACTTAATAGATTGAATAATACCTGTCGCATTCTGGTTTGATCAGCATACATTGTACCTAAGTTCTCATCACAATCTACTACTAACACGTTGCCATTTTTTTCTATAGCTGGTTTAACTGTGAGGACAACATTATTAATTAGAGTACCAATCTCAAATGTCTCTGGGTAGAGAGTCATTTTCTCGGCTTCAATTTTGGATAAGTCGAGGATGTCGTTAATTAGTTCTAGTAGATGCTTACCAGCACCGTTGATGGTTTCTAGGTCGGTGATGAACTCTCCTGATAAATTGAGATCAGTGGCATCATCTTGTAGCAGTTGGCTTAAACCAATGACTGCATTTAAGGGGGTGCGTAATTCGTGACTGACATTAGCTAAAAATCTACTTTTAGCTTTGCTGGCGGCTTCCGCTTGTTCTTTGGCTTTTTCGAGTTCTTTTGTGCGTTCTGATACACGTTCAATCAGATGATTTAAAGATTTTGCTAATAAGCCAATTTCGTCTTCGGTGGTGACGGGTGCGCGCAAATCAAAATTGTGTTTCCGTGCTACTTGTTCAGCAACTTGGGTGACAATAATCACTGGTTCAGCGATCGCTCGACTGGTACGCCATGCTATGATGGCGGCGATCGCTACTGACACCAGCATACTCACCATCACAATTAATCTTTCTACTCCCTTGGCTTGTTCTACATCTTGTTGTCTTTTTTGTTCTTTGATTTCGGCAGTACGAAGGATATTAGTTAGGCGTTCTGATAACTGGTCTAGTTGCATGGCTGTTTGACCACGCATAATTTCTAGCAGCTTGCCTCTTGTAACAGCCACTTCCTCTTGATTACTTTCCTTTAAAACTTGTTCTATTTTGTCAACATAAGATTTTAAGTAAAAGGCGTAATCTTGTAATAGACTTTGTAAGTTGCCACTAGCCGCAGCTAAAGTTTCAGGAGGGTTTCTTTGAATAAATTTGTCGATTCTCAGTTCTAATTTCTTAGCTTGCTCTACATTCTGCAAAAATTCGTTTTTTTTGGCTGGTAGTAGTTGTGGCTGTTCTAAAAACGCTGTCATTTTAAAGCTATGCAGTTGTGCGCCTATGACTGCATCTTTATACTCACTCAGTAGTTGTCTTTGCTCTTGGGCTTGATTAAATTCCCTGATTTCTCTCCCACGGTAGTAATTAGCAATGACTAAGCCCGTGAGTGAGCCGAAAAAGCCAATGCCAATCGCCACAAAATAACCATAACCAATTTTCTGATGTATGCGCCAGGAACTGGCTTTGAGTTTCCCTCTTGAGGGAAATTCTATAGTCGGGAGTTCATCGTTGGATGTCTCTTCTACTGGCACTTGTTCGCTTTCTAAACTGCTGTCCATAGGGATTGGCTGTTGAGTTTGCATCCCTCAAATCTCCTTATCCCTCCCGCAACAATCACCAAATCAGTCTTACTTATACAACTATTGCCAATCTTGATCAATACTTTAGATTATTTTCTCTTATCACAAGTGCCATCAATTGCTGTCTATAATTCCCATGATTTAATCAAATTTCAGTAATTTTGATAGGAATTTTGACACGCATTTTTGTTAACGCTAGCAATCCGATACTTGTAAAGTTGGCAGTTAATTAATCTCAATGTTCTGATGCACTGGTATACTTTAGGCAAACACTCCAAGTCTCCTTGACTGTCACCTGTCACCTGTATTGGTTGTAACCGCTTTTTTTCTCCTGTATTTTTGCCGGGCAAAGAATTTTGTATGACGGTATGGCATATTCTACTTTAACCCATTTCCACTATGTCCTGGCTGATATGTCGCCAGTTATCTGAAGTCATGAGAGTGAAACTTGATCAACATCTTCAAGGACTATCGTCTTGGATGTTTAAAAATTCCACAGGGCTAATTCACTTTACTAGAACTTTTTACCAATTCAGCACAGGAATGCTAATCAAAAACACAAACAGGGAACTTTTGCTCTCGATTGTTTTTACTCTAGAATCAAGGGTCGCTTGATTAAGGAACAAGAATAAAAATTTTCGTTAGATATCTACTATTTTACCAACTAATGGTCAATTCTATCACAAATTGGCTTTATTTGCTAGAAATTAGCATTTTTTCCTGCCATAAAGAAAACCCTCGGCTGAGGAAGTTTCTAGCCAGAGGGTTTACCAATAAATCTTGTTTGCAGTAGGATGGGAGTCTACTTTAATGCTTGAGCGATCGCCGCAGACAGGGAATGGTTGAGTGCTTGTTTCAAAAATTCCGCTTTATCGGTACGTTCCCAAGGCAAGTCTAAATCATCTCGTCCAAAGTGACCGTAAGCTGCAACGTCCTGATAAAAACGTCCGCCTCTTTCACTTGGTAAGTTACGTAAGTTGAAGGTGTGAATAATCCCAGCCGGACGTAGTTCAAAGTTCTGTTTAACTAGTTCCAGCAAGGTTTCATCATCGACTTTGCCTGTGCCAAAGGTATCGAGAAAAATGCTCACGGGTCTAGCTACACCAATGGCATAACTCAACTGCACTTCACATTTTTCTGCCAACCCAGCCGCAACAATATTTTTAGCTACATAGCGCGCTGCATAGGCGGCGGAACGGTCTACTTTTGTGGGGTCTTTACCGGAGAAAGCACCACCACCATGACGGGAATAACCACCGTAGGTATCTACAATAATTTTCCGTCCGGTTAAACCAGAGTCACCTTGAGGGCCACCAATCACAAATTTACCAGTGGGGTTGACCAAAAAGCGTGTTTCTGAACTGGGTTTAATTTCCAGGTCGCCAAACACTGGTTCAACTACAGCCGTCCACAGGTCTTGTTTAATTTGGGCTTGAACTGCCGCCTCATCAGTAATATCACCGATATTAGCCGTGTGCTGGGTAGAAATGAGGATGGTATCAATACCGACAGGGCGACCATCTTCATAAGTAACAGTGACTTGGGTTTTACCATCAGGACGAAGATAAGGCAAATCACCAGTTTTTCTGACTGCGGCTAGTCGGCGAGCAATGCGGTGCGCTAAACTCACAGGTAAAGGCATCAGTTCCGGGGTTTCGTTACAAGCAAAACCGAACATGATACCTTGATCACCAGCCCCAATACTGTCAAATAGTTCTTCACTATCTTGCTGGCGGCTTTCTTGAGCGGTGTTCACACCTTGAGCAA
Organism: Aliinostoc maniaoense; assembly: GCF_058172895.1. Lineage (NCBI taxonomy): Bacteria > Bacillati > Cyanobacteriota > Cyanophyceae > Nostocales > Nodulariaceae > Aliinostoc > Aliinostoc maniaoense. Next base: position 438,446 of record NZ_CP187952.1, on the reverse strand, counting down.
TATCAGGAGATTGTTCATCTAAAGCAACAATCACACTGGTACTGTTCGCAGAAAAGCCATTATCAGCATCAATGTAGCCGATTTCAGCGATTTTCTTGCGGGCAATATTGACATAATTGACATTGGCTTTGGTGGTGATTTCACCAGTAATTAGCACTAAGCCAGTATTTACAACTACCTCAGCCGCAACCCGACTAGTAGGGTCTTGTGCAAGTAAGGTGTCTAAAATCGTATCAGAAATCTGATCACAGATTTTATCAGGATGACCTTCCGTAACTGACTCAGAGGTAAATAAGTAACGTCGAGACAATAGAGTATTCCTCCTGTAAACGTATTTTCACTGACTAAACATTCAGATATTTAGTGCAGTTACTCATTACTGGAATCATAACAATATTGACACATTCACTAGTTAGTTTCCTTGAACTAGTCATTAAGAATACAAAAGTACAAAATTTGACTGGTTGCGGCTTTTTCGTCTCCTCATCTCTTGAGATGTGTAGGGGTGTAGGGGTGTAGGGGTGTAGGGGTTAGTAAAACGATGGTTCTTTCGTTAGTCTGAGAGTCATTACTCACTGCTTCCCCACACCTTTTTTCACTCACCCTACCCCCTACACCCTGTTCAATAGCGGAATTTACAGAGTGATTTTTGCGGTTCTAACGGTGGTATCACTGGTATTTTCGACACGGAAACCGAGTTTTTCACAGACTCTTTGCATTCCATTGTTATCAGCGAGGATATCGGCTGTGATTTGGGTAATTTGCTCATCTCGTCCTATTTGTAGGAGTCGCCGGACTAATTCTGTACCTATACCCTGGCATTGATAGCGATCGCTAATTAGTATCGCAAATTCAGCTGTATTAGTGCCATGCAATTTACTTAATCTCCCGACTCCTAATATTTGCCTTGTTCCGGTTTGTGGATCTTGATGTTCTACGACTAAGGCCATTTCCCGGTCATAATCAATAAAGCAAATCCGTGTTAACCGCTCGTGGGTGATGCGATGGCTTAATTTCATCAGGTGGAAGTAGCGAAAATAAACGCTTTCTTCCGAGAGTGTCTCATGAAATTTCACCATTAATGGCTCATCTTCGGGACGAATGGGACGGATAGTTACGGGTGTACCGTCTTTCATTGTCCACTCTCCTACATATTGGATGGGGTAGGGACGAATAGCTAACTTTGGTAATTCGGCGGCTGTCATAGTAGGTTCATGCAGCACTACCCGCGCATCTAAGGCAATGAGTGAGGGGAATGGTGAATTTTCTTGAGTGTTTTTCTGGGGAGTTGCTAATAAGGGATTAATATCAATTTCTTTAATCCAAGGTTGTTCCACTACTAAGTGACTAAAGGCTACTAGCAGTTGCTCAAGGGCATCCATATCAATGCTTTGCCGTCCCCGCACACCTTTAAGAGCTTTGTAAATTTTTGTGTGTTCTATCATGCGCCGTGCCAAAGTTGTGTTTAGGGGAGGGAGAGCGATCGCACTATCTTGCAATACTTCCACTAATTGTCCCCCAGCACCAAATAACAACACTGGCCCAAATTGAGGATCTAAACTACTACCAATAATCAGTTCGTAGCCGTCTATTTTCACCATTGGTTGCACAGTCACACCCAAAAACAATTTTGATGCTTGAGTGTTGAGGGTTGACTGTTGACGGTTAACATTCGCTGCAATCGTCCGATAGGCGTGACGAACAGCATCGGCATTTTGTAGGTTTAACTGTACACCACCGACATCAGTTTTATGGGTAATAACTTGAGAATAAAGTTTAACAACAACGGGATAACCTATATTTTCTGCACATTGCACCGCCTCATCTTCAGTCTGAGCCACACCAGTAGTCACAGTAGGAATACCATAGGCGGCTAAAATCTGCTTTGATTCGTATTCTGTTAAAATCGTCCGTCCGGCTTCACGAGCCGAGGAGATGATATTCTCTACTAATGTCCGATAAGGAATACCATTACCAGCGTCAATGGCAGGTAATACCGGAGTTTCATAAATCCCACGCAAGTTATAGCTAGACTGCCACATATAACTAAATACCCGCGCCGCCGTATCTGGGTAGGGATAGGTAGGAATGCGTTGACGATTCAGGATCATTTCTCCATCTGCCACATCTGCACCCCCCATCCAACTGGCAAGTATTGGTTTACCAGCAATTTGGGCGTAGGGTTTTAATTGTTCTGCGGTTTGGGTAGGATCAGTCATGGCTTGGGGTGTGAGAATCACCAGTAAACCATCACTATTAGGATCTGTGGCAGCAATTTCTAAGGCTTGGGTATAGCGTTGAGGATCAGCGTCACCGAGAATATCAATTGGGTTGCTGTGACTCCAATGTTTTGGCAAAATTTCATTGAGAGCAGTGATCACTTCTGGGGAAATGGTGGCGAGTTCCCCCCCAGCTTCAATAAGTGCATCAGTAGCTAGTACTCCAGGCCCCCCGGCATTGGTGAGAATTGTTAATTTTGAGCCTTGGGGACGGGGTTGTTTTGCTAGTACCTCCGCCATATCAAACAAATCGGAAATACTGTTAACTCGTAGTACCCCACAACGGCGGAAAGCTGCATCTAAGACGGCATCGCTACCCGCTAAAGCTCCTGTGTGAGAGGCGGCAGCTTTGGCGGCGGCGGATGTGCGCCCGGCTTTAATCACAATAATGGGTTTAGTCAAGGCTACTTCCCGCGCCGCAGAGATAAAAGAGCGGGCATCACCAATAGATTCCATGTAAATGACTATACTTTTAGTTTGGGGATCATCACCCAGGTAATAAATTAAGTCACCCCAACCCACATCTAGCATTGAGCCGATGGAAACGAAGGCACTAAAACCGACATTTTCCCGTACACTCCAATCAAGGATGGCAGTACATAAAGCCCCGCTTTGACTGAGAAAGCCGACATTCCCAGAACGTGCCATTGTACTGGCAAAAGTAGCATTTAAGCCGCTTTGGGGACTCATCAAGCCTAGACAATTAGGGCCAATAATACGGATTTTACTATGGCGTACTTGCTCTAAAATTTGCTGTTCTAAGGCTATACCTGCCGTACCAGCTTCTTTAAAACCGGCGGAAATAATAATTGCCCCTTTGACTCCTGCGGCTACACACTCAGCAATTACACCGGGAACAGTGGGGGCAGGGGTAGCAATAACAGCTAAATCAACGGTTTCTGGAATGGCTGCAATGGAGGGATAGGCTTTAATTCCCAAGACACTATGATGTTTGGGATTAACGGGAAAAACCGTACCGCCAAAGGGACTGCTAATTAAATTCCATAAAATCGTGCGTCCGACACTACCGGCTTTTTCGCTAGCACCGATTACTGCCACACTTTGGGGTGCAAAGATAGCATTGAGAGGATTAACCTTTTCTGCCTGTAAAATATCATAAGCCCGATCAATCGTAGCATCGGTGCGATCGCTTTTGAGGTTGAGAAACTTTTGCATAATTCGTAATTCGTAATTCGTAATTCGTAATAGCCTACGGCAAGGCTTGCGCCTACGTAATACCGCTACGCGGAAGCAAGCTACGTAATACCAAAAATAGATAGTATGGTTTTGAGCTTTGGGAATAGCCTATGAATGTTGTTTGTACAGGTTAAATCAGTATGGGGTGAACAGTAAACTGATAACTGTTAACTGTATTTAAGCTGATACTTTAAAATCAACCCAATAATTGTTGACTTTATCTAAGATTTGAATGATTTTGACTAGGGCAATTGCTTTGCCAACTTCGGCAATGCGAGACAGGCGATCGCCAATTTCAAAGTTAACTACTGGTATTGTAACTAACCAAGCAGTCGGTGAACATCCGTAGAGAACTTCCGTTAAAGCTAAGAGCGATCGCGGATCACCTGTATGAATGCTACTATCAAAGTCATCCGCCGGAAAAAGCGGTTGTATTTCAACATCATAGCCATCTACAGGTAAACAAGCATCTACAAATATGGCTAAATCACTGTTGGCTAAAGCATCGGCTAAATCTGGTGTAAGTTGATGAATTGCTAGAGATTTCACAGATGGTAAATGCCAAGCAGCAATTTCTTCTGCTATTCTTTGTCCAATGCCATCATCACTCCTCAAGTCGTTACCATAACCAATTACCATCACTTTTTTGTCCATTGTTTTATCTCTCTGAGCTAAATAAATCAAAATTGAAATTTACAATTTAGATTTTGTCTATCGGGTGGGCATTTTTATCGGTATCATCAGCCAAGGAAGTTCCATTTGCAACATTAACCGAACAATTTGAGGAAGTTGTGAGGGATTGGGGCAAGGGGCAGGGGGCAGGGGGCAGGGGGAGTTAAATCAGTCTCACTTGAAAAGGGGTGTAGGGGTGTAGGGGTGTAGGGGAGCGAGTGCGTTGGGCGGCTTTGCCGACTTGTAGCAACTCGCGTGTGTAAGGGTATAGGGGTGTAAGGGAAAGACTTTTTCATGTGTTCTGGTGTACGCAGTTCATGACGGCTACTTTGAAGGGTAATTTTTAATTTTTAATTTGGAATTATTACCTAGCGAGGATGGTAGTTCTATGATTAACTTGTGTAGCGCAACATAATTGAACACTGATCAAAAAATCTGATGTGAGGCTGTTTTATGTCTGAAGTTAATTACCAACAGCCAATTAGTACGGTAGCAACTCTGATGGAGATGTACATCACGGGTAGGCGGGATTTTAGCAGAGCTGAATTAGCTAATGCCAATTTACAAGGCGTTGACTTGAAAGGATCTGACTTGAGTTACGCTGACTTGAGTACAGCTAACCTCAGAGGAGCAAATCTGAGAGGTACTGATTTAAGCTTTGCTGATTTAAGTCAGGCTGATTTGCAACAGGCCGATTTAAGAGGTGCAATGTTGATGTCAGCTGATCTACGCCAAGCTAATCTCCAAGGAGCAATGTTAGAAAATGCAGATTGCGATCGCAGTACTCATTTTCCCCCAAATTTTGATCCTGTGAAAGCTGGTGTACAAATTAAAGATTAAACTCTAGGAATCATATTTGATTTCTAAAATATACATAGCCACGCCAGTAATGCACCTTCCCCAAACCTTTTGGTGCATTACAGCTTACACCTAAATAGGGAAAAAGCGCGAAAAGTGAGCGTCACCTTTGCCTGAATCCACGCAATTCTATTGCGTGGAATTGCTAAAATATTATACATACTGCCTACTGAATTTATTACTAATGATGTTTTGTGAGTGTTAATAATCAGCACTCAACAGTCAACATGAAAAAATGTTTTTTATGTGTATAAAAGAAATTATTACTGCCTTTTAATTCAGCTAATATGCAATTATAGAACTTACGCAACTAGCATATTGTATGGGGGAGGCAAAAAGCGGTGTGGGTTTTTCTCGCCACCGAACTGAGTTCTCGCTTTATTGCCATTGTGTGATGCTACGAAAGTCATAAGACTGATAGCGTCACGCACCAAATATTAATTGTGACACTTGCGTAAGTCCTCACTAATTTGCTGATAAATATTAAACTGATAGAGTAAACTAGGTCTTGATTTACCACTTACTAAAACTATCGAATTGTCATCATAGTCTGAAAGTGCTAATTGTTGTAATTTTTAGCACAAGCTTGACGCTGAATACAAGCGATCGCGCTCATGCTCAAATTATTACAGACCAAACTTTACCTAACAATTCCCAAGTTACCCCATCTAATCAAACCTTTTTAATTCAAGGTGGCACTGAAATAGGCAACAATCTATTTCATAGTTTTTCTAGCTTTTCTCTCCCCACAGATCACACAGCTTATTTTGATAATCAGCCCTACATTGAAAATATCTTTAGCCGTGTCACAGGTGGGACAGTTTCTCAGATTAATGGCATTATCAAAGCTAATGAACGCGCCAATTTATTTATTATCAATCCCAACGGCATTATTTTTGGAGCTAAGGCGCGGTTAGAAATTGGCGGCTCATTTTTTGCCAGTACAGCCAACGGTATCAATTTTTTAGATGGTGAAATTTTTAGTGCTACACCAGAAGCAAGTACACCTCTACTGAATATTAAAACACCAATTGGGTTACAAATTGGTGGAAAATCAGAACTCGATGCCGAGCAAAAACCAAACTTTCAGACTCCTATTGGTTTCGTGTTGGGAGTGAACCCTCGTAGTATTTATGTGCAAGGAGAATCTGATTTAAATCCAACTGTACTAGAAGTAAAATCTTTACAAACTTTAGCTTTGCTTGGGGGCAATGTTATTGTTGAGAATGCTAATATTAGTACGGAAAAATCCAGTGGTAGAGTAGAAATTGGTAGTGTAGCTGGAGCAGGTTTAGTAGGTATCAACTCCACACCATTAGGTTTTACATTGAATTTTGATGCCGCCCCAAACTTAGGTGATCTACAAATATCTGGAAATACTAATATTAGCCGTCTGTTTGATATCCAACTTACAGGTAAAAATATTATCTTCAACAATGGAATTTTGAGTGCAGAGAATGACGTAACATTTAATGCTAGAGAAAATATAGAAATATTAAATAATACTGCTATTGATTCTAATAGTTCCACCAGGTTTCCCGGTACTATCACCATCAACACACAAAATTTATTAGTGAAAGATGGGGCTTATATTGCAGCTAATAAAGGTAATTTGATCATTAACGCATCAGAGAGGGTGCAAATGATCAGTAACCTTGATTCTGACTCCCAGCGTTCTAGCCGAATATTTGCCACCGCCTCAGACGATATAACAAAAACAACCGGCAACTTGACAATTAACACTCGACATTTATCTATAGTGAATGGGGGGCAAATCCTGACTAATGCTGGTAGTAATGATTTGCCTAATTTCATGAATATTTTCGATAATTTAGCACCAGTACAACGGGGTAATTTAACTGTCAATGCTTCTGAGTCAGTGACATTATCAGGTAGCTCAGTAAGTGAGATTAATCCTAGTGGTTTATTTACTAGAAATTTTCATGGCAAAGATAGCGGCTCACTGACAATTCACACAAAAGTGTTGTCAATTGCAGACGGCGCACAGGTGATGACAGCTAACTCTAGTTCTGAAACAATTGGGAAATTGACAGTTAATGCCACAGATAAAATAGAAATTATTGGCACTTCTCCTACGGGTAGACTTGCTAGTGTTCCACAAGAAAATAATCTGTTAATAGATGAGCCTGTTATCGATAGTTCATTGATATTTTTGTCATCTGTTCAAGGTTTACGAATCAACAATACTCTCCCTAGTGGTTTGTTTAGTAACACAACCGCAGGAGGAGATGCAGGGAATATTGATATTAATACTCGTGAATTGTTCCTAAGAGATGGCGGACAAATTAGTGCTAACGTTTTTAGTAAAGGCACGGGTGGCGATTTAACTGTTAATGCTAGTGAACAGGTGCAACTTTTGGGAACTGCCGCTAGTGGAATTTCTAGTGGTTTATTTACGAGAGTTAATCCCAAAGCTACGGCAGATGCAGGCACTTTGACAGTTTTAACGCGGAATTTATTAGTAGAAAATGGAGCGCAGGTTAGTGCTAGTACCTTTGCGTCGGGTAAGGGAGGGAATCTAAATGTGCAAGCTACCGACAGCATTAAACTTATTGGTGTTTCTCCTCAAAATGCCCCCAGTGGTTTGTTTAGTCAAGCTAATTCTGGAAGTAGAGGAGATGCAGGAGAACTAACAGTTAACACTTCTAGTTTGTTAGTGCAGGGTGGGGCGCAAATTAGTGCTAGTACCTTTAGTACAGGTAAAGGTGGGAATTTAAATGTGCAGGCGAGGGAGAAAATAGAACTAATTGGTACTTCTTTGAATGGTGATTTATTTCCTAGTGGTTTATTTGCGGTAGCCGCACCAGGTGCAACGGGGGATGCTGGTAACTTGAGAGTTGATACTGCTAGTTTATTGGTGCGAGATGGGGCGCAAGTGGCTGCTAGCACCAACACTCAAGCACAAGCTGGTAATTTAACAGTGAATGCTACAGAAAAAGTACAATTAATTGGTACTGCTATCAATGGGGCGTTTCCTAGTGGTTTGTTTGCCACAGCAACTGCAAACTCTACAGGGGATGCTGGTAACTTGACAATTGATACTAACTTATTGCAAATATCCCAGGGTGCAGGTGTAGCAGTGCGAAATAGAGGCTTAGGGAGTGCGGGTAACTTGTTTGTTAATGCTCGTGCGATTAATTTAGATAATCAAGCTTTTATCAATGCTGATACTCGTGGTGTTAGTAATAATTCCAGCCAGTCACAAGGGAATATTACCTTACGTTCTCAAGATTTAATTTTGCTGCGTGGCAATAGCAGCATCACCACCAACGCTATTGGTAATAATGTGATTGGGGGTAATATTAATATTGAAACTAAATTATTAGCTGCCTTTGAGAATAGTGATATTAGTGCTAACTCAGCCGATTTTCGGGGTGGGCGTGTGAAAGTTACGGCTCAAGGTATTATTGGTACGCAGTTTCGTAATTCCTTGACTCCAGAAAGTGATATTACGGCGACTGGTGCAACTCCAGAGTTAAGCGGTACTGTAGAAATTGTTACCCCAGAAGTAGATCCCAGCCAAGGCTTAACAGAATTACCAGGAAATGTGACTGATGTTTCCAATCAAATTGCTCAAAAATGCCGTGGTAGTCAAGCTATAGCTAAACAGCCAAATGAATTTTTAGTTACAGGTAAGGGCGGTACACCGATAAATCCTTATGATACGCTCCAAAGTGAATCGGCGATCGCTAATTGGATTGATGTCAATAATATCAGCAAAAATAGCACTAATTCCCCCCAAATTCCCCATTCTCCAGAAACAACTATTGTAGAAGCCCAAGCTTTAGCCTTTGATAGCCAAGGTAATTTAGTGTTAACAGCAGAATCTGCCAATTTAACACCCCAAAATTCAGCACTTACTCACCCAGTTTGTCCTAGTTAAATCGTGATATTAATCAACAATATTTTTGATGAAATTATAAATTACTTAATAATTTCAATAAAATTTTGTGTCAGAGTAACTTAGATATATCCAAATTACCATAGTCTTTTTAAAGTACCGAATCAATAAAAAATGCACTGAGATGCTCAATGTATTAACAGCCCTAAAAAACCGGGTTTCTTTTAGGATTTGCAAGAAACCCGGTTTTTAACCGAGGTGCAAGAATATGCAGACCGGAAATAAAGAGATTTGAATGATAACTGTTAACTGATAACTGTTCACTGTTAAAAATATGGGTAAAAGTAAGCGAATTGGCATTCTTACTAGTGGCGGAGATTGTTCTGGTTTGAATGCTGTAATTAGGGCTGTTGTTCATTGTGCTAGCGGTAAAGGTTGGGAAGTATTAGGAATTAAACAAGCAACCCTAGGCTTAATGGCACGCCCACCGCAATTTACAAAACTAGAAATTGAACAAGTTGATCCGGTGTTAACTTCCGGTGGCACAATGTTAGGCACTACCAACAAAGGAGATCCTTTTGCATTTCCAATGGCTGATGGTAGTATATGCGATCGCTCTGAGGAAATTATTGCAGGTTATCATCAACTAGGTTTAGATGCCTTAATTGGCATTGGTGGCGACGGTAGTTTGGCTATTTTGCGTCGTCTCGCACAACAAGGGGGCATTAACTTAGTTGCTATTCCCAAAACCATTGATAATGATATTGGCATCACCGAACACGCCATTGGATTTGATACAGCCGTCAATATTGCCACAGAAGCCCTTGATCGGTTACATTTTACCGCAGCTTCTCACAGTCGAGTCATGATTTTAGAAGTGATGGGGCGTGATGCTGGACACATTGCCATTGCGGCGGGAATTGCTGGGGGAGCAGATGTAATTTTAATACCCGAAATTATCTACAATCTAGACCAGATTTGCTACAAAATTAAAGAACGCCAGGAAGCAGGTAAAAACTATTGTTTAATCATTGTCTCTGAAGCAGTACGTACCCAAGAAGGTGAAATCCTCACCATGACTAATCGCTTGGGACAGTCTCGATATGGTGGTATTGGTGAATACCTAGCTGATAGAATTAGCGATCGCATCGGTGCAGAAACACGCGTCACCGTTTTAGGACACATCCAACGGGGTGGAACAGCTTCACCACTAGATAGACTAGTCGCCGCCGCCTTTGGTGTAGCAGCAGTTAACCTGATTGACGAAGGTAAATATGATTACATGGTAACTTGGCAAAATCGCCAGGTATTAAATGTACCAATTGCAGAAGCGATCGCCCAATATAAAGCCGTCAACCCAGAGGATACCTTAGTCAAAACGGCGCGTGGTTTGGGTATTTATTTAGGAGATTGATCAAGACTCATCGCCTAAATTAAGAGGGTGTGGGGTGTAGTGAACTCCATACTTAAAAGCAGAGAGAAGTCAACTTTGCGTAGTGGCAGGCTTCAGGGGAGAGAGCAGAGGGGAAAGATTTTCTCCCTTGCACCCTGCCCCCTGCTCCCCTGCTAATTTTTAGGTTGTTTACCTAATTTCCGTTCCAACTCTTGAATCCGCGCCTGAAGGGGAGCAATCATGGCTTCCACTTCCGCAACGCCATAGCGAATAGGAATGTGCTGCGGACAGTTTTCACTTACAGCTTCAACGTGAAAGAGAATCACACGTTCAATTTCTGCTGGGTAGTCGGGGACACGAACCTGATCAACTAAAGCTGAATCCCCTTCGATATATTCGGCTTTTCCCCAAATCTTGATGCGTTTGCGGTGACGATAATCCATCAAAAACAAAAATGCTTTGGCTTCTCCTGATAAGTTGCCGACGGTAATGTACTGTACATTTCCAGAAAAGTCAGCAAATCCTAGAGTTTTTTCATCCAAAACTTTCAGAAAACCAGGTGAACCGCCGCGAAACTGGATATAAGGATAGCCATTGGAACTGACTGTTCCCAAATAAAATCCGTCCAAGCGGCCGATAAATTCGGCAATTTGTGGGGTAATGGTGTCATTAGCAGGGCCATTGGCAATATAGCGTTCATAAGTCTGCCGTGAACCCCGTTCTAATTGTGCAGCCTGAACTTCAGGAGTAAAGGCAATTTCTCCAAATTTGCGTGGCATAGTTATTTTGGGATGTAAAGAAAAGTAAAAGGTAAAAATTATCACTTATCAATGCCAATCATTCCCACGAAACCGGGGAGATGTTTGACGCGATTAATCCAAGATTGAATATGAGGATAGGGCGCAAGGGAAATTTTGCCGTCGGGAGCAAGAGCAACATAGGGGAAGACAGCGATATCTGCAATTGTTGGATGTCCTAACTCTAGCCATTCTCGCTCTGCAAGATGGTTATTCAGTTGTGTCAGAATGAACTCTGATTTTTGATTTGCCCGTTCTATATTGATGCTAGTGGCTTTGAATAGGTGATACAAACGCGCTGATTCTGTCCCTTGCCGAATTTCTCCAGCCGTAGTTGATAGCCAGCGCATTACACGGCTCATCGGTTCTGCTTCTAGAGGCAACCACTGTTCTGAACCATACTTCCGTGCTAGGTAAACTAAAATTGCCTGAGCATCTGCCAAAATCGTATTACCATCAACTAAAAGCGGTACTTGTCCAAAGGGGTTGAGAGTCAAAAATTCTGGTTGTTTGTGCGCTCCTGCAAGTAAATCCACTTTCACCCATTCGTAATCTTTACCCAACAGCGAGAGCATTAATTTTGCTTTATAGCTATTACCGGATAGTTCGTGTCCATAGAGTTTGATCATGGCTTAGTTCTCCAAAATCAGGAATTTATTGATTGATTTTTTGCTTCATTTAGTTCGTAGTAAGGACTTTAGTCCTCTCATAAGGACTAAAGTCCTTACTACAAACCTTTAATTATTTACACCGTTCTACTTATCTGGTTGGCGGAGCTTGTTCAAAGGGGAGAAATTCGCGTTCTAGCGGGAATAGCACTGCTAAAGTACAGATTTCATCCCAACACCTAAATGTCTGCTTGACAGGTGGTTGAGGATCTCTGTCCTGAAATCGTTTCATAGGTACTCTTGGCTGTAATTACTGTACCGTTCGTTCGGTATATTGATACTTTATCGAACGTTCGGTACAATGTCAACAGATCAAACCAAAAATTTTTTGACGTTTTAAACAAATGCCCAAAGAAACGTATATTCCCTGCCTGTTACAGCTGTTTCGGCAGTATGGCTACGATGGTGCAACGCTGTCCAAGATTTCGGAAGCAACTGGACTAGGTAAGGCTAGTCTGTATCATCACTTTCCTGGGGGTAAGGATGAAATGGTAACGGCGGTGCTGGATTATTTGGAACAGTGGTTAGGAGAAAATATCTTGCCAGCACTTGATAGTGAAGGCGATGCTGTAACAAAATTGCGGCGGATGTGCGATCGCCTCAGCGAACTTTATGAACAGGGAGAGCAACCTTGTTTGTTTGCAATTTTGCTGTTAGGTTCAGCCCGTGATGTATTTCACGCCAAGGTAGAAGCGTTATTTCGTGGTTGGATAAATGCGATCGCCAGTGTGTTAATTGCAGATGGAATGGATCAGGAACTGGCTACACAGCGAGGGGAAGATGTGGCGATCGCCATTCAAGGTTCATTGATTCTCTCTCAAGCATTAAATAATCCATCGCTGTTTATGCGTGTTATCCAGCAACTACCCACAGAAATCTCTCGTCAATAGATGAATGATGGGGAATGGGGAATGGGGAAAGAAAAATGTAACTATTTATGCTCTATTTTTTATAAGTATTATTTTTTTATTCTGGAATAGCTGATTAATCAAGGCTTTAAATCCACTATTCAAAATTAAGCGTTGGTATAAAATATCTTTACATAAAGTAAAGTACCTTTACTGAGGTATAAATATACACTGGTGCAGGAAGCTAGAAGCAGATAATTTGTTGTGTATTTATTGTGTGTGTATCTATGAAATTCCGCCAACTATTCAAATTAACCGCCATTTCTGTTGTGATAGGATTCAGCCTGATATCTTCATCAAATACAGCACTCGCTGACTATTTAAATAGCGAAGGTGTAGGAGGTGAATATCGTTATGAATTATGGCAGAGCGATAATAACAATTATTATTTGAAAATTTGGTTAAGAGAAGCTAGTTCAGATAGCAGTCCATACACAACAACAAGACAATTTTCTTCTAGTAGAGATGCTCTGATTCATTTTGATTGCTATTACGCTAAAAGAAAGTTATCAGAATGTTCTTAATGGTGTCAATAATTAAACGTTTGTAGTAAGGACTTTAGTCCTTATGAGAGGACTAAAGTCCTTACTACGAACTAAATACAATTTTTTTTACATTACTAGCGAAGAACGCAGGAAAATAACTCTTGAAGTTATGTATTAGGATTGTTCAATTATTCGTCCAAGAGGTCTAATATTAAGAAGGAGAAAGCGATCGCTTTCCCCTATTGATAAATTCTTCAGCCTTCCCCCTCGTGAGTGGCAAGATTCCCTAAATCCTGCACTCTTTTACTTATTGACAGTCAATAACTGGGAAGTTTGTAACCTATCCATCCACTTTTCTAAATAAACTCGATTAGCCTCTTGCTCAGATGCGTTTTCAGTATCTGCCGGATAAGGCATCAATCCCAAAATCGCGGCTGTCGTCACACAAAACATAGATTTTTGGAAAGTCATACAAATCTGCACCCGTAAATCATCCTCACCTCGCAAACTGCGGCGATAAACTTCATGCAGATATTCTGGGAGATAATGACGCATATCCTGCATTAACAATGTCGGAGGAATACCTGCACCACCAATAGGCAATGGATCAGCGTATAATGCTCCATATTGAAATCGAGATTGATCTGGTGGAATTTGATAAGCTTGGGCGTTGTATGAAACTGTTCCCAAAAATGGAGTCCCTCTAAAAAATACTGCTTCTACATAAGGTACGGCGGTATCTGCTAAAAAAGTCAAACCTAAACTTTGAGGGATAATTTCATAGACTTTTTTATTAATTTTCACAGCATAGGTAATTGGCCTTAAAGCATCCGCTACTAACCCCGCTTTAATATGGTCTACAACTTGGGGAATCGTTTTAATTTCACCTCTGTCATAGCGGTCTGATAAGTTTAAGAAAATATCAGCCATTACCCGCCAAAATTGTCCTAAACCACTGTAGTAAGCCGAGACGCGTAAATGTTCAGTTAAAAAGTCGGGAAATAATTGATTCAAACCCATAATTGCAGGATTCATCGCAAATTTTGCTTTGATCACTGCTTGCGCTCTTTGTTGAAATTCTGGGGTATCTAAATAAGTATCTAAACCGCCGCCACCGTGCCACATCATGGCTTTCATGCAGTATTCAGCATACTCAAAATTAATTCGGTCATGCCACCAATGGCGCAGTAATTTTTGGAAATTAATTTCCCCATTAAAATATTTAAAAAAGGGAAAAAATACTAAAAATTGATGTTCAGCAATATAAATTAGATTTTTTGAGTAAGCATCCAGAACTACACCATAACTTTTAAGAATCCCTACAACTTCTAAGACATTGCCTGGATTATCTACTAGTAAAGCTTGTCCTGTTAGCAGGCGTTGAATATACTCCTCTAAGGGATTGCGATTTTGTTTTTTTCTAACAGTTACCATTTTAATTCTCCAAATAATAAAGATATTTTTTAAAATTATGTTTATTAATTACTAGACTGTAGTAATTCGTAATTCGTAATTCGTAATTCGTAATTAGGGAGTTATCGTAAAATGTGGGTTTTAGTCTTGTAGGGTGCGTCAGATATCAAAAATATATTTATTGAGAGCATTTAAGCTGTCTGACGCACCCTGCTACACCCCTACACCAAACATTTATTTTTGGCTTTTTGTCGCTTCTAAAGAGACAGTTGCCACTGTATGTTCTACGCTGACCATAGCAGTAACCGTGGGTTCAGTCCAACGTACTAACCAACCGGGTTGGATACCAAAAATGACAATTAAAGCAGCTAAGATAAAGGCAGGAGTGCGATCGCTCCAGTAAACTCTAGGTAGGGCAATAACTTGCTCAGATAATCGCCCGAAAAAGGCGCGGTTAACCAGAATTAAGAAGTAAACCGCCGTTAACCCTGTACCAATCATTGATAACAGGGTTTGTATGGGAAATACAGCGAAACTACCCCGAAATACAATAAATTCGGAAATAAACCCTACCATTCCCGGAGTCCCAGCACTAGCCATTACGCCGATAATTATTAGGCTACCAATTAAAGGCATACCCCGTTCTGGGTTCAACAGTCCGCGAATGATATTTAAATCACGGCTACCAGCTTTTTTATAGACAACCCCCACCAATAAAAACAGCATGGCAGAAATTAAACCGTGGCTAATCATCTGCATGACAGCCCCCAAGGTACTTAATGGTGTGGCGGCGGCGGCGGCTAGTAAGATATAGCCCATATGACCAATAGAACTATAGGCTACCATTTTCTTCATATCAGTTTGCGCGATCGCACAGGATGAGCCATACAACACACTCACCACTGCCCAAACCGCTAACCAAGGGGCTAAATATGCCCAAGCATCTGGTAACAAGTTCATGCCAAACCGCAATAAGCCATAAGTCCCCAGTTTCAATAACACACCAGCTAACAAGACGGAAATTGGTGTAGAAGCTTCAACGTGGGCATCTGGTAGCCATGTGTGAAAGGGAACTAGGGGCATTTTAATGCCAAATCCAATTAAAATTCCTCCTAGCAGTAGCAATTGGCTAGCTAATGGTAAAGACTGAGGATTAAATGCTGTTAAGGCAAAACTATTAGCACCACTGAGCCACACCATACCCAAGAAGCTAGCTAAAATCAGGATTCCTGAAACAGCAGTGTAAATCAGAAATTTTGTGGCAGCATAACCTCTTTTTGCCCCTCCCCAAATCGCAATCAGCAGATACAGGGGAATCAGTTCTACCTCGTAAAATAAGAAAAATAGTAGTAAATCTTGGGCAAGAAATGCTCCGGCTACTCCAGCACTCAACACCAAAATCATGGAGTAATATAACCGAGGACGTTGTAGAGATTCATCGGTGCTGTAGATAGCTATACCCGTCAATAATCCATTTAACAACAGCAAAGGCAAGGATAGCCCATCTATTCCCAAATTATAATTCAATCCCAACGCATCTATCCAGGGTAAAAATTCACTAAACTGTTGGTTAACTTCCCCTGGATTAAACTGGGTTGTCAAGATGACAGTCCACAAGCAAATAAATCCTGCAACTATTAAAGCAATACTCCGGGAGATTTTCCCATTTACGCCCGCAGGCAACAAAGCAACTAACAGCGCACCCAAGAAGGGGGCAAAAATTAAAGCACTTAACATAGAACTCAAGGGGAATGGGGTTAAGGGACTGGGGGCAGGGTGCAGGGGGGCAGGGGGCAGGGGGAGACAAGGGAGAAATATCCAATGCCCGATGCCCGATGCCCAATGCCCGATGCCCGATGCCCACTAAAAAGGCAATTTATCCAGTAAACCTAATGACCAACTAATGAAAAAGCCCAAGACGCTGACTACCGCTAGGATAGTTAACATATATCCTTGGGATTGACCGGAAATGCTGTATTTTAAGCCTTGTCCACTGAAAATAGCGGCAAAACCAACTAAGTTGACAAAACCATCGACTAAATAGCGATCGCTCCAAGCGGAAATTTTTGATAGTATGGCTACGGCACTGACTATAGTCAGGCGATAAATGCGGTCAATGTAAAAGTCGTAACCTAATAAGTCTTGCACCATACGCCAAGCCATAATTCTCGACCGTGACCAAGCTTTGTGCAGATATATACTTGACCCAATCACTACCCCAGCTACACTAGAGGCAACCAATACTAAAACCACATACCAATCAATACTTTCCCAAGCAGGTAGCAAGTACCATTGCTGTAGCATCAGAGGTAAGATTAAAGTCATGATGGTCAGGGATACCATTGGAAAAGCCATTGTCCAACCAACTTCCGGCGCACGACGGGTTTTTTGTTGCGGTTGACCCCAAAAGACTAATCTAAATACCCGTGTTAAGTTTAAGGCGGTTAACCCATTGACTAAGATTAAAATTGCAATCACCCAGGGGCTAACTCTCACTAAACCATCTGCCCAGGCTAGCATTGCCCAAAAACTACCCAGTGGTAATAATGTCACCATCCCCGCCGAACCGACGATAAAAGCTGTGGTAGTTGCTGGCATTCTTGACCATAAACCACCCATTTCTGTCAAGTCTTGACTGTGGGTAGTGAAAATGATTGAGCCTGAACTCATAAATAATAATGCTTTGGCGATCGCATGGGTCAATAGCAACATTAGGGCTACACCCCCCTGCTGCAAACCCACTGCTAAAAATACCAATCCCATGTAAGCACTAGTAGAATGAGATAAAGCCCGCTTAATATCAGTTTGTGCCAGTGCTACTAAACTCGCTCCCACGGCTGTGACACTACCTATAACTAGTAAAGCGTTCAATGCTATAGGTGAGAGAGCCAAAATCGGTTGTAGTTTGTACAATATATAAGCACCACCCGCTACCACCAAGGAGTTCCGCATCACAGAAGCTGGGTTAGGGCCTTCCATTGCTTCATCTAACCACATATGTAACGGAAACTGAGCGCATTTACCAGAGGGGCCAGCAATCAAAGCCAAACCTAATAATGCTGAGGTGACTGGGTTTAAATTCGCTGTTTGCGCCCACTCAGATAAATCCGAGAAATTTAAACTACCCGCTAAGTTAGAAAGGGTTACTACTGCCATCAGTAGTAATAAATCTCCCACCCGTTTTGTCCAAAACGCATCTCTGGCTGCTGTTACAACTAAAGGCTGTGCATACCAAAATCCCACCAGCAAATATGTTGAAAGGGTCAACACTTCTAATAGTACGTAGCTGAGGAATAAAGAATCACTGACAGCTAAACCACTGAGTGCAGCTTCAAAAAATCCCAGCAGTCCAAAAAACCGTGCTAAAGCCCAGTCCTTTTCCATGTAACCTAGAGCATAGATTTGCGCTAGTAGACTCAGCCCTGTAATTAATACTGTTGCTCCAATACTAACTGGTGAAATTTCCAAGGCAAAGGATAAATTTAAATCCGCCGCTTGCAACCAAGTAATGACCCAGGTTTCTTGTTCTCTGTTCCAAATATCCTTAAATACTAAGAGACTATGAGTAAAAGCTAAAAGGGTAGTCAACAAGTTAAAATACGCCGCAGGTCTTGGCCCTGTTCGTCGGATTATACCCATACTCCACGGCAACGTGATCAGTGCGCCTATCAAACTATAAAAAGGCATACACCAACTTGTTGCAAATAGAAACTCGTTCATTTATATTTCCCTTCCAGACCCAGCTTTAAATTTTCTTAAAACCCTTAATACAATCATTTACTACCAAAAATAAACTATCCTAAAAACTCTGCTTTTTTTAATTTTTTTGCTGAAACTCTTAGATGAGTATTTTTTCCTGATTATCCCCTACAAAAATTACTATTAAAATCAATCTGATTTATGGTAATGGATGGGGAGCTTGCATATTTTATCTGGTTTAAACTCTCAGTTTCTACCTTGAAAACCTCAGTTTATACAACCTATTTAAAAAACTTATGTGTTTTGCAAATAGTTTTTATCCTGACTAGAAATTACGGGAAAACCAGAGACGGTAAAATCTCCAGACTCAGAGCTTTCCTTGCCAGACAGGATTGGGCTTGACTATAAATATCTTTTGCTAAATGTAATAAAAAAATTATAAAGCACAAGTGGTTACTCTAGTAATCCATAAACTTTGATTAAATAGATCACAGGTACAAATTTTTGTTAAGTTTTTTAAAACTTTTTTATTATAAACTATTATACTAATTTATATTGCCAGAGATGCCAAGCTTTCCTATGCTTAGTTTGGGAGTGTTTTTGTAGCTCAAGATCAGCTTCCCCGTGCAAAATTTCAAACCGTAGTAGAGATTGGATTAATTTTTTAGGAGATATGGGATGCCAATTGCAGTTGGAATGATTGAAACTAAGGGATTTCCCGCAGTAGTAGAAGCAGCTGACGCGATGGTGAAAGCTGCACGCGTAACTCTGGTAGGATATGAAAAAATCGGTAGTGCTAGAGTCACCGTAATTGTGCGGGGAGATGTCTCTGAGGTACAAGCCTCAGTAGCAGCTGGAATTGAAGCAGCCAGAAGAGTAAATGGTGGTGAAGTGGTATCTACACACATCATTGCCCGCCCCCACGAGAACTTAGAATACGTGTTACCGATTCGTTACACGGAAGCTGTTGAACAGTTCCGTACCTAAAAGCTGAGTAGAAAAACTCATGAACGGGGTTGCCTTCTTGAGCATCAAAAGATAAAAACTGTATTCAGGAATCAAAAGAATGTCAATTGCAGTAGGAATGGTAGAAACGCTAGGCTTTCCCGCAGTAGTAGAAGCAGCAGATGCGATGGTGAAAGCTGCTCGTGTTACTTTAGTAGGCTACGAAAAAATTGGTAGTGGTCGGGTGACAGTCATTGTCAGAGGTGATGTATCCGAGGTACAAGCTTCTGTAGGCGCAGGGGTAGAATCAGTAAAGCGCGTTAACGGTGGACAAGTGTTGTCTACACACATCATTGCGCGTCCCCATGAAAACTTAGAGTATGTTCTCCCAATTCGTTATACGGAAGATGTAGAACAATTCCGGGAAAATGTGAACGCGATTCGTCCCTTCGGCAGAAGACCATAATTAAGTAATGCAAATTGCCAAAGTACGTGGCACAGTAGTTAGCACACAAAAAGAACCTAGTCTCAGAGGTGTCAAACTACTGTTGTTGCAATTAGTAGATGAAGAAGGCAACCTCCTGCAAAAATACGAGGTAGCAGCAGATAACGTAGGTGCAGGAGTGGACGAGTGGGTGCTGATTAGTCGTGGTAGTGCGGCGCGTCAAGTACCTGGAAGTGAGCAGCGTCCTGTGGATGCAGCAGTGGTGGCGATAATTGATACTATTTACGTAGAAGATCGTCTTATTTACAGCAAAAAAGATCAATACAGGTAGTCAAAAGTCAACAGTCAAAAGTTAAAGTTTTATTGACTTATTGGCTATTGACCAAATCTTAATCAGGAGGAATCTCACGATGGCAGTCCGCAGCACGGCGGCTCCCCCAACCCCGTGGTCAAGGAGTTTAGCGGAACCAAAAATCCATGAAACCGCATTTGTACACTCTTTTTCCAACATTATTGGGGATGTCTCTATAGGTGCAAATGTAATTGTTGCTCCGGGAACTTCAATCAGAGCCGATGAAGGTACACCATTTTATATTGGAGAAAACACCAACATTCAAGATGGTGTCGTAATTCACGGCTTAGAGCAAGGCCGAGTCATTGGTGATGATGACCAAGAATACTCGGTTTGGGTTGGGAAAAATGCTTCTATTACCCACATGGCATTAATTCACGGGCCAGCTTATGTTGGAGACAATTCATTTATTGGCTTTCGCTCCACAGTATTTAATGCCAGGGTAGGAGAAGGCTGCATTGTGATGATGCACGCTTTGATTCAAGATGTAGAAATTCCTCCTGGTAAGTATGTACCTTCTGGGGCAGTTATCACCACCCAACAGCAAGCTGACCGCTTGCCGGATGTCCAAGAACAAGACGAAGAATTTGCTCATCACGTCATAGGGATTAACCAAGCTCTGCGCGCTGGATATTTATGTGCTGCTGATACTAAGTGTATTGCACCCATTCGCGCCGAGAAAGCTAAATCTTATACAAGTAATAAACTTAATGTCATAGAGATAGGAAGGAGTAGTGAAGTGGCAAGCAACAGCCTGGGTGCAGAAACCATAGAGCAATTACGCTATTTATTAAACCAAGGTTATAAGATTGGCTCAGAACACGTAGACCAAAGAAGATTCCGTACAGGCTCTTGGACTAGCTGTAAACCCATTGAAGCTAGAACAGTAGGAGAAGCAGTAGCAGCATTAGAAGCCTGTCTAGCAGACCACAGTGGTGAATATGTGCGTCTGTTTGGAATTGACTCTAGTAGACGACGGGTATTAGAAACCATTATTCAGCGTCCTGATGGTGTAGTTCAAGGCTCTACAAGTTTTAAAGCACCAGCAACCCAGACAAACGGTAGCTATAACGGTAACGGCAGCAGCTATAGTAACGGATCTGGTAGTGGTAGACTACCGGCACAAACCGTGCAGCAAATTAGCCAACTCCTGGCAAATGGTTACAGAATTGGCACAGAACACGTAGATGAGCGACGCTTCCGTACTGGCTCTTGGAATAGTTGTAAACCCATAGAAGCCACTTCAGCCAATGAAGTAGTTTCGGCTTTAGAAGAATGTATAGACAGCCATCAAGGTGAGTATGTACGTTTGATTGGCATTGATCCCAAAGCCAAACGACGGGTATTAGAAACCATTATCCAACGTCCCAACGGTCAAGTTACACCCTCTAGTAGCCCCAGATCAGTAGTGAGTGGATCAACAGCCACAGCCACAGCCACAGCTACAGCTACTAGCACTCGTTTGAGTTCTGAGGTAGTAGATCAAGTCCGGCAGATTTTAACTGGTGGCTATAAGATTAGCATCGAACACGTAGACCAAAGAAGATTCCGCACAGGTTCTTGGAGTAGTACAGGTGTAATTTCAGCTAATTCCGAAAGAGAAGCGATCGCTGCTATAGAATCAGCATTAGCCGAATTTGCAGGTGAATACGTCCGCTTAATTGGCATTGACCCCAAAGCCAAACGGCGAGTCTTAGAAACAATTATTCAGCGTCCATAGTAGTGCTGAGTTAAAAGTGTTGAGTTGTGAGTAGTCAGTGCAGTTGCAACTCAGGTCTTTGTTGATGACAAGCAATAATCACCTGACTCAACATTGACACTCATTACTCATTACTCATTACTCATTACTCAGTACTCCCTTGATATTCGGCTTCCGAGGTTAAAGTTTCCATGTCTGTGCCGCCACTGCGCCTCCACAATAACTTTGATTCCTACATTAGTGGCGAGGTGACAATTCATCCTAGTGCAGTCCTTGCACCAGGGGTAATACTCCAAGCGGCTACAAACAGTAAGATTATCATCGGGGCAGGAGTCTGTATTGGTATGGGGTCAATTCTGCAAGTTAGTGAAGGCGTAATAGAAGTAGAACCAGGTGTCAACTTGGGAGCAGGGTTTTTGATGGTCGGTCAAGGCAAAATTGGCATGAACGCTTGTATTGGTGCAGCAACGACAGTATTTAACTGTTCTGTTGCCCCAGGGCTAGTAGTACCACCAGGTTCAATTTTAGGAGATAAGAGTCGGCAGATTAATCTCAAAGAACCACCTCCAGAGACATCTACAAATACCCCTGCTACTACCACTCCCCAAAAGCCCCCAAACAATGAGAGCAAAGTGATTACCTCAACTAGCATCTCAGCCGCAGCTTTTGTGGAATTAACACACCAGTCTACATCTGTGTCAGAATCTGCTCCCACCCCAGAAAATCAAACTGCTGCCGTAGAACAAGAAAATCCTCAGACTGACTCTAACTCAACACAACCCAGCCCAGAAAATTTAGCATCTGGTGAAACTGCTACCCCATCCCCCGATACCTTTGGTACTCAAATTTATGGCCAAGGGAGTATCCAAAGACTTCTAGTAACATTATTTCCCCACAGGCAAGCATTAAACAACCCCGTCTCTGACGATGGCGTTCCGCCCAGCGTAGCTGATCGCTCTGAGTAAGTGTTAGTTTGTGAGTATCCTGGAGGATTCACATGGAGACATATAATCAAAGGTCTATTAGCACAAATCAGACAACCCGTCGTCAAGACAGCTTCAAGGATACGGCTCTAGGGCTAGTATCTACCCTCAGTTTTCCGGCGATTGTCGGCACTGCGGACATGATGCTCAAATCGGCTGGGGTGCATTTAGTTGGCTACGAAAAAATTGGTAGTGGCCATTGTACCGCGATCGTCCGTGGTGGGATTGCGGATGTGCGCCTGGCTGTAGAATCGGGTGTGCAAACTGCTGAACAGTTTGGTCAACTGGTTTCTAGCTTGGTAATTCCCCGACCGTTTCCCAACCTTGACGTAGTGCTACCTATTACTAACCGCCTCAGTCAATTCATGGCAGAAGGTCAGTATAGTCGATTAAGTAATCAAGCCATTGGTCTAGTTGAAACCCGTGGCTTTCCAGCAATGGTAGGCGCGTGTGATGCCATGCTCAAATCGGCTGATGTCCAACTAGCATCCTATGAAAAAATTGGGGCGGGTTTGTGTACAGCAATTATCCGTGGTTCTGTGGCTAATGTTGCCGTTGCTGTGGAAGCGGGAATGTATGAAGCAGAAAGAATTGGGGAATTGAACGCCGTCATGGTCATCCCTCGACCCCTAGATGAATTAGAACAAACCTTACCTATAGCTAGTTGCTGGATTGAAGAACAACAACCATTAAAATTGCCAGTAAATATTAGAGAACAAGTTGCAGAAAGGGAAGTGTTAGTGTTGCCAGAATTAGTCAAACTTCCTGTAAAAATTACAGAAGAAGTATGGAATGATGAATGATGAATCATGAACTGTTAATTAAAAAATGAACAATCCGAGAAATTGTCATTAAAAAATTATGGGTTCAATTTTCAGCATTCATCATGCAGATGGAAGGCATCTTACGCTTTGCTTGTTTTTTGATCATAACTTCTCAAGACCATAAGTAAAACTATTTTCTTCTAATAGCGAGAATAGAGTTTTATCTATAATAAACTCATAACTTTGATATGACTGAAGCTCTATCATTTATGAGTGTTCAGTGATACTAATTTTATATTGATGAATCGCTATTAGAGGAGAATCACCCTTGAATCAGGCGACCCTACACCAGTTGAAGGTGTTCGAGGCAGCTGCAAGACATGGCAGCTTCACTCGTGCAGCTGAGGAATTATTTCTGACCCAACCTACAGTTTCCATGCAGATTAAGCAGCTGACAAAATCGGTAGGTTTACCACTATTTGAGCAAGTAGGAAAACGCCTCTATTTGACAGAAGCAGGGCGAGAATTGTTTGCTACCTGTCGGCAAATTTTTGAAACTATCGCCCAGTTTGAAATGAAAGTTGCCAATTTAAAAGGACTCAAACAAGGGCAATTACGTTTAGCAGTCATCACAACAGCAAAATATTTGATTCCGCGTTTGTTGGGGCCGTTTTGTGAACTTTATCCCGGAATTGAGATTTCCCTACAAGTCACAAACCACGAAGGCATCATAGAACGGATGATGAGTAATATGGATGACTTGTACATTATGAGTCAAGTTCCAGAAAATGTAGATGTTCATTGTGAGCCATTTTTAGATAATCCCTTAGTGGTGTTTGCTCCCTTAAATCATCCCTTAGCCAAGGAAAGAAACATTCCCATAGAACGTTTATCCAATGAACCTTTTATTATGCGCGAACCAGGTTCAGGAACTCGTCGCGCGGTGCAGAGTCTGTTAGACGAACATGAAGTCAAAGTCAAAGTTAAACTAGAATTAGGCAGTAATGAAGCGATTAAACAAGCGATCGCTGGTGGCTTAGGAATTTCAGTTTTGTCTCGTCATACTCTGTTAACAGATACCGAATTTAGCATTTTAGATGTACAGCATTTTCCCATTAAGCGGACTTGGTACATAGTTTATCCACCAGGCAAACAGCTCTCCATCGTCGCCCATACTTACTACGAATATTTGCTGGAAGCAGCTAAAAAATTTCTAGAGCAAACTGTCCCTCCTGATGTTAGTGCAGCACAGTAGATTTGTAGGTAGGGGGCAGGGGGCAGGGGGCAGGGGGCAGGGAGTAGGGGGCAGGGGGCAGGGGAGACAGGGGAGACAGGGGAGACAGGGGAGTTAAATCAGTCAAGAGTCATCAATTGACTTTGAATTTTGAATTTTGAATTTTGAATTGGAGCGTAGCGACTTGACTAGGTAGACCTTTAAACCTTAAATAATTCAACAGAGTCAATTAACACAGGAAAAACTGGCAGTGGTTAACCCGGAAATACCATCTTGGCGCAAAACAGTACAAAGTCAGATTGTATCTGTGACAGTCTACACTGATAAAGCCCTGGTGACACGACAGGGTAAGGTGTCCCTCACAGGTTCGGAACGGGAATTAGTGATTCCTTTACTGCCAGTGACTCTAGAACCTGAGTCTGTTCGAGTTAGCGGGAAGGGTACAGTACAAGTGCGTTTGTTAGCGGTGAGTTGCGATCGCATTTACACTACTGAGCCTGTAGCCGAACGAGTTGCCCAAATCACCAGACAAATTGAACAATTAAAAACTGAAAAACGCCATCTCCAAGCCCAGGTAGATGCTTTAACTTTACAATCTCAATTTATTGCAGGTTTACGAGAAAAAACAGAAGAACCTTTTGCCCAAAGTTTATCACGGAAAAATCTGAGTCTGAGTGAAACCCTAGATTTTCTCAATTTTCTAGGCACTCAGTACAGTGAATATGCGATCGCATCTGCTGAGTGTACCAGTCAACAACAAGAATTAGAACAACAAATCCAAGCCCTACGTAACTCATTACAAAGTATTCAAACACCCCACGCCAAAGAAAGTTTTACCTTGGTTGTGGCGGTAGAAGTGACAGAACCCGGAGAATTTGACTTAGAAGTCTCCTACACGGTGAATCGTGCCAGTTGGCAGCCTTTATATGATTTGCGCTTGGATACTACCAGCAAGATAGTTAACTTGAGCTACTTGGCAGAAATTACCCAAAACACCGGCGAAGATTGGCAAGATGTGAATCTTATCCTATCTACTGCTAAACCAGGATTAGGCACATTGCCCCCAAAATTAGATCCTTGGTATATAGATACTTTTAATCCTCCAGTAGCTCCCACGATGCGACGTAAACTAGCTAGTCCATCTTTACCTGCGATCGCAGCTACACCTGCCCCAACTCCAGATGGAATGCGATCAGAGGCAGAATCCGAACTAGAAGAAGATTTTATACAGGCAAAACCACTAGTATCAGAAGTAGCCAAAGAAGGCAGTATTGTTACCTTTAAACTCAATGGTGGTGGTAATATCCCTAGTGATGGCGCACCCCATAAAAGCACTATTTTTAATGACAATTACCCCTGTGAATTTCAGTATGTTGCCACACCACGTCTAGTGAGCTTTGCTTACTTAGAAGCAAATGTCAAAAATAATCCCGACGGGGCAACTTTATTAGCAGGTACAGCCAATATTTTCCGTGATGATATGTTTATTGGCACAACTGAATTAGAAAATACTGCCCCAGGACAAGAATTTGAACTTAACTTAGGAATTGACGAAGGTTTAAAAATTGAGCGCGATTTAGTTGAGCGTCAAGTAGATAAAAAATTGATGGGCAACCAACGCCGCACGACTTACGCTTATCGTTTAATAATAAACAACCTGCTCAACCAAGAAACTCATTTAAAGTTAACTGAACAACTACCAATTAGCCGCAACGAGCAAATTAAAGTCCGTCTCACCCGCAGTAACCCCCAAATACCACTCAGCGAAATGGGAATTTTAGAATGGAGGTTAACTATTCCACCCCAACAAAAGCAAGAAGTATACTATCAATTCACTGTTGAGCATTCCCCAGAGCTAAGAGTTACAGGCTTAGACATTTGAACAGGGTGTAGGGAAACCCGTTATTAAAACAAGTGGTATGAGAAATATTTGTCAACCGTGCCGATTTAAACTTTTACTACAATTCAACAACATTTACTTACATACCCTAGAATTTTTGCCAAGCTAAAGTATAATCTTGGTAACAATAAACACTGCCATCATCAAAGATGCAGAGATATTATGGGCAGGCTGTTAATTAAAATTGTAGGTTTAATTCTACTGTTTGCAGGTATCTACTTCCTGGCTCAAAACATTATATTTGTGAGCGGTTATTATTCGTTTTCTCAGAGATTACCTGTAACTGCTTCAGTTTTAGCGATGATGACGGGTGCATTATCTTTGATCTTCTTTCGGCGAGAAACTGGTAATTTTGGCTGGGCTTTGTTAGCTATTGGCTTCCTGCTTGTGTTTTTGAGTGGGGGCATATTTTTTAAATCTATTAGCTTGTGGAATTTATTTTTGGCTTTCTCCGCTTTAACTGTGGGATTTAAATTATTGAACAGAGGTAGGATTGACTTTTAACGCTTACAACCAAAGAGTTTTAAAGTCCCAAAAGCATAACCTAAGTAAAGATACTCAAGGTTGAGAGCATGGCTTGTCAGAAAAACTTGATAATCCTCTTCTCATCTCAAAAATTACAGATACATCACCATCAAAGAACAAAATGCCATTGTTGTTAGTTACAAGGGTAATAAGTTTGGCTAAGTTTGAGGCTACTATTACAATGGAAACTATTGATCAATGAGGAAAACGAGGAAAACGAATGACCCAGGTGGTTTTAGGAGAAAACGAAGGAATCGATTCAGCGTTACGTCGGTTCAAACGTCAAGTATCTAAGGCTGGTATATTAGCTGATGTTAAGTATCATCGGCACTTTGAAACCCCATTAGAGAAACGTAAACGCAAAGCAGTGGCAGCTAGACGCAAAAGACGTTTTAAATAAACTAATTTGGTTTGGTGCGTGTGTTGCTTGAGGAGAATCACCTAAAAAAGCCACATTCACTCGCCACTAACTATTTTTGAAAAGAATCAAGCAGGATGTGCCGCACCCCGGATGGGGTGTGAGTATATCGCTGTGGACAGTTGATAATTGATAGTTGAGAGTTGAGAGTTGACAAATTTAACTCCCTTGTCTCCCCTGCTCCCTGCCCTTTCAAGGGCATGGGGCATTAGAACAAAGTCTACCTTGCCTACCTCCCTAATGTCCCTTCCCAGCACCTAAATATAGTTCAGCGACTTTGGGATCAGTCAATAATTCTTGCCCTCGCCCAGATATAGCATCGCGCCCAGACTCTAATACATAACCACGGTGAGCCATTTCTAAAGCCTTGCGGGCATTTTGTTCTACTAATACAATTGCTGTACCCCCTTGATTGACTTGTTTAATCTGCTCAAACACTTGTGTTACCAAAATGGGGGATAAAGCGGCTGAAGGCTCATCTAACACCAATAAATTAGGTTCTAACATCAAAGCTTTGCCCATTGCTAGCATTTGACGTTCTCCTCCTGAGAGTGTACCAGCACGTTGGCGACGGCGATCGCTTAATCTGGGAAACATGGTAAATATTTTATCTTTCAGGGGTTTGAGGGCATCATTACGGATAAAAGCCCCCATTTCTAAATTTTCTTCCACACTCAAAGACGGAAACACATTAGCAATTTGGGGTACATAGCACATTCCCCGACGGACGATTTGATTGGATTTTAGTCCGGCGATATTCTCTCCTTTAAAGGTAATTGTGCCTGTATGGGGTGTCAACAAGCCAAAAATAGTTTTTGCTAAAGTTGATTTCCCTGCGCCGTTAGGGCCGATAACCGTCACTAATTCCCCTTGCTCAACCCGAAAATTCACACCCTGTAAGATATCAACATCTTTAATATATCCAGCATGGACGTTTTGAACTTCCAGAAGTGGGGCTAAGTTGTCTACTGAACCTGACATAAAATCCTTGCCATCAAATCAAATATCGTGACTTTCACTATACATACTTATAGTCTCCAGTTTAGGGGCTGCCAGAAAATAAATTATCCAATTTACTCAGTTCATCTTTTCTGTATCTCCCCTGCCCTCTTGCCTACACACTGATAGCATTTTTTTAAGTTGCCACTTTCTTACTGCCCCCTCTGACTGATATTGCCTAACAAAAAGGTAGCTTTCTCTTTAACAACTGATAAAACTACTATGTTCTCAATCACTCTATTATTCCTACTATTACTGTTGATTTTACTACTGATATTTGATGTTTTAGCTATTTATCAGTGTCAAGCTCATTACATAGTACAGAATTAAAATCTTTTTTGTTGCGTTCTAGCTTTTATTATAAAAACTAGCTATGTAATTTGAACCACCTCAACACTTATAAAGGTTTAATGTCCTTATACATCTTTAATTCTACTGCCAAAGTAATTATTTTTTCAATCTGATATTTTTGCCAAATTGCATCCACTTGTATAACTAAAAATTCAATAATTAATAAAGGTAAGTGTGGGATTTATTTATTTTTTATTTGTGATATTTTGCCAAACTGGCGAGACTTAATCGATTATCTTCTGATAAAACAATAATGTCTGACATTAAGTTCTACACCATTCAATTTCATAAAAAATATCTAGTAAATATACATTAATTGCATTTTTGATGCCTGCTTAATGGTATTTATGATATTTAATGAAAAGGAAAATAATATTAGCGCATCTGCGAATAAATCATATTTTTTATTGTTAACTACTAAGGATTGACGGTTAACAGTAGAATATCCTGTGATTTCAAACTTTGGATTTTCAGTAATACCAATTCTCTATCAAGTTGCACCAAATAAATGATGTAGAGACTTTGCATGCAACGTCTCTACAGTACTCATATCTCAAGTCAGATTTAAAAGCAATACTTTTGCTTCCCCTACACACCTGTTTTTCTTGAGAATTAATAAACTAGAGGCTTATACGAGTATGAATGGCTTATTGTTTAATTATCTTCAGTGGATACAAAAATACTCCTATGCTTGGCTCAAAAAATTTTTAAATCTCAGAAATAAATATTTAATTGTCATTGACAGTATTATTTTTGGACTCACACCATTATTAGCCTTACTTCTATGCTCAGATGGCACAATCGGCTTACAAACATATATATCTGAGTTAGGAAGAGTCACAGTAATCTTTTTATTAGTTAAAATACTTGTTTTATGGAATTTGCGGTTTTATCGGTTTTATTGGCGTTATGCCAGTATTGAAGAATTAATCAATATCGTTTTATATATGGGGATTACGACAGTTATTCAAATGTTGATATTTTATAACTTAGATTTAATACCCTATATCAATATAGCTAAATTACCCCCATCTCTACCATTAATTGACGGCTTGCTTTCTTGTATTTGTGTTGGTGGAGTGCGTTTTAGTATTCGCATTATAGAAAGAACCAAACAAAAATATACAGTATTTTCTTTGCAAGAGCGTGTTTTGATTGTCGGTGCTGGTAATGCAGGAATTGATCTTGTAGAAGAAATGCAGAGAAATCCACAATTGGGATTTAATCCTATTGCTTTTATTGATGATGATCCACAGAAATTACACGCCAAAATTCGGGGTATTCGGGTAGTAGGCGATCGCAACACAATTCCTGATGTAGTAAAATCTCTACAAATCCAAAAAGTAATCATTGCCATGCCTACAGTTGCAGGTAAGATTATTCGGGAAGTTGTCGATATTTGCCAAGCAACTGGCATCCAAACTAGCACTTTACCAGGAATACATGAAATTCTCAATAATCGAGTCAGAATAGACAGCATTAGAGATGTGAGAATTGAGGATTTACTGCGACGCGAACCAGTACAAACAGATATTGAGCGAGTTTCGCAATTTCTCCAAGGTAAAACTGTACTAATCACAGGTGCAGGCGGCTCAATCGGTAGTGAACTTTGCCGCCAAATCTTTCAATGCCAACCCAATAACATCATACTTCTTGGACACGGAGAAAATTCTGTTTTCAACATTCAACAAGAACTAGAGCAATTAGTTCAATCTCTCAAATATAGTAATAATTCACCACAAAACATCCCACAGATTTCTATTTTTATTGCTGATATTCGTGTCATTTCCCGATTAGAATACACATTTCATAGATTTAAACCTGATGTCATTTTCCATGCTGCTGCTCATAAACACGTTCCCCTCATGGAGTTAAATCCCAGTGAAGCAATCACTAATAATGTGATTGGAACTAGAAATTTATTAACATTAGCACAGAGATATAATGTTAAACATTTTGTGATGATTTCCACTGATAAAGCAGTCAACCCAACTAATGTTATGGGTGCTAGTAAAAGAGTTGCCGAAATGTTGGTATTACAAGCAGCTAAAGAAACAGGAAATCATTATGTTGCAGTCAGATTTGGTAATGTTTTAGGTAGTCGAGGTAGTGTAGTACCCACATTCAAAAAACAAATTGCATCTGGTGGCCCAATTACGGTAACACATCCTGACATCACTCGTTATTTTATGACTATTCCAGAGGCAGTGCAATTAGTTTTACAAGCTTCTGTGCTTGGAAGTAGTGGTGAAGTTTTAATGTTGAATATGGGTAAACCTGTAAAAATTGTAGACTTAGCTAAGGAATTAATTAAACTTTCAGGGTATGAAGTCTATAAAGATATTGACATAGTATATACAGGTTTAAGACCGGGAGAAAAGTTATTTGAGGAACTATTTGTAGCAGGTGAAAGCTACGAACCAACGGAACATGAAAAGCTCTTGATTGTCAAAAATGCCAGCCGGATTATTCCAGATAATTTAGCTATAACTGTAGAAGAATTATGTATAGCCGCAGCTAAAAATGACTCTAAATCCATCATGTTCCTTTTAGAAAAAATTGTGGCTGGATATAAAGCTAAATCCCTAGAGAATCATAAATCTGTAGAAAAGCAGAGAAGCATAAAACCAGTTATGACTATAAATAATTAAAGGTTTGTAGTGAGAACTTTAGTTCTCTCTGCGTTCTCTCCGTTCCCTGCGCGAACAAGCAAGGACTAAAGTCCTTACTACAAACTCAATGCTAGTCTTTTGTAACCCTTGGATAAATTATCAGGTGGAGTATGGAGATACTCTAAATGAAAAGCCAAAAATTGCCAAGATTAATTGTACATTGGAAAAAGTTAACTAGTGGTTCTATAAATCGTCAAATCTTCGGTAAAGCTGTAATTGTTGGACTATTTACATTGTTAGTTAAAGTTGCAGCTATCGGTAAAGAATTAGTCATAGCTTGGAGATTTGGAGCAGGAGATGATTTAGATGCTTTTTTCATTGCCTTAGTAATTCCCAGTTTTATCATTAATGTCTTAGCCGGTTCTTTAAAAGCGGCTCTGATTCCTAAGTATATTTGGGTGCGAGAACAGGAAGGTAAAAAAGAATCTGAAAAACTGTTTGCTGGTGCAATGATGTGGAGCATTGCTTTACTGATAATAACTACCATATTCATGGTGAGTACTGCACCGTTATATTTACCAGGAATTGCATCAAAATTTGAACCACAAAAGTTATATCTGACTTTTCATCTTTTATGTGCGATCGCACCTATAATCCTCTTAAATGGAATTATTAGTATTTGGAGCGCGATTTTAAATGCTGGAGAACGTTTTACATTAGCTGCTATTAGTCCCCTCATTACCCCTATTATTAGTGTCATCTTACTTTTTGTGTTTCCAACTTGGGGTGTTTTCGCTATAACTGGAGGGTTAATATCGGGTGCAGTATTGGAAATGGTGATTTTAGGAATAGGACTCTACAAGCAAGGTATATCATTAACGCCTAAATTCTATCCCTTAGACTCTCATCTTTCCCAAATTTTTACTCAATTTGCACCAATGATTGCAGGTTCATTATTAGTATGCACTAGTGAACCTATAGATCAAATAATGGCAGCTATGTTTGCCAATGGCAGTTTAGCAGCACTCAACTATGGTAATAGGGTAACAGCTTCTCCAATTAGTTTAATTAGCATTGCTTTAAGCACCGCAATTCTTCCTTACCTATCAAAGATGATTGCTTGTCAAGATTGGTTAGCAGTTCGTCGCACACTTAACAAATATCTCAGACTGATCTTTCTAACTACTATCCCGTTAACTGGTTTGCTCATCGTCTTTTCTGAACCCATAGTTAAAGTATTATTTCAACGAGGCTTATTTACTTATCAAGACACCCAAATAGTAGCTCAGATTCAATCATTTTACGCGTTGCAGATTCCTTTCTATCTCGGCAATATTTTACTAATAAAAATGCTGATTTCCATGCAAGATAAGTTTATTCTCATGAGTATTGCTGGATTAAATGTAATTATGAACATATTTTTTAATTACTTATTTATCCAATGGCTAGGCATCAAAGGTATTGCTTTATCTACTAGTGCTGTTTATTTATTTTCTTTCTTATACGCCAACTTTTGGACTAATAAACTAATTCACAAAAGATGCAAATTACAAACACATCACCAAAATCTATAAATAATATACAAGCCACTAGCACACTGTATTAATATAAGGAAATTCTTTGTTATGAATATGAGAAAGTTACTTTACTCAATCTATAGTTATTCTCAAGGCAGAAACTTATTTAAATACTACAATCAATTTTCAAGAGAAAGTCATACTAATATTCCTAGCAATACAACTCAGAAATTGTTAATCAAGCTGCTGCATCATTGTCAAATGTCTGTACCGTATTATGCAGAAATTATGAATCAAATTGGTGCAAGAGAACTTCTTGAACATCAGCCAGAGATGTATCTGAAAAAGTTACCAATTTTAACAAAAGATATAATACGTAAAAATTTTGAACAACTGAAGTCTCAAGATATAGCACAGCGTTCTTGGTATTTTCAAAAATCTGGTGGTTCAACAGGAGAACCACTAGAAATTATTCAAGATCAGGATTTTCTTGATCAAACAGTGGCAATAAAGTTACTGTATTCTTACCTAGTTAGTGGACGTGATTTAGGAGAACCAGAGGTACATTTATGGAGTTCAGAAAGAGATATTTTAGGAGCTAAAATCGGCTGGAAGAAACCAATTTCTAACTTTCTGCAAAATACTACTTATATTAATGCCTTTCAAAAAATAGATGCAGATAGAGCCAGAGAGTTTTTGCAATTACTCCAGCAGAAACAACCAAAGTTAATTATTGCCTACTCTCAAGCTATGTATGCGTTAGCAAAATTAGTTGAGGCTGAGAAGCTGAAAGTTGTACCTCAAAAGGCAATTATTACCACAGCTGAAACCCTCCACCCTTGGATGCGAGAAAAGATTGAGAGTGTGTTTCAGTGTCGAGTTTATAACCGTTATGGCTCTAGAGAAGTGGGAGATATAGCTTGTGAAATACCAGGATATCAAGGCTTGTGGATAGCACCTTGGGGAAATTATGTTGAAATTGTGGATGACAATGATCGTCCCGTACCTCCAGGAGTTGAAGGCAATATTATTGTGACTTGTTTAATTAACTTTGCTATGCCATTGATTCGCTATAAAATTGGCGATCGCGGAATTTTATCCCCCCACAGCAATGATTCAGCACAAATTCTGCAAGAAGTCTCTGGCAGAATCGTTGATAACTTCAAAACTAGCAAAGGCGATATAATTCCTGGCGGATATTTTATTCAACTCCTCGCTGTTGTTTTCAATAATGATAGAATTAAAAAATTCCAAGTTGTTCAGAAAACCTACAATTTAATTCACATCAAAATAGTACTGAATGAGCTAGGAAATAAAGCACAATTCGACTTTTCATTAATCAAAGAAAAAATTAAAACTGTCATGGGTCAAGACTGTGACATCAAAGTAGAATTTGTAGATGATATTGCATCAAGTATTTCTGGAAAATATAGATATACAATTTCAGAAGTTATT
This sequence comes from Aliinostoc maniaoense, assembly GCF_058172895.1. NCBI lineage: Bacteria > Bacillati > Cyanobacteriota > Cyanophyceae > Nostocales > Nodulariaceae > Aliinostoc > Aliinostoc maniaoense. The sequence goes on along the minus strand of NZ_CP187952.1, from coordinate 404,016 downwards.
TGATCACTTAATTTGTTTTGAAGATATTAAAAATATCTAGTTCGTAGTGAGGACTTTAGTCCTCTAATCAGGACTGAAGTCCTTACTACAAACATTTATGAGTTATCAGTGAACAGCCATGAAAAAGAAACTGACTTTCTTAATTCGTGATCTTAACTATGGTGGCGCACAAAGACAATTAATCACTTTAGTTAAAGGTCTAAATCAGCAATTATTTGATATCACAGTTTTATACTTTTATGCAGGTGGTGAATTGCAAGCAGATATCAAAAATAGTGGTATTTCATTAATATGCCTTAATAAAAGAAAGCGTTGGGATGTATTTGGTTTCTTTTTGCGTCTTCTCAGAGAAGTCAAAGACATCAAACCTGATATATTGCATGGATATCTTGGTGAAGCCAATTTACTTTCTATATTCCTAAAGCCTTTTTTACCATCAACTCGCATCATTTGGGGAATACGTGAATCTCAAATGTCTCCAGAACGTTCCGATTGGCTGGGTAAATTGCTATCTAAGTTAGATTTTCCTTTATGTCATTTAACTGATTTAATCATTGCCAACTCTCATGCTGGTTGCAGCGAATATTTAGATTATGGATTACCTAAAGATAAAATTATGGTAATTCCTAATGGTATTGATATCAAACGATTTTATCCTGATCCAATCGCTAGAAATAAAGTCCGCAGTGAATGGGGAATTTCACAGTCAGTTATTTTAGTCGGTTTAGTCGCAAGATTAGATGTGATGAAAGATCATCCTAATTTCCTGCAAGCCGCAGCACTATTATGCCAACAAAGACAAGATGTGCATTTTGTGTGTGTGGGTGGTGGTTCAGAAGTTTATAAACAACAACTACAAAAGTTAGCTAAAAAGTTAAATATCTCTCATAAAGTTATCTGGACAGGAGGACGCAAAGATATGCCAGCAGTACACAATGCGTTAGATATTGCCTGTTCTGCTTCTGCTTATGGAGAAGGCTTTTCTAATGCCATTGGAGAAGCTATGGCTTGTGGCGTACCTTGTGTAGTTACTAATGTAGGTGATTCAGCTTTAATTGTTGGTGATGCAGGTATAGTCATACCACCTAAAAATCCTCAAGCTTTAAAAAATGCTGTGAATAGTTTAATAGAAAATATCGAGATTCATCGTTGCGATCGCCAATATCTTCAAAAGCGAATAATCACTCATTTTTCTAATAATCAATTAGTCTTAAAAACTGAACAAGCTCTTATTAATTTATTTCATAACTAAATCTAGTAATTTACTCAATAAAATCATGCTATCTATAGCTTATTTAGGACTAATATTGTTTATCTTCTTCATAGAAATAGTCCGTTCTAAACCCGATAAAATAGATTTTCTTACCTTATTTCATCTATTTTTCTTAATCTGGTATCCTTTACCTGCATTTGTCTTAGATATAACCCAATACTTCAACTCCAATTCAATATTGATGTTAAAGTATGATAATTCTAGTTATGTTAGTAATCCTCAAACAGCTTTAGCAATATTTTTAGGATATTTTTTTGTACTGATCGGCTTTTACTCAAAATCAGCCAAAGGATTAGCACAGAAAATAGTGATTAAAAGCAACAGCAGCAAAAATCTAATCATCTATGCTGTTCTACTATTATTGTTTGCTTGTATATCAATGTACATATACTCATCAGAACAAGGTGGGTTATTAAATGCCATATCGCAAGCAATGCTATTTAGAATCAGTCCTCAGCATAATTTAGAAAGTGGTAGTAAATTATTATTCTTTCAAAAATTAACCTATTACTCTTTCTATGCCTCCTATCTCATAGGTGCTTTAATATTTTTTCACAAGCATAAAAAACATAAATTGTTGCTGTATATTCTCTTTGCATTCTCAGTAATGATTTCACTTTTAGCAGCAATTATGGAGAGTGGCCGCCAACAAATAATTAATTATTTTGTTGTCTTTTATTTAGGCTATGCGCTCCGAACCCAAAAAATACATTTCAAAATTATTGTCATTATAATCACCTTATCAATTCCCTTCATTCTATATGGTAAAAACTTCTTTTTTAGCTTAACTGCACTCCCAGATGGCTTAGAAGCTTTTACAGATAGATTTATAACTTCCATCCAAACAACATCATCTAATGATCATTTAGATTTCTACACTTTTCTAGCGGGTTTTGCTTATCCAGTTCATTCATTAGATGCAGCGTTTACTAACAATTATGATTTGAGGCTATTTGTAGATTTCTTTTTAGGTATAGCTGATTTAATTCCCAAAGAGTTATTTGGTTTTGAATCACCAAAAACAATACTCGATTATAACAGTTACTTTGTTGCTCAAACCAATGAATATACCGTTCCCCCCGGATTTTTGGCTTTTGCCATCTATAGTATGTCATGGACTGGATTAATGATTTTCTGTTGTTCTTTTGGATGGGTAGGTCGTTACTTACAAACTATTTGCAGCAGACATCTGCAAACTATATGTTGGATGCCATTCTTTTACGCCATCACAGCCAGATTTTGGACAGATTTTTGTGGTTCAGGTGATCCCCAATATTTCATCAAAGGTTATTTTTGTTATCTCACTTCTAGTTTTGTCTTATTTTTCATAGTTCATAAAACATCTTGGCTCAGACATCGCAAACATCAAACTTTTCGGAGTCAAAGTCATGTCAGATAATTTGCATTCTGGTAAAAAAATTGTTGTATTACATCTAATTGTTGGACTTTCAACTGGTGGTGCAGAGATCATGCTCTACAACTTGCTCAATAAAATCAACCGATGGCGATTTCAGCCAGTTGTCGTTTCTTTAATGGATCGGGGGACATTAGGCGATCGCATTACCACCTTGGATATCCCTGTTTATACTCTAGATATGAAAATTGGCTCTCTACCTACCCCTGGCGTAATATGGCGATTAATACAAATCATACGTAAACTTCAACCTGATATTATCCAAGGCTGGATGTATCACGGTAATTTAGCTGCACAATTAGGTAGTATTCTTTCCTTATCTCAAATTCCTGTCATCTGGAGTATTCATCATTCTATTAATTCACTCGCAACTGAGAAAAAGTTAAGCCAAATAATTATTAGATTTTGTTCACGGATTTCTCGGTTTGCAAGTAAAATAGTATTTGTATCTTCTCAAAGTCAAAGACATCATCAAGCAATAGGATACTCCCGACATAACAGTTGCATTATTCCTAATGGATTTGATACATCTTTATTCAAGCCATCCAACGAAGCCAGAATCAGCGTTAGAGAAGAACTAGGTTTATCACCAGCATCATTTTTAATTGGTTCTTTTGCTCGCTTTCATCCAATGAAAGACCATGCTAACCTGCTGCAAGCTGCTGCTTTATTAGTCAAAGAGTTTCCAGAAGTACATTTTGTTCTAGCTGGGACTGAGGTTGAGCCAAAAAATCAGATTTTATCTCAGCAGTTAAGTGATTTAAACTTAGTTGAGCAAGTCCACTTACTGGGAGAACGCAGAGATATCCATCGTCTAATCGCCTCAATCGATATTTTGACTTCTTCTTCCGCTTATGGAGAAGCCTTTCCGTTAGTTATTGGAGAAGCCATGTCATCCGGTGTTCCTTGCATCGTCACAGATGTTGGTGATTCAGGTTTGATTGTACACAACACAGGAAAAATAGTACCTCCACGCCATCCACAAGCCTTAGCCGATGCTTGGAAAGATTTAATTCAAATAGGCTCTGAACAGAGACAGACTTTAGGACAAGCAGCACGTACTCGAATCATAGAGTTTTTCTCATTAGATTCTATTGTCAATTGTTATGAAGATTTATATGACAGTCTAATTGAGCAAAAACAAACAGTCAAAAATTACAAAGCTACAGCTTTTTTACCAAAATAAATACAAATTAATTCTCACCTCAACAGTCTAATGTTCAAAAGACTAGCAAGATTTTTTCACTTACCTTATTGCTTTGTTTTTCTACTAATCACAATCTTTGTAGGATTCATCACCATCAAAGGCTCACCCATCACCAACCATCATTTTCAACAAAATATTTCAGAAGATGATTGGTGGTTGCCAGAATGGGTAAAACCCCTTCCTAATGTCGTGGGATTTTATGGCGATAATCCTCAAGATGTACCAGAACAAACTTTAAAATTAATCACATTTCGCTGGCGGGATGTCAACCCAAAAGAGGGTGTATATGACTGGAGTATTTTAGAAAATGCTCTTAAACAATCTCATAATATCTATCTCCGTCTGGAAAATTCAGATGTCATACATTGCCCAGAATGGCTACAAAAAAAATATCCTGATCTCAAGCCATTAAAACTCCAACCTTACATAGATAATTTTGACGTAATGAGTGAGGGATGGTTTTATCCCATGTGGCACTCAGGATTTAAACAAGAATTTAAGAAATTACTACAGAGTTTTAAAGAACATCAATTTGGCTCACATCCCCATTTACAGTTTGCTTACATACCCGGTGCTTGGAAATGGGGAGAGTTTGATATTGAATTTATCCAAAATATGACTGAAAAAAGAATAACTCCAGAAGATTTTATCAACTGGTTTAAAGAAATAATAGATGCTTATCTAGATGCTTTTGGTAAAGAAAATGCTTACAAACTTATGTATACTGACCAAGATGCAATTTGTTTATGTGATGGCAATATTGAATGGCGAAAAGCCATAGATAGAAAGTTATTCAATTATGTGATTGAAAAAGGTGGTAGCACCCGTTTTGGTTTGCTAGAAAAATACAATTTTATCGCCACTGATATGCCTAATTATGGTATTTCAGTAGCTACTATAGACAATGGTAAATATATGCTAGTTAATGACAACGCTCCTTTAATTGCTAGTAATCAGCGATTTATAGGCAGCGAAAGCGAAGAATTAGGAAACACAAATATTCCTGTTTCTAATTATTACCAACTAAAAATGACAGCACTAAAAAATCTGCAAGCGCGAGTGAATGTCATATTTATGGGTAAAGAAATTTGGTCAAAAGCACCTCAGTTACATCACTATCTACTTAAAACTTTAGGTAGACATTATGATGATTCTCCAGATGCTTGGTGTGCCTTGCGTGAAGGAAAAGATGTTTATCAATTATGGGCGCGATGGCATCTTGGTGAACGACAAGATTGGTGGGTAAGAAACTTTGAACGCTGGTTAATTCAAAGAGAAGTTGAACCTGATGGTAAAACAGTTAGAACAAATTACATTAAAACCCCAGTTCAACTAAATGAAGAAAGTTATGAAGCGCGACGTACTGACCATAAAAATGGTAGCGATTACATTTACTTTGGAGTCGATGACAAATTTATGAGAGGTGGTAGTAATAATATCCAAATTAAAGTTACATACTTGGATAACAATAAAAGCAAATGGTGGCTTGAATATGATGCTTCAGATGGTAAAAGCTATAAACGCTCATCTCCAGTTAAAAACATCAATGATGGTAAATGGAAAACAACAACTTTTAAAATAAATGATGCTGCTTTCATGAACCGTCAGCATAGCAATATGGATTTTCGAGTCTTTAATGGAGGTCAATCAGACCTAACTGTGCGATTTGTGCGCTTGATTAAATTAACTCCTCCCTATAAATAAATATGCAAAGTATTTTACAAATTACTACTGTCCCAGATACTCTGAGTGCATTTCTTCTACCCTTTGCTTATCACTTTCGCCATCAGGGTTGGCGGGTAGATGCAATGGCTCAAGGTATTTCTGAAAGTATAGAATGTTCACAAGCTTTTGACCGTGTTTGGAATGTAGAATGGTCTCGTAATCCATTAGCACTAAATAATCTAATCATTGCTCCCCGGACTATTCAAGAAGTGATTTTTCATGAGCAATATGACATAGTTCATGTTCACACACCAGTAGCATCTTTTGTGACTCGATATGCACTTAAGGATATGAATAAGTGCAAAAAACCAAAGATTATTTACACAGCGCATGGTTTTCACTTTTATCGCGGTGGCAAGTTTTTCAAAAATGCCTTATTCCTGACATTAGAAAAGTTAGCCGGATGTTGGACAGATTATTTAGTAGTAATTAATCGTGAGGATGAAGAAACCGCCAAACAACAGAAGCTAATTTCATCTGAACGTATTCGATATATGCCGGGAATTGGCGTAGATTTAGAACATTATAATAGTGATAATCTTCCACAAACTGAGGTTGAACAGTTAAGACAGGAATTAAATTTAACATCAAAAACATCACTATTCTTATCAGTAGCTGAGTTCACCTCTCGTAAGCGTCCTCAAGATGTTTTAAAGGCATTTGCTCATTTAGCTCGACCTGAAGCACGTTTAGCTTTTGCTGGAGATGGTCATTTGATGGAGCAGATGCAGCAATTAGCAATTGAATTAGGGGTAGAAAATCAAGTCCACTTTTTAGGAGTGCGTCAGGATATTAAAACCTTAATGCGTGTAGCTGTAGCGACTGTTTTAGCTTCTGAACATGAGGGACTACCTCGGTGTGTGATGGAATCAATGTGTTTGGAAACTCCTGTCATTGGTACAGATATTCGAGGTACTAGAGACTTATTAGCTAAGGGCTGTGGTTTGTTAGTCAAAGTGGGTGATATAGAGGCTCTGGCAATAGCAATGGCATGGATTCTCGATCATCCTCAAGAAGCCATCATCATGGGTAAACAAGGAAGAAAATGTGTTGCTGAATATGATATTTCCCACATTATCAAACAACATGATGATTTATACCATGAGGCTATTTATGGTTATTAATCGGTAGCTAAATGCTGACTTTTAGTTGATATTGTAAATTTACTAAAAGTGACAAAATGGCAAGTGAAGCGTAAAAATTAGAGATATATTTATTAATAACTTATGCTTCATATATAGCTGTAAAAAGTTTCTCCACAGACTAAATTAGTCAAGTATCAAGTTTATAAGTAGAACAGAGTAAATAATTAAAAGTTTGTAGTGAGAACTTTAGTTCTCTCTGCGTTCTCTCCGAGAGGCTACGCCAACGCATAGCGTGTCGTAGACAGACGCTCCGCGTTCGTGGAGCGTCCCGCAGGGAACAAATAAGGACTAAAGTCCTTACTACGAACTCAATATTTGCCTCTAGTTTTGATGAGAAATGCGGGAATAAAGGTACAGAAGTAATACAGTCTACATTCTCAACACTTTGTAGATATCAACAATCTAATAGGAATTTAAATCTATGAAGACGAATGTTTTTCATTGTCATGTTGTCAATGACAATATCCAAACCTCCTCAAAATGTTGGACAAAAGCAGAATGGCAAGAATTTGAAAATAACTATCTGCAAAAACGCCAAAATTTGAGAGTTGAATTGACCTGGAAACGCTATTTAGATATCACTCTATCTACTATCGCAATTATCATTTTATTGCCTGTATTTTTTTTAATTGCTTTAGCAGTCAAGTTGAGTTCTCCAGGTTCAATTTTATTTTGTCAGGAACGATTAGGAAAACTGGGTAAAACATTTCGGATCTATAAATTCCGCACCATGATTGATGGAGCAATTCATCAAGGTACAGGTCTTGATACTTTCAAAGGTGATCCTCGTGTGACATCAGTGGGAAAATTTCTCAGAGAATATCACCTTGATGAATTACCTCAACTATTTAATGTTTTATCAGGAGAAATGAGTTTAGTTGGCCCTCGTCCTCTGCTACCAGAATCTTTATCTACTTACACTGAAGAACAAAAACTACGCTTACTTGTCAAACCAGGAATTACAGCTTGGGAAGCAGTGAATGGGGGATTAAGTAACAGTTTAGAGAAACGATTAGAGCTAGATATTTTTTATGTAGCTAATTTCTCACTGTGGCTAGACTTATTAATTTTATTGCGAACAATTCCAGTTGTATTAAGGAAAGAAGGAGTTTATGAAGAACAAACTTCTTAAGTAAGTCATTAAAGAGTTTAGAGAGTAAAAAAATGAAAATTACCGCCATTCATCAACCTCAGTATTTACCTTATTTGGGATTTTTTCATAAATTACAACACTGTGATTTATTTATAGCAATGGATAGTGTTCAATTTGAAAGACGAGGAGTACAACATCGTAATAAAATTAAAACTCCCCAGGGAGAGCAATGGTTGACTGTTCCAGTTATACACCGTTCTAGAGCAGAAGAAACGATTGGTTCAATGGAAATTAATAATGAAATTCCCTGGTCACGCAAACATTGGAATAGTATCCAAACTAATTATGCGCGTTCTCCTTACTTTGAAAAATATGCACCTGATTTGCAGCACATATTATCAAGAAACTGGAGTAATTTATGTGAGTTAAACATGGAATTAATTCAATGGATGATGGGATTATTAGACATCAATAAACCCATTATCTATTTATCAGAATTAAATGTTGAAGGTAGTAAAAGTGAACTACTAATTAATGCTTGCAAAGCGGTGGGAGCTAATACTTATTTATCTGGTTCTGGTGGCAGAGGTTATATGGATTTAACTGCTTTTGCAACAGCAGATATAGATGTGATGTGGCAAGAGTTTAGTTTTCCGTTCTATCCCCAGATATTACCAGAGTTAGGTTTTATTTCCCATTTATCAATCATTGACACACTATTTTGCTGGGGTGCTTCAGAGATCAATAAATTTCTGCAAAACTAGTCACATTAAAAATTGAGGATAACATGAGCAAAAAAGTATTAGTAATTGCACCCCATCCAGATGATGAAGTTTTAGGGGTGGGAGGAACAATAGCCAGGTTTAGTGATGAAGGTGCAGAGGTTTCTGTAGTAATTGTGACTCAAGCTTATCCACCTGATTATGACGAACAAGTTGCAGAGTGCGATCGCATACAAGCTTTGACTGCTCATAAACTGCTAGGGGTGAAACAGACAATCATTCTCTGTTTACCTGCTGCTCGTTTAGATACCATTCCTCATCGAGACATTAATCGTCAATTGAATGAAGCTATTCACAGCATTCAACCAGAAATTATGTTTATTCCCTTTTGTGGGGATATTCATTTAGATCATCAACGAGTTTTTTTATCAAGTTTAGTAGCTGCTAGGCCTAATGGGGGATATACACCTAAAACTATCTATGCTTATGAAACACTCTCAGAAACTAATTGGAATGCACCTTATTTAACTCCTGGTTTTATTCCTAATGTGTTTTTTGATATTTCTCCCTATCTAGAAACCAAACTCAAAGCTATGCAAAAGTATGCTTCTGAAGTGCAATCTTTTCCTCATGAGCGTTCAGAAGAAACTCTCCGCGCTCTTGCTACATTACGAGGTAGTACCGTTAACCGTTTTGCGGCTGAGGGATTTGTTTTAATTCGAGAAATTATCTAATATTTTTAGTTTTTTTACAACAATAGATGAGGTAACAATAAAATGGAAGTTCAAGTAATTAGTTTATCAGACCCTTTGTGGATCAATACTTTAAGCAAATTACCTCATGACATTTATCATTTACCTGAATACCTATATCTAGAAGCAAATCGACTGCGTACAATTCCTGAAGCTATTTTGATATCAGATAGAGAAAAAATATTTTTCTTGCCTTACTTGATGAGGAGTTGTGAAGACGTAGTATTGGGAGAAATAGATAGTATTTTTGATGTAATTTCACCCTATGGCTATCCAGGAATTTTAATGAATGAATCCGCTATTAATACCCCTGGATTTGCAGATGCTGCTCTAGATTTAATGAAGCAACAATTTTCTTCTAGAGGAATATGCTCTGCTTTCTTACGTTTACATCCGATTCTTAGTGAAAGCTTCACTGATATTTTTGCACCAGAAACTTTTAGATTAAATGGCAAAACTATCTCAGTGGATTTAAATACTTCTAACTTTTGGAGTCAGACCAGAAAAGGACTTCGTAGCACTATTAATAAGTGCAAACGTTTGGGAATGGTTGCCAGAATGGTTTCATTTACTGATTATTTAGATGAGTTTGTTGCCATTTATGAAGAAACGATGGGACGGGTAAGTGCAACATCAGGATATTATTCCTTTAATTTTGAATATTTTAGTCAGATGAATGAATTGTTAGGTTCTCATCTACATTTAGGTATAGTTGAATATGAAAATCAGATAGCTTCTGCTGGTTTATATACAGAATGTTGTGGAATTGTACAAAGTGCCTTAGGTGGAACAAAAAATGAGTTTGTGCATCTATCACCTAGTAGTTTAGAAACTGACTATGCAAGATCGTGGTTTAAAGAACGGGGAGATAATTTTTTACATTTAGGTGGTGGACTTGGTGGTTCAACAACAGATAGTTTGTATACTTTCAAATCTGGATTCTCTCAACTTTCTCATACATTTTTAACCTTACGTTTAATAGTTGATGAAGAAAAATATCATCATTTAGTTAACTTAAAAGCGAAATTGTTAGATATCCCAGCTTCACAATTATTAGCATCAGACTTCTTTCCTGCTTATCGTTCACGATAATAGAGAGGGAACGAGGAACACATAAAGAATACTACACCACTTTTTGTCATGTCTTGAGTTATTGATTAATTAGATCAAGATGAAGAACCCAATATTACTTTCAACTCCCCATATAGGATCTGAAGAATTAGAATTTGTTAAAGAAGCTTTTTTCACGAATTGGATTGCACCTGTCGGCCCTCATGTTGATGCTTTTGAGGAAGAATTTTGTCAAATCACTGGTGCTAGTCATGCGGCTGCCGTCAGTTCTGGAACTGCTGCTTTGCATCTGGCTTTACGATTGCTGGGAGTAGAACCTGGGGATGAGGTGTTTTGTTCTACTTTAACCTTTGCTGCTACCGCTAACCCCATAGTTTATTTAGGTGCAAAGCCAGTTTTCATTGATAGCGATCGCTATTCTTGGAATATGAACCCAGACTTGTTGCATGAAGCCTTGCACAATCGCGCCCGTCAGGGTAAATTACCAAAAGCTGTAATAGTGGTACATCTATATGGTCAAAGTGCAGATATACAGCCAATTCTCCAAGTCTGCAATCACTATCAAATTCCCTTAATTGAAGATGCCGCAGAAAGTCTAGGAGCTACCTATAAAGGACGTTCGCCTGGAACATTTGGACGCATTGGTATTTACTCTTTCAATGGCAATAAAATAATTACTACCTCTGGTGGTGGAATGTTGGTTTCCCAAGACCCAGAATTAGTTCACAAAGCTCGATTCTTAGCAACCCAAGCACGCGATCGCGCTCCCCACTACCAACATTCAGAAATTGGCTACAACTACCGTCTCAGCAATGTTTTAGCTGGGATTGGTCGCGGTCAATTACTGGTTTTGCATGAGCGAGTTGCCGCTAGAAGACATAACTTTCAGATGTATGCCTCTGCGCTGGCAAAACTACCAGGATTAGAATTTATGCCAGAAGCTGATTATGGCCAATCAACTCGCTGGTTAACTTGTTTGACGATAAATTCTCAAGCCTTTGGTGCAGACAGAGAACAAGTCCGTTTAGCACTTGCTAAAGAGCAAATAGAATCTCGTCCAGTTTGGAAACCTTTACACCTCCAACCCGTATTTTCTGAATGTGAATGTTTTGGCGGTGAAGTAGCAGAAGATTTATTTACACGGGGTCTTTGCTTACCTTCTGGTTCTAATCTCACCACCGAAGATTTAACAAGAGTGATCGATGAAATCACAACAATTCACTACGGTATTCACAAAAATCAAAGACCTCTATTCATGGTTTAAAATGAAATTTCTTTGACACACCTCAGCATCAAACTCACTTTCAAACCATCCCAATTAATTATGGAAACTCAAGAATATTATTCTTCATTTGATAAATATTGGCACATTTTCAATCGTCGTAGAACATCAGCAATATTGATTTTTATACCTGTTTTCTTGATATCTTCATTAGGTTTGGTTTATTTGAAGAGACCTGCTTATCTAGCAGAAGCAAAGTTAAAGTTTCAACGAACAAATACTACTTCAACTCTCACTGGTGTCGGTACGGAAATCAGTAAACTAGAGTCGGTAGCGCAAAACCAAACAACTAATCCCCTGAATACAGAAGCAGAGGTGATACGTTCTAACCCAATTATCAAAAAAACCATAACTAAGCTGAATTTAAAAGATAATCGAGGTCGTCCTTTAAAAACTAGGGAGTTTCTCAAAAAGCTGACTGTAAAAGATATTAAAGGTACTGATGTTCTGCAAATTTCCTACCATGATCCTCATCCTGAAACATCTGCCAAAGTTGTTAATACTCTGGTAGAAATTTATTTAGAGCAAAATATCTCTTTCATCAAAAATGAAGCCTCTGCTGCTCGTAAATTTATTGAAAAACAACTACCAAATGCAGAAATAGTTGTGCAGAAAGCTGAAGCCGAACTAGCTAATTTTAAACAAAAATACAAAGTTGTTAATTTAGAAGAAGAAGCAACAAAAGCACTGGAAGTCATCACAGAACTGCAAAATCAAATGAATACTGCTCAATCTAGAGTAGCTGATAGTGAGGCACAGTCTCAATCAATTCGTAAACAACTCGGTATGAACTCACAACAGGCAGTATTGATGACTTCCCTCAGTCAGACTGCTGGTGTACAAAATATTCTCCAAGAAATCCAGCAAGTAGAATCACAACTGACCACAAGGCGTAATCTTTTGCAAGATAGACATCCACAAATTATTGAATTAGAGGAAAGATTAGCATCATTAAAGAGGCTATTACAACAAAGAATTAGTCAAGTTGTCGGCACAAATCCATCTCAACTAAATCAGAACTTGCAATTAGGTACATTGCAACAACAACTGTCAGCTAAATTAGTAGAATTAGAGTCAATTCGTCTAGGAGCAGCCAATCAATTTACTACCTTATCTAACTTGCAAACTGCCTATAAAACACGACTAAATAATTTGCCAAAACTGCAACAAAAACAGCGTGAATTAGACCGGAAAATCCAGGTTTCTCAAATTACCTATTCATTACTTTTACAAAAACTGCAAGAAAGTCGGATAGCGGAGAATCAAAATGTTGGTAATGCCAGCATTATTTCCCCGGCTGAAATACCAGATGAGCCGATGTCTTCTCCCCTAATTTCCTACTTAAGTGCTGGCTTGTTAGCTTTTGTAGCATCTTTAGTCACCGTGTATATTTTGGAAGCAAAAGATAAGTCTATCAAAAATATTGATGAAGCTAGAAAGTTAATTGGTTTAACTTTATTAGGTGTAATTCCCAGAGTTAATAAGTTCAAAAAATATGGGGAGGAAGATGAAGGCATAGAGTATTATAACCAAAGAATTATTATGAGGGATTTTCCGCGCTCTGCTATCAGTGAAGCTTATCGGATGTTAAGAGCAAATCTGCGCTTTATGAGTGCTGATAAAGAGCTAAAAGTGATTGTTGTCACTAGCTCTGTCCCCCAAGAAGGTAAGTCAACAGTGGCTGCTAACTTAGCTACAGCATTAGCTCAAAAAGAACATCAAGTATTACTCATAGATGCAGATTTACACCGTCCCGTACAGCATAAAATTTGGGACATTAATAATAGTCAAGGTCTAAGTAATGTAATTGTTGAGCAAACAAATACTAAAATAGCCATTAAGCCAGTGATGGAACATTTGGATGTCCTCACCTCTGGAGTAGTACCGCCTAATCCTGCATCTCTATTAGACTCCAAACGTATGGCAACCTTAATTGACACCTTTGCAACTAAATATAATTTTGTAATTATTGACACCCCTGCTTTAAATGTTGCAGCTGATGCTGCTACCTTGGGACAAATGGCTGATGGTGTTTTATTAGTAGTTCGTCCAGGTGTAGTAGATTCAGTCAATGCAGCTTTTGCTAGAGAATTTTTAGAAAAATCTGGTCAAAATGTTTTAGGACAAGTAGTTAACGGTGTGGTTTCCTACAATGAACGCTACAGCTACTACTTTGCTGAAGAAGATTACCCACAGGAAACTATGAGTATGGCTAAAGTTAAAGTCTAATACCATTTCACAAAAAATATGATGCAAATGTAGGTTGGGTTGAGGAACGTAGGCGCAGCCTTCTCGTTCGCGCTAGCGTTGCGTAGCAAAGAGTAACCCAACACATCAAAGTCTTATGATTGTTGGGTTTCACTGCTGATTTAGAACCTCCTGCTAAATCCTAGCAACCACAGAAAATAAGGTGTACCAATTAGGGCAGTGACTAACCCAGAGGGAATTTCTTTTGGAGCTAAAACAACGCGACCAACGATATCAGCTAAACTTACTAAGACTGCACCTAAAATAGCAGCTATGGGTACTAGCTGGCGGTGTCGAGAACCAACTAATAAACGTGCAGCATGGGGAGCAATTAACCCGACAAAGCTAATAGTTCCCACCGTCGAAACAGCAGCAGCAGCTAAAGCAACTGCGATCGCTAATATTACACCACGAGCTTGCTGTAAACGCATCCCCAAAATTCGCGGTAAGTCTTCCCCTAACGCCATGACATCTAATTTACGGGCAAGTAACCACCCCAAAGGTAATAAAATCAAGGGAAACCCTAACAATTGCCATACCTCATTCCACTGGCGAGCGTAGGTACTTCCAGCTAGCCACACCAACGCCTGAGCTACCTGCAATTTAGATTTGACTACCAACAAGTTAATCCCAGCCGCACAAAACGCAGACACCGCAATTCCTATCAAAGCTAGCCGCGCTGGTGCTACACCGTTTTGCCAAGCTGCTAAATAAACTACACCAAAGGCTATAACTGCACCAATAAAAGCAGCGATTGGGATGAATGTTACAGGTAAATTCGGTAGTAATACTAATACTAGCAATGCCCCCAAACCTGCCCCTGACGTAATCCCCATAATTTCCGGTGCGGCTAGAGGATTGCGGACAACTCCCTGTAATAATAAGCCACTGATGGCTAAAGCTGCACCTGCTAATAATGCTACCAGTAAGCGGGGTAGGCGTAAGTATAAGACTATCCTTTCTGTAAGCGCGTCACTGTTTCCCACGATGACTGAAATAAGTTGATCAATACCTAAATTCATATTGCCGAGGGATAATCCCAAAACCAGCACTAGTAGTAGGGAAACAAACCCAGCAAACAGTAAAACAGGATACGGGAGACGGGATTTGATGAAACCATGATTTCCCCCTGTTTTACTCAATAGACGAGGCGATGAGCGTACCAACCAGACTAAAAACGGTGCGCCTAATAAAGCTGTGATACTCCCCGCAGGTAATTCACTAGATATCTGCTGTGCTATTAAATCAGCAGCTAGTAAGACTACTGCGCCCCAAATCGCCGCCGATGGTAATAAAATTCGGTGTCGGCGACATCCCATTAATTTCGGGATGTGGGGTGCAACTAAACCTACAAAGCCAATCGGCCCGACTACACTCACGGCGACGGAGGCTAAAAATATACCTAGTAGGGTACTAAATAAGCGTGTCCACTGGACTTTTGCACCGAGGGAACGGGCGACATCTTCGCCTAACAGGAGAACATCTAAGGGTTTGGCGATGATGAAAACTGCGATCGCTCCTAATAATACTCTAGGTAGAGCGTAAATACTTCCCTGCCAATTGGTTTGTAGTAAAGAACCTGCACCCCAAAAAAATAAATCACGGGTTTGGTTTTCGTAGAGTAGTTGTAAGGCGGAAGTGAAGGCGGCTAAGGCTAGGGAAACGGCCATTCCTGAGAGGGTGAGGCGAATGGGGGTGATTTCTTTCCCGGCTATGGCGTAGACGAGTAAGGCTGCTAATATTCCACCTGTGAATGCTACCAGTAAAGGCGACCAACTAAATATTTCTGGTGCAAAGATGGTGGTGGCGGTGACGGCTAAATATGCGCCAGCGTTGACTCCTAATGTGGCGGGTGAGGCTAGGGGGTTACGGGTGATTGTCTGGAATAGTGCGCCGGCTATTCCTAAAGATGCGCCTGATAAGATTCCGATGACTGTGCGGGGTAGTTTGATGTAGAGGAGGATGTCTTCTGGGGTGGTGATGGGGTTGCTGTGGAGGAGGAGGAGGGGGAGGAGGATGAGGATTGGGGTGATTAGGGGTTTGAGCATGAATTTGAAACGCAAAGGGGCGCGGAGGTTAACGCGGAGGTTACGCAAAGGTTTGGATGATTTTTTCTGTGAGGATTTGGGCTGATAGGGGGCCTCCGAATAGCCAGGTGTCTGGGGCGATCGCATACAATCTGTTTTGTTGGACGAATTGTAGTTTTTGCCATACGGGGTTAGTTTCTAGTTGTTTTTGGTAGGGGCTGTTGGGTGCGGCGATATAGATGAAGTTGGCGGTTTGTACTTTTGGTAGTGCTTCTACCCAGACTGTGTTGAAGCCAAAACGGTCAAATTCTCCTTTCCAGGCGTTTTTTAAACCGATGGCTGTGAGGATTTGTGCAGCCATTGAGTTATCGGTAAAAAGGCGGATTTGGGGGGCGTTGTCGCTGAATTGTCCGAGGATGAAATCGGGTTTTTGGGTGTTTTGGATGCGGGTGGCTGCTGTTTGAAATTGGGTTTGCATTTGCTGAAGGATTTTCTCGGCTATGTCTCGACGGTTGACGCTTTCGGCAATTTTGCGGAATGTTTGCTGCATCTCATCGAGTTGATTTGAGTTTTGCGCCGAGGGATAGGGGTTAAATATGAGGGTGGGGGCGATCGCAGATAAGGTATCGTAAATATTTTGATGTCTTAACTCTACACCTAAGATTAAATCGGGTTTTAATTGCGCGATCGCTTCTAAACTTGGTTCTTGACGTGTTCCTACATCAACTACACTCTCATCTAGGGATGGTTGGATGTTGACATATTTTTTGTAGCCCTGGATATCTGCAACTCCTACAGGTTGGATTCCCAAAGCTAAAAGGTTTTCTACATACACCCATTCTAGGGCGACTACTCTCGTTGCAGTTTGATTAGCAGCTTGGGGACGAGGAGAACGATTACAAGCCACCGTCAAAGCGGAAGCCGTCGCCGCAGTTAAAAAGGTGCGTCTAGTAAATTTGCTCATACTCTTATTAGCTTCTAGCTATGCTATTGAGATAATAAATGCAGTTTATTGCAAAACTATAGCGATAATTTGATTTTAGCTTGATCAGACGCTTATTTATGACCACATACATGAAATCCATGCCTGAAGTACGCTGATCAAGTCATGGTTTTTTAAAAATTTCACTAAACTACTTGTATAAATTCTCAAATAAAGATATTTTTATAAGTCTAAAGACTATTGCGAATACAAATCAATAAAAATCTGCGATGGGTGATGTCAATAGACATGATCCAGTCGCAACTTTTAGGTGTGAAGTGAAAATGAAACCCGGAAACATCCTTTTTTTTCTCTTGCTTACAGGCTCTATTTGCTCATTACTCAATCACCCTGCTAAAAGTCAGGAAACAGCATCACCAACAGAGGAAATCAAAACGTCTTTTCCCTATACCCCTACACCCCTACACCCCTACACCCCTTTACTAACACAATCACCAACACCTAACGCACAGACATTGATTCAAGTAACTGGTGTGAAGGTTGTTCCGACAGATCAAGGTGTAGAGGTGATACTAGAAACCACCGCCGCCGAACAATTGCGGATAGCAACACAGAATCAAGGCAATAGTTTGATTGCTAATATCACTAACGCTCAACTGAATTTGGCGCAGGGAAATACATTCAGCCAAGACAACCCAGCTAAAGGTGTAACAGGTATCACTATAGTTAATCAGGATGACAATACTATCCGAGTGACGGTAACAGGTGAGCAAAGCCTTCCCAGAGTTGAGTTATTTGATAGTGATCAGGGTTTAATTTTAGCCTTCACACCTACAGAAGTAGCTGCTGATTCTCCAGAAACGCCAGAGAATGAAGCGCAAATCCCAACGCCACCAGAACAACCAACTGCGGAAGCGGATGAACCAATAGAACTGGTGGTGACAGCCACACGTACAGAAACACCGTTACAAAATGTCCCGCGTTCCATCACCGTAATTAACCGCGAACAAATAGAGAAACAAGCCAGCACTTCCCGTAATTTAATCGAAATTCTGGGTAAAACCATTCCTGGGTTAGCACCACCAACACAAAGTGCTAGTAATTTCGGTTTGACTCTGCGGGGACGTAATCCGCAAATCTTGATTGATGGTGTTCCCCAATCTACAACTCGTAATGCGTCACGGGATTTGAGAACGATTGATACGGCGGCGATTGAACGAATTGAAGTGGTACGCGGCCCCAGTGCAATTTATGGTGATGGTGCTACTGGAGGTGTGATTAATATCATTACCCGCAAACCCACCGAAGAAAGTTTGACTTCGCGGACAGAAGTTGGTGTGAGTGCAGCTTTGGGTAATTTAGAAGGAGAAAGTTTTAGCACCAACTTCCAGCATTTGCTCTCGGCTAGACAAGGGAATGTAGATTTTACCTTTAACTTTGCTGTAGCGAAAACTGGCGGCTTCTTTGATGCTCAAGGCGATCGCATTCCTTCTGATCCTAACGCCCAAGGTGGCTTTTCTGATGCTTCTAGTATTAGCTTATTTGGTAAATTCGGCGTTGATATCGCTACCAATCAACGTCTACAACTGACTTTTAACCGCTTCGATGAGAAGCAAGATACAAATATTGCTAGTGACCCCAGCGTTAATACTATCCTAGGCAGGCAAAAGGCTCGTGCTTTGGAAGGGTTGAGTTTGGATGAAAAGCCAGGGAATGAAAATACATTCATCAACCTGCAATACACCCATGACGACTTATTCAACAGCAAATTACAAGCACAGTTGTATTATCGGGATTACTTAACCCGCTTCTTTCCCTTTGATGGTCGTAACTTTGCCAGTTTAGGGAATGAAATCATTCAATCACGGGTGGAATCAGAAAAGTATGGCGGACGTTTGCAAATAGAAACACCTTTATTTAACCAAGGTGCAGCTAAACTACTTTGGGGTGTCGATTACTCTAAAGAAGATACATCCCAACCTGTATCGGTATTTGATCAAGCGGCGTTTGCTGCTAGTGGGGGGTTAGCATTTCGCAAAACAGGCGATCGCTCTTGGACTCCGCCTTTAGAATTAAGGAGTCTGGGATTATTCGCACAATTGAATTGGGAAATTAGCGATCGCTTAGTATTAAATGGTGGTGTGCGCTACGAAAATGCTGATGTCAGTGTCGATGATTTCAGCACCTTAGCTAATCCCAACGTCACTATTCCCGGTGGCGATTTAAACTTTGATGCGACTCTGTTCAATGTCGGCGCAGTCTACGCTATCAATCCACAAATAAGTGTTTTTGCGAATTATGCTCAAGGTTTCTCACTCTCAGATATTGGGTTAGCACTCCGCAACGCCCAACCAGGTTTTTCCGTAGAAACTCTTAATCCTGAACCGCAAAAAGTAGATAACTATGAAATTGGGATTCGGGGACAATGGGATACTGTCCAAGCTTCACTCTCAGCCTTTTACAACGAGTCAGACTTGGGTACAACCTTCACCGCACCGGGGACTGTAATTCGCGCCCCAGAAAGAATCTATGGTTTAGAAGCAGCCGTTGACGTACAACCGAGTTCTCAATGGCAATTAGGCGGGACATTTACCTTAATTGGTGGTGAAATTGATACTAATAATGATGGTGATTATGAATCATTAGATGGGTTTAGAATCCCTCCATTAAAAATCACCGCCTATGTAGAAAATGAGACTTTACCCGGTTGGCGAAATCGTCTACAAGCTCTATTTTCCGGTAGTCGAGAAGTATTTACTAATAACACCACCGCCTTTGGTAGAAGACCTGTAGAGAGTTATTTTGTAGTCGATTACATAAGTAGTGTGAAGCTCGGTACAGGCACATTACAAATAGGACTAGAAAACCTTTTTGATAATCAATATTTTCCTGTAGTTTCGCAATTGCAAGCAAACGATAGTGCTTACGCTGCGGCTAGGGGTAGGACTTTGAGTATTAAATACTCTTTTGACTGGTAGTTTCTAGGCAATATTATCTAGCTTTCAAAGCCTTTTCCCGGAAACAATGTAAAAACCTCTAGCTCAGGCGATCGCTTACAATCTGGTAAACTAGGCAGCTAGAGGTTATTGATAAAGTGGGGATTCTCGTAGGTATTCCCAAATTTTTATGCGGCTAAGTATTGGCCAAAACAAAGTAAATTTACCAAGCATCCACAAAATTGCTGAGGTTAGCAAATTGTAGATAGGGGTGTACCTAACCAGCCAGCAAAATTCTCTTGTTGTACGGAGTCGGCATTTTGTATTGCTACTACCTGATACTTCGTAGCACGCGGTTGTGCGAGGGTGACGGATAAAGTCCGCAGTTCGTCTTGGTGGAAAATTGTCACTTGAATGGTATCATTTGGCTGATAATCTTTAAGGCGATCGCTCAGGTGATGAGATGTCACCTTAATACCTGCGATCGCTAGCAGTTCATCACCTGCATCAATCCCAGCTAATTGGGCAGGAGAACCAGCCTCGACAAATTTAATCATTTCCCTACCATTGTCGGTATGTACTTTGATTCCCAGATAAGGCTCGTCTTCCTTGTCTGTCACCAAACGTAAACCAAACGGTTCTAGATACTCATTAAATGGTAATTCCTCTGTACCATCAATATACGCATCAAAAAACTCTGTTAAATTCACTCCGGCTACAGATTCAATAATTGCCTGCAACTGTTGGGGTGTATAGCCAATTTCTGGTAGCCCAAATTCCTGCCACATTTGCCGCATCACATCATCCAGAGAAAGCCGGTTGCGATGCCGCGCCCTAATTAGCAAATCTAGCAGCAAAGAAACCATTTCTCCCTTCAAATAGTAGGACATTTGGGAATTACCACTATTGGCATCTGGGCGATACAGTTTAATCCAAGCATCAAAACTCGACTCAGCCAAGGATTGTACTTTCCTCCCTGGAGTTGTCAAAAATCTGGTAATCTCCTTACTCCAATAATTTAGATAGCATTTAGCATCATAAATCCCTGCCTTTAAAGGAATAAGCAAGTCATAGTAACTAGTTGTCCCCTCACAGAACCACAAAGAAGGTGTATAGCTTTCTTGATCGTAATTAAACACCTCTAGGGCTTTAGGGCGAATGCGCTTGACATTCCACAAGTGAAAGAACTCGTGCGCTAATAATTGGATAAACCGTTCATATTTATCTTGAGCGCGAAATCCAAACCGTTGATAAATCAAAGAACAACAGTTTTTATGCTCCAAACCTCCATAGGCTTGGGCAAATAAATGTAACAAAAAGACATAGCGATCGTATGGCAAACCGCCAAACATCTCAGCTTCTATTTGAACAATTTTTTGAATATCGCTAATTAATGGCTGTACTTGAAAATTTCCTTGTCCCCAAATAGCTAGTTCATGAGGTTTTCCTAACACATCAAACTGATACACCTGATGCTCGCCTACCTCAAACGGACTATCTACCAAAGTATCAAAATCGGCAGCATAAAAAGTATTAGATTTGTCAGGGATCTTTGGTAAGGCGGTAGTGACTCGCCATTGAGGATAGGGCGGGATGACACTTACACGGATAGGTAAATTATCACAACCCACCAGTCTTAAAAACAGGGCTGCACCATTGAAATACCCGTGAGTAGAATCTAGATGATTGGTTCTTACCGATAGCTCATTAGCAAAAATACGGTATTTTATGGTTACTTCTACTACATCACTTGTATTTATCTGCCAGTGATTTTTGCTAACCTTACGCCAACTTAAAGGCTTTTCTCCTGCAAAAGCCGCAAAATCTTGTAAATTTTTGGCGTACTCCCGCACCAAGTATGATCCTGGTGTCCATACCGGCATTTTTAAGTCAAGAATTGATGATGTATGGTTTACAATTCGTAAATTAATTTCAAATAGATGCGTTTCTGGTTGTGGCATTGCCACCTGATAATAAATCGTCGGCACGGTTTCCTGGACGTTAATATCGATACGAGGTGCTGTTGCTTCAGTCATCTGTAGTTAAGAGTGGTAAGTTCTGAGTCAAAAGTCAGTCCATAGTTAATAGTTAATAGTTCATGGTCAATAGTCAATAGTTCACAACCTGAGACTCCGCATTTAGGTATCCAGCAGCACCAGCTACCACAATAGAGCCAACCGGACAAAAACTCGCCCAGGTCAAGCTCACTAATGCTTGCCATATCGCAACTAAAGACTCGCCCACCTGACTTGGCTTAACAAAACACTGCTTTCTCAGAGATTATTTATAAAGTAAACATTAAATTCTTTATGGGTATTTGTATTAATAATTAAGAAAAATTTTATATTTACTTTATAAATCAATGCTTAGTAACTAGCAATTATGAGACTTTCCCGGCTAAATTCACCAACTGTTTAAAATTTATCAGATGCACAATATTGTTACCATGATCAATTTTTATCCAACCTTTTTCGTGTAGTTTTTCCATAATTTTAGTCGTTTCTTCAACACCAATTTCTGTCACTTCTGCTAAATCTTTAAAAGGTATATTTAAAATTTCCTTACCTGTTGGTGATTCATGGCCATAGCTTTCACCTAAACTGACTAAAGTATGAGCAAGTTTAACCGCAGGTGGTGAAGTCCTAATTTGTAAACGTTGATTAATTTGTCGCAATCGCCGTACCATTAACTGCAACATCCGATGGTGTAACTGGGGATCTTTAAACAGTATTTGAATAAAACGTTCTCTGGAAATACTGAGCAATTTGACTGGAGAAAGGGCAATTACATCTGTTGACCGGGGAGATTCATCCAAAATCGCCATTTCTCCAAAAAAATCGCCCTTACCCAAGATGGCTAAGGCAACAGAATCTTCTCCACAGGTGCGCCTGACTTTCACCCAGCCAGAAACTACGAAGTAAACGGCGTTACCCCAAGCATCTTCCATTAAAACGGCTCTTCCAACTGGGTATTCATGTTCAATGGCAACATTGAGTAGCCACTCTAGGGTTTGTGGGTTGGCTGTACTCAACAAAGGGAAAATTTCACTAAAAACCTCGGTCTGCATGAAATATCTACTAAAAATAAATTTGGGAAGGGAAAATAAAGCTAGGTATTTTTAAGTTTTAAAACCACAATCTGGCTATAGATAAAGACAGAAAGTTTGTGATAATTGTAACCAGAACTGCCAAAAGAGATAGTCTCGATTGTCATTACAACATAACAATTGTGTAGAAAATCGCAATCAGAGGTTTTACTGACACCCGACAATACGGGAAACTTGGTAGCCTCGCATCTAAAGATCGAGGAGGAAAAGTGACTCGTGCGACTTTAGTCGCAGTCAAAAAAAATGGTAAAATAGTAGCGTGAGTAAGGTAATACTCCTGCACGTTGAAGCTTCTTAGTACGGCGAACTCCCGACATATTCGGAATCGCATTGAGTCGATATCCCAAGAATGTAAGTAATGGCAAGTAGCTGAGTGTACCGCAACATTGGCTGAGTGGAGAACCCCGGAAAGCATTAATTAATTGAATAAATAACGTAGCTGTAAGACTCATGGATGTCGTATGTTCAGTGATGTCAAGCAGGTAGGGGGACTTTTGACTGTCCCTTCTAAGTGTTTGTTAGAGAATCCCCCGACTTTTTGTTTAAATGAGCGTAGCGAAATTTAAACAGTCGGGGGAGTGTCAAACCTATGATTGAGCTTAGGTACTTCCAGACAATAAATTATCTCCTCTACCCCCTGCTCCTCCGCAATTGCTCCACTTGGGCAAAGCCCTTCGCGGAGCGTCTCGAAGAGAAGACCGCATTGCTCTCTGCCCCCTGCCCCCTTGCTTAACTGGAATATCCCGCCTGGCTCGCTGCCACAGGTAAACAACAGCATAGTTGCAGGTGTCATCTAAACTGGGGGAGTATCACAGGGGTAATTGGTTATTTGCCGTCAGTACTTTGATTTGTTGGTCTAGGTTTTCTATTAATTGGTTCAGAGCTAGAATAGCGTCTGATTCTTCCGATTTCAGGGCTGGATTGAGTAACAATCTTTGATTCAATTCCTGTAGCTTATGGCTGAGTTGTTGAGAAATACGGATAACATCTCGGCTGAGATTAACTACCTGTTGCTGTTGATAGAATTTTAAAGCTGCTCCCCGTAGCACTTGTAATGTAGCTTCTTCGCCATAGCTTCCTGGCATAACCCGAATCCGTAATAATACGCGGGTTTGTTGATACAGGCATTCTTTTTCTACTTGTCTTGGTTCTGCGTGTCTGGTGACAGGCAAAGCCACAAAACGCTTCAATTCATTTAGTACCCCTTGAAAAATAGATAAAGGTATATCCTCTAACACTGATTGTAAAACCCCGTTATCGCTCCAGATAATTCTCCCCTGATAAGGTTGTCTTTCTAAATACAGACGACCAATTCCCCCACTTAAGACTCGTGCTAGTAGCTCTTCTAGTAATTTCTTAGGTGGTAAACTTGTAAGTTCTTCTATAGAGGTGAATACTTCTGGCCGATGCAACTGCAAAACAGTCATATCGTTGAAACTCACATTTTCCACTGACTGATTACCAACAGGAACAACGCCGGGACTTTGAGCAGAAGATTGATGCTGTGAGGATGGGGGTATAGAATCCATCGTGGCAGGATTGTCATCGGGATGTTGTTCTAAATTAGTTGTGGTATTTGCTGGTTGTGTGAGTTCCTTTTCTGGTAAAGATGTATTTTTATAGGTGAGATAGACTGAGAGAATGCTACGGTGGGTTGCGATCGCAATTTCCTGGGTGATCATTGTGTAATTGGCATAGGACACAATGCGGTTGACATAATCTAAAGCCCCGTTATCCAGTGGATGAACCATACCGAGCAGTAATTGCTGATTTTCTAATTTTAGGGGCAGTATTTGGTGGTATAAACAAGCTTCAAAGGATAAGAAGCTATCAATCAGTTTAAATATCTGTTCGCGTTCTGGTTCTTGCTCCCAAATACTAGGAGTTGCGGGTGGCATTTCCTGGCTATTGGCTTTGGTATCAGATAATTTACCGTCTGGAGACCACATAGGTTTGTTAGCTTGGTATTAAGTCTAGTTATTAGTTGTCTAGTCAAATATATTCAAGTTTTAACAAATTCATCTAATACTCAATGAACTTGCTATAATTAAGTTTATGAGCCTAGCAATACAAGCGACCTCTCCTGTTGGATGTTCAAAGCCTCTGTGACTAGATAACCTCATATTTTAAAGTAGTCTAGAACATTGAAAATCAATAACTAGATAGAGTGGCTCGTAGTTAGTCCAGTAAGGCTTCGCCTTGAGCATCAGCCGAACGGTGTAAACCTTACAAAGCTAGAAATATTCGACTATATTTTTAGTAACTATTTCTTTCATATTTTATGTTGGTATTAAGTCTAGTGAGCCGTCAATAAATATACTCGGTGAACTACTCCAATTTTTTATTGCGAAGTATTGGCTGTAAAACTGGGCAAATACTTCGCAATCTGTTGTATGGCTTTAACGGGAAACGGTTATTCTTGGTTTCTGATGGCTTGGGCGGCGAGGTAGACTTTTGTCCATTCACCCATGACTTGATGGGGTTTGAGTGGTAGTTGTTCGGCTATGGCTTCTATGGAGTTACCAGCTTTGCGTAAAGCTAAGATTTGCTTACCTATGGGAGTTAACTTTTGCTCAAGTTCCTGCCATTGATTTGGGGTTAAACCTAAATTATTTTCTTCTAAGGAAATTGATAGCCAACTATTGACGAGTTCTGGTTTACCTTTGAGGGCAAAGACACGCACGGCGTGATAGCTAATTTTTTCCCGTAGGCGGTAGATTTCTTTTATGGGTTTGTTGAGTTTTTTGGCGATTTCATCTTGAGATTTGCCTTGGAGGTAGAGTTTTAGCCACTCTACTGCTTCTTTATCTAAGTTTTCTTGTAAATAGTTAGCAAATTCTGCTTGGACGGTTTGCCGTAGTAGTTGTTGTTCTTCTAATTGTTGTGCTTCTTGATATTCTGCGATCGCCTGACTATCTACTAAGTTAACTCGATTATCGTTGTCATCTGTTAATACTTCTTCGGAAACTAGCCGTACTAAGTCACTACCAGGTACTTGAGTTAACCCACCACGTTGAGAACGGCGGAGATAGTTAACAAAGCGATACACTAACAAGGGTTGATTTCGTACTGGTCGTAAGCAATACTCTTCTGTGGCGGCAAATAATAAAGTATCTTTTAGGCGTTTATCTAGGGCGATTTCAGCAATGTACGCCATTTGCTGCTGCATATAATTATCGTTTTGCAGTAGTTCTTGCAGCACTTCTTGTAAAACATCCATGACATTACGCTGGCGATCGCGGCTCAGGGAAATCCAGGTTTGAATTTTATTGCGTAATGTTGCCACACTCCCTAAACGAGTGATCAAGTTACGATAAGCGCGTTCTCGTCCTACACCTAAGTAACGTTGAGTTAAGATTTTCCAGCGATATTCCATCGCTTGTTTAGCAATATCAAGTTCTTTGGGGTTGAGCAGATCAAACCTTTGTAAATCACGTCCTAGTAGCCAGAGAACAATGCTTTCTCTAGCTGTGACACTTACATTTTGTTCTGGACACTCCGCAGCTAGCCGCTTGCGCCAAAATTGCGCTAGTTTTTCTGCTTCCGTTGCCATAGTGAGATTGTATTCCTCAAAACCCTGTTTTAAAGTTTGCATCACAACCCCCTTTGATCCCACTCAAATAATTAGCTAGCACTTGCTTGTGAGTCCATCATGTGGATGAAGACTTCTCAGCGATTCCATTGTTATTACGTCTAAATTCACTAACTTTATGCAGGAATTTACTTAAAATTATGGCGATCGCTAGGTTATAACTCCCGGAAATTACGGTATATCAAGCATTTCCCTCTATTTAGTTGAAGTTAAACTTTTGTATACTTCCCTGTGGTCAGGATGAACAAGTAGAGGATGGGCTTTTATGATCAAAGGGTTGAGAAAACGTAACATTTTACGACTATTGGAAGGATTTAATCGGAATTACCTCCATTAAAGACACTGTTTACAGCCTAAAAGTTTCGCTAGACAAACTTTCCTTTGAGAATCTGAAAATTTTGTAATATTTCTTGTCACTACATCATCTAGCGTAGTTAAAAGAATACAATCTTCAACTCCGTTTTAAAATTGATGTGGATCAGGCATCATCAGTCATCAGTGAACAGTTATCAGTTACTTGATCACTGTTCACTGATTTAATTTCCTTATCTCCTTTTATAGACCAGAAATATCACACCTAATTGTGTAGATTGGCTCTAACGTCCATTAGAGGAGCGAATGATGGGGTTTTCTACGGAGTCCCGATATTGTTGAACTGCTTCGGTGTAGCCAATGGGCAGGACAGCTTCCACGTTTTCATGGGGACGGGGAATAATTACCCAAGATTCTAGAGTGCCACCATGAACATTTTGTGCTGCTTCTACACCAGCCGCCATAGCAGTTTTAACTTCAGAAACATCCCCCCGAATATTGACTGTAAAACGCGCACTACCCACTCTGATATACCCAACTAGGGTAACTCGGCCAGCTTTAACCATTGCATCTGCTGCGGCTAATACAGCAGGAAAACCCTTAGTTTCTAAAGCTCCAACTGCTTGTAGTGACATTACTAATCTCCT
Organism: Aliinostoc maniaoense; assembly: GCF_058172895.1. NCBI lineage: Bacteria > Bacillati > Cyanobacteriota > Cyanophyceae > Nostocales > Nodulariaceae > Aliinostoc > Aliinostoc maniaoense. The sequence goes on along the minus strand of NZ_CP187952.1, from coordinate 376,522 downwards.
GTATGAATAAAATTATGGGTTTGTTGGTGTATCAGTGAATTGTACGAAGTTTCGCTACAAATTTTGATGACGAAATTGCTTAGAACATTCGGAAAGGCTCAGATTTTTGGGTGAAGTGGATTGGTAAAATTGCTTCCACGTTGTCTGGGGGATTGGGAACTATATAATGGGTGATCACTTCACCACCATAAGCTTGTTCACCTGCTTCAATTCCAGCTGCAACTGCTGTTTTTACTTCAGCAACGTGTCCCCGAACGGCAACTAACAAGCGCGCACTTTCCGCTTGCCCATAATACACTAGTGTGACTGCGGCAGATTTCACCATTGCATCTGCTGCTGCTAACACTGCTGGAAAACCCAATGTTTCAATTACGCCAACCGCCATTGGCATGGCATCAGCTCCTGTGAATAATAAGTAATATTAATTTTACGAGGCTTTGTCCCTTTTTTGACAAAGGAGATATTTTTCTCTGTTGCAGAATTTAAGCATAATAATTTATTGGAAAAAGCTAGGTACTCTACGAGTTCTCGGTAGCGTTGCGTGGCAAAGGCTGCGCCAACAAAACCTCGCCCCTTGTGGGGGATATCTCCCCTGCTCCCTCCGTTCGCGTAGCGTCCCGCAGGGAAGTTCCCTACGGAGGAAGCCTCCGCACCCTACGGGAAGCAAGCTACGGACTTCTCTCTGCTCCCCTGCTCCCTGCCCCGTTGCTGCCTTCATCGAAACCTCTGGGTCTGAAACCCCGTCCTTTTGGGACGGCTTTCTGCTACACTTAAGTACATACCGAGGGACATCCGGGAATTTAAGTCTGTGGAGCAAACATAAGACCGAAAAACCTTTGGGGTGGAGGCAGTTGCTAAGAAGCAGAAATCTAAGCCGTGAGACTTAGAGAATCCTTGTACCTTCAGGTCAAGGAGTATGTCAAGATAAGTCTTTAACCGGAGACAATATAAAAAACCCCGCTATAAAACGGGGTTTTGATGTTTAAAATCTTGAATTGATCAGGAATGCTCTAGAAGGTGAAAGTAGTTCTGAGAGTACCGATAATCGCATCGTCGCTGTTATTTCTTTGGTTAACATTGGTCAACCAGATGATACCAGGAGTGATGGAGATGTTGTCAGAAACACGATATTTGTAGAATCCTTCAACTTGGTAGGGTACTTCATTAGAACCGGGAGTTAGTCCGGCACGAGAAAGTGAATAAGGTTGTGCGCCTGCGAAAATACCCAATACGTTACCTTGCTTACCAAAGTCAGGCAATGCTACACCAACGCCGTAACTCCAGACTTCTTTGTCATTATTTACACCAGTTTCTGTGACATCAGTATAAGAGACGAAGCCACTAATTGATAATTTATCACTAGGTCTGAAGGCTGCTGATAAGCCATAAGAATTGCTAGAAGCTGAGTTAGTTAAAGTATTAGCTCTTGGAGTACCTACTAAAGCAACGTTGTCTTCATTTGCGAATAGTTGACTGCCTGCACCGGTGTAACCGTGAACATAAGTTGCAGCTAATGCCAAGCGATCGCCTACACTAAAGTTCAATTGACCTAATGCAGCATAGTTACCGTTGAAGATACCTGAACCAACACCGGGATTGTTTGCTTCAGAACCTAAATAACCTAAAGTTAAGGAACTGGGTCTGAGGATACCGCCGCCTTTACCAAAGGGTAGATTTACTGCTATACCTGCACCACCACCAATCCGATAGATGGGGCTTTCAGAAGAGAAGCTAGATAACGCACCGTTACCACCATCTGTTTTGTCGAAGAAGTAGGGGTTGTTAACAGCAGCATAATGGCTGTGTCGTCCACCGACAGCTGCCAAGTAGACTTGAGCAGGCCCTACAGGTGCTTCATAGGTCAGTCGGTCTACGACAACATTGTTGTTACCAGTGCTACCAACTTGGAATGTTTGTAAACCTTCACCACCAGTAGTAGGTTGACCGGTTGCAGGGTCTACGAATCTGCTAGCATTACCAGCAGCTAAACGGGTAGTTAATAAGTCTCTACCTGTGAAACTGGTGTTTAAGCTTAAACGAACTCTGTTTTGGAATACGGTGTTATTGGCATCACCGACATTATCTCCAAACACATCAGTTACTGCAAAAATAGCTTCACCGGCAAGTTTGGTGGTGGTGGAGAATTGGTTGGCTTCCAATTCCGCAGTCCGGGCTTCTAATGTATCTACACGACCGCGCAAGGTTGCTAGTTCAGCAGAAAATTCTTCTTGCAGGCGTTGTAAGGTGGCTAAATCTTGTTTGGTGACTAAGTCAGCTGTAGCTGTCGCAATCAGTTCGTTCACCCGATCTAAACAAGCGTTCAAACCTGCTGCAAATTCATAGCGGGTTAAGGCTCTGTTACCGCGATATGTGCCGTTGGGATAACCAGCGATACAGCCATAACGCTCAACCAGGGATTGTAATGCTTGGAATGCCCAGTCGGTTGGTTGTACGTCGGAAAACTGAGAAACTGATGTAACTTGAGACAGAGAAGTGTTGTTTCTGCCTTCGTTACTATAGCGGTTAACTTGGTCGATTACTTTTGTATTTTCAGTGGTTGGGGCTGCTTGAGCCACAACTGCTGGTTGTTGAGCAACTTCAGTGACTGTAGTTTCTGTTGTTGCTACTTCTGTAGTTGGTACTACAGTTGTTGGGGCTTCTGTGGTTGTAGTGGGGGCGGCGATGGCTGTTGAAGAAACCAACAGGCTTGCTCCTAATACCGCCGGACTAACGACTAGGGATTTCCACAATAAATTAGACATCTTTACTTTTCTCCTCACACCTTGTATAGATAATTGTTTTCGCTGCACTTAATTCTCACCATTCGACATCTTAGTTAAAATCTGCCGATGAGGCATAGTTGCCACTACTACAATTTTAGTTTTCGCAAAGCTAATAACTGATTAACTTAATGTTAAAAATTGATGTAATTAACTTATGCAAAAACATAACTATATAGCCTATTATTATAGGATATTTGAGCTACATGGCAAGGGATAGGCGATCGCCTCATTAACTGTCACACTTCATTACCTCCCATAAAAAAGAAAGAGTAGGGTGGAAAAAGTTCCCTACTCTCTGCAAAGTTTTATTTCATCTGCGGCTTAAACTGGCTGCGATCACACTATTTAACTAATCTCAGAAATTACTCTGGCTAAATCAAAATCTTTTTGTGTCAACCCACCTGCATCATGTGTTGTTAATGTAATTTGCACTTTGTTATAAGAAATCTGTATGTCTGGATGGTGTCCGGCTGATTCCGCAGGTTCTACCAATTTATTGACAAATCCAATGGCAGTAACAAAGTCGGCAAATTTGCGGGTAGTTTCCAACTTAGAACCTTCTACAGTCCACCCTGAAAGCTTGGTTGCTTGTGCTTGAATCTCTGCATCAGTTAGTAGTTGCGCCATATTAATTCAAGTCTCAACAGTAATCACTTAACTGAATTTAACGCGATCGCTGCTCAAATTACCGTCGGCAACTATCAATAAATCTTAGGATACCTATAAAAAACTATCCGCTCTGATGTTAGATCAGATGATCTATATCAGAGCGGTCTAGCGGGTCTTCAGGTTGCAACCAGACTGCCGGAAGGAACTCCGTGCTTTAGCCTAGCTACTAGTAGCCAACTTAATCTGACGAGCAGATTAAGGCTAACTTTTAGAGAACAGCCCCGGCGCACAGCCGGCTAACTGCAACCTGATGACCCATGCGTTTACTACTTTCTATCATGGGCATCACCTCCTTGTTGCCTAAACGGTCTTAGTCTCAAAAAGGCAGAGAATATATCTCTGGGCGTTAACCTTCGACTACTATAGCATATGAAAAATTAATTTGATCAAATGAGTAATGAGTAGTGAGTAATGAGTAATGAGTAATGAGTAATGAGTAATGAGTAATGAGTAATGAGTAGTTTGCTCTTAAAGAAAAACCCCCGCATTTTAGCGGAGGGTATGAAAACTCTGAAAAATTGATGAATGTTAAATCATCACCCTTAGAGGGCGTTACCGCGAGGTAGTACCTCTTCGGGGAATACAAATTTTTCGTGAGGCTGATCTTGAGGAGCCATCCAAGCGCGGATACCCTCGTTCAGCAAAATGTTCTTGGTATAGAAAGTTTCAAATTCTGGGTCTTCCGCAGCGCGTAATTCTTGGGATACGAAGTCATAAGCGCGCAGGTTGAGGGCTAAACCGACAATTCCGACAGCACTCATCCACAGCCCGGTAACTGGTACAAACAACATGAAGAAGTGTAACCAGCGTTTGTTGGAGAAAGCAATCCCGAATATCTGTGACCAGAAACGGTTTGCTGTCACCATTGAGTAGGTTTCTTCTGATTGGGTGGGGTTGAAGGCGCGGAAGGTGTTTGATGCTTCGCCGTCTTCAAATAGGGTGTTTTCTACGGTTGCACCGTGAATCGCACACAGTAATGCTCCACCTAATACACCTGCTACTCCCATCATGTGGAAGGGGTTGAGTGTCCAGTTATGGAATCCTTGCAGGAATAATAAGAACCGGAAGATGGCTGCTACTCCAAAACTGGGGGCGAAGAACCAAGATGATTGTCCCAAGGGGTACATCAAGAAGACGCTGACGAATACCGCGATGGGGGCTGAGAATGCTAGGGCGTTGTATGGTCTGATTCCTACTAACCGCGCAATCTCAAATTGACGTAGCATGAACCCAATTAGTCCAAATGCTCCGTGTAGGGCTACGAAGGGCCACAATCCACCCAATTGACACCAACGGGTGAAATCCCCTTGTGCTTCTGGCCCCCACAGTAACAACAGGGAGTGTCCCATGCTGTCTGCGGGGCTGGATACTGCTACTGTTAGGAAGTTTGCCCCTTCTAGGTACGATGAGGCTAGTCCGTGGGTGTACCACGAGGTGACGAAGGTTGTACCGGTTAGCCAACCGCCTAATGCTAGGAAGGCGCAGGGGAATAGTAATATTCCTGACCAACCTACGAATACGAAGCGATCGCGCTTTAACCAGTCGTCTAGTACGTCAAACCACCCTCTACTGGGGGCGCGTCCTACTGCGATGGTCATGAGAAAAAATCTCCAAATCTTTATAAGTACGGGTTTTGATGTAGATGAGCATAATGAAGCTATCTACATACAGAAATGTTACTAGGTTGTCAATCTAGTTTACAATTTTTTACTGACTCTAATAATTCTAGGTGCAAATCGCTAATTTTTCCAGGGGACTGGAGAAATAATTTTATTTTTGATACAAAAAATTGTGCCTGACCTAAAAGGAGAGAGGTCATCAAAGTTTGAAGAAACAGGGGTGTAAGGGTGTAGGGGTATAGGGGTATAGGGGAAGAAAAAAGTGTTTCTTTCATTCATAGGGGTTGGTGTCCCGCCAGTGCGCCTGCTCCTAAGAAATAAGGCAGGGGGCAGGGGGAAAGAGAATTTTACTTGTTGTTTTCGCCCTTGTGGTGGGTGCGCCTCCGTTGGAGACTGTCGATGACCTGCTAACCCCATTGTTATGACGCTAAAATGAGTCCTACAGTTATATGTAGTTACTGCTAAATGTTTACCATCGACTTAACCATCAGAAATACCGCTTTTCCGGCATCAGTTCAACGGAAGACAGCAGAAGATGCTGAAGCTGTGTATCAGCTAATTTTGGCGGCTATGCGTTCTGGAAATCCTGACATTGTAGAACTTAAGTGTGAAGGCAAGACAGAGAAAAAAATCGCTGTTCGTGCCAGTGAAATAACCGGAGTCCAGATTACTGAAAAAGATGGTGTCAGCACCAGTAGCGGCAGGCCACCGGGATTTTTTGCCTTAGCTGGTGAGTAAGGGATTTCCAGTCCCAAAAATATGCCCAATGTAGGATGCGTAACGGTTGCTCATACTGACGCATCCTCAAAACTTCTAAATTAAAAAAGGGTTTCAGACTCAGGAGTGTTTGATGACGGCCGCAGGCATTGTAGTTAAAGATTTAAAGTTTAGTTGGCCTAATGGACAGACAGCGATTGAATCTTGCTCTTTGGAAGTACCCAAGGGTGAATTTTGGATGTTGTTGGGTACAAATGGCAGTGGCAAATCTACATTACTCCGTTTGCTAGCCGGACTTTTAGCTCCTGAGTCTGGAGAAATTGGGGTTTTGCATCCTGTTGGCTTTGTCTTTCAAAATCCTGACCATCAACTAGTTATGCCAACTGTGGGTGCAGATGTGGCTTTTGGTTTGGTAGAAGAAAAACTGCCCAATAAGATGGTGCGAGCTAGGGTACAAGAGGCATTGGCAGCAGTTAACTTAAGTGCTTTTCAACTACGCCCAATTTATGCACTCAGTGGGGGACAAAAACAACGGGTAGCTATAGCGGGTGCGATCGCTCGTCACTGTGAAGTCTTATTATTAGATGAACCCACGGCTTTGCTAGATCCTGATAGCCAATTGGATTTAGTGGCTAGTGTCCGCAAACTTGTCAAAAGTAGAGGTATCACTGCTTTATGGGTGACGCACAGGTTAGATGAGTTAAATTACTCTGATGGTGCTTTTTTACTAGAAAAAGGGCAACTCATAGACAGTGGTGAACCTCAGCGTCTCAAACAAAGATTGATGGAATAAATTCAGTCAATTTAACTCCCTTGTCTGTCCCAGTCTCCAGTTATCAATAATTTCTCACAACAGCGACGCACCTGAAACGCGTCGCTGTTTTGATTCAGAGGGTTTTTGACGCAAACTTTGCAATTAAATCATATTATTTTGTTGTTTGTAACATAGTGTTACAGGAGATGCTTCTATTACTATAAAAGTTATGAATGGATCTTGTTAACTTAGAAAATTGTGATTAAAAACCATGCCCCGTTCCCTTTCCCCAGCCGTCTTGTTAGTGGATGGCTACAACATAATTGGCTCTTGGCATTGCCTGAAAAAAACCCGTGATACTGTTGGACTAGAGGCGGCACGCTGGGAACTTGTAGAAACAATGACCAGTTACAGTGCGTTTCAAGGGTATGAGACTCAAATAGTTTTTGATGCTCATTATCAAAACACCTCTAGCAATAAGGAAATTATCACTGAATTTTTATCAGTTCATTACACTGATTTTGGGCAAACAGCAGACTCGTATATCGAAAAAACCTGTGCATCTTTGCGCCCTCAATTCTCGCAATCTCGGATTTCTCGCATTATTGTTGCTACCTCAGACCGCGCACAGCAGTTAACAGTACAGGGGTATGGGGCTGAATGGTTATCAGCAATGCAATTGTGTGGGGAAGTACAAACTACGATTTGTCGGGTAAAACAAAGGTCGAAAGCACGCACCCAATCTAAGAGCAGGTTTTTAGCTAGTAGTATTGATCCGCAAGCTAGGCAAAAGCTGGCTCAATTGCGAATGGGATTATGAATTAGATAGGTTGATTTCCAAAGCTCTAGTCTTGTCCTAGAGATGGTTTTAGCTGCCAAAAATTTGTGAGTTCAACATCGTCAAAAAATTTTTCTGCAACTACTTGCCATATCTAAAAAACTACGTTAATATTATAAATCGTGAGAGCAATCATTCCTCAGTAGCTCAGCGGTAGAGCGATCGACTGTTAATCGATTGGTCGCTGGTTCGAATCCAGCCTGGGGAGTTTAAAATTTGTGATAATCAACTACAGCCTTACACTTGATAGCTGTAAGTCAGTAGGTGTTCTATTTGATTTTAGGAAATAGCAGCTTTTTTTAAGGTGCGATCGCTAAAAAGATGATGTTGCCCTGGGTGCGATTATTCTCAACCACTGTGTAAACTCAAGGGCATCACGTCTCCTAGACAGCGTAAATGGTGCTAAGGGCTTTGTTGTGCAAATAAAGGACGCACAATTAAATATCCTGCCCCAAAAGCTGTCAACATAATTACTATGATACTGATTGCTAACCACCAACCATTGATTTCCTTGGGTTCGGACTTGGAGGTAGGATAGTAACCCACTTCTTGCTCTTCAATCAAGACTGTTTCTGGTATGGGAGGATTGATTTCTACTACAGGTACAGCGAAATTAGAGTATTGGCTTTTGCTGGTGGGTGCTTCAGGTACAACAGGTTGGCGTGAAGGAGTAGGCTGTGGACGTTGTTTAGCTTGTAGAAACTGATGATTAGAGATATTCTTTACTGCCGAGTCAGAATTGGGAGTAGCAGTAGAATTTGGTGTGGCTCGGTAATCTACTAATTTTTGCAAATGTATAAAAGACTTAACCACTTGAGTAATTTCATGGCGCAGGAGTTGATTTTCTTGCGCTAATTGTTGGTTTTTAGCAGTCAGGGCATCCAACTGAGACTGTGTGGCTTTGAGTTCTGCTGCTAATTCCCGATATACGTATAGTGGTACGGAGGTGGGATGATTGGCAGATGTTGTTTTGGCTGGGTTGCTGTGAACAGAACCGGTGGTTGTTCGCATTGCTTGCTTGGTATCAAAGTAAGGTGAATTTAAAGTATGAGCCATACTATCAAAAGATAGTCAGCTAGGAAACTAGGCCAAGATATATATAAGAAGTTAGGCACTGATGCAGAAAATAAAACCAATTGGTAATGGACTAACGTCCGTCTATGTTGGCATAGCCTCTCTTAGAGAAGATCGCAATTCGCAATAAATCCTAATTGGATAACAAAGGAAAGAAGTGTCCTAGGGGGCCTTGTCCTTTGCCGATATCTAAGGCATAAGTGAGTGCATTAGTAACATATTTTTTGGCTTGTTGTACAGATTGCCATAAATCTTCACCTTTGGCTAGATGAGCAGCGATCGCAGCTGATAAAGTACAACCTGTACCGTGAGTATTGGGAGTATCTACTTGCTGTATAGTTAAAGTTTCTAATTTTTGCCCATCGAACCAAATATCAACACCACGGGCATTTCCTGGCATTCCGCCGCCCTTAACTAAAACAGCTTTGGCTTTGCAATTACGATGAATTAATTGGGCTGCTGCTCTCATATCATCGAGAGAATTTACCTGTAAGCCGCTTAAAATCTGAGCTTCGTAACGATTAGGTGTCACAATAGCTGCTTTGGGTATTAATTTTTGGCGGAGTACATTCACAGCATCATCATCAATTAATTGCGCCCCTGTGCGTGATACCATCACTGGATCAACGACTAAGTTATGAATTTCTAAAGCCTCTACTTGTTGGGCAACAGCCGTAATAATTTCGTGGTTGAGTAACATCCCAGTTTTGGCAGCTTGTACACCAATATCCTCAATTACTGCTTGTATTTGAGCGATAACAGCCTCTGGTGGCATGGCATCAACTCGCATCACCCCTAGAGTATTTTGAGCGGTAATACAAGTTACAGCACTAGTACCGTGAACACAATGGAAAGCAAAAGTGCGTAAATCAGATTGAATACCTGCACCGCCACCACTATCTGAACCAGCAATAGTTAATGCAACTGGGATTTTTGATTTTGTTTGAATATTCATAAGCACAATTTTAACTAAATATTAATTATGAACTGCCTACACAAGAAAACATGAAAAAGTCCTTCCCTTACACCCCTATACCCTTATACCCCTACACCCCTACACCCCTTTTTTAACCTAGAGTCAAAAGTTAAGTAATGAAAATTTAGGTGAATAATTACTATGAGTCAGTAGGATAACTGGCATAGCGATCGCATAACTATACTTTAATCAAATGATGATTGAGGTATCTACCGAACTGCGGCTTATGTCACCACCCTTTGAGCATCCCCCTAAAATTGAGTTAAAAATATCCTCTAACCACCCTGAGTTATTAACAGGTTTAGATATATGGTTGCGCCTGGGTTTAATTTCGGATATCCAAGTTAGGCAAGTATGCCGACAATATCTTTCCTGTCGTGTGGAGTTACAACCAGTAATTGAGCCTGAATTACAGCAAGTAACTGCATCTCGTCAAACATTAGAACAACCACTAATTGCTTACCTCCCGGAAGCACCAAAACAACCAACACGCCCCAATATTGTCAACCAAATGTTGCAATCTTTGGGAGCAGAATTAAGTGTGCGGTGGCTGCTGTTTTTGGGTGTGTTTTTAGTCGTACTATCTTCTGGAGTGTTGGCGGCTAGTCAGTGGGAGAGATTTCCGGCGGCGGGACAGTATGGGGTGTTATTTGCTTATACTTTGAGTTTTTGGGGTTTGAGTTTTTGGGCTGGTAAACAAAATAACCTGAGATTAACAGCACAGACATTGTTAATTGTGACACTGTTGTTAGTGCCGATTAACTTTTGGGCGATGGATAGCTTTGGTTTATGGCGTAATCCTCTGGATTGGTTGACGGTGGCGATCGCAGTTCCTATATTAACGGTAATTACTGTTATATTATGTAAAAATCGTACATTAATCACTGGTGCAACTAGAGGGAATTTACCTCTATTTAATATTTTGGGATTAATTTATTTGCATTGGGGTTGGCAATTACCGTTATTTCCCCTGACAGCAATTTATGTGGCAATGGTAGGGACAACTATCTTGACGCTGTATCAGTATCGCCGCCAGCCACCTCCAGCTAATGATGAGGAACAACCACGGGGATTAGGAATTAATTTATATGCGACTGTAATTATTTATGCTTTATTACTCCTCCTCGGACGAGGAATATTTGTTGCTAGGGTGGATGTAACACAATTAGGTTTAGCAATTGGGATTTGTGGGTGGTTAGGAACTTGGTTGTCACGGCAGGGGAGTAGGGGAGCAGAGAGAAGTCCGAGCGGAGGCTTCCTCCGATCGGAACTTCGGAGGGAGCAGGGGAGCAGGGGAGCAGGGGAGCAGGGGAGCAAGGGAGCAAGGGAGCAGGGGAGCAGGGGAGCAAGGGAGCAGGGGAGCAGGGGAGAGAGTGAAAATAATGCGCCTGCACTGCAATTAGATGTAATTTGGGCGAAAATTGGCGAAGCTTTGCTGTTTTTTGGCTGGTTGGTAGCGGTGTTTAATCATCCAGCCCAAGCTATAGCGGTGAGTGGACTGGCTTTGTGGGTGGTAACAGTCCGATTGCAGAGATATAGTTGGCAATTTGATTTATTTTTATTGTTTGTCATTGGTTTACAGGGGATTTGGTTGGGTTGGCGGTTAGTTCCCCCTGGGTTACAGCAGTTGGCTATCACTGTGGGAACACAACTGACACAGTCGCAAAATGAACCTTCGGCTTTGTTAAGTGTGGTGTTATTTCCTTACCTTGTGTTGATGGTGGTGGTAACGGAGAGTTTATACGCAGTTGAGAAACGAGAATTAGCAAAATTTGGTGAGGTTCTTAGCCTGTTATTTGGCACTTGTTTAACTACGATCGCTACCGTTAATCCTACCTTGCGATCGCTGAATTTATTGTGTTCGACTATCACTTTGGTAATTGTCAGCAAACGGCGTTCTCCCCTTCCTGTTGGGTTGGTGTATCTCACACACACAATAGGGGTGCTGACATTCTGCTCGGTGATTAATTGGCTATTACCGAATTTAGCATTACACCTGTGGGCAAGTGTTTTATTACTGCTGATGTTGGCAGAGTGGGGATTTAGTTTAGGTGAGAGAGAAAACTCCTCTCCTAGAACTGTAGACTGGCGAGGTAGTGCATGGTACATGGGATTTGCCCTGGCGACGGTGAGTTTCTTGCTGCTGTGGATAAATGTAGAATCAGCTTGGAGAGGTGTAATTCAAAATCAAGATTATTGGGGTGTGATTTGGTTAACTACACCGATAGCACTCACAGTTTTAGCTAGTCGCACACATCAACGCCGCAGCGTCAATAGTTTATCTGGTGTGATAACTGTTTGTGTGGCGCAGTTACTTACCTTACCCTTGCCAGGAACTCGATTAATTGGTTTAGCGGTTGGTACTGGTGTGATGTATGCTAATACCCATTATCTACGCAAGCAACAATTTGCAGGATTTACCATTGGTTTTGGTTTAAGTTTCATCGGTGCGTTATTGTGGCAAGGTATCCCTGGTTTACCGCGCCTGAGTATATCGGGATGGTATATTGTGGGTGCGATCGCTACTTTAAGTTTATGGTTAGGACGTACAGCACTGTTACGACGAGATGATGAATTAAGCAGAATTTATGCAGTTGCTTGTGAGCGATGGGCGATCGCATTATGTACTGTAGAATTATTATTCCTGACTCTCCATTCGTCCTTGGTGTATCAAGGTTATGTTAGTGCTGAATTTTGGTACTTAATCCCTACAACTATTACCTTAGTAGCCATTGTTTATCGCAGTTGGCAACAACCGACAAACTGGGCATTTTATGGCATCGGTTGGTGTATGGAGTTGTTAATTGCTGAGGTGTTAGGCTTTGGGGAACGTTCCATTATTCGTATTGCTATTGCTAATATTGCCTTGGGCTTATGCTCACAACTTTTCGGTGAATGGTGGCGGCGGAAATTCCAATTAACAAGACTTCCCAGCAGTTTGCATATTTTACCCCTAATATATGGTGCATTTAGTGTACTACTGCGCTTGTATATTTTTACCGATTGGTCGGGGTTGTGTTCTTTGGGTGTAGCATTAATCTTTGTGGGAGTAGGACGACGCAACCGTGAGTTAAAACCCTTACTATATTTGGGAATTATCGGCATTTCTATATCTGCCTATGAACTCCTGTTTTACCAAATGCTACAAGCCTCTGGCGGTGGTTTGGGTGATGGTTTAATTGCAATGGCTACCCTAGGAACTGGAATTATGTCCGCCTACCGTGTTTTGACTCCCTGGCTAGTCACATGGTTACGCCTCAGCCGTCAAGAACTTAGAGGAATTGCTCATTTACATTGGGTTTGGAGTAGCGGCTTACTGATGGCGGCGATTTTGCAACCGATTGTAGTTAATCGTATGGTAGGTTTAGGAACAGGAGCATTTTTGATTTCCTATGCCATTTTACAAGGGAAACAAACCACCCACGGCAATCAAACCCGGGTGTTTGGACGTATTCCCGTCGGCGATTTTTGGGTTTACCTCGGCTTCTTATTAGTAGCGGCGATGAGAATTTATTGGAAGGAAACCGCCGTTGGACAATGGTTAGCAGGGCCTTTAGTACCTTGGAATGGTGCGATCGCTTGTTTATTCGCTTACTGTTTATATATTCTACCTTGGGAGCGGTGGGGCTGGTCTAAACAACCTTGGCGATTAGCTGCTTACATTTTTCCTTTAGTGATTCTCGCAGAAACTCGGCTAGAAGTTTACCCCATTACATTAGTAATAGCGGCTGGATACTATATTTTCATCGCCAAGTTAGTTGAGAATATTCGCTTTACATATATTAGTGTGCTGCTAATAGATTGGGCGTTATTCTTGTGGTTTAATAGCTTACGCCTATATGATTCCTTGTGGTATGTGACAGTAATCGGATTATCACTGTTGTATCTTGCCCAAGTTGATCCCCAACTGCTACAACCAGAAAATAAACTTTCCCGTCACACGCTCAGAGTCATTGGCAGTGGGATAATTTGTGGCTGGGCAATTGTATTTTATCAACACGCACCCTTGATTTCTGGAGGGTTTGCCCTGGTGGCTATTTTTGCCGGATTAGCTTTACGTATACGGGCATTCCTTTATGTTGGAACAATTACCTTTTTCATCACGAGTATTTATCAACTAGTAATATTGAGTTTGCGTTACCCCTTCTTAAAATGGGTTATCGGTTTAGTAGTGGGAATTGCCCTAATTTCTATCGCTGCCAACTTTGAAACTCACCGCACTCAAATCACTTCTATGTTGCGTCGTACAAATAATCAATTTGAGGAGTGGGAATAATTGAAAAAGCAGAGAAAAAAGCCAGCTACAAGGAAGAGCCAGTCTCGTGGTGAGGCAGCGCGCAGAACAGGGGGTTTCCCCCATGAGTGACTGCCGTGCATGGTTTCCCAACTTGAGAGAACCGGGGTTGGGGTTTCAACCAAGAGTGAAAGGGAGCAAGGAAGCTTGAACGAAGTTCAGTTTTTAATATCTGGTGTTCTCTAACCAAGCCTGCAAATCACTTAAGCTTGTAAAATCTAACAATGCTTCGCTTAAATCTTCCAGCACAGGTAAAGGTAAATTAGTAATTGCAGCACGCATTTCTCCAGACAGTTCACCAAACCGCTTAGTTATCTGTCGGATGATGAGGTTAATTGTTGCTTCTTCTCTTCCTTCTTCTCGCCCTTCTTCTTTAATTTCTCTATAAACTCTTGTTTCTTTGAGTGTGATTCCCAGCATAGACTCTACCTCCATTCTGCTTAATTGCTCAAACTTGTACACCATAATTGTGATAATCATCTCTATTATGGCGCGGTTTGCTGGCTCGGTTACTTCTTGGCGAGTTCTTGTTAACAAATACCTAGCTTCTTCTGGTGCTTGACTTTCTTCTATAGTTGTCAGTAGCATCAGTGCTACCCATACGGGTAATTGACGAATATCCCCCAATTCATCTAAATACACTCGATGGACTTGTTCGCCATTCAGTAATGAACGATGGGGATGCGTTTTGCTTTGTTCGATGGCGCGTGACGGATAAATAATTACTGCTTGCCAATCGCTAAATCTGGAACAGTTACGGTAAAAATATAGTGAAGACTCGGCAAATACTCGCTCGTAAAGTTGTTCGTCTGTTTGGAATTGGACTTCACAAAAATATACCACTCCTGCACCTTGATTTTCTGGTGGCAGAAACACACCATCAATTTCAAATCTCGGTTCTTTGACGGCTACTGAATCAAATCGGTAAGCATCTGCATTACTTGGCGGTGTTGCTAGTAATTGAAATAACAGTGTAGGTGATTGTTGAAAGAGTTTGTAAAAGATTGAGTCTCTACGCATGGAGTAGTATTTCTAATATGTAGTAATAGAAAATTGTGTGGAAACTGGTAATAAAAAAAGGACTAAAGTCCTTACTACAAACTTTTAATTATTTTTGGTTAAATTCAATTTTTTAGTTAGTATTTGTCATGCGTTTAAGTACTAGTTCTGATATCTTGGGGAAGATTTTCCAATCGTAGGCATAGGCACGATCTTCAGCAAATACAACTAAAATATATGTAGCTCCATTCCTTGTTGCTATATATGCGGCTTCTTGACGAGATCCAGAAGTCCAACCTGCTTTAGAACCAATGTAAGCATCTGTAGGCAGGGACTCGCTAAAATATCCCCTGACTGGGTTAAACACATTAGGATCTTGCTGTTCTCTTTTCTCAATTCTGGTAGGAGCATCTATTGATAACCAGCTAGCCATTTTTTGACTATAATATTGAGATATAGCTTGATCAGTGTAAATTTCATACAAAAGTCTAGCTGCTTGTTGAGTTGTAATTTTATTGCGAATTGGTGATTTTGGATCGCCTCTCATTCTTAGATCAGCACCTTGGGGTTCATAGATTTTTTGATCAGTTATGGGATAAGTTTTTTGGGTAATATTGATATCTTTATAACCAGCTTTTTGGAAAAAAGTATTGAGTTGTTGGCGTTTTTTCAACCAATCTTTATATTCATCGTCTTTTAAACTTTTGAGAGAAGATTGAGTTTCAGTAACTGCATCTATAATTACACTAGCAGCGTTATTATCAGATTTTTTCACCATTGCATCTATGTACGGTGAAAATACTGTTTCATTAGCCCTACCATTTTGAATTTGCTGATATAAATACACCATCCAAAACATTTTAATTACACTGGCGGGAAACCTCGGCGTTTTTTGTTGATATTCTGCATATTCGCCAGTCTTGACATTAATTAATGTAATGGATAAGGGTTTTTTTGGTAGTCCTTTAGTCACAGCAAGATTGACAACATCATCAACAATAGATTGCAAAACTTTGCTTTTGCGGAAATTGGGGGGAGTTTGAATATTATATACTGATTCTGATAATTCTGAATTGACTGATGCTATAGGCGGCACACTTACAGGATTAGTTGCAATTTCAGGAATATTTGCTAAAGGTGGTGCAGTTGGAAATGATGTGGCTGATTTTGATGAATTTGCGGCTTTATCTGTAGTCGGTTGCGATGTATTAGAACTTGGTCTCCGCATGAGTGCAGAACCTATTAAAGTGATAAATAGGACAACAACAGCTACTATAGTGGTAAACTGTAATTGAGACAATTTACCCGATTTTTTGTGATAAGGTAACACTCTTTTTTTTACCTGATAGCGTGTTTTAGTTTGACCTGATGGATAAGCTGATTTATTTGAATGTGCAGCAGAAATATTTGTCTTGAGGGTTTTTTGTGGATGTCTAGATAATTGTTCTTCAAGTTGATTGATATATTCCTGCTGTTGGTTAATTACCTCATAGGCATGGGCTAAATCTGCTTGCAGTTGAGTAATACTTTGATGACGTTGTTTGCTATGGGGATTTTCCGGCACAAGTTAGACCTTCTTATAAGTCAAATGTTTATTCTTGAGGATTTTCTTCTGTTTTGTCTGGCACAAGGCTGTAAATATTGATGACAGTTGCAGAAACAAAAAGTAAAAATGCTAGCCAAAATCCTAACCCGTAACTAACTACTATCAAACCTTGCCCTTCTCTGAGGATAGAATCATCAATTTTAGACTTGAGCATTAACAATAGAATAAAGCCAATTGCTCCAGAACCTGCTGGTGCGATCGCACTTTTTTTGGCTTTCATTAAACTAGTAGCAAAGCCAACAACAGTAGAGGCCATCGCCAGCATTGCTAAAGGTTCTCCTGGGATTTTTTTTTCTTGGCTTCCTCCTGTGAAGCGAGGCTGTTTAATACTTGTACCTGTTGCTAACTGCACACCAGTTAAATTCAAAATTTCCTGTTGTTGACAAGAAATTTTGGTAAATGGCAAGAAAAAACAAATTAAAGTCATGCCAAATAATGCTGGTGAAATTTTTCTCGCGGTGTTTTTCATCTATTTAAATTTAATGGATTAATCAGTAGTAGTTAATTTTAGGGTACGGTGGAGTAGTCAGCTATTTTTAATATGCCATTCTCCTTTTGTAAGGAATAGCGGACTAGTGTCGTCTCAAAAGCTGTATTTCCATCATTGATTAATCTACCATTGCGATACAATTTACGATCTTCAGTGGTAATTACTTCGATGGTTGCTTGATTGCCATTGGCTACAAATCTCTGTACAGAATCTATTCTCTGTACGCCATATCTGTAATAAGAATTATTATTTTCTAACCATTCGACTGAACTGCCTGTCCCAATATTTTTTCTATAGGCTTCACCTGTGGTTAACTCAGCACCTCGTTGGCGATCATAAGGTGGTGCAAATAAAACTCTTTTAGCGGCTTGCCAATTTCTAATTAAAGCGACAGCTTCTTGTTGTGTAATTGATGAAGTTGGCAATGGAGATGGTTCAATGATTTGAGTAGGTTCTGGTGTCCGTGTAGTGATTGGTGGAGTAGTTACGGATGTCTCTGTTGTAGGCGAAGTGGTTGTTTCTACCGTATTTGTAGTGGACGTATTTGTATTGGATGTATTAGTAGTGGATTTTTCTGATGGTCTGGTGATCCATAAACCACCAATTACACACGCGCCAATTACCCCGCCAATGATAACTGCTTTTTGCCAGTCACTCATTCCTTTATTAACTGGTGCTGGTGGTTGAGAATAAACAGGCTGTTGATATGGGACTGCTGCGGGTGGTGCAGAGACTACTGTTTGCTGCGGCTGTACATATGCGGGTGGTGCAGAAACTATGGTGGGGTTTGATACGGGGATGGTGGGAGCAATTGGGGTGACACCCTGCTGTAAGGACTGTAGCATTTCTCTGGCACTAGAAAAGCGATCGCGGGGATGATAGGCGATCGCTTTATCTAACAATGCGGCAAAACTAGGACTAATACTTAAAGCATGGTTGCGCCAAATTAAATCACCCGTCGCCGGATCAGTTTCAAATTGTTGGGGTATTTTACCAGTCAGCAAATAAATAGCTGTTAACCCCAAACTATACAAATCACTGGCAAATAATGGCCTGCCGGCTGATTGTTCACTAGGCATAAATCCAGGTGTGCCAATCACTATTGAGCGACTCGATTCACCCGCAGATGTCATGACTGTTCCCATTGTTTCTTTGACTGCACCAAAGTCAATCAATACGGGTTTGCCATCAGTATGGCGAATTAAAATATTTTCTGGCTTGATATCTCGATGCACGATGCGTTTATTGTGGACGTAATCCAGCACCGGCAGAATATTACTTAAAATTTCTCTGACTGAACTTTCACTTAAAAGCCCTTGTTGCTGTACTTTTTGTTGTAGAGTTTCTCCTTCTATATATTCCTGGACTAGAAAAAAGTCATCGTTTTCTAAAAAATAAGCATATAGCTTGGGAATCTGATTGCATCCATCCCCCAGTTCTTCTAATATGGCGGCTTCTCTTTGAAACCTTTCTTGCACTAATTGATAAATCTGTTGGTTATTCTCTACTGGCTTGAGCTTTTTAATTACGCATCTCTTCCCGGACGGCATTTGGGTATCTTCTGCTAAAAATGTTTCGCCAAATCCACCAGAACCCAGTACTCGAATCACCCGGTAGCGATGATTTAATAATGTAGGTGTTTGCATAATTATTATAATTTTTAAATTAAATTTACTATAGCATAATTGAATACATCTAACTCCGAATATATACTTTTATAAATCAGTACAAGAGTTTGTGAAAATTTGCCGAAAAACATATATTTATCTATAAATCAAGAAAATTATACAAAACTTTTATTCTATGAATACAAATAAAATCGGTGTGATTACGAACCCATATTTAAGGCTAGAAAAGCAAGGCAACATATTACAGTTTGAACTGAACAAGCAACAGCATATAATTGGGCGGGAACAATCAATAGCAGATTTAGTTGTCCCGGAAGATTGGCAAGTTGTGGGACGATGTCAAGCTTTGTTATATAAAGATGGCCAAGACTACCGCATTTATGATGGGGATGGTCAAAAGCCTAGTACTAACGGGCTGTATATTAACCGCATCCGCATCACTTCTGATTCTGGGCATTATCTCACACACGGCACAGAAATCACCATTGGTCAAAATCCCCAAAATATGGTGGTGTTGAAATACTACAATCCAGCTAATCCAGTAGTTAATCCTGCGCCCATTTTCCAAGGAATTTCGCTGAAAAACAAGTCTATTTTACTGGGAAGAGATGGCAATTCTACTTTACCTTTAGACGCGCCCACAGTTTCCCGTCGTCATGCCACCATTGAAACTGATTCTCAAGGACGTTACATTCTGCGTGATCATAGTACCAATGGGGTGTTTGTGAATGGGCAACGAGTTAACCACAGTATTATCCTCAACCCAGGCGCAATCATTCGCATCGGGCCATTTAGTTTAGTATTGCGCGGTGATGAATTACAATTTCTTGATCAAGGTAATCAAATTCGTTTAGATGCTTGCGATTTAGTAATTCAAGATCAAGACAAGCGACGCTTAGATGATATCTCTGTTGCTATTGAACCCGGACAGTTTGTCGCTTTGGTGGGTGGCAGTGGTGCGGGTAAGTCTACTTTGATGCGTACCCTGTTGGGAATTGAGCAACCCACTCAAGGTATAGTTTACCTCAATGGTGAAAACCTGCGCCATAATTTTCACCTTTACCGCACCCATATAGGTTATGTTCCACAGGATGACATTATTCACCAAGAATTGACGGTGGAAGAAGTGCTGACTTATGCGGCTAAGTTGCGATTACCACCAGATACGGATGTGGCGAATGTGGTGGCAAAGACTTTACAAGATGTGGAAATGTCCCACCGTCGCCAGGCTAAGGTATCGCAATTGAGCGGGGGACAAAGAAAGCGGGTGAGTATTGGGGTGGAATTATTAGCTGATCCCAAGTTGTTTTTCTTAGATGAACCGACTTCAGGACTTGATCCTGGTTTAGATAAGAAGATGATGCAATTATTGCGGAAATTAGCAGATCAAGGGCGGACAGTGGTTTTAGTGACTCATGCCACAGCTAATATTAAACTATGCGATCGCGTGGTATTTTTAGGACAAGGAGGACGGTTATGTTATTTTGGCCCTCCTGATGAATGTTTGCAATTTTTTGGTGTCAGAGAGGATTTTGCAGATATCTATAATCAGCTAGAAAACCCTGAAAATGTCATTGATCAGGCGATGAAATTTCACGCATCAGATGATTATCGGTTTTATATTGAAAATCATCTCAGTCCTGGAAATCAAACCCCACAGCCAAATTTAATTAACTCTCAGGGTTCTCGCACTTCCTTTTGGGGACAGTTTCAGATTTTAGCGCAACGTTACTTGCAAATTCAAATGCGCGATCGCGTTAATCTGGCTTTAGCATTGCTAACCGCACCCATCGGCATTAGTTTAATGACTCTCGCCATTGGAGAAAAAGAACCCTTAATATTAGCACAACCACCCGATCCTACCCTTGCACCTTTAGCCTTGCGGGTGTTATTTATTTTTACTTGTGCAGCATTATGGGTAGGACTTTCTAGCTCATTACAAGAAATAGTCAAAGAAGCAGCAATTTACCTGCGGGAACGATTAGTTAATTTAGGTTTATTCGCTTATCTCAGTTCTAAAGTAGTCATTCTTTCAGGTTTAGCAATTCTGCAAACTTTATTAATCGCAGTCGTAATTTTGATTTGTTTTCAATCACCAGAACCTGATTTAATTTCCTGGCAATTAGGATTAGCAATTACCACATTTCTCACCCTCATAACTAGCATTAGTTTAGGTTTATTAGTTTCCAGTTTTGTGAAAAATATTAGTCAAGCTAATAGTGCTTTACCACTGTTATTGCTACCGCAAATTATATTTTCTGGTGTTTTATTTAAAATGGAAGGTGCGGCTCGAATAGTTTCTTGGTTAATGCTCAGTCGTTGGTCTGTGGGAGCTTATGGTACTTTAGTTAATTTGAATGGTCTAGTTCCTGATAATCTTCCTGCTCCCCAACCATTTGAACCCACATCTATTTATGAAAATACATGGTCTAATTTAAGTTTAAATTGGGGCGTTTTGTGCTTGCATACTATTGTTTATTTGACAGTGACGTTTTATTTACAAAAACGCAAGGACATTTTTTAAGTAATAAGTAATAATACCAATTCTCTATGAAGTTGCGCCAAATAAATGATGTAGAGACGTTGCATGCAACGTCTCTACACTACAGAATAAAGTGCATCTATAGCTACGCCAGGCAAGCTACATCAAGAAACGGTATAAGTAATAAGTAATAAGTAATGGGTATTACTCATAACTTATTACTCACGTTTAATGTGAATTAAGTATTGAAACCATTGCAAGTCTGTAGGTATTGACAAAACTATGATTGTGAGTGAGTCTTGAAACCTTTGTGGGATAAGAGGCGTTTCTAATTCACCATTTACGCAAGTGTCAAAATCAATGGTAGGTGCGTGACGCTATAAGTCTTAATTACTACGTTCAAATCGTTTCGCAGCGTCACAAACCCTACATGAATCAATTCAAAATTCAAAATATGCCAGTTACATAATTCCTATTCACATCAAGCGAAACTCATTACTCATTACTCATTACTCATTACTCAATATTTTTCCTGCTGCTACTACTTAGCACCATTGATTAGCCATCTACTATTCTCCCCATCCCATAATAGAGAAAATCGCAAAGAAGAAGAAGATTGTCTACCAGATTTCATCAAATATGTTAACCGACTACTAACTGTAGCTGTTGCTGCATCAGATGCTATTAAACTACTTTCCTCAACTGTAACGCTCTCTACCTGTGTCCACCAATTTACATAAGAAGTATAGCCTTGGGGGTGCAGGCTGCTATTTTGAAAACTAGGAGATAAAAGATTCCAGGCAGTTTGATATTCACCTTGATTGATGGTTGCATAATAATTGTCGATCGCTTCTTCTGGTGAAGGTTGATTAACTTCGGTAGTCTCAGATGATGTATCTTCTGGTTCGGTGGTTTCAGCAGGTGGTGGGGTATTTTGGGTTGTTTGCTGATTTGTGGTTGTTTCAGGTGGTTGGGGTGCTGTGGGTTCTACATTTGTGTTGGTGTTGTTGTTGGTTGTAGAGTCAGTAGTAGATGTTGTTGATGGTGTTACTGTGGTATTTGGTCTAGTTAAGGCAAGACCAATTAAGACAGATGCACCAATTAAACCTCCGGCAATTAAACTACCAACCACTACACCCCGATTACCATTTTTTTGATTGACAGGTTGAGGAGAAGGGGAAGATCCTGGACTGACAGCAAAGGTGTTAGGTAATGTCCCAGGCGGTGGTACTGTAGCTATTTGTGGTTGTTGATAGGGAACGGTAGGGGGTTGTGGTTGCTGATAGGGGACTGTGGGGGGTTGTGGGTGTTGATAGGGGACTGTTGGTGGGAAGTTGACTGCACCGAGTTGTAAGGCTTCTAACATTTCCCTGGCGGTGGTGAAACGTTCTCTGGGATGGTAGGCGATCGCGCGATCAATTACACCTGCTAATGTAGGAGTTACACTCAAGGCATATGTGCGCCACATAATTTCCCCTGTTTTGGGATCTGTTTCTAATTCTTGGGGTTGTTTCCCTGTCAGCAAATATATTGCTGTCATCCCTAAACTATATATATCACTGGAATAGATGGGTCTACCTGCGGCTTGTTCACTAGGCATATAGCCGGGTGTGCCAATCACAATGGAACTGGTAGTATTACCTTCGGAATTAACTACTGTACCCATAGATTCCCGTACTGCACCGAAATCAATCAGCACAGGTTTGCCATCTCGATGACGCAAAATAATGTTATCGGGTTTAATATCGCGGTGAATAATCCGCTTAGAATGGACGTACTCTAAAACGGGTAATAAATTTACGAGAATTTCTTTAACTAGGGTTTCGCTAAATATAGCTTGTTTACGAAATTTAGCTGTGAGGGTATCTCCTTCTACCCACTCTTGGATAAGATAAAATTGCTCATTAGATTGAAAATAAGCGTATAATGTAGGTATTTGGTCTGTATAGTTGCCCAATTCTTCTAAAATTGCCGCTTCTCTTTGAAAACGCTCTTGTACGAGTTGGTAAATTTGCGGATTATTATGTATAGGTTTGAGTAGTTTGACTACACAACGCCGGTGAGATGGCATTTGGGTATCTTCCGCCAAGAATGTTTCCCCAAATCCACCACTACCCAAAGTTTGAATGACTCGATAGCGATTTTCTAGCAGCGTTTCCATAAGTTGGTGTCAGTCAAGACAACGTGTTTGGTGTATACTTTAACTCATTTTTAGTGGTTGACTATACCAAATTGCAATAATGCGTTAGCCCAGCTTAACGAATTTATCTCTCCTAGTTGAATTGACTCATGCAACGCCTTGAAATTGATTAAGAATTTGGTTAACGAAAGTTTTCCCGTCGATAGGTGCAGTCTGTTCGCTAGTGGCGATTGCTGCATCTATTTTCGTTCACACGGAGTTTATCCACTCAGCATCAGCTTGTTCGTATTCATCAAGTAATCTGAAAGCAACTGCTAACAATTCTTGGGCATTACGATATTTACCCGTTTGCAGCTTGGCTTGGATGAATTTTTCTTGTTCTGGCGTTAGTATAATACTCATTGCATTTAATTTAATTGTCTGCTTTGTATTTCTAATTTTACTGTTGATGCGATCGCTAATGAAATCAATGAATAGATTCATGGATGGCGATACCCCAAACCCCACACCCTTTTTATACCAATTCTCTATGAAGTT
Organism: Aliinostoc maniaoense; assembly: GCF_058172895.1. Taxonomy (NCBI): domain Bacteria; kingdom Bacillati; phylum Cyanobacteriota; class Cyanophyceae; order Nostocales; family Nodulariaceae; genus Aliinostoc; species Aliinostoc maniaoense. The sequence goes on along the minus strand of NZ_CP187952.1, from coordinate 352,916 downwards.
GCGCCAAATAAATGATGTAGAGACGTTGCATGCAACGTCTCTACAGTACAGAATAAAGTGCATCTATGGCTACGCCAGGCAAGCTACATCAAGAAACGGTATTAGAGCCTTTCTGTTTTATCAATCAGCCATAGTGGAGATGATGTTTCTCTCTTTAAAAAGAAACGCAGAGATTGAGAGATATTTCTGCCTGATGTTGTGGTGTAAGAAAGTTGAACATCTACAGTTGCTGTGTCGTTACTTAATTCTTGACTAGTCAGTTGTTGAATCTCTGCATATTTGACTTGTTGCCACCAATCTCTAAATGAATTGAAACCGGTATTATTTTGATTTTCTTCTGATAAATAAGTCCAGGCAGTTTGATATTCACCCTCATTGATATGTCCGTAGTAATTTTGGATAGTTACTTTCGGTGATGGTACTATTGTGGGAGTCACCGTAACTTGGAGAAGTTGCCCATTACGTTCTACTTCGATGGGTACAAGGCTGTCTATTGTAGTTTGTCCTATTAATTTTAGTGCTTCTTCGTTTGTGGTGACAGGTTGATTATTAATACTGCGAATCACATCACCTGCTCGTAATCCCCCAGTAGCGGCTGGAGAACGAGGCACAATCCTCAGCACTAAAACTCCATAATTTGATGTAAGGTTAATCTTATCACCAAATTCTTTATTTATTTTTTCTCTAACTTCTGGTGTTACTGTCACCATCTGAATACCCAAATAAGGTTTCTCCGTTGATGTTGATGTCTGCGTTTCAGTAGTAGGGGTTGGGGTTGGTGGGCTGGGAGTAGGGGTTGATTCAGGTGTAGATTCTGGAGTAGATTCGGTTGTAGAGTTGTTAACTATTGATTGTTGTTGGTTGTTGTTGATAGCCACACCAATAATTGCGGCTGCACCAATCAAACCACCACCAATTAAACTAGCCACAAAAATATTTTGTTTGCTATTACTTTGATTTGGCGGTTGAGAAGCAGCACCTGGACTAAAAGAAATTGTTGGTTCAGGGGTGTTTTGGGGTTTTTCTACGCTGGGGGGAAAGGTAGCTGCACCGAGTTGCAAGGCTTGTAACATTTCTCTTGCGGTGGTGAAACGTTCTCTGGGGTGGTAGGCGATCGCGCGATCGATTACACCTGCTAATGTAGGAGTTACACTTAAAGCGTGTTTACGCCACATAAGTTCCCCAGTTCTAGGATCTGCCTCTAATTCCTGGGGTTGTTTCCCTGTGAGCAAATATATTGCTGTCATGCCTAAACTATATATATCACTGCAATACATTGGTCTACCTGCGGCTTGTTCACTGGGCATATAGCCGGGTGTACCAATGACAATGGAACTGGTAGGTAACCCTTGAGAATTAACGACTGTACCCATAGATTCCCGTACTGCACCAAAATCAATCAGTACAGGTTTCCCATCCCGATGACGCAAAATAATGTTATCTGGTTTAATATCCCGGTGAATAATCCGCTTGGAATGGACGTACTCTAAAACGGGTAATAAATTTACGAGAATTTCTTTAACTGCGCTTTCAGTAAATACACCCTGTTGGCGAAACTTGGCGGTGAGGGTATCTCCTTGCACCCACTCTTGAATTACATAAAATTGCCCATTCGATTGAAAATAAGCGTATAATGTAGGTATTTGGTCTGTATAACTCCCCAATTCTTCTAAAATTGCCGCTTCTCTTTGAAAACGTTCCTGTACGAGTTGGTAAATTTGCGGGTTATGGTGTATGGGTTTGAGTTGTTTCACCACACAGCGACGGAGAGATGGCATTTGGGTATCTTCCGCCAAGAATGTTTCTCCAAATCCACCATCACCCAAAGTCTGAATTACCCGATAGCGATTATCTAGCAGCGTTTCCATAAGTTAGAGACAGGATAATTTTTCGTTTTAAAAATTGTCACTAAAAATACTGATGAGCAAAACCCATCATAGGTAATCAGGTTGATCTAATTACTTGTAACTACATATGGACTAGAAGTTATTTCTTAAAATATCTTAAGTTATTACGGTCTTGATATCTAGCGATATAAGCTGCATTATCCTGTTCTAGTCTTGAAAGTAAGTTGCCTGGAAATTTATTTGGTGAGTATAAAGGACGATACCAAGGCTGTTGATTAAAGTAATTTTGGATACCAGGATTGTTAAAGCGGCGGCCATGAACAGCGAAAATGGTATTTCGCATAATATCTAGTTCAAAGCCGGTTTTACCATCTAAATCTGCATCGGTGACAGGCCTTTGAGATAGCCAAGCATAATTGTTAGTAGTTGTAGGTAACTCTGGCTGTTGTAATGGTGGTGCTAATGGCGGAGGTATTTGAGATGGAGGAGTTTCTGGGGTAGGTGATACAGCTACAGGTGTTGTAACAGAGGTAGGAGTTGGAGTAATTTGGGGTGTGACTGAAGAGGTGATATTTTGGTTGGATGATGGTTGCGGTGATTTTGTTAACACCTGACTAATAATTACAGAACCACCTATTAAACCGCCTGCAATTAAACTACCGATAACAATAGCATTCTGATTATTACTGGAAGTTGACGGTTGAGTAGTCACCGGAATAGTGTCAGGTGTGGGGGTGGTGGCTACTGGTTGTGTAACGGGGATATCTGCAAAGGGTTTTGTTACTGCTTGTGTGGGTGGGATGGTGTTGGCTAGACTTTGCAAAGCCTCTAGCATAGCTTTGGCAGTGGGGAAGCGATCGCGGGGATGGTAGGCGATCGCCCGATCAATTACACTGGCTAAAATGGGGTTAATATTCCCTAAATAATTACGCCAAATCAGTTCACCGGTTTGGGAGTCTGTCTCTAATTGTTGTGGCTGCATTCCTGTCAACAAATAAATTGCTGTCAGCCCTAAACTATATAAATCACTAGAATAAACTGGCCTCCCTGCGGCTTGCTCACTGGGCATATACCCAGGTGTGCCAATCACAATGGAACTGGTAGGATGACCTTGAGAGTTTACCACTGTTCCCATAGATTCCCGCACTGCGCCAAAGTCAATTAATACAGGTTTCCCATCTCGATGACGCACCATGATATTATCAGGCTTGATATCACGGTGGACAATTTTTTGAGAATGGACATAATCCAAAACAGGTAAGACATTCAGCAATATTTCATAGACTGCATTCTCATTTAATCGCCCTTGCTGTTGCACTTTAGCTGTGAGCGTATCCCCTTCAATCCACTCTTGTACTAAATAAAATTGCCCATCCGCAGAGAAATAGGCATATAATGAAGGTATTTGGTCATTTTTTCCCCCTAGTTCTTCTAAGATAGCCGCTTCTCTTTGAAATCGTTCTTGCACTAACTGATAAATCTGGGAATTGTGGTGAATTGGCCTGAGTTGTTTCACCACACACCGCCGTTTAGACGGCATATAACTATCTTCCGCCAGATAAGTTTCGCCAAAACCCCCAGCCCCCAATGTGCGAATCACTTGATAGCGATCGTTTAACATTTGTATACTCATACTTTAGGTAGCTTGCTTCCGCGTAGCGGAATTACGAATTACGAATTACGAATTACGAATTACGAATTACGAATTATTTTAAATCCAATAATCCTGTTTCTTTTAACTTAGGATTAAAGCGAATTTGGGTTTTTAAACCCCGCAATTCTAAAGCCGCTAGAATTTCTGTTTCTAATCTTCTAGCTGCATTTTTAATGATTTTCGTCTGAGCGATTTCATCATTAGTGGGTTTTTGATAATTAGCCTCTTCTTCTGGTGTCATAAATTTTTGCACATCAATAGGCTGTGTCCATGAGCTTTTTTGTTCTCCATTGCCTACAGGGAGACTACCATTTTCAGCTATCCAAGCCTGTTCAATATTTTCTAAAATTGTCCGGCTAGGACGCTCAATAGTTTGTACTTTTACCCAATAACATTGTTGGGGTTGGCGGACTAAATGCTGTCTTAAACTTAAGTAAACATCACGAGAGTAACCAACAAATTGCAGATTTTTTTCCTGATTAAAGATGGCATATACTCCAATTTTGCCCTGTAAATATTCAGGTAATTGGCCATTTTCATCAATATATGGAATATATGCTAAAGCTGTGAGGGTAGTGAGATTAGTTTCGTTAGTCAAGTCGCTTTGCTCCAATTCAAAATACTCTAGGAAAAAACTTGCGCCTACAAAATTCAAAATTAAGTAGAATAGGGTAAATAATTCAAGGTTTGTAGTGAGAACTTTAGTTCTCTCTCCGTTCGCATAGCGTGTCGTAGACAGACGCTCCGCGAACAAATAAGGACTAAAGTCCTTACTACGAACTCAATTTTCGTTTTTTTAGATTTGTCAATCAACAAAGTTGCGATTGTTGTTGTCTTTGAACTAAATATAAAAGTTCTTGTGTAGTCAAACTACGTTTTTTTTGGACTGATTGTTCTCGTACTGCGTCTAAAACAGATTGAGTTTCTTCAGGGTTGAGAATGATGCCGTATTGCTCCAATACGCTAGATAATAGATGTCTACCAGAATGCTTCCCAATTACTAAACGTCGGGAAGTACCTAATTCTTCTGGTGCAAATGGTTCGTAAGTGCTGGGGTTTTGTAGTACCCCGTGAGCATGAATACCTGATTCATGGGCAAAGTTGTTGTCTCCTACTACGGCTTTCCAGGGGGGTAAATCATAACCGGATGCGGATGCTACCAGTCGGGAGATTTCTATTAATCGTCGTGTGTCAATATTTAAATCATAGTGATATAAATGTTTCAGAGCCATCACAACTTCTTCTAAAGCTGCATTGCCAGCCCTTTCGCCTAAACCATTAACGGTAGTATTTACTGATAAAGCACCTGCTTTGATACCAGCTAGGGCGTTAGCGGTTGCCAAACCAAAATCATTGTGAGTGTGCATTTCTATGGGGATAGTCAAAGATGTTACTAGTTGCTTGATTTTGGTGTAAGTTGTAAACGGTTCGAGAATGCCTACTGTATCACAATAGCGAAACCGTGATGCACCCCAGGCTTGAGCAGACAGCACTACATCTAAAAGAAAATTGTCTTCGGCTCTGGAAGAATCTTCTCCCCCTACGGAAACAAATAATCCTTGATCTAGGGCGAAATTGATACTATCTTTGAGTTTTTCTAGTACTAATTGCCATTTTCCTTGAAATTTGGCGTTAATTTGGATTGGAGATACGGGAATGGATATATGTACTCGTTGTAACCCACAAGCTATGGAAGCTTGAATATCGGCAATTACAGCCCGATTCCAACCCAATAACTTGGCTTGTAAACCCAATTCAGAGATTGCTGCTATGGCGTTTTGTTCTCCCTTGCCCATAGCTGGAATCCCTACTTCAATTTCATCAACACCGATGGTATCAAGAAATGTGGCGATCGCTATTTTTTCTTCTATGTTAAAAGCAACACTAGCCGCTTGCTCACCATCGCGTAATGTAGTGTCATTAATCAAAACTTGGTTCATTGTTTTTTTGTCATGACGGTTAAATAGTTATAGTAATTGATTATTCCTGTAAGTGTGGATGACCTTGAAAAGTTTAATAAACTATTATTACTTACAATTTTAGTATAAATACTTAAGTTAAATATCAAAATCATATTTAATTTTTGCACAGATATGTAGTGGGGTGACACGACACTACATATAGTGAGATTTTTTCACAAATTAAACTTAGGGACTGGCCTCTCCCCAACCCCTCTCTCTTGAAAAGTTATGTACGGAGGAAACCTCCGCACCCTGCGGGAAGCAAGCTACAGACTTTTCGCTCCGACGCGGAGAGGGGCTTAAATATATTGAATGAAATTCAACAACATCAACTAAAAATAAAGGTTTTGAAGCCTTAGAGGGGAGAGGTACTCTACGAGAAGCAAGCTATGGAGAGGGGTTTTTTAAATTTGTCGAACTCACGTAATTTTAGATTTTGGATTTTAGATTGACTGCACCCATAAAGGGATGCAGTTTAGGGATGAAAGAAAAGATTTCTTGCTTGAAACCTCATCCCTTATGGGTAGCTTTTCTCCCTTGCAGTTTCACTACTTGGCAGTTATCGCAGTTTCTGACAACAATTCTGTATCATCGGCTGATATTTCTGGGCTAACAATTCTGACATGATCAAAAAAGCGAGATATCCAAGGTAAAGCTATAAGAATACCTGTTAACACTAACAAAAATATGGAAATACCGAAAATTTGATCACGGGAAATTTCTAGTACACCCCGCAGAATTACTTCCCTCAAAGCAGAAACTATAGTAATTTCTGCGGCTGCTCCTACTGAAATTTTTTGTGTTTGTAAATAATCAATTAATAAGCGGAATAACTCTACCAAAATCAAAATAAACAAAATATCAGATGTTACTTCCCGTAAATCTAATGGGTGTAAAAAAGATAAAAACATATCTCCTAGACGGATGAGCATCACACAAAACAAGCCCACACACAGAGAAATAATAATAATATCTTGAAAAACTTCTAAATTAGTAACAATTGTTTCTCTGTTGAACCAGGTATTTAACTTGGTCATGATTCGTTTGGGCATATTGTCTCCAGAAAATTGTGATTTACACTTTTTATGATAGACAATACTAGAAATAAAAAATATTTTAATTTAATGACTTTTTAAGTAATTATTAACAATTTGAAAACACAAAATAAACCTAAATTAAATGTATTCAAATTGACTTTTGATTAATTGCATATAGTAGCTAGTAGGGTGTGTTAGGCGTAAGCCGTAACGCACCGCAAGCTTTGCTGGGTGTCATACTTTCACAGTGTCACACGCTAGGGTGTTAACTTTGTACCTTTTCAGGGGTTAAAAATTCAGGTACAATCCTTTCCTTTCCTCGCTGAGTAAAATTTGCAGTAGGAAAAGTTATTTTTCGTGTTCTTGAAGTAACAAGTAAGAAGTCATGGGTATTTACTCATAACTCATAACTTATTACTCATAACTCATAACTCATTACTCATTACTCATAACTCATTACTCATTTGTTTCCTTGAATTTACCATAAATTCATGAAACTTATGTTTATGATTACAAAAAAAATAAATTATTAATTAAGTTTTATGTACTCTTTATTTCCGATTATTCAGATCATAAATAAAAATTGATTTAGTCATCAATCAGAGATATTAGCTATAAGCTCAATTTAAATACATTTTAAATACTGCTTTACCTTTTGTTAATCTAAATTAAAAACAAAAAATGTACCTTAATGGAGGCTTTGATTTAAGCAGCAAATATTCCTTTGATTACGAGGTAATATGGTTTTTTCAACCACCGTTTTTCAGCGTGTATTTAGCACCGCAGTTTTAGCATCTGCTGTTGCAGTTAGTCCTATTTTTACAGCCACCGCTCAAGCTCAAACTCTCAATGGTGCAGGCGCAACTTTTCCCGCTCCACTCTATGAAAGATATGCTCGTGAAGTGAGAAAGAAGCATCCAGAGTTGAAAATTAACTACCAAGGAATTGGTAGTGGTGGTGGTATTCGCCAATTCACTGCTGAAACCGTTGATTTTGGTGGTAGTGATGCAGCGATGAAAGATAGTGAAATAGCTAAAGTGAAAAGAGGTACTATCTTAGTTCCCACAGCAGGCGGTGCAGTTTCTGTAGTTTACAATGTTCCGGGAGTGAATAATCTCAGATTATCCCGCACTACACTACCAGCAATTTTTGCTGGTCAAATTACCAATTGGAGCGACCCAAAAATCAAAGCTGACAACCCTGGTGTCAACTTACCAAATCAACCAATTAGATTTGTTGTCCGTGCTGATAGTAGCGGTACAACTTTCATTTTTACCAACCATTTAAGCAGCATCAACCCATTTTTTAAAGGCAGAATCGGAGCTAGTACTGCACCGAAATGGACTTTACCAAATGTTCTCAGAGGTAAAGGTAATCCTGGTGTAGCTGGTATAGTTGCTCGTACTCCTGGCTCTATCGGATATGTTGAATATTCCTATGCTGTCGCTAACAAGCTAAGATCAGCACAACTACAAAACAAGAGAGGGGAATTTGTTGCACCTTCTTTACAAACTGCAAACGCTGCTTTGTCAGCTGTAACTTTTCCAGACAATTATCGTGTATTTGTAGGAGATCCAGGACAAGGTTATCCAATTGTTGGCCTGACTTGGATGATGATTTACAAAAATTACCCTAACGCAGCTAAATCTGAAGCCGTTAAAAAATGGATTAATTGGGTGTTGAGAGATGGTCAACAATTTAATGATGATCTAAACTACACCAGAATCCCTGCTGATGTAGCTAACCGAGTATTACAAACAGTCAACAGCACTGTTAAACCATAATTGCTTGTTCGATGGTATGAGGGTGGATAAATAATCCACTCTCATTAATATAACAATTATTAGTTTGATGATTTAATAATTGATATCTATGGCAAATTTTTCAGACCAAAATAATAATTTTTCCAGAGAAGTAAATTCAGATAATCCTATTGTAGAATTGATCGCTAATGACGGCAGCAATTTTTGGTTAAATCAAGGTTTTACTTGGCTAGTCTATATATTTGCCATCATCACAGTCGCAGTCTTATTTGTGATGAGTTGGATTATTTTCCATGAAGCTAAACCAGCGATTGGCACATTTGGTATAGGTTTTTTGTGGAGTCAAGAGTGGGATGTCAGTAATGAAACCTTTGGAGCTTTACCCTATATTTATGGAACTTTAGTAAGTAGTGCGATCGCTATTTTAATTGCTTTCCCGGTTGGTATAGCAGTAGCCTTAGTTACGAGCGAAAACTTTCTCCCAGGATCAGTTAAAACTACATTAGCATTTGTCGTAGAATTGATCGCTGCTATTCCTAGCGTAATTATTGGCTTGTGGGGTGTTTTTACTTTTATTCCTGTTATTGAACCTTTACAAAAATGGTTATCAACTAACTTGGCTTGGATACCACTTTTTAAATCAGATTTCCCCATCGGCACAAATATGCTCACCGCCGGGATAATTTTAGCGATTATGATTTTACCCACAATGGCCGCCATTACCCGTGATGTATTACTAGCTATACCAAAAGAATTACGTACTGCATCTATGGCTTTGGGTAGCACCCGTTGGGAAACTATTTTTCGAGTGTTGTTACCTGCGGGATTTTCAGGAATTGTCAGTGCATCAATGCTGGCGTTAGGACGTGCGTTAGGTGAGACAATGGCCGTAACTATGGTAATTGGTAACTCTGCCCAAATTAGCTTATCTTTACTTGATCCAGGTTATACAATTCCTTCTGTACTCGCCAATGAATTTGCTGAAGCACAACCAGGTTTACACATTGGAGCTTTAAGTTATTTAGGATTAATTTTATTTGGTTTAACTTTAGCCGTAAATATTGCTGCTAGATTATTAGTGCAGTGGTTTAGTAATAAAAATAAATAGCTATCGTTGACATGAAATTTTAACGTTACGTAAACATATGACGAACTATCAAAATTCTGAAATAGATAAATTATTAGCACAAGAATTATATAGCCCTCTACCAACATTCAGGCTATTATTCACTTACGCCATGAATGTAATTGCTTTTGGGTTCGCAGGTTTAGCATTAATTCCCTTAGTATCAATTTTGTGGGAAATTATTGCTAGAGGCATCGGCGGCATCAAAATAGAATTGTTTACTAAATCGGTAATTGATAACGGATTTGGTAATGCTATTTTAGGAACAATCACAGTTGTAGCTATTGGTTCAGTTTTGAGTATTCCCGTTGGCTTATTTACAGGAATATTTCTAGCGGAGTTTGGAAAAACCAATCGTTATGCTCGGTTCGTTCGTTTTATTACCAGTATTTTGACTGGCGTGCCTTCTATTGTCGTGGGAATATTTGCCTATGGTGTGATAGTGTTATTAACTAAGAAATTTAGTGCGATCGCAGGTGGTTTTGCCTTAGCCACAATCATGCTGCCTATTATTGTCCTCACCACAGAAGAAGCCTTAAAATTAATTCCCATAGACCAACGTCTGGCCTCTGCTGCTTTAGGAGGAACACGTTTTCAAACGACTTTTCGCATAGTTGTTACAGCCGCTATACCTGCAATTACTACAGGTGTTTTACTTGCCGTAGCTCGCGCCGCAGGTGAAACAGCACCACTAATTTTTACTGCCTTATTTAGTTTAGACTGGTCAGCCGGATTAATCAGCCCCACAGCTTCCCTACCAGTATTAATATTTAATCTATACAATGACCCGAACCCAGAAAGAAACCAACTAGTCTGGACAACCTCCATTATTTTACTTGGCTTAGTTTTGTGTGTTAGCCTCATTTCTCGCCTAGTGACCAGTAAGAAAAAAATTAAGTAAATTCAGTAAAACGAGTTGAGAAAAATAGACTATGTTAACTAATCTAAAAAACCAAGATTGAGTTCGTAGTAAGGGCTTTAGTCCTTATTTGCTAACTAAAGTTCTTAATACAAACCTTTAATTACTTCCCCTGTTCTACTTAAGTAAACATCTGCAACTTGCCACATCAGGATGCAAATATCAACACTCTTATCTGTCAACAGTGACCAAGATTAAAAGTATTTTGAATTTTGAATTTTGTAGGCGCAAGCCTTCCCGTAAGGGTACTTTGAATTTTTAATTCGGAGCATAGCGACGTGACATTCCCTGGCATGATGAATGAATTAAAACCAGCTATTAAAGTTAAAAGCCTCAGCTTTTATTACAACACCTCAAAAGCCATTGAAGGGGTGTCTATGGATATTTACCAAAACCAAGTCACAGCTATTATTGGCCCTAGTGGTTGTGGTAAATCTACCTTTATCAAAACCCTGAATAGAATTAGTGAATTAGAAGGGCCAGTTAAGGTAGACGGAAAAGTAGAATTTTTTGGTCAAAATATTTATGACCCTCGGATTAATATTAATAGACTCCGCCGCCAAATCGGTATGGTTTTTCAAAGACCAAATCCTTTTCCTATGAGCATCTATGAAAATGTTGCCTATGGTGTGAGAATATCAGGTAGACTACCCCAAGCAGAATTAGATGAAATTGTCGAATCAGCCCTTAAAGGTGCTGCTCTTTGGAGTGAAGTCAAAGATAAGCTAAATCAATCAGCTTTAGGACTTTCTGGAGGGCAACAACAACGGCTTTGTATTGCTCGTGCTTTAGCCATCAAGCCAAAAGTTTTATTGATGGATGAACCTTGTTCTGCCCTTGACCCCATCGCTACAATGAAAGTTGAAGAACTCATTCATAGTTTGCGTTCTGAACTAACTATTGCTATTGTTACTCACAATATGCAGCAAGCCACCCGTGTCTCTGATTTTACAGCTTTCTTTAGTACCGATGAAAGTCGTATTGGTCAAATGGTGGAATTTGGTACTACAACTCAAATTTTTAGTCATCCCCTCGATCCTCGCACCCGTGACTATGTTTCCGGGCGTTTTGGCTAAAATTAAGTAATAAGTAATAAGTAATAATTAAATTTATTACTCATTACTTTTTTCAATCAGTACAAGTAGGGTGTGTTAGACGTAAGCCGTAACGCACCAAAGGCTTTGGAAAAGTTTCTTTACTACTTAAAATCCTATTGTCTTTTGATATAAAAAATTGGTGAATATTTGCACCTAGATTTCATATAATTTTATTAACTTTACTATTAAAAATATCATAAAGTCCTTTAGTAGAAGTAGGAAGGTTGGGGAAATAAAAAACAGTTTTACCCTTATTTTTAACAATTTTTTTAGCTCCAAAAAGTTGGAAATGCAATCTTTTTAAGCCTTATATCACGCGATGTGCAACTTATTATTAAAACCCCTCTCCATAGAGCGAAGCTCTTCTCGTAGAGTACCTCCGAACAGCAACTGTAGAGACGTTGCATGCAACGTCTCTACTTTGATTCTTGCTCCCCTTCCCACTCCTTCGGAGAAGCAAGCTATGTAGGGAAGAGGCTGGGGGTTAGGTTTCAAAGAAAGTTGCACACGGCGTTATATCCCAATTGTCTTGCATTTTCTTATCCAAAAATAGCCACGAATTGCTTACGAGTAAAGAGTTTTAAAATTCCAACAGGATACCCTATTTACTCATTACTCATTACTCATTACTCAATGAATAAAAAATGGGTAAATCTCATCCAAGTCAAAAGCCTACCCTTACATCCCTGCTTTTCTTGAGAGTTTAGTTGCTGTACCTGAAAAACATACAATATATCAAGATCAATTGAGATTATTCTCATCCCAAATGTAAAAAGAATCAGTAATTTTACTTGAATTTATAGTTAAAAGGTAATTAAATTAGTATATTTTCTAATGTCTGCCCACCAGTATAAGATAATTCAGGTGATAATTGAAATAATAAATACAACGTCATGGACAATTTAACTGATCAAGCAGTTAGACAATTTAGTTTGTTACTTGCTTGATTTCAACACACTAACAAAATAGCACATTTTCTATGTTAAAGAACAAAATGTTTGTATTAATTACTGGATGTTAAAAACTAAACCTAAGCCAGAGTAAATCCTAAGTTTTTGGTAACAGAGCGATGAAAATTTGAGATTAGCTAGATAAATAGTGAAATAACGTCACTTTTAGTCCTTTTACTATATTCAATCATTCTTTACTACATAGGGTTTACCAGCATGAACAAACTTATTCCAGCTATCAGAGTCAAAAACCTGACTTTTTATTACGACATCCAAAAAATACTAGAAGGGGTGTCAATAGATATTTATCAGAGTAAAGTCACTGCAATTATCGGCCCTAGTGGTTGCGGGAAATCTACCTTCCTGAAATGTCTGAATCGGATGAATGAATTAGAAGCAGAGATCAGAGTGGAGGGGAGAGTAGAATTTTTTAATCAAAATATTTATGAGCGACGAGTGAATCTGAATCGGTTGCGGCGACAAGTTAGTATAGTCCTTTCTAAGCCGAATTTGTTTCCCATGAGTGTTTACGATAATGTGGCTTATGGGGTAAAAATAGTAGGATGGCGGCCAAAGGTAGAAATAGATGGAATTGTAGAATCTGCCCTTAAGGATGCCGACCTTTGGGATGAATTAAAACATAAAATACATAAGTCTGCTTTAGAACTGTCTGGTGGTCAACAACAGAGATTATGTATTGCTCGTGCTTTAGCGGTGAAGCCGAAAGTCATATTGATGGATGAGCCTTGTTTTGGTCTTGACCCCATCGCTAGTATGAAAGTGGAAAGCTTGATTCAAAGTTTGCGTTTGCGCTCGGAGTTGACCATCGTAGTTGTGAGTCACAACTTATCACAAGTCACCCGCATCTCTGATTTTACCGCCTTCTTTCACTTGAATCAAAATCGAGTCGGCGAATTGGTCGAATTTGGTGCGACGAAAAAAATGTTTACCAACCCGGCTCATTCTCGTACTCGTGACTACGTTCTGACTCGTATTAGTTAAAGATGTGCGCTAATGCAGGGGAGCAGAGGGAACGGGAATATTTAGTGTGAAAGTAAGTATGTTAGTAGAGTGCGTTAGCGGAGCTTACCGTAGGTATCGCTAGCACTAGTCCTATAGAGATGACTTTGGCTATACAGTTCAGATCAATTTTGGGGGATTATGGCAACTGACGCAATTGTTAATTAAATTAAATCAAAATTATCTGTAAAATAACTGTACAAAAAGAGATAATATCTGGGGTAAAAATCTCAGAAACACAGAAGGACGCAAAAATATAGACCTTCTTTGCCTGAGCAATGACCATGATCCTTCATAATATAGTTTTGAACTAAGTTTGTAAGCCCGTGACTGTAAGCTTGTCTATTGCCCAATCTCATCGCCAACCCTGGCCCGGACTCATCGAAGCCTATCGTGAGTATTTACCTGTCAGCGATTCTACGCCGATTGTCACCTTATTAGAAGGTAATACTCCCTTGATTCCCGTGCCAGCGATCGCAGAACGCATCGGTAGACAAGTACGGGTATTTGTCAAGTACGATGGTCTTAACCCCACCGGTAGTTTTAAAGACCGGGGAATGACAATGGCGATTACCAAAGCCAAGGAAGCGGGAGCGAAAGCCGTAATTTGTGCTAGTACCGGTAATACTTCCGCCGCCGCCGCCGCCTATGCTCGTCGTGGGGGAATGAAAGCTTTTGTATTAATTCCCGATGGTTATGTGGCCTTGGGTAAATTGGCGCAAGCTTTACTTTACGGTGCGGAAGTTTTAGCCATCAAGGGTAACTTTGACCGCGCCTTAGAAATTGTCCGCGATATGGCAGAACACTATCCCATTACCTTGGTAAACTCCGTCAACCCCTACCGTTTAGAAGGGCAAAAAACCGGAGCATTTGAAGTTGTCGATGCGCTGGGAAATGCTCCAGACTGGTTATGTATCCCCGTCGGGAATGCCGGGAATATCACAGCATATTGGATGGGATTTTGTCAATATCACCAAGTCGGGAAATGCGATCGCCTCCCCCGGATGATGGGATTTCAAGCCGCAGGCGCAGCACCGTTAGTCAATGGACAGCCAGTGAAACATCCCGAAACTATCGCCACAGCTATACGTATCGGTAATCCCGCTAGTTGGGATAAAGCGATCGCAGCGCAATCAGCTAGTCAAGGTCAATTCAAAGCCGTCACCGACGAGGAAATTCTCGACGCATACAGACTTTTAGCCTCATCAGAAGGTATTTTCTGTGAGCCTGCTAGTGCCGCTTCCGTCGCTGGGTTGTTACAGGTGAAAGACCAAGTACCCACAGGTGCAACCGTGGTGTGTGTCTTGACTGGTAACGGTTTGAAAGACCCCGATACAGCGATTAAACACAGTCACGCCCAATTTAAACAGGGGATTGAAGCAGAATTAGATGATGTCGCCAAGGCGATGGGATTTTAGGAGTGCTGAGATTTTGGCGTAGGTTGGGTTGAGCGGAGCGAAACCCAACATTAACCTCTACAATGTATCCACAGTTAATTCCGCTATTTATCCTAAACTAGCTGCTAATTCTTTTAAGCGATCGCGTCCATCTCGAAACACAGACCAACCATCACCGACTAAAATAGTTTCTAGCTGTTCTAAAGCTGCTAATCTGTGAACTGAAGCCACAGCCTCAGCTTTATTCAGTAATTTATCATCGGGTAAAATGCTTAAACTACCTGCTTTGTAAGCACGGACTAAATCCCCAGTAATTAGGGTAGTTTCTTGTAGTAATAACGCTAACTCCCCTGGAGTCTTAGAACCTTGCATTTCCAAAACTTTCAGTCCTGGTACAAACTCATCACCATCAGCTAGCCAGCGATCGCATTTTAAAGGAAAAGTATCTTTCTCACCCACAGGGGCGGCTATCTTAGCATAGGTTTGATCTGCAATTTCCTTAGCTGACCGAATATGGTCTGAGTTAGTGATAATAATCCAATCTACACCACCTAAAGATTCCAAGTGATTCCAGTCATGATTGGATAGTGCCACAGGGTCAATTAAGATGTTACCACTGGGGCGAATCCAAGCAATTCCATTGAAATCAATATTTCTTGCCGGGTTGAAATTAGACCAACCATATAAATCAGGACGGTGTAGAAATTTCATAATAATTCTGGCTCTATACCTTTGATAGTGATGTACTTATCAGTCAGCATCAATAATCTATCATTCAAAGCTATTTTGGTATATCGTCAGAGGATAGTAGGCGATCGCATTGATAATTTGCTGAAAAAATGACAAACAAGGCGGGTAATTGTTATCTCCGCTTAAAAGGCTTTAGGCAGTCCTGCTTGTTTCAAAATGCCGTTGGCTGTATGGCGTGACTTAATAGTTCCGTCTACTACAAACTGACGATCTGTAATTGGACTGTACCAAATTTCATGATCTCCTTTGCCTTGCCTTTCAAAATAGCATCCAGCCTTTAAAAGCATCTTTTTCAACTCAGGAGTAAACGATGCACCCATCTATGAAGCGACCTCAATCAACTCTTGTCGATGGCTAATTAACTCAAATGTGAGAGAACCTGCATAGTCAGGAGGAACGATTTTGTTGAGAATAATGAGTTCTGGAATCATATCTCGTAGCTTTTGGGTAAGAATCTCTATCGTAGAAGCTTCCGTCACTAATCCAGGTACATCATCGCTAGTTGCAACCCAGACTTCAGCTTCAGAATCCCAAAATGCTTCCACCTTAAATGTGATTTGTGTCATCATCGGCTGTTGAAGAAGTAGTTCATTAGTAATTATGACAGCGATCGCCTTTCACTCACTATCATATTGCAGATCAAATCTTGGATATTGGACTTCTGAGGTTGAATTTTCGTGTTCCTACTTCAAAAATTCCTGTTTTTATCTCCAGACGGTGGAGATGAGGGATAATAAATAAAGCGGAATATTAATAATTAACCACCAATAAACAGAAAATTGGATCTATGTTGATTGATAAAATTATCCAAGAACTGCGAGATATCCCAGAAAATAAATTATCAGAAATTTATGAACTAATTCATAATTTTCGCATGGGTTTAGAGAGTGAGTTATCTGCTGAAGAAACACCCACTGAAACAGTAATTGAAGGCATTAACCAAGGCATCAGAGAGGCATTGAGTGGGGAAACTATACCTCTCTCAGAAATGTGGGAAGGTATTGATGCAGAGTGAACCATCACCAATTCAGATTGCTCTGACTCCTCGTTTTAAAAAGGATCTGCGATAACTAGCTAAACGTTATCGTTCAATTCGTAGCGATATACAACCATTAATTGAACAACTTCAAGCAGGTGAGACTCCTGGAGATAGAATTGCTGGAGTTAAATATCAGGTTTTCAAAGTTCGCCTCAAGAATAGCGATATCCAAAAAGGAAAAAGTGGCGGTTATCGAGTAATTTATTATCTGAAAACAGAACAAGAAATCATCCTCACTACAATTTATTCCAAGTCTGATATTTCTGATGTTGGTAATGAAGTCATTGAGGAAGCGATCGCCAAATATGAGCAAGCAATGTCAATAGAAGAGAACCTGACGTAATTTTACACCCGGATTTCTCAGCAATTCTTGCAACCTCAGTCCAGAGTCCGTAGGGGCGGGTTGAGCGAAATATTCATCAATGATTCGAGCATATCTGTGAACCCGCCCCTACTGTTTGTGAGAAATGCGCGTACACTGGGCGATCGCTCTTTACACACCATCATTGCAGTTCAAATCTCGGATGTTGGTGTTCTGAAGTCCAAGTTCCGAGTTCTAAGCACGAAAATTCGAGTTCCCAGCTTAACGTTTCCAGTTCTGAACTCGGAGTTTGCTGTTTTTAGTGAAAAAATTTGAGTTCTGAACTCGACATTTCCAGTTTTAAGCTCAAAGTTCCAAGTTCTGAGGCTGAAGTTTCGAGTGTCAAGCTCAAAACTTCCTCTTTTGATCCCAAAGAGGTGAGTTATTTTCTGCCAATTTTTCAGATGAGCCATAATAAACAAAGTCTAAACCCAATTTACCGGAAAATAAGGAAGGTTTAACTGTTGCTAATCCAGAAAATTATCCAAGAACTGCAAGGCATCCCCGAAGACAAACTTACAGAAATTTATGATCTAATTCACTACTTTCGCTTAGGTTTAGATCAATAGGCTGCACAGCCCCGAACTCCAGAGATACTAACTGCAAAACTCAGCGACGCTTTTTTTGAGCCATTACCAGAAAAGGAGCTTCAGCAATGGGAAACTGATTAAAGTAATTTCTAACCAACATTATTAAAGAAGTGATCGCCAAATATAAGCAAGCAATGCCAATAGAAGACAAACCGAGGTAACGCTAAAATACTTTCTCCTTTAACAAATCCTCTGAGGTGATTAACGGTAAGTTAACTGTGAAAGTAGAACCAATTCCTAACTCACTGCTGACAATAATTTCACCCCCCATCATCCGGCAAAGGTGATGACTGATGGCTAACCCTAGTCCTGTACCACCATATTTTTTGTTAATTGAATTATCTGCTTTAGTAAAAGGTTGAAAAAGCTGCTGCTGTTGTTCGAGAGACATACCAATCCCTGTATCACTAACAGTAAAAGTAATCATGCCAGAGAGAGCATCTGATGGTAACTCTTGTTTTTGACTTGTTGTAATTGTGAATTTTACCTGACCGTTATTGGTAAATTTAGCTGCATTACTCAGCAGATTCAAAAGCACTTGTCGCACTCTGATTTTATCAGCGTACATTGTGCCTATGTGTTCATCACAATAGACTCTTAAGAGATTATCATTTTTCTCTATAGATGGCTTGACTGTCTGAACAATATTATCAATTAACGTTACAATCTCAAATGTCTCTAGGTAGAAAGTCATTTTATTGGTTTCAATTTTAGATAAATCGAGGATGTCGTTAATTATTTCTAAAAGGTGTTTCCCTGCGAAATTAATGGTTTCTAAGTCGGTTATGAGTTCTGTTGATAAATTCAGGTCAATTAAATCATCTTGTAACAGTTGACTCAACCCAATGACTGCATTTAAGGGTGTACGTAATTCATCGCTCATATTTGCCAAAAACATCTCTTTTGTTCTCTTTGCGACTTCATATTTCTGGAGTTGTTTTTCTTCTAATAAAATACTTTTTTCGTAAAAATCTTTAGCTGATATATGTACATCTGATTGTATTTCTTGCCATTTTTTCCGAACTTGTACTAGTAATCCACCCATCATCAAATTTTCATCCTTTGGCTGTTCTTCCCACTCTCGTAAAGCATCTTCCATACGGTCAATAATTCGTCTGATTTCTCTATCTTCGTTTCTCCATTGACTTAATCTTTGCCAACCTTCTATCAATGCCTCATGAGTCAAATCAAGCAGAATTTCTCCTGATTTCTCACAGTCAGATACTAACAAACGTCCTTGAATTAAATTCTCTAAAACATCACTCATTGCTTGCTGATCATTTACTCTCTCACCAGCAAGACTCAACAATTTTGCTTTTGGCTGTCGCTGTCGGGTATCCTTATCTACTGCACCAGTACGCACCAGTTTTAAGAAAATCCGCTTGACCCAAGTTTGCTGCTGTTCAGTGAAACCT
Organism: Aliinostoc maniaoense; assembly: GCF_058172895.1. Lineage (NCBI taxonomy): Bacteria > Bacillati > Cyanobacteriota > Cyanophyceae > Nostocales > Nodulariaceae > Aliinostoc > Aliinostoc maniaoense. The sequence goes on along the minus strand of NZ_CP187952.1, from coordinate 333,990 downwards.
GCATACAGTTTTTCCGCATGACGATTCAACGCCCCAATAACTCCACCTAGTGCGTTAAATTTAGCAACTGTTAACTGGTGAGTTGTGCGATCGCGCTGTTCCCAAAGTTCAGTCAGGGCAAACTGCAATAATGGTAAGCAGCCTTTCTCTTGTCCTAATACTTCTTGCTGAATCGCTCCCAGTAATCCCCTTTCTAGTTGATAACCTTGTAACATAGCTGGAGATGCGATCGCTTCTTCTAATTCTGCCCCCAGTAATGGCGGCATATACACAGCTTGTTCCTGAATTAGTTGTGTGAGCGATTCATAGTTTAAACAGTATTCCAGAAAATCGGCTCGCATGGTGGTGATAATCGCTAACCGCCCTTCAGCAACTTGGGTTAACAACTCAATAAATTGTCGTCTCTCTTCTTCCCTCGCACCAAGGGTAAAAATTTCTTCAAATTGATCTACTACCAATAAACAACGCTCCGAACCAGTCAGCCGAGAAATTACAGTAGATAAACCTGCTGTGTCAATCAAAGCCGCAATTTCTCTAATTTCTGTGCGTCCAAACAACTGCGTAAAGGCTCGTTTTAACTCTGCTAACGGTTCAACTCCAGGAAAAATTGGTTCTAAAATGCGCCAACCAATTTTTTCTAACACCGGAATTAAACCCGCCCGCACCACAGAAGATTTACCACTTCCCGACGCGCCAATAATCGGGACAAAATTCGCCTGAGCGAGTTTTCGCTGGATGTCGTTGACAACTTTTTGCCGACCAAAAAAGAATTTGGCGTGTTGTTTCTCAAAAGCCTCTAAGCCTCGATAGGGACATTCCTCACTCACTACCCTAGCCACTACCGGATTTCTGGGCGGATACCAAACCAAAGGAATTGATCGACCACCACCCATATATATTGGTTCTTGGCCGCTGTCCTTGAGTTCCCGTGAGATGAAACTGATCAAATCATTGACGTTAATTTCGCCGGTTTTCTCATCAGCTTGGGAACTAGCTAATCCTTTCAGCACAGCTTGGGTAAAAATTCCGCCTTCCCCATCTTCTCTGGCTCTTTCAAATGCACGGGAAGCGGTAATTAAACAATAGTCAGTTTTACTGTTAAACACCGGAAAACTAGAGTTGATCAAACTTCTCTCTAGTAAAGACCCGGCATAACAGCAGTCTAACAGTACTACTAAGCTGCTGAGTTGGGATTTACTAATCAGGGTGTTGAAATCATCAAAGGCGATCGCCTTTACTCCATCTTTAGCACAATCCGATGTCGCTAAATACCCTTTCTTCACTCCTGTGTTGCTAGTTGCTTCAAAACCATGTCCAGCAAAATAAATTAACGCCTCAGCACCTTTCGCTTTCTCTAGCAAAAATGTGTTTAATGCTTGTCCGAGTTCTTGTCCTGTTAATTTTTTATCAGGCGTGACTTGCCAACATTTATCACTCTCGATTAACTTCTCTGGTAATGGCCGCACATCAAACCGACCATGTTCTCTGAGTAGCTGTGTGATTTGTGCGGCATCATTGACGGTTTTTGGTAGGTTATTGAAGTTGTCATACTTGGCAATGCCAATTACCAGCGCATATCGAGCCATATTTCCTTGGCAGATGTTTTTCCGTAATATTACTAGAATAATAACTAAAAAACTAACTGAGGCTCTTAAATGTCAGAAGTACAAAGTTTAATTGTCAAAGACGATGATCAAGAATACACCATCTACCTAGAATCTAAGACCGCTCCTAAAGAGATAGAAGAGGAAGAACCAGGATATCGTGATGGTTTACCTACGCTCAATATTAAAGATTTTCAAGACAAGATTCGGGGTTATGCCAAGTTAGCTGTTGGTGCATTTAAGAACTTACCTGAAGCGGAGGAAGTAACAGTTAAGTTTGGCATCAAGTTAGGTGGTAAAACGGGTATTCCATTTTTGACTGAAGGCTCGGCGGAGAGTAATTTTGAGATAGAGGTTAAGTATAATTTATCCAAGAAAACTACATAATACACTTAGTCATATTTAGACAACTTGAGCTATTAGCCTCGGAATTAATTCCGAGGTGAGATTAAAAATGCGATCGCCTTATACTCACGATATTTCCAAGTTCTGCTGTGAAAGTGCCTGTTTTCAAAACTGAAAGTATAGTTTCCCAGATTCATCTTTAATTAAAACATCAGATTTGTAGTCTCCATCAAATCTACTATCTCAAGCAAAAACTAATTCACTTCCAACTCTTTGACATCGGTAAAAACCATATTTTCTACCTTTATCACCTAAAAAAATAGCACTTTGGCAAGTTTGGGTACAAGATTTATTGTAATCTGAGTAGAATCTCTTAAATTGACCAACACCTGTTTTGAGATGTATTGTGATGCTGTTAAATAATCTCGCTCTCATTTGTTGATCAAACATTGGAACTATTTTATTTAACCCTCGTCTCGATGCCAGAAAATCAATAAAATTATACCCGGCTGAATTTTCTTCCGGGAAAACTCAAACAATCTGAGAAAATCTGGCACATACACCTTATTGCTTCTTACTACTCACACACATGAAATCACCTCTTGTCTTACTTAGCTTACTCAGTGCAGTTCTTTTATCTTCTCCAGTCAATGCAGCTAGACTACAATCATGGAACTTCAACCCTACTAAAAATCAACTAACTATCACCACTGATTCTGAAGTTAAACCAAGGGCTTTCTTGATTAATAACCCGACAAGAATTGTGATTGATCTACCTCAAACCAACCTCAAAAGTGATACAATCCGCAAAAGTTTTGGCTCAGAAATCAAAGAAATTCGCGTTGGCAAAGTTGACGATAACACTACCAGAATCGTAGTTGAGTTAGCACCAGGTTATACAGCTTCTCCAGACAAGTTAGTCGTTAAAGGGGAGTCTGGCTCAAGCTGGGTTCTTAACCTATCAGCAATTGAAAAGAGTGATAATCTCGTATTTAGTGCTAGTGAAGAAAAAGTTTTTATTCCCATCACCAATAATAATAATTTTGCTGGTGTTGTACCTTTAAATCAGGAAATATCCCAGCTTGAGACTCAAATTAAAAGATTAATGGCACGCTACAAGTCTCTATCACCGGGAATGTTTTTCTTGGATATGCAGACAGGAGAATATTTAGACATCAACGGAGAAAAAATATTTCCTGCCGCTAGCACGATTAAATTCCCCATTTTAGTAGCATTGTTCCAAGAAGTCGATGCTGGTAGAGTCAAGCTCAATGAAACCTTAGTCATGCGCCGTGATTTAATGACTGGTGGCTCAGGAAATATGCAGTATAGAAAACCAGGGACTAAGTTTAGTCTTTTAGAAACTGCAACCAGAATGATGACTATCAGTGACAATACTGCCACCAATATGGTGATTGATAGATTGGGCGGTAAAAATAGATTGAATCAGAGGTTTCGTAGTTGGGGACTGCAAAATACTGTAATTCGTAACCTCCTAGGAGATTTTAAAGGCACTAATACTACTAGTGCCAAAGATTTAGTCAGGGTGGCAGCGTTAATTTCCAATAATAAGTTACTAACTAGCAGCAGCCACGCCCAAGTTATGGATATTATGGTGCGCTGCAAAAATAGAAGCTTATTACCTGTTGGTTTGGGTAAAGGTTCAGTAATTGCCCACAAAACAGGCACATTAGGAAGAGTGCTAGGAGATGCAGGAATTATAGAAACACCATCCGGTAAGCGTTACTTAGCAGGTATTATGGTGGCTAGACCTTTTGGTGATGCCAGAGCTAGGCGTTTTATCAATGAAGTTTCTCGTCTAGTGTATGGTTATCTAGAACAACCAGTATCGGCTAGGCAATTGTCATCTAATTAATCAACAGGAAACAGGGACTGTCTGTGGCTCTTGATTTTAAGTCCCTGTCTTCCCTGGGGGAACTTAGAGAAGACATACCCCCTATAGGTGAGAGCAGTATATGTAGCGACTGTCTTAAAATTTAAGCGATCGCTAGTTAGAAAAACAATAATCACCAATGAGATTAATTTCCGAACCATCTATCCCCGTCAAAATCCAAAAAATGAAACAACGGGTACGATGGCAACACCCCAGCATCCAGCAACGGGGAATTGACCAAACTAGCATGGTCATTGACGATAGCCACAACGAAAACCCGGAATTTTCTTTTTTAGTCCTTGGTGATAGCGGCACAAAACCCCATTACGGATATCATCCCCAAAGACTAGTGGCAGAACTCATGCTTGGCCACAAAGACGAATGTAATTTTGTGCTGCACACGGGGGATGTGATTTATGTCGTCGGTTCACAAGAATATTACCCCGCCAATTTTATCGAACCATATCGGGAATTTCTCTTAGGTGGTGAGCAACCCCAAAAAATTGCTTACGATCGCATGATTTTTAATCTACCGTTTTTACCTGTACTGGGCAATCATGACTATTATGATGTCCCTTTTTTCTACCGCCTCATCACCGGTAGCACGTTACGACTACGGCGAATGTTGCGTTACAAAGATGTGGAGATTGGTTGGCATGGTTCTAATCAAGGTGATGCCTATGCTAGAGCCTTTCTTGATTATCTCGCCGCCCTATCCCCAGAAGCATTACACCGTCATTTAGACCAACACTACACAGCTAAAACAAATACATCTCGCTGTTTGCGTTACGTACCGGGAGAATTTACCCGTATCCCTAACCGATATTACAGTTTCCGTTACGGTGGTATAGATTTTTTCGCCCTTGATTCTAATACTTTTAATACACCTTCTCCCGTGCCTCATACCCAAGCCGGGGATATTTACCGCCGGGAATTACAACAGCGTCGCCATGAAATAGACAAACAAGAAGAAGAAATCTTAGCTCAATGCGACAAACTCAACCCCGACAACCCAAGCGATGCAGAACAACTCGATGAGTTCAGCGCAAAGTTAGACCAAATTAACGAAGTCAAAATTGATATTGAAAAACAACTCGCTGCCCACGATACCCCTCCGACTGACTGGGAACAATTAAACTGGTTACGCACCAAATTAATCGAGTCTTGGCAAAATTCCCAAGTACGAGGAAGAATCATTTTTTTCCATCATCCCCCCTACGTCACCGAAGCTACCAAATGGCATCAAGCCCAAACTTTAGCGGTGCGTCATCGTCTACGGGAGGTATTTAATCAAGTGGCAAAAACCCTTGGTAATGTAGTAAAAGACCGTCCCTTAGTCGATGTAATTTTTAATGGACACGCCCACTGTTTAGAATATCTCCGCACCGTAGACACCGGACACGCTGACTCTCACCTCAACTGTATTATCTCCGGTGGTGGCGGTCATCGTCCCCGTCGTCAGCGTCAAGAGGGGAATGAGTTGATGGAAGTTTTTCCTGCACCTGATGGTATAACCTTGGGAAAAGTAGCTGATTCCTTGCTTTACCTTGGTCGTCATGGCCACGGAGTAGAAAGACGGCTATCATACTCCTGTGTGCGGGTTGATGTGAAAGCAGGAAATCCACCTAAATTTATCATCAGACCTTTGATAGCCGAAAGATTTGGGGGCGAATGGTTCAAGGGTGAGTTAGAACCCTTTATGATTTAATTAACTCCTCCCCATTACCAATTACGAATGACTAAGAGATATTTTGTGAAACATTCACCCCTCCTACCTTAGCAGGCATAACAATACCATAGTAAGCAGCTGCGATCGCGGCTAAAGCATTGAACCAAACATTATTACCAAACAAAGGCATTAAGCCGAAAAAAGTTTTTGCAAAGGGAAACAATCCCATAATTGCTAACACAATATAAGCAATTGCAAAAGCCCGATTAAATATCCGACTACTGCTAGCACTTGTGTAGGAAGTTATCCCCCATAACCCGACACCACAACGTACTAAGTTATGTAAAAAATTGGTGGGAAATAAACCAAAGATATAGCCAAAACCAGCAGCGTAAGCATTAGGCGCGACATCGGCGGGAATAAAAGATTCACTTGTACCTGGGATAGAAACTAAAGCCGGAGTGAATCCTGCTAACCCTACAACTAAGAAGATAATGCCGATAATTAACGCACAGTAACGCTCAGTAATTTTAGCCGCCTGAATATTTTCCATCTGCTCTTTTCTCCCTTGCAATATGTAATTTTTGGAGGAATATTAAATCTCTTTGTAACTAATACCTTTTCTTGATGTAGCTTGCCTGGCGTAGCCATAGATGCACTTTATTCTGTACTGTAGAGACGTTGCATGCAACGTCTCTACATCATTTATTTGGCGCAACTTCATAGAGAATTGGTATAACTTATTTCCACACTTGATTCTTACTATTCAACTTAATTATTGTGTGCTTTACTCTATCAAAAGGTAGGATTAATTCCGATAGTGTAAAATCAAATGAAACGCCATAGATAACTAATCTGACTTTTCACCTGTTCTGAAAAACCCCTCTCCATAGAGCGAAGCTCTTCTCGTAGAGTACCTCTCCCCTACAAATAATGTAGAGACGTTTCATGAACCGTCTCTACATATTCCCCCTTCCCTAGTAGGGAAGGGGGTTAGGGGGTTAGGTTTTACGTTAACTTTTCCACATAACGTAAAAAGTCAGGATAACTGATAACTGATAACTGATAACTGATAACTGATTAGCTACTACCTTTGTGGTTGAATGTATTTGCTGCTAATAAAACAAAGATAGCCCCAGTTGCGATCGCTCCCCACTGAAGCCAGGGATTTTTATCTATAGCATCAGTAATACTAGGTATAACCCGGTTGCTAAAGTCACCTTTTACTCTGTCGTGTTCTGGAACAGGTTGGTAAAAATTATTGGCTGCGTCTTCTGATTTTGATTCAGAACTGCGCTGCATTTGAAACGCAACCCGCAACAAAAATGAATCTACTAACGATGGTGAAATCCGTTGCACTATATCTAATGCTTTCGCCGCATCCCCTACTAAAAAATCACGGGTTGGGTGTTCGGCTGCGTACAAAATAGCATCAGCTACCAACTGCGGATCATAATAAGGTGGTATCCCGGCTGGTTTTACACCCAATTTCGTTAAACCATTATTCCAAAATGGGGTATTAATCACTGCTGGCTTGATACTCGTGACACTAATCGGCCAATTTTCATGTTGTAATTCCAGCCGCATCGCTTCCACAAAACCCTCAACCCCATGTTTAGCGGCGGAATAAGCACTTTGATAGGGTAGCGATCGCCTACCTTCCATTGAGGAAATGTGAATCAACGCGCCTCTACCCTCCCGCTTGAGATGGGGAAGTGCAGCCATTGCGCCATATACTTGACCCATCAAATCCACATCAATAACGTGTTTAAACTCTGCCGGGGTGGTTTGATCAAAAGTAGCAAACAAACCAATCGCCGGAACGTGTACCCAAGTGTCTATTCGTCCGTAAACTTCACCCGTTTTGTTGGCGATCGCTTCCACTTCTTCAAATACTTCTACATTAGCTACAACCGGAATCGCTTCACCCCCGAAGCCCCGAATCTCATCCACCAAAGATTCTAATCCTGATTGACTACGCGCTGAAACAACTAGCTTTGCTCCCCGTTGAGCAAATTGCAGCGCAGTTTGACGACCAATACCACTAGAAGCACCAACCACTGATACAACCTGTTCATTAATTGGCTTGAGTTGCATATATTATGTAACCTCAATAAAATAATTCGTAATTCGTAAGTAAGTTAATTTATTATGAATTAGTAATTATTTAAATAAAGCCCCTAAAAAAATATCTTTAGGAGCTAAGGGGATTGTGAAACTATTAATACCCAGAATATAATCAAAATTTCTTATTTATTCCTCTATAAAAAGAAAGGTAGAAACATTCATTAATTTCATACCTTAGAGATATATAGGATTCCGATATTTATTTAAGATTACTTTCTGGAATTTCTCTAGAGAAATCAATAGCCTTCGTAACCAGCCAATATTTTCAGATAAAGACTCGATAAATTGCATCTACAAATAACAGCAAACTCATCGCTACAATTGTTGTAAACCAAAATCAACCGGAGATGTAGCGGTGTTTTTTACACACAGACCAAAGAGAAACCGCAGGTGGAAGATTCAAGATAGCCTTGTAGGTTATTTGTTCATGATGCCCACCATCTTGGTTTTAGGAACTTTTGTCTTACTGCCGATTTTCTATGCTGTGTTCCTTTCCCTGAACAAAGTTCAACTTTTGGGCGGTATTGATTATGAGTTTATTGGTTTGCGTAATTTCCAAAGATTATTCACAGATGGGAGAGTGGGTATTGCCCTGAAAAATACAGCCGAATATGTGGCGATTGTTGTACCTAGCCAAACAATTTTAGCTTTAGTTTTAGCAGTCACTTTAAATTCTGGTATCCGTGGTAAAAATTGGTGGCGCATCCTCTATTTTTTGCCAACAGTCACATCATCCGCAGTATTAACCCTCATCTTTATGTGGATTTATAACACTGATGGTTTACTCAATGATTTTCTCAGTTTTGTAGGACTACCTACTTACAATTGGTTGGGTGATCCAAGAGTGGCACTCAAAGGTATTATGATTATGAATATTTGGTCTACTGCACCATTTTATATGGTGATATATTTAGCAGCTTTGCAAGATATTCCCCAAAAACTTTATGAAGCCGCAGACATTGACGGGGCAAATTGGTGGCAAAAATTTATTTATATTACTATTCCTTTACTGCAACCGGTGACTTTTTTTGTAGTTGCTATAGGCGTAATTGGTACTTTTCAATTATTTGATCAATCTTATATTTTCTCTGGTGGGACTGGCGGGCCGAATAATGCCACCTTAACTGTAGTGCTGTTGATTTATCAAACCGTTTTTCGCTATCTTCAGATGGGGTATGCAGCTGCGATCGCATTTTTATTAGCCGTAGTCATCATCGTCGTCACCATCCTGCAAAGACAACTTTTCGGAGGTGAACGAGGGTGAAAAATATCTCTAGTTTTCCCTGGCTCAAGGGACTTTTATACATTATTCTCATTACCTATGCCATCATCACCTTAATTCCCTTTCTCTGGGCGTTATCTGCGTCATTTAAGCCCCTCTCTGAAATTATCAGTGGTGAGCCTAATTTTTTTCCCAAAAATTTCACCCTAGAAAACTATCAGCAAATCTTCCTCAATGAACCCCTATTTTTACGCTGGCTATTCAATAGTGTCTTCATTGCTGTCAGCGTCACAGTGTTAAACTTGCTCTTTAACTCAATGGCTGGTTACGCCCTAGCTAGACTGCAATTTGCTGGCAGAAACTTTTGGTTCTTCCTGATTTTGGCAGTCTTAGCAGTCCCCATCCAAATCACTCTCATACCCACATTTTTAATTTTAAAAGCCATAGGTTGGCTCAATTCTTATCAAGGCATGATTGTGCCTGGCATGGTGAATGCCACTTTTATCTTTATGATGCGCCAGTTTTTTGTGAACTTTCCCAAAGAACTAGAAGAAGCCGGGCAACTAGACGGCTTAAATACCTTTGGCATTTTTCGTCATATTATTTTACCTTTAGCCAAACCAGCCCTAGCAGCCCAAGCAGTTTTCGTCTTTATGGGCAGTTGGAATAATTTTTTACTGCCAGTAGTCATTTTATTTGACCCTGAAATGTTTACCCTCCCCCTAGGCTTAAACACCTTCAAAGGGCAATACATTAGCTACTGGAACTACATCATGGCCGCCTCTATGGTGTTCACTTTACCCGCCCTATGTCTTTACGCCTTTTTCAACCGCTACCTCATCCAAAGCGTCACCTTCACCGGTGGTAAGGGATAAATGGGCATTGGGCATTGGGCATTGGGCATTGGGCATTGGGCATTGGGCATTGGGGTAAATATTTCTCCCCTGCCTCCCCTGCTCCCCTACCCCCTGCTCCTTGTCCCCCTTCCCTTGTCTACCTTGTCTACCTTGTCCCCCTCCCTCCCTGCCCCCTGCCCCCAGTCCCCAGCCCCCGATCCCCCAATCCAGATTTTGGGCAACAAATTGCACTCTTAACGTGATATTGGTATTACAGCGACTCAATCTCTATCTGTTAGTTAACACGCATTATGGGGTTTGCAAACCTAGCGATCGCAGAGATAACAGGAGACTACAGTGTGACTGTAGCCAAATTTGTGTCTTTGTCAACCGTAGAGGTTGAGTATCAATTTCTTAGCTGTGTTGAGCGTCAAAATCTTTAAGGGGAAACATGTTTAGAAGACTCATTGGCGTTGTTGCGGTTACTGTTCTACTGACTTTTCAGTTAGTTGTCGGTAGCGCAACAGCAGTGGAACTGGACAAAGCTACCAGAACAGTAAAATTAAATGATCAGGGTGATAATGTTACCCTCAGTTTAAAACAAGTTAAAGAAGGCAAACGTTTATTTCAATACGCCTGCGCCCAATGTCACGTCGGCGGTGTGACTAAGACTAACCAAAACGTGGGACTTGAACCAGAAGCGTTGGCTTTGGCAACACCCAAGCGTGACAATGTTGAAGGTTTGGTGGATTACATGAAAAATCCCACCACCTACGACGGTGAAGAGGAGATTTCTGAATTACACCCCAGCATCAAGAGCGCAGATATTTTCACAGAAATGCGAAATCTGACCGATGATGACTTAGAAGCGATCGCAGGTCATATCCTTCTACAGCCAAAAATCCTGGGCGACAAATGGGGCGGCGGTAAAATCTACTACTAAACCCAGTGCTTTTACCGTAGCATGGGCTTAACCCGTGCTGAGTTCTGAGTGCTGAGTTCTGAGTGTTGAGTTCTCAAGTCTAGGAATGATATTGAGTAATTATACTCAATATATCATAATTACTTCCGACTATCCCCAAAACTCAGAATCCAGAACTCAGAATTTTTGATAGGCATAAAAAGCGCAAAATAATTATTAAAAAAAATAAAAATTTAATTCTGAAGTTAAATTTCTGCTCTGAATTTTGGACTTTTTTAGAAAAAAAAATCTATCTACGACAACTTGTCATATTTGGCGTTGATTTTATTTACAATGAGATTAGCAAAATAAAAACTATATTCTCTTGGAGAACGCCATGAAATTAATTGCAGCAAGCTGGAGACGCTTGAGCCTGGCTGTATTGACACTTGTTTTAGTTGTGAGTAGTTTTGCCATCTTTACACCTAGTGCTGCGGCTGAAACCTACACAGTTAAACTGGGTACTGATAAAGGAATGCTCGCATTTGAACCAGCCAAGTTGACAATTAAACCAGGAGATACCATCGAATGGTTAAATAATAAAGTACCTCCACACAACGTTGTCTTTGATCCTGGCCTCAACCCTGCTAAGAGTGCTGATTTAGCTAAATCACTCTCTCATAAACAGTTGATGATGAGTCCTGGTCAAAAAGAAACAACAACCTTTGCAGCTGATACTCCACCTGGAGAATACACCTTCTACTGTGAACCTCATCGCGGTGCTGGTATGGTCGGTAAACTCACTGTTCAAGGCTAGAACATTTGATTTCCATACTTCACAGCTAAATTAGCCAAAAGCAATAAGCAAATTAATAGTGGTGAGTAGTCGTATTTCCCCTCTACACAGAGGAAATAAGACTACTCACCACAAATTTTATTGTAAATTCAAGGCTTTAAGACCCCTAGATCACATTAAATATATCTTGTAGGGTGCGTCAGACGGCTTAAATACTGTCAATAACCTGATTTTTGATATCTGACGCACCCTACTAATATGCCAGTTGCGTAAGTCCTGGTAATAAGTAATCATTTACTCATTACTCATTACTCATTACTCATTACTCATTTGAGGATTGAGAATTTTGCTTTTGCTGTCTAGCCTCACGCAAATTTTGTAACTTTTGTATCAATTGTTGACCAGATTCCAATGAAGATGATAAATCATCTTTCTTGAGAGTCTGCTCAGAAGATGGTTTGCCATTGGGAGTTGAGACAGGCTGTTTTTTGTCGGTTTGTACTTGTGGTACAGGCGTAGATGTGGCTTCAGGTTGGGGTGCAGGTTGCTTATTGTTGACACCTGGAGTAGTAGCTGCATTGGGTATAACTACACCCGGAGTTTTTTCTGGGCTAGTTTCCTCTGTGACGGTAGCACCATGTTGAAAACGCAAGCTAAATGGATAACGACTGATTTGTTTATCACTTTTAGGGGTGTTGCGAACAAAATATTGTCTTGTTCTCAATTGCAGTTCAGGGGGAACTGACCTGTCTTGGAACTTAATATCTACAACTTTACCTTCTGTATCTACTACTAAAACACCCAACAATGTCCTATCAAGACCGGGTTTTTCTGTGGGGATGATACTCCGAATAACTGCTTTTTCTTGGGAGTTGGGGTATTGCTGCTCCAGTGCTTTTCTCAAGCTTTCGTATGAGTTTACCTGAGCAATTTCACGAGTTTCACGGAGCTTTGCAGGTAAATTAGGCAGGTTTGGAGTATTTCCTTGCTCTGTTTTAGGTATGCTTGGCGTAGCAACCGCTAGATCCTCTCCAACTTTAGGAGTCTTAGTAATCGGATTTACTTTAGCCGCATCATTATTAAGCTGTGTATTTGCTTGATTAGCATCTGGTGTCACAGTCGCAGCCGGAGTAGGTAGGGGAGTCACAGATGGAGCAACAGGCGGAGTAGGAGGCAAATTACTGGGTAATTCTGCCCCATTCAATTCTGGTAATTTGTCTACTGCTAGAGGTTTTGAAGATTCTGGAACTATGTCCTTGTTATCAAAACTAGGAGGAGTGACACGGGCGAATTTATTATTGGCGGGATTGAAAGTAGAATTATCAAACTGAAAACTTCTGCTGCGGGATACCCGTAAAGGCTGACGTTGTGGTAAAGAGGGTATGCGATAATTCTGTGGAATTGTCGCCAGGGGTGGTAGTGATGACGGTGTATTTATAGGTGGTGGTAGAGGAGGTAAAACCGTCGTCTGAGTATTGAAATTTGGTGTGGTATTGAGTTGCGGTTGTTGCGGAAATTGATTTTGTAATAAAGGTAATTGTGGCTGTAGAGCAACTGTGTTGGTATCTGGAGTTTGTGGTAGACGACTTTGGTCTACTTGGCTTAGTTCTAAAACTCCAACAGTTTTTTGTGGAGGTGATTCTTTTGGTTGGTTGGAATCTACAGGCATCAATGGCACAATCAATGCAATAGCACCGTGAATACCAACAGAGGCTATTGCGGCTATCCCAGTTGGTTGACTGAGAAATTCTGGTATATTTTTGATCAGGGAGACGTAAGACATAGCTGTTAATCGTTCACTCGGCTCGGTTGCAGTTGACTAGCAAAGAAATATTATCTTGATTGTAATAAATGCGTCCCTGGAAAAAATCGTATCTGCCCATGTTGAGGCTCAAAACACTCTTTAATTTATAGACTTTTATCAACTTCCTGCGCCGTTGGCGCAACGTCTAGTTAAAGAAAAAATCCAAGTTATCCCTAGCCTCCGGCACTGGCAGAGAAGTTAGGTAGAAACCCCGCTCACATGGTGAGTAGCTGTCTTGAATTTTGTTCGCCCTTCTCTACGTTCGCGGAGCGTGTCGTAGACAGACGCTGCGCGAAGGCGTTCCCGCAGGGTATTTTGAATTTTGAATTGATTCATGCCTTGCACCATTCCAGCTTAAGCATAGGGTAGTGATCAGTTAGCGCGATCGCATCAGTCTAAGTGCATAAGTATATTTGCTCAAAATACCAGATTGATTAGTAGTTGCACTGGTGAACAGAAATTCTGGCTATGGTGAGGAATATCGGCAAGCCGACATATATTACCATATCTACCACATGAGAAAATGTTGCCTGTTTGGCTATTTCTCTAAAAAATGCCCTTTTAAAATTTTGCCTTGAAATGCCATTACCTATAGTTATTGTGCCGGGATATCTAGAAAGTGCGATCGCCTACCGTCCATTAGAAATATCTCTCCAAGAGTTAGGTTTTCCCACCTCCACAGTGCCACTGCGGCGGCGTGACTGGATACCTACTATCGGCGGTAGACCAATCACGCCAATTTTGCAACAACTTGATCGTACTGTTCAACAGGCATTACAAAAAAATAACGCGACTCAAATTAATTTGGTTGGACACTCAGCCGGCGGTTGGATTTCCCGCATTTACTTGGGAGAAAAGCCTTACTCCCTTAATATTTGGAATGCTCATTCCTTAGTGGCAACTTTAATTACCCTGGGTACACCCCACACTAGCCAAGAGCGTTGGACTCGCCAGAATTTGGATTTTGTCAATGATAATTACCCTGGTGCTTTTTATCAAAACGTGCGTTACGTTTGCGTCGCTGGTAAAACAATTTTTGGGGAAAGGCGGCTTGGTAGTTGGTTCGCTTACAGTAGCTATCAATTAACCTGTGGTGAAGGTAATACCTGGGGAGATGGAATTACACCTATTGCAGCCGCTCACTTACCTGGTGCAGAAAATCTGGTGATTCCAGGTGTTAGACATTCTCCCAGAAGTCCGGGAATTTGGTATGGTTCGCCAGAAAAGTTACCAAATTGGACGCAGTATTTAATTTAAAAAAGTATATTTTTTGCAAAACGAATATAGATATATTCATAAATCTTAGTTATATTGTAATAAAAATACATATTTACTCCCATAACAGGAGGGGTGAGCCATGCAAAGCACCCATTTTGATAGGATTTTGCGGCGAGTAGCAACGATATTATCGGTCGTAATTCTTTCCCTGTGCCTGATTTATATCTCTACTGGCATCTTGCTGTCTTTTTATTACGAACCCACAGCAGGCGGTGCTTATAACTCTTTGAGAATGATTGACACAGAAGTTGCCTATGGTTGGCTATTCCATAGGGCGCATGATATAGCTGGTAATGGCATGATTGCGATCGCACTAATCCAAATTGTAGTGATGTTTTTAGGGCGGCAATTTCGCCGGAGTTGGCTATTTGCTTGGGTAAGTGGTATTTTATTTACCTTAAGTGCGATCGCCCTAGATTGGACAGCCATGATTCTGGATTGGACTCAAGAAGGCTATTGGCGATTTAACATTGAGCTAGGGAATATCCAAGCCATCCCAGTAATTGGCTCACAACTGCGAGATATTCTCACAGGTGGTGGAGCAATTAGCAGTATTACTGTAGAGCATTTATACACTCTACACAGCTATATCATTTCCCTAGCTGCCATATTGTTCGCGGTGGTGCATTTTGCAGCATTAATGTGGCAAGAACGGCAAATGTACACAGAACAAGTTGGGGAGGAAATTCAACTAACAGCCGCATCAGTGGCAGAAAGTTGAGGCAACTTTGTTAAAGGTAGTTCTTCCAACTCTGGCAACTTTTCTAGAACTAGAGGTGTAGACTGACTAGCACCAGATAAGCGTTTTAGTAGATTCGGTCTGGGGTCATGTAAAAGGTAGATAATGCGATCGCCTACTTCCCATTCTTGGTTAGCTGGGGTAATCTGGAGGCGAGCTTCTCTTTCTACCAACAACGGCACTAAAGCCCCAGTCCGAATCCTTTCTTGGATACGTTGCTGTTGAGTCGCAAATTCGGCTTCATTCAAGGTAGTTGTGCCTAACTTGACTCGCCCATCATTCAGATACTCATTCCAAGTTTTAATCGCCAAATCTGAGACGAAAGCTTGGCTAACTTTATTATTAGTTGAATTATTAGCTTGCGGGTCACGGGGAAAAACAGCTAAAACCCTTGGGGGATGAAATTCCTCGGCGGCTCGTTGCGCCAACACAAAATTCACCTCACCATTATTAGTCATCGCCAAGAAAGTCCCCATCGAAGCTAACCCAGCTTCTTCCAACACCTCAGCATCCAGCGCACTGCTGACAATTACCCTGATATTTTGAGCTTCCGCCTGAGCCAAAAATTCTGGCTCAGTGTCGATAAGTACCACATTTTCCCCCCGTTCTTGAAAGAAACGGGCAATTAAAAGGCTTAAAGGATTACAACCAACAATAACTGCACCTGTAGCTTCTTGAGAGGTAATTTGCAGGCATTGGGCAACCCAGCCAGCCGTCAGTCCTTGACAAACCACTGTCATGATAATTGTCAGGAAAACCAAAGCCTTAATTGCATCACCCCCGTTGATACCATGTTTGGTCAACAAAATTGCAAACAAAGAAGCCACAGAAGCAGAAACAATTCCTCTAGGCGCAACCCAACTTAAAAATAGCTTTTGTCGCCAGTTGAGGTCACTATTGCCGGTACACAGCAGGATATTAATGGGGCGAACCACAAACATCAACACCAAAACAGTGAATAAACTGCCCCAACCCAAAGCAAACACACTGGCAATGGATAAATCCGCCGCTAGTAAAATAAACAGCACCGAAACACTCAAAATGGTCAGTTGACCTTTAAAGCTACGTAATAGGCGTTCCTCTGGCACAGAGGAGTTAGCAAACACTGCTCCAGCCACTACCGTAGTCATTACCCCTGATTCGCTGCGAATCATCTGCGCTAGGGTAAACAGACCCCATAGGACTGCTAACACTACCAAATTTTTCAACTCGAACGACAAAAAATTGGCACGTTTAAAAATCAGGCTCATCACATAACCGCCTACCGCACCAATTGCCGCACCAACACCCAAGCGCATGATTAACCCGACAATGGCGTTAATGGGGTCAGCATCACCATTAACAATGGTGTCCAACACCACAAAAGCGAGAATTGCTCCGACGGGATCGATTAATACCCCTTCCCCTTCTAGTAAGGTGGCAACCTGTCGATCTACATTAATTTGTTTGAGTAGGGGGCCAATTACCGTTGGCCCTGTCACCACGACTATAGAGGCGTAGAGAAAAGCGATATTCCAAGGAAACTCACCCAACCAGTGAGCCGCCATACTGCCACCAATTAGCGTCACCAGCGTTCCCAAGGTAACGAGTAATTGCAGGCTCAAGGAAACTCTGCCTAACTCGCGTAAATCTAAGTTTAGTCCGCCTTCAAACAGAATAATCGCCGTTGCGAGAGCAACAATGACCTCCAATCCCGTGCCGAGTAACTGGGGATGCAATACCCCAATCCCATCAGAACCGAGGAAAATACCCACTAGTAGTAACAGGACAATACTGGGTACACGAAAATATGCAGCCAATACTTGGGCGCTAATACCAGCAACGACGGTGATTACCATCTGTAGGGTGACTTGAAAAGATGCTTCCATGCTATGGATTTTGAGCGATGTATTTCAAAATCTTTTGTAAAGAATAATGAATATTCCCTTTACAGGGTACAACATTAGACCATTGATCCTTTGTGGACTTGAGAGTTTTTTTCATACGTAGTCTTTCACAATACTCTATTTCTCGCCATATTGGTGAGCTAGTGTGACAATTTACGAACAATTGGCATAACATTCTGAGTATTAAACACGAAAAAAAATACAACTGTTGATATATCTGAATAATCTGCCAGATGAAAGATGTTCACTGTGTACTAAGCTGTTGAACATAGGACATCTATCCACTGCCTGACAGGTGTAAGGGGTGTAGGGGTGTGGGGGTGTAGGGGTGTAGGGGTTAGTAAAACGATAATTATTTCGTTAGTCTGAGAGTCATTACTCACTGCTTGGTAAAAAACCTATACTTGTTCCCCTGCCCCCTGCCCCCTGCTCCCTGCTCCCTGCTCCCCTGCCCCCTTAAAGTCCTGACAGGAACATCAAAATTTTTTTTTAGCAAATCTATTGACATTATCTGAAAAATCCGTTAACTTATAAAAGGTCTGAGGTTGATGCCCCCATCGTCTAGAGGCCTAGGACACCTCCCTTTCACGGAGGTAACGGGGATTCGAATTCCCCTGGGGGTACTAATTATAAGAAAAGAGACTTGAGAGTCTCACGTATACTTAAGAACTAGTTCCTACAGTCCTACTTCTGTAGGAACTAATATTTTCGACAGTCAATATTATTGATTTGCTAGGTAATTGACTCGTTGGTAAATCGCTAGCAAATTAGATTTGAGGTCATTGCTGAGGCGACGTTCAATAATTGTCACGGGCATAGTCAGTTTTGGCCAAATTTGGATGCTGTAGCAGAGATTAGTGCCTATTAGTTGATCAAGGACATAAGGCTCTAAACACCAATAGCCAGAAAAGCCTTTAAAATCTCCCTCTACCATTTGGAAGTTGATGGTTTTAGGGAAACATTCTTCCAAATCTAAAACTACACGGGCGCAAAAGTTGAAATTGAGTAAACGCTGAGAGCCGATTTGTTCGACTCGAATCCCACCGTTAGGATGCTCTAAAAGAGTACTTTTGGCTAGATTAGGAATGAAATCAGTGAGGGCTTCATAATCTGTTAATACCTTCCAGACTTGTTCTACTGGATGGGGAATTTGCACTTTAGCGGTAATTTGTCTTTGTCGCTCGGCGAGCTTGGAGATTTGGACTTCAACTGGGGGTAAATTAGCTGTATCCGCAACCAAACCCAAATCCGGGTCAAGATGGGGATCAACTTGAAAGTTCTCTGTGGTTGTTTGTTGGTTAGTCACTTTCAGAATATGGTTTGTTCTCGTCAGAAAATTGGGGCAGAGTCAGGGTAAAACAGATTTCGCTCAGTTGAGAATCAGGAATGGGTGTACTCTCAACCGCGATCGCTCCATTTAAATGCTGCACTAAGGATTTGACTAAAGCCAGTCCTAAGCCAGTACCTGGTGTCCAACGACCGCCTCTACCACGACGAAACCTATCAAAGATATAGGTTGCTTCTTCTTGGGAGATGCCACGTCCTGTGTTAGTCACTTTGATCATAACTTGATCTACTAACTGATTAACTTGGTGACTGGCGTGCAGATGAATAATCGTATCCCGCTCTGAGTATGTATACGCATTATTTAATAACTCTTGCAGGATTCTGTCAAAACTCTCTACTTCGGTTTGCAGTTTTAACGGTTGAGTGGGTATGTCTAAATTTATACTTAAGCCTTTTTCTACGAGTTTTGCACTCAAAGAACTGCTCAGTTCTTCGATTTTGCCGTTGAGATTGATATTTTCATAGCGTGGCGGTTCTTGCTGCGTCTCTAGTTTTTGCAGAGTCAGCAAGTCATTGATTAGATTGATTTCTTTAGAACATTCTTTTTCCAGAATATCTAAGTATCTGTCTTGCCGTTCGGCTGTGATCCCTGGCAAACGTAAATTCTTGATAGACATCATCATATTTGTCAGGGGATAGCGGAGGCGATCGCTAATATTGCTCATAAATTCGTCTTTGAGCTGATTTAACTCCCGCAATTGGTCTACATATTGCCGTGTTCTTTCGTGGAGTTTGGCTTGTAGTTCCAAGCTACTTTGGAGTTTGGCGGTGCGCTCATCCACTAAAGTCTGGACTTGCCGTAGTGTGTTTGATTGAATAATGGCGTTGCTAATTTGAGCGCAAACCATTTCCACCAGATTTAATTCTGCTAGTTGCCAATCGCGCGGTGTTGATTGTTGTAGGACTAAAAAGCCTAAGATTCTACCTTGATTTTCTAAAGGCATTAACAGCACGGCTGGCAATTGTGTAATTGCAAATAAGGGAGCAACTGTTGCAGAATCTTGTACATCTGTGTAGTCATTGATAATGACAGGCTTTCCGCCCTCAGTGAAAGCTCGCTGACACAAAGCACAGTCAGTTAAAGCGAAAGATTGATTTAAAGACTCTGTTTTACTAGGAGTTTTCCTACACCATTCACCCACAACATCTGCTTTAGCTTGGGGAATTTGTTTTTTAGAGCGCGTTCTAAATAATGGATCTGTATATTTAAGGAGAATTAATAAACCCCTGTCTGCTTGTAAAGATTCAGCAGTAGATGCTATGGCTAGTTGGAGCATTTGATTTAACTCCAAGTTACTCCGACTAAGTATAGTTAATTGCTTGATTAAGCTTTGGTGCTGATTGCTCTTTTGCAGGTATTGCTGCTGGTTGGAAATTAACTCTGTTTGTGTAACTTGGGCAAAAGCGATCGCACAGGATGAAGCGATCGTGTGGAGAATTTGTTTTTCCGAATTTCCCCAATCATAAGATTGAAATTGAATCAGATTGATAACACCATTATTTTTCCCTCCAAAGCGGGTAGGAATTGCTAACACCGATTTAATAGGTAATGGTAACTGTTGACAGCCAATCATTAAACTATTACGAATTGTTGCAATATCCTCAATGGTGAAGGGTTCAGTTGCACATTGCAGCACTAACTGTTCAACAGAGAATAGCCCATCTGGCTGGGGCATTCCTAGATATTGATCAGAACACCAACTAGCAGTTGTAGCTTCAGTTGAGTCATCATTCGTGACTGTTACTAAGCAGCAACAATCTACATGAGTGGCCGTTCCGATCAATTTGGCAATTTCTGGCAGCATCAATGCTGTCGATGGACTACTAGCAATGATGTGATTAATTTTTTGCGCCAACTTCTGGGCTGTTTCTTCCTGATGCTGCATCAGTTTGACTGGGTATGGTTTGAGTCGCTCTGGGTCATCGCGGCGTTGTGGTGACACTAATAAATGCTTTTTCATTCCTGATCTGTTCTTGGATAATGACCCCATTGTTCTTGCACCCAACTTTTTGGCATATTCTTCACCGTTAGTTATCTGGCTATACCGGATGGATGGCAAATCTTGCTTCAAGATTTTCTATCATTCTGTTATAGCCCCTTTATTTTGCAGATGACCAAATTATCAGTATATTAAGATAATTTATACATCACCATAAAAATACCCAAAACTTTCGAGAATACTTAATTTAACTTATGTTTAAGGGGATGGTCTAGTATTAGTTAATAACTTTTGCCTTACCATACCTTGTTGATAACTATACATAAACCGTGATTTCTCTAGATTTCCTAGCAGAACTTCATATCTGATCACCGCATTACTACTGTGGCAATAGAAATCCCTAGTTAAGATTGCTGAAATAAAGCTTTACACACTCCTTCAACCAGCCCAAACGACTGAGGCAACGAATTTTAGATTTTGGATTTTGGATTTATTCTGCCCAGGCTTAGGCGAGGCTTGTACCAAAAACAATCCCAAATCCGTCCTTGTCCTCCACTCAGGTATACAAAAGTTAAAGTGAATTAGTATAGTGTTTAAATTTACTAAAGCAAAAATACTTATTTGTCAAGTAAAAAACATAGAAATTGTTTTATAAGTTGATGAAAACAGCTTAGTTACATATTGATCAGTAACTAAGCTGTTTTCACCTGCATACGAAATTAACCGACTAGACTCTCGACAGCGAGAGGAACCATATCGCCATTTTTGGTTAGTCCTAACAACATCGGCTGTTGGGGTTGAATCAATTGACCTGTGAGTACACAACGTTCTTCTTGTTGAGCTGTGGCGGCTATACTAGCCCGAATATCCGCTCGTGAAAATCGCGGCTTCCACTCACCAGATTTTTGCTGTACATAATTCCAGAGAATATCGCGGATGAGGGCTTGATAACCCTGATTGCCAGCAATTTCTTTAAGTTTCTCCTTCAGTTCTCTTTCTAAGCGAATGCTAGTTACTTCCATATCGGTGGTTGGGGTGCGAGTAATTGTGTGCATAACTTTTTCTCCTTTTCTCCTTTAAAGTATGGACAGGATAGTAATACAAGTGTAGTATGTTTAAAGGAATGTTCAATAGGTGAAATTTTCTGTGAAACCCATTTACCCCATCTCTACTTTCTCCCACGCCACCAACTATCGATCTAGTTGGGAATTAGGTGCTGTGGGAGTGGAGTATTTATTTATGGGTGATGGTAGCCACAAGCATGAGCAAATCACAGAGGAAAATTATGATTTTAGATATTTCAGCATTGGTGCGCTGAATGCCAAACCACAACTCAGTGTCAGAAGCGGGAGGTACAGATAGAGAAATGCTGTACCCAGGTAAGACCGAACAAAATGATGGTCAATTTTTTACCCCCGCTTCACTTAAATCAGAAGCGGGGGTTTTTTATTAAGGAGTGAAACTGTGGCAACCGCAATGCCAGTATTAGAGCAATCTGTGGTGGTTTTTTCGCAAAATTACTTACCACTGTGCCGGGTTAATATTAAGCGGGCTATTGTACTGTTAATTACTAACAAAGCCGAACCTTTGCTTGGTTCTACAGATGGTGGGTGGCGAGTTCACTCACCCAGCTTGATAGTTGATGTACCAAAATATATTCGTCTCAAAATTGCTGCAATTGAACGGACATGGAAAATTCCTCCGGTAAATCGGCGGGATGTTTTGCGTAGAGATCATCACAGTTGTCAATATTGCGGTAGCAATAAGCGTTTAACACTAGATCATGTAATTCCTCGGTCTAGGGGTGGTTCTCACACTTGGGATAATGTGGTGACAGCGTGTGAAAGATGTAACTCTCAAAAAGGCGATCGCACACTAGCTGAGGTGGGTATGCAATTGCGTAGCAAACCCAAACCACCAGTTCATCCGGCCGTAGCCTTTGCATTCAGTGAAACTTGGCGAGAAAGTGCCAGCAAATTTTGGATAGATATGCAAGCCAACCTGGAATAGCAGGAGAGCATCACAAATGCTGAAATTAACTTACACCGAAAGCAGTTTTTATTTGGAATATCTGGCTTTATCTCTAGAGGAATGGGTACAAACACGGGTAATTTTAGCACTACGGGTTGGTCAAAGTTTATCTATTGAACCCAGCACTGCTTCCTTTTTGCTACCTGGGGATTTACCAGGAATTGAAGCACTCAAGGCTGAAGCCAGATTTGCTGACAGTCAAATTATTGATGTATCAACTAGTGATGCTGAGTATGTAGAAATTACTCTCAGAGGTTATTGGCTATCAGATGGTTCTGAGGATGCAGACGGTGTGTTTGTCACCGTAATTAGCGATTCGCCTAACGGCGACAACTTCGCTGCACGCACAGAACTATTTATACACAAACTCTGGCAGGCTGCCCAGGGTTGTGCCTCTGTGATGAGTGAGTAGGCGAGGGCAGGGGGCAGGGGGCAGGGGGCAGGGAGCAGGGGAAGACAAGGGGGACAAGGGAGACAAGGGAGACAAGGGGGACAAGGTAGACAAGGGAGACAAGGGAGAAATATTTACGCCAATGCCCAATGCCCAATGCCCAATTCCCAATGCCCAATTCCCAATTCCCTTAATGCCAATAAATATATTTTTTCTGCTGTTCTGAAAGATGATGATAGTATTTGACTAAAAAATCATTAGTTAAAGGAGAAGTATTATAGTATAAATATTTTTTTCTATAAGAAGTGTAATCAAAGAAAATGGTAAATCTGTCTGACTTGATTGGGATTTTACCTCGATGGAAAATGCTGCCAGTAGCGGCAAAAATTAGTGTACCAGCCGCCCCTATACATGATTGATATTGTTGAGGTGATATCACCTTCCGCATGGTTTTGTCGGTAAGATAACCTGAGTTGTAATGTAAAGCTTTAGCCACTGCGGAAGTTAAAGACGGATCAAGGTATTGAAATGGCCCTGTGTCTTCATCAACATCATTGACATAGAGTATTATTTTTATAACTTGTCGGTCTTCTTTATCTATGTGCCAAAGTCTTGATCCTGTTTCTAATTGATTAGGAATATCTCTACGAAAATACGCACCATGATAGGCTACTGGTAAACCGAGATAATTTTCAATTATATTTAATAATCTTTGTTCTAGCCCCCACAAGAAGATTTCTGGATATGCCATCATTTGTTGGGTATTAGCATGAATCACAAATCTATTTTTATCAACGGCAGGACGTGATTTAAGTTCTGGTAATATTTTTTGTGTCGCTTCTATAAGTTTCTGATGAGATGGCATACATAATTCCTGCAAAGAGGTAATTGCTATGCCTTGGTTTTTGATGGTTTTGACTATATTTAAATCATGATTTGACAGAGTCGGTAAATAAAGTAGATGTTCTTTTAAACTTCTTTCATAAGCTAGATCAGCATAATATTTAATTAATGGTAAATTGATGATTTTTCTGAATATTTTATTTTTGACTCTAGGAAATAGTTTCAACATTAAATTTTGTTCCGAAACTAGTTAAGATACAAATAATTATTAAAAAATATGAGTTTCGTGCAAGTGGCGATCGCTCTGTGAGAGTGAATAGTGAAACTCTATAAAAATACTGTTATTCTCAAGAGTAAATATCTGACTTGAGTTATAGATTTATCGTTAAAATGCACGTTTGGCAGATAATATTAGTACTTAGGCAAGTGTCACAATTGATGGTTGGCGGGTGACTACATAAAAAATATAGGAATCATATTTGATTTCTGAACAAAACTAAGTACACCTCTGTTACTTTTTTTTCCCGTTCCCTGTTCCCTCAACCCTGTTCCCTACCTACGCAAATAATTTCAATAATCAAGTCGGATTCCTATATGCTAGTTGCGTAAATCAATTAGGGAGTTTTACTGTTATACGGCTATACTAGCTCTGAAGCTAGATAAAAAGTAACATGGTGCGGTTTGTTGTAACAGTAGTTTTGCTGGTGCTATTGGTAGGTTGTGGCAATATAGGATTGTTACCAACTAGTGAGTTAGTGCAGAAAGCGATCGCACTCCAGCTAGAACAAACCCAAGAGCAACTGAATCAGCAGTTAGATATCAAGTTTCAAGGGTTTGAAATTAAACACCTGAAAATTCGCCAGGAACAACCGTTGACGATTGAAAATTTACCGGCTTTTCGAGTGCGGGGAAACTACGACTTAATTTTTCAGCTACCTAAGAGACAGTTGAAAAAACTGCAACAACCATTTGAAGTTTACTTACAGATTCAACAAGAAGGTAAAACTTGGCGATTGCTGTTACCTAGTAAGGGTAGTGCAGATGCTCAAACAGTTTGGCGGAGTTATCTGATACCCTAAAGTTATTATGCAGCTAGAAAAAGCATCACAAACTTTTCCGTAGAAATGCCATAGCCTAGTGATGATTGAGGTGATAGCTTCACCCAAAACAGGGCTATATATATGTATTTCAATTTTTTTATTAGTTCGATTGTCGGTATTGTGGTTGTAGTGCTGCTAGCTTTTGGTGTACTGCAATGGTTTAATGTCCCAGCCGGAAACTTTCTTGATTGGGTGATTGGGGGTGCAAGTTTTTGGTGGTTGTTAGTGATTGTCACCGTCCCCTGGAATATTCATTTTCAAGCCAAGCAAGTTTTAGCAGAAGCCGCACAGTCAATTGAAAAAGCAATACCTGTAGACGAAAGACAACTTAAGTATGTCAGGATTCTCGCCAAGCGATCGCTCTGGGTTGCCTTAGCTTTACACTTAGTTTCAGCTATTGGCCTTTATACCCTTGCCGCCACGGGTATTAGTGCTGTAGGTTATATCAGTTCTGGTGCAGCTTTGTTATTAACTATCTTGCGTCCAGCTATCCGCGCTTATGAATATGTATACGCGAGGCTAACAATGATTAGCCAAGAATGGAAATATCCCCGTGAAGATATTGTAGAACTGCGTCAACGCTTCTATGAATTAGAGCAAAAAATCCAAGCTGTAGAAGATCAACTCAACCCAGAACAACCTTATTCTTTACCAACAACCCAACAACGATTTGCTGATGAAACCCGTAAAGACATAGCGAAAATATCCGCTAATTTAGAAGAATTTCGTGCTGTCAATCAAACTGAACATGAACGATTAGCCAGAGAAGCACGGAATGCGATCGCGCAACTTTCCACAGATGGACAATTTTTGGATCATGTCCGCGAAATCATTCGATTTTTTAAGTCAGCTTAACTCATACTGCTAAAAGCGGGTTATATTTACCACATCTGTTCCTTTACGTCTTGTACCTAAAGGTAGAAAATAAAGTTTAACCGAAACTTAACTTAAGCAAGTTTTATTTTCAGTGAACAGTGAACGGTTATCAGTGATCAGGATCTCTTGGGTTGATAACTGATGACTGATTACTGAATATAACCCGCCAATTTATTTGCAGTGCAACTGAGGTCAAATGACACAATATTGCAATCAAGCCAAAGATTGGGAACAACGCCGTGATACAGCGAATACCTACTATAAACAGGGAAAATTTCAAGAATATCTCGATTTAGTTCAAGAAAATTTACAGTTAGCTAGAGCTATTTGCGATCGAGCCAGAGAAGGACATACATTAAATGATATTGGTTTAGCTTATCTAGGTTGTTGTCAGTTGCAACAAGCACTAGATTTTTTTAATCAGGCTTTAGTCGTTGCGGTGGAGCTTGGTAACTTACAAGCGCAAGCAACAGCACTGAGCAATGTAGGTTCTACCTATAGCCGCATGGGACAGCTTTCTCAAGCTTTGGAGTATTTGGAGAAAAGCGCGCAAATTTTTCGGGAACTACAAGACACCCCAGGAGAAGTTTCTACTCTGAATGATGTCGCACTTATATATATCAGATTGGGTCAACCGAAACGGGCTTTATTGCTACAAAACCAAATTTTAGCAATACGTCGATTAGTGGGAGACTTTTCTGGGGAAGCGACAACCCTGAATGGAATTGGATTTGCCTACAGTATTTTAGGTGATCATGAAAAAGCTCTAGAATTTCTGCAAGCAGCATTACCAATTCAAAAGGCGACAAAAAACGTTGTTGGTGAAGCGATTACCCTCAACAATATTGCCTCTATATATATAGATATAGGACAACCCAAACAAGCCTTATTACTTTATCATCAAGTATTATTATCACGTCGTGCTATAGGCGATCGCATCGGCGAGGCTAACACCCTAAATAATATCGGTTATATCTACAACCACCTAGATATTCACCGTAAAGCCCTAAAATTCTACAGACAAGCGGTAGAAATTTATCAACAACAGGGTGATTCTCTGGGTGAAATTGCGAGTTTGCTAAATATGGGCAGTCTTTATGCTAAAACAAAACGCAAAAGTTTAGCACGAATTTGTTACCGAAACGCCCAGGAATTAGCACACCAAATTGCAGATCCCAAGTTGCTAGACAAGGTGAGGCAGTTTATCGATACGCTTTAATAATTCGTAATTCGTAATTCGTAATTCGTAATTCCGCTACGCGGAAGCAAGCTACGTAACGATGCTCCCGCTCCGCTAACGTAATTAAGAGAGTTTGAGTCTGCCGCTAAATTCAAAATTTAGCGGTTTATTATTTTTGAATTTTGAATTTTGAATTGTTAAGTCACGCACCAACTATGGATTGTGACACTTGCCTAAATCCTGGATAGTTCGTAATCTCTAAACTCTATTAACATTGAGAAAACCGGCTGAATCATACAGACGTTTGAGCATGGCGGTAATTTTTGTACCGTACTCTAAATCTGCTGACCAGCGTCCTGAGAGTTGTTCAATGAGTGGGGCTACGCCACGGGTAACAAAACGAAACCGAGGATCGACTACTTCATTAACTAGAGGTTCTAGACTGGCGTAGGCTTTGAGGTGTTGAATGTGCGCCCTGACTCCGATTCTCGCGCTCGGAAAAGAGGCGGCTTCCGCACCACCACCAATAGATCCTAAACCCGCAAAGTTATTTTGCTCAGGTCTTAAGTCTCCACCAAAGCGCAAAAAGCCGGTTTCTAGGCACATTTGACAGAAGGCAATATCATAATTCACTCCTTCTAAAGCTCCTTCTTCCCGATAAAGTTTTGGGATATCAGGGAACTTGTTGAGGGCATTTTCATTATTGTTTCTTAAAAACAGTTGCATTTCGATTTCGGAAGTGTTGCCATTGGCCATAATTCTGTCAAATTGACCAGGGCAAATGACCAAATTTGAGCGCAAAGTAACAGTACGAGTGCTTGCTTCCCAACCAACAGCAACATTAAAATCCCGCAATTCTATAGCTTTGACATATACCACTTTGCGATAGGTAATGCGATTGACATTAGGTGATTTTGATAAGTCAATTCGCAGCCGATCTACTAAATCAATGGGGATATAAGCATTACCATTAACTAAAATGCCTTGCTCTGCGTAAATTTGTCCGTTAATGTTAATGTTGATGGGTGGATAAACGGGATCTGTAGAAGTGCCGGGGGTGGGGTCAATCACCCGACTCCAGGATGCTAGCCCATCGGCAATGCCTAAAGCGAAATCTCGGCGGCGATTTTGGAGCAAAGCCCGATCCTCTGGACTGCTGATAAAACCTACCTGCATTAATAAAGATGCGATCGCAATTTGCCGACAAAAGGCTAAATTTCCCAAACCACTCTCGGTATCTGGCTTGACACCTCGATTGGGCAGTTGGGGAACACGGCGCAACAGTCCAACTAACAGCAATTCGCCATTACTCCGGCGTTCATTGTTATTAGAAATGTAAAACACACTCGCCCCCCGGACAACCGGACTATTGGCAGCATCAGCATGAATTTCTAAAGCCACATCACCGCGCCGCGCACGAGAATTAATCCAACCAATAGTACCTGCTGCACTGAGATCATCAGGCACAGCTAACACTTCAAAATTCCGCGATCGCAGTTCTGTTACAATCAAATCGCGCAGCAAAATCATTTCTCTAGCTTCCGTCGTCCCACCAGCGATCGAACCTGGATCTATACCTCCCGCTTCTCGGCCTCCGTGGGCTGCTGAAATAAAAATACGCCCCATTTACCGTAATTCCTCTTAATAAAATTAAGTGTAAGCAATTCTTTGATTTATCAACAACAATATAATATCCATCATGGGTGAATTATAGAAGGCAGGGGTGTGGGGGTGTAGGGGCAGGGGGGCAGGGAGCAGGGGGAGACAAGGGAGACAAGGGAGACAAGGGAGACAAGGGAGACAAGGGAGACAAGGGAGCAGGGTAGCAGGGAGCAGGGAGCAGGGAGCAGGGGGAGTAAAACTATTCAATTTTGAATTTTGTAGCTTGCTACTCTCCGAGTTCTCCGTTCGCGGTAGCGTTGCGTAGCAAAGGAGTACCCGCAGGGTATTTTGAATTTTGAATTGATATGCCCCATGCCCAATGCCCCATGCCCAAAATTCTTTAATTTTGAATTTTGAATTTTGAATTGATATGCCCATTAACCATTAACTAGTATGCAAATTCCGCGCTTACACCCAGACACAATTGATGAAGTTAAACACCGTGCTGATATTGTCGATGTTGTATCAGAATATGTGGTTTTGCGGAAGCGTGGTAAAGATTTTGTGGGTTTGTGTCCTTTCCACGATGAGAAAAGTCCTAGTTTTACTGTCAGCCAACATAAGCAAATGTATTATTGCTTTGGTTGTCAGGCTGGGGGTAATGCAATTAAGTTTTTGATGGATTTGGGTAAGCAGTCTTTTGCGGAGGTGGTGTTAGATTTAGCACGGCGTTACCAAGTGCCTGTGAAAACGTTAGAACCAGAACAACGCCAACAATTACAGCGTCAGATATCTTTGCGGGAACAGTTGTATGAGGTTTTGGCTTCATCTGCACAGTTTTATCAACACGCCCTACGTCAATCTCAGGGACAATCGGCATTAAAATATTTACGTAGCGATCGCTTGTTTAATGAAGCGACAATTCAGCAGTTTGGTTTGGGTTACGCGCCTCCCGGTTGGGAAACTCTCCACCGCTATTTGGTAGAAGATAAGCACTACCCGGTGCAGTTGGTGGAAAAGGCGGGTTTGATTAAACCGCGCAAGGAAGGCGGCGGGTATTATGATGTATTCCGCGATCGCCTGATGATTCCGATTCGGGATGTGCAAGGGCGAGTGATTGCCTTTGGTGGTAGAACTCTTACTGATGAGCAGCCAAAGTATTTAAATTCCCCAGAAACAGAATTATTTAATAAAGGGAGAACTTTATTTGCTTTAGATCAAGCCAAAGCCGGGATTGCCCAACTTGATCAAGCGGTGGTGGTGGAGGGATATTTTGATGCGATCGCCCTTCACGCTGCGGGTATTAATAATGCTGTCGCTTCTCTGGGTACAGCTTTGAGTTTGGAACAAGTCAGATTAATGTTACGCTACAGTGACTCTAAACAATTAATACTCAATTTTGATGCTGATAAAGCGGGAACAAATGCGGCGGAACGCGCCATTGGTGAAATCGCTGATTTAGCTTACAAGGGTGAAGTGCAACTCAAAATTTTGAATATTCCCGATGGTAAGGATGCTGATGAATATTTACGTTCCCATAGCCATGAAGACTATCAACAGTTATTAGTAAATGCTCCTTTATGGATAGATTGGCAAATTCAACAAATTCTTAAGGAACGTAACTTAAAACAAGCTACAGATTTTCAACAAGTTACACAACAAATAGTTAAATTACTCAAAAATATAGTTAACAGTGACACTCGTAATTATTATGTTTCTCACTGTGCAGAAATACTCAGCTTAGGTGATACACAACTGATACAACTGAGAGTTGAGAATTTATTAACTCAAATTTCTCCTTCTACATCTACATATTCTCAACCTTTACCCAAGAAAACCAATAAAGTTTCCCCAGTCTCTAATCCCCAATCTCCAATCTCAACAGAACGCAGTCTGCTAGAACAAGCCGAAGCTTTACTACTGCGGATTTATTTACATTGTGTTGAACAGCGTCAAACTATTATTACAGCTTTAGAAGAGCGAGAGTTAGAATTTAGCCTTTCTCATCATCGTTTTTTGTGGCGAGAAATTTTAGATTTAGTAGGGGTAGAGGTAGATTTAGTCTCTAGTTTGCAAGATAGATATTTAGAATTATCTGAAGATATAACAATTATTTCTCATTTGTTTCATTTGAATGAGAAAAGCAAAAAAGAGATCATGCGTACTCCTCAAGTTGTGCAAGCTGCGATCGCTTGTATGGAAAGAGTGCTAAGAGAAAAGCGTTATCGTCACTTTTTAGAACTGTGGGAAGCAACTGATCCTGATGCTGAACCAGAAAAATGGCAGTTTTATTATCAAGCTTTTTATGCCGAAAAGCTGAAGCTGCAAGAATTAGATCGCCAACGACAGTTTTCTATTACAGAATTGTTGTAGTTAATTAATTATTTTGGTTTTAGATTGATAAATTCTCCAATCTGCATGACTTAATACAGAATTATGGCAATAGTTTAAATATACTTATTGAGGGTTTGATCTTAATTTAAGAGCTATCAAGTTTTAAATATACGTGAGTTCGACGAATTGTAAACACACCTCTCCAAAAATGGGAAGTTTGGGGAGAGGTGATCGAACTCACGTTAAATATATATTTAAATTAAGAATCACCTAAAAACTCAGTAGTTGGCATTAACTGCGTACATCAGAACACAAGAAAAAGTCTTTCCCTTACACCCTTATACCCCTTTCTCAAGTCAGAAAAACTATTACCATTACTTCCAATAAAATTTATATGAGTAACATACAAGATCAGTTCTCCCAAAAAACTGCTCTGATTACTGGTGCAGCAAGTGGGATTGGTTACGAACTAGCACGTATTTTCGCTCACGATAAATACAATCTTGTACTAGTAGACAGAAACCATCTAAAACTTACAGAAATTACTGATAATTTTCAAGAACAATTCGATATTTCTGTCAAAATTATTAGTAAAGATTTATCGAAATCAAACTCTCCTGAAGAAATTTTTACAGAGTTACAACAAGAGGGTATTCCAGTTGATGTACTAGTCAATAATGTAGGGTTTGGCACTTACGGATTGTTTAATGAAACAAACCTGAATGATGAACTAGAAATGCTACAGGTAAATTTGGTATGTTTGACTCATTTAACCAAGTTATTTTTGAAAAATATGGTTAAAAATGGTGATGGCAAAATATTA
This sequence comes from Aliinostoc maniaoense, assembly GCF_058172895.1. Classification (NCBI taxonomy): domain Bacteria; kingdom Bacillati; phylum Cyanobacteriota; class Cyanophyceae; order Nostocales; family Nodulariaceae; genus Aliinostoc; species Aliinostoc maniaoense. The sequence continues at coordinate 302,422 of NZ_CP187952.1, read as the reverse complement.
AATGTTGCTTCATCGGCTGCTTTTCAACCAGGGCCTTTAATGGCTGTCTATTTTGCTACTAAAGCCTATGTTTTATCTTTTTCAGAAGCACTCGCTAATGAATTAGAAGGTACAGGTGTAACTGTAACAGTTATGTGTCCAGGAACAACTCAATCAGCATTTCATGAAAGAACAGGAATGGCAGATTCTGAGCTAATCAAAAAGAAAAATATGATGGATGCTGAAACGGTAGCACAAATTGGTTATCGCGCTTTAATGAAGGGTAAAACAATTGTTGTTCCTGGTATATTAAATAATATACTAGCAAAAATTGTAAGATTTATACCCAGAAGTTTGGTAACTAAAATCGTGAGAAAGATGCAGGAAAATAATTAGATGTATTACTTAGCCATTTTTAGGACATTATAGCTTATACAATTTGCTTTTTCTGAGAATAAGTGTGATCACAATATACTGCCCAAATAGCACCGAATACACCACTTAAAGAACCTGCGATCGCAGCTGTAAAACCCCATCCTAATGGGCCTGTCCAGTTAGCAATTTCCTTTAAAATAGCTGTACTTGCTTTGCTAACTACGTAAGCTGTTCCCGTCGCGCCCAAGGTTACTAAACCCAACTCTGCCAATATTTCTATTAGATCCTTACTAGATAAATCTTCTTCAAAATAAATTTTCCAAATGCTAGTATACATCAGGATATCAGAAGCAGTTAATATTAACTGTTTAGGAATTTCTCCCCCCGGAGTAGGTGCAACTAAAGCCGTACCGCTACCAATAGCGTAGGTAATAATTGCTAATACACTTTCTAATCTTTTTTTACCTAAAGTCTCCACGGGTTGATCTCCAAGAATACTCTACATTTAGTTATTCTAACTACAATCTAGATAAATAGGTACTGGTGTGAAACAACTAAAATTATGCAAAAAAATTGTCGGTTGATTTCTCAAAAAATTTAAGTATATGTAGGGTGTGTTAGGCGTAAGCCGTAACGCACCAAAGGCCTTGGTGGTAGGTGTTGTACTCTCGCTGCTAACACAACGGCAATATTGCAGGAGGAAAATCCACACTGCAATTTGCCTCCCCTACGTATCTGTGCAAAAATCAAGTAGGAATCCTATAAATTAATAAAGTCCGCCAAAGCGGACTAACTACAAGGGCTAATTACTATCTTTGTAATTAAAAATTATCTCAGATAGCCTTTCTATTCTGTCGTTTACTATTGATTTTATCAACCCTCATACATTAATAATTTAGACATTTGTTTATAGAAATAAAGTCCGCTTGCGCGGACTTTGGACATTGGATAAGGTTAGGTTATTACCAAGATGGCCTACTAATTTACTAGAGGCTGATTCCATTTTTTACTAATATCTGGAATAAAGCAAGTACTAAAGCTTGATTTTTTAGACATAACATCAGTAAATATGTCCGGCAATCAGCATTTAATCATGATTGAAACATTGTGTTTATTTTTATATAAGAAGCAAAATTTATATAGTTAAAATCATCTATAGAACTCATATTTAATTTTCATAGGATTTTAGCAGCGATAGTACGCCACTTCACCTAAAGGAACATTAATGGTTGGGTAGGGTGCGTCAGTACAATTCGCAATTCGCAATGGGCTAAACGCCCCGCTTCCGCTAACGCAATTCGCTATCGCACTGACGCACCCTACAGTTTGGATATTTTTTGATTTGGAAATCCCTAAAGCCTTTGGTGCGTTACGCCTTACGCCTAACACAACGGCAATATTGCAGGAGGAAAATCCACACTGCAATTTGCCTCCCCTACATATACTGAGATTGTTTCTCCAAATAAAAGAATTATGTCTAGAGTATTTTCATCGTTAGTGGAGTAAATCGATCAAAATAAAATAGTGGTTCACGAGGACAACCCTGGAAAAATTTCCGGGGTTTTATTTACTTTATCTCCACTCCCCAATACCTACTCCCTGAGAGCTAAAATAGGAATCTACGTGAATTTGTTGAAATTGTAATCTTATGACTGCCGCTACGAGCGTAAAAACTGAGTATGAAGCGATTATTGGTCTAGAAACCCACTGTCAGCTAAGTACAAATACCAAAATTTTCTCTAGTAGCTCTACAGCCTTTGGTGCTGATCCTAATACTAATATTGACCCAGTGTGTATGGGTTTGCCTGGGGTTTTACCTGTACTCAATCAAAAAGTTCTAGAATACGCGGTTAAAGCAGGGCTAGCGTTAAATTGTGAAATTGCTAAATATAGCAAATTTGACCGTAAACAGTACTTTTACCCTGATTTACCCAAAAATTACCAAATTTCTCAATATGACCTCCCCATTGCCGAACATGGTTGGTTAGAAATCGAATTAGTAGATGCAGACGGAAACCCAACTCGTAAACGCATTGGGGTAACACGGCTGCACATGGAAGAAGACGCAGGCAAACTAGTACACGCAGGTAGTGAAAGGCTCTCTGGTTCTACCTATTCTTTGGTAGACTACAACCGTGCAGGTGTGCCATTGGTGGAAATTGTTTCTGAACCAGATATCCGTTCTGGACAAGAAGCGGCCGAGTATGCCCAAGAATTACGGCGAATTATGCGCTATCTGGGTGTGAGTGATGGCAATATGCAAGAAGGTTCTCTACGCTGTGACGTGAATATTTCTGTACGTCCCGTAGGACAAAAAGAATTTGGTACGAAGGTAGAAATTAAAAATATGAACTCCTTCAATGCCATTCAACGGGCAATTGAGTACGAAATTGAACGTCAAATTGCGGCTGTAGAAGCTGGAGAACCGATTATCCAAGAAACTCGCCTTTGGGAAGAAGGTTCACAACGCACTATTAGTATGCGGACTAAGGAAGGTTCTAGCGATTATCGCTATTTTCCTGAACCAGATTTAGCACCGATTGAAGTATCAGATGAACAACTCAATCAATGGCGTAGTCAACTCCCAGAACTACCCGCCCAAAAACGCCTGCGTTTTGAAAGTGAACTAGGGCTTTCAGCTTATGATACGCGAGTATTGACAGAGGAAGTTTCTGTAGCTGCATATTTTGAAGCGGTAATTGCTGCCGATGCAAATCCTAAAACGGCTGCTAATTGGATTACTCAAGATATCGCTGCTTATCTCAACAAACAAAAACTCAGCATCACTGAAATTGGTTTAACTCCCGCTAACTTAGCTAGTCTGATTAAACTGATTGAAAGCGGCAAAATTAGTAATGCCCAAGCTAAACAAAAATTACCAGACTTGTTGACAGGTGTATCTCCTGAAAAAGCCTTTGCAGGTCAAGAACTGATTACAGATCCTAGTGTACTAGAACCCATCGTGGAGGAAGTCATCGCCGCTAACCCCAAAGAATTAGAAAAATATCGCAACGGCAATGTTAACCTGAAAGGCTTCTTTGTTGGTCAAGTCCTGAAAAAGACTAACAAACGTGCTGATCCCAAGTTAACCAACGAATTGGTTGAAAAGAAACTGAATAGCTAAGTTCAGTATTTTCTCAGTGATATCTTTACAAGATTTTTACCAAAACTACAGAAAATACTGTGTTAAATAAGGCACTAAAACAGCTATTCTGTTGTTATTAAATGCACCCTAATGCTTTGGAGAGTTACTGGAGTAACTCTCTTTATTTATCAAGGGATGATTTTTTGGTATCAAGGGTTAGAAAGTTTTTAGGGCAATCATAGAGCTGTAACGTCAACGAAATCATTAAATATCTTGGTTGATGATAGCGAGACATTCACGGTGATGTAAATGATACAATTATTTTCGAGTTACTGAGTTTTTAAGGTGATTTAAAGTACCATTAATTTTTCTATTAGTGCTGAGTACAGTGTCCTCAGTGAAATTTCTTAAGAATATTTATACAAATTATTAAATAATGGGTGTTACTCCTCAGTGCAAAAATGCTATACTGTGCTAAGTAGATGCACCCTGATGATCTGGAGAGCTGCCCAAGTAGCTCTCTTTTTTTGATATGTATGGGATTGGGGACTGGGGACTGGGGACTGGGGACTGGGGACTGGGGACTGGGGACTGGGGACTGGGGATTGGGGATTGGGGAGATTAACCTGTTGCATCCTTAAATTTTTTTGTAATTACGAATTACGAATTACGAATTACGAATTACGAATTATGAATACGAATTGATATAATCGCCAGTCAAGCTGCTAATTAGTGTAAGGGTGGGAAAAATGGCAGAGTGGCAGGAAATTACTGGTGGAGTTACAGCACCGAAGGGTTATAAAGCGGCAGGTATCACCGCAGGGTTAAAACCTTCGGGATTGCCGGATTTAGCCTTGATAGTATCAGATGTAGAGGCGATCGCAGCTGGTGTATTCACCACTAGCCAAGTCAGAGCGGCCTGTGTAGATTATTGTCGTCAACATTTGCAAAGCAAACCAATTGTGCGGGCTATTCTTTGCAATGCGGGACAAGCTAATGCTGCTACAGGTAGTGCAGGTGTGCGTGATGCCCAAGAAAGTGCGGAGTTATTAGCCAAAGAATTAAATATCTCTCCAGAATTAATTCTGTTGGCTTCTACTGGGGTGATTGGTCAGCGTATTAAAATGGATGCCTTACGGGGTGGGATTCCCAAATTAGTGGCAGGATTATCTGAGACTGGTTCAGATACAGCCGCCGGGGCAATCATTACTACAGATTTAGTCACTAAATCCATTGCTCTAGAAACAACTATAGGCGACCGCCCTGTGCGTATTGGTGGTATAGCCAAAGGTTCTGGGATGATTCATCCCAATATGGCGACTATGTTAGCCTTTGTCACCTGTGACGCAGCCGTTTCGCCTCATTTATGGCAAGAAATGTTAAGTAGGGCGGCGGATAGAAGCTTCAATTCTATTACCGTAGATGGTGATACTAGCACCAACGATAGCTTAATCGCCTTAGCCAATGGGGAATCTCGCACCCCAGCAATTACCGAGATGGGTGCAGAAGCGGAGAAATTAGAGGCCATGCTAACAGCAGTATGCCAGCATTTAGCTAAAGCGATCGCTCGTGATGGTGAAGGCGCAACTTGTCTAATTGAGGTACAAGTCACCGGCGCACATGACGAACTCTCAGCCAGAAAAATCGCCAAAACTATTGCCGGTTCATCGTTGGTGAAATCTGCAATCTTTGGCCGTGACCCCAACTGGGGACGCATCGCCGCCGCCGCCGGACGTGCAGATGTAGCTTTTGAACAGGAAAATCTACAAATTAAATTAGGAGATTTTCTCCTGTTTGAAAATGGTCAGCCCCAACCCTTTGACCGCGCCGCCGCCAGTGCATACTTGAAACAAGCTGCCGCCGGTGCATATCTTCAAGAGGATACAGTCTTAATTTCCGTCAGTGTAGGGAATGGCCACGGTACTGGTAAAGCTTGGGGTTGTGATTTAAGTTACGACTACGTAAAAATCAACGCCGAGTACACCACCTAACTTCTATATTATTTATAAATTTTTTGATTTGGCTAGCGATCGCTAGCCAATTTTTTATACATTAATCATTTATATGGTACAATTGTACTATAAAGGTGCAAGTTAGTCAGCATCGACAGCAACGACACTGTTTCTAGAGGCGATAATATGACAAATAATCAGAAATTATCCCTGTTAAAACTCATAGAGATTTTTACAGCTAACAGCAAAAATATCATTATCAATATCCAGGATTTACAAGAAAATTATCAAAGAACTGGTATCAAGCGGATTAAAGGCGTTAGGAATGCCAACGGTGAACTGATTCAGCCTTGGTTGCGAACCGAGTATAGAGATAATGCCAAATATGTTCGCCTAGTTAAGTTCAAGTTTAACCGTGATACTGCTACTATTAATATGCTAGTCAAACGCCAAGTTAAGCTAGTAAAATCTGATGATACAACACCAATTTTAGAAGTAGCAGGACTGCTAGTTAATGAGTTGCATACATTTAACAATTACACAATTGTTAGCAATGGACAACTTAATGTAGAGTCATTAAAAATCAAAATTAGTAGCAAAAAAACATTTGAATTACTCAAAGATATTTTAGATGCAGTTGAATTTGATTTTCAGCGAGAATACACTATTGAACTAGATGCTTTGCCCCTAGTAAGTAATGATGTACATTATCAAAATATTGATGGGTTATTTGATGAGTTAGCGAAAATCAAGGTGATTTCTAGTATTGTTGCCGCCCATCTCCAAGGAGAATCAGATATATTTTTAGAACCCCAGTTAGATGAATTAAAACATCACTACATCTCTGAGAATATTTATCTAAATTTTCCCACAACTAACCCATACACCAGCCGTCAACAAGCAATAGCTAAGGGTATCATTGATTGCCAGACTAGTTATAAAATTAATATTGGCAGTAAAGATATTTTGAATCTGAGTAAGTTTTATTCTGCCAATAAATTCCTTGATAAGCGATATCGAGTTTATAACAAAGAAACTGGCGAAATTATCACTAAGCCTAATTTTACAATGGCTTTTGAGGAAAATCTCTTCTTTAGACATAAACTTCTGTCATCTCGCGTCAAAATCACAAAAGTTGATGAATTTATGAAAGTAATTTTTGATGACTTCTTAGGAATTGAAAATTACGGCATAGTAACAGCAACTTTGTCTAAAGTGGGTGCTAACAGTTTGGCAGAGTTGTTAGAAAATAAATTCTCTGGTGATACTGTCAGCAAAGAGATTATGGTGACAGCATTAACTGAGGCTAAAACCAAACTAGAACAGTACGCAGACAAAATTTATCAAGAAAAAATTTCCCCATTAGTCTTTTACATTGGTACTACTGGGATGTTACCCAAGGAAATGTCAGTACCAGCGATGACTGCAAGGGAAATTACGCGGCGATATCCTAATTTACAGTTTTCTAAATATGAGCGAGAAGGTCAATTTTTTGTGTTAGGAGAAAGTATCATTAGTGTCTATGCTCAAACAAAATACTACAGTAAAAAAGATACGATTACACAGTGTTTGAACAGTAACCCAATAGGGGTAATATCGTGTTCGGTTAAAGACTTATAATTAAGACTGCAAGGGGGCAGGGGGCAGGGGGAAGAAAGAGTTTTTTGTTTCTGCATAGGTCAGACAATTATAACTAATTATCCGAACTTGATATAAGAGGCTGAAATCAGAAATAGTTGCCTACACCCTTACACCCCTATACCCTTATACCCTAATAATAATTAGTTTGAGCGGTTATTATTACGTTGCTGCCAACGCTCACGACGATTAGCTTTCATTTCTTGTAATTTAGCACGTTGTTCTGGAGTGAGAACTGCTTCAATTTGTTTTTTGGTATTCTCCCGAATTGCGCGCATTCTAGCTTTTTGGTCATCTGTCAAATTCAAGTCAGCCATTTTCTTGCCACGACGCTGACGATATTCACCAGGTTGAGGACGTTCACCAGCTTGGCGTTGTGCTCGACGTGTTTGACGTTCTTGACGTGCGGCTTCTAGCTTGGCTTTTTGTTCAGGGGTGAACACCTCTTGCATTTGAGCGCGGGCATTGTTGTGAATTTCTCTAATTTTAGCTTTTTGGTCTTCAGATAGCCCCAAACTTTCCCAAGGGGCTTTTCTTTGCGCTTGTGCAACCTGAAATGGCGAAGAAAAAGCGGGTTGTGCTTGAACAGCAAAAGGAGCTACAGTTGCAGATAAAGTGATAGCGATCGCACTAGCTAATAAAGATAAAGACTTGAGTTGCATTGATGACCTCGGTTTGTTTTCTGTGGTATGCGACCATCTTAAGAACTGATAACCATTAGTGACATGAGGAGAAAGTCATGAATATATCCATGACTTTAGTCATGGTTTAACTATGAATTAGGTAACTAGTATTTATCTCAAAACTAAAGTAGATATAGAAAACAAAATAGCAAATATCTAACTGCAAATTTACTGATAAATTTTACTTTTAATTAAAAACCAATCAATCAAAATCACTGAGGTGATAACCTTATCTAAGTAAACATACCCATCTTGTTAAATTATTCAAATTCCACAAGTTTTTAAATTACGAATTACCTAGGCAAAAACCTAGCCCCAGGCTATTACAAATTACAAATTACGTAGCTTTATTCCGCGTAGCGGTATTACGAATTACGTTAGCGGAGCGGGGCGTTAGCCCATTACGAATTACGAATTACGAATTAATTATGACTCGCCCTATTCAAGTTAATAATCATCCTTTCCGGTTCTTGCTTTATTTAGAATGGATCTTACTAGCAATTTCTGTGATTACATCTGTATTGCCCCATCCTTCACCACGATTTGCTAGTCAATTTCCTGAAATAGCAATTTTAAATCTGGTAATTTTCGGATTAATGGGCTTAAGATTGCCTACTAATAATCAGATTATTAAAATCATCTATACTGTCTGTGGCATTAGCTTAATTTTTATCACTGGTTTATTTGGTGGTAGAGCGGATCGTTTATTTCCTTTCCTCTACATTATTTTAGTGATTCGTAGCTGTTTAATTTTCCAATTACCTGGACGTTTATCAGTTACATTTGTTTCCTTTACTTTATTTTTAACAACACTATTATATCGGATGCCCCGCTATCCTTTACCACCACCAGCCCAAGAAAGATTTCGATTTTTTACTTTAAGTTTAGCCTTAGTAGTTGGCTTAAGTTTAGTATTCGTTTTAATTTTAATGAATACTGTATTATCTGAGCGAGAAAGTAGAGAAGAATTAGCCGTTGCTAATGAAAAACTCAGACAATATGCTCTACGAATTGAGAATCAAGCTGCTTTAGAAGAGCGTAATCGCATTGCTAGGGAAATTCATGATTCATTAGGTCATTCTTTGACGGCTTTAAATTTGCAATTAGAAACTGCCTTAAAACTTTATCAAGCTAATCCTGATAAAGCTTACGCTTTTTTAGCCAGGTCTAAAGAGTTAGGTTCTAAAGCCTTACAGGATGTGAGACAATCAGTTTCTACCATGCGATCGCATCCCTTACAAGGCAAGTCTCTAGCAGAGGCAATCGATATTTTAGCAGAAGAATTTCAACGCTCTAATAATATTGTCTTAAATCGTCATATTCATCTTGAATATCAATTATCTCATGAAGTTAATACTTCTATTTATCGGATTATTCAAGAATCATTAACAAATATCTCTAAACACGCTAGAGCCACAGAAGTTAACTTAGATGTAACTCTCAATCGAGGCAGTTTATGTATAACTGTTCAAGATAATGGACAGGGATTTGATCTAGAACAAAATACGACAGGTTTTGGGCTACAAAGTATGCGCGATCGCACTTTATCTTTAGGTGGTAAATTTAACATTAATAGTGCGTTTGGTTGTGGTTGTCAAATTACAGTTGATATTCCTTTAGGTAGGTTAATTTCATGATTAAAGTATTATTGGTAGATGACCAAAGTTTAATTCGTCAAGGATTAAGAGCTTTATTAGAACTAGAACCAGATTTAGAAATAGTCGGAGAGGCAGAAAATGGGGAAATTGCTCTAAATTTAATGGCTCAATTAGCACCAGATGTAGTTTTAATGGATATTAGAATGCCCATTATGGATGGAGTTGCAGCTACACGGGAAATTTGCCAAAATTTTCCAACTATCAAGGTTTTAGTGCTGACAACTTTCGATGATGATCAATATGTCAAAGCCGCCTTACAACATGGTGCAATGGGTTATTTACTCAAAGATACACCTTCAGAAGAATTGGCTGTAGCTATTCGTGCTGTGCAGAAGGGATATACTCAACTAGGGCCGGGAATTGTCAAAAAACTGTTGATTCAATTTCAGACTCCAGCACCTAGCCAAACACCATCTATTCCACCCAGTTTAGCTGAACTTACCCCCAGAGAAAAAGAAGTTTTACGACTGATTGCCATAGGTGCAAATAACCGAGAAATTGCCCAGCAACTATACATTTCTGAAGGTACAGTTAAAAATCATGTAACTAATATTTTAAATCGGTTGAACTTGCGCGATCGCACTCAAGCCGCTATTATTGCCAATACCTATTTATCTTATTTAAATCAGTCAATTTAATTTGTGATCATCAAACTGAATTTTGTCTCAATGCTGTCATAACTTGGGCAGTAACATCTCTCCCACCACTGAAATTAGTAAATATAGATTGAATCGTGTAAATTATCCCCCAAGGTATACCCCACCAACCCAAAAATAAAGAAATTAACGTAAATTTCAGACTTTTGGTCAAAGTATTTTCGCCTGATTTAATAAAATAGATTTGGGAACTACGTTTAAATGTTAAAATGACGATAGAGAAACAATAGAGAAAAACCACAAATTTACCACCATTGGCTAACTCTTGATTTAATTCTGCTACCGTCATGTTATCTAAGCCGATAATTGTTGACATTTGAACCTCCTTGAACTTAAGTGAATAAATTTAAGCATTCCTCTCTCAACACACCCTTAGTAACACGGATGTTTCTAAAAGATTTGGCAATTACTTCCTCACAAGTAATATTAATTTGTGCCTGATTGATAGCAATTAAATCTGCAATTGAAGCACCATAAACAATTTCCCCTAACCCACTCCAAACGCAAGCTGATGCACACATAGGGCAAGGCTCACCAGTGGTATATATGCTATAACCTTCTAAAGAGAAGTTTTTAATTTGACTTGTTAAACGACGAATCACATTAATTTCCGCATGAGCAGAAGGATCACAATCTCTACCGACAGTATTGTGTGCTGTTGCCAGAACTTGATTATCATTCACAATTACCGCGCCATAAGGCGCATCCCCCTGTTTAGCTTCCTCAATTGCTAAACGCATAAAATATTCTTGATTCATAGTAGCGTGGTAATTCAGGCTAATAATGAGTAAAAATACCATATTCAAATGGTGGCAGGTAAATATGTTGCTAAGTAGAAAACAAACGGAATTTTACTTAACAGACTTAGAAACACCCATTGGTAAAGCAATTAATTTAACAATCGTTACCTTAGTGCTATTGTCATCAGGGATTTTCGTAGCGCAGACATATAATATACCTGATGCTGTGCGGTTACAGTTTGATGTCATAGATAAAGTTATATTAATAATTTTTGCTATAGAATATGCTCTGCGTTTGTGGAGTGCGGAACATAAAATCAATTATATTTTCAGTTTTTATGGAATTGTTGACTTAATGGCTATTTTGCCGTTTTTCATTGGATTAGTAGATATTAGTTTTATTCGCTTACTCAGGTGGTTTAGAATTTTACGTTTAATTAGATTTATTGATCAAAAATTTTTATTCGGCACGATTAGCACAGAAGACGGCATAATTTTCATGCGGATATTATTTACATTATTCGCTATCATATTTGTCTATTCTGGTCTGATTTATCAGGTAGAACATCCAGTCAACGCCAAGGTTTATGCAACTTTTTTAGATGCTTTTTATTTCTCCGTTGTCACCATGACAACTGTTGGTTTTGGCGATGTCACACCAATTTCTGAATTGGGGCGATTGTTAACTGTGTTAATGATTTTAACTGGCGTAACTCTCATACCTTGGCAAGTAGGAGATTTGATTAAGGGGTTAGTGAAAAATGCTAATCAAGTCGAAATTATTTGTGTTGATTGTGGTTTAGCATTTCATGATCAAGATGCGGAATTTTGTAAACGGTGTGGAAGTAAATTACCGATTAATTAGCTGGATATAGAACGTTATATGGGTTGCGGTGCGTTACTTAAATCCGCTAACCCTGTTCCCCGTTAATTGGTATTACATCCGTCTGTTTCTTAAAAAATATCAGGACAACATCAACCATAGGGAGGAAGTCTTTACTGTTCTGAGCATCACACTAGTAAGTAATATCAAACAGTTATTGGTTATCACTCCTGACGGCGTGTCGTGTGGTGTTTCGGCAGAGATTTTACCCAACACTGTTGACTGTTAAACAGATGCTTCGGGGGTACACAATTATGGTAAAACAATCTAACCCAGGTCTCCATGAAGAACCTCGTTACCAACCAGCACCGATAATTCCTCTCAAACAAGAGGAATCCTTACTTGATTGGTTGTATAGTAGTGGTCGAATAGTGTCTTACCCATCTGTTGACTACTATTACCAAGAAGAGGTAGAAGAAGAGGAAGATGTGGCAGAACTTGTAGATGCTTTTGATTTTGAAGCGGAAGAGGTGGAGGATTTGGAGGAATGAGTAATAAGTAATGAGTAATGAGTAATCAGTTATACCAATTCTCTATGAAGTTGCGCCAAATAAATGATGTAGAGACGTTGCATGCAACGTCTCTACCGTACAGAATAAAGTGCATCTATGGCTACGCCAGGCAAGCTACATCAAGAAACGGTATTAGGACTTACTTGCGTAAGTCCTGATAAGTAATAAGTAATAGGATTTACTTATTACTTGTTACTTAGGGACTTCCAGAAAATAAATTATCCAATTTCCGAGAAAGAATATTTTGATTTTTCCCCCTGCTCCCTGCCCCCTGCCCCCCTGCTTACCACAGCGATTGTATATTTTTTTAGTTGGAAGTCCCTTAAAGACAGCCATCCACTTTCTTGTGGCGTTTATTAAGTCATTGCTGCAATTTCTTTTAAGGCTTGTAGTAGTTGCAAAACCTCTGCTAAAGAGTTGTAATGTACTAAACCGACTCTTAATAAACCGCCAGTGGTTTCTAGTCCTAATTTTTCAGTTAGGCTCAGAGCATAAAAGTTACCATGCCAAGTGAAAATACCGCGATCGCCTAAATTTTTTGCTATACTTTCAGGACTTTGACCTTTGATTCTGATGGCTACTGTGGGTGTGCGCCAGTTAAAACGATTTGAGTCAGTAATCCCATATATACTTAAGCCAGGAATTTCTAATAGTCCTGAAATCAGTTGATGACTCAGTTCTCTTTCATACTGCTGAATTGCTGACATGGCTGCAACTAAAGCTGCTCGCCGACTATGATATGCTGAGGCGATCGCATCTGGGTGTTCTGATCTCAAAAACCGGGGACATTGAAAGTGTTCTAAACCTTCTTTGTCAGCCTCAATTAAAGCTGCTACTAATTCATTATCCATGCTTGGCGATACATGACAACCTAATTTTGTCAAGTAATTAATTGCTGCCACCACACCCGCCAACCCCTCATGATTGAGAGTGCCAGTTTCCCAACGAGATGGTACTTCATCGGAAGCTGGCTTGACTTTATATGGTTGCAGATGCTCCAAATGTTGCCGTTTCCCGTACAAAATCCCCACATGAGGCGCAAAAAATTTGTAAGCGGAACAAGCCAGAAAATCGCAGTCTAAGGCATGAACGTTTATAGGTGCATGGGGTGCATAATGAACAGCATCCACAAATACCCAAGCACCGACAGCATGGGCAAGACGTACTATAGTTGCAACATCGTTAATTGTCCCTACTGCATTGGAAGCATAACTAACGGCTACTAACTTGGTGCGAGAATTAATTTGCTGTGCTAAATCACTCATATCGAGAGTGCAATCTGAGATATTAATATCTACCACACGAATAATTGCCCCCTGTTCTTCTAGCGCATACCAAGGAGCAATGTTAGCGGCATGATCTAAACGAGTAACAATAATTTCATCCCCTGGTTGAATTGTGCGGGCGATCGCTCGACTTAAAGTAAAGGTGAGTGTGGTCATATTTGCACCGAATACCACCTCATCACTACTACAACCCAAAAAATCTGCGATCGCCACCCTCGCCGCCGCAATCACTGCATCTGTCCGCACACTGGTAGCAAATGCACCATGAGCATTAGCATTTGATCTGACCAAATAATCACTAATTGCATCTAGCACTGCTCCCGGTACTTGTGTGCCACCAGGGCCATCAAAAAATATTGCAGGTTGTCCGTTGACTGTTTGGTTAAGTGCCGTAAACTGTCCGCGTATCCATTTCAAATCCAGAGATTCCATAACTGACTCCTGGGTAAGTAAGTAATGTTATATCCTTCACTGCATAAAAAATTAGCTACCGACATAGATAGTTAGTGAAGGTGTTAAACAACACTAGAAAAACTTCACTACTAAATCCAAAGAAAGCATCATGATATCTCACATTCGCTCTACGATTATGGGTGTAACCATCCTAGCAACTACCTTAGTTTCTGGTACTGCGATCGCTGCTCAACCCCAATCTGAAGTTATATCTCGCAACTGTACTGATGCTGTTCACTCCACAAACTACACGTTAATCAGTTCCCGTACAGTCCAACCTAATGCCAAACTACCCATCGCACAACCAGGGGGATCAACAGAAAAGAAAACTTGCGAAACCACTAATGCACCTGCTACCAATTCACAGGGCGTTAATGGCACTAATCGCTGTACAACTTGTACCTACTCGTCTAGCGGTCATGTCACAGTCAAATGTATTTTTATCAAGCCTAAGTAAATTTTCTGTTGTTTATACCAGCTTAACATATTACAAATAATACATGAGGTGGGGAGGATAACCCAACCTCATTTTTAGCTGTTGGCATATTTACCAACAGTTTGGTATCAAATTGAATATGATAACCATTTTTATTTGAGGTAAATACGGATTTTTTTACCTGATATTAAACGTTATTTAGATAATTATTAACCTTGTATCTGGTAGATTGCTTCAAGAATGTACAGGTATTCAGAGATGAAGAATGGTGCTGTCAGCACAAAGGCATCCAATGGAACGCTCAAAATTTGAGTTAACCACCAGTCAAGTTAGAGGCGCAGATGCAATGACATCAACCCACCTACAGCAGAAAGTTCAGACTCTTTGGACTGCCTTAGTTTTACTGAGCGTTTTTTTTTGCATAGAACTAAGTGCAGGAATTTGGAGTCACAGCTTATCTCTTTTAGCTGATGCTGAACACATTCTTTCAGATGTAGCAGCATTGGGTTTAGCATTGGTTGCAGCTTGGTTATCTCAGTCTATATCCCAGCGAACAATCTTTGGACGCTATCGATTGGAAGTCCTGGCAGCTTTGATTAATGGCATCAGTTTAGCGGCTGTTGCTGGCTGGATTATTAAAGAAGCATTAGAGCGGTTGCAATCTCCCAACACAGAGATTCTTGGTGTACCGATGTTAACAACTGCCTTGATTGGTTTAGCTGTTAACGTTTTTAACGCCAGATGTTTACACAGATGTAGTCATCATGACCTGAATATGAGAGGAGCTTTACTACATTTGTTAGCGGATGTAGCTAGTTCAATAGGAGCAGTGTTAGCAGCGATCGCAGTTATCTGGCTTAATTGGACTTGGGCTGATGGTGTGATCAGCTTAATTGTAGCTGTATTAATAGCTACATTTGCAGCTTATTTAGTAATTCAGAGTGTACAGTGTTTACGTGGTCAAATTACTGATGTGACTTGCATTTGTGATGTGAAAACTGAAGATTGTAGCGATCGCCAGCAAGCAGAAAAGCTATTATTTCCGACTTTAGAGGAGCTTGTGCGATGATTTCATTATTAAAACGCCATTGGCGTTCCCTAACTTGTTTTGTATGTGGTTTGGTAGTAGCAATTGCATTTTCTTTCACCACACCCGAGCAAAAACCAGCTACTGCTTCAGTGCAAATTCCCACTCAAACTGTTGTGAAGCCTATAATTGTCGGTCATCCAGACGCTTATTATAGTCACGAAGAACCCAACTTCTATCAATACCAATAGATCAAAAGAAACCTCCAACCCAAAATTCCTAATTACGAATTACGAATTACGAATTACGAATTAATCAAATCCAAGGCATACTGCAATGATTTCATATTTAGAAAAGTACAGGCGAGTGCTAGCACTGGCCATGACGAGCCTTTTTTGTGCAATTTTGTTGGTATTTGGCAATCCTGGCATAGAATCGGCACTGGCGGCGGGCAATGGTATTAACGTCATCATTATGATTGGTGATGGCATGGGCTGGAACATGGCCAGAGCCGCAGCTTTAGCTAAAGGCGCGCCTTTTTACACTAGTGGAAAAGGTTCTGGTTTGAGCTTTCAAAAACTGACAGGTTATGGACTGGTGACGACTTACGGCACAACTGTTCAAAGAAGTACACCAGCTGATCCTACTAATCAGATACATTCTACAGGTAACTCTGCGTTAGATGGATCTAATTCATTTACAGGTTTGAGTAATGTCCGTCCTGGTTTTACTTTCCAACCTACTCCATTTAACCCAGGCGATCGCGCCGATGGCAATAGCTCACAACCCGGTAACTTAGTCGGTTACGATGTAAGTCAAGGTGGCCCTGCACCTTGGATTCCTTTATCTCCGGCTAATCCTGGGAAATATAACAAAGACTACATCAAATACAGCTATCCCGACTCTGCAAACACCGCTACCACTCTTTATACAGGTGTGAAAAGCTATAACAACGCTATGGGGGTAGATGTATACGAGAACAAATTAAAAACCATCCTAGAAATTGCCAAAGAACAAGGCAAAGCCACAGGTTTGGTGACATCCGTACCTGTCACCCACGCTACACCAGGGGCGGCTGCGTCTTACGTCAACCGTCGTAGTAAGTATGACAGTGTTTACGACCCCACTAAAACCAACCAAGACAGCATTTTACAACAGATATTATTAGACTTTCAGCCCAATATTTTGTTAGGTGGTGGACATCCTCTCAGCACGTTAAATATTGGCAATGACTACACTTATATCACACAAGACACCTACGAACACCTCAAAAATAACCCCACTCCCACACTGAACCGTTATGGTTACACCTTTTTAGAACGTAGTCCCAACGCCACTCAAACTTTATTAAGCACAGCCGCAAACATTGACCCCAATCAAGGCGGTAAACTATTTGGTCTATACGGTGCGCGGGGACAAAACGGCAATCTGCCTTTAAGTTCTTCCAAGGGTGACTACAGCACAACAGGTTTAAATAACTTCTCTCTTTATAGCTCTGTAATCAGTGGAGGAACACCAGCTACCTGTCCATCAGGGCAAATTATTCCTGGCTCAATTAGTGAGTGTGTTCCTGTTCTCGATGCTAACGGCAACCCAGTGAATGGCCCTAACCCCGATACAGTGCGTCCTCTTGCTCCTGGGGAAACAGACGCTAGTTTTGTGGCGAAAGAAGTCAATGAAAACCCCACATTAGCTGATTTGACCAAAGCCGCTCTCAGCGTTCTAGGTAAAGATAAAGACGGCTTCTGGTTGATGGTAGAAGGTGGTGATGTCGATTGGTCTGCCCATGATGACAATATGGATAACCTCATCGGTACAATGAATGACTTCGACAAGGCAGTTGAAGAAGTCATTAGCTGGATTAATAAAAATGGTGGTTGGAGCAAAAATTTACTCCTCGTGACTGCTGACCATGACCACTATTTAACCCTTAATAATGACTTCGTATCAAAGCTGAGTCCTAATGCTAATCCTAAATTAGCTAGAGGGTTAAAATACAACGCCAAAGAAATCACCTACAACAAACACAACCCTCAAGAAGCTGGTCACTTTTGGGGTTCAGATCCCACGCAAAAATACCTTTGGGGTAGTCACACTAACCGTCCTGTGCCTGTTTATTTCCAAGGTGCTTACTCTTCTGCATTGACTCGTTCTTTAGGGCAGAATGTTCAGTTTACAGATAGCACCGGTAATACTTACACCGTTCCTGGTGTTAGGGGTGTAGTTGATCAAAGCCACATCTTCCAAGCCATGAAAGCTGCTGTGACAGGCCCAGCTTTGTAAACAATTTCTATCCTCTTTTATCAAGAGAAACATGATTAACTCCATCTTCAAAAAATTAGCAATTGCTACAGCCGGAACAACTCTCCTGTTGACTTTGGGAGAAGTTATGCCTGCCCAAGCTGGCAATATTTCCTATAACTTCTCTAACGCTGATCAAACTCTCACAGGCTCTTTTTCTTTCGATGAAATTGCGGCGGCGGATCAATTTGTAGAAGTTTCAGAAGGTTTAAAGATTGTTGCTAACTACAATGGTCAAACTTTTACTGAAGCAGATGATCCACTAGCAGCAGTTTTGACTGATTTTTTGGGTAACATTCCCAATGGACAAGGTTTGGGGTTGCAATATGTAGTACCAGATCAGTTTTTTGTATTTAGTGAAAACTTTATCAATGCTGATGGAACTGCAATCCAATCTGTAAATTACAGTCGTGTTCCAGAACCAGGTTCTATGCTAGGTTTATCTATTGTAGGATTGGGTTTATTTCTGAATAGAAGAAAGCAATCTTCGCAATCACTAAACTAGTGTTTGATGGTTTGTAGTAAGGACTTTAGTCCTGAGATTATTAGGACTAAAGTCCTTACTACGAACTTATTTATGGAGCAATTGATTTTGCCACATTTTTGAGGATATTCATGGGGGTTTGCTGTTTGAGTAGTTCCATTTCTGATGGATTTTTTACTAACATTGCGCCAGCAAATCCTAATGAGTTGACAGAAATTGATTGAAAATGTTCTTGCGATCGCGGTACGATTAACATCCATTCTCTAGTGGCTAGTAAGTTATAAGCACCTGCTTGTTGTTCACCATCAATTGCACCTAAACCTACAGCCTGTAGTAATTTTTGATAAATTTCTAAGGTAGCCTTAGCACCTGTGCATGGCGACTCTATCCAGCTAGGCTCTAACTTAGCAAAAGCGTGTAGGAATGGTAGTTTGGGGATAGTGGCAATTTCATCCTCAAATTGAGCCTCAGCTAAAAGCGGTTCTATGGGTATTTGCGTTCCTAAAGGTGTCAGGGGTAGGGGTATTAATTGCAAGTGTTTGTGTCGTTGGCTTGCGCCTGCGTTTTTACCAGCGTTGTAGAATACTAAGCCGTCAATTCCCGCTAAACACGCCCACATAGCGGTAAAATCTCCCAGGGTGAGTAAGCTTTCTTGTTCTTCAAAGGCACGGGTGATAATTAATAGGTGATAATCAACAACATTGAATTTATTTAAAATACATAGGTGAGTTTCGGAAATATCGGCTACAAATAAATCTTCTTCGTAGGGTAGGAAGGGGTTAAACTCTTTACCAGTAGCTTGGGTTTGTTGGTCTTGTTGTTTTTTGGCAGTATTTTTACGGTTCAGGTTAGCTAAAATTCGTACTAAAAATTTGACTCCATCCTGTTCGACAAATTCAAATTCTGTCGGGATGGATAGCAGCGCACCACATTCTAAAGCATATTTAGTTTGTTTTTTAACACTGTCCCATAATGTGCTAGGTTGCAGTAATATATTTTTTTCTGGCATAGTTACGTATGTTTGCAGTCTTCCTACTCACCAGATTTTAAGGCTTTCAGCTTCTAAGCACCATCTGAAATTGCCAGTAGAGTGAAAAATTTTGTTGCCGTAAACAACAGCAGAACAAGTGATGAATGACCAACAAAATCTAAAAATCCCTAGTGTTGTACAGAATATATTGTCCGAAACTATCAAAATCGGCTTTCAAATGACATCCGAACTATCAACAGGCTCGCTACTGAGGACTTTAGCTGCGAGTAAGCCTGATGGGGATTTTCTCGAACTTGGCACTGGTACAGGTGTTTCTACAGCCTGGTTACTGGATGGCATGGACAGTAACTCAAAAATTATTACAGTGGAAAATGATAACACAGTAGTTGCTATTGCTCAAAAATATTTAGGAGATGACGAACGAATTTCTTTCTATATTCAGGATGCTGGAACATTTTTGGAGCAAATTGAACAAACAGGCGAGCAGTTTGATTTGATCTTTGCTGATACATGGGCAGGAAAGTACACTCATCTTGAGACTGCACTTCACATTCTCAAGCCAGGTGGTTTATACATTATTGATGATATGCTACCCCAAACAAACTGGCCAGAAGGCCATGAGTTAAAAGTTGCTGCGTTGATTGCACAGTTAGAGCAAAGGCAGGATTTGCTGCTCACAAAACTCAACTGGTCAAGTGGAATTATTATAGCTACAAAACAGGTACAAGAAATTTAACATTAGTTCAGATAACAACAACGATAGCCTATGTCCTACTACAGTCTATCGTTGTTGCATTATCGCTCTGTATTTCTTGTAGGAAATAGTTAGTTTAATTTTTTACGCAAAATAGCCCCATGAGGGTCACTCAAGTTTTTGGTACTATCTCCACTCATAATCATTGTGGGTAGGACATTTGTCAATTCACCACTTTTCTTATTAGGAGATAGCGTAATAATTCCCAATCCTGGACAACTACCTGCTGCTGCGTGTGCTACACTCAGGGGATTTGGCCCCCGCAAGGCAACATAAATCTTGTCACCATTATTGCCTAAAGATAAATCAGCCAAATCCGGTGTTGGGTCATTACTTTGCATTGCTCCTAGAGTTGTCCCACAAGCTCCAGTTGTTGTCAAACTATACATACCTTCGTGACGCAAGTAAAGATTATTCCACGGAGGATTCATCTTAAATACTTCTACATTATTGCGTACCCTATCCATCTGGTGCAGATATTTGGCCTTTCCAGATTTTAAATTTTTTACAACGACCATACCATGTGCATCTCGATTGTTCCCAGGTATAGTTTTGCCATTGTCTGCATCTGTCCACACAGCAACAGGTAATGGCTGATTAGGTTGATTGTAGTTCGGTGCTAAAGGATAGTCTTGTGTAAACCGATAAACCGTAAATTCGGAAATATTGGGGCCAGATGTTCCAGTATTGAGCATCATAAATCCATTAGCCGACTGTCCTCCACAACCGGCAGCACGAACTACATTTAAATCGTATTCAGCTACTATCTTCATGGGTGTTGTAGTAATGTCCACCACAAACATCCCACCACCGCCTAAAGTTAGGTAAGCGTGCTGACTTTGATCAGAAATAATCGGACAAATTACTGTATTGGTTGGGCGAACTCCTGCTGCTTGTTTAGGATTGCCATTGGGGGTAGAAGTAGGCTGTCCGTCTGCAACCTGTCCGGTTACAGTACAATTAATGTTATCCCCAAGATTCACATCTACTGCGATCGGTTGGGCTAATATGCGTCCTGTGCCACCAACTACATCGATACTGGCATTCGCATTATAATTAAATCCAGTTACTTGCCCTACGGCATTTTTTTGAATATCTACGCGCTCCAGCATTCTCCCGCTTTGGTTAGCGATGAGAATTTTTGTGCCGTCTGGAGAGACTGTAGACATATGGTTTTGCCTACCTGTACTAGTTCCAGTAGAGCGAAACAAGCACACGGGTTGTTTTGTCGCACCGTCTACTATCCCCAAATGTCCTGAAGCCACAAAGTTTAATGTCATGTATTTATAATCTGGGGTGGGAAGAATCCCATGAATTCTATTGACATCAGCTCCTGTCGTTGACAACGCATTTGGAAATAAGTCAGTGACTACATCTAATACCAATGGATTGTTTACTGGAGGTTGCTTTTCTAAGTCTGCACTATCATAAATTCTAACTTTGCCGCCATACGCTCCATCTGGGGTTGTGGAGGTAATTCCTTGAGTATTTCCTTGATCAGAAAGCCACACTTCATACCCTGAATTGTGTGCATAGGTCTGTTCCGCAAATAGTGCTAGAAATATCCCCAGACTTAAACCTATGAGGCATAAAATAATTTTTTTCATATTGATTTTTGTGATTCAATTTCTTATGTCTCAAAATTTCACTTTTGCAGTTTCAGAATGGCTTGTAAAGTAATACCAATAAAATGTAATAGTTTTTACGGCCAAAGCACTTTAAGGTGATATTGCAAACTAGGTGCTTTATGTAGGATCAATCGATTCTATTTAAGGAATTATGTATTATGGTTCGGAAGAGCGTAGGAGTTTAGCGATCGCTAATACGTCCATACCTGTAATACTAGCTACCTGTTCTACTGTCATACCACTTGCGAGTAA
Organism: Aliinostoc maniaoense; assembly: GCF_058172895.1. Lineage (NCBI taxonomy): Bacteria > Bacillati > Cyanobacteriota > Cyanophyceae > Nostocales > Nodulariaceae > Aliinostoc > Aliinostoc maniaoense. The sequence goes on along the minus strand of NZ_CP187952.1, from coordinate 280,649 downwards.
GTTGCTGGCAGTTTGTAATAACTGTGACTCAGCCATGTCTGCTCGGTGGCGTTCTTGTTCGGCGCGGTGGCGTTCTTGTTCGGCGCGTTGGCGTTCTTGTTCTTCTGGTGTGGGGAGTAATTCACCATCGGTAGTTGCCCAGCGTAGCCAAGTTGCATCTATGCCTTTGTAGTTTCCTTGCCAACGCTGCAAAGCTAAACCTAACGACTCACTGAATAATTGATTGCGATCGCTAACTACTAAAGGTTGGTAAACTCTTTGTTGGATAGAAAACCCAGCCCAATCATCTGGGTTAAAGGGGTCATACTAGAAATATTCCGGTACGCGCATTTGATTTTGATAAATCAGCTTTTTCTCGTTTTTATCTGTGGCGGCTGTGCTTTCAGAAAGCAACTCAATGACTACATCGGGTGCTTTTCCTTCTTCAAATGAAACTGATCTGGCAAACCAGGCTCTCCAGGATCTTCACTCTTGAGATCATACATCGTGGGTAATACTTCTTTTGGGGAACGTGGCGGGTCAGTTTGATACATAATCCAGCAGTCCTGAGTATTAGACTCTTTATATTATGACTGGGTAAGTTTGTAGTCAGGACTTTAGTCCTTAGAATCAACAGGACTAAAGTCCTGACTACGAACTATCAAAATGTTAGCTCACCCAAAGTGGGATAAATTGAAAGTCTTTGCTGTTAAATAAGCCTTGGTCACTGAGTTTCAAATCGGGAATGACTAACAACGCCATAAATGCCAGGGTCATGAAGGGTGCGGACAGTGTTGAACCTAGATTTTTTGTCCAAGTATTTAGTTCAGCGTACTGTTTGGCTACGGTATAACCATCAGCCGCACTCATTAGTCCGGCTACGGGTAAGGGAAGCACTTTCACTGTGTTACCTTCAGCGACAGCAATACCACCTTGTGCTTGAATAATGGCATTGACAGCTAGGCAAATTTCTGCATCAGTTGTACCCACTGCCATGATATTATGGGAATCATGGGCAACGCTAGAGGCGATCGCACCTCGTTGTAGTCTAAAATTTTTGATGAGAGCGATCGCAGGTGGTAAATTCTGATAACGGTTGACTACAGTTATTTTCAATATGTCCTGTTCTATGTCTGCGGTGACTTCATTATTATGAATATGAGCTGGTAAATGTTGTTCTGTGGTGAGTAATTGTCCGTCCCATACCTCAATTACTCTGACAATTGTACCTTGAGCGGGGAGGCGAAAATCTGCTACTTGCTTTGGTTTTGTAGCAAAGTTATTGATAGCTGCAACTTGCACAGATGGTAATAATGCTTGACCTTGTTTTGCTACTAATTCACCTTGGCAATAGGTAGACTGTACCGCAAAGTCTACTAAATTATTCACTACGATGAAATCGGCAGGATCTCCCAGTTGCAATAGACCTACATTTAGATTGTAGTGCAACACTGGGTTAACACAGGCGACTTGCAACACATTCATGACATCATGACCTAATGCCACAGAACGGTGTACAAGTTCGTTAATATGTCCCCGCACTAAATCATCAGGATGTTTATCATCACTGCAAAACATACATTGTTCGGGATGAGAATCAATTAAGCTGTGGAGGGCGAGATAATTTTTAGCGGCTGAACCTTCACGAATCAAAATTTTCATCCCCGCCGCAATTTTTTCTAAAGCTTCTTCTAGGGTTGAGCATTCATGGTCTGTAGTAATATTTACAGCCGCATATTTCTGCACGGCTGTACCTGCAAGTGCTGGCGCGTGTCCGTCGATGGGATTTCCTAATTTATTAGCCAGAGCAATTTTTGCCATTATCTCAGTATCTCTCGCCAACACACCAGGAAAATTCATGACTTCACTGAGATAAGTAATTTTATCTTCTTGGAATAATTGATGAATTTCTGCGGCTGTGAGGGTTGCGCCTGCGGTTTCAAACTGAGTGGCGGGAACACAACTTGGTGCGCCAAAAGCTATTTTAAATGGTGTTTGGGCTGCGTTAGCGAGCATGAAGCGGACACCGGCAATTCCCAACACATTGGCGATTTCGTGGGGGTCGGAAACTGTGGCCACAGTACCATGTACCGTTGCTAGACGTGCAAATTCTGACGGTACAAGCATTGAGCTTTCAATGTGAATATGAGCATCAATCAAACCGGGTAGGATGTATTGGCTGTAATGCTTTTCCCGTTGATGCTGAATAGAGTCAATACGCCCGTTTTTAATGGTGACTGTACCGGGAAATATGGTTTTGTGGAGAACGTCTACAATGTTTCCCGAAATGCTAAAGGTTGACATAGCCTACCTCCGCAAATTACTGCGATCGCCAAGTTTCTCTCTAGAAAAATCGCTCTATTACCATCTTATATTCTTATGGTATAAATTCAGCTAAGTTTTCCTTCCAAATTTAGATTTTCTCATTTTTGTTCGCAAATGTAAAAACTCCTCTCAGTATTGAGGGGAGTTTTGTTAACCTTTGTTGCTAAGTTTTTTATTCTTTTTTGTTAAAAAGCATTCATGATTGTGATGATGCTGACACTAGTCAACATAATTAAAACACCCATAATCATTGATTCTCCCAAGGAATTAGGACGTTTTGAATTATTCATGTTCGTAGAATCCTGCAAATTTAGTTATTTTTTAAAGATATCAGTCCGGGTATAAATATCTATGGAAGCAATGCAAAAATTAAAATACCTTAATTCTTCTTAGTAAAAACTGTAGTGTTTACTTAAAAATATGATTAATCTCTTTAGATAAACATAAATTTGGATTCCTTACAATAACTTAAGTCGGCGTTGCTGATGAAAAAATAGTTTGTAGTAAGGACTTCAGTCCTTAAATCAGGACTAAAGTCCTGACTACGAACCGTTCTATTGATTTGATTAAGTAAAAATACTATTTAGCGTCTAGTCATAATTATGATTAAAATTCTTCATCTCTCTGATATCCATATGGGAAGCGGTTTTTCCCACGGTAGAATTAACCCTGTGACGGGTTTGAATACGCGACTTGAGGATTTTGTTCAGACATTATCTTTATGTATTGACCGGGCATTAAATGATGGCGTAGATTTAGTTTTATTTGGTGGAGATGCGTTTCCTGATGCGACACCGCCGCCGTATGTACAGGAAGCTTTTGCTGGTCAATTTCGGCGTTTAGTTGATGCTCAAATTCCGACGGTGTTGTTGGTGGGAAATCATGACCAACATTCCCAAGGGTTGGGAGGTGCGAGTTTAAATATCTACCGGACTTTGGGCGTACCGGGTTTTGTGGTGGGGGATAAGTTAATGACGCATCATATTTCTACCCCTAACGGTAAAGTGCAAGTGATAACTTTACCTTGGCTAACTCGTTCCACGTTGATGACTCGCCAAGAAACAGAGGGTTTATCACTGGCGGAAGTCAACCAATTGTTAACAGAACGCTTGCAAGTTGTCATGGAAGGAGAAATTAGGCGACTTGACCCTGATGTGCCGACTGTACTGTTAGCTCATTTAATGGCAGATAATGCTACTTTGGGGGCTGAACGTTATTTAGCTGTGGGTAAGGGTTTTACTCTACCGTTATCTTTGTTGACTCGTCCTTGTTTTGATTATGTGGCTTTAGGACACGTCCACCGCCATCAAAATTTGAATAAATCTAATAACCCACCAGTAATTTATCCGGGGAGTATTGAACGGGTAGATTTTAGTGAAGAAAAAGAAGATAAAGGTTATGTAATGGTGGAATTAGAACCGGGAAGTGCAGAATGGGAATTTTGTCCTTTACCAGTTCGGACTTTTCGCACCTTAGAAATAGATGTGTCGAAAGCAGAAGATCCTCAAGGTGCTTTAATAAAAGCAATTAATAAACATGATCTGCAAGATGTGGTAGTACGGCTAATTTATAAAATCCGTTCTGAGCAAATTGATTTAATTGATAACGCTGCCTTACATTCTGCTTTGAGTGCTGCCCATAATTACACTATTCAAGCAGAATTAGTTAGTCAGTTAGCTCGTCCCCGCATTCCAGAATTGAGTGCTAGCAGTAGTATAGACCCTATGGAAGCACTGAAAACTTACTTACAAAATCGTGAAGACCTCAAAGATATCTCAGGGTTAATGTTAGAAGCCGCAGAAAAATTACTAGCTGATGATGTGGAAGTGTGGTTAGAAGCAAGTGCTGGAGATAGATAATGGGGACTGGGGAATGGGGAATGGGGAGAATAAAGGTAAAAGTCAGAAGTCTCAAGAGAATTATCTTTTTACTTTTTACTTTTTAACGCCGTGTGCAACTTTTTTTCAAACCTAACCCCCAACCCCTTCCCTACAAGGGAAGGGGAGCAAGAATCAAAGCCTCTAAGAGGATGTTTGGAAAGTCTAAAAAAACTCCAGTAACTGTATTCTGTCAGTAGATAAAAAAGCGACAGGGTTACTAGAGCAATGTCTACATCATATCCAACAGACCTGACAGATGAACAATGGGAATTGTTATCAAATCTGATACCGCCTGAAAATCTAGGGTGTCGTCCTCGTTGTGTTGATCTACGTGGGGTGGTTAGTGCTATCTTTTATATTCTTTGTGCGGGTTGTGCATGGCGAATGTTGCCGCATGACTTTCCGAAGTGGCAAACGGTCTACTACTATTTCCGCAAATGGCGAATGGATGGTACATGGGAAGGTATGAATCATAAGCTACAACAATGGGTGCGGGTTGTGGAAAACCGAGAAGCTAATCCCAGTGCGGCAATAGTCGATTGCCAATCTGTGGATAATGGAACAATGGTGTCAAAGGATGTTGGTTTTGATTCAGGTAAGTTAGTAAAAGGACGTAAACGCCATTTGCTGGTTGACACCCTGGGATTGGTCTTAATGGTTGTAGTGACATCAGCATATGAATCTGATAAAGCTGGAGCAAAGAAATTATTTGCACAAGCCTACAACAGGATCAGCGATCGCCTGACACGGTTAGTTTGTATTTGGGTTGATGCTGGATACCAAGGTGAGGGATTTATGAAATGGGTGATGGACACTTACCATTGGATTTTAGCGGTTGTACGTCGTCCAACTGATACCAAAGGCTTTGTTCTACTGCCAAGACGTTGGGTTGTTGAGCGCAGTTTTGGTTGGTTTAATTGGTGTCGCCGGTTAAGTAAAGACTACGAAATTTTACCGCAGACCCATGAAACATTTGTACAAGTCGCAATGATTCGGTTAATGCTGAGAAGACTTGCTTGATTGATTAGTTTCATACTTTCCAAACATCCTCTAACGCCACTTGCTACAACGCGGGAAACCCGCGCAACGCAGTTGCTTCTCCTTGCAGGCTACTGTGTACACACAAGTTTTTTAGAGTTAGTCGATACATTCACAATGTCAGGCGATACATTGGCAATGTCAGGCGATACATTCACAATGTTAGGTGATACATTGGCAATGTCAGGTGATACATTGGCAATGTCAGGTGATACATTCACAATATCAATGCAGCAACTTATGTGTACACAGTAGGTCTTTGCAGAGGGGTTTCAAGAATAAGTCGCACATCGCGTTTATTACTCATTACTCATTACTCATTACTCATTACTCATTACTCATTACTCATTACTCATTACTCATTACTCATTACTCATTACTCATTACTCATTACTCATTGCTTTAGATTTTGGCTGGCTGCTAACAGATGTTGATGAACTGTTGGAGAAGCGGCAATAATCAAGCCTGGTAAACTGTAGTCTTCACAAGTGTGTAGGGGAGGTGGGGTTTTGCCGTCTAGAGTGGTGACAATACAACCAGCTTCTCTTGCTAGAAACGCCAGCGCAGCACCATCGATAAATTTACCTTTTCTGATGACTGCGCCACTTAAGTCACCGGTCAACATACCATTGACATTGGGAATTGCTGTTTGGCTGGAGTAATCATTTTCTACGCTAATAACTTTATACAAGTTTTTTAGTGCAGGTGCGATCGCATTCATTCCCCAACCCAACAATATATTAGGAGCAAAGGAAGTTATCTGCAAGGGTTGACAGGCGGCTAAGTTCATCTCTAGTGTGCCGTGAAAAGCACCTTCACCCCGCAGTGCATAATAATAAGTATTTTGAGCAGGTGAGATGGCTATGACTGCCTCAAAGTCATCTGGATTTAAAATACTGAGAATAATCTGATAATTAGAATGTCCATCCATATAAAATTTCGTGCCGTCGATAGGGTCAAGGGTGACTAAATAATCACCGTCTGTACCTAGTTCAGTGGCACGAAAATATTTAGTGTTCCGAGAACTTTCGTATTCTTCTCCGTGAAAGCGAATGTCTGGGAATAGACCTAATAATGTTACTTCTACCAAATTTTGAATTGCTAAATCTGCATCTGTCAAAGCTGCTGCAAAAAAGTTGTCTCCTTGTTCTTTGGCTGGTAGTGTGGCAATTTTTGATTGCATAGAACGAGCGTAAGCAGCTGCAACTTTGAGATGAGGAAGTAAAGTTTCCAAAATCAGGCGCGCATTTAATGCTGTTTTAAACATCTCAATCAAATCCCAGATTCAATCAGGCATCAAAATCATACCGCAAATGTAAGGGTGTGGGGGTGCAGGGGTGTAAGGGTATAGGGGTGTAGGGGATGAAAAACTGGTGCAAGATATCAGGCAACTGAATATGGATATTGGTGTTGGGTTTCCTTGCGTCAACCCAACCTACTGGCTGACTTTCTTAATTGCGAATTGGTATTAGTCGTTAATCAAATAAATCCAAGTCTGTGACAGCACCGACGCTACTAGAGGCGACTAATTTGGCATATTTGCCTAAGATGCCTGTTTTATAACGGGGTGGACGGGGTTGCCATTTGGCGCGACGAGTGGCTAATTCTTCATCAGAAATATTGATTTGTAATAAGCGAGAATTAGCGTCAATAGTGATGCTATCACCTTCTTGTACTAGAGCGATCGCACCACCAACGGCTGCTTCTGGTGCAACGTGTCCCACTACCATGCCGTAAGTACCGCCAGAGAAACGTCCATCGGTAATTAAACCGACGCTATCACCTAAACCTGCGCCAATAATGGCTGAGGTGGGTGCTAACATTTCTCGCATACCGGGGCCGCCTTTCGGGCCTTCGTAACGGATGATAATCACATCACCGGCTTTAATCTTACCTGCTAGGATGGCATCTAAACATTCTTCTTCGGAGTCAAATACCCGTGCAGGGCCGGTAATAATGGGATTTTTCACTCCGGTAATTTTGGCTACTGCTCCCTCTGTGGCTAAATTGCCTTTGAGGATGGCTAAGTGTCCTTGGGCATACATGGGTTTATTCCAAGGACGAATCACATCTTGATTTGCAGGGGGTTCTTCGGGGACATCTGCTAAAATTTCGGCGATGGTTTTCCCGGTGATGGTGATACAATCTCCGTGAAGTAACCCATGCACGAGGAGCATTTTCATTACTTGGGGAATACCGCCAGCTTTGTGTAAATCTGTAGCAACATAGCGACCACTGGGTTTTAAATCACACAAAACGGGGACACGACCACGGATAGTTTCAAAGTCATCTAGAGTTAGTTCTACACCAGCCGCGCGCGCGATCGCTAAAAAATGTAATACGCTATTGGTTGAACCACCCACAGCCATAATTACCGAAATAGCATTTTCTATAGATTTGCGAGTAATAATTTGTCGGGGTAAGAGTTGGTTACGAATCGCTTCTACTAAGACTTTAGCTGATTCTTCGGTGCTGTCGGCTTTTTCGTCATCTTCGGCTGCCATTGTGGAAGAATAGGGTAAACTCATGCCCATTGCTTCAAAGGCTGAGGACATAGTATTAGCTGTGTACATCCCACCGCAAGAACCCGCACCAGGACAAGCACGGCGTTCTACTTCCATCAGTTCAGTGTCGTCAATTTTTCCCGCACTGTATTCACCCACAGCTTCAAAGGAACTGACAACAGTTAAGTCACGGCCGTTGTAGTGTCCAGGTTTAATTGTGCCACCATAAACAAAGATAGCGGGGATATTCATCCGCGCCATTGCAATCATTGCCCCTGGCATATTTTTATCACAGCCACCGATGGCAATTACACCGTCCATGCTTTGACCGTTACAAGCGGTTTCAATGGAGTCAGCAATGACTTCTCGTGACACTAGGGAATATTTCATCCCTTCAGTTCCCATTGAAATGCCATCACTAATAGTAATTGTGCCGAACATTTGCGGCATCGCTCCAGCTAGTTTAATTCCAGCTTCGGCTCTTTGGGCTAATTGATTAATCCCCATATTACAGGGTGTGATGGTGCTGTAGGCATTAGCTACACCGACAATGGCTTTTTTGAAGTCTTCATCTTGAAAACCAACTGCCCGTAGCATAGCCCGATTTGGCGATCGCTGTACCCCTTGTGTAACAACTTTACTTCTAAAATTCTCTGACATGGTTTCACCCCTTGCGCTGGCTCAATTAAATCAGTTATCAGTTATCAGTTATCAGGCTTATGGTGTGGTGTTTCACAAGCCGATTTTACTCAACACTGTTAAATCTCTGTACGAGTATCATAAGTATAGTTTTTTAAGATGTCCAATATATATTTATTTGGAATTTAGACTTATAAAGTATAATAAACATGGAATTACGACACCTACGCTACTTTATTGCTGTAGCTGAGGAACTACATTTCAGTAAAGCCGCAGAAAGATTACATATAGCTCAACCACCTCTAAGCCAACAAATTCAACAGCTAGAAACAGAACTGGGAGTCAAGCTGTTTGAGCGCAAAACTAAGCGACAAGTGCAATTAACTCCAGCCGGGCAGGTGTTTTTACAAGAAGCTTATCAACTCCTGGCACAATTAGAAACAGCAGTAGCTCTGACTCAAAGGACTGGACGAGGTGAAGCAGGACAACTCCGCATTGGATTTACAAGTTTGGTAATTTACGATTTGTTACCCGTGATTTTACGGCAATTTCGTGAACAATTTTTAGAAGTCGAACTAGTATTACTAGAATTAACTACAAGTCAACAGGAACAAGCACTCAGAGATTGCCGAATTGATGTTGGTTTTGCTCATCCACCCTTGGAAGATAATACACTATCTCATGAGTGTATTCACACAGAAAAATTAATTTTGGCGTTGTCTTCAACTCACCCATTGGCTCAACAAGAACATATTACAGTGCGATCGCTCCTCAATGAACCTTTGATTATGTTTCCCCGCCATCTCGCACCAGGATTGTATGATTGCATCATGAGTCTTTTTCAACAGGAAAATTTCCAACCGAAGATTACTCAAGAGGCAATTCAAATGCAGACAATTATTGGTTTAGTATCGGCTGGCATGGGTGTAGCAATTACACCATCTTGTTTACAAAATCTGCAAAGGCCTGGTGTAGTTTATCGTCCTCTACTACCAGAAGTCCCTGTAATAGAAACTGCTGTCATCTGGCGGCCTAGTAGTTTAAGTCCGATTGTAGAAAATTTCTTACAATTTATGCAAGGGTTTATTTGATATTTTGAGAGTAAGTAGAACAAGTTAAAAAAATCAAACTATGTTAAGTAATGTAAAAAGAATAAAATTGAGTTCGTAGTAAGGACTTTAGTTCTGAAATAAGGACTAAAGTTCTTACTACAAACCTTTAATTATTTACCCTGTTCTACTTATATGAGTTGCGAATTGCGAATTGGTTTAACTGTTAAATTATCCATGCCGCTTGAAAGAATTGATATTCACACAACATAGCATAGCGATATGTGGAATGAGTGGAATTATTCCCACTAGCGTAATTATCTACTAAACTATCTAATTGTTGTACCAATGGTAAAAAATCGGCACTACTATAAGTCCGAATCCAGTCAGCATATTGATGATTAGGAATGCCATTGCTAGCTAATTGTTCTCCTAAATAAGCATACAACCGCATACAAGGAGACATCGCCGCCGCCGTTAACCCGACATCCCCACCCCAAGCCGTCGCTAAGAGAAAGTCAGTATAACAACGGGTAGCCATTCCCGGTTCTACAGTCGCTAAATCAACTCCCCACTCAGCAGCATAACTTGTGTGCAGTTGCAGTTCCTCTAAAACTCCCCCAGCTAAACTATGAAAGATCCTAAAATCTTGCCAACTTGGTGCTTTAGCGGCTGCAATACTATAAGCACGGGCAAAAGATTCTAAGAAAAACGCATCTTGTCCTACATAGTAAGCAAATTTTCGCTGTTCTAGAGAACCATCACCAATACCCTGCACAAACGGATGCTCTAGACAAGCTTTAGTTAAGTCTTGATTGATTGCCCACAATTGACGAGATAGATTCATTGATTCATTGAGGATATTCACCCATGTATAGAATTGTACAACTTTTTCAATCTTTGATAAATCTACAGGACTGAGCGTTTTTTCCAGGTAATTTCCTGCGTGGGAATAAATAAAATTTTTATAAATTTTTCCAGCAATCTCAAAAATGTATTAAAATGTAGTTTTGTAGTACAATTTAATTTTGTACTCATTTTCCCTTGATAAATTTTGAATTTTTGAGGCATTACTAATGGTGAGAGGCATTATTAAATATTTAGGCAATGCTAATGATATTTTCCGCGCTACTATTGGCGATGATGATATTTATGGAGAAGGAGGTAATGATATTATTTATGGAAATAGAGGCAGGGATCAACTTTATGGTAATTCTGGTGAAGATAGACTATTAGGAGAAAGAGATGGTGATTATTTAGATGGTGGAACAGATAGCGATATTCTCGATGGTGGAGAAGGAAATGATTGGCTGTATGGAGGAGATGGAAATTACCAAGATCATTTATTTGGAGGAAATGGCAACGATTTTTTAGTAGGTGGTGACGGTAATGATTTCCTTTATGGTGATGATGGTTCAAGCCGATTTTATTTTGATGTTCCGGGAGCGAATCAAAGGGTTGAACGTCTGGATGATAATGATGAATTAATTCCAGGATGGTACTTTGATGATACTCTGCGAGGGGGAAAAGGAAATGATTTTCTGTTTGGAGAAGTGGGTAGTGATAAACTCTATGGAGATGAAGGTAACGACTATTTAGATGGTGGTGCAGGAGGAGATAAACTTTATGGCGGCACTGGTAATGATACCCTAGTAGGTAATGATGGTTGGGATACGTTGATAGGTGTAGATCGTACAGCTAGCCGTCCAGGATTATTTGAAATAGATGTTCTAATTGGTGATAATCCTATCGGTTCTTTTGGTATTGAAAGAGATTTGTTTGTACTGGGAGAAACCAATAAACTATTTTATGATGATGGCATTATCTACAGCAGTGGTATTCTTGATTATGCCATCATTAGAGATTTTGATAAAAATGAAGACACTATTCAGTTAACCAAATTGCCACAAAACCCAATTGGCTCACAGCCTCATTATCGCCTCGGAAGTTCTCCAATTGCTGGGGTACAAGGTACAGCAATTTATTATGATGATGGTATTAGTAATGGTTTGCCATCAGAATTAATTGCGATTGTGCAAGGTTCAACCAATCTCAATCTTGCTGATAGCTATTTTACCTATGTTTAAAAAGGTAAAAATTGCAGTAAGACTGAGCCGAGACTACCAACAAAATCAAAGAAACTGGGTTTACCTGCGCTGATTTTTTCTGTGTAAGGAGTTTGCAGTTCTTTGATAAAGGCTTGGGTAGTTTGTGTTCCTGTGGTGTTTTGCTGAGTGGTAAAGAGTTTTTCTGCTGTTTGAGCATCTGCGAGCGCGCCTGCTCTATCAAAAATTTGGTAGCGGGCGACACCACGGGCTAAATATGCACCTGCGTATTCTGGTTTAATGGCGATCGCTTGATTAAAATAATTAATAGCCTGTTTTTGATTGCCTTTTTCTGCCTCTGTTACACCCCAAGCATAAAATTCATCTGCTGTAGCAATTTGTAACGGTATACCTACCGCACCTTGAAAGTTCGCACCAACTACATAAGCACCAGTAAATTCTGTGTTCCCTAGATAAGTATTTCGCAAGTCAGCACTAGCGAGATTTGCACCGCCGAATTTAGCTGCACTCAAATTAGCACCAAATAAACCCGCACCAGTCAAGTTTGCACCCCGCAAATCTGCACCACTTAAGTTAGCACGGCTAAGATTCGCACCTGTGAGATTCGCACCACTTAAATTCGCTCCTGACAAATCAGCCATGACTAAACCTGCATTAGTTAAGTCACAATTTTGACATTGTTTAGTTGACAATAACTGTCTTAAATGGTCAGGATTTGCTGCTTGGACAGCATTTGTAAGACTAATACCAGTCAAAAATACGGAGGTTGCTAAAATTAGATTTTTCATAATTCCGCTAGCAAATTTTTCACTCAATACTTAGATTCAGCTAAGGTAAATATATACTTGAGCTATGATATGAGCAATTTGAGCCATTTGCCCTCAGTAAAGACCTACAGTAAGTACGTTGGCGTAAATAATTATTGTTGGAATAAGGCAGGGGGCAGGAGGCAGGGGGCAGGGGGCAGGGAGCAGGGAGCAGGGGGAGAAAGAGTTTTAGCCTTATTTATTTTTCTTCACATAGTTTGGTTTTATTGCACCGACTTACTTATCTTATTTCACACTGATTTGCGAGAGTGCGGGTTGTTCTGGTAGTGTCCCTGCCTAGGCTGTTGACTTTGTACCTTTTCAGGGGTAAAAAATTCATACACAATCCTTTTCTTCTTTAAGTAATGAGTAAATACCCATTACTCATTACCCATTACTCATTACTCATTACTTATTACTTATTACTTATTACTCATTACCCATTACTCATTACTTATTACCCATTACTCATTACTTATTACTTATTACTTAATATAAAATTTAATGTGATTGTCAACTTCTCTTCTCTAATTTCCAAACTCTGCCTTTTTGACAAGCATTACAAGCAGCAGTTTTTGGCTCAAAGTCAATGCAACCAATCGCCTGTTCAGAACAAGCTTTATAAGGATGTACTGTACATTTTAGCCGATAGTCCTTAGTGAAATATTCGCAATTGTGACAGGGGACTTGATGTAATTTCCAAATAAAACTGATTCCTTTTTTGCAAGTACTCCACATACTCCAAAGTAATAAAATCATGATTGCCCAAGCAGATAAAGCAAATAAAATTGTAGCCATCACTATTTGTTACTCCACAAAAAGTTTTAGGAAATTGCCTACAGTCAACTACTTTTAACTGTAGGCAGGGGAAGGAACTTGAGAATAGCTAGTGTTGAGGGAACTAGAAACGATTAGGAAATGCTATGCGCCCTCCAAGCGTGCCAAGCATAACCTAAGAAGGCTAATACCCCTAGAAAAAATTGAATATTGGCAGAAAATAAACGTTCTGAACCGTAAAATTCTGGTGGGAAAACGGTGGTGTTATATCCCACAAAGCTGGCAGAAATCCAAGCCATTAAAGCTAAACCCAGCAAACTGTAAGACAGGATTTCTTCACCATGTTCTATTGGTAAAATTCTTCTTACCCAACTAAATGGCTGTACGATAATATGCCATATACCGCCCAAAATTAAAATGACACCAATCCAAATATGACCACCAATGACATCTTCTAAATTGTCAACACTGGCTAGTCCTAGAGGATGCCAAACATTATCTTTTAACCCGACTAAATAACCAAAAATGATGCTTGGGTTAAGAGTAGGGTTAGTAATGAGGCGCACTTCTCCTAAATTGGTGTCATAAATGCCGCCAAAAAACATGGCTTTTAGTACGAGCAAGAATGCTCCTAAACCCAGAATAATTAAGTGATGTCCTAAAATTAAACTCAATTGTTTAGGGTCATTCCATTCATAATGAAATTTCGCTGCTCTGCCACCGTTATTGTATAAAATTGCGGGAGCGCGAAACACATGAAATAGTCCACCAGCACCCAACACGGCAGAAGCAATTAAATGCAATACGCCAATGACAAAATAAGGATAAGTATCAACTATTTCACCACCCTTTCCTACTCCCCACCCTAAAGCTGCTAGGTGTGGTAATAAAGTTAAACCTTGCTCATACATGGGGATGTCAGGAACAAAACGTAGCACTTCTGTAATGGTAGTTGTTCCTGCCCAAAACATAATTAAGCCTGCGTGGGCAATATGTGCGCCTAATAATTGACCAGATAAATCAGTTAAACGAGCATTACCAATTAACCAAGATAATTCTGTATTGGCTGCGAAAGTTTTATCAGTAGAAATTGCCACTGTTACCTATCCTTTCTAGAAAAGTGCTGAGTATGTAGAGACTCAGCACACTACCCTTATCCTTATCACTCTTCAGAGCGAGGTCGAAACTTAGAACTGACCGAATTTTAGATTTTAAATTTTGGATTTTGGATGTTGAATCTTCAATCTAAAATCTAAAATCCAAAATTGTTTGACTAGTCATTAATCAGCACTACCAATGGCGTTTAATGATTTTTCAATTTGTCTAAAGTCAACGCCAATAGCTCGGAGCGCGTGCCAGAGATGACCTTGTAAGAAGAAGAAAGCTAAAAAGAAGTGAGCATTAGCTAACCAAGCTCTAGCACTGTAAGCACCATTAGCTAACTTAACTGTATCGGCAAAATAAGGAGTGACACCAAATTTTAGTTCTAAGGGCGCGCCGTAGAACTCTACAGGGTAAGCTAAGGTGTTGACTGCACAAAAATAAGCGGCAACAAATCCAGCTAACGCAATACCACCTAAAGAGTAAGAAAGAATTGCCTCTCCAGAGAAGATTAAGAGCTTTTTCGCCCAGGGTAACGGCTCTTTGATGATGTGCCAAATACCCCCACCAATGAGGATTAAGCCTACATAAATATGTCCACCCACTAAATCTTCTAGGTTGTTAACAGTGACAAAGTGAGTTTGATAGCCATAGATAACAAAGGGGTTGAGGGTAGGATTGCTGACTACTCTGACAGCATGAGTTGTTGCATCATATAGTCCTCCCCAAAACATCGCTTTTCCTGCTAGGAATAAAGCTGCTACGCCTAGGAAAAGTAAGTGATGTCCTAAAATCAAACCCAATTGTTTGGGGTCGTTCCATTCAAAATGGAATTTCCTAGCCGAACCAGTACTGTTTTTTAAGTTGCGCGGCCCTTTGAAGGTATGAAAGAGCGCGCCTGCTCCCAAAACGGCAGAGGAAATTAAATGCAAAGCTCCAATGACGAAGTAAGGGTAAGTGTTGACTACTTGACCACCTGCACCGACACCAAAACCTAAAGTAGCTAAATGGGGTAACAAGATCAATCCTTGTTCACCCATTGGGATATCAGGTTTGTAACGAGAGATTTCAAACCATGTAAACGCGCCTGCCCAAAGGGTTGTGAGTGCAGCTTGGGCTACGTGTGCGCCGATAAATAAGCCAGAGAGGTCGGCAAAGCGGGCATTACCAACCCACCAATCATATTTGATGTTGGGATTATCGTATGTCTGCATTGGTTGCTAATCTATAAGGTTGTTGCTAGAAATACTCAAGTAAGCTGTCATGGGTTGATTAACTTCAACATCAGAAATTTAAGATAAAGAACTAGTACAAAAAGGCAAAAGTAAAAAAAGAAGGCTGATTTTAGATGCTTGCTTGATTTAGGCTGTGGTGTACTAGGATTTAATGCTGAAAGTTAACAGTTGATATTTGCTGCTTACACATTTATTTTATTGAAAAATATTCTTAATTACAACTGTTTTTACAAAAGTTTACATTTAATGTAAATGGTGAATTGAAATGCAAAAAATCGGCGAAAATCTTCCATTTCGTCGCTGTCAAAATAATGAATATTAAATTACATAGGGGAGTATTTACACCCCTAATAAATATTAATTAATTACCCATAGTTCTTAAAATGATGGGACGGGGAGACATTAATTCTACATGATAGGGTTGCCAAAAATCTAACATTCTTTCACCGACTTGTTGAGCATAAAAATAGTGAAAAAAATGATAGCCTTTAGGGCATTCCCAGAGATGATCTTCTGGCTTAAAATAATGTAACCAGTTGTATAATGCTGGTGGATTAACAATGGGATCATTCTTACTACCGCAGATCATCATCGGCATAGAGACACCACCTTGAGGTAACTCAATCAACTTGAAAAGAGAGTGTAACAAGGGGGTTTGTTCTAAATCCTTATCTAATACAGCTACTAACTTTTTAGTAGTATTATGCGGTTGTTCTCCGAACAGATGACGAACACTACAGGCTAACACCTGCTCACGACTCATTGTAAATAATTGTCTTTGGAGATAATAATGAGCGTGCCAAGTATTTGCAGGTTGAGAGGCTACAGCTAAGAGAATAAGCGATCGCACTTTTTGAGGATATCGCCGCGCATAAGTTAAGGCGATCGAACCACCCGCACCATGACCAGCTAAATTTATGGGATGAGGACACTGTGACAAAAACTCATGCAGTAAAGTGACCGCCTCATCTATGGAACTACCCTCATCCTGACTAGAGCGATATTCCCACTGAGCCACATTCACATATTGCGATATGTATTGTAGTAAAGGCTTATCGAAACGCTGCAATGCTGGGCTAGAACTAATCCACACAACATCAAGATCATCAGACATAAAAACCCTAAAACCCCAAAAACTAAAATTAAATAACCACAAATACACACAGATAGTTTTCAAAACTCAGCATTCCGTAAACCCTAGCGCAACTTTGTATTGAAAAACTCAATTGTCTGTGTGCATCAGTGGTTAAACATCAGGTACAAATAATCAAACTACAAACCAAATTCTCTCTTTAACTGAGACACCCAAGCTTTGATGCGCTCATCAGTTAAATCAGATTGATTATCTTCATCAATCGCCAAACCAACAAACTTGCCATTTCTTAACGCCTTAGAATCGTTAAAATCATAACCCTCAGTAGGCCAATAGCCTACAGTTTTACCACCGCGTTGGGAAATCTTTTCTTCCAAAATGCCGATTGCATCCTGAAAATTATCGCCATAGCCCATTTGATCACCAGTGCCAAAATAGGCGACCATCTTACCACTAAAATCCATCTCATCTAAGTCTGGATAAAAGCCTTCCCAATCGCTTTGGAGTTCACCAATATTCCAAGTAGGACAACCAACAATTACATATTGATACTCATCAAAATCACTAGTATCGGCTTGGGAAATGTCGTGTAGTGTCACCACTCCAGTACCAAATTCATCCCGAATAATTTCCGCCACAGATTCAGTTTTACCCGTTTGAGTACCGTAGAATAAACCAATTTTTTTCGACATCTTGACACCTTAAATTTAGAAAAACAAACTGCTATTAGTTACAAGCAAATAAGCAAAGAAAGCTCCGCCACAGCTACCAACAATCCAACCAGCATTAAACTCACTCCAAGACTTAGGAGTTTTGAGATTTTCTGGTAGCTCACCTTGGGGAGATTTGCCTTCTTTGAGCCATGAGCGGCCATACAGCCACAGGCAAACTGATAAAATCAATAACAAACCAATAGTTGCGAGTAATCCAGCTTGATTGGCTAACTCTGTATTCCGCAGAGGGCCTAACTTGACAAAGGGGCCAAGTAAGAAATAACCATGCGCCATACCAATTTCTAAGCCACGGGCAAAGGGAGACAAACCCGGACGATAAATTGGCAGATTTACCAACAACTTCAACGTCAAATCAGAAGTATTAATTGGCGTTTGCAGGTTTCCTAGTTCTGGGGTATCCAGATAGTTGACTACTCCCTGTTCAAAATTCAATCCAGCATCTAAAACACGCACTCTCAAAGCGTGCCAAATATGACCAGATAGAAACACAATTGCTAAAGCAAAATGGGCTGTGGCTAACCAAGTCCGAACCGAAACCACCCCTGATGTACTACTTAATCCCAAAGGGCCATAGAACTCTGTCGGATAAACGGTGTCGTTAACAGTCACAAAGTAGGCTGCTAATAAACCCATATAGGCCAAAGCACCAAGGCTATAGGATAAGTAAGCCTCACCAGACCAAAAAAGTACTTTTTTCGCCCAAGCAAAAGGTTGAGTCAAGATATGCCAAAATCCGCCACCGATGCAGAGAATACCTACCCAGATATGACCACCAACAACGTCTTCTAAGTTATTGACAGCAGCCATTCCTTGCTTGCCAAATGCACCAAAGAGATAGCCAAAAATTCGAGTTGGGCTAATAGTAGGTTCTGTGATGACTCTGACATATGCAACTGCGGGATCATAAAGACCACCCCAGAATAAAGCTTTTGCTACCAAAAGCCAAGCACCTACACCTAATAACAATAGGTGAATGCCAATGATTGTGGTCATCTTGTCTTCATCTTCCCAGTCGTAACCAAAGAAACCAGGAAATTGATTGTTTTCTGGTAATACTTCTGGCCCCAAAAGAGCGTGATAAATGCCACCCGCAGCCAGTACCGCCGAACTGACCAAATGGACTACACCAATCACGAAATAGGGATAAGTATCAATGATTTGTCCCCCATCACCAACCCCAAATCCTAGGGTGGCTAAATGGGGCAGTAAAATTAACCCTTGTTCGTATATGGGTAGGGAGGGGTTGTATTTGGTGATTTCAAATAAAGTCATTGCCCCAGCCCACAGGACAATTAAGCCTGCATGGGCAATGTGCGCTCCTAATAGCCGACCTGAGAGATTGATAAACCTAGCGTTACCTGCCCACCATCCATATTGTTGGGGGGTGATTGTTGCTGTAGCCATAGTTAGATTACCTCCCCACGGGTTGGACGTAGAACTTTCCCGGTGCGGAAATCAAAACCCGCAGCGCGGAGGGCGTGCCAGAGATGGCCTTGCAGGAAGAAAAAGCCTAACCAAAAGTGAGCATTTGCTAACCACACGCGAGAGGATAGTAAATCTGCACTTTGGAAGTAAGGGAAGCGGTCAAACCCAATACTTAACGCTGGCCCGAAAAACTCTACAGGGTAAGCCAGTGTGTTGATAGAGACAAAATAAGCAGCTATCAAACTCATTAAGCTTAATGCACCTAAGCTATAGGAAAGATATGCTTCTCCTGACCAGACAAATAGGCTTTTAACAAATCCTGAAGGTTGAGTAGTAATGTGCCAGATACCCCCTGCTATACAAAGAATACTGACCCAAATGTGACCACCAACCAAGTCTTCGAGATTATCGACTCCAGCTATCCAATATTTATGACCACCAAGTAGGTAGCTAAAAATAGTTGCAAAGTTCCAAGTCGGATGAGAAATAACTCGCACTTCTCCTAGTATGGGGTCGTATAACCCTCCCCAGAAGACAGCTTTGACAACTAGTAAGCCAGCACCTAGACCTAGTAAAACTAGATGAATACCTAAAATAGTCGTCATTTTATTGGCATCTTGCCAACGGTAGCCAAAGAAAGCAAATCTTTCTTCTAAGATGGCGGGGCCGCGGAGAGCGTGAAAAATTCCGCCTATACCCAGGAAGGCAGAGCTAATCAGGTGTAATACTCCTATCACAAAGTAGGGATAGGTATCTACAACTTGACCGCCACTACCTACACCCCAACCCAGAGTTGCTAAGTGGGGTAAAAGAATTAAGCCTTGCTCGTACATTGGTTGCGAGGCCTGAAACCGGGCTAGTTCAAATAAGGTGGTTGCACCTGCCCAGAGTACAATTAAGCCCGCATGAGCTACGTGCGCTCCTAACAGTCGCCCTGAAAGATTAGTTAAGCGGGCGTTCCCTGACCACCAGGGTATCGAGTCCGGGGATTGTACAGCCATGCTTGTCATGTTGTCATTTCCTGGAATTTTGGGAAATAGGTCTGATCTTTCTCTGGCTTATTGAGATAGTTATTCAATAAACTTTGGCAATATCCTATCAGATTTATTGAGATAGATTTTCATTAGTTCAAGATGAAGTTTTGTAAAAATTAAGTTAATATTATAAAAATCCCTATTTTGCAGGGGTTTCAGGGATTTTTTTTCGTAAAATTTTTGCATTACTACCTAGATTGCAATTTATTAGTTTAGAAAGATTACTAATAAGGTATAGTAGATCCTCAAAAACGTTGAATAATACAGCAGGGAACAGGTTTGAAATTCTCTATCTGAAATCTGCTGTATATGGTGGATGCGATCGCTACCTGTGGATAGAACAGGATTACTATCGAAAGGTATAAGACTTCCTCAGAGCATCATGCCAACATGATAAATAATTACCGCCGTCAAACGCCTACCCACTTACAAGCGGATTCATGAACAAAACAACGGACAACAGATTGAGTTCTGGAATGAGTGATGAAGATTGGTTCAACTTAGGAAAGTCAGATGCTTGGGCGAGAAAGCCTAAAGTTCCACCAGAACAAAATGCTCAAGCTGCTAGTATGTACGATTTAGGTTACAGCGAGGGAGAAATTACAACTCCCCCGACGCAAACTGAGTTTTTGTCAAAATAAGCGATCGCTAAATCTTAGATAGTATCCCAAATTTTTCAAAACTTAAAAATAAATGAGCAAATACTCTCAAGACACAATAACCAAAATCATATGTTTATTTAGCTGTTGAAGACAGATATATTAAAGCTTGAGGCTGAATTATTCCTGATCAAACAAGTAAAGTTTATTTGCAGAGAACACCACACTAATCTATAAGTGCTAATCTATTAATTGAAGCTACAAAGCTTCCCTGGCAGATGTAACAGCTAGAGTCTAAAGTTAGTATAAGAGGTAAAAAACGCTGTTTAATTTCATGTCTGTCTCGTTAACAACCGACAACACCCAACGCGAACGTTAATATTTCCTCAAATATCTGAAAATGAGGGCAATGTATTTGATTTCATGACTTAGTTTGATGAAACTGATTACATCCCTAATTAAAATCAACCAAGAGAGGAAATCGTTGTAACTAGTAGATGTTTGGGTGTTGTTGTATATATATGAATAAGATTTAATTGTTGATAAATAACCCAGTTTTTGACATCAAACTGGTTTTTTTTGAGCTTAGAAACATAAGTAAAGTTTGATTGCGAAAACATCAGATAAGATTTATAAGTGCTAATCTATTAATTGAAGCTACAAACAAAGCTTCCCTGGCAGATGTAACAGCTAGAGTCCAAATTAGTATAAGAGGTAAAAAACGCTGTTTAATTTCATATCTGTCTCGATAAAAACTAATAACACCCAACGCGAAAGTTTCTATTTCCTCAACTTTGAAAAATGAGGGTAAGGTAATTGTCTTGCTTGTATTAAAGCAATTGAACTGATTACATCCCTAGCTAGAATGCACTAAGAGAGGAAAGGATTAAAACTACTAGATGTTGGGTGTTATTTGATAATTCGTAATTCGTAATTCGTAATTCGTAATTCGTAATTCGTAATTCGTAATTCGTAATTCGTAATTCGTAATTGACTGTTGATTATTGTTAGTGGTAAGTCCGGGTTGAGGGGATGCTAATAAAATCAGGAGTTACGCAAATATCACAATCGATAGTTGGTGCGTGACTAAAAATTCTCCCTTGTCTCCCTTGTCTCCCTTGTCTTCCCCTGCCCCCCTGCCCCCTGCCCCCTGCCCCCTGCTCCCTGCCCCCCTATTCCCTATTCCCTACTTGATCTGCAATGATATCTTCAGATAAATAGGGAGATATGCAAAATGTCTGTCACCAATTCACCTCCCCAACTCAAACGAGAATTAGGGGTTTTCGGTGCGACACTCATGGGTTTGGGTTCGATTGTTGGTACGGGTGTATTTGTGAGTATTGGGATTGCGGCTGGTATTGCCGGGGCAGCCGTGATTTTAGCTGTAGCAATTGGGGCAATTGTCGCTATTTGTAACGGACTCAATAGCGCGCAACTAGCAGCTAATCATCCCGTCAGTGGGGGTAGTTATGAATATGGTTACAAATATCTTACGCCTGCTTTTGGTTTTAGCGCAGGTTGGATGTTTTTAGTAGCTAAGACAGCTTCGGCGGCGACGGCTGCTTTGGGGTTTGCTGGTTACTTACTCAATTTGTTGGGTGTGAGTTCCAGTTGGGTAATTCCTGTAGCTGTTTTAGCTGTAGTAATTATGACTTTAGTAGTTCTAAGTGGGATTAAACGTTCTAATCTCACCAATATTCTCATTGTCTCAGTCACATTGTTATCTTTGGGTTTCTTTATCGTGGCTTGTTTCCCTGGGGCTGTAGCTCAGGGAGTGAAAAATTTTACTCCTTTCTTTGGTAGTTCTCTCGGTGATGTGCTTCATGCTAGTGCTTTGATGTTTGTGGCTTACACAGGCTATGGAAGAATTGCCACGATGGGGGAAGAAGCCCGCTCTCCTAGAGAAACGATTCCCAAAGCCATGATTGTTTGTTTATGTGTAACGATGTTGCTGTATATGACAGTGGCGACAGTGGGTATTGGGGCTGTGGGTGTGGAGACTTTAGCGAATGCCACAACCCAGACAAAAGCCGCACCGTTGGAAGTTGTAGTTCGCAGTGTAGGAGGTAGGGGTGCGGCGATAGTTTTGGCGATTGGTGCAGTCACAGCGATGTTAGGCGTGTTGTTAAACTTAATTTTGGGGTTATCTCGCGTATTATTGGCGATGGGTAGACGTGGAGATGCTCCTAGATTTTTAGCACGTTTGAATCAACAACAAACCGCACCTCAAGCGGCTGTGATAGTGGTAGGAATAGCGATCGCACTTTTAGTATTATTAGGCAATGTCAAAACTACATGGTCATTTAGTGCCTTTAGCGTTTTGATTTACTACGCCATCACCAATTACGCTGCTTTACGACTGCCTGCTTCAGAACGCCTGTATCCTGTGTGGATAGGTTGGATAGGTTTGTTATCTTGTCTATTCCTAGCTTTTTGGGTAGAGTCTGGAATTTGGCAAATTGGTTTAGGATTGATTGTAGCAGGATTAATTTGGCATAAAGTCAGGCGATCGCTCTTTCAACACAATTAAATTTGTTCAAGATGACTCACTACCAAAAACTTCTCAGAATTACTACTAACGGTAAGTCCTTTCACAACATTACCGCCAAAATCGAGTCAATAGTGGCCGAATCAGGAGTTGAAACCGGACTATGTACGCTATTTTTACGCCACACTTCTGCTAGTTTAGTCATTCAAGAAAATGCTGATCCTGATGTGCTGGTTGATTTAGCGAACTTCATGGCTAAACTTGTGCCAGAATCAGGACAATATATTCATGATGCCGAAGGTGCTGATGATATGCCGGCACATATTCGCACAGCACTAACTCACACTTCTGAGCATATACCTATTAATCGCGGTCATTTAGTTTTAGGAACTTGGCAAGGAATCTATATTTGGGAACATCGCTACCATAGTCATAGCCGGGAATTAGTCGTCCATATTTCTGGATAAAGCTGATTATCCCATCAAGACAAAAATATTCAGTGCGATCGCCTTGCCAAAATCGCCGTAAAGTTGCTCTAGAAGTGTGAGCATCTTGCCACCAACGCGCCGTAATAGTTTTCGTCCACCCAAGACGTTTTCGCGCCTTATCTACAATTGCCAATCCAGTCGTTGATGCTTTGAGCGAGTTTGAAATATATCTGTTAAGTGAGCAGATCGTCTATATTTTGGCTTAAAGAGAGCTGTTGTAATATCTGATTCACAGAGAATACAGGAATAGAAGCACCCGCAAATTTAGTATCACGAGTCACAATTGCATCTAAATTTTGAGCGATCGCACAAGCAATTTGTACAGCATCTTCAAAATCTGTAATACCAGAAATTAGAGCAGCTTCAAGAGTAGAACGATCAACTAGACAAATCTCCATAGTAGCCATGATCATTGAGATTGCTTGTCTTGCACGCTCGATACTTTGGGTTTGTCTTTTAGCAACGTAGAATATATCAGTTAAAGTTGTTGCCGTCACATAACCAACAATTTCTCCAGAACTGATTGCTTGAAACAATCTTTGTGCATCTGAAAAGAATGGATTTCTTTCTAGTAGAAAATCTAAAATAATATTTGTATCAACTAAGACTCTCATTGTAGATATTTTTCTACTAGACGTTGTTCTAACATGGCTTGCACTTCGCTATCTGTAGGTGCAGGCTGATCCGTTTTGAGAAATCCACGCATTTGGTTAATTACATTTGCCCTATTTTTACCTAAGTGTTCTTGATGTGAAATATCAAATTGCTTTTGTTCTAAATTATCGTTATGTTCACGCTGGAGTGATTCGATAATTAGAGTGATTAGAGTGAGGCGATCGCTTGTTGATAATTTATCAATCTGTTCTTTGAGTTCTTGCAAAGTCATATAGTTAGTTTGAATAATGTTGATAATTGAATTTTAATCAATAATAATGATAAGTGTTCTCTGATTATCAATTTCTATATAGCCTTTCTTACCCTAGTGAAGTACAAACGACAAAATTAAACGCAGATGGACACAGATAAACGCGGATAAATTTGTACCTCAGCAGACTAAGAAACGCTATAAAATAAGCTAATTCTTTAGGTAATTTAGGTAATGTTGTGAAAAAAGTAATATCAACAGTCAACTAACTAGTATTGCATATGTAAAATTAGTATGTGAAAGATAATACAAGTCACTGAGCATCGACTGAACACAAAACTGAGCATATCTGCCGAGTAAACGCGCCTACGCTAGAAACATAACACAAAAGCGTGAGGTTACAGATATGACTCAAACTCTAGAACGCCAAGCTGGTGGCTTATATGTTCAAACACCTGAACAACAGCAAATTGCTTTCCCCCTCAAGCACACTGAAGTACAAGCTAAAATTGCGGGGAATATCTCACGGGTGGAAGTTACCCAAAGCTTTGAAAATCCCTTCACAACTACACTAGAAGCTGTCTACATCTTCCCGTTACCGGATGAGGCGGCTGTTGATGATATGCTGATTCGGATTGGTGACAAGACTATTAAAGGTAGTATCAAAAAACGCCAAGAGGCACAGCAAATTTACGAGCAAGCGAAGCAGCAAGGACGCACTGCGGGACTTTTGGAACAAGAACGGGAAAATGTTTTTACTCAATCCCTCGCCAACATTCAACCAGGTGAACAAATTGATGTGATTATTCGCTACTCTGAAAGTCTAAAATTTACTGCGGGTAACTATGAGTTTGTTTTCCCGATGGTGGTTGCTCCTCGCTATATTCCAGGGATACCAATTGAGGAAAACGCAGGCGGTGTAGGTTCAGCTACTGCACCGATGACGCAAAATCAAGATACGGATATAGTTCCTGATGGTTCACAGTTGAATGCACCTATATTACCATCGGGTACGCGATCGCCCCATGATATTAATGTCACTATAGAAATTGATGCAGGGGTTGAGATTCAAAATGTGCAGTCTCCTTCTCACCAACTCCAGATAAGTTATGAAGGTAAGCAGGTGTTAGTGAAATTGGCGGGTGGGGACACAATTCCTAATAAAGACTTGATTTTACGCTATCAAGTAGCAGGGGACTCTACCCAAGCCACTGTACTCACCCAAGCTGATGCACGAGGTGGACATTTTGCACTATATCTAATTCCCGCACTCCAGTACCGTCAGGATCAAGTTGTTCCTAAAGATGTGGTGTTTCTCATTGATACTTCTGGTTCGCAAATGGGTGCGCCATTGATGCAATGTCAGGAATTGATGCGCCGCTTTATCAATGGACTTAATCCTGATGACACCTTTAGTATTATTGATTTCTCTGATACGACTCGGCAATTATCCCCTGTTCCCCTCGCCAATAATTCCCAAAATCGCACACGCGCCATCAATTATATTAATCAATTGAGTGCTAATGGCGGCACTGAGATGTTAAGGGGGATTCGTGCTGTGTTGAATTTTCCAGTTACAGATCCCGGAAGGTTGCGGAGTATTGTACTACTGACTGATGGTTATATCGGCAATGAAAACCAAATTCTTTCAGAGGTGAAACAACATCTGCAACCAGGAAACCGCCTCTATAGTTTTGGTGCAGGTAGTTCTGTTAATCGTTTTCTACTCAACCGCATTGCAGAATTAGGAAGGGGTATATCTCACATTATTCGCCATGACGAACCAACGGATGAGGTAGCTGAGAAATTCTACCGTCAAATTAATAATCCTGTTTTGGCTAACATTAATTTGCAATGGGAAGGTGATGGTGAGTCTGCAATTATCTATCCTTCTACTGCACCAGATTTGTTTGCGGAACAGCCGTTAGTTTTATTTGGCAAAAAACCAGATGCGCGTGGCGGAAAACTGCACATTACAGGAGTTACGGCTGGTGGTACACGTTATCAGCATACCTTTAACTTGAACTTTGAGGAAACTGGAAACCCCGCCATTGCTCAACTTTGGGGACGTTCCCGCATCAAAGAATTGATGAATCAGATGGTGCATGGTGAAACTAAGTTAGGCGTGGAAGCAGTGACGGATACGGCTTTAACTTATCAACTTTTGTCGCAATATACAGCTTTCGTGGCTGTGAGTGATGATGTGCGATTTGATTCGCGTCAGGGTTCAATTTCGGTGCAAGTACCTGTAGAAATGGCTGAAGGTATCAGTTATCAAGGTATTTTTGGTAGTTCTGTTAGTACTGCTGCTCCAGTAGTTGGAGGTGTGATGTCTGCTGCGTATGAGTTTTTCCAACGTAAAAGAAAAGTTCAACCCTCTGCACCATCTCCCCAAGCGGCGATGTCTCCTTCCGCACCAATTCCCGCACCTCCTCCACCTCCAAAAATGTCATTCTTTGAAAGAGAGTATCGTTTTGCTAA
Source organism: Aliinostoc maniaoense (assembly GCF_058172895.1). Taxonomy (NCBI): domain Bacteria; kingdom Bacillati; phylum Cyanobacteriota; class Cyanophyceae; order Nostocales; family Nodulariaceae; genus Aliinostoc; species Aliinostoc maniaoense. Next base: position 254,043 of record NZ_CP187952.1, on the reverse strand, counting down.
TAGAAGCCTTGAAAGCCTTGAAGATGCTGATTTAATAGATCAGGAAGCTATTTTAGAAATCATTTCTCCTATTCAGCATCTAGAGGTTGTGAGTGTAACAGGATTGAATCAGCAGATGAGTGCGATTCTGACTCACTATTTACAATCTATCGAATTACCTGCGGGTTTTAGTGGCGATTTAGTGTTTGAATTGCAGATAAGTAAAGGACGAGTGAAACAGGTTTTGTTAGATGAACAGGCTTCTTCACTTAAAGAACAAACTGTAATTGATATTATCAGGCGATCGCTCATCCGTTGGCCACTCCCTCAAAACCTCACAACTACCGTGTCTCTAACAGTGCGGGTGCAGTCATAATATAAAATTACACCGGGTTTATCCCGGTTTTTTCTTACCCTACACCCCTACACCCCTATACCCCTTTTTTTTCAGACAATACCGTATAAGCTTCATTAAACAAACGCATTTTTTCTTGCGCTTGTTTTTGCATCTGGGGTTGGTTGACAAATAAATCAGGATGCCATTTTTTAACTAAGGTTTTATAAGCTTGTTTAATATCAGCGAAGGCTGCATTTTGCGGTACTCCCAAAATTTTATAAGCGCGCGCAATTTTATCTTTTTCGGCTTGGCTTTGCGGTGGTTTAGGTGCTTGCGTGTTTTTAGTTTGCTGCTTACTATTCTGAAAACCAGGAGAACGCATTTGTGCTTTCATTTGTGCGATTTCTTCATCTAATTCCCAGTTACGAAACTTTGCCTCTACCTCTGCGGGGTTAGGTGCAGGAGTTGCTTTTGGTGGGGGTGGTGGTGAATAAACTTGCTGTTTTGGAGGCTCTACTTTTTTGTCGGTGGTTTTAGTTGCATTCTCTGGTTGTGGTGGACGAGTATAAACCCTTTCTTGTTGTCGGGGTTGAGGTTGACTAACTTTTGGTGTCTCTTGATAAGGTTGATAATTAGTAGAAATTCGTGCTTTTGCTAACTCACTCAGTAATTGATTAAATCCCTGTTGTAGTCTTCGTAAATCTTGACGCTTTCTAATAACTTCTTGGGGTTCTTGGGTAACTTGAAAGTAAATTACCTTTTCAGCTTGACGTTCAAACTCAGATAATATTAATAAAGCTTGACTACTAAATTGAGATAAATATGCTTCCGTTGCATTTATACAAAGTTTCGCAACTTGTTGATGATATGATTCATTAGCTGATTTTGTTTCATGTTGTTGAATATTTTTATTTAATATATAAGAAATACTCCCAACGACAGCCGCACCAACTGGCCCGCCTAATAACCAACCAATCCCACCCCCGACAGCCATTGCACCGGGTTCACTTAATATTTCAATATTCTCTGGCTTAGGAGGTAAAGTAATTTGTGGTTCTGAGGGGAAAGGAATTAATAAATCTTCGGGACGTTCTTCTTTAAAGAAATCATAAGCTTGATACAGCCATTTCATTACAGATAATTGTAATTCTGTCAAGTCTTTTTTGAGTTTAGTTGTTTGCCAAGATTTAAAATTATTCTCTGCTAGTGCAACAGCCGCATCAGCTTGGTATTGTGCTAATAATTTTGGTAAAGATAACCAATCTCTTAACTCAGATATACTTTTATTAAAGCCTTGCTTAATGAGGTTTTGCGCTTTTTGTTTGATTTCTATTTTGGCATTTTGTTTTTCATCAAAAGCTGTAAATTCATTGACGAAAGGGTCAATCTTATTTTTTAATGATAATTGAATTTGGGATGCGATCGCCTGCACTCTTGGCAACCTCACATCACCCCGATTTTGTTCTAAAATCCCAACAATATTTTGCAAAGCCGTCTCAAAAGCCACTAAGCCGCTACTACTAGCCGCACCCACATCACCCTTTAATCGAGCGCGTAAAGCCGGTAAAGCATCCACACGATATAAATTACTAAAACCCGGAGGTAATTCTGCACGGAAACTTTCTGCAACAAACCGCAGTCGATTCTGCACTTGTTTTTGTTCTTCCGTATCAAGTAAATTAATAAAATTAGCAACAAAAATAACAGTTTTAATATTTCTATCTAATAACCAATCGCGCAAATTTTCCCGTTCACCCAACGTCATCAATTTGCGCGCATCTAATAACTGTACAACTAAATCCGCACTTAAAAGTTGCTCTCGTACTAAATTATCTTGCTCATCCCTATCATTAGTTCCTGGTAAATCAATAAACTCCACACCAGTTTCTAAAAAAGTATGAGGACAAAAAACTTCTACAGATGCTACATCTTTACGCATCTGTCTATCACCATCTAAAATTGCATATTGCTGTAAAATATCCGTTCCACTGCGATAAATTTCTGTTCCATCCCGCAACATAATGCGAGTTCTCACATCAGAACCATATTTAACAGTAATAGCCGCGCCTGTAGTCGGAATTAAATCTATAGGTAAAGTGCGAGTTCCTAAAATAGCATTTAACAGAGTAGATTTACCATGATTAAAAGGGCCAAACACCGCAATCCTAAAATTAGGATTACTCAAATAATTACCAACATTAACCACATCTTGATATAACTGTGATGTCCTTTCCAAACCAAGTAAATTAGACGCAGATTTCAGCGCATCTATTAAACTTCTATATCTCCCATCTTCCTGCTGCATATTCCCATCACCTATCCTCAAACTCTACATTACTCCGCGTTACTCTGCGTCAACCTCTGCGCCACTTTGCGTTAAAAAACTCCCCCTCTTACTCAAAACAAGAGGGGATAAATACTACCCTTAACTATAGTAAGCCAAAAGATTACTATAAGCAGCCTCAATCTTTTGCAATTGAACTATAACATTTTCCTGCAAAGTCTTAAACCGTCTTAACTCACCCTCCCGATTAATTTCCCGTGTTTCCTTTTGCTTCAGTAAATTATCCAACTCAGACTTCCGCGAATTAATATCATCATTAATCCGTCTACTCACCTCTTTTTCATAACTATCAAAACATTCCTTCACCGCATCATATACAGTTTGTGCTTGTTCATTTGCAACCTGTGGTAAATATTTCACCAACTCTTTCTTAGCCGTTTTCACCAATTCCTTACGCGCTTGCTCTGCTTGTAAAAAACCCACTCCCAAACCTAATAAAGCAAATCCAATTGGCCCTAGAAACACACCAGTAACGGCGGTGATAATACTCCCCACACCAATAACAGTGAAGTAATTTAATAAAATATTCTTCCAATCAAACCCAGCACCAGCCATCGCAACGCCTGCTAAATTTCCTCTTGAAAGTGATAATAATCCCATTGCCCATTTTGCCCAAGAGGGGGAATTATCTTCATCTGTGCTAGTGTTGTAAGAATTGACTTTAACTTGTTTATCGGTGAGTTTTTCGGTAATTTGTCGCGTAACTTGATTATAAGATGCACCATACTGCGCCGCACTGCGAGATAATTCTTGAAAAGCTGCATTAATATCTTTCTCAGCAGTTAAAGTCCAAGCTGCACACTTATCAGTCATGTATTGTTCAAAGGCTTTTTGCAGTGCTGCATTAAATGCTTCTCGTTTCCCATTACTGAGAAAATCTAATATCTTTAATTCTGGTTGATAGCGTAAGAAATCACTTTCAAAAGTATTACCCAAATTCAAAACATAACTACGGAAAGATTCTGAGATTTTACGCGCTTGAGTATCTCTAGTATTAAAAATCTCCCTTTGGAATTGATCCCGAATATTGGTAAGTTTTTTAAACTCTGGTTCTACAGAATCAATGCGTGTTTTTAATTCGGCAACATTTTGATCAAGTAGTGGTATTCTGCGATCTATAGCTTCACGGGTATGGTTAACAGCTTGTCTGGCTAAAGTTCTGACTTGCCGGAGTTCCGCGATCGCGCGTTCTCTGGTAAGAAAAGTATTAAGCGAACCCATAAATTCCGGGAAGCCAGTCCCCACTAAATCAGCTTGGTTATCCTTCAACCGTCGGCGTAGTGCTTGAATAGATGATAGTTCAAATACTCGCTCATCATAAATATTTTGACCATCAACATAGCAATACTCGCCTAAATTCGCCTGAAAAACTTTTCTCAGTCTATTTTCAGCCGCTTGTAATTCTTCCATATCATCAGGATCAATCAATGATTCTTTCACCTGATCCCACGCATTAATTAAGAAGAAAACTGATAAACCACGCCCTTTAATATAGTTTTCCAGATAACGACGCTCTCCCAAAGTACAAGGTTGAGAAGCCCTCATCACAAACAGAATTGCATGGCAATTATTCACATATCCTAAAGATAATTCATTCCGCGCTTCTGTGTCATTTAACCCTGGACTATCAACAATTTCAATTCCTTTTTCTAGTAAACTTAAGGGATACTCAACGATGGCATAATCAACATCAGGAAACGCCTGTTTTTTCTCCTGCTCTAACTTTTTCGCCTCGGCTGGGTCAATGGTATATTTATATTTAAAACTCTGAAAGTCTAGTTGCTGTGGACTTTTACCGTCATTAAAATGAATTGTAACTTTTTTTTCTGCCCCGTAGCGTAAAATCGTTAAAACTGCGGTACAGGGATTCACATCACTGGGAAGTAAATTTTCTCCAATTAAAGCATTAAGAAATGTACTTTTACCCCGTTTCATATCGCCTAATACTAACAGGCGAAATACACCTTTTTTGAGATTTTTACTAGCTACATTAATGTCTTCCAAATCTCGCTCTAAACTGAGTTTGCCCGATGAAGATTCTCCATCTAATTCAGCTTTATTAATAGTTTCAGATAGATTTTCCAAACACATCGCCATCTCAGAACGTACCTGAGCCACCCTTTCTAAGTCTTGAATAAATTTATCAGATGCTACTTGACCTACCATGTAAATTATTCCTTAATTCAAGATGATTTTTTGCGATTTTCAAAGAATAGTTTGTAAGCTACCCAACCCAAAACTGCGATAATGACAAACCCAGCTAAAACTGAAGCCACTCTCACCGCAACTAATGCTGCTACACCAAGGGCAAATAGTTTTCCGGCAAGAATTGCTTTTTTTACCCAAGGTTTGGGAGAATTTTCAGGTTGATGTTTCACCGTCTTGTGAAATGGTGCATGACTTGCAGACATTTCCTGTTCCATTTCTCGGAGTCGTAACTCTACTTCCTTCTCTCGCAGTAGCCGTTCCCGTTGCTCTAGTTCGTGAGAGCGATTATTTTGAAATGTCATTGATGTCCACCCCATGAAGGATGATGTTAATAATATTATCACGCAACAAATTAATGTATATTAACTTACGTAAATAATTATCAACCCCAGTAAAATTACTATTTTCAGCTTATGGAACACCAAAAAACAAATTATCCGAAACTCATGGTTGGGTAGGGTGCGTCAGCATGAATAATTTCTGAGTATAGTTAGGTTCTGTCGCACTGATGCACCCTACAGTTTGGATATTCTTTTTATCTGGGAGTCCCTTATGGAAATTAACTTCAGTTGGGGTTAATACCAATTCTCTATGAAGTTATGCCAAATAAATGATGTAGAGACGTTGCATGCAACGTCTCTACAGTACAGAATAAAGTGCATCTTCCTCAAGAAATGGTATAACTAAAAGCCCTAAAAAACCGGGTTTCTGAACGAAAGATATTTGCAAGAAACCCGGTTTTTAACCGAGGTGTAAGATGTGGGTTAATTACGAATTACGTAGCTTCTCGCTTTGCGAGTATTACGAATTACGAATTAACTTTAAATTTCACATTTGCCCAAGTTAAGGGCTTATCACTTTCCTTTTGATCTTCATCCACGGCATCACCTAAAGTCAGTTGCTTAACTTTTTCTTTTACTGTAGCTACATCACCTTGAAGAACAGCTTCTCTCAAATCGCGTTTTAAATGAGCATTCTTAATCGCTTCTTCTGGGGAACGAGAACTAGTATCAAAACATTTCTCTAAAGATTCGTAGATTCCTACGCGCTTGCTTTTCTTACGAAATTGACGTTCTGTATCTAAAAGTTTCGCCATGAGTTCCAAGTGCATGGCATCACCTGTACAGATTTCTTCTAATACAGACCATTCATCGCTACCTAATAGTTGTTGGTCAGCACCAGGACGAGGATCTTTAAATTTTTCACCTGTCACTTCTTGATAGATACGGGGTAAACTATCATCAAATTCGTGTTTTTCTTCTAGCCAAATACGACGAATTTCGCTGAGTTCTTCTACAGAAATCAGGGTAATATCCCGCATATTTTCTGGTGCTGTTTGCCGAATTTTGGTTTGTGCCTCTAATAAGCGTCTTAACCAATATTCACGCCAATATTTTGTATATGGCCCAGGTATTGGTTCAACAGATACTTTTCCATCCTTGTTTCTTTCAAATAATTGAACTTCTCCTCTGAGCCTTCGGAAATCTCTTTTTTCTCTATCATCTTTGGCATCCAATTCATTGCGGATATCTAATAAAGGCTGCATCCATTCTTTTTCTTCATCATTCTGGATCATCGCCTGCATAGATTTATCTTGATTAACTAGTGTACAAACCCAGCAGCCAAATCGTGAATCGCCACAACTAGGAGTAGAAGTATCAATCACTAAAGGACATTCATTATCTGCTGTTGCACCTCGATATAAACTGAATAATTCTTTATTACTATGTCCCCAGGAATTATTAGATTGGTTCAGATATATCCAAACATCATTGTTACTCCAATCTTCTATAGGAGTATAAATTAAGGAATTAGCAAGACTTGCATTGGGACTAAGGCGTTCTCTGACTCTACCTGCTTGATGCTTTCTCATGGTTGCAGCCCGTTTGGCACTTTCTGCTTTACGAGTACCCAAGACAAGTATTGTTTCACCGTTAGCTCGAACTATTTCCCGAATAAATTGATTAGCTGGATTAATTTTTAAGCGTGGTGTACACCAGCGAAACTGGTTTCGAGGGGCTGGATAGCCTTTACCAATAAGATTTACCCAAAATGTGTCTTCAACTACTGGTTGTAGTAAATGCGGTTGAATCGGCATCCCTTTTTCTTGTGCAGCCGATCTTAGTTGGTTTATAGATTGACGAACCCAAGCAGCAACAATAGGATTTTCAACCTGAGTATCTGTAGTAATTACATGGATTGTTTTAGTTCTTTTTTCTGGAGGTAGAGCTGCGATCGCATTCCAAACAAGCTGCAAAACTGTACTAGAGTCTTTGCCCCAAGATACACCTATGATCCAGGGTATCGCATCTAAACAATACAATTCTTGAATTTCAGTAGTCAGAGCTTGGATGTCTTCCACTAAGTCTGCTACAGTACGTGTCTGCTGACCTTTTTTTTCTGGCTGTTGTCCTGTACTCATTTCTCCCTACCTCTGGAAATATCGACTTGACCTCATTTTTGTTATTTTGGCGAGAGTCATTCACAGATAAACAGACAAAACTCACGCGTCCCGGTTGTTAAAGAGTTTTTAAAAATTGTTTTATCAGTATCTAATTTTTCGGAGAATATAGCTACATACCTTAACTTAGTTTTTAAAAATTAACATGATAGATAGTACATCTGATCCTACCACTGATATTGCTAGAGAGTATTTAGAAAGAGAAAATAAAGAAAAACAAGTATTATCTCTAATTTTAGGTAATTTTTTAGACAAAAAAGACCATATTCTAGCCCAAAAGACCGAAATGGGGGGAACAGAGGCTTATATTGGTTCTGTCACTTTAGAATGGTTTGCTGGTCGGGTTCACTTCGCCTCTGGTTTACCGCTACTGCAAAAAAAATACAATCCAGAGACGGACAATATTGAAATTGATGCAGATAGTATCGATGAAATTCAACAGCGTCCCCTTGACTGGTCACGCCAAGCACCCTTAGTCCAGTATTTGGCGGCTAGAAAAAATCATAAGTTTCCGCCAGTGCTAGTAGTAATTAATCAGCCTTGGGTAGATAACCCGAAAGCACCTGAGTGGGATAGTGAAGGACGTGCGAAAAAATCTACAACGGACTTTACCCCCTTAGATAAAGACGGTAAAGTCGGTTTACTGAATATTTCTGAAGATCATGTCACCATTTATGCTTTAGATGGTCAACATCGCCTCATGGGTGTGCAAGGGTTGATGGAGTTAATTAAAACTAGTAAACTCCAGCGATATAAGAAAGATAAAACAGCTGATGATAGTTTGATCACCCTGTCAGATTTAACAGACCAATATCAAGTAGACCCTGCTTATTTACAAAGCTTACCCAAGGAAAAAATTGGCATTGAATTTATTTGTGCGGTGAATGCAGGGGAGACGCGCACCGAAGCTAGAAGAAGGGTAAGGTCAGTTTTTGTTCATGTTAACTTGATGGCTGCGCCATTAACCAAAGGTCAGTTAGCACAGCTAAATGAAGATGATGGTTTTGCAATTGTGGCACGAAAAATTGCGGTTACTCATCCCCTTTTAGAACAAAAACCAAATCGTAAACCTCGTGTTAATTGGAATAGTGCAACAGTAGCAGCTAATTCTACAGTTTTGACGACGCTACAAGCATTACAAGATATGTCCGAGAGATACTTAGCTCACAAGTTCCCTCATTGGAAACCATTTGAGAAAGGTTTAATTCCCATGCGTCCAGAAAATGAGGAAATTGAGCAGGGAATTGAGGACTTTAAAAAACTGTTTGATAATTTGGCTAATCTACCTAGTTTGAAAATTTTAGAACATGAAGATACACCTGTTTTAAGGCGGTTTAGTTTTGAAAAGGGTGGGGGGGAAGCCAATATTTTGTTTCGTCCTGTAGCTCAAGTTGCTTTAGCGCAAGCATTAGGATTTTTAGTGTTTAAAAAAGGTTTTTCGCTAGCTAGCATTTTTAAGAAATTGCGGAAGTTTGACCAGCAAGGGGGCTTTACTGGTATGGAATATCCCCAGTCTCTTTGGTATGGTGTTTTATATGACCCGAATAAAAAGCGCGTGCAGGTTTCTGGTAGAGATTTAGCAGCTAAGTTGTTAGTTTATATGCTGGGTGGACTTGAGGATCAGATGGAAGTGGCAGGACTTCGCAAAGCTTTAGCTAACGGGAGAACTGTAGAAAATAAGACGATAGGTTTTGATGGTCAGTTGGTAGAACCAAAGGAAGTAGGATTACCACAAGTTCTTTAATTACAATTAATTACTTTTTTATCGCCTTTAAAGAGATTATTATGCTACCCTGATGCGTAATGTATAAAGGGAGTCTACTTTGTGGCATGGTTACACGACAATAGTGCTGTGCATCAGTTCAGTGAGAATGCTGTATTATACGATTTATCGCAGATGCGCGGCAATATTTCTATTCTGAGCCGCATCCCAAACAATATTGGTGGTGTGTATGCTTGGTATCGTCGTTTTGAGATTAATCCAAATGCTCTCAATGAGCCTGAACTTTTTGTTGACTATATTCTGAAAGAATTGTACAAGGATCATTCATCTTCAAGAGAAACAAGACTTCCGCCAGTACACAAGATAAAATTAGAACCAGAAACTTGCTTTTCTAAAGAACTTTTACTTAAAGAGTTAGCAACTGATTCTTCATTTCGAGAATTAATTTTTACACTTCTAAACAATTCACTGATATTTCAACAGCCATTATACATAGGGAAAGCCAATAATTTATATTCTCGCATTCGTAGTCATCTAAGTGAAGGCAGTATTTTACGTGAACGACTCGCTAGTGCTGGACACACAATCAATCGATGTAGGCTTTTAATAATTCACACTTCATCTAGCAATTCCAACATTATTTCAGATGATGTCATAGAAGATAACGATTATGATGATCGATTGGATGAAGATTGTGAATACTCTGAGCTAGCTTCAGACAAACTAGTTGAAGATATATTATCTAGACTATTTCTCCCATCATTTACTCTTAGGTATGGTTAAAACTTTATGTTAATATTTTCAAATAATGAAGGCAAAGCAAGATTTAACAAGCCTCTGTATGGTTTAACTGGTGTTTATACATTATCAGAAGGCATAGCACTACCTTATTTTCTATCATTGGTTGAAATTAATCGTGCTATTGACGAACTCAAGATAGCTGAACAGATACCAGCCTCTTTAGACACAAAATGGTCTTTGAAAGAACTTTTTCAAAGAGAAATTGATGAAAAGAGAGTAGAGGATGATATTGTTAAAGGCTACCTTTTAGATCCAAAAAAGTTAAAGTTTTTTAATGCAATTACAATTGTGTTGATGCCAAAAGGATCTGACGGCAAGATTCAGGATACTTTTGATGATAGTTTAAATATAGCTCCTCCTCCTATTCCTTGGGACGGGACAGATCCAGATGACGAGCAATGGAAGCACGTTAAATCAGAGGTTGCCAACTTTGGAGGTGTTCAATTTGTTTCTGCTGGAATTTCTGCACGACTTCGTTGGGATGAAGATAGAGTTTTAGCAGTAGCGGTTGATGGGCAACATCGCCTTTGGGCATTACGTACTTTTCGAGAAGATCAAAAATTTCGTGGTGGTACTCTTCGTACACTTGAACAACAAACAAAAATTCCTATATTGTTCCTTTTACTTCATCACCGTGCAGGTTTCCAGAATGTTCAAAGTGAAGCTGATTATTCAATTCGGGGTATTGCTCGTGAATTATTTACAGATTTAAATAAAAATGCAAAGACGGTAGATAAAGCTAGAGAACTTATTCTCGATGATAAAAGTATTAGCGCGCAATGCGTAAGGACTTTATTAACTGAAAGTACAGGTGAAGATGGCAAAGATAAACTTCCTCTTTCTTTAGTGCGTTGGCAAGACGACTCAAATAGATTTGATAGTTCTTATTATTTAAACTCTTTGGTTCATTTAGATTTGTTAGTGTCGGCAGCATTGGATCTTAAACTGCCGCGCGATCCAATGGAAAAGAAACAAGTATTAGATTTTATTAACAGTATTGACTCTGCCCTTGGAATTAATGATCAAAAAGTTCAGTGTGAAGGGCGTTCTCTGGAAGAGTATTATGTAGAAGACTACTGTGATGAAGATGGAGAACCTGTAACACCATTTGCACGAATACCAGAAAATTATCTTGGTTCTGCAATAGAAGGTTTTAAAGTGAACTTTCGCCCTTGGTTATTAAAACTACTGCTTGAGTTCAAGCCATATCGTAATCTTCTCCAGTATGCTCGTGAACATAATTTGATAGAAGGAACTTTTGGTAAGTTCCAAGCTCAAACTAGCAAACATAAGGGCATTATCCGTGAACAGGAAATTGCTAGAGATAGTGATTGGCATAGCAGAGAGATCCTGACACATCAAACGGCGATCGCTAGTATGAAAGAAAATCAATGGGCTTTCAAAACTATATTTCAGAAAGCAATAGTACGTTTGGGCAAAATGGTGGAATTTAATTATAAAGGAGAAGATAAAAACTTAGGTACTATAGATGATGTATTAAAGTTTTTAGAGAGGTTGTATGATAAAGGTACTCTTAGAGTAGACACTGAGTTACCTGGTTACGCCTTCCGATTGTGGACATTTGTAGCCATCAACCCTGGAAACGACAAAATCAAGGTTGCAAAAGCAGTAGAAGATAGAATATTTTCACTATTATGCTTGTGGTATTTTGGCTCTCGTAAAATAGAAATTGATATTGCAAATGGTTCTGTAATTGTATCCAGGCGTAAACTATTAAATTTTTTTGGTGCAGATACTAATAAAGCTCAGTGGCCAGGTTGTACAGATGCTCACAAAACATTATATAAAGGTTTTGATACAGCCGCATTTTATGGCAGAGATCACGAAAAGATGAGCAATCAGAAAAAAGAAAACTTAGTTCGTGACAGATTTTCTGCTGTACTAGCGGCTGGCTTACCAGAATCATATCATCAGTTATTAGCCAAGGAAACATTTGATGATGATATAGACGCAGATTGAAAAATTAGCGACTTCAAAATTGTATTTTTTAGGAAGAAACTATCTATCAAATTATGAGAGGAATTTACTTAAATCAAATTCCTCTTCTTGTTCATCAATATTAAATCTTTCAGAACTTAAAATTAAGAGAAGTCGCTCTGAATAGTCTACCGCTCCACGAAGTTCCTTTTGTATGATTTCTAGTCCACCATTAGCATACTCTTCAAAAATATGTATGCGTTGCTCGTCAGCTATTTCATCATCACCGAGAACTTGAATATCTTTTGTTTCTGTGACAGATAACAAATTAATCAACATCGCAAAGCTACTAGTAAAGTATTCCTGTCGTAATGGAGATAAATCTTTAGAAATTACTTCTAGAGGAACTCTTTTTCTATGCTTTGCGCCCAAAGCGGCGGCAAATACCATGACTTCTACATAAGTTTGAAAAAGTCCAGTTGTGTCTTTTGATGCAAGTAATGATTTCACTAATTCTGCTTTATCTTTAGCAACCCTGATTCTATTTGCAGCCATGATATTGATAATCGGTTTGTAGCTATATTAACCAGAAAATAGAAGTAATGCCTAGCTTGGGCTACTCATAAGCATCATTCTATACTAAATAAAAAGAGCGATCGCTCACCTAACTCACTTCCAGTCAAAATCATTCGTGAATTTATTTTCTGGAACTTCCTCATCTTAAAAAAATAAGTCATTCACTTCAAATAACCATCCTGGTACTGCGGGTTCAGCTTCTGCTATCTCTCCACGGCGATAAACTTGGGGTTGTTCAGGATTACTACCACGGTATACTCTAATCACTTCCTCTTTGAGTACATCCACATCCCAAACTACCAAAGTGCCGGCGGCAAAATAATCACGCCGCTTATTTGCCATATCTTCCTCGGCTTTCTCCCCATAATCATTTTCACTTCTCACCTCAGCAGCAAATACAGGCGCACCATTCAGAAACTTTCCACCAGTAGGTTTACCAGTATAGAACGCAGCATCAGGACTCAACGAACGACGATGAGGAAGATTCACCAAAAAACCCACATTATCAGGCAAAGCATAACCATTTTTATTCAATCGTTCATAACTACGCAGACTAGCATAAATTTCACCCCCAGCACGCCCCGGTAAAAATCCAGTTGGAGACATCAGTAACAATTTTCCATTGACAATTTCTGCTTTACAATTGTCAGGTAAACTGTACAAATCTTCAATTGTTGCGTCAGTTTTTGTATTCATAAACCACTAATAATTCGTAATTCGTAATTCGTAATTACAATACTAACTGTAGTTTCAGCCATAAAAATTTCTGTGCTTTTGTGCCTACGCTGGGGATTATACTAGGATGATAGCGAAAATAATTTAGCTTGAACCGACAGAAGCCCCACACCTACAGCTTGCTGAGGTGTGGGATGAATGGTGGGTCGATGTTAGCGAAGCGGCACGAAGTGCGGAATCGCCATTTTTGACTTTAAGCGAGTCAATGAAATCTTCAATTACATGAGTCATAGTTTTATCATTTTGACTTGCATATAATCTTAATTTATTTAATCTGCGTTCAGATATTCTTAAATTTAATGCTTTATTTTTCATGTTGCCTACACAACGTCTTTACGTTAATGCTATCCTAAATACAGGTCGAAAACAAGGATAAAACAATGAAAACTTCACACCAGTACAAAATCAAACCAACTAAAGAACAAGCAGAGAAAATAGATAAAACTTTGGAAATGCTGCGCTGTCAGTATAATTATTTGCTTGATCAAAGGTTTGACTGGTATGAAATGAATCGTTGTCCTGTTGATAGATGCCCGTTAATGTATCACTTACCAGAATTAAAGGAACAACCTAACTACTACAATCAAAAAGCTTCTTTGGTTCAATTGAAAGTTGATAGACCTTGGTACAAAGATATTCACTCTCAAGTGTTGCAGGAAGTTCCTAAAAAAGTTGAATTGGCTTTTGACAGATGGTTGAAAGGCGATGTTAATGGGAAAAAATCTGGTAGACCTAGATTTAAGGGTAAAGGTCAATACAAAACTTTCACTTATACCCAATTTAAGCGACACCATTTTGCTAATAACAAAATTACGCTTTCAAAGATTGGTGATATCAAGGTAATTGTTCATCGTCCAATACCTGATGGTTTTGATATTAAAACTGTATCTGTTACCAGAAAAGCTGATGGTTACTATGTGACACTGAGTCTTGATGATAAAACAGTGCCAACTGTTAAACTTGATTTCAATCCTGACAATATCGTTGGTATTGATGTTGGCTTAATTGATTTTTATGTTGCTTCTGATGGTTCTAGAATCGCTGCACCAAAGCATTTACGCAAAGCTGAACGTAGATTAAAGTCAGCACAGCGTAGGGTTTCTAGGCGTAAAAAAGGTTCTAATCGTCGTCAAAAAGCTATCAAAAAACTGAGTAAACAACATAAAAAGGTTGCTGATACTAGAAAAGATTTTCACTTCAAAACAGCTAAATCACTTCTAACTAAATACGACGTGGTAGCTGTTGAAAAGTTGAATATTGAAGGACTTGCTAAAACAAGATTGGCAAAAAGTATAAATGATGCTGGATGGGGGCAGTTTATCACAATACTTTCAAACAAAGCCGAAAATGCTGGTTTAAAAGTAATAGCTGTAAATCCAAACGGTACTAGCCAAGAGTGTTCTAACTGCGGTCACAAAGTCAAAAAGTCTTTATCTCAAAGAATGCACAATTGTCCTGTTTGTCATACCAGTTTGTGCAGGGATTTGAATGCGGCTATAAACATAAAGGCGCGTGGGACGCACGCCCTCAAAGCTCAATCAATGTCCTCATAGAGGAGTCGTTGAGAAGCCCACACTCACCCGCGATTGGGGAGTGTGTGGAGTACGTCACTTGATGGCAATTAGTAAGCAAATCAACAATAAACCCAGTAATAGTAAAATAGCCTGATGGCGTTTGATCCAGTTATTGAGAGTTGCGGTAAAACTAGTAGCAGTATACTGCTGTTCTAACTGAGATTGCCTTTCAGCAATATTTTGGTAAAGGGTACAGTCTTTAGCGTAGGGACGTTGAGGAAAGTTGCAAGTATCATCACTATGATAGGTGCAACTATCACATAAATATTCATTTTTCTTGGCGCGGTGGAGAGTAATACCGGGGTGTCCGTAGGCTTTGAGTGTTGTCCGACAATAGGGACAAGTTAAAGCTTGACTATCAATTACTTGCTGACAGTGGGGACAGGATACAGTAGCCACAACTTAAGCTCAAATTACTAAACATTTTGATTTTAACGCCGTGTGCAACTTTCTCTCAAACCTAACCCCCAACCCCTTCCCTACATAGCTTGCTTCTCCGAAGGAGTGGGAAGGGGAGCAAGAATCAAAGTAGAGACGTTGCATGCAACGTCTCTACAGTTGCTGTTCGGAGGTACTCTACGAGAAGAGCTTCGCTCTATGGAGAGGGGTTTGAAAAATAAGTTGCACATCGCGTATTTTAGCTATTTGTTAGGACAGTAGGGAATTAGGAGTGGGGAGTGGGCATAATTAACTGACTGGCTGGGAGGAGATAGAAGTGTTAGAAGAACGAGCATATTGGCTGGCGTGGGCGCAAATTTCGGGAATTGGCCCGGTGCTGCTGCAACGACTACAGCAGCATTTTGGTAGTTTGGCGACAGCATGGAATGCTAATAAAGCTCAATTGGCGGCAGTTGAGGGTTTTGGTTTACAAACATTGACAAAAGTGGTACAACAGCGATCGCATCTCAATCCCCAACAATTACTTACTCAACACCAACAAGAAAATCCTCTTTTCTGGACACCAGCCGATGCTGAATATCCCCGCTTGCTGCTAGAAACCCATAGCCCACCAGCAATTTTGTATTATCGCGGTGAAGTAGAATTATCAGAAAATTTGGGACAAAAACCCCTAGTGGGAATTGTTGGTACTAGAAAGCCTTCTGATTATGGTATTCGTTGGACTCGCAAAATTAGTACAGCTTTGGCGAAAAATGGCTTTACGGTAGTTTCTGGGATGGCTGAGGGAATTGACACCGAAAGTCATAGTGCAGCCATGAAAGCTGGAGGACGCACTATCGCTGTTGTTGGTACTGGTGTAGATGTGATTTATCCTCACAAAAATCAAGACTTATACAGACAAATTTTAACGATGGGATTAGTTGTGAGTGAATATCCTAGTAAAACTCCACCAGACCGCACTCACTTTCCCCGCCGTAATCGAATTATTGCCGGTTTAAGTCGCGCCATATTAGTTATAGAAGCACCGCTAAAATCTGGTGCTTTAATTACAGCCACCTACGCCAATGATTTTGGTAGAGATGTCTATGCACTCCCCGGCAGAGTTGATGATTATCCATCTCAAGGCTGTTTAAAATTAATCACCCAAGGAGCATCTTTAATTTGCAAAGAATTAGATGAATTACTCAAAATGCTGGGAGCAATACCACAAATTGACACCGTTGACACATCACCAGCCCCAGAACAATTGAGTTTACCAGTATTGTCACCAGAACTGCAACAAGTCATGGATGCAATTGCCTTGGAGACAATATCTTTTGATTTATTGGTGCAGAAAACCGGGATGAATACTAGTTTAGTTTCCAGTGCTTTATTACAGTTGGAATTGATGGGTTTAGTTGCACAGCTACCAGGAATGCAGTATCAGAAGCAAATCTAAATGATTACTGAGAAAATGATGAAAAATATCTGGTTAATTTTCTTAAATTTATTAGCCAAGTTTTAAGACTGCATCACTTAAGAGTTAGTAACTCCCACAATACTCAAAACACTTAAGCTATTGTTTAACGCAGAGGAACGCTAAGTTAAGCGCAAAGTAACGCAGAGTGTGATTGTAGTATCTGCGTTCCTGTGGGATTAATTGAAAATTTTTAGAACTACTCTCGCAGTGCATACCCGACACCACGCACTGTTTGCACTAAGCGTTTTTCGTTATTTTCTTCCAATTTGAGGCGCAAATAACGAACATAAACCTCAATAATATTAGAGTCACCCATAAAATCATAACCCCAAATTTTCTCTAGAATTTGATCTCTAGTAAAAACTTGCCGGGGATGGGAAAGCAGATATTCTAATAAATCAAATTCTTTTGCTGTTAACTCAATTGCTCGTTTACCACGAAATACTTCACGGGTACGACGATTTAAACTCAAGTCTGCAAACTGCAATAAGTCATCTTCTGTTTCTTGAGTGCGGCGCAGATGAGCGCGGATTCTGGCTAGTAGTTCTTCTATGCTGAAAGGTTTAACTACATAATCATCTGCTCCTGCATCTAATCCTGCCACGCGATCGCTCACTTCATCTTTGGCAGTCAATAAGATCACTGGGATTTTGTTGCCGGTAGCGCGCAAGCGGCGACACAGTTCTAACCCTGTTAATCCTGGTAACATCCAATCTAAAATGGCTAAATCTAGGGATAACTCCCGTGCTAGGGTCAAACCACTAATACCATCATGGGCTACACTTACTTTGTAACCTTCGCTACTCAGTTCTAATTCTACAAATCGTGCTAGTTTAACTTCATCTTCTACAAGTAAAATATGTGCAGTCATAATTCATACTCCTAATGCTAGTAATTTCACAATAAAATTACTACCATAACCACGTTTTGAACGAACTCCTACCTGTCCCCCCATTCGTTCTATGAGGTGTTTAAGGACAAACTAAACCTAACTTTAAAGCTTTGACAATAGCTTGGGTACGACTAGTAACACTTAATTTGTCAAATATGGCTGTTAAGTGAGCTTTGACGGTGGCAACTGTAATATACAAATGAGAGGCTATTTGTTCATTAGATGCTCCTTGAACTAACCAGTTGAGTACCTCCTGTTCTCTTTCAGTTAGATGAATACTGGCACTGGCAACTAAAGACTGTCCAGTATAGTAATGAAAAAGACGAAAAAAGGCGGTTGCTACTTCTGGAGGTAGATATACTTTATTGTCAATTACCGTATTAATTGCTTCGCATAATTGGGTAGCTAATTTATCTTTAAAAACATAACCCCAAGCACCTGCTTGCATGGCTTTAAAGACCCATTCATCTTGTTGGTGTGCTGATAATATTAGCACTTTGCCGTTATAAGATATTTCTGCTAACCGTACTAAAGCAGTAATTCCATCTTCTGGAGGTAATTCTAAATCTAATAAAATTAAAGTGGGGTGTTGTTCAGTAGTTAATTTCACAGCTTGCTCTACAGAAGCCGCTTCACCAACTACGTTAAAGCCTAAATAACTATTGTTGTTATAAAAGTTTAATAAGGTGCGGATTCCTTGACGAAAATTAGGTTCATCATCGACAAGTAAAATGGAAATGGGTTCTTTTTTAGGTTTCATAATTGTAGTGGGGAATGGGGGCAGGGGGCAGGGGGCAGGGGGCAGGGGAGCAGGGGAGCAGGGGGAAGATAAACTCTTGAATTTTGAATTTTGAATTTTGAATTGATATGCCCCATGCCCTATCTCGGTAGAGTAAAAGAGAATTGCGCGCCGCCTTTGGGGAGATTTTCTGCCCAAAGTTGACCTTTGTGATCTAGGATGATTTTTTGGGCGATCGCTAATCCTAATCCTGTACCTCCTACTCGCCGAGAATAATAGGGTTTAAATATTTGCTTCAAGTCGGTTTCGGAAATTCCTGAACCGCGATCGCAAATTTCTACTAATATTTCATTTCTATAAATATGCCAATCGCAGCTAACTATTCCCCCAAGGGGACTAAAATAAATGGCATTGCCCAATAAGTTATCAAATACCTGTTTCATCTGCCAGCGATCAACTTCTATATTTAATGCCTGATTGGGGTAGCATATGGTAATATTTTTTTCTTTGATACTGGGTTCTAAAGATTTGATACATTCAGCAACAATTGTTTGCAGATTATGTGACTGAATGTTTAGTTTGGCTCGCTGTCCGTAATATAGTAAGTCTGTTAATTTAGTACTTAATTCATCCACTGTTTGCCGAATCAATAAAGCCTGTGCTTGTAAAGATTGATCATGTGGCAAGGCTAAACGCAAATTTTCTGCATAAAGATTAATTAATGCTAAAGGATTTCGTAATTGATGTTCGATTTTGCCACAGGCTTGAGATAAAGTATTAATTTGCGTTAAATGATGCGATCGCTCTCTATACATGGCTAAATATTGACTCAAAATCTGAGCGTTATCTAAAAAGGCTTGTTGCTGTTGATTTGTCAGTAATTCCCCGGTACAGATTAAGATATATTCTGGAGCGATCGCCTTCTTTTCCCCTACACAACAAACATACACTTGACATTCCTTGACTAAGTTTAGTTGAGTTATTTTAAGAAAAGATAAATCATTTAATAACCATTTTTCTTGTTGCAGATAAGAGAAAATTTCAGACTGGCTAGATGTCAGACTACTATCCTGGATAGCAGCATAATACTCTACAAATTCCCGCTTTCCCGTATCTAAATTTTGATATAAAGTCCATACAGCCCTAGTGGGTAGTAAAGTTGCTAACTGCTGCCCAATCAGTTGGCAAAAATTCTTAACATCAACTACCGATAAATTATCAGCTAGAGTGTGGATGGACGAAGGTAGAGTTGTCGGAGCAGTGGATTTTTCAGTCACAACCTTCATCTTTTATTCTCCGGTGGAATAGCAAGCAACATTGCAGACTTGACTAAATTGCAGATATTCTCTGCCTGTACTAGAAATAGTGCTAATGATCTGTATAACTACTGACAAAATTTAGCTTACTCCACAGGTATGAGATTTCCTCAATTTAAAACAATTATTTAGAATCTCGACCAAAGTCTAATAACTTCTCCAGGATTCGATCTCTAAGCTATAAACATTTAGTCCCAAAACTGTCAATCAACCAATCGGCCTCATTCTCAGGTTTATTTTGTGCTGCAAGCACTAAACTTCCCCTAGTTGTAGATAGCAAAGTTGCACCTTTGTCTTGTCTGCATCAGGGACTCTGGTAAGTACATCCCAACAACCACACATTAATTTTGGTGACATTAAATACAATCATCAAAGTAATTTGAGGCATTTGGGGGCATTCTCAGAAACCCTGCTGTTGTGTCTTATGATTCCAGCTGCTACCCAAACTTTAGCAGAAATCTTAGCTGGTGGAATTTCTCTGCTGACTACAGAGCAAATTGATTTTAGCCACCCTGGTATATGCCAAAATCTCAACCCCAGACTGAATTTGTATTGTTACAACATTCAGGAAAACCTTTACATAGAGCAACCTAACAAACAGGGAAAACAACCTCTACCGCCGCCTCGGTGGTTTGATGTGTCTTTTTTATTGAGTGCTTGGGACTGTACCAGTTTAGGGGAACAACGCTTGCTGTCTGAGGCTTTAATACTACTTTTGCATCACGATTGCTTGCAAGAGGAGTTGCTAGCTCCGGCATTACGCGGACACGGTGAATTATCGATGACCGTTTGTGCCATTAATCCCATTGATGCTGCGGCTTTGTGGAGTGCGTTGGGTGTGCCATTACGTCCAGCTTTGTATGTGACGTTGACAATTCCCATTAATCTGCAAAGCGATCCTTTAACTCATAACGATGAGGAGATTTTACTCAAACACAATTGAGCAATTCCATAGAGAGGACTAATACCAATTCAAAATTCACAATTCAGATAGTAATTACTGAATTTTCGAGAATTGGCCAAAAAACTGTTATTGAGCAACTACAGGAAAATGATCCCATATGCCTAGATTAGATTACTTTGCCCCTGGGGTCTACGTCGAAGAAGTAGATCGAGGTAGTCGTCCCATTGAGGGTGTGAGTACCAATATTGCAGGATTTATCGGCTTCACCGAAGATATACGCGGTGATGCCGAATTGTTTAAACCGATGTTGGTGACATCGTGGAATGAGTATTTAGAATACTTTGCCAAACAAGGTTCTGACGGTTATACAGACTTTAATGCTTACTTACCCTTTGCTGTTAATGGTTGGTTCTTGAACGGTGGTGGACGATGTTGGGTAGTTAGCATCGGCACAAAACTACCTGGTTCACAAGCACCATCAGCTGATGAAACAGCCTTGAAAATTCGCACCACTGGCAATCGTCCTTCGTTACAATTAGCACTCAAATCAGCCGAAGGTGATGATAGTGATGATGATGGTGGTAGATTAAATGTCACCATTAGTGAAACCGAACCAATTCCACCATCTGACCCTGCCGCCGAACCACCTTTAAATACAGGGGAATTTTTCAAAGTCACCATTAGCCGCAACGGGGAAGTGCTAGAGGAATATGACCACCTCTCCATGAACCCCGAAGTCGCAACAGAGGTAGGTACTTATGCGGTGACAGCTTTAGAAGAGTCACAATTTGTTACCGCCGTAGATTTAGAAACCCCAGGACAACCCCTCTCTCGTCGTCCAGCCAATGGTGCGTATGAAGTCAGTCCCCCCCCTGTAGTTTCCACACCAGACCGCTTCCCCCGTGATGTGCAAGGTGTCAGAGACGATCGCACCGGGATGCAAGGTATCTTTGAAATTGACGAAGTAACCATGATTGCCTGTCCTGACTTGATGCGCGTTTATCAAGACGGCATTTTGGATCTAGACCAAGTGCATGGCATCATGGAAACAATGGTCAGCCTGTGCGAAAACACAGCCCCTAACCGGATGGTAGTGTTAGATCCTCCCCCCTGCAAAGGTGGTGGTGATGCTGTTTCTCCCACCCAAGTCAAACCCCAGCATATTGCCCAGTGGTTGAGTGCATTTAACAGGCGATCGCAATTTGCCGCTCTCTACTATCCTTGGATTAAAGTCCCCAACCCCCGTAACGGTGGTAGACCTATTCTCATTCCCCCCGGTGGTCATATGCTAGGGGTGTGGTGTCGCACTGATGAAACACGCGGCGTATATAAAGCACCAGCCAACGACACACCCAGAGGTGTTATCGGTTTAGCCTACGAAACCAACCTCCGCGAACAAGAATTACTCAACCCCTTGGGTATCAACTGTATCCGTACCTTCCCGAACCGAGGTATCAGAATTTGGGGCGCGCGTACCTTGGTCGAACCAGACAACGTGCAATGGCGTTACATCAGCGTCCGCCGCTTGATGAGCTACATTGAGAAGTCAGTAGAATTAGGTACACAGTGGGTAGTATTTGAACCAAATGACCAAGACCTCTGGGCGCGCGTCACCCGTACCGTCAGCAACTTCTTAGAAAGACTCTGGCGCGAAGGTGCTTTATTTGGTGCAACAGCCGCAGAAGCTTTCTATGTCAAATGTGACTCTAGCATCAACACCCATGAAACCATGATGTTAGGGCGTTTGTACATCGAAGTTGGTGTCTGTCCTGTGCGTCCGGCGGAGTTTGTTATCTTCCGCTTTAGCCAATGGTCTCCTAACCAGTAATATCAATTCAAAATTCAAAATTCAAAATTCAAAATTAAGAAAAATATATTGTTTTTAAGTTTGGATATATTAATGAATTTTGAAGAATTGATAATTTGTAGGGTGTGTTAAGCCGCAGGCTAACGCACCTTACCAAATACTAATAAAAACCATACAAAAACAAATCCTGTTGCTCATTTAAGGAGTTGTCACTATGCCTGAATTAAAACCAATAGCCGCCAGTAACTTTTACTTTGAAATTGACAGCATGACCGATATGGCTTTTACCAAAGTCGGTGGTGTCAAATTTGAAGCTAAAGTTAAAGGTCAAGATAAACCTTTAATGTCTACTAAAGGTGGCGTTACTATTCGACAAATTAACTCTGCTGGTTTTGAAGGGCTATTCAAAATTGAAGTTTCAACCTTGATGAGTGGTGATAGTGATAGCACTAGCAAAAAAATGTATGATTGGTTTAAAAAGTGTATGCCTAAAGCTGAAAAAGGTGAAGGTAAATGGGCAGAAAGTAAAAAAACAGGCTCTATAGTTGCCTATGACACTGATGGTAATGAAGTATTACGTTGGGATTTAAAAGAAGCTTGGCCTTCTGAATATAAAATTGGTGATTTAGATGTAAACGGTAACGACTATATCGAAGAAACTTATACATTAACCTGTGAAAACATTAACAGAATGAAATAGATTTGAATCTGAAATCTAGCTAATTCATACAAGCCATTCTGAAATCATTTTGGGAGATTTAATTTATGGCAGAGTTTATTTCTAACGCCAAGTTTTACTGGGAAGCCGACGGACTCACTGAAATTTTGATTCAAAAAATTAGTGGGATGCAAATGAAAATGGTAGTTGCTGGTGGGGAAGCACCTATTGGTGTCACCAAAGATGGTAAAACTCAAACACAAGCTACCATCGGTGGTGTAGAATGTTCAGAGATTACTATTGAATGTGTTGCAACTGCTGACTCTAAACAATTGCTTGATTGGTATAACAAATGCCATGCGGAAGCTCTTTCAGGAGGTAAATCTGAGGGACGTAAAAATCGTAAATTAGGCAAACTTTCTATTTATGATGGTGAGCAAGAGAAAGTTCAGTACGAATTTACAGATGTGTTTCCTACTAGTTACGGAACAAGTGATTTGACTGCCGGTGCTAGTGATTTACTCACAGAAACAGTTACCGTAGGTTTCACTTATTTTGAACGCAAAAAGTAAATCTAAGTTTGTAGTAAGGACTTTAGTCCTCTCTTTTTTGAGGACTAAAGTCCTTACTACGAACAAATAAAAGGTAATTCATGATGGCAGAATTTCCAGAAATCCTTACTAATAGCCGCTTTTATTTAGAATTAAAGCTGACTGGTAGCCAAGAACCTATTGATGGCTATTTTATGGAATGCCAAGGTTTTAAAACTACTCAGGAAGTTATAGAAATTTCAGAAGTTACGCCTCTGACTTGGGGTAAAACTGGTAATGCGAATGGGCGAATTGTTCGTAGTAAAGTCCCTGGGAATATTACTTATTCCAATATAATTCTACGCCGTGGGTTAACTATTTCCATGACTATGTGGAATTGGCTAGAGGCTATTAAAGAAGGTAAGTGGGGTGATGAAAGGCGGGATGGTTCTTTAGTAATTTATAACCAAGCGGCGGAGGAAAAGTTTAGACTAGAGTTTAAAAATGCTTGGCCTACTAGTTATACAATTTCTGATGTTAAAGCTGATGGTAGCGAACATGAAATTGAAGAGATAGAAATGGTAGTCGAAGAATTAAAACGAGTTAAGGTAACAGCATAAAAATATGAGAGTAATTAAGAGTTATAAATATTAATTGGGTGTTTTGAAACGCAGAGGGACGCAGGGTTAAGCGCGGAGTTACGCGGAGGGTTGCTTAATTTGATTAGTGAAGTCTTCTGTATCTTAGTAGGTTAGAAAAGGCTATAATATCGTGCTATTAATTAATAAAGCATGAGATTGATGAATGTTACAAACTGAGTTTGAATTTACTTTACCTAAAGGTTATCTTGATGAAGATGGGAATTTACACCGCACGGGAGTAATGCGTTTATCTAGAGCTATTGATGAAATTGTACCATTACGTGATCCTCGTGTTAAAACTAATCCTGCTTATGCTACCGTGATTATTTTATCTCGTGTCATTATTCGTTTAGGGGCATTAGATGAAGTGACACCTGCGGTAGTAGAAAATTTTTTTGCTTGTGATTTAAGCTATTTGCAACAGTTTTATCGTCAGATTAATGAATTACCAGAAGAATAGAAATTGGGTACTGGGAAATAGAAATAAATTTAATATTGCAGTACCCAAGGGAAAATTTAATCTTCGTCGTCTTCTTCGTCTTCGTCGTCTTCTTCCTCCTCCCCAAAGATTTCATCTATGAGTTCTTGGGCGCGTTCATCGGAAATCTTCAAGGCTTCCTGAAGTTCAGATATATAATCTTGTTCACTTTCAGGTACTTCTTCATCAAGACCTACTACTAAAATAGCTGTGATGTAAGCAGCTTCTCGATAACTTTTATTTGGTAAGGAATTAATTGCTTGGGCTATGAGTTCTTCGGGATCTTCTTCTTCTATCAGAGAAGCTATTTCTTCGCCTAATTCTTCAAAATCCTCATCAGAGTAATCTTCAAATTGACCTATACAGCCAAGCATTTCACTTAAGGCGTATTCTTCATCTGAGGTAATACCTTCACCATCAGCTGCGGCGGAGAATAATCCGATAATAGCGATCGCAACTTCTGGTTGTAAAGCCACTGAATTTGCACTGCGACCTTTAGGTAAATGTTTAGGCATAAAATTCCTGTAAAATTTTGGTACTGCTGGAACAAGCAATTTTTTATGGTGAATATTGCTTGTTTACTAGGATTCCCAGAAAAATACCCAAAAACCCAAACACTATATTTTTTTACAAACTATACAGTGTCTAGCTTCCGAATTGTATGATTTTTGTAATGTCAGCCATGAAATAGTAGTTCTATCATTTAAATTTATGAATAATCAAGATACATTTTGTACAGAATTTAACTTTATTTTACCTAGAGGTTTGTTAGATACAGAGGGTAATTTACATCGTCATGGTGTGATGCGTCTGGCTACTGCTAAAGATGAAATTATGGTGCAGAAGAATCGTGCTGCTCAAGACAATTCCAGTTATGCTGTAATTGTGATGTTATCTAGAGTGATCACAAAATTAGGCAATTTAACAGAAATTACTCCTGATTTATTAGAGAATCTTTTTTCTAAAGATTTAGCTTATTTAAGAGAGTTTTATAATCGCATTAATCAACAAGGTGATGCTTATATTCCCGTGCAGTGTCCTCAATGTCAAAGCCAGTTTCAAGTGGAGTTAGCTTTAGCGGGGGAATAGTTGGCTACCCCTCAGAACTGCTAGATGAGGAGGTAGCCTGCATTGCCTATCATTTTCACTGGAGTTTAGCAGATATTCTCAATTTAGAGCATTGCGATCGCCGTCGTTGGGTCAAAGAAATCGGTAAAATCAAAGCTGATGATTCCTGAGGAGGCAAGGGGGCAGGGGGCAGGGAGCAGGGGAGAAAAAGAAAATGCCCAATGCCCAATGCCCAATATCACGTTTTCCCACTACCCAATAAATATAACAACGCCATCCGCACAGCTACACCGCTTGTTACTTGAGATTGAATCAAGCTAAATTCTGGATCATCCATTAAATCAGAACTGATTTCCACACCGCGATTTACTGGCCCCGGATGTAATACTTTCACATGAGGCTGACATAGCTGTAATTTGGCGCGAGTAATGCCAAATAACTGATGATATTCTCGCAAACTCGGCAATAAATGGGCAGTCATGCGTTCTTTTTGTAAACGCAACGTCATCACAAAATCCGCATTTTCTAAAGCTGGTTCTAATTGCCAATGAATAAATAATTTACCTGGAGGTACATTTATTCCTTCTGCATAGATATATTCAGCAAAGAATTTCGGTAATAAAGTCGGTGGTGCAGCTAGATGTACTTCCGCGCCACTAGCAATTAAACTCCAAATATTAGAACGGGCAACACGCGAATGCAGAATATCCCCCACAATAGCGATTTTCTTATCTTGAAGTAATTCCAGACGGGGATTTTCTGCGTCAATCAGACTACAAATCGTAAATAAATCTAGCAGTGCTTGGGAAGGATGTTCATGTTGTCCATCACCAGCATTGAGAACACTAACTTTCACACCTAAACGATCCATTTCATCAGCGATCGCATTTGGTACTCCGGCTTCTTTATGGCGAATCACCATAATATCAGTTCCCATCGCCAAATAAGTCTTCGCTGTGTCAAGAATTGTCTCGCCCTTCGTCATGGAAGAAGTAGCGGCGGCAAAGTTAAGGGTATCTGCACTCAAACGTTTAGCAGCGATTTCAAAACTACTGCGAGTACGGGTAGATGGTTCAAAAAATAAATTCGCCACCACCTGTCCCTGCAAAGTCGGTACTTTCTTCGTTCGCCGTGACAATACCTCGCTAAAACTAGCAGCCGTTTTGAGAACAGTATCGTATTCAGCACCCGAAAAATCAGCTAAAGACAGGACGTGACGACGATTCCAAGTAGATGTGGGCATATCAATTCAAAATTCAAAATTCAAAATTCAAAATTCAAAATTCAGGAGAACATAGGGCAGAGGGCAGGGGGCAGGGGGCAGGGGGCATGAGTTATTCTCTACCTTGTCTCCCTTGTCTACCTTGTCTCCCTTGTCTACCTTGTCTCCCTTGTCTCCCCTACACCCCCACACCCTTACACCCTTACACCCTTACACCCCCACACCCGTACTTCAACTAGGTAAATTAAAAACTTTCAACGCTACCGAAATCATGGTGAGGAAAGTTAAGAATCCAATTGTATCTAACATAGTGGTGACTAAGGGGCCACTCATCAGGGCGGGATCTAGTTTCAGGCGTTTTAAAACCATTGGTAGGAGAGTTCCCAATGTCACGGCTACCATTGTATTCGTTGCCATGACTATGCCGGCAATTAAAGCTACCCATCTTTCCTGGGGTCTAGCCCAAATTAAAGATAGGGCAAACATCGTACAGGCTAAAACTACGGCTGTACCTAAGCCTGCGAAAATTTCTTTCCGCAGAATCTTAATTGTATCTTTGGGTGTGACTTCTCCTATCCCTAAACCCCGAATAGTAACTGTGAGGGCTTGAATACCGACTGTGCCACCGGTGTTGGAGAATATGGGCATAATCACAGCTAAGACCGGCACAGCTGCAATCACCGATTGAAAAGGCGCGATCGCACTGGCTGCACCAATGTACAATGCCATAATCCCCAATAACCACGGTAAACGCTTGCGAATGGTAGTTAAAGCGGGGGATAAGGCTTCTTCATCACCGCTACCACCTGCCAATCTTTGGAAGTCTTCTGTTGCTTCTGCTTCTAAAACATCCACGACATCATCAATTGTCACAATACCGACTAACCGATCCTCTCTGTCTACCACAGGCACAGCGATTAAGTCATAGCGTTTCATGACTTGAGCGACTTCTTCTTGGAGTGTATCAGTTCTTACCTTGATAACGCGATCGCTAGCTATATCTCGAATCAATACATCAGGGAAGGTAAACAATAACTGTCGTAGTGACACCACCCGCCCTAGTTTCCGATTATCGTCGGTGACGTAAGCATAGTAAATAGTTTCCTTGTCTTCATCTTGACGGCGAATTTTACTTAAAGCTTCACCGACAGTCAAACCTTCCCGTAAGCGCACATATTCTGTAGTCATGATGCGCCCGGCTGTCCCTTCAGGATAACCGAGAATCGTCGCTGTGGCTTGCCGTTGTTCAGGACTGAGTTCCTGTAATAGCCGTTTAATTACTAAAGCCGGCAATTCATCAAATAATTCTGCCCGTTCGTCAGGACTCATAGCTTCTACTAATTGCACAACTTGCGTATCTTGTAGAGAATTTATGAGTTCTTCTTGAATTTCTTTAGGTAGATATTCAAATACATCAATTGCCTGATTTTTGTTGAGTACACGAAAAGCGATCGCACGTTGTTTTTTCGGTAATTGTGCAATATATTCTCCCACATCCACAGGTGGCAACCGATTTAAATCCCATTTCAGCTGGTTTAAATCAGCAATATCGATGAGCGAATTGCGAATATCCTGTGTGAGCATGATACTACCTCCTATAGTCTCCCCCGTCCTGGGAGAAACTCACCAGATCAGAGGAGGATAATACTGCCGTCTGTTGGACTTTTGTCCATAAAATCTTAAAAATTGAACTCGATATTGAATTAAAGCACCGCTAACCACTAATCCTAGCTCGGAATTTGGTTAACAGCATAAGTTTCGATGGAAAATGTGCGAGATTTTGATTGTTCCACACAATTTCACTATCATGCCATGATTTTTACTTAGTTGCAAACTCGCCATCAAATCACAACTAATTCTCTGCGTAACTTTGCGCTTACCTCCGCGCCCCTTAGCGTTTAAAATCTCACCTCAACTCACAACCAATCAAGTTAAAATAGCCCCACCCATCAAACGTTCATAACGATATTTCAACTCAGCTTTCATTAACAGCCAACGCTCTAAACTTGCGTCTATTTCTATCACTTTCTCAGCCGCTTGCCTGGCTAATATTAACACTTCCTCATCTTCTACTAAACTAGCCAAGGTAAAATCTGGTACACCAGATTGGCGAGTTCCTAACACTTCCCCCGGCCCCCGAAACCGCATATCCATTTCCGAGATGAAAAAGCCATCTTGGGACTGTTCCAAAACTTTTAATCTTTGTTGAGCATCAGGACTTCTAGAACTACTCATCAATAAACAGTAAGATTTTGCCGCACCCCTTCCGACTCTGCCCCGCAATTGGTGTAGTTGAGACAAACCAAAACGCTCGGCATTTTCAATGAGCATTACTGTAGCATTAGGTACATCTACACCAACTTCTACCACAGTAGTAGAAACTAAAATCTGCGTTTTATTATCCCGAAATTTAGTAATAGCTTCGTCTTTTTCGGCAGAACTCATCCGTCCATGCAGCAACCCGACTTGAAACTCTGGAAACACGCTTTCTTGCAGCTTTTGATGTTCTTCCACAGCCGATCGCAAATCTAGTTTCTCTGATTCTTCCACTAAAGGCAAGACTACATACACTTGTCTACCTTGAGCAATTTCCCGCCGCATCAAGTCATAAGCAAAACTGCGTTGCTGACTAATTAAGGCTGTAGTTTGAATTGCTTGTCGTCCCGGTGGTAACTCATCAATTTGGCTCACATCCAAATCCCCATGTATAGTTAGTGCCAAGGTGCGGGGAATGGGGGTAGCAGTCATAGTTAATACATGGGGTTGTTCGCCTTTTTGTTGTAATAACGCCCGTTGTTTCACCCCAAATCTATGCTGTTCATCAATCACCACTAACCCTAGTCGCTGAAAGTTGACGGTATCTTGAATTAAGGCGTGAGTTCCCACCAATAAAGGTAATTCACCTGTAGTTAACTGAGAATGAATTTCTCGCCGTTTGGCAGTTTTGGTTGAACCTGTGAGTAATTCCACGGGTAAATATAACAAGTTAAACCAGCTAACTAGTTTCCGGTAATGCTGCTCGGCTAAAACTTCAGTTGGGGCCATCAATGCAGCTTGATAACCTGATTGAATGGCGGCTAAAATTGCTACCACGGCTACAACAGTTTTACCTGAACCGACATCACCTTGTACTAGTCGATTCATTGGTGTGGTTTTTTGCAAGTCGTTGAGAATATCGTTGAGGACTCGTTGTTGTGCGCCTGTCAGTTGAAATGGTAGAACTTGGTAGAATTTTTCGATTAATTCACCTTTAGGTGCAAGAATAGCACTGGTTTGAATGGCTTTGGCTTGCTGTTGACGTTGTAGTAAACCCAGTTGCAGATAGAAAAATTCATCAAATACCAAACGACGACGGGCAGTTTGCAGACTATCGCTATCGTTAGGGAAATGGATGCTAGCGATCGCATCCTTTAATTCCATCAAACCATACTTTTCCCGCAAACCTTTAGGTAATGGATCTTTTAATTGCGCCGCCGCAGGTAAAGCCGCAATTACCGCCTGTCGTACCATATTCGCCATTACTCCCTCGGTGAGAGCGTAAATTGGTACTACTCGCCCCATTGTCAGCGATTCAATTTTATCCCCTGGATGTGCCAAAACTTCCAACTCAGGGTTATCTAAAGTCAAGCCGTATTTACTACCTTTAACTAACCCACAAGCTGCTACCACACTGCCCACAGGGTAGCGTCGTTTTAAACTTTCTTGCCAACCCCGACTAGTAAACCGCGCCCCAGCAGAAAAGCGATTAACTTTAATTTGTCCTGTATTATCTTTGAGGACTAATTCTAAAATCGATAACTTTTGATTTTTGGGACTAGTAAAGCAGTTACACCGCTTAACTGTCGCCACAATTGTCACCGTTTCCCCGGCTTCTAACTCCCGGATATTTACCTGACGCGCATAGTCAATATGATCACGGGGATAGTAATACAGTAAATCACGTACAGTATACACACCCAAAGCCGCCAATTTATCAGCTTTCCGAAAGCCTATTTCTGGTAAATCGCTCAGTTTTTGGTCAATTTTCGGTGCTAATCTCCGATTAACTTCCGCTACCACAGGCGCAGAATTAGGAACTTTTGCTTTATAACCTCTCCCCTGCTCCCCTGCTCCCCTGCCCCCCTGCTCCCCTGCTCCCTGCTCCCCCTCCCCTTTTTGCAGTTGGTAAAGATATTGCCGGGTTTGAGCTACTAAATGTTGACGCTGTTGCAGTTCCAGATGAGGATAATTAGCAAACTGCCCCGCCAGTTCTTGCCAACGACGGCGTTCAGTTGGTGGTAAACTCGTAGGGAATTTCCCAAATGTGAGACTGAGAAATTCACTGAAGCGGTACTGTCTACCCACCAAATCTGTAAAACCGTGTTCAGCTTCCACTGTCAAGGCTTTATGTAACCGTATCCAATCTAGTTGCTCGTTCATTCAAAATTCAAGAGTTTTTCTGCCTCTGCTCCCCTGCCTACCTTGTCTCCCTTGTCTCCCTTGTCTCCCTTGTCTCCCTTGTCTCCCCCTGCTCCCTGCCCCCTGCCCCCTGCCCCCTGCCCCCTGCCTCCCGCTTTCAGTCTTCATACCAACTAGCACGCCATGCCGCCTCAGCTTCAGCAATAGAGCGTTCCCTTTGCTTTTTTTGATACTCCCTTCCTAGTTTATTCAGTTGCCCTAAAATGTCACGAATTTGCTTGCGACTTGTAGCAAGTGTGGAGTCAGCAAATTCTATTTCTCCTAAGCGTAAATTCACAGTCATAATTTGAGTTAAACTTGGTTCTTCTGCATCTTGTTCATCTTCAATTTGAATGACTAAGTTTAAGATGTTAGGTGGCCCTGGCATCATCTCGGCTGAAGCTTCTGAAGCGACGGCTGCGGCTTCTAAAATTGGTTCTGGTAATTTTTGCGGTAAAATTCCAGCTGTTTGTAAACTCAAATTCGCTTCATGGGAAACTTTTCTAAGTGTATGTTGGATTTGTGTTTCTAAATGCTGTTGCCATCTAGCTAATACTATCGGGTGAGAAATATCAACAATATGAGTCTCACCGACAACATTATCAGATGGTTCAAGAGATGATGATGTGTTAGATGTAACTTCTGGGTTTTCTGTTTCCTCCACGCTCTCTGTTGCTTCTGCATCGGCAATTGTGCCGGAAGTGGTAGTTAGTTCTACATCTTCCTCAGTCATCAAATGAGAGAGTAATATTTGTGCTGCTTGTTGACCCAAGTTGCGGAGATTTTGCTGTAATTTTTGTCGCTGAGTTAATGATAACTTGAGAAAGTTCTCGGGATAGCCTTGGGTACATAGGTGATAACTTGCCAAAATTAATTGTTTCCTGAGTGCTTGACCCAAGGCGGCTAAATAACTAGCATAAGCACTTTGGAGTTCTTTGGCGATCGCTTGAATCGCTTCTTGCAATACGGCAATATCCCGTTCAATTCGCTCAATTGCTCTAGCCATATTTTTAATCTACTTGAGCCGCTCCATATTTAGTAACATTGGCTAACAAATACTTCTTGCTTCACTCTAGAAGTGTCGGCACTATCTAGTCCACAAGCTGTCACGGTCGAACTGACCACCATCCTCACACCACTGGCGACAACTTTGGCAACCAAAGTAACGCAGTGCCTCAAATTAATTGCCGCATTCAAATCTCTATCACATTCAAAACCACACTGTCCACACTTGAAAACACGCTCTTGACCACAGTGTTTTAGCAAGTCTGTGCGTTGCTGATTGTTGAGCTTGAGTTGTATTTTAAATCCTAGTAACATTCGCATATGATATGGCCTATTACCAGATATTGAAAGATAAATGATAGCTGACCATCAGGATTTTACAGAAAAAATTGGACTCAAGAGAGGCATAATTCGTGGCTTGTCCAGGAAAGTGAAGAAAATTGAGTGATTGTTAGCTTTTTGGCTACTGTTGATTAACCTTCAAGAGCAACTAACGACTGATGGCAATATATGAACTTTCGTGAAGAGTTTAAACTGCTGCTACGCGCTCGCTACCCATTAATTTATATTCCCACCTATGAAGAGGAACGGGTAGAAACAGCGATTCGAGAAGAAGCGACAAATCAAGGAAATCGTCCTGTATACACTTGGGATTTTGTCGATGGCTACCAGGGAAACCCGAATGATCAGGGATTTGGGCGGCGTAACCCTCTGCAAGCTTTAGAATTTATTGAAAAACTGCCAGCTTCAGCCCCAGCCGTGTTAATTTTACGAGACTATCATCGGTTTTTAGATGATGTAGCGATCGCGCGCAAACTCCGCAACTTAGCGCGACTCCTCAAGTCTCAACCGAAAAATATTGTTTTACTATCACCACGGATTGCGATTCCTGATGATTTAACAGAAATTTTAACGGTTGTGGAGTTTCCTTTACCAGTAGCCCCGGAAATTAAAACCGAGGTAGAACGTTTACTGCAAGCTACGGGTAACTCCCTATCTGGCAAAGTTTTAGATGATTTAGTGCGTTCTTGCCAGGGACTTTCAATGGAGAGGATTCGACGGGTTTTAGCAAAAGCGATCGCTACCCACGGAGAATTACAACCAGAGGACGTAGATTTAGTTTTGGAGGAAAAACGCCAAACTATCCGCCAAACCCAAATCCTCGACTTTTACCCCGCCACTGAGCAAATTTCTGATATTGGGGGACTAGATAACCTCAAAGATTGGCTATTGCGGCGGGGAGGCTCATTTACTGAACGAGCGCGTCAATATGGTTTACCCCATCCCAGGGGTTTATTATTGGTAGGGATTCAGGGAACTGGCAAATCATTAACGGCTAAAGCGATCGCTCATCACTGGCATTTACCCCTACTGCGGCTAGATGTCGGACGTTTGTTTGCTGGGTTGGTAGGTGAGTCAGAATCTCGCACTCGCCAAATGATTCAAGTCGCGGAAGCCCTCGCCCCTTGTGTGTTGTGGATTGATGAAATAGATAAAGCTTTTTCTGGGTTGGGTAGTAAAGGTGATGCCGGCACAACTAGCCGTGTCTTTGGTACATTTATTACCTGGCTAGCCGAAAAAACCTCACCTGTATTTGTGGTGGCTACCGCCAATGATATCCAAGCCTTACCACCGGAGATGCTCCGCAAAGGTAGATTTGATGAAATTTTCTTTGTCGGTTTACCTACCCAAGACGAAAGAAAAGCCATTTTTAACGTACATTTATCCCGATTGCGCCCCCATAATCTGAAAAATTATGACATTAACCGATTAGCATATGAAACACCGGATTTTTCAGGGGCAGAAATCGAGCAAACTTTAATTGAAGCGATGCACATTGGATTTAGCCAAAACCGTGATTTTACTACTGACGATGTTTTAGAAGCTGCTAGTCAAATTATCCCCCTTGCCCGTACAGCTGTAGAGCAAATCCAAAAACTCCAAGAATGGGCAGCCGCAGGAAGAGCGCGTTTAGCTTCTAAACAAACACCCTTAAGCGATAGCTTTGGTAAGCTAATGTAATTTAGCTGCTCAGAGTTGGTCAATTCACCTGCAATAGTCCATAATTCAAGTTAATCATCAACTAATATGGACTATTGATTGAGGGGCAGGGGCAAGAGGTAGGGGGCAGGGGGCAGGGGGCAAGAAGTAGAGGGCAGGGGGCAGGGGGCAGGGGGAGAATGATTAATGATTATTGACTATTGACAAGGATTTAAATAAATATGGTTTCTGGTTTACTAAAGTTTATATTGGGATTTTTATTAGCGATCGCGGTTTTAGTTGGTAGCGGTGTGGCTGTGGCACTCTATTTTATGAATAGAACTTCTATACCTCCGGCTAAACCTCTTTATGCTAATGATAGCCCTGCCCTCACAACTACAAACACATCTAAAGTTGATGTGCAGAATACACCTAACCCGAAATTGAAAACTTCTGTTAGTCCTACTCCTAGTGTTACTCCTACTACAGAGGCATCAGAAGAATTACCACCAGGAGCTTATCAAGGAAGGGTGATTTGGCCTGAGGGCTTAAGTTTGCGCGCTCAACCGCAACAAGATGCTGAAAGAGTTGGTAGTGTGGCATTTCAACAAAACATTATTGTTTTGCAAGAAAACGAAGATAAAAAATGGCTGAAAATTCGTACTGAAGGCAGTAAACAAGAAGGTTGGGTAAAAGTCGGTAATATCGAACGAACGAATTAAGTAATGTAAAAAAAATTGCATCTAGTTCGTAGTAAGGACTTTAGTCCTTAGTACAAACCTTTAATTATTTACACCGTTCTAGCTTGAAAAAAGGGTGTAGGGAAGCCAGTTGCGTGGGCGGGTTTCCCGACTTGAGCAAACTGGCGTGTGTAAGGATATAAGGGTGTAAGGGAAAGACTTTTTCATGTGTTCTGGTGTACGTAGTTCATGACGGCTACTTAAATCACTTATGTCAACAGTCTAACGTGTGAGCCTTGTTGTGTCTTATTTACCTCTATTCTGGCTTGAAAGGCTTCTTTGAGGTGGGGCATATGGGTGACAGTGAGAATACAAGCGAAATCGTGGGCGATCGCATTAATGGCGGCAATCAGGCGATCGCATCCTTCTGCATCCTGTGTACCGAAACCTTCATCAATAATCAATAACTGTAAGGCTGCTCCGGCTCTTTGTGCTAATAATTTCGCCAAAGCTAACCGAATCGCAAAGTTAATTCTAAAGGCTTCTCCCCCAGAATAAGTCTCGTAGGCGCGTGTACCTCTGGCATCGGCGATTAAAATATCTAAGGTGTCAATTAATTTGGCGTTTTTCTTCGTAGATTTACCAGTTCTCCCGGCTTTTTGAGTAATAAATTGTACGTGCAGTTGATTACCACTCAACCGCGATAATAATTGATTTGTCTCGGCTTCTAGTTGAGGTAAGACATTCTCAATCATTAATGCTTGGATACCATTTTTACCAAATGCCTGGGCTAATTCCTGATATACCCGATATTGCTGTTGAGAAATTTGTAATTGTTGCTGTTGTTGTTCATACTGAATTTGCAGAGTTTCCAGTTGTATAACTAACTGTTCTAAACGCCCCAATTGGGTAATACATTCATCAAGTTGCCGTCTACGGCTGGCTATTTGCTGTTCTAAAGCTTGAATCTGTGCAATGGGATTAGCAGATGTGGTTAATTGCTGCTCAATAGTAGTAATTTGAGTGACAAGTTGTTCTCTCTCTTGTAATCTGGTATTTCTGGATGCTTGCAAATCTTGTAATCTTGCCTGGAGTTGGGGATACTGCTGCTGGGCTGACAACAACTGTTGATAACGCAACTGCCAAGATTGGGCTTGACGCAGGGCAGTGCGGATCTGGTTGTGCTGCTGGGAACTATAAGCAATTTCATTAATTTGGCTGTCAATTGCTGCAATTTCTTGAGCAATATCAGAATCTATTTGTTCTTGCTGGATTCTAGTTTGTAATTGGCTAATTTGGGCTTGTAAGTCTGGTTTGCGGGCGGCTAGTTGGGCTTGGCGTTTGGTAGCATCTTTAATTTGCCCTTGTTTGATTTCTGCCCATCGCCATCTTTCGACTTCGCTGCGAGCTAGAGCATGGTCTTGCTCATTATAATTGAGTTGTTGGAGATATTCATCTAGTTGCCTGAGTTCGGCTTGTTGAGTCGGGGCATAATCTCCCGCTTGTAGCGATCGCTCCAGATGTTGTTTTTCTGCTGCCAGTTGCTGTAAATGCTGTTCGGCATCGCTGGTTGATTCTAACTGTGCGGCTAATTGTCCTCTCTGCTCCCGTAAACTATCATAACCATTCAATTTCTGAAATATTTCCTTATATTCTTGCCTTAATAATTGAATTTCTCGGTCAGAAACCGCCATTTGTTCCCGGAACACCCACAATTGCCCCTCTGTTTCTTTGTACTCATCCTTAGTTTTATCTACAACCCGATTCCAATGATGCTCATCTAAAGGACGTTCGCACAAGGGACAAATAGCATCGGGAGTGCGGAGCATTTGCAGTTTTTGCTCTAATTCTCCCAATAATCGCTCATATTCTCGATGTTGTGCCTGGAGACGCTCTATAAAGTGCCGTCTTTCTTGTCCTTTTTCTTGGACTCGTTGCAAATAAACTCGATCTTTGTCCATTTGATCAATTTGCATTGCCACTTCCATCACCGCTTGTTGCAGTTGGGGTTGGCGTTGAGAGGCGCGTTGCAATTGATTTTCTGTGACTTGTAACTGTTCCAAACGGGCGACTAACCCAGCATGAACCCGATCTAAATGACTTTGTAAACTTTGTCGCTGCTGCAATAAAGGCGAAACTTGCATTTGCAGTTCATCTAAATGGGCAAGATGGCGACGTGCTGCGGCTAGTTGGGCTAGGGCAGCTTCAATTTCCCCTGATTTTGACAAAGTTTGCTGAATTTCTTGCTCTTGCTGTGCTAAGGCGGCTAATTGTCCTTGGACTTGTTGCAGTTGTCGTTCTAATTCATGAATTTTGGTAGTCAGTTGTTGCTGCTTTTGTTGTTTTAGAGCAGTTGCACGGGTGTATTGATCAAATTTGATGCCAAAGGCTTCTTCTTGAGATTGCAGGTGTTGATAATGGGTGAAGCCGGTTTTAATTTCCGTTTCTTGGTTAAGGAGGGCAGTTAACTGAGCAATTTCACTATTAATAGATGACTGCTCTTGTTGTAGGCGATCGCAATCTTGAGTTAAATTCTGGTATTGCTGTTTAACAAAATTTAGTTGCTGTTCCCAATTAGAGCGTTGGTGTTGGACAACTTGCAAACTTTGTAATTGAATATTATCAAAAGCTTGTACTTGTTGTAATTGGTTAATTTCTGACTCTAATTCTGCACGCTCGGCTTGAGTTGTCTGACGTTGTTGTAGTTGAGTTTTAATTGACTCTAAAGAGCGTTCTAATTCCTCCGCTCTAGCTTTAAATTGCCGAGATGAATCCTTCGCCCGTTCTTCTAATTCATCATACTGATTTAACTTTAATAACTCTGCTAAAATCTCTTTGCGTTCACTCGGACGCTTGAGCATAAATTCATCGGCTCGTCCTTGTCGCAGATAGGCAGAATTAATAAAAGTATCATAGTCGAGTTTAATATACTCTAAAATTAACTCCTGGGTTGCCCTAACTCCTTTGCCTGTTAAGGGACGAAACCCAGATGGCGTTTCAATTTGAAACTCCAACCCTCCAGCCGCACCCCTAACTCGGCTGCGAATGATGCGATATTTTTGTTGGTTACTGAGAAAAGTAAAATCAACTCTCACTTCCTTTGCACCAGAATGAATCACATCATCTTCAGCAGCTGCTCGGCTTTCACCCCAAACCGCCCATGTGATTGCTTCCAGAAGTGATGATTTACCTGCTCCATTAGAACCACAAATACAAGCCGTATGCAAACCACTAAAATCTAACGTTGCATCACGGTAACTAAGAAAATTTTTGAGGATAAGTTGTACTGGGATCATTCAGGCCATATCGCCATATTTACAGATTATTAACTAGCAGTACAGATGCACTCTTTGATAGTTTATCTAGGTGTTTATCAGGTTTCTAGTTTTAGTGTCTGCAATTTTACGAAAATTAACAATAGAATGCAGAAATTTTCCTCAACGCTATCTTAATAAGTAGGTTGGGGTGAATAATTATTGCAGGGGGCAGGGGGCAGGGAGCAGGGGGAAAAGAGTTTGGTTTGATTACATCGACTGACTTATACGGTAAAAACTAATTTATTCTTGGATTGATCTATGGTTGCTTTACAAGACAGCACTTTCATGAGTGCAGAAGAATATCTGATTTGGGAATCCACCCAAGAACAACGCTATGAATATTGGGATGGTGAAGTCATAGCGATGAGCGGCGGAACACGCAACCATAATCGAGTGTCAGGAAATTGGTTCAAAATTCTAGATGATGCCCTAGCAGATAGCCCCTGTGAGGTATACATTGTAGATGTGAAAGTGCAAGTAAAACCTGGTGAAAAGTACTTTTATCCTGATGTGGTGGTGACTTGTGATCAGCGTGAGCAAGATCCTCAATGGGTACAATTTCCCTGCTTAATTATCGAAGTGCTATCACCTTCCACAGAGGCAGCTGATCGAGGGAAAAAGTTTGCTGCATATCGTCAATCTGCGACTTTGCAAGAATATGTTTTAGTACAAGTAGGGCAACCAGTTGTAGAAGTATTTCGCCGCAACGAACAGGGGAAATGGGTACTGTCAGAGTATAATTTGGGCGATCGCTTGTTACTAGAATCAGTGAATGTAGAAATAGCCATTGCTGACATATATCGACAGGTGGAGTTTGCAGCCGAAGTTACTGAAATTGAATAGCTGATCACCTTTATTTTAAAAGTAGCGTATACTTGCTAACAACGGATAGGAATATAGTTAGTATTATTTATCTGATTTCTGCATCTACCAATCAGGAGTATTCACCGTTGCTACAAGATTTTATACCTATTACTGAAAATAAGCGATCGCCACATTACACTCAAACTCACCCGCAACATAGCATATATATATTGCGTATTATTAATGTGATAAATTTAACTATAAATTATGCTGAGTAGCGTTGACCGTTTATTATTTGTTCGGCGAGTGCCAATTTTTAAAGAATTGCGGGATGATTTTATTGTCCGCCTGACTTCCGTGATGCACGAGTTGCATTTTCCCGCAAATCATACCATTTTCAGACAGGGAGAAGAAGGGCGATCGCTCTATATAGTCGTCTCCGGTAGAGTTAAAGTTCATATTGGTGATAAACAACTGGCAGTTGTAGATCAGGGTAAATACTTTGGTGAAATGGCAGTATTTGATACTCAACCCCGTTCCGCTAGTGTCACTACCTTAGAATCTTGCGAATTTTTAGAACTCACCCAAGAGCAACTTTACGATGCCATTGAAGAAACCCCCGAAATTGCCGTAAATATTATTCGTGAGTTATCGCGTCTAGTTCGGCGACTCAACGATAATATCAACATCACTGTTTCCGGTAGGCATTAATATAATTCGTAATTCGTAATTCGTAATTCGTAATTTCGCTACGCGGAAGCAAGCTACGTAATTCGTAATTACTAGAACGACTTCAAAAAACCAAATTATGTTAAGTCATGTAAAAATGCTAGGATTCAGTTCGTAGTAAGGACTTTAGTCCTGCTTTGAGAACTAAAGTTCACTATATTAAACAACAGTTTTTGTCAGATGATAGCTCTTTATATCCTATTATCTAGAGTTAGCTAGAAAAGAGCGATCGCTAGTTAATTAGATACTCTCCAACCCAAATTGGGAATAATAACTCAAGCCCGATTATCTGCTAAATACAAGCAAAGCTGATACTCCATGACTGAGTTATGACCACCAGGAGAATATCATGAGTTTACCAATTCAAATTGCATTTGCACTTGCACCACATATTGTTGAAGGTCTAGTTGCTGGAAAGTTTATCAGAATTGGAGGTGTAATAGTTGACGCTACTACAAAACAAGTCGTCACTTGGCTCAGAGAAATAACCAATAATTCCCCAATAACAACAACTTACTCCTCTAACAATTTTCTCAACCTAGTTTTTTCAGGAGCAAATTTAGTTGCTTCAGGAGCTAATACTACTGTTACGGGAAAAGGTTTAGCTAATGTCAGCCAGCGTTTAGGCGGAGTTGAACAAACAAATTTAGGAAATCTTGCTGTGTCTGGGGTGAATTTAGTTGCAACTGTTGCTAACACGGCTGTGACAGGAAAAGGTTTAGCTGATGTTAATGGACGTTTAGGTAGTATTGAAAATCAGTTAGAAGAAATAGGTCAAAATTTACAACATACTCAAGGAATTTTACAGGTAACTACTGCTACTAGCATAATGAATCTCGGTGTTTCAGTGATGGGTTTTGCTGTGATAGCGCAACGTCTTAAAGACATAGAACAAAGCTTACAACAAGCACAAGAATTATTAACTAAAATTAACCGTAAAATTGATCTAAGTTTTTACGCTAATTTTCGTGCTGCGATTGAATTAGCAATTAATGCTTTTACGATGACTAAATCTGAAAATCGTAGAAGTAGCGCATTACAAGCTATCAACCGTTTTTTAGAAGCAGAACATATTTATACTGAGTTTACTGATATCGAAATTGAGCAGCAAAGCCAAATAGCTGATGAATACCTGCTGACTTTATCTTTGGCATATCTAGCTGAAACACGTTGTTATTTAGAATTAGAAGAACACGAAACAGCACTGCGTCGTTTTCAGGAAGGGTCAAGAGTTATCCGTTCTCGTATTCAAAAATATGTTGAAATTTTACTAACTTCTAATCCAGCAGCTTATCTGCAACCTCATTTTAAAGACAAAATTGACTTAAGAAGATTAACTAAAGTCTACCAATGGATTGATCCAACTTTGGAAGAAAATACAGTATTTGAAATGCAACGGGAGAATTTCTATAAGATGGTGCAAGACCCTAATAAGTGGGTGGAATCTCTGCCAACAGCTATTATAAGTCGTGTTGAAGTTCAAGGAGGTTGGTTAGGCCCAAATGTCAGTGATTTGAAGCGAGAAGCAGATAAACGACTTCCTCAGCTATTAGAAATCATAGAATCGATGATTGAAACCAATCGCCGTTTTGAATCTTATCAAACAGAAATACAGGCAATATCTCAATTAGGTATCAGCTTTCATGAATGGCTCAAATTAACTCCTACAGAGAATCAACCAAACGGTGCAGAGTTAATGTATATAATCCCATCAACACCCCTACAAATATCACTCGCCACTTAAAAATACATCTTTACTTTGCGCCTTTGCGCCTACCCTGCGGGAACGCCAAGGGCGAATGCGCGAAACATAAAAAAAAGGCGAACACAGTTCGCCTCTAAATAATTCATTGAAAACCCAAATATTAAATCTTCGCTTCTTCCTTCACCAACTTATCCCAACCCAAATCTTTCAAATTATGATTACGACGCAGTGGACGAGTCACCAACTCTAAAATGTCACGGGCATTAGTAAAACCGTGAATTTGAGCAAAGGTAAACTCTACAGACCATTTTGTATTAATCCCTCGCGCCTCTAAGGGGTTAGCGTGTGCCATGCCAGTAATGACTAAATCTGGTTTTAAATCATAAATTCGCTGCACTTGGTTGTAATTATCTGGCTTCTCCACAATTTTTGGCAGAGGTACACCCATTTCCTGACAAGCCTTCTCTAACATGGCTAACTCAGCCGCTTGATAGCGTTTATCCATGTAGGGGATACCAACTTCATGAACAGTCATCCCGCAGCGTACTAAGAACCGTGCTAGGGAAACTTCTAACAAGTTGTCACCCATGAAAAACACGGACTTACCACGAATTAATTTTACGTAGTCTTCTAACCCTGCCCAAATTTGTGCTTCCCGTTCTTCTAAGCCTTGTGGTGTAATTCCAAATACCGAGCAGATTTTTTCAATCCAAGCGCGAGTACCATCAGGGCCGATGGGGAAGGGTGCGCCGATGAGTTTACATTTGCGACGACGCATTAAGGTGGTAGCAGTGCGGCTGAGGAAGGGATTGACACCAGCGACATAATACCCTTCTTCTAACACTGGTAATTCTGTAAAGCGTTTAGCGGGTAGCCAGCCGGAAACTTTGATTCCTTGTTTTTTCAGTTCTAAGGTTAACTGGGTAACAACAGGATCAGGTAGAGAACCGAAAAGAACTAAGGGAGGATGATCTACATACTCTGATTCTTCCTGCACCACTTCTTCTTTTTTCTTCCCGAAATGCAGCAGCTTTTGAATAGCGTTACGCTCATGTTTTTCGCTTTCCCCTACGGGAACTTGATTAGGACAACGGTTAGCCATTGCAGCTAATACGGTGTCTTCCCCTTGGGTGAAGGCGTAATCTAAGCCGTTAGCACGCGCCACTACAATGGGGATACCAATTTCACCTTCTAACTTGGGTGCTAAACCTTCCAAGTCCATTTTGATGATTTCAGTGGTGCAAGTGCCAATCCAGACAATGACACTAGGATTGCGATCGCGTTTGATTTGCTCACACAATCGCTTTAATTCCTCATAATCATTCAATTGTGCTGAAATATCCCCTTCTTCTAATTCTGCCATTGCATAACGGGGTTCGGCAAAAATCATTACCCCCATCGCGTTTTGTAGGAAGTACCCACAAGTTTTAGTGCCAATCACTAAAAAGAAGCTATCTTCTATTTTTTGATATAACCATGCCACACAGCTAATTGGGCAGAAGGTATGGTAATTTCCTGTTTCACACTCAAAGTTTAAAGCTGTTGGTTCTTGCGCGACGGTCATTTTGGTTTTTCTCCCCTTTATATTTAAAGGCAGGTGAAAATAGGGTCAGCCTCAACCGGGAGTAGTAAGTAATAAATTTTACTCTCTACTCCCTCACGCTGTAGTACCTGGCACATAGCACCAACTAACAATCCCTAAATTCAACAGCAACGTATTTATGCGTTGGGGAAGAGACGGGCAATTTCCGATTCATCAAAAACGCCGGCTGGTAATTCTTCCCCCATGAAATCATTATTGTCTTCACCCTTTTGTAAGGATGTCTCATCACCCCAGACATCTGAT
The DNA here is from genome assembly GCF_058172895.1 of Aliinostoc maniaoense. Lineage (NCBI taxonomy): Bacteria > Bacillati > Cyanobacteriota > Cyanophyceae > Nostocales > Nodulariaceae > Aliinostoc > Aliinostoc maniaoense. The sequence goes on along the minus strand of NZ_CP187952.1, from coordinate 210,751 downwards.
AACACGTCACCGAAAGCATTTTCATCGGGTGTACTCAGATCCTCAAGGAGTTGATCTTGCATTTTCTCTACTGATGCAGCTGCAACATCAAAGGAAACATCAGCGAAATCTTCTTCTTGGTTAGCTGTTGTCAGTCTGTTGAAGGTATCTTGCATATCGCCGACTATCAGGGTTTGAGGTTCACTATCTTCCTCAAAACTATCGGTATGAGAAACTGCAAAGGCATCTTCTTCAGTATTGTCTTCCATCCCTAAACTAGAAGGTTCTGTATCGGAGATGGTACTGTTACCGAGGGCGATGTCTGGGTCAAAGTTTAAATCCAGTACCTCAATTAAAGTATCCGCATCAGGATTCAATTTAGAAAAAGGAAACATTAACTGCGCTAATTTCGGCTCTAGCGCGTTTATTACTCCCAGGATGAGGTAAGAAGGCGGACGCTTCCCACCATCAGGTGTATATACTGACTCCACTTGCATATGGAGTTTTATCCAATCACGATTGGCTTGGAAAAATTGTAACCACTTGTGTCTGATTGAATCTGTAAAGCTATGAAAGAAAGCCATATTGACCCCCATCCTGAAAACTAGATGATTTATACAATCATCAAGTCTAATTCCTCTTCAGGATTAGCAACCTGTGGTTTACGCGGATTTAAATAAAAATCGGATAATAAAGAAAATAATTCACGGTCGGGAGCATCGTTAGGTACGACTCCTTCAGGACGGGCAAGAATTTGGTCGGCAATGTTGAGGTAGTAGTCACAAACGTAGTTTAAAGATGGGTCATGTTCTGCCATCTCAAACAAAGTTTTACCTTTAACGCGCGATACCCTGATATCTTCTATTAGTGGCAAGACTTCCAGTACGGGCATAGGAACGGCTTCAACATACTTTTCAATCAAGTCCCGCTTGGAGGTACGATTGCCAATTAAACCAGCTAGACGGAGTGGGTGAGTTCGTGCTTTTTCTCGCACAGAAGCTGCAATACGATTAGCAGCAAACAAAGCATCAAAGCCGTTATCGGTAACAATCATGCAATAGTCGGCATAATTGAGTGGTGCTGCAAAACCGCCACAAACAACGTCACCCAAGACATCAAACAAGATCACATCATACTCATCAAAGGCGTTGAGTTCCTTCAGTAATTTCACGGTTTCGCCGACAACGTACCCACCACAGCCAGCACCCGCAGGGGGGCCACCAGCTTCTACGCAGTCTACACCACCATAGCCTTTGTAAATGACATCTTCTGGCCAAACATCTTCGTAGTGGTAGTCTTTTTCTTGCAGGGTATCAATGATCGTCGGAATCAAAAACCCAGTTAGGGTAAAGGTGCTGTCGTGTTTGGGGTCGCAGCCGATTTGTAGGACTTTTTTGCCCCGTTTGGCTAGGGCGACGGAGATATTACAGCTAGTTGTGGATTTACCTATCCCACCTTTTCCGTAAACTGCTAATTTCACTTTTGTTTGCCTCTTATCTTTTTTTTATCAAAATCTTGGCGAGATGCGATAAATTGCCGTCTCTACAAGAGCAATTTTTGAGGTCTGTGACTGTGATTATTGACGAAATTTCACGATAAAGAAAGGGGTGTTAAATATGAAAAACGCTGTAAAAGAATGCTTAGTCATTTTATTTAAAATAAAAACATTAAAATTGCCATAAAAGCACATAATTTAATTATTTAAGCTTATATATTAGAGTTTTTAAACTTTTAACATAAAATTAGTTACAAAAAACAAAATAAAATAATCATCTATCATAAAAAAATTTAAAATATTTCCGAGAGTTGAATCTTTATTGTGGTATGTGAAGGGTTTTTGAATATAGAGACGATCGCAAACTATATGCAAACTAGATCCAAACCCTATATTGATAGCAGGGGATCAGTAAATCATCTTTCCCCTGCTATACCTCAACCTTTCTGAGTTCAGTTCTATTAGTGAAATCAAACTTTTTTGTAAAAAAATATTAATTTTTCCAATAGCTTGAAGATTAATTAAAATTGCAGTTGTGATTCTATTGCCTCGATTTCTTTGAGGGACTGCCATCCAGCTTGCCACTGAGAACCGTCTTGCAATAATTTAGCGTTGATCCAAAAACGGACACTAGGATCACAAGCTGCTACCATCTCCGCATAAACCCATTTACCCTGATTTTTGCGATTGACGACTTGAAAGTGTCTCCAGCCATCTATTTTTGTGGTTGCTGTCCATTTAGAACCTAGTAAGTAAGGAAATTTTTGTTTTTTAGTCATTGGTCAATATTCAAAGCTCAACAGCACCAGCTCACAGGTAATACTACTACCAGATGAAGACGTGAAGACCGATCTAGCTATTTCTACTACTATTCCTACAATAACCATATAAGAACAACAAATAATGATTGTTTTATCTGCATCTGCGCGTCTAAGTTCCTCAATCAGCCTATGCAACCAACTAATCCTAACCAATTTACAGAAAAAGCCTGGGAAGCGATCGCTCATACTCCTGACATTGCTAAACAGCATCAACAGCAGCAGATAGAAAGTGAACACCTGATGAAAGCTCTGCTAGAGCAAGAAGGTTTAGCAAGTGCGATTTTGACTAAAGCGGGTGTAAGCTTACAAAAAATCACTGACCGCACCGAACAATTTATCCAACGTCAACCGAAAGTCTCAGGGAATAGCACTTCTGTATACTTGGGGCGGAGTTTAGATACGCTCTTAGACCGCGCTGAAGGCTACCGAAAAGATTTTAAAGACGAATATATTTCTATTGAACACTTATTACTGGCTTACGCTAAAGACGATCGCTTTGGTAAGGCATTATTTCAAGAATTTGGGTTAGACGAAAACAAGCTCAAAAATATTATTAAACAAGTTCGTGGGAGTCAAACAGTGACCGACCAAAATCCAGAAGGCAAGTACCAATCACTGGAGAAATACGGACGTGATCTTACAGAAGCAGCCCGTAAAGGTCAACTAGATCCAGTCATTGGGCGGGATGATGAAATTCGCCGCACCATTCAAATTTTGTCTCGCCGTACCAAAAATAACCCTGTGTTGATTGGTGAACCAGGCGTTGGTAAAACTGCGATCGCGGAAGGTCTAGCACAGCGTATTGTAGCAGGTGATGTTCCTCAATCCCTCAAAGACCGCAAGTTAATTTCCTTAGATATGGGGGCGATGATTGCCGGGGCAAAATTCCGGGGTGAATTTGAGGAGCGTTTAAAAGCCGTCTTAAAGGAAGTCACTGAATCTGGTGGCAATATAGTTTTATTTATTGATGAAATTCATACCGTCGTCGGTGCAGGTGCAACCCAAGGCGCGATGGATGCGGGGAACTTGTTAAAACCGATGTTGGCGCGGGGTGAGTTGCGTTGCATCGGGGCGACAACTTTAGATGAATATCGTAAATATATCGAGAAAGACGCAGCTTTAGAAAGACGCTTCCAGCAAGTTTATGTAGATCAGCCCAGCGTTGAAGATACAATCTCTATTTTGCGGGGATTGAAGGAACGCTATGAAGTCCACCACGGGGTAAAAATTTCTGATAGTTCCTTAGTTGCAGCCGCTACATTGTCTAGTCGGTATATTAGCGATCGCTTTTTACCCGATAAAGCCATTGACTTGGTAGACGAAGCCGCCGCAAGATTGAAAATGGAGATTACTTCTAAACCGGAAGAACTCGACGAAATCGACCGCAAAATTTTGCAGTTGGAAATGGAGAAGCTATCTTTACAAAAAGAAAGTGATGCAGCTTCCCGCGAACGGTTAGAAAGACTGGAAAAAGAACTAGCGGATTTAAAAGAAGAACAAAGAACCCTGAATGCTCAATGGCAGTCTGAAAAAGATGTGATTACAAAACTTCAGTCTGTCAAGGAAGAAATTGATAAAGTTAACTTAGAAATTCAGCAAGCGGAAAGAAACTACGACCTCAACCGGGCGGCAGAATTGAAATATGGCAATTTAACCGACTTACACCGCCGCTTAGAAGCTACAGAACGGGAATTAGCCCAAGCCCAAGGTACAGGTAAATCTCTGTTGCGGGAAGAAGTCACCGAAGCCGATATTGCAGAGATTATTTCTAAGTGGACGGGGATACCCATCAGTAAGTTAGTGGAATCTGAGAAGGAAAAACTGCTGCACTTAGAAGATGAACTCCATCACCGCGTAATTGGACAATCAGAAGCAGTTACAGCTGTAGCCGATGCGATTCAGCGATCGCGCGCTGGCTTGGCTGATCCTAATCGTCCTATTGCTAGCTTTGTATTCCTTGGCCCTACAGGGGTAGGTAAAACTGAGTTAGCTAAGGCATTAGCGGCGTATATGTTCGACACCGAAGAAGCACTAGTGCGGATTGATATGTCTGAATATATGGAGAAACACGCAGTTTCACGGTTAATTGGCGCGCCTCCTGGTTATGTAGGTTACGAAGAAGGGGGACAACTCACCGAAGCTATTCGTCGTCGTCCTTACGCTGTGATTCTATTTGACGAAATCGAGAAAGCACACCCCGATGTGTTTAATATTTTCCTGCAAATTCTCGATGATGGCCGTGTTACCGATGCCCAAGGTCATACTGTGGACTTTAAGAACACCATTATTATTATGACCAGTAATATTGGTTCACAGTACATTCTCGATGTGGCTGGTGATGATTCCCGCTACGATGAAATGCGTCATCGGGTAATGGAAGCGATGCGGAGTAGTTTCCGGCCTGAGTTCCTCAACCGCATTGATGAGATTATTATCTTCCACGGTTTAGATAAGCGAGAATTACGGCAGATTGTTCAGTTGCAAGTGGAGAGATTAAGGGATAGATTAAGCGATCGCAAGATGTCCCTACGACTTTCTGATGCTGCTCTTGACTTTTTGGCAGAAGTAGGGTATGACCCCGTGTTTGGAGCGCGTCCACTCAAACGAGCCATTCAGCGTGAGTTAGAAACCCAAATTGCTAAGGCGATTTTGCGCGGTGAATTTAACGACGGGGATACAATTTTTGTCGATGTGCAGAATGAAAGGTTGTCTTTTAGTCGTTTACCTGTTGAGGTGTTTAGTAGTTAGTTCAATTTTAGAATAGGTGCAAAGACGTGAAAATAGGGTCTTTGCACCTTTTTTATAGTTAATACCATTTCTCTAAATCCCGGCTACAGCTCATTCTTCCCCTGCCCCCTGCCCCCTGCCCTTAAAAGTTGCCCCCTGCCCCCTGCGTGTAACATGATATGGACTGCTCTCCACGCCAAAATACATCGTACCATGCGATCGCGCCACCTATTTGACCGTCAAAATCGGCTATTAGTGGCAGTTTCTGGTGGGCAAGATTCTCTGTGTTTGTGTAAATTATTGTTAGATTTACAACCCAAATGGCAATGGGAGTTAGGTATTGCCCATTGTGATCATCGTTGGCGGGAAGATTCTCAAGCTAATGCCCAGCACGTAGAGAGTTTAGCGAAAAACTGGGGTGTATCTTTTTATTTAGCAACAGCCACTCAACCAGTAAATACCGAGGCCGAGGCTCGTGATTGGCGTTATCAAGCTTTAATAGCGATCGCCCAAGCTCATAATTATCAATATATCCTCACTGGTCACACCGCTAGCGATCGCGCCGAAACTTTGCTTTATAATTTAATTCGCGGAACCGGTGCTGATGGTTTGCAAGCTCTCACTTGGCAACGTCCCTTAACTGAGAAAATTGTGTTAGTGCGTCCCCTGTTGGAAGTTACCCGCAGACAAACAGAGCAATTTTGTGAAGATTTTAACTTGCCAATTTGGGAAGATTCCACCAACCAAGATTTAAAATACGCCCGTAACCGTATCCGTCAAGAACTCATCCCATATTTACAACAAAACTTTAATCCCCAAGCGGAATTAGCTATAGCTCAAACTGCTGAAATTCTCCAAGCAGAAGTGGAATATTTAGAACAAGCAGCCCAGAAGTTACGGGAAGAGGCTACAGGGGACTGGGGATTGGGGAAAGAAAATGGAGAAAGTTTGTTACCACTACGCTTAAATCGGCGGATATTACAAAAAGCACCGTTAGCATTGCAACGGCGGGTAATGCGTCAGGTATTACAACAAATACTTCCTGATGCTCCTAATTTTGAACATATCGAGAAATTAACAGCCTTAATTATAGCCCCCAACCGATCGCAAACCGATCCTTTTCCTGGTGGTGCGATCGCTCAAGTCCAAGGTGACTGGATATTATTAGGGACTGGATGTTAATTCTATCTAAGAAGCTAACAACTCTGGCTGAGATAGTAAACTGCCAATAGTCTGACGGATTTCAGTAATAGTTTGGAGTTGATGATCACCAGTTTCTTGAATTTGACCCAAGGATTCATTCATGCTTTGTAGCTTGCGTCTTAACTCATCTAAACAATCTTGGATAGCTTGTAGTGATTCTTGATAAAGATTTACCCTACCCCAGCACTCAGCGTTAGCCGTCCTGAGAGACTGGAGATTATCTGCCATCGTTTTTAGTTCTTGTTGCTGTTGTTCTAGGTCGTGGGTTTGATTGTCAATCATCCCTTGATCTAGTTCCAGCGCAGCACGCATTTGTTCAATTTCATGACCTAATTTCTGCAATTCCTGTGAGTGTTGTTGCTTGTATTGTTCCATCTGAGAAAGAATCGGGCTAAAGTCAATATTATTTTCTTCTTCAGTATGAGGAACTGTCTTTCCTTGTCGTCGTAGTAGGATATTCTGGTGTTGTTTAATGACTTGTTGCCGCATCAACAAATTGCGTCTTTGTCCCACTAAAGTTTCGTTGAGCATCTGATATAAGTCTTGTTCATCTGCCAATTCTGTTTGCAAATTGCTGACATCCTGACCAGATGCTTGATTAATCTTGCTTTGGAGTTCTTCTATGGTTTCTTGTTTATATTTAAGTTCTTGTTCTTGATCATGAACAAAACTAGAATCTATGTCTAACTTTTCTGATAAATGTTGTATTGTTGTTTGCAGTTCATTGATAGGCATATTTTCTAGAGCCTGCACATCAATTTTTTGACCTGGAAATGTGCAGCCAGATGTTGCAGCCAAAGAATAAAGTTGTTGGTATAACTCATCTTGAGATTGCAACTGCTGTTTTAGTATCTGAATATGTTCTTGTTTGCTGGCGAGAGATGCCGTATTTAGTTTAAATTGGGCAGTCTGTTGATCTAGAGCAGTTTGTGCTTGTTGCCATGCGTTTTGGCGATCGCTATAAGTTTGCGCTAGTTGTTCAACTTCTTGTTGCTGTTGATCGGCTAAAGTTTTTTGTTGGGTGAATTTTTCCCAATGGGGATTGAGAATAGCTTGTTGTTTTTCAACTAGTTCAACAGCTATGTGAAGATTTTCCCGCAATGACTCGATAGGAGCAACACGACTCGACAAGTGATTGAGTAACTCGCTGATTTTGTGACTTTGGGCTGCGTCTAATACTCCTCCCTCTTGCAGACGCTCCTCTAAGCGACGCTGTTCACCCCGTAAATGCTCCCACGCACCTTCTAATTCCTGACGATTACGGTCAATTTCTACTTGCAACTCGGCAATTTTTTCGCGGGATGATTCAACTTCTTGTTGTTGCGACTCTAAACGTTGAAACTCCTCTTCCATATTTTGCAACTGTTCTAATCGCACTTCCATGTCCATTTCACGGCGATTTAACTCTTGCGCCTGAAATGTCAGCGATTCCTTCCATTGATCAATTTCGTCTTCCTTGAGCTTATATTTTTCTAGCTGACGAGAAAAATTTTGCAAAATATTAACAAGTGGCCTACCAGCCTCTTGCAGTCTTTGTACTTGGCGATTGGGAGTCACTTCTACCAGCACTAATGCGCCATCATTTAATTTGCTAGCTTCCTCAGCACCTATGACTTCTTCCGACACAGGACTCCAATTCTGGTCGGTTCGCTGACAAGCTAGCAGTTTCAGTTCGGTTTTGGAACTACCACCTAGTAATCCGCCTTTCTGCTTTTGTACTTCTGCTAAATACAGCACACCGCTAGTCCTCTTGGTACTTCATGTATTTGTTAGAAAATATACCTTATATAATTCTGCTAAATTGTCTTATTCACCTAAACTTTAGGAAAACAAAACAAACAAAACTATTTATAGACGCTTAGTTTTACGTCCTGATATTTTATAAAAGCGATTTGATCGCGTCTTTATATTTTGTACTGATGGCAGTTACAATGACTTCCGTGTTATCACTAACTTTGTCAAAGAGTATTAAGAAAATTTACGGTTTATAGCTGAATCGATTCCTTGATTAAAACTGGTACAACAAGGTAAAAATCAACAGCTAAAAGGCAAAATCACAAAACTTGATTGATCGGCTAACATTAACGGCATCAAGAGGAGCTACTTAGAAGTAAATGCAGGGAAATTTACAGGAAATTGATATTCGCAGTATCCTGCAATTAATTGAACTAGGACAGCGAACTGGGCAACTTTTCATTGAAAGCTACAATTTTCACCATCAAGGTAAAGTATTTCCAGAAGGTGAACATAAAGCTTGGTTAATTTTTTTCGACAATGGACAAATTATTTATTCCCAAGAAGGGAATAATAATTTGTCACGCATTGACGATTACTTACGTCAATACCGTGGCGAATTATCCCTAAATGAACAGCCCATACCATGCTTAGGTGCAGAAAATGCTTCAGAATATGACTACCTTTGGATACTGTTAGAGAAAAATATTATCAACCCCAAACAAGCACGGGTGATCATCTATCGCTTGATTTGTGAGACACTATTTGACTTACTGACCTTACACCGGGGTAGTTTTATTTTTCATCAGGATACAGCACTAGCACCACAATTAACTAGCTGGGAGATTGCCCCTTTAACGGCTAAAATTACCCAACAGTTACAAGAGTGGAAGCAGCTATACCCATATATTCAATCTCCAGAACAACTACTAATACTTGCCCCAACAGTTCATTTACATTCCTCACTACCAACAACCACAGTCAATAAACTCCAGCAATGGGCAGATGGTCAAACATCGTTACGTCAACTGAGTCGCTATCTTGATCGTGATATGTTGACGGTAGCTAAGACCATATATCCATATATACAACAGGGTTGGCTGAAATTAACATATCCAGAAACTACTAACTTAGAAGCACAAGCGACGAATCAAGAAAAGATGAAGATATTATGTATTGACACAAGCAAGAGTACTGGGGAGAGGCTAGAGTCTGTTTTACGCACACAAGGATATGAAGCTATCAGCCTCAGTAACGCCCTGGAAGCACTCAGTTTGATTTTTCAACTCCAGCCCCATGTCATTTTATGTGAAATAGCCATGCCGGAATTAAGTGGTTATGAGATGTGTGCCATGCTGCGACAATCTCCAGCTTTTCGGTATATACCGATGATTATGATGACTAGTAAAGATAAATTTATAGATCGAGTTAGGGCAAAGATTTTTGGGGCAACAGATTTATTAACAAAACCTTTTAATGATGCAGAATTACTAATGTTGATCAAAAAATATCTCAATATTTGATCTGGTGTGGCGTAATCAACTCAAGACAACACTTGTTGATCCCATAGAAAATGCGGTAAAAAATGTTATCACAGAATCGACCAACTCTCAAACTAAAGTTAGTATCCAGCCAACTTGGTAAAATCTTAGATTTAATTTATACAGTAACTATTTGTGGGGAGATCAGGGAATGTTCCAGAGAGGAACGTCTACACCAGGAGGTAGGTAGCCATTTATGAGTACAGTTCTGATTGTGGAAGATAGTCTTGCTCAGAGGGAGATGATTACAGACCTCCTCAAAGCCAGTGGTTTAACAGTCACCCATGCCACTGACGGACTAGAAGCATTAGAGGCAATTCAAACTGAACCTCCAGACCTGGTGGTTTTAGATATTGTTATGCCCCGAATGAATGGCTACGAAGTTTGCCGACGATTAAAGTCTGACCCCAAAACCCAAAATGTTCCCGTCGTGATGTGTTCTTCTAAAGGTGAAGAATTTGACCGCTACTGGGGCATGAAACAGGGGGCGGATGCTTACATAGCTAAACCGTTTCAACCAACCGAGTTGGTGGGAACAGTCAAACAACTGCTGCGAGGATAAGGATGAATACAACATGGTTAGCAAACCGGACTTTTTAAATGGCAGTGGTCAAGATCACTTTCGTCCTGAATTACAAGTAGAAAGTCCTGAAGGTGAGTTACATTTGCGGTTTTACATTCCTTCGCATCAGGAGTTTGCACTACCCGCAACTGGTATCCGAGAAGTGATGGAACTAAGTCCTGATAGAATTACCCCGATTCCTAATGCTTCTCCTTTACTTTTGGGTACTCTAAATTTACGAGGTCGAGTAATTTGGGTTGCTGATTTAGGTCAGTTTCTAGGGGAAGCAACTCCATTAAACACAGATAAAGCAGAAATTCCGGTCATTGCCGTGCAAGAACAAGACACCATCGTCGGTTTAGCCGTAGAAGCAATTGGTGGTATGGATTGGCTAGATGTCCAAAATCTGATGCCACCTACTAACATACCGGATACCATGACTCCCTTTTTGCGTGGAGAGTGGTTATTAGAACCTAAAAACAATCAGTGTCTAAGACTACTTGATCAAATGGCAATTTTGCGGAGTGCGCGGTGGGCAGGATGAAATTTGGAGGGAGGAAATGGCAGCAAGTATAGAAGATTACCTCGAAACATATCAACAGGCTTATACAGCCTACGCGCAACAAAACTATGAAGTTGCCGCTACTTTAGTTGATCAGGTGGTGCAGAATGTTCCAGATGACCCTAATTGCCATTTATTGCGGGGTCACATCTACTATGTTTTGCAAAAATACGATATTGCGGAAGTAGAATATGAAAAAGTTTTAGAGTTGACTGATGATTTAGAACTGATTAGTGCCGCTCACAAGAGTTTAGAAAATATCAGCCAATATCAAAAGCTTATTGCAGAGCAAATTGAGCATCAAGAACCAATTCATCTGAGTAATACATCCGATGTAGTAGAACCTGATACAGCAGAATTAGAAGATTTAGGAGGGATAGATAATTTTGATCTTAGTAGCTTGGATTTGAATGGTCTTGAGACTAACCAAGGAGTTGTCAATACACCAGAAATTGCATTGGATAATCCCTTTGAAATTTCTACAGACAGCTTCTCATCGCCACCAGAATCAGCATCTATAGAAACTTTGAGTGACGATCCTTTTGCTGTGAATGTACAACCCAGTGAACAGCAATTAGATACAAATAATCAACCAGATTCGGAAGAATTAGATTTACCTGTTTTCTGGCAAGAAGATACCTCAGAAGATAGCCTGGAAGAACTAGAGGCTGATAGTAATTTTTTCAGTCCTGATAGTGAATCAATACTTGACAATCAAAATACTCTAGATTCCCCATTTGGGAAATTTGATATACCAACAAACCTGAATGCAGAATATAGTGCTGCGGAGTTTCTCAAACCTGAAGAATCTGAACAATCAACTAATTCAGATGTGGAATTGATCAGTCAAACCGAAGTTAGTGATAATTTATCATTGGCTGAAGATGAAATTAACAACAGTGCAGCACCAACAGATAATATCCCTGAACCGAGTAACTGGTTACAAACAATAGCAGACCAACAGGAATTATCAGAGACAAATGGTAATTTGGCTCAACCAGAACAGCCATATCCAGAGGTATTAGCCAAACAAGAGATTCAAAACTTTGATATTGATGAAAGTTTTGATTTGGAAGCATTTGAATCAGCTTTTGGTTCAGAAAGCATGATGGATGATGAGGATACAAGTAATATCCTGAGTCAAGATAATTCTAAGAGTAATATAGAATTTCTAGATGACTTTGATGAATTTGATGATTTAGGAAATATTCCTGGATTTGACTTATCAGATGCTGATTCTAGCTTCAGTGATGTGATGCTTTCCAATTCTACAGAACTTGGTAGCATTGCCCAGAATCAAGTGAGAGAAACTCCGAGTAATAACAATAGTGATGATCGTGATGAAGAACTATTTAGCATTACTGGCTCTCAAGAATCAGTACCAGTTTTTACCCAAACAGATGTTGCTAAAGTAGAACCTCAAGTCAGTGTCGAACAAGGTTGGCTAGCCCCCTTAGAAAACGCTACTCTAGATGCCAAACCTTGGCTAGTAGGTGGTGTAGTGGGTGTGTTCTCTGCTTTGGTAGTTGCTTCAGTCAGCTTTGCAGCTACCAGTTTTTCACCACCTGAACAACGGGAAACAGTGCGAAATACGGGTTGGGCGATGTCATTAGCCGCCGGGATCACAGGTTTTGCAACAGCTGCTTTTATGGGTAATATTACTCTGAAACAAGTTCGCCGCACTACTAAGGATCTACAAGGACAATTTGATGCTGTACGTCAAGGCAATCTCAACGTTGAGGCTACGGTTTATTCTGAAGATGAATTAGGTCAATTAGCAGCTGGCTTTAATGAAATGGCGCGGGTAATTTTTACTACTACATTTGAAGCCCAACGTAAAGCTGATGAACAAGAAGAAGCCAAAGAAAACTTGCAACGTCAAGTAATTCGCCTCTTAGACGATGTAGAAGGCGCAGCCAGAGGAGATTTAACAGTCCAAGCAGAAGTGACAGCCGACGTATTGGGAGCAGTTGCTGATGCGTTTAACTTGACAATTCAAAACCTGCGAGACATCGTACAACAAGTAACAGTTGCCGCCAAGGAAGTAACCAAAGGTGCAACCAACTCGGAAACCTTTGCTACAGCCTTATCTAGCGATGCTTTGCGCCAAGCCGAAGAGTTGGCTGTTACCTTAAATTCTGTGCAGGTGATGACTGACTCAATTCAACGGGTAGCAGAAGCGGCGCGGGAAGCAGAAACTGTAGCTCGTGATGCCAGTGCGATCGCTCTTAAAGGTGGAGAAGCTGTAGAAAACACTGTGGCGGGGATTTTGGAAATTCGGGAAACTGTAGCCGAAACTACCCGCAAGGTGAAACGACTCGCGGAATCCTCCCAAGAAATTTCTAAGATTGTGGCGTTAATTTCTCAAATTGCCTCCCGTACCAACTTACTGGCACTCAACGCCAGTATTGAAGCGGCAAGGGCAGGAGAAGCCGGCAGGGGATTTGCAATTGTGGCGGATGAAGTCCGGCAGTTAGCGGATAAATCAGCCAAATCCCTCAAAGAAATTGAGCAAATCGTGATGCAAATCCAAAGCGAAACCGGCTCAGTAATGACCGCAATGGAAGAAGGTACACAACAGGTAATTAAAGGCACAAAACTGGCAGAAGAAGCCAAGCGATCGCTCGAAAATATCATCCAAGTGGCAAATCGCATTGATAGTCTGGTGCGCTCGATTACCAGTGATACCGTAGAACAGACGGAAACTTCCCGTGCCGTCGCCCACGTAATGCAATCTGTAGAACTCACAGCCCAAGAAACATCCCAAGAAGCACAACGAGTTTCCGGCGCACTACAAAACTTAGTCGGTGTCTCCCGCGACTTGATTGCTTCCGTAGAACGTTTCCGTGTTGAAACTATGGAAACAAGGTAATTAGTCAATAGTCCCAAGTCCAAAGTCCAAAGTTTACATAATTGGCTATTGACTGATGACTGATGACTGATGACTGATAACTGATGACTATTGACTATTGACTAAAAAACTATGCTGCCGGAACAACAACAGAGGATATTAGGTTACTTTATTGAAGAAGCTAGAGACCACCTCAATACTATTGAGCAAGGGTTACTCAATCTTCAAAGTACCTTGAACGACCCGGAATTAATTAACGAAGTTTTCCGGGCGGCTCACTCCATTAAAGGCGGTGCAGCAATGCTGGGACTGACTAGCATTCAGCATACCTCCCATCGTCTGGAAGATTGTTTCAAAGTTCTTAAAGAAAATCCAATTCAGGTTGATCAAAAACTAGAATCCTTATTTCTGGGTGTGTCTGATACTCTCAAGGCACTTTTAGAACAGTTAAGTGGCCCCTTTGGTTTATCAGAAGAAACTGCTAATACCTTGATGTCAGAGACAGAGCCTGTATTTGAATGGCTGAATCAGCATCTAGAACTATTAGTGCAACAAGGTGGTGCTGGTACAGTAGAAACATCTACTTTTATTCAACCAACCTCAATAGATACTGTCAGCACACTCACCGAAATCTTTTTCCGGCAGGATGTACCCACTCCCCCAGATAATACAGTAAATACCCCTACACCTCAAGCCCCACCGACACCAGTTGCATCCACAACCAATGATCATTGGGGTGAATTTCAAACCCAGGTATTACAAACACTGCGGGAAATGTTGCAACTATTTAAGCAACCAGCAACACCCGAATCTCGTCAGAATCTTCAGGAATGCTGCAACGAGTTAGTGAAACTCGGTCAAACCTGCAATTTGCCTAATTGGTGTAATTTGTCTAAAGCCGCAGCCAGAGCTATTGGTAATCCTGAAAATAGCTATCTCACCTTAGCTAAAATTATCATCACTGAAATTAAAAAAGCGCAAGAGTTAGTACTGCAAGGTAGAGAACTTGAGATCAGCATTAGCGATCAACTAGAATCGCTTTGGGGTTTTCCCGAAACTGCATTGGGAGAAGTGGCTCAAGAGTTACTAGGTGATGTACCATCTACGGTGACACAATCGTTACCTACACCAACAGCTAGTGAATCTCCAGACAATATTCAGGAAGTATTGTCTGTAAAAACCCCAGAATTGCCTACAGATAGTGTCACTAGTCTGACTGAAGTCTCCGAACAACTTGAGATTGAAGGAGATACTGAACTGACTTTTGCCAGTACAGCTACTGAGAGCGACATTAACACTAATCTTTTCTCCACAGGTGAAGAGCGTTCATTTGTTCATGCTGCAAAAATCGACACCCACGGCCCAGAAGTAGGATTAGCTGAATTGAATAGCCTGGCTGATTTATTTGAAGGTGAAACACCAGAATTAGATGAAAATTGGCAGCATGAGGAAATTATAGAAAATGGCAATGCTAATGAATCAGAAGTAGAAATAAAAGAAACTATTATTCAAGAATTTGATAGCGATTTAGATGATTTTCTCTCTCTTGATAGTGATGCTTATGAATCTCCCAGTAGTGCAGATGAAAGAGAAAAGTTAGGTCTATTCTTTGGTGATTTTATCCCGGAAAAAGCAATTAAAAATGTTAACAGTTCTGAGGAAATCTCGGAAAATTTAGATAGTACTGAAATCCAAGAATATCCAGACATATTAGAAGAGTTTTTGAGTATTACAGGGGAGACAAGTTCAGCGATAAATCAACCAATTTCTAACTTTGAAGATCACAATAAACCCTCAAATAGTTTTGATGATTTATTTATAGAAAAAGATTTGAATGCAACCACATTAGATGAGAGTTTAATTAATCATCCTGTCAGCAATCCAGACACACAAACAGAAGACTTAATTCTAGATAATCTATTTGCAGATGTAGATGAAAATACTCAATTATCTACAGAGGATACAGAAAATAACGGTGTCTTTGATGAGCAGCCTATAACAGTGTTGGAATTTGCTGCTAGTGACGAAGATTTGGGTAATTTATGGCAGCAAGAAATTCCATTAGAAGCAGAACAACTATTACCCTCTGTAGTTAAAAGTGAGATAGGCAAAGAATTAGAGGATAGTTTATTAGCGGCGGCAGAATCAGGTGAAATTTTCCGCAACTCTCAGGATTATGCTATCTCTGGATTAGAAAGTTTGCAGGAAGATTTACATCAGACTTTTCTCCAGTCAGATGAAGATTTAGCTTTAATATTAGAATCAGATACTGATGATAATTTGTTTGCAGAAGTAGAAAACACTAACTCTCTTGCCACTCCTAATATTGGCGATCGCCAAATTTCTCCTCCACAAATTCCAGAATTTTCACAAGCTCCAGAAACTTTAGACTTTACACCAGAATTTACCAACAATCAGTTACCAGAAATATCTTCTATAGAAGATTCTCAGTTAACATTTGCAGAATTTGAAGTTGAATTATCAGGAGAAAATACAGATAACATTGATAATGATTTGTTTGATTCTACAATTAATTTAAATACAGAGGCGCAATCAGAACTAGAAGTTATTAATAATGTTTCTATTGAATTAGAAAATGATCTCGAGATTCCAAACTTTGATGAAATTAGTGAATCTAGTTTAGATGAGAATTTACTGGCAATACAAAATGAACTACCAACAACTAACCTAGAAGAATGGGCTATTCCTATTAGTAAATTAACAGATGTTGTCATTGAAGATATCGCTGTTAATGATACTCAAATAATTAATGATGAGCTTGTAGCTACAGAATCTGAGGAAACTAGCAATTTAGATTTTGGTGAATATCTACTGGCGACTAGTGAGAGTGAATTGACACAGACAACAATTCAAGATTTTAGCGAAAATCTCAGCTTGGAACTTGATGAGACTGTAGCAGAGGAATTTAGCGGCTTAGATTTTGGGGAGTTGCAGACTAGTGATAGTGAATTGACACAAACAACAATTCAAGACTTTAGCGAAAATCTCAGCTTGGAACTGGATGAGACTGTAGCGGAGGAATTTAGGGGTGTAAATTTTGAGGAGTTGGCGACTAGTGAGAGTGGTACAACTCCAGATGTGAGCGAAAATCTCAGCTTGGAATTGGATGAGACTGTAGCAGAGGAATTTAACGGCTTAGATTTTGGCGAGTTGGCAGCTAGTGAGAGTGAACTGACACAAACAACAATTCAAGACTTTAGCGAAAATCTCAGCTTGGAACTTGATGAGACGGTAGCGGAGGAATTTAACGGCTTAGATTTTGAGGAGTTGGCGATTAGTGAGAGTGGTACAACTCCAGATGTGAGCGAAAATCTCAGCTTGGAATTGGATGAGACTCTAGCGGAGGAATTTAACGGCTTAGATTTTGGGGAGTTGGCGACTAGTGAGAGTGCAATAACTCCATATGTGAGTGAAAATCTCAGCTTGGAATTGGATGAGACTGTAGCTGAGGAAACTAGCACCTTAGATTTTGCCGAGTTGGCAACTAGTGAGAGTGCAATAACTCCAGATGTGAGTGAAAATCTCAACTTGGAACTGGATGAGACGGTGGCTGAGGAAACTAGCACCTTAGATTTTGCCGAGTTGGCAACTAGTGAGAGTGGTACAACTCCAGATGTGAGTGAAAATCTCAGCTTGGAACTGGATGAAACCGTAGCCGAGGAATTTAGGGGTGTAGATTTTGCCGAGTTGGCAACTAGTGAGAGTGAATTAACTCCAGATGTGAGTGAAAATCTCAGCTTGGAACTGGATGAAACCGTAGCCGAGGAATTTAGGGGTGTAGATTTTGGCGAGTTGGCGACTAGTGAGAGTGAATTAACTCCAGATGTGAGTGAAAATCTCAGCTTGGAACTGGATGAGACTGTAGCTGAGGAATTTAGGGGTGTAGATTTTGGCGAGTTGGCGACTAGTGAGAGTGCGACAACTCCAGATGTGAGTGACAATCTCAGCTTGGAACTGGATGAGACTGTAGCGGAGGAAACTAGCACCTTAGATTTTGGCGAGTTGGCAACTAGTGAGAGTGGTACAACTCCAGATGTGAGTGACAATCTCAGCTTGGAACTGGATGAGACTGTAGCGGAGGAAACTAGCACCTTAGATTTTGCCGAGTTGGCGACTAGTGAGAGTGCGACAACTCCAGATGTGAGTGACAATCTCAGCTTGGAATTGGATGAGACTCTAGCGGAGGAAACTAGCACCTTAGATTTTGCCGAGTTGGCAACTAGTGAGAGTGCGACAACTCCAGATGTAAGTGACAATCTCAGCTTGGAACTGGATGAGACGGTGGCTGAGGAAACTAGCACCTTAGATTTTGCCGAGTTGGTGGCTAGTGAGAGTGAATTAACTAATGAAAACCCAGAACCTAACTCTGAATTAATTCTGAATGAAATTACATCAGAGATTTCAGCTACAAATACTGCTGCATTACCAGTAGAAACAGACATCAGTATCGAAGATGAATTTGCTGATTTAGAAGCATTATTAGATGTTGAATCACCACCAAGTAATGATGTTAGTTCTATCCCAGAAGATGAGTTTGCGGATCTAGAGGCGTTGCTGGGTGAAGAAAGTGTTACCATTGCACCCAACGAGCCACAAAATCCAGTAATTTCACCTCCTACACCAAAAGTTACCCCAGTTGCCACTAGCAATCCCGTTTCATCTCCAGTAGTCAAAGATGAATTTAGCGATCTCGAACAATTGCTAGCAGAAGCAGATCAAACTATATCTCAGTCAACACCAGTAAAACCGACTACACCTAAACTTACACGTTCTTCTACTCGTCGTCAGGCTAAGTTTGAGGAAACGATGAAAGTTCCAGTCAAGCAACTGGACGATATGAGTAATTTGGTGGGTGAATTGGTAGTTAATCGCAATACTTTAGAGCAGGATCATGAAAGATTGCGACAGTCTTTAGATAACTTGCTGGTGCAAGTGCAACAGCTCTCAGATGTGGGAGCAAGGATGCAAGAATTGTATGAGCGATCGCTATTGGAAGCGTCTTTGTTAGCTAGTCGTAAAACTAGGGAAATTTCCTTCCATAGCCATGATTCTGATTCTGATCGGGGTTTTAGCGAATTAGAAATGGATCGGTTTACTCCTTTCCATACCCTGTCTCAAGAAATGATTGAATTGATTGTGAGAGTGCGTGAGTCAGCTAGTGACATTGATTTTGTTACAGAAGAAACGGAGCGAGTCGCACGACAATTCCGTCAGGTAACAACTCAGTTACAAGAAGGATTAACACGCGCTCGCATGGTTCCCTTTTCCCAAACAATTGATCGCTTGCGGCGCGGTGTGCGGGACAATGCTATTAAATGTGGTAAACAAGTTGAGTTGATGATTGAAGGTGGTGATACCTTAATTGACAAGATGATTTTAGATCATCTCACCGACCCGTTAACGCATATGCTCAACAATGCGATCGCCCACGGGATTGAAACCCCAGATATCAGACAAGCAGCTGGTAAATCACCTGCGGGAATAATTACTATCCGTGCTTTCCACCAAGGTAATCAAACGGTAATTTCTGTAGGTGATGACGGTGCAGGTATCGATACCAACAAGATTAAAGCCTTGGCTGTGAAACGGCAGATAATCACACCAGAACAAGCAAAAACTATGTCCCGCTTAGAAATCTATGATTTATTATTCCAAGCTGGGTTTAGTACCAAAGATGAAGCCGATGAAATTTCTGGTCGTGGTGTGGGGATGGATGTGGTACGCTCTGAAATTAGTGAAATTCGTGGCATAGTCAACACAGATTCTACTCTTGGTAAAGGCACAACTTTTACAATTCGTTTACCCCTCACCTTAAGTATTTGTAAGGCTCTGTGTTGTGTTTCCGATAAAGCCAGAATTGCCTTCCCAATGGATGGTGTGGAAGATACCCTAGATATTCCTAGCAAAAATATCCAAAAAAATGCCGATGGACAATCATTTATTTACTGGCGGGATACAATCCTACCATTCCGTCCCCTCAAAGAACTATTAACCTTTAATCGTCAACTGAGTCGGGGTAATGTTTACGGTGGGAATAGAGATGATGATATGGTTTCCGTCGTCGTAGTGCGATCGGGAAATACTCTGCTAGCTCTCCAAATTGATCAAGTGTTGAGTGAGCAGGAAATTGTAATTAAGCAATTTGAAAGTCCCGCACCGAAACCGATTGGCGTAGCTGGTGCGACTGTCTTAGGGGATGGACGCATCATGCCTATTGCTGATGTATTAGAATTAATTGACATCTTCCAAGGACGGATGGCCAAAAATATTGGTAACACTCTTTGGCAACAAACTGCGCCTCCCGTTCTGCCAGAAACTCCGGCTGAGAAGATTGACCCGACTGTACTTATTGTTGATGACTCCATTACAGTTCGAGAATTGTTATCTCTCACCTTTACTAAAGCTGGGTATCGAGTCGAACAGGCGAGAGATGGTCAGGAAGCTTGGGATAAACTCCGTTCTGGCTTGCCTTGTGATATTGTCTTCTGTGATATTGAAATGCCCCGTTGTGACGGTCTGGAGTTACTCTCACGGATTCAAAAAGACTCGAATCTCAATCATCTACCTATTGCTATGCTCACCTCACGGGGTGCGGATAAACACAGACAAATGGCGATTCAGTTAGGTGCTAGTGGCTACTTCACTAAACCCTACTTAGAGGAAGCTTTACTAGAGGCTGCCGTGCGGATGTTAAAAGGAGAGAAATTGGTGAATAGTGTTGGTTAATTAACGTTTTTGACCTCTCCCCAAACCCCTCTCCGACGCGGCTACGGTGTACAAACAAGTCATCTGATCCCCCTAAATCCCCCTTAAAAAGGGGGACTTTGATAGGACTTACGCACTGTACAAAATAACTATCTTGTGAATCAACGTAAATACGTTGTTTCAGGCTCTTATCAATCATCCTTGATTGAATGCGATCGCCAAAATATCATTGAAAAATCTAGCTATAAGCCTTGAAAACTATACCTGCTATTTTGGTTTTTCTGTCAATGCGTAAGTCCTATTTGATTCTTGTTCCCCCTTTTTTAAGGCTACGGTGTACACACATCCTTACACAGAGCAAGTTTCCAGCCCTGAAAGAAGTATTCAAATTGACGTAGCCCACAAATCAAAGTAGAAATTCCGGGAGGTTTTTGAGAACGATAGCCAGACCAACCACCAAGTCGAGCAATAATCCAAGTCGCCCAAGATAAGGAATAAACTGGATAAGGATTTTGCTGTAAAGATGTGCGTCCACAAACACTTATAGAAATCGCTTGCAAACATTGCTGTTCCTCCTGAGAAAAAGCCAAGGTTGCAGGTATTTCAGGTTGCTCCCTACCCACGAGCATTTGTAAAATACGCACAGCTACAGATAAAGCTAAGATAGTTAAGCGTTGAATCGATTGAATCGACTCTAATTGAGTTGATTCAATATCTAAACCAACAGTTTTGAGAGTAGCAAAAAGCTGTTCAATTTTCCAACGCCATTTGTACCATTCAATGACTTGTAATGCTTGTTCTAAACAAACTACGCTTCGGGGTAGTGAGTAATCGCCAATGAATTGGTTTTTGGCCTTTTGGTGGATTAACTTCTATAGCTTCAACTGCATAAAGTTGTACACTATCAGGATAATCTTGTGCAGATAATTGGCTTGGGCGTTGAATTTCTACTCGCGCACAACGTATCATCAGCAAAGCTTCTCTTGCTTTTCTCTCAATTCGTGAATCCGCTTGAACTACAACAGTATAAGTTCCCTCAGATGGCTGCTGATTCAAGTATGTATATAGTGATTCTGAAGTATTCTTTAATCGCCGATTTTGGCAGACTCTGACCAATAAATGATTCTGGCGGTCTGGGATTCTCACAAAGTCCTCAAATATATCGCTTTCCCTGTCTCCAATATGAGTTATCATTTTCACATTAGACAGAGTAAACGCATATTTTGTTTTCTCTGCCGACTCAATCCATTTATAGGATTCTTTCTCTTCTATCTCTAATTTTTGGTATTTTCTTTGCTTCTTATCAACGTGGTCTGGTTCTCTAGTCCATAATTTTACTTTACTTATTCCTAAAGGTAATCCATTTTCTGCATCTATTGCTAATGTTGGGTGAATATAAAACCCCACATCTTGATTATTTCCGACTACTCCTATTCCCTCTTTTTTCAATCTTAGAGAATGGGACTGGAGGTTAATTTCACTGGTATCGCTAATTGCTAGTAGATGTTTTCCGTCTACATTTACCGCGCAACTACTTCCTAACACACTAGACAACTCTTCTATTGCTACATTATCATTCTGTAAAAATCTGTAATATCCCACTTGTTCTGCTCTATTTTTACTTATTTTCCGAATATTTACTGTTTTATGTGTTGCCATTGCTGCGTACAATTTGGCCCCCTTTTTACTAGCCTGGGGTCGCCGAATGTTTTCCCCTGAGACTCTTGTGCATGAATTAAAATTGGGTTTTCCATCTGTTTTTTCTCCTCACTTTCCTTGTCTTACTAATAGACATCTTTTTATCTGTACAACTTAATTTAACTTGTCTGTCACACCTGAAACCCTTGCAGCTACCACTTGTGTGTACACCGTAGCCTTTTTAAGGGGGGTTAGGGGGGATCAAGCCACATTTGGCACTCAGCACAAAGATGTGTGTACACCCTAGCTTCCCTAGTAGGGAAGGGGGAATTTGTAGAGACGTTTCATGAAACGTCTCTACATTGGTAGGGGAGAGGTTGGGAGAGGGGTTTTCCCGATACCGTGAAAAGTCAGAACAAACAGATAATTATCTAGTTTGCTGCGCCCAAATGCGAGTAGGTAGCCCCCAAACGTAAATGAAACCTTCGGCTGCTTTGTGGTCAAATTGATCATCAGCACCGTAGGTGGCTAAGTCAGGGGTGTAGAGTGAATTATCACTCCAACGTCCAACTATGGTGGCATTACCTTTAAACAGTTTCAAGCGGACAGTTCCAGATACTTGTTCTTGTGTCTTTTGAATAAAGGCATCTAAAGCAGCTTTAAGTGGACTGTACCATAAACCGTTGTAAACCATTTGGCTATAGGTTTCTTCAATTCCCCGTTTGTAGTGGGTAACATCTGCGGTTAAGGTGAGGCTTTCTAAATCTCTGTGGGCGTTAATTAGCACTAACATCGCTGGGGATTCATATATTTCCCGTGATTTAATCCCGACTAAGCGGTTTTCAATCATGTCAATGCGTCCGACACCATGATTTCCCACTACTTGATTCAGTTCTTGAATCAACTCTACAGGGTTTTTAGCTACACCATTGAGAGTGGTGGGAATACCATGAGTAAAGCCAATTTCTATATATTCTGGCTCATCAGGGGTATTGGCGATCGCTTTTGTCATTTCATAAATTTCTTCTGGTGGCTCAAATTTGGGATCTTCCAACACACCAGCTTCAATACTACGACCAAGCAAATTCTTATCAATACTATAAGGAGAAGACTTTTTCACAGGGGCAGGAATGCCGAATTTTTCACCATAAGCGATGGTTGCCTCACGACTCATACCCCATTCCCGCGCCGGAGCGAGAATTTTCAACTCAGGATTTAATGCTGCACAGGAGACATCAAAACGTACTTGGTCGTTACCTTTACCAGTACAACCATGTGCGATCGCATCCGCACCATATTTTTGTGCAGTTTCGACTAGTATCTTAGCAATTAACGGACGAGCCAGAGCAGTCCCCAGGGGATAGCGATTTTCATAGAGGGCATTAGCTTGAATTGCCGGAAAAGCATAGTCTTTAATAAAGCTATCTTTGACATCCGCTACTAAGGATTCACTTGCACCCGATTTCAGGGCCTTTTCTCGAACTGGTTCTAATTCATCACCCTGACCTAAATCTGCTGCTAACGTAATTACCTCTTCTACTCCCCACTCATGCTTGAGGTAGGGAATGCAAACGGAGGTATCGACTCCACCAGAATATGCCAGCACAACTTTTTTGGCGCGACCCATTTGTTTCTCCACTTAGGAAAACACCATAATTAATGAGTCAATATTATATCTAACTGCACCATGTATATTTCCTTAATGCAACAAACAAAGTTTCGGCAAGATGGGAGTGTAGGGGTAAAATCAAGTCAAAATTCAAAGATGTTAATTACGCCTGATGTGAATTAGGAAAATCGCCTATCCAATCAATAGCCTATGGGTAGGGTGTATCAAACTTGGTAGGGGCGGGTTAACAAACATCTTTCATGATTAAGTTTTGATCTTGGTGAACCCGCCCCTACAAATATCTAGGTATTCGCAAAATTTCAATTCACATTAGACGTAGGTTCGTAGTGAGGACTTTAGTCCTCTCTTAAGGACTAAATTCCTCACTACGAACTAAACATTTTTTTTTACATTACTTTACATAGTTTGGTTTTTTCAAGTCGTTCTACTTAATTCGTAATTTAAGCTAAACCTAACTGTTTCTTTAACATGATAGGGACATTCAAGGCAGTATCTAAACCCCGCACGCCTTCCCATTGCTGCTTTTCACCCCAGTGTGTGGCTTCTAAGTTGGCTTCAGTGACATCTGTATCATCAAGAATGGTATAGGAAAAATTAGCTTCCCTTAAGTCTGCACCGTTGAGCATCGCTCCACTAAGATTACTTCCACTTAAATTAGCACTGTTGAGGTTAGCAAAACTCAGGTCAGTCCCCAATAGTACAGCATCGCTCAAGTCTGCACCACTCAAATCTGCTTCGCTGAGAATACCACCACTCAAATCAGCATCATTAAGAATTACCCGACTCAGGTCAACACCACTCAGGTCTGCACCTAAAAACATTGCACCGTTAAGTTTAGCATCGTTCAGTTTAGCACCGTTGAGTTTGGCATAACTAAGGTCTGCGGCTATGAGGCTGGCTGCACTCAAGTTAGTGCTGAATAAAATCGTGTCGCTGAGGTTAGTACCATTGAGAACAGCACCAGATAAATCAGCACCACTCAAGTCAGCACGACAAAGGTCGGCATGGTTGAGGTTAACATTTTTGAGGTTAGCGTCGCTGAGATTTGCACCAAAAAGCACCGCGTTGGCTAAGTTGGCGTGGGCAATTTCTGCATCTCTGAGGTTAGCACCACTCAGGTTAACATGAGAAAGTTCTGCATGGTGGAGATGGCAACTACTGAGGTCAGCACGGCTCAAGTCTGCACGATTCAGGTTAGCACCTGTGAGGGTTGCACCTGTAAGATTTGCACTGCTGAGGTCTGCATTAGTCAGGTTAGCACCTGTGAGGTTTGCGCCACTGAGGTTAGTATCACCTAGGTTTGCCCCTGCTAGGTTGGCATTTTGAAAGTTGACACCAGTGAGGTTAGCATCTCCTAAATATGCACCTGCGAGATTAGCACCGCTAAAATTAACTCCTGTAAGGTTGGCATCTCCTAAATATGCACCGCTAAAATTAGCACCTTTAAGAAATTCTCCGACAATGTTGCTAAAGTTACCAATCTCAATAGAATCGCTGTAGTTGATCACCCGTAACATTTGGGAGGTAAAAAAGCTGTCTGTGTCTGGTTTACTGGAGGGGTAAAAATCAATTTGATCCCGTAATGCTTCTTGCTCTTGAGCGTAACGAGATAATTCTAGTAATAATATTAATACATTCAATCCTGTATATATATCTATTTGCCTGAGTCCGATCGCCTGATTTTGTGCTACCATCTCCATTAGTTTACGCTGAGGTAAGTTATCATCTGGCAACGCGTCAATAAATTCTCCCCGACACCAACGCTGATAAAAACCTTCTAAACGCTGAAGTAATAGTATTGGTTGCCAGCTATTTTCTGTAATTAGCAAATCCATCAGTTTTGCTACTATTTCTGATGTCAACGCACCATGACCTAATAAGTCATAAATCTTCGCATAAAGTTGGCGATCGCTAACATGAAATTCCTCATCTTCTCCTTTTATTGTCCACCTTTCTAGATTTGTTTGTAACTGTTGCAACAAAATATCTTTTTGTAAATTATTTTGATGAAATTTTAAAATATCTGGTTTTTGCAGTTTTCTTCTCAAAGGTAAAAACGCTCTAGACTCCAAATGATTTTTGAGGGGTCTATCTTGTGACCTTGTACCTTTGACATAATTTTGTAAAAGTTTCCAAACTTGGGGTAATTGTGACATATTATTATCCGTTAATACTAATTATTAGCGAAAATCAAGCTTTTTTTGTCATTTCTAAAAAATCAAGTATAAAATAAAGCCAAGTACCTAATTTTCCCCGTCCATTAATCACATCTGATATCAGCAAATATTTTCTTTGACAGAAATTAAATCCTTATTCTAATAATTAGGTATTTTTTCCAAAAATCTAGTCATTTTCAAGTATTTTGGCTAAAATATGATATTTACAATCGGTAATCTATCGCAATGATGTCAAAATAATACGTACTCTTTGTTACCAAAACAATTGTTAGGAAAAATACTACAGCAAAACAAAACAACTAGAGTAAAAATAATCATTAAATAATCAACTAATTTTCTCTGAACAGCTAATCTAGTAGTGAGAGCTATCACTAATAAGTAAAAATACTTAAAAGCTTCACAATACAAAAATCTTCAATCTCTAGTGAGGGTAAATGAATAATTATCTCCGCGTACCTCCGCGTTTTCCTTTGCGCCACTCTGCGTTTAAATAAAAATCGCTATAATGCCCATCCAAATCGTTATAGTAAATGATTATATTATTAGGAATCAATTAAATGAATAGATTGAGCTTTTATGTGATTTTGTTGTACACTTTTTTGTTTAGCATCACAACAGCCAATGCTAAATTAACACCACATAAAAAGTGGGTAAATGAGCAAAACAATAATTTAACAACCAAAATATCAACCGAAAACAATCAATATCAAACCCTAGGTAAAATTCTACCAACATCTAATATTAAAAATGCAAATTCTAGTAATGTCTTAATATCCAAAAAATTACTAACTCATACTTTTAATTTACCACCTCAGTCTCAGGTACAAAAACCGGGGCAAGTATGGCTAATTGATCACCAAAAACAGGTAAAAAGCGAGTCTTTTTATTGGCTAGTGCAAGATGTCAGACAGTCAGGGCAACAACCAATTTTAAAGGCTGGGAAACCCACAGATAAACCAGCTACTAAACCTAATACAGAAACTAAGCCCAAGAAAAAAGATGATTTGGAAGAATTTAGCGAAGTTACCAAAGACACCGAAAAACTAGATGGTTTATTTACCTTATATCGCCATCCAGAAAAAAATAAAATCTATCTAGAAATCAAACCAGAACAACTCAATAAAAACTACTTAGCTACCACCACACTAGAATCTGGCATTGGTGAAAGAGGGATTTATAGTGGCATACCACTGCAAGATTTTTTGTTTTATTTCCAACGGATGGATAATAAATTAAATTTTGTGGTGCGTAACGTGAATTTTCGCACACGGGAGGGAGATCCGCAAGCGCGATCGCTAGCCAGATCCTTTAGTGATTCGATTCTTTACTCGATAAACATTAAAAGCATCCATCCCGAACGTCAAACTTTATTAATTGACTTGAGTGACTTACTACTAACAGACTTAGCCGGATTAGGTTTTAGTTTAGGCATAGCACCCAACACAGAACAATCCTATTTTGGGAACGCCAAAGCCTTCCCTCAAAATTTAGAAATTGAGTCAGTATTGAACTTTGTAAGTACTGCTACCAAACAAAGCGAACAGCTAAATTTAGCATCCTTACCTGACAACCGTGCTTTTACCCTGCGAGTTCACTACAGTCTCTCACAACTACCAAACAATAATTATCGTCCCCGACTAGCTGACGAGCGTGTAGGCTATTTTATTACTGCCTACCAAGATTTATCAAAAGATGATCGGGATGATACCTTTGTACGTTACATTAATCGCTGGCATCTAGAAAAACAAAATCCCGAAGCACCCATATCTCGCCCCAAAAAACCGATAGTATTCTGGATTGATAATGCCGTACCCTTAAAATACCGCGATGCCATCAAAGAAGGGGTGTTGATGTGGAATCAAGCCTTTCTGGAAGCAGGATTTAAAGATGCCATCGAAGTGCAGCAAATGCCTGATAATGCCTCCTGGGATGCGGCTGATATTCGTTATAATACCATTCGCTGGATTAACACCGTAGATGGCTATTTTGCAATGGGGCCATCCCGTGTCAACCCATTAACTGGGGAAATTTTAGATGCAGATATTTTAGTAGATGCCAGTTTTGTCCGCTTCCTCAGAGGACAATATGAAAAGTTGGTACAACCTAACCAAATCTCAAATCGTACCTCCTTATCAGAATTAATCCGCGATCGCCGTTTGTGCAACAATAATTCCCAAGCAAGTGATCAAACTCAGCCAGATAATCTCTTACGTCGATTATCCCTATTAGCCAGTAAATACGATCTTTGCTATGGTATACAAGCAGCCAATCAATTCGCCTATGGCTCTTTGGCGATGTCACTCCTAGCAGATAAACCACCCAGCCAAGAACAAGTACAACAATATATCCATGAATACTTACGTTTAATTATTGCCCATGAAGTTGGTCACACCCTTGGTTTACGTCATAACTTCCGGGGTAGCACTTTCCTAGCACCAGAAGAAATGAATAATCCAGAAATCACCCGTAATAAAGGGTTGACAACTTCAGTCATGGACTATATTCCCCCCAATATTGCCCCCCAAGGCACAAAACAGGGAGATTTTTTCCCCAGCACAGTCGGGGTTTATGATAAGTGGGCAATTCAGTATGGCTATACACAAACTTTAGCCAAAACCCCCATTGCTGAAAAGCCAATTCTACAAGAAATCGCCAGCCAATCATATAAACCTGAGTTGAGTTATGCCACCGATGAAGACATATATCAGCTTGATCCTACTGCCGATGCTTGGGACTATAGCAGCAATGTACTTGTTTATTCCCAGTGGCAACTCGATAATTTACAACTGATGTGGCAACGTCTTAACCAACGTTATCCCCTAGCAGGAGATAGCTACAGCGATGTCAGATATCGCTTCAACACAATACTTAGTAACTACTTTGACAATATTTTTTACACCACAAAATACATTGGTGGACAATCTTTCTATCGAATGCAAGCCAGAGAAATATCATCTACCACCCAGGGAAATCAAACGCGATTACCATTTACACAAATACCAGTAGCAAAACAAAGACAAGCCTTAAAAACTCTACAAAAGTATGTCTTTGCTGAAGATGCCTTAAATTTTCCCCCAGATTTATTGAATAAATTAGCACCTTCCCGATGGCGACATTGGGGCAGTTATCCCCAAGTAGGGCGTTTAGATTATCCTATCCATGATTTAACCTTGCTATTGCAAAGTGCAGTATTAAGGGACTTACTCTCAGGTAGTCGTCTCTCACTGCTCAAAGATATCGAAATCAAAAGCCCACCAGATCAAGCATTGACTTTACCAGAATTATTTAACACTTTGCAAACAGGAATTTGGACAGAGGTACTACAACCAAAACCTGGAACACTAAAAATCAACAGTTTCCGCCGGGGTTTACAAAGGGAATATCTCGACATTTTGATTGGTATGGTACTACGTCGAGAATACGTCCCAGAAGATGCCCGTTCCCTCGCTTGGTATCAACTTAAACAATTAGATGAAAAATTATCCCAGGTAAATACTAATGACGATTATACCAAAGCTCATTTACTAGAAACCCGCGATCGCATTGAAAAAACCTTGAATGCCCCATTGCAAAGCAATTAACTAGCCATCATCAACTGGGTACACCAAATATTTTAACAGAGGGCAGGCGACTGGAAAAAACCCCTCTCCATAGCTTGCTTCTCGTAGAGTACCTCTCCCCTGCAAGGAGAAGCCACTGCGTTGGGCGGGTTTCCCGACTTGTAGCAAGTGGCGTAGAGGCTTTAAAACCTTGATTTTTCGTTGATATATCTGCTTTTTACTCCCCTCTCCGCGTCGGAGAGGGGTTGGGGGAGAGGTCAGAAAAGACTTGTCGAACTCACGTTATTTTAACAGAGGGGAGGCGATCGCACTTCGATTTCGTCACCCTCATTTTTTATCTCGTTTAGACTAGGTGACGACATTCTTAAGTTCCCATCCCCTTCAGGGGAATATAGCCCCGTAGCCCAGTGGATTTACACGTTTTCATCCCCTTTCGGGGTAATGCGATCGGAAACTAAATCGTACCCATGACGATGGGTTAGAAAATTTACCTGTTTCCATCCCCTTTCGGGGCGATTTGATCGGAAAGGAAACCAGAATTACTTCAAAGGCGGCGACAACAGTTAGTTTCCATCCCCTTTCGGGGCGATGCGATCGGAAAGTTAGAAACATTATCCTCGCGAGGTTTTTTTATGCCTTTCCATCCCCTTTCGGGGCGATGTGATCGGAAAGAGTTCACTTCTAGAAACCTTACGCAGCAAGGGTTTCAGGTGTGACAGACAAGTTAAATTAAGTTGTACAGATAAAAAGATGTCTATTAGTAAGACAAGGAAAGTGAGGAGAAAAAACAGATGGAAAACCCAATTTTAATTCATGCACAAGAGTCTCAGGGGAAAACATTCGGCGACCCCAGGCTAGTAAAAAGGGGGCCAAATTGTACGCAGCAATGGCAACACATAAAACAGTAAATATTCGGAAAATAAGTAAAAATAGAGCAGAACAAGTGGGATATTACAGATTTTTACAGAATGATAATGTAGCAATAGAAGAGTTGTCTAGTGTGTTAGGAAGTAGTTGCGCGGTAAATGTAGACGGAAAACATCTACTAGCAATTAGCGATACCAGTGAAATTAACCTCCAGTCCCATTCTCTAAGATTGAAAAAAGAGGGAATAGGAGTAGTCGGAAATAATCAAGATGTGGGGTTTTATATTCACCCAACATTAGCAATAGATGCAGAAAATGGATTACCTTTAGGAATAAGTAAAGTAAAATTATGGACTAGAGAACCAGACCACGTTGATAAGAAGCAAAGAAAATACCAAAAATTAGAGATAGAAGAGAAAGAATCCTATAAATGGATTGAGTCGGCAGAGAAAACAAAATATGCGTTTACTCTGTCTAATGTGAAAATGATAACTCATATTGGAGACAGGGAAAGCGATATATTTGAGGACTTTGTGAGAATCCCAGACCGCCAGAATCATTTATTGGTCAGAGTCTGCCAAAATCGGCGATTAAAGAATACTTCAGAATCACTATATACATACTTGAATCAGCAGCCATCTGAGGGAACTTATACTGTTGTAGTTCAAGCGGATTCACGAATTGAGAGAAAAGCAAGAGAAGCTTTGCTGATGATACGTTGTGCGCGAGTAGAAATTCAACGCCCAAGCCAATTATCTGCACAAGATTATCCTGATAGTGTACAACTTTATGCAGTTGAAGCTATAGAAGTTAATCCACCAAAAGGCCAAAAACCAATTCATTGGCGATTACTCACTACCCCGAAGCGTAGTTTGTTTAGAACAAGCATTACAAGTCATTGAATGGTACAAATGGCGTTGGAAAATTGAACAGCTTTTTGCTACTCTCAAAACTGTTGGTTTAGATATTGAATCAACTCAATTAGAGTCGATTCAATCGATTCAACGCTTAACTATCTTAGCTTTATCTGTAGCTGTGCGTATTTTACAAATGCTCGTGGGTAGGGAGCAACCTGAAATACCTGCAACCTTGGCTTTTTCTCAGGAGGAACAGCAATGTTTGCAAGCGATTTCTATAAGTGTTTGCTTTTTAAGGGGGATTTAGGGGGATCTAGATATGTGCAACTTCACATTAAATTGGTATAAGGCCTACCAACTAACAAATATCCCAAATTCTCTTGTGGGATGGGCATCTTGCCCGTCCCTTGTCTTTGGGTGTTAGTCACTCATCTAAACGCTTGCTAATTGCCTGCAATAATTCCTCAAATTCAGAATCGCTGTGAATGTCGGGGGTGAGGGTGTTCATATCTTTGAGCAGATTGGTAAGTTCGGCAATTGTCTTGCGAATTTCGGTGTATAAATCTATTTCTTCACGAAATCCTTGTAAATTAGCAGATGAAACATCTTTCATTGCTACATCTAATTTTGCTGTTTTTTCTTCCCAATGTTTAACATATTTAATTCTTTCAATAGGCTCATAAATTTGGGCATCTGCTAACACAATTGGGAAAATTCGGTTATAAAATTCACCATTTTTAGCAATTTGCACCAGTTCAAACATACAGTTTGGTGATTTTAAATATTTATCACTAATCACGGCAATTACACATTTACCGCGTCCAATCTTTGCCATGAAAGCTTTGATTAGACCTTTGTAACCTAAGTCTCGTTTATCTCGAATGATGGTGATACCTTTGCCTTGTAAAACTCCGTCTAAGCGATTCACATAGGTTTCACTGTCTCCACCCCAAGCATAAGATATGAAGATTTGTTTTTCATATTTTTCTGGTATAGGTGGAGGTATAAATTCAGGTTTTATCGTAATTGTTTCAATACCATTTAATAATTCTTGAATGCTCACTCTTTCCGCCAAACCTTGAGGAATAAAAGTTTTTTCGCCTAATTTTTCTAAGGTAAGTAAATGGTTATAGTCCACCAAAATTTCAGGTTGATTGGGGATAGGAACTTTTCCTTCTGCTTTTAAACCTTTAATAGTTTGGTGAATTGCTTCAAATTGTTCACGAATTTTGGTTAATAGTTCCCGTCTGGTTGAGTTTTGACCACTGATGGAGATGAATATCTTTTTGTCTTCTCTGTCGCATTTTACTAAGGCGCGGTTATTTTCACGTTTCAACACTATCCCGCTCCGCCACCAAGTTTGTCTATCTGCTAGGTGGTGCATTCTGACAATGAAGCGAGAAATAATACTGTTAGGAAGGATTTTGTAATGATATTGAAAGGCTAAAACATTTTCCCATTCACCTGTGGCGGGTTCTTCTTTGGGTAACAAGTCGGGGATGAGGAAGTGATTTTCGCCTGAACCATTCTCTAGAGGAAAACAGAGTTCAAACTTTTGCATCATCTCTACGATGAATAATTGCTTATCACTGGGATAGCAAGGATCTCTGAGAATGCGGTTAAGTTGCTGGTGGTTTAAAATTCCCCGCCATTGGGTGATTAGCTGATTATCGTTGAGAATTTTGTAGACACCATTTGTTACCCATGTGGGGTTGAGGACTTTTGTACCTTCTGAACGATTATCATCACGGAAGTTGAGAACAGTGCCGAAGCAGTGCAAGAATTCTAGGAGTGTAGATTGTGTTTGATATTCTGTAATTTGCTCCTCTTTACATAAATCTTCATATTCTTTGTAGGAGATGTAGTCAATATTTTCCTCTTCTTTCTTTTCTTCTAAGCGAGTTTTGACTCGAAACCAACTTTCGGGTAATGGGTCGTGAATATGATCTAAACTTGCTATTTCGCGGGTAATAATGGACTTTAATTGACTCACACCTTCACCAGTTTTACAGGAAATAGGGACAATATCTTTGATGTTGGTGTATTTTTCGCGCAGTCCCTTTTGGTCGATATCGAGGGGATGTTGATCTATTTGGTTACCAACAATAATAATTGGGGAATCAGCACCAAAGCTTTGAATAATTTTCAGCCAGTATTCTAGTTCGTTTTGTCGTTCATCTATACGCGCATTTAAGACTAATAAATAAAGGCTGCGTTTGGTGAGAAAAAATTGATGGGTGGCGTGCATGATTTCCTGTCCGCCAAAATCCCAGACGTTGAGCCGGATAGGTTGATCCTTAATCGTAACTTGCCAGGGTTGAATATTGATACCTTCTGTTTTGTTTTCGTGGGGGTCGTAAAGGTCATCAATTAGTCGTTTAACTAAGGAAGTTTTGCCGACGCTACCTTGTCCTACCAGCAATAATTTAGCTTCGTTGAGGGGTTTTTCTTGTCCGGCTTGCAGAGGGAAATAAAAGCTCAGAATTTTGGCTGGTTCACCTAATTTATCCCTTGAATCCCCTAAAATTTCCGGCGGAATTTGCAACTGAGCATTGCCTTCACCGAGTAAATTTAGCTTTTTGAGTTTGGTTAGCTTTTGTAGTGCTGAAGGTAAATTGGCTAAGTTATTATTTTCAAGGTCAAGGGTTTCAAGATTTTTGAGTTGTCCAAATTCCGGTGGCAGACTGCTCAGTTGATTACTGCTGAGGTTAAGCGTTTGCAGGTTGACCAGTTGTCCAAATTCCGGTGACAGACTGCTCAGTTGATTACTGCTGAGGTTAAGCGTTTGCAGGTTGACCAGTTGTTTCAATTCCGGTGGCAGACTGCTCAGGTTATTGTTGCTGAGGTTAAGCGTTTGCAGGTTGACCAGTTGTTTCAATTCCGGTGGCAGACTGCTCAGGTTATTGTTGCTGAGGTCGAGCGAGTGCAGGTTGACCAGTTGTTTCAATTCCGGTGGCAGACTGCTCAGGTTATTGTTGCTGAAGTCGAGCGAGTGCAGGTTGACCAGTTGTTTCAATTCCGGTGGCAGACTGCTCAGGTTATTGTTGCTGAAGTCGAGCGAGTGCAGGTTGGTGAGTTGCCCAAATTCTGATGGCAGACTGCTCAGTTTATTGTTGCTGAGGTCGAACGAACGCAGGTTGACCAGTTGTTTCAATTCCGGTGGCAGACTGCTCAGTTTAGTGTTGCTGAGGTCGAGCGAGTGCAGGTTGACCAGTTGTTTCAATTCCGGTGGCAGACTGCTCAGGTGATTGTTGCTGAAGTCGAGCGAGCGCAGATTGGTGAGTTGTCCAAAGTTTGATGGCAGACTGCTCGCTCCAATTTTATTACTGCCGAGATTGAGCGTTTGCAGGTTGGTGAGTTTGACAAATTCTGATGGCAGAGTGCTCAGTTTATTACTGCCGAGGTTGAGCGAGCGCAGGTTGGTGAGTTTGACAAATGCTGATGGCAGACTGCCGAGTTTATTACTGCCGAGATTGAGCGTTTGCAGGTTGGTGAGTTTGACAAATTCTGATGGCAGACTGCCGAGTTGATTACTGTTGAGGTCGAGCGAGCGCAGGTTGGTAAGTTGGACTATTTCCGGTGGCAGACTGTTCAGTTGATTACTGCTGAGGGAAAGCGAGCGCAGGTTGGTAAGTTGGACTATTTCCGGTGGCAGACTGTTCAGTTGATTACTGCTGAGGGAAAGCGAGCGCAGGTTGGTAAGTTGGACTATTTCCGGTGGCAGACTGCTCAGTTGATTACTGCTGAGGGAAAGCGAGTGCAGGTGTGTGAGTTGTCCAATTTCCGGTAGCAGACTGCTCAGTTGATTACTGCTGAGGGAAAGCGAGTGCAGGTGTGTGAGTTGTCCAATTTCCGGTGGCAGACTGCTCAGTTGATTATTGCTGAGGTTAAGCAAGCACAGGTTGGTGAGTTGGGCTATTTCTCTTGGCAGACTGCTCAGTTGATTACTACCGAGGTGAAGCGATTGCAGGTTGGTGAGTTGGAATATTTCTCTTGGCAGACTGCTCAGTTGATTACTGCTGAGGTCGAGCGATCGCAGGTTGACCAGTTGTTCTAATTCCGATGGCAAACTGCTCAGTTGATAACTGCTGAGGCCGAGCGAGCGCAGGTTGGGGAGTTGAACTATTTCTCTTGGCAAACTGCTCAGTTGATTACTACCGAGGTTAAGCGAGCGCAGGTTGACCATTTGTTCTAATTCCGGTGGCAGACTGCTGAGTTGATTAATGCTGAGGTCGAGTGATCGCAGGTTTGTAAGTTGAACTATTTCTTTTGACAGACTGCTGAGTTGATTACTGCTGAGGTCGAGCGATCGCAGGTTTGTAAGTTGAACTATTTCTTTTGACAGACTGCTGAGTTGATTACTGCTGAGGTCGAGCGATCGCAGGTTGCTGAGTTGGACTATTTCTTTTGGCAGACTGCTCAGATTATTGTTGTAAAGGTTGAGCCAGAGCAGGTTGGGGAGTTGAACTATTTCTCTTGGCAGACTGCTCAGTTGATTACTACCGAGGTGAAGCGATCGCAGGTTGGTAAGTTGGACTATTTTCCTTGGCAGACTGCTCAGTTGATTACTACCGAGGTGAAGCAAGCGCAGATTAGTGAGTTGACCAATTTCCGGTGGCAGAATTCTCAGTTGATTACTACCGAGGTTAAGCGATCGCAAATTGGTGAGTTTGACTATTTCTCTTGGTAAAATTCTCAGTTGATTACTGCTGAGGTGAAGCGATCGCAGATTGGTGAGTTGACCAAATTCCGGTGGCAGACTGCTTAGGTTATTATCCCGGAGGTTGAGCGATCGCAGGTTAGTGAGTTCACCAATTTCTGGTGGCAGTTTTGTTAACCCTTTGTTAGAAAGGTTTAATTCTGTAACGTTTTCTTCGGCGGCTTCTTCAATAATTTCCAGCAGTTCTTCGTTAGTCATTTACATCGTTGAAATTGATTGTCTCACCTATTTTTTCAGTTCTGACTCACGGATGTTGCAAACACCACAGTTACATAAAGTACCGTCATTGTCTGCAAGAGAAACACGACAACTAGAACCGCGTACCTGACTCCGTAGAAGCGCAAACAGATTTGCTGCAATGGTAACATGAATTTCACGTTGCTTTGAGCCAGATTCAAAAAGCACTACGGAAAACCAGCTACAAAAATGAATGTAATTCTAATTTATCAGCCGTAGCAGCGATTAACAGGGAGTTTAGGAAGTATAAAATCTTTATTTTAACTGATAATGCTTGTTGATTACTCGTGAACCTAATATACGATTCGTAAATCTAATTTCTGAGTCGTAAATCTGATTTAGAACTCGTGAATCTAATTTCTGAGTCGTAAATCTGATTTAGAACTCGTGAATCTAATTTCTGAGTCGTAAATCTGATTTAGAACTCGTGAATCTAATTTGCGGAATGTTTGGCTTGTTATTGAAAGTCCACTTTATTCTGGACTGTAGAGACGTTGCATGCAACGTCTCTACATCATTTATTTGATGCAACTTCATAGAGAATTAACCACATTTTCCACTCAGCAACCAGATATATATACACCGTAGCCTATACACCTTATATAAACAGCAAATACACTTATAACTACTCAACCTAAATAATTAAAAAATTCTGTAGCTTCACTCAAGCTAGTACATCTGCTGATTGCGTATTCTAATGGTATCTGAAGAACTAAGTGTTAATTAACATTAGTCTTTCATATTCACTACATTGCCAAAAGGAAAATTTTATGTCGCAACGCAGACGAGACTCAATTGCACTGACTAAAGCTGAACGTCGGATTGAAAGATTGCAGACAATTAATTCTGACTTAGATTTTGGTAATGGCTTGTCAGTGGCTATTTACAAAAAGATGGTTAGTGATTTACGAGATAAGTTAGCAGCTTATAATCAAGCACGAGCCATAATAGAAAAAACGCAGAATGCCTTAATAGAAGCGGAACGTGTTTTGAATGATTATTCTGAGCATATGTTATTAGGTGTTGCGTCTCACTATGGTAAAAATAGTGATGAATATGGGATGGCTGGTGGAACACGCAAATCAGACAGAAAAAAACCACGTCCATCAGTAGCTAAGTCTATGGTAGTACCTGCGGAGTCAACAACAACGGCATGAAATGTAGCAAGTGACAGTTAAGCGCAGCGCAACCCAATATTGATCTTGAAAACTCAATAGAGATGTTGGTGTTGGGTTTCCTTACATCAACCCAACTTACATGACATCTAATTTTACTCATCAATACGCTTGCTAATCACCTGCAATAATTCCTCAAATTCTGACTCGCTGTGAATGTCGGGGGTGAGGGTGTTCATATCTTTAAGCAGGTTGGTAAGTTCGGCGATGGTGTTGCGAATTTCGGTGTATTGATCAATTTCTTCTCGAAATCCCTGTAAATTAGCGGCGGAAACTCCTTTCATAGCTGCGTCTAATTCTTGGATTTGGTCTTCCCAATGTTTAATATATTTAAGTCTTTCAACAGGTTTATAAATTTGGGCATCTGCTAACACAATCGGTAAAATTCGGTGATAAAATTCACCATTATTAGCAATTTGCACCAATTCAAACATACAATTTGGAGACTTTAAATATTTATCGCTAATCACGGCAATTACACATTTACCGCGTCCAATTTTTTCCATAAAAGCTTTAATTAGACCTTTGTAACCCAAGTCTCGTTTATCTCGAATAATGGTGATACCTTTAGCTTGTAAAACTTCGTCTAAACGATTAACATAAGCTTCACTTTCTCCACCCCAAGCATAAGAAATAAAGATTTCTTGCTTAATCATTTTATGTTGTTCTCTCTCTTGTTCTAGTTGCTTTTGTAAAGGTGTAACTTGAGGGTTAATTTCCCCATATTCTCGTTCAGATGTGAACATCACATCATCAATTAATCTACGAACATCTACCATTTGATAGCTTTTGTCACACTCAACTTGGTAGCGACGAGCGTTTAAGCGTTTGTGGAGTGAGTCCAAAGCATAAAAATGAGGAATTAGCAGATTTCTGCACATTTCACAGTTACAGGGAACTAGAGTTTGATATTGCAAACGTTCATAAGATTTGTGGATTTTTTCTAGTTCATGGGTGACAACTGCCATGAGTTCTTTTTTGCGATTTCCGGCTACACGGATTTTAATTTCTCGTTGATTATAATTTTCTATGATTTCGGCGCGGGTTTGGTCTTTGTGGAGAACAACGCCTGTTCTCGAAACGAGTTTTTGCTGTTCAATCCAAGGGTGTGTTTCCACAATAAAACGGGTGAGCATACCTTTAGGCATGAAGTCATAGGTGTAGCGAAGTATTAAATTGTTGGTGTCATCCCAGTTGTAATCAGGTTGTTCAATGGAAAGTAATTGCGGTGCGATATAAGTACCGGGACGACTAGGAATTTCGTAACATAGTTTGAACCGCATCATTAAATGCAGTAGTTCATCTTGCATTTCGGCATATTCATCATTTTGCCAAATATTTTCTAGGTCATCGCGTGTAAAATAACCAAGGTTTTGCTTGACAGTATCATTTTTTAAAACTTTGTAAACAGCAGTAGTTCCCCATTCTGGTTTGAGGATGACGTAGTGTTTAAGTGTGGCATCATCTTGGAAGTGGAGAAAAACACCGAGGTCGTGTAAATAGCTGCTCAACCGGAGCATATCTTTGCGATCGCTTAAATTATTGACTCGGCAAAGATTAAAATATTCTTCTTGGGTGATGTAATTACGGGAGTAGTTTTCTAGTGCGGCTCTGACTCTCACCCAGATTTTTGGTAGTGGTGTGCCAACATGGGGAAGTCTGCTAATGTAAAGCTGAATTGCGTCTTTAATTGCTGCTAAACCGCGATTGGTGGCTAAGTTAGTAGCTAAAACTTCTTTGAGATTGGTAAACTCTCCCCGTAACTGGCGTTCATTGACTTCACATTGACAGTCTTGTTTTTCGTTTTTGATGATCAAAACTGGACTATTATCACTAAGGAGTTCAACAACATTCAGCCACCAATAAAAATCTGTGTTTTCTCTGCGGTCATCTGCTACTAAAGCATAGAGAGAACGTTTGCTGAGGAAGAATTGATGAGTTTGATGATAAATTTCCTGGCCTCCAAAATCCCAGATATTGACGCGAAAGTCTTTACTGTTAGTTTGGGTAAAATGCCAACGGATAACTTCTATACCTTCGGTTGATTTTTCATTTGCTTGGAGTTGATAATTTTCGTCTTGGATTTTTTTGGCTAAAGAAGTTTTACCTGCTTCTCCTTCGCCAACAATTAAGAATTTGACTTCATATAAAGGTTCGGTTTCAGTTGGATCTTGCACGCGGAAATAGAAATCTAGGATTTCGTTCACATCACCAGGATCTCTGTATAATTCTTTCGTCCCCAAAATTTCCGGGGGAATGGGGATAGGATTTCTACGCAGATCCAGTTTTGTGAGGTTTGTTAGTTGCCGGATTGTCGGTGGTAGACTGTTCAGTTGATTATTGCTAAGGTCAAGTGTTTGGAGGTTGGTAAGTTTTCCAATTTCCGATGGCAGACTGTTCAGTTGATTATTGTAGAGGTCGAGTGTTTGGAGGTTGGTAAGTTTTTCAATTTCCGGTGGTAGACTGTTCAGTTGATTATTGCTAAGGTCAAGTGTTTGGAGGTTGGTAAGTTTTCCAATTTCCGATGGCAGATTGTTCAGTTGATTATTGTAGAGGTCTAGGGTTTGTAAGTTTCTCAGTTGTCCAATTAGCGATGGCAGATTGTTCAGTTGATTACTGCCAATGTGTAGTGCTTGTAACTTGATGAGTTTCCCAATTTCTAATGGTAGGCTGCTCAGTTGATTACTGTAAAGATGTAGTGTTTGCAGCTTGTTGAGTTGTCCAATTTCTAATGGCAGACTGCTTAGTTGATTATTGTATAGATCGAGGGTTTGTAAGTTTGTCAGTTGTCCAATTTCTAATGGCAGACTGCTCAGTTGATTACTACCAAGGTTTAGTGCTTGCAGCTTGGTGAGTTGTCCAATGGCCAATGGCAGGCTGCTCAGTTGATTACTGTAAAGATATAGTGTTTGCAGCTTGTTGAGTTGTCCAATTTCTAATGGCAGACTGCTTAGTTGATTATTGTATAGATTAAGCGTTTGTAAGTTTGTGAGTTGTCCAATTTCCGGTGGCAGACTGCTCAATTGATTACTACCAAGGTATAGCGTTTGTAAGTTTGTGAGTTGTCCAATTTCCGGTGGCAGACTGCTCAATTGATTACTGTAGAGGTGAAGCGTTTGCAGCTTAGTAAGTTGTCTAATTTCTGGTGGCAGACTACTCAATTGATTACTGTAGAGATCGAGTGTTTCTAGGTTAGTGAGTTGTCCAATTTCTGGTGGCAGACTACTCAATTGATTGCTGCTAAGATCGAGCGATCGCAAGTTAGTGAGTTGTCCAATTTCACTAGGTAGACTCCTCAGTTTATTGTTGGCGAGGTTAAGTGATCGCAGGTTGACTAGTTGTCCAATTGCTGGTAAAAGTTTTGTTAAACCTCTGATTGAAAGGTCTAATCTTGTAACTTTGTCCTTTGCAGCTTGTGCAATAATTTGCAGCAGTTCTTCGTTAGTCATTTAAATTGTTGAAATTTAGTCTCTCACCTATTTCTTTAGCTCTGACTTACGCATATTCAGATAACACATCTTCATCTAGCACCACCATTGCCAGCATATTTACTTTATCAAATTCTATAAACTAACAGTACAATTACTCAGAATATGAGTTAAATTAGCACTAAATCTAAACTGACTGTGCTATGAATGGTCTATAATATGAAGTCCAAAGGGTAAAAAGGCGATCGCCTACTACATCAGTAATATTGGTCTGACTCAATTTAGGTAATTTTACTACTGTTAAAATTATTGACGTTTTATCTTTTCTTCACAAAAAAAATACTAATTTTATTTAGTAGCAATACTAAACTGAAGATATACGGGTTGTTAATTCTACTGAGCATCTCCATTATTGGCAACAATTCTTAATATTATATTTTTTGTGCAAAGTTCTTAGGTCATTGGTATGTTCTTTCCCATTCCCAATTCCCAATTCCCAATTCCCAAAAACTTAAAAGTTTTTCAAGAACAAAAAAATTTAATTCTTTTGATAAAAATAGTTTAAAACAGCCAATACTTTATACTTTTACACTATTCGCCGAAATTCGGCAGCAGTTCTAAAGTATGAAACCCTTATAAAATCTGAATGTCTTAATTTTAAATATTAAATTGCTATGACTCATCCCTGTTAAAAATGTGAGAAATAATATGAAAGATAACTGCCAACCGGATAATACTGAACAAGCGGAGGAGAGCAAAGGCGTAAAAGAGAACAACCAACCAGATGGGCTAGAGCTTTTCTCGTTAGCATTTTTGCTTCAATATCCTTGGATATTTCTAGTAGGAGAGAACAACCAATTAAATGAGCTAGAGCTTTCTTCTGAGATGGAGATGCTACTAGAAGAAGCAAAGAAGGAAGATAGTCAGGAAAGTATCACCTATAAGAGACGTTCGCGGAGGGGTACGACTTACGACTTTGAATATTATATTTCTCGTAAAATTTACGTAGAAACTTTAACTACAATTTTTATTTATACAACTTTTTCGGCAGCTATTTTGACGGTTGGTATTCTTGCTGGTAAATTTTTCTTATTTCCTGCTAGCCCTGTAAATCAATCTACTTACCCTACTTCAATTCCTTGGATTAAAAGTAAATTTGAGTGTGAAGATACTGGCAGAAATTGGAGTAATAACCAGTGTTGGGATGAAGAACACAGTGCTTCTTTTTAACTAGACTGTCGCCAGTGTATTGGTACTTCAATGTTATCTGGTAATTTGGTTGTGCGATCGCCAATTGCCATTGAAATTTGTTGCGATGCGAGATTTTTCGCTCCTGTTAAAATTGCGCCTTCTAGCTTCACATCATAAAAGCTAGCGTCTGATAAGTTAGTTCCAACCAAGTTGGCATGAGTTAAGTTGGTTTCATAGAGAATGGCTCTTTGCAGATTTGCTCCCATCAGGTTGGCTTTATGGAAATTGGCTTGTGTCAAACTAGCTTGTGTAAAGTCAGCAAATAAAATTTCTGTTTGTTCTAATTTGGCAGCATTTAAGTTAGCTCCACACAAATTAACACCGTTGAGGTTTGCACCATTCAAGTTCGCCCCAATTAAACCACAAAGATATAAATTGGCTTTACCCAATTTAGCCCCTTGCAGGTTAGCTAGAAATAACTTCGCTCCGGTGAGGTTAGCTACTTTTAAACTCGCTTGTTGTAAGTTGGCTTTATAAAAATTCGTCCCTTCCAAGTTAGCACTGCGTAAATTCGCTCCCACAAGATTAACTTCACGCAAATTTGCCTCATATAAATCAGCACGATTTAGGTTTGCGCCTTGGAGGTTTGCGCTTTGGAGGTTGGCTTTCCATAAGTTGGCTTCATGTAGTACACAACCAGCCATTTGAATATTTTCTAGGTTGGCTTGACTAAGATTACAATTACGTAAATCAGCCCCTCGTAAGTCTGAGCCTCGTAAATCTGCCCGTTGTAAATCCATTCCCAACAAATCGGCTCGCCGCAAATCTGTATTGCGTAAATCGAGTTTTTTACGTTTGTCGTCTTGCTCAGAATTGCGTCTACCAATTACAGTCAAAGCTGCTTGAATATCTTTGCGAATTTTTGGGGCTATTTCTGGTGATGTGCGACGTTGATTATTTTTGTATTTGTTCAGATATACTTGGGAATCTTCCTCTGTATTTTCTGCGTCTCGAATATCAGCATTCTCCCGTACAAAAGCGGTGAGAATTTCCATGACTGTCCAATGTTCTTGGGGAAAATCTTGGGCGATTCTCTCTAAAATATAAATGGCACTTGTGCGAGTAGCCATTTTTTCATGGCCTAACTGAGCAATGGCTGCCATCAACCGTTCCGAAATTAATCTATCTTGGGATAACTGGGCATTTTGTAGACTAATTTCTAGATTTTTTTGACTAGCGATCGCACTTTTTTGTATAGCCTCTACACGTTTAGCTGTATAGTAAGCATTCAGGATGACTCCTAATCCCAAAAATGCGATCGCTGTAGCAGTTAATCCTTGATTTCTCGATTGCAATTGTTGCTCAATTGATAATTCTTCAGGAGTTGAAAACACCAAAAGAATCAGAGTTGCACAGCAGCCAAATGTCACTGTGGTAGCGATTATCCAACGCCACACTTTGTCTGTCTGATTAGCAGACATACTTACTTATTGTTTTTATAAAGTAATATACTATTTAGATAGTCTTACTATCATATCACAAAAATTTACTGATGTGGTGATTACGGAAAAAGATTACAGTACAAATTTTTGATATTGTTTCGTGAACAAACTGTAAAGGTTTAAGTTCCTGTCACAACACATAATTACGTAATTGCAAATTGGTTTAACTCACCTCACAACTTTGATTCTTTACCCAATTTGCTTTCTCGGAGATTAGCCCCATCTAATATGGCATCATCAAGAGTAGCTTGCTGCAAATTGGCTAAGTAAAGATTTGCCTGAGATAAATTCGCACCTGTGAGATTAGCTTCACTAAAGTTAGCAGCACCGAGAATTGCGCCGGAAAGATTGGTATAACTCAGATTTGCACCACAGAGGTTAGCAGCAGTCAGAATTACGCCGGAAAGATTGGCATAACTCAGGTTTGCTCCCGCCAAATTAACACAGTATAAATTTGCCGACTCTAAGTTAGCCTGTGAGAGATTCGCTCCTACTAAGTTGGTATAACTTAAATTCAATTGTGCATTTTCCGAGTCTTTTTTTCGGTGTATGCTGCCAATTACTGTTAAAATTGCTTGAATTTCTGGACAGACTGTCAAGTTTTGGCTATCTGGAGAAATATCAGTAACGTGATTTCGCACAAAATCACTGAGCAATTTGATAATTACTTCATCATCCAGAGGATAATTTTTGGCTAAATTTTCTAACTCAAATACTAATTCTATAAACTCTGGAGATTTTTGTTGTTGCCAATACTCAATTAACAGATTGCATTTTTGGTTGACTACATCAGCCGGAAAATTTTGATGTTTATATACAGGAGAATATATATTATGGAGGATGTTGGCTAGAGAAAACTGGCTATTTAGTAATTGCTTAGTCATTGCATGATAAAAAGTATTGATGACATTCAGCATAAGCAACACATTTATATAATTTTAGTGTGATGCCATTTTCCATAGATTATTCAAATTTGAGTAGTGGTAAATCTAACGATTATTGAAAACTCGATAAGAACAAATATCACCAATTCATTAAGTATATGTAAATAAAAACTCGTTGTTTGCTAATAAATAAGTTAAAATTAATACTTGTTGGCTGCTCAAATCTTGTTGAAATAAAACTTAGTCAAGCTATGCTATGCAGCTAAATACATAGCATTAACCACAGAAATAATGCTGGTGTTTTTAACGATATAACGTATTAATTGCTATTGTAATTACCAAAATATATAAGTCATAAATAACACATAAATTTATTTAGCCATAACAATAAATTGTTAAAAATTAATGACCATAATAAAAAACAAACTGCTATTTGTAAAAATAAACACTTATAAATAAAAGATGCTGGATAATTTACAAGCGATCGCAAAAAATTTAGTATTAGTTGGTGGTGGTCATAGTCATGCCATTGTCATGAAATTAT
Source organism: Aliinostoc maniaoense (assembly GCF_058172895.1). NCBI lineage: Bacteria > Bacillati > Cyanobacteriota > Cyanophyceae > Nostocales > Nodulariaceae > Aliinostoc > Aliinostoc maniaoense. Next base: position 166,141 of record NZ_CP187952.1, on the reverse strand, counting down.
TTGGCATGAAACCTTTACCCGGAGTACGTTTAACCTTAATTAGTCCAAATCCAGATACACCCTACTCTGGAATGCTGCCAGGACATATTGCAGGCTTTTATAGTCGTGATGAATGTCACATTAACTTGCCAAGATTAGCAGATTTTGCCCAAGCACAATTATATCTTGATCAAGCAGTTGACCTAGATTTAACCAACCATAAAGTAATTTGTGCTAACCGTCCGGCGGTAGATTTTGATTTATTATCTATTGATATTGGCAGCACTCCCGCCACCATATCTGTATTAGGTGCAGCAGAATATGCAATTCCGGCTAAACCAGTAGAAAAACTCTTAGAAAATTGGTATGAGCTATTAGAAAATGTCACTCAAAATCCCGAAAAACCAATCACTATAGTTATTGTTGGTGGTGGTGCTGGAGGTGTGGAATTGGCGTTATCTATGCAATCTCATTTGCAGCAAATTTTACAACAAGCCCAACAACCACTGCAAAATTTAGCAATTCATTTATTTCAACGCCAGCCTCAACTAGTGCCTCATCATCATCCATCTGTACAATATCAACTGAGGCAAACCTTAATCAGCCGTGGTGTGAAATTACATCTAGGTGAAACAGTCTCTCAAATTGCGCCATCTCCTCACACAGCAGCATTATTTGAAGTTAAATGTGAATCTGGATTTACACTAAAATGTGACAAAGTTTTCTGGGTGACGCAAGCCTCAGCACCCCAATGGATAAAATCTACAGGACTAGCTACCGATGATCAAGGCTTTATTTTAGTTAAAGATACATTACAATCTCTTACCCATCCAGAGGTATTTGCAGCAGGTGACATTGCCACCATGAAAAACCATCCCCGACAGAAAGCGGGAGTATTTGCAGTGCGCCAAGGCAAGCCATTATTTGAGAACCTGCGGCGAACGTTAACAGGTGAACCACTGCAACCCTACATACCACAGCAACAATATCTCAGTTTAATTGGTACAGGAGACGGAAAGGCGATCGCAACTAAAGGCTGTTTAACTTTACCACCTCACCCACTCCTGTGGCAGTGGAAAGATAGCATTGACAGAAAGTTCATGCAGAAATGGGGAATGACAACTAGAAACTAAGGAAACCCCTACACCCCTACACCCCTACACCCCTACACCCCTACACCCTTACACCCCCACACCCCCACACCCAATAAAAAGACCCCAGCCAAAGCCGGGGTACTGATGATGTATGCCATCAACTCTATTCCTAACAATAGAGAATGCCATTAGATTGCAGAAAGCGCATCCGGGAAAATGCAAAAATTGCATAATTTTAATGATGATTTTGCAACTAAGTGAAATTTCCTAAGTAATTTAACCCTAACCAAATGTCAACTGTCACCTGTCACCTCATCAGGTTGACTAAATAAAGAATCCCAGCCATCAATGATATCTTTGATTAAACCCGCCACAGGTACAGCCAGCAGCAACCCTAACAACCCAGCAACATAAGTACCTATCAATAAAGAAATTAACACCCATAAAGGTCTAACACCCGTTAAATTACCTAAAAGACGAGGTGCGATCGCTTGGTCAATAATTTGGTCTATAATCACAGCTACCGCTAAAACTTTCACCGCCAACCAAAAATCATGAGACGCGATAATTAAAGTAATTACAATTAAGCTCACAACATCACCGAAGGGAATTAAACTGAAAATCCCAATTCCCAAACCAAAAAGTAACCCAAACTGCACCTGAAAACTGAGAAACATCAATGTTTGTGCAGTTCCTATCAACAGAGCTAAAGTGCCTTGTCCAATCAAGTAATTTTGTAAATTATTTTGAATAGGTTCTCTGAGTCGTTTAACAAAAAACCAAGGTGATTTATTAAATAAACTATCCCAAATTCTCGCCCCATCTAATAAAAAATAGAAAGCCAAAACTACTGTCACTAATCCTTCCGAAAGGCTATCAATTGTATTGATCACAATATTGATAAATTTATCAGAAATGTTTTCCAACTCATCTGGTATTCTGTCCGTAACCCTTGTGAGTATTTCCCCCACATCAATATCTAACCTTTCACCAATAAATAAATCATTCAAATTCTGAATATTTTTCTGACTAGCATCTATCCACTGTGGTAGAACTTTCGCTATTTCATTAAACTGTTGTATTGCTATTGGTAGTAAAAGAATCCCCACAATAACTAACAACAAAGAACTCACCAAAAATACTAAACTCACAGCATAGTTACGTTTAATTCCCCGTTGCTGAAGCAGTGAAACAGGATAATTTAAAATAAACCCCAACAAAGCCGCCAGTACAAAAATTGTCACTAAAGGTTGGAAGTAGCGAAAAAATCGACCAACTAGCCAAACATTCAGAAATACCAGAGGAAACAATAAAGTTATAATCAACCATTTAATCAACTGATGAAGCGAAATATTCACCCTCTCATCCTCCCCCAATAACATCCGCATCCCTTCGCGTTTAACAATTAACCCTCACTCAAAGCCAAAAATTGCTCATCTGATATCTTCCCACATTGATGCAGAATACCTGTAACTTCCGAAATAGTTAAAACAGCATGACCACGATAACCATTTTCTCTTAATCTTGCTTTCACACCTTGTTCATGGTCAATAAAAACCACAATATCCTCAACATTTAACCCAGCAGACTTTAACTTTTCAGCCCCTTCCATCACACTTTTACCACTGATAAGAATATCATCAACAACCACTACAGTTTCCCCCGCATAAAAATCACCTTCAATTAGCCTACGAGTTCCATGTGCTTTCACCTCTTTACGAGGGAAAATCATGGGACAATCTAGACGTAAAGATAAACCAGTAGCGGTAGGTAAAGAACCATAGGGAATACCAGCCAACCTATCAAAAGTTAAAGTTTTGAGAATGGCTTCATACCCACTCAGCACTTGATTAAAAACTTGGGGATTAGAAATGATTTTACGTAAATCAATATAATAAGGAAATATTGCCCCTGATGCTTGGACATAATCACCAAACATAATGCAACCAATATCATAAAGCTGTAAAATCAAATCATGCCAAGGATGCTGCTCAGGAGAAACAATATCTGGTAGCCATACAGCACAGCTAGAACCATTTTGAATTACCTGATTTCTCATCTGATTAATTTCTGACCGTAAAACCTGAATTTCCTCAGATAAATTCGGTTTAGATAACATATCTTGCGGTACAGGAATTAACAAACCATTACCATTAGTATCCAACCCTGCTGCTAAAATTTCATTTAAATTACTTCCCTCACCCCAAACACTACGCGCCATGATAATTCGTTCAGGTGCAACTGCCCTAATTTGAGATAAAATTTCAGCATTAGTAGTTCCTACCTCTAACCCCAATTGTTCTGGAGTTCCCCAATTTTTTGATTCTTTTACTACCTGTAAATAAAACGGTGCTTCTTTAGTAGGATATTGCTGTAAAGCTTCTGCACCTGGGTTAGAAGTACAACATAAAATAAATACTGTTTTATCAGGATAAACCAAAAAAGGAGCTACATGATCTTGTCCTGTATAGGGAGTCAGCGTAATTGCATCTACCTGCCAGTCTGTAAATACTGTCTTAGCAAAAATAGTGCTAGTATTTAAATCACTATGTTTCGCATCTAAAATAATTGGAATATGATTGGGGATAGCGTCTAAAGTTTTATGCAGTAATTCCATACCACCAAGACCCAAGGCTTCATAAAAACCCAATGTTGGCTTATATGCACAGACAAAATCAGCCGTCTCCGCAATGATAAATTTCATCCATTGCCACAAACCACTAATCATATCCTGAGATTTATAAACATCAGGAATCATCTCTATATTCGGGTCAAGACCAACAAATAGTAAACTTTGATTTTGCGAAATAACCGTCTGTAATTTATCTGAAAAAATCATATTTTTAGTTAATAGTCATTGGGCATTGGGCGAATCAATTCAAAATTCAAAATTCAAAATTGAAAAGTGTTACTCCCCCTGCTCCCTTGTCTCCCCTGTCTCCCTTGTCTCCCCTACTCCCCTTGCCCCCTGCCCCCCACACCCCTACACCCCTACACCCCTACACCCCTACACCCCTACACCCCTAATTAATCCTAAATCCCTGCAAACCATTCATAACCCTGATCCTCCCAATAACCCTGAAAAGCTGTTAAATGACTTGTGAGAGTAATTTGAGTTACCCACTTACTCTGTTTATAACCAAGTTTAATTGGTGAAGCTAGGCGTAAAGGCGCACCATTTTCAACTGGTAAAGGTTCACCATTTTTTTGATATGCTAATAATGTTTGAGGATGTAAAACTGAAGCAATATCCCAGCTTTCATAGTAACCATCAGCAGATTTAAAATAAGCATAGCTGACATTACTTTTAGGTTGGGCAAGGGCAATAATTTCTCTTAAACGTATACCTCCCCATTGCACGATCGCAGCCCAGCCTTCTACACAAACATGGCGTATAATCATAGAAGTCAAAGGCAGATGATAGATTTCTGCCATACTCAAACTTAAAGGGTTATCAACTTCACCATCAATAATTAAACGATATTTTTCTACATCAATAATTGGTGTACCACGAAAGCTATTAACTATTAATTGTTCTGGTTGAATTTGGCTAGGTGAAAATTCTGGGACTGGCTGCTGGGGCTTAAATATTAACTTTTCTATTTTTTGATTCAATGGTTGAGAAATCGTACCCACCAAATCTTCAAAAACTGGTGTTCCACAACCACCTAACAAAAAACCCATGCTAGAAATCCCAGAAATCTTTAAAAAATGACGACGACTTAATTGAGGACGACGTAGACGAATTAAATCCATATTTAATCAGGTAAAATTAGCAATTAACATTTTTCTACCAAAACATTGATGCTGTCAGTTCTTCCCCTCCAGCTTTACGCCCTAAAAATGGGTGAATAATCGCAAATAATACTACCATTGGCACTGAGGCAAAATGCACAATTCGTAAAGCTTCCCAACCTCCAAATATATCAACAATAACAGGAAATTGAGCAGGTTTATACATACCTATCCCCGTCAATAATGCCAGCAGCATAATCGGAATAATAGATGTATACACAATCCGATGCCAAGCATAAAATAAACGCTGAGGATTTTGAGTTTTTTGTAATGCTTTGATATCGTTAACACCAACAAATCTATGTCGCCAGCGACGAGTAATTAAAACATATATCCCATACCACAGCAGATTTAGGGAAAATAACCACATCGCCGCAAAATGCCAATGTCTACCACCTGCTAACCAACCTCCTAACGTAAATATAGGAGGTATGTGTAAACCGGCACGTCCGCCGAACACAGGGTTAGCGTTGTAAATTTGCAGTCCACTAGTCACCATAAGAAACAGGCTAACAATATTGATAGAGTGGAAAATCTTTGCTCCTATTGCTTGGGTTGGTAACTTTCTCATCTTGCCGGTAATACTTGCAGTCATTGATTTAAATCTTTTGGTTAAACAATTATATTAAAAAATGTGAAGCAAACTTTTCAAATCCCATCCTCAGAGGTAATCATCAGCACAAGACAGGCTGAAAAAGAAAATGAAATGTCCTCATTGTGCATCAACCTCATATCGTAAAAACGGCCATCGGAACGGTAAGCAGAATTACCTGTGCAAAAATTGTGGTAAACAATTCTTAGAGTCTGCATTACCCCATGACCCAGAAAATGAGTTGATGACGGATATTAACGGACATAGTGAAAACTCAGTCGTTCTAGAAAATCAACCTTTGGCAGAAAAAACCACTGTCACATCTACAGCATCTTTTAGTTTAAGCTTATTAGAAGAACTCTTGCAAAATATCCTATCAAATGAGTGGCTAGAATCTCCAGTATTCTACCAATTTATCAAGAAATTTCAGCCACCAACAGAAGATAGAACTGATTTTGTAGAAACCGGAATTTCTTTAATATTATTGGATGTAGAAAATCTCAAAATAAACATTGAGGTAGAAACATTTTTAGCCAGTATATGTAAATATCCCCTCAAAGTCAAAATAGGCTTTGCAAACTGGAAAAATCCCAGCATTGGTAAGCAAGATATAGATTTATATGAGCGAGGTTATCAACTTATTCATGTACCTGATGGTAAAGATGGTGCTGATGCTAAAATGATCACAGTTGGCGCGAATATTTTACGCTATTATCCCAATGTCAAAGAAGTATTAGTCTGCTCTGGAGATGGCATTTTAAAACACCTGTGTAATGAACTGCTAAACCAGGGTTTAACAGTCTATTGGGTACGTAGACAAGCCCAAATACTGCATATAAAAAACTGTAATAATCAGCAATCTATTTTCTATTCTCTCCCCTTAACAATGGAGATTCCGTCTTTGGAAGATGTTGTTCAGAAAATTGAAAATTTAATTAAGTCTGAGCAAGTATCCATTGAAAATAAACTTAATAATCTTGTGGCGATCGCTAATCTCTTCCAAGAGCGATATCATCTAGAATTACATTATGATCAGCCACCAAAAACTGAAAAAACAGAGCCGCTTACACAAAAACAAAATAGCACGAAAGCACCCAAAAATTCCCCAGTTATTAATTCCCAAAACGATTTAGAACAATTACTTTTGGAGATTATTCATAATTTCAACATCAATGCACCTAAAACTAAATTATCTGTATCTAAACTAGGAACAGAATTACAAAAAAAATGTGGTCAATCCCCTAATTCCATTGTCAAGAAGTTAAAACTTGGGTCTAGCTTTATGAAGTTTTTACAGTCATCCCCCCTATTTACCTTGAAAGCCAATGGTAAAGAATACGAAGTCACTAAGTCTCAAGATCAGTCTCTGGGATGTGTTAAATCATAACTAGATGCTGTAATTGAGTGTAAAATATTTTACCGTATCTGCATAATTCTTGCCCAAGCAAGACTCAAAAATCTAGCAATAACGACAAAATTTACAATTAGATTAACTGTGGTGCTAGATTTTGAGAATATATGAAAATTGATCATGTTCACTTGTATGTAGAAGATGCCAAAGTCTGGCGAGATTGGTTTGTAAACTATCTGGGGTTCACACCCGTAGCTAGTGGTATCCATTCCTTTCACACTTGCACAGAAGCAGTAAAAAGTGGTGTGGTCAAGTTTTTGCTGTCTTCACCTGTACTACCCACCAGTCCAGTAGCTGAATTTTTGCGTCAACACCCCCCTGGTGTAGCAGATATTGCTTTTGTGGTGGAAGATGTAGAAACTGCGATCGCTCATGCCCAAAACTACGGTACTACAGTTTTACAATCTATTGAGGAACGACAAGTAGGTGATTTATGTTGTAAGTGCGGCAAAATAGCCGCTTGGGGTGGTTTGACTCACACCTTAATTGAAAGCCCTCCCATCAGCCATCAAACCCCCTCAAACAACATAATTACTGCCATAGATCATATAGTCTTGAATGTCGCCGCAGGTGATTTAGAGCGTGTAGTCAGTTGGTATGAAAAAATTCTCGATTTTCAACCCCGTCAAACCTTTAAAATACAAACAGATCGCTCTGCCTTGCATAGTCAAGTCATGGTTTCCCGTCAAGGTAGCGTTCAGTTACCCGTGAATGAACCAGCTTCCCCAAATTCCCAAATTCAAGAATTTTTAGATTTTAATCGCGGCGCAGGTATTCAACACATCGCTTTGCAAACCACTAATATTATCAATGCGATCGCCCAATTTCGTCAGCGTGGTTTATCATTACTCTCTGTTCCCCAAACCTACTACTCCCAACTGCAAAACCGCCCCGGACTTCCCCTCTCACCTGTAGAATTAAGTGCGATCGCTCAACAAGAAATTTTGGTAGATTGGCAGCAAGACTCCCATCAAGGAGTATTGTTGCAAATTTTTACTCAGCCCATCTTTGGGCAACCAACCTTTTTCTTTGAATTTATCGAACGTCGTCACCAAGCTCAGGGCTTCGGCGAAGGAAACTTCCGCGCCCTGTTTGAAGCCATTGAAAGCGAACAAATTAAACGCGGGACTCTCTCCTAGCCAGTAATTTTTTTACCGATGCCCCATCCCCTACTCACCTTCATAAAAAGATCATCTTTTTGTAATTCTTATCATAAAGTGCAATTTTCCTCACAGATTCCACAGGCTTTCCACAGGGATTTTCACACTTTTCCACAGATGGGTTACGAGGGGATAGGCTCTTGCAGGCTAACTGGGGATTTTGAATTGCGAGTGTGAACAAACTCAACAGACTGAGTTTAGATTACGAAATGTAACAAAAAAGAACTTCAAACGCTGATTATTCCGTTTGATTTGATTTTTTATACCACCGTTTTTAACATTTCGCAGCATTGACAAACCCACCCCCTCTTGTCGCACAATGATGCGACCGGGTTTTATATTTTTTGCAACCGTTGACATCAAAACTTACCTCTGAGGTCAGTGTAGATGTTGCCTAAAACTGCCTCAAGCCAAGCCATAGTTCGTTTTACCTGAACTTACACAAGGAAAATACCATGAACGCAACAGTTAGTATTTTTACTGAAATCCCCGAAACTCTTCATGACTCACTGAAAACCTACTTAGAAACTCATCCTGATTGGGATCAAAATCGAGTACTGACAGCAGCACTATCATTGTTTTTACTACAAAATGGAGACAGCGATCGCCGTGCTGCCCGTGTTTATTTAGAAACTCTGTTTCATCACTGTTAATCAGAAATCTTTTGACAAAAATTTGGGCATGGTATCCCATGCCCTTAATTAATAAATGGCGATGCTGAAAAATCAATCAAGGGTTGGTTTCTAATTGGGAATGACTAGGACATTCAAATTTATAACCAACTCCACGTACCGTCTGAATTAATGCGGGTTGGCTAGCATCAACCTCGATTTTCTTGCGAATTTGGCCAATATGCACGTCTACAACTCGCTGATCTCCCACATACTCATAATCCCAAACTTCTTGAATCAGTTCTGCACGTCGCCAAACTCGACCAGGATGACTAGCTAAAAAATGTAACAAATCAAATTCCAAAGCCGTTAAGGGTACAGGTTGGCTATTTAGTGTCACCTCTCGCCGTACCGGATCAATCATCAACTTCTCAAATAGTAACCGTTTCTGTTCGGCGGTAGTCACTACCCTCTGTCTTCTCAAAATAGCTGCTACTCTGACTTCCAGTTCCCCTAAGCCAAATGGCTTGGTGAGATAGTCATCAGCACCTTTAGCAAAGCCGCGAATTTTGTCCGTCTCGTCTGCACGGCTAGTTAGCATGAGAACAAACACGCCATTACGACTTTGCATTTCTTGACAGAGGTTGAACCCAATTACGTCTGGCAAATTGACATCAAGAATTACCAAATCTGGGTTAAATTGCTCGAATAAGGACAACGCGGTCTTACCATCCTCAGCAGCTTCTACCTGATAGCTTTGCTTCAACAAAAAGCGTTGGATTAAATTCCGCACCGCCGGGTCGTCGTCAACTACAAGAATCTTGGCAGGAGCCATGACCATCTCTTTACACAAAAATAAATTTATTTAACATTAACAGCAGTATTGCGTAAAACGCAGTTTCCACTGAGGAATGATCTAAGGGGCTACAAGACTCAGAAATTTACTTCCTGATTTTTCATAATGATAGTGCAGTTAAGATGCTGGACAAGTATACTAGAAAAAGTTTGGTAATTATTATTACACTTTAATGAAAGAGCCTGTTATGAGAAACTCAATATGTCCAGCTACTCAATACTAGGCTATTAAGCACAGATCATTGATTGATCCTGGAGACTTCCCTAATATTAATTCAGTGGAGATTTAAAACTTTTCAATTTTAAATCTTTATGTGGATTCATACCACTACTTAGGCGAAAGCTATATCATGGCCATGTCCTCAACTTAGGGTACAGTAGTAAATCTGAAGCCGCAAAAAATATTTTCATAAAAATTATATTCTTTAGGTATTTCCAGTTCAAATTCTAGGTTAGAGCTAGAATTGGTCAACGACATGAGGGTATACACGGAGTTATGACAATATGTTAAAGTAACTATAGCTGAAATTCCTGGGTCAATCTGACTAACGCGTGCTACTATCCTGGTAGAGCATAAAATTCGGTCGATACATTTGTCTTCGATCAAATTAAAATCTAAAATTGTTATTCTGCAACAAAAAATTGCCTCTGACTAAAGGCTAAAGTATAAACTCCCATGAGCGATCAAAATCCCTACGAAAAACTTGGGGTATCAGAAGATGCTAGCTTCGATGAGATTCAGGACGCTCGCAATCGCCTGATGGAGCAATATAGTGGCGATTCCAAGAGTGTAGAAACCGTTGAGGCAGCTTACGACGCGATTTTAATGGATCGCTTACGGATGCGCCAGGAAGGAAAAATTAAAGTACCAGAACGTATCCGCTTTCCAGAATTGAGGATACAATCTGTTCCCAAAGAAAGTCCCACTCCTCGTGAGCAGTCACCTGCATGGCTGCAAAATATCCTAGATCAGCCCACAACGGCAGATGTGCTTCTACCCGGTGCTTGGTATGTGGGTTTGAGTGCCATTAGCATTTTTACAGGCAATCAGGTTTTACAGCTGGTCTTAGTGGTTGGGGTAGGAGTTAGTATTTTCTTTCTCAATCGCAAAGAAGGTAGATTTGGCCGAGCTGTTTTGTTTACTCTCATTGGGCTAATCATTGGCTTAATTGCGGGAGGACTAATCGCTGGCTGGTTCTTGCCCCAAATACCCTATCTCTCAGCTAATCAGTTTTCGACTGTGCTGACGTTTATAGTGTTGTGGTTGATTAGTAGTTTTTTGCGTTAATTAAAATTCTTAACTTACCTCGTAGCCCCTTCCTACTCAGGAAGGGGTTTTTAGGTTAAATTTTTGATGATGAGGTTGATAATGTAGATTCGAGGATCAAATTTACGGCACTATTTAAATTTGGAACAATTAAGTCAGGATGGTAAAGTTCCAATTGTTTACGATCTCGAATACCAGACTCCACAGCCATAACTTTAATATCATGCTTTTTAGCGGCGGCAATGTCAGCCTCTGTATCTCCTACCATCCAAGTATCGGCTGCTAGTGGTAGTTCTGCTAAGGCCTTAGTCATCAATAACGGTTTATCTTCAATATCACGAGTTTTGACATAATCATTGCTCAGGCAATAACAACGATTTTCTGGAAAAAACCGACCTAAATCGTATTTTTGGAAGGCATAGTCTAATTCCCGCACTCGGCGCATCGTCATCACCGCTAAATCAACACCAGCTTGTTGAAGTTTTAATAATGCTTCTACCGCACCAGGAATGAGGCTGTCATACTCAAAGTAAGGTTCTGTGTGTACTGTTTTACGTCGCAATTGAGCAAATTGCTGCGCTTGTGTCTCATCTAAACCAGAAGTCAAAGCGATCTGTTTTTCTGGAATCCGCGATCGCTTCATTTGCCAAAATTCTGCCTTAGCCAGCTGTCGCACTGGTTGATTCGCATATCGGATTTGTTCTAGGCAAAATAGATATACACGATAGTACCTCTCGGAAACGTCCATAATAGGGCCGTCGAAGTCGGTAATTAGTCTCAGCATCGGCGGAAGTTAATATTAATTTTTATTGCAACTATCTTACCTCGGTCTAGAGTATGCTAGAAACTTTTCTGTCAATTATATGCGCCTTATACCGATTTAATATGAAGCTGCATAGAAAAGAGCTTACAAGATAAAGTTATAAGAAGATACAGAGATGACTTGTTCAAAAGTTAATTGGTCAAATAGCTGCTGAATGCGCTCACGTAAATCCTCTAAAGAAGAGAAAAGTACATTTTTGAGAGATTTTTTGAGAAACTGTCACAGCCGCTCGATGGGATTGAGTTCTGGAGAATGAGGTGGTTGCAGTAGAGGAATAATATTGTCTGGCCAACGAATCGCAGAACTAGTATGGGCGCGAGCTTGGTCAATAGACCTCTTGCACGAATAATTGAACAATCCTAATACATAACTTCAAGAGTTATTTTCCTGCGTTCTTCTTTGCGTCTACTCTTCGAGAACGGCTTCGCCGAATGCGCCTACCCTGCGGGTTCCGCTTTAGCGGTATGCGTGAGCTTTTAAACAATCTTGTTGGCAACACCAAAGTATTTATGCAAGAAGTCTAATCTGTAAAATGGCATAATCCGAGCCTAATTGTTCTGAGAGCCAGTCTAAAAACTGTTGAAAATAGTCTCCATTGAGTTTAGGGTATTCATGCTGGAAATGCTTTCCAGTTAACGGTTCAATTGCACCATAAATCCAGAAATTTTCCCGAAGCCATTTCACCTCTACCGTGGGTTTAAGTCCTTTAGCTGTAATTACTTTGCCTGTGAGTGTTTTCAGCCCCACTCTTGAGCCACCACAACATCTGTAGCTTTTCTTTCTGGCTTCCTTCAATGGCTGTTTGCAGGCGTTTTTTTAGTTCTTCTTCGCTCTCCACGATTTCTATCTTAAACGGGCGGCTCATCGGTCTTAGGAATTCTCAAATTTACTTCCTCCTATTATATGCAACTTCATATTAATTTGGTATTACTACAAACTTAATTGTATATTTTTTTCGGTGCGTTACTACATATCCTAATCACGAGCATCATCAATTAAACAAGATTTAAATTTCTCAACTTTGGCATTTGGGCTATTAAGAAGTAAGTTAGTAACTGGAGTATCTAAGGTAATATCACCTTTGAGATTTACCCAAAGTTCACCCAGTAGGGAATTATTACATTTTACTTCTACCTTGTCTCCAGTTTTATCACCAAAAGAAGATAGAGCTTGATCAATTTCCTTAATAGCAAGTTGGCGACCTATATTAGTAGCAACTAATTTTTGCACTGGAGATTTATTAAAAGCTTCCAGAAGGACAATTGATTCTGTGTAATATTCCTCTGGTGTACCTTGGTAGCAAGTGCCATGTTTAATCCATTCATGGCGATGTAGGTTGGATAAAGTTCCAGGCATAACTGCTTGTAATTTTTCCCAAGTTTCGGGAGATAAATCATTCTCTATAGCTGGTAACTTTGACCAGTCTCTCTTACTACCATTATTAATACTTTTGTCCCCATCTAAAGCTCTATCAGTTCTACTAACACCGCAGTAAATATTGTCTTTAGGTTGAGGCCAAAGACCATGTAAAGTGAAATTCGTAGCTTCAGGACGATTGGGATTTGTAGTGAGCAGTTTACATTCTGGTTTGTCGGGTTTTTCTTCACAGAATGCGGGTTGCCAACTCACGGCTAATAAGTAATCGTTACCAACAGGAACTGGAATTACAGGTGTATCAATTACAGTTGTCTCAGGAGGTAAACTAGCTACGTTGAGACAACTAGCGGCCACCCAACGCTGAGGAGGATTAACACCAGTAATGTTTAAAAGGTAGTGAGAGGGGATATCTTTATTTTTCCCAACGACTTGATAAGTCTGTTCTGGTTGTAATTTTATATTGCCGGGGTTAGTCTCTTTTTTGATGGAAACTAAAGCTTCACAAGCATCTGTAGCTGTAAATTGAGCTTCAAAGGGGACAAGAGCAAAAGCAGGGTGAGGACAAAGGATAAAAGCCAACACCAATATGATTGCTAATACAAGTGTGTTTTTGAGCGATCGCACCATAGAATACTCCATCAACTATGATACTGAGATGGCTGATAGCTAGGACTTTGCTTGATTATAAACTGATTCCAGCGAATCTCTCAGCAGTAATACTTAAATAAAAGTAAAAATTTAACTTAAAATTACTTAAACAATTAAGTTAAAAATTCTTCATCCAGTTAATTTTTAACAAATTCTCAGCTTAATTTAATTTTCTAGCTCACATAAGGCTTTAAATTGTCTGTAGATAACAATTTACAGAGGTTTAAACCATGAAATGGAAACATTTAGTTATGTTGGCAATTGTTACTAGCGTAACTCTAGGCTGTACGAGAGAAGTAAGTTCTAATCAAGTAGATAATCAAACTCCAACTACTACCACTAGTCAAACTGCTCAAGCAGGTAATTTTCAAGCTGCGGAACACCCAACCCAGGGAAAAGTTAGCGTCGTGACGGAACAAGGTAAACAATATTTAGAGTTTGATCAAAATTTTAAAACAGATAACGGCCCTGACTTATTCGTAATTCTCCATACTTCTAACGCACCACCAGTATCTGGAATTAAAGAAAAAGATTATGTAAATATTGCTCCTTTACAAAAAATCAGTGGTAATCAACGCTATGCTTTACCAGCGAATGTCAAATTAGAAAATTACAAATCCGTAGCTATTTGGTGTCGCAAGTTTAATGCTACCTTTGGCTATGCCCCTTTATAAAATAAAAAGTAAAAAGAGAAGTATATACAATAATTAAACTTCTCTTTTACTGGAAATTTATTAAACTATATAACCAGGAGATTTATTATATGGAACTAGTGGATTTCTTAGCAATTATACATCCAGCGATCGCAGTTATTTTTGTCTTTCCTCTCATTGGTATTGTCAGCCATTTTGCTTGGCAGACACGCCAACGTCGTCTGCAAATCGTAGACGGTGGTAAAAGTAAAATTCCGCCGATAGTCGGAGGAGAACATAAGCGCATAGGAGAATGGCTAACTAGTGGTGTTGTGGGTTTATCTTTACTAGGTTTAGCTTATCCAATTGGGAAAAATATCATTAAAAATCAACTATGGAATCAAAATTTATTCCAAGTTGTTTTTATCCTGCTCATGTTTGTTTTAACTATAGGTTGTTTGGTGCTACTCTTTCAAGCCAAACAGCGATTATGGCGGGGTGTATTTGCCACCTTAACGGGTACTGGTATAGTAATTCTTGGTTGTCAAGAGGGAGTATTTCGCCGCACAAATGAATGGTATTGGTCACACTACTATATAGGCATTACCGCATCACTACTGATGATTTTTTCTGTAGCGATTGTGCAAGATATTTATCAAGATAGGTCTAATCGTTGGCGCATAATTCATACTGTGATCAATTGCCTAGCATTATTACTATTTATTGGTCAAGGCTTCACAGGTTCAAGAGATTTATTAGAAATTCCCTTAAGCTGGCAAGAATCACACGTTTATCAGTGTAATTATTCCCAAAGAACTTGTCCCACACCCAATAATCAAAATCCCCAGTGAAACAAGTCACCAAAATTTATCACAAGATAGATCCTTTTTCATTACGTTTACGTCTTACAGTTGGTATTGCTTTACTTTCTGCTTTCGGTTTAGGAAATCTGGCTTTGTGGACAAGCCGAAAAATGCAGCAAGTTTTAATTAATAACCACAAAGAAAATGTCGCTACAATTGCTGAACGGCTACCCCGTGATGTGCAGATTTATAGTGAAATGATGCCATCAGCAACAGCACTACAAAAAGCAATTGATAACTTGACAACAACCAATACATTTTTGTGGGTTAAAACTGCTGACAATCAGATTTTGGCTAAATCTAACAATTGGAATCAATTATCTCAGGCAACAACAACTGAGTTAATGTCTCTGGGTGAAATGACAATCAAACCACGAATTAATCAAGTAGAAAAACGCTACTTTGTGTTGTGTGGTGGTGCAATACCAGTACAGGGAAAAGCCGTAAGTAAGTTATTTGTCATTCAGGATGTCACCCGTGAACAGAGGATATTCTTGGTAATGGCGCAGAGTTTGGGAGTTGGTAGTGTTTTAACAATTATAGTCATGTCTGTGGCGATCGCATTTTACATCAAGCATTCTCTGCAACCACTCATGCAACTTAGCCAAATGACTGCTGTCATTTCTATTGCAGATTTAGGACAAGCAAAACTATATTTAGAGAGCGCACCCAGCGAAGTCAAACAATTAACTCAAACCTTCAACATGATGTTAGCTCGTCTTTCCCAGTCTTGGGAACAAGAGCGTCAATTTGTTAGTAATGTTTCCCATGAATTACGTACACCCCTGACAATAGTACACGGCTACTTACAAAGTGTATTACGCAGACAAACTAATCTCACTGATATCCAGCGAGAAGCTTTAGAAACGGCTGCATCAGAAGCTGAAAGAACAATTCGGTTATTGCAAGACTTACTAGATTTAGCTAGAGCCGATAGTGGTTACTTGCAGTTTCGCATAGAAGAATGCGTCTTAAATGACTTAATTATCGAAGTTGCAGGTATGGCGGAAAAATATAGCGATCGCCAAATTACAATTGATGCCACAATTAATACAATCGTAGTCCAAGCTGACTACAATCGCCTCAAGCAAGTATTACTAAATTTAATTGACAATGCTGTTAAATATTCTGAGCCTCATACACCGATAACTTTAAAATTAGATCAGCAAGCACAAGCAGCAATTATCCAAGTTTCTGATCAAGGTTATGGTATAACTTTACAACACCAATCACGAATTTTTGAACGCTTTTATCGTGTAGATGAAGCTCGTACTAGTTCTATTGGTGGTTGTGGTTTAGGATTATCAATTGTCAAAACCATCGTGGAAGGTATGGGTGGTAATGTTACAGTACGTAGTCGATTAGAAGAAGGTAGTACATTTACTATTAGTTTACCCATGATTAATTTTTGACCATGAATCAGTTCAAGATTCAATACAATAGACCTGTCTTTAAAAGAAATTAAGTAAGTCGGCAAGAAAAAAACAAACTACATTAAGTAATGTAAAATTTAATTAAATGGGCTTGTAGTAAGGGCTTTAGCCCTTAAGAGAGGACTAAAGTCCCTACTACAAACCTTGAATTATTCACGCCGTTCTACTTATGGTAGAGAATAATCATGTCTAAGTAAATTGACTGCTTACGCCATCAAAAGATGACAATTCATTTAGAAGGAATACAATCACACCTACAAGAATCAAAGCGATTGATTAGGATTAAAATGGTTGATGGAAACCTGCGGGAAGTACGCAACCCCACTACTGCAAATTTAATGTTTCAGTCCCCTTGCGGGGTAATGGTTGATGGAAACTTTTCACAGGCTTGAGGAGAACTACCAGGCAAAGGTTTCAGTCCCCTTGCGGGGTAATGGTTGATGGAAACTTGTGAACTGGTTAAAATCAGATCGCTCACATTGTTGTTTAGAGGGTAGGGCAGGGATGTTGCAATCCCTTTCCCCCCGACAAACCGGACAAGCAAGTTACCCTGCATCCGGCTTTAGCAAACCCGAACGCTTACCAAAGACTAAATACCTCGTCTTCAGATTCATCTAATAATCCTACTGAGTGTATCGGTGGATGAAAGCAATTTTGTGTTTGCACAAACACCTCACCTTCAGACTTGCGCCCTACTGAGTGTATTTGTTGGTGACAGTAGAAATGCACCAACTCTAAATTAGAGTAGCTATCATTACCGCCAGCAGCACAAGGGATTTTATGGTGTTTATGTAGCGACTCATTGTTAAACAGAGACTCGCCACAAATAGGACACTTATACCCTTGTCTTCGGGCTAACTTTTGGTAACTAGGAATCAAACAGCGAGATTGCTTCTTGCGTCGTTGTTCCCAGTAAACACGTAAGTGTTGGTCATCAGGAGAAGCATCACCTTTGACCAAAGTGTGCCGTTTGATATTAAACCAACTAAACTTGAGTAGATATTGACCAGAACGTTTGTCCCCAAACACCCAAAAGTCATTTCTATCCAAGTTAAAGTTCCCCCAGTAGCGAAGCTTGCGCCAATGTGAGCTTTTATTTGGGTGCATTCTCTTGGCGTACCGTTGCTGTCGCACATACATCCATCTATCTAGTTTGGCGAATATATGTGAGGAAACAACTGTCCGATAGTAATTAGCCACACCGCGAATTATCGGGTTGAGCTTGCCTATGAGATAATTGACATTATGGCTTTTATTCTCTAGCCAAACTTGGCGAATCTGGTCTCGGACATCTTGCAAAGATTTCTTGCTGGGCTTGATTAATACTTTCCGCCCGGTTTTGGTATTTTTGTCTTGATACCATCTGATGTTAAACCCCAGAAAATCAAATCCCACAGTTAGATGTACTATTTGGGTTTTAGACTCTGATAAAGCCAGCCCTTTAGTTTTCATCCAGCCGGACAAGATATCAACCACCCTGTGGGCATCCTCTTGAGTTTTGCAGAAAACTACCAAGTCATCAGCGTAGCGTACCAGACCACGATGTCCGATTTTATGACCGTGTTTATCGTATCTGATACCCAATGCTGCTTCCATACCGTGCAATGCAATATTTGCGAGTAGTGGGGAAATGATTCCACCTTGAGGTACACCTGTTTCTGTATCGTAAAACACGCCCTTGTCTACATATCCCGCTTTTAACCACTGGTGTATTAACTGCCGTGCGGGGAAGTTCCCAATGGTTTGCATGAGCGGTGCATGGGCGATGTTATCAAAGCAACCTTCAATGTCGGCATCAACCACCCAACTAGTAGTGGAGTTGGCTTTTGACGTTGTGTGTACTCTTTCTATCGCGTCATGTACACCTCTGCCGGGGCGGAAACCGTAAGATGTTCTCTCGAATTGTGCTTCCCAACTTGGTTCTAAGGCGTTTAATACTATTGCCTGGAGACATCTGTCGATGATGCAGGGAATACCGAGGGGGCGTTGTTTGCCGTTGGATTTGCGGATGTATACCCGCTTAACTGGTAATGCTTTCCACGGTAGGCGCATGGCGAGAATATCTACCAATGTTGCTCTTGCTCGTGGTGTCAGTACCAGTAATTTGTCCACACCTGCTGTTTTCTTGCCTTGATTTAATTGCGTTACTCGTCGCACGGAAAGTATAATGTTGGAGTAACTCCTCATGAGTAACTTTTGAAGATTGCGTACCCTCTTAAAGTTACTGTCTTTGGTTGCCTTGAATATTCTTTGTCTGAGTCGCCTGACTACGCGGTAAGCATTTTTCCAGTTAATGCTGTTCCAGTCTGTAGTCCTGTCGGTTACATTCACAATCGTTGATTGCACCATAACTTTTCCCGCACAGTTCGGTTTCTTACTACTCTGATTTCAAGGGATTCACTCGCTACACGTCTGCACCCTTTCAGGTCGGTTTAGTTAAACCTATCTGCGCGGTTATGGTTTCCCGTTGCCTTTCGGCTTCACAGCTTTCGCTTTTTGTAGCATCTTACACCCACTGGAGGGTTCAGTCGGGATTGCTCCCTGCTTTACTGACAGCATCGTTTCTAGTTGTCAGACTCCATTGGGGTTTCTTCATATCACACATGAAAGACACAACCACTGCGCGTTCCTTCTATACACCGGGGGCGTTTTGATGTCTTATATTCTGAGGACAGGGCAGAATATCTCACCCCTTTTACTGTTTCAGCCGTTTCAGTATTTCCGCTTCACGATGCCTCGTCAAAGGTTCACTCTCGTTAACCCGTCAGTGGTTTTACCTTGGCGTTACCTCCACTTTTCGGCTTGCAGATTTTACGCTTTCCCCTCTAGCTCTGAGACACCGCAGTTACCCGCAATGCCCCTTCGGGTAGGTACTGGTTTAGACATTAACCAGGAGTATTTCTGAGATACTCACTCTCATGAGCGACTGATAGTCGCACCAGTCCCCTTGCGGGGTAATGGTTGATGGAAACGCCGAAACAGTTGCCCTTATGGGTGGGTGTTTATCGTTTCAGTCCCCTTGCGGGGTAATGGTTGATGGAAACCTCCTTCTGTTTCTATTAGAAATGATGGTTCTGCTTCGTTTCAGTCCCCTTGCGGGGTAATGGTTGATGGAAACCTTTGCAGCTATACACCACTTCTGTTAGTTCGTTTGGTTTCAGTCCCCTTGCGGGGTAATGGTTGATGGAAACCTAAGTAACATCAGTATTTATATTGAATTAGTCTAGCGTTTCAGTCCCCTTGCGGGGTAATGGTTGATGGAAACATCCAAGACAGGTAGTGCTGTATTTGGATGTTATTCGTGAACGTTTCAGTCCCCTTGCGGGGTAATGGTTGATGGAAACCAACTCCCGTTTTAATTTCATCGAGAGTCATCTGAATATGTTTCAGTCCCCTTGCGGGGTAATGGTTGATGGAAACGATTTGCAGTTAACTGTATGTCCTCTTCCTTGGCGGTTTCAGTCCCCTTGCGGGGTAATGGTTGATGGAAACTTTCTTCTCTGTATTGGCGTACCAAAGCACCCCACCAAGTTTCAGTCCCCTTGCGGGGTAATGGTTGATGGAAACACCCACGGATGCAGCCGATAACACTCCCCATTCAAGTTTCAGTCCCCTTGCGGGGTAATGGTTGATGGAAACCTATTAATTCAGCTATGGGGGCATACTTTAAGGATCGTTTCAGTCCCCTTGCGGGGTAATGGTTGATGGAAACTCTATGCCCTGCTCTGATAAGTCTTGAGATTGTTTGTTTCAGTCCCCTTGCGGGGTAATGGTTGATGGAAACTGCTCGGTGCTGAAACTATTACAGAGCAAGCTTCCTGGGAAGGATTTTGACGAGTCTCAAAATCAGGTCGATTTCAGCCCATCTTATTGCAAGTAATTCGCAACTTCCCTAATTCTTAAAACGCTGTAATTATTATGTTGTCAAGGTTCTGGCGTTTTTGACGAATCCCCCAGGGTTTTTGACCCCGCTTCGGCTTGTCAAACATCAAGCTGATTCCCTCATCATAAGATAAGTATATTGTATTGTCGAGTTTTTTCTAGAGTTTAACCTGCAACAGCTAAAAAGCAGTAATTTAAAGAAGTGCTGACTTGAAAAAGGGGTGTAGGGGTGTAGGGGTGTAAGGGAAAGACTGTTTCATGTGTTCTGGTGTACCCAGTTCATGACGGCTACTTACAAAGATGTTAATACATTGGGGTAATCTCGTTCCTATACTCCAATTCCACAACACTCAGACTAAGTTGCTGTCAGAATTGGTATGAAATTCCTGCGCTAAGTAGGGTCTGCTGAAAAAGTCAAGCTAAAACTTTTTTTACAAGGTAAATGTTTTACTTTAGTTTACAAATTAGCTCTAATGGTAAAGTAACTATTACTGTAGTTCCCACATCTTCCTGACTTTCAATGGAAATTTGACCTTGATGTATTTCTACACATTTTTTGACAATTGCTAATCCCAACCCTGTACCTTGAACTTTACCCACATTACTAGCACGATAAAAAGTCTGAAAGAGATTTGCTTGGTCTTTTAAGGGAATACCTCTACCCTCATCTTTAATCTTAAAAATGACTATATTATCTTGACAAATAACATCAAAATAAATATTACTATTTTCAGGAGAATACTTCACAGCATTAGAAATTAAATTAGTCAGGATACAATTAACTAAATTTTCGTCCATTTTTGCGTAAGTACAATCACCTTTAGTATTAAAAATAATATTGTGTTTACTACAAACCCCAATTTTTAAGACTTCTAGCAGTTCTAAGCAAAAGTTTTCTAAATGTAAAACATAAGGGTTAAAATCTAATTTTTTAGCATCTGATTTACTCAAAAATAAAACTTCATCTAAAAGCTGGAGCATTTGGTTAATAGCATTGTGCATTCGCTCGAAATATTTAGAGCTACGTTCTTGAACATATTTTTCATTACTCGCTTCCAAAATTTCCAAGGCTGTTTTCAGCATAGTCAAAGGATTACGAAATTCATGGGAAACCATCGCTACAAAGTCTGGCTTGAGTTCATTTAAACCCTGTTGTCTTACTAGTGCTTGACGGTTGCATTCCTCTCTCTCTCTTATTTGATTGAGGATTCCTTGCCGCTCAATTGCATAACGAATAGCATGAACTAAGCGTTGTATTGTAATTTGGTTTTTGACTAGATAATCTTGCGCTCCTTGTGCTAAAGCTTGTACTGCTAATTGTTGATCATCCAACTCAGTTAACACTATCACTGGGACATGGCTAATGGCGGCTTGATATTGTTTTAATGTATCTAATCCGGTAGAGTCTGGTAGATGAAGGTCTAGTAAAACAACATCAAATTTATGTTGTTTGAGAGTCCTTGTTTGGCAATTAGCCTCAGATGTAACTGTAGAACTAGCTTGACAAATTGCAATTGCTTCCGATAATTCCTCAACATGAGTCATTTGCCATGTTTCTTCATCTGTATGTAAAAAGACCTGGTGTAGTAGTCGGGCATCAGTTAGGCTATCTTCTACCAGTAAGATCCGAATCTTTGTCTTTTCCATAAACTACAGTGAGATAAATTTGCCAAATAATTATCTAATTAGCTAATAAGTGTTGAGTTTTGAGTAAGCAGCTAATGTAGGAGTCATATTTGATTGCTTTTCCACAAACTCTATGCAATTCCAAAATGTTGCACGTAAGTTCTGATTGTAAATCATACAGCTATTAAGCATATATATGACATTTACCTAATACAGTACAACTATTTCTCATAGAGAGTAAAATAAAAATTCTCGTCACTCCTACTTGACTTTAGTTTATGGGTTCTTTGATTAACTGTGGCGAAAAATTAATTTATGGTGTGTCCTGACACTGAAGAAGTTTACCCAACTTAAAATCACCAAAACCATCAAAACTGATCAGTTTTGATGGTTTTGCTTGAGGTTGATGCACTCTACTAACAATCAATAGGGATAAGTAAGTCGACGAGAAAAAAACAAACTACATTAAGTAATGTAAAATTTAATTGAATCGGCTTGTAGTAAGGGCTTTAGCCCTTAAGAGAGGACTAAAGTCCCTACTACAAACCTTGAATTATTCACGCCGTTCTACTTAATTTATTTTTTGGTGTTCCCTAATCTAGCTAGCTTAGTTTATAAACTTCTCCAAAGTTAGCGTGATGGCGTACCTTGATTGGGACTACCAGCTACGTCATCTTCTCCTGGAGCTTCTGGTGTAGCAGATTCTTTGGCATCAGACTGAGAAGCATCACCAGTTTTGCGGATATCTTCTTGCAGTGGAGTTTGGTAGCCACCAGAAGCGGTGGGAGTAGTTTCTTGATTTTTAGATTTCTGTTTTTTTTGTTCCGACATAACTATACTCCTTCGTTTAGCACAGAAACTATTGTAAAAAGATACATATGGTAAATTTATCTATCTAAACTCTAGTTCTGGCTAATTCATGACTCTATCGGAAGTATTGTTTAGTGTTACTCATGTATACTTGCGAAAATGCCAAAAATAACACTTTTGTCTGTCAAAATGAGGCCTGCTCTCATAATCAATTAATTTTATGCAGCAAAATAATTTGTCATTGCCATCTGGATGTACACTGCGTAGAGCCACATCTGGGGATATGCGATCGCTCCGATGGTTAGTTTTTTCAGCTATACTTGACCCTACTCAATTACGTTGGCAGCAGTTTTGGGTAATTGAATCTCAAGGAGATGTCATCGCCTGCGGACAACTCCGTAATTTTACACAAGCACAAGAACTCGGCAGTTTAGTTGTTACACCAGCTTGGAGAGGTCGGGGTTTAGCAACTTTGCTCACACAACATTTGATCACTCAAGCCACAGAACCACTATATCTTGAATGTTTAGGTGACAGGCTAGCAGAGTTTTACAACCGCTTTGGTTTTGTGCAAATCGACTTTGAAAACTTACCCAAATCTCTCCAGCACAAGTTCAAATTTTCTCAACTAGCTAAAAAAATCCTTAAAGTTCCTGTCGTCTTTATGCAGTATCAAAATCAATGAACAGGGTGTAGGGGGCAGGGTGTGGGGTGTAGTGAACCCCATACTTAAAAGCAAACACAATATAATAGGGAACTACTATTTAGGATTTAGCAAATACTGTCAGCAAGACAGGCCCTAATAAATAGTAATGATGTAAACAGACTAAACCAGCACTAGCACCAAGCATTTCCCGTTGCTGGGGACTGTAGAATTTAATGGCTTGACGGGAAATTGAGAATATTTGTGGTTCTTGTTCTTTTTTACTAGTGATATCCACTAAATAAAAGCGTCCACCAGGAGTCAATACTCGTGCTACTTCCTGTAAAACTTGCTTTGGTTCTAGATAGTGCAAGAAACTAATACTGTTGAATACTGCATCAAATTGACCATCACCAAAAGGTAGAGCCTCAGCCTTACCTTCCATGAAAATTAATCGGGGATGATGACGGTTACTCAGTCGTGCCACTTGCAACATCTTAGGCGATAAATCTAAACCAGTTCCCCGCAATTCGGGAAACTTAGTAGCCAAACGCTCCAGCAGACGACCAGTACCACAACCTAAATCAAGCACATTTGCTTGCGCTGATAAATCAACATATTCTAACAACCGTTTATGGACAGCTTGGTAAAACACAGACGGTAACAGCGAGTCATAACTAGAAGCCCATAGGTCAAAAATCAACTTTTTCTGCTTGAGAAACTCGTTATTCATTGCTTTTCGCAGCTAGATGTTTACAGCAAGGGAACACCACAAAATAAATTATCCGAAATGAATGCTTGGGTAGGTTGCGTCAGTGAGATAGAACCTAACTATACTCAGAAATTATTCTTACTGACGCATCCTACAGTTTGGATATTTTTTGCTCTGTAAGTCCCTCATGAGTGTTAAGCTGCGCCTCCCAAAAGATAGTTAACTTTATCTAGACTAGCGTTGGCGACAACAGATATGTGATGCAGCTAGAGCAAAATTCTGTAATAGCAACATCTGCATATGTAGTTAACAGTGTTCCCAAAGATGATATCTGTCTCTGTGGAAAACTGCATAAAAAGACATAGCCTAACTGTATTTATTTATAGAAGGTTAAACACACAAAACAAGTAATAATGAAGGTAATGGATGATGACAAGCTTTACTCAACTTCACTGCCACAGCGACCTACTTAATTCTATTCGCACATGGCTAGAAGGAATCGAAATTCATAACTATAAACTAGCTCATCTCTTGTGTAGAGTTATTCCTGCTCAATGTCCATTTGAACGAGATGTGAAGCTTTTTGGTCGTAAACTCTTTCACATTCCCCCCATGTGTAAATTAAATCCTTTCTATGAACAAGTAGTAGGTTTACGTTTTAAAGCCCTATGTTATTTAGCTGATGAATGTGGTGAAGACATAACAGCTTATTGCTAAATGATGACAATTGCTCCAGAAAGCAGCCATTTTTTATCGGTAATTACAGATTCACTCTTGTTAGTTCCGCAAAAGTATACTAAGCTAACGGAGAACTATTTAGATGTCCATATTATTGGCTAGCACAGCACTGTAGCAATCACAAGACTCCGTGCAGGCAAAAAGCTGAAATTATAGGTATCTTAATATTTTAACCTTTACTTTTTTACTTTTGCCCGATCATGACGCACATCTTGCTGGTTGAAGATGAAGTCAAGCTAGCTCGACTTATAGAATTAGAACTGAACTATGAAGGTTATCAAGTAAGCGTCGCTTACGATGGATTAACTGCAATCATGGCAGCACGGGCGTTACAGCTAGATTTAATCATTTTAGATGATACATTACCTGGAGGCTCAGGCTTAGAATTTTACGGACGCTTGCGAACTACGAACCATCAAGTGCCGATAATTCTCTTAATCGCTCAGGAAGAACTAAGCGATCGCATCTCAAGTTTAGATAATAATTTCAATGATTATGTCATTAAACCCTTCGACATCGAAGAACTATTAACGAAAGTTAACGCTTATTTACGTAAAAAGCCCCAGGGTTTTGAGTGCTGATTTGTCGAGATTTTTCAGCAAAAACTCATACAACTCATAACTAGTTATATTAGGATGCACACAGTTAACTCTACATCCAAGCATCCAATATCAAAATTGCTATGACTTATCTAGAAACAGCAGCCCAATTTTATAGTGAAGTCGCTCAAACTCCACAAGTAGGACTTTGTTGTGTGCAAAGCACGCCTTTGCAACTGCCAGGGTTAAAGATACCTTGCAAAATGCAGGAAATGAACTACGGTTGTGGAACTACGGTTCACCCGACTGAACTGTCTCATCAGCCTACGGTGTTGTATGTGGGCGTTGGGGGTGGGTTAGAAGCCTTGCAGTTTGCTTATTTTTCTCGCCGTCCTGGGGCTGTCATTGCGGTTGAACCGGTGGCGGCTATGCGGGAAGCTGCAAAACATAACTTAGAACTGGCGGCGGCACAAAACCCCTGGTTTGACACCAGTTTTGTAGAAATTCGAGAAGGGGATGCTTTTAATTTACCTGTGGCTGATGCTGCCGTTGATATTGTCGCCCAAAATTGCC
This sequence comes from Aliinostoc maniaoense, assembly GCF_058172895.1. NCBI lineage: Bacteria > Bacillati > Cyanobacteriota > Cyanophyceae > Nostocales > Nodulariaceae > Aliinostoc > Aliinostoc maniaoense. The sequence goes on along the minus strand of NZ_CP187952.1, from coordinate 140,078 downwards.
TGTTTAATATTTTTGAACCTGAAGATTTAACTCGTGCCTTAGAAACTGCCTATCGGGTGTTAAAACCCGGTGGACGTTTACAAATGAGTGATCCCATTGCTACCCGTCCTATCCCTAGCCATCTACAACAAGATGAACGGCTCAGGGCTATGTGTTTATCAGGCGCACTCACCTACGAAGAATATACACAACGCATTATCAATGCTGGTTTTGGTCAAATTGAAATTCGCGCTCGTCGTCCTTATCGCTTGCTAGACTCAGCAACTTATAACTTAGAAACCCATCTATTATTAGAAAGCCTTGATTCAGTAGCTTTTAAAGTAGCCATTCCAGAAGATGGGGCTTGTATTTTTACAGGTAAAACAGCTATTTATGCTGGTTATGACCCATTTTTTGATGATTCAGCTGGTCATTTATTGCAACGTGGCATTCCGGCAGCAGTTTGTGATAAAACTGCTGCTAAACTGGGAGCTTTAAAGCCATCAGAAATCATAATTACTGATTCAACCTGGCATTATAGCGGTGGTGGTTGTTGTTAATTTATCATCTTTAAAATGTGGTTAGTAAGTATATTTATTGCTACGCTTTTTCTGGCTTATGTTAAAGGAGCTAATGACAATTTTAAAGGTGTAGCTACGCTATTTGGTAGCCGTGTAAATAGCTACCAAACAGCAATTTTATGGGCAACTTTAACAACCTTTGCAGGTGCTTTAACCTCAACTATCTTTGCTCATCAGTTAGTCCAAACCTTTTCCGGTCAAGGTATTGTTAAAGATGCGATCGCTAATGCTCCTAACTTTCATATAGCAGTAGCGATCGCCACGGGTTTAACTGTATTAATTGCTACCACGTTTGGCTTACCTGTTTCGACTGCCCATAGTTTAACAGGGGCTATTCTGGGGGGAGCATTAGTAGCAATTGGACTGCAAGCTAAGTTTGTAGTTCTCTTGAGTTACTTTGTTTTACCTTTATTGTTAAGTCCGATTCTGGCTATTATTTTAGGAGCAGGAATTTACAGGATAGTTCAATATCTCAAGCCAAAATTTTCTTTACCCCTCAGCCAAAAATTTCTGAATATTGTTCACTATATCAGTGCTGGAATTATCTGTTTCACTAAAGGCTTTAATGACACACCTAAACTTGTTTCTCTGGTGATGGTAATTGAATACTTTTCTAAGCAAGGTGCAATGGTCACTATTGCAATGGCTATGGCGTTAGGGGGGTTAATTAGTTCTCAAAAAGTTGCTGAAACTATGAGTATGAAAATCACACCCATGAATCATGCCCAAGGTTTATCAGCCAATCTAATTACAAGTAGTTTAGTCATTGCCGCTAGTTATTTCGGTCTACCTATCTCTACAACTCATGTCACGGTTAGTTCAATTATTGGTGTAGGATTGATCACGAAAAAAACTCACACATTTGTTATTTTAAAAATTTTTATTGCCTGGGTATTAACATTACCTATTGCCACCATTATTGGCGGCATCATTTATAGATTATTACAAAAATAAAAGTCAAATCTCTATTTTTATTTAAGAGTAATTACCAATGCAAATCAATCATCCACTAGATACAAACGTTACTCCATTTAATGCTAAATTAAATCACCCCTTGATTAAAAAAAAGATTAATATTTTACAAATTAATTTAGGTAAACGCTGTAATCTTGCCTGTAGCCATTGTCATGTGGAAGCTAGTCCTAAACGCACAGAAGAATTATCAGCAGAAATCTGCGAACAATTAATTGAATTAATTCACAGATTTCCCGAAATTGAGATTGTTGATTTAACTGGTGGCGCACCTGAAATGAATTATGGATTCAAATCATTAGTGGCAGCAGCAAGAAACAACAATAAACAAGTCATTGTCCGTTCTAATTTGACTATATATTTTGAAAATGGCTTTGAATACTTACCAGAATACTTTGTCCAGAATCAAGTACGAGTCGTGGCTTCTTTGCCTTGCTACCTAGCAGATAATGTTGATAAAATGCGTGGTGATGGTGTATTTGATGCCTCAGTTAAAGCTTTACAATGGCTAAATCAATTGGGTTATGGTACAGATCCCAATTTGATTTTAGATTTGGTTTACAATCCCCAATTACCCAATAGTGATAAGTTCTCTCTAACGCCAGAACAAAGTAAATTAGAACGGGATTATAAACTGTTTCTACAAGAAAATTTTAACCTAGTATTTAATCATTTGTTTACAATTACTAACTTACCCGTTGGTAGAACTCTCTTTCATTTAGAAAGAAAAAAACTCTACAGTAGCTATTTAAAGTTTTTAGAATCTCATTTTAATGAAAGTACAGTTGAATATTTAATGTGTCGTGATCAGCTTTCAGTGGACTATTTAGGTAATATTTATGATTGCGACTTTAATCAGATGATGAATTTACCTGCAAAAACTGCTAACGGTGAAAAAATCACTGTTGCTAAGTTGCTAGAGGCTGGTAATTTAGACTTAATTGATCAAATCCAAACGGCTGATTATTGCTATGGTTGCACGGCTGGATGTGGTTCTAGTTGTGGTGGTGCTTTAGTTTAACAGTTATCAGTTATCAGTTATCAGTTATCAGTCAAGAGTGATTTGTTTATCGTTGGTGAAACATCACACCATACGCCTTGATAACTGTTCATACTGTTTCACGAAAAAAATGAAACAGATGCGTAGGTTGGGTTAAACGCAGTGAAACCCAACAAATTCAAGGGTTTGGGGTGTTGGGTTTCGTTCCTCAACCCAACCTACATCTGTATCAATTATTTTTTGAATTGGTATCACCCAGCACCCAGCACTGATTTAAAAATAGGAAAAAGGCAAAAGAATTAATCTTTTGCCTTTTAAATTATGAGTTTATTTTTGAGATTTAATCATCGTCATATTCATCATCATCATCTTCATCATCATCTTCTTCCTCATAGTCGTCGCTTTGGTCGTCTTCTATGAGATCATGAATTTCATCTGCGATTAAATCATCATCATCCAAAATTGCGCGACGATTGGTAAATCCGGTGTCTAGACCAGGTGCATCTAAATTGTAGGCGCGAGCTGTGCGGTCATCTAGCACCATATCTAGTGGATCATCAGTTTCATCTAAAACACTAGCGGTGTCTAAAGTCGCGTAGTCGTCAATCATACCGGGTTCATCGTAGGTATTGTAACCAGTTCCCGCCGGAATTAATCGTCCGATAATCACGTTTTCTTTCAAGCCACGCAACCAATCAGATTTACCTTCAATTGCTGCTTCTGTTAGTACCCGTGTGGTTTCTTGGAAGGAAGCCGCAGAAATAAAGCTATCGGTATTTAATGATGCTTTAGTTATCCCTAACAATACTGGGGTATATTGCGCCCTTGCACCGCCAGTAATTGCCATAGCTTCATTTACCTGTTCAACTTGGCGCAGTTCTACCAACTCACCAGGCAGCATGGTGGTATCACCACCATCATCAATTCTGACTTTGTTAGTCATCTGGCGGACAATTACTTCAATGTGTTTGTCAGCAATGTCAATCCCTTGGGATTGGTACACCATCTGCACTTCGTTTACCAAGAAGGTCTGTACTTTCTGTAAAGCGTGGCTAGCACAAGCATAAACCCCTTCGTCTGACCCCAAACTGAAGAAAACATCCAAGATTTCATGGGGGTTAGAAGGGCCATCACTTAGGGGTTGACCGGCTGAGACATTAGAACCATCGGGAACAGCAAGGTTTTGACCGGGGCCTAGTGGATAGTCGGTAACTACGCCATTAGATTCTATAACTTTGATGGCGATCGCTTCATCACCATCACCATACACCACCTTGACTTCTCCACTGCGTTTTGCCAAGATACAGGCTTCTTTGGGTTTCCGGGCTTCTAGTAGTTCTTCAATCCGGGGTAAACCTTGAATGATGTCCCCAGTTTTCGCCCGTTCAAATACCAACAGCACTAAGTTATCGCCCCGTTGTACCAAGTCGCCGTCTTCTATCTGCAATACTGCACCAGGACTAACTCGATAAGGACGACCCACACGGATAGTTACAGCATAGTTTTGGGTACTGAGGGCTGAGTCTTCAGTAGTTGCAGTCGGGGCAGCATTTTTCACTGAAACAACTTGTCCAGATTCTTCCGCCAAGACTCCAGGCGCAATTGCTGCCCCAGCTACAATCAAGCTACCTGTTTTCACTGTAGGCTGTACATTGGTGTTTAATGTCACCATGTCATTGTGACGCAGTACTAAACAACGACGCACAGCTTCAGTACCTTTCTGCACACCTCGAACAATGCCGCCTTCTTTCGACAGAATTTGAGTGCTTGCTACCACAGCCCCAGGTGCGATCGTATCCCCATCTTTGACTTGTAAGCTAGTTTGGGTACTACCTTGGGTAGCATCAGCCGCAATATCACGACGAATTACCAAGGATTCCAAAATTACCAACTGCAAGCGTTGAATTTCTGGGTTGTCAGAATCAGTAACCAATTCAATATCTGCTGCTAGGGGAGAAGCATTATGTTCTTGTTCACCTTCCTGGTCAATTTCCAAAACTAATTGGGTACGCAGCAGTTCTACACCTTCTACAGACTTCACCCGTTCAGAATCTTTGTAAGGCAATCGCTGTACTGCCCGCAATTGAATCGAACGTCCTGTTTGTTGGCTGACGGATGTGGTAGATGGCACATCAGGATTATTGGGTATGGCAAACTCAACTACTGGACGACTTAATAAGGCTGGGCCTTCTGGTGATTCCACATACTGGATGTAGCGCAATTCTGTAAAAGTCCGTCCCAACAATTCTTCACCCGCAGGCAAAAATGTGTCATCTCGTCCAATTACTGCTTCTGGGTCATCTACCATCAGTAGTTCCCCTGGCTTCACCACCACTTCCCGCAAAATGTCGTTTTTCTGGGTGACTTCAATTACACCGTTGTTTTGACAAAAAATATCTTTAACAACTTCTGTGCCAGCTTCGACATATTGACCATCTTCTACCAACAGCAAGGAGATGTCTTTGTTAACTTCGTGGGTTTCTTCGGGAATCCACAACATTGTGCCTCCCTGTACCACTTCATAACCGAGTTTAGCTTTACCTTTCTTCTGGACTTCTACCCCAGCAAACTTTAAGAAGCCTCCAGTGGTGGTGCGGTAACGGTCATCAATTAATTCAGCTACCACTTGACCATTCTGCACTTTTGTGCCTGGTGTAGCCCGTAAGTTAAATACTTGGTTATTTGCAGTGGTGACTAGGTAATTGTTACGTCCTTGGGAACTTTGGACGGTGACAGTAGCTTGGTCTAATACTACAGAAGCCGTGATAATTTCAATTTCCCTGGTACTCTTACCGGGGGTAGCTTCTGGTAGACGGACGACACCACCGTGTAAAGTTGTTAATTTGGTTTCCGCTAAAACGCCGTTAGTTTCTACTGCGTCGCCGTTTTTGACTACTAATTCTGCCCCTGGTGGTAAGTTATAAACTTCACCAGACAAAATCCAAATTAAACCACCCCGTGCGGCTGTAATAGTGGTGTTACCTTGACGGTCTGTTTTTTGTTCAGGTACTACTTCAGCAAATTTCACTTCCCCAGCCAAGTCAGAAGCCACATCTTTAACGGCTTTTTCTGTATTGGTACGGGTGGTGCGTGCGCCTAGGGCAACTTCTGCTAACAGTTGACCAGTTTTAACTTGCTGGCCATCAAATAGATATAATGTTGAACCTTGGGTAACATGAATTTCTTGAGGTACTGGAGTTTCAGACCCTTCCTTGCGGGGTTCTAAGATTAAAATGCCATTGCTTTCTACATACAACGCATCTTCCCCGTGGCGAGTCCGATAGGGTCTTGTCCGTAATTTTTTCGGCAACTTGACCGTACCATCAATTTTGGAACGCACTTGTTGCGCTACTTCCCCTGTGAATACACCACCTGTGTGGAATGTCCGCATGGTTAGCTGCGTTCCAGGTTCACCAATACTTTGAGCGGCGATAATCCCCACTGCTTCGCCTAAGTCTACCATCTTAGCATGGGCTAAACTCCAGCCGTAGCAGTGTTGACAAACAGAACGGGCGGCTTCACAAGTTAAAGGCGATCGCACTACAACTTCTGTCACCCCAGCTTTTTCAATTTCCTTGGCTAATTCATCAGAAACCGGGGTATTGCGTGGTGCAATCACTTCTTTTGTAGTGGGATGTACTACATCTTCTCCTATGACTCGTCCCAACAAGCGTGTAGACAACTTAATCAAAGTTTTACTACCTTCAGTCATCGCCCGTAGGGGAATGCCTCTAGTAGTACCACAGTCAATTTCCCGAATGATCACATCCTGGGATACGTCTACTAGACGACGGGTAAGATAACCAGAGTCGGCGGTACGCAAAGCAGTATCTACCAACCCTTTTCTTGCACCGTAAGACGAAATAATATATTCTGTTACCGTCAGACCTTCACGGAAATTAGTTTTGATGGGTAAGTCAATAATTTCCCCTTGAGGATCTGCCATCAGTCCCCGCATCCCCACCAACTGACGTACCTGAGAGATATTACCCCGCGCTCCAGAGAACGCCATCATATATACAGAGTTGAGGGGATTAGTCTTTTTAAAGTGGACGACTACTTCATCTTTGAGGGCTTCACTAGTACCATTCCAGGTGTCAATTACTTTCTGGAAACGTTCCACCTCAGTAATTTCTCCCCGTTGGTAACGGGCTTCCGTCGCGCGAATTTCTTCCTCAGCCGCTTCCAATAAACTCCGCTTACTAGGTGGAACCATCAAATCATCAACACTGATGGAAACCCCTGCTCTAGTAGCATAGCGAAAACCTAAATCTTTTAATTTATCTGCCATTACCGCAGTGCGTGCCGTCCCGTAATGGGTAAACGCCCAAGAAATCAAATTTCTCAGTTGACCTTTGTCAACGACGCGATTGCGAAAAACCATTTTTTCGTTAGTCATTAGTCATTAGTCCTTAGTCATCAATAATTAATAATTCGTAATTCGTAATTCGTAATTAATTTTGCAATTACGAATTACGAATTAGAAATTACGAATTAACTTGCTAGTGCTTCTTGAATCGCTTTATTGTAAATAACGCGACCTGGAGTTGTGCGTACATACTGAGAAATTAAATTTCCCTGGGCATCTTCTCTAACGCGGCGGAACTTGTACAGTAGAGTCCGGCTACCATCTTCGTTCTTTGTAACCTCTAGAGGTTCTGTATCTGGTTGGTCAGATTCTACTTCACCATCAAACCGCACATAGATATAAGCGTGCAGGTCAATTTCCTCTTGTTGGAAGGCCATAATTACATCATCCAAGGACGCAAAGTATTTACCTGCTCCCTTAGTTGCATGGGGATTTTCCGCAGTCAGGTAATAAGCACCCAACACCATATCTTGGCTAGGGGTGATAATTGGTCTACCGGTAGCTGGTGACAAAATATTGTTAGAAGCTAACATCAACAACCGTGCCTCAGCCTGACTTTCCAAGGACAAAGGTACGTGTACCGCCATTTGGTCGCCGTCAAAGTCAGCGTTAAAGGCTGGACACACCAAAGGATGTAGTTGAATCGCTCTACCTTCCACTAAAATTGGCTCAAAAGCCTGAATACCCAAGCGGTGTAGTGTTGGCGCACGGTTGAGCATGACAGGGTGTCCTTCAATCACCTCTTCCAATACATCCCAAACACTGGGGTCGTTACGTGAGATCAGCTTTTTCGCCGCTTTGATGTTATTCACCATGCCACTGCGAATCAAGCGATTAATCACAAAGGGTTGAAATAGCTCAATGGCCATTTCCCTAGGCAAACCGCATTGGTGAATCTTTAGCTTTGGCCCGACCACAATTACAGAACGTCCAGAGTAGTCAACCCGTTTACCCAACAAGTTTTGCCGGAAACGACCTTGTTTACCCTCAATAATGTCAGACAAGGATTTCAGGGGTCGGTTATTTGCTCCGACTACGGTGCGTCCCCGACGACCATTATCAATTAACGCGTCTACTGCTTCTTGCAGCATCCGCTTTTCATTTCGCACAATGATTTCTGGTGCAAGGATTTCCTGGAGTCGTGCTAAACGATTATTCCGGTTAATCACCCGGCGATATAAATCATTCAAATCACTAGTAGCAAACCGTCCGCCGTCCAGTTGCACCATTGGGCGCAAATCTGGAGGAATAACGGGAATGACTGACATTACCATCCACTCTGGCTTTGAACCTGTAGCAATAAAGTTGTCAATCACCCGCAGGCGTTTAATCAGTTTTGCCCGCTTTTGTCCTTTGGCACTACCAATTTCTTCCCGGAGGTTTTCGGCTTCTTGCTCTAGATTAATGTCCGCTAGTAAGCGCAATAATGCTTCTGCACCAATGCCTACTTCTACACCTTGCAACTGCGAATCTTCACTATAAATTTGGTCTTCAATTTCTAACCACTGGTCTTCACTCAGTAGCTGTTTATAGGTTAAAGTTTCCGCATTGCCGGGACTTAAGACAACATAAGAGTTGAAATAGACAATTTGCTCTACATCCCGCAAAGGCATATCTAGCAGGATAGAGATATAACTAGGAATCCCTTTGAGATACCAAACGTGTGCTACTGGGGCAGCCAGTTTAATATATCCCATGCGATGGCGGCGGACTCGTGACTCGGTGACTTCTACACCACAACGCTCACAAACAATACCTCTGTGACGGACTCTCTTATACTTACCACAGTGACACTCCCAATCTTTTGCCGGGCCAAAAATGCGCTCACAAAATAAGCCGTCCATCTCTGGTTTGAGGGTGCGGTAGTTAATTGTCTCTGGTTTGGTGACTTCACCCACTACTTGGCCATTCGGTAATGTCCGTTCACCCCATTGACGAATCCTCTCTGGTGATGCCAAGCCGATTTTTACGTAGTCAAACTGATTGGTTTGGGCAGGTCTCATACTTAAGTGCTGAGTTTTGAGTTATGAGTGTATTTAGTTTTGGACTTTGGGGATTGGGCAAATAGGGCATTGGGCATTGGTATTTATTTCGATGCCCCATTCCCTATGCCCCATTCCCTAAGATTTATTCGTCGTCTTCCAATGATTCACGGGAGAGAGATTCATAGGTAGGTCTAGGTGGTGTTCTTCTGTTGGCTTGGTCTGCCATCAAATCGACTTCTACATCTAAGGAACTACCATCATTTTGAGTCTCTACTTTATGCACAGCGATATCTAATCCCAAAGATTGCAGTTCTCGCATCAATACCTTAAAGGATTCTGGTGTGCCTGGTCTGGGAATGGCTTTACCTTTAACGATCGCATTTAATGCTTCGTTACGCCCCTGCATATCGTCAGATTTCACTGTCAGCAATTCCTGCAAGGTGTAAGCTGCACCAAAGGCTTCCAATGCCCACACTTCCATTTCCCCAAATCGTTGACCACCTTGTTGGGCTTTACCGCCCAAGGGTTGCTGGGTTACTAGTGAGTAGGGGCCTGTAGAACGGGCGTGAATCTTGTCGTCTACTAGGTGTACTAGTTTCAACATATAAGCCACGCCTACTGTCACAGGACGGTCAAAGGGTTCACCAGTCCGGCCATCAAAGACCATAATCTTACCTGGGTCTTCTGGGTTATATAGCCAGTTTTTACCAGTTTCATCCCGTGCTTCTTGGAGTTTGCCATGCACGATTTTCCGGGATGATTCTTCCCCATACATTTCATCGAAGGGAGTAATCTTAAATCGCACACCTAAGTTATGACCAGCCCAACCCAATAGACACTCAAACACCTGGCCGACGTTCATCCGACTGGGTACACCCAAGGGATTGAGGACAATATCTACAGGTGAGCCATCGGCTAAATATGGCATATCTTCTATGGGCAGTATGCGCGAAATAATCCCTTTATTGCCGTGGCGACCTGCCATTTTATCTCCGACTTGGATTTTCCGCTTTTGAGCTACATACACCCGGACTACCATATTAGCCCCTGGTGGTAGTTCATCCCCTTGTTCACGGGTGAATAGTCGCACGTCCACTACCCGACCTTTTTCACCGTTGGGTACGCGTAGGGAGTTGTCGCGCACATCCCGCGCTTTTTCTCCGAAAATTGCCCGCAGTAATTTTTCTTCTGGGGGTTGGTCAGATTCACCTTTGGGAGTAACTTTACCTACGAGGATGTCTCCTGATTCTACCCAAGCCCCAATGCGAATAATCCCCTGTTCATCTAACTGTCGTAGGGCATCTTCCCCGACGTTGGGAATTTCTCTGGTGATTTCTTCTGGGCCTAGCTTGGTTTGACGGGCTTCAATTTCATATTTTTCAATGTGAATTGAAGTGTAAATATCATCTTGTACCAGTCGCTCGGAAATCAAAATCGCGTCTTCGTAGTTATAGCCTTCCCAGGGCATATAGGCGACGACGATGTTTTGTCCTAGTGCTAACTCACCACCTTCGGTAGATGAGCCGTCAGCTAATACTTGGCCTGCTACTACCCGTTCTCCAATCCGCACCAAGGGTTTTTGGTTGAGACAGGTATCTTGGTTAGAACGCTGATACTTAGAAAGGGTGTACTTGATTTCAGTGGCGTTAGGTTTGGGACGGACACGGATTTCCGTGGCATCTGCATAGGTGACATCGCCATCAGTCCGGGAAATAATCACCATCCCAGAGTCTCTTGCACCTTGGGCTTCTAAACCTGTCCCCACCAAGGGACGCTCTGGTTTGAGTAGAGGTACGGCTTGCCGTTGCATATTAGAACCCATGAGGGCGCGGTTAGCGTCGTCATGTTCCAGGAAGGGAATCATACTAGTAGCTACAGATACAATTTGTACCGGAGATACAGCTACGTAGTCCACTTGTTCCGGTGTGGTGGTAGAGAACTCTTGACGATAGCGGACTGGCACTTGTGGCCCGATAATGTAGCCATTTTCGTCTACGGGAATATCCCCTGGAGCTACCCGCAGGTCGTCTTCTTCGTCGGCTGTCATGTAGACTGGCTGCAAGTCAAATCTTACCCGTGCATTTTCCACCGGTCTAAAGGGGGTTTCTAAAAAGCCGTACTGGTTGACTCGTGCGTGGGTTGCCAATGAACCAATTAGACCAGCGTTGGGGCCTTCTGGTGTCTCGATGGGACAAATGCGCCCGTAGTGGGAGGGGTGAATATCTCGCACCGCAAACCCTGCCCTTTCTCTGGTTAAACCACCAGGGCCTAGGGCTGAGAGACGGCGTTTGTGGGTCAGTTCTGCTAGGGGATTGGTTTGATCCATGAACTGACTCAATTGGCTAGAGCCAAAGAACTCTTTGATGGCTGCTACCAATGGTTTGGGGTTGACTAAGGAGGCAGGTGTTAAAACTTCTGCGTCAGATACGGTCATCCGTTCCCGAATGATCCTTTCTAGGCGGTTTAACCCTACTCTTACTTGGTTTTGCAACAATTCACCGACACTTCGGACTCGGCGATTCCCCAAGTGGTCAATGTCGTCAATATTACCGATGTCATATTCCAAGTTAATCAGGTAATCGACGGCTGCCAAAATATCTTGGGGTGTGAGAACACGTAAGGTGTCAGGAACTGATAAGCGTAATTTTTTGTTGAGTTTGTATCTGCCTACTCTACCCAAGTCATAGCGTTTGGGATCAAAGAATCGGGAGTCTAGGAGTTGTTGTCCACCTAATACGGTTGGTGGTTCACCGGGACGGAGTTTGCGGTACAACTCCATGAGGGCTTCTTCTTCAGAAAATTGCCCTTCTTTTTCGATGGTTTTTTGGAAATATTCAGGATGGCGCAGGGCATCAAAGATTTCGTTATCAGATAACCCTAGGGCTTTTAAAAGTACCTGGGCTGAGAGTTTCCGGGTTTTATCGATGCGTACCCACACCAAATCATTACGGTCGGTTTCAAATTTTAGCCATGCACCCCTGTTAGGAATGAGTGAAGCTGAATAGGTACGTCGCCCGTTTTTATCGATTTCTGATTTGTAGTAAACTCCAGGCGATCGCACAATTTGATTGACAATGACTCGCTCTGCTCCGTTAATAATAAACGTGCCGCGATCTGTCATCAAAGGCAGATCCCCGATAAATACTTCCTGCTCTTTAATATCCCCTGTTTCTTTATTTAACAGGCGTGTAGGTACATACATCTGTACGGCATAGGTACTATCCCGCCGTTTCGCTTCTTCTACACTATACTTTGGTTCTTTGAGCTTGTAGTTCTGTCCTAAAAAGTGCAGTTCTAGTTTGCCCGTATAGTCTGTAATCGGACTAAAGGAGTTAAGTTCTTCAATCAGCCCTTCTTCTAAAAACCAGCGAAAGCTTGAACGCTGGATTTCAATCAAGTCGGGCAACAAAAAGGCGGGTTCAATATAATTTTCGCTAATCATGCCTCTACCTTTGTCAACCTGGTTAAATTTTTAGTAGGACAAAGCTTTGTCGCTGCTGTTGTCCTTAGCTGTTGGGAAACTTCTCCTTCCATGTCACCTGACTATTGAAAGGTGTGGGTAAACGCCGCAATTGAACCTGGAGAGGGCGATTTTGGCAAGGGGGTGATCACCCCTAAATTCCAGCAACCGCTACGAACATACAGCTATTTGAATGATTCTTCAACAGCCCTAGTCTGAGGTATGCCTGAATTTGATTTTTTTGCCTCACTTTTTCTCCTCCCAGCACGTTTACCAAATCTAGGCAGATATTATTGGCTCTGCACTAGAACATTTATACTCACTGTGAAGGTTTTAAATCGAGGAATTGAGCTAGATTTTGTAGGTTTTGGATCAAAATGGGGGAATTTTGTTGGATTATAATCACAAGACAATTTCTTTTAACAATTTTCTATAGGTTGAATGGATGGGCAGTCTATTCTCAATGTTGATTGCCAGGTTTTTTCATACATTGAGAGCATCCGATTGTAGAGATGTGAGGATGGTCAAGTTGATAACTTTACAAAATCAAGCTTAGAAGTTCTCCGTTCTTTCCTTTATTATTATGACCCACGCCAAACGTTTTGGAGGCATTAATATTAGCACATTTTTTCCTCCTAGCGTTTTATTTTTTTACTGCCCGCTACAAGTTGAATCAGCAAAGTTTATATTGCTATACCAAACAATTTACAGGCATTTGCGGTAGTTTGAGTGGAAATAGTCTCTAATGTTTCTTGTCGTAGTTGAGCGACTTGCTCTGCTACATAGCGGACATAAGCAGGCTCGTTACGTTTTTCACCTCGCTTTGGTACGGGAGCTAAAAAAGGACAGTCGGTTTCTACCAGCAGGCGATCGCTATTTACCATTGCGGCTGAGGCTTGGATGGCTTTGGCGTTTTTAAATGTCACCGTACCACTAAAGCTAATATAAAAGCCCAAGTCAAGAAACCATTGGGTTTCTTCTGGTGTCCCTCCCCAGCAGTGCATCACCCCCCGGAGTTGATTGTTGGTGCGCTCCTGCCATTTCGATAATGTGTCTCGCAGAGCTAGTGCTGCATCTCGACAGTGAATAATTACAGGTAAATTTAGTTCAGATGCGATCGCTAATTGGGCTTCAAACACTATTTGCTGTTGCTCATAGTTATCGGCTTTGTAGAAATCCAGTCCCATTTCACCAATTGCTACTATCTTTGAGTCTGACTTGGCTAAAGATAATATTTCCTGTGCTGTCTGACTTTGCCATTTTTCGGCATCTAGGGGATGCAATCCTACAGCAAAGCTGACTTCAGGAAACTGGTGGGCTATGGCTTGAATACTGGAAAACTCTGCTGGCTCGACACAAGAATGTACTAGATGTACTACTCCTGCGGCTTGCCACCGCGATCGCACTGTTGCTAAATCAGGTTGAAAATTCTCAAAGTTGAGATGAACGTGAGTATCAATCAGCTGCATGGTGGTTAGTCATTTAGTTATTACTGATTAGTCATTAGTTAAGGAACTAACAACTAATGGATAATAACTGCTTATGCTGTTTGAGTAACTGGCTTGAGCTTGCTTGCCAATCTGGATTTTTTTCTCGCTCCGTTGTTTGGATGGAGAACCCCACGTTTCACGGCTTTGTCGATTTTGCTGTAAGCTTCCGACAACCGTGTTTCTACCTGTTCTTTGAGTTCTGGTGTAGGGTTAGCGGCATAGACTTTTACCGCTTCCAGGTATTTTTTCATCAGCGTTCTAACAGCTGATTTGTAGTTTTTATTACGCAGCCGATTGCGTTCTGCGATTTGGGCGCGCTTAAGAGCAGACTTTGTATTCGCCACAGTCGATTCCAAAAAGACTATTAATTATGTACACACACTACTAGACTTACTAATATAGCATCTATATTGCCAATGTTAGGGGTTCTGAAAAAAAATTAGTTATTAGGGAAGAGGGTTGGGGGAACAGAATCTTGAATTTTGTAGGCTTTGCCTTATCTCCGAGACGCTACGCGAACCCGTAGGGTATTTTGAATTGATCAGACCTTGAGAGTATCAAAAAAATCCAGGTTAAGCTAGAGAAGAGAATCAGCATCAACTCTTGACTTTTGTAGGGTCAGGGTCAATCTAATTCTCAGGCAGGAATATTCTACAATTTTGGCATTGTCCTTACTCCATGCTGCGAATCATTACTCAGCAGTCAGATGTAAAAGCAGAATTGCAACGGATCTGCGATCGCACCGATGATGAACAAGTTATTCATAAAGAGGCGACGGTGCGGGAAGTGTTGCAAGCAGTGAAACGCCAAGGCGATAAAGCTGTGCTACATTATACTGCCGAATTTGACAATCAAATTCTCAAACCAGAAGAACTGCTGGTGAAAGGTTCGGAATTGGATGCGGCTTACCAACAGGTGTCACCAGAACTGTTGGCAGCAATTAAGCTCTCTTGTCGCCAAATTGAAGCATTCCATCGTCAGCGAGTCCCCAAAAGCTGGGTAAACTTTGGAGATGATGACGTAGTTTTAGGTAAACGTTACACCCCTGTAGATCAGGCAGGATTATACGTTCCTGGGGGACGTGCAGCTTATCCGAGTTCGGTACTAATGAATGCGATTCCGGCGAAGATAGCAGGTGTACAACGTGTAGTAATGGTGACACCTCCAGGCACAGAAAAAACTATTAACCCAGCAGTGCTAGTAGCAGCGCAAGAAGCCGGAGTAAAAGAAATTTATCGAGTGGGAGGAGCGCAAGCGATCGCCGCTTTAGCTTATGGTACAGAAACCATCCCCAAGGTAGATGTAATTACTGGGCCTGGTAATGTCTATGTCACCTTAGCCAAAAAGCTAGTCTACGGTACAGTGGGGATTGATTGTTTAGCAGGGCCTAGCGAAGTGTTGATCATTGCTGATCGCACAGCCAATCCCATTCATGTGGCGACTGATATGCTAGCACAAGCTGAACATGACCCAATGGCGGCAGCGATTTTGTTAACTACAGATCCAGGTTTAGCTAAAAATGTACAGGTAGCAGTAGAAAGACAACTAGTAGATCATCCCAGGCGGATAGACACCGAAAAAGCGATCGCTCATTATGGTTTAATTATCCTGGTGGAGTCTTTACAAGCAGCTGCCGAACTCTCTAATGAATTTGCCCCAGAACATTTAGCCTTGCAAATTAAAGATCCCTGGGCATTGCTTCCCCTAATTCGTCATGCTGGCGCGATATTTTTAGGCGACTCTACCCCAGAAGCAGTAGGAGATTATTTAGCTGGCCCTAATCATATCTTGCCTACTTCCGGTGCGGCTCGTTATGCCTCAGCTTTAGGAGTCGAAACTTTTCTTAAGCACTCTAACATTATTCAATATTCCCAAACGGCTCTACACAAAGTTGCTGGGATGATTGATACCCTAGCAACATCTGAAGGTTTACCCTCTCATGCTGATTCTGTGCGCCGTCGTCTGCAAAAAGATGAACCTCAAGAATGATTAATTTTTTCCTATAGTTTGAGTAAAACCTACTCAGTAGCTACAAACTGAAAGTCTAAGTACTTGTATCAGGGGTCTACATCTGAGGAGATAACGGTTGTGCTAAAAAATATTTTGGTGGCTCTCGATGGTTCGGAAATTGCCACACGAGTCATTCAGACTTTAGATGATTTGGTTTTATCACCAGAGGCTAGGGTAATCTTGTGTCATGTTTTTTCTACAGCAGAGTCAGAAATAAACTTACCAGCTGATCGTCCTCAACCCCAATCTTTGAGATTTTCCGCTTTTGAGATTGAACAGCAATTACAATTTTTTCAAGAACAGTTATCAGTTAAAAGTCAAATTGAAATAGTAGCTGGTAATCCAGCTGAAGAAATCATTCGTCTGGCTAATATTTACAAAGCAGATTTAATTATGATTGGCAGTCGTGGTTTAACAGGTATGACACGAATTGTCTTGGGTTCTGTGAGTAGTCAAGTAGTGGAAGAGTCTGCTTGTTCAGTGTTGGTAGTCAAGCCTAGTTAGAATGGGGTTTAGGGGAGATAAGGGAGGCAAGGGAGATAAGGGAGACATATTACCCCAATGCCCAATGCCCCATGCCCAAATTACATTAACAGTTGAGCAAGTATTTTCTGCGGGTGATGAGCAGTAGTTAAACCTTGCTGGGAGATTCAGCAAGAAACTGACGTAAACTCAATAAGCTGATTGTTTGTCCTAAATTGAGGGGTAGTAGTGATATACCTTCAATCCGAGACTGTACCCAACCGTCTCCCCAATACCATTCATGAAATCCATCAATACCGCCACTGAGTAACAAACGTAAGCAGTTGGATTTGGCAACATCTACAGTATGATGAATGGCGATCGCACCAGTCCAAGTAGTAAACTCTACTCCTGTAGTCAATTCATCTGGTATTCCTGGTGCAAATCTTTGCCCTATCAGCCATTTTGACAGTTGCTCAGTCCGTAACAGACTATCACGGATGGCACTAACTGATGCTTCTATTTCGATTCGCAGTTGGCTGTGTTGAAAATTCCCTAGCATTTTTAGCAGCTCGATCAGAGAAGTGTCTACACTCATCCTAAATCATAGGTGCAGAAGTCAGGGAGGTGGAACAAGTCAGGCGTTTATTCTTAATTGAATATGGATACTTCTAAACATAGGGCTAGGCGCGAGTAAGAAATCTAGTTAAGAACAAATCTTATACTTTGCTCTTAAGCTTGACTTGTCAGCATTTTAGCCGCCAATGAGATGCAACATAATTGCTCTGTCGGAGTTCAAAATTTTTAAACGCGTATACTCTTATTTAATGGGCGCAGTTTACCCAACAATGGGACGAGAAATTATTCGATAAGCTATTTTTAAAGATGTATGTGTAGAGAAATCAGTCTAGCTGAACAAAATAAAGATATCGTTCTTCAGTTCTATAAAGCATTTGATAATCGGAATATTAGTGAGGCGTTGGCACTTCTATCCCCCAATTTTGTTGCTCACATGGCTGGCATATCTACTCCTCTTGACACTGAAGGTTTTAAACAGTTCGGTATGGCTTTCTACTTAGCCTTTACGAACGGTCAACATACATTTGACCAAGTGCTTATTGAAGGGGATAAAGTTGTTACTTGCGGAACATTTACAGCTACACATCTTGGAGAGTTCCAAGGTCTTCCTCCAACTTTTAAGCAAATTAAGTTATCAATCATGCACATTGATCGCATCGAAAACGGCTTAATTGTAGAACATTGGGGGCAAGGCGATGTCTTTGGATTAATGCAACAGTTAGGCATTATTTTTTTACCAGGGCCTACGCTTTTTCCACATATCATTAAAAGTCTCTTATCCAGGCTGTTTAAGAAGCTAACATAAATTAATCACTTAGGCGTAAAACTGCTATTCTTTCATATCACTACCAGCGAAATCGTCTTAACCCGAACTGACGTTAATACTAAGCATAGCCAAGCAGTTAGGCAGAAGTCATAACCCACCGAAAGCTTTGGGGAATTGCCTTACTCTCACTGCTAACAAACCCTACCTATTTGTTTAAAAATTAAATATTATTCCTATATATTTGAAAACATGAATATTAAAATTCTATTCATTTAAGCTAAAGTATATACTGGCTTTACGCAGGGGAAAAATAAATAAACTTTTGATAAAAATCAATCAAAACTATTGTTATTGCTAAGAAAATTGTAGTTTATTAGTAACAGCACAGTAATTTTTTTGCTCTTCCCGTGGTTTTATTGAATTTTATTGTAGATACATACTATGTTAAATTCGCCAATAGTTTTATATTCCATTGTCACTATGATTGCTCTTGGTGCTGGAATCATGGGACTATCTATCATTAAAGCCAATAAAATTCTCAAATTATTCCGAAAACAACCAGAAAAATTGAGTTGGCGAATCATGTTTTTGCTAATGATATTTTTCTTATTTGGTTATTCTTTATGTATATATTTGATAATTGCAAAAATAATAGATTGGATACCATTGCTCACTGGTATGGTTTTCTTTTTCGGCGCATTATTTGTATTATTTACAGTTAGTATCTATTATCAAACACTGCAAAGATTATTAATAATTCAGGAACAATACCGCATAGCCAAAGAAAATGCAGAATTTGCACTATTTAAATTAAAAGAAAACCAACAACACCAAATGCAACTGATCCAACGCGAAACTATGTTAGCCGTGGGAACAATGGTGGCTGGAGTTGCTCACGAAATTAATAACCCTGTGAGTTTCATTCACGGCAATTTACAATATCTTCAGCAGTATACCGATGAATTACTGAATATTATAGCAACTTATGCTGAGGTATATCCCAATCCAAATTGCAAAATCGCTCATGCTCTGGCTCATAGCGATCTAAAGTTTATTCAGGCTGACTTACCCAATCTGTTGCATTCGATGCAGGTTGGTACAAATCGGATTATGGAGATTGTAGAATCTCTCTCAAACTTCTCTCGATTGAATGAAGCAGATTATAAAAAAGCTGACATCCATCAAGGCATTGATAGTACAATTGTAATTTTGCAGAGTCGGCTGAAATCTTGCGGTAATAATAGCCAATCTATTTCAGTAATTAAAGAATATGGAGAAATTCCCCAAATTTTTTGCAATCCCCGGTTTTTAAATCAAGTATTCCTCAATTTACTGAATAATGCCATTGATGCTTTGATACAAAAAGACAATGCTTTTAATCAAGATACATTAGAAAAACCTACTATTTTGATTCGCACATTTACTGCTGAGGATAATTACATCACTATCTCAATTGCTGATAATGGTTGTGGCATGAGTGAAGAGACTCGCCAAAATATTTTCCAACCTTTTTTTACTACTAAGCCAGTTGGTCAAGGAACAGGTTTAGGTTTGTCGATTAGTCATCAAATTATTGTTGAGCAACATGGTGGCTCAATTAAATGTAGCTCTACTGTCAATCAAGGTACAAAAATTGAGATTAGGCTACCCATTAGACAAACAATACTTACGTAAATTTTGTATAAGTTAAGTTTTGTTATACTAAATATTACTGGAAACCCGATGCTGAAGAGCAAGGGCGTTTGTTAAGAAATTATTATTGGTAAGGTTTTCATGGCGGATCAATTAATTCGTGCCACAGCAGCCGATGGTGGTATTCGTGCAGTAGGTGCGATTACCACACGTTTGACAGAAGAGGCACGGCAACGCCACCAGCTTTCTTATGTAGCAACGGCGGCTCTGGGGCGGACGATGGCGGCTGGTTTGTTGATGGCTTCTAGTATGAAACGTCCAGGATCTAGGGTAAACGTCCGGGTTAAGGGTGATGGCCCTTTGGGCGGTATCTTGGTGGATGCTGGCCTAGATGGCACAGTGCGGGGTTATGTGGGTAATCCCTCTGTGGAATTGCCTCCCAATGCTAGAGGAAAGCTAGATGTTGGCGGTGCTGTGGGTAATGGCTATCTTTATGTAGTCAGAGATATCGGTTACGGCTACCCTTACTCTAGTACAGTAGAACTGGTTTCTGGGGAAATTGGCGATGATGTGGCTCATTACCTCGTTAATTCCGAGCAAACACCATCAGCATTGGTTTTAGGGGTGTTTGTTGGTGCAGGTGGGGTGACAGCATCTGGGGGATTATTGGTGCAGGTGTTGCCTAAAGCTTCCAGAGATGAAAAATTAGTGGCAAAATTGGAATCGCGGGTAGCAGCTTTATCAGGTTTCACGCCACTTTTACAAGCAGGTAAGACTTTACCAGAAATCTTTAACGATCTACTAGGCGACATGGGCTTAACAATTTTTCCTGAAAGCCAAATCTTACGCTTCCATTGTGGATGCTCTTTTGACCGAGTGTTAGGAGCATTAAAAATGTTGGGAGAAGCAGAGTTGCAAGATATGATTGTAAAAGATGATGGTGCAGAAGCAACTTGTGACTTTTGTGGCAGCGTTTATCAAGCTAGTAGTGATCATCTAGCTCAACTAATTGTAGATTTGCAAACTGAATCTTCTGTTTCAGGATAAGGTATACAAGGACGCGGAATTTGATAATTATTAATGCTATCTGTGGGGATTGATTATGTAACAAGTAGCTTTTTAAATATGAGAAAGTTACTCTGGCGAAAATCGAATTATCATTCTAAAACAGATAGCTATTCAACTATTTTGGTGTGAGAGATGACAGAGCGGGATATCCCAGAAAGTTGGCATCCAACCAGAGGAATAAATCCAGATGATAGGGAAAGATTGCCTCAGAATTACAAGGTAGGTGATCACCATCCATCTGGTATCCCAGCTACTGGTGCTTATGATTCAGTTAAGCAGCCTATAGATCATCCTAAACAGGAATCACCTGTTAAAGATCAATTGCAGGGAAATCGGAAAGTTAAAAAAGGTCATATTAAACTGCCACGGTGGATGAAAAGCTGGGTGGCGTGGTCTTTATTGTTAACGCTGATTCCTGGTGGCGTGGCATTTATGGCAACGTCAATGCTACTGAAGTTACCATCTGCTCCCAATTGCCCAGCAATTTTTTGGCCTTTGGCTAGTGCTTCGGTGCGCTTACATTGCGCCCAATTAGCAGCATCTAAACAGACAGTTAACGACTTACTGCAAGCAATATCCTTAGTTAAAGAACTACCTCAAGATCATCCACTGCGGGGAGAAATTGATCGTTTTATAGAACAATGGTCACGGGATATTTTAGACCTAGCCGATGGGAGTTTTCAAGCCGGGAAGATAGAAGAAGCGATCGCCACAGCTCGTAAGATACCCCAAGACCTACCAACGTATAAAGTAGTAGATGAAAGAATTTCCCAGTGGGAAACAATTTGGAGCAAAGCGGCAGAAATATACAAAAACGCGGAAGAAGAACTACGTCAACAGCGTTGGCAATCGGCGTTTATGGTGGCTTCAAAGCTGTTGCGGGTAGATAATAAGTATTGGTCAAGCGTTAAATACGACGAATTAAATGGCATTATTACGTCAGCTAAAGAAGATGTTGATAAAATAGCCGAAGCGGAAAGATTAGCAAAGACTAAGGTAGTTGATAATCTCTTAGAAGCAATTAAATTAGCTGAGTCTATTGGCAAAAATAGCTACTTATACCAAAAAGCTCAAGAACTTATACCAGCCTATGGGCGCAATATGCTACAGTTAGCCCAGTCAAAAATGGATCAACGGGATGCAGATACAGCCCTAGATATTGCCAGACAAATTCCTGAAGTCACAGGATTACAAATAGAGGTTGAAGACTTCATTGCCTTGGCTGATGCCAAAAGAAGTGCATGGATAGGAAATGTCGCTGGTTTAGAAACAGCAATTATCCAGGCACAGCAAATAGATCCATCACGACCAATCTATGATGAAGCCCAACAACTCATCACCCGATGGCAGTTAGAAATAGAAGATGTCTCCCGTCTAGAAAAGGCGCGGATGTTGGCAAATCAAGGTACAATCAGCGATTTAACAGCAGCCATTGCCGAAGCCCAATTAATACCAACCAGCAATCCCCGTGGTTCGGAAGCTAGGCAAGATATTAATCGTTGGCAAGCGCAAGTAGAAACTATTGAAGATAGACCATATTTAGAAAGAGCGGAACAAATAGCCTTTCTTGGGGATGTTAATTCTTTGCAAGCTGCGATCGCCGAAGCAAGTCAAATTCGTCAAGGACGGGCATTATACCCAGAAGCACGGCGTAAAATTAGAAACTGGGTAGGAAGAATCCAGCGCATCCAAGACCAACCATTACTAGATCAGGCGCGAGACTTAGCGCAAACTGGGGATTTGACGGCAGCGATTAACGCAGCTAGACCCCTAGCCAATTCCGGGCGATCGCTCTCCGGCGAAGCACAAAACGCTATAGCAGATTGGCAAAATCAAATCCGGGCTAGAGAAAATTGGACACAAGCCAAGGCTATAGCCCAAACTGGTACACCAGAAGCTTTATTAGAAGCCATTCGCATAGCTGATAAAGTTTCCAGCAACAGCATTTTGCGGATGGATGCCAATATAGCTATTGACCAATGGAGTCAGCAAATATTGGATATTGCCCGTACTCAAGGCAGTTCTGATATTGCTAAAGGTATAGAAACTGCTCGGTTAGTGCCAAGGGGCAGTGGAGCATATAATGCAGCACAAGAGCAAATTAAAACTTGGCAACAATTTCTCAATCCGCAACCTGAACAATTGATACCTTCGATTATTAATAGTCAGTAATTAGGGGTGTAGGGGTGTAGGGGAGATTTTAACCCAATCCCCAGTTCCCAATCCCCAATCCCCAGTCCCCAATGCCCTATGCCCTAACACGCAGTATTTGTTCAATCATGCGGTTAGCTTGGGAAGCATAACCACCACCAAATAAATTGAAGTGATTCAAAATATGGTAGAGATTATACAGAGTTTTGCGCGTTTCATAACCTGCATCTAAAGGCCAAACTGCGTTATAACCTTGGTAAAAAGCGGCGGGAAAGCCTCCGAAAAGTTCTGTCATCGCAATATCAACTCCGCGATCGCCAAAATAAGTGGCAGGATCAAATATCACTGGTTCGCCTGTGACAGTACACCCAGCGTTACCACCCCACAAATCACCATGTACTAGGGAAGGTTGGACTTGATGGTCTGCTAATAAATCAGGGATAGCTGCTAGTAAATCATCTTGTTTAGGAAAATTACCGCCCCGTCTTCTGGCTAATTGGAACTGATAACCGAGACGATGTTTAGCATAAAAATCTACCCAATTATCCGTCCAAGTGTTGATTTGGGGTGTAGAACCGATAGTGTTATTCATCTCCCAACCGAAACCTTTTTGGCTGGTGGCTTTGTGCATTCCTGCTAACTTGCGCCCCATTTCCGCCCAGGAGTTGTTGTTACCGCCTCCCATTTCTAACCATTCTAGAACGATGTAACCAGAGTTCCCGGCTATTCCCCAACAGATTGGTTTTGGAACGCGAATTGTGTCAGTGTCGTACATCTGCTGTAATCCCAGCATCTCCGCCTCAAACATAGCGACTTGAGACGCTTGGTTGAGCTTGACAAAGTACGTTATCTTACCATCAGAGACAGAGTAACCTTGGTTAATACAACCACCACTAACTGATCGCCTCTGTTGACTGTGAAAATTTTCACCAGTGACTCGGCTAATCTGGGCATCGATTTCAGTCCACATTTTAAAAAATTCAAAATTCAAAATACCCTACGGGAAGCAAGCTACAAAATTCAAAATTAAAGAATTGCTGAGTGATAAGAGATAGAGATTTGAGATTAGTATATATTTTCTCACTCTTTACTCAGCACTTTTATCCCTTCAATCAAGCTGGTTTAAGTACCACTACACCATAAGCTTCTGGACACAGGTATTGATTTGCTGCTAAGAGTAAATCTTGGGCGGCTTGGGCTTGGATGTGGGCTGGGTAGTTGAATGCTGGTTCTAAATCGCCGATGAGGGAGTGATAAAAACCATATAAGCCTGTGCGATCGCTTGGTGTTTCGTTACCAAAAATAAATCGATTGGCGACGCGCTTTTGAACACGGGCGATTTCTTTTTCGGTGACTAATTCTGTTTGTAACCTGCGGATGTGTTGGGCGATCGCGGTTTCTACTTCTGCTAAATTTTCTACTGCACACTTAGCAGAAATATAAAACGTCCCCTGTAAGCGATGACTCATATTGCTCACACCAATAGAGGAGACTAATCCCCGTTCTTCCCGCAAATCCTGAACTAATCTTGAGGTTCTTCCGTGTCCCAAAATCCCTGCTAAAACATCCAAAGCATAAGTTTGCTCTAGCTGATTCATCCCTGGAACTCGCCAAACCATAACTAGCCTCGCTTGCTGGAGGCTTTCATCAATAAATTCCCGGCGGACAATTTCAGTAAATGCAGGTTCGAGGTTGGGAAACTGTTGACTATTGACTGTTGACTGTTGACTCTTGTGTGAGGTGAATCCTTCAGCGATAATTTCGATTAATTCTTCTTCTGGTAAATTACCCACAGCTACAGCCGTCATCGAGCGGGGTTGATACCAAGTTTGATGAAAATCTCGCATCTGCTGGGCTGTTAGTTGGGAAATCACTGATTCCGGCCCCAATACTGGACGACGGTAGGGTAACTCTGCAAATGCTGTTTCCATTGCCCGGCGAAAGGTGCGGCGACGGGGGTTATCTTCCGAACGTCGGATTTCTTCTAAGACTACGAATCGTTCCCGTTCAAAGGCTGCATCGGGAATACTGGCATTTAATACTACATCCATTTGCAAAGGAGCTAGTTCAGCAAAATCCTTGGGGGCGGTGGTGATGTAGTAATGGGTGTAATCTTGGCTAGTGGCGGCGTTGGTGACAGCACCACGTTCTTCTATTTTTCGTTCAAACTCACCGCTAGCAATTCGCTCTGTTCCCTTAAAAATCATATGCTCTAAAAAGTGAGCCATGCCGTTAATTTCATCAGATTCTACTGCTGAACCAATGTTGATCCACAAGTTGAGGTTCACCGCTTCCACCGGCATTTGTTCAACAATGATAGTTAAGCCATTGGGCAATTGATGGATTTTTGGGGCGTTAAGACGCGGAAATTTTAACAGGGTTGAGGTCATGGGTAGTGGTGAGTGAAGATAGCTCTTACTTCTATATCTTAATTTGCCAGCAGAACCCCAGTGAAGTTTTAAGGGGACTTACAGTTTAAAGTTGGTCAAAAATGAAACTTACTTGAGTTAAGCGAAAATATTGAGCATTATGTAGAAAACAGATCAAGTGTTTCAAGTAAATAGGTACTGGACAGCCGTTCAGTACCTATTTAATAGGTACAGTACCTATTTCTTGCACCAACGTGCATCGGGGCCTCGACCCAAACATTCCAATCGCCCCACATTACGCTCCTGGCGTAATATGCGGCGAATGAGGTCTATTCCCACTGTGGGACATCGTTCTTGTAAATCCTTGATCGAAAAATCTCCGGGTATATTGCTAATCGCATCTAGCACCATAGCTGTTTTAGCTCCCTTGGCTGAACTGACTAACCCGACTCGCTGCTCAAACTCCCGGTACGGTGAGAGCATGATTACACCCAGAAAATACTCCCACCACGGCAACAAGCTATGCTGTCGTTGATGCCAGTTCTGTGATGATTGATAAAGTGTATCGTAGTAACTTTCTTTTGTACTTTCTACAATCCGTTCCAAACTAATAAACCGACCAACTTCGTAACCAGCTTTATACAGTAACAGTAGTGTTAACAGTCGTGCCATCCGTCCATTGCCATCAGTAAAAGGATGGATGCACAGAAAATCTAAAATATATGTGGGGATAAGCAATAACGGTTCGATTTCTTCTGACTCAAACGGACGATTGAACTTTTCGTGCAAACGTTGCATTGCGTCTGGAGTTCCATAGGCTGGAACTGGCTGGAATCTGACAATTTTTCTGCCATCTGGGTAAGTTTCGCTAATTTCATTATCTACTGACTTCCAGCGTCCACCCTCAGCCGCCGTAAATTGATAAAGGTCACGATGCAGCTGTAAGACAACTCCAGGGGTGAAAGGGATATGAGTATAGCTGGTGTGAATGGTTGTGAGTACATCTCGATAGCCAGCAATTTCTTGTTCGGAGCGATCGCGCGGTGTGGTTTTTTCTGCTACCAGTTTTTTGATGCGTTCTAAGGGTGCTGTGATACCTTCTATACGGTTAGAAGATTCGGTACTTTGAATAACCGCAGCTTGACGTAATGTTTCCAATACTTGAGGTGACTGTTCTTTGAATAAATCTTGTTTGCCTTTATACTCACCAATCAGGCGAATGGTACGCAGTAGATTTTGAGTAATCGGTTGACTTTCAATAAAGCCCGGTTCAAACGACTGCATCGGCAGTTCCTATCAAATTCACTTACTATCCAGAATAGTATGGGAAGTTCTTGATCTTAATTTGCCAGCATCAATTTAAAAAAGAAGACTGTAAAACCCAACATCAGCAACAGATGGGGAATGTTTTGGAATAGCGATCGCCTAGTAATCCGCAATAATGGATAAGGACTAAACACCATCGCTGAAAGTAGAGTCACACCTTGCAAGAATTGCGCTACATCTAAATTCCAGGTGAGTGTCGGTAAGCCTGCACCACTGTAACCTACTGTCCTGGCTAACACTGGGATAATTTGCCCCGCTTCAGTGAGCGCAGCAGGGATGTAATGAGTGAGATTGGCTGCTAGGGTTAAGGGGAGATAGGCATAGATGACGGTGAGATAGTCCGGTTGCTCTGCATCGAGGAGACGAGCGATCGCATGAGTAAAATAAGTCAATACAGCAGGAATACTCAAGAGTACAAGAGCAACAGGAATACTGATCGGCAAATGATCAGCATCCACAGGAACAGCAGCCCATCCCAACCATTCTAGAATGGTCTGAGAATGGTGCATGAACACACCACCTAATAACAACAGTAACAAGGCGACTTCTGCCCAAAATCCTTGATGATTGTCCAATAAATCCGAAGCCGGAAATCGTAAATTCAGTTGTGCGGAGCGATTGGGGCAACCTTTCAGGCAAGTCATGCACAGCATACAATCGCGGTTGTCCTGTAATTGCGCTGGATGTGAATAGAGTGGACATCCCCCCGTGGCTTGTCCTTCGTTTTCTAAGGCTTCGGCAAAGGTGATAGGGGTTTTTTCTGTACCTTTATAACAGCCAAAGGTGTTGCACTGACTGCCGCACACTTGTTGAGTTGAGCGCAACTCAATCATTGATAGTTTGGCGAACATCCCGTTCATCCCACCGATGGGGCAAAGATACCGACACCATAATCGACGTTCGTAAATCAGGCTGAAAATCACTGCTCCGGCTGCAATTGTCAACAACAACCATGCAGACAGGTAAGCATGGTGGGGTAAGTCCCAGAGTTTTTCCCATAGGTAAATTGCTACAAAGCCACTGAACACAATCCAACCTCCCCAACGGTTCAACCATTGGGTATTCCAGGTGAGTTGTTGGCGGGGAAATAGCCATAGAGAAATTCGCCGTATCCATTCTCCGGTGATCATAAATGGACAAACGGCACACCAAAGACGACCAACAAAGGCAAATAGGAACAGATAACCAGGCCACCACCAAGCCCAAAATAAATTCAGGGTGACGCTGCTATCTCGTTCTTGAGAGCCGATAAAACCCAGGATAATCACAGGTACAAAAACTACCATCATTAATATCCAGATGCCGTCAGGATACCAACGACTTAGCAACACTTGCCGCAACCAGGGTACATGAGTTAATAAGTCAAGCCGAAAAGCGTTTTTGGTTGATTGCACCGACCATAATACTTGTTCTGGGATGACTGAATGTCCCTGTGGTGTCATAGTCACGGCTCGGTGCAAAATCTCTGCTAGTTCCGCCAAGTTTCCGGGGTAGTCGTAGCTAATCAAGCGGCGCAGATCAGATTGATCTAGTTTTAACAAGGGGCGATTCTGTTCCCGGCAAAACTGATTCAAGAAGTGGCGGGCGAAATCTGGAATGTCGGCTTTGCGTTGGGGTAGGTTAAAAAGTTTGATGGTGATGCCATCAATATCAGGTAATTCTAGTTTGTTGGGTGATGCTAAGATGAGGCGCACCCAAGATTGAACAGGTTGGGGAGGTGTAGTAGCGAGATTAATTTTGCCGACAATACCGTGATTGGGTAGAATTAATCCGGTTTTGAGGTAGTGAATTAAGCGAGTGCGATCGCCTTCACTCAATACCTGCACATTATCTAACAGCAGTGTACCTCGCTCCAAAAGTTCTAAAATCCCTGGTTGTTGCCCTACTCTACCAAACAAGGCATCTGTATTTAGCCGACCATCTTCTGCACGCGGTAAATTTGCACAGTCCATTTCCGCGAAGGGTTGAGATGCTAGTTCTGAGTGAGCATGAATTAATCCTGACACGAATGTTTTACCTGTGCCTACCTGTGCTTGTAAGATTACAGGCTTGAGATTTGCGGTTGCTTGATTAATCTGTTGTGTCAGCTTTTGTGCTGCTTTACTACTGCCGATAATATCTGTCTGACTGGGTACTGGCTGGATGTAAGATTGTAACGATTGAATCCGCACCTGTGACCAAGCAATCCGAATGGCATACTCATGCAAATCTTGAGAAAGCTGGGAATGAATCACCTGTTGAATTGCAGGGTGTTCAACAATGAGATGCTGAAATGCTGCTTTCGGTAGAAATAAAACTTCGCTTTGCGTGAGAGCGATCGCACTTGTTTGATAATGTCCCTCTACTGCATTCGCAATTAAAGTATAACCAAACAAATCCCCTGCATGGCGATAGCGAATCAGCAATTGACCAATCAAAGATTCTCGAAAAATCTCCACCTTGCCCGACTTTAACAAGTAAAGACCTGTGGGGGTTTGTCCCTCTTGGTAGATGAGGGTTTGGGGTGCGACGCGAAAGTAATGAAACGAATTGGCGATCGCTTGTAGTGCTTCTGGTGGCAATTGTCCCCAAATCTGATGCACACTCAGCCAACTCCCACAATCTGCCACATCATGAATGATATCTGTGATTAATGGCAGTGGTTGCTCCAGAATTGCCCCCGCCGGTTGAGTGGGAATGGTGGCTGTGGAATTATTTGCCAAACTCAGGTTTGGCTGAATCGAGGGATGAAGATATTTGTCTAGGTACACTGTGATACCTCAAATCTTAAAGTATTAATTTAAACTAAAAAGCCAAGTATTTATTCTGTCTGAGGATAGCAGAAGTTTTTTTGATCAGGATGTAAGATATCAGGGCTCAATCAGGTATTCATCATTTTAAACCAATGTCATCTCTGCTTTACTCACAATTGAGTGGCTGTTCATAGGATTTAAAAATTTACCAACAAAAATAAATAAATGCAGAGACTAAATTAAAAAGTGTAAAATTATGAGTAGGAATATTAATTTTTATAAAGCTAATCTTAATGTCTGATATTGTTGTTAACCAAAATAAACCTCGTGTAATCGTCATCGGTGCAGGAATTGGCGGACTGACGGCTGGTGCATTGTTAGCCCATCGTGGTTACAGCGTGTTAATTCTCGACCAAGCCATTGTTCCAGGTGGATGTGCTTCGACATTTAAACGCCAAGGATTTACCTTTGATGTGGGTGCAACCCAAGTTGCAGGCTTAGAACCAGGGGGTATTCATCATCGGATATTTGCGGAACTAGAAATAGATTTACCAGAGGCTACCCCTTGTGATCCTGCTTGTGCAGTCTTTTTACCTGGGGAAAGCACACCGATTAATGTTTGGCGCGATCCTGAGAAATGGCGGGAAGAACGACAAAGACAGTTTCCTGGTAGCGAACCATTTTGGCAACTGATGGCGACTTTATTTAACGCTAGTTGGGAGTTCCAGGGACGTGATCCTGTGCTACCACCCCGTAATTTATGGGATTTAGGGCAGTTAATTCAAGCAGTGCGTCCGAGTACCTTTATTACTGCACCTTTTACTTTGTTCACTGTAGGTGATGCTTTAAGGTTATTTGGGTTGGGAAATGACCGCCGACTGCGAACATTTTTAGATTTACAACTCAAGTTATATTCTCAAGTCAACGCGGAAGAAACAGCTTTACTATACGCTGCTACAGCCTTGAGTGTGTCCCAACTACCCCAAGGATTATTTCACCTCCAAGGTAGTATGCAAGTATTGAGCGATCGCCTAGTCTCAGCCTTAGAAAGAGACGGTGGTAAATTATTAATGCGCCACACCGTCGAACAAATCAAAGTTGAAAAAAGCAAAGCTACGGCTGTGGTGATTAGAAATCAAAAAACAGGCGAAGTCTGGACGGAAGCAGCAGATCATGTAGTTGCTAATGTCACTGTACAGAACTTAGTGCAACTATTAGGAGAAAAAGCCCCCATTGGCTATAAACAACGTGTGGAAAAGCTACCCCCAGCATCCGGCGCGTTTGTAGTGTATTTGGGTGTAGATGCTAGTGCGATTCCTTACGATTGTCCACCGCACTTACAGTTTATGTATGATGCAGATGGAGTCATTGGGGAGAATAATTCTTTATTTGTCTCTGTGAGTCATGGGGGTGATGGACGCGCACCGAAAGGGAAAGCCACAATTATCGCTTCATCGTTTGTAGACCCTCAACAGTGGTGGCGTACTGAAGATTACCAAGGATTAAAACAGCAGTATACCCAAGATGCGATCGCTAAACTAGCCCAATACTTTTATCTCAAACCGGAAACCATAGTTTATCAAGAAGCCGCCACACCCCGAACTTTTGCTTACTATACTGGGCGCGATCGCGGTATAGTTGGCGGTATCGGTCAAAGAATCCCCACCTTTGGTCCCTTTGGCTTTGCCAACCGTACACCCATTCAGGATTTATGGTTAGTTGGTGACTCCACCCATCCAGGGGAAGGTACAGCCGGGGTAAGTTATTCCGCCTTGACAGTAGTTAGACAAATTCAGGCACAATACTAATGCTACACCCAATATCTAAAGATATATTTAACCTTGATTGATACGGTGCTTAGATTACAATTGGCTTGTCGTCAGACAATGCCTTTCAGGACTTAGCACCAAACACTAAAAAGTAAAAAGATAATGTTTATCAATCAATTAGGAGATGAAAACCATTTTCTTTTTCTTTACTTTTGCCTTAATTGGTGACATTCCAGATAGCAAAAGATAGCGCATAACCATCTATGTATATTGTCTAAAAACCCACGCTACGCTGGATAGATGAATTACGAAACAGCTCGCAAACTCCTAGTAGGCCAAACAATCGCAACTGAGGAAAACCCGGATGCCCTGTTGATGCGAATGAAACAGGGTAAACCACCCGTGCCTGGTCAAATTACCTCAATTTTGTTAGCTTTAAAAGTTGTGTTTGAAGCCTTGAAAGAATCTCCCAGTCTAGACAGAGAATTGACTTTTGCTCTTTATCAATTAAGTGTGAAAACGCAACAGTTATTTATTGCTGGACGCAGGGTGGGTATAGATTGGCCACCATTACTCAAGGAAGATTTAGTGAGAATTGCTTTAGCTGTGGAAAGTATTTTTTCTGGTGTTTGGCAAACTCCTCCAACTGGGAGTTTTTAGAGATTAAAAAGTTGGAATAACTTCAAGATTTGAAAGTATTTTTCCACGTTCTATGTCTAAGTAGCACTAGCATCAATCAATACAGACAAAGCATTTCTGGCATATTGCGCTCCAATCGGATTTCCCTCAATTGTTGCCATTAAACTAGCTCCACCAATTAAAAGCAAATACTGGTGTGAAAATGATTCAGGGTCACGCACACCAGCTTGGGATGCTAACTGTATGATGTAAGTGCGGATAGATTCTCTTAACTGTACTGAGACTTGATGAGCTGGGTGAGCAGCATCAGCGATTTCTAAAACTGCATTGATAAATGGACAACCCCGAAAGTTAGGTTCAGCGTACCAACCCTGGAGAACATCAAAGGTTGCCAATAACCTATCTTTCGGAGTGTTTCCTTGATCTGCAACTGCATCTTCAAACCAACTTAACCATTGAATAGCGCGAAATTTCATTACTTCTTCAATCAGTTGATCTTTTGAAGAAAACCATCGGTAAAGAGTTCGTTTTGCCACACCAGATGCGGCAATGACTTCATTTATTCCTACGTGTTGGATTCCTTTGTGATAGAACAGTTCAGAAGCAGTTTCTAAAATTTGTTGGCGTGTCGTACTCGATTCTGTAGTCATAAATTTATGTAGACAAGTTTGTCTCCATAGAGCTATACTAGCACCTGTTATTAGTAGACAGACTTGTCTACTTAGAAGGTGATTAAGAGGAGTAAAGCAATGGATTTTACGATTTATACCATTGAAACTGCAAAAGAAGCCTCAAAGGAAGCTCTGCTCCATGCTAAAGAGACATTTGGTTTGATTCCAAATCTAGAGGGTATTCTGGCAGAAGCTCCCGCCGCCTTGAAGGCAGGCATAGCATTGTGGGATTTATTTGAAACAACCAGTTTTACACCTATCGAACAACAGGTTATCTATCTGACTGCTAATTACGAACATGACTGCCGCTACTGCATGGCAGCTCATTCAGGTTTAGCAAAAATGATTGGGATGACTCAGGAAGACATTGAGGCTTTGCGTCAAGGTCAACCTTTGGCGGATCAAAAGTTACAAGCATTGCGCCTGTTTACTAAGCAGATGATTGAGGCGCGAGGTTGGGTGAGTGAGCCGGAAATCGAAGAGTTTCTAGCAGCAGGTTACACAAAGCAGCAGGTTTTGGAGGTCATTTTAGGAATTGCTGTCAAAATTATCCACAACTACACTAATCACATTGCTAAAACTCCTTTAGATAAGGCCTTTCAACCTTATGTGTGGTCAAAACCTGCGGTATTTTCTTAATTAAAGCAACATCAGTTCGGGTTAAGACATTTCGCTGCTAGTTATACGAAATAATAGGAGTTTTAGGCAGCGATAGAATCATGGCTTGAGCTTATCCCGAACTCAGGTTATCTAGTTTTAATATTGCTAATGGCGTATCCTCGCTAACGATTTCGCAGTTCTGCTTCTAATTTATCTAAGTCGCTTTTGAGTAAAACCGTCATTTGTCCGGTGAAAGCTTTACCGTTGCGTGGTTGGGCAATTTCTACCCAATAGGCGTAGCGATCGCCTATTCGTAATTCTCCTTTTAAAGCTTCTCTAATGGGAGTTTTGGCAAACCGCGCTGAGTTAATTGCACTCTGGTTAGGATACTCATATACAGTTTGGGCGTTTTTAAAGTCTTGATAAATATCTAAACCGTAAATTACTCTTAAAGACTCTTGCAAACGCTGAAAACTCATGCCGTTAATGGCATCATACATCGCTAGACGCTCATAGCGGATTCTACTTCTATCTTTGGTGAATGCTACTCTACCAGGAGGTAAAACGGAAGCCTGAAAAGTAAATCGCTGGGCTGCTGTATCGCTTTTCTGCACATATAGTTTCTCTCCACGACTAGGGCGTAGTGTGGGATGAGCTTTCATCCAAGTACCAACTTCCTCTGTACTTTGTCCTGGTAAAGCATTGGCTTTGGTATCAAATAGCATTCCCACACCTAGCCCAGAAACTAGAGTACAGGCGCAAACCAACAAGTTAAGCTGAGATTTTTTGAGCATTTTTCTATACGGGAATTACAGAGAAATTACCCCACAAGGGAGTAATCATAGTTTTCCCGTTTTTCAGAAAAATTATGGCATTGTTCCCTTTTAATCGATCAAATTTTCAAGCAAGACAATTTTAGATAGTTGAATCTACTGTGGTTAATTGTATTAGCAAATATAATACTAGGTTTATTTGGCGATGGTATATAAATTTACTTTGTATGGATGTCCTGAGAATTATCACATTAGTAGCAAATATAGTTCATCTATTTGATGTATCGCATCGCATCAATCAAGAAGAAACAGTCACAGATTACCAACAGGAATCTCAAGCGAATAATGAAATTTGGAGATGGCGCGTTCCCAATCCAGAATTAAATTTAACATTAAAAGATGAGATTGATCGCAGTATTATTTTCTTACCTCAGCGTTCTAATTTTGGGAGAAATCTGGTTGTACTATTTGGTTATTTTATGTTTGGTTGGGGAATTTTGATCGCTATTCAGATTTTAATTGCAAGAGGGAGTTTATGGAATGCGATCGCTATCTTTGTATTCTTGGCAGGGATAGGATATATATGTACATTTACAGGAAGTCAAATTATTCGGATAGAACTCACAACCAAAGATTTAACTATAGTCCAAAATTTTGCCTTTTTCTGGGAATTTAAAAAACGCTACTTGCGTCATCGCATCGTTGATATTAGTGGACGTTATCAAGCACTTCTGATGGTAGAACTTGGGGCTGAACCAGATTTTTATATCTGGATTAAACAAAGAAGGAAAAGATCCGAGAGGTTTATTACTTCATGCAATCAGCTTCAAGGTTCATGGTTAGTATATGGTTTACAATCATGGCGTGAATATAACCCCAATCCTGAATAATTAATTATTGAGATTGTTTATATTGCAGATTAGACAAGAAATATAGTACAATTAAACTATATAATCACAAATAGTTGTTATAGTTATGGTTGTAATAACTCTATGAATTGACTTATTTTGTGACAGATTCGAGGGGGTGATTTTAGTGGTGTCGTGTTTTGATGTAGCAAATTACTTCATTTGGTTAGCAAATGAAACAGGTTCTTTTATCAGTAATCTCAAGCTACAAAAGCTAGTTTACTATGCACAAGCTTGGCATTTAGCACTATCTGACACTCCTCTATTCCCAGAAGATTTTGAAGCTTGGATACATGGCCCCGTAATACCAGAGTTATACCAGAAGTATAAGCGTTTTGGTTGGCAACCCATTTTAGAAGATGCTAAACCGGAATTACCACAAGATGTTCAAGAGTTTCTAGATGAAGTTGCACAAGAATATTTTGCTTGTGATGCTTATGAATTAGAACAGATGACTCATGTTG
Source organism: Aliinostoc maniaoense (assembly GCF_058172895.1). Classification (NCBI taxonomy): domain Bacteria; kingdom Bacillati; phylum Cyanobacteriota; class Cyanophyceae; order Nostocales; family Nodulariaceae; genus Aliinostoc; species Aliinostoc maniaoense. Next base: position 105,323 of record NZ_CP187952.1, on the reverse strand, counting down.
AAGCACCTTGGAATTTAGCTAGAGGCGATATCCCCTGTGATACACCTTCCAATGCAGTTATTCAGAAGGAATGGATGAAGGAGTATTACGGATCTCGTGGGGAAGAAAAAGATTCAGAAGACTGAGGTTAATAAAACCAGTAAATCAGGTATTCAACTAACAAAGCTGAAGCCACCTCAAGGCATCAGCTTTTCCTTTAAATATTATCAGGATGGTCACAGCAAGTTTTCTTGTAGTGAAAAAGAGGTAATCTACTGGCTGACTTTACTTGATAGGTTAAAAGCTTTATCCAGTCTTTCGGCTCAAGAATTATTAGTCAATCGTAGCAGTAGCCTGAGATGTCACCCCATGAAGTGGGAAGATACTAGCGAGAGTAGCTTTGGCTTACCTAACGAAGAACAATTAGTTGATACACCATATCAGTTTTCTCTCTCCTCAAATGAACATGGTAGAGTTCATGGCTTTTTTATTGGAGAGGTTTTCTATATTGTGTGGCTAGACCCAAATCATCTGCTTTATCCAGCAAAAAATTAAGGTATGATACCTACTTTAATAACTTTCCGTGCTTTCATATCCTCAAAAACTTGCTCTAAATCTTGTAATTGTCGCTGTTCACTAATTAATAATTCAAAAGGTATTTTACGACTAGCAATTAATGCCAGCGCAGCCCTAACATATTTAGGTGTGTTGTGAAAAACACCTTTTAAGGTGAGTTCGCTGTAATGTAATTGTTCTGTGTTGACTGTAATTGTCGTATCTCTAGGACAACCACCGAATAAATTCACAGTAGCACCAGGACGGCCGCAGGCGATCGCAGTTTCCCAAACGCTGGGTACTCCCGTCGCTTCAATCACCACATCTGCACCCCAACCGTCGGTAAGTTCTTTGACTACACCCGGAATGTCTGATATTTGATGATAGTTAAATGTCTTAGCCGCACCTAGTTTTTCGCCAATTTCTAGTCTGCTGTCGTTACCTCCCCACAGCAATACCTCAGTATTTTCGGCTAAGGTGGCGACAAACATCAACCCAATTGCGCCATCTCCCAAAATCACTACCCTATCTTGAGGTTTGACGTTAGAACGAGCCACCCCATGCAGCACACAAGCCAAGGGTTCTGTTATCGCTGCTAATGCTAACGGTAATTCATCGGGAACGCGCAACATATTATGCTGCACAATCGGCGCAGGAATTTTCAAATATTCGGCAAATGTGCCGTTATTCCAAGTTAAATGGGGACAAAGAGAATATTCTTGATGTTGACAAAAGAAGCATTTCATGCAGGGTGCAGAGTTATTAGCGACGATGCGATCGCCTACTTGCCAACCCGTCACACCTGCACCAACTGCTATAATCTCTCCTGCGGCTTCATGACCAAATAAAGTTGGCGGTTGCAACATTTTGGCATGGCCACCACGCCGCCAAACTTTTAAATCTGTGCCACAAGTTGTAGCTACCCCTACTTTAATTACTACTTCACCAACATCTGGCGAGGGGTCTGCAACTTGTTCTAAGCGCAAATCTTTTTGACCATACAGCAATGCTGCTAACAAAGCTTTCTACCCTAATAATCTAACTTCATCTGATTGTAGCAGGTAGTTAACAGTCAGCACTCACAGAAGATTGAGCAACTACACCTGTATTGCGAGTATCTACATTTGGTAAGCGATTAGTATTTAAAAGTGGAACTTCTTGCCGACAAGACAAACAAAACCAATACAATTCGCCGTGACGAATATGGCGGAGGAGAGAACCACCGCAGCATGGACAGTTGTTGGCTCGCGTAGTTATCATCACCAATGTCCTCCTCAAATAATTTTGTTGAAAAATGTTAGAAAAATTTGTTGTTTAAAATTAGATTTGAGCCGTATGAATATAAGTGTTGAATTGAATTTGATTACTGATCACTTGTTCATACACGGCTTGATATTTGTTAACCATTTCGTTAACGCTAAATTTGTTTTCTACATATTTTCTACACTCATAACGATTTAATTCCAGAGTTGCTGGAATCATCTGAGCCATTTGATCATAGGTTTCACAAATAAAACCTGTTTTGCCCTGTTCTATCACCTCTGGGACAGAACCCAGATTCATCGCAATTACTGGTGTACCAGTTGCCATTGATTCAATCATCACCAACCCAAAGGGTTCTTGCCAGGTAATAGGGAAAAGAGTGATTGCCGCGTTACCAAGTAATTGAGCTTTTTGTGTATGGTTAATTTCGCCTAAATATTGAATCTGTTTCCCATCTATATGGGGAAAAATTTCTTTTTCAAAAAATTTGGTATCGACTATATCAACTTTCCCTGCCATCTTCAATTGCCAGCCAGTTTTTTGAGCAATTGCGATCGCATTTTGTGGCCCTTTTTCCGGGGATAATCGCCCTAAAAACGCCAAGTATGGAGGTGTTTGGGGCTGGGCAATGAATGGATAATCTCCTGGTTCAATCCCGTTATAAACGGTTTTAATATAATTGAGGTGAATTTGACGCTGGGCGTTACTAATGCTGACGTATGGCTGCTTTTGGTGATAACTAAAAATCTTGCGGTTATCTTTAGTAAAACTACCGTGCAGAGTGTGTACTGTCGGAGTACAAACTAAACTCGCCAAGGGTAAAGCCGAAATCCCTACATGGGAATGAATCAGGTCAAATTTCTCTGCTTGTTGGTAAACTTGGCTAAGTTCTAGCATTTCATAGGCGGCATACTCTTGGACTGTATTGTCTAAACGTAATCCGCGTGGGTGAACTGCTGCTAAATTCGCCAGAGTTTGAGAATCACCAGAAGCAAATAATGTAACCTCATGACCACGACGTACTAATTCATTGGTCAAGTGACTCACTACCAGTTCAATCCCTCCATAATTGGCGGGTGGAACTCGCTCCCAGAGGGGGGCAACTTGAGCGATTTTCATAAATTGTTTTGCTTGATGTCGGTAAGATGCTCCCCACAATAGAAACTTCAATAATATTATGAGGAAATAAGATTATTACTGACAATTTTGCAATTTAAATTAACCTAATTGATCCCTAACAGGGTAATCTTGGTTAACTATATCGTCAATAATTGAGGAAAAACTTGAGAGCCTTCATTAATAGTCACTAATCCACTGCCTTTTAAATATAACTCATGTATTCTCACTTTCATCTACCTTGGGGATCATAAACTATGAGATTATTTTGTAGCAGAACTCACAATATAGCTAATTTTTGTAGCTGAGAATACTAAAAATCACAGATGGGATCAATTTTTTACAAGGTCAATTTAGGGTAAATGCCGAAAAAATCAAGAAACTTGATAAATATTAAATGATTCTAAAAAAATTCCTGTTGAAAATTTATTCTATATATGGAGGTTGTTAATTAACTAATGAAAATCGCCACTTGGAATGTCAACTCGATTCGCACGCGTCTAGAACAGGTTGTTGATTGGTTAAAGCACAATCCTGTTGACGTTCTCTGTTTGCAAGAAACCAAAGTTATAGATGCAGATTTTCCGCGATCGCCTTTAGAAGATTTAGGTTATCACTTATATATCTCAGGACAAAAAGCTTATAACGGTGTAGCCTTAATTAGTCAGCAACCACTTGAGAATGTAACTACCGGATTCACAAAGGTGCTGCCTGATATTGACCCAGTATGGGACGAGCAGAAACGGGTGATCACTGGTGTTATAGATGGTGTAAGGATTGTGAACCTTTACGTTCCCAACGGTTCATCTGTTGGGAGTGAGAAATACGAATTTAAACTACGCTGGTTGACAGTGCTGCGGCAATATTTACAAACACTGCTGCAATCTGAACCTAGTATCTGTATGTGTGGCGACTTTAATATTGCCTTAGAAGCGAGAGATATTCACGAACAAGTCAAAGCTGAAAATCACATCATGGCATCTGAAGCCGAGCGTCAAGCCTTAAGAGACATTTTAGAATTAGGCTTCGCCGATGCTTTCCGTAAATTTACTAGCGAAGGCGGACATTTCAGTTGGTGGGACTATCGCACCGCCGCCTTCCGTCGTAATCAGGGTTGGCGCATTGATCATCACTATCTCACCCCAGTTTTATACGATCGCGCAGCCAGTTGCACTATCGACATCAACCCCAGAAAATTACCCCAACCGAGCGACCATACACCAGTAATCGTAGAATTTTAACTTTGGGATTTTAGATTAGATATGGAGTATTAGGGACTGGGGACAAATCAATTCAAAATTCAAAATACCCTACGGAAAGGCTTGCGCCTACAAAATTCAAAAATGATGACTGGGAACTAGGTAATTTACCTAATCCCCAATCACCAGTACCCAATCCCTAGTACCCAATTCCCCTAACCCTATTCCCTAATTATTATGTTTTTGGTCACTGGAGCAACGGGAGATATTGGCCGTCGAGTTGTGCGACTGCTACGCCAACGGGAGCAGTCGGTGCGAGCATTTGTCCGCCTCACCTCGCGTTATGGCGAATTAGAACACCGAGGAGCAGATATTTTTATTGGTGATTTAAGGTATGACAAAGATATCAAGAAAGCTTGTCAGGGTGTTGAATATATCATCAGTACCCACGGTTCTGATAGTGATGCGCTGGCTCTAGATTACCGGGCTAACATTGAACTTATTGATCAGGCAAAAGCCAATCAAGTACAGCACTTTGTTTTTATATCCGTACTAGGAGCGGAACGGGGGTACGAAGATGCTCCTGTGTTCAAAGCTAAACGAGCTGTAGAACAGTATTTAGTAGCTAGTGGGATAAATTACACTATTTTACGTCCGGCTGGATTAGCATCTAACTTGCTCCCCTTAGCAGAAAGATTCCGGGACACAGGTTTATATCTATTGCTTGGCGATCCCAAAAATCGCACGTCTATTGTCAGTACAGATGATTTAGCCAGGATAGTAGTAGATTCTGTGACTGTACCTGGCGCACTCAATCAAATATTTCCCGTGGGAGGGCCAGAGATTTTATTGCGTGAAGATATTCCCCAAATCTTCAGTCGCATCTTTAATCAAGAACCAATCATAATTAACTCCCCATTATTGGCTGTAGATGGGTTACGGAGTGTGTTGGGATTAATTAACCCCCAAGCACAACAAGCTTTGGGAACTTTTCGGACATTACTGTCCAATGAATTTTTCTGTAGAAAAGAGGAAATAGCTAATATAGAGCAAACTTTCAATTTCTCCTTAGAAACCTTAGAAAGTTTTTTAAGACGCTATTTAGCTGTTTGAATTTCGGCATGGGGCATAGGACATAACACAATCCGGTTCAATTAAGGTTTTGATCCCCCCTAGCCCCCCTTAAAAAAGCTACCGTGTACACACATCTTTGTGCTGAGTGTAAAATGTGGCTTGATCCCCCCTAGCCCCCCTTAAAAAAGGGGGAACAAGAATTAAAGTCCCCCTTTTTAAGGGGGATTTAGGGGGATCTGTAATGTTTAAATTTCACTAACTGAACCGTATTGGGATATAACAGAATCCCATGCCCCATGCCCCATGCCCAATCCCCAATACCCAATTATGAAACATCCCCTATTAGCCAATGCTGCTCAAGCACGTCAAACTAAACAGGTATTTGCTAGACCAGAAGACCAATTATCTTATGAACTGGGTAAAGCTGTTAAGGAATTACCACCGCTTTACACGAGATTATTAGCAGGAACGATTAGCTTTGTTGTCTTTGGCGCGATCGCTTGGGCTGGTTTTTCAGAAATCGATGAAGTGGCGGTTGCCCAAGGGGAATTAATTGCCTCCACCCAGGTAAGACCGGTGACATCTCTGGGTAATGGGGAAATTGTGGCGATTAATGTCGAAGAAGGCGATCGCGTTACTAAAGATCAAGTCCTGATTCAGCGTAACCCGGATTTGAAACAAACTGATGTCACACGCTTGGCTAAAGCTACAAATTTAATTCAAGAAGACTTACAACGTTTACAAGCAGAACGCATCGGGGATAAAACCACTAGTACAGATAATATTCAAGATGAATTATTAAAATCCCGTTTGCGCGACTACCAAGCCCGTCAAGCCGCGGCCGAAGCTGAAGCCAATCGTCAAAAAGCACTCATCGATCAAGCCAAAGTTCGCCTAACACGGTTGCAAGATAATCTAGCTAGTGCCAAAAGCAGCGTTATCAACGCTAAAACCAATCTGGCTAATGCCCAAAGCATCCGTGTGAAGGTAGAAAGTAATTTAGAAATTGCCCAAAGCCGAGAAGAAAATCTCCGCACCTTGATTAAACCCGGTGCTGTCCCCAGAGTCGATTATCTGGAAGCCAAAGAAAGACTAACTCGCGCCCAGACAGATATCACCAGAGCCAGGGATGAAGTCACAAACGCCAAAAATCGACTCACAGAAGCTCAAGACAAAGTCACATCCTTACAAAAAGATATAGCAGCACAAGCCCAAGAAATTCGCCAACTCCAACAAGCCTACCAAGCCGCGTGGAGTCAAGCCCAGCGTGTAGCATCAGAACGCAAAAGCGAAATTTTAACCCAGATTAATAAACGTCGAGAAGAACTAGCTAATGTTTCTGGTCAATTAGAGCAAGCCAGACAAGAAAAAGACGGGGAAACGATTAAAGCCCCGGTAGCAGGTACTATCTATAAAATTAAGGCAACTAAAGGGCCAGTACAAGCCGGGGAAGAATTGCTATCAATTTTACCAGCAGGGGAAGAAATTCTTTTAGAAGTAAAAGTTCTCAACCGCGATATTGGCTTTATCCAAAAGGGAATGAAAGCAAAAGTCAAAATGGCAACTTTCCCCTTCCAAGAATTTGGGACTATTGACGGTGAAGTAGTCCAAGTTAGTCCGAATGCTATTGTTGATAAGGACTTAGGGTTAGTGTTTCCCACAAGAATTAAACTCAAAAAACATTCTTTAATAGTTAGAGGTGACGAAGTAGAGTTTACTCCTGGTATGGCGGCTACAGGTGAAATCGTCACTCGCAAAAAATCAATTTTGACTTTCATCATCGAACCTGTAACCCGTCGATTTAGCGAAGCGTTTTCTGTCAGGTGAACTACCTACACTGACTTTGCGGTACGCTGTAAGCTTGCCAAATCATTGGGTGCGGGGTTTCGGGACTCGTCAATTTTAGATTTTAGATTCAATCCGGCAATCCAAAATCCAAAATTTAAAATCTAAAATTCGGAGGGTTAAACGAAGGCAGAAGGCAGGAGGCAGGAGGCAGGAGGCAGGAGGCAGAAAGAGGAAAAAGCCACCCACAAGGGGAAGCCAGTCTCGTGGGCGGGTTTCCCGACTTGAGAGAACTGGCGTTGGGGCTTGAACCTTCCCCAAAAAATGTTAATCGCGCACAAGGGGCTGGGCTTGAACCCAACAAGCATTTTTCTTTCCTTCTGCCCTCTGCCCTCTGCCTTCTGCCTTTCTTCGTCAACGGATATCGCTACTTGAGCATAGTCGGAGTTCTCTGCCTCATATGAGGGTGAAATGATACTATTAAAAGAGTTTCTAATTTAAACTGCGAAATCAAAAGGATCGTCTAAATACATAGATTGCATCACATTTTTGCTGTTTTTGAGTTAATTTTCATCTCAGACCCATCCATTAATTACAATGGCTGGGTTGGGTTAAATTCCTATAATCAATAGAATAGTCAAACCCTTTTAATTCCCATCCCCTCAATTTAGTTCCATAATCTGCCATGCTAAAACTCTTGTTGGGCGACCCCAACGCTCGTAAGCTGAAAAAATACCAACCCTACATTACAGACATTAATCTCTTAGAGGAAGACATTCAAGCTCTTTCTGATGAGGATTTGAAAGGCAAAACAGCAGAGTTTAAACAGAGGCTTGCCAAAGGCGAAACCCTGGATGACCTTCTGCCAGAAGCCTTTGCTGTGGTCAGAGAGGCAGGAAGGCGAGTCTTAGGGTTGCGACATTTTGATGTCCAGCTATTGGGCGGTGCGATTCTGCACACTGGGCAAATTGCGGAAATGAAAACCGGTGAAGGTAAAACCCTGGTAGCCACTTTACCGAGTTATTTAAATGCTCTCTCAGGTAAGGGAGTACACGTAATCACGGTGAACGATTACCTGGCTCGTCGGGACGCAGAATGGATGGGACAGGTGCATCGTTTTCTGGGTTTAAGTGTGGGGTTAATTCAGGCGAGCATGACTCCCAGTGAACGTAAGAGAAATTATGATTGTGATATAACTTACGTTACCAACAGTGAAGTTGGCTTTGACTACCTGCGGGATAACATGGCTACATCAATGGCTGATGTAGTGCAGCGTCCTTTTAACTACTGTGTAATTGACGAAGTAGATTCAATCTTAGTTGATGAGGCGCGGACACCCTTAATTATTTCTGGTCAGGTAGAAAGACCTACAGAGAAATATTTGCAAGCGGCGGAAATCGCTTTGACTTTGCAAAACGAAGAACATTACGAGGTGGACGAAAAAGCCCGTAACGTGCTGTTAACAGATGAAGGTTTCGCGGAAGCAGAACAACTTTTAGGAGTTACAGATTTATTTGACCCGGAAGATCCTTGGGCGCACTTTGTCTTTAACGCGATTAAAGCTAAAGAACTGTTCCTGAAGGATGTCAACTACATCGTCCGCAATGGGGAAGTTGTAATTGTTGATGAATTTACCGGACGGGTGTTACCGGGACGGCGTTGGAGTGATGGCTTACACCAGGCAATTGAAGCTAAAGAACACGTAGACATTCAGCCGGAAACCCAAACCTTAGCAACAATTACTTATCAAAACTTGTTCTTGCTATATCCCAAACTATCAGGGATGACAGGAACGGCGAAGACAGAAGAAGCCGAGTTTGAAAAAATTTACAAATTAGAAGTTACAGTCATTCCTACCAACAGAATCAGAAAACGGGAAGACTTATCTGATTTAGTATTTAAGAAAGAAACAGGTAAATGGCGAGCGATCGCTAGTGAATGTGCCGAAATGCACGAAAAAGGTAGACCTGTTCTCGTGGGAACTACTAGTGTAGAAAAATCAGAATATCTCAGCCAATTACTCAAAGCACAAGGCATTCCCCACGAATTACTTAACGCTAGACCAGAGAACGTAGAACGGGAAGCGGAAATTGTCGCTCAGGCAGGACGCAGGGGTGCTGTCACCATTGCTACTAACATGGCGGGGCGTGGTACGGATATCATCCTCGGTGGTAACTCCGAATACATGGCACGGTTAAAACTGCGGGAATACTTGATGCCACGCATTGTTAGACCAGAGGACGAAGACATATTTGGCGTACAAAGGGCGGCTGGTTTACCTGGGGGACATGGCGGCGGTCAAGGTTTCACTCCTGGGAAAAAAGTCAAAACCTGGAAAGCCTCACCAGAGATTTTCCCCACCCAACTTTCTAAGGAAGCCGAAAAGTTATTAAAAGAAGCTGTAGATTTTGCGGTGCGGGAGTATGGCGATCGCAGTTTACCAGAACTCGAAGCCGAAGAGAAAGTGGCTGTTGCCGCCGAAAAAGCACCCACAGATGACCCCGTAATTCAAAAATTGCGGGATGCTTACAAACGGGTGAAGCAGGAATACGAAGAATTTACCGACCGCGAACATAATGAAGTGATAGAACGGGGTGGTCTGCACGTAATTGGGACAGAACGCCACGAATCACGCCGCATTGATAACCAGTTGCGGGGACGCGCCGGCAGACAAGGCGACCCTGGTTCAACAAGATTCTTCCTGAGTTTAGAGGATAACCTACTGCGGATATTTGGAGGCGATCGCGTTGCCGGTTTAATGGAAGCCTTCAACGTAGAAGACGATATGCCCATTGAGTCGGGAATGTTGACTCGTAGCTTGGAAGGCGCGCAAAAGAAAGTTGAAACCTACTACTACGACATCCGTAAACAGGTGTTTGAGTATGACGAGGTGATGAACAACCAACGCCGCGCTATCTATGCTGAACGTCGCCGAGTTTTGGAAGGTCAAGACTTGAAAGAACAGGTGATTAAGTACGCTGAAAAAACGATGGACGATATCGTTGACTACTACATCAACCCTGATTTGCCCTCAGAGGAGTGGGAATTAGAAAAGTTGGTAGAAAAAGTCAAAGAGTTTGTCTATTTGCTGTCTGATATGCAGGCGAGTCAATTAGAAGACATGGGAGTCGGCGAAATTAAAGCCTTCCTCCATGAACAGGTACGCATTGCCTACGACCTCAAGGAAGCGCAAATTGACCAAATTCAGCCAGGACTGATGCGTCAAGCTGAACGGTTCTTTATTTTGCAGCGCATTGATACCCTATGGCGGGAACACCTGCAACAAATGGATGCTTTGCGTGAGTCGGTTGGCTTGCGTGGTTATGGACAAAAAGACCCGCTTATTGAATATAAGAGCGAGGGTTATGAGTTGTTCTTGGATATGATGGTCAACATCCGCCGGGATGTGGTTTACTCGCTGTTCATGTTCCAGCCTCAGCCGCAGCCAATGGCGCAACCTTCTTCTGAGATGGTTTGAGACTCTCATTAACAAGTGGGGATTTATCGCCTCAAGGGTTTAAATCCCCGACTTTGATTGTTTTTGAGTAATGAGTAATGAGTAATGAGTAATGAGTAATGAGTAATAAGTAATGAGTAATGAGTAATAAGTAATGAGTAATGAGTAATGAGTAATAAGTAATAAGTAATAAGTAAAGGCTTTATTTGCGGTGGAATCATCTTAAAAATAAAGCGTGTAAATGTCTACCTGTGACATAGTGCGGCGGAATTGGCGACTGAGGAAGCAGGTTAATAAGTAGACTGTGAGGCATATTTTCGTTTTTTAGTCGTAGACTGAGCAACTCTCGACTCTACTGTAAACCCTGGTATTTCTACGAGTTCAGTACCGCTTAAAGTATACTGCTCACAAACTAAACTTAGGCGATTTCCTGGGGTTTTGACAGCATTGACAGAGTGAGTTAAATCACCTTGAAAGTAAACTAATGTATTCATTTGCGGTTTAATTTGTCCAAGTTGGCGTTTGTGGGATTTAAGAACTAATTCCCCCCCTTCCATCTCAGGTGGTACGCGCACATACAGGACACTAACTACCGCAGGTGGCTCAATAGTTTTACAATAAGAACGCAGAGAGCGATCGATATGCGGATCAACGCGAGAGCCTTCCTTCAGTAGTAGAGGATTCAGGTAAAAAGCGTTACATTCAGGCAAAAGAGCCAAATCTAAGTAAGGCTTAAAGTAGGGGAATTGTTGCTCTACCTTAGATATGTGCGATTTTTGAAACACCACAGAGAAACCTTTAGTCCCCACAAAATCGCGGTTGAGGTTGTTGACAGCAAAGTAAGGACAAGCGTGGATTTCTCCCCACAAGTGCTTAAGATAGTCACTGGGAAAGGCGTTAGCTTGTTGTTGATAGTATTTCACAAATGGGGAGCGATCGCTAAATTATGGTATCTAAAATTTTACCTCTCTTTCTCTCTGCGCCTCTGCGCCTCTGCGTGATAAAAATCAAACTAACTGCGGAAACGATACCAGACAAACAACGAGTGCGGCGAGTTGTCAGGCGTGTACATAATACATTTTGGTTGATTCGAGAGGTGATGCAATATACCCCCGATTGTGTGATTGTATCGCCTGAGAATGTGCGATCGCTGATCAAAACAAAACTTTTAAGTATCTATCAAAATTATGACTTAGAAGTTTCTTCTTAAACCGCTTGATCTGGAAATGGTGCGTTAGTATCAGGAAGTTATTTTTGTAGTTAATTTGTCTCAACCTGACGCACCCTACATCTTAAAGATTTTTTATCTGGAAGTCTCTAAATTGAGAGGTAGTTCTGAAGTTGCTTGTTCCTCATCATTGGGTGAAGGAGTATTCTGAGGATTGGTCACATCTACATCTAGAGAAAATGAAAAATCCTTGACTTTAGCCCCTGCATCTGGTTGCAATTGAGGACTCAATGGCAATGGGTTATTTTTGGGAACGCTTGGAGAAGTAGTATTTAAAGGTAATATCTCCTTTAACTTCCAACCAGATTCTTGACGAGAAATTGACCACCATAGAACGCCTCCAATAGTCAGGAAAGCTACGAAAATAGCAATCAATTCATCAAAGCCTAGAAATGTTGATGAAGATGAATCTTGATGTGATGAAGGTTTTGTCATGGTAATTCGTAATTCGTAATTAAGGACTAGGGAGCAGGAAAGCAGAGGGAGCGGGGGGCGGGGAAGACAAGGGAGACAAGGGAGACAAGGGAGACAAGGGAGACAAGGGGGCAGGGGAGCAGGGAGCAGGGAGCAAGGGGAGTAAAATTCTTCAATTTTGAATTTTGAATTTTGAATTTTGAATTGATTAGCCCCATGCCCAATGCCCAATGCTCAATGCCCCATTCCCCATTCACTACAACACCCGTAAAATGCTGGGGATGCTGTCAACTGCTGCTAAACTCTGAATTTCTGCTAAGGCTTGGCGAAAATCGCCTTCCCTCACATCGTGGGTAACAACTACAATTTCTGCTAGTCCTCCCTGAAAACCTGTTTGCACGATTGACTCTAAACTTACACCATGATCACCAAAACAAGTACCTAGTTTACCAATCACACCTGATTGGTCTTGGGTGAGGAATCGTGCATAAAATCTGGTTACTAGGTCTGATATGGGGGCAATTTGGCAATAATCCTCATGCCTACAGGTTAACAGAGGATTTGGGGCGGCGGTATTGCTTTTTAGTGCTGCTACTAAACTTAAAATATCCGAGGTGACGGCACTAGCAGTAGCACCCGCACCCGCCCCAGGACCAAAGAACATCACTTGACCGATGGGTTCTCCTTCTACCAAGATGGCGTTATAAACACCGTTAATACTTGCCAACGGATGTGCCTTGGGTACTAAGGTGGGATGTACTCTCACAGATAGCTGAGAGTTATCATTCACGTGATTGGTAGCGATCGCTAATAATTTAATTACAAACCCCAATTTTTCAGCATAGGCGATATCTGTTTTACTAACTTGGCGAATCCCTTCACAATACACATCTTTTAAATGAATCCGGCCATCAAAAGCCAAGGATGCCAAAATAGCAATCTTATCTCCTGCGTCTAAACCATCAACATCTGCTGTAGGATCAGCTTCTGCATAACCCAAGCGTTGGGCATCAGCCAAAACGTCAGCAAAGTCACTGCCTTCGGTTTGCATCCGGGTGAGGATGTAATTAGTTGTGCCATTGACAATGCCAGTTACGGTATGTAGTCGGTTGACACTTAAAGCCTGCTTTAAGGGTTGAATTACAGGAATACCACCACCCACAGCCGCCTCTAGCATGACGTATAAACCGGCCTGATTAGCAGTGGTGAAAATTTCCGCCCCAAAACGAGAAATTGCGGCTTTATTGGCGGTAACGACGTGTTTACCGTTCTTTAAGGCTTGGAGAATTAGCGATCGCGCCGGTTCTAATCCCCCCATCACCTCGACTACAATATCTATTGCCGGGTCGTTGACAATTGCATCTAAATCTGTTGTGATGATTTCGGCAGGTAAATTCACATCACGGGGCTTATCAAGGGATCTCACTCCCACTCGATAAATTTCAATCTCTTGTAATAACGGGTGACGACCAGCAGCATCTTTTAATAACTGCACAGTTCCCGTCCCTACAGTACCTAAACCTAAAATTCCCAGCTTTACACCCACAAAATTAACCCCAAACTCTATATTAATTCCTGAGTACACCCTGATCAGAGCGTTTAGTTGCTGCTAATCATGCTTGTCTCAGCTATTTATTTATAAAACCCAATACAAAAAAATTGTAGGGTGGATTATTTACCCACCCTACAGATTATCTCGTGTTAGTTGTCCTAGTCTAATCAACTATTGACTATTGACTAACTTAGTATGTTTCAACGTGCCAACGACCTGCTTTTTTGAGTTCCTTCTGATAGTCACTCCAGGTTACGCCTTCCTTAGCAGCAGCAGCAGTTAAAGCAGCATCAATACCATCTTCCATACCGCGTAAACCACAGATGTAAGTGTGGGTTTTTTCGTTTTTGATCAACTGCCACAATTCATCAGCATTTTCTGCTACACGGTCTTGGATGTACATTCTACCGCCTTGGGGATTTTTCTGTTCCCGGCTGATAGCATAGGTCAAGCGGAAGTTATCAGGATACTTCTGCTGCATTTCTTCCAATTCTTCTTTATAAAGAATGTTGGGAGTTGTAGGTACACCAAAAATCAACCAAGAAAATCCTTTAAATTGATATCCTGGGTTAGCAGCTCTTTCTGCATCCTTAAATTGCCGCCAGAGGTAAGCACGCATAGGAGCAATACCTGTACCAGTCGCCATCATGATAACGTTAGCTTCTGGGTCATCAGGTAACAACATTTCTTTACCAACTGGGCCTGTGATTTTGACATCATCCCCAGGCTTGAGTTGAGTTAAGTAGGTAGAGCAAACACCGTAGACTGTTTCGCCTGTTTCTGGATGCTTGTACTCCAGCTGACGGACACAGAGGGAGACTGTCTTATCATCCACATCATCACCATGACGAGTGGATGCAATAGAATACAGTCTGAGCTTTTCTGGCTTGCCGTTTTTGTCTAAACCAGGGGGGATAATCCCAATACTTTGACCTTCGATGTATTTCAAATTACCAGTAGACAGGTCAAATTTTAGGTGCTGAACAATCCCAATTCCACCTTCTTTAACTAATGTTTCATTAGAGATACATTTACCAATAAATGGCGCATTAGGGCGGTAGGTGTTTACAGGAACGTCAGCGTGGGCTTTTTTGGCTTTCGCTTGAGTCATGGTTTTGCCTTTATTATCCTTATTAGTCTGCTGTTCTTCAGCTGGTTTTTGAGCGAAGCCTTCTACTTCACCATTTGCTGTTACAGGTGTGGCTTGACCATTTCCCTGAGTGCTACTATTCTCCTGGGAGGCTACTTTACCATTAAGTTGTTGTAGACCAGTTCCAGGATGAATGCTCACAATCTTCCCGCCTAGGCGAGTGATCCTCTGCATTTCTTGATTCATGCGGTTGTAAGGTACTCTGATGAACACACTGCCACTGTTACGAATTGGGTAGTTAGTTTTATCAGTTTCTTCGTTCTGACGCAGACCCACCACTTCGTAAACGAAGACCCGGCTACCTGATTCTGCGTTGGCAGCACCGTCAAAAGCACCTTGGTTGTACATTCTTTCTACCACTCCGATATTTACTTAACCGTTTTTCAAAAAAAACTTTTCCCATCACAAACTAGCTTTAGTTTATCGGATTTCGTGTTCCTAAAACTACCGTTCTGAGAAAGTGGCACTATCAAATAATGCCTTGCATTAATACACTGACCAAGGGCATGGAGGGTTAGTAATAAACACACCTGTTCACCCTTTAAGTTAAAGGATAATTCTATTGGATAATGTTAATAATGAGTCAATTTAATCTTTTCTTTCGTGCTGTAACCCATTACCCCCGAATACAATTCCGGGGCTTTTAGCAGCCCTGAGAAATAGAGGTTAGATTCTTATTCATTGCTTTGGTTAGAGTTCAAGCTCCATCCAACTGTGTTTTCCCTACCCCCTACACCCTGTTGTTGATCTGTGTGTTTCTTCCCAGTAAATATTGTATGGGTTACACGATTCTGATAAAATCAACTATACCACTAGGATTAAATACTTAGCCAGTCCTGAAGGCAAGATGTTCAGACGAGTCACAGCCAATGATTTGGTTGTCTACTCATTTGATAAATCTTATATGTTGCTGAGTAGCAAGAACGCAGGACAAACCAAACGGGTAAACTCCTGGCTTCACATCTGCTGTGTGAAAAAAATTATTGATTGACACATTTACTATTTAGAGGAGATTTATGACAAGTAAGCCGGAACGCGTGGTACTAATTGGAGTAGCCGGAGACTCTGGGTGCGGAAAATCTACGTTTTTGCGTCGCTTGATAGATTTGTTTGGTGAAGAGTTCATGACAGTTATCTGTTTAGATGACTATCATTGTTTAGATCGCAAACAACGTAAAGAAACTGGTATTACAGCACTTGACCCCAGAGCGAACAACTTTGACCTCATGTATGAGCAAATCAAAGCTCTTAAAGAAGGTCAAGAGATTAATAAGCCGATTTACAACCACGAAACCGGCATGATCGATCCTCCCGAAATCGTCAAGCCAAATCATATTGTAGTGGTTGAGGGTCTACATCCTCTGTATGATGAACGGGTGCGATCGCTCCTTGATTTTAGCGTTTACTTCGACATCAGCGACGAAGTCAAAATTGCTTGGAAAATCCAGCGTGACATGGCAGAAAGAGGCCACCGTTATGAAGATGTCCTAGCTGCCATCAACTCCCGCAAACCCGATTTCCAAAAATATATTGAACCACAAAGAGAATTTGCGGATGTGGTTCTACAAGTATTACCCACCAACTTAATTAAAAACGATACCGACCGTAAAGTATTGCGGGTGCGGATGCTACAACGGGAAGGTAAGGAAGGCTTTGAGCCATGCTACCTCTTTGATGAAGGCTCAACCATTCACTGGACTCCTTGTGGACGGAAGCTCACCTGTTCTTACCCAGGTATGCAACTTTACTATGGTTCTGATGTTTACTACGGTCGTTATGTGTCTGTGCTAGAAGTAGACGGACAATTTGACAACCTCGAAGAAGTAATTTACATCGAAAACCACTTGAGTAACACCTCCACCAAATACCAAGGTGAAATGACTCACTTGTTATTACAACACCGTGAGTATCCAGGCTCTAACAACGGTACTGGCTTATTCCAAGTGTTGACAGGTTTGAAAATGCGTGCTGCTTACGAGCGTTTAACAGCAAAAGAAGCCAAGTTAGCAGTTCAAGTGTAAAACAGCAGTGTTTGTGTCAAAAAGTTAGGGGGTAATTCTACGTACTCCCTTTTTTTATGGATTTCGGCAAAATACCATATATATTAAAGAATTTACTGTGAATTTTGCACAAAAAATGTAATTGCAGGCACAAAAATCTATATTTATACCAATTCTCCGATAGCAGGGGGCAGGGGGCAGCTGATAGGCGTAGGTTTTTTACGGTGTGTACCAAAAACCTTGGTTTTGGGGTGTAGGGGTGTAGGGGTGTAAGGGTGTAGGGGAAGAATTATCTGTAGCCGGGATTTAGAGAAATGGTATTACTCATTACTCATTACTCATTACTCATTACTCATTACTCATTACTCATTACTCATTACTCATTACTCATTCAGGAAGCCCCCTAGCCAGCGAATGTCACGAAAAAAGAACGAATATTTACTTTTGTAGCCTAATTCCTAAAGAAATCTAAGGAAAATGAGAGTGCAGTTAAACTCAACTTATAACCAGTTGTAAGGGAGTGAACGGAGAACACGAAAGGTTATGTTTCTACCTGATGTAACTGAGAAATTAATTAAGATTGTTGAAGTTACATCAATCTATTAATCCTTTGCAATTAGGGCGAAAATCTATGAAGCAACCATATCTATCTCCCGACGATTTGCCCACACATAAAACTTCACTCATTAGTGAAGTATTACTCAGTCAACTTGAAGAAGTAACGAAAAAAAGGTTTTATTTAGCTTGTAGACATAAAGTACGTATTTTGTTATCCAGTTGTCACTGGTATTTTAAAGTTAATAGTGGCATTCTCATGTTAATTATGGTGTGTCATGATATCGAAAGTTATCAGAACGTAATGATGAATGTTCCGTATTTGGCTAGCAAATTAAAACTATTTGCAAACCAAGCCAAAATTAGTATTAGTTCTCCAGTTAATCAAGGTATGCCTTGGGTGATTGGGATGAATCAAGTACTACCTGGGGAAGATGGTTAATGGGAAATTGGGAGTAGGGGGGCAGGGAGCAGGGAGCAGGGAGCAGGGAGCAGGGGGCAGGGAGCAGGGAGCAGGGAGCAGGGGGGCAGGGGGAGACAAGGGAGACAAGGTAGAAATATTTACTCCAATGCCCCATGCCCAATGCCCAATGCCCCATGCCCAATGCCCCATGCCCAATCATTACTTAGCCAGACGTTCATCAAAAGATGCTAAGACTGCACCAAGGGTTTCAGCGATAATACTGATGAGACGATATAAGGCGATCGCACTAATTACAGCCGCAGTAGGAAAGCGATGTTGTAAAAGTGCGATCGCTGTGGCTTCAAACACACCTAACCCACCAGGCGCACCGGGAACAACTAACCCTAACAACCAAGCTAAACTAAAAGCCCCCAATAATAAAGGAATTTGACTCGGATTTAAGGGGATGATTGCAAATACAGTTAAAATAAAACCCATACCTCTAAGTCCGACAAATCCTAACTCTCCCAACAACGGTTTTAAAGGATAGCGTCGAATCAAAAGTTTATCCGTTGGCTGAGTTTGAGGCTTCTTGAGTTTTAATTTGTGCAATGAGCCAATCACCGGATTTAAAAAGCGGGGATGGACTGCACAAAGTATGATAATTAAACTGATTATTTGTAAAGCTTGTAGCGTTAATGTATTGTTGGTAGGCGCAAATTGATTACTTAATAAAACCACAAAAATTAAAGCTGCCGCCGCCATTAGTAGAGGTTCTAACAAAACGCTGAGGGTGGCTGCACCAGGAGCAACATTAGCATTTTTTGCCGCTACAATCCGGCCGTAATAATGCCAGACATTACCAGGCAAATACTTAGCCAGATTAGTTTTTAGATAAACCTGGATAAAGCGACTAGATGGTACAGATTGTTTTAATTCTTTGAGAACCCAAGTCCAAATCCAGCCAGCCCAGATATGCCCTAGTAAAGTCACCCCAGTAGCGATCGCTAAAATTGACCATCCGCCTTCATCAATGCGAATAGCTGTCACTTCTAACCAATTATTCTGCAACGCTTTGCCAACAAAAACTAGCGTTGTTCCTAAAATTACCCAGCGTAAAATTGTTTTGAGTTTAATCTTCATTTAACAGCCACCACAGCCTACTGATTGCGTAGGCGATCGCATATCCAACTCTAACGAATTTTTGCACTGTTCTCGTTAATATTTCAACATCGAGGTCAGGCTGAAATTTTGCTGTATAGAGGAATACGCTAGCATGAGCTTGTATTAATAACTGTAATTCACTGCGTAAATTAATGGATATCGGTTTAATAGTGAAAATTCTTGCTCCCTGTCTGCCATTTCTGTTGAATAAAGTTGCAGAAGGCGCATCGCTGAAAGTTGGTGAGGATGTTTAGCAGAAAGCTAAGGCGATTTGGGGGAAACTTCAGCCTAAAGTAGAGGCAAAAGAAGCCGCCAAAGAAGTGGCTACAGATGTAGCTGAGAATCCAGACGATGAGGATTTACAAGCGAGTCTGCGAGTGCAATTGAAGAAGATTTTAGATGCAGATACATCACTGGCTGAGGAAATAGCCAAGATTTTGCAGGCATCGGCTGACAAGCCAGGGGATAATATTCAGATGGGTGCTAATGCTTACGACAACAGTACGGTGAAGCAAGTCGGGAAGATTGAGGCTAATGAGGTGAGCTTTTAACTTCCCGACTTGTAGAAAGTGGCGTTAGAGGTTTTGATTCTTCCTCCCCTTCCCTTGTAGGGAAGGGGTTGGGGGTTAGGTTTAAAAAAAAGTTGCACACGGCGTAACGTTCTCATTTTGAACAGAAACATTCTCATTCTGAGCAGAAAATTTCTCATTCCAAACAAAAACGTTCTCGTTCCGAACATCAACATCCGAGTTCTGAACATCAACTTTTGAGTTCCGAACATCAACATCCGAGTTCTGAACACTAACTTTTGAGTTCCGAACACCAACTTTTGAGTTCTGAACACCAACATCCGAGTTCCAAACATCAACATTGAGCAAAATTTCTCTATCTGCTGACTAATTATGGCGGAAGAACTAAATTCCAGTAACCGGGAAATCATTAAATTAGAGGGAACTGCTCAAGATGAGAGTAAGTTAACTCAAATTGGTCGTGTTGATGCAGAAAATTTCCATCTGAACGCTGAACAAGTTCAATTTCTTGTTCATCTAGAAAGCAGTACCAAAGCAGAATCGCCGGGGGTTCTCAAAGCCGGGAATCCAACTAAAAGTTTGAATGGCTGGCAAGGACGAACAACAGAATACGCTCAAATACAGCAATGGTTAACTGATGAAAATACCTTTTTAATTGGCATAGAAGGCATCGGCGGCATAGGTAAATCAATGCTGGCAGCTAAAATTTATGATACAGTCGCGGGTTTCTCCAAGCGGTTTTGGGCTGATGTCAGTAATGGGGCAGGTTTTAGCGATGTAGCCAGAGAAGTATTAACACAATTCGGCTTTGGTGTGCCAGAACAAGAAGCGCAGTTAGTAGAAGCCTTAGTTAGGTGCTTGCGTTCTGGGCAATTTTTACTGATTATTGACAACCTGGAGAGTTTATTACAACCCGATAGACAATGGGGAAGTCTATTTTACGGTGAGTTTTTCCAAGCCTGGGTGGAATCTGGCGGGAATAGTAAAGTGTTAGTCACCACCAGGGAAAGACCAGAATTAAGAGGCTTTGAGTGGCTACCTTTGAAGGGTTTAAAAGTAGAAGAAGGGGTAGCACTGTTAACTGTATTAGGCATTCGCGGAGATTTAGCCGAGTTTGTCGAACTGGTAGATGGACATCCTCTACTGTTGAAATTGGTGGGAGACTTATTAAAAGACGAATATCCTCAAGACCCCGATTTAAAAAGACTAGCAGACTTAGGCTTAGGAAATTTGCGGCAGTTGTTAACAGATCCCCAAGTGGAAGGTGTGCATCGTCGGGAAAATGTGGGAATGGTTTTGGTGTTGGATGCGAGTTTTAATAGGTTAAATGACTTACAAAAAGCTTTATTGCTGAATATTAGTGTGTATCGTGGTGCGGTTGATAGTACAGCATCCGTGGCGGTGTTTCCAGGAAATGCAGAACCAGAGATTGAAGCAGAATTGAGGAATCTGGTAAAGCGTTCTTTGTTGGAAGAAAAGCTGAATGGTAGGCGAAGTTTTGAATTTCAGCCCGTGGTTTTAGCGTATGTGCGGTATAAAGCAGGTGATCAGACACAGGCTCATCAACGAGCCATTGATTATTATCGCTCAATTGCTAAACAACCGCCTTGGCAAACAAGAGATGATGTTAAAGAATATTTGGAAATCTTTCATCACTGTTATGAGTTGCAAGATTATGACTCTGCCTTTGATAGCATTTGGGTTTGTAATGATTTTTTAACCTTGCGGGGTTATTACATAGACAAGGTAGAACTATATGGGCAGTTGGTAAGTAAATGGGCAGAAATTGGGGATAGAAAAAATCAGAAATATAAAGTTTCTCTCACTTCATTAGGCAATGCTTACAACTACTTGGGACAGTACCGACAGGCTATTGAGTTTCACCAGCAATCTTTGGAAATATCAAGGGAGGTAGGCGATCGCAATAACGAAGGTATTTCCTTAAACAATTTGGGTATTGCTTACGCCTCCCTGGGACAGTACCAACGGGCGATTGAGTTATGCCAGCAGTCTTTGGAAATATCTAGGGAGATAGGCGATAGCCACGGCGTTAGTAGTTCCTTAACGGGTTTAGGCAATGCTTACACCTCTCTAAGAAAGTACCAACGGGCAATTGAATTCCACCAGCAGTCTTTAGATATCAAAAGGGAGATAGGCGATCGCAATGGTGTAAGTAGTTCCCTAAACAATTTAGGCAATGCTTACAACTTACTAGGAGAGTACCAACGGGCCATAGAATTCTATCAGCAGTCTTTGGAAATTGAAAGGGAGATAGGCGATCGCCACGGTGAATGCTTATCCTTAAACAATTTGGGCAATGCTTATTACTACCTAGGGCAATATCAACAGGCGATTGAGTTCTACCAGCAGTCTTTGGAAATATCAATGGAGACAGGCGATCGCTTAGGCGTTAGTAGTTCCTTAAACAATTTAGGCAATGCTTACAAGTCCCTAGGAGAGTACCAACGGGCGATTAACTTTTACCACCAATCTTTGGAAATATCTAGGGAGATAAGCAATATTCCAATGGAAGGTAGTTCCTTAACGGGTTTAGGCAATGCTTACGAGTCCCTGGGAGATTACCAACGGGCGATTGAGTTCCACCAGCAGTCTTTAGCAATTGCTAGGGAGATAGGCGATCGCTTAGGCGTTAGTAGTTCCTTAAACAATCTAGGCAATGCTTACGCCTCCCTGGGAGAGTACCAACGGGCGATTGAGTTCCATCAGCAGTCTTTAGCAATCGCTAGGGAGATAGGCGATCGCTTAGGCGTTGGTAGTTCCTTAAACAATTTAGGCAATGCTTACGGTTTCCTGAGAGAGTACCAACGGGCCATAGGATTCTTCCAGCAGTCAATAGATATCAAAAGGGAGATTGGGGATATTCGAGGGCAAGCAAACGCTTGGTGTAACTTAGGTTTGGCATTAGAAAATGTCAATCGAGAATCAGATGCGCTTGGTGTTTATCGCAATGCGTGTGAACTATATCAAACAATAGGGCTTGATGCTAAAGTGCAAGATTGCAACAATAGAATTGAGCGTCTTTCGCAACCACAAACACCTGTAGTTACTCACCGTGGTTTTTGGGTGTGGTTGCGTCGGTTGTGGCGTTGGCTTCGCTCTTGGTTGCGGCGGTGATTTTATCTCACGCAGAGTCGCAGAGCCACAGAGAAGAAACTTTATATAGATACTATTTAATGAATTTAAGAGCTGATTTGTAAACTCAAGTAAAATACTTACCTTGTAAGGGTTTCAGGAATTTGAGTTAATACAGCACTTATTCGCTGAAACTTAGACCTAGTAATCAGTTGAGTCTCCTTAAGGTTTTCTTTACGAATCAGCTCTAAACCCAAAAGAACTGATCATCACCAAATTGCAGCAGGGATTACCCGCTATTACTCCGGCATTTGGTGCAGCCTTAGCAGAAGCTTGTGCTGTTTGCTTGAATGATCAAGGACATATCCAAGGTGTAGAACTTCAAATTAAAGGAGACTTAACAGATGTTTTCAAAACTTATTGGCAAGAAGTCACAGATCAAATGTTGCGATGTTGGAATGATAATGAATACACTACAGAACAGGCAGCCTATGGAATTACCCTGTTAATTATTCAAGAACTGACTGAATACACAGTTATTGAACGTTCTCGCAGAGGAACAGGATTTGATTATTGGTTAGGCAAGAAAGGTGACAATAATCAACTCCCATTCCAAAATGCAGTTAGGCTAGAAGTCTCAGGCATCCGTCAGGGTGATGACAGTAAAATAAGAAGCAGAGCTAAACAAAAACTGGAGCAGGTAAGTTCTGTTGATGGCAATCTACCAGTTTACATTGTGGTTGTTGAGTTTAGTAAACCTTTGTGTTTTGTAGTGCAAAAATGAATCAGATTCAAGATTTACATAAACAAGCAATGGATTTAGCTGAAATGGCACAAGTTGCTAAACTAAAAGGCGACTCTGTTTTAGCCTTGCAACTCTCCAAACAAGCATTTGAAAAAGAACGGTTAGCAGCAGAATTAATTGTCAATAATCTGGCAGCAGAACCAACACGTTCAGTCTTACATCGTAGTGCCGCAACTTTAGCGATTGACTGTGGAGAAATTGCAGCAGCAGAACGTTTAATTGCAATAGCTTTATCAGGAAATCCACCTCAAGAGATTGCCGAAGAACTCAAGGATTTATTTGTGCAGATTAACATTGATAAATATTTTGCACGGCGTGGTATTGAATTTGATTCAGCTAAACTATAATTATAGCTTTTATTGTCTAACGAGGAATTGTAAGATTTCATCATTAACCGAGAATTAAACGCGCTGGGTGTGCGATCACAATGCTCGTGAACTATATCAGAAAATGAGACTCGATGC
The DNA here is from genome assembly GCF_058172895.1 of Aliinostoc maniaoense. NCBI lineage: Bacteria > Bacillati > Cyanobacteriota > Cyanophyceae > Nostocales > Nodulariaceae > Aliinostoc > Aliinostoc maniaoense. Next base: position 81,537 of record NZ_CP187952.1, on the reverse strand, counting down.
CGATGTGGAAGCTTGCAATGATAGAATTGAGCGTCTTTCGCAACCACAACCGCCTGTAGTGACTCGCCGTGGTTTTTGGGCGTGGTTGCGTCGGTTGTGGCGTTGGCTTCGCTCTTGGTTTCGGCGGTAAAATAAAATGTAAAAATAGTGATTAACATATAATCAAGAATAGAAGAATCTTTGACACTATGTTACAAAATACTTATCAACTACAATTGACATTTGAACAAATTCTTACTCTAGTCAAACAACTGTCTGATTCAGAAAAGCTTTTACTCAGCAAAGAGCTAGAAAAGGAAACATTGAATAAGAAGTTAACCCAGTTACTAGAAACATTTCAAACTGATGAATTATCTTTAGAGGAAATTACAGAGGAAGTAGAAATCGCTCGTTCTCAAATTTATGCCGGAAAACAAAGCAATCAAGATAATTATTGATACTAATCTTTGGATTAGCTTTATGTGAGATTATAAAACTATGAATACAAATAAAGTTCAAGATACAAAGAATATTGCAGAGTATTTTAACTTTCTCTCTCCTGGGGATATTAGATTAAAAAAAGAATAGGGATTGGAACCATTCTTTATGAATACATTGATTGTGGACGCTCTCCAGAGGAAATTGCTCAAATATATCAATCAATTTCTTTAGAACAAGTATATGCGACTATTCTGTACTATTTGCAAAACCAAGAAACTGTCAGTGCTTACATGAGAAACTGGCTAGAAAATGGCCATACAATGAGAGAACAACAGCGACTTAATCCGCCACCAATATCAGAAAAACTTCGCCAACTCCGAGTCGCAAGACAAGCTAAGAAAGAAATACATGACACTGAAATATCTGATTGATGAAAATGTCAGATTATTAAATGTTTGAATAATCTGGAGTGCTTTTAGTGGTTAATTCTAAATTTGCAGTGTTTGTTACTCCATGAAGGAATTGTTCAAATAGCTGAAAAAATTTATAAAAAGCATCTTTTTCATCAGTGGAATTTGAGAGAATAATACTATCCCAACTTTGACTGGACTTAATATTAAATTTACTTTGTATCCATTCTTGGAAATTATCGAAGTTTTTTTCTTGTTCGGTACGGGGTAATCCTAATTCCATTCTTGCTTGACTATAACCGACCAATAACATATTTAATCTAGTAATAGAACATTGTCCTATATACATTCCTGGTCTTTGCTTAATTCTTTCTAATAGATGATAAAGGTATTCATTTTTGACATCTAACATATCTCTCAATATCCTTAAAATTTAATTTCTGTGATTTGAAATTGCTGACCAAAATGTACTAAGCCCTGAAATAAAAGATTTGCTATCCATTTATCTCTGGAAATGCCTGCTGGATGATGATTATCAAAAACTGTTTCTATATCATTAATAATAACGGAAATACCTTGATGACGACCATTGGTAGAGATGGCTTCTTCAGGAAATGTTTCATCATAAATAAAGCTGTTTGCTCCTGTGGATGCTCCTGTATATAACTTAATCAGCTTGCCAGAGATTCTTTCGGAAATTAAGTAGTCTTTGATGGCTTGACTACATTCTACACATTGAAAGTTGTCATAGCTGCTGGCAATAGTATAAATTTGACGTAGTTGTTGGGGATTAAGAGAAATGGAATGCAACTCCTGTAAAAATGCAATATTCGCATTTTAATACACATTCCGCATCCAATAATTTTACAAGTCTAGAGTCAGACGAAAATAGTCATAGGTAATAGGCAACAACCCATTACCTATTACCCATTAACTATTATTTACTTGCCAAATATTGATACATTTGCCAACGGGCATCAACTTCGGCTTGTGCTTGTGCTAGGAGTTGTTTAGCTAACTCTGGTCTACTCTTGGTGAGCATTTTGAAGCGATTTTCTTGATACATTGATTGCTCTACTGATTGCGTAGGCGATCGCATATCTAACTGTAAGGGATTTTTGCCCTGTTCTTGCAACAATGGATTATGGCGATACAATAACCAGCGTCCTGAGTCTACTAAGGCTTTCTGGTGATTCATCCCTGTAGTCATGTTAATACCGTGGGCGATGCAATGGCTGTAAGCAATTATCAATGATGGCCCGTCAAAGGCTTCGGCTTCTAAAAAGGCTCTGAGTGTTTGATCATCTTTCGCACCTAACGCTACACTCGCCACGTAAACATTACCGTAATTCATTGCCATTAAACCCAAATCTTTTTTCGGTGCTGGCTTACCACTGGCGGCGAATTTGGCGACGGCGGCGCGGGGGGTGGCTTTGGAAGATTGTCCGCCAGTATTAGAATACACTTCTGTATCCATGACTAAAATATTGACATTGCGACCACTGGCTAACACATGGTCAATCCCACCAAAGTCAATATCATAAGCCCAACCATCACCGCCAATAATCCAGACGCTTTTTTTGACTAGGTAGTCAGCTAAGGATTTGAGATTTTGGATTTTGGATTTTTGATGGGAGTCACGAGTCTGGATTTGATCTAGCTGTTGCTTTAACAAGCTTACCCGTTCCCGTTGTTCCCAAATATCAGTTTCGGTTTTTTGTTCGGCTTTGAGGAGGGAATTAACTAAGTTATCTCCTAATTCGCTGCTGAATTGTTGTAAGAGTTCCGCCGCAAATTCTGCTTGCTTATCTATCGAGAGACGATAGCCAAAACCAAATTCGGCGTTATCTTCAAATAAACTATTTGACCATGCGGGGCCTCTACCATCGGCGTTTTTCGTCCAAGGGGTGGTGGGGAGGTTTCCCCCGTAAATTGAGGAACAACCTGTGGCGTTGGCAATAACTGCGCGATCGCCAAATAGTTGTGTTAATAATTTTAGATAAGGTGTCTCACCGCAACCAGCACAAGCACCGGAAAATTCAAATAATGGTTCTTGCAGTTGTTGTTGGCGAATTTGGTTGAGTTTTAGCTGTCGTCGGTCAGGGTTGGGTAAACTCAAGAAGAAATCCCAATTTTCTCTTTCTTGCTCCCGTAAAGGTAGCTGCTGCGCCATGTTAATCGCCTTTAAAGATGGCTCAGATTTATTTTTGGCTGGGCAGACATTGACACAAATAGAGCAGCCTGTACAGTCTTCTGGGGCTACCTGGATGGTGAATTTTTGGTTGGCGAAGTCTCTATCTTTGGCGTTGACTGATTTGAAGGTAGAGGGCGCATTAACTAATTCACTCGGCTGATAAATTTTAGAACGAATTGCCCCGTGGGGACAAACCATGACGCATTTACTACATTGAACGCAGACATCCCCATCCCAAACGGGGATTTCTTGAGCAACGTTGCGTTTTTCCCATTTGGCTGTACCCGTGGGAAATGTGCCATCAGGTGGTAGTGTACTTACAGGTAAGTCATCACCTTGCCACACCATAATTTTCCCCAGAACTTCCTGTACAAATGCCGGGACGCTGCTGGGAAAGGGGTTTTGGGTAGATTTTTCTACGTCTATCCATTTGCCTTTTTCCTCAACAGGGATTTGTACCTGATGTAAATTATCTAGGGTTTGGTCTACGGCTTGTAGGTTCATGCGGACAACTTCCGCGCCTTTTTTACCGTAAGTCTTTTCAATCGCTTGTTTAATTTTGGCGATCGCTTGTTCTTGTGGCAATACCCCCGCCAACGCAAAAAAGCACACCTGCATAATAGTATTGATTCTGCCACCCATCCCACTGTTACGGGCGACTTGGTTGGCGTTGATAACGTAAAGTTGCAGTTGCTTTTCTAAAATTTGTTGCTTGACTTTCGGGGGTAGATGTTGCCAAACACTATCAGCATCGTAGGGACTATTAACTAAAATGGTTGCCCCAGTCGCCGCAGCTTTTAATACATCTATGCGTTCCAAAAATCCCCAATGATGACAACCGATAAAGTTAGCTTGGTCGATGAGATAGGTTGAACGTATGGGTTGAGAACCGAAACGCAGGTGAGAAACGGTCATTGAGCCAGATTTTTTGGAGTCGTAGACAAAATAGCCTTGGGCGTAGTTGTCTGTTCCTTCCCCAATAATCTTAATGGAGTTTTTGTTAGCTCCTACAGTACCATCAGAACCCAAACCATAGAACATCGCCCGGACAACGTTATCGGGTTCAGTGGAGAAATTCGGGTCAAAGCTTAGGGATGTGTGGGTAACATCATCATTAATCCCGACAGTAAAGTGATTCTTCGGTGTAGCTTGAGCTAAGTTATCGAATACGGCTTTCACCATCGCCGGAGTGAATTCTTTCGATGATAAACCGTAACGTCCCCCGACAACTTTGGGTAACATCTCCCCTGCTCCCCTGCTCCCTCCGTTCGCGTAGCGTCCCGCAGGGAAGTTCCGATCGGAGGAAGCCTCCGCTCGGACTTCTCTCTGCTCCCCTGCTTCATGCAACGCTGCGACTACATCCAAATACAAAGCTTCCCCCGCGCTTCCTGGTTCTTTGCTGCGGTCGAGGACTGCGATCGCCTTTACACTGTTAGGTAAAGCCTGGATAAATCTGTCTACATCAAAGGGGCGATAGAGTCTAACCTTGAGAACGCCGACTTTTTCACCCTTGGCGTTGAGATAATCTACGGTTTCATGGACGGTTTCACAACCAGAACCCATAATGACAATTACGCGATCGGCATCACTCGCGCCGTGATACTCATAAATCTTGTAAAATCTACCTGTGCGTTCCCCGAATTTATCCATAATTCCTTGGACAATTTCAGGACAGGCGTTGTAATATGGGTTTGCGCCTTCACGGGCTTGGAAGTAGACATCAGGGTTTTGGGCTGTACCACGCAGTAACGGGCGTTCTGGAGTCAAGGCGCGGGCGCGATGGGCGAAAATTTTATCTTCATTAATGAGCGATCGCAAATCATTATCTGATAGTAGCTCTACTTTCTGCACTTCATGGGAGGTACGAAAACCATCAAAGAAGTGTAAAAAGGACACTCGCGCTTCTAAAGTTGCTGCATGGGCTATTAATGCAAAATCGTGACTTTCCTGCACTGAACCCGAACACAGCAATGCACAACCAGTACCACGCGCCGCCATTACATCACTATGATCTCCGAAAATAGATAGGGCATGGGTAGCTAAAGACCTAGCCGCAACGTGAACTACAGTGCTAGTTAATTCACCCGCAATTTTGTAGAGGTTGGGAATCATTAATAAGAGTCCCTGGGAAGCTGTAAATGTGGTACTCAAAGCCCCCGTTTGTAATGCGCCATGCACCGCGCCAGCCGCCCCGCCTTCGCTTTGCATCTGCACCACACTGGGGACAGTTCCCCAAAGATTTGGACGACTTTCCGCCATCCAAGCATCTGCCCATTCACCCATTGCAGAGGAAGGTGTGATGGGGTAAATTGCGACTACTTCATTTAATTTGTAAGCTACACGGGCAACAGCTTCATTACCGTCAATCGTAGCAAAGGTTTTATTCATTAATGTGTCTCCCTGTCTCAACAATTCACAATTCGTCTGGGAAAGTTGCTCCTCTTGTGCAAAGCGCAAGATCGCACTTTCCGCAAAATTCAAACTTCAAAATTAAGACAGCCAACTTTTATCAGATTTTCTGAGTTTGGCTGTGTAGTTAAATTTTGAATAATTGCTCGAATTTAGACGCAGAGAACCCATGAATAAAAACATCAAAAATAGCCAGAGCCAGGAAGTTGGCAATTTTATATGCAATTTCAGTGTAGAAAATTAACCCTAAGAATTATGCTTAACTATATCAGTATTAAATGTGGCTAGTGGCTATTGATTTAGCAGACAGAATACTTCGCACACTATTATCTCATCCACAAAAATATATTTATTCACAAATATTAGTAATGTACTCAATATCTGGAAATACATATTAACAATACTTTCAGCATGATGATGATTGAATGTAGGGTATAGGGTCGGGATAGGGACTTCCAAATCAAAAAAACATCCCAAATTTTGTCGTAGGATGGGCATCCGCCTTAACGTAAGATGCCCACACCACAAGAGTGATTAAAATTTATATCCAAATTATTGATGCTTAAACACTACTGAAAGATTATTGGCTGGCATTTGGTAAGTGGCTTGGAAATTGAGATGTTCTTTGCTAGCTAATGCTATTACATCCTCTAGGTTGCGTACACCCCATTCTGGATTTTGAGTGCGTAATGATTCGTCAAAAGCGGCGTTACTGGGTGCGGTATGTTCTCCACCTTGTTTAAATGGCCCATATAAGTAGAGGATACCGCCTGGGGGTAAAATGCGCCCAGCACCCGCCATTAGTCCCAAACAGGCTGACCAAGGAGAAATGTGAATCATATTAATATTGACAATGGCAACGATAGGGGAATAATTGCTGGTTTGCTCTATCTCTACTGGCCAAGTTGGTTTTGTTGCATCGAGTTCTAGAGGTGGATAGAGATTATCACTGGGGAAATGTTCTGCCCAAGCTGCAATACTGGCGCGTAATTCAGAGTTAGGATCTGAGGGTAGCCATTGACGGGGGCTGAGGCGGGGGGCAAAAAATATAGAATGTTCTCCTGTACCGCTTGCTATTTCCAAAATAGTGCCACTGGGAGGTAAGACTTGCAAAAGCACTTCTAAAATCGCTTCACGGTTGCGCTGTGTTGCTGGGGCGTATTTGCGTGAGTCTGTTGGTGTATTCATTTAATATTGTAGTGAGTCTGAGATATTCATCTGATCATTAAGCTAACAGCGATCGCCCGACTATATTATATTAATTTCGTCTTGAGGTGAAGCTATGACTCAAGCCTTACAGCAGCTAGTAACATTTGATCAATTCGTCGCTTGGTATCCAGACAACCCACAGCGACGTTATGAATTGCATGATGGAGTAATTATTGCAATGCCGCCAGCTACAGGAGAACATGAAGAGATAATTGGATTTTTGGTTGAGGAAATAGTTACAGAATATAAGCGTTTAAAAAGACCTTACTTCATTCCGAAAACTGCATTAATTAAACCATTAGAAAACAAATCGGCATATTCACCGGATGTGGTGCTAGTAAATCGTCCCAACTTAGTCAATGAACCTCTATGGAAAACAGCATCAACAGTTAGCCAACCCGCATCAGTTCCCTTAGTTATCGAAGTTGTCAGTACCAACTGGCGAGATGATTATTTCAAAAAAGCTAGTGATTATGAGGTGATGGGAATCTCAGAATATTGGATTGTTGATTATTTAGGATTGGGTGGTAGACGGTTTATTGGCAATCCCAAACAACCCACCATATCTATTTACACTTTAATAGAAGGTGAGTATCAAGTCAATCAATTTAGAGATAGCGATATACTTATTTCACCCACATTTCCCGAACTAAAATTAACTGCCGCACAAATTTTTCAAATTGGTCAATAGTTATGGGGCATAGGGTAGAAAAATTCAAAATTCAAAATTCAAAATTCAAGAGTTATTCTCTCCCTTGTCTCCCCCTGCTCCCTGCTCCCCTGCCCCCAACCCCCGGAGAATCCCTTGCCTAAATTTATCACCTCTGTGCAACCGCCACTAAAATTTATCCCTCACCGTTTCAACCCGCTTGTTGTGCGAGTTGTTCACGCAGCAATACCTTTTATACTGCGGTTTCGGACTCGGCCTTGGCTACCGGCGGGAATTGTCAGAGTGGAAGCGGAAAATGCAGAGGTATTGGCACAACTCTATGCACAATTCCAAGCTGGTAAAATTCGGCTGTTAATGGCTTGTCGTCACCCGGAGGTAGAAGATCCCCTATGTGCGTTGTATATGTTATCTCGGATTGTGCCACGGGTAGCTCGTCAGCAAGGTATTAATTTACAATATCCCCTTCACAGTCATTTTCTCTATGATAGGGGGATGACTATCTGGGCTGGGAATTGGTTGGGGTGGTTGTTTTCACGGTTGGGTGGTGTGCCGGTACGTCGGGGACGGCGATTAGATAAGCAAGCCCTTCAAACGGCACGGAATTTGTTTGCAAACGGTAAATTACCCATCGCCATTGCTCCAGAAGGTGGTAATAATGGTCACAGTGGGGTTGTTAGTCCTCTAGAACCTGGTGTCGCACAAATGGGGTTTTGGTGTGTAGAAGATTTGCACAAGGCTAACCGCGATGAAACTGTTATTATCGTGCCGATTTCCATTCAATATCAATATATTCAGCCACCTTGGGCAAAACTAGATCAGTTATTAAGTAAGTTAGAAGCTGATAGCGGTTTACCTGTGCAGTCTGTTGGTGATGAGGTAAATCAACCAGAAATTTACTATCAACGGATTTGTCGTTTGGGTGAATATCTAATTACTGAGATGGAAGAATTTTATCGCCGCTTCTATCATCAAGATATCCCTAAAACTGTTACCTCTGAAACCTCTACAAATCCCAATGAAATATTAATAAATAGGCTACATTACTTACTAGATAAAGCTTTACAAGTGGCTGAAGAATATTTTGGCGTGCAACCCCAAGGTAATTTTATTGACCGTTGCCGTCGTTTAGAAGAAGCTAGCTGGAATCTGATTTATCGGGACGATTTACCAGATATAAAGACATTATCACCCTTTAAACGGGGATTAGCTGACTGGGTAGCCCAGGAAGCAGACTTGAGGGTACAGCATATGAGGCTAGTTGAAAGTTTTGTAGCGGTTCACGCCAACTATATTCAAGCACAACCTACTGCTGACAGATTAGCAGAGACAGCTTTACTGATGTTTGATATGTTATCGCGTATTCAATCATCTACATTACCAGGGCGATCGCGTTTAGGTTTCCGAAAGGCCATACTAAAAGTAGGTGAACCCATTTCTGTCACTCAACGCTGGGAAAAAGTACAGCATGACCGTCAAGCAGCTAAACGCGCCGTCAGTGATTTGACGCAAGATTTACAGGTGGCGTTAGAGCAGTTGATTCAGGATTAATATTGATTTGAAACTATCGTCTATCTAGCCAAGCCTGTAAATCAGCGACACTGGTAAAGTCTAACAATGCTTCGCTCAAGTCCTCCAACACAGGTAAAGGTAAACCAGTAATTGACGAACGTATTTCCTCAGAAAGTTCGCCAAACCGCTTAGTTAAGAGTCGGATAACGAGTTGAACTGTTGCTTCCTCACGTCCTTCCTCGCGTCCTTCCTCACGTCCTTCCTCACGTCCTTCCTCACGTCCTTCTTCACGTCCTTCTTCGCGTCCTTCTTCCTTAATTTCTCGATAAAGTCTTGTTTCTTTGAGTGTGATGCCCAACATAGACTCAACCTCCATTCTGCTCAATTGCTCAAACTTGTACGCCATAATTGTGATCATTATCTCTATTATGGCTTGACTCGCTGACTCAGTTACTTCTTGACGACTTCTGGTCAACAAATACCTAGCTTCTTCTGGTACTTGGCTTTCTTCTACAGTTGTCAGTACCATCAGTGCTACCCATAAAGGTAATTGACGAATATCTCCCAATTCATCCAAATACACTCGATGGACTTGCTCACCGTTCAGTAATGAGCGATGGGGATGAATATCACTTTGTTCAATATTACGTGATGGATAAATAATTACTGCTTGCCAATCACTAAATCTAGGACGATTGCGGTAAAAATATAGTGAAGACTCGGCAAAGACTCGCTCATAAAGTTGTTCGTCTGTTTGGAATTGCACTTCACAAAAATATACCACTCCTGCACCTTGATTTTCTGGTGGCAGAAACACACCATCAATTTCAAATCTGGGTTCTTTGACGGCTACTGAATCAAATCGGTAAGCATCTGCATTACTTGGGGGTGTTGCTAGTAATTGAAACAAAAGTGTCGGCGATTGTTGAAAAAGTTTGTAAAAAATTGAATCTCGACGCATGAATTAATATTTGGAATCTAGGTTAATTATATTACTGATTAACTCTTAAAAATTAGATTTTATACCAAAAATATCAGGACTTAGGCTAGTTTCACAATCGATGTTTGGTGCGTGACGCTGTAAGTCTTATGACTACGTTCAAATACTTTCGCAGCGTCACACACCCTACTACATAAAAAATATGCCAGTTGCGTAAGTCGTATTGAGTATATATCTCACTAGTTCATAAAAGTTTGTCTGGTGTGATGGGTAAATCACGGATGCGTTTACCTGTGGCGTGATAAACTGCATTAGCGATCGCAGCTGCTACTCCCACAATTGGCAATTCACCCAAGCTTTTTGTTCCTAATACGTTGACATGAGGATCATTTTCCTCAATAAATTGCACTTCTATATTGGGTATATCTGCATGGGTGGGAATCAAGTAATCGGATAGGTTAGCAGTAATCACTTTACCGCTATGATCATCTATAACGGTTTTTTCCATTAATGCCATACCAATTCCCCAGGTAATCCCGCCAATTACCTGACTGCGTGCTGTTTTGGTGTTGAGAATGCGTCCCGCACTGTAAACGCCTACACATCTTCTCACTTTGATTTCCCCTAACAACTCGTCAACGGCTACCTCTACAAACACCGCACCAAAGGAATGTTTAGAATACTGTTTACTTTCTGGGTTGGGTGTGGTGGTTTCAGTGACTTCTAAACTTTCTAACCCCTGACGTTGTAAAATCTCTGTATAGCTGTCCCGTCTGGATGGTGCTGATTTTAAGAATATCTCTCCTGATTCAACGCTGATATCTGCAATTTCACACCCGTAAAGCGGTGAATTTGTGTCTGTGATAGCCATTTGGATGAGTTTTTCTCGCGCAGCCATAGCAGCTTGATGCACAGCCGGGGAAACGCTAGCCACGGTAATAGAGTTACCTGCAATGGGTGCTGGGGGAAGATTACTATCACCTAAAGTAAATTGTACTGGCTGATGACCTAACCCCCTAACCCCCTTCCCTACCAGGGAAGGGGGAATATGTAGAGACGTTTCATGAAACGTCTCTACATTGGTAGGGGAGGGGTTTTCTATATTCTGTGATGAGTAAGATAAACCCAACGCCTCAGCCGCAACTTGAGTCATGACTGTGTAAGTACCTGTACCAATGTCTTGAGTTCCCGTTTGCACCCTGACTTCCCCTGTGGCAAAAACTTCGATTTTCACAGTTGCAGACATGACATTGGTGGGAAATGTAGCACTCGCCATTCCCCAACCTATCAGGAAATTACCATCCTGCATGGAACGGGGTGTAGGGTGGCGTTTTGACCAACCGAAAATGTCTGCTCCTTTTTGGTAACATTGTTTGAGAGATTTACTTGACCAAGGTAAACTTGTTTGAGGGTCGATATCTGCATGATTGCGTAATCTAATGGCGATGGGATCAAGATTTAAGGCGTAGGCTAACTCATCCATTGCTGATTCTAAAGCAAACATCCCTGGTGCTTCCCCTGGCGCACGCATAAAGGTGGGTGTACCGGCATTGATTCGCCCTAGACGGTATTTTACTTGTAAATTAGGACAAGCATACATCATGGTGGTAGCTGCACCTACGGGTTCTACAAAGTCCTCAAACATAGAAGTTAAGGATGTCCCGATGTGTTTAATCAGGGTTAGCTGTCCTTGGGTGGTTGCGCCTAGGGTGATTTGTTGATGAGTTTGGGATCTATAGCCGCAGTTAGTATACATTTGCGATCGCGTTAAGACAAGTTTCACTGGACGCTGGATTTGACGAGAGGCGATCGCTGCTAAGATAGTATGAGAACGGAGCAAGGCTTTACAACCAAATCCTCCGCCTAAATATTTGGAGATGACGCGGACATTTTCCTGGGGAAGATTCAGCACTTTAGCAAGGTTTCTTTGTGTGCCGGAAATACCTTGAGTGGTTTCATATATAGTTAACTTATCCCCTTCCCAAATAGCGATGGTAGCGGAAGTTTCTAGGGGATTGTGATGTTCTATGGGTGTGGTGTACACCTGTTCAATTAAGATATCTGACTGTGCTTGACCTAGTTCAATATCGCCTCTGGTGATTTTTCCGGGCATAATGCCAAAAAATATGGATTCTGGCTCAAATATTTCTGGTGTGGCTTGCGCCATTGTCACGGTTGGCTGTGCTGATTCATAGGTGATTTTTACTTGGGATGCAGCATATTCGGCTTGTTCTAAGGTGGCGGCTACTACAATACCCAAGGGTTGCCCATAATAATAAATATTATCATCTTTTTCTGGTGGATTTGTTGGGGCAGAAAAGGAAGGAACTTTGATTAAATTGGGGGTTTGATGATAGGTGATAATGTCTATGACACCAGGGGAATTTTTAGCTGTGGTGGTGTCTATGGTGATGATTTTACCTTTAGCGATCGCACTTTGCAATATCGCTCCGTATGTTAGTTTTTCTATGGGGAAGTCGGCTGTGTATTGGGCTTTTCCGGTTACTTTTAATTCGCCGTCTACGCGGTTTAGGGGTTTACCGATGATTTTCATTTTTTTCGCTGGGTGTTGGGGATTAATTTGGCTCGCGCAAAGGCGCAAAGGCGCAAAGGTTTCAAAAATGGTAAGTTTAATTGTTGTTGAGTGCGCGAATTAAAATACGTTTGACTAGTTCAATTTTGAATTGATTGTGTTGTTGGGGTTTGGCTGTTTTGGTTGCTAGTTCTGCGGCGGTGGTGAATGTGTTGGCATTGAGGGGTTGATTTTGGAGAAGTTCTTCTAGTTCCCACAATCGCCAGGGTTTTGTGGCTACTCCACCCAAGGCTATTTTTGCAGTTTTAATTATGTTTTCTTCTGTATCTATGGCAATGGCTACAGATGCTAAAGCAAATTCATATGCTGCTCTATCTCTGACTTTTAAATATTGGGATTTGTTACTGCAATTGGTTTTGGGGATTTCCACTGCTACAATTAATTCTCCTGGTTGTAATAGTGTTTCTTTGTGTGGTGTTTCTCCCGGTAATAAGTAAAAGTCATGTATGGAAATTCGGCGTTCTTGTTCAGCACTTTGAATATAAATTACAGCATCTAATGCTGTTAAAGCTACTGCTAAATCTGAGGGATGGACGGCTATACAATTTTGACTTGTGCCGAAAATGGCGTGCATCCGATTGTAGCCGTTCATGGCAGAGCAACCTATATTTGGGGTACGTTTATTACATGGGAAAGCTGGATCACGAAAGTAGGGACAACGGACTTTTTGCAGTAAGTTACCGCCTATTGTCGCCATGTTTCTTAGTTGTGGTGATGCGCTTTGATTGATGGCTTGGGTAATTACTGGATAGTGTTCTTGAATATGAGGATGCAAAGCCACATCTGTTAGCCGACACAATGCCCCAATGCGAACTCCTGCGGCGGAAATTTCAATATCAGCTAATGGTAAACTGTTAATATCAATTAATTGATTGACCGTTTTTACTCTATCTTTCATTAAGCCTAATAAGTCTGTACCACCTGCTATAAATGCAGCAGTTTGGTCTTGTGTTAATGTCTTGATAGCCTGGTCTTTATTGACTACTTTGGCATAACTAAATGGCTGCATCTTCTATTCCTTCTATCACTTCTTGAATTGCTGCAATAATATTGGGATAAGCACCACATCGGCACAAATTTCCGCTCATTTTTTCGCGTATTTCTGTTTGCGATCGCGGTACGTTTTCGCAAATCATCCCTACGGCTGAAACTATTTGACCAGAGGTACAGTAACCACATTGAAAGGCATCATGATTAATAAATGCTGTTTGCATGGGGTGAAGTTCGCCGTTTTGAGATAATCCCTCTATGGTCGTAATTTCGTTGTTTGTGTGCATAATAGCTAAGGTCATACAAGAGTTAATACGGCGACCATTTACCAATACTGTACAAGCACCACATTCACCGCGATCGCACACTTTTTTTGTCCCCATTAAACCTATTTTTTCTCGCAGTGCATCCAGTAAAGTTACACGGGGTTCTATTGTTAATGAGAGAGAAGCATTATTGACCAATAATGAGATTTCTACCTCCTCTGGGTTGAATATTTTCAATTCTTCATTGCTAGATTTATTACTCATGGTAGATAAATTTTCCAGAAATATACTTTAATGCAATATTAAATAATCTCTTTCATTATCTCTCTTTTGGAACTGAATTTTTACAACATTTTTAATTAATGTTCCAAATATAGTGATGATAAAAAAAATGCCTGCAAAAAATATAAATCCTCAATTATTGATACAAAAAGTTGCAATTATTGGTGCTGGCCCTGGTGGTTTAGCTGCGGCGATCGCTCTTTCCCATCTGGGTCTAGATGTGCAAGTATATGAAAAGGCTCAAGATTTCCGTCCGGCTGGGACTGGTTTGGGACTTGCGCCTAATGGTTTGAATTGTTTGGAAGTCATATCACCAGGAATTATTAGCACTCTTACCAAGTCAGGTTGTCCAGTTCACCAGACAATTCTCAAAAGTATTACCGGAGAAACCATCAGAACTAACTCCAGCACTTTCTTAAAAAAATACGGACAGCCATTATTAACTGTTTGGTGGTGGCGATTACAACAAGCCTTAGTTGCTAGATTACCATCAGAAATTATTCACCTCAATCATCGTTGCGTTGGGTTTGAACAGGATGAAAGTGGTGTAGAAATTTATTTTGACAATGGCAAAACAGTATATGCAGATTTATTGATTGGCGCAGACGGAGTACATTCCACCATCAGAGAACATTTATGTAACGAAGGTAAGCTAAATTATCTTGGCAGTATGTGTTGGCGTGCTGTAATTGAATATCACCATGAATTATTTAATGCCTATGACTTAGTATTTGTCAAAGGTAATCAACAGTTTATGTATCTTCTCAACGTGGGAGAAGGTTACACCAGTTGGATTAGTCGTAAATTTACACCAGATTATCAGCTTTCCCCAAATACAGAAGCAGTGAAAGCGCGCATTCTCCAGGAATTAACAGGCTGGGATGATTCCTTCCGCACTGTGGTAGAAGCGACACCAGCCGGACAAATTTGGGAAGGGCCAATTTTTGATCGCCCTCCGTTAACTCACTGGAGCAAAGGCAGAGTTACACTATTAGGTGATGCAGCACACCCAATGGCTCCAGCGATAGGACAAGGAGCAAATAGCACTTTTGAAGATGTCTGCGAATTGCAAGGGTGTTTATCTCAAGCTGCAAGTTTGACAGAGGCTTTAACTAACTATGAACAAAAGCGCATCCAGCGTACAAGTGTCATTCAAGCTCGGAGTGCCATAGGCGAAATGCGGTATTATAACCTTGAGGGCGTCTCCCCAGAAAACACTACGCGATCGCACTTCAAAGATGATGAGTTTCAAGATTGGCTCTATCACTACCAACCACCTAGGACATGAAAATTAGAATGGTGTTGAATCAGTTATCAGTTATTAGTCCTGATAGCGTATCCTGGGGAATTAGATCCAGCAGTTCACATGATCACCGTTAATTCTTCACCATTCTGCACTAAATTATGGTGATAATTTTATTGTAAGTAATCTTTGGTTAACTTGTGGTTAATCAGTACTTCCATATCGTATTCAATATTTTCTAACATAATAGAAAAATTGGTTCTATCATATTCGCCTTCAGAAAAAGTTTCTAGAAACAAATCATTTTCTTCTCCATAAATATAGGCTTTCATGAAGATAAATTCTGAATTTAGTTCGTTAACATACTCTAAAAGATGTATTCTTTTAATCTCTGGTTCACAGGAATAAATTGTTCTGATTAATACTCCTCTACCATCAATATTTCTAATCATTAAATTATGCTTTCTAGGATGACGACAAAACAGTAATTCGTCATCTTCCTCAACATGATAACCGTTAAACTCCAAATGGTTACGATATCTGGCTAAGGAATGAGCTACAGATTGACTGATGTTGAGTTCTGACATAACTGCTACGCCTCAAAGATGTGTATAACTGATGAGCTAATGTTAGTATTCCCTCATAAACCACTATTTCATCAGAGTTAGGATAAAAGTGCCAGTTAATCCTCGTTGCAGCACTCACCCACACCACCCGAAAACCTTTAAGCCTCTGACTAGCGCGACTGTACCTCAGCAAAATATCAGAGGAAAACTTTTTTCTTCCCCTACACCCCTATACCCCTGTGTTTCTTGATATCTCAGTAGGTTATTGCCATTCTAAAGGATTTTCACAGGCAGGCGATCGCTAATATTTACAGGATTGAGAAGCGTCTTTTTCAGAGAAAGCGGGGTTTGGTTTCGCAATTATGACTATGATGAGGTATATTTATTTGATGTAACAGCTTTTCCTTCTGGAAAGCAAGCCGATGATAAATTCATCGGTATTGGTCGCTAATCATTTTATGAAAACACGACCACGCAATTTTGATATCATCAGGCGCATCTTACGTATTCGACACACCATTTGCTATTTTGATTATCCAGGACAAGAGTATAATTCTTGTCCTTTATTTTTATTTAGGGCTTGCTGAACAATTTCTTTAGAACAGGGAAAAGGTTGCTAGGTTGCTTCAGTTTGAGAAAACCTAACTATACCCAGAAGTTATTCATGCTGACGCACCCTACATTTTCGATATTTTTTTTATTAAATATTTAAAATTGTGATTGTTCTTAATGCTATCAAAAGTAAAATCAGGTTGTAATATAAAGGATAACTCATCACAATTGTGTTTTTAGATTTAGACTCCAATACTGTCTAGATAACATTTTTTGACCGAAATATATATTAATTGAATATTAAGAATTGTTGTAATTACCAGCAAATTTCCGAGAGAAAATTCAGCATCCTTGAGCAAGGGAGATTGTAGCTATGTTTTTTGGACAAATTGAAAGAGAAATGTTATCGGCGGCAATATATGGAATTTGTGAAAATTCCCAATTACCACAGAATTTATACTTACTAATAAATCAAGAACAAGAAAACCGAGATATTTGGGAATGTCATCACCACAATAGTCTGCTGGTAGTAGAAAAAGTTAGGGAGCATAGAGGAGACTGGGGAGACAAGGTAGACAAGGGGGAGAGTAATTTTTGAGTGATGACTAACTACAGCAGATTCGATGTTGATGAGTGACAGCAACTGATTGAAAAAAGTAATGAGTAATGAGTAATGAGTAATGAGTAATGAGTAATGAGTAAAAAATTTACTTATTAACCACTAATTATTACTTATTACTTAATACTAAGATAGACAAGGGGGAGAGTAATTTTTGAGTGATGATTAACTACAGCAGATTCGATGTTTATGAGGTACAGCAATTGATTGAAAAAAGTAATGAGTAATCAATAATGAGTCAGAAATTTACTTATTACTCACTACTTATTACTTATTACTTAATACTCATGGTGTACCTGACTTACTTCAAAAGTGCTGTAAATATCAATGCCTGCGGTGTAACACCAACAATTCCATTCCTAATTTTTCACCAAACCAGAGACGGAATTAGTATCAATGGCACACCTATTTGAAGCGTTCAAACTTCGTGAAGTCACCTTTCGCAACCGCATCGCCATGTCACCCATGTGTCAATATTCCAGTACGAATGGATTTGCTAACGACTGGCACTTGGTTCATTTAGTATCTCGTGCGGTGGGTGGTGCAGGTTTAATTATTACAGAAGCGGCGGCTGTAGAACCTCGTGGCCGAATTAGTCCTCAAGATTTGGGAATTTGGTCAGATGATCATATAGAATACTTAGCGAAAATTGTGGGATTGATACATAATTTTGGGGCTGTAGCTGGGATTCAATTAGCCCATGCCGGGAGAAAAGCTAGCACTGCTAAACCGAGTCGTGGCGGAAAAGTATTAGATGAATCTCAAGAAGGTTGGCGGCCATTAGTTTCGAGTAGTGCGATCGCATTTAGTAAAGATAGCCCAGTACCCGAAGCCTTAAGTCTACAAGGAATTAAACAAGTTATTCAAGCCTTTGTTGAAGCTACGCAACGTTCCCTACAAGCTGGTTTCAAAGTTATAGAAATTCATGCAGCCCACGGCTATCTATTACATCAATTTCTCTCACCTCTAGTCAACCAACGCCAAGACAATTACGGAGGTAGCTTTGAAAACCGTACTCGCCTCTTGCGAGAAGTCGTCACAGCCGTGCGAGAAATATGGCCACAAACACACCCTTTATTTGTCCGCATTTCTGCCACAGATTGGGTAGATAAAGGGTGGGATATTGAACAAAGTATTACCTTAAGTAAAGAACTAAAATCTTTGGGTGTAGACTTGATCGATTGTTCTTCAGGAGCAATCATACCCGGCATCAACATTCCCGTCAAACCAGGATATCAGAGTCAATTTGCCGAACGTATTCGTCAAGCCGCCAACATCCCCACCGGTGCAGTTGGCTTAATCACCTCCCCCGAACAAGCAGATAAAATCATTCGTGATGGTGTAGCCGACATGGTACTTTTAGGACGTGAACTACTCCGCAATCCCTACTGGCCGCACTTAGCCGCTAAACAACTAGGCTATGAGAAACATTGGCCAATACAATATGACAGGGCGTGGTTGTGAGTAGAGGCAGGGGGCAGGGGGCAGGGGGCAGGGTGTAGGGGTGTAGGGGTGTAGGGGTGTAGGGGTTAGTAAAACGATGATTCTTTCGTTAGTCTGAGAGTCATTACTCACTGCTTGGTAAAAAACCTAAATTTGTGGGCAGGGGGTAGGGGTTTAGAATTAGCTGATTAGTGGTAAACATTAAAAAGTGCTTGGAAGTGTTACCGTGTTTCCACTCCAAGCACTCTTAATTTTTCAACTTGCTCCTCACACACCCCTAGAGAATAGCACTGCGTTGATATAAAAGCTAGTGTTATAAGTGACACTTTATAAAGTGGACAAAGTGAGGGAGACAAGGGAGCAGAGGGGCAGGGGAGCAGGGGAGCAGGGGAGCAGAGGCAGAAAAATTTTTGAATTTTGAATTTTGAATTTTGAATTGATACGCCCCATGCCCCATGCCCCATGCCCCATGCTTAGTGTAAAAAGTGACGTACACCAGTCAATACCATTACCAAACCCAATTCATTAGCGGCTTTAATAGAATCTTGGTCACGTAAGCTTCCTCCTGGTTGTACAATGGCAGTGATACCGGCGGCGGCGGCTGTTCTGACAGAATCATCAAAGGGGAAAAATCCATCGCTGGCGAGAATTGCGCCTTGGGCTTTTTCTGCGGCTTGTTCTAGGGCGATTTTGGTTGAACCGACGCGGTTCATTTGCCCCGCACCTACACCTAGAGTAGTGCGATCGCTTGTGAGTACAATGGCATTAGATTTAACGTGTTTGCAAACTTTCCAAGCAAACAACATTTCCCCTAATTCGTCGGGTGTGGGTTGACGTTCGGTGACAATTTGCCACTTACTGGTATCTGCAATCAAGTCATCGGCAGTTTGCACTAAGAAACCACCGGCAATTTGTTTGACTAGAGTTTTAGGGCCACTGCTCAAATCTGCTAAAGTCAAAACCCGCACATTGGATTTTTTAGAGAGGATTTTTTGCGCCTCTGCATCACAATCAGGTGCAACTATACATTCTAAAAACGTTTTTGTGAGTTCGGTGGCTGTGGCTGCATCTATGGTACGGTTGAGGGCAACAATTCCCCCAAAGGCAGAGGTAGAATCAGCATTAAAAGCTTTTTGGTAAGCTTCTACTAAGGTATTGCCTAATGCTGTACCACAGGGATTGGTATGTTTAATAATGGTAACGGCTGGTGTATCGGGAAATTCGGTAATAATCCGACGGGCAGCTTCTAAATCTACTAAGTTGTTGTAACTGAGTTCTTTACCTTGCAATTTCGTTGCTGCCGCCCATCCTGTGGGGGTAGTGCCGCTTTGATACCAAGCCGCAGGTTGATGGGGGTTCTCACCGTAACGCAGAGATTGTAATTCTGTGCCGTTGAGATTATATTGTTGCGGTAGGGATGTAGCAGATTGTTCAGCCAGATAGGAAGCGATCGCTTGATCATAACTTGCTGTATGCAAAAATCCTTTTAAAGCTGCCTTTTGCCGGAATTGTAGGGATGCTTCGCCGTTATTTTGCCGCAATTCTGCTAAATACTCGTCATACTGCCCTGGGTCACATAATACCGTCAGATGAGCAAAATTTTTCGATGATGCCCGTAACATTGCTGGGCCACCAATATCAATATTTTCCACCGCTTCTGCTAATGTTACCCCTGGTTTAGCGATCGTCGCCTCAAAAGGATAAAGATTCACCACTACCAAATCAATCGGGCGAATTTGGTTATTTTCCAAATCCGTCACATCTTCAGGTACATCCCGCCGGGCTAAAATCCCACCATGAATACGGGGATGGAGAGTTTTCACCCGTCCCCCTAAAATTTCTGGTGAACCTGTATAATCAGAAACCTTTGTCACAGGTATACCCGCATCTTTGAGGGCTTGGGCTGTTCCCCCACTGCTGATTAAATCAAATCCAAATTCTTCCACCAAGCTACGGGCTAAGTCAATTAAACCAGTTTTGTTAGATACACTCAGCAGTGCTAGACGCGCCATGTCTCAATTCCTCAGATGCCAAAGACCCCAATTTTTACATAACCCTGGGTTCACTTCAAGACCATGTGGGATAATTGTGATGCTATATTTTGCCTGAACCCGTTGCAAATATTGAAATTTACTGTAATTCCTATTTGACTAAGACTTTCCCTGTTCCCTGTTCCCTCTTAAATTAAAGAGATAAAATCTATCAGTAGAGTTTAAATTTCAGGAGTAAGCCTCTGTCTTTGCAATACATTACCCTTCCCCCAGCTAATTCCCAACCACCCACAGGGTTAGTTGTGACATTGCATGGTTGGGGAGCTAACGCTGAAGATGTGGCAGGTTTAGTACCCCATATCAATTTACCTAATTATCATTTTGTACTGCCCAATGCACCTTTTCCTTTTCCCCATTCTCCTGTGGGAAGGGCATGGTATGACTTGAGTGTTGAGAATATTTATCAAGGATTACAAGAAAGTCGGGAAATCTTATTAAAGTTTTTGCTGTCTTTAGAAGCTAGTACAGGCGTACCCTTATCCCGGACTGTGTTGAGTGGATTTTCCCAAGGGGGGGCTATGACTTTAGATGTCGGCTCAAAATTGCCCTTAGCTGGCTTAGTGGTGATGAGTGGTTATTTACATCCTGATGCCCTCTCAACCAAGAGTAATTTGCCGCCAATTTTAATTATGCACGGCCGACGCGATGAGGTTGTACCATTACAAGCTGCTGCCACAGCCAGGGACACGGTAGCTTCCTTGGGGGTTGTAGCCGAATATCATGAATTTGATACAGGACATGAAATCAACTTGCAAATGTTAGACGTGGCACGGAATTTTATTTTGAACAGAATTGTTTAGTCTGGGTTACAAATCTTTGACAAAATATAGTGTAAATCCTGAAAAATTTTAGAAAATCCATGCCATCTAGTGAGTAATATAGATTCAGTGGCACTATTTTAGTGCGACCTAACCCGTGCTGGGTGTGGATGCTGCATATGGGAGGGGCAAGCATGATGACAACTCTAAGCATTTCCAAGAAAGAAATCGCTGCCATGACCGCAGCAGAGGTAGATGAACTAGCTACTCGTCTAGAAATGGATAATTATAGCAATGCTTTTGAGGGTTTAAATGACTGGCATCTACTGCGAGCGATCGCGTTTCAGCGTCCTGAACTAGTAGAACCCTACATCCATCTCTTAGACTTAGAACCCTACGATGAGGCATAAGTGATGTAGTTAAGTCTAGTTTATAGTAATTCTCAATTATTTGCTATCTATTTTGATGTAGAGATAGGTACTAAAAATCGGGGCTAAACACTAATATTACCTATTTCATCATCTAGAAAAATAGCCAATTGAGATACAGACGAACTGACAAAAACTCACACTGATATCAACATCAATACATATTATCGCCGCAGTTTGTGTATAAACATTTGCTGTGGCTTTTTTATCGTGTTTTATATCTCGCAAATTTAAGTAATATCGTGTTAAGACATAGAATAAGGATATAGTTTTCAAAGGTAGTTTATCGTGCAAATACCCCTTGCAGAAGCATCAGAAGAGTTAGTGCGGTTGGTTGAGGCTGCTTTGCAGGGTGAAGAAATTATCATCCTCAAAGATAATCAACCTGTAGTAAAGCTGGCTTTAGTTGCATCAGTACAAAAGCGTCGTCCTGCTAAAGCTGGTAGTGCTAAAGGGCAAGTCTGGATGTCTGAGGACTTTGACGAACCGCTTGAGGATTTTAAGGAATATATGGAATGAAATTTCTGCTTGATACTCATACATTTATCTGGTTTGTCATTGATAGTCCACAACTTAGTAGTACTGCAAAATTGTTGATTGAAGGGGAGTACAACGAGAAATGTTTAAGCGTTGCCAGTGTTTGGGAAATGGCAATCAAATGCAGCCTTGGCAAGTTGAGTTTCAATTTACCACTTCAAACTTTTGTTGAACAGCAGATACAGCAGAATAGTATTGATTTACTAAGCATACAAATGCCTCATCTTGCAATTGTTGCCACCCTACCGTTTCATCATCGAGATCCATTTGACCGTTTGTTAATTGCACAGGCAATTACAGAGGACATTCCCATTATCAGTGCTGATGTTGCGTTGGATGTCTATTCAATTAGGCGATTGTGGTAAGGATTCGATGATGAGTAAAATTTTGAACGTAAGAACTTAAAATTAAGCGATCGCCCTCATCTCCAAGAGCGATCGCTTAACATATCTCAACTGCTATAATTCATCTGGGCTTTAACTACGCTTCTGGTGGTAAATCTACACTGTAAACTACTTCCCCTACTAAGTTACGTAGTGACACAGTCATCAGTTTGGAAACAGCATCAATTTTGACTGCCCCAAAGAATTGTAAACCCTCACTTGGGGGTCTATTTGCTGCTGTACCGGCAGGAAGACTTTGAAATATTAATTCTGGCCCAAAGGTATTTTCTAATTGATTTGGCCCGAATGTTCCGGCGTTGAGAGGCCCGGCGACAAATTCCCAGAAAGGTTTGAAGTCTTGAAACTGTGCTTTGTTGGGGTTATAGTAATGGGCTGCTGCGTAATGAACATCAGCAGTTATCCACACAACATTCTTGATATTTCTCTGTTTAATAAATCGCAGTAAGTCAGCTAATTCTAATTCTCTACCTAAAGGCACGCCATTATCTGCATTAGCCCAAGCTTCAAAGTCTGTACTACCATCTCTGACTATTAATCCTAATGGCATATCACTAGAAATTACTTTCCATGTAGCTTTAGATGTTAGCAATTGGCGTTTGATCCATTGGATTTGTTTTTTACCCAACATATCAGTATCTTTACCGGGTACTGGCTGATTATTGGGAGTATTTCGCCCTCGATAGCTACGCTCATCTAACATGAAAATATCTAACAATGGGCCATAATTGAAACTGCGATAAATTCTAGCTTGGTCTGTATTATTTGTTGTGTAGGCAATGGGCATATATTCTAAGAATGCTTGTCTTGCTCTTTGTACTAGCAAGTTCACATCCTTAACTGTATAACGGGCATCATTGAGTATTTCCCCAGGATACCAGTTATTAGTAACTTCATGGTCGTCCCACTGCGTTAGCATAGGAACTTCAGCGTTAAACTGCTTAACGTTTTCATCTAGCAAGTTGTATTGATAGTTACCACGAAATTCTTTGAGGGTTTCAGCAACTTTTGATTTCTCTTCTGTAGTAATATTTTTCCAAATTGTGCCATCATCAAGAGTTCTTTCGGCAACAATGGGATTATCAGCGTAAATTGTATCACCACAATGAACAAAAAAGTCTGGTTGTAGTTGGCGCATGGTTTCGTAAATTTTCATACCCCCAAAGTCGGGATTTATACCCCAACCTTGACCAGCAGTATCTCCACCCCACACAAATAATATATCTCTGCCAGTGATAGCCGGTGTACGGAAACTACCATTTACAGGTTCACTATAGGTATCTGCATTTAAATCTTGGAACTTCACCCGATAAAAGATTTGTTGGTTGGGTGGTAGATTTCTCAGATTTAATCTGGCTGTAAAGTCGCTAGCTTCTAGAGCTTGTGGCCCTAAAACAGTCTGCAAATTACTAAAAGATGGGCTAGTGGAATATTCTACAATCATTCTAGAGGCGCGATCGCTCTTACTCCAAATCACCACATTATTACTCGTAATATCTCCACTAGCTACACCATAGGGTATGGCAGGACGCATTTTATCAGATGTAATAATTCCTGGTGCTTGGCCAAAAACTTGTGATTTTGATAAAAAATTTGTGGTAATGATGCCACCGGCTGTTACTGCTGAATTGAGCAAAAATCGACGACGATTTAGCTTTAATGGATGATGAGATTCCATACTAAATAATAGAAATATCCTGCAAAAGTCTTATAGCATCAGTGTTTACCATAGATTCCTATCACCATAAGTAAAGATTGAGTTATCTAGGGGTTAATAAAAAATAGTTAAAAATGTTTAATACAATTTAATATTCTGTAAATAACTATGTTTTTACCTGCAATTAAATTTTGCTTAAACTGATCACTTAAAAATTAAGTTGAATTACAGCATTTGCACAAAAGCAAGAAGGATCAAAAGAATCAGAATTACCTCTAAGTAGAACGAGTTGAAAAAAACGAACTATGTTAAGTAATGTAACAAGACTAAAATTGAGTTCGTAGTAAGGACTTTAGTCCTGATTTGAGAACTAAAGTTCTCACTACAAACATTTAATTATTTACTCTGTTCTACTTAAATCACTTGAGGAAATTCTAACTATCTTTTTAACTTCCCTTTTGGATTTTGGCAATTTTGGCAAAAATTTAACTTGATGGTGAGTGAGATGAAATTAGTAAAAAATTTAGCTTTAACTGCTGCTAGCTTAGTCATAGGTTTTGCTACTGTAGATGTCAAAACCGCATCTGCTGCTATTGTCAATTATGCCTTCACTGTTGAAAGTCCTACAAAAACAGGCAAAGGATTTTTTAGTTTTGATGACGAAACTTTTAGCAGTGGAAGTTTTCCAGAAGCAATAGTTAAGTCATTATCTTTTCAATTTGATGGCGATTCAAATATTTACACAGAACAAGATGATACCGCCTATCCTGATTTTCCGGTGGTATCGTTAATCTCATCCTCAAGTGGTCAGCCATCTGTAGCATTAAATTATTTCTTTTTTGATCAAGTTAATCCTGAGCAATTTTATTACGAAATTGTCGGTGAAGATTTCACAGTTTTAGATGGTACTTTTCAAAATACTGAAATTAGTTTTGGTAAAGTCACTTATACAAAAGTACCTGAGCCTACAACTCTCGCAGGTGCAATTGTTGTTTGTGGATTGAGTTTAATTATTAAGAAAAAAGCCAAAGCAACGAAAAAATTTTAAGTAGTGGCGCGACAAGGCTAAGAGGATGTTTGAAAAGTATCATTCCTAACACCAAAATCTTAAAAACCTAACCCCTTGAGCCTCCCCTTCCCTACAAGGGAATGGGGGTTTCAAAGCCTATCGACCTTTCGGGGAGAGGTTTGGAGAGGGGTTTCTAGTATACTTTTCGACTTTTCAAACACCCTCTTAGTTCACACCAAAACTGTATGAATAAAAAATAGGTAAATATCATCAAAGTCAATAGCCTACACTTGTACTGCATTCACTACTTACCTACCACCCAATAATTACGACCATTTTCTTGCTTGGGTTTGTATGAAAATCTAACTTCCGGGGGTTGATTTTTGCGGAGTAATGAGTGCATATCTTGTAGTACAGGAAGGGCTTCAGCAAAATAGCCATGACCGATAAATGTTAAATCAATATCAGAAACTTCTACTGTATCTATGCCATCAACAACTGTAATCGGTGGAGAAAAACCAGCACGAGGATAATCATGAATAATTCCTGATGTTGCCAAGGCTTTATCTTTAGCAGAAATGTACAAAGTTGTCCTTTCAGCTAAGTTTTGATAAGCTACGGCTAATTGTTGAAATAGATCAGGATCAACATCAGGAGCAGCCAAAAATATTTGTCCAAATCGGATGTTACTGTCGGCTTGCACTTGAGTTAAAATGCGCTGCATGGCTCGAATTAAGCCACGATTTCCCATACTATGAGCAATGATATGGATTTTTTCTGCGCCACTGTTTTGAGCCAAGTTGAGGAGGAACTCAGCAATATATATTTCGCTGGCTTCCATTGTGGCTGCATCGCCGATGTAGTTGGCTAGTCTACCTCTAGACGGCCAACTATAGAAAGCCATAATTCCGGGAACTTGCAAATCAAACCCAATTTGAGCAGCGCGCAAGGCTGCATCTTCAAAGGTGACGTTAAAGCCGTGAATGTAGACTAAAGCACAACGGTTATCTAAGGGATTTGCTTGTAAAGTCTGTTTGATTTGCTCTAGAAAAGTTTGTTCTTGCAGTAATTTGAGACTATCTTCTTGTAGTTTGAGCCTGTCATCCGTTGAGTTTAATAATCTATATAATAGGGAAGAACCTATTGAGCCGATTTTATGGGATTTTGGTACTGCTACTTCACAAGTACCATAGTGAACTTTGCGATCGCGTAATCCTGAAAATCCTTGAGATACATCCTGGGGGTTGTTGGGTTGGCGGTTAGTCCCAAACCACAGGGGATATAGAGTAGTTTCAGCAGGCTGTGGAGGCGGAAAAGAAACACCACCACGACGAGTAACTCTAGTTGTCACTACTTCTCGCTCAAAAATTGATGTATCACGAGTGATGAAATGGGGTATTGTACTATCTGGTAAGTTTAATAATTTAATTTCATTACAACCCCTTTGAAAAGCTTGGTAATATCCTTCACCTAATCCTAAACCTCGATAGAAACCTGCGGTAAATGTGAGGGCAGATTGATCTCCTATTTCTTTATTCATCCCCACAACACAGCTAACTATATCTGCTAGTGCATCGGCTTTTTCTAAAGAAAAACAAGCATCAAGCACCACACATTCTATTCTGCCTGGAAGCACCTTTAATAATTCTGCTAGTGCTTCTGGGGATACTAGCTCGGGGTTGCCTTGCGGGTTCTGAAAAATGATCTCACCAGTGGGGCTACCATGACCGCTAAAGTGGAGAATACGCGGTTGATATTGCAATAAATATTTTGATATTTCCGTCACCTGAACGGCTCTGGCGATTTTAATTATATAATTTCTTCCTTGTTCTGCGTCTAGCGATCGCTCTTGAATACGTTGAGCTTCTGCCTCTAATTGCAGTAGTTCTGTACTAATGGGATTAGCCGCCAGGACTAAAATATCACAAGTTGGCGGTGCTGGTTCTAGATTTGGGTTAATAACTGTGAACTCAGCAACGTAATTTTGATAGGCGGTGAGATTACAGTTTTTAATGGCTTCTAATAATAGCGGTAATTCTTCTTGGTGTCTTTTAAAATAATTAAGAATGATATTATTTTTTAAATATTGTTTTTGTCCATAGGCAAACTGACTCCGTAAAGCCGGAAAATCGTCAAGTGCTTCTGCAAGTTCTTGTTCGGTGAGAGATTCGATTAATCTTCTGAGCATCCCGCGATCGTATTTCATTGGCTACTTACCTGGTGTGGATTTAACAGAGTTCCAGTGTAGGTGATGGGGTAGGGGGGGCAGGCAGAAATTAGCAGCAGCATAGCCATCAACCATTATGGCAAGAGTCTTCATTAAAAACAACATCCTTAACCCAATGTAATCGATTTTCAATCCCCCAGTGACCACGAATACCGGAAGCAAAATCGGATGCTGATTCAAGTTGTCAAAGTTGTTTCCTGTGATTGATACATCATACACCCTGCTGGAAGTAGCATCTTCCAGAGTGTCGTATGCTAGAGAGCAGTAGGAGGCAGGGGGGCAGGGGGGCAGGGGGGCAGGGAGACAAGGGGGACAAGGGAGACAAGGGAGACAAGGGGGACAAGGGGAAGAATTTTAGATTTTAGATTTTAGATTGAAATCCAATCCAAAATTGAAAATCCAAAATCCAAAATTAAATTGCCCAATGCCCAATGCCCCATGCCCCATGCCCCATGCCCAATGCCCCATGCCCAATTCCCAATGCCCCATGCCCCATGCCCAATTCCCAATTCCCCAAAACAGTGTCTGAACAAATTTTTGCTGATGTACCACAAGTTGAATTATTACAATGGTTGGCGCGGGGTTCGCTGAAACAAAATTTACCGCGTGCTGTGCGTTTGTGGGTGTGGTTGCGCTCTCTGTACGGTGATCCGCAAGACCGTATACTATTAGATGATGGTTTTAGTTTTGCTCAGTGGCGAGATACTTTTTTTACTCTGAGCCACCCGAAAGGAGAAGCGATTCCCCCATTGCATCACCCTAGCTGTCCCTGTGCTAAAACTACGGCGGAATGGTTATTTGATAGTAAAACGGGACTGGAGCGATCGCAATGGCTAGCATCCGTACAAGCACATACGCCCATCCCAGATTTAGATAAATTCTTACAACAAAGATTGTTTGGGGTGACGCGTCGCAGTCTCCAAGCTGATTTAGATATCTTGGCAGAGTTGGGTTGGTTGGAGAAATACCAACAGAAATATTACCGGGTAAAATATTTCCCTGCGCGCCCCATGACTACTAAACTCTACGCCCATGAGTTAAATTTTATCAATCAAGAGGATTTAGTAGCGATCGCGCAAAATCTTTCTCAAGAAATCTCTGGTGTGCGGCGGTTTTTCTTCAAACTAGATTTTGTGGTGACAGCTACAGACGAGGTAGAAAATTGGCAACATGAATTACAAAGGCTGTGGGGGAAAACACCAGTACCGCCCATTCAAATCACCTACAACAGTGAGAGGTTGAAAAATACTTTTCTCTGTACAGTTTATCCAGTCTGTATTTATTATGTTCAGCGTGCCGTTTATCTGTGCGCTTTTGGGGAAAGTCCTGATTTCAAGACGGAGTGGTATAACTTCCGCCTGGATAGAATTGAAGATATTACCCCCATTGAATGGACATACCGAGACATCCCCAAAAACCTATTAAAACGCTACCATCAGCGCAACTTACCCACCCCAGAAGAAATTGAAATGCAAATGTCTTTAGCTTGGGGATTTGATTTCTATTTACCAGCAAAATTAATGCTGTTACGCTTCGACCGAGATTATCACGATCACTATATTCGCCGTACCTTTCGCCATGATACATTTAAAGCGATCGCCTATTCCCAAGCTCAAAATCTCATCAAAAAATATTCAGCTAATCTAGAACAACAGCAGACATTATTACAAATTATTGCTAATCGTTCCCCCGAAGATGCTTATTATCGTGTGCAGTATCGACATGGCGATCATAATGTTATTATGCGCCTACGAGCATGGCGACCGAAAGTAGAAGTTTTCCTGCCTTGGGATATGCGCCAAAGTATTGCTAAAGATGTGGCGAGAGAATTTCAAATTTATAATTCCTAGAAAATTAATTCATAAGTCTGCTGAGGAACAAAACTCTGCGTACCTCTCTCTTGAAAAGTTTCCTACGGAGGGAAACCCTCCTCCAGAACTTTTCGCTGCGCTTTACTCCGCGTGCCTCTGCGTTTCAAAATATTATCTTTACCTCACTTAAATATTGATCCGGATCAATCATCATTAAGCTGAATAATTATCTTACAGTGAATCTATATGCCTAACCTATGGAAATGCCCCAACGCGTATCAATTCGCTATAAAGATACGCCTTACAATACTAGTGAGATACGCTTGAAAACCTTCCGCCTTGGGTTGCAAATTTGGGAAGAAGAAACTAAACCCAGAAAAACAGAATTGTATGAATTTATTCTCTCTTGTTTGAAGCAAATTGATCGCCAAGATCGATTTATGATTTCTTTGTTATTTGTTGAATTAGCCGATTTAATTCGTGACTCTGCCCTAGAGCGAAACATGAAGGAAGATTTAATTAAAACAGCATTTCGAGAGTTTGCTTGTGCAGTCACAGATTTTGAAGATATTGCCAAGAAATAACTAGCTTGACTTGAATAATTCAAAGTTCGTAGTCAGGACTTTAGTCCTTCTACAAAGTAAAATACATCCTGTTGAATTAAATATTAAGTAGTGGACTGACAAGCCTAAAATGTTGCAGAAAAATTGTAGGTTGGGTTGACGAGAGGAAACCCAACACCAGCATCTATGCTAAGTTTTAGATATTTATGTTGGGTTTCGTTCTAAAATGTTGCAGAAAAACTGTAGGTTGGGCTGACGCGAGGAAACCCAACACCAGCATCTATGCTAAGTTGTCAATATTTATGTTGGGTTTCGTTCCTCAACCCAACCTACATCTAATGCACTATTTTAGCCTTGACACGCCACTACAATTTAATACCAATTCTCTATGAAGTTACGCCAAATAAATAATGTAGAGACGTTGCATGCAACGTCTCTACAGTACAGAATAAAGTGCATCTATGGCTACGCCAGGCAAGCTACATCAAGAGACGGTATAAGGTTTAGTTTATTTGTTCTTCTTGCTTTTCTTTTGGCTTTGTCTTCCTGCTTCGGCGTGTTGCTCCCGTGTACCACCACGAGTTGTCTTTTCTTCTCCACTATCCTCAATTTCTTCCGTTTCTTCAGTGTCTTGAGTTTCTTGTTTCTTGCGTCCACCGCCATGAGAGTGTTTACCACCCTCTCGACCGATTTCAGCCATATGTTCCCTATCTTGACTGACAGTTTCGCCGCCCTTGCGTCCAGCTTCGCGGGCTTCTTCAGGAGTAAATTCGTGAGCCGTTCCCTTCTCGTGGGCAGCGTGTCCACCCTTACTAGCAATTTCGCGCTGTTTGTCTTCATCCATAGAAGCGAAACCACGCTTGCTTGTGTCTGACATAATTAGACTCCTTGTAGATTTTGGGAGTTTTGATCTTTTTGCCCCAGTGAAAATTTTTACTGGTTACGCTTTGAATGTAACCAAGCAAATTGCTTTTATTCATTAGCCATTGGTGAGAATCATATCCGGGTAAACCTGTACTTTAGATATATGAAGGGGGTATAGGGGGCAGGGGGCAAGGGAGACAAGGGAGACAAGGGAGACAAGGGAGACAAGGGAGACAAGGGAGACAAGGGAGACAAGGGAGACAAGGGAGACAAGGGAGACAAGGGGATTTTACCCCAATGCCCAATGCCCCATGCCCCATGCCCAATTACGAATTACGAATTACGAATTACGAATTACTTATCCTTCCTGCTAGAGTGGCGACTGCAAATAACAACTGGGGGGGTTCAACTGGTTTAGCAAGGTGCATTTGAAATCCTTCGGCTACTGCTTTTTGGTATTCGGCGTGTCCAGCATAGGCGGTGAGGGCGGCGGCGGGAATTTGTTTGGTTTGTTTGTCTTTTAATTTTCTGACTTGACGAATTAGTGCATAACCGTCTTCCTGTGGTAGTCCTATGTCAGATAACAATACGTCGTAACTACCAGGGTTAGTTTTAAGTTGTGATAGTGCGTCTCTTGCTGATGTTGCTTCTGTTACTTGTGCGCCGTGATTTTCTAGCACCATTCTAAATAATAGGCGGATATCGGGTTCGTCATCTACCATTAGTACCCGCACACCTTCTAGGGATGGAATGTCATTAGTAGCCGGCTGTAATGGTAAATCTTCTAAATTATCTGGAGAAGCGGTAGGTTGTAATGTTTCTAATTGTGCTGCTGGAATAGATGTGTTTGGCTGGGTAATTTGCAGGGGTAGCTTGACTGTAAAAGTTGTGCCTTGCCCTTCACCTGGGCTGGTAACTTCAATTGTACCGCCGTGGAGTTCGACTAAATGACGGACAATAGCAAGACCTAGCCCCAAACCAGGATTTGAACGGGTTCTGCTGCCATCAGCTTGGCGGAATCTTTCAAACACGTAGGGGAGAAAGTCAGCACTGATACCTTTACCTGTATCACTTACTTGAATTTCCGCTTCAATATCTGTGTAATTTAAGGTGATGTCAATTCTGCCGCCTGGGGGGGTGAATTTAATGGCATTAGAAAGTAAATTCCACATCACCTGCTGTAAGCGGGTTGGATCTCCTACTATATTTCTGGGTGTAGGATCTAGTGTGGGGATAATTTCAATGTTTTTACCTTGGGCTGAGATGCGGACAACATCAATTGCAGCTTCAATGATGGGTATCAGTTGAATTGGTTCAGCGTCTAGCCTGAGTCTACCGGAACTAATGCGGGAGATGTCTAGCAAATCGGTAATAAGACGAGCTTGAGTTTGTGCGCTGCGTTCAATGGCTTGTAATCCCTGAGTCACCGTTTCTGCATCAATTTGGGGTCTTTGTAGCAACTGCGCCCAACCTAATAAAGCATTGAGGGGGTTACGTAGTTCGTGAGAAAGAACAGATAAAAATTCATCTTTGGCGCGGTTGGCGGCTTCTGCGGCATTGCGGGCTGATTGTTCTTGGGCTAATAGTTGGGTGCGTTCTGCTTCTAATTGTTTTTGCTGGGTGATGTCTTCAATGACTAAGAGAATCATTTCCCTGTCGTCTTCTATGACCATTTTGCGAGCATTGAGACACATGACTTTGTAACCAATTTGCTCAAAGTGATGCTCAACTTCCAGGCCTTGAAACTGGCTTTGATGGGGGAGAATATCTTCTAGGAGCGATCGCAATAACGGAATATTCCATTGCCCATTTTCAATTTCGTAAATCAGGCGTTGTTCTGTGTCTTCTGGTGTCACCTGGAATGTATCATAGAAAACTTGATTGGCTTTCATCACTCGTAACTCTTTATCCAGGACTACTAAAGAACCCCGCATGGTATCCACAATTGCTTGGGCGTAATCTCTAGAGGCTGTGAGTTTCTCAGCACTGCGTTTGAGGGCATCAATTTCTACTAACACCACCACAGCACCATCAATTTTATTATCAATTGTGCGATAGGGTCTAATTCGCAAATCATACCAATGCCTTTCGTGGTCTTGCACTTCTTGGGTTTTAAAATTTAAATTGCGAATTACTTCTAAAATTTGTGCTTCTAAGTCAGGTATATTCAGATTATGGTTAATATCACTGATTGGTCTGCCAATATCGCTGGAAATTAAATTAAAAATGGCTTCGGCTGCGGGAGTAAAGCGGCGAATCCGCAAATCACCCCCTAACATTAAAATAGGAATATTGATACTACTGAGGAAATTTTGCAAATCGTTAGTGATTTGAGTCGCTTCAATATTACGCCGTTGTAGTTCGTCGTTGATGGTGTTGAGTTCTTCGTTAGTGGCTTGAATTTCTTCCTTGGCTGTTTCTAGTTCTTCGTTGGTACTTTGTAGTTCTTCGTTACTGGAGAGGATTTCTTCGTTAGCTGCTCTCAGGTCTTGATTTGTGGCTTGTTGCTCCTCAATAATTGATTGCAGATATTCTTTAGTGCTGGCTAATTCTTGTTTGAGTTGGTTAATTTCTTCTTCATTATTGTTTTTTTTGCGTCGCCGAGAGCTAACATTGCTACCACCTGCATCTAACAGCATTGTAGTTGAGCTAGGCATATCTGCAAACATCACTAAAAAGTAGCGTTCTGTGCTGTTAGCAGGCTGAAATGGGACTATATTAATCTTTACTTGCCTTACCTGCTCATTTTCTGTAACTTGTATGCCTTCTTTGGTAATAGCTACTCCTTGTTTTTTGGCTTGATGAATGGCGGTGCGTAATTCTATCCGTAATTCTTCTTTGGCCATTCGTAGCAAATTAAAACTCGGTCTACCTGGAGGCGGTTGCAGATAAAGGCTAGTTTGTCCGCGAAATTGCAAAATTTCTAGATCATCGTTAATCACTACACCAACTGGAGCGTATTGATTCAACACAATCCTGTCAGCCTCTTTCTGCATTTCTAAATCATCTAAGGCATCTTTGTTCAATGGTGGTTGGGATGTAGCGATTTGTAGAGGGTAGTTACTGCTAACTAAATCAATTCCTAGTCGAGCCGGAGCTAGCTTACGATAATAAATTTTATACTTTTTGTCTACCAAAGTAAACAGGTCTGTAAATTCACCGACGGTTTCGGAAGTGCCTAACATCAAAAAGCCATTTGACTGTAAACTGTAGTGGAATATGGGCAGTAACTTTTTCTGTACTGCACTGCCCAAATAAATTAGCACGTTGCGGCAAGTGATTAAATCCAGTCGAGAAAATGGCGGATCACTAATTAGGTTTTGTCTAGCAAAAACACACAACTCCCGCACAGGCTTACTAATTTGATAACCACCTTCTACCGGGATAAAGAAACGCTGTAGTCTTTCTGGTGAAACATCTGCTAATTGAGAGGCTTTGTAAATGCCAGTTCTCGCTTTTTCAATGGCTACATCATTAATATCAGTAGCAAAAATCTGGATGGATGTAGTAATGACTTGATTACTTAAAAACTCTAGCAAACAAATGGCTATGGAGTAGGCTTCTTCACCAGTAGAACATCCCGCTACCCAAATGCGAATGGGTGTATCGGGTTTTCTATCTTTGGTGATGACTGGAAATACTTTGGTTTTCAAAGCTTCAAAAGCTTCAGGATCACGGAAAAAGCTAGTGACAGTGATGAGAACATCTTGGTATAAAGCGGTGACTTCTGCCGGATGATCTTGCAGGTAACGCACATAGTCTTGTAAATTTTCTAGTCTATACAAAACCATCCGTCGCAGGATGCGCCGCTTTAAGGTTGTTTGTTTGTAGTGAGTAAAGTCAACCCCGGTAGCTGTTCGTAGCAAACTAAAAATATTTGTCAGGGCATCTCCGCTTTCAGGTATGATATCCACTGCTTTGACTGACGTTCGATGATTAATGTAGGGATGAGAGCTAATATTGGCTAATTCTGCGGCAATTTGTTGGGGTGTCAAGATAAAGTCTACATGACCAGAAGCCACAGCTGTATTAGGCATACTACTAACTTTTGCCGATGACTCACATTGAGCAAAAGTAATACCACCAGCCCCTTTAATCATGTCTAGTCCTCTTGAGCCATCGGCATCCCCACCCGACAGTACCACGCCAATAGCATTGCTACCCCGATCCTCTGCTAAGGATATCAAGAATTTATCAACGCTCATCACTTGTCCGCGAATTTTTTGACGCGGAGTGAGTTTGAGTATCCCCTGGGAAATCGTCATCATGGCATTGGGGGGAATCACATAAACATGATTTGGTTCGACAACCATGCCATCTTTTACTTGCAATACAGGCATTGAGGTTGTGCGAGACAGAATTTCTGGTAATAAACTAGTTTGATGGGGACTTAAGTGTTGAATAAATACAAATCCCATGCCTGTATCAGTGGGCAAATGGGTGAGTAATTCTGTAAATGCTTCTAATCCTCCCGCAGAAGCTCCTATACCTACAATGGGAAATAATTCTTGTTGTTGTTCTGGCGGTTCGTCGGATGAGTTGGATTGAGATTTTTTGGTAGATGGCCGCGGGTTCATGATTCTTCCCTGACTGGGATTTCCGAAGTTTTATTGATCTTCAAGCTTTGTCTTGTCCTACTTTAGCTAAACTTATGTACTTCATGTAGACTGCATACATAAATCATAAATAAATCTATCGAGAGAAGGAACTTAATTTGTAATATATTACGGGAATTTTAATTTTAAATTGAGAGCGATCGCACTTCAAAATTATAATTAGACATTTGTAGGGGCAGGTTCACCGGCATCATCGTTAATTGTTCATGATATTTGATTAACCCGCCCCTACCGAGTAGAGACGTTGCATGCAACGTCTCTACTCCCCTGCAAAAAGCTATGGTTTATACACAAGTTGTTTCATTAACATTGCCAATGCAACGCTTGACATTGCCAATGCAACGCTTGACATTGCCAATGCAACACCTGACATTGCCAATGCAACACTTGACATTGCTAATGCAACACCTGACATTGCCAATGCAATGCCTGACATTGTTATACGCGTTCGCTACAGGCGTTCTCGCAGAGTATCCGTAGGGTATTACGAATTACGAATTGTTACTTGGCTTTTCTCCAACTCATGAGGAGGAAATGCGCCATTTTCTGTGATGATGGCTGTAATTAAATCGGCTGGAGTCATATCAAAAGCTGGGTTATAAAATTCTGCGCCGGATGGTGTGAGGATAGTATCACCAATTTGATAAATTTCTTCTGGGTGACGTTGTTCAATGGGAATTTGACTACCATTAGATAATGCAAAATCAATAGTAGAAACAGGTGCTGCGACAAAGAAAGGAATATTATGGGCTTTAGCGACAATGGCTAAACTATAAGTACCGATTTTATTAGCAGTGTCACCATTGGCGGCGATACGATCTGCACCGACAATGACAGCATGAATTAAATTTTGCTGCATACAATGGGCTGCCATGCTATCAGTAATTACAGTTACGGGGATACCGTCTTGCACAGCTTCCCAGGCGGTGAGTTTTGCACCTTGGAGACGGGGACGGGTTTCATCAGCGAATAACCGTGCTAAACGTCCCTCACGCCAAGCGGAACGAACAACCCCCAAGGCTGTACCGTAACCGGCTGTAGCTAAAGCCCCAGTATTACAGTGTGTGAGAATGGTGAGTTTTTCTGGAGTTTTGGGTAATACTTGCAATCCATGATCACCGATCGCCTGACAAGTTTGCAAGTCTTCGAGATTAATTGCTTGGGCTGTTTGCAATAAAACTGCTTGTATTTCTGCTACTTCTCCCGCAGTAGCGTAGGCAACTTTCATCATCCGAGTAATTGCCCAAAATAAATTGACGGCTGTAGGACGAGTAGCACCTAATAAATCAGCGACTTGTTCTAATTGTGCTAGAAATTCGTTGCGATCGCTAGTTGTAATTTCCCGCGCCCCTAAATACATCCCGTAGGCTGCTGCTACACCAATAGCCGGCGCACCCCGCACAATCATTGTTTTAATTGCCCGTGCCATATCTTCGCTACGGTGAATCTCTACTACTGCATACTCGTTAGGTAAACGGGTTTGATCAATTAGTAGTACAGAATCATTTTGCCAAATAACAGGGTAAATCATAGGTGGGGAATGGGGAATTGGGAATGGGGCATAGGGAATTGGGAATGGGGAATGGTGTTCCCTTACATCCCTAAAGTTTATTTTATGGGTGAAAGTAGGCAATAATTACAGCAATTTCCGGGTGATTGTGGGCAATTGCTTCCGGTGCTTTGCCAAAGTAGGCTCTAATTGGGGCTTTGGCTTTGACTCCACCATTCAACAGCAATAAATCATTAGTTTTGAGTAATCTGGAAACTTGTCTGACAAAATTACCCCGCACTTGTTGAATGGGTGTGTCTGGTGGTAGTTCTAAATCAGTGAACTCGCCTGTTGTTACTTTGACTGAGACAACTTGCAGCAATTGTAGAGAGGCTTTGAGTTCTGTGGCTAAACTTTTGGCTAATTCAATGCTTTGTGGAAAGCAAGGTTCACGAGTCTGTTCGGTGGTGAAAGCTAAAAATACTCGCTTGGTGTGTTCAATGGGTAAAGGAAAACGAGATACCAACACCGGAACGCTGCTACGCTGCACAATTCGATCTATCACACTACCAAACAAGTTTTCTTGATAAGTCGAGTAACCTTTCCAACCGCAGATAATCGCGCTAGCCTGTTGTTCTTGGGCAACACGCGCAATTCCTTTATCAATTGATTCGTCAATTCTAGCAATGGGAGTAACATTAGCCACTGCCGCATGGGCAATCATTTCCGCCGTGGATAAGAGTTGGGTTTGTCTAGCTTTTGCTTCTGGGGAAATCGGGCTATTTTCTTCTCGTAAAATGTGGAGTGGTAAGAGAGTTCCATTGGCTGATTTAGCGAGAAGGATGGCTAATTTGAGGAGATTATCTTCTGTACTGGGGTTAGCGACTGGTACTAAAATGCGATCGCCTATATGATCATTCTCAAGTTTTGTAGTAGTTGTAGTTTCTGGTTTGAGTTTCTGTCCCCATTGATTTGTTACCCAAGGAGAAGCTACACAGGTAACTAAAATCATGGCAATTGTGCCATTAACTGTGAGTTGGTCAACTAGCTTGATATTATAAGCCACAGTAATAGCTGCCAAAGTTGATGCCGCTTGAGCTACCGATAGCCCAAACATCACCATAATATTATCCCCATCCATGCCAAATAACTTACCCACACCCCAAGCTGGTATATACTTAGCGACAATGGCCGCAGTTACCATCACACCAGATACTAACAGCGATCGCGGTTCTTGGATTAAAATCCCAGGATTAACTAACATCCCTACAGAAATCAAGAAGAAGGGGACAAACAAGGTATTCCCAATAAATTGAATCCGATTCATTAACGGGCTAAGTTGAGGAATCAGTTGGGTAATTGCCACCCCTGCCAAAAAAGCCCCAATAATCGGCTCAATTTCCACTAATTCCGCCCCGAAGGACACCACAAACAGCGTCGCCAAAACAAAGGTAAATTCTGCCCCTTCATCATGGCCAAATCTTTGGAAAAACCATTGCCCGATGCGAGGTACACCCCATAAAGTTAAAAAGGTGTAAATTATTAAAGCCGGAATCAGAAACAACCAAAAACTTAGGGTTAAATTACCTTGATGCGCTCTGACTACTACCGCTAATACTAACAATGCCAAAATATTGGTAATTAATGTACCACCAAGGGTAGTAGTTAAAACTTGAGAACGCATGATTCCCAATTTACTGGCGATGGGTAAGGCGAGTAGAGTATGGGAAGCAAAACAAGAAGCCACCAAAATTGCAGGTAATAAATCGTAGCCAATACCCATCATGGCGGCTGTTCCTAATCCCATCGGTACAAGAAAAGTAGCAACCCCAAAAATTACCGCCTTATCAGCATTGTATTTCAGGTCATCTAAGCTTGTTTCTAACCCTGCCATGAACATCAGAAACAACAAACCCACAGTACCCAGCAAGACAATAGTTTGATCCCGTGCCAAAAGGCCTAGTCCGTTAGGGCCGACTAGTACCCCTGCTAAAATTAAACCGACAATCCCAGGTAAGCGGATTTTCTCAAATAATAAGGGGGCAATTAACATTATCCCCAAAATCATCAGAAATACCGGGACTGGATCTTTAATTGGTGTTGAGAGAACTGAAGCCATTACAGCATGAGTCATACCCTGCCCAAGAATTAATTGCATAGTGCTGGGAAACTGATAGTGAGTGAAATTGACTCAAATATTAGTACCATCTTCAATGAGCGATCGCATCACCATTAAAGTCAGCTTTATAGCGATCAAATGAGCAAATTATGATCAATTAACCCCTTTCTGGATATATTGACAATTTTTAGAAAAAGCGTAGACAGTTAATTTTCTGCTATCTCACTATTATCAATCAATTTGCTAGATAACTCGCTTCACCTCAAACCCCCGCAAGCCTTCCGGGTGTTCGTACTTCACAGCAACATCCTGTACTATAGCCGCAGGCGGGCCAGCATGACACCAGTGAATCATCTCCTCCACAATCTCAGGCGCGCCTTCAAACACTGCCTCCACCCTGCCATCAGGAAGATTTTGCACCCAACCAGTTAAACCCAACTGGCTAGCAGTATCTACGGTAGCGTAGCGATAACCTACCCCTTGGACTGTACCAGAAATCAAGACATGAGCGCGAATAAGTTTTGATTGTGGTGCAGGATTTGGCATTGACAAATTTATACTTTACAATTACCAGTTTACATTGTTTGTGAATGTAGAACTGATATTTTTAATTAAAACTGCTAATTTAAAATTTTCAACTCTGCACACCTTATGTCTGAACTACCACCACTCAATACAGATACAATCTGGGGTATTCTCAACGATCAAATTGATGACGCTACAGTCATGCAATTAGTATGGTACTACCTAGGCTATCGCCACGACTCCACAACGGGAAATTGGGACAATACACAGGTTGCAGCAGAATGGCGAGATGAATACCCAGAACCACCAAATTTTTTGGATAGTCGCCCAGCCACTATGAAGTTAACCCGTTCCATTCCTCAGCAATACAAACAAATCACCAAAGAGAAACTAGGTTTTAAAGGTTACAAAATTGGTACTTTTACACCACGGGAAACACGGAGAGCTACTGCTGCTAATTGGTTGTTAAGCCACTTGCAGCAAACCATTGATCAAGGTAAATAATTGATCAAAGCAAATATTCGGTCAATCATCATAATTTCAAAAGATGCGCTTCATATCTTGAAATTAAATTGCTACCGATTATTTGCTTAAAATTTATCTGCTTATTTTTAGTATAATTTTATATTCATATTGGGAAATTGAACATGAAAATACATTACTTGCAGCACGTTTCCTTTGAAACACCTGCTAGTATTGAGCAATGGGCATTAGAACACAAACATGAACTTTCCGCTACTAGATTTTATGCGGATGAATCATTACCCCTAGTAGAAGATATTGATTGGCTAGTAGTGATGGGTGGGCCAATGAATATTTATGAAGAGCATCAATATCCTTGGTTAACACAAGAGAAGCGTTTTATTGAACAAGCAATTACAGCTAACAAAACAGTAATTGGTATTTGTTTAGGTTCGCAGTTAATAGCAGATATTTTAGGTTCGCAAGTTTATCAAGGAGAGTATAAAGAAATTGGCTGGTTTCCGATTCAACTAACTAAAGAAGCCCAAAACTCAACTTTATTTGGGGGATTACCACAGCAATTTACAGTGTTTCATTGGCATGGTGACACCTTTGACTTACCCCCAGGCGCAACTCATTTAGCTTCTAGTGAAGCTTGTAAAAATCAGGCTTTTATATATAATCAGCGCGTGTTATGTTTACAGTTTCACTTAGAATCAACTCACGATAGTGTTAGCCAAATTATTACCAATTGTGGTAATGAAATTGTAGAGGGTAGATATATCCAGCAGCCAGCAGAAATGCTGTCTCAAGCAGAAAATTTCCCTAAAATTAATTTGATTATGAATAGAATATTAGATAATCTTTTTTGTAGTGAGTGAGAAGGTAGCGCACCCTCCATAATTTTCAGATATAAAACTCTTATTTGATTTCTGAAAAAACTCAGTACACCCCTAAATTCCTTCTTTGCTATTCCCTCAACCCTCTATGCAAATATGTTGATTTATCAAATCGCACTCCAATATCAACCTTATGGTAGTAGACAATTGCAGATTATCTGACTCTCAGAAAATTCTTTCTCACAAGATTAATAAGTAAACTATTGATATATTCACATCTCGTTCTAGGGATAGAGGAACTCATCCGTTAATTATATCCTCTGGTTGATTTGCAAATCGATTAATAATTAGAAAATTATGATTACTAAGTTACATAATTTGAAAACAAATCGATGAAAAAATCAATTGAATTTAAGTTATTTGCACCTTATAACAAAGGTGCAGCTTTAATTGGTGATTTTTCTAATTGGCAAGATATCCCCATGAAAAAAGGGGATGATGGCTATTTTCGCACTCATGTTGATTTAAAAGACGGAACTTATCAATATAAATTTCGTGTGCAGACAAAATCTTGGTTTTTTGAAGAAGATCAATGGGTTGATGTTACAGATCCTTATGCGACTGATATCGATGAATTAAGCGGCAAGGATAATAGCATTGTTCGCATTAAAGATGGGGAAATTATTGTTGATACCTATGTGTGGCAATATGATGACCAACCCTTACCAGCAGACCACGAATTAGTAATTTATGAATTACACGTTAGTGATTTTTCTGGTGGTGAAGATGATGCTTATGCTAGAGGTAAATATAAACACGTCATTGAGAAATTAGACTATTTGTGTGAATTAGGCATCAATGCTATTGAGTTAATGCCTGTGAAAGAATATCCAGGTGATTATAGCTGGGGTTATAATCCCCGCTATTTTTTGGCGACGGAATCTAGTTATGGTTCAACAGCTGATTTAAAGCATTTAGTTGATGAGTGTCATCATCGTGGGATTCGTGTCTTGATGGATGGGATTTATAACCACTCAGAAGCCTCTAGTCCATTAACACAAATTGATCATGATTATTGGTATCACCATGCACCCCGTGACCCTGATAATAACTGGGGGCCGGAATTTAATTATGAATTTTATGATGAAAATTTAGATACTTATCCAGCCAGAAAATTTATCGGTGATACTGTACGTTTTTGGATTCAAGAATATCATGTAGATGGTATTCGTTACGATGCTGCACGACAAATAGCCAACTATGATTTTATGCACTGGATTGTGCAGGAATCTAAAAAAACTGCGGGAGCGAAACCATTTTATAATGTTGCAGAACATATCCCAGAAACTACTAGTATCACTAATGTTGATGGGCCTATGGATGGTTGCTGGCATGATAGCTTTTATCACACCATCAAGGCTCATATCTGCGGTGACAGCTTTGATTTAGAAAACCTCAAAGATGTGATTGACTGCAAACGTCAAGGCTTTTTGGCTACTACTAATGTAGTTAATTACTTGACAAACCATGATCATCATCATCTCATGGTCGAGTTAGGCGATCGCAATATTTTTGCCGAAGAAGCTTTCAAAAGAGCAAAATTAGGCGCGGCTATTTTATTGACAGCCGTCGGTGTCCCCTTAATTTGGATGGGTGAAGAATTTGGTGAATACAAACCCAAACAGCCAGAAGCATCAAAACTAGATTGGCAACTTCTCGGTAATGACCTGAACCGTAGTTTATTTGAATACTACAAAGGCTTAATACAATTACGTAAAAGTAATCACGCTCTCTACACAGAACATATTGATTTTATCCATGAAAATGCTGAAGCTAAGGTATTAGCTTACAGCCGTTGGAATGATGAAGGTTCTCGTGTAGTTGTAGTAGCAAATTTCTCCGAAAACTTTCTCGCAGGTTATCATGTTCCCAATTTTCCCTCTGGCGGAACATGGCACGAGTGGACAGGAGATTATGATGTAGAAGCTGGGGATGATGGAATTATGACAGATATTGGAGCTTACGAGGCGAAAGTTTTTGTTTGGCAGTAATAAAATATACCTGTAAATAAAAGGGAACAGGGTTGGGGGAACAGGGAACGGGGGACAGGGAACAGACGTTTCCTGTTCTCTTTTCGTGAAAAACTTTAGATGTAGGGGAGGCAATTCAGAATAATTTACATTGTTTTCCCGCACACCCCTACACCCTTACACCCCTACACCCCTACACCCCTACACCCCTACACCCCCACCATTATGTCTGATTTTTCTGACTTGCAAAAAAAAGTAACTGAATCTGTATCCTGGGTTTCATTTACAATATGTAGAGTAATTGTCCCGAAAATCTCATCTCAACTATCAAGACAACTTCTCCATGCACAAGAAATTATCTAACACAAATATTGAAAATTACCACGTTCTCCTAACGCCTAATGAAGTAAAATCTAAAATACCTTTAACTAAATCTGCTGAAAAGACTGTTTGGAAATTTAGAAAAGAAATAGAACAAATATTAGACTTTCAGGATAGACGTAAATTTATAGTAGTTGGCCCTTGTTCAATTCATGATCCAGCAGCAGCATTGGAGTATGCGAAAAGGCTAAAAAATTTAAGCGATCGCGTCCAAGATAAGCTACTGTTAATCATGCGGGTTTATTTTGAGAAACCCAGAACAACGGTAGGCTGGAAGGGATTAATTAATGATCCTGATATGGATGATTCCTTTGATGTGGAAAAAGGGCTACTAATTGCCAGAAAACTATTAGTAGAACTCTCAGAATTAGGACTGCCTAGTGCTACAGAAGCTTTAGACCCAATCATTCCTCAATATATTGGTGAATTAATTACTTGGTCAGCAATTGGCGCACGTACTACAGAATCTCAAACCCATCGTGAAATGGCTAGCGGGTTATCAATGCCTGTCGGGTTTAAAAATGGTACAGATGGCAATATTCAAGTTGCTTTAAATGCCTTACATTCTGCTAGAACTCCCCATAATTTTTTGGGAATTAATCCCAAGGGACAAGTGAGTGTATTTGAAACTAAAGGTAATGCTTACGGTCACGTTATTTTACGCGGTGGTAGTCAACCTAACTTTGATGCTGAAAGTGTAGAACAGGTAGAAACACAATTAAAAAAAGCGAATTTACCTCCCCGGATTGTGATTGATTGTAGTCATGGTAATACTAACAAAAACTACAAATTACAAGCGGCTGTTTTAGAGAATGTCGTGCAACAAATTCTAGATGGTAATACATCCATTGTAGGCATGATGTTGGAATCACATTTATCTGA
This sequence comes from Aliinostoc maniaoense, assembly GCF_058172895.1. Taxonomy (NCBI): domain Bacteria; kingdom Bacillati; phylum Cyanobacteriota; class Cyanophyceae; order Nostocales; family Nodulariaceae; genus Aliinostoc; species Aliinostoc maniaoense. The sequence continues at coordinate 37,573 of NZ_CP187952.1, read as the reverse complement.
AGGGAATCAGCCAATCAATTGTCCAAAAGCAGAACTTAAGTATGGAGTTTCGGTTACTGATCCTTGTATTGGTTGGGAGGAAACAGAACAGATTATTCTCGCTGCCTACGAAAAACTCAAATAGTTGTCAGGCCATAACTAAATAGTACAAGACTTGTAGGATGTGTTAGTAACGTACCTAACGCCAAGGCCTTTGGTGCGTTACGGCTTACGCCTAACACACCCTACTGGACTACTAACTAAAGTAGAGACGTTGCATGCAACGTCTCTACATCATTCTATTTGGCGCAACTTCATAGAGAATTGGTATTACTTACTTGCTAGTAAGTAGAACGACTTGAAAAAACCAAACTATGTAAAGTAATGTAAAAAAAATTGCATTTAGTTCGTAGTAAGGACTTTAGTTCTCTCATAACGGGACTTAGACAAAAATCAAGCCCAAATGTAACCCAAACTAGCTTTGTAAGCAGCAAACACGTCACGATTTAAGTTCAACCAATCAATAAATCGAAAAGACATGGCTGTTCTGAAAGCTTCTAAAGCTTCAGTAAAAGTATTTAAAGGTTTGTTTGCCCACCGTCGTCTTAATCCTCCAGTTAACTGATGCCAAAGAATAAAAGTATAGGCACAGAAAACCAAAATAAAATGGCGCAGTAAACTCCTTTTATCACGAACTTGATATTCTTTAAGTCCTAACCATCCTTTAGCTTCCCTGTAAAAAACTTCTACCCAATTCCTTTGAGAATATGTATCAACTATCCATTGTGGTGTAACAATTGATGAAGATATATTAGTGATGAAGTAGTCAATATCGGTGGCTGCTGAGAAAGTAGAAGCATTCATGACGATAGCAATATTTCGCTTTCCAGTTAAACTTGATATTTCCACTTCACAAGTTACTACCCATAATGTTTTGGGTTTATCCAAATCTGTTTGAATTTCTGTGAAAGCCTCTTTGGGTAAGCTCTGGGCTAATTCATCTAACCGAATTGTTTGTTGAATATTATCTGTTTGATTAACTGTTACTTTTCGATTTTTAGCTAATCCTCCTAAATATTTTAATTGCCGTTTTTCCAACTCTAATAAAAATGATGTATTGTTGCCATATCCAGCATCTACAATTACTATCCCAGGTTGATATTTTCTGTTTAGGGCTTGATCTATTAACTTGATTGCTAGTTCTGGTTTTTTCTCAAATAGAGGATCTTGTTTTCCTTGAGCTAAAGAATCAGCGTGTTGATATAACTCTATATCTAACGGTAAGCTTTTTCTGCCATCATATAAATGCGTTGTTACTACTACGATTCCATTATCTGTTTTGCCAATTTCTCCAATATACTGTCTCCCCACACCAGCAGTAAAATTACCACTTTTTCTATGACCAGAATCATCAATTATTAAGCTAAAACCTCTACTAATTCTCGTTTGACTGCACTTATTCATGATTTCCAATCGACGCTCATTCACCTGCCCACTAGACCAAGGTGCTTCGGTCAAAAAGTGATGTAATCGGTGGTAAGTTACACCTACAGCATTATCCGCCATTTGAAACAGGTTTTTCCTCTCACTTTCCCCCAGTAATCCCCCTATATAGTGTCTAAACTCTCTTTTTTGAGCTTTATGAGTAAACACATCATCAAATCTTTGACACCATCTTTCAAAGCACGGGGGCATCGCTGTGGGAGTGGTTTCTTTCATGAGCTTTTTCTAACGTGAAAGCTATGTTAGTTAAGCATTATACTCTTTTTTGGCTTAATTTTTGTTTAAGTCCCGATAAGGACTAAAGTCCTTACTACAAACCTTTAATTATTTACACCGTTCTACTTAAATGAGGCATTGAACATAATCAAAATAAAATGTTACTGCCTCATTTGGGCGTTATGAAGTTACAAAATAGTGCTGATTTCTTTCAAATAAACCTGCGAAAATGATTCATTTTCTCCCAAAGAGTAGTCCTCAATTAAGCCTTTGCGACGAATAGAAATATCATTGTCTTTCTTAATAACCACAGTCGAACCATCTAATATATCTCGCATCAACATCATTTCTGTTGCGCTGGGGTTATCTAGCACTACCAAATTGCTCCCGTAGTAAAACATCCCTTCTGATTCGAGAATTTCACCTGGATACTCAGCAATGAGTAAATCTAGTTTGGGATGACGTAATAAACTTTGGACATTACTATTGTATTCTTTGTGTAATACCTTTGGCGATCGCTGAATAAACACACCCCCTCGACATACAGATCCAATTGTCCAGTCGGGATGTTGTGATAATATCTGATCAATTGTCCGTTGCAGTTCCTCGACAGAAATTTTATTGAAGGTAATAATTGGGATTCTGGCATCTAAACTAGACTTAAAAAATGTTGCCAAAATCTCACCAGGGACATCAACACTATCACCAATTGCTGGGTTAAAGTGCATAAAAATTCCCGGTGCAGCATTGATTTCTAAAATCGCAAAGTTACCAGATTTCCAAGACTCTGATAAGTTTTCTGCAATCACATCAATACCGAGGCAAGTTAAGCGGAAATATTGGGCTATATCTTGCGCCAAAATAATATTGTCATCGTGGATAATGTGGGTAGCATTAATACTCACACCTCCGGCTGAAAGATTAGCTACTTTCCGCAAATATACTTTTTCTCCAGAATTAAGCACAGTGTTTAACGACAAACCCTGTTCGTCTAAATAAAATTCCATCTCATCATCAATGACAATTTTACTCATCGGTGAAGTGGGTGTATCTAACCGTGCTGGTTTGCGGTTTTCTTGACGAATTAATTCACTAATTGTAGAGTAACCATCACCTACTACTGATGCTGGATTGCGTTCAGTGGCAGCAACAAATTTACCATTAACACACAACAAGCGAAAATCTTTACCAGAGATACTTTTTTCTACAATAATTCGTATTTGTTGATTTTCAGGAATTGCCGCTAACGCTCGGTCATACGCCGATTCTAATTCATCTAGGTCTTTGATATCTGGAGTTACACCAATGCCTTTATGACCAACCACAGGTTTAACTGCTACTGGGTAGCCAATTTCTCTAGCCACTTGTTTGGCTTCTTTAAAAGAAAGCACAATTTCCCCCCTAGGGACTGGAAAGCCTAAAGTCTCTAAAAATGCTTTACAGTCATCTTTGCGGGTAGTAAATTCTGAGTCTAAATGACTATCACAATTAAAAGTTGTAGCTACGCCTCGAATCTGTTTTTTCCCCCAGCCATACTGCATTAGTCCTTCTTCCCAGAGGTAGAACGAGGGAATACTTTTTTCATAAGCTGTTCGCAATAAGGCGTAAACTGTTGGGCCTCCATACAGAGATTGCCGAAATCTATCTTGCAGGTTGATAATTTGTTCATCCCAGAAAAACTCATCACCTTGGGTAATAGCTTCTAACCAGTCCCAAACAAGGTAAACAACACCTTTAGTAGTGCGCTCGTGTAGTGATTGAATAGCTACCTTAAATCCATAGTCATTGGGTTGGACACTCCAGCGATTTAGGTACAAATCCATGTCTAGTTTACCGACTTGTGCGGCTGTTGCCGCAAACAGATGGGCATAGGATTCATAAGTTTGATTACCTAATTCGGGATAGCGATCGCTTACACTAGCAATATACTTCTCCATCGGTAGGGGTTCTTTACCTGCTACCACTGTAAAATTAAATACCAACGCTCCTACGTCTAAATAAGGATTGGGGCCGACATAATGCCGAAAATTGAAAATATCAAATACATCTGTTTTTCTGGCGTTAATACGCACTAAATCGGTACTTTTTTCTTGAATCATTGTCGCTAACTACCTTGCAATCTCATCGATAATTACAGCTATTGATTTTTACTAATTTTAAATTAAATTTCTAACTCACTTCGACTGTCATCACCTTAGTTTTGAACTCAACAGTTTCTATTAAATCTGATATTTAAGCATTTGCAAGCATCATAAGACATAATTAAATTTTTTTGATAATTTTTAAATTAAGATTTCTCTTAACATACTGATGATTTAAAAAAAATATAACCCTTGAAAGGTGTTTATTTTATGCAAATTTTGTATAAATAAAAAGTGTTTGAGTTCATAATAAGAAAATATGAATAGTACACAAGCTACTCTGAGAGATGAAGTAAGGCAACTTGCCGAGGAAGCCTTTCACTTGAAACTGATTTCTGGCTATGGAGATGGCCCAGATGCCAATGAATACCAAATTGTCTACCAAGGGAAACCCAGACATCTGCCACTAGAACAAGCCCGTTTGTTCTTAATGAACCTCATCTATAGAAGCCAGATTCATTAACTGGTTATCCAAGATAAAAAACAAGTTTAAATGTTTCATACTTTTTCACAATCTTGATGTCAGTAATACCAATGATCTGTGAAGTTGCGCTATATTCCTGTAGCCGTAATTGATTAATTACTCTTGCTACAATCACAAAAATTTAATGATTGCATCTTCATACAGACATGGCATAAGTCACTTTTTTAACAGATGATTTCCTAGGAAATCATCTGTTAAAAATAGGTAGGGATACTGAAAATAAAAGTCAGATATACTCTCAGCGAAATTTTCTCTATAAGATCATCTCTTAATTGGTGAAGTATTGCCTATGCTATTAGGTAGATATTTGGAATATTTTGGAAAAGTAATCTAATTTTTTAATCTATCAAGCGAATGATTTTATATTCATAAATGTCATGCTTTATTGAAATTACACAGGAATTAATTAGTATCAGGAATATCAAAATGACGGCAAGTGAAAGTCAACGTCAGTTGGTAATTATTGGTGGAGCAGAAGACAAAGATGGAGACTCTCAGATACTACGGGAGTTTGTGCGCCGTGCTGGCGGTATTAAAGCCAATATTGTCATTATGACAGCCGCAACAGAACTACCCAGAGACGTAGGAGACAATTACATCAGAGTATTTGAGCGATTAGGTGCGGAGAAGGTGCGGATAATAGATACCGAAACCCGTGAAGACGCATCTTCATCAACTGCCTTAGAAGCGATCGCCAAAGCAACTGGTATATTTTTTACTGGTGGAGATCAAGCCCGGATTATCAGCATTCTCAAAGACACAGAAATTGATGCTGCTATTCACAAACGCTTTTCTGAAGGTGCAGTAGTGGGGGGTACAAGTGCAGGCGCGGCCGTCATGCCAGATAAAATGATTGTAGAAGGTGATGGAGAAACCAATCCCCGTCTAGAAACAGTAGAAATGGGGGTAGGGTTAGCTTTTTTACCTGGAGTAGTCATTGACCAACATTTTTCTGAGCGTGGACGCTTAGGACGTTTGATTACAGCCTTGATGCAAGAACCAGCAACATTAGGCTTTGGTATAGACGAAAATACAGCGATGGTCATCACTGATAACGAAGTAGAAATAGTTGGTGCAGGTTCAGTCACAATAGTAGATGACTCAGAAACCACACATAGCAATGTGGATATGATTTTAAAAGATGAGCCATTAGCAATCTGTGGAGCAAAACTACATATACTACCTCACGGGTACAAATTTGATTTACAAACCCGTAAACCTATCTTAGATCGACCTTCTCCAGTGTCCGTACCACTTGCTACCACAACATAACTTTGATTTTTTCCCACTCCCCACAACTGGATGGCTGTGATATGATAATAGACTGCTGCATACATTTAGAAAAAATCGCATTCAATTAATCATGGCTCTGACGCAACAGCGCAAACAAGAAATCATCTCTAGCTACCAAGTTCACGAAACAGACACCGGTTCTGCTGATGTTCAAATTGCAATGCTGACAGCACGTATTAACCGCCTCAGCGAACATCTTCAAGCAAATAAAAAAGACCATTCTTCCCGGCGAGGACTATTAAAACTTATTGGTCAACGCAAACGCCTGCTAGCATATGTCCAAGAAGATAGCCGGGAAAAATATCAAGCTTTGATTGGTCGCTTAGGTATTCGTGGATAGGAACTAGGATATATGCCTGCTGAAGAATCTGAACGCAGTCGGTTGCCATTTGAACCAAAAACAAAACGCCAAAAACCTGTAAAAGCAAAGAATAATTCCCAAATAAAATCAAAAGAACCCGAAAAACAAGACAAACAGCAGCCACCCTTTACTAAAGAAGAAATGGCTATTCCCCAAGTGGTTAGTCAGCGCATGATTCGGCGAGTAGCTGCATTTTGTGGTATTCCCACAGCTTCGGGTATTGCCGTTTTAGTAGCCAGTTATCTGCTAGCTACCTACTCCGATATCAAACTAGCTCCCATAGCTGTATTACTGGCAAATATGGGATTGTTTGGATTAGGTGTGTTAGGTATTACCTATGGTGTTCTTTCTGCCTCCTGGGACGAAGATAGAGTTGGTAGTCTACTAGGTTTTGGTGAATTTAGAACCAATTGGGGACGAATGGTAGAAGGTTGGCGGGAAACTCGGCAGAAAAAAGCATAAAATTACTAGTTGTAATTTTGAGTAAATTTTTAGCAATGTTGGAGTTTACATATAACAACTTCAACATTTCTATATAAAAATTTATATGTAACAGCTAAACCCACTAAGCACCAGTAAATGACTGAGTGCTGTTTTTGTTTGTAAATTATTCTTGTTGAATTAGGTGTTTTTGTAAAGCCACAGCAACAGCTTGAGCGCGATCGCCTACTTCTAATTTATGTAAAATAGCATGAACATGAACCCTGACTGTTCCTGGTGTAATGTAGAGGATTTCTGCTATTTGCTGATTAGTTTTTCCCTGTGCTAATAACTCTAAAATTTCTTGTTCGCGCTGGGTGAGAGGATTGGCAATTTGTGAGAAGTTTGAGTCAGGCTGTAAAGAATTACCCCCAAAAGAAGAGCGAATTTCTTGAGTTGCTGTTTCATCCCACCAAGATGCACCAGTTGCCACTGAACGCAATGCTAATATTAATTTATCCGCCGGAATGCCTTTTAAACAATAGCCTTGTGCGCCAGCTTCAATCAACTTGGCAATGAGAGATTTTTGGGAATGAGATGTGAGTATTAATACAGGTAAACGGGGATTTTGTTGTTTGATGAGGCGACAGGCTTCAATTCCACCAATTCCCGGTAATCCTACATCTAAAAGCACCACATCCAAAGGATATTGTTTGGTTAATTCCATTGCTGTTTCCCCATCTTCAGCTTCGGCGATAATCTCAAATAAACTGTCTTGTTGCAAACGCACACGCAAACCTAAGCGAAATAATTCATCATCTTCAACTAACAGGATTTTGATGGTGGTAGAAGACATGAGGGAATGGGGTTAAGGGAATAGGGAGTGGAACAAGGGGACAAGGGAGACAAGGGAGACAAGGGAGGCATTACTTATTACTCATTACTTATTACTCATTACTCATTACTCATTACTCACTGGGAGAACGGGTAACTTAAAACTAAAGATTGCTCCAGTTGGTGTTCTGTTCTCTGCCCAGATTATACCGCCATGTGCCTCAATGATTTGGCGAGATAGGTAAAGTCCTAATCCAGAACCTTTGGCTTGTCTGTCGCTATGTCCTTGATAAAATTGCTCGAATAAGTAGGGAAAGTTTTCTGGTGAAATCCCTGCACCTGTATCTAAAATTTTCACGACTTGATGAGAGGCTTGTGTTTCTAAGATTACCTCAACGCGATCGCCTCGGCGAGAATGGTTAATGGCGTTCACTAACAAGTTACTGAAGACCCTTTGTAATTGTAGGGCATCGCCGTTTACCCATAGCGATCGCCGAAAATCGGAATCGCCATAATTTAACGATAAATGCACACGACGATTAGCTGCTAATTGCGTCAAAGTTAATAAAACTTCTTGTGCCAAGCAAGTTAAATCTACAGGTGCTAAATTGAGTTGTAACCCTTCAGTATCATTGCGATAGATATCTAATAAAGTTTCTAATAGTTGCAAAGATGTTTCATGGCTACGCGCCATTGTCGCTAATACTTGCTGTTGAGTTGGTGAAACTGCGCCAAATTGCTCTTTCTGAAAGGCTTTGATAGTTTCAATTGCTCCTAACAGTGGTGTTTTCAAATCATGGGTAAGTGTAGAAGCAAAATCTTCCCGTAATCTTGCTAATTTCTCTTGTGATTCTAACTTGGTTTTGGTGAGAGCGATCGCCTCTTGTGTCCGCCGTAATCTTTGGCTTAAAAACCCCGTCACGATTAACGCCATTACAGCAATTAAACGACTAGCAACTGTAGGAAATTTAATGATTTCGTTTCCAGGTATCCACACATTTAATATAGTCAGGAAAACAGCCGCCAATGTTGCTTGCAATGTAGCCTTTTCCCCAAACCAGGAATTTACTAATAGAATTGCTCCACTATATAAATATCCAAATACATAGTCGCTAGGAGTAGAATATTCTAAAAATCCTAATACTATAAATATTACCAAAATTATGAAAAATTTGGTGTATTCTATTTTATTTGATATTATATTACGTCTGGCATTGAGCATTTATCTAACAACCTGTTGATCAAGCATACATCTAAGCAGAATACTAACTTTTTAACTTAGACTCCTATTTAACTACAATATAATTATTAAATTAAGTAGGGTGTGTTCCGGCTGTGTGAGAATTTAGGCGTGTGAGTAAATGATATATAGCCGTAACGCACCGAATGATCGTGGTGCGTTACGCGTTGCTTTAACGCACCCTACAGATTTCAGGTTGACTTTAACAGTATAGATACTAAATAACGAAATATTCTAGCCAGTAGGTTGGGTTGAGCAAAGCGAAACCCAAAATAGATATCGGTGTTGGGTTTCCTAACGTCAACCCAACCTACATCTAATACACTATTTTAGCCTTGCCACGCCACTACAGATTTCAACTTTACTTTAACAGTATAGATATTAAATAACGAAATATTCTAGTGTTTAGATAATATATAAACGCACTAAACACTAAATAAACATCTATTTATATCTTCTATACCTTGTTTTTATTCAACAAAACTTTCATCATATAAATTAATAAAACTAAAAATAGAGTCAGTCTCTATCCAGGGAAAGATGCTGTTATGGCATTAGGTTTAATTAGTGTAAAAGTGCAGATAAATAATTGCTGGTGTGGTATGTCTTTAACTCATATCAAGCTTCCACCTAAATGCTGTTTAATAGGTCTGGTTAGAAATGATCAAATCATCTTAGCGAGTGCAGAACCTACTATTTACTGTGGTGACGAATTGTTGGGTTTGACATTAAGTTCAACTCAATTACCAGCATTAAAGTTTTTACTACAGAAACCACATCCAATTTACTACTCATTTAATGAGTGTTTGCTAAATAATTCTAATATTCTTGTCAGGAGTTAGCAAAATTCATGCTGGAAGGATGGATACAAATAGCTTTGACCTTAATTATCGTCATTGTTATCACTCCCTTGTTTGGGAGATATATGGCGCGCGTTTATATGGGAGAAAGAACGCTGCTTGATCCCGTACTCAATCCCGTGGAAAGGCTGATTTATGCCTTAATTGGTGTGCGTTTACAACAAGAAATGACGGGAAAACAATATGCTACAGCCGTAGTGTATAGCAATTTGATGATGGGAATTTTGGTATTTTCCATCTTGATGTTGCAAGGGATACTTCCCCTCAATCCTACAGGTTTGGGTATGCCCAGTTGGGATTTAGCATTGCACACAACTATATCTTTTCTCACCAACACAGACCAACAACACTATTCTGGGGAAACAACCTTTAGCTACGCCAGCCAGATGTTTGCATTAGGTTTTCTGATGTTTACCTCAGCAGCAACAGGTTTAGCCGTGGGAATAGCGTTTATCCGTGGCTTAACTGGTAGACCTTTAGGACATTTTTATGTTGATTTAACTAAATCAATTACACGGATATTGCTACCTTTATCGATTGTGGGCGGCTTATTATTAATTGCGGCAGGTGTACCGGAAACCTTAGCAGGAGTCGCAACAGCCAATACTTTAGAAGGTGCAACCCAGGCGATCGCGCGCGGCCCTGTCGCTCATTATGAGATTATTAAAGAATTAGGAGAAAATGGCGGCGGTTTTTTTGGCATCAACTCCGCCCATCCCTTAGAAAATCCTAATGGTTTCTCTAACCTCTTAGAGACTGTCGCCATGATGGCCATACCTACAGCATTAATTTACACCTACGGCATATTTGCAAACAACCGCAAACAAGCATGGTTAATTTACTGGATGGTATTCGTGATATTTGTGGTCTTGATTGCGATCGCCGCCATAGGAGAATATCAAGGTAATCCCCAAGTTAATGCCCTGTTAGGTTCACAACAACCCAACTTAGAAGGTAAAGAAGTCCGTTTTGGTTGGGCGCAAACCGTCTTATGGGCAGTCACCACCACCGCCACCATGTGCGGCGCAGTCAACGGAATGCACGATTCCTTAATGCCTCCCGGTGGGTTCGTCACCTTATTTAATATGTTCTTACAGATTATTTGGGGAGGACAAGGCACAGGAACAGCCTACCTATTTATCTACTTAATTTTGGCAGTTTTTCTCACCGGCTTAATGGTAGGACGCACACCAGAATTTTTAGGACGCAAAATCGAGAAACCAGAAATCATCCTCGCCAGCGTCGTCTTATTAGTCCATCCCTTCGCCATCTTAATTCCTTGGGCAATAGTATTTGCCTTTCCCGACACCCTCGGCGGTATCAGCAACCCCGGCTTTCACGGTGTATCCCAAGTAGTTTATGAATACACCTCCGCCGCCGCCAACAACGGTTCAGGCTTTGAAGGACTAGGCGACAACACCCTGTGGTGGAATCTCACCACCAGCCTCAGCATCTTAGCCGGACGCTACATCCCCATCATCGCCCTACTACTGCTAGCAGACAGTATATCCCGCAAACAACCAGTCCCCATCACCACCGGCACACTCAGAACCGACACCAAACTATTCACCACAGTCACCGCCGGCGTAATTTTAATTCTCGGTGCATTAACCTTCTTCCCCGTACTAGTCCTAGGCCCCATAGCCGAAGCCTTCTCACTCACTCCTTAAAACTCCGCGCCCCTCCGCGTTTATCTCCGCGCCCCTCTGCGTTAAAAAAATGAAAACCAAACCCCGCCAACAACGCAAACATACACCCAAACCCAAAACCACCGGACTCTACAGCCGAGCCTTCAAACAAGCATTTATCAAACTAGACCCCCGCCATCTCCTAAAAAACCCCGTAATGTTCCTAGTGTGGGTAGGCACAATTATCACAGCACTAGTTACAATAGAACCCAACCTATTCGGTAACACCCCCGGTAACAACCCCCGACTATTTAACGGTCTAATCACCATAATATTGTTCTGCACCATCCTCTTTGCCAACTTCGCCGAAGCCGTAGCCGAAGGAAGAGGTAAAGCCCAAGCCGACACCTTACGCGCCACCAAATCTGATACTACCGCCCGTAAACTACTGCCCGATGGCACAATACAAGAAGTCAGTTCTACTAGTTTACGTCGTGGCGACCAAATTAAAGCGATCGCTGGTGATATCATCCCCGCCGATGGCGAAGTCATTGCGGGAATTGCTTCCGTAGATGAATCTGCCATTACCGGAGAATCAGCACCAGTATTAAAAGAACCAGGAACAGACATGGCGAGTTCCGTCACTGGAGGAACACGCATCATCTCCGATGAACTAGTTATTCGTGTGAGTTCCGACCCCGGCCAAGGTTTTATCGACCGCATGATTTCCCTGGTAGAAGGTGCAGCCCGCACGAAAACACCGAATGAAATCGCCTTGACGGTATTATTAGCAGTTTTAACTCAGGTCTTTTTAGTGGTGATTGCCACCTTACCCACCGTCTCAATTTACGTAAAATCACCTGTAAGTATTGCCGTTTTAATTGCCTTATTAGTAGCACTAATTCCGACAACTATCGGCGGATTATTAAGTGCAATTGGAATTGCCGGGATGGATAGAGTTGCCCAATTTAACGTCATCGCCACCTCTGGACGTGCTGTCGAAGCCTGTGGCGATATTAATACCTTAGTATTAGATAAAACCGGGACGATTACTTTAGGAAATCGCTTGGCAGAAGAATTTATTCCTGTTAACGGTCATTCTTTAGATGATGTAGCCAAAATAGCCTTAGCATCGAGCGTTTTTGATGAAACCCCAGAAGGTAAATCTATTATCAAACTGGCAGAAAAATTAGGAGCAAAATTAAATTTTAACCCCAAGGAAGCAGCAGGAATTGAATTTTCTGCCAAAACGCGGATGAGTGGCACTGACTTACCTAACGGGGTAGAAATTCGTAAAGGTGCAGTAGATGCTATTAAAGGATTTGTGCGTTCGAGAAATGGGCAAATTACCCCGGAGTTAGATGTAGCTTACGAGCGAGTTTCTAAATTAGGCGGAACTCCCTTAGCTGTGTGTCAAGATGGTGATATCTATGGCGTAATTTATCTCAAAGATATTATTAAAACTGGGATTAAAGAAAGATTTGACCAAATGCGGCGCATGGGAATTAAAACCATCATGCTCACAGGAGATAACCGCATTACTGCCTCGGTAATTGCTCAAGAAGCAGGAGTAGATGACTTTATTGCCGAAGCCACACCAGAAGATAAAATCGAAGTAATTAGGAACGAACAAGCCCAAGGTAAATTAGTCGCCATGACTGGTGATGGAACTAACGATGCTCCAGCACTCGCTCAAGCAAATGTCGGTGTAGCAATGAACTCCGGCACACAAGCAGCAAAGGAAGCAGCTAATATGGTGGACTTAGATTCTGACCCCACTAAGTTAATTGATATCGTCACAATTGGTAAACAATTATTGATTACTCGTGGGGCATTAACAACTTTTTCGATTGCTAACGATGTGGCTAAATATTTTGCCATTATCCCCGCCATATTTTCGGGAATTGGTGTGAGTAGTTTAAACATTATGGGTTTAGCTAGTACCCAATCTGCCGTTTTATCAGCATTAATTTATAACGCCTTGATTATTCCTGCTTTAATTCCTTTGGCGTTAACTGGCGTAAAATTTCAACCCTTAACTGCTGACCAACTTTTACAGCGTAATATCTTTATTTATGGTCTTGGTGGTGTAATTGCACCTTTTATTGCCATCAAGATTATTGATGTTGTCATTGCATCTGTTGGTTTAGCTTAATTTAATTGCGAATTTTGAATCATGAAATATTTACTCCCACAAGATACTCTAGAAATACTTGGATTCATCAGCGCAAAACGTCACAGAATACCCCTGACTATATTTCTCATCATGTGTTTTAATGTGTTGCTTGCACCAATCGTAGCAGCAGCAACACCAGGAGAAATATCACACTGGCAAGTTTACACTATTAGTCTTTTAGGATTAGTGACTTTTGCCCTTTGTATTTATTTATTCGTCGTGATTTTACAACCAGAGAGATTTTAACATGAGCCAGATACGTCAAATTAGTAAAGCGATTCGTTCTACTTTGATATTGTGGATAATAACCGCATTTATTTATCCGTTTTTTATGCTGTTATGTGGACAAACATTATTTCCCTTGCAAGCTAACGCTAGTTTAATTACTAATTCTCAAGGGACAGTAATTGGTTCAGCATTAATTGGTCAACCTTTTACGACTGAAAAATATTTTTGGAGTCGTCCTAGCACTACTAATTACAGCACAGCCAACCCACAAAATGATCAAGCGGGAATCTTAAAAACTGGAGTTTCTGGTGCGAGTAATTTAGCTCCTAGCAACCCAGCATTATTAGAACGTATTCAAGGAGAATTGACACGTTTACAAAATGCTAAATTCCAACCAACCGCCGATTTAATCTATACTTCTAGTTCTAGCCTTGATCCTCACATTACACCAACAGCAGCTAAGGCACAAATTGCACGAGTTGGCAAAGCGCGGAATATTCAACCCAAGCAATTAGAAACTTTAATTACTCAAAATACTGATGGTCGTTTTTTAGGAATTTTTGGCGAACCTGGGGTAAATGTGTTGAAATTGAATTTAGCTTTAGATGTTTTAAAGCCTGTGAATCCACAATAGAAGCCTAATTTTTACTTAGAAAAACTTGAAAAAAACAAACTATATTCAGCAATGTAAAAATACTAGGATTCAGTTCGTAGTAAGGACTTTAGTCCTTTTTTAATAACTAAAGTTCTAACTACAAACCTTTAATTATTTACCCTGTTCTATTTACTACCCATTCGCCAAGATAATTGACAAATAGTACCATGAGGAGAAAGAGACGATCGCTGAAATTTTCCGTGTAGTTGTCGTGCTAAATTAGTACACTGTTGTGTTCCTCTGCCTTGTTTAGCACAATTCACTCCTGAGCCATCGTCAATAACGCTCAAAGTGTAACAACCGTCAGATAAAGTATAAGTCACTTGTAGGCGAGTTGCACCAACAGCGTGCTTACCAACATTACACAAAGCTTCCTCTAAAAATCTGCAAATTCCGCGCTTTTGTTCGATGGTTAAGTATCCCTCATCTAGAGGTTCAAAGCTGCGAATTTTCACGCGAATATGTTTAAAACAAGGGAAATTTCGCTCTAAAGTATAACTATAAACTTGATAAAGCAGATCATGTAGAGGTTCTTGTAAATTTAAAACCAGATTATTACCTAAATAAAGTCTCGTATCTTCTTCTAAAGATTCCTGCTGTAAATATTCATAGATGCCTCTTAATTCGTGGTTGAGGTTTTCTAGTTCTTTTTCTATTTCGGGGAGTAATTCTTGTGTAGATTTATCTTCACCTCGTATTAGTTGCAAGACTTTAGCCAGACTTTGTAAAGGGCCATTATGAATTGTTTCAAATGTGCTTTCTATAATAGCCTGACGAATTTTTACTCCTGAACTTAATGCTTGTTCATATTGATATAAAGCAGTGAGTTCCATACCATTAATAATCAAGACTAAAATGGCGGGAATCAGTGGTAGCCACCATCCACAAATTAAGCAGACATAAGTAATTAGGATTAAAGCCAAACTCACTAAAATTACAACTGTCAAATTGTTGAGAGGAGATTTAGTCAGTCTAGCAATAGCAATGCCGCCTACACCCCAAGTAAAAATCCAGATATACTCCCAGTGATCATCCCAGGTGTTTAATAATGGTCTACCATCAAGGATATAACTAATAATTTGACTAACCGCATGGGCTGAAATTTCTACTCTAGAGACTCCCTCAGAGGCGGTTTGTGTCGGTGGAATAGCCGCAGTAGTTATAAAATCTTCATGGCTAGGTGCAGTGATGCCAATAATCACGATGCGATCGCGTATCCATTCAGGATTTACTTTACCACTTTTAACATCATTCGCCGCTACAGTGCGAAATCTGGCGCGACTACTGCGAAAATTGAGTAATAACTGTAATCCCTCACTATTAGTGCGGATATATCCCCCAGAATCGGGGAAAATGCGGGGTAATCCTATTTTACCAAATCTTATGGCGGCGCGATCGCTAAAGTTATTTTCTAAGAAAATCTGATCATGGGCTAAATAATCAGATGCTAACCTCACAGAAAAAGATAACTTGTAGCCATCAGATGTGGAAGTACGTAATAAAATCCGTCTTAATTTACCATCAATATCAATAATTTGGTCAGAAAAACCAATTTTTTCGGCAGGTAAATTTGTAGGTGGTGGGATAATTTCTGTTAAAATTTTTTCACTAGCAATTATATTGTGAGATGCTTGTAAAATCTCTGCTACTTTACTATTACTAGATTTTATAGGTAAAGTTTGATCAATATCTAAGCCGATAATTCTAGGTTGATATGTCTGCAACTTTAATAACAGTGTAGCTAAATTGCGGTCTGCAATGCGAGATTGTATTTGATTATTATGATCAATATTAATGTCATCTTCATTAATACCTACAATGAGAATTCTTTCATCAATAGATTCTGGTGGACGTACCCGCAGCAAATAATCAAATGCTAGCCATTCTAAAGACTGAATTAAACCGAGGGTACGCGCTAATATTACTAGTCCAATAACTGCACATCCTGGTAATATTCCCACACGCCATATAGCAATTTCTGCTTTAATTCGATGCCAAAGTCCAGGAGGCATAAGTTAATTCTCCAGTCTTTAGTGATAAGTAGTTATCAATTAGGGGGAGGGAGCAGGGGGGCAGGGAGCAGGGGAGCAGGGGGAGACAAGGGAGACAAGGAAGACAAGGGAGACAAGGGAGAAATATTTCCCCAATGCTCCATGCCCCATTCCCAATGCCCTATGCCCTATGCCCAATTCCCAATACTTAATCAATTAATCCTTCTGCCCTAGCCCTCATTTCCGTTTGAATGCGGATATTTTTACCCTGATCTGGATAGATGTCTAACGCATCTTGCAGCTTACTCCAGTAATGACGTACCATGCGTTCAGAGATAGACATTTTTTCAGCGATCGCTTTATCTTGTAAGCCTTCATCAAATGCTAAATTTAAGACCTTTAACCACTCTGGTTTAATTTCTAATCCTACATGAATACCTTTGATATCTTTGGTATGAGTTAAACCTTGTAATGCCCAATCTACTCTAGTTAACATTTCTTGAGCCGAAAGACTCTTATCCGCAACAGTAAAACCTCCTTTATGAGTATCAATTTCTGGTTTAATTCGGACTAAGGTTCTGATGTGTGCGCTTTGAACTACAATATTCACATCGGGATAGTTTTTGATCAATGTTCTGAGCAATTGCACCCCCGTATCAGGCCTGGCTGTTAGTCCCATATTTTTGGGAATAGATAGATCCATAACTATCAAATCAGGTTGCAAAATACTTACTTGTTCTAGTGTCTGATCAGCGTTAATAGTAGTGATGATTTCTGCATCTAAATAATTTCTTCGTAATAATTCTACTGTTCCACTTAAAACAGATTCATGATCATCAATGACTAAAATTTTCAGGAGTGCTGTTTCAGTTAATGTTGGTTTCATAATTCACACCCTGCTCATTGATTATAGTGTTTATTTCAGGCTTTTAAAGACAATTTTCAGATGTAACTAGTGAAATTATTCTATCGGTGAAATGCTCATAAAAACCGCATTTTTATGTCCAATAACTAAAATATTCAGACAATAATTACCATAATAAATGCCAAGCTACTTTGTGATGACTAGTACGGTAAAAACATCTACCTGAAGTTAAAAATTCAAAAGTATCACAAAGATAATCTAATTCTGGTAAGCTAGTATGGCAGACAAAAGTAGTGACATCAGGATAGTTGATTTGTATATTTAACTGCCCCATATTTTTTTGCTGTTTTAAACTAATGCAAATGGTAATGTGAGTTAAGATATGTGGCAAAGTAATTGTTAGCAGTTCTTCTAAAGTTGATAAGACAATCAAACTATGTGATGCTTGTTCATGTCGCCAATAAACAGGCAAATCAAGATGAAAATATAGGTGGGGATTAACTGCTAACCAAGGTTCTATTAAGCACTCAAGAGCTAAAGGAAAACTATCTTGTAGTGATTCAGGAAATAAGCGATTGCTTAATTGTACTAAAGAATTGTGAAAATTATCAATTTGTCTAAGATACTCCTGGGTTTTGTGGTGGGATAAATTGAAATTATCTGTCGTCAATACATCTAGATTGCGACGGATTGTAAAGGCTTCTTGCAATAAATCATCCCGAATTTTTTCGGCTTCGAGAAAAAGTTTTATTGACTGTCTAGAAGACCACCATTGCAATGCTTGTTGAATCCTCTGATAAGATGGCAGAAATTTAACAAGGGTCATAGCTTATAGGGTACTGTGGGAAATTAAGTCACACCAATTTTGGATTTTGCGGAAAGTTCTGTAGGCGGGTTTCCCGCCGTAGGAAACTTTTCAAGACGGATTTTGGATTAAAAGCCTAAATTCTTAGACTCTTCCAGAATCTCAAAACAATACTAAGTAGAACGAGTTGAAAAAATTGAGTTCGTAGTAAGGACTTTAGTCCTGATTTGAGAACTAAAGTTCTCACTACAAACATTTAATTCTTTACTCTGTTCTACTTACCTATCCCAATTTGGTATCAGTGAACAGTTAACTGATAAACGGGCAGGGGCAGGGAGAAAAGGGGAAAATACAAACAGAATTATATGCAGCTTCATAAAGAATTGGCATAACATAAAAAAGTGGGTAAAAGCTCCCCTGCACCCTGCGCCCTTCCCCCCTGCTTTTTTATAAGTCAGTAACTAATCTGGCTTTTCTCAAGATGAATTGTAATGCGGTTTCTTGTTGAGAAATAATGTTGGCATTAGCATTCATTCCTGATTGGATATAACATTGGCGATCGCTATTACCAAATTGCAGACTTTTTGGTTGTATTGTCGCCTCAAAATAGCTACCTGTTGTTATGCCTGTACTATTATCATTAGCTTGTGGTGTGATGGCATCTGGAGAAATGGCACTGACTACACCCTCAAGAGTTCCATAATCAGGGTAGGGACAAGCATCAATTCGCAATTGTACTTTTTGTCCTACGGCGACTTTTTTAATGTCTGCGGTGGGAATCATGGCTTTAATTACTAAAGGAGTATTTTGAGGAACAATCTCTGCAATGGGTTCGCTAGCACGTACTACTTGCCCAGAGTTGCGTAAATTTAACTTGAGAATTACACCATCGCTAGTAGCCCGAATAATACTGCTTTGTAATTCTCTTTCTACTTGTTGCAGTTCTTTTTGATATTGCTGCAATTGCGCTTGCATTTCTACTTTACGCTGCTGGATAGTTTGTTTTTCTTTGTTTAGCGTAGCCATACTAGCCTCACCTCTAGCACGCTCTTGGGCGATGCGTTCAGTAGCGATCGCTACCGTTGCATCACTAGGATTTAGTGCCGCCTTTGCCGATTGCAATTGAGCTTGGGCAATTTCTACAGCTTGTTTTTCGGCTGCTAGCAAAGATTTACTCTGTTCTACAACCAATTTTTTTTGTTCATATTCCCGTCTACCAATCGCACCTATTTCTGTTAATTGTTGGTAGCGATCGCTATCTACCTGAGCGAATTGTAAATCAGCTTCGGCTTTTTGCA
Organism: Aliinostoc maniaoense; assembly: GCF_058172895.1. NCBI lineage: Bacteria > Bacillati > Cyanobacteriota > Cyanophyceae > Nostocales > Nodulariaceae > Aliinostoc > Aliinostoc maniaoense. Next base: position 18,596 of record NZ_CP187952.1, on the reverse strand, counting down.
AGTTAGCTAAAGCTTTTTGTAAAGCAGCTTCCGCCGCCAGAGATTCACTATAAGTAGTAATTTTTCGTTGTTGGTAATCTCGTTGATTTCTAATTAATTCTGCCTGTGCAGATGCAATTGTACGTTCAATTAACCTGCTTTCAGCCAGTATTTGAGTATCGAGAGTATTGATTTGGGCATCAATTTGAATAAGTTGTAATTTAGCCTGTTGAATATTGCTTTGTAATAGACTGTATTTGATTTGTAATTGATCCGTATCCAAACGTGCGATCGCATCACCCGACTTCACAAGTTGATTTTCCTTCACCAGCAAACTTGCAACAGTCCCCTCCATTTGCGGCTGTACCACCCGCACATCCCCCACAGGCCTGACAGTAGCAGCCGTTCGCACAACCACATCATATCTAATCCCAGCCGCCAGTGCGATCGCCGTACCAACAGTTCCTACTAATAAAATTCCTACTAAAGATGTCCAAGTACTAACAGGAGGTAAAAAATCATCTTCTTGAGGTGCTGTCAGAATTTTTTGATTGTGAATATACAGCATATTTCACCTATGATTGCTCTTGAAAATTACAAATTATCATCAATTCAAAATTTAAAATTTCCGACTCCCACTGTCTTTAATTTTGAAGTAATAACCAATCGCTATTTACTCATTACTCATTACTCATTACTTATTACTTATTACTCATTACTCATTACTTATTACTTATTACTCATTACTCATCACTCATTACTCATTACTCATTACTCATTACTCATTTAATAATCCCCTAGCCCAATTACGAATTACGAATTAAAAAACCCCATATGTTCACCCGTAATATTCCGTAGTTCTTCTACAGAGCCTTGCAACTTTAATCTACCTTGTTCTAACAACACAACCCAATCAGCACGATTAATTACTTTTGGGCGATGACTAATTAAAATTGTAGTTTTACCTTGACGATGATGTAATAATTGATCTAAAACTTGGGCTTCACTAACTGGATCAAGACCGCCTGTAGATTCATCTAAAATTAAAATTGATGGTTCTGTAATAATCGCTCTAGCTATTGCTAAACGCTGACGTTGACCCCCGGAAATATTCGCGCCAAATTCCCCTAAAACAGTTTGATATTTATCAGGTAATTTACTTATAAATTCATCAGCATTAGCTATTTGACAAGCCCTAACAATTTGTTCAAAACTTACATAAGGCGCACCTAAGCGAAAGTTTTCCACAATCGAACGACTCCAAAAATGAGCGTCTTGAGGAACTAATACTACCTGCTGACGTAAACAATCTAAAGCTAAATCTTGTAAATTATATAACCCAATACGGATATTACCAGATTGCAAAGGATATAACCCGGCAATTAGTTTAGCTAAAGTACTTTTACCACAACCAGATTTACCAATTAAAGCCGTAACTTTGCCGCCAGGAATTGTTAAAGTAAAATCTTCTAATAAATCAACTCTACCTGCATAGTGAAAATTGACATTGGTGCAGATAATATCAGCATCAGGCGAAATTTTAGCAAATGGTTTTTTCCCATCATCTGCATTTTCTGGCGTAGTATCTATAACTTCCGTCAGCCGTTGCATAGCAGTTTTAGCACGGGTAAACTCCTCAACAAAGCTGATGACAGTAGCAATCAAGCCGATAAAATTACCATTCATCGAATTAAAAGCTAATAACTGTCCAATACTCAAATTTTCTGCGGGGTTAATCACTAAATTACCACCAAACCAAAGTAATATCACACTCCCTACCGCCGAGAAGAAACCAGAAAAAGTATTATTGATAATACTGATTTGAATAGTGCGTAATGTTAATGTAGCAAGACGATGAAAGCGATTATTGAGTTCTTCTAAAAATTGTGACCCAGCAGTAGTAGTTTTGAGAGTTAGCGCACCTTTAAAAGTTTCTACCAACACACCTTGATTTTCTGCATCTTGTACTAATAACTCGCGGGTTTTTCGTCGCAAAGTTGGCTGAAACACAATTGTAGATGTGGTCATCATCCCAGCCACTAATATAGCTACTAATGTTAGTTTCCAGCTATAGAAAGTCATCAAACCGAAGGAAATCGCCGCTACGAAAAATTTACTCGGTAGACTAACAACAACTTGAGCAACTAATTGATTAATCTGGTTAATATCTTGTAAACGACTGACAATTTCTCCACTGCGACGTGCTTCATAATAACTCAGAGGTAAACGCAGAATTTGCCGTCCAAATTCTAAAACTAAACCAAGCTGTAAACGTTGAGCAAAATGAGCGATTAAGTTAGATTGTACCCAAGCTAGACTACTACCAATAAAATTCATCACAACAACTGCGATCGCCATTGTAGTTAGTAGTTTAGTATCACCACGAACTAAAACATCATCCGTCAGAATTTGTAATAAAAACGGAGAGGCTAAAGATAACACACCTAATAATAGATTTAGGGGTAAAGCTTGAGCTAAAATGCCACGAAAATGCCAAACACGCTTGAAAAAACGCCAGAAACCTCCGATTTTATCATCTTCTCCTTCCCAAAATAAACTCGGATCTGGCTCTAACAACAACATTAACCAATCTGTCCAACCCTCTACTAAATCTTTTGGTGACAGATAACGAATACCTACAGCCGGATCAGCAATTACACATTTTTTACCTTTTTTCCCATAAAAAACTACCCAATGATTACCTTTCCAATGAATAATTGCGGGTAAAGGTGCTTCATTAATAGATTGCAAAAGTTCTGGGGATGTTTTTACTGGACGAGCATTAAAACCTAGCGTTTCTGCTCCCCGTTTTAATCCTAATAAAGTAGTGCCAAATTGTCCTGTACCTACAGCTTCACGAATGCGACTGAGTGTAAAATTGCGCCCATAATGTTTAGCTATTGCTGCGAGACAAGCAGCACCACAATCTTCTTGACTATGTTGTAAAACGTAATCGTATTTCATAAAGCAAAAATACTGAAGTAGAACAACTTGAAGAGAGCAAACTATATTAATGAATGTAAAATTATTTGGTTTGTAGTGAGGACTTTAGTCCTCTAATCAGGACTAAAGTCCTTACTACGAACCTTTAATTATTGACTAAGTTCTACTTATATAGCTCCAAAATTAGAGAATATTACTCTATTCGTTCTTGATAAATTTGTGCCGAATGCACTAGTATTAGTATTGTCATTACTTACTTGATCATCTCTAAAAACAAATGAGTTCATCCAAGCAAAATGAATTTCTGCGGAAGTAAGTCCAGGGTTGCCAAATAAAGCAGCAGCACCCAAAATATAGAAATAAGTATCTAAATCAAAACTTACTCTTACTCCTCCACTGACAGCAGCAGATTCTTCAGCAGTAAGTTCTATAAACATTGGGCTTTTCTCTTTCATCGTTTTCCCCTTGCAATTGGTATCACGATCAGAAGAATTGACAAACCTGGAACTTAATTTCATTCAAATTAATGATGTCTTATTTCTAGTCTTACAAGTTTTAACCAGTTTTACGTGAAAGACACAGGTAAGGCTAACTCTTGATAAGGTGGTTCATCAGTTTGGTTCATATTTTTAGAATTTTTAGAACCATAAATATTGACCTCTCCACCGTGACCATCTGCATTCATGATCCTGCCTTCTCTAGAATCATTTGTTGAATCCATGACAAACATTGGCATACTACCACCACTAACAGCACCAGATTCTTCAGATGTTAGCAGTCTAAAAAAGATGCTATTTTCCTTCATGAGTAGTTGTCTCCTTCATCAAATGAAAAACATTTATTTTGCATAGTTACATGACATCAAACTTTTGTAGTTTGACAAGGAGTTTGAGAAATTTAATCTAAATACTGGAACATTTTTTCAAGCTCCAGTATTTAGCTATTTCCCAATTACGTAACCATCTCAGAATTAGAATTACATTACTTTGCCAACGTTAGATAGATTAATATAATCTAGCTTGTTCATGTAATTCTGCTGTCATCTTAACCATCTATCCGTTGATGACTTCAATATCAAATGCGCTTTCAAAAGCAAACTGAATTTCGTCTGTTGTCAATCCACTGTTACCGAAAGTAATACCAGCACCTAATGTATAAAGGTATTGATCAAGATTAAATAAATTATTAACTTGACCACCGCTAACAGTAGCAGATTCTGCAAATGAAACTTCGGTGAAAAGTTTATTATTGGTGATAACTAGCATGATATTTGACTCCATTAAAGGGATGAACAGGATGATTTTGATTTGTACTAATTGATTCAACCTTGAAAAGCTAAAAAGTACTAACTTTTCAAGGTTAATATTTAGTAGTAAACTAGATAGGTGTCACGATGACTACATTATTATTATCAAATGCACTTTCAAAGGCGAATTGTACCTCTGCTGTAGTCAATCCAGAATTACCAAAAGTGACACCAGCACCTAATGTATAAAGGTATTGATCGAGGTTAAATAAATTATCAACTTGACCACCGCTAACAGTAGCAGATTCTTCAACGGTGACTTCGGTGAACAGGTTATTTTCTAGAACTAACATGAAACTTGACTCCACTAACAGGATTGTTTTGAACTAGATAAGCTACTAGTTAGTCGCCTCTTTTTGGCTCTTCAACTCTTCGCTTGCTTATTACAATACCTGTGATGCAATAGCTGAGTCATTTACACTTTGAGCAAACTTAATTACCAAGTTGATGAAAATCAATTTCTTAATTCAGTTTGGACATTTTCCGAAAAATACAAATCCATTAGTTGCCCATATTCCATCCATTTCGGCACAGTCCAAAATTTTCATCACATTTTTTCTCATAAATTCCAGTTGCGACGAAAATAAAAGAAACTCGCTAACCACTCTTCCCAAGCTATATTAGTAAATAATCTCTGCTTGTTCCATTCGCTGGCTGTTTGTTCTAAAATCTCTGCAAAGCTAGGATAAATAGGAGATAAATTAGCTAAATGCTTGACTCGGATTTTTTGAGACATTGCCAAAGCAATCAGATTAATTAATTCTTCGGCTGCTGTTCCTAAGATTGTCCCCCCTAAAATTTCGCCGTTGCGTAACACAATTAATTTACAAATACCGATAATTTGATTTTCTACTTGGGCGGCTGCTACTGATTTATAATAATGTCGTAAAACTAAAATATCTTTATGTCCAAAGCGGCGTTGTGCTTGTGCTTGTGTTAAGCCAACTCTAGCTAGTCTTGGCTGAGATAATATCCCCCAAGGTAGGTGAGAATAATTAACTTGCGATGTGGTTAAAAATAGAGCATTTTTAATTGCAATTCTCGCTTCATATTCAGCGATATGAGGAAAATCATAGCCACCAATTACGTCACCACAGGCATAAATGCGGTGGTTAGTAGTTTGTAATTTTCGATTAATTAATAAACGTTGTTGATGTAATTTCACACCTGCTACTGACAAATTTAATGATTCAATATTGGGTTGTTGGGCAGTAGCGACTAAGATTTCATCAACTTCAATGGCTTTATCTCCAACCTGAACCCATTTTTTACCATCAATTGCCTTAACTTGAGTCACCATTGTTTCTGTGAAAATACGTACACCATCAGCTTCTAACTGGGCTTGTAGTAACTGAGAGATTTCTAAGTCAACAGAGGATATCAAGTAAGGTTGGTTAACTACTAAAGTCACCCTACAACCTAGTTTGACGAGAATTTGAGCGATTTCAATACTTTGAGGCAGACCACCAATAATTACCCAATCGAGGGGCGGTGTAGGTGCTTTAAAAGCCTGCCAAATGTTACCTAGAGTCAAGTAGCCAGTGGTTTGTAACCCCTCAATTTTGGGAATAGCTGGCCGAGAGCCACTAGCAAGTAAATATGTGCGTCCTCGCAGTAAGCGTTGATTTACACTAAACGCCAACTCAGCACCAGCAGCAAATTGACCATTACCAAAAATCACATCAACACCTGCCGCCGCCAATACAGCCGCAGAAGTCTGTTCTTGAATATTAGATAAAACAGAGTCGGCGTAGAGTGTTGCGTCTGTCCAATTCACAGGAACTGGAGATTTTGCGGTAATATCGGCGTTTTGAATGTAAATACCAAAACCAGCCAAATCATTGCCAGACTGGGCAAGGAAAGCAATTTTGCCCATAGCCTGAGTATAAATTAACCCGTAGTCTACCCTAGATTCAACTAAGGCAACTTTCGCTTTGAGTTGGGTAGCAAATAAAGCTGCATAACGTCCAGCCAGACTACCGCCAATAATTACAACATCATAGTCAAGAGTCAAGTCGCTTCGCTCCAATTCAAAATTCAAAATTCAAAATTAAATACCCCACGGATAAATCCGGGGGCTTGTATACTTCTTTCTTTGGTCACTATTTTTGAGTTTAACTCCCCATCAGGATTAAATTTAATGCTGTTAACAAGCGTTCGTTATCAGCTTCAGAACGTACAGCTACGCGGAAAAAGCGATCGCCTAATTCTTTAAAACTGACACAATCCCGAATTAAAATTTGGTGATGCTGGAGTAGTTGTTGCTGTAACTGCACACTCGATTTTTGTGTTTCTACCAGTAAAAAGTTAGCAGCACTGGGTTGGGGTTGTAATCCGGGGATGGCTGCTAAACCTTGAAATAGTTGTTGACGTGTAGCTGGTAGCCATTGCCAAGTTTGGGCTTGAAATTCTTTATCCTGAATGGACGCAATGGCGGCGGCAACTGCCAAAGTGTTTACAGGCCAAGGGTCACGCCATAACTGCCATTTGTGGAGGCGGTCGGGGTGAGCGATCGCATATCCCATTCTCAGTCCAGGAAGACTGTAAAATTTAGTTAGCGATCGCAACACTACCAAATTGGTATATTCCTGCACTAGCGAAATCAGGCTTTGTTCCTCATCAGGAGGGACAAAATCCATAAAAGCCTCATCCACAACCACTAAAGCAAACTGCTCCAAGTAAGGCAAAATCTCCTGCTGTGAGAAGAGTTTGCCTGTTGGGTTGTGGGGGTTGTTGACTAACAGAGCGCAGTTTGTGGATGGGGTGTGGGGATGTAGGCAAGAACTTAATGCCATAAGTCCCCCAATTCCCACTTCCCCAGTCCCCAAAACTAAGGGAAACTCCAGAACTTGAGCGTTATAGGCCGCCAAGGTGCGGTAGTAATCGCCAAACGCTGGAGTAATTAACATAGTCGCCGTTAACTCGGCTAATTCTCTACCTGCCAAAGTCAGTAATTCTGCTGAACCATTGCCCGGCAGAATCCACTCTGGCGGCAGTTGATGGAAGTCACTCAGGGCTAATCTCAGGTCACTATAATTTGGATCTGGATAGTGCCTAAGATTACCCATTTGTGATTGAATAGCTGCGATCGCACTTTTGGGTGGGCCTAAGGGGCTGATACTAGCAGAAAAATCCACAATAGCATCAGCCGGACAGCCAGCCAACGCTGCTGCCCAAGCTAAATTTCCCCCGTGAGCCGGTTGCCCCATCAAATCCAAATTCCTAAAACCAACGCCTAGGATTTTGGGGGCGCAACTTTTTCTCTAAACAGCTTACCAGCAGAAAAAGCTGGGACTCTAGTTGCAGGAATCTCCATCTTTTCGTTAGTTTTGGGGTTACGACCTTCACGAGCCTTGCGTTCTCGTGATTCAAAAGAGCCAAAACCTACCAGCGTTACCTTATCGCCAGAGGAAACAGCTTCAATAATCGTTTCCAAAGCAGCAGTTAAGACAGCATCTGCTTGTTTTTTAGTCACACTAGCCTTTTCAGCTACCGCATCAACCAATTCACCCTTGTTCATTTGGAACTCCTTAAGTTTGAGGTGAGATTTTTTCTAGATGCACTGTGTCGCATCTTTACTTAAATCTCGGTTGTCTGGGACACAAAAATCGTCCTTGGGGAGTATTTTTACTCAAAATGCCTGTAAATCCCATCGGCTCGACTTTTCAATGAATCATTCTAAGGTGTTCCAGCCAGAAGTGGATAGATGAAACCATTAATTTATATAGATTTCGGGATTTTTTTTATTTTTGGGGTGATTGTTGCACTCAAAACCACCGAAAAAGTAGGAATAAATACTTAGTAAAACCTCTGATTACAATTAAATCACAAAGTAAAAGTAAAGAAATAATAATTCAGATTAATTCTCTATGGCGGCTCAGAAGTGGTAATTCTCTCTCACAGTCACAGAGCTTAATGGGATTTAGGCATAAAAACTACATCTGTAGTATCTTGAAGTTGTACAAGTTGGACTTCATGCTTTAAATCAAGAGTCAGCGCAACGTACCCCAGGTCACTGATAAAATTTGCAAATTCATTGATTGATGTGTCAAGTTTATGGTAAGCGGCTGGTGCAACTTCCACTAGCAGGATTGGTAATTCTTTTGCTGTCTGTAAATAATTCTGAAATCCTTTGATAACTGGGAACTCAAAACCTTCGACATCTATTTTCACAAGCCGCACTGTCTCAATTTGCTGCGAAGACAGGTAACTGTCGAGAGTGGTAACGGGAATTTCTATCTTTTCTTTAATCGTCTCATTGCTCATAAAATCGGGAACCATCGTGTTCCAGCCGATATTCTCCACATTCGTGACGGCAATGGTGGCAGTTCCTTCTGATTCACCTAAAGCAACTCTATTAATATACAAACGATAATCTGGGTTATTTTTCTGAACTTGATTCAGTCTGGCAAAATATTCAGGTACTGGCTCAAATGCGTGAACTTGTCCAGTCTGCCCAATCAAACCCATAGCGTATGCCGAAATATAGCCCACATTCGCACCAACATCAATGAAAATATCTCCTTTTTTCAGGTGTTTCTTCATAAAAGACGCAATGTGTATCTGATACGCCCCAAAATACATTGCTTTCATCGCTGGGTCTAGATCGAGTTCAATATCAAAAGCAACTCCATTGAGCAGTATTCTCTCTGATTTGGGCTGAAATAAGTAAGGCTTGACAGCAGTTAACAAAGCTAGGGGGTCAGATAAAGCAAGAGTCCAAGCTTTGGATAGTTTTTGTGTAAATTCGTTCATTGATATTGGTCGCTCATCACCAAAAATTTAGATCAGTTTGGCTTGTTTGTGAAATTTATAGTACAATAGTACTAAATAGATTTTCATCCTTGGCAATCACAACCCGTTGGTAGAGGAATATATCTACCAGCCAGATTTGTATTGCCTATTAGAAAAACCCTACTGTGAGATCATGACTATGATGACATCTAGGCAAGGTGGAACTGCAACCCCAGTTAAGTCACATAAGTTTGAGCCATACACTCCAGAACAGCCTGATGCCCATGAGAACTTGTCTTTGCAAACCCTTGCGGATGTCACCAAGACAATTTTACGTCATGCCTTTTGGTTAGCCGAACAGAAACATCATCTTTCAACCAAAGAGTATAGAAAATTACTTTGTGACCAAGGTTGGCAAGGTGAGGAAAAGAAGTATTTGAAGATTGCCGCCGCTTTCGGGAAGTTTGAACCCCAGGATTTTGCCCAAGTTGAGCCAAGAACTATTTATCAGTTAGCCGAAAGAAGTAACAAGTATCAAAAGGTAATAGATAGGCTACTAGATTTAAGTGTAATTAACCAAGAGACAGTGCGATCGCTAATTAAAAAACAGCGTCCACCCAGAGCTAAAACAGCCAAAAAACCCAGTATTTGGCGACGGTTAAAGAATGGGGGGAGATATTGCCAAATTCCGCCAATTCACGAAGAATCGGAGCAAACTGGTACTACCTTACAAGCAATGATGGATGAAGAAGGATTAACAGCCCAACAAATAGTAGCAGAAGCGATCGCACTCAGGAAAGCTTGTAAAGAAGGCTACCTCACCATCAATAATTTGTTGGGATAGTTGTACCAATTCGTAATTCGTAATTCGTAATTCGTAATTCGTAATTCAGAAAGTTAGAGAATTACTTACTTCTATTGCTAGAAAAAAATACCTCCTTATTAAATCCCCTAATTAAAATTGGGGGATTTTCCTGTTTCCTGTTCAATGTAAACTAGCAACAGCATTTCTCAGATTACCTTGGTGTGCTGATAACAGCTTTTCGCCATCTTCTTTACTTAAACCAGTCCAGTGCATTAATAACGCCAGTTTGACCCATTTACCGCTACGTTCTAGTAAATAACCAGCTGCTTCTCGACTTAAACCTGTGAGGTCTTGTAAGATGCGTAAAGCGCGATCGCGTAATTTTTGATTTGTGACCGCTACATCTACCATGCGATTGCCGTAGACTTTACCTAGTTTAACCATCACTCCAGTAGAGAGAATATTTAAAGTCAACTTGGTAACTGTCCCAGCTTTCAGACGGGTAGAACCGGCTAAAATTTCCGGCCCTGTTAACAGACGAATATCAATATCAGCCTCGAAACTCACCTGTTCTGCTGGCACACAAGCAATAAAAATTGTCAATGCCCCTCGTTTGCGGGCAGCACTGAGCGCGCCGTGGACAAAAGGCGTAGTCCCACCGGCAGTAATTCCCACGACTACATCTAAAAGAGTAATATGGCGTTGAGCGATCGCTGCATCCCCATCTTCAGCCCTGTCTTCTAAATCCTCAGAACTACGTACTAAAGCCCCCGCACCACCAGCAATAATCCCCTGTACTAACTCAGGGGGTGTACAAAAAGTTGGAGGACACTCAGCCGCATCTAGTACCCCCAACCTCCCACTTGTTCCCGCACCGACATAAAACAAGCGTCCACCCTGGCGCAAACGTTCTGCTGTCTGTTCAATTGCCTTGGCTATCTCTACCTTCGCCGCCGCCACCGCCGCCACTGCCTTATAGTCTTCAGTATTAAATAATTCCACCAACTCTAAACAACTGAGTTGATCTAAATTTAAACTTAAAGGATTGACTTGTTCAGTTAATAAATGCCCACGTTCCTGCAAATTTGTCATTTATCCGAGCCTGTGTGTTTGTGTTTGATTTTGGTCAATTCACTAAATGACTAAGTTACAACAATCCTTCTAATTTGCGGCGAATCTTTTCTAGTTCAGTCTCAGAAAATTCCGTTTCCTCTGCTCGTGGTACTTCGCCAAAGTCCGCATTTTCCTGGCTAGTGTCATCATATTGCCCATCAGCCTGCCAGTCGGTTTCCGGGACATTCACTTCTGGAGGAATAATCAAATCACTATTTTCTGGGATAAGTTCCCAATCATAGTTAGCACTTTCGCAAAATTCCTTAATTTCCTCAGCCTCCATTGCTTCCACAGTCGGCGTAGGAAAATCCTGTGCTTCCAACATCAGGGCAAAACGAACGGCATCATCTTGGGATTCAAACATTAAAATTTTATTGCGATCGCCCACCCGCAGAGTATGAATCCCCTCATTTTCAGTGTGAGCATTAAAAATCAATACAAAAACCCGCATTGGCGTAATCATCTGTCCTTAATATTTTGATCTATATCTATAAGTTTAGGGGTGTAGGGGTGTAAGGGTGTAGGGGTGTAAGGGAAAGACTTTTTTATGTTTTATAGTGTACGCAATTCATGACGGCTATTTGAGTTTAGGGGTGTAGGGGTGTAAGGGAAAGACTTTTTTATGTTTTGGGGTGTAGGGGTTGACTGTGGATAATAACTCATGATTACGGGTTGCTCCTCATGCCAAAAGAGGAAATTGCTTTGTATCTTGGTATTGGCATAGTAATATGCCCATAGTGCTAGTAGTGTGCCTACCACATCCAGCAAACAAGAAGTGAAGCCACATGAGTAAATCTTCTGATCAAGATCATCAATCTGGTAATAGTGACCGCAAGCGTTTGTGGTTGCTGGTGTTAAAGCGTGGTGGTATAGCTCTAGGGAGTATTTTACTACTCGCTTTAATTGGCGGTGCTTGGCGATTGTGGGTTTTTGTCCAGAAAGAATTAACGCCCTTAGCCGAAAAAAGCCTCACCAGTACACTTAACCGTCCGGTAAAACTAGGGAAAGTCACGCAATTCTCCCTCACAGGAGTTAGTTTTGGGGCTTCGGCTATCCCCCCTACACCAACAGATCCGGATCAGGTGGCCGTTGATGCTGTAGAAGTAGGTTTTAACCCTTTATTATTAATTTTTAATCGTCAGCTCAAACTTGATGTTACCTTAGTTAACCCTAATGCCTATATTGAACAGGATAACCAAGGGCGTTGGATTACTACGACTTTAGCACCCCCAGGAGCAGCAGGCGCAATTAAAACTGATTTAGATACTATCCGCTTGCGTAATGGTAAGTTGGTGCTTGTGCCGCAGAAACTCGAAGATGAGACAGTCAGCGAAGGAGACAAGGGTGAGGAAAAATTATCTCCTATCGCTTTTACCCAACTTGTGGGATCTGCTCAATTATTAGAAGATAATCAACTAGTCAAATTTGTAGTCCAAGGTGAGGGGGATACTGGGGGTAAGGTTTCTCTGGCTGGGGATATCCGTCCTAAGACTTTGGTAGCAAATTTGCAAGTGCAAGCGGAAAAATTTTTGGCAGCAAATGTTACCCGCCTTGTCAAATTACCAGTGAATTTACAGACGGGCAGAGTCAATGGTGATTTGCAAGTCCAACTAGCACCAGAACAAAAGCCTTTATTGTACGGTAATGCGGACTTAATAGGGGTAACGCTGCAAATTCCCCGAACGCCACAACCATTTATTAACACTCAAGGTAGTGTTTACTTCCAAGGTACGGAAATTAAACTAGAGAATATCACCAGCAATTACGGTAAAATCCCTCTAGTTGCAGCCGGCATCATTGATAGCAATCAAGGTTATAAGTTGGCTGGACGTATTATTGGGGTAAGTGTCGCCAAAGCCCAAGAAACTTTGAATTTAAAATTGCCTGTACCTGTAGCGGGACAATTACAAGCCAAATTGCAGGTACTGGGTGAGATTGATAACCCTATTCTTTCCGGTTCTGTCACCACCGTTAAAACTGCCCGCATTGATAAGATTAATTTTAAACGGATCAGCAGTAAGTTTGAATTTAATCCTACGGATGCCTTAGTAAAACTAGCAGAAATCCAAGGTGAAACTAGTTTAGGTGGTGAGATTGAAGGTGGGGGAATCATCCAATTAGGAGAAAATCCCCAATTAAATTTAAATTTTGTCGCCAAGCAAGTGCCTGGGGATGCGATCGCTAAACTCTACAATCCTGATTTAGCTGTTAAAATTGGCACTGTCTCCGCTAACGCTAAAGTCACAGGCACGCCTACCAATGCCCAAACCTTAGTACAATTTGCTGCTCCTGGGGCTATTTATCCCACGACTGGGGAAGTGGTTGTGGGTGCAAATCGTAACTATAGCTTCCGTAATGTGGTGGCGCGGGTAGGTGGTGGCACAGTGCGGGGTAATGGTACTTTTGCTAACGAGCGTTGGCAAGCGGTAGCTCAAGTGGCTGGTGTGAGTTTACAACCCTTTGTTGACCAAAATCAACTGCAAAATGTCTCTTTGGCAGGGGCAGAATTAAACGGTGGTTTTATTTTGGCTGGCACGGCTGAACCGTTCCAAATTGCTAGTATTCGCTCCCAAAATGCCGGAGTAGAAATTGGTGGTGGTAGAATTGCGATCGCTAATATCCAACTGCAAAACCAAAATTTCGCCGCCCGTTTAGTTGCTAACAATGTCCGTCTAGGACGCATCCTGAAAAATTCTCCCCCAGCTTTAGCTAACCCTCTAGACGGCACATTCCAAATTGCCGGTAATAGAGAAAATTTCAGTCTCAACACTATCCAGGGGAATGGGGAAGCCCGGCTACGGGTAGGCAATGGCACAATTACCGCCGCAAATATCCAACTTGCTAACGGTCGTTATCAAACTCAACTGCAAGCCAATAATGTCCCTGTACAACGCCTAGCAAATGTACCCTTACAAGGTAATTTAACAGGACAATTAAATGTCGCTGGGGCAGTAGATTCCTTCAGTCCCCAAGCCATCCAAGCCAGTGGACAAGCGAGAATTAATGTAGGCAATGGCACAATTACCGCCGCAAATATCCAACTTGCTAACGGTCGTTATCAAACCCAAATCCAAGCTAATAATGTCCCTGTACAACGCCTAGCAAATGTACCCTTACAAGGTAATTTAACAGGGCAATTAAATGTAGCTGGGGCAGTCGATTCCTTCAGTCCCCAAGCCATCCAAGCCAGTGGACAAGCGAGAATTAATGTAGGCAATGGCACAATTACCGCCGCAAATATCCAACTCGCTAACGGTCGTTATCAAACTCAACTGCAAGCTAATAATGTTCCTGTACAACGCCTAGCAAATGTACCACCGCAATTTCAAGGTAATTTAACAGGACAATTAAATGTGGCAGGGGGAATCGATTCTTTCAGTCCCCAAACCATCCAAGCTAGGGGTCAAGCACAGCTAAATGTAGCAGGGGGTAATGTCACACTTTCTAACATTCAACTAGCTAACGGTCGTTATCAAACAGCAGTGGCGGCGGCTGGTGTGCAGTTAAATCAGTTTAATCAACAACTGCGGGGACAACTGGGGGGACAGTTGCAATTAGCTGGTAACTTGGGTTCAGCAAGATTGGCTGATGTCCAGGCGGCTGGACAAGTCCAGTTATCCCAAGGCTTACCGGGAATTGAACGACCCCTAACAGCAGCCTTGGCTTGGAATGGGGAAAGGTTGAGAATTGAGCAAGCAACTGCACCCGGTTTAAATATTAGTGGAGATATAGCAACCAATGCTACCAGACCAGGCATCCCGGAAATTACAGCCTTAAATCTCAACGTCCAAGCCCAAGATTTTAACCTCCAACAGTTACCTGTGACTCTACCCAATCAAGTAGCGGTGACAGGTAAGGTAGATTTTAACGGGCGCGTGACTGGGAAATTACCGTTACCTAATGTAGCAGGGCAACTGGCCTTAAAAGATTTGGTAGTACAGGGTATTGCCTTTGAACCGTTGTTAAAGGGTAGTGTCCAATCAGAAAAAGGTTTAAATTTAGATTTACGGGGAAATAACGATCGCATCGCTTTTAACCTCAATGCCAATAATCGCCCCGAATCTTTCTTGGTACAGTGGCAACAAGCGATCGCCCAAGGTCAAGTGAAAGGAGATAATTGGAGTGTTAAAGTTGCCAACTTCCCCTTACAAATTTTGAATGTATCACCACCGCCACGTCTGCGTTTGGGTGGGGGGAAAGTGCAAGGATTATTAACCGGAGACTTGCAATTTAATCAAAGTACATTTGCTACCAGTGCCAATTTAGCGATCGCTAATCCCGAAATTGGACTGATTAAAGGCGATCGTTTCACCACTCAATTCCGTTACAGTGATGGTACAGCCAGTATTGTTAGTAGTCAATTTATTAAAGGTAATAGTAGCTACAGCCTTGCTGGTAATTTTACTCAAACCCCCAAAGGGC
The DNA here is from genome assembly GCF_058172895.1 of Aliinostoc maniaoense. Classification (NCBI taxonomy): domain Bacteria; kingdom Bacillati; phylum Cyanobacteriota; class Cyanophyceae; order Nostocales; family Nodulariaceae; genus Aliinostoc; species Aliinostoc maniaoense. The sequence goes on along the minus strand of NZ_CP187952.1, from coordinate 3,294 downwards.
CACGGATTCAAGGTAAACTCAACGTTAGTCAAGGCAATCTTCAAGACGTACTCACAGTAGCCCAAATCTTTGATATCGAAGATTTGCAAAACAATGGTTCAGCACCTAATTACGGAGGTGCGGAAGATTTAACTACCTACTCCCAAGGTTTACCCAATCATCCCTTACTCGACCAACTCAAACGCCTCTATGAAATTGATGTCCTGATAGCTCAACAAGCACAACAGCGTCAAGCCTCACCCATACCTGACCTCGCAGATTTACAGGGAGTTTTTAGTGGAGAAGTCGCCTTAGATACTGGCACACCCCAAGGTTTATCAGTTCAATTTAATTTGAATGGACAGAACTTTACTTGGGGCAAAGAAACAGAAGAAAACCGTTTTTATCGTGCTGACAAAATCATTGCTGAAGGTAGTTTTGCTAATGGCGTTTTGCAGATACGACCCTTACGCATTGAATCAGAAAATAGCCTCATAGCATTTGCTGGTAACATTGGCGGTGCAGACCAGTCTGGGCAATTACGGGTAAGTAATTTCCCTTTACAGGTACTAAATAACTTTGTCAATTTACCCATAGGAATAACAGGTAATATTAGCGGGACAGCAGCTTTAGCAGGTAGTGTTACCAACCCTCAAGCCAGAGGCGAATTACAAATTACCGAAGGTACACTCAACCAAAAATCAATAGAATCAGCCAATGCTAGTTTTAGCTATGCTAATAGCCGATTAAATTTTGGTAGTACTGTATCTGTTGCAGGGCCTCAACCAGTGAATATCAATGGCAGTATTCCTTATCAGTTACCATTTGCCTCTGTAGCACCAACAAGTAACCAAATTAGCTTAGATGTAAAAGTCCAGAATGAGGGGCTAGCTCTATTAAACCTGTTAACTAACCAAATTGCCTTTGAACAAGGTGAGGGAGAAATAGATTTAACAGTGCGGGGAACTAGAGAAAAGCCCATATTAAACGGAATTGCTACTATCCAAGATGCCACTTTTTCGGCTCAAGCTTTACCAGGAAAATTAAGAGGGGTAACAGGTAAAGTACAGTTTGATTTTGACCGCATCCTTGTAGAAAGTCTAGAGGGTAGATTTAGCCGTGGTAAAGTCGAAGCCTCCGGGGAAATTCCCATTTTCAACAACCAACTAGCAATTAATAATCCTCTCAATGTTAACCTTGACCAGTTAGCCTTGAATCTCAAAGGACTTTACCAAGGAGGGGCAACTGGTAACTTAGAAATTACTGGTTCAGCCTTAAACCCAGCTATTGGCGGTAAGATCAGTTTATATGATGGTCAGGTATTACTAGCAGAATCTACCGAAACTGAGCAGAATAACCGTAATGTCGGGATATCATACTCAAAACTCAATAAGCAAGATAAACAGGAAGTTAGTGGAGCGGGTACAACGGCACGATTTAATGGTTTAGAACTAGAATTAGGCAAAAACTTACAAATTACCCGTGAACCAATTTTAAGCTTCCGTGCCACAGGTAATCTCACCGTTAATGGTACTTTTGCTGACCCCATCCCCGTGGGAACAATCGAATTAAAAGACGGTGGTGTTAATTTATTCACCACTCAGTTTAGACTAGCTAGCGGTTATAAACACACCGCCACCTTTAGAGCCAACCAACCCCGCGACCCGGATTTAGATGTGCAACTGTTTGCTAAAGTCTTAGATGTTGTCCAAAACAGTGACTTTAGTGGTGATAGACTCAATCCCACAGGTTTAGCGGCATTAGAGACAGTGCGAGTTGAAGCCAATGTCAAAGGCCAAGCCAGCCGACTCAACGAAATCATCGACTTAAGAAGCAGTCCCTCCCGCAGTGAAAACGAAATTGTGGCTTTATTGGGTGGTGGCTTTGTTGATAGCGAAGGACGGGGTGACAGTACCCTCGGTATCATCAATATCGCTGGTTCAGCAGTATTTAATAACTTTCAATCAGCTTTTACCCAAATTGGTAATGCTTTTGGTTTAAGTGAATTGAGAATATTCCCCACTGTCATTTCTGATAACCCAGAAGCAGGTAGAACTAGTTCTAGTATCGAATTAGCAGCCGAAGCAGGTGTTGATATTTCCACGAAGTTATCTATTTCTAGCATCAAGATTTTGACAGCTAATGACCCCTTCCAATGGGGGATTAATTACCGCATTAACGATAAAATCCGCGTGCGTGCTTCAACTAATTTAGAAGATGATAGTCGTGCTGTAATTGAATATCAAACACGTTTTTAATCTGGCCATAGGGCATTCAAGTTAAAATATCCAGTTCGTAGTGAGGACTTTAGTCCTCTAATCAGGACTGAAATCCTCACTACAAACCTTGAAATAACGTCAGTTCGGGTTAAGACGATTTCGCTGCTAGTTATACGAAAGAATAGGAGTTTCAGGCAACGATAGAATCATGGTTTGAGCTTATCCCGAACTCAGGTTTGAAATAATAAACACTCATGAATAATATTGTTTTAAAAAAATAATAAAGGGCAAGATAATGCCCTTTATTTTATATTTTCTGAAAAAACTATTCAATAGCTATGATTACATCAGTTGACTTGATAATAGCATGAGCTTGTTTGCCTTCAGCAAGATGTAAATTATCTGCTGATGATTTAGTAATAACTGATGTTACTTCTACTCCTGGCGCAATTTCTATAGTCACTTCTGTGTTAATAGCACCAGGAACAACTTTTTTTATTGTGCCTTTGAAAGAATTACGTGCGCTAACTTGCATATTCAAAAATCCTGTGTTGTACTAAAGGTGACGCTTACATGGGCTTTTAAATTAATGTCCAGCTAAGGTTAGGTTTGCTAGATACTAATTAAGTTAAATGATTAGTACCAACTTTCTTGGTTATGGGAATATAGCACTTTTATCCTTACAAGTGTTGATTATGTTACAAAATTTTTATTTTTTATGGTGGCATCCCAAAGCTCAACACAAGTACACCGTGGTTATTACCAACTAATTTGGTAATAATCTCATGACAAAGACTCTTGTCACTTTTACTGGTGTTATTTCCTATAATACTTGATTTACATGAATTTTAGTCCTGATTAATCATCAGAATCGCAAAAAATAGTGTTTTTCTCCCTATAATTATACCTACTTTTTTGGTAAAGTATGCAGTAGATAATCCTACTATTCTACAATGAAACTATTAAGCAATAAATCAACAAGAAGTAATTTTTTATACTTTGCCTTGGTGTCACTGACTATAGCACTGACATTGATAGCAGGATTTCTACCAAATGTAGCTGCGAGTATTGCCCAACAGCTTAATACGGTAACTCT